>NZ_CP071690.1:0-4679997 GCF_017372215.1 Salmonella sp. SAL-020
GTGTCACTTTCGCTTTGGCAGCAGTGTCTTGCCCGATTGCAGGATGAGTTACCAGCCACAGAATTCAGTATGTGGATACGCCCGTTGCAGGCGGAACTGAGCGATAACACGCTGGCTTTGTATGCGCCAAACCGTTTTGTGCTCGATTGGGTAAGAGATAAGTACCTCAACAATATCAATGGATTACTCAACACATTCTGCGGCGCGGATGCCCCACAACTGCGTTTTGAAGTGGGAACAAAGCCCGTTACGCAAACGCTAAAAACGCCTGTGCATAACGTTGTCGCGCCTACGCAGACAACGACGGCGCAGCCGCAGCGCGTAGCGCCTGCGGCCCGTTCGGGCTGGGATAACGTACCAGCGCCGGCGGAGCCGACCTACCGCTCCAACGTCAATGTTAAACATACATTTGATAACTTCGTCGAAGGTAAATCCAACCAACTGGCGCGCGCGGCGGCACGTCAGGTGGCGGATAATCCTGGCGGCGCTTATAACCCGTTATTCCTCTATGGCGGCACCGGTCTGGGTAAAACTCACCTGCTGCACGCGGTGGGTAACGGCATTATGGCGCGCAAACCCAACGCGAAAGTCGTGTATATGCACTCCGAGCGCTTTGTGCAGGACATGGTAAAAGCCCTGCAAAATAACGCCATCGAAGAGTTTAAACGCTACTACCGCTCCGTTGACGCATTGCTGATCGACGATATTCAATTCTTCGCCAATAAAGAACGATCCCAGGAAGAGTTTTTCCATACCTTTAACGCTCTGCTGGAAGGCAATCAGCAGATCATTTTGACGTCGGATCGCTATCCGAAAGAGATCAACGGCGTTGAGGATCGTCTCAAGTCCCGCTTTGGTTGGGGGCTGACAGTGGCGATCGAACCACCAGAGCTGGAAACCCGCGTGGCGATCCTGATGAAAAAAGCGGACGAAAATGATATTCGTCTGCCAGGCGAAGTAGCGTTCTTTATCGCCAAGCGTCTACGCTCTAACGTACGTGAACTGGAAGGCGCGCTGAACCGGGTGATCGCCAATGCCAACTTTACCGGCCGGGCGATTACTATCGACTTTGTGCGCGAAGCGCTGCGCGATTTACTGGCGTTGCAGGAAAAACTGGTCACCATCGACAATATTCAGAAGACGGTGGCCGAGTATTACAAAATCAAAATTGCGGATCTGCTTTCTAAGCGTCGATCTCGCTCGGTAGCACGTCCGCGCCAGATGGCTATGGCGCTGGCAAAAGAACTCACCAACCACAGTCTGCCGGAAATCGGCGATGCGTTTGGCGGGCGCGACCACACTACCGTACTTCATGCCTGTCGTAAAATTGAGCAACTGCGTGAAGAAAGCCACGATATCAAAGAAGATTTTTCGAATTTAATCAGAACATTGTCGTCGTGATCCTATGAAATTTACCGTTGAACGTGAACATTTATTAAAACCGCTTCAGCAGGTCAGCGGCCCGCTGGGCGGTCGTCCTACGCTGCCGATTCTCGGTAACCTGCTCCTCCAGGTAGCGGACGGTACGCTTTCTCTGACCGGCACCGATCTTGAAATGGAGATGGTCGCGCGCGTTACGCTTTCTCAGCCGCATGAGCCGGGCGCCACTACCGTGCCGGCGCGGAAATTCTTTGATATCTGCCGCGGCCTGCCGGAGGGCGCGGAGATTGCCGTTCAGTTGGAAGGCGATCGGATGCTGGTGCGTTCTGGCCGTAGCCGCTTCTCGCTGTCTACGCTGCCTGCCGCCGATTTCCCGAATCTTGACGACTGGCAAAGCGAAGTTGAATTTACGCTGCCGCAGGCCACGATGAAGCGCCTGATTGAAGCGACCCAGTTTTCGATGGCTCATCAGGATGTGCGCTACTACTTAAACGGTATGCTGTTTGAAACGGAAGGTAGCGAACTGCGCACTGTCGCGACCGACGGCCACCGCCTGGCGGTGTGCTCAATGCCGCTGGAAGCGTCTTTACCCAGCCACTCGGTGATTGTGCCGCGTAAAGGCGTGATTGAACTGATGCGTATGCTCGACGGCGGTGAAAACCCGCTGCGCGTGCAGATCGGCAGTAATAATATCCGCGCGCACGTTGGCGACTTTATCTTCACCTCGAAGCTGGTGGATGGTCGCTTCCCGGATTACCGTCGCGTTCTGCCGAAGAATCCGGATAAACATCTGGAAGCGGGCTGCGATATCCTCAAGCAGGCGTTTGCCCGCGCAGCAATCCTCTCGAATGAGAAATTCCGCGGCGTGCGTCTGTACGTCAGTGAGAATCAGCTCAAAATCACCGCCAATAACCCGGAGCAGGAAGAAGCGGAAGAGATTCTGGACGTGAGCTACGGCGGGACGGAGATGGAAATCGGCTTTAACGTCAGTTACGTGCTGGACGTGCTCAATGCGCTGAAGTGCGAAACCGTGCGCATTATGCTGACGGATTCCGTATCCAGCGTACAGATTGAGGATGCGGCGTCACAGAGTGCTGCCTACGTTGTTATGCCAATGAGGCTGTAGAATCTGAAAAGGGGCTGGTTTACTTGCCATTTCGCCTCCCGGCAGTGCTCGAAATGCTCACGTACTTCGTGTACGCTCCGCTTTCTGCGCGCTGGCGGTAGACGAACTGGCTGCGACACACACGCCCCTGGACGAATGTACTAATATATGTCACTGACGCGCCTTTTAATCAAAGACTTCCGCAACATAGAAAATGCGGATCTCGCTTTATCCCCCGGCTTTAACTTCCTGGTTGGCGCCAACGGCAGCGGCAAAACCAGCGTGCTGGAAGCTATCTATACGCTTGGCCACGGTCGGGCGTTTCGCAGTTTGCAGCCTGGCCGCGTGATTCGTCATGAGCAGGAAGCGTTTGTTCTCCACGGGCGCCTGCAGGGCGAAGAGCGTGAGACGTCGATTGGCTTAACCAAAGATAAGCAGGGCGACAGCAAAGTCCGTATCGACGGTACCGACGGTCACAAGATCGCGGAGCTGGCGCATTTAATGCCGATGCAGTTGATTACGCCGGAGGGGTTTACTTTACTCAACGGCGGCCCCAAATACAGAAGAGCGTTCCTTGACTGGGGATGCTTTCACAACGAAGCCGGATTCTTCACCGCCTGGAGCAACCTGAAACGATTGCTGAAACAGCGTAATGCTGCGCTGCGCCAGGTGAGTCGTTATGAGCAATTGCGCCCGTGGGATAAAGAGCTGATTCCGCTGGCGGAACAAATTAGTACCTGGCGGGCGGAGTACAGTAGCGCTATCGCACAGGACATGGCGGATACCTGTCAGCAGTTTTTACCTGAATTTTCCCTGACGTTCTCTTTCCAGCGCGGCTGGGAGAAAGAGACAGACTATGCGGACGTGCTGGAGCGAAGCTTTGAGCGTGACCGTATGTTGACCTACACCGCGCACGGGCCGCATAAAGCGGACTTTCGCATTCGCGCCGACGGCGCGCCGGTGGAAGATACCCTGTCGCGCGGGCAGCTAAAGTTATTGATGTGCGCCTTACGTCTGGCGCAGGGCGAGTTCCTCACCCGCGAAAGCGGGCGGCGCTGCCTGTACCTGATAGATGATTTTGCCTCTGAACTTGACGATGCGCGTCGCGGACTGCTGGCCAGCCGCTTAAAAGCCACGCAATCGCAGGTCTTTGTCAGCGCAATTAGCGCTGAACACGTTATAGACATGTCGGATGAAAATTCGAAGATGTTTACCGTGGAAAAGGGTAAAATAACGGATTAACCCAAGATTAAATGAGCGAGAAACGTTGATGTCGAATTCTTATGACTCCTCCAGTATCAAAGTCCTGAAAGGGCTGGATGCGGTGCGTAAGCGCCCGGGTATGTATATCGGCGACACGGATGACGGCACCGGTCTGCACCACATGGTATTCGAGGTGGTAGATAACGCTATCGACGAAGCGCTCGCGGGACACTGTAAAGATATCGTCGTGACTATTCACGCCGATAATTCCGTGTCCGTAACGGATGATGGCCGTGGCATTCCGACCGGTATTCACCCGGAAGAAGGCGTCTCGGCGGCGGAAGTGATCATGACCGTTCTGCACGCGGGCGGTAAATTTGACGATAACTCCTATAAAGTCTCTGGTGGTCTGCACGGCGTGGGCGTCTCGGTAGTCAACGCTCTGTCGCAAAAACTGGAACTGGTTATCCAGCGAGATGGCAAAATTCACCGTCAGATCTACGAGCACGGCGTGCCGCAGGCACCCCTGGCCGTCACTGGCGATACCGATAAAACCGGCACGATGGTACGTTTCTGGCCGAGCCACGAAACCTTCACTAACGTCACTGAATTTGAATATGAGATCCTGGCGAAACGCCTGCGTGAACTGTCATTCCTGAACTCTGGCGTTTCCATCCGCCTGCGCGACAAGCGCGATGGCAAAGAAGATCATTTCCACTACGAAGGCGGCATCAAGGCGTTTGTTGAATATCTGAACAAGAATAAAACGCCGATCCACCCGAATATCTTCTACTTCTCCACCGAAAAAGACGGTATCGGCGTCGAAGTAGCGCTGCAGTGGAACGATGGTTTCCAGGAAAATATCTACTGCTTTACCAACAACATTCCGCAGCGTGACGGCGGTACTCACCTTGCAGGCTTCCGTGCGGCGATGACCCGTACGCTGAACGCCTACATGGACAAAGAAGGCTACAGCAAAAAAGCCAAAGTCAGCGCCACTGGCGACGATGCCCGTGAAGGTCTGATTGCGGTGGTTTCCGTAAAAGTACCGGACCCGAAATTCTCCTCGCAGACCAAAGACAAGCTGGTCTCTTCCGAGGTGAAATCGGCGGTGGAACAGCAGATGAACGAACTGCTGAGCGAATACTTGCTGGAAAACCCATCTGACGCGAAAATTGTCGTCGGCAAAATTATCGACGCCGCGCGTGCGCGTGAAGCGGCGCGTCGCGCCCGTGAAATGACCCGTCGTAAAGGCGCGCTGGATTTAGCGGGCCTGCCGGGCAAACTGGCGGACTGCCAGGAACGCGACCCGGCGCTGTCCGAACTGTACCTGGTGGAAGGGGACTCCGCGGGCGGCTCTGCGAAGCAGGGGCGTAACCGCAAGAACCAGGCGATTCTGCCGCTGAAAGGTAAAATCCTCAACGTCGAGAAAGCGCGCTTCGACAAGATGCTCTCCTCTCAGGAAGTGGCGACGCTGATCACCGCGCTGGGCTGCGGTATCGGTCGCGACGAGTACAACCCGGACAAGCTGCGCTATCACAGCATCATCATCATGACCGATGCGGACGTCGACGGCTCGCACATCCGTACGCTGCTGTTGACCTTCTTCTATCGTCAGATGCCGGAAATCGTCGAGCGCGGCCACGTCTACATTGCGCAGCCGCCGCTGTACAAAGTCAAGAAAGGCAAGCAGGAACAGTACATTAAAGACGACGAAGCGATGGATCAGTACCAGATTTCCATCGCGCTTGACGGTGCGACTCTGCACGCGAACGCTCATGCGCCAGCGCTATCCGGCGAAGCGTTAGAAAAACTGGTCTCTGAATATAACGCCACGCAGAAAATGATTGGTCGTATGGAGCGTCGCTTCCCGAAAGCGCTGCTCAAAGAGCTGGTGTATCAGCCAACTCTGACCGAAGCCGATCTTTCTGATGAGCAGACTGTAACGCGCTGGGTGAATGCGCTGATTACCGAGCTGAACGAGAAAGAGCAGCACGGCAGTCAGTGGAAGTTCGATGTTCATACTAATACGGAACAGAATCTGTTCGAGCCGATCGTTCGCGTGCGTACGCATGGCGTGGATACCGATTATCCGTTGGATCACGAGTTTGTGACCGGCGCGGAATATCGTCGTATCTGCACGCTGGGCGAGAAGCTGCGCGGTCTGATTGAAGAGGATGCGTTTATCGAACGCGGCGAGCGTCGCCAGCCGGTAACCAGCTTCGAGCAGGCGCTGGAGTGGCTGGTGAAAGAATCACGTCGCGGTCTGGCTATCCAGCGTTATAAAGGTCTGGGTGAAATGAACCCGGATCAGCTGTGGGAAACCACCATGGACCCGGAAAGCCGCCGTATGCTGCGTGTGACCGTCAAAGATGCGATTGCTGCCGACCAGCTGTTCACCACGCTGATGGGTGATGCCGTTGAGCCGCGTCGTGCCTTTATCGAAGAGAACGCCCTGAAAGCAGCGAATATCGATATTTAACCTGCCTTAATCCCCGGCCTACCGCTGGTTGGCCGGGGCATCATGATGTTCATCGACATAGCTGAATAAAAAATCTCTAAAGCGCTGAGTGGCGGGCGTTTGTGCGCGCCACGCATGGAAATAAAGGTTCATATTGCGCCGCAGCGGAGGCGTGAGCGAACAGGTCGCTAATTGGTAGCTTTTGGCGTAATGGCGGGAAAAGGTTCCGGCGATCACCACGCCTTCACACTGCGCCGCCAGCGACATGGCGGTCGCCATATGTTCCACCGTCATTTTGGGCTTAATGCGCACGCCAGCGGTTGCGGAGATCATCGGAATGGATTCGTTGCCAACGGCGATCAGCTCTTCGCTTTGAATCTCTTCCCAGCGAACCGTTTTTTTATGCAGCCGATAGTCCGGATGGCAGTACAGGGCGATTTCCGTTGTGAACAGCGTTTGTTTGTCGATTTCCGGTTCCAGCGGCCGCTCCGGGCCGATACCAAAATCGGCTTCTCCCAACATAATGCTTTTTTGTAATTGCGACATGGGCTTATCAATAAGCTGTACGTGGGTATGCGGATGCTGCCGCTTAAAGGCATGGATGATTTGCGGCAGAAAAGCACAGGCGATCAGCGGCGCGCCAACAACCCGCACCAGGGATTTTTTGATCTCTTTCAGGTCGCGGGCATAATTTTCGGCCCGTTGAAACTCTTCAACAACCCGCATGGCGGCGGGTAAAAACTTTTCGCCGTCGGGCGATAGCTTCACCACGCGCGAAGTGCGGTCGAAAAGGGAAACCTCCATCTGGCTTTCCATTTCGTTGATTAAACCGCTAACAGCTCCCTGCGTGATGCACAGATATTTGCTGGCGGCGGTAAAACTACGCAAATCCGCGACGGCCAGAAACGCGCGAAATTGCCGGATAGTTAAATTCATTTGCCACCTGTGTTACCCCTTTACTGAGAGGATTTTATCTCAGGCTGGATAAGGTCGCGTTGATACGACTCGCAAATACAGGGTGTCTGCCTGCGGCGCAGGCAGACAGTTGGCTTATTTTACGGTGATGGTTGGTGATTTTTTCATGGTTTCTTCGGTCAGTTCCTGGCCGATGCCGGGAAGCTCCGGGACTTCGTACATGCCGTTCTTCGGCAGGTAGTTGTATTTACAGGTCTGTGTATTCGGCTCCAGCAGCGCATACCGGTGCAGTTCGTGGATGACGAAGTTCGGGATCACGGTTTCCATATGCAGCGCCACTGCTGTGGAAATTGGCCCGCCGCAAACGTGGATTTGCACCGTTTTGTCGTAAACATGCGCCATATCGCAGATTTTCTTCACTTCGGTGATGCCGCCGCAGGTGCAGATATCGGGCTGAATAACGCTCAGGCTGCCGTTTTCCAGGAAAGGACGGTATCCCCAGCGCCAGTAAATACGTTCGCCAGCCGCCAGTGGAATATTGACCTTATCGGCAACCTGCTTCATCTGCGCGGGGTTCAACGGCATGACCGGCTCTTCGTAGTAGAAGACGCCCAGTTCTTCGATCATGCGGCCAAACTGAATCGCCGAGGTGGTATCCGTAAAGGCATGCATTTCGGCGATGATATCCACATCCGGGCCGACTGCATCGCGAATGGCGGCCATACGGTCGTAGCCCAGACGCAGGATTTTATCGGTGAGAGGCCCGTTGAGGTTTTGCTGGTTCCAGTTGCCGTGGCGATCCATTGCGACGGTATCCACTTTTATTGCGTCATAGCCTTCGCTGACGGCGGTCAGTGCCGCCTGTGCATACTGCTCCGGCTCGGTCAGCATATCTTTATCGCTGCCGTCCCCCCAACCAAACTGTAGCTGACTGGCGTAGGTTCTTATTTTCTCGCGGCTTTTGCCGCCAAGCATTTTATACAGCGGCACGCCCCACGCTTTGCCTTTGATATCCCACAGCGCGATATCGATGCCGCTCATCGCAGCGGAAAAGATGCCGCCGCCGCCCTGCCCCCAGAAGGTTTTTTTGAGCATCTTTTCCCAGATAGCTTCGTTATTCATCGGGTCCATGCCGATGATAATGGCGGCTAAATCTTTTGCCATGCCGATGCCTGCGGAGGCACCGACGCCGTAGGCCAACCCGACTTCGCCAAAACCGGAAATGCCCTCATCGGTATTAATTTTTACCACCACCGGACGCCATTTGCTGGTGGCGGACGCAAAATCGTTCGCCACATCAATAATATCAACGCTGGTAATTTTCATCATTTACTCCTCGTAATTAATATTTTTTAATCGTTAAGATTAATGCCGATACCACGGCGATAGCGCTGATAAAAACCAGGCATAGTAAGCCGCCGGTATAAGTTCCAGTGATAGAAATAAATAAGCCGATAAATACGGGGGATAATGAAGAGAGTCCATTGGCGACGCCGTTCATTACGCCGCTGGCGGCGGAAATAGATTTTCCGGGTATCATTCCCTGTAATAACGTCCAGGCAACGGGTGTACCCATCGTACAGAAAGCAACAGCAAAGGAGAGGAGTACCGCTGACATATATTTATGTTCGGTTATGGTGCCGAAATAGATACTGACGCCAGCGAAAAACATTAATACCATTAATATGGGGGCGCTGCGTCCTATTTTATCGACGAAGACGCCTGCGGCCGCTTTGGCAAATATCGACAGGACAAAGGGAAGCGACGCCAGCCAGCCCATTTCCGCCCAACTGAACCCTCTGGCTGATTTTAGATAGGTCGGCAGCCAGGTAATCATCCCCCAGTACAGGCATTGCAGACACAGATACCACAGCACCAGCAACCAATAGCTGTAGTTGGTAATCACCGGTTTTACCCGCAACATAAAACTTTCGCTGCTGCCTGCGCTTTCCGTTTCCTGCCCGGCTTTGATATAAGCCAGTTCCTGCTCGCTGATACTTTTATGTTGTTCTGGTTTATCAGCAACATATCGCCAAAGTAGCCAGAGTGGGATTAACCCAAGAGCGGCGCATAAAAAGAAGTTGGAGCGCCAGCCGTGGGTGCCTATCCACCAGGTGAAAAAAGGCATCGCAATGGCGGGAGCGACTGACTGGCCGACGATCCACGCCGCGTTTGCTCTGCCGCGTTCCTGCTTCGGGAACCAGTTTTTAATAAATACGCTTTGCAGTGGATAATAAAATCCCTCTCCGATGCCCAGTAATATACGGCAAATAATAATTAGAGCGAATGATGTAGCGACTCCGCCAATCATTAAAGCGATAGTCCAGATCAGAATACAAAGCATCATTGCTTTTCTGGGGCCGAGATAATCACCAAGCGGTGATAATACAACGTTAGCGATACCATAAGCGGCCAGAAAGACGGTCATCATCATGCCGATTTGCAATGGCATACCTTCAATACCCATATAGGCTAAGAAGGGTTCATTCGCGGCTAATACCGAAACATTAACGCGATCGAGATAAGCAATAAATATTCCAATAAACAGACAGGCAACGATTAAAAATCTTTTCCTGGTTGGGGGGGCGGTAAGGGCCATCGACATTAGCGATCTCCTTCTCATCGGATAAGGTTATTTTAAAATATAAGTTTTTGTTGATTTTTACTGATTAAGAACCAATCCCATTAGGCTCTAAGTGATGATGTCCAAAGTAGCAATACACATTCTTTTAGAAAAACGGTATTTTCTGTTTGATTAATGAGGTTATCTAATACATCAGGAGGGAGAATACGGCCTGAAAAGGGGAATCCCGTTTGTGAATCTTATCCCCCTTTCTCTCGGATTCTTTGCTGTTTTTTGAGCGGAATCGCGTTAGCATGAGTCAGGACTCATTTAATGCGGGGATTTCATGGCTATCAAACTTATTGCTATCGACATGGATGGCACCCTTCTGCTGCCCGATCACACCATTTCTCCGGCGGTTAAAAACGCGATTGCCGCTGCGCGTGAAAAAGGGGTAAATGTGGTGCTGACCACAGGCCGTCCGTATGCGGGTGTGCACAGTTACCTGAAAGAACTTCACATGGAACAGCCCGGCGATTATTGCATCACCTATAACGGGGCGCTGGTGCAGAAAGCAGGGGACGGCAGTACGGTTGCGCAAACGGCGCTCAGCTATGATGACTACCGTTACCTGGAAAAACTGTCCCGTGAGGTGGGTTCTCACTTCCACGCATTAGACCGAAATACGCTTTATACCGCTAACCGCGATATCAGCTACTACACGGTGCATGAGTCGTATGTGGCGACCATTCCGCTGGTATTTTGTGAAGCGGAGAAGATGGACCCGAACACCCAGTTCCTGAAAGTTATGATGATCGATGAGCCTGCCGTTCTCGACCGGGCGATTGCGCGTATACCGGCAGAGGTGAAGGAAAAGTACACCGTGCTGAAAAGCGCGCCGTACTTCCTTGAAATCCTCGATAAACGGGTTAATAAAGGCACCGGCGTAAAATCACTGGCCGAGGCGCTGGGTATTAAGCCAGAGGAGGTGATGGCGATTGGCGATCAGGAAAACGACATTGCGATGATCGAATACGCCGGTATGGGCGTGGCAATGGACAACGCCATTCCGTCGGTCAAAGAGGTGGCTAACTTTGTGACTAAATCGAACCTTGAAGATGGTGTTGCCTGGGCGATTGAAAAATTTGTGCTGAACCCCGATCACTCATCCGGCCATTTCCCCGCCCGATAAGGCATAGCCGCCATCGGGCAAATACGCGCTTAACGACCCGCACTTGCTGCGGGTTTTTTTATGTCTTTCGTTTACGTCTTATAACGTTCCCATAACCAATTGTTGTTTTTGTGATCTAAATTGTAGTACAACATAATTATGTTGTACTACATTAATGGCATGATAACGACGGTTGATATCACGCTAGTACTACAAAATTGCGGCGTAATTCAGCTATCGCGGTAAAGTAAGAGAGTTCACATCGAGCACAAGGACTCTCTATGACTCTCAATAAAACCGATCGCATCGTTATCACGCTGGGCAAACAGATTGTCAGCGGTAAATACGTACCCGGTTCGGCGCTGCCAGCGGAAGCGGATCTGTGCGAGGAGTTTGAAACGTCGCGCAACATCATTCGCGAAGTGTTTCGTTCGCTTATGGCGAAGCGGCTAATTGAAATGAAGCGCTATCGCGGCGCGTTTATCGCACCGCGTAACCAGTGGAATTATCTCGATACCGACGTGCTGCAATGGGTGCTGGAAAATGACTACGACCCGAGGCTTATCAGCGCGATGAGCGAAATACGAAACCTGGTGGAGCCAGCAATAGCACGCTGGGCGGCGGAACGGGCAACATCAAGCGATCTGGCTGAAATTGAGTCGGCGCTAAACGACATGATTGCCAACAACCAGGACCGGGAAGCGTTTAACGAGGCGGATATTCGCTATCACGAAGCAGTGTTGCAGTCGGTGCATAACCCGGTACTGCAACAGTTAAATGTAGCGATCAGCTCGCTACAGCGAGCGGTATTTGAACGGACCTGGATGGGCGATGCGGCCAATATGCCGAAAACGCTCCAGGAACATAAGGCGCTATTCGATGCGATACGGCATCAGGATGGCGATGCGGCAGAGCAGGCGGCATTAACCATGATCGCCAGCTCGACACGAAGGTTAAAGGAAATCACATGACAGCTCGCTACATCGCAATTGACTGGGGATCGACCAATCTGCGCGCCTGGCTTTACCAGGGCGACAAATGCCTGGAGAGCAGGCAATCAGAAGCAGGCGTTACACGCCTGAACGGTAAATCTCCTGACGCGGTGTTAGCAGAAGTCACAACACACTGGCGCGACAGCGCCACCCCAGTGGTAATGGCGGGCATGATCGGCAGTAACGTAGGCTGGCAAAATGCGCCTTATCTGCCGGTTCCCGCCCTGTTCTCCGCTATTGGCGAACAGTTAACCGCCGTTGGCGACAACATCTGGATCATTCCCGGATTGTGTGTCTCACGCGAGGATAACCACAACGTGATGCGCGGTGAAGAGACGCAACTGCTTGGCGCCCGCGAACTTTCTCCTTCTTCTGTCTATGTCATGCCCGGCACGCATTGCAAATGGGTACAGACTGATACGCAACAAATTCATGATTTTCGTACTGTGATGACAGGCGAACTCCATCACTTGTTGCTGCGTCACTCGCTGGTCGGGGCTGGTTTGCCGGAACAGGAAGTTTCTGGCGACGCCTATGCCGCGGGGCTGGAGCGCGGTCTTAATTCTCCTGCCGTCCTGCCTTCTCTTTTTGAGGTTCGCGCCTCGCACGTGTTGGGACACCTTGCGCGTGAGCAGGTCAGCGACTTCCTCTCCGGCCTGTTGATTGGCGCGGAAGTCGCCAGCATGAGCGAATCCTTCGCGGCGCAACAGGCTATCACTCTCGTCGCTGGACCCGCGCTGATCTCACGTTACCAACAGGCGTTTAGTGCTATTGGGCGTGATGTTTCAACCGTGGATGGCGATATGGCATTTCAGGCTGGAATAAGGAGCATCGCTCATGCAGTGGCAAACTAATCTCCCTCTCATCGCTATCTTACGCGGTATTACGCCCGATGATGCCCTGGCGCACGTTGGCGCGGTGGTGGATGCGGGATTTGACGCTATAGAAATTCCGCTTAACTCCCCACAGTGGGAAAAAAGCATTTCTTTCGTGGTGAAGGCGTATGGCGGCAGGGCGCTTATTGGCGCTGGTACCGTACTGAAACCGGAACAGGTAGACCAGCTTGCCGGGATGGGCTGCAAGCTGATCGTCACGCCGAATATCCAACCGGAGGTGATCCGCCGGGCGGTGAGCTATGGCATGACCGTGTGTCCGGGCTGCGCCACGGCAACGGAAGCCTTTTCTGCGCTGGATGCAGGCGCACAGGCGTTAAAAATTTTCCCGTCGTCGGCGTTTGGTCCGGGCTACATCAGCGCGCTGAAAGCGGTACTTCCGCCGGATGTTCCGCTATTTGCCGTCGGCGGCGTGACGCCGGAAAACCTGGCGCAATGGATTAAAGCCGGCTGTGTGGGCGCGGGATTGGGTAGCGATCTCTATCGCGCCGGGCAATCCGTTGAACGCACCGCGCAGCAGGCTGCGGCATTTGTTAATGCGTATCGAGAGGCAGTGAAATGAAAATAACTCACATCACCACGTACCGTTTACCTCCACGTTGGATGTTCCTGAAAATCGAAACGGATGAAGGCGTGGTTGGCTGGGGAGAGCCGGTCATTGAAGGTCGGGCACGTACTGTAGAGGCGGCAGTACATGAGTTTGCCGACTACCTGATAGGGAAAGATCCGGCGCGTATCAACGACCTATGGCAGGTAATGTACCGGGCCGGTTTTTATCGCGGCGGCCCGATTATGATGAGCGCCATCGCCGGTATTGACCAGGCACTGTGGGATATCAAAGGCAAGGTGTTGAATGCGCCGGTCTGGCAGCTCATGGGCGGCCTAGTGCGCGACAAAATCAAGGCCTATAGCTGGGTGGGTGGCGATCGTCCGGCAGACGTCATTGACGGTATTGAAAAATTGCGCGGTATTGGTTTTGACACCTTCAAGCTGAACGGCTGTGAAGAGATGGGCGTGATTGATAACTCCCGTGCGGTGGATGCGGCGGTCAATACCGTGGCGCAAATCCGCGAAGCTTTCGGCAGTGAAATTGAGTTTGGGCTCGACTTCCACGGTCGCGTTAGCGCGCCGATGGCGAAGGTGCTGATTAAAGAACTGGAACCCTATCGCCCGCTGTTTATTGAAGAGCCGGTGCTGGCGGAACAGGCGGAATATTATCCGCGCCTGGCAGCGCAAACGCATATTCCGATTGCCGCAGGCGAACGTATGTTCTCGCGTTTTGAATTTAAACGCGTGCTGGACGCGGGCGGGTTGGCGATTCTACAGCCGGATTTATCCCACGCGGGCGGCATTACCGAATGCTATAAAATCGCCGGAATGGCGGAAGCATATGATGTGGCGCTGGCGCCGCATTGCCCGCTGGGTCCAATCGCCCTGGCTGCCTGCCTGCATATCGATTTTGTTTCGCGCAACGCGGTATTCCAGGAGCAGAGCATGGGCATTCACTATAACAAGGGCGCGGAGCTGCTCGACTTTGTGAAAAACAAAGAAGACTTCAGCATGGACGGCGGCTTCTTTAAACCCTTAACCAAACCGGGTCTTGGCGTAGACATTGACGAGGCCAGGGTGATTGAACTTAGCAAAAGCGCGCCGGACTGGCGTAATCCGTTGTGGCGGCACGCTGACGGATCGGTAGCCGAGTGGTGATCGCCACGCTGTAGGCTCAACAAACGTCGCCCTCCGGGCAACCCAATTTAAATATAAAAACACACCCTCTGTAATTTACAGGGCATGGTGAGCGGCCTCGCTATGCCCAGAATCTGGAGACAGATGACGATGGATATTTCAGTTACAGCAGCACAGCCGGGGCGTCGCCGCTATCTGACGCTGGTGATGATCTTTATTACCGTGGTGATTTGCTACGTCGATCGCGCCAACCTTGCCGTGGCTTCCATGCATATTCAAAAAGAATTCGGCATTACCAAAGCGGAAATGGGCTATGTCTTCTCCGCTTTTGCCTGGCTCTATACGTTATGCCAGATCCCTGGCGGCTGGTTTCTCGACCGTATTGGGTCCCGGCTGACCTATTTTATCGCTATCTTCGGCTGGTCAGTCGCGACGCTATTGCAGGGGTTTGCGACGGGACTATTGTCGCTTATCGGCCTGCGCGCTATTACCGGGATTTTCGAGGCACCAGCCTTTCCGGCAAATAACCGGATGGTCACTAGCTGGTTTCCGGAGCATGAGCGCGCATCCGCAGTCGGGTTCTACACCTCCGGACAGTTCGTCGGACTGGCATTCCTTACGCCGCTGCTGATCTGGATTCAGGAAATGCTGAGCTGGCACTGGGTCTTTATCGTCACCGGCGGTATCGGGATTATCTGGTCATTGGTCTGGTTTAAGGTTTATCAACCGCCGCGTTTGACGAAAAGCCTTAGCCAGGCGGAGCTGGAGTATATTCGCGATGGCGGCGGTCTGGTGGATGGCGATGCGCCAGCGAAAAAAGAGGCCCGCCAGCCGTTGACGAAAGCCGACTGGAAACTGGTGTTCCATCGTAAGCTGGTGGGCGTCTACCTCGGTCAGTTCGCCGTAAACTCTACGCTATGGTTCTTTCTGACCTGGTTCCCTAATTATCTGACCCAGGAAAAAGGCATTACCGCGCTAAAAGCGGGCTTTATGACGACCGTACCGTTCCTGGCTGCCTTTTTTGGCGTACTACTCTCCGGCTGGCTGGCGGATAAACTGGTGAAAAAAGGCTTCTCGCTGGGCGTGGCGCGCAAAACGCCGATTATTTGCGGTTTGCTCATCTCCACGTGCATTATGGGCGCTAACTACACTAACGATCCGTTGTGGATTATGGCGTTGATGGCGATAGCTTTCTTCGGCAACGGATTTGCGTCCATTACCTGGTCGTTAATCTCTTCGCTTGCGCCGATGCGGTTGATTGGCCTTACCGGCGGTATGTTTAACTTTATCGGCGGGTTGGGCGGGATTAGCGTACCGTTAGTGATTGGTTATCTGGCGCAAAGCTACGGTTTTGCTCCGGCGCTGGTCTATATCTCCGTTGTGGCCCTGCTGGGCGCGCTGTCTTACATCCTGTTAGTGGGCGATGTGAAACGCGTCGGATAAGTTGGCCGTGGCGAGCCGGAAGCTATTATGGCGAAGGATGATCGGCTATCCATGCGTCGAGCGCCGTCACCCCCTGCGTCACGATAGTTTTAATATCTATATCGCTTAGCGGTTGCAATTCCAGCTCCCGACAGGCTTCGGTTGCCTGCGTCATCCCCAGGCTGGCGCAGCCGCTTTTTAATTTATGCGCCAGCCGCTTAATGTTAACGTCGTCATTCATGGCGCGCGCCGCCTCGATCTCCTCGACTAAAGGCAGCGCGCTGTCTTTGAATAACGCGATCCATTGCCGGAGTTTTTCCGGGCCGACAGACGCCATATCGCCGGCAAGCTGATGTTCATTCAGCATCGCCCGCGCGTTGTGAGATTTGCCCTGTAAATAGTGAGCTATCATGCGGTAAAGCTCCTCGCGGGGAACGGGCTTTTGAATAATCCCGCAGAAAAGACCGGCGGTACGCTGACGAAGATTATCGTCTATCACATGCGCGCTAAAACCAATGCGTTTCATGGCGGGATACTGACTCATCAACTGCTGCGCCAGGGTTAAGCCGTCATAATCCGGTAAATCAAAATCCACCAGCGCCACATCAAAGGACTCGCCTTCGGCTAAACAGCGTAGCGCGTCATTCGCGCTTTCAGCTACTGAGACCTTCACCCCTTTACCCGTGAGCATTTCAGCGGTAATACGCTGCGTCAGCATATTATCTTCAATCAGCAACAGGCGTAATCCGTTAAGATTTATCGGTTTCCTGAACGCACTTTTGCTTGCGGGTTTGGGGTGGCGAACCGGCAGTTGTAAACGAAAACAACTGCCAACATGAAGCGTACTGGTGACGGTTAGCGTCCCGCCCATCGCCTCTGCCAGGCTGGCGCTGATAGCCAGCCCCAGGCCCGTCCCGCCCCGGCGTCCTGTCGCCTGCACAAACGGTTTGAAAATAGCCGTCAGCTTCGCTTCAGGGATACCGCATCCGGTATCTTCAACCTCAATAAACCAGCTCTGATCGTCGCAAAACGTGCGCAGCACTATGCTGCCGCGATCGGTAAATTTCGCCGCATTACTTAAAAGATTAATCACAATTTGACGTATCCGGCGCGGATCGCCTTGTAGCGTGGAGGGGAGTTGCTCGCTAAAGTCGGCGATGAGCGCCACCTGCACGCGGCTGTGCATTAAATGCAGCGCGCTATTCAACAATTGTCGCGGTTCAAACGGCTCCTCGCTAATAGAAACGTTGGTGCCGCCTACTTCAATCGCCGAGTAATCAAGAATATCGTTAAGAATCGCCAGTAGCGATTCGCCTGAATCATTAATGGCCTGTAAGTCGTCGCGGTAGTTTGCCATGAGCGGTTTATCGGCCAGCAATTGTACCGTACCGAGAATGCCGTAAAGCGGCGTGCGAATTTCATGGCTCATGGCGGCAAGGAACGTCGATTTCGCCTCGTTGGCCTTTTCCGCTTCGGCGCGCGCCTGCCGGTGTTCCAGCACCAGCGCATGAAGCTCCGCCGTTTGCGAACGCACCTGTTCCGCCAAATCCTCACGATGGCGGTTCAATTTGCGCACGTTGGCGCGAAACGCTTCCATCAGACGGCTGATGGTATCCAGTTCGCTGACGCCAGCCGCCTCCGGAAACGGTGAGTCAATATCGCCCTCCAGTAGCCGCTGTAAGGCCTGCGTTTGTTGCGCCAGCGGGCGGGATACGGAACGGTAAACCACTCGCCAAAGAATAAAACTTAATGAGCACAGCGCCAGGATACCTAAGATCACTAACCCTATTTGCCCACGCTGACTGGCGTGTGTAAGACGCGCTAACCCAGCCTCGTTTCGTTTTTCGATGGCGTTCACCAACTGCGACACTTCCGTACTGAAGCGGGTAAACTGAAAGAGGTTATTGGCCATAAGCGTTTGAAGCTGGTCGCGGATAGCGTTTTCCTTACGAAACAGGGTAACCAGTGTGGTGTACTGATTTATTTTCTCCAGCGCGTCGGCGATTTGGGCGCGAACGGTAGGATCTTCTATACGCTGCTGGCGGCGGGATAAAATTTTAACCAACTGATTAAGTTTTTCATCGGTGTCCTCGGCATCGCTCAGCCCTTGCGCGTCTTTTAAGGTCACAATGAGCAGCTTAAACCGCAGGGCATTGACCCGCAACTCATTCATCTGATTCACATACTCAAGGTCGATATCAATCAATCGGTCAAGCGCGCGTTCAGCCTGGTCCCCTTTACCGCTTTCGATAAGATCGTAAATACCGGCTTGGGTGGCGCCCGCAGATGTCGCTGCATTATTGGCCTGACCGTGAGCCTGGGCGGCAATGCTTTCCGCCGCCTCCGCAATCTGGCGGCTTAACTGCTGTTGCTGTGCGCGCAGCGTGAGAATTTCACCGACCAGCGTTCCCTGTTGCCCAAGCGTTTGCGCAATCTCTTTTTCTTGCCGGGCGATGGCCGAGGTATTAAACCCCTGCTCGCTTAATGCCTGCAAAAGATGGTTAATTTTAAGGCTTTGCGCTTTCAGCATCTTCCCCTGCGCCAGCCAAACGCCCTCACTGTCGGCATTGGTCAGATTTTGCGCGGAGAAGAGCTCGTAAGCGCTGGCTTCGCTTAACTGCCTGGCCATATTCATCGTGGGGAGCAGCGCTTGCGTATTGGTTTGCTCCACCTGACTAATGACGCGCAGGCTTATCCAGCCGATCACGGTGCTGAGCAGGGTGAGTGCCGCCATCAGGGCGAAGGCCAGCCATAATCTGCGGGTCAGTGAAGGCGTTGACATTTATGCGCTGCGGGTGAAATGGGTTGAGTTGCCGCCGGAAAAACCATTAGGATAAAACCTTATTGCTGGTGGGGCTATCATGCGCGCGCTTATTTCGTTCTTTTTTTTGATAATCATCGTCTCGAATGTAGAAACGGCGTCAGCCGAAACCGGACTGCTACACTGGACGCGCGCCGATCGGGCGATTCCCTGGCGGCAAACGTCAGTCAATGCGAGTAAACCCTGGAAACTGTGCGCATTATACCCCAGCCTGAAAGATTCTTACTGGTTGTCCGTCAACTACGGGATGCAAAAAGCGGCCAAATTGTATGGCGTTGATTTAAAAGTGCTGGAAGCGAATGGCTATCGGCAACTGGCGACGCAACAACAGCAAATGACGCAGTGCCGGGAGTGGGGCGCCGACGCTATTCTGCTTGGCAGCAGTACCATTCGTTTCCCGGAACTGGAACGGTATGCCGGTAATGTGCCGGTTATTGAAGTGGCGAACGTGATACGCGACGCCAGCGTGGCAACTCACGTCGGTCTGCCGTGGTTTCAGATGGGTTATCTGCCGGGACGTTTCCTGGTGCAGTGGAGCAAAGGAAAAACGCTTAACGTTTTACTCTTCCCGGGGCCGGAGGAAGCTGGCGGCAGTCAGGAGATGGTGGCGGGTTTTCGTCAGGCAATTAAAGGCAGCGCCATCAACATTGTGGATATCGCCTGGGGCGATAACGACATTGAAGTGCAGCGAAACTTACTCCAGGAAATGCTGGAGCGTCATCCGGACGCCAATGTGGTCGCCGGGTCGGCGATAGCGGCGGAGGCGGCGATGGGCGAAGGGCGAAATTTGACGACTCCGCTCACGATCGTCTCATTTTATCTGACGCATCAGGTTTATCGCGGTTTAAAACGCGGCCATATCCTGATGGCGCTCAGCGATCAGATGGCCTGGCAGGGAGAATTAGCGATAACGCAGTCGATTAAGGTCTTACAGGGGCAACCGGTGCCTGAAAATATCAGCCCGCCGGTGCTTATTTTGACGCATAACAACGCCGACAGCGCGCGCGTTCGCCGTTCGCTATCGCCTCCGGGATTTCGGCCCGTCTATTTGTATCAATACACCTCCGAGGCTAAAAAGTAGCCTTCGCCATGCTGTGTGACCAGCAGTTCCGGCGTAATTTTATGGCGTAAGCGGCGAACCAGGACATCAATCGTGCGGAGATCCGGGGTCTCTACGCGGCGGGCGGAAAGCATTCGCAGCAGACGTTCGCGATGCAGCACTTTGCCTGGGTTGGTCACAAAGGCCAGCAGCAGCTCGTACTCTGCGCGCGTAAGCTTAATGGCTTCACCGTTGTGCTCCAGCGTGTGATTCATCACGTTCAGGCAGTAGCCGGAAAACATATAGCAGTTTTCACTGGCATTTTGCGGCGTGGGGCGGGCCAGATCGATACGCCACAAAAGATTTTTTACCCGCACTACCAGCTCGCGCAGTTCCAGCGGCTTGGTGACGTAGTCGTCCGCGCCCATCTCCAGCCCGACGATGCGGTCGATTTGGTCGCAACGCCCCGTCACCAGAATAATGCCCACCGTGGAGCGTTCGCGTAGCGCCCTGGTCAGCATCAACCCGTTTTCGTCGGGGAGGTTGATATCCAGCAGGATCAGCGAAACGTGCTCATGCTCCATGATGTCGCGCAGGCCCGCGCCGCTGTCGGTCACTGAAACGCGATATCCCTCCTGCTCAAAATAGGCCTGTAATCTGGCCTGAGTAACAGGTTCATCCTCAACAATAACAATGTGATGTGACATCCTGCGCGCGGTCTCTTTCTGTTCATATCTGTTCATATATTGCCGTATCCCGTTCATCCTGACCAGTGACGCTGTTCATATTTGCGGAATAAGATCTGCGCATTAAACCATATAATTACAGGGGCTATTATGCGAAAACTCTGGAGAGCGCTACTCAGGCCAAGCGCCCGTTGGTCGATACTGGCGCTGGTCATTGTCGGGATTGTGATCGGCGTTGCGCTGATCGTGTTACCTCACGTCGGTATCAAACTGACCAGTACGACAGAGTTTTGCGTCAGCTGCCATAGTATGCAGCCGGTGTATCAGGAATATAAACAGTCCGTACATTTCCAGAACGCTTCCGGCGTACGCGCGGAATGCCACGATTGCCATATCCCCCCTGATATTCCAGGCATGGTGAAACGTAAGCTGGAAGCCAGCAACGATCTTTACCAGACATTTATCGCCCACTCGATTGATACCCCGGAAAAATTTGAAGCCAAACGCGCCGAGCTTGCCGAGCGTGAATGGGCGCGCATGAAAGAGAATAACTCCGCGACCTGTCGTTCCTGCCATAACTACGATGCGATGGATCACGCGAAACAGAACCCGGAAGCGGCGCGGCAAATGAAAATCGCCGCGAAAGAAAATCAATCCTGCATCGACTGCCATAAAGGGATTGCCCACCAGCTACCGGATATGAGCAGCGGTTTTCGCAAACAGTTTGATGAACTGCGCGCCAGCGCCAGTACGCATAATGACGGCGATACGCTCTATTCGCTGGATATCAAGCCGATTTACGCCGCTAAAGGCGATAAAGAACCGGCAGGTTCGCTGTTACCTGCTTCTGAAGTGAAAGTCCTTAAACGGGACGGTGACTGGCTGCAAGTGCAAATCGAAGGCTGGACGGAGACGGACGGTCGCCAGCGCGTGCTGACGCAGCTGCCCGGTAAACGTATTTTTGTCGCCTCGATTCGCGGCGATGTGCAACAGCATGTGAAAACGCTGGAAGAGACCACTGTCGCGGCGACTAATACTCAGTGGAGCAAATTACAGGCAACCGCGTGGATGCAAAAAGGCGACATGGTAAATGACATTAAACCGATTTGGGCCTATGCCGACTCCCTCTATAACGGCACCTGTAATCAGTGTCACGGCGCGCCGGACAAAGCGCACTTTGACGCTAACGGCTGGATCGGCACGCTCAACGGCATGATCGGTTTCACCAGTCTGGATAAGCGTGAAGAACGTACCTTGTTGAAATATCTCCAGATGAATGCGTCTGATACCACCAACACGCCGCACAGCGATAAGGGAGAACACAATGAAAAATAAGGACCCGTTACACGTCTCTCGTCGACGTTTTCTGGCGCAGCTTGGCGGTTTGACGGTGGCAGGAATGCTGGGGCCGTCACTGCTGACGCCCCGTAGCGCCCACGCGGCGGATGCCGTTGCGCCAGGCGCCGCGACGAAAGAGGGTATCCTTACCGGCTCTCACTGGGGGGCGATTCGCGCCACGGTGGTTGACGGTCGATTTGTGGCGGCAAAACCGTTTGAACAGGATAAATACCCGTCCAAAATGATCGCCGGCCTGCCCGATCACGTCCACAACGCGGCGCGTATTCGCTATCCGATGGTGCGCGTCGACTGGATGCGCAAAGGTCATCAAAGCGACACCTCGCAGCGCGGCGATAATCGTTTTGTGCGCGTCTCCTGGGATGAAGCGCTGGATCTGTTCTATCAGGAACTGGAGCGGGTGCAAAAAACCTACGGGCCGAGCGCGTTACTGACGGCGAGCGGCTGGCAATCTACCGGCATGTTCCATAACGCCTCCGGGATGCTGGCGCGCGCGATTGCGCTACATGGCAATAGCGTCAGCACGGGAGGGGACTATTCGACCGGCGCGGCGCAGGTGATTTTGCCGCGCGTGGTGGGTTCAATGGAAGTGTACGAGCAGCAAACGTCATGGCCTCTGGTTTTACAGAACAGTAAAACGATTGTGCTATGGGGTTCTGATATGGTGAAAAACCAGCAGGCAAACTGGTGGTGCCCGGATCACGATGTCTATCAGTACTATGAACAATTAAAAGAGAAGGTTGCCAGCGGCGCTATCTCGGTCATCAGCATCGACCCGGTCGTCACCTCCACGCACGATTATCTGGGGCGCGATAAGGTCAAACATATCGCCATTAACCCGCAGACGGATGTCCCGTTACAACTGGCGCTGGCGCATACCCTGTACAGCGAGAAACTGTACGATAAAAATTTCCTCGATAACTACTGCGTCGGTTTTGACCAGTTCCTCCCCTATTTGCTGGGCGAGAAAGATGGACAGCCCAAAGATGCCGCCTGGGCGGAAAAACTGTGCGGTATTGACGCCGACACCATCCGCGCGTTGGCGCGGCAGATGGCGGGCGACAGAACGCAAATCATCGCTGGCTGGTGCGTACAACGTATGCAGCATGGCGAACAGTGGTCATGGATGGTCGTCGTGCTGGCGGCAATGCTGGGACAGATTGGTTTACCGGGCGGCGGCTTTGGTTTTGGCTGGCACTACAACGGCGCCGGGACGCCTGGCCGTAAAGGGATCATTTTAAGCGGCTTTTCCGGTTCGACGACCGTTCCGCCAGTGCACGACAGCACGGATTACAAAGGCTACAGCAGCACCATTCCTATTGCGCGTTTTATGGATGCCATCCTTGAACCGGGCAAGGACATTAACTGGAACGGCAAATCGGTTAAATTACCGCCGCTGAAGATGTGCGTGTTCGCCGGAACCAACCCGTTCCACCGACACCAACAAATTAACCGCATAATTGAAGGCTGGCGCAAGCTGGAAACGGTCATCGCTATTGATAACCAGTGGACGTCGACCTGCCGCTTTGCGGATATCGTTTTGCCGGCTACCACCCAATTTGAGCGTAACGACCTCGATCAGTTCGGCAACCACTCTAACCGCGGCATTATCGCCATGAAACAGGTGGTGTCGCCGCAGTTTGAAGCGCGTAACGACTTTGATATTTTCCGCGATCTCTGCCGACGCTTTAACCGTGAAGCGGCATTCACGGAAGGTCTTGATGAAATGGGCTGGCTGAAACGCATCTGGCAGGAAGGGAGCCAGCAGGGAAAAGGTCGCGGTATCCACTTACCGACTTTCGAGGTGTTCTGGAATCAACAGGAGTACATCGAGTTTGATCATCCGCAGATGTTTGTGCGCCATCAGGCTTTCCGTGAAGATCCGGACCTGGAGCCGTTGGGCACGCCAAGCGGTTTGATCGAGATTTACTCCAAAACGATCGCCGACATGCAATACGACGATTGTCAGGGCCATCCCATGTGGTTCGAAAAAATCGAACGCTCGCATGGCGGGCCGGGATCGCAGCGCTGGCCGCTGCACTTACAGTCCGTCCACCCTGATTTCCGTCTGCATTCCCAACTGTGCGAGTCGGAAACGCTGCGTCAGCAATATGCCGTTGGCGGCAAGGAGCCGGTCTTTATTAACCCACAGGATGCCAGCGCGCGCGGGATCCGCAACGGTGACATCGTGCGGGTATTCAATGCACGCGGGCAGGTACTGGCGGGAGCGGTAGTTTCCGATCGCTATGCGCCGGGCGTGGCGCGAATTCATGAAGGCGCCTGGTACGATCCTGATAAAGGCGGCGATCTCAACGCGTTATGTAAGTACGGCAACCCTAACGTATTAACGCTGGATATCGGTACATCACAGCTCGCGCAGGCGACCAGCGCGCATACGACGCTGGTGGAAATTGAAAAATATACCGGCCCTATGGATAACGTCACAGCGTTTAACGGTCCGGTCGAGATGGTCGCGCAGTGTGAATATGTACCCGCATCGCAGGGGAATCCGCATGATTAAGCAGCCAGCGCTTGCTCAGGAACAGTACGCCTGCGTATATGCATGGCTGGCGTTACTCTTTTTCCGGGAAGTGGATGATGAAGGGTTAATACAATTACAGTCCGCGGAAATCGCGGACTGGCTGGCGCTGTTAAAGCGTCAGCCAGCGCTGGCGGCGTCGGTGGCGTTACTCGAACAAAAAATTGCCGCGCTTAGCCTGCGTCAGGATGCGCAGCTGGAGCTGGCAGCGGATTTTTGCGGATTGTTCCTGATGACGGATAAAAAATCGGCCTTGCCCTACGCCTCGCAATACCCGCAGCAGGAACCCGGCATGATTAAACATTTATTGCTTGAAGCCGGGATGGAAGTCAACGACGATTTTAAAGAGCCGGCCGACCACCTGGCGATTTATCTGGAATTACTCAGCCATTTACATTTTTCATTGGGTGAATCGTTCCAACAACGGAGAATGAATAAATTACGCCAGAAAACATTGTCGTCATTACTGGAGTGGCTTCCGGAATTTACAAATAATTGCCTTAAGCATGATCCCTATGGTTTTTATGCTGCGTTAAGTCAATTATTGTTGGCTATCGTTCGTTTTGATGACGGAAAAGAGGATTTATCCATTGTTGCGGTTGAATAAACCCTGTGACGGGCATCGCAAAATAAATCTTACGATAGTCGGGGGTTATCATATCTATAGGTTTAGCCAATTGTAATTATTGATACCAATCAATATCCATGATGGGTTTGTATTTAGTATTGACGGGCCTCATGAGTAAAAAAATAAAATTTAATTAATCATGCCGCAATACCCCATAAGGATAGTGATATGAAAAAAATTACCCTCTATGCGACAACGGTTATCACCGTTGGGCTGTTATGTTATTTAGGTTTGTCCGGGTATGTATGGTATTACGACAAACAGCGCAGTAAAAAAAGCGATGTGCAGGCCTCGGTTGTGGGTGAAAATAATAAAATACTGGGTTATTTCAGGGAGAAAGGATGTGATTATTGTCATACGCCTTCCGCTGAATTGCCTTTTTATTCCTCTTTTCCGGTGGCAAAGCAGTTAATGGATTACGATATCCAGCTCGGTTACAAGTCGTTTAACCTGGAGGCGGTACGGGCCGCCCTGATTGCGGATACGCCGGTGCCGCAAAGCGAACTGAATAAAATTGAATGGGTTATGCAACATCAGACTATGCCGCCAACCCGCTATGTCGCGCTGCACTGGGCGGGGGGCGTCAGCGATAAAGAGCGTACTGACATCCTGAACTGGATAGCCGATCAGCGTGAGCGCAACTATGCCAGCGCCGATACCGACCCCGCGCACCGGAATGAACCCGTTCAGCCTATTCCGCGCAATATTCCCGTCGATGCGAAAAAAGTCGACTTAGGTTTCCGTCTTTATCATGATGAACGTTTATCCGGCGACAGCACAATATCCTGTGCGCATTGTCACGCGTTAAATGCGGGCGGTGTCGATGGCAGAAAAACCTCAATTGGCGTTGGCGGCGCGGTAGGACCAATAAATGCGCCGACGGTATTCAACTCCGTATTTAATATCGAACAATTTTGGGATGGTCGTGCTGCAACCCTGCAGGAGCAAGCAGGCGGACCACCGTTAAATCCTATTGAAATGGCCTCTAAATCCTGGGATGAAATTATTAGCAAGCTTGATAAAGATCCTGCCCTGAAAAAAGATTTCCAGGCGGTTTATCCGCAAGGATTTACCGGGGAAAATATTACTGATGCGATCGCCGAATTTGAAAAAACGTTGATAACGCCGGATTCCGCCTTTGATAAATGGCTACGTGGAGATGAAAATGCGCTGACCGCGCAACAGAAACACGGTTATCAATTATTTAAAGAGAATAAATGTGCAACCTGTCACGGCGGTATCATTTTAGGCGGGCGCTCTTTTGAACCATTGGGATTAAAGCGAGACTTTAATTTTGGCGAAATTACCGCAGCGGATATTGGTCGTATGAACGTCACCAAAGAGGTTCGCGATAAATTACGGCAAAAAGTCCCGGGCTTACGCAACGTCGCGTTAACAGCGCCTTATTTCCATCGGGGCGACGTACCGACGCTGGATGGCGCGGTAAAACTGATGCTGCGTTATCAGGTTGGCACCGATCTGCCGCAAAACGATATTGACGATATCGTCGCCTTCCTGGAAAGCCTGACCGGTGTTTATACGCCATATCAACCTGAATATGCGCAATGACAATGATGCTTGAAGCCAGAGATCTGTACTGCGAGCGGGACGAGAGGACGCTGTTTCGCGGGCTGTCGTTCACCGTGGAGGCCGGGGAGTGGGTGCAGGTCACCGGCGGCAACGGCGCCGGAAAAACCACCCTGCTGCGCCTGCTGACCGGGCTGGCGCGCCCGGACGGCGGGGAGGTGTACTGGCAGGGCGAGCCCCTGCGCCGCGTGCGCGACAGCTTCCATCGCAGCCTGCTGTGGATAGGGCACCAGCCGGGGATTAAATCCCGCCTGACGGCGCGGGAGAACCTGCACTTTTTCCACCCCGGCGACGGCGCGCGTCTCCCGGAGGCGCTGGCGCAGGCCGGGCTGGCGGGATTTGAGGACGTGCCGGTCGCTCAGCTCTCGGCCGGGCAGCAGCGCCGGGTGGCGCTGGCCCGCCTGTGGCTGACCCGCGCCGCGCTGTGGGTGCTCGACGAGCCGTTCACCGCCATTGACGTTAACGGCGTGGCGCGCCTCACCCGGCGGATGGCGGCGCACACGGCGCAGGGCGGGATGGTCATTCTCACCACCCACCAGCCGCTGCCGGGGGCCGCGGACACCGTCCGCCGCCTGGCGCTGACCGGCGGGGGGGCCGGGCTGTGATGTGGCGTGTCTTCTGTCTCGAGCTGCGCGTGGCGTTCCGCCACGGCGCGGACATCGCCGGCCCGCTGTGGTTCTTCCTGATGGTCATCACCCTGTTTCCGTTAAGCGTCGGGCCGCAGCCGCAGCTGCTGGCGCGTATCGCGCCGGGCATCATCCAGGTGGCGGCGCTGCTGGCCTCGCTGCTGGCGCTGGAGCGGCTGTTTCGCGACGACCTGCAGGACGGCAGCCTGGAGCAGCTGATGCTGCTGCCGGTGCCGCTGCCGGCGGTGGTGCTGGCGAAGGTGCTGGCCCACTGGGCGGTGACCGGCCTGCCGCTGATGATGCTCTCCCCGCTGGTGGCGCTGCTGCTGGGGATGGACGTGTACGGCTGGAAAATCATGGCGCTGACGCTGCTGCTCGGCACGCCGGCGCTGGGGTTTCTCGCCGCGCCGGGCGTCGCGCTGACGGCCGGCCTGCGGCGCGGCGGCGTCCTGCTGGGCATTCTGGTGCTGCCGCTGAGTGTCCCGGTGCTGATTTTCGCCACCGCGGCGATGGACGCGGCATCGATGCATTTACCCGTTGACGGCTATCTGGCGGTGCTGGGGGCGCTGCTGGCGGGCAGCGCGACGTTAAGCCCGTTCGCCACCGCGGCGGCGCTGCGCCTCAGCGTGCAGTAGCGCCCCGGCGCGACGGACATTTTACTGGTTTCAGGAGGTCAGGTGACAACGATGTGGAAAACCCTTCATCAGCTGGCGGCGCCGCCCCGGCTGTATCAGATTTGCGGCAGGCTCGTGCCGTGGCTGGCGGCAGCCGGCATCATCGCGCTGGCCACCGGCTGGGTCCGGGGCTTTGGTTTCGCCCCGGCGGACTACCAGCAGGGGGAGAGCTACCGCATTATGTACCTGCATGTCCCGGCGGCCATCTGGTCGATGGGTATCTATGCGGCGATGGCGGTGGCGGCGTTCACCGGGCTGGTCTGGCAGATGAAAATGGCCAGCCTTGCCGTCGCGGCGATGGCGCCGGTGGGGGCGGTGTACACCTTCATCGCGCTGGTCACCGGCGCGGCGTGGGGCAAACCGATGTGGGGCACCTGGTGGGTGTGGGACGCGCGCCTGACCTCGGAGCTGGTGCTGCTGTTTCTCTACGCCGGGGTCATCGCCCTGTGGCACGCCTTTGACGACCGTAAAATGGCCGGGCGCGCGGCGGGCATTCTGGTGCTGGTCGGCGTGGTGAACCTGCCGGTTATCCACTATTCCGTCGAGTGGTGGAACACCCTGCACCAGGGCTCGACGCGGATGCAGCAGAGTATCGACCCGGCGATGCGCTCGCCGCTGCGCTGGGCCATCGCCGGCTTCCTGCTGCTCTTTATGACGCTGGCGCTGATGCGGATGCGCAACCTGATTTTACTGATGGAAAAACGCCGCCCGTGGGTGAGCGAACTGATACTGAAAAGGGGGCACCGGTGAGTCCGGCATTTTCATCGTGGAGCGATTTTTTCGCCATGGGCGGGTACGCCTTTTTTGTCTGGCTGGCGGTGGCGATGACCGTGGCGCCGCTGGTGCTGCTGGCGCTGCACACGGTGCTGCAGCGCCGGGCCATTCTGCGCGGCGTGGCGCAGCAGCGGGCGCGCGAGGCGCGGATGCGTGCCGCACAGGCGCAACAGGAGGCCGCGTGAACCTGCGACGTAAAAACCGGCTATGGGTGGTCTGCGCGGTGCTGGCGGGCCTGGCGCTGACCACCGCCCTGGTCCTGTACGCGCTGCGCGCGAATATCGACCTGTTCTATACCCCCGGCGAAATCCTCTACGGCAAGCGCGAGACGCAGCAGCTGCCGGCGGTGGGCCAGCGCCTGCGCGTCGGCGGGATGGTGATGCCCGGCAGCGTCAGGCGCGACCCGGACTCGCTGAAGGTGAACTTCAGCCTCTACGACGCCGAAGGGTCGGTGACGGTGAGCTATGAGGGGATACTGCCGGACCTGTTCCGCGAGGGACAGGGGGTGGTGGTGCAGGGCACCCTGGAGAAGGGCAGCCACGTCCTGGCGCAGGAGGTGCTGGCCAAGCATGACGAGAACTACACCCCGCCGGAAGTGGAAAAGGCGATGCAGGAAAACCACCGCCGCCCGCAACGCGCTGATAAGGACACCTCATCATGATGCCTGAATACGGCCACGCGCTGCTGTGCCTGGCGCTCGGCGTGGCGCTGCTGCTGTCCGTTTACCCGCTGTGGGGCGTGGCGCGCGGCGACGCGCGGATGATGGCGTCGGCCGGGGTGTTCGCCTGGCTGCTGTTCATCTGCGTGGCGGGCGCGTTTTTCGTGCTGGTGCACGCCTTTGTGGTTAACGACTTCACCGTGGCCTATGTCGCCGGCAACTCGAACACGCAGCTGCCGGTGTGGTACCGGGTGGCCGCCACCTGGGGGGCGCACGAGGGCTCGCTGCTGCTGTGGGTGCTGCTGATGAGCGGCTGGACCCTGGCGGTGGCGGTGTTCAGCCGGCCGGTGCCGGCGGATATCGTCGCCCGGGTGCTGGCGGTGATGGGGATGGTCTGCGCCGGTTTTCTGGCGTTCATCCTGTTCACCTCCGGCCCGTTCGCCCGCACGCTGCCGGCCTTTCCGGTGGAGGGGCGCGACCTGAACCCGCTGCTGCAGGACCCGGGGCTGATTTTCCACCCGCCGCTGCTGTACATGGGCTATGTCGGCTTCTCGGTGGCCTTCGCCTTCGCCATCGCCGCGCTGCTGAGCGGGCGTCTGGACAGCGCGTTCACCCGTTTTGCCCGCCCGTGGACGCTGGCGGCGTGGGTGTTCCTGACGCTGGGCATCGTGCTCGGCTCGGCGTGGGCCTACTACGAGCTGGGCTGGGGCGGCTGGTGGTTCTGGGACCCGGTGGAGAACGCCTCCTTTATGCCGTGGCTGGCGGGCACCGCCCTGCTGCACTCGCTGGCGGTCACCGAACAGCGCGCCGGCTTTAAGGCGTGGACGCTGCTGCTGTCCATCTGCGCCTTCTCGCTGTGCCTGCTGGGCACCTTCCTGGTGCGCTCCGGGGTGCTGGTGTCGGTGCACGCCTTCGCCTCCGACCCGGCGCGCGGAATGTTTATCCTCGCCTTTATGGTGCTGGTCACCGGCGGCTCGCTGCTGCTGTTCGCCGTGCGCGGGCACAGGGTGCGTTCGCGGGTGAACAACGCGCTGTGGTCGCGCGAGTCGCTGCTGCTCGGCAACAACGTCCTGCTGATGGCCGCCATGCTGGTGGTGCTGCTGGGTACCCTGCTGCCGCTGGTGCACAAACAGCTGGGGCTGGGCAGCATTTCGGTGGGGGAGCCGTTCTTTAACACCATGTTCACCTGGCTGATGGTCCCCTTTGCCCTGCTGCTGGGGGTGGGGCCGCTGGTGCGCTGGGGCCGGGACCGGCCACGTAACATCAGGAAACTGCTGTGGGCTGCCGTTGTCACTACCCTGGTGCTGTCGGTACTTTTGCCGTGGCTGCTGGAAGATAAAATCATCGCCATGACGGCGGTGGGGATGGCGATGGCCTGCTGGATTGCGGTGCTGGCGGTGGCCGAAGCCGTACAGCGCGTGTCCCGCGGCACGAAAACCTCTCTCAGCTACTGGGGAATGGTGGCGGCGCACCTCGGGCTGGCGGTGACGATTACCGGCATCGCCTTCAGCCAGAATTACAGCGTGGAGCGTGACGTGCGGATGCGGGCGGGCGACAGCGTGACCATTCACGACTACCGCTTCACCTTCCGGGAGGTGCGGGACATCACCGGGCCCAACTACCGCGGCGGGGTGGCCCTCATCGGGGTGACGCGCCACGGCGAGCCGGAGGCGGTGCTGCACGCGGAGAAACGGCTCTACAACACCAGCCGGATGGTGATGACCGAGGCGGCGATTGACGGCGGGCTGACCCGCGACCTGTACGCCGCGCTCGGGGAGGAGCTGGACAACGGCGCGTGGGCCGTGCGCCTGTACTACAAACCGTTTGTCCGCTGGATATGGGCCGGGGGGCTGCTGATGGCGCTGGGCGGGCTGCTGTGCCTGGTGGACCCGCGCTACCGCCGCCGTAAACCATTGCCGGAGGCCGGATGAAACGCAACGTACTGTTATTACCGTTACTGATTTTTCTGCTGATTGCCGCGGCGCTGCTGTGGCAGCTGACGCGCAACGCGCAGGGGGATGACCCGACGAATCTCGAATCGGCGCTGACCGGGAAGCCGGTGCCGGCGTTCCGCCTGGAATCGCTGGAGACGCCGGGTCAGTACTATGAGGCGGAGGTGCTGACGCAGGGGAAACCGGTGCTGCTTAACGTCTGGGCCACCTGGTGCCCGACCTGCCGCGCCGAGCATCAGTACCTGAACCAGCTTTCTGCGCAGGGTATCCGGGTGGTCGGGCTGAACTATAAGGACGACCGGGCGAAGGCGGTGGCCTGGTTAAAGGAACTGGGCAACCCGTATGCGCTGAGTTTATCGGACAGCGACGGGATGCTGGGGCTGGACCTGGGCGTGTACGGCGCGCCGGAAACCTTCCTCATCGACGGCAGGGGGATTATCCGCTACCGCCATGCGGGCGATTTGAATGCCCGGGTGTGGGAGAGTGAACTGAAACCGCTGTGGGACAGATACAGCCGGGAGGCGGCGCAATGAGACTGTTACCGGGCATGGTGATGCTGATGCTGGTGCTGGTTATCTCCGGGTCAGCGCGGGCGACCACCGACGTGATGCCGTTTAAAGATGAAGCGCAGGAGCAGCAGTTCCGCCAGCTCACGGAGCAGCTGCGCTGCCCGAAATGCCAGAACAACAGCATTGCGGACTCGAACGCGATGATAGCCACCGACATGCGCCGCAGGGTGTATGACCTGATGCAGGAGGGGAAGAGCCGCCAGGAAATCATCGATTACATGGTGGCGCGCTACGGCAACTTCGTCACCTACGACCCGCCGCTGACCCCGTTGACGGTGCTGCTGTGGGTGCTGCCGCTGGCCGCCATCGTAGCGGGCGGGTGGATAATCGTTGCCCGCACGCGCCGGCGGGTGCGCCTGCGCCGGGAGCCGCTGCCGGCGGACACCCCGGTTTGCGGCGCGCGCGCCGGGTGGGGCGTTTACGTGCCGGGGGCCGTCATTGCGCTGGCGGTCGGCGCCGGCAGCTACGCCCTGACCGGCAGCTATCAGCAGGTCAGGGCCTGGCAGCAGGCAACGGCGCAGACGCCCGGGCTGCTGGCGCGGGCGCTGGACCCGGCGGCGCAGCCGCTGAATGAAGAGGAGATGGCGCGGCTGGCGCTGGGGCTGCGCACCCGCCTGCAGAATGATGCCGGCAATGTTGAGGGCTGGCTCATGCTGGGGCGCACCGGTATGGTACTGGGTAATGCCGGTACCGCCACCGGGGCGTATGCGAACGCCTACCGTCTGGCCCCGAAAAACAGCGATGCGGCGCTGGGCTACGCGGAGGCGCTGACGCGCTCGTCCGACCCGGAGGATAACCGCCGCGGCGGGGAGCTGCTGCGTCAGCTGGTGAGCCGCGACCACACGGATATCCGGGTGTTAAGCCTGTATGCGTTTAACGCCTTTGAGCAGCGGCGCTTTGGCGAGGCGGTGGCGGCCTGGGAGATGATGCTGAAACTGTTGCCGGCAGACGATACCCGGCGGGCGGTGATAGAGCGCAGTATCCGGCTGGCGCAGGAGAAATAAGACCCTGACGGCCCGGTGGCGCGGCGCCATCGGGCCTGGCTATCCCAACGATACGCTAAAGCCTGAAAGTGAAGCCCGTGTGCAGTATGATGACGAGCATCGTCTCTTATCAGGACATCCCATGAAACAAATCACCTTTACGCCGCGCCATCACCAGCTTACCAACACCAATACCTGGACACCTGACAGCCAGTGGCTGGTCTTTGATGTGCGGCCTTCAGGCGCGTCATTTACGGGCAAGACTATTGAGCGTGTCAATGTGCATACCGGCGACGTGGAGGTGATTTATCGCGCCGTGCAGGGCGCGCATGTCGGCGTGGTGACGGTGCATCCTGCCGACAACCACTATGTGTTTATTCATGGCCCTGAAAACCCTGATGAGACGTGGCATTACGATTTTCACCACCGCCGGGGCGTTATTGCAACGTCGGAGGGTGTGACTAACCTCGATGCGATGGATATTACTGCGCCGTATACTCCCGGCGCGCTGCGCGGCGGCAGTCACGTCCATGTGTTTAGCCCGAACGGCGAGCTGGTGAGTTTTACCTATAATGACCACGTTCTGCATGAGCGCGATCCGGCGCTGGATCTGCGTAATGTCGGCGTGGCCGCGCCGTATGGGCCGGTAACGGTGCCGGTTCAGCATCCGCGCGAATACAGCGGTAGCTACTGGTGCGTACTGGTTAGCCGCACGACGCCTGCGCCGAGACCTGGCAGCGATGACATTAACCGCGCCTATGAAGAGGGCTGGGTGGGCAACCGCCAGATCGCCTTTATTGGCGATACGCTGTCGCTGACGGGCAAAAAAGTCCCGGAGCTGTTTATTGTCGATTTACCGTGTCATGAAAACGGCTGGAAACAGGCAGGCGACACGCCGCTGACGGGAACCGAATCAACGATGCCATCGCCGCCGTTGGGCGTAGTTCAGCGGCGTCTTACCTTTACTCACCAGCGTGTTTATCCAGGACTCACTAACGAACCACGCCACTGGGTTCGCAGTAATCCGCAGGCGACGGCGATCGCCTTTTTGATGCGGGACGATAACGGCGTAGCGCAACTGTGGCTGATATCGCCGCAGGGAGGCGAGCCCCGGCAGTTAACGCATCATGCGACCGGCGTACAGTCAGCGTTTAACTGGCATCCGTCGGGTAAATGGCTGGGACTGGTGCTGGAAAATCGGATTGCCTGCTGCGACGCACAAAGTGGGAAGATCGACTTCTTAACCGCCAGGCACGACAACCCGCCGTCTGCGGACGCCGTCGTTTTTTCACCGGATGGGCGACACGTCGCATGGATGGAAGAGGTGAAAGGGTTCCGTCAGCTATGGGTGACGGAAACCGGGCGATAAATCAGGGAGGAGGCATCTTCGCCGGGGGGATGACGGCATTGGTCATTTTCGTCTCCTCCTCGCTTTTCTCGACGCGCGATCTTACCGAACTGTCTTTGCGGAAGATGTCCCACGGCAGAAGGATCGTATCCATCACGGCGGTAAACGGCATATCCAGGATGGCCAACGATTTGGTGCCCCAGTTTGTCTCATCGTTACCGATCATCGTAGCGCTGGCGCGCGTGCCAGGATAAGTACCCTCTTTACCGCCGGTGTGCGACATGACGCTTGAACAACCGCCTAATAAAAGCATCCCATTCCATATTATCAGCGTTAACCACACGTTTTTTATCATCACTCATTCATCTGTTGGTTGTCGTTATTTGCATGATGAGTTATAGCGATCCGTTGCTAAAAATAACATCACCAGTACGTGGCACTGTGGCGGTAATCGCACTTTAACAATCAGTGCTGTCCCAACCAGTCTATGCAATAGCCAATAAACTGCAAAAAAAAGTCGGATTAAAATACTTGAAAAGTACGTATTCAGACCCATTTATAAGACGTAGTGAATAGAAGGGCACGCCTGATGGGTGTTCTGGCAATCCTGGCCTGTCCATGATGGAAGGTCTGACATTCTCGCTGATTTCAGGAGTTTATGATTATGCGTAACTTTGATTTATCCCCGCTGTACCGTTCTGCCATTGGTTTTGACCGTCTGTTTAACCTGCTTGAAAATAACCAAAGCCAAAGTAATGGCGGCTACCCTCCGTACAACGTTGAGCTGGTAGACGAAAACCACTACCGCATCGCCATTGCCGTTGCCGGTTTCGCGGAAAGCGAACTGGAGATTACTGCCCAGGATAATTTACTGGTGGTAAAAGGCGCTCATGCGGACGAGCAGAAAGAACGTACTTACCTGTATCAGGGCATTGCCGAGCGTAACTTTGAACGTAAGTTCCAGTTAGCGGAGAACATTCACGTTCGCGGCGCAAACCTGGTCAACGGGCTGCTGTATATCGAACTGGAGCGCGTGATTCCGGAAGCGAACAAACCGCGCCGTATCGAAATTAACTGATTCCGTCGGGTCGCGTTGCGCGGCCTGTCATCCCATGCTCGCCGTCAGGGAGCATATTCGCACGTAAAGTGTGAAGGTAAAAACTCGCTTCTTAGAAGGAGAAATGATTATGCGTAACTACGATTTATCCCCACTGCTGCGTCAATGGATCGGTTTTGACAAGCTGGCCAATGCGCTGCAAAACAGCGGCGAAAGCCAGAGCTTCCCGCCCTATAACATCGAAAAAAGCGACGATAACCATTATCGCATTACCTTAGCGTTAGCCGGTTTCCGTCAGGAAGATCTGGATATTCAACTGGAAGGCACGCGCCTGACGGTGAAAGGTACGCCGGAACAGCCGGAAAACGAGCCCAAATGGTTACATCAGGGCCTGGTCATGCAGCCTTTTAGCCTGAGCTTTACGCTGGCTGAGAATATGGAAGTTTCCGGCGCGACGTTTACCAACGGCCTGCTGCATATTGATTTAACCCGTAACGAGCCGGAAACCATTGCGCCGCAGCGTATCGCCATTAACGAACGCTCCGCATTAAATAGCTAATGAGCTCCTTGCCTTGCCCCGCCAGAGATGGCGGGGCTTTTTTGTGCCACGAAAAAGGGTAAGACGCTGCCGAAGTCAGGACGTCTGGGCGGTTTTGTAACATGAGAATGTGCGCCATGCTGTATATATGCCTTAACGGTTCAGTCATAATCCCTATAAATTGAAATGTTACTCACAGGGAAGAAAAGATGAGTGATATCGCATTGACGGTCAGCGTTCTGGCGTTGGTGGCGGTTGTCGGTTTATGGATCGGCAACATTAAAGTGCGCGGTGTCGGCTTTGGTATTGGCGGCGTTCTGTTCGGCGGTATTATCGTCGGCCACTTCGTCGATCAGGCTGGGGTGACGCTGAGCGGCGATATGCTGCACTTTATCCAGGAATTCGGCCTGATCCTTTTTGTTTATACCATCGGCATACAGGTGGGGCCGGGGTTTTTCGCCTCGCTGCGCGTTTCCGGGCTGCGTCTCAATCTGTTTGCTGTTCTGATTGTGATTATGGGCGGGTTGGTCACCGCGATTCTGCATAAAATTTTCGCTATTCCGCTGCCAGTGGTGCTGGGGATTTTCTCCGGCGCAGTCACCAATACGCCTGCGTTAGGGGCGGGTCAGCAAATCCTGCGCGATCTGGGAACGCCAGTGGATCTGGTAGATCAGATGGGGATGAGCTATGCGATGGCGTATCCGTTTGGCATCTGCGGTATTTTGCTCACCATGTGGCTGATGCGGCTGATTTTTCGCGTTAACGTCGAGGCGGAGGCGCAGAAGCACGAATCCTCTCTCGCTAACGGCCATTCATTAATTCAGACAATGAATATCCGTGTCGAGAATCCGAACCTCAATAATATGGCTATCCAGGATGTGCCGATCCTGAACAGCGATAAAATCATTTGCTCACGCCTGAAACGCGATGACACGCTGATGGTGCCGTCGCCGGGGACGATTATCCAGGCAGGCGACCTGCTGCACCTCGTCGGCCAACCTACCGACCTGCATAACGCGCAACTGGTGATCGGTAAGGAAGTGGACACCTCGTTGTCGACGCGTGGCACGGATTTACGCGTCGAGCGTGTGGTCGTCACCAACGAAAAAGTGCTCGGCAAACGTATCCGCGATTTGCACTTTAAAGAGCGTTATGACGTGGTTATCTCCCGCCTTAACCGCGCGGGCGTTGAGCTGGTCGCCAGTAGTGACGCTAGCCTGCAGTTTGGCGACATTCTCAATCTGGTGGGGCGTCCAGCCTCGATTGATGCGGTAGCCAATGTGGTCGGCAACGCGCAGCAAAAACTCCAGCAGGTGCAGATGCTGCCGGTGTTTATCGGCATCGGATTAGGGGTTCTGCTTGGGTCAATCCCGTTGTTTGTGCCGGGATTCCCGGTCGCGTTAAAACTGGGGCTGGCTGGCGGGCCGCTGATCATGGCGCTAATTTTGGGGCGTATCGGCAGCATCGGTAAGCTGTACTGGTTTATGCCGCCGAGCGCCAACCTCGCGCTGCGTGAATTAGGCATCGTTTTGTTTCTGGCGGTCGTTGGGCTGAAATCCGGCGGCGATTTTGTCGATACGCTGACACAGGGCGAAGGATTAAGCTGGATTGGCTACGGTATTTTCATCACCGCTATTCCGCTGATTACCGTCGGTTTGCTGGCGCGAATTTTTGCCAAAATGAACTACCTGACGCTGTGCGGGATGCTGGCCGGTTCGATGACCGATCCGCCAGCGCTGGCATTTGCCAACAATCTTCATGCCACCAGCGGCGCGGCGGCGCTCTCTTACGCGACCGTCTATCCGTTAGTGATGTTCCTGCGTATTATCACGCCACAACTGCTGGCGGTGATTTTTTGGGGAATGGGTTAGCGCCTGATGGCGCGTTGCTTATCCGGCCTATGCACTGTGTTAAATCCAGGCTGGATAACGCGCGCTGCACCGGCCACACTTCTGCTCTTCTTCTTATCTTCTTCCTCAATGAACGCGCTAATCAGCGTAATGGCAACGAGCATAATTCCAATTTTTTTCAGTTAGTTATCAATCTTCATCGCCTTTTTTTTCGTCGCGACGGGTGGTTTTTCAGCTTTTAATTCGGCAATAATGCCTTTCCTGGCGGTGGCGTTGAAAAAGGTCGCAACTGAAATGAAAAATAGCGGGAATGAGCGCGGTTGCGCCGAAACGCGTCACCAGTGAACTACAGTTATTTTGCAATAAGATTCCCTTGCTGCGGGATAATGTGAAGCATATCAGCAACAACGTGAGTGGTATTCTGAAAACGAACGGGAATACATAAGAACGTAAAAGGAGTCGTCATGAAGATTTCCCGCCTCGGAGAAGCGCCGGATTATCGCTTCTCACTGGCAAATGAGCGCACCTTTCTGGCGTGGATTCGCACCTCGCTGGGATTTCTGGCGGCAGGCGTCGGTCTTGATCAGCTCGCCCCGGATTTTGCCACGCCGGTGATCCGTGAACTGCTGGCGCTATTGTTGTGTCTGTTTGCGGGCGGCCTGGCGATTTATGGCTATCTACGCTGGTTACGTAATGAAAAAGCGATGCGCCTGAAAGAGGATTTGCCCTATACCCATAGCCTGTTGATCATCAGCGTTATTTTGATGATTGTCGCGGTGATAGTGATGGGGCTGGTACTGTATGCCGGATAGTCGTAAAGCCCGTCGGCAGAACGATCCGGGACTGCAACCGGAGCGTACGTCGCTGGCCTGGTTTCGCACGCTGCTGGGATACGGGGCGTTAATGGCGTTAGCCGTCAGGCACCACTGGCATCAGGCGGGGTTCTTGTTCTGGGTGTCAATCAGCGTTCTGGCGATAGTGGCGGTGATTCTTTGGCGTTATACCCTGAGTCGTAATTTGATGGATGTCGCGCATAGCGATTTTTCCGAAACTCATGTCATGCGTGACAAATTTTTGATCTCCCTCGCGGTGTTGTCGCTCGCAATCCTGTTTGCTGTTACCCATATTCGCCAACTTATTGCATTTATCGGGAATTTTATATGACAGGACGTCAGGACATTGTCGTGAGTGATGACCAGATTCAGGTCGTCGTAAATCGCCAGAATAGCCAGCGCCCTCAGCAACTGTACCGTAACTTACAACGGCTCGGCATTCGCAATGTCCATTTTATCCCATTGTTGGAACATGACCGGAACGGAATGTTGACCGAGGATTCATTGTGTTCAGCAGACTGGGGGCGGTTTTTAAATAGCGTATTTGATATTTGGGTACGTGAAGATATTCAGCGTATCTCGGTCCGCCTTTTTGATGAGACGCTACAGCAGTGGTGCGGCGGCAGGAATGGCGCTGAAGCGCCGGACAAGGTGCCGCTAAGCGCTGAATGTCAGAAGTGCTCTTTATTACGATTTTGCGGCGGCGGATGCCCTGAGCATCGGGATAGCCAGGGGAAAAATCAGCTTTGCGAGGGCTACCAGACCTTTTTTAACTACTCCTCGCCGCATATGCGGGTGATGCGGGATTTACTGAAGCAGCATCGCTCGCCGGAGGAGTTGATGGCGATGCTGCGTTAACGTCACAGGCCTGATAAGCGTAGCGCCATCAGGCGATGGCGTGCCGGATGGCGCTGCCGTCTTTCCGGCACTGAGTGAGTATTAGCGTCCTTTTGCCAGGTATTGTTCCATTTCATCTTCCGGCACCATGCCGCCCCCGGTTGCCCATACCAGATGCGTCGCGTTGCCGAGCTGCGTCTGACTGAATCCATGCCTTTGCTGATACGCGGCGGCGGCGCAAATGCGCTGTGGTCCGGCCATCCCCGCCAGAGCTGATGGCTCCAGTCGAATTCCTTCCTCCTGCGCCAGCCAGCCCAGCATGTCATACATTGTTTGATCGTCTAAGGTATAAAGGCCGTCAAGCAGACGCTCCATTGCCCGCCCAACAAAGCCCGAAGCGCGACCTACCGCCAGGCCGTCAGCCGCCGTCAGGTTATCAATACCGATATCTTGTACTGAGATGGCATCGTGCAGACCGGTATAAACGCCGAGTAACATGCAGGGTGAATGGGTCGGTTCGGCAAAGAAACAGTGGACGTTGTCGCCAAACGCCAGTTTCAGGCCAAAGGCGACGCCGCCAGGGCCGCCGCCAACGCCGCACGGCAGATAAACAAACAGTGGGTGACTGGCGTCAACGACGCGTCCCTGTTGAGCGAATTGCGCTTTCAGACGCTGACCCGCTACCGCATAGCCCAGAAATAGCGTGCGAGAGTTTTCATCATCGATAAAGAAACAGTTTGGATCGGATTGCGCTGCTTTACGGCCCTGCTCAACCGCCACGCCGTAATCATCTTCGTATTCCACGACCGTCACGCCGTGGCTACGCAGCTTCGCTTTTTTCCAGGCGCGGGCGTCGGCAGACATATGTACCGTCACTTTAAAACCGATGCAGGCGCTCATGATACCGATCGATAGCCCCAGATTGCCGGTTGAACCGACGGCGATACTGTACTGGCTGAAGAATTGTTTAAATTCCGGCGAAAGCAACACGCTATAGTCATCGTCGGTGGTTAACAGACCCGCCTCCAGCGCCAGTTTTTCCGCGTGCGTTAGCACCTCGTAGATGCCGCCGCGCGCTTTAATGGAACCAGAGATTGCCAGGTGACTGTCTTTTTTTAACAGCATTTCACCGTCGATCGTTTGCCCATACTCTTTTTCCAGCCGCTTTTGCATGGCCGGAATAGCGACCACGTCAGATTCGATCATGCCGCCAGCGGCAGCGGTTTGCGGAAACGCTTTCGCCAGATACGGCGCAAAGCGCGCCAGACGGTCATGGGCGGCGTTTACGTCCTGCTCCGTCAGGCCGACATACGGTAGACCTTGTGCAAGAGAGGTGGCGCCCGGGTTAAACCAGGTGGTTTCTTTGAGGGCGACCAGATCCTCGACCAAAGGATACCGGGCGATGAGCTTTTGTATGTTTTCCATAGTACGTCTCTTTACGATCAGATGATAAAGGAAAGCAGGAATGTGCCAGCCAGTGCAACGACAGATGCGATAAACGTGGCCGTCGTATAGTATTTAAACGTTTCATTCAGCGTAGCGCCGCAATACTGCTTGACCAGCCAGAACAGGGAATCGGTCACGATCGTGCAGCCAATGGCGCCGGAACCGATGGCAATAGCGATGATCTCCGGGCTGACGTCAGGATAGAGCGGCAGCATTGGCGCAACAATCGCGGTGGCGCCCATCATCGCCACCGTCGCAGAGCCGACCGCCGCGTGCAGAATCAGCGCTACCAGCCACGCCAGCAGAATCGGGTGCATATGCATATTTGAGAGGATCACCGCCAGCGTGTCCGCCAGCCCGCTACTTTTGAGAATGGCGTTGAACGCGCCGCCCGCGCCGATAATCAGCAGGATGTTCGCAATGGCGCCAAAGCCGTTTTCGGTGTGGGTAAGTAGCGCGTTCATACCCATATGCTGGCGCAGACCGAGTATGTAATACGCCACAAAGACAGCGATAAACATTGCGGTGATCGGATTACCGATAAACTCCAGCAGCGTATACAACGTGCCGTCTTTCGCCATATTCAGTTCAGCGACGGTTTTCACCAGCATCAGGCCAATCGGCAGCAGAACGGTAAACAGCGTTGCGCCCAGCGACGGCAGGGTGTTTTCGGCGCGCACTTCAAGATCCGCAAACTCTGTCGGTACGGGCTTGAACGGCAGACGATTACCCAGAAACTTTAAGAACAGCGGGCCGCCGACCAATGAGGCCATCAGTCCGACCAGCAGACCGTAGACAATCACCGAGCCGATATCCGCCCCCAGTTTATTTGCGACAAACAGCGCAGCCGGATGCGGCGGTACCACGCAATGGACGGCCATCAGCGCGGTACACAGCGGAATGGCCAGCTTCAGCAGCGAGGTATGGGTCTTTTTAGCGATAGAAAACGCCAGTGGGATGAGCAACACGACGCCCACTTCCACGAACAACGTGATACCGCAAATCAGCCCCACCAGTACCATGATCACGTCAGCAGAGAGCCAGCGGCAGCGCTGGAGCGTAAGCCCGATGCGTTCCGCCGCGCCGGAAACCTCCATCATTTTGCCGAGGATGGTGCCAAGACCGATAACGGCGGCCAGAAAACCGAGCGTACCGCCTATTCCGTTTTCTATCGCCGTGACCATCTCCAGCGGCCCCATGCCCATCATCGCGCCGACAAAGAAACTGGCGAGCAGTAACGCCAGGAAGGGGTGGAATTTAAACTTCACGATGGTCAATACGATTAACACGATGCTGATCAGCAGCGTGCTCACTACCCAGATTTGAGCGTGCATATCTCACCTACCCTGTGATTAATCTGTTCTTATTGGACAGAAAAACAGCACACCCTGACAAACGATATAATTTGCCATTCACATGATGTAAATTGAATCAACTATGTGATTTCCATCTAATATTGCCTTTATTTTGCGATATGGTTCATTTTGCTTCATCTATGTGCGGATTTTTTCAGCGTGTTTTTTTACACTTCGGGAAATTAAAAGATGACTGAGGTTGCCATGGAACCCCTTCGCGATACCCGAAACCGCTTACTCAACGGCTGGCAGTTATCCAAACTCTATACTTTTGAAGTCGCGGCCAGACACCAGTCCTTTGCTCTGGCGGCAGATGAGCTGTCGTTAAGCCCCAGTGCGGTAAGCCATCGTATCAATCAACTGGAAGCCGAGTTGGGAATCCAGCTATTTGTCCGCTCTCACCGTAAAGTGGAGCTTACCCATGAAGGCAAACGGGTATTCTGGGCGCTGAAATCGTCGCTGGATACGTTGAATCAGGAAATCCTCGATATCAAAAATCAGGAACTGTCCGGCACGCTGACCGTGTATTCCCGTCCCTCTATCGCCCAGTGCTGGCTGGTGCCCGCGCTGGGGGACTTTACCCGTCGCTATCCGTCAATTTCTCTTACTATGCTGACCGGCAACGATAACGTTAACCTACAGCGTGCCGGCATTGACCTGGCTATCTATTTTGACGATGCGCCGTCGGCGCAGCTCACGCACCATTTTTTAATGGATGAGGCGATTTTGCCCGTTTGCAGCCCGGATTACGCCCGTCGTTTCGCCTTGCAGGACAACCTGAATAACCTGCGGCACTGTACGCTCTTACACGACAGACAGGCGTGGAGTAACGATTCTGGCACCGATGAGTGGCACAGTTGGGCGCAGCATTTTGCGGTAAATTTGCCGGATTCATCCGGCATTGGCTTCGATCGTTCTGATTTAGCGGTGATTGCCGCGATGAACCACATTGGCGTGGCGATGGGGCGTAAACGGCTGGTGCAAAAGCGTCTCGACAGCGGCGAACTGATTGCGCCTTTTGGTGACATGAGGCTGAAATGTCATCAGCATTATTATGTCACCACTCTGCCTGGCAGGCAGTGGCCGAAAATCGAGGCATTTATTCGCTGGTTGCAGGAACAGGTGTGAAGATTTATTACGCTTTGTCGCTACACCTGCCGGGAGTGAATATGCTAAATACCTGCTATCACCGTGGTAAAAATTTTAGGGGGCGTCGTGTTTAAACCGCTTATTGCCTCTCTCATGCTGACCAGCGCGGTCGTCTATGCGAAACCGATGCCTTTGACGGCGGCGCGCTATGCGCAGCAGCTTGGCGTTGGGATGGATGTTGACTGGGCGCGAACGGAACGGGGTATTCGTGAGTTTGATCCGTTGGTCGTGCGGGATTTTAAGGCAAAAGGGTTAACGCATGTCCGTATTCGTGTGGCAGGCGCGCCGACGGAAGCGCGCCTCATCCATTTGCGTAAGCTGGTAGAAGCCTGCGAATACTATGGCGTCATACCCATTATTGCCTATCAGGCGGATGCGTATAAAACCGATCCCAGCGCCAGCCATGAAAAGGAGCTGATCAACTGGTGGAGCGTGGTCGCGCGCTATTTTGGCCAGACATCCCCGCTTCTGGGGTTCGATCTCATTTATGAGCCTGCCGACAAACTTAATCATAATATGGCGTCGCTGAATCGCGTATATGACAAAACCATCCGCCTGATTCACGCCATTGATCCACAGCGTATGATTTTCGTTGCCCCCCGCATGCGCGCCGCGCCGGAGGATTTGTCGGCGCTTAAACTGCCGGCGCAAAGCCAGAACTATGTACTGGCGGAGTGGCACATCTTCCCGTGGGGCCCCCTGAAAAGCGGCGGTAAATATCCGTGGACATCAGGCACGGCGGCGGAAAAAGCGGCGATTCGGGCACGGATTAATGCCGCGGTTCGCTGGCAGCATAAGACCGGCCATGCAAGCTGGGTGGGCGGATGGGCGCCGGGAGAGTCGATAAAAATGACGCCGGTCGCTTCACAGTTCGCGTTTGCCCGTTTTATGGCCTGCGAGCTGAAAAAAGCGCATATCCCGTATGCGATAAACGCGGATACTCAGTTTTATGACGGCGAAGAAGGAGCGTGGCGTCCGGCGCAGGAGCCCCTGCTCAATGCGATGATCGCGCCGGAATGTGAAACGCCCGGCAAAAAGCCGGGCGAGGGGAACGTTAAACCGTCTGTCCCTGATGCGATATCCGTGACGCCAGCGGCAGCCAGCACGCCAGGATCAGCAATCCCATAAGGGTCATCAACAGTCCCAGACTGCCCTGACCGTTTTGCGGCAACATTGCCGAAAGCCACGCCAGTACGCCGGAACCAATATTTTGCAGCCCGCCGACCAGCGCGCCAGCGGTGCCTGCGAGGAACGGAAACGGCTCCATCGCGCCGCTGGTGGCCAGTGGAAATAACATCCCGGCGCCGAAGAAAAACAGCGCAGCGGGGATGAGTAGCGTCCAGACGTTCATCACGCCAAACCAGCCGGGAATCCACATCATAAGGCCTGCCAGCAGACAGCAGATAACTGACTGCCACATCAGGGCTGAGAACCGTTTATTCGGGCGTCCGGCAAACCAGGCGCCGAAGAACGCCGCCGGAATCGGCAGAATAAACAGAATGCTTACCACCATACTGCTGAGACCTAATACTGCTCCCATCAGCACGCCGGAACAGGCTTCAAAGACCGCAATGCCAGCCAGCCCGCCGATTAGCATCAGCAGGTAACAGTTAAATGCGCCGTTGCCAAACAGCGTTTTATAGCTGGCGATCAGCCGCGTACGCGGCGCGGCGGCGGGGCGGGTTTCCGGCATCCAGCGCGCCATGCTGAAGGTGACGCCAGCGCAAAGCACCAGCAGGAAAGCGTAACACGCGCGCCAGTTCCACAGGGTGTCCAGCAGACCGCCAATCAGCGGCGCTAACAGCGGGCTGACCAGAATCCCCATATTTAACAGGCTATTGGCGTGACGAAGTTGCGTTCCTTCATACAGATCGCGCGGGAGCGTTCTCGCCATTACTCCGCCAACGCCGGTTCCCATCCCTTGCATGGCGCTGGCGGCAATCAACACCGTCAAACTATGCGTGGTCATGGCGAACAGGGTCGCTACCATAAAAATAGACATGCCGACGAGGATTACGGGGCGGCGCCCAACCCGGTCGGAAAGCGGGCCGTAAAACAGTTGCGAGACGCCGTAGGTCAGGAGGTAAGCAGCCATTACGCTCTGGACGGCGCCTTCCCGGACGTTTAGCGCTTGTGCCATATCGGCGATGGCGGGAATATAAATGGTTTGCGCCATCTGCCCTACGGCCACCAGTAACACCAACATCAACAACAAATTGACGTTTCTCTGCCTTTTCATTTCGCTGATTACTTTTCAAAAAAAGAAAAAATAAGAATAACTTGCTGCGCATTCCCATAAATGCGAGAGGAATCTATCACACCAGAAAAAGAAGGCCAGACAGCAACCAGCAATGGCAGACGAAGGAACGGCAGGATATGTAAACAAAAGCGGCAACAAATGTTGCCGAGAATGTGTTACGTCTGTGGCTGTTATTGGGCAATCATGACAGACGGAGTAAAATCGCCCCGAGGGCAATCCCGCCTGCCGCCACCAGACGTAGCCCGGCCACTTTCTCTTTAAGCAACAGCCAGGCTATCAGCGCGCCGAATAAAATCGACGTCTCACGCAGCGCGGCGACCACCGCCAGCGGCGCCTGGGTCATGGCCCATAGCGCCAGCCCATAAGATCCCATAGTGCCAATCCCGCCAAAAATGCCTTTTTTCCACTGTTGCGCCAGATAACGCGACGCTTCCCGCCGCCGCGCAATCATCGCCCAGGTTAACAGGCAGGCGCCGTTGAGAAAAAATGACCATAGCGTATAGCCCAGCGCCGTTTCTGAGAGTCTTACGCCGGTCCCGTCCACCAGCGTATATCCGGCAATAAAACAGGCGTTAGTTAATGCCAGCACGACACCACGTTGAGAGCTGGCGCGGCCATTACAGGCCATCCCAAGTATCGCCATGCAGATCACTGCGATGCCGACCCAGGCCATCGACGACAGGCTGTCGCCAAGAAACAGAACGCTAATGAGTGCCACCAGCAGCGGCGCGGTGCCGCGCATAAGAGGATAGGTCTGGCTCATGTCCGAGACCTGATAGGTTTTCGCCACCAGGACGGTATACACCACCTGGAGCGCGGTAGAGGCCGCTAAAAAAGGGATACTGGCGTGAGCTGGCTGCGGCGAGAAGGGCAAAAGGATCAATGCCATGACCGCCGCGGAACCGCTGACGCCGATCGCGGCGTAGAGCTTATCGTTTCCCGCTTTGACAATGGCGTTCCAGCTGGCATGTAGCAGCGCGGCGAACAGCAAAATGCAGAAAACGGAAAGGGTCATAGCGTCAGGCGTCGTTGAGGGTGTCATAAAAACGTAACATACCCGGGAAGCGAAAGACCAGCGGATAAGGTGAAAGGGGAGCGGTTGCCCGCTCCCCTTCGGTGCGGCTTGAATCTGAATTACTTAAGGTATTTCAGAACAGCATCAAGCAGTTGCAGTGCTGCAACAATGAGTTTCAGGATAAGAATGGTGATATCCACTACGCTCATACGCGTCTCCTGTGGTTAAGGAGCACTGCCAGCCGACGTACCTTTCCGCTGCCTGTTGCCAGCTGTTGCGCACGCGATCCCTTTTGCGAGGAATAGTGTGCGTGTTGACATAACACAGTGTGCTCACGAGGGGGTTAAGGCGCTGACGGCACCACCCGTTTCAGCCAGGACTTCGTTGCGCCGGTTTACGATGCGGCCCCCGCATAACACATTGTGTCAAAGACATTATAGTTAAGTACTGTATAAATGAACAGTAATTTATAGACAGAACGGAGCTTCTGATCCATACTCAAATTCATCAAAATTCGCGCCGAAATTGCGCGTTCTGCACAGAACGCGTATACTTCTGCTGTTGACATAACACAGTGTGCTTCGCGGCTACCACCCGCATTACGCTGTAAGAACCTCGCTTCGGCGAGGTTTTTTGTTTTCCGGCATTGTGAAACGCGTAATCATCAATCCCGGCGATTACCGGAGGGCGCTACGCTTATTACGCCTATACTCAAAGCGTGTAAATTCGTAGAAAAATGTGATCGATGACGCATTTTTGTGCAGATGAAAATTTTTCCGTTGTCATGCTGAAAGCGCTGTGCTTGTATAAAACGTGTTAATAACAAACAGACAAGGCCCCTAATGAACCCTTCCATGCTGAACGCGACCCTACTAACAACTGCGCCATCTCGCGCAGTGGTCGTCGTGCGTGTGGTGGTGGTCGTCGGCAATGCGCCGTAGGGTCCGGAACACACACGATTCCAAAACCCCGCCGGCGCAAACCGGGCGGGGTTTTTTGTTTAAGACACCTTCCCGGAACGTCGGCTCAGAATAAAAGGAATGGAGCATGGCAAGTTCGGGCACAACATCTACACCTCAGCGCTTTACGGGCGCGGAATTTATTGTTCATTTTCTGGAGCGCCAGGGGATTCGTATCGTCACCGGCATTCCCGGCGGTTCGATCCTCCCCGTTTACGACGCGTTAAGCCAAAGCACGCAAATCCGTCATATTCTGGCGCGCCATGAACAAGGCGCGGGGTTTATTGCGCAGGGGATGGCGCGGACGGAGGGTAAACCTGCTGTTTGTATGGCCTGTAGCGGGCCGGGCGCGACCAATCTGGTCACGGCCATTGCCGATGCGCGCCTGGATTCTATTCCGTTAATCTGTATTACCGGGCAGGTTCCGGCGTCCATGATCGGTACTGACGCGTTTCAGGAAGTGGATACCTACGGTATCTCTATCCCCATCACCAAGCACAACTATCTGGTCAGAAATATCAACGAGCTGCCTCAGGTGATGAGCGATGCTTTTCGTCTGGCGCAGTCGGGACGTCCCGGCCCGGTGTGGATAGACGTTCCTAAAGATGTGCAGACGGCGACAATTGAGCTGGATGCGTTGCCGTCGCCGGCGGAAAAATCACCCCCGCCGGAGTTTAGCGCGGAGAGTATCCGCGAGGCCGCCGCAATGATTAACGCGGCGAAGCGTCCTGTGCTGTATCTGGGCGGCGGCGTGATCAATGCGCCGACACGCGTGCGCGAACTGGCGGAAAAAGCGCAACTGCCGACGACAATGACCTTAATGGCGCTGGGAATGCTGCCTAAGGCGCATCCGCTGTCGTTAGGAATGCTGGGGATGCACGGCGCGCGCAGTACCAATTTTATTCTGCAAGAGGCCGATTTACTGATTGTCCTGGGCGCGCGTTTTGATGACCGGGCGATTGGCAAAACGGAGCAGTTTTGTCCGAACGCCAAAATCATCCATGTGGATATCGATCGCGCCGAGTTAGGCAAAATTAAGCAGCCGCATGTGGCTATTCAGGCGGATGTCGATGATGTACTGGCACAGTTAATTCCCCATATCGAGGCACAGCCGCGGGAAGCATGGCATCAGTTGGTGGCGGACTTGCAGCAAGAATTCCCTTGCAGTATTCCCCAGGAAAATAACCCGCTTAGTCACTATGGGCTGATTAACGCGGTCGCCGCCTGTGTGGACGACAACGCGATTATTACCACTGACGTAGGTCAGCATCAGATGTGGACCGCGCAGGCTTATCCGCTCAACCGTCCGCGTCAGTGGCTGACTTCCGGCGGGCTGGGCACCATGGGGTTTGGTCTGCCCGCGGCGATTGGCGCGGCGCTGGCGAATCCGGGCAACAAGGTGCTGTGTTTTTCCGGCGACGGTAGTTTGATGATGAATATTCAGGAGATGGCTACCGCCAGTGAAAACCAGTTGGATGTGAAAATCATCCTGATGAATAACGACGCGCTGGGACTGGTACATCAGCAACAGAGTCTGTTCTATAAACAGGGCGTTTTTGCGGCGACCTATCCGGGAAGCATCAACTTTATGCAGATTGCCGCCGGGTTTGGTCTGGACACCTGTGATTTGAATAACGAAGCCGATCCGCAGGCGGCGTTGCAGGCTATCATTCGTCGTCCTGGACCGGCGTTGATCCATGTGCGCATTGATGCAGAAGAAAAAGTGTATCCGATGGTGCCGCCGGGCGCGGCAAATACAGAGATGGTGGGGGAATAAGCCATGCAGAAACAATCACATGATAACGTTATTCTGGAGCTGACCGTTCGCAACCATCCTGGCGTGATGACCCACGTCTGCGGGCTGTTCGCCCGACGCGCTTTCAACGTTGAGGGTATTCTCTGTTTACCGATTCAGGGTAGCGATCAGAGCCGCATCTGGCTTCTGGTCAATGACGATCAGCGACTTGAACAGATGATCAGTCAGATCGATAAACTGGAAGACGTGGCGAAGGTGGTACGAAACCAGTCCGATCCCACCATGTTCAATAAAATTGCCGTCTTTTTTGAGTAAGTTATTCACTTTCCGAATCAGGCGTGATGACTTTGACGGAACCATTCCGACAGTGAACGGCATAATCTGTCGGTAATGGGCGATCGCTAATCAGGACATCAAAGGCAGAAAGCGGACCAATGCTGGCAGGCGCGACCTCATCAAACAGGGCGTGACGCGCCAGCAAAATTTTGCGCAGACCGCGTTCCATCGCTTTACGTTTGGCGGCAAGATCATCCGGGTTAAACCAGCTCACGCCAAAATGTTCATGTACGCCGCTGGCGGAAATAAACACTTTGCGCGGATTGAGCGAATCCAGCGCCGAAGGATTATTGGCATCATAAAAGGCATCGCTCTTGGCCCGATAGGTGCCGCCGCACAGAATCGCCGTGGCATTAGGCTTTTCATTCAGCGCGATAAATACCCGATGCGAGTAGCAAATCCCGGTAAAGGTAATATCATCCGGTATCATGCTGATAACTAATGGCATTTCCGGACCGTTATCAAAAAAAACCAGATCGTTTTCACGCACCAGGCCGGCGGCCAGGATCGCAACGGGAAGGTCGTCCCGATGATGCGTCTTTTTCGCCGGCAGCGGCATATTGGTTGAAGACGCAGGCTTATTTACCATGACGATATAGCCGCCGAGCAGCGTCAGCGGTAAAGGGTCATCATCCTGGCTGAGATCGCGGCGAATGGTCATCACCGAAACTTCCAGCATCCGCGCGGCGTCTTTCAGATGGATTCGATCGGTCTTTTTCAGTAACTCCATCAAGCGTCGGATACGTTCTTTTTGCTTGGTCTCCATTCACCCTCTCCGCAAATCATGTTGTTATGTTCCATCAGTAACATTTATGTGTTTCTGAGAACATTACAGTGTGGCACTACTATACGTCCGGCTGTCAGGAAATAAAAGTGGGTTTATTCGCGTTTTATAACAATAAATAGTTAATTTTCAGTAAATTGTAACCCTAAAAATGATTTAATGCGCGTATGTTCCGCCAGGGGTTGTTCACGAAGTAAATGGCAAAATGATCCTCTAATCGCGATCATAGTCACAAATGATACGGAAGTAACATGATAATGTTATTTTAATATCATTGTCGTGTGACGATTTCTGAGAGGGAGTAAAATGGATATCGCGGTTATTGGCTCTAACATGGTGGACCTTATCACCTACACCAACCAGATGCCCAAAGAAGGGGAAACTCTGGAAGCGCCGGCGTTTAAAATCGGCTGCGGCGGAAAAGGGGCGAACCAGGCCGTGGCGGCCGCTAAGCTCAATTCAAAAGTATTGATGTTGACCAAAGTGGGCGACGATATTTTTGCCGACAACACCATTCGTAATCTCGAATCCTGGGGGATCAATACGACGTATGTAGAAAAAGTACCGTGTACCAGCAGCGGCGTAGCGCCGATTTTCGTCAACGCCAACTCCAGCAACAGCATTCTGATCATCAAAGGCGCCAACAAGTTTCTCTCGCCGGAAGATATCGATCGCGCGGCGGAAGATTTAAAAAAATGCCAGCTTATTGTTCTGCAACTGGAAGTTCAGCTTGAAACGGTTTATCACGCAATAGAATTTGGCAAGAAACATGGGATTGAAGTGTTATTAAACCCTGCGCCAGCATTACGGGAATTAGATATGTCTTATGCCTGTAAATGCGATTTCTTTGTACCCAATGAAACCGAGCTGGAAATATTAACCGGTATGCCAGTGGATACCTATGACCATATTCGCGCAGCGGCACGTTCGCTGGTGGATAAAGGGCTGAACAATATTATCGTCACCATGGGTGAGAAAGGCGCGCTGTGGATGACGCGTGACCAGGAAGTCCATGTCCCGGCGTTTAGAGTGAACGCTGTCGATACCAGCGGCGCGGGCGATGCCTTTATCGGCTGTTTCGCGCATTACTACGTCCAGAGCGGGGATGTGGAAGCCGCCATGAAAAAAGCCGTCCTCTTTGCCGCTTTCAGCGTCACCGGGAAAGGCACCCAATCCTCTTATCCAAGCATTGAACAATTTAATGAGTATCTTTCGTTGAACGAATAACAATCACCCTGCACTGTTAAAGGTAGCACTATGAACGATAAAAACATCGTTCAGATGCCCGACGGGTATCTGAATAAGACACCTCTGTTCCAGTTTATTTTGTTATCCTGTTTATTCCCATTATGGGGATGCGCAGCCGCGTTAAATGATATTCTGATTACGCAATTTAAAAGTGTATTTTCGCTGAGCAACTTTGCTTCGGCATTAGTACAAAGCGCCTTTTATGGCGGTTATTTTTTAATTGCTATTCCGGCCTCGCTGGTCATTAAAAAAACCAGTTATAAAGTGGCGATACTTATCGGCCTGACGCTATACATTGTCGGCTGTACGCTCTTTTTCCCGGCGTCGCACATGGCGACCTACACCATGTTCCTCGCGGCGATTTTCGCCATTGCGATTGGCCTGAGTTTCCTGGAAACGGCGGCGAATACCTACAGTTCGATGATCGGGCCGAAAGCCTACGCCACGCTGCGGCTGAATATCAGCCAGACCTTTTATCCGATCGGCGCGGCGGCAGGAATTTTATTGGGTAAATATCTGGTCTTTTCCGAAGGGGAAAGCCTGGAAAAACAGATGGCGGGCATGAATGCCGAGCAAGTCCACAACTTCAAGGTGCTGATGCTGGAAAACACTCTGGAACCCTATAAGTACATGATTATGGTTCTGGTAGTGGTGATGGTACTGTTCCTGCTGACGCGTTTCCCGACCTGTAAAGTCGCGCAAACCGCGAGTCATAAACGCCCCTCGGCGCTGGATACGTTACGCTATCTCGCCAGCAACGCCCGTTTCCGTCGCGGTATTGTGGCGCAGTTCCTGTATGTGGGAATGCAGGTGGCGGTCTGGTCGTTCACTATCCGTCTGGCGCTGGAGTTAGGCGATATCAATGAGCGCGATGCCTCAACCTTTATGGTCTACAGCTTCGCCTGCTTTTTTATCGGCAAGTTTATCGCCAACATTCTGATGACACGCTTTAACCCGGAAAAAGTCCTGATCCTTTACTCTGTGATCGGCGCGCTGTTCCTGGCCTACGTGGCGCTGGCACCCAGCTTTAGCGCGGTATACGTGGCGGTGCTGGTCAGTGTTCTGTTTGGCCCCTGCTGGGCGACCATTTATGCCGGAACGCTCGATACCGTCGATAACGAGCATACCGAAATGGCGGGGGCGGTCATCGTGATGGCGATTGTCGGCGCGGCGGTGGTTCCCGCGATTCAGGGCTACGTGGCGGACATGTTCCACTCGCTACAGCTCTCATTCCTGGTTTCCATGCTGTGCTTTGTTTACGTTGGCGTTTACTTCTGGCGCGAAAGCAAAGTGCGCGGCAACCTGGCTGAAGTCGCCGCGTCCTGAGGAGATCAACCATGACAATACGTATTACATTATGGCGGGAGCTTTTTAGCGAGCAGCCGCGTATCTTGCTGGAAAATGACGATTTTACGGTTACGGCGTTTCGTTACGCCAGCGGCGTGGAAGGATTGAAAATACAAAACAGCCGCGGTCATCTGGTGATTCTGCCCTGGATGGGGCAGATGATTTGGGACGCGCAGTTTGACGGTCATGACCTGACTATGCGCAACATGTTCCGCCAGCCGAAGCCGGCTGCGGAAGTGGTGGCAACGTATGGTTGCTTTGCTTTCCATTCCGGACTATTGGCGAATGGCTGCCCGTCGCCGGAAGATACACATCCGCTGCACGGCGAGATGCCCTGCGCTGCTATGGACGACGCCTGGCTGGAGTTAGAGGGCGACAGTCTGCGCGTGACCGGGCGCTACGAGTATGTGATGGGGTTCGGTCATCATTATCAGGCGCAACCTGCGGTGGTAATGCGTAAATCAAGCGCGCTGTTTGATATTCAGATGACCGTGACTAACCTGGCTTCAGTCGCCATGCCGCTACAGTACATGTGCCACATGAACTATGCCTATGTGCCGAACGCCACGTTCCGCCAGAATATCCCGGATACCGCGCTGAAGCTACGCGAGTCGGTGCCGGCGCATGTCAAACCCACGGCGCAGTGGCTGGCGTTTAATCAACGGCTTTTGCAGGGTGAAGCCTCGCTGGCAACGCTTAACGAGCCTGGCTTTTATGACCCGGAAATCGTGTTCTTCGCCGATGAACTGGACAGATACACGGATACCCCGGAATTCAGTATGATCGCCCCGGATGGCACCACGTTCGTGACACGTTTCGCCAGCGCGGAGCTAAATTACGTGACCCGCTGGATTCTTTATAACGGCGATCAGCAGGTTGCCGCCTTTGCCCTGCCCGCGACCTGTCGGCCTGAAGGTTTTCTCGCGGCGCAGCGAAATGGAACCTTGCTTCAACTGGAACCGCAGCAAACCCGGACGTTCACCGTCACGACAGGCATTGTCTGACCGCTCAAGGCTTGAACACCCAGGCACTTATCGTTAAGGTAAGTGCTTTTGCCGGATGGCGGCATTAATGCCTTATCCGGCCTACAACGGCACCTGCCCGTAGGCCTGATAAGCGCAGCGCCATCAGGCATGCCTTAGCGCCAGGATGAACCCATGATCACCGTTGCCCTTATCGACGACCACCTTATCGTCCGCTCCGGCTTTGCACAGCTACTGGGGCTGGAACCTGATTTGCAGGTGGTCGCCGAGTTTGGTTCCGGGCGCGAAGCGTTGGCAGGCTTACCGGGGCGCGGCGTACAGGTGTGTATCTGCGATATCTCGATGCCGGATATTTCCGGACTGGAGCTGCTAAGCCAACTGCCAAAAGGGATGGCGACGATCATGCTCTCGGTTCACGATAGCCCGGCGCTGGTGGAACAGGCGTTGAACGCCGGCGCGCGCGGTTTCCTCTCTAAACGCTGTAGTCCGGATGAGCTGATCGCCGCGGTGCATACGGTGGCGACGGGCGGCTGCTATTTGACCCCCGATATTGCCGTGAAACTGGCGGCGGGTCGGCAAGATCCGCTGACCAAACGCGAGCGTCAGGTGGCGGAAAAACTCGCCCAGGGTATGGCGGTAAAAGAGATTGCCGCCGAACTGGGGCTGTCGCCAAAAACGGTGCATGTCCATCGCGCGAATCTACTGGAAAAATTAGGCGTCAGCAATGACGTTGAACTGGCGCATCGCATGTTTGACGGTTGGTAATGAACACCTTTTTTTCCCGTTTAATCACCGTTGTTGCCTGCTTTTTTATCTTCTCCGCCGCGTGGTTCTGCCTGTGGAGTATCAGCCTGCATCTGGTAGAGCGCCCGGAGCTGGCGGCGCTGCTCTTTCCCTTCGGCCTGCGCCTGGGGCTTATGCTGCAATGTCCGCGCGGATACTGGCCAGTATTGCTGGGCGCGGAGTGGCTGCTGGTGTACTGGTTAGCGCAGGAAGTTGCGCTGGCCCATCTGCCGCTTTTGATGATCGGTAGTGTGTTGACGCTACTGCCCGTGGCGCTAACCTCACGTTACCGCCATCAGCGCGACTGGCGCACGTTATTGCTTCAGGGCGCGGCCCTCACCGCCGCGGCGCTACTGCAATCCCTGCCCTGGCTGGGGCAGGGGGAAGCGGCATGGAACGCGCTACTGCTGACCCTCACGGGTGGTCTGACGCTGGCCCCCATCTGCCTGGTTTTCTGGCACTATCTCACCAGCACTACCTGGCTGCCGCTGGGACCATCGCTGGTATCGCAGCCGGTAAACTGGCGCGGGCGGCATCTGATCTGGTATCTGCTGCTGTTTATCGTCAGTCTGTGGCTGCAACTGGGTTTACCTGCTGAACTTTCGCGCTTCACGCCGTTCTGCCTGGCGTTGCCGATTATCGCGCTCGCCTGGCATTATGGCTGGCAGGGCGCGCTCATTGCCACACTGATGAACGCTATCGCGCTGATCGCCAGCCAGACCTGGCACGATCATCCCGTCGATTTATTACTTTCGCTGTTGGCGCAAAGCCTGACCGGGCTACTGCTTGGCGCGGGCATTCAGCGCCTGCGCGAGCTGAACCAGTCGTTGCAAAAGGAGCTGGCGCGCAACCATCGGCTGGCGGAGCGTCTTCTGGAGACCGAAGAGAGCGTGCGGCGCGATGTTGCGCGTGAGCTGCACGATGACATCGGACAGACCATCACCGCGATTCGAACCCAGGCGGGCATTGTGCAACGACTGGCGGCGGATAACGGCGGCGTGAAGCAGAGCGGGCAACTTATCGAGCAGCTTTCGCTGGGCGTGTATGACGCCGTGCGTCGCCTGCTGGGGCGCTTGCGCCCGCGCCAGTTAGACGACTTAACGCTGGCGCAGGCCATCCGTTCGCTGCTGCGCGAAATGGAGCTGGAAAGCCGCGGTATTGTCAGTCACCTCGACTGGCGAATTGACGAAACGGCGCTGAGTGAAAGTCAGCGCGTGACGCTGTTTCGCGTCTGTCAGGAAGGGCTGAATAACATCGTAAAACATGCCAATGCCAGCGCGGTGACGCTCCAGGGCTGGCAGCAGGATGAGCGGCTGATGTTGGTGATTGAGGATGACGGCAGCGGCCTGCCGCCGGGCTCTCACCAGCAGGGCTTCGGCCTGACCGGAATGCGCGAACGCGTGTCGGCGCTCGGCGGGACGCTAACCATCTCTTGTACCCACGGTACGCGGGTGAGCGTCTCGTTGCCCCAGCGTTACGTTTAAGGAAGGATAATGCTTTCGTTTTTAAAAGCCCCGGCCAACGCGCCGCTCATCACCGATAAGCACGAGGTTGACGCCCGCTATCGCTACTGGCGGCGGCATATCCTGATCACCATTTGGTTGGGTTACGCGCTGTTCTATTTCACCCGTAAAAGCTTTAACGCCGCCGCGCCGGAAATCCTTGCCAGCGGCATTCTGACCCGCAGCGATATCGGCCTGCTGGCGACGCTGTTTTACATCACCTACGGGGTGTCGAAATTTGTCTCCGGCATCGTTAGCGATCGCTCTAACGCTCGCTATTTTATGGGCATCGGGCTGATTGCGACCGGCGTAGTGAATATTCTGTTCGGCTTCTCGACCTCGCTGTGGGCCTTTGCGCTGCTATGGGCGCTGAACGCCTTTTTCCAGGGGTTTGGATCGCCGGTTTGCGCCCGTTTGCTGACTGCCTGGTACTCGCGTACCGAGCGCGGCGGCTGGTGGGCGTTATGGAACACCGCGCACAATGTCGGCGGGGCGCTGATCCCTCTCGTTATGGCCGCTGTCGCCCTGCATTATGGCTGGCGCGTCGGGATGATGGTGGCCGGATTGCTTGCCATCGGGGTGGGCATGGTCCTCTGCTGGCGGCTGCGCGACCGTCCGCAGGCGATTGGTTTACCGCCGGTAGGCGACTGGCGGCACGATGCGCTGGAGGTTGCCCAACAGCAAGAGGGCGCGGGGCTAAGCCGCAAAGAAATCCTCGCTAAATATGTGCTGTTGAATCCCTATATCTGGCTGCTTTCGCTATGTTATGTCTTAGTGTACGTGGTGCGCGCGGCGATCAACGACTGGGGCAACCTGTATATGTCCGAGACGCTGGGCGTAGATTTGGTCACGGCCAACACGGCAGTATCGATGTTTGAGCTGGGTGGATTTATCGGCGCGCTGGTGGCGGGCTGGGGCTCGGACAAACTCTTCAACGGCAACCGCGGACCGATGAATTTAATCTTCGCCGCCGGGATTTTGCTCTCTGTGGGTTCGCTGTGGCTGATGCCGTTCGCCAGCTACGTGATGCAGGCGGCCTGTTTCTTCACCACCGGTTTCTTTGTCTTCGGCCCGCAGATGCTCATTGGCATGGCGGCGGCGGAGTGCTCGCATAAAGAGGCGGCGGGCGCGGCCACCGGCTTTGTCGGCCTGTTCGCCTATCTCGGCGCGTCGCTTTCCGGCTGGCCGTTAGCGAAAGTACTGGAGATCTGGCACTGGACCGGTTTTTTTGCGGTCATCGCCATCGCGGCGGGGATCTCTGCGCTATTGCTGCTGCCATTTCTGAACGCTCAGGCCCCGCGCGAGACCAGCGAAGCGTGATGCACCTCACCTTTTTGCGCTGAATGGGGCAAAACTAAGAAATTTTCCCGGTTTTGCCTGGACGCTGTCGCAGGCCCCTTTTCCTGTGGATTTTTACAATGCCTGCCATTCGCAGGTATAAAAATTAGCTCAGGAGTAATCCATGCTGGCCTTCTTAAACCAGGTGCGCAAGCCGACCCTGGATCTGCCGCTCGATGTGCGGCGTAAAATGTGGTTCAAGCCGTTCATGCAGTCCTATCTGGTGGTTTTTATCGGCTACCTGACCATGTACCTGATCCGCAAAAACTTTAACATCGCGCAGAACGACATGATTTCTACCTACGGGTTGAGCATGACCGAGCTGGGGATGATTGGCCTGGGCTTCTCGATCACCTACGGCGTGGGGAAAACGCTGGTTTCCTACTACGCTGACGGTAAAAATACCAAGCAGTTTCTACCGTTTATGTTGATCCTCTCCGCTATCTGTATGCTCGGCTTCAGCGCCAGCATGGGCGCGGGGTCAACCAGTCTGTTTCTGATGATCGCTTTCTATGCCCTGAGCGGTTTCTTCCAGAGTACCGGCGGATCGTGCAGCTACTCGACCATCACCAAATGGACTCCGCGTCGTAAACGCGGCACCTTTCTCGGCTTCTGGAATATCTCCCACAACCTCGGCGGCGCGGGCGCGGCAGGCGTGGCGCTGTTCGGCGCCAACTACCTGTTCGACGGTCACGTCATCGGCATGTTTATCTTCCCGTCGATTATCGCGCTGATTGTTGGCTTTATCGGTCTGCGTTTTGGCAGCGACTCCCCGGAGTCTTACGGTCTGGGCAAAGCTGAAGAACTGTTCGGCGAAGAGATCAGCGAAGAGGATAAAGAGACTGAAGAAAACGAAATGACCAAGTGGCAGATCTTTGTTGAATATGTGTTGAAAAACAAAGTGATCTGGCTGCTGTGTTTCTCCAATATCTTCCTGTATGTGGTACGTATTGGTATCGACCAGTGGTCAACCGTCTACGCCTTCCAGGAACTGAAACTTTCAAAAGAGGTGGCGATTCAGGGCTTTACCCTGTTCGAAGTGGGCGCGCTGGTCGGCACGTTGCTGTGGGGCTGGCTCTCTGACCTGGCGAACGGTCGTCGCGCGCTGGTAGCCTGTGTGGCGCTGGCGTTGATCATCGCCACCCTCGGCGTCTACCAGCACGCCAGCAACCAGTATGTCTATCTGGCCTCGCTGTTCGCGCTCGGTTTCCTGGTGTTTGGGCCGCAGCTATTAATTGGCGTGGCGGCAGTCGGTTTCGTACCGAAAAAAGCCATCGGCGCTGCGGACGGTATCAAAGGAACCTTCGCTTATCTTATCGGCGATAGCTTTGCCAAGCTGGGTCTGGGCATGATTGCCGACGGCACCCCCGTTTTTGGTCTGACCGGCTGGGCGGGCACCTTCGCCGCGCTGGACGCCGCCGCGATCGGCTGTATCTGCCTGATGGCGATGGTCGCCGTGATGGAAGAGCGCAAAATCCGCCGTGAGAAAAAAATTCAGCAAGTCAATATCGCTTAAATGTGTGCATTTGGTAACGTTTTGCCCGGCTTAACGCCGGGCTTTTTTATGCCTTGCGTTCGTCAGACAGGACATCCGGTGTCTGGCGTAAATGAAGACAGGCGTTAATAAATCACATCCTGACAGGCCAGAACGTCGACAGTTATAAATTTACCGTTATGATGGGCATCCTGTTTGGTGACGGATGTGCGCATGATTTGGTTGATTCTGGCCACGTTTGTGGTGGTGTTTATTGTGGGTTTTCGGGTGCTGACATCGGATACCCGCCGGGCGATTCGCCGTCTGAGCGAACGTCTGAATATTGATGTAGTGCCGATAGAATCGATGATTGATCAGATGGGTAAAACGGCGGGCGGTGAGTTTTTACAGTATCTGCATCGCCCTGATGAATCGCATTTGCAAAATGCCGCTCAGGTGTTACTGATCTGGCAAATGGTGATTGTCGATGGCGGCGATCAGAATTTGCAGCGGTGGCATCGGTTGCTGCAAAAAGCGCGTTTAGCCGCGCCGATCACCGATACGCAGGTACGGCTGGCGCTGGGCTTTTTGCGCGAAATGGAACCCGATATGCAGGAGATCAACGCGTTTCAACTGCGCTATAACGCCTTTTTTCAGCCGGAAGAGGGTGTCCACTGGCTGCATTGATACTCTTCACTATCTCGTTAACAAAAGACGAGATGAATGAGGCTGGCAAGGGCGGCGAGCCACGATTAACGGCCGGATGGCGCGATTCATCGTTAGCCAAATAAAGCGTAGCCGCCATCGTATTTGCTAAGGGTGAGCCACAGAAGTAACGCACCGAATAACCGCTAACGACGCCAAAACGTCAGAGACTTGTAGCTCCTCATTTCCGTGACATATATCACGGAAATGTGATCTTGTTTTGAACACTAAAACTGTGACTCCTTGCCATACCTCCTGTCTCAAAATTTCTTATCATAAACTCGAAGTTGTACATGATTGTCTATAGACAACTCTAAATGTTTAGGCGCGCACCATGAAAACATTGTAGTGGCACACTGAATTTGCCCACCCCCAGACATCCGACTTAGCCTTAACAGACCATCGGTAAAACCCTCATACCAGCACCTTTAGCCCGTGTTTTTGGACAACATTAAGTAGTTTCAGTGACATCCCGCTGGGACGCTTGGCGCCGCTTTCCCACTTTTGAACCGTTGATACGCTGGTATTCAGGTACCGAGCGAAAACCGGCTGGCTAACGTTGAGTTCTTCTCGTAACGCTTTTATTTCAAGTGGCTGCAGGTCTTTGATGCTGCTTAAGCAGGCCGTGTCAAAACTGCGCATTGTCTCCTGGGGAATGGCATCCACGCTAAATAATCCAGATGCCGCGCTATGAATCGCTTCAAAGGCAGGGCTTTTGAATTTAGTTTTTGCTGACATGGCGCACCTCTACCAGTTCTTTGTTATTAATGAGTGCCGTTATCTGATCTTCGGTCAGGCAAGCATAGTGTTTTGCTAACTCACGGAAACCCGCAAGTTCGCGATAGCGAATGTTGGCCATATCCTGTTTGGCATACAGGAAGGTGTAAAACCAATGTTCGCCTCCCTTTGCCAACACGATTGCGCGATCGCGATTTTGATTGAGACGTTTTTTATAAACCCCGCCGCCAAGATTATCTGCTTTTCCTTGCAGTACGGCGTTGATGGCCTCGCTTAACTCGTCATCTTTTATCGTGTGGGGCTTCGCTTCTCTGTTAAACCACCTGGTTTTGAAGGTTCGCATCAGGTTGACATCCTGTAATCTAAAGTGTAGCACCAGGTGATACACTATGTCTTACCTTTTGGTTTTACACGCAGCGAGAGAAGATAATTCTCAACTCTCGACCAGCCTCGCAAAATGCAGCGCAACAATGTCAGTTGCTAAAACGTTAATCAGATCACATTTTGTAATGTTACACTGCGTGGATTTTCCGCACTAAAACGACGCAGGTAACCACAATGAATGAAAATATCGCAGAAAAATTCCGCGCTGATGGGGTTGCCAGGCCTAACTGGTCAGCCGTTTTTGCCGTGGCGTTTTGTGTCGCCTGCCTGATTACCGTTGAGTTTTTGCCCGTTAGTCTGTTGACGCCGATGGCGCAGGATCTGGGGATCTCCGAGGGCATCGCCGGTCAGTCGGTCACCGTTACGGCGTTTGTCGCGATGTTTTCCAGCCTGTTCATTACCCAGATTATTCAGGCGACCGACAGGCGTTATATCGTTATTCTGTTCGCCGTTTTGCTGACGGCTTCTTGTCTGATGGTCTCCTTTGCCAACAGCTTTACGCTGCTATTGCTGGGCCGCGCCTGTCTTGGGTTGGCGCTGGGCGGATTCTGGGCGATGTCGGCGTCGCTGACCATGCGACTGGTTCCCGCGCGTACCGTGCCGAAAGCGCTGTCGGTGATTTTTGGCGCGGTCTCCATCGCGTTAGTGATCGCCGCGCCGCTGGGCAGTTTTTTGGGCGGTATTATTGGCTGGCGTAATGTCTTTAACGCCGCTGCGGTGATGGGCGTACTGTGCGTCATCTGGGTGGTGAAATCACTGCCGTCGCTGCCGGGCGAACCTTCTCACCAGAAACAGAATATGTTTAGCCTGTTGCAACGCCCTGGCGTGATGGCCGGGATGATCGCCATCTTTATGTCTTTTGCCGGGCAGTTCGCTTTCTTTACCTATATTCGCCCGGTCTATATGAATCTGGCGGGCTTTGATGTTGATGGTCTGACGCTGGTGCTGCTCAGTTTTGGTATTGCCAGCTTCGTTGGCACTTCTTTCTCCTCTTACGTCCTGAAACGTTCGGTAAAACTGGCGCTGGCCGGTGCGCCGCTGCTACTGGCGCTGAGCGCGCTGACGCTCATTGTGTGGGGAAGCGACAAAACCGTGGCGGCGGTCATAGCGATTATCTGGGGGCTGGCGTTTGCGCTGGTGCCGGTGGGATGGTCAACGTGGATCACTCGTTCCCTTGCCGATCAGGCGGAAAAAGCCGGTTCCATCCAGGTCGCGGTGATTCAACTGGCAAATACCTGTGGCGCGGCAGTGGGCGGTTATGCGCTCGACAATTTCGGGCTGCTTTCGCCGCTGGCGCTTTCCGGCTGTCTGATGCTGTTGACGGCGTTAGTCGTGGCGGCGAAAGTCCGTATTACGCCAATGAGTTGATATTGCTGCCATTTGTAGGCCGGATACGACGTTAGTCGTTATCCGGCAATAATAAACGCTTAATCAAAACCGTTATGCTCTGCGGTGGCGGCAAACCATTCTCCGCTTTTTTTCACCGTGCGCGTTTGGGTGGCTAAATCCAGTTGTACAAAACCATAGCGATTTTTATAGCCGTTCAGCCATGACCAGTTATCGATAAAGGTCCACATGTGGTAGCCAAGGCAGTGACAGCCCTCGCTAATGCCTTTATGCAGCCATTTAAGATGCTCAGAAATAAAGTCAATCCGGTAATCATCGTGAATCTGTCCCGCTTGCACAAAACGCTGCTCGTTCTCAACGCCCATCCCGTTTTCGGAGATAAAACAGCGCGGATTGCCGTAATTATCCCGCAGGTTGGTGATGATGTCGTAAATTCCTGGCGCGTAAATTTCCCAGCCGCGGTAAGGGTTCATCTTGCGCCCCGGCATGTCGTAATAGTCAAATAACCATTCCGGCATAAACGGCGCTTGCGGATTCACCGCCGTATCACGGCATTTCACGCGGCGCGGCTGATAATAGTTAATCCCCAGTAAATCGATTTTGCCGTCGGCAATAAGCTGACGGTCGCCTGGCTGACAGGCAGGCAGCTGGTCATAGGTTTTCAGCAGCGCCACCAAGTCCGCCGGGTATTCTCCCTTTAATACCGGGTCAAGAAAACTGCGGTTGAATAACAGATCCGCATGATGCGCGGCTTGCACATCGGCGGGATGCTGCGAGCGTGGGTAGGACGGCGTCAGATTCAGCACTACGCCGATTTCACCGTCGTAGCGCCCGGCGCGCCAGGCGCGCACGGCGGTCGAGTGCGCCAGCACGGTATGGTACGCCACGGTGGCCGCACGTTTAAAATCCACCACATTGGGATAGTGGAAGTCGTACAAATAGCCGCCTTCCACCGGCACAATCGGCTCATTAAAGGTAAACCAGTGCTTCACGCGGTCGCCAAACAAGGTAAAACACGTTTGCGCGTACCGACCAAACGCCTCTACGACGTCGCGATTTTCCCAGCCGCCTTTCTCCTGCATGACCATCGGCATATCAAAATGGAACAGCGTAATAAACGGCGTGATGCCCTGCGCCAGTAGCTCGTCGATGACGTGATTGTAGAAGCTCACCGCTTGTGGATTCACCTCGCCTACGCCGTCTGGAATGAGCCGCGCCCAGCTTAGCGAGGTGCGAAAACTGTTATGTTTTAACTGTTTCAGTAGCGCGATGTCTTGCTTCCAGTGGCGATAGAACGTTGAGGTTTCCGCTGGACCGACGCCCTGGTGAAAACGATCAGGCTGGCGCTCGAACCACACATCCCACGTGGTCTGGCTTTTACCGCCATTCAGACTATCCCCTTCGGTTTGCAACGCTGAGCAGGCGCTGCCCCACCAGAAGTTATCGGGAAAACGGTATCGCATTTTCGTACTCCTTGATCGCGTAAATTCGCTCCAGAATACGCGGTTTTAGCGAACAGAAACCGGTTACAGTCCGCATTTTCGCGACCAAAAAGCGGAAAAGCTGTGCTACATCTCCGGGCATTCCACCTTGCCGAGAGCCTGCCAGTAGTTATGCTGATTGTTGCGCTCTATCGCGATCATCGCCTCCCGAATATGCTGCTGGTTCCCCTCGCTTGCCATGATTTTTTTCTCCCAGGCTTCATCGGTTAGCGCGCCTTTGGGCGTACACATTTTGCGCAAATCCTTTAAAATCGTATTTTTTTCATGCGCCGACTGGAGTGAGCTAAACGGAGAGTCGGCATACGTGACGCCCGGTAGCGCGACAAGCGCGGCAATAAGCAGAAGCGTTTTTCGTTTCATAAACGGTATCCTTATCGGTTTGCACTTTTTCAAGAGTAAGTGTAGACCGTGCGACGTTCACTCATCGGGGCGTGCTATCCGTTGGCGTTGAAGTCAGGCAAAAGTGGGAAGGCGGTTTCTCGCTGCGCCTTCACTTTCTTGCGTGGCAGAATAGTGTATGTTCTGACTACTCTTTTATTTCGTAAGCGGTAGTGTAATGAGACGTATTGAGATCGTACTGGGAGAGCTGGAACGGCTGACGCGCGGGCTATGCCTTGCCGATTTGGCGCAGGAGACGGCGTTTACGGCGGAGGCGATAGGTTTCAATCTTGGGCTGGCGCGTAACTCCGTCAGCAAAGATCTCAATCAGTTATGGAATGACGGCCTGGCAATCAAAAGCCGTGGCCGCCCGGTCTATTTTCTGCATCGCCAGGCGCTGGAAACGTTGCTGGGACGACAGCTGGAAGAGTCTGAACGCGAAGTGCGGTCGGTGGCGGATGTGCTGCCGCATGAAGAGCATTACGCGCCCGACGATCCGTTTACCAGCCTGATTGGTTACGATCGCAGCCTGCGCGATGCGGTAGAAAAAGGCCGTGCGGCGGTGCTCTATCCGCACGGTTTACACGTTCTGCTTACCGGGCCGTCCGGCGTCGGTAAAACCTTTTTTGCGGAACTGATGCACCGTTTCGCCTGTGAACAGGCGAGCGGCGCTATCCCGCCGCTGGTCTACTTTAACTGCGCGGAATACGCCCATAACCCGGAACTGCTCTCCTCGCATCTGTTTGGTCATCGGCAGGGGGCGTTTACCGGCGCGAATGAACATAAAACAGGCCTCGTGGAGCAGGCGGACGGTGGTTATCTGCTGCTGGACGAGGTGCACCGTCTGTCTTATGAAGGGCAGGAAAAGCTGTTCTCTATTCTGGATAAAGGCGAGTACCGTCCGCTCGGCGTGAGCAGCCAGCCGCGATCAATTTCGGTACGCCTGATTTGCGCCACTACCGAACCGGTCGGGTCGGCGCTGTTACGTACTTTCCAGCGGCGTATTCAGGTATGCATTGATTTGCCGGGTATTCGCCAGCGCTCCGTTGAAGAACAGATCGAACTGATCGTGGGGTTCTTACAGCGGGAAAGCCGCAAAATAGAACGCACGGTCAGCATTGATAAACCGTTGTTGCTCTGGTTGCTGAATAAACCCCTGGAAGGCAATATCGGCCAGCTAAAAAGCGATATTCAGTTTCTCTGCGCTCAGGCGTGGGCATCGGGAATGACCGAGCATAACGACACGCTACAACTGGATAAGCGGCTGGCGGAGATGTCGGTTAACCCGACGCCGGAACAGCGTCTATTGGTGGATACTCTGTTTGACGGTAAAGCGCGGCTAAATATAGACGCGCGCACGCTGCCCGCATTGAAGACGTCGCTGGCGACCGGGGCGGAAATTGAAGAGAGCGACCTCTTTTACAGCTTCCTGACGCGCGAATATGTTAATTTGCGCAACAGTAACGTCCCCCCGGCGGAGACGCTGGCGATCCTGAAAAATAAACTCAGCTCGATTTTTGAATACGGTCTCTACAGCCGCGACAGCGTGGCGCATCCGCCGCGCTATGGCGACCAGATTGAAGAGCGCGTGACGCTGCTGATTGGCTGCGTAGAGCAGGTGTTGGGATTTTCGCTGCCGGAAAATCTGGTTAACCCACTGCGTAAACACTTCCTGGCGCTGATAGGCTACGTGCAGCGCGGCCTGATCCCGCAGCTTTACTCTTCCAGTTTGATCCTGGATCGCTGCAAAGACGAATATGACAACGCCACGCTGCTGTGTCGGAAAATCAACGAACTGCTGCATATTCAGTGTCCGGCGACGGAAGTGGTCTGGCTATGCCTGTTCCTGAAAGAGTGCCGCCATTATCGTCAGCGCATCGATGCCAGCCCCGACTGCGGGGTTATTTTAATCGCCCACGGCGCGACCACCGCCACCAGTCAGGCGCAATATGTCAACCGCGTGCTGGAGCGCGAGTTGTTCAGCGCCATCGACATGCCGTTTGAACAGTCGGTGCATGACACGCTGGAAACGCTGACCCAAATGATTCAAACCCGCCAATATCGGCGGCTTATCCTGTTGGTGGACATCGGCTCATTGATCCATTTCGGCAGTACGATCAGTAAGTTATTCCAGATAGATGTTTTGCTCATGCCGAACATCACGCTGACCAGTCTGCTGGAAGTCGGGCTGGATTTAAGCTATGAAACCAGCGACTTACCACAGTTGACGGCGCTCCTGCAGAGTAAAAATATCCCCTGCCAGCTTTGTACGCCGCAGCAGGAGAACGGCGGCAAAGTGCTGGTCATCTCCTGTATTACTGGCATGGGAACGGCGGAAAAAATCAAAAAGGTGCTGGAGGAGAGCTTTGGCGAACTGATGTCGCAGGACACCAGGATGGTGATCCTTGATTATAACGAGGTACGAAGTCTGGAGCGCGTTCAGCAGGCATTGAATGCCAGCGAGCGGCTGGCGGGGATTGTCGGCACTTTCCAGCCGGGGCTGCCGGATATTCCGTTTATTTCGCTGGAAGAGCTTTTCTCCGAACAAGGGCCGGAACTGGTGTTGAGCCTGTTAACGCCCGATCTGTCCAATGCTGAACGCCGTCTGGAGATGGAGCGCAGCGCCATGCGCTTTATCAGCGCGCTAACGATGGAGAGTATCATCAACCATATTTCCGTGCTTAACCCGCAGCGTATTCTGAAAGAGATGGAGGGCGTTTTTAACCATCTGACGTCTTCGCTTTCCCTGAAACCAAGCCGCCAGGTGACACTGCGCTTCCTGATCCACTGCTGCTGTATGGTAGAGCGTATTGTGATTAACCGAAAACCGTTACAGATGGCGTTGGAAAGTCAGCCGAATCTGGACGCGCGCGCGTTTAGTGTCATCAAATCCGCTTTTCTGCCCATCGAAGACGCCTACGCCATCCGTTTATCGGATGCGGAATATTTTTATATCTACGAACTGCTCTATAGCTAATCCTTTTACTGGCGGGGCTTCGCGCCTCGCCAGACCTTTCTTCTTCCTCGCGTGACACAAATTCTGGCACAACCTTTGCTCTTCTGATGATGCGTTATGCCGGATAGCGGCGTAAACGCCTTATCCGGCCTACCGGGAGCGTTCTGTAGGCCCGGTAAGCGCAGTGCCACCGGGCAATATATGCCGGTGTTCTCATGTAATTGCGCCAGGAGGCCATTTTGACTACCACACAACCGTTGCCCCACATCCTGCTGCTGACGCATGGCGGCTGGGGACAACCGCTTTGCAACAGCCTGCGTATGGTCACGGGCGAAATTAAAGGCGTGACGGAAATCGCGCTAATGCCTGTCGATACGCTGGGCGAGTTTTATCAACGCGTCGAGGCCGTGGTGAAAACGCTGCCGGAAGGCTCGCTGATCCTGACGGATTTTGTCGGCGGCACAACGTCCAACGTCGCGGCGCGGCTAAGCGCCGATTATCCGGTGGCGGTGATTGCCGGACTGAATGCGTCGCTACTGCTGGAGGCGCTGGACAGGCGCGAACAAGGGATGCTAACCGCCTGCGTGGATGAGTTAGTTGAGGCCGGGCGCAGTAGCTGCCTGGATGTGGTCGCCCATGTACGTCAGCTACAACAATCACTCTAAGGAAAACATCATGGCCAATATCGTTTTATGCCGCATCGACAGCCGTCTCATTCATGGGCAGGTTGTCACGAAGTGGGTCGGACAATCTCAGGCGAACCGGATAGCCGTTGTGAGTGATGAACTGGATGCCGATCCGTTTATGAAAAATATCTACCTGATGGCCGCGCCGCCAAATATCAAAGTGGATTGCTTCGGCAACCAGAGTTTTGCCGCCGCATGGAAAGAAAATCAGCTTGGCGACGGTAACGTGCTGGTGCTTTTTCCCTCACTGGCGGCGGTGCAGGACGCCATACAACTGGGCTTTGACGTTACCCGCATTCAGGTTGGCGGTCTCGGCGGCGGGCCAAACCGCAAGGCGGTTTTTCAGAATATTACGCTGGATGAAAAAGACGTCGGCATTCTTAACGACCTGAAAAACCGTGGCGTTCAGGTATTTTTCCAGACCATCCCGGAAGATAAGCCGCAGCCGCTCGACGATATCCTGAAAAAATTCTAACCCTTTAATAGACACAAAATCATTCTGGATGCATCGAGGCGGCAACTGAGTGAATCCCCTGGAGCTTACTAAAGTAAGTGACTGGGGTGAGCGAAGGCAGCCAACAAAGAGGCAGCCTGAAGGATGAAGTGTATAGGATAACACTATGGATACCTTACTCTTTGCAAGCCTGATGGGGTTGTATTACTGGTTTGCCCGTTTACGCCTCGGCTACACCTTCTCCGCGATGCTGTTACAACCGGTGGTGATCGCGGTATTTGTCGGGCTTTTGCTTGGCAATATGCAGACCGCGATGATCATCGGCGCAGGGATGCAGCTCGTTTATTTGGGCGTGACCTCAACGCCGGGCGGCAACGTGCCGTCGGACCCGGCGCTGGCGGCCTGTATCTCCATTCCTATCGCGGTGAAGGCCGGTATGGACCCAAACCTGGCGATCGCGCTGGCAATCCCGTTTGGCGTGATTGGCGTGTTTCTCGATCAGCTTAGGCGCACGCTGAACGCCGCCTGGGTGCATATGGCGGATAAACACGCGGAAACGGCAAACATGGCGGGCATCATGCGTTGCGCCTTTCTTTACCCGGCATTGCTGGGGCTGGTGCTGCGCTTCCCGGTGGTCTTTGCCGCTAACTACTTTGGCCAGGATGTGGTGGAAAGTTTCCTTAAACTGATGCCGCACTGGTTAACCCACTCCTTTGAAATCATGGGCGGCATTCTGCCGGCGCTGGGCTTTGCCATCACCATTATGGTGATCGGTAAAAAGAGCCTGTTGCCGTGGTTTATCGGCGGGTTCTTCGCGGTGTTGTACCTCAAGGTCGACATCATGGCGATGGCCATCTTCGGCACCTGTGTCGCCTTCCTGATTAAAGGCCTGGCGAAAAATGAAGGAGCAGCATGATGAACAGTGACGTAATGCAGCATGAACTGGTTGAGCGCGCGCGGGAAAGCGGGGCGCTGACCAAAGCAGATATCACCAAAGCCTGGTTTATCTACTGGCTGGGCGCCGAGGTTTCCAGCTCCTATGAGCGCTTACAAAGCCTGATTTTCTGCGCCTCGATGACGCCGATCATCAAAAAACTCTACCCACAAAAAGAGGAGCAGGTAGAAGCGCTAAAACGCCACCTTAACTTTTTTAACTCCGAGCAGACCTTCGGCGCGGTGATTCAGGGCATCTCTATTGCCATGGAAGAACAAAAAACGCGCGGCGAGCCGATTAACGACTCGTCTATCACCGGCATTAAAACTGGCCTGATGGGGCCGCTTGCCGGGATGGGCGACTCGATTATCTGGGCGGCGGTGATGCCGCTGTTGATAGCGATCTTTATTCCGTTCGCGGCAAATGGCAGCGCGATGGGCGGTATTATCCCGCTGATTCTCTACCCGGCGATCACCCTGGCGATCAGCTACGGTATGGTCCACAAGGGATATACGCTGGGGCGTGATTCGATTATCGGCCTGCTGCAAGGGGGGCGAATCAAAGAACTGATCTACGGGGCCAACGTGCTGGGTTTGATCATGATGGGCGCGCTTTCCGCCAGCTACGTCAAAATCACCACGCCGTTAAAAATTAGCGCTTTGAAAGGATCTGAAGTGGTGGTTCAGCAGATCCTCGACTCTATCGCGCCGGGCTTACTGCCACTGGCGGCGGTATTCGCCATCTACTTCTATCTGGTAAAAAAAGGGCCGCGCTACACCACCATTTTGCTGTCGATTGTCGCACTGAGCATAGTCTGTTCGTTGTTGGGAGTGCTGTAAATCATGACGCCGAATATCTATCAACAACTGGGGTTGAAAAAGGTCATTAACGCCTGCGGCAAAATGACCATTCTGGGCGTCTCAAGCGTCGCGCCGGAGGTCATGCAGGCCACCGCGCGCGCGGCTTCCGCTTTCGTCGAGATTGACGCGCTGGTGGAAAAAACCGGCGAACTGGTATCGCGCTATACGGGTGCTGAAGATAGCTATATCACCTCGTGCGCCTCGGCGGGTATTGCCATTGCCGTCGCTGCCGCCATCACCCACGGCGAGCGGGCGCGCGTCGCCCTGATGCCGGACAGTAGCGGTATGGCCAATGAGGTAGTGATGCTGCGCGGGCATAACGTTGACTACGGCGCGCCAGTCACCAGCGCCATTCGTCTTGGCGGCGGGCGCATAGTGGAAGTGGGGTCGAGCAATCTGGCGGCCCGCTGGCAACTGGAAAGCGCCATTAACGAAAAGACCGCCGCGCTACTGTATGTGAAATCACACCATTGCGTACAGAAAGGCATGTTGAGCATTGACGATTTTGTACAGGTGGCGCAGGCCAACCACCTGCCGTTGATTGTCGATGCCGCGGCGGAAGAGGATTTGCGCGGCTGGGTGGCGAGCGGCGCGGATATGGTTATCTATAGCGGCGCGAAAGCCTTTAATGCGCCAACCTCCGGCTTTATCACTGGTAAGAAAACGTGGATTGCCGCCTGCAAAGCGCAGCACCAGGGGATTGCCAGAGCAATGAAAATCGGCAAGGAAAACATGGTTGGGCTGGTGTATGCGCTGGAGAATTACCACCAGGGCCAGACGACCGTGACCGCAGCACAGTTACAGCCGGTCGCAGAAGCGATTTCCGCTATCCATGGGCTTTATGCCGATATCGAACAGGATGAGGCCGGGCGTGCAATCTGGCGTATTCGTGTGCGGGTGAACGCATCTGAATTGGGGTTGAACGCGCAGGACGTCGAAGCGCAGCTGCGCGGCGGCGAGATAGCGATTTACGCCCGCAAATATCAGCTTCATCAGGGGGTTTTTAGCCTCGATCCACGCACGGTAGCTGAAGGGGAAATGGCATTGATTGTGGCGCGACTCAGGGAGATTGCAGAACATGCAGCAGATTAATTTTTATCGTCAGCGGGTAGCGATTAACGTACTGGCAAAGGATATCGCCAACGCGAAGGCTATCTATGAAGCCGCCGAAGGCCATGCGGTCATTGGCGTACTTTCCGCGCAGTTCGCTACGGTAGAAGAGGGCGTGCCGGAGGTGAAACGCTGGATGGCGGAGGTGCCGTCTATCTCGGTGGGACTGGGCGCAGGCGACCCGGCGCAGTACTACAAAGCGGCGATGATTGCCGCCCATACTCACCCGGCCCACGTCAACCAGACTTTTACCGGCAGCGGCTTCGCAGCGGGCGCACTGGCGGCGACAGGCGGCGAGCAAACACATATTAACGCCTTGGTCAGCCCGACGGGAACGCCTGGCGAGGTGTTGATTTCTACCGGCGTCAGCAGCAGCCAGGGAACGCCAGCCCGCGTTTCCTGTGAAGCGGCGGTACGCATGATGCAGGATATGGGCGCACATGCGGCGAAGTTTTTCCCGATGGGCGGCGAAAAGTCGTTACCGGAACTCTATGCGCTGGCGACAACCGCTGCCCGCCACGGCATGACGCTTATCGAGCCGACCGGCGGTATCTCACTGGATAATTTCGGTATTATCCTGCAAACCTGCCTGGAAGCAGGCGTGCCGCGCGTTATGCCGCATGTTTACAGCTCGATTATCGATCCGCAAACCGGCAATACGCGCCCCGAAGACGTCATTCGGTTGATGGAGATAGTCAAAGCGCTGGTGTGAGATTTATCGCCGAAGAGCGCTACGTTTACCTGGCCTACAGATGACGTGTATTTGTAGGCCCGGTTAGCGTTACGCTATTGGGCGATAATGCGTAGCAGGCTGGGCAAAAATGTACGTATTGCAGCCGTCAGTGATTCCCTTTCGAGCCTCCTCGCAGGGGTAAATTTTCCTGAATGCTGTCTGTATTTTTGGCGAGTACAGTGGCGTCATCTTATTCCTCAGGTGACGGATCGCCATGAAAAAAAGCCCCACGTCCACGCCTCATGATGCGGTATTCAAAACGTTTTTACGCCATCCGGATACCGCGCGGGATTTTCTCAATATTCATCTTCCCCATTCGCTAAGAATACGTTGCGATCTGACGACGTTGAAACTGGCGCCGGACAGTTTTATCGAGAAAAATTTACGCGCGTTTTATTCCGATGTCCTTTGGTCACTAAAAACGTGTGAAGGCGACGGTTATATCTATGTCGTTATAGAGCATCAGAGTACGCCGGACGCGCATATGGCGTTCCGGTTAATGCGTTACGCGACTGCCGCGATGCAGCGCCATCTGGATGCTGGCCATAAAACGTTACCGCTGGTGATTCCCATGCTGTTTTACCATGGCGCGAAAAGCCCGTATCCCTTTTCGCTGTGCTGGCTGGATGAGTTTGACGATCCTGCACTGGCGCGTCAGCTTTATGCGACGGCATTTCCACTGGTAGACATTACGGTGGTGCCGGATAACGAGATTATGCAGCATCGACGTATCGCGATGCTGGAGCTGGTACAAAAGCATATACGTCAACGCGACCTGATGGGATTGGTCGAGCGCTTAGCGGTACTTCTGATTACGGGAAACGCTAATGACAGTCAGCTAAAAGCGCTGTTTAATTATTTGCTAATACAGCATGGCAGCACGCCTCGTTTTGGCAAGTTTATCCGCGAGGTGGCGCGTCGTGTTCCCCAACACAAGGAGAGATTAATGACGATCGTAGACAGAATACGTGAATCGGGGCGCAGAAAAGGTAAGCGTGAAGGCGTGCAACAAGGCATACAGCAAGGTATACATCAAGGTAAGCAGGAGGAAGCCTTGCGTATTGCGCATACGATGCTGGAACAGGGGATCGAGCGAGAGATGGTGCTGATGATTACCGGGCTTTCTGACGAAGAGATTAAGGCAAAGCGCCATTAAACTTTTCCCTTTTCCGCCCGGTCATCGTGATTATCAACGGCGTTAAGCGGCCCGCGCGCGTCGACGGGAATCGAGGGAGATCAGAATCACTGACGAGAGAATGAGCAGCGTGCCCAGCCAGTCCGGCAAGGTAAAACTAATCCCCAACAGCAGTAGCGACAGCAGGGCGCTGCTTAACGGTTCCGCGCAGCTTAAAATGCTGGCTTTGGGGCCACCAATCAGTTGCGCGCCTTTCAAATACAGGCTGAACGTCAGCGACGTACCGATCACCACAAGGTAGAAAAAGGCCAGAATCAGGCTGCCGCTCACCGCAAAGTGCGTTCCTTCTTTAGCGTAGAAGGGCAGCAGAATAAGGCCGCCAAAGGACATACTCCAGCCGACCACTGGCAGCGTGCCGTATTGGGCGATTAGCCTGGAAGGCCAGGTCGTATAAAAGGCGGCGGCAAATGCGGAGGCGATACCCCAGAACAGCGCGCCTGAAGAGATCGACAGCGATGTTGGATTGCCGTGAGTCACCAGTAAAAAGGTGCCGATAAGCGATGTAAGAATGGCGGTTAAGACCAGAATGCCTGGTCGTGTTCTTCGCGCTAATGCAAACCACGCTACAATAATGGTCGGCGATAAAAATTGCAGCACTGTCGCGGTGGCGGCATTGGATTTTTCAATCGTAAGCAGGAAGGTTAGCTGAACGGTGAGCGCGCCCACCACGGAGAAAATCAGCAGACTCAGGGCATCTTTGCGGTTTTTAAGAATCGAAAATATCTTATCGCCGTGCATAAAGGAGAAGGTCACCAGTATCAGCCCGGCGAATAACAAACGTATCATCGTCAGGAACTGTGACGACATACGGCTTTGCTCCATGATGTACTGCGCGCAAACACCTGAACTCCCCCACAATACGGCGGCAATCAGGACGTTTAGCATCCCTTTTCTGGTGGAACCCATTTTTTCCTCGTCATGTTGTTTTATTTTTTTACGTGCAGGCATCATAACAGAGCTATCGCCGGTATTAAGCAGGAATTTATTGTTTAATGATTTCAGACGAGCTTGTTATCGACATAATATTGTCATTTTTTTGTCATAAGAAAAAATATCAAACAAACTTAAACAGAACGTCACTAAACCCGCCTTTGCACTTTACGGAACATATTGGCTGACTATAATAAGCGCAAATTCATGCAGGAGTAATATGTTGGACAGTCACTTTTACGTAAATCATCTGGCAAGTTAACGCACGCTATTCCTGCGCTGCTTGCCGAACCGGTGGGCAGCAATCTCCCCTTGTGACGATTGTCATCCCAATAATGTTACAACACGCGCATTGTCGCGAGGTAATCGTCATGTTCATGTTTAAACACGCTTTATTTCCTCCGCCGTTAACACGACGCTAATTGCCTCAGGGCAGAAATTTGTCGTGTGCTGCTAAATATAGCACGTACTTATTCTTCCAGAAAAAATGGAGGAACGTATGTTAATGTTTCCTTATATTTTGAATTTACTGGCCGCTATGCTGTTGGGCGCGCTGATTGGCGCGGAAAGACAATGGCGTCAACGTATGGCGGGATTACGCACTAATGCGCTGGTGGCGACAGGCGCCGCCGTTTTTATTCTGAGCTCCATGACGACATCGCCAGACAGCCCCGGGAGAATTGCGGCGCAGATTGTCTCTGGTATTGGCTTTCTGGGGGCGGGCGTCATCATGCGCGAAGGGATGAATGTGCGCGGGCTGAACACTGCGGCAACGCTATGGTGTTCGGCGGGCATCGGCGTGTTATGCGGCTTAGGGCAGTTCAAAAATGCGCTGGCGGCGACGATCATTATTCTTTGCGCCAATATTTTACTGCGTGAAGCGGCGCAGCGTATAAATCAACTCCCGGTATCCGCCGAGGGAGAAAAACGTTATATCCTGAAAGTAACCTGTAATAAAGAAGATGAAAGCGAGGTTCGTCAGTGGTTACTGAATATCGTAAAAGAGGCCGCGATCTGTTTACAAGGGTTAGGTTCGGTCCCCGCTCAGGAACAGGGCTATAAAGAAATTCGTGCCGAGCTCGTGGGTCATGCTGATTATCGTAAAACGCGAGAACTGATTATATCCAGAATAGGTGATAACGATAATATCACCGCAATTCACTGGAGCATTGATAGTCAATAATAGTTTTTTATTCAATTGCAACATTACGCCAGGCGTATAAGGAGGGAATGATGGATATTCCCGAGTCGATAAAATAAAACCCACTCAAAATAGTGAGTAAGCAATAACCTTTTTTATGCATAGATAATTCTCCCGGGGCATTCACCTTGAAATCGTGAGTTTGCTATTCCCCGGGCGTGATATGCAGGAAACACTACACCTTAATTTTGGGGATTCATCATGACTGACATGAACATTGAAAACCGGAAACTCAATCGCCCGGCGTCAGAAAATGATAAGCAGCATAAAAAAGTATTTCCGATCGAAGCGGAAGCTTTTCATAGCCCGGAGGAGACACTGGCGCGGCTGAACAGCCATCGTCAGGGCCTCACGATAGAAGAGGCCAGCGAACGGTTGAAAGTGTATGGGCGCAATGAAGTGGCGCATGAGCAAGTTCCTCCGGCGCTGATTCAGCTTCTGCAGGCATTCAATAACCCGTTTATTTACGTTCTGATGGCATTGGCAGGGGTTAGTTTCATCACGGATTACTGGCTCCCGTTACGCCGTGGCGAAGAGACCGATCTCACTGGCGTGCTGATTATTCTGACGATGGTCAGTTTGAGCGGGTTATTGCGTTTCTGGCAGGAGTTTCGCACTAACAGAGCAGCACAGGCGCTGAAAAAGATGGTTCGCACCACCGCCACGGTGTTGCGTCGTGGGCCGGGCAATATAGGCGCGGTGCAGGAAGAGATTCCCATTGAAGAACTGGTGCCGGGCGATGTGGTTTTTCTGGCCGCAGGCGATCTGGTGCCCGCCGACGTTCGACTGCTGGCGTCGCGCGATCTCTTTATCAGTCAGTCAATTCTTAGTGGTGAATCATTACCCGTAGAAAAATACGATGTTATGGCTGATGTGGCAGGTAAAGACAGCGAGCAATTGCCTGATAAAGATAAAAGCCTGCTAGATTTGGGCAATATCTGTCTGATGGGAACCAATGTAACCAGCGGCAGAGCGCAAGCGGTCGTGGTCGCGACGGGAAGCCGTACCTGGTTCGGCTCGCTGGCGAAATCCATTGTGGGTACGCGTACCCAGACGGCTTTCGATCGCGGAGTCAACAGCGTGAGCTGGCTGTTGATACGCTTTATGCTGATCATGGTGCCGGTTGTCCTGCTGATCAATGGTTTCAGTAAGGGAGACTGGGTAGAGGCTTCGCTGTTCGCGCTGGCGGTTGCGGTGGGGTTGACGCCGGAAATGTTGCCCATGATTGTCAGTTCCAACCTGGCAAAAGGCGCGATCGCGATGTCGCGGCGCAAAGTGATCGTCAAGCGCCTGAACGCTATTCAAAACTTCGGCGCGATGGATGTGCTGTGTACAGATAAAACTGGCACCTTAACCCAGGACAATATTTTTCTGGAGCATCATCTGGATGTGAGCGGTGTAAAAAGCAGCCGGGTATTGATGCTGGCCTGGCTGAATAGTAGCAGCCAGAGCGGCGCCCGGAATGTGATGGATCGCGCCATACTGCGTTTTGGCGAGGGCCGCATCGCGCCATCGACAAAAGCGCGCTTCATTAAACGCGATGAACTGCCATTCGACTTTGTACGTCGCCGGGTATCGGTCCTGGTGGAGGATGCGCAGCATGGAGACAGATGTCTGATCTGTAAAGGCGCTGTTGAAGAGATGATGATGGTAGCCACCCATCTTCGCGAAGGCGATCGTGTGGTGGCGCTGACGGAAACACGCCGCGAGCTACTGCTGGCGAAAACCGAAGATTACAATGCGCAGGGATTCCGTGTATTGCTGATAGCGACACGTAAGCTGGATGGTTCCGGGAACAATCCGACATTAAGTGTGGAGGATGAGAACGAACTTACCATCGAAGGGATGCTCACTTTTCTCGATCCGCCGAAAGAGAGCGCCGGAAAAGCTATTGCCGCGTTGCGGGATAACGGCGTGGCGGTCAAAGTCCTCACCGGCGATAATCCGGTCGTGACGGCGCGTATCTGTCTGGAAGTGGGTATTGATACGCACGATATCCTGACCGGAACCCAGGTTGAGGCGATGTCGGATGCCGAACTGGCGGCTGAGGTGGAGAAACGCGCAGTATTCGCCCGGCTGACGCCGTTACAAAAAACGCGTATTTTGCAAGCGCTACAGAAAAATGGTCATACCGTTGGTTTTCTTGGAGATGGGATCAACGACGCGCCCGCGCTTCGTGATGCGGATGTGGGAATTTCCGTCGATAGCGCCGCCGATATTGCTAAAGAGTCATCAGATATTATTCTGCTGGAAAAAGATCTCATGGTGCTTGAGGAAGGCGTTATCAAAGGGCGGGAAACCTTTGGCAATATCATTAAATACCTGAATATGACCGCCAGCTCTAATTTCGGCAATGTTTTTTCGGTACTGGTAGCCAGCGCGTTTATTCCGTTTCTGCCGATGCTGGCGATTCATCTGTTGATCCAGAATTTGATGTACGATATTTCGCAGTTGTCGTTGCCGTGGGACAAAATGGATAAAGAGTTCCTGCGTAAGCCGCGGAAATGGGACGCGAAAAATATTGGCCGTTTTATGCTATGGATTGGCCCAACGTCTTCTATTTTCGATATCACAACCTTTGCGTTGATGTGGTACGTCTTTGCAGCTAATAACGTAGAGGCGCAGGCGCTCTTTCAGTCCGGCTGGTTTATTGAGGGTCTGCTCTCGCAGACACTGGTCGTGCATATGCTAAGGACGCAGAAAATACCGTTTATCCAAAGTCGGGCGACGTTGCCGGTATTATTGACGACCGGCTTGATTATGGCGATAGGCATTTATATTCCATTCTCACCTCTGGGCGCGATGGTTGGACTGGAGCCGCTGCCACTGAGCTACTTCCCATGGTTGGTGGCGACATTATTGAGCTACTGTCTGGTGGCGCAAGGCATGAAGCGCTTTTATATCAAACGCTTTGGCCAGTGGTTTTAATGATGTTTGAGGATCGCCCAGATGAATCGCTCACCCGATAAAATCATCGCGCTGATATTTTTACTGATTAGCCTGTTGGTGTTGTGTTTAGCCCTCTGGCAAATCGTTTTCTAACGAGGTGACGCCATGCAAAAAAGAGGGTTGGACAAAATTTTTTATCAGGTTGTCCTGATAGCAATCATCCTGATTTTACTGACTATCTGGATACGATAAGTTGCTGTTGGCGAGCCCCGCTTAAAATAAGAATCGATGTAGTTGTTCTTTTTATGGCGGGGCGCTATTTTCATGGTATCCCACATCAGAAGGGCAATATCATGAATAATCGTCGTGGTTTAACCGCCGTCCTGGCGACGTTGATTACGTTTTCCCTGAGCGCTACGCCTGTGCTGGCGAATCCGGGAAATGGCAATGGCGGCGGACATGGTAATAACGCGGCTAATCAGGGTAATAACGGTAACGGACATAAAGGAAATGCCGGGCAAAAAACGGAACACCGTAAAAATGGCGGTAAACCGGATCACGTCGAGTCGGACATTAGCTACGCTGTCGCCAGACAACTGGCAGTGAATTTAGGGCTGACGGGTTATCAGTCTTTACCTCCGGGGATTGCGAAAAATCTGGCGAGAGGAAAACCGCTGCCGCCGGGAATCGCTAAAAAAACGGTGCCGGCGTCTATGCTGGGACAATTACCTTATTATCCGGGCTATGAGTGGAAAATCGTTGGGGATAATCTGGTGCTGATCGCGCTCAGTACCGCGGTGGTCACGGCGATTATTAATGGCGTATTTGATTAAGAGCCTATCCACGTAGTACGTGAGGTTTGACTTGCTACGCTCGCCCTTCGGGCCGCCGCAAGCGGCGTTCAAAACGCTAACGCGTTTTGGCGAGCACTGCCCAGGACCAAAATGGCAAGTAAAATAGCCCCATTAAATGGGGCTATTTAGCCGCTTCAGGGCGTTATTTATGCGCGTTGAGAATCCAGCAGTTCATTATTTTTTACTACTTCCTGCGCTTTGGTATAACTTTCAATCAGTAGCTGATAGGCCGGGAATATTTTGGTATATACATCCGCCCATTCTGCGGCATCTTCCCTATTCCAGGTACGTTGCAGCTCAGAGGCTACCGCCGCGGTATCCATTGGTACTACGCCCGCCTGTACCACGCGGGCCATCGTAATTTCCTGCGCCATTTTACTGTACGTACCGGAGGCATCAATTACCGCAAATACCTTGTACCCTTCCGCGACGGCGCTGATGGCTGGGAAAGCCATGCAGACACTGGTAATAGTACCGGCGACGATCAGCGTTTTACGGCCTGTCGCTTTTACCGCTTGTACAAAATCGGCATTATCCCAGGCATTAATTTCCCCTTTACGCGCGACATATTGCGCGTGGGGTGCATTCGCATGGATTTCCGGAATCAGCGGACCATTTGGTCCCTGTGGTACGGATGCGGTAGTAATGACTGGCATATTGCATAAGGTAGCGATTTTAGCCAGCGCCGCGGCGCGCGCGCGTAATTCCGGCATCGGCATGTCGCCGACGGTCTGAAACAGGCCACTTTGGTGGTCAATCAGCAGCATTACTGCGTCGTTAGCATCAATGGCAGGGCGTTGACCGTTAAAATTCGCGGGTGTAGACATAATTCATTCCTTGTTGTTGCCTTTCACTGATAGTCACTATCAGTGTTAAAGTCATTAATCGCCGGGGCGATTTCCGTTTTTAAGCTGATGACAGTAATCCGTTGCCGATTCTGGATTACCCTGTTGAGTTCTTTCTGAAGGAATATTCATCGGCATCACCTTCAGTCGATTTACTTTCACGCGAATTTGTTATCACAACAATATTCATATTATGAATAAATGTTTCTATTTTACATGTCAGAGAGGATTATTGATTGAAAAAACAAACTATGCCCCTACAAATTGTTTCTGATAGATAGTTTTAAAATTATTTGGTATAAATTTGAAATATGTTGGTTAAGGATTAACTTATTTATATTTAAATAACATAAAGCACAGCTTAAATATTAAGTGGGAAGCGTGCTTTTATTAAGTATGGCTACTGTAACTCTTAATAAATTGGAAACTATCCCTATATAACGAGTGCTGCTTTTTGGGATATTACAAGCCATTATAGGAACACATTGAATAAAACCTTGTCTTTCATGTGGGGTAGATTATCAGGATATTTTTTCTCATGATTTATATATGAGATATTAAAGCGTAGTGGCACAGTAAATTTGGCCACTTGATTAAAGGTGATATTCTCACCTCAATACAAAACAGGAGACTTAACGAACAAGAAAACCAAACGTACTTTCACCCCTGAGTCTGCTATAATGAGAAAAGCGGTGTCTACGCTTACCTGTTAATGTCTTATGCCTCTCGCTCTTCTATATGATCGGTATGTGCAGGGGACAATCCATGTCCTGCTACGCAGCCACAGCATCAGACTATACTCAGTGGTGTCTATTAACCCTCTCCAACTACGTTATGTTTTGGCATGGTAACAATGCGATGTTATGGATAATTAACGATAATATTGAATTTAATCCAGAAATGAATCGCCTGGCGTCATTATCGAGGCCAGATCTCAACATTATTCTGACAACGCCCGCCAGCCGCTGCTTGCGCCTTCTGCTGGAAAACGCCCCCTCCGTCGTCTCACAACAAACATTCTTTCAAAAAGTGTGGGAAGAAGACGGCATGGTGGTGTCGGCAAATACGCTTTATCAGAATATCTCCATTATTCGCCGCGGATTACGTACCGTTGGCGAAAATGAAGATACGCTGATAATCACGGTTCCGCGTAGAGGCTTTCAGATTGAGCCTGGTGTGAGCCTCATGACCATCCGCAAAGACTTCGCTCAGACAATAGAAAAAAAGGGTGAGACGCCGCCGCGTATGTCAGGGCGTTGGTTTAAACATTATGTACCTGTACTTTGGATGACCGGGACATTTGCTGTTGGTATTTTGCTTGGCACTATAAGCTGGCAAACCGTTCCCGATAAGGATTTTTACGATCGCTACACGCTGGTTGAAACAACTCAGGGCTGTCATTTTTTCTCGCGGAATGAAGATATCGAAAGCGGTAGCCGCTTTGCAAGCTATAAGTCAATGATTCTAAAAACCGGTATGGATTGTCAGAAATACCCATGGGTCTATTTCCCTTCCAGCAGTCGCACCCCAGCGGTTACGGCATTGATTTGTCAGCAACCTTATAAAACGCGCGGTGATACAGGCTGCGTGACGCTTTTTTTCCGCGGGGTGACACATGGGTAAAAAGGCACTGATGTTAGCCTGCCTGACGCTACTGTTTCTGGGAGTAGGGCTTGGGCATCTTTTTCATTTGTATACGGAAAAGAACCGGGATCCAGAGAAATGTACGGCGCCTGTGATTGTGTTTTATAACAACACTCAGGCTAACCTGACGCTGGACTTTATGTATTCGCTGAAAAAACGCACTGGGGTGGTTTCCATCAGCGGAACGTATTACGTCGATAATAAAATGAGCGGCGTGATCCGCCGTGATGTTTCCTATGTATGGAGTGAAAATAAAGACAGCACCCATTTTATATCGACGGATATCAACAAAGTCACGCGTGACGAAACACTGTCCGATGCGGTTATCGAGACGGTTTTACCCGATTTTTATGTCTATCCAGGGAAAAGTATCAGTTACACCATCCTGACTCAGGGCCATCGTGGCTTTATGTTCACCATCGGGAAACGCCCGATATTTTTCTGTACACATTAAGCGGTTTTGGGAGCCGTTCATGAAACCTATCAGCTAAATGAAAGCGCTTCCGGGTAAAAGCCGCTGAAGATCAGCGGCTCTGTTGTTACCTGAATCAGAAACTGTATTTCATCCCCAACATTCCTCGGGTATCACTATAACCTGTGTCACCCACCTGTTGCGCCACGTTACCCCATACGTTCAGGCGCGGGGTAACTTGTCCTTCAATACCTACTTTCAGTTCTCCAATATTCTTCGTACCACGCATATCGCTGCTGACATCGTCCATCTTCACGCTGGCAGGCTGCGTATTATGGATCCAGTTCGCTTCCACGAATGGCTGGAACTCTCGAGATTTATTGTCATCAATAGCATTGTGGCCGTTAATATAGGCTTTTACGCCCATGCGGGTTAGCAGATTACCGGCGGTATCATCCTTGACGAGGGTACCATTGGCTTCGCGATTGTCGTCAGCCTGCACGCCCATCCATACCACCTGCGCTTTGGGCTGCAACCAGTAGCTTTGATGCGCGCTTTCACCTAACCTGAAGCTGTAACCGGCTTCAACCGAGGCGGTAATTCCTTTGGATTTATATTTCTCAGCGGCCTGATCCTGACCCATGACCTTGTTATCAAACCAGTTGTACAGCATCCAGGTATCCACATAAGCCCCAGACCGATCGATATTGTTAGCATACCAGGTGCCGTAAAGGCCGACGCTGTAACCGGTGACTTGACCACGGGAATGATAGTCACTCACGGACGACAGCGTGCGGTTCTGGCTGTTGGCATAACCTGCCATTGCACCAATATGCCAACGGTCAAGACCGTCAGTGCTCCACTGTGCCAGATCGCCTCCCAGTTGTAACACATAGCTGTTGATGCGGGTTTTTAGCTGCCCGCTGCCATCGTTGAAGCGAGTATGGGCGCCGACGTTACGCATCCACAGGCTGGTGACCTTCTTCTCACCCGTCAGCATGTCGGTGTACTGGGTTTCACCCAGACGGTCATGGAGACGCGTCATGAACAGCGTATTTGCCGCATAGTTGTTGGCAAGATAGCTGCCCACTTCCGGACGGAACTGATGTTCTGTTATCGGCGGTGTGTCAGATTGCCCTATGTCAGGAATTGTCGGATCAGGGATGACCGGGTCTACTGGCTCAGGGTCTACTGGATCAGGGTCCACCGGATCGGGAATCACAGGGTCAGGGATAACCGGGTCTACTGGATCAGGGTCCACCGGATCGGGAACGACAGGGTCAGGGATAACAGGGTCTACTGGATCAGGAATAATCGGTTCGTCCGGCTCAATGTAGCTGGTCAGATACCAGTTTTTACCTTTCTGCACCACGTTGTAGTCATAGGCTCCGGCAACAATACGGCTTGCTTTTTCGAAAGTACCGTTGGAATTGCCAGCAACGTTAACAATTTCAATACCTTCAATGGTTTGCGCCCCGGCTCCTCCAATATTATTTACTGCAACAAATGTGTTGCCTGAAGTATTGCCGAGAACCTGCAGCCTGTCCGTTTCGGAATCATCATCGTTGAGCACAGTATTAAAGACCAGCTTACCGCCGTTGCCTACATAATCTTCATTGATGGTGAGCGTTTGCCATGGTTCGCCATCTTCATGGCTGAAGTTAATGGTTGCGCCACTATTCAGCGTCAGGTCAGTGAGCGTTGAGCTGCTGGTCATATTCCAGGTCGCATCGCTCATTTGTACAGAGATAACGCCTGTGCCCGCCGTAGCGCTGGTGATGTACGACGCCCCGTCCCATCGCGAGTTGTCCGTCATATTGAGCTTAATCGTACTGTTCTGCTGCGGTAGCGTACCGCTGGCAGCGGTGGCGCCAGCAGCACGAATATCACCGTCGATGACGAAACGACCTCCTGAAGAACCGTCAACAATGCCGCCAGTCTCCGTGCTGATGGCGTAACTTTCGCTACTGTTATCGCCCGCCATAGTAATAGCCGCACCGCCTGCCAGATTAATGGCGCCTCGGGAGAGGGCGTATAAACCGGCAGGGGCTTTACTATAGGATGCAGCCTTACTGGCGCTGTTAACGCTAATAGTGGCATTCTCTCCCAAATTAACGGTAGCGTTAGTTGCATATACCGCGTGTGCGCTGGCACCGTTCACCGTAATAGTAGCGTTGTTGCCAAGCTCGGTTCTGGAGGAGGATGCTGCGTAAATCCCCGTTGAGGATGCGCCGGATGTTTCGATAGTTGCATCGTCACCCAGACGAATCAACGAACCGCTTTGTCCGGTACGCAGCCCCTCTGAACTGTCGCCGGTAGTAACAATATGCGCACGATTGCCGACGACAATCGTATTTTTGGCACGTGACGCATCCCGCATGGCGTTAGCTGTAATGCCACGTCCCTGGCTACCGGTCGTTTTGATATACAGATCGTCGCCGACGTAAATATTGGCCGATCCGGTCCAACCCTGGCCCAGTGAGTTATATCCGGCGTTAATACCGTCACCATCCTGACCATCCACGTAGATGTTGGTACGGTCACCGGTAATAATAAATACCGGGTTATCCGGAGTATTTGCGCCGTGAGTACGGATGCCATCGACGTCTCTACCATTATTCGCGGCATTCGCCGACTGCGTCCGAATGGTCAGGTCGTTGCCAAAAATCACGCCCGGATTTCCCGTCCCGCTGTTCTGAATAACCGTGACAGTGTGTTCAAACGCCTCCGCGCCCGGCCCATTAAGCGTGAGGCCATTGCCATAAACCGGGATGGTGCCGGTGTTCCACTGATAAACGTAGTTGGGCATAGTACCGACTTTGGTGAAACCGGTACTGGCCTGAGCGGGAATAATAGCCTGTAATTCCGGCGGCAACTGGCTGACCAGCCCACTGGATGGCAGACTATCAACGTCAACCCAGGCCGCCTGGGAGGGAAATACCATAGAGGCTAACGCTGCTGATACCGCTATGGCGATGAATGAGTAATTTTGGGGAGTTGGCATTCTGCCTCCTGCATTATGGCGTAAAGCGTCTTCCACATCGCAATAATATGGAAATAATAAAAATGGAAACGGATCTATAAAATATTTGATATTATTTTATGAATGCTATGCCCTAGCTTATTTTCAAGCCGCAGCTTATGCACATAAAGTTTCTTAATATCAATATTGTCAATATTTACAATCTGCTGAATACTTATTCCTGATACAAAGCGCTTCAGTAATATAAATTCCGTATAGTTAAGCGTTCGTCCACGTTTACTGTTGGCAAGCCGACCGGTAAACAAGCGGTGCATCTTTTGCTGTTGCACAATATCATCGTCATCGGAATAAATAATTCCTTGTATTTTATTGCTTTTCAAAATCCAGTAATTGGCCAGCGGAGTTAAACTTCTGTCAGAAATCAGGACAATATGCATGCCACTGTCTGCCAGACTGTCAGCCCATTGCAAATCGGTAAATCGTCGAAGATTCGGGAAAGAAAAATCAACAAAGATAAAACCGCTGGATAAATGGTTGTGTCTATCAAGCAATAACTTTTCAATAAACCCTTTTTTCAGGAAAGCATTACCATCTGGCCAGATGGAAAATGCCGCATTATGACAGTATTGCACCCGTACTGCGCTGTCAGGAAATAATTGACAGGATAAATCGCAACTAATGCAATGGACAATTTGTGAAGGCTTTCTCATCATCCTGAACGACTCCTGTCGATGTTTCTATTAATATTTCATTGGTAAATAAATGTGTCAATCCAGATAATATAAAGTACTACGACTGTCAAAAGTCGCGAAATATTGTCAGTGTCATAAACTCCTGGAAAGCACTAAAATACAGCTTTAAAAAACCATGACAGATCCGACAGTCGTAATACATCATTTCGGATTTGTATTTCACGCATTGAGATTTTTATACAGTATCTCCAATATCATAAAAAATCTTAAAACAGCACTATTTGCTAAATCATGAGAGTGATAAATAACGGTTCTCAATACCATCTGTCTGCTGCCTTTGTCACTATCGGGGTGATGTGATGAAATATAAAAGTAATTCCTGTAAACCTGTAATGAATTCTTATTATTAAAAGCTAATTTAAGATTTTTTCTTTTATTGCATTGTTATTCAATGACTTAATGGTGACATTTGTGCTCTCATCAACTTCTTATATACAAATTTAAGACTATTTTATAGAGACGCATGTAAACTTTAAGAGGGTGTAATGCTAATGCCATGAGAAAATTTTGTAACTTAACGCCGGGAGTCATACCTTGCCAATAAGTTGATCTGACTTAATTCTGATCGTGACAGTCTGAGCAACCGACAGACTTATCGGTCGAAGCAACTTCAGCTTCTGGCTTCTCTTTTCAATCGCTCATCTGATGAAAACTCTTTCCCGGAGCACATTAGTGAGAAACAGGATGTGGTGAAACCCAATGTCCATAGATATAGTCAGTCACTTCACAAATATCCGCCTCCTGGCAGATATCTTTAACCATTCATCCGGCTTCGGCCAACTTAATTACGGCGATGTTCTGATGCTCAGTGAGACGGGATTTACACATAGAGATTCCTTCGTTAGCAGATCGATGACGTGATCTCTAAATGTGAATAGCACGATTATGTGGGATACGTACAAAAAATTAAATGAATCGCCACAGGTTTAACAGACACCGCAGAGTCATTTAAGATAGCTTAAAGAGAGGAGCCCATGAGCGGTAAACGTTATCCCGAAGAGTTTATAATTAAAGCGGTAAAACAGGTTATTGAGCGCGGCCATTCTGTTTCCAGCGTCGCAACACGTCTTGATATTACTACCCACAGTCTTTACGCCTGGATAAAACCGCCATATTCACGACGGTATCATGCAATCACAGGAGTCTAATTTGATATCTTGGTCTGTTGAATTTATTGATTTTTATCTTGTTGGATTTTTACTGGTGCCCACTATTGTGCCCCCAAATGATTTTGCTTGTGGGGTTCGGGGCATTCTGAGCTACTTTTTAGGTTCTGTTTTCCATTGTAGCAAACCGGCGATATCCTTCTCACCTTCGGCTTCTTTTAAGCGCCGTTGTTGTTCAGCAAACTGACTATATTCCGCCTGCGCTTTTTCATCGGCCATTTTCTTAGTGACTTTACCTGCGCCTTGTAAAACCTCACGGTCGTTAAATTGCAGGAACTGATCCAGCTTATCCTGCCAGTCGCGTAAAAAGATCTGCTGACGACGACGGGCCTGATCCTCGGCAAAATCCAGCCACATGTTAACTACGCGGTTAAGCTCGCTGACTTCATCCTGAGTGAGATAATTTTTTGCCACCGTCACGTCACCCTTACGTACCTCTTCACCTTTATAGCTGGTCAGCCCCATATGCGGCTGGCTGGCGTCAGCACGCTGATGAATGAGTTCAGCAGCGGTATGTCCGGTACAGGCAAAATGCAACTTGTTCTGGATGGTTTGAAAAAATTGCGTGGTTTCTTTGAGCGATGGTTGATAGTCGGCGGCTAACGCAAAGATCTCTCGTACCCGCAAATAAACCCGACGTTCGCTGGCGCGAATATCGCGGATACGCTCCAGCATCTCATCAAAATAGTCGGGTACAGCCGATGAACCCACGGGCGGATTTTTCAGGCGCTCATCGTCCATCACAAAACCTTTGATCAGGTATTTCTGGAGCGTCTGGGTTGCCCACTGGCGGAACTGTGTGCCGCGCGGGGAACGAACGCGGTAGCCGACAGCAAGGATGACAGGCAGGCTGTAGTGAAGCCTGTTGCGGCTTACCTGACGGCTACCTTCCTGTTGAACTTGTAAGTAAGACTTACAGGTTGCGTTTTGCTCAAGTTCGCCTTCTTCATAGATCGCTTTAATGTGCTGTGTAACTGCCTGGGGAGTGATCTGATAAAGGTTGGCGATGGTTGCCTGAGGGAGCCATAGCGTCTCTTGCTCAAAGCGGCACTCCACACGAACTTCACCGTCATCGCTGGCAAACATAACAAATTCGCCTGCCGGGGATTGGGTTAAGTATTTGTCTGCCATGCCGCCTCCGCTTATATCTGACTCGCAATGCCGTAATCTGCCTAGTATGCCAGAAATTCCTGGTGAAGCTTATTACGCAGATAGCGTTTATTTTGCGGGCAGCGCCCCCGGATAATGCTTCGCCACGATATCATTCATATTCTCCACCAGATCCAGACGCTTAAATGTGATATGTCCGCTGCCCTTCTAAAAGTAGCGGATGGTGAACATATCGTCTTCAAAGACCTGCTCACGCGGATTATCGCGCACGAAGTCCATAAACCGGATAGAGACATCATGCCGGTTGTCAGGAATGGTTTTACTATCCAGCAGGTAGAGCATTCGTTCCAGATCGGCGAGCTGGTCGCGTCGCCAGCCCCAGTTCAGGCTGTAGCCCCATCGGTCATGCTTCACCAGATTGTTGACGATAATCTTCTTGCCGAAATAACAAGGATTATTGGTTTTGTACTCCTGGCTTAACCCCTTAAATACATTGATAATCCCACGTTCGAAAACATCCTGTTCCTTAACCGGAGGTTGGGGATCGACGCCCATCACGCTGTGCAGTACATCATTACTTGGCTCGCCGTAGGTCGCCCCGGTGGTATTGACGCCAGACCATTACCTTTCTCGTCCTGTTCAAGTAGGCGAACAGACTCACGTTTTACCGTGCTGATAACCTGCGGGCTATGGGTAGTGACAATAAACTGGATTAGTGGAAATGCGCTGCGCAAAGACTGGATAATTTGCTGCTGCCAGGCTGGGTGCAGGAACATATCGACTTCATCGATCAGCACAATCCCCTGTGTTTTTAAGGCGGCTTCATCGCGTAAATGGGGGTTGAGTTTGACACAGCGAAACGCGATATCCGCTACCATCGCAACCGCATTACGCAGGCCGTCGCTGAGCTGGGCTAAGGGGATCTTGCCGTGCTGCGGATGATTCATTACCAGTTGCTGGTTATGGCTGGAGCTGTATTCCAGATCGCGCCAGCCAGTTACGTCTTTTGTCAGACAGTTAATGGTTTGCTGGATAGCCTGAATAGCTTCTTTCATCCGCGAATACGAACATCTTCTTTTAACTTTGTTGAAGGTGATTCAAGTTGTGTGATTTGATGTTCACGGTAGCTATGCCATAGCCAGCTATACCACTGCTCAAACTGTTTATAGTTTGATGTGGCCGAGAGGCAATCGTCATAACCAGACAAACGTGAAAAGGCGCTGTTATCCAGACGCTGTTCAGTAGGCTGTGCCTCATAACGTTCCTGATACCACAAGCGAGCAGTCCCCAGATAAAGCATTAGGAGAAGTTCAACCTGCAGCAAATTATGCTCTTCACGCACCAGCGTCTGAAGTTGTTCACCCCAACGGGTAAGCTGCGCCGCCGTCTTATCTTCATGCGGCGGCTGTTCTCCTCGCTTGTCGAGCATCCAGGTTGCCGTCTTTCCGCTTTCCCATTCTCCGGTAGCTGTAATCATGACCGGAGATGACATTTCCATGTTCAGCGCTTCAGGGCGGAAAACCAGACGTACATCTTCTGTACGGATCACCAGCGATTTATCTTTTACATAGAGGCCGGCAAGCCACGAATAAAGGGGAACAGCGCCAGGCGTACCGCATCCAGTACTGTCGTCTTGCCCGCGCCGTTTGGTGCAACCAGAATCGTAATGTGTTCATCAAAAGTAATATCGAGCTGCCTGAAACAACGAAAGTGAAGCAGTGAAAGTTTGTCGATTCTCATTACACTAGCCTCACCTGTTTTTATGTTTTAGTATAATAACATCTCTTGCCTGCAATCTTGCCCGCTTTAAGCGGGTAAAGGTTACGCCTTTTATCACGTTTTAACTATTTATCCTGTTGATTAACATGGTTTTTATAAGAAATTAATAAAATCCTTTCCTGTCGTGTCCGTAGAATATCGACAGCCTGGAGACAAGGTGACTGTTGCTGGTAACCATATTCTTTGCGATCGATACCAACTCGTTCATGTTTTTTCTTCAGAAAGTTACGGCATCGACAAACGTAGCGCCTGCGTTGATAAACGTAAGGCTATAGTGCCTTCAAGTAGATGAGTAAGCTGCGACGTTACTGCTCGTATGAACACCATCCACCCTTATGATGTGAGCCTGTATCCCCATGTGGATGTTGACCCTTTGGGCAGGCAAGCGCACTGGATGATGCCGTGACGGTAATAAAAGCGATAATCATAGCTGTAAATAATCTCTTCATATATAACTCACATTAATAAATTAGAACATATTACTAACTACTACAGAATACGCATACTTGATACGGACTTAGGGGATAATATAACGCGTACTTTAGTTTAAATTCTATCCTTCATGTGGCATAGGTTATCAGGATAGGTTTTCGTTATGAATTTTATCCGGGATATTGAAGCAACATATTGGGGGGGATATGAGTTATAAATATGTTGGTAAGCATGGCTGTGATGTTGCATTGCGGATGGGCTATAAAGAATGCCCCGATGAAAATGCTTATGGTGATGCCTATTATATTAAAGATGGGTTAAAATGGATATTTAATATAACAGGCTTAAAAAAACGGCTTGGCGTATACAGCGACGACGATCTCCGTAAACAGAACTATGATGTAGATACCTATTATCGAGTTGAAAACCAACCGGAAGAAAGTGCAGATGATGAAATGCAATCGCTGTATCATAATTTAGCGGTAGAAGAAGGAGAACCCGTGTATCTGGAGGGAGGCATGTATCTTTATCCGGATGGCTCTATACGTTGATCTCATAATTTTGGCCTGGTAAGCGTATCTCTTTTGAGAAAGGATGAGCCTGTAAGTATAACCCACAAATTCGTTTGGTGATTAGTTAAGTCCCGCCCGCGTTAGTCCTGGCGTACTTTTATCCCTTCTTTGCAGACGATATCCCACAATAAATGGACGTTCGGTTTTAGCAATCGGTAAATGGTGATTAATAAAATAATATTCCACTTTCTCTCTCCACCTTTCCTTTCGTATTATATGCAAGAACTGGTCTTAATAATAAGCAAATACTTTGTCCCGAAATAGAGGACGAATGGTGGGCATGAGAGAAGGATGTTGGCGGAAGATCACAGGAGTCGAACCTGCCCGGGACCGCTGGCGGCCCCAACTGGATTTGAAGTCCAGCCGCCTCACCGGAGACGACGATCTTCCGCGCCTCGATTGCTACATGGAGGCGCGCGCATTATAGCTACTTCCTGGCGTTTCCACATCCCCTCCCGTGCTTTTTTAACTTCCCTTTCCTTCTGCCATGACCGGTTTCATATAAACCCCCATAAAATCCATTAGTTACATTTCATCACACTTTTTGACGCTACCCTGATCACAGAAAACAAGAATCGTAATTTGATAACTAAATAACGGAATATTCACGCTCGCAGGGAAGGTTTACAAAAACTGTAACCGGTATCAGTGAGCGTTGTGAGCGTTAAGGATGCGTAATGAAAAGTGAGATTCTCTCCGTTAAGGAGAAGATTGGCTATGGTATGGGCGATGCCGCGAGCCACATCATCTTTGATAACGTCATGTTATATATGATGTTCTTCTATACCGATATTTTCGGTATTCCCGCTGGTTTTGTCGGCACCATGTTTTTACTGGCGCGTGCGCTTGATGCCATCTCCGACCCTTGCATGGGCCTGCTGGCCGACCGCACCCGCTCTCGCTGGGGCAAATTCCGACCCTGGGTGCTGTTTGGCGCGTTGCCGTTTGGTATCGTTTGTGTGCTGGCTTATAGCACGCCGGATCTCAGTCTGAACGGCAAAATGATTTATGCCGCCATCACCTACACGTTGCTCACCCTTCTGTACACTGTGGTCAACATCCCTTACTGCGCGTTGGGGGGTGTAATAACCAATGACCCAACGCAGCGTATCTCCCTGCAATCCTGGCGCTTTGTGCTGGCAACGGCGGGCGGAATGCTCTCTACCGTACTGATGATGCCTCTGGTGAAACTGATTGGCGGCGAGAATAAGGCGCTGGGCTTCCAGGGGGGTATCGCGGCGCTCTCGGTGGTGGCGTTCCTGATGCTGGCGTTCTGTTTCTTTACCACCAAAGAGCGCGTTGAAGCGCCTGCCACCCATACCTCCATGCGTGAAGACCTGCGTGATATCTGGCACAACGACCAGTGGCGCATAGTCGGCCTGCTCACCATCCTGAATATTCTGGCGGTATGCGTGCGCGGCGGGGCGATGATGTATTACGTCACCTGGATATTGGGCAAACCGGGCGTGTTTGTCGCCTTCCTCACCACCTATTGCGTCGGCAACCTGATTGGCTCGGCGCTGGCAAAACCGTTGACCGACTGGAAATGCAAAGTGAGCGTTTTCTGGTGGACCAACGCTTTACTCGCAGTAATCAGCGTGGCGATGTTCTTCGTACCGATGCACGCCACGATCGCTATGTTCGTCTTTATCTTCGTGATTGGCGTATTGCACCAGTTAGTCACGCCTATCCAGTGGGTGATGATGTCTGACACCGTCGACTACGGCGAATGGTGTAACGGCAAACGCCTGACGGGGATCAGTTTTGCCGGCACGTTGTTCGTGCTGAAACTGGGTCTTGCCCTCGGCGGGGCGCTGATTGGCTGGATGCTGGCAGGCGGCGGTTACGACGCGGCGGCGAAAACGCAAAACAGCGCCACGATCAGCATCATCATCGCTCTGTTCACTATCGTTCCGGCCATCTGTTATCTGCTGAGCGCCGCGATCGCTAAACGCTATTACACCCTGAAAAGCCCGTTCCTGAAAACCATTCTGGAACAACTGGCGCAGGGCGCACACCGCAACGAACAAGAATTTACCCATAAAAAATTGCAAAACTAAAGGAACAGACTATGAAAATTAGCGACGGAAACTGGCTGATCCAGCCTGGCCTTAATTTGATTCACCCGGTTCAGGTGTTCGACGTTGAACAGCACGGGAATGAGATGGTGATCTATGCCGCGCCGCGTGATGTCCGCGAACGAACCTGGCAACTGGATACCCCGTTGTTTACCCTGCGCTTTTTCTCGCCGCAGGAAGGAGTGATAGGTGTACGGATGGAACACTTCCAGGGCGCTTTGGATAACGGCCCACATTATCCGCTCAATGTCTTGCAAGATATCAACGTGGAGATGCAGAACAACGCCGAATTTGCCGAACTCAAGAGCGGCAGCCTGAGCGTGCGCGTCACCAAAGGCGAGATCTGGTCTCTGGATTTTCTGCGCAACGGTGTACGTATCACCGGTAGCCAGTTGAAGAATAACGGCTATGTGCAGGATACCAACAGCGGGCGCAACTACATGTTCGAGCGTCTGGATCTCGGCGTGGGCGAAACCGTCTACGGGCTGGGCGAGCGCTTTACCGCGCTGGTGCGTAACGGTCAGACGGTGGAGACCTGGAACCGCGACGGCGGCACCAGCACCGAGCAATCGTACAAGAATATCCCGTTCTATATCACCAACCGTGGCTACGGTGTGCTGGTGAATCATCCGCAGTGCGTGTCGTTTGAAATTGGCTCCGAGAAAGTCTCCAAAGTTCAGTTCAGCGTCGAGAGCGAGTATCTGGAATACTTCGTCATCGACGGCCCGACCCCGAAAGACGTGCTGAACCGCTATACCCAATTTACGGGTCGTCCGGCGCTGCCGCCCGCCTGGTCGTTTGGCCTGTGGCTGACCACCTCATTCACCACCAACTACGACGAAGCGACCGTTAACAGTTTTATCGACGGTATGGCCGAGCGCAATCTGCCGCTGCACGTCTTCCACTTCGACTGTTTCTGGATGAAAGCTTTTCAGTGGTGCGATTTTGAATGGGACCCGGTGACTTTCCCCGATCCGAAAGGGATGATTCGCCGCCTGAAAGCGAAAGGGCTGAAAGTCTGCGTGTGGATTAACCCCTACATCGGCCAGAAATCCCCGGTCTTCCAGGAGTTGAAAGAGAAAGGATATTTGCTAAAACGCCCGGACGGCTCCTTGTGGCAGTGGGATAAATGGCAGCCGGGACTGGCGATTTACGACTTCACCAACCCGCAAGCCTGCGAATGGTATGCCGACAAGCTGAAGGGCCTGGTGGAGATGGGAGTGGACTGCTTCAAAACTGACTTCGGCGAACGCATTCCAACGGATGTGCAGTGGTTTGATGGTTCAGATCCACAGAAAATGCACAACCATTATGCCTACATCTACAACGAACTGGTGTGGAACGTGCTGAAAGAGACCGTCGGCGTTGAAGAGGCGGTGCTGTTCGCCCGTTCCGCCTCGGTGGGCGCGCAACAGTTCCCGGTGCACTGGGGCGGCGACTGCTACGCCAACTACGAATCGATGGCGGAAAGCCTGCGCGGCGGGCTGTCCATCGGCCTGTCAGGGTTTGGCTTCTGGAGTCATGATATTGGCGGATTCGAGAATACCGCGCCGGCGCATGTCTACAAGCGGTGGTGCGCATTCGGCTTGCTCTCCAGCCACAGCCGCCTGCACGGTAGCAAATCCTACCGGGTTCCGTGGGCCTATGACGACGAGTCCTGTGACGTGGTGCGCTTCTTCACTGAACAGAAGTGCCGGATGATGCCGTATCTGTATCGGGAAGCGGCGCGTGCCAACGAAGCCGGTACGCCAATGATGCGGGCGATGATGCTGGAGTTCCCGGACGATCCGGCGTGTGATTATCTTGATCGCCAGTACATGCTGGGAGATGCGGTCATGGTAGCGCCGGTATTTAGTGAAGCGGGCGACGTGGAGTTCTACCTGCCAGAAGGCCGCTGGACGCACCTGTGGCGCAACGATGAAGTGCAGGGCAGTCGCTGGCATAAACAGCAGCATGACTTCCTGAGCCTGCCAGTGTATGTGCGTGACAATACACTACTGGCGCTGGGCAACAATAGCCAGAAGCCCGATTACGCCTGGCATGAGGGTACGGCCTTCCAGTTATTCCATCTGGATGACGGCTGCGAAGCGGTCTGCGAAGTCCCTGCTACGGATGGTTCGACAATCTTTACGCTGCAGGCGAAACGCACAGGCAATACCATTACGGTGAGCGGCGAAGGCGAGGCGCGCAACTGGACGCTGTGTCTGCGTAATATTACGCAGATTAGCGGTACCAAATGCGGCTCATATGCGGGAAGTGAACTGGGCGTAGTGGTTACCCCGCTGGGAAATGAAGTGGTGATTACGCTTTAAATCTGAATCGCCGGATGGCGCCGTGAGCTGCGCTTATCCGGCCTACAAATGAGCAAGAACCGTAAGCCCGGTAAGCGCCATCGCCACCGGGCAAGCCCTCAATTACAGCGCTGGCTCCGTTGACGTAACTTCACCGCCGGACACCACGCCCGCTTGCATCGTCTGTGTTATCTGCTGCTTTTGTGCGTTGACCGCGTGTAATTGCCCGTTTACCGTCGGTTTCAACGGCGCATCGGCCTGAATATTGCCGCTGGCCGTGAGCTGAATATTGCCATCGCCAGCAATCGGTAATGCCGGCCAGCCCCACTGCTGTAGCACATCCATTGGTACGCCGCGTCCGTTCAGGCTGATTTGCGTCTGACGCTGCGGCAGTTGCGATACGCTGGCAGTGGCTTCCAGCATCCCTTTTCCAGTAAACGCGCTCAGATCGCTGATGTTGACCGTGCTGGCATTAGCCGTCAACGACAGCGACGGGCGGCGCACGTCCACACGGTTAAAGGTTGCCGCTGCGGCGTTGAGGGTCGCATTGCCGCTCCAGACGCCCCATTGATGATGTTGTACCAGCTCCAGGTTTGCGCCGTAGCCGTCCAGGGCGGTGATTTGCCACGGGAAGGCCGGGTCGATATCGATCACCAGATTGCGGCTGGCGCTGAATTTTTTCAGCGTCAGGCTGTTCAACCAGTCGGGCAGCGGCTTCATCCATAACTGCTTCCAGTTTTCCGGCAGCGTATACTCCAGCCCGGCGATAGCGGTATCGTCCAGAATAAGCGCTTTGCCTTCGCGTAACCAGGCGCCGGAGGTTCTGACCATACCGCCTTCCCAGCGGGTGGTGAACTGGCGTAGCGCAACGCCCTGTGGTGAAAATTCGGCGTTCAGGATTGGATCGAGCAAGTGCAGCGAGCCGTAAATAAACTCGCTGGCGTTCATCGATAATTTACCTTCCTGACTTTGCCAGTCTTCTTTGCGCAGAGTCAGATTGCGCAAACTCAGGTCAAGATCGGTGACAGCCCAGTCTGGTCCTTGCAGGCTGGAGTCCGTCACTTCAAGACGACCAATCTGCAAAGATGGAACCGTAGTAAGCGGCGCGAAAAACTCGCTCAGGGATTTATCGCTTTGTAACCGAATATCATTCAGCCGCAGATTTTCAACGACCCAACTACCGTCAGCGTTACGCCGGGCGACGCCGGTTAACGCTCCGCGCGCCATATCGGCGCCGACGGTGTTTAACATCACCTGATCATGGTCGATACTGCCTTCAATAAGCACATTAGTGGCGGGAACGTCGTTTAACGTCAGCGAACCGGCGCTCAGTTGGATCTGGGCTTTATTGCCCAATACCCGACCGGCTTCGGGGTGCCATGGCATAACGCCGCCGTTAACGCGCTGGGCGCTCAACCGCCATTCGCTACCGGGACTATTGAGCGCCATATTGCGAAGTTGCAGGCGGTCGGCCTCAAACGGGAAAGGGGCGGTTTGCACTGAAATATTCAGCGTGCCGTCCTGTAACAGAATCGTGTCGACATGCAGCGGCGCGGTTAACTGGCGAATGCTCAGACCGATATCTACGGTTTTCGCGACCAGGGTAGCAGGCTGACCATCACGACCAAAGGTCACATTCTCCAGTAAAAGATGGGATGGGGCGGAAAAACGATGATCCATCACGTCGAATGTGAGGTGATAACCGCTGTTCTCTGATACCCAGTTGCTGACATGATCTGCGCCCCAGCGCGTTTGCAGCAGAAAATAAAAGCCGAAAATCACCACTAAACAGGCGATCAGCACGTAGAGAAGCAACCTCCCAATCAATTTCATGGTCTTCCATCCCGTGAAATGCACATAGGGGATTTATGCACGATTTGCGTGCAATCCTCAAGACAGGAATGGTGAAAGAGCGTTACAGCAGCGGCGAATCGTGTCGCCGCCGCAGGGTTTTTACGGTTTTTCCGGCGGGAGAATCAGGTTCAGCACGATAGCCGTGATGCCGCCAGCGGCAATTCCGGATGAGAGCAGATTTTTCACCCATTCCGGCGCGAACTGCAGGATCTGCGGCTGTTGCGAGACGCCAAGACCCACGGCCAGCGACAGGGCGATAATCAGAATCGCGCGGCGGTTCAGCGGCTCACGCGAGACAATACGCACCCCGGAGGCGGCAATGGTGCCGAACATCACCAACGTGGCGCCGCCGAGCACCGGTTCCGGGATATGCTGCACAAAACCGCTTACCGCCGGGAACAGGCCGAGTACAATCAGCATCAGCGCGACAACAAATCCCACATAGCGACTGGCGACGCCAGTCAACTGAATTACGCCGTTGTTCTGACCGAAACAGGAATTCGGGAACGTATTAAATACCGCTGAAACAAATGAGTTCAGGCCGTTAGCCAGTACGCCGCCCTTTAGCCGTTTCATGTACAAGGGGCCGGATACCGGCTGCTCGGAGACATCAGAGGTGGCGGTGATGTCTCCGATGGTCTCCAGCGACGTAATCATAAAGACCAGCATCAACGGCAGTAACAGGTTCCAGTCAATGCCCAGACCATAATACAGCGGGGTCGGCACCATCAGGATGTCCTGCGAGACCGGCGCGTTATTCTCAGGCAACATGCCCATAAACCAGGCTAAAAGATAGCCTGCCGCCATGGCAATAACCAAAGAAGCCACGCGCAGGTAGGGATTACGCTGCCGATTCAGCAGGATAATAATGGCCAGGACGACGCCGGCCAGCAGCAGGTTTTTCGGTGCGCCAAAGGTGTTGTCGCTCATGGCGGCATAGCCGCCGCCGATGGAGGTTAGCCCCACCTGAATCAGCGACAGGCCAATAATCATCACCACGACGCCGGAGACTAACGGCGTGATAATCCGGCGCGCCAGATGTAGAATGCGAGAAAGCACCATCTCGGTGCAGCTTGCCAGCATCAGCGTGCCGAACAGCGCCGCCATCATCGTCGGGACATCCGCGCCGCCGGTTTTCAGCGCGGTACCGCCCATAATCAGCGGGGCGACAAAGTTAAAACTGGTTCCCTGGATGGATAACAGCCCCGATCCTACCGGCCCCCACGCTTTGATTTGAATAATAGAGGCTACGCCGGAGGCGAACAGCGACATGCTGATAATGTGCTGCGTATCCTGCGCCGGTAAACCCAACGCCTGGCAGATTAACAGCGCTGGCGTGATTACCGCGACAAACATGGCCAGCAGATGCTGACAAGCGGCAAAAAGGGTTTGAGGGAGCGGCGGGCGATCTTCAAGACGGTAAATTAATTCGCTGTTTTGCGTCTGCGCAACCGGTTGCGCATCTGCCGACTCGATGGCGTTAACGGACATCAGGGACATTCTCGTGGTGGAAAAGCGGTGATTTTATCTGACCAGGTGGTAAAAGCAAACGATTGCTAGCGAATATTCTTAATATTTAAAAAAGATAAATGCACCTTTTTATATAACTTTTTGCCTTTTTCTGCTTAAAATCCATGCCGAAGACTCGCAAAGAGCTAAAAAAATGACTCAGGAAATGATTTGTGCGCACATGTCACAGCGCACTACAGGAGCTTTAAATGTTTGAACTCGATACCTTATCGACCCTTGTCGCCGCCACGCTGGTGCTGCTACTGGGTCGCAAGCTGGTCCAGTCTGTCTCCTTACTGAAGAAATATACGATTCCGGAACCGGTGGCGGGGGGGTTACTGGTCGCGGTTGCTCTGCTGGTGCTGAAAAAAAGCGTCGGTTGGGAGGTCAACTTTGATATGACCCTGCGCGATCCGTTGATGCTGGCGTTTTTCGCGACGATCGGCCTTAACGCTAACCTTGCCAGCCTGCGCAAGGGGGGACGCGTTGTTGGCGTCTTCCTGGTCGTCGTGGTCGGATTACTGCTGATGCAGAATGCCATCGGTATCGGCATGGCGAGTCTGTTGGGGCTGGACCCGTTAATGGGGCTGATTGCCGGGTCAATTACGCTGTCCGGCGGACACGGTACCGGCGCGGCGTGGAGTAAACTGTTTGTCGAACGTTATGGTTTTGCCAATGCCACCGAAGTTGCGATGGCATGTGCAACCTTTGGCCTGGTGCTGGGCGGGTTGATTGGCGGTCCGGTAGCGCGTTATCTGGTGAAACACTCCACCACGCCGGATGGAATGCCTGACGATCAGGCCGTGCCGACAGCCTTTGAAAAGCCGGATGTGGGCCGTATGATCACCTCTCTGGTGCTAATCGAAACCATCGCCCTGATTGCTATCTGTTTGACCGTGGGCAAAATCGTAGCGCAGCTACTGGCGGGAACGGTGCTTGAACTGCCGGTCTTCGTTTGTGTGCTATTTGTTGGGGTGATCCTCAGCAATGGCCTGGCGCTGGTGGGTTTTTATCGCGTATTTGAGCGTGCTGTTTCGGTACTGGGGAACGTGAGTTTGTCACTGTTCCTGGCAATGGCGCTGATGAGCCTGAAGCTGTGGGAACTGGCGTCGCTGGCGCTGCCGATGCTGGCGATTCTGGTGGTACAGACCATCTTCATGGCGCTGTACGCGATCTTCGTCACCTGGCGCATGATGGGGAAAAACTACGATGCGGCGGTGCTGGCGGCGGGTCACTGCGGTTTTGGCCTGGGCGCAACGCCGACCGCCATTGCTAATATGCAGGCGATTACCGACCGTTTTGGTCCCTCGCATATGGCGTTCCTGGTGGTGCCGATGGTCGGCGCGTTCTTTATCGATATCGTCAATGCGTTGGTGATTAAGCTGTACCTGATGTTACCGATTTTCGCGCAATAAGGGTTTGTACGGCGGCATTAAAGCCGCCGTGCTCACTAGGCGTTGGAATAACGTTCGGTTTCCGGCATCCAGCGCTCAATCAGCGCTTGTGCCTGCTGCGGATAACGTTCGTGAATATGACGGGCAATACGCTGAACTTCGGGGATTATGGCCTGATCGCGCAGTAAATCCGCAACTTTAAATTCGGCGTTCCCTGTCTGGCGCGTGCCCAGTAATTCCCCCGGGCCGCGAATCTCTAAATCTTTTTGCGCAATCACAAAACCGTCGTTGCTATCGCGCAATACCTGTAAACGCTTCTGCGCCGTTTTCGACAACGGCGATTTATAGAGCAGCACGCAGTGCGATGCGACCGCGCCACGGCCAACACGGCCTCTGAGCTGGTGTAATTGCGCCAGGCCCAGTCGCTCCGGGTTTTCAATAATCATCAGGCTGGCGTTAGGAACATCGACCCCCACCTCAATCACCGTAGTGGCGACCAGCAGATGCAGTTCACCCTGCTTAAAGGCCTGCATCACCGCCTGTTTTTCGGCGGGCTTCATGCGGCCGTGTACCAGGCCGATATTCAACTCCGGTAACGCCAGCTTGAGCTCCTCCCAGGTGGCTTCCGCCGCCTGCGCTTCCAGCAGGTCAGATTCTTCAATCAGCGTACAGACCCAGTAGGCCTGACGGCCTTCGGTTGTGCAGGCGTTGCGCACACGATCAATGATTTCATGGCGACGGGTATCCGGAATAGCAACGGTAGTGACAGGGGTACGGCCCGGCGGTAGCTCGTCAATCACCGAGGTATCGAGATCGGCGTAGGCAGTCATCGCCAGGGTGCGAGGAATGGGCGTTGCGGTCATAATCAACTGATGCGGATGAAAGCCCTGCTGCTGGCCTTTTTCCCACAATGCCAGCCGCTGGTGGACGCCAAAGCGGTGCTGCTCATCGATAATGACCAGCGCCAGCCCGTTAAACTGCACCTGTTCCTGGAAGATAGCGTGGGTGCCGACAATCATCTGCACCTGACCGCTGGCAATAGCCTCTTGCTGCGCCTGACGTGCTTTACCTTTTTGCTTACCGGCCAGCCAACCCACTTCAACGCCCAACGGTTCGAACCAGTTGCGGAAATTATTTGCGTGCTGTTCAGCCAGCAGTTCGGTCGGCGCCATCAACGCCACCTGCTTACCGTGGGCAATAGCGCGCAAGGCGGCAAGCGCCGCAACCAACGTTTTACCGGAACCCACGTCGCCCTGAACCAGACGCATCATTGGCACATCGAGCGCCATATCACGTTCGATCTCTGCCACCACCCGCGCCTGCGCGCTGGTGGGTTTAAACGGCAACGACGCCAGCAGCTTGTCTTTCAATATGTTGTTGGTACTTAGCGGCTGCGCGTGATAGCGCTGCGCGCCTGCGCGAAGCGCCAGCATACTGAGATTATGCGCCAGTAGCTCTTCAAGAATAAGCCGCCGCTGCGCCGGGTGTTTGCCGGTTTCTAAATCGGCGAGCTGGAGCGTCGGCGGCGGGCGATGCAAGGTACGTAGCGCCTCCGGCAGGCTCATCATACCCTGCGCCAGTTCCGGCGGCAGTAGTTCGGCAATGGCGCAGGTGTCGAGCAACTCCAGCGCCTGATCGGTAAGCTTGCGCAGTGTCGCTTGCTTCACGCCCTCGGTGGTCGGATAGACGGGGGTGAGCGTTTCCTGAAGTTCCGGCGTGCTGAGATCGCCCTGCAGGCGATATTCCGGATGGATCATCTCTGCGCCATACTTGCCGCGCTTCGCTTCCCCGTAGGCCAGCACACGTCGTCCCGTCGCCAGGCTGTTTTTCATCGCTGCGTTAAAATTGAAAAAGCGCATGGTAAGAATGCCGGAACCGTCGCTAATCTGGCAGGTCATCATCCGACGACCGCCGAAAGTGATATTGCAGTTCAGCACTTCGCCTTCAACGGTGGCGTAGATGCCAGGCAGCAGTTCGCCAATGGGGTAGAGATGGGTGCGGTCTTCGTAACGCAGAGGGAGGTGGAGCAGGAGGTCCTGCACGGTGTGCAGGCCAATTTTCGCCAGTTTACTGCTTTGCGCTGCGCCGACGCCTGTCAGGGAATTGAGCGGAACAGCGTCTAACAAGCGGCCTGACATGGTGATTACCCTGCCGCCTGCATCGTCGCCCACCAGTCAGCATCGGCGTCGATTTCGCCCTGCTGATTGACGCGAGGATAAGGCAGACCTTTACGTTTAGCGACTTTCGCCAGCACCGGATAACCACCCTCAAACAGCAGGCGCTGCTGTTCATCTTCCGGCAACATGCTATTTTCACGCAGATACATGCCCGCGTTCTGTCGCTGGCGCTGGGCTTCATAAAGAATGAGCGCGGAGGCGACGGAAACGTTCAGCGACTGTACCATGCCGATCATCGGAATGATGATATCCCGATCCGCCAGGTCTAATGCTTCCTGAGTAATACCGGTTTTCTCCTGACCCATCAGAATACAGGTCGGGCGCGTGTAATCAATCTCGCGAAAGTCTACGGCTTTATCAGAAAGATGGGTTGCCAGAATCTGCATTCCCCGTCCTTTCAAATGGGCTACCGCATCGCCAATGGTACGGTGAGTTTTCACCTGTACCCAACTGTTGCTGCCCGCCGCCGCGGAAGCCATGGTGCGCATCCGGCTACCTGGCCAGATAGCATGGACTTCATGGACGCCAACGGCATCTGCGGTACGAATGATTGCAGAAACGTTATGAGGTTTGTGGACTTGCTCCATGCAGACCGTGAGATCAGGCTGACGCCTGGCGAGCATTTCGCATATACGCGCATAACGTTTTGGATTCATAGCGCTAGTTTCGGTTACGGGTGACTTTAATAACGTCTGGCATCACGCGGATTTTGCGCATGATATTCGCCAGATGTACGCGATCGCGTGCGGTAAGGCGAATAAAGGTACTATAGACGCGACCATCTTTCTCTTCAGTATTCAGGCTTTGAATATTGGAGGTGGTGGTATTAATCGCCGCCGTCAGGTTAGCCAGCGCGCCCTGATGGTTAAACATTTCCACCTTGATTTCGGTAATGAATTCCTGCTCCGTCTCTTTGTCCCATTCGACCGCCATAAATTTCTCTGGCTCTTTCTGGTATCCACGGATATTACGGCAGGATTCGTGGTGGATCACCAGTCCTTTACCTGGGCTGACGTGAGCGATGATCGGGTCGCCTGGGATCGGACGACAACACTTCGCAAAGGTGATAAGCACGCCATCCGCGCCTTTAATCGGCAGGTGGCCGTGATTCGATTGCGCAACGGTCGGCACCACGGCTTCGCCTTGCTGCAGATTTTTCGCGACCACTACGCTCATCGCGTTGCCGAGACCGATTTCCGCCAGCAGATCGTCAAGCGTTGCCAGCTTCATACGATCCAGTTCGCGCTGAATATTTTCCTGCGGAATTTCCGCCAGCTTACGACTGCCGCCTAAAGCATGGTTAAGCAGACGACGGCCCAGGCTTACGGAGTCATCACGTTTGAGGTTTTTCAGCAACTGACGAATTTTAGCGCGCGCTTTAGAGCTGACGACAAAGTTCAGCCAGGCGGCGTTGGGACGCGCGCCCGGCGCGGTAATAATTTCGACGGTCTGACCGCTGCTAAGCGGCTGCGACAGCGGATAAGGCTGGCGGTCGACACGCGCGCCGACGCAGGCGTGGCCGATGTCGGTATGCACTGCATAGGCAAAATCCACCGGCGTAGCGCCAGCGGGCAGTTCGACAATGCGCCCTTCCGGGGTGAAAACGTAAATCTCATCCGGGAAGAGATCGGATTTTACGCTTTCGATAAATTCAAACGAACTACCGGCGCTCTGTTGTAGCTCCAGCAGGCTCTGCATCCAGCGCTGGGCGCGGATCTGCGCCGTGGTGCTGGTCTCACCGTGTTCTTTATACGCCCAGTGTGCCGCGACCCCCATTTCCGCCATCTGATCCATATCTTCGGTACGGATCTGGACTTCAACAGGAACGCCGTGCGGGCCGATCATCGAGGTGTGCAAAGACTGATAGCCGTTCGCTTTGGGAATGGCTATATAGTCTTTCACCCGTCCCGGACGCGGCTTATAGAGACTGTGCATCTGGCCGAGTACGCGATAGCAGGTATCGGAGTCATGAACGATCACGCGAAACGCGTAAATGTCCATGATCGAGTGAAAACGCTGCTCTTTGAGCACCATTTTACAGTAGATCGAGTAAAGATGTTTTTCGCGACCGCTAATGCGACACGGAATTCCCGCCTCTTGCAAGCGTCCTTCGATTTCAGAGAGGATTTTTTGGATCATCTCTTTACGGTTGCCGCGCGCCGCTTTTACCACTTCTTTAATGACGCGGTAACGATTGGGATACAGCGCTTCAAAACCCAGCTCTTCCAGCTCGGTTTTAATGTGATGAATACCTAAACGGTGCGCCAGAGGACTGTAGATTTCCAGCGTTTCACGGGCAATACGACGACGTTTATCCGGGCGTAACGAGCCCAGCGTGCGCATGTTATGGGTACGGTCAGCAAGCTTAATGAGAATGACGCGGATATCCTGCACCATCGCCATAATCATTTTGCGAAAGTTTTCGGCCTGCGCCTCTTTCTTATCGCGGAACTTGAGCTTATCAAGTTTCGACACCCCCTCTACCAGCTCGGCAACGCTTTTACCGAAAAGCTGTTCCATGTCCTGATAGGTGGCGGGGGTATCTTCAATCACGTCATGCAGCAGAGCGGCCATCAGCGTTTCGTAGTCGAGTTTCATCTCGGCCAGAATACAGGCCACCGCTACCGGGTGCGTGATATAGGGTTCACCGCTTGAACGTGTCTGGCCCTCGTGAGCGTCACGTGCAACGAGATACGCCTGCCGAAGACGCTTAATCTGGTCTTCCGGCAGGTAGGTTTGAATCAGTTGATTCAGGCTTTCAAACAGATACAAGGGCGACCCGCTTTGTGATTAACGACGACCTTCAGCAATAGCGGTAACGGCTTGTAATTCAGCGGCTTCCTGCTCTTGCTGTTCCTGGCGCTCGCGGACGTCGAGGATCTGGTTGTTAATCAGACCTTCTTCGATTTCGCGCAGCGCGATAACGGTAGTTTTATCGTTTTCTTCCGGTACCAGCGGATCCTTTCCGCCTACCTGCATCTGACGAGCGCGACGCGCGGCGACCAGTACCAGGTCAAAACGGTTACCAATTTTCTCTACAGCGTCCTGAACAGTTACGCGTGCCATACTTAAAATGCTCCACAGGTGAAGAAATGACTGGGCATGATACTGAAAGTGGGTTCAGTCTGCCAACAATTTGCTGATTAAAGCGTCATGACGCTGCTTTTGGCGGCTCATACGCAGACGTTCAGCGCGAATGATAGTTTTCAAGTCGCTTAACGCGGTATCAAAGTCGTCATTCACAATAAGATAATCATATTCGGCGTAATGGCTCATTTCTGCAACCGCTTGCGCCATTCGTTTGGCAATGACTTCTTCGCTATCTTGCCCGCGGCCGCGTAAACGGCGATCCAATTCGATCTTTGATGGCGGCAAAATAAAAATGCTGCGTGCTTGCGGCATCTTTTCGCGAATTTGCTGGGCGCCCTGCCAGTCGATATCCAGAAAAACATCAACGCCGGTTGCCAGCACTTGCTCAATGGTTTCGCGCGAAGTGCCGTAGTAATTGCCAAACACTTCCGCGTGCTCCAGAAACGCCTCCCTGCCAATCATGGTTTTAAACTCATCATGATTTACAAAGAAATAGTGCTCACCGTGCACTTCACCCGGACGCGGCGCGCGCGTGGTATGTGAAACGGAAACCTGAGTGTCATACAACGGTTGGGTTTTTAATAAAGCCTGAATCAGGCTGGATTTACCCGCGCCACTGGGGGCAGAAACAATATAAAGCGTACCTTGAGCCATGAGTATCTTACGTCTGTGATTATCGAAATAGAGCCTTGATACGGGCTTATTATACACATCGCCGTTATGCGACGTAGTCTTTGTCACACTTTTTGCGCCAGATTATTGCATTTTGCGTCCCTTTTTCCGCTTTTATCGCGTCGTTGCAGCAACCCACCAAAAAATCTGGAAAGCGGCTCGGATGATGCATTTTTACCTGTCGGTTTTTATTCACTAAAGCGCTATACCTGCCGGGCAATGTGCGCAGGAGGTCGTGATGAGATTATGGAAAAGTATGGCGTGGGGAATTTTATTGTGGCATTCGCAGAGTGGGGCGCTTTGCCCGGCCTGGCCGCCAGCAAGGGCCGCTGAAGAAATCACCCGTTTACAGCAACAGCTCGCTGACTGGAATGACATCTACTGGAAACAAGGTGTTAGCGCGGTTGACGATAGTGTGTACGACCAGCTCAGCGCAAGGCTGGTTCAGTGGCAACGCTGTGTTGGTCAGGATGTTTCATCTACTCCGGTTTCACCGCCGTTAAACGGTACAACAATGCACCCTGTTGCGCACACGGGCGTACGTAAACTCGCGGACCGACAGGCGGTAGAACAGTGGATGCGCGGGCGCAGCGAGCTTTGGGTACAGCCAAAAGTGGATGGTGTAGCGGTAACGCTGGTTTATCAAAACGGTAAACTGACCAGGGCTATCAGCCGGGGTAACGGACTACAAGGCGAGGACTGGACGCCAAAAATTCGCCTGATCCCCTCTATACCGCAGACAACACAAGGCGCGCTTGCTAACGCGGTGTTGCAGGGCGAAATCTTTCTACAGCGCGAGGGACATATCCAGCAACGGATGGGCGGGATGAATGCGCGCTCGAAAGTCGCAGGAATGTTAATGCGCCAGGATAACGCCTCCGCGCTAAATTCGTTGGGTATTTTTATTTGGGCGTGGCCGGACGGTCCGGCAAATATGCCCGAAAGATTAAGCCAACTTGCTAAGGCTGGATTCAGTCTGACGAATAAATATACCCTGGCGGTAAAAGATGCCAGCGAGGTCGAGCGGGCGCGCCAGTCATGGCTGACGTCAGCATTACCCTTTGTAACGGATGGCGTAGTGATACGCATGGCTAAAGAACCTGCGTCACAACACTGGCGACCCGGGCAGGGCGACTGGCTGGCAGCATGGAAATATCCGCCAGTAGCGCAGGTCGCGCAAGTGAGCGCTATTCAGTTCTCGGTGGGGAAAAGCGGCAAAATTACCGTAGTAGCGTCGCTTGTCCCCGTTATATTGGATGATAAGCGGGTTCAGCGGGTCAATATCGATTCTGTGAAGCGTTGGGAAGCGTGGGATATCGCGCCGGGCGATCAGATCCTGGTGAGTCTGGCGGGGCAAGGCATTCCCCGGCTTGATGAGGTCGTCTGGCGGAGTCGTGAGCGGAGTAAGCCTGTACCGCCTGATAGCCATTTCAACTCGCTGACCTGCTTTTACGCGTCGGAAACGTGTCAGGAACAGTTTATCTCCAGGCTGGTATGGCTGGGGTCACGGTCGGCGTTGGGTCTGGACGGAATGGGCGAAGCCAGCTGGCGGGCCTTGCATCAGACGCATCGCTTTAAGCATATCTTCTCCTGGCTTGCCCTGACGTCAGCGCAAATAGCCAACACGCCAGGCTTTGCTAAAGGAAAAAGCGAGCAGATATGGCGGCAATTTAACCTGGCGCGCCGGCAGTCGTTTACCCGCTGGATCATGGCGATGGATATCCCCTTAACGCAGGCTGCATTACAGGCCAGCGGCGATCGTTCATGGGAGCAGTTATTAATGCGAACAGAGCAACACTGGCGGCAGTTACCAGCGACGGGCGAGCGTCGTGCCGGGAGAGTCATCGACTGGCGGAATAATCCGCAGATCAAAACGCTGAGCAGATGGCTGGCTGCTCAGCATATTCCCGGATTTGGGTCTTAGTGCCCTTCATGGCGGTAATAAAATACCGGCAGGCCAAGTTTAAGACGTAGCGCTAATAACCTTGCTGTAAAGCCAAACAGTAACGTAGAGATAACGACGACATCCGGATTCATGACGTAATGTTGCAGCGCAATATAGAGCACCGCCGAGGCGAACGAAATGCCGGCATATAGCTCTTTTTGAAACACCAGTGGAATGCGTTTGCAGAACATATCGCGGAGCACGCCGCCAAAGACGCCGGTAGTGACGGCGGCTACCACGGCGATAATTGGCCCTTCGCCCATATCAAGGGCTATCTGAGCGCCAATAATAGAGAAAACCACCAACCCCAGCGCGTCAAGTACCAGGAAAAGCTTGCGTAAATAGGGCATGACGGGGGCAACAATGGTGGTCAATACAGCGGCAGTCGCCACAATAATGACATATTCGGGATGCTTCACCCAACCCAGCGGATAGTGACCGAGCAGAATGTCGCGAACTGAGCCTCCACCAATGGCGGTGGCGGTAGCAATAATAATTACGCCGAATGTATCCATGCGACGACGACCCGCAGCGAGTGCGCCCGTCATGGCCTCGGCAGTGATGCCAATTAAATAAAGAACGTGCAACAGCATGATTTCCCCCTAATTTACTGGGGGCGAAGATTAACGATTTGTGCGCTGTATCACGATTGAGATTTTCTAAGGCATTACACGATTAATAAATTTTAGTAATGATTTTAAATTTATGATTAATAATTATTTATTATAAATATCAATAAATTGAACATCATTTTTGTGGTTTATTGTATACGAGGTTTTTCTGTTTTGACTTAGATAAATTAAATGAACGGCGCCCTGGATGCGCCGCCGGTGAGTTATTTCATTATGGCTGCTGTGCGGTAAGTTGTGTGATGAAGCGCTGGCGCGAGCGTTCCACATACTGTTGCAAGCCATTGGAATCAAAGAATGCCTGTGTATCGCCGTTGCGAAGTTGCTGTCGTTTCTCCAGTAGCCCGAAGCGGTCACCTTTGTTGGCAATAAAGATATCAACATGCTGGGCGGCCAGCGTCTTAAAGCTACCCTGAATATCAGTAACCAGGTCAGGGTAATTTTTGTTGTTAATCAGCAGATAGTCGGGCGTGGCGAGACTGTCAGCGTAAATTAGCGTCTTGCCGTTGCGGAGCGTTACGCGCCAGGAGGTTGAGCCGGGTAGATGTCCAGGCGTGAATAGCGCTGTCACGGTTATCCCTCCGAGGATGATGCTTTCCTGGTGGTGGATAATTTTATCGGTGGTGACGGGCGGGAAGGGGAGCGCATCGCCAAGCGCAAAATCCTGTCGTCCACCCCTCGCCATCTGATCGGCGTTGGGTTGGCTGGCGACCAATTGTGCGCCGCTCCACGCTTTCAAACGTGCCATGCCCCCCGCTTGATCCAGCCGCGCATGGCTATTCAACAGATAGCGCACGTCTGTGAGGCGGAATCCTGCCGCTTCAATATTCGCTTTAATTTGCGGTGCGCTTTCATCCAACCCCGCATCAATAAGAATATGCCCTGCCGGAGTGGTCAGCAGAATAGAAGAGAGATTTTTCGTGCCGACATACCACACGCCTTCTGTGATTTGAAACGGCTTTATAGGCTTAGCCCACGCTTTAAACAGTGATAACGGAGGCGTGGGTGATAACGGTTGTGAAGGATCTAATGCCGCCATGGCAGGAAGTGCTGATGTTGAAAATATACATACAAAGAATAATGCATAGCGATTCATAATGTTCTCCTGATTGAAGCGCCCGCAGTATACCTGGCAGTAATTTAGCCAGGTTCAATAAGAGAGACGTTTAATGAACTTGCTGCAAATGGATATGAACCTGTTAAAAGTACTGTATGTGCTGCTGGAGACGAGCTCTACGGGGAAAACGGCGCAAAAGCTGGCTTTATCGCCTTCTGCGGTAAGTCATGCGTTAATGAGATTGCGCGATGCGCTAAACGACCCGTTGTTTCGACGGGAAGGGAACCGCCAGATTGCTACGCCTTATGCGCAGGCGCTGCGTGACAAATTGGCGCCTGTGTTTGTTTCGCTTAATGAGGAGCTGTTTGGCGATAAAGAGAACGGCTCCCGTTGTTTCCGGGTGGTACTTCCTCCCGCATTGAACGCGCTGCTTACGCCCGTTCTCGCAGAGAAAGGTCATCTTCATCAGGCGGTGATCGAGTGCCTTCCTTTTGCCCGCCGACCCTGGCGTGATGAACTGTTGGATAGCTCGGTTGATTTGGTGCTGGCAATTGGCGACCATCAAAAGCAGGTCAGCGCTCTGCATTACGAGCGGGTGGGGACTACGCGTTTGATCGCGGTTTATGGCGCGCCATTGCGTTCACGTCTGGAGAATGCCACAGCGTTGAATTTTGCTGATCTACAGCATTATCAACACATTTACTGTTTGCCGTGGACAAAAGAGAACAACGAACTGGACAGGCAGCAGGCTCGTGCCGGGTTTGAACGCCCGCTGGCGTTTGTTTGTCATGATTACAGTCAACTGGCGCCTGCTGTCCAGTCGGCGCCGCTAATGGCGATTGTACCGCGCCCCTGGTATGAAAATTTATCCGATAAGCGCGGTCTTTTTGTCCTGCCGCTTGCCGGGGAGCAGGCGGAAGGCGCTATTTTTATGCAGTATCGGGCTTCAACGGTAGAGTGGAAGCGGCGCCTTATCGACGCTATTCGCCGGAAATTAAAAACGTACTACCGATAAACGCGAGAGCCCGCATAAGGCGGGCTCTATGACATATTGAGCGCCAGAATTATTCAATATTCTGGATTTGCTCGCGCATTTGCTCGATCAACACTTTTAATTCAATAGCGGAGTTAGTTACATCAGCGTTGATGGATTTGGAGGCCAGGGTGTTCGACTCACGGTTAAATTCTTGCATCATGAAGTCCAGACGGCGACCTACCGCCTCTTTTTTCTTCAGAATGTTGTAAGTCTCTTTGACGTGCGCTTCCAGACGATCCAGCTCTTCCGCCACATCAATGCGCTGCGCCATCATCACCAGCTCTTGCTCCAGACGGTTGTTTTCCAACTGAACCTGAGCATCTTCCAGCTTCGCGACCAGGCGCTCACGCTGCCATTGCAGGATTTCCGGCATATGCGCGCGGACTTTCGCTACTTCGGCGCTGACGCCTTCCAGACGTTGTTCAATCAGTGCTTTCAGCGCCTGGCCTTCCGTTTCGCGCGCGACGATAAAGTCATCCAGGGTACCGTCCAGCGCGGCTAAAATTTCTGCGGCAATCGCGTCCAGATCCTGCTCTTGCGCCGCCATGACACCTGGCCAGCGCAAAATATCAACCGGATTGATTTCCCCTTCGTCGCTCTGCATTTTGACCCAGTTTGCGGCGCTAACTAATTGTTTCGCGAGCTTTTCATTCAGAATAAGCTCGCCTTGCGCGCTGGCATCGGGTTCAAAACGCAGCATACATTCGACTTTGCCACGCGTCAGGCGTGTACGAATGCGTTCGCGCACGACGGGTTCAAGACTACGGAACTGTTCCGGCAGACGAAAGTAAGTTTCCAGATAACGCTGGTTTACCGAGCGCATTTCCCAGGTCGCGCTACCCCATTCACCCTTGATTTCACGCCGGGCGTAGGCGGTCATACTGCGGATCATAGATGTTCCCGTTTTTAAAGGAGAGATGAGGGGATTATAGCTATCCAGGCCTTGTCAGGATAGGAATAACCATCGGAAGTCCGTATAATGCGCAGCCACATTCGTTTTAAGCCGGAGATCTCAATATGCGTCCAGCAGGCCGTAGCGCTAATCAGGTGCGTCCCGTAACCCTGACCCGTAACTATACAAAACACGCTGAAGGCTCGGTACTGGTCGAATTTGGAGATACCAAAGTGTTGTGCACCGCCTCCATTGAAGAAGGCGTCCCTCGTTTTCTGAAAGGGCAAGGCCAGGGGTGGATCACCGCAGAGTATGGCATGTTGCCTCGCGCTACCCATACCCGTAATGCGCGTGAAGCGGCAAAGGGTAAGCAGGGCGGCCGTACTATGGAAATTCAGCGTTTGATCGCGCGTGCGCTGCGTGCGGCGGTCGATCTGAAAACGCTCGGCGAATTTACCATTACGCTGGACTGCGATGTAATCCAGGCCGATGGCGGTACGCGTACAGCGTCTATTACCGGTGCCTGCGTGGCGTTGGCGGATGCGCTGAATAAATTGGTTGCCAACGGTAAGCTGAAAACCAACCCGATGAAAGGCATGGTGGCGGCGGTTTCCGTAGGCATCGTTAACGGCGAAGCGATCTGCGATCTGGAATATGTTGAAGATTCCGCAGCAGAAACCGACATGAACGTCGTGATGACTGAAGACGGCCGCATTATTGAAGTACAGGGTACCGCGGAAGGCGAGCCGTTCAGCCATGAAGAACTTCTCACTTTGTTGGCGCTGGCCCGAGGGGGAATTGAATCCATTGTGGCGACGCAGAAGGCGGCGCTAGAAAATTGATTTTAAGGCGACTGAAAAGTCGCCTTTTTTTTGTCCGTAAATTTCGTAAATGATGAAAGTAAGAAAAGGAGCGAATCCATGAAACCGTATCAGCGCCAGTTTATTGAGTTTGCGCTTAACAAGCAGGTACTAAAGTTTGGCGAGTTTACGCTGAAATCCGGGCGCAAAAGCCCCTATTTCTTCAACGCCGGGCTGTTTAATACCGGGCGCGACCTGGCGTTGTTAGGCCGTTTTTATGCCGAAGCGCTGGTGGATTCCGGTATTGAATTTGATCTGCTGTTTGGCCCCGCGTACAAAGGTATTCCGATCGCGACGACGACGGCGGTTGCGCTGGCGGAACATCACGATAAAGACCTGCCGTACTGCTTTAACCGCAAAGAGGCAAAAGATCATGGCGAAGGCGGGAGTCTGGTGGGCAGCGCGCTACAGGGCCGCGTGATGCTGGTGGATGACGTGATTACCGCAGGTACGGCGATTCGCGAGTCGATGGAGATTATTCAGGCGCACGGGGCTACGCTGGCTGGCGTACTGATTTCGCTGGATCGTCAGGAACGTGGCCGCGGCGAGATTTCCGCGATTCAGGAAGTGGAGCGCGACTATGGTTGTAAGGTTATCTCCATCATTACGCTGAAAGACCTGATTGCCTATCTGGAAGAAAAACCTGATATGGCTGAGCATCTGGCGGCTGTGCGAGCATACCGGGAAGAATTTGGCGTGTAAGCGAATTGCCCGGTGGCGCTTTACCGGGCTTATGTTTCTGTCGCCTGGATAAGGCGTGAGCCACTATCCAGTCAGCGTTACTGTAGCTGAGCGGCAATGAGCGGCCAGCGGGCGTCGAAATCGTCCGTTGGGCGGTATTTAAATTCGCTACGTACGAACCGTGAAAGCATCCCTTCACAGAAGGCTAACAGTTGGCTTGCCAGCAGATTTTCATCCGTCGTGTAGCCTTCGCCTTCACGCATTCTTTTTTCTCGTAGCACCTGGCGGAGCTGCGCTTCGATGCGTTCAAAAAGCTGATTAATGCGCCCCTGCAGGCGATCCTGTTCAAACATCAGCGCGTGCCCGGTAAGAATGCGCGTCAGGCCAGGGTTGCGTTCGCCAAAACCCAGAATCAGCAACACAATCAGGCGCAAACGCGTGCTGGTGTTTTTTTCATCTTTTAAAATCAGATTGATACGGGTAATCAGACTATCTTCGATAAACTCAATCAGGCTATCGAACATGCGGGTCTTGCTGGGAAAATGGCGGTATAGCGCCGCTTCGGAAACGCCGACCGAGGCCGCCAGTTTTGCCGTCGTGATGCGTTGGCTTCCATCGCTGGATTCAAGCATCAGCGCCAGTGACTGAAGTATTTCTTCGCGACGATTCCTTTTCGCAGTTTGTTTTTCTGCCATGTTACAAAATACCCCTGAAAATAAGCACTTGCCAGGCGAGCACCCACGCTATAACCGCAAACTCAGCGCTTGCGGCAGTATTATGACGTTATGGGGATGCGTAAAATTTACTTACGGCCAGAATGACCGAAGCCGCCCTCGCCACGTTCGGTGGCGTCAAATGCTTCCACCAGATTAAATTCGGCCTGAACGACCGGAACAAACACCATTTGCGCGATACGTTCGCCCGGTTCAATGGTAAAACTGTCCTGACCACGGTTCCAGATCGAAACCATCAGTTGCCCCTGATAATCGGAATCAATCAGCCCGACCAGGTTGCCCAGCACGATACCATGTTTATGGCCCAGGCCCGAACGCGGCAACATGACTGCCGCCAGTGATGGATCGGCGATATGAATGGCCAGTCCGGTAGGTACCAACGTCGTTGCGCCAGGCGCCAGTTCTACGGCGTCGTCGAGACAGGCGCGCAGGTCAAGCCCGGCAGAACCAGAAGTAGCATAAGTCGGCAGCGGAAACTGCTGACCAACACGCGGGTCCAGAATCTTAACGTCGATTTTTTTCATCATAACGGGTCACGATCTCGTCGAGTAATAATTGGCCCAGGAGTTCTTTCCGCTCAAGCGGTAAGACTTTATCTCCATCCTGCCAGAAAAGGTGTAAAGCGTTTTTATCGCTATTAAATCCCTGATTTGAAAGAGAAACATCATTTGCACAAATCAGGTCAAGGTTCTTACGGATACGTTTTTGCCGGGCGTATTCTTCCACATTATTCGTTTCCGCGGCAAACCCAACAACGTAGGGGCGATTGTCACTGAGTGCGGCCACCCCGGCGACAATGTCCGGGTTTTTGACCATTTTTATTATTAATTCATCACTTTGCGCCGCCTGTTTTTTGATTTTTTCACTGGCAATAGTCTCTGCGCGATAGTCAGCCACGGCGGCGCAGCTAATGAAAATATGCTGCTGTTGAACGGCGGCCTGAACAGCGGCTTCCATGTCCAGCGCGGTTATGACATCAACCCGTTTTACAAAAGGCGGCGTCGGTAACGAAACGGGACCGGAGACCAGCGTGACATTTGCGCCGCGACGCGCGGCGGCCGCCGCAATAGCGAAGCCCATTTTACCGGAGCTGTGGTTGGAAATATAACGCACCGGGTCGAGCGGTTCGCGCGTCGGGCCTGCCGTAATCATGATATTAATATGTCGCAAATCGTTGACGGCAGCGATTTGCGCGGCGGCCTTATCAACGATAACTAATGGGTCCAGCATTCGGCCTGGGCCTACGTCGCCGCACGCCTGACTGCCGCTATCCGGCCCCCAAATGAACAGGCCGCGAGAGGCGAGCACCTCCAGATTATGTTGCGTGGCGGCAGCGCGGTACATCTGTTGGTTCATGGCCGGAAGCACGGCCACCGGGGCTGGCGTCGCCAGGCAGATGGTGGAGACTAAATCATTAGCCATACCCGATGCTACACGGGCGATCAGATCGGCGGTCGCGGGAGCAAGAATCACCAGGTCGGCCCATTTCCCCAACTCGATATGCCCCATCGCGGCTTCGGCGGCAGGGTCAAGCAGACTGTCGGATACGGGATAGCCCGACACTGCCTGTAAGCTCAGGGGGGTAATAAAGGCTTTTGCCGCCTCGGTCATTGCCACGCGCACGTCAGCGCCGCGCTCACGTAAACGGCGCACCAGCTCCGGCGTTTTATACGCAGCGATACCGCCGCTAACGCCGAGAACAATTTTTTTACCGGCCAGGCTCATCATGTCTTTCCTGTTGGGTGACTTTGAAAGGCGGCTATTTTATCACAATCTCTACGGCGTCGTGTCTTTGCCTGCGCTCCACTTTGCGAGGCGCTACGCAAGAGCAAAATCGGGGCGTCGATCTCTCCCAAAGGCTGTGCCACTATGCCGCTTCCTTAAAAAAGGAGGTGCGCGTATGGATACGTTGGACGAATTATTACCGCGTGAAAAAATGCTCAGATCCGGCATTGCTTCCCTCAGCGACGTGGAGCTGCTGGCGCTTTTTTTACGTACCGGCACGCCGGGAAAAGATGTTATGACGTTGGCAAAAGAGATATTGCAGCACTTTGGGTCGCTGTATGGCCTGCTGTCGGCGGACTTTGCGCAGTTTCGCGGCGTAAACGGCATCGGCCTGGCGAAATTCGCGCAGTTGAAAGGCATTGCTGAGCTGGCAAGGCGCTATTACAGCGTGCGCATGAATGAGGAAAGTGCGTTGCTGAGTCCGGAAATGACGCGGGAATTTCTGCAAAGCCAACTGACGGGCGAAGAGCGTGAGATCTTTCTGGTGATCTTCCTAGATGCCCAGCACCGGGTGCTTCAGCACAGCCGCCTGTTTTCCGGCACGCTTAACCACGTAGAGGTGCATCCGCGTGAGATTGTTCGGGAAGCGATTAAACTCAATGCTTCAGCGGTCATTCTGGCGCATAACCACCCTTCAGGCTGCGCAGAGCCAAGTAAAGCAGATAAACTTATCACTGAGCGCGTGATAAAGTGTTGCCAGTTTATGGATATCCGGGTGCTCGATCACCTGATAATTGGGCGCGGAGAGTACGTTTCTTTTGCCGAACGCGGCTGGATTTAAGATTCTTTGCGCGATCCATCGGGATCTTTGTCTGTTCGGGACTTGAGCATATCGCCGGGTCAGCGTATACTACGCCACCTTTGAGAATCTCGGGTTTGGCATTTGGGCCTGGCAATCGAGAGTTCAATAGAACTGCGCGATGACCAGGCTGTAAAGCCTGACGAGGCGCCGATACCCCATACGAAGCTCGAGCTAATTTGATTTTTGGAGAATAGACATGTCCCGAGTCTGCCAAGTTACTGGCAAGCGTCCGGTGACCGGTAACAACCGTTCCCACGCACTGAACGCGACTAAACGCCGTTTCCTGCCTAACCTGCACTCTCACCGTTTCTGGGTTGAGAGCGAGAAGCGTTTTGTCACCCTGCGTGTATCTGCTAAAGGTATGCGTATCATCGATAAAAAAGGCATCGAAACAGTTCTGTCTGAACTGCGTGCCCGTGGCGAAAAGTACTAAGTACTAAGAGGAAATAAATCATGGCTAAAGGTATTCGTGAGAAAATCAAGCTGGTTTCTTCTGCTGGTACTGGTCACTTCTATACCACTACGAAGAACAAACGTACTAAACCGGAAAAACTGGAACTGAAAAAATTCGATCCAGTTGTCCGTCAGCACGTGATCTACAAAGAAGCGAAAATCAAATAATTCTCGCTTTGATGTAACAAAAACCTCGCTTCGGCGGGGTTTTTTGTTTTCTGGCCGTCCCCATATTAATGAGACCTGCCACACAGCCGGAGACGTTATGCCTGAATTACCCGAAGTTGAAACCAGCCGCCGGGGTATTGAACCCCATTTAGTTGGCGCTACTATCCTGCACGCCCATATCCGTAACGGCCGTCTGCGCTGGCCGGTTTCAGACGAAATTTATCGTCTGAGCGATACACCCGTCCTTAGCGTTCAGCGTCGTGCTAAATATTTACTGCTGGAGCTGCCTGACGGCTGGATAATTATTCACCTGGGGATGTCGGGAAGCTTGCGGATATTGTCGGAAGCGCTGCCGGCGGAAAAGCACGACCATGTCGATTTGGTGATGAGCAACGGCAAAATTCTACGTTATACCGATCCTCGCCGCTTTGGCGCCTGGTTATGGACCAAAGAGCTGGAAGGGCATAACGTACTGGCGCATCTGGGACCGGAGCCGCTAAGCGATGAGTTTAATGGCGAATATTTGCAGCAGAAATGCGCGAAGAAGAAGACGGCGATTAAACCCTGGCTGATGGATAACAAGCTGGTGGTCGGCGTGGGGAATATCTACGCCAGCGAGTCGCTGTTTGCCGCTGGTATTCACCCTGACCGCCTGGCGTCGTCACTCTCGACAGAGGAGTGCGACCTGCTGGCACGGGTGATTAAAGCCGTTTTGCTGCGCTCTATTGAACAAGGCGGGACAACGCTGAAGGATTTTCTGCAAAGCGATGGGAAACCGGGCTATTTTGCGCAGGAGTTGCAGGTGTACGGGCGCAAAGGCGAGCCGTGTCGGGTATGCGGTACGCCGATAGTCGCAACGAAACACGCACAGCGTGCGACGTTCTATTGCCGTCACTGTCAGAAGTAAAACGCCAGGCCCGGCAGGGAAGGAAACTTATTTCAACTTATCCATTAGCGCCTGATGCACATTGTCCGGCAGAAAGTGGGTCACATCGCCCTGATGGCGCGCCACTTCTTTGACCAGCGACGATGAAATAAACGACCACTCTTTGGACGGCATCAGGAAAACGCTTTCCAGTTGCGGCATCAGATGGCGATTCATATGCGCCAACTGCATTTCATATTCAAAATCCGCCACCGCGCGCAGACCACGAATCAGGATATTCGCCTGTCTGTCGCGGGCGAAATTGGCCATCAGGTCGCTAAAGCCCACCACCTCTACGTTACCCAGGTGTGCGGTCGCTTTTTGCGCCAGCGCCACACGTTCGTCCAGGGTGAACATGGGTTTCTTGCCGGGGCTGGCGGCGATGGCCAGAATGACATGGTCGAACATCTGCGTTGCGCGCGTCACAATATCGAGATGACCGTTAGTAATCGGATCAAACGTACCTGGATAAATCGCCCGTTTTTGCATGACAGTCCTCAATGCGTTTTCGGTGGCAGATAAGGTTCCAGCAGTTGCAGCAGACGCTGGAGCGCGCCCTGATTTTGATACAGCACTTCAACTGCGTGACGTCCGTAGAAATTACGATAATCAGCGTCGGTCAGTAAAGAGGAAACTTCTTTTGCCAGCGTAGCCGCATCGGTAATCGTGATAAGTCCGCTCGCCTGATCCAGACGGGCGCAAATATCTTTAAAGTTAAAGGTATGCGGACCCATCAGTACCGGAATCGCATGAGCGGCGGCCTCCAGCGGGTTATGACCGCCGCGTTCAACCAGCGAACCACCAACAAAGGCGAGATCGGCAATGCCATAGAGCAACATTAATTCGCCCATGGTATCGCCTACCACGACCTGGGTGCTGGCGGACGGTACTTCGCCCGAAGAACGAGTGATGTAGCTTAACCCTGCCTGACGCACAAGATTGATAGCATCCGGGAAACGCTCCGGATGGCGGGGCACCAGAATCAGTAATAAATTCGGGAATTGATGTAATAACGCCTGGTGAGCGGCGATAACGATACTCTCTTCGCCATCGTGGGTGCTGGTGGCAATCCAGACCGGACGGTGCGGCGCCCACTGGCGGCGTAGCGTAACGGCTTTAGCCGCCAGCTGCGGCGTAACTGAAATATCAAATTTCAGACTGCCGGTGACCGTGACCTGATTGTTCTTCGCGCCCAATGCCACAAAGCGTTCGCCATCTTCTTCGTTTTGCGCGGCAATCAGGGTGATACGGCGCAAGAGCGTACGGACAAACTTGCCAAGCTTCGCATAACCCGCGGCGGAGCGGGCGGAAAGCCGCGCATTAGCGATAACCAGCGGAATATGACGTTTGTGCAGCGCAGCAATCAGATTTGGCCAGAGCTCAGTCTCCATGATCAATACCAGCTTAGGATCAATCTTATTGAGGAAACGATTGAGCGCATCGGGCAAATCATAAGGCAAGTAAACGTGCTGAACATCGTTGCCAAAGGCGGACTGGACGCGCTCCGAGCCGGTCGGCGTCATGGTCGTTACGGTAATAGGCAGATCGGGATAGCGATGACGTAGAGCGCGGACCAATGGGATGGCCGCCAGAGTTTCGCCCACCGAGACGGAATGCAGCATGATTCCGCCCGGTTTCAACGGACGGCGGTAGAATCCGTAGCGTTCACCCCAGCGTTTACGATAGGCCGGCGCTTTACGTCCACGCACCCAAAGCCGTATCCAGATCAGAGGCTGAATAAGGTAGAGAAGAGCGGTGTAAAGCAATTCGAGCATAGTAAATAGCTGACTTATGGATGTGCTGGGGATTCTATGTATTTAGCCTGGGCTTTACCATTACTTTTCCCATTTTTGCGCCAAATTGGCTCAGAAGCGAGGATTCCAGGCGCTGAACCCCATTATTTTTGCATTTTTACGCAATCCATTGAAATTTGCCGCCCTTGTCGCCCCAGACAATGGGAATGACCATTCACAAGAGAGGGATAAATTAATATCTCTTTGAATTTATGATTAAAAAAATGATTGTGTATAAAAATTATTCGTATCGGATTGCTGCGAAAGAAGTGTTACACTAGCGCATCTAAAATGAGTGCGGTATTAGCCATCGGGTTGCTGTGAAGCCTGGGGCGGTAGCGTGCTTTTTTCTGCTTATTTATCCGGACAATTTCAACCAAAGAGTCGCTTGTGGAAAAGCCATTTCGAAGAATTCTGATTATAAAAATGCGTTTTCATGGAGACATGTTACTTACCACCCCTGTCATCAGCACGCTGAAGCAGAATTATCCCGATGCAAAAATCGATGTGCTTCTTTACCAGAACACCATACCGATATTGTCGGAAAATCCGGAGATTAATGCACTCTACGGCATCAGTAACAAAGGCGCAGGAACAAAAGAGAAGATCAAAAACGCGCTATCGCTAATCAAAAAATTGCGTGCTAACTCGTATGATCTGGTCGTCAATCTCACCGATCAGTGGAGCGTGGCGCTTATTGTGCGTTTTTTAAACGCAAAAATAAAAATCTCGCAGGATTTCGGTAATCGTCAGTCTGCTTTATGGAAAAAGAGCTTTACGCATTTAGTACCTTATGCGGGAGAACATGCTGTTGAGCGCACATTATCCGCGCTAAAGCCGTTAGCGCTAAAACAGTATGTCACGGAAACCACCATGAGCTATCGCCCGGAACATTGGGAAAACATGCGACAACAGCTCAAACAACTTGGTGTGACCCGACAATATGTTGTTATTCAGCCTACGGCACGGCAGCTATTTAAGTGCTGGGATAATGATAAATTCTCGCAGGTTATTGATGCCGTGCAGCGCCGCGGTTATCAGGTTGTACTGACGTCAGGCCCGGCCGCAGACGAGATGGCCTGCGTGGATGCTATTGCACGCGGCTGTGAGACAAAACCGGTTACTGGTCTGGCGGGTAAAACTCGCTTTCCTGAATTGGGCGCATTGATTGACCATGCGGATCTCTTTATCGGCGTTGATTCGGCCCCCGGTCATATTGCCGCAGCAGTCAAAACGCCGGTCATTTGTCTTTTTGGCGCGACGGATCATGTATTCTGGCGTCCCTGGACCGACGACATCATTCAGTTTTGGGCAGGAAATTATCAGCCGATGCCTGAACGGCATGAGCTTGATCGTAATAAAAAATACCTTTCCGTGATTCCGGCTGAAGATGTTATCGCCGCGACGGAAAAAATGCTGCCGCATGAGGCACGCCCCATAGATTTGGACAGCCTGCTATGAGAGTTGCCTTTTGCTTATATAAATATTTTCCTTTTGGCGGTCTGCAGCGTGATTTTATGCGTATTGCTCAAACCGTGGCGGCGCGAGGTCATCAGGTTCGTGTTTATACTCAGTCATGGGAAGGGGAATGCCCGGATAACTTTGAATTAATCCGCGTGCCGGTTAAATCCCGGACGAACCACGGTCGTAACGCAGAATATTATGCCTGGGTGCAACACCATTTGCGCGACCACCCTGTCGATCGGGTGGTTGGATTCAATAAGATGCCGGGCCTTGATGTGTATTACGCCGCAGACGTGTGTTACGCCGAAAAAGTCGCACAGGAAAAAGGATTTTTCTATCGCCTGACATCACGCTATCGGCATTATGCTGCTTTTGAACGCGCCACGTTTGAACACGGCAAGCCGACGCAACTATTAATGCTGACGAATAAGCAGATTGCTGACTTCCAAAAACATTATCAGACTGAAGCGGAGCGTTTCCATATTCTTCCTCCGGGGATTTACCCGGACAGAAAATATAGCCAACAGATCCCAAACAGTCGTCAAATTTATCGTCAGAAAAATGGTATCTCAGAACAGCAAAAATTACTGTTGCAAGTAGGGTCTGACTTTACCCGTAAAGGTGTGGATCGCTCTATTGAAGCGCTGGCATCGCTACCCGAATCTTTACGGCAAAATACGGTGCTCTATGTTGTCGGGCAGGATAAGCCGAAGAAGTTTGCAGCACTGGCTGAAAGAAGCGGCGTCGGCACGAATGTGCATTTTTTCTCCGGACGTAATGATATCGCGGAGTTAATGGCGGCAGCCGACCTTTTACTGCATCCAGCCTATCAGGAAGCTGCTGGTATTGTTTTGCTGGAAGCCATTACTGCTGGTTTGCCGGTGCTGACAACCGCGGTGTGCGGTTATGCACATTATATTGTGGATGCAAACTGTGGCGAAGCGATGACTGAACCATTCCGCCAGGATGCGCTAAATGAGGTTTTACTCAAAGCGCTGACACAGCCTTCCTTACGCAACGCCTGGGCTGAAAATGCGCGGTATTATGCTGATACCCAGGATTTATACAGCTTACCGGAGAAGGCCGCGGATATTATTACAGGTGATTTAGATGGTTGAGCTGAAAGCGCCGTTAACCACACTATGGCGCGGTAAAGATGCTTTTGAGGAAGTAAAAACGTTACAGGGCGAAGTGTTCAGAGAGCTGGAGACGCGTCGAACATTGCGGTTTGAGCTGGACGGTAAAAGCTACTTCCTGAAGTGGCATAAAGGTACTTCGCTGAAAGAAATTGTGAAGAACCTGATTTCGTTACGTATGCCTGTTCTGGGCGCTGACAGAGAATGGCACGCCATTCATCGTCTACATGAGCTGGGCGTTGATACGATGCACGGCGTTGGTTTTGGTGAAAAAGGCGTAAACCCGCTAACCAGAACATCATTTATTATCACCGAAGATTTAACGCCTACCATTAGCCTTGAAGACTACTGCGCTGACTGGGCTGTTAATCCACCGGACGCGCAGGTGAAGTGGATGATCATTAAGCGTGTTGCGACTATGGTACGTAAAATGCACGCCGGGGGAATTAACCATCGCGACTGTTATATTTGCCACTTTCTTCTGCATTTACCTTTCACTGGTCGCGAAGAGGATTTAAAAATCTCCGTAATCGACCTGCATCGCGCGCAGATACGCCAGCGTGTTCCCCTTCGCTGGCGTGACAAAGATTTAATTGGGCTTTATTTTTCTTCAATGAATATTGGCCTGACTCAGCGAGATATATTCCGGTTTATGCGTGAGTATTTCTCTCTTCCCCTGCGAGAGATTTTGCAAAAAGAATCGGGGTTGATTCACCAGGCGGATGTTAAAGCCGCTCGAATTAAAGAAAGAACAATAAGAAAAAATCTGTAATTATAATAATTATGCACTCAGTGAGTAATTTATGAGTGAGACAAGGATAGACAGAATGTCTGACATTAAAAGTTATATTTCAAACCAAAAAAACATAATTCAACATGATGATTTTTTTGGAAGAGGACTGGACATTGCTCTTTGCTTTGATCATGGTTTTATAATGCCAGCAGGTGTGGCAATATATTCCATTATCGAAAATAATAAAGATATTGAATACGCCTTAAAGCAAAAAAAGAGATGTCAGGTAAAAATTACTCCATAGGGTTATATTACTATTTTTGCTATTTAATATCTAAAGTCTTTAGATTAAGGTTTTAACTCTGGGGTATATATGAAAATAGCATTTATTGGCGAAGCGGTATCTGGTTTTGGAGGGATGGAAACCGTTATTAGCAACGTTATCCATACGTTTGAAAATAGCTCTCCGAAAATCAACTGTGAAATGTTTTTCTTTTGTCGTAATGACAAAATGGATAAAGCATGGCTAAAAGAGATTAAATATGCGCAATCATTCTCAAATATAAAATTAAGTTTTCTTCGTCGAGCTAAGCATGTTTATAATTTTAGTCAGTGGCTGAAAGAAACGTCACCGGATATTGTGATATGTATTGATATCATCTCATGTCTTTATGCCAATAAAGCACGAAAGAAAAGTGGTAAACAGTTCACTATTTTCTCGTGGCCGCATTTTTCGCTCGACCATAAAAAACATGCAGAATGTATAACGTACGCGGATTATCATCTGGCCATAAGTAGTGGTATTAAAGAACAGATGATGGCACGGGGTATCTCAGCGCAAAATATTAGCGTCGTTTATAATCCTGTCTCTATTAAAACAATCATTGTGCCGCCGCCTGAGCGCGATAAACCCGCTGTATTTCTCTATGTAGGGCGTCTTAAATTTGAAGGACAGAAAAGAGTTAAAGATTTATTTGATGGCTTAACTCGTACGACAGGGGAATGGCAGCTACATATTATTGGTGATGGCTCAGATTTTGAAAAGTGCCAGGCCTATAGTCGGGAGCTTGGTATTGAGCAGCGTGTGATCTGGTATGGTTGGCAAAGCGCGCCGTGGCAAGTCGTACAGCAAAAAATAAAAAATGTCACCGCGTTACTACTTACCTCTGCGTTTGAGGGATTTCCTATGACCCTGCTGGAAGCAATGTCATATGGAATTCCGTGTATTAGTTCTGATTGTATGTCTGGCCCGCGCGATATGATTAAACCCGGTTTGAATGGTGAGCTTTACACTCCGGGTGCTATAGATGATTTTGTAGGACACCTTAATCGCGTTATTTCTGGTGAAGTAAAATATCAGCATGATATTATTCCCGGCACGATTGAGAGATTTTACGATGTGCTATATTTTAAAAATTTTAATAATGCAATATTCTCGAAATTACAAAAGTGATCACTATGAGCAGAAAATATTTTGAAGAAGAAGTCATTCAACAGACTTTAGATTATAACTATGCACAACATAGTGATGCTGCTAAATTTAATATAGCTTATGGGATTGATAAAAACTTTCTTTTTGGCTGTGGTGTCTCTATTGCATCGGTTCTCCTCGCTAACCCAGAGAAGGCGTTAGCTTTCCATGTTTTTACCGATTTCTTTGGCTCTGAAGACCAGCAGCGATTTGAGGCATTAGCAAAACAGTACGCTACGCAGATTGTTGTTTACCTAATCGACTGTGAGCGCTTAAAATCGCTACCCAGTACCAAAAACTGGACCTATGCAACATACTTTAGATTCATTATCGCCGATTATTTTTCAGATAAAACAGATAGAGTACTTTATCTGGATGCAGATATTGCATGTAAGGGGAGTATTCAGGAACTTATTGATCTTAATTTTGCTGAAAATGAGATTGCGGCTGTCGTTGCTGAAGGCGAGTTGGAATGGTGGACTAAGCGCTCGGTTAGCCTGGCAACGCCTGGGCTGGTTTCTGGCTATTTTAATGCCGGTTTTATTTTAATTAACATACCTCTTTGGACCGCAGAAAATATCTCTAAGAAAGCGATTGAAATGCTAAAAGATCCAGAGGTAGTACAGCGCATAACGCACCTTGATCAGGATGTATTAAATATATTGTTAGTGAATAAAGCGCGTTTTGTTGATAAAAAGTTTAATACACAATTTAGTCTTAACTATGAATTAAAAGATTCAGTTATTAATCCAGTCGATGCTGAGACTGTATTTGTTCATTATATCGGACCAACGAAGCCCTGGCATAGTTGGGGGGCTTACCCTGTGTCACAATATTTTTTACAGGCTAAGAGCAACTCACCGTGGTCTCATTGTGCACTTTTAAATCCAGTCACTAGCCATCAGTTACGTTATGCGGCAAAGCATATGTTTAATCAGAAGCATTATACTTCGGGTATAAATTACTATATAGCCTACTTTAAACGTAAACTTCTTGAATAAAACCCATAGGTGATGTAATGGATTCATTTCCTGAGATAGAAATAGCTGAATATAAAGTTTTTGATGAAAGTAATAATAATAATGATGATAACGTATTAAACATTTCTTATGGTGTTGATGAAAACTATCTTGATGGTGTGGGGGTATCAATCGCTTCAGTTGTATTAAACAATAATATCCCGCTCGCTTTTCACATTATTTGTGATTCATACTCCCCGTGTTTTGTAAAATATATAGAGCGTTTAGCCGTACAGCATCACATAAAAATTTCTCTTTATCTTATTAAAGTAGAAAGCCTTGAGGTATTGCCTCAAACTAAAGTATGGTCGAGAGCAATGTATTTTCGTTTATTTGCTTTCGATTATCTCAGCAAGAAGGTAAATACCTTACTTTATTTGGATGCCGATGTTGTATGCAAAGGATCTTTGCAAGATCTTCTACGGCTTGATTTGACAGAGAAGATTGCTGCGGTCGTAAAAGATGTTGATTCCATCCAGAATAAGGTAAATGAGAGATTAAGCGCTTTTAATTTACAAGGTGGTTATTTTAACTCCGGCGTGGTTTTTGTTAACCTGAAATTATGGAAAGAGAATGCCTTAACCAAAAAGGCATTTTTACTTTTGGCAGGTAAAGAGGCTGACTCTTTTAAATATCCCGATCAGGATGTTTTGAATATTCTCCTACAGGATAAAGTCATTTTTCTACCGCGACCATATAATACCATTTATACTATCAAAAGTGAGTTGAAAGATAAGTCACATAAAAAATATAGCAATATAATTAATGATAATACTGTTTTAATTCATTATACGGGCGCTACAAAACCATGGCATGCCTGGGCAAATTATCCTTCAGTTATCTATTATAAAAATGCACGACTGAACTCGCCCTGGAAAGATTCTCCTGCAAAAGATGCGCGTACCATAGTCGAATTTAAGAAGCGATATAAACATCTTCTCGTGCAGGGTCATTATTTTAAAGGCCTTATGGCTGGAAGCGCATATCTTTATCGTAAACTTTTCCACAAATAATTCCCCTGCCTAAATCTCTATTATGATTATTGAAAAAAAGATTAAAAACTATACCGTCTTTGTCAAAAAAGACGGTGAAAAATACATTGAGATATTCAAAGATTTTCTATCTTATAATCATCAGGTTATTAAAGTCTTCCGTAATATAGAAGATACAAAAGTTGTATTGATTAATACAGACTACGGAAAATATATTCTCAAGGTATTTAGTCCAAAAGTAAAAAATACTGAACGATTTTTCAAATCGTTAGTAAAAGGAGATTACTACGAAAAGCTTTTTCATCAGACAGATCGTGTTCGGCGAGAAGGGTTTACGGCGCTTAATGATTTTTACCTGCTGGCGGAAATTAAAACATTACGCTATGTAAAAACATACGTGATGATAATTGAGTATATTGAAGGTATTGAACTTGTTGATATGCCAGAAATTTCTGACGAGGTGAGAGGGAAAATCAAACAGTCGATATATTCTCTGCATCAGCATGGTATGGTTTCGGGCGATCCCCATAAAGGTAACTTTATCCTGCAAGGCAATGAGATCAGAATTATCGATTTGTCCGGAAAAAGACCTTCCAGACAACGAAAAGCAAAGGATCGTATTGATTTAGAAAGACATTATGGTATCAAAAATAATGTGAGAGATATCGGATTTTACTTATTGATTTATAAGAAAAAACTTCGAAATTTCTTGCGTCGTATTAAGGGTAAGGAAAAGCGCTGATCAATGTAGCACGTTTGGTTTAATTTAAGGGACTGACTGACTTTTATTTGCTGCAGCGTTATGACATACTTGAGAGAATTTGAGATGTAATATTAGTTATTGAATATAACATTTATTTATAGGTTGCATGATAAAAATACGAGTTTTTTATGGGCAGCGTTAACTTCATAACTCACGCCGATGTTCTGCAACTTATTGCGAAAAGAACGGCTGAAGATTGTATTATTTTTCTTTCTGGTCCTACGTCCAGAAAGACGCCGCTGTCCTTGTTACGAATGAAAGATGTCATTGCAGTCAATGGTTCTGTTCAATATTTGCTAAACAATAACGTCAAGCCATTTTTGTACCTTCTGACGGATGTTCGCTTCCTCCATCGCCGGCGCGAAGATTTTTATAACTTTAGCCGTAACAGTCAGTTTACTATCGTCAATCTTGATGTGTACGAACAGGCTTCAGTGGATGATCAAAAATATATTGAAGAAAACTGTTTAATTATTCGCTCCTTTTATCGCCGAGAAAAAGGGGGCTTTTTAAAGAAAATTAAATTTAATATCCTCAAGCGGGTTCATAAAGCATTACTTATTTCAGTTCCCCTTTCGAAAAGAGGGCGACTGGCTGGATTTTGCAAGGATATCAGCATCGGGTATTGCTCTTGCCATACTATTGCTTATACCGCTATTCAGGTTGCTTATTCCCTCAAGTATGGCCGTATTATATGTTCTGGGCTTGACTTAACAGGGAGTTGCCCACGTTTCTATGACGAATCTACCAGCCCTATGCCATCTGAGCTTAGTAAAGACCTGTTTAAAATACTGCCATTTTTTACTTTTATGAGAAAAAATGTGAGTGATTTAAATATCTTTAATTTATCAGATGATACTGCAATTCATTACGATATTATTCCATATATTACAGCCTCGGAACTTGAGGATGAAATATATTACGATAAAATTGTCTAGACACTAGATACATCATTATTTTGAGTTGCTTCGGCACGCATTTCTTTTTCTATAACATTTCTTTTTCTATAAAGTTAACTATTCTGGATTATAGCTATTATGATTAAAAAAATCATATTTACTGTTACTCCTATATTTTCAATTCCTCCACGTGGCGCGGCTGCGGTAGAAACCTGGATTTACCAGGTTGCAAAACGACTATCAATACCGAATGCTATTGCTTGTATAAAGAATGCTGGCTATCCTGAATATAATAAAATAAACGATAACTGTGATATTCATTACATCGGGTTTAGTAAAGTTTATAAGCGTCTTTTTCAGAAATGGACTCGTCTCGACCCACTACCCTATTCCCAGCGCGTCCTTAATATTAGAGATAAAGTGACTACCCAGGAAGATAGCGTCATTGTTATTCATAATAGTATGAAACTGTATCGGCAGATCAGAGAGCGCAATCCGAATGCAAAACTGGTTATGCACATGCATAACGCATTTGAACCAGAACTTCCTGATAAGGATGCAAAAATTATCGTGCCCAGTCAGTTTCTTAAAGCGTTTTATGAAGAAAGATTGCCCGCCGCTGCTGTTAGTATTGTGCCTAATGGTTTTTGTGCTGAGACTTATAAAAGAAACCCACAAAATAACCTCCGTCAGCAATTAAATATTGCGGAAGATGCCACCGTTCTCTTATATGCCGGGAGAATTTCGCCTGATAAAGGCATCCTGTTGCTTTTGCAGGCGTTCAAAAAATTACGTACCTTAAGAAGTAATATTAAACTTGTCGTTGTTGGCGATCCTTATGCAAGCCGCAAGGGTGAAAAAGCAGAGTATCAAAAGAAAGTACTGGACGCCGCAAAAGAGATTGGAACTGATTGTATTATGGCTGGGGGGCAATCTCCTGACCAGATGCATAACTTCTATCATATAGCCGATCTGGTTATTGTGCCATCTCAGGTTGAAGAAGCATTTTGCATGGTGGCTGTAGAAGCGATGGCAGCAGGAAAAGCGGTTCTTGCCAGCAAAAAAGGGGGGATTAGCGAATTTGTGTTAGATGGCATAACGGGCTATCACCTCGCAGAACCTATGTCGAGCGACAGTATAATTAATGATATTAACCGTGCGCTTGCTGATAAGGAACGCCACCAGATTGCCGAAAAAGCAAAATCCCTGGTGTTTTCAAAATACAGTTGGGAAAATGTAGCTCAGCGTTTCGAGGAACAGATGAAAAGCTGGTTTGATAAGTGATTGAGTCCGGACGATGGAAAACGCGCTGATACCGTAATAAGTATCAGCGCGTTTTTTTTATCTATTTCTTAGCGCCAACAGAAAACCAGTAATGATACCAATTTGAGCAATATCGACCTGTTCAAAATTGCCACGAACGATATAAAAACCGACGAAAGATAAAAATAGCAAGAGATGAGCATTGTAGGGGCTTATCTCTACTTTCCTGAAGGTAGAGCTGGCTGTTTCCCTGATGATAGCGCCATATAAATAGGCCAGGCTCGCCAGACCCAATATGCCTGCACTAAACCAGATGTACAGAATGGTATTATGCGGACCGATAGATTCTTTAAAGGTCCACGTTGGATAATCGACAACGCGTTTATTATAAACACCATCATACACATCATTACCATAGCCGTAGCCCTTGATCGGGTTTTCCTGAATCAGTATCCACGCGGTGCCCTGGGTTCCGTTAGTATAACGATATGAGCTATCTGTCTGCTGTAATTTATACAGTAAATGTTCTGGGTCTGGTTTGTTATTATGTTGAGTGATAACCAAAGCGCCGATAATGGCTAATAAAATGGCACCAACTCCTATTAACTTCCATTGGCGGTTCAGTATTGCCCACAGAACACCTACTATAAGCACCGCCAACCATGCCCCTCGCGATAGGGTTCCCAGGATAAAGAAAAGGTAGATGGCGCTAAGCACCAAAAAAACCAACTTAATTGCATTTTTTCTAAACAGCCAAATATTCAATAATGCTGGAAATAAGAAAACCATGGAATCGGACATATGTCGATGCGCATAGCTTATGAATGGCATAATCCCTTTATTATAGTCCTCGATATACAGAATACTCTCTGCAAGGCAGCGAAGTCCTAAACTTGTTAAAAAGGAGAAAAGTACTATTTTCGCAACCGTTTCTTTTGTTTCATCTTTTAATAGTACGGGAATTAATAAAGTATATAATAAGAAACCCTCCAGTACCGTATTTTCAAATTCCTTGAAGCTTTCTTTCATATCTGGCGATATGAGTATGGAATAAACAAGGATTAATGATAATACTGCTACGCTATAAAATACGCTATTTTTGAAAAGAGGGGGGAAACTTTTCGGTGAGCGTGAGACCTGATAAATCGCGGTGATAACCATAAGTATGATTATCAAATGTTTATAACGCGTAATACCATCCAGAAAATACGTGGCAACAAAAAGAAAAACCAGCGCTTTATTCCAGATCGGTTTCCATTTCTCTTTATTTAACGTTAATGATGTGGTTAGCATCTTTTCTCCACAATAGGTTTGGGATGAGACAGTGTCTCTTTAATGAATCTTTCCAAATACGCTTGTGGCATCTAAATTCGCCAGGTTTTTTTCTGGTGAGCAGCATGCCATTTGGTTCTTCCCATAACCTCCAATTAACCCAGGGTCCGTTGGGCCATATAGCGTAATATTCGGTCTGTCGAGCGCGGCGGTGAGATGGCTCAGGCCGGTATCAACCGATACGACAAATTTTGCGCCAGCCAGCACTCTGGCGACCTCCTCCAGGCTCATGCGCGGTAACACATCCACATAGTCAAAGCCTTCGGCCAGTCGTTTAGCCCGGGCCTCCTCATGAGGCGCGCCCCAGGGAAGTTTTATCCGTAATCCGGTGTTGCCCACCATACCGATAAGCTCGCGCCAGTTTGCTTCCGGCCAGTGTTTATCATCGCGGGTCGTGGCATGTAAAAATACCGCATATGGATCGCTGACCGCCTGCTGGCAATGCAGAAAATGTTTTGCGATGGCATAATCGCCCTGCGACTGCGGTTTATCGTATCCCAGGCTTTTGGCGAACAGCTCGCGCGTCCGCTCAACCGCATGTTGTTGCTTTGCGATATGGTGTTTACGGTTATAAAACAGGCTGGCCAGCGGTTCGCGGGCAGTACTCCAGTCCATACCGTGCTTTATCCCATGCGCCAGACGCGTCACCAGCGCCGCGCTTTTCACCAGCCCCTGCGCATCAATCACAGCGTCGTATTGGTATGCGCATACCGCCCGATGAAAGGCTGTGCGTTCCGCTTTAATGGGCGCGGAAAACCAGGCTTTGCGCCAACGGCGAATAGCGACGGGAATCACGCGATCGACAGCACTGTGCCAGGACGGAATTTGCGCAAACCCTTCTTCGACAACCCAGTCAAATTGAATCCCTGGAATAGCCTGTTGCGCGTCGGTAAGCGCAGGCAGGGTATGTAATACGTCGCCCATCGATGATGTTTTAACGATCAAAACCCGCATTAAACGCCCTCTTCCGACAACAGCGAATGAAGCTCTTCCAGAACCCGCTGCGGCGTGATATCGATCAGGCTCTGGTGATAGCCTTGCGCCGTATCGCCTTTACGCACTTTGTGATAACCCGTAATGAGACGAATCACCCGGGCCTTATGAGACAGCGGTGGCGTGAAATCCGGGCTACTTGGGCCATACAAGGCGACCAGCGGGCGGTCGAGCGCCGCCGCGACGTGCATCAGCCCGGAATCGTTGGTGACGATGGCTTTACAGGCGGCTATCAGAATGACGGCCTGTTCCAGCTGGGTTTCCCCCGCCAGGTTGCGACACCATGCCTGCTGCTCGCTATTCAGCGCCGCCAGGATCTCATTTCCGGCTTCATGGTCTTTTGCCGAGCCAAACAGTACGACCTGGTACCCTTCGTTAATGAGCTGCTTTGCCAGTTCGGCGTAGTGATAGTGCGGCCAACGTTTTGCCGGGCCAAATTCCGCGCCGGGGCAAAAGCCGATCAGAGGACGTTCAGAAGATAGCGAAAAGTCGCTGCGTATCAACGACTTTTCACCCTCGCTAACCAGGAGCTGTGGCCAGAGTAGCGGCTGCGGCAGATCTTTCGCCGTGCGCATCACCCCCTTGTCATAGGCCAGCGCCACGTAGCGCTCCACCATCAGCGGCCAGGCGTCTTTATCAAGGACGCGCGCATCGTTCAGCAGGCCATAGCGCATTTCGCCGCGCCAGCCGGTACGGTGCGGGATATTGGCAAAGAAAGGAACCAGCGCCGATTTAAACGTATTTGGCAGCACCCAGGCGCGATCGTAGCGCTTCTCACGCAGGCTATGGCCCAATCTACGGCGCTCGCCGATTTCCAGCGCGCCGTGGCCCAGCGGCATGGGTATCGCCTCGTTAACTTCCGGCATACGCGATAACAACGGACGACACCAGGCTGGCGCCATCACGTCGATTATCGCCTGGGGATAGCGCGCTTTAAGCGTGCGATAGAGACTTTGCGACATCATCATGTCGCCCACCCAGGACGGGCCAATGACCAAAATTTTCATACTTACGCGTCGCGGTTCAGCCAGGCCATATACTCCGTGACGCCTTCGGCGACGGTCTTAAAGGGTTTGTCGTAGCCCGCGTTGCGCAGATTGGTTAAATCCGCCTGCGTAAACGCCTGATAGCGACCTTTCAGCTTATCCGGGAACGGAATGTATTCAATGCTGCTTTTTTTATGGTATGCCAGCGTCGCGTCGGCGACGGCCTGGAAAGATTCCGCACGGCCTGTGCCCAGGTTAAAGATGCCGGACTTGCCGCTTTCCAGGAACCACAGGTTAACGGCGGCCACATCGCCCACGTAAACGAAGTCGCGCTTGAAGTTTTCGCTGCCTTCAAACAGTTTCGGGCTTTCGCCGTTGTTTAACTGTGTATTCAGATGAAATGCCACGCTTGCCATGCTGCCTTTATGGCCTTCACGTGGTCCATAGACGTTGAAATAGCGGAAACCGACAATCTGCGAGTTCGCTTCTGGCAGGATCTGGCGCACATATTCATCAAACAGGAATTTAGAATAGCCGTAAACGTTAAGCGGTTTTTCGTATTCGCGCGATTCGATGAAATCAGACGTGCGACCGCCATAGGTGGCGGCAGAAGAGGCGTAGAGGAACGGGATTTCGCGTTCAAGACAATAGTGCAGGAGCTCTTTGGAGTATTGATAGTTATTATCCATCATATACTTGCCGTCCCACTCGGTGGTGGAAGAGCAGGCGCCTTCATGGAAAATAGCTTCGATATCGCCGAGCTCTTCTCCGGACATAATCTGGATCAGGAAATCTTCCTTATCCATATAGTCAGCAATGTTCAGATCCACCAGGTTTACAAACTTGGTGCCGTCTTTCAGGTTATCCACCACCAGAATATCGGTGATACCTTTATCATTCAGGGCCTTAACGATATTGCTGCCGATAAAGCCCGCGCCGCCGGTAACGATGATCATAACTGTAACCTTTGAATTATGGTGTCAGAGACTGTCTCAGACATGAATGCTCTTATCATAACACTATTCATCCATTCACTGATAACCCGTGAGGATACGCGTGATTTATGCTGCATTTTAAAGAAGTGATGACGCGTCATCTCGTATCAACGTATCGCTTTGGGTAATATGTGCTGAAATTTGCCCAGTCTGGAGAATCGCAATGCGTGGGGATTTTTACAAACAGTTAACCAACGATCTGGAAACCGCCCGGGCGGAAGGATTGTTTAAAGAAGAGCGCATTATTACGTCTGCGCAGCAGGCGGATATCACCGTGGCGGATGGAAGCCACGTTATTAACTTTTGCGCCAATAACTATCTCGGGCTGGCGAATCACCCTGAGCTGATTAATGCCGCAAAAGCGGGTATGGACAGCCACGGTTTCGGTATGGCGTCCGTGCGTTTTATCTGCGGCACCCAGGACAGCCACAAAGCGCTGGAGCAAAAGCTGGCAAGCTTCCTCGGCATGGAAGATGCGATTCTGTATTCCTCCTGTTTCGACGCTAACGGCGGCTTGTTTGAGACGTTGCTGGGCGCGGAAGACGCCATTATCTCCGACGCGCTGAACCACGCGTCTATCATTGACGGCGTGCGTTTGTGTAAAGCGAAGCGCTATCGCTATGCCAACAACGATATGGCAGAGCTGGAAGCGCGGCTGAAAGAGGCGCGTGAGGCCGGCGCGCGTCATGTCCTGATCGCCACCGACGGGGTGTTCTCAATGGATGGCGTCATCGCCAATCTGAAAGGCGTCTGTGATCTGGCCGATAAATACGATGCGCTGGTGATGGTTGATGATTCTCACGCGGTAGGCTTTGTCGGCGAAAACGGTCGCGGTTCCCATGAATACTGCGACGTAATGGGCCGCGTAGATATTATTACCGGTACGCTGGGCAAAGCGTTAGGCGGCGCATCCGGCGGTTATACCGCGGCGCGTAAAGAGGTCGTTGAGTGGTTGCGTCAGCGTTCCCGCCCATATCTGTTCTCCAACTCCCTGGCGCCGGCAATCGTGGCGGCTTCTATTAAAGTGTTGGAGATGGTGGAAGCGGGCGCAGAACTGCGCGATCGCTTGTGGGCGAACGCCCGGCAGTTCCGTGAGCAGATGTCTGCCGCGGGATTTACGCTGGCAGGCGCGGATCACGCCATCATCCCGGTAATGCTGGGAGATGCGGTTGTCGCGCAGAAATTTGCCCGCGAACTGCAAAAAGAGGGCATTTACGTTACCGGTTTCTTCTATCCGGTCGTACCAAAAGGTCAGGCGCGTATTCGTACCCAGATGTCTGCGGCGCATACGCCTGAGCAAATTACGCGTGCGGTAGACGCGTTCACGCGTATTGGTAAACAACTGGGCGTGATTGCCTGAGGATGTAAGATGAAAGCGTTATCCAAACTGAAAGCGGAAGAGGGCATCTGGATGACCGACGTTCCGGAACCGGAAGTCGGCCATAACGATTTGCTGATTAAAATCCGTAAAACAGCCATCTGCGGTACTGACGTTCACATCTATAACTGGGATGACTGGTCGCAAAAAACCATCCCGGTTCCGATGGTCGTGGGGCATGAATATGTCGGCGAAGTGGTCGGCATCGGTCAGGAAGTGAAAGGCTTTAAAATCGGCGATCGCGTCTCCGGCGAAGGTCATATCACCTGCGGTCATTGCCGCAACTGCCGTGGTGGTCGTACTCACCTGTGTCGCAACACCACCGGCGTGGGCGTCAACCGTCCCGGCTGCTTCGCGGAATATCTGGTCATCCCGGCGTTCAATGCGTTTAAAATCCCGGATAACATTTCTGATGATTTAGCCTCTATTTTCGACCCGTTTGGTAATGCGGTGCATACGGCGCTGTCTTTCGATCTTGTCGGCGAAGATGTACTGGTATCGGGGGCGGGGCCAATCGGCGTAATGGCCGCCGCGGTGGCGAAACATGTTGGCGCGCGTCATGTGGTGATTACTGACGTCAATGAATACCGTCTGGAGCTGGCGCGCAAAATGGGCGTCACCCGCGCGGTCAACGTCGCGAAAGAGAGCCTGAACGACGTCATGGCGGAGCTGGGAATGACCGAAGGATTCGATGTGGGTCTGGAGATGTCCGGCGCGCCGCCGGCGTTTCGTACCATGCTGGACACTATGAATCACGGCGGTCGTATTGCGATGCTGGGGATTCCGCCATCAGATATGTCTATCGACTGGACAAAAGTTATCTTTAAGGGCTTGTTCATTAAAGGTATTTATGGTCGTGAGATGTTCGAAACGTGGTACAAAATGGCGGCGCTGATCCAGTCCGGTCTGGATTTGTCACCGATTATCACCCATCGTTTCTCTATTGATGATTTCCAGAAAGGTTTTGACGCCATGCGTTCAGGCCAGTCAGGAAAAGTTATTCTGAGCTGGGATTAATATGTATAGAGACCCGATGATATTTATCGGGTCTGATATACGTTTCATCGTAAAAGGTTGGTGTCATTCGCCAACCTTTTTTGTTAGGGAAAATCTGGAAAGCCGTAAAGAATTGTCATAGACATCAAGCATTCGTAATTGCGCTTTACTCTTATTTTACTCGCTAACGTAACGCTCTACTCTGAGTTTTGTGCTTGCTTTTTACTGTAAAAATTAATTATGGCGGCTTAATAGTTTCTTAATAGAGCCACAGTATAAAGGCAGGGTAAATTAAGGTTTTTCTGGTAATCGTTATGAAAAATAGTAAAACCAAAGTGAGTATCATTGTCCCGTTATATAATGCGGGAGCGGATTTTAATGCTTGCATGGCGTCATTAATCGCGCAAACGTGGTCGGCGCTGGAAATTATTATTGTGAATGATGGATCGACGGATCATTCCGTTGAGATAGCAAAACATTACGCGGAACATTACCCGCATGTTCGACTGCTTCATCAGGCCAATGCTGGCGCATCTGTCGCCCGTAATCTTGGCCTGCAAGCAGCGACCGGCGATTATGTCGCCTTTGTCGATGCAGATGACCTGGTCTACCCGAAGATGTATGAAACGCTGATGACCATGGCGCTTAACGATGATCTGGACGTTGCGCAGTGCAACGCGGACTGGTGCGTCCGAAAAACCGGGCACGCCTGGCAATCTATTCCGACCGATCGCCTGCGCTCCACCGGGGTATTAAGCGGACCGGATTGGTTGCGTATGGCGTTGGCCTCGCGGCGCTGGACGCATGTTGTCTGGATGGGCGTTTATCGACGTGCGTTAATTACCGATAACAATATTACTTTCGTTCCCGGACTACATCATCAGGACATATTATGGTCGACGGAAGTTATGTTTAATGCCACGCGCGTACGTTATACCGAACAATCATTATATAAATATTTCCTGCATGATAATTCGGTAAGCCGTTTGCAAAGACAAGGCAGTAAAAATCTTAATTATCAGCGGCATTATATTAAAATTACGCGGTTATTAGAAAAGCTCAATCGTGATTATGCCCGGCGTATTCCGATTTACCCGGAGTTTCGCCAGCAAATTACCTGGGAAGCGTTACGCGTTTGTCATGCGGTACGTAAAGAGCCTGATATTTTGACCCGCCAGCGTATGATTGCCGAAATTTTTACTTCTGGCATGTATAGACGGATGATGGCTAACGTCCGCAGCGCGAAAGCGGCTTATCAGACGCTGCTCTGGTCTTTCCGGCTGTGGCAATGGCGCGACAAAACCTTGTCACACCGTCGTATGGCCCGTAAGGCGCTCAATCTGTCTTAGCGCTCACGTTTTTAGGCGCGGCGATTTTCCCCCAGCCTTGCCACTGGTGCTGAAACCAGACAACCACGGAACTTTGCGTAATGCTCTCGCCGATGACGCTGAAAAAGCGCGTAGCGTAGACCGGTTGCAGCGGTTTTTTCGGCTTGCACATCTTCACGCCGCGGAAGGGATTGCGCGGCGCGTCAATTTTCTGCGGCGTCACACCAGGTCGGGACGTATCTACCTGCGGTTCGTTGAGCAGGCTGCCTGGACGTACCAGGGTGATATCCGCCGGCAGGCGATAAACCATCTGTTGCAGCACGCGAACCGTTGCGGGATGCGGATGACCAATCGCGATAGCGGAACCGTTGCGACGGGCCAGTTCGATAGCGCGATTAAACTGACGGCGGATATCCGCCTCGTTTTGCGTATCGTCGAGGAACACTTTACGCTTGATCACTTTCACACCCGTACCGGATGCCGCGCGCATCGCCTGGCTATTGCCAATCGTCATGCTGTCGAGAAAATAGAGATTGTAATGTTCCAGCGCCTGCATAACTTTTTGCATACCGAACAGGCTGGAGGTCATTGCGCTGCCCATGTGGTTATTAAGCCCGACGGCATACGGCACGTTGTTTACCGCCTCGCGGATAATGCGCTCGATCTCATCGCTGCTCATATCTGGTCGCAGCGTATCCTTCTCCAGCGGCTGTTTGCTTAGCGGCGCCATCGGCAGATGGATTAACACCTCATGCCCGCTATTGTGCGCTTTAGTTGCCATTTCGCGCGCGTGCGGCGCGTTGGGCAGTACGGCGACGGAGATGTTTGGCGGCAGCGCCAGAACCTGGTTTTCCGTGTGCGGGCGATAGCCAAAATCATCAATCACGATGGCGAGCTTGCCAGCGAAAACGGGATGTGCAAACGCCAGCAAAGTGGCCAGCGTGAGAATGGAGCGACGAAACTGAGGCAAAACTTATCTTCCCAACCACGGCTGTGGATTGACGGCCTGACCCTGGCGACGAATTTCGAAATAAAGCGAAGGTCTGCCCTGACCGCCGCTACTGCCCACAAGGGCGATAGGTTGTCCGGCGCGTACCTGCGCGCCTACGCTGACCAGCGCGCTCTGATTATAGCCGTAAAGGCTCATATCGCCTTTACCATGCTCCACGACCACCACCAGGCCATAGCCTTGCAGCCAGTCCGCCAGAATCACCCTGCCGTCGGCGATGGCTTTGACCTCGGTGCCTTCCGACGCGCCGATCACCATCCCCTTCCAACGTAGCTCACCCTGCAGCCGTTCGCCATAGCGATGCAATATCGGGCCGCGTACCGGCCAGTATGCCTGACCGCGAGGCGCGCCCAGACCGCCGGTGCGGGACATTAGCGAACGCTCGCTTTCCGTCGGCTTATAGGTGCTGCCTTTACGCGAGGCTTCCTGCTGCTTATCGCGTACCGCCTGCGCTTCGCGGGCTTCACGCTCCGCTCGCGCTTTGGCCGCCGCTTCCGCCCGCGCGATACTGTTGCGTAGGCGTGATTCGTTGGCGCGCAGTTCGCTTAACTGTTGCTGGCCTTGCTGAATAGACGACTCCAGTCCGGCAAGCGTTTTCTTACGTTCATTACGCGCCTGCTCCAGCTTCGCCTGTTGGGCGCGCTGCTCATACAGCAACGTTTGTTGTTGGCTTTGCTTCTCTTCCAGCTCGGCTTTTTGCGTGGCGACCTGTTCGCGAGTCTGCTTCAGTTCGGCGATAGTCTCCTGGCGCGCCTGGTTCAGATAGCCGAAGTAGGCCTGCAGGCGTTGCCCACGCTGGCTCTCTTCTCCGCTAAGAATAAGCTGAATGCCGGTGTGTTCGCCCTGGCGGAAAGCGGCGTCCAACTGCGCGGCGAGATTACGCTCCTGGCTGGCTTTTTGCTGCTCCAGTTTGGCAATTGAGGCGTTCATCTCATCAATTTGCGCGTTTAACTGATCCAGAGTGCTTTGCGTTTCGCGCAGCTTACGCGCTGCGGCCGAGATGGCCTCTTCCTGGGCTTTCAGTTGTGCCAGGAGGCTGGCGCGCTGTTGCTGCTGCTGGCGTACGTCGCGTTCTTTCGCGGCGATATCGGCCTGAATAGATTTGAGTTGATCACGGTCATCCGCGTGGGCGGAAAAGGCGCACAACAATACGCCAGCGCTAAGTACGCTGGCGTAGAACAAAGGCCTGACTGAAAACGTTTTTAGTTTCACGGCCTGTTGAATGGTGTTAATCGCCTTTCCCCTCATGGGGAGGGATTATTCCACGATGAACAGCGGCTTACCAGTCATCTCTTGCGGGATTTCCATCCCCATCAGCGACAGCATGGTAGGCGCAATGTCTGAAAGTTTGCCGCCTTCAACCGCCTTCACGTTTTTCTCGCCGACATAAATCAGCGGCACCGGCAGGTTGGTGTGGGCGGTATGCGCCTGACCGGTCGCCGGATCGCGCATCTGCTCCGCGTTGCCGTGGTCCGCGGTAATCAACAGTTGTCCACCAACGGACTCAACCGCTTTTGTTACCTGTTCAATGCAGTTATCCAACGCTTCCACCGCTTTGATGGCGGCTTCCATCACGCCGGTATGACCGACCATATCGCCGTTTGGATAGTTACAAATGATGGTGTCGTACTTACCGCTTTCGATCGCCGCGACCAATTTTTCAGTCAATTCTGCAGAGCTCATTTCCGGTTGCAGGTCATAAGTGGCCACTTTCGGGGAGTTGATCAGAATGCGCTCTTCGCCAGCAAACGGTTCTTCTACGCCGCCGTTAAAGAAAAAGGTTACGTGCGCATATTTTTCCGTTTCGGAAATACGCAGCTGAGTTTTGTCGTTTTTCGCCATCCATTCGCCAAAGGTATTCGCCAGCGACGCTGGTGGGTAGGCAACGGCAGTTTTGATGTCGGCGGCGTATTCGGTCAGCATCACGAAGTTCAGATTAACCACTTTCTTACGCGCAAAGCCGTCGAAATCAGCATTAACGAAAGCGCGGGTAATTTCGCGCGCGCGGTCAGCGCGGAAGTTCATGAAAATCAGCGTGTCGCCGTCTTCCATCGCCGCATCAGCCTGGCCCTCGGCGCGGATAACGGTCGCTTTGACAAACTCATCGTTTTCATCACGAGCGTAAGCGGCCTGCAGGCCAGCCACAGCGGTATCTGCCTGGAATTCGCCCTGCGCCAGGGTCATCAGATCATACGCTTTTTCCACGCGATCCCAACGGTTGTCGCGGTCCATAGCGTAGTAACGACCGACGATAGACGCCACGCGGCCTTTGCCCAGCGCGGCGAATTTGTCTTCGAATTTTTTCAGCGAGGCTTCAGCGCTGCGCGGCGGCGTGTCGCGACCATCGAGGAAGGCGTGCAGATAGATTTTTTCTGCGCCGCGCTCTGCGGCCAGCTCCACCATCGCCATAATGTGATCTTCGTGGCTGTGGACGCCGCCCGCGGACAGCAGACCCATAATATGAACCGCTTTACCGGCGTTTTTCGCCTGGTCTACCGCATTGGTCAGGACTGGGTTAGCAAAGAAAGTACGTTCTTTAATTTCAACGTCCAGACGCGTCAGGTCCTGATAAACGATGCGGCCTGCGCCCAGGTTAACGTGGCCCACTTCGGAGTTGCCCATCTGGCGGTCAGGCAGACCCACTTCCAGACCGGATGCGTCGATCAGGGTATGCGGACGTTTTGCCCACAGAGCATCCATCACCGGGGTTTTGGCGTTTAAGATAGCGTTATCCTGCTGTTCTTCACGGTAGCCGTAGCCATCCAGAATCACCAGTACCATAGGTTTTTTAGAAACCGACATTGCGACAACCTCATACTCAATAGACAAAATAATTGCGTAATTTTACTACAGCTGAATCGATAAAATAGCCTCAGAAGATCAAAGAAAGGGATCGCGCTGGCGTGAGAAGGCAAGTAATAGCGTGATTTTTTTTCGTAGCGCCCCGCAAAAATGCATTCCAGTGCACGCTCTGGCTGTATTTGCGCCACTGCGCAGGTATACTCCTTTCCTGGTTTTTTAATCACTACGTCGGGAGTTGTTACCCCCCATGCAAGAAATTATGCAATTTGTTGGCCGTCATCCCATACTGAGTATCGCCTGGATTGCGTTACTGGTGGCGGTTTTATTTACCACGTTCAAAGGTCTGACTTCAAAAGTTAAGGTGATTACACGCGGCGAAGCCACGCGCCTTATCAACAAAGAGGACGCCGTTGTTGTGGATTTACGTCAACGTGACGATTTCCGTAAAGGCCATATCGCTGGCGCGACCAATTTGCTGCCGAGCGAAATCAAAGCCAACAATGTTGGCGAACTGGAAAAGCACAAAGACAAGCCGATTATCGTGGTCGACGGTTCTGGTATGCAGTGCCAGGAATCCGCTAACGCGCTGACAAAAGCCGGCTTTGAAAAGGTCTTTGTGTTGAAAGAAGGCGTAGCAGGCTGGAGCGGCGAGAATCTGCCTCTGGTGCGCGGTAAGTGATTACCCGTCGTTTTCATGGCGCAAGGGGAATGACTTGCCTTTGCGTCGACATGAAATCCATCGGGTAAAAAAACAGGAGCGAAGTCATGGCCAATATTGAAATCTACACCAAAGCAACCTGCCCGTTTTGCCATCGTGCAAAGGCGCTGTTAAACAGCAAGGGCGTGAGTTTCCAGGAAATTGCGATTGACGGCGACGCCGTGAAGCGTGAAGAGATGATCAAACGTAGTGGCCGAACGACGGTTCCGCAAATTTTTATTGATGCACAGCACATTGGCGGTTGTGACGACTTGTATGCGCTGGATGCGCGTGGTGGACTGGATCCGCTGTTGCGTTAAGGCGTACTCAAGTATTTAAGGACAACACTAAAGGGTTTTACACATGTCAGAACAAAATAACACTGAAATGGCTTTCCAGATCCAACGTATCTATACCAAGGATGTTTCTTTCGAAGCGCCAAACGCACCGCATGTTTTCCAGAAAGATTGGCAGCCAGAGGTTAAACTGGATCTTGATACGGCATCTTCCCAACTGGCGGATGACGTTTATGAAGTTGTGCTGCGTGTTACCGTAACGGCTTCCCTGGGGGAAGAAACCGCGTTCCTGTGCGAAGTTCAGCAGGCCGGTATTTTCTCCATCAGCGGTATTGAAGGTACTCAGATGGCGCATTGCCTGGGTGCATACTGCCCGAACATTCTGTTCCCGTATGCTCGCGAGTGCATCACCAGCCTGGTTTCACGCGGTACGTTCCCGCAACTGAACCTTGCGCCGGTCAACTTTGATGCGCTGTTCATGAACTATTTGCAGCAGCAGGCTGGCGAAGGTACTGAAGAACATCAGGATGCCTGATGAACCAAAGTAATGCGTCAATGACAGTCATCGGTGCCGGCTCGTACGGCACCGCTCTTGCCATCACTCTGGCGAGAAACGGCCACCAGGTTGTCCTGTGGGGCCACGACCCAAAACATATCGCGACCCTGGAGCACGATCGCTGCAACGTCGCGTTCCTTCCCGATGTGCCTTTTCCCGATACGTTACACCTGGAAAGCGACTTAGCAACCGCGCTGGCGGCCAGTCGTAACATTCTGGTGGTGGTGCCAAGCCATGTTTTCAGCGACGTGCTGCGGCAGATTAAACCGCTGATGCGTCCGGATGCGCGTCTGGTATGGGCGACCAAAGGCCTGGAAGCGGAAACGGGGCGCCTGTTGCAGGATGTCGCTCGCGAGGCGTTAGGCGATCAAATCCCGCTGGCGGTGATTTCCGGTCCGACGTTCGCTAAAGAGCTGGCGGCGGGTTTGCCGACGGCAATCTCGCTGGCCTCAACCGATGAGACCTTTGCCGACGATCTCCAGCAACTGTTGCACTGCGGAAAAAGTTTTCGCGTCTATATCAATGCGGATTTTATCGGCGTGCAGCTTGGCGGCGCGGTGAAAAACGTGATTGCGATTGGCGCGGGGATGTCTGACGGCATCGGCTTCGGCGCGAACGCCCGCACGGCGCTAATCACGCGTGGACTGACCGAAATGTCGCGGCTTGGCGCAGCGCTTGGTGCCGATCCCGCCACCTTTATGGGGATGGCGGGTTTAGGCGATCTGGTGCTGACCTGTACCGACAACCAGTCGCGCAACCGTCGTTTTGGCATGATGCTTGGCCAGGGCATGGACGTTAAAGGCGCGCAGGATAAGATTGGCCAGGTGGTCGAAGGCTATCGCAATACGAAAGAAGTTCGTGAATTGGCGCACCGTTTTGGTGTTGAAATGCCAATAACCGAGGAAATTTATCAAGTATTGTATTGCGGAAAAAACGCGCGCGAGGCAGCATTAACGTTATTAGGTCGCGCCCGCAAGGAAGAGCTGAGTCGCCACTAGCCGTAAGGAACTGTTTGCATAAACGACCCAACCCGCACAGAACGGGTTGGTCGTTTTCTGCCCGTCTGGAGTAAGCCATGCCGTGTGAAGAACTGGAAATCGTCTGGAAGAATATTAAAGCTGAAGCCCGCGCTTTAGCTGACTGTGAGCCTATGTTGGCCAGTTTTTATCACGCCACGCTACTCAAGCATGAAAATCTGGGCAGTGCGCTGAGCTATATGCTGGCAAATAAACTGGCTTCGCCCATCATGCCCGCTATCGCTATCCGTGAAGTAGTTGAAGAAGCCTATGCCGCCGACCCGGAAATGATCGCGTCGGCAGCCTGCGATATTCAGGCCGTGCGCACTCGCGATCCGGCGGTGGATAAATACTCCACGCCGCTGTTATATCTGAAAGGCTTTCATGCGCTACAGGCCTACCGCATTGGTCACTGGTTGTGGAATAAAGGTCGCCGCGCGCTGGCTATCTTCCTGCAAAATCAGGTTTCGGTCTCGTTTCAGGTGGATATTCACCCGGCAGCGAAAATTGGCCGCGGGATTATGCTCGACCATGCCACCGGTATTGTGGTGGGGGAGACGGCGGTTATTGAAGATGATGTGTCGATCTTGCAATCCGTCACCCTGGGCGGTACCGGGAAAACGAGCGGCGATCGTCATCCTAAAATCCGCGAAGGCGTGATGATTGGCGCGGGCGCGAAAATTCTTGGCAATATCGAGGTGGGGCGCGGCGCGAAAATTGGCGCAGGTTCCGTCGTTTTACAGCCTGTCCCGCCGCACACTACCGCCGCAGGCGTTCCGGCGCGTATTGTCGGCAAGCCGGGCAGCGATAAGCCGTCGATGGATATGGACCAGCATTTCAACGGGCTACACCATACGTTTGAGTATGGCGACGGCATCTGAATTGCGAGGTACAACTAAAAAACGCTGTTCCGATGGAGTGCAATCCCGGAACAGCGGAGCGAAGAATTCGCAATGTGGACAATCAGGCTGCGGATGATGTCAGCGTAATGCGATCCAGCGGGCCGACGATAAACAGATATGAAATGAGACCAATAAGTCCCATCGAGCCAACGTATAAAATGGCAAAGTCGAACGACTGAGTATTGGCAAGAATCACGCCGATGACCAGCGGCGTAACGATGCTTGCCATATTGCCGCACATGTTAAATACGCCGCCGGCAATACCCAGAACTTCCTTCGGCGAGGTGTCGCTGAGTACGCACCAGCCCAGGTTACCAAACCCTTTGGCAAAAAAGACCAGACTCATCGCCGCAATGACCACAAATTCTGAAGAGGTGTAGTTGGCGATCACAATTACGCAAGAGAGCAACATACCGCAGATAACAGGCAGTTTCCGCGCGACGGTAAGGCTATAGCCGCGTTTGAGTAGCCAGTCGGAGAACACGCCGCCGAGCAGGCCGCCAATAAAACCGGCAATGGCTGGAATACTGGCCACAAAACCGACTTTCAGAATCGACATGCCTTTCGCCTGGTACAGATAGGTCGGGAACCAGGTCAGGAAGAACCAGGTGATAGAGGTGACGCAGAATTGCCCGATATAAACACCGATCATCATCCGGTTAACACAGACGGTTTTAATCTGCGCGAACGTTATTTTCTGCGGCTCCTTTTTACAGCCCAGAGAGGGCTCGCCACCACCGCTACGAATATAGTCAATTTCCGCTTGATTAACTTTTGGATGGTGCATCGGATCTTTGACTTTCATTAACCAGAATATACCGAGCATCACGCCAATAGCGCCAATATAATAGAAGACAAAATGCCAGCTTAAATTATGCAGAATGATCGTCATTAGCGGGGTGATAATGCCCAGCGAGATATATTGCGCAGCCTGATAAACTGAAGTAACGAAACCTCGTTCATTATTGGGAAACCATTGTACGCTTAAACGACTGTTCGCCGGAAAGGCAGGCGCTTCAATCGCGCCCATCAGCAGACGTAGAATAACCAGTACAATTAATGGGCTGCCATACAGATAGATCGTTCCCTGAAACATGGTTACTAACGACCAGCCAATCAATGCGCAACCGTAAACCAGTCGTGAACCGTAGCGGTCTAATAGCCAACCGCCGGGTAGTTGCATAATGACATAGGCAATACCAAATGAGGAGAAGGCCAGGCCCATCGCTTCCGGATCAAAACCTAATTCTTTATTCATTATTGGGGCAACTACGGATAGAGTTGCGCGATCCGCATAATTAAATACGGTAGCAAGAAATAAAAATATAAGAATGGTATGACGCACTTTTGTGCGCTTTATTATTGTGTTCATTATCTACTCCTCAGATAAGGGCAGAATGCATCCTGTAAGGTAAGAGAGGCGGGACGGATTCCCGCCAGTCGGGTTAAGGGCGTTTGCCAAATTCACATGTTAATTGTGTCCAGCGGCGCGCTTGTTCACTGAGCGTGAAACCCAGACCATGACGATCGGAAATCCACATGCGGCCATCGCGCAGCTCAAGTTGCTCGTTGAATAATGGGTTCAGCCACTCGAAATGTTCCAGCCACGGCTCCAGGGGATACGCTGCGGAAAGGTGCAGGTGTACTTCCATCGCAAAGTGCGGCGCCAGCTTACGCCCGTGTTTCGCCGCCAGATCCATAATCTTCAGGAACGGAGAGATACCGCCGACACGCGGCGCATCTGGCTGAACGAAATCGCTGGCATTGCCCAGAATCAACTGCTCGTGTTCCCGGAAACTGGTCAGCATTTCCCCGGTGGCGATAGGCGTATCCAGCGCGGCGGCAAGCTGGGCGTGGCCTTCAATGTCGTAGGCATCTAATGGTTCTTCAATCCAGATAAGATTGAACTGTTCCATTTTACGCCCCATGCGGATAGCCGTTTCGCGATCCCACTGCTGGTTAGCGTCAACCATTAACGGGAACTCATCCCCAAGCGCTTCACGTACTGCGGTTAAGCGGCGAATATCCTCAGCGCAGTTGGGTTGTCCGACTTTCAACTTAATACCGCCAATGCCATTTTCGCGGGAAATCACCACATTTTTCAGCACTTGATCGAGCGGTGTATGCAAGAACCCCCCTGAGGTGTTGTAACACTGAACGGAGTCGCGGTGCGCGCCCAACAGTTTTGCCAGTGGCAGACCGGCACGTTTAGCCTTCATATCCCATAGGGCGATATCGATAGGGGAGATAGCCTGTACCGCCATCCCGCTACGCCCCACCGAGGCTCCGGCCCACAGCAGCTTGGTGTATATTTTGTCGATATCATTGGGATCTTCGCCCAGTAGATTATCGGCTATCTCTTTGGCGTGAGCATAAATACCCTGGCCGCCAGCACGTTTGGAGTAGCTAAAACCAACGCCCTCAAAGCCGTCGCGACTGCGGATTTCGGCAATGATGATTGCCACTTCGGTCAAAGGTTTCTGGCGCCCGGTCAGTACCTTCGCGTCACTCACTGGCGTCGCCAGCGGTAGAAAAGCCAGTGATAGCTTCACCCATTCGATACGATCGCCGGTTTCTGCCGCGGTTCTGGTATTCGCCGCTTTTGCATACGTTACGGCGTCGGAATTCGCGCTTAAAGCCATTTTTTTCTCCTGATAATCACAAAATGATTGCGCTAACATTTTTATTATTAAGCGAACGCAGGATCCAGAAAGTTGATGTTGATTTGAACATTTGATCACATATGTCGTATAAAAAGCAGGATTTATTGCAAAATGGATCACGATCCAAAAATATCTGGGGAAATGCATAATACAAAATGATGGCGCTATCATTTTGTAATGACTGAGCTTGATAAGCTACTGTATTTACGGCCTTTCCTGATGCGAAGCTGGCAATAGCCGCAGGCATGATGAATAATGCGCGGATAAATCAGCCAATCTTTGCAGGGGCATCAGACGTGAAGAGAACCAAATCACCTCGTGCGCCGACGCTGGAAGATGTAGCACGTAGCGCCGGGCTGTCTCCGATGACAGTCAGCCGGGCATTGAATTCGCCACAACTGGTTCGCCCCAAAACGGTTGAGAAAGTCATGCAGGCGGTTCGCGTCACAGGCTACATACCCAACGCGTTAGCCGGTGGTCTGGCGTCGCGACGGAGTAAATTAATCGCTGTCGTCGTGCCGCAAATTAACAACAACATGTTTGTCGATACCATCCAGTCACTGAGCGATGAACTGGCCCGACGCGGATATCACATATTGCTGTGCGTGGCGGGATATACCGAACAAACGGAAGCGGAGTTGGTGGCGACACTGCTTTCCCGCCGCCCCGATGGCGTGGTGCTTACCGGGATCCATCACACGATAGAACTGAAAAAGGTCATCCTGAACGCGGCTATTCCGGTGGTGGAAATTTGGGACTTAACGCCCACGCCGCTTGATATGCTGGTCGGTTTTTCCCATGAAAAAGTCGGGCAGGCGACGGGGGAGTATCTTTTGAGTAAGGGCTATCGTCGTCCCGGCTTGTTGTGGACCGCCGATCGCCGAGCCGCGCAACGTAAGCAGGGGTTATGTAGTGTTCTTCAACGCCACGCTATTCATGCCGTACCGCAGGTAGATGTCCCCCTTCCGGCATCGCTTTCGCTGGGGCGCAGCGGTTTAAGCCAGCTTTTTGACGAAGGGACGTTTGATGTCATTGTTTGCAGTTCTGATACCCTGGCCCAGGGGGCGATGATGGAGGCGGAAAGCCGTGGTTTGCGCATCCCGCATGATTTAGCGGTTATTGGTTTTGGCGACCTTGATTTTGCCGCCAGCAATCGACCGTCAATTACTACCGTAAGCGTTGACAGACGCGCCATTGGCCAGCGCGCCGCTACGCTGTTGGCCGATCGTATTGAACAGAAACCGTGCGCAGAAGCTATTGTGGATATTGGCTTTCATTTGATTGAGCGAGAGTCCGCATAAACGGGAACATGCCATCGGGATCGGCCAGGCCGGATCAGGCGTCAGCTGCCATCCGGCATTGAATATATTACGACCGTAATACCGCGCCGGAGTATCCTAACTGGCGCCACGCTTCATACACCACCACCGACACCGCATTCGACAGGTTCATGCTACGGCTATCCGGCATCATCGGAATGCGAATCTTCTGCTCTTTAGGCAACGCATCGAGAATGCTGGCGGGCAGGCCGCGCGTTTCCGGGCCAAACATCAAATAATCGCCATCCTGATAGCTTACGGCGCTATGGGCGGGCGTGCCCTTTGTCGTCAACGCAAACAGGCGCTGCGGGTTTTCGGCGGCGACAAAGGCGGCATAATCGTGATGGCGCTGAACCGCGGCGAATTCGTGATAGTCCAGCCCTGCGCGGCGTAAGCGCTTATCATCCCAGGTAAACCCCATCGGTTCGATGATGTGCAGACGAAAGCCGGTATTGGCGCAAAGACGAATGATGTTGCCGGTATTCGGCGGGATTTCTGGTTCGAAGAGTACGATGTTAAGCATGATGCCCCCTTAAATGCGGGGGGGCAGAATAGCAGAAATTTACCGGGCTCTCACGCGCCAGGCGTTCAGGCGGTATCGCCTTTGCTCATTGGCGCCAGCGCGGCGGGCAAACTTTTCCCCAGTTCCTGCACCAGTGAATCGCCACTGATTTCGCTAATGGTTTTCGCGCCGGTCAGGGTCATGGCGACTTTCATCTCTTTCTCGATCAGGTCCAGCAGATTGGCGACACCCGCTTTTCCTGCCGTCGCCAGCGCGTAGAGATAGGCCCGACCCAGCAGTACGGTATCGGCCCCCAACGCAATCATACGCACGACATCCAGCCCGTTACGGATCCCGCTATCCGCCAGAATGGCGATATCGCCTTTCACCGCATCGGCAATGGCGGGCAGGGCGCGGGCGGAAGAGAGCACGCCATCGAGCTGGCGGCCGCCGTGATTCGACACCACGATACCGTCAGCGCCGAAACGTACCGCATCGCGGGCATCTTCTGGATCGAGGATCCCTTTGATCACCATTGGGCCGTCCCAGAATTCGCGTATCCACTCCAGATCTTTCCAGGAGATGGACGGATCGAAGTTATTTGCCAGCCAGCCGATATAGTCCTCAAGGCCGGTCGGTTTACCCAGATAGGCGGAAATATTGCCTAAATCATGCGGGCGACCGTTCAGGCCGACATCCCACGCCCATTTAGGGTGCATCACCGCCTGCCAGTAACGGCGCATGGCGGCGTTTGGGCCGCTCATCCCGGAGTGGGCGTCACGGTAGCGCGCGCCCGGCGTTGGCATATCCACGGTAAAGACCAGCGTGGAGCAACCCGCCGCTTTCGCACGTTCAAGCGCGTTGCGCATAAAGCCCCGGTCACGCAGCACATAAAGCTGGAACCACATCGGGCGCTTAATGGTTGGTGCAACTTCTTCTATCGGACAGACGGAGACGGTGGAAAGGGTGAACGGAATGCCCTTTGCGTCTGCGGCGGCGGCGGCCTGTACTTCGCCGCGACGGGCGTACATGCCGCACAGGCCTACCGGCGCTAATGCCACCGGCATCGACAACGTTTCGTTAAACAGGGTCGTTTCCAGGCTTAAATCGGACATATTTTTCAGCACGCGCTGGCGCAGAGCGACTTGCGACAGGTCTTCCACATTTCGGCGCAGGGTATATTCCGCATACGCGCCGCCGTCGATGTAGTGGAAGAGGAAAGGAGGCAACGTGCGCTGAGCTGCGGCGCGATAATCGCTGGCTGCTGAAATAATCATGATTTATTCTCCCTGGTCATCTCATTATGGTCGCCGGGCAGGCGGGTAATACGCGCCTGGCGGGCCTGGTCTTCATCAAATCGTTTAATCGTGGTGTGGACAAAACTGAGGTGCGCCATCATCGCTTTACGCGCGCCCTCGGCGTTACCGTCCAGAATGGCGTCCATCACTGCCTGGTGTTGTTCCGTCAGCTTTGAGAATACGGGCGGAACGAGATACATACGCTGGCGACTCTGTTTGACGGAGGATTGCAGGACGTCGAAGAAACCGCGCATGGTTTGCAACAGCACCACATTGTGCGAGGCTTCCGCGATCGCCAGATGAAAGCGCACGTCGGCCTGGGAGGCGAGATCCGGGTCTTCGCTGAGCGTCGCATCAAAGCAGAGTCTGATTTTCTCTTTGTCGGCAGCGGTGGCACGCATGGCGGCGTGCCAGGCCGTACTGGCTTCAATGGCGTGGCGGGCCTCCAGAATGTCGAAACTGTAGTCCGGATCGTTCGCCATCAGCATTTTCAGCGGTTGCACGATATTCTGTTCAGACCAGGTTTCGTGCTGCCAGCGGACAAATGTCCCGCCGCCGCGACGACTCACCAGCACGCCTTCACTGACCAGCTTCGCCAGCGCTTCGCGTAAAGAGTTGCGTGATACGCCAAGCTGTAGAGCCAACTGGCGCTCGGCGGGCAATTTCATGCCCGCTTCCAGGTTTTGTTCTTCAATCAGCGCCCGCACGCGAGAGGCAATCTCGTCTGACAGGCGTTTTGGCATCACAATCACGGAATCATCCAGGTTAAAACATAGGCCTGAAGCGTAGTGATCACGCCCACCATACAGGTGAAGATCAGGCTGTGTTTGACGGTAAAACGGAACAGATCGGACTCTTTCCCTACCAGTCCCACCGCCGCGCAGGCGATGGCGATAGACTGCGGCGAGATCATCTTCCCGGTTACGCCTCCAGTGGTGTTCGCCGCCACCATCAGCACATCAGAGACGCCGATTTGCTGCGCCGCGGTAGCCTGTAGAGAGGCAAACAGCGCGTTAGATGAGGTGTCGGACCCGGTCAGGAAGACACCCAGCCAGCCGAGGAACGGCGAGAAGAACGTGAAGGCGCTGCCGGTGTGCGCCAGCGCTAACGCCAGCGTGGAGGAAAGCCCGGAATAGTTCGAGATAAACGCGAACGCCAGCACCATGCCGATGGAGTAAATCGGCAACGCCAGCTCTTTCAGCGTGCTGCCAAAGGTCTGGATTGCGGCTGAGGGCTTCATTTTCAGCCAGACGATAGACAACAGCGCGGCAAACAGGATCGCCGTGCCGGTGGCGGAGAACCAGTCAAATTTATACACCGCCGCGTAAGCGGTCGCTTCGTGTACGACCGGCGGCATACGGGCGACCAGTTTATCGAGATACGGTACCGGAACGTTAATTACCCAGTCATACAGCGCGCCGCCGGGGGCAAACAACGCTTTAAACGGCGGTACGCTCCAGAGAGTGACCGTGGCGGTCAGGAACAGAAACGGCGACCAGGCGCGAACAATTTGCCCTGTCGTATAGCGGGTGCGGGCCAGCGTCTGATCGACCTGCGACGCGCCCATATCGCCGAAGCGGAAGATGCGTACCGGCTGCCAGCGTTTGAGGAACAGCGTCAGACACACCAGAGACACCAGTGAAGAGATGATGTCCGGCAGTTCCGGCCCGATAAAGTTGGAGCTGAGATACTGGGCGATAGCAAACGAGCCGCCAGCGACCATCACCGCAGGCCAGGTTTCTTTCACGCCGCGCCAGCCGTCCATAATCGCCATAATCCAGAACAGGACGATAATGGTCAGGAACGGTAGCTGACGACCGACCATCTGACCGATTTCAAAGCTGTCCAGGCCCGTGACCTGTCCGGCAACCAGAATCGGGATCCCCATCGCGCCAAAGGCGACTGGCGCGGTGTTTACAATCAGGCACAGCCCTGCCGCATACAGCGGATTAAAGCCCAGACCCACCAGCAGCGCGGCGGTTATCGCCACCGGCGCGCCGAAACCTGCCGCGCCTTCAAGGAACGCGCCGAAGCAGAAGCCGACAATCAGCATTTGCAGACGCTGGTCGGGGGTAATCGACAGAATTGACGAGCGAATAATGTCAAACTGCCCGGTCTTGACCGAAATTTTATAGACAAAGACCGCGGCGATGATTATCCAGGCTATCGGCCATAGCCCGTAGAAGAAGCCATACACGACCGATGCCAGCGCGTGATCGACCGGCATTTTATAGAACAGCAGCGCGACGGCGAGCGCGATAACCACCGTCCACGAAGCGGCAACATAGCCTTTCAGCTTGAGTTTAATCAGGGCGAAAAAGAAGAACAGGATTGGGAGCGATGCGATCAGGCTGGAAAGCCAGATATTACCCGCCGGGTCATAGTTTTGTTGCCAGAGGTTCATTGCAGGTCTCCTGAGAACCACACGCATAATGGGATGAATCTTTGCTCATCTCGTTGAAGTCACATTATGTGTAAAAGTGGTCCTGCCAATATTGTTGTGTATGGATAATGACAACAAATAGTTAACCAGATGTTATTTATTGGCAACGGTATTGTAGAGTTAATTTAGTGAAATGTGAGTAGGCTGTGGTAACTGGCTAAAATTGGTAGGGCCAGTTGAGGGGAGAGGACAGCAAAGGGAAGTGAAAAGGCAATGGCATTATGCCATTGCCTTTGATGTCGGGAGTGTTGTTACTTCATTACCACTGGAAGCCCGCGCCAATGGCCGCAGAGTAATCGCCCTGGCTGTTGCTGGTTCCTTGCAATTTATACACCCAGCCCCCGCTTTCACTTACCATGGAGACACCAATGGCGACGGCACTTTCACCATTAAACGTACCGCCAGCAATCGAGGTCATGTTGGCGCCCGGGGCGTAGGCTTGTGGCAGACCGGCCATCGCCATCGCTGAAGCGATACCGCCGCTCATCTTGTTTTCTACTCCTTTGATTTTGCTGTTCATTTCCCCCATTTTCTGGTCGGTATAGGTGTTTGCTTCTTCGACGCTGCGTTTCAATTGCGCATAGTTAACCGCATCCGTATCATTCACCGCCGCTGAAACATTGCCGATCCGAGTGGTGCCGCCACTCCCGTCTCCCAGGTTGAGCACGCTATAGTTAACCGAGCCATCTGCATTGGTTTCATAACGCACGGAGCCTGCTTCTGAGGCTTTCAGTTGCGCCACATTAACCGCGTCAGTGTTGTTCACCCCTGCGGCAACGTTGGTAATACGGCGTTGTTGAGTAGAAGAGCCAACAGACACAGTATTAGCTTCATCTGCGACGGAATTTGTGCCTAACGCCACGCTGTTTTCAGCGGCAGCAATAGAGCCAGAGCCAATCGCGACGCTGTCCGCACCCTGGGCATTTGCATCTGCGCCATCGGTGTTGGTCTTGAAGTACTTGGTGCTACCGGTAGTGACGATATCGCCAATGCCGTTTTCGATATTGGTGACGCGGGTATCCAGATTCGATACCTGAGTATTCAGGTTAGTAATGCTCTGGGTATTCCTGGAAACCTGCGCGTCCGTTACTTTCAATTGACTCACGTTAACGGCATCGGTATCTGCCGAACCCGCCGCGACGTTAGTGATCTGACGTTGACCGTCTTCACTGCCGACAGAGAACTCACCGACAGAGTTCTGCGGTGTGTCCATGTTGTAGGCGGTGTAGTCAGTCTGTGCGCCGCGAGTGGTCTGAGAACCATTACCCATTGCAATACTGTTTGCATGATTGGCGCGTGCGTTAGAACCGATAGCAATACCGTTGATGGCATCAGCCATCACCAGTGTATTCAGACCAATACCAATACCTGCATCAGCATTGACGATGGTCTTCGCACCCATTGCCAGTGAGTCAGTTCCGACAGCCAGTGAATCTTCTTCCGTTGAGTTTGCGTGGTAGTACTTGGTCGGTGTAGTAGTGACCGCACCAATGGCATTTTGTAACTGACGAACTGTTACCGCATCTTGCGCTTCAGAGCCGTCAGCAACGTTGGTAATTTGACGATAGCTTTCTCCATCCGTCCCCAATGACAACGCGCCCAGCAACTCTCTGTCTGTTGTATTGTAGCCAATGACGACGCCATCGCTTGTTGCGCTCGTTTCTCGTATACCGGTTGTAATAGCGCGGTTAGAGGTGGAGCCACTGCCCAAAGCGATACTGCCCTCAATGCTGCTGCTGCTGTTTTGGCCAAGAGCCAGACTGCCAGCGCCAGAGGCGACGGCGTCGTAACCTACTGCCGTTGCGCCGTTACCCGTTGCGTATGCATCCTGGCCTTCAAGCCCATTATCATTCGTACGGATGTATTTCACGCCGGTACCATTTTCCGTGATATAGGTTTCGCTGGTATCGCCGGCTAGTTGGCTAATAGATTCACTATACTGAGAAATCAGCATGTTAGTTTCATAGAGCTGAGAGCCATTAACAGCGTCAGTACTGTCACTGGCGATTTCACCTGCAGCCACATTGGTTATCTTATTGGTACCGCTGGTACCGTGGCTGGCGCTGAACGCGCCTTCTTCGTCATCCCAGCTCAGTGCATCGGTACCAAGATTGGTGATGGACGTATTGATATCCGCGATAGCAGAGGTGTTTTGATCCACCTTCTGGTTAGTTTCATACAACTGTGAGCCGTTTACCGCGTCTGTACTGTCCTCAGAAAGCGCCCCGGCGGCGACATTGGTTATTTTACTGGTGCTTCCACCGTGGTTTGCGCTGAAAGCGCCGATGTCTTCGTCCCATAACAGAGCGTTATCAGTGAGGCCGGTAATGGACGTATTAATGTCGGAGACAGAAGTATTCAGGTTCTCAATCGCGGTGCTGTTCTGAGTGATGTTAGTGGTATTGGCGGCGATATCGGTCGTGTTCTGATCCACTTTTTCATTGGTTTCGAACAGCTGCGATCCGTTAACGGCGTCGGTACTTTCTTCAGACAGCTCTCCGGCAGCAACGTTGGTGATTTTGTTTGTCGTACTACTTCCGTGGCTGGCAGAGAACGAACTCGTTGTCTCATTCCAGCTCAGGTTGTCAGAGCTAAGATTGGTGATGGACGTATTAATATCTGCGATAGCAGAGGTGTTTTGATCCACCCTCTGGTTGGTTTCATACAACTGGGAGCCGTTTACCGCGTCTGTACTGTCCGCGGCCAGGGTGCCCGCCGCCAGATTGGTGATCTTGCTGGCGCTTCCGCTACGGCTGGCGCTGAATGTGCCAGAGGCTGCATCCCATAACAGGGCATCATCGGTGAGCGTGGTGATGGAATCGCTCAGGTTGTTGATATTGGTGGTGTTGGTGGCAATATCAGTGGTGTTCTGATTGATGCTGTTGGTATTGGTGGTGATATCAGCGGTGTTCTGAGACACATTTTCGTTGGTGGCAAACAACTGGGAGCCGTTAACCGCATCGGTGCTGTCCGCGGCCAGGGTGCCCGCCGCCAGATTGGTGATCTTGCTGGCGCTTCCGTTGTGGTTAGCGCTGAATGCGCCAGAGGCTGCATCCCACAACAGGGCATCATCGGTGAGCGTGGTGATGGAATCGCTCAGGTTGTTGATATTGGTGGTGTTGGTGGCAATATCAGTGGTGTTCTGATTGATGCTGTTGGTATTGGTGGTGATATCAGCGGTGTTCTGATCCACTTTCTCATTTGTATCAAACAACTGGGAGCCGTTAACGGCGTCGGTGCTGTCAGCGGCCAGGGTACCCGCCGCCAGATTGGTGATTTTGCTGTCGTTTCCGTTGTGCTTAGCGCTGAATGCGCCAGAGGCTGCATCCCAAAGCAGTGCATCATCGGTGAGCGTGGTGACGGAGTCGCTCAGACTGTTGATATTGGTGGTGTTGGTGGCGATATCAGTGGTGTTCTGATTGATGCTGGTCGTATTGGCGGCGATATCGGTTGTGTTCTGATTGATGCTGTCGGTATTGGCGGTGATATCAGCGGTGTTCTGGTTAATGCTGTCGGTATTGGCGGTGATATCAGCAGTGTTCTGATCCACTTTCTCGTTCGTATCAAACAACTGGGAGCCGTTAACGGCGTCGGTGCTGTCTGCGGCCAGGGTGCCTGCCGCCAGATTGGTGATTTTGCTGGCGTTTCCCGTGTGGCTAGCGCTAAAGGCGCTGGTGCTGTCATCCCACAACAGCGCGTCTTCGGCTAATCCTGCGACAGAGGCCTCTGTGTTAGTGATAGACGTGTTAAGTGCGCTTAATGCACTGCCTACGTTATTGTAGATGCCTGTGCCTACCTCGTAGAGGGGCGCATTCACTGTACCATCAGAATTAACGGAAGCCCCTCCGCCGAGTCGATCGGCGACGGATTGACTTAAAGAATAAATTTGCGCACCTGTAACGGCATCGGTACTGGTGGAATTGATGTCGCCTTTAGCAACGTAGGTGATCTGCCGCTGAGTGGTGCTGTTACCCACGGCGACGGAATTGTCTTCCTGGGCAATAGAGCCCGAGCCAAGGGCAACTGAGTTGGTGCCTACCGCTTTTGCGCCATTACCAAAAGCAGCGCTGTCGTCGCCGCTCGCAGTAGCTTGATAACCTAATGCAGAGGAAGTTGCTCCGCTCGCGACAGATTTATAACCTAACGCAACCGATTTTGCGCCGCTCGAATTGGCATACACACCCATTGCCATTGAATAACTTCCACTGGCTGAGGATGAGGCGCCCATTGCAATGGCCCGGTCACCGGCAGAAACCGATTTTACGCCAAGCGCTAACGAAGAGTCGCCGGTGGACTGGCTGTAGGAACCAATGGCGGTACTCCATTTCCCCATCGCGGAGGCTTTATAACCCATTGCGGCGCTTGCGCCATCAACGTTGGTGTAAGTATTGGCTGTGGCATCGGTACCAATTGCAATCCACCCTTTTCCTCCAGTCTGGGTACCCGTTGGAGTAACGCCGTCGCCTGTATCGTTTCCTGCGTTGGCCAGTGCATCCGCAGAAACCATAATGCTGCTAAGACCGATGAGTGCGGAAACCGCCAGCTTTCTGCGGCCGTTTTTTTTGCCGCGGCTTTTTGCGGTTTCGCTGGTGACAACAAATGTTCCCGTAGCGGCATTCCAGAGGACTTTAAATATTCTATTCATGAATGAGTAATTTCCTTTTCTAAAATAATTGTATCAATGGCTATTATTTTTTTGGCTTCTTTTTTGTATCGTTAATAGGTTGTATGCTGTCGAATATGACATTCTCCATGTCAATACCTATTTTTAGATACTTAAGATTATTGGGCGATACGCCTTTTAATGTTAGCGTGACGTTTGTCCATGCTCCCGGTAAGAGTTCGATTGTCGAGTCCATTTTCGTGTTGAGCAGGAGTTGTTTCCAGCGAGGCAGATCTTTTGCCTCGGAAGGTTTTTTCGTACCCCATGTCATATTAAACGCAAGGTTTGATACCGGAATGCTGAGTAAGTTAACTAAATCAAGATGAATAACACTTCCATTATCTATTGGCTCAATAGATAGAATACGCCCGGCTAATCCGATATTGCCGTTGTTAATAATAAAATAGTGCGTTTGTGATGGGTCCAGTTCTGTATAGTCGAATAGCCGTTGTTTGCGTTCAACGCGGCCAACGACTTCGGTGACCTTTTTGGTTGTGTTGATAATCGTAGCTTGTTGTTTTTCTAACAGATTTATCTTTGCTTCTTGTTCTTTTTGTTGTTTTTCTAACAGGTTTATCTTTGTTTCTTGTTCTTTTTGTTGTTCTTTCATTTCTTCAACAAGGTGTTTATCTGCGAAGTAATCACAACCAGATAAAAAGAATGTGAATCCCAACGCAAGCAGGGGGATAAATTTTCCATTTTTGTGCATATGAAATATCCTTGTTAATAATTTATATAATATAAATAGTTAACCTGTTATTTATACAACTAGCTCATCATTCAGCGAGTATTGCCAATAACTCATTAACGTATGGTTAGAATGAAAACATTCGTCGCTTCTATAGAAGCGCGCAAAAACCCGACGTTATTTATCAATTGCTCATAGCAATGCTTTATAAAAATATAATTATAATGTTTATGTATGGGGATTTTTTTCAGGGATGATAATGTTATTTAATTTTGCGGGTCAATCATATTCTGCGGGGTATGAGAAAAGAGGATGAAAAAATTCATTGTATAAATACAAACAGGCACGATAGTGGGATTTTTCATCCTGAAAAAGCAGGGATTACCGTTAAAAATGAACTTGTATATAATCGGTGTAAATACTTCCATGAAAAATTCGGAATATAGCCCGATGCTCTCAAGACATCCTCCGTACAACGGGTGTCCTGAGAGCCTGGGATGCGGAAGGTTTAGAACTCGCTCTTCGCGAAACCTGTCATCTCTTTGAGCCCCATTTCCCGGCCCAGCGCCGTCATCGGGTGGACAACAATCAGGCCACGCACGCTTTTCTTCAACTTGCCCATGTCGGCCTGCTCTTTTTTAGTGATCGCGCGGCGAAACGGCAGGTTCATCAGCTTCTGCGCTTCTTTACTCAGTTTCTGGCTGTGTACTTCGCGCAGACGGATAATTTCTGCTTCCAGCGTCTCTTTTTCTTTTTCCAGCTCCGCGTATTTATCGGCGGATTCAACCAGAGAGAGACCTGCCTGCTGGTGGCGAATAGCGTCAAGACGATCGCTCAGGCGTTTAATTTCGTTTTTTTCAACTTCTTTCATGGGATAGCTTCTGATAGAAATGGGATAGATACCTTATAGTATGCGCGCAGTGAGTGATTCTTCACAACTCATGACGTAAAGATAATCAATTATGGCAAGTATTACACTGCTCATTATTTAATTATCTCGTTGAGAATAAAATCCTTTTTGTCGAAAGAAAAGATGAAGCGCCCTTTTGTCGGCAAGAAAAGCGATTAAGCACATTTTCCTCAATGACAACGCTAAATTGATCCTAAACTCAAATAAGCGACCGCGGGAGTCAGACGCGGGTCCCACATGGAGGATCTATCATGGCAAAAATAGGTGAGAACGTACCACTTCTTATTGATAAAGCCGTCGATTTTATGGCGTCCAGCCAGGCGTTCCGTGAATACCTGAATAAAACGCCGCCGCGTGATTATGTTCCTTCCGAGGTGCCGTCGGAGAGCGCGCCCATTTATTTGCAGCGTCTGGAATATTACCGGCGGCTGTACCGACCAAAAGAAGAAGAAAGAGGTTAACGGCGGGATTTACTTTTGAAAGGCCTTTTTTAAGCTGATTTTAGAAATCAGCTCGGTCAGAGAGAGGACCATCGTCGAACGCACCGCCTGCTGGTAGCGCTGAATTTGCATGGCGTATAGCGCCGCGTCGGACGTATCAAAATGCGGCGGCGGCGGTAGCGCCATGACGCAGTGCAGTTCGCCAAACGGCCCGAGGATTTCATCGTCGGTAAAGGCGTACTCATTGCCGTCGTGATTCAGCTCTTCGCGCAGCGCCATTAACAGCTCCGCATCTTCATATTCGGTGCGGCTGAGTACGCCCAGGCCATAGATAAGTTTCAGACGTACCGAAAGATCGCCCAGCGGCCCGTCGCCATCCAGCAACGGTTCCACAGCGTATTTCACGGCATAGTCGTCTTTGCGAAACACCTGGAGCACCAGAATATTCACCGCCTCGGTCAATAACTCGACGGCGGTAATCAGGAAGCTCCGTACGGTTTTGCCAGCATTCAGACGCTCAAGCACACGATTTTCAAAGGCCTGGGTTTGTTCCATTATTGCCTGCATATCTGACAATCTGTTATTTGGGCGCAGGCTAACCTGCGCCGGATTCTGCGTCATTTGGTCGCGTTATATGCGTTAACCGCCTCCGCCACCACATCGCTATTGGCATCCAGCCCGGAAATTTGCGCCAGCGCGGCCTGCGGGCCTTTTTCGGTAATCAGTGCCGCCAACTCTTGCGCCTGCGGATCTTCATCGCTACGGAAATGCATCGCCGCCGCGATCCCTTTGACCAGATTCACATGCGGCAGACCATATTCCAGGGTGCCAAGCAGCGGTTTGATCAGACGGTCGCCCGCGCTGAGTTTGCGTAGCGGCTGACGACCTACGCGTTCGACGTCATCTTTCAGATACGGGTTTTCAAAACGACCGAGGATTTTCTGAATGTATGCCGCATGTTTGTCGGCATCAAAACCGTAGCGTTTGATCAGCACCGCGCCGCTTTCTTCCATCGCGCCTTTCACCACCGCGCGAATACTCTCATCGAGAATAGCGTCGCGAATGGTTTGATGACCGGCTAATTTGCCGAGGTACGCGGTTATAGCATGACCTGTGTTCAGCGTGAAGAGTTTACGTTCGACAAATGCCATCAGGTTATCCGTTAACTCCATCCCCGGGATGTTTGGCAACGCGCCTTTAAACTGGGTTTTATCGACGATCCACTCGCTGAAGGTTTCTACCGTCACTTCCAGCGGGTCATGGGTCGCAGAAGCAGATGGCGGCACGATGCGGTCAACGGCGGAATCGACAAAACCGACGTGCTGTTCAACCCAGGCTTTATCGCCATCCGCCAGCGCATTCATTACGTGGCCTTTCAGCTGTGTGGTGCCGCGCACCATGTTTTCACAGGCGATGATATTCAGCGGGGCATCCACGCCCTGCGCCTTACGTTTTGCCAGCCCTTTAGCGATGGCCGGAGCGATACGCTCAAGCACAACCGGACCCACGGCAGTAGTGATTAAATCAACGTGGGCAATCAGGTCGACAACATCATCGCCGATGCTGCTGACAGCGTTGACGCCGGAAACGGTATCCACCTGCTCATTTTCACCCACAACATGAACCTGATAGCTATGACGGGCATTCAGGGCATCGAGTACGACCTGATTTACATCCGCAAACGTCAGTTGTATCCCCGCGTCAGCCAGCAGTTTGCCGATAAAGCCACGACCGATATTACCTGCGCCAAAATGTAATGCTTTCATAGTATTAACCTTCATTAATGTTTTTACCCGAGAGGGCTGGGGCGAGGCTTTTCCCTCAACCTAACCCTCTCCACAAGGGAGAGGATATCGCCTTCATATTTCGAACTGCAGATGCGTTGGCTCTCCTCGCTCACCCCAGTCACGTACTTATGTACGCTCCTGGGGATTCACTGCGTTGCCGCCTTCCTGCAGCTCGAACTATTTTGGGGATACTTAACTGTTAAGCTTTTTTACCTGCCAGCAGTTCCAGCACTTCATCCACGCTGGTGGTGTGCGCCAGACGTTCGATCACGGATTCATCATCCAGCGCGTTGGTCAGGCTGGTGATGACCTGGATGTGCTCATTGTTACGTGCGGCGATACCAATGACCAGACGGGCAATATCGTCTTCTTCTTCACCGAAGCGTACGCCTTCCGGATACTGGCAGAACACCACGCCGGTTTTCAGCACGCGGTCTTTCGCTTCTACCGTACCGTGCGGAACTGCGATGGATTCACCGAGGTAAGTCGGTGTCAGCTTTTCGCGGTCCAGCATCGCCTCGACGTATTCCGGCTCAACATAGCCGCCTTTCACCAGTTGTTCACCGGCAAAGCGAATCGCCTCTTCTTTGTTAGCGGCTTTACGGCCCAGGAAGATATTCTCCGCACCCAGTTTGAACAGGTTGTTATCACCCTCCTCAAAGCTGTCTTTCAGATGATCGCGTACTTTCTCTTCATTAGTATTGTGGCGCTGTGCGGCAACCAGACGTTCGGTCAGGCTGGTGTACAGGCCGCTATCCAGGAAGTTGGTCAGCGAAATATGCTGCGCCTGCGGTACCTGACGCATCGCGCGCTCGGTAAGGTCACGGTGAGTAATGACCAGATCCACATCCGGCGGCAGATTGTTAATGGCGCTGTTGGTGACGGAGATCTGGCTCAGGCCCGCATCCTGTACTTTCTTACGCAGTACCCCTGCGCCCATCGCGCTGGAACCCATACCGGCATCGCAAGCCACGATGATTTTACGCACATGGCTCAGGTCGTTGGTCACGTCGCCAGCCGCCAGCGGAGAGGCGCCTTTAGATTCCGCTTTCATGTCCTGCATACGACGGGTGGCCGCTTCAATGTCATCTTCTTCTTTCACTTTGCTGGTTTTCAGCAGAATTGCAGAAACCACGAAGGAGACCGCCATTGCCGCCACGATGGCAGCGATGTTAGCGAAGTAAGCGCCTTTTGGCGTCATCGCCAGTACGGCCAGAATGGAGCCAGGAGAAGCCGGAGAAACCAGACCGCCGTTCAGGATGGTCAGGGTGAATACGCCAGTCATACCGCCGAGAATCACCGCCAGAATCAGGCGTGGGTTCATCAGCACGTACGGGAAGTAGATCTCATGGATACCGCCCAGGAAGTGGATAATTGCCGCGCCGCCCGCAGACTGTTTAGCGCTGCCGCGACCGAAGAACATGTACGCCAGCAGGACGCCCATCCCTGGACCCGGGTTAGCTTCAATCAGGAAGAAGATGGATTTACCCATCTCATGGGACTGCTGGATACCCAGCGGTGAGAAGATGCCGTGGTTAATCGCGTTATTGAGGAACAGGATTTTCGCCGGTTCAACAAAAATGGACGCCAGCGGCAGCATATCGTGCGCCACCATGAAGTTAACGCCCGCCGCCAGAATTTTGGACAGGACTTCAACCGCCGGACCAATACCGAGGAACGCCAGGATGGCGAGGATCATACCGATGATGCCAGCGGAGAAGTTGTTCACCAGCATCTCAAAACCGGATTTGATCTTACCGTCTACCCAACTGTCGAATTTCTTAATGCAGTAGCCGCCTAATGGACCGGCGATCATCGAGCCGAGGAACATCGGCATATCCGCGCCGACAATAACGCCCATGGTAGTGATAGCGCCCACCACGCCGCCGCGTTCGCCGCCAACCAGACGACCGCCGGTATAACCGATGAGCAGCGGCAGCAGGTAGGTGATCATCGGACCAACCAGTTTCGCCAGCGTTTCGTTAGGCAACCACCCTGTTGGAATAAATAATGCGGTGATAATACCCCACGCGATAAACGCGCCGATATTAGGCATCACCATATTGCTGAGGAATCGACCAAAGCTTTGCACTTTGATCTTAATATCGGATGACATAAAAACACCCCTTCTTATGTTGCTGTCGCGCAGGCTGAAAGCCCGAGGTTTGTTAATGTAGCGGCAGAGGTAGCCGGACCCTGTAGTGTAGATACTGCGCAATCTGGCACTGAATCGTTCAACTGTCCAGACAGGGACAATTTATGTGATTTGTGTCACATAAATATAGGGGGTAGAGAGGTAATTGATGTGATATTGATCACAAATTGGCTGTGTAAAAAAACAACGAATCTAATTTTTAGCCCTTAAAAGACCATTTTATGTGAGATATTTCACATTTTTATTTTGGTGCTTTGTTGAATTTTTGTGATCCTCTTCACAAGAAATTTTAAGCCCGGGTAACGTCAATACGATCCGGCAAACATTTTGTCGCGAGCCCTCTCACGTTATGTCATTCAGCAACCTCCTTTTGTGTCTCTTTTCGTCTTATTTGAGCCATACTATGATTTTTACTGGTTGGCAAAAAGGACACGGCATGAAACTCATCGGTAGCTACACCAGCCCTTTTGTGCGCAAAATCTCTGTTCTGCTGCTCGAAAAAGGCATTACCTTCGAATTTATTAATGAACTACCCTACGAGGCGGATAACGGCGTGGCGCAATACAACCCTCTGGGTAAGGTGCCAGCGCTGGTGACGGAGAAAGGGGAGTACTGGTTCGATTCGCCGATCATCGCGGAATATATTGAGCTGCTGGATATCGCGCCAGCGATGCTCCCGCGTGACCCGATGGCAGCGCTTAAAGTTCGCCAGCTTGAAGCGTTGGCTGACGGCATTATGGATGCAGCGTTGGTTTCTGTACGCGAACAGGCGCGCCCGGCGGCGCAACAATCGGAAACGGAACTGTTGCGCCAGCGGGAAAAAATCAACCGCAGCCTGGATATGCTCGAAAGTTATCTGAGCGACGGGACGCTAAAAACGGATACGGTCAATCTGGCGACTATCGCGATTGCCTGTGCGGTAGGCTATCTCAACTTCCGCCGGGTCGCGCCTGGCTGGTGTGTTAGCCGCCCCCACCTGGTCAAACTGGTCGAAACGCTTTTTCAACGCGAAAGCTTTGCCCGCACCGAAGCGCCAAAGGCTTGACGCGCATTATGTCCGCCTGAGCAAACTCACGTTACAATCCCCCTTATGTCGATATCCCTCTCCCACCAGGAGAGGGCCACCAACAGCCAGGCATTTTCATGACAAGCGAAACGCGTACACTCTACAGCCAGCTTCCTGCTATCGATCGTTTATTGCACGATAGCGCCTTTCTTTCTCTGCGCGATCGGTATGGCCATACCCAGGTGGTTGATCTGCTTAGGCGGATGCTTGACGACGCGCGCGACGTCATCCGGAATACGCAAACGCTTCCCGACTGGTACGCAGACTGGGCGCAAGAGGCGAAACTCCGGCTGGAAAATGCGGCGCAAAGCGCGCTGCGCCCGGTGATTAACCTGACGGGGACGGTGTTGCACACCAATCTTGGCCGCGCATTGCAGGCGCAAGAAGCGGTTGAGGCGGTAACGCAGGCGATGCGCGCGCCGGTGACGCTGGAATACGATTTAGATGGCGCCGGGCGGGGGCATCGCGACCGGGCGCTGGCGACGCTGTTATGCCGAATCACCGGGGCGGAGGACGCCTGTATCGTCAATAACAATGCGGCGGCGGTATTGCTGATGTTGGCGGCGACCGCCAGCGGCAAAGAGGTGGTAGTTTCGCGTGGCGAGCTGGTCGAAATCGGCGGCGCGTTTCGTATTCCGGATGTTATGCGCCAGGCGGGCTGTACGCTGCATGAAGTGGGCACCACCAACCGGACGCACGCGAAAGATTACCGTCAGGCGGTAAATGAAAATACCGGGCTGTTGATGAAGGTGCATACCAGTAATTACAGCATTGAGGGCTTTACCAAAACGGTAGAGGAAGCGGAACTGGCGGAAATCGGGCGAGAGCTGGATATTCCGGTGGTGGCGGATCTGGGCAGCGGTTCGCTGGTGGATTTAAGTCAATATGGCTTACCCAAAGAGCCGATGCCGCAGCAGCTCATTGCCGCAGGCGTCAGCCTGGTAAGCTTCTCCGGCGATAAGTTGCTGGGCGGGCCGCAGGCCGGGATTATCGTCGGCAAAAAAGCGATGATTGCCCAACTGCAAAGCCATCCGCTGAAGCGCGCTCTGCGCGCTGATAAAATGACGCTGGCGGCGCTGGAGGCAACGTTACGTCTGTATCTGCACCCGGAAGCGTTGGCGGAGAAATTACCCACCCTGCGTCTGTTAACTCGCAGTGAAGCGTCGATTCGCGAACAAGCGCAGCGGTTACAGGCGCGGCTGGCGGCACGTTACGGCGATGAATTTGCGCTGGAGGTTAAACCCTGCCTGTCGCAAATCGGCAGCGGTTCATTACCGGTAGACCGCCTTCCCAGCGCCGCCATGACCTTTACCCCGCACGACGGGCGCGGTAGTCGGCTGGAGGCGCTGGCGGCCCGCTGGCGCATGCTGCCTGTACCGGTCATTGGCCGAATTTATGATGGCCGTTTATGGCTGGATATGCGCTGTCTTGAAGACGAAAGCCGGTTTATGGAGATGATGCTGAAATGATTATTGCAACTGCCGGACACGTAGACCACGGTAAAACGACGTTGCTCCAGGCGATTACCGGGGTCAATGCCGATCGCCTGCCGGAAGAGAAAAAACGCGGGATGACTATCGATCTGGGCTACGCCTATTGGCCGCAGCCGGATGGTCGTGTGCTGGGCTTTATCGATGTGCCTGGGCATGAAAAATTCCTCTCTAACATGCTGGCGGGCGTAGGCGGTATCGATCACGCTTTGCTGGTGGTCGCCTGTGATGACGGCGTCATGGCGCAAACGCGCGAGCATTTACAGATCCTACAACTGACGGGTAATCTCCAGCTCACCGTCGCGCTGACCAAAGCCGATCGCGTGGACGAGGCGCGTATCGGTGAAGTACGTGAAGAGGTGCTGGCGGCGCTCGACAACTATGGCTTCGCCGATACCGTTTTATTTGTCACCGCCGCCAATGAAGGACGCGGTATTGCAGAACTTCGCGCTCATTTACAGCAGCTTCCTGCACGTTTACACGCCGCGCAGCATCGCTTCCGTCTGGCTATCGACCGTGCGTTTACGGTGAAAGGGGCGGGACTGGTGGTGACCGGAACGGCGTTGAGCGGAGAGGTAAACGTGGGCGATACGCTATGGTTGACCGGCGTTAATACGCCGATGCGCGTACGAAGTCTACACGCGCAAAATCAGCCCACCGACCATGCGTATGCCGGGCAACGTATTGCGCTCAATATTGCGGGCGATGCGGAGAAGGAGCAGCTTAACCGCGGCGACTGGCTGCTTTCCGATGCGCCGGTGGGGGAAGCTTTTTCCCGGGTGATCGTTTCTCTGGCGCTTCATGCGCCGCTTTCCCAATGGCAACCGCTACATATTCACCATGCCGCCAGCCATGTGACCGGTCGCGTCTCTTTGCTGGAAGGCGGGCTGGCCGAGCTGATCTTTGATACGCCGTTGTGGCTGGCCGATAATGACAGACTGGTGCTGCGTGATATTTCCGCACGCGCCACCCTTGCCGGCGCACGCGTGGTGACGCTTAAGGCGCCGCGTCGCGGTAAACGTAAGCCAGATTATTTGCACTGGCTTTCAACGCTTGCCGCCGCGCAGGACGATAGCGCGGCGTTGGCCATTCATCTGGAACGCGGCGCCGTCAACCTGCCGGATTTCGGTTGGGCGCGTCAGCTTAATCCTGTCGGTATGCGTCAGCTTATTGAGCAACATGGTTTTATCCAGGCCGGAGACAATCTGTTAAGCGCGCCCGTCGCCGCCCGCTGGCAGCGTAAGATTCTTGATACGCTGGCGACCTACCACGAACAGCACCGCGATGAACCGGGGCCGGGACGCGAGCGTTTACGCCGCATGGCCCTGCCGATGGAGGATGAAGCGCTGGTTCTGATGCTGATCGAGCGGATGCGCGACGACGGCCTGATTCATAGCCATCACGGTTGGTTGCATCTGCCGGATCATAAAGCAGGATTTAGCGATGAGCAGCAGGCCGTCTGGCAAAAAGTCGAACCGCTATTTGGCGATGAGCCCTGGTGGGTACGCGATCTGGCGAAAGAGACCGGAACGGAAGAACAATTGATGCGGCTGGTGCTGCGGCAGGCGGCACAGCAAGGCATCATTACCGCGATCGTAAAAGATCGGTACTATCGTAACGATCGGATTGTCGCTTTCGCCAATATGATCCGCGAGCTGGATCAAGAGAGAGGATCAACGTGTGCGGCGGATTTTCGCGACAGGCTGAATGTAGGGCGGAAACTGGCCATTCAGATCCTTGAATATTTTGACCGGATTGGGTTTACACGACGTCGTGGGAATGATCATTTATTACGTGATGCGTTATTATTTCCGCAAAAAGAATGAAATGGTTAAATTAAATAACAAATGAAGCAATACAATTATTGCGTTGCTTTTTATTTTTCTGGCTTCTTAAAATAGCCAGCGTGAACCTGTTATCAGAATAATTTTGCCCGTATTCTTTGCGCCTTATTCAGGCGACTCACGATGAGATTGTGGAACTTTATCGCACGGCGATGTAACGCCTTTGCCCGGTGGCGCGGACGCTTACCGGGCCTGCGTAGACGATGCAGGCCGGATAAGGCGTAACTCGTTAGCTTCGGGCGAGCTTTTGCTGCGCCAGCCAGACGGCGCCCAGCCTGCCCGCCTGATTTCCCAGTTGGCAGGGCTGAATCGGCACCTGGAGCGCCTCCCACATTTCAAACGTTTCAAGATGCCGCGTCAGGAGCGGGTAGAGCTTTTCCTGTTCGCTTATTCCTCCGCCGATCAGCACCACGCCCGGATCAAACATAGAGATCACGCTGTAAACGCCGCGTGAAAGATAACGCGCCCAGTCATTGACCGCCTCACGCAGATGAACATCGGTCGCCATTCGTTCGAAGATCACATCCGCAGGCGGCATCTCTTCGGCAGGCAGCGCCAGCGCCTGGCGGCACGACGCCATTAATCCGCTGGTTGACGCGATTTTATGCATACTTTCGCCATTATTCCCGACCGGCATGACGCCGAATTCACCGGCGTGAAAATGCGCGCCGCGATACAGTTCTCGTCCGACGATAATACCGCCGCCAATGCCGGTTCCAATGGTAATACAGACCAGATTGTCATAATGCTGCCCGGCACCTCGCCACATTTCGCCCAGCGCCGCACAGTTCGCGTCGTTCTCCACGACCAGCGGCAGATCGGTCAGCCCGCTGAACAACTCCATCAGGTTGACGTCATCCAGGTAAGCCAGCGCGCCCGCTTTTGCCGCATGACCGTTATGGGGATTAATATGGCCGGGGAAACTAACCCCGATTGCCGCAATGTCATAGTCCTGTTGGCAACGCGCCACCACATCCTGCCATTTGCGGGTAAACGTGGAGGCGTCCTCTGGCGTATCGAATTGATGATGGGTTAATTCTTCGCCGTCACTGTTAATCACGCCATATTTGACGTGAGTTCCTCCCACATCAATACCGATATATTGCTGCATAGTGTTCTCCGTACGTTAAACAGGCACCTGTTTAGTATGGCTAAAACCAGACGGAGAAACGTAAAGGAAAGTAATTCGTGATTGCTGTCGTAAAGCGGGAAATCATTGGCGAAAAATTCACCAGCACCGTCTACCCTTGTGGAGTACCTTTACAATAAGGAGTTGGTCATGACGAACAATCCCCCTTCAACACGTATTCAGCCAGGTGAATACGGGTACCCACTGAAGTTAAAAGCCCGCTATGACAATTTTATTGGTGGTGACTGGGTTGCGCCCGCCGACGGCGAATATTATCAAAACCTGACGCCAGTGACCGGCCAGCCGCTATGTGAAGTCGCTTCCTCCGGTAAAAAAGATATCGATTTAGCGCTCGACGCCGCGCATAAGGCGAAAGATAAGTGGGCGCATACGTCAGTACAAGACCGTGCCGCTATCTTGTTTAAGATCGCCGATCGGATGGAACAAAACCTCGAACTGTTGGCGACAGCGGAAACCTGGGATAACGGTAAACCGATTCGTGAAACCAGCGCCGCCGACGTACCGCTGGCGATCGATCATTTCCGCTATTTCGCCTCCTGTATACGTGCGCAGGAGGGCGGGATCAGCGAAGTTGATAGCGAAACTGTGGCCTACCATTTTCACGAACCGCTTGGCGTCGTGGGACAGATAATCCCGTGGAACTTTCCGTTGTTGATGGCAAGCTGGAAAATGGCGCCCGCGCTGGCGGCGGGTAACTGCGTGGTGCTTAAACCGGCACGCCTGACGCCGCTTTCCGTTCTGCTGTTAATGGAAGTCATTGGCGATCTGTTACCGCCGGGCGTCGTCAACGTCGTGAACGGCGCGGGCGGCGAGATTGGCGAATATCTGGCGACCTCGAAACGTATCGCGAAGGTGGCGTTTACCGGTTCGACGGAAGTGGGTCAACAGATCATGCAGTACGCCACGCAGAATATTATTCCAGTGACGCTGGAGTTAGGCGGCAAGTCGCCCAATATCTTCTTCGCCGACGTGATGGATGAGGAAGATGCGTTCTTTGATAAAGCGCTGGAGGGATTTGCCCTGTTTGCCTTTAACCAGGGCGAGGTGTGTACCTGTCCAAGCCGTGCGCTGGTCCAGGAGTCCATCTATGAGCGCTTTATGGAGCGCGCTATTCGCCGGGTAGAGAGCATTCGCAGCGGGAACCCGCTAGATAGCGGTACACAGATGGGGGCGCAGGTCTCCCACGGCCAGCTTGAGACTATCCTCAATTATATCGATATCGGTAAAAAAGAGGGGGCCGATATTCTGACCGGTGGGCGACGCAAGGAGCTGGATGGCGAACTTAAAGAGGGCTATTACCTTGAGCCTACCATTCTGTTTGGTAAGAACAATATGCGCGTCTTTCAGGAGGAGATCTTTGGCCCGGTGCTGGCGGTAACCACCTTTAAAACCATGGAGGAGGCGCTGGAAATCGCTAACGATACCCAATACGGCCTGGGCGCTGGCGTCTGGAGCCGCAACGGCAATCTGGCCTATAAGATGGGGCGCGGCATTCAGGCCGGGCGCGTATGGACCAACTGCTATCACGCCTATCCGGCACATGCTGCGTTCGGCGGCTATAAGCAGTCGGGCATCGGGCGCGAAACGCATAAGATGATGCTGGAACACTACCAGCAAACCAAGTGCCTGCTGGTGAGCTATTCCGATAAGCCGCTGGGGCTGTTCTGACGCAAGAGGTAATGCCCGATGGCGCTGCGCTTATCGGGCCTACAAAAATTCATCGCAATATACTGATATTGCAAATCTTGTAGGCCGGATAAGGCGCAGTCGCCATCCGGCACAGTATTACCGCTCGTTAACCCAAATCCGCATTTCGCCCTCGCCACGGTTGGCCCAGCTAAACCACGGAATGAACGTTAGCGTCTGCGGCTGGCGCGATGACGGCGCGTTATCGTAGTGCCACAACGCCTGATGCTGCGCATCTGGGGCGCTTTGCTTCTCGCCTTCAGCCTGAATCAGCATCTTATGCGCAAAAAGCCCTTTGCCCTCAAAGACCCGGAACTCACTCTCTTTCGGTAACCACAGATTATGCAGTTCTTCGCCGTTATCGGCCTGCTCAAGGCAATAGACCAGCGGCCCGCGCTGAATGGCGACCTTACCGGCGACGTGACGCGCCAGCGGATTGCCATACACGCGGCGAACCGGCATCGGCAGCGTCAGGGTTATCGTATCGCCCTCCTGCCAGGTCCGACGGATATGCAGATAACCTTTGCGAATATCCTGCTCCACTTCCAGCCCGTTGAGCGTCACTTTTGCCTCAGGGCACCAGTCCGGCAGACGTAGCGCCAGCGTGTGACGTACCGGCTGCACAGAGTCGATGGCGATCTTCACCTGCTCTTGCCACGGGTAGTTCCCGCCAATCCGCAGTTTGAGCGCGCCATTTCCAACCGGTATTTCCATGCTGTTACCCACGTACATATTGATGTACAGCGCATCCGCACGCGGCGTGTAGATGTAGTGACCAAGGGAGGTGAGCACGCGGGCGATATTCGGCGGGCAGCAGGCGCAGCCAAACCAGCGCTGGCGGATGGGCTTAACGTGATCGTAAATATGGTTGAATTTTAACGATTTTGGATGCACTTCCAGCGGGTTGACGTAGAAGAAATGCTTGCCATCCAGCGCCATACCGCCGAGGACGGTGTTGTACAGCGCGCGCTCCATCACGTCGGCGTACTGGCTATCGGCTTCCATTTCCAGCATCCGGCGGGCGAACATCATCAGGCCGATTGAAGCGCAGCTTTCCGCATAGACCGAATCATTCGGTAAATCGTAATCGCTGCTAAAGGCTTCGCCGCTGCTCTGCGAGCCAATCCCGCCGGTGATATACAGCTGACGCTGCGCCATATTTTTCCACAGGCGCAGGCAGTCCTGGCGTTTGCCTTCATCGTTGCTCAGGCGAGCGAGATGCGCCACGCCAGTCATCAGATAGACAAAACGTACCGCGTGGCCAATGGCCGTCTGCTGCTGCGAAATTGGCAGATGCGCCTGGCTGTAGGCTTTGTCTTTGACCATCCACGCCGGGCCGTAGGTATGCCAGTACGAGGTCTGGCCGCGTTTTTCGTACTCTTCGTCGTAGAAGTGCGGTTGGACGCCGCGCTGCCCGATAAAGTAGCTTGCCAGCGCCATATAGCGCGGCTGCTCTGTTACCTCATACAGACGCATCAGCGCCAGCTCAATTTCCGGGTGGCCCGGATAGCCGTGCAGCTGATTTTCGCCAGGGCCGAAAGTGCTGTCGATATGATCGGCCAGGCGACAAACGACGTCTAGCAGCCGACGCTTGCCAGTGGCCTGAAAGAAGGCGACGCCCGCTTCAATCAGGTGCCCGGCGCAATAAAGCTCGTGGCACTCCGCCAGGTTGCTCCAGCGTTCTTGCGGGGCTTTTGCCGTAAAGTACGTATTGAGATAGCCATCGTCACACTGCGCGGCGGCCACCAGTTCAATCACCTCATCGGCGGTTTTCTCAAGCGCTGGATCGGGCTTCTGGCACAGTGACCAGGCAACCGCTTCCAGCCATTTCGCCACGTCGCTGTCCTGAAAGACCATGCCGTAAAAGTCGCCCGTCTGCTGGCCTGCGGCAATGCGGAAATTTTCAATGGCATGGCTGGGTTCAGCCTCTGGAATACGATCGTTTAACGCATTCCACTGGTAAGGAATAACCACATCGCGAACCAGTTGTTGATACTGTCCGAGGAACGGATCGCTGACCGTCAGTTTATGCAGATCGACTTCCAGTACGTTCATTTCGTGCTCCTTAAGGCTGTAGAGGTCATAGATATTCCTCGCTGACGGGGTATTTTATGGCAGTAATTTTTATTTTCGCGTTATGACCTGATTCATTTTGCCCAGATAGCGGTGAGCGACAAGGCGATAAAAGAGTAAAAAAAGATGACGATTCCGACCCGTATTTAAAAATGTGAGATGGATCGAGTGAAATGACTATTTTTAGTTAATAATCAAAAGCTAATATGAAATACGGTGCTGAATGAGCGGGAAATGACATATTAATGCTCGAATTATCCATGACATTACCGATTAAAGTCCAAAACGGCGGATTATTTATTTCTCGCGGCATTGGGCGTCATCCTGCCAGGCGTCTGCAATCGTGGGAAATTATATTTGTGGAAAAAGGCTGCCTGAAAATTCAGGAAGAAGAATGTGTTTTCTGTGTCGAAGCCGGGGAAAGCCTGTTGCTTTGGCCGCATCGCCGCCATATTGGCGTTGAGGAGTTTCCCGCCGATCTTAAATTTTACTGGCTCCATTTTGAGGTCAAAGCGCCGGACAGCAACCCGCGCTGGCTGACGCATCTTTCCGTGCCGCAGCATACCCAGGTTGCCGATCCGCAGGCGCTGATTGCGCTTTTTCGCCAGTTTATGAACGAGCAGGAAAAGCACCAGCGCAGCCCGGCGCTGGAGTTCATCGTGCTGCTGATTTTGCAGCAGCTCACCGTTGACGCCCGGCAGAATGAAAACGCCGAGGCCGCTGGCGTGTCGCTGGCCTGGAAAGTACAGCAGTTGATTCGAACGCACTATCACCTGCCGCTTTCCAGCTCGGTTCTGGCGAAAGAACTGCATTGCAATGTGGATTATCTGGGACGCGTTTATCGGCGGGTATTTCACCTTACGCTAACGGAAGCCATCCACCGCCAGCGGGTGCGCGAGGCGGAAAAGTTGCTGATTAGCGACGCGCGTTCGTTAAAAGAGGTGGCGGAACGGTGCGGTTTTAATGACGTTGGTTACTTTCGCCAGATCTTCCGCAAGCACACCGGCCTGACGCCTACCGCCTGGAAGCGGCGCTACAGTAAGGAACACGTTAATTCTTGAGTATAATCTTTGGCCCTCTGACAACGCGGTTGCAAACTGAATGCCCGATGGCGCTTTGCTTATCGGGCCTACAAGAGTTCATCACAACGTATTGATATTGCACATCTTGTAGGTCGGATAAGGCGCAGCCGCCATCCGACACAGGCTGTGACTGCCGGTATTACTGCCCGTAATAGGCATTCGCGCCATGTTTACGCAGATAGTGCTTATCGAGCAGTTCAGGCTGCATATCCGGCAGCTGGGGGGCCAGCTGGCGCGAGAACAGCCCCATATAGGCGCACTCCTCAAGCACCACGGCGTTGTGGACGGCATCGGCGGCATTTTTACCCCAGGCAAACGGGCCGTGTGAATGAACTAATACCGCCGGGATTTGCGCCGGATCCAGACCGCGCTCTTCAAAGGTTTTAATAATCACCTCGCCGGTCTGATACTCGTACTCGCCGTTAATCTCCTCAACGGTCATCAGTCGGGTACAGGGGATCGCGCCATAGAAATAGTCGGCGTGGGTGGTGCCCCAGGCGGGCAGATCGAGCCCGGCCTGCGACCAGATCGTCGCATGGCGGGAATGGGTATGCACGATCCCACCGATCTGCGGATAGCGGCGATAGAGCGCCAGATGGGTCGCGGTATCGGACGAGGGTTTTTTGTTGCCTTCAACGACCTTACCGCTGGCGATCTCTACCACCACCATATCGTCGGCGGTCATCACCTCATATTCGACGCCGGAAGGCTTAATGACCATCAGCTTGCGCGTCTCATCGACCGCGCTGACGTTGCCCCAGGTAAAGGTGACCAGCCCGTGCGCCGGGAGGGCCAGGTTGGCCGCCAGCACCTCGGCTTTCAGTTGCTCTAACATGTGAAACCTCCTTCCTGCATCCGTGATTCAATCCAGCGGCGGGCCTGGATAATTTCCAGCACCGGCTCACTGGCTTTCTCTGTCCACATCTCAATCAGAAATGAACCGCGATAATTCAGCTCATGCAGCGTTTTAAAAATGCCCACAAAATCAACGCATCCTTCGCCAAACGGCACGTCGCGGAACTGGCCGGGGCTATCGCCGGTCACCGGCAGCGTATCTTTCAGATGAATTGCGGCGATACGGTCGATACCCAGCTTCAGCTCGGCGGTCACGTTGTTCCCCCAGGCGCTGAGGTTGCCGACGTCTGGATAAACGGTGAACCACGGTGACGAAAGCATCTCGTCCCACTTTTTCCACTTGCTGATGGAGTTCATAAACGCGGTATCCATGATCTCCACCGCCAGCATCACCTGCGCCGCTGCGGCCTGTTCCACCGCCCACGCCAGCCCTTCGGCGAAACGTTGCTGGGTGCCTTCGTCGTGCTCTTCGTAATAGACGTCGTAACCTGCCAACTGGATGGTGCGGATACCGAGATCGCGCGCCAGGCGAATGGCTTTGGTCATGATTTCACGCGCCCGCTGGCGTACCGCTTCGTCGCGGCTGCCAAAAGGGAAGCGACGATGGGCGGAGAGGCACATCGACGGGATGGCGACGCCGCTTTCCAGCATCGCGTTCACCAGCGAAGCGCGTTGGGCCGAGGTCCACTCCAGGCGTGAGAGACGTTCGTCGGTTTCATCCACCGACATCTCAACAAAATCAAAACCGCAGCTTTTTGCCAGCACCAGCCGCTCTGGCCAACTGAGATCTTTCGCCAGTGCTTTCTCGTAAATACCTAATGGATGATTACGCATGCTTTTCTCCCCAAATGGCGTCAATTTGGGCGTGGAATTCGGCGGCGACCTGCGCCGGATGGGCGGCACCTGCCAGCGCGCGTCCGGCGATAAATGCCTTAACGTTAATGTCGCGGAACAGCGGCAGATCCGCTGGGGTAATGCCGCCGGTAATCGATAGTTCAAGGCCGATGTCGGACAACGCCTTCATGCGTGCCAGGTCCGCTTCTCCCCACTGTTGCCCGCTGGCCTGCGCATCGCGTCCGCGATGATAAATCGCCTGACGCACGCCGGTGCGATACCAGTCTCGGGCGTCGTCCAGCGTCCAGTTGCCGAACAGCTCCATTTGAATTTCACCGCCGCAGGATTGCGCGACGGCGTGGCCTTTCTCGACGGTCGCGAGCGGCGCGGCGCAGATGATAGTCATCCAGTTGGCGCCAGCGCCAAAAGCCTGCTGCGCCAGGGTTTCACCAGCATCGGCCACTTTCCAGTCGGCGACGATGATTTTTTCCGGGCACTGCGCTCGCAGGGCTTTCACCGCGCTAAGGCCTTCGGTTAAACAAAGGATGGTTCCGGCCTCAACGATATCGACATGATCCTGTAGCAGGGCGACATCGCGTTGGGCTGCTTCCAGACTGGTGTGGTCGAGCGCCAGTTGCAGTAATGGTCGGCTCATAATGCGTGCTCCTTAATACGGGCGTGATAGCCCTGTAGTGCTTCAATCAAATCCTGGTATTGGCGGTATTTGCGCTGGTAGAGGGCGTGCGCGGTCATGTCCGGCAGCAGCGTGCGCACCGGGTGCTGCAGGTCGCGTTGGGCCTCGCGGAAATCGCGATATACGCCGGTGCCGACGCGGGCAGCCAGCGCCGCGCCGAAGCAGCCGGTCTCCTCCACCTGCGGCAGCTCAATGCGTAAACCGCTGACGTCCGCCAGCATCTGCATCCAGACGTCGGAGTGGGCCGGGCCGCCGGTAACGCGCAGGGCGCAAACGTCGGTAAAGCGTTCACGCATGCGGTTGAGGTGGGTCATATGGCTGAAGACCACGCCTTCATAAATCGCCTGCAGCAGGTGGGCGCGGGTGTGCAGCGCCTGCATGCCGTAAAAGCCGCAGGTCATCTCCAGTCCGGCATTGCTGCCGTAGAGAAACGGCAGAAAAAAGAGGTCGCTACCGGCTTTCGGCAGGCTGGCGACCGCCTGGTTGATCTCGTCAAAAGAGAGGTCGCCCCACTGGGCGGTAAACCATTCGAGGTTGCCGGAGGAGGTCGGGCTGGCTTCGTGAACGATATACTGCCCGTCATTGACGTAGCGGCCATAGACGTAAGGATGGGCCTCATGGTCGCTCAGGCCGTGAGCGATGCCGCTGGTGACGGCCCAGGTGCCCATCACCGCATTGAGCGTTGATTCATCCTCAATACCGGCGCAAAGGGCGGTGGAAACCACATCAAACAGGCCGCCGACGACGGGGGTGCCCGCCGCCAGACCGGTGATGGCGGCTGCCTGAGCGGTGATCTCCCCGCAGATTTCGGCTGAACCCACCACGGGGGGCAGCGCGCTGTCGATTTCACTGATGCCCAGCCACTCGGTCAGACGCGGGTCGTACTGGCCCGTCGCCATGTTGTAGAGGTTGGACTCGGAGATGTTGCTCTCCTCACAGCCTTTCACGCCGGTTAAGCACCAGCGCAGATAGTCATGCGTCATCATGACGCTGCCTATCTGCGCGTAGCGCTGCGGCTCATTCTCTTTTACCCAGCGTAAAAGGGAGACCGGATGCCCGGTCCACAGGGTTTGCCGAGTCAGCGGGTAGAGTTTTTGCGGAACCGCTTCTTTTTGCCAGCGCTGGACAATTTCCATGGCGCGACGGTCGGAAGAGAGTATCGCTTTACCTAATGGCCGATCGCTTTTATCTAACAGGAACAGGCCCTTACCCTGAGCGGAAATACCCAGACCGCGGATTTGTGAGCCGCTCACCCCCGTGTGCGTCAGCAGTTTGCTGATGACCGAGCCGCACTGTTGCCACAGTTCGGTCATATCGCGTTCAACCCAGCCTGGCTGCGGGCTTAAAGCGTGCAGCGGCAGGCGTTGCACCGCTACTTCCCGGCCTGCGCCATCGTACAACCCGGCTTTTAGCCAACTCCCACCACAATCTAACCCCAGCCAGTAGTTGCTCATGACTTATTGCACCTCGTCCACGGCTTTCAGGAGATCGGCGCCCTGCGGGTTGTCTTTCAGGAACATATCGCGCACCTGGCTGCCCAGCGCATCGCTGAAGGCTTTACGGTCGATATCGGTCAGGACTTCAACTCCGGCTTCTTTCATGCCATCGATAATTTTTTGCTGATCTTCGGCGACCAGTTTGCGCTGATAGTCACCCGCTTCTTTGGCGGAACTCAGCAGTGCCTCCTGGAACTGCGGGCTTAAAGCGTCGAATTTGGCTTTATTGATCACCAGCAGCAGAGGCGAATAGGCGTGATGAGTGAGGGAGAGGTATTTCTGTACCTCATAGAATTTCGCTGACCACACGACGTTGATAGGGTGTTCCTGGGCATCAATCGTACGGGTTTCGAGGCCGGTATAGACTTCGGAGAACGGCATCGGAATAGGGTTCGCGCCGAAGATTTTAAAGGCCGCGATATTCATTGGGCTGTTGTTAGTGCGGATTTTTAAGCCTTTCAAATCGCCCGGCGTTTTTACCGGCGCGCGGGAGTTGGTGACGTCGCGCCAGCCGTTTTCCCAGTAGGCCAGCACTTTTAACCCTTTTGAATCGAGTGATTTTTTCAGTTCATCGCCGACTTTGCCGTCGAGCGTTTTATGCGCATGCGCGGTATCGCGAAACAGGAAGGGGACATCAAGTAAGTTGAATACAGGGGCCAGGCCGGTGAAATTGTTCGAACCGGACATTTCCATATCAATAGTTCCGCCGCGCACCCCGCTGATCATTGCCTGGGCGTTACCTAATGTGCTGTCAGGAAAGAGTTTTAGCGTTAATTCGCCGTTAGTTTTTTCTTTTAATAATTCGTGAAATTTTTTCGCGGCAATATGTTGGGAGTCAGTTTGCGGTGTTTCATAACCAAAACGTAAAGATTGCGCCGCCAGAGACGACACGCTGAAAACCGTCAGACCAGCTATCAATAATGAACGAGCAATAACGTGTAATTTCATAATATTATCCTTTAATTAATCCATTTAAGCGGTGTGATAATTAGCTCGGGAATAAAAATAAATAAAACCAGCAGCGACATCAGTACGACAACGTAAGGGAATACGCCTCTTACCGCGTCATCAAATTTCAATTTTGCTACCCCGGAAATAACGTTGAGGACGTTGCCAACGGGCGGTGTGATTAATCCAATAGAGCAGTTAATAATGAACATGACGCCGAAATAAATCGGGTCAATATTGGCTTCTTTAACTAATGGCAATAATACAGGGGTAAGAATTAACACCGTTGGCGTTAAATCCATCACCATACCGACGACCATAATTGAGATCATAATGACGATAAATAAGAGTCGCGGAGAGTCGACCAGCGGCTGCAGCAAATCTGACACCATCATGGGTAATTCCGCGATCGTAATCAGCCAGGCGGATACCTGGGCCGCGGCCACCAGAAACATGACGACTGACGTCGTTTTGGCGGCATTGACCAGCACGTGGTAGAGACTGGAAAACGTTAATTCCCGATAGATAACAACGGCGACAAAGAGGGCGTAAAACGCGGCAACCGCCCCTGCCTCCGTTGGCGTGAAAAGTCCGGAACGGAAGCCGCCGATAATAATCACCGGTAAAAACAGCGCCCAGATACCTGAAACCAATGATTGCCAGATTTCACGCGGTGTTGCTTTAGGCTGAGAAGGGAGATTTAATCGCCCGGCCTGCCACCACCAGGTGAGCATAAGCGCCGCGCCCATCATGATGCCCGGTGCGATCCCGGCCATAAACAGCTTGCTGATCGACAAGCCGCTGGAAACGCCGAAGATAATAAAAGGAATCGAGGGTGGAATAATTGGCGCAATGATCCCGCCGGAAGCGATTAACCCAACGGAGCGGTTGATCGGGTAGTTTGCGGAGCGCATCATCGGCACCAGCAGCGCGGCGACCGCAGCGGTATCTGCTACCGCAGAGCCGGAAAGGCTGGCCATAATCATTGCCGCAATAACGCCCACGTAGCCCAGGCCGCCGGGTTTATGGCCGACCAGCTTCATCGGCAGGTCGACAATTCGCTTTGACAGGCCGCCCGCGTTCATGATTTCACCGGCCAAAACAAAAAAGGGAATAGCCAGCAGGGAGAAACTGTCCGCGCCGTTAACCAGGGTTTGCGCCATAATCTGCACGTCAAACATATCCAGGTATGCCATCAGAGCAGCGCCGCAAAGCAGCAGCGACCAGGCGATGGGTAAACCTATCGCGATCCCGCCGAGCAGGCAGCAGAGAAATATCACCACGGCCATGATTAGGCTCCTTGCTGTGGTTGTTGAAAGGAATCGTTACGCGTTATTAAGTGATAAAGCCGACGCAGCTCGATTAACGCGATGGCAACGCTTGTGGGCAGACAGGCGATATACATCAGGCCGATCGGTAAACCGAGGATTGGCGAGTGATCGCTCCAGTCCTGCAACGCTTTTTGCAGGCTGCCCCAGCCTAATGCGAGGCATAACAATAAAATCAGCGAATGTGTCAGCAGCGAGAGTCGACGCTGATTCGCTGGCGAAAGTTTTTCCACCACAAAAGTGACCTGAACGTGAGCGTTATCCATAAATGCAACGATGGCGCCAATAAACGTCAGCCATACAAATAGATAACGTGATAGTTCATCTACCGACAAAATACTGCTCTCAAAACCGTAACGTAAAATAACGTTAATAAATACAATGCAGGAAAGTACGGCAATTAATACCGCAAGTATGCCCTCAAGTACCCGCTTCATAACGACTCCATCAGGTTATAGAAACTTATCTCTTTCGATGCTGAATAGTGGAACTTAATTTCTTATGTTTGGTTTATATTAGGTCGGCGCAACGTTGAGTTGCAGGCCGAGAATTAAGGTGATGATGTTTAATTCAGGTTAGCGGCGTGTGGCCTTTTTCATTATGTTAATACCATCGCGTAATATATTTATGCGGTGATTAATATCGGCACTGGCATTGATTTCCAACAATTTAATACCGGTAAACTGCAACAGTTCGGGAGCGGCGGCGGTAATGAGTTCTTGAACATGTTTCTCCGTCATCAGGCTTTGTGGACAGAAAGGTGCAAACGGAGCATGGAGGTCCTGCCATTCGCCGTATTCTCCATCCAGCGTTGTACCGGAGAACATCAGCGCCCCGAGTTTTCCAGCCTGTTTGGCCTGCTGCGTATGGATCAGCGGTAGAGAGGTATCCCGCCCTTCAATAGCCGAGCGCGCCCAGTTAATGCAGACGCTTATGTCATAGTCGGCAATAGTTTCCAGTACGTTTACTAACGGTAAGAATCCTTTGCGCGGTGCGGGGCCGGTCATCGCGTCGCAGTGTTCAAGCACCAGGTCGCAGGACCAGTCCCAGTTGGCAATCTCTTTTAATGAGCGCGCAAAGGCGTCGGTTGCCTGCGCCACGTTCGGATTGCCCCCCAGCGGGGCGGCATGAAGCTCAAGGGCTATGACTTTGCCGGTATTGTTCCCATTGATTTTATTGATCTTCTGATGCAGATGACGATAGTACTCCACGCAGGCTTTACGCTGTTCCTCGTCACTGGACGCTAATCCAAAACCGCCGTTTTCGCTACGGCGGCGCATGGTTTCCATTATCGCGGTGACCACGATTTGCCAGTTCCCTGGTGTATGGCGCAATAACCACTCGTCGCCGAGCGGGTGAAGATGTTCAAGACAAGGCTGCTCCAGCCCCCGGATATCCGGAGTATCAGAGAGTTGCCGCCAGAATTCCGTCTCTTCCTCTTCACTCTTCTGGTGAAATGAGGGTGCACAAGGGTACGCACCGATAATATAACCGGTATTATTTTTCATTTTGTGCTCCAGTAAACTCTATTTTATAAAACGTCTATGGCGACTTTTACGACTATTTTCCGTATCGGCGTAGCAATGCTTTTATTACAACCGGGACGATGAACATCCTGCGGGAAAAACAGGGCATAACTTCCCGGTATCATTTCAATGAATGATTCATGTTCACTGTCGTGATAAAAAATAATATCGCGCTGTTCTAATAATGACTCGCTGATTTGATTATTACCGGTATCAATGGCAACCCCAATTGTCTCTTCGCCCCATGCCAGAAACTGAATATCCAGATAGCGGCGATGGACTTCCGGACGATTTTCAGCAGCATCGCGGGTGGTCATATCGATAATCTGCGCGAAGATATTTTTGCCGTCGATTTCCACTACGCCAGGTTCCAGCGTGCGAAAGTCCGTATTGCGCAGGAAATCGAGCGCCTGCTCTATGGCCGACGGTAGCCGGCACGGATTAGGCTGCGCAATATGTCCAAAAATCATGATGTGGCTCCTTACAGCGCCTGAATTTTGGCCCAGACGCTGTCGTCAATGGTGATACCGTGACGGCGGTTGTCATCCAGCAATTTGGTAAATTCGTGGCCGGGCAGCCGAATCGCGACGTTGTCGTCGGCGCGTTCAGCAGTGGTGATGAAATCCATAATCCGCTGCAGTTTGGCATCGCGGGTTGCGCCATCGATCAGCTTATCCACTTCTATGGCGATGAAAATCTGTGAGACGCCATACTCATCGCTGTTTTCCTGGGTCACTTCGGCAACGGAAGAGCCGTTGGAAAGCAGGGTGGCAATCATGTCCAGCACAATCGACAGACCAGATCCTTTCCAGTAACCCATTGGTAAAATGCGGCGATTTTTCTCGATAACGCCCGGTTCTTTGGTCAACTGACCGTTATCGTCGAAACCGCCATCCACCGGCAGTTCGCGGCCCGCCAGACGGTTAACTTCTAACATTCCGTAGGAGAACATCGACATCGACATATCCACCATCGTGATCGGCGTGGAAGGGATAGCGACGATCAGCGGATTGGTACCGATACGGCACTCTTTCGCCCCCCACGGCGGCATGACGGCGATGGAGTTGGTCCAGCAAATGCCGATATAGCCTTTTTCCGCCGCCTGCCAGCCGTAGCTGCCGCCGCGCATCCAGTGGTTAGCATTACGTAACGCCACCAGGCCAATACCATGATCGGAAGCCAGCTCGATGGCCCGGTCCATCATCTTTTTCGCCGTCAGGTTGCCGATAGCGCGCTGAGCATCCCACTGTTCGATGGCGCCGAGGCTGGTAACTCGCTGCGGTTTAGCATCAGGAATAATGTCGCCGTTATCCAGTTGCTGGATGAAGCGGGGAAAGCGGTTCACGCCGTGGGAATAGACACCGGACTCGGTGGTGCGAGCGAACATTTCCGCGCAGGCGTCGGCGGTATCTTCCGCAATATTCCGCGACCGCAAGACGCGGTAGAAGGCCCCTTTTAACTCTTCGAAAGTTACTTTCATCCCTGTTCTCCTGGTCGATTGTTAGAAATTTTAGTATGTTTTTTTGTCGATAAATTTCATAATGCGAAATGTAGTTCCAAATATATAGATCAAAAATTGACATGGCAACGCCAGAGAAGCTTTTTAAAAAAGATTAAAATCATCGGGTTATGTTTTTTATGCTGATATCGTGAACTGCAACACACTTTGAGCTACCATCTGATCGCCCAAGAAAGGAGAGAGTTTTCTGATGAGCCAGAACAACGATAAAGAGAAGCCTGCGGGGAGTCAGAGCCTGTTTCGTGGCCTGATGTTGATAGAAATTTTGAGTAACTACCCGAACGGTTGCCCACTGGCGCACCTGTCGGAGCTGGCGGGGTTGAACAAGAGTACCGTCCATCGTTTGTTGCAGGGGCTTCAATCCTGCGGATACGTGACGCCAGCGCCGGCGGCCGGAAGCTACCGTCTGACGACAAAGTTTATTGCCGTCGGCCAAAAAGCCCTGTCATCGCTGAATATCATCCACGTTGCGGCACCGCACCTTGAGGCGCTCAACCTGGCCACCGGCGAGACGGTGAATTTTTCCAGCCGTGAAGATGACCACGCTATCCTGATTTATAAGCTGGAACCGACCACCGGTATGCTGCGCACGCGTGCCTACATTGGCCAGCATATGCCGCTGTACTGCTCGGCGATGGGGAAAATTTATATGGCGTTTGGTCAGCCGGATTATGTGGCGTCTTACTGGGAAAGCCATAAAGATCAGATCCAGCCGCTGACTCGTAATACCATTACCGATTTACCAGCAATGTACGATGAGCTGGCGCAAATTCGTGAAACCAGCATGGCGATGGATCGCGAAGAAAATGAACTAGGCGTTTCCTGTATTGCTGTGCCTGTGTTTGATATTCACCATCGAGTGCCTTACGCCATTTCTATTTCACTGTCGACGTCACGGCTAAAACAGATCGGCGAGAAAAATCTGCTCAAACCGTTGCGTGAAACCGCACAGGCTATCTCTAATGAGCTGGGATTTACCGTTCGCGAATAAGACAGCTCGCCAGGTTTTATCAGGCATCTGACAAAATTTGTCCGTTTGCGTAGTGGGATCAAAGCGGCGGGGAATGGCTCTCTGGCATTCTGGCGTTTTAACGCAGGGGGAGAACAATGAACCGGTTTATTATGGCGGATGCGTCGGCGTGTATCGGGTGTCGTACCTGCGAGGTCGCCTGCGTGGTGTCGCACCAGGAACAGCAGAATAGCGCGGCGGTGACGACGGCGGACTTTGTGCCGCGTATCCGGGTGATAAAAGAGGATAGCTTCACCACGGCCACGGTCTGCCATCAGTGTGAGGACGCGCCGTGCGCGAATGTCTGCCCGGTACAGGCGATTCGCCGTGATCGGGGGCATATCTTCGTGACGTCATCGCGCTGCATTGGTTGTAAAAGCTGTATGCTGGCTTGCCCGTTTGGCGCGATGACTGTGGTGGCGTCCGCGTCAGGCGCGCAGGCGATTAAATGCGATCTTTGCTGGCATCGGGAAGCGGGGCCGGCGTGCGTGGAAGCCTGCCCGACCAGTGCGTTACAGTGCGTTGACGCAACAAATGTGCAGCGCCAGCGCCTCTATTCTCAACCTTTCTGAACGTCGTTCCGGCCTGCATGATGACCGGAATAACCGTCAGCCTTCACGCCAGGCGCGTTCAATCTCTTCTGCCAGAATTTTTACGCCCGCCTCGATTTTGTCCGGTTCAGGCACGTAGTTCATCCGCATACACTGGTGTGTGTGCGGCCAGGGTTTATCCAGTCCGGGAAAGAAATAGTGGCCTGGCACCATCAGCACGCCGCGCGCTTTCAAGCGTTGATAGAGTAGCTCGGTGGTAATCGGCAGATCTTTAAACCACAGCCACAAAAATATTGCGCCTTCCGGTTTATGAATCAGGCAGCGTTCTTCGGATAAATAGCGACGAATGATCGCGATCGTCTGTTGAACGCGCTGATAGTAGAAAGGTTTGATAACCGTTTCCGACAGCCGCAGCAGATCGTTACGCTTAATCATTTCGCACATCATCGCCGGGCCCATGCCCCCGGGCGCAAGGCTGATGATGCCGTTCATGTTGGCAATGGCGGTAATCGTCTTATCATTGGCGATGATAATCCCGCAGCGGGAACCGGGCAGCCCCAGCTTCGAGAGGCTCATGCATAGGATAATATTGGGGTTCCACAGCGGGCGCGCCTCGCTAAAGATAATGCCCGGAAACGGTACACCGTAAGCGTTATCAATCACCAGTGGGATGTTGTGCTGATTCGCCAGTCTGTCCAGCTTCATCAGCTCTTCGTCGGTGATAACGTTACCGGTTGGGTTGGTCGGGCGCGAGACGCAAATCATCCCCGTTTCTTCGCCGATGTGCAGATGCTCAAAATCGACGTGATACTTAAACTGGCCTTCCGGCAGCAGCTCAATATTCGGGCGCGCCGAAACGAAGAGGTCGTCTTCCAGACCGGAATCTGCATAGCCGATGTATTCCGGCGCAAGCGGGAATAGTACCTTTTTCGTACTGCCGTCGGCGCGACGTCCGGCGAAGAGATTAAATAAGTAGAAAAACGCGCTCTGACTGCCATTTGTCAGCGCAATATTCTGTGGTTCGATATCCCATCCCAGCGTTTCACGTAGCAGTACGGCCAGTGCATTCAGTAGCGCCGTTTTTCCCTGGGGACCGTCATAATTACAAAGCGCATCAGCGGCTTTGCCGCTTTCTACCATATCTGTCAGTAGCGTCTGGAAATAATCCTGCATTGCAGGGATGTGTGCCGGGTTACCGCCGCCAAGCATGATGGCGCCTGGCGTGCGTAAGCCGTCGTTGAGATCCTCCATCAGGCGGGTAATGCCTGAATGGCGGGTAAATTTATCGCCGAAAAGTGAAAATGTCATAACGGGTGATCTATCGAACTGTCTGTCAAAGTGGATAACCATAACGCTACAAATGGCGGGGCGCAAATGGGGGTCAGGCGGTAGTATTGATGTTTTATGCTACAAATTTTTATCAGGTTAGTTTTTTATTTTGAAGGGGCTACCGGTACGCGAGGAGACCGGTAGCGCCACGATTAGCGGCGGCCCGCCCAGACGACCATCACCGTATCGTCGCCGTACTGGCGTACAAAACCGTACCCGTGTTTTAGCGTCAGCGTGGTTTGTTGGCCTGCGCCGATGGCGGGATGTCTGGCGCGGAACTGGCTAATACGCTGCCAGTGCGCGACGGCTGCGGCTGACTTTCCGCTCACGTCCTGCCAGTTCATATCTGAACGGGTGCCTTGCAGCGGGTCGGAGCCGGTGGGGCCGAAGGGACGAGCGGATTCATCGCCGTAAAAGATCTGCACCGCGCCTGGCGAAAGCAGCAGCAGTTCCGCCGCCTTATCACCGCCCTCACGGAAAAGGCGCGTATCATGCGAGGAGAGGTAACTTAATACGTTGAAATCCTGCATTTTATCCGCCATCTGCTGCCAGACTGGCCCCATTTCCGCCAGGCAATCGACCGCTTTCGCCGCCTGCTCCTGATAATCAAAATTGATCATCGCGTCGAAACCATAGCGATAATAATCACTTTTCATGACGCCGTGGCCCCACGCTTCGCCAGTCATCCAGAACGGGCTATCATCCAGCGCTTTGTCCGGATTGGCCTGCTTCCATTCATGTAACGCCGCGCTGGCCTGGGTTTTTAGCTGTTGCCAGGCAGGAAGCTCAACGTTTTTGGCAGTATCGACCCGGAACCCGTCAATGCCGTAATCATGCACCCACTGGCTTAACCAGTGAGTCAGATAATCCCGTGGCGTATAGCCTTCAATGAACTTTGCTTTAGTATCGGGTTTGTTGGCATAGAACGCGGGTAGACCGGAAGGCGTGGTAGATTCCGTTTTTATATCCGGCAGGAAGGCCAGCGACAGGGTTAAATCGTCAAATCCCGGACTGTCGTAGTCGCCAATATCGGTACGAATCCACTTTTTCCCCCACCATTTTTCCCAGGCGGCGCTGTCGCTGAAGTTGATGTAGTCGTTAAAGCTGTGCCAGCTTTGTCCGGCGGCGGGTCGCCAGTTTGTCCAGCGATCGCCGAGAATTTTTTGCCGTTCCGCGCCGGATAAATAGAGCGCGCCAAACTGATACTCCTGCATATCCTCCAGCGTAGCGTAACCGGCATGATTCATTACTACGTCAAATAAAATACGGATGCCGCGCTGGTGCGCGCCGTCGACCAGCGCGCGGAGATCGGCTTCGTTGCCCATATTGGCATCCAGCGTCGTCCAGTCCTGAGTGTAATAGCCGTGATAGGCGTAATGAGGAAAATCGCCTTTTGCTCCGCCGCCGACCCAGCCGTGGATCTGTTCAAACGGCGAGCTTATCCACAAGGCGTTCACGCCTAATTGCTGTAGATAGTCCAGTTTACTCGTCAACCCACGCAAATCGCCGCCGTGGAAAGTGCCAATCTCTTGCATACCATCCTTATGGCGACCATAGCTGTGGTCATTGGTTGGATCGCCATTGCGAAAGCGATCCGTAAGCACAAAATAAACGGTGGCGTTGCGCCAGTTAAAAGGCGCTGACGCATGGGTTTCCGCGCGTTCCAGCAATAAAAGCCCGTGGCTGTCGGCAGGTTGCAGCGTGATTTGCCCGTTTTGGACGGTATCGGTTTGACCACTGTAATAATCGCGCACTACCGTCCCTTCCGGAAAGGTCTGGCGAACATCCAGCGTGAGCGGCGAACCATCCCAGACGGGACACTGGTAGGCGAGCTGCGCGGTGCGCTCAGGTTCAGTTTTTATCGATAACAACAGGGTCGGCGTACCGGAGCGGGTATCTACCGTTATCGTATAGTCGCCATCTTTAAACAAACGCCATTGCGGTGGCGCGCCTTCGCAGGGTTTTAACGACAACATTTGGTTGAGTTTTATGGCGCCGGAGGGCTGCCAGCACTGCTGGTCAATATGGAGCGTTAACGCGCGTGTACCTTTTGTTAATGCAGCATGGCTGGTAAAGCGCCCGGTTTCCTGCGTCGAGAACGTCGGAAAACCGGGTGAGGTCCATGATGAGGCGATCGCGATACCGGGTATCAGCGTCAGAGCGAAGGCGGCAAGTTTCATCACGCTATCCTTTGTGGGCAATATTCATCAGCTTGCCTGGTTTTTAGGCGAATGAACTCCTCCTCAGCAGAGAGTCGCGCAGGAGGAGGCGCGAGGGTGAGCGACGAGGCGCAAAAAAACGCCTCTATTTGCGATAAGCACCACATTTTATTGGCATTATTGCTGCCTGTTATCGTTAATAGTTGACATAGTTTCGGATTAAGACTATTCCCTGAGGTGCTTTTTAAGCCTATTTTTGCTAGAATTTGGGGTTCAAACCTCAACTTCGTGAAAAATAAAAGGTGTTGGAATGTATCAATCCGACCAGGAGACCTAATGATATTGACTCCCATGCGACGATATGGGGCAATGATTCTTATGTTACTCACCATCGCATTTTCGGGTGAGGTGCTGGCAAAGACGCACGCAACACAAACGAGTCAAAAGTCCCACATAACTGAGACAAGTTATAAACAGGTTAGCAGTAAACAAGAGTATTCTCGCAATAGTGCAAAGAGCAGTTCACTTCCTGATTTGCGAAAATACCCTTCCGGAACCCCCAGAAAAAAAGCGTTTCTCCGGACCGTTATGCCTTACATCACCAGCCAAAATGCCGCGATTACCGCGGACCGTAATTGGCTGATCTCAAAACAGTACCAGAACCGCTGGTCGCCGTCTGAACGCGCGCGTATGAAAGATATCGCGAAGCGCTATAAAGTGAGCTGGTCCGGCAACACGCGTCGTATTCCGTGGAATACGTTGCTGGAGCGCGTCGACATTATCCCAACCAGCATGGTGGCGACGATGGCGGCGGCGGAAAGCGGCTGGGGAACCTCTAAACTGGCGCGTAGCAACAATAACCTGTTCGGCATGAAGTGCACGAAAGGGCGTTGTACCAATACGCCGGGTAAGGTGAAAGGTTACTCGCAATTCGCGTCGGTTGAGGAGTCGGTGAGCGCGTATGTCGCTAACCTGAACACGCATCCGGCTTATTCCTCTTTCCGCAAGTCGCGCGCCCAACTGCGTAAGGCGGATCAGGAAGTCACCGCCACGGCGATGATTCATAAGCTGAAGGGTTACTCTACCCAGGGGTCGCGCTATAACAACTACTTGTTCGCGATGTACCAGGACAACCAGCGTCTGATCGCCGCGCATATGTAATTCTGTGTGCCGGATGGCGCTACGCTATCCGGCTTACAAGGCGTCTGTAGGCTGGATAAACTACAACAACGCTTCACTATGCTGGTCGCGATACTCCTTAGGCGTAGTGACGTACTCCTTTTTAAACACCGAATAGAAATATTGCAGTGACGGGTAGCCGCACATTTGCGAAATTTCGTTTATCGCCAACGTGGTGGAAATCAACAAACTACGCGCTTTTTCCAGCTTTTCGGCGTGGATCAGCGCATGTATCGTCTCGCCAACTTCTTCCTTAAAACGTTTTTCCAGGTTTGAACGTGAAATCCCAACCGCGTCCAGCACTTGCTCGACTTTAATGCCCTTACAGGCATGGTTACGAATAAAGTGCATCGCCTGGATAACCGCCGGATCGGTCAGGGAGCGATAGTCTGTCGAGCGGCGCGCAATGACGCGCACCGGCGGCACCAGAATGCGCTGTAACGGCATCTCTTCGCGCGCCAGCAAACGGTGCAGCAGCTTCGCCGCCTGATAGCCCATTTGCCGCGCCCCCTGCGCGACGGAGGAAAGCGCGACGCGCGACAGATAACGGGTTAACTCTTCGTTATCAATACCGATAACGCAAAGTTTTTCCGGCACCGGAATATGCAGGTGTTCACAGGCCTGCAATACGTGACGGGCGCGGGCATCCGTTACGGCAATGATGCCGGTTTGCGGCGGCAGCGTCTGAAGCCAGTCGGCGAGGCGATTTTGCGCGTGCTGCCAGTTTTCCGGCGCGGTTTCCAGCCCCTGATAGACTACGCCGCGGTATTTTTCCTCGGCGACCAGCTGGCGAAAGGCGTATTCCCGTTCCGCCGCCCAATGTTTGCGGCTGGAGTCGGGCAAACCGTAAAACGCGAAGCGGTTAACGCCTTTTTCTTTTAAATGCAGGAAAGCGCTTTCAACGAGCGCATGATTATCGGTGGCGATGTAATGAACGGCGGGATAATTTTCAGCAAGATGGTAAGAACCGCCGACCCCGACAATGGGTACGTCGACATCGGCCAATAATTGCGCGATATCGTCATCATCGTAATCGGCAATAACGCCGTCGCCTAACCACTCTTTAATGTTATCGATACGGGCACGGAAATCTTCCTCAATAAATATATCCCATTCGGATTGCGAGGCTTGTAAATATTCACCCACCCCCTCCACTACCTGACGGTCATAGGCTTTATTCGCGTTAAATAACAGAGTGATACGGTGACGTTTATCAAACATGAGGATATATCCTGCAAAAGTGAACCTGGACTCATGGATACTATCAAAACGGCTGACATAACGGTCTGGCGAATGATGACAAATTATTTTGCGCCTGAAACGTTATGCGAAATTCATCACAGCAAACGGCGGATGACAATTGTCATTTCTTATCTATATATTACGGTTTTTTGTTTATTTGCCAGGATTCGATCGCGATCGCTTTTTTCTTCTGTGGTTTTCAGCGTTTTTTTGAGAGCCAGAGCACATTTGGGGATTCTCTTAATAGCGGTGTGAAATAACGTAATTGAGCAATAAATCAGGAAATTCCAGTATGACGTTATGTCGTTTACTTGCCGTCTTATCTGATTATGGAGCTCACTATGCAGGCTTATTTTGACCAACTCGATCGTGTTCGCTATGAAGGCCCTCAATCGACTAACCCGCTGGCATTTCGTCATTACAATCCCGACGAGCTGGTTTTAGGTAAACGTATGGAAGATCACCTGCGTTTCGCGGCCTGTTACTGGCATACCTTCTGCTGGAACGGCGCGGATATGTTTGGTGTAGGCGCGTTTAATCGTCCGTGGCAGCAACCGGGCGAAGCGCTGGAGCTGGCGAAACGCAAAGCGGACGTGGCGTTTGAATTTTTCCACAAACTGAATGTGCCTTTTTATTGCTTCCATGACGTGGATGTGTCGCCGGAAGGCGCGTCGTTGAAAGAATATAAAAACAACTTCGCGCAGATGGTGGATGTGCTGGCGGCGAAACAGGAGCAGAGCGGCGTAAAACTGCTGTGGGGAACGGCGAACTGCTTTACCAACCCGCGCTATGGCGCAGGCGCCGCCACTAACCCGGACCCGGAAGTCTTTAGCTGGGCAGCGACGCAAGTGGTTACGGCAATGAACGCCACGCATAAACTGGGCGGCGAAAATTACGTCCTGTGGGGCGGGCGCGAAGGTTATGAAACGTTGCTGAATACCGATCTGCGCCAGGAACGCGAACAGATTGGCCGCTTTATGCAAATGGTGGTCGAGCACAAACATAAAATGGGCTTCCAGGGCACGCTGCTGATTGAACCGAAACCGCAGGAACCGACAAAACATCAGTATGATTATGACGTTGCAACGGTCTATGGCTTCCTCAAACAGTTCGGCCTGGAAAAAGAGATCAAAGTGAACATTGAGGCGAACCACGCGACGCTGGCGGGCCATTCGTTCCACCATGAAATCGCGACCGCTATCGCGCTGGGTATTTTTGGCTCCGTTGACGCCAACCGCGGCGATGCGCAACTGGGCTGGGATACCGATCAGTTCCCGATTAGCGTTGAAGAGAACGCGCTGGTGATGTACGAAATCCTGAAAGCGGGCGGATTCACGACGGGCGGTCTCAACTTCGACGCCAAAGTTCGTCGCCAGAGCACCGATAAATACGATCTGTTCTACGGTCATATCGGCGCGATGGATACGATGGCGTTGTCGCTGAAAATCGCCGCGCGTATGGTTGAAGACGGCGAGCTGGATAAACGCGTGGCGAAGCGCTATGCCGGCTGGAATAGCGAGCTGGGTCAGCAGATTCTGAAAGGACAACTCTCCTTAGGCGAACTGGCGCAGTATGCGGAGCAGCATAATCTGGCGCCAGTACATCAAAGCGGTCATCAGGAGCTGTTAGAAAATCTGGTTAACCGTTATCTGTTTGATAAATAACCCTATCTACCGGGCGACTCCGCGTTAGCCCGGCCTGTAGTCGTGATTAGCCCGGTAAGCGTAGCGCTGCCGGGCGCTTTCAGTAAAGGAACCCACAATATGTATATCGGGATCGATCTTGGTACATCGGGTGTAAAAGCTATCCTGTTGAATGAGCAGGGCGATGTGCTGGCTACGCATACTGAAAAACTGACCGTATCGCGTCCGCATCCCTTATGGTCGGAACAGGAACCAGAGCAGTGGTGGCAGGCGACGGATCGTGCGGTTAAAGGTTTAGGTCGGCAACAGTCGTTAAGTGGCGTTCGGGCGTTGGGCATCGCCGGACAAATGCATGGCGCGACATTGCTTGATAGCCGTCAGCAGGTTCTGCGACCAGCGATTTTATGGAATGACGGACGCTGTAGCGAAGAGTGCGCCTGGCTGGAAAAACAGGTGCCGCAGTCGCGTGCGATAACCGGTAATCTGATGATGCCCGGTTTTACCGCGCCCAAATTAGTCTGGGTGCAGCGCCACGAACCGGATATTTTCTACCAGATAGACAAGGTTCTGCTGCCGAAAGATTTTCTGCGGCTGCGAATGACAGGCGTCTTTGCCAGCGATATGTCGGATGCGGCGGGAACGATGTGGCTGGACGTGAAAAAGCGCGACTGGAGCGACGTTATGCTCAACGCCTGTCATTTAACCCGACAGCAGATGCCAGCGTTATTTGAAGGTAGTGACATTACCGGAACGTTGCTGCCGGAGGTAGCCAGCGCATGGGGAATGCCAACAGTACCCGTGGTGGCGGGCGGCGGCGACAATGCGGCAGGCGCGGTCGGCGTAGGAATGATCGATGCCGGACAGGCGATGCTCTCGCTCGGAACATCGGGCGTCTATTTTGCCGTCAGCGACGGCTTTCTGAGTAAACCGGAGAGCGCAGTACACAGTTTTTGCCATGCGCTGCCGGAACGCTGGCATTTAATGTCTGTGATGTTGAGCGCCGCCTCTTGTCTGGACTGGGCGGCTAAACTCACCGGGCAGGAGAACGTCCCGGCGCTGATTGCCGCCGCACAGCAGGCGGATGAGCATGCCGATTCGATCTGGTTTTTGCCGTACCTGTCCGGCGAGCGCACGCCGCACAATAATCCGCAGGCAAAAGGCGTTTTCTTTGGTTTAACCCATCAGCATGGCCCGGCGGAACTGGCGCGGGCGGTACTGGAGGGCGTGGGATATGCTCTGGCGGACGGTATGGATGTGGTTCACGCCTGCGGCGTCAAACCCGCCAGCGTGACGCTTATCGGCGGCGGGGCGCGCAGCGAATACTGGCGTCAGATGCTATCTGATATTAGCGGGCTACAGCTTGATTATCGTACTGGCGGCGATGTAGGGCCAGCGCTGGGCGCGGCGCGTCTGGCGCAAATTGCGGTGAATAAACAGACTCCGCTCGCCGATGTATTGCCGCAGTTGCCGCTGGAGCAGGCGCATTATCCTGATGCGCAGCATCATGCGGTTTATCAACAACGTCGTGAAACCTTCCGTCGACTTTATCAGCAGCTGTTGCCGTTGATGTCATAAGTCAGAATGCCTTTCGGTTTTGGCCGAAAGGCATTTCCCGTAAATATTAATTCTATTGAATTATATCGAAGTAAGTATGTGTGTTTTCTGATTTTTATATTATTGCTGGGCAGGCGCCTTTTTCATCGCTATTTCTTCGCTTAATGTGTCTCACACAACCACAAGGAGAGTGAGATGGACGATCACGTTGCGCGCAGGAAACGGATATTCGGCCTGGGAATGTTAGTTGTCGGTGCAGTGGTATACCTGGTGGGACTGTGGCCAGGCTGTCATACATTAAGCGAAAAGGGATATTTTTTTGCGGCAATCGTCATGTGTGGTTTTCCAGTCTTAATTCGCCAGGAACACACGGGAAATGGCCGCTTGCTTTCTCGTTGCAAATCTTTGCTGTTGCTTGGCATCGGCATGGTCGCGGTCGGCGTATTTAACCTGGCGCTGGCGGGCGCGCTGAAAATACTGTGTCTGGTGGCGCTGGGGGTCAGTATATATGGAACCGATCTTTACGCTTCCTACAGTGATGATGAATGATGGCCGGAGCCATCATTGTCGTTTAGCTAACCCATTTCCGTTTATCAATACGCTGTAACAGCATGGAAAGTAGCAGGCTTCCTGTCACCGTCGCGGCAAAAACCCACACGATATCTAACGGCGGCCAACGTTTTAACTCCAGACCATTAGTACGTAGCGCATGGATAATCAGTGCGTGGAAACCATAAATGCCCAACGAGTGGCGGGAGATAAGCCCTAGTCCAGGTAACGTCCGCGCATTCAGCTTATTTTTAACTACCGTGAACAGTGAGACGGCGCAAATAAACACCATGGGACCGCAATACAGATACCAGGTATCGGCAAAATTTCCGCGCCAGCGTAATTCATGCAATGTGCCGCGAGAAATAACAAATACCGCGATGATGAACAGGGCAGCGCAGATAAGCGTCAGCGATGGCTTTTGCGTCTCCATCATGCCAATGGCGCGGCCCAGGATACCGTAGAGAATGTAGTAGAACGTGTCGCCGCTGATATACAGATTGATGGGCAACCATTCAACGCCGCCGATTTTTTGCGGCACAGTATTTGGGTTAGCAATAATACCAATGATCACCATCAGCATCAGGAGCATTTTGCCGCTCACGTTTTTTACCTGGATTAATGGCGATACCAGGTAGATCACCGCAATCGCAAAGAAAAACCACAGGTGGTAAAACACGGGTTTTTGCAGCACATTTTTTAGCGAAAGCTCGACGTTGATCGAAGTAAAAAGTGAAATGTAAGCCAGGGCGACAACGCTGTAAAAGATAAGGCACAGGGCGATACGTAAAAAATGCCGCGGTTGCGCGCAGCGCTCGCCAAAAAAAAGATAGCCTGAAATCATAAAAAACAGGGGAACGCTAACGCGCGAAGCCGAATTCAGGACATTCGCAATATCCCAGTTTAGCGGGCTGACGCTGTGGGCGTTGGTGATGTACCACGTTGTAGTATGGATCATCACTACCATTAAACAGGCGATCCCTCGCAGGTTATCAATCCAGTTAATTTTAGGCTGCATCAGTTCCTCAGCTTCCGTTTGAATAGAGTTCCAGCGCGGTGGCTCACTGGAAAAATCCGACTTTCTACGCTACATCTTGTGATGGCGTAAGGAGATTCGCACAATGTTTCTGTTACCCACAAACCTTAATAATAAGACTGACCAGCAAACCAGACGGTAATAAAAATGATAATGAAGTATTTCTGTACTGTGATGATAGCCATCGCTCTGGTGGGATGCACTGCGACACCGCCACCGACGCAAAAAGCCCAGCAGAGTAAAGTGAGCCCAACACGCACGCTGGATATGGAAGCATTGTGTAAAGCTCAGGCGGCGCAGCGTTACAATACTGGCGCACAGAAAATTGCTGTTACCGGTTTCGAACAGTTTCAGGGGAGCTATGAGATGCGGGGTAATACCTTCCGTAAAGAGAGTTTTGTCTGCTCTTTTGATGCAGATGGGCAGTTTTTACATCTTTCTATGCGGTAAAAGCCGCGCCTGGTGAGGTGTGATGCCGCGAAATCCGGCAATTTTCGCTAAACAAACCGGTTTCATACTGTATATCTCGCATCCAGCGGGTATACTGGCTCCTTCCTTTAAATCCACACGTATCCAGCACGAAATAATATGCAAAAGTTTGATACCAGGACCTTCCAGGGCTTGATCCTGACCTTACAGGATTACTGGGCTCGCCAGGGCTGCACCATTGTTCAACCATTGGACATGGAAGTCGGCGCGGGAACTTCTCATCCAATGACCTGCCTGCGCGCGCTGGGGCCAGAGCCGATGGCGACTGCCTATGTGCAGCCTTCTCGTCGTCCGACCGATGGCCGCTACGGCGAAAACCCGAACCGCTTACAGCACTACTATCAGTTCCAGGTAGTGATTAAGCCGTCTCCGGACAACATTCAGGAGCTGTACCTCGGTTCTCTGAAAGAGCTGGGTATGGACCCGACCATTCACGACATCCGTTTCGTGGAAGATAACTGGGAAAACCCGACGCTGGGCGCCTGGGGACTCGGCTGGGAAGTGTGGCTGAATGGCATGGAAGTGACGCAGTTCACCTACTTCCAGCAGGTCGGCGGCCTGGAGTGCAAGCCGGTGACCGGTGAAATCACCTACGGTCTGGAACGTCTGGCGATGTATATCCAGGGCGTGGACAGCGTTTACGACCTGGTCTGGAGCGATGGCCCGCTGGGTAAAACCACCTACGGCGACGTGTTCCATCAAAACGAAGTGGAGCAATCCACCTATAACTTTGAATACGCCGATGTGGATTTCTTATTCACCTGCTTCGAGCAGTATGAAAAAGAAGCCCAGCAGCTGCTGGCGCTGGAAAACCCGCTGCCGCTGCCGGCCTACGAGCGTATTCTGAAAGCCGCCCATAGCTTCAACCTGCTGGATGCGCGTAAAGCTATCTCCGTCACCGAACGTCAGCGCTACATTTTGCGTATTCGCACCCTGACCAAAGCAGTGGCAGAGGCTTATTATGCTTCCCGTGAAGCCCTCGGCTTCCCGATGTGCAACAAAGACAAGTAAGAGGCGGCCATGTCTGAGAAAACTTTTCTGGTGGAAATCGGCACTGAAGAGCTGCCACCAAAAGCACTGCGCAGTTTGGCTGAGTCCTTTGCTGCGAACTTCACTGCGGAGCTGGATAACGCCGGCCTCGCGCACGGTAACGTTGAATGGTTTGCCGCCCCGCGCCGTCTGGCGCTGAAAGTGGCGAATCTTGCTGAATCTCAGCCCGATCGCGAAGTCGAAAAACGTGGTCCGGCGATTGCTCAGGCGTTTGACGCCGAAGGCAAACCGAGCAAAGCGGCAGAAGGCTGGGCGCGCGGCTGCGGGATCACCGTTGATCAGGCCGAGCGTCTGAAGACCGACAAAGGCGAATGGCTGCTGTATCGTGCCCACGTGAAGGGCGAAAGTACCGAAGCGCTGGTGCCGAACATGGTAGCCACCTCGCTGGCGAAACTACCGATCCCGAAACTGATGCGCTGGGGCGCGTCTGACGTACACTTCGTGCGTCCGGTGCACACCGTGACCCTGCTGTTGGGCGATAAGGTCATTCCGGCGACTATTCTGGGTATTCAGTCTGACCGCGTCATTCGCGGCCACCGCTTTATGGGTGAGCCGGAGTTCACTATCGACAATGCTGACCAGTACCCGCAAATTCTGCTGGAGCGCGGTAAAGTCATTGCCGACTACGAAGCGCGTAAAGCCAAAATCAAAGCGGACGCTGAAGAAGCAGCACGTAAGATTGGCGGTAATGCCGACCTGAGCGAAAGCCTGCTGGAAGAAGTAGCTTCGCTGGTGGAATGGCCGGTGGTATTGACGGCGAAATTCGAAGAGAAATTCCTCTCCGTGCCTGCCGAAGCGCTGGTGTACACCATGAAGGGCGACCAGAAGTATTTCCCGGTTTATGACAACGCGGGCAAGCTGCTGCCGAACTTTATCTTCGTCGCCAACATCGAGTCGAAAGATCCGACCCAGATTATCTCCGGTAACGAGAAAGTGGTGCGTCCGCGTCTGGCAGATGCTGAATTCTTCTTCAATACCGACCGTAAAAAACGTCTGGAAGACCATCTGCCGCGTCTACAAACCGTGCTGTTCCAGCAACAGCTGGGCACGCTGCGCGACAAGACCGACCGTATTCAGGCGCTGGCGGGCTGGATTGCCGGTCAGATTGGCGCTGACGTCAACCACGCCACTCGTGCGGGCCTGCTCTCCAAGTGCGACCTGATGACCAACATGGTCTTCGAGTTCACCGACACCCAGGGCGTGATGGGGATGCACTACGCGCGCCATGATGGTGAAGCGGAAGATGTGGCCGTGGCGCTGAACGAACAGTATCAGCCACGCTTTGCCGGTGATGACCTGCCGTCTAACCCGGTGGCCTGCGCGCTGGCGATCGCCGATAAGATGGATACTCTGGCGGGTATCTTCGGTATTGGTCAGCATCCGAAAGGCGACAAAGACCCGTTTGCGCTGCGTCGTGCCGCGCTGGGCGTGCTGCGCATCATCGTTGAGAAGAACCTCGCTCTTGATCTGCAAACGCTGACCGAAGAAGCGGTGCGTCTGTATGGCGACAAGCTGACCAATGCCAACGTAGTCGATGATGTGATCGATTTTATGCTGGGTCGCTTCCGCGCCTGGTATCAGGATGAAGGTTACACCGTCGACACTATCCAGGCGGTACTGGCGCGTCGTCCGACCCGTCCGGCAGATTTTGATGCCCGCATGAAGGCGGTGTCTCATTTCCGCACCCTGGAAGAAGCCTCTGCGCTGGCGGCGGCGAACAAGCGCGTCTCCAACATCCTGGCGAAAGCCACTGAGCCGCTGAACGATATCGTCCACGCCTCCGTACTGAAAGAAGCGGCGGAAATTGAGTTGGCCAGACATCTGGTTGTGCTGCGTGATAAGCTTCAGCCGTACTTTGCCGATGGTCGTTATCAGGAAGCGTTGATTGAGCTGGCTGCTCTGCGCGCTCCGGTGGATGAATTCTTCGAAAATGTCATGGTTAACGCGGAAGAGAAAGATATCCGTATCAACCGCCTGACGCTGTTGTCGAAACTACGCGAACTGTTCCTGCAGGTTGCGGATATTTCGTTACTGCAATAAGCGTTCAGTTAAATAAACAAAAACCTGCTCTCGGGCAGGTTTTTTTATAACATAAATAGTATTAGTTGATTCGCTAATAATTCTGTAACTCATAGACGCGGTTATCTCTATTGATTGGCAAGAATTATTTCAGGAATACATTAACGCTGGCGGTACGGATATTGGCGTTAGAATAGCTGCGGGTGCTTGAGACTGTTTGTCTCAGGTATTCACCAAAAGGCAGACAGAGAAAATCCCCACCTGACTATACCCAAAATAATTCGAGTTGCTTAAAGGCGGCAAGGGAGTGAGTCCCCAGGAGCATAGATAACTATGTGACTGGGGTGAGCGAGCGTAGCCAACACATAAGCAACTTGAAGTATGAAGGGTATATAAATCAAAAGTGCACTGCGCCCATTATTGATCTCTTCAATAACGAAGCGATCTCCTGCAGTATTTCAGAACGTCCAACTATGCCGATGATCGATGACATGCTCATGAAGGCATTTGCCAGACTTGATGCGGGTACCAATCCGGTTCTTCATTCAGATCAGGGCTGGCAATACCGTCATTGATGGTACCAGTATCAGTTACGAGAGTTTGGCATCATCCAAAGTATGTCCCGCAAAGGCAACTGCCTTGATAATGCCTGTGCAGAATGTTTTTTCGGGACTTTAAAATCAGAAAGTTTTTACACCAGTAAATTTAAGGATATTGATGAACTTAAGATAGCTATTGAGGATTACATACGATACTACAATACTCGACGAATTAGCCTTAAATTTAACGGACTCAGCCCGGTTGAATAGCGCCTAAAGAGCTATCCAGGCAGAAATTAACAAGGTCTGTACAGGGATGCTATCAGGAAACCTGAACGTTGGTGGATACGGTCACGCAAATGTCTGCTATGAGCGAGGAACGGACGCCCTATTTCACAAAAATTAGTATTGTTCTACAAGTAACTCTCACAATGAGGTTTTATGAAAATCAGAAGGTTCAGTAATGGGGATGAAATATCGTTATTCAGAGTTTTTTTCTCATCTGTACATACGATCGCATCACACTACTACACACGTGAACAAATTGATGCCTGGGCCCCAGCAGATATCGACCTGGAGCGATGGGCCAATCACATTAAGGAATTACAACCTTTTGTTGTAGAGCTGGATGGTGAAATAGCTGGATATGCAGATGTTCAACCAAATGGATACATTGATCATTTCTTTGTATCAGGAACCTATTCAAGACAGGGGGTAGGGACACTACTGATGAATTGCATTCATGAGGAAGCCAGACAGCGTGGAATTAGTGAACTTACTTCAAATGTAAGTAAGGCTGCGGAAGTGTTCTTTCTACGACACGGCTTTCATATAGTGGAGCGAGGCTTTCCTATTTGCCGTGGAGTGACATTACAAAATGCTCTGATGAGGAAATGTTTGGCGAAATAATAGTCAGCCTGCAGAAAGGCAGCATTGTTCTTTTGCCTTGTTGAACTCAGTAAACCGCTACAATGAGCAATTTCCGCTTCTGGCACAAAGCGAACATCAGTATTCAAAAAATGAAAAACGACGACTTGATGTATACCGTTTGCTATACATGGTGGTTGTGCTATTCTTGTAAAGCAAATGCTATACAAGGGGTGTCTCATGAAATCAGATGTTCAACTTAACCTTAGAGCTAAGGAATCGCAGCGGGCGCTCATTGATGCAGCTGCGGAAATCCTTCACAAGTCACGTACAGATTTCATTCTGGAAACGGCCTGCCAGGCTGCCGAGAAAGTGATCCTTGACCGCCGTGTATTTAACTTTAACGATGAGCAATATGAGGAGTTCATCAATCTGCTTGATGCACCAGTCGCAGATGATCCCGTTATCGAAAAACTGCTGGCAAGGAAACCTCAGTGGGACGTGTAACAGCACCAGAACCTTTGTCCGCTTTTCATCAGGTAGCTGAGTTCGTCAGCGGTGAAGCTGTGCTCGATGACTGGTTGAAGCAAAAGGGCCTCAAAAACCAGGCTCTCGGAGCGGCCAGAACATTTGTGGTGTGCAAGAAAGACACGAAGCAAGTAGCCGGTTTTTACTCTCTGGCCACCGGTAGCGTCAACCATACAGAAGTGACAGGCAACCTTCGGCGTAACATGCCAGATCCCATCCCTGTCATTATACTTGCCCGTCTTGCTGTCGATCTCTCATTCCATGGAAAAGGGCTTGGTGCTGATTTACTTCATGATGCAGTGCTTCGTTGCTATCGGGTTGCCGAGAATATTGGTGTACGTGCAATCATGGTTCATGCACTTACCGAAGAAGCCAAAAATTTCTACATTCACCATGGTTTCAAATCATCACAAACTCAGCAGCGAACATTGTTCCTTAGGCTCCCTCAATAGAATGCAAAGACTGTTATGTTCAAATCGCTATAAGCGATAATTTGATAGAACGTCTAAGGTTAAATTCAGGAAGAATACGACGAACAAAATATTGATGAGACAGGAATCCGCGTGATGCAAGAAAGCAACGGAATGGATAATTCGATTGCGGACAATGTTATTTAGTTATAGCCAGAAACAAAAAAGAGCCCATGTATTAAATGGACTCTTTCGCTGATGCCTCGGTTAATCTGTCCAGGTTTTTGGGGTCAGTACAAAGTGAGCCCACCTCCGCCATTCTTGTGGCGTTATGCATTCTCAAGGCACTCTGTTAATTTTATCTTGTTGGCGTTTTATAGGCCCGATAACCCATTATGTTATCGGGCATTTTTTAACGTAATGGTAATTCCGTCAGACAGGTCTGGCTGTCATCTTTGGTGGCAATGGCATGTGACGCCGTTTTACCGTTGTAGCTTACTTCCAGCGTCCCTTCCATATTGCGCGGTAGCCAAACACCGATAAATCCGTTTCGATAGCTTTGCATCTCTTTTTGTACGATGACAGCGCCTTTACTGTCTGTCACTTTTACAGTGAACGGTTTATTCGGCATTTCTCCCTGACAGCCGGAAAGGCTGTGGTTAAAACAGGGGTGTGTCCGCCATTCATAGGGCGCAAAAGAGAGATAGAATTTGTCGCCTAACGGCAGCGTATAAATCTGCTCTCCGTCAGATAATTTGAGCTCGGTACTGGTAATCGACGCGGAGTAAGGCAAAGGACGGCTCTGCGGCGTCTGATCAATCGTATCCACGATCTGCTCAACCGTTTTTCCCGCCAGCCCATGTTGCGCCAGAAAAGCGGATTCTGAGGATGCCGCAAGCGCGGAGCCGCTGGCGCATAAACCCAAAAGTAATAACCATGATGATTTCGACATAACTTCAATTCCTTGTGAACAATCTCCTTGCCTACTATAGGGGTTCCCCTAAGGGAAAGGTCAAAGGGACGCAGGGTAAAGTAATGCAAAGTTATGCTGGGGGAGAGGGGGGAATTGGAATAAAAAAAATCCCCGCCATCAGGCAGGGATTCAAAATTCTGAGCTTTTTAAGCTTACAGGCTGGTTACGTTGCCAGCTGCCGGGCCTTTAGCGCCGCTTTCGATGGTGAAGGAAACTTTCTGACCTTCGTCCAGAGATTTGTAACCATCGTTCTGAATAGCGGAGAAGTGTACGAACACGTCTTTAGAACCGTCATCAGGAGTAATAAAGCCGAAGCCTTTATCAGCGTTGAACCATTTTACGATACCAGTCATTTTACCGGACATAGTGTATTACCTTTTAAAAAATAAGTGTGCCTTTCGGCGTTATGGCGTGCTTTACAGATTTTTTAAGCGTTAAGGAAATGCGCACTACGAGGGGTATCTAATGGATAACTCTTGAAGGGACTTGCCTTACTAAACTGCTTTAATGGTCTGTACGTCAAACCGTTGAGCACATTAACTCATGTAATGCCGGGCGATGCAACTTTTATTTTACTTTATTTCTCCAGGCCAGTAATCGGGCGGGGAAAACGGTCCTTGCGCAGGACCGTTAAAACAGAAAGGGGTAAAAATTACTCCATCAATTGCTTACTTAAGCGTGGGTTCGCCTGTATCAGGCGCATCAATTTAAGCTCTGCTGGCGTGGGTTTTTCGCGTTTCGATTCCCATTCCTGAACCATGGCAACCGTTACGCCCAGCGCTCTGGCGAATTCATCTGTTTTTAGTCCCGTTCCTCTCCGTAACTGTTCAAATTCGGTAAAAGGATTGGGTTTTTGCGTCAGGGTGATCTTTCGCGTTTCATCTTTAAAAACAATTTGTTCCAGGCTGCTCAGCAGCTCAAACATCGGATCTTTATATTCCATTGAGAACTCCTGTAAATCACACAGCGGGATCGTGAAATGCATCGAAGCCTCTTAAGAATAGTCGGGAAACTTGCGGGTGGGGGGCGACGCGCCGCCAGGAAGCGCTATCGATTCGTTTCGATGCCTTACGCTACGCGACTTTTAGGACGCTAACAATTTGATCCAGGAAGGTATATCCGTCTTTCAGAAAATAATTGTAAAGATTAAAAAAATATTACATCCCCCGCTGGAAAGCTTTCTTGCCGCGTTTTTTATCGCAGTGTCAGGTCAAAAATTAACAATAAAATAACAAATTAAGCATTGATGCAGATAAACATAATTTTCCGCTACAAGATCGCGTGGAAAGGGTATCCTGCAAGCCTGACCTGGACTATCCTTGTAAGCCGTCAGGCACGCAGGTGTCGTTGTGCGCATTTTTGGGTGAAAGGAGTATTAACAATGGCGACAGGTAAGTCCTGCTCTCGCTGGTTTGCGCCTGTTGTGGCGTTATTAATGGTGTTTAGCCTGAGCGGGTGTTTTGATAAAGAAGGCGATCAGCGCAAAGCGTTTGTCGATTTCCTGCAGAATACAGCAATGCGTAGCGGAGAGCGTTTACCAACGCTGACGGCCGATCAGAAAAAACAGTTTGGTCCGTTCGTGTCTGATTACGCGATACTGTATGGCTACTCGCAGCAGGTAAACCAGGCGATGGATTCCGGTCTGCGCCCGGTGGTCGATAGCGTTAACGCCATCCGCGTTCCGCAGGATTATATGACGCAACGCGAGCCGCTGCGGCAGGCAAATGGTTCGTTAGGCGTGCTGGCGCAACAGTTGCAGAATGCAAAACTGCAGGCTGATGCCGCGCATGGCGCGTTAAAGCAGGCCGATGACCTGAAACCTGTGTTTGATCAGGTCTACAAAAAAGTAGTCACCGTGCCGGCAGATGCTTTGCAGCCGCTGATCCCGGCGGCGCAGATCTTTACGCAGCAGTTGGTACAAGTGGGCGATTATATTGCGCAACAGGGCGAGCAGGTGAGCTTCGTCGCGAACGGCATTCAGTTCCCGACCTCACAGCAGGCCAGCCAATATAATGCGCTGATTGGGCCGTTGGCCTCGCAGCATCAGGCGTTTAATCAGGCCTGGACGGCGGCGGTAAACGCAACCCAGTAATGACAGTCTGCCCGATAAGCGCAAACCAGCGCTTATCGGGCCTGTAGCGCTATCCCGCCGCCTGCGGGTTGACGCAGTTCTTCTCTATTTTTCCCTGCAGCGCATCAATCAAATTATCCACCGCACAGGCCATCATGTTGTAGCGCGTCTCATGCGTTGCCGAGCCAATATGCGGCACCGCGACGACATTAGACATGTTCAGCAGGGGCGAATCCACAGATAGCGGTTCCTGTTCAAAGACATCCAGACCTGCCGCATATATTTCACCGTTTTGCAGCGCGGCAATCAGCGCGTTTTCATCGACCACCGGGCCGCGTCCGGCATTAATAAAAATGGCGGACGATTTCATTCTGGCAAACTGTGTTGCGCCAAACAGATGTCGCGTTTCTGCCGTTAGCGGCAGGATCACGCAGACAAAATCAGCCTCCTGCAACAACGTATCCAGATCGCAGTAGCGGGCGTTAAACCGGTCCTCCGCCTCCTGATGCCGCCGACGGGCGTGATAGAGAACCGGCATGGTAAACCCAAAGTGCGCTCGCTGCGCCAGCGCCATCCCGATACGCCCCATCCCAACGATACCGAGTGTTTTGTGATGCACATCGACGCCAAACCATGCCGGGCCAATGCTTTCTGTCCATTCACCCGCCTTAACCCGTTCTGCGACGTCCACCACGCGGCGGGCAGTGGCCAGCATCAATGCCATCACCGTATCGGCAACGGTTTCCGTCAAAACGGCAGGCGTGTGCATCAGGACTATTTTGCGGGCAGTAAGGGCGTCCACCTCGACATTATCGTATCCCACCGAGATGGTTGACGCCGCGCGTAGCGCCGGCATTTTTTCCAGCAGCGCGCGGTTAACGGTTTCGCTGGCGCCCAGAAGGCCTTGCGCGCTGGCAAATGCCTGCGCGTGTCGCGCTACCGTTTCCGGATGCAGGTTCGGTACCTGGGTGACGGTAAAATGCGCCTCCAGGCGATGCAGCAAATCATCAGGCAGGGTTTTGTAGAGAATGATGGACGGCTTCATGCGACTCTCCGTAAATCAAAAGGTAAGCGCGGCATGCGCCAACCGGAACAGGCTTATTATTAACCCGCTTAGCAATAATCGACCAGCCGATTTTCCCGTTGTCGGCAGCCGTATCGTGGTAAATGGTGAATGAATACCGAATAATGCGAGGTGTATCCGGTCTGGCGAGGGAATAATGCAGGCCGGGTAAAGCATGCCGCCTTACCCGGTACGGTAGTTTACTGCAATGGACTCAAGGTAATTTCGACGCGGCGGTTTTGCGCTTTACCTTCTGCCGTACTGTTGCTGGCGATCGGGTTCGCCGGACCCATTCCGCTGGTACGGATACGGCTGGCGTCAACGCCCTGGGTGATCAGCGAACTGGCGACGGAGTCAGCACGCTGCTGCGACAGACGCATATTCAGATCGTGGCTACCGGTGCTGTCGGTGTAGCCCACCACATTGACGGCGGTCTTGGGATACTCTTTCAGCACCATCGCCACGCCGGTCAGCGTGTTAGCGCCTGCCGGTTTCAGCGTCGCGCTGCTGCTGTCGAAGGTGACATTATTCGGCATATTCAGAATGATATTATCGCCGCTTCGCGTCACGCTAACGCCTGTGCCCCGCATTTTGTCACGCAGTTTCGCTTCCTGTACGTCCATGTAGTAACCCACGCCGCCGCCCAGCGCCGCGCCAGCCGCCGCGCCAATCAGCGCGCCTTTACCGCGATCTTTTTTGGAGGAGGAGAGCGCGCCGATGCCTGCGCCGACCAGCGATCCAATACCCGCGCCAATGCCGGATTTACCTGCTTCGCGTTCGCCGGTGTAAGGGTTTGTTGTGCAGCCAGATACTGCCAGGGCGCCGCTCACGATGGCAGCAATCACAAATACACGTTTTTTCATCTTAAATCCTTATCACTTTTTTATTTTTACCACAGCGACCGTGGCGGTTGATTATGACGTCTGCACATGAAGAAAATTCCAGGGAAAACTCTGAAATTTGTAAGTAACATTGATCGGCAAAATAAATAATCCCAATAATTCAGGAGCGAACCTTGACCCACGCACCATCGCGTCATTCGGTATTGACCGCCGCACACTGGGGGCCAGTCCGCGTTGAAACCGACGGAGAACGCATTTTTGCCTCGTATGGCGAACTCCCGACGGCACACCAGAACTCCCTGCAAACCGTTGTGCATGACCAGGTGCACAGTAAAACGCGGGTTCGCTTCCCGATGGTGCGTAAAGGGTTCCTGGCTTCTCCCGATAAGCCGCAAGGCATACGCGGGCAGGATGAGTTTGTTCGCGTAAGTTGGGATGACGCGCTGGACCTGATCCACGCTCAGCACAAACGTATTCGCGAAAGTTATGGGCCATCGTCCATCTTCGCCGGCTCCTACGGTTGGCGTTCGAACGGCGTATTGCATAAAGCGGCTACACTATTGCAGCGTTACATGGCGCTGGCGGGAGGGTATACCGGCCATCTTGGCGATTATTCCACCGGCGCGGCGCAGGCTATCATGCCTTATGTGGTGGGTGGCAACGAGGTTTACCAGCAGCAGACTAGCTGGCCGGTGGTGCTGGAACACAGCGAGGTGGTGGTGCTCTGGAGCGCGAACCCGCTGAATACTCTGAAAATTGCCTGGAATGCCTCGGATGAACAGGGGCTCGACTATTTTGCGGCGTTGCGACAAAGCGGCAAGCGCCTGATCTGCATCGATCCGATGCGATCGGAAAGCGTCGACTTTTTTGGCGATAAGATGGAGTGGATCGCCCCGCATATGGGCACCGATGTGGCGTTAATGTTGGGGATCGCCCATACGCTGGTGGAAAACGGTTGGCAGGATGAAGCGTTCCTTGCCCGCTGCACAACGGGTTATGACCGCTTCGCCGACTATCTTTTGGGCACGACCGACGGTACGGCCAAAACAGCGGAATGGGCGGCGGAAATTTGCGGCGTTTCTGCGGTGAAAATCCGCGAACTGGCGGAAATATTTCATCATAACACCACCATGTTGATGGCCGGTTGGGGAATGCAGCGTCAGCAGTTCGGCGAGCAAAAGCACTGGATGATCGTTACGCTGGCCGCAATGCTGGGGCAGATTGGTACGCCTGGCGGCGGGTTTGGTTTTTCTTATCATTTTGCTAACGGCGGAAACCCGACGCGCCGCGCCGCCGTGTTAGCCTCGATGCAGGGAAGCATCCCTGGCGGGGTCGATGCGGTAGATAAAATACCGGTGGCGCGTATTGTCGAGGCGCTGGAAAACCCCGGTGGGTTTTACCAACACAATGGGATGGATCGCCGCTTCCCGGATATTCGTTTTATCTGGTGGGCGGGCGGCGCGAACTTTACCCATCATCAGGATACCAACCGTCTGATTCGCGCGTGGCAAAAACCGGAACTGGTCGTTATCTCGGAATGTTTCTGGACGGCCGCCGCGAAACACGCGGATATTGTTCTGCCTGCGACCACCAGCTATGAGCGTAACGATTTAACCATGACCGGCGACTATAGCAATCAGCATTTGGCGCCGATGAAGCAGGTCGTGTCGCCCCGGTGGGAGGCGCGGAATGATTTTGACGTTTTTGCTGAACTGAGCGAACGGTGGGAAGCCGGCGGTTACGCTCGGTTCACCGAAGGAAAAAGCGAGCTGGCGTGGCTGGAGACTTTCTACAATATTGCCGCCCAGCGTGGCGCCAGCCAGGGGGTGACGCTGCCGCCGTTTGCCGCATTCTGGCAGGCTAACCGTTTACTGGAGATGCCGGAAAATCCCGCCAACGCGCAGTTTGTGCGCTTCGCGGATTTTCGCCGCGATCCTGATAACCATCCGCTAAAAACGGCCAGCGGCAAAATCGAAATCTATTCTGCGCGCATTGCCAGCTATGGTTATGCGGATTGTCCCGGTCATCCGATGTGGCTGGCGCCGGATGAGTGGCACGGGAACGCCGATGCGGGGCAGGTTCAGCTACTTTCCGCGCATCCGGCGCACCGTCTGCATAGCCAGCTTAACTACAGTTCGTTACGGGAGCGGTATGCGGTGGCCGGACGCGAACCGGTGACGATTCATCCGCAGGATGCGACAACGCGCGGAATCGTCGATGGCGATACGGTACGCGTCTGGAATCATCGCGGGCAGGTTCTGGCGGGCGCGGTCGTTACCGACGGAATTCGGCCTGGCGTTATCTGTATTCACGAAGGCGCATGGCCGGACCCTGAACCTACCGCAGGCGGCATATGCAAAAACGGCGCGGTAAACGTCCTGACAAAAGATCTTCCCAGTTCCCGGCTGGGGAACGGTTGTGCGGGCAACACCGCGCTGGTCTGGTTTGAGAAATATACCGGCCCGGCGCTACCGCTTACGGCGTTTGATCCGCCTGCCAACTCATAATCCAGGTGGGGTGGGCGGTATCCTCCTGCCAGGCGCTATCTTCAATACGAAAACCAAGCGCATGGTAGAAGTTTACGGCGGATTGATTTTTCTGGTAAACCTCAAGGCTCAGCAGAGGAAAACGTTGCTGGACATATTCCAGAAGCGCTTTGCCAATGCCGTGTCTTAACGCGTCGGGGGCGACAAACAGCGCCCCGACAAAACGGGCTTCCAGTACGCTGACGAAGCCTTTCAGTTGTCCATTTTCCTCCCATACCCAGGTTTGTGCGGCGGGTAAATAGACGTCGCGTACAATTGCTTCGCTCTCGTGCCAGTAACGTTCTTCGATAAAGGGATGGGCATAAATGGTACTTTTCATCCACAGCGCCAGAATAGACGCCATGTCTTCACTCTGGGATTTGCGAATCATGTTTTTCTCCCGGATGGCAAAAACAGCCGGTAATATGGTCGTTGACCAGTCCGCACGCCTGCATAAAGGAGTAACAGATAGTCGTACCGACAAACTTGAAACCACGTTTTTTCAATGCCTTAGCAAGCGCATCGGACGCAGGTGTTGAGGTGGGGATCTTATCCAGGCTGGCCGCCTGGGTGATCTGCGGCTGGCCATCAACGAATGACCAGACAAAATCGGCGAAAGACTCGCCGTTTTGCTCCATCGCAAGCCAGGCGCGGGCGTTACTGATAATGGCCTGAATTTTACCGCGATGTCGTATGATGCCCGTGTTCTGCAGCAGGCGTTCAACATCCTCCTCCTGCATAGCTGCGATGCGTACCGGGTCAAACTGATGAAAACAGGCGCGATAGTTCTCTCTCTTTTTAAGCACGGTGATCCAGGATAAACCGGCCTGTTGACCTTCAAGACAGATCATTTCAAACAGCTTTCTGCTGTCAGTTTCCGGTACGCCCCACTCGTTATCATGATAGGCAATATAAAGGGGGTCCTGGCTGACCCAGTCGCAACGCTGCATAGACTTCCTCGTTATTGTGGTTACCGCGAAAATTTCCTTCAACCCGCCTTGACGGGCCCGCTAAAAGGACAATAGTTAATACAGGGCTGATGCCCGACATCCTTCATTCAATGACAATAATATCGCCGAATTCGGCTCTACTCTGGAGTCGCGTTGATGATTGTAAGAAAACGCCGTGGTCGCCGGACGTTGTGTTGTCTGGCGGGCCTTATGGCCTGCTCGTTTTTTATCAATACCACGTATGCCTGGCAACAAGAATATATCGCTGAAGCGGCTCCGGGGCATACGACGGAACGCTATACCTGGGACAGCGATCACCAACCGAATTACAACGACATACTGGCCGAACGTATTCAGTCTACGCAAAATACAGTGGGGCCGGTGCTTAGCCTGGCGGATGAAACCCCGCTTGATGCGACCAGCGGTATCAGTATGGGCTGGAATTTTCCGCTTTCCCGACGCGTGACCACTGGGCCGGTCGCGGCGCTGCATTACGACGGTTCGACGTCATCAATGTATAACGAATATGGCGATAGCGCGACGACATTAGCGTTTACCGATCCGTTATGGCACGCCAGCGTCAGTACGTTAGGCTGGCGGGTAAACTCGCAGTTCGGCGATGTCCGTCCCTGGGCGCAAATCAGCTATAACCAACAGTTTGGGGAGAATATCTGGAAAGCGCAGTCCGGGTTGAGTCGTATGACCGCAGGAAATCAGGCGGGAAACTGGCTGGATGTCACCGTAGGCGCGGACGTGTTACTTAACCCGCACCTGGCGGCGTATGCGGCGTTTTCCCAGGCGGAAAATAGCGCTACGGATAGCGATTATTTGTATACCCTGGGGGTGAGCGCCAGGTTTTAACTTAAAAATTATAATCGAAACGCAGTGATAACAGCTCTTGTGGCGGAAGTAGGGTGCTAACCTTCTGCGTTATCTTTGCGCTGTTAATTATCTCGCTGGCACTTTCCACCACTATTCGCCAGCCGCAGTGGGAGGGGGTTAGCGAAGCGTCTGCGTAACACATGCAACACCAGGCGTACAGCGCACCCATTTGGTGCCCTTTTTTTTATTTAGCACAAATACCTAATCAATTGTAGTTAAAAAAACGTCTAATAAATAAGGAAGACATTTAACTTATTTATGAATAGGAAGAAATAATATATTAATTATATTAATTTATTCTTAATAAAAAATTACATTTATGTACGCTGCATTTGTAACATATTGATTTCTATTCTTTTTAAGATTAACTAACAATTGTTTTTATATATACTAATTATAGTATCCAATACCCACCTCTATACACTCCATTTCCTCACAGAATGCAGATAATCCTAAGGATGCGTTCTATTATCTACCGTCATAAATGGAGTTTTTAATGAAAAAGGTTGTTTTTGCTCTGTCTGCTCTCGCTGTAGTTTCCACTTCTGCTTTCGCTGCTGAATCTGGTGACGGCACCATTAAATTCACCGGTGAAATCGTTGACGCGCCATGCGTCGTTTCTACTGACTCTCAGAACCAGGAAGTTGTGCTGGGTCAGGTTAAGAAAAATATCTTCAAAGCCATTGGCGACAAGTCTTCTTCTAAGCCTTTCCAGATCAAACTGGAAGACTGTGACATCACCTCTAATACCAAAGTTAACGTAAGCTTCAATGGCGTTGGTGATACAGACGATGCGACACTGGTTTCTGTTAACACTGAAGCAGGTGCGGCAACTGGCGTGGGCATCGGTATCTACGACAACGCTAACAAGCTTGTTGAAATGAACACCGGTAAATCCACCACTACGTTGGCTGCTGGTCAGACCGTGCTGTACTACACCGCTAACTACGTTGCAACAAAAGATACTGTAACCACTGGTTACGGTAACGCAGAAGTGGACTTCAACCTGTCCTACGAATAATCGAATTTTCGTTAATACAGACAATCATAATGGCAACGGAAATCCCGTTGCCATTTTTTCCAGCGGAGGCTCAGGAAGAGAATCATGAACCGCTCACGTTTGATATCTTGCACAGCACTGGTGCTGGCGTTGATTGCTCAAAACAGTTTTGCCGGAGGCGTGGCATTAAGCAGCACGCGTGTTATTTATGACGGTAGTAGAAAGGAAGCTTCTCTTACGGTAAATAATAAAAGCACCACGGATGAATTTCTCATTCAGTCATGGATTGATGATGCTAACGGTAATAAAAAGACGCCCTTTATCATCACTCCACCGTTATTTAAATTAAGCCCGACTAAAAATAACGTTTTACGTATTGTTAATACGACGAACACGTTACCGCAGGATCGCGAGTCCGTTTATTGGATTAACGTAAAAGCTATTCCTGCCAAAAGTGAAGACGCGGAAGCTAAAAACGTACTGCAGATCGCCGTACGTACCCGCTTAAAACTGTTCTATCGCCCGGCGGGCCTGAAAGGCAATAGCATGGACGGCTGGAACAAACTGCAGTTCACCAGCGCAGGGGCTAACCAGATCAAAGTGGAAAACCCATCTGCCTTTAACCTGACGTTTAATAAATTTTATGCCAACGGCCGTGATATTGAAAAAACGGGAATGGTTCCGGCAAAAGGCTCATTGAATATTGAACTGCCAGCCGGCACCGGCAAGGTAAGCGAAGTTAAATACAACATTATTAATGACTTTGGCACGGCTGGCGACATGTTGACACAGCGCGTTAACTAACGCGTTTTAAAGGATTATTACTATGACATGGACGCATCTTCCTCTGGGCAATAAGACCTCGCGTTTCACGCAGTCTGCGCTTGCGCTGATGATAGCGGGTACGCTCCCCGCGTATGCGGGAACATTTAACCCGCGCTTTCTGGAGGATGTGCCGGGTATTGATCAGCACGTTGACCTTTCAATGTATGAATCCAATAAAGCTGAACACCTGCCAGGTAAATACCGCGTCTCGGTGGTGGTCAACGAAAAAAAAATGGAGTCTCGCACCCTGGAGTTTAAGGCAGCGACAGAGGCGCAGCGCGCAAAAATGGGTGAATCCCTGGTGCCGTGCTTAAGCCGCGTGCAGCTTGAAGATATGGGCGTGCGTATTGATAGCTTCCCGGCTCTGAAAATGGCCCCGCCTGAAGCCTGTGTTGCTTTTGACGACATTATTCCCCAGGCCGCCAGCCATTTCGACTTTGCAGACCAGACCCTGATCATGAGCTTCCCGCAGGCTGCGATGACGCAGACAGCGCGCGGTACGGTGCCAGAATCGCAGTGGGACGAAGGGGTGAATGCCCTGCTGGTGGATTATAACTTTTCCGGCAGCAACGCCAGCTATGACGCACACGACAGTGAAACCAGCTACAACAGCGACAGCTACTATCTGAATCTGCGCAGCGGTATGAACCTGGGGGCATGGCGGTTACGTAACTATAGCACCTGGACGCGAAACGACGGTAACAACACATGGGATAACATTGGCACATCTCTAAGCCGTGCCATTGTGCCGTTGAAATCACAGCTGACGTTGGGGGATACCTCCACCGCCGGTGATATTTTTGACAGCGTTCAGATGCGCGGTGTGCAGTTAACTTCCGACGAAGAGATGCTGCCTGACAGCCAGCGCGGGTTTGCGCCCGTCATCCGGGGTATTGCCAAAAGTAACGCCGAAGTTACCGTTGAGCAGAACAACTACGTTATTTACCGTACGTTTGTTCAGCCGGGTGCGTTTGAAATTAACGACCTGTATCCAACCTCAAACAGCGGCGACCTGACGGTCACCATTAAAGAATCGGACGGCAGTGAGCAGAAGTTCGTTCAGCCGTTCTCCTCGGTGGCGCTCCTCCAGCGTGAAGGCCATCTCAAATACAGCCTTTCCGCCGGGGAATACCGTGCCGGGAACTATAACAGCGCCGAGCCAAAATTCGGGCAGCTTGATGCCATGTACGGCCTGCCGTATGGCTTTACCGTTTACGGTGGTGCGATCTTCTCTGACAACTATTACTCGCTGGCGGGAGGATTAGGTAAAAACTTCGGCTATATCGGCGCGATCTCCATCGATGTAACCCAGGCAAAAAGCAAGCTGGCAAATGAGGAGAATTCGGAAGGTCAGTCTTATCGTTTCCTCTATTCCAAGAGCTTTAACAGCGGTACCGATTTCCGTCTGCTGGGTTACAAGTATTCGACCAGCGGCTATTACACCTTCCAGGAAGCGACGGATGTGCGCAGCGATGCGGACAGCTCTTATAGCCAGTACCACAAACGTAGTCAGATTCAGGGCAACGTGACGCAGCAACTGGGCGCCTGGGGCTCGGTCTATTTTAACGTCACGCAGCAGGATTACTGGAACGATGAAGGTAAACAGCGTTCGCTGAATGCCGGTTATAACGGCCGTATTGGCCGCGTGAACTACAGCGTTGCTTACACCTGGACGAAAAGCCCGGAGTGGGATGAGAGCGATCGTTTACTGTCATTCTCCATGTCGATTCCTCTGGGACGCGTGTGGAGTAACTACCACCTCACGACCGATCAGCATGGCCGAACCAACCAGCAGTTAGGGGTGAGCGGCACCGCGCTGGAAGACCGCAATCTGAACTATAGCGTACAGGAAGGCTACGGCAGCAACGGCGTGGGTAACAGCGGCAGCGTGAACCTGGATTACCAGGGCGGCGTGGGTAGCGCCAGCCTGGGTTACAACTACAACCGTGACGGCCAGCAGGTGAACTACGGTTTGCGCGGCGGTGTGATAGCCCATAGCGAAGGTATCACTCTTTCTCAACCGCTGGGTGAGTCCATGGCCATTATCTCCGCGCCGGGCGCGCGCGGCGCGCACGTGATCAACAACGGTGGTGTGGAAGTGGACTGGATGGGTAATGCGGTCGTGCCTTACCTTACTCCGTACCGTGAAACGGAAGTCTCACTGCGAAGCGACAGCCTGAACAACCAGGTTGACCTGGATACCGCCTCCGTCAACGTAGTGCCGACACGCGGCGCGATTGTTCGTGCCCGCTTCGATACCCGAGTGGGCTATCGCGTGCTGATGAATCTGACGCAGGCCAATGGCAAAGCGGTGCCGTTTGGTGCTACCGCCACGCTGCTGGATACCACAAAAGAGTCCAGCAGCATTGTGGGTGAAGACGGTCAGCTTTATATCAGCGGGATGCCGGAGAAAGGTGCCCTTCAGGTGAACTGGGGTAAAGACCAGGCACAGCAATGCCGCGTGGCGTTTACGCTGCCGGAACAACAGGATAATACCGGCGTGGTGATGGCGAATGCCGTCTGCCGGTAACAGGGAAGGAAACGATTATGTTGAAAAAGTTGATAATGTTTACGGGCCTGTTGGGCGGGTCGGTGCTGTTTTCGGGGCAGGCGCTGGCAGCGGCAGATTTTGGACCATGTACTCCTGAAGGTGGAACACATATCTTCAGTGCCACCATAAATAAAACAGTTTCAGATACGTCAAAGAACACAACGGGTGCGACCTTCGTAGATTTCGATAGCTGGAATTTAGGTGGAACCTATGCGATGTCCTGTGAATGCCCTGATGATACCTCTCTTATAAATGACACCTTATTTAAGGCTGTGGTTCCTCTGGCCTTTGTTACGAATATAGAGAGTCGCTCCTATTACCAGATCAATAATAATATTGCCATTGCGAGCGATGTACTGATTTCGGGGGGACGAGGAGAATACGTTAACACACCGTTTGAGAATGTAGGTAACCTGACAAACAACCGCTCTCAGTGTTCGCAAAATGCAAGTAGTAAAGATGCAATATGGACATCCGGTGGCAAAGGTCACTTATCGCTCTATATTCTCCATCCGTTTGTGGGTGAAAGTATTATACCTAGCACCAAAATAATGGACCTTTTTGTGACAAAGAAACCCAGTGTATATGGCAGTATACCTGCGTCGTCTGTATATATCAGTGGTTCAATTACGGTACCTCAGGGCTGTGAACTCTCCAGCGGCAGCACGCTGGAAATTCCGTTTGGGGAATTTAAGGCCACTGATTTTAAAGATCGCAAAGGACAAGTTGCAAAGAACGCCACGAAATTCACCAAAGAGCTGCAGTTTAAATGCACCAATATCTCGGATGGCATAAAGATCTTCCTGCGTATTGAGGGAATGCCAAACGCTAATGATTCGAATGCCATCGACATGGGCAACCCGGATATCGGTGCCGTCATTGAGGGCGCTAACGGTAAAATTTTGGTGCCAAATGACGCCAGTGTTAATCAGGAGCTGAGCGTATCGGGTCTTGTTGACGACACGCACCGTACCGCCTCAACGACCATTTCGGCTTACCCCATCAGTACCACCGGCAAATTGCCGGCCGCCGGGGATTTCGAGGGAATTGCCACCATGCGTATTGATGTGGAGTAAGCAGGATGAAAAACCTTCATGCTTTGATGCCAGCGTGTTTACTGCTTACCGCTTCCGCGATGGCGGCACCGTCTAATATCGGTTCTGCTGGTGATATCCACTTTACCATTACTATTAAGGCGGCTACCTGTGAACTGGAAAACGACAGTATCGACGTCAATATGGAGACCGTGGTGCTTCAGCGCCCGGTAAAAGTGGGTAAAGAGCTGAACCAGAAAAACTTTAGCATCGGCTTAAAAGATTGCGCGTATGCCACAAAGGCCAGCGTTACGATGGACGGTTCTCCGGACCCGACTGACCCCTCGCTTTTTGCCCTGGATAGCGGCGGCGCGACGGGCGTGGCGTTAAAAATTAAAACATCTGGTGGGGAGCAACAATACCCCTCCAGTACCGACTCTACGCCTGTCGAACACACTGTCTGGTTTGATGGTACGAACAAGCTGAACTATATCGCCAGCTATGTGCCTGTTAAGCCGGATGCCACCGTTGGCACAGCGAATGCGACGGTGAATTTTAGCGTCACATACGAATAATCACTGAGGGCCAGTTCGCTGGCCCTTTTCCATTTTTAGTGATTTTTTGTAAAAATCTTCTCCGATCACACTCTCCGTTGCCACTTTCCCCTCTGCTTGTGGTCTACTTAACCGTGCTTGTAGACTTTCTTACATCTGCGTTAGCCGCATATTTACCTGTTTGATTACAGAATCGTTGTACAGGTCGTTTTTATCCCGATTCCCAGGGTTTGTTTGCATGAGATACATTAAATCGATGACGCAACAGAAACTTAGTTTCTTGCTTGCGCTCTATATCGGTCTGTTTATGAATTGCGCCGTGTTTTACCGCCGTTTCGGCAGTTATGCGCAAGAATTTACCATTTGGAAAGGCCTCTCCGCAGTTGTCGAACTGGGCGCCACGGTGCTGGTCACTTTCTTCTTACTTCGTCTTCTTTCACTGTTTGGCCGACGCGTCTGGCGTGTGCTGGCCACGCTGGTGGTGCTGTTTTCCGCTGGCGCCAGTTATTACATGACCTTCCTGAACGTGGTGATTGGCTACGGCATTATTGCGTCTGTTATGACCACCGATATCGATCTCTCGAAAGAGGTGGTGGGGCTGCACTTTGTATTGTGGCTGATTGCCGTGAGCGTGCTTCCGCTCATCTTTATCTGGAGTAACCACTGTCGCTACACGTTGTTGCGCCAGCTACGTACGCCGGGGCAGCGTTTTCGCAGCGCCGCTGTAGTGGTACTCGCAGGCGTAATGGTGTGGGCGCCTATCCGCCTGCTGGATATACAGCAAAAAAAGGTTGAACGGGCGACAGGCATCGACTTACCCAGCTATGGCGGCGTGGTGGCGAACTCCTATCTGCCTTCAAACTGGTTATCTGCGTTAGGGCTGTATGCCTGGGCGCAGGTAGATGAATCGTCGGACAATAATTCGTTAATAAACCCGGCCAGGAAATTTACCTATGTTGCGCCGAAAGATGGGGATGACACCTACGTCGTTTTCATTATCGGTGAGACGACCCGTTGGGATCACATGGGGATTTTCGGCTACGAGCGTAATACCACGCCGAAGCTGGCGCAGGAAAAAAATCTGGCGGCATTCCGCGGCTATTCCTGCGATACCGCGACGAAGCTTTCTTTACGCTGTATGTTTGTACGGGAAGGTGGGGCGGATAATAACCCGCAGCGTACGTTAAAAGAGCAGAATGTTTTTGCCGTACTCAAACAGCTCGGATTCAGTTCCGATCTGTACGCCATGCAGAGCGAGATGTGGTTTTATAGCAATACCATGGCGGATAATATCTCCTACCGCGAGCAGATTGGCGCCGAGCCGCGTAACCGTGGTAAAACGGTTGATGACATGCTGTTGATTGATGAGATGCAGAACTCGCTTGCCCAGAACCCGGAGGGTAAACATCTGATTATCCTGCATACTAAGGGATCGCATTTTAACTATACGCAACGTTATCCGCGCAGCTACGCTCAGTGGAAGCCCGAATGTATTGGGGTCGATAGCGGCTGCACGAAAGCGCAGATGATCAACTCTTACGATAACTCCGTGACCTATGTTGATCACTTTATTACCAGTGTGTTCGATCAGCTACGTGATAAAAAAGCGATTGTGTTCTACGCCGCTGACCACGGCGAGTCGATTAACGAACGTGAACATTTGCACGGTACGCCGCGCAATATGGCGCCGCCGGAACAATTCCGTGTTCCGATGCTGGTATGGATGTCGGATAAATATCTTGCCAGTCCGCAACATGCGCAGATGTTCGCTCACCTGAAACAGCAGGCGGAGATCAAAGTGCCGCGTCGTCATGTGGAACTGTACGATACGATAATGGGCTGCCTGGGGTATACATCGCCGAATGGCGGCATTAACCAGAACAACAACTGGTGCCATATTCCCGATGCGCAGAAAGTCGCCGCGAAGTAGGTTGTCTGCCGACTTTCTCGCCGATTGAATTGTATTTTGCGACTAAGGGATTGACGGGCGTGCGCCTGAGCAGTAAGATGCGCCCGCATTCGGTGATTGGCGCAGCCTGGTAGCGCACTTCGTTCGGGACGAAGGGGTCGGAGGTTCGAATCCTCTATCACCGACCAAATTCAGAAACCCTGCTCAATGAGCAGGGTTTTTTTGTATCTGAAGTCTGACGAGGATGAGAACCTCCGGGGGCAAGAGGTTCGACTCGAGCGAAGCGAGAGAACGTTGCGTCAGCAACGGCCCGCAGGGCGAGCCACGCAGTGGCGAGTCATCCTCTATCACCGACCAAATTCAGAAACCCTGCTCAGCGAGCAGGTTTTTTTTGTATCTGAAGCCTGACGAGGATGAGAACCTCCGGGGGCAAGAGGTTCGACTCGAGCGAAGCGAGAGAACGTTGCGTCAGCAACGGCCCGCAGTGGCAAGTCATCCTCTGTCACCGGCAGGTTGACGCTCGCACCACCAGTTCAGGCATGATCCCGTCGCTGTAGCTGACCTTCTCACCCGACAGAACGGCAAACAGGAGCGTGATTGCCTGTCGCGCCACCTCATCAAGATGCATATTCACTGCCGTCAGCGGCGGCAGCGATTCGCGCGCGCGGATACCATCATAGCGGGTGACCACCCGCATTTGTTCAGGTATGGCGATGTCTTGTTCCTGAAAAGCGCGTACCGCGCCGCTGGCAAAGGTGTCGATCAGCACCAGCACGCCGTCAACGTCGGGATGTGCCTGTAATAGCTGCTGCGCGGCCTGGTAGCCGGCATTTTCACCCTCGCTTTCATTGAGAGAGTAGACGACGGGGGCCTGGCGTCCCGCGCACCAGCGCTGGTAAGCCGCTTCGCTCTCCAGAACTGATGTTCGCCGTGTGTTACCGACAAATAACGCACATTTGCTGGCGCCGGAGGCCTCCAGATGCGTTAGCAGAAGCTGTGCTGTTGCCGCCGAGTGCAGCTCCACCCACGGCACAGGCGTGTCGGTCCCCGGCGTGCGGCCAATGGTGACGCAGGGAATGCCCGCTTGCGCCAGCGCCTGGAGCTGCGGGTCGTTCTCCGCCGGCTCAATCAGGATCGCCGCGTCAAAGCTGACGGCATCCAGTGGATTTGCCCCCGGCGGCACCAGAATCAGCGCATGCTGTTTTTCCAGCGCCATCATCGCGGACGTTAACGCCACCTCCATCATAAATCCCAGTCGTGACGCGCCGGAGGCAATCGCCAGCGGCACCGAAGAGAGCAAGGCAATGGTATTGGTTTTGCCGGTTCGCAACTGGCGGGCGCGAATATTCGGCGTGTAGTTGAGCGCAACAATGGCCTCTTCAATACGCCGTCGCGTCTGCGGCTCGACAAAGCGGGTGTTGTGCAATGCATTGGATACCGTCCCTGGCGATACGCCTGCATGGCGGGCAACATCAATCAACTTTGCGCGTTTTTTATTTTGAACAGCCATCTGCTTCCTGACCTGCGAAAATTTGCGCACAGGGTAGCATATTTACCAGACGGTAACGTTTGCTTTTTTTCAGTGAGGATCGTAAAAAACTCTTCATTAAAACGTTTTAATGGGGTATTTTGGCGCAAATTTATTCCTCAGGAGGCGATGTGGCACACTTAACTCAGGACTCGACTTTTACCCTTGGACGCCGTCCGGCGGGCCTTATCTACGCTGATAAGGCGAAGAGCTTTGGCGGCTATACGCTTTTTGCGCCGCAAACCGCCGAAGGGCGGGTTTACCTGGTGGACGAGCAGGGCGAAGTCGCGCATCAGTGGCAGCTTCCGGTTCGCGCCGGGCGTGATGCGGTGCTGCTGCCGAACGGTAATCTGGGTTATAACGGCAGCCACCGCACTTCAGCGAACCTCTATCCGGCGTGGGATCTCTGGCACGGCGGCGACTTCTACGAAGTGACGCCGGATAACGAAATCGTCTGGCACTATGAAGACATCTTCCATCACCATGATGCTCAGTGGCTGGAAAACGGTAACCTGCTGTATACCGCCGCGTCGCCGTTACCTGCCGATATCGCCGCCCGTGTTACCGGCGGCGACCCGCGCCGCGATGCGTCGGACGGCATCATTCAGAGCGACGTCGTCAAAGAGGTCAATCGCGACGGTGAAGTGGTCTGGGAATGGCGTGCCTGGGAGCATTTGAATCCGGAAGATTTCCCGATTCATGATATTTTCGACCGCCGCCACTGGCCGATGATTAACGGCCTGTCCGTCACCCGTGATGGCCTGGTACTGATGAGCCTGCGTACCACTTCCGGCGTCATTGCCGTGGATAAAGAGAGCGGGAAGGTTATCTGGCATGCAGGGCCGGAAGTCGTAGCGCAGCAGCACACGCCGGTTGAGATGGAGAACGGGTCGATTCTGGTTTTCGATAACGGCAACCTGCGTCCCGGCGTCACCTCGCCGCATTCCACGGTGCTGGAGTTCGATCCGCAGACCAAAGCGATTACCTGGCAGTATCGCGATATCTTCCCGCCGGCGTTTTTCTCGCCGTATATGGGGAGCGCGCAGCGGCTAGCGAACGGCAACACCTTTATCTGTGAATCGGCGTTTGGCCGCCTGTTTGAAGTCACCCCGGAAGGCGAAACGGTATGGGAATATATCATTCCGTTCTTTAATGAATATCCGGAGCACCTCAGTAAAGGCATTATTCCTGGAAAACAGAACAGCGCCTTCCGTGCGCATCGCTATGCCGCTGATGCTATTAGTTGGTTGAAATAATGCAGACCGCCAGCCCGCGCTGGCGGTTATTTTTTTGATGTTTTATGGGAGTTAATCATGCCGCAGCCTGGCCTTACTACGCCGGATAACGATGCATTACCCTGGCAAACCACCTTACTTTTGGCGCTTCAGCATGTGCTGGTCGTTGCCGCCACCCCCATTACCTCCGTCTTTCTGATCGCCAAAGCGCTCCACTTTACCGATACGGTGACCGCCTCGGTACTTAGCGCGACCTTTCTGATGTGCGGTCTGGGCGCTATTTTGCAAAGCCTGGGTGTGAAAGGGGTGGGCGCGCGTTTGCCGTTTATTATGGTACCGGGGGGCGCGCCGATTGCGATTTTCGTTGCGATCGCTTTACAGACCAATATCCAGACCGCGATTGGCGCCGTAATTCTGACCTCGCTGTTCTACTTTATCGCGTTGCCGATTTTCCGCCGCTGCCTGCACCATTTTCCCCCCTTTATCATTGGCATCATGCTGCTAATGGTGTCGATTAACCTTATTCGCCTGTACGGCGGGTTGATCATTGGCCAGCCAGGGAGCGCCGACTTCGCTCATCCAACCAGTATCATTTTATCGCTGGGGACTATCCTGATAACGCTGATTTTCGCGCTGGCGTTTAGCGGTATTTTACGCCAGCTGGCGGTGATGTTCGGCCTTTTAGCGGGAACGCTGCTGGGAATGGCGCTGGGCAGCACCGATTTTAGCGGTGTTAGTCACGGGCCGCTGTTTAGTTTCCCACAGCTTTTGCCGTTCGGCTGGCCGATTTTTGATCTCTCCGCCTCGCTGCCGTTACTGATTTACGCGGTCATCTCTATGGCTGAAGCAACCGGGCAAACGATTGCGACCGCGGAAATAGTCAATTCCACGCAAAATGTGCAGCAGGCGATTCCACGCACCATTCGTGGTGATGCGGTAATGTCGCTGCTGGGGGGGATTTTTGGCACCTCCTTAATTATCACCTCCGGCGAAAATATTGGGGTGGTACGCACCACTAATGTGAAATCACGTTTCGTGACTGCGGCTGCCGGAGGATTGTTAATCCTGATTGCCATATTCGCACCGTTGGTACGTCTGGCGACCTGTCTGCCAGGTTCGGTGGTGTGCGGTACGGCGGTGATTGTCTTCAGCATTATCGGGGTTATCGGTATTGATATGATTGCGCGTGAGCCACTGCATACGCCGGGTAAAACCTACGCGCTGGCGATGGGGCTGGCCATGGGAATGCTACCTATACTGGTACCCGGCCTGTATCAGAATTTCCCGGCGGGCGTACAGATGGTCTTTGGCAACGGCATGGCAGCGGGGACGTTGACGGCGATTCTGGTGAACTCGTTGTTTAACTGGAGCGAAAAGCGCACGCAGGCCAGGGTCAAAAGTTAGTTTTTGTGATCGCGGTAGGCCGCACGACGGCCTACTTATTTACAATTTTGTGACATATTCGATGGTGTTTTTCAATGTCCGTATAACTCTTTTTTGCACACGGCTTATGGATAACCTCAGCATTTTCGCCTGTGCGTTTTAGCGTTAGTGGTATTAATCGCTCAGATAATCAACATATCGAAAGAAATTTTTCAATTAATGTCTAATTGTTAATCACTAACTGTTGCAAAATATTAAGTGAATAACTCTGCCTTTCTGGCCATAGCACAAATTTCCCTGCTGAAAATACCCTTCTGAACTTTTTTTAATCTTTGTTTGTTAATTCTCACCGTTGTTGTAAAAGCTGGTTACCTGTATTGACGTTTTGGCATTCTATTGACAGATTGTAGGGAATGAGGGGCATTTTATGGAGAATCCGCACTGCAACTCAGTCGATTATGCGAACGGAATCCCCACCTCTCACTACTGACCTGACCAGGTAAAAAACAAAAAAGGCCGGGCGGTAAAAGCCTTTGCAAAGGGCAAAACAACATACATCACAATTGGAGCAGAAGAATGAGTATTTCCTTGAAGAAGTCAGGGATGCTGAAGCTTGGTTTGAGCCTGGTGGCCATGACCGTTGCAGCAAGCGTGCAGGCCAAAACCCTGGTTTATTGTTCAGAAGGCTCGCCGGAAGGCTTTAACCCACAGCTCTTTACGTCTGGCACCACCTATGATGCCAGCTCCGTACCTATCTATAACCGTCTGGTTGAATTCAAAACCGGCACCACGGAAGTGATCCCGGGTCTTGCTGAGAAGTGGGATATCAGCGAAGACGGTAAAACCTATACGTTCCACCTACGTAAAGGGGTGAAATGGCAATCCAGCAAGGATTTCAAACCCACGCGCGAGCTGAACGCCGATGATGTCGTGTTCTCTTTTGACCGGCAGAAAAACGAGCAGAACCCGTACCATAAAGTGTCTGGCGGCAGCTATGAATACTTTGAAGGCATGGGGCTGCCGGATCTGATTAGCGAAGTGAAGAAGGTCGACGATCACACGGTGCAGTTTGTGCTGACGCGTCCGGAAGCGCCGTTCCTTGCCGATTTAGCCATGGACTTCGCCTCTATTCTTTCCAAAGAATATGCTGACAACATGCTGAAAGCCGGTACGCCGGAAAAAGTGGATCTGAACCCGGTCGGCACTGGCCCGTTCCAACTGGTGCAATATCAGAAAGACTCCCGCATTCTCTACAAAGCCTTTGACGGCTACTGGGGCACGAAGCCGCAGATTGACCGTCTGGTCTTCTCCATCACGCCTGACGCCTCTGTGCGTTACGCCAAACTGCAGAAGAACGAATGTCAGGTGATGCCGTATCCGAACCCGGCGGATATTGCGCGCATGAAAGAAGATAAAAACATCAACCTGATGGAGCAGGCCGGTCTGAACGTGGGTTATCTCTCCTATAACGTGCAGAAAAAACCGCTGGATGATGTCAAAGTTCGCCAGGCGTTGACCTATGCCGTGAATAAAGAGGCCATCATCAAAGCCGTTTATCAGGGCGCGGGCGTTGCGGCGAAAAACCTGATCCCGCCGACGATGTGGGGCTACAACGACGATATTAAAGACTACGGCTACGATCCGGAAAAAGCGAAGGTGCTGCTGAAAGAAGCCGGTCTGGAAAAAGGCTTCACCATCGATCTATGGGCGATGCCGGTACAGCGTCCCTATAACCCGAATGCGCGTCGTATGGCGGAAATGATCCAGGCGGACTGGGCGAAGATTGGCGTTCAGGCCAAAATTGTCACCTATGAATGGGGCGAATACCTCAAGCGCGCTAAAGATGGCGAGCACCAGACGGTGATGATGGGCTGGACCGGCGATAATGGCGATCCGGATAACTTCTTCGCCACTCTGTTCAGCTGCGATGCCGCCCAGCAAGGCTCCAACTATTCAAAATGGTGCTACAAGCCGTTTGAAGACCTGATTCAGCCTGCGCGTGCGACCGATGACCACAACAAGCGTATTGAGCTCTATAAACAGGCCCAGGTTGTGATGCATGACCAGGCGCCAGCGCTGATCATCGCTCACTCCACGGTTTATGAGCCAGTGCGTAAAGAAGTTAAAGGCTATGTGGTTGATCCATTAGGCAAACATCACTTCGAAAACGTCTCTGTCGAATAATTAAAAGAGCGCTGCGCCCCGGTGTTGTGTAGGCCGGATAAGCGCAGCGCCATCCGGCGTAATGCTTTATCCGCGATGCAGTTTGCGTGGGATAAGATTTGTGAGCAATACAGACTCACGGTTCCAGGCCGTGCGTCATGAGAGAGAATTCGGGTTATGTTGCAGTTCATTCTCCGACGTTTGGGACTCGTTATCCCGACGTTTATCGGTATTACCCTTCTCACCTTTGCCTTTGTCCACATGATCCCCGGCGATCCGGTGATGATCATGGCGGGTGAGCGAGGTATTTCCCCTGAGCGTCATGCTCAACTGCTGGCTGAACTCGGTCTTGATAAACCGATGTGGCAGCAGTACCTCCATTATATCTGGGGGGTGATGCATGGCGATTTAGGCATCTCGCTGAAAAGCCGAATCCCCGTGTGGGACGAGTTCGTGCCTCGCTTTAAAGCGACGCTGGAGCTTGGCGTCTGCGCCATGATTTTTGCCGTCGCCGTGGGGATTCCGGTGGGCGTGCTGGCCGCAGTGAAGCGCGGTTCTATCTTCGATCACACTGCCGTTGGCCTGGCGCTGACCGGTTACTCTATGCCTATCTTCTGGTGGGGCATGATGCTGATCATGCTGGTTTCCGTCCACTGGAACCTGACGCCGGTTTCCGGGCGCGTGAGCGATATGGTGTTCCTTGATGATACCAATCCGTTGACGGGCTTTATGCTGATCGACACCGCTATCTGGGGCGAAGAGGGTAACTTTATTGATGCGCTGGCGCATATGATCCTGCCTGCGATGGTGCTCGGCACAATCCCGCTGGCCGTCATTGTGCGTATGACCCGTTCGTCGATGCTGGAAGTGCTGGGGGAGGATTACATCCGTACCGCACGCGCCAAAGGGTTGACCAGGATGCGCGTCATTATCGTCCATGCTCTGCGTAACGCTATGCTGCCAGTCGTCACCGTGATCGGCCTGCAGGTCGGGACGCTGTTGGCGGGCGCGATTCTGACAGAAACTATCTTCTCGTGGCCCGGTCTGGGGCGCTGGCTGATCGATGCGCTGCAACGCCGCGATTATCCGGTAGTGCAGGGCGGCGTGTTACTGGTAGCGACGATGATTATTCTCGTCAACCTGCTGGTAGACCTGCTGTACGGCGTGGTGAACCCGCGTATTCGGCATAAGAAGTAAGGGGCCATCATGTCACAGGTTACTGAAAATAATGTTAATGCCGCACCGGCGCCCATGACGCCATTGCGGGAGTTCTGGCACTATTTCAAACGCAACAAAGGCGCGGTCGTCGGGCTGGCGTATGTTCTCATCGTGATCCTGATTGCGGTGTTTGCCAACTTTATTGCGCCGTACAACCCGGCAGAGCAGTTCCGTGATGCGCTGCTGGCACCGCCGGTCTGGCAGGAAGGCGGCAGTTGGGCGCATATTCTGGGAACGGATGATGTTGGTCGCGATGTCCTCTCGCGCCTGATGTATGGCGCGCGTTTGTCACTGCTGGTCGGCTGTCTGGTGGTCGTCCTGTCGCTGGTAATGGGGATCATTCTCGGCCTGGTCGCGGGCTACTTCGGCGGTCTGGTCGATAACATCATCATGCGCGTGGTCGATATTATGCTGGCCCTGCCGAGCCTGCTGCTGGCGCTGGTGCTGGTGGCGATCTTCGGCCCCTCCATCGGCAACGCTGCGCTGGCGTTGACGTTTGTGGCGCTGCCGCACTATGTCCGCTTAACCCGCGCGGCGGTTCTGGTAGAGGTGAACCGCGATTATGTGACTGCCTCCCGCGTGGCGGGCGCAGGCGCGATGCGTCAGATGTTCGTCAATATTTTCCCGAACTGCCTTGCGCCGCTGATCGTTCAGGCGTCACTGGGCTTCTCTAACGCCATTCTCGATATGGCTGCCCTCGGCTTCCTGGGGATGGGCGCACAGCCGCCTACGCCGGAATGGGGCACCATGCTCTCTGACGTTCTGCAGTTCGCGCAAAGCGCCTGGTGGGTCGTGACCTTCCCGGGGCTGGCGATTCTGCTGACGGTACTGGCATTTAACCTGATGGGTGACGGGCTGCGTGACGCGCTCGATCCCAAACTGAAGCAGTAAGAGGTTCGAGATGGCGTTATTAAATGTAGATCAATTATCGGTGCACTTCGGCGACGAAGGGACACCGTTCAAAGCCGTCGACCGCATTAGCTACAGCGTGAAGCAGGGTGAGGTGGTCGGGATTGTCGGCGAGTCTGGTTCCGGCAAATCCGTCAGCTCGCTGGCGATTATGGGGCTTATCGATTACCCAGGCCGCGTGATGGCGGAAAACCTGCTCTTTAACGGACAGGATCTGAAGCGCATTTCCGAGAAGGAACGTCGCAACCTGGTGGGTGCTGAAGTGGCGATGATTTTCCAGGACCCGATGACCAGCCTCAATCCTTGCTATACCGTTGGCTTTCAGATTATGGAAGCCATCAAGGTACATCAGGGCGGGAACAAGAAAACCCGTCGTCAGCGAGCGATTGACCTGTTGAACCAGGTGGGTATTCCCGATCCGGCTTCTCGTCTGGATGTCTATCCGCACCAGCTTTCTGGCGGCATGAGTCAGCGCGTGATGATTGCGATGGCCATAGCCTGTCGACCAAAGCTGTTAATTGCTGATGAACCGACCACGGCGCTGGATGTGACCATTCAGGCGCAAATCATTGAGCTGCTGCTGGAGTTGCAGCAAAAAGAGAACATGGCGCTGGTGCTGATTACCCATGACCTGGCGCTGGTGGCGGAAGCGGCGCACAAAATTATCGTCATGTACGCCGGGCAGGTCGTCGAAACCGGCGCTGCGCAGGATATTTTCCGCGCGCCGCGTCATCCGTATACCCAGGCATTGCTACGTGCGTTACCAGAGTTTGCGCAAGATAAAGCGCGTCTGGCGTCGCTGCCGGGCGTGGTGCCGGGGAAATATGACCGACCGACGGGTTGTCTGCTTAACCCTCGCTGCCCCTACGCCACGGACAGATGTCGTGCGGAAGAACCTGCTCTCAACCAACTGGACGATGGACGTCAGTCAAAATGTCATTACCCACTCGATGATGCCGGGAGGCCCACACTATGAGTACGCATGAGGCCACCTTGCAACAGCCGCTGTTGCGGGCTATCGACCTGAAAAAACACTATCCGGTGAAGAAGGGGATCTTTTCTCCGGAACGGCTGGTAAAAGCGCTGGATGGCGTGTCGTTTAATCTCGAACGCGGTAAAACGCTGGCGGTAGTGGGGGAGTCCGGTTGTGGAAAATCCACACTGGGCCGCCTGCTGACGATGATTGAAACGCCAACCGGCGGCGAGCTTTATTACCAGGGGCAGGATCTGCTCAAACACGATCCGCACGCGCAGAAACTGCGGCGGCAGAAAATTCAGATTGTGTTTCAGAACCCCTACGGTTCCCTGAACCCACGCAAGAAAGTGGGGCAAATTCTGGAAGAGCCGTTGCTGATCAATACCAGCCTGAGTAAAGCGCAGCGTCGTGAAAAAGCGCTGGCGATGATGGCGAAGGTGGGGCTGAAAACCGAGCACTACGACCGCTATCCGCATATGTTCTCCGGCGGCCAGCGTCAGCGTATCGCTATCGCCCGCGGTCTGATGCTTGATCCGGACGTAGTGATTGCCGACGAACCGGTCTCCGCGCTCGACGTGTCGGTGCGCGCCCAGGTGCTGAACCTGATGATGGATTTGCAACAGGATATGGGGCTGTCTTATGTCTTTATCTCGCACGACCTGTCGGTGGTGGAACACATCGCCGATGAAGTGATGGTCATGTACTTAGGCCGCTGCGTGGAGAAAGGGACCAAAGAGCAGATTTTTAACAATCCACGTCATCCCTATACCCAGGCGTTGCTCTCCGCCACGCCGCGGCTGAATCCGGACGATCGCCGTGAGCGGATTAAGCTGACCGGCGAGTTGCCGAGTCCGCTGAACCCGCCGCCGGGCTGCGCCTTCAACGCCCGCTGCAGCCGTCGCTTCGGACCCTGTACGCAGTTACAGCCGCAGCTTAAAGAGTACGACGGCCAGTTGGTGGCCTGCTTTGCCGTCGATCAGGATGAAAACCCGCAGAAACCGTTGAGTTAATTGCGTTTTATGCCGGATGGCGGCTGCGCCTTATCAAGCCTACACCGTACCTGTAGGCCTGGTAAGCGTAGCGCCACCGGGCATGGCTCTCCGGTACGACTTATTCAATCAATTTTAATAACGGCGACAGGCACAACAATATTCCATATAACAGAATAAGCCAGGTTTTCAGGCCGCGTAATTTTTCCAGTTGCGCTACTTTATAAATCAGGAAAAAAGGAATAATACACGCGACAATGCCATAAAGCGGACTGCCTAACTGGAAAAAGACCAATACTGAGACGCGAAACGAAACCCAGATAACCAGAGTAACCACGATAAAGACACAGATACCAGATGTCAGTAACAGTGGGTTGACGTTTTTGACATCCATAATACGACTCAATACATTCAGTACAATACCTTTAAGCGCTTCGTGAAAACCTAAATAAATACCAAAGAACGCGGTAAGTACGGCAAAAATATTGAGGATGGTAGAGGTAATGTGGATGATATGGCCAGGGATTACCTGAGCTGCCAGCGCAAGGGCGGAAATATTCTGCTCGAACGCTGATACCGCCTCTTCATGGCTAATCGAAAAGGTAAACGAGAACGAGAAAAAGAGAATAATGGCAATCAGCGTAATATAGCTAATGCGATGCGTGCGAATCGCCATCCGGGTGGCCAGCACACGGTCAGGCTCGCGCTTACGATAGGCGATGTTCATTGGGTTTAGCACCTGAATGAAGACCGCAGAAAAGAAGCAAAATGGGATAGTGAGCAGTACGTCGCGAAAGAAAACCGATGCGGCGGGAAAGGCGGAAATATTATCAAGATTCCAGTGTGGGATCATAGCGAAACCGAATATCAGAATGATCCCGACTTTTACCACCACCATCGGGCCGGAAATTTTAAATAATAACTTTTCCCCGCCGGAGGCAATCGCCACCAGCACGGCGAAAATCGCGACTTTATAGATAATAGACTGCGAAAGATCGACCTCAGTAAGGCCGAAGGTTTTGATATAGGAGGCGCTATCAAACACCACCGACAGGGAATAAATAAACACCCCGTGGATAATCATAAGAAAATAGATTACACCGAGAAAAATGCCCCAGTTTTTGCCAAGATAGTGACTGATAATATCCGTATAATCGTCACAGGTTTCGCTTTCAGATAACGTTTTTAGATAAATATCCTGCACAATATAGGTAGCGGGATAGGCGATGATAAAAGCGGTAATAAATACCCAGATCCCCTTGAGACCGATTTGCACTGGCATTAAGACGGTACCTGCGCCGATCGCCATACCGATACACAAGAGCACCCAGCCAAAATCATATTTTGTAAACGGTAATCTCGTTGAAAGCGGTGTGGTCGTAGCGTTACTGTTATTTAATGGTAATGTGTCGTCCTGCATAGAGCCCCCTGCCCAAAATATAGGCAGCTCTCTCATAAAGAATGCTGCCTATAACCAGGCTATAGTGCCTTGATACCCGATGCGGCAAACCGGTGACAGCGGTTCGCCGAGCAATCGTCAGAATGCTGCTTTTCTGCTGGCGCGTTCAAGGTCATGAATAATATCGTCGGGATCTTCAGGTCCCGCTGAAAGACGGATAAGTTCGTCGGTAATACCTGCTTTTAGCCATTCCTCTGGCGCAACAGGCGAATATGTCATAGACGCAGGATGCTGAACGAGGGTTTCGGTATCACCGGGACTGGCCGCGAGGAGGCATAATTTACAGAATTGAGCGGCTGACTGCCAGCCTCAGAAATGCTGAATGTATTCTGGCAAATAAAAGTAATCGTCTGCGAAGCGTCACGCAGATTGCACGTTAGCGCCGTGCCGGGACGGGGATTTTGCCGTAATATCAGCAGCAAGCCGGGTTTACCCGGTGAGGCGCAATGTTGCGGGGGGTTGATCCCCGGCGGCATAGGTTGCTGGATAGAGAAAACCCCCGCACGTTGACTGGTATAAACTTGGCAACCTGACGGGGGCTAACTTGAACCCAAACACTTTAAGGATAGCCGCGAACGGTTGCCATTGCAACAAGGCGGCTATATGACGCTTACGCAGTTGGGCGTGGTCTTCTGGCACGATCTGGCAGCGCCGATCATTGCTGGCATTATCGCCAGTGTGATCGTCAACTGGCTACGTGACAGGAAGTAACGCGTTTTGAGCGTCTGTCCGCCGTAATGGCAACATGCGCCCGAACCAGGCCGCAGGGGAAACCTTGCGGCCTTTTTCGGTTTACTGCGGGTAAGGCACCCAGTCGCCGCCATTCAGACGAACGTAGGGCTTACCCTGATACTGAATCACCACCGCATTAGCGTTTTCTGAAACCGGCGCGGTTTGCGGCAGATTGCTGGTCAGCTTGTTCCAGTTCACACTGTCTTCGGTAAAGAGCTTACCGTCCACGGCGCGTACGACCAGTTCGGAAATCGCCAGGTAGCTGCTCGGCTGGTTAATATCAATCGGCGCGCCCTCATGCGGGGCTTTCATGCCAAAAAATTTCACGCCCGCCGGGACGTTGGTGATGGAGGGGCTGGGAATATCGCGCAGGCCTGAGATCTGCATTCTGTCGCCCTTCAGCGCGCCGCCGTGCTCCGGTACGACGACCACCATCACCTTACGCCCGGATTTCTCCAGTTCGGTGAAGAAGGCGTCCAGTTCATCGAACAGTTTCTGCGCGCGGATTTTATAATCCGCCGTTTTGCTGACGCCGGGGAAGTGGTTGCCATCGTGCAGCGGCAGCAGGTTAAAGAAAGTCGCGGAGCGGGAATTGGCTTCACGTTCTTCTCCTGTCAACCAGCGGTTCAGGACCGCCAGATCGTCATATACCGGCGAGCCGTCGAATGACAGCAGGGCGGTTGGCAGGCCGGACTGGTTCATCAGTTCGCTCTGCATACCGCCGTTTTCGCGAACTTCTTTCAGGAAGCCGCCAAATTCACCGTTATGATCCATCATCAGATGCTGAGTAAAGCCCAGTTTCGCCAGATTATCAAACAGATAACATTCGTTATTGGCTGGTTGATAAAGTCGGGTATGCGAAGGTTGACCACAGCTGGCGCGTAGCAGACGAATGGCCGCCGGGCCGCTGTAAGACGTACCGGAATTAAAGTGTTTAAACAAAATGTCAAAGTGCGACCATAGCGGATGTGACATCAGGCCTGCCGCTTCGACATCCGACCAGGAGAGCGAACAAATATTGATGACCAATAGGTCGAACGGCTGCGCATCAGGCGGAAGTTGCGCCGGGAACGTCGTTTTCCGCTTTTCTTCCGCGGCATAGAAGGTGTTCAACCAGGCGTTCAGATTCGCGGTCGTCGGCGGCGCGGTTTGCGCAGGCATATCGCCGATGACCGGCTTATCGCCCGCTGTCGCGACGGTAGCGGCCGCGTTACCGCCAGTTGTCGTCACCGTATCGGTTGGCTGGCCTGCCGGCCACAGCGTAAAAACCGGGCCGGTTAATGTCAGGACATTCAGCCATACCATGATGGCGACCACAAACACCGTGACCCGAATCCACTGTGATAAAAAAAGCCAGGCAACCAGCAGTACGAAGATGGCGCCGATCATTTGCCAGTTAATAAAACGGGCGATCAGATCGAGCAGATAACCGGAGCTGAATTCCGCCACCTGCGTCCCCTGGCTCATAATGCTTTGCGGGCCGGGCAGCTAGGTATCGTGCCAGAACAGCGCGAAGCCGACGGGAATGGCAATCCAGTGGCGCAACCGGTGAAGGCGATACTTTGGTATTGGCATGAGCAGAAACGCCATGAATACCAGATTCAGTAAAGGATGAAAATTCAGATAGCCTGCCCACAGCAGGCCAAACTTGACCAGAAAATAGAAGTTCCAGCCGGAAAGACCGCGCCAGTACTGCCAGAGCGGAGAAGGCATTGATGGAGTTTGAGTATGCTGAGTCATTTTTTGTCTGCCTTGACTTTCGTAGCGCGGCGCAGAGTTCCGGCTGGTTTTACATAACGAGGTTTGGCAAATAGCAGCCGGGTCGTATCACTGATACGGCGTAGCGAATGACGCGCCAGATACCCCAGCGGAAAGAAAATCAGCGCGCAAAAAAGAATAATTTGCACGATATCGCTGATGGTCATCATGATGCACGCTCCGCGGTGTCGTCGAGCAATCGCAGGGGTTCAGGAATACGACGCCAGATGCGGCCATCGTGTTCGGCATTTATTACCGGGTCGGCGCGTTTTGCCAGCGGTAGCGGCGTTCCCCACAGTTCCGGCGACAATAAGCGCATCTGCACCAGCTCGGCGCTGATTTGTTTATCTTCGAACCAGACCATACGATTAGAGAAAATATCGCCCGTCGGCAAAGGGAAAATATGGTTTAACGCGGTATCCAGATCGTTGACCCGGCAGAATGATAAAAACAGCACCAGACGGTTGCCGCCGATGGTCATAATATCGCCGGTTCGGTTTGGCCGACATAATGTTAACGCCTGCTCAACCCGAATGCCCGGCACCGGGCGCAGCGCGACCAGAACGCCTTTCCCGTCGGCGGGGAGCAGGGTGTTGCTCATCATCGTATGGATGGCATCGCAGAAGATATCCCACGGCTGAAAACCGCGCAGTTTCAACGGCTGCGTCATTGACAGTAGCGTGGTGATGTCTTCCGGTACGTAACGGCTGAACTGCTGTCCCTGCACGCTTTCAATAAGCGTCAGGCAGCGTGAAAGCGGGGCGTTCCAGGGAATGATCATATTCGCGCCGCAGCCCAGCAGCAGGCGCTCATCGGTGGCGCGCAAACTGGCGATATTTTCGCGCACGACAATTTTCAGCGCGCTTCCCCGCTGGCGCCGCAAAGTATGAATGCGACGAGCAAGCGGCTCGATTTGGTTGTTCTGTGTAAGCGAAAAAATAATTGTCGCGGCCTGCGCCGTGCGCGCGTCGTTGAATAGCGCTTCGTTATTGTCGAAAAGCGTCCAGTGTTCCGAGAGCGGCGGCGCGCCTTCAAGGACGGCGACGTGGCTAAGAATGCGTTTTTCGTCGCTACGCGGCTGAATTGCCGTCTCCTCCTGATGGGATAGCGTCCAGCGTTCGTCCTGCTGACACAGCAATAACTGCTGTCGGGCGCTGACGCCTTTTTCGTTACACCAGAAGGCAATATCGAACAAATGTTGGTCGCCCTGAAAACGTAAACTGGCGAGGCCGAAAAGTGAGCGATACTCGCCCATCAACAACGAGGACTGTTTATCGCTATTATTACAAGGGTTAATAACCAACAATGAACAGTGATGAAAACGAGTCCATTTATTCATTTTTTCCAGCCATTTATGCAGGCTTTCTGACGTTATATTCCGCCACGTGTTATTTGCACAAATAAGAATGAAAAAGTAATGCGTCGGGTTAACAGAACAAAGCAAATCGTGGGGCAAAGAGTATAGCCCTTTTTCTGAATCCGGCATGGTAAATAAGCGGATTTTCTCCGGACCGTGAGATTCATCTAATTTGATTACTTTGCCAGGATCGCCTTCCATGCCGATGACGGCGACATTTGCATTCTCCGTTTGTGACGCAATCGTTTGATTCACCAGGCTGATGGCATCTTGCTGGCGATCGGCGTTAACCCACCAGACGCCGCCGGTTGGCATATGGCGCAGTTCATCCCATAATGATGAGATGCCGAGAGAAAATACGGGGTCCACAGTGTCCCTCATGTCACTATTTTAACTGTTTATCAGTTTACTAGCGAAAGCACAGAAATAAACCTAACATTGAAATTAAAACGCATCAGATTTAGCATGTGAATCAATTTGCCCGGCAGGATGCCCTGTAACTCTGCGCTTTGCATTTTTACACATTATAAATGATGTCACGGAAAGATGAAAAATGCGCGTTCTCCCGTATTGACGACGGGGCGTAATGCTGCCAGTGAGAAATATTTAAAAAGGAGCAACCAGAATGTATAACAATGAACCTGGCGCTCAGTCCGATCCAACGTTGGGCTACACTTTTCAAAATGATTTTCTGGCATTAAGCCAGGCGTTTTCACTACCCGAAATAGATTATACCGATATTTCCCAACGCGAACAGTTGGCGGCGGCGATTAAAAGATGGCCGCTCCTGGCTGAATTTGCGCAACCACATTCATTAAGGAAGCCATGAATGGCGATTCTGGGACTGCAGGGCGTGCGCGGCGGGGTGGGAACCACATCTCTCACCGCAGCACTCGCCTGGGCGTTACAAATCTTAGGGGAAAATGTCCTGGTGATTGACGCCAGCCCCGATAACCTGCTGCGCATGTCGTTTAACGTCGACTTCGTCCATCAGGGCGGTTGGGCGCGATCGTTGCTGGACGGCCAGGACTGGCGCGATGCCGGATTACGTTATACCTCACAGCTTGATCTACTGCCGTTTGGACAGCTCACCGCGCAAGAGCGGGAAAATCCGCAGTCCTGGCAGGAGACGCTGGGAGAGATCGGATCGGCTATCCAGGCGCTGAAAGCGAGCGGGCGTTATAGCTGGATTTTACTGGACTTGCCCTACGGCGCGTCACCGCTGACACGGCAGCTGGTGAGCCTCTGCGACCATACGCTGGCGGTAGCCCGGGTTGACGCTAACTGCCATATTCGCCTTCATCAGCAGGCGTTGCCTGCCGGAGCGCATATTCTGATCAATGACTTACGCATTGGCAGTCAGTTACAGGACGATCTGTACCAGGTCTGGCTGCAAAGCCAGCGCCGGTTGCTGCCCATTGTGATCCATCGCGATGAGGCGATGGCGGAGTGCATGGCGTCGAAACAGCCGTTAGGCGAATATCGCAGCGATTCGTTAGCTGCCGAAGAGGTGTTAACGCTGGCGAACTGGTGCCTGCTGCATGATGCGGGCGACAAAACGTCCGCCGGGAGCCTGCGATGAGCGCCCTTTCCCGGTGGCTGCTTATCCCGCCGGTTAGCGCGCGTTTGAGCGAGCGCTATCAGGGTTACCGCCGCCACGGCGCGTCGCCGTTTAGCGCAGCGCTCGGCTGCCTGTGGATGATTCTGGCGTGGATAGTTTTTCCGCTTGAGCATCCGCGCTGGCAGCGTATTCGCGACGAGCATAAAGCACTTTATCCGCATATTAACGCCGCCCGCCCGCGCCCGCTGGACCCGGCCCGTTACCTCATTCAGACCCTCTGGCTGGTGATGATCTCGTCGACTAAAGAACGTCATGAACCGCGCTGGCGGTCATTTGCGCGCCTGAAGGACGTTCGTGGACGTTACCATCAATGGATGGATACCTTACCGGAACGGGTGCGCCAAAAGACAACGCACCTGGAAAAGGAAAAAGAGCTGGGACATCTTAGCAACGGTGCCCGGCGTTTTATTCTGGGCGTTATCGTGACCTTTTCACTGATACTGGCGCTGATCTGTATTACGCAGCCATTTAACCCGCTATCGCAATTTATCTTTCTGCTGTTGCTGTGGGGCGTTGCGCTGTTGGTACGACGTATGCCGGGACGCTTTTCCGCGCTGATGCTCATCGTGCTGTCGCTAACGGTCTCCTGTCGTTATATCTGGTGGCGCTATACCTCGACGCTAAATTGGGACGACCCGGTCAGTCTGGTGTGCGGGCTGATTCTGCTGTTTGCGGAAACCTACGCCTGGATTGTGCTGGTGCTGGGGTACTTCCAGGTGGTGTGGCCGTTAAATCGTCAACCGGTGCCGTTGCCGAAAGAAATGTCGCAGTGGCCGACGGTGGATATTTTTGTACCGACCTATAACGAAGACCTTAATGTGGTCAAAAATACCATTTACGCTTCGCTTGGCATTGACTGGCCGAAGGACAAGCTGAATATCTGGATCCTTGATGACGGCGGGCGTGAATCATTTCGTCATTTTGCCCGACATGTTGGCGTGCATTACATTGCCCGCGCCACGCATGAACACGCCAAAGCCGGCAACATCAACAATGCGCTAAAACACGCGAAAGGCGAGTTTGTGGCGATCTTCGATTGCGACCATGTGCCGACACGCTCGTTTCTGCAAATGACAATGGGCTGGTTCCTGAAAGAAAAACAGCTGGCGATGATGCAGACGCCGCATCATTTCTTCTCCCCGGACCCGTTTGAGCGCAACCTGGGACGTTTTCGTAAAACGCCTAACGAAGGCACGCTGTTTTACGGACTGGTACAGGACGGTAACGATATGTGGGACGCCACTTTCTTTTGCGGATCGTGCGCGGTGATTCGCCGTAAGCCGCTGGATGAGATTGGCGGTATCGCCGTTGAGACGGTGACGGAAGATGCGCATACTTCGCTCCGGCTGCACCGGCGAGGTTATACCTCAGCGTATATGCGCATTCCGCAGGCGGCGGGGCTGGCGACGGAAAGCCTGTCGGCGCATATCGGGCAGCGTATTCGTTGGGCGCGGGGCATGGTGCAAATTTTCCGCCTCGATAACCCTCTGTTTGGTAAAGGCTTAAAACTGGCGCAGCGGCTGTGCTACCTCAACGCGATGTTCCATTTCTTGTCCGGCATTCCGCGCCTGATCTTTCTGACCGCGCCGCTGGCTTTTCTGCTGCTGCACGCCTATATCATTTATGCGCCTGCGTTGATGATTGCGCTATTTGTGATACCGCACATGGTCCACGCCAGCCTGACTAACTCGAAGATTCAGGGCAAGTATCGTCACTCTTTCTGGAGTGAAATCTATGAAACGGTACTGGCATGGTATATCGCACCGCCGACTCTGGTCGCGTTGATCAATCCGCACAAAGGGAAATTTAACGTCACGGCGAAAGGCGGGCTGGTGGAAGAGAAGTACGTCGACTGGGTAATCTCGCGTCCGTATATCTTCCTTGTCTTGCTTAACCTGCTCGGCGTGGCGGCGGGCGTATGGCGATACTATTACGGGCCGGAAAATGAAACGCTGACCGTCATCGTTAGCCTGGTGTGGGTCTTCTATAACCTGGTCATTCTCGGCGGCGCGGTTGCGGTTTCGGTAGAGAGTAAACAGGTCAGACGCGCGCATCGGGTCGAGATTGCCATGCCGGGGGCCATCGCCCGCGAAGATGGACATTTGTTCTCCTGTACCGTACATGACTTCTCCGACGGCGGGTTAGGCATCAAGATCAACGGTCAGGCGCAGGTGCTGGAAGGGCAGAAAGTGAATCTGTTGCTTAAACGCGGGCAGCAGGAATATGTCTTTCCAACGCAGGTGGTGCGCGTAACGGGCAATGAGGTCGGGCTGCAACTGATGCCGCTCACCACCAAACAACATATTGATTTTGTGCAGTGTACCTTCGCTCGCGCCGATACGTGGGCGCTTTGGCAAGATAGCTTCCCGGAAGATAAACCGCTGGAAAGCTTGCTGGATATTCTGAAGCTGGGCTTCCGCGGATATCGCCACCTCGCGGAATTCGCGCCGCCTTCAGTAAAAGTAATTTTCCGATCGTTGACGGCGTTAATTGCCTGGATTGTATCGTTTATTCCGCGTCGCCCGGAGCGGCAAGCGGCGATACAGCCGTCGGATCGGGTTATGGCTCAGGCTCAACAATGATGATAATGCGATGAAAAGAAAATTGTCCTGGATGTGTGCGGCGGTAATAGGATTAAGCGCGTTTCCTGCTTTCATGACGGCGGCGGCGCCTGCTACGCCGCCATTGATAAATGCTGAACCCACCGAGCCTGCGCCGTCGCCCGCAACTGAGGCGCCCGTCGTGGCACAGACCGCGCCTTCGCGCGAGGTCAAGCTGACCTTTGCGCAAATCGCGCCGCCGCCGGGTAGTATGGCGCTGCGTGGCGTTAACCCTAACGGCGGCATTGAATTTGGTATGCGCAGCGATGAAGTGGCGTCGAAAGCGGTGCTGAATCTGGAATATACGCCCTCGCCGTCGCTCCTGCCGGTTCAGTCGCAGCTCAAGGTTTATCTCAATGATGAACTGATGGGCGTACTGCCGGTGACAAAAGAGCAGTTGGGGAAAAAGACGCTGGCGCAGGTACCTATCAATCCGCTATTTATCACCGATTTTAACCGGGTGCGGCTGGAGTTTGTCGGCCACTATCGCGACGTGTGTGAAAATCCGGCCAGCAGTACTCTGTGGTTAGACATCGGGCGAAATAGCGCCCTGGATCTGACCTATAACATGCTGGCGGTGAATAACGATCTGTCCCACTTCCCGGTGCCGTTTTTCGATCCGCGGGATAACCGTCCGGTGACGTTGCCGATAGTGTTTGCTGACATGCCGGATCTGGCGCAGCAGCAGGCGGCTTCTATTGTCGCGTCCTGGTTTGGCTCGCGGGCGGGCTGGCGCGGTCAGCGCTTCCCGGTGTTGTATAATCACCTGCCGGATCGCAATGCGATCGTGTTCGCCACCAACGATCGACGCCCCGATTTCCTGCGCGATCATCCTGCGGTTAACGCGCCGGTTATCGAGATGATGAGCCATCCGGATAATCCGTATGTGAAGTTGCTGGTCGTGTTTGGCCGTGATGATAAAGACCTGTTGCAAGCGGCAAAAGGTATCGCGCAAGGGAATATTCTCTTCCGTGGTTCCAGCGTGGTGGTCAACGATGTAAAACCGCTGCTGGCGCGCAAACCGTATGATGCGCCGAACTGGGTGCGTACCGATCGCCCGGTCACTTTTGGCGAGCTGAAAACCTATGAAGAGCAGCTCCAGTCGAGTGGGCTGGAGCCGGCGCCCATCAATGTTTCTTTGAATCTGCCGCCGGACCTCTATTTGCTGCGTAGCAACGGTATTGATATGGATCTCAACTACCGTTATACCTCGCCGCCGACCAAAGACAGTTCACGACTGGACATCAGTCTGAATAACCAGTTCCTGCAAGCCTTTAGCCTTAACAGCACGCAGGAAACTAATCGACTCCTGTTGCGCTTGCCGGTACTTCAGGGACTGCTGGATGGTAAAACAGATGTGTCTATTCCGGCGCTCAAACTGGGGGCGATGAACCAACTACGTTTTGACTTCCGCTACATGAATCCGATGCCGGGCGGGTCGGTGGACAACTGTATTACCTTCCAGCCTGTACCGAATCATGTGGTGATAGGGGATGACTCCACTATCGATTTTTCGAAATATTACCACTTTATCGCGATGCCGGATTTACGCGCGTTCGCCAATGCGGGTTTCCCGTTCAGCCGGATGGCCGACTTGTCTGACACGCTGGCGGTGATGCCGAAGACCCCAACCGAAGCGCAAATGGAAACGCTGCTGAATACGGTCGGTGCCATTGGCGGGCAGACCGGTTTCCCGGCAATTAATCTGACCATCACCGATGATAGCGCTCAGATAGCCGACAAAGACGCCGATCTGCTGATTATTGGCGCTATTCCGGGCAAGCTAAAAGATGATAAGCGTATCGATCTGTTGGTGCAGGCGACACAAAGCTGGGTAAAAACCCCGATGCGGCAGACCGCTTTCCCGTCGATTATGCCGGATGAGGCCGATCGCGCGGCGGATGCGCAGTCCACCGTCACCGCCAGCGGCCCGATGGCGGCGGTGGTGGGCTTCCAGTCGCCGTTTAATGATCAGCGCAGCGTGATTGCTCTGCTGGCTGATAGCCCGCGCGGTTACCAGCTACTGAACGACGCTGTGAACGACAGCGGTAAACGCGCCGCGATGTTTGGTTCCGTGGCGGTGATCCGCGAGTCCGGCGTTCACAGTCTGCGCGTTGGCGATATCTATTACGTCGGACATCTGCCGTGGTTTGAGCGGCTGTGGTATGCGCTGGCGAATCACCCGGTGCTGCTGGCGGTACTGGCGGCCCTCAGTGTGGTATTACTGGCGTGGGTATTGTGGCGTCTGCTACGTATTCTCAGTCGCCGTCGTCTCGACCCTGACCATGAGTAACGCATGATGACTATGCTGCGCGGATGGATAACGATGATCGTCATGCTGACGGCAATAAATGCGCAGGCGGCCTGTAGCTGGCCTGCGTGGGAACAGTTCAAGAAAGATTACATTAGCCAGCAGGGACGCGTTATCGATCCGGGCGATGCGCGAAAAATTACCACCTCCGAAGGGCAAAGCTACGCCATGTTCTTTGCCCTGGCGGCGAACGATCGACCGGCGTTCGCGCAACTGTTTAACTGGACGCAAAACAATCTGGCGCAGGGATCGCTGCGTGAACATCTGCCCGCCTGGCTGTGGGGACAAAAAGATCCCGACACCTGGTCGGTGCTGGACAGCAACTCCGCGTCCGACGGCGATATCTGGATGGCATGGTCGCTGCTGGAGGCCGGTCGCCTGTGGAAAGAGACGCGTTATACCGAGGTGGGCACGGCGTTGCTAAAACGCATCGCCCGCGAAGAGGTCGTGAATGTGCCGGGGCTGGGCTCAATGCTGCTACCTGGCAAAATCGGCTTTGCCGAGGCGAATAGCTGGCGTTTTAACCCAAGCTATCTGCCGCCGCAGTTGGCGCAATACTTTAGCCGTTTTGGCGCGCCGTGGTCGACGCTACGGGAAACCAATTTGCGGCTTTTGCTGGAAACCGCGCCGAAAGGTTTCTCGCCGGACTGGGTGCGTTATGAAAGCAAGCAAGGCTGGCAGTTGAAAGCGGAAAAGACGCTGATCAGTAGCTACGATGCGATTCGCGTCTATTTATGGACGGGAATGATGCATGATGGCGATCCGCAAAAAGCGCGTTTACTGGCGCGATTTAAACCGATGGCGACGTTAACGATGAAAAACGGCGTTCCACCGGAGAAAGTGGATGTCGTCAGCGGGAATGCGCAGGGGACGGGGCCGGTCGGGTTTTCCGCCGCTTTACTGCCTTTCCTGCAAAATCGCGACGCCCAGGCCGTGCAGCGACAGCGGGTCGCAGACCATTTTCCTGGCAGCGATGCCTATTACAACTATGTGCTGACTCTCTTTGGACAAGGCTGGGATCAGCACCGTTTTCGCTTCACCGTCAAAGGTGAATTATTACCTGACTGGGGCCAGGAATGCGTAAGTTCACGTTAAGTCTCATGCACGCTTTTTTGCCGGCTGGCGGTCGAAACGCCTTACCTGGCAAAAGGGGCGTTTCTCGGGCATTGTTGGGTTTATCGCTTGGTATGGCGCTAACACCGCTTGCCGGCGCAGCGACCTCCGCGCAGCAACAGTTGCTGGAGCAGGTTCGGCTGGGCGAGGCCACGCACCGTGAGGACTTAGTCCGTCAGTCGCTCTATCGCCTGGAGCTGATCGACCCCAATGATCCACAGGTTATCGCCGCCCGTTTCCGCTATCTGTTGCGCCAGGGGGATAGCGACGGGGCACAGAAGCTACTTGACCGGCTGGCGCAACTGGCGCCGGAGTCGACGGCGTATCAATCTTCCCGCACCGCGATGCTGCTCTCCACGCCACAAGGACGTCAGTCTTTGCAGGAGGCGCGTTTACTGGCGACGACCGGCCATACTGAACAAGCGATCGCCAGCTACGACAAGTTGTTTAAAGGTTATCCGCCGGAGGGCGAACTGGCGGTCGAATACTGGACGACCGTGGCGAAATTGCCCGCCCGCCGTCACGAAGCGATTAACCAGCTACAGAAAATCAATGCCGTCAGTCCGGGTAATAACGCTCTGCAAAATGCGCTGGCGCAACTGTTGTTCGCCAGCGGGCGGCGCGATGAGGGATTTGCGGTGCTAAAACAGATGGCGAAATCCAGTACGGGACGCAGCGCGGCCTCCGCCATCTGGTACCAGCAGATAAAAGATCTCCCGGTGAGCGACGCCAGCGTAAAAGCGTTGCAAGACTATCTGACGCAGTTTAGCGAAGGCGATAGCGTGTCTGCCGCCCGCGCCCAGCTTAGCGAGCAGCAAAAACAGTTAGCCGATCCGGCGTTCCGCGCGCGCTCGCAGGGCATCGCGGCGGTTAATGCCGGAGAAGGCGGTAAGGCCATTGCGCAATTGCAGCAGGCGGTGAGCGCCCGGCAGGACGACAGCGAGGCGGTCGGCGCGCTGGGGCAGGCATACTCACAGCGTGGCGATCGCGCCCGCGCCGTCGCGCAGTTTGAAAAAGCGCTGGCGATGGCGCCGCACAGCAGCAGCCGCGATAAGTGGGAGAGCCTGCTGAAGGTCAATCGCTACTGGCTGTTAATTCAGCAGGGCGACGCGGCCTTAAAAGCGAATAATCTGGCCCAGGCGGAGCGTTTCTATCAGCAGGCGCGAGCGGTGGATAACACCGACAGCTACGCGGTACTGGGGCTGGGGGATGTGGCGATGGCGCGCAAAGATAATGCCGCCGCCGAACGTTATTATCAGCAGACGCTGCGTATGGATAGCGGTAATACCAATGCTGTACGCGGGCTGGCGAATCTTTATCGCCAGCAGTCGCCGCAAAAAGCCGCCGCGTTTATCGCTTCTCTTTCCGCCAGCCAGCGGCGCAGTATCGACGATATCGAACGCAGTCTGGAAAATGACCGTCTGGCGCAGCAGGCGGAAACGCTGGAAAGCGAGGGCAAATGGGCGCAGGCCGCAGAACTGCACCGTCGCCGGCTGGCATTAGATCCGGGGAGCGTGTGGGTGACGTACCGACTGTCACGCGATCTGTGGCAGGCCGGGCAGCACGCCCAGGCCGATGCGCAAATGCGCTCTCTGGCGCAGCAGAAGCCAAACGATCCGGAACAGGTCTATGCTTATGGGCTTTATCTTTCCGGCAGCGATCGGGACCGGGCGGCGCTGGCGCATCTCAATACCCTACCGACCAGCCAGTGGAACAGCAATATTCAGGAACTGGCGGGCCGATTGCAAAGTAACCAGGTGCTGGAAAGCGCTAACCGCTTGCGCGATAGCGGCAAAGAACGCGAAGCGGAAGCGTTGTTACGTCAGCAGCCGCCCTCTACGCGCATTGCGTTAACGTTGGCGGACTGGGCGCAGCAGCGTGGCGATAATGCGGCGGCCCGCGCCGCTTATGACGCCGTTCTGGCGCGGGAACCGGGTAATGTCGATGCCATGCTGGGGCGGGTGGAAATCGACATCGCACAGGGCGATAACGCTGCGGCGCGCGCTCAGCTGGCGGCGCTGCCTGCGTCGCAAATCACCTCTATTAACATGCAGCGCCGCGTCGCGCTGGCGCAGCTCCAGCTTGGCGATATCACGGCGGCGGCGCGGACCTTCAACCGCATTACGCCGCAGGCAAAAGCACAGCCGCCATCAATGGAAAGCGCGATGGTATTGCGTGACGCCGCCGCTTTTCAGGCGCAAACGGGCGAGCCGCAGCGGGCGTTGGAAACCTATAAAGAGGCAATGGTCGCCGCGGCGATTACGCCGGTTCGTCCCCTGGATAACGATACCTTTACCCGCCTGACGCGCAATGATGAAAAAGATGACTGGCTAAAACGCGGCGTGCGTAGCGATGCGGCGGAGTTGTACCGTCAGCAGGATCTCAATGTCACGTTGGCGCACGATTATTGGGGGTCGAGCGGGACTGGCGGCTACTCCGATCTGAAGGCGCATACCACGATGCTTCAGGTGGATGCGCCCTGGTCGGACGGACGGGCGTTCTTTCGTACTGATATGGTGAATATGGATGTTGGCCGCTTCTCTACGGATACGGATGGAAAATACGATAATAACTGGGGTACCTGTACGCTGGAGAAATGCAGCGGACATCGTAGCCAGGCCGATACGGGCGCGAGCGTGGCGGTCGGCTGGCAGAATGAGACCTGGCGCTGGGATATCGGCACGACGCCGATGGGCTTTAATGTCGTTGATGTGGTCGGCGGCGTCAGCTATAGCGACGATATCGGGCCGTTGGGTTATACCCTGAACGCGCATCGTCGCCCGATCTCCAGCTCGCTGCTGGCGTTTGGCGGGCAAAAGGACGCCAGCAGCAATACCGGCACCAAATGGGGCGGCGTGCGGGCCAACGGCGGCGGCGTCAGTCTCAGCTATGATAAAGGCGAAGCAAACGGTGTCTGGGCGTCGCTCAGCGGCGACCAGTTGAGCGGTAAAAATGTGGAAGATAACTGGCGCGTGCGCTGGATGACCGGTTATTACTATAAGGTGATTAACGAGAATAACCGCCGCGTTACCGTCGGGCTGAATAACATGATCTGGCATTACGACAAAGATTTGAGCGGTTATTCACTGGGTCAGGGCGGTTATTATAGCCCGCAGGAATACCTGTCGTTTGCGGTGCCGGTGATGTGGCGGCAGCGTACGGAAAACTGGTCGTGGGAGCTGGGCGGCTCGGTATCCTGGTCGCACTCCCGCAACCGTACCATGCCGCGTTATCCGCTGATGAATTTGATCCCGGCGGATTATCAGGAGGATGCGCGTGACCAGACCAACGGCGGCGGCAGCAGCCAGGGATTTGGCTATACCGCGCGGGCGCTCATTGAACGCCGGGTCACTGCCAACTGGTTTGTGGGTACGGCTGTCGATATTCAGCAGGCGAAAGATTATACCCCCAGTCATCTGCTGCTGTATGTCCGTTATTCCGCGGCGGGCTGGCAGGGGGATATGGATTTACCGCCGCAGCCTCTGGTGCCTTACGCTGACTGGTAATCATTGCGTCAGGCCTACGAATTGACAGGCGTCGTAGGCCTGAGAAGCGCAGCGCCATCAGACGCTATCATTAACCGTTATTCAGAAAAGTCCTTTTCAGATACAGCCTCTCTTAATGCCGCTGCAATCGGGTATACTCAGGCGGCAGTCCGGGATATCCAGGGAGAGTCAATTTGCGCGTCAGCCGCTCGTTAACAATTAAACAGATGGCAATGGTTGCGGCCGTTGTCATGGTGTTTGTTTTTGTCTTTTGCACCGTTTTGTTGTTCCATCTGGTACAGCAGAACCGCTACAACACGGCTACGCAACTGGAAAGCATCGCGCGATCTGTTCGGGAACCTCTTTCTTCCGCGATTTTAAAAGCGGATCTCCCCGGCGCGGAAACCATTCTGGAAAGTATTAAACCTGCGGGCGTGGTGAGTCGCGCCGATGTGGTATTGCCGAATCAGTTCCAGGCGTTGCGTAAGCGCTTCATTCCTGAACGCCCCGTCCCGGTTATGGTGACGCGTCTCTTCGAACTGCCGGTACAAATTTCTTTGCCGGTTTATTCGCTGGAGCGTCCCGCCAATCCGCAACCGCTGGCCTACCTTGTATTGCAGGCGGATTCGTACCGTATGTACAAGTTCGTCATGAGCGCGCTCTCTACGTTAGTGACCATTTACTTACTTTTATCGCTGATCCTGACGGTGGCCATCGCCTGGTGCGTAAACCGCCTGATTGTGCATCCGCTGCGCAAAATCGCCCGCGAGCTGAACGACATTCCGCAGCAGGAGCTGATCGGACATCAGCTGGCGTTGCCGCGTCTGCATCAGGATGATGAAATTGGAATGCTGGTGCGCAGCTATAACCTCAACCAGCAGCTTATGCAGCGTCAACGCGAGGAGCAAACGGACAACGCGATGCGTTTTCCGGTTTCCGAGCTGCCCAATAAAGCCTTTTTAATGGCATTGCTGGAACAGGTTATCGCCCGCCAACAGACCACCGCGCTTATCATCGTGACGTGCGAAACGTTGCGTGACACGGCAGGCGTGCTGCAAGAAACGCAGCGGGAGATTCTATTACTGACGCTGGTTGAGAAGCTGAAGTCGGTGCTGGCGCCGCGCATGGTGCTTACGCAGGTCAGCGGGTATGACTTCGCCATTATCGCCCACGGCGTTAAAGAGCCGTGGCACGCCATCACATTAGGTCAGCAAATACTCACTATCATTAATGAACGACTGCCCATCCAGGGTATTCAACTGCGCCCAAGCTGCAGTATTGGCATTGCGATGTATTATGGCGATCTGACCGCCGAAGCGCTCTATGGTCGCGCCGTTTCCGCCGCGTTTACCGCGCGCCGAAAAGGTAAAAATCAGATCCAGTTCTTTGACCCGGCGCAGATGGAGGCCGCTCAACAGCGCCTTACCGAAGAGAGCGATATCCTTACCGCGCTGGATAACCATCAGTTTGCCATTTGGTTGCAGCCGCAGGTCGAGATGCGCAGCGGCAACGTATTAAGCGCCGAAGCCTTGTTACGTATGCAACAGCCGGACGGTAGCTGGGAATTGCCGGAGGGGCTGATTGAGCGCATTGAATCCTGCGGCCTGATGGTCACGGTGGGCCATTGGGTGCTGGAAGAGTCCTGCCGCCAGCTTGCCGCCTGGCAGGAGCGCGGCGTGACATTGCCGCTCTCCGTCAATCTTTCCGCGTTACAGCTCATGCACCCTGGCATGGTGTCGGATCTGCTGGAATTGTTAAATCGCTATCGTATTCAACCGGGTACGCTGATTCTTGAGGTCACTGAAAGCCGCCGTATCGACGATCCGCACGCTGCCGTCGCTATCTTACGTCCGTTACGTAATGCTGGCGTGCGTATCGCACTGGATGATTTTGGCATGGGTTACGCGGGGCTGCGCCAGTTACAGCATATGAAGTCGCTACCGGTCGATATCCTTAAAATTGATAAAATGTTTGTCGATGGGTTACCGGATGATCACAGTATGGTGACGGCGATTATTCTGATGGCCCGCAGTCTTAATTTACAATTGATTGCCGAGGGCGTGGAGAACGAGGCGCAACGCGCGTGGCTGGAACAGGCGGGAGTCAACGTCGCGCAAGGCTTCCTGTTTGCTCGGCCCGTTCCCGCGGATATCTTTGAAGAACGGTATCTGTCGCACGAAAATTCTGATTACAAAAGTTAAAAAAGGTCGCGCTTGTGCGAGCCAGCTCAAACTTTTTAACATTTTTGTTTCAATTATGATCCTGGCGCATTTCTGTCATGTTGTGTGGGTGTTATTTTAAGGCCGCAGGTTACTCATAACCTTACAAGACCTGTGGTTTTTACTTCAAGGACACCCTATGAAAACCTCTCTGTTCAAAAGTCTTTATTTTCAGGTCCTGACAGCAATCGCCATTGGTATTCTCCTTGGCCATTACTATCCTGAACTGGGCGCACAAATGAAACCGCTTGGCGACGCGTTCGTTAAGCTCATTAAGATGATCATCGCTCCTGTCATTTTCTGTACAGTCGTGACGGGCATCGCAGGCATGGAAAGCATGAAAGCGGTGGGGCGTACCGGCGCGGTCGCGCTGCTTTACTTTGAAATTGTCAGTACGATTGCGCTGATTATCGGTCTTATCATCGTCAACGTTGTGCAACCTGGCGCCGGGATGAACGTCGATCCGGCAACGCTGGATGCGCAGGCGGTGGCCGTTTATGCCGCACAAGCCAAGGAGCAGGGCATTATTGCCTTCCTGATGGATGTCATACCGGGCAGCGTGATCGGCGCGTTTGCCAGCGGCAACATTCTGCAGGTCTTACTGTTTGCGGTGTTGTTTGGTTTTGCGCTGCACCGTTTGGGCAGCAAAGGCCAGCTCATTTTCAATGTGATTGAGAGTTTTTCGCAGGTCATTTTCGGCATCATCAATATGATCATGCGCCTGGCGCCGATTGGCGCATTCGGCGCGATGGCCTTCACCATCGGTAAATACGGCGTCGGTTCTCTGGTGCAACTGGGGCAGCTCATTATCTGCTTCTATATCACCTGTATTCTCTTCGTGGTGGTGGTGCTGGGGACGATTGCACGGGTAACGGGCTTTAGCATTTTTAAATTTATTCGCTATATCCGGGAAGAATTACTCATTGTGCTCGGCACCTCCTCTTCCGAGTCAGCGTTGCCGCGTATGCTCGATAAGATGGAAAAACTGGGGTGCCGTAAATCGGTGGTGGGGCTGGTGATCCCGACGGGGTATTCGTTCAACCTTGATGGCACCTCTATTTACCTGACGATGGCGGCGGTGTTTATCGCCCAGGCGACCAACAGCCATATGGATATCTTCCACCAGATAACGCTGCTGGTCGTGCTGCTGCTCTCGTCAAAAGGCGCCGCGGGCGTGACCGGAAGCGGCTTTATTGTGCTGGCGGCCACTATCTCCGCCGTGGGCCATTTACCGGTTGCGGGACTGGCGTTAATCCTTGGTATCGACCGCTTTATGTCCGAAGCGCGCGCGCTGACTAACCTGGTGGGTAACGGCGTGGCGACGGTGGTGGTTGCCAAATGGGTGAAAGAGTTAGATCACCAAAAGCTGGACGATGTGCTTAATAATCGTGCGCCGGATGGCAAAACGCACGAAATTTCCTCCTAATCTCGCCACTTATGCCCGTAGTCCCTTCCAGGACTGCGGGTGTTTGCGCATAATTGACCCCTGCGCCCAAAGCATACAGCATGATGCTTCGGGATTATTTCACTTCTTCCGTGACATTTTTAGGTTCTCGCGGTCTAACACGAAGTGTTTTTACGTCATATTCAGGCATCCCTGCCGGGGCTGTCTTTTTATTACCAGGATTGTTGATCAGGGGTTCACATGCAGGGCACAAAAATTCGACTCTTAGCGGGCAGTCTGTTGATGTTGGCCTCTGCCGGCTATGTGCAGGCAGATGCGCTCCAGCCCGATCCGGCATGGCAACAGGGGACGCTGGCTAATGGGTTACAGTGGCAAGTGTTGGCTACGCCTCAGCGCCCCAGCGATCGTATTGAAGTTCGTCTCCAGGTTAATACCGGTTCGCTCACCGAAAGTACGCAACAGAGCGGGTTCAGCCATGCGATTCCCCGTATCGCGCTGACGCAAAGCGGTGGTCTGGATGCCGCACAGGCACGTTCTTTATGGCAGCAAGGGTTTGATCCGAAACGTCCCATGCCGCCCGTTATTGTTTCTTATGATTCCACGCTCTATAACCTCAGTTTACCCAATAACCGTAACGATCTGCTGAAAGAAGCGCTGACCTATCTGGCTAACGTCTCCGGTAAATTAACCATTACGCCAGAGACGGTGAATCATGCGTTAAGCAGCGAAGATATGGTTGCGACGTGGCCAGCAGATACTAAAGAGGGCTGGTGGCGTTATCGGCTGAAAGGGTCGGCGTTATTGGGGCACGATCCCGCGGAACCGTTAAAGCAGCCGGTAGACGCAGCCAAAATTCAGGCTTTCTATGAAAAATGGTACACCCCGGATGCCATGACGCTGATTGTTGTCGGCAACATTGATGCGCGCTCCGTCGCCGAGCAGATCAACAAAACGTTCGGTACGCTGAAAGGTAAACGCGAAACGCCCGCCCCGGTGCCGACGCTTTCGCCGCTGCGGGCGGAATCAGTGAGCATTATGACCGATGCGGTGCGCCAGGATCGTCTCTCCATTATGTGGGATACGCCGTGGCAACCGATTCGCGAATCGGCGGCGCTGTTGCGCTACTGGCAGGCGGATCTGGCGCGCGAAGCGCTGTTCTGGCATATCCAGCAAGAGCTTACTAAAAATAACGCGAAAGATATTGGTCTGGGGTTTGACTGCCGGGTTCTGTTCCTGCGCGCGCAGTGCGCCATCAACATTGAATCACCTAATGATAAGCTCAATACCAATTTGAGCCTGGTGGCGAATGAACTGGCGAAAGTACGCGATAAAGGTTTGTCGGAAGAGGAGTTTACTGCGCTGGTGGCGCAGAAAAATCTCGAATTGCAAAAGCTGTTCGCGACCTACGCGCGTACCGATACTGACATTTTGACTGGACAGCGTATGCGCTCGCTGCAGAATCAAGTGGTGGATATCGCGCCGGAGCAGTATCAGAAGCTGCGTCAGAATTTCCTCAACAGCCTGACCGTTGATATGCTCAATCAGAATTTACGTCAGCAGCTATCGCAGGAGATGGCATTAATTTTGCTGCAACCGCAAGGCGAGCCGGAATTTAATATGAAGGCGTTAAAGGCGACGTGGGATGAAATCATGGTCCCGACAACTGCCGCCGCTGTTGAAGCAGATGAGGCGCATCCGGAAGTGACGGAGACACCGGCGGCACAGTAAGCTGCCGCCTGCCGGCCCGGTAAGCGCAGCGCCACCGGGCAAGAGCAAATGACTTACTGCGGCATCGCGTCGTGCGGAATAATGGCCCCACGGTACTGAATTACCGTGCTGGCCGTCAGGTGTCCGCGCTTCGCGGCATCCGTCGCGCTGCCGCCCGTCAAACGAACGGCCAGATAACCGGCGCTGAAGGAGTCGCCTGCGGCAGTGGTGTCTATCACTTTCTCTTTCGGCAGTTTTACTGCCGGAACGTCAATGAGCGCCTCGCCCTGAATTGAGACCAGGCAAGAGTCCGCCCCGCGTTTTACCACCACTTCCTGCACGCCTGCCGCATGGGTGCGGGCAATGACCTCTTCCACCGGTTGCTGACCCCATAGCGCGTCTTCATCGTCCAGTGTCAGGAAAGCGATATCAGTACATTCCAGCATCTTTTGATAGACCTGCTGCGTTTCTTCGCGACTTGTCCATAAACGCGGGCGATAGTTATTATCAAAAATGACTTTCCCGCCGTTGGCCCGGCATTCACGCAATAAAGACAGCAGCTTATCACGGCTGGTCGGGCTTAAAATCGCGAGGCTAATGCCGCTCAGGTAGAGATAATCGAAGGTCGCCAGCGCCTTGCAGATAGCCGCTGACTGCTCGCTCTCCAGCCAGAATTTCGCTGCCGCTTCGTTACGCCAGTAGTAGAAGGTACGCTCGCCAGTGTCATCGGTTTCGATGTAATAGAGGCCTGGTAGGCGATTTTCCATCCGCTGCGTTAGCGAGGTATCCACATTTTCATGCTGCCACGCCTCCAGCATCTGTTGGCTGAAACTGTCGGTACCCAGCGCCGTCACATAGTGAACGGCCAGAGCGGCAGAATCGACCTGACGGGCAATATAAACGGAGGTATTCAGCGTGTCGCCGCCGAAGCCGCGCTGAACATCAGCGCCTTTCTGCGACAGTTCAATCATGCATTCGCCAATCACGGCAATCTTTTTAGACATAGTCGTGAACCTGATCTGTAAAAATTAGCGTTAGTGTGCGCTGTGGATGTTTAGTGGTCAATAATATTAAAACATCGGTCCATTATTTTTTTGAGCAAGTGCGTATTTTTGACAAGTTTCGGGGGCTGTTTTTATTTTGCCAGGGACCGAGGGTAAAGTTCTCTGCCTGAACGCCGATAACCTTTGACGAGTCCGGACAGTCACACTCCCATTAACAGGACAACTGAGATGATAAAGCAGGTTATCCAGCAGCTACGCGTTCCTGATGCAGGTATAGAGAATTTGCAGGAACGGCGCTATTGGCTGCAATGCGAGCGTGCCTATACTTACCAGCCGATATACCAGACGGATGGCCGTCTGATGGCGGTTGAACTTCTCACTGTCGTCACCCATCCTGATAACCCTTCCAGACGTATTGCCCCGGATCGTTATTTCGCGGAGTTAGCGGTTCGACACCGCATTGACGTAGTGAAAGAACAACTTCATCAGCTTGAACAAAAAGCGGATTTTTTCACTCGCCATCACTTATTGGCATCAGTCAATGTTGACGGCCCTACGCTGATTGCCATGCGACGACAGCCGGACATTCTGGCAGCGATGGAGCGTTTACCCTGGCTGCGTTTCGAATTGGTGGAACATATTCGTTTGCCGAAAGACTCCTCTTTCGCCTCGATGTGTGAGTTCGGCCCGCTGTGGCTGGATGATTTTGGTACTGGTATGGCCAATTTTTCAGCGCTGAGCGAAGTGCGTTATGACTACATTAAAGTGGCGCGCGAGCTGTTCGTCATGCTGCGTCAGTCCGCGGAGGGACGCAACCTGTTCACTCTGCTGCTGCAACTGATGAACCGCTACTGCCGCGGCGTTATTGTCGAGGGCGTGGAGACGCTGGAAGAGTGGCGTGATGTGCAGCGTTCGCCCGCCTTTGCCGCCCAGGGCTATTTTCTTTCTCGACCCGTGCCGCTGATATCGCTCGAAGAGGTGATTCTGACCCTGTAACGCCAGACTGTTCCCGTAATACGTGGTATTACGAGGCGCGGTCATCCTCCTTTTTCGTCTGGCTGAACTATCTTTAGGACAGGCAAGGGAAGAAGTGAGGAAATAACACATGACTAAAGCAGGCAAAATAACCGCCGCCATTACAGGGACTTTCTTGTTGTTGATCGCCATAGTGATTTTGTTGATCGCAACATTTGACTGGAACCGCCTCAAACCGACCATCAACCAGAAAGTCTCTACCGAATTGAACCGGCCTTTCGCTATTCGCGGCGATTTAGGCGTGGTGTGGGAACGCCAAAAACAGGAGACCGGCTGGCGAAGCTGGGTACCGTGGCCGCATGTTCACGCGGAAGACGTCATTCTCGGCAATCCGCCGGATATTCCGGAAGTTACGATGGTGCATCTGCCACGCGTTGAGGCGACGCTTGCCCCGCTGGCGCTCCTGACCAAAACCGTCTGGCTGCCGTGGATCAAACTGGTGAAACCCGACGCGCGTCTTATTCGTCTGTCCGAGAAAACCAATAACTGGACCTTTAACCTCACGCAAGACAAGAATACGGACCCCAATGCTAAACCTTCCGCCTGGTCCTTCCGGCTGGATAATATTCTCTTCGACCAGGGGCGAATCGCGATCGATGATAAGGTCAGTAAAGCGGATATCACTATTCTGGTCGATCCGTTAGGCAAACCGTTGCCGTTCAGCGAAGTGACGGGAACGAAAGGCAAAGCAGACAAATCCACCGTGGGCGACTATGTCTTCGGCCTGAAGGCGCAGGGGCGTTATAACGGGGAACCGTTGACCGGTACGGGAAAAATAGGCGGTATGCTGGCGCTACGCAGCGAAAGTACGCCTTTTCCTGTGCAGGCCGATTTCCGCTCTGGTAATACGCGGGTGGCTTTTAGCGGCGTGGTGAACGAACCGATGAAAATGGGCGGCGTCGATCTGCGGCTTAAATTCTCTGGCGATTCACTGGGCGATTTATATGATTTAACCGGCGTGCTGCTGCCGGATACGCCGCCGTTTGAGACCGATGGGCGATTGGTGGCGAAAATTGACGCCGAAAAGTCATCAGTATTTGATTATCGCGGTTTTAACGGGCGCATTGGCGACAGTGATATCCACGGCTCCCTCACTTATACCACCGGTAAACCGCGCCCTAAACTGGAAGGCGATGTCGAATCGCGCCAGTTACGCCTGGCCGATCTTGGGCCGCTGATTGGCGTGGATTCCGGGAAAGACGCTGAGCAGTCGAAACGGTCTGAACAGCGCAAAGGCGAGAAGAATGTTCAGCCGGCGGATAAAGTGTTGCCTTACGATCGCTTTGAAACCGACAAATGGGACGTTATGGACGCCGATGTCCGGTTTAAAGGCCGACGTATTGAACATGGCGGCAGTCTACCGATTAGCGATCTTTCGACCCATATCATCCTGAAAAACGCCGACTTACGTCTACAGCCGCTGAAGTTTGGTCTGGCAGGCGGCAGTATTGTCTCCAACATCCATTTGGAAGGGGATAAAAAGCCAATGCAGGGGCGGGCGGATATACAGGCGCGTCGGCTGAAGCTTAAAGAACTGATGCCGGATGTGGAGCTGATGCAGAAAACGCTGGGCGAGCTGAACGGCGATGCGGATATTCGCGGGACGGGCAACTCGGTCGCCGCGCTGCTTGGCAACAGTAACGGCAATCTCAAATTATTGATGAATGATGGATTGATTAGCCGCAACCTGATGGAAATCGTGGGGCTGAACGTCGGCAACTATATTGTCGGGCAGATTTTTGGCGATGACGAAGTGCGGGTTAACTGCGCGGCGGCGAATCTCAATATTGCGAACGGCGTGGCGCGACCGCAAATTTTTGCTTTTGATACAGAAAATGCGTTGATTAACGTGACCGGTACGGCGAGCTTCGCCTCTGAACAGCTCGATTTAACCATTGATCCGGAAAGTAAGGGGATTCGTATTATTACGCTACGATCGCCGCTGTACGTGCGTGGGACATTTAAAAATCCGCAGGCGGGCGTCAAGCCCGGCCCGCTGATTGCGCGCGGCGCGGTTGCGGCAGCGCTGGCGACGTTGGTAACGCCCGCCGCCGCGCTATTGGCGCTCATTTCGCCCTCTGAAGGCGAAGCCAATCAGTGCCGGACGATTTTAACGCAGATGAAGCAGTAACGTGAAACGTCGCGCCGGATGACGCCATCCGGCGCCCTATTACAACGCCTGATGACGCGTCTCATGGGTTAACAGCAGTGCAATCAGCGTCAGCGCCGCCATTGACGCCAGGTAAACCCCTACCGCCGCCAGCCCGTAGTGGCTTTGCAGCCATGCGGCAATATACGGCGCGACGGAAGCGCCCAGAATCGATGAGACATTGTAGGAAAACGATGCGCCGGTATAGCGCACTTCCGTCGGAAATAGCTCCGGCAGCAGCGCTCCCATTGGGCCGAAGGTCAGCCCCATCAGGCTCAGGCCTAACAACAGGAACACGAATACCAGCGCTGGATTGCCTGAACCCAGCAGCGGGGTAAAGGCGAACAACGCGAAGAGAATGATGAGCGTGGTAATGATGACCATGCTTTTCCGACGGCCAAATGCGTCCGCCAGCAGGCCGGCGACGGGCACCATCACGCCGAAACCAATCACCGCCATCATCAGCATCCACAGTATTTCATTGCGCGGCAAGCCAAGCCCCACCGGCGCGGCGGCAGTGCTGTAAGTCATGGAATAGACGGTCATGATATAGAACAGCGTGTAGGTCGCCAGCATGATAAACGTGCCGAGAATGGTTACGCGGACATGCTTCGTCAGCAACGTGCCCAGCGGTATTTTTACCTGCTTTTTCGCTGCGGCGACTTTCGCAAACACCGGCGTTTCATGCAGCGACACGCGCACATACAGGCCGATAATCACCAGCACCGCCGAGAAGATAAACGGCACGCGCCAGCCCCAGCTCATAAACTGCTCGTCGGTCAGCAGCCAGGAGAGCAACAGGAAGGTGCCATTGGCAAAAAAGAAGCCGATCGGCGCGCCCAACTGCGGGAAGGAGCCATATAGCGCGCGTTTGCGCGGCGGCGCATTCTCCGTCGCTAATAACGCCGCGCCGCCCCATTCGCCGCCCAGCCCCAGTCCCTGACCGAAACGCGCCAGCGCCAGCAGCAGCGGCGCGAAAATACCTATCGTCGCGTAGCCCGGTAACAGACCGATAATGACCGTGGAGATCCCCATCGTCAGCAGCGAAGCCACCAGCGTGACTTTGCGGCCTACCCGGTCGCCGAAGTGGCCGAATAGCGCAGAGCCAATCGGACGCGCCACAAACGCGATAGCGAAGGTGGCGAGCGATTGTAGCGTTGCCGCAGTGGGATCGCCCTGGGGGAAGAAGATAAGGGGGAACACGATCACCGCTGCGGTGGCGTAAATATAGAAGTCGAAGAACTCAATCGCGGTGCCGATAAGCGAGGCAATAACGACTTTATTGCGTGAGTTTACCGGAACATGTTCCTGTTCATGGTCGAGTGTTGTGGCGGTTGCTTGCATACTATTTTCTTATTTTTAGCGAACGAATAGCCATATTACGCACAGCAAAAGTTATATTTCAATGTGTAACAAAAGCCAAAGATGGTCAAAAAAAGCGCAAAAAGGGGATAATTTTTAAGCCTGCCATTTTGCGTCTATGAAATGCTTCACATAATTTTAGAATTGGTGGATAAAACTGGTTTCAGGTTAAATAAAAGTTAATTACTGGATTTATATGCTGAAACAATGAGATGAGGCGGAAGGACGTGCCTGATTGTACCGCCGGGTACGCTTTACATACCCGGCCTGGGTCCACACAGCAGTAGGCCGAATGACGCCGCCGTGCGTGCCATTCGGCAGCAAGCCGCAGACTAGCGTTGCGTTTTACCCGGCATTCGCGGGTCGTCCTTGTATTCGGCGGTGGCTATCCAGGCCGCGCAGAATAACGTCAGGCGGGCAAAAAAGTAGAAGAAGGCCATCAGACCGAGTACGGAGCCAAACGCCGCGCCGGAAGGCGATTTCACCAGTGACGGCAGCGTATAGGTCATAATGATTTTAATCACCTCAAAACCGATAGCGGCGATAAATGTCCCGCGAATCAACGCTTTTTTACGGGGACGATGGCGAGGCAGTCGCCAGAAAATCCAGAAAAAAAGTAGATAGTTGGCAAAAATAGAGATGGCCAGACCGATCAAATGCCAGGCCGGTTTTAACCATTCGATGCTGTCGAGATACAAGGCGGAGATGATCATCTGCTGGGCGGAACCGGCGATGGAAGTAATGGACAGCGTAATGATTAAAGCGATTAATAATCCAATCAGCGAGATAAAATCGCGCAGATATTTGAGCCAGATTTTCTCCTGATCCTGCGGCTTGCGCTCCCAGACGTCCCGTGACTGGGCGCGAATCGCTTCCCGCAGGTTGCCCATCCAGTTAACGCCGGAATAGAGCGCGATACCCAGTCCGACCAGCCCTACCGTGGTACGCTGTTGAACCGCCGTATTAATCGTATTTTTAAGCGTGGACGCCAGCGTAGGATCGCTCACATTCATCAATATCTTGCTGAAAATATCTTCCAGTAGATTAGGGTGCGAGGCGAGGATAAAACCTGCCGCGGCAAAGGACACCATCATTATCGGGATCATCGACAGAAACGAAAAGTAGGTGATAGCCGCGCCAAACTGATTACCCAGTCGATCGTTAAAACGTTCGGTCGCGCGAATGAGGTGGGCCACCATTGGTTGACGCTGAATTTTTTGCATCAGGGTGGTGACGGAATGCAACGCCTGATTTGCCTTTTCGTTTTTTTCCGGGGCGTCATGCGGCTGCGTTTCTATTTTTTGTATCGGGTCGTGCTCCAGTTCCTGAATAGGGCGTTTTACGTCATTTTCCTGCGTCATCAGGTCGGTAGTCCTTCATCATTAATAGAATATGTCAGTATAGCTTCTCCCCGGTGGATGCTGAAAATGCGGCTACTCTGCGGCCTCTTTAATGCTTTCCGTCAGCCATACCATAAACAGGTGTACCCGGCGGGAAAGATTACGGCGATGGGGATAATGCAGCGTCATCGGCAGTGGAGCGGCGCGATATTGCGGTAAAATTTCAATGAGCGTTCCGGCGCGTAACGCCTCCCGTACAGCAATGCGCGGCGTCTGAATGATTCCTAATCCTGCCAGACAGGCTGTATGCCAAGTCTCCGTACTGTTTACCGTTAGCATTCCGCCGGTTTTTACCCACTGCATACCGTGGGGAGTTTCAAAGGCAAAACCCGGTGAAGAAACTCCCGGGGTCAATGAATAATGCACCACCGCATGTGAGGCGAGATCGTCAAGGTTTTCTGGATACCCAAAGCGCGCCAGGTATTGTGGGCTGGCGCAGTTCACTCTTCTCAGTTTGCCAAGCGGGCGCGTCAGTATCCCTGGCGCATGTAGCGGCTCTGTGCGCACCACGCAGTCGAAATCTTCCCGTAGTAAATCGACCTGTCGATCGCTACTACAAAGTTCCAGCGCAATGCCGGGATACTGATGCAAAAAAGTGGGCAGGCGCGGCATGATGAGGCTGTTTGCGAGACATGGCGGTATATCTACCCGTATTTTGCCACTGATACTGGCGGGATCAGGCTGGAAAAGACCCTCCAGTTCATCCAGGTTACTCAACAGATCTTTTGCCCGTTCGTAGTAAACCATTCCGTCCTGAGTAAGTTGTACCCGCCGGGTGGTGCGGTGGAGCAGGCGGATGCCCAGTTGATGTTCTAACGCTTGTATTTGCCGTGAGACGCTGCCTTTGGGAAGGCCGATATCCTCTGCTGCGCGGGAAAAACTTTCCCGTTCCGCCACGCGTACAAACAATTTCATTGCATATATTTTATCCATCATCAGGCTCTATTATTGTTCTTATTGAAACAGTGACGCTGAAGCGGCTGGTTTTATTGATTTTCTAGCACCTAATAAGCCCTTTCGCAATCATTGCTCGCGTGACGAATACGTCTGATCGCGTTGCGCGGCGGATTTATCGCCTTCCGGCCAGGCATTTTAGCGCCAAAAAGCCGATAAACGGGACGAGAGCGGTAAAACACGCTGATAGCCGCGGGTGTAGTGGGAGAGAGAAATGCATGTACATATACGGTATTGTCATTGACCCATCGTCGCGGTTTTCAGGCGGATTGGCTATTTTTTAACAAAATGTGCTACTTTATTTTTTGTAACACATCAGGTGAAAAGCAGATATTTCCTTTGTGACGCGCCAGGCGTACTCTTCATTAAATTAATATTCAAATTAGCCTTGGCTGTTCGCGCTAATAAGATATTCCTTACTTTAAAAGGCTAATTTTAGCGAATTCTGTAATCCCGATGTTGAAGCTGTAAATATTCATAACCTTTCCCTTCCTCAACCAATGACTATCGGTAAAATGGCCTATACCAAATGGCGACTTCTTATTTTACCCTACGGGTAATACCCTTCCTCATCTTGAGACTATTATCTTACCCAGGTGGAGAAAAGTAATGCAGGTAATCATGTTTGACAGGCAGTCAATATTTATTCATGGAATGAAAATCAGTTTGCAGCAGCACATTCCAGGAATAAGTATCCAGAGTGTCGGTCAGGCAGAAGAACTCTGGCAAAAAATAGAAAGCGCGCCGGATGCGCTGGTCATGCTGGATAGCGGCCTGGATGCTGAATTTTGCCGCGAGGTGTTACAAAGAACCGTGCAGCAATTTCCGGAGGTGAAGATTATTATCACGGCGATGGATGGCAGTCAAAAGTGGCTGCATGAAGTCATGCAATTTAACGTTCAGGCCGTGGTGCCACGCGATTCTGATGCCGAAACCTTTGTCCTTGCGCTCAATGCTGTCGCTCGCGGGATGATGTTTTTACCGGGGGATTGGTTAAATTCAACGGAGCTGGAGTCCCGTGATATAAAAGCGTTAAGCGCCCGCCAGCGGGAAATTTTGCAGATGCTTGCCGCAGGAGAATCAAATAAACAAATTGGGCGGGCGTTAAATATTAGTACCGGGACGGTTAAAGCGCATCTGGAGTCGCTTTACCGGCGGCTGGATGTAAAAAATCGTACCCAGGCCGCCATGATGTTAAATGAATCGAATTAACGACGTTAAATTCGCAGTCCGCTTATTTCTGGCTGTGAAATATCACCCGTATTGATTAATGATAAAAAACGCTGATGTCCGATGCTGAACATCAGCGCAATAAGCGTTTCGCGTTGAAACCGATCGTTAAGTTCCGGCAAACAATTCTGTAGCAGTATATCGCAGCTATTGAGGTCATCCAGCAAGAATGCCTCCGCCTGGTCGGGCGTAATGAACGTCAGCGTCTCATCCGGCGTCAACATATGCCCGTAACCAATCACCCAGTTACCCTGCCGATCGCGATACTTTTCCAGCGACAGACCCTGCCACTGTTTAATAAACGCGATGCAGGCGGAGCTAAAGCGAGATGAAATGTGCGGCATGGCATCTTTCTCATAAAAAGCGCGATTATAAAGTGTGCTGCATGCGTGGCTAGCGGTCAGACGGCCAAACGCAGGCAGGGAAAAGGTCTATGCCGTTCAGCGTCACGCCGCGTTGACAGAATGAAAAACTGATGTTTTTGGTTAGTAACCGATCTTCTTATAAATTTGCAATCATTAAGATTAAGTCACTGAAATGTGGCTAAATCTGTTATATCTATGAAAAAACATAATTAAAAGAAAACGAAGATCTCGTCGCGGGATCGTCTTTTTAGGGAAGATAATGACGAATAGCGCTTCGCAGGCGACACACGCGCCTTTTGAACATAGCCTGGGGATTATCCGCCAGGCATCAATAGAAATCCTGCTGCTGCTGGGTATTCATACCACCGAGGGAAAAGAGCCCCGGTGGTTCATGGAACAACTTGAGCAGGCGCGTCTTAACCTGGGCGGTTGGGGCGCGGTGGCGAAAAAATTGCGGATAAATGACGCGCAGTTGAGCCAGTTTATGCTGCAACTGCGTCACCTTCAGCAGCATGTTCCCCAGTATGACAGCGGGCAAGAGGTGAGCGAAAATCAACTCCTTGCCGCGTTGCGTTTTGTCACCTCGCTGGAACATCTACGTCAGCAGCAGCCGCTACTGACGTATCAAACTGAGCTGGAAGAACCCGACCAGGAGGCGCATCTTGAGGCGCAGCGTCAGCTTCGGGCGATAGAACTGACGTTAAAAGCGCTTATTGCGCGCGCATGGCCGGATCGGGCGTCCCTGAATCACTACCTCAAGCAACATTTCGGCCCGGACCGTTTGCGCCAGTGGTTAAAACAGGGAGAAGATCAACATGCGCTGGAGGGCATGTTGTTCAGCGAACTGGCGCTTATGGTGGTTGATAAAAAATTGTTTGCCCGTCATTACGTCAGAATTTTTAATGACGCCTCAGCGTTAACGCTGTTCGCCGAGTCGCGCACCACTCTGCGTATGTTTCTGGATGATTGTCGCCTCGCGCGAAACGAGGTTATCGCCAGGCAGCCGCTTACCTCAGCGCAGCTTATGCTGCTAAACGTTCAGTATCAGCAAATCGTTCGGCCCATCCAGCGCGCCTATGCCGAAAAACGTACCCGCGTGAATCCCGCTTCGTTTCTGCTGGCGGATGAACGTGAATTGCGCCAGTTCTGGGAAACCGCGCGGCTTAAAGATCGGCAGGCCGGGGGAGATAAGCATGAGATTAGCGAGAGCATAGAACCACCGCGTAAGCGGCCTCCGCGTACGCCTGAAGAGCGTGAGCAACTTATTTCCGGCGCTTTGTGGGGCGCGGTTGGCGTCATGACGCTGGCGATACTGGCGGGCGCGTTCTGGCTATTTAGTTCGTCGTCGCCAGGCTCCGATAACGGGCAAGCTCCCGCAATGGCGCAGGATGAACCGCCGCGCGAGGCGCCTTCCGCGCGGGAAACGCTCAATCATATGGGGATTACCTGGGATGCGTTTACCATGCGGGCGGCGATAGAGCGCAATGATACGCGGGTGACGGCGCTGTTCCTCCAGGGCGGAATGAACTGGCAGCTCGCGTGGACGGAGCAGGCGTTTGCGGCAGGACATACCGAGGTGCTGCAACTGTTGTTGCGTTATCCCGCGCTGATGGATGAGGTCAAACCCTGCCGACGATTTATCACAACGTTAAGTCATGACATGTCGAGCGGCGCGCCGCTGACCGCGATGCATAAAACCTATTTGCAAACGTTTTGTACCGTTCCGGCTGTTGTGACGCGCCAGCAGCACGATACGGAGCAGGCCCGACTGCGCGCTCAGGCCCGGCCCAGCGCAGACAATAAAAAATGGCTGAAAATTCAGTCAGCCATTTATGATGCGATTCACTGAGGTCGGAGCAGGTTAAGGCTCTCCGTAAAGGCCAATCAGGCGGCGCACCACGCCATTGGTCCAGCCGAACCCATCCTGTAGCGGATACTCGCCCCCGCCGCCTTCGCGGGGCGTACCGCCGGAAATATGGTATTTCTCGATCAGTTTGTGGTGCTCCTGATAAAAATGGTTCACTGTTTTTAACCAGTTATGGGCGATTTCATCGCCCAGCATATCGTCGCCATACCGTTTGAAGCCCTGGATCGCCATCCATTGCAGCGGTGCCCAGCCGTTCGGTTTATCCCACTGTTCGCCGGTTTCGTATTCGGTCGCCATAATCCCGCCGGGCGTTAACAGACGGCTACGTACCACATTTGCCAGGCGGTCGGCCTGCTCATGGTTCGCCATACCGACATACAGCGGCACGATACTGGCGGCGGAAAAGAGCGCCATTTCTTCGCGTCGCCAGTCATAGTCCCGATAACAGCCGTTTTCATCATCCCACAAATAATGGTTCACGGCGGCGCGTCGATCGCTGGCTTTCTGGCGAAATAGCGCCTCGGTGTCACGTTCGCCTTTCAGCGCTGAAATATTGGCGATAGCGCTCTCCAGTTTATACAGAAAAGCGTTCAAATCGATAGGGATAAACTGGGTCGTACGTATGCTGGCAAGCCGGCCCGCATCGCGTAGCCAGCGTGAAGAATAGTCCCAGCCGGACGCCGCCCCGGCGCGCAAATCCCGGTAGACTTCATTGGGCGGACGACCGGAGTGTTTTGCGGTTTCGACATCTTCCAGCCAGGACTCGTCGCGCGGCGTGTCGCGATCGTCCCAGTAGCGGTTCAGCAGGGAGCCGTCCGGCATCCGCACAACGTGGCGATAAGCCTGGTTGAGCGCCAGCGATTCGGCGCCGTCCATCCAGAAGGCGTATTCCATTTTGAGATGGTCGAGATAACGCCGCGCGCCGCGTACGCCATCTTCTTCGAACAGTTCAACCATCAGGGCGAAAACCGGCGGCTGCGAGCGGCTCAGATAATAGGTCCGGTTGCCGTTGGGAATATGGCCATAGTTTTCAATCATCCAGGCGAAATTATCCGCCATACATTTAAGTAAGTCTTCGCGCCCGCTTTCCGCCAGACCCAGCATGGTAAAATAAGAGTCCCAATAATAGGTTTCGCTAAAGCGGCCTCCCGGCACGATATAGGATTGCGGCAGCGCCAGCAGCGAAGACCACGGAATATGATCCTGCGGTTCGCGCGTCAGTATCGGCCAAAGCTGGTCAATATGTTCTTTGAGCGAGTTTTCGGGGTTAGAGACATACTCGCTGGATAAGGTTTCCGGTAGCCAGAAATGGTTCTCGACGAAGCGGCGTAAATCAAAATCACGGTGGCGTCTGACCTTACGGTAGCGGATCAGGATATCAAGCGGGTCCATCTTCGGCGCGCAGTCCGGGAACGTTTTACTGTCTGGAAACAGTTTTGTTGACTGTACATGCTCGAACAGTTCGAGATACCGATCGGCAGGGGTCAGGGCGTCAGAGGCGGGAAGCCCCTCGATCATCTCCGGCTCCGGTTCCGCCTCGATCATTTCATCCAGCTTTAACTCGCACGGGTCTGTTTCATAAAGCAGATCGACATCAATAGTCAGATCTTCAGAAGGCGTGGGGTTTAATTTCTGGTTGAGCATAATGACAAGGACCTCCGGCTTGCGTCGTAAAAGATACGGGTGTTGCCCGGCTGTCTATTAAGCGTAGACATTCGCTTCGATACCTGAGTGGCAAAGTGTGCGATAGATCACATTTTGCAATTTGTCTCTCAAGAAAAACACTTCATAACTTACTGAATAGTATTGCGAAAATCCTATTTTCATGACGCCCGCCCCAGACCTAAAATCAGAACATTCGTTTCATAGCGGTATCACTACGTCACCGCATGGCGTGGATTCACAAGCAAAGGTAACGTAAATAGTTATAATACAAGCTATGGCACCATGATAATACAAATGGATACAAATGATCGAGCAACCCGACAGTAAAAGCGCCAAACCGCTTTATAAGCAGCTTGAAGCCGCCTTAAAAGAGGCCATTGCGCGTGGAGAGTATAAACCAGGCCAGCAGATCCCGACGGAAAATGAACTGAGCGCGCGCTGGCAGGTGAGCAGGGTCACGGTCCGTAAGGCGTTGGATGCGCTGACGCGTGAAAATTTGCTGACCCGTGTCTCCGGCAAAGGCACCTTTGTCTCTGGTGAGAAATTTCAGCGTAGCATGACCGGCATCATGAGTTTCAGCGAGTTATGCCAGTCCCAGGGACGTCGCCCGGGGTCACGCACCATCAAATCCGTTTTTGAATCGGTAGACGATGAGACAAAAGCGTTACTGAATATGAACGATGGCGAAAAAGCGGTCGTCATTGAACGTATCCGCTATGCCGACGATGTGGCGGTATCGCTGGAAACCGTACATCTTCCCCCACGTTTTGCGTTTTTGCTGGACGAAGATCTTAATAATCACTCTTTGTATGAATGCTTACGCGAGAAATACCATTTATGGTTTACCCACTCCCGTAAGATGATCGAACTGGTTTATGCCAGCTTTGAAGTCGCCCATTATCTTGGCGTCAACGAGGGTTATCCGCTGATCCTGATAAAAAGTGAAATGATTGATAACAAAGGAGAACTCTCCTGCGTTTCGCAACAGTTGATTGTCGGCGATAAAATACGGTTTACCGTATGATGTCAGCATTACGCTAACGAAGAGCAGGCTGAATCGGGATCCAGATCGCGGATCCCGATTTTTTTTGGTTTCCATCTTGATCAAATGTCTTTAAATGTCATATAAAAATAATAATACATTATGAGTCATTTATGGCGAATCCTCGCCTGTATCATTGATGGAACCAGAGGAAAGCATGATGGGTATGAAAGAGACAGTTAGCAATATTGTGACCAGCCAGGCAGAGAAAGGAGGCATTAAACACGTCTATTATGTGGCGTGCGGCGGTTCTTATGCGGCGTTCTATCCGGCGAAAGCATTTTTAGAAAAAGAAGCGAAAGCGTTGACTGTCGGTCTGTATAACAGCGGAGAATTTATTAACAACCCGCCGGTAGCGCTGGGAGAAAATGCCGTTGTGGTTGTCGCCTCCCACAAAGGTAATACGCCAGAGACAATTAAAGCGGCTGAAATCGCCCGTCAGCACGGCGCGCCGGTCATTGGTTTAACCTGGGTAATGGATTCACCGTTGGTGGCGCATTGCGACTATGTGGAAACGTACACGTTTGGCGACGGTAAAGATATTGCCGGAGAGAAAACGATGAAAGGCCTGCTGAGTGCGGTCGAACTGCTCCAGCAGACGGAAGGGTATGCGCACTACGACGATTTTCAGGATGGCGTCAGCAAAATCAACCGTATCGTCTGGCGCGCTTGCGAGCAGGTAGCGGAGCGTGCGCAGGCGTTCGCGCAGGAATATAAAGACGATAAAGTCATTTACACCGTCGCCAGTGGCGCGGGCTATGGCGCAGCCTACCTACAGAGCATCTGTATCTTTATGGAAATGCAATGGATACATTCCGCCTGTATTCATAGCGGTGAGTTTTTCCACGGGCCGTTTGAAATTACCGATGCGAATACGCCTTTCTTATTCCAGTTTTCCGAGGGCAATACGCGGGCGGTGGATGAACGCGCGTTAAACTTCCTGAAAAAATATGGCCGCCGGATTGAAGTTGTCGATGCGAAAGAACTGGGGCTATCGACCATTAAAACCACGGTTATTGATTACTTTAACCACTCTCTCTTTAATAACGTTTATCCCGTTTACAATCGGGCGTTAGCTGAGGCGCGTCAGCATCCGTTAACGACGCGCCGCTATATGTGGAAAGTGGAATATTAATTACATCAGGATGGATAAAAAAGCAGGGACGCTTTTTATTGTAAAGACAAACAAGGAATAATGATGAGCATCAGCGTATTGGGTATTGGCGACAACGTTGTCGATAAATACCTGCATTCCGGAATCATGTACCCCGGCGGTAATGCATTAAATTTTGCTGTCTATGCGAAATTAGCAGACATCCCCAGCGCGTTTATGGGGGCGTTTGGCAATGACGACGCCGCGCAGCACGTACAGGATGTATTACACCAGCTACAGATAGACATCTCTCACAGCCGCCATTATACCGGCGAAAATGGGTATGCCTGTATCCGTCTCTCGCATGGTGATCGACAATTTGTCGCCAGCAACAAAAACGGCGTATTGCGGGAACATCCTTTTAGTCTGTCTGACGACGATCTTCGCTATATATCACAATTTACCTTAGTCCATTCCAGTATTAACGGCCACCTGGAATCGGAACTGGAGAAAATTAAACAACAAACCGTCTTACTCTCTTTTGATTTTTCCGGGCGCGGTACAGACGACTATTTTAAAAAGGTATGCCCGTGGGTAGATTATGGATTTATCTCCTGTAGCGGGTTATCGCCAGATGAAATCAAAATAAAACTCAATAAACTTTATCGTTATGGCTGTCGGCATATTATTGCCACCTGCGGGCATGAAAAAGTTTATTATTTTTCCGGCGCGGATTATCTGGAGTGGCAACCTGCTTATATCGAACCTGTCGATACGCTGGGCGCAGGCGACGCCTTCTTAACCGGTTTTTTGCTTTCCATTTTGCAATCGGGTATGGCGGAACCCGATAAAGAAAGCGTGCTACGCGCCATGCGGCAGGGCGGGAAATCGGCGGCGCAGGTGTTATCTCATTACGGCGCATTTGGTTTTGGTAAACCGTTTGCACAATAGGTTACGTCCCTCAATGTAAAGCGACACTCACTCCAGATAACCCAGGAGGAAGTATGTTTTGGACGGAATTATGTTTTATCCTTGTGGCCCTGATGATAGGCGCCAGGATCGGCGGCGTATTTTTAGGGATGGTCGGCGGGTTAGGCGTCGGCGTGATGGTTTTTATTTTTGGCCTGACGCCTTCTACGCCACCGATTGATGTTATTCTGATTATTCTTTCTGTTGTCCTGGCGGCCGCTTCTTTACAGGCCTCCGGCGGGCTGGATTTACTGGTCAAACTGGCGGAAAAAATTCTGCGTCGCCACCCTCGTTACATTACGTTATTAGCGCCGTTTATCTGTTATATCTTCACTTTTATGTCAGGAACGGGGCATGTCGTTTATAGCTTGTTACCGGTTATTTCTGAAGTCGCACGGGATTCAGGTATTCGACCGGAACGTCCTTTATCTATTTCCGTTATCGCATCGCAGCAGGCGATCACCGCCAGTCCTATATCTGCCGCCATGGCGGCGATGATTGGTTTAATGGCGCCGTTGGGCGTCTCTATTTCAACCATTATGATGATTTGCGTGCCCGCCACGTTAATCGGCGTAGCGATGGGGGCAATAGCGACCTTTAATAAAGGAAAAGAGTTAAAAGACGATCCGGAATATCAACGTCGGCTTGCTGAAGGGTTAATTAAACCTGCGCAGAAAGAAAGTAAAAATACGGTAGTCACTTCGCGCGCCAAATTGTCGGTGGCGTTATTTCTGACCAGCGCGATCGTTATCGTTCTGTTAGGACTGATTCCGGCGCTGCGGCCCATGGTGGAAACAGCGAAAGGGCTACAACCGCTTTCGATGTCCGCCGCTATCCAGATTACGATGCTCTCTTTTGCCTGCCTGATTGTGTTGTTATGTCGGCCGCAGGTCGATCAGATTATCAGCGGTACGGTATTTCGGGCGGGCGCGCTGGCGATTGTCTGCGCCTTCGGCCTGGCCTGGATGAGTGAGACGTTCGTGAATGGTCATATCGCGTTGATTAAGGCAGAAGTGCAAACTCTATTGCAACAGCATACCTGGCTTATCGCCATTATGATGTTTTTTGTGTCCGCTATGGTCAGCAGCCAGGCGGCAACGACGTTAATTCTGTTGCCGCTGGGGCTGGCGTTAGGGGTGCCCGCTTATGCGTTAATCGGCTCCTGGCCTGCCGTTAACGGCTATTTCTTTATTCCGGTGGCGGGGCAGTGTCTGGCGGCGCTGGCGTTTGACGACACCGGTACGACGCGTATCGGCAAATATGTGCTTAACCATAGTTTTATGCGTCCGGGATTAGTTAACGTGATTGTCTCGGTCATTGTCGGGCTGTTAATAGGAAAAATGGTTCTGGCCTGATTGTTATTAAATTTTTTATAGCACACGTCACTTATTATTTTTAATTCAGAGGAAGAAAATGAAAATCAGAGTTTTCATGGCCACCGTGTTGCTGCTCATCAGCCACTGTGTATTTAGCACAACGTCACTACCGCATATTGTTATTCTCGCGACAGGCGGTACCATCGCCGGGACGGCAGCCAATAATACGCAAACCGCCGGATATAAATCCGGTGAACTTGGCGTGCAAACATTAATAAATGCCGTGCCGGAAATGAATAATATCGCTCGCGTTGACGGCGAGCAGGTGGCGAATATTGGTAGCGAAAATATGACCAGCGATATCATCCTGAAACTTTCACAGAAGGTGAATGCGTTATTGGCGCGGGACGATGTTGACGGTGTGGTTATTACTCATGGCACTGACACGCTCGATGAAACCGCCTACTTTCTTAATTTGACCGTGAAAAGCGACAAACCGGTGGTGTTTACCGCTGCAATGCGGCCCGCGTCGGCAATCAGCGCCGATGGCGCAATGAACCTGCTGGAAGCGGTCACGGTGGCTGCTGACCCGAATGCGAAGGGACGCGGTGTAATGGTCGTTTTAAACGATCGTATTGGTTCGGCGCGCTTTGTAACGAAAACCAATGCCACGACTCTGGATACCTTTAAAGCGCCGGAAGAGGGCTATCTGGGGGTCATCGTTAATGGTAAGCCACAGTTCGAAACGCGGGTGGAAAAAATTCATACCCTGCGATCTGTTTTTGACGTACGTAATATCAAAAAATTACCCAATGTGGTGATTATTTACGGCTATCAGGACGACCCGGAATATATGTATGATGCGGCGATCGCCCATCACGCGGACGGTATTATTTATGCCGGAACCGGCGCAGGTTCGGTCTCGGTACGCAGCGACGCGGGGATTAAAAAAGCGGAGAAAGCCGGGATTATCGTGGTGCGCGCTTCCCGCACCGGAAACGGCGTCGTACCGTTGGATAAAGGGCAGCCAGGGCTGGTGTCTGACTCGCTCAACCCGGCGAAGGCGCGAGTCTTGCTGATGACGGCATTAACTCAGACGCGTAATCCGGAACTGATCCAGAGTTATTTCAGTACGTATTAATCATGCAGGCTTGTGCGCCCACCCTTGAAGATGGGCGCACAAGATATTAACGCATGGTCACAAACTCTTCCGATGCGGTCGGGTGAATAGCGACGGTATTATCGAAGTCTTTCTTGGTAGCGCCCATCTTCAGCGCCACTGCGAAGCCCTGCAACATTTCATCCATGCCGAAGCCGATACCGTGGATACCCACAATTTTTTCTTCCGGCCCGACGCAGACCAGCTTCATACGGCACGGCTGGCGGTGCGTCGTCACCGCGGTATACATAGCGGTAAACGATGATTTATAGACTTTTACCTGCTCGTCGCCGTACTGCTCGCGCGCCTGCGGCTCGCTTAACCCGACGGTGCCGATAGGCGGATGGCTAAAGACCACGGTCGGGATGTTGCTGTAGTCCAGATGCTCGTCCGGCTTGTTGTTAAACAGGCGTTCGGAGAGACGGCGACCGGCGGCGACGGCGACTGGCGTTAACTCCACTGCGCCGGTGTTATCGCCAACGGCGTAAATGCCTTCAACGTTGGTATTCTGGAATTTATCGACAATGATGTAACCTTTTTCATTGGTTTTCACGCCCGCTGCCGCCAGATTAATATTGTCGGTCGACGGTTCGCGACCAATGGCCCAGATCAGGCAATCAACGGTTTCACTGCGGCCATCTTCCAGTTCCAGAGTCAGACTGCCGTCGGCGTTTTTTACCACCGCTTTCGGCACGGCGTGAGTATGCAGTTGCGGGCCTTCGGCGTTCATCACCTCAACCAGCGTTTCGCTAATCATCGGGTCAAAACTGCGCAGCGGCGCATGTTTACGGACAAACAGATGCGTTTTCGCCCCTAGCGCGTTGATAACGCCAGCCAGTTCAACAGCGATATAACCTGCGCCTACCACCGCGACGCGCTCCGGCAAGGCAGACAGCGCAAAGAAACCGTCGGAATCAATGCCGTATTCCACGCCTGGAATGCTCGGATGGCTCGGACGGCCGCCGGTAGCGATCAAAATATGGTCGGCGGTGATGGTTTCGCCGTTCACTTCAATGGTTTTGGCATCGACAAAGCGGGCAAAGCCTTTAATCACATCCACGTTATTTTTGCCCAGCACGTTGTCGTATGAAGTATGGATGCGGTCAATATACGCGGTACGGCTGGCAATCAGCTTGCTCCAGTCGAACTGATTAATCGTGGTGTCAAAACCGTAGTCCGGGCCATACAGATGAATCGCTTCACGAATCTGCGCGGCATGCCACATCACTTTCTTCGGCACGCAGCCCACGTTAACACAGGTACCGCCCAGCTCTTTGGCTTCGATGAGCGCGCATTTCTGGCCGTACATAGCGGCGCGGTTAATCGAGGCGATACCGCCGCTGCCGCCGCCGATAGCGATGTAATCATAGTGTTTGGTCATGACCGCTCCTTTATGTTCGTTGTCGGACGGATAGATTCTGCGCTACCCGCCAAAATATTCGCGATTGTATACCTGAAGGTGAAAGGTTCCACCGATGGCTGTGATTACTCCGGCACGATCCAGCTTACCGAAGTGTGTCCGTGACCGTTTGGCGCCAACCTGCTGTGCAGCCACGGTAGCACGTTGTTCATCTGCTGCTCCAGTTTCCACGGCGGGTTAACCACGATCATACCGGACGCCGTCATCCCGCGCTGATCGCTGTCCGGGCGGATCGCCAGCTCAATTTGCAGGATTTTACGGATGCCGGTGGCCTCCAGATCATGAACCATGCGCTTAATTTGCTGGCGGAGCACCACCGGATACCATAGCGCGTATGTCCCGGTGGCGAAACGTTTATAACCCTCGCTGATGCCGCTGACTACCGCCTGGTAGTCGGTTTTCATTTCATAAGGCGGGTCAATGAGGATCAGACCGCGGCGGGAAACCGGCGGTAATTTGGCTTTCAGTTGCTGATAGCCGTCAGCGCGTTCCACGCGGGCGCGGTTGTCTTTTTGAAACTCCGCGCGCAACAGTGGGAAGTCGCTGGGATGCAATTCCGTGAGTTGCAGACTGTCCTGCTCACGCAGCAACTGGCGGGCGATTAACGGGGAGCCCGGATAGTAGCGTAACTGCCCGCTGCGGTTGAAATGTTTTACGACGCTAATATACGGTTCCAGTTCGGCGGGCAGATCGTCCTGCTGCCAGATACGGGCGATGCCTTCCAGATACTCTCCGGTACGTTCAGCATGTTCGCTGCCCAATTGATAACGCCCCGCGCCCGCGTGCGTGTCCAGATAGAGAAACGGTTTTTCTTTCTCTTTTAGCGACTCGATGATCAGGCTCTGAACGGTATGTTTAAGGACGTCGGCGTGGTTGCCAGCGTGAAAGCTGTGACGATAACTGAGCATGGATGCAGATATTCCGGGAAGTAAACAAGTTAGCCGATAGTTTACCGCAGATCCGTAGAGATTACCCCAGTACCGCCATGTTGTTTCGCGCGTTGTGAAAGTATTGCAAGACGTGTTCGTATCATCAAACCGTCAACTGCGCAGGCCAGCATCGCCTGTGGGCAAGGTAGTGGTTTTGACCTGGCGTTATTTTTAATGAAAGGAACCATAATGAAACTACACATTACTGTACTGGCGTCATCTCTGGCGCTGGCGATGCCGGCACTGGCGAAAGATATTCCCCTGTCCCAGGCGGAGTCGATAGCGAAAAGCGTGACGCCCGACTCGGCGAGCGTCGCCTTTAATGACCTTGAGGCTCAATGGCTGACACAGTTGCGTAAGGCATTACAAGGCGATACCGCCGCGTTGACTCGCGACGCCATGGCTCAGATGCGACAGAATTCCATCCAGGCGGATAATGCCTGGTTACAGGCTAGCGGTTATGATTTTCATACTACTGAGAATCAACAGATGGGAATTACCCTACTTTCCGCCTTCAATACATTGCCGGAAGCAGTATTGAAAGACAATCTGGCGACGGTGACGGCGATTAATCACGATGCCGATGTTAATACCCGTCACCAGGCGCTGGCGGATGCGGAAAGCGTGGAGTATCTCTATTTCCTGAGCGACGCAATGGGGCCGCGGCTGGGGCGGGCATTTCTCGCCGCTTATGATAAAGGTGAGTTGGGCAAAGCGGCGGCGTTGATTAAAGCCTCGGAAGTCAGCACCGGCGCGGCGAAAAAATATTTTCATTACCCGCGTCCTTTCCAGGTGCCGGGTAATACTATCCATCTGACGCCGGATGATGTGGTGGTAAAAGATGGTCATCCTTATACCGCGGGTGGCGGTGCTTTCCCCAGCGGACACACGAATACCGGTTATACGGATGCGCTGTTGATGGCGGAAATGATCCCGGAACGCTTTGATGCGCTGGTGATTCGTGGCGCGCGTTATGGCTATTCTCGCCTGGTCCTTGGCGTACACTATCCGCTGGATGTGATGGGCGCGCGGATGGTCGCGCAGCGTAATGTCGCGCATTATCTTAACGATCCGTATTACCGTACGTTATTCAACGAAGCTCGCGCTCAACTGCGTGAGGCGCTGGTGAAAGAGTGCGGTACGACGATTGTCGAATGCGCGGCATCGACCGGAAAAGACGATCCGTACCGCGATCCGGCCATGCATACCTTCTACCGCTTCACCATGACTTATAACCTGCCGCAACAGAAAGGCGAGCATCAGCCGTTGAAAATACCAAAAGGCGCCGATGTTCTGCTACAGACAGCGCTGCCGAACCTGTCGTCAGCGCAGTGTCAGGCGTTAATGGAAGAGACGGCGTTACCGGCAGGATATCCGTTGTCGGGCGAGACCGAGGATCAACAGTTCTGGCAGCGTCTGGATCTGTCCGCTGCTTACGAGATGGCGAGAAAAACGCGCTGACGTTGTCACCCGGCTTATAAAACGTAAGCCGGGATGATGTTAAAGGGGCGGCTTATTGCAGCGATACCCACGTCTGTACGCTGTCCATCATTGAAATTCCCCTTACTATCCCCCATTCTAGATCTCATCGCGAGAGCGCCAAAAGCGCGCTCCACTCACCTTCTTCTACAGGACTGCGCATATGACCAATCCATTACTAACGTCTTTTTCACTGCCGCCTTTTTCTGCAATTAAACCGGAGCATGTGGTGCCTGCGGTCACCAAAGCGTTGGCCGATTGCCGGGCGGCGGTAGAAGGCGTTGTGGCGCATGGCGCGCCGTATAGCTGGGAAAACCTCTGCCAGCCGTTGGCGGAAGCCGACAATGTTCTGGGGCGTATTTTCTCGCCAATTAGCCACTTAAACTCGGTGAAAAATAGTCCGGAGCTGCGTGAAGCCTACGAACAGACGCTGCCGCTGCTGTCGGAATACAGCACCTGGGTTGGCCAGCATGAAGGGTTGTACAACGCGTACCGCGACCTGCGCGACGGCGATCATTACGCCACTCTGAATACCGCGCAGAAGAAAGCGGTTGATAACGCGCTGCGTGATTTTGAACTGTCCGGCATCGGCCTGCCGAAAGAGAAACAGCAGCGTTACGGCGAAATCGCCACTCGCCTGTCTGAGCTGGGCAACCAGTACAGCAATAATGTGCTCGATGCCACTATGGGCTGGACGAAGCTCATCACCGATGAAGCCGAGCTGGCGGGAATGCCGGAAAGCGCTCTGGCGGCAGCTAAAGCCCAGGCGGAAGCCAAAGAGCAGGAAGGTTACCTGCTGACTCTGGATATCCCGAGCTATCTGCCAGTGATGACCTACTGCGACAACCAGGCGTTGCGTGAAGAGATGTATCGCGCCTATTCCACTCGCGCCTCCGACCAGGGGCCGAACGCCGGTAAGTGGGATAACAGCCCGGTGATGGAAGAAATTCTTGCGCTGCGCCATGAACTGGCGCAACTGCTGGGCTTCGAAAATTATGCCCATGAGTCACTGGCCACCAAGATGGCGGAAAATCCGCAGCAGGTGCTCGATTTCTTAACCGATCTGGCGAAACGCGCCCGTCCGCAGGGGGAAAAAGAGCTGGCCCAGCTGCGCGCCTTCGCCAAAGCCGAATTTGGCGTTGAGGAACTGCAACCGTGGGATATCGCGTACTACAGTGAAAAGCAAAAACAGCACCTGTACAGCATCAGCGATGAGCAGCTACGTCCGTACTTCCCGGAAAACAAAGCCGTGAATGGCCTGTTTGAAGTGGTGAAACGTATTTACGGCATCACTGCCAAAGAGCGTACTGACGTTGATGTCTGGCACCCGGAAGTGCGTTTCTTTGAACTGTATGACGAAAATAACGAGCTGCGCGGCAGCTTCTACCTTGACCTGTACGCGCGCGAACACAAACGCGGCGGGGCGTGGATGGACGACTGTGTCGGCCAGATGCGTAAGGCGGACGGCACATTGCAAAAGCCGGTCGCTTATCTGACCTGTAATTTCAACCGTCCGGTGAACGGTAAACCCGCTCTGTTTACCCATGACGAAGTGATCACCCTGTTCCACGAGTTTGGTCATGGCCTGCATCATATGCTGACCCGCATTGAGACCGCCGGGGTCTCCGGTATCAGCGGCGTGCCGTGGGACGCGGTCGAACTGCCAAGCCAGTTTATGGAAAACTGGTGCTGGGAGCCGGAAGCGCTGGCGTTTATCTCCGGCCACTATGAGACCGGCGAACCGCTGCCGAAGGAACTGCTGGATAAAATGCTGGCGGCGAAAAACTATCAGGCGGCGCTGTTTATTCTGCGTCAACTGGAGTTCGGTCTGTTTGATTTCCGTCTGCATGCGGAATTTAACCCGCAGCAAGGAGCGAAAATTCTTGAGACGCTCTTTGAAATTAAAAAACAGGTCGCCGTGGTGCCGTCACCGACATGGGGCCGCTTCCCACATGCATTCAGCCATATCTTTGCTGGCGGCTATGCGGCAGGCTACTACAGCTATCTGTGGGCCGACGTACTGGCGGCGGACGCTTATTCCCGCTTTGAGGAGGAAGGCATTTTCAACCGTGAGACCGGTCAGTCGTTCCTTGATAACATCCTGACTCGTGGTGGTTCTGAAGAGCCGATGGAACTCTTTAAACGCTTCCGTGGCCGTGAACCACAGCTGGACGCGATGCTGGAGCATTACGGGATTAAAGGCTGATTTTACGTGCAAATCTGCTTAATGGATGAAACGGGCGCCACAGACGGCGCCTTATCTGTTCTGGCTGCCCGCTGGGGACTGGAGCATGACGAAGACAACCCGATGGCGCTGGTATTGACGCCGCAACATCTGGAGCTGCGCAAGCGCGACGAACCGAAGCTTGGCGGCATTTTCGTCGATTTTGTCGGCGGGGCGATGGCGCACCGGCGTAAGTTCGGCGGCGGGCGCGGCGAAGCGGTGGCGAAGGCGGTCGGTATTAAGGGCGATTATCTGCCGGACGTGGTTGATGCCACGGCCGGACTGGGACGCGATGCGTTTGTGCTGGCGTCCGTCGGCTGCCGCGTGCGGATGCTGGAGCGTAACCCGGTGGTTGCCGCGTTGCTCGATGACGGTCTGACGCGCGGCTACGCCGATGCGGACATTGGCGGCTGGCTTCAGGAGCGTTTGCAGTTGATTCATGCTTCCAGCCTGACGGCGTTGACTGATATCACGCCGCGCCCGCAGGTGGTCTACCTCGATCCGATGTTTCCTCACCGGCAGAAAAGCGCGCTGGTGAAGAAAGAGATGCGGGTGTTTCAGTCGTTGGTGGGGCCGGATTTAGACGCCGACGGACTGCTGGAACCGGCGCGTCAGTTGGCGACCAAACGCGTGGTGGTCAAACGTCCCGATTATGCGCCGCCGCTGGCGGATGTCGCGACGCCCAACGCCATCGTCACCAAAGGGCATCGGTTTGATATTTATGCCGGAACCCCTCTGACGGAGTAACGGATTGCCCGATGGCGTTGCGCTTATCGGGCCTACGATTCTCAATTATTTGTAGGCCGGATAAGGCGTAAGCCGCATCCGGCACTGAGTATTACTGTTCGGTACCTGGCGTATTAATCATCCGGTTTAACCACGGCACCATAATGGCCATCACCACGGTGACCGCCAGTGTTACCAGACCAATTTTGCTAAAGACGCCGGTATAAATGGGCAGCGTCTGTAACGGATCGGTGATGTTTTCCGGTACGGCAGTGAAGGTCGCCACATAACCGCCGAGCAGGAAGGCGGCGGCCTGGGTCAGGAACCACATTCCCAGAATAAAGCCCATCAGATGCTGCGGCACCAGAGCGGCGACCATTGCCAGTCCCAGCGCGCTAATCAGCAACTCGCCCAGACTCTGGAACAGATACACCAGCACGATAAACCACGGCGACGTCAGTCCTTGCGCATCGGCAAACCACATCCCGGCGGCGGCGGCGGTCAGAAAACCCAGCGCGCAGAGGAACATACCGAGCGTAAACTTCATCGGCATAGTCAGATCTTTGCCTTTGCTACCCAGTCGGGTGTAAATCGCTGCCAGTACCGGACTGGCGACGACCACCCAGAATGGGTTCAGCGCCTGAAAACTCACCGGGTTAATGGCGAATCCAAGAATTTCATGATGCACGTTATTAATCGCAAAGAAGTTCAGCGAGGTAGGCATCTGCGCATACAGAATGTAAAACAGCACGGCTTCAATCATCAGAATAAACGCCACGAACATTTTATTGCGGCCGGTTTTATCCAGACGAAACGCTTCGCGAAAGAAGAAAATAGTGACGACGATAGAAAGGACGATGAGCACCAGATTGGCAATCTTAACGTTGTGCATCAGCCAGGCGCAGAGGAAAATCATGACGACGGTGCCGAGTAGTACCAGCAGCAAATTGCGAAAACGTAGCGGTTTATGATCCGGTTCAGAACCGATATTTTTCACCATGCCACGGCAGGCGAAGTACACCAGAAGCGCAACAATTAAACCAGCGCCGCACAGATTATAGGTCACCGCATAGCCAAATTTATCGGCAATCACCGGCGCCAGCGATAGCGATAACAAAGAACCGATGTTAATCGACATATAAAACAGGGTGAAAGCGCCATCCAGCCGGGGATCTTTAGGCTGATAGCATTTAGAGAGCAGGCTGGCGGGATTGGCTTTAAATAACCCGTTGCCCACGGCAATCGTACCCAGTGCGATAAAAATCAGATCGGGATTTAATAACGACATGCCGGTCATAAAATAGCCAATCGCCAGCACAATCGCGCCCAGGACCAGGGTGCGTTTAGTCCCTAACAGATGGTCGCCAACATAGCCGCCGATGGAGATCAGGCCATAAACCAGCGCCGCAAAAGCGCCAAAGGTAATAAAGGCCTGTTCCTGAGAAAAACCCAATTGTTTAACGAAAAAGACCGCCAGGATGCCCTGGACGCCGTAATAGCCAAATCGTTCCCATAATTCTACAAAAAAGATCATGAAAAATGGACGAGGTTGCTGCAGCAAGCCCGTAGGTGCAGTTGTATTCATATTCCTTCGCCTTTTAATGCCATCCCGAAACGTATGAGCGCGTATATCAAAACGCGCCGAAAAGACTTACCCTGATATAGACTGCGGTTATTAGCCTGATCAATAGGTTATTATACAAATGATACGCAAACTAATTAGTGGATCACACTAATTATGTTTGGTGTGATGGAATGATGTACTGAGTACTGCGAAGAAGGGGGGATAAACAAAACGCCCACAGAAGCGGGCGTTGTTGTTGATAACCAGAATTTGCCAGATGGTTCAGGCCAACCTGATTGACTATAGACCAGACGCGGTCTTAGCCGCCAGCCGGCACGGCAAGTATTACTCTTCTTCGTCGCGCAGCGGCACAATCAGCATGTCAACGTGAACGGTGTTGATCAGCTGGCGCGCAGAAGACATCAGTTTGCTCCAGAAGTCCTGGTGATGACCGCAAACGACCAGATCCATATCGTATTTCTTGATGGCATCAACCAGCACCTGGCCCAAATCGCCGCTACCGCTCAGGGTTTCAGTGATAGGGTAGCCAGCGTTGGTAGACAGCTCGGTCAGCGCGTGGTGGGTTTCTTCGGAGATACGTTTCTGCATATCGCCCAGATTGACGTCAATCAGACCGGTGTACAGGTCAGAATAGTTCACATCAACGTGGATGAGGGAGATTTTCGCGTTGTAGGGGCGCGCCATAGAGACCGCTTTTTCAACCAGAACTTTACTTTCCGGGGAGAGATCAACTGCGATAAGAATGTGTTTATAAGCCATAGTGTTACTCCTTCCATAAGTTGTCGATGACCATTGAGCTACTGGCGTTTCTTATGCCGCCGCGTCACCCGCGTCCTGCGAACTCTATGCGCGGGGCTAGCTCAGCCGTTTACCATAACTATCCTTACATTATAGCGACCAGGATAATCCGTCAATCTGCCTTGCTTGCCAGTTAGTTAAACAAAATTTTCAGGGAATTGCATTGATAGTGATTAACCTTCTGGTAAAAAAATTAACTGATCTCCTACAATGTGTATAAGAGCCGTTCGAATGCGGAGCGCTAATATGGACGGCTTTCGTAGTACTCTTTCACTGATTGTCTGGCAGGGTATCGGGGAGCGGTAGTCCCGGAGAGGAACTCCGTGGGCGGGTCGCCGGGGAGGAGATATGATAAGCACCGTCTCACTATTCTGGGCTTTATGTGTCGTTTGCATTGTTAATATGGCGCGCTATTTCTCATCGCTACGCGCACTGTTAGTGGTACTTCGTGGTTGCGATCCTTTGCTCTATCAATATGTCGATGGCGGCGGCTTCTTTACCACGCATGGTCAGCCCAACAAACAGGTGCGCCTGGTATGGTATATCTACGCTCAGCGCTATCGCGATCATCATGATGAAGAATTTATTCGCCGTTGTGAACGCGTGCGCCGCCAGTTTCTGCTGACCAGCGCGTTATGCGGTTTGGTGGTGGTGAGCTTGATTGCGCTCATGATTTGGCACTGAATGAAAAAAGCGGGCCAGTTTCCTGACCCGCTTGTGTTAGATAAGCCTCCCGGATGACGCCGCTTGTAGCGGCCTGTCAGGCCTGTGTCGTTTCATCCTGACAGGCCGGATTAGCGACAGCGTCCTCTGGCCCATTTGGCTTAAATAATCTTCAGGGAAAGCCAGTACAGCACGCCGGAAAGAATAATCGCCGCCGGTAACGTAAATACCCAGGCCATCAGAATGCTGGTCACGGTTTTACGCTGCAACCCGCCGCCATCAACGACCATGGTTCCCGCCACTGAAGAGGAGAGTACGTGAGTGGTAGAAACTGGCATACCGGTGTAGCTGGCAAGACCGATAGAGACTGCCGCCGTCATCTGCGCCGACATTCCCTGCGCATACGTCATGCCTTTTTTACCAATTTTCTCGCCGATAGTGGTCGCCACGCGACGCCAGCCGATCATCGTACCAATACCCAGCGCCAACGCCACTGCCATAATGATCCACACCGGCGCATACTCAATGGTGCTTAACATATCGGTCTTCAGCTTTTTCAGCAGGCGCTGGTCATCGCTGCTTACGCCAGGCAATTTCACGACTTTGTCGGTCGTGTCGGAAATGCACAGCATAATGCGACGCAACTGACTACGCTGTTCAACGCTTAACTTGTCGTAGCTTTCCACGTTTGCCAGCATCCCTTTCGCACGGTTAAGCGCGTTAATGGTGTTAGCCGGATGGCAGTGGAATTCAGTCGGTTCAGTCGCGCCCGGTTCCGGAGACGGAATCAGTTGGTCAACGCCGGTGACGGCTTTCAGCAGGTCAGGACGCTGCTCAAAGTACGTTTCGACATTGTTGATAGCATCGCGCGTACGGGTGATTTCGTAGCTGGAGGCATTCATATTGACCACGAAACCCGCAGGCGCGACGCCAATCAGCACCAGCATGACCAGGCCAATGCCTTTCTGACCATCGTTCGCGCCATGCGAAAACGCCACGCCGATAGCTGAGAGGATTAGCGCGATACGCGTCCAGAACGGCGGCTTTTTCTTGCCGTCTTTCTTTTCACGTTCGGCTGGCGTCAGGTGGATACGGGCGCGTTTCTTAGTACCGCTCCAGTAGCGGCGCAGCAAGAAAATCAGACCGCCGGCGAATACCAGACCGACAATAGGGGAGATAATGAGTGAACCGAAAATATTGATAACTTTCGGGATGTTAAGCGCATCCACCACTGACGTGCCGGTCATCATCGCATTGGTTAAACCGATGCCGATAATGGCGCCAATCAGCGTGTGGGAACTGGACGCCGGCAACCCGAAATACCAGGTACCGAGGTTCCAGATAATCGCCGCCAGCAACATGGAAAAGACCATAGCGAGGCCGTGCGCGGAACCCATGTTGAGCAGGAGATCCGTCGGTAGCATATGCACAATGGCATACGCCACGCTGAGACCCCCCAGCAAAACGCCAAAAAAGTTAAACACCGCCGCCATGACAACCGCCAGCTGCGAACGCATCGCACGGGTGTAAATCACGGTTGCGACTGCATTGGCTGTGTCATGGAAGCCGTTAATCGCTTCGTAGAACAGCACAAAAGCCAGAGCAAGCAATAATAAAAGCCCGGTATGTAAATCCAGGCCAGCAAACAAATGTAGCATAGGACGTTACGCCATTTTGAGGACATGAACGCGGCGCATTATCAGTGACTTTGGCGGCGCGGGCAAAGTGAAATATAGACTTTTTTTGATGTACTTCGTGCTTTGTTTGATATCACTAAAGAATTATCTTATATATTTCAGATAAATACCATTTTCAGGCGCTTTTCGCGCTGGTGCGACCACTGAGGAAACTTTACAATTCCCGCCCGAATTTGAGAGAGGAAGGCGACGTGGAAAGGTTTGATGCCGTTATTATAGGCGCTGGCGCAGCGGGCATGTTTTGCGCCGCGCAGGCAGGACAGGCGGGTAGCCGCGTGCTGCTCATCGATAATGGCAAGAAGCCAGGACGTAAAATCCTCATGTCCGGTGGTGGACGCTGCAACTTTACTAATCTTTATGTTGAGCCTGCTGCGTATTTGAGCCAGAACCCCCATTTTTGCAAATCAGCATTAGCCCGCTATACCCAGTGGGACTTTATCGATCTGGTCGGCAGGTATGGGATAGCCTGGTATGAGAAAACGCTGGGACAGCTTTTTTGCGATGATTCCGCCCAACGCATTGTCGATATGCTGGTTGCCGAGTGCGACAAAGGCGGCGTAACGATGCGCCTGCGTAGCGAGGTATTGAGCGTCGAGCGTGATGAGTCGGGTTTCATACTGGCGTTGAACGGCGAGACGGTGACTACGCAAAAGTTGGTGATTGCCAGCGGCGGCCTGTCGATGCCGGGGCTTGGCGCATCACCGTTTGGCTATAAAATCGCCGAACAGTTTGGTCTCAAGGTGTTGCCGACGCGCGCCGGGCTGGTGCCCTTTACGCTACATAAGCCGCTGTTAGAACAGCTCCAGACGCTGTCTGGCGTCTCTGTGCCCTGCGTGATTACCGCCCGCAATGGCACGGTATTTCGGGAAAACCTACTTTTTACCCATCGTGGGCTGTCCGGCCCCGCCGTTTTACAGATTTCCAGCTACTGGCAACCGGGCGAGTTAGTGAGCATTAACTTATTGCCGGACCTCTCGCTGGAAGATGTTCTCAATGAACAGCGTAACGCGCACCCGAACCAGAGTCTGAAGAACACGCTGGCGATGCATTTGCCGAAACGGTTGGTGGAGTGTTTACAACAGTTGGGGCAGATCCCGGATGTATCGCTCAGACAGTTGAACGTTCGTGACCAGCAGGCGTTGGTTGACACGCTTACGGCCTGGCAAGTGCAGCCTAACGGCACCGAAGGCTATCGGACAGCGGAAGTGACGCTGGGCGGCGTGGATACAAACGAACTATCATCGCGGACTATGGAAGCGCGCCGCGTGCCGGGTCTCTATTTTATCGGCGAAGTGATGGACGTCACCGGCTGGTTGGGCGGCTATAACTTCCAGTGGGCGTGGTCGAGCGCCTGGGCCTGCGCGCAGGATTTGGCGGCAAAACGCTAAGTACCATTACAAACAATAAGCGAATAGACATCCCGGACAGAGGTGTTAGTATCGATTTATAGCAGTTATGAGTATGCGTGTTTCATTTACGGCCAGGAACGCTGATGATGACAACATTACTCCCTCTTTTCCGGGTACCTACATCATTCACTCCCTTTGACGGCGAGCGCTTCATCGGCGTCTGTTCGTCGTCTGGCCCCTTTTCTTTTTTCATTCTTATCCCGAATGGAAACCCCCGCTGAGCGCACGCCCGGCGGATTTTGTGACACGCATGGTTAGACAACAGGGATTACGGCGGGTCGATTATGGACAAAATGAAGCGTCATCTGGTGTGGTGGGGAGCGGGGATTCTTGTAGCGGTGGCCGCGATAGCCTGGTGGATGCTGCGCCCTGCGGGAATACCGGAGGGATTTGCCGCCAGCAACGGCAGAATTGAAGCCACCGAAGTGGATATTGCCACTAAGATTGCCGGGCGTATTGATACCATCCTCGTTTCGGAAGGGCAGTTCGTTCGTCAGGGCGAGGTGCTGGCGAAAATGGATACCCGCGTGCTGCAGGAGCAGCGGCTGGAGGCGATTGCGCAGATTAAAGAGGCCGAGAGCGCGGTTGCCGCCGCCCGTGCTTTGCTGGAGCAACGCCAGAGTGAAATGCGCGCCGCGCAGTCGGTCGTCAAACAGCGGGAAGCTGAGCTGGACTCCGTCTCTAAACGTCACGTGCGTTCTCGTTCGCTGTCGCAGCGTGGCGCGGTATCTGTACAACAGTTAGATGACGATCGCGCGGCGGCGGAAAGCGCGCGCGCCGCCCTGGAGACCGCCAAAGCGCAGGTATCTGCGGCAAAAGCGGCGATTGAAGCGGCGCGTACCAGTATTATCCAGGCGCAAACGCGCGTGGAAGCGGCGCAGGCGACCGAGCGGCGTATTGTCGCCGACATCGACGACAGCGAATTAAAAGCGCCGCGCGATGGACGCGTGCAGTACCGCGTTGCGGAGCCGGGCGAAGTGTTATCGGCTGGCGGCCGGGTGTTGAACATGGTCGATCTCAGCGATGTTTATATGACATTTTTCCTGCCGACCGAACAGGCGGGGTTGTTGAAGATCGGCGGCGAAGCGCGACTGGTGCTGGACGCCGCGCCGGATCTGCGTATTCCGGCGACGATCAGTTTTGTCGCCAGCGTGGCGCAGTTCACGCCCAAAACCGTGGAAACCCACGATGAACGACTGAAGCTGATGTTCCGCGTCAAAGCGCGTATTCCGCCAGAGCTACTGCGACAGCATCTGGAATATGTCAAAACCGGTTTGCCGGGAATGGCCTGGGTTCGTCTGGATGAGCGCGTGCCCTGGCCTGACGCTCTAAGCGTGAGGCTGTCGCAATGACGTCGCTGAAGCTGGTGCCTGTTCCTCCCGTGGCGCAGCTTGAGGGGGTGAGCCAGCATTACGGAAAAACAGCCGCGCTGAACAATATCACGCTGGACATTCCCGCCCGTAGTATGGTCGGGCTGATTGGTCCGGACGGGGTGGGTAAGTCGAGCCTGCTGTCGCTGATTTCTGGCGCGCGGGTGATTGAGCAAGGGAACGTTATCGTCCTGGGCGGGGATATGCGCGATGCGAAACATCGCCGCGACGTCTGTCCGCGCATCGCCTGGATGCCGCAGGGGCTGGGGAAAAACCTTTATCACACGTTATCGGTTTATGAGAACGTCGATTTTTTTGCTCGTCTCTTTGGTCATGACAAAGCTGAACGTGAAGCGCGTATTACCGAGCTGCTGAACAGCACGGGCCTGGCACCGTTTCGTGACCGTCCTGCCGGGAAGCTGTCCGGTGGGATGAAACAAAAGCTGGGGCTGTGCTGTGCGCTGATTCATGACCCGGAATTGCTGATTCTTGATGAGCCTACCACCGGCGTGGACCCGCTCTCCCGCGCTCAGTTCTGGGACTTAATCGACAGTATCCGCCAGCGCCAGACCAATATGAGCGTGTTGGTCGCAACGGCCTATATGGAAGAGGCGGAGCGTTTTGACTGGCTGGTGGCGATGAATGCGGGCGAGATACTGGCAACCGGCAGCGCGCAGCAACTGCGGGCAAAAACCCATAGCGCGACGCTGGAACAGGCGTTTATCGCCCTGTTGCCAGAAGCGCAGCGCCAGGCGCATAAGCCAGTGGTGATCCCGCCGTATCACGCTGAGCAGGAAGAGATTGCCATTGAGGCGAAAGATCTGACCATGCGCTTCGGTAAGTTCGTCGCGGTTGACCATGTTAATTTCCGCATTCCGCGCGGCGAGATTTTTGGCTTCCTCGGTTCAAACGGTTGCGGCAAATCGACCACCATGAAAATGCTGACCGGTCTGCTTCCCGCCAGCGAAGGTCAGGCCTGGCTATTTGGCCAGCCGGTGGACCCGAACGACATCGATACCCGTCGCCGGGTCGGGTATATGTCGCAGGCTTTTTCGCTCTATAACGAACTCACCGTGCGGCAGAATCTGGAACTTCATGCCCGCCTGTTTCATATTCCGCCAGCGGAGATCCCGGCGCGCGTCGCGCAGATGATCGAACGCTTTATGCTAACGGAGGTGGAAGATACGCTCCCTGCTTCATTGCCGCTCGGTATCCGCCAGCGTTTATCGCTGGCGGTAGCGGTGATCCATCGCCCGGAAATGCTGATTCTTGATGAGCCAACGTCCGGCGTTGATCCGGTCGCCAGGGATATGTTCTGGCAGCTTATGGTCGATCTTTCGCGTCAGGATAAGGTGACGATTTTTATCTCGACCCATTTTATGAACGAAGCGGAACGTTGCGACCGAATGTCATTGATGCACGCCGGTAAAGTGCTCGCCAGCGGTACGCCGCAGGAATTGGTGCAACAGCGGGGCGCGGCCAATCTGGAAGCGGCGTTTATTTCCTGGCTACAGGAAGCTGCGGGAGCGGCGCCTGAAACCCCAATACCGCCATCCCAGACGCCCGCCGCGTCAGGTAAACCGTCGCGGCAGGGATTGAGCTTCCGGCGTTTGTTCAGCTACAGTCGCCGCGAAGCGCTGGAGCTACGCCGCGATCCGGTACGCTCGACGCTGGCGCTGCTGGGAACGGTAATTCTGATGCTGATTATGGGCTATGGCATCAGTATGGACGTGGAGAACCTGCGTTTTGCCGTACTCGATCGCGATCAAACCGTCAGCAGCCAGGCATGGTCGCTCAATCTGGCGGGATCGCGCTATTTTATCGAACAGCCGCCGCTCGCCAGCTATGACGAGCTTGACCGGCGGATGCGTTCGGGAGAGTTGGCGGTTGCCATTGAGATCCCGCCTAATTTTGGCCGCGATATTGCTCGCGGTACGCCAGCGCAGATTGGCGTCTGGGTGGATGGCGCCATGCCCAGCCGCGCCGAGACGGTGAAGGGGTACGTTCAGGCGATGCACCAAAGCTGGCTGCAGGAGGCGGCAAGTCGTCAGCCGAACCCGGTTAAACAGACCGGGCTGCTCAACATTGAAACGCGCTATCGCTATAACCCGGATGTGAAAAGTCTGCCCGCTATCGTTCCGGCGGTCATTCCGCTGCTGCTCATGATGATCCCGTCAATGCTTAGCGCCCTGAGCGTGGTGCGGGAGAAAGAGCTGGGGTCGATAATTAATCTGTACGTAACGCCGACGACGCGCAGCGAATTTTTGCTGGGTAAACAACTGCCGTATATCGCGCTGGGTATGCTGAACTTCTTGCTACTGTGCGCGCTGTCGGTCTTTGTGTTCGGCGTGCCGCTGAAAGGCAGCTTTCTCACGCTTACCCTCGCGGCGCTACTTTACGTCATCATCGCCACCGGTCTGGGGCTGCTGATCTCCACGTTTATGAAGAGCCAAATCGCCGCTATTTTTGGGACGTCGATTATTACCCTCATTCCGGCAACACAATTTTCCGGCATGATCGATCCGGTGGCTTCGCTGGAAGGACCGGGAAGATGGATCGGCGAGATCTACCCGACCAGCCATTTTCTGACGATCGCGCGCGGGACGTTTTCCAAAGCGTTGGATCTGTCCGATCTCTGGCCGTTATTTATGCCGTTACTGATTGCCGTCCCGGTGGTGATGGGTCTGAGCATTCTGCTGCTGAAAAAACAGGAGGGGTAATGCGCGGATTACGTAATATTTATAATCTCGGCGTTAAAGAACTGCGCAGTCTGCTGGGCGACAAAGCGATGCTGTCGCTGATCGTCTTCGCCTTTACGATTTCGGTTTACTCCTCCGCTACCGTCCTGCCCGGTTCGTTGCATCTTGCCCCTATCGCCATCGCCGATATGGATCAGTCACAGTTGTCGAACCGTATTGTGAATAGTTTTTACCGCCCGTGGTTTCTGCCGCCGGAGATGATTACGGCAACGGAAATGGATGCCGGACTGGATGCCGGACGCTATACCTTTGCGGTCAATATTCCGCCGAATTTCCAGCGTGATGTGCTGGCCGGACGTCAGCCTGATATTCAGGTTAACGTCGATGCGACGCGCATGAGCCAGGCGTTTACCGGCAACAGTTATATCCAGAATATTATTAGCGGCGAGGTCAACAGCTTTGTGGCGCGCGCGCGGGGAGATAACGTTCAGCCGGTGTCGCTGGAGATTCGGATGCGCTTTAACCCGAATCTGGACCCGGCGTGGTTTGGCGGCGTGATGGCGATTATCAACAACATTACCATGCTGGCGATAGTGCTGACCGGATCGGCGCTGATCCGCGAGCGAGAACACGGCACGGTAGAGCATCTGTTGGTGATGCCGGTCACGCCCTTTGAGATCATGATGGCGAAAGTGTGGTCGATGGGGCTGGTCGTGCTGGTGGTTTCCGGTTTGTCTTTGATGCTGATGGTGAAAGGCGTGCTTGGCGTGCCGATTGAAGGATCGATCCCATTGTTTATGTTGGGCGTGGCGCTGAGCCTGTTCGCCACCACTTCAATTGGGATCTTTATGGGCACCATCGCCCGTTCGATGCCGCAACTGGGGTTATTAATGATTCTGGTACTGTTACCGCTACAAATGCTTTCCGGCGGTTCCACGCCGCGCGAAAGTATGCCGCAGGCGGTGCAGGATATTATGCTGACCATGCCGACGACGCATTTTGTCAGCCTTGCCCAGGCTATTCTTTATCGCGGCGCAGGTTTGAGTATCGTCTGGCCGCAGTTCCTGACCCTGCTGGCGATAGGCGGCGTGTTCTTCCTGATAGCGCTGTTACGCTTCAGAAAAACGATTGGCACAATGGCGTAAACATTATTGCCGGATGGCGGCTGCGCCTCATCCGGCCTACAAACGACGACGTGCGAACGTAGGCCGGGCAAGCGAAGCGCCCCCGGCGTTAGTCTTCTTTCGGCAAACACTGCAAGTGGCCGTGGCGCACGCCGCGCTGGGCGATAACATCATCGGCAAAATGCTGTACGTCGCCCATATCGCCCTTCAGAACGGCGATCTCCAGACAGTCATCGTGGTTGATATGGACGTGCAGCGTGGCGACGGATAAATCATGATGATGATGCTGGGTGGAGACGATGCGGCTGGCTAAATCCCGTTTCTCATGTTCATAAACATATGAAAGTACCGCGAAACCCTGTGTGCCGTGTTCCTGAGTGGCCTCCTGCGCCAGAGCGCCGCGCAGAATATCACGGATCGCTTCGGAGCGATTGTTATAGCCGCGTCGCTGGCTCAGGCTGTCCAGCGTTTCCAGTAAATCGTCATCGAGGGTGATGGTGACACGTTGCATCTGACTTAAACCTTTTGGTATGGCGCGTCGGCGCATGGGAAGCTCCGCATTTTGTAACACACGTCCGCCGCCAGAGGGAAAAATTAATGTGTCATAGCGCTTTCGTTATCGTCTGCGGCGTCAGCGTAAACGGTGTGGGGGTACAGACTGCCAGACTGAGCGTATCGAGCTGACACTGGCTGACCGACAAGGCAGAGGGCAACGTGCTGTCCACGCTGACGATTTGCCAGGCGCTGCCGCCGCGTTGTTTTACGATGGCTTCTTTACGCGTCCAGATACGCCAGAATGCCGCCAGTTGTTGCTCCGGACGTTCCGCTTCCATTTCAGCATGTTCGCCGAGGCTGAATACCGCATTTGCCAGCGAACGCCAGTTATCGCGCGGGCGGATCACTTCAATATCGCAGCCGACTTCACCTTCGTCGCTAAGCAACAGAGCAATAGTGTCGCCGCTATGGCTGAGGTTAAACCACAGCGGCGTTCCGGCGGAAAAAGCCGGTTTACCCTGTTCGCCATACACCATCTCCGGTAGCGGCGAGAGCGCACGGGAAAGCAGCACGCGCCCGGCCAGCCAGCTTGCCCGGCGAACGCCCTGCGGCGCCTGAGCGATTAACGCGTCGGGCAATTGACCTGCGCTTAATGTTGATACTTTTCCCAGAACGATCTGGTACATATCAGGACCAACGTTGCCTATGAAGAAGAGGAGATTGTAGCATCTGTCGCCTCATCCCGGTAAACGGCTTTTCGGTCGGCCTGGCCCCAGTAAGATCGCCAGTTTGCTGCCGCCTTTAGTGGTTTCCATCCATATTTTGCAGACGCTGGTCAAAGGAACGGACAAGAGCATCCCGACCGGGCCTAATAGCCATCCCCAGACCAATAACGAAAGAAATACCACCAGCGTGGACATTCCCAGACGATGGCCCATCATGCGTGGCTCCATAATGTTGCCAATCACCATATGGACCAGCAAAAAGAGCGCGCCGACCAGTACGCACTCGTAAAAACCGTTAAATAACAGCGCCTGAATCATGGGGGGAACGGCGGAAATCACCGAGCCGATATTAGGAACGTAATTGAGCAAAAAGGCCAGTACGCCCCACATTAGCGCAAACTGAATATCCATTAACGCCAGCCCCAGCCAGATAATCGCGCCCGTCCATAGACTGAGCAGCGTTTTCAGCGCCAGATAATGCGAGACGCCTTTCAGGGCGCGGTGCAGGCCGGCAATATGAATTTGTGGATTGTTTAGCGCGAAACGTAATTTATAAGGCACGTGACGCACCTCAAACAGCATAAAAACCACGGTCATTACCAGCAGCACAATGCTTGCCATCGCGCCCGATACGCCGGTCATTAATGTTGTGGTGAAGAGCATGATTTTATCGGAATCCATCCCGCGGAGCATACGTTCCGGCGACATATGTAAATTCAGGAAGGGCATTAACTCCTGAAGGTGTAAGACCTTACGCGTCAGCTCCTTGCTGTATTTAGGCAGCATAGCGATAAATTCATTAAGCGATGCGGCAAGCACACCCACCAGCGCGGTAAGCACGATCAGCATGACAACCACCACGATAGTAATCGCCAGCGGTCGCTTCACGCCCCGACGAATAAACCAGGTCACTAATGGGTTAAGAACGATGGCGAAAAAGAGCGCCAGCAAGAGTTGTACAATAATACCCGCCGCGGCATGAATCCCGGCGAGAATAATAACCAGGGAGGCCAGTTTCAGCAGAATATGCATACCCGTTTTGTCGGGTTGAGCGGTTGCCATGAAGTTTTCCTTGTTGTGTTTTTTTCTAAGTGTAGCGGCTGCCCTGATACCGATAATCTGAATCTCACTACTGATTTTCACCGCGCGCCATGATAGAAAAGAAAACATGTTGTAAAAATGCGGTGATACTCATGCCCGAACCCGTCGCTGAACCGGCGCTAAACGGATTGCGCCTCAATCTGCGTATTGTCTCCATTGTGATGTTTAACTTTGCCAGCTACCTGACCATCGGCCTGCCGCTCGCCGTCTTGCCCGGCTATGTGCATGATGCGATGGGATTCAGCGCGTTCTGGGCGGGGCTTATTATCAGCCTGCAATACTTCGCCACTCTGTTAAGCCGTCCCCATGCCGGGCGGTATGCGGATGTATTAGGGCCGAAAAAAATCGTTGTCTTTGGCTTATGCGGCTGTTTTTTAAGCGGACTCGGCTACCTGCTGGCGGATATCGCCAGCGCCTGGCCGATGATCAGTTTGTTGCTACTGGGGCTGGGTCGCGTGATTTTGGGGATTGGGCAAAGTTTTGCCGGCACCGGTTCGACACTATGGGGCGTCGGCGTCGTCGGGTCGTTGCATATTGGTCGGGTCATCTCCTGGAACGGTATCGTCACCTACGGCGCAATGGCGATGGGCGCGCCGCTGGGCGTGCTGTGTTATGCCTGGGGCGGGTTACAGGGACTGGCGCTAACGGTGATGGGCGTGGCGCTGTTGGCGGTACTGTTAGCCCTTCCACGTCCGTCGGTGAAGGCGAACAAAGGCAAGCCGCTGCCGTTTCGCGCGGTGCTGGGGCGTGTCTGGCTGTATGGTATGGCGTTGGCGCTGGCCTCGGCAGGGTTTGGCGTCATCGCGACGTTTATTACCTTATTTTATGATGCTAAAGGTTGGGATGGCGCCGCCTTTGCGCTTACGTTATTTAGCGTCGCGTTTGTCGGCACGCGTTTGCTGTTCCCTAACGGCATCAATCGTTTAGGCGGGTTGAATGTCGCCATGATCTGCTTTGGCGTGGAGATTATTGGTCTGTTACTGGTGGGGACGGCAGCCATGCCGTGGATGGCAAAAATCGGCGTTTTACTCACGGGGATGGGGTTTTCGCTGGTCTTTCCGGCGCTGGGCGTGGTGGCCGTCAAAGCCGTGCCGCCGCAGAACCAGGGCGCGGCGCTGGCGACCTATACCGTCTTTATGGATATGTCTTTGGGGGTTACCGGGCCGCTGGCGGGGCTGGTGATGACCTGGGCGGGCGTGCCGGTGATTTATCTGGCGGCGGCCGGGCTGGTAGCGATGGCGCTATTGCTGACCTGGCGCTTAAAAAAACGGCCTCCGTCTGCACTGCCGGAGGCCGCATCATCGTCGTAAAGGTTACTTAATAACCAACGTATTGATGATGTTTTCAGCCGTGGTTTGCGCTTTTTGCTGATTGTCCGCAGGCAGCGTGACCTGAATCGTCAGCAATTGGTTATCCACTTTGCCCAGCACGATGGAAGAATACGCCGTCTGGCCCTTCGCGGAGATAATGCTGTCCAGTTGTTGCAACGTATGGCCTTTGAGCTCAATAGACTTATTGGTGACCACCTGAAGCTGCGGGTCGCGGCTACGCTGTTGCTCAAGCAGGCGGTTTGCCAGCACCGGCAACGCTTCATCGGTATTATCGCCGACGATAACAATCACCGCTTTCTGGCCCGTCGGGTCAGAATAAACGTGCATATTATTCGCCTGGGTGCCCAGCTTACCGCTTTGATCGGTCATATCCGCCGGCAGCGAGAAACTGAGTTTGCCATCCATCAGGCTGATGGGCTGGCCGGAGGCCTGGCTTTCTGCGGCGGCGCTTTCTGCCGACGCTTTTGTATCGTTGTTATCACAGGCCGCAAGCCCCATAACCAGCAGGCCAATACCGGCATATTTAACCAAATTGCGCATTGACTTCTTCCTTTCGATAAACGGCCATAACGGCTCATTCGCTCATCTTATCACAACTCGGAAAACGAACCTTTAACTTGCCGGTAATGGGGAAATTTCAGATTTATCTGCCAGCTTTTTCAGCAACATATTCAGTAGAACGCCGTACATCGGCAGGAAGAAAATAATGCTGATGAGCACCTTAAAGCAATAATCCACCAGCGCAATTTCCATCCAGTGTTCGGCCATAAAGGCATCGGGGCTTCGCCAGAACGCAATGAAGAAAAAGGCAAGGGTATCGCTGATATTGCCAAACAGCGTTGAAGCGGTCGGCGCCAGCCACCAGCGACGATTTTGGCGCAGGCGGTTAAACACATGGACATCAAGGATCTGTCCCAGCGCGTAGGCCATAAAGCTGGCGGCGGCGATACGGGCGACAAACAGATTAAAGTTCGCCAACGCGGCGAAACCTTGCCAGGCGCCCATATAGAACAGCGATGACACCACATACGACACCAGCAGCGCAGGGATCATGACGGCGAAGATAATGCGGCGCGCCAGCGGTGCGCCAAAAATACGCACGGTAAGATCGGTGGCAAGAAAAATAAAAGGAAAACTAAACGCGCCCCAGGTCGTGTGGAAACCAAAAATAGTGATGGGGAGCTGCACCAGATAGTTACTGGAAATGATCACCAGTAAATGGAATAGCGATAGCCAGAACAACGCTTTTACGCGCTGTGATTGTGTAAACGGAGTCATATTGTGACCTTTTTGTTGGATGGGGTGAGGGAACCCAATAAAGAACCGCCGCATAATACTGTTTTGCGCTGGCATTGCAATGGCTAATTTTCACGCAATCGTTAACCTGCCTGGCTTACTGACGAAGATGGGCGTAAAATATCGCCGTTTTTCTACCATTGAGACGAAGATGAGCGATCTGTTTTCCTCCCCTGACCATACGCTTGACGCCCTGGGGCTGCGTTGCCCTGAACCAGTAATGATGGTGCGCAAAACGGTGCGCAACATGCAAACTGGCGAAACATTGCTGATTATCGCCGACGATCCGGCGACGACGCGTGATATTCCGGGGTTCTGTACCTTTATGGAACACGATTTGCTGGCGCAAGAGACGGAGGGTCTGCCGTACCGCTATTTATTGCGTAAAGCGCATTAACCGCACGGCAGATAGCATTCTGATTAGAAGCTTTCCCAGTTCGCCTGTTCTGCGGCGGGCTGTGGCGTTAAGCCTTTGCTTAACGGCGTCGGCGACGCCTCCCGACGAGGTTGTTTCTGGATGCGGAACGCGGCGACCGCCTGACGAAGTTCGTTAGCCTGATCTTCCAGCGCCGCCGCTGCTGCTGCGGATTCCTCTACCAGCGAGGCGTTTTGCTGCGTCACGCTGTCCATTTCCGATACCGCCTGCGCCACCTGCTCAATGCCTTTGCTTTGCTCATCGGAGGCAGAGGCGATTTCGCCCATAATATCGGTCACGCGGGTCACGGCGTTAACGATCTCTTTCATGGTTTCTCCCGCTTCGCGTACCTGCGTAGAGCCGGTATCAATGCGCGACACGGAGTTTTCAATCAGTACTTTGATCTCTTTGGCGGCCTGCGCGCTACGGCTGGCCAACGTGCGTACCTCTCCGGCCACGACCGCGAATCCTCGCCCCTGTTCGCCGGCGCGGGCGGCTTCTACCGCGGCGTTCAGCGCCAGGATATTAGTCTGGAAGGCGATACCGTCAATCACGCTGGTGATGTCCACGATTTTTTCCGAGCTTTCGGCGATATCGTTCATGGTGTTCACTACGTTATCCACCACGCGTCCTCCTTTACGCGCGGTTTCTGATGCGGTTTTCGCCAGACCCGTCGCCTGGCGTGCGTTATCGGTGTTTTGCCGTACCGTGGCGGTTAACTGTTCCATGCTGGCGGCGGTCTCCTCCAGCGCCGAGGCCTGTTGTTCGGTACGGGAAGAGAGGTCGCTGCTGCCGGCGGAAATTTCGCCTGCGCCAGTATAGATAGAGTCCGCGTTATCGCGCACCGCGCTGACGGTACGGATTAACGACTGCTGCATCGTTTTAAGACCGGCGGCCAGTTGGCCCATTTCACTGCGTCCTTCGGCCTCTATCTCATGGGTAAGATCGCCGTCGGCGATCGTTTGAATGTGCGCCATAATCCGTTGCAGCGGGCGGAGTAGAACGCGTTGCAGCCCCAGCCAGATAAACGCCAGCACGATGAGTACGATAAGTAGAATTATCCCCAGCGTCCATTGCATCTGGGTAAAGCTGCTCTGATTCTGATCGCTGGCTAATTTTATTAATTGCGCATTTTGAGAGAGCCACTGGTCATATACCTGCTCCATGTCATCCTGCGCTTTTTGCGCGTCAAGGTTGCCATAGGCGGCGTAATTATCGGCTTTAAGATAGTGGATAGACTGCTGCAAAACGTCATACATCTGCTTAAAGCTGGCTTCGGCCTGGGCATCCAACGCCGGATCTTTGCCCGCGATCGCTTCGGAGTTCACGTAGTTGTTGAAATGTTTTTCCGCTTCGTTGAGCGACGCGCCAGCATTGGTTAACAGCGTGTTCATGGCGTCCAGCGAGGCGGGATCGCGCTGATTTTTTAACATGCGTATCGCCACGCGGTTAATGGTAACGCGGGTTTCGATCAATGTCTGAAAACTGCCGCCCAGTTCCTGTTGTTGGTAACTCAGTGCGCTCGCATTCTGGAAATTCAGCCGATCGCTGCTGACGGCGGAATAAAACAGTATTCCTGTCACCAGCAATAAGGCGCTAAATATGCCCAGCGTCGCGATAACGCCGGTGATGACTTTGATATTTTTCATAGTGCCTAACATTCCTTATTTTGTAGACGGTATGATCAATATCGGTTGGATAAAAATTAACCTTACATCAAATCACGCTATTTCTGATTAATGGTTTGATAAGTAATAGAAAATAAATAATTTTCGCGTGAATAATATGTACAAAGAAAGGAATACCGCGGGATAACCCGGCGACACGACGCCGCCGGGCGGGAGAAGATTAGTTTTTACGCAGCAAACGTAGCGCGTTGGCGGTCACCAATACCGTGGCTCCCGTATCCGCCAGGATTGCCAGCCATAGCCCGGTAAAACCAAGTAGCGTCGTCACCAGGAAAATGGCTTTCAGCCCCAGCGCAATGGTGATGTTCTGCCGGATATTCGCGTGGGTAGCGCGCGCCAGCGTAATCATCTGCGCTAACCCGCGCAGACGGTTATGAGTAAGGGCGGCGTCAGCCGTTTCCAGCGCGACGTCAGTACCGCTGCCCATCGCAATTCCGATACTGGCGGCTTTCATCGCGGGCGCATCGTTAATGCCGTCGCCCACCATCGCCAGCGGCGCTTGTTGGTTAAGGGCGGTGACTGCCCGCACCTTGTCTTCCGGCAGTAGCCCGGCTTTAAACGCCAGATCCAGCTCGCCGGCAATCGCTGCCGCCGCCCGTGGGTTATCGCCGGTCAGAATCACGCCGTTAACGCCTAACTGATGCAGGTCGCGGATGGCGTCGCGCGCATCGTCACGCAATGTATCCTGGAGGGCGAGGACGCCAAGTACGGTCTCGTTACGCAGCACCAGAACCACCGTCTGCCCGGCGTTTTCCAGTTCGCTAATTTGCCCGGCAAACGCCGCCGCAGGCTGTTTCCCCGCCGCGCAAATCAGAATACGTTCGCCGTTAACCTGCGCTTCAATTCCGGTGCCGGCCAGCGTTCGCTGCGATTCCGCCGTCGGGATCGCCAGATCGCGTGTCTGCGCTTCGCGGATAATAGCCTGTGCCAGCGGGTGCGTAGCGCCTTGTTCTACGGCTGCCGCCAGCGCCAACAGTTCAGCCTCGCTGATACCGCTTGCCGGATGAATCGCCGTCACCCGTGGTTTACCAATGGTCAACGTACCGGTTTTATCAAAGGCGACCTGCGTGATACGGCCCAGTTGCTCCAGCGCTGCGCCGCCTTTAATCAATGCGCCGCGCCGTGCCGCCGCCGCCAGCCCGGAGGTAATGGCCGCGGGCGTGGAGATCACCAGCGCGCACGGGCAACCGATTAATAGCAGCGTCAGCCCTTTATAAATCCACTCCTGCCAGCCGCCATCGAACATCAGCGGCGGAATAAGCGTCACCAGCAGCGCGATGACCATAATGACTGGCGTATAGATGCGGCTGAAACGGTCAATAAACCGCTCAATAGGCGCACGGCGCTCTTCCGCCTCTTCAATCAGCGTCAGGATACGGTCAATCGCGCTGGCGCCAGGTTCAGATAACACCTCCAGGGTGACGAGACGGTCAACGCTGGTCGCGCCTGCCGGGACTTTGTCGCCCGTTGCGCGCTCCACCGGGATAGACTCGCCGGTGAGCGCGCTTTCATCAAAGCTGGCGAAACCGGAAACCAGTTTACCGTCGGCGGGTAAACGCCCCCCGGCGGCGACTTCGATAATATCGCCCGGTCGCAGGGTATTAATCGCGACCTCTTCCCGTACGCCGTCGCGCAGACGGGTCGCCGTTTCCGGTTTAAGCGCCATTAACGCGCTGACGCCTTTACGGGCGCGGCTGGCGGCCCATCCTTCCAGGCGCTCGCCGATGAGGAACAGCAGCAATACCATTGCTGCCTCCGCCGTCGCGCCTATAAACAGCGCGCCAATGGCGGCGACGCTCATCAGCGTTTCAATAGCGAACCAACTGCCGCTTTTCATCAGCCGCAGCGCCTGGCGGGCAATAGGATACAGACCGACCAGAGTGGTGACGATAAAGGCCAGTTGGCCGAACGGGTGGTTAAATTGCTCCAGCCCCCAGCTTATCGCCATCATAATGATCAGCGTAATAAGCGGCAGGTTCTCTTTAAGACGAGATTCAGGCGCGGCGTCGCGCGAATCTTCGCTACGCAAGGTATAACCCGCCTTCTGTACGGCGCGTTCAATTTGCGCGCGGAGGTCGGCGTCGGCATCGACCACTAACTTTTCGGTGGCGAACAGCACTTGCGCCTGGTTGACGCCGCGAATTTGGCGGACCGCATTCTCCACTTTTCGGGCGCAGGCGGCGCAGTCCATGCCGGAGATTTTCCAGGTATAGCGCGTGCCTGCCACGGCAGTAGAAACAGGCGCGCTGGACGCGCAATGTTCTTCGCAGCAGCAGCTATCGGCCTTCTGTATTGCCGGGGCTAATCTGAAGGAGGTAAAGGGCGGGACTTTTTTGCCATCGGTATCAGGGGTCGACATAACGTCCTCCGGTTGATGATAATTTTCTCATTAACCGGAGGATACACTCTGGAGTCGACTCCAGAGTCAAGCGCTATTATTTACAGGTACAGCGAGCGAACAATCAGGAAGTGTCCTGCAAAGTAGCAGGCGGCGGCAATCGCGTTATCCGCCCGGAAACGGCGGCGGTAATGGCTACCCAGCCAGACGATATTGCCGATGAACAGCAGCGTCGCGCCGGTAAAGGCCGAAAGGGCTGGCGCCGTTGGGCGGAAGAACCACAGTTCGCCCGCCAGCCAGACCATGACCAGCGTCATGGCGATAAAAGTACATACCGGCCAGCGTAGCTCCTCCAGTCGCGTCCAGATAACGGCGATAAGCAACGCGCCGACTATCAGTAACGCCAGCGGCAGCGGCCAGAAGAACGACAACGTCATTTGGCTGGCAAAGTAAATGGTGTAGAGCAGATGCGATAAGAAAAATGCCCCGACGGCGTACAGCAGGCGTTGACGCGGTAAGAGCGTTAACGCATCGCCGACCAGCGAGGCGCACAGTCCGGCCAACACAAGATAACTGATGGCGTCAAACATCGGCGCTTGCCAGGCCAGTAACAGCAATAGTAATAACGTGACGGGCTTAAAAACCCAGCGTTGCCAGGCTGGCCCGCGATAGGAGGCGTCCACATACAGCCATGCGGACAGGCAGACAGCGATAAACGACCAAAGCATCTTAATTCCTTGAATTCGTTATTTTTTCGCAAACGGTATGCTTGCGGCTCTATTATTCAGTGTAGAGGCCGTGACGGTCAGATGACAACACTATAACGGGCAGGGTATGCTTATTTCCGCATTTTCTGACAGGTTAACAGTATGAGTAAGCCACCGCTTTTCTTCATTATAATCATCGCATTAATCGTAGTTGCCGCGTCGTTCCGCTTCGTTCAGCAACGGCGGGAAAAAGCCGCTAATGAGGCGGCGCCGTTACAGCAAAAGCTGGTCGTGGTCAGCAGTAAACGGGAGAAGCCGGTTAACGACCGACGCTCTCGCCAGCAGGAAGTGAGCCCGGCGGGAACCAGTATGCGCTATGAGGCCAGTTTTAAGCCGCTCAATGGCGGTCTCGAAAAAACGTTCCGTTTACAAGCGCAGCAGTACCACGCTTTGACGGTGGGCGATCAAGGTACGCTGAGCTATAAGGGAACGCGGTTCGTCGGGTTTGTTAGCCGTACCCCGGATAACGAATAAACCGTCATCCGGCAGCAAACATTATTTTTTGTTCTTAAACTTCTTCTGCCAGACCAGCAGCTCAAACACGCCGAACAGGAAAATGCGGATTTTCTCTCCCGTCGTCATCTGCGGACCCTCTTTCGGTATCGTTGATTTCAGCAGCGCCAGTTGCATACCGTGCATCAGCGCCATGAACACCAACGCCACGTTGACGAAGATATTGAGCGGGCGCGGGAAGGGATGCACCAGATTAAGAATCAAAAATGCCCACACGAAGAGCATTAATAAGCGGCCCAGATTAATCAACATCATTTTCTCCTTGCGCGTCGCGCTGATACAGACGATAAGCGACCTGTCCGGCCACCTTTTCTCGATACAATGCCCAGTTCGCCGGAACGGGCGGCAGACCGTTTTCCACCTCGCTTTCTACGTAGATTAGCGCGTCGTCGGCCAGCCATCCCTGGGTTTCCAGCAATTGTAACGTCTCTTCCAGCAGCCCTTTACGAAACGGCGGGTCGACAAAGACGACGTGATGCGGCGTCCCCGGCTGGCTGAGGAAGGTCAGAGTATTGGTATTGACGACGCGAGCATTGTTGGCTTTCAGCGTCGCCAGATTTTTTTGCAACTGCTGCGATACGGCGCGATCCATTTCCAGTAACGTTGCCTGGGCCGCATAACGTGATAGCGCTTCCAGACCCAGCGCGCCGCTGCCGGCAAAGCAATCCAGACAATGGGCGTCTACCATTACCGGAGCCAGCCAGTTAAATAACGTTTCGCGCACGCGATCGGTGGTGGGACGCAGACCCGGGCTGTCCGGAACCGGTAATTTACGGCCACGCCATTGCCCGCCAATAATGCGGATTTGGCCGCTGCCAGAGTGAGTCGGTTTTTTCATTTCTCTTGCTCGAACCGCCTGTTGCAAGTTATTCCAGGCGGTGATGTGAATTAAGTTAAGTGATAGACTATTTCATCATTTTTTTAGCTTCCATGTATATAGCGCCGCGAGGGGTGTAGTCGCAGATGGCAAAACAGAAAAAACGTGGCTTCTTTTCCTGGTTGGGCTTCGGTGATAAAGAGCAGAAGCAGGAACAGACCGAAGAACAGCAGATTGTTGAGGAACAACGACCGGTTGAGCCCCCTGTTGAAACGGCGGCAGACGTAGACGCGCAAACGCCCGCGCACAGCAAAGCAGAAACCGAAGCCTTTGCGGAAGAGGTGGTGGACGTTACTGAGAAAGTTCAGGAGAGCGAAAAACCGCAGCCGGTAGAGCCGGAGCCCGCGGCGGCCATTGAGATGGCAGCGCCGCAGATCGCGGTGGAACGCGAGGAATTGCCGCTGCCGGAAGAGGTCAAAGACGAGGCTATCTCGCCGGAAGAGTGGCAGGCCGAAGCGGAAACCGTAGAGGTCATTGCCGCGGTAGAAGAAGAGGGCGAAAACGCGGCGAAATTCACCGACGAAGAGCTGGAAGCGCAGGCGCTGGCCGCTCAGGCGGCGGAAGAGGCGGTGATGGTTGTTCCGCCGGCGGAAGAAGACGAGCCGGTGGAAGCGATCGTTCAGGAGCAGGAAAAACCGACTAAAGAAGGTTTCTTTGCCCGCCTGAAACGCAGTCTGCTGAAAACCAAAGAAAATCTCGGTTCCGGATTTATCAGTCTGTTCCGCGGCAAGAAAATCGACGATGATTTGTTCGAGGAGCTGGAAGAGCAGTTGCTCATCGCTGATGTCGGGGTGGAAACCACGCGTAAGATTATCGCTAATCTGACGGAAGGCGCCAGCCGCAAACAGCTTAAAGATGCCGAGGCGCTGTATGGTCTGTTGAAAGACGAGATGGGCGAGATTCTGGCGAAGGTAGACGAACCGCTTAATATTGAAGGTAAAACGCCTTTTGTTATTCTGATGGTTGGCGTGAACGGCGTGGGTAAAACCACTACTATCGGTAAACTGGCGCGCCAGTTTGAGCAGCAGGGTAAATCAGTGATGCTGGCGGCGGGGGATACTTTCCGCGCGGCGGCGGTCGAACAGCTACAGGTCTGGGGACAGCGTAACAACATTCCGGTTATCGCCCAGCATACCGGCGCGGACTCCGCCTCGGTGATTTTTGACGCTATCCAGGCCGCGAAGGCGCGTAATGTGGATGTGTTAATTGCCGATACGGCAGGGCGTCTGCAGAACAAGTCGCACCTGATGGAAGAGCTGAAAAAAATCGTTCGCGTCATGAAAAAGCTGGACGAAGAAGCGCCACATGAAGTTATGCTGACCATTGACGCCAGCACCGGACAGAACGCGGTAAGCCAGGCCAAACTGTTCCATGAAGCGGTAGGCTTAACCGGTATTACCCTGACCAAGCTGGACGGTACGGCGAAAGGCGGGGTGATTTTCTCGGTAGCTGACCAGTTTGGCATTCCTATCCGTTACATTGGCGTGGGCGAACGTATCGAGGATTTGCGTCCGTTTAAGGCGGACGATTTTATTGAGGCACTTTTTGCCCGAGAGGATTAACAATGATTCGCTTTGAACATGTCAGCAAGGCCTATCTCGGCGGGAGACAAGCGCTGCAGGGAGTGACATTCCATATGCGGCCAGGCGAGATGGCGTTTCTGACCGGCCACTCCGGCGCGGGGAAAAGTACCCTGCTGAAGCTAATCTGTGGGATTGAGCGGCCCAGCGCCGGCAAAATCTTCTTCAGCGGGCATGATATTACGCGCCTGAAAAACCGCGAAGTGCCGTTTTTGCGCCGCCAGATTGGGATGATTTTCCAGGATCACCATCTGCTGATGGATCGCACGGTCTATGACAATGTGGCGATACCGTTAATCATTGCCGGCGCCAGCGGCGATGATATCCGTCGTCGTGTGTCGGCGGCGCTGGATAAGGTTGGACTACTGGACAAAGCGAGAAACTTCCCGATTCAACTCTCCGGAGGCGAACAACAGCGCGTGGGCATCGCCCGCGCGGTGGTCAATAAGCCAGCGGTATTGCTGGCGGATGAACCGACCGGGAACCTGGACGACGCGTTGTCGGAAGGGATTTTACGTCTGTTTGAAGAGTTTAACCGCGTAGGGGTGACGGTACTGATGGCGACGCACGATATTGGACTTATCTCCCGTCGTTCCTATAGGCAGCTCGTCCTGAGCGATGGACATCTGCATGGAGGCCTGGCCAATGAATAGGCGCGACGCGATTAACCAAATCAGGCAGTTCGGCGGACGGCTGGATCGACTGCGTAAGTCTCGCGGCGGAACAGGCGGCGGGCGCAACGCGCCAGGACGCCAGAAGCCGACACCGAAACCGAACTCACGTAAAACGAATGTCTTTAATGAACAGGTGCGCTATGCCTGGCACGGCGCGCTGCAAGATCTGAAAAGCAAACCGCTGGCGACGTTTCTGACGGTGATGGTGATCGCCATCTCCCTGACGCTGCCCAGCGTCTGTTACATGGTCTATAAGAACGTCAACCAGGCGGCGACTCAGTATTATCCGTCGCCGCAGATCACCGTTTATCTGCAAAAAACGCTGGATGATGACGCGGCGGCGCGGGTTGTTGGACAGCTTCAGGCCGAGCAGGGCGTTGAGAAGGTCAACTACCTGTCCCGTGAGGACGCGCTGGGAGAATTCCGCAACTGGTCGGGTTTTGGCGGCGCGCTGGACATGCTGGAAGAGAACCCGCTACCGGCGGTGGCAGTGGTGATCCCCAAGCTGGACTTCCAGAGTACCGCCTCGCTTAATACGCTGCGCGACCGTATCTCGCAGATTAACGGCATTGACGAAGTCCGCATGGATGATAGCTGGTTTGCGCGCCTGGCGGCGCTCACCGGGCTGGTGGGCCGCGTGTCGGCGATGATCGGCGTGCTGATGGTCGCGGCGGTCTTCCTCGTTATCGGCAACAGCGTGCGCCTGAGCATTTTTGCCCGTCGCGACACCATTAACGTGCAAAAGCTGATTGGCGCGACCGATGGCTTTATCCTGCGTCCGTTCCTCTACGGCGGCGCGTTGCTCGGTTTTTCCGGCGCGTTTCTTTCACTGATATTGTCTGAAATTTTGGTGATGCGTTTATCATCGGCGGTGACTGAAGTGGCGCAGGTCTTCGGCACGAAGTTTGATCTCAATGGCTTATCGTTCGATGAGTGCCTGTTGCTGCTGCTGGTCTGTTCCATGATTGGCTGGATCGCCGCCTGGCTGGCTACGGTGCAACATTTACGTCACTTTACTCCCGATTGATAAAATCGTGGTATAATCTTTCCCTGCAATGGGCTTCCGTTCGCAGGGAAAGAGTCCCTGTTGTCTCTTCCCCGCGTTTCATCTTCATGTCACATTATGTGTGTAAATTATGCACAGTGTTACATTGAACTTGTGGATAAAATCACTGTCTGATAAAAGAGTGGATGATATTCTCGTTGCTCATCGGCTTTGGCACGGTTGTTGCTCGCTGACGGTGCCAGGCAATACTGATTGAGAGGATTTGAATGACCAAAGAAATGCAAAATTTAGCTTTAGCCCCTGTTGGCAACCTGGAATCTTATATCCGGGCGGCGAACGCGTGGCCGATGTTATCGGCTGACGAGGAGCGGGCATTGGCTGAAAGGCTGCATTACCAGGGCGATCTGGAAGCAGCTAAAACGCTGATCCTGTCTCACCTGCGCTTTGTTGTTCATATTGCTCGTAACTATGCGGGCTATGGTCTGCCGCAGGCGGATTTGATCCAGGAAGGCAACATCGGCCTGATGAAAGCCGTACGTCGTTTTAACCCGGAAGTAGGCGTGCGCCTGGTTTCCTTCGCCGTACACTGGATTAAAGCAGAAATTCACGAATACGTGCTGCGTAACTGGCGTATCGTTAAAGTCGCAACCACGAAAGCGCAGCGTAAGCTGTTCTTTAATCTGCGTAAAACCAAGCAGCGTCTGGGCTGGTTTAATCAGGATGAGGTTGAAATGGTGGCGCGCGAACTGGGTGTTTCCAGTAAAGACGTGCGTGAGATGGAGTCGCGTATGGCGGCGCAGGACATGACGTTTGACATGTCTTCGGACGATGAGTCCGACAGCCAGCCAATGGCGCCGGTGCTGTATCTGCAGGATAAATCGTCTAACTTTGCCGACGGCATTGAAGACGATAACTGGGAAGAGCAGGCCGCCAACCGACTGACCGACGCGATGCAGGGGCTCGACGAGCGTAGCCAGGATATTATCCGCGCTCGCTGGCTGGACGAAGACAATAAGTCTACGTTGCAGGAGCTGGCCGATCGTTACGGCGTCTCCGCTGAGCGTGTGCGCCAGCTTGAAAAGAACGCCATGAAAAAGCTTCGCGCTGCGATCGAAGCGTAATCTTCGCGAATTGCCAATGAACCCTCGAATGTGAATTCGGGGGTTTTGTTTTTTGTAGGCCGGATAAGGCGTTTACCCTGCCATCCGGCAACACGTTTGCCCGATGGCGCTTCGCTTATCGGGCCTACGGACCCTTCCTCTCCCCCACCGACACAAATCTGTTATCTGAATGTAAATTTAGCTATTCCAAAATAATAAAAATCGGGTATGTTTTAGCAGAGTATGCTGCTAAAGCACGGGTAGCTAGCCAATAATCGAAATAAAGTGCTGAACAATAACACCACAACACACGTAACAACCAGAATAATGGGGATTATCAGGATGAATATGAAGGGTAAAACGTTATTGGCAGGATGTATCGCCCTGTCATTAAGCCATATGGCATTCGCAGAGGACATTAAAGTCGCGGTTGTCGGCGCGATGTCCGGTCCGGTGGCGCAGTATGGCGACCAGGAATTTACCGGTGCGGAGCAGGCAATTGCCGATATCAATGCGAAAGGCGGTATTAAAGGCGATAAGCTCGTCGCGGTGAAATATGACGACGCCTGCGACCCGAAACAGGCGGTAGCTGTCGCTAACAAAGTGGTGAACGACGGCATCAGGTATGTTATCGGACACTTATGCTCCTCTTCCACACAGCCAGCCTCTGATATCTACGAAGACGAAGGCATCCTGATGATAACCCCGGCGGCGACCGCGCCGGAGCTGACCGCACGCGGCTATAAGCTGGTTTTGCGCACCACCGGTCTGGACTCTGACCAGGGGCCAACGGCGGCAAAGTATATTCTGGAGAAGGTAAAACCGCAGCGCATCGCGATTATCCACGATAAGCAGCAGTACGGCGAAGGGCTGGCGCGCGCGGTGCAGGACGGTCTGAAGAAAGGCGGCGTTAACGTCGTATTCTTTGACGGCATCACCGCCGGCGAAAAAGATTTCTCCACTCTGGTAGCGCGTCTGAAAAAAGAGAATATCGACTTTGTCTACTACGGCGGTTATCACCCGGAAATGGGGCAGATCCTGCGCCAGTCCCGCGCCGCAGGGCTGAAAACCCAGTTTATGGGGCCGGAAGGGGTGGCGAACGTGTCGCTGTCTAACATCGCCGGAGAGTCAGCGGAAGGCTTACTGGTCACCAAACCGAAGAACTACGACCAGGTCCCGGCGAACAAACCGATTGTGGATGCTATCAAAGCCAAGAAACAAGATCCTAGCGGCGCGTTTGTCTGGACCACCTACGCCGCGCTGCAATCGTTGCAGGCGGGTCTGAACCAGTCTGACGATCCGGCGGAAATTGCCAAATACCTGAAAGGCGCCACGGTCGACACCGTAATGGGACCGCTGTCGTGGGATGAGAAAGGCGATCTGAAAGGATTTGAGTTCGGCGTGTTTGACTGGCATGCGAATGGTACGGCGACAGACGCCAAGTGATTTTCCTGGCGCCTTTCGCGCTGCAGGTGCGTTGGCTACGTTATTCAACCCCGGTCACTTACTTATGTAAGCTCCCGGGGATTTCATAACTTGCCGCCTGCCTGCAACGCGAAATTCTTGGAAAATTGCGAGGTGGTTTTTATCTTTTCTCCCGGCATGTAGGCCGGATAAGCGTCAGCGCCATCCGGCTTTCTTTTAGCGCTTCTCCCAGCCGTCATGCTGGGCGGTAAAACCTAACGCCTGCATAAACGCGGCCATCACGCTGCGGTCTTCAACACCGACATCCGCCATCCACCACGACGAGACGTTGGGATTATCGCGGATGACTTCTTCTACCAGGTATTGCCCGACGCCGCGACGACGGGTGATTTCACGCACGCGTAAGGAATCCAGCGCGCCCTGCGTTCCGCTCAGCGTCACTCTTACGGCGCCCAACAAACGCTCGTTAAACCGCGCGGCATAAATCCGGTGCGTTTCATCTACGCTTAATGAGGAGGCGGAATATTCCGGCCAGATTTTGCCCAGATCGATCTGATCCTGAGCGCTAAAGTGTTCTAAACGAAGAATAGTCAGCTTCATCGACGGCTTGTCCCGATTTCAAAAGATGCGATCAGTGTACCGAAACAGGCAGGCCAGATGCTTTCTCTTTTTTGTGTCATTTACCAGGTTATTAATTTTTTAACAACGATAATTACAGTTTGAAGCATTAGAGAATGGAAAACAGGCAGCATAATTCCCTGAATGCTAGTGAATTATTCCACTTAATATGCCGTTATTTTATGCTGACAAGCGTGCTTTTTTTTGTTTATCTATAGCGAAAAGCAGAATATTATCTTTTCTTAATAGACTGAAAAATAGAGATTTTAATCTTATTATGCTTTAAATGCTGCGCTAACTCATTAATGAGTCAGTAAAAAGCGCACCATTTATAAAAAGTACAGTCTGCTTTTTAACCAGCAAAAACAAAACATATAACATCACGAATGGGGATACAGGCACATGAAACGGAAAGCGAAAACAATAATCGCAGGGATTGTTGCATTAGCAGTCTCGCAGGGGGCAATGGCAGATGATATTAAAGTCGCCATAGTCGGGGCGATGTCCGGCCCGGTAGCGCAATGGGGCGATATGGAATTTAACGGCGCGCGCCAGGCCATTAAAGACATCAACGCTAAAGGCGGTATTAAAGGCGATAAGCTGGTCGGCGTAGAGTACGATGATGCCTGCGATCCAAAACAGGCGGTGGCGGTGGCCAACAAAATCGTTAACGACGGTATTCAGTACGTTATTGGTCACTTGTGTTCTTCTTCTACTCAGCCAGCATCCGATATCTATGAAGATGAAGGTATTCTGATGATCTCTCCGGGGGCGACTAACCCGGAGCTGACCCAGCGCGGCTATCAGTACATTATGCGTACCGCCGGCCTGGACTCCTCCCAGGGGCCAACGGCCGCGAAATACATCCTGGAAACGGTGAAGCCGCAGCGCATCGCTATCATTCACGATAAACAGCAATACGGCGAAGGACTGGCGCGCTCCGTGCAGGATGGCCTGAAGCAGGGCAATGCCAATATTGTCTTTTTTGATGGTATTACCGCCGGTGAAAAAGATTTCTCCGCCCTGATTGCCCGCTTGCAAAAAGAGAATATCGACTTTGTGTATTACGGCGGCTACTACCCGGAAATGGGGCAGATGCTGCGCCAGGCGCGGGCTAATGGCCTGAAAACGCAATTTATGGGGCCGGAAGGCGTAGGTAACGCGTCGCTGTCCAATATTGCGGGCGGTGCGGCGGAAGGCATGTTGGTGACGATGCCAAAACGTTATGACCAGGACCCGGCGAATAAAGCGATTGTCGAAGCGCTGAAAGCCGACAAGAAAGATCCCAGCGGTCCGTACGTCTGGATCACCTACGCCACCGTCCAGTCACTGGCGACCGCAATGACGCGTAGCGCCAGCCATGCTCCGCTGGATCTGGTGAAAGATCTTAAAGCTAACGGGGCTGATACCGTTATTGGGCCGCTGAAATGGGATGAAAAAGGCGATCTTAAGGGATTTGAATTTGGCGTCTTCCAGTGGCACGCCGACGGCTCGTCAACCGTCGCGAAGTAATGCCAGAAGATAAGTTATCCCACCGCCCGCACGCCGGGCGGGTTTAAAAAGGTTACCTTATGTCCGAGCAGTTTCTCTATTTCTTGCAGCAGATGTTTAACGGCGTCACGCTGGGGAGCACCTACGCGCTGATTGCTATCGGTTATACGATGGTGTACGGCATTATCGGCATGATCAACTTCGCTCATGGCGAGGTGTATATGATCGGCAGCTACGTCTCTTTTATGATCATCGCCGCGCTAATGATGATGGGAATAGACACCAGTTGGCTCCTGGTGGCCGCCGGATTTATCGGCGCGATTATTATTGCCAGCGCCTACGGCTGGAGTATCGAGCGAGTCGCTTACCGGCCCGTGCGCAACTCCAAGCGCCTGATTGCCCTGATTTCCGCCATCGGGATGTCCATCTTCCTGCAAAACTACGTCAGCCTGACGGAAGGTTCGCGCGACGTGGCGTTACCCAGCCTGTTTAACGGCCAGTGGATTGTGGGCAGCAGCGAAAACTTTTCCGCGTCCATCACCACCATGCAGGCGGTTATCTGGATAGTCACCTTTCTGGCTATGCTGGCGCTCACCATTTTCATTCGCTACTCCCGGATGGGCCGCGCCTGCCGCGCCTGCGCGGAGGATCTAAAAATGGCCAGCCTGCTCGGCATTAATACCGACCGCGTCATTGCGCTAACGTTTGTTATCGGCGCGGCAATGGCGGCGGTGGCGGGCGTGCTACTCGGTCAGTTCTATGGCGTAATTAACCCCTACATCGGTTTTATGGCCGGGATGAAAGCGTTCACCGCGGCGGTGCTGGGCGGTATTGGCAGCATTCCGGGCGCGATGATCGGCGGTCTGATTTTGGGCGTCGCCGAAGCGCTCTCGTCTGCATATTTAAGTACCGAATATAAAGATGTCGTATCGTTCGCTCTGCTGATTCTGGTACTGCTGGTGATGCCGACCGGTATCCTGGGGCGTCCGGAGGTAGAGAAAGTATGAAACCGATGCATATTGCGATGGCTCTGTTCTCTGCGGCGATGTTCTTCGTTCTGGCTGGCGTCTTCATGGGCGTACAACTGGAGCTGGACGGCACCAAACTGGTGGTGGATACCGCCGCCGACATCCGCTGGCAGTGGATCTTTATCGGTACGGCAGTGGTTTTTTTCTTTCAGTTGCTGCGTCCGATGTTCCAGAAAGCGGTGAAGCACGTCTCCGGACCGAAGTTTATTCTGCCGGCGATCGATGGCTCTACCGTTAAGCAAAAGCTGTTTCTGATGGCGCTGTTGGTTATCGCCGTGGCGTGGCCGTTTATGGTGTCGCGCGGTAGCGTGGATATCGCCACTATGACCATGATTTATATCATCCTCGGTCTGGGGCTGAACGTGGTGGTGGGGCTGTCCGGCCTGCTGGTATTGGGCTACGGCGGCTTTTACGCCATCGGCGCTTATACCTTTGCGCTGCTCAACCACTATTATGGTTTGGGTTTCTGGACCTGCCTGCCGCTGGCGGGACTGGTCTCCGCCGCTGCTGGTTTCCTGCTCGGCTTCCCGGTACTGCGTCTGCGCGGCGACTATCTGGCGATTGTGACGCTCGGCTTCGGCGAAATCGTCCGTATCCTGCTGCTCAACAACACGGAAATTACCGGCGGCCCGAACGGTATCAGCCAGATCCCCAAACCGACGCTATTTGGTCTGGAGTTTAGCCGCAACACCCGAGAAGGCGGCTGGGATACCTTCAGCAATTTCTTTGGCGTGAAGTACGACCCATCCGACCGGGTCATTTTCCTCTATCTGGTGGCCCTGTTGCTGGTGGTCCTGTCGCTGTTTGTCATTAACCGCCTGCTGCGTATGCCGCTGGGCCGGGCGTGGGAAGCGTTGCGTGAGGATGAGATCGCCTGTCGCTCATTAGGTTTAAGCCCGACGCGCATCAAGCTGACCGCTTTTACTATCAGCGCCGCGTTTGCCGGTTTCGCCGGGACGTTGTTTGCCGCCCGCCAGGGCTTTGTCAGCCCGGAATCTTTCACCTTCGCCGAATCCGCCTTCGTGCTGGCGATTGTGGTGCTGGGCGGAATGGGCTCGCAGTTTGCGGTGATCCTGGCGGCGGTTCTGTTGGTGGTGTCGCGCGAGTTGATGCGCGATTTCAACGAATACAGCATGTTGATGCTCGGCGGTTTGATGGTGTTGATGATGATCTGGCGCCCGCAGGGATTGCTGCCGATGACGCGTCCGCAGTTGAAGCTGAAAAGTGGTCAGGCGAAAGGAGAGCAGGCATGAGTCAGCCATTATTAGCGGTTAACGGCCTGATGATGCGCTTTGGCGGTTTGCTGGCGGTCAACAATGTATCGCTGGAATTGCGTGAGCGGGAAATTGTGTCGCTGATTGGCCCTAACGGCGCGGGTAAAACGACGGTGTTTAACTGCCTGACCGGTTTTTATAAGCCGACAGGCGGTACGATCATGTTGCGCGAGCGGCATCTGGAAGGATTGCCGGGCCAGCAGATCGCCCGCATGGGCGTGGTACGTACTTTCCAGCATGTGCGTCTGTTCCGTGAAATGACGGTGATTGAAAACCTGCTGGTGGCGCAGCACCAGCAATTGAAAACGGGCCTCTTTTCCGGCCTGTTGAAAACGCCCGCTTTCCGCCGCGCGCAAAGTGAAGCGCTGGACCGCGCGGCGACTTGGCTTGAGCGTATTGGCCTGCTGGAACATGCCAATCGCCAGGCCAGTAATCTGGCCTACGGCGACCAGCGCCGGCTGGAGATTGCCCGCTGCATGGTGACGCAGCCAGAAATTCTGATGCTCGACGAACCGGCGGCCGGCCTTAACCCGAAAGAGACCAAAGAGCTGGATGAGCTGATTGCCGAACTACGTAACCATCACAACACCACTATCTTGCTGATTGAACACGATATGAAGCTGGTGATGGGCATTTCCGATCGCATTTACGTGGTGAACCAGGGCACGCCGCTGGCGAACGGCACGCCGGAAGAGATCCGCAACAACCCGGACGTCATCCGCGCTTATCTGGGTGAGGCATAAGATGGAAAAAACGATGTTAACGTTTGAAAAAGTCAGCGCCCACTACGGCAAGATTCAGGCGCTGCACGACGTCAGTCTGCACATCAACCAGGGGGAAATCGTTACCCTGATTGGCGCTAACGGCGCGGGGAAAACGACGCTGCTTGGCACCTTGTGCGGCGATCCGCGCGCCTCCAGCGGACGGGTGGTGTTTGACGGTAAAGACATAACCGACTGGCAGACGGCGAAAATCATGCGTGAAGCGGTGGCGATAGTGCCGGAAGGGCGGCGCGTCTTCTCGCGGATGACGGTAGAAGAGAACCTGGCGATGGGCGGTTTTTTTGCCGAGCGCGATCGGTTTCAGGAGCGTATCAAATGGGTGTACGAGCTGTTTCCGCGCCTGCATGAACGCCGTATCCAGCGAGCGGGCACCATGTCCGGCGGCGAACAGCAGATGCTGGCGATTGGCCGCGCGCTGATGAGCCAGCCGAGGCTATTGCTGCTGGATGAACCGTCGCTGGGGCTGGCGCCGATCATCATCCAGCAGATCTTCGACACCATTGAGCAGTTGCGCGAGCAGGGTATGACCATCTTCCTTGTCGAGCAAAACGCTAACCAGGCGCTGAAGCTCGCCGACCGCGGTTATGTGCTGGAAAACGGCCACGTGGTGCTATCCGATACCGGTGATGCACTGCTGGCGAACGAAGCGGTGCGCAGCGCCTATCTGGGCGGTTAGACTGTGCCAGGGGGAAGCGCGTGCGCCGCGCCCGGTAACGGCAAGCGGTAAAATTTTTCAAAAGAGCCTGATGGCTCTTTTTTTGTACGTGTTTGTTGTACAATAAACATGTACAACTGGGGAGATGTTTATGCGTACGGTTAACTATAGCGAAGCGCGGCAAAATCTGGCCGAAGTCCTGGAAAGCGCGGTGACGGCGGGCCCTGTCACCATCACGCGTCGTGGGCATAAGTCCGCAGTGATCATCAGCGCCGAGGAGTTTGAGCGTTATCAGACGGCGCGAATGGATGATGAGTTTGCTGCCATTATGGCGGTTCATGGCAATGAGCTCAGGGAGCTGGCGGATAAATGACCCTACAACTTATCTCAGCGGAAGAGATAATTCAGTTTCACGACAGGCTTCTCCGCGTTACGCCTGGTGTAACAGGCATGCCTGATCCTGGCCGCGCGGAAGCGCTAATGTACCGGGTACTCAATCAAATCGAATATGAAGGGGTGACCGACGTGTGGCTGCTGGCGGCAATGCATTTGCTCGCTATATCCCGTGGGCATATCTTCAATGATGGTAACAAACGTACCGCCTTATTTATTACGCTGCTGTTTTTAAAGCGTAACGGGATCTCACTCGCTGCGAATCCGGATTTTGTCGATATGACAGTCGATGCGGCGGCAGGGCGGCTTACGCTGGAGCAAATTGTCGTTCGCTTACGCGCCTGAGACGTTAATCCCGGCGACGCTCCGCCTGGTTGAGTTACGGCATGTGCGCCGCCCCCGGGAATAATGTCGTACCTATCCGTGCCGTAGCTCCCACTTTTCTTTTCCGGCGCTTTCACTGCCTTGCCATCTCTCTGTCGCCTTACTATCTTTTTTTTGTAATAAAAAAGTTATTTTTCTGTCATTCGAGCATGTCATGTTACCCCCGCGAACATAAAACGCGTGATATCGCGCATCCCGGCACAAAAAGAGAGATAACCGATGATATCGTTACGACATACAGCTTTAGGACTGGCGCTGAGTCTGGCATTTACGGGTCAGACGTTGGCCGTCACCACTATTCCATTCTGGCATTCAATGGAAGGGGAGTTAGGCAAAGAAGTTGATTCACTGGCGCAACGTTTCAACCAGGCCAATCCGGATTACAAAATCGTTCCGGTCTATAAGGGGAACTATGAACAGAACCTGAGCGCCGGGATCGCGGCATTCCGTACCGGCAACGCGCCGGCAATATTGCAGGTTTATGAGGTTGGGACAGCGACCATGATGGCCTCGAAAGCCATTAAGCCGGTTTATGAAGTGTTTAAAGACGCCGGTATTAACTTTGACGAGTCCCAGTTTGTACCGACCGTTGCAGGCTACTACACCGATGCTAAAAGCGGGCATCTGCTCTCCCAGCCCTTTAACAGCTCCACGCCGGTACTGTACTACAACAAAGACGCCTTTAAGAAAGCCGGTTTAGATCCGGAACAGCCGCCGAAAACCTGGCAGGAGCTGGCTGACTATACCGCGAAACTGAGAGCGGCAGGCATGAAATGCGGTTACGCCAGCGGCTGGCAAGGCTGGATCCAACTGGAAAACTTCAGCGCCTGGAACGGTCTCCCCTTCGCCAGTAAAAACAATGGTTTTGACGGTACAGATGCGGTGCTGGAGTTTAATAAGCCAGAGCAGGTGAAACATATCGCGCTGCTGGAAGAGATGAATAAAAAAGGCGATTTTAGCTATGTTGGGCGTAAGGACGAGTCTACCGAGAAGTTTTATAACGGTGACTGCGCGATGACAACCGCGTCCTCCGGCTCGCTCGCCAATATCCGCCAGTATGCCAAATTTAACTATGGCGTGGGTATGATGCCGTACGACGCGGATATCAAGGGCGCGCCGCAAAACGCTATTATCGGCGGAGCCAGCCTATGGGTCATGCAGGGTAAAGATAAAGAAACCTATACCGGCGTCGCCAAATTCCTCGACTTCCTGGCAAAACCGGAAAACGCTGCTGAATGGCATCAAAAAACCGGCTACCTGCCGATTACCACCGCCGCCTACGAGCTGACCCGCGAGCAGGGTTATTACGATAAAAACCCCGGTGCGGATATCGCCACTCGCCAGATGTTGAATAAGCCGCCGTTACCCTTCACCAAAGGCTTGCGTCTGGGCAATATGCCGCAGATTCGTACCATCGTGGACGAAGAGCTGGAAAGCGTCTGGACCGGGAAGAAAACCCCACAACAGGCGTTGGATACCGCGGTGGATCGCGGGAATCAGTTACTGCGTCGTTTTGAGAAAGCGAGCAAATCTTAAGTGTATAAGTGCCTGATGGCGCTGCGCTTATCAGGCCTACAGCGTTTGTAGGCCGGATAAGGTGCTTGCACCGCCATCCGGCACCTTCCAGGAAAAGAATCTTCATGTCATCATCCCGTCCGGTGTTCCGCTCGCGCTGGCTGCCGTATTTACTGGTTGCTCCGCAGTTGGTTATCACCGTTATTTTCTTTATCTGGCCTGCGGGCGAAGCGCTGTGGTATTCGCTGCAAAGCGTCGATCCGTTTGGTTTTTCCAGCCAATTTGTCGGGCTGGAGAATTTCGTCGCGCTTTTTCACGACAGTTATTATCTCGATGCCTTCTGGACGACGATTAAATTCAGCGCGCTGGTCACGTTTAGCGGCCTGCTGGTCTCGTTGTTTTTCGCCGCCCTGGTGGATTACGTGGTGCGCGGCAGCCGTTTTTATCAGACGCTGATGCTGCTGCCTTATGCCGTCGCGCCCGCCGTCGCCGCCGTATTGTGGATTTTCCTGTTTAACCCGGGGCGGGGATTAATCACCCATTTCCTCGGCGAATTCGGCTATGACTGGAACCACGCGCAAAACAGCGGTCAGGCGATGTTCCTGGTGGTATTTGCGTCAGTCTGGAAGCAGATTAGTTACAACTTTTTATTCTTCTTTGCCGCGCTGCAATCCATTCCCCGCTCGCTGGTGGAAGCGGCGGCCATTGACGGCGCCGGGCCGATTCGTCGTTTCTTCCGGCTTTCTTTGCCGCTTATTGCGCCGGTCAGTTTCTTCCTGCTGGTGGTCAACCTGGTGTACGCCTTTTTCGACACCTTCCCGGTGATTGACGCCGCGACCGCCGGCGGGCCGGTACAAGCCACCACGACGCTGATTTATAAGATCTATCGCGAAGGGTTTACCGGCCTGGATCTCTCGGCGTCCGCCGCGCAGTCGGTGGTGTTGATGTTCCTCGTCATCATTCTGACGGTGGTGCAGTTCCGCTATGTGGAAAGTAAGGTGCGTTACCAATGATAGAGAATCGTCGCGGGCTGACAATATTCAGCCATACCATGCTGATTCTGGGGATCGCGGTCATTTTGTTTCCGCTGTATGTCGCGTTTGTCGCGGCGACGCTGGACGACCGCGCGGTGTTTGAGACGCCGATGACGCTGCTTCCCGGCACGCAGTTACTGGAGAATATCAAAACTATTTGGGTCAACGGCGTCGGTGTTAATAGCGCGCCATTCTGGCTGATGATGCTTAACAGTTTCATTATGGCGTTCAGCATTACGGTAGGCAAAATCACGGTATCTATGCTTTCCGCATTCGCCATCGTCTGGTTTCGTTTTCCCCTGCGTAACCTGTTCTTCTGGATGATTTTTATCACCCTGATGTTGCCGGTTGAAGTGCGTATCTTCCCGACGGTGGAAGTGATCGCCAACCTGAAAATGCTCGACAGCTATGCCGGTCTGACGCTACCGCTGATGGCGTCCGCTACCGCCACTTTCCTGTTTCGTCAGTTCTTTATGACGCTTCCGGATGAACTGGTGGAGGCGGCCCGTATTGACGGCGCGTCGCCGATGCGCTTTTTCCGCGACATCGTGTTGCCGCTGTCAAAAACCAACCTGGCGGCGTTATTCGTCATCACCTTTATCTACGGCTGGAACCAGTATCTGTGGCCGCTGTTGATTATCACCGACGTGAATCTTGGCACTGCCGTAGCGGGTATCAAAGGGATGATCGCCACCGGCGAAGGTACCACGCAATGGAACCAGGTGATGGCCGCGATGCTGCTGACTCTGATTCCCCCGGTCGTAATTGTGTTAGCCATGCAGCGCGCGTTTGTGCGTGGCCTGGTCGATAGTGAGAAATAAAATGGCTGGTTTAAAACTACAGGCAGTAACCAAAAGCTGGGACGGCAAAACCCAGGTCATTCAACCGTTAACGCTGGACGTGGCGGATGGCGAATTTATCGTGATGGTCGGGCCGTCCGGCTGCGGCAAATCAACGTTGTTGCGGATGGTGGCCGGTCTGGAACGCGTGACCAGCGGCGATATCTGGATTGATCGCAAACGTGTCACCGAGATGGAGCCCAAAGATCGCGGCATCGCGATGGTATTTCAGAACTATGCTCTCTATCCCCATATGAGCGTAGAGGAGAACATGGCGTGGGGGCTGAAAATTCGCGGTATGAGCAAAGCGCATATTGAAGAACGCGTGCGGGAGGCGGCGCGCATTCTGGAGCTGGACGGCCTGCTTAAACGCCGTCCACGCGAGCTTTCCGGCGGTCAACGGCAGCGCGTGGCAATGGGGCGCGCGATCGTCCGCGAACCGGCAGTCTTCTTATTCGACGAACCGCTCTCTAACCTCGACGCCAAGCTGCGTGTGCAGATGCGTCTGGAGTTACAACATCTGCATCGTCGTCTTCGTACCACCTCGCTCTATGTTACTCACGATCAGGTAGAGGCGATGACGCTGGCCCAGCGGGTGATGGTGATGAATAAAGGCGTCGCAGAACAGATTGGCACGCCGGTAGAGGTGTATGAAAAACCGGCCAGTCGCTTCGTGGCGAGCTTTATTGGCAGCCCGGCGATGAATCTGTTGGATGGTGTTATCAGCGCTTCCGGCGACCGTTTCGAATTGCCTGGCGGTCTGGCGTTGCCGATTGGTGCGGGCTATCGGGGTCATGCCGGACGTAAAATGACGCTGGGTATCCGCCCGGAGCATATTGCGTTAAGCTCGCAGGCGGAAGGCGGCGTGCCGCTAACGGTAGATACGCTGGAGATTCTGGGCGCGGATAATCTGGCGCATGGGCGCTGGGGCGATCAGAAACTGGTGGTGCGGTTGGCGCATCAGCAACGCCCGGCGGCGGGCAGTATGCTATGGCTGCATCTGCCGGAACATCAGCGGCATCTTTTTGATGGCGAAACAGGACAACGTGTATGAGTAACTGGCCTTATCCCCACATTGTCGCCCATCGCGGCGGCGGTAAACTGGCGCCGGAAAACACTCTGGCGGCGATTGACGTGGGCGCGCGATACGGGCACACCATGATTGAGTTTGATGCCAAGCTGTCGAAAGACGGCGAAATTTTCCTGCTGCATGACGATAACCTGGAGCGCACCAGCAACGGTTGGGGCGTGGCGGGCGAGTTGAACTGGCAGGATTTATTGCGTGTGGACGCTGGCGGTTGGTTTAGCGGCGAATTTAAAGGCGAGCCGCTGCCGTTGCTCTCGCAGGTGGCGGAGCGCTGCCGTAAACACGGCATGATGGCGAATATTGAGATCAAACCGACAACGGGGAGCGGAAGGCTAACAGGACGCGTCGTGGCGTCGGCCGCCCGCGAACTGTGGGCCGGGATGACGCCGCCGCTGCTTTCTTCCTTTGAGATAGAGGCGCTGGAAGCGGCGCAGGCGGCAGCACCTGAACTGCCGCGCGGGTTACTGCTGGATAAATGGCGTGAAGACTGGCGTGAACTGACGACCCGTCTGGGCTGTGTTTCCCTCCATCTCAACCATAAATTACTCGATGAGACGCGAGTGCAAGAGATTAAGGCCGCGGGTCTGCGGATTCTGGTGTATACCGTCAATCAGTCCCAGCGGGCGGCAGAGCTGCTGCGCTGGGGCGTGGATTGTATCTGCACCGATCGCATTGATGACATCGGCCCTCACTTTCAGTTTTAAGGGCCGTCAGTTTTAAGGGCTGATGGTTTTCAGCGGGATGTCAGGCTGCGGCGTCCCGCTGTCCTGCTGCAACATTGGCTGGGAATGGTTTAGCATCTGGTCCGGATTTCCGCTGCCGCTGAGCATTCCGCCCTGCGTATTGGGCAGCGTTTGCTGACCGAGCATACCGTTGCCCGGCTGTCCCTGCTGAACCCGCTGCGTATTGGCATTCAACTGCGACTGTAGATTTTGCTGCTGGCTGCGCGCCTGCGTTTGCATCTGTTGTTTCAACATACCCTGCTGCTGAATCTGCTGCGTTTGCATCTGCGTCTGCATACGCTGCTGGCTGGGGATCTGATAACCTGGCTGATTAGGATTATTCATAGTGTTAATTGGCTGGGCCAATACAGCAAAGGGTAACAAAGCCGTAATAAGTAGTAAGCGTTTCATTGTCGTCTCCTCCCGATGAGGCCTCTTTTTAAGTGTACCTCTATTTCGCCATGATGATGATTTTTTAAGCGTTGTGGACCAGGATTAAACGGGACATACACCCATTTATCTGGAGAAAAACAACGATGAAACCAACGTTTATGCGCTGGGTGGCGATCGCCGCTCTGCTGGCCGGGGGGACGTTTAGCGCGGTGGCCAATCCTCCCGTCGCGCCGCCAGTCTCCTATGGTGTTGAAGAAGATGTCTTTCATCCTGTGCGGGCGACGCAAGGGATGGTGGCCTCGGTGGATGCAATGGCGACGCAGGTTGGCGTGGATATCTTAAAGCAGGGCGGTAATGCCGTGGATGCCGCCGTCGCCGTGGGCTATGCGCTGGCTGTCACGCATCCGCAAGCCGGGAATCTGGGCGGCGGGGGATTTATGCTGCTGCGCACCAAAGACGGTAACACTACGGCGATTGATTTTCGTGAAATGGCGCCGGCTGGCGCGACCCGTGATATGTTCCTCGACGATCAGGGTAACGCCGATGCGAAAAAGTCGCTGACGTCGCATCTGGCATCCGGTACGCCGGGTACCGTGGCGGGGTTCTCGCTGGCGCTGGAGAAATACGGCACGATGCCGCTGAATAAAGTGGTGCGTCCGGCGATGAAGCTGGCGGAAGAGGGTTTTGTGGTTAACGATGCGCTGGCCGACGACTTAAAAACTTACGGCAGCGAAGTGATCCCCAACCATGAGAACAGCAAAGCCATTTTCTGGAAAGACGGCGAGCCGCTGAAAAAAGGCGATAAGCTGATCCAGAAGAATCTGGCGAAAAGCCTGGAAATGATTGCCGAAAACGGCCCGGATGCGTTTTATAAAGGGGCGATTGCTGACCAGATAGCCGGAGAAATGCAGAAGAACGGCGGTCTGATGACCAAAGAGGATTTAGCCAACTATAAAGCCGTTGAGCGTACGCCAATCAGCGGTGACTATCGCGGGTATCAGGTCTTCTCCATGCCGCCGCCATCCTCGGGCGGTATTCACATCGTACAGATCCTTAATATTCTTGAAAATTTCGACATGAAGAAGTACGGCTTTGGCAGCGCCGATGCCATGCAAATCATGGCGGAAGCGGAAAAATACGCCTACGCTGACCGCTCAGAGTATCTGGGCGATCCGGACTTTGTGAAAGTGCCGTGGCAGGCGCTGACCCACAAAGCCTATGCGAAAACGCTGGCCGATCAAATTGATATCAACAAGGCCAAACCTTCCAGCCAGATAAAACCGGGCAAGCTCGCCCCGTATGAAAGCAACCAGACCACCCACTTCTCGGTGGTGGATAAAGACGGCAATGCTGTGGCGGTGACCTATACCCTGAACACCACCTTCGGCACAGGAATTGTGGCGGGAAATACCGGTATTCTGCTGAATAATCAAATGGATGATTTTTCTGCTAAACCCGGTGTACCTAATGTTTATGGCCTGGTGGGCGGCGATGCTAACGCGGTCGGTCCGAAGAAGCGTCCGCTGTCGTCGATGTCGCCCACTATCGTGGTAAAAGACGGCAAAACCTGGCTGGTGACCGGCAGCCCTGGCGGGAGTCGAATCATCACTACCGTACTGCAAATGGTAGTGAACAGCATTGATTTCGGCATGAACGTCGCCGAAGCGACCAACGCGCCGCGTTTCCATCATCAATGGTTGCCGGACGAACTGCGGGTAGAAAAGGGCTTCAGTCCCGATACGCTGAAGTTGCTGGAACAGAAAGGGCAGAAAGTCGCGCTGAAAGAAGCGATGGGCAGTACCCAAAGTATTATGGTTGGCCCGGATGGCGAACTGTACGGTGCGTCTGACCCGCGTTCGGTGGATGATTTAACGGCGGGATACTGATTTTTAATTCCAGGCCCGGTGTCAGACACCGGGCTATTTGCAGATTATGCCGTGAGTAATCGGGCTGGATTATCAATACAAAGCTTGCGCAGAGTATCGTTGTCTACTCCGCGAGCAGCCAGATAGGCGAGGAAGACATTCGGGACAAACCCCCAGCCATTTCCGCCATTTTTCGCCCACATCTGTTTGAGAAAAACATCATGGCTTAAAACGATTTGGTCGGCGTAACCCAGTACAATCAGATTCGCTACTGCATCTGCGGTCTCCTGAACGCCCGGCGCGACACCTTCTTTTGGGAAGGTGATGTCCAGACCAATCATGTCAAATTCAAGCCATACGCCACGGTCGAGCATTTTACGTTGATAGACGACATCTTTTCCTGAAGGGTCCGAATGCGCCAGCGAGACTTTTGCCGGAGAGACGTTCATTTCTTCCAGCACGATATCCAGCACCTCATCCCCCAGCCGCAGCCACCCCGGCATATGGATATTCATCGCCGTATGGGGGTTGTTACATTGTGCCAGAGACGCTGCCCGCAGGCTGTTACGCTCCGCTTGGGTAAACGCGGGGGATACGCCGATTTCACCGATCATGCCAGCGCGAATATCCGTCTCGCCAATACCCTGATTCAGTTCTTTATCAATGAGTGAGGCTAACAGCTCAACAGGTTTATGGATCCGGGTACTTTCAAATTTCTCCAGATAAGGTCCGGATGACGCAACGATATTCAAACCCGTTTTTAAGGCAACTTCTCGCAGCGCTGAGGCATCCCGTCCAATGGATTCTGATCCGGTGGCGTCGACAATCGTCCTGCCGCCTAAAGACATAAAATTATTGATTTCGAAGATAACATCATCAATCTCTTTGCGGTCCATGTTATCGGCGCAGCAGTATGGGTCGTGTTTCAGCCCCCACTGCAGGTCAGCACTGACTTTCTTTCCCACCAGTTGCTGTGAAAAAGCATAATGTGGCTCGTCTACGACCGAAGACAGATCGTTAAACAGATGTTCATGCGGTAGCGTCAGCCCCATATCCGTATGCGCCACCGGGCCTGTTACGGTTTGCAGGAAACCTTTCATTCTGACACCTCTATTCTTTGCGCCATTTTGGATGCTCTGTATTCAGGGATGGTGGTCACAATCGCACCGACTAACGCGAACAGCGTACCGATGATGGTGACCAGGTAGACCGTATTGCCTAATGAAGGGATCAATTCATCAATTAGCACTGAGCCAAGCAGTTGGCCTGCTGTTGACGCTACGCCCAGCATCAATAGCCCTAAGCCTCTCACCAGAATCGCCATTAGCCCGATGGACAGCAGACCCAGCGGACCACCGAGATACATCCACCATGTATCGGGTAACTGAATGGTGACATGGCCTAATGCGATACGTATCGCCAGCGCCGCGCCCAGGACACAAAAGCCGACGATGAAGTTCCATGTAATGGACACCAGCATGGAGCCCGTTGCCTCGGCGACTTTCGCATTTCCCGCAGGCTGCCAGCCAGCGAGTAACCCTGCCAAAAAGGGGAGGATAGCGAGCAGGATAAACGAGGTTGAGTGCCACTGTGGCGACACGACAAAAATGGTGGCGATAACGGCGAATAATGCGCCAGTAATGCGCCATGGCGTAAAATATTTCTTCTCCTCCACACCGATGCCAAAACGGTCGCACAGCAGGCCGGAAAGAAGCAGAGCGGAAATTAATGCCGTTTGAAAGGTGGCAACGCCCAGCGCGCTGGCGGATGCGCCTTCAGAAAATACGACCATCGCCCCGCATAATCCTGCAAACCAATTCCATAGCGGGATTTTTCTCTTTTTAATCAGAGTAGGGATTGAGGCGAATTGCTGGCGTGTTTCTTTGCGCGCAATAATAATAAAAAACATGACGACCAGACCGCTGGCAAACGAGATTACTGCGCAAGCATTACCGTCTTGTAACCAATGTCCTAACTGCCCATTAACGGCAGACTGCATCGGGGAAAGCATACCGGCTAAGATGGTGGCAAGCATCAGTAAGGGGGTTGAGTACTTATTCTTGTTCATACATCAATCCTTATATTTTATAAAAGGAGTAACTTTCGTTACTCCATTGTTTTTTATTTTCTGGCGATGAATTGAAGTGTGTTGACCCACAGGTCGGTATAAAACGGCCATGACATAAACTGCTGGGTTCCCCAGTGTGGGGAGCAGTCACTCATAAAGCAGGCGGTTTTACCCTGTTGGTATTCACCGAACACTAACAATGGGTCATTATTTATTGTTAATACGACATCGGCATCGTCTCTGGCGACGGCCTGGTTATATCCAAGAAATACCGGATAATCTGAGAACCCGTTAACAACAGGATGTTCAGGTGAGACAGCCTCAGCACAGATACCATCGGGCTTTTCTACCCGGTCATCGCCATCAAGCATAATAACTGGCAGAACCTCAGCAAGAACGGTGTTCTTATAATTGGCTTTTGCCTCAATACCCATGAACGACAGATAGCCACCAATCATGAGTAGTCCACCGCCATTTTTGACGTACTCTTTAATGGACTCCAGAGCGTTTGGTTTTATTTTTAGCTGATAAAATGTCTCGTTTTGCAACAGGAAGGTATTACTACCAATGTCGCTAATAACAATCACATCGTAACGGTTTAATTCGTCAATACTCTCTGGAAAGGCAATTTGTACCGTGTGGGCAGGCATGTAATCAATATCAACGCCGCCTTTCCTCAAGCATTCCAGTAACCATGTAGCGCCTTCTTCATATTTACTGGAGGTGAAACTGTCATAACCTTTTGAATGAATCATATGAATATGCCAGGATTCTCCAATAAAGAGCACCTTTAGTTTTTTCTGCGTATTGTTCATAGTCTGCTCCTTGATTTAGTGAGTAGAGATAGTTTGTTTGTAATGTGAACCCTGAATACGATGAAGAACGGAGTCGTTTTCCGGCATATCAGAGGCATTAGGCGTTTCAACCGCAAGTGAGGCAAATGCGCTGGCGTAGCACAATGCGGATGCCAGTGACTTTCCTTTTGCAAGACCAGATGCGAGTGCGCCATTGAAAGCGTCACCCGCTCCCGCAGTATTTTTTACAACCGCCGGAAATGCCGGGGAATAGATGAATTGTGTGCCATCATAAGCAAGCGAACCTTTGCTACCTAACGTAATAATGGTATTTTTGACGCCTTTCTGGTGAATAATTTTGGCCGCGCATTTGGCTGATTCGATATCATTAACCGCCATATTGGCCAGCAGGCCTGCTTCCGTTTCATTTGGCGTAATATAGTCAATGTTATCAATGATGGTGTTAACCATGTCATTGTACGGCGCTGGATTGATGATGACCGGTATGTCATTTTTTTGTGCGAGACGAATTGTTTGCTGCAGCGCTTCGTAATTCGTCTCCAGTTGGACAAGAACAATATCTGAATGAACAATGGCTTCTTTCTGAATGGTGATTTCATCAGGGGAAATTGTCATGTTGGCGCCAGGGTAGATAGCGATGACGTTATCTCCGGTATCTCCATTCACCATGATGGTTGCTGTACCTGTTTGTGTTTCTTTGGTCTGGTAGATAACACTTTTATGGATTTTTGATGAGTTTATAAAATTAATGGCGTAATCACTAAAATGATCTGAGCCGACTTTAGTAATAAAATGCACATCAGAGTCGGCATAGCTTGCTGCTAATGCCTGATTACATCCCTTACCGCCGGGTGAAAAAATAAATTTATCGGCCAGCAATGATTCTCCCGTTGAGGGTAATCTCGGTAGATAACTGATGATATCAACATTGAACGAGCCAATAACACATACATTATTTTTCATGGCAGAGAGACCTTTTTTTATTTTCTGCGCTGATTCATATTTTTCCAGCACATAAGCAATTTCATTTTTTGCGACGTTATCAAGAGAATCAAGGGTAATAAATGCACCACCATGACAGCGAGTAAGATATCCCTGTCCGGCAAGTTCATTGAGATCTGAACGAATAGTTTCCTTTGTTACCTTGAGACTTTTCGCCAGATTTGAAACTTTTACAACTCCCGAAATACTGAGTTCCTTCAATATTCTATGATGGCGTTCAAATTTCATTTTTTACCTCACCGTGGTTAAATTAGTCCCGGGAGGAGTATATTGTTGTGATTGTCACCATAAAGTGATGGCAGAAACCAAAAAAAAACAAAAATGTAATATTAATATTGCTAAAATTACGGAAAAAACGGTGATAAAGCTTAAAGCGGCAATAACCATGAAATTCAGGTGGTTATTGTTTTGATATAGGGGAAGTAGGTTGCAATAACTGGGATGTTGTGAAGGTTTGTGACGTTTCGCCCCACAGGGTGGGGCGGGGAAGCGCTATTTCACGCGCGCCATAAAGTACGCATCAACGTACTCACCGTTGCGCAGGCCGTATTTCTTACCGGTGCCTTCGATTTCAAAGCCGTACTTCTTATACACCGCCACCGCGGGCTCGTTATCAACAAACACCGTTAACTCAATACGCTCGACGCGCAGCCAGTTGTCGCACATGTCGATCATGGTGTGGATCAGCGCGCTGGCAATGCCACGATTGTGCCACCGGGCATCCACGCAGATACCAAAATCGGCCACGTGGCTGCGACGGGGACGTTGGGTGACCTGAATAGAAAGATGGCCAACGACAATATCGTCAATGCAGGCAACCAGTTGTTTAACCCCGGCTTGCTCGGTTAGCCGCGCCTGCCACATTTCGAGGGAAGGATGAGGAACCTGTAGCGTGTTGTGGTACACCTCCGGCTGGGCGTGGATCTGACGAATGGCGTCGTAATCTTTCGGTTCAGCGTGGCGTATCACTATTTCACTCATTCCTTATCTCCTGCAGGGGGAATTGTGTATTTACACTCGCTGAGAAAGAAAATTCCGTCAACTGCATTTTTTTGCAAAAAGAAGTAGACAAGTGCGAATGAGAATGATTATTATTGCCTTGCATTCAGGGGAACCCCTACGGAGAACCTGAAAGCACGACATTGCTCACATTGCTTCCAGTATTATTTTGGCCAGCTTTTGCTGGCTTTTTTTTTGGGTTTTGTTTCAGCCTGGCTTACTTGTCATTTTGTCCCCGGGAAGTGCTCGTGCTCCTCACGTACATTTAGTACGCTCCGGGCCCTGCGCGCTTGCCGTGAACAATCTGCCTGCGCCACTTACGCCCGATCTTGAGGCATCTGCTTTTGTAGGCCCAAAAAGGCAACGCCGCATCCGGCAAAGAATCCAACATTCAGTCTCCTCACGCTTTGCGCTATGGTGTAAACAATCATCTTCAAAAGGATCGTCTCATGACCTTACACTGCGCATTTATTGGATTCGGCAAAAGTACCACCCGTTACCATCTCCCCTATGTTCTGAATCGTAAAGATACCTGGCATGTCGCGCATATTTTCCGTCGTCACGCTAAACCGGAAGAGCAGGCGCCACAGTATTCACATATTCACTTCACCAACGATCTGGATGAGGTGTTGGGCGATCCGCAGGTAAAGCTGGTGATCGTCTGTACGCATGCTGACAGCCATTTCGAATACGCCAAACGCGCGCTGGAAGCGGGTAAAAATGTGCTGGTTGAGAAACCTTTCACGCCGAAGCTGGCGGAGGCAAAAGTGTTGTTCGACCTGGCGCGAAGCAAAGGACTGACCGTTACGCCGTATCAGAATCGTCGTTTTGATTCCTGTTTTCTCACGGCTAAAAAAGCGATAGAGAGCGGCAAACTGGGCAAGATTGTCGAAATTGAAAGCCATTTCGATTATTACCGCCCGGTAGCAGAAACCAAACCGGGCCTGCCGCAGGACGGCGCATTCTATGGACTTGGCGTCCACACCATGGATCAAATTATTTCGCTATTTGGCCGCCCGGATCATGTCGCGTATGACATTCGTAGCCTGCGTAATAAAGCGAATCCGGATGACACCTTTGAAGCGCAACTGTTTTATGGCGATTTGAAGGCTATCGTTAAAACCAGCCATCTGGTGAAAATCGACTATCCGAAGTTTATTGTTCACGGCACCAAAGGTTCGTTTGTGAAATACGGTATCGATCAACAAGAAACCAGCCTGAAAGCGAACATTATGCCCGGTGAACCCGGTTTCGCCGCTGACGAATCCGTCGGCGTGCTGGAATATGTTAACGATGACGGCGTGACCGTGAAAGAAGAGGTGAAACCGGAAACGGGTGACTATGGTCGCGTCTATGATGCGCTGTACCAGACGTTGACCGTCGGTACGCCTAATTACGTCAAGGAATCTGAAGTTCTTACCAACCTGGAAATCCTCGAGCGTGCTTTCGAACAGGCATCGCCTGCGACGATAACCCTCGCTAAATAGCCCTTACAGACTCCTCTGCGCTTATTCATATTTTTTGAACAGAGGAGTCAATTTTCACCCTCTATGATCCCGGACGGAATGAGTCCACACTTATTCCATCGAAAACATCTGGGGATGAACACAATGATCTACTTACGCAAAGCAAACGACCGCGGTCATGCGAATCATGGCTGGCTTGACTCCTGGCATACTTTTTCTTTTGCCGATTATTACGATCCGAACTTTATGGGGTTCTCGGCGCTGCGTGTGATTAACGACGATGTGATCGACGCAGGCCAGGGGTTCGGCACGCATCCGCATAAAGACATGGAAATTTTGACCTATGTGCTGGAAGGTGCCGTAGAACACCAGGACAGTATGGGCAATAAAGAACAGGTTCCGGCCGGTGAATTCCAGATTATGAGCGCCGGGACCGGCGTTCGCCACTCCGAGTACAACCCGAGCAAAACGGATCGTCTGCGGCTGTACCAGATCTGGATCATTCCGCAAGAAACAGGCATCACGCCGCGCTACGAACAGCGCCGCTTCGACGCCGCGCAGGGCAAGCAACTGGTGCTTTCGCCAGATGCTCGCGATGGTTCGCTGAAGGTCCACCAGGATATGGAGCTGTACCGCTGGGCGCTGCTCAAAGATGAGCAGTCGGTGCATCAGATTGCCGCTGAGCGCCGCGTCTGGATCCAGGTGGTAAAAGGTAACGTGACCATTAACGGTACTAAAGCCACCACCAGCGACGGCCTGGCGATTTGGGATGAGCAGGCAATCTCGATTCATGCCGATAGCGACAGTGAAGTGTTGTTGTTTGACTTGCCGCCAGTCTAAAAATACACGTCATCCTTCAAGCCGCATCTGTGTTGGCTTTATTACTCGGCCCATCCATAGGCCTCGCCCCTTCGGGGCCGCTGCGAGCAGCGTTCAAATCTGCTCCCGGCAGATTTGTCGCTCACCCCGGTCGCATACTTAATGTACGCTCCCGGGGATTTACTGAGGGACATCCTTGTCCCTCACCAGAGGCAACCTTCGGTTGTTCAAATTCGTTCCTGACGAATTTGTCACTGCGTCGCCGCCTTGATGCAACTCGAATGATTTTGTGTATTTCTCACAATAAAAAAACGACTTTTTTTCTCTGCGAAGGTTCACGCACGTCCGTGGTAAACTGGGCAAATCTATCCCTTTTATACCTTTCAGGACGATGAAAAAGAAAAGACCCGTACTTCAGGATGTAGCCGACCGCGTGGGCGTGACCAAAATGACGGTCAGCCGTTTTTTGCGTAATCCGGAGCAGGTCTCCGTCGCGCTGCGGGGTAAAATTGCGGCTGCGCTTGATGAGCTCGGGTACATTCCTAATCGCGCGCCTGACATTCTTTCCAACGCCACCAGCCGCGCCATTGGCGTTCTGCTGCCGTCTTTAACCAACCAGGTCTTTGCGGAAGTGTTACGCGGCATTGAGGCTGTCACCGACGCGCATGGTTATCAAACCATGCTGGCGCACTACGGCTATAAACCGGAGATGGAGCAGGAGCGCCTGGAATCGATGCTCTCCTGGAATATCGACGGCCTGATCCTCACTGAGCGTACCCATACGCCGCGCACCTTAAAAATGATCGAAGTCGCCGGGATTCCGGTGGTGGAACTGATGGACAGCCAGTCGCCGTGTCTCGATATTGCCGTCGGTTTTGACAACTTCGAGGCCGCCCGTCAGATGACCGCCGCGATTATCGCGCGTGGTCATCGTCATATCGCCTATCTGGGGGCGCGCCTCGACGAACGTACTATCATCAAGCAGAAGGGCTATGAACAGGCGATGCGGGACTCAGGCCTGGTTCCTTACAGTGTGATGATGGAGCAATCTTCATCCTACTCTTCCGGTATCGAACTCATGCGCCAGGCGCGACGCGAATACCCACAGCTTGACGGTATTTTTTGCACCAACGATGACCTGGCGGTGGGGGCGGCCTTCGAATGCCAGCGCCTGGGGCTAAAAATCCCGGACGACATGGCGATCGCCGGGTTCCACGGTCATGACATCGGCCAGGTGATGGAACCGCGTCTGGCAAGCGTCCTGACGCCGCGCGAGCGAATGGGCAGCATTGGCGCGGAACGTTTGTTAGCCCGCATTCGCGGCGAAACGGTCACGCCGAAAATGTTAGATTTAGGTTTCACCTTGTCACCGGGCGGATCTATTTAGTCTGACAACTTTGAAGTAGCTCACACTTATTCACTTTTGGCACGAATGGTCATTGCGTCGTGAATGGTGCGGTTGGACAATGTTACCGATAACAGTTACCCGTAACAAATTTTGCAACTTGTAGAGTGGGGGCCCGCTTTGAGCACGACTAATCATGATCACCACGTTTACGTTCTGATGGGCGTATCAGGCAGCGGTAAATCCGCTGTCGCAAGCGCCGTGGCGCATCAGCTTCATGCCGCGTTTCTGGACGGCGATTTTCTGCATCCGCGCTGCAATATTGAAAAAATGGCTTCCGGCGAGCCGTTGAATGATGATGACCGCAAACCGTGGTTACAGGCGCTGAACGACGCCGCTTTCGCGATGCAGCGAACCAATAAAATCTCGCTGATCGTCTGTTCCGCACTGAAAAAACATTATCGTGACCTGCTGCGCGAGGGAAACCCGAACCTCTCCTTTATCTACCTGAAAGGTGATTTCGACGTCATTGAAAGCCGTCTGAAAGCGCGCAAAGGTCATTTCTTCAAAACCCAGATGCTGGTGACGCAGTTTGAAACGCTGCAAGAGCCGGGTGCCGACGAACGCGATGTTCTGGTGGTGGATATCGACCAGCCGCTGGAAGACGTCGTGGCGAGCACCATTGAGGTCATCAATAAAGGCAGTACGCTGTGAGTACATTAACACTGGTTTTAACCGCCGTCGGTTCCGTCTTACTGCTGCTGTTTCTCGTGATGAAGGCGCGTATGCACGCCTTCGTCGCGTTAATGGTCGTCTCAATGGGCGCGGGGCTTTTTTCAGGGATGCCGCTTGATAAAATCGCCGCGACCATGGAAAAAGGGATGGGCGGCACGCTGGGCTTCCTGGCGATTGTGGTCGCGCTGGGGGCGATGTTCGGCAAGATTCTGCATGAAACCGGCGCGGTCGATCAGATAGCCGTGAAAATGCTTAAATCCTTTGGTCATAACCGCGCGCACTATGCGATTGGCCTGGCCGGGCTGATTTGTGCGCTTCCGCTGTTCTTTGAAGTGGCGATTGTGCTGCTGATAAGTGTGGCATTCTCTATGGCGCGTCATACCGGCACAAACCTGGTGAAGCTGGTCATTCCGCTGTTTGCGGGCGTGGCGGCAGCCGCGGCGTTTTTGTTGCCTGGGCCTGCGCCGATGCTGCTGGCTTCCCAGATGCATGCTGATTTCGGCTGGATGATCCTGATTGGGCTGTGCGCCGCCATTCCTGGCATGATTATCGCCGGGCCGCTGTGGGGGAATTTTATCAGCCGTTATGTTGAGCTGCGTATTCCTGACGACATTACCGAGCCGCATCTGGGTGAAGGTAAAATGCCTTCTTTCGGCTTCAGCCTGTCGCTGATTCTGCTGCCGTTGGTGCTGGTAGGGCTGAAAACGATCGCCGCGCGTTTTGTGCCGGAAGGTTCCACCGCTTACGAATGGTTTGAGTTTATCGGTCACCCCTTCACTGCGATTCTGGTCGCTTGTCTGGTAGCGATTTACGGCCTGGCGATGCGCCAGGGGATGCCGAAAGACAAAGTGATGGAAATCTGCGGCCACGCGCTACAACCGGCGGGCATTATTCTGCTGGTGATTGGCGCAGGCGGGGTATTTAAACAGGTACTGGTTGACTCCGGCGTCGGCCCGGCGCTGGGCGAAGCGTTAACCGGCATGGGACTGCCGATTGCCATTACCTGCTTTGTGCTGGCGGCGGCGGTGCGCATCATTCAGGGTTCCGCGACCGTGGCGTGTTTAACCGCGGTCGGTCTGGTGATGCCGGTCATTGAGCAACTGAATTTCTCCGGCGCGCAGATGGCGGCGCTCTCTATCTGTATCGCCGGCGGTTCAATTGTGGTTTCTCATGTTAACGACGCCGGCTTCTGGCTGTTCGGTAAATTTACCGGCGCGACCGAAGCGCAGACGCTGAAGACCTGGACGATGATGGAAACTATCCTCGGCACGGTCGGCGCGATTGTCGGGATGATTGCTTTCCAACTGCTGAGCTGAGTCTTGTTGCCCGGTGGCGCTGTGCTTACCGGGCCTGGAAACGGGCACATATCGATACCGTAAGCCGGGTAAGGCGTAATCGCTACCCGGTTTTTTTATTGAGGTGTGCATGGCAATCGCCCAACGACATTTTGCCTCGCCATGTTTCAGTACGCGCATAAAAGCAGGCAAATTTCTACGCTGATCCATAATTAGGATCAATAAAACAGCGACGGAAATGATTCCCTTCCTAACGCAAATTCCCTGATAATCGCCACTGGACTTTCTGCTTGCGCGGTAAGGCAGGATAAGTCGCATTACTGATGGCTTCGCTATCATTGATTAATTTCACTTGCGACTTTGGCTGCTTTTTGTATGGTGAAGGATGCGCCACAGGATACTGGCGCTCATACACAGCACATCTCTTTGCAGGAAAAAAACGCTATGAAAAATGTTGGTTTTATCGGCTGGCGCGGAATGGTCGGCTCTGTTCTCATGCAACGCATGGTAGAGGAGCGCGATTTCGACGCTATTCGCCCTGTTTTCTTTTCTACCTCCCAGTTTGGACAGGCGGCGCCCACCTTCGGCGACACCTCCACCGGCACGCTACAGGACGCTTTTGATCTGGATGCGCTAAAAGCGCTCGATATCATCGTGACCTGCCAGGGCGGCGATTATACCAACGAAATTTATCCAAAGCTGCGCGAAAGCGGATGGCAGGGTTACTGGATTGACGCGGCTTCTACGCTGCGCATGAAAGATGATGCCATTATTATTCTCGACCCGGTTAACCAGGACGTGATTACCGACGGCCTGAACAATGGCGTGAAGACCTTTGTGGGCGGTAACTGTACCGTTAGCCTGATGTTGATGTCGCTGGGCGGTCTCTTTGCCCATAATCTCGTTGACTGGGTATCCGTCGCGACCTATCAGGCCGCCTCCGGCGGCGGCGCGCGCCATATGCGCGAGCTGTTAACCCAGATGGGTCAGTTGTATGGCCATGTCGCCGATGAACTGGCGACGCCGTCTTCCGCAATTCTTGATATTGAACGCAAAGTTACGGCATTGACCCGCAGCGGCGAGCTGCCGGTTGATAACTTTGGCGTACCGCTGGCGGGAAGCCTGATCCCCTGGATCGACAAACAGCTCGATAACGGCCAGAGCCGCGAAGAGTGGAAAGGCCAGGCGGAAACCAACAAGATTCTCAATACTGCCTCTGTGATTCCGGTTGATGGTTTGTGCGTGCGCGTCGGCGCGCTGCGCTGTCACAGCCAGGCGTTCACCATCAAGCTGAAAAAAGAGGTATCCATTCCGACGGTGGAAGAACTGCTGGCGGCACATAATCCGTGGGCGAAAGTGGTGCCGAACGATCGTGATATCACTATGCGCGAATTAACCCCGGCGGCGGTGACCGGCACGTTGACTACGCCGGTTGGTCGTCTGCGTAAGCTGAACATGGGGCCAGAGTTCTTGTCGGCGTTTACCGTAGGCGACCAGTTGTTATGGGGCGCCGCCGAGCCGCTGCGTCGAATGCTGCGCCAGTTGGCGTAGTAGCTATTGCAGCGCTTATCGGGCCTGCGTGTGGTTCTGTAGGCCGGATAAGGCGCGTCAGCGCCGCCATCCGGCGGGGAAATTTGTGTTAAACCAGGGGTGCATCGTCACCCTTTTTTTGCGTAATACAGGAGTAAACGCAGATGTTTCATTTTTATCAGGAGTTAAGCAGAGCATTGGCTATTCTTTAAGGGTAGCTTAATCCCACGGGTATTAAGCCTAACCTGAAGGTAGGACGACGCAGATAGGATGCACAGTGTGCTGCGCCGTTCAGGTCAAAGAAGTGTCACTACCTGATGTTGAATTCAGTGAGATGGAGTGACGCCACAAAACAGGATGACAAACCATGTCCAGTCGTATCGATAGAGACGTGATTAATGCGCTAATTGCAGGACATTTTGCGGACCCTTTTTCCGTACTCGGAATGCACCAGACCCAAGCCGGACTAGAAGTCCGCGCCCTATTACCTGACGCCACCGACGTATGGGTGATTGAACCCAAAACCGGACGTAAAGTCGGCAAACTGGAATGTCTCGACGCTCGCGGTTTTTTCTGCGGCGTTTTACCCCGACGTAAAAATTTCTTTCGCTATCAGCTCGCCGTGACCTGGCACGGACAGCAGAATCTCATCGACGATCCTTACCGTTTTGGTCCATTAATACAGGAAATGGATGCCTGGCTATTGTCGGAAGGCACCCACCTGCGTCCTTATGAAACGCTGGGCGCGCACGCCGATACGATGGATGGCGTCACCGGCACCCGTTTCTCCGTTTGGGCGCCTAATGCTCGTCGCGTTTCGGTTGTCGGGCAATTCAACTATTGGGATGGGCGTCGCCACCCGATGCGTCTGCGCAAAGAGAGCGGTATTTGGGAGCTGTTTATCCCCGGCGCGCATAATGGACAACTGTATAAATTCGAGCTGCTTGATGCGAACGGTAATCTGCGCATTAAAGCCGATCCCTATGCTTTTGAGGCGCAGATGCGTCCGGAAACGGCGTCGATGATTTGCGGACTGCCGGAGAAAGTGACGCCAAGCGAAGAACGACAAAAAGCCAATCAGTTTGATGCGCCGATCTCGATTTATGAGGTGCATTTAGGTTCATGGCGCCGCCATACGGATAACAATTTCTGGCTGAGCTATCGTGAGCTGGCGGATCAGCTTGTGCCTTACGCCAAATGGATGGGCTTTACGCACCTTGAACTCTTGCCGGTCAACGAACATCCGTTTGACGGCAGTTGGGGCTACCAGCCGACCGGCCTCTACGCGCCGACCCGCCGCTTTGGTACGCGGGACGACTTCCGCTATTTCATCAATGCGGCCCATGCGGCGGGCCTTAACGTCATTCTCGACTGGGTGCCGGGCCATTTCCCGTCCGATGAATTTAGCCTCGCGGAGTTTGACGGCACCCACCTCTATGAGCACAGCGACCCGCGCGAGGGCTATCACCAGGACTGGAATACGCTGATCTACAACTATGGTCGTCGTGAAGTCAGTAATTATCTGGTGGGTAACGCCCTGTACTGGATGGAGCGTTTTGGGATTGATGCGCTGCGTGTCGATGCGGTGGCCTCTATGATCTACCGCGACTACAGCCGCAAAGAGGGCGAGTGGATACCGAACGAGTTCGGCGGTCGTGAAAACCTGGAAGCCATTGAGTTTCTGCGCAATACCAACCGCATTATTGGCGAGCAGGTGCCCGGCGCGGTCAGCATGGCGGAAGAGTCGACAGACTTCTCTGGCGTGACGCGTCCACCGGAAACGGGCGGCCTGGGGTTCTGGTACAAGTGGAACCTGGGCTGGATGCACGACACGCTGGACTACATGAAGCTGGACCCGGTGTACCGCCAGTATCATCACGACAAGCTGACCTTTGGTATGTTGTACAACCATACCGAAAACTTTGTTCTGCCGCTGTCGCACGATGAGGTGGTTCACGGCAAGAAATCCATTCTCGATCGTATGCCGGGCGATGCGTGGCAAAAATTCGCCAACCTGCGCGCCTATTATGGCTGGATGTGGGCCTTCCCCGGCAAGAAACTGCTGTTTATGGGGAATGAGTTTGCCCAGGGACGCGAGTGGAACCATGACGCCAGCCTCGACTGGCACCTGCTGGAGGGGGGCGATAACTGGCACCACGGGGTTCAGAGTCTGGTGCGCGATCTCAACCACACCTATCGCCACCATAAAGCGTTGCATGAGCTGGATTTTGATGCTTACGGCTTTGAGTGGCTGGTGGTCGATGACAATGAACGCTCGGTACTGATTTTTGTACGCCGTGATAAAGCCGGTAACGAGATCATCGTCGCCAGCAACTTTACGCCCGTTCCTCGCCACGACTACCGCTTTGGCATCAACCAGCCGGGACGCTGGCGTGAAATTCTCAATACTGATTCGATGCATTATCACGGTAGCAACACCGGCAATGGCGGCGTGGTGCACAGCGATGAGATCGAAAGCCATGGCCGTCAGCACTCTCTTAACCTGACGTTACCGCCGTTGGCGACGATCTGGCTGATGCGGGAGGGGGAATGACGCAGCTTGCGATCGGCGAAGCAACGCCGCATGGCGCAACGTATGACGGTCATGGCGTGAATTTCACGCTCTTTTCCGCCCATGCGGAGCGCGTAGAGCTGTGCGTTTTTGATTCCCGAGGGAATGAGCGTCGCTATGACCTGCCAGGACGTCGCGGCGATGTCTGGCATGGTTATCTGGCCGGCGCCAGGCCAGGTTTGCGCTATGGCTATCGCGTACATGGCCCGTGGCAGCCAGCGCAGGGGCATCGGTTTAATCCGGTGAAGTTACTGCTTGATCCTTATGCGCGCCGGGTCGAGGGCGAACTAAAAGATCATCCGCTGTTGCACGGCGGACACGATGAACCGGACTACCGCGATAACGCGGCGGTGGCGCCGAAAAGTGTGGTAATCAGCGACCATTATGACTGGGAAGATGACGCCGCGCCGCGCACGCCGTGGGGAAAAACGGTCATCTATGAAGCGCATGTCAAAGGGCTTACCTATCTGCATCCGGAACTCCCCCAGGAGATACGCGGCACCTATAAAGCGCTCGGTCATCCGGTCATGGTGGCGTACTTCAAACAGCTTGGCATTACGGCGCTGGAACTGTTGCCGGTGGCGCAGTTTGCCAGCGAGCCGCGCCTGCAACGTATGGGGCTGACCAATTATTGGGGTTATAACCCGATGGCGATGTTCGCGCTGCATCCCGCCTGGGCCAGTTCGCCCGAGATGGCGCTGGACGAGTTTCGCGATGCGGTGAAAGCGCTGCATCGCGCGGGGATTGAGGTCATTCTGGACATCGTATTAAACCATAGCGCCGAGCTGGATCTGGACGGTCCAACCTTCTCCCTGCGCGGAATTGATAACCGTAGCTATTATTGGATAAGGGACGATGGCGATTATCACAACTGGACGGGGTGCGGCAACACGCTCAATTTAAGCCATCCCGGCGTGGTGGAATACGCGTGCGAGTGTTTGCGCTATTGGGTGGAAACCTGTCATGTCGATGGTTTTCGTTTTGATTTGGCGTCCGTCATGGGGCGCACGCCGACGTTTCGCCAGGATGCGCCGCTGTTTGCCGCGATTAAAGCGTGTCCTGTGTTATCAACGGTCAAGCTGATTGCTGAACCGTGGGATATTGGCGAGGGCGGCTATCAGGTCGGGAATTTTCCGCCACCGTTTGCCGAGTGGAACGATCATTTTCGCGATGCGGCCCGCCGATTCTGGTTGCCGCGTAACCTGACGACCGGGGAGTTTGCCTGTCGTTTCGCCGCTTCCAGCGATGTGTTTAAACGCAATGGCCGCGCGCCCGGCGCCTCTGTCAATCTGCTCACGGCGCATGACGGTTTTACGCTCCGGGACTGCGTCTGTTTCAATCAGAAACACAATGAGGCGAACGGTGAGGAAAATCGCGACGGCACCAACAGCAATTACAGCGACAATCATGGTAAAGAAGGATTAGGCGGTCCGCTTGATTTAATGGAGCGGCGGCGCGACAGCATTCATGCCCTGCTGGCGACGCTACTGCTCTCTCAGGGAACGCCGATGCTGCTGGCAGGCGATGAACACGGCCATAGCCAGCACGGCAACAATAACGCCTACTGTCAGGATAATGCCTTAACCTGGCTGGACTGGCAGCAGGCAAATCGTGGGTTAACCACGTTTACCGCCGCGCTGATTCGTTTGCGTCAGCAGATACCGGCTTTAACCGGCAATAGCTGGTGGGAAGAGGGCGATGGCAACGTGCGTTGGCTGAATAAAAACGCGCAACCCTTGAGTGCGGATGAGTGGCAAAACGGGCCTAAGCTGATGCAAATTCTGTTGTCGGACCGTTTTCTGATTGCGATAAATGCCACGCTTGAGGTGACAGATATAGTTTTACCCGAAGGGGAATGGCGCGCCGTTCCCCCATTCGCTGGAGAGGATAATCCGGTGATAACGGCGGTCTGGCAGGGACCTGCGCATGGACTGTGTGTGTTCCAGAGAGGATAAAAAAGGAGTTAATCATGGTGAGTTTAGAGAAGAACGATCGTGTAATGTTGGCGCGCCAGCTGCCATTGAAATCTGTTGCCCTAATCCTGGCCGGCGGCCGTGGCACGCGTCTAAAAGATTTAACGAACAAACGCGCCAAACCAGCCGTCCACTTTGGTGGGAAGTTCCGCATCATCGATTTCGCCTTATCTAATTGTCTGAACTCCGGGATTCGCCGTATCGGCGTGATCACTCAGTATCAGTCCCATACGCTGGTGCAGCATATTCAGCGCGGCTGGTCACTGTTTAGCGAAGAGATGAACGAATTTGTCGATCTGCTGCCAGCTCAACAGCGTATGAAGGGCGAAAACTGGTATCGCGGCACGGCAGACGCGGTGACCCAGAACCTGGATATTATTCGTCGCTATAAAGCGGAATATGTCGTCATCCTGGCAGGCGATCATATCTACAAGCAGGACTACTCGCGTATGTTGATCGATCACGTTGAAAAGGGCGCGCGTTGCACGGTGGCCTGTATGCCGGTGCCGATCAAAGAGGCGACGGCGTTCGGCGTGATGGCGGTCGATGAAAGCGACAAGATTATTGATTTTGTCGAAAAACCGGCGAATCCCCCCGCAATGCCTGGTGACGCCAGCAAATCGCTGGCCAGTATGGGCATTTACGTTTTTGACGCCGATTACCTGTATGAATTGCTGGCGGCAGACGATAAAGATGACGCTTCCAGCCACGATTTCGGTAAAGACATTATCCCCAAAATCACCCGCGAAGGTATGGCTTACGCGCATCCTTTCCCGCTCTCCTGCGTGCAGTCCGATCCGCAAGCCGAACCGTACTGGCGCGATGTAGGTACGCTGGAAGCTTACTGGAAGGCGAACCTGGATTTAGCCTCGGTGACGCCGGAGCTGGATATGTATGACCAGAACTGGCCTATCCGTACGCATATGGAATCGCTACCGCCTGCGAAATTCGTGCAGGACCGCTCCGGTAGCCACGGTATGACGCTGAACTCGCTGGTCTCCGGCGGCTGCATTATCTCCGGTTCGGTGGTGGTGCAATCTGTGCTCTTCCCACGGGTGAGAATAAATTCTTTTTGTAATATTGATTCGGCAGTGTTGTTACCTGAGGTTTGGGTAGGGCGCTCCTGCCGTTTACGTCGCTGTGTTATTGACCGTGCCTGTATTATCCCGGAAGGCATGGTGATTGGTGAAAATGCGGAAGAGGACGCTCGTCGTTTCTACCGTTCAGAAGAAGGTATTGTACTGGTCACGCGTGAAATGCTGCGCAAACTGCAGGTCAAACAGGAGCGATAATGCAGGTTTTACATGTATGTTCAGAGATGTTCCCCCTGCTGAAGACTGGGGGGCTGGCGGATGTGATAGGCGCGTTGCCTGCGGCACAAATTGCGGATGGTGTTGATGTTCGCGTTCTGCTTCCAGGGTTTCCCGATATCCGTCGGGGGATACCCGACGCGCATGTGGTGAGCCGCCGCGATACTTTCGCAGGTAAGATATCGCTGCTGTTCGGGCATTATAACGGCGTGGGCATTTATCTGATCGACGCGCCGCATCTGTACGAGCGTCCAGGCAGTCCCTATCACGATACGAATTTATATGCCTATACCGATAACGTGCTGCGCTTTGCCCTGTTAGGGTGGGTCGGCTGTGAAATGGCCTGCGGACTTGATCCATTCTGGCGCCCCGACGTGGTGCACGCCCATGACTGGCACGCCGGGCTGGCGCCCGCCTATCTGGCGGCGCGCGGGCGGCCGGCGAAATCGGTCTTTACCGTACACAACCTGGCCTATCAAGGCATGTTTTATGCAAAGCATATGGATGACATCGAACTGCCGTGGTCATTCTTTAATATGCATGGGCTGGAGTTCAACGGACAACTCTCCTTTTTGAAGGCCGGTTTGTACTATGCCGACCATATTACGGCGGTGAGCCCGACCTATGCGCGTGAAATTACCGAACCGCAGTTTGCTTATGGTATGGAAGGCCTGCTGCGTCAGCGTCATCTGGAAGGGCGCTTGTCCGGCATACTGAACGGCGTGGATGAGAAGATCTGGAACCCGGAATCCGATCTGCTGCTGGCGTCGCGCTACACGCGCGATACCCTGGAAGAGAAGGCGGAAAACAAACGTCAGCTACAAATTGCGATGGGGTTGAAGGTTAACGACAAAGTGCCGCTGTTCGCCGTGGTAAGCCGTCTGACCAACCAGAAAGGTCTGGATCTGGTGCTGGAGGCGTTACCGGGGCTGCTGGAGCAGGGCGGGCAGTTGGCGCTACTCGGCGCGGGCGATCCGGTGCTTCAGGAAGGGTTCCTCGCGGCGGCGGCGGAACACCCAGGGCAGGTTGGCGTACAGATCGGCTATCACGAAGCTTTCTCGCATCGCATTATGGGCGGCGCGGACGTTATTCTGGTGCCCAGTCGTTTCGAACCGTGCGGCTTAACGCAGTTATATGGCTTAAAGTATGGCACGCTGCCTCTGGTGCGGCGTACCGGGGGGTTGGCCGATACGGTCTCCGACAGTTCGTTGGAAAATCTGGCGGACGGTATCGCCAGCGGTTTTGTCTTCGAAGACAGTAATGCCTGGTCGTTGCTACGCGCGATTCGGCGTGCTTTTGTGTTGTGGTCACGGCCTTCGCTTTGGCGGTTTGTACAACGGCAGGCGATGGCGATGGATTTTAGCTGGCAAGTTGCCGCGAAATCATACCGCGAGCTGTACTATCGCTTGAAATAGTCATCCAGGAATCATTTATATGAATGCTCCGTTTACTTATGCATCGCCCACACTCAGCGTTGAGGCGCTTAAGCATTCTATTGCCTATAAGCTGATGTTTACGATTGGTAAAGACCCGGTCATTGCCAATAAACACGAATGGCTGAACGCCACGTTGTTCGCGGTGCGCGATCGTCTGGTGGAGCGCTGGCTGCGTTCTAATCGAGCCCAATTATCGCAGGAAACCCGGCAGGTTTATTACCTGTCGATGGAGTTTTTGATTGGTCGTACTCTCTCTAACGCGCTGCTCTCGTTGGGCATTTATGACGACGTTAAAGGCGCGCTGGAGGCCATGGGCTTAGATCTCGAAGAGCTGATCGATGAAGAGAATGACCCAGGGCTTGGCAACGGCGGCTTAGGACGGCTGGCGGCTTGCTTCCTGGACTCGCTGGCGACGCTAGGATTACCGGGCCGCGGGTACGGCATTCGCTACGATTACGGCATGTTTAAGCAGAATATTGTCGACGGGCGGCAAAAAGAGTCTCCGGATTACTGGCTGGAATATGGCAACCCGTGGGAGTTCAAGCGCCACAATACACGCTATAAGGTGCTTTTTGGCGGGCGCATTCAGCAGGAAGGTAAAAAAGCGCGCTGGATTGAGACGGAAGAGATTCTGGCCGTCGCGTATGATCAGATCATCCCCGGTTACGACACCGACGCCACTAACACACTGCGGCTGTGGAATGCGCAGGCCAGTAGTGAAATCAACCTCGGTAAATTCAACCAGGGCGACTACTTTGCGGCGGTGGAAGATAAAAACCACTCTGAGAACGTTTCACGGGTGCTCTACCCGGACGATTCCACCTATTCCGGACGAGAGCTACGCCTGCGCCAGGAGTATTTTCTGGTCTCGGCGACGGTGCAGGATATCCTGCACCGTCATTATCAACTGCATAAAACCTATGAGAATCTGGCGGATAAAATCGCCATTCACCTCAATGATACGCATCCGGTGCTGTCAATTCCTGAGCTGATGCGCCTGCTGATTGATGAACATAAATTTAGCTGGGACGACGCGTTTGAGGTGTGCTGTCAGGTCTTCTCTTACACCAACCATACGTTGATGAGCGAGGCGCTGGAAACCTGGCCCGTCGATATGCTGGGGAAAATTCTGCCCCGTCACCTGCAGATTATCTTCGAGATTAACGACTATTTCCTTAAAACGTTGCAGGAGCAATATCCCAACGATACCAGCCTGCTTGGACGCGCGTCGATTATTGATGAGTCGAACGGCCGCCGGGTACGGATGGCCTGGCTGGCGGTGGTGGTCAGCCATAAAGTCAACGGCGTTTCTGAACTCCATTCCAACCTGATGGTGCAGTCGCTGTTCGCGGATTTTGCGAAGATTTTTCCGACCCGTTTTTGTAACGTCACTAACGGCGTTACGCCGCGCCGCTGGCTGGCGCTGGCAAACCCGCCGCTTTCTGACGTGCTGGATGAGAATATTGGTCGTACCTGGCGTACCGATCTTAGTCAGCTCAGCGAGCTGAAGCAGCATTGTGATTATCCGCTGGTCAATCATGCGGTGCGTCAGGCGAAGCTGGAAAATAAAAAACGGCTGGCGGTAGTGATAGCGCAACAACTGAATGTGGTGGTGAACCCTAAAGCGTTATTCGACGTGCAGATTAAGCGTATTCACGAATACAAGCGGCAGTTGATGAACGTACTGCATGTCATTACCCGCTATAACCGCATTAAAGAAAATCCGGAGGCCGACTGGGTGCCGCGGGTGAATATTTTTGCCGGTAAGGCGGCTTCCGCCTATTACATGGCAAAACACATTATTCATCTGATCAACGACGTGGCGAAAGTGATTAACAACGATCCGCAGATTGGCGACAAGCTGAAAGTAGTGTTTATCCCGAACTACAGCGTCAGCCTGGCGCAGGTGATCATTCCCGCTGCCGACCTGTCTGAGCAGATTTCGCTGGCAGGGACAGAAGCTTCCGGCACCAGTAATATGAAATTTGCCCTGAACGGCGCGCTCACCATTGGCACGCTGGATGGCGCGAACGTAGAGATGCAGGAGCATGTCGGCGAGGAGAATATCTTTATCTTCGGTAATACTGCAGAAGAGGTGGAAGCGTTGCGCAGGCAGGGTTATAAGCCTCGCGACTATTATGAAAAAGATGAAGAGCTACATCAGGTACTGACGCAGATTGGTAGCGGCGTCTTTAATCCGGAAGAGCCAGGCCGTTACCGCGATCTGGTAGATTCGCTGATTAACTTTGGCGATCACTATCAGGTGCTGGCGGACTACCGCAGCTACGTGGACTGCCAGGATAAGGTGGATGAGTTGTATCGTCGCCCGGAAGAATGGACGACGAAAGCGATGCTCAACATTGCCAATATGGGCTACTTCTCATCGGACAGAACCATCAAAGAGTATGCCGAAAATATCTGGCATATTGATCCGGTGCGGTTGTAGCGGTTTAACGCTTGAGAACGGGGCCAAACGGCCCCGTTTTTTATCGTGGTATATTCGGGGGGTATGCCGATATTCGTCTGCTGAATCTGTTAGCGGCACTTGGTCTCTGTCATGGAAAAAGGGTTGAGTACTGGTGTATAGTATTAGCAGAAAAATCCATAATTAATTGATAATAATATGAAAAAGATTACGACATCTATTCCGGCTCTCGATAAAATTATGCGCGTATTTGCTTACCTTCTGGAGTGCGATGGCGCAACGTTTACCCAGATCCATCAAAATTCAGGGATTGCGAAAAGCAGTACCTCATCTTTGCTCAACGGCATGGTGGAGCATGGGTTATTACGCCAGGAAAAAGACAAGTATTATCTGGGGCTACGCCTGTATGAATTAGGTAATAAAGCGGCGGAACAGTATGACATTAAAAAAATCGCGTTACCGATTCTTGAAGAGATTCGCGATAACACCGGCCTGACCTGCCATCTTGGCGTTCTGGAGGGCGATGCCCCCATTTATCTTCTGAAAGTCGAAAGCCCACAGGCTATTGTGATTCGAAGCTGGGAGGGCAAGCGCCTCTCATTACATAGCTCAGGGCTGGGGAAGGTGCTGATTGCATGGCTTAGCGGGGAAGAGCTGGAGGAGTTGCTGCCTCCAGATCAGATATTAACGCGTTTTACGGATACGACGATCACAGATGTGAATATCCTTAAGCAGGAGTTAGCAGGAATTCGCCGTCGCGGCTGGGGTTATGATAACGAAGAAGACTCCCTTGGCGTGCGCTGCATTGCGGTGCCGGTATTCAATACGCAGGGGAAAGTGATCGCCGCCCTGAGCGTATCCGGCGTTACGTTCCAGATCCCCGATGATAAACGCGAGTCGCTTGCTACGCTGATGATGGATGCCAGCCGTAGCCTGACGCGTCTGATGTGCTGAAATAAAAAGACACAGCGGGCAAGAAGCCCGCTTTCGTCATAGCTTAAAGTCCCGCACGCTGTAAGATCTGCTTCAAATTCGAAATATGTTCTTCATTTGCCGGCAAAACGGGGGGCATTACATGAGTTGAAATATCGACTCCGCTAAGCTGAATTGCCTTTTTGATTATCCCGAAGAAAGGTGAATCCAGGCTGTAAATAGTGGAAAGCGCGGACAGCCGGCGCTGTAATCCGAACATTGTCTCATACTCTTTTTCACACCACGCGCGGTAGATCCCGCAGGTTAGCTGCGGCGCAAAGTTCGCTGTCGCTGGGATCCCGCCGTTGCCGCCTAAGATAAGTGTATCCATCATATATTCATCATAGCCGGAGAAAATAACGAAGTCCGGACGCACTGGCCTGACATTATTGATGATTTCACGAATATGGCTGATATTATCAACGGTATCCTTAATGCCGATAATATTGGGGTGATCCTGCGCCAGCCGGGTAATTAAATCAACGCTAAGGTCCTGTCCCGTCAATGCTGGAAAGTTGTAGAGAATGACCGGGCTTTTTATGTTATTAGCCACGGTTTTGAAATGATGATAAATATACTCATCGGTCAATCTGGCATAGTAGGGATTGAGTACCAGCACGGCATCGACTTCGAGTCGGTCGGCATGCTGACCATACTCAATCACTTCCTGCGTGCTGGTGCTGCTAATACCTAATAGTACTGGAATACGGCGGTTAATATGACGGACGCAAAACTCTGCGGTTTCCAGACGCAGCGCATTGGTCATATGGCAAAATTCCCCCCCGCTGCCCAGCAGTAATACGCCATTGACCTTGCTTGCAATAAGATGATCCAGCAAGGTTGCCATGCCGACTTTATCTAACTCTCCCTGCGCATTAACAATGGTCGGAACTGGCGGAAATACGCCGTGAAATTTCGTAATCTGAGTCATGTATTGATCCTTAAAACAGGCGAGCCGTAGCCCGCCAGGGATATTATTTAAGCCAGGCTCCGGCCATTAATGATGTTGCATTAGCGGTGAACTGTTTAAAGACGCCGTGACGGTTTGAATAATCAGGTTTCTTCCAGCTTGCTCGACGCTCTTCAAGGCAGCGGCGTATTTCCTCTTCTGTTTTAAACACCCCGTCGATCCCTACAATATTGAGCTTGCGGCCTTTCACATCCATTTCGATTAAATCACCATCTTCCACCAGGGCAATCGGCCCGCCATCAGCGGCTTCTGGCGAGACGTGTCCGACACATGGCCCGCTGGTCGCTCCAGAGAAACGACCGTCGGTAATCAATGCGACTTTTCCGTCGAGGCGTTTGTCATACACGATGGCATCGGTGGTCATCAGCATTTCCGGTGCGCCAGAGCCTTTTGCGCCTTCGTAGCGAATGAAAATGACGTCGCCGGGTTCGATATGGTTATGGATGATGGCCTGCTGAGCGTCTTCTTCGGAGTTAAAGACCCGAGCAGGACCGGTATGGTGGTGCATATCCGGCGCACAGGCCGCGTATTTAATGACCGCTCCTTCAGGCGCGATGTTGCCTTTCAGTACCGCAATCGACCCTTTTTTGGTGGCATTTTCTGGTTTACGGATCACCTCCTCCGGACTGACTTTGTAATTGTTGAGGTAACCGTGGTTACGGGTAAAGAAGCCAGATTGATGGAGCATTTCCAGGTTGTCGCCGAGCGTACGGCCAGTCACGGTAAGAACATCAAGATCCAGATAATCGCGCAGATACCATTGCACCATTGGCACGCCGCCAGCGAACCACATCATTTCGGTAACGTATTCACCGCTGGGCTGAATATTGGTCAGATAAGGGATTTCGTTATTGATCCGATCAAACAGTTCGGGCTTCAGCTCCCATCCAAGTTCATGAGCGATGGCCGGAAGGTGGATCATCGCATTGGTGCTGCCACCAATAGCAGCATGGACTTTGATAGCATTTTCAAACGCCGCAGGAGTCAGGATCTTATGGGTGGTGATATTTTTCTCCGCCAGATACAGCGCCTGGTGGCCTGCGGTTCTGGCAACGCGGCGAATTTCCGCCAGGGTCGATGGCAGCAAAGCGCTGCCTGGCAGGGTCAGCCCCAAGGCCTCTGACATGCACTGCATGGTACTGGCCGTTCCCATAAACTGGCAGGCTCCGGCGGTGGGGCAACCGCATTGCTGCATGGCTTCTACTTGCTGAATGCCGATTTCGCCTTTCTTCAACTTAGCAGTGATCCCGCCGAGGTCAGAAGTACTCATATTCGGTGCCGGACGCATAGAACCGCCGGGAATATGCAGCAGCGGCAGGTTCAGGCGTGCGGCGGCAATCAGATGCGCCGGGATAGATTTATCGCAGCTTGAGATCAGAATACCGGCATCATAAGGCACCACTGAGGCATGAATTTCGACCATGTTGGCAATGGCTTCGCGAGATGCCAGGATGTAGTTCATCCCATCGTGGCCCTGACCCCAGCCGTCGCAGATATCCGTCACATGGTGACGGACCGCGCGCCCGCCGCTTTCATGAACACCCAGCACGGCTTCATCGCCCAGTTGGTTAAGATGGAAACTGCCCGGATGACTTTCGCCATAGCAATCATCCACCAGGACCTGCAGTTTATTGACATCTTCTTTGCTGTAATTCATTCCAAGACGCAGGGCGTCGAGCTGCGACCACAGGTCGCGAGCATGTTGACATTTTTGGCTCATTTGGCGATTCCTTCCTGTTTAAGTGACGCACCCGGCGTCGAGGTGTTAGGTGTGTTACTGCTACCTGCAGGACGAGCGGTAACAGAAGGTAAGCTGAAAAGCAGTCCAACGGCGATAAGCAGGGCGGCAACCAGTACGGTCATTCCTGCTGTTTGCGAGAACGTCACCGTTAACAGCCCGACGAGGTACGGACCGATAAAGCCGCCAATGTTGCCCAGGGCGTTGATCGTGCCGCGCACGCCGCCCAGAACGTTGGGGGCGAAGAGTAATGGCGGCAGCGTCCAGAATGGACCGGCATAGGCTTGCAGGAAGAACCCGCAAATAACCATCATGCCGTAGGCGAGCCAGACGTTATCTTTCAGTAATAAGGAGAGGGCGAGGCAGACCGCGAAACCCAGCAGAGGAATAGCCGTGTAAAGGCGGCGATTCATCGTCTTATCACACCATTTGGCGATGTAATACTGACCGATAATGCACAGAACGTAAGGCGCCGCAGTGAGTACCCCAACGATGGTCATGCCGCTGCCGGTCAGGTGTTTAATCAGATTTGGCATCCATAGCGCGAAGCCATAGAAGCCGACCTGTACGAAGAAATAGATACCGACAAGCTTCCACAGGTTGATGCTTTTTAATACGCCGCGAATGCTGCTTTGCTCTCCGCCAATACTCAACGCGCGATCGGCCAGCAATTTTTGTTCGATCCAGGCGCGCTCTTTCGGATCCAGCCACTTTGCCTGATGCGGGTGATCGGAAACCAAAGGTAGCCAGACAAAGAGCAGTCCCAGAGAGAGCAAGCCTTCGATGATAAACATCTCCCGCCAGCCGTAGGTTTCAATAAGCCAGCCGGAAAGCGGCCCGGTAATAATAGAAGCGACGGCCAGGTTCATCTGGAAATAGGCGATAGCCCTGGCGCGCTCCTCATTTGGGAACCAGTGGCCAATCAGCGCCAGAATGGCGGGATACACAGCACCTTCCGCCACGCCGAGCACAAAGCGGATAATCAACAACTGCGTCGGTGTCTGAACAAAACCGGTCAGCAGGGCAAAGCCCCCCCAGGCGACGATTGTCCAGGCAATTAACTTTTTGGCGCTTAGCCGCTCGGCTATCTGACCGCCGGGAATTTGCAGGAAGATATAACCAATAAAGAAGATCCCGGCGACCAGACCGGCAAAAGAAGCCGTCATGCCTAAATCTTCATCCATGCCGCCTGCGATCCCAATGGCGATATTGGTCCTGTCCATATAGGCCACGATATAAACGAGGATCGTGGCTGGAATAATATGCAGCCAGCGCCCTCGTGTGGTCGGTTTCTCTATTTCAATGCTCATCATTGCATCCCTTTAGTATCAAAAATGTGTTCTGTATATGGAACTACTGTTCTGTATATTGACACTATGCCGACGTATTCATACAGCGTCAATTCCATACTCTAAGGAAGGTTATATTTTGTGATTTGCTTCAAAAATGAACGGAGATAAGGTGAGAAAGAGCGGATAACCCAATGGAAACTGCTCATCGGTCTAATACATAGCCAAAATTGTGCGCTGCCTCACAGGATAAGATTATGCTCTCACCTGGTCATTGTGCGTTCAGAGTAAACAGCATTAAATTCTTTATGTGGAATTTGTGTTCTGTATATTGAACTTTAATGCTTTTTAAGGAGAAACAATGGTTACTACCGCGATCTTTCCGTCACGATATGTTCAGGGTAAAGGAGCGTTGACAACGCATCTCCCGCAGGAATTGGCCGCACTCGGTCATAAGGCGCTGATTTTGCAGGATCCTGTTGTTCACAACACCTACCGGGATACAGTTGCAACAGCACTGCACGGGGTGATTGAATTTGATATCGAAGTGTTCAGTAGCGAGTGCAGTGATGAGGAAATTGCTCGCATCTCCGCACGCGCGCAGGAAATTGGCGCCGATGTGATTGTTGGTATGGGGGGCGGGAAAACCCTGAATACGGCAAAAGCAACCGGCGCCAGCCTGCGGCTGCCTATTGCCGTGGTTCCTACTCTGGCCTCAACGGATGCGCCGTGCAGTTCACTGGTTGTTATCTATACGCCAGAAGGGAAATTCAAACGCTACCTGATGATTCCACGTAACCCGACGCTTGTGCTGGTGGACAGCAGTATTATTGCTGCCGCGCCGGTACGCTTTTTGGTTTCCGGGATAGGCGATGCGCTGGCAACCTGGTTTGAAGCGGAAGATTGCCGCATCAAAGGGGCAGGCAATATGACCACTAGGCCAGGACCGATGACCGCATTTGAGCTGGCGCGCTTTTGCTACACCACCTTAATGCGCTATGGGCGCCTGGCGAAGCTTGCTTGTGAACAACATCAGGTTACTCCGGCGCTCGAACATGTTATCGAAGCGAATACGCTATTATCCGGGCTCGGTTTTGAAAGCGGTGGGCTGGCGGCGGCGCACGCCATTCATAACGGTCTGACGGTACTGCCCGCCACGCACAAATACTGGCATGGGGAAAAGGTTGCGTTTGGCACGCTGGCAATGCTTATGCTCACCGATAGAGCGCCTGAGCTTATCGAGGAGGTTTATCAATTTTGTGAAGATATAGGCTTGCCCACCACGCTGGCGGATATTGGTCTGGCTGGCGTTAGCGATGATGAACTGCTGGCCGTTGCCAGGGCGTCTTGTCAAACCGGGGAAACGATGCACAACGAGCCGTTTACCATTACGCCGGAGGCTGTGCAGGCGGCATTGCGGGCCGCCGATGCTGTTGGGCAGGCGCGGAAAAAGATCGATCTTGCAGGTTAATGTGAGCCTGTAAATAAAAAACGGCAGCCGGAACTTTCAACTTCTGTCTGCCGCTATCGTGAATGTTTTAACGTCGCTATTTCAGAAAAATGCATGGGGGGTGCTCAGGACTACCGGGTTTATACTTCCGCTATCGCAGGGATTAGCGGATAGAAAAATGAAAAATGCTAAGTGGCTTTTTTTGTCAATCATGATGGCGTTTATCGGCGTGCCGCTGCTGGTGAACATTATTACGATTATCGTGGGGGGAATGTGGGCGTACATTAGCGTTCTTGAAAATAGTATCCCCATCGCGCAATCTATTGAGAAGGCGACCATTATCCCGGTAGCGCTTCTGGGCGCGGGGTTAATTTTTCTCTGTGGCCGAATATGGGGAAAGGGAAATGCATCAGAGGTAAATCCAGAATGGCGTGATTGCTGCCTGCTTATGCCCGCTCTGGTGGTGCTGATGGGGTGGGTCATCCTGATGTTTCTCACCGATCTTAATATTCGCGCGATAGGGCGTAAACCCATCGCCCAGGTGGTGCAAACGCTTTGGTTAGTACCCAGCGTAATATCCTTTTTCAACGGCTGGGTATGGGCAGTGTTGCTCATCCCGGTTGGCTCGCAGCTCTGTTTTGCATTGGGGTATGGCGGTGCGCGTTGGGGAGTGCTACGCGGCGGTGCGGGCTACTCTTGTCGTAATCTGCTGGTGATTTGCCTGCTGTTTTTCGGGAGCTGTGCCGTATACCAGTCACATCTTTATGCCGTGAAGTATCCCGCTCCCGAGAGCAGTGAATATCTTTATTTCCGCGATTATCAGGCGCACACATGGGGCAACAAGCTAACCGGGCTGCGCGATGAACCGACACTTTTGCTCACCCAAAATTGGCCGCGGCTCGATGGCGCAACGGCTGGCTTGCCGTTATACGCCTCGGCTTTTTATGCGCTTACGCGCTTTCCGGATGATATCTGCCCTGAAGACTACCTTGAAAACCAGGGAACCATTGAAGCCTATCAAAATATCCTTAACGGTAATGCCGATCTTATTTTTGTCGCCCAGCCTTCCACTGCTCAAAAGCAATTGGCCGAGGCCAGTGGCGTAAAACTGGTTTACACCCCCTTTGCACGTGAAGCGTTTGTGTTTATCGTCAACCAAAACAATCCCGTGTCATCGTTGAGTGATGTACAAATTCGCGGCATTTTTAGCGGAAGAATCACCCACTGGAATGAGGTGGGCGGAGAGGCAATCGACATTAAGCCCTGGCAGCGACCGGAAAACTCTGGCAGCCAAACGGCGATGCTGGCGAAGGTAATGAAAGAAACGAAGCTGATGCCAGCGCAAACAACATCAGTGGCAACCGCGATGGGGGATATGGTGGATATCGTGGCTGAGTATCGCAATACGCACAACGCCATTGGCTATACCTTTCGTTATTACGCTACGCAGATGCACAGCAATAAAGAGATTAAATTACTGGCGATAAACGATGTTGCGCCGACGGTTGAAAATATTCGTAACGGCAGTTACCCGTACACGGTTGATGTTTATATGGTCACCCGTGAACACCCCACAGCGGAAACACAAAAGCTGGTGGACTGGTTTCTAAGCCCGCAGGGACAACAGTTGGTGCAGGATGTGGGATATGTGCCGCTGTATCCGGCCGCGAAATAAAGGGACTAAATGGAAGAGGTTAAATTATATGTGGAACGGGTTGGCATAGACCCGGCCAGCGGCGCTGATATTCGTATTGCACGGCGTGAATCCACTTCGTGGCATAAAGATATTGTTGCTGAGCTGATTAATCAGGTCCTCCGGTGTGGTGCAGCATTAATCATCATCGCTGTGCTGACCGCCTGCGATGATCGCCAGGTAAGCTATTTTCCTGATTATGCCGCCATACCCGAGCAATCCGGTATCTGGACCTGGCTGCCTGTGTTCTTTCCATCGTCCGCCAGTGAAATAGAGATGACGTTTAACCTGGACAGCAATCTTTTTTATGCTGACTTTAGCGTGGCCGACGGTGATAAACGCGCGCATTTTGAAAGCGTGCTGGGGGAGGAGAGTGTGGTTCATTATGCCAACTTTTCTCATAAAAGCTGGTGTAAAACGGGGAAAACTCTCTGGAATAGCGAAGCGCGGGCAAAACCCTTCTTTATTACCCAAATAAGTGTCGATCGCTACCGTATCACTAATCATATGCCCGGCTGTACAAAACCCGGCGAGTGAATGCGGTATGTGGCGAAAAGGGCGGTATAAACCGCCCCGGATTTTATTACGACGCCATTGAAAGTTGGTGTTTCTCAACATACGCCGCCAGCCACTGGGTGATGCGGGACTGCTGTTCGGCGGTCAGCCACATGCCTTCTTTGGTGCGACGCCAGATAGCGTCTTCAGTACGGCGCACCCATTCGTGATCCACCAGGTACTTGAGTTCCGCCTCGTAAAACTCATGACCGAAATCTTCGCCTAAATCAAGCAGCGACGTGGCTTCGCCGAGAATCCACTCCGTGTTGCTGCCGTAAGTGCGCGAATAGTGGCGCGCCAGCGATTCCGTCAGGAACGGATAACGACGACGCAGCTTCGCCGCGTAATCTTCGCGGCTGCCGTCGATGTCGCCGCCGGGCAGTACGCACGTTTTGGTCCATGCCGGGCCGATGCCTGGATAATAAGACGCCAGTTTTTCCATCGCGTGTTCAGCCAGCTTACGGTAGGTCGTGAGCTTACCGCCAAACACGGAAAGCAGCGGCGCTTTGCCGTTTTCATCATGAATATCAAGGGTATAATCGCGAGTGATCGCCTGCGGTGAGTCGGACTCATCATCGCACAGCGGACGGACGCCGGAGTACGTCCAGACGATGTCATCGCGCCCCAGTTGTTTCTGGAAGTGCGCGTTATAAACCTTCAACAGGTAATTAATTTCGCTCTCTTCAATTTTTACCGCTTTCGGATCGCCTTTATATTCGACATCGGTCGTGCCAATGATCGAAAACTCTTCCATCCACGGAATGACAAAGACGATACGCTTATCTTCGTTTTGCAGAATATACGCCTGCTTCTGATTATGGACGCGCGGCACGACGATATGGCTGCCTTTGATCAGGCGGATGCCATATGGCGACGGCAGGTGCATCCCTTCGTCGAAGAACTGTTTGACCCACGGTCCGGTGGCGTTAACCAGTCCGCGCGCCTGCCAGACATATTTTTTACCGGTGTCGATATCTTCCGCTTCGACAATCCACAGGCCATTTTCCCGACGAGCGGCGGTTGCGCGAGTACGGGTAAGGACTTCGCCGCCTTTACGCACCACCATCTGTGCGTTAGCCAGCACCAGACGCGCATCGTCTACCCAGCAGTCGGAATATTCGAATCCGCGCACGATTTCCGGTTTGAGCACCGAATCTGCGCCAAACCGCACACCGGTGGAACCGGGTAAACTGGTACGTTTGCCGAGGTGATCGTACATAAACAGACCGATACGGATCATCCAGGCCGGACGTAAATGCGGGCGGTGCGGCAGACGAAAACGCATCGGGAAGGCGATGTGCGGCGCCATTTTCAACAGCACTTCACGTTCTGCCAGCGCTTCGCTGACCAGACGGAACTCGTAGTGCTCAAGGTAGCGTAAGCCGCCGTGGATAAGTTTCGAACTGGCGGAAGAGGTTGCGCAGGCCAAATCCTGCGCTTCCAGCATGAGTACGGACAAACCGCGCCCGGCGGCATCAGCCGCGATGCCTGCACCGTTAATGCCCCCGCCTATCACGATCAGATCTTTGGTTTCCATGCTGCCCTCTTGCACTTTCGTTAAAGTTCAAAAATGTTCGTTATCGAACATGATAGCAAAGAAACGCGCTATTGGTAACATCGAAAAAACATTTTAGAGTGATATGTATAACATTATGGCGCTAAGCTACTCCGTCAACGTACACTGGGCGATAAAATGCCTTAATTGGCTTCACCGGCAATAATGAAAGAGCGATTCATGGAACAATTTGAATGTATCACTGTAGAAGAGGCGTATCAGAAACTGCACCAGGGCGCGGCGGTGCTGGTCGATATTCGCGATCCGCAAAGTTATGCCATGGGTCATGCGCCGCAGGCGTTTCACTTGACTAACGATACGCTGGGCGCGTTTATGCGTGAGCATGGTTTCGATACCGCCGTGATGGTAATGTGCTATCACGGCAACAGTAGTAAAGGCGCCGCGCAGTATCTGCTCCAGCAAGGCTATGATGCGGTTTACAGCATTGACGGCGGGTTTGAGGCCTGGCATCGCCGTTTCCCTGCCGATGTCGCGAATGGCGCGTAATCCCATAAAGATGCAGCCTCCGACGAGAAGGGTATATATACTGTCTTCTTTTGTATGGACTAAGCGACAGCAATAATGTTGATGATTACTTCCTTTGCGAATCCTCGCGTGGCGCAGGCATTTGTTGATTACATGGCCACCCAGGGCGTCATTCTTACTATTCAGCAACATAATCAAAGCGATATCTGGTTGGCAGATGAATCGCAGGCCGAACGTGTGCGGGGCGAGCTGGCGCGGTTTATAGAAAATCCCGGCGATCCGCGTTATCTGGCGGCTAGCTGGCAGTCCGGGCAGACTAACAGCGGGCTACGCTATCGCCGTTTTCCCTTTCTCGCCACGCTGCGTGAACGAGCCGGCCCTGTTACCTGGATCGTGATGCTCGCCTGCGTGCTGGTCTATATCGCGATGAGTCTCATCGGCGATCAGACGGTGATGGTGTGGCTGGCGTGGCCGTTCGATCCGGTTTTAAAATTTGAAGTCTGGCGCTACTTCACCCATATCTTTATGCACTTCTCACTGATGCATATTCTTTTTAACCTGCTGTGGTGGTGGTATCTCGGCGGGGCGGTAGAGAAGCGCCTGGGCAGCGGTAAATTAATCGTCATTACGGTGATAAGCGCGCTGCTAAGCGGCTATGTACAGCAGAAATTTAGCGGCCCGTGGTTTGGCGGACTGTCTGGCGTCGTCTATGCGCTGATGGGTTACGTGTGGCTGCGTGGAGAGCGCGATCCGCAAAGCGGAATTTACCTCCAGCGCGGCTTAATTATTTTTGCATTATTGTGGATAGTCGCTGGTTGGTTTGACTGGTTTGGCATGTCTATGGCGAACGGCGCGCACATCGCCGGGCTTATCGTCGGTTTAGCGATGGCCTTTGTTGATACGCTGAATGCGCGAAAACGAACGTGAGGCGTATCCGGCCTGTGGTCGAGATATTTTTCCAGGCCGGGTAGGGCGAATGCCGCTATCCGGCGCAAGGTTGGTTACTTTCAGAGATTATTCATGAAACAAACACAACGGCATGACGCGATCATTGAACTGGTAAAAAAACAGGGGTACGTCAGTACGGAAGAGCTGGTGGAGCATTTTTCTGTCAGCCCGCAAACCATTCGTCGGGATCTTAACGATCTGGCGGAACAGAATATGATTTTGCGCCACCACGGCGGCGCGGCGTTGCCCTCCAGCTCGGTGAACACGCCGTGGCACGATCGTAAGGCGACGCAAACGGAAGAAAAAGAGCGCATCGCTCGCAAAGTCGCGGCCCAGATCCCCAATGGTTCAACGCTGTTTATTGATATCGGCACGACGCCGGAAGCCGTAGCGCACGCCCTGTTAGGGCACAGTAATTTGCGGATCGTGACCAACAATTTGAACGTAGCGAACACGCTAATGGCGAAAGAGGATTTTCGTATTATCCTCGCCGGCGGTGAACTCCGTAGCCGCGACGGCGGCATTATTGGCGAAGCGACGCAGGACTTTATCGCCCAGTTCCGTCTCGATTTCGGCATTCTCGGTATTAGCGGTATTGATAGCGACGGCTCGTTGCTGGAATTTGACTACCATGAGGTACGCACCAAGCGCGCGATTATCGAAAATTCGCGCCACGTGATGCTGGTGGTGGATCACTCTAAATTTGGCCGTAACGCGATGGTAAACATGGGCAGCATTAGTATGGTCGATGCGGTCTACACCGATACCCTGCCGCCGCCGGGCGTGATGCAGGTGTTGACGGAGAACCATATTCAACTGGAGCTGTGTTAATTCTGTAAAACGTCCCACGTCAGCCCAAAACGCGCCAGGTACTTACGCAGCCGGTCAGCGTCATTCACCGTGGCTTTCCCCTGACGGGAAACGTTGAATAGCTGCCGCCCGGCGTCGGAAAGGGTTTTCGCCTGGCGGCAGATGGCAACGACGTTTTCCAGTTGCATACGGTCAAACAGATCCAGCGCCGTTGCGTCAATGCCCGGCAATCCGTCGAGCGCGGAGGGGCGATGGTCATTCCAGCTATAGCGCAAACGCGCGATTTCATCGTCTACCGTTTCGACCGTGATTCGCCCGTTGTCCGCTAGCGTCGCCATGCGGGTGACGCTGGCGGAGAGTTCGCGGAAGTTACCGCGCCAGGCGGCCTGCGGCGAGGTGGCGAAGCTCAGCCAGGCGCGGCGCGCTTCGGTATTAAAACGCACGCTGTCGCCGGTTAGCGCCGCGTGGCGTTCCAGTTCGTAGTCAAGGTTTGGTTCAATATCTTCCTGGCGCTGACGCAGGCCCGGTAGTTCGAAGGTCCAGAGATTAATGCGCGCGTACAGGTCTTCGCGGAATGTCCCCTCCGCCACTCGCTGGCGCAGGTCGCGCACCGTGCCGGCAATCAACTGGAAATCGCTGCTGACCTGCTGGTCGCTGCCGAAAGGGTAAAAGCGTTTCTCTTCAATGGCTTTCAGCAACATGGCCTGTTCATCCGCGCCCAGTTCTCCCACTTCGTCAAGAAACAGCATGCCGCCGTCGGCGCTGCGCAGCAGTCCTGCACGCTCCTCTCTCGCACCGGTAAACGCCCCCTTAACGTGGCCGAACAGCGCCGACATCGCCGTGTCGCCGCGCAGGGTGGCGCAGTTCACTTCGACAAACGGGCCGCTGAACTGGTGGCGGGCCAGTTTTAGTTCATAGATGCGACGGGCGAGAAACGACTTGCCCGCGCCGGTCGGGCCGTTGAGCAGGATTGGCGAACGGGAGCGTATCGCGACGCGCTCAATTTGCTCAATCATCCGGTTGAAACACGGGTTGCGGGTTGCAATGCCGGACTTCAGGAAGTTGAGCGTCTCCTCCCGCTCCTGGGCGAAGCGGGTGGCGATGTCATTGTAGCGGCTGAGGTCGAGGTCAATAATCGTCACGTCGCCCGTGCTATGCGGTTTATCTTTTTTGCGCGGCGGCGAGGTCTGCGCTAATCGCGCCGGTAGATAGCGCGCCTCCGCCAGCAGGAACCAGCAGATCTGCGCGACGTGGGTGCCGGTGGTGATATGAATCAGATAGTCTTCATCTTCGGGATGAAAGGTATGGCTGCGGGCGAAATCGTGCAGGCAGGCGTAAACCTCTTCGAAGTCCCACGGGTTGCGGATCGCGATTTCTACGCCGACGACTTCCGTTTCCGGCGAGACGCTGGCGATATCCTTCTTTAATCCTTCAAACAGCGAGCGAGAGCGGGCATCGTACAGCAGTTCCAGGCGGTGAACGACCAGCGTCTCCTGCTGACACAGACACAAAGTAGGGCGCCATTTTTCCCAACGCTGACTGCCGCGTCCTGCATAGTCGAGCACCGTGCCGACAAAACCAAAGGCCACCGTTTTTCGCATCTTAGATTTCCTTCTAAAAGACGAGATAATTTTATCGCTTTTTAATGGCTGCCGTGCAGGCATTTTTCTTTCACCTGAACGCTAAGGAAATAAATAACTTAAAAATCAATAGACTATAAAATAATTTATTTTCTGGCACGCTGGTTGCAATAACTCTGGCATGGAGAATAACGGAAATGGGAAAAACAAATGGCTAATCCACTTTTGTTCCGTTCGCTGTTAAGGGACGCGCCGCTGGCCAACGCCAGCAATCAGCAAGGCGCAGCGGCCTTCGCCTTCACCCCACGCCATACACTGGCGCAAATGGTGATGACCGGTTGCATGAACGAGACTTTTTATGTCAGCGGCCAGGCGCAGCTAAATGATGTTCTGGCGACAGCGAAAGATCTCGACGATCTGTTTTTAGCGCAACTGGCGATTTATGGCCGCGAACGCGGGATGATGAAGGATATGCCCGCGCTGTTGACCGCCATTCTGGCGGCGCGTGGCTCGGCGCTGCTGCCGGTAGTATTTGCGCGGGTGATCAATAATGGCCGGATGCTGCGTAACTTTGTGCAAATGTTGCGCAGCGGCGTGACCGGGCGGCGCTCGCTGGGGACGCGGCCAAAGAAGCTGGTGCAGCGTTGGTTGCAGAACGCCAGCGAAGAGCGCTTATTGCAGGCATCGGTGGGCAATATGCCGTCGCTGGCGGATATCGTCAAAATGGTGCACCCACGGCCGCAGGCGGCGTGGCAGGAAGCCTTCTTTGCCTGGCTGATTGGTAAGCCGTGCGATAAGGCGCAACTGCCGGAAAAAACGCGCGCGCTGCTGGCGTTTCGTGAAGGCAATATGGGCGCGGCCTTACCCGATGTGCCGTTTTTACTGCTGACCAACGCGCCGCTGAGTCGCGAACAATGGGCGCAACTGGCGCAGCGGATGAGCTGGCAAACGTTGCGCATGAATTTGAATACGCTGGCGCGTCATGACGTGTTTGAGAATGCAACGCTTGCCGCCAGCGTGGCGCAGCGGCTGGCGGACAGGGCGCAGGTGCGCCAGTCCTGGGTTTATCCTTATCAGCTGCTGTCGGCGTGGAGCAATCTGCAATGCAGCGTGCCGCAGGTTATTCGCGAGGCTTTAGCGCAGGCGATGGAGTACGCGCTGGAGAACATTCCGCCGTTTCGCGGCAACGTGGTGGTCTGCCCGGATGTGTCGGGGTCGATGAAGTCGTCGATAACCGGCTATCGCAAGGGGGCGACCAGTAAGATCCGCTGCGTGGACGTTGCCGGGCTGATCGCCGCCGCCGTGCTGCGTAATCATCCGCAGGCCCGCGTGCTGCCGTTTGAATGCGATGTGGTCGACGTGCAGCTTGATGCGCGCCAGTCGGTTATGCACAACGCGCAAAAGCTGGCGGCGGTTGGCGGCGGCAGCACCAACTGCTCCGCGCCGCTGCGTAGGTTGTTGAACGAGCGGGCGCGGGTGGATCTGGTGATTATGGTGTCGGATAACGAATCGTGGGTTGATAAGTCGCGCCATGGCTCAACGGCCACCATGGAATGCTGGATCGAACTGAAAAAGCGCAACCCGCAGGCGCGCCTGGTGTGTATCGATCTGCTGCCTTACGGTACCACCCAGGCGGCGGAACGAAGCGATATTTTGAACGTCGGCGGCTTCAGCGACGAGGTGTTTACGGTGATAGATAACTTTGTTAACGGTCGCTATGGCAGCGCGCACTGGCTGGAAGAGATTGAAGCCGTGACGCTGTAAAGAGTATTCAGCGCGGCGCGAATGCTGGCCGGGATTACATCTTTCCCGATGCGTATCATCCCGGCTATGAATTTGTCGCGCAACGCTGAAGGCACGAATGCTGGTGGATCTACACCTTGTATGGCCAGACGCAGGTTCGAACCCTGCCGGGGCTTAGCCCTGTAGCTCAACGGTAGAGCGGGTGATTCACCTTAACTTGTCGTGCCACCCTATTTTGGCGAATGCCTGTGGATCTACATTTGTTGCGGGTTCGAGACCCGTCAGAGCCCGGCTCTGTAGCTCAATGGTAGAGCGGTGTATTCACATAAACTTGTCGCCACCCTAATGATTAAAACGAGAAAAAAATGATGAATTACGAATTGATGACCACCCAGAACGCACCGGTAAAAATGTGGACCAAAGGCGTACCGGTAGAAGACGATGCCCGTCAGCAACTGATTAATACGGCGAAAATGCCGTTTATTTTCAAACATATTGCCGTTATGCCGGATGTGCATTTGGGGAAAGGATCGACCATCGGTAGCGTGATCCCGACGAAAGGGGCGATTATTCCGGCGGCGGTGGGCGTGGATATCGGTTGTGGAATGAACGCGCTGCGTACCAGCTTAACGGCGGCCGATCTGCCGGAAAATCTGGCGGAGCTGCGTAGCGCCATAGAGGCCGCTGTGCCTCACGGGCGTACCACCGGACGCGGGCGTCGCGATGTGGGCGCATGGGGAAACCCGCCCGCCAACGTTGATGAAAAATGGGCGCAGCTGGAAGCGGGATATCAGTGGTTAACGCAAAAATATCCGCGCTTTTTGAATACCAATAGCTATAAGCACCTGGGAACATTGGGAACCGGTAACCACTTTATTGAGATCTGTCTGGATGAAACCGATCGGGTATGGATCATGCTGCACTCCGGTTCGCGCGGGATCGGTAACGCCATCGGCACCTATTTTATCGGCCTGGCGCAGCAAGAAATGCAGGAGCAGTTAGAAACGCTGCCGTCCCGCGATCTGGCGTATTTTAATGAAGGAAGCGAATATTTTGATGATTACCTGAAAGCGGTACACTGGGCGCAGCAATTCGCCAGCCTGAACCGCGAGGCGATGATGGAAAACGCGCTGGCGGCGCTCCAGCGCTGCGTGGAAAAATCGATCGTCCTCGATATGGACGAGATCAACTGCCACCATAACTATGTGCAAAAAGAACAGCACTTTGGCGAAGAGATTTATGTGACGCGTAAAGGAGCGGTTTCGGCGCGGCGCGGTGAGTTCGGTATCATTCCCGGTTCGATGGGGGCGAAAAGCTTTATCGTGCGCGGGCTGGGTAACGAAGAGTCGTTCTGTTCGTGCAGCCACGGCGCCGGGCGTGTGATGAGCCGAACGAAAGCGAAGAAACTGTTTAGCGTTGACGATCAGATTCGCGCCACCGCGCATGTCGAATGCCGTAAAGATGCGGACGTGATCGACGAGATCCCAATGGCGTATAAAGACATTGATGCGGTGATGGCGGCGCAGTCTGACCTGGTGGAAATCATGTACACCCTGCGGCAGGTGGTGTGCGTTAAAGGATAGAAAATGGCAAGGATCATCGCGCTGGATGGCGCACAGGGAGAGGGCGGCGGGCAGATTTTGCGCTCGGCGCTGAGTTTATCAATGATAACCGGCCAGCCGTTTGAAATGAGCGACATCCGCGCCGGGCGCGCCAAACCGGGGCTGCTACGCCAGCATTTAACGGCGGTGCGGGCGGCAACGGAAATCTGCGGCGCGCAGGTGAACGGCGACGAGCTGGGCTCGCAGCAGTTGCGTTTTACGCCGGGGCCGATTCGCGGCGGCGAGTACCGTTTCGCGATTGGCAGCGCGGGCAGTTGTATGCTGGTGCTGCAAACCGTCCTGCCCGCGCTGTGGTTTGCCGATGGTTCATCCCGCGTGGAGGTTCACGGCGGGACGCATAATCAGGCCGCGCCCAGCGCCGATTTTATCTGCCGCGTCTGGGAGCCGCTGTTGGCGAGGATGGGCATCAGCCAGCGCACCACGCTGATAAAACACGGCTTTTATCCGGCAGGCGGCGGCGCGGCGGCGACGGTCGTCGAACCGGCAACGTCTTTACGCGGGCTAACGCTGATATCGCGCGGCGAGACGCTGCGCACCACCGCTGAAGCTTTGCTGGCGGCGGTTCCTTACCACGTTGGCGAACGTGAAGTCGCAACGCTGGAAGCCCATTTCCCGCTGGCGGAGAAAAATGTCGTTGCGCTGGAAGGCGGCTGCGGGCCGGGCAATGCGCTGTTGCTGATGATCCAAAGCGAACAGTTGACCGAACTGTTCGCCGCGTTCGGCGTAAAAGGCACCAGCGCGGAAGCGGTAGCTAATCAGGTTGCGCATGAAGCGCGGCGCTATCTCGCAAGCCCGGCGGCGGTGGGAGAGCATCTGGCCGACCAGCTGATTTTACCGCTGGCGCTGGCGGGCGAAGGCGCGTTTACCGTGGCACGGGCTTCCGCTCACTTGCTTACCAATATTGCGGTGGTGGAACGGTTTTTGCCGGTCAGATTTTCCTGTGAAGCAACCGAAAGTGGCTATCTTGTCCGGGTAAGCGACTAAGTCATCTTTACGAGCATTGCAAGGCAAACATCCGGGCCCGGTTTGTATGTGTGTCTCAGTTGAGCTACAATTTGAACTGTATAGAGACACAGTACAGGAGACTAATCGATGGCTGCAAATGCGCTTGTTCGTGCCCGTATCGACGAAACGCTGAAGGACCAGGCGGCAGATGTCCTGGCTGAAATGGGGTTAACCATTTCTGATTTGATACGGATTACACTGACTAAAGTTGCGCGTGAAAAGGCATTGCCTTTTGATTTGCGCATACCCAATGAGTTAACGTCACGAACGATAGAAAATAGCGAAGCTGGCGTTGATATTCATAAAGCCAAAGATGCTGATGATTTGTTTGACCAGTTAGGGATCTGACTATGGGGCAAAGGGAAATTGAATATTCGGGACAGTTCCAGAAAGATGTAAAACGGGCACAAAAGCGTCATAAGGATGTCGGCAAACTTAAAACACTTATGACGCTTCTGATTCACCACCCTTTTCCCCTTCCTGCCATTTATAAAGATCACCCGTTACAAGGTTCATATAGCGGATACCGGGATGCCCATATTGAGCCTGACTGGATTCTTATTTATAAGATAACGGATGAATGCCTGCGATTTGAACGAACAGGAACGCATGCCGATTTATTTTAAAAGCGCCGTTTTTGCCCATATGTTAACCGGTGCTTTCAGGTTTTATGATTAAACAAATTTACACACCAGGACGTTGCCTGTTTTGCCTCAAACCCCGTACCCCATCATCTTCAGCAACTGTTGTGCGTGCTGTACCGCGTCCTGACGGTGCGCGACGCCGAGTTTCTGGTAGAGGTTGCGGATATGCGTCTTAATGGTGGTTGCGGCCACCGCCAGTTCGCCGGCAATCTGTTCGTTGCTGTAACCGGAATAGATAAGCCCTAACACCTGCCATTCACGCTGGGTGAGCGGGCTGGTGCGAATAAGCTCCGGGACATCCGGATGGTTAAGCAGGCGCTCGACGAAGCCTTCGTCAAAATGGGCGAATTTATGCCGGTGATGTTGGTTAATCTCTCGCAGGATGCGCTGCGCGCGATGCTGCTCCATCTCCGGCAGCGTATTGAGCTGGATAAGCTGACGCAATTGTTGCGCCATGGCTTCGCCTTCAATCACAAAATGGCTGATAAATCCGGTGCGGTTGGCGAGCTGTAAGGCATCAAGCAATACGCGCTGGGCGTCGTTTTTCCGCCCGGATTGCCAGTAAAGCTGATTGAGTAACAGCAGATTGCGGTTTAAATCGCTCATTAAGCGCAGGCTACGGGCATTCTCATTTAACTCTTCCAGCACGATTTCCGCAGGCTCGAATTCGCCCAGCAGGATCTGCGCGCGGGCGATATTCCGCCATTGCCCTTGCAGAAAATGGTTATTGGCAAACGCCGGTTTGGGCGTATGACGTAACCAGTTGGCGGCGGATTTCTTGTCGCCGGTTAACTGCCAGTAAATGACACGCACTTTATCGGCGTTAGAGATCCAGTCGCAGTGATAACGACCATTGCCTAATAAATTTTCCAGTCGGTTAAGCTGACTACGGGCATTATCCAGATCGCCGCGCGCCAGCGAGCACTGCACCAGTAACGTCAGGCACTGCAACTGTTGTTGCGGCTGGAAGGTGGACAGCACAGCGATACCGCTGCGCGCCGAGGCCTCCGCTTCGTCAAGGCGCGCCCACGCCCACAGCAATTGCGCGCGGATACGTACCAGAAACTCATGCATCGGCAGTTGTTCCAGATGTTGCTCTTTGATCAACTGGAAGGCTCTCTCCTGCGTTTCCCATGCGGCCTGCAGGAATCCCTGGGCGAACTGAATTTCACTTTGTTGAATTAAGCTCCACAGCGCGTAATGCCAGACGTCATGATGGCGCGCCATTTGTTCGGTTTGCTGCATCAGCGATAAAGACTGGCTGAGATCGCCTTTACAGTGCAGCACTTCGCCGTGAACGGAGGTCGCGACAATACGGCTATAAAACCAGGCGAGAGGAAGCTCATCCAGCGCCAGTTTCGCCAGCCGCTCAGCCTCTTCCGGATTGCCGTCGTTGATGGCGACCTGGGCGCGCAGCGCGTTAAATTCAGCATGTAGCGTGCCGTCCATGACCCCTTTGATCTCTTGCTCGGCGCGCGCCAGCAGCGTATTCACTTCGCTGTAGCGGTGTTGGCTTTGCATCAGCCAGGCCTGTAACAACACCAGCCGCGGATTTTCCAGCAGGCTTTCCCACGGCAGCGCTTTTAATGACTCTTCCAGCAGCGCCAGTTCACTGTGATTAAACAGCCCCCACGCATGGTTAAGCAGGATATCGCGCAGCATTTGCGCGTCACCCGCCGCCAGCGCATGATGAATAGCTTCGCTGGGAAAACCCTGTTCCATCCAGCTTTCCGCGGCCGCACGGTGGATCTCCGGCAGTTCCGCCGCCAGTTCCCACTGGCAACGCTGGCGCAGAAAGCTACCAAACAACGGGTGATAGCTAAACCACTCGCCCGTGTCGTCCATGCGTTGCAGGAATAACCCCTGGCGCTCAATCTCCTCCAGCCGCATCTGGCCGTTTTCTTCGCCGGTCACGCGCACAATCAACGCGTCATTCATTGAGCGTAAGATCGCGCTTTTAAGTAAAAAATGTCGGGTGCTGACATCCACGTTATCCAGTACTTCGTCCACCAGATAATCAGAAAGGTGGCTGGCATTAATCCCGGCAAGACGGCGGGCGGAGTGATGCGCAGAGGTATGGTTCTGGCGCGCGGAGAGGGCGATCAACTGTAGCGCAGTGGCCCAACCGGCCACATCGTCGCACATACGACTGCTCTCAGCGGCTTCAATGGGCGACGAAAGGCGACGGTCAAAAAATTGCTTTGCTTCCTGATGGTTAAAAGCTAACTGCTGGCTGCCGATTTCCAACAGCTGATCGCGCACGCGCAGATTAGCGATGCCCAGTTGCGGCAAATTACGCGATAACACCACCAGGGTGAAATTTTCCGGCTGATGCCGTAAGAAAAAGCGCATCGCGTCGTGAATCACCGGATTGGTAATCAAATGGTAGTCGTCAATCACCAGATAAAGCGGGCGATGCCACTGCGCCAGTTCAATAAAGAGCTGCGCGAAGAGGGACGTCAGGCTGGCGTACTGACGTTTTTGCGCCATCGCTTCGCTGGTAGAGCAGTGTCCGCCGGTGGCCTGTTGGATAGCGGCAATTAAGTAACTGGCGAATCGCTCTTGCTGGTTATCGCCTTCGTCGAGAGAGTACCAGCCTAATTCATTTTTGCCCGCCGCCCACTGTGAGACAAGCGTGGTTTTCCCATAGCCAGCAGGACTGGTTACCAGGGCGAGCCTGAAATTGTTCGCGCCGGAAAGTTTAGCCAACAGCCGCTCACGAACCACGGTATGGTCGAGACGAACCGGACGACTTAATTTAGACGGAATCAACATAGCAATCACTTCACTGTGGGAAATGGGGGGAACTGCGATTTTTTTTGCGCTTCGTAATTAATAGATATAAGGTCGGCCAGAAAGCATTTTAATGCAAGCTAAGCAGACTTTTTATGTGTCTGAATTTGCACTCTGTCACAATTCTAAATAACGGTATTAAAAAAGTATTCGGCGCGGTTGAAACGAGCGTCAGAGCTGGGCTGAGGTCATATTTCCGTTATTGTAAATAATGTCCTGGACAGGATGCGGATTTAACACAATGGCGATACCAGGCGTTTAATTAATTATGTTAAGTTAGTGAACCTCCCGCTGCTGAATATTTCAGGTAAGAAACTATTTCGGCGTTCATATAATCTTCGAAAATACCCCTTCGCGATTTACTGTTATTTCTGTTTATTCATTTGATTATGCGTAACACTGGGTGTCGTTGACAGGAATCGGCGCGTTTATACAGGGGTAAGTGGCGGCGATCACACTTTTATGCTCATCCCCGCTCCTCCTCCCTCCCTAATCATTGCCGGGAGGAGGAAGGTCAACATCGAGCCTGGCAAACTAGCGATAACGTTGTTTTATTACCCGAGGACGGATTTCCTATGTCACAGCCAACCTTCAATAAAGATCAATTCCAGGCCGCCCTGACGCGTCAGTGGCAGCGTTTCGGTTTACTGTCGGCGTCCGACATGACGCCTCGTCAGTGGTGGCAGGCCGTTAGCGGCGCGCTGGCGGAATTACTGAGCGCGCAACCGGTAGCGCAGCCGACGAAAGGCCAGCGTCATGTGAACTACATTTCGATGGAATTTTTGATTGGCCGCCTGACGGGAAATAACCTGTTAAATCTGGGGTGGTACCAGGACGTTAGCGATGTGCTGAAAGCGCACGATATTAATCTGACCAATCTGCTGGAAGAGGAAGTCGATCCGGCGCTCGGCAACGGTGGTCTGGGACGTCTGGCCGCCTGCTTCCTCGATTCGATGGCCACTGTCGGGCAGTCCGCTACCGGCTATGGTCTGAACTACCAGTATGGGCTGTTCCGTCAGTCATTTGTTGAGGGCAAGCAGGTGGAAGCGCCGGATGACTGGCATCGCGGCAGCTATCCGTGGTTCCGCCACAACGAGGCGCTGGACGTCCAGGTTGGGATCGGCGGTAAAGTCACCAAAGAAGGGCGCTGGGAGCCAGGTTTTGTGATTACAGGCCAGGCCTGGGATCTGCCGGTGTTAGGCTATCGTAACGGTGTCGCGCAACCGCTGCGTTTGTGGCAGGCGACCCACGCCCATCCGTTTGATCTGACCAAATTCAACGACGGCGCTTTCCTGCGGGCGGAACAGCAGGGTATCGATGCGGAAAAACTGACGAAGGTGCTTTATCCCAACGATAACCACACGGCGGGCAAAAAACTGCGCCTGATGCAGCAATACTTCCAGTGCGCCTGCTCGGTAGCGGATATTCTGCGTCGCCATCATCTGGCCGGACGCAAGCTGCATGAGCTGGCGGATTATGAGGTCATTCAGCTAAATGATACCCACCCGACTATTGCCATCCCTGAACTGCTGCGCGTATTGCTGGATGAACACCAGATGAGCTGGGATGACGCCTGGGCTATCACCAGCAAAACCTTCGCCTACACCAACCACACCCTGATGCCGGAAGCGCTGGAGTGCTGGGACGAGAGGTTAATCAAAGCGCTGTTGCCGCGTCATATGCAGATTATCAAGCAGATTAACGATCGCTTTAAGACGCTGGTCGATAAGACCTGGCCTGGCGATAAGCAGGTATGGGCAAAACTGGCGGTGGTGCACGACCGTCAGGTACGCATGGCCAATATGTGCGTGGTCAGCGGCTTTGCGGTCAACGGTGTGGCGGCGCTGCACTCCGATCTGGTGGTGAAAGATCTGTTCCCGGAATATCACCAGCTTTGGCCGAACAAATTCCACAATGTCACCAACGGCATTACGCCGCGTCGCTGGATCAAACAGTGCAATCCGCAGCTTGCGGCGTTGCTGGATAAAACGCTGAAAAAAGAGTGGGCTAACGATCTCGACCAGTTGATCAACCTCGAAAAATACGCTGACGATGCGAAGTTCCGTCAGCAATATCGCGACATCAAGCGGGCGAACAAAGAGCGGCTGGTGAAATTCATCAAGGCCCGTACCGGGATTGAGATTTCAAGCAACGCGATTTTTGATATTCAAATCAAACGTCTGCACGAGTACAAACGTCAGCACCTGAACCTACTGCACATTCTGGCACTGTACAAAGAGATCCGCGAAAACCCGCAGGCCGACCGCGTACCGCGCGTATTCCTGTTTGGCGCGAAGGCGGCGCCGGGCTATTACCTGGCGAAGAACATCATTTTTGCTATCAATAAGGTTGCGGAAGCCATTAATAACGACCCGGCGGTGGGTGATAAGCTGAAGGTGGTTTTCCTGCCGGATTACTGCGTCTCGGCGGCGGAAATGCTCATTCCGGCGGCGGATATTTCCGAGCAAATTTCTACCGCCGGGAAAGAGGCGTCCGGCACCGGCAACATGAAACTGGCGCTGAACGGGGCGTTGACTGTGGGAACGCTGGACGGCGCTAACGTTGAAATCGCTGAGAAGGTGGGTGAAGAGAATATCTTTATCTTTGGCCATACTGTGGAAGAGGTCAAGGCGCTCAAAGCCAAAGGCTACGATCCGGTGAAATGGCGTAAAAAAGACAAAGTGCTGGATGCGGTGCTAAAAGAGCTGGAAAGCGGTCAATACAGCGATGGCGATAAACATGCCTTTGACCAGATGCTGCATAGCCTCGGCAAACAGGGGGGCGATCCGTACCTGGTCATGGCGGACTTCGCCGCTTATGTCGAGGCGCAAAAGCAGGTGGATGCGCTGTATCGTGACCAGGAAGCGTGGACGCGCGCCGCGATCCTCAATACCGCGCGCTGCGGTATGTTCAGTTCCGATCGCTCTATTCGCGATTATCAAGCCCGTATCTGGCAGGCAAAACGCTAAGGGAGCGCGATGGAAAATAAACGTCTCGATAGTGCCGCGCTGGCGGCGGGGATCAGCCCCAGTTACATCAATGCTCATGGCAAACCGCAGTCTATTGGCGCTGAAACCAAGAGACGTTTGCTGGCGGCGATGCACGGCACGACAACAGGACCACAGGCGGTCGTGCCGAATGTGAAGGTTTATACCGCGGGTAAAAAAATGGCGTTGCCGGTAGAGGGGCGCGGTGAGTTTGCCTGGCTGCTGACTACGGAAGAGGGCGTGCATTACAAAGGGCGCGTGACGGGCGGTAAAAAACTTAACCTTCCGGCTACATTGCCGGAGGGCTACCACACCCTGACGTTGACCCAGGATGAACAGCGTACGCACTGCCGGATTATCGTCGCCCCGCCGCGATGCTATGAGCCGCAGGCGCTGCTGGAGGGGAAAAAACTGTGGGGGGCCTGCGTCCAGCTTTATACTCTGCGTTCAGAAAAAAACTGGGGTATTGGCGATTTCGGCGATTTGAAGTCGATGCTGGTCGACGTGGCGACACGCGGCGGCGCGTTTATCGGCCTGAACCCGATCCACGCGCTTTATCCGGCGAATCCGGAGAGCGCCAGTCCCTACAGCCCCTCGTCTCGTCGCTGGCTGAACGTGATATATATCGACGTCAACGCCGTCGAAGATTTCCGCCTGAGCGAAGAGGCGCAGGCATGGTGGCAAATGCCCGCCACACAGCAACAGCTGCGACAGGCGCGCGATGCGCAATGGGTCGATTACGCTACCGTTACCGCGCTGAAAATCACGGCGCTGCGGATGGCGTGGACGCGCTTTGCCGCTCGCGACGATGCGCAAATGGCGGAGTTTCGTCACTTTATCGCCCGCGAAGGCGAAAGCCTTTACTGGCAGGCGGCATTCGACGCGCTGCATGCGTATCAGGTGAAAGAGGATGAGCAGCGCTGGGGCTGGCCAGCCTGGCCGGAGGCGTACCAGTCGGTAGAGTCTCCCGCTGTAAAACAATTCTGTGAAGCGCACCGCGAAGAGGTGGAGTTTTATCTCTGGCTTCAGTGGCTGGCCTGGCGCCAATTCGCCGCCTGCTGGGATACCTGCCAGAGTTTTAAACTACCGATTGGTCTGTACCGCGATCTGGCGGTTGGCGTAGCGGAAGGCGGCGCGGAAACCTGGTGCGACCGGGAGCTGTACTGCCTGAAAGCATCTGTCGGCGCGCCGCCGGATATCCTCGGCCCGCTCGGTCAGAACTGGGGGCTGCCGCCAATGGACCCGCATATCATTGTCGCCCGGGCGTATGAGCCCTTTATCGACCTGCTGCGCGCCAATATGCAAAACTGCGGCGCGTTGCGCATTGACCATGTCATGTCGTTGCTGCGTCTGTGGTGGATACCGTATGGCGAAACAGCGGATCAGGGGGCTTACGTCCATTATCCGGTAGATGATTTGCTTTCTATTCTGGCGCTGGAGAGCCAACGTCACCGCTGTATGGTGATAGGCGAAGATCTGGGGACGGTGCCAGTTGAGATTGTCGGCAAGCTGCGCGATAGCGGGGTCTATTCTTATAAAGTGCTGTGGTTTGAAAATGACCTTGAGAAAAACTTCCGCGCGCCAGGTGCGTATCCGCAACAATCGATGGCTGTCGCCTCGACGCACGATCTCCCCACGCTGCGCGGCTATTGGGAATGCGGTGACCTGACGTTGGGTAAAGCTCTGGGGCTTTATCCGGATGAAGTGATTCTGCGCGGGCTGTATGAGGATCGCGAGCGGGCGAAACAGGGGCTATTGGACGCGCTGCATAAATATGGCTGTCTGCCAAAACGCGCCGGGCATAAGGCATCGTTAATGTCGATGACGCCAACGCTAAATCGCGGACTTCAGCGCTATATCGCCGACAGTAACAGCGGTCTATTGGGGCTTCAGCCGGAGGACTGGCTGGATATGGCCGATCCGGTTAACGTACCGGGCACCAGCGATCAGTATAAAAACTGGCGGCGGAAGCTCACCGCCACGCTGGAGCAGATGTTTGCCGATGAGGGCGTAAACAAGCTGATTAAGGATTTGGATAAGCGCCGAAAAGCGGCCGCGAAGAAGAAGTAATAAAGCCGGGGATTTCCCCGGCTTTATTATGGTGAGAGCACGTAGGTCTGATAAGCGCAGCGCCATCAGGCAATCCTGGCGCACATTGCTGCCTTATCCGGCCTACAAGCTGTCTCGCTTAAACCACCATACCCAACAGCAGACAGCCGATCAGGCCGCAGACGGAGATGATCGTTTCCAGCATCGACCAGGATTTAATGGTCTCGCCGATAGTCAAATTGAAATACTCTTTGAACAGCCAGAAGCCCGGGTCGTTGACGTGAGAGAAAATCACGCTCCCGGAACCGACTGCGATAACCATCAGTTCAGGGCTAACGCCGGTAGTGGCGATCAGCGGCGCCGCAATGCCGCCTGCGGTAATCGCCGCGACAGTCGCGGAGCCCAGCGCGATACGCAGCACCGCCGCGATAGACCACGCCATTAACAGCGGAGAGACATTGGTTTCATGCATCATTGAAGCGATGTATTTATCCACGCCGCTATCTACCAGCACCTGCTTGAATGCGCCGCCGCCGCCGATGATCAGCAGCATCATGGCGATAATTTTGATGGAAGAGACCAGCGTATCGTTAATCTGATCCATGGAACGCCCGCGGTTCAGGCCAAAGGTGAACATCGCAATCAGTACGGCAATTAACGTAGCCATTACCGGGTCGCCCAGGAACTCGGCAACGGGCAGGAAAGCGTGGCCTTTTGGCAGAATCATCTCGGCAATCGCACGCATCGCCATCAGAATCACCGGAACCAGCGACGTCCAGACGCTGACGCCAAAGCCCGGCATCTCTTCTTCCGTAAAAGTTTTCGCGCTGTACAGGCCTTCCGGGATCGGCTTATCGATACCTTTCAGGAAACGGGCGTAAACCGGTCCGGCAAGGATCACGGTCGGGATTGCCAGAATCGTACCAAACAGCAGCGTCTTACCCATATCGGCATGGAAAATCGTGGCGATTGCGGTTGGGCCCGGGTGCGGCGGCAGGAAGCCGTGTGTGACGGAAAGCGCCGCGGCCATCGGCACGCCGACGTACAGTAACGGGATATTCGCTGCTGCGGCAATGGTGAATACCAGCGGCAGCATCAGAACGAAGCCCACTTCATAGAACAGAGCGAAGCCGACGGTAAAGCCGGTTAACACTACGGCCCACTGAATATGCTTTTTACCAAATTTCGCGATCAGGGTAGTGGCGATACGTTGAGCGCCGCCGCAGTCGGCAAGCATTTTGCCCAGCATGGCGCCGAACCCCATAATCAGGGCCAGACTGCCAAGCGTACCGCCGACACCGGCTTTGATGGAGCCGATGACTTTATCCAGCGGCATTCCCTGCATCAACCCGACAGCGAGCGCTACCAGGACAAGGGCGATAAATCCGTTCATTTTGAAGCGGATCATCAGAAGAAGTAACAAGATAACACCGATAGCAACGATGACTAATGGCATGATTTACCTGGCCTTTACTTTGTTATGGGTAACGTCATTGTTTCGACGACAAATTCCTGTTGTTCCCGACGGGAACAGAGTCGCAATAGCACCAATACTGATTACCGTTGAAACGAATGAGCGTAGTCAGATGTTATATGGATGTTAGGTGCCCATAAGAATGATACGGGTAACATGTGGGTGTTGAAAATGACCCTGGCAGGCAAAATTTAAATTATGAGACACAGGTCATGTTATCGGTGAAAGGAGAAGGACCATCGTTCTGAGTTGTGGCTGATAGCGCAGGATGGCGGCGTAAACGCCTTATTCGGCCTACGGTGGGGCAGACAAGGCCCGACAGGCGCAAGCGCCATCGGGCATGGATGCGGGGAAAATCTTAGTAGTAGGAGTGCTCGCCGCGCTGGTGTTCGGTCAGATCGCGAACCCCTTTCAGTTCCGGGAATTCATTCAGCAACTGTTTCTCGATCCCTTCTTTCAGCGTGACGTCAACCATCGAGCAACCGTTACAACCGCCGCCAAACTGCAGAATTGCATAGCCTTCATCGGTAATTTCCATCAGCGAGACGCGACCGCCGTGGCCCGCCAACTGCGGGTTAATCTGCGATTGCAGAGCATATTCCACGCGCTCCATCAGCGGCGCGTCATCGGCCACTTTGCGCATCTTCGCGTTTGGCGCTTTCAATGTAAGTTGAGAACCTAGCTGGTCGGTCACGAAATCAATTTCCGCGTCTTCCAGATAGGGCGCGCTCAGCTCGTCGACATAAGCGGTCAACAGGTCAAATTTCAGTGCAGTATCGGTGGCTTCTACGGCGTCGGGCGGACAATAAGAAACGCCGCACTCTGCGTTAGGAGTGCCGGGATTAATGACAAATACGCGGATTTGCGTCCCTTCTTCCTGATTTGCCAGCAGTTTGGCAAAGTGCGCTTGTGCAGCATCGGAAATACGGATCATAGTAATGGCCTAATAGTTGACTATTTTAGTTGGTTATAATACGCCCATCATCGAGGCTCTACAAGGTTCGACACAGGCACCATACCTGGACAGTCGCTGCGCCGTTGCGCAAAAGCAGTTGCGCGATTTCCGCGACGGTACTTCCGGTAGTGACGACATCATCCACAATAACCATATGGAGACCCTGTACCGGCAATTCAAGGCGAAACGCGTTTTTCAAATTGCGTTTCCGTAACCTGGCGCTGAGATGATGTTGTGTTGCGGTCGCCCGTACCCGCGTGATGGTCTGGCTGTCCCACGCGCAGCCCAGCCAGTGCGCTAACGGTTGGCATAACAGATCGCTTTGGTTAAATCCCCGCCGCCAGTGTCGGCGCGACCAGAGCGGAACGCTGACGATTCTGTCGGGAAGCTGCAAGCCAGTGCTGCGGCGCGCCATGAGGACTTCCTGCAACAGTAGACGCGCCAGAGCGGCGGCAATTTCGTTACGGCGGGTAAATTTAAGCTGATGCACCAGTAAACTCAAGGGCGGCGTATAGTTACTGACGCTCACCAGACGCTGCCAGGGCGGCGGTTTTTGCAGGCAGCGACCGCAGGGGAGCGAAGGATGCCTGGCGGGTAATCCACATTGCGGACACACGCTGACGCGCTGGCGGACGGCGCGCGCGCATACGGAACAAATCCCCCAGTGGCTTAACGCCAGCGGCATTCGGCATAGCCAGCATAATCCCGGTACTGTTAGCATAGGTGCATCCTTGTTAGACAAAAGAGAACAGTAACTGATGAATGACATCTGGTGGCAGACCTACGGCGAGGGAAATTGTCATCTTGTGCTGCTGCACGGATGGGGATTGAACGCGGAGGTATGGCATTGCATTCGCGAGGAACTCGGCTCGCATTTTACGCTGCATCTGGTCGACTTGCCGGGCTATGGTCGCAGCTCGGGGTTTGGCGCCATGACGCTTGAAGAGATGACGGCGCAGGTAGCGAAAAACGCGCCGGACCAGGCTATCTGGCTTGGCTGGAGCCTGGGCGGCCTGGTGGCGAGTCAGATGGCGCTCACCCACCCTGAACGCGTTCAGGCGCTGGTGACAGTCGCCTCTTCGCCATGCTTTAGCGCGCGTGAGGGGTGGCCGGGAATAAAACCAGAAATCCTCGGCGGATTCCAGCAGCAGCTTAGCGACGATTTTCAGCGCACGGTGGAGCGTTTTCTGGCGCTGCAAACGTTAGGGACGGAGACGGCGCGTCAGGATGCCCGCACCTTAAAAAGCGTAGTGCTGGCGCAGCCTATGCCGGATGTAGAGGTGCTCAATGGCGGACTGGAAATCTTAAAAACGGTCGATCTACGAGAAGCGCTTAAAAATGTGAACATGCCGTTTTTGCGTTTGTATGGTTATCTGGACGGTCTGGTGCCGCGTAAAATCGCGCCTTTGCTCGATACGTTATGGCCGCACAGTACATCACAGATAATGGCGAAGGCGGCCCATGCGCCGTTTATCTCGCATCCGGCGGCGTTTTGTCAGGCGCTGATGACGCTAAAATCATCGCTGTAACCAGGGCGTTGCCGGGCCCGGACCATTCTGCCAGATTAATGGTTTTCAGACGCCAGATCGGCAGGCGCCAGCCCGGTAACCCTAAGCACGGTATCGCGATCGAAACCATCGTTTAGCATCGAGCGGGCAATGCGCAATGCGGCGAGCCGTTGGCCTTCCTGCTTGCCTTGCTGTAGCCCTTTCTGTAACCCGTTACGATGTCCTTCCTGACGTAATCTTTCTGCGATAGTCATGATCTTCTCCTTATGCTGTGGGATACGCATAGCCACCTGGCGGATAAACGTATTGAAGCGCGCGGCGTCGCCAGTGTGCATCATGTAATTAAACAAACTTTGAAGCTGGGTGTCATTAGCGTATCCCTTAACCAGCAGGGCGACCAGCTGTTCGACAAGCCCCATCAGATCACGCTGGCGGATGTGTTTTTGTATGAGTTCCAGCAGCGCGACCCGTCGGTGCCGCATAATCTCGTCGTCCGGCACGACCGTAATATCGACCAGAGGAAAGGCGGTGGCGTATAGCTTACGCGCCATCACCGGGTCGGCAAATTCATCCAGCCAGCATAATGAAAACGGATACGGGCTGCGGTTTCCGTGATAAAACAGCATTGGCACCACTAACGGCAACGTCTTATGCCCGGCCTCCAGGTGCCGTTGCATTGCAGCCATTGCGTAACGCATCAGCCGAAATGCCATATGCGCGTCCGGCGTACTCTGATGTTCAATAACCACGTAAATGTAACCTTCACCTTCACTTGTTTCCAGCGACCAAAGAATATCGGAATAATGGGGGCGTAAATCCTCTTCAATAAAGCTACCGGACTCCAGCCGTAACGTATTCAGATTACAGATTTGACGTAATGTCGTCGGGAGATGAATTTCCAAAAAATCCCGTGCAGTATCGGGGTGGCATAGAAACTGTTTGAATACCGCGTCATGCGGCGTGGATGTTGTTGAGGTCGCCATATCGATCCGTCATCGGTGAAGTTCAATGGCGTGACACTACGCGCAGACCGGGCTGATTGCAGTAGAGGATTAGCGCGCTTGCGAGGCGCGTGGGGAGATAAATGCGCACGGCGGTAACGCTTTCATCTTTGTGGAAGGCATGACGCAAAATTGCCCGGCAGCGTGACGCGTACCGGGCAACATAACGCGGGATAAAGGCCGGATAAGACGCGTTACGTCGCTACCCGGCGAAGGCTAACGCAAGGCCCACCATTCGCGCAGGCAGGCTTTACCTTCTGGACAACTTTTACAGCTGCCTGAAAGGCAGCCGTCCGCTTCTTCCGGGATACGTACCGCTTTACCCATGATCTCCAGTTGATTCAGCATGGCGTCGATCATGGGCTGCGGAGCGTGCAGCGTATGGCTGATCTGCGTTGCCTCCATACGCCCCCGTAGCGCCAGTAGATCGCGAACCTGTATCAATGAAGCCATTTTTTACATCCCTTAGTGACAATTGCCCGCAGTGCCCGAACAACAGGAACTGACGTTTTTGCGGGTTGCCAGCAGTTCAATGTCTACACGGCTGCGGGCGCGGCGCAACAGGCTTAACACCACAACGTTAAAGACGATCACTGCCAGAATACAGATCAGGCTGTATGTCGGGTGTTGACTGAAGCTGGTAACCTGGTAGAACAGCGTGGCGAGCGAATAGGCGATATTCAGCCCCCACAGGATGGAGAAGCCCATCCAGCCGCGGCTGGACTCGCGGGCGATAGCGCCCATTACCGAGATACACGGTACGTAAAGCAGGACGAAAATCAGGTAACTGTACGCCGCCGCGGCGCTGCCGAATTTTTGATCCATCACGCCCATCGCGCCGGTTGCCATTTCGCCGTCGCCTTTACTCGCTTCGATCGGGTTAGCCAGTACGCTCAGGCTAAAGGTGTCTTTCAGGCTTTGCCAGGTATCGTCAACCGCGCCCAGCAGTTCATCGCCGAGGTGAAAATCGGCAGGATTAAACGCTTCGTCCTGAATATTTTCGGCGGTATAGAGTGTGTTCAGCGTACCGACGACAACTTCTTTCGCCATGGCGCCTGTAAACAGACCCACGGTCGCTTGCCAGTTATCTTCATGGACGCCGATCGGTTTAAAGACTGGCGTGATGACCCGGCTTACGGAGGCGAGGGCGGAGTCATTAATGTTATCGACGATTTTGCCGCTCAGCGAGAAACTGTTAAACGCGCTCAGGAAAATACTCACGATGATAATGACTTTACCGGCGCGTAGTACAAAACCTTTCAGGCGTTGCCAGGTCTGGATGATCAGGCTCTTGATATGCGGTACGTGGTAAACCGGTAGCTCCATCACAAACGGAGAGGCTTCGCCGCGCATAATGGTATGCTTCAGCATCAGGCCGGTTAATACCGCCATGACAATACCCAGCACGTACAGCGAGAAGACCGCCAGCGCGCCGTTTTGCCCGAAGAAGGCGGCGGCAAAGACGGCGAAAATCGCCAGGCGCGCGCCACAGGACATAAACGGCGCCATCATGATGGTCATCAGGCGTTCGCGCGGAGCGTCAAGCGTGCGGGCGCCCATCACGGAAGGTACGTTACAGCCGAAGCCGACAATCAGCGGCACGAAGGATTTACCCGGTAGTCCCAGCGCCTGCATCAGGCGATCCATGACGAAGGCCGCGCGCGCCATATAACCGGAGTCTTCAAGGAAGGAGAGGAATAGGTACATCATCCCGATTTGCGGCACCAGCGGCAGGACGGTATTGATCCCGCCGCCAAGACCTTGCGCCAGGAAGATGGTTAACCAATCCGGGAAGTGCAGCGTGTAGCCAATCCATTGAATGCCATGAATAAAGATGGCGACGGAACCGGCATCAAACAGGGGTTGCAACGCGCCGCCGATGTTAATGGCGAGCAGGAACATCAGGTACATCACGAACAAAAAAATCGGTAAGCCGAGGAAGCGGTTCAGGATAATTTTATCGACCGCCCTGGTGAAGCGGCTGGGTTCGGCTGTCAGGGTATTGCTGACCACGTCGCAAATAGCGGCGATACACTGATAACGGGCGTCGGCGATATGCAGCGCCGGGTCGTCCATTTCGTCCTTCAGACGGGCAAGGGAGGTGTCCAGGTTTTGCGCCGCCTCATCTGCGTAAGCCCGGCTGTAGATATCGCCCTCCAGCATTTGCAGACCCAGCCAGCGGCGCTGTTGTAAAGGCATCTCCTGGGCCATCGCGTCGGCCAGGAAACCTGCTTCGCGCAGCAGCGGCTGGGCATAATGCACCAGTTCGACGTTGTCGTTAGCGTTGTGACGGTCAATGGCCAGTTTCAGCGCCTCGATACCGCGGCCGCGAGTCGATACCAGCGGTACGACAGGGCAACCCAGACGCGTGGACAGAGCGTCGACATCAATACGAACCTGCTGTTTTTCGGCGATATCCAGCATGTTGAGCGCGACAATACAGGGGATACCCAGCTCCAGCAGCTGCAGCGTCAAATAGAGGTTGCGCTCCAGATTGGAGGCGTCCACAACGTTTATCAACAGGTCGGCGTCGCCGCTCAGGATGTAGTGGCAGGCGATCTGTTCGTCGAGAGAGGTTTGTGACGAGATGGTCGTCAGAGAATAGGTGCCGGGTAAATCTACCAGCGTGACCTGGTGGTCAGTTGTCGCGAACTGGCCCTCTTTACGCTCGACGGTGACGCCCGCCCAGTTCCCCACGCGCTGACGCGCGCCGGTGAGTTGGTTAAATAAGGTGGTCTTGCCGGAATTAGGATTACCAATTAAACCAATGGTTAATTTTTTCATTTTTATAGACTCACTGTATTAACAGGAAACCGCTTCCACTTCTATTAACGCCAAATCCTTTTTACGCAAAACCAGACTCACGCGTCGTGTTTCGATATGGATCGGATCGCCTAAGGGCGCGACGCGGACAACATTAAATGAAGAGCCGGGCAACATGCCGAGCGAAAGCAGTTTTTGACGATACGCCGGGCTGATTTCACGCGCAAAGCCGGTGATTTTCCACGCAGTGTCAGGAGTGAATTGCATACGACCTACTTGTTTCTTACTAACTGGATGTATACCTCATGCGGCGCTCAGGGGGGCGGCAGGAGACCCGATGTTTAGCCAACGAAGGAAAGAGTAAATAATCAACAACACAATGATAATGAGAATGGTTTCTATCTTCAACGATTAAAATGTGACGGAATGTACAAATAAGCGATAATTTGCGCCGATGTTGATATGGCTCAACATTTATTTGTCTTTTTGCAAATACCCCTAATGTGCAAATATTCACCGTTTTTAATGTTTAATTAAGGTTTCATCTGTTAATAAAGTGATAATTAATAGTGCGGATAGCAGAAGGAAATTAATTAACAGATTCTAATGGGTAAGATTTAATTGTTAATTAAAAAAGAAAGGGTTGGACGTATTGCAAAATCGCAGGCCGGATAAGAAGTAACCCGGCCTGCGTATTACCCGATTAGCGTTTTTTTCCCATTGCCGCTGCCAGCGCGTCCATCATGGCGCTGTTACCGGCTGGCTGGGCGTCACGACCGCGCGGTTTCGCCGCTTTAGATGCAGGGCGGTTGCCCTGAGCGCGATCGGCGCCGCCGCCGCGGCGAGCGGCGGTTTCGCCGGGCTGTTCGTCCAGACGCATCGTCAGCGCAATACGCTTACGTTGCAGATCCACTTCCAGCACTTTCACCTTCACGATGTCGCCCGCTTTCACCACGGTGTGCGGATCGTCGACGAACTTATTCGAGAGCGAGGAGATATGCACCAGGCCATCCTGATGAACGCCGATATCGACAAACGCGCCGAAGTTAGTGACGTTAGTGACCGCCCCTTCCAGAATCATCCCCGGCAGCAGGTCGTTCATGGTTTCGACGCCATCGGCGAATTGCGCGGTTTTAAATTCAGGACGCGGGTCGCGGCCCGGTTTTTCCAGCTCTTTGATGATATCGCTCACGGTCGGCACGCCGAATTTATCGTCGGTAAAATCAGCGGCCTTGAGGTGACGCAATTCGTTGCTGTTGCCCATCAGATCTTTTAGCGCTTGCTGCGTCGCCGCCAGAATGCGTTCGACAACCGGATAGGCTTCCGGGTGGACGGTGGAGGCATCCAGCGGGTTATCGCCGTGGTTAATACGCAGGAAGCCCGCGCACTGCTCAAACGCTTTCGGCCCCAGACGGCTCACCTTCAACAGTTGCTGGCGGTTCTGGAACTGACCGTTCTCATCGCGCCAGGCGACGATGTTTTGCGCCATCATGCGCGTTAAGCCCGCGACGCGGGTCAGCAGCGGCACGGAGGCGGTATTCAAATCGACGCCGACGGCGTTTACGCAGTCTTCGACCACCGCATCCAGCTTACGCGCCAGCTGCGTCTGGCTGACATCGTGTTGATATTGGCCGACGCCGATCGATTTCGGATCGATTTTCACCAGTTCCGCCAGCGGATCCTGCAGACGACGCGCGATAGAGACCGCGCCACGCAGGGAGACGTCGAGATCCGGAAACTCCTGCGCCGCCAGCTCAGAAGCGGAATACACGGACGCCCCCGCTTCGCTGACGATCACTTTCTGCGCCGTCACGTTCGGGAACTGTTTCTGTACGTCGAGATAGAAGCGTTCGGTTTCACGCGAGGCCGTACCGTTGCCAATCGCGACCAGTTCGACGTGGTATTTTTCGCACAGCGCGGCGATCACGGTAGCCGCTTTGGCCGCCTGACCGGTATGCGGATAAATGGTATCCGTCGCCACCAGCTTGCCGGTGCCGTCAACGACAGCGACTTTTACGCCGGTACGCAGGCCAGGATCAAGGCCCATCGTGGCGCGCAGGCCTGCGGGGGCTGCCATCAGCAGGTCGTGCAGGTTACGCGCAAACACGTTAATCGCTTCGTCTTCCGCACGTTCGCGCACGGTGCCCATCAGTTCGGTTTCGAGGTGCATTAAGACTTTGATACGCCACGTCCAGCTCACTACGCCTTTGCGCCAGCTATCCGCCGGGGCGTTATTCAGCCGCAGGCCGAGATGGTCCATGATGATCTGCTCGCAGTAGCTCTCTTTCGGCGGCTCATCAAACTGTGGGTCGGCATTGAGCGAAAGTTGCAGAATGCCTTCGTTACGACCACGGAACATGGCCAGCGCACGGTGAGACGGGACGTTAGCAATGGGCTCATGATGGTCGAAATAGTCGCGGAATTTTGCCCCTTCTTCCTCTTTGCCGCTCACGACTGTGGCGACCAGATGGGCGTTCTTCCACAGGTAATCACGCACTTTCGCCAGCAATGCGGCGTCTTCGGCAAAGCGCTCCATCAGAATGTAGCGTGCGCCGTCGAGCGCGGCTTTCGTGTCCGCCACGCCTTTGTCGCCATCAATGTACTTTGCCGCTTCCACGTCAGGATCGTGGGACGGCTCGTTCCAGAGCAGATCGGCCAGCGGCTCAAGGCCGGCTTCAATGGCGATTTGTCCACGGGTGCGGCGTTTAGGTTTATAGGGCAGGTAGAGGTCTTCGAGCTCGGTCTTACTTAACGTAGCGTTGATGGCGCCAGCCAGCTCATCGGTCAGTTTGCCTTGTTCGGAAATGGACTTGAGGATAGCCTGACGCCTGTCTTCCAGCTCACGCAGATAGCCCAGACGCGTTTCCAGGTTACGCAACTGCGTGTCATCCAGACCGCCGGTGATTTCTTTACGATAACGTGCGATAAACGGCACGGTGTTCCCTTCGTCAAGCAGGCGAACGGCAGCTTCAACCTGCCCGGCATTTGCCTGGATTTCACCCGCAATAATGCGGCAGAAAGAATCATTCATCATGGGTTAGCTTCGTCTTCAGGATAAAAATCAGGGGATAGTTATACGGATTGGCTGGCAAAAATGCCAGCCATCAGCGGGGGCTTAGGATTCTTCTTGTCTTATTTGACGTATTCGATCGCATTGACGTACCAGTTTGCTTCGCCGACAGGGGTGTTGACCACCGCCAGATCGCCCACTTCTTTTTTCAGTAGCGCCCGCGCCATCGGCGAGTCGATAGAGATGTAATCCTTACGTCCGAAAATTTCATCGTAGCCGACAATGCGGAACTTCAGCGTATCGCCGTCATCATTTTCAATTTCCACCCAGGCGCCGAAGAAGACTTTGCCCTCCTGCTGCGGGGAATAATCCACGATTTTGAGATTTTCCATGCATTTGGTCAGATATCTGACGCGTCTGTCGATCTCACGCAGGCGCTTTTTATTATACTGATAGTCGGCATTCTCGCTGCGGTCGCCCAGACTCGCAGCCCAGGTCACTTTTTTGGTGACCTCCGGGCGCTCTTCACGCCAGAGATAATTGAGCTCTTGTTTGAGTGTTTCGTACCCTTCGCGGGTGATCAGGGGCGTTTTCATCTCGTTGATTTACCTTTGCTGTCGATATTGCGCACACGGGGTATAACGTGATCGTCCCGACAGAATAAATAATGGGGTTGCCGATTAATTGTATATTTAAGCTGCTGTTAAATATGCTTTGTAACAATTTAGCCTGAAATTCATACCAGAATTTGCTGGTGACTCACGTGAGCTTTTTTAAGAATACACACTTACATTTGTTGCGAACCTTTGGGAGTACAGACAATGCAAGAGAATTATAAGATTCTGGTGGTTGATGACGATATGCGTCTGCGGGCGCTACTGGAACGTTATCTGACCGAGCAGGGCTTCCAGGTTCGAAGCGTCGCTAACGCTGAGCAGATGGATCGTCTGCTGACCCGTGAATCTTTCCATCTCATGGTACTGGATTTAATGCTGCCAGGTGAAGATGGTCTGTCGATTTGTCGTCGCCTGCGTAGTCAAAGTAATCCAATGCCGATCATTATGGTCACGGCGAAGGGTGAAGAGGTTGACCGTATCGTCGGGCTGGAAATCGGCGCCGATGACTACATTCCTAAACCGTTTAACCCGCGCGAGCTGTTGGCGCGTATTCGCGCCGTGTTACGTCGTCAGGCAAACGAACTGCCCGGCGCGCCGTCGCAGGAAGAGGCCGTTATCGCGTTCGGTAAGTTTAAACTGAACCTCGGTACGCGCGAGATGTTCCGTGAAGATGAACCGATGCCGCTGACCAGCGGGGAGTTTGCGGTACTGAAAGCGTTAGTCAGCCATCCGCGCGAGCCGCTCTCTCGCGATAAGCTGATGAATCTGGCCCGTGGCCGCGAGTATTCCGCGATGGAACGCTCCATCGACGTCCAGATCTCCCGCCTGCGCCGTATGGTGGAAGAAGATCCGGCACATCCGCGTTATATTCAGACCGTCTGGGGCCTGGGCTACGTCTTCGTACCGGACGGTTCTAAAGCATGAGGCGAATGCGCTTCTCGCCGCGAAGTTCATTTGCCCGCACGCTGTTGCTCATCGTCACCTTGCTGTTCGTCAGCCTGGTGACGACCTACCTGGTGGTGCTGAACTTCGCGATTTTGCCGAGCCTCCAGCAGTTTAATAAGGTTCTGGCTTACGAAGTCCGTATGCTGATGACCGATAAGCTGCAACTGGAGGACGGCACGCAGTTAGTCGTGCCGCCTGCGTTTCGTCGGGAAATCTATCGCGAGCTGGGGATCTCTCTCTACACCAACGAAGCCGCTGAAGAGGCCGGGCTGCGTTGGGCGCAACACTACGAATTCTTAAGCCACCAGATGGCGCAGCAATTAGGCGGCCCGACGGAAGTGCGCGTTGAGGTCAACAAAAGCTCGCCCGTCGTGTGGCTCAAAACCTGGCTGTCGCCCAATATCTGGGTGCGCGTGCCGCTGACCGAGATTCATCAGGGCGATTTTTCTCCGCTTTTCCGTTACACGCTGGCGATCATGCTCCTGGCGATAGGCGGCGCGTGGCTGTTTATTCGTATACAGAATCGACCGTTAGTGGATCTTGAACATGCCGCCTTGCAGGTAGGGAAGGGAATTATTCCGCCGCCGCTGCGTGAATATGGCGCCTCTGAAGTGCGCTCTGTGACCCGGGCGTTTAACCATATGGCAGCCGGCGTGAAGCAATTGGCCGATGACCGTACGCTATTGATGGCGGGCGTCAGCCACGACTTGCGCACGCCGTTGACCCGTATTCGTCTGGCGACGGAGATGATGGGCGAGGAAGACGGTTATCTCGCGGAGTCGATCAATAAAGACATCGAAGAGTGTAACGCCATTATCGAACAGTTTATTGACTATCTGCGTACCGGTCAGGAAATGCCAATGGAGATGGCGGATCTCAATTCCGTGCTGGGCGAGGTGATTGCGGCGGAAAGCGGCTATGAGCGTGAGATTAACACTGCGCTTCAGGCAGGCAGCATCCAGGTGAAAATGCACCCGCTCTCGATTAAGCGCGCGGTGGCGAATATGGTGGTCAATGCTGCCCGCTATGGCAACGGCTGGATTAAGGTCAGCAGCGGCACCGAGTCGCATCGCGCCTGGTTTCAGGTAGAAGATGACGGGCCGGGCATTAAGCCGGAGCAGCGTAAACATCTGTTCCAGCCTTTTGTGCGTGGCGACAGCGCCCGTAGCACCAGCGGCACAGGGCTGGGGCTGGCGATTGTGCAGCGCATTATCGATAACCATAACGGGATGCTGGAGATTGGCACCAGCGAGCGTGGCGGATTGTCAATTCGCGCCTGGCTACCGGTTCCTGTGGCTCGCGTCCAGGGGACGACAAAAGAGGCATAAGAAAGGGAGGTATTACCCTCCCTTTCTTCTCAACGCCGGATGACGCCGTTCAAAGCCGCCATCCGGCCTGTTCCTTACAGCTTCGGTCCGGCGCTAACCAGCGCTTCGCCTGCCGGGGTATCCGTATACTTCTCGAAGTTCTCAATGAACAGTTTCGCCAGCGCGGTGGCTTTTTCCTGCCATTGTTCCGGCGACGCGTAGGTGTTACGCGGGTCGAGAATGTGGGTATCCACGCCTGGCAGTTCAGTCGGGATCGCCAGATCGAACAGCGGCAGACGGAAGGTTTCCGCGTTATCAAGAGAACCGTTCAGAATGGCGTCGATAATTGCGCGCGTATCTTTGATGGAGATACGTTTGCCGGTGCCATTCCAGCCGGTGTTAACCAGATAAGCCTGCGCGCCCGCTGCTTGCATACGTTTCACCAGCACTTCAGCATACTGCGTCGGGTGCAGCGTCAGGAACGCGGCGCCGAAGCAGGCGGAGAAGGTGGGGGTCGGTTCGGTGACGCCGCGTTCGGTGCCGGCCAGTTTAGCGGTGAAACCTGACAGGAAGTGGTACTGCGTCTGGTTAGCGGTTAAACGGGAAACCGGCGGCAACACGCCGAAGGCGTCCGCCGTCAGGAAGATAACCTTCGTGGCGTGACCTGCTTTGGATACGGGCTTAACGATGTTATCGATATGATAGATCGGGTAAGAGACGCGGGTGTTTTCGGTTTTGGAACCATCGTCGAAATCAACGGTGCCGTCTTCGCGCACGGTGACGTTTTCCAGCAACGCATCACGGCGAATCGCATGATAAATTTCTGGCTCCGCTTCTTTCGACAGTTTGATGGTTTTGGCGTAGCAGCCGCCTTCAAAGTTGAACACGCCGTCGTCATCCCAACCGTGCTCATCATCGCCAATCAGACGACGTTTCGGGTCGGTGGACAGAGTGGTTTTTCCGGTACCGGAAAGGCCGAAGAAGACCGCGACATCGCCTTTTTCACCCACGTTGGCGGAACAGTGCATTGAGGCGATACCTTTGAGCGGCAGCAGGTAGTTCATTACCGAGAACATCCCTTTTTTCATTTCGCCGCCGTACCAGGTGCCGCCAATAAGCTGAATACGTTCAGTCAGGTTGAACGCCACGAAGTTTTCCGAGTTCAGTCCTTGCTCTTTCCACTGCGGGTTGGTGCACTTCGCGCCGTTCATGACAATAAAGTCAGGTTTGAAGCCTACCAGCTCTTCGTCCGTTGGGCGAATGAACATATTTTTAACGAAGTGGGCCTGCCAGGCGACTTCCGTAATAAAGCGCACGGAAAGACGCGTATCGGCATTTGCGCCGCAGAACGCATCAACAATGAATAAGCGTTTACCAGAAAGCTGATGCGTCACCAGACCTTTCAGGTGTTGCCAGGTTTCCTGGGAAAGCGGCTTATTATCGTTTTTACCTTTACCCTTATCGGACCACCACAGCGTATCACGCGTGGTGTCGTCGCGAACAATATACTTATCCTTAGGCGAACGACCGGTAAAAATACCGGTATCAACGGCAACAGCGCCCAGGTTAGTTAACACGCCACGCTCATAGCCTTCCAGACCAGGATTAAGTTCTTCCTGATAAAGGGTGTCGTAGCTGGGATTGTAAACGATATCCTGGACGTCGTTGATACCATAAGCCTTGAGATCTTGCGGGGTTAAATTGTTAACGCGCATATCACTGCTCCTTAGCCAATATATATTACCGAAAATAGTAAGGTTTTTTGAGGTTGGTTAACCGCGACAAGGCTCATAGATTTACGTATCTGGACAAAATCACGATTGACGAAAAACACTGTGACTCCTGTCACGCAGCGGCGGTTATTATGGCAGGAAACCTACTTTTGTTGTGGAAAATGTTCTGAAAACGTTAAAAGGAAGTGTTTTTGACCGACATAATGTGACTGTAATCGCATTCATGTAAGAAAGTTACGTAACACCAACATTAACAATATCGATTCACCTCTCTGCGTTTTTTTCTGAATTATGCATGACGACGCCTGGCGGTGAACAGATGATGCAATAATGCGACTTTCTCATCATTCTGGATAACGACATGGAAAGTGTAGCGCTTTCACGTACTACTCGCTGGGGTATGTTGCTCACCGGTTTGCTGCAGGGCGTCTTGTGCTACCTGCTGATGGCCTGGCTGGTACCACAAAATAGCGACTGGCTGTTCTATGGTATGCCTGCGACGATAGCGTTGTCGTCAATGCTATTGCTTACCGTGGTTTCTTTTAAACAGCGCGCGCTGTGGGGCTGGCTGGGGCTGACCTTTGTGGTCGTGCTGGCAATGAGCGGCTGGCTGAAATGGCAGGTTGAGACGGTGGAGAAATGGCGCCTGGCCGAGCTCCTCTGGCTGTATGGTCTCCGGCTTGTGTTGATGGCGATGCTGGTCTTACCCTGGATGCAATATCAGTTACATTCGCAAACCGGTTCGGCGCGTTATCCCCAGTTTTATATGCGGTTATGGCATAACGTACTGACATTGTTTATCGTCCTGGTCGCCAACGGACTGTTCTGGCTGGTTCTCCTGCTCTGGAGCGCGCTATTCAGGCTGGTGGGCATCCGCTTTTTCAGCACCCTTTTCTTTGAAACTGAAGCCTTTATTTATGTGACCATCGGCTTGATTACGGCGCTGGCGGTCATTCTCGCCCGCACGCAGTCGCGCCTTGTGGCGGCGGTGCAAAAGCTGCTGACGCTGATCGCGACGGGTTTACTGCCGGTGGTGTCGCTGCTGGCATTGCTGTTTATTGTGACGTTACCCTTTACCGGACTGGAGGCGATTTCTGCGCGTGTTTCCGCTGCGGGGCTGCTATCCACGCTGACGCTGATGCTGCTGCTCCTCGTGGCGATTGTCAATGAACCGCAAAAGCGCATATTACCCTATCCGCGCGTACTACGCGGCATGATTAGCGCCTCGCTGTGCGTTGCCCCGATATATATGCTGCTGGCGGGCTGGGCGTTATGGGTACGTATTCAGCAATACGGCTGGACGCCGGATCGTCTGTATGGCGCGCTGACGGCGTCTGTCTTGCTGGTATGGTCCTTCGGTTATCTGATCGGTCTGTTACGCCGCGGACGCGACCCTGGTGAGTGGCAAGGCAAGGTGATACTGAGCGTCTCTTTGTTGACGCTGGTGATATTGCTGTTGCTGGCCTCGCCTGTACTTGATGTCTGGCGTATTAGCGTCAACAGCCATATGGCGCGTTACCATAGCGGTAAAATTACTGCGGATCAGATCAGCCTGTATATGCTGGATCACAGCGGCAAACCTGGCCAGGAAGCGTTGAAATCGTTGCGGGATGACGAGGCGTTTACGCAGAACAGAAAGCGCAATCGTGAACTGATGACGTTTTTGCAGAGAAATAAGGTCTCTCCGACGGCGGACGATTTAGCGCGGGTGGTGATGATTGCGCCCGGTAGCCAGAAGCCGGATGCTGCATTTTGGGCGTTTGTCAAAGAGCAGAGTTATTCGGACGATTCCTGCCTTGAACCGGATGCCTGCGTTCTGGTGAGTCAGGATCTTAACGGCGACGGTCAGCCTGAGCAGGTGCTGTATAACTTTATTGTTGCCGAGAGCCAGGTCTACGGCTTAAAAGAGGGGAAATGGACGCAGAAAGCGTTCGCCCGATTGCCGGACGGGTTTTCTAAGACGCAACTGTTGCACGCGATTGCCGGGCATCGGTTAGACTCAGCCCCCAAAGCCTGGCGCGATATCATTGTTGATGGTCAGCGGTTGGATGTGGATTACTACAACGAGTAAGCTTTTTGCCGGATGGCGGCATAAATGCCTTATCCGGCCTACGGAGCGGGATGCTGTAGGCCAGATAAGCGCCGCCATCAGGCAATGACGTTGCTGACTACGAGGCGATTAGTGAACCTGTGGATCGGCAGGAGAGGCGTTGTTACGGATCTCCGCGATATCCATCGCATTGAACAGGTAATGATTGCCGCAGTAATCGCAGTGCATATCGATTTCGCCTTCTTCCGCCAGAATGCTGTCCACTTCTTCATCCGGCAATGTTTTCAGCGCGCCCGCGCAACGTTCGCGTGAACAGGTGCATTTGAACTCAACATCTTGCGGATCGTAGAGTGTGACTTCTTCTTCGTGATACAAACGCCACAGCACGTCATTTGCCGGTAACGTCAGCAGCTCTTCGCTTTTAATGGTTTCCGTCAACATAGCCAGATGGTCGAAATCCTCCGCCTGCGCGTTCTGTGCCGGCATCACCTGAAGCAACATTCCACCTGCCGCCGGTTTACCGTCGACATCGCCGGTACGGATAAACAGGCGCGTCGGCAACTGCTCGGAGCGCAGGAAGTAATCTTCCAGGCACGCCGCCAGAGTATCGCCTTCCAGACCCACCACGCCCTGATAGCGTTCACCCTCTTCCGGCGTAATGGTGATCACCAGATAGCCGTTGCCAACCAGCGTTTTGAGATCCGCATTGTCAGGGATGTCGCCCTGAACGCGAGCCACGCCGCGCATCTGCTGCTGATTATTGCCATTGATCACCGCCAGGCTTAACGGCCCGTCGCCCTGGAGCTGTACCGTAATGTCGCCGGCAAACTTCAGCGTCGCGGTCAGCAGGCTAGTGGCGACCAGCAGTTCGGCCAGTACGGTTTTCACCGGCTGCGGGTAGGTATGATTGTCGAGGATCTGTTGCAAGGTTTCCGAAACGGTCACCAGCTCGCCGCGAACGGCAAAGTTTTCAAACAGATAACGATGTAATTGGTCATGTTGCGGCATAATCATCTCTCTTGCGGGTGACAGTTATTCGCTGTCGCCGTGTTTAAATCGTAACAGGTCGCGGCGCTCTTTCTTGTCCGGTCGCCTGTCCGGATGCGGCATGGTCAGGGCGTTAAGCTTGCGCGCCTGCGCCATTTTTTCGCGTTTTTCCACGCTTTCCGCCGTCTCTTCATACAGAGCGACGGCTTCGCTGGCCGGACGGCGCTGTTCGGTGATGGCTTTAACGATCACCGTCCGTTCGTCATTTCCCTGACGCAGGGTAAGGGTTGCGTTCAGCTCGACGATTTTGCTCGGCTTACTGCGCTGGCCGTTGTAATGCACCTTACCGCCTTCAATCATCTCGCGGGCCAGCGCGCGGGTTTTATAAAAACGCGCGGCCCACAGCCATTTATCCAGTCTGACCTCAACGGAGGACTTTTCTTTCATGGCGTCTCCTTCACATCAGCGAGGGGATCAGACGGCGGTAGTCGTTCAGGGACGGATGGCGCGTATAGTGCTTTTCCGCCAGGCCGGAATCAGGATTCGTCACGCCAAGACAGTAGCGAATACCAAACCGGGCGGCGGCGTCGAGAATCGGTTCGCTGTCATCGATAAACAGCGTTTTCTCTGCGCTTATTCCCGTTTCCTCAGTGACAGCGCGCCATAACCGCTGATCCTCTTTGGGATAACCAAATGTGTGGGTGGAAAGTAATAAATCAAGGTGTGAGGCCAGACCGGTATGCTCCAGCTTCACCGCCAGGTTATGTGGATGCGCATTGGTGAGCAGAATCCGACGTTTTCCGCTGGCTTTTAACGCATTCAGAAACGGTACGGTATCGTCGCGCAAAACGGCGCGCGGCCCTTGCGCCGTCGTCATGGCGCAAATATCCAGACCCAGACGCTCGCTCCAGTAATCCAGACAGTACCAGTTTAGCGTATGCTGTACGGCATGATACTGCTGGCGAATATATTCCTGCGCGTCCTGCGGCGAAATACCCTGCTGCGCGCCGTAGGTTTCCGGTACCAGCTTTTGCCAGAAATAGTTATCGAACGCGAGATCGAGCAGCGTGCCGTCCATATCCAGCAAAACGGTATCCACGTTTTGCCAGTCAATATCAATATGCATGGGGAACTCCAGGGTAACGCAATTTGCGCGACAGGGTAGCATACCCTGTCGCACGGCGGCGCTATCAGATGAGATTTTCCGGAGAGACGGTTAACCTGGGATTGAGACAGCTTTCATAGTATTCCTGGATGTCCGCCATACGGGTACGGTGGCGTTGATAACGTCTGAACGCCTGAATGCCGTTGTAGACCGCGCTCACTATCATTGCCAGCATCAGCAGCGTGGTGCCGAGGTAACGCCACCAGCCGGATTTATCGGGGATACGATGCAGGCTGATATGCTGCGTGCCGTTGGCATCGGTATACACGCTGGTGACAATGCCCTCGGCGCTAAATGGCGTCTGCATAAGCGTTTGCGCCAGACGCTGGAAGGCGCTCCACTGTTCCTGCGCGGGATAGTCATACAGCGGCGTTGACGGCCAGGCCTGATCAACCAGTTCGCTGCCTTCATCGCTGGCGATCAGGAATCCGCCGGGAGCGGGGCTATTCAGCGACTGGGCGGCACGCGCGGTCTCGCGAGAAATAAACGGCGCCGTTGAGGTCGTGACCAGATTTTCCAGCGACTCTGCGCTTACGGGGCGTAGCAGCACGTTGACGCCGTCCAGTTTGCCGGCGTTCGCGCGTTTCACCAGCGCGTTCCAGTCCTTACTGTTACCGAGATTAACCAGCGCATTTTTCAGGCGCACGCACTCGTCTTCCGCCGCGCACAAATCAGCGGTTTTCAGAACAATATCGCCAAAGTCATCTAATAATACCATGCCCGATTTTTGTATCGCGGAGCGTAAAGATGCGCTTACGCGCGAGTCGTCTTCGGGTTTTGGATGGAGCTGACGATTTACCGCCTGGCTTAGCGCCATCGCTTTATTCACCAGGTCTGATTCCGGCAGCGGTAGCGCAGGCGCGTCATTCCAGATGATTTGCGAGCAATCGAACGGCATAAACGGTGAGTTAGACTGGCCGCTCCAGGTCGCGCCGGAATGAATATTACACATTCCTTTACCGCTCAGGTGCAGCGTATCGCCCACCCGTACGCCAGCCTTTTCAAGCTGTTTTACCGTTGTCGCTTCAATGGTTTGCGCGCCTTTCATCCACGATAGCGTGAACTTGATTGGCATATCCAGCGGGATCCAGAACAGCAGCATAAACAACACCAGCAGCGAACCGATAGCAATAACAGTGCTGCGTAACCAGTGCTGCAACGGGAAGTTTTTCACTTCATCATGCAGGGATAAAAACCGGCCCTGGCGCGCGACATGGCGATCAAGGTAAATATCAATATCCGTTTGTTGCCCAAGATCTTGCGTAATGTAGGGTTGCCAGTGGGCAGGGTAAATAAGGTCGATGATGCCCAGCGAAATATTGTTAATCTGCTCCTGATTATTCTCCCCAAACAGTCCCCAGCGGCGGGGCGTTCCCCGCAAACAGTGAATTTCCCGCAGCGCGCTTTTCGACGGCGGCGCAAAAAGTCCCCAAAGTCCGGCTGCCAGCAGCAGGATAGCGCCGCCTATCATCCACGGTACAAAAACGTCTGGCGTTATCAGACAGAAAAAGAATAACAAAAAGGAGGCGACGATTAACAACGCTTCGCGCAAGCCAGCCGGGCGGCTGAGCGCATATTCTTCGTGGGTCTCCTGACGGATATTCAACAGCTCAATCTGCTCGCTCTCTTCGCCGCGAATCGACGCCTGCGTAGAGGCCGTATTCTGTAGCGCGTAGCCGCGCGACTCCTGCATATACTCTTGCAGCGTGTGGCCGTTTAAAGAGATCACCAGCGGCAGCGTATCCGTGAGGATCAGCTCAACGTTGTTTTCATCATTGATGTACTGTTCCCAGAAAGGCGGCAGATGGACTTCGACGGAGTCGAGGTAGTAGCGCCATTTATTAGGATCGTCAGTGGTAATGCCGTAGCGGGTGATGGAGTGGGTCAGTATCACGACACTGTTGCTTTCCGCGTTCAGCGTCAGCGAGATGGGCGCAGCACTGGCGCCTGTCGGCCCCGGAACTTGCTGGATCTGGCTAAGGTTATCGAGATAGTTTTCTACCGCGCTGCGCTCTTCGGGCAACAGTTTACGCGTTTGCGCGTCCTGAAAGGCGCTGATCCACGGTAAACTCCCTCGTCTGGACTTTACCCGGAACCGCCATATTGCCAGTAGAGAGCAGGCCAGCAAAGCAGCTATAAAAATCAGAATGGTGCTCATGCTTTCCCCATCTTACTAAGTCTGTCAGGCGTGGTCAGTCGCACCCTGTCCAATAAACATTTTTCTGTGGTTGGCTATCGGCAAGCGTGGAGTTGAACTTGAGCATTGTAAAGCGCATCCCAGTGAAGGCAAATCATAGCAATACCACCAAAAACGGAATATCAGCAAATTCCTGGAGTTATTTCAACCTATTGACTTTTAATTTGAAATAAGAATTAATTTTTATTACGTTACATAAATGTAAATAAACGGCAATTCGCATTGCCGAAACCGTGCGGTATGTCGCACAATGACCACAGATTACACTGCAAAGATTCTCACAATGAGCAAATCATTACAAAAACCCACCATTCTGAAAGTGGAAACCGTCGCACAATCCCGACTGTTTAACGTAGAAAGCGTGGATCTGGAGTTCAGCAACGGCGTGCGTCGCGTGTATGAACGTATGCGACCATCAACCCGTGAGGCGGTAATGATTGTGCCGATCGTTGATGAGCATCTGATTCTTATTCGTGAGTATGCGGTGGGAACCGAATCCTATGAGCTGGGCTTCTCGAAAGGATTGATCGACCCGGGCGAGACCGTTTTTGAAGCGGCGAACCGGGAGCTCAAAGAAGAGGTCGGGTTTGGCGCGCATAACCTGACCTTCTTAAAAAAACTCAGCATGGCGCCCTCTTATTTTTCCAGCAAAATGAATATCGTGGTGGCGGAAGATCTCTATCCGGAGTCGCTGGAAGGCGACGAGCCTGAGCCATTGCCGCAGGTACGCTGGCCGCTGGCGCATTTAATGGATCTGCTAGAAGACCCCGATTTTAACGAGGCCCGCAACGTCAGCGCGCTGTTTCTGGTACGCGAGTGGTTGAAAGCGCAGGGCCGAATTGCCTGATGGCGCGGCGTTGATCAAGCCAACGGAAAGTTCGTCTCCCCGTTCGCCGTCATCCGCTAAACACAATAAAAAAGGCGCCGGAGCGCCTTTTTTGATCAGAACAGTTCGTGTGTTTCACCATTATCAATAATGGTAGTTCCCACCTCGTGTACCGCCTGTTGTGTCGGCTGCGTGCCTTCGATGAAATACTCTTCACGGCTGTTACCGCCGCTCGCCAGTTGTCCGGTACTGCGGTCGATATTCACCGTGACGATGCCCGGCGGCGGCGTTAGCGGCTGTTCCGGCACGCCTTCCAGCACGGCTTTCATATAGGCGTCCCATGCAGGTTGCGCGCTCTTCGCGCCGCCCTCATAGCCGGAGATTTGATCTTTGATCGCGCCGGAAGCGGTAGTGCGGCCTAAATCACGGCGGTGATCGTCAAAGCCGATCCATACGGAAGTGACGACGCCAGGACCATAGCCGGAGAACCATGCGTCTTTCGAGCTGTTGGTCGTACCGGTTTTGCCGCCGATATCGCGACGTTTAAGGTCACGCGCCGCACGCCAGCCGGTACCCATCCAGCCGGGTTCGCCGAAGATATTGGTGTTCAGCGCGCTTTTAATCAGAAACGCCAGCGGCGTATTGATCACATGCGGCGCGTACTCCTGCGTGCCGTTTTGCGCGACCAGCGCCTGGTTTGCCTGTTCCAGCTCAGGCATCGGTACGGCGCTGTTTTGCTGCTCTTGCGAAACCGCGACCTCTTCCACATTGGTGTTTTCCAGCACGTCGGATTTCTGCGTATTGCCGTAAATGACCGGGATATCGCACTCCGGGCAGGCGATTTTCGGTTTCGCTTCGAAGATCACGCCGCCCTGATCGTTCTCAATCTTGCTGATGAAATACGGGTCGATCAGGAAACCGCCGTTCGCCATCACCGCATAACCGCGCGCAACCTGCATCGGCGTGAAGGAGGCGGAGCCCAGCGCCAGCGATTCGGTATGCACGATATTCTGCGCCGGGAAGCCGAAGCGTTGCAGATACTCCGCCGCATAGTCGACGCCCATGGCGCGCATGGCGCGTACCATCACCACGTTTTTCGACTGCCCCAGCCCCTGGCGTAAACGAATCGGTCCGGCGTACTGCGGCGGGGAGTTTTTCGGACGCCAGTCTGAACCTGCCCCGGCGTCCCAGCGGGAAATCGGCACATCGTTGAGCATACTGGCGAGCGTTAGCCCTTTATCCATTGCGGCGGTGTAGAGGAACGGTTTGATGTTCGACCCCACCTGACGCAAAGCTTGCGTCGCGCGGTTAAATTTACTCTGATTAAAATCGAAACCGCCGACCAGCGCCAGTACCGCGCCTGTTTGCGGGTTAAGCGAAACCAGCGCGGAGTTCACTTCCGGTACCTGCGCCAGCCACCAGTCGTTATCCACCTGACGAACCCAGATTTGCTGACCTGTCTGGACGACATCGGTAACTTTACGCGGCGTCGGCCCCTGCTGCGTATCCGAGCGGTAAGGCCGCGCCCAACGCATTCCTTCCATATGTAGCGAAACGGACGTACCGTCGGCAAGCGCAGCGGTCGCCTCTTGCGGATTAGCGCTGGTGACCACGGTGGGAAGCAGCGGTCCGTAGGTCGGCAACGCTTTCAACGTATCGGTAATTTTTTTACTGTCCCACGCTGTTTCGCCCACTTTCCATAGCACATTCGCCGGGCCGCGATAACCGTGGCGCATGTCATAGTCCAGCACGTTATTACGCACCGCCTGTTGCGCGGCCTGCTGCACTTTGCGGGTGATGGTCGTGTAAATACGATAACCATCTTCGTAAGCGCTTTCGCCATAACGGTTATACATTTCCTGGCGCACCATTTCCGACAGATAAGGCGCGGAGAAGGCGATTTCCGGCGCGTGATAATTTGCGTCGATAGGTTCGCTACGGGCCTGATCGTACTGCGCCTGAGTGATATATCCCTCGCTTAACATTCGCGAAAGCACTACGTTACGGCGCGCTATCGCCCGATCCATCGAGTAGAGCGGGTTAAAGGTAGAAGGCGCTTTCGGTAGCCCGGCGATAACCGCCATTTCGCTTAGACTAAGCTGGTCGACCGTCTTACCAAAGTAGACCTGTGCCGCCGCGCCAACGCCATAGGCGCGGTAGCCGAGATAGATCTTGTTCAGATAGAGTTCGAGGATCTCATTTTTATTCAGCAACTGCTCAATACGAATCGCCAGAAACGCTTCCTTGATCTTGCGCATCAGCGTGCGTTCGGGGCTAAGGAAGAAGTTTCGCGCCAGTTGCTGGGTAATGGTACTTGCTCCCTGCGATGCGTGACCGGAGAAGAGCGCGACGCTGGCCGCACGGAAAATACCTACCGGGTCAATGCCGTGATGCTCATAAAAGCGGCTATCTTCGGTGGCGATAAAGGCGTTGATCATTTCCGGCGGAATTTGATCGAGCGTAACGGGAATACGACGTTTTTCGCCATATTGCGCGATAAGTTCGCCATCCGCGCTGTAAACCTGCATCGGAATTTGCAAACGCACATCTTTCAATGTCGCGACGTCAGGTAGCTGCGGCTCAATATAGCGATAAAGGCCATAAATCGAGCCTGCTCCCAGCAGGATGCAACATACTGCAAGGACCAATAAATACTTTACGAACTTCACTGGAGATTTCCCATTTAGTGTCATTTGGGCAGTTTATAAACAAACGCGCGGTAGTATAAAGGCAAGCCAGACGCATTGATATACCCGTTAACGCGACGGGTGATAAGGAGATCGACCGTTATGGCTTTTAAAACCTGGCAAATAGGATTGCATATTCAGCAGCATGAAGCGCTGGCCATCGCCGTTATTCGCGGCGCATCGGGCTGGTCTCTGCAACGTTGGTGGCGACTGCCGCTGATGAACGCCTCCACGGCAGAGGGTACGATTCCTGACCCGCAATCGCTGGCTCACGTACTGCGACCCTGGAGCCGTGAGCTGCCGCTACGTCACCGTATTTATCTCTCTTTTCCCGCAAATCGGACATTGCAACGCGCTTTTCCACATCCGCCGATGCGTCTGCGGGAACGTGAGCAAGTCGCATGGCTTTCACAAACGATGGCGCGTGAGCTGGATATGGATCCGGACTTATTGCGTTTCGACTTTCAGGACGATGCGCTGAGCCCCGCGTTCAACGTTACCGCCGTGCAAAGCAAAGAAATTTCAGCGCTGTTAACGCTGGCGCAAACGCTCAATGTGCGCATCGCTGCTGTAACGCCCGATGCCTGCGCGTTACAGCGCTTGCTGCCGTTTATACCTTCGGGGCGGCAATGTCTGGTCTGGCGCGATGAGAGCCAGTGGCTGTGGGCGACGCGCTATGCGTGGGGGCGTAAATCGGCGCGCGAGGCGACGACGCTGCATGACCTTGCCGCAACATTATCCGTCGTGCCGGAACATATTTCGTTATGCGCCGAGGGCGAATTCGACCCCTGGCGCGCCGTAACCGTCCGCCAACCGCCGGTTCCGCCGGACGGTTATCGCTTTGCGATTGCGCTGGGTTTAGCCATAGGGGAGATACGCTGATGGCGCATTCTGTCAATTTGCTCCCCTGGCGGCGCCAACATTACGTAGCGCGTCTGCGGCTGTGGTGCGTGGTATGGGGCGCGTCCCTGCTGCTGATAGCAAGCCTCGCGACGATCGCCCGGTTGGTTTTTTGGCAGGAGGGGAGGATTAATGAACTGCTACTGACGGCGGAAAACGGACACACGACGGCGCTTGCGGCGAACATACCGCAGTTGCAGCAGCGTCAGCGGCAGCAACAGGCGCGATTACAACGTCAGGCGCAGCGTGAACTGACGCAAGCCTGGCAATCTATCTTGACTGACCTTGCCAACCTGTTGCCAGAGCAGGCATGGCTGACAAGCCTCAATTATCAGCAAGAGACGCTAGAGCTGGAAGGGCTGGCGAGAACGTTTGACGCCCTGCTCACGCTTGAGACATCGCTTCGTCACTATGTCAGTTTTCCGCTAAACCGCACGGGCGCCACGCAGCAGGATGCGCAAGGGCGCTGGCAGTTCCATTATCAGTTAACGAGGAGCGCCGCCCGTGAACGCGCTCTTTGATATCTGGTACGGGATGTCGCGCCGTGGTCGGGTTTTTGGTTGGTGTGCAGGCGTGCTGTGCCTGACGCTGACGGTCACGTTATCTGTGGGCTATCCCGGCTGGAAGACGCTGCATACGCAACAAACGCGGTTAAGCCAGCAGCGCGAGGCCGCCCGGCAACAGTGGCGTCATCTGCGCCGTCTGAGCGTCGCGGCTGAACCGCTGTTCGGGCGCACCGTGGAAAATCCGCGTCCTTTTTCGCCGTTAGATTTCCAGGCGCCTCCCCTGCGTTTGCTGCACTGGCAGCCATCGGCGCAGGGGGGAGAAATGGCGCTGAAAACGTCCTGGGATGCGGTGCCGTCGCTGTTTGTCCGGTTGGCCGAAAGCGAGATGAGCGTAAGTCGGTTTTCATTGCGTAAAGAGGGGGCGGAATTATTGATGACGCTGCAACTGGAGCGCCTGGCGAATGAAGGCTAGCCGCAGTGTATTGCTCTGTTTTTGTTTGCTGATGTTGACAGGAATGCGCGATCCCTTCCGCCCGCCGGAAGATCGCTGCCGGATAGCGGAACTCTCGCAGTGGCGGTATCAGGGCGCGGTGCGTAAAGGCGAGCGATGGACAGGCATTCTTAAAGATAGTCAGCAAAAATGGCGACGAGTGGAAGAAGGGCAGACGCTGGAAAACGGTTGGACGATTGTCCGCCTGACGGCGGAAGCCTTAACGTTAACGACCGGTAAAAATTGTGCGCCGCCGCAGTGGCGGTGGCTACGTCAGGGAGCGGACAATGAAGCGATGGATAGCCATAATACTGATAGCCTTGATGCCCGCCGCGCAGGCGGGAAAAGCGGCGAAAGTGACGCTGGTGGTTGACGACGTCCCTGTGGTGCAGGTTTTGCAGACTTTAGCCGAACAGGAGCGGCAGAATCTGGTGGTGTCGCCGGACGTCAGCGGGACATTATCGCTACATCTGACGGATGTGCCGTGGAAACAGGCGCTACAGACGGTGGTCAATAGCGCTGGGCTGGTGCTGCGTCAGGAGGGGAATATTCTCCATGTTCATTCACAGGCCTGGCAGAAAGAACACAGTGCGCGGCAGGATGCCGAGCGGTTAAGGCTTCAGGCTAATTTACCGCTGGAAAACCGCAGCATTAGCCTGCAATACGCCGATGCCGCCGAACTGGCGAAAGCGGGCGAGAAACTCCTGAGCGCGAAGGGAACCATCATGGTAGATAAGCGCACCAACCGCATGCTGTTGCGCGATAACCGCGCGGCCCTTGCGGAGCTGGAAAAATGGGTATCGCAAATGGATCTGCCGGTGGCGCAGGTGGAGCTGGCGGCGCATATCGTTACCATTAACGAAAAGAGTCTACGGGAACTGGGCGTAAAGTGGACGCTGGCTGACGCGACGCAAGCGGGCTCGGTGGGTGACGTGACGACGCTTTCCAGTGATTTATCTGTCGCCGCCGCCACCTCACGCGTCGGGTTTAACATCGGGCGCATTAACGGACGCTTGCTGGATCTGGAGCTGTCAGCGCTGGAGCAAAAGCAGCAGTTGGATATTATCGCCAGCCCCCGGCTGCTGGCTTCCCATCTGCAGCCAGCCAGTATCAAGCAAGGCAGCGAAATTCCTTATCAGGTTTCCAGCGGCGAAAGCGGCGCGACCTCCGTGGAATTTAAAGAAGCGGTGCTGGGGATGGAGGTGACGCCCACCGTTTTGCAAAAAGGGCGCATCCGCCTGAAGTTACATATCAGCCAGAATGTTCCCGGTCAGGTACTACAACAGGCTGACGGCGAAGTGCTGGCGATAGATAAACAGGAAATTGAAACGCAGGTAGAGGTAAAAAGCGGCGAGACGCTGGCGCTGGGCGGTATTTTTTCGCGAAAAAATAAATCGGGTAGCGATAGCGTGCCGCTGTTGGGGGATATTCCCTGGCTTGGTCAGCTCTTCCGCCATGACGGCAAAGAGGACGAGCGACGCGAATTAGTGGTGTTTATCACCCCCAGACTGGTGGCGACAGAATAATTTATGCATAAAAAAGCGCTGTTTTTGCACTGAACGCATCTGCGGGATTTGACGTGCGGATGTATTTAGCATACAAGGAGTACCGATTTGAGAGTCGTGCTTTTCGTTGCTTACGCATTGATTAATGCGCTTTGCCTTGCCGAAGGTGTGCATAAGACCGATGATAAACGGCTGAATGTCCGCTGATGCAGACGTATTGGTTCTGCGGATTGCGCACAATTGTTTGAAAGTAGAGCAATTTGTAGGCCGGATATGTTGTTCTGGTCGCCATTCGGCAACGCTAACTCGGGTTTTGCAACAATCAGGCTTGGTGATTTATTCAGTTGCCAAACCCGCTTGAGTATTGAGATAATTTTCAGTCTGACTCTCGCAATATCTTATGAGGTTTCAGTTCATGTCCTGCTGCGCTGGGTGTCTGTGAAGCGGGTTTACCATTAACGAATAGTCTTAGTAGTACCGAAAAAATGGCAGAGAAACGCAATATCTTTCTGGTTGGGCCTATGGGTGCCGGAAAAAGCACTATTGGGCGCCAGTTAGCTCAACAACTCAATATGGAATTTTACGATTCTGATCAAGAGATTGAGAAACGAACCGGAGCTGATGTGGGCTGGGTCTTCGATGTTGAAGGTGAAGACGGCTTCCGTAATCGTGAAGAAAAAGTTATCAACGAATTGACGGAAAAACAGGGTATTGTGCTGGCAACCGGCGGTGGCTCTGTAAAATCGCGTGAAACGCGTAACCGTCTCTCCGCGCGTGGCGTCGTGGTCTACCTTGAAACGACCATCGAAAAACAACTGGCGCGCACGCAGCGTGATAAAAAACGCCCGCTGTTGCAGGTTGAAGCACCGCCTCGCGAAGTTCTGGAAGCGCTGGCTAACGAACGCAATCCGCTGTACGAAGAGATTGCCGACGTCACCATTCGCACCGACGATCAAAGCGCTAAGGTTGTGGCAAACCAGATTATTCATATGCTGGAAAGCAACTAATTCAAGCAGAATACGCTGGGTAAGCGGGCACAAGTAACTAAGGTGGATGTCGCGTCATGGAGAGGATTACAGTCACTCTCGGGGAACGTAGTTACCCGATCACCATCGCGGCTGGTTTGTTTAACGAACCAGCTTCATTCTTGCCGCTGAAATCAGGCGATCAGGTCATGTTAGTGACCAACGAAACCCTGGCGCCGCTTTATCTGGACAAGGTTCGCGGCGTACTCGAACGGGCGGGCGTTAACGTAGACAGCGTGATTCTTCCTGACGGCGAGCAGTATAAGAGCCTGACGGTGCTGGATACGGTGTTTACGGCGTTACTGAAAAAACCGCATGGTCGTGATACCACTCTGGTCGCGCTTGGCGGCGGCGTGATTGGCGATCTCACCGGTTTTGCGGCGGCCAGCTACCAGCGAGGCGTACGTTTCATCCAGGTACCAACTACCTTACTGTCGCAGGTTGATTCTTCCGTGGGCGGGAAAACCGCCGTCAACCATCCCCTTGGCAAAAACATGATTGGCGCGTTTTACCAACCCGCTTCTGTGGTTGTCGATCTTGATTGCCTGAAAACGCTTCCCGCACGCGAACTGGCATCGGGGCTGGCAGAGGTGATCAAATACGGCATTATACTCGACGCAGACTTCTTCACCTGGCTTGAGGGTAATCTGGATGCGCTATTGCGTCTGGACGGCCCGGCGATGGCGTACTGTATTCGCCGTTGTTGCGAGCTGAAAGCCGAAGTTGTTGCCGCCGACGAGCGTGAAGCGGGCTTACGTGCTTTACTGAATCTTGGACATACCTTTGGCCACGCCATTGAAGCGGAAATGGGATATGGCAATTGGTTACATGGTGAAGCCGTTGCCGCAGGTATAGTGATGGCTGCGCGCGCATCCGAGCGTTTGGGGCAGTTCAGTTCTACTGATACGCAGCGCATCATCGCTCTACTCGAACGGGCCGGGCTGCCAGTCAATGGCCCTTGCGAGATGTCCGCGCAGGACTATTTGCCGCACATGCTGCGAGATAAAAAAGTGTTAGCGGGGGAGCTGCGTTTAGTGCTTCCGCTGGCCATAGGGAAAAGTGAAGTGCGCGGCGGAGTGTCGCACGAAGTCGTTCTTAGCGCGATTGCTGACTGTCAGCAGGCGTAACAACAAGAAAGGTCAGACTGATATTGCGTAGATGTCAGTCTTTTAGCTTCAGGTTATGTGCAATGTCGTAAGCATTAACCTTTGAGTGGGGTGTTAAATGGATGAATTCAAACCAGAAGACGAGCTGAAACCCGATCCCAGCGATCGTCGTACTGGTCGTTCTCGTCAATCTTCAGAACGCGATAATGAGCCGCAGATCAACTTTGATGACGTTGATCTGGATGCCGACGATCGCCGTCCGACGCGTACGCGTAAAGCGCGTAGTGAAGAACCTGAAGTTGAAGAAGAGTACGAATCCGATGAAGACGATACGGTGGACGAAGAGCGTGTTGAACGCCGTCCACGTAAGCGTAAAAAAGCGGCCCATAAGCCAGCCTCTCGTCAATACATGATGATGGGCGTTGGCGTACTGGTGCTGCTGCTGTTGATTATCGGTATCGGCTCCGCGCTGAAAGCCCCCTCAACGTCTTCCAGCGAGCCGTCGGCCTCTGGCGAAAAGAGTATCGATCTTTCCGGTAACGCCGCCGATCAGGCGAATGCGACCCAGCCTGCGCCGGGCGCCACCTCCGCAGAACAAACCGCGGGCAATACGTCGCAGGATATTTCGTTGCCGCCGATTTCTTCAACGCCGACGCAGGGACAGTCACCTGTGGTCGCTGACGGTCAGCAGCGCGTGGAAGTACAGGGCGATCTGAATAATGCGCTGACGCAGAATCCAGAGCAGATGAACAATGTTGCGGTGAACTCTACGTTGCCGACAGAGCCTGCAACCGTCGCGCCAGTTCGCAATGGCAGCACGACGCGTCAGGCGGCGGTTAGCGAACCTACCGAGCGTCATACCACGCGTCCGGAACGTAAACAGGCCGTCATTGAACCTAAGAAACCGCAGACCACGGCGAAAACCACGACTGCGGAACCGAAGAAACCGGTCGCGCCAGTGAAACGTACGGAACCGGCAGCGCCAGCCGCGACGCCGAAAGCGACCACCACGACGGCTGCGCCGACAGCGACGGCAAGCGCTGCGCCGGTACAAACCGCGAAGCCAGCGCAAGCCTCGACGACGCCTGTCGCAGGCGGCGGGAAAAGCGCCGGCAACGTTGGCGCGTTAAAGAGCGCGCCATCCAGCCACTACACATTGCAGCTCAGTAGTTCTTCAAATTACGACAACCTGAACGGTTGGGCGAAGAAAGAGAACCTGAAAAATTATGTGGTATACGAGACGACGCGTAATGGACAACCGTGGTATGTGCTGGTAACGGGGATGTATGCTTCGAAAGAAGATGCTAAACGTGCGGTGTCCACCTTACCTGCCGATGTGCAGGCGAAAAACCCGTGGGCAAAACCGTTGCATCAGGTTCAGGCCGATCTGAAATAATCCAGGCTGTGTCCTGCAATTGCCTGTGAGTGTCGCTGACAGCTATTTTTGTTCAGGACAGGCGCGAGGGGCGCATTTGCTACCGTCAAATGCGCCGTAAAGCAACGCGGCACAGCCTAAAGCGCAGGATGCTGTCGGAGCTTTCTCCACAGCCGGAGAAGGTGTAATTAGTTAGTCAGCATGAAAAAAAATCGCGCTTTTTTGAAGTGGGCAGGGGGAAAATACCCTCTGCTTGATGATATCAAACGACATTTGCCAAAAGGCGAGTGCCTTGTCGAACCTTTTGTGGGTGCCGGATCGGTGTTTCTTAACACCGACTTTTCTCGTTATATCCTCGCCGATATCAACAGCGACCTTATTAGCCTCTATAACATCGTGAAGTTACGTACTGACGAGTATGTACAGGCTTCGCGCGAGCTGTTTATGCCTGAAACTAACCAGGCTGAGGTCTATTACCAACTCCGCGAGGAGTTCAACACCTGCCAGGACCCCTTTCGTCGGGCGGTACTGTTTTTATATCTGAACCGCTACGGTTATAACGGACTCTGTCGCTATAACTTACGCGGGGAATTTAATGTACCGTTTGGTCGTTATAAAAGACCTTACTTCCCGGAAGCGGAGTTGTACCACTTTGCAGAAAAAGCGCAGAATGCGTTCTTTTACTGTGAGTCATACGCAGACAGTATGGCGCGTGCGGACAAGTCGTCGGTGGTCTATTGCGATCCGCCTTATGCGCCGTTGTCCGCCACGGCTAACTTCACAGCGTATCACACCAATAGTTTTAGCCTGACGCAACAAGCGCATCTGGCGGAAATCGCTGAGAATCTGGTCAGTAACCGGATACCGGTGCTCATTTCCAACCATGATACGGCGCTCACACGCGAGTGGTATCAACTCGCAAAATTGCATGTCGTCAAAGTTAGACGCAGTATAAGCAGCAACGGCGGCACACGTAAAAAGGTGGACGAACTGCTGGCTCTGTACCAACCAGGAGTCGCAACGCCTGCAAGAAAATAATTCTCAAGGAGAAGCGGATGAAACAGTATTTGATTGCCCCCTCAATTCTGTCGGCTGATTTTGCTCGCCTGGGTGAAGACACCGCCAAAGCGCTGGCTGCCGGTGCTGATGTTGTACACTTTGACGTCATGGATAATCACTATGTGCCGAACCTGACTATCGGCCCGATGGTGCTGAAATCCCTGCGTCAGTACGGTATTACCGCGCCTATTGATGTCCACCTGATGGTCAAGCCAGTCGACCGTATCGTGCCCGACTTTGCCGCCGCTGGCGCGAGCATCATTACCTTTCACCCGGAAGCCTCCGAACATGTTGACCGCACGCTACAGCTGATTAAAGAACACGGCTGTAAAGCGGGGCTGGTATTCAACCCGGCAACGCCGCTCAGTTATCTCGATTACGTCATGGACAAACTGGATGTGATCCTGCTGATGTCCGTGAACCCAGGCTTCGGCGGCCAGTCTTTTATTCCGCAGACGCTGGATAAACTGCGCGAAGTGCGTCGCCGCATTGATGCGTCCGGTTACGACATTCGCCTGGAAGTGGACGGCGGCGTGAAGGTGAACAATATCGGCGAGATCGCCGCAGCAGGTGCGGACATGTTTGTTGCGGGGTCGGCAATTTTCGATAAACCCGACTACAAAAAAGTAATTGATGAAATGCGCAGTGAGCTGGCAAAGGTAACTCATGGATAAGTTACAGAATATTCGGGGCGTCGCCTTTGATCTTGACGGTACGCTGGTGGATAGCGCGCCGGGTCTTGCCGCGGCGGTGGATATGGCGCTGTATGCGCTGGAACTGCCGGTCGCGGGCGAGGAGCGCGTGATTACCTGGATTGGTAACGGCGCAGACGTATTGATGGAACGCGCGCTGGCCTGGGCTCGCGAGGAGCGCGCCACGCTGCGTAAGACGATGGGGAAACCGCCCGTTGATGAAGATATTCCTGCCGAGGAACAGGTACGCATTCTGCGTAAACTGTTCGACAGGTATTATGGCGAAGTGGCGGAAGAGGGCACTTTTTTATTTCCGCATGTCGCCGACACGCTGGGCGCGCTGCACGCCAGCGGATTGTCATTAGGTCTGGTGACGAATAAGCCGACGCCGTTCGTCGCGCCGTTGCTGGAATCGCTTGATATCGCCAAATACTTTAGTGTGGTTATCGGCGGCGATGATGTGCAAAATAAGAAGCCGCATCCGGAGCCGCTGTTGCTGGTGGCAAGCCGGCTGGGCATGATGCCGGAGCAGATGCTTTTTGTCGGCGATTCGCGTAATGATATTCAGGCTGCAAAAGCGGCGGGCTGCCCTTCGGTTGGCCTGACATACGGCTACAATTATGGCGAAGCGATCGCTCTTAGCGAGCCGGACGTCATTTATGACAGTTTTAACGATCTTTTGCCCGCACTTGGGCTTCCGCATAGCGATAACCAGGAAATAAAAAATGACTAAGCCCATCGTTTTTAGTGGCGCACAGCCCTCAGGTGAATTGACCATTGGCAACTATATGGGGGCATTGCGTCAGTGGGTAAACATGCAGGATGACTATCATTGCATCTACTGCATCGTAGACCAACATGCTATTACCGTGCGTCAGGACGCGCAGCAGCTACGTAAAGCGACGCTGGATACGCTGGCGCTGTACCTGGCATGTGGTATTGATCCTGAAAAGAGCACTATTTTCGTTCAGTCCCATGTGCCGGAACATGCGCAGCTTGGCTGGGCGCTGAACTGCTATACCTATTTCGGCGAGCTGAGCCGTATGACGCAGTTTAAAGATAAATCTGCGCGCTATGCGGAAAACATTAACGCCGGCCTGTTTGATTACCCGGTGTTGATGGCGGCAGACATCCTGTTGTACCAAACCAATCTGGTGCCGGTAGGCGAAGATCAGAAGCAGCATCTGGAACTGAGCCGCGATATCGCCCAGCGTTTTAACGGGCTGTATGGCGATATTTTCAAAGTACCGGAACCGTTTATTCCAAAATCCGGCGCGCGAGTGATGTCGCTGCTGGAGCCGACAAAGAAAATGTCCAAATCGGACGATAACCGTAATAACGTGATCGGCCTGCTGGAAGATCCGAAATCGGTAGTGAAGAAAATCAAACGTGCGGTCACTGACTCCGACGAGCCGCCGGTAGTGCGTTATGATGTGAAAGAGAAAGCGGGTGTCTCTAACCTGCTGGATATCCTTTCCGCCGTGACCGGTCAGAGCATTCCTGAACTGGAAAAACAGTTTGAAGGTAAAATGTATGGCCATTTGAAAGGCGAAGTGGCGGAGGCGGTTTCCGGAATGCTGTCTGAGTTGCAGGAGCGCTATCACCGTTTCCGCAACGACGAAGCGTTCTTACAGAAGGTGATGAAAGACGGGGCGGAAAAAGCCAGCGCACGTGCGGCCGAAACGCTGAAAGCCGTTTACGAAGCCATTGGCTTTGTGGCGAAACCGTAACGGTAATTTCTTGCCCGATGGCGCTGGCTTATCGGGCCTACCAACGAGCGTAAGTTGGACAAGGCATCTGCGCAGTACCGTTTATCAGACCTGTAAAAAAACCGGGAAAATCCCGGTTTTTTTGTATCTGCGCAGTCGTTTCTATTATTGATCGGCAGCCGGGCCGCAACCGCCAATAATTTTAGAAATAGAAATTGCAGGGTGCAGCAAATAATCGTAGCTGCAGTTATTTTTTTTGTTTTCGATATGACCAGTACAAGCAGTGAGCGTCGCCAGAACCCCTGCCACAACGGCAATTTTTACAAATTTAAACATTTCAAAATCCTTGTTGATAAAACGAGCACTACTGATGGAATAAATATAAGATCTATTTAGCGTATAGTACGATAGCAATTATTAAACTATACAGGTAGTCCAAATAAGGACTTTATCTTTACCAGATGATATGATTTAAAAAGGCCGATTAATAATAAGCGGCCTTTATTAGTGTTATATAATGTCGTTTATTTAACGAAATGTTTTCTTAACGTTAAGCATAAAGCCTTTATCGCTGATACCGTCTTCCTTCCACTGGTAGGCATCCAGATGTAGCGCGGTATCATTGCTGCTGTATTTCACGCCGATGGTTGCCAGGCCATTAATGCCGCCGCCTTTTTGACCGTCATCCACGCCGAACGATTGACCCGCCGCACCCTGTAATGACGCTGTACGCTGGCTCTTGCTGTAGCTCAGGTTCGGGCCGCCTTCCAGGGTAGCTGTGGCGCTCCAGCCGTCTTTCCCGGCGTAATCCAGCTTCAGGCCGACAATAGAGTCTACCGCCGTTTCGTTGCCAGAGTTCATGGACAGGTTAAAATCTCCGGCGCTGCGCTCTTTGTAGCCATCTTCCATGGTGTGACGGAATTTCACTCCGGCATACGGCGTGACTTTCAGCGTATCACTCATCATGGTGAAAGTTTTCGCCCCTTCACTGCGAAACTCAAGGTACTGCTGACGCATGTCGGAATCGGCAATTTTATTGACATCGCCATAGGCGACAGAACGGCTGCTGTCGAGGTTATGTACGTCATAGCGCAGGCTGTTGTTCCACGCCAGACCTTCATCAAACGCCATGCTGTGCTTCAGACCAAAGAACTGACTGTAGCCGCCGGTCAGGCCGTTATCGCCCGCGGTTTTCGAACCGTCGCCATCCAGACGCGCAATACCATACTCCAGCGTCAGATTCTGGCTGGCGGTGAGATCCAACGTCTGGCGTAATGCCAGCATGTCGTACTGGGTGTCGTTGCCCAGCTCCGCGCGCGGGTCGCCTTTCGCTACGACGTTAAACGCCAGGCCATCTTTGATCTGCGGCGCGGCGTCGGCCAGCATGGTAAAGCGGTTGCTTAACACCCGGGCTTCACGGAATACCGTGGTGGCTTGAGCACCGCTCACCTGCTTCAGTGCGCTGTTCAGCTCGGCGGTAGTCCCCACATTAAGGCTGGTGTACAGCTCGTTGTTGGTGTAACCGGCGTCCAGCGCACTCGCCACGTCGCTTACCGAGCTGTCGGTGGCCACATCGGCATAGGCGTTTTTGGTCATGGTGACGTCAACGTTGCCGTCGGCATCCTGGCTACCCTGGGCGTTCCACACCACGCTGGTGGAAGTGATGTTGTCCGCGCCCTGGATATTGCTGCCGGTGAAGGCGTTATCCACCACCACGGTGGTATCCGCCGTACCGCTGGTAAAGCCGGTATCCACCTTCACGTTGTCGCCAATCACCAGGTTATTGGCTTTCAGCGTACCGGAGCTACCGTCGGCGTTGGTGCCAACAATATAGTTGGAGAGCTGCTGCGGCGCGTTGGGATCCGCTGGCGGCGTCGGGATGCTGCCCTCGGTCGGGGCGGTAGTCGCATCCGGGATGACGATGTCCGCTGTCCCGTTATGGTCGTTCTGCGTGCCCGTAGTACCCGGCGCGTAGATGTCGCAGCCGCTGTCGCACAGCAGGTTGATTTCGCCGTTGTTGATGATGGCTTTGGTCTTGCCGCCAAACGCATACGAGTCATCCGCGTAAACGTTGATCACGCCGTCTGCGGTGTTGTTTATGGTGGTGGCATTACCGTTGCCCTTGATGCCGATAAGCCCGGTGCCGTTGGTGCCGTCCTCCTTGCCCTGCTCGGTACCGACGTTGATGGTGCCGCTATTGACCAGGTTAATGACATAACTGCTGGTGCCGCCGCTAATCGCCACGGCGTTATCGCCCTGCACGTTGATAGTGCCCTGGTTGCCGAAGTTATAGCCGCGGCCCAAATTGATTAGCGGCGCATCCGGGTTAATACCGTTAATCACGCCGGTTGCGGTGTTCCAGATCCATTTGGGGTCATTGCTGCCGTTGGCCGTGGTGATGGCGCTGTAACCGTTAGTGGCGGTGATGGTGCCGCTGTTCACCTGGGTCAGCGAATCGTTGGCGCGCGTCAGATTGATGATGGTGTTCTCGCCGCCTTCCACCGCGCTGCCGCTGTTGGTAAGCGTTGCGTCCTCTTCGTTATAGAAATAGAAGCTGCCGCTGACCAGCGATTTGCCATCTTCCGCCACCGTCATATCGCCAGTATTGACGATTTCCTGCTGGTAGCTGGTGCCCGCTATGGAGCCGGTGAAATCGCCGTTATTGTAAAAAGTAACGTCGCCATTAAGGGTTAACAGATCGGTGGTGATGCTGCCGTCCGCTTCATTAAAGAGGCTGTGCCAGGTGGAAATAGCGTCCGCGTCCAGCGTCCCGTAGTTAGCCAGCGCGTTAGCCCCGCCGTTAATCGTCACGGTGCCGTTGACGGTGAGCGAGGCGCCCGCTTCGTTGTACAGCCAGCCCCCGTTAACGTCCACATCGCCGTTCAGGGTTTCAGTACCGTAGTTGGCCAGCGTACCGGCGGTGAAGAAACCTGTGTCGGAGGTCCTGGTGTCGCTGTCGCCGCTGCCGGGCAGAGACTGAATCCAGATTTTGTCCGTTGGCGTGCCGCCCATGTGTGAATCAGTATCATCCATCGGGCTGCCGTTAAGGTTGATAGAGCCGTTATTGATGATGTAGCTGGAACTGTCGCTCAGAAACGCCTGGCCGTAATCGGCGTCGATGTTAATCACGCCGCTGGTGTCGTTGATGACGACGCCGCCGTTGAGCGCCGCCATCCCGACCAGCTCGTCTGCCTGACCGGTCACGCCGTCATCGGCGGTCAGGGTGATCACGCCCTGGTTAATGGCGGTGCCGCCATTAAGCGCCATCATGCCGAACCCGGCGTTGTTGACGGTAATGTTGCCGGTGTTGATGGCGGTGGCGTCGCCATCGGCATCGGTGGAACCCGCCACCATTCCTGAGCTGGTGAGATAGAGCGATGATGGCTGCCAGTAGCTGGTGCTGGTGATGTTATTTTCATCGTCCAGCGTCGGGACAAGGCCATCCAGATAGATATCGCCTTCGTTTAGTGCTTTACCTCGGCTGGCGGTAACGCCATATACACCTGCCCCCTGCAAATGGATCGTGGCGCCCTCATCGTTAACGACATCGCCATAATCCGAAGCCATCATGGCGTAAAAGGTGTGGGTGTACCATTTCAATGGGTATACTTCAATACCGCCACTGCCCTGCGGCGTCTGATCAGAAATGAGGGTGATATCGCCGCCGGCTTTGTTATGAACAGCCGATCCCTCGCCACTAGCCCTTGTGATGGCTGCACGATCCTCACTACTGTTGCTACTGGTCGCGTAGACCAGAATATCTCCGCTGTTGCTGACTTCCGAGCCGTTATCTGCGCGAATGACGGAATACACGCCATGGCTTGTAATATCGCCTTTATTTTCAATTGATGTGCCTTCGCCATCAGCCATCAGCAACGCGTTGTAGGTGTAATAGCCTGTGGGTATATAACTGACATTAACGTCAACAACTGAGTCATCACCCAGAATCAGGGAGCCGCCGTTGTTGACCCGCGCCAGTACAACGTGCCCCCCCACTACCGTGTTGGTATCAATGGTAGAATGACCGTTTAGCGTAACGGTACTGTTACCGCTGACGCTGATGCCGGTAATGTCTGCAGAGGTTCCATCAAGTGGATCCTCGCTGTGGGTGATATTAATACCGCCGTCAATCTCAACGTCGTTATCATCACCTGTTACGCTCAGGCCAACAACGTCCAGGTATTGTCCGCTGGCGGCGGACAGATCGTTGTCATCAATATTCAGCGCGCCATTAAGGGTAACGGTATTGCCGTTGCCGCCGACGACAACGCCAGTTAACGGGGGAGCCCCGGCAGCCAGGTCATCCTGCCCGTAGTCGGCGCTGATATTTACGTTGCCGGTGATATCAACGGCGTTGCTGTCGCCGCTCACGCTCACCCCTGTCGCTGAGCTAAACACGCCTTCGCTGTCCTGGACTGAGACAACGTTAATATCGCCATCCAGCGTAACCTGCGACATATCGCCGCTCACCAGCGCGCCGGTGCCGTTAAGGCTGACGTCAATATCCCCTTTGTTTTTGAAGGTGTTTTTTTCGCCTGCAACCACAAAACCCACCGAGTCCGCATCACGCACGGTGGCGTTGCCGGTATTTTTTGCTTCATTTCCGGTGCCGTAGGTGATGATGCCCATCGCGCCGTCGGTGACCAGCAGATCGCCCGCCTGGGTCAGGCTGCCGTTGTCGCCGTTGATAATCACGGCGGCAGAGCCCGCGCCATCCACCGCGATATCACCGGTATTGGTGGTATGGGCGTCGTCGCCGTCAATGCGCGTACCGACGGCGCCGCCGGAGATAGTCTGATTACCTTCGTTGATAACGAGCGCGTTGTCGCCTTCGATATACAGCGCCGTGGCGTCTGCGCCGCTGACGGTAGTGCTCCCGGCGTTATCGATAACCACGTTGTCGCCGGTAATGTGGCCGCCGGTGCCGCCGTCGGTGATGGTCATATCACCGTCATTGTTGACGCGGGCGTTATTGCCGTCAATGACGGTGCCGGTGGAGCCTGCGCCGCTGATGTTAGAGGTACCGGTATTCTTAATCGTGGCGTTGTCGCCGTCGATGATGATGGCGGTACCGCCGCCGCTCACGGCAATGTCACCGGCGAAATTGGTGGTGGTGCCGTTGCCGGAAATCAGCGCGCCGGTGGCGTTGTCCACCGTGGAGTGGCCCGAAATGGTGTTGGTGGTGCCGTCACCGGAGATAACCATGCCGGTGGCACCGTCGGTCACACTGGAGTCCCCGGTGAGCGTGTTGACGGTTCTATCGCCGGAAATAATCACGCCGGTGCGATCCTGGCCGCTGATATCCATGCCGCGATCGGAATTATGCGCCTGGTCATCGCCGCTGATAACGGTGGTGTTATCGTCGGCAATAATCAGATAGCCCCGGCTGTCGTACTTCCAGTAGAGACCGTTTTCCTGGGTGCCTTCAATCACGGCGGCATTGGCGTCGGTCACGTCCCAGCCGGTGACGTTCAGCGTTTTACCGTCCGCGGTGGTGAGCTGCCACTGGTTGTCCTGTTCTGAATAATTCCACACGGCACCCTCAAGAACGCTGCCGTTATCCAGTTTGAAGCTGTCGAAGGTCAGGGTGTCTTTGCCTTTATCGATGGTGACGCCGTTGCTGAAGGTAATAACAGAGTCATCTGGGGGCGTGTCGTCGTCATCGCCGCTATCATCGGGCGGGGTTACATCGTCATCGCCGCTATCATCGGGCGGGGTCACATCGTCATCGCCGCTATCGTCGGGCGGGGTTACATCGTCATCGCCGCTATCGTCAGGCGGGGTCACATCGTCATCGCCGCTATCGTCGGGCGGGGTCACATCGTCATCGCCGCTATCGTCGGGCGGGGTTACATCGTCATCGCCGCTATCATCAGGCGGGGTTACATCGTCATCGCCGCTATCGTCGGGCGGGGTTACATCGTCATCGCCGCTATCGTCGGGTGGGGTTACATCGTCATCGCCGCTATCGTCGGGCGGGATCACATTGTCATCGCCGCCATTATCGGGCGTAGGGGGGGTATAAGAATGATTAGAATCTCCGCCACCGTTATTTTCAACGCCAATAGCCACACCTGCGACCAGTGCAGCAACGCCGCCAGCAACCCAGCCCCAGTGATTATCATTTTCAGGTGTAGCAAGGCAGGTCGGTGAAAGTTTTGCGCGTTTTTCTTTAGGCAGGGAGGAGATATTACTGGGACATTCTTTTTCATCATCGTTATTTTCTGCGGCGATGGCCGGAATGTAATAACTTTGTAGCGTTAAAGCGATAGCGATAGAAATAAGTTTTTTCTTTTGCATAGGGTTCATCCTTAATTAATATTTTCCTTGCGTACTAAACATATGCAGAGAGCGGTACAGGCAATGATGAAATGGCCAGAAGAAAAATTATGCTTTAGTGTTTATTTTATCACCCGATAACCAGGTCAGGTCAAATTGAGTGCTTAACGGTGTTATTTATTGTATGAATGAATAAGGGGTGAATTTGACGAGTAAAAGGGTTTTTAGGCAGAATTATTACTATTTAAATTTTTCTGGTGTATTTAAAGTTGATTTCTTAATTCACTTTTAAGTAAAAATAATTTGAGATTACGAGTAGTTGTAAAATAAAGCCCTGTTATTCAGGGCGTTATTTTAATTAATAATTAGAGAACCAATTTAATTTATCGCGTAAGCCAACGACCCGGCCAACGATAATCAGCGCCGGGCTTTCAACCTGTTGCGCTAATTCACCAAGCTGCGTCAGCACACCGTGGACGACGCGTTGCTTCACGGAGGTACCGTTTTCTACCAGCGCAACCGGCATATCGGCCTGCATACCGAATGCGATCAGTTTTTCCTGGATAGTCGCTGCCTGATTCAGCCCCATGTAGAACACCAGCGTCTGTTTTTCTGCCGCCAGGTTTTCCCAGTCCAGCTCGCCGCCGGTTTTCAGGTGACCGGTGACCAGACGTACGCTCTGGGCGTAATCGCGATGGGTTAGCGGAATACCGGAGTAGGCGGAGCAGCCGGAAGCCGCGGTAATCCCTGGCACTACCGAGAAAGGAATACCGGCATGACACAGCGTTTCCAGCTCTTCGCCGCCGCGACCAAAGATAAAGGGATCGCCGCCTTTCAGGCGTACCACGCGTTTACCTTTTTGCGCTTCACGCAGCAGGATCTGGTTGATTTCTTCCTGTGGGACGCAGTGGTAACCCGCGCGTTTCCCCACAAAGACCCGATCGGCATCGCGGCGTACCAGGTTCATAATGTCGTCGGAGACGAGGCGATCGTAAACCACGATATCCGCCTGTTGGATTTGTTGTAACCCTTTCAGCGTCAGCAGTCCGGCATCGCCCGGCCCGGCGCCGACCAGCACGACTTCGCCACGGTGATCCAGCGGTTCGCTAAACAGGCGTTCGGTTGTCGCGTTAACCGCTTTCTCATCGGCATTCGCCAGCGACTGCGCCAGCCGGTCATTGACGAAAAATTTTTCCCAGAAGCGACGACGCTCGCCCATCGTGGCAAACTGCTTTTTCACCCGGGCGCGGAGTTGCCCGGCATAGCGCGCGACCTGCCCCAGATGCTGCGGCAGCAGCGATTCCAGTTTCTCGCGCAGCAGACGCGCCAGTACCGGGGAAGTGCCGCCCGAGGAGACGGCGACCATCAGCGGCGAGCGGTCAATAATGGAGGGCATGATAAAGCTGGCGGCTTTCGGCGCATCCACCACGTTGCAGAAGATACGGCGTGACTCCGCCGCGTCGCTGACGCGCTGGTTGACGGTATCGTCATCAGTGGCCGCGATCGCCAGCCAACACGAGTCGAGAAGCGTTTCGTCGAACGGACCCTCAACCAGAGTCAACATGCCTTCATTTGCCCATACGGTGAACTGTGGAATGAAGGTTAGCGCATTGACCGTTAAACGTGCGCCTGCTTCCAGCAGTAACCGTGCTTTGCGTTCTGCGACATCGCCACCGCCGACGATCAGACAGTCGCGGTCGCGTAATTGACAAAATATAGGCAAATGGTCCACGACATTACCCCTTAATGGTTGGCTGTAACCTTAATTTGGTTGGTTTTTTGCGGAACAGGACGCTCCGATTTCGGCGTAGCATACCAATAACCCAATCCCATGAACACGACGCCGGACAAAGTATTGCCCAGAGTGACCCATAACAGATTGTGTCCGATTCCGGACAGGGTATAGGCGTCGCTGTGATGACCAAACCAGGAGAGGGCAAACAGCGTCATATTCGCGACGGAGTGCTCGTAGCCGGAAGCGATAAACGCCAGCAGACACCACCAGATAGCAAGAAATTTTGCCGTGCCTTCGGTGCGAATCGCCATCCAGATTGCCAGACAAACCAGCCAGTTACACAGCGCGCCTTTGAAGAACAGTACCGTGGCGGGCGCGGTGGTTTTCGCCAGCGCGACTGAGTGAACGATACTGGTATCGACCGGCAACAAACTGCCGCCGCCCCAGCTGTAAAGCAGGGCGACAAACACGGAACCGACCAGGTTGCCGAGCCAGGTTTGCGGCAGGATAGCCCACATTTGACCGTGGCTGATGGTGCCTGCTTTGACGCCCAGCGTCAGGAACATGGTGTGGCCGGTAAACAGTTCGGAACCTGCGATGATGACCAGCGTTAAGGCGATACCGAAGGTCGCTCCCATCACCAAAGGACGCACGGACGGGTCGAGCAGATTGCCGAGGGTGAAAATAAGAATGATGCCGAGACCGACATAAGCCCCGGCCATTGCCGAACTGACCCAGAAGCCGAGCGGATTATTCGCCGACAGGCGTGCGATGCGCGCAGCGTTAGCCGCACACTTATTGATAGTGTCTGTAAACATTTGATTATCCTTTTCTCACTTCATCCTTTGCACTGCCTCTTTGTTGGCTGCCCTCGCTCACCCCAGTCACATAGTGAACTATGTTCCTGGGGATTTGCTCAGTTGCCGCCGCGATGCAGTACAAATGATTTTGTGATAACAATTAAAATGAAAAAAAATACAAAAAAGGGGAGGCGTTGCGCCTCCCAAAAATAATTAACCGCGCAACTGCACCACGCCGTCTTTTACCCGCGCGTCGTACTGTTTCACAGAGAACTGCTCATCTTCCATGCACAAACCATCGCTCAGGCGGAAGCGCTGTTTCTTCAGCGGGCTGGCGACCCACAGTTCGCCCTGGTGTTCCGCAATCAGTCCACGAGACAGCACGCTGGCCTCAAAGAACGGGTCGATGTTGCTGATCGCGAACACCTGATCGCTATGGTAAGGACGGAAAATCGCGACTTGTTCAGTACCTAACAGCGCGCAGACGCCGGTTCCCGGCAGGATGTCATCGATTTTGCAGATGTTTTGCCACTGGCTCATGCGTTTTCCTCCACCAGAGTGACCGGGATACGTTCATACGGCGTGGCCGGACGATGCTGTTCACGTTCAGGCACAACCTGGACGTTCGGGTCGCGTTTGTCGCTGTTGATAAAGTGCTTAAAGCGAACCTGTGCGGATGGGGTGTTAACGGTTTCTGTCCACTCGCAGACCACCGCTGCGCGCAGGCGCGCCATCTCTTCTTCCAGATGTTCGTTCAGGCCCAGCTTATCGTCGATGATGACCGATTTCAGGTACTCGATGCCGCCTTCCAGATTATCCAGCCACGGCGCGGTACGGGTCAGTTTGTCGGCAGTACGGATGTAGAACATCATAAAGCGGTCGAGGTACTTGATCAGCGTGTCGCGATCGAGATCGGCTGCCAGCAGATCCGCATGACGCGGTTTCATCCCGCCGTTACCGCAGACGTACAGGTTCCAGCCTTTCTCCGTGGCGATGATACCCACATCTTTGCCCTGCGCTTCCGCACATTCACGGGTACAGCCGGAGACGCCGAATTTCATTTTGTGCGGGGTACGAATGCCTTTGTAGCGGTTTTCCAGCTCCACGCCGAAACCGACGCTGTCGCCCACGCCGTAGCGGCACCAGGTGCTGCCGACGCAGGTTTTCGCCATCCGCAGCGCTTTGGCGTACGCGTGACCGGTTTCGAAACCGGCTTCAATCAACTGACGCCAGATTTCCGGCAGATCGTCTTTTTGCGCGCCAAACAGACCGATACGCTGAGAACCGGTAATTTTGGTATAGAGGTTAAACTCGCGGGCGATACGCCCCACGGCCACCAGACCTTCCGGGGTGATTTCGCCGCCCGCCGAGCGCGGGATCACCGAGTAAGTACCGTCTTTCTGGATATTCGCCAGGAAGTTATCGTTAGTATCCTGTAGCGGCGTGTGCTGCGGCTTGAGGATGTATTCGTTCCAGCACGACGCCAGCAGCGAACCGACGGTCGGCTTACACACTTCGCAGCCGTAGCCTTTACCGTGTTTCGCCAGCAGTTCTTCAAAGGTTTTGATACCTTCCACGCGGATTAAGTGGAACAGTTCCTGACGAGAATAAGCAAAGTGCTCGCACAGGTTGTTGTTGACTTCAATACCCTGTTTCGCCAGTTCGGCGTTCAGTACCTGCGTCACCAGCGGGATGCAGCCGCCGCAGCCGGTTCCGGCTTTGGTTTCCGCTTTCAGCGCCGCCACGGTATGGCAGCCTTTATTGATAGCGGCGATCAGATCGCCTTTAGTCACATCGAAGCAGGAGCAGATCTGCGCGCTGTCCGGCAGTTTATCCACGCCGATAGCGGGTTTACCACTGCCCGCGTGCGACGGCAGGATCAGCGAATCCGGGTTTTCCGGCAGTTCGATGGCGTTCAGTACCAGTTGCAGCAAATTGCCGTAATCGCTGGTGTCGCCGACCAGTACTGCGCCGAGCAGCGTTTTGTTATCTTCGCTGACAATTAGACGTTTGTAGACTTCTTTGCTTTCATCGAGGTAAACGTAACTACGCGCGCCCGGCGTGCGGCCATGCGCGTCGCCGATGCCGCCGACGTCCACGCCCAGCAGCTTCAGCTTGGCGCTGAGATCCGCCCCTTCAAAGGCGTTTTCACTGCCGAGGATATGGTCAACGGCGACCTGGGCCATTTTATAGCCTGGTGCGACCAGACCGTAAACGCGGTTGTTCCAACTGGCGCACTCGCCGATAGCGTAGATATCTGGGTCAGACGTCTGGCAGGTGTCGTTAATCACGATCCCGCCGCGCTGCGCGACGGCCAGACCGCACTGGGTAGCCAGCTTGTCGCGGGGGCGAATACCGGTAGAGAAGACGATGAAATCGACTTCCAGCTCGCTGCCGTCGGCAAAACGCATAGTCTTACGCGCTTCGTTACCCTGCTGAACAATCTCTTGCGTGTTTTTACTGGTGTGTACACGCACGCCCATGCTTTCGATCTTGCGACGTAGCTGCTCGCCGCCCATTTGATCGAGTTGTTCCGCCATCAGCATTGGCGCAAATTCAATGACGTGCGTTTCCACGCCGAGGTTTTTCAGCGCGCCAGCGGCTTCCAGCCCCAGCAGACCGCCGCCGACCACCGCCCCGCGCTTGCTGCGACGGGCGCAGGCTTCGATAGCGTTGAGGTCTTCAATGGTACGGTAAACGAAGCAATCCTGGGTTTCGGAGCCTTTAATCGGCGGGATCCACGGATAGGAACCGGTCGCCATGATCAGCTTGTCATAATAAACGGTACGACCCGCGCTGGAGTGAATCACTTTCTCCTGACGGTTAATGGTAATTGCGCGTTCGCCAACCAGTACCTTTACGCCGTGCTTCTCGTAAAATCCTTCACGCACCAGAGAGAGCTCTTCCGCGGTGTGGTGAGAGAAGTAGGATGACAGGTGGACACGGTCATAGGCTTTACGGGGTTCTTCACAGAACACGGTAATGTCGAACAGGCTAGCGTCGGATTTATCAAGGAGATCCTCAATAAAGCGGTGGCCGACCATACCATTACCGATAATAGCGAGTCTGACTTTGCTCATTTTTGCCTCGATTTCTTTTCTATTACCGCCTACCTTAACGATTCAGCAACCCCGCTTATTGATGTAAATCAAATTCACCTTTATATACCTCTTAATGGGTATGTGGCTGATTTGTCTGGATTTTTATAAGTGGCGGAATTGTCAGGCTTTTCAGGTTTGTACAAATGACATACAAAATGAGGGGTTTTTAGGCCAACAGGCCTACCCCGTCAGGAGGGGGGATAGAGTGCCGGAGGGCGATGTCGCCATCCGGCAAGGATTATCAATGCGTAGCCGGCGCGCTATGCTGACGATGACGGGAGACAAAGCCGAGCGCAAAGCACATCACAAAGACCACTGCATACAGACCATTCGCGGTGAGTAACGCCGCCTGTGGGCCGCTGTGCGCTACAATCGGGCCGGTGACGACGAAGGTCAGCATCGTTCCGATAGTGCCGCAGGTCAGAATAAAGTTAACCAGCTTAGGCGAGGCCACTTTCGTTTGCTGCGATCCCAGCGTAATGATGGAGGTATAAATGGCGCTGGAGAAGAAGCCCAGCGTCAGAATAAACCACGGCATATGCGCCTGCGTGCCGGTAATAAACAGATACATCAGTACCGCCGCCATACCCGCCAGTACGGTCAGAATGCGTTGCAGATCGAAAAAGCGCAGGATAAAGCTGAACGCCCACATGCCAAACATATAGGACATCCAGAAATCACTCACCAGCGCCCCGGCGTCATTCAGGCTCATGCCGAGGCCTTTGGCGTATTCCGGCACCCAGGAGATAAAGCCTAATTGACCGAGGATATAGCACAGCGCGGCGACGGCCAGAAACAGTACGCCAATGCCCCATTTTTCTTTGGCGACAGGCGCCTGAGAGTGCTGCGCATGTTTACCCAGCGCCGGAAATTCACAGCCGAAGGTCAGGATGAAAATCGCCAGGTAGACCAGGCCGATGCAGGCGTAGACCCAGTACCACTCAATACTACGCGCCAGCAGGAAGGCGGCGACCATAGGAAAAATCATCCCCGCCATGCTGAAGAAGGAGTCGGTAAACAGCAGTCGGGAACCGCGCTGACGCCCTTCATACAGTTGCGTAATCAGGAAGGTGCCAATCGACATGGTGATCCCGCTGACCAGCCCCAGCACAAACATCGCCGCTGAGAACAACGCCAGGCTATGGCTGAACATCAGCCCGGCCACCGCCAGCACCATCAGGATAAAACCAAAGCGTAGCTGTGTTTTCAGCGGGACGATTTCCATCAGCCACGCGTTGAGGAAGATCGAGATCAAAATCCCGGCGTTCAGAAAAGTAAAGGTGTTACTCATGCTGGAAACGGGCAGATGAAAATAGTCTGCGATATTTCCCATCACCATCCCGGTGACAATCACCAGCGCCCCGGTCAGGGCGTAGGAAAGAAAGCTGATCCATGTGAGCTTGATGCGGTTGCTGTTAGTCATGTCTGGCCTTGAAGAGAAGTGAAGCGCGTGGAGGGCGCGTTAAGCGGGCAGATTTTAGGCGTTTTTGTGATGTATTTAAATAATTATTAGTGATAGTAATGTTCATTACATTTTTTAATGTGATGTTTGTCACATCATATTGCAAGGACAAGGCGTTGCGTCGTAACGTTACATTTGTTTCATGTACGTAAAATTAGGTAAAGGGCTGGCCTGGCCCAGGAAGGCTCTTTAGAATCATTCCACTTGCTTTATTTCTGCTCTCTTTAAGGAAATCTCATGCTCAAATCGACTCTGGCGGCTGTCGCAGCTGTTTTCGCTCTTTCTGCTCTTTCTCCCGTAGCGTTGGCAGCAAAAGGTGATCCTCATGTGCTGTTAACCACCTCCGCCGGGAATATTGAGCTGGAGCTGAACAGCCAGAAAGCGCTGATTTCTGTGAAAAACTTTGTCGATTACGTCAACAGTGGTTTCTATAACAACACTACGTTTCACCGAGTTATTCCTGGCTTTATGATTCAGGGCGGTGGTTTTAACGAGCAGATGCAGCAGAAGAAACCGAATCCGCCGATTAAGAATGAAGCCGACAACGGTCTGCGTAATACTCGCGGCACGATCGCGATGGCGCGCACCGCAGATAAAGACAGCGCCACCAGCCAGTTCTTTATTAACGTCGCGGATAACGCTTTTCTCGACCACGGCCAGCGCGACTTTGGCTATGCGGTATTTGGTAAAGTGGTAAAAGGTATGGATGTCGCCGATAAAATCTCACAGGTACCGACGCACGATGTCGGGCCTTATCAGAATGTGCCGACAAAACCAGTCGTTATCCTTTCCGCGAAAGTCCTGCCATAAAACATGCCTGCGCGGGCGCGAGCCGCCCGCGTTTTCTCCCTGTCTCAGCGTAACCTGAAATTGCTGCTTATACTTGTGGTCAAGCACAGACATATTCAGGGAGGCCCGGTGAAGAAACTTACCGATAAACAAAAGTCACGCTTTTGGGAACAGCGGCGCAACGTTAACTTCCAGCAAAGCCGCCGTCTCGAAGGTATTGAGATCCCCTTAGTAACCCTGACCGCCGATGAAGCGCTGGCACGTCTTGACGAGCTTCGGAGGCACTATGAGCGATAAATTTGGCGAAGGGCGCGATCCGTACCTCTATCCGGGGCTGAACGTGATGCGTAATCGGCTGGGGATTCATCAGGCCCAGCGACTGGCGCAAGCGGCATACGAAATGACCGCGCTCCGCGCCGCCACGATTGAACTGGGGCCGCTGATACGCGGCTTGCCTCATCTGTGCGCGATTCATCGCCAGCTCTATCAGGATATTTTCGACTGGGCAGGGCAACTGCGGGAGGTCGATATTTACCAGGGCGATACCCGTTTCTGCCACTTTGCCTATATCGAAAAAGAGGGCAATGCTCTGATGCAGGATCTGGAAGAAGAGGGCTATCTGGTCGGTCTGGCGCACGAGAAGTTTGTCGAGCGGCTGGCGCATTACTACTGTGAAATTAACGTGCTTCATCCGTTTCGTTTGGGGAGCGGGCTGGCGCAGCGCATCTTCTTTGAACAGCTGGCGTTACATGCAGGCTATGCGCTGAGTTGGCAAGGTATTGCGGTTGAAACATGGAAGCAGGCGAACCAGAGCGGCGCGATGGGCGATCTCTCCGCTTTGCAGGCGATTTTTCAGAAAGCGATAAGCGAAGCTCGCGAAACTGAGTAAAATAGTGCGGTTCTACTCACCCGGAGCCGCCATGATCCTGCTTATCGATAACTATGATTCCTTTACCTGGAACCTCTACCAGTATTTTTGTGAACTGGGCGCGGAAGTGCAGGTCCGGCGCAATGATGCGCTGACGCTGGCGCACATTGACGCTTTGAACCCGCAAAAAATCGTTATCTCTCCTGGCCCCTGTACGCCGAATGACGCTGGCATTTCACTGGCGGTCATCCGCCATTATGCCGGACGTATTCCGATGCTGGGCGTTTGCCTGGGTCATCAGGCGATGGCGCAGGCCTTTGGCGCGTCGGTGGTGCGGGCAGCGAAAGTGATGCACGGTAAAACGTCACCTGTTACGCATAATGGACAGGGCGTGTTTCGGGGATTGCCCAGCCCGTTAACCGTGACACGTTACCACTCGCTGATTGTCGACCCTGCCACGTTGCCTGAGTGTTTTGAGATCACCGCCTGGAGCGAAACGCAGGAGATTATGGGCATTCGCCACCGCGAGTGGGATCTGGAAGGCGTGCAGTTCCACCCGGAAAGTATTCTCAGCGAACAAGGACACGCTCTGCTGAAAAATTTCCTCCGGCGTTGATTTGTGGTTGCTATTGAGTGATTTTTTATTCATATTTTGTGATTATAATTTCACTGGCATTTCTACTTAACCGGGTGGTAATGATATGGCAACTGAACAAACGGCTATTACGCGCGCAACTTTTGATGAGGTGATTCTGCCTGTTTATGCACCGGCGGACTTTATTCCGGTCAAAGGTAAAGGCAGCCGCGTATGGGATCAGCAGGGCAAAGAGTATATCGATTTCGCCGGCGGGATTGCAGTGACTGTGCTGGGCCATTGCCATCCGGCACTGGTCGAGGCGCTGAAATCCCAGGGGGAAACCTTGTGGCATACCAGTAACGTTTTTACCAATGAACCGGCGTTGCGTCTGGGACGTAAACTGATCGACGCCACGTTTGCCGAGCGCGTGCTGTTTATGAATTCTGGCACCGAAGCGAACGAAACCGCTTTTAAACTGGCGCGTCATTATGCCTGCGTGCGCCATAGCCCGTTCAAAACGAAAATCATTGCCTTCCATAACGCCTTTCATGGCCGTTCCTTGTTTACCGTCTCTGTAGGCGGGCAGCCGAAATATTCCGACGGCTTTGGGCCGAAACCCGCCGATATTATTCACGTTCCCTTCAATGATCTTCATGCGGTGAAAGCGGTAATGGATGACCACACCTGCGCGGTGGTGGTCGAGCCGATTCAGGGTGAAGGCGGCGTGCAGGCGGCTACACCGGAATTCCTCAAAGGGTTACGCGACCTGTGTGACGAGCATCAGGCGTTGCTGGTGTTTGATGAAGTGCAGTGCGGGATGGGGCGCACCGGAGACCTGTTTGCCTATATGCACTACGGCGTCACGCCGGATATCCTCACCAGCGCCAAAGCGTTAGGCGGCGGTTTTCCGGTGAGCGCCATGCTGACCACGCAGGAAATAGCCTCGGCCTTCCATGTCGGTTCGCATGGTTCAACCTATGGCGGTAATCCGCTGGCCTGTGCGGTGGCTGGCGCGGCATTCGATATTATTAATACGCCAGAAGTACTACAAGGCATTCACACTAAGCGGCAACAGTTTGTGCAACATTTGCAGGCGATTGACGAGCAATTTGACATTTTCAGCGATATTCGCGGCATGGGGCTGCTGATTGGCGCGGAACTGAAGCCGAAGTACAAAGATCGGGCGCGCGATTTTCTGTACGCAGGCGCGGAGGCCGGCGTGATGGTGCTCAATGCCGGAGCCGACGTGATGCGTTTTGCCCCGTCGCTGGTGGTGGAAGATGCGGATATCAATGAAGGAATGCAGCGCTTTGCGCAGGCGGTAGGGAAGGTGGTTGCCTGATGGCAGATTGCCGGATAAGCGTAGCGCATCCGGCAGTCGGTCTTAACTTTTTGTATCCCGTAGCCGCTTACTCAGCCAGATACCGTGATGCGGACGCTGACGCCAGGCCATCGACGAAATGGTGTGCATGGTGTTCAGATGGCCAATGATGCGCTGTAAATGTTGTTCCAGAGTGCTCAATAAGCCATGTGACGGCATGTCCGGCGACTCCAGAATATTGACATCGCCGGAGCCGCCTGGCCTGTCGTACTCCAGGCGCTGCTGGCAGCGCTGAATCGCAATCTCGCAAGATTCCAGATAGCGCTGCGCCAGATCAGGCGTCAGCATGGTGTGTTCCCGCGCCAGCGTCGTCATAGCGTTGATATGCTCGACAATAAACTGGCTGTGCGTGACCCACAGTTTCATATCCGACAGATAGTGGGTATTGAATCCGGGTTCCTGCATTGCCTGATTTAACGAGTTGAATAACGTGTTATGCGCCTGGTTGACCCGCATTCTTTGATAAGCGAGCGGGGTGGCCTGCGGATCGTTACTGAGGATCAGTCGGATAGCTTCTTGATCGGCTTCCAGCGCATCATGGGCGTTTTTACGTAATAGCCCGCTTTGCCATTGCGGCCACAGCCAGACCATGCCGCCAAAGGCAATTAAACAGCCAATCAGCGTATCGATCAGCCTCGGCACAATAAACTGCTCTCCGTTTAACGTCAGTAACTGGATGGTGTATACCGCCGTCACCGTAAAGCCGACCGTCGCCCAGCCGTAGTTTTTACGAATAATCAGATAACTTGCCAGCGTTAGTACCAGCATGACCGCCAGCGTAATGCTTTCGGGAATATGTAAGTGCAGCGTGACGCCGGCAATCACCAGGCCGACCAGCGTTCCGACTGAACGGTGCAGAATACGTACGCGCGTCGCGCCATAGCCGTTTTGGGTGACAAACAGCACCGTCATGAGTATCCAGTACGGTTTAGGCAGGTGCAACGCACTGCCCATCAGACTGGCGATGCTCATCATCACGCTGATGCGTCCGGCGTTGCGTAGCGCCGGTGATTTAAGAGACATATAATTTTTCAGCGCCGGAAGTAGCGGCAAACGACGCTGTTTATCGGCCATCAGGTCGCGGGCGTACAGCGGCCGCTGAGTACGCAGCACACGGGCGATTCGACTGAAGTGCCAATAGCAGAACTGGCCTACCGGATTTTCAGGATGCTGATTGGCGATTTTCTCCAGAGCGCCAATCTGTTTTTCCATGGAGAAGCGCGTCGGCAGACGATGATAAAGAATGTCATCCGCCAGCACGCGCAGACGGGCGGCGACCGTTTGCGCATTCCAGCGAATCACCTCTTCCGCATGGCTGCGTTCTACCAGTTTCTGTACCTCTTCCGGCTGATGCAAGCTGACGGAGATGTGCTCCTGCAAATCCATCGCTTCCTGAAAAGCCCGTAACAGGCGCTTGTAATCATTATTGTTGTGCGCCGAAAGCATATGCATCTGTTGGTAACACTGGGTAATGAGATCGACCGCTTTTTGCTGGCGTATCAGCAGGGGAGGCAGCGCTTTTTCCGGATCGATATGTTGGGTGAGCAGGCTGTATTTCGCTTCGCAATAATCGGCCAGTTCACGGTATAACAAACTCAATGACTCGCGCAGCGGCTGTTCGCGCCATAGCCAGAACCAAAACCAGTTAAACACGCCGTACCATAGCGTGCCCAGCGCATAAATGAGCAGCGGCTCCCAGACGGGCATGTATCCTGCAAGACTCAGGGTAAAGATGGCGGCAATCAGCGACGCTGGCAGTAACCGCGCGTGAAGCGGGCTAATTTCCGCCGTCACGCCAAGCACCAGCGTGAGCCCGGTCAGGATCAACGGCAGGGGGATGGATTCCGCCAGCAGAAGTTGCGTTACCAGACTGCATCCGGCGAACAGCGACGCGCCGATGATCAGGCGTTTAAAAAAACGTTTGTGCGGGGTATCCAGACCTGCAATGTTGCAGCAGGCGGGAACGAGAGAGAAAAGCAAGCCCAGGTGTAGCTGGCCTATCAATAAACCGACAGCCACAGGCAGACACAGCACCAGCGTTTGCCGTAGTGCGTAATTAATCTCTGGGTGATAAATCAGTCTTCGCCACATCGATGCAAACAAAAATGGCGCATGATAAAACGCGCCATTCTGACGGAATTAACGGGTGCCGTAGACGACGATGGTCTTGCCATGCGCGGAGATCAGGTTTTGATCTTCCAGCATTTTCAAAATACGACCAACGGTTTCGCGGGAGCAGCCGACGATCTGGCCGATTTCCTGACGGGTGATTTTGATCTGCATCCCATCCGGGTGCGTCATGGCATCGGGCTGTTTCGCCAGATTCAGCAGCGTCTGAGCGATACGCCCGGTGACGTCAAGGAAGGCGAGGTTACCTACTTTTTCAGAGGTGACTTGTAAGCGACGAGCCATCTGGGAAGAGAGGCGCATCAGAATATCCGGGTTGACCTGGATTAATTGGCGAAATTTTTTGTAGGAAATTTCAGCGACCTCACATGCGGTTTTCGCACGTACCCAGGCGCTGCGTTCCTGGCCTTCTTCAAACAGGCCCAGTTCACCAATAAAATCACCCTGATTCAGATAAGAAAGGATCATTTCTTTCCCTTCTTCATCTTTGATCAGCACTGCCACGGAGCCTTTAACGATGTAGTACAGCGTTTCTGCTTTTTCACCCTGGTGAATCAGCGTGCTCTTTGACGGGTACTTATGAATGTGGCAATGAGACAAGAACCATTCAAGAGTCGGGTCTGTTTGCGGTTTGCCAAGCACCATGCGCGGTTATCCTCTGTTATAAGCTGTCTCCAGAGCCAGAAAACGGCACTGTCTCTGGGGTTGCAAAAATATACTTCCCGCTACCTGGGAAGGGGGCTACGAAAATAGATTGTAGCCTGTAATGTGATGTCCTCTGCATACATGCAGTACGTCAATGTATTACTGTAGCATCTTGTCTGTTTTAGCATAGCTTTCGCCGTGTGTCTCCTGGTGTCTCGCTTCAGCATGACCCAGGTCGCCTTCCATTGCGACTTTTGTTGTATGCGCGTAATCTTTCAGGAAAATTGAAACATTGGAGTTACGAAATATGCAAGCGCGTGTAAAGTGGGTTGAAGGGCTCACGTTCCTCGGAGAGTCCTCCTCCGGCCACCAGATTTTAATGGATGGTAACTCCGGTGACAAAGCGCCGAGTCCGATGGAGATGGTATTAATGGCGGCTGGCGGATGTAGCGCTATTGATGTGGTATCAATCCTGCAAAAGGGCCGTCAGAATGTCACCAACTGCGAAGTGAAGCTGACATCCGAGCGCCGGGAAGACGCGCCGCGCCTGTTTACGCACATTAATCTGCATTTTATCGTTACCGGCAGCGATCTGAAAGAGGCTGCCGTCGCGCGCGCTGTCGATCTCTCCGCGGAAAAATATTGCTCGGTGGCGCTAATGCTGGAAAAAGCGGTCAATATTACCCATTCGTATGAAGTGATTGCGGCGTAACATGTGATGCCGGATGGCGGCGTGGCTTTATCCGGCCTACCCGTTTTTATCTCGTAGGCCCGATAAGCGTAGCGCCATCGGGCATTTCACCACGGTTATTCGATTTTTTTGCCTTCCATTAATCGCTGCACCAGCGGCAACATAATCAGCTCCATCGCCAGCCCCATTTTGCCGCCCGGCACCACTAATGTATTAATGTGAGAAATGAACGAGCCCTGGAGCATCGCTAGGAGCCAGGGAAAATCGATCCCTTCCAGATTGCGGAAATGGATCACCACAAAACTCTCATCCAGCGAGGGAATACCCTTTGCGGCGAACGGATTGGACGTGTCGACGGTCGGTACGCGCTGGAAGTTGATATGGGTACGCGAGAACTGCGGCGTAATGTAATTGATGTAGTCGTCCATGGAACGCACCACGGAATCCATCACCGCTTCACGGGAGTGTCCGCGCTCGCTGGTGTCGCGAATCAGTTTCTGAATCCACTCGAGGTTGACGATAGGCACCACGCCAACCAACAGATCAACATGACGCGCGACATCATGTTGCGGGGTGACGACGCCGCCGTGCAGTCCTTCATAAAACAGCACATCGGTCGGTTCGGGAAGCGGCTGCCAGGGGGTAAACGTGCCGGGAACCTGATTCCACGGTACGGCTTCATCATAGGTATGCAGATATTTACGCGACTGGCCTTTACCCGTCTGCCCGTACTCAATAAAGGTATGTTCCAGTAGGCTGAAGTCATTGGCTTCAGGCCCGAAATAGCTGATATGCCGCCCGGCGTCACGCGCTTTGCGGATCGCCATATCCATTTCCGGGCGGGTGTAACGATGAAAACTGTCGCCTTCCACCTCGGCGGCGTGCAGATTTAACTGCGCGAAAATTTTACGAAACGCGAGGCTGGTGGTGGTGGTCCCCGCGCCGCTTGACCCTGTTACTGCTATCACCGGATGTTTGGCTGACATGGCAACTCCATGATTGAGCTTTAGAATAATGTATTGTCGGCAAAGGCGTTTTATTCGCGAAACTGCTTTTTCGGCATAATATTGACCGTTTCATGTAATTCAGACCATACCAGCACGGCCTCGCCGGATTGCAGTTGGAGTTTTACGTCAGCGACTTTTTGTTCAAGCGAACGTTCATGTTCACCATAATCGGTGCCTTCGCGCAACACAAAGCTTTCGATCAGGTTGTCCAGCGTGTCGGGGGCGAGCCCCTGCCAGGGAATGATCATGATGACGCCTCCAGGTACGTTGTCAGCCAGTCAGGAATTCGGCGTTCCAGCCACATTTCAGGGCGCAGCGGCGTACCGCCGATAAATCCTACGTGTCCGCCATGCTCAGTTAGCTGATACTCCACCTGCGGGGGCAGATCTTCCGCTTTAGGGATCACATGATGATCCATAAACGGATCGTCTTTAGCGTGAATAATCAGCGTCGGTTTAGCAATCTGGTTAAGCAACGGCATGGCGCTACACTGACGATAGTAGTCGATGGCGTCGGCAAAGCCGTGAATTTTCGCGGTGATCAGGTCGTCAAACTCGCGAATACGGCGCATTGATTTCAGTTGCGCCAGATTCACCGGCAGCGACCCGGGGTACGCCGCCAGCTTGCGTGACGCATTCGCTTTTAACAGATTAAGCAAATAACGCTGATAGACGCGGGAAAACCCTTTGTCCATGTGGTAGCTACAGGCTTCGAGAACGAAAGGTGCAGAAACAATTACCGCCGCCTCGATGGGAATATCGCGGCCTTCTTTCGCCAGCAGGCACGCCAGCATATTACCGCCGAGCGAATAGCCCACGGCGGCTGTCGGAACGGCGCCGAACTCCCGCTGTAGCCAGCGTAAAAACCAGGCTCCGTCCTCCGTTTCACCGGAGTGGTAAATACGATTCAGACGGTTGGGTTCGCCGCTACAGCCGCGAAAGTGCATCACCACGCCCAGCCAGCCGCGCTTTTGCGCCGCCTCAATCAGCCCGTGGGCATAGGGGCTGTTCAGGCTGCCTTCCAGACCGTGAAAGACCACCAGCCGCGGTTTATGCTTTGCCTGTTGCGGTTCTTCGCTCCATGCCAGATCGACAAAATCGCCGTCCGGTAGCTCCAGCCGCTGCCAGTGGGCGTTGAACTTCACTTTGCGGCGGATTAAGCGCGGCAGCATAGTTTGTAAATGGCGATTACGAATGCCACGCATGGGAATAAATTCATGCGAGTCATTGACAGGCGGGGTCATTTCTGTGGACGTGATCTCAACCATAGCACCAGAACAATTGATAATTGGAAACAATACTATACCGCGCATAAGGTTCACAGATTAGTCAATATGTGATTTTACGTTCAATTGGTCGTCTGGCGAAATAAAATTGCGCCTCATTTCACCAGAGGGGGCGGTATGCAAGGCGCGCGCAATACCCCACAGAAATCGCGTGAACCTCTGCATCAGCCGAATTAATCGTGGTAGTGTGGCAACACGATAGTTATGTGACTCAAGGAGAAGGCATGTCGAAGACACTTTTACAGATCCATTTTAACTTTAGCGGCCCTTTTGGCGAGGAGATGACTCAGCAACTGGTCGGGCTGGCGGAGTCTATCAATGAGGAGCCGGGCTTCATCTGGAAAATCTGGACAGAAAGCGAGAAAAACCAGCAAGCTGGCGGCATTTACTTGTTTGAATCCGAAGAAACGGCGCGGGCTTATATTAAAAAACACACTGCGCGTCTGAAAAATCTTGGCGTTGATGAGGTGACGTTTAAATTATTTGGCGTGAACGACGCGCTGACGAAAATAAATCACGGCAACCTTTGCCGCTAAATCACATAACGCAGCCTTCTGTTCCGGTGCTGCCGACCGCAACGGTAACCTTTATATCGGGACGAGTACCGAAGAGGCCTTTATGGACGAACAGCGGACAACGAACGTTCTCTTTCAGCGTGTGCAGCGCCTCGGCGGTGCGGGCGATGTTACCCTTCTCCACAAGCATCATTAAGATGGTGAGCTTGCGGAAGGTAATGTCATCGGTAATTGACAGGTTCATCGTCCGCCCCGTGCGTTAGAGCCTATCCCAGTAGGCGTAATTGTTGAAGCCAGTTTGGGGCCGGACAGCGCGCAGAAACCGGAGCGTACACATAGTACGTGAGGATTTCGAGCACTGCCCGGCCCTAAAATGGCGAATAAAATAGCCTAATGGGATAGGCTCTTAGTCGTTCTGCATCATCTGCTCAAGCTGCTCCTGCGCCTCAAGCCATGCCATTTCACACGCTTCCAGCCCGGATTTGGCGCTGGCCTGCAGTTGCAGACACTCGGTCATCTCCGCTTTACGGCTGGGGTCATACAGGCTGCTGTCGCCGAGCTTCTCTTCCGCCTGCGCTAATTGGGCGTTGAGCTTTTCCATCTCTTTTTCCAGACGGGTAATCTCTTTACGCAGCGGTTGCGTCAGAGTGCGTAGCTCGGCTTCGCGACGCTTCTGATCTTTGCGTGACTGAGCGCTGTTGGCGTTGTTTTCCTTCGGCGCGTTGTCGGCCTGGTTTTCCTGTTTCTGCACGTCGCTCAGCCATTGCTGATAATCTTCCAGGTCTCCGTCGAACGGTTCGACCTTTTTGTCGTGAACCAGATAGAGGTCGTCAGTGGTGGAGCGAATCAGGTGGCGGTCGTGCGACACGACGACCAATGCGCCTTCGAAATCAATCAGCGCTTCGGTGAGCGCCTGACGCATGTCGAGATCCAGGTGGTTGGTCGGTTCATCGAGCAACAGCAGATTTGGACGCTGCCAGACGATCAGCGCCAGTACCAGGCGCGCTTTCTCGCCGCCGGAGAAACGTTGCGTCTCTTCCGTTACTTTGTCGCCCTGGAAACCGAAGCCGCCGAGATAGTCGCGCAGCTTCTGCTCCAGTTCCTGCGGCGCCAGACGCGCCATATGCTGCAACGGGGATTCATCGGCGCGCAGGAACTCCAGTTGGTGCTGGGCGAAGTAGCCGAGCTTAATGCCTTTGGCGAGGCCGATTTCACCGTGCAACGGTTCCAGTTCGCCCGCCAGCAGCTTGATCAGCGTCGATTTCCCCGCGCCGTTGCGGCCCAGCAGGCCGATACGCGAGCCGGGCACCAGGTTCAGCTTGATGGATTCCAGAATGATGCGATCGCCATAACCTGCGCTGACTTTTTCCATTTTCAGCAGCGGGTTCGGCAGGCTTTCCGGCGCGCGGAAGCTGAAATGGAACGGGTTGTCGACATGAGCCGGCGCAATCAACTCCATACGCTCCAGCATCTTGATACGGCTTTGCGCCTGCTTGGCCTTGGTGGCCTTGGCGCGGAAACGGTCGATGTAGCTTTGCAGATGCGCCACACGCTCCTGCTGACTCTCATACATCGCCTGCTGCTGCGCCAGGCGCGTGGCGCGCTGAACTTCAAACGCGCTGTAGTTGCCGGTGTACTCGAACAGAGTCTGTTGTTCGATATGGATAATTTTATCCACTATCGGGTCAAGAAAATCGCGATCGTGGGAGATCAGAATCAGGGTGCCCGGATAGCTCTTCAGCCATTTTTCCAGCCAGATAACGGCATCCAGATCGAGGTGGTTGGTCGGTTCGTCGAGCAGCAGTAAATCGGAACGGCAAATCAGCGCCTGGGCCAGGTTAAGGCGCATCCGCCAGCCGCCGGAAAAGTCGCTGACCGGACGTTCCAGCTGATCGTTAGAGAAGCCGAGACCGTGTAGCAGGCTGGCGGCGCGCGAACGAACGGTCCATGCGTCGATGGCGTCCAGCTTGCCATGTATGGAGGCGATAGCATGTCCGTCGTTATGTTCGTTGGCGTCGTTAAGCTGCGCCTCCAGCTGCCGGTATTCACGGTCGCCGTCAATGACATACTCAATCGCTGGCTGAGGCAACGCAGGTGTTTCCTGATTCACCCACGCTAATTGCCAGGTTCCGGGCAGGGTAAAACTCCCGGCATCGGCGCTGATTTCATTTTTTAGCAATGCCAGCAGGGTAGATTTACCGCAGCCGTTTTTACCCACCAGGCCGACTTTCTGGCCTGGATTAATGATAGCCGAGGCATTGTCCAGTAGGACGCGCACGCCGCGACGAATTTGTAACGAGGAGAAAACAATCATAAGGCGCCGTATGTTCAGACTATGTTAATTTATCATTATGATAATGTAATATTCGGGCGTACCGCCGCGCTGGAGCGCAATGGTAGCTCAAAACAACAACGATACACAAAATCATTCAGGCCGCCTTTGGTGAGGGACAAGAATATCTCTCATTAATCCCCAGCGGCGGACATAGAGTACGTTCCTGAGTTGAACAAACGCTGTCAACGTAGAAGCGGCCTGAAGAATGGCATGTATCGACCCAAAACAACCGGGAGGGGGATTGATGTCTCAGCCAGCGAAAGTCTTGCTGTTGTATGCCCATCCGGAATCTCAGGACTCGGTTGCTAACCGGGTACTGCTTAAACCGGCCATACAGCACAATAACGTAACCGTGCACGATCTTTATGCGCGCTATCCTGATTTTTTTATCGACACGCCCTATGAACAAGCCCTGTTACGTGAGCACGACGTCATTGTTTTTCAGCATCCCCTTTACACCTATAGCTGTCCGGCTTTACTGAAAGAATGGCTTGATCGCGTTTTGAGTCGGGGGTTCGCCAGCGGACCAGGGGGAAACCAACTGGTGGGAAAGTACTGGCGTAGCGTGATTACGACCGGCGAGCCGGAGAGCGCTTACCGGTATGACGCGCTAAACCGCTATCCAATGAGCGATGTACTCCGCCCCTTTGAACTGACCGCGGCCATGTGTCGGATGCACTGGATGCCGCCCATTATTGTGTACTGGGCGCGCCGCCAGTCGCCGCAGACGCTGGCCAGTCATGCGAAAGCCTATGGCGAGTGGCTGGCGAATCCTGTGAGCGCGGGAGGCTATTGATGGAAGGTGCTGATTTATTGACCGCGGGAGTGTTGTTCCTCTTCGCGGCGGTGGCGGCGGTGCCGTTAGCCGCCAGGCTGGGCATCGGCGCGGTGCTAGGGTATTTGCTGGCGGGAATCGCGATTGGTCCGTGGGGACTGGGCTTCATCAGCGACGTCGACGAAATTCTTCACTTCTCCGAACTGGGCGTCGTGTTTCTGATGTTTATCATTGGTCTCGAACTCAATCCGTCCCGGCTTTGGCAACTGCGGCGCTCTATCTTCGGCGTCGGCGCTGCTCAGGTGCTGTTAAGCGCGGCGGTGCTGGCGGGATTATTGATGCTTGCTGATTTCTTATGGCAGGCGGCGGTCGTCGGCGGGATTGGCCTGGCGATGTCTTCGACGGCGATGGCGCTACAACTGATGCGCGAGAAAGGCATGAATCGTAGCGAGTCCGGGCAGTTAGGGTTTTCCGTCTTACTGTTTCAGGATTTAGCGGTGATCCCCGCGCTGGCGTTGGTGCCTTTATTGGCGGGATCGGCCGACGAGCATTTCGACTGGTTTAAAGTGGCAATGAAGGTACTGGCTTTCGCGGTAATGCTGATTGGCGGTCGTTACCTGCTGCGCCCGGTATTTCGTTTTATTGCTGCGTCTGGCGTGCGGGAGGTCTTCACTGCCGCGACGCTGTTGCTGGTGTTGAGCGCCGCCTTATTTATGGATGCGCTGGGACTGTCGATGGCCCTGGGAACCTTCATTGCCGGCGTTTTACTGGCAGAGAGTGAATACCGGCATGAGCTGGAAAACGCTATCGATCCCTTTAAAGGTTTACTGCTTGGGCTGTTCTTTATCTCCGTCGGTATGTCGCTAAATCTCGGCGTACTTTATACCCATTTACTGTGGGTGGCGGCGAGCGTTGTTATTCTGGTCGTCATAAAAATGTTGACGCTGTATCTGCTGGCGCGGCTATATGGAATAAGAAGTTCTGAACGGATGCAGTTTGCCAGCGTGCTGAGTCAGGGGGGCGAGTTCGCTTTTGTGCTCTTTTCTACCGCCTCTTCTCAGCGCCTGTTTCAGGGCGATCAGATGGCGTTATTATTGGTGACTGTCACGTTATCAATGATGACCACGCCGCTACTGATGAAAGGGATTGATAAGTGGTTATCGCGCCGCCTTAATGGCCCGGAAGAGAATGATGAAAAGCCGTGGGTTGAGGATGATAAGCCCCAGGTAATTGTCGTCGGCTTTGGCCGTTTTGGTCAGGTGATCGCTCGCTTATTGATGGCGAATAAGATGCGTATCACCGTGCTGGAACGCGATATCGGCGCCGTTAATCTGATGCGCAAATATGGTTATAAAGTGTATTACGGCGACGCTACACAAGTCGAGCTGCTGCGTTCTGCGGGCGCGGAAGCGGCGGAGTCGATAGTCATCACGTGTAATGAACCGGAAGACACGATGAAGCTGGTGGAGTTGTGTCAGCAGCATTTTCCTCATCTGCATATTCTTGCGCGAGCGCGTGGACGTGTGGAGGCCCATGAGTTATTACAGGCTGGCGTCACGCAGTTTTCCCGTGAAACGTTTTCCAGCGCGCTGGAACTGGGACGTAAAACTCTGGTGTCGTTAGGTATGCATCCGCATCAGGCGCAACGCGCGCAGTTGCATTTTCGTCGGCTGGATATGCGAATGCTGCGGGAGCTGATCCCGGAGCATAGCGACATGGTACAGATTTCGCGCGCCAGAGAGGCCCGACGCGAGCTGGAGGAGATTTTTCAGCGCGAAATGCAACAGGAGCGTCGCCAGCTGGATGGCTGGGATGAATTTGAGTAGAGGTGAACAATGGCAATCCGTAAACGTTTTATTGCAGGCGCGAAATGTCCAGCCTGTCAGGCGCAGGACACAATGGCGATGTGGCGTGAAAATAATGTCGATATTGTTGAATGCGTTAAGTGCGGGCATCAAATGCGGGAGGCGGATAAAGACGTTCGCGAGCATGTTCGCAAAGAAGAGCAAGTGATTGGGATTTTTCATCCGGACTAGCGATATGCCGCAGGTTTTTTTAAGCTAAGGGGTACACGGCTGCAGAATTCCGCTACAATCTGCGCCACTATTCTTCCCATGCTCAGGAGATATCATGAAAGTAGCAAAAGACCTGGTGGTCAGCCTGGCCTATCAGGTACGTACAGAAGACGGTGTGTTGGTTGATGAGTCTCCGGTGAGTGCGCCGCTGGATTACCTGCACGGCCACGGCTCTCTGATCTCTGGCCTGGAAACGGCGCTGGAAGGCCATGAAGTTGGCGACAAATTTGATGTCGCTGTTGGTGCGAACGACGCTTACGGCCAGTATGACGAAAATCTGGTGCAGCGTGTGCCTAAAGACGTCTTTATGGGCGTTGATGAACTGCAGGTAGGGATGCGTTTCCTGGCGGAAACCGACCAGGGCCCGGTACCGGTAGAGATTACCGAAGTGGAAGACGATCACGTTGTGGTTGATGGTAACCACATGCTGGCGGGCCAGAATCTGAAATTTAACGTAGAAGTTGTTGCGATTCGTGAAGCGACTGAAGAAGAACTGGCTCACGGTCATGTTCACGGCGCGCACGATCACCACCACGATCACGGTGAAGACGGTTGCTGTGGCGGTCATGGTCATGACCATGGTCACGAGCACGGCGGCGAAGGCTGCTGCGGCGGTGGTGGTAAAGGCGGTTGCGGTTGCCATTAATCCCTGTCGTCTTTCAAGCCACCGCGGTGTTGGCTACGCTTTCAAACCCCGGTCACATAGTTATCTATGCTCCCGGGGAATTTTCAAGCTTGCCGCCTTGCTGTGACTCGAAATCCTTAGGGTATTATCATTGGTTCGATAAATCATCGGGCACAAAAAAAGCGGGTTAACCCCGCTTTTTTTTCGTCTCAATAATGCGGCGGCGGCGTTTCTTCTGCCTGAGAGGCGATATTTGACGGCTGACTGGCTTTTAACTTTTCCGTGAGCAAACGCAGATGATCGCGCAGCTTCGCCATCTCCATTTCATGTGCGGTTACCGTCAGGTTTAGTTCTTCTATGGTAATCTCCTGGAACGCCAGACGGCTTTCCAGTTCAGCCAGACGAGCTTCCATCGTGATATCCTGCATGATGTACCTCTTTATGTTGTCTCCGTCGGCGGATTCTACTTAACTTTACCGGCTTTCACAGCAACCATTACGCGCCCTACGAAACTAATTTAAACAAAAAGAGTCTGAAAAGAAGTGATAATAGGGCGTGTTCGTATGTTGATTTGTTCTGCAACGATTTATAGTACGCTTCTTACGTAAGTTAACATGGGGCGAGATGCCCCGGCCCTGGAGATATGGATGAAATCACTGTTTAAAGCCACGCTGCTGGCAACGACGATGGCCGTTGCTATGCACGCACCGATCACTTTTGCTGCTGATGCGGCGAAACCGGCAGCTACCGCTGATAGCAAAGCAGCATTTAAAAACGACGATCAAAAAGCGGCTTATGCGCTGGGCGCCTCGCTGGGTCGTTACATGGAAAATTCGCTTAAAGAGCAGGAAAAGTTGGGCATCAAACTGGATAAAGATCAGTTGATTGCCGGCGTTCAGGATGCCTTTGCCGATAAGAGCAAACTGTCCGATCAGGAAATTGAGCAAACGCTGCAGACGTTTGAAGCACGTGTGAAGAGCGCTGCTCAGGCGAAGATGGAAAAAGACGCTGCCGATAACGAAGCAAAAGGTAAAACGTTCCGTGACGCTTTTGCTAAAGAGAAAGGCGTGAAAACCTCCTCTACCGGTCTGCTTTACAAAGTAGAGAAAGAAGGCACAGGCGAGGCGCCGAAAGATAGCGATACCGTTGTGGTGAACTACAAAGGTACGCTGATCGACGGTAAAGAGTTTGATAACTCTTACACGCGCGGCGAACCGCTCTCCTTCCGTCTGGACGGCGTTATCCCTGGCTGGACTGAAGGCCTGAAAAATATTAAGAAAGGCGGCAAGATCAAGCTGGTTATCCCACCGGCGCTGGCCTACGGTAAAACGGGCGTCCCGGGTATCCCGGCGAACTCCACCCTGGTATTCGACGTAGAGCTGCTGGATATCAAACCAGCGCCGAAAGCGGATGCTAAACCTGCCGATGCGGCTGACGCTAAAGCCGCAGATGCTGCTAAAAAATAAAAACTGAGAGCCGCCGCTTGTAATAGCGGCGGTTTTTTTATTCAGGCCGGATATATTACTCACCATAATTTGATTTGCGGATAACGGCGCTTGCGCTGGTCGTTAAGGGCGAGACCGTAGGCTGAATGACCGCCAACGCACACGTAGTCTGAAATAGACGAGCAAATTAGTACTGGAAAGATGAACCCTCACTGTATTAATTTAATCATCCGCGTAAATAATGAGCCTGCCCTGAAAACATAACGACAGGCTCCTGAAAAGGAGTGTTTTTTTTCATGTCCAGGTCGCTTTTAACCAACGAAACCAGTGAACTTGATTTGCTGGATCAGCGTCCCTTCGAGCAAACCGACTTCGATATTCTGAAATCCTACGAAGCGGTAGTGGACGGGTTAGCGATGCTTATAGGTTCCCATTGTGAAATCGTATTGCACTCTTTGCAGGATCTAAAATGTTCAGCCATTCGTATTGCCAATGGCGAACATACGGGCCGTAAAATTGGCTCGCCGATTACCGACCTGGCGTTGCGTATGTTGCACGACATGACAGGGGCGGACAGTAGCGTGTCGAAATGCTATTTCACGCGCGCGAAAAGCGGTGTCTTGATGAAGTCGTTGACGATTGCCATTCGCAACCGCGAGCAGCGCGTCATTGGTCTACTGTGCATCAACATGAATCTTGATGTGCCATTTTCACAGATTATGAATACCTTTATTCCGCCGGAAACGCCGGAAGTCGGCTCAGCGGTTAATTTTGCCTCCTCAGTCGAAGATTTAGTCACCCAGACGCTGGAGTTCACGATCGAAGAAGTGAATGCCGATCGTAATGTCTCTAACAATGCGAAAAATCGTCAGATCGTCCTTAACTTGTACGAAAAAGGCATTTTCGATATTAAAGACGCCATTAACCAGGTAGCCGATCGTCTGAATATCTCAAAACACACGGTTTACCTCTATATTCGCCAGTTCAAAAGCGGCGATTTTCAGGGGCAGGATAAATAATGCGTTATGCCATTATGGTCACCGGGCCGGCATATGGCACCCAGCAGGCCAGCAGCGCATTGCAGTTCGCCCACGCGCTGCTCAATGAGGGGCATGAGTTAGCCAGCGTCTTTTTCTATCGGGAAGGTGTCTATAACGCCAATCTCCTGACCTCGCCGGCGAGCGATGAATATGATCTGGTACGCGCCTGGCAGAAATTGAATACGCAGCATGGCGTAGCGCTGAACATCTGTGTCGCGGCGGCGCTTCGTCGCGGTATTATTGATGAAACTGAAGCCGGCAGACTGGAGTTGCCGTCCGCCAATCTTCAGCCGGGCTTTACGCTAAGCGGGCTGGGCGCGCTGGCGGAGGCATCTCTCACCTGCGATCGGGTGGTGCAGTTTTAATGAAACGTATTGCATTTGTCTTTTCCACCGCGCCGCACGGCAGCGCCTCAGGCCGTGAAGGACTGGATGCGCTGCTGGCGACGTCAGCGCTAACGGAAGCGCTGGGCGTCTTTTTTATCAGCGACGGCGTCTTTCAGTTATTACCGGGACAAAAACCAGACGCTGTGCTGGCGCGTGACTATATTGCTACTTTCAAGCTCTTTGATTTGTACGATATTGATCAATGCTGGATCTGCGCGGCATCGCTGCGCGAGCGTGGTCTGGAGAACGTTAATTTTGTGGTAGACGCCACGCCGCTGGAACCCGTGGCGTTACGCCGCGAGCTTGGCAACTATGATGTCATCCTGAGATTCTGAGGCGTTTATGCTGCATACCTTACCTCATTGCGCTTCGAGCGTTGATTTTCCCGCTTTGCTGCGCCTGCTAAAAGAGGGCGATGCGCTTTTGTTGCTCCAGGATGGCGTTACCGTCGCGATTGAAGGTAACCGCTTCCTTGAAAGTCTGCGCGATGCCCCCATAACGGTCTATGCCTTGAAAGAAGACATTGACGCCCGCGGCCTGGGTGGTCAAATTTCAGACAGTGTCGTCAGGGTTGACTATACTGATTTTGTCAGACTCACGGTTAAGTATGCCAACCAGATGGCCTGGTGATGGCGGGATCGTTGTATATTTCTTGACACCTTTTCGACACCGCCCTAAAATTCGGCGTCCTCATATTGTGTGAGGGCGTTTTATTACGTGTTTACGAAGCAAAAGCTAAAACCAGGAGCTATTTAATGGCAACAGTTAACCAGCTGGTACGCAAACCACGTGCTCGCAAAGTTGCGAAAAGCAACGTGCCTGCGCTGGAAGCATGCCCGCAAAAACGTGGCGTATGTACTCGTGTATATACTACCACTCCTAAAAAACCGAACTCCGCACTGCGTAAAGTTTGCCGTGTTCGTCTGACTAACGGTTTTGAAGTGACTTCCTACATCGGTGGTGAAGGTCACAACCTGCAGGAGCACTCCGTGATCCTGATCCGTGGCGGTCGTGTTAAAGACCTCCCGGGTGTTCGTTACCACACCGTTCGTGGCGCGCTTGACTGCTCCGGCGTTAAAGACCGTAAGCAAGCTCGTTCTAAGTACGGCGTGAAGCGTCCTAAGGCTTAATGGTTCTCCGTTAAGTAAGGCCAAACGTTTTAAATTAATGTCAAACTAAACTCGTAGAGTTTTGGACAATCCTGAATTAACAACGGAGTATTTCCATGCCACGTCGTCGCGTCATTGGTCAGCGTAAAATTCTGCCGGATCCGAAGTTCGGATCAGAACTGCTGGCTAAATTTGTCAATATCCTGATGGTAGATGGTAAAAAATCTACTGCAGAATCAATCGTATACAGCGCGCTGGAGACCCTGGCTCAGCGTTCTGGTAAATCTGAACTGGAAGCTTTCGAAGTCGCTCTCGAAAACGTTCGCCCGACTGTAGAAGTTAAATCCCGCCGTGTAGGTGGTTCTACTTATCAGGTACCAGTTGAAGTCCGTCCGGTCCGTCGTAATGCTCTGGCAATGCGTTGGATCGTAGAAGCTGCTCGTAAACGCGGTGATAAATCCATGGCTCTGCGTCTGGCGAACGAACTTTCTGACGCTGCAGAAAACAAAGGTACTGCAGTTAAGAAACGTGAAGACGTTCACCGTATGGCAGAAGCCAACAAGGCGTTCGCACACTACCGTTGGTAATCCCTTCGGAGTCATAGTCACCAGGCGGGCGCTTCAGGTAAGTCGCCCGTTTTGGATAACTTAACTGAACGCCTAAAGATATCAACGAGGAATCAAATGGCTCGTACAACACCCATCGCACGCTACCGTAATATCGGTATCAGTGCGCACATCGACGCCGGTAAAACCACTACTACCGAACGTATTCTGTTCTACACCGGTGTAAACCACAAAATCGGTGAAGTTCATGACGGCGCAGCTACCATGGACTGGATGGAGCAGGAGCAGGAGCGTGGTATTACTATCACCTCCGCAGCGACTACTGCATTCTGGTCTGGTATGGCTAAGCAGTATGAACCGCATCGCATCAACATCATCGACACCCCGGGGCACGTTGACTTCACTATCGAAGTAGAACGTTCCATGCGTGTTCTCGATGGTGCGGTAATGGTTTACTGCGCAGTTGGTGGTGTTCAGCCGCAGTCTGAAACCGTATGGCGTCAGGCAAACAAATACAAAGTTCCGCGCATTGCGTTCGTTAACAAAATGGACCGCATGGGCGCGAACTTCCTGAAAGTTGTTGGTCAGATCAAAACCCGTCTGGGCGCGAACCCGGTTCCGCTGCAGCTGGCAATTGGTGCTGAAGAAGGTTTCACCGGCGTTGTTGACCTGGTGAAAATGAAAGCCATCAACTGGAACGATGCCGACCAGGGCGTTACCTTCGAATACGAAGATATCCCGGCTGACATGCAGGACCTGGCTAACGAATGGCACCAGAACCTGATCGAGTCCGCCGCAGAAGCTTCTGAAGAGCTGATGGAAAAATACCTGGGTGGTGAAGAACTGACTGAAGAAGAGATCAAACAAGCTCTGCGTCAGCGCGTTCTGAACAACGAAATCATCCTGGTAACCTGTGGTTCTGCATTCAAGAACAAAGGTGTTCAGGCGATGCTGGATGCGGTAATTGATTACCTGCCATCCCCGGTAGACGTACCTGCGATCAACGGTATTCTGGACGACGGTAAAGATACTCCGGCTGAGCGTCACGCAAGCGACGACGAGCCGTTCTCTGCGCTGGCGTTCAAAATCGCTACCGACCCGTTTGTGGGTAACCTGACCTTCTTCCGTGTGTACTCCGGTGTGGTTAACTCTGGTGATACCGTACTGAACTCCGTGAAAACCGCACGTGAGCGTTTCGGTCGTATCGTTCAGATGCACGCCAACAAACGTGAAGAGATCAAAGAAGTTCGCGCGGGCGACATCGCGGCTGCTATCGGCCTGAAAGACGTGACTACCGGTGACACCCTGTGTGATCCGGAAAACCCGATCATTCTGGAACGTATGGAATTCCCTGAGCCGGTAATCTCCATCGCGGTAGAACCGAAAACCAAAGCTGACCAGGAAAAAATGGGTCTGGCTCTGGGCCGTCTGGCGAAAGAAGACCCGTCATTCCGCGTATGGACTGATGAAGAATCTAACCAGACCATCATCGCTGGTATGGGTGAACTTCACCTGGATATCATCGTTGACCGTATGAAGCGTGAATTCAACGTTGAAGCTAACGTGGGTAAACCTCAGGTTGCTTACCGCGAAGCGATTCGCGCGAAAGTTACCGACATCGAAGGTAAACACGCGAAACAGTCTGGTGGTCGCGGTCAGTATGGTCATGTTGTTATCGACATGTACCCGCTGGAGCCGGGCTCTAACCCGAAAGGTTACGAGTTCATCAACGACATCAAAGGTGGTGTAATTCCTGGCGAATACATCCCGGCCGTTGATAAAGGCATCCAGGAGCAGCTGAAATCTGGCCCGCTGGCGGGTTATCCGGTAGTTGATCTCGGTGTGCGTCTGCACTTCGGTTCTTACCATGACGTTGACTCCTCTGAGCTGGCGTTTAAACTGGCTGCGTCTATCGCCTTTAAAGAAGGCTTTAAGAAAGCAAAACCAGTTCTGCTTGAGCCGATCATGAAGGTTGAAGTAGAAACACCTGAAGAGAATACCGGTGACGTTATCGGCGACCTTAGCCGCCGTCGTGGTATGCTCAAAGGTCAGGAATCTGAAGTTACAGGCGTTAAGATCCACGCTGAAGTACCGCTGTCTGAAATGTTCGGATATGCAACTCAGCTGCGTTCTCTGACCAAAGGTCGCGCATCGTACACTATGGAATTCCTGAAGTATGATGATGCGCCGAACAACGTTGCTCAGGCCGTAATCGAAGCCCGTGGTAAATAAGCCGCAGGGTTAAAAACCAAAATCCCGTGCTCTCTCCTGAAGGGGAGAGCGCTATAGTAAGGAATATAGCCGTGTCTAAAGAAAAATTTGAACGTACAAAACCGCACGTTAACGTCGGCACCATCGGCCACGTTGACCACGGTAAAACTACCCTGACCGCTGCAATCACCACCGTACTGGCTAAAACCTACGGCGGTGCTGCTCGTGCATTCGACCAGATCGATAACGCGCCGGAAGAAAAAGCGCGTGGTATCACCATCAACACTTCTCACGTTGAATACGATACCCCGACCCGCCACTACGCACACGTAGACTGCCCGGGGCACGCCGACTATGTTAAAAACATGATCACCGGTGCTGCTCAGATGGACGGCGCGATCCTGGTTGTTGCTGCGACTGACGGCCCGATGCCGCAGACCCGTGAGCACATCCTGCTGGGTCGTCAGGTAGGCGTTCCGTACATCATCGTGTTCCTGAACAAATGCGACATGGTTGATGACGAAGAGCTGCTGGAACTGGTTGAGATGGAAGTTCGCGAACTGCTGTCTCAGTACGACTTCCCGGGCGACGACACTCCGATCGTTCGTGGTTCTGCTCTGAAAGCGCTGGAAGGCGACGCAGAGTGGGAAGCGAAAATCATCGAACTGGCTGGCTTCCTGGATTCTTACATCCCGGAACCAGAGCGTGCGATTGACAAGCCGTTCCTGCTGCCGATCGAAGACGTATTCTCCATCTCCGGTCGTGGTACCGTTGTTACCGGTCGTGTAGAACGCGGTATCATCAAAGTGGGCGAAGAAGTTGAAATCGTTGGTATCAAAGAGACTCAGAAGTCTACCTGTACTGGCGTTGAAATGTTCCGCAAACTGCTGGACGAAGGCCGTGCCGGTGAGAACGTAGGTGTTCTGCTGCGTGGTATCAAACGTGAAGAAATCGAACGTGGTCAGGTACTGGCTAAGCCGGGCACCATCAAGCCGCACACCAAGTTCGAATCTGAAGTGTACATTCTGTCCAAAGATGAAGGCGGCCGTCATACTCCGTTCTTCAAAGGCTACCGTCCGCAGTTCTACTTCCGTACTACTGACGTGACTGGCACCATCGAACTGCCGGAAGGCGTAGAGATGGTAATGCCGGGCGACAACATCAAAATGGTTGTTACCCTGATCCACCCGATCGCGATGGACGACGGTCTGCGTTTCGCAATCCGTGAAGGCGGCCGTACCGTTGGCGCGGGCGTTGTTGCTAAAGTTCTGGGCTAATTACTCGTTAATTAGTTTTGAATTGAAGAGGGCGCTTCGGCGCCCTTTTTGTTGCCTGCTATTTAGCCGCTGTTATATTTATTCACCCTTTTTAACGCTTCTCCCGTGGCGTAAATCGCTTTGTGCTATTGTAATCATAACCATTCTCATTTACACTTTGTGCGGAAATTGAACGGGAGCGATCATGTACGTTTGTTTGTGTAATGGTATAAGCGATAAAAAAATCCGCCAGGCTGTACGACAATTTCATCCACAGTCATTTCAACAGTTGCGTAAATTTATTCCTGTGGGAAATCAATGTGGTAAGTGTATTCGCGCCGCGCGAGAAGTGATGCAGGATGAGTTAACGCAAATGCCGGAATTTAAAGAGATCGCCTGAGTCACACTCTTTTTTTTGACATCCCTGTAGCCCCATCTACGCTCTAGAGAGTGGAAGCGGAGGGACTATAAAATGAAAGGTGATGTTAAAATCATAAATTATCTCAATAAACTATTGGGAAATGAGCTTGTCGCAATTAATCAGTATTTTCTTCATGCCCGTATGTTCAAAAACTGGGGGCTGACCCGGCTTAATGATGTTGAGTACCATGAATCCATTGATGAGATGAAACACGCCGATAAGTATATTGAGCGTATTTTATTTCTGGAAGGCATACCGAACCTACAGGATCTGGGCAAGCTGGGCATCGGTGAAGATGTCGAAGAGATGCTACGATCGGATCTCCGGCTCGAACTGGAAGGCGCAAAAGATCTACGTGAGGCAATAGCCTATGCCGATAGCGTTCATGACTATGTTAGCCGGGATATGATGATTGAAATTCTTGCCGACGAGGAAGGCCACATCGACTGGCTGGAAACTGAGCTGGATTTGATTGCCAAACTTGGTATGCAAAATTATCTGCAATCACAAATTAAGGTTACCGATTAACCGTCTGGAAAGAAAACTTTCCAACCTGTTATGAAACCCGCCACCGCCAGCCATGGCCCAAAAGGTAGCGGGTTTATTAATGCCGATTTACCTCTCACCAGTAGCGCGACGCCAAACCCGCCACAGGCCAACATAGCGGCAAGGAAAACCAGTAACGGCAGTGTTTCCCAACAATGCCATGCCCCTAAGGCAGCGAGGTACTTGACGTCGCCATATCCAAGCCCCTCTTTCTGATAACGCAGGCGATAGCCCCAGTAAATTAACGCGAATCCGCCATAGCCGGCGATAGCACCCCAAAGCGCATCCGGTAAACGCTCCGGCAGGCAAATCTGGTGATAAAGCAGACCACCCCACAGTAATGGACAGGTAAACCGGTCAGGCAGCAGACCGGTACGCGCGTCGTATATGCCAAGTAATAAAGAGAACGACGCATAAAAAATGAGAAAGGGGAGGGCAACAAACATAAGCAAATCCTCGTCAAGGCTTGTGCTCAGCTTTATAGATTTATGCGACAGCGACAACGACGTATTGCCAGGTTTGCCTGATGCCTTCCAAAGAAAAGGTGCGCGTTGCCATCCCATGCGTACCATCTGGAATCATGCTCGCATAAGAATAAAGCGCTTAATTTCTATCCGACACTTGCGTCAGGCTGAGATTTACGTATAATGCGCGGGCTTGTCGTAATTGACGGCAGGTTCGATTTGAACCTCGAATAGCCGATTTGGCTATTTAACAATGCTCCCAATCGGGGAGCTACGTAAGAACGGTTACACTCTCCCATCAATCGTAATGGGTGTGAGGAGTAATCATTTTCGTTTATAAAATAATTGGAGCTCTGGTCTCATGCAGAACCAAAGAATCCGTATCCGCCTGAAAGCGTTTGATCATCGTCTGATCGATCAATCAACCGCGGAAATCGTCGAGACTGCCAAGCGCACTGGTGCGCAGGTTCGCGGTCCGATCCCGCTGCCGACCCGCAAAGAGCGCTTTACCGTTCTGATCTCTCCGCACGTTAACAAAGATGCGCGCGATCAGTACGAAATTCGCACTCACAAGCGTCTGGTTGACATCGTTGAGCCAACCGAGAAAACCGTTGATGCTCTGATGCGTCTGGACCTGGCTGCCGGTGTAGACGTGCAGATCAGCCTGGGTTAATCAGGTCATCGAGCGATTGAGAGGTTGATACAATGATTGGTTTAGTCGGTAAAAAAGTGGGTATGACCCGCATCTTCACTGAAGATGGCGTCTCTATCCCAGTAACCGTAATCGAAGTTGAAGCAAACCGTGTTACTCAGGTTAAAGACCTGGCTAACGATGGCTACCGCGCTGTTCAGGTTACTACGGGTGCTAAAAAAGCTAACCGTGTCACCAAGCCGGAAGCGGGTCACTTTGCTAAAGCTGGCGTAGAAGCTGGCCGTGGTCTGTGGGAATTCCGTCTGGCTGAAGGCGAAGAATACACCGTAGGTCAGAGCATCAGCGTTGAACTGTTTGCTGACGTTAAAAAAGTTGACGTAACCGGTACCTCTAAAGGTAAAGGTTTCGCTGGTACCGTTAAGCGCTGGAACTTCCGTACCCAGGACGCTACTCACGGTAACTCCTTGTCTCACCGCGTTCCGGGTTCTATCGGTCAGAACCAGACTCCGGGCAAAGTGTTCAAAGGCAAGAAAATGGCAGGTCAGATGGGTAATGAGCGCGTAACCGTTCAGAGCCTTGACGTAGTACGCGTTGACGCTGAGCGCAACCTGCTGCTGGTTAAGGGTGGTGTTCCGGGTGCAACCGGTTGCGACCTGATCGTTAAACCAGCTGTGAAGGCGTAAGGGGATAGCAATGGAATTAGTATTGAAAGACGCGCAGAGCGCGCTGACTGTTTCCGAAACTACCTTCGGTCGTGATTTCAACGAAGCGCTGGTTCACCAGGTTGTTGTTGCTTATGCAGCTGGTGCTCGTCAGGGTACTCGTGCTCAGAAGACTCGTGCTGAAGTAACTGGTTCCGGTAAAAAACCGTGGCGCCAGAAAGGCACTGGCCGTGCGCGTTCAGGTTCTATCAAGAGCCCGATCTGGCGTTCCGGTGGCGTGACCTTCGCTGCTCGTCCGCAGGACCACAGTCAAAAAGTTAACAAGAAGATGTACCGCGGCGCGCTGAAAAGCATCCTGTCCGAACTGGTACGTCAGGATCGTCTGATCGTTGTCGAGAAGTTTTCTGTAGAAGCGCCGAAAACTAAGCTGCTGGCACAGAAACTGAAAGACATGGCTCTGGAAGATGTGCTGATCATCACCGGTGAGCTGGACGAGAACCTGTTCCTGGCCGCACGTAACCTGCACAAGGTTGACGTACGCGATGCGACTGGTATCGACCCGGTTAGCCTGATCGCCTTCGACAAAGTCGTAATGACTGCTGATGCTGTTAAGCAAGTTGAGGAGATGCTGGCATGATTCGTGAAGAACGTCTGCTGAAGGTGCTGCGCGCACCGCACGTTTCTGAAAAAGCGTCTACTGCGATGGAAAAAACTAACACCATCGTTCTCAAAGTTGCTAAAGACGCGACCAAAGCAGAAATCAAAGCTGCTGTGCAGAAACTGTTTGAAGTCGAAGTCGAAGTCGTTAACACCCTGGTCGTTAAAGGGAAAGTTAAACGTCACGGACAGCGTATCGGTCGTCGTAGCGACTGGAAAAAAGCTTACGTCACCCTGAAAGAAGGCCAGAATCTGGACTTCGTCGGTGGCGCTGAGTAAGTCGGAGGAGTAATACAATGGCAGTTGTTAAATGTAAACCGACATCTCCGGGTCGTCGCCACGTCGTTAAAGTGGTCAACCCAGAGCTGCACAAGGGCAAACCTTTTGCTCCGCTGGTTGAAAAAAACAGCAAATCCGGTGGTCGTAACAACAATGGCCGTATCACCACTCGTCATATCGGTGGTGGTCACAAACAGGCTTATCGTATTGTTGACTTCAAACGCAACAAAGACGGTATTCCGGCAGTTGTTGAACGTCTTGAGTACGATCCGAACCGTTCCGCGAACATCGCGCTGGTTCTGTACAAAGACGGCGAACGCCGTTACATCCTGGCCCCGAAAGGCCTGAAAGCTGGCGACCAGATTCAGTCTGGCGTTGATGCTGCAATCAAAGCAGGCAACACCCTGCCGATGCGCAATATCCCGGTTGGTTCTACCGTTCATAACGTAGAAATGAAACCAGGTAAAGGCGGTCAGCTGGCGCGTTCCGCTGGTACTTACGTTCAGATCGTTGCTCGCGATGGCGCTTATGTCACCCTGCGTCTGCGTTCTGGTGAAATGCGTAAAGTCGAAGCAGACTGCCGTGCAACCCTGGGCGAAGTTGGCAATGCTGAGCATATGCTGCGCGTTCTGGGTAAAGCAGGTGCTGCACGCTGGCGTGGCGTTCGTCCTACCGTTCGCGGTACTGCGATGAACCCAGTAGACCACCCACATGGTGGTGGTGAAGGTCGTAACTTTGGTAAGCACCCGGTAACTCCGTGGGGCGTTCAGACCAAAGGTAAGAAGACCCGCAGCAACAAGCGTACTGATAAATTCATCGTACGTCGCCGTAGCAAATAATTTTAGAGGATAAGCCATGCCACGTTCTCTCAAGAAAGGTCCTTTTATTGACCTGCACTTGCTGAAGAAGGTAGAGAAAGCGGTGGAAAGCGGAGACAAGAAGCCCCTGCGCACCTGGTCCCGTCGTTCAACGATCTTTCCTAACATGATCGGTTTGACCATCGCTGTCCATAATGGTCGTCAGCACGTTCCGGTATTTGTTTCCGACGAAATGGTCGGTCACAAACTGGGTGAATTCGCACCGACTCGTACTTATCGCGGCCACGCTGCTGATAAAAAAGCGAAGAAGAAATAAGGTAGGAGGAAGAGATGGAAACTATCGCTAAACATCGCCATGCTCGTTCTTCTGCTCAGAAGGTTCGCCTTGTTGCTGACCTGATTCGCGGTAAGAAAGTGTCGCAGGCTCTGGATATTCTGACCTACACCAACAAGAAAGCGGCTGTACTGGTCAAGAAAGTTCTGGAATCTGCCATTGCTAACGCTGAACACAACGATGGCGCTGACATTGACGATCTGAAAGTTACGAAAATTTTCGTAGACGAAGGCCCGAGCATGAAGCGCATTATGCCGCGTGCAAAAGGTCGTGCAGATCGCATCCTGAAGCGCACCAGCCACATCACTGTGGTTGTGTCCGATCGCTGAGACTCTGGAGACTAGCAATGGGTCAGAAAGTACATCCTAATGGTATTCGCCTGGGTATTGTAAAACCATGGAACTCTACCTGGTTTGCGAACACCAAAGAATTCGCTGACAACCTGGACAGCGATTTTAAAGTACGTCAGTACCTGACGAAGGAACTGGCTAAAGCGTCTGTATCTCGTATCGTTATCGAGCGTCCGGCTAAGAGCATCCGTGTGACTATTCACACCGCTCGCCCGGGTATCGTTATCGGTAAAAAAGGTGAAGACGTAGAAAAACTGCGTAAGGTCGTAGCGGATATCGCTGGCGTTCCTGCACAGATCAATATCGCCGAAGTTCGTAAACCTGAACTGGACGCTAAACTGGTTGCTGACAGCATCACTTCTCAGCTGGAACGTCGCGTGATGTTCCGTCGTGCGATGAAGCGTGCTGTACAGAACGCCATGCGTCTGGGCGCTAAAGGTATCAAAGTTGAAGTTAGCGGCCGTCTGGGCGGCGCGGAAATCGCACGTACCGAATGGTACCGCGAAGGTCGCGTACCTCTGCACACTCTGCGTGCTGACATCGACTACAACACCTCTGAAGCGCACACCACTTATGGTGTAATCGGCGTTAAAGTGTGGATCTTCAAAGGCGAGATCCTGGGTGGTATGGCTGCTGTTGAACAACCGGAAAAACCGGCTGCTCAACCGAAAAAGCAGCAGCGTAAAGGCCGTAAATAAGGAGCGTCGCTGATGTTACAACCAAAGCGTACAAAATTCCGTAAAATGCACAAAGGCCGCAACCGTGGTCTGGCTGCAGGCGCGGATGTTAGCTTCGGCAGCTTCGGCCTGAAAGCTGTTGGCCGTGGTCGTCTGACTGCCCGTCAGATCGAAGCAGCACGTCGTGCTATGACCCGTGCAGTTAAGCGTCAAGGTAAGATCTGGATCCGTGTATTCCCGGACAAACCGATCACTGAAAAGCCGCTGGCAGTGCGTATGGGTAAAGGTAAAGGTAACGTGGAGTATTGGGTTGCCTTGATTCAGCCGGGTAAAGTCCTGTATGAAATGGACGGCGTACCGGAAGAGCTGGCCCGTGAAGCATTCAAGCTGGCAGCAGCGAAACTGCCGATTAAAACCACCTTTGTAACTAAGACGGTGATGTAATGAAAGCAAAAGAGCTGCGTGAGAAGAGCGTTGAAGAGCTGAACACCGAGCTACTGAACCTGCTGCGTGAGCAGTTCAACCTGCGTATGCAGGCTGCAAGTGGCCAGCTGCAACAGTCTCACCTGTTGAAGCAAGTGCGTCGTGATGTCGCACGCGTTAAGACTTTACTGACTGAGAAGGCGGGTGCGTAATGACCGATAAAATCCGTACTCTGCAAGGTCGCGTGGTTAGCGACAAAATGGAGAAATCCATTGTTGTTGCTATCGAACGTTTTGTGAAACACCCGATCTACGGTAAATTCATCAAGCGTACGACCAAAATGCACGTACATGACGAGAACAACGAATGCGGTATCGGCGACGTGGTTGAAATCCGCGAATGCCGTCCGCTGTCCAAGACTAAATCCTGGACTCTGGTTCGCGTTGTAGAGAAAGCGGTTCTGTAATACAGTACGCATTCTCAACGAATAAACGGCTCAGCGATGGGCCGTTTATTTTTTCTACCCATATCTGATTTGCGGTGTTATAATGCCGCGCCCTCGATATGGGGTTTTTTTAACGACCTGATTTTCGGGTCTCAGTAGTAGTTGACATTAGCGGAGCACTAAAATGATCCAAGAACAGACTATGCTGAACGTCGCCGACAACTCCGGTGCACGTCGCGTAATGTGTATCAAGGTTCTGGGTGGCTCGCACCGTCGCTACGCAGGCGTAGGCGACATCATTAAGATCACCATCAAAGAAGCGATTCCGCGTGGTAAGGTCAAAAAAGGTGATGTGCTGAAGGCGGTAGTGGTGCGCACCAAGAAGGGTGTTCGTCGCCCGGACGGTTCTGTCATTCGCTTCGATGGTAATGCATGCGTTATTTTAAACAATAACAGCGAGCAGCCTATCGGTACGCGTATTTTTGGGCCGGTAACTCGTGAACTTCGTAACGAGAAGTTCATGAAAATTATCTCTCTGGCACCAGAAGTACTCTAAGGAGCGAATCATGGCAGCGAAAATCCGTCGTGATGACGAAGTTATCGTGTTAACCGGTAAAGATAAAGGTAAACGCGGTAAAGTTAAGAATGTCCTGTCTTCCGGCAAGGTCATTGTTGAAGGTATCAACCTGGTTAAGAAACACCAGAAGCCGGTTCCGGCTCTGAACCAACCGGGCGGCATCGTTGAAAAAGAAGCTGCAATTCAGGTTTCTAACGTTGCAATCTTCAATGCGGCAACCGGCAAGGCTGACCGTGTAGGCTTTAGATTCGAAGACGGCAAAAAAGTCCGTTTCTTCAAGTCTAACAGCGAAACTATCAAGTAATTTGGAGTAGTACGATGGCGAAACTGCATGATTACTACAAAGACGAAGTAGTTAACAAACTCATGACTGAGTTTAACTACAATTCTGTCATGCAAGTCCCTCGGGTCGAGAAGATCACCCTGAACATGGGTGTTGGTGAAGCGATCGCTGACAAGAAACTGCTGGATAACGCAGCAGCAGACCTGACAGCAATCTCCGGTCAAAAACCGTTGATCACCAAAGCACGCAAATCTGTTGCAGGCTTCAAAATCCGTCAGGGCTATCCGATCGGCTGTAAAGTAACTCTGCGTGGCGAACGCATGTGGGAGTTCTTTGAGCGCCTGATCACTATTGCTGTTCCTCGTATCCGTGACTTCCGTGGCTTGTCCGCTAAGTCATTCGACGGTCGTGGTAACTACAGCATGGGTGTCCGTGAGCAGATCATCTTCCCAGAAATCGACTACGATAAAGTCGACCGCGTTCGTGGTTTGGATATTACCATTACCACTACTGCGAAATCTGACGAAGAAGGCCGTGCTCTGCTGGCTGCCTTTGACTTCCCGTTCCGCAAGTAAGGTAGGGTTACTAAATGGCTAAGCAATCAATGAAAGCACGCGAAGTAAAACGCGTAGCTTTAGCTGATAAATACTTCGCGAAACGCGCTGAACTGAAAGCGATCATCTCTGATGTGAACGCAACCGACGAAGATCGTTGGAATGCGGTTCTTAAGCTGCAGACTCTGCCGCGTGATTCCAGCCCGTCACGTCAGCGTAACCGCTGCCGTCAAACTGGTCGTCCGCACGCTTTCCTGCGGAAGTTCGGGTTGAGCCGTATTAAGGTCCGTGAAGCCGCTATGCGCGGTGAAATTCCGGGTCTGAAAAAGGCTAGCTGGTAATTGTCACCAATTGAATCACGGGAGTAAAGACAGATGAGCATGCAAGATCCGATCGCGGATATGCTGACCCGTATCCGTAACGGTCAGGCCGCGAACAAAGCTGCGGTCACCATGCCTTCCTCCAAGCTGAAAGTGGCAATTGCCAACGTGCTGAAGGAAGAAGGTTTTATTGAAGATTTTAAAGTTGAAGGCGACACCAAGCCGGAACTGGAACTGACTCTTAAGTATTTCCAGGGTAAAGCTGTTGTAGAAAGCATTCAGCGTGTCAGCCGCCCAGGTCTGCGCATCTACAAACGTAAAGATGAGCTGCCGAAAGTTATGGCCGGTCTGGGTATCGCAGTTGTTTCTACCTCTAAAGGTGTTATGACTGATCGTGCAGCGCGCCAGGCTGGTCTTGGTGGCGAAATTATCTGCTACGTAGCCTAATCGGAGGAAAAAATGTCTCGTGTTGCTAAAGCACCGGTCGTTGTTCCTGCCGGCGTTGATGTCAAAATCAACGGTCAGGTTATTACGATCAAAGGTAAAAACGGCGAGCTGACTCGTACTCTCAACGATGCTGTTGAAGTTAAACATGCAGATAATGCACTGACCTTCGGTCCGCGTGATGGTTACGCAGACGGTTGGGCACAGGCTGGTACCGCGCGTGCCCTGCTGAACTCAATGGTTATCGGTGTTACCGAAGGCTTCACTAAGAAGCTGCAGCTGGTTGGTGTAGGTTATCGTGCAGCGGTTAAGGGGAATGTAGTAAACCTGTCTTTAGGTTTCTCTCACCCGGTTGACCATCAGCTGCCGGCAGGTATTACTGCTGAATGTCCGACTCAAACTGAAATCGTGCTGAAAGGCGCTGATAAGCAGGTGATCGGCCAGGTTGCAGCAGATCTGCGCGCCTACCGTCGTCCTGAGCCTTACAAAGGCAAGGGTGTTCGTTACGCCGACGAAGTCGTGCGTACCAAAGAGGCTAAGAAGAAGTAAGGTAACACTATGGATAAGAAATCTGCTCGTATCCGTCGTGCGACCCGCGCACGCCGCAAGCTCAAAGAGCTGGGCGCAACTCGCCTGGTGGTACATCGTACCCCGCGTCATATTTACGCACAGGTAATTGCACCGAACGGTTCTGAAGTTCTGGTAGCTGCTTCTACTGTAGAAAAAGCTATCGCTGAACAACTGAAGTACACCGGTAACAAAGACGCGGCTGCAGCTGTGGGTAAAGCTGTCGCTGAACGCGCTCTGGAAAAAGGCATCAAAGATGTGTCCTTTGACCGTTCCGGGTTCCAATATCATGGTCGTGTCCAGGCACTGGCAGATGCTGCCCGTGAAGCTGGCCTTCAGTTCTAAGGTAGAGGTGTAAGATGGCTCACATCGAAAAACAAGCTGGCGAACTGCAGGAAAAGCTGATCGCGGTAAACCGCGTATCTAAAACCGTTAAAGGTGGTCGTATTTTCTCCTTCACAGCTCTGACTGTAGTAGGCGATGGTAACGGTCGCGTAGGTTTTGGTTACGGTAAAGCGCGTGAAGTTCCAGCAGCGATCCAGAAAGCGATGGAAAAAGCCCGTCGCAATATGATTAACGTCGCGCTGAACAACGGCACCCTGCAGCACCCGGTTAAAGGTGTTCACACGGGGTCTCGTGTATTCATGCAGCCAGCTTCCGAAGGTACCGGTATCATCGCCGGTGGTGCAATGCGCGCCGTTCTGGAAGTTGCTGGGGTTCATAACGTTCTGGCTAAAGCATACGGTTCCACCAACCCGATCAACGTGGTTCGTGCAACTATTGATGGCCTGGAAAATATGAATTCTCCAGAAATGGTCGCTGCCAAGCGTGGTAAATCCGTTGAAGAAATTCTGGGGAAATAAACCATGGCAAAGACTATTAAAATTACTCAAACCCGCAGTGCAATCGGTCGTCTGCCGAAACACAAGGCAACGCTGCTTGGCCTGGGTCTGCGTCGTATTGGTCACACCGTAGAGCGCGAGGATACTCCTGCTGTTCGTGGTATGGTCAACGCGGTTTCCTTCATGGTTAAAGTTGAGGAGTAAGAGATGCGTTTAAATACTCTGTCTCCGGCCGAAGGCTCCAAAAAGGCGGGTAAACGCCTGGGTCGTGGTATCGGTTCTGGCCTCGGTAAAACCGGTGGTCGTGGTCACAAAGGTCAGAAGTCTCGTTCTGGCGGTGGCGTACGTCGCGGTTTCGAGGGTGGTCAGATGCCTCTGTACCGTCGTCTGCCGAAATTCGGCTTCACTTCTCGCAAAGCAGCGATTACAGCCGAAGTTCGTCTGTCTGACTTGGCGAAAGTAGAAGGCGGCGTTGTAGACCTGAACACGCTGAAAGCGGCAAACATTATCGGTATCCAGATCGAGTTCGCGAAAGTGATCTTGGCTGGCGAAGTCACTACTCCGGTAACTGTTCGTGGCCTGCGTGTTACTAAAGGCGCTCGTGCTGCTATCGAAGCTGCTGGCGGTAAAATCGAGGAATAAGTAGCAGATGGCTAAACAACCGGGATTAGATTTTCAAAGTGCCAAAGGTGGCTTAGGTGAGCTGAAACGCAGACTGCTGTTTGTTATCGGCGCGCTGATTGTGTTCCGTATTGGCTCTTTTATTCCGATCCCTGGTATTGATGCCGCTGTACTTGCCAAACTGCTTGAGCAACAGCGAGGCACCATCATTGAAATGTTTAACATGTTCTCTGGTGGTGCTCTCAGCCGTGCTTCTATCTTTGCCCTGGGGATCATGCCGTATATTTCGGCGTCGATCATTATCCAGCTGTTGACGGTGGTTCATCCAACGCTGGCAGAAATTAAGAAAGAAGGGGAGTCTGGTCGTCGTAAGATCAGCCAGTACACCCGTTACGGTACTCTGGTGCTGGCGATATTCCAGTCGATCGGTATTGCTACCGGTTTGCCGAATATGCCTGGTATGCAGGGCCTGGTGATGAATCCAGGCTTTGCATTCTATTTCACCGCTGTTGTAAGTCTGGTTACAGGGACGATGTTCCTGATGTGGCTCGGCGAACAGATTACTGAGCGCGGTATCGGTAACGGTATCTCAATCATCATCTTCGCTGGTATCGTTGCGGGACTCCCGCCAGCCATTGCCCATACTATCGAGCAAGCGCGTCAAGGCGACCTGCACTTCCTCGTGTTGCTGTTGGTTGCAGTATTAGTATTTGCAGTGACGTTCTTTGTAGTATTCGTTGAACGTGGTCAACGCCGTATTGTGGTAAACTACGCCAAACGTCAGCAAGGTCGTCGTGTCTATGCTGCACAGAGCACACATTTACCGCTGAAAGTGAATATGGCGGGGGTAATCCCGGCAATCTTCGCTTCCAGTATTATTCTGTTCCCGGCGACCATCGCGTCATGGTTCGGGGGCGGTACTGGTTGGAACTGGCTGACAACAATTTCGCTGTATTTGCAGCCTGGGCAACCGCTTTATGTGTTACTCTATGCGTCTGCAATCATCTTCTTCTGTTTCTTCTACACGGCGTTGGTTTTCAACCCGCGTGAAACAGCAGATAACCTGAAGAAGTCCGGTGCATTTGTACCAGGAATTCGTCCGGGAGAGCAAACGGCGAAGTATATCGATAAAGTAATGACCCGCCTGACCTTGGTTGGTGCGCTGTATATTACCTTTATCTGCCTGATCCCGGAGTTCATGCGTGATGCAATGAAAGTGCCGTTCTACTTCGGTGGGACCTCACTGCTTATCGTTGTTGTCGTGATTATGGACTTTATGGCTCAAGTGCAAACTCTGATGATGTCCAGTCAGTATGAGTCTGCATTGAAGAAGGCGAACCTGAAAGGCTACGGCCGTTAATTGGTCGCCTGAGAAGTTACGGAGAGTAAAAATGAAAGTTCGTGCTTCCGTCAAGAAATTATGCCGTAACTGCAAAATCGTTAAGCGTGATGGTGTCATCCGTGTGATTTGCAGTGCCGAGCCGAAGCATAAACAGCGCCAAGGCTGATTTTTTCGCATATTTTTCTTGCAAAGTTGGGTTGAGCTGGCTAGATTAGCCAGCCAATCTTTTGTATGTCTGTACGTTTCCATTTGAGTATCCTGAAAACGGGCTTTTCAGCATGGTACGTACATATTAAATAGTAGGAGTGCATAGTGGCCCGTATAGCAGGCATTAACATTCCTGATCAGAAACACGCCGTGATCGCGTTAACTTCGATCTACGGTGTCGGCAAGACCCGTTCTAAAGCCATCCTGGCTGCAGCGGGTATCGCTGAAAATGTTAAGATCAGTGAGCTGTCTGAAGAACAAATCGACACGCTGCGTGACGAAGTTGCCAAATTTGTCGTTGAAGGTGATCTGCGCCGTGAAATCAGCATGAGCATCAAGCGCCTGATGGATCTTGGTTGCTATCGCGGTTTGCGTCATCGTCGTGGTCTCCCGGTTCGCGGTCAGCGTACCAAGACCAACGCTCGTACCCGTAAGGGTCCGCGCAAACCGATCAAGAAATAATCGGGGTGATTGAATAATGGCAAAGGCACCAGTTCGCGCACGTAAACGTGTAAGAAAACAAGTCTCTGACGGCGTGGCTCATATCCATGCTTCTTTCAACAACACCATCGTGACTATTACCGATCGTCAGGGTAATGCGCTGGGTTGGGCAACAGCCGGTGGTTCCGGTTTCCGTGGTTCTCGCAAATCCACTCCGTTTGCAGCTCAGGTTGCAGCAGAGCGTTGCGCTGACGCCGTGAAAGAATACGGTATCAAGAATCTGGAAGTTATGGTTAAAGGTCCGGGTCCAGGCCGCGAATCTACTATTCGTGCTCTGAACGCCGCTGGTTTCCGCATCACTAATATTACTGATGTGACTCCGATCCCTCATAACGGTTGTCGTCCGCCGAAAAAACGTCGCGTATAACGCTTCGTTTTCCAGGTTAGTTGGAGAAAGAAAATGGCAAGATATTTGGGTCCTAAGCTCAAGCTGAGCCGTCGTGAGGGCACCGACTTATTCCTTAAGTCTGGCGTTCGCGCGATCGATACCAAGTGTAAAATTGAACAAGCTCCTGGCCAGCACGGTGCGCGTAAGCCGCGTCTGTCTGACTATGGTGTGCAGTTGCGTGAAAAGCAAAAAGTTCGCCGCATTTACGGTGTGCTGGAGCGTCAGTTCCGTAACTACTACAAAGAAGCAGCACGTCTGAAAGGCAACACCGGTGAAAACCTGTTGGCTCTGCTGGAAGGTCGTCTGGACAACGTTGTATACCGTATGGGCTTCGGCGCCACTCGTGCAGAAGCACGTCAGCTGGTTAGCCATAAAGCAATTATGGTAAACGGTCGTGTTGTTAACATCGCTTCTTATCAGGTTAGTCCGAATGACGTTGTTAGCATTCGTGAGAAAGCGAAGAAGCAGTCTCGCGTGAAAGCCGCTCTGGAGCTGGCTGAGCAGCGTGAAAAGCCAACCTGGCTGGAAGTTGATGCTGGCAAGATGGAAGGTACGTACAAGCGTAAGCCTGAGCGTTCTGATCTGTCTGCGGACATTAACGAACACCTGATCGTCGAGCTTTACTCCAAGTAAAGCTTAGTACCAAAGAGAGGACACAATGCAGGGTTCTGTGACAGAGTTTCTAAAACCGCGCCTGGTAGATATCGAGCAAGTGAGTTCGACGCACGCCAAGGTGACCCTTGAGCCTTTAGAGCGTGGCTTCGGCCATACTCTGGGTAACGCACTGCGCCGTATTCTGCTCTCATCGATGCCGGGTTGCGCGGTGACCGAGGTTGAGATTGATGGTGTACTACATGAGTACAGCACCAAAGAAGGCGTTCAGGAAGACATCCTGGAAATCCTGCTCAACCTGAAAGGGCTGGCGGTGAGAGTTCAGGGTAAAGATGAAGTTATTCTTACCTTGAATAAATCTGGCATTGGCCCTGTGACTGCAGCCGATATCACCCATGATGGGGATGTCGAAATCGTCAAGCCGCAGCACGTGATCTGCCACCTGACCGATGAAAACGCGTCTATTAGTATGCGTATCAAAGTTCAGCGCGGTCGTGGTTATGTGCCGGCTTCTACCCGAATTCATTCGGAAGAAGATGAGCGCCCAATCGGCCGTCTGCTGGTCGACGCCTGCTACAGCCCTGTAGAGCGTATTGCCTACAATGTTGAAGCAGCGCGTGTAGAACAGCGTACCGACCTGGACAAGCTGGTCATCGAAATGGAAACCAACGGCACAATCGATCCTGAAGAGGCGATTCGTCGTGCGGCAACCATCCTGGCTGAACAACTGGAAGCTTTCGTTGATTTACGTGATGTACGTCAACCGGAAGTGAAAGAAGAGAAACCAGAATTCGATCCGATCCTGCTGCGCCCTGTTGACGATCTGGAATTGACTGTCCGCTCTGCTAACTGCCTCAAGGCAGAAGCTATCCACTATATCGGTGATCTGGTACAGCGTACCGAGGTTGAGCTTCTTAAGACGCCTAACCTGGGTAAAAAATCTCTTACCGAGATTAAAGACGTGCTGGCTTCCCGTGGACTGTCTCTGGGTATGCGCCTAGAAAACTGGCCACCGGCAAGCATCGCTGACGAGTAACCGGATCACAGGTTAAGGTTTTACTGAGAAGGATAAGGTCATGCGCCATCGTAAGAGTGGTCGTCAACTGAACCGCAACAGCAGCCATCGCCAGGCTATGTTCCGCAACATGGCAGGTTCACTGGTTCGTCATGAAATCATCAAGACGACCCTGCCTAAAGCGAAAGAGCTGCGTCGCGTAGTTGAGCCGCTGATTACTCTTGCCAAGACTGATAGCGTTGCTAATCGTCGTCTGGCATTCGCCCGTACTCGTGATAACGAGATCGTGGCAAAACTGTTTAACGAGCTGGGCCCGCGTTTCGCGAGCCGCGCCGGTGGTTACACTCGCATTCTGAAGTGTGGCTTCCGTGCAGGCGACAACGCGCCGATGGCATACATCGAGCTGGTTGATCGTTCAGAGAAAACAGAAGCTGCTGCAGAGTAATCTGTAGTAACGTAAAAAAACCCGCTTCGGCGGGTTTTTTTATATCCTCCTGAACCCCACATATCTACAATAATTGTATTCTTTTCGTTCAATCCCTGGAGCGACGTATGTGGTTACTTGACCAGTGGGCAGAGCGTCATATTATCGAGGCACAGCGTAAAGGCGAGTTTGATAATTTGCCTGGCCGTGGCGAGCCGCTTATTCTGGATGATGATTCTCATGTGCCGGCGGAACTTCGTGCGGGTTATCGCTTACTCAAGAATGCGGGCTGTCTTCCCCCTGAACTGGAGCAGCGCAGAGACGCTATTCAGTTACTTGATATCCTCAACAGTATCCGGGAAGATGACCCTCGATACCATCAGGTTAGTCGCCAGCTCTCCCTGCTTGAACTAAAACTTCGGCAGGCTGGGTTGAGTACCGACTTTTTACACGGTGAGTATGCAGAAAAACTGCTGCATAAAATCAACGATAATTAACGGAGCTTGTATGTATCGCATTGGTGAGCTGGCAAAGCTGGCAGACGTAACGCCTGATACCATTCGCTACTATGAAAAACAGCAGATGATGGATCATGAGGTACGTACTGAAGGCGGGTTTCGTCTGTATACCGAAACCGATCTGCAGCGTCTCAAGTTTATTCGTTATGCGCGACAGTTGGGTTTCACGCTCGACTCGATCCGCGAGCTTTTATCGATCCGAATTGATCCTGAGCACCATACCTGTCAGGAGTCAAAAAGTATTGTGCAAGAGCGATTGCAGGAGGTTGAAGCCAGGATTGCGGAACTGCAAACGATGCAGCGTTCGTTACAAAGGCTTAATGATGCTTGTTGCGGAACGGCCCACAGTAGCGTCTATTGTTCCATTCTGGAAGCCCTGGAACAGGGGGCCAGTGGAGCGAAATCAGGATGTTGATTTATTGAACCGGCGGGGCTACACTCGAGCCGTTAATTTATACAATCGGGAGACATTATGAGTCGTTATCAACATAAGAAAGGGCAGATAAAGGACAATGCCATTGAGGCATTACTGCACGATCCCCTTTTCAGGCAACGCGTTGAAAAAAATAAGAAAGGCAAAGGAAGCTATCTGCGCAAAGGTAAACACGGTAATCGAGGGAACTGGGAGGCCAGTGGCAAGAAAGTAAGTAACTTTTTTACCACTGGCCTTCTGCTTATTAAGAACGGTTATTTTGTTCTTTCAGCAGATCGCGGATTTCGCCCAATAGCACTTCCTCTTTAGAAGGCGCTGGCGGAGCTGCCGGCTCTTCTGCTTTTTTACGGTTGAGTCTGTTGATAAGCTTAATGGCAACAAAGATAGCAAAGGCCACAATCACAAAATCAAATACGTTCTGGATAAACACGCCGTAATGCATGACGACCGCCGGAATATCTCCCTGCGCTTCGCGTAACGTAAAAGCAAATTGTTTAAAGTCGATCCCGCCGATTAACAATCCCAACGGCGGCATAATGATATCGGCAACCAGTGAAGAAACAATCTTACCGAATGCCGCGCCAATAATGACACCCACTGCCAAATCCACAACATTCCCGCGCATCGCGAATTCGCGAAATTCTTTAATAAAACTCATTTTTATTCTCCCTATGCAGCTGACGTTATAAGTTTAACAAATGCTAAGGCATTTTCCATTTACGGCTTCTGTTTAGCGAAATAAATTAAACCTTGATAAATAAAGGGAATTAAAAAGGGCGCTGAATGAGCGCCCCTTAAATTAGAGGAAGAAAGGACTTGGCTGGAACAGACGTTCGACGTCGGTAATAAACTTTTTATCGGTCAAAAACATAATGACGTGATCGCCTTGTTCAATGCGCAAATTGTCATTAGCAATCATGACATCATTACCACGAACGACCGCGCCAATAATGGTGCCTGGCGGCAGTTTTATTTCGTCAATGACGCGGCCAACCACGCGGGAAGTGCTTTCATCGCCGTGCGCGACGGCTTCGATGGCTTCGGCAACTCCGCGACGTAGTGAGGAAACGCCGACGATATCCGCTTTACGCACATGGCTCAGTAATGCAGAGATGGTGGCCTGCTGCGGAGAAATCGCAATATCTATAACGCTACCCTGCACAAGATCGACATAAGCTCGACGCTGAATCAACACCATCACTTTTTTGGCGCCCATCCGCTTGGCCAACATCGCGGACATGATATTGGCTTCATCATCGTTAGTGACCGCGATAAAGAGATCGACCTGATCAATATGCTCCTCCGCCAGCAATTCCTGATCGGAGGCGTCGCCAAAAAAGACGATCGTGTTTTGCAGTTTCTCAGCCAGTTCTGCGGCGCGTTGTTGATCGCGTTCGATCAATTTAACGCTATAGTCTTTTTCCAGACGCCTTGCCAGCCCGGCGCCGATATTGCCGCCGCCCACCAGCATGATGCGCTTGTAGGGTTTTTCCAGACGCTGTAATTCGCTCATTACTGCACGGATATGCTGTGAAGCCGCAATAAAGAAGACTTCATCCCCTGCTTCCACGATAGTCGAGCCCTGAGGACGGATTGGTCTGTCATGGCGGAAAATTGCGGCAACGCGAGTATCGATATGCGGCATATGTTCTCGCATTGTCGAGAGCGCGTTACCTATTAGTGGACCGCCATAGTAGGCTTTTACTACTGCCAGACTGACTTTCCCTTCAGCAAAGTTTACAACCTGTAATGCTCCCGGATACTCGATCAGACGATAAATATTATCGATAACCAACTGCTCCGGCGCGATCAGATGATCAATCGGAACCGCTTCAGAATGAAAGAGTTTATCCGCATCGCGAACATAGTCCGGGGAGCGAATGCGGGCGATACGGTTTGGAGTGTTGAAGAGTGAATAGGCTACCTGACAGGCAACCATATTAGTTTCATCTGAACTGGTGACAGCGACCAGCATATCCGCATCGTCAGCGCCCGCTTCGCGCAACACGCGGGGATGCGAACCATGCCCCTGAACTACGCGTAGATCGAACTTATCTTGCAAACTGCGTAACCGTTCGCCGTTGGTATCAACCACCGTGATGTCGTTGTTTTCGCCGACCAGGTTTTCCGCCAGTGTTCCGCCAACTTGCCCTGCGCCCAGTATGATAATTTTCATCAGTCGTGGCCCGTTATCTCATCACTTCTTGATTAGCTTAGCGTAAAAGAACCCATCACCTTCTTCGCCGCCCGGCAGATTTTGCTGTCCTGGCTGATCAGGTGTTCCCGTTTCGCTGAGCGCGGCATCGGGAGTGCGTTGCAAAAAGGTTTTGATCTGATCGCGGTTTTCTTCCGGCAGTACGGAACAGGTGGCGTAAACCAGCGTCCCGCCAGGCTTCAGGCGCGGCCAGACGGCATCAAGAATTTCCGCCTGTAATTGCGCCAGTTCCGCGATATCGCGATCGCGACGCAGCCATTTGATATCTGGATGACGGCGAATGACGCCGGTTGCGGAGCAGGGCGCATCCAGCAGAATACGGTCAAACTGCTGCTCGCCGCACCATTGGGCGGGATAACGTCCATCCCCTTGTTTAACTGTCGCTTTCATCCCAAGACGCTTTAGGTTGTCGTAAACGCGGGAGAGTCGTTGTTCATCAATATCAACCGCCAACACGTCTGCTTCGGGGGCCACTTCGAGAATATGCGTGGTTTTACCGCCGGGCGCGGCGCACAAGTCTAAAATGTGCTCACCGTTCTGAGGAGCGAGAAAAACCGCACATCCCTGCGCAGAGGCATCCTGGACAGTTACCCAACCCTCAGCAAAACCGGGTAAAGCATGTACCGGAGCTGGCGTTTCCAGACGTACAGCGTCGGGATAATCGGGATGGGGATATCCCTTCATGCCTGCGTCTTCAAGTAAGCCAAGCCAACCGTCGCGGGTGTGGTGTGTACGATTTACACGTAGCCACATCGGTGGACGTTGGTTATTCGCTTCAATAATGTGTTGCCACTGTGTGGGGTAAGCATTTTGCAAACGCTTTACCAGCCAACCTGGATGTAAAAAGCGCGCATCGCTGGTCGCAAACTCATTAAGCAACGTTTCCTGCTGGCGCTGAAACTGGCGCAGGACGCCGTTAATTAACCCTTTCAACTGCGGACGTTTGATGGCGACCGCGCCTTCAACGGTTTCAGCCAGCGCCGCATGGGGAGGAACGCGGGTGTACAGCAACTGATAAAAGCCGACCATAATTAAGTAATGCACTGTACGCTGCTTGCCGGTCATTGGACGAGACATCAGCTTATTGATCAGCCATTCCAGCTGTGAAAGGGTGCGCAGGACGCCAAAGCACAGCTCCTGAAGTAGCGCTTTGTCTTTATCGGCGACTTTTTGTTGCAGCGGCGGGAGCACATTACTTAATGATTGTCCCTGTTCGACGACCAGTTCAACGGCCTGTGCTGCCAGACTACGTAAATTGTTTTGTTTTTTCATATGTATAAAATAAAAATGCCCGGTAACACCGGGCTTATAAAGACGTGACCGTCAGGCAAGACGGTTACCAGGAATAAACCATTCCCGGCGTGAATTTAACAGATCCTGGGCGCTCATTGCTTTTTTGCCGGCAGGCTGAAGCGAAAGCAAATTTAATATCCCCTTGCCTGTTGCAACCTGAATGCCCTGTTTCGTCGCGGCCAGAATGGTTCCCGGCAGCGACTGCGTGGCGTCCTCAATGACGGACGCCTGCCAGACTTTTACCGGCTGGCCGTCGATTTCCAGCCAGCTCATTGGCCACGGATTAAAGGCGCGAATGCAACGCTCCAGCTGTACTGCGGAGAGAGACCAGTCGATACGCGCTTCTTCTTTACTGAGCTTTTCCGCATGAGTGACCAGCGCTTCATTCTGCGCTTCAGGCGCCGCTGTGCCGTCCGCCAGTTGTTTTAGTGTGGTAATTAACCCCTGCGGGCCAAGCTCAGCCAACTTATTATACAGTGAGCCACTGGTATCTTCTGCGGTAATCGGGCACGCAAGTTTATACAGCATGTCGCCGGTATCCAGCCCTACATCCATCTGCATAATTGTGACGCCGGTTTCCGCATCGCCTGCCCAGAGTGAGCGCTGAATAGGCGCCGCGCCGCGCCAGCGTGGAAGCAGCGAACCGTGAACGTTGATACATCCGAGACGGGGCATATCCAGCACTGCCTTTGGGAGAATCAGACCATATGCTACGACAACCATGACGTCGGCATGTAAGTCAGCAACCAGTTGCTGGTTTTCCTGAGGACGAAGCGACACGGGCTGGAAAACGGGCAGGCCTTTTTCTTCCGCCAGCACTTTTACCGGGCTGGGCATCAACTTTTTGCCGCGACCTGCTGGACGATCGGGTTGGGTAAATACGCCGACAACGTTATGTCCAGAAGTTAACAGCGCGTCGAGATGACGCGCTGCAAAGTCAGGTGTACCCGCAAAAATAATACGTAGTGAATCTGACACGTTGGTTCTTGTCCTTTAAGCCCGGGCGTTCAGGCGGTCGAGTTTTTCTACTTTCTGACGAATACGTTGTTGCTTCAGCGGCGACAAATAATCGATAAACAGTTTACCGACCAGATGATCCATCTCATGCTGAATGCAAATTGCCAGCAAACCATCCGCTTCAAGCTCAAACGGGTTGCCGTCGCGATCCAGCGCGCGGATTTTCACTTTCTCGGCGCGCGGCACTAAAGCGCGCTGTTCCGGAATCGACAGACAGCCTTCTTCTATACCCGTTTCGCCACTTTTCTCCAGCAATTCCGGGTTAATGAGTACCAGGCGCTCGTCGCGGTTTTCCGAAACGTCAATCACGATGATCCGCTGGTGGATATCGACCTGCGTTGCGGCCAGACCGATACCTTCTTCCGCGTACATCGTTTCGAACATATCATCGACGATACGCTGAATTTCTGCATTCACTTCTTCAACCGGCTTTGCGACTTTGCGAAGGCGCTCGTCCGGAATATGTAACACTTGCAAAACTGACATAATTATCCAGAGTTGTGTTCAGGAGTTGAAAAGATTATTACCTCTATTCTAGACAAATCCCCACCTGATTGACAGCATCAGTGACCAATCGCAAAGATTGTTCAGACTGCTTGTGGCAGGGGAGGGAAAGGATGGCCCGTACCGAAATTTGGTTACGTTTAATGTACGTCGGCGACCTTTATGGCGAGGCGATGTTGAACATGGCGAACTCGCTTATTCGTCAGCCTCAGATAAATCGCACGCACCTTCAGGAGGCTGGTCTTACCGCGCGGCAAGCTGAACGTTTTTTACAGCTTCCAGCAGGTGTGCTTGATGAGACGTTACGCTGGCTTGAACTACCGCAGCATCATTTTCTGTGTGCGGATAGTGAGATTTATCCTCCCCAACTGCGTGCTATTGATGATTATCCCGGCGCTATTTTTATTGACGGCGATCCTGCCTGTCTGCATACCTGCCAACTTGCCGTCGTAGGGAGCCGGAGCCACTCCTGGTATGGAGAACGCTGGGGACGTCTGCTTTGCGAAAGCCTTGCGAAAAGCGGTTTGACGATCACCAGCGGCCTTGCCCGGGGAATTGATGGCGTAGCACACAACGCCGCGGTGAGTATGGGGGGAAAAAGTGTAGCGGTGTTAGGGAATGGCTTGGCAAAGATTTATCCTCGCCGACATGCCATGCTGGCTGAAAACTTGATTGCTACCGGCGGCGCAGTGGTCTCAGAATTTCCGCTTTCAACGCCTCCGCTACCGCAAAATTTTCCTCGCAGAAACCGTATCATCAGCGGACTGAGCAAAGGCGTGCTGGTGATTGAGGCGGCGTTGCGCAGCGGTTCGTTGGTGACGGCGCGCTGCGCGCTTGAACAGGGGCGGGACGTTTTTGCATTACCAGGTCCTATCGGTAGTCCGGGAAGCGAAGGCACGCACTGGTTAATTAAACAAGGGGCCACGCTTGTGACGACGCCGGAGGATATTCTGGAAAATTTGCAATACGGCTTACACTGGTTGCCAACTACGGCGGAAAATTCACTTTATTCACTAAATCAGGATGAGGCGGCATTGCCATTTCCTGAGCTCCTGGCTAACGTAGGAGATGAGGTAACACCTGTTGACGTCGTCGCTGAACGTGCCGGCCAACCTGTGCCAGCGGTAGTGGCTCAGCTACTCGAACTGGAGTTAGCAGGATGGATCGCAGCTGTACCCGGCGGCTATGTCCGATTAAGGAGGGCAAGCCATGTTCGACGTACTAATGTATTTGTTTGAAACATACATCCATAACGAAGCCGAGCTGCGCGTGGATCAGGACAGACTGGAGCGTGATCTCACCGACGCTGGGTTTGATCGCGAAGACATCTACAATGCGCTGCTGTGGCTGGAAAAACTCGCTGACTATCAGGATGGCCTCGCGGAACCCATGCAACTTGCTTCCGATCCTCTTTCAATGCGCATTTATACGGTTGAAGAGTGTGAAAGGCTTGATGCCAGTTGCCGGGGGTTCCTGTTATTCCTTGAGCAGATTCAGGTGCTAAACCTCGAAACACGAGAAATGGTGATTGAGCGTGTGCTGGCGCTGGATACCGCAGAGTTTGACCTGGAAGACTTGAAATGGGTTATTTTGATGGTGTTATTCAACATTCCGGGCTGTGAAAACGCCTATCAGCAAATGGAAGAATTACTCTTTGAGGTAAATGAAGGTATGCTGCATTGATAGGTGTTAATGCTGCATGAGTGAATATGGCTAAATCAGCACTGTTTTCGGTGCGTAAAAATGAGCCCTGCCCGCAGTGCGGGGCCGAACTGGTAATTCGCTCCGGGAAACATGGTCCGTTTCTCGGCTGTTCTCGCTATCCGGAATGCGATTACGTTCGTCCGCTGAAAAGTCAGGCGGACGGACATATCGTTAAAATTCTGGAGGGGCAACCGTGCCCTGAGTGTGGCGCCGTGCTGGTGCTGCGTCAGGGGCGCTTTGGCATGTTCATCGGATGCAGTCAGTATCCGCAATGTGAACATACAGTGGTTATTGATAAACCGGATGAAACGGCGATTGCCTGTCCAGCCTGCCAGCAAGGACATTTGGTCCAGCGCCGTTCTCGTTACGGTAAAATCTTTCATTCCTGCGATCGCTACCCGGAATGTCAGTTCGTCATTAACTTCACACCGGTTGCGGGGGAATGCCCCGAGTGCCATTATCCGCTACTCATCGAAAAGAAAACCGCGCAGGGCGTGAAGCGCTTTTGCGCCAGTAAACAATGTGGAAAGCCGGTTCCGGTGGAATAAACAAGTGAATAATAGCCTGCCAACAGGATCTATCGCCGCAGCGGTAGATCTCCTGAATAAAGAAAATGTCATCGCTTATCCAACAGAAGCCGTTTTCGGCGTCGGCTGCGATCCCGATAGTGAAACAGCCGTTACGCGCCTGCTGGCGTTAAAACAACGGCCCGTCGATAAGGGACTCATTTTGATTGCCGCCAGCTTTGAGCAGTTAAAACCTTATATTGATGACAGCATACTTACCGCCGCACAGCGTAAAGCGGTATTTGATTGCTGGCCCGGGCCGGTAACGTTTGTTTTTCCTGCGCCCGCGACAACGCCGCGGTGGCTCACGGGACGTTTTGATTCCCTGGCCGTTCGTGTTACCAACCACCCGCTGGTGGTCGCGCTATGCAATGCGTATGGCAAACCGCTGGTTTCCACCAGCGCCAATCTGAGCGGATTACCGCCATGTCGTACCATTGAAGAGGTGCGTGCGCAATTTGGCGATGATTTTCCGGTGGTTGAAGGCGCAACGGGTGGGCGTTTAAATCCTTCAGAAATTCGCGATGCTCTGACGGGCGAACTGTTTCGACAGGGGTAATATGATGGAAACCTATGCTGTTTTTGGAAATCCGATTGCGCACAGCAAATCGCCATTTATTCATCAGCAATTTGCTCAGCAGCTAGATATTGTTCACCCCTATGGTCGCGTGCTGGCCCCTATTAATAATTTCATTAATACGCTTGATGCCTTTTTCGCGGCAGGGGGAAAAGGCGCAAACATCACAGTACCTTTTAAAGAGGAGGCGTTTGCGCGTTCGGATGAGTTAACGGAACGAGCATCGCTGGCGGGAGCCGTCAATACATTAAAACGGCTGGAAGATGGTCGTTTGCTTGGCGACAATACTGACGGTATCGGTTTATTAAGCGATCTCGAACGTTTAAATTTTATCCGCCCAGGATTGCGTATTTTGCTGATTGGCGCGGGCGGCGCATCCCGGGGCGTGCTGTTACCCCTGCTTTCTTTGGATTGCGCGGTCACTATCACTAACCGTACAGCTTCACGTGCCGAAGCGTTGGCGAAAATCTTTGCTCATACCGGCAGCGTTCATGCCACGGATATGGACAAGCTGGATGGTTGTGAGTTTGACCTGATTATTAATGCGACCTCCAGCGGCATACGGGGCGAAATCCCGGCGATTCCGGCGTCACTTATTCACCCTTCCCTCTGTTGCTATGACATGTTCTATCAAAAAGGGAATACGCCATTTCTCTCCTGGTGTGTACAACAGGGCGCAAAACGCTACGCAGATGGGCTGGGAATGCTGGTGGGGCAGGCTGCACATGCCGTTTTGCTTTGGCACGGTGTATTACCGCAGGTCGAGCCAGTGATTGAGCTGCTACAGCAGGAATTATTAGCGTGAACCAGGCCATACAATTTCCTGACCGCGAAGAATGGGATACTGCCGCCAGTGCTATCATCTTTCCCGCCCTGGTTAATGGGATGCAACTCACGTGTGCAATAAAAAAAGATGTACTGGCGTATCGCTTTGGTGGAGAAACAGCGGAGCAATGGCTGGCCATTTTTCGTGAGTATCGCTGGGACCTGGAAGAAGAGGCGGAAGCATTAATCCTGGCCCAGCAGGAAGATGATCACGGTTGGATATGGTTATCCTGAGAAAGATAGTCGTCTTTCCACTTTACATAGTTATTGGCGGAGTACTGCAGGCCCGATCTCTCAGCATCGCTCAAGGGGCGGATCTGTTTTACCGGACTGCCAAGATATAAATAGCCGCTTTCCAGCCGTTTGTGCTGCGGCACCAGGCTTCCCGCGCCAATCATTACGTCATCTTCTATTATCGCGCCATCCAACACAATGGAGCCCATACCGACCAGTACGCGGTTACCGATGGTACAGCCGTGCAGCATAACTTTATGGCCAACGGTAACATCTTCGCCAATGATTAATGGGTTGCCGTGTGGATTGGATGAAGACTTGTGGGTTACGTGAAGAACGCTGCCATCCTGAATGTTCGTACGAGCCCCTATCGCAACGTAATTCACATCGCCGCGAATCACCACAAGCGGCCAGATCCCGATATCATCCGCCAGACGGACATCACCAATAACCACGCTGCTGGTATCGATCATCACGCGCTGACCGATTTCAGGAAAAAGATCCTTATAAGGACGTAATGTGTCAGACATGTCTACCTCATCATAAATGAATAGTCATGAAGACTTTGGTTGCTTTAACGGCGTTGTGCAAGGGGAGATAGCATCAAAAAATCGCCACTTTGCGCAGGAATGGAGCGAAAGGGATGAAAAATCAACAAACAGAAAAAAAGATCCAAAAAACGCTTGTGCAAAAAAATGGGATCCCTATAATGCGCCTCCATCGACACGGCGGATGTGAATCACTTCACACAAACAGCCGGTCGGTTGAAGAGAAAAATCCTGAAATTCAGGGTTGACTCTGAAAGAGGAAAGCGTAATATACGCCACCTCGCAACGGTGAGCGAAAGCCGCGTTGCACTGCTCTTTAACAATTTATCAGACAATCTGTGTGGGCACTCGAAGATACGGATTCTTAACGTCCTCGGACGAAAAATGAATACCAAGTCTCAAGAGTGAACACGTAATTCATTACGAAGTTTAATCCTTTGAGCATCAAACTTTTAAATTGAAGAGTTTGATCATGGCTCAGATTGAACGCTGGCGGCAGGCCTAACACATGCAAGTCGAACGGTAACAGGAAGCAGCTTGCTGCTTCGCTGACGAGTGGCGGACGGGTGAGTAATGTCTGGGAAACTGCCTGATGGAGGGGGATAACTACTGGAAACGGTGGCTAATACCGCATAACGTCGCAAGACCAAAGAGGGGGACCTTCGGGCCTCTTGCCATCAGATGTGCCCAGATGGGATTAGCTTGTTGGTGAGGTAACGGCTCACCAAGGCGACGATCCCTAGCTGGTCTGAGAGGATGACCAGCCACACTGGAACTGAGACACGGTCCAGACTCCTACGGGAGGCAGCAGTGGGGAATATTGCACAATGGGCGCAAGCCTGATGCAGCCATGCCGCGTGTATGAAGAAGGCCTTCGGGTTGTAAAGTACTTTCAGCGGGGAGGAAGGTGTTGTGGTTAATAACCGCAGCAATTGACGTTACCCGCAGAAGAAGCACCGGCTAACTCCGTGCCAGCAGCCGCGGTAATACGGAGGGTGCAAGCGTTAATCGGAATTACTGGGCGTAAAGCGCACGCAGGCGGTCTGTCAAGTCGGATGTGAAATCCCCGGGCTCAACCTGGGAACTGCATTCGAAACTGGCAGGCTTGAGTCTTGTAGAGGGGGGTAGAATTCCAGGTGTAGCGGTGAAATGCGTAGAGATCTGGAGGAATACCGGTGGCGAAGGCGGCCCCCTGGACAAAGACTGACGCTCAGGTGCGAAAGCGTGGGGAGCAAACAGGATTAGATACCCTGGTAGTCCACGCCGTAAACGATGTCTACTTGGAGGTTGTGCCCTTGAGGCGTGGCTTCCGGAGCTAACGCGTTAAGTAGACCGCCTGGGGAGTACGGCCGCAAGGTTAAAACTCAAATGAATTGACGGGGGCCCGCACAAGCGGTGGAGCATGTGGTTTAATTCGATGCAACGCGAAGAACCTTACCTGGTCTTGACATCCACAGAAGAATCCAGAGATGGATTTGTGCCTTCGGGAACTGTGAGACAGGTGCTGCATGGCTGTCGTCAGCTCGTGTTGTGAAATGTTGGGTTAAGTCCCGCAACGAGCGCAACCCTTATCCTTTGTTGCCAGCGGTTAGGCCGGGAACTCAAAGGAGACTGCCAGTGATAAACTGGAGGAAGGTGGGGATGACGTCAAGTCATCATGGCCCTTACGACCAGGGCTACACACGTGCTACAATGGCGCATACAAAGAGAAGCGACCTCGCGAGAGCAAGCGGACCTCATAAAGTGCGTCGTAGTCCGGATTGGAGTCTGCAACTCGACTCCATGAAGTCGGAATCGCTAGTAATCGTGGATCAGAATGCCACGGTGAATACGTTCCCGGGCCTTGTACACACCGCCCGTCACACCATGGGAGTGGGTTGCAAAAGAAGTAGGTAGCTTAACCTTCGGGAGGGCGCTTACCACTTTGTGATTCATGACTGGGGTGAAGTCGTAACAAGGTAACCGTAGGGGAACCTGCGGTTGGATCACCTCCTTACCTTAAAGAACTGTTCTTTGAAGTGCTCACACAGATTGTCTGATGAAAAGTAAAAAGCAAGGCGTCTTGCGATTGAGACTTCAGTGTCCCCTTCGTCTAGAGGCCCAGGACACCGCCCTTTCACGGCGGTAACAGGGGTTCGAATCCCCTAGGGGACGCCACTTGCGCGGTAATGTGTGAAAGGCGTTGCCATCAGTATCTCAAAACTGACTTACGAGTCACGTTTGAGATATTTGCTCTTTAAAAATCTGGATCAAGCTGAAAATTGAAACACAGAACAACGAAAGTTGTTCGTGAGTCTCTCAAATTTTCGCAACACGATGATGAATCGTAAGAAACATCTTCGGGTTGTGAGGTTAAGCGACTAAGCGTACACGGTGGATGCCCTGGCAGTCAGAGGCGATGAAGGGCGTGCTAATCTGCGATAAGCGCCGGTAAGGTGATATGAACCGTTATAACCGGCGATACCCGAATGGGGAAACCCAGTGTGACTCGTCACACTATCATTAACTGAATCCATAGGTTAATGAGGCGAACCGGGGGAACTGAAACATCTAAGTACCCCGAGGAAAAGAAATCAACCGAGATTCCCCCAGTAGCGGCGAGCGAACGGGGAGGAGCCCAGAGCCTGAATCAGCATGTGTGTTAGTGGAAGCGTCTGGAAAGGCGCGCGATACAGGGTGACAGCCCCGTACACAAAAGCGCATGTGCTGTGAGCTCGATGAGTAGGGCGGGACACGTGGTATCCTGTCTGAATATGGGGGGACCATCCTCCAAGGCTAAATACTCCTGACTGACCGATAGTGAACCAGTACCGTGAGGGAAAGGCGAAAAGAACCCCGGCGAGGGGAGTGAAAAAGAACCTGAAACCGTGTACGTACAAGCAGTGGGAGCACAGGTTTACCTGTGTGACTGCGTACCTTTTGTATAATGGGTCAGCGACTTATATTCTGTAGCAAGGTTAACCGAATAGGGGAGCCGGAGGGAAACCGAGTCTTAATTGGGCGTTAAGTTGCAGGGTATAGACCCGAAACCCGGTGATCTAGCCATGGGCAGGTTGAAGGTTGGGTAACACTAACTGGAGGACCGAACCGACTAATGTTGAAAAATTAGCGGATGACCTGTGGCTGGGGGTGAAAGGCCAATCAAACCGGGAGATAGCTGGTTCTCCCCGAAAGCTATTTAGGTAGCGCCTCGTGAATTCATCTCCGGGGGTAGAGCACTGTTTCGGCTAGGGGGCCATCCCGGCTTACCAACCCGATGCAAACTGCGAATACCGGAGAATGTTATCACGGGAGACACACGGCGGGTGCTAACGTCCGTCGTGAAGAGGGAAACAACCCAGACCGCCAGCTAAGGTCCCAAAGTCATGGTTAAGTGGGAAACGATGTGGGAAGGCCCAGACAGCCAGGATGTTGGCTTAGAAGCAGCCATCATTTAAAGAAAGCGTAATAGCTCACTGGTCGAGTCGGCCTGCGCGGAAGATGTAACGGGGCTAAACCATGCACCGAAGCTGCGGCAGCGACACTGTGTGTTGTTGGGTAGGGGAGCGTTCTGTAAGCCTGTGAAGGTGTGTCGTGAGGCATGCTGGAGGTATCAGAAGTGCGAATGCTGACATAAGTAACGATAAAGCGGGTGAAAAGCCCGCTCGCCGGAAGACCAAGGGTTCCTGTCCAACGTTAATCGGGGCAGGGTGAGTCGACCCCTAAGGCGAGGCCGAAAGGCGTAGTCGATGGGAAACGGGTTAATATTCCCGTACTTGGTGTTACTGCGAAGGGGGGACGGAGAAGGCTATGTTGGCCGGGCGACGGTTGTCCCGGTTTAAGCGTGTAGGTGTGTGTTCCAGGTAAATCCGGTTCACTTTAACACTGAGGCGTGACGACGAGGCACTACGGTGCTGAAGCAACAAATGCCCTGCTTCCAGGAAAAGCCTCTAAGCATCAGGTAACATCAAATCGTACCCCAAACCGACACAGGTGGTCAGGTAGAGAATACCAAGGCGCTTGAGAGAACTCGGGTGAAGGAACTAGGCAAAATGGTGCCGTAACTTCGGGAGAAGGCACGCTGACACGTAGGTGAAGTGATTTACTCATGGAGCTGAAGTCAGTCGAAGATACCAGCTGGCTGCAACTGTTTATTAAAAACACAGCACTGTGCAAACACGAAAGTGGACGTATACGGTGTGACGCCTGCCCGGTGCCGGAAGGTTAATTGATGGGGTCAGCGCAAGCGAAGCTCCTGATCGAAGCCCCGGTAAACGGCGGCCGTAACTATAACGGTCCTAAGGTAGCGAAATTCCTTGTCGGGTAAGTTCCGACCTGCACGAATGGCGTAATGATGGCCAGGCTGTCTCCACCCGAGACTCAGTGAAATTGAACTCGCTGTGAAGATGCAGTGTACCCGCGGCAAGACGGAAAGACCCCGTGAACCTTTACTATAGCTTGACACTGAACATTGAGCCTTGATGTGTAGGATAGGTGGGAGGCTTTGAAGTGTGGACGCCAGTCTGCATGGAGCCGACCTTGAAATACCACCCTTTAATGTTTGATGTTCTAACGTGGACCCGTTACCCGGGTTGCGGACAGTGTCTGGTGGGTAGTTTGACTGGGGCGGTCTCCTCCTAAAGAGTAACGGAGGAGCACGAAGGTTGGCTAATCCTGGTCGGACATCAGGAGGTTAGTGCAATGGCATAAGCCAGCTTGACTGCGAGCGTGACGGCGCGAGCAGGTGCGAAAGCAGGTCATAGTGATCCGGTGGTTCTGAATGGAAGGGCCATCGCTCAACGGATAAAAGGTACTCCGGGGATAACAGGCTGATACCGCCCAAGAGTTCATATCGACGGCGGTGTTTGGCACCTCGATGTCGGCTCATCACATCCTGGGGCTGAAGTAGGTCCCAAGGGTATGGCTGTTCGCCATTTAAAGTGGTACGCGAGCTGGGTTTAGAACGTCGTGAGACAGTTCGGTCCCTATCTGCCGTGGGCGCTGGAGAACTGAGGGGGGCTGCTCCTAGTACGAGAGGACCGGAGTGGACGCATCACTGGTGTTCGGGTTGTCATGCCAATGGCACTGCCCGGTAGCTAAATGCGGAAGAGATAAGTGCTGAAAGCATCTAAGCACGAAACTTGCCCCGAGATGAGTTCTCCCTGAGACTTAGAGTCTCCTGAAGGAACGTTGAAGACGACGACGTTGATAGGCCGGGTGTGTAAGCGCAGCGATGCGTTGAGCTAACCGGTACTAATGAACCGTGAGGCTTAACCTTACAACGCCGAAGATGTTTTGGCGGATGAGAGAAGATTTTCAGCACTGATTCAGATTACATCAGAACGTAAAAACGGTCTGATAACAGAATTTGCCTGGCGGCAGTAGCGCGGTGGTCCCACCTGACCCCATGCCGAACTCAGAAGTGAAACGCCGTAGCGCCGATGGTAGTGTGGGGTCTCCCCATGCGAGAGTAGGGAACTGCCAGGCATCAAATTTAGTGTGCTGATATGGCTCAGTTGGTAGAGCGCACCCTTGGTAAGGGTGAGGTCCCCAGTTCGACTCTGGGTATCAGCACCACTTAATACGGTTAAAGTTCGGTATTTGAAAAAGAATTTGTCTGGCGGCAGTAGCGCGGTGGTCCCACCTGACCCCATGCCGAACTCAGAAGTGAAACGCCGTAGCGCCGATGGTAGTGTGGGGTCTCCCCATGCGAGAGTAGGGAACTGCCAGACATCAAATAAAACAAAAGGCTCAGTCGAAAGACTGGGCCTTTTGTTTTATCTGTTGTTTGTCGGTGAGTAGTCTCCTGAGGAGGACAAATCCGCCGGGAGCGGATTTGAACGTTGCGCAGCAACGGCCCGTAGGGTGGCGGGCAGGACGCCCGCCATAAACTGCCAGACATCAAATAAAGCAAAGGGCCCAATCGAAAGACTGGGCCTTTTTGCATTTATCTCTCTATGGAAAAAGTTATCGGATAATGACGCCGACGCGTTTTAAACATCTTCGTAGAGTGGATAAAAACCGTTTTAGTCAACGTGATTTCCCGCCATATATCCGCCTGAACCATCGAATGTGAACCGTGCTGAAGTAGATGTACAAACGGCTTTTACTTACGCCTCTAATAAGCAATAGAGATATTCGCTGAGGACTAAAAATCTGGCCCATTAGGCTATTTTATTTGCCAGTTTGGCCTAGGGACAGTGCTCAAAATCCTCATGTATTACGTGTATGTTCCGGTTTATATCCAGACTGTCTGTAATAATTACGCCTAATGATCACGCTCTAAGTCTTACTGTATAAAGCCTGTTTGTAATGCGGCTTACGATGCTATCAAGCTATAATTTTGTCTGCATCGGACAAGGAATAGAATAAATACCATCGGGATGGGCGAGTAAGAAAAGGGAGCGTTTTATCGTGTTAACTTTCGGGGGATAGACTGAACAGATTACGTCGCTGAGTATCCTTACGACCTTTATATTATTACTGAAAGCGCGGCATTGCCGCGCCTGCATGTATCATTTAGAAAGCGCAATGATACCCATCGTCAACCCTGCTACCGCCGCAGCGCCGCCAGCGATAGCGCCTGCTGTCTCCCAGTTATCCTGCGTTGTACCTTTCATACATGTATTGGTATGAACCAGCCGCCCTTGATCGTCATAAACCGGTACGCAGGGAGAATCATGTGCACAACCTGCCAATAAGGTGGTAAGCAATGCAACTGGAATTAGTCTTTTCATGGTGTTACCTCATTAATCAGCGTTTCGCGAAGTACAGCAACGTAAATGCTGGCTCTAACCGCTGCGAAAACGAGAGTTATTTTACCACCACAGAAAAAATGGCCGACATGAGGAATCATCTCAATTCATGTGAATTGTAAAAACTATGGAGAATGCAGAGGTAAGCGGAGAGGGGGGAATAGCGGAGATAAAGACGTACCGTTTAAAAAGGCGTCCGAAGACGCCTCTGTTTACCGGTTAATCATGATGGCGATTAAATCGGCGTTTTACAACAACGAAGAATACTGGCACGAAGAAGATAGCTAATAAGGTTGCGGTTAACATTCCCCCCATAACCCCTGTGCCTACTGCGTTCTGTGCCCCACTACCTGCGCCACGACTGATAACTAACGGCATTACCCCGAGAATAAAGGCCAGCGAGGTCATTAGAATAGGACGTAAACGCATACGGGATGCTTCCAGCGTCGCTTCAATCAATCCACGTCCTTCTTTTTCCATGAGATCTTTGGCGAACTCGACAATCAGGATGGCGTTTTTAGCAGAAAGGCCAATAGTGGTTAACAAGCCAACCTGGAAGTAAACGTCATTGTTCAGACCGCGCAATGACGCTGCAAGCAGAGCGCCAACCACGCCGAGCGGTACGACCAGCATTACCGAGAACGGAATTGACCAGCTTTCATACAGAGCGGCAAGGCAGAGGAAAACGACAATGAGTGAGATTGCGTACAGCGCCGGCGCCTGGTTACCTGACAACCGTTCCTGATACGACATACCTGTCCAGTCATAGCCAATACCGTTTGGCAGCTGTGAAGCCAGGTTTTCCATTAACGACATGGCTTCACCGGTACTTCGTCCGGGCGCTGCTTCACCGAGCAGTTCCATTGACGGCATCCCGTTATAGCGTTCCAGGCGTGGCGAACCATAAATCCACCGTGCTGAGCTAAAGGTAGAGAAGGGCACCATCTCGCCATTGGCGCTGCGTACATAAAGATTGTTGATATCTCCCGGCAGCATACGGAACTGAGCGTCAGCCTGAACGTATACTTTTTTCACTCGTCCGCGATCGATAAAGTCGTTAACGTAATAGCCGCCCAACGCCGCGGAGATGGTTTCGTTGATATCAGACAGCGAAACACCGAGCGCCTGCGCTTTTTCTTGATCGACATCCAGCTTGAACTGTGGCGTGTCTTCCAGCCCGTTCGGGCGTACGCGCACTAATAGGTCAGGATGCTTCGCGACCATACCCAGGAGTTGATTACGCGCTTTTGTTAACGCATCGTGACCGAGTCCTCCCTGATCAATCAGTTCAAAGTCGAAACCTGTCGCGGTACCTAACTCGACAATTGCTGGCATGTTGAAGGGGAACACCAACCCGTCGCGAATCTGGCTGAAGGCGCGTGTCGCTCTGGCGATAACGGCTTCGACGCTATTTTCTTCACCGTTACGCTCTTCCCAGGGTTTAAGGCTGACAAATGCCATCCCTGAGTTTTGTCCCTGACCGCTAAAGCTAAAGCCGTTTACGGTAAACACGCTTTCGACGTTCGCTTTTTCATTATTCAGGTAGTAATGAGTGACTTGATCCAGCACTTTCTGCGTACGTTCTTGCGTAGCGCCAGAGGGGAGCTGAATCATGGTCAGGAATACCCCCTGATCTTCTTCCGGCAGGAAGGAGGTCGGGAGGCGTAAAAACAGAACCGCCATTCCGACTACAATAAGTAGATAGATAATGAGATAGCGACCCGTATTACGCACGATGCCGCTTACGCTGTTAGTATAGTGGTTAACGCTGTGGTCAAACCTGGTATTGAACCAGCCAAAGAAGCCGCTTTTTTTCTCGTGATGTTCAGCAGATACGGGTTTAAGCAGCGTAGCGCACAGCGCTGGCGTCAGAATCAACGCAACCAGAACGGATAGCGCCATTGCTGAAACAATAGTAATAGAGAACTGGCGATAAATTGCCCCGGTCGAGCCGCCAAAAAAGGCCATCGGGATAAATACCGCAGACAGTACCATCGCGATACCAACCAGCGCTCCCTGAATCTGCGACATGGATTTTTCCGTCGCCTCTCGGGGAGGAAGGTTATCCTCCATCATTACACGTTCAACGTTTTCTACGACCACTATCGCATCGTCAACCAACAGCCCTATCGCCAGTACCATGCCGAACATCGTCAGGGTATTGATGGAATAGCCAAAGGCGGCGAGTACCGCAAAAGTGCCTAGCAACACGACAGGAACAGCGATGGTAGGAATCAGGGTTGCCCGGATATTCTGTAAGAACAGATACATTACCAGGAACACCAGAATAATCGCTTCAAACAGCGTTTTTACCACTTCGTGGATAGATATTTTTACGAAGGGCGTTGTGTCATAAGGATAAACCACCTTCATTCCCTGGGGGAAGAAAGGCTGCAGCTCCGCCAGTTTCGCTTTGATTGCGGTTGCGGTATCCAGCGCGTTAGCGCCGGTCGCCAGTTTAATACCGAGACCGGAGGCCGGTTTACCGTTAATGCGCGCTACAACGTTATAGTTTTCACCGCCAAGCTCAATACGCGCGACATCTTTGAGATGGACGACAGAGCCGTCGGTATTGACGCGCAACGTAACTTTGCCGAACTCTTCCGGATCTTTCAGACGCGTTTGGGCGATGATTGAGGCGTTAAGCTGCTGGCCCGGTAATGCTGGCGTGCCGCCCAGTTGGCCTGCCGCAATCTGGTCGTTCTGTACTTTTAACTGGTTGATGACGTCAACTGGCGTGAGCTGGTATTTATTTAGCAGATTCGCATCCAGCCAGATACGCATGGCGTACTGTGCGCCAAATAGCTGAACGTCGCCCACACCATTCAGACGGCTGATAGAATCCTTAATGTTAGAGGCGACATAGTCAGAGATGTCGTCCTGGGTAGTGTTCGGATTATCTGAGACGAACCCGGCGACCATCAAAAAGCTGCTGCTGGATTTTTCAACGCTAATCCCCTGCTGCTGGACTTCTTGCGGCAGTAAAGGCGTGGCGAGCTGCAATTTATTTTGCACCTGAACCTGCGCGATATCCGGATCGGTTCCGGACTGGAAGGTCAGGGTGATGGTCACGCTACCAGCAGAGTCGCTGGTAGAGGACATATACATCAGGTTATCGATACCGTTCATATTTTGTTCGATAACCTGAGTAACCGTATCCTGTACCGTCTGCGCATCCGCGCCAGGATAGGTTGCAGAAATAGAAACCGCTGGCGGCGCAATGGTTGGATACTGCGCAACGGGAAGTTGCATTATTGCCAGTGCGCCAGCCATCATCAGGATAATGGCCAGAACCCAGGCGAAAATAGGACGTCTAATAAAAAAGTTTGCCATGTACGGTTACCTTATTGCGCCGTTTTCGCTGCAGGAGCATCGGTAGTGGCTTTCACCTGGACGCCCGGTCGCGCTTTTTGTAAGCCGCTGACGATGACCTTATCGCCCGGTTTTAACCCTTCGCTGATGAGCCATTTATCGCCAATAGCCTGCGCCGCCACGACATTGCGGGCTTCGACCTGGCTTTTATCGTTAACCACCATCACCATTGCGTCGCCGCGCGGCGTGCGGGTTACGCCCTGCTGGGGGACAAGGATGGCATTGGGCTGGACGCCTTCATCAATGCGGGCGCGAACAAACATACCGGGAAGCAGACTGTGTTGCGGGTTAGGGAACACCGCCCTGAGCGTGATAGAGCCGGTGCTTTCATCTACGGTAACGTCGGAAAATTGCAGCGTGCCTTTAATCGGGTAGACCTGACCATTTTCCATTACCAGTTGAACCGTGCTACTGGCGCTGTCTTTATGCAGGTTACCTTGTTCGACGGATTGCTTGAGTCGCATAAAGTCGTTGCTTGATTGCGTCACGTCGACATAAATCGGATCGAGTTGTTGCACGGTAGCCAGTTCAGTTGACTGACCATTAGTCACCAGCGCGCCTTCAGTCACATTAGATTTTCCTATACGCCCGCTGATGGGTGAGGTGACTTTGGTATACGCAAGGTTAATACGCGCGCTTTCAACAGCGGCTTTTGCCGCCACAACGGCGGCATCGGCCTGGCGGGCGTCGGCAATCGCCTGATCATATTCCTGTTGGCTGATATATTTTGTGCCGACCAGTGGAACATAGCGTTTGACCGTCAGGTGCGCGATAGCCGCAGCCGCTTCGCTTTTAGCAAGTTCGCCTTTAGCGCTGTCATAATCAGCCTGATAAGTGGCAGGATCGATCTGATAGAGCGACTGCCCGGCCTCTACATCGCTACCTTCGGTGAAGTTTCTTTTAAGCACGATCCCGCTCACCTGGGGGCGAACCTCCGCAATGCGAAATGCGGACGTACGTCCGGGAAGTTCGGTCGTTACGGCTAGCGGCGCTGTTTCGACCACATGGACGGTGACTTGCGGCTCGCCGGCATGAGCCTGGGTATCTCCCTGGTCATTACAACCGGCCAGCAGCGCAGCAGAGAATATGATGAATGAGGGCAGGAGTGAAAACCTGGCATGTTTCGTCATTACTGTTCCTTAAAAAACCGAAAGCTCGTTATTCACCGGATAACGGTAAGGCGTTAACGCGCGAAAAATAGAATAGCAGTGGGGTATCCTACAAATTATTAGCTTGTGATGTAAGCAATACTTATTTTGGGATGGGGTTCACGGCACATAAAAGCAAAAAAAAAGAACTATTCCCTGTCGTTTCATAATGTCCCGATTAGTAAAATCATGATGTTGAATAACATAAATAGAAATATATATTTTATATGAATGTGTTTTATTAATTTATTTGTTTTTATTATTGATTTGGCGATATTGTGCGAAATAAAAATAGCTGTCTCTCGTCTGACTAAAAAGGACATGATAAAGTTGTTTTTTGTGCTGAGTATTTTATCAGCGTATTTATCGTTTTTATGGTCCAGGATATCTTAATTATGGCGAAGAAAACGAAGGCGGATGCGCTTAAAACGCGGCAACATTTGATTGAAACCGCTATTGCGCAGTTCGCTTTGCGCGGCGTTGCCAACACGACGTTGAATGATATCGCTGATGCCGCTGATGTCACGCGGGGCGCCATCTACTGGCACTTTGAGAATAAAACGCAGTTGTTTAATGAGGTTTGGTTACAGCAACCACCTTTACGCGAACTTATTCAGGATAGGCTTACGGGATGCTGGAATGATAATCCTTTACAGGATCTACGAGAGAAATTTATTGCAGCCTTACAATATATTGCGGCAGTGCCTCGTCAGCAGGCATTAATGCAGATTTTATATCATAAATGTGAATTCCATAATGGTATGATATCGGAACAGGCCATTCGGGAGAAGATGGGTTTCCATCATCAGTCGCTGCTTGAAGTATTACAGCGATGTATGGATAAAAAACTGATCTCAGGCAGTCTTGATCTGGATGTCATATTAATTATTCTGCATGGTAGTTTTAGCGGAATAGTAAAAAACTGGTTAATGAATCCCACAAGTTATGATCTTTATAAGCAGGCGCCTGCATTAGTCGATAATGTATTAAAAATGCTAAGCCCGGATGGCAGTGTGAGGCAATTAATGCCAAATGAACAACAGGCGGAAGAAGCCTGAGATTATTTTGAGTTGATATTATATATTGACCTTGTGAATATATTGGCAGGATCCCGAATATCGCGAGCAATTTCCTCTGCCGTACGCGGCTTGCCAAGCAGGAACCCCTGAAGCGTATGGCATCCTAACTGGGTCAAAAATTGTTGCTGCGTTTCATTCTCTACCCCTTCTGCCACAATTTGCAGATTTAACGCTTTCGCCAGCGCGACAATAGCCGCAACAATGGTCGCGCCGTCGCCTGCCTCGCTGAGTTCATGTACGAAAGCGCGATCAATTTTTAGTTCGCACGCCGGAAGACGTTTCAGATAGAGAAGGCTGGAATAACCGGTGCCAAAGTCGTCAATAGAGGCCTTAACCCCCATTTCCGTTAATCTGGTGAGTATAGCGACGCTTTGCTCTGGCTTGTTCATCGCCGTGGTTTCGGTGATTTCCAGAATCAATAAATCGGGACGGATACTGTGTCGGGCCAGGCTCCGCGTAATGGTGTCCACAAGCCCGGGCTGCTCAAATTGTAAGGCGGACAGATTTACCGCCACTGACCATAAGTCGTATCCCTGTAAGTGCCACTCGCGGAGCTGTCGACACGCCTCGTCTATCACCCAGCTACCGATAGTGACGATAAGACCCGTTTTTTCCGCCAGCGGTAAAAACTGGTCAGGATTCAGTACGCCTTGTTTTGGATGATACCAGCGCAACAGGGCCTCAAATCCTACAATAGGGCCGGCAGAAGCCTGAAATTTAGGCTGATACACTAACCTGAGCTCTTGTCTTTCCAGCGCCAGCCACAGGTCATTCATTAGCTGAAGTTGGGTTTGCGCCAGCATATTCATTGATGGCTGAAAGAAATGGTATCCGTTACGCCCCGTATGTTTCGTGTGGTACATTGCGGCATCGGCGTTGAACATCAGTTCCCGTTCGTTTTTTCCGTCCAGCGGATAGAGCGCTATTCCCACGCTAAGGGTGACGACCAGTTCGTACGGATCTATTGTAAAGGGCGCATCTATCGAATGTACCAGCGCGCTGGCAAGGGAAGCCGCTTCGTCAGGCGCGCTGACTTCTGCAAGCAGCACAAATTCGTCGCCGCCAATCCGCGCCAGGGTAAACTGCCCGCTCAGCGGTTGGTTCAGACGATGCGTGACCGCTACCAGTAGCTTATCGCCGATATCATGACCATAAGCGTCATTAACGGTTTTAAAGCCATCCAGATCCATAAACAGTAGCGCGAAAGACGTGTTTTCCCGATTCGCTTTGCTGATGGCCTGTTCCAGACGATCCTCAAGAAGCACCCGGTTTGGTAAACGGGTGAGCGTATCATGCAGCGCCAACTGCGCCAGTTCCTGGTTCGCCTGCGCCAGCGAAGAGGCAAGTAGTGCGGTACGGGCCTGAAGCCGGGCGTCAAATAAAGAAACCAGCAGAGTAATACCCAGGATAGTCAGCGCGACCACGCTGACAAGAACAGCCAGCCAGTTGCTATCGACGCCACGATGCTCCATCGGCCAGTTTTGGGGAAAGTGTGCGGCCTTCATGCCGGCGTAATGCATGCCGGCGATAGCTATCCCCATTAATACCGCGGCGCCTGCTCGCCTCAGGGCGACATCTGTTCCCTCATGACGCAGGCGGAACGTGAGCCACAGCGCGCCGCAGGACGCCAGTAGCGCGATAATGATAGAGAGGGCAACCCACGCGCTATTCCAGACGATAATGGAAGCAAATTGCAGCGCCGCCATCCCGGTATAATGCATTGCGCTGATGCCCAGTCCCATCACCAGCGCGCCCGGCAGTAAACGGCGCAGGCGCAGTTTTTCAGCGCTGACCAGCCATAGCGCAAACAGGGAGGAGCCGATCGCGATCAGCATGGAGAGGCCGGTGAGGAACGGATCGAAGCGCATGTTCATCGCGTGATCCATCGCCAGCATCCCGACAAAATGCATCGCCCAAATACCGACGCCCAGCGCGAAGCCGCCGCCCATTAGCCATATTCTGGCGTTTGATCGGGCGCTTCCTGCTACGCGTCCGGCCATATTTAATGCGGTATAGGACGCAAAAATAGCGACAGCAAATGAAACCGCCACAAGGATGTGGTTGTACTCACTAACCGGCATGTATCATTAGCTCATTGGTTATGCAGGAAAAGAACAGGACGAGACAGTATCACCCCTTCTTTTATCCTCAACGTGTTTTAATTCCCTGTTTTTATAAGGGATAAAAGAAATCCGGGTGATAAATAATCATAGGTTAAATCGCCCGGTTCGCTACTCCAGATCGGTACAATTGATCAATTTGAGAGGGTTAACCGAATCCATGTTTCGGCACTTATCCTGTTCAGTTGCCATCAATTCGATCCATTGCATCAAAAGCGCATCAAAAAGAAAAACGGAGACGGCAAAAACAACCAGCCACCAATACTTACGTATCATCGTCAAATCCTGTGTATTCATGCCCATGCGTGCTGGGAATATACATGAAATTTTGACGCTGAAAAGCGGACTTACAATGCTTTTACTTCTCTGAAGATAGCGCGTTTATCCCGACATTTCGCTGCTTTTTGGACAGGTTTTGTGTTTTTCTCTTTTTGACTTTTGCAAGTTCATTTTCTGAATAATGCGAAGTGACGCTCAATCTTCTGAGCCCCATTTTTACGTACTCATTATTGAGTTCAATACCGATAAACTTACGACCTGACGCCGCTGCGACAGCGCCTGTGGTGAAACTGCCCGCGAAAGGGTCCAATACGGTATCGCTCGGGTTAGAAGAGGCCAGTATGATCCGTTTTAACAGCGCGCTGGGCTTTTGCGTAGGATGGTTTTCATATTCATCCATCAGATAACGTACGCGAGGAAATGACCAGACGTTGCCCGGCACTTTTTTCTGATTGTATGGTTGGGGCGGGTTTTTTCGATAATCGATTAGCGCGCGCTTAGCGCCCGTAGTGGTTTCGACCAGAATCGCATCACGGTTAAAGGTATAGCTTTTCGGGTTTTTTACCATCATCAGGATCGGTTCATACATAGAACCAAAGTATTTTTTCGCCTGCACCCCGGAACTATCATAGGACCAGACGATACGGCTTTTGATGGTAAAAAGCGTTCGGCATTTGAGATCGATATACGGCATATTTTCTGTGCTATTCATGATGTACATGGTGCCGTGTTTCTTCAGTACGCGGTGGCACTCATCAATGCATTCATACAGCCAGGCCAGAAAAGACGCTTCGTCCCAGGACTCCACCATACCGTCGAAATCTTTTCCGATATTGTAAGGCGGATCGGCAAAAATTAAGTCAATGCTTTCAGAAGGCAGTTTTTTAAGTTCTGTTAGCGCGTCACCGTGAATAATCTTCTTCGATTCATCGCCAAAGTACTGAGGTTCACATTCCGCTTTCATGACCAAATTCCATGTGATGCGTATAAAAAAGGCGCTTCCCCATGCCGAGTAGCGCCTTTTTAAACAAGCAGTTAGCTAATCGAAATTAGTTCATGCCGTATTTTTTTAATTTTTTACGCAGCGTACCACGGTTGATGCCCATCATCAGAGCAGCACGGGTCTGGTTACCACGGGTGTATTGCATCACCATGTCCAACAGGGGCTGTTCTACTTCAGCCAGTACCAGCTCATACAGGTCATTAACGTCCTGACCATTCAGTTGAGCAAAATAGTTCTTCAGTGCCTGTTTAACCGAGTCACGCAGGGGTTTTTGGGTTACCTGATCCTGAGAGTTAACGGTAGAAACGGTCAGTACGTCAGAATTTACGCGTTGTTCGAACATAGTTCTGTCAGCTCTTTATTTCTGTTTACGCAAAATTTTCGAAGTATGCCTCCAACGCCTCCAGCTGTTCGCTGGCGTCCTCAATAGCGTTGAATGTGCGCCGAAACTGGTCGTCTGGAGCGTGCTCCTGGAGATACCAGGAGACGTGTTTACGCGCGATTCGGTACCCTTTTGCCTGACCGTAAAAGTCATGCAGTTCCCGAACATGCGTGCAAAGCAAGCGCTTTACCTCTGCCAGCGGCAGCGGCGGAAGCAGCTCCCCAGTGTCCAGATAATGCTGGATTTCCCGAAAGATCCAGGGTCTTCCCTGAGCTGCGCGGCCTATCATCAGGGCATCCGCCCCTGTATAGTCGAGAACAGCTCTGGCTTTATGCGGGTTAGTAATGTCGCCATTCGCGATAATCGGAATGGAAACTTTCTGCTTAACTGCCCGAATACTGTCGTATTCAGCTTCTCCGTTGAACAAACAGGCGCGGGTGCGGCCATGGATGGTCAGAGCCTGAATACCACAATCTTCAGCCAGTTGGGCAATCTCTACGCAGTTACGGTGTTCCGGCGCCCAGCCGGTGCGAATCTTGAGAGTCACAGGAACGTCCACTGCGTTTACGACCCCGATGAGTATAGACTTCACTAAATCCGGGTACTGCAAGAGGGCTGAACCTGCCAGCTTACGATTCACTTTCTTCGCCGGGCACCCCATATTGATATCAATAATCTGGGCGCCGCTTTCCACGTTAATACGTGCGGCATCGGCCATCTCAACAGGGTCGCTACCGGCAATTTGCACCGTGCGAATTCCTGGCTCATCAACGTGCACCATCCGTAAACGAGATTTATCGCTTTCCCACACTTGCGGGTTAGAAGACATCATCTCGGATACTGTCAATCCTGCTCCCATCTCATAGCACAGCGTCCGGAAAGGTCTGTCAGTAATGCCAGCCATGGGCGCTGCGATCAGGCGATTTCTGAGCTGATATTGTCCGATGCGCATGAGTTAAGAAATGACCATACTGTGACTGCAAGGCGGCGTATATTACGCATTTTTTGCACGAGATGAAAGGCCAAACTTTGAACAATCCACTGTTGTAGATCAATGAATCGTGCTTAAAAACAGCAAAATAAATTTATAATTCAGTAAAATCATAGGGTTATTTATTGTCGGCGGTTTTGTACGCGCTTACAAATTCCCGTAACTTCTCTCTATTTCTTCGTCCAGAAACAAGATAAGCGGAATAATCTGCTTTTTTTATAAGCTAATTACCCCAAATGAATGGGATCGCCGTCTCGTTTCAGGACAAGATCACTTCCCGCTGCGCGTGATTTTTCTCCATTGCCAGTCGGAAGGGGGCGCACAGATGCGCTTTTGTGTTCATGAATGGCACGGATAAATTTTTCCAGCTGCGCTGAAGAGAGGGTTAGCGGATGCTGCAGAACAACCCGGACAGCATTACTAAGTACGAGGGCGATGGCTGCGACCCGTTAAAACGCCAGTATCTTTTGTCCGCTGGTAGCAGCTGTTTATCCAGACGGATAGTGACAAAGAAGTTATTTCAGGCATTCATTTGATGAATTTAATGATGTCTCGGTGCCTGAAAGGCGTTAAGGCAGTTGTGTGGAGAAAAGCGTGGCCGGGCGACCACGCTGACAAGAATTATTTCTTACGGCCAGTAATGCGGCACCATTCTTCTTTTTCGACGACCGGGTCGAGAGTGAAAAGCTCGGCGTAAGCATCGCAGACGCTTTCCGCCTGGCTGGCGAGAATACCTGAAAGCCCCAGCAGACCGCCTTCAACGGGCAGTACGCTGATTAACGGGGCCAGTTCGCGTAATGGGCCTGCCAGGATGTTAGCGACGACCACGTCGGCTTTCATGGCTTCTGGCTGGTCTTTCGGCAGGTACAGCTCCAGCCGGTCAGACACGCCGTTGCGTTCAGCATTATCGCGACTGGCCTGAATAGCTTGCGGATCGATATCAATACCAATCGCCTTTGCCGCTCCCAGTTTCAGCGCGGCAATCGCCAGAATGCCTGAACCGCAGCCAAAGTCGATCACGGTTTTGCCGTTGAGATCGAGCCCGTCCAGCCATTGCAGACATAAAGAGGTGGTGGGGTGCGTACCCGTACCGAACGCCAGTCCCGGGTCGAGCATCACGTTGACGGCATTCTCGTCCGGAATGTCACGCCAGCTGGGACAAATCCACAGACGCTCGCCAAAACGCATCGGATGGAAATTATCCATCCATTCGCGTTCCCAGTCTTTATCTTCCAGTTGTTCGATTTTATGGGCAAATCCGGCACCCAGCAGCGGATGTTGCTCCAGAATCGCGACAACGTCTTTCATGTCGGTTTCGGCGTCGAACAGACCGATCACATCGGTATCGCCCCACAGACGGGTTTCGCCCGGCAACGGCTCAAAAACCGGCGTATCGTGCGTATCCTGAAAGGTAATGGAAACGGCGCCCGCTTCCATCAGCGCATCACTCAGCTCTTCAGCATTCGCGCCGGTGGTATTCAGTTTCAATTGGATCCATGGCATGGCAAAACTCTTTATTTATCAGTAGACAATACGGTGGCTTGCGAAGCGGAAGAGCCGAATCGGTTTCCGATCAGAAAAGCCAATAAACTTAACAGTAACGCGGGCACAATCGGATGAAAGCCCAGGTACTGAATATTAAATGTGGCAAGCAGGGCATATAGCACGCCGCCCACGATCATGGCGCTTAATGCGCCTGCCGCGTTTGCCCGCTCCCAGTAAAGGCCCAATACCAGCGGCCATAAGAACACCGCTTCCAGGCCGCCAAACGCCAGCAGGTTGAGCCAAATGATCATCTCTGGCGGTTTCCATGCGGCCAGCAGCAACAGCGCGCCTAGCAGTAATGTAATCGCTGCCGACATACGCTTCAGCCGGATCTCATTTTGCATCTGATCGGGGCGCAGGTTGAGATAGAGATCTTTAATGATCGTCGCGGAACTTTGCAGCAGTTGGGCGTTAATTGTTGACATGATCGCCGCCATTGGCGCAGCGAGGAAGATCCCGGCGGCAAACGGCGGCAAAACTTTCACCATTAGCGTTGGGATCACCAGATCCGGCACCGTCAGATCCGGAAGCACCGCGCGACCCAGCGCGCCGGCAAGGTGCATCCCGAACATTAAAATCGCCACGACAATCGTACCGATAATAATGCCCCGGTGTACCGCTTTACTGTCTTTATAGGAGATGCAGCGCACCGCCGTATGCGGCAGGCCAATCACACCAAAACAGACCAGTACCCAAAAAGAGGTCATAAAGGCGGGAGAAAGTATGTCATCGGCGCCCTGCGGCGTTACCAGTTTGGGGTCGAGAGCGTGCAGCGTGTCAACGGCCTGACTTAGACCGCCCGCCGCATGGATCACGCCCACCAGCAGCACTATCGTGCCGACCAGCATCACCAGGCCCTGTAGCGTATCGTTAAGTACGCTGGCGCGAAAGCCGCCAAACGCCGTATAGAGTGCGATACTGACGCCAAATATTAGCAGGCCGGTTTCGTAGGGAATTCCCGCCGCGGTTTCCAGCAGTCGCGCGCCGCCGATAAATTGTACGGTCATTGCGCCAATAAACGCGACCAATAAACTCAGGCTTGCCAACCACACCAGCAGGCGGCTTTGGTAACGCGCGAATAGCATATCGTTAAGCGTGACGGCATTATAGCGACGCGCCAGGATAGCGAATTTTTTACCCAGAATACCCAGTGAAAGCCAGACGGCGGGAAGCTGGATCATCGCCAGCAAGACCCAGCCCAGACCGTATTTATAAGCCGCGCCGGGACCGCCGATAAATGAACTGGCGCTAATATAGGTGGCGGTAAGCGTCATCGCGAGCACGATCCCGCCCATCGAACGGCTGCCAAGAAAATATTCGTTTAAAAAAGTGCCGGCGGTACGCTTGCGCATAGCGTAAATCGAGACCCCGAAGACCACGACCAGATAGGCTACCAGCGGTAGAATGACCTCAAGCTGCATCGTCATCCTCCAGCGAAATATCGCGATAAATGAATTTCACCATCGCCCAGCACAGCAAAATAAAGACCAGCGGCGTCAATAAGCAGGCCATCTCGAACCAGTGCGGCAGACCGGTAATTCCCGGCGAGTCTCCAGGTAAGTAAGCAGCCACTAACCATGCCGCCAGATAGCAAAGGGTCAGCCACAGCGCCCAGCGCGCCTCTTTATGGGCCTGAACAAAACGAGCGTCCATTTTTTGTCCCTTATGGGTGAAGAAAGCGGGAATTGTACATGATGGGGCATCGCTATCCCCAGAAATAAAAAAGGCCGGATTCACCGGCCTTTTGAGATTAACGTGCGATTACTTTTCCTGAAGACCGAGTTTTTTCTCCAGATAGTGGATGTTGGTTCCACCGTGCTGGAAGTGCTCGTCATTCATGATGCGGGTCTGCAGATCGATATTGGTTTTGATACCATCGATAATCAGTTCCTGCAGGGCATTTTTCATACGGGCAATCGCCACGTCGCGGTTTTCACCGTAGCAGATGAGTTTGCCGATCATGGAATCATAGTACGGCGGCACCGTGTAGCCCGCGTAGATATGAGATTCCCAGCGAACGCCAAAGCCGCCAGGCGCATGGAAGCGCGTGATTTTGCCTGGGCTTGGCAGGAAGGTGTTCGGATCTTCGGCATTGATACGGCATTCTACCGCATGGCCTCGAACGACAACTTCGTCCTGTGTGATCGACAGCGGCTGACCCGCCGCGATGCGCAACTGCTCTTTGATCAAATCGACGCCGGTAATCATTTCAGTCACCGGGTGTTCAACCTGAATACGGGTGTTCATTTCGATGAAATAGAACTCGCCGTTTTCGAACAGGAATTCGAACGTCCCTGCGCCGCGATAGCCGATGTCTACGCACGCTTTCGCGCAGCGTTCGCCGATATAGCGACGCAGTTCCGGCGTAATGCCTGGCGCCGGGGCTTCTTCAACCACTTTCTGGTGGCGACGCTGCATGGAACAGTCGCGTTCCGCCAGATAGATAGCGTTGCCCTGGCCGTCCGCCAGCACCTGAATTTCGATGTGGCGTGGATTTTCCAGGTATTTTTCCATGTATACCATGTCGTTGCTGAAAGCCGCTTTCGCTTCCGCTTTGGTCATGGAGATGGACTGCGCCAGTTCAGCATCGCTACGAACCACGCGCATACCGCGGCCGCCGCCGCCGCCGGACGCTTTGATGATCACCGGATAGCCAATACGTTTGGCATGAGCGCGGTTCGCATTCATATCGTCGCCCAGCGGGCCGTCAGATCCTGGTACGGTCGGCACGCCCGCTTTTTTCATCGCGGTAATCGCGGACACTTTATCGCCCATCAGGCGGATGGTGTCCGCTTTCGGGCCGATAAAGATAAAGCCGGAGCGTTCAACCTGCTCGGCAAAATTGGCGTTCTCAGAAAGGAAGCCGTAACCCGGGTGGATTGCCACCGCGCCGGTGATTTCAGCGGCGCTAATGATAGCCGGGATGTTCAGATAACTTTTTACGGACGGTGCCGGGCCAATACAGACCGTCTCATCCGCCAGCAATACGTGTTTTAAATCGCGATCCGCGCTTGAGTGCACAGCGACGGTCTTGATGCCGAGTTCTTTACAGGCTCGAAGAATACGTAGTGCGATCTCGCCGCGGTTGGCGATGACAATTTTATCCAACATGTTCGCCTCGTTACTCGATGACGACCAGTGGCTCGTCAAATTCTACCGGTTGACCACTTTCGACCAGAATCGCTTTCACAGTACCTGCTTTGTCAGCTTCGATCTGGTTCATCATTTTCATGGCTTCAACGATGCACAGGGTATCGCCCACGTTCACTTTCTGGCCCACTTCGATGAACGCTTTCGCGTCCGGGCTTGGGGTGCGGTAGAAAGTACCAACCATTGGGGAGCGTACGATGTGACCACTGATTTCCGCTGCGGCAGGCGCTTCCATTGCTGGAGTAGCCGCTGGCGCGACAGCGTTAGACAGAGCGGGTTGCTGCATCATCGGCGCCGCATAAGCCTGCTGCATCACCGGAAAACCGGCGTTTGCCGTTGTGCGGCTGATGCGAACAGATTCTTCGCCTTCAGAAATTTCCAGTTCGGAGATACCTGATTCTTCAACCAGCTCGATCAGTTTTTTAATCTTACGAATATCCATGAGTGGGTTCCGTACTCTTTGTTTAGTGTGATTGTGACAGGCGTTTTAGCGCCGTCTGTAAAGCATGTGAATGACTGCCGCGGGTAAAATACCGCGCATCTTTGATTTGCCTGTTATGCCGTAGCACACGAAGGTGAAATTCATGATTTGCCAGTCATTGTGTGGCTATCTTCTGCCATTTTCGGGCAAAAAACAAAATATACCTTCATTGCTCGATTGTCACCCTTTCTGCGAACGAAAATCGCCGTTGGGGAATGTAAAGTCGCACATTATAACTATTTCGTCGCAATTGGCAGCTAAATACTGGTCTTATCAGGGAAGATAATCAACCCGAAACATAAAAAGGACATTACCTGTTTTGCGTTTTGCAATCGACCGCACAGTTCACCAAACTAGCGCCACCACTGGCGAAACCTCCGGTAACGCAACGCTAAAAGGGCTAACGCTAATGCCGCGTAGATGACCGGTTGCGGTGATAAAATCTTTACCGACCACAGGTAATGTATGGGAGCCAGGATCGCGACAAGATAGACGACGTTATGCAGTGTTTGCCAGCGTTTGCCCAATTTACGCTGCGCAAATTGCGTTGAGGTCAACGTCAGCGCCAATAACACCAGCCAGCTAATGATCCCAAGCGTCAAATAAGGGCGTGAAATCAACTCGCTTCCTAACAACGCCAGGTTATGTATCCCCAGTTCCAGTAAGGCATAGCTGGTTAAATGCAGCGTAGCCCAAACGAAACACCATAACCCCAACAGGCGGCGTGTGCGTATCAATAATGGCTGTTTAGCGTAGCGCGCCAGCGGTGAAACCAGCAAGGTGGCGAGCAAAAATTTGAGCGCGGTTCTGCCGGTAAAGTGTTGGATATCCTTTACCGGGTCTGCGCTGAGTCCACCGTGATTTATCGCCCAAAAGAGCCACAGAAGCGGCAAAAAACCGGCAAGATGCAGACAAACTTTTAGCCAGGTTATCTGTTTTGCTGTCAGACGCACTTAAAAATTCTCCCGCAAATTGAGACCGCGATACAGCGAAGCGACTTCATTGGCATAGCCGTTAAACAGCAGCGTCGGCTGCCTTTGCACATCGAGGATACCGCCTGAACCAATAAAGCGTTCGGTAGCCTGAGACCAGCGTGGATGATCCACATGCGGGTTCACATTGGCGTAAAAACCATATTCGTTGGGAGCCGACAAATTCCAGGTGGTTAGCGGACGTTCGCGGGTGAGTTTAATGCTGACAATAGATTTAATACCTTTAAAACCATACTTCCATGGAACGATGAGTCGAATGGGCGCGCCGTTTTGCGGGGGTAACGCCTTACCATAGACGCCAACGGTCATCAGAGTCAGCGGATGCATGGCTTCGTCCAGACGTAGCCCTTCGACATAAGGGTATTTCAGTCCGCCGCCAATAAAACGATCTTTCTGTCCTGGCATATCATCCGGCGCGTATAGCGTTTCGAATGCCACATATTTAGCGTGGCTGGTGGGCTGTGCCTGCGCGAGTAGCTTATATAAAGGGAAACCAATCCACGGCACGACCATGGACCACGCTTCGACGCAGCGCATTCGATAGATACGCTCTTCTAATGGGAAACGATGTGTTAAATCGTCATAATCCAGCGTAAATGGCTTCGCGACTTCCCCGCTGATTTTCAACGTCCACGGTTCGGTTTTCAGACTTCCGGCATTGGCCGCCGGGTCGGCTTTATCAAGGCCAAACTCATAGAAATTGTTGTAGCCCGTCACCTTATCTTCCGGCGTTAACGCTAAATCGCTTCGCCAGGCGGCAGGCTGACTAAACTCAAGCGGTTTACCGGCAGGCGCTTTCGGACGATCGTTGCCTTTAAACCAACTGAAGAGATCGGCCTGCGCCGTTGAGGGTAAGGATAAGGCGGCCGCGCTGATGCCTAATGCTTTTAGCACCTGTCGGCGCTGCATAAAAAAAGCCGATTCCGCAGTCACATCGGCTTCTGTTAATGGACGTATCTTTTTCATCACAGACTCCCGGTCTACCCACCACAACATGGCGTGTAGTGAATATGACAGGGAGTGTGTCAATGTGTAAAAATAAATAGTTAATTAAGTGTAAATTTTTTTATACGTGACGTTATTTTATCTTCACCAGCGTACGGCCCTGAACCTGATTATTGATGATGGCATCGGCGAACTTCGGCGCATCCGCCAGCGTAATCTCTGTGGCGGCCTGAGCATAGAACGATTCCGGCAGATCCTTAACCAAACGCGCCCAGGCTTCTGCGCGACGTGCCGGTGGGGTCATCACCGAGTCCACCCCTTGCAAACGCACATTACGCAGAATGAATGGCATAACGGTGGTCGGCAGCGCGAAGCCGCCCGCCAGGCCGCAGGCGGCCACGCAACCGCCATAGTTCATCTGTGCCAGCACTTTCGCCAGCACTTTATCGCCAACGGTATCAATTGCACCGGCCCATAGCTGTTTTTCCAACGGGCGAGATTCAGCAAACTCATCGCGGCTGAGAATACGGTTAGCTCCCAGGCTCTTAAGATAGCCGTAGGTGCTTTCACGTCCTGATACTGCTGCAACCTGATAGCCCAGCTTATGCAGTAATGCAACGGCAGTGCTGCCCACGCCGCCGCTGGCACCGGTGACGACAACCTCACCGTCTTGCGGGCGAATACCTGCATCTTCAAGCGCCATGACGCACAGCATGGCGGTAAAACCGGCGGTGCCGATGATCATGGCGTTACGGCTGCTCAGTCCCGCAGGCAGCGCGACCAGCCAGTCGCCTTTAACGCGTGCGCGTTCGGCCAGGCCGCCCCAGTGGTTTTCGCCCACGCCCCAGCCAGTCAGTAGTACTTCCTGGCCTGCATGAAAGCGAGGATCTTCGCTTGCGTGAACGGTGCCGGCGAAATCAATACCAGGAATCATCGGAAAATGACGGATAATTTTCCCTTTTCCGGTGATAGCCAGAGCATCTTTATAATTCAGGCTGGACCAGTGGACATCCACCGTCACATCACCTGCCGGCAGTTGACTCTCTTCGAGATGTTGCACGGATGCGAGGGTTTTACCGTCCTGCTGTTCTAAGATCAACGCCTGCATAACCTGTCCTCACTTTACATGGTAGATTGGAAAAATAGCTACGAAGACTATACTCGCTAATTAAAACGTGATGCCGATGCAACGCAATAAATTGCCAGATAGATCCATTTTGGTAGTATGCCTGCTTCATTGCGCGCCGTGGCGAATTCCGCCTTCAGATTCGCTTTTTCATACTGTTTATAACCGTCGGAGTTAACTCAAGGATGCGATTAACGACGAAATTCTCAGCTTTTATCACGCTGCTCACGGGGTTAACGATCTTCGTGACTCTGATAGGTTGCTCGCTAAGCTTTTATAACGCCGTACAGTATAAGTATGTCAGCCGTGTGCAGGCGACGGCGACAGCCATTGATACGCACCTGGTGACCCATGATATTGTCTCGCTGACGCCGCAAATCGACGAACTCATGATCGCTTCCGATATTGTGCGTGTCGATCTGTTGCAGGGGGAGCGCAGCGTCTACAGCCATTCTCGTGCCAGAGGTTATCGGCCAGCCGGCACCAGCGACATGTATCGCGAGCTGGTCGTACCGCTGATAAAACATCCAGGAATGTCGCTACGTCTGGCTTATCAGGACCCGATGGGTAACTATTTTCACTCACTGATCACCACGGCGCCGCTAACGCTGGCGATCGGTTTTATCGTTCTGATTTTGTTTTTATCGGTGCGCTGGCTGCAGCGGCAGCTTTCCGGGCAGGAGCTTCTGGAAATTCGCTCAACGCGTATTCTGAACGGCGAACGCGGGGCGAATGTCCGCGGTTCTGTTTACGAATGGCCAGCGCGCACCAGTAGCGCGCTTGATGTATTGCTTTCCGAAATTCAGTTTGCTCACGAACAGCGTAGCCGCCTGGACACCCTCATTCGCTCCTACGCCGCGCAAGACACCAAAACCGGACTCGGTAACCGTCTGTTCTTTGATAACCAACTGGCGACGCTGCTGGAAGATCAGGAAAAAGTGGGAGTGCATGGCGTGGTGATGATGATCCGCTTGCCAGACTTCAATCTTCTGCGCGACAGCCTGGGAGGCAATCAGGCGGAAGAGCAGATGTTTATGCTTATCAATCTGCTATCGACATTTATTATGCGTTACCCAGGCTCGCTGCTGGCGCGTTATCACCGCAGCGACTTTGCCGTGCTGCTACCGCATCGAACGCTGAAAGAAGCGGAAAGTATTGCCGGACAACTTTTAAAAGCTGTCGATGCGCTACCGGCTAACAAAATGCTTGATCGTGACGATATGGTACATATCGGCATTTGCGCCTGGCGCAGCGGACAGTCCACCGAGCAGGTGATAGAACATGCTGAAGCCGCGGCGCGGAACGCCGCCCTGCAGGGGGGAAATAGCTGGGCTATCTACGACGACACGCTGCCGGAAAAAGGGCGCGGCAATGTGCGCTGGCGCACATTGATTGAGCAGATGCTGAACCGGGGCGGACCGCGACTTTATCAAAAACCGGCGGTCACGCGAGAAGGTCGCGTACATCATCGGGAATTGATGTGTCGCATCTATGACGGTAAAGAAGAGGTGAGCTCGGCGGAGTATATGCCGATGGTGTTGCAATTTGGTTTATCGGAAGAGTATGACAGATTACAAATTAGCCGCCTGATTACGTTGCTGGGCTACTGGCCGGATGAAAATCTGGCAATGCAGTTGACGGTCGAGTCGCTGATTCGTCCGCGTTTTCAGCGCTGGTTGCGCGATACGTTAATGCAGTGTGAAAAATCACAGCGAAATCGCATAATTATTGAACTTGCGGAGGCAGATGTTTGTCAACACATCTGTCGGTTACAACCCATCCTTCGCTTAGTCAATGCGCTTGGCGTTCGGGTGGCGGTGACACAGGCGGGTTTGACGCTGGTTAGCACGAGCTGGATTAAAGCGCTCAATGTGGAATTACTCAAGCTGCATCCGAGTCTGGTCAGAAACATTGAGAAGCGAACGGAAAACCAGCTTCTGGTTCAAAGTCTGGTAGAGGCCTGCGCGGGTACGCCTACGCAGGTTTACGCGACGGGCGTCCGTTCGCGCGGCGAGTGGCAGACGCTGACAAAACGCGGCGTGGCTGGCGGGCAGGGTGATTTTTTTGCCTCCTCCCAACTACTTGACACAAACGTGAAAAAATATTCGCAAAGATACTCGGTTTAACCTGCCGTTTAATTTGTTTTCACGTAGAATAACGCGCGCTGCGCCTCATGGGGGTGTGCTTGTCTGCTCGCCAGATTGTTGCAGCAAATATGCAGGTGAATGACCTTTGACAGGTTGCAAACGAAGGCGAGGATTGCTGCTGATTTTTTCAGCCCTGAGGGACTCAGGCCGAGATTTGTAACAAAGGAAACGAACTGCACTAATTTTCACCGTAGCAGATGATTTTTGCGCCTTGTCGCTGCTGCGTGTGGTTGGTAAAGTAAGCGGATTTTGTTTTCCGCCCCAGCTTTCAGGATTATCCCTTAGTATGTTGAAAAAATTTCGTGGCATGTTTTCCAATGACCTGTCCATTGACCTGGGTACCGCGAATACCCTCATTTATGTAAAAGGACAAGGCATCGTATTGAATGAGCCTTCCGTTGTGGCCATTCGTCAGGATCGTGCCGGTTCGCCGAAAAGCGTGGCTGCAGTCGGTCATGATGCGAAGCAGATGCTGGGCCGTACGCCGGGCAATATCGCTGCGATCCGTCCGATGAAAGACGGCGTTATCGCTGACTTCTTCGTGACTGAAAAAATGCTCCAGCACTTTATTAAACAAGTGCACAGCAACAGCTTTATGCGCCCAAGCCCGCGCGTACTGGTATGCGTGCCGGTCGGCGCGACGCAGGTAGAACGCCGCGCAATTCGTGAATCCGCTCAGGGCGCAGGCGCCCGTGAAGTCTTTTTGATCGAAGAGCCGATGGCGGCCGCGATCGGCGCAGGTCTGCCAGTTTCTGAAGCAACCGGTTCAATGGTTGTGGATATCGGTGGTGGTACCACTGAAGTTGCCGTTATCTCCCTGAACGGCGTGGTTTACTCTTCTTCTGTCCGTATTGGTGGTGATCGCTTCGACGAAGCCATCATTAATTACGTTCGTCGTAACTACGGTTCTCTGATCGGTGAAGCCACCGCAGAACGTATTAAACACGAAATCGGTTCCGCTTATCCGGGCGACGAAGTCCGCGAGATCGAAGTGCGTGGCCGTAACCTGGCGGAAGGCGTTCCACGCGGCTTTACCCTGAACTCAAACGAGATTCTGGAAGCGTTGCAGGAACCGTTGACCGGTATCGTCAGCGCGGTAATGGTGGCGCTGGAACAGTGTCCGCCGGAGCTGGCGTCAGACATCTCCGAGCGCGGTATGGTGCTCACCGGCGGCGGCGCGCTGTTGCGTAACCTTGACCGTCTGTTAATGGAAGAGACGGGCATTCCTGTCGTGGTTGCTGAAGATCCGCTGACCTGTGTGGCGCGCGGCGGCGGCAAGGCGCTGGAAATGATCGATATGCACGGCGGCGACCTGTTCAGCGAAGAGTAGTTGGATACGGGCAGGATTATCCCTGGATTGTCCTGCCTCTCCGACGCGAGAATACGCATAGCCTATGAAGCCAATTTTTAGCCGTGGCCCGTCGCTACAGATTCGCCTTATTCTGGCGGTGCTGGTGGCGCTCGGCGTTATCATTGCCGACAGCCGCCTGGGGACGTTCAGTCAAATCCGAACGTACATGGACACTGCCGTCAGTCCTTTCTATTTTATTTCAAACGGCCCTCGTGAACTGCTCGACAGCGTGTCGCAAACGCTGGCTTCTCGCGACCAGCTTGAGCTGGAAAATCGGGCGCTGCGCCAGGAATTACTGCTAAAAAACAGCGACCTGCTGATGCTGGGGCAGTACAAACAGGAGAACGCGCGGTTGCGCGAGCTGCTGGGGTCGCCGCTGCGTCAGGACGAGCAGAAAATGGTGACTCAGGTTATTTCAACGGTTAACGATCCTTACAGCGATCAGGTCGTTATCGATAAAGGCAGCGTTAATGGCGTATATGAAGGTCAACCGGTCATTAGCGACAAAGGCGTCGTAGGGCAGGTTGTCGCCGTGGCGAAACTGACCAGTCGCGTACTGCTGATTTGCGATGCGACTCATGCGCTGCCGATTCAGGTACTGCGCAATGACATCCGCGTGATTGCCGCCGGTAACGGCTGCACTGACGATCTTCAGCTTGAACATCTGCCCGCCAATACCGATATTCGCGTTGGCGATGTGCTGGTAACGTCCGGACTTGGTGGGCGTTTCCCGGAAGGGTATCCGGTGGCGGTGGTCTCCTCCGTCAAGCTGGACACTCAGCGCGCCTATACCGTCATTCAGGCACGTCCAACCGCGGGTTTGCAGCGTTTACGCTATCTGCTGCTGTTGTGGGGAGCCGATCGTAACGGCGCCAATCCGATGACGCCGGAAGAGGTTCACCGCGTCGCCAATGAGCGCCTGATGCAGATGATGCCGCAGGTGTTGCCTTCTCCGGATGCGATGGGGCCGCCGGCGCCAGTGCCGGACCCGGCGACGGGGATTACTCAGCCATCTGCGGGCCAGACGGCGCCGGTATCAACGCAACCATCGCCTTCGGGCGCGACCACGCCGCCTGCGCGTGCGCCGGGAGGGTAATGGTGGCGAGCTATCGTAGCCAGGGGCGCTGGGTTATCTGGCTCTCGTTTCTTATTGCGCTGTTGCTGCAAATCATGCCCTGGCCGGACGACATCATTGTTTTCCGGCCAAACTGGGTTTTGCTCATCTTACTGTACTGGATTCTGGCCCTGCCGCACCGCGTAAATGTGGGGACGGGATTTGTGATGGGTGCCATACTTGATCTCATCAGCGGTTCCACACTTGGCGTGCGCGCTCTGTCGATGAGTATTGTCGCCTATCTGGTCGCTCTGAAATTCCAGCTCTTCCGTAACCTGGCGCTCTGGCAGCAGGCGCTGGTGGTAATGTTGCTTTCACTGGCCGTGGACATTATTGTTTTCTGGGCCGAGTTTTTAGTGATCAACGTCTCTTTCAGACCGGAAGTGTTCTGGAGTAGTGTAGTCAATGGCGTGCTGTGGCCCTGGCTCTTTTTGCTGATGCGTAAAGTACGCCAGCAGTTTGCTGTGCAATAAAGGTCGATATGACAACTCTGTATCTTGCTTCCGGTTCCCCGCGTCGCCAGGAATTATTGACTCAACTTGGATTTTCATTCGAGCAGGTCGTGCCTGGTATTGAAGAGCAACGGCGTGCTCAGGAAAGCGCGCAGCAGTATGTTGTTCGGCTGGCACGCGAAAAGGCGCAGGCTGGCGTGGCGCTGGTTCCCCGTGATCTGCCGGTGTTGGGCGCGGATACGATAGTCGTGTTAAACGGCGAGGTGCTGGAAAAGCCGTGCGACGCCGCTCATGCCGCAGAAATGCTGCGTTTGCTTTCCGGAAATACGCATCAGGTGATGACTGCTGTTGCGCTTGCGGACTCGCAGCAGACGCTGGATTGTGTGGTGGTAACGGAGGTGACTTTCCGCACGCTTTCTGCGCAGGATATTACTGGCTATGTCGCCAGCGGCGAGCCTTTAGATAAAGCAGGTGCATACGGTATTCAGGGGCGGGGTGGCTGTTTTGTCAGGAAGATAAATGGCAGCTATCACGCCGTGGTCGGCTTACCGCTGGTTGAAACGTATGAGTTGTTGAGTCATTTTAACGCACTGCGTGATAAAAGGGATAAACATGACGGCTGAATTGTTGGTAAACGTAACGCCATCGGAAACGCGCGTGGCGTACATTGATGGCGGTATTCTTCAGGAAATCCATATTGAGCGCGAAGCGCGACGCGGAATCGTAGGCAATATCTACAAAGGTCGTGTAAGTCGTGTACTTCCAGGTATGCAGGCGGCTTTTGTAGATATTGGGCTGGATAAAGCCGCATTTCTTCACGCTTCCGACATTATGCCGCATACCGAATGCGTGGCGGGCGACGAGCAAAAACAGTTTACCGTGCGCGATATCTCCGAACTGGTGCGTCAGGGACAGGATCTGATGGTGCAGGTAGTGAAAGATCCGCTCGGCACGAAAGGCGCGCGTTTGACCACGGACATCACGTTGCCCTCCCGTTACCTTGTTTTTATGCCCGGCGCGTCACACGTTGGCGTTTCCCAGCGTATCGAAAGCGAAAGTGAACGCGAGCGCCTGAAAAAGGTGGTGGCGGAATACTGCGACGAACAGGGCGGGTTTATTATCCGCACCGCGGCGGAAGGCGTGTGTGAAGAGGATCTCGCGTCTGACGCCGCCTATCTCAAGCGCGTCTGGACGAAAGTCATGGAGCGCAAAAAGCGTCCGCAAACGCGCTACCAGATGTATGGCGAACTGGCGCTGGCGCAGCGCGTGCTGCGCGATTTCGCCGATGCGCAGTTGGACCGAATTCGCGTCGACTCACGTCTGACCTATGAGTCGCTGCTGGAGTTTACCGCAGAATACATCCCGGAAATGACCAGTAAGCTGGAGCATTACAGTGGCCATCAGCCGATCTTCGATCTTTATGACGTGGAAAATGAGATCCAGCGCGCGCTGGAGCGTAAGGTTGAACTCAAGTCTGGCGGTTATCTGATTATCGACCAAACCGAAGCGATGACGACGGTAGATATCAATACCGGCGCGTTTGTCGGACACCGTAATCTCGACGACACCATTTTTAATACCAATATTGAAGCGACTCAGGCCATTGCCCGCCAGCTACGCCTGCGTAATCTGGGCGGCATTATCATTATCGATTTTATCGACATGAATAATGAAGATCATCGCCGCCGGGTGCTGCATTCGCTGGAACAGGCGTTAAGTAAGGATCGCGTGAAAACCAGTATTAACGGTTTTTCGCCGCTGGGGCTGGTGGAAATGACCCGTAAACGGACCCGTGAAAGCGTGGAACATGTGCTTTGTAACGAGTGTCCAACCTGTCATGGCCGCGGGACGGTAAAAACGGTGGAAACCGTCTGTTATGAGATCATGCGTGAAATTGTACGTGTTCATCACGCTTATGACTCCGATCGCTTCCTGGTTTATGCTTCTCCTGCGGTGGCGGAAGCGCTGAAAGGCGAAGAATCACACGCGCTGGCGGAAGTCGAAATCTTTGTCGGCAAACAGGTTAAAGTTCAGGTCGAACCGCTTTATAACCAGGAGCAGTTTGACGTCGTAATGATGTAATTGAGTAGTAGCACCAGCGCATGTAGGCCGGATAAGGCGCAAGCGCCGCCATCCGGCAATATACCCTCAACGGGTGTGAGTCGTATTTTTTGGCAGACAAGGAGAGACGCGTGAGGCGATTGCCGGGGATTTTATTGCTCACTGGAGCCGCGCTCATCGTCATTGCAGCGCTGCTGGTTAGCGGGCTGCGCCTGGCGTTGCCTCATCTTGACGCCTGGCGTCCAGCTATCCTGAATAAAATTGAGTCCGTGACCGGCGTGCCGGTGGCCGCCAGCCAACTCTCCGCAAGCTGGCAAAATTTTGGCCCTACGCTGGAAGCGCATAATATTCATGCCGCCCTGAAAGATGGCGGCGAGCTGTCGATAAAACGCGTTACGCTGGCGCTGGACGTCTGGCAAAGCCTGTTGCATATGCGCTGGCAGTTTCGCGACCTGACCTTCTGGCAACTCAATTTCCGCACCAACACGCCTCTTCAAAGCAGCGACGGCAAAGGCATCGAAACCAGCCGTTTAAGCGATCTTTTCCTGCGTCAGTTCGATCATTTCGATCTGCGCGATAGCCAAATCAGTTTTCTGACGCTTTCCGGACAACGCGCGGAGCTGGCGATCCCACAGCTTACCTGGCTAAACGGCAAAGAGCGGCACCGCGCCGAAGGCGAGGTCAGCCTCTCCAGCCTGACCGGGCAGCACGGCGTGATGCAGGTGCGGATGGATTTACGCGATGACGACGGTTTGCTGAATAACGGCAGAGTCTGGTTACAGGCCGACGATATTGACGTCAAGCCGTGGCTGGGCAAATGGATGCAGGATAATGTGGCGCTCCAGACGGCGCGTTTCAGTCTGGAAGGCTGGATGACGCTCAGTAAAGGCGAAATCGCCGGAGGAGACGTCTGGCTGAAACAGGGCGGCGCAAGCTGGCTGGGCGATAACACGACGCACACGCTGTCTGTCGATAACCTGACGGCGCAGATTAGCCGCGAGCAGCCGGGCTGGCAGTTTTATATTCCGGACACACGGATTACGCTTGATGGTAAACCCTGGCCGAGCGGAGCCTTAACCGTGGCCTGGCTCCCGCAGCAGGACGTCGGCGGCGAGAATCACACACGTAGCGATGAGCTACGCATTCGCGCCAGTAATCTTGAACTGGCGGGGCTGGAAGCATTACGTCCGCTGGCGGCTAAACTGTCGCCTGTGCTGGGCGAAATATGGCAGGCTACGCAGCCGAGCGGAAAGATCGCCACACTGGCGCTGGATATTCCGCTACAGGCGACCGAAAAAACGCGTTTTCAGGCATCGTGGGAAAATCTTGCCTGGAAACAGTGGAAGCTGTTGCCCGGCGCGGAACATTTTTCCGGTACGCTGGCGGGAAGCGTAGAAGACGGGCAGATGAAGGTTGCGATGCAGCAAGCTAAAATGCCCTATGAAACCGTTTTTCGCGCGCCGCTGGAAATTGAAAACGGCGTCGCGACGCTTAGCTGGTTGAAGAATGAGAACGGCTTTCAGCTTGATGGCCGCGACATTGACGTCAAAGCAAAGGCGGTACATGCGCGCGGCGGGTTCCGCTATCTGCAACCGACGGGCGACGAACCGTGGCTGGGTATTCTGGCCGGAATCAGTACCGATGATGGATCTCAGGCGTGGCGCTATTTTCCGGAAAACCTGATGGGCAAAGCGCTGGTCGATTACCTTAGCGGCGCGATTCAGGGCGGCGAGGCGGATAACGCCACGTTGGTTTACGGTGGTAACCCGCACCTCTTTCCCTATAAGCATAACGAAGGTCAGTTTGAAGTGCTGGTGCCGCTACGCAATGCGACGTTTGCCTTTCAACCCGACTGGCCGGCGCTAAAAAATCTCAACATTGAACTGGATTTCCTGAACGACGGTCTGTGGATGCGTTCGGATAGCGTCGATTTGGGCGGGGTGAAGGCCAGCAAACTCGCGGCGACGATTCCGGATTATTCCAAAGAGAAACTGCTCATTGATGCCGATATTAACGGGCCGGGAAAAGCCGTTGGGCCTTATTTTGACGAGACGCCGCTAAAAGACTCGCTTGGCTCGACGCTGGCGGAGCTCCAGTTAGATGGCGATGTGAATGCTCGCTTACATCTTGATATTCCGCTGGACGGAGAACAGGTTACCGCCGAGGGCGATGTCTCGTTGCGTAATAACAGTCTGTTTATTAAGCCGCTAAACAGCACGCTCAAAAATCTGAACGGTAAATTCAGCTTTGTGAATGGCGCGCTAAAAAGCGGGCCGCTGACGGCAAACTGGTTTAATCAGCCGCTTAACCTGGATTTCAGTACGACGGAAGGGGCAAAAGCCTATCAGGTCGCCGTCAACCTGAACGGTAACTGGCAACCAACGCGTATGGGCGTCTTACCGCCGCAACTGAATGACGCCCTGAGCGGCAGCGTGACGTGGAATGGTAAAGTCGGCATCGATCTTCCGTATCACGCTGACACCACTTATCACATCGAGCTGAACGGCGATCTGAGAAATGTGAGCAGTCACTTACCTTCTCCGCTAAATAAACCCGCAGGCGAAGCCATTCCGGTGAACATTCAGGCTGACGGCAACCTGAAAAGTTTTGCGCTAACGGGGAGCGCAGGGAGTAAAAATCACTTTAACAGCCGCTGGTTATTAAATCAGAAGCTGACGTTGGATCGGGCTATCTGGACGACGGACAGCCGGACGATTCCGCCATTACCTGCTCAACAAGGCGTTGAACTCAATCTGCCGGCGCTGGATGGCGCACAATGGCTGGCGTTATTCCAGAAAGGCGCGGCGGATAACGTGAGCAGTTCAGCCGAGTTTCCTCAACGCGTCACGTTGCGTACTCCCGCGCTATCGCTGGGTGGCCAGCAGTGGAACAATTTGAGCGTCGTTTCAGCCCCCTCGCTGAACGGAACAAAAATTGAAGCGCAGGGCCGTGAGGTGAACGCCACGCTGCTCATGCGCAACCATGCGCCGTGGCTGGCGAATATTAAGTACCTGTACTACAACCCTGGCGTCGCAAAAACGCACGCCTCGTCACCAACGCCGACATCGCCGTTGGCTTCGGCGAACACGATTAGCTTCCGCGGCTGGCCGGACTTACAGCTTCGCTGCGAAGAGTGCTGGCTGTGGGGGCAAAAATATGGGCGTATTGATGGCGATTTCGCCATCAAAGGCAATACGCTGACTCTGGCGAATGGCCTGATCGATACCGGATTCGCCCGTTTGAAAGCGAACGGCGAGTGGGTGAATGCGCCGGGTAATGAACGAACCTCGCTGAAAGGTAGTCTGCATGGTAGTAACCTCGACACGGCTGCCGGGTTCTTCGGTATCTCGACGCCAATCCAGAACGCGTCTTTTAACGTAGATTACGATCTGCACTGGCGAAACCCGCCCTGGCAACCTGAGGAAGCCACGCTCAACGGGATTTTACGTACGCGTCTGGGTAAAGGCGAGTTTACTGATCTCAGTAGCGGTCATGCCGGACAGTTACTGCGGCTGCTCAGTTTTGATGCGTTGCTGCGTAAGCTGCGGTTTGACTTCAGAGATACCTTTAGCGAGGGCTTCTATTTCGACTCTATTCATAGTACCGCGTGGATTAAAGATGGCGTCCTGCATACTGACGATACGCTGGTGGATGGGCTGGAAGCGGATATTGCAATGAAAGGTTCTGTTGATCTGGTGCGTCGTCGTCTTGATATGGAGGCCGTTGTCGCGCCGGAAATTTCCGCCACAGTGGGCGTCGCCGCCGCGTTTGCCGTTAACCCGATTGTCGGCGCGGCGGTATTTGCCGCCAGTAAAGTGTTGGGGCCGCTATGGAGCAAGGTCTCCATTTTGCGATATCGCATTACCGGTCCGGTCGATGCGCCGCAGATCAACGAAGTTCTGCGCCAACCGATAAAAGAAAGCCAGCAATGATTTGACGGGGGCGAGGAATTGCCCCACTCTCAGTAAATAGTCATGCCGGACGGCGCTGCGTTTATCCGGTTTGTACAATCTAACAACGTAGTCCGGATAAGGCGTGAACCGCCATCCGGCAGAAATCAACGAGTAGCAAAAACGATGAGTCTGAACCTGGTAAGTGAACAATTGCTAGCGGCGAATGGCCTGAACCATCAGGATCTGTTCGCTATTTTGGGCCAACTGGCCGAACGCCGTCTTGATTATGGCGACCTCTATTTTCAGTCGAGCTATCACGAATCCTGGGTTTTAGAAGACCGCATCATTAAAGATGGTTCATATAATATCGACCAGGGCGTTGGCGTTCGCGCCATTAGCGGCGAAAAAACCGGTTTTGCTTATGCTGACCAGATAAGCCTCCTGGCGCTGGAGCAGAGTGCGCAGGCAGCGCGAACCATTGTACGCGAGAACGGCGAAGGCAAGGTAAAAACGCTCGCCGCCGTAGCGCATCAGCCGCTCTACACCACCCTTGATCCGCTGCAAAGTATGAGCCGCGAAGAGAAGCTGGATATCCTCAGACGCGTTGACAAAGTGGCGCGAGAAGCCGATAAACGCGTGCAGGAAGTTAACGCCAGCCTGACCGGCGTATATGAATTAATCCTCGTGGCGGCGACCGACGGGACGCTGGCGGCGGATGTCCGTCCACTGGTGCGGTTGTCCGTTAGCGTGCAGGTGGAAGAAGACGGTAAACGCGAGCGCGGCGCCAGCGGCGGCGGCGGTCGCTTTGGTTATGAGTATTTTCTTGCCGATCTCGACGGCGAGGTTCGCGCCGACGCGTGGGCGAAAGAAGCGGTACGCATGGCGCTGGTTAATCTCTCCGCGGTCGCTGCGCCAGCGGGGACGTTACCGGTGGTTCTGGGCGCCGGGTGGCCGGGCGTATTGCTGCACGAAGCGGTCGGTCACGGGCTGGAAGGTGATTTTAACCGTCGTGGGACATCTGTGTTTAGCGGTCAGATCGGCGAGCAGGTTGCCTCCGCGCTTTGCACCGTAGTGGACGACGGCACAATGATGAACCGTCGCGGCTCCGTTGCTATCGATGATGAAGGTACGCCAGGCCAGTACAACGTATTGATTGAAAATGGCGTGCTGAAAGGATACATGCAGGACAAGCTGAACGCTCGCCTGATGGGCGCTGCGCCGACCGGTAACGGGCGTCGCGAATCTTACGCGCATCTGCCGATGCCGCGTATGACGAATACCTATATGTTGGCGGGGCAGTCAACGCCGCAGGAAATTATCGAATCCGTTGAGTACGGCATCTATGCGCCTAACTTTGGCGGTGGTCAGGTGGATATCACCTCCGGCAAGTTTGTGTTCTCTACCTCGGAAGCGTATCTGATTGAAAATGGCAAAGTCACGACGCCGGTGAAGGGCGCGACGTTGATTGGATCAGGCATTGAAACGATGCAACAGATCTCCATGGTCGGCAACGACCTTAAGCTGGATAACGGGGTGGGGGTCTGCGGTAAAGAGGGCCAAAGCCTGCCGGTAGGCGTAGGCCAGCCGACGCTGAAAGTCGATAACCTGACGGTTGGCGGCACCGCATAACTGCCCGCCTTATCAGGCCTGTGGTGTGTGCCGCCCAGGCCTGATAAGCGCAGCGCCATCAGGAAATGTCAGCCTCGGGTGGCATCTGGCCTACAATCGTCTTCAGCAATTACCCGGTGTTTTTATTTTTCTTTTCCCCGCCCGTGCATCCCCTGAAACAGGTGTGCGACATCGACAAAATAGTCAGTTAACGCGTTAATCACTACCTGCACTTTAAGCGGCAGCTTATCTTTTTCGGTGTACAGCGCGTACACCGGACGGGGATCGGACTGATAGCGAGGCAGCAGGATCTCCAGATCGCCACGATTGATCTCATCGATCACCCACATCAGCGGCACATAGGCGATTCCGGTTCCGGCGGTCAGCCAGCGTACCAGCGTCATCGGATCGTTAGTGACGAACCGCCCCTGTGGAATCAGTCGGGTAGAAATTCCTTCCGGCGCGATAAGTTCAAACTCATTATCCGGGCGCACGCTATATTCCAGCCAGGAATGGCTACTGAGATCGGCGGGTTTTTCCGGGACGCCGTACTGAGCGAGGTAGGGCTTGGCGGCGCACACAACCATCGGCATCGCGCCGAGTCGACGGGAAAACAGGCTGGAGTCTTGCAGCGCGCCCACGCGGATCACCACGTCCAGTCCGTCGGCAATTAAATCCGGAGCCGGAATTCCTGTCACAAGATTGACCGCCAGACCGGGATACTCTTTTAATAATTTTGCGGTAAGCCCGGCCAGCACATTTTGCGCCATGGTTGAAGAACAGCCGATACGCAATGTACCGATGGGCGTGTTATTAAAAGCGTAAAGCTGCTCATGAACATCCTGCACTTCATGCAGCATACGACGACAGCCCTGATAATAGATTTTTCCAGCCTCGGTGAGCCCAATGCTGCGTGTGCTGCGGTTGAGCAATTTAACCTGAAGCTCATCTTCCAGTTTCGCCACAGTCTGGCTGATGGACGATACGCTCATTTGCAGCTGTCTGGCTGCGGCGGTAAAAGAGCCAAACTCGACAACTTTGGCGAATACCGACATTCGTTTTAATCGTTCCATTATTCACTCTGGCTTAAAAGTGATTTAGATCACATAATATAGATAACAGCATAACAATTACGTTAATATACTATTATTCGAATAAGAGCTATGTCGCTCTCGCCTGGCGTCTCTTGCCCTTCTCTGCGGCGATGTAGCTTAACAATCTATCGCCTGCTCTCTCTCAGAAATCAAGGTCAACATGAGTCTGTTTCCCGTTATCGTGGTGTTTGGTCTTTCCTTCCCACCGATATTTTTCGAATTGCTTTTGTCACTGGCTATTTTTTGGCTGGTGCGTCGGATGCTTGTGCCGACGGGTATCTATGATTTTGTCTGGCATCCGGCTTTGTTCAATACCGCGCTGTATTGTTGTCTGTTTTATTTAATATCGCGCCTGTTCGTTTGAGGTTGAAGTGAAAACACTAACAAGAAAACTCTCCCGTACGGCCATTACCCTCGTACTGGTTATTCTGGCCTTTATCGCCATTTTCCGCGCCTGGGTGTATTACACCGAATCTCCCTGGACGCGCGACGCGCGTTTTAGCGCCGATGTCGTCGCTATTGCCCCGGATGTCGCGGGCCTGATTACCCATGTAAACGTGCATGATAACCAACTGGTGAAAAAGGATCAGGTCCTGTTTACCATCGATCAGCCACGCTATCAAAAAGCGCTGGCGGAAGCGGAAGCTGATGTAGCCTATTATCAGGTACTGGCGCAGGAAAAACGCCAGGAAGCCGGTCGCCGTAATCGCCTCGGCGTACAGGCGATGTCCCGGGAAGAGATCGATCAGGCGAACAACGTCTTGCAGACGGTACTGCATCAACTGGCTAAAGCCCAGGCGACGCGCGATCTGGCTAAACTCGATCTGGAACGCACCGTCATTCGCGCGCCTGCCGACGGCTGGGTGACTAACCTTAATGTTTATGCCGGTGAATTTATTACCCGCGGTTCCACAGCCGTCGCCCTGGTGAAAAAGAACTCTTTTTACGTGCAGGCCTATATGGAAGAGACCAAGCTGGAAGGCGTGCGTCCGGGATATCGTGCCGAAATCACGCCGCTTGGCAGCAACCGGGTATTAAAAGGTACCGTCGATAGCGTGGCGGCAGGGGTAACGAATGCCAGCAGTACCAGCGATGCGAAAGGGATGGCGACGATAGACTCTAACCTCGAATGGGTGCGTCTGGCCCAGCGTGTCCCGGTGCGTATCCGACTCGACGAGCAGCAGGGGAATTTGTGGCCTGCCGGTACGACGGCAACCGTCGTGATCACCGGTAAGCAGGATCGTGACGCAAGCCAGGACTCCTTCTTCCGTAAACTGGCGCACCGGCTGCGCGAATTCGGTTAATCGTCATGGGCATTTTCTCCATTGCCAACCAGCACATTCGTTTTGCGGTAAAGCTGGCGTGCGCCATTGTGCTGGCATTATTTATCGGCTTCCATTTTCAACTGGAGACGCCGCGTTGGGCGGTGCTGACCGCCGCGATCGTGGCGGCAGGCCCGGCATTTGCCGCCGGCGGGGAACCCTATTCCGGCGCTATCCGTTATCGCGGAATGTTGCGTATTATCGGGACGTTTATTGGCTGTATCGCCGCGCTTATCATTATTATCTCTATGATCCGCGCGCCGTTATTGATGATTCTGGTGTGCTGTGTCTGGGCCGGTTTTTGTACCTGGATCTCCTCTTTAGTACGGATCGAAAACTCTTATGCGTGGGGACTGTCAGGTTATACTGCGCTGATCATTGTGATTACCATTCAGACGGAGCCGCTGCTTACGCCGCAATTTGCGCTTGAGCGCTGTAGCGAAATCGTCATCGGCATTGGCTGCGCTATTTTAGCGGATCTGCTTTTCTCGCCGCGATCGATAAAGCAGGAGGTTGATCGCGAACTGGACAGTTTACTGGTAGCGCAATATCAGCTAATGCAACTTTGTATTAAGCATGGCGACAGCGAAGAAGTCGACAACGCCTGGGGCGATCTGGTGCGACGCACGGCGGCGCTGGAGGGAATGCGAAGTAATCTGAATATGGAATCTTCGCGCTGGGTACGCGCTAACCGCCGCCTGAAAGCGTTGAATACGCTTTCGCTCACGCTGATTACGCAATCCTGTGAAACTTATCTTATTCAAAACACGCGGCCGGAACTGATTACCGATACATTCCGGGAACTGTTCGAGACGCCGGTTGAAACGGTACAGGACGTTCACAGGCAGTTAAAACGGATGCGGCGTGTCATTGTCTGGACCGGCGAGCGCGAAACGCCCGTCACGCTTTATAGCTGGGTAGGCGCAGCGACGCGCTATCTGCTGCTTAAACGCGGCGTGATCAGCAACACCAAAATCAGCGCGACGGAAGAAGAGATCCTGCAAGGCGAGCCCGTAGTTAAAGTGGAATCCGCTGAACGTCACCATGCGATGGTGAACTTCTGGCGCACCACGCTTTCCTGCATACTGGGGACATTATTCTGGCTATGGACCGGCTGGACATCGGGTAATGGCGCGATGGTGATGATTGCCGTGGTGACCTCGCTGGCGATGCGTTTACCCAATCCGCGCATGGTCTGCATTGATTTTATTTATGGCACTCTGGCGGCGTTGCCGCTGGGATTGCTCTATTTCCTGGTGATTATTCCCAATACGCAGCAAAGTATGCTGTTGTTATGTTTGAGCCTGGCGGTATTGGGGTTCTTTATCGGCATTGAGGTCCAGAAACGGCGTCTGGGGTCGATGGGGGCGCTGGCCAGTACGATTAACATTATTGTGTTGGATAATCCGATGACGTTCCATTTCAGCCAGTTCCTCGACAGCGCGTTGGGGCAAATTGTCGGCTGTATGCTGGCGTTTATCGTCATCCTGCTGGTGCGTGATAAATCCAAAGATCGAACCGGTCGCGTGCTGCTTAATCAGTTTGTTTCCGCTGCGGTCTCGGCAATGACGACCAACGTGGTACGTCGTAAAGAAAACCGTCTGCCTGCGTTATATCAGCAACTCTTTTTGCTGATGAATAAATTCCCTGGCGATTTGCCGAAGTTTCGCCTGGCGCTAACGATGATCATTGCTCATCAACGTCTGCGCGACGCGCCGATACCGGTTAATGAGGATCTGTCAGTGTTCCACCGTCAGCTTCGTCGTACCGCAGACCATGTTATTTCCGCCGGAAGCGATGATAAACGGCGACGCTACTTTGGTCAGTTGCTGGATGAGCTGGATATCTATCAGGAGAAATTACGTATCTGGGAGGCGCCGACGCAGGTGACGGAACCGGTTAAACGCCTGACGGGCATGTTACATAAATACCAGAACGCGCTTACCGATAGCTAACCCACAAGAACCGATGCCAAAAGCGTCGGTTTTTTTATGACTATACTTATTTGAGATACAAAAACAGCGCAAGAGTGCTCCGGGGCTAAAAGCGTTTCTGGAAGTGAAACCTCTGCATAATGATGCTTAGTAGTAAAACAGACAATTGTCTGTCGGGGATGGTGGCTGGCTATGAATGTCTATACTTTTGATTTTAATGATATTAAAAACCAAAGCGATTTTTATCGCGAGTTTACGCAGACGTTTGGTCTTGCCAGTGAGAAAGTAAGCGATCTTGATACATTATGGGATGCGGTAATGAGCGATATCTTACCTCTACCGCTAGAGATTGAGTTCGTTCACCTGCCTGATAAACTGCGCAGGCGCTACGGGGCGCTGATTTTACTCTTTGATGAAGCGGAAGAAGAGCTGGAGGGGCGGCTACGGTTTAATGTCCGGCATTGAAAAAGCATAAAAAAGCCCCCGACAGGCGGGGGCAAGTCGTCGGGTTAGACGACGAGGGTTTACTTATACAACTCGGCGGTGGCGTGCCAGTTATCACCTTCTTTTAATTCGATGATGCGATAGCTATTAGCGCCTGCTTTTTCGGCTTTAGCGACAATCTCCTGGCGCATATCCATTGGCGTACTGCCAATCTGCGAGACGGAAATGGTGCCCATCGGTTGCAGATTCTGCGCCTGTTCCGCGTTAACCTGATGTACTGCGGCATTTGCGCCGAAAGAGAGCAGAGTGGCCAGGCCGAGTGATGCGATAATGTATTTCGTTTTCATGGTCTTTTATTCCTTTATAGGGTCAACCTCGCGGATTAATGGGCTTTTCTTATGCGATATCTCCGCGAAGCAATGACACGTTATATGCGATGGCAGGTGAATTTTATTTGTACAGTTCGGCAGTGGCGTGCCAGTTGCTACCGCTACGCGCTTCGGTAATGTGGTAGGCCGTAGCGCCTTGTTCATCCGCTTTTTTGCTCAGCATGGCGTTCATATCCATAGGCGATGAGCCGATAGCGCTGACTGAAACCGATCCGATTGCTTCACGATTTTGCGCTTGCTCTGCGCTGATAGGTTCTGCGGCGAAAGCGCCAAAAGAGAGAACGGACAGAACACTTAATGTTGCAACAGTGGTTTTGATTTTCATGATTTTTACCTCGTCGAATTCCTTTACTGGGGTCTTTGTTTCGTGACCCTCATCACAAAATTAAGTATACACTAATCACGCGATTAATTAATACCACGCTAATTGTTTCTGCTTTTTAAAGACATTAAAAATTTTATTTTTTATAACGTTATGGAATTAAAATTGCTGTTTTTCGCCGCTGCTGTTTAAAAAATAAAAGAAAATCAATAGGTTAAAAAATTTGACATTTTGTGCGTTTTTTTGATTTGTCATTCATGCGGTGAATGTTTAAGGGCATGATTTGCCAAATGATAGCCGTACAGGAAAGCGGCGAGGGGAGAGGACAAAAAGGTGCCTCCGCCGTACGACGACGGAGGAAGTGGGACTAAAGCTCTTGTTCAAAAAGTTCCAGAATGGCTTCGTACAGATCTCTTACGGAAAAGCCGCTGGCAGGCGTAGTGAAGATAGTATCGTCGCCGGCAATCGTGCCGAGAATACCTTCTGCTTTCCCCAGTGAATCCAGCAGGCGCGCGATGAGTTGTGCCGCGCCGGGGCTGGTATGAATCACCACGACAGCGTCGTTATAGTCGATATCCAGCACCAGATTTTTCAACGGACTGGATGTTGTTGGGACGCCCAGTTCAGCCGGAAGACAGTACACCATTTCCATTTTTGCGTTACGTGTACGCACTGCGCCGAACTTAGTCAACATGCGCGAGACCTTGGACTGATTGATATTTTCAAAGCCCTGATCCTGCAACGCGAGGACGATTTCGCCCTGTGAGCTGAATTTTTCTTCTTTGAGGAGCGCTTTAAACGCTCTTACTAGTTCTTCTTGTTTAGCCGAGCTTCGCATAAGTCACCCGTAATATGGCGGTAGAAACAACATTATTGTGCATACAGATGAATTTTTATGCAAACAGTCTGCCTTGTTTAAGGCTGAAATAATGTTATGAAAGAGCGGAATTTTATCAAATTTCGTTATCAAGAAACATGCCTGTGTCACGCCTCGCAAATAAGATTAAAAGTAAATTAATTGTTATCAAAATGATGTTGTTTTGAGAGGATAGTAGGGTATATTGTCACCACCTGTAGGAACGTTGCTCTCTGGTTGCAGTCGATCCGGATTACGCAAATTAAATGCATAAAAGCCAAAATTGCGCGACTCCGCATTCTTGATGAGTGAGGATTGTAATCATTGAATTTGTGAATTAAGGTCGCCGCCGCGGAGCAATAGACACTTAGCTAATCATATAATAAGGAGTTTAGGATGAAAGTCGCAGTCCTCGGCGCTGCTGGTGGTATCGGTCAGGCGCTGGCATTACTTTTAAAAAACCAACTGCCTTCAGGTTCAGAACTCTCCCTGTACGACATCGCTCCAGTGACTCCCGGTGTGGCCGTTGATTTGAGCCACATCCCCACCGCTGTAAAAATCAAAGGTTTCTCCGGTGAAGACGCAACCCCGGCGCTTGAAGGCGCTGACGTAGTACTGATTTCTGCGGGTGTGGCGCGTAAGCCGGGTATGGACCGTTCCGACCTGTTTAACGTTAACGCTGGCATCGTGAAAAACCTGGTGCAGCAGATCGCTAAAACCTGCCCGAAAGCGTGCGTGGGCATTATCACCAACCCGGTGAACACCACCGTTGCGATTGCGGCGGAAGTGCTGAAAAAAGCAGGCGTATACGACAAAAACAAACTGTTTGGCGTTACCACGCTGGATATCATCCGCTCTAATACCTTTGTCGCAGAGCTGAAAGGTAAGCTGCCAACGGAAGTTGAAGTTCCGGTGATTGGCGGACACTCCGGCGTGACGATTCTGCCGCTGCTGTCGCAGATTCCAGGCGTAAGTTTTACCGAACAAGAAGCGGCCGAGCTGACTAAACGTATTCAGAACGCCGGTACTGAAGTCGTCGAGGCGAAAGCCGGCGGCGGATCGGCAACCCTCTCTATGGGCCAGGCTGCCGCGCGTTTCGGTCTTTCTCTGGTTCGCGCTCTGCAGGGCGAAAAAGGCGTGGTGGAATGCGCCTATGTGGAAGGCGACGGTCAGTATGCCCGTTTCTTCTCTCAGCCGCTGCTGCTGGGTAAAAACGGTGTAGAAGAGCGTAAATCCATCGGCACACTGAGCGCTTTCGAGCAACATTCGCTGGACGCTATGCTGGATACGCTGAAAAAAGATATTCAGTTGGGTGAAGATTTTATTAATAAATAAGCTGTTCCTGCCCGATGCCGGGGCTTTTGCTCCGGCTTCTTTGACTGTAAACAAGCCACGAAATCAAGTACTAAATCTGCTAAACTCCTCACGTCTTATCGGTTATTAACGAGAACGTCGTGAAAAAGATCCAAAGAACGCAAACCCGCGATCACATTACGCAAATGCTTCGCTATGAAATTCTTTCCGGCAATATAAAAGCGGGAGAAGAACTCGCGCAGGAAAGTATTGCGGAGCAGCTTGGTCTTTCACGAATGCCGGTTCGAGAAGCGCTACAGTCACTCGAACAGGAAGGTTTTTTAATCCGACTGCCCAACAGGCACATGCAGGTCGCGCATCTTGAGGCCGATCGCGTGAGTCATATTTTTCGCGTAATTGCCGCGATGGCCGCCGAAATGTTTTCGCTGATACCCAGCGAAGTAGGCGATGCCCTCCTGATACGTGCGCAAGCGCTGGCTGTCGCAGAAGACAAATCCTGCGAACTGGAGTGTCATGCGATGCTGATTTCTTATGTGAATAACCGCTATCTGGAAAAGGTGTATCAGCAGTTCCTGGACGGTTATGTCTCTTATGTTATTTTGCATCTGAAAAAAGATAATCAGGAGTCGGCGCAGCTTTTCGCTGAACTGGCTGACGTCATACGCCAGGGGCGGCGTGATGAGATTGGGCAAGTTATGCAGCGTTATTTCCTCTCTTTAGCAGAAATAATGCGTCAACATATGAAGGATTGGGAAAGTGCAGAAGCCTAAGTTAGGGAAGATTAAGCTTCTTTCAGCGAAAGAACAGGTCGCGGCAGTGCTGCGTAAAGCGATTCTTTCGAGGGAGTTAGTAGAAGGGCAGGAGATTACGTTAGAAGGCATTGCCAGAATGGTCGGCGTGTCCAGTATGCCAGTGCGCGAGGCGTTTCAGATTCTGGCGGCGGATGGGCTGATAAAAGTGCGCCCTAATAAAGGGGCGGTGGTGTTGGGCATCAATGAACAAACGATCCGTGAACACTATGAAATTCGCGCGCTGTTAGAAAGTGAGGCGGTGGCTAAAGCTTCTCGTCCTGGCACCGATATCTCGCGGATAGCCCAGGTGCATTATGCCGCTGAAAAGGCTCTCGCGGAAAATAACTCGGCGGAATACTCCGACCTGAATCAGGCATTTCATATGGAAATATGGAATGTTGCTGGCAACGAAAAAATGAAAATGTTGCTCTGTAATATGTGGAACGGCCTGTCGATGGGCCATAAGGTCACCGAAGAAGAGTATGCCGTGATTTCCATTCAGGAACATAAAAGTATTCTGCAAGCTCTTGAACTTCATGATGAAACATTGGCACGCCAGCGCATGCGCGAACACATTATTCGCTCAATGGAGAATATGCTGACCCGCTATGTTGGTGACCCTTCTGCCTGATCTTTTCGCCTGCGTGAGCATCGCAGGCGCTTCAACCAATTCTTCAATTCTATTAATCACGTCCAGTAACGATCTAACCACGATCTTGATGTAGATCCCACTCCTGCATCTTTCCTGAGAAACGATTTGACTTAGTTTTTGTATGGGAATAATTTCTCCCTGTCAACATTGGATACAATATCATATATCATTGATTGGATAATTATAAATATGGAACCCATTACCCTTACCTTATGTTTATTGGTGTTCGCTATCGTCATGTTTGTATGGGAAAAAGTGCCACTTGCCGTCACTTCCATGATTGTCTGCGTGGCCTTAGTGATCACCGGCGTTCTGAATATCAAACAGGCCTTTGCTGGCTTTATCGACACTAACGTTATCCTCTTTGTCGCGATGTTCATCGTGGGCGGTGCGTTGTTCGAGACCGGTATGGCAAACAAAGTGGGCGGCGTCATCACGCGCTTCGCGAAAACAGAAAAACAGCTGATCTTCACCATTATGGTGGTGGTGGGTTTGATGTCTGGCGTCCTCTCTAACACCGGTACCGCTGCGGTTTTGATTCCGGTGGTGATCGGCGTGGCGGCAAAATCGGGCTTCTCGCGTTCTCGTCTACTGATGCCGCTGGTTTTCGCCGCTGCGTTGGGCGGTAACCTGTCGTTAATTGGCGCGCCGGGAAATCTTATCGCGCAGTCTGCGCTACAGAATATTGGCGGCGGCTTTGGCTTTTTTGAATACGCAAAAATCGGTCTCCCGATGCTCATCTGCGGCATTCTCTACTTCCTGACTATTGGCTATCGCTTTCTGCCGAATAATGCGACCGGCGGTGAGGTGGGGAGCGTCGGGGAGCAACGTGACTACAGCCATGTTCCACAGTGGAAACAACGGCTCTCACTGGTGGTGTTGATCGCAACGATCCTCGGCATGATCTTTGAGAAGAAGATCGGTGTCAGCCTGGCCGTGACCGGTTGTATTGGCGCTCTTGTGCTGGTAGTTACCGGCGTACTCACGGAAAAACAGGCCTATAAAGCCATTGATTCACAGACTATTTTTATCTTTGGCGGCACCCTGGCGCTGGCAAAAGCGCTGGAAATGACCGGGGCAGGCAAGCTGGTTGCGGACTATGTAATCGGCATGCTGGGGCAAAACTCTTCACCGTTCATGTTGCTGATCGCCGTTTTCGCCTTATCCGTTGTGATGACCAACTTTATGTCCAATACCGCAACGACAGCGCTATTGGTGCCGGTGAGTTTGTCCATTGCCGCAGGTATGGGGGCCGACCCGCGTGCGGTTCTGATGGCGACGGTCATTGGCGGTTCCTGCGCCTACGCAACCCCTATCGGTATGCCTGCCAACATGATGGTGCTCTCCGCGGGTGGCTATAAATTTGTCGACTACGCTAAGGCCGGTATCCCCCTGATTATCGTTTCAACCATTGTCAGCTTGATCCTGCTGCCAATCCTTTTCCCTTTTCATCCGTAATTAACGGAAGCTGTTCTGACTAAGGAGCATTTATGAGCAAAAGTGAACAGATATCCCATATGACCGACGTTATGGCCAAGTTTGTGGGATATACCGGCAAAGTTTTGCCTGATGATGTCACTGCAAAACTGGAAGATTTGCATAAGAAAGAGACCAGTAAACTGGCCGACGTCATCTTTACTACCATGATTGAGAACCAGCGTCTGGCGAAAGAGCTGGATCGACCTTCCTGCCAGGACACCGGTGTCATTCAGTTTCTGGTGGAGTGCGGGACGAACTTTCCGCTGATTGGCGAGCTGGAAGCGTTGTTGCGTGAGGCGGTGATCAAAGCAACTGTCGATTCTCCGCTGCGCCACAACAGCGTAGAAACTTTTGATGAATACAACACCGGTAAAAACGTGGGTAAAGGTACGCCGACGGTCTTCTGGGAGATCGTTCCCAATTCCGATCAGTGCAGCATTTATACCTATATGGCGGGCGGCGGTTGTTCCCTGCCGGGGAAAGCGATGGTGCTGATGCCGGGTGCAGGCTATGAAGGTGTGACCCGCTTTGTACTGGATGTGATGACCAGCTACGGCCTCAACGCGTGTCCGCCGCTGCTGGTTGGCGTGGGCGTAGCGACCTCTGTTGAAACGGCGGCACTGCTATCGAAAAAAGCGCTGATGCGTCCGATCGGTTCGCATAACGAGAATGAGCGTGCAGCCTCGCTGGAAAAAATGCTGGAAGAAGGCATTAACAAAATTGGCCTGGGGCCGCAGGGGATGTCCGGTAATACCTCCGTTATGGGCGTGAACATTGAAAACACCGCGCGTCATCCTTCTACCATCGGCGTGGCGGTAAACGTCGGCTGCTGGTCGCACCGTAAAGGGCATATCGTTTTCGATAAAGATTTGAATTACACCATTACGTCTCACAGCGGAGTGAATTTCTGATGACTAAAAAAATCCTGACTACGCCAATTAAAGATGAAGATTTAGCGGATATTAAGGCTGGCGATATTATTTATCTCAATGGTCATATTGTTACCTGCCGTGACGTAGCCCATCGCCGTTTAATTGAAGGTGGTCGCGAGCTTCCGGTAGATGTTCGCGGCGGCGCTATTTTACACGCTGGCCCCATTGTCCGCCCAATTAAAGGCGAAGACGATAAGTTTGAAATGGTCTCCGTTGGACCAACCACCAGCATGCGTATGGAGAAATTCGAAAAAGAATTTATTGCGCAGACCGGCGTGAAATTAATTGTGGGTAAAGGCGGTATGGGTAAAGGTACCGAAGAGGGCTGTGCTGAACACAAAGCGCTGCACTGCGTATTCCCTGCCGGTTGTGCGGTTGTAGCCGCCGTGTGCGTGGAAGAAATTGAAGATGCCCAATGGCGCGATCTGGGGATGCCGGAAACTCTGTGGCTCTGTCGGGTTAAAGAGTTTGGCCCGCTGATTGTTTCTATTGATACCCATGGGAATAATCTGTTTGAACAGAACAAAATTATTTTTAATCAGCGTAAAGAGATCGTCGCTGATGAAATATGCCAGAACGTAAGTTTCATCAAATAAACCTGATTACGTAAATTGCACGATAATGGTGGTAATACGTTATGACGATAATAATAACCAAGGGCTCTGGCCGGGGGCGGCTCAGGGAAATCCACTCTTATTATTTCATCGTCATAAATAGCCCCATTATCGTGCCTCCTGCCTGAAGGCTATTTTATGACTAATGCAGCTCTGCTATTAGGTGAAGGCTTCACCCTGATGTTCCTCGGCATGGGGTTCGTGCTGGCGTTTCTGTTCCTGCTGATTTTCGCCATCCGCGGCATGTCTGCCGTGATTACTCGCTTCTTCCCGGAACCAGTCGCCGCGCCCGCACCGCGCGCCGTTCCCGTCGTGGACGACTTCACCCGCTTAAAGCCGGTGATTGCCGCCGCCATTCACCATCACCGCCTTAACGCTTAATTCCCGGAGGGATCCATGACCATTGCCATTACCGACGTCGTCCTGCGTGACGCCCACCAGTCCCTGTTCGCCACCCGCCTGCGCCTTGATGACATGCTGCCGATTGCCGCCGCGCTCGATGACGTGGGCTACGGCTCGCTGGAGTGCTGGGGCGGCGCCACCTTTGACGCCTGTATCCGCTTTCTCGGCGAAGACCCGTGGCTGCGCCTGCGCGAGCTTAAAAAGGCCATGCCGAAGACTCCCCTGCAGATGCTGCTGCGCGGCCAGAACCTGCTCGGCTACCGCCATTACGCCGATGATGTGGTGGAACGCTTCGTTGAGCGGGCGGTGAAAAACGGCATGGACGTGTTCCGCGTCTTCGATGCCATGAACGACCCGCGCAATATGAAGGCCGCCCTGCAGGCGGTGCGCAGCCACGGCGCGCACGCCCAGGGCACGCTGAGCTATACCACCAGCCCGGCGCACACCCTGCAGACCTGGCTGGATTTAACCGAACAGTTGTTAGAGACCGGCGTCGATTCCATCGCCATCAAGGATATGTCCGGCATTCTCACGCCGATGGCGGCGTATGAGCTGGTGAGCGAAATCAAAAAACGCTATGACGTGCGCCTGCACCTGCACTGCCATGCCACCACCGGGATGGCGGAGATGGCGCTGCTGAAGGCCATCGAGGCGGGCGTCGACGGCGTGGACACGGCGATTTCCTCCATGAGCGCCACCTACGGCCACCCGGCCACCGAAGCGCTGGTGGCGACGTTGGCAGGTACTGAGCACGACACCGGGCTGGATATCCTGAAGCTGGAAAATATCGCCGCGTACTTCCGCGAGGTGCGCAAAAAGTATCACGCCTTTGAAGGCCAGCTGAAGGGCTACGACAGCCGTATTCTGGTGGCGCAGGTGCCGGGCGGAATGCTCGCCAACCTCGAAAGCCAGCTGAAGCAGCAGAACGCGGCGGACAAACTCGACCAGGTGCTGGCGGAAATCCCCCGCGTGCGCGAGGACCTCGGCTTTATCCCGCTGGTGACCCCGACCTCGCAGATTGTCGGCACCCAGGCGGTGCTCAATGTCCTGACCGGCGAGCGCTACAAAACCATTGCCAAAGAAACGGCGGGCATTCTGAAAGGCGAATACGGCCACACCCCGGTGCCGGTGAACGCCGCGTTACAGGCCCGCGTGCTGGAAGGGGGCGCTCCGGTGACCTGCCGCCCGGCGGACCTGCTGAAGCCGGAACTGGCTGAACTGGAAGCGGACGTCAGGCGCCAGGCGCAGGAGAAGGGCATTCAGCTTGCGGGAAACGCCATCGACGACGTGCTCACCGTGGCGCTGTTCCCGCAGATTGGCCTCAAATTCCTCGAAAACCGCCACAACCCGGCGGCGTTTGAGCCGGTACCGCAGGCGGAAGCCGCGCAGCCGGTGGCAAAAGCAGAGAAGCCTGCCGCCTCCGGTATCTACACCGTGGAAGTGGAAGGCAAAGCCTTTGTGGTGAAGGTCAGCGACGGCGGCGATATCAGCCAGCTGACGGCGGCTTCGTCTGCGCCGGTTCAGGCGGCATCCCCGGTTGCCCCGGCAGGCGCCGGCACCCCGGTCACCGCGCCGCTGGCGGGCAACATCTGGAAGGTGATTGCCACCGAGGGCCAGAGCGTGGCCGAAGGCGACGTGCTGCTGATTCTGGAAGCCATGAAGATGGAAACCGAAATCCGCGCCGCGCAGGCCGGGACGGTACGCGGTATCGCGGTGAAGTCCGGGGACGCGGTCTCCGTGGGCGACACCCTGATGACGCTGGCGTAACGGAGAACTGAAATGGAAAGTCTGAACGCCCTGCTTCAGGGCATGGGGCTGATGCACCTTGGCGCAGGCCAGGCCATCATGCTGCTGGTCAGCCTGCTGCTGCTGTGGCTGGCGATTGCGAAGAAGTTCGAACCGTTACTGCTGCTGCCGATTGGCTTCGGCGGCCTGCTCTCCAATATCCCGGAAGCGGGTATGGCGCTGACCGCGCTGGAGAGCCTGCTGGCGCACCACGACGCCGGGCAACTGGCGGTGATTGCCGCGAAGCTCAACTGCGCGCCGGACGTGCACGCCATTAAAGAGGCATTAGCGCTGGCGCTGCCGTCGGTGCAGAGCCAGATGGAGAACCTGGCGGTGGACATGGGCTACACGCCGGGGGTGCTGGCGCTGTTCTATAAAGTGGCGATTGGCTCCGGTGTCGCGCCGCTGGTCATCTTTATGGGCGTGGGCGCGATGACCGACTTCGGCCCGCTGCTGGCCAACCCGCGCACCCTGCTGCTGGGGGCGGCGGCGCAGTTCGGCATCTTCGCCACCGTGCTGGGGGCGCTGACGCTGAACTACTTCGGCCTGATTTCCTTCACCCTGCCGCAGGCGGCGGCAATCGGCATTATCGGCGGCGCGGACGGCCCGACGGCGATTTATCTGTCGGGCAAGCTGGCCCCGGAGCTGCTGGGGGCCATCGCGGTGGCGGCGTACTCGTATATGGCGCTGGTGCCGTTAATCCAGCCGCCGATTATGCGCGCGCTGACCAGCGAGAAAGAGCGCAAAATCCGCATGGTGCAGCTGCGCACGGTGAGTAAGCGGGAAAAAATCCTCTTCCCGGTGGTGCTGTTACTACTGGTGGCCCTGCTGCTGCCGGACGCCGCGCCGCTGCTGGGGATGTTCTGCTTTGGCAACCTGATGCGTGAAAGCGGCGTGGTGGAGCGTCTGAGCGACACGGTACAGAACGGGCTGATTAATATCGTGACCATCTTCCTCGGGCTGTCGGTGGGCGCGAAGCTGGTGGCGGATAAGTTTTTGCAGCCGCAGACGCTGGGCATTCTGCTGCTGGGTGTGATTGCGTTCGGGATTGGGACGGCGGCCGGGGTGCTGATGGCGAAGCTGATGAACCTGTGCAGTAAGAACAAAATCAACCCGCTTATCGGTTCGGCGGGGGTGTCGGCGGTGCCGATGGCGGCACGCGTATCGAACAAGGTGGGCCTGGAGTCGGACCCGCAGAACTTCCTGCTGATGCACGCGATGGGCCCGAACGTGGCGGGGGTTATCGGTTCGGCCATTGCCGCGGGCGTGATGCTGAAGTACGTGCTGGCAATGTAATCCAATCTAATCGGGAGCAGTGATTCTGCTCCCGCAAAATGAGGACACAGTAATGAGTGAAATGGTTGCGTTTCGGCAAGGTACATCCATGCCATCCAGAGAAACCATCTTGCGTTATGTTGTTGAGACGGTGAATCAGATAACTGAGCTTGAGCCAGCACTGCATTTGCTGCCGTGGTCTGGCGTCAACTCAGCAATATATGAGCAACGTTTTGCACAGTGTTACGACGAGGGGCTTTGTGCCGCACAGACGTCGGCACCGAATGTTCCGCAGGGGATTCTGCCATCGACCGATTGGGCTCAGGGTATCGGGTTACTCTGTTTTGCCGCAGGGTATATGAGCGCAGGCGAGCGGCCATTAACACACAATCAGTTATGCGATTTCGTCAAACAGGCGGCTGTTGGTTTATCGCCGATTGAGGGGGAGGCGGCGAGCGGTTTCTCGACGGTACGTAGTATTGCATTACCCGTATTCAGGCGATTACAACGCGATGGTCACGCGTCTCGGATCCTGCTGTTACAAACGTTGCTGCATCTGGTTGCCTGGAAAAGCGCATCGCAGTATGCGCGTCAACAGGCGCAACGACTGCTCTGGATGGGCGGCATTTTGGGGGAAGGGGGGGAGCATAGCCTGCTTGTACTGGATAAGGCGCTGCGTGAAGAAGCCGTCGGGGAGAAAAGTCTCCCCGCTCTGCTGATCTTCACGAGTTTCCTGGCGCATTTTCCGGCAGGGCCAGTCTTTATTGACTAGTCGTCGAACGACGCGGGCAAAAGCCGCGTCGTTTTAGTTCGACGCCGGGTATTCCTGCACCGTCACCTGGAACGTGAGCTGCTTATCATCCCGCATTACCACGACCGGAATGACGGAGCCCGGGCGGATTTCCGCCACCTGATCCATCGTCTCCAGCGCGGACACAGCGGGTTTATTATTGACCGAAATAATCAAATCATTAACCTGAATACCGGCAAGCGCGGCGGGGCCGTTTGGCGTCACTTCATTAACGACAATGCCCTGAATCGGGTCCATGCCGCTACCCTGCTGCGCGTGCAGCGGCGCGATTTCTCGTCCGCCAATACCGATATAGCCGCGAATCACGCGACCGTCGCGGATAAGCTTATCCATAATTTTCGTGGCTAGCTGGAAGGGAATCGCAAAACCAAGGCCTTCCGGCGTTTCGCCATCGTTACTCTTATCAAAAGAGAGGGTGTTGATCCCCATCAGTTCGCCTAACGAGTTGACCAGCGCGCCGCCGGAATTACCGTGGTTAATCGAGGCGTCGGTCTGGAGAAAATTCTGTCGCCCCGTCGGGTTCAGGCCGATACGACCCGTTGCGCTGATGATCCCCTGGGTGATGGTCTGTCCCAGATTATATGGGTTGCCGATAGCCAGTACGACGTCGCCAATATGCGGTGTACGCTTTGTATTAATCGGGATGGTAGGCAGCCCGCCAGTGGCGTTGATCTTCAGCACCGCCAGATCGGTAAGCGAATCGGAGCCAACCAGTAGCGCTTCAAAGACGCGGCCATCCTGTAGCGCGACGATAATCTGATCGGCATCGTTAATCACGTGCTTGTTGGTAATAATATAACCGCGTTGATCCATGATCACGCCGGAACCTAGCGTGCGGATCTCCAGTTGATTATGCGCGGTACTGTTCATACTGCGGTTATAGACGTTGACGACGGCAGGCGCGGCGCGGCGAACCGCAAAATTATAACTGGCTGGCGTCTCATCGGTACTGTCGAATTGCGGGACGGCGATAGGATTAATTTTGCGCAAAGAAGGCATGACGGCCAACAGAATAGCGCCGACAATTAAACCTATTGCGACCGAACGTAAGAGCTTCACAAACATGATGGAGGCGTCGTTAAAAAAGGGAACGGCAGCAGCATACCATGAGTTAACCGGACATCACATCGCAGGCTGATGCCCGGTTTAAGACAGGATTAGCGCAGCAATAGATAAATGTTCTCGTTGCCGCGTACTACCTGAAGAGCAATGATGGACGGTTTTGCCGCCATCACTTTGCGCATTTCGGCGATAGAACTGATGCGATCGCGGTTAACGCCGATGATAACATCATCTTTTTGCAAACCGGCCTGCGCGGCAGGACTGCTTTTTTCGACGCTATCAACCTTAACGCCTTTCGTCCCGTCTTTCAGCTGGCCGTCGCTCAACGTCGCGCCTTGCAACGCCGGGGCGATCATTTCGGCGCTGGCGGAAGAAGAGGTATTGGAATCCAGCGTGACTTCCACCTCCAGCGGCTTACCATCGCGCAGCAGGCCCAGCTTCACTTTCGTGCCCGGTTCGGTGGTGGCGATACGCGAACGCAGTTCGGCAAAGCTATTCAGCGGCTTACCGTTAAGACTGATAATCACGTCTCCGGATTTCACCCCGGCCTTCGCCGAACCTGAATTGGGTAAAACCTCGCTGACAAAAGCGCCACGCTGAACGTTCAGTTTGAATGCCTTAGCGATATCAGCGGTCATTTCAGTGCCTTTAATTCCCAGCAATCCGCGTTTGATTTCGCCGAACTGAATCAACTGCTGCGCCAGCGTCTGCGCCATATTGGAAGGAATAGCAAAGCCAATGCCGATGCTCCCGCCCCCTGGCGCGAGGATCGCGGTATTAATCCCGATCAGCTCGCCGTTCAGGTTAAGCAGCGCGCCGCCGGAGTTGCCGCGGTTAATAGAGGCATCGGTTTGAATAAAGTTCTCAAGCCCTTCCAGATTAAGCCCGCTGCGTCCCAGCGCTGAAATAATCCCGGAGGTGGCGGTTTGTCCTAGACCAAACGGATTACCGACCGCCACGGCGAAATCGCCGACGCGGAGTTTGTCGGAATCGGCGATGGCAATTTGCGTTAACTTGCTGGGATTCTGAATTTGTAACAGAGCGATATCGCTCTGGTCGTCGCCGCCGATCAGCTTCGCGTCGAATTCGCGTCCGTCATTCAGTTGAATACTGATCTTCTGTGCCTGATTAATCACATGATTATTGGTTAATACATAGCCTTTCGCGGCATCGATAATCACCCCCGAACCGAGTCCTTCAAACGGCTGGGACGGCTGGTCTGGCAGATCCTCGCCAAAGAATTTTTTAAACTCCTCCGGCACTTTTTGGCTCTGGGCGGCGGTTCCCTCGACTTTTACGCTGACGACAGCAGGCAGCACTTTCTCCAGCATAGGGGAAAGGCTTGGCAGCGTCGCCTGGCCTGGCACCTGGCCTGGTATCGATGCAAGGGCTGGAAACGGCGCCGAAAGAGTTAACCCGACACTTAACGCTAATGCACTTAACAGCTGGGTGTGTTTTTTCATGGATGCTGCTCTCGTACCTTGAATGAACGGATAGACAATTCAAAACAGATTGATGTTATTGAATTTTCAGCCTGGTAACAATGATAATAGCTGGGACAGGAAAGATAGAGAGAGGGCGCAAGCGATGCGCCCGATAAATTTCTTAACGGCGTGCGATTAATCGCGCTTTGCGCCGCTACGTAACAGGCCAGACGCGCCTTCAGAATAATCACGTGGCATTTGTACTGGCGCCTGATCGTTGCTCGCCTCAGACTCCGCCAGACGGTTACGGAACGGATTCGACTCCGCAGACATTTCCGGCAGCAGGCTGCTGGAGCTTTTCGCCATATGCTGATACAGCTGGCGGTAATCATGCGCCATGGTATCCAGCAGTTCCGCGCTGCGGGCAAAGTGGCTAACTAGCTCTTCACGGTACTCTTCCAGCTCAGCTTTGTTTTTTTCCAGTTCGTACTGCAATGCCTGCTGTTGACGTAACTTACGATTACCAAAACGCATGGCCACGGCACCAATGATGATACCGACGACTAATCCAATTAGCGCATATTCCCAGGTCATGAACATCTCCCGTTGTCTTATGTTTCCGTAGGGTGTTGGCTCCAGGCTCCATGCCCGCGCCTGATTATGCCACTATAACCGCTAATTCCGTAGAAGTGGAATCCCGACAGCATATCGCGTAGTGTAGAACGGCCTTTTTTTCGTCAGCCGTGAACGACGGCACATCGATTTTCAAGGAATAACAATAACATTATGCAAAGCCTTTCCCCTACATCGCGTTATCTCCAGGCACTCAACGAAGGCACCCATCAGCCTGACGACGTACAGAAAGAGGCGGTCGACCGTCTGGAAACCCTTTATCAGGCGCTCACCGCGAAAAAATCGTCGGCTACGCCACCCGGCGGACTGATAGCGCGACTGGGGAAATTATTAGGCAAAAACGAACCGGACGCGCAAATACCGGTTCGCGGGCTGTATATGTGGGGGGGCGTGGGTCGCGGCAAAACCTGGCTCATGGATCTCTTCTACCACAGCCTGCCGGGTGAGCGAAAATTACGCCTGCATTTTCATCGGTTTATGCTGCGCGTGCATGAAGAACTTACCGCGCTACAGGGACAGATCGATCCGTTAGACATTATTGCCGATCGGTTTAAAACCGAGACGGACGTACTGTGTTTCGATGAGTTTTTCGTCACCGATATTACCGACGCCATGCTGCTGGGCGGTTTAATGAAAGCGCTGTTTGCACGCGGCATTACGCTGGTCGCGACCTCCAATATTCCGCCGGATGAACTCTACCGCAACGGTTTGCAACGCGCCCGCTTCCTGCCGGCTATCGATGCCATTAAACAGCACTGCGACATTATGAATGTGGACGCCGGCGTCGATTACCGGCTGCGGACGCTGACGCAGGCCCATTTATGGCTAACGCCGCTTAATGATGAAACCCGGCGGCAAATGGATAAACTGTGGCTGGCGTTAGCGGGGGCCGCGCGCGAGCACGCTCCGACGCTGGAAATCAATCATCGCTCTTTATCCACCCTGGGCGTTGAAAACCAAACGCTAGCGGTCTCTTTCGCTACGCTGTGCGTCGAGGCCCGCAGCCAGCATGATTACATTGCGCTCTCAAGGTTATTTCACACGGTTCTGCTGTTTGACGTGCCGGTCATGACGCCGCTGATGGAGAACGAAGCGCGCCGCTTTATTGCGCTGGTGGATGAGTTTTACGAGCGCCACGTTAAGCTGGTGGTCAGCGCCGCCGCACCGTTATATGAAATTTATCAGGGGGAACAGCTCAAGTTTGAATTTCAGCGCTGTCTGTCACGCCTGCAAGAGATGCAGAGTGCGGAGTACCTCAAGCGGGAGCATATGCCGTAAGCCGGACAAGCGCAGCGCCCCGGCATTATGCGGTATTATATCTGTGCAACCTCCCCGACCGAGGGTGAACCAGGCCTGAACAAAACCCGCGGCAAATCGCAAAAAGGGGTCGATCTTTGACCTGGACTTCTCTATAATCCTGCGACCCCACGTTACAAGAGAGTTTTTTCCCAAACTTTCTCTGTGCCGGCCAAACATATCCGAGGGGGTAGGTTTACCGGACTTTGTCGTGTGAACCTCAACTATTTAAAACGTTTGGGTGTTCACCAACGTGTAACTTATTTATTTGGGTAAGCTTTTAATGAAAACTTTTACAGCTAAACCAGAAACCGTAAAACGCGACTGGTATGTTGTTGACGCGACCGGTAAAACTCTGGGCCGTCTGGCTACTGAACTGGCTCGTCGCCTGCGCGGTAAGCACAAAGCGGAATACACTCCGCACGTAGATACTGGTGATTACATCATCGTTCTGAACGCTGACAAAGTTGCTGTAACCGGCAACAAGCGTACTGACAAAGTGTACTATCACCACACCGGCCACATCGGTGGTATCAAACAAGCGACCTTTGAAGAGATGATTGCCCGCCGTCCTGAGCGTGTGATTGAAATCGCGGTTAAAGGCATGCTGCCAAAAGGCCCGCTGGGTCGTGCTATGTTCCGTAAACTGAAAGTTTACGCGGGCAACGAGCACAACCACGCGGCACAGCAACCGCAAGTTCTTGACATCTAATCGGGATTATAGGCAATGGCTGAAAATCAATACTACGGCACTGGTCGCCGCAAAAGTTCCGCAGCTCGCGTGTTCATCAAACCGGGCAACGGTAAAATCGTTATCAACCAACGTTCTCTGGAACAGTACTTCGGTCGTGAAACTGCCCGCATGGTAGTTCGTCAGCCGCTGGAACTGGTCGACATGGTTGAGAAACTGGATCTGTACATCACTGTTAAAGGTGGTGGTATCTCTGGTCAGGCTGGTGCGATCCGTCACGGTATCACCCGCGCTCTGATGGAGTACGACGAGTCCCTGCGTGGCGAACTGCGTAAAGCTGGCTTCGTTACTCGTGACGCTCGTCAGGTTGAACGTAAGAAAGTCGGCCTGCGTAAAGCACGTCGTCGTCCGCAGTTCTCCAAACGTTAATGGGGTTCTGCTTCGGCAGACAACTGTTAGCGAAAAAACCCGCTTCGGCGGGTTTTTTTATGGCTAAAGTCCGAATCCAGTCTCTTTTCCTCCCTATCTTTAGCATTATTCTCATCTTATTCATCTTTCATGCACGCTCAGAGAAAAGGAAGTCGCAGTGGGATTTTTTAACTCATTGTTTACTAAGAAAGAGTCGTTAATGCTGTCGAATAAATGGGAATTCTTTATAACAACGGTGGATGACCATGTTACGGGTATACGTGTGGATATCGGCGCCATTCAGGATGAAAAATTTGATCGCCTTATCCATACCGGGTTCTTACGTGTTCATTACACCAACTGTTATGAAAATGGTTTACCGCAGCCCGATGAAACACAGCGTTTAAATCGTATAGAGGACTGGCTTGATGAAAAGGGGAAGACGTTTCCGATCTGGCTGGTGGGTGTGGTTACCCAACAAGGCTGGCGCGATTTTGTGTTCATGTCGGAAGAGGATCTTAACTGGGAAAAGACGCTGGATAAATTGCTCGCTGGTGGCCCGGAAATCTCTTTTAGTTATAGAGAGAGTCACAATGATAAAGGAAACTTTTACCGCCAGTTCTTGTATCCAACCCGATACGACTGGAACTGGATACACGATTCCCGTGTGTGCCGGGGATTACAGGAACAAGGTGATGATCTGACGCTTCCGCGCGCTATTGATTATTATGCGACATTGCCTACAGAGGTCGCAGCGCGCGACTTGGCGCAAGATATTGCTGCATTACCGTATGGCATAACGCTGGTCAGTATTCGAATGAATGACCCGCAACAGGGGTTTATGGCGTCTTTTATCAGCACCGATGCTCCGCAACAATGGCATATGACAGAAATCACTTGCCAGCTTACCGATCTGGCTGAAAAACATGGCGGCAGTTTTGATGGCTGGGGCGCACCGGTAGTACAGGCATAACAGGCGAAAGACAATATCTCAGGTGGGGCGAGCATTTCAGACCAGGAATATCTCTTTTTCCTCATTTCCAGAATCGACTCACCACAAAGGTCACAAAATCTGGTAAACTATCATCCAATTTTCTGCCCAAATAGCGGGGAATGTTCATTTTTTGTCTCGTTTCTGAGCAATGATGGCTTTTTTCGCCCTGGGTGACATAACATCTGGCTGGTCACATTGTGGCTGGTAGCAGTAAAAATTCTGAATATACCTGGAGGTTTTCATGGCTGTCGCTGCCAACAAACGTTCGGTAATGACGCTGTTTTCTGGTCCTACTGACATCTATAGCCATCAGGTCCGCATTGTGTTGGCTGAAAAGGGTGTTAGTTTTGAGATCGAACATGTGGAAAAGGACAATCCACCTCAGGATCTGATTGACCTCAACCCGAATCAAAGCGTTCCGACACTGGTGGATCGTGAGCTGACCCTGTGGGAATCTCGCATCATTATGGAATATCTGGATGAGCGTTTCCCTCATCCGCCGCTGATGCCGGTTTATCCGGTCGCGCGCGGTGAAAGCCGTCTGTACATGCACCGTATTGAAAAAGACTGGTATACGCTGATGAACGTCATCGTAAACGGGTCTGCTTCCGAGGCCGACTCTGCGCGTAAACAACTGCGTGAAGAGCTGCTGGCGATTGCGCCGGTATTTGGTCAGAAACCGTATTTCCTGAGCGACGAATTCAGCCTGGTTGATTGCTACCTGGCGCCTCTCTTGTGGCGTTTACCGCAGTTGGGTATTGAATTCAGCGGCGCAGGGGCGAAAGAGCTGAAAGGCTATATGACCCGCGTCTTTGAACGTGATTCTTTCCTGGCTTCTTTAACCGAAGCTGAACGTGAAATGCGCCTCGGTCGGGGTTAACCTGTATGGATTTGTCACAGTTGACGCCGCGTCGTCCCTATCTGTTGCGTGCTTTCTACGAGTGGTTGCTGGATAACCAGTTGACTCCGCATCTGGTGGTGGATGTGATGCTGCCTGGCGTGCATGTCCCTATGGAATATGCGCGCGATGGGCAAATCGTCCTCAATATTGCGCCGCGGGCGGTAGGTAATCTGGAGCTGTCTAATGATGAAGTGCGTTTTAATGCGCGCTTCGGCGGCGTTCCCCGTCAGGTTTCTGTGCCTTTGGCTGCGGTGCTGGCGATTTACGCCCGTGAAAACGGCGCAGGCACCATGTTTGAGCCTGAAGCCGCCTATGATGAAGACGTTGTCAGCTTAAATGATGATGACAATACCGCAGGCGCGGAAAGCGAGACCGTGATGTCCGTCATTGATGGCGATAAGCCCGACCACGATGACGACAGTAGTCCTGATGACGAGCCGCCTCCGCCGCGTGGCGGACGTCCGGCACTGCGCGTAGTAAAATAATCAACAGGCCCTGAAGGGCCTGTTTTGTTTGGCCTCCTCGCGGGTTCACCCTGCTTTTGAAGCTGTGTTACGATAAGCTTGCTATTATTTGCCACCGACCACTCATGAATGGACGTTATGAACGCATTTGATTCGCAAGCAGAAGATTCACCGACATCCCTCGGGCGTAGTTTGCGCCGCCGCCCGCTGGCGCGTAAAAAACTGTCTGAAATGGTTGAGGAAGAGCTGGAGCAGATGATCCGCCGTCATGAGTTTGGCGAGGGAGAACAGCTACCGTCTGAACGTGAATTAATGGCCTTCTTCAATGTGGGACGTCCCTCCGTGCGTGAAGCGTTAGCTGCGCTGAAGCGTAAAGGTCTGGTGCAAATCAATAACGGCGAACGCGCCCGCGTCTCGCGCCCCTCTGCTGATACCATCATCAGCGAACTGTCGGGTATGGCGAAAGATTTTCTTACTCATCCTGGCGGCATCGCTCACTTTGAACAGCTACGGCTTTTCTTTGAATCCAGCCTGGTACGCTATGCGGCGGAACATGCCACCGACGAGCAGATCGCGTTGTTAACGAAAGCGCTGGAAATTAATAGCCAGTCGCTGGATGACAACGCGCTGTTTATTCGTTCGGATGTCGAGTTTCACCGGGTGTTGGCTGAAATTCCCGGCAATCCGATCTTTATGGCTATTCATGTTGCTCTGCTGGACTGGCTAATCGCCGCTCGCCCAAGCGTTCCCGATCGTGAGCTGCATGAACATAATAACGTGAGTTATCAACAGCATATTGTGATTGTTGATGCCATTCGCCAGCGAGATCCCGATAAAGCGGATCGCGCTCTGCAAACCCACCTCAATAGCGTTTCCGCTACCTGGCACGCACTCGGTAAAAAAAGTCAAAAAATGCGGTAGCGATCGCACCTCCGATCCCGGTTTAGTGAAGCAGATCGCACTATAAGCGTTCTGTATTATTTGCTGCTTATTTGATCTGGTATAACAGGTATAAAGGTAGGTAGTTAATATATTCATCATCCGTAGAGGTAGGTATGGCAAAAGCATTGCAAGGCGTAATGGCGGCGTTGTTGACCCCATTTGATCATCAGCAGCAACTGGATAGCGAAAGCCTGCGCCGTCTGGTGCGTTTTAACATTGGGCAGGGTATCGACGGGCTGTACGTTGGCGGTTCCACCGGGGAAGCATTCGTACAGAGCCTTGCTGAAAGAGAGCAGGTACTGGAGATTGTCGCCGAAGAGGCGAAGGGAAAAATCACGTTGATCGCCCATGTCGGGACAGTAAGCACCGCAGAAAGCCAGCAGCTTGCCAGCGCCGCAAAGCGTTACGGTTTTGATGCGGTCTCTGCGGTGACGCCTTTTTATTACCCTTTCAGTTTTGAAGAGCACTGTGACCATTATCGGGCAATCATTGATTCCGCAGATGGATTGCCGATGGTGGTATACAACATTCCGGCGTTAAGCGGCGTAAAACTTACCCTCGATCAGATCAATACGCTGGTGACATTACCGGGCGTGAGCGCGCTGAAGCAAACCTCCGGCGATCTCTTCCAGATGGAGCAGATCCGCCGCGCGCATCCGGATCTGGTGCTGTACAACGGTTATGACGAAATCTTCGCTTCCGGTCTGCTGGCGGGCGCGGACGGCGGTATCGGCAGCACATACAACATTATGGGCTGGCGTTATCAGGGGATTGTTCAGGCATTACGTGAGGGCGATGTGGCGAAAGCGCAGCGCCTGCAAACCGAGTGCAATAAGGTTATTGATTTACTGATTAAAACCGGCGTATTCCGCGGCCTGAAAACGGTCCTGCATTATATGGACGTGCTATCGGTGCCGCTGTGTCGTAAACCGTTTGCGCCTGTTGATGAAAAATACCTGCCGGCGCTCAAGGCGCTGGCTCAACAACTGATGGAAGAAAAGGCGTAACAGCATAATGCCGGGGGCGCTACGCTTGCCCGGCCTACAACAGTGCGAACAGTAGGCCGGATAAGGCGGAGCCGCCATTCGGCATAACGACAACAAAAATCGTCGGGAGAGTAAAATGAGTACTTCTACCCAGAACATCCCGTGGTATCGCCATCTCAACCGGGCGCAGTGGCGGGCATTTTCCGCTGCCTGGCTGGGATATCTGCTTGATGGTTTTGATTTTGTGTTGATTGCTCTTGTACTGACTGAGGTACAAAGCGAATTTGGGCTGACGACGGTACAGGCGGCAAGCCTGATTTCTGCGGCTTTTATCTCTCGCTGGTTCGGCGGGTTATTACTGGGCGCGATGGGCGATCGCTATGGGCGTCGTCTGGCGATGGTCAGCAGCATCATTCTGTTTTCGGTGGGAACCCTGGCATGCGGGTTTGCGCCCGGTTACACCACCATGTTCATCGCCCGACTGGTGATTGGTATGGGCATGGCGGGCGAATATGGTTCCAGCGCGACCTATGTGATTGAAAGCTGGCCAAAACATTTACGCAATAAAGCCAGCGGTTTTCTGATTTCCGGCTTCTCCGTCGGCGCGGTCGTTGCCGCGCAGGTGTACAGCCTGGTGGTGCCTGTCTGGGGCTGGCGCGCGCTGTTTTTCATTGGCATTTTGCCAATTATCTTCGCTCTCTGGCTGCGGAAAAACATTCCGGAAGCGGAAGACTGGAAAGAGAAACACGCGGGTAAAGCGCCGGTACGCACGATGGTCGACATTCTTTATCGGGGCGAGCATCGCATCATCAACATTTTAATGACTTTCGCCGCCGCCGCTGCGCTGTGGTTCTGTTTTGCCGGTAACCTACAAAATGCTGCGATTGTGGCGGGGCTGGGACTACTGTGCGCGGTTATCTTTATCAGCTTTATGGTGCAGAGCAGCGGTAAACGCTGGCCCACTGGCGTCATGCTGATGCTGGTGGTACTGTTTGCTTTCCTCTATTCCTGGCCGATTCAGGCGCTATTACCCACTTATCTGAAAACCGAGCTGGCCTACGATCCGCATACGGTGGCGAATGTCCTGTTCTTTAGCGGATTTGGCGCGGCGGTTGGTTGCTGCGTAGGCGGTTTTCTTGGCGACTGGCTGGGAACGCGTAAAGCATATGTCTGTAGCCTGCTGGCCTCGCAAATCCTCATTATTCCGGTCTTTGCGATTGGCGGCACAAACGTCTGGGTTCTGGGTCTGCTACTGTTTTTCCAACAGATGTTGGGGCAGGGGATTGCCGGGATTCTACCGAAACTGATCGGCGGTTACTTCGATACCGATCAGCGCGCGGCGGGGCTGGGCTTTACTTATAACGTCGGCGCGCTCGGCGGCGCGCTGGCGCCGATCCTGGGAGCGCTGATCGCTCAACGTCTGGATTTGGGCACTGCGCTGGCATCGCTCTCTTTCAGCCTGACGTTTGTCGTGATCCTGCTTATTGGGCTTGATATGCCGTCTCGCGTACAGCGTTGGCTACGTCCGGAAGCGTTACGCACCCACGATGCTATTGACGACAAACCGTTCAGCGGAGCCGTACCGCTTGGCAGTGGTAAAGGTGCCTTTGTAAAAACGAAAAGTTAATCCGCTTGCCCGGTTTTCAACCGGGCAATATTTGTAAGGGAGTAGTATGTCGTTACTTGAACAACTGGATAAAAATATTGCCGCTTCTGGCGGCCTGATTGTCTCCTGCCAGCCCGTTCCGGGCAGTCCGCTGGATAAGCCGGAGATTGTAGCGGCAATGGCGTTGGCAGCGGAACAGGCGGGCGCGGTTGCGGTGCGTATTGAAGGCATAGACAACCTGCGTATGACCCGCTCGCTCGTTTCGGTACCCATTATCGGCATTATCAAACGCGATCTGGACGACTCTCCAGTGCGCATTACCCCTTTTCTCGACGATGTAGATGCGCTGGCACAGGCCGGAGCAGCTATTATCGCCGTTGATGGAACCGCTCGGCAACGGCCGGTAGCCGTTGAGGCGTTGTTGGCGCGCATTCATCACCACCATCTACTGGCGATGGCCGACTGCTCATCCGTGGACGATGGTCTCGCCTGTCAACGGTTGGGCGCGGACATTATCGGCACGACAATGTCCGGCTACACCACCCCCGATACGCCGGAGGAACCCGATCTGCCCTTAGTCAAAGCGTTGCATGACGCCGGATGCCGGGTAATAGCCGAAGGGCGCTATAACTCGCCAGCACTGGCAGCGGAGGCGATCCGCTATGGCGCATGGGCGGTGACGGTGGGGTCCGCCATTACCCGTCTGGAACATATCTGTGGATGGTATAACGACGCATTAAAAAAGGCGGCGTCATGACTACGTTAGCAATCGATATTGGCGGTACTAAACTTGCCGCCGCGCTCATCGACAAAAACTTGCGCATTAGCCAGCGTCGCGAGCTACCGACCCCCGCGAGCAAAACGCCGGATGCGTTACGTGAAGCATTAAAGGCGCTGGTTGAACCACTACGGGCAGAGGCGCGTCAGGTAGCGATAGCTTCTACCGGGATCATTCAGGAAGGGATGCTGCTGGCGCTAAACCCCCATAATCTGGGCGGATTGCTACACTTTCCGTTAGTACAAACACTGGAAACGATCGCTGGCCTGCCGACGCTGGCGGTGAACGACGCGCAGGCGGCGGCCTGGGCGGAGTATCACGCGCTCCCTGATGATATCCGCGATATGGTATTTATCACCGTTTCAACCGGCGTTGGCGGCGGCGTTGTCTGCGACGGCAAGCTCCTTACCGGAAAAGGCGGTCTGGCCGGGCACCTGGGACACACCCTGGCGGACCCACACGGGCCCGTATGCGGCTGTGGACGCGTTGGCTGCGTAGAGGCCATCGCCTCTGGACGAGGGATGGCCGCGGCGGCGCGGGACGATCTGGCGGGATGCGACGCCAAAACCCTATTTATTCGCGCTGGCGAAGGTCATCAGCAGGCGCGACATCTGGTAAGCCAATCCGCGCAGGTAATAGCGCGAATGATCGCCGATGTGAAAGCGACTACCGACTGCCAGTGTGTGGTCATTGGCGGCAGCGTAGGGTTAGCTGAGGGATACCTGGAGCAGGTTCGCGCGTTTTTGATGCAAGAGCCTGCGCCTTATCACGTGGCGCTGAGCGCCGCTCGCTATCGGCATGACGCAGGATTATTAGGCGCTGCGTTGTTAGCTCAAGGAGACACATTATGATGATGGGGGAAGTACAGTCGTTGCCTTCTTGCGGGTTGCATCCGCGATTGTTGGATGCCTTGACTCTCGCGCTGGCGGCAAGGCCGCAGGAGAAAGCGCCGGGGCGCTATGAATTGCAGGGCGACAATGTCTTTATGAATGTAATGCAGTTAACGACGCAAATGCCGGCCGAGAAGAAAGCGGAATTGCATGAACAATACATTGATATTCAGCTACTACTAACCGGCGTCGAGCGTATTGCGTTTGGGATGTCCGGTGCCGCTCGCCAGTGCGAGGAGATGCACGTTGAAGAGGATTACCAGCTTTGTAGTCAAATTGTCGACGAGCAGACTATTACGCTGCAAGCGGGGATGTTTGCTGTGTTTATGCCAGGAGAACCGCATAAACCGGGATGTGCAGTGGGTGAGCCGGATGACATCAAGAAAGTGGTAGTGAAAGTACGCGCCAGTCTGCTGGCGGCCTGAATCTCTTGCCGGAGCAGTCTTCCGAACGCAGCCCCTTACGGGCTGCGTGGTGAATGTGCCGGAGAGCGCGGGTATGACGGGTTAACGCTTAAACGTCACGGCTTCCGGCTGGGTCAGGTGCAGCGTCGTCTGGCTCGGCACCGTCTCGGCAATCACTCGCCCGTGGCGAATCGAGTAACGCGCAGGCGTCTGGCGACGTACCGCATCGAATCCATTCTCAGCGGGTAAGATAACCAGATTCGCGGCATTGCCGACGCTCAGACCGTAGTCCTGTAAATGCAGGGTTTTTGCGCTGTGGGTAGTGATCAGATTTAACCCGTCGTTGATTTGCCCATACCCCATCAACTGGCAAACGTGTAACCCCATATGCAGCACCTGCAGCATATTTGCCGTGCCTAATGGATACCACGGATCGAAGACGTCATCATGGCCAAAGCAGACGTTGATCCCCGCTTCCAGCATCTCTTTCACTCGCGTGACGCCACGACGTTTCGGGTAAGTGTCAAACCGTCCTTGCAGATGAATATTCACCAGCGGGTTGGCGACGAAGTTAATCCCCGACATTTTCAACAGACGGAACAGGCGTGACGCATACGCGCCGTTGTACGAGTGCATAGCCGTGGTGTGGCTGGCGGTCACGCGCGCCCCCATGCCATCGCGATGCGCCAGCGCCGCGACCGTTTCGACAAAGCGAGACTGCTCGTCATCAATTTCGTCGCAGTGCACATCGATCAAGCGATCGTATTTTTGCGCCAGGGCGAAGGTTTTGTGCAGCGATTCAACGCCATATTCACGCGTAAATTCAAAGTGCGGAATGGCGCCAATAACGTCAACGCCCAAACGCACGGCTTCCTCTAACAGCGCTTCACCGTTGGGATAAGACAGAATACCTTCTTGCGGAAAGGCGACAATTTGCAGGTCTACCCACGGCGCAACCTCTTGCTTCACTTCCAGCATGGCTTTCAGCGCGGTGAGCGTAGGATCTGAAACGTCAACGTGAGTACGAACGTACTGGATGCCGTTAGCCATCTGCCATTTCAGGGTCTGCATCGCGCGCGCTTTCACATCTTCATGCGTGAGCATTGCTTTACGTTCTGCCCAGCGCTCAATCCCTTCAAACAGTGTGCCGGACTGGTTCCAGCTCGGTTCACCCGCCGTTTGCGTGGTATCCAGGTGGATATGTGGCTCAACAAACGGTGGAATAGCCAGGCCGCCTTCGGCATCAAGCACTTCGCCCTGCGGTAACGATGCGGCTTCCTGAGGCTCAATCCGGCTAAAGCGCCCGTTTTCAATCGTAATCTGCCATAATCCTTCGTGTCCCTGCAGACGCGTCTGACGAATAGTGATGTTATTGTTCTGCATGGCTGACCTCTGGTGATTTAGCAAGGCTGCGGTTGAAAAGTGGATTCAGCAGGATATAGCTGAAGACGCCGCCGAGTACGGCGTTGACGGGCACAATACCCGGAACATAATGTCCGGCGGCGATGCCCAGCGCGACGGAAAGAATAGCAATCCAGTTAACGGGAATAAAGCGCACGGTGTTGAAGTCGGCATAGCGGCGGCGGTTCAACAGATAGTCGGCAATAATCACTCCGCCAATCGGTGGGATGGCAGATGACAGGAACGTCAGCCAGCCGACAAAATTATTGTAAAGCCACAGCGCGCACACGGTACCGATAATCCCGTTCACCACCGACAGCGTACGGCTGGAAAGACCGGTAATATTGGCGAAGCCCAGACCCGATGCGTACAGCGCGTTATCGTTGGTGGTCCAGATATTCAGGCCAAGCACCACAATCGCGGGCAGCAGCAGCCCCTGCGCTATCATCACGTCAGAGATATCCGCCTGACCGACGGCGGCAGCGCCTGCCGCGCCAAAGATAAACATCAGCGAGTTGCCGAGGAAAAAAGCGACCATCGCAATCAGTACGGCGCTTTTGGCATGACGCCCGAAGCGGACGAAGTCGGCGGTCAATGTACCGGCGCTGACAAACGAGCCCACCACCAGCGCCAGCGCGCTGGAAAAATCCAGCGGCGTCTGCGGCACTATCGTTTTTAAATGCTCCAGCCCACCCACGCCGCTGACCGCCAGCCAGACGGAGTAGCTGCCCAGTATAACGATCGCGGGTACGGCAATGATAGACAAAATGGTCAACGCCGAGATGCCGAAAAAAATGGTCAGGGTCATCAGTAGACCCGAAATGGCAATCAGAATATTGGCATCAATGCCCGTCGCTTTACTGACCGGAATAGCGAACATCGCTACGCCAACGCCAAACCAGCCTACCTGTGTGCCGCCTAGCAGCAGCGAGGGAAGCCATGATCCTTTAACGCCAAAGGAGTAACGTGCAAGGAGGTGGGTGGAGAGTCCGGTTTTTGCGCCGATGTAACCAAGAAATGCAGTGTAGATACCGAGGAGGAGATTACCGAAGAGAACTGCGAGGAAGAAATCGTGATAGGTAAGACCGGTGCCGAGTGTCCCTCCGGTCCACATACTGGCGGAAAAAAACGTTAAACCCAACATGACAAACGTCAGTGGAATCACGCCCTTCCGCGCCGCCAGAGGGACGGGGCCCTGGCTATAATTGTTGTCCTGCGACACAACGCCTCCATGAATTTTGCCCAAAAAATCCGCCGCATAATATACAGTTCTCAGAATAAAGCAAACGTTTTCGTATGATATTTTTTTGATAATTATTCATGATATTAATGGTTCGTTAGTTTTTCTCCGTTGTCAGTGAACCACCGCGTGTGAGTTGAGTTTCCAGCATGGTTTGCGAACGAATAAGTTCGTCTGTGAGTAATTTTTCGTCGGGCAACTGCACTTTGTACTCGCTCGCCATGATGGTGTTTGGCAGGCCAGTCAGCGCGTAATGCGCTTCCCCCGCGCCTTTCCCTGCGCACAAAACCAGGCCGACTGGCGGGTTTTCTCCGGGCATTGTCCAGTGCTCTTTGGCATAGTTCAGGTACATATTCATCTGCCCGGCATCCGCATAACCGAATTTGCCTACTTTCAGGTCAACGAGCAACAGGCAGCGCAAGCGACGATGGAAGAACAGCAGATCGACGCGGAACCAGCTATCGTCTATGCGTAGTCGGCGTTGGCGGCCAACAAAAGCAAAATCGTTACCGAGCTCCAGCATAAAGTCCATCAGGTGGCTGAGCAGCGCGTCTTCGAGATCTGATTCGGAATACTCGTCCTTCAGGTTAAGAAATTCCAGAATGAACGGGTCGCGTATGGCTTGCTCCGGCAAAACGTTTGGCTCGGCGGGTGCAGGCTGCTGCAACATGGCGGATTTGTCGTGGGACAGTAGCGTTCGTTCGTAAAACTGAGTGGCGATTTGCCGATCGAGCTGCCTAACTGACCAGCCGTTACGTAGCGTCTCTTTCTCGTAAAAAGTGCGGGCATCGGGATTTTTTACCGACAAGAGGCGGACATACGCTGACCAGGGAAGAGGGAATGTTTTGGCGAGCGGTATGAGATTTGAAAATTCCGCAGACAGTGTCTGCGGAATTTCAATGTGTTGAAAACAAAGATAAAATGTACGAATTTGCCATAGGTTTCTGGTGGAAAAACCGCGCTTATAGCGCTGACTTAAATCTACCGATAATCGTTCGATAAGCTGAGTACCATAGGCCGCTCGCGCTTCTCCTCCCTGTTCAAATTCGACAATGCGTCGGCCAATTTCCCAGTAGGTGGCAGTCATAATGGCATTGATGCTGCGCACGGTCTCGGTACGTGCCGTATCGACCAGACGAATAATACCGTCATGAATTTGCTGATATTCATCAGACTGTGGCACTAAAGTTGGATTCGTCATGTCATCCCTTACGTGATAGTTTTATTGTGAAATTAGAACGCTATCAATACGCTTCAGGCGTAAACGGATCAATCCATGAACGGATTTTACATGGCATTACATCTCGATTTACGAGCGGGTTTCCAGAATCGGCAGGAGAGATATTGAGGAGAGGAATATCGGCTCCCCAGCCATCAGCCAAGGCAGTAAGCGGGGAGCCGGAAGGGTTATACTTCGAGGTAGTTCATAATCCCGTCAGCCGCTTTACGGCCTTCGGCAATCGCCGTCACCACCAGATCGGAACCGCGCACGATGTCGCCACCGGCGAAGATTTTCGGGTTGCTGGTCTGGAAAGCATTATCGCTGCGTTCCGGCGCGATAATTCGTCCCTGCGAGTCCAGTTCCACGCTGTGTTTCGCCAGCCATTCCATGCTGTGTGGACGAAAACCAAACGCCATCACCACCGCATCAGCCGGAACCACATGCTCGGAACCGGCGACGATCTCTGCCCGCCGACGGCCTTTGGCATCCGGTTCGCCCATTTCAGTGCGCACCATTTTTACGCCGCTCACTTTGCCGTTGGCATTGACTTCAATGCCCAGCGGTTGAACGTTAAACTGAAATTCGACACCTTCCTCGCGCGCGTTCTTCACTTCGCGTCTGGAGCCCGGCATGTTCTCTTCATCACGACGATAAGCACAGGTTACGTGCGTTGCGCCCTGACGAATGGAGGTACGTACGCAGTCCATTGCGGTATCGCCGCCGCCCAGCACCACCACGCGTTTGCCTTCCATGCTGACATATGGTTCGTCGCTGGTTTCGCCAAACCCCATGATCTGCTTCGTATTGGCGATCAGGAACGGCAGAGCGTCGAAAACCCCGTCCGCATCTTCATTTTCCAGCCCGCCGCGCATCGACTGATAGGTGCCGACGCCAAGGAATACCGCATCGTAATCTTTCAGCAGATCTTCAAGCTGTACATCACGACCCACTTCGGTATTAAGTTTGAACTCAATACCCATGCCGGTGAAGATCTCACGGCGGCGGGTCATGACTTCTTTCTCCAGCTTGAAGGCCGGGATACCGAAGGTCAGCAGACCACCGATTTCCGGATGGCGATCAAAGACCACCGCCTTCACGCCGTTGCGGGTCAGCACGTCGGCGCACGCCAGCCCTGCCGGACCTGCGCCGATTATCGCTACCCGTTTGTCCGTCTGGCGTACGCCGGTCATATCCGGGCGCCAGCCCATCTCAAACGCTTTATCGTTGATATAGCGCTCAATGTTACCGATGGTCACTGCGCCGAACTCATCGTGCAGCGTACAGGAGCCTTCGCACAGGCGGTCCTGCGGGCAGACGCGGCCACACACTTCCGGCAGGGTGTTGGTCTGGTGCGATAGCTCAGCCGCCTCAAAAATACGCCCTTCGTTAGCCAGTTTCAGCCAGTTCGGGATGTAGTTATGTACCGGACATTTCCACTCGCAGTAGGGGTTCCCGCAGGACAAACAGCGATCCGCCTGGGCTTTCGCCTGACCTTCAGAAAACGGTTCGTAGATTTCAACAAACTCGATCTTACGGAGCTTCAGCGGTTTCTTCGGCGGATCAACGCGCTGCAGGTCGATAAATTGATAAACATTCTGGCTCATTTCAATTCCTTACTGCGCCTGCACGCGCAATTCTGCCGCACTACGACTACGGTGGCCCAACAGGGCTTTGACATCGCTGGACTTGGGCTTAACTAACGCGAATTGGGTTGAGAAGCTTGACCACCTGGACAGGATCTCTTCGCCGCGTTGCGAACCAGTATGCTGCACGTGCTCGGTGATCAGGCCGCGCAGATGCTCTTCGTGGATAGCCAGCGAATCAACGTCCAGTACTTCTACCAGTTCCGGGTTCACGCGTTTACGGAATTCGCCATCTTCGTCCAGCACATAGGCGAAGCCGCCGGTCATCCCCGCGCCGAAGTTAACGCCGGTTTTACCCAGCACGCAGACGATGCCGCCGGTCATGTATTCACAGCCGTTGTCGCCGATGCCCTCTACTACGGTAATCGCCCCGGAGTTACGCACGCCGAAACGTTCGCCCGCGCGGCCCGCCGCGTACAGACGGCCACCGGTGGCTCCATACAGGCAGGTGTTGCCGATAATGCTGGCTTTATGGCTGAGGAAGGCGGAACCTACCGGTGGTCTGATGGCGATCAAACCGCCTGCCATACCTTTACCGACATAGTCGTTGGCATCGCCAGTCAGATATAACTCTACGCCGCCCGCGTTCCACACGCCAAAGCTCTGGCCTGCGGTACCGCTGAAGTGCGCTTTAATCGGATCGGAAGCCAGCCCCTGATCGCCGTGGGTCTGTGCGATGTAGCCGGAAAGCGACGCGCCGACGGAACGATCGGTGTTGCGGATGTCGAACCAGAAGGTTTTGCTCTGGCGCGCATCGACAAACGGTTTCGCCTGCTGCAACAGTTGCGCATTCAGCACGCCGTTATCAAACGGCGGGTTATTTTCGGTGCAGTACAGCGCTTTACCCGGATGAGGTTCAGCGGTTTCCAGTAGACGAGACAGCGCCAGCTTCTGCTGTTTAGCGGTGAAGCCCTCCAGCTCTTTCAGCAGGTCGGTGCGGCCAATCAAATCCACCAGGCGGGTCACGCCAAGCGAAGCCATCAGCTCGCGCACTTCGCGGGCGATAAATTCAAAGTAGTTGGTTACCTTGAACGGCAGGCCGTGATAGTGGTTCTTACGCAGTTTTTCATCCTGCGTCGCCACGCCGGTTGCGCAGTTGTTCAGATGGCAAATGCGCAGGTATTTACAGCCCAGCGCCACCATCGGGCCGGTGCCGAAGCCGAAACTTTCCGCACCGAGAATTGCCGCTTTAATGATATCGACGCCGGTTTTCAGACCGCCGTCCACCTGCAGACGAATCTTGTGACGCAGACCGTTGGCGACCAGCGCCTGCTGGGTTTCAACAAGTCCGAGTTCCCACGGACAGCCCGCATATTTCACCGAAGAGAGCGGGCTGGCGCCGGTACCGCCGTCGTAGCCGGCGATAGTGATCAGATCCGCATAGGCTTTCGCCACGCCGGTCGCGATGGTGCCGACGCCCGGTTCGGACACCAGCTTCACGGAGATCATCGCCTTCGGGTTGACCTGTTTGAGGTCGAAAATGAGCTGCGCTAAGTCCTCGATAGAGTAAATATCGTGGTGCGGCGGCGGGGAGATCAGCGTCACGCCCGGCACTGAATAGCGTAGTTTAGCGATATACGGAGTGACTTTATCCCCCGGCAACTGACCGCCTTCGCCCGGTTTCGCGCCCTGCGCGACTTTAATCTGAATCACATCGGCATTGACCAGGTACGCTGGCGTCACGCCAAAACGGCCGGAAGCCACCTGCTTGATACGCGACACTTTATTGGTGCCGTAGCGCGCCGGGTCTTCGCCGCCTTCGCCGGAGTTGGAGTTGCCGCCGAGGCTGTTCATCGCTTCCGCCAGCGCTTCGTGCGCTTCCGGACTTAATGCGCCGATAGACATGGCTGCGGTATCAAAGCGTTTAAACAGCTCACTGGCGGGCTCAACCTCGTCGATAGTCACCGCCTCGCCGTCTGGATGTATCGCCAGCAGATCGCGCAGCGTTGCCGCCGGACGCTCATTGACCAGTTTGGCGTATTCCTGATAATCGCTGTATTCGCCGCTCTGTACCGCCTGTTGCAGGGTACGCACGACATCCGGGTTATAGGCGTGATATTCGCCGCCGTGGACGTACTTCAGCAGGCCGCCCGGGCTAATGGGTTTGCGCGCCAGCCAGGCGCGTTTGGAGAGATTCAGCAGATCCTGCTGGAAGTCATCAAAGCTCGCGCCGCCGATACGGCTGACCACGCCCTGGAAGCACAGGTTTACCACATCATCGTGCAGTCCGACCGCTTCAAACAGTTTGGAGCAGCGGTAAGAGGCAATGGTCGAAATGCCCATTTTGGACATAATCTTGTACAGCCCCTTGTTGATGCCGTTACGGTAGTTCTGCATCACGGTACGGTAGTTTTTGGCGATGGCCTGGGTATCAATCAGACGCCCCAGCGTTTCGTAGGCCAGGTACGGATAGATAGCCGTTGCGCCAAAGCCGAGCAGTACCGCAAAGTGATGCGGATCGCGGGCGCTTCCGGTTTCTACGATGATGTTGGCGTCGCAGCGCAGGCTTTGTTCTACCAGACGCGTTTGCACCGCGCCCACCGCCATCGGCGCGGGGACCGGCAGGCGATTCTTACCGATATTGCGATCCGAGAGGACCAGCAGCACGGTGCCGTTGCGCACCATCTGTTCCGCTTTATCGCACAGCGCCTTAACCGTCGCGTTCAGTGTGGTTTCGGTCACGTCGAAGGTGATATCCAGACGGTCAGCGCGATAATGCTCCTCTTTCATGGTGGTGAGCTGTTTGAAATCGGAGTACAGCAGAATTGGCGATTTAAAACTCAGGCGATGGGCCTGACCTTCCGCTTCGCAGAAGACGTTCATTTCGCGACCGATGCTGGTGGCGAGCGACATGACGTGCGCTTCACGCAGCGGGTCGATAGGCGGGTTAGTGACCTGCGCGAACTGCTGGCGGAAGTAGTCGTAAATAATACGCGGCTGGCTGGAGAGCACGGCAAAGGGGGTATCGTCGCCCATTGAACCGACGGCTTCCTGGCCGTTTTCGCCCAATACGCGGATAACCGAGTCCAGCTCTTCGGCGCTGTAGTTAAACTGTTTCTGATAGCTGGCGAGCAGGTCATCGTCCAGTTCGCGGCTACCAACTTCTTCATCAGGCAGCTCTTCAAACGGCACCAGGCGGCGGACGTTTTTCTCCATCCACTCTTTATATGGATGGCGGCTTTTCAGATCGTCATCGGTTTCCGCGGAATGCAGAATACGTCCGCCGCGGGTGTCGATCACCATCAGCTCGCCTGGGCCGACGCGGCCTTTCTCGACCACTTCATCCGGCTGATAGTCCCAGATACCGACTTCGGAGGCGCAGGTGATCAGCTTATCTTTGGTAATGACGTAGCGTGCCGGGCGCAGGCCGTTACGGTCAAGGTTACAGGCGGCGAAGCGCCCGTCGGACATCACGATGCCTGCCGGACCGTCCCACGGCTCCATATGCATGGAGTTAAAGTCAAAGAAGGCGCGCAGATCCTGGTCCATATCGGGGTTGTTCTGCCAGGCGGGCGGCACCAACAGGCGCATGGCGCGGATGATGTCCATCCCGCCTGCCAGCAGCAGTTCCAGCATGTTGTCCAGCGAGCTGGAATCCGAACCGGTTTCGTTAACAAACGGCGCAGCGGACTGTAAATCCGGGATCAGCGGCGTCTGGAATTTATAGGTACGGGCGCGCGCCCACTGGCGGTTGCCGGTGATAGTGTTAATCTCGCCGTTATGCGCCAGGTAGCGGAACGGCTGCGCCAGCGGCCAACGCGGCACGGTGTTAGTGGAAAAGCGCTGGTGGAACAGACAGATGGCCGATTCCAGACGCAGATCCGCAAGATCCAGGTAGAAACGCGGCAGATCCGCCGGCATACACAGACCTTTATAAATGTTGACCAGGTTCGACAGGCTGCATACGTAGAAATCCTTGTCGTTCTGCAGGCGTTTTTCAATGCGTCGGCGGGCGATAAACAGACGGCGCTCCATATCGCGCGGACGCCAGCCCGCCGGAGCGTTGACAAAAATCTGCTCAATACGCGGCAGGGAGGAGAGGGCGATTTCACCGAGCACGCCTTCATTGGTGGGCACATCGCGCCAGCCGACAATCGACAGGGTTTCCTGCTGTAATTCTTCTTCGACAATATGGCGTGACGCGGCGGCCAGTTCAGGATCTTTATTCAAAAAGATCATCCCGACGGCGTAGTTTTTGGCTAAGCGCCAGCCGCGCTCTTCGGCCACGATGCGAAAGAAACGGTCAGGTTTTTGTAACAGCAAGCCGCAACCGTCGCCGGTTTTACCGTCGGCAAGGATCGCGCCACGGTGCTGCATCCGGGCCAGCGCGTGTATGGCGGTACGCACTACCTTGTGGCTAGGTTCGCCTTCTATGTGGGCGATCAGGCCGAAACCACAGTTATCCTTCTCAAGGGATTTATCGTACAACATATCAGTGAACCTCCCCAGGCTCTACGGGACGCTCTCCCAACCGACGGCGCGCGGGCACAGCAAGAGCATGGCGACGGGGCTGGCGCATCATACGCTTACCTCGCATTCGCCCTCTTTGTGTCCTTTGCGCATTGGTAAATACGGTTAAGAGGGAATCTCAATTACTGCATAAATATGATGAGCAGACGGCTCATCCAGAAAGCTTCCAGCGGATCCCCAACTTATCGGGAATCCACACCCAGGTCAAATGGCAAACTGATTTATGCAAAAGTGTGCTGTAGCACAGATAACTTTTTGAATATATTGAAATTAAAAGGTTTTTTATAGAGGGGCTGCTAATACGGAGCGGCAGAAAGCCTGTGATCTGTCTCACTATAAGAGCCGCTCGCCAGACGTTATCTGACCTTTCTTTTTCAAAAATCTTGGCATTTTATGCTGTTTTAAGCGTGAGCAGTATTGAATGCTACTGTTTTTATCGATGACCCAGCAGACGCTGAAAAAAGAGGGGAATATCAGGAAAAATCATCAACGGGATTATGAATGAAATGTCGTTTATTTTGCTTGATTATGCAACGGATAAAAGCCTTCCGGGACGATTGATCCAGGTCATCGCCAAAGGAGACTAAAAATGGCAGGCTTTGGCCTCTTTTTAAGAGGCGGTCTATCAGATTATGCAGTTACAGAAATTAGTCAATATGTTTGGTGGGGATCTTTTACGTCGGTATGGGCAAAAGGTTCATAAGCTGACGCTTCATGGCGGTTTTAGCTGCCCTAACCGCGACGGCACCATCGGGCGTGGCGGTTGCACCTTCTGTAATGTCGCCTCTTTTGCCGATGAGGCGCAGCAGCATCATTCGATTGCCGAGCAGCTTGCGCATCAGGCGCATCTGGTGAACCGCGCTAAACGTTATCTGGCCTATTTCCAGGCCTACACCAGCACCTTTGCGGAAGTGCAGGTGCTGCGTTCCATGTATCAACAGGCGGTCAGCCAGGCCAGTATCGTCGGGTTATGCGTCGGTACGCGTCCGGATTGTGTCCCGCAGGCAGTAGTAGATTTACTGTGTGAATATAAAGATCAAGGCTACGAGGTATGGCTGGAACTGGGATTGCAAACCGCGCACGATAAAACCCTGCACCGAATTAACCGCGGGCATGACTTCGCCTGCTATCAGCGTACCACCCGGATTGCCCGGGAGCGCGGGCTGAAAGTGTGTGCGCATCTGATTGTGGGGCTGCCGGGAGAAGGGCAGGCAGAATGCCTGCAAACCATGGAGCGTGTGGTGGAGACGGGCGTTGACGGTATTAAACTGCATCCGCTGCATATTGTGAAAGGCAGTACGATGGCCAAAGCCTGGGAAGCGGGGCGGCTGAACGGCATCGAACTGGACGACTACACGCTAACGGCAGGTGAGATGATTCGTCATACGCCGCCGGAGGTGATTTATCACCGAATTTCAGCCAGCGCTCGCCGTCCGACGCTGCTTGCCCCGCTGTGGTGCGAGAATCGCTGGACGGGGATGGTTGAGCTGGACAAATACCTGAATGAGCATGGCGTACAGGGCTCTGCGCTGGCCCGTCCCTGGATACCACCTGTAGCGTAGCGTGATGAGGGGCGCTACGCATATTTCGCACAATATTCAACGCGGTTCCCATAATTGGGTATTATGTGCGAAGTTGTGGTGAAGGAATCCTCTATGAAGCAAATTCGTATGCTGGCGCAATACTATGTCGACCTGATGATGAAATTGGGTCTGGTGCGCTTTTCCATGCTCCTGGCGTTGGCATTGGTGGTGCTGGCGATTGTCGTGCAGATGGCGGTGACCATGGTGCTGCATGGTCAGGTTGAAAGTATCGACGTTATTCGTTCCATCTTTTTTGGCCTGTTAATTACGCCCTGGGCGGTCTATTTCTTATCCGTTGTTGTTGAACAACTGGAAGAGTCAAGGCAGCGACTGTCGCGTCTGGTGCAAAAGCTGGAGGAGATGCGCGAGCGCGATCTCAAGCTTAACGTACAGTTGAAGGACAATATTGCCCAGCTTAATCAGGAAATTGCCGATCGCGAAAAAGCGGAAGCGGAGCTGCAAGAGACATTTGAACAGCTAAAAGTAGAAATTAAAGAGCGTGAAGAAGCGCAAATCCAGCTAGAACAGCAATCCTCTTTTCTGCGCTCCTTTCTGGACGCCTCGCCGGATTTGGTTTTTTATCGTAATGAGGATAAAGAATTTTCCGGCTGTAACCGCGCAATGGAATTGCTAACCGGCAAGAGCGAAAAACAGCTGGTGCATTTGAAGCCGGAAGATGTGTACTCTCCCGAAGCGGCGGAGAAAGTCATTGAAACCGATGAAAAAGTATTCCGCCATAACGTCTCCCTGACCTACGAACAGTGGCTGGATTACCCGGACGGACGAAAGGCCTGCTTTGAAATTCGTAAAGTGCCTTATTACGACCGTGTCGGTAAACGTCATGGCCTGATGGGATTTGGTCGTGATATTACCGAACGTAAGCGTTATCAGGACGCGCTGGAACGCGCCAGCCGCGACAAGACCACATTTATCTCTACCATCAGTCATGAGCTGCGCACCCCGCTTAACGGCATCGTCGGTTTAAGCCGCATCCTGCTGGATACCGATCTTACCGCCGAACAGGAAAAATACCTTAAGACAATCCATGTCTCCGCCGTGACGTTAGGCAATATTTTCAATGATATCATTGATATGGATAAGATGGAGCGGCGTAAGGTTCAGCTTGATAACCAACCGGTTGATTTCACCAGCTTTATGGCCGATCTGGAAAACCTTTCCGGTTTGCAGGCGCAGCAAAAAGGGCTACGTTTTGTGCTTGAGCCGACGCTGCCGCTGCCGCACAAAGTCATTACCGACGGAACGCGTCTGCGCCAGATTTTATGGAATTTGATCAGCAATGCGGTGAAATTTACTCAGCAGGGCCAGGTGACGGTGCGGGCGCGCTATGATGAAGGCGACATGCTGCACTTTGAAGTGGAAGATTCCGGGATCGGCATTCCGCAGGATGAGCAGGATAAAATTTTCGCCATGTATTATCAGGTGAAAGACAGTCATGGCGGTAAACCGGCGACGGGTACCGGTATCGGGCTGGCGGTCTCCCGTCGGCTGGCGAAAAATATGGGCGGCGATATTACCGTTTCCAGTCTGCCGGGCAAAGGATCGACCTTTACGCTAACGGTTCATGCGCCAGCGGTGGCGGAAGAGGTGGAGGACGCCTTTGATGAAGACGACATGCCGCTGCCGGCGCTGCATGTTCTGCTGGTCGAAGATATTGAACTGAACGTGATCGTAGCGCGTTCGGTACTGGAAAAACTGGGTAACAGCGTGGATGTCGCGATGACCGGCAAGGCGGCGCTGGAGATGTTCGCGCCAGGCGAATATGACCTGGTCTTGCTGGATATTCAGCTACCGGATATGACGGGTCTGGATATTGCCAGAGAACTGACCCGTCGCCACACGCGGGAAGATTTACCGCCGCTGGTAGCGCTTACGGCTAACGTTCTGAAAGATAAAAAAGAGTATCTGGACGCTGGTATGGACGATGTGCTGAGTAAGCCGCTGTCGGTGCCAGCCTTAACCGCGATGATTAAAAAATTCTGGGATGCCACCGATAAAGAGGAGAGTACCGTGACGCCTGAAGAGAGCGATAAAGCGCAAGCGCTGCTGGATATCCCGATGCTGGAACAGTACATCGAGTTGGTTGGGCCTAAATTGATCACCGACGGTCTCGCGGTGTTTGAAAAAATGATGCCCGGCTATTTAAGCGTGCTGGAGTCCAATCTGACGGCGCGTGACAAAAAAGGCGTCGTTGAGGAAGGGCATAAGATTAAAGGCGCAGCCGGTTCGGTAGGGCTGCGTCATCTGCAACAGCTTGGCCAGCAAATCCAGTCGCCGGATCTTCCTGCCTGGGAAGATAATGTCGCGGAATGGATTGAAGAGATGAAGCAGGAGTGGCAGCACGATGTCGCGGTGCTGAAAGCCTGGGTGGCAAACGCGGAAAAAAAATGACCCCGGTTTGACCGGGGTGCGCGAATACTGCGCCAACACCAGGGAAATCGTGGCTGCGCCGTGCTTATTATGATGATGTCAAAGGCGCAGTCCTGTTTTCAGGCCGCACGCAGTTAAGATAGCAAATCCTAAATGATTTGTTACATGAATCATTTAAATGTGTGAAGCGTAGCATTTTAATCAAAATTATTAATGGGCTTGAGTCGGTTGCAGGAGGATGTTCACCATGAAAAAAATTGGCGTAGTGCTCAGCGGATGCGGCGTCTATGACGGCACCGAAATTCATGAGGCCGTTCTGACGCTGTTGGCCATTGCCCGCAGCGGCGCGCAGGCTGTCTGCTTCGCGCCGGATAAACCACAAGCGGATGTGATTAATCACCTGACCGGCGAAGCGATGGCGGAAACGCGTAACGTCCTGATTGAGGCGGCGCGTATTACGCGGGGCGATATTCGTCCCCTGTCCCAGGCGCAGCCAGAGGAACTGGATGCGCTCATTGTGCCCGGTGGTTTCGGCGCGGCGAAGAACCTGAGTAATTTCGCCAGCCAGGGGAGCGAATGCCGGGTGGATAGCGATGTCGTCGCGCTGGCGAAGGCCATGCACCAGTCCGGCAAGCCGCTGGGATTCATCTGTATCGCGCCCGCAATGTTGCCGAAAATCTTTGACTTCCCGCTACGTCTGACAATAGGGACGGATATTGATACCGCTGAAGTACTTGAAGAGATGGGCGCCGAACACGTACCTTGCCCGGTTGATGATATCGTTGTGGACGAGGATAACAAGGTCGTGACCACCCCTGCCTATATGCTGGCGCAGGATATCGCCCAGGCGGCAAGCGGCATTGATAAATTAGTGTCGCGCGTGCTGGTTCTGGCGGAATGAGCAAACGACGCATCGCGCCGTTAACGTTTTTGCGCCGTCTACTTTTACGTATCCTTGCTGCGCTCGCCGTCTTTTGGGGCGGCGGCATTGCGCTGTTTAGCGTGGTTCCGGTGCCTTTTTCGGCGGTGATGGCGGAACGGCAGATTAGCGCCTGGCTCGGCGGAGAGTTCGGTTATGTGGCGCATTCTGACTGGGTCAGTATGGCGGATATCTCGCCGTGGATGGGGCTGGCGGTAATTGCGGCGGAAGACCAGAAGTTCCCTGAGCACTGGGGCTTTGATGTTCCGGCGATTGAAAAAGCGCTGGCGCATAATGAGCGGAATGAGAGCCGTATTCGCGGCGCCTCTACGCTTTCGCAGCAAACGGCGAAAAATCTCTTTTTATGGGATGGACGCAGTTGGCTGCGCAAAGGTCTGGAGGCCGGGCTAACGCTGGGCATTGAAACTGTCTGGAGCAAAAAGCGCATTCTCACGGTTTATCTGAATATCGCGGAGTTTGGCGATGGTATTTTTGGCGTGGAGGCTGCGGCACAACGGTATTTTCATAAACCTGCCAGTCGCTTGAGTGTGTCTGAAGCCGCGTTGCTGGCGGCGGTATTGCCAAATCCGTTACGCTATAAGGCGAATGCGCCGTCTGGCTATGTGCGTAGCCGGCAGGCGTGGATTATGCGCCAGATGCGACAACTGGGCGGGGAATCTTTTATGACGCGCAACCAGCTTAATTAATTTTGCCGATTGGCGGCGCGAACGCCTTATCCGGCCTGCGATCTGTGTCGTCCAGGCCTGATAAGCACAGGCCATTAAGCTTCGTGAGAAGTAAGCGCCAGCCGTTTCTTGTCTTTTGGCTGCTCGTCCCTCTCCAGGGCAACGGCCAGCGCAGGCTGGGCGATAAACCGCTGCCACACTCTCTCCAGTTTGCGTTCACAGCACCATGTTGACCAGGTCGCCAGCGGGATAAAGGTACTTTCCCCCAGATTGTCGCAAACCACCGGAACCACTTCTGACTCGCTGATACGCTGGCACAGGATATTTTGCGGCTTCAGCGACATCGTCACAATATGGTTATCCAGCAGGTAACGTTTCAGTTTTTTCAGTAGCCGCCGCAGGACAGCGACATCCTCTTCATAACGACATTGCGCGGCGAACTCGGTCAGGGTAATAGAGGGCGCGCCGTTGAAATCGGTAATCATGTCGTAGACATAGCCGGTGCCGCAATCGGTTTCTACCGTGCCGTAATAACGGGGGATAGCGCTCCAGTCCGTCAGGTAGCGGGACAGATGCGCATAGTAGCTCAGTTCACGCCGAATCTCTTTATCACCGCCGTGGTCACGGTTGTAAATAACTTTTATGCAACGCCGGGCATTATCCGGATGCGTATAGCATTTACGATGTCGACCAGCGCCCAGCGGAGTCTGTTCGGATAAAAGGATCATGGCAAGTCCTGGAAAAATTTATTCACATAAATTTAGTATGGACAAAGAACTTAAACAAAACCTAAACGAAATTTTTTAAGGTTTTCTTAATGTTTTTATGCATAGGTAAAGCGCACGAAATGTACAAATCTTACGAAAGGGTGGGGCTGCGGGACAAGTGGCAGGCAGGCGTAACACGCCCGGTTTTGGGGTGACTGTCATCAAATACCGGGACGGCGTTGGGGGAAAATAGGGTATAGAGGGGGAGGTTTAGTCTTCGTCAAAGCCGGAATTGAACAGCGCGATAACCGCCGCCAGCGCTTCAACTTCTTGCGGGCCGGTGGCTTCAATTTCGATCTGACGCCCTTTGGCGGAGTCGAGCATTAACAGAGCGATGACGCTGTTTGCTTCCGCTTCGGTGCCTTCGTCATTGCGTAATAGCACCTCGGCGTCAAACCCCTGCATCAGTTCGAAAAGCTTCATGGCAGGCCGGGCATGCATGCCCAGCTTATTGGTGACTTCAACAGTTTGCTTTACGGTCATGTTTTGCGTTTTTCCAGCGTGCGATGGCGAGACTGGACATTTTTACCGCGCGAGCGGAAGTAGTCTGCCAGCTGTTCTGCAATATACACCGAACGGTGTTTCCCGCCGGTACAACCGATAGCGACGGTAAGGTAGCTGCGGTTGTTGGTCTCCAGCATCGGTAACCATAGCTCAAGATAGCTGCGAGTCTGATAGATAAAATTGTGAACTTCTGTGTGTCGGTCAAGAAACGCGGCTACCGGCTTATCAAGCCCGGTCATGGGGCGCAGTTTTGGATCCCAGTGCGGGTTGGGCAGAAAGCGGACATCAAACACATAGTCCGCATCAATCGGGATACCATGTTTAAAGCCGAAGGACTCAAATACCATCGTCAGTTCGCGCTCGCGTTTGCCCAACAGCCGGGTACGCAGCATCTCCGCCAGCTCATGGACGGACATTTCTGAAGTGTCGACGATCAGATCCGCACGTGAGCGTAACGGCTCCAGCAAGTCACTCTCTTTATCGATCGCACTCTCTAAAGAAAGATTTTTGCTGGAAAGCGGATGCAAACGGCGCGTGTCGCTGTAGCGGCGAATCAAGGTATTGCGGTCGGCATCAAGAAACAGCAATTGCGGCGAGAAAGCGCCAGGCAGATTATTCATCGCCTGTTCAAAAATCTCAGGTGATTCAGGCATATTGCGCACATCAATGCTGACGGCGGCGGAAATCTGGCGATCGGCCAGCGTTCGCGCCAGATCGGGCAACAGCACGACGGGGAGGTTATCCACGCAGTAAAATCCCATATCTTCCAGCGCGCGCAGAGCGACAGATTTACCTGATCCGGAACGCCCGCTGACGATCATCAGTACCATGTACCGTTTCTCCTCACAACGACAGAAAGAAATGCCATTGAGTTGTTATGCCTCATTCTGCTCACCTTCGGTGTCAGTAATGATTTGATACAGCTCTTCATCATTCAGCGCCGCGCGCAGGCGGCGGCAGATCGTTTTATCCGCCAGACGTTTCGCCACCAGCGACAGCGTGTGCAGATGCGTTTTAGTTTGATCGGCGGGCACCAGCAGGGCGAAGAGGAGATCGACCGGCTGGTTATCGATGGCGTCGAACGCGATCGGCGTTTCGAGCTGAACGAACACGCCGACGGCGCGTAAGGTATCTTCTTCCAGTTTCCCGTGCGGGATGGCGATACCATTACCAATACCGGTACTGCCCATTTTTTCGCGTGTCAGAATGGCTTCAAACACGACCTGAGGAGGTAAACTGAGCTGTTTTGCCGCCAGTTCGCTGATGATTTCCAGCGCGCGTTTCTTACTCTGACAATGAACGCCGCTACGCGTACACTCCTGGTTAAGTACACTGCTCAGTTGTAGAGTCGTATCGTTATTTATCATAATTTCACCTAAGAACCTGTCCTGTCAGGTTGATGGCCAGGTTCGGAGCGCTAACTGTACAAATGGCCCGTTGTGTCACACAACAGGCCGTCCTGCACTGGCTAACTGCCCGGACAATTAGTGTTGTTTCAGTTTATCTTTATGCCTGGTTAACTGCCTTGCCAGTTTATCAATCAAGCCGTCAATGGCGGCATACATATCCTGGCCTTCCGCGCTGGCGTGAATTTCGCCGCCGTTAACGTGTAGCGTCGCATCCGAGATATGCGTGACCTTCTCCACTTTCAACACCACGTATACCTGATTAATCCGCTCAAAATACTGTTCAAGTTTGGCGAATTTTGTCGTCACAAATTCACGCAGGGCTTCAGTAATTTCGACATTATGTCCGGTGATATTGAGCTGCATAGTGTCTTCCTTATCGGTTGGGTCAAACCAGCTGTTTGCGTTGGTTTGACGGCGGAATGGATAAAGACTCTCGGTACTTCGCAACAGTGCGGCGCGCCACCATGATACCTTGTTCTGACAGCAGAGAGGTTAACTTGCTGTCGCTCAGCGGTTTCGCGGGGTTTTCCGCCGCAATTAACTTCTTCACCAGCGCGCGAATCGCGGTGGAAGAGGCTTCGCCTCCGCCTTCGGTATTGACGTGGCTGGAAAAGAAATATTTGAGTTCAAAAATACCGCGCGGGCTGTGCAAATACTTCTGCGTGGTCACGCGGGATATAGTGGATTCGTGCATCTCGACGGCCTGGGCGATATCCGCCAGTACCATCGGTTTCATATATTCTTCGCCCTGTTCAAAAAAGGCTTGCTGTTGCTCGACGATGCAGCGACTGACGCGCAGCAGCGTGTCGTTGCGGCTTTCAAGGCTTTTTATCAGCCATTTCGCATCCTGTAAATTACTGCGGATGAACTGGCTGTCGGCATCGTTGCGCGCGCTATTGCACATGGCGGCATAGTGCTGGTTAATCTGTAAACGGGGAATACTGTCGCTATTAAGCTCCACCGTCCAGCGACCGTTATGCTTGCGTACCAGCACATCCGGGATAACGTACTCCGGCTCGCCGGTCTGGATCGATTGACCGGGTCTGGGATCGAGCGACTGAATCAGGTTTACCGCCTCTTTCAGCACCTCTTCTTTTAGTCGGGTAACGCGCATCAACGTGCGGAAATCGTGGTTGGCCAGCAGATCAAGATGATCGCAGATAATGAGCCGCGCCTCTTCCAGCCACGGCGTGGATTTGTCGAATTGTGAAAGCTGGATCAGCAGACAGTCGCGAAGATCTTTTGCCGCGACGCCTACCGGATCAAAACGCTGAATACGCTTCAGGACGGCTTCGACCTCATCGAGATCCACCTCTACATCGCCCATGCTTTCGCGAATTTCGTCCAGGGATACGGTGAGATAGCCGGTATCATCTACCGCATCGACAATGGATGTCGCAATAGCGCGATCGGTGTCCGAGAAGGGCGTTAGCTCAACCTGCCACATCAGATAATCCTGCAACGACTGCGTCGTTTCACCCTGATAGACGGGCAGCTCATCGTCGATATAATCGCCGCTGGGGCCGGACGGCGTCCCGGCGGTGTAAATTTCATCCCAACTGGCGTCAAGCGGCAGCTCTTCCGGCATCTCTTTTTGTTCGAGCGCGTCGGCGGTATCGAGAGGATCGTTATCCTGAGGTTGCTGAGTGTCGATTTCGTCATGAAGATCGGTTTGCTCAAGCAGCGGGTTATTTTCCAGCGCTTGCTGGAGTTCCTGCTGAAGTTCCAGCGTAGACAACTGCAACAGACGGATGGCCTGTTGTAGCTGAGGCGTCATTGCCAGTTGTTGGCTAAGCCTGAGTTGCAAACCTTGCTTCATATTCAGAGTCGTTTTCTCCCGCTAGAGCAGCATAGCCCTCTACCCTATCAGAGTCTGAAGTCTTCCCCAAGATATACACGCTTAACGTGTTCGTCTTGCAGGATTTCTGTCGGCGTACCGTGGGCAATAAGGTGGCCCTGGCTCACGATATAGGCGCGTTCACAGACTGCCAGCGTCTCACGGACGTTATGGTCGGTGATCAGCACGCCGAGCCCGCTATCGCGCAGATGCTCGATAATGCGTTTGATGTCGATAACGGAAATCGGGTCAACGCCGGCAAAGGGTTCATCCAGCAGGATAAATTTGGGATTAGCGGCCAACGCGCGGGCTATTTCTACACGACGGCGTTCACCACCGGACAGCGCCTGTCCCATGCTGTCGCGCAGATGCTCGATATGAAACTCTTCCATCAGCTCGTTGGCGCGGTCTTCTCGCTGTTCTGCGGTCAAATCGTCACGAATTTGCAGTACCGCCATCAGGTTATCAAATACGCTGAGACGGCGGAAAATAGAAGCTTCCTGCGGCAAATAGCCGATACCGCGGCGCGCGCGCGCGTGCAGCGGCAGCAGACTGATATCTTCATCATCGATGATGATATTGCCTGCGTCACGCGGCACGATACCGACGACCATATAAAAGGTGGTGGTTTTACCCGCGCCGTTTGGACCGAGCAGCCCGACAATCTCCCCGGAGTTAACGGTCAGACTGACATCTTCCACTACGCGACGGCCTTTATAGGCCTTCGCCAGATTCTTTGCAGTTAATGTTGCCATAACGAATTAGTTACTCTTCTTTTGCGCCGGAGTCTGGCCTTTGTTTTTGTCTTGCAACTGCGACGGCACCAGAACGGTGGTGACGCGTTTGCCTTTCTCGCTGAAGGCCTGCATTTTCTGCTCTTTCACCAGGTAGGTGATTTTGTCGCCGGTAATGTTGCTGTCAAGCTGCTCCAGATAAGCGTTGCCGGTCAGCACCACAAAATCTTTCGCCAGCTCGTAATGCATATGGGAAGCGTGGCCTTTCACCGGCTTACCGTTGTCCTGCATCTGGTAGAAGGTGGCCGGATTGCCGTAACCGTCGATCACCTCTTTCCCCTGTTCGCCGCCAGGGCGGGTAACCACGACTTTATCGGCGTTGATCTTAATCGTGCCCTGGGTCATCACCACGTTGCCCGTAAAGGTCACGACGTTGCCTTGCATATCCAGCGACTGTTGATCCGAGTCAATATGAATAGGCTGTTCGGTATCGCCCGTGACGGCGAAAGCCGGAATGCTGGCGGCCAGCAGCGAGCCGGCAAGCATAAGATTAAGGCTGAGTTTGTTTGTTTTGAATTTCATAAGAGGTTCTAACCTTTTCAATCAGCTCGGCGTTCTTGCTGCGTAAGTTACCGCGCATTTTCAGTCCGCTGGAGTTAAATGTTGTGCCGTATAACGTCACCAGATCGTTCGAGGTAACATCCTGCGTCACCAGATTAATCTGCGCGTTATCGGTGGTAATTCTGCGTAATTGAGCGTCAGGCACCAGGGCGTTGACTTCAACATGACCATACAGATAGAGCATCCGATCGTTAGTCAATTTGGCTTTATCGGCCTTGATCGACCATGTCGGCACCTTATCCTTATCAAAGGTGGTTAATACCGGTTGCGTAAACCATGAGACCGCCTGATCGGAAAAATATTCAACGTGCTGCGCGATCAGACGATAGCTCAACGCGCCTTCCGGACTGTACACGACGGTATCCGTATGCTCGCTTTTATACGTGGGATCGTTGCTGTTGACCATCACGGCAGCAGGATCGTCTTTATCCGCCAGATTGATACCAATCAGTACCAGAATGGCCAGCGACAGTAGAATGATAACCCAACGTCTGGTTTTACTCATATCGATTGCCCTTTGGCCTCATCCAGCTTGCCCTGCGCCAGCAGCAACAAGTCGCACACCTCACGTACCGCGCCGCGCCCGCCGGCAATGTGCGTCACATAGTCAGCGCGGGGGATCAGCAGCGGATGCGCATCCGCAACGGCAACGCTTAACCCCACTTTTTCCATCACTGGCCAGTCAATCAGATCATCGCCGACATAGGCAACATTTTCCGGCGCAATGACCAGTTTTTCCAGCAGATCGCTAAAGGCGATCAGCTTATTCGACTGTCCCTGATAAAGATGGACAATCCCCAGCGTGGCGCAGCGATCTTCTACAAGTTTAGCCTTTCGTCCGGTAATAATGGCAACCTCGATATTGGAGGTCAAAGCACAGCGAATACCATAGCCGTCACGAACGTTGAAAGCCTTCAGCTCTTCGCCGTTATTGCCCATATAAATCAGGCCGTCAGACAATACGCCATCCACGTCCAGGATGAGCAGGCGGATATTCTCCGCTTTGGTCATGACATGGGTGCTGACGGGGCCATAACAGGTCGCAAGCGACGCACCTGCTTTACTCATCGTTAATTATCCTTGAGTTTCTACACGACGCCTGCACGCAGGAGATCATGCATATGTAACACACCGAGTAACTGGTCGCCATCAGCAACCAGTACGGAGGTGATATGGCGGGACTGCATTAAATTCAGCGCATCGACAGCGAGAATACCGGGACGCACGCGAATGCCCCCTGGCGTCATCACCTCGGCGATCCCCAACTGGCGCATATCGCCGCCCATATCGAATACGCGACGTAAATCGCCGTCGGTGAAGATACCGTCGATCTTCATGGATTCATCGCAAATGACGGTCATACCGAGATTTTTACGCGTAATTTCTAACAGCGCATCACGCAGGGTGGCATGTTTATTAACATGCGGGATCTCATCGCCAGTATGCATAATATCGCTTACTCGCAGCAGTAGCTTACGTCCCAGCGCGCCGCCAGGATGCGACAGAGCGAAATCCTCGGCGGTAAAGCCGCGCGCTTTTAACAACGCCACAGCGAGCGCGTCGCCCATCACCAGCGTTGCGGTGGTACTACTGGTAGGCGCCAGTCCTAACGGACACGCTTCTTTGGGCACTTTAACACACAGATGCACATCTGCCGCACGCGCCATGCTGCTTTCCGGTCGCCCGGTAATGCAAATTAACGGCACGTGCAGACGTTTAAGTACCGGTATTAGCGCCGCGATCTCGCTGGATTCGCCGGAGTTGGAGATAGCGATAACCACATCCTGCGGCGTAACCATCCCCAAATCGCCGTGCGCGGCTTCGCCTGGATGTACAAAAAAGGAAGAGGTGCCGGTACTGGCGAACGTGGCGGCCATTTTCCGTCCGATATGACCGGATTTTCCCATCCCCATGACCACCACTTTTCCGGTGCAGTTGAACATTTTTTCACAGGCCAGCGTGAAATGCTGGTTGATATATTGATCAAGCTCCGCCAGGCCTTCACGTTCAATTTCCAGGACCTCTTTGCCTGCCTGCTGAAAGTCAAACCCCGGTTGCAACGCTAAATGCGACATAATCCGTTTCCAGTTATCCAACAAGAAGTGGCGATAGCCAATAGAGCATCGCCAGCCATACGATAAACCCGCCGGTCAGCAGTATACCTGCGCCCCGACCAATCTGACGCGGATGCCGCCAGCAAAGTAAAGCGAAAACCACGCTAACCAGCAACATAACGCTATAATCACGCCCAAATGCCAGCGGGTTGATCTCCCCCGGCGCGATCAGCGCAGGCAGTCCCAGCACGATGGCGAGATTAAAAATATTGGCGCCAATGAGATTACCAACGGCAATATCATTTTCGCCTTTTCGCACGCCGGCAATCGCCGTCGCCAGTTCTGGCAGACTGGTGCCGACGGCGATGACTGTCAGACCGAGCGTTAATTCACTCATGGCGAAATAGTTCGCCAGCACCGTAGCGTTATCGATTACCATGCGCGTCGCCATCGGCATGATGACCAGCGCAATGCCCAGCCATAAGAACGCGACGGGGAGCCCGCCTTCGCGCGGCAGCTCCGCCAGTTGTTCGCGGGTGAGGCTGTCATTCCCCTGGCGTTCGGCCAGACGCGCGATTTTAACAATGAATAACAGCCATAGCACAGCCAGAAGCAGGAGAAAGATACCATCACTGCGGCTTAACTGTCCGTCATGCAGTACGGAACCGGCTACCACGCTAACAAATAACATTAATGGCAATTCGCGACGTAAAACATCGGAATGCACGGTAAATGGACGAACCAGCGCCGCCAGCCCTAAGATCAGCAAAATATTGGTGATGTTAGAACCGAGCGCCGCGCCGACGGCCAAATCGAGCTGACCGTGTAGCGATGCGGCGACCGACACAATAATTTCCGGCAGCGAGGTGCCGATACTCACGACCGTCATCCCGATGATCAGCGGGGGAATACCGAATGTACGGCATAAAATAGAGGCCGCAAACACCAGACGATCGGCGCCGTAGGCCACCAGAAGCAAACCAATTATGAGTAGCGCCATCGCTAAAAGCATCTAAAGTCCTTTCTTCAGGTATACTCGCCGGTCCCCTGGAAGGGATATCTGGAAGCCGTAACGAAGTCCTAATTTTGACTTTATGCGGCTAAAAAGTAAAACGAATGCCAGCTTTCGCTAACCCTGTCAGTTAATATTCTGTAATTATGTCGAACCCATGGTTAAATTCAGCGCCATGGTTACCTCAACAAGGCAATACGAAGGATGAATCAATGGGTCAGTCTGCGGCCAATTTAGTCGATATGCGCGACGTCAGCTTTTCCCGTGGCGAACGCTGCATTTTCGATAATATTTCCCTGACGGTGCCGCGCGGGAAGATCACGGCGATCATGGGGCCGTCGGGCATCGGTAAAACCACGCTGTTGCGCCTGATTGGCGGACAGATCCCGCCGGATAAGGGCGAGATCTTATTTGATGGCGAGAATGTGCCGGCCATGTCCCGTTCGCGGCTCTACACCGTCCGCAAACGTATGAGTATGCTGTTTCAGTCGGGAGCGCTGTTTACCGACATGAACGTGTTTGACAATGTGGCCTATCCGCTACGGGAGCACACCAATTTACCCGCGCCGCTGCTAAAAAGCGTCGTGATGATGAAACTGGAAGCTGTCGGGCTGCGCGGCGCGGCAAAACTGATGCCTTCCGAGCTCTCCGGTGGGATGGCGCGCCGCGCCGCGTTGGCGCGCGCCATCGCTCTGGAACCGGATCTCATCATGTTCGATGAGCCGTTTGTCGGCCAGGACCCGATTACCATGGGCGTTCTGGTGAAGCTGATTTCAGAATTGAACAGCGCGCTGGGCGTGACCTGCGTGGTGGTCTCGCATGATGTGCCAGAGGTGCTCAGTATTGCTGATCACGCCTGGATCATGGCGGACAAAAAAATCGTCGCTCACGGTAGCGCTCAGGCGTTGCAGGAGAATACGGACCCGCGCGTGCGTCAGTTCCTTGACGGCATTGCCGACGGGCCGGTTCCGTTCCGCTATCCGGCGGGCGACTATCACCTTGATTTACTCGAAACAGGGAGTTAAGCCACTCATGCTGTTAAATGCGCTGGCAGCACTCGGACACAGCGGGATCAAAACCGTCAGGACGTTCGGGCGCGCCGGGTTAATGTTATTCAATGCGATTATCGGTAAGCCGGAGTTTCGCAAACATGCGCCGCTGCTGGTGCGCCAGCTTTATAATGTGGGCGTCTTGTCGATGCTTATCATTATTGTCTCCGGCGTATTCATCGGTATGGTGCTGGGGCTGCAAGGCTATCTGGTTCTGACCACTTACAGCGCGGAGACCAGTCTTGGCATGTTAGTGGCGCTTTCGCTGCTGCGCGAGCTGGGGCCGGTGGTCGCGGCGTTGCTGTTTGCCGGGCGGGCCGGGTCGGCGTTGACGGCGGAAATCGGCCTGATGCGGGCGACGGAGCAGCTCTCCAGTATGGAGATGATGGCGGTCGATCCATTGCGCCGGGTGATTTCGCCGCGCTTTTGGGCGGGCGTGATTTCGTTGCCGCTACTGACCATTATCTTTGTGGCGGTCGGTATCTGGGGCGGCTCGCTGGTCGGCGTAAGCTGGAAAGGAATCGACGCCGGGTTCTTCTGGTCCGCGATGCAGAATGCCGTCGACTGGCGTATGGACCTGGTGAACTGTCTGATAAAGAGCGTGGTGTTCGCCATTACGGTAACATGGATTGCGTTATTCAACGGTTATGACGCAATACCAACTTCTGCCGGGATTAGCCGGGCAACGACGCGTACCGTGGTTCACGCATCGTTGGCCGTTCTGGGGCTGGATTTTGTGCTGACCGCACTGATGTTTGGGAATTGAGTTCATGCAAACGAAAAAAAATGAAATTTGGGTAGGCGTTTTTTTGCTGGTAGCGTTGCTGGCGGCGCTGTTTGTTTGCCTGAAGGCGGCAAATGTGACCTCTATGCGCACGGAGCCGACCTATAAGGTTTATGCGACCTTCGATAACATCGGCGGTCTGAAAGTGCGTTCCCCGGTACGCATCGGCGGGGTGGTTGTCGGGCGGGTTGAAGATATCTCGCTTGATCCGAAAACATACCTGCCGCGCGTAACGCTCGACATCGAAGAGCGTTATAACCATATTCCCGATACCAGCTCGTTGAGTATTCGTACTTCCGGGCTGCTGGGGGAGCAATATCTGGCATTAAACGTCGGTTTTGAAGATCCTGAGCTGGGAACGTCTATCCTCAAAGATGGGAGTACGATTCAGGACACCAAGTCTGCAATGGTGCTGGAAGATATGATTGGCCAGTTCCTTTATAACAGCAAAGGCGACGACAATAAGAATTCTGGCGATGCGCCAGCCGCAACGGAAGGCCATACTGAAGCCACAACGCCCGCGGGCGAAACGAAATAATCTCAGGAGAATTGAGGCATGTTTAAACGACTGATGATGGTGGCCCTGCTGGTCATTGCGCCATTAAGCGCAGCAACGGCAGCGGATCAGAGCAATCCTTATAAACTGATGAACGAGGCGGCGCAGAAAACGTTTGATCGCCTGAAAAACGAACAGCCGAAAATTCGTGCCAATCCGGATTACCTGCGAGACGTTGTTGATCAGGAACTTCTGCCGTACGTGCAGGTAAAATATGCCGGCGCGCTGGTGTTGGGCCGCTACTACAAAGAGGCGACCCCGGCGCAGCGTGAAGCCTATTTTGCCGCGTTTCGCGAATACCTGAAACAGGCATACGGTCAGGCGCTGGCGATGTACCACGGTCAGACTTACCAGATAGCGCCTGAGCAACCGCTGGGCGATGCGACCATTGTGCCTATCCGTGTAACGATTATCGATCCCAACGGTCGTCCGCCGGTACGCCTGGATTTCCAGTGGCGCAAAAACACTCAGACCGGCAACTGGCAGGCGTATGACATGATTGCGGAAGGCGTCAGCATGATCACCACCAAGCAAAATGAGTGGAGCGATCTGCTGCGTACTAAAGGCATCGACGGCCTGACCGCACAACTGAAATCTATCTCTCAACAGAAAATTACTTTGGACGAGAAACAGTAATGACGCCGCAACTCACCTGGACGCGTGAGGCGGACACTCTGGTGCTGGCGGGAGAGCTGGATCAGGACGTGTTGGCGCCGCTATGGGACGCGCGCGTAGAAGCGATGACTGGCGTTACCCGTATCGACCTGAGCCAGATCTCCAGGGTGGATACGGGGGGACTGGCGCTGCTGGCGCACCTTGTGAACCAGGCAAAAAAGCAGGGCAATGCCGTGTCGCTGTCTGGCGTTAACGACAAGGTTTACGCGCTGGCGCAATTATATAACTTGCCCGAAGACGTACTTCCCCGTATGTAATGAATGCCGGATGGTTTATCCGGCCTACACTTCGCATGATCCCCGTAGGCCGGATAAGTTGCGTTAGCAGCACCATCCGGCACTTTTACCGCGCTGATTTATCAGCGTAATCTTTTGCTTATTTAAGACGGCGCGACTTTGCTCTAAGATGTTGGGCTGTTTTCACTATTTGACGAATAAAGAACCCATGGAAAATCATGAAATTCAGAGTGTGCTGATGAATGCCCTCTCCCTCCAGGAAGTCCACGTCTCCGGCGATGGCAGTCACTTTCAGGTTATTGCCGTGGGCGAGATGTTTGACGGCATGAGCCGGGTCAAGAAACAGCAAACGGTCTATGGGCCGCTAATGGAGTACATTGCGGACAACCGTATCCATGCCGTATCGATCAAAGCATATACCCCGGCGGAATGGGCGCGCGATCGTAAACTTAACGGATTTTAAGCTACGGGTAACCTGCCGGTAGCGGAGATGAATGCTTAACTGAGAATACAATAATGGATAAATTTCGTGTACAGGGGCCAACGACGCTCCAGGGCGAAGTCACAATTTCCGGCGCCAAAAACGCCGCGCTGCCGATCCTGTTCGCCGCTCTGCTGGCAGAAGAACCGGTAGAGATCCAAAACGTTCCAAAACTGAAAGACGTGGATACGTCGATGAAGCTCCTGAGCCAATTAGGCGCGAAAGTGGAACGCAATGGATCGGTACACATTGACGCCAGCCAGGTGAACGTGTTCTGCGCGCCTTATGATCTGGTTAAGACCATGCGCGCCTCGATATGGGCGCTGGGGCCGCTAGTTGCCCGTTTTGGTCAGGGACAAGTCTCTCTGCCGGGGGGCTGTACTATCGGCGCGCGTCCGGTTGATTTGCATATTACCGGTCTGGAACAACTGGGTGCGACCATCAAGCTGGAAGAGGGCTACGTAAAGGCCTCCGTCGAAGGACGTCTTAAAGGGGCGCATATCGTGATGGATAAGGTCAGCGTCGGCGCGACCGTCACCATTATGTGCGCCGCCACGCTGGCGGAAGGGACGACCATCATTGAAAACGCCGCGCGCGAGCCGGAAATTGTCGACACCGCTAACTTCCTGGTTACGCTGGGGGCGAAGATCGCCGGGCAGGGCACCGATCGTATTACGATCGAGGGCGTAGAGCGTCTGGGCGGCGGCGTTTATCGTGTGCTGCCGGATCGTATCGAAACGGGGACTTTCCTGGTGGCGGCAGCGATCTCTCGCGGCAAAATCCTCTGCCGTAACGCGCAACCGGACACTCTGGACGCAGTACTGGCGAAACTGCGCGATGCTGGCGCGGATATCGAAGTGGGCGAGGACTGGATTAGTCTGGACATGCACGGCAAACGACCGAAGGCGGTCAATGTCCGTACCGCGCCGCACCCGGCATTCCCGACCGATATGCAGGCGCAGTTCACGTTGCTGAACCTGGTGGCGGAAGGGACGGGCTTTATCACTGAAACTGTCTTTGAAAACCGTTTTATGCACGTGCCTGAACTCAGCCGCATGGGCGCGCGTGCGGAAATTGAAAGCAATACCGTCATATGCCATGGCATAGAAACGCTCTCTGGCGCCCAGGTTATGGCGACAGATCTGCGGGCATCTGCGAGCCTGGTGCTGGCGGGCTGTATTGCGGAAGGCACGACGATTGTGGATCGCATTTATCACATCGATCGCGGTTATGAGCGCATCGAAGACAAACTGCGCGCGCTAGGCGCGAATATTGAACGCGTGAAAGGCGAATAACCTTCTGTACGCTGAATAACCCCCGCGAACGCGATTGCGGGGGGTATTTTACAGGCGCTTACTCTACATTCTGTTTGTCTTTATTACGCGCTCTCATAAGCCGCGTTCTGTCGATAAACTCATGCGTGCGCGGATCGTGATAACGCGATGGCCAAATAACCCAGGGTTCCGTTCCCAATGCTTTCGCGATAATCAACTCTCCTTTCGGCCACGGGCGCGTTAATGCATTGGCCAGCGTGGATGAACTCAATCCATTCCGACGTGACTCAGCGGCCATTGAAGTCCCTTTTTTACGTAGTCCGGCAATGATATCGGCCGGATGCCAGTCAATAAGCTTGCTTTCCATACATCCATCACTCCTTAGGTTAATCACTTACGGTTTTAACAACCCGACGACGTTCGATACTATAACGCTTCGTGAAGGAATGTTCTAAAAAGTTCATGTAAGTGGCGGCAATATTCAGAATATGCCAGGGGAAGTCCTGGATGAGTATGTGAAAAACAGGCGATAGGGTATCTGGAGTTTATTAGAACTTAATGGGATATCCCGCGCAGTACGCGGGATAAGAGAACGGCATTAACGATCGCGCTGCACCGCGATGTGTGCGAGACCGATTAGCGCCTCACGCCATGGGGTATCCGGCAATATCTGCAACGCGGATATCGCTTTGTCGGCTTCTTCTTCCGCTCGCTGACGCGTCCATTCCAGCGAACCGCAGGTGGTCATCGCTTCCAGAACCGGTTCCAGAAGATGACGGCCATTGCCTTGTTCAATAGCGGTACGGATCATCGCTGACTGTTCTGGCGTACCGTGGCGCATGGCGTGAAGCAACGGTAAGGTAGGTTTGCCCTCATTGAGGTCATCACCCACATTTTTACCGAGATGCTCGCCGTCGGCACTGTAATCCAGCAGATCGTCAATGAGCTGGAAAGCCGTACCAAGGTAGCGGCCATAGTCCTGCAACCCTTTCTCTTGCTCAGGCGTACAACCGGCAAGAATACCGGAGCACTGGGCGGCGGCTTCGAACAGACGGGCCGTTTTACTGTAAATCACCCGCATGTAATTTTCTTCGGTAATGTCCGGGTCATTCACGTTCATCAATTGCAGCACTTCACCTTCTGCAATCACGTTGACCGCTTCCGACATCACTTCCAGCACTTTTAACGAGCCGAGGCTGGTCATCATCTGGAAGGCGCGGGTATAGATAAAGTCGCCGACCAACACGCTGGCGGCATTACCGAAAGCGGCATTTGCCGTCGCTTTGCCGCGACGCATATCAGATTCATCCACCACATCATCATGTAGCAGCGTCGCCGTGTGGATAAACTCGATCAGAGCGGCGATAGTCACGTGCGCGTTACCCTGATAACCCACCGCGCGTGCGGCAAGAACGGCAATCATCGGACGAATGCGTTTTCCGCCGCCGCTAATAATGTAATATCCTAGCTGATTAATCAGTTGAACGTCGGAATTAAGCTGTTCAAGGATTGTCGCATTGACACCCGCCATATCTTGCGCGGTTAACTCGTTGATTTTTTCTAAATTCATCGCAAAAGCCGGGCTTATCGCCCCGATTATCCCATGTCTGAATGAGGTAACGTAGGGTTTATGGTTAGAAATATACCCTGATTGTACTGAAAAAACGCCGCAGATAAACGTTACCGTATGCGTTGTGTTTTTTTTCTTCATGTATTGATGGTAGCACTTGTCAAAGCCGTGCAATTTGCGTAATATTCGCGCCCTATTGTGAATATTTATAGCGCGCTCTGAATCATTGAAAGGTGTGCGCGGAAGCGGAGTTTTTTATGTACGCGGTTTTCCAAAGTGGTGGTAAACAACACCGAGTAAGCGAAGGTCAGACCGTTCGCCTGGAAAAGCTGGACATCGCAACTGGCGAAACTATCGAGTTCGCTGAAGTTCTGATGATCGCAAACGGTGAAGAAGTCAAAATCGGCGTTCCTTTCGTTGATGGCGGCGTAATCAAAGCTGAAGTTGTTGCCCACGGTCGTGGCGAGAAAGTTAAAATCGTTAAGTTTCGTCGCCGTAAACACTACCGTAAGCAGCAGGGCCATCGTCAGTGGTTCACTGATGTGAAAATTACCGGCATCAGCGCTTAAGATTAGGGGAGCAGATTAAATGGCACATAAAAAGGCTGGCGGCTCGACTCGTAACGGTCGCGATTCTGAAGCTAAACGTCTGGGCGTAAAACGCTTTGGCGGTGAAGCAGTTCTGGCAGGCAGCATCATCGTTCGTCAACGTGGTACTAAATTCCACGCTGGCACCAACGTTGGTTGCGGTCGTGACCACACTCTGTTTGCTAAAGCAGACGGTAAAGTGAAATTCGAAGTTAAAGGCCCGAAAAACCGTAAATACATCAGCATCGTTGCTGAGTAAGTTTTTTGTGGTCCGGTAACGGATGAAAGCCCCGCACCTGTTGCGGGGCTTTTTACATTCGATGGCCGACTAAAATATACCCGTGTGGCTGTGCGAATGCCGTTAACGGGTCTTTGCAGGGAACACGGCATGAAGCAGCAGGCAGGCATTGGCATTCTTTTAGCGCTCACTACCGCGATGTGCTGGGGAGCGTTGCCAATAGCAATGAAGCAAGTGCTGGAGGTGATGGAGCCTTCAACCATTGTCTTCTACCGCTTCTTAATGGCCAGCATTGGCCTCGGGGCGATACTGGCAGTAAAAAGAAAGCTGCCGCCGCTGCGTATTTTTCGTAAGCCGCGTTGGTTGGTGTTATTGGCGATAGCGACCTGCGGACTGTTCGGTAATTTCATTTTGTTCAGTTCTTCCCTGCAATATTTAAGCCCAACCGCGTCGCAGGTTATCGGCCAGCTCTCGCCGGTTGGCATGATGGTCGCCAGCGTCTTTATTCTGAAAGAAAAGATGCGCGGTACGCAGGTGATTGGCGCGCTGATGTTATTGAGCGGGCTGGTGATGTTTTTTAACACCAGTCTGATCGAGATTTTTACCCGACTGACCGACTACACCTGGGGCGTTATTTTTGGCGTAGGCGCGGCGATGGTGTGGGTGAGCTATGGCGTGGCGCAAAAAGTATTATTGCGACGTCTGGCCTCGCAGCAGATCCTGTTTTTACTGTACACTTTATGTACGATAGCGCTCTTGCCGCTGGCAAAACCGATGGTGATAGCGCAACTGAGCGACTGGCAGCTCGCCTGTTTGATTTTCTGCGGGCTAAATACGCTGGTAGGATATGGCGCCCTGGCGGAAGCGATGGCGCGTTGGCAGGCGGCGCAGGTGAGCGCGATAATCACGCTTACACCGCTATTTACCCTGCTGTTTTCAGATCTTTTATCTATGGCCTGGCCCGATTTCTTCGCCAGACCGATGTTAAACCTTTTAGGTTATCTCGGTGCGTTTGTCGTGGTTGCGGGCGCGATGTATTCCGCCATTGGTCATCGTATTTGGGGCGGTTTACGCAAGCATGAAACGGTGGTTTCGCAACCCCGCTCAGGCGAATGATTTACGGAGAATAAAATGAAGTTTGTTGATGAAGCATCGATTCTGGTCGTTGCAGGCGATGGCGGTAATGGCTGTGTGAGCTTTCGCCGCGAAAAATATATCCCGAAAGGCGGCCCGGACGGCGGTGATGGCGGCGACGGCGGCGACGTCTGGATGGAAGCCGATGAAAACCTGAATACGCTGATCGATTACCGCTTTGAAAAATCGTTCCGCGCTGAACGTGGTCAGAATGGCGCGAGCCGCGACTGTACCGGTAAACGCGGTAAAGACGTGACCATCAAAGTGCCGGTCGGTACGCGCGTTATCGACCAGGGAACCGGTGAAACGATGGGCGACATGACCAAACACGGTCAGCGTCTGTTGGTCGCGAAGGGCGGCTGGCATGGGCTAGGCAATACCCGTTTTAAATCCTCGGTTAACCGTACGCCGCGCCAGAAAACCAATGGTACGCCGGGCGATAAGCGCGACCTGCTGCTGGAACTGATGCTGCTGGCGGATGTCGGGATGCTGGGGATGCCAAACGCCGGTAAATCAACGTTCATTCGCGCGGTATCGGCAGCAAAACCGAAAGTCGCGGACTATCCGTTTACCACGCTGGTGCCGAGCCTGGGCGTGGTACGTATGGACAGCGAAAAGAGTTTTGTGGTGGCCGACATTCCGGGGTTGATCGAAGGCGCGGCGGAAGGCGCGGGCCTGGGGATTCGCTTCCTGAAGCACCTCGAACGTTGCCGCGTACTGCTGCACCTCATTGATATCGATCCGATCGACGGTTCCGATCCGGTGGAAAACGCCCGTATCATTATTGGCGAACTGGAAAAATACAGCCAGGATCTGGCGGCTAAACCGCGCTGGTTAGTGTTCAACAAGATCGATCTGATGGATAAAACCGAAGCGGAAGAGAAAGCGAAAGCGATCGCCGAAGCGTTGGGCTGGGAAGGGAAATACTATCTGATTTCCGCCGCCAGTCAGCTAGGGGTGAAAGATCTCTGCTGGGATGTGATGACCTTTATCATCGAGAATCCGATCGCGCAGGCTGAAGAAGCAAAACAGCCGGAAAAAGTCGAGTTCATGTGGGACGATTATCATCGCCAGCAGTTGGCTGAAGTGGAAGAAGACGCAGACGATGACTGGGATGACGACTGGGATGAAGACGACGAAGAAGGCGTCGAATTCATCTACAAACGTTAATCTCGTAGCCGGATGGCGCTAAAGCTTATCCGGCCTACAAAAGCCAACGGGCCGCATTTGCGGCCCATTTTATTATGTTCGTTGTAGGCCGGATAAGACGCGTTAGCGCCGCCATCCGGCAATAATGCACTCAGTTAGTCTGATAAATATCCTTATACAACCGACTCTCGAAGCGTACCAGCGGGATTCGGCGATTACGCTGATCGGCAGGTGGAACCGCGTAGCCGGACAAATACTGTACAAATGCCATCCGTTGTCCGCTTGCGGTGGTAATAAAGCCCGCCAGATTATACACGCCCTGCAGTGATCCGGTTTTCGCCGAAACCTTACCGTCTACGCCCGCCTGATGCAGCCCGGCGCGGTATTGTAATGAACCATCATAGCCCGCCAGCGGCAGCATAGAGATAAAGTTCAGCTCGTTATCGTGTTGGGCGATATATTGCAGCACCTGCATCATCGTGGCGGGAGCGATCAGATTATGGCGAGAAAGACCGGAACCGTCGGCAATAATGGTATTGCCGATATCAATTCCCGCCTGTTGGCGTAGGATCTGGCGAACGGCATCCGATCCCGCCCGCCAGGTGCCAGGCACGTTAAACCTGACATGACCAATCATCCGAAAAACAGTATCGGCGATCATGTTGTCTGACTTTTTCAGCATAATCTTAAGCAGATCGTGCAGTGGCGCCGACTGTTTACTGGCGACGATCGTTCCGGGCTCGTTAACCTGCGTCTGGCGCAGCAGCGTGCCGCGGTAAGTTATCCCGGCCTCTTTCAGTTCCTGCTTGAGGATCGCGCCCGCGTAGCTGGCGCCGTCCTGAATAGCAAAGGCCAGCGGCAGCGGGTCGGCGCGCTGTGGTAAACAGCCGGTAAGCGTATAACGGTTCAAATCGCCAGGCACAACATCCAGCTCGCAATACTGCGCGTCTGCCGAACCGCGCGGTAGAGTCCGTACCTGGCTGAACATCGTTACCGGATAATAAGAAGCCACGCGAATAAAGGCTAAATCGTTTGGTTTTTGCGCGCTATAAAGCGACACAGAAAAACAGTTGCGGTCAACAATGGCGGCGGCGGGAGGCGCGCTGAAACACTGCGTCAGGTCGTTCCACGGCCAGCCTGGCGCTTTATCGTGGCTGGCGAAAATCGACGTGTCGATAAGCACATTGCCGTCGATTTGCGTGACGCCGGACTTTTTCAGCGTCGCGACCATATTGCGAATATCCTGACGTTTTAGCGTTGGATCGCCACCAAAGCGCGCAATTACGTCACCTTTCAGGATGCCGTTATCGACGTTGCCTTTAGTCTCCAGCGTGGTCGTAAAACGGAAATCCGGGCCGAGTTGAATCAGCGCCGCCAGCGCGGTAATCACCTTTTGGGTACTGGCGGGAAGCGCCATCTGCTGACTATGATAATCAATAGCCGGCGCGGGCGCGCCAATCTTTTGCACCATCAGCGCGAGGTTGGCGCCGGCCGGAAGCTGTTTGATGTATTCGTCAATATTCGCGGCCTGAACGCTGAACGCTATACTGGTGGTCAATCCGATGATAAATCTGGAAAATCGCATAATCTCGCGCTAACACCCTGGAAACAAGCCGTCATACTACGGCGCAACGCCCTAAAAAGTAAACGATGACCCATAGGGAACTCCAGGGTAAAATGGTTATCAAAGAGGAAATTGTAGCTGACCTGGGACTGCGCGCCCGGGTTGGTGTTTTTTTGCTTCTGACCCTGGTATGGCATATGCCGGGGCTGGCTTAGCAGCCGGGGTAGAGTTCATTGCCCCCTACAGGAATGTTCAAGAGGTATAACAAATGCAAGCTATTCCGATGACCTTACGCGGAGCCGAAAAACTGCGCGAAGAGCTGGATTTTCTGAAATCTGTGCGCCGTCCTGAAATCATCGCCGCTATCGCCGAAGCGCGCGAACATGGCGATTTAAAAGAAAACGCGGAGTATCATGCTGCACGCGAACAGCAGGGTTTCTGCGAAGGGCGCATTAAAGATATCGAAGCAAAACTGTCGAATGCGCAGGTGATTGATGTCACTAAAATGCCGAACAATGGCCGCGTGATTTTCGGCGCTACCGTCACGGTGCTGAACCTGGACACCGACGAAGAGCAGACCTACCGCATTGTTGGCGATGATGAGGCGGATTTTAAGCAAAATCTCATTTCGGTAAACTCGCCAATCGCTCGCGGCCTGATCGGCAAAGAGCAGGATGACGTCGTGGTGATCAAAACGCCTGGCGGCGATGTGGAATACGAAGTGCTTAAAGTGGAATACCTTTAAGTAGTACTCAATACGCAAATTGTTGGTGTATTGTAAAGAAAGGAAAAAGGCCGCATAGCGGCCTTTTATCAACGGAGAGAGCGTGGCATTTTGCTCTCCTGCTCGTGGAAAACCCCTCGTTTTACACAGATTTTGTGTTCGACTTTAGGATATCCTTAACGCGGCAGCGAGATTTTACGCTCTTTAGTTGGGCGATACAGCACCAGCGTTTTACCGATGACCTGTACGTTACAGGCGCCGGTTTCGCGCACGATAGCGTCCACGATCAAGGTTTTTGTTTCGCGATCTTCCGAGGCGATTTTCACCTTGATAAGTTCATGGTGCTCTAACGCTTGTTCAATCTCGGCCAGTACCCCTTCGGTCAAACCATTATTGCCAAGCATAACAACAGGCTTGAGCGGATGTGCCAGACCTTTTAGGTGCTGTTTTTGTTTAGTACTCAGATTCATCGTATATTTTTGCTTACGTTGGGATTGAAAACGGGTCATTCTACCGCCATCTCCCTTATATCGCCAAATAGGCGTGTAGAAATTTACGCCATTGGCTACGATGAACTGCCCCGACGGGAAAGTTAAATGACAGGTAAAAAGCGTTCTGCCAGCTCAAGCCGCTGGCTTCAGGAACACTTTAGCGATAAATATGTTCAACAGGCGCAGAAAAAGGGGCTACGCTCCCGTGCCTGGTTTAAACTTGATGAAATACAGCAAAGTGACAAACTTTTTAAGCCGGGAATGACGGTAGTCGATCTCGGCGCTGCGCCAGGAGGCTGGTCACAGTATGTGGTCACGCAGATTGGCGGCAAAGGCCGCATCATCGCTTGTGATCTTTTACCTATGGATCCTATCGTTGGTGTGGACTTTCTTCAGGGCGATTTTCGTGATGAACTTGTCATGAAAGCGTTACTGGAACGCGTGGGTGACAGTAAAGTACAAGTTGTCATGTCGGATATGGCACCAAACATGAGCGGAACACCGGCGGTGGATATCCCCCGCGCCATGTATCTGGTGGAGCTGGCGTTAGAGATGTGCCGCGATGTGCTGGCGCCAGGCGGAAGTTTTGTAGTGAAGGTGTTCCAGGGCGAAGGTTTCGATGAGTATCTAAGGGAAATTCGCTCCCTGTTTACGAAGGTTAAAGTTCGTAAGCCGGACTCTTCGCGTGCGCGTTCGCGTGAAGTGTACATTGTAGCGACCGGGCGAAAGTGATAACCGGCAGATTTCAGACGTAAGGTTTGAAAGAAACTGGATATAGAGTATCCTGACGCTGTTTTTAACACAGTTGTAATAAGAGGTTAATCCCTTGAGTGACATGGCGAAAAACCTAATACTCTGGCTGGTCATTGCCGTTGTGCTGATGTCAGTATTCCAGAGCTTTGGGCCCAGCGAGTCTAATGGCCGTAAGGTGGATTACTCTACCTTCCTGCAAGAGGTCAATCAGGACCAGGTTCGCGAAGCGCGTATCAACGGACGTGAGATCAACGTTACCAAGAAAGATAGTAACCGTTACACGACTTACATTCCGATTAATGATCCGAAGCTGCTTGATAACCTGCTGACTAAAAACGTCAAGGTTGTTGGCGAACCACCTGAAGAGCCAAGCCTGCTGGCTTCTATCTTCATTTCCTGGTTCCCGATGCTGTTGCTGATCGGCGTCTGGATCTTCTTCATGCGTCAGATGCAGGGCGGCGGTGGCAAAGGCGCCATGTCGTTCGGTAAGAGCAAGGCGCGTATGCTGACGGAAGATCAGATCAAAACCACGTTTGCTGACGTCGCGGGTTGTGACGAAGCGAAAGAAGAAGTGGCGGAACTGGTTGAATACCTGCGTGAACCGAGCCGTTTCCAGAAGCTGGGCGGTAAAATTCCGAAAGGCGTCCTGATGGTCGGCCCGCCGGGTACCGGTAAAACCCTGCTGGCAAAAGCCATTGCGGGTGAAGCGAAGGTGCCATTCTTTACGATTTCCGGTTCTGACTTTGTGGAAATGTTCGTCGGTGTCGGCGCGTCTCGAGTGCGTGACATGTTCGAACAGGCCAAGAAAGCGGCGCCGTGCATTATCTTCATCGATGAAATCGACGCCGTAGGCCGCCAGCGTGGCGCAGGTCTGGGCGGTGGTCACGATGAACGTGAGCAGACGTTGAACCAGATGCTGGTTGAGATGGACGGCTTCGAAGGTAACGAAGGTATCATCGTTATCGCGGCAACCAACCGTCCGGACGTTCTGGACCCGGCGCTGCTGCGTCCAGGTCGTTTTGACCGTCAGGTGGTGGTAGGCCTGCCGGATGTTCGCGGTCGTGAGCAGATTCTGAAGGTGCATATGCGTCGCGTACCGTTAGCGACGGATATTGATGCGGCGATCATTGCGCGCGGTACGCCGGGCTTCTCCGGTGCTGACCTCGCGAACCTGGTGAACGAAGCGGCGCTGTTTGCGGCTCGTGGTAACAAGCGCGTTGTGTCGATGGTTGAGTTCGAGAAAGCGAAAGACAAAATCATGATGGGCGCCGAACGTCGCTCCATGGTGATGACGGAAGCGCAGAAAGAGTCGACCGCGTACCACGAAGCGGGCCACGCGATTATCGGTCGCCTGGTGCCGGAACACGATCCGGTGCACAAAGTGACGATTATCCCGCGCGGTCGTGCGCTGGGCGTGACCTTCTTCCTGCCTGAAGGCGACGCGATCAGCGCCAGCCGTCAGAAGCTGGAAAGCCAAATCAGCACGCTGTACGGTGGCCGTCTGGCGGAAGAGATTATCTACGGCGTTGAGCATGTTTCTACCGGCGCGTCGAACGACATTAAAGTCGCGACTAACCTGGCGCGTAACATGGTCACCCAGTGGGGCTTCTCGGAGAAACTCGGTCCGTTGCTGTATGCGGAAGAAGAGGGCGAAGTATTCCTCGGCCGTAGCGTCGCAAAAGCGAAACATATGTCTGATGAAACTGCGCGTATCATCGACCAGGAAGTGAAAGCGCTGATTGAACGTAACTACAATCGCGCTCGTCAGATCCTGACTGACAATATGGATATTCTGCACGCGATGAAAGATGCGCTGATGAAATATGAAACCATCGATGCGCCGCAGATTGATGACCTGATGGCGCGTCGTGAAGTGCGTCCGCCTGCGGGCTGGGAAGATCCAAACGGCACCAATAACTCTGACAGCAATGGTACGCCTCAGGCGCCGCGTCCGGTTGATGAACCACGCACGCCGAACCCGGGCAACACGATGTCAGAGCAGCTGGGCGACAAATAAACGTTTGTTGTACAACATTATGTTTAGCGCTCACCGAAACCCTGGGGCTTGCCCCGGGGTTTTTCTTTTTTTAACTCACCACAAATAAAACAGGGATTTTGACCATGAAACTCTTCGCTCAGGGCGCCACGCTCGATCTCACTCATCCGCATGTTATGGGTATCCTGAACGTAACGCCGGATTCGTTCTCCGACGGCGGCGCGCATAACACGCTGATTGAGGCGGTGAAACATGCGAATTTAATGGTGAATGCCGGTGCGACAATTATTGATGTGGGGGGGGAATCAACGCGACCAGGCGCGGCGGAAGTGAGCGTGGAAGAAGAGCTGGATCGCGTTATTCCGGTACTGGAAGCAATCGCGCAACGTTTTGAAGTGTGGATTTCTGTGGATACCTCTAAACCCGAGGTGATCCGTGAAGCGACAAGGGCGGGCGCGCATATTATCAATGATGTCCGTTCGCTCTCCGAGCCCGGCGCGTTGGAAGCGGCAGCGGAAACCGGCTTGCCGGTCAGTCTTATGCACATGCAGGGCAACCCCAAAACCATGCAGGAGGCGCCGAAATATGACGATGTCTTTGCCGAGGTGAATCGCTACTTTATTGAGCAAATAGCACGTTGTGAGAAGGCCGGCATCGCAAAAGAGAAATTGTTGCTCGACCCCGGATTCGGTTTCGGTAAAAATCTCTCTCACAATTATACCTTACTGGCGCGACTGGGTGAGTTTCATCATTTTAACCTGCCGCTGCTGGTGGGCATGTCACGTAAAACGATGGTTGGTCAGTTACTTAACGTGGGACCATCAGACCGTCTGAACGGCAGCCTTGCGTGCGCGGTAATTGCCGCGATGCAGGGCGCGCAGATCATTCGCGTCCATGACGTCAAAGAAACCGTAGAGGCGATGCGGGTGGTAGAAGCCACTCTGTCTGCAAAGGGAAACAAACGCTATGAGTAATCGTAAATATTTCGGTACCGATGGGATTCGCGGACGTGTAGGCAATGCCCCCATTACACCTGATTTCGTGCTTAAACTGGGTTGGGCTGCCGGAAAAGTGCTGGCGCGTCATGGCTCGCGTAAAATCATTATCGGTAAAGATACGCGTATTTCCGGCTATATGCTGGAGTCCGCGCTGGAGGCGGGCCTTGCCGCTGCGGGGCTGTCGGCCTCGTTTACCGGACCTATGCCAACGCCAGCCGTCGCCTATTTGACGCGGACTTTCCGCGCGGAGGCGGGTATCGTTATCTCGGCTTCGCATAACCCGTTCTATGATAACGGCATTAAATTCTTCTCTATCGACGGTACGAAACTGCCTGACGATGTGGAAGAAGCCATCGAAGCCGAAATGGAAAAAGAGATCACCTGCGTAGACTCCGCCGAGCTGGGGAAAGCGAGCCGCATCGTCGATGCCGCCGGACGCTATATTGAGTTCTGTAAAGGCACCTTCCCGAACGAACTGAGCCTCAATGGCCTGAAAGTGGTTGTGGATTGCGCCAACGGCGCTACCTACCATATCGCACCGAATGTGCTGCGCGAGCTGGGCGCGACCGTTATCGCCATCGGCTGTGAGCCAAACGGCGTCAACATTAACGAAGAAGTGGGCGCGACCGACGTGCGCGCGTTGCAGGCGCGCGTGTTGGCGGAGAAGGCGGACCTCGGCATCGCGCTTGACGGCGACGGCGACCGGGTCATCATGGTTGACCATGAAGGCAATAAAGTCGATGGCGATCAGATTATGTATATCATCGCGCGCGAAGGGCTGCGCCAGGGGCAACTGCGCGGCGGCGCGGTGGGGACGCTGATGAGCAATATGGGGCTGGAGCTGGCGCTCAAGCAGCTTGGCATTCCGTTTGCCCGGGCGAAAGTGGGCGACCGCTACGTGCTGGAAAAATTGCAGGAAAAAGGCTGGCGCATCGGCGCGGAAAACTCTGGTCACGTTATTCTGTTGGATAAAACGACCACTGGCGACGGTATTGTAGCGGGGCTACAAGTTCTGGCGGCGATGGTGCGTAATCATATGAGTCTGCACGATCTGTGCAGCGGTATGAAAATGTTCCCGCAGATTCTGGTTAACGTGCGTTACACCGCCGGTAGCGGCGATCCGCTGGAAAATGAAGCGGTGAAAGCGGTAACGGCGGACGTAGAAGCCACGCTCGGCAATCGTGGGCGGGTACTGCTACGTAAATCCGGTACCGAACCGTTGATTCGCGTGATGGTGGAAGGCGAGGATGAAGCGCAGGTTACGGCATTCGCCCATCGTATCGCGGATGCGGTAAAAGCCGTTTAAGCGTTTAAGTGACTAAAAAGGCGGCGGTTGCCGCCTTACGGCCCGCAAAAAACAACGCTTTTGCTGTTTTTTTCCGCAGTTGATACAATGCGCTTAAATTGCCCTTGCGAAGGTCATTCGCTTTGGTTAGTATTCACACCCGCTTCAGTGGGAAACAGTAAAAATCCCGCTTTATTGGTAGAAGCATTGGTACGCGGCAACTCCGCAAGGAACAGGTTGATTATGTACGAAGCTCTTTTAGTTGTTTTCCTTATTGTGGCAATTGGCCTTGTAGGTCTGATCATGCTGCAGCAAGGTAAAGGCGCTGATATGGGAGCCTCCTTCGGAGCAGGCGCTTCCGCTACGCTATTTGGTTCAAGTGGTTCTGGTAACTTCATGACCCGAATGACGGCGGTATTGGCGACGCTGTTCTTCATCATCAGTCTGGTGTTGGGTAATATCAATAGCAACAAAACCAATAAAGGAAGCGAGTGGGAAAATCTGAGCGCGCCGGCGAAGACCGAGCAGACTCAACCTGCTGCACCGGCCCAGCCGACCAGCGATATCCCGCGCTAATAGCAGTATCCGTGCCGAGGTGGTGGAATTGGTAGACACGCTACCTTGAGGTGGTAGTGCCCAATAGGGCTTACGGGTTCAAGTCCCGTCCTCGGTACCAATATTCCAGGAAAAAGACGCTGAAAAGCGTCTTTTTTTCGTCTGTTGAAAACGGAGGCCCTTTACTAACTTAGGGCCGCCTCAGTTATCTTCCTATGTGTAAGGCGCTTTCATCCAACTCGAAATCTGTAATTTCAAGTTTTTCCATAATTACAGGGAGAACTTGGTGAATGATTCGCATACCAGTCAGTATTTCATTCATGTAGATATCTGGGTGGATTCGTGATTTATTTAAATCTAAGCTTTCAGCCTCAGCTGCAACACTCAGATCATCTGCACTATCGTAAACCATCTGGAGGAGCTCTGCTCGTAATGGAATTCCTGCACGGAATGCCAGAAGTTTGAGTTGGCTTAACCAGTTTTCATAATCCTTCTCAACTTCATAACGGAATTGTCGAAAATTCGGTGCTGTTGCTGAATCAATCTCAATTTTGCAAGCTGCAAGCGACATCAAAGAATACATAATATTGATGGCATCAGTTGAATAGATATCCAACCCTTCATCTTGTATTAATTCATCAACATAAGCAGCATAAAAGCCATAGACATCATTCAGCGAGTTATAGATTTTTTCAATAATTGAACTGTGAGGGTTATTGCTGATGGAGTCCCATAGATCTTCAGTTTCTTCATCATCTGTATTCTCATAGTTGATATCTAATTCAACAGGGAACGATTTTGGAGCGGATAACCCCATTTTTTCCAATGTATCAATCGTTTCTTCACATAAGAACCCTTCTTCGTCGAGTAGAGGTGTTGTGACGTAGCCGGTTTCTGCTCTGTCATGTACTCTATCAGCAATAAAATGCATCAGACGATCCCATTTTTCTGCATTACTGACGGAGCCTGCCCACTCAACAAGCAGTGGAGAATACTCGCCTATGTTGGTGATTTTTCTGAATTTCTTTTCCATATCATCAGACATATGTTCACCTTTTTTCCACTTGCTAATTTGAGTGGAGGAAACCCCTAGCTTTCCAGCAAGTTCTTTTTGGCTGCATTTAAGGATATCTAAGGCTAGGCGTACAAAGTGTTCACTGTTCATTTTTCTACCTTTTTAGTAAATAAAACCGTTAATTAAGTGAATTTATTATTGATTTTATTTTAGTAAATTTCAATTTAGTTTTACTTAAAAATTATGTGAGCCTAAGCTGGCAATAAAAAAGGCCGCTTTCGCGGCCTGTTGCATCAACGACGCGGGCTTATTTGCCTTTGTTTTCCAGATTCTCAACCTGCGGCAGACCGGTCGCGGAAGAGGCGGTTAACAGACCCGCTTTCGCGTAGCCGAACAGTTTCTCGCGGGTATCGGTAATGTCCAGATTACGCATGGTCAACTGACCGATACGATCGTCCGGTGAGAATACGGACTCGCCTTTCTCCATGGTCAGACGCTCAGCCTTATAGGTCAGGTTGTCGGACACGGTGTTCAGGATGGAGTAGTCGTTGCCGCGACGCAGCTCCAACGTCACTTCACCGGTAATCTGGCTGGCGACCCAACGTTGCAGGCCGTCACGCAGCATCAGCGCCTGCGAGTCGAACCAGCGGCCCTGATACAGCAGTTTACCCAGCTGACGACCATGAGAATGATACTGTTCAATGGTGTCTTCGTTGTGAATACCGGTCAACAGACGCTCGTAAGCGATGTGCAGCAGCGCCATTCCGGGGGCTTCATAAATACCGCGGCTTTTTGCTTCAATGATGCGGTTTTCAATTTGGTCGCTCATGCCCAGGCCGTGACGGCCGCCGATGCGGTTTGCTTCCAGCATCATCTCAACATCATCGCTGAAGGTTTTACCGTTCAGGGCAACAGGGTGGCCCTGTTCGAAGCGGACGGTCACCTCTTCTGCCGGGATCTTCACGCTCTCGTCCCAGAACTTCACGCCCATAATCGGGTTGACGATCTTGACGCTGGAGTTAAGAAACTCCAGATCTTTCGCTTCATGCGTGGCGCCGAGCATGTTGGAGTCGGTGGAGTAGGCTTTTTCAACGGACATTTTATAGTCGAAACCGCAGGCAATCATAAATTCAGACATCTCATGGCGACCACCCAGCTCATCGATAAAGTCGGTATCCAGCCACGGTTTGTAAATCTGTAATTCAGCATTCGTCAGCAGGCCGTAACGATAGAAACGTTCAATATCGTTGCCTTTATAGGTACTGCCGTCGCCCCAGATATTCACGCCGTCTTCTTTCATCGCGGCGACCAGCATCGTGCCGGTTACGGCACGGCCCAGAGGCGTGGTATTGAAATAGGTCAGTCCGCCAGTCGTATTATGGAAAGCGCCGCACTGAATCGCTGCGATCCCTTCTGCAACCAACTGCTTGCGGCAATCAATCAGGCGAGCATTCTCTGCGCCATACTCCATTGCGCGACGAGGAATGGCGTCATAGTCATCCTCATCCGGTTGTCCCAGATTCGCAGTATAAGCATATGGGACAGCTCCTTTTTGTCGCATCCACAGCAGCGCGGCGCTGGTGTCCAGACCGCCGGAAAAAGCGATACCAATACGTTGACCTGCTGGAAGATGCTTAAGAATCGTCGTCATAGAATAGAACCCTGCTTGATTGACTGATAATGAGATCGGTTTCTGCTTTAGTGCATTTTTATGCAAAATAACTGAGTTTTCATTTAATCATCTTTTAGCAGAGACAGGAAGCGTTTAGTGAAGGTTTACTGAAATAACGTTGTGAAATGCGTGTATAAGCCGGAGAGGTGGGATGAGTATAACGAAGAGTGATATTCATTCATCTGCATATTGGGAATAGGGTTGACATAACTCATGCCTGGTCACTATACTGTGCGCAGATTTTACGTCCCGTCCTCGGTACCAAATCCCAGCAGTATTTGCAAATTTTGCCCAAAACGAGTAGAATTTGCCACGTTTCAGGCGCGGGGTGGAGCAGCCTGGTAGCTCGTCGGGCTCATAACCCGAAGGTCGTCGGTTCAAATCCGGCCCCCGCAACCACTTTCCCTTAGAGTTCTTTTTCAAATATACTGTGAAGATTATGTCCTTCGTAGCTGGATTTGAAAAAAATTCTTTCGGAAGGTACACCAGACCGCCGTTGCGGTTATAGGGTTCAGTTATCTAAAGCCCCGATTTATCGGGGTTTTTTGTTATCTGACTACAGAATAACTGGGCTTTAGGCCCTTTTTTTATGTCTTGGGGGTGGGCTTGTCCACATTAGAGCAAAAATTAACAGAGATGATTACAGCACCAGTTGAAGCCTTAGGCTACGAGCTGGTCGGCATCGAATTTATTCGCGGTCGCACATCCACACTGCGCATCTATATTGATAGTGAAGATGGCATCAATGTTGATGATTGTGCTGATGTGAGCCACCAGGTAAGCGCGGTGCTGGACGTTGAAGATCCTATCTCCGTGGCTTACAACCTTGAAGTCTCGTCACCGGGTCTCGACCGTCCTATGTTCACTGCCGATCATTATGCGCGTTTCCAGGGTGAAGAAGTCGCGCTGGTTCTTCGCATGGCGGTACAGAACCGTCGCAAGTGGCAGGGCATTATCAAAGCGGTGGACGGTGAAATGATTACCGTCACAGTCGAAGGCAAAGATGAAGTGTTCGCGCTGAGTAATATCCAGAAGGCGAACCTGGTTCCCCACTTTTAACAGTCTGGATGAGGTGAAAAGCCCGCGATGAACAAAGAAATTTTGGCTGTTGTTGAAGCCGTCTCCAACGAAAAAGCGCTGCCACGCGAAAAAATTTTTGAAGCGCTGGAAAGTGCGCTGGCGACAGCAACAAAGAAAAAATATGAGCAGGAGATCGATGTTCGTGTAGAAATCGATCGTAAAAGCGGTGATTTTGATACTTTCCGCCGTTGGTTGATCGTTGAAGAAGTGACCATGCCGACGAAGGAAATTACGCTGGAAGCGGCGCGTTTTGAAGACGAAAGCCTGAATGTCGGCGACTATGTTGAAGATCAGATTGAATCTGTCACCTTTGACCGTATCACCACGCAGACTGCGAAACAGGTTATCGTACAGAAGGTCCGTGAAGCTGAACGCGCGATGGTTGTCGATCAGTTCCGCGACCAGGAAGGCGAAATTGTCACTGGCGTGGTGAAGAAAGTGAACCGCGACAATATCTCTCTGGAAATTAAATCCGAAGGGATGGCCGGTAACGCTGAAGCGGTGATTCTGCGTGAAGATATGCTGCCGCGTGAAAACTTCCGTCCGGGCGACCGCATCCGCGGTGTTCTGTACGCTGTACGTCCAGAAGCGCGTGGCGCGCAGCTGTTCGTCACCCGTTCCAAGCCGGAAATGCTGATCGAACTGTTCCGCATCGAAGTGCCGGAAATCGGCGAAGAAGTGATTGAAATTAAAGCGGCGGCTCGCGATCCGGGTTCTCGTGCGAAAATCGCAGTGAAAACCAACGATAAACGTATCGATCCGGTCGGCGCTTGCGTGGGGATGCGCGGCGCGCGCGTTCAGGCGGTCTCTACCGAACTGGGCGGTGAGCGTATCGATATCGTGCTGTGGGATGATAACCCGGCGCAGTTCGTCATTAATGCGATGGCGCCGGCAGACGTCGCGTCTATCGTGGTGGACGAAGATAAACATACCATGGATATCGCCGTTGAAGCCGGTAATCTGGCGCAGGCGATCGGACGTAATGGTCAGAACGTCCGCCTGGCTTCGCAATTGAGCGGCTGGGAACTCAACGTAATGACCGTTGATGACTTGCAGGCTAAACATCAGGCTGAAGCACATGCCGCTATCGAGATCTTTACTAAATATCTTGATATTGATGAAGAGTTCGCGACCGTTCTGGTAGAAGAAGGTTTCTCCACGCTCGAGGAACTGGCCTATGTGCCAATGAAAGAACTGCTGGAAATTGACGGCCTTGATGAGCCGACCGTTGAAGCACTGCGCGAGCGTGCTAAAAACGCACTGGCCACTCTGGCGCAGGACCAGGAAGCAAGCCTCGGTGATAACAAACCGGCTGACGATCTGCTGAATCTGGAAGGATTAGATCGCGATATGGCTTTCAAACTGGCGGCTCGTGGTGTTTGTACGCTGGAAGATCTCGCCGACCAGGGCATTGATGATCTGGCTGATATCGAAGGGTTGACCGACGAAAAAGCCGGTGAGCTGATTATGGCTGCCCGTAATATTTGCTGGTTCGGCGACGAAGCGTAATAAACTGTAGCAGGAAGGAACAGCATGACAGATGTAACCCTAAAAGCGCTGGCCGCAGAGAGACAGGTTTCCGTGGATCGCCTGGTACAGCAGTTTGCTGATGCAGGTATCCGGAAATCTGCTGACGACTCTGTGTCCGCACAAGAAAAACAGACTTTACTGGCGCACCTGAACCGCGAAGCGGTTTCTGGTCCCGATAAACTGACGCTGCAGCGTAAGACGCGCAGCACCCTGAACATTCCAGGTACCGGTGGAAAAAGTAAATCGGTACAAATCGAAGTCCGCAAGAAGCGCACCTTTGTGAAACGCGATCCGCAAGAGGCTGAACGCCTGGCCGCGGAAGAGCAGGCGCAGCGTGAAGCGGAAGAGCAAGCCCGTCGTGAGGCAGAAGAACAGGCCAAACGCGAGGCGCAACAAAAAGCTGAACGCGAGGCCGCAGAACAAGCTAAGCGTGAAGCCGCTGAAAAAGCGAAACGTGAAGCTGCGGAAAAAGACAAAGTGAGCAATCAACAGACTGACGATATGACCAAAACCGCCCAGGCCGAAAAAGCCCGCCGTGAGAATGAAGCTGCAGAGCTGAAGCGTAAAGCGGAAGAAGAAGCACGTCGCAAACTCGAAGAAGAAGCGCGTCGTGTAGCAGAAGAAGCTCGCCGCATGGCGGAAGAAAACAAATGGACCGCAACGCCTGAGCCAGTAGAAGACACCAGTGACTATCATGTCACCACTTCTCAGCACGCTCGCCAGGCCGAAGACGAAAACGATCGTGAAGTTGAAGGCGGTCGTGGTCGTGGCCGTAATGCAAAAGCAGCGCGTCCGGCGAAAAAAGGCAAACATGCCGAATCCAAAGCCGATCGCGAAGAAGCGCGTGCTGCGGTTCGCGGCGGTAAAGGCGGCAAGCGTAAAGGGTCTTCTTTACAGCAAGGCTTCCAGAAGCCCGCTCAGGCCGTTAACCGTGACGTGGTGATCGGTGAAACCATCACCGTTGGCGAACTGGCGAACAAGATGGCGGTTAAAGGCTCTCAGGTCATCAAAGCGATGATGAAGCTGGGTGCTATGGCCACCATCAACCAGGTTATCGACCAGGAAACCGCACAACTGGTTGCCGAAGAGATGGGCCACAAAGTTATCCTGCGTCGTGAAAACGAACTGGAAGAAGCGGTAATGAGCGACCGTGATACCGGCGCTGCGGCTGAACCGCGCGCACCGGTTGTGACCATCATGGGCCACGTTGACCACGGTAAAACCTCTCTGCTGGACTACATTCGTTCCACGAAAGTAGCCTCTGGCGAAGCGGGCGGCATTACCCAGCACATCGGTGCTTACCACGTTGAAACTGACAACGGGATGATCACCTTCCTGGATACCCCGGGTCACGCCGCGTTTACTTCTATGCGTGCTCGCGGCGCCCAGGCAACGGATATCGTGGTTCTGGTGGTAGCGGCAGACGATGGCGTGATGCCGCAGACTATCGAAGCTATCCAGCACGCGAAAGCGGCAGGTGTGCCGGTCGTGGTTGCGGTGAACAAAATCGATAAGCCGGAAGCCGATCCGGATCGCGTTAAGAACGAACTGTCCCAGTACGGCATTCTGCCGGAAGAGTGGGGCGGCGAGAGCCAGTTCGTTCACGTGTCTGCGAAAGCGGGCACCGGTATCGACGAACTGCTGGACGCTATCCTGCTGCAGGCCGAAGTTCTGGAACTGAAAGCCGTTCGTAAAGGTATGGCGAGCGGTGCGGTGATCGAATCCTTCCTGGATAAAGGTCGTGGTCCGGTGGCTACCGTTCTGGTACGCGAAGGTACGCTGCATAAGGGCGATATCGTGCTGTGTGGCTTCGAATACGGCCGCGTGCGTGCGATGCGTAACGAACTGGGTCAGGAAGTGCTGGAAGCGGGGCCGTCCATTCCGGTGGAAATCCTCGGCCTGTCCGGCGTTCCGGCTGCGGGTGACGAAGTGACCGTCGTTCGCGACGAGAAGAAAGCGCGTGAAGTTGCTCTGTATCGTCAGGGTAAATTCCGTGAAGTTAAACTGGCGCGTCAGCAGAAATCTAAACTTGAGAACATGTTCGCCAACATGACCGAAGGCGAAGTTCACGAAGTGAACATCGTGCTGAAGGCCGACGTACAGGGTTCTGTGGAAGCGATCTCCGACTCTTTGCTGAAACTGTCTACCGACGAAGTGAAAGTGAAGATCATCGGTTCTGGCGTAGGTGGTATCACCGAAACCGACGCGACCCTGGCTGCGGCGTCCAACGCCATTCTGGTTGGCTTCAACGTTCGTGCCGATGCCTCTGCGCGTAAAGTGATCGAATCTGAAAGCCTGGATCTGCGTTACTACTCCGTCATCTATAACCTGATCGACGAAGTGAAAGCGGCGATGAGCGGTATGCTGTCTCCGGAACTGAAACAGCAGATTATCGGTCTGGCTGAAGTGCGCGATGTGTTCAAATCGCCGAAATTCGGCGCGATCGCGGGCTGTATGGTTACCGAAGGTACGATTAAACGCCATAACCCAATCCGCGTACTGCGCGACAACGTGGTTATCTATGAAGGCGAGCTGGAATCCCTGCGCCGCTTCAAAGATGACGTTAACGAAGTCCGTAACGGCATGGAATGTGGTATCGGCGTGAAGAACTACAACGACGTTCGCGTTGGCGATATGATTGAAGTATTCGAAATTATCGAGATCCAACGTACCATCGCTTAATCTTCGTCGTCTTTTGGGCCGCAACGGCGTTGGCTGCGCTCGCTCACCCCGGTCACATAGTTATCTATGCTCCCGGGGATTTACGAGCTTGCCGCCTTGTTGCAATCCAAAATCCTTAGAAGATGATTAGGCGTAGGCCGGGTAAGCGAAGCGCCACCCGGCAAGAAATTTAAAAAGGGGCTTATGGCCCCTTTTTTGTCTTTATTCTGGAGAATTTATTATGGCGAAAGAATTTGGTCGCCCTCAGCGCGTAGCGCAAGAGATGCAAAAAGAGATCGCAATCATCCTGCAGCGCGAAATTAAAGACCCGCGCCTGGGCATGATGACTACCGTCTCCGGTGTCGAAATGTCCCGTGACCTGGCCTATGCCAAAGTGTTTGTCACCTTTTTGAACGACAAAGATGAAGACGCAGTAAAAGCGGGCATCAAAGCGTTGCAGGAAGCGTCTGGTTTCATCCGCAGCTTGCTGGGTAAAGCGATGCGTCTGCGCATCGTGCCGGAACTGACCTTCTTCTACGACAACTCGCTGGTGGAAGGGATGCGTATGTCCAACCTGGTAACTAACGTGGTGAAACATGACGAAGAACGTCGTGTGAACCCGGACGACAGCAAGGAGGACTGATGAGTCGTCCTCGTCGTCGTGGCCGCGACATTCACGGCGTTCTGCTGCTGGATAAGCCGCAGGGTATGTCCAGCAATGACGTGCTGCAGAAAGTTAAGCGCATCTACAATGCCAACCGCGCCGGGCATACCGGCGCGCTGGACCCGCTGGCGACCGGCATGTTGCCGATTTGCCTCGGCGAAGCGACAAAATTTTCGCAGTACCTGCTGGATTCTGACAAACGCTATCGTGTTATTGCCCGTCTGGGGCAGCGCACGGATACCTCTGACGCCGATGGTCAAATCGTGCAGGAGCGTCCGGTGACTTTCAGCGCTGAGCAGCTTGCGAGCGCGCTGGAGACCTTTCGTGGGGATATCGAACAGATTCCCTCGATGTATTCGGCGCTGAAGTATCAGGGCAAGAAGCTGTACGAATATGCCCGCCAGGGTATCGAAGTGCCGCGCGAAGCCCGCCCGATTACCGTCTATGAGCTGCTGTTTATTCGCCATGAAGGTAACGAGCTGGAGCTGGAAGTTCATTGCTCCAAAGGCACCTATATTCGTACCATTATTGATGATTTAGGTGAAAAACTGGGCTGTGGCGCGCACGTAACGTACCTGCGTCGTCTGACGGTCAGCAAGTATCCGGTGGATCGTATGGTGACGCTGGAGCATTTGCAGACGCTGGTAGCACAGGCGGAGCAGCAGGGCGTTCCGGCGGCGCAGTTGCTCGATCCATTATTGATGCCAATGGACAGTCCAGCTTCGGACTACCCTGTTGTTAATCTGCCGTTAACATCTTCGGTATACTTCAAAAATGGCAACCCGGTTCGTACCACGGGCGCGCCGTTGAAGGGACTGGTTCGTGTGACGGAAGGTGAAGACGATAAATTTATCGGTATGGGCGAAATTGACGACGAAGGCCGTGTCGCGCCTCGTCGGCTGGTAGTAGAGTACCCAGCGTAATGTCGCTTCGTCTTGCGATAAAAGAGCGCTGCGAGTAGAATACCGCCGCTTAACGTCGCGTAAATTATTTAACAGTTTACGCGGCGTACACTGGGATCGCTGAATTAGAGATCGGCGTCCTCTCATTCTTAAATACTTTGGAGTTTTAAAATGTCTCTAAGTACTGAAGCTACAGCTAAAATCGTTTCTGAGTTCGGTCGTGACGCAAACGACACCGGTTCTACCGATGTTCAGGTTGCTCTGTTGACTGCACAGATTAACCACCTGCAGGGTCACTTTGCAGAGCATAAAAAAGATCACCACAGCCGTCGTGGTCTGCTGCGTATGGTTTCTCAGCGTCGTAAACTGCTCGACTACCTGAAACGTAAAGATGTTGCACGCTACACCGCGCTGATTGAGCGTCTGGGTCTGCGTCGCTAATTCTTTCGAGTTTCAGAAAGAGGGGGCCTTCATGGCCCCTTTTTTCCAGCAGATGGCAGCAATTCGCTGGAAACTAATGTATTGTTGCTATGAATGATCTTCCGTTGCAGAGGTTCGCGCGGCTAATGAGAGGCTTTACCCATATCAGGGTTAGGGTTGTCATTAGTCGCGAGGATGCGCAGAAGATCGGGTATTAACGACGGCGCGTATTATGCCGTCAAAAATTGGAAAGGATATTATTTTGCTTAATCCGATCGTTCGTAAATTCCAGTACGGTCAGCATACCGTTACGCTGGAAACTGGCATGATGGCGCGTCAGGCCACTGCCGCTGTTATGGTAAGCATGGATGACACCGCCGTATTCGTTACCGTTGTCGGCCAGAAAAAAGCCAAGCCAGGCCAGGACTTCTTCCCACTGACCGTTAACTATCAGGAGCGTACCTACGCTGCTGGTCGTATCCCGGGCAGCTTCTTCCGTCGTGAAGGCCGTCCAAGCGAAGGCGAAACCCTGATTGCGCGTCTGATTGACCGCCCGGTTCGTCCGCTGTTCCCGGAAGGCTTCGTTAACGAAGTGCAGGTTATTGCGACCGTCGTTTCCGTTAACCCGCAGGTTAACCCAGACATCGTTGCCATGATCGGCGCATCCGCTGCGCTGTCGCTGTCCGGCATTCCGTTCAACGGCCCAATCGGCGCGGCGCGCGTAGGTTACATCAATGACCAGTACGTGCTGAACCCGACCCAGGACGAGCTGAAAGAAAGCAAGCTGGACCTGGTGGTTGCCGGTACCGAAGCGGCTGTGCTGATGGTGGAATCCGAAGCTGAACTGCTGAGCGAAGACACTATGCTGGGCGCGGTGGTATTCGGTCACGAGCAGCAGCAGGTTGTTATCCAGGCGATCAACGATCTGGTGAAAGAAGCCGGTAAACCGCGTTGGGACTGGCAGCCGGAAGCCGTCAACGACGCGTTGAACGCGCGTGTTGCTGCGCTTGCTGAATCTCGTCTGAGCGACGCGTACCGCATCACCGATAAACAAGAACGCTATGCTCAGGTTGACGTAATCAAATCCGAAACCATCGAGCAGCTTATTGCAGAAGATGAAACTCTGGATGCTAACGAGCTGGGCGAAATCCTGCACGCCATCGAGAAAAACGTGGTGCGTAGCCGCGTACTGGCAGGCGAGCCGCGTATTGATGGCCGTGAAAAAGACATGATCCGTGGTCTGGACGTGCGCACTGGCGTACTGCCGCGTACTCACGGTTCCGCTCTGTTTACCCGTGGTGAAACGCAGGCGCTGGTTACCGCGACTCTGGGTACTGCCCGTGACGCGCAGGTGCTTGATGAACTGATGGGCGAGCGCACTGACAGCTTCCTGTTCCACTACAACTTCCCTCCGTACTCCGTAGGCGAAACCGGCATGGTCGGTTCTCCGAAGCGTCGTGAAATTGGTCACGGTCGTCTGGCGAAGCGCGGCGTGCTGGCAGTGATGCCGGACATGGATAAATTCCCGTACACCGTTCGCGTGGTGTCTGAAATCACCGAATCCAACGGTTCTTCCTCTATGGCTTCCGTGTGCGGCGCTTCTCTGGCGCTGATGGACGCTGGCGTGCCAATTAAAGCCGCCGTAGCAGGTATCGCTATGGGTCTGGTGAAAGAAGGCGACAACTACGTTGTACTGTCTGACATTCTGGGCGACGAAGATCACCTGGGCGATATGGACTTCAAAGTGGCGGGTTCCCGCGACGGTATCTCTGCGCTGCAGATGGATATCAAAATTGAAGGTATCACCAAAGAGATCATGCAGGTTGCGTTGAACCAGGCTAAAGGTGCGCGTCTGCACATCCTGGGCGTGATGGAACAGGCGATCAACGCGCCGCGCGGCGATATCTCTGAATTTGCGCCGCGTATCCATACCATCAAGATCAGCACGGACAAGATCAAAGACGTGATCGGTAAAGGCGGTTCTGTGATCCGCGCGCTGACTGAAGAGACCGGCACCACCATCGAAATCGAAGATGACGGTACTGTGAAGATCGCGGCGACCGACGGTGAAAAAGCGAAATACGCTATCCGTCGTATCGAAGAGATTACCGCAGAGATCGAAGTCGGCCGTATCTACAATGGTAAAGTGACCCGTATCGTTGACTTTGGCGCGTTTGTTGCCATCGGCGGCGGTAAAGAAGGTCTGGTTCACATCTCTCAAATCGCGGATAAGCGTGTAGAGAAAGTGACCGATTATCTGCAGATGGGTCAGGAAGTCCCGGTTAAGGTTCTGGAAGTTGACCGCCAGGGCCGTGTACGTCTGAGCATTAAAGAAGCAACCGAGCAGTCTCAACCTGCGGCTGCGCCGGAAGCTCCGGCGAGCGAACAGGCCGAGTAAGGTAGCCTTTTGCCCTCCGCAGTGCGGAGGGCTTTAGACCTGGCTGGACGCCTTGTTGAGCCACCGGGGAACAGGACGTTCATTCAATCGTTGTCTTCGGGAGTGGGAAATGAAGCCTTTTTTGCGCTGGTGTTTCGTTGCGACAGCACTTACGCTTGCAGGATGCAGTAATTCCGCCTGGCGTAAAAGTGAAGTCCTCGCAGTACCATTGCAACCGACTTTACAGCAGGAAGTGATTCTGGCGCGTATGGAACAGATTCTTGCCAGTCGGGCTTTAACCGATGACGAACGCGCACAGCTTTTATATGAGCGCGGAGTGTTGTATGATAGTCTTGGTTTGAGGGCATTAGCGCGAAATGATTTTTCACAAGCGCTGGCAATCAGACCGGATATGCCTGAAGTATTCAATTACTTAGGCATTTATTTAACGCAGGCAGGCAATTTTGATGCTGCCTATGAAGCGTTTGATTCTGTACTAGAGCTTGATCCAACTTACAACTACGCGCACTTAAACCGCGGTATCGCATTGTATTACGGCGGCCGTGATAAGTTAGCGCAAGATGATCTGCTGGCGTTTTATCAAGACGATCCCAATGATCCTTACCGCAGCCTGTGGCTGTATCTTGTTGAGCAGAAGCTTAATGAGAAGCAGGCGAAAGAAGCGTTAAAAGCACGCTTTGAAAAATCGGATAAAGAGCAATGGGGATGGAACATTGTCGAGTTCTACCTGGGCGACATTAGCGAAGCAACGCTGATGGAAAGGCTCAAGGCGGACGCAACGGATAACACCTCGCTCGCTGAGCATCTCAGTGAAACCAACTTCTATTTAGGTAAGTATTACCTAAGTCTGGGGGATTTGGACAGCGCCACGGCTCTGTTCAAACTGGCGGTGGCCAACAACGTTCATAACTTTGTTGAGCACCGATACGCATTGTTGGAATTATCGCTCCTGGGCCAGGACCAAGATGACCTGGCAGAATCGGACCAGCAATAGCTGACGAACATATCAGCCCGTAATCTTTTTGATTGCCATCACCTTCGCGGGTGAGGGCGTTGTTGTTCGTTAATACACCTACTTTGAGCCGGTTCACACTTTTCAATGAAAATTGCAGATCAATTTCATGATGAGTTATGTAGACTGGCCGCCATTAATTTTGAGGCACACGTACTACATGGCTGAATTCGAAACCACTTTTGCAGATCTGGGGCTGAAGGCTCCTATCCTTGAAGCCCTTACCGATCTGGGTTACGAAAAACCATCTCCAATCCAGGCAGAGTGCATTCCGCATCTGCTGGGCGGTCGCGACGTGCTGGGCATGGCCCAGACCGGTAGCGGCAAAACCGCAGCGTTCTCTTTACCGCTGCTCAACAATCTTGATCCTGAGCTGAAGGCACCTCAGATTCTGGTGCTGGCGCCAACCCGCGAACTGGCGGTACAGGTTGCCGAAGCCATGACGGATTTCTCTAAACACATGCGCGGCGTAAACGTGGTTGCCCTGTACGGCGGTCAGCGTTATGACGTGCAGTTACGCGCCCTGCGTCAGGGGCCGCAGATCGTTGTCGGTACGCCGGGACGTCTGCTTGATCACTTAAAACGTGGCACTCTCGACCTCTCTAAACTGAGTGGTCTGGTGCTGGATGAAGCCGACGAAATGCTGCGTATGGGCTTCATCGAAGACGTTGAAACTATTATGGCGCAGATCCCGGAAGGTCATCAGACCGCTCTGTTCTCCGCCACCATGCCGGAAGCGATTCGTCGCATTACCCGCCGCTTTATGAAAGAGCCGCAGGAAGTGCGCATTCAGTCCAGCGTGACTACCCGTCCTGACATCAGCCAGAGCTACTGGACTGTCTGGGGCATGCGTAAAAACGAAGCGCTGGTGCGTTTCCTGGAAGCGGAAGACTTTGATGCGGCGATTATCTTCGTGCGTACCAAAAACGCGACCCTGGAAGTAGCAGAAGCGCTGGAACGTAGCGGCTACAACAGCGCCGCGTTGAATGGCGATATGAACCAGGCGCTGCGTGAGCAGACTCTGGAACGCCTGAAAGATGGTCGTCTGGACATCCTGATCGCTACCGACGTTGCGGCACGTGGTCTGGACGTTGAACGTATCAGCCTGGTGGTGAACTACGATATTCCGATGGACTCCGAGTCCTACGTTCACCGTATCGGTCGTACCGGCCGTGCGGGTCGCGCCGGTCGCGCGCTGCTGTTCGTTGAGAACCGCGAGCGTCGTCTGCTGCGCAATATCGAACGCACCATGAAGCTGACCATTCCGGAAGTGGAACTGCCGAACGCAGAACTGCTGGGTAAACGCCGTCTGGAAAAATTCGCCGCGAAAGTTCAACAGCAACTGGAAAGCAGCGATCTGGATCAGTACCGTGCGCTGCTGGCGAAAATCCAGCCGTCTGCTGAAGGCGAAGAGCTGGATCTCGAAACGCTGGCCGCCGCACTGCTGAAAATGGCGCAAGGCGAGCGTCCGCTGATTCTGCCGCCGGATGCGCCGATGCGTCCTAAGCGTGAATTCCGTGACCGTGACGACCGTGGTCCGCGCGAGCGTAATGACCGTGGCCCGCGTGGCGACCGTGAAGAACGTCCGCGTCGTGAACGTCGTGACGTTGGCGATATGCAGTTATACCGCATTGAAGTGGGCCGTGATGACGGCGTTGAAGTTCGTCATATCGTGGGCGCTATCGCTAACGAAGGCGACATCAGCAGCCGTTACATTGGTAACATTAAGCTGTTCGCGTCTCACTCCACCATCGAGCTGCCGAAAGGTATGCCGGGCGAAGTGTTGCAGCACTTCACGCGTACCCGCATTCTGAACAAGCCGATGAATATGCAGCTGTTGGGTGATGCGGTTCCGCACGCGGGCGGCGAACGTCGCGGCGGTGGTCGTAGCTTCAGTGGCGAACGTCGTGAAGGCGGTCGTAATTTCAGCGGCGAACGTCGTGAAGGTGGTCGTGGTGATGGTCGTCGCTTCAGCGGCGAGCGTCGTGAAAGCCGTGGTCCGCGTCGTGATGACTCTACCGGTCGCCGTCGTTTCGGCGGTGATGCGTAACTCACGCTGACCTGCGCATTCACAGCGTAAAGTAAAATATACAGCCCCGATCGTCACAATCGGGGCTTTTTTTATTTCTTTTGTACTCGTGTACTGGTACAGTGCAGCGTATTGAGAGATAGTCACACTATAAATGACTGGAGAGAGAGCTGAATGGCAACACTTACCACCACCCAAACGTCACCTTCGCTGCTTGGCGGCGTGGTGATTATCGGCGGCACCATCATTGGCGCGGGGATGTTCTCCCTGCCGGTGGTCATGTCCGGGGCGTGGTTCTTCTGGTCGATGGCGGCGCTGGTCTTTACCTGGTTTTGTATGCTGCACTCCGGGCTGATGATCCTCGAAGCCAACCTTAACTACCGCATTGGTTCGAGTTTCGACACCATCACCAAAGATCTGTTGGGGAAAGGCTGGAACATTGTCAACGGTATTTCCATTGCCTTTGTGCTCTACATCCTGACTTACGCCTATATCTCGGCGAGCGGCTCGATTCTGCATCATACCTTTGCTGAGATGTCGTTGAACGTTCCGGCGCGAGCGGCAGGTTTTGCCTTTGCGCTGCTGGTGGCGTTTGTAGTGTGGCTGAGTACGAAGGCGGTCAGTCGGATGACGGCGATTGTGCTGGGCGCGAAAGTGATTACTTTCTTCCTGACCTTCGGCAGCCTGTTGGGGCACGTTCAGCCTGCCACGTTGTTTAACGTGGCTGAAAGCCACGCGTCATATACGCCGTACCTGCTGATGACGCTGCCATTTTGTCTGGCCTCTTTTGGTTATCACGGTAACGTACCGAGCTTGATGAAATATTACGGCAAAGATCCGCGTACCATCGTCAAATGCCTGATTTATGGGACGTTACTGGCGCTGGCGCTCTATTCCGTCTGGCTGCTGGGGACGATGGGCAACATCCCGCGTCCGGAATTTATCGGCATTGCGCAGAAAGGCGGCAATATTGATGTGCTGGTACAGGCGTTGAGCGGCGTGCTGAACAGCCGCAGCCTGGATCTGCTGCTGGTGGTGTTCTCTAACTTTGCGGTCGCCAGTTCCTTCCTTGGCGTGACGCTGGGGCTGTTTGACTATCTGGCGGATCTGTTTGGTTTTGATGACTCGGCAATGGGGCGTTTTAAAACGGCGCTGCTGACTTTCCTGCCGCCGATGATTGGTGGCCTGCTGTACCCGAACGGTTTTCTGTACGCCATTGGCTATGCAGGTTTAGCTGCAACTATCTGGGCGGCCATTGTGCCTGCGCTGTTGGCACGTAAATCTCGCGAACGTTTCGGCAGCCCGAAATTTCGCGTCTGGGGCGGTAAACCGATGATTGCCCTGATTTTGGTCTTCGGTGTTGGCAACGCGGTTATCCATATTCTGTCGAGCTTTAATTTGCTGCCGGTGTACCAGTAATTGAACGAGCCGGATGAGCTGTTTTCATCTGGCAATATTTCACAAGTCCGCGAAATGGTATCAAATAAAACCCTGTTTATTATAAAGTTCTTCGGCGAGTGCTTCCCCGTGTTCATCGAAAAAAGCATCGGCGATAGTTAAATTTTCTGCCTTAGGATTTGCCGTTATTCTGCTACCATTGGCGCCAAATTCGAGCGCGATGGCGATCTCCGAACCCCACCAGTAATAATAAATTAGCGCAAAATTATTTTCCCCTAGCGTAATAAATTTCTCGATTCCCCGCACACAGGCCATGAGTGGCATGAAGATTTCATAGCTCTCTGAGAGAAATATGTGATCCATCGTGACTATCTGTGTTTCTTTATTAAAGTTGATATGTTCAGCATAAATATTCTTTTCACTTTCACCAGAATTACATGTGGCAAGATTGTTAAGCATTTTTGCAGGATCGCCGTACAACCTTTGCTCCTCAGTAAACCATGGCAACCAGTCGTCATAGTCTTTAATATTTGTTGCCGGTGAATGGAAAAATTTCTTGAGGTTACTCTCGGTAATATGTGCATGAAGAAAAAAGGAAGCAGGTTCACTCATGATGATTTTCTCTGGTAATAAGTCGATTTATTCATATCCCTGTTCGGCCATGATAAAACGATTACTATTTTATAAAAGTACAGAACTGGACCTTTCCTCTATTTCATATCATAGGAAAATATATACTTGAACTGGTTCAGAATAAGCGGAATACGAAAATGGGGCGTAAAGGACTACTCGCTATTGTATTATTGAGCCTGTTTATCGCTTTTATTTTAAAATTTTTCTGGCTCACTCCGTACGATGAAGACGTTTACCTGCCAGTGGAAAAACCTGTCGCATCGTCTTTAAAAATCATTCACCCCGGCGACCAGTTATTTATCCGCATTCTGAAAGCGGAAGATAAGCTGGAACTGTGGGCAAGCGCCAATAACAAGCCTTACAAACTCTACAAAACCTGGACTATATGCGCATGGTCTGGTGGCTTAGGGCCAAAACATAAACAGGGAGACGGTAAAAGCCCGGAAGGCTTTTATGCCACCAACAAAGGGTTGCTTAACCCAAACAGCCGCTATCATCTGGCATTTAATATTGGCTACCCGAATGCTTACGATCGGGCAAATGGCTACACCGGTGATTTCATTATGGTTCACGGGAACTGCGTTTCGGCCGGTTGCTATGCCATGACCGATGCCGGTATTGAAGAGATTTATCAACTGGTGGCGCAGGCGCTAAACAGCGGGCAGAAGCGCGTGCCTGTCCATATCTTCCCATTTACGATGAATGACGAAAATATGCGCCAGGCGCAAGCATGGCCGGAATATAATTTCTGGCGTATGTTGAAGCCCGGCTATGATTACTTCGAAAAAAATCGCCGATTGCCAACCATCACCGTTGAAAATCGGCGTTATAAAATCAGCCCAACAACTCTTCCTTAACATCCATCGCTAAATCAAACGAATGCAGGCGTGCCTGGTGGTCGAAAATCTGCCCGTTTACCATAATTTCATCCGCCTGGGTCTCCCGCAGGATGGATTCCAGCCCGTGGCGGACTTTCGCTTTATCACCGACCAGCGACATACTCAGCGCCTGCTGCACGCCATACTGCTCGGATGGCGACCAGAAGGTCTCCATATTCTCAATCGGCGGCGGCAGTTGGCCGGTTTCCCCACGGCGTAGCTTCACGAAAGCCTGCTGCATGGAGGTAAACAGGAATTCGGCGTCGCGGTTGCTGTCGGCGGCGATAATATTGATACACACCATCGCGTACGGTTTTTCCAGCCGCGCTGAAGGTTTGAACTGGGTACGGTACAGATGCAGCGCCTGGAACAACATATCCGGCGCGAAATGCGAAGCAAAGGCGAACGGCAGGCCAAGCTGGGCCGCCAACTGTGCGCTATACAGGCTGGAGCCCAACAGCCAGACCGGGATCTGCTCGCCGTAGCCGGGCACCGGGCGCACATGCGGATTAGGGGCGCGAGCGTCGAACCAGTCCACCAGCTCTGCGACATCGCGTGGAAAGTTATCGATATCGCCGCTCATATGGCGACGCAGCGCGCGCATCGTCGGCTGATCGCTACCCGGCGCGCGTCCCAACCCTAAGTCGATACGTCCCGGGTAGAGCGTATTCAGCGTGCCGAACTGCTCGGCAATCACCAGCGGTGAATGGTTAGGCAGCATCACGCCGCCGGAGCCAAGATGTAATGTTGTGGTATTGGCCGCCAGATAACCAATCAATACCGAGGTCGCCGCGCTGGCGATACCGGTCATGTTGTGATGTTCCGCCAGCCAGTAGCGGTGATAACCGCGCTTTTCAGCCAGCCGTGCGAGATCAAGCGAGTGCGTGAAGGCTTCTTTTGCCGAAGATCCTTCAGGGATCGGCGCCAGATCCAGCACCGAGAACGGAATAGTTTTGTCAGTCATAACGGCTCACTTTGTTACCGGTTAATCTTTTAATACTGCATTAAAGATTAGCGAATGTTGTTAACAAAGTGAGCTTTATGAGACTGACGGCAAAAACAATGCCCGATGGCGCTGCACTTATCGGGCCTACGGGATCGCTATTTGTAGGCCAGATAAGGTCTTTATGCCGCCATCCGGCTAGGCCTGTAGCTCCAGCCCGGCCAGCCGCCTCCAGTAGCCGTTGCAGTCGCTATGCGCGGCAAGCGCTAATGGCGCGCCGCCGTTTTCGTTAGCGCGAAAGGCATCAAGCATGGCAAATGTCTCCGTACCCAACGGCGACAGCCGCACGATATCGACCAATCCCTGCATCGACGTCAGTTCGTTGCCAAGGTTATAGACATAGCCGCTCATGGTCTGAATACCGTTAAGCACAAACACCTGCTGATTCTCTTGCGAGAGCACGTCACGACCGTTTGGATACTTGATACAGCAGGTTTCGCACTCATCTTTCGGGCGGTCTTCCGAACGGGCGGTAAAGCAGCGAGCGGAGTAGGCCAGCGGCAGATGCCCGTAGCTCAACACTTCCACTTCAAACTGATTGCGGATGCCCAGTTCATCGCACTGATTAAGCAAATTCACCAGCCAGTCGCGGGACAGCTCCACCGGCATACACCAGCGTACCATGCCTTCTTTCAGCAACCGGCGCAGCGTGACCGCGTTGTAGCAGTTCAGCGCATGGCCGGCGACAAACGGCAGTTTGCGCTCGGCGCACAGATTCACCACGCCAAGATCGCTGGCTTCCAGCAGAAAATCGCCGTTGTCCACATAGCGTTTCAGCTCGCTTAATTCAGATGACGCCTGTACCAGCGCCAGGGTGGAGAGCACCACCTGCTTACCGCTGGCGGCGAGGGATTTCGCCATTTCCAGCCAGTCGCCGACTTTGGTCGCGCGACGCTTGCTGCACACCGCTTCGCCCAGATAAATGACATCAGCGCTGCTTTTTGCGGCCTGCTGATAAAAATCTTCCAGCGTCTCTTTCGGCCAGTAATAAAGCACCGGTCCTAAGGAATATTTCATAGCTCCTCTCACTGCCATTTACGGTGATATGCGCCAAGCGTGGTTTGGGTGCCTTCGGACATCGCGCCGAGCGTCTCCATCCAGTCGCGCTGTGGAACGAAGTTTTGCGGGGCGGCTTTGCAGCGATCGATCGCCTGGCGCCACACTTTCGCCACCTGGCTGACGTAGGCCGGGCTGCGCTGGCGGCCTTCGATCTTCACCGAAGCGATGTTCGCCGCCATGAGCTCCGGCAGCAGTTCCAGCGTGTTCAGGCTGGTTGGCTCCTCCAGCGCGTGATAGCGCTCGCCGTCCACTAAATAGCGGCCTTTACACAGCGTTGGGTAGCCTGCGTTTTCGCCATCCTGGTAACGGTCAATCAGGACATCATTCAGGCGCGATTCCAGCCCCTGCGGCGTTTGCTGCCAACGGACAAAGCGGGCGGGAGAGCAGGCGCCGACGGTATTGGGCGACTCCCCCGTCAGGTAGGAAGAAAGATAGCAGCGACCTTCCGCCATAATGCACAGGCTGCCAAACGCGAATACCTCCAGCGGCACCGGCGTGACGCGGGCCAGTTGTTTTACCTGGTGAATCGACAGTACACGCGGCAGTACTACACGGTGGACATCAAAGTTGCGGTGATAAAAGCGAATCGCCTCTTCGTTGGTTGCCGAGGCCTGAACGGAAACATGGCGCTCAATATGCGGGTAACGCTCTGCGGCATATTCCAGCATAGCGAGGTCGGCGAGAATCAACGCGTCGGCGCCAAGCTGCGCCGCCATATCCACGGCGCGCTGCCAGCGGGCATAGCCGTCCGGATGCGCAAAAGTATTAATGGCGATGTGTAATTTGCGGCGATGCTGGTGAACAAAACTCACCGCTTCCTGCAATTTTTTTTCGGTAAAGTTAAGGCCGGCAAAATGACGGGCATTGGTATCGTCTTTTAACCCGATATAAACGGCGTCAGCGCCGTTTTCGATGGCCGCCTTCAGCGCCGGGAGATTTCCGGCAGGGCAGAGCAGCTCCATAATTTATCCTGAGGGTTACGTCTGAGACGCAAAATTGTTAACGAACAGGGATTTTAGTTAACCTTGCTGCGACAATTTTTGATTTAAGGCAGTTAAAGGCGTATTGGTAACACCAATAATGGGGTAGAAAATCAGACCCAATTGTTGATTTACGCCGCCATGTGATTTATTGGATATGGCAAAATAACAGGACTATTGAAACAGGGAGTAAAGCTCGTGTTAGATAAACTGCGTTCACGCTTAGTCCATGCTGGCCCGTCTCTGATGAGTGTACCGGTTAAACTGACGCCCTTTGCGCTAAAGCGCCAGGTTCTGGAACAGGTTCTGAGCTGGCAGTTTCGTCAGGCGCTGGCCGATGGAGAGCTGGAATTCCTCGAAGGTCGTTGGTTAAGCATTCATGTTCGTGACATCGACTTAAAATGGTATACCACGGTTGAAAATGAAAAGCTGATCGTTAGCCAGCAGGCGGATGCTGACGTCAGTTTTAGCGCCGACGCCAGCGATCTGCTAATGATCGCCGCCCGTAAACAGGATCCGGATACGCTCTTTTTCCAGCGTCGACTGGTCATTGAAGGCGATACTGAGTTAGGGTTGTATGTGAAGAATCTGATGGACGCCATCGAACTGGAGCAGATGCCGAAAGCGTTACGCGTTATGCTGCTGCAACTGGCGGATTTTGTTGAGGCGGGAATGAAAAACTCGCCGGAAACCAAACAGACCTCGGTAGGTGAACCATGCTAATTCGAGTAGAAATTCCCATTGATGCGCCTGGTATTGATGCGCTGTTACGCCGTTCATTCGAAAGCGATGCGGAAGCGAAGCTGGTTCACGATTTGCGTGAAGATGGTTTTCTGACGCTCGGACTGGTGGCCACGGATGATGAAGGTCAGGTGGTGGGCTATGTCGCCTTTAGCCCGGTTGATGTGCAGGGCGAAGATTTACAGTGGGTCGGCATGGCGCCGCTGGCGGTCGATGAAAAGTATCGCGGGCAAGGGCTGGCGCGCCAGTTAGTGTATGAAGGGCTGGATTCGCTCAACGAGTTCGGCTACGCGGCGGTCGTGACGCTGGGCGATCCGGCGTTATATAGCCGCTTCGGTTTTGAACTGGCCGCACATTACGATCTTCACTGCCGTTGGCCCGGTACGGAAAGCGCTTTCCAGGTACACCGTTTGGCTGAGGATGCGCTGGAGGGCGTGACGGGGCTGGTGGAGTATCACGACCACTTCAATCGTTTTTAAGCACCGGCGTTTGCAGGCTGGACAGCAGCGCCTCAAACGCTTCGCGTTCCGTCACAAGGCGCTCCTTCTGGCGCTTTGTGAGCTGTTTGATGCGATACTCTATGCGCAGGGCCAGCGAGCGATTGCCGACCTGCGCCGCAAACGCCAGCGTTAACTCGCCTTTTCCCCGTAATGCTTTTGCGCCTTTTCCCGTTTGATGCTGCCTGTAACGACGCGCCACATCGGTGGTTATTCCGGTGTAAAGCGCATTGTCTGCAGTACGAATCAGATACAGATACCAGGGTGTCATTGTCGCCATCAGCATGATAATTTTCAGGTTCCCAGTATAAGCGAGAATAAAGATGGACACACTTACCGCTATTGGCCGTTGGCTGGCGAAACAACACGTGGTGACCTGGTGCGTACACCATGAGGGAGAGCTGTGGTGCGCCAATGCGTTTTATTTGTTTGATGCGCAAAACGTCGCGCTGTATCTGTTAACGGATGATAAAACCCGCCATGCGCAAATGTCTGGCGCGTGCGCGCCAGTTGCGGGAACGGTCAATGGTCAGCCGAAAACGGTGGCGCGCATTCGCGGCGTACAGTTTAAAGGGGAAATTCGCCGTCTGGAGGGGCAGGAGAGCGACGCCGCGCGTAAAGCTTACCTTCGTCGCTTCCCGGTCGCCAGGGTGCTGCCAGCGCCGGTATGGGAAATCCGGCTGGATGAAATTAAATTCACCGACAACACGCTGGGGTTTGGTAAAAAACTGCACTGGTTACGCGACTCACGCGCCCAGCAGGCGTAGCGCCTCGCGGTTAAATGCCGGCAGGTCGTCAGGCGTGCGGCTGGTCACCAGCTGATCTTTATCGACGACGACTTCCTGATCGTAAAATTCCGCGCCCGCATTCTTCACATCGATAATAATCGGTTTCACCGCCGTGAGTTTGCGGCCACGAATGACATCGGCGCTGATCAACAACTGTGGGCCGTGGCAAATGGCAAAAACCGGTTTACCGCTGTTAACGAAATCGCGGGTAAAATCCACGAAACGGCTGTCGCCGCGCAGGTAGTCCGGCGAATGACCTCCCGGCAATAGCAAGGCGTCGAACTCGTCGGGACGAACGTCATCAATAGCCTTATCAATGGTGACGCTGGCCTCGCCTTTTTTTCCTTTCACCGTTTTACCCGCCTCTTTTTCGATGGTGATGACCTCATGGCCGGCCTGACGGAATTCTGCTGCCGGCGAGGTAAATTCTGAATCTTCAAATTCATCGGTAATCAAAACGGCAATTTTCTTACTCATGCGTTTCCTCCGCAGTGGTGGCGTCGGGTAAGGCAAATTTTCCACAATGATGGATACTTACCTCGTAGACTATTAAGCCTGGTCGATAGGGCCGAGAGTGCAAGGTGGACAAATCTGTAAAGGAGCGAGGATGAGTCAGGTACTGATTACCGGCGCGACCGGACTGGTCGGCGGACATCTGCTGAGAATGTTAATCAACACGCCGCAGGTGAGCGCTATCGCCGCGCCGACGCGTCGCCCGCTGACGGATATTGTCGGCGTTTATAACCCTCACGATCCGCAGCTTACCGACGCGTTAGCTCAGGTGACCGACCCGGTGGATATTGTTTTTTGCTGCCTGGGCACGACCCGGCGTGAAGCGGGAAGTAAAGCGGCGTTTATTCATGCGGATTATACGCTGGTGGTTGATACCGCGCTGACCGGGCGTCGACTGGGCGCGCAGCACATGTTGGTGGTCAGCGCAATGGGAGCAAACGCGCACTCTCCGTTTTTCTACAATCGGGTGAAAGGAGAAATGGAGGAGGCGTTAATCGCGCAAAATTGGCCTCGTTTGACGATTGCCCGGCCTTCTATGCTGCTCGGCGACAGAACAACGCGGCGGGTGAATGAAACGCTTTTCGCTCCGCTATTCCGGCTGTTGCCAGGAAACTGGAAATCGATTGATGCGCGGGATGTGGCGCGGGCCATGCTGGCGGAAGCGCTGGCGCCAGCACAAGAAGGCGTGACGATTCTGACCTCATCGCAACTGCGGGAAAAAGCGGAATAGCGAAGCCGGATGATTTACCGGATGGCGACGCGGTTTACACATTCTTATCGCCACCCGGCACACCGGTTACTTAATATACGTAAAGGCGGTGGTCACGCGTTTCACGCCGCTCACCCGGCTGGCGATGTCCGCTGCCGCTTTACCTTCACGTTCAGTCACCAGGCCCAGCAGGAACACTTCGCCATTTTCGGTGGTGACTTTCACGTTTGACGATTTTACCTGATCGCTGGTCAGTAGCTGTGAGCGAACTTTCGTGGTGATCCAGGTATCGTTAGAGGCGGTCCCCAGGCCGATAGGCTGACCCTGGCGAATCTCGTTATAGACCTCGGTGGTGCCTTCAACGCCCATCGCTATCTGTTTAGCGCGTGCGGAGAGTTCGCTGTTTGGCGACTGGCCCACTAACAAAACTTTGCCCTGATAAGCCGTGACATTGATGCGCGTCTCTTTTTTGATTTGCTCATCTTTCGACAGCGCGCTGCTGACACGCAGTTCCAGCGTTCCGTCATCCACCTGGGTGCCCACGCTACGCGGGTCGGTTGCGGCTTTGGTGCCGACGGCTGCCGTACCCACTACCGCGGCGGCGACGCAACCTTGCAATAGCAACGCAGAAATAAGGACTGCGAGCGGCGAAAATGCCTTCATGTGTACTCCTTAATCATCCTGGTGAGGAAAAAGCGTGTTATCGATCAAATCGCACAGGCAGTTTACCGTCAGCATATGCATTTCCTGAATGCGCGCGCTGTGGTGTGAAGGGATACGAATTTCGACATCCTGCGGCCCTAATAGTCCGGCCAGCTCACCCCCGTCATACCCGGTTAGCGCCACAATGGTCATGTCACGTGTGACGGCTGCTTCAACGGCTTTTACGATATCGCGACTATTACCACGCGTAGAGATCGCCAATAAAACATCGCCTGCATGTCCCAGCGCCCGGACTTGTTTTGCATAAACTTCATCGTGCAGGCGATCGTTAGCGATCGCAGTTAAGACCACATTATCGGTATTTAGTGCAATGGCGGGTAAACTGGGTCGCTCCGTTTCAAAGCGGTTAATCATGCTGGCAGCAAAATGCTGTGCGTTGGCCGCGGACGTCCCGTTTCCACAACAGAGGATTTTGTTGCCGTTAAGCAGGGAATGAACCAGCGTCATGGCGGCGCGGGAAATGGCATCCGGAAGCGCTTCCGCCGCAGCAATTTGAGTTTGAATGCTTTCTGTAAAGCAAACTTTGATTCTTTCGAGCACGCTAATCCTTAAAATCTTCAATTATGAGTGGTCGTTAAACGCATCCCGAAACCACTCAATCTCATTTCCGGTGAAGGCTAACACATCGAACCGACAATCCACAGTATCAAAACTCCCATTCTGGCGGGCGAGCCACAAGCGGGCAGTATGTAATAATTTGTGTTGCTTGCTGCGGGTCACACTAGCCGCCGCGCCGCCATAAAGCCCGGAGCGCCGATAGCGGACCTCAACAAAAACCGTCGTTTTTCCGTCGCGCATGATCAGATCGATTTCGCCGCCGCGCTCGCGCACGTTGGCGGCGATAAACCGCAGTCCTTTGCTTTCCAGCCAGCGACGCGCGGCAGCTTCCCACGCGTCGCCAGCCTGTTTACGCGTTAGCTGGCGGGAACAATCTCCCCTTGCTGGTATTTGAGCCATGATAACTTCCTGTTAATCACACAATCCGGGCTGGCGGTTAATGCGCCGGTATTACCATTGATCTCAAATCCCTGCACCTGACGCATCTGCGAAAAGTGGTTCGCCAGCGTCCAGGCATCCACGCCCATGGCGTACATCCGCGCCAGAGAATAGTCGTTATGTACAGCGCTCAGCGCCTGCTGCATCAACGGCATATTGCCGCCTGCCAGCATAGGAATTTCACTGTATTGTAAACCCTCCATTTCCAGACGGAAGTCGGGGCCGGAGGTGCCTTGCGCGCTGCGAGAGCTGGCATACAGCGTCGCGCCGCTCTGGGTGCCGTTACGCATGGCGATCATCGGTTTGATAAAGCCAATCTCTTCCGGCGTAGCCAGAATATAGACCGCGTCTACGCGTCCGCCGCCGGTGATTTGCGCGTCGGTCGGCGGCGCAGGGATGGTCAGACCGCCAATGGTGACGCCAGGCTGCGCAGGCACGCTGGCGGCGACCGGACTGCCCGTCAACGCGATACCCGCGCCGCCGTTCACGCCCATTTTCAGCTCGGCTACGGAGCCGAATTTTTGCTGTAACACGATGCCGCCGCCCAGTTTTTGCCACTCCTGGGTGAAGGCGTTCGCCACGCGATCGCCAAGCGCGCTGCGTGGAATCAACAGCAGCGGCGACTGCTTGCCCTGGTCATAAATATGATGCGCCGCGTCACGGGCTTCATCTTCTGGAGAGAGCGCGAAATAGCAGATATTAGGGAAGCTACGTACCGTTTCCGGCTGGTTGAGCGCCAGCACGTTGAGCGGCGTGTTGCTTTTCATCAGCGCTTCCACATTGTTTTTCAACAGCGGCCCGACCACGATACTGGCGCCGTCTTGCTGAACCTGAGCGAGCACCTGATCCAACGGCTGGGAAGAGGTATCGTAGATTTTTAATTCAGCGGAGGGATCCGCCGGCGCGCTTGCTGTAGCAGGGGGAGTTTGTGGCGCGCTGACTGGCGTAGCGGACTGGGCTGGAGCGTCATCAGTCAGATCGCTCACCGAGGCCTGCGACGGACTGGCGACGCCGTTGGTCATTTGTGGTTGCGTCTCCTCCACGCCAGGTTCGACCGGCGCGTCAGGAGCGGCGGCAGGCTGCATCTCCACCGCCTGGGTGCCGAGGTTTTTCGCGGCTTCGAAACCTTGCTGGATGGTACGGCCAAACACGGCAGCCTGACCGTTCAGCGGCAGCAGCAGAGCGATTTTGCTGGTGGAAGCCGGTTTGAAACGTTGCACATTGACGAGCTGCGTCGGCAGCATTTTCGCCCCCGGATTTTGCGGGTAGCGTTTTTGCCAGTCGGCGATCCCGGCTTTCAGCATGTCCGGATCGTTGCGGTTGTCAAACCAGACGCGTTGCAGATCCAGCCAGCCCTGAAGCACGTTTTCATCGGCGTTGATAACTAACGTCTTGGCCTGATCCGGCGTCATGGCGGAGAGCGCCTGCCAGGTGGCGTCGATATTTTTTTGTTTATCTTTCGCCGCCAGTAGCGGTTCCTGGGCGATTAACGCCCGCAACAGGGTAAGCGACGGGCGTCCCTGGCTGGCAACGATCTGCGCCTGCCAGTAACGCGCTTGCTGATTTGGCGCAAAGTCGGCAGGTTTTAGTTTATCCAGCAAGGCCTGCGCGCCTGCGACATCTTTTTGCGCCAGTTTGATTTCTACCGCTAATAAAGACTGTTCGCGACGCTGGGCATCGTTCAGATTTTGCGGGAGTTGGTTGAACAGGTCGACGGCCTGCTGGCTTTTTCCTTCTTTCAGCAGTGCATGAATGGCGAGTAATTGCCAGTTGGTCTTGCTATCATCTGCGCTTTGCTGCATCTGATGCAGGTAAAAGGCGGAGTCAGCTTGCGCTGAACCCTGCATATAGGCTGCGCTTTGATCTGGCGCCTGGGTGCCGCACCCGGCGAAAAGTAGCGCAGCCAGGACGACAGGCAGCGCGCGCGCGGCGTTCAAACGAGAAAATGTTGAGGGTACCATACTGTATCCAGTGATATTTTTTTACGCAATGCTCAATATTAAATCGGCAATACGGACGACACAATGAAACAAAACGAATCGGCGGATAATTCTCAGGGCCAACTCTTTATTGTACCTACTCCTATCGGTAATCTGGCGGATATTACCCAGCGTGCGTTGGAGGTGTTACAGGCTGTAGATCTGATTGCCGCCGAGGATACTCGTCACACCGGTTTATTGCTGCAACATTTTGGGATTAATGCCCGATTGTTCGCGCTGCACGACCATAACGAACAACAAAAAGCGGAAACGCTGGTCGCGAAGCTAAAAGAAGGGCAGAACATTGCGCTGGTTTCCGACGCCGGTACGCCGCTGATTAACGATCCGGGCTACCATCTGGTGCGTACTTGCCGTGAAGCGGGGATTCGCGTGGTGCCGCTACCAGGGCCGTGTGCTGCTATCACTGCATTAAGCGCCGCGGGTTTACCATCAGATCGTTTTTGTTATGAAGGCTTCCTGCCTGCCAAATCAAAAGGCCGCCGTGATGCGCTAAAAGCCATTGAAACGGAACCGCGAACGCTGATTTTTTATGAGTCAACCCACCGCCTGTTAGATAGCCTGGAAGATATCGTCGCGGTATTGGGAGAATCCCGTTATGTGGTGCTGGCGCGTGAGCTGACCAAAACCTGGGAAACCATTCACGGCGCGCCCGTTGGCGAGCTGCTGGCGTGGGTCAAAGAAGATGAAAACCGTCGCAAAGGCGAAATGGTGCTGATTGTCGAAGGCCATAAAGCGCAAGAAGACGACCTGCCCGCCGACGCGCTGCGCACGCTGGCGCTGCTACAGGCAGAACTGCCGCTGAAAAAAGCGGCGGCGCTGGCAGCAGAAATTCACGGCGTGAAGAAAAATGCGCTGTATAAGTATGCGCTGGAGCAGCAGGAAGAATAAAAGCGAGCGCCCGGGAACCGCCTTTTATCGCCATCGCGTTAATACTCAATCAGGTGATTGATGTGGGTAAATTGATGGGGGCATTGGGCGGTGATAGCGGGCCGGACCTTTCCTTCGGGCTTACTCTCGCGATCAGCAACGCATAACCGACTCCTTTTTAGACGATCATTAATTCCACGCCTGTTTTCGCTAATGCCGCTTTATCCTGTTTGCTGATGGTGTCATCGGTTATCACACAGTCGATCTTGTCCATCGGCAATACCTGGTTAAAGCCGCGACGGTTAAATTTGGTCGCGTCCAGTACCGCGATAACTTTGTGTGCCGCCGCCGCCATGACGCCGCTAATGGAATAACCTTCGTTAAACGTGGTAATACCGTTTGTCGCATCAATGCCATCCGCCCCGACAAACATTAAATCGGCGCTGATGCCGTGTAGCGATCGTTCCGCAATCGTGCCGTGCATTGAGTGGGTTTTATGCCGTACCGTACCGCCGCAGACCACCAGCGTGAGATCTTTATTTTCTGATAGCGTAAAAGCGGCAGGCAAGCTGTTAGTGATCACCGTAATATTGCTTTTTCGCGCGAGCGCTTCCGCAATCAGTAATGTTGTGCTCCCGCTATCCAGAATGATGGTCATTCCTTCTTCAACCATTGCCGCAGCCGCCTGGGCAATCCGCTTTTTCGGATCGCTGGCGAGTTGATACCGATCTTCCAGAATGACTTCCTGATTGTCGCCTTCCGCCAGATGACTTCCCGGTTTTGCCGCGCCGCCATGAAAACGGGTGACAAGGCCTTTCTCTTCCAGCAGACGCAGGTCAGCACGGATAGTCACTTCAGAAATACCAAATGTATTTGAAAGGTCCATCACCAGCACGCTGCCTTGCGTATTAATCAGGTCGACAATTTTATTTCTTCGCTCAAATGAGTTCATATTGATTTGCCTGATAATTAACTGTAACTAGTTTAAACGAAGGATTGCGAAAGGTGAACGCTAAATTTCGAAAGGAAATGTGAGCCAGCGCAGGTTGCTGGCTCGTACCATCAGGAAAGTTGAAGTAGGATTTTGCCCTGCATGGGCGCGCCATTAAGCGCTTTGACTGCTTCTGCAAAGCTTTCCGCATCGCCGCGATGGGCAATGAGAGGGGTCAGTTGAAGACGTTTTTCAGCCAACAGGCGCGCTGCGGTTTCCCATTCTTCTCCTGGCCATGGCGCGGAGTAGTTCATCCAACTGCCGAGGAGCGTGAGCTCTTTACGCAAAATTAGCCCGAATGTACGCGTTGTCAGGGTGAGATCGTGATGTAACGTCCCCACCAGCGCCAGTTGCGCGCGCGGCCCGGCGATATCGATAGCCAGCGAGACGGTCTGGGGAGTTCCTGCCGTTTCGAGAACCAGTTGATCAAACTGAATGTCGGACAACGCGGTCTGGATGTCGTCGGCGGTCATTTCCCGGCTATTACAGGTATGCGTTGCGCCGAGCGCTTTCGCAAGTTCCAGTTTCTGCGGATTGATATCAATCGCCGTTACGCTTCGCGCGCCCAGTTCCCGCGCGCACTGTAAGGCCAGCAGGCCAATTGTCCCGGCACCAACGATAATTACGTTTTTCCCCTCGCAGCCCTGCGCCAGATGAAAGGCGTGTAAGCCCACGGTAATTGGTTCGATAAACGCGCCATCTTCAATCGGCATATCAGACGGCAAGCGGAAAAGATTGGCCCGTTTGACCACCACATATTCCGCATTACCGCCTTCGCTGCGCGATCCTACAAACTGATACTGTTTGCATAAAGAAAAGTAACCGCGTTCGCATTGCGGACAGCGAAAGCAGGGAAGAAGCGGGACACAAGCGACGGCATCGCCAGGCTGCATATCCGTTACGCCTGTGCCGTAGGATTCAACGTAGCCGCTGAATTCATGGCCTAACGTAATAGGATAATAATGGGCGCCCTGCGCGAAAATACGCGGGATATCCGACCCGCAAAGCCCTGAGCTAACGACTTTGACCAACACATCGTCCTCGGCTTGCAGTTGTGGTAAGGGACGTTCTTCAACGCGCACGTCTCCCTCAGCGTGAATAACCACTGATTTCATAACATTCTCCAGGAAGGTGAGGGGAGCGATTGCTCCCCTAAAATTAAGAGGCGATTTGACTTTGCTGTAGCGCCGTGGCTTTCTCAGCCGCGACAAACTGTCGGGCGCGACGCCAGGTCAGCAGTACGCCGGCCAGATAGATAATGGCAATGACGGCGAAGCCGACGATATTCTGCCAGGTAAAAAGTTGAATCAGCAGCCAGGTGATGGGAGAACCGCCCTGATCCAGCGAGGCGACTTGTCCGCCAGCTTTTAGCGCTCCGGCATTGGCAGCCAGTTGGGTATGCAGGCCAATCGTCTGGGTGGCTATCCACAGGGTGATACCCATAATAATGACACCTGAAATCAGCGTGCGGAACAGGTTGCCCTGGTGTACCGCGACCGCCATCGCAATAAAGAAACCGATGGTGGCGAGGTCGCCGAACGGCAGCACCTGGTTCCCCGGTACTAAGACGGCAATCAGGATGGTCAGCGGAATGAATATCAGGCTCGCGGAGACAACAGAGGTATGACCGAGCAGTAGCGCTGGATCAAGGCCTATCAGGAACTCCTGCCCGCCAAATTTAGCCTGTAGACGTTTACGCGCATGTTTCGCGATAGGCGTTAGGCCATCCATAATAGGTTTAATGACGCGTGGCATAAGCAGCATCACCGCTGCGGTTTTGACCGCCAGTTGCAGAACGGCTTTGGCGTCGTAGCCTGCCAGTACACCAATCACCAGCCCCATCACGAAGCCGACAGTCACCGGCTCGCCAAACGGTCCGAAGCGTTTCTGGACATCGTCTGCGCTAAAGTGAATACGATTGAGACCAGGAATTTTCTCGATAATGGTATCAACGAGTACCGCCACGGGGCCCAGGTACGCGGATGAACCGTGTGGGATAGCAATCCCCTCGAGGCCAAAATAGTCGCGGGTATCTTTGGCAAACCAGTCCCCCAGTTTGTAGACAAAGGCGGCATGAACCACAACGCCCAGAATCCCCAGCCAGTATGAACCGGTCGCCAGATGCAGCATGGCGCCCGTGAAGGTCATGTGCCAGATATTCCAGATATCAACATTCACCACGCGGGTCATGCGGGTCACCAGCATCAGGACGTTAACCCCGATGGCGACAGGGATCGCGACCAGCGCGATTTGTGACGCCCAGGTCATGGGCGATGAACCTGGCCAGCCGACGTCAATAACGTGGAGATTGATTTGGAAATGTTCCGCCATGGCTTTCGCCGCGGGGCCGATAGAATCCAGCATCAGGCCGATGACCAGACCAATACCCACGAAGCCGATACCAATATGCAAACCCGATTTAAAACAATCCCCAAGCTTCATTCCCAGCAGTTTAGAGAACACGATGATCACCAGAGGCAACATCACCGTTGGGCCTAAGTCGAGGATATAACGCATTATTTCGCTAAACATACGTTACCCCATGAGAATGGACAGAATTTTTTGCTGTAATGCTTCAATACCCACGCCGGAAACAAAAGGCATACCGTGAACGACGGGAATATCGCCAAAGGCGCGATCGACCCTGGCAGTGGTACAGATAAGATCGGCGCCGTCCATATAGGTTTCGATTTCGGTGACCCGGCATTGCACTAAGTCGAGCTCAATATGGTTGGCATCACATAGCTCTTTAATTTCTTCCGCAGCCATCGTTGAGGTTGCAACCGCACCGCCACAGGCCACAATTACTTTACGTTTCATAGGGTATTCCTCATTATTATCAATTTATTATCAAACCTGGACGCACTGCTCAGGCTCAAGGATGGTTTCCTGAAAGCGTATCGCCAGTTCGGCATCCGGCGCGCTTAACAGGGCATCGAGGGTGCTCGGGTTCTGTAGCTCACTAAACAGGCGGCGCAGAAGTTTTAGCTGTGCCGCCGGGTTTTCAACGATTAAGGCGATGATTAACGAAACGGCAATCTCTTCGTCATCATCCGCCTGTTGAAACATGACCGGCTTATCTGGACGAATCAGATAGATAGCGGGTGATTTCGCATGAACCGCCTCGCAATGAGGGATAGCGACGGCGTGACGCTCCAGCGCAATGCCGGTAGGAAAAGACGCTTCACGTTCCACCAGCGCCTGCGGATAACTATCATGTACCACGCCTTTCGCCAGCATCTCTTTGCCAATGTGCACCAGCGCCTGTTGGCTCGAGTCGAATGTGATTCCGGTTCGGACAAATAGTTGGCTCATAAATTCTCCATTATTCAGGCGACATCCGGCGTGCAACCGAAGCGATAAGCGCGCAGAACATCCTGAATTTTGTCAATAATCAGGTTATGCGGCGTAGGGGTGAGCACGCCCTCAGACAGGCGTTCAAACTGTACGGGCATAAACTGGCTAATTAATCCCAGCGGCAATGTGACGTTGTTCAGATTGGCGATTAACTTCTCTACGCTTTGACGAATACGCGGGTGCGGCCAGTAATAGCGAATACGGTCAGACAAACTAAAGTGGATGTCGACCATCGCCTGGCTCCAGGTTGGACGGTAGTATTTTTTCCAGTAGCCCGGTTCGTTTAGCATAACTTCATCAATGACCTCCAGTACCCGACTACGTTGTTCCGGGGAGATCAGCTCGTTTTCCATTTGCGCAAGTGCGAAAATGGCTTCGCGCAGCGCGAAAGTGAGCGCCGGGCCGACCTTCAGAATGGCGTAATGATCGCGTACCAGCGCACGGTAGGCCTGTCGCGTCTGATAATCAGTCGAATGCGCTTCATAGACCATCGGCGTTTCTTTTATCCATGCGGAGAGCGCCTGTGCCGCCTGCGGCTGATAATGAATAATCTGGGTATGATCAAATTCAACGCCCGGCTGTACGACAATCGCGATAACCCGGTTCAATGCCTCATCCAGCCCCAGGGCGCGAAAAGCAGCCTGATGCGTTTGCAGCGTGCGGGCCGCATCCTGTTCGCGGGTAACATGCACGGCGTTAATGGCGCTGGCTTCCCCGCCCGGAACCGGAACTTCAGTGCCGATAACATAGGTTAAATGGCGTTTTTGTTCGTCGGTCGCCGTCGTTTCCGCTGCCTGGCAAAGCAAGGCGGCGCGTTTAGCGACAACCATTGGGTCCAGCGGCGTCGGGTCGTCAGCGCAGGACATAGAGGCATCAAGATGGATTTTGCTAAACCCGGCAGCGACGTAAGCCTTAATGAGTTCGACGGATTTTTCCATCGCCGTATCCGCAGGTTCGTTTTGCCAGCAGTTAGGTCCCAGGTGATCGCCGCCTAAAATAAGCCGTTCGCGTGGAAAACCCACTTCCTGGGCGATGCCATAGACAAAATCACGAAAGTCAGCCGGTTTCATGCCGGTATAACCGCCAAACTGATTAACCTGGTTAGAGGTCGCCTCGATCAGAACTTTGTTCCCGCTATTCAGGTCAAAACGTAATGCGGATTCAATCACCAGCGGGTGTGCTGAACATACGGAACAGATCCCTATCTGTTCCCCTGCTTTGTGACGAGAAATTATTTCTTTCACTTCTGGCTCCGATATCTTTTGTTTATCTTCATAATATTTTTGGTTTGAAGGCAAAGGATAATAATGGCTTTCGTGATCCAGCTATGAAAACGCCCTTTGCCGTGCTAAATCCGGGGGCTTTAGAGCTTCCCTTCACAACCGCAGTCGGCAATCACTTTACGTACAACCTCTTTCATGGCCGCTTTCGCCGGGATCATGTAATGGCGGGGATCGCTGGCCTCTGCGTGTTGCGTTAAATAGTTTTTAAGCGCTCCGGAAAAGGCGATTTTAAGCTCGGTCGCGACGTTAACTTTGCAGATGCCCAGCGAAATAGCGCGGGTAATATCGCGGGTCGGCAGGCCAGAGGCGCCGTGAAGGACTAAGGGGACATCAACCCGCTGACGAATTTCCGTCAGTCGTTCAAAATCAAGTTTTGGTTCAGCGGTGTAGAGGCCGTGAGCGGTGCCGATAGCAATGGCTAACGAGTCGATACCCGTTTTTTCTACAAATTCCCGGGCCTGTTCCGGATGGGTATAAAGCGCATCTTTACCGTCAACGATAAGATCGTCTTCCTGCCCGCCGAGACGCCCAAGTTCAGCTTCAACGCTGACATCGTAGCGATGACAGTAATCAACCACACTTTTCACCAGCGCAATATTGTCGGCAAAGGGGAAATGCGACCCGTCGATCATGACCGAGCGTACCCCGGCGGCGACTTTCATTTTGATGTCGGCCAGTTTTTCATGATGATCGAGATGTACCGCGAGAGGATGGTTCCAGCTTTTCGCCAGTTCTGCGGCGATGGCCACGATATTACCGACGCCTGCGTAGCTAAAGGTGCCTGGCGTACCGGCGACAATCAGCGGAGAGCGCAATTCTGCGGCGGTTTCCACCACCACTTGCAATGTCTCCAGGTTGTGGATGTTAAACGCCGGCACAGCATAGCCTTCCTGCTGCGCCTTCTTTAGCATTGTTCTGCCTGAAATGATAAACATCCTTCCTCCGAAATCTTTCGTTTGTTTTCTTTGAAAGAATTTATAGGCTTTCGGAATGTTTTTTTGTGATTTTGATCTGATAAATGAAAGTTTCGAAATAAAATGGAAGTTATCGAAAGTCAGGAGTAAAAAAAGCATGTCGGGCAGACATACTTCAGGCTACAGACTAAGGGCGAAAAAATACCGGGTAGCGCTGGCGCTTACCCGGTCTACAGATTATGCGGTTATACCCTGGTCGGAGAAGGGTACTGACTGGATCAGGTCACAGGTGCGGGGTTAAACACTGCCAGCTGGTTATGCAATCCCCATTGATCTGAGAAAGTCTTTTTCCGGCCGCTGGCGACATCGAGAATAAAGTGAAATAGCTTCCAGCCCACATCTTCGATTGTCTCTTCACCCGTGGCGATGGTGCCTGCATTGATATCCATTAAGTCATACCAGCGGTTCGCCAGCTCGGTACGCGTCGCCATTTTAATGACCGGCACCGCCATCAGCCCGTACGGCGTGCCGCGTCCGGTGGTAAAGACCTGTACGGTAATGCCGGAAGCGACCTGCTGCGTGCCGCAGACGAAATCGCTGGCGGGCGTCGCGGCGTAAATCAGGCCGCGTTTGGTGGGGCGCTGGCCCGGCGATAATACTTCGACAATGGCGCTCTTACCCGATTTAGCGATAGAGCCCAACGCTTTTTCCACGACGTTCGCCAGGCCGCCTTTTTTGTTGCCAGGGGACGGGTTAGCGCTGCGATCGGTTTTCCCCATATCAAGATAGTTATCGTACCAGGCCATTTCATCCAGCAGGCGTTTACCCACGGCTTCGTTGATGGCGCGCGGCGTCAGAAGATGAATGGCATCGCGCACTTCGGTGACCTCCGAGAACATGACGGTCGCGCCGCAGCGTACCAGCAGATCGGAAGCATAACCCACCGCCGGGTTTGCCGTGACGCCAGAAAACGCATCGCTGCCGCCACACTGCATCCCGACGACCAGCTCGGAGGCCGGGCAGGTTTCGCGCTGGCGCTGGTTCAGTTTCGTCAGATGGCGTTCGGCGACCCGCAAAATATCGTCGACCATTGATTTAAAGCCGACATGCTGCTCGTCCTGTAAACGCACAATACTGGCGCTTTCAACGGCGATGGCGGGAACATCCTCGGTGCCTTCCAGCAGCCGTTCCGGCTGCAGTTTTTCGCAACCGAGGCCAATCACCATCACTTCGCCGCCAAAATTGGGGTTGAGCGCGATATTATGAATCGTGCGAATCGGCACGACCGCCGCCGGCGCGTTGATTGCCACGCCGCAGCCGTACAGATGGTTTAGCCCTACAACGCCATCGACATTCGGGTATTTGGGCAGGAGATCGCGCTCAATCACTTTCACCACATAATCGACCACGCCCGCCACACAGTGCACGCTGGTGGTAATGCCAAGCAGATTTTTGGTGCCGACGCTGCCATCGGCGTTACGATAGCCCTCAAACGTATAGCCTTCCAGCGGCGGCAGCGGTTCCGGTACTTTGGTCGCCAGCGGTAGCGTATTCAGCGGCGGCGCTTTTGGCAGTTCAACCAGCGACTCGTCGATCCAGCTTCCGCGCGGGATGTCGCGTACCGCATAACCGATGACTTCGCCATAACGGATGATTTCGCCGTGAGCGGGGATATCCGTCAGAGCAACTTTATGGCCTTGCGGAATATGTTCAGTCAGTTCCAGGCCATCCGGAAAACGTGTTCCGGCTTTAAGACCGTGGTCATTAACAATAATTGCGACATTATCGGTTTCATGTACTTTTATATAAAACGCCGATGGCGATTCCTGGCGAATTTCGATATTGGCCATTGTTCAACATTCTCCAGCCTGGATGATAGAAATAGGATTATCTATTTTGGTTATGGTTAAATCGTTAAATCTCAATATAAGAAATAAAGTTCATGCATAATGAAATAAGAATGACAGGAGTATAAATATAAGAATGTGATCCAGATCACCGCAAATTATGAAATTTTTTATGTAGGCCGGGTAAAGCGTAAATGTGTGCATTAGCGCCCAGTATCATGGGCGTATGCTCAAAAATAAGCGTTAAATAATCCCTTTTTAATGAGCGTTTGCACAATGATTATCCGCCATAGGCTGTTTATACTGAATGGCGAATTCAGTGTATCTGACGAGTTATTTGAAAATACCATGATAATAATAAAAGACGATAAAGATATCAGAACGGTATATTGTGCTACAGGATGTGTACCACATTAGAAATAGAATGCGGAGACCCATTCTGATTTCAGATAAGCATTTTATTGTCGTTGCTATAAGTTATGGTGGCGGCATCACATGTAGAGAATTAAAGAAATAAGCGAAGGTATAAGCGATGAATAACGCTATTTTCCCGAATAAGTTTAAAGCGGCGCTGGCGGCGCAACAGGTACAGATTGGCTGCTGGTCTGCACTGGCAAGCCCAATCACCACCGAAGTTCTCGGTCTGGCGGGATTTGACTGGCTGGTGCTGGATGGCGAACATGCGCCGAACGATGTGACCACCTTAATTCCGCAGTTAATGGCATTGAAAGGCAGCGCCAGCGCGCCTGTGGTACGTGTGCCAACCAATGAACCGGTCATTATCAAACGGATGCTGGATATTGGGTTTTATAATTTCCTGATCCCCTTTGTTGAAACGCAAGAGGAAGCGGCTCGCGCCGTCGCCTCGACGCGTTACCCGCCGGAAGGCATTCGCGGCGTCTCCGTTTCTCACCGCGCGAATATGTTCGGTACGGTGCCTGATTACTTTGCGCAGTCGAACAAAAACATCACCATTATTGTTCAAATCGAAAGCCAGTTGGGTGTCGACAATGTTGATGCCATCGCCGCAACGGAAGGCGTTGATGGCATTTTTGTCGGCCCAAGCGATTTGGCCGCCGCGCTGGGTCATCTCGGCAATGCTTCTCACCCTGACGTGCAGCAGACGATTCAACATATTTTCGCCCGCGCTAAAGCGCACGGTAAACCGTGCGGCATTCTGGCGCCGGTAGAGGCGGATGCCCGCCGTTATCTGGAATGGGGTGCGACCTTTGTCGCCGTTGGCAGCGATTTAGGCGCATTCCGCGCCAGCACGCAGAAGCTTGCCGACACCTTTAAAAAATAATCCTGGTATGGAAAGAGAGAACGCTATGACGATGAAAGTTGGCTTTATTGGCTTAGGCATCATGGGTAAGCCCATGAGCAAAAACTTACTGAAAGCAGGGTATTCGCTGGTGGTGTCCGATCGTAATCCTGAAGCGATTGCCGACGTCATTGCCGCAGGCGCGGAAACGGCCTCTACGGCGAAGGCGATCGCTGAACAGTGTGACGTCATCATCACGATGCTGCCTAACTCTCCGCATGTGAAAGAGGTTGCGCTGGGCGAGAACGGTATCATCGAAGGCGCGAAGCCGGGAACCGTATTGATTGATATGAGTTCTATCGCGCCGCTGGCAAGCCGTGAAATCAGCGATGCGCTGAAGGCGAAGGGCGTTGAGATGTTGGATGCGCCGGTCAGCGGCGGCGAGCCGAAGGCGATTGATGGCACGTTGTCGGTGATGGTGGGGGGCGATAAAGCCATTTTCGACAAGTACTACGACCTGATGAAAGCGATGGCGGGTTCCGTGGTGCATACTGGCGATATCGGCGCAGGCAACGTCACAAAACTGGCTAACCAGGTGATCGTGGCGTTGAATATCGCCGCCATGTCTGAAGCGCTGACGCTGGCGACTAAAGCGGGCGTCAACCCGGATCTGGTCTATCAGGCGATTCGCGGCGGTCTGGCTGGCAGCACGGTACTGGATGCGAAAGCGCCGATGGTCATGGACAGAAACTTTAAGCCAGGTTTCCGTATCGATCTGCACATTAAAGATCTGGCGAATGCGCTGGATACCTCCCACGGCGTTGGCGCGCAGCTCCCGCTGACCGCCGCCGTTATGGAAATGATGCAGGCGTTACGCGCGGATGGACACGGTAATGACGACCATAGCGCGCTGGCGTGCTACTACGAAAAACTGGCGAAAGTGGAAGTCACTCGCTAACGACGTTGTGCCCGGATGGCGTGTAGCGATCCGGGCCTGAATTTCAGGCTGGATAAGTGAAACGCCATCCGGCGTTGTGCAGTAACAGGCTACCACTATGAAAATCGTAATTGCCCCCGACTCCTACAAAGAAAGCCTTTCTGCCGCCGAGGTAGCGCAGGCGATAGAAAAAGGATTTCGGGAAATTTTCCCCGATGCGCAATATGTCTCTGTTCCGGTTGCCGATGGCGGCGAAGGAACGGTCGAAGCCATGATTGCCGCGACGCAGGGCGTTGAACGCACCGCATGGGTGACCGGGCCGTTGGGTGAAAAAGTGAAAGCCTGCTGGGGAATGTCCGGGGATGGTAAAACCGCGTTTATTGAAATGGCGGCGGCCAGCGGACTGGCGCTGGTTCCACCAGAAAAACGCAACCCTTTGATTACTACCTCGCGGGGAACGGGGGAGCTGATATTGCAGGCGCTGGAAAGCGGCGCAAGCAATATCATTATCGGCATTGGCGGCAGCGCGACAAATGACGGCGGCGCAGGGATGATGCAGGCGTTAGGCGCAAAACTGCGCGATGCAAACGGCGCGGATATCGGTTACGGTGGCGGAAGCCTTCATTGTCTAAGCGACATTGATATTTCAGAGCTCGATCCCCGTTTAAAACTCTGCGCGATTCGTGTCGCATGCGATGTATCTAATCCTCTGATCGGCGACAACGGCGCATCACGAATTTTTGGGCCGCAGAAAGGCGCGACCGAAGAGAACATTGTTGAGCTGGACAGAAATCTTGCTCACTATGCCGACATCATAAAAAAATCGCTGAATGTCGACGTAAAGGCGGCGCCCGGCGCAGGCGCGGCAGGCGGTATGGGGGCGGCGTTAATGGCTTTTCTCGGTGCGGAATTACGCAGCGGGATCGAAATTGTCACGGCGGCACTGAACCTGGAGGAGCATATCCACGACTGTACGCTGGTGGTGACGGGAGAAGGGCGGATTGATAGCCAAAGTATTCGCGGTAAAGTGCCGATTGGCGTCGCGAATGTGGCGAAAAAATATCATAAGCCAGTGATTGGCATTGCCGGCAGCCTGACGCACGATGTAGGGATAGTGCATCATTATGGCATCGACGCTGTCTTTAGCGTACTCACGCGCATCGTGACGCTGGAGGAGGCTTTTCGGGGCGCTTTTGACAATATTTATCGGGCATCCAGAAATGTTGCTGCCGCTCTGGCGATAGGAATGCGCAGCGCAGGGTGACAAAGTCGCGCGAACCCTCTATACTGCGCGCCGAAGCTGACCAGACAGTCGCCGCTTCGTCGTCGTCCTTTCGGGGAGACGGGCGGAGGGGAGGAAAGTCCGGGCTCCATAGGGCAGGGTGCCAGGTAACGCCTGGGGGGGAAACCTACGACCAGTGCAACAGAGAGCAAACCGCCGATGGCCCACGCAAGTGGGATCAGGTAAGGGTGAAAGGGTGCGGTAAGAGCGCACCGCGCGGCTGGTAACAGTCCGTGGCACGGTAAACTCCACCCGGAGCAAGGCCAAATAGGGGTTCATAAGGTACGGCCCGTACTGAACCCGGGTAGGCTGCTTGAGCCAGTGAGCGATTGCTGGCCTAGATGAATGACTGTCCACGACAGAACCCGGCTTATCGGTCAGTTTCACCTCTTCATAAAACCCGCTTCGGCGGGTTTTTGCTTTTACAGGGCGGCAGGATGAATGACTGTCCACGACGCTATACCCAAAAGAAAGCGGCTTATCGGTCAGTTTCATCTCTTCATAAAACCCGCTTCGGCGGGTTTTTGCTTATCTGGCCGGTGAAGGGTATAGAGGTTGCAGAAGACGCCAGCGTCACTATCCGGCAATTAATTGACAGCCGTGGTGACATAATATTATTCGTTTTTGTGATGAGAAACACAAAACGCTATGGATTGCGCTCTTTTTAGTTGAAGTGAAAAGCAATCGATTTCTTTCACAAAATTACATCCTGAAAAACAGCAAGAAAGCGGTGTAAATTATTTGTTGTAAATGAAAATTAAATGTATGAAATATTTTGGTTAAAATTTTATTAAATGTTTCTTTACAAACAAATAAGGTAAAAAAATGTGACGCGTAACGGTTTTTAAGCGCATTTACCTTCGGTTTATACTTAAATTTGAGAAATTACGCTTTAAATTTAACGCTGGAATTGCCGATAAAATGTCCCGTAATTGATTGAAATATCGTCTTCATGGGATGTCGAAAATAGGAGATAAAATAGGCTGGTTATCGCCATAATATATCGTTATCCCGACCCTATTTTTTGATTGAAATCAGGCTAAGTTGCTGTTTTATTTTTGTAACTAATTGAAGTAATAGGTTTTCTTTATTTAATAAAGACCATGTAAAAATTGCGGTAAGTTAATTTGTGAGTGGTCGCACATAACCTTTAAGATTTAATTTGCTACACTTCCTGCCGTTCACAATGTTATTTCAGAGCGGTAGATATGAATACTCTTGTTCTCCCTAAAACACAGCATTTGGTGGTCTTTCAGGAAGTCATTAGAAGTGGTTCTATCGGTTCTGCCGCAAAATCGTTAGGGTTAACCCAACCCGCCGTCAGTAAAATCATTAGCGATGTTGAGGCCTATTTTGGCGTTGAGCTAATTGTACGCAAAAATACCGGCGTTACGTTGACCGAAGCGGGACAGGTACTGCTTTCCTGGTCTGAATCTATCACCCGCGAAATGAAAAACATGATCAACGAGATGAACAGTATGACGTGCAATACCGTTGTCGACGTCTCGTTTGGTTTTCCTTCGCTGATTGGCTTTACCTTCATGTCCGATATGATTCATAAGTTCAAAGAGGTATTTCCAAAAGCGCAGGTATCCATGTACGAAGCCCAGCTCTCTTCATTCCTGCCGGCCCTGCGCGACGGGCGGCTGGACTTTGCTATCGGTACGCTCAGTAATGAAATGCAACTACAGGATCTGCATGTCGAGCCGCTGTTTGAATCAGAGTTTGTCCTGGTAGCCAGCAAGTCCCGAACATGCACCGGCACCATCACACTGGAATCGTTAAAGGACGAACAGTGGGTGTTGCCGCAAACGAATATGGGCTACTACAGCGAATTACTCACCACTCTACAACGAAATGGCATCAGCATCGAAAACATTGTTAAAACAGATTCCGTTGTCACAATATATAATCTTGTTCTCAATGCTGATTTCTTAACTGTTATTCCCTGCGATATGACCACGCCTTTTGGCTCTAATCAATTTATCACGATACCCATAAAAGACACGTTACCCGTCGCACGTTATGCGGCGGTATGGTCTAAAAATTATCGTATCAAAAAAGCCGCTTCAGTATTAGTAGAATTGGCTAAACAATATTCATCATATAATGGATGCAGACGCAGGCAGTTAATAGAAATTGAATGATATGGAATAAACATATTTAGCGAAATTGACGTCACCTGTTTCTTTTGAACAGTGGGCAACGGTAACTTATTTTTAATACCCAGGTTAAGAGGTTATAATGCACATTACATACGATCTCCCGGTTGCAATTGAAGATATCCTCGAAGCGAAAAAAAGACTGGCGGGGAAGATATATAAAACGGGAATGCCTCGCTCTAACTATTTTAGTGAACGTTGCAAAGGCGAAATATTTCTCAAGTTTGAAAATATGCAGCGTACGGGTTCATTTAAAATTCGTGGCGCTTTTAACAAACTTAGCTCGTTAACGGAGGCGGAAAAACGTAAAGGCGTCGTGGCCTGTTCCGCAGGTAATCATGCACAGGGCGTTTCTCTTTCTTGCGCAATGCTGGGTATTGACGGCAAAGTCGTGATGCCGAAGGGCGCGCCAAAGTCAAAAGTGGCGGCCACCTGTGATTATTCGGCGGAAGTGGTGCTCCACGGTGACAACTTCAATGACACCATCGCTAAGGTGAGTGAAATTGTCGAAACCGAAGGCCGCATTTTTATTCCGCCTTACGACGATCCAAAAGTCATTGCCGGACAGGGCACTATTGGTCTGGAAATTATGGAAGATCTGTACGATGTCGATAATGTCATCGTGCCTATTGGCGGCGGCGGTTTAATTGCAGGTATTGCCATTGCGATTAAATCGATTAACCCGACCATTAAAGTTATCGGCGTACAGGCCGAAAATGTTCACGGTATGGCGGCGTCTTATTACGCTGGCGAAATAACCACGCACCGAACGACCGGCACCCTGGCGGATGGTTGTGATGTCTCCCGCCCGGGTAATTTAACCTATGAAATCGTTCGTGAATTAGTCGATGACATTGTCCTGGTTAGCGAAGATGAAATTCGTAACAGCATGATCGCTTTAATTCAGCGCAATAAGGTTATTACTGAAGGCGCTGGCGCTCTGGCTTGCGCCGCACTATTAAGTGGGAAATTAGATAGCCATATTCAGAACAGAAAAACGGTCAGTATTATTTCTGGCGGCAATATCGATCTTTCTCGGGTATCACAAATTACGGGTTTAGTTGACGCTTAATCTTTTCGTGAGGATAGGATATGAGTACTACTGATAGCATTGTATCCAGCCAGGCAAAACAGTCGTCATGGCGTAAATCGGACACGACGTGGACGCTGGGTTTATTTGGTACCGCCATCGGCGCCGGGGTGCTGTTTTTCCCTATCCGCGCCGGGTTTGGTGGGCTTATCCCCATTCTGCTGATGCTGGTTTTAGCTTACCCCATTGCGTTCTATTGTCACCGGGCGCTGGCGCGTCTGTGTTTATCCGGATCTAATCCGTCCGGCAATATTACGGAAACGGTCGAAGAGCACTTTGGTAAAACGGGCGGGGTAGTTATCACGTTCCTTTACTTCTTTGCGATTTGTCCGCTGCTGTGGATTTATGGCGTCACCATCACTAACACGTTCATGACGTTTTGGGAAAACCAGTTGCAGATGCCAGCGTTGAATCGCGGTTTCGTGGCGCTGTTCTTGCTGCTGCTGATGGCCTTTGTGATCTGGTTTGGTAAAGATCTGATGGTTAAGGTGATGAGTTACCTGGTATGGCCGTTTATCGCCAGTCTGGTGCTAATCTCATTATCGCTGATTCCTTACTGGAACTCGGCGGTTATCGATCAGGTTGATCTCAGTAATATCGCGCTGACTGGGCACGATGGCATACTGGTTACGGTGTGGCTGGGCATCTCTATCATGGTGTTCTCCTTTAACTTTTCGCCCATCGTCTCTTCCTTCGTGGTGTCTAAGCGTGAAGAGTATGAGAAAGAGTTTGGCCGCGAATTTACCGAGCGTAAATGTTCACAGATCATCTCGCGCGCCAGTATGCTGATGGTCGCCGTGGTGATGTTCTTCGCCTTTAGCTGTCTGTTTACGCTCTCCCCGCAGAACATGGCGGATGCGAAAGCGCAGAACATTCCGGTACTTTCCTACCTGGCTAACCATTTCGCCTCTTTGTCGGGGACAAAATCTACTTTTGCAACGGTGCTGGAGTATGGCGCGTCTATCATCGCGCTGGTTGCTATTTTCAAATCTTTCTTCGGTCACTACCTGGGGACGCTGGAAGGGCTGAACGGCCTGGTGCTGAAATTCGGTTATAAAGGCGATAAAACCAAAGTCTCTATGGGCAAGCTTAACACCATCAGCATGATCTTCATTATGGGGTCTACCTGGGTCGTAGCTTACGCAAACCCGAACATTCTGGACCTGATTGAAGCGATGGGCGCGCCGATTATCGCCTCGCTGTTATGCCTGCTGCCGATGTACGCCATTCGTAAAGCGCCGTCGCTGGCGAAGTACCGTGGTCGTCTGGATAACGTGTTCGTCACCCTGATTGGTCTGCTGACCATCCTGAATATTGTCTACAAATTGTTCTAATCCTCACGTTTAGCCTGCGTTCCGCCCCAGGGCGTGGACGCAGGCTGACATCGACGGAGGCACTACATGAATGAATTTCCGGTCGTTCTGGTCATTAATTGCGGATCATCTTCTATCAAATTCTCTGTACTGGATTTCGCTACCTGTGATGTTTTAATGGCGGGAATAGCAGATGGAATGAATACTGAAAACGCCTTTTTATCTATTAATGGCGATAAGCCGATAAACCTCTCGCACTCTAATTATGAGGACGCGTTAAAAGCCATTGCCTTTGAGCTGGAAAAACGTGATTTAACGGATAGCGTGGCATTAATTGGTCACCGTATCGCGCACGGTGGAGAGCTATTTACGCAGTCCGTCATTATTACCGATGAGATTATCGATAATATTCGTCGGGTATCACCTTTAGCGCCGCTGCATAATTACGCTAATTTAAGCGGCATTGACGCGGCGCGGCACCTTTTCCCGGCCGTGCGTCAGGTGGCGGTATTTGATACCAGTTTCCACCAGACGCTGGCGCCGGAAGCCTATTTGTACGGATTGCCGTGGGAATATTTTTCCAGCCTGGGTGTGCGTCGCTACGGCTTTCACGGTACGTCGCATCGCTATGTTTCGCGGCGCGCGTATGAACTGCTTGACCTCGATGAAAAAAACTCGGGTCTGATTGTCGCGCATCTGGGCAATGGGGCGTCTATCTGCGCGGTACGCAATGGTCAGAGCGTGGATACCTCAATGGGGATGACGCCGCTTGAGGGGCTGATGATGGGCACTCGCAGTGGCGACGTTGATTTCGGCGCGATGGCGTGGATAGCCAAAGAAACCGGGCAGACGTTGAGCGATCTGGAGCGAGTGGTGAATAAAGAGTCCGGTTTGCTCGGCATCTCCGGGTTGTCATCCGACCTTAGAGTCCTGGAAAAAGCCTGGCACGAAGGACATGAGCGCGCCCGGTTAGCGATAAAAACGTTTGTCCACCGTATCGCCCGTCATATTGCCGGACACGCGGCATCGTTACATCGGCTGGATGGCATTATTTTTACCGGCGGTATTGGTGAAAATTCAGTATTAATTCGCCAGTTGGTCATTGAACATTTGGGCGTACTGGGGCTTACGTTAGACGTTGAAATGAATAAGCAGCCGAATTCTCACGGCGAGCGCATTATTTCCGCTAACCCTTCTCAGGTTATTTGCGCTGTTATTCCCACGAATGAAGAGAAAATGATTGCCCTTGATGCCATTCATTTAGGCAACGTGGAAGCACCAGTGGAATTTGCATAACTTAACGGCTGTTCTGTAGAGAGATTATTTTTCATGAAGGTAAATATCGATACCAGCGATATGCTGTATGCCGAAGCATGGCGTGATTTTAAAGGTACGGACTGGAAAGAAGAAATTAATGTCCGTGATTTTATTCAGCATAACTATACGCCCTATGAGGGGGATGAATCTTTTCTCGCCGACGCGACGCCAGCGACCACGGCGCTGTGGGAAAAGGTGATGGCGGGAATACGTATCGAGAACGCGACCCATGCGCCGGTGGATTTCGATACCAACATCGCGACGACGATTACCGCGCACGATGCGGGGTATATTGAAAAAGAGCTGGAAAAAATCGTCGGTTTACAAACGGATAAGCCGCTTAAACGCGCTTTGCATCCGTTTGGCGGCGTTAACATGATCAAAAGTTCATTCCACGCCTATGGCCGCGAAATGGACGCCGATTTTGAATATACCTTTACCGACCTGCGGAAAACCCATAATCAGGGCGTATTCGATGTTTACTCGCCGGATATGCTGCGCTGCCGTAAATCCGGCGTATTAACCGGTTTGCCGGATGGTTATGGTCGCGGGCGCATTATTGGCGATTATCGTCGCGTCGCGCTGTATGGCATCCGTTATCTGGTACGCGAACGCGAGCTGCAATTCGCCGACCTGCAGTCGAATCTGGAGCAGGGACAGAATCTTGAGGCGACGATTCGCCTGCGTGAGGAGTTGGCGGAGCACCGTCGCGCGCTGCTGCAAATGCAGGAGATGGCGGCGAAATACGGCTATGATATCTCCCGCCCGGCGCGGAACGCGCAGGAAGCGGTACAGTGGCTCTACTTCGCCTACCTGGCAGCGGTAAAATCGCAAAATGGCGGTGCAATGTCGCTGGGAAGAACCGCGTCGTTCCTTGATATCTACATTGAGCGCGATTTCAACGCGGGCCTTCTGACAGAGCAGCAGGCGCAGGAGCTGATCGACCATTTCATCATGAAGATCCGCATGGTGCGCTTCCTGCGCACGCCGGAATTTGATTCGCTCTTTTCCGGCGATCCGATCTGGGCCACCGAAGTTATTGGAGGGATGGGGCTCGATGGCCGCACTCTGGTGACGAAAAACTCCTTCCGTTATCTGCATACCCTGCACACGATGGGACCAGCGCCGGAGCCGAACCTGACCATACTGTGGTCAGAAGCGTTGCCGGTGGCATTCAAGAAATATGCTGCGCAGGTCTCCATCGTGACCTCATCTTTGCAGTATGAAAACGACGATTTAATGCGTACCGACTTTAACAGCGACGATTACGCCATCGCTTGTTGCGTCAGCCCGATGGTCATCGGTAAGCAGATGCAGTTCTTCGGCGCGCGCGCCAACCTTGCCAAAACGTTGCTGTACGCTATCAATGGCGGCGTTGATGAGAAACTGAAAATCCAGGTCGGGCCGAAAACCGCGCCATTAATGGATGAGGTGCTGGATTACGACGCGGTAATGGAGAGCCTCGACCACTTTATGGACTGGCTGGCGGTGCAGTACATTAGCGCGCTGAACATCATTCACTACATGCACGATAAGTACAGCTATGAAGCTTCGCTGATGGCGCTGCACGACCGTGATGTGTATCGGACGATGGCGTGCGGCATCGCCGGACTGTCGGTGGCGGCGGATTCCCTGTCCGCCATCAGGTACGCTCAGGTGAAGCCGATTCGCGACGAAAATGGCCTTGCCATCGACTTTGCTATTGAAGGCGAGTATCCGCAGTACGGCAACAACGATGAGCGCGTGGACAGCATCGCCTGCGACCTGGTGAAACGCTTTATGCAAAAAATTAGCGTGTTGCCGACGTATCGCAATGCGGTGCCGACGCAGTCCATTTTGACCATCACCTCGAACGTCGTGTACGGGCAGAAGACCGGCAATACGCCGGATGGACGCCGCGCCGGAACGCCGTTCGCGCCGGGGGCGAACCCGATGCATGGTCGTGACCGCAAAGGGGCAGTGGCCTCGCTGACGTCGGTGGCGAAACTGCCGTTTACCTACGCCAAAGACGGTATTTCGTACACCTTCTCGATTGTGCCTGCGGCGCTCGGGAAAGAAGATGCGGTGCGGAAAACCAATCTTGTCGGCCTGCTGGACGGCTATTTCCATCATGAAGCACAGGTAGAAGGCGGGCAGCATCTGAACGTCAATGTCATGAACCGTGAAATGTTGCTGGATGCGATTGAACATCCGGAAAACTACCCGAACCTGACGATCCGCGTTTCCGGCTATGCCGTGCGCTTCAATGCGCTGACGCGTGAGCAGCAACAGGACGTTATTTCGCGCACCTTTACTCAGGCGATGTAACGTGAACGGGGCGATCGTGTGGATCGCCCCGCGACGGATCTTCACTGAACGGTAATCTTAGGGGGAGATATGATTAGCGCATTTGATATTTTTAAGATTGGCATTGGACCTTCAAGCTCCCATACCGTAGGGCCAATGAATGCAGGAAAATGTTTTATCGATCGGCTGATCGACAGCGGCGACCTGCCGCGAACGACGCGCATCACGGTTGATCTTTACGGATCGCTATCGCTGACGGGCAAAGGCCACGCGACCGATACCGCCATCATTATGGGCCTGGCGGGCAATACGCCGCAGGATGTCAATATTGATAGCATTCCGGCGTTTATCCAGGAGGTTGCCCGCAGCAGCCGTTTATCGGTGGCGGGTGGCGCGCATGTGGTGGATTTTCCCGTCGCCGACAGTATTCTCTTTCACGCTGAAACCCTGGCGCGCCATGAAAACGGTATGCGTATTACCGCCTGGAACGGACAAGCGCCGCTTTTACACAAAACGTATTACTCTATTGGCGGCGGCTTTATTGTCGAAGAGGAGCGTTTTGGTCAGTCGCACGACGTAGAAAAATCGGTGCCGTATGATTTTCATTCCGCCAGCGAACTGTTGACGCTGTGTGAAAGACAGGGGCTCTCGGTTTCCGGCCTGATGATGCAAAATGAACTGGCGTTGCGGAGCAAAGAGCAGATTGACGCTGGCTTTGCCCGCATCTGGCAGGTGATGGCGACCGGAATTGAACGTGGCATGAATACTGAGGGCGTGCTGCCGGGGCCGCTGAACGTTCCACGCCGCGCGGTAGCGTTACGGCGTCTGCTGGTCTCCAGCGATAATCTCTCCCGCGATCCGATGAACGTCATTGACTGGATTAACATGTTCGCCCTGGCCGTGAGCGAAGAGAACGCGGCGGGCGGGCGAGTGGTCACCGCGCCGACCAACGGCGCGTGCGGCATTATTCCCGCGGTGCTGGCCTATTACGACAAATTCCGTCGCCCGGTCAATGCCAACTCTATCGCCCGCTATCTGCTGTCGTCGGGGGCGATTGGCATGCTGTACAAGATGAACGCCTCGATATCCGGCGCGGAAGTGGGGTGTCAGGGTGAGGTTGGCGTCGCGTGTTCGATGGCGGCGGCGGGGCTGACAGAACTGCTGGGCGGCAGCCCTGCGCAGGTCTGTATTGCGGCGGAAATTGCGATGGAGCATAACCTTGGCCTCACCTGTGACCCGGTGGCGGGTCAGGTACAAATCCCTTGTATTGAACGTAATGCGATTAACGCCGTTAAAGCGGTGAATGCGGCGCGAATGGCGCTACGCCGTACCTCTGAGCCGCGGGTTTCGCTCGATAAAGTGATCGAAACCATGTACGAAACGGGTAAAGACATGAACGACAAATATCGCGAGACGTCGCGCGGCGGTCTGGCGATTAAAGTCGTTTGTGGATAGGCCCGACAGGCGCAGCGTGAGCAGGCTATGGGATAACGCAGAAGACAGAAGCTGAGAAAAGGGCGCACCAACGTGCGCCCTTTTTTGTTGTGATACGCGTCAAATAGAGAAAATAACAATATTAAATAAATAGTAAATAGAAAATAATTCTTAACCCACAAGAAATGCAGGCGTTTTATTGGTAAGTTTTTCTCTTATCGTGCGCGTATGATTTTCTTATTACAAGAAAGTACCTGCACCTCACGTTCTGCATATCGCCTTGCTGCGGCACGAAAAATAAAAAAACCTCTACCTACACATTGAGCGAGAATTTTATGGAATCGGCTAGTAATACCAGCGTAATCCTCGACGCATCAGCCCCGGCGCGTCGGGCAGGGATGACAGAAAGCGAATGGCGTGAAGCCATCAAATTTGATAGTACCGACACCGGTTGGGTCATTATGAGTATCGGGATGGCGATCGGCGCAGGGATCGTTTTTCTTCCTGTCCAGGTTGGCCTGATGGGACTTTGGGTCTTTTTACTCTCTTCTATTATTGGCTATCCGGCCATGTACCTGTTCCAGCGGCTGTTTATTAATACGCTGGCGGAATCCCCGGAATGTAAAGACTACCCCAGCGTGATCAGCGGCTATCTGGGCAAAAACTGGGGTATTTTATTAGGCGCGCTGTACTTTGTAATGCTCGTCATCTGGATGTTCGTCTATTCTACGGCAATTACTAACGACAGCGCCTCTTATCTGCATACTTTCGGCGTAACGGAAGGATTACTTTCCGATAGTCCGTTTTATGGTCTGGTGCTGATCTGCATCCTGGTGGCGATTTCCTCACGCGGTGAAAAATTACTGTTCAAAATCTCCACCGGCATGGTGCTGACCAAGCTACTGGTAGTGGCGGCGCTGGGCGTCTCTATGGTGGGTATGTGGCATCTGTATAACATTGGCGCGCTGCCGCCGATGGCCATGCTGATTAAAAACGCCATTATTACCCTGCCATTTACGCTGACCTCGATTTTATTTATCCAGACGTTAAGCCCAATGGTGATCTCTTACCGTTCACGCGAAAAATCTATTGAGGTCGCACGCCATAAAGCGCTGCGTGCCATGAATATTGCGTTTGGCATCCTGTTCGTTACCGTATTTTTCTATGCGGTTTCCTTCACCCTGGCGATGGGGCATGACGAAGCGGTGAAAGCCTACGAGCAGAATATTTCCGCCCTGGCGATCGCCGCGCAATTTATTAGCGGCGATGGCGCAGGCTGGGTCAAAGTGGTTAGCGTAATTCTGAACATCTTTGCCGTCATGACCGCCTTCTTTGGCGTTTATTTAGGATTCCGCGAAGCGACGCAAGGCATTGTGATGAATATCCTGCGCCGTAAAATGCCCGCCGAGAAGATTAAGGAAAATCTGGTACAGCGCGGCATTATGATTTTCGCTATTTTGCTGGCCTGGAGCGCCATTGTGCTCAATGCGCCGGTACTGAGCTTCACCTCTATTTGTAGCCCTATCTTCGGTATGGTGGGCTGTTTAATTCCGGCATGGTTGGTCTACAAGGTTCCCGCATTGCACAAATATAAAGGCGCTTCGTTGTACCTGATTATTATTACCGGTCTGCTGCTATGCGTTTCTCCGTTCCTGGCATTCTCTTGATATACCTGAGATTAAGGTTGTTGTTATGTTTGAATCTAAAATAAATCCATTGTGGCAAAGTTTTATCCTGGCCGTACAGGAAGAAGTAAAACCGGCGCTGGGGTGTACTGAGCCAATTTCACTGGCGCTGGCGGCAGCGGCGGCGGCGGCTGAACTTGACGGCACAGTTGAACGCATTGACGCGTGGGTTTCGCCTAATCTGATGAAAAATGGTATGGGTGTTACCGTTCCAGGAACGGGAATGGTAGGGCTACCGATCGCCGCGGCGTTGGGCGCGTTGGGCGGTGATGCGAAAGCCGGGTTGGAGGTGTTAAAAGACGCTTCCGCTAAAGCCGTTGCCGATGCAAAAGCGATGCTGGCCGCTGGACATGTCGCGGTGATGTTGCAGGAGCCATGTAACGATATCCTGTTTTCACGGGCGAAAGTGTATAGCGGCGATAGCTGGGCATGTGTCACGATCGTCGGCGATCATACAAATATTGTGCGGATAGAAACCAACAAGGGTGTGGTATTTACCCAGGCCGATAATGCGCAGGAAGAAGAAAAAAACTCGCCACTGGGAGTGCTGTCTCATACCTCGCTGGAAGAGATCCTGGCGTTTGTGAATGCGGTGCCCTTTGACGCTATTCGCTTTATTCTCGATGCGGCCAGGCTAAACGGCGCGTTGTCGCAGGAGGGACTGCGTGGTTCCTGGGGGCTGCATATCGGTTCGACGCTGGCCAAACAGTGCGATCGCGGTCTGCTGGCGAAAGATCTCTCCACGGCGATTTTGATCCGTACCAGCGCGGCGTCAGACGCCAGAATGGGCGGCGCCACGTTGCCCGCGATGAGCAACTCCGGTTCTGGCAACCAGGGGATTACCGCCACGGTGCCAGTCATGGTGGTTGCTGAACATGTCGGCGCCGATGACGAGCGCCTGGCGCGCGCGCTAATGTTATCGCATTTGAGCGCTATCTATATTCACCATCAGCTTCCGCGTTTGTCGGCTCTGTGCGCGGCAACCACGGCGGCGATGGGCGCGGCGGCGGGTATGGCGTGGCTGATAGATGGTCGTTACGACACTATCGCAATGGCTATCAGCAGTATGATTGGTGATGTCAGCGGGATGATTTGCGATGGCGCGTCGAATAGCTGCGCGATGAAAGTCTCTACCAGCGCGTCGGCGGCGTGGAAAGCCGTACTGATGGCGTTGGACGATACGGCGGTGACCGGAAACGAAGGGATTGTGGCGCACAATGTCGAACAATCTATTGCGAATTTGTGTTCGCTGGCGTGTCGCTCAATGCAGCAGACAGACAAGCAGATCATCGAGATTATGGCCAGTAAAGCGCATTAATAATAACGCCCCGGCATGACGTCGGGGCAGCGTGTTGCCCGATGGCGCTGCGCTTATCGGGTCTACCCGTTATCAGCCGGATCGGGCGCTTGCGCCGCCATCCGGCATGATTTCAGGCTGCGGCCTCTTCTTCTGCCAGCCGGGCTTCGGCGTCCGCCACGATGGCTTCCAGTTCGGTTAGCATCTCTTCATAGCCCAGCGGCACAGTGGCGCTCATCGTCTCCTGTACGGCAGGTTTTACCACGGGCTGACGTTTCTTCGCCGATTTTTTGCTCATCTTGCGACTCCTTTTCTGGCTGGCTACACCGGTAAATCTACCAGTAATGCGCGCAGCGGCGTATCGGCAACCAGCGTAATGTTAGGTTCATCACGAATAAATGCGCCATCTCCGCAGGTTAACGCCTCGCGTTCTTCGTTGTGCGTCATCGCGTGGAACGTACCGTGAATCGACTGCAAATAGGCGCGCGGCCCGTGAAGCTGGAAGTTAAGCGATTCGCCTTTCTCCAGCGTAATATGATGTACCCAGACCTGTTGGCGCAGTTGTAAGCTGTTTTGCTCACCGTCGGGCGAGGCAAGAAGCTGTTGTTGCGCCGTCGAGAGTGGGATTTTTTGTACCAGCGCGTTTTCCCGTTCAGGACAGGCGTCAAGCCACAGTTGCATTCGGGTTAACGGCTTAACTTTGCTGAGATTATGTTCGCTGTAGCTAATGCCCGGCTGCGCGGCGAGCAGCAACGCTTCGCCCGCTTTAGCCTGTACATGGTTGCCGTCGCTGTCGCGGTATTCCGCTTCGCCGTCCAGAATCAGGTTTAAAATATCCACCTTTGGATAAGTTCGAGGCTGAAAAGAGGCGCCCGGCGCCAGCACTTCCTGGTTCAGTACGCGCAACGACGCGTAGCCCAGCAGTGTAGGGTCGAAATAGTGTCCAAAGGAGAAGGTATAGCGGGCCTGTAGCCATCCGTAGTCTGCCTGTCCACATTGTTTGGCGGTTCGGGTCGTAATCATCGTTATTAACCTCTCTTTACTTCCTTTTATGTTAAGGGGCTGGACGCTGCATTGTTAGCCAGATATTCTGCCCGGTATGTTCAAATTTCCTGAATGAGAACGTTATGGCTAAAGAGAGAGCGCTGACGCTTGAAGCATTGCGTGTGATGGACGCCATTGACCGCCGGGGCAGTTTTGCCGCAGCGGCTGATGAGTTGGGGCGGGTGCCCTCCGCGCTGAGTTACACCATGCAGAAGCTGGAAGAAGAGTTGGACGTTGTACTGTTCGATCGCTCCGGCCATCGTACAAAATTCACCAACGTCGGACGTATGCTGCTGGAACGCGGGCGGGTATTGCTGGAAGCGGCAGACAAGTTAACGACGGATGCTGAAGCGTTGGCCCGCGGTTGGGAAACGCATCTGACGCTGGTCACTGAAGCTCTGGTACCGACGCCTGCTTTTTTTCCGCTGATCGACCGGCTGGCCGCTAAAGCCAATACGCAGCTTTCATTGATTACCGAAGTACTGGCTGGCGCATGGGAGCGGCTTGAGCAGGGACGGGCGGATATCGTTATCGCCCCGGATATGCATTTTCGATCGTCGTCGGAAATTAACTCCCGTAAGTTGTATTCGTTAATGAATGTGTATGTCGCCGCGCCTGACCACCCTATTCATCAGGAGCCGGAGCCGCTTTCGGAAGTGACGCGGGTTAAATACCGCGGCGTAGCGGTAGCGGATACCGCGCGCGAGCGGCCGGTATTAACGGTGCAACTGCTGGATAAGCAGCCACGTCTGACGGTAAGCACGATTGAAGATAAACGTCAGGCGCTGCTGGCCGGGCTTGGCGTCGCGACTATGCCATATTCGATGGTGGAACAGGATATTGCCGAAGGGCGGCTACGCGTGGTCAGCCCGGAATCGACCAGCGAAATCGATATTATTATGGCCTGGCGGCGCGACAGTATGGGGGAGGCAAAAGCCTGGTGCCTGCGGGAAATACCTAAGCTATTCGCCGGAAAATAAATAGCGCGCGGCGCTTTAAAAGCGGCGCCGCGCCGCCATCAGGAAAAACGTTTCGGATCGGGGCCGAAGCGGTTGTCGCCCGGCGTACCATTCTGGCAGTTGAACGCGATGATGATAAGCCAGCCGATAATGGGGATAAGTAGCAACAGTAGCCACCATGCGGAGCGGTCAGTGTCATGCAGACGACGGAACTGCACGGCCCACCACGGTAAAAAGATCAGAACGCCGTAAATGGTGGTCAGAACGCCTTCACCCCCGGCGCGTTGCCAGCCAAGCATGGCGTCCAGCAGGCCCAACACAAAGGTAAAGATGATATTGACCAGAATAAACATCCAGTACTCTTTGCGTCGCGCGCGGCCGCCAAATCCCAGATAATTTTTTAAAACCTTTAAATACCAATCCATTTTCGCCTCAATAATGGTTCAATCACTTGTTTTTAAAGTAATCAAACTAAGAATAGCCGCGAATGAAATGTTGGTAAATATTTGTGGTATTTATTAATAAGGCGTCCCGGAGGACGCCTGAAATTAGCCAAAGCGTACGTCGCGCCCGTGAGGTTCGAGCAGATCCTGCCACGGTCCGATGGAAATGATACCCGTGGGGTTAATCGTTTTATGGCTACGGAAATAGTGGTGACGAATATGGTCAAGATTAACGGTTTCAGCAATGCCCGGTATTTGATAGATATCGCGCAGGAAACCGTACAGATTCAGGTAGTCGCTGATTCGGTATTTGTCGCATTTGAAATGAGTCACGTAAACCGGATCAAAGCGTACCAGGGTCGTCCATAAGCGGATATCCGCCTCGGTCAACTGGTCGCCCGTCAGATAGCGGTGCTGTCCGAGAATCTGCTCCAGGCGCGCCAGCGCAGTAAACACCTTTTCTACCGCTTCATCATACGCTTGCTGGCTGGTGGCGAAGCCTGCTTTATAAACGCCGTTATTAACGTTGTCATAAATCCAGCCGTTTAACTCGTCAATTTTGCTTTGCAGCGCGGGGGGATAGTAATCCCCGGCTTTAGCGCCCAGCCCATCGAAGGCGGAGTTAAACATACGAATGATTTCGGCGGACTCGTTGCTGACGATAGTATGATTTTTTTTATCCCATAAGACCGGTACGGTGACGCGGCCGCTGTAGTGTGGATCGGCGTGCAGATACAACTGGTAGAGAAATTCATGCTGATAGAGGGTATCGCCGGTGGCCGCCGGAAAAGTATCATCAAACGTCCAGCCGTTTTCCAGCATCAATGGATTCACGACGGAAACCGGAATAAACGGCTCCAGACCTTTCAGTTTACGGAAAATGAGCGTGCGATGCGCCCAGGGGCAGGCAAGGGAAACGTACAGATGGTAACGATCTTTTTCTGCGGCGAATCCGCCTTCGCCGGAAGGTCCGGGCGCGCCGTCAGCGGTAAGCCAGTTGCGGAAAGCCGACGCTGAACGCTGAAATTTCCCCCCGGAAGATTTGGTGTCATACCAGGTGTCGTGCCAGACGCCATCGATCAGTTGTCCCATGTCTCTCTCCTTCAGATGACAAAAGCGAGGCGCTATTCCCTCGCTTTTTTAATTGAGTATAGATTGCTTACCACTTTTTATTCAGCAGACGGTCAAGGCTGAACGCGCCAGGCCCGGTTAACGCCAGTAATAAGAATCCGCCGGCAATGGTCAGGTTTTTCATAAACATCAGCGAGTTTACACCTTCTGCAAAATTGCTATGGAAGATCAATGCCGTCAGCAACGTAAAACCAGCGGTAAAAAGCGCAGTGGTGCGGGTGAGGAATCCCAGCAGAATCGCCAGACCGCCGCCGAACTCAAGCAGTATGGTGAGCGGCAGCAGGAATCCTGGTACGCCCATCGCTTCCATATACTGCTGTGTGCCCGCATAGCCGCTAATTTTTCCCCATCCTGCGGTAATAAACAGAACTGGCATTAAAATACGCGCTATCAGTACACCAACATCTTCTAATTTTTTCATTTTATTCTCCAGGGGGCCGACTCGGCGGCTGCTGCTATTTTCATGAGCAATGACGCGGTTTGGCGCGTCATTGTTATCGCTGGAGAGAATCATAAACGTGGCATACAGAAATTGTTAGCAAGGAAAATTGCCAAATTTTTTCAAAAAATTTGAGTGATTGGTAAAGAGACTATATGCATAAAAGTATCGCGCCACCAGGTGTAATCGGGTGATAACCTGATGGCGCGATGCTATAAAAGAAAAGATATTAACCGCGGAGCTGTTGTTGACGGAGGGTAGTTTTTACCAGGCGCCAGGCGCTCCAGATACCCAGGCCGCGTTTCGCCCAGCGTACCAACATATTAGGATGACGGATGGTCCAGATGGCCATTACGCTGCTACCGACCAGCGCCCAGGAGCGCAGGCTTAACACCGTATTCCAGCCGCGATCGTACGCGCCGGTGGTCTCCAGCCAGTCGCGACGGCTGGCGGACAGATCCAGCCGTTGCTGCTGGATCTGACTGAGAAGCAGCGCTTTACGTTTTTCGCGTTCGCCTTTGCTGCTCACGACTGATCGTCCTCCAGAATTTGCCGATCGTTAGCCAGTTCGTGCCGCGTATGGCGCAATAGCGTGGACTGACGCGCTTTGCGCAAAGTCCAGATGCCGCCGATTAGCGCAAGCACTAACAGCACAACAGTGGTAGCGATCATCGCGTTCAAACGGTACTGAGGATCGATAGCCCAGATGACCAGAACCATCAGGCTCATTAAGCCAAACGCCGCGAAGAGCATGGTAAGACCTACCATCAGCAAAAGCTGAAAGAGGTTCGCCTTCTCTTCTTCCAGTTCTACTACCGCCAGTCGCAGCCGGGTTTCCACCATCTCAACGATAATGGTGACAATCCGCTGCCCGATACCCAGTACGCTTTTGCCTGGTCCTTGTGCCTGTCGAGAGTCCGCCATAATTAACGACGCGTCAGCAGTACGCCCAACACCAGACCGACAGCGGCGCCAATGCCTACGCCTGTCCAGGGATTTTCGCGCACATAATCATCGGCGCGGGCGGCGGCGACGCGAGTCTGTTTGGCAATCACATCACCCGTTTCGCCCAGGCGGTAACGGCTCTCTTTCAGCGCGCGCTCGGCTTTGCTACGAATCTTACTCAACTCTTCTTTCGACTTTTCGCCCGAAGAGCTCAGCACTTCTTCAAGCGTATCGGTCAGGGATTTCAACTCAGCGCGCAGATGTTCCGTAGTGTTATCTTTCGACATAGTTTTCTCCAGGTGAGTGAGTATTTACATTCGGCGTTAATTTAGTAGTCTCTGGCCTCAAGTTTTTTTAGCTCATCCTGAGCCTCGGCCAGCTTACGTTCACGTTTGTCTATTTTATCCGCATCGCCTTTTGCTTTTGCCTCGGCTAAATCACGTTGGCGTTCGGCTACCTCTTCTTTTTGCTCAGCGATCTTTTTCTGATGCTCGGCGCGCAGCTTGCTGTCAGTACAATTGGCGCGTACTTCGCTGAGCGCCTTGTTCAGACCCTCAATACGGCGCTGATTGTTGTGCTTTTCAGCGTAGCTAATTTCCTTTTGTATATCCTGCTCTTTTTCCTGACAAAGCGAATTAGCGTAGCTACCGGCGCTAAGTGTAAAAAGCGTGATAGCCAAAGCGATGCGGTATTTCATTCCTGAACTTTCCCTTATGTTCGGACCCGTTGTCCGGGGCGGTGATCCCGATAATAACGCGGTGGGTTAAACACCGCTTTATTAATCATAGTCATTAAACAATGAAATCACCAAAGTGAGTGATATGATTCGGATTCCTGGAGATTAGCCAAAGCGGTGTGAGCTTTCCCGTAAGCGGGACAGCCACTGTACCGTTTCGTTGTCATCGTCCTGCTGAGCGACGACATAACCGTGTGGTAACGTTTGATCAAGCACTGTTTTTGCTGCGGCGCTTTGCGCAGGGGAATCGAAGGTAATGAGCAACATGTCATTTTTAGGCGTAATGCTTTTAAAATGAATGCCGTTCGCATCCAGATGATGCAGAACTGAGAAGCCGTCTGGCATACTGGCGCCCTGGTTAACCGCGCGAATGGCCAGCGTCGACTCTTGCTGACGCAGCGTTGACCACGTCATCATGAGTATGGTCAGCATCAGTAGAAAAGCGCTGATCCAAATGAGTTGTCGGGCAGTTATGCGTGGTTTAAGCATAAGTTATCCCCGGCTCCCATACTTCTTTTTCCACAGCATGACCAGTGAACCCGCCAGGCCAAAAAAGAGCAGCACCACGGGCAGCAGCATCAGGCATGACATTAACTGATCTTCATATTTCATAAAGACGGGCGTTTTGCCCAGCAGATAGCCCAGCGACGTCAGGATAAGCACCCACAACAAGCCGCTCATCCAGTTGAAGAACTGAAAGCGCGCGTTATTCAGGCCGGATATGCCGGCAATGGTGGGCAGCAGTGTTCTGACAAACGCGATAAAACGGCCTATCAATAATGCCGACAGGCCGTGTTTATGGAAAAGGTGATGGGCGCGTTGATGATAATGTGCGGGGAGATGAGAGAGCCAGTTTTGCACGGTGCGGGTATTCCCCAGCCAGCGGCCCTGAATATAGCTCACCCAGCAACCCAGGCTGGCCGCGACGGTAAGCAGCAAAATGGTTTGTGGAAAACCCATCGCGCCTTTGGCGATCAGCACGCCGACCAGGATCAACAGGCTGTCGCCAGGCAAAAAGGCGGCAGGGAGCAGCCCATTTTCCAGAAACAAAATCATAAATAACACAAAATATAACATGCCAATCATGGAAGGATTGGCCAGTGTTTCAAAGTCCTGAGCCCACAGGGCATTCAGCAATTGAGTCAGTAGTTCCATTCAGTATTCCTGGAGAATCGGTTAACGTCACGCCGGTGATCTGAGGTTTGCACTGCCGCAACAGAGTTGGAGTTTTTATCAGCGTTGCGGAAACGGCAAATTCGCGGCCTGAACTATTCCTTGTTAAATTGTGAAGTAAGCAAGCACTAACACACAAAAATTCAAAATGCATCTAATTGTAACAAAGGTCAACGAAGTCCGTTATAGAAATTACGCGTCGTTGAGCTTTGATTTTGCTTATCGCAAGGGAGGGTGGCGAGAGGATTTACACAGGCTGACACTTTATACTTTACGCTGACCGAGCGCCGTGGCAGACGCCATCTACATATAACGTTACGCGAGGATGTTGCGCGTGAACATCAATTCGCTTTCCATCACAGCCTATGGATTGGGAGATTCAGATCTATCGTTACGCCGGATGGCATACGCCATCCGGCATCGATAATCACTTAGCTACGCAAGGCGTTATTCGCCAGACGTTCGTCCTCTGCCTGGCAGGCTGCCGCAGTGAACAGAACATCGGTAGACGAGTTCAGCGCCGTTTCACACGAATCCTGCAATACGCCGATAATAAAGCCGACCGCTACTACCTGCATCGCGATATCGTTCGGGATGCCAAACATGTTGCACGCCAGCGGGATCAGCAGCAATGAACCGCCTGCCACGCCGGAGGCGCCGCAAGCACACAGCGAGGCCACCACGCTCAGCAGCAGCGCTGTAGGCAGATCCACCGGGACGCCTAACGTATGGACTGCCGCCAACGTCAGAACCGTAATGGTAATTGCCGCGCCGGCCATATTGATAGTGGCGCCCAGCGGAATGGAAACGGAGTAAGTATCCCTGTCCAGATTCAGCTTTTCGCACAGCGCCATATTCACTGGAATATTGGCGGCAGAGCTGCGGGTAAAGAAGGCATAAACGCCGCTTTCACGCAGGCAGGCGAACACCAGCGGATAAGGGTTGCGACGAATTTTCCAGAATACCAACAGCGGGTTGACCACCAGCGCGACCAGCAGCATACAGCCAATCAAGACGACCAGCAGGTGCGCATAACCCCACAGGGTAGAGAAGCCGGTGGTTGCAAGCGTTGATGAAACCAGACCAAAAATACCGACTGGCGCGAAACGGATCACCAGTTTCACCATAAAGGTCACGGCGTTAGACATATCGTTCACGAGGTTTTTGGTGGTTTCATTGCCATGACGCAGGGCAAATCCCAGACCGACGGCCCACACCAGAATCCCGATATAGTTAGCGTTCAGCAGCGCGTCGATGGGGTTCGACACCATGCTCATCAGCAGACCGCGCAAGACTTCTACAATGCCGGACGGCGGCACGATATCCTGGGCGCTACTGGACAGATGCAGCGTTGAAGGGAAGGCGAAGCTGAACACAACGGCCGCCAGCGCGGCTGAAAAGGTGCCTAGCAGGTAAAGAAAGAGAATAGGGCGAATATTGGTTTTTTGGCCGTGCTGGTGGTTGGCGATCGAGGCCATTACCAGCATCAGCACCAGAACGGGGGCGACCGCTTTTAAGGCGCCGACGAACAGGGTGCCAAGCAAGCCAACCGCTTCTGCCGCAGGCTTAGAAATCCATGCCAGTAAAATCCCCAGTACCAGACCCACTAAAATTTGTTTAACCAGACTGCCTTGCGCTAAACGCTGCAGTAGCCCTGATGCTCGTTGCGTAGCCATTTCATGTTCCTTGTATTGTGTTGCTGGTCATCCCCTGCACGCTCTTACGGCGCATCTTTCAGGATGTAACAAAGTGTTTGCCTGGTTGAGTATAAGGAAAGTTGAAGGTTCGGGAAGCGAAATATCCTGGATTTTTTGCTGTGATCATGTTTTATAACTTTATATTAACAGTATTGTGACATGTTAAACAAAAACGCCCGGCAGGTGTGCGCTGCCGGGCGTTTTTGATGGGGCAGGTTTACCCCGATAAAAGATTATTGCGCTCGTAGTTTCTTATCGCGCTGATGGTTAACCCAGGCGTTAATCACCAGCGTAATGGTCAGAATGCCAAACACTACGCCCAGCGAAATCGCGATAGGAATATGGTAGAAGTCGACGATCAGCATCTTAATGCCGATAAAGACCAGAATGACCGCCAGACCATATTTCAGCATCGAGAAGCGTTCCGCCACGCCGGACAGCAGGAAGTACATCGCGCGCAGTCCTAAGATGGCAAACAGGTTAGAGGTCAGTACGATGAACGGGTCGGTGGTGACCGCAAAGATCGCCGGAATACTGTCAACGGCGAAGATCACATCGCTGAACTCAACCATAATCAGCACCAGCAGCAGCGGCGTGGCATACAGCAGGCCGTTTTTACGTACGAAAAAGTGCTCGTTCTCGATCGTATCGGTCATGCGCAGATGCCCGCGCAGCCAACGCACCATCGGTTTTTCGCCAATGCCGGATTCATCTTCCTTCGCCAGCGCCATTTTTACGCCGGTAAACAGCAGGAAGGCGCCGAACACATACAGCAGCCATTCGAACTGAGTGATAAGCCAGGTACCGGCGAAAATCATGATAGTACGCAACACGATCGCGCCAAGAACCCCATACACCAGCACCCGGCGTTGCAGAGCCGGAGGGACGGAGAAATAGCTAAACAGCATCAGCCAGACAAAGACGTTATCTACGGCCAGCGACTTCTCAATCAGATAGCCGGTAAGGAACGCCAATGCCTGCGGGTCAGCAACTTCGCGCCCTTGCGTTTCAGCCAGATACCACCAGAAAGCGGCGTTAAACAGTAGCGAGAGCGTTACCCACAGGATTGACCATCCTGCCGCTTGTTTCATCGACATCGCATGTGCGCCACGGCGTCCCTGCAACAACAGGTCGATGGATAGCATTATCACCACAACAACCGCGAATCCACCCCATAATAATGGCGTACCAACAGTATTCATTATTTCTCCCTATGCAAAAAAAAAACGGCTAACGCCGAATGGCATTAGCCGTTGCTTTTATGCATAGACCTTGCCATTCGGCAAGGTCTCACTTACAACAATAAAGGAATACGCTGACGCATTCCTTTATGGCTGCCCGGTGACCGGATGTGGTTTTGCACACATCGTAATGACGATCGACCGGCAATGAAGTTACTCCCCTTTGCGCGTAACAAAGTATGACAGGCCACGCGTAGAGTCAATGGCCTGTAACATATGATTTACATAATTTTACGCAGTAAGGGGATGAGTCAGATCGTCCGCCGGGAAGATGACCCCGGTTTGACGGCGTATTTCTGTCAGCCATTTTGCCGTGGCGCGACTTAGCGACAACCCCGGATGTTCCACGGCATGGTTTTCAATAAGCTGGGCAAACGCCCCGGCTTCATACAGCATGGTATTAATATGCTGAGGCTGGGTCAGATCCTGCATCAGCGCGCCGCGCGGCGCAAAACACACTTTCTGGCATTCCGACAGCTTTTCAATGACCAGCGATCCCCTCTCGCCCTGAATTTCACTGGCCAGTACCGAGTCGCTGACTTTGGAATGCTGTAGCGTGACGCTAAAATCGCCGTAATCCATAACCACGACGCCGTGTGCATCTACTCCGCTTTCCAATAAATTCGCCGACGCCTGAACGCTGCGCGGCTCGCCCCATAGCGCGATCGCCGACGCCAGACAGTAATACCCGATATCCATAATCGAACCATTGGAGAAGGCCGGATTAAACGTATTCGGATTTTCACCGTTCAGATAGCGCTGATAACGTGAAGAGTACTGGCAGTAATTTAGGAATGCTTTGTGCATTCTGCCGATTTTCGGCAACGATTCCCGCAGCAGCAGGAAGTTGGGCAGGCAGGCGGTTTTAAAGGCTTCAAACAGTACCCGCTGATTATCGCGCGCGCAGGCGATAGCGGCATCAACCTCCGCCAGGTTAGAAGCCAGCGGCTTTTCGCACATGACATGTTTTTTATGCTGCAAAAAGCGCTGCGTCTGGGAGAAATGCAGGGAATTCGGGCTGGCGATATAAACCGCCTCAATCGCGTCGCTTTGCGCCATCGCTTCCAGCGAGGTAAACAGATGCTCGACGGGATAATCATTTGCGAAAGACTGCGCCTGTTCAAGACTACGGGAGTAAACGGCGGCGAGCCTGAATTTGCCGGTTTCATGGGCGGCGTCGACAAACTGGCGCGTGATCCAGTTAGTCCCAATTACAGCGAAACGTATCATAAACGTCAGCGGACTCCAGAAAGGGATTTTTCGTCAATGTAGCACGCCTTTCCGCCCTTGCCAGTGCGCTGCGACGCACTCTGGCATTTTACTGGCGAGAAGGGCACCCGTGTGCGCTATCAGCCCCAATAGTGACGCCAGCGCCCAGATATTTAGGCTGACGGTGCAAAATTTTGGCATCCAGCACCGCGCTAACCCGCGCCAGCTTTTCCCGAAGTCGTGTGTAGGTTCCGTGCCTTTTATTCAGATCCGGCGCGTTAACGCCGATAGCGTCTATGCCATATTGTTGCGCCAGCCAGATCGCCCGTTGATTATGGAATGCTTGCGAGATAATCGTAATGCGGCTTTCGCCAAACACTTTCCGGGCGCGAACTACGGAGTCCAGCGTGGAGAATCCGGCATAATCACAAAAAATGGCCGCTTCCGGCACACCTTTCGCTATCAGCGCCTGCTGCATCGCCGAAGGTTCATCGTACTCTTTTTTGCCATTGTCGCCGCTGACTAACAGCCACTTCACTTTACCGGCGTGATACAACGCGGCGGCAGTATTAATCCGCCGGGTAAAATACCGATTGCCGGGTTTAGCGCCTAACACCAGCCCGACGTTGCGGGCGGGAACGGTCTGAATGCCATTCCATGTCAGATGCTGTGAGGCGTTGACGATAAGCCAGTTGGAATAGAAAAGCGCGACGCCTGCTGCGACAAGCAGAAAACACGCCACTGTTAACGCCCGGCGTGTAAAACAGAGGCGGCGGATAAAACGGGCACATTGTGAGAGCATGGTTGTTGCGCGGTTCCGTTGGCGGTGGATAAAAAATACCCTCTACAGATCGTCATCCTTGACGTGGCGGCAGGCAATGAGCGAAATGTGAACGCGCCGATTTTATGCCCACGCCGTTAAAAAGATACGGGGGAAGGGGCATTTTCAGAATTTATTGTGCCGACAGCGCCTGATGCGTCAGCCACAGTCGCGTATCAAACTCCAGTTGATGGTACTGCGGTTCCATATGGCAGCAGAGCTGATAAAACGCTTTGTTATGATCTTTCTCTTTCAGGTGTGCCAGTTCGTGAACCACAATCATCCGTAAGAATGGCTCCGGGGCGTTGCGAAACACGGTGGCGACGCGGATCTCCGCCTTTGCCTTGAGCTTGCCGCCCTGAACGCGCGAGACAGCGGTATGCAGTCCCAGCGCATTTTTCAGCACATGGATCTTGCTGTCATACATCACTTTATTGATGGGCGGCGCATTGCGCAGAAACTGACTTTTCAGTTCCTGAGTATAGTGATATAGCGCTTTGTCAGTAGCGTAATCATGCGCGCCGGGATAACGTTTTTCCAGCACTGCTCCCAGGCGCTGCTCGGCGATTAAGGCGCGCACCTGGGCAAGGAGATGTTCCGGATACCCCTGAAGGTAAGTTAGTGAGGTCATCAAAGCTCCATGTTGCTGATAAAAAGTGTATACTCACGCACCCTTTTCAGGGATAACGCCGCAATTTTACCATTCAGGAGGCCTAATGAGCCACGTAGACGACGGTTTCCGTTCACTGACGCTGAAACGTTTTCCGCAAACGGATGATGTTAACCCGCTTCTGGCGTGGGAGGCGGCCGATGAGTATCTGCTGCAACAGTTGGATGAGACGGAAATTCGCGGCCCGGTGCTGATCCTGAATGATACGTTTGGCGCGCTAAGCTGTGCGCTGGCGGAGCATTCGCCATACAGTATTGGCGATTCGTATTTAAGCGAACTGGGTACGCGAGAGAATTTACGCCATAACGGCATCGCGGAGTCCAGCGTAACGTTTCTCGACAGTACCGCTGACTACCCGCAGGCACCGGGCGTGGTATTGATTAAAGTACCGAAAACACTGGCGTTGCTGGAACAGCAGTTACGCGCTTTGCGTAAGGTCGTTACGGCGCAAACGCGTATTATCGCCGGCGCGAAAGCGCGTGATATTCATACCTCTACGCTGGAACTGTTTGAAAAAGTGCTGGGCCCAACCACGACGACGCTGGCGTGGAAGAAAGCGCGCCTGATTAACTGTACCTTCAGTCATCCGCAACTGGCCGACGCGCCGCAAACGCTAAGCTGGAAACTGGAAGATACAGGCTGGACGATTCACAACCACGCGAATGTGTTTTCTCGTACCGGATTGGATATCGGCGCGCGCTTCTTTATGCAGCATTTGCCGGAAAACCTCGACGGGGAGATTGTCGATCTCGGCTGCGGCAATGGGGTGATTGGCCTGAGCTTACTGGCGAAAAATCCGCAGGCGAACGTAGTATTTGTCGATGAATCGCCGATGGCGGTAGATTCCAGCCGTTTGAATGTAGAAACGAACCTGCCGGAAGCATTCGAACGCTGCGAATTTATGATCAACAACGCGCTCTCCGGCGTGGAGCCGTTCCGTTTTAACGCTGTGTTCTGCAACCCGCCGTTCCACCAGAAACATGCGCTGACGGATAATATCGCCTGGGAGATGTTCCATCATGCCCGCCGCTGCCTGAAAATCAACGGCGAACTGTATATTGTGGCGAACCGCCATCTGGACTATTTCCACAAGCTGAAGAAGATTTTCGGTAATTGCGCGACGATAGCAACCAACAATAAGTTTGTTATTTTGAAAGCGGTGAAGCAGGGACACCGTCGATAAGGCGCTCAAGCGTCATACCGGCCTATAAAACCGGTATGACGGCGTAAGCCCGATAAGCGCAGCGCCATCAGGTAAAGTCGTTAAATCTCCAGCGCCAGTCGGATGCCCTGGGCAATCGCCCGTCGGGCATCCAGCTCCATCGCGACATCGCATCCGCCGATAAGATGTACCGTTTTACCTGCGGCGCGTAACGGGTCCGCCAGCTCGCGGCGAGGTTCCTGTCCGGCGCAGATCACCACATGATCCACTTCCAGCAACTGCGGTTCGCCGCCGATCAAGAGATGTAATCCGTCGTCGTCGATCTTCTGGTAACTGACCGCCGGGATCATCTTCACGCCGCGCGCCAGTAACGTCGCGCGATGGATCCAGCCGGTGGTTTTACCTAACCCTTCGCCCGGCTTGCTGGCTTTGCGTTGCAGCATGACGATTTGCCGTGGACTACGTGCCAGGCGCGGGCCTTCCGGGCGCAGACCGCCTGCCTGTTGCAGGCTGGTATCAATTCCCCATTCCGTACAAAATTCAGCAATATTTTGGCTGGTGGATTCGCCATGCTGGCTCAGATACATGGCCGTGTCAAAACCGATCCCGCCGCAGCCAATGATCGCCACTCGCTTACCAACCGGCGCTTTATCGCGCAATACCTCCAGGTAGGTCAATACTTTTGGATGATCGATACCGTCTATCGGCGGGCGGCGCGGTACTATTCCGCAGGCGAGGATCGCTTCGTCAAACGGCTGAAGATCCTCTGCGTTCACCCGTTGGCTCAGTTTCAGCGTAACGCCAGTAACATCGATCATTCGACGGTAGTAGCGCAGCGTTTCGTAAAACTCCTCTTTACCCGGGATCTGCCTGGCGATAGTAAACTGGCCGCCAATTTCACTCTGGGCGTCAAACAGCGTGACATGATGGCCGCGCGACGCGGCGTTAATCGCGAAAGCCAGCCCCGCCGGGCCTGCGCCGACAACGGCCAGATTCTTTTTGCGTATGGCCGGCGCTATCGGCATGTGGGTTTCGTGACAGGCGCGTGGGTTCACCAGACAGGAGGTCACTTTGCCGATGAAGATCCGATCCAGACAGGCCTGATTACAGCCGATACAGGTGTTGATCTCATCTGCGCGTCCGGATTGCGCTTTAGTCAGGAATTCGGCATCGGCAAGGAAGGGACGCGCCATCGACACCATATCGGCATCGCCGCGCGTCAGGATCGTCTCGGCGACCTGCGGATCGTTAATGCGATTGGTCGCGATCAGCGGAACCGACACATGACCTTTGAGTTTCCGCGTCACCCAGCTAAAGGCGCCACGCGGTACTGGCGTGGCGATGGTCGGGATTCGCGCCTCATGCCAGCCAATGCCGGTATTAATTAGGCTTGCGCCTGCGGCTTCAATGGCTTGCGCCAGTTGTACCGTTTCGTCGAACGTGCCGCCATTTTCCACCAGATCGAGCATCGACAGGCGATAGATAATAATAAAGTCGTTCCCTACCCGCTGGCGTACCGCGCGTACTACCTCAACCGCGAAGCGCATACGGCTGGTATAGTCGCCGCCCCACTCGTCATCGCGATGGTTAGTTCGCCGGGTGAGAAATTCATTAATCAGATAGCCCTCTGATCCCATCACCTCTACGCCGTCGTAGCCTGCTTCCCGCGCCAGTTGCGCGCAATGCGCGAAGTCGTCGATTAACTGCAAGATTTCATCATGCGTCAGTTCATGCGGCATAAAGCGGTTGATTGGCGCCTGAATTGCCGACGGCGCGACCAGGTGCGGCTGATAGCTGTAACGTCCGGTGTGCAGAATTTGCAGCGCGATTTTACCGCCTTGCGCATGTACGGCATCGGTCACCACGCGGTGAGGCGTTAATTGGCTGGCGTCGTTCAGCATCGCGCCGCCGGTCATCACGACCCCGGAGGGAACGGGCGCAATACCGCCGGTGACGATTAACGCTACGCCGTGTCGCGCGCGCTCGGCATAAAATGCCGCCAGGCGCTCGGCGCCATCAGGATGTTCTTCCAGACCCGTGTGCATCGATCCCATCAGCACGCGGTTTCTGAGAGTAGTAAAGCCCAGATCGAGCGGGGCGAACAGCGATGGGTAGCTCATAAGCGTATCCAGTATGTAAAATTATTGTTATGTGGTCGGATGAGTTACTACTGTAGCCGTCGCGAGATAAAAGGGAAAAGGGGAATGTGGTGATTGTGATGGGATTCAAAAAAGAGGCCGCGACCCGGAGAAAACAGGCCGGATAAGCACAGCGCCATCCGGCATCGTTTTTAAACCTCTTCAACGCTCACCTGCATTGCCGCCAGCGCATTACGCGCTGATTTCAATACCTGTTCGCACAGTTCAATGGTTAGCGTGAGCGGTGGCTCGATACGAATTGTTTTCGCATTATTCAGCGTACCAGCGACCAGCACGCGTTGACGGAACATCTCACTGGCAAAACGGTAGCCCGTTTCGTTATCGACAAATTCAATGGCTATCAACATACCTTTGCCGCGCGCATCGTGTACCAGATTGGGATATTCACGCGCAAGTTGTCGAAAACCATCCAGGAGCGTATCGCCTTTTTGTTCCGCCTGGGCCGGGAGATTTTGCTCCAGCAGGACGTTAATGGTCGCCAGCGCGGCAGCACAAGCCAGCGGATTACCGCCAAAAGTGGTGGTATGCAGGAAGGGATTGTCGAACAGAACCGAAAACACCTCTTCAGTCGCGATGGTGGCGCCAATCGGCATCACGCCGCCGCCCAGGGCTTTCGCCAGACACAGAATATCAGGCTGCACATTTTCGTGCTCACAGGCAAACATCTTGCCGGTACGCCCCATGCCGGTTTGTACTTCATCCAGAATCATCAGCGCGCCGAATTCGTCACAGAGCTTACGTACCTCTGTCAGGTATCCCTGCGGCGGCAGGATCACGCCGCCTTCACCCTGAATAGGCTCCAGAATCACGGCTGCTATCTCGTCGCCCGTTTTTTTGCCTTCGCTAAATGCCATGCTCATCGCGTCGATATTGCCAAACGGCACATGGCGGAAGCCCGGCAGTAAAGGCATAAAGGGTCTGCGGAAGGTGGATTTGGCCGTGGCGGAGAGCGCGCCCAATGATTTGCCGTGAAATGCGCCGCTGGTGGCGATAAAGGTAAACTTGCCGCGTGGCGACTGATACGCTTTTGCCAGTTTTAGCGCCGCTTCGACGGATTCGGTGCCGCTGTTACAGAAAAAGCTGTACTTGAGTTTCCCCGGTGTCAGCGCCGCCAGCGTTTTTGCCAGCATCGCCCGCAAGGGGTCAAGTAACTCCTGGCTGTGGAGAGGTTGTTTTGCGAGTTGATTCTGGACGGCGGATACCACAACAGGATTACGGTGCCCCACGTTAAAGATGCCAAACCCCCCAAGACAGTCGATAAACTCCTGCCCCTGGGTGTCGACAAGCGTATTCAAACTGCCCGCTTGCCACTCTACGGCTCCGTAATCCCCGCCGGCGGTAACAGATTTCCGGTATTCCAGAAATCCTGGATTTACATGCTCTTTAAAGTAGTCAATGACCTCTCGGTTTAGTGCTTTCATTTCCTCATGGTTTAGCGTTCGCTTCTCGATGAGATTCAGTGCGTGCGCGCTACAGGCCAAAGCCGATGCGCTGGAAGGTAACCTGTTCAAAATGAGCTCCAGAGGGCCGTGTATCACATGATACTGAATTAAGTATTGCAGGGATTAGCGGGGGTCTAAGCCCATAGTGAAAATCGGGATAAACACCAGGGATAATCACATTTACACAACATTTAATGTCATGTGTTAACAATTGGATGCATTTTGAGCAGATCTTGTTTTATGGTTTACGGTGTGTTGCGTTAGCAGCGGCGTGAGAAAAAGGTGAGCCAGGGCAGATTTTAAAGAAAAAGGTTGTCCACGCTAAACAATTTCATAATGAAAATAAGGCGCAGGATGAGGTGAAAATCGTACAAATATTAAGGATTAATCGCAAATTGCGATCCAGAGCAATTTTAACAACTAAAGATAAATAGATTAGCGCCGAAATAACATCTGAGCGAAAAATTAACATCCAGATAACCTGCACAGGACGCTATCATGTCTTCTCATCCCTACGTCAGCCAGCTAAATACCCCGCTGGATGATGATACCACTCTGATGTCTACGACCGACCTGGAAAGCTATATCACTCACGCCAATGACACTTTTGTCCAGGTGAGCGGCTATCAGTTAAACGAGTTACTGGCGCAGCCACATAATCTGGTGCGTCATCCGGATATGCCGAAAGCTGCCTTCGCAGATATGTGGTACACCCTAAAACAGGGCGAACCGTGGAGCGGCATTGTGAAAAACCGGCGTAAAAACGGCGACCATTATTGGGTGAGGGCCAACGCGGTACCGATGATACGTGAAGGGCGTGTGACGGGATATATGTCGATCCGTACCCGCGCCACGGATGATGAGATTGCCGCCGTCGAGCCTTTATATCAGGCGCTAAATGAAGGGCGGTGTAGTAAACGTATTCATAAAGGCCTGGTGGTTCGTCAGGGCTTGCTGGGCAAACTGCCCGCTATGCCTGTTCGCTGGCGAGTGCGTAGTATTATGGGGCTAATGGCCGTAATGCTGGCGTTGGCGCTGTTCGGTACGGATGCCTCATGGCAGGCGTTGTTGTTGGGCGCGTTGGCGATGCTGGCAGGTACGGCGCTATTTGAATGGCAAATTGTGCGTCCCATTGAAAATGTGGCGACGCAGGCGCTGAAAGTGGCGACCGGCGAACGCAACAGCGTACAACACCTTAATCGTAGCGATGAGTTGGGGCTGATGCTGAGGGCCGTGGGGCAGCTTGGCTTGATGTGCCGCTGGCTGATCAATGACGTATCAAGTCAGGTTTCCAGCGTCAGAAACGGCAGTGAAAGGCTGGCGAAGGGTAACAATGATCTGAACGAACACACCCGTCAGACCGTGGAGAATGTTCAGGAAACGGTAACGACCATGAACCAGATGGCGGAGTCCGTGAAGCTCAATTCCGAGACGGCTTCCGCTGCGGATAAGCTTTCCATGGCGGCCAGTAGCGCGGCGACTCAGGGAGGTGAGGCGATGGATACGGTGATTAAAACGATGGATGATATCGCTCACAGTACGCAACGTATCGGGACGATCACCACGCTAATTAACGATATCGCTTTTCAGACGAATATCCTGGCGCTGAATGCGGCGGTAGAAGCGGCGAGAGCGGGCGAGCAGGGGAAAGGGTTTGCCGTGGTTGCTGGCGAGGTACGTCATCTTGCCAGCCGTAGCGCTAATGCGGCGAACGATATTCGTAAATTAATTGACGCCAGCGCAACAAAGGTGCAGTCAGGCTCCGAGCAGGTTCACGCCGCAGGCCGTACCATGGATGACATTGTAGCCCAGGTGCAAAATGTCACCCTGCTTATCGCACGGATCAGCCAGTCGACGCAGGAACAGACAGATGGGCTTTCCAGCCTGACTCGCGCCGTGGACGAGTTGAACCGCATAACCCAGAAGAATGCGGCGCTGGTGGAAGAGAGCGCACAAGTCTCCGCAATGGTAAAACACCGTGCCAGCCGGCTGGAGGATGCGGTCACGGTACTGCATTAAGTTTATTTGTAGGTAGCAACGGTAATGACATCCGCCCGGTAGCAATAAGCTTACCGGGCGGATGCGCTCTGATAGAAGGCGGTGCCTGCCACCATAGAGAGTACCAGTGGCCTGTGATGTTAAAAATAATGTGATATTTATTCCTTCTCCCTTTCCTACCTATTAATAGGTATAAACTCAGTTAATAAATAAGAAATGGTTAACCTTTTAGCGTATTTCTTTCATTATTAGTGCCAATTTATGTCACTTTTGGTTCATCTTTCTGTGAACAATAAAAATTACTTACTAATAATGTTCAGAAATAAAAAGCGATCAATATCATAAAGTTAGTAACATTATTGCCGATAAATCTTCCTGTATGAGGATATGCAATCCCAGGGAGAAAATATGTTTTTGCATAACATTAAAATACGTTCAAAATTATTTATGGCCTTTGGCTTATTCATTGTTCTCATGGTGGTGAGTTCCGCTCTGTCTTTGTTTAGCCTTGATCGGGCTAATACGGGTATGCAGGACATTATTACCAATGATTATCCCACCACGGTAAAAGCCAATCTGTTAATCGATAATTTTAATGATTTCATCATCGCGCAGCAGCTCATGTTACTGGATGAAGAGGGGCGCTGGAGCCAGAGCTCGCAGAAAGAACTCAGTGAGATAAGCCAGCGCATTTCGGCGCTACTGGATGAGCTTTCCAGGGAAAATAGTCACGATGCGGATTCACAGAAAATCATTAATGAGATCCGTGAAGCGCGCCAGCAATACCTGGAGTCCAGATTCCGTATTTTGAAAGATATTCAAAGCAATAATCGTCAGGCGGCCATTCAGGAGATGATGACCAGAACGGTGCAGGTGCAAAAAGTCTATAAGGACAAAGTCCAGGAACTTATCGCTGTTCAGGACGCGCAGATGCATGAAGCGAGCGTGCAGGTCAAAGAGGATTTTAAAAATAATCGGACGCTGTTAATCACTTTGGCGCTGATAAGCATCGCCGCCGGAGGCGTAATGGGATGGTATATTGTGCGTTCTATTACCCGGCCGCTTGATGACGCAGTACGCTTTGCCGAGGCGATTGCCGATGGCGATCTGACTCGCCATATCACCACCGACTATAAAGATGAAACAGGCGTACTACTGCAAGCGTTAATGGCGATGAAAACGCGTCTACTGGATATCGTACAGGAAGTGCAAAACGGTTCGGAAAGTATCTCCACAGCGGCGGCGCAAATTGTCGCCGGTAACCAGGATTTGGCGGCGCGTACGGAAGAGCAGGCCAGCTCGGTTGAAGAAACGGCGGCGTCGATGGAACAGATTACCGCCACGGTTAAAAATACGGCTGACCATACCAGTGAAGCGACCAAACTCTCTGCCGGCGCCGCCAGCGTAGTGAAAAACAATGGGGAGATGATGAATCAAGTGACGCAGAAAATGCGCGTCATTAACGATACGGCAAATCGTATGTCGGATATCATCAATATCATTGATTCCATTGCCTTTCAGACCAATATTCTGGCGCTGAACGCGGCGGTTGAAGCGGCGCGCGCGGGCGAACATGGACGTGGTTTTGCCGTTGTCGCCGGAGAGGTTCGCCAGTTGGCGCAAAAGAGCGCCTCGTCAGCCAGTGAAATCCGTAATTTGATTGAAGATTCAACCAGTCAGACTCAGGAAGGGATGCACCTGGTGGAGAAAGCCAGCGCCCTGATTAATGGCATGGTGGATAACGTCGAAGAGATGGATGTGATATTACGTGAGATTGGGCAGGCCAGCCGCGAGCAAACTGACGGTATTTCGCAGATTAACAGCGCGATTGGCCTGATTGACGCCGCCACGCAACAAAACTCCTGCCTTGTGGAAGAGTCTGTTGCCGCCGCGGCGTCGCTGAACGAACAGGCGTTACATTTAAAAGAGCTGGTTAACGTGTTCCGCGTCCGCGAAGAGGACACGCAGCCCGCTTAATCCAGTTCGGCGATTTCCAGCGCCGCGCGATCAATCACGCCGATAATGCGTTTGATTTGCGCGTCGTTGATATCGCTGTGGTTTATCCGCAGATCCAGCACGGCCTTGAAGTTATCCAGCGCCCGCTTCATCTGCGGATTTTTACGTAACTCCATGCCCACACAACGGGCTTTTAGCCGCGCCTGAATATGCGTCAGGTGTTCGCGATTTTCATCAAGCCATTGCGCGCCGTTCGCGGTAATCGCGATTTTTTTCCGCCCGCCTTCTTCGTCGCTAATCGTGATAAATTGCTGATCCTGTAAAAAATCCAGCGTAGGGTAGATCACGCCAGCGCTTGGCGTATAGCCGCCCCCCGTCAGGTTTTCTATCGCTTTAATCAGTTCATAGCCGTGGCTGGCGTCCCGGGTCAGGATATCAAGAATGACCAGCCGAAGTTCCCCGTGGCCAAAAAATCGCTGACGTCGACCACCGCCCTGTCCATGACGACCACAGCCGTGTCCGTGACGGTGCTCGCCGCCGCAACTGGCGTTCTCATGCTGATGCGCGCTATGGCAGCCTTCATGCTGATGTTCTCGATCTTTGCAGCAACCATCGTGCATATGATCCCGGTTTTTGCAACACCCTTCATGTTGATTTTGCATCATTGCCTCCTGCTTATTTAGATATATCTAATTTATATCTAAATGATGGTTTTTAGCAAGGATAAAAGCGCTTGTTGATATAATCTATTAATTTATAACGTTTTATTTTGAAGTTGTGATTAGCGATGTGTTGCCAGAACACTATCAAAAAACAGTTGCATTTTTACTGATTAACAATCATTATCATTTAAAACTTTAATTTAGATATATCGTATTACTTCACGAAGGCAAAAAATGACGACATCATCCGTACGCTACCCACAGCGTGTTCGTAATGAGCTGCGTTTTCGCGAGCTGATCGTTCTGCGGGTAGAACGTATTAGCGCAGGATTTCAGCGGATCGTACTTGGCGGCGAGGCGCTGGACGGTTTCATCTCCCTGGGCTTTGACGATCACACGAAAGTTTTTTTCCCTGAGCCAGGCTGTCGCTTTACGCCTCCGACAGTCACTGAGGAAGGCATTATCTGGGGGGAGGGCGTTCGCCCGGTCTCCAGGGATTACACGCCGCTGTATGACGAGGCGCGTCGCGAGCTGGCGCTGGATTTCTTTATCCACGATGGCGGCGTAGCCAGCCGTTGGGCAATGGAAGCCCGTGAAGGCGATACACTGACGATCGGCGGGCCGCGCGGTTCGCTGGTGGTGCCGGAAGAGTATGCCTGTCAGGTTTATGTCTGCGATGAGTCCGGTATGCCTGCGCTACGTCGTCGTCTGGAATCGCTTAGCCGTCTGCCTGTGCGCCCTGCGGTAACCGCGCTGGTGAGCATTCAGGATGCGGCATACCGCGATTATCTCGCCCATTTGACGGATATTACTGTGGAATATGTTGTTGGCGGCGATGAACAGGCAATGCAAACGCGCCTGTCGCAGCTGACAATACCAGAATCAGACTATTTCATCTGGATTACTGGCGAAGGCAAAACGGTAAAACGTTTAAGTCAGTGCTTTGAAAAGGGGTTTGATCCACACCTGGTACGTGCGGCAGCCTATTGGCATCGTAAATAGCGGTATGGGGCGAGCCCTGTCAGAAACAAAAAAGCCACTCTTTAGAGTGGCTTAATTATATGATTTTAAAGCTAAAATTTGGTGGCCCCTGCTGGACTTGAACCAGCGACCAAGCGATTATGAGTCGCCTGCTCTAACCACTGAGCTAAGGGGCCGTGGCGGTGGATTATAATGTAACTTTACGCTGTAATCCAGCCGTAACCGTGCGGGTGCTGTTTTTATAAACAATGTGTTTTCAACCCGTTATACTTAAAGAACGTTGTATTGCTCAGGAGTAATAATGGTTAAGGACATACTGGCGCCAGGGCTACGGGTGGTTTTTTGCGGCATCAATCCGGGACTCTCCTCGGCGAATACCGGCTTTCCGTTTGCGCATCCCGCGAATCGTTTTTGGAAAGTTATTCATTTGGCCGGTTTCACCGATCGACAGTTGAAACCGGAAGAGGCGGAAAAATTACTGGATTTTCGCTGCGGGGTAACGAAACTCGTCGATCGACCGACGGTACAAGCGACTGAGGTGAAGTTGCATGAATTACGTAGCGGCGGACGCAACCTGATTGAAAAAATAGAGGACTACCAGCCCGCAGCGCTGGCGGTGCTTGGTAAACAGGCTTTTGAACAGGGATTCAGCCAGCGTGGTATCGCCTGGGGTAAACAAAAGATCGCCATTGGCGCGACGATGGTGTGGGTGTTGCCGAATCCCAGTGGCTTAAACCGAATTAAAACGGAAAAACTGGTCGAGGCCTATCGCGAACTGGATCAAGCGCTCATTATGCGTGGGCTATAGCAATGGGGAATGAGGGCGCGAATACTCGCGCTGTGTAGAAATTCTGCAGGCCAAATAGGGCGCTTGCGCATGGCCTGATAAAAAAACGCCGCCTTGCGGCGGCGTTTATACGTGTGCGGCGAATTAATCGTCGAGGAAGCTGCGCAGCACTTCAGAACGGCTCGGGTGGCGCAGTTTACGCAGCGCCTTCGCTTCGATCTGACGGATACGTTCGCGGGTAACATCGAACTGTTTACCCACTTCTTCCAGCGTGTGGTCGGTGTTCATATCGATACCGAAACGCATACGCAGCACTTTCGCTTCACGAGCGGTCAGGCCAGCCAAAACGTCGTGAGTGGCGGCACGCAGGCTCTCGGTAGTGGCAGAGTCCAGCGGCAGCTCGAGGGTGGTATCCTCGATGAAATCACCCAGATGCGAATCTTCATCGTCGCCGATCGGCGTTTCCATGGAGATTGGCTCTTTGGCAATCTTCAGCACCTTACGAATTTTATCTTCCGGCATCAGCATCCGTTCAGCCAGCTCTTCCGGCGTTGGCTCGCGGCCCATCTCTTGCAGCATCTGGCGAGAAATACGGTTGAGCTTGTTGATGGTCTCAATCATATGCACCGGAATACGGATGGTGCGCGCCTGATCGGCGATAGAACGGGTGATCGCCTGACGGATCCACCAGGTTGCATAGGTGGAGAACTTGTAGCCGCGACGGTATTCAAACTTATCTACCGCTTTCATCAGACCGATGTTGCCTTCCTGAATCAGATCAAGGAACTGCAAGCCACGGTTGGTGTATTTCTTAGCGATAGAAATAACCAGACGTAAGTTCGCTTCAACCATCTCTTTCTTCGCACGGCGGGCTTTCGCTTCCCCGATGGACATTCGACGGTTGATGTCTTTCACCTGTTCGATGGTCAGACCGGTCTCTTCTTCAATCTGCCGCAGTTTTTGCAGACAGCGTTGCACTTCTTCCGCGACATCGTGCAGTTTTTCCGACCACGGTTTGTTCATCGCGATAGCGGCGTTGAACCAGGTTTCGCTGGTTTCGTTACCGGTAAACAGCGTGATAAAGTTCTTCTTCGGCATTTTGCACTGCTCGACGCAGAGCTTCATGATCAGACGTTCCTGGGTACGCACGCGATCCATCATCACGCGCATACTGTTGACCAGATAGTCGAATTGCTTCGGTACCAGACGGAACTGTTTGAACACTTCAGACAGCTTCAGAATCTCTTCCTGCGCGGCAGCATGGCTGCGGCCTTTCGCTTTGATGGTGTCGCGCGTAACGACGTATTGCGCGCGCAGCTCAGCGAATTTTTCGCGTGCCAGTTCAGGGTCAATGCTGTTGTCGTCATCGGCGGCGTCATCGTCGCCGTCTTCTTCATCTTCGTCTTCGTCATCATCCAGGTCTTCCTGGGAGAGTTCAGAACCGACGTGAGTTGCGGTCGGCGCCATCTCTTCTTCCGCGTTCGGATCGACAAAGCCGGTGATAAGATCGGACAAACGAGCCTCTTCAGCCTCAACGCGATCGTACTGTTCCAGCAGATAGGTAATGGCTTCCGGGTATTCGGCAACGGAGCATTGAACCTGGTTGATCCCGTCTTCGATACGTTTAGCGATGTCGATTTCGCCTTCCCGGGTCAACAGTTCAACAGTGCCCATTTCACGCATATACATGCGTACCGGGTCAGTCGTACGACCGATTTCAGACTCAACACTGGACAGAACTTGTGCAGCAGCTTCTTCCGCATCTTCATCGGTGCTGGTGGTATTTTCAGCCAGCAGCAGATCATCGGCATCAGGCGCTTCTTCCATTACCTGAATACCCATGTCGTTGATCATTTGGATGATATCTTCAATTTGATCTGAATCGACGATATCTTCCGGCAGATGGTCATTGACCTCAGCATAGGTCAGATAGCCTTGCTCCTTACCACGGGTGACAAGAAGTTTCAGCTGTGACTGCGGGTTTTGCTCCATAAGACGGTATCCACACTTATTCGTTTGATTGGTGTCGACGGTATAGCTGTCGACATTTAAAGCGAGGGCATACTTATATTTTGGCCGCTGCCTCTCACTGCGGCTGTCGGGGGCTTCCCGATCGATATGCGGCATTTAAGCCGTTAAATTCATTTTCTGGCCAGCTCCTGGTTTAACGTCCAGAGCTCTCGGCGTTCTTCGCTGCTTAAACCGTGAGTGCGATCGCGAGCGATCAGCTCTTCTTGTCGCAGTTGCAGCAGCGAATCAAACATATGGTTGAGTGAGTCGGTAAAGGTCTTTTCGGCAATCGCCTTATCTGCTATATCGTCCCACATCGATAATTTTTCAAGGGTCGCAGCATCATTTGTGCCACGGTAGAGTTCCAGAAGTTGTCCGGTAGTAAGACCTGGCTGAGCCAAACAAGTTTTGACCAATTCTTTAAATAAGCCAAGTCCAGGCAGCTTATTCTGATCCAGCGCGTCTAAGGGCGGCACTAACGGCGCGAGATCCGGATTTTGCACCAGTAATCCTATCAGTATACGCATGGTCGTGCGTTTTAGCTGCGGAGCCGGGCGGGAAACGCCGCTTTCCGCCTGTTTTGGCACTAAACGATCAAGCTGACTATCATCGAAAATGCCTAACTTCAGCCCCAACGTCTGGCGCAACTGAATACGGTGTGCGTCGCCAGGCACCTGATTAATGAGCGGCAGCGCCAGTGCGGCTAACTGCGTGCTGCCATCCGGCGAGCTTAAATCCACCTGCGGCAGGAGGCTATTAAACAGAAACGTAGAGAGCGGCTGCGCCTGCTCCATCCGCGCTTCAAAAGCCGCCTTGCCTTCTTTACGCACCAGCGTATCCGGGTCTTCGCCGTCAGGTAAAAACATAAAGCGTACCTGCCGACCGTCGGTCATATAAGGCATTGCTGTTTCCAGCGCTCTCCAGGCGGCATCACGGCCAGCCCGGTCGCCGTCGTAACAGCAAATTACGTTGTTCGTCGCCCGGAATAACATATGCATATGGTCTGCCGTGGTTGAGGTACCCAGCGAAGCGACCGCATAGTTAATGTCGTATTGCGCTAGTGCGACGACATCCATATAACCTTCGACCACAAGCAAGCGTTGCGGTTCAGCACTATATTGCTGAGCCTCATAAAGACCATATAGCTGGCGGCCTTTATGGAAAATGTCCGTTTCCGGAGAGTTAAGGTATTTCGGCGTGTCGTTCCCCAGTACTCGACCGCCAAAACCAATCACCCTGCCGCGTTTGTCCCGAATAGGGAACATGACCCGATTACGGAAACGATCGTAAGTGCTGCCCTGCTCGTTATTGACCAGCATCCCGGCATCCAGCAACAATGCCTTGTTATCGCTGTTATTACCGAAGCGCTTTAACGCGTTATCCCACCCTGGCGGCGCGAAGCCAATGGCGAAACGCTGAATAATTTCAGCGCTCAGACCGCGCTTTTGCAGATAGTCACGCGCAGGTTTTGCCGCAGGATGGGTAAGCGACTGCTGATAAAAGTCATTCAGACCATTCATCAACTGATAGAGGTTTTGCCGTTGATGGCGCTCTATCTGGCTAAGCCCGGTGCCTGCTTCATAGGGAATTTCCAGGTTATGCATGGCCGCTAATTCTTCGACGGTTTCGACAAATTCGAGTTTGTCGTAATTCATTAAAAAGTCGATCGCATTGCCATGCGCGCCGCATCCAAAGCAGTGATAAAACTGTTTTTCACCGTTTACGGTGAAAGAAGGGGTTTTCTCATTATGGAATGGACAACACGCGTGATAGTTCTTGCCCTGTTTCTTGAGTTTTACGCGCACGTCGATCAGATCGACGATATCGGTTCTCGCCAGCAGGTCATTAATGAATACGCGTGGGATTCGTCCAGCCATATGCCCCTTTTATACACGTCATTCTTCAGGCTGCGTAGTGTTGGCTACGTTTGCTCACCCCTGTCGCTGACTTGCGTAAGCGCCGGGGACTTGCTCTCTTGCCGCCTGGACGCAGCATGAATGATTTTGTGTATATGCTAATGCATAAACGAAAACAAGCCGCGCATTCCTTTCGGAAGCACGGCCTTACAACTACAACTCGATCTGAATTGAGAGCAGCCCGCTCTCAAAAGATTAGTACAGACGAGTACGGCGTGCGTTTTCGCGAGCCAGTTTCTTCGCGTGACGTTTCACTGCAGAAGCTTTAGCGCGCTTACGTTCGGTCGTCGGTTTTTCATAGAACTCACGACGACGAACTTCCGCCAGAACACCTGCTTTTTCGCAGGAACGCTTGAAGCGACGCAGAGCTACGTCGAACGGCTCGTTTTCACGTACTTTAATTACCGGCATGTGCCTCTCACCTTTGATTAATTCGGTTTGCCGCTGGCATCAACGCCAGCTTATTTCAAAATGGTGCGGAATTTTACTGCAATTGCTGCTGCTTTGTAAAGCACCGCGGCCTTTTTTGAACGGGACTTTTATAAGGTGAGGGAGTATACACGAAGTCGGGACTGAGGGTATACATCCACCCGCATTCGACCTACACTGCGCGGTATTAGAGCGAGGTAAAACAAGTCATGCGTGTACTGGGTATTGAAACATCCTGCGATGAAACCGGCATCGCTATTTACGACGACAAAAAAGGTCTGTTAGCCAACCAATTGTATAGTCAGGTGAAATTACATGCTGACTACGGCGGCGTAGTGCCTGAACTGGCTTCCCGCGATCATGTGCGTAAAACCGTGCCGCTGATTCAGGCGGCATTAAAAGAAGCCGGTCTGACGGCGAGCGATATCGACGCGGTGGCCTATACCGCAGGCCCGGGCCTGGTCGGCGCGCTGCTGGTCGGCGCAACCGTCGGGCGTTCGCTGGCATTTGCCTGGAATGTGCCGGCCATTCCTGTACACCATATGGAAGGTCATCTGCTGGCGCCAATGCTGGAAGATAATCCCCCGGAATTCCCGTTTGTGGCGCTACTGGTCTCCGGCGGACATACGCAGCTCATTAGCGTGACCGGAATCGGTCAGTACGAACTGCTGGGAGAGTCGATTGACGATGCCGCCGGTGAAGCGTTTGATAAAACCGCCAAATTGTTGGGGCTGGATTATCCTGGCGGCCCGATGCTGTCGAAAATGGCGTCGCAGGGGACGGCGGGACGTTTTGTCTTTCCGCGCCCGATGACCGATCGCCCGGGGCTGGATTTTAGTTTTTCCGGTCTGAAAACCTTTGCCGCTAACACCATTCGTAGTAATGGCGGCGACGAACAAACTCGCGCTGATATCGCGCGCGCTTTTGAAGATGCGGTCGTGGATACGCTGATGATCAAGTGCAAGCGCGCGCTGGAAAGCACCGGTTTTAAGCGTCTGGTCATGGCGGGCGGCGTCAGCGCTAACCGCACGCTGCGCGCGAAGCTTGCCGAAATGATGCAAAAACGCCGCGGCGAAGTGTTCTATGCGCGTCCGGAGTTTTGTACTGACAACGGGGCGATGATCGCCTATGCCGGAATGGTGCGGTTTAAGGCGGGCGTTACGGCGGATCTTGGCGTAACGGTACGTCCGCGCTGGCCGCTGGCCGAGCTGCCGGCGGCGTAAAAGCGGAGAAAGGGGGCGACATCATGCCGCCCCAACGGGTTTACAGCAAAACGACGGGCATCCACAACAGCCTGGAGACGATCAGCAGCACCAGGAAGATCAGGCCGAAAATCGCGCCTAACCACGCCAATGGTGGAAGGGTGACGCGCGGCGGATTCGATATGTACGCCCATCACCAAGCTATTGCCGGTCAACCCTTGTGAGCCGATCCCCAGACGGTTGAGGCCCTCTTCCAGACGCAGTTCCAGCTCAATCTTTCTGGCGTTTCTTTTTCAGCTTCGTCCAGATTTTCGTCTCCTGGCGACGCCACAGACGCTGGATGTTGTCATGATGGCGCAGCAAAATGAGACATGACAGCATCGATACCGGGAAGGTGAACTGCGGTTTAAACCACCAGACGTAAAACGGCGCAATCAAGGCGCTGACAATCGCCCCTAACGATGAATAACCGCTTAACAGGACCGTCAGCAGCCAGGTGCCAGCCATGACGCCGGTTAAATCCCAGCCGATGGGCGCAATGGCGCCAAACGCGGTTGCTACGCCTTTCCCGCCTTTAAAGCCAAAAAAGACCGGCCAGATATGCCCCAGACAGGCGGCGATAGCGATAAGCCCCAGCCAGAAAGGGGTAACGCCTAACGCATACGCGCCCCAGACGGGCAACATGCCTTTAAGGATGTCAAAAATAAGTACCGCGACAGCCGCTCCCTTGCCACCGATTCGTAATACGTTCGTCGCGCCCGGGTTGCCGGAGCCGCTTTCTCGCGGATCGGGCAGCCCGGCGATGCGGCAAACCAGAATGGCACTGGAAATTGAGCCGCAGAGGTACGCGAAGAGGATCATTCCAGGCGCGATTGCACTCATAAGCTGTTCCGTATTGAAAGTGTCGTTTTATTTACTATTTCTGTGGATAATACGCACATTTCGCCGGAAGTGGTATCCGGGTTAGCCAAAAAGCAGGCAGGTCGTGATGGATATTGTATTTATAGAGCAACTTTCGGTAATCACCACTATCGGTGTTTACGACTGGGAACAGACTATCGAGCAAAAACTGGTGTTCGATATCGAAATGGCGTGGGATAACCGTAAGTCGGCGAAAAGCGATGATGTCGCAGATTGTCTAAGTTATGCGGATATCGCCGACACGGTGATAAATCATGTCGAAGGCGGGCGTTTTGCTCTGGTCGAGCGCGTGGCGGAAGAGGTGGCGGATCTGCTGCTTAGCCGATTCAATTCTCCGTGGGTTCGCATCAAACTGAGCAAGCCTGGCGCCGTCGCGCGCGCGGCGAACGTAGGGGTAATTATTGAGCGTGGCAATAATCTGAAATAAAAATAAATAATTTTATATTTTTTAAACCAAACGGTTATATATGGGGTCTTAACGCGAGATCCATTTTTGCAGTGTTTTTCATTTTAGGGGTTTATTGATGAGCGATATGCACTCGCTGCTGATAGCGGCAATTTTGGGTGTGGTCGAAGGATTGACGGAGTTTTTGCCGGTATCCAGCACGGGCCATATGATTATTGTGGGTCATCTGCTGGGGTTTGAAGGCGATACGGCCAAGACATTCGAAGTGGTGATTCAACTTGGATCTATTCTGGCGGTCGTGGTGATGTTCTGGCGGCGGTTGTTTGGCCTCATCGGTATTCACTTTGGCCGCCCGCTACAGCGTGAAGGTGAAAGTAAAGGTCGATTAACGTTGATTCACATCCTGCTGGGCATGATTCCGGCGGTGGTGCTGGGGTTAGTCTTTCATGACACGATCAAGTCGCTATTTAACCCAATTAACGTGATGTACGCGCTGGTGGTAGGCGGTCTGTTGCTGATTGCCGCCGAGTGCCTGAAGCCGAAAGAACCGCGCGCGCCGGGGCTGGATGATATGACGTATCGTCAGGCGTTTATGATTGGCTGTTTCCAGTGTCTGGCGCTGTGGCCGGGCTTCTCGCGTTCCGGAGCGACCATTTCCGGTGGGATGCTGATGGGCGTCAGCCGTTACGCCGCCTCTGAGTTCTCGTTCTTACTGGCTGTGCCGATGATGATGGGCGCAACGGTTCTGGATCTCTACAAAAGTTGGTCATTCCTGACCGCAGCGGATATTCCGATGTTCGCAGTGGGCTTTGTGACGGCGTTTGTGGTGGCGCTGATCGCTATCAAGACCTTCCTGCAACTGATTAAGCGTATCTCGTTTATTCCGTTTGCGATTTACCGCTTTGTGGTGGCGGCTGCCGTTTACGTTGTTTTCTTCTGATGATTGACCTGCCGGATGGCGGCGTACCGCCTTGTCCGGCCTAACTGTTTTGTCGGTCTGATAAGTGCAGCGCCATCAGGCAATTTATCGTGCTGGATGGCGTTTAGCTGGCGGGGTTCGGGCAGCGCTTCTCTTTCCAGTTGGCGACCGCTGCAATTCGTCGCTTCGTCAGCTCCTCGCGAATCTCAATGCCCTTAAATCCGGCCTCCACCACCTCTTTCGTCGGTACCGCTTGGGCCACCTGCCAGGCTTCGCGCAGCCAGCGCCCCTGCGGGTAATCCGACGCTTCAAAGCCGGTACGTCCACGGACATCGGCTTCGCTGGTCAGCGCAATCTGCTCGACGCGCTGCGGTTTACGCCATGCATCAATGGCGTCAAACAGCTTAACGATCGTTTTCGGCTGGAGTATCGGAAAGGTGTGGATCAGATCATGGTACTCGGCGACCAGTTTAGCTAAATCACGTAGGTCATTGGGGACGCGCAAACGCTGGCATAGCTGTTCGACCAGTTTCACGCCCGCCGGGCCGTGGCCATGATGGCGCGGCCAGAGGTTTTTCGGCGTTAAGCCTTTGCCCAGGTCATGACAAAGCGTGGCGAAACGAACATCAAGCTGCGGACTGAGCATGGCGGCCATCGACAGCGTCATCAACGTATGAACTCCGGTATCAATTTCCGGATGCCACTTTGCCGGCGCGGGTACGCCAAACAGGGCGTCGATTTCCGGAAACAGGACGCGCAGGGCGCCGCAGTCGCGCAATACCTGGAAGTAAACCTGCGGATTACGGGTGGTAAGCGCATTTTCCGTCTCTTTCCATACCCGTTCCGGCGTCAGATGTTCCAGCTCGCCTGCCGCGGTCATTTCGCGCATTAGCGCCAGTGTTTCATCGGCGATACGGAAACTAAGATGAGCGTAACGGGCGGCAAAACGCGCCACGCGCAATACGCGCAAGGGATCTTCGCCAAACGCGGGAGAGACATGTCGCAGTAGACGCGCCTCCAGATCCCGGCGCCCGTGGTAAGGGTCGATAATCTGGCCGTCATCGTCGCGCGCCAGAGCATTAATGGTCAGATCGCGACGCTGGAGGTCGGCTTCCAGGGTAACGTCCGGCGCGGCATAACAGGTGAAGCCCGTGTAGCCGGAACCGGATTTACGCTCGGTACGCGCCAGCGCATATTCTTCGTGAGTTTGCGGGTGGAGAAACACAGGAAAATCACGGCCTACCTGCTGGTAGCCCGCATCAAGCATCTCCTGCGGCGTGGCGCCGACAACGACCCAATCTTTATCTTTAACCGGTAGCCCTAACAACGCATCCCGAACCGCACCACCGACCAGATAAATCTTCACGCCACTTTCCTTTTAAAAACGATCATCCTCTAATGATAAGACAGTGCCGCAGAGAAGGCGATTTAGTTCATCCAGCGGTCTTTGCGTTTACGGCTTGGGATCATATGCGGCAGCACCAGCCCTAACAGCAAGCCAATACCCAATACGCCGCCGCCATACATAAACCACTGCATAATAATGGTGCGCTGTTTGTCATCCAGTTGCAGATTCGCGGCGCTAACTTTTTTCTGCGCGACAATCAGCTCGTTTTTCAGCTTCTGGTTCTCTTCTTTTAGCCCGTTGATGATGCTGTCGCTTTGCGCCACTTTCTGCTGCATATCGGCGGTGCGCTGATTCCACGTGGTATCAATATTGTTGAGTTTATCGGTCAACGTTTTGACCTGATTTTCCAGATCCGGCACGCGGGTACGCAGGCTTGGTGTGGTATTCAGTTCTTTTAACGGTATCCAGGCAGTACGACCAGAACTGTCTTTAATTTGACCATAGTTGGCATCGCTCTGTAAGAGCGTGACTTCCTCGCCGGCGTTGACGGTACCCACAAGGCGATAATTATCTCCCGGACCGCTGCGGACCCAGGTATTCAGTTCATCAGAAACGTAACGCGTCTCTTCAGCATGAGAGACGGCGGTGGCGCTAAGCGCAAGTAAAGTTAGTCCAATCAGGCGTAATTTTGGCATCAGGCTGTCGTTATTGTCAGAGAAAGTGGAACGATAGTAACGGCATCAGTGTCGCTACGCAAAGTAGTCGACATCAATCGGAATCATCTGTGTCGCCTTTGCCGCTACGTCAAACTTTTACGCCCGTCAAATTGCTCGTTGCATGGCAATTTGGCGCAAAATACTATCTACTGACAAAAATAATGCGGGTAAGTTCGCCAAGAATCTTCCCAGATGTGACATAACCCATAAGTACAAGGCCATGGCTCAGGAAATCGAATTAAAGTTTATCGTCAATCACGACGCCGTAGATGCGCTGCGAAATCATCTTCATACGCTCGGCGGCGAGCATCATGCGCCCAGCCAGTTGCTGAATATCTACTTCGAAACGCCTGATAACTGGCTACGCCGCCATGATATGGGGCTGCGTATTCGTGGTGAAAATGGGCGCTATGAAATGACCATGAAAATTGCCGGCCGGGTAACGGGCGGGCTGCACCAGCGACCCGAATACAATGTCGCGCTAAGCGAACCCGTGCTGGATCTGACGCAACTTCCGGCGGAGGTCTGGCCGGATGGTAACCTGCCCGCCGGCCTGGCATCAAGCGTACAGCCGCTGTTCAGTACCGATTTTTACCGGGAAAAATGGTGTCTGGACGTTGATGGCAGCAGGATTGAAATTGCGCTCGATCTCGGCGACGTAAAAGCGGGCGAGTTTGCCGAACCGATTTGTGAGCTGGAGCTTGAGTTGCTTCGCGGCGATACGCGCGCCGTGTTAAAACTGGCGAAGCAACTGCTGTCGCAAACCGGTTTGCGTCAGGGCAGTCTGAGTAAGGCGGCGCGAGGTTATCACCTGGCGCAGGGGAATGCGCCGCGAGAGAATACACCAACGGCAATTCTGCGGACTGCCGCGAAAGCCACGGTAGAGCAAGGGCTGGAGGTCTCGCTGGATCTGGCGTTGTCACAGTGGCAGTACCATGAAGAGCTCTGGCTGCGCGGCGACGAGTCGGCGGAAGAACATGTGCTGGATGCTATGGGATTAGTGCGCCATGCCTTAATGCTTTTTGGTGGCATTGTTCCACGTAAAGCGAGCGCTCACTTACGTGATCTACTTACCCAGGCGGAAGCGACGATGACATCCGCGGTGTCCGCCGTCACAGCCGTTTATAGTACGCAAACGGCGATGGCGAAACTGGCATTGACGGAATGGCTGGTGACGAAAGCCTGGCAGCCATTTCTGGACGCGAAGGCGCAGGCCAAAATGGCCGATTCTTTTAAGCGTTTCGCCGACATTCATCTTTCTCGTCATGCTGCTGAATTAAAAAAAGTTTTTGGACAACCGCTGGGTGATAAGTATCGCGACCAGTTGCCGCGTTTGACTCGCGATATCGACAGCGTTTTACTGCTGGCCGGGTATTATGATGCGATGGTCGCGCAGGCATGGCTGGAAAACTGGCAGGGATTGCGTCACGCCATTCTTACCGGACAACGTATTGAAATTGAACATTTCCGTAATGAGGCCATTAACCAGCAGCCGTTCTGGTTGCACAGCGGAAAACGATAATCAGAACCGTAGAAAGCGCCTGATGACGCTGCGCTTATCAGGCTTACGGTATGCGGACTTGTAGGCCGGATCAGGCGAAACGCCGCCATCCGGCATTATTTAAAGGATATCCCCTAAATGACGCCGCTCTCTTCACCCTTATCGCAGTACTGGCAGACCATTGTTGAGCGCCTACCAGAAGGATTTACTGAGACATCGCTTAGCGTGCAGGCGAAGTCAGTACTTACATTTAGCGATTTTGCGCTGGATAGCGTGATAGCGCATCCGGAGTGGCTTGCCGAACTGGAATCCGCATCGCCGCAGGCTGATGAATGGCGACATTATGCTGGCTGGTTACAGGAGGCGTTGGCAGGTGTCTGTGACGACGCCTCGCTGATGCGTGAACTGAGGTTTTTTCGTCGTCGCATCATGGTACGCATCGCCTGGGCGCAGACGCTGTCGCTGGTGGACGATGAGACTATTTTACAACAGTTGAGCCATCTGGCGGAGACGCTCATTGTGGGGGCGCGCGACTGGCTGTATGCCGCCTGTTGCCGCGAATGGGGAACCCCCTGTAACCCGCAGGGCGTTCCGCAGCCGCTGTTGATTTTAGGCATGGGCAAGCTGGGCGGCGGCGAACTGAATTTTTCGTCTGATATCGATCTGATTTTCGCCTGGCCGGAACATGGCGAGACTCGGGGCGGGCGTCGTGAACTCGATAACGCCCAGTTTTTTACGCGTCTCGGGCAGCGGCTGATCAAAGCGCTGGATCAGCCCACAATGGATGGTTTTGTCTATCGGGTGGACATGCGCCTGCGACCGTTTGGCGACAGCGGCCCGCTGGTACTGAGTTTTGCCGCGCTGGAGGATTACTATCAGGAGCAAGGACGCGACTGGGAACGCTACGCTATGGTGAAAGCGCGGCTAATGGGCGATAACGACGACGCCTGGTCTCGTGAATTACGCGCCATGCTGCGGCCTTTCGTTTTCCGCCGCTATATCGATTTCAGTGTCATCCAGTCGCTACGTAATATGAAAGGGATGATCGCCCGCGAAGTGCGACGCCGCGGTTTGAAAGACAACATTAAACTTGGCGCGGGCGGTATTCGGGAAATTGAGTTTATCGTGCAGGTATTCCAGCTCATCCGCGGCGGGCGCGAGCCGTCGCTACAGTCGCGTTCGTTACTGCCAACGCTGGATGCTATCGCTGCGCTGCATTTGCTGCCTGAGAATGACGTGGCGCAACTGCGCGTGGCCTATCTTTTTCTACGTCGTCTGGAGAATCTGCTGCAAAGCATCAATGACGAACAGACGCAAACGTTGCCTGCCGACGATCTGAATCGGGCGCGGCTGGCCTGGGGAATGAAGGCGGAGAACTGGCCGCAGCTTGTTGGCGAACTGACGGATCATATGGCTAATGTACGCCGCGTATTCAACGAATTAATTGGCGATGATGAAGCCGATACCCCGCAGGAGGAAGAACGTTCAGAGCCGTGGCGTGAAGTATGGCAGGATGCGCTACAGGAGGATGATTCGACGCCAGTGCTGGCGCATTTAGCCGATGAGGATCGGCGACAAGTTCTGACCCTCATCGCTGACTTCCGTAAGGAACTGGATAAACGCCCTATCGGCCCGCGCGGGCGGCAAGTGCTGGACCAACTGATGCCGCACCTGCTTGCTGATGTCTGTTCTCGCGAAGACGCCGCTGTTACGCTATCGCGGATAACGCCGTTGCTGGCGGGGATTGTCACTCGCACCACCTATCTGGAGCTGCTGAGCGAATTTCCCGGCGCGCTGAAACACCTGATTATGCTCTGCGCCGCTTCGCCAATGATAGCGAGCCAACTGGCGCGTTATCCGTTGTTGCTTGATGAACTGCTCGACCCCGGCACGCTTTATCAGCCGACGGCTACCGACGCTTACCGCGACGAATTACGCCAATATTTGCTGCGCGTGCCGGAAGAGGACGAAGAACAACAACTGGAGGCATTACGCCAGTTTAAACAGGCACAGCTTTTGCGGATTGCGGCGGCGGATATTGCCGGTACGCTGCCGGTGATGAAAGTAAGCGATCACCTCACATGGCTGGCGGAGGCGATGATTGATGCTGTGGTGCAGCAGGCGTGGACGCAAATGGTTGCGCGTTATGGTCAGCCAGCGCATCTGGACGAGCGCCAGGGGCGGGGGTTTGCGGTTGTCGGTTATGGCAAGTTGGGCGGATGGGAGCTGGGCTACAGTTCCGATTTGGATCTCATCTTCCTGCATGACTGTCCGATGGACGTCATGACCAACGGCGAACGCGAAATCGACGGGCGGCAGTTTTATCTGCGCCTGGCGCAGCGCATCATGCATCTGTTCAGTACGCGCACTTCCTCCGGCATTTTGTATGAGGTGGATGCGCGTCTACGCCCCTCTGGCGCGGCGGGAATGCTGGTGACTTCAGCGGACGCGTTTGCCGATTATCAGCAGCATGAAGCCTGGACCTGGGAACATCAGGCATTGGTACGCGCTCGCGTGGTATATGGCGACCCGCAGCTTACCTCACAGTTTGATACGGTGCGCCGCACTATCATGACGACGGCGCGCGACGGCAAGACATTGCAGACTGAAGTGCGTGAAATGCGCGAGAAAATGCGGGCGCATCTCGGCAATAAGCATCGTGATCGTTTTGATATTAAAGCTGATGAAGGCGGTATTACGGATATTGAGTTTATCGCGCAATATCTGGTACTGCGCTACGCTCATGAAAAACCTAAATTAACGCGCTGGTCTGATAACGTGCGCATCCTGGAGCTTCTGGCGCAAAACGGCATTATGGATGAACACGAGGCGCAGGCGCTGACGGTAGCCTACACCACACTGCGTGATGAACTGCACCACCTGGCGTTGCAGGAGCTTCCCGGTCATGTGGCGCAGACGTGTTTTAGCAAAGAGCGCGCGCTGGTGCAGGCAAGCTGGCGGAAGTGGCTGGTAGCCGTTTGAATTATGCTATTATCGCGCGCAAATTTTGAATCTCTCAGGAGACAGGAATGAAAGTAAATCTGCCAGCGTTTGAACGTGCAGGCGTCATGGTTGTGGGTGATGTAATGCTGGATCGCTATTGGTATGGCCCCACTTGCCGTATTTCACCGGAAGCGCCGGTGCCCGTGGTTAAGGTAAATACCGTTGAGGAACGTCCGGGCGGCGCGGCGAACGTGGCGATGAACATTGCGTCTCTGGGAGCGAACGCCCGTCTGGTCGGCCTGACGGGTATTGATGACGCCGCGCGCGCGCTGAGCAAAACGTTGGCGGAGGTCAATGTGAAGTGCGACTTCGTTTCTGTGCCGACGCATCCGACAATTACTAAACTGCGCGTGCTATCACGTAATCAGCAGCTCATTCGTCTTGATTTTGAAGAAGGCTTTGAGGGGGTGGACCCGCAGCCGTTGCATGAGCGTATCAACCAGGCGCTGGGATCGATCGGCGCGCTGGTGTTGTCCGATTATGCCAAAGGCGCTCTGACCAGCGTGCAGACTATGATTTCCCTGGCGCGCCAGGCGGGCGTGCCGGTGCTCATCGATCCGAAAGGAACGGATTTTGAACGTTACCGCGGCGCCACGCTGCTGACGCCAAACCTTTCTGAATTCGAGGCGGTCGCGGGGAAATGTAAAAGCGAAGACGAACTGGTTGAACGCGGCATGAAGCTCATTGCCGATTACGACCTTTCCGCGCTGTTGGTCACGCGTTCCGAACAGGGAATGACGCTGCTGCAACCGAATAAAGCGCCGCTACATATGCCGACGCAGGCGCAGGAAGTTTATGATGTTACCGGTGCGGGCGATACGGTGATCGGCGTGCTGGCGGCGACGCTGGCGGCGGGAAATACCCTGGAAGAGGCGTGTTATTTCGCCAATGCGGCGGCGGGCGTAGTGGTAGGTAAACTCGGGACGTCAACGGTTTCCCCTATTGAGCTGGAAAACGCAGTGCGCGGACGCGCGGATACCGGCTTCGGCGTTATGACCGAAGAGGAGTTGAGACAGGCCGTCGCCAGCGCGCGTAAGCGTGGCGAGAAAGTGGTCATGACCAACGGCGTTTTCGATATTCTGCACGCGGGCCACGTCTCTTATCTGGCGAACGCGCGCAAACTGGGCGACCGCCTGATTGTTGCGGTCAATAGTGACGCCTCGACTAAACGTCTGAAAGGCGACAGCCGTCCGGTTAATCCGCTCGAACAGCGTATGATCGTGCTGGGCGCGCTGGAGTCGGTCGACTGGGTTGTCTCTTTTGAAGAGGATACGCCGCAACGACTGATTGCCGGTATTCTGCCGGATCTGCTGGTAAAAGGCGGCGACTATAAGCCGGAAGAGATCGCGGGCAGCGAAGAGGTCTGGGCCAACGGCGGCGAAGTCATGGTGCTGAACTTCGAAGATGGTTGTTCCACGACCAATATCATCAAAAAGATCCAGACCGAGAGCGAGAAGTAAAACCGCGTCATCAGGCGTTACAGACGCTGCGGGCGCTGATTTTGAAGGTGCGTCGGACATTTTGTTTCGACGCGTATCTCGCGGTTGACGCTGCTTTTTTTTCGACCTAAAGTAAAGGAATAAGGGTGAGAGGGGATCTCTCCCCCCTCTGATTGGCTGTTAGTAAGCTGGGAAACTTATCAGTAACAGAACAATCAGTATGATGACCTGGTGCATCATAACCCTTTCCTTATTACAGCCCCTTCCTCGGGAGGGGCTTTCCCGTTTCAGCCCCTTGCTGACATCGCGATTGTTGGTGAGTGGCCTGTCTGGCGCAAGGGCTTTATCCCGCCGATTTTGCGTTACTGGATCGCCCACGCAAAATGGCCTGCTGGTCATAACGCTTTGTACAGACAAGGTGGAAAAAAGATAAAAAAATCCCCGGCCTTATGGCCAGGGACAGGAGATATAGCGGGGAGTTATTGCTCTTTTACCGTTGCTTCGCGATTAATCTCATCCGTTGCCGATGAAACCAACGGCGTGGTCAGCGCCTTTAGCGAGCCGCCAGCGATGCCAATCTCGTTTAACAGCGAATCGATCAGCGGTGCCTGGGTACGATAGGTGAGCGCGGCAGATAACGCTTGTTCCGCCAGGTTTCCCCCGTTAGCGCCGCCAGCGGCGACGTCGCCCGCCGTCGCGCCGCGATTGAGGCCATCGACCTGAATAATCTTAATGCCGTCGATGGATTTCATCGGTTCAACAGACTTCTCAATAACAGCAGGCAACGATTGTAAGAGCGCTAGTTTAAATTTGAGGCTGGTTTGTTCGTCAGATAGTACGTTGATAGCGTCATTCAGCGCCCGTTGCGCTTCGGCTTCCGCCAGACCTTTTTTACGCGTTGCTTCCGCCAGTTCGATGATGGCGGCGGCTTGCAATTCTGCCGCTTCTTTCTCTGCTTTTGCCCGAACGGTCAGTTCGACCGCTTTGGTTTCCGCATCCTGCGCCGCGGCGATCAGAGCGACCTGCTTGGCGCGATCCGCTTCGGCGGTCTGGCGGGTGGTTTCTACGTTTTGCTGGGCGCGAACCGCATCGGCCAGCGCGTCGTTGGCGCGCGCTTCTGCTTGTGATTGCTGCTCGGATTTGGCGGCAATGGCGATAGATTTCGTCTGGTTGGCGATTTCTGTCACCTGTTGCTGTTCGATCTCTTTAATACGTACTTCACGCTCGGCCTCAACTTTCCTGGACCGTACTGCTTGCTCACGTTCGATCTCCGTCTCCTGGATCTGCCGCTCAGCAAGAATGCGCGTCTGTTCTGCTTCACGATGGCGCTCGGCCTCAAAAGCGGCAATTTTAGCGTTTTGTTCGGCGGTGCGGGTTTTAACCTGTTGCTCCTGCTCCAGAGTCATAAAGGCTTCTTGTTGCTCGATTTCCAGCTTGCGCTCAAGCGCGTCGCGGTTCTTTTCGCGCACCGCCACTTCCACATCCTGTTCCACTTCATTACGTTCACGACGGCGGCGTTCGGTTTCCTGCGTCAGTTTCGTCAGACCTTCGGCATCAAAGGCATTGTTTGGATTGAAATGCTCTTTGGACGTTTGGTTAAAGTTGGTTAATGAGACACTTTCCAGCTCCAGGCCGTTTTTCGACAAATCTTCCGCAACGGTGTTTTGTACGCCCTGAACGAAGTTTTCACGCGTATCCTGTAGCTCATGCATCGTCATCTGGGCCGCGGTAGCGCGTAAGGCGTCAACGAATTTATCCTCAACCAGCATACGAAGATCTTCCGGCGACAGCGTTCGCTGGCCAAGCGTTTGTGCGGCGGTGGCAATACCTTCAACAGAGGGTTTTACACGTACGAAGAAAGCAACGACCACGTCAACGCGCATACGATCTTTGGTGATCAGGCTGTCGACGGTAGCACGGCTGACTTCAAGTTTTAGGGTATTCATATTGATCGGAATAATTTCGTGAAAGATTGGCATCACAATAGCGCCGCCGCTCATCACCACTTTTTGCCCGCCAAGCCCGGTACGGACAAACGCCTGTTCCGCAGATGCGCGGCGATAGAGGCGAGCAAAAATGATCCCGATAATTAGTAAGACGATAACCGCAACGATGGCGGTAAACATCCATGATGGCAATATGCCAAAAACATCATCCATTATGTAAGTTCCTCTCAATTAAACATAGAAGGTACGCTCAGCCAAATAACGCGTTGCGGAAAGTCGGCAGACAATCAGCACCTTGTCTCCTTTTTTAAATTCTTTTCCCTTTTCGGGTTCCAGCAGTAAATAGTGAATCTGGCCGAACTTATCGGTAAATTTTCCTTCGCAAGGTGTACCGGCGACGGCGGCGTGGCCGGTAATAATCGCCATGCCGCCGATAAATTCCTCTTCCCGGAGGGCGGAGCTTTCATCTCTGGGTAGCCAGGGCGCGAGGATTTTTCCGCTGTAATGCACGGCAAAGACCGACAGGACAATGCTCAACGGGACCAGCAGCAGATTGCTGAGCGGCGCTTGCCAGAGCATGATCCCGCCATGCTGGATGAGGATACCGAAGAGGCCGAAATAACCGGCCAATAGACAGAGGACGACCAGGGCGGGAACGCGTCCAATATTCAGATAATGAAGCGCCTGGCCCGCAGGGCCGGATGACAGGGCGTCATAATGATCGAGATGGGCGTCGAGCGCGCCTGAAAGAAAGTGGCCAAAAATCAGCGAAATCATCTCCAGCACGCCGATAAAGAAAACGAACGCGATGGCAAACAGATAGGGGCTGTTATACTCCGCAAATAAGGTCATATTTTCTATCCTTGTCGCCGCCTTCAGAAGGATGTTCGCGTGATAATTTTCATGCTTGTTATTTCATTGCGTTACAATATCATGTGACCCATATCTCCTTAAGTCCGAAAAGCGATTTATCCGTCGTTATCTTTGGTGAATATTGTGATTTTGCGCATTAAATTTGCGCACGTTATGTATAAAACCGCCGTACATATAGGGAAATACTGAAATTAGAAAAAGCATATAGCCTTAACAGAATTCAATAACTGGAGGGTATGCTGATGAACAACAATAACGTCTATTCACTAAATAATTTTGATTTTCTGGCGCGCAGTTTTGCCAGAATGCAGGCGGAGGGGCGTCCTGTTGATATCCAGGCGGTAACCGGCAATATGGACGAGGAGCATCGCGACTGGTTTTGCAAGCGTTACGCGCTTTACTGCCAGCAGGCGACTCAGGCGAAAAGGTTAGAATTAGAACACTAATGCAGGCTCCCTTATACAGGCGCAGGACATTATTCAGATCTTATATGAGCGGGCCGTCAGGCCCGTTCACGTTTTTACTCTTGTGGATCGACTGGCGGGATGGCGGGCGCAGGTTTTACTTCTTCAGGCTTGTCGCGAGCTTCCAGTTCGCTGAGGCGTTGCTCCAGCAGCGCCAGTTTTTCCCGGGTGCGCAGCAAGACCTGAGTCTGGACATCAAACTCTTCGCGGCTCACCAGATCGAGACGCGTCAGCTGAGATTGCAGCGTTTGACGGATTTTTTTCTCGATATCTTCCCCGAACTCGCGAATACCTTTCGGCATTGACTCATGAACCTGGCGTGCGATTTGCTCAATTTTTTTCGGGTCAATCATTGTGGTTTCCCTGAACTGGTAAGTGTTAGCTCTTATTGTAGTGCGATATGTGGACGCCATAAACCAGAATTGTGTGACGTCATACGGAGTAAAGGCGTTGATGAAGGTAATCAATAGCGTTATAGTTAACCCGCTTATTCTCAGGGCGGGGCGAAATTCCCCACCGGCGGTAAATCAGCGATGTTTAACGCATTTCTCATCACGGCGCGCCGTGACGGAACGCGGAGAGCAGGTTGAAAGCCCGCGAGCGCTTTTTGCCATAGCGAAAAGGTCAGCAGATCCGGTGTAATTCCGGGGCCGACGGTTAAAGTCCGGATGGGAGAGGGTAACGATCCAGTCGGGCATGGACCCGCTCACGTTATTTTTTTGCCGCTTGTCGGCACTCCTAAGACTGCCCTGATTCTGGTAACCATAATGTTAATGAGGTTTTTTTACCATGAATCAGACGCTACTTTCCTCTTTTGGTACGCCTTTTGAACGTGTTGAACTTGCACTGGATGCGCTGCGTGAAGGACGCGGTGTGATGGTGCTTGATGATGAAGATCGTGAAAACGAAGGCGATATGATTTTCCCCGCAGAGACGATGACCGTAGAACAGATGGCGTTAACCATTCGTCACGGTAGCGGTATTGTTTGCCTGTGTATTACTGAAGATCGTCGTAAGCAGCTCGACTTGCCAATGATGGTGGAAAACAACACCAGCGCCTACGGCACCGGTTTTACCGTGACCATTGAAGCCGCAGAAGGCGTGACCACCGGCGTTTCCGCCGCTGACCGTGTCACTACGGTGCGTGCGGCAATTAAGGATGGCGCAAAACCGTCCGATCTTAACCGTCCGGGGCACGTTTTCCCACTGCGCGCTCAGGCGGGCGGCGTGCTGACGCGCGGGGGTCATACGGAGGCGACCATCGATCTGATGACGCTGGCCGGTTTTAAACCTGCAGGTGTACTGTGCGAGTTGACTAACGACGATGGGACGATGGCGCGCGCGCCGGAGTGTATCGCGTTTGCAGGCCAGCATAATATGGCGGTAGTCACGATTGAAGATCTGGTGGCTTACCGCCAGGCGCATGAGCGCAAAGCCAGCTGATCGAACGGATCATGGTTGAAAAAAGCCGATGAGATGTCATCGGCTTTTTTGTATTCCTTCGGTGCCATATTGTTCAGTTTCAAAGAACGACGAATAAGCTGAATGGTAAAATTATTGTGAGAAAAGCAGAGGCCTGAATGCAGACCTCTGCTTTGGTTTATCTATTCAGGTTATTTGCCTCTGGCCAGTTTCAATGCCCAGGCGCCGCTCATCACCAGCAGCAGAATCAGGCACAACCCAAAGGCCAACATACATGCCTGCGCCATGTTCATAAAGTGCCAGGGCGGAAGCAGATACCAGCCTTCGGACTGCTGGTAGAGATCGACAAACCACTGCTGTACGCTACTGAGCGTTACGCCATCAGGGACGATAGGCGCGTCATAACCGCAGTCTCCGGTAGGTTTAAACCACTCCGGTGCCCATTCCGCCAACGGTAAGTTGAAAGGAAAGGTCGGGTCAGTCGAACATCCTTGCACGCCAAAAAGTGAATCGGGGTCCGCATTATGTACCGCATGATGGATACCATTAAGCTTAATAGAAAACTTAATGCCCATAATGCTGCCATAAAACGCCGCGATGCAGCCAATCAGCTTCAGCACGATATTTTTGGGATTTATCGCCGCAATCACCCCGCCAATTACCATCACAAACATCGCGTAACGAATGTAAACACACTGTTCGCACGGCGCCATGTAGAGATAGATTTGGAAGAACGAGTGCGCCAGGATAATTAACCCTCCCATCGCGATGGCCATTAACAGCCACAGAAAGCGCTGTTCCTGCCATCTCACCAGCGTATCTACTGGTCTTGCGCGTAGGTCTCGCCATAATCCCTTAATAAAATCCATAATCGTTTCCCTGCTTATTTTTTAGTGGCCAGTTCCCGAACGAGTTCAGCCATAGAATCGATGGATTTGATGTTTTTGGTATAGATAAGGTACTTGCCGTTGACGACGTAAGCCGGAACACCCTGAATTTTGGCAACGTCATAGGCGGCTTTCCATTTTTCCAGAGTCTCCTGAACGGCAGGATCTTTCAGCGCCGCTTCAAAATCAGCCTGGCTCATGCCTGCGGCGTCCAGCCCGGTTTTAATAAATGCCGCCGGATCTTTCCCATCTGACCAGCGCTCTTTCTTATCATGGTAAGCCGCATACCAGGCGAACTTCGCTTTTTTGAATTGTGATTTAGCATCAAATAACGAAATCCCGGCAGCTTTATCTTTGGCGATCAGGACTGCAAATACTTCGCTGGCCTGTTTGCCATATTCGCCTTTTGTTTCCAGGTGGAACGGAGTGAACGTAACGAGATCGGCTACTTTATCAGAAACCGGACCTGTTACGGCTTTGTCATATTTGTAGCAGAAAGGGCAGGCGTAGCTAAATACCTTAATCAGCGTTTTATCCGCATTAGGAATCGGTTTCTCCAGAACCATATAATCTGTGCCCTCGGTAAAAGCCGATGCCGCAAAAGGAGTGACTAATGCCGCGGTTAATACTACGCTTTTAAATAAAGAGGTAATCCATTTAGATGACATATTAATTCCTTCCCGTTATTTATTTAAACATTTGCGTTGGATGAACCAGTAATGCACGATAGTGAGTCTGGTTGGGTTTATCCGACAGCACATCAATTTCAACTTTCACTTCTTTCGTTTTATAGTCAATCTCATTCAGTTTGCCGACTGTGGGTTTACCAACGTCGAACAGGTTAATAGAACCGCCAAAGCCGAACATGGTGTCGCGGTCTTTTTGATATTCAACAACCGAGGTAATAGGACTATAGAAATCATATCCACGTTCTTTACCGTATTCCCAAACTTGTTGTACGGTGCCTTTCTTCTCATCGATCTTATATTCGACAAAACGGGAATATTTCATGGTCGGTAGAGCCGGTTGCTCCAGGCCGCGACCATCGCCGTTATCAAAGACCGTTAACGTGCCTTTGCTGGAAAGCCATGCCGTATGTTGGGTATAGGTGAAATCGAAATCGGTGTCCTTACACTTGCCGTTTTCGTCACAGGTCAACGGCTTACCATGATCGTCTACCGGTTTCAGCAATTTACTGGCTAGCTGCTTATTCCAGCCTTTAGACGGTGCCAGTATCCATTTCACCTGCTTATCGCGACCAATTTTTACAATACCCTGATGGCGGGAAGAAAGGATGATGGAGTCGTCTTTCGCGTCATAAGCGATAGAGTTGACGTGCGCCCAGTTACGACCGGCACCAACGCCAAGCGCATCGCCATACGGCGTATCCGGTTCGAGTTTCGCCTGCTGTCCGGCATGGGCCAGATCGACGTTCACGCATACTGCGCCCGCATCCAGCGCGCCGAGCAGCGCATCACGCATAGGGTCGAGGATTTTGGTTAAATCCCAAACGTCTACTACGCGGCCAGACTTATCAACCTCAATGATTTGGTCACGAATCGTATGAACATGTATGCCGTCTTCTTTGCGGTAATCGCGTTTGCCGACGCGCAGCAGTACGGTGCCGTTCACGGTTTCGATGGATTCATGAGACGCATCCAGGAACCCGCGCGGCAGTTTGTGATCGGCAAGAATTTGCCCCATCATGTCAAACTCGTACCAGTGTTGGCCCTGCACCGCGGTAAAGGTGCCGCGAGGCGTTTCACGAATACCCATCAGGTAGCCGCGTTTGTTGATATTCATATCGTGGCCGTCGTAGAAGGTATCTTGATCCAGCCACCAGCGGTATTCACCCTGGGTGTCAACCACAAACGTATAAGGGGCGATATCGAAAGGCAAAGCACCGCCCGCCGGACCGGCATCAAGAATACCCGCATTTTTATCTTTTTCGCCGTGCCAGTGAAATTCAGCGCCCTGCGGCGTAAAGGTATGGGTATTTACCAGATAAAGGCGATCTTCAAATCCTGGCGCGACTTTAATAACTTTCGTTTGCTGAAGATCTGAAATAGAACGGTTATCCATATAATGGTTGACGATGGCGGACGTCTGCACCACATAGTCATCCTTCATGGCTTTGCCGTTTTCTTTATATTCTACCGTGACGTTGTTGGCAAATTTCTGATAAAGGCCAAAAATAGGAATACCGTCATAGGTTTCTAAAGACTCTTTCCCAACGGTATAAGTAACAGGAACGCCTTTTTCCCCTTTGCCATGTACAGTAACTTTAACGTCTGAAATAATATGGCTATCTAATTCCACCAGCGCGGTGAGAGGGGCATTTCCGTAAGGATCGACAACGACTGCGCCTAATTTCCCTGCGGGCTGTGCCGGTTGAAAACCTGCGGCAAACGTACTGGCTGCGGTGAGTCCGCATGTCAGTGCGACGGCGCCGGCAAGTATTGTTTTCCGGTATTGGTCAAACATGGATATATCTCCTTATATACAACTTCTAAATATAATACTTCTGAATATACTATGTTTTTATGAATAATAAATGAGGTAAATGATTGGTCTTTAAATATAAGTCATGATGCTGTTACTTATTTTAAAGTATATTCTGTATCAATATTTTTTAATTGCCTGAGTGAGTCGATAGTAGGAGTGTGATATTTTAAGAACAATATAAATTAGTACGAAGTGTGATCTTATCGACATTGTTTTCTGCTTAATACCTCTTTCATTATTGTGTTTCACCACTGATTTATATGATCAAAATCATTTATTTGTTCCACAAATATGCCAGTATATGAATACGTCAAAATAAGGGTATGTAAAATTTTAACGTTAAATGTTTAGTGATGTTAAATTTTAAGGGTAAAAAGGATGTTTATTGCCTGGTATTGGATAATATTAATCGTTCTGGTGGTAGTAGGGTATATTTGCCATATGAAGCGTTATTGCAGAGCGTTTCGGCAGGACAGAGATGCATTACTTGAAGCGCGAACGAAACGTTTTCGCCAGACGAGCGAAGGCGACAGCGTGATGAATGAGCAGAAATAGCGCATATCCTTGACGGGCAGCCGGATGTTGCTTGGCTAAAGGCCTGCATCCGGCGCGACGTTTCTCTTAACCGATACCTATCGTCTGCAAAATGACGAGACTGAGCCCCATGATGGACATACCGCAAAGCACGCCATAGCTGGGGTTATTGTTAGGATCGATCTCTTTTGCCAGCGGCATCAGTTCATCGACGGAGAGCGCCACCATAATGCCGGCGACTGCCGCCATGATAGCCGCCATAACGATCGGTGAAACCAGGCTGCCCAAAATCAGCCACGCCAGTACGCCGCCAAGAATTTCCGCCATGCCGGAGATACCGGCCCAAAAAATCGCGGTACGTTTTGAGCCCGTCGCGGCATAAACCGGGCCGGCAACCGCCAGACCTTCAGGAATATTGTGCAACGCCACCGCCAGTGCGATGCCGAAACCCAGTTCAAGATTGCTGCTGGCAGTGACAAAGGTGGCGATCCCTTCCGGAAAGTTGTGCAGGCTAATGCCGAGCGTCAATAAAATCGCAGTGCGTTTTATCGAGCCGGGAAGCGGCTGCTGTCTTTTTTGCACCAGATCCTGCGGATGAGCGTGAGGAAGCAGGCGGTCCAGCCCGAAGTAGCCCAACAGGCCGATAATAAACATTCCGTAGCCCAGTACAGGCGACATCCCCTCGGTATCAAGCGCGGCGGGCAGCATCTCCATCAGCGAGATAAGCAGCATGATCCCTGCGGCGAAGCCCAGCGAAAAAGCCAGCACGCGGTTAGACGGTTTTTGGCCGAGAACGCCAAGAAACGCGCCAATAAAGGTGGCGGCGCCCGCCAGTAAGGTCAGAATAAGTGGTACTGACATCCATTACTCCTTATCAATTTGCCGTCCGAACCTGACCTTCAAAATAACTGATGATCTTCATCATAGTTATCTGAGTTCTTCCTCTGTGAAGAAAGCGTATGGTGATGTTAACAAAATGTCTTTCCTGTAAGGATAACATCATGTCTTTAACGTGTATGCCAGCATTGTTTTTGGGGCATGGCAGCCCGATGAACGTGCTGGACGATAATGATTATACCCGCGCCTGGCGGCGATTGGGGGAAGCCCTGCCGCGACCACAGGCGATAGTGGTGGTGTCGGCGCATTGGTATACCCGCGGGACGGGCGTCACAGCGATGGAAAGGCCGCAAACTCTCCATGATTTTGGCGGTTTTCCGCAGGCGCTGTATGACACGCATTATCCGGCCCCTGGATCGCCTGCGCTGGCGCAGCGTCTGGTTGAACTGTTGGCTCCCGTTCCCGTCGCGCTCGATAAAGAAGCGTGGGGATTTGATCACGGCTCCTGGGGCGTATTGATCAAGATGTATCCGAATGCGGATATCCCGATGGTGCAGCTTAGTGTTGATAGTACCAAACCGGCGGCATGGCATTTTGAGGTGGGCCGTAAACTGGCGACGCTGCGTGACGAAGGCGTGATGCTGGTGGCCAGCGGGAATGTGGTTCATAACCTGCGGACTGTGCGTTGGCACGGTGACAATATACCGTATCCCTGGGCGGCGTCATTTAATGACTTTGTGAAAGCCAATCTGACGTGGCAGGGGCCGGTAGAACAGCACCCGCTGGTGAATTATCTGCAACATGAAGGGGGGGCCTTATCGAACCCGACGCCGGAGCACTTTTTACCTTTGCTGTATGTACTTGGCGCCTGGGACGGCAAGGAACCTATCACCATCCCGGTCGACGGTATTGAGATGGGCAGTATAAGTATGTTGTCGGTGCAGGTGGGGTAGGCCGGATAAGGCGCTGAATGATTGCCCGATGGCGCTACGCGCATCGGGCTTACAGGAGAATCTATCCTTCGACAAAAATATGCGGATAGAAGCGGGAGAGATCCTGGGTGATCAGCGCCCGATCTTCACGGATACCAATTCCGGCGGGCTGATCGTTAATCAGCCAGCTACCAATCAGGGTGTAACTGTCGCCGAATTTTGGCAGCGGATAGAACTGTTGCACGATCATACCCTCTTCGCCATACGGGCCTTCCACGGATTCGATCGTTTTACCGTTCTCAATAATCGATACGTTCGCCCCTTCGCGGGAGAAGATCGGTTTCACGACATATTTATCCATTGGCGGATGTTCGTCTTCGGCGAAATACGCAGGCAACAGATTCGGATGGTCAGGGAACATCTCCCACAACAGTGGCAACAACGCTTTATTGGAGATAATGCTTTTCCAGGCCGGTTCCAGCCAGCGCACGCCGGCATCTTCCAGCTTGGTGGAAAACATCTCGCGCAGCATAAATTCCCACGGATAGAGCTTGAACAGGTTCGCAATGACCTGATCCTGCAGATCCGTAAATTGGCCTTTTTCCCCCAGACCAATATCGTCGATATAGAGAAATTCGGTGGCGATTTCCGCTTCGGCCGCGCAGTCCTGTAAATACTGAATGGTGCCGCGATCCTCAACCGTATCGCGACAGCAGGTGAGATGCAGCAACTGAAAACCGTACTGCTCGCGAAGTTCAGCAAAGCGTTCAATCAGTTTTTCCTGCAGGCTATTAAACTGATCGCTGCCTTCCGGCAGATTGCCCGCGTTGATCTGATCTTCCAGCCAAATCCACTGAAAAAACGCCGCTTCATACAGCGATGTTGGCGTGTCGGCATTATTTTCGAGCAGCTTAGGCTCGCCGATGCCGTCCCAGGCCAAATCGAGGCGGGAATAGAGCGACGGTTGTTGCGTTTGCCAGGACTGGCGAACAAAACCCCAGGTATGTTTTGGAATACGAAACTTCGTCATCAGCTCATCGCTGGCGATGACGCGTTCTACTACCTTGAGGCACATCTGGTGCAGCTCGGCGGTAACGTCTTCCAGTTTTTCCACCTGGGCGAGCGTTAACTTGTAATAAGCGTCTTCACACCAGTACGGTTCACCATACATAGTGTGAAAATTAAACCCGTATTCAGTCGCTTTATCGCGCCAGTCCGGGCGCTCGGTAATACTGACTCTTTCCATGCGTATCAGCCGCCCATCGAACGTGTTGAAGTACCGGCAGCGCTACGCTGCATGGTGCTCTGTTTGGCGACGGATTCGCCAAAACCGCCGCGGGTAACGGTTGTTGTGGTGGCAGGTTTCGGCGCCATCGCGGTTTTCGGTACGGTCATTGTCCGGCCCGGTTGCGCCGCGCCGTAGTTTTTACCTGCCGCATCGGTATATTTGCCGTATGCAGGGCTGGCCGGGTTTTTCGAGCTAAACAGCGGCTGTTGCGCAAAGCCTGCGCCGCCGCCCATCAGACGCCCCATCATGTAACCTGCCATAAGCGGCATCCAGAAACTGCCGCTGGATTGTTGGGCCTGCGCCTGATTTTCCGGCGCCATGCCAGCCTGTGCGGGCGCTTGCTGGCACTGACCTTCGCCAAACTCAGCGACGCAATCTTCGCGTGTAGCGTACTTAGGCGCAGTACGTTCGGCCTCTTTCAGCGCATTGTTATACGCGGTTGTACACTCCGCGCTTTTGCCCGGATTCGCCGCTGAACAGTCATCAGCGTTTTGATACAGCGATACGGTGTCATCGCTTTTTTCACAGCCAGCCAGCATAAAAACAGCCGTAACCGCCAGGGCGACCGGCGTTAAATGCCGCGCGCTCCAGCTTTTGCGAAATGATGCGTGATGGATGGATTTTGTCCGTTTCATATTTGTCTTCCAGGACCCAGTGGTAAATACAACATGCGTTCAGAATAGAGGATGACTGGTCGAAATTGAAGCGAGAAAAGGCGAGAATGCGGCGGAATAGCAGGATCTTTACGTTGTCTTACGTTCAGGCGCGGCTTTATGACAGGTAGCGCCGCGCTTACCAGACCTACAAGGGCACAGGTCTGATAAGCGCAGCGCCAGCGAATAACTTATCAATGCCGGAATGGATTGCCGTTATTGCTGTTGGCGCGAGCGGCGGTCGGCTGTACTGCCGGCGCGGCGCTATGGGCATTATAACCGTCTGCGGCAGCATCCTGATCTGGCGTTTCCGGCGCTACGCTTTCCGGCGACGTCGGGATAGGTTTACCCAACGTACTGTTAAGCGCGAGCAGATCCTGCTCGTTCAGCGTACCGAGCGCATATTTGATATTTAACTGATTAATCAAATAGGTATAACGCGCGTTGGCCAGTTGCTGCTTGGCATCATACAGAGTGGTGGTGGCATCCAGTACGTCAACAATGGTACGTGTACCGACCGAGTAACCGGCTTCCATTGCATCCAAAGAACTTTGCGCGGAAACGACTGCCTGTTTATACGCGTTGATGCTGCTGATGGAGGCGTTAATATTGTTAAAGGAAGAACGTACGGTCTGCACCACGCTACGGTGCGCGCTTTCCAGCTGTTCGCTTGCGCCGACGAAGTTATACTGCGCCTGTTTTACCTGCGAGTTAACCATCCCGCCTTGATACAGCGGCAGGGAGAAGTTCAGGCCGATTTTATTCTGCCCCATGTTGCTATCGTCGTACTGGGCGGCGTTGGTTTTAGAACCGCTATAAGAGGTATCAGAAATGCCGGTTGAGGCCGTTAAATTCAGCGTCGGCAGATGACCATCCTGCGCCTGACGGATTTGCTCGCGCGCCAGATCCTGACTTAAACGCGCCTGCAACAGCGACAGGTTACGGTTTTCCGCTTCCTTCAGCAGCGCATTAACAGCTTTAGGCTTGTCGGTTTTAAAATGCTCGACGTTAAGCGACGCCAGCTCCGGGTAATAATTGCCGGTTACCTGGCGCAGCTCTTCTACCGCGTTATCCAGGTTGTTGCGGGCGGTCACTTCATTCGCCAGTACGGTATCATATTGCGCACGGGCGTTTTGCACGTCGGTAATGGCGACCAGACCCACGTTAAAACGTTGCGTCGTTTGATCTAACTGACGGTAGATAGCCTCTTTTTGCGCCTGGGTATAGGAAAGCACATCAATAGCGTTCAATACCTTAAAATACGCGTTCGCGGTATTGAGGATCAGCGTCTGCTGATCGGTCTGATAGGTGACATCCTGAATGCCTGCTGCTTTTTCTTGCAGGGTGAGCCCACGCCATTTCGACATATCAAACAGTGTCTGCGTTAATTGCAGGGAAGCGCTGGTTTCATTGGAGTTGATACCGTTCGCATCGCGATAACCGTTGCTGTAGGTGTAGTCGGCACCTAAACCCAGTTGCGGCAGTAAAGGACTACGCGCTTCGTTAATTTTTTCGAATGCAGCATCGCGATCGGCAGCGGATTTACGCAATTCCGGGTTGCTCAGGCGTGCTTGCTGATAAACTTGCATCAGGTTCTCTGCCTGGCTTAGTGTGCTGAACCCCGACAGGCTCAGGCCGATAAGGATGGGGAGCAATTTCTTCATTTGCATTCCTTGTTGTGAAGCAGTATTTAGCGCTGATCAATTTGTAAAAATAATTGCTGATTCTAGCAGAATCCGCCACTGCAAAAAGTTGGCGTTACGTGCCATACGAGCCTTAATTGGCACCAATTTACCACAAGGGTGATAAAACAGCAGTCAACCACCCTTGAAATTCATCATTTAATCATTATTGCTAGCAGGGCAGCACAATGCGTAAATCAGACAACTTGCCAGTTACTTTCACCAAAAGCGATGTAGAAATTATTGCACGGGAAACGCGCTATCGCGGTTTTTTTTCATTGGATGTGTATCGATTCCGCCATCGTTTATTCAACGGAGAAATGAGTGGCGAGGTAAAGCGCGAAATTTTTGAGCGCGGGCACGCCGCCGTCTTGCTACCCTTTGACCCTGAACGCGACGAGGTGGTGCTGGTCGAACAGATTCGTATTGCCGCGTACGACACAAGCGTTACGCCGTGGCTGCTGGAGATGGTCGCCGGCATGATAGAAGAAGGCGAAACCATTGAGGCGGTCGCCCGGCGGGAGGCGATGGAAGAAGCGGGGCTGACCGTAGGCCGCACCCGACCGGTCATCAGTTACCTGGCGAGTCCAGGAGGAACCAGCGAGCGCTCATCTATTCTGGTGGGTGAAGTGGACGCCACGACCGCGGTAGGTATTCATGGTCTGGCGGATGAAAACGAAGATATTCGGGTTCATGTGGTAAGCCGGGAACAGGCATACCAGTGGGTAGAAGAGGGGAAAATCGACAACGCAGCCGCAGTCATCGCTTTGCAATGGCTTCAGTTGCATCATCAAGAGTTAAAAAACGAGTGGAAAAAATGAAGCGTTATACACCTGACTTCCCAGAAATGATGCGTTTGTGCGAAACCAATTTTTCGCAATTGCGCCGCCTGCTGCCGCGCAATGACGCCCCCGGTGAAACGGTGAGCTATCAGGTGGGCAACGTACAATATCGGTTAACGATTGTGGAATCGACCCGATACACTACGCTTGTAACGATCGAGCAAACGGCGCCAGCCATCACCTACTGGAGCCTGCCGTCGCTGACGGTGCGCCTCTACCATGATGCGATGGTGGCTGAAGTGTGTTCAAGCCAGCAGATCTTTCGCTTCAAAGCGCGGTATGATTATCCAAATAAAAAGTTGCATCAACGCGACGAAAAGCATCAAATTAATCAGTTTCTGGCCGACTGGCTACGATTCTGTTTAGCACATGGAGCGATGGCGATTCCGGTTTATTAGCGTCGTGAAACCTAAGGACACCATTTGGAAAGCCTGTTAACCCTACCTCTGGCTGGTGAGGCCCGAGTCAGGATTTTACAAATTACAGATACTCACCTGTTTGCCGAAAAGCATGAAACGCTGTTAGGCGTCAATACCTGGGAAAGTTACCAGGCCGTGCTGGAGGCTATTCGGGCGCAACAGTATGAATATGATCTGATCGTGGCCACCGGCGATCTGGCGCAGGATCAATCCGCTGCGGCTTATCAGCATTTTGCTGAGGGTATCGCAAGCTTTCGCGCGCCTTGCGTTTGGCTACCGGGCAATCATGATTTTCAGCCGGCAATGTACAGCGCGCTGCAAGAGGCGGGGATTTCCCCGGCTAAACGCGTGTTAATCGGTGAACAATGGCAGATTTTGTTGCTGGATAGCCAGGTGTTTGGCGTCCCGCATGGCGAACTGAGCGAGTTCCAACTGGAATGGCTTGAGCGTAAGCTCGCCGATGCGCCAGAGAGACAGACATTGCTCCTGTTGCACCACCATCCGTTGCCGGCAGGGTGCAGTTGGCTGGATCAGCACAGCTTGCGTAATGCTGGTGAGCTGGATAGCGTGCTGGCGAATTTCCCGCGTGTAAAGTATCTGCTATGCGGACATATTCACCAGGAGCTGGATCTCGACTGGAACGGACGGCGTCTGCTGGCGTCGCCGTCAACCTGCGTACAGTTCAAACCGCACTGCGCGAACTTTACGCTGGATACTATCGCGCCGGGCTGGCGTACGCTGGAGCTCCAGGCGAACGGCGTCCTGGAGACGGAAGTGCATCGCCTGCAGGATACCCGGTTCCGACCCGATACCGCTTCGGAAGGATACTGATGTCTACGCTTCTCTATTTGCACGGATTCAACAGTTCCCCTCGCTCGGCAAAAGCGTGCCAGCTAAAAAACTGGCTGGCGGAGCGTCATCCGCATGTCGAGATGATCGTCCCTCAACTACCGCCGTATCCTGCCGATGCGGCGGAGTTGCTGGAATCTCTCGTGCTTGAGCATGGCGGTGCGCCATTAGGGCTGGTAGGATCGTCGCTGGGTGGTTATTACGCCACCTGGCTGTCGCAATGTTTTATGCTGCCGGCTGTGGTGGTGAATCCCGCCGTGCGGCCCTTTGAATTACTGACCGACTATCTCGGTCAGAACGAGAACCCCTACACCGGGCAGCAATATGTGCTAGAGTCTCGCCATATTTATGATCTTAAAGTCATGCAGATTGACCCGCTGGAAGCGCCGGACCTGATCTGGCTACTGCAACAGACGGGCGATGAAGTGCTGGATTACCGCCAGGCGGTGGCATATTACGCCTCCTGCCGTCAGACAGTGACCGAGGGTGGTAATCACGCATTCACGGGCTTCGAAGATTATTTCAACCAGATTGTCGATTTTCTTGGACTGCACAGTTGCTGACAATCAATTCGAATTGCTAATTAAACCATGACGCAAACTTATAACGCTGATGCCATTGAGGTACTCACTGGGCTTGAGCCGGTACGCCGCCGCCCGGGGATGTACACCGATACGACCCGTCCCAACCATTTGGGTCAGGAAGTAATTGATAATAGTGTGGATGAAGCACTGGCAGGTCACGCCAAACGCGTGGATGTCATTTTACATGCCGATCAATCGCTGGAAGTGATTGACGACGGACGCGGGATGCCGGTGGATATCCATCCGGAAGAGGGGGTTCCGGCGGTAGAACTGATCCTCTGTCGGCTTCATGCCGGCGGTAAATTCTCCAATAAGAACTATCAGTTCTCTGGTGGTCTGCATGGGGTGGGGATTTCGGTCGTGAATGCCCTGTCAAAGCGCGTGGAAGTGACCGTGCGCCGCGACGGTCAGGTCTATAACATCGCGTTTGAAAACGGCGAGAAAGTGCAGGATTTGCAGGTTGTCGGCACCTGCGGTAAACGTAATACTGGCACCAGCGTCCATTTCTGGCCGGACGAAAGTTTCTTCGACAGCCCGCGTTTTTCTGTCTCTCGCTTAATGCACGTTCTGAAAGCAAAAGCGGTGCTGTGTCCCGGCGTGGAAATCACTTTTAAAGATGAAGTGAATAACAGCGAGCAGCGCTGGTGCTACCAGGATGGTCTGAACGACTATCTGGGCGAAGCGGTAAACGGCCTGCCGACGCTGCCGGAAAAGCCGTTTATCGGTAATTTTAACGGTGAAACGGAAGCTGTTGACTGGGCGCTATTGTGGCTGCCGGAAGGCGGCGAATTACTGACGGAAAGCTACGTCAACCTGATCCCGACCATGCAGGGGGGGACGCACGTCAACGGTCTGCGCCAGGGCCTGCTCGACGCGATGCGCGAATTTTGCGAATACCGCAATATTCTGCCGCGCGGCGTCAAACTGTCGGCGGAAGATATCTGGGATCGCTGCGCTTATGTGCTCTCCGTGAAAATGCAGGACCCGCAATTTGCCGGGCAGACCAAAGAGCGTCTGTCGTCGCGTCAATGTGCGGCATTTGTTTCCGGCGTGGTGAAAGATGCCTTCAGCCTGTGGCTGAACCAGAACGTGCAGGCGGCGGAACAACTGGCAGAGATGGCGATTGCCAGCGCGCAGCGGCGACTGCGCGCCGCAAAAAAAGTGGTACGCAAAAAGCTCACCAGCGGTCCGGCGTTGCCGGGGAAACTGGCGGACTGTACCGCGCAGGATCTTAATCGGACCGAGCTGTTCCTTGTGGAAGGGGATTCGGCGGGCGGTTCCGCCAAGCAGGCGCGCGATCGCGAATATCAGGCGATCATGCCGCTCAAAGGTAAGATCCTTAACACTTGGGAAGTCTCTTCCGATGAAGTGCTGGCCTCGCAAGAGGTGCATGATATTTCCGTGGCGATCGGTATCGATCCGGACAGCGACGATCTGAGTCAGCTGCGCTACGGCAAGATCTGTATCCTGGCGGATGCGGACTCCGATGGTTTGCATATCGCTACTCTGCTTTGCGCGCTGTTTGTCAGACATTTCCGCGCGCTGGTGAAGAATGGTCATGTCTACGTCGCGCTGCCGCCGCTATACCGTATCGATTTGGGTAAAGAGGTCTATTACGCGCTGACGGAAGAAGAGAAGGCGGGCGTACTGGAACAACTGAAGCGTAAGAAAGGCAAGCCGAACGTACAGCGTTTCAAAGGCCTGGGTGAAATGAACCCGATGCAGTTACGCGAAACCACGCTTGATCCAAATACTCGCCGCCTGGTGCAGCTCACCATTAGCGATGAAGACGATCAGCGTACTAACGCGATGATGGATATGCTGCTGGCGAAGAAACGTTCTGAAGATCGACGCAACTGGCTACAGGAAAAAGGCGATCTCGCGGATCTCGACGTGTAACGATTGTTGCACGCTTTATCCGGTCTGCGCGCCGCAGGCCGGATAAGCGAATTCGACATGACGCCGCAGCCTGATGGCGACACTTGCGCATCGCATCAGGGAGACGTCAGACGAGGGTAATAACTTAAACGCCGGATTCCAGAATACGAATATTCATTTCCAGCACATCGTCTTTTACCGCGTCGCTGTAGGCTTTCATATGCGGGGTTTGCAGATGCGCCTCAAGGTGCGCAACGCTTTCCCACTGTTCAATCATCACGATCGAGTCAGGCGCCAGAGTCTGAAAACTCACGCCCGCGGCATGATCCACCATCGGTGCGTAACCGTGGCACCCCTCTTCTTTAAGAACGGTTGGAATAATTTTCGCAAACTGGTCGAGGACGGCCTGACGGTGATGTTGGCCCGGACGCGTGCGAATTTCGGCAATGACGGTAAGCATGGTTAACTCCTTCTAATTCCAGGATGACCAGTTAAGCAAAAATTTCGCTCAGATGCTTGCGATATTCTGCGGTATAGCGCGGAACATCCGGCATTTTAATCACGTCGTTGGCAATAAACGTTGGCAGCGCGTCCATGCCCAGGAACTGGTTGGCTTTATGGAATGGCAGATAGACGCCATCTACGCCTACGCCGTGGAAAAATTGATCTTTTTCGGTAAATGCTTCCATCGGCGCGTTCCACGTCAGTGACAGCATATATTTTTTCCCCTGCACCAGACCGCCGGAACCGTACTTTTTAGCGGCATCGGAACGCGTGCGGCCATCGCTGGCATAGAGCGTGCCGTGACCTTCGGTAAAGACATCATCCATATATTTTTTTACTGTCCATGGCGCGCCCATCCACCAGCCTGGCATCTGCCAAATCACCACGTCAGCCCAGACGAAATTCTGCACCTCTTCTTTAATGTCATAGTCGCTGTCGGCGCGGACGATCTTAACCTGATGACCCAGATCGCGCAGCAGCCCATCGGCAACTTCGGTCAGGGTGTCATTTAACTGGCCGTTGGAGTGCGCGAATTTTTTCGCCCCGTTGATAATCAGGATGTTACTCATTTTGTGTCCTCAAGAAATGCGTTTGCTGCTGATTCTACGCTGACGGGCGGTGCGGTGAAATTAGCAAAATGTGCAAAGTCTTTTGCGTTTTTGGCAAAAGTCTGTGTTACCAACTTACTACGGCCTCAAATCCACCTTCCGCGGCGTTGCCAAACGACACCGTCATGCCGTGCAGCGTAGCGATGCGACGGACGATTGATAATCCCAGACCGCTGCCGGTCACACTTTGGCCAGGCGGGCGGTAAAAACGCTCGCCGATATGCGTCAGAATCTCTGGCGCTACACCAGGGCCATTATCTCTGACGGTGAAGCTGCGGGCATGTAAGGTAACGTCGACGACGCTGCCTTGCGGACTGTAGCGAATCGCATTATCCAGCAGGTTACGCACTAACAGGCTTAAGAGTAGCGGCTGGCCGGTACGTATGACGTCATGGGCGTTAAGCTGTAAACGCACGTCGATATTCGCCTGCTGCGCCGGATGATAAATATCCATTACCGCGGACTGCAGCAGCTCTTCCAGCGAAATCTCCGCTACATCCTGCAAATTATTGAGCGAGTCGAGACGCGATAACGTCAGTAGCTGATCGACCAGCCGCGTGGCGCGATCGATCCCCGCATGGAGCTGGGTCAGCGCTTTATCACGCGATAGCGGATCGTCGCCCGAGAGCTGCGCCACCTCGGTTTGTACTTTCAGCGCGGCCAGCGGGCTGCGCAATTCATGGGCGGCGTCGGAGGTAAATCGCCGTTCGCGCACCATCATGGAGTGGATGCGGCTAAAAAGCTGATTAAGCGCTTCGACCAGTGGGCGAACCTCGCTCGGTACGCCTTTGGCGTCGAGCGGCGTTTCCGATTCCGGCGACCGGAAGCGTAGCGCCTGCGCCAGTTTTTTCAACGGTCTGAGCTCGCGGTGAAGCAGGAGCAATAAAATCAGCAGCATGAAGGGAAGGGCGATCAGCCACGGCGTTAATTGCGCCGCTACGATCGCCAGCGCCATATCTTCGCGGTAATCCCACTCCTGACCGACGACGATACGATACTTGCCGTCCGCCGAGTTCAACCACAAAAAACGCCAGAGGTCGTTGTCATCCTTCAGATAGCCATTGTCGAAACCTTCCCGGCGATAGCGATACGGAATATCCTGGCCGTTGTCGCCATCATGCAGCAACATTTTGCCATCAGCGGAAAAGATGGCGAACGCCAGCGCATCGTCATCGATATGCCCATGTTTTAATTTCTTTGGCGTATGCGCCATGCGCTGCGGGGCGTTGAGCTCGTTAAGATCGAGGGTGCTAAGCCGTCTGGCGAACAACATCAACTGTGTGTCAAACAGCTCGTCGACATTATCCGTCGTCTTTCTCCAGGCCACAAAACTGGAGATTGCCCAGGTGATGGAGACCAGAATCAGGAAAATAAGCGTCAGCCTGACGCGCAGGCTGAGACGTTGCGTCAATTTCATGCGTCACCCAGGGTGTAGCCGATGCCGTGCACGGTGCGAATAAATTCGCTGCCGAGCTTGCGGCGTAAATGATGAACATGGACTTCCACTGCATTGCTGGACACGTCGTCATCCCAGTTATACAGCTTCTCTTCAATAAGCTTGCGCGGCAGCACGCGACCTTTGTTGCGCAGTAAGAGTTCCAGCAACGCGAACTCTTTTGGTTTTAGGGCCAGCGGTTCGCCGGCAAGCGTCGCGACGAGATTGCCTGGATTGAGCGTCACCTGGCCGTGGCGCAATTCGCTACTGGCCTGACCGCTGGCGCGGCGTACCAGCGCCTCCAGACGGGCGGCGACCTCAATGAGCGCGAAAGGTTTACATAAATAGTCATCGGCGCCCAGACGTAGCCCCTCGACGCGCTCTGCTAACGCGTCGCGCGCCGTCAGGATCAGTACCGGTTCCTGTTTACCCTTTTCGCGCCATTCGCGCAAAATATCCCGTCCGTCCATGCCTGGCAGCGTCAAATCTAAAATAACCGCATCATAAGGCGCGCTGTAAAGCGCCTCTTTGCCCGGACGTCCCTCGGTAAACCAGTCGACGCTGAAACCCATTTTACTCAGGCCCGCTTTTATGCCATCGCCAATAAGTGTGTCATCTTCTACCAGTAAAATTCGCATCTGTTCTTCCTTGCGGTAACTCGCGTTACCGTCAGTTAACCTTGTCGCCGCAGGCGATGTACAGAAAAAAAGATTCTTTTTTTGCCTTAAGAAGTTGTTAAGGATTACCTTATTAAATGGATCTGAAACGACATGAAAGGGAAAAGTAATCATGAAAAAATTAGCTGCAATCGTTGCCGTTATGGCACTGTGTTCTACCCCGGTTCTGGCGGCTCAGCAGGGCGGTTTCTCCGGCCCGTCGGCGACGCAAACGCAAGGCGGCGGATTTGTCGGCCCGAACGGCAGCAGCACGACGGTAGAGAGCGCTAAATCGCTGCGTGACGATGCGTGGGTAACGTTGCGCGGGAATATCGTCGAGCGCATTTCCGACGACCTGTATGTGTTTAAAGATGCGACCGGTACTATCAATGTGGATATTGACCACAAGCGCTGGAACGGCCTGACCGTAACCCCGCAGGATACCGTTGAAATTCAGGGTGAAGTGGATAAAGACTGGAACTCTGTCGAAATCGACGTAAAACAGATTCGTAAAGTGAATCCGTAATCCCACATTGCGCAAGATCGGTCAGGATTCACAGCCGCCCGGTGGGCAGAATAGGCCACAAGGAGGCAGTGATGAATGACCTGATCAGCGCGGCTTATTCCGAACGTCTGCGGCGCGTTTGCGACCACATTGAGCGTCATCTGGATGAGCCTCTGTCGCTTGAGGCGTTAAGCCGGATGGCGCACAGCTCGCCGTTTCATTTTCACCGGCAGTTTACCGTCTGGAGCGGGCTTCCGCTCTATCGCTATATCCAGTGGCTGCGTTTGCGCCGGGCGTCATGGCGGCTGGCGTTTAATCCGCAAGATAAAGTTATCGATATCGCGCTGGATGCCGGATTTCAGAATCCGGAGTCGTTCACACGTGCTTTCAAAACCGCGTTTGGTCAAAGCCCGTGCCGGTTTCGGCAATCGCCGGACTGGCTGGCCTGGCACCAACGCGTTCCTAAACTTGCGTTACAGGAGCAGCATGTCATGGACGTAAAAATCGTTGAATTTCCACCTACCCGCGTCGCGATGCTGACGCATCTGGGGCATCCGGATAAGGTCAACGCCAGCGCGGCGAAATTTATTGCATGGCGACGCGAAACGGGCCAGTCGCCGATTGCCAGCAGTCAAACTTTTGGTATTGCCTGGCACGACCCGCAGACGACGCCGCCGGCTCAATTCCGCTTTGATATCTGCGGCAGCGTCCGCCAGCCGATAGCCGAAAATGACGTTGGCGTGGTGAATAGCGAGATTCCTGGCGGGCGCTGCGCGGTGGTGCGCCATCAGGGATCGCTCGACAGCCTCCCGGAGAGCGTGTGGTATTTATTCCGCGAATGGCTACCCGCCAGCGGTGAGACGCCGCGCGATTTTCCGGTCTTCTTCCAGTACCTGAATTTCGTCCATGAGGTCGCGGAACATGAGCTGCTGACGGATATCTATCTGCCGCTTCGTTAACTTCCTCGCCACCTGTCTCACGGTTTGTGACTCAGACCGTGAGATAGGGTATTATCTGCGGCAATATTGCCGTCCGAACGGTCAGCATGCAGATTGAGGATCCCCTGTTAATGAGCGATATGGCAGAGCGCCTTGCGCTACATGAATTTACGGAAAACGCCTACTTAAACTACTCCATGTACGTGATCATGGATCGTGCGTTGCCGTTTATTGGCGACGGCCTGAAGCCGGTACAGCGCCGCATCGTCTATGCGATGTCAGAGCTGGGGCTGAACGCCACCGCTAAATTTAAAAAATCCGCCCGTACCGTTGGTGACGTACTGGGTAAGTATCACCCGCATGGCGACAGCGCCTGCTATGAAGCCATGGTGCTGATGGCGCAGCCGTTCTCTTACCGTTACCCGCTGGTCGATGGCCAGGGGAACTGGGGCGCGCCGGATGATCCGAAGTCATTCGCGGCGATGCGTTATACCGAATCCCGCCTGTCCAAATACGCCGAGCTGCTGTTAAGCGAACTCGGTCAGGGGACGGCGGACTGGGTGCCAAACTTCGACGGCACCATGCAGGAACCGAAAATGTTACCGGCGCGTCTGCCGAACATCCTGCTGAACGGCACCACCGGTATTGCGGTGGGCATGGCAACAGATATTCCGCCGCATAACCTGCGCGAAGTGGCGAAAGCGGCGATTACGCTGATTGAGCAGCCGAAAACGACGCTGGATCAGTTGCTGGATATCGTCCAGGGGCCGGATTACCCGACCGAAGCGGAGATCATTACCCCTCGTGCGGAAATTCGTAAAATTTACGAAAATGGGCGTGGCTCCGTGCGTATGCGCGCGGTATGGACCAAAGAAGACGGCGCCGTGGTGATCACCGCGTTGCCGCATCAGGTATCTGGCGCAAAAGTGCTGGAGCAGATTGCTGCGCAGATGCGCAATAAAAAACTGCCGATGGTGGACGACCTGCGCGATGAATCGGATCACGAAAACCCGACGCGTTTAGTGATTGTCCCGCGCTCCAACCGTGTGGATATGGAGCAGGTGATGAACCATCTGTTCGCCACCACCGATCTGGAAAAAAGCTACCGTATTAACCTGAACATGATCGGTCTGGATGGTCGTCCGGCGGTGAAAAACCTGCTGGAGATCCTCACCGAGTGGCTGGCGTTCCGCCGCGACACGGTGCGCCGTCGTCTGAACTATCGTCTGGAGAAAGTGCTTAAGCGCCTGCATATCCTCGAAGGTTTGCTGGTGGCGTTTCTCAACATCGATGAAGTGATCGAGATTATCCGTAACGAGGATGAGCCGAAACCCGCGCTGATGTCGCGTTTCGGCATCAGCGAAACCCAGGCGGAAGCGATTCTCGAACTGAAACTGCGTCATCTCGCCAAACTGGAAGAGATGAAAATTCGCGGCGAGCAGGACGAGCTGGAAAAAGAGCGTGACCAGTTGCAGGGCATTCTCGCGTCCGAACGCAAAATGAATACCTTGCTGAAAAAAGAGCTACAGGCAGATTCCGATGCCTATGGCGACGATCGCCGTTCTCCGCTGCGTGAGCGCGAAGAAGCTAAAGCGATGAGCGAACACGACATGCTGCCGTCCGAACCGGTGACTATCGTGCTGTCGCAGATGGGCTGGGTGCGCAGCGCCAAAGGTCATGATATTGATGCGCCGGGGCTTAACTATAAAGCGGGCGACAGCTTTAAAGCCGCGGTGAAAGGTAAGAGTAATCAACCGGTGGTGTTTATTGATACCACCGGGCGCAGCTATGCTATTGATCCCATTACGCTTCCGTCGGCGCGTGGGCAGGGCGAGCCGCTGACCGGCAAACTCACGCTGCCGCCGGGGGCGACCGTAGAGCATATGCTGATGGAAGGCGATGACCAGAAACTGCTGATGGCGTCGGATGCGGGCTACGGCTTCGTTTGTACGTTTAACGATCTGGTTGCCCGTAACCGTGCCGGTAAGGCGTTGATTACACTGCCGGAAAATGCGCACGTCATGCCGCCGCTGGTGATTGAAGACGAGCACGATATGCTGCTGGCGATTACCCAGGCCGGACGGATGTTGATGTTCCCGGTAGACTCTCTGCCGCAGCTGTCGAAAGGCAAAGGGAATAAGATCATTAATATCCCCTCTGCAGAAGCGGCGAAAGGCGATGATGGACTGGCGCACCTGTACGTGCTGCCGCCACAAAGCACTCTGACTATCCATGTCGGGAAGCGCAAAATCAAACTGCGCCCTGAAGAGTTACAAAAGGTAGTCGGTGAACGCGGACGCCGTGGCACATTAATGCGCGGCCTGCAGCGTATCGATCGCATTGAGATTGATTCGCCGCATCGCGTAAGTCATGGCGACAGCGAAGAGTAAGACAGGGGCGCCCGTAGGCCGGACAAGGCATCTAAGCCGCCATCCGGCGCTCTGCCGTTGCCGGATGACGACGCAGTAGCGTCTTATCCGGCCTACGGTTTCAGATCGGATTAACATTAAAATTTCCCGTAAAACCGTTGTTTATTCGTGCATTGCGATTAACAATACGTTTTTCCAGAGAGCCACACTTACCAAAATCCTAACCTGAATTTCAGGTGACGTAGAATGCCGGGCTCTTAGGCCTTCAGAGGTTGTTATGCTATATATTTTTCGTCTTATTGTTACCGTTATTTACTCCATTCTGGTCTGTGTTTTCGGTTCTATTTACTGCCTTTTCAGCCCACGTAACCCAAAACACGTGGCGACGTTTGGACATATGTTCGGTCGTCTGGCCCCGCTGTTTGGCCTGAAAGTGGAGTGCCGCAAACCCGCCGACGCGGAAAACTATGGCAATGCTATCTATATTGCTAACCACCAGAATAATTATGATATGGTCACGGCGGCGAATATTGTGCAGCCTCCAACGGTGACGGTGGGGAAAAAAAGCCTGCTTTGGATCCCGTTTTTTGGGCAACTGTACTGGCTGACCGGTAATCTGTTGATTGACCGTAATAACCGCGCCAAAGCGCATAGCACCATTGCGGCAGTGGTTAACCATTTTAAAAAGCGCCGTATTTCTATCTGGATGTTCCCTGAAGGTACGCGTAGCCGGGGACGCGGTCTGCTGCCGTTTAAAACCGGCGCGTTTCATGCGGCTATCGCGGCTGGTGTGCCGATCATTCCTGTCTGCGTTTCCAACACCTCTAACAAAGTCAATCTAAACCGCCTGAACAACGGACTGGTTATTGTGGAAATGCTGCCGCCAGTCGATGTCAGCGAATATGGTAAAGATCAGGTTCGCGAGCTGGCGGCCCACTGCCGTGCGTTAATGGAGCAAAAAATCGCGGAACTTGATAAAGAGGTTGCGGAACGTGAAGCGACCGGTAAGGTTTAAGCAGTCTTACTCTGTTATTGTAGAAATCATTTTTTCAGGCACAACTCTTTAGCCTGTTTTACATGGAGCTTATATGTCATTCAGTCGGCGTCAGTTTCTTCAGGCATCGGGAATCGCACTATGTGCAGGCGCGATTCCCCTCAGGGCGAATGCTGCCGGTCAGCAACAGCCGTTGCCTGTTCCGCCGTTGCTGGAGTCCCGTCGCGGGCAGCCGTTGTTTATGACGCTACAGCGAGCGCACTGGTCCTTTACGCAAGGCACGCGCGCGCCGGTCTGGGGAGTGAACGGTCGTTATCTGGGGCCGACAATCCGCGTCTGGAAAGGCGATGACGTTAAACTCATCTATAGCAACCGCCTGGCGGAAAATGTCTCCATGACGGTTGCTGGTTTACTGGTGCCGGGGCCGCTGATGGGTGGCCCGGCGCGTATGATGTCGCCGAACGCGGACTGGGCGCCGGTGTTGCCGATTCGTCAGAGCGCCGCGACGCTGTGGTATCACGCTAACACGCCTAACCGCACTGCGCAGCAGGTGTATAACGGCCTGGCCGGAATGTGGCTGGTCGAAGACGACATTAGTAAAACGCTGCCCATTCCGAACCATTACGGCGTGGATGATTTTCCCGTCATTATCCAGGATAAACGGCTGGATAACTTTGGGACGCCGGAGTACAGCGAACCGGGAAGCGGTGGTTTTGTCGGCGATACGCTGCTGGTGAACGGCGCGCAAAGCCCCTATGTCGAAGTGTCCCGCGGCTGGGTGCGGTTACGGTTGTTGAACGCCTCGAACTCGCGGCGCTATCAGCTTCAGATGAGCGATGGCCGGGCGCTGCATGTGATTTCAGGCGATCAGGGCTTTTTACCTGCGCCGGTTTCCGTCAAACAGTTGTCACTGGCGCCCGGCGAGCGACGTGAAATCCTGGTTGATATGACCAACGGCGACGAAGTCTCGATCACCTGCGGGGAAGCGGCCAGCATAGTCGATCGGATTCGCGGTTTCTTTGAGCCTTCCAGTATTCTGGTTTCGACCCTGGTGCTGACGTTACGGCCAACCGGATTGCTGCCGCTGGTGACCGATAATCTGCCGATGCGTCTGTTGCCGACGGAGATCATGAGCGGCGCGCCTGTCCGCAGTCGGGACATCAGTCTTGGCGACGATCCGGGGATTAACGGCCAACTGTGGGATGTGAATCGCATTGATATTACCGCCCAACAAGGCACCTGGGAGCGCTGGACGGTACGCGCCGATATGCCGCAGTCGTTCCATATTGAGGGCGTCTCTTTCCTGATTCGTAACGTCAACGGCGCTATGCCGTTCCCGGAAGATAGAGGCTGGAAAGATACCGTCTGGGTGGATGGGCAAGTCGAATTGCTGGTCTATTACGGTCAGCCGTCCTGGCCGCACTTCCCGTTCTATTTCAACAGCCAGACGCTGGAAATGGCTGACCGCGGCTCGATTGGGCAAATGCTGGTGAATCCGGCGTCGTAAAGCGTCCGAGTACGGGTCTGAATAGCGCAGACCCGTCAGGGTTTTCAGGAAGGAGCAAACAGCGTGGGAAGCAGCAGACTCAACTGCGGGAAGTAGCAAATCATCGCCATGACCACAAAGAGTGCCAGAAACATCGGTAATAGCGGTTTGACGACTTTATCAATACTGATTTTGCCGATACTGCAACCGACGAACAAAATAGTGCCTACCGGGGGCGTACACAGTCCGATGGTTAAATTGAAAACCATAATAATGCCAAAATGGACAGGGTCGATTCCCAGATGTTGAGCAATGGGAAGGAAAATAGGCGTAAAGATCAGAATAGCCGGGGTAATATCCATAAACGTCCCGACGAGTAACAAAATGAGATTGATAATCAGCAAGATGACCCATTTATTTTCGGACACGCTGGTAATCATTTCATTAATCAGTTCAGGAACATCAGCATTGGTCATCGCCCATGACATTCCCATTGAGCAGCCGACCAGTAAGAGAACAATAGAGCTGGTTACTACCGAATCCAGCAGAATATCGCGCAACTTACTCACATTAATTTCTCGATAAATGGCCGCCAGCGCCAGGCTATAGATTACCGCGATCGCAGAGGCCTCTGTTGGCGTAAATACGCCGCCGATAATGCCGCCGATAATAATAAATATCAGCAACAGGCTGGGCAATGAATCGCGGAATACCGACAGAAACTGCCGCAGGTTGATGCGTTCGGCAACCGGGTAATGGTGGCGATGGGCATACAGCGCCGCTACCGTCATTAAAGCCAGCGCGGTTAAGATGCCGGGCAGGTAGCCCGCCAAAAACAGGGCGGCGACAGAGGTGCCGCCGCTAGCCAGCGAATAGACAATTAGCACATTGCTGGGCGGGATCATCAGGCCAATCGGCGCCGAAGCGACGTTGATCGCCGTAGAGAACGCCGGAGAGTAGCCCTCTTTTTCCTGTAATGGCGACATGATGCCGCCCACCGCGGCCGCAGAAGCGACAGCCGAGCCGGATATCGCGCCAAACAGGGTGTTCGCCAGAATATTGCAGTGCGCCAGCGAACCGGGAAGGCGGCCAACTAACGCCTGAGCCAGATTCACCAGGCGCCGGGCGATTCCCCCGGTATTCATGATATTGCCGGCTAACACAAAAAAGGGGATCGCCAGCAGCGTAAAGCCATCGAGACCGACGGTCATTTTTTGCGAAATAACCGAGATTGCCGCATCCGGGGGAAGGGCTATCAGGATTGAGAATAAGGACGACAGCCCGATAGCGAATGTAATAGGAACGCCGACCGCCAGCATAATGGCAAAGCTGCCAAATAAAACAATTATTGGGTAAATATATTCAAAGTCCATATATCCCTCGTTAGCGAAGATGGCGCTGATGATAATTATCAATAACGTTCACAATGGTGTAGTACACCAGGATGACGCCGCTAATCGGCATGACCCAATAGACTTTATCCATAGGCCATTTTAATACCGGGGACATTTGGCTGACGTGCGCCGCTTTTTCAACAATAATATCACCGCCGTACACCATAAAAATCAGCGCGAACACGGTAATAATCACCTGAATGATACTGTCGAGCACGAGGGCGGGCGTTCGGGAGAGTTTTTGCGCTAACAAATCGATAGCTAAATGTTTTTTTAATCCGGCGGTATAGACGCCGCCTAACAGAATCATCCACATAAAAAGAATCTGGGTGAATTCGTCGAGCGTGCTGCTTGGCGCGTTGAATATAAAGCGCGCCGCCACCTGCCAGGATACGCAGGCAACCATGATCGCCAGAATAATACAGCAGCACCCGGCCAGTATTTTGTTCAGTGCATTGGTGAGTATTCGCATATTACATCCTGTAAAGGGCAGGAGAACCCTGCCCGGCAGATTTACATATTCTCGATGTATTCCAGATCCTTCGCTGATTGAGCATCTTTCGCGCGGAACTCATCAAACAAGGGCTTAACACGCTGTTTGAACGCGGATTTATCAATATCAACAACGGTCGCATTCATGGCCTTCATGCTCTCATAAGCCTCTTTTTCCGCGGCGGGCCAGATGACGTCTTTCATTTGCTGCATGGATTCATCTGCGGCTTTATATAACGCTTTCCGCTCTTTATCGCTCAATTTGTTAAGTACTTTGGTACTGATGACCAGGACATCCGGCACCATCGTGTGCTCGTCGCGGGAATAGAATTTCGCCACCTCCGCATGACGCATATCGGCATAAACCACGGGGTTGTTTTCGCCGCCATCGACCACGCCTTGCTGGAGCGCGGTATAGAGTTCGCCTTGCGCCATCGGCGTCGGCACGCCGCCGAGCGCTTTCACCATCGCGATAGCGCTGGGGCTTTGCTGCACTCTGATTTTCATACCGGCTAAATCGTCGGGTTGAGTGATGGGCTTACCAGCGTAAAAACTGCGGGCGCCGCCGTCGTACCAGGTTAAGCCGACGAAGCCTTTGCTTTCGGAGGACGCGAGAATGCGTTTCCCTAAGTCGCTTTTCAGTACGTTGTAGTAGTGATCGCGGTCGCGGAATAAAAACGGCAGGCTAAACACGCTATATTCCGGCGCAAAAGACTCCAGCGATGCCGCATTGACTTTCACCATTTGCAGAGCGCCGGAGTTCATCAATTCCAGCGATTCACGTTCGTTGCCCAGCGTGGCGTTGGGGTAAATACGAATATTTAATTCGCCGTCCGAATAGGCTTTCGCTTTATCGGCCAGATAGCTCATCGCTTTGTGAACGGCGTGGCTTTTATCCTGATTGTGGCTCAGTTTCAGCGTGGTTTTGGCGAGCGCTGGAAATGCCAGTAGCAAACAGCCGGCCAGTAATACCGCTGATGTTGTGAATGAACGTGTGTTTTTCATATCTGCTTCCTTATAGGTTGGGATTCCTGTGGTTATCGTTGATTAATTAATAACCTGCTGATACGTAAGGTATTGCGTAGGGGAAAGGCGTGGTGATGGTGTTCTTTATCCCCTGAACTCTGTCAGCCAATTTAATTTAATCAATAGACCAAAGAAAGAGATCTGGTTCACAGAAGAAAGTCATGGTAAAAACAGTGCCGTGAGCAATTCAGCGAAGTTTTTTTATATATTACTGATAATATGATATTTTTTTACTTTTTGTTGTTATGGCGATACTGCGTTTTTAGACGTGGGTATAATTAATTGCATACCAATTTGGAGATATTCATAAGACCAATTTCAAACACATCAGGCCAGGCCGTTTAAAGTTGTTTCTATTTCGCGCCAGCCCTGCATATAAGGCGATAATCTCCTTCATTTTCGCTATAGATACGGCTTATAATCCCCGACCTTTGATTATTTTTTTGCCAATCGTTTTGGAAGCAATATGAGCGCTATCTCCCTGATCCAACCGGATCGCGACCTTTTCTCCTGGCCGCAGTACTGGGCCGCCTGCTTTGGGCCGGCGCCGTTTTTGCCGATGTCACGTGACGAGATGGATCAACTTGGCTGGGATAGCTGCGACATTATTCTGGTAACCGGCGACGCCTACGTCGACCATCCGAGCTTCGGCATGGCGATTTGCGGTCGTATGCTGGAAGCGCAGGGCTTCCGCGTGGGGATCATCGCCCAGCCTGACTGGAACAGCAAAGACGACTTTATGCGTCTGGGAAAACCGAACCTGTTCTTCGGCGTCACCGCCGGCAACATGGACTCGATGATCAACCGTTACACCGCCGACCGTAAGCTGCGCCATGACGACGCCTACACCCCGGATAACGTCGCGGGCAAACGCCCGGACCGCGCCACGCTGGTCTATACCCAGCGTTGCAAAGAAGCGTGGAAAGATGTCCCGGTGATCCTTGGCGGCATTGAGGCCAGTCTGCGCCGTACCGCGCATTACGACTACTGGTCTGATACTGTGCGTCGTTCGGTGTTAGTCGATTCCAAAGCCGACATGCTGATGTTTGGCAACGGCGAGCGTCCGCTGGTGGAAGTGGCGCACCGTCTGGCAATGGGCGAAACCATCGATCAGATTCGCGACGTGCGTAACACTGCGATTATGGTTAAAGAAGCGCTGCCTGGCTGGAGCGGCGTCGACTCCACTCGTCTGGACACGCCGGGTAAAATCGATCCAATTCCCCATCCCTATGGTGAGGATCTGCCGTGCGCGGATAACAAGCCGGTCGCGCCGAAAAAGCAGGAAGCTAAAGCGATTACCGTGCAGCCGCCGCGTCCGAAGCCGTGGGAAAAAACCTATATCCTGCTGCCATCCTTTGAAAAGGTGAAAGGCGACAAGGTGCTGTACGCCCATGCGTCGCGTATTCTGCATCACGAAACTAACCCTGGCTGCGCGCGGGCGCTGATGCAAAAACACGGCGACCGCTATGTCTGGATCAACCCGCCCGCCATACCGCTCTCCACTGAAGAGATGGATAGCGTGTTTGCGCTGCCGTATCAGCGTGTGCCGCACCCGGCTTACGGCAATGCCCGTATTCCGGCCTATGAGATGATCCGCTTTTCGATCAATATCATGCGCGGCTGCTTTGGCGGCTGCTCTTTCTGCTCGATCACTGAACATGAAGGGCGCATCATTCAGAGCCGCTCGGAAGACTCTATTATCAACGAGATCGAAGCGATCCGCGACACGGTGCCGGGGTTTACCGGCGTGATCTCCGATCTGGGCGGTCCTACCGCGAACATGTATATGCTGCGCTGTAAGTCGCCGCGTGCGGAGCAGACCTGTCGTCGCCTGTCATGCGTCTATCCGGATATCTGTCCGCATATGGATACTGACCATACGCCGACGATCAATCTTTATCGCCGCGCCCGTGAGCTGAAAGGCATTAAGAAAATCTTAATTGCCTCCGGCGTGCGCTACGACATCGCCGTAGAAGATCCTCGCTACATTAAAGAGCTGGCGAGCCATCATGTGGGCGGCTATCTGAAGATTGCGCCGGAGCATACTGAAGAAGGTCCGCTGTCGAAAATGATGAAGCCGGGTATGGGCAGCTACGATCGCTTTAAAGAGTTATTTGACCTTTACTCTAAACAGGCCGGAAAAGAGCAGTATCTGATCCCGTATTTTATCTCCGCGCATCCGGGCACGCGGGACGAGGATATGGTGAATCTGGCGCTGTGGCTCAAGCGCCACCGCTTCCGTTTGGATCAGGTGCAGAACTTCTACCCGTCGCCGTTGGCGAATTCGACCACCATGTATTACACCGGCAAAAACCCGCTGGGTAAAATTGGTTATAAGAGTGAAGATGTGGTGGTGCCGAAGGGAGACAGGCAACGTCGCTTGCATAAGGCGCTGCTGCGTTATCACGATCCGGCGAACTGGCCGCTGATTCGCCAGGCGCTGGAAGCGATGGGGAAAAAGCATTTGATTGGCGGTCGCCGTGAGTGTCTGGTGCCTGCGCCGACCATTGAAGAGATGCGCGAAGCGCGTCGCCAGAACCGCAATACCCGCCCGGCGTTGACCAAGCATACGCCGGTGGAACATCAGCGGCAGGGGCTTGCCGCTAATAAGAAGCGCGGGAAAGGCGCAGGGCGTTAATTACCTTTGAATCTGTTGCTTCTGGAAGCTAATGTTTTTGGAAGTAACAGACATCTAAATATATTGTATCGGTCTTTAGTAATTGCTAAATTACGGGGAGCTTTATATTTTATTTAAATATTATTGATTGTATAAATTAATTATATATTACCTTAATGATTAAGGCATGATGCTTTTATACAGCCCCAGAGGAGGGGATATCATGGGTATGATTATTATTCCCTGTTTTATCGTAATTGCTATAATAGCTGTTGTTATATTCATAATGGCTATTAAAGCATGTAGTATGGAAAAACGTGAAGATAGGCAAATGACTCTTGCAGGGATAATTTTAATGGGTGTTATTGCCGCTATTCCTGGATGGTTTTTGTACGAAATATTTAGCCACGCGCCGTAATATTTAACCTACCAGGGTTGATATATTAAAATAGATAAGAAGTATATAATCTAAGGTATAATGCCTGAAGGTGCTGCGCTTATCAGGTCTATGAATAGCACAGTTTTGTAGGCCGGATAAGGTGCTTACACCGCCATCCGGCAGAAGTGCTCCGTATTTATGCCTCACGAATTCTGGCCGCCAGCGCGGCCAGTTTTTCATCATCAGCCCGTTCATGATCGTGTGACGACAGATATCCTTCATACTGTTCGAAAAATTTATTCTGCCGCGATTCAATCGGTTTCCAGTGGGTTAAATCGCCAGTACCGTGCATGGGGCTTAATTTACTGTGCACATGGTCTACGCCGAAACCTTCGAAGAACATTCCCGTACGACTGACATCCGGGAAAGCCTTATCCAGTTTCTTAGCCACTTTTTGGGTCGCCAGCATCAGGTCCGCTAACGCCTGCGGCGGTAGATCGAACGCGTAGCTGGGGTAATGTTTTTTCGGGATCACTACGGTAAACCCATCGGTATTCGGAAAAATCGACAAAAAAGCCAGGTGATGCTCATCTTCCCAAACTTTATGACAAGGTGCTTTACCTTCAACTATTTGACAGAAAATGCAGGTCATTCCATTTCTCCGTTAACCGAGGGGCTTATCGATGAGTTAAGCGTTTAATACAACCCTAACACTTTCCACCATGCGAGGCCGACTGTCAAAAAGACCGCCTGATTAAAGAGACTGATAATAAATCCCGTTCGCCACCAGACGCCCGTCGGTACATAGCCGGCGCCAAAAAGAATGGGGCCGCGTGCGTGGGTATACTGCGTAAGAGAGCAGTACAGGCTGCTGGTAAACGCCAGCATGAGCGCCATCGGCGCCGCCGGAATATTCAGATGCAGACCGACGCCCAGAAATACCGCATACAGCGCGGCGATTTGCGCGTTGCCGCTGGCGAAAAAATAGTGGGTATAAAAATAGGCTGCGTTAAGCAGCAGCAGGATGATTATCCAACTGGTTCCATGCATCGTGCTGCCGATGCTGTCGCCAATCAGGTTGCCAAACCAGCTGGTGAATCCTAGTTTCTTCAACTGGTTAGCCATCATCAGCAGCGCGGCAAACCAAATCAACGTATCCCAGGCGCCTTTTTCGCTTTTAACGTCTTCCCAGGTGAGCACGCCGCTCAGTAATAAAATAGAGAGACCGACAAAAGAGGCCGTCGTGGCATCCACGCCGAGCGAGCTGCCAAAAATCCATAGCACCAGCAACACGCCGACGGTCGCCAGCATGAGCCACTCGCCGCGCGTCATACTGCCCATTTGCGCCAGCTCTTTGCGCGCCAAATCCGGCGCATCCGGCGTATGTTTAATTTCCGGACGCGTCAGCCAGTAGACCAGCAGCGGGACGATAAGAAAAGAGACCAGGCAAGGCAGGAGCGCGGCGATAAACCAACTTCCCCAGCTCAACGTAACGCCGGCGTTCGCCGCCAGTTTTACCGCCAGCAGGTTACCCGTATAACCGGTCATAAACAGTGCGGCGGTGACGTCGTTAACATTGCCAATACAGGTGATCAGAAAGGTGCCGATTTTGCTGCGAGACTCATCTTCCGGATGTGAATCAAAGCTGCGCGCCAGCGAGTCGGCGATCGGGTAAATCACGCCGCCGCAGCGCGCGGTGTTACTGGGCATCGCGGGGGAGAGGATCAGATCGGCAAACGCCAGACCATAAGCCAGACCCAGCGTTCGTTTACCTAACAGACGGATCATTTGTAGGGCGATACGCCGACCCAGCCCGGTTTTGATAAACCCACGGGCAATCATAAAGGCGACGACGATAAGCCAGATCAGCGAACTGTTCAGCTCGCTCAAGGCCGTGGTAATCGCGCCGCTGGCCGTTTTGTCGCCGGCAGCATAGGCGAGCGCAAAGACGGTGATGCCGATAATACCGACTGCGCCAATAGGCAGCACTTTCGCCACGATAGAGGCGATCGTCGCGACAAAAATAATCGCGGAATGCCAGGCCGGCGCGCTTAACCCGGAAGGGGGCGTTAGCTGCCACAGTCCGGCGGCGATAACCAGAATAAGAATAAATGGGAGCCATTTGACGCCCTGAGATTTTTTTTCCGCCACAATTACACATCCATAAATATTTTATATGTATTAAGTAAATTCATAATAAATATGAATAAATATTCACAAAATCAGAATAATTCTGCGCTTGTGTGTGGGGGAAATATACTGTTAAATGCGCGTAATTGTTTCTTAATGTTTCGGAATGCAAAAAAGCCCGACGACATCGTCGGGCATGGCGTGCGATAAATCCGGCTTAACCGCCGAACTGATCCGGATCGGGACCGAGGCGTTTTCCTTGATCCAGTTTTGCGATCTCGCCTAATTCATCTTTATCGAGACGGAAATCCCAGACAGCAAAGTTTTCCGCGATACGGGAAGGGGTGACGGATTTCGGAATGACGACCAGCCCGCAGTCCAGATGCCAGCGAATAACAATCTGGGCGGGCGTTTTGCCGTATTTATCCGCCAGTTCGCGAATCACTTTCTGATCGAATACGCCTTCGCCACCCTGCGCCAGCGGGCTCCAGGACTCGGTCTGGATTTTATGCGTCGCATTCCACGCATGTAGCTGGCGCTGTTGCATCAAGGGGTGAAGCTCGATCTGGTTGATCACAGGGGTAACGCCGGTTTCATCGATCAGACGCTGGAGGTGATGGATCTGAAAGTTACAGACCCCGATACTCTTTACCAGCCCCTCTTTTTGCAGCGCGATCATGCCTTTCCAGGCGTCGACATAGTGATCGATAGCCGGTACGGGCCAGTGCATCAGATAGAGATCGAGATAATCAAGCTGCAGTTTTTTCAGACTCTCCTGCAGGGCTTCGCGGGGACGTTTTTGATCGTCATTCCACAACTTGGTAGTGATAAACAGCTCTTCCCGCGCCACGCTCGCTGCTTTTAGCGCTTTGCCGACGCCTTCTTCATTCTGATATGCTGTGGCGGTATCAATCGATCGATAGCCCACCTCCAGCGCTTTATGAATCGCCGCGATCACCTCTTCATTGCTTGCTTTCCAGACTCCCAGCCCAAGTTGTGGCATTACGTTGCCATCCTGTAGCCTGATAATGGTTGGATTAGCCATGATGTGTTCCTCTTTTAATTGGCTCGCCGGAGTCGGGTCCGGCGAGACTAAGTGACTTAAGTCTGGACGAAATGGCCAAAAACGAAAGTCAGAGGCGAAAAAACCTTAGCGCGCCGCTTCATAAATCCGACGGCTGACATCCAGCGTAATATCCTGATTTTCACCTAAATTTGTGCATCCATGCGCCTCAAGTTTAGCCAGTAGCGCCGGAATAGTGCTGCCATCCAGACCGTAATCGGACAGACGGGTAGGCACGCCCATCTGTTCAAAGAAACGGCGGGTGGCGGCAATGGCGGCATCAATACGCTCGTCGTCGGAACCGTCGGTGATATTCCATACACGTTCAGCATATTGCAGGAGTTTTGCACGTTTAACGTCTCGTTTTTCGTTCCATAGCGCAGGCAGAATGATAGCCAGCGTCTGGGCATGATCGAGACCGTGCATCGCGGTAAGCTCATGGCCCAGCATATGTGTCGCCCAGTCCTGCGGAACACCAGCGCCAATCAGGCCATTCAACGCCTGAGTAGCGGCCCACATCACGTTAGCGCGGACGTCATAATTTTCAGGCTCTTGCAGCGCTTTGGGACCTTCTTCGATCAGTGTGAGTAAAATACCTTCGGCGAAACGATCCTGAATTTTGCCGTTAACCGGGTAAGTGACGTACTGCTCAACGGTATGGACGAAAGCATCCACGACGCCGTTCGCAACCTGGCGCGGCGGCAATGTATAGGTGTAGACCGGGTCCAGTACGGCAAACACCGGTTGCACGAACGAGGAGTGGAAGGCCTGTTTGTCGCCAGTGGTTTTACGGGAAATGACTGCGCCGGCGTTCGATTCTGAGCCGGTTGCCGGTAGGGTCAGCACAGACCCCATCGGGATTGCGCTACGAATCTCAGTACCGCCGGTTTCCAGAATGTGCCACGGATCGACGCCGTCCGTATACTGCGCCGCTGCGGCGATAAATTTGGTGCCGTCCAGTACGGAACCGCCGCCAACGGCCAGCAGGAAGGTAATATTTTCGTCGCGCACAAGCTGCACGGCCTTCATCAGCGTTTCATAGGACGGGTTCGGTTCAATACCGCCAAACTCCCGAACATCCAGTCCTTTTAACGCTTCCTGAACTTGCGCCAGTACGCCGGTCTTTTTCACGCTACCGCCGCCATAGGTAATCAGCACGCGGGCGTCCTGCGGGATTTGATCGCGAAGATCGACGATAGCGCCTTTACCAAACAGAATGCGGGTAGGGGTATGTAATTTGAAATTGTTCATTGCTCATTCCCTTATGTGGGTAAAAAGAGGGCAGGCGGCTGTCTGCCTGATGGTCATCATTGTGGTCTTGTGAGGGATGTCTCTCAATGCACATTTCTGCCAATGTTTTGCCTATTTCTCCAGAATGCTGGAGAAAATCGCTAAAAATGCGCACAATCCAGCGGAGTGGATTTGATGAAAAAATGGCGCGTTATGAATCGTGAAGCAATTTGCTTACAGTTGGCGGATAAAATTAATCATTTAAAAAATAATGATAAAATAATCAGCGAGCGGCTGGCGGGCATTCGTCTGTTGTATGGTGTTGAACCGGGGCCGCGCACGCCGGTCATGTATCAGCCTGGCATCATATTTCTCTTTTCCGGCCATAAAATTGGCTATATTAACAAGCGCAAGTTTCGTTATGACGCTAATGAATATCTCTTACTGACCGTGCCGCTCCCTTTTGAATGCGAGACCTGGGCAACGCCGGAGGTACCACTGGCCGGTATTCGGCTCGACATTGATGTGCTGCAACTGCAAGAGTTGCTCATGGACATTGGCGAAGATGAACGTTTCCAGTTGCCGATGGCGGCCAGTGGGATTAACTCCGCCACGCTGTCGGACGAGATTTTATGCGCGGTGGAAAGATTGCTGGATGTGATGGAGCGCCCGCTGGATGCGCGGATTCTGGGAAAACAAATTATTCGCGAAATTCTTTATCATGTGCTGATGGGACCGCGCGGCGGGGCGCTGCTTGCACTGGTTAGTCGCCAGACGCACTTTAGCCTGATCAGTCGCGTACTTAAACAGATCGAAATGAAATACACCGAGAACCTGAATGTTGAGCAACTGGCGGCAGAAGCGAACATGAGCGTGTCGGCGTTTCACCATAATTTTAAGGCGGTCACCAGCACCTCGCCGTTGCAGTATTTAAAAAGCTACCGACTGCATAAAGCGCGGATGATGATGATTCACGACGGTATGAAGGCCAGCGCCGCGGCGATGCGGGTCGGCTATGAGAGCGCATCGCAGTTTAGCCGGGAGTTTAAACGTTATTTTGGCGTTACGCCGGGCGAAGATGCGGCAAGAATGCGGACAATGCAAGGGAGCTAAGTGGGGCATCCCGCCACGGGTCAACGAAGCGTAATCGGGCCATCCTGGCCGATTATGGATACGTCAGGCGTTACAGTATTTCTTTTTAATCACCACGACCAGCGTACCTAACAGTCCGGCGACCAGTAGCGCGACGGGAAGGATCATTAAAAATGTCATTACCTGGTCTTCATGGCGCTTAACAAACGGGATCATACTGAGCGCGTAGCCGAAGCTGGTCACGACAGTCACCCACAGCAGGCCGCTTAACCAGTTAAAAAACTGAAACCGGCGGTTGGACAGGCCGGAAATACCCGCCATTGTTGGCAGCAGAGTGCGGACAAACGCCAGAAAGCGCCCGGCAAGCAACGCTAACAAACCGTGGCGGTCAAACATGCAGGTGGCGCGCTGATGATATTTTGCCGGAAGCTGCGCCAGCCAGCCTTTGACGGTACGCGTATTACCGAGCCAGCGTCCCTGGATATAACTTAGCCAGCAGCCGAGACTGGCCGCGGTGGTGAGAATGCCAATCGTCGGCAAAAAATGCATCACATCCTGGGCGATCAACGCGCCTGCCAGTAGCAGCAGACTATCGCCAGGTAAGAATGATGCTGGCAGCAGACCGTTTTCTAAAAATAGCGTGGCGAACATGACAAAGTAGACGACGCTAACAACGTGTGGATTCGCCAGCGCGGCAAAATCATGTTGCCAGAGCGCAGCGATAATATCTTGAATGACAGCCATGAACTTTCCTGTGGAACAGCATTTATGCTTTTATTCGCCTATTGTACTCCTGAATCGTCCGGGATGCCTTGATCCCGGACGCAACAAACGCAGACTTTTCCACGGAAATTGTCTGCATATATGTCCATCCCCGGCAACTTTACACAATTCTGGCGAAGCCGGCGGCTAAATCAGCGATCAAATCATCAACACTCTCTAAACCAATATGCACCCGGACCAGCGTACCGGTAAAATCTACGCCGCCTGCGGGACGAATCGCGGCGATCTGTTCCGGCTGATTAGCAATAATCAGCGATTCGTAGCCTCCCCAGGAGTAGGCCATACTGAACAGCGAAAAGTTATCCAGATAGGCTGATAATTCTGCCTCGGTCAGCTTTTTATTGAGCACAAAGGAGAACAGGCCGCTGCTGCCTGTAAAGTCTCGTTTCCAGAACGCATGACCTTTGCTACCCGGCAGGGCCGGATGATTAACGCGCGCGACCTGAGGATGGTTCGCCAGCCATGCGGCGATTTTGAGGCTGCTTTCTTGATGCTGGCGCAGTCGCACGCCGAGTGTGCGCAGACCGCGGCTGGTCATATAAGCCGTGTCGGCGTCGAGCATTTGCCCCATCAGATAGGCGTTTTCCCGCAATTGTTCCCAGCAGCGCGCATTTGCAACGGCAGTACCGACCATCGCATCAGAATGACCAATCAGATACTTAGTGCCCGCCTGGATAGAGATATCAATATCGAATTCCAGAGCTTTGAACAGAACGCCAGCCGCCCAGGTATTATCAATCATGATGACGGCTTCTGGCGCGACGCGTCTGACCGCACTAACAATGCTCGGAATATCATGTACTTCCATGGTAATAGAACCGGGGGATTCCAGAAATACGACTTTCGTGTTCGGTTGAATATGTTGCGTGATATCAGCGCCGATGAGCGGGTCGAACCAGCTTGTCGTCACGCCCAGTTTGCCGAGAATTTTGCTGCAGAAATCCTGGCTGGGTTCATAGGCTGTGTTGGTCATCAGGATGTGGTCGCCCTGCTCAACGAATGCCAGAATGGTGTTGGCGACCGCCGCCGTGCCGCACGGGAAGAGCGCGCATCCGGCGCCGCCTTCCAGTTCACACATGGCTTCCTGGAGCGAAAAGTGGGTCAGCGTTCCCCGGCGTCCGTAAAATAATTCGCCGTTGGCGCGATTGCGGGTAGCGTGTTTTTTGGCCTCGACGGTGTCAAACACCAGTGAAGAAGCGCGTTGAATCACACTATTCACTGAGCCAAGCGTGTATTTTTTGCTGCGTCCTGCGTTTACCAGTTTGGTATCCAACTGTTTATCCGTCATGTTGCGTTTCCTGATTTTAACCGTCTGGATGTCTAAACTAGCATGAATATAACCATCTGCACCCTGGCGACGTGTGATACAGATGAAAATTTTGCCAAAATAAAAACAGGTGGCTTTTTTAATGCGTAAGCGCAAAGAAAAAGCAGTAAAGGTGCGGCAGTATGTAAATAGTAATGAGAACGACTATCAATTCGACGTTGTTTTGATATTATTATGCTCAGATTTTGTGATTTGCGTCCTGGAGATACAGAGTGGGTAATAATTTGATGCAGACGGATCTTTCCGTCTGGGGCATGTATCAGCACGCCGATATTGTCGTGAAGTGCGTGATGATTGGTTTGATTCTGGCGTCAGTCGTCACCTGGGCTATCTTCTTCAGTAAAAGCGTTGAATTTTTCACGCAAAAGCGCCGCTTAAAGCGCGAACAACTGCAATTAGCCGATGCGCGCTCTTTAGATCAGGCTTCCGACATTGCGGCAGGTTTCAGCGCAAAAAGCCTCAGCGCACAGCTCATCAATGAAGCGCAGAATGAACTGGAACTCTCTCAGGGCAGCGAAGATAACGAAGGGATTAAAGAACGTACCGGCTTCCGTCTGGAACGTCGCGTCGCAGCGGTTGGCCGCTACATGGGACGAGGCAACGGTTATCTGGCGACGATCGGCGCCATTTCCCCCTTCGTCGGGTTGTTTGGCACCGTATGGGGCATTATGAATAGCTTCATCGGTATTGCGCAAACGCAGACCACCAACCTGGCGGTGGTCGCTCCTGGTATTGCGGAAGCGCTGCTGGCGACGGCGATTGGGCTGGTAGCCGCGATCCCGGCGGTCGTCATTTACAACATCTTCGCACGTCAGATAGGCAGTTACAAAGCGACGCTGGGTGACGTGGCGGCGCAGGTATTGCTGCTGCAAAGCCGCGATCTTGATCTGAATGCGAGCGCCAGTGCGCAGCCGGTACGCGCCGCGCAGAAATTACGGGTAGGGTAATGCGTCATGGCAATGCGTCTTAACGAGAACCTGGATGACAACGGCGAAATGCATGAAATCAACGTGACGCCGTTTATCGATGTCATGTTGGTTCTGCTGATTATCTTTATGGTGGCTGCGCCGCTGGCGACGGTGGACGTCAAGGTGAATCTGCCCGCTTCTACCAGTACGCCACAGCCGCGTCCGGAAAAACCGGTTTATCTGTCGGTGAAAGCGGATAACACCATGTTTATCGGTAACGATCCGGTGACGGATGATACGATGATTGCCGAGCTAACGGCCCTGACGGAAGGGAAAAAGGATACTACGATTTTCTTCCGTGCGGATAAAACCGTAGAGTATGAAACCCTGATGAAAGTGATGGATATGCTGCATCAGGCGGGCTATCTCAAGATTGGTCTGGTCGGCGAAGAGACCGCGAAAGCGAAATAAGTATTCTGCTGACGCTGTAGGCCGGGTAAGGCGAAGTCGCCACCCGGCTTTTTTATTGCCTAAGATGGTGCCTTGCTTAACAGAATTGCGCCACCTTAATCGACTTCATGCGTTAGCCTAAATGCTCCCCGCCGCACACGCCGTGCACTTCTGCGGTAACGTAACTGGATTCCTGGCTTGCCAGATAGACATACACCGGCGCCAGCTCTGCCGGTTGGCCGGCCCGCTTCATTGGCGTCTGCTGACCAAACTGCGGAATTTTATCCTGGGTTTGACCGCCGGAAATTTGCAGCGCTGTCCAGATAGGGCCAGGCGCGACAATATTCACACGAATTCCTTTTTCCGCCACCTGTTTCGCCAGGCCACGGCTGTAATTGAGGATTGCCGCCTTGGTTGCCGCATAATCCAGCAGGTGCGGACTGGGCTGATACGCCTGGATAGACGACGTCGTGATAATACTGGCGCCTTTTGGCAGCAGCGGAATCGCTTCCTGGGTTATCCAGAACAGGGCAAAAACGTTAACGGCGAAGGTTTGCTGAAATTGCTCGCTGGTCAGATCTTTTATCTCCGGGATTGCCGTCTGTTTACCGGCTACCAGCGCCAGAATGTCCAGCCCGCCCAGCGCTTCACGCGCCTTATGGACCAGCGAACGGGCGAAGGATTCGTCGCTAAGATCGCCTGGCAATAACACCGCTTTACGACCGCACTCCTCAATCAGCGCTTTAACCTGCTGGGCGTCCTCTTCTTCCGCTGGCAGATAGTTGATCGCGACATCTGCGCCTTCACGCGCGTAAGCGATAGCGGCAGCGCGCCCAATCCCGGAGTCGCCCCCTGTCACCAGCGCCTTACGATCTTTAAGGCGACCACTGCCGACATAACTTTTTTCGCCACAGTCAGGAACAGGCGTCATTTTCGCCTGGACGCCGGGCGCCGGCTGTTTTTGCTTAGGATATTCGCCGGTGTAATACTGCGTGGTAGGGTCGTATAGATGAGACATTGAGCTTCTCCCTTCAGGTTGAACACCCTTTAAGCGTAGACACTTTTACTACCGTAAGAGGGAGAATCAGAACGATCCTTATGCTTCGCCCGTATTCACAACAGAGTTAACTAGCCATGAAGGTTATTTTTCTTGCCGTGCGACGGTGGTGACGTTGCGCGTCCGGTAGTCGCCATCGGAAAGCTTACGCGTCAGACGTAAGGTTGCCGTCTCGCGAGCCAGCAGATGCTGCCAGTCACTTTCAAGACGAGACATAATTTTGTCTCGTAATTCAGGATGCTGCTCGATAATAGCATTGATGGTCGCGCCATAAATCTCCTCTTTGACCTGTAACGTATACATCTCTCGTCGGTTTTGCCACTTCAGGCGCACTAACGCCGCCGGTATGGATACCACCTCCTGCGTTACCTTTTCCAGGGTGGCATTTTTACTGGCGATTAGCGCTGCAAGATTTTGCTTTAAGATAAATTCATCACTTTTATGGTTGTCTAAAGCCAAATAAACGTTATTGTCTTCAACTTCTTTCATCTTTATCTTCCAGTGAATAAAATAGCGGCATATTGGTTTCGCGAGTGATTAAATTAAGCCAAATGGCATTACCTTTTTCATTTATCATTGCGGTTTTATCCGCCAGTATTTTACTTAGTGTTTGGGCATCAATATTGCCTTCTGCCTGTAGTGCGTTTATCAGGCGGGCAAACGTTTCAATTTTAGCCACACAATACAGACGTTCTTTAATATGACGGTCGCGTTCTTCAAATAATACGTTTCTGTGTTGCCCGGTTGCGTTAGCGCAAATTAAAATATCGGGCTCGTAATCGCTGAGTTTTGTCTTTCCCTGAGGCAAATTTTTACTGTTTTCTGTGGCTTCAGGGGGCGGCGATGACAGGCGAAAATGAGAGGAAACCAGATGCTCAGGAAGCATGACTAAATATCCTTTACGATCAGTGGTATACTATTTTTAATAGTGTAGGTTTCGTTGACAATAACATGGCGTAATTTTAAAATCAAAAAAAATGGAGCCTGCTATGAACAGTATTTTTTATTCTGTTATTATATTGCTATTACTGACCGGCGCGATACTCTTCCTGATGTGGGAGGTTAATAAAAAACGTCCTGGTGGAAAAATCGTAAATTTAAATCAAACTGAACCCATGACAAAGGAAGAGGGCGAAGATCATTTCTCAGTATTAATGAATTCGATAACGCCGGTATGGTACTGGCGCGTTAACCATGAATATATCGATTTCCTTCATGCAACGATAAAACGAATGACAATGACTGAGTTGAATGAAACGCCTGGATTATTTGACGCACAGCGTCGTTGCAGCGACCTTAACTCTGCCGTTTATAAGTATTACGACAATATTAAGAAGCGTTGTCTGAACGGAGAAAAGGTGCCGTATTCGGATTTGGACGTCCTTAATTTACGCCAGTGTTTTCGCGAGTTCAGTCTTGAAGCCTACCCGGCATTGGTCGCGCTGGTATGGCCGGAATATCAGCGCCCGCAGGTTAACCCGGATGAGATTTAGAGCCTATCCCATTAGGGCTATTTTACTTGCCATTTTGGACCTGGGCAGTGCTCGCCAAAACGCGTTAGCGTTTTGAACGCCGCTAGCGGCGGCCCGAAGGGCGAGCGTAGCGAGTCAAACCTCACGTACTACGTGTACGCTCCGGTTTTTGCGCGCTGTCCGTGTCCAAACTGGCTGCGCCAATAACGCCTGGTGGGATAGGCTCTTAACTGGCATGTTGATCTGATGTTGCATGGTTGAGATATACTGTTGCTGGTTTTAGTTACCTGACAGGTCCCTATGGAACGCTTTCTTGAAAATGTAATGTATGCGTCTCGCTGGCTGCTCGCGCCGGTGTATTTTGGCCTCTCTTTGGCGCTGATCGCTTTAGCGCTAAAATTTTTCCAGGAAATTCTACACGTTCTGCCGAACGTTTTTGCCCTGGCGGAGGCCGATCTGATTCTGGTGCTGTTATCGCTGGTTGATATGACGCTGGTCGGCGGATTGCTGGTGATGGTCATGTTCTCCGGGTATGAGAATTTTGTCTCTCAGCTGGATATCTCTGCGGGCAAGGAGAAGCTGAACTGGCTGGGGAAAATGGATGCGACGTCGCTAAAAAATAAGGTGGCGGCATCGATAGTCGCTATCTCTTCCATTCACCTGTTACGCGTGTTTATGGACGCGAAAAACGTCCCGGATAACAAATTAATGTGGTATGTCATCATCCATCTGACCTTTGTCCTGTCGGCATTCGTTATGGGCTATCTGGACAGATTGACGCGGCATAACCATTGAGCCGCCGTCAACGGCGGGGCAGTCGGGCAAAGGACGCTGAGCCCGGCTGTAAAACAGCGCTTCTTTAACGGCGGATAACCGTCTCCCTGCAGCCTTACGCAATATTTTTACTACATCTATTCATTTACTCAGTAATAAGACTAAAAGATTTTCTCTGTGTTCACAGATATATAACATCTGCGGGTACGTAAACGGCGATAACTGTAAAAAAATGGAGAATGCATTATATATTCTCCGCGCCTTGCCGATAACGAGAGTGCGTCATCATCAGATGACTAATCTCTTATATTCAGCAAGGAAATTCATATGCGTTTGCTGCAAAACTTTACTATTCGTATGGTCATGCTGACGATACTGGGACTTTTTTGTCTACTCTGGTCGGGGGTGGGGTTATACAGCGTCCATGCTTTATCCGAAGTTTCGGAAGGAAATGATATTGACCGGCATCTTGTGCGGCAAATGACGGTGCTAAGCCAGGGTAACGATCAATATTTCCGCTTTGTTACCCGCCTTAGCCGCGCGATGGATGTAAAAATCGGCGGCGGCACGCCCGATTTTGCGCCCGCCCGGCAGTCGCTCGAGAATATGCGTCAGAAGCTGGAGGAGATGAAAGCGCTATCGCCAGGGCCGATGAACCCTGATATCTCAAGGGAGGTCTTGTCCAACTGGCAGGCCTTGCTGGAGAAAGGCGTCGTTCCTCAAATGCAACTGGTGCAGCAAGGATCGCTAACCGCCTGGAGCGAACATGCCAGTACGGTCACGCCCGCACTCAGTCGCGCGTTCGGCGCCAGCGCGGAACGGTTTAGTCATGAAGCTGGCGCCATGCTGGATAACACCCGTGTGATGGTCGATGGTAAAACCTATACCATCCGCATCCTGCTTATCACGGCGGTGATTCTGGGCATTGCTATCCTGATTTTTACCGATCGCTATCTGGTTGCAATGATGGTGAAACCGCTGGAGCGTATCCGTCAGCAGTTTCAGCGTATCGCGCAAGGCGATCTTAGCCAGCCGATTGAAGCGTTGGGGCGTAACTGCGTAGGCCGGTTGGTGCCGCTACTGCGCGCGATGCAGGACAGTTTACGCGAAGCCGTGAGTACGATCCGCGCCGGAAGCGACAATATCTGGCGCGGCGCGACGGAAATTTCTACCGGTAATAACGATCTCTCTTCCCGAACGGAAGAACAGGCCGCCGCGCTGGAAGAAACTGCCGCCAGCATGGAACAGCTTACCGCAACGGTGAAAATGAACGCCGAACACGCTCGCCAGGCGAGTCAGCTTGCGGATGCCGCCTCGCTAACGGCAGGAAAAGGCGGTGAACTGGTTTCCGATGTGGTAGAAACAATGAACGGTATTTCCGCCAGTTCGCAGCAGATCGCGGAAATTACTACCGTAATTAATAGTATTGCTTTCCAGACCAATATTCTGGCCTTGAACGCAGCGGTAGAAGCGGCCAGAGCGGGCGAGCAGGGACGCGGCTTCGCGGTGGTCGCCGGTGAGGTACGTAACCTGGCCAGCCGCAGCGCGGGGGCGGCGAAAGAAATTGAAGCCTTAATTGGCGAATCGGTACGTCGCGTAGCGCAGGGCGCGCAGTTGGTCCAGGAGACCGGCGCGACGATGGACGCCATCCTGCGCGGCGTCACGGAAGTGACGACGATTATGAAACAGATCGCGTCCGCCTCCGAAGAACAGAGTAAAGGTATTTCTCAGGTTGGCGTGGCGATCACGCAAATGGATAGCGTTACGCAACAAAACGCCGCGCTGGTTGAGCAGGTTTCCGCGGCGGCGGCGGCGCTGGAACGGCAGACGGAGGATTTGCAACGCTCCGTACAGCAGTTCCGGCTTTCCGCTAGTGAGCCGCAACAACGCGTAACGGCGAAAGCGGCGCCTGGCGTTCAGAGAATGGCGTCGGCTCCCGCACAGTCTACTGATGAATGGGTTTCCTTCTGATGTGAAGCAAAAAAGCGCGTAATGCGCTGGCCTTCATTTAATCAGTCGCTATATAATTTATTATATAGCGACTAAGGAGGTCAGATGAATAATCATTTTGGGAAAGGGTTAATGGCTGGGTTGCACGCGCCATATGCATATAGCGCGCATCATGCGGTGAATTTCTGTTCTGAGTATAAACGTGGCTTTGTATTGGGTTTTACACACCGTATGTTCGAAAAGACCGGCGATCGTCAACTTAGCGCGTGGGAGGCCGGAATTCTGACGCGTCGCTATGGTCTGGATAAAGAAATGGTGATGGATTTCTTTAAAGAGAATCATTCCGGGATGGCGGTTCGCTTCTTTATGGTCGGTTATCGACTCGAAGGTTGATCCAACAGGGGTATTATCTTGCTTTAATTAATTACACTATCGCCTCTTCCCTTCGTTTTACTGTTCCGTCGAAGTATTATGGCGCACATAACCATAAAAAAAGTGTGGTAAATGGCGTACCGATCGCAATAACTTCTTCGCGAACAGTGCAAAATAAAAGCCAGGTCTTCGTAACGGAATAACTATAAAATGACTGGAGATAATACTCTCATCACTTCTCACGGCATTAACCGTCGTGATTTCATGAAGCTTTGTGCAGCACTGGCCGCTACTATGGGGCTCAGTAGCAAAGCCGCCGCAGAAATGGCAGAATCGGTATCCAATCCACAGCGTCCGCCCGTTATCTGGATTGGCGCTCAGGAGTGTACCGGTTGTACCGAATCACTGCTTCGTGCTACACACCCAACCGTTGAAAACCTCGTTCTGGAGACTATCTCTCTGGAATACCACGAGGTACTTTCCGCCGCATTCGGTCACCAGGTCGAAGAAAACAAACATAACGCTCTGGAGAAGTATAAAGGGCAATATGTTCTGGTGGTGGATGGTTCTATCCCACTAAAAGATAACGGTATCTACTGCATGGTTGCCGGCGAGCCGATCGTGGATCACATCCGCAAAGCCGCTGACGGCGCAGCCGCGATTATCGCTATCGGTTCCTGCTCGGCATGGGGCGGCGTTGCTGCGGCTGGCGTAAACCCAACCGGCGCTGTCAGTCTGCAGGAAGTCTTACCGGGCAAAACGGTTATCAATATTCCAGGTTGTCCGCCAAACCCGCATAACTTCCTGGCGACCGTCGCGCATATCATCACTTACGGCACGCCGCCGAAGCTGGATGCGAAAAATCGTCCAACCTTTGCCTATGGCCGTCTGATTCATGAGCATTGCGAACGTCGTCCACACTTCGACGCAGGCCGTTTTGCCAAAGAATTTGGCGACGAAGGCCACCGTCAGGGCTGGTGTCTCTACCATCTTGGCTGTAAAGGGCCGGAAACCTGGGGCAACTGTTCTACGTTACAGTTCTGTGACGTTGGCGGCGTCTGGCCAGTGGCGATCGGTCATCCTTGCTATGGCTGTAACGAAGAAGGTATCGGCTTCCATAAGGGCATTCACCAGCTTGCTCATGTCGAAAACCAAACTCCGCGTTCAGAGAAACCTGACGTCAATATGAAAGAAGGCGGCAATATCTCTGCGGGCGCTGTCGGTCTGCTTGGCGGCGTAGTCGGTCTGGTTGCCGGCGTCAGCGTGATGGCGGTACGTGAACTGGGGCGTCAGCAAAAGAAAGATAACGCTGACTCACGGGGAGAATAACCGTGAACAGACGTGACTTTATTAAAGCAGCCTCCGGTGGAGCATTGCTGTTGGGCGCCGCGCCGTCTGTCAGCCATGCGGCTGCAGAAAACCGTCCGCCGATTCCAGGTTCGCTGGGTATGCTGTATGACTCCACTCTGTGCGTGGGCTGTCAGGCCTGCGTCACAAAGTGTCAGGATATCAACTTCCCGGCGCGTAACCCGGAAGGGGAGCAGACCTGGTCGAACAACGACAAGCTGTCGCCGTATACCAATAACATTATTCAGGTATGGCGTAGCGGCACGGGCGTGAACAAAGATCAGGAAGAGAACGGCTATGCCTACATCAAGAAACAGTGTATGCACTGCGTTGATCCTAACTGCGTTTCCGTTTGCCCGGTGTCGGCGCTGAAAAAAGATCCGAAAACCGGCATCGTCCACTATGACAAAGATGTCTGCACCGGCTGCCGTTACTGTATGGTCGCCTGTCCGTACAACGTACCTAAGTACGACTACAACAACCCGTTTGGCGCGCTTCACAAGTGTGAGTTGTGTAACCAGAAAGGCGTTGAGCGTCTGGATAAAGGCGGTTTGCCTGGGTGTGTGGAAGTTTGTCCGGCAGGGGCCGTCATTTTCGGTACTCGTGAAGAGCTGATGGCGGAAGCGAAAAAACGTCTGGCCCTCAAACCAGGCAGTGAATATCACTATCCGCGCCAGACGTTGAAAACGGACGACACCTATCTGCATACGGTGCCTAAATACTACCCACACCTCTACGGTGAAAAAGAGGGCGGTGGTACTCAGGTGCTGGTGCTGACAGGCGTTCCTTATGAAGATCTGGATCTGCCGAAGCTGGATGACCTTTCAACCGGAGCGCGCTCCGAGCATGTTCAACACACGCTTTATAAAGGCATGATACTACCCCTGGCTGCGCTGGCGGGCTTAACCGTGCTGGTTCGTCGTAATAGCAAAAACGACCATCACGATGGAGGAGACGATCATGAGTCATGATCCAAAACCGCTGGGCGGAAAAATCATCAGTAAACCGGTCATTATTTTTGGACCGTTAATCGTCCTGTGTATGCTCCTTATCGTGAAGCGTCTGGTCTTCGGGTTGGGCTCCGTTTCCGACCTGAACGGCGGTTTCCCATGGGGCGTCTGGATTGCCTTTGACCTGTTGATCGGCACTGGCTTTGCCTGCGGCGGTTGGGCGTTGGCATGGGCGGTATATGTCTTTAACCGTGGGCAATACCATCCGTTGGTGCGCCCGGCGTTGCTGGCAAGCTTGTTTGGTTACTCGCTGGGCGGCCTGTCGATCACTATCGACGTCGGTCGTTACTGGAACCTGCCGTACTTCTACATTCCAGGTCACTTCAACGTGAACTCGGTACTGTTTGAGACGGCGGTCTGTATGACCATCTACATCGGCGTGATGGCGCTGGAGTTTGCGCCTGCCTTGTTTGAACGTCTGGGCTGGAAAGTGTCGCTCAAGCGTCTGAATAAGGTGATGTTCTTTATTATCGCGCTGGGCGCGCTGTTGCCGACGATGCACCAGTCCTCAATGGGGTCATTGATGATCTCGGCGGGCTATAAAGTGCATCCGCTATGGCAAAGCTATGAAATGCTGCCGCTGTTCTCGGTTCTGACCGCGTTTATCATGGGCTTCTCCATTGTCATATTTGAGGGTTCGCTGGTTCAGGCAGGCCTGAAAGGAAACGGTCCGGATGAGAAAAATTTGTTTGTTAAGCTGACGAATACCATCAGCGTGCTGCTGGCGATTTTCGTCGTCCTGCGCTTTGGCGAACTGATTTATCGCGACAAGCTGTCCTATGCGTTTGCCGGCGATTTTTACTCCGCTATGTTCTGGATTGAAGTCGTCCTGATGGTCTTCCCGTTAGTGGTGCTGCGTGTGGCGAAACTGCGTAATGACTCTCGTATGCTGTACCTGTCGGCGCTGAGCGCGCTGTTGGGCTGCGCGACGTGGCGTCTGACCTATTCGCTGGTGGCATTCAACCCGGGTGGCGGCTACCACTACTTCCCAACTTGGGAAGAATTGTTGATTTCTATTGGTTTTGTGGCTATTGAGATTTGTGCATACATCGTACTCATTCGTCTACTGCCGATACTTCCTCCTTTAAAACAAAACGATCATAATCGTCATGAGGCGAGCAAAGCATGAGCCAGAGAATTACTATTGATCCGGTAACCCGTATTGAGGGTCATTTACGCATTGACTGCGAAATTGAGAACGGCGTCGTATCCAAAGCATGGGCGTCCGGCACCATGTGGCGCGGTATGGAAGAGATCGTGAAGAACCGCGATCCGCGCGATGCGTGGATGATTGTGCAACGTATTTGCGGCGTTTGTACGACAACTCACGCGATCTCCTCCGTTCGTGCGGCGGAAAGCGCGCTGAATATTGATGTTCCCGTCAACGCGCAGTATATCCGTAATATTATTCTGGCGGCGCATACCACCCATGACCACATTGTCCATTTCTACCAGCTCTCTGCGCTGGACTGGGTGGACATTACCTCTGCGCTGAAAGCCGATCCGGAAAAAGCCTCCGCGATGCTGGATGGCGTGTCGAGCTGGCACCTGAACAGCGCGCAAGAGTTCACGAAAGTTCAGAACAAGATCAAGGATCTTGTCGCCAGCGGTCAGCTAGGTATTTTCGCCAATGGCTACTGGGGGCACCCGGCAATGCAGTTACCGCCGGAGGTCAACCTGATTGCGGTCGCCCACTATCTGCAGGCGCTGGAATGTCAGCGTGACGCTAACCGCGTGGTGGCGTTGCTGGGCGGTAAATCGCCGCATATCCAGAACCTGGCGGTCGGTGGGGTGGCGAACCCGATCAATCTCGACAGCATCGGTACGTTGAACCTTGAACGCCTGATGTACATCAAATCGTTTATCGATAAGCTGAGCGATTTTGTCGAGCAGGTGTATAAAGTGGATACCGCAGTCATCGCGGCCTACTATCCGGAATGGCTGGAGCGCGGCAAAGGCGCGGTGAACTACCTGAGCGCGCCGGAATTCCCGACCGACGGTAAAAACGGCAGTTTCCTGTTCCCGGGCGGTTACATTACCAATGCCGATCTGTCGACATACCGTCCGATCACCTCTCACTCCGACGAATTCCTGATTAAAGGTATTCAGGAGAGCGCGAAGCACGCCTGGTACAAAGATGAAGCGCCGCAGGCGCCGTGGGAAGGCACTACGATCCCGGCTTACGACGGTTGGTCGGATGACGGTAAATACTCATGGGTCAAGTCGCCGACATTCTACGGCAAAACCGTCGAAGTCGGGCCGCTGGCGAACATGCTGTGTAAACTGGCTGCAGGTCGTGAATCCACGCAGACCAAGCTCAATGAAATCATTGCGCTTTATCAGAAGCTGACCGGCAAAACGTTGGAAATGGCGCAACTTCACTCTACGCTGGGTCGTATCATCGGGCGTACCGTTCACTGTTGTGAACTGCAAAACATATTGCAGGATCAATACAACGCGCTGATTGTAAATATCGGCAAAGGCGATTACACCACGTTTGTGAAGCCGAACATTCCGGCGACGGGCGAGTTCAAAGGCGTGGGCTTCCTGGAGGCGCCGCGCGGTATGCTGTCTCACTGGATGGTGATTAAAGACGGTATTATCAGTAACTATCAGGCGGTGGTGCCATCGACCTGGAACTCAGGTCCGCGTAACTTCAACGATGACGTGGGGCCGTACGAACAGTCGCTGGTCGGTACGCCGATCGCCGATCCGGCGAAGCCGCTGGAAGTGGTACGTACCATCCACTCCTTCGACCCTTGCATGGCGTGCGCGGTACACGTGGTGGACGCCGATGGCAATGAAGTGGTCTCGGTGAAGGTTTTGTAATGCGGATATTAGTCTTAGGGGTCGGCAATATTTTGCTGACCGATGAAGCCATCGGGGTGCGTATTGTTGAAGCGTTAGAGCAACGATACACCCTGCCGGATTTCGTTGAGATTCTGGATGGTGGTACGGCGGGAATGGAACTTCTTGGCGATATGGCGAGTCGGGATCATTTGATCATTGCCGACGCCATCGTGTCGAAAAAGAACGCGCCGGGAACCATTATGGTACTGCGCGACGATGAAGTTCCGGCGCTGTTCACCAACAAAATCTCCCCCCATCAGCTTGGACTGGCCGACGTATTGTCGGCCCTCCGCTTTACCGGCGAGTTTCCGAAGAAACTGACCCTGGTCGGCGTTATTCCACAGTCGCTGGAACCGCACATCGGCTTAACGCCAACCGTCGAGGCGATGATTGAACCTGCGCTTGAGCAGGTTCTTGCTGCGCTGCGAGAATCCGGCGTCGAAGCAATTCCTAAGGAGACGGCGCATGTCTGAAACGTTTTCCGGATTCGACACGGCGCCCGTCGCCCGGGTTCAGGCGGCGTTTGAAGAGATAGCCCATCGTTCGATGCACGATCTTTCGTTTCTGCATCCGACTATGCCGGTGCATGTCTCTGATTTTACGTTGTTTGAAGGACAATGGACGGGCACGGTAATTACGCCGTGGATGTTAAGCGCATTAATCTTCCCTGGCCCGGACCAGATCTGGCCCGGGCGTACCATCGGTGAAAAACTCGGTCTGCAACTGCCTTATGGCACGATGACCTTTACCGTTGGCGAACTGGAAGGCGTTTCACAATATCTTGCCTGCTCGTTGATGTCGCCGCTTTCCCGTAGCCTGTCGCCGGAAGAGGGCGTCCGGCTGGCGGATGACTGCGCGCGGATGCTGTTATCCCTGCCGGTAAGCAATCCTGATGCGCCGCAGACAAGCCGGCGTGCGTTGCTGTTTGGCCGTCGGAGCTGTGAGAATGCATGAGCTGTCTCTTTGCCAAAGCGCCGTTGAAATTATTCAGCAGCAGGCAGAACAGCACGGCGTGGCGCGCGTCACCGGCGTATGGCTGGAGATAGGCGCGCTTTCGTGCGTTGAAGAGCGCGCGGTTCGTTTCAGCTTTGACATCGCCTGCCAGGGAACTTTAGCGCAAGGGTGCGAATTGCACATCGACTACAGACCGGCCCAGGCCTGGTGCTGGGATTGCAGTCAGGTGGTGGAAATTCTCAGGCATGACGCGCAATGTCCGCGTTGTCATGGCGATCGCCTGCGGGTGGATACCGGCGATTCGTTGAAAGTAAAGAGTATTGAGGTCGAATAACCCGCATTTTATTTCAGGTGGTTAATTATGTGTATTGGCGTCCCCGGTCAGGTGCTGGCCGTCGGAGATGATATTCACCAGCTTGCGCAGGTGGAAGTGTGTGGCATCAAACGTGATGTCAATATTGCTCTGATTTGTGAAGGTAAGCCAGCCGATCTGGTAGGGCAATGGGTATTGGTACACGTTGGTTTTGCGATGAGCATCATTGACGAAGACGAAGCGAAAGCCACGTTAGATGCGCTGCGCCGCATGGAGTACGACATCACCAGCGCGTGATCCCTTAATCACCTCTATTATATCGCTCTATAATCGCTGTATAATTATTTATATATCGATTGTGGGGCGAAACCTATGAATAAATTTTTGCGCCAGCTCTCTCTGCTGGCGTTGCTTTTTTGCTGGCCGTTAATGTCACAGGCGGCGCGTACTTTTACCGATCAACTTGGCCGCCAGGTCACGGTTCCCGACACCGTCGACAGAGTGGTGGTGCTCCAGCATCAAACGCTCAATCTCCTTGTACAGATGAATGCCACTGACAAAATCGTTGGGGTCATGGCGAACTGGAAACAGCAATTAGGCGACGGCTATGCGCGTCTGGCGCCGGAACTGGCGCAAAAAGCCTCGCTGGGCGATCTAACGCACGTTGATCCTGAAAAACTGGTGGCGCTGCGCCCGCAGGTGGTGTTTGTCACGAATTACGCTCCGCAGGAGATGATCGACAAAATCAGCCGTCTTGGCATTCCGGTGGTGGCGATTTCGCTGCGCCATGATGTTGCTGGCGAGCGGGCTAAAATGAACCCGACCCTGGCCGATGAAGAGCAGGCTTATAATCGCGGGCTGCGTGAAGGAATAACGCTGATTGGCGATATCGTCAATAAACCGCAGGAGGCGAAAGCGCTGATTGAGGCGATGGATAAAGGTCGCAAGATGGTCAGCGACCGTTTGCAGTCGGTTCCTGAAAATGAGCGGGTTCGCGCTTATATGGCGAATCCGGAGCTGACCACCTACGGTTCCGGTAAATACACCGGTCTGATGATGGCCCATGCGGGGGCGCTGAATGTAGCGGCATCCTCGGTGAAAGGCTTTAAGCAGGTGACAATGGAGCAGGTGATCGCCTGGGATCCACAGGTAATCTTTGTCCAGAATCGCTATCCAAAGGTCGTCAATGAGATCCTGCACAATCCCCAGTGGCAGGTCATTGACGCGGTGAAGCATCATCGGGTTTACCTGATGCCGGATTATGCCAAAGCCTGGGGATATCCGATGCCGGAGGCGGTGGGAATCGGCGAACTGTGGATGGCGAAAAAACTCTATCCGGAAAAATTCCACGATATTGACATGCAAAAGGCCGCTAACGACTGGTATCAACGTTTTTACCGTACTGACTATCAGGGCGTACAGTGATGCGAATACTGGCTGCGGGGAGCTTGCGCGTCGTCTGGCCGCAGCTAATGGCGGCATTTCAGGCGGATGCGGTATGTGATTTCGGTCCGGCGGGGCTGTTACGTGAACGCATCGAAGCGGGCGAAGCGTGCGACTTTTTTGCTTCGGCGAACCTGGCGCATCCGCAGGCGCTGCTGGAAAGCGGGCGGGCGCTGCGGGTCGCGCCTTTTACGACGAACCGTTTGTGCCTGAGCGTGCGGGCACAGGCGATGCGTGAAGGCGAGGACTGGCTGTCGCTATTAACCCGGCGGGATCTGCGGATCGGCACCTCAACAGCAGGTTGCGATCCTTCCGGCGATTATACGCAGCAGCTTTTTTCGCGGATGGGCAAGGAGGGCGAAGCGGTCCGAAAACGCGCGGTAGCGCTGGTTGGCGGCAGGCAGACTTTGCCGTTACCGGCGGGCCGGCTGGCTGCGGAATGGCTCATCAATCATGATTACACCGATATCTTTATCGGCTATGCCAGCTATGCTCCCAGGCTACGGCAGGTTAATTCGCTGCGAGTGGTTGATATCCCGGAACCTTATAATCCCGTGGCTGAATATGGCTTTGCCTGCCTGAGCGAGCAGGGAAAAACGCTTGCCGACTTTTTACTGTCAGCACGGGCGAGGTTGATTCTCATGCAACATGGGTTTAGTGAAGCGCCGAATATGACACACTCGCAGAACTGATAAGCGAAGCGTCAGCAGGGAATACCATGCCGGATGACGACATTACTACCTCATCCGGCATCATGGTTTAACTTTGACGTTTATCTTCGGTATTGTTTTCGAAGTCGCTGGCGTCATGGCGTTCGTGAAGCTGTTCGTTCAATGGGCCGTTGGTCCGGTTGACAATGCGCCCCCGCTTTACCGCCGGACGTTCGGCTACCTGCTTCGCCCAGCGTTGTACGTTTTGATAACTTCCGGCATCCAGAAACTCCGCTGCATCATAGACATTCCCCAGCACCACGTTGCCGAACCACGGCCAGATGGCCATATCGGCAATAGTGTACTCTTCTCCCGCGACATACGGGTGGTGAGCTAACTGCTTATCCAGCACGTCCAGCAGACGCTTGGCTTCCATGGTGAAGCGATTAATGGCGTACTCAATTTTTACCGGCGCATAATGATAGAAATGACCGAAACCGCCACCGAGGAACGGCGCCGCGCCCTGTAGCCAGAACAACCAGTTAAGGGTTTCTGTGCGCTTAGCCAGATCCTGCGGCAGGAAATGGCCAAACTTATCCGCCAGATAAACAAGAATTGCGCCCGACTCAAAAACTCGAATCGGCGGGTTGTGTGAGTTATCGCGCAGCGCCGGGATTTTTGAGTTCGGATTGATGTCAACAAAGCCGCTGGAGAACTGATCGCCCTCGCCGATGCGAATCAACCAGGCGTCATATTCGGCGCCGGTCACGCCCAGCGCCAGGAGCTCTTCCAGCATAATAGTCACTTTCTGGCCGTTAGGCGTCCCCAGCGAATAAAGCTGTAACGGATGTTTGCCGACGGGCAGCGTTTTGTCGTGCGTCGGGCCGGAAACCGGGCGATTAATGTTAGCGAACGCGCCGCCGCCGGATTTATCCCACGTCCAGACTTTTGCGGGTTGATAAGTATTATCTGCCATATTGACCTGCCTTCACAGTGGTGGTGTTGAAGCAGTGTAGCAGCTTGCTAGTCGGACATTTAACCGATTGGGACATTCCGGCGAGTGAAATTTTAACCTTCTGGCCTCAGTGTGCCTTATTGAGGTGTATGATTATGTCGACCTCTGTCCGGTTAGTGTCACAGAGCAGACAATCAGAGCGAAATCACGCCAGGCTGCTCAGGCGGTCTTGTTTTGAGGTAAGTGCATGAGCAAAGGAACCACCAGTCAGGATGCCCCCTTCGGGACATTATTGGGTTACGCCCCCGGCGGCGTAGCGATCTACTCTTCAGATTACAATTCCCTCGATCCGTGGGACGACGACGACGCAGCTTTTCGTAGCTACATCGACGATGAATACATGGGGCATAAATGGCAGTGCGTGGAATTTGCCCGCCGTTTTCTCTTTCTGAATTATGGCGTTGTTTTTACTGACGTCGGCATGGCCTGGGAAATTTTCTCGCTGCGTTTTCTGCGCGAGGTCGTGAATGACAATATTTTGCCTTTGCAGGCCTTCCCGAACGGTTCGCCGCGCGCGCCGGAGGCCGGGGCGTTGCTCATCTGGCAAAAGGGCGGCGAGTTTAACGAAACCGGGCACGTTGCGATTATCACCCAACTCCTGGATAACAAAATTCGTATTGCTGAGCAAAACGTTATCCACACGCCATTGCCGCCAGGGCAGCAGTGGACTCGCGAACTGGAAATGGTCGTAGAAAACGGGTGTTACACCCTGCGCGACACCTTTGATGACACGACGATTTTAGGCTGGATGATCCAGACCGACGACACGCAATACAGTTTGTCACAGCCTGACATCGCGAATCAGTCGCTGGCGATTCGCGGCGCAAGACTGCCAGAGAAAGGTCAGTTTGACGGTCCGTGGCTGGATGAGCGCGATCCGTTACAAAAAGCCTATGTACAGGCGAACGGACACGTTATCAATCAGGACCCGTACCAGTATTTTACCATCACCGAGAGCGCTGAACAGGAGCTTATCAAAGCGACCAATGAGTTGCATTTGATGTACCTGCACGCCACGGACAAAGTTTTAAAAGACGATAATCTGCTGGCGCTATTCGATATCCCCAAAATTCTTTGGCCGCGCCTGCGTCTCTCCTGGCAGCGCCGTCGTCACCATATGATCACCGGTCGTATGGATTTCTGCATGGATGAACGCGGGCTGAAAGTCTATGAATACAATGCCGATTCCGCATCATGCCATACCGAAGCGGGATTAATTCTCGAAAAATGGGCTGAGCAGGGCTATACCGGTAAAGGGCATAACCCGGCGGAGGGCTTAATTAACGAGCTGGCAGGCGCCTGGAAACACAGTAAAGCGCGTCCTTTCGTCCATATCATGCAGGATGATGATATCGAGGAGGACTATCACGCGCAGTTTATGCAGCAGGCGCTGCATCAGGCCGGTTTCGCGAGCAAAATTCTCCGCGGTCTGGGCGAGTTGCGCTGGGATGACGCCGGGCAGTTGATCGATGGCGACGGACGGCTGGTGAATTGTGTCTGGAAAACCTGGGCGTGGGAAACGGCGATGGAGCAGATACGCGAAGTCAGCGAGACGGAGTATGCCGCAGTGCCTATTCGTACCGGGCACCCGGAAAATGAAGTCCGGCTGATTGATGTATTACTGCGCCCGGAAGTGTTGGTGTTTGAACCGCTGTGGACGGTGATCCCGGGTAACAAAGCGATCCTGCCCATCCTGTGGTCGCTCTTCCCGCATCATCGCTATTTGCTCGACACGGATTTTACCGTTAACGATGAGCTGGTGCAGACCGGCTATGCGGTAAAACCGATTGCCGGACGTTGCGGTAGTAATATTGATTTGGTGAGCCATCAGGAAGAGCTCCTGGATAAAACCAGCGGCAAGTTCGCCACGCAGAAAAATATCTATCAGCAGTTGTGGTGCCTGCCGAAGGTCGCCGGGAAGTATATTCAGGTCTGTACGTTTACCGTGGGCGGTAACTACGGCGGTACGTGCCTGCGCGGCGATGATTCATTAGTCATTAAAAAAGAGAGCGATATTGAACCGTTAATCGTCATCAAAGCGTAACGGGGTCATTCTCGTCGGGATATCGGCGTGGGTGCCGATATCCCGCCTGTTGTGTTTACCAGCGAACGGCTATCAGCCTGCCATTTACTGGTAACATATGAGAAATAATATCACAAATTATTCTTAACTTTTCTGACGCAGGCGGTGACGCTCGCCGCGTTGGCGCATCCGTTTCCTGATTTTCGACTACTCGATACTTTTTGCGGCTGGTTACGCTGCCCCCATTCCTTTGGATTTAGGTCATGCCTGTTTGGCTGGTAAACGGACAGCATAATATATTGATGAGTCCAAATGATATTATTGGTCATATAAAAAGTTTACGTTAGGTTATTTTTCTATTGCAAAAGTTTGCGTTTAAACCCTGTCTGCAATCTTCGTGGCGAGATATAGCTACACCTAAGTAAATGCAGTTAATTATTATTCAGCTATTGTTGTCAGCCTTGTAAATAATATTTCCGTATAAAGCGAAGCGACTTCCATTATGACTATTAATGGTATTATTGAATAGTTTACTCTGTAATTATTTAAGTTTAGTGGACGTTTTGTCTTATTCTGGTGAACGTATGGTTATGGCAGATGACAGCCGATTTTTCATTATGTTAGCATGAGTTGATAATACTTTATCCAGGCATAGATCAGGATGTCCACATATAATAAGGAGAATGGTATATGTTTAAAAAAGTATTAGGCTTGCGCCACTGGAATAATAATGTTGTAAAAATACCGCCGCCAGCAGAATCTGGCGCTAATGCATCTGACGTGGTGGTGGATACTCCTGAGCCTTATGAGCGGATACTGTGTCAAAAAATTCTGATGGGGATCTCGACGATCGATATCATTCGTAATGCCATCATTAAGTCCTGTGAGCAGCTCAACATTGAAAAAGAACGCATTAATGAACTTAACGAACAGAATGATAAAGCCAGAAGTTCATTAAAATCGCTCGTGGAATTTATCACCGAAATTGGCACGACTTCATCGGATATTGGCTGTCGTATGGGCGACTTAAATACCTCCTTAACGCAAATTAATGCGTGTATTAAAGAGATACAGAAGATCGCTAACCAGACCAATTTGATAGCGATTAACTCCGCGATCGAGGCCGCGCGCGTAGGGGATGCCGGGCGTGGTTTTAGCGTTATTTCGAAAGAGGTGAAAAACCTGTCCGAAGATGTTAAACACAGTTCGAAAAGCGTCAGTACGTTAACCTCTGTAATCAAAGATAATACGGCCAGAGTGAGTGAGGTACTGGATAACCAACAGCCGGTTATTGATAATATTACGACTAACATAAATCAAATTGTGGAGTCTATTGGCATCGTCATCGATAAATCGCTGAGCATGAAATCGGTCATGCAGTACATCTCTACGGTGCAGTTTTTGAATATTGTCAAAGTTGACCATGTTATCTGGAAAATGGAAGTCTACAAATTACTCTTAAATAAAGACATAAACAGTAAAATAACGATGCACGATCAGTGTCGGCTGGGGAAATGGTACTACGGTTTTGAAGGACAGCAGTTTAGCAATTACTACAGTTTCCGTAGTCTGGAAGCGCCTCATAAAGAGGTGCATACCGCTGGCCACTCTGCGCTGAACTATTTTGCCGCAGGCGATATGAATGCGATGTCGCAAGAACTCGACAGAATGGAGCGATCCAGTAATGAGGTGGTTAACCAGCTGGAAATGCTGGCTGTCGATTTGTTAAAAGAAACCACACTGTGAAGTCATGAGTTATTACCGTATAACCAACAGGAGCCATCATCAACAGGACTGATGTATCGCACTTTCTGCACTGGAGTTATTCCGGACAGAGAAAAGAAGCATGACGCAGAAGATGGCTGTGTTTGTTCACCCGAATCACTTACCTTAGTAAGTGATTCGGGATTAATCAGCGACATCTTTGCTTTTTATCGGCGGCCAGACTTTGGCTGGAAAAGTGCGTTACTGCTAAATTTCTCACTCTCTTACCGCCTTCCTGCCCCTCGAAATACCTGAGACCTGTGCTCACAGATTAATAGCGATTATTTAATCGTGAAATAACGCTGGGCATTATTGAAGCAGATATCCTGAACCATACGGCTTAGCATCGCTTCATCATCAGGAATCTCTCCGTCCTGCGCCCACTGTCCCAGCAGGTTACAGAGAATACGACGGAAATATTCATGTCGCGTATAAGAAAGGAAACTGCGGGAGTCGGTCAGCATCCCGACAAACTGACTTAACAGTCCCATTTGCGACAGTTGCTCCAGTTGGCGCAGCATACCGTCTTTCTGATCGTTAAACCACCAGCCGGAACCAAACTGCACTTTTCCGGCAATTCCCGGCCCCTGGAAGTTACCGATCATGGTCGCCAGGACTTCGTTATCACGTGGGTTCAGGCAATAGAGGATAGTCTTGGGCAGTTCATTGGTCACATCCATACTGTCGAGCAAACGGGAGAGCGCCCAGCTAATGTTATTATCGCCAATGGAGTCAAAGCCGGTATCCGGCCCCAGCAGGCGGAACATCCGGGTATTATTATTACGGATCGCGCCAATATGTAGCTGCATCACCCAGCCGCGCGCGGCGTACTGACGGCCCAGCCAGACCAGCACCGCCGTGGTAAACTGGGCGATCTCAAGTTCGCTCAGCGTTTCGCCAGCCAGACGTTTGCCCAGAATGGCGTCAAGCTGCGCGTCGTCGGGCACCGGCGCAAATCGCAGCGTTTCAATGCCATGATCCGACGCGCGGCAGCCGCAGGCGGCGAAATGGTCGAGGCGGCGAGTGAGCGCCTGACGTAAATCGTCGAAACGGGTAATGCTGACATCTGCCGCCGCTTCCAGTTTCCTCAGGTAATCGACAAAGCCGTCCAGTTCGATTTTGAAAACTTTGTCGGGGCGCCAGCTTGGCGCGACTTCAATATCAATGCTGTCGTCGGCGGCTATCTGGCGGTGATATTCCAGAGAATCTATCGGGTCGTCGGTGGTTCCGACCATCCGCACATTCATCTGCTGCATAATACCGCGCGCGGAAAAGGCCGGCGTCGCCAGTTTCTCATTACACTGCGTCCAGATACTTTCCGCGGTATCCGGTCCGAACAGCGTACCTGTAATGCCAAATGGACGGCGTAGTTCAAGGTGCGTCCAGTGATACAGCGGATTGCCCAGCGTTTTTGGTACGGTATTGGCCCAGGCCATATATTTTTCATAATCGCTGGTCTCTTTGCCGGTGATCAGCGACTCATCCACGCCTGCGCTTCGTAGCGCTCGCCATTTATAGTGGTCGCCTTCCAGCCAGATCTGACCGAGGTTATCGAAACGGCGATCGTCGGCGATTTCCTGCGGACTTAAATGGCAGTGGAAGTCATAAATCGGCATGGGCGCGGCGTATTTATGGTACAGCGTGCGGGCAATGTCGTTTTTAAGTAGAAAATCTTCAGTCATAAACGTAGCCATGATTTATCTCCTTACTTAGCCAGCGCTTCTACCGTGGCTTTCGCGCCGTTCTGCAATAGCTGTTGGTAAGCGTCGGTAACGGCTTGCACAAATTCGTGGTTCTTCGGCAGGTCGCTGCCAAAGATAGACTCGATGGCCAGTAGCCCGCGAACGCGTTCTTCCGGCGTCTGATATTGCTGATGAATCGCCTGATACTGCGCGAGCAGCGGATCGACGACATCAATGGTTTTACCTTGTTCATCGATACCGCCGACGTAACGCATCCATCCGGCGACGCCCAGCGTCAGGCGGCGATAGTCATCGCCCTGTTGCAAGTGCAGACGTACCGGGTCCAACAAACGCTGCGGCAGTTTCTGACTGCCATCCATCGCGATCTGCCAGGTGCGGTGTTTCAACGAGGGGTTAGTGAAACGCGCGATCAACAAATTCGCATACCCTTCCAGATCGGTGCCTTCCGGCATTGATAACGTCGGCGCTTGTTCATCAAGCATCAGCGCCAGCGCCGCGCGACGGTAAGCCGGGTTGGTCATGGTATCGGCGATAGTGTCATACCCGCCGAGATAACCCAGATAGGCGAGGAAAGAGTGACTGCCGTTAAGCATACGCAGCTTCATCATTTCAAACGGTACGACATCTGCAACGAATTGCGCGCCGACGGTGTCCCAGTCCGGGCGACCATTCACAAAGTTATCTTCGATGACCCACTGGCGGAAGGGTTCGCAGGCGATAGCGCAAGGATCATAAACCCCTAACTGGTCGGCAACCAGTTGTAGCGTCTCTTCGGTCGCCGCCGGAACAATGCGGTCAACCATGGTGCAGGGGAAGGTCACATTGTCGGCAATCCATGCGGCGAGGGCGGCATCGCGAGCTTTTGCCAGGCCGAGGACGGCAGCCTTCGCGACGTGACCATTCTCGCGTACGTTATCGCATGACAACACGGTAAAAGCTTTCAGTCCTTGCTCCCGGCGCATGTTTAGCGCTTCGACAATATAGCCAATGGCGGATTTAGGCTGCTGTGGATGGGCAAGATCGTTTTGGATCAGCGGGTTATTGACATCAAGCTCGCCGCTGGCGGGGTCGGTGCAGTAGCCTTTTTCGGTCACGGTTAAGGAGACGATGGCGGTTTCCGGGCGCGCCATTGCCGCCAGAATCCCTGCATGGCCGTCGAATTCAGGGTGCAGCGCTTCTTTCATTGAACCGATAATTTTCAGTTCGGTGCTTTCTGCGCCGCGTTCTGCAACGGTGTACAGCAGATTTTGCGCTTTCAGGTTCGCGATCAGCCGCGCGTCGTTACCCGGCATCAGGTTCACTTCACAAATGCCCCAGTCGCTGTCGCTCTTTTCCAGTAAATGATGGGTAAAGAGCGCCTGGTGCGCGCGGTGAAACGCCCCGCAGCCCAGATGCACAATACGGGATACCAGACGTGATTTGTCCCAGTTTGGGCGGGCGACGGAAACCTGGGCGGTGGCGATATTCTGTTCCATTGCAAACTCCTGTCATTCGACGTCTTCGCCCGCGATCTCCGGGGCGAGGCATGTTGCTATTGCATTGAGTAGGGGAAATCGCATGACGCGTCGCGCCATGCGAAAGAAGGTTATTTGCTAAAGAAAGCGCGCTGGATAGCCAGTTCGACGCCGCGGACTTCCGCAAGCCCTTTCAGACGGCCAATGGCGGAATAACCCGGATTCGTTTTCTTCTTCAGATCGTCCAGCATCTGATGACCGTGGTCCGGGCGCATTGGGATCAGATCGTCGCTACCTTCGGCTTTACGACGGTGCTCTTCTTCCACAATCGCTTTAACGACTTCATACATATCCACATCGCCGTGCAAATGGGCGGCCTCGTGGAAGGTCTTCGGATTCTCTTCGCGCAGCGTAGAGCGCAGATGCGTAAAGTAGATGCGCGGACCAAACTGTTTGATCATATCAACCAGATCGTTGTCGGCGCGCACGCCGTAAGATCCGGTACACATGGTGAAGCCGTTCGCCATGCTATTAACGGTTTCCACCATCCATTGCATGTCTTCAATGGTAGAGACAATGCGCGGCAGGCCGAGAATAGGGCGCGGCGGATCGTCAGGGTGAACGGCCATACGCACGCCAACCTCGTCGGCAACCGGAATAATGGCTTTCAGGAAATAGGCAAAATGTTCACGCAGTTTTGCTTTATCGATATCTTTATACGTCGCCAGGTGTTGACGGAACTGATCCAGCGTATAGCCTTCTTCCGCGCCAGGTAAACCGGCAATAATGTTGCGGGTCAGACGTGCTTTGTCTTCCTCGCTCATGGTGGCGAAACGTCGCTCTGCCTGAGCAATTTCTTCTGCCGTATAGTCGGCTTCTGCTCCCGGACGCTTCAGGATATGCAGTTCGAACGCGGCGAATTCAATCTGGTCAAAACGCAACGCTTTTGAACCATCCGGCAATACGTATTCCAGATCCGTACGTGTCCAGTCCAGCACCGGCATAAAGTTATAGCAAACCGTATAGATACCGCATTGCGCCAGGTTACGCAGCGTTTGCTGGTAGTTTTTGATCCATAAATCGTACTGACCGGTGTGGGTTTTGATATCTTCGTGGATAGGTACGCTCTCTACCACAGACCACTCCAGACCCGCCTCTTCAACGATAGCTTTACGTTTCTGGATCTCGTCTATCGACCAAATTTCTCCATTCGGGATATGGTGTAACGCCGTTACCACGCCGGTTGCGCCAGCCTGGCGTACATCTGACAGCGTTACCGGGTCGTTAGGTCCGTACCAGCGCCAGGTTTGTTTCATATCTCGTTTCCTCTTCTTGCGATAACGTCTTCGTGGTTGACCCATTGCCAGCCAACATCGAAACGTGCTTTGTAAACCCGTTCTGACCCCTAAATTCAACCAAAATTTTTCTCATGTCAACCTTATTGTCTAAATTGGCTAACCAAATCACAAATATCATCATTCACGGTCTGCCAATTTTATTTATTTGATCTGTGTCAATTTTTGCTGGGTGAAAAGCATTCACCATTCAACTTGAAATGAGTTGATGTATTTATTTCAAGAATATTAAGGGCGGGAGTTGCCGCCAGATTTTGACCGGTCCGGATGAGAAAATATTGATTGGTCAACCAATTTTTGTGATTTCAGTTTTCCCGCTACAGGTCAGACGGCGCGGAGCTAATGTTTTTTAACGAGGCTTTATCATGAAGATGACAAAATTAAGATGGTGGATTATCGGCCTGGTCTGCGTAGGGACCATCGTAAACTACCTGTCCCGTAGCTCGCTTAGCGTTGCGGCGCCAGCGATGATGAAAGAACTCCATTTTGATGAGCAACAATATTCCTGGGTGGTGAGCGCCTTCCAGCTTTGTTACACCATTGCGCAGCCGATCACCGGCTATTTGATGGATGTCATCGGACTGAAAATCGGCTTCTTTATCTTTGCCTTGTTATGGTCGCTGATCAACATGGCGCACGCGCTGGCCGGCGGCTGGATAAGTCTGGCATTTCTGCGTGGTCTGATGGGGCTAACCGAAGCGTCAGCGATTCCGGCCGGGATTAAAGCCAGCGCCGAATGGTTCCCGACGAAAGAACGCGGTATTGCGGGGGGACTGTTTAATATCGGTACTTCGATTGGCGCGATGCTGGCGCCGCCGCTGGTGGTCTGGGCGATGCTGACCTTTGCTGATAGCGGCATCGGTACTGAAATGGCGTTTGTGATTACCGGTGGGATCGGCGTGCTGTTCGCCATCACCTGGTTCCTGATTTATAACTCGCCAAATAAACACCCGTGGATCACCCACAAAGAGCTGCGTTATATCGAAGACGGCCAGGAAAGCTATCTCCAGGACGATAATAAAAAACCGGCCGTTAAAGAGATCGTTAAAAAGCGTAACTTCTGGGCGTTGGCGATTACCCGTTTTCTGGCTGACCCGGCATGGGGAACGCTGAGTTTCTGGATGCCGCTGTATCTGATTAACGTGATGCATCTGCCGTTAAAAGAGATCGCCATGTTTGCCTGGCTGCCGTTCCTGGCGGCGGACTTTGGCTGCGTTGCAGGCGGTTTCCTGGCGAAGTTCTTCATGGAAAAGATGCACATGACCACGATCAATGCGCGTCGTTGTAGCTTTACCATCGGCGCTGTTTTGATGATTTCGATCGGTTTTGTCAGCATTACGACTAACCCGTATGTCGCCATTGCATTGATGAGTATTGGCGGTTTTGCGCACCAGACGCTGTCTACCGTCGTGATTACCATGAGCGCTGACCTGTTCAAGAAAAATGAGGTCGCGACGGTTGCCGGTCTGGCAGGATCTGCGGCATGGATGGGACAGTTAAGCTTCAACCTGTTTATGGGGGCATTGGTCGCTATTATCGGTTACGGCCCGTTCTTCATTGCACTCAGTCTGTTCGATATTATCGGCGCCATCATCCTGTGGGTACTGATTAAAGATCCAGAAAAGCACCACCCGCCAATGACGGAACAGCCGCTGGCGTCTCACCGCTAAAGCTGTCTCGGTTTCACTGGCCTGATAAGCGAAGCGCTACCGGGTTCTAACGGCCACCTTCGGGTGGCCGTCTTCATTACCCTTATCGGTAAAAATACGCGTTGGTTTTATACCAGCGCGTTATCATTTAGTTTGCCTGATTATTTTCAGATGCTGAAAATAATATTGTGGTAAGGGTTATTGTTTTTCGCCTGGATTTTTATCGACTCTCTGTCTCGCTGCGATCATCGATAAAGTCCCCTTTATGTAAATAAAGGTTAAATGCTTCTACTCTTTTCCCCATATATTTTGCGCAGCTTCACAAAAAATAACCTGATGTCGTAATGTCCGCTCCCTAATATTCTCCATGCGCTATACGTTAATTTAAGTTTAAATTTCATGCCGGGGATATCACGATGTCACGTAATTTTACTGTTTCAGCCTGTCAGTATATTGTTACCGAAATAAACACTTTTGAAGATTTCATAACAAAAGTAAGGATACTTCTTAATAAAAGTCAGGGTGCTGATGTCGTTATCTTCCCGGAGCTATTTACCATTGAGTTATTTACATTATTGAAAAAATGGCAAGAAAGACCCATTTCACACCTTACTTTAATTGATCAGTTCACGGATGCCTATAAGCAGCTTTTTCAACAGGAAGCGAAAGAAAGAGGACAGTTCATTATTGCTGGCTCTCATCTGGAGCAGACTGGAGCAGATCGCTATGAGAATGTTGCGCATATATGGGGACCCGATGGCGAACATTATGCTCACAGTAAGACGCATATCTTCCCGGCTGAACGGGGTTGGTATACTCAGGAAGGCGATAAAATGGCTGTTTTTCAACTGCCATTTGCAAAGGTGGGTTTTAATATTTGTTATGAAGCAGAAATACCGGAGTGTGCCGCGACGCTGGCGGAACAGGGTGCGGAGTTAATTTTAACGCCTTCCGCTACGTTTACTGAACAGGGATTTTGGCGAGTCAGGCATTGTTGCCACGCACGTTGTATTGAAAATCAAATTTATCTTGTTCACTGTTGCCTGGGCGGAAACCCGGGCGGGCCACTGCCAGGCTGCTGGGCCCGAAGTTCAATTTTAAGCCCCTGTGATGTCGTGTGGAAAAATCCACAAGGTATTATCGCAGAGGCGCACGTCAATCAAGAGGATGTCATTTCAGGAGAAATTAACCTCGATGTTCTATATGAAAATAGACTTGGGGGGGCAGCAACAACGTTCAAGGACAGACGCAGAAAAGCAGGCATATATAATATCTGGCCATCACACATTAAATAACAGAATGTGTCCCTTCTATGTATTAGCTGGAGGTCGTTATGGGATATTTAAAATTACCTGAGGGTAAAAGGATTGCGGTCAATCTTGGTGTTGATGTAGATGCTCAGTCTTTATGGCTGGGCGGATTTAATCGACCGTCGCCATCCTTTATGTCACGAGGAGAGTTTGGTGCTCAAGTTGGCGTACCAAGGCTTCTGAAATTGTTCAAAGAAAATAATATCAAAACCACCTTTTTTATTCCCGGACACACTGTAGACACCTTCCCGGAAATCATTAAAGCAATTTTTGATGCCGGGCATGAAATCGCTCACCATGGCTACTATCATGAAAATCCGACGCTGGTGAATCGTGATACAGAACGCCGACTTATGGATCTGGCGTTCGCCTGTTATAAAAGACATTTCGGCATACGCCCTGTGGGATACCGTTCTCCCTATTGGGATTATAGCGAGAATACGCTGGATCTTCTGGAGGAAGCCGGTTTTCTCTATGACAGTAGCCTGATGGCGAGAGATCTTGTGCCTTACCATCCTCAACGTTGGCAGGTGAATTGGGAGACGGGAAATATCGCAGGCCCGGCCAGCGCGATTCTGGAAATTCCTGTTAGCTGGTATCTGGATGATTTTCCCGCACTGGCGTATACCGGCAACCAGGAGGGGATGAGCGATACTGACGGTGTTCTGCGACGCTGGAAGGATATTTTTACCTATGCTTATCACCATCAGGAAAACGGTTTATATGCGATGGCCCTTCATCCGCAGATAATCGGTCATGGGCATCATATGATGATGTTGTCACGTTTGATTGAACATATTAAAGGGCATGATGGCGTATGGTTTGCAACCTGTGAAGAGATAGCCAGTGTCTGGGTGGATGACGAAGAGGATCGACAAAAAATGCTCCGTCCTGATGTTCGTGGCGTAGCGCCGGTTCCGGATGATTATGGCTGGCCGGGCAAATGATATCACCTCATGACAATGTTAATATCAGTCGGGTAACGGATTACCCGGGCAGAAGTTACCTGTTTGCCCGCTCGTTAATGCATATTGTCCATCAGAAAGGGAGACTATCCCGGGACGTATAAAATCTTTTTTATTTCGGTCAAAACGTTAATCAACGAGAATAGTTTGTTTTTTGATTTAAATCATTTTTTAGTTTTCACAGGATAATAAGCAAATAACATTTATAATGTGAGTATTAAGAAAAATAAAATTTCCATAGTGATTAATTTTCATTTAACCCTTTGATTTTTAATGTTTTTGTGTGTGTTAATTGATGTAAATCAATTTGGATTTTTTTATTAAATAAGTAAAAATTAAGTTGATATTTGCTTTTTGATGTGTTTTTTATATATAGCTGATTATTATTCTGAAATGTCAATTTTTGAATAACGACGCTGTGATACCGGCACCAGGGATACTTTGCGATAAAAGGGATTGAATATGGCAGAGAGCGTTCAGTATAACCTCAATTGTATTTGGCCACAGCGGGCCAAAACCCTCTATTGCTTTGCAACCAGCGGAATAACGTTCATCAGACGTGGGTAAACGTCGGCAAAATCCCTGCAAACCTGGCGCTTTTCACGCTGTGTTTTTTGGTCGTTGCGCTTTTAATAAGAGTCACAAGCGCTGGCCGCCGGTATTCGTCTGGCTGCTGAACTGCCACCTGATCAACAAGGAGATAAATCATGGATGCGATTTTTTTAAAGCTCGACAATATCAAAGGCGAAAGCCAGGTTGAAGGCTTTGAAGATCAGATAGAGATCATGTCTTATAGCCACAATGTGGCAATGCAGGTAAATAACGATGTTAGCCTCACTGAGCGGACTTCCGGGCGCGCGCATGTTGGTGAAATGTCGCTCACCAAATTTGTCGACCTCGCCACGCCTGTGCTCAATGAGTACTGCTGTAGCGGGAGGCTAATTAGAACCGCGGTGCTGACGTTGTGCCGCAATGACGACGGCAAAATGCGGTCGCTTATCGTTTATACCCTGACAAACGTGCTGATATCACAACTCAGTGTTAGCGGCGGCGCCGGCGGTAAGCCGGTGGAAACGATGTCGCTGAACTTCACGAAAATCGAATGGCAAATCACTGCCGAGAAATCAGACGGCGCTCAGCAGGAGTCCAGAACGTCAGTATGGGATCTGGCGATGGACCAGATAGGGAAATGATGATGACGCCAACCATTCCGGTCGCGCTATTCGACAGGCTCTTGGTTGAGGGGATAAGCCCACATGAATTGGTACGACGCAAGTTAATGTGTTTATTCAACTCTTGCGCCGTGCCAGGTGGCGAGACATTACCGCCGCTGCTCACTCGGGGTATGCCGGAATGGCACGAGGTGAATGTGGGTGACAAACGGGTTCTCAACTGGTTTTGCCGTGAGCTTCGCGCTGCTATTTTACGTTATGAACCGAGCATCAACATGCTGAAAGTCAGTGTAAAAGATGCCCATCATCAGACGCTGGCGTTGTCTTTGGAAGCGATGTTACAGGATGAGTCTGAACCGTTAAGGCTGGAGATAGCCTACTCTAACGGTAGATGGCGCTAGTAATGCAGGAAGGAACGCCGGGCCGGGCGTTTAACATTATCCCAAAAGCAAAAAAACGCAGCGAGCGAACCTGATAATCAGGCAGACAGTCCACCTTTCGGTATGGTTGATCTGCCTGCATCATTTTCAGGATGGTTAATAACGGACCATGACAGATTTAAGTTCGGTATAGTCATCAATAAACGCGCTGCCAAATTCACGACCACTACCCGATCCTTTCATCCCTCCAAAGGGTACCGCGGGATCGAGGAAGGTATGCATATTGACCCACACCATGCCAGCATCAATATCTTCAGCGTAGCGTAATGCCTTAGACATATTTTCCGACCACACACTTGCAGCAAGGCCGAATGGCGAAGCGTTGATATGCGAAAGCGCCTCTTTTTCATTCTGATAACCGATAAAGCTACAGACAGGGCCAAAGGTCTCCTCGTGCATCAGCGTACTGTTTTTACTACGCACTTTTACCGCTGTCGGCTGTAAAAAGAACCCTCCGCCGGGTAAAGTTTCACCGCCGTAAACAATAGTATCCCCTTCTTCCCGTGCGCGTTGAATCAGATGCAGCACTTTTTCAAGCTGAACCTGATTCGCCAGCGGGCCCATCACCGTTTTTTCATCTAAAGGCGAGCCGGGCACGATCTCCGATAACCGTTGCCTGAGGAGCGTCATGACCGTATCCAGTTTTTCCTGGGGCAGATAAAAACGCTCTGCGGCAGCACAAATCTGTCCTTGATTCAGATAACCGGCTTCAAGAATACCGTTGACCATGGCTTGTGCCGAGAGATCATTGAGAAACAGCGCCGCATTTTTCCCTCCCAGTTCGAGGGTAACGCGTTTTCCTGACGATGTTGCCGAACGCCGGACTTTCTCACCTGTCTCAACTGACCCGGTGAAACTCACTTTGGCGCAATCTGGATGCGCGATCAGCTGTTGCGCTATCTCACCGCCAGCACCGTTTACCACGTTAATTACGCCATCAGGGAAACCTGCCTCTTTAGCCAGTTCAGCGACTCGCAGCAGTGTCAGCGGGGTATATTCACTTGGTTTAATGACGATGGTGCAGCCACATACCAGCGCTGCGGCCAGCTTCCAGATAGCAATCATAATTGAGAAATTCCACGGCACAATACCGACGACCACGCCAATGGGTTGGCGTTGGGTAAACGCTGTGTATCTCTCTTCTCCCATTGATGGCAGGGAGACATTCAGCGTTTCACCGGTTATTTTTCCTGCCCAACCGGCAAAGTAACGCAGGAAGGCCACTGACTGATCGAGTTCAAGACCGCGCGACAGCGTAATCGTTTTACCTGAACAGACGCTTTCCAGTTGAGCTAACTCTTCACGATGAGCGGCAAGAGTATCAGCCAGTTTCAGCAGTAATGCGCCGCGTTGTAACGTTGGCATTTTACGCCAGACATCAAACGCCCGTCTGGCGCTCTGCATGGCCTCTTCTGCCTGCGCAGGGGTTGCCGACACAACGTCGGCGATGATTTTGCCGGTGGCTGGGTTAGTGACCGAGAAGTTCGTGCCGTTTCCGGCCTGACGTTCACCTGCAATAAATTGTCCGTGTCGTTGGCGTAAAAAAGTCGTTACTTCGGCAAGTAATGTCACGTCGCTCATCAGAAGTGCCTGTAGGTCAGGAATGTACGTTTTTCCATCTCAACATACTTGCCTGGAACTGAATATCGTTCCAAAGAACGTCATTCTTCCGGACGATATTTTGTAAAACGTTACCGTGCTGTGATAGCGGTCTTAGTCAAGCGTGATGACAAGGTAACGCGATGAATACAAAAATCGATGCGTTGAATTACTACGGCGCGACGAAAAAATACCCGTTGCATTTTCCTGCTCTGCAAGACGATATTGATGCCGATGTGGTGATCATTGGCGGTGGCTTTTCAGGCATCAATACCGCGCTGGAACTGGCGGAGCAGGGGATCACTAATGTTGTCGTTCTGGAAGCCCGCCATCTTGGGTATGGCGGCACCGGGCGAAACGGCGGTCAGGTGATGGCCGGTATAGGTCACGACATCGAAGCCGTTAAAAAATATGTAGGCGCAGCGGGAATGGAGACGCTGTTTAAAATCTCGAACCTCGGCGCAGGTATTATTCGGGAGCGAATTCGTAAATACCATATTGAGGCTGATTTTGTCCCCGGATATGGTTATCTGGCCTACAACCAGCGGCAGTTAAAAACGCTGCAACAATGGGAAAAAGAATTCAAAGCTGCTACGCCGGAAGATGATATTGAACTCTATACCGGTAAAGACGTGCAGCAGGTTATTGGTTCCGACGTCTACTGCGGTGTTCTCAAGCATATGGGGGGAGGGCATGTCCACTCGCTGAATTTATTGCTGGGCTCCGCTCAGGCTGCGAATTCGCTGGGGGTGAAGATATTCGAATATTCACCTGTGGTTGAGGTCAGTTACGGTAAAACTGTGCGGGTACGTACTGCGATGGGCAGCGTAAAAGCGGCCAAATTGCTGTGGGCCTGTGATAGTTTTCTCAATAATCTGGAACCAGAAATTTATAAGAAAACGCTGGTTACTTATTCTTATCAGGTCTCTACAGAACCTCTCTCCAGCGAGCTTGTTGAGCGGATCAGTCCCTTGCGCGGGGCTTTTAGTGATATCCGCCCGGTGATAAATTACTACCGTCTCACAAAAGAAAACCGTCTGCTGTTTGGCAGCGCCACAAGGTTTCTTGAATATACCCCGCACGATTTTGCTGCCTGGAACCGCACTCTGTTGACGGAGGTCTTTCCTTATTTGAAAGACGTTAAAATCGATTTTGCCTGGGGCGGACCGATGGCCTGTAGCGCGAATCTGTTTCCGCAGATTGGCACGCTTCGTGAGCACAATAATGTTTTTTATGTTCAGGGTTATTCCGGATTTGGCGTCACGCCTTCCCATATTGTATGCAAAATCCTGGCCGAAGGAATAAATGGCGGTTCCGAGCGGTATCGTCTGATGAGTAGCATTCCCCACGCGACAATTTATGGTCGCGACAGTCTACGTCTATTGCTGGTCAGTGCGGGAAAACTGATACATCAAACAGCCGGTTTCTGGAAAGGCCGGAATTAACCAGGAGAACATTAATGCACGCTTTTAAACTCAATCAACCTGTTCCTGAATTACAGCCAATCGGGAGTGTCAGCCTGTTGGGGGCGTTGCCAACAGAAGGCGATCCCCAGGTCGCCGTTGCGATGATTTACGGTAAACCTGAGGACGTATTTACCTGTGGACTGTTTTCATCGACCCGCGGCGGTTTCACTATGATTTATCCCTTTACCGAGCACGCAACCGTGCTGGAAGGGGAAGTGGAACTCACTGTTGCGGGTCAGGAACCGATACGTTTTTCACCAGGCGATAGTTGGTTTGTTGAACAGGGAACCGAAGTGGCATGGAAAGTTTTAACGCCCCGTTTTGTAAAACATTATCTGGCAAAAGTTGAAAGCCATAAGCAGGGTTGAATCCTTTAATTGTTCGTCAGTAGCGTTGGCATCACTGGGGAGAATAACGCGCTCCCCACTTGCTATTAGCGCATGCGGGGACGGCGTCACAACGTTATTTACCGTTATCCCTCTTCAGGACGATACCTGTTAGATACGGTGCCTGCCATAAATAAGCGTTATTCCGGAGCGGTAATTTATTGTTGTAATAATAGTGAAGAGGTTGACCATGTTTAAAAACAGACTTGCCAGCCATCTTGAACGTGGCGTTATTGGTTTCCCCACGACGCTTGCCAGCTCCGTCGGGCTGATTATGGCAAGCCCGGTGATCCTGACCGTGACCAGTGGTTTTGGCTCAGGGGGAGATACCTTTGCTCTTGCGGTATTACTGGCATTTATTATGATGCAAGCGCAGATTACCACCTTTGCCGAAGCGGCAACGCTTATTCCCACGACTGGCTCCGTCTACGACTATATTTCCTGCGGGATGGGGCGTTTTTTCGCTATCACCGGTGCGCTTTGCGCTTACCTGATCGTACACATTTTTGCCGGCACGGCAGAAACGATTCTCGCTGGCGTCATGGCGCTGGTGAACTTTGAGTCTGTTAGCGAACACGTGGCCATGCAGCACAATACCTGGATGGTTGGCGTCGGCATGGTAGTGGTTTTCGGGTTACTGAATGCCATTGGTGTTGAAGTATTTGGCAAGGTGGAAGTGTTTCTTACATTCGGTATGTGGACTACCCTGACCATCTTCGGTTTATGCGGGATCCTGTTATCCCCGGTCACTCATCATTCCGGGTGGTTTGGCGCACCGCTTGATGTCAGTAATCTTTCTGGTCTGTTTGGTTATATTGGCATGGCGATGTTTATGTTCGTCGGTTGTGAACTGGTCACGCCAATGGCGCCGGAAATTAAAAAAGCGCATCGTACGATTCCCAGAGCGATGGCGCTTGGCCTTTTAGCGGTGGCAGGTTGTATGTTCCTCTATGGCGCTGCGATTAACCGGCAGGTAAATAATGTGGTGGTCGATGCGGCAAACCATATCTTTTTACTGGATACGCCGATGGCTATTCCCGCCTTTGCCAATCGTGTCATGGGACATGTCGGGCAATACTGGCTGGGCGTGGGGTTGTTGTTAGCGGGATGTGCGACGATTAATACGCTAATGGCGGCAGTACCGCGTATTATATACGGCATGGCGCTGGACGGCGCTTTGCCGCGGTTTCTGACCTGGTTGCACCCCCGCTTTAAAACACCGGTCATCGCCATCGCATTCGGTGTTGCGATTCCCTGTTTACATGCCTGGTATCTGAACGGTGATATCGACCACATTGTTCCGCTGATCCTCGCTGCGGTCTGCGCCTGGGGAGTAGCTTATCTGCTGGTAACGTTATCGGTCGTTATCTTACGTATTCGGCGCCCCGATTTACCACGCGCTTACCGGGCCCCCTGGTTTCCCTTACCTCAGATTATTTCGAGCGTGGGTATTATTATCGCCATTATTAATATCGCGCCTCCAGGAATGAACAGTCGGGATGTACTTATACCATTCGGTATTATGCTTGGATTGACTGCCGCCTATGCCTTATTCTGGACATTATGTGTGCAACGGGTTAATCCTTTCCTCCCGCTTCCGGTAGAAGAGGTCGTGGAACGGGCTATGGGCAATTATGAAAAGCGAAACAATGAAGAGATGACGCCAGATGTCCTCCGTCCCCTGGTTTAAGAACGCATTAATGAATATGGTGTTACGTGATTTGAGCGGCTGGCGTTGTGAAAAATTGACCGAACATAGCGCCGTGCTGCATCTGAATGCATTTACCCAGGTTATCTGCCATGTTCAGCAAAAACGGTTATTCATGGCCAGTATTCACAGTTGTGAATTCAGGGTGAAAGGCACAATCAATTATCCTTTGCAGGGCAAAATTCGCGTTCATCAGCCCGGATGGCTGAAACGTTATCCCGTCATTTTTACTGGCAGCAAAAGTACCGCCGGGCTGATTAACTATCTTAATTGTTTCCCCAATTTACAACAGGCACTGAGTGAACTGGATTATCGTCGGTTTACGCTGGTTTTACATCATAAGGAATGGTATTGCGGCATTGAGCTATGGGCTGCTAGCGAAGTGGTTTGTAAAATGCCGCCGCTGCGCCGTTATCTGCGGCTTGAGCGGCACCAGCGTGTTCTTCTGCTTAGTGTGATAAATATGATCAATCAGGCCATGAATCAATGGCTGCAACAGGATACCGACGCCAGATAATATGACATTTTATTGAGGCATCAGCTCAGAGAGTGGTATTAATTCAGGCATATATGACAATGGGGAAAAGACCCGCAATTGACGCGGGTTAAAAAGCACGCTTTCACATATGCTGTGAATGTTGTACCGAAGACATTCTGGTTCGGGAAACCAGTTCCGTGCGATTTATCACTTCTGTTTTAGCAAAAATATTACGTAAATGCGTTTTCACTGTTGAGAGAGAAATATTCAACTGACGGGCAATCAATTTGTTGCTGGCCCCTTCGCAGACCATTCCCACAATTTCACGCTCTTTGGCGGTCAATATTGACGCCAGATCGTTGTCTTCCTGAAGAGAATCATGAATTGCCAGTCCCAGTAATGGTTGTACTGCCTGGGCTCGCAAACGCTCTTCGCTGGAAAAAGGTATATCGCGCATTAATGAAATGCCCGCGATAATACGATGGCCCCGACGAATAAAGATCTCAATCATGTCGCACACATGATTAGGTAGCATAAATTCATGATAATAATGGCGATGACGAGCACAGATGCCGGGCGTCATCGTCGCTACTGTAATAACCTGTTGGCCGAATCGGGAAGGCGATAGCGGGTCTAATGGTTGAAAATGCTCCAGATATTGTTGGTGTGTGCTATTAGAAATATTATGTAAAACATAGGCTTCCGGCTTTAAATAAGCATTAACACGATAAAAAACCGCCGACGACAGAGGAATGAGTTGCGCAATGCTCTGTAAGCAATGGAGAGTGATCCCGTCATTATGGCCAGTAGTTGATAAGGCTGACATGTTATCTCCTTCCATCCGGATGAGCGCGTCGGGGCGCAGTAAAATAGTGGTATGTTGAAACATACAATTTACATTCGGTTAACACAATCATTCACATGTTAATAATGTGACGTATGTTGCGGTATTTTTTATAACATATTGAAAATAAATGATTTTAATTTAAATCCTGTCTGGTTATTCTAAAAAATAATTTAAAATTATTAATATAATTTTTTCTGTCGCGGTTGACTCATCTCCTGAAAATGCCGTGAGTTCTCGTCCTTCAGGACGATATTCTTTTGAGACGCCTGTTCTATGATTTTCTGTAATAGCGCAGGTTAACAGAGACTTAATTTCTGGCTCAGACAGGATTTGCTAAATAACATTTCAATAGCGTCATGCGCTATGCAGAAAACCGGCGTATCAATAGATACAGCCTGCTCTCGGCATTCTGCCCGCAGCGCCAGACGAACGCTATTGCGAAATGTGAGTCATGTCTCCGCATCAGAAATGATAACTACAGGACAGAATAATGTTGAATCTCAACACATTACGGCAACAACAAATCCCCGTAATGACGGAATATCGCGCGCAGATACCCTTTCATATTCTGGCAAAACCCATAGGCCCTGCATGTAATCTGGCCTGCCGCTATTGTTATTACCCACAGGGCGAAACGCCCGTAGAAAAAATGAATGAATCAACGCTGGAGGTTTTTATTTGTCGCTATATTGCGGCGCAACCTGCCAGTGCGCGTGAAATTAATTTTGTCTGGCAAGGCGGTGAACCGCTTTTAGCCGGAATCGGTTTTTATAAAAAGGTAATAGCGCTTCAACAACGATATGCGCCTGACGGCGTGACGATCAGTAATAGTCTGCAAACGAATGCGACGTTGTTAAACGATGCCTGGTGCCGTCTGTTTCGCGACAATAATTTTACTATTGGCATCAGTCTTGAGGGCAGTGAAGACTTGCAAAATCATCATCGTCCGGGCAAACGCGGCGAGGCCAGCTATCCGGCGGTGTTGCGGGGAATCACATTGTTACAACACTATCGAGTCGATTTTAATGTACTGATTGTCGTGCATGATGACATGGCTCGCCATGCGGCAGCCATCTACGATCATGTTGTTAGCCTTGGCGCTCGTTATCTGCAATTTCAGCCACTGATGAACGAAGGCAACGCCCTACAGCAACGTTACCAATTGAGTGCGGATAACTGGGGACGTTTCATGATTGATATCTGGCGTCAATGGCGCAAACGCGGCGATATGGGACGGGTTTTTGTGATCAACATTGAACAGGCATGGGCACAATATTTTACGCATATCAGCGCCACCTGTGTCCATTCCGCCCGCTGCGGAACGAATCTGGTCATGGAGCCGGACGGCAAACTCTATGCCTGCGATCATCTGATTAATAGCCAGCATTACCTGGGACAGCTTGCTAATAATACGTTAGCGCCAGCCGTAGATTCCGCAACCCGGCTTCCCTTTGGTATTAAGAAAAGCCAGCGCCGGGAGTGTCAACGGTGTTCTGTGAAAATAGTCTGCCAGGGAGGCTGCCCCGCACATATCAACAGTGCCGGCTACAACCGACTTTGTAGCGGCTATTACTCTTTTTTCACGGAGATTCTGGCTCCGCTACGCGCCTGGCCCCGGGATCTGAATGGACTGAAAGCCTGGCGTGCTGACGTTATGGGTAGATTTTCGGGCTGATGGTTCCTCTTGCCGCATTTGCCCGCCGCTCTTGTACAACATCCGTAGTCTGAAATGGAGAATAAGCCGTGAAAAAAGAAGTAACACTTGCCACACTCAGCATTATCTTCTCCGGTACGGCGCACAGTACGCAAAACGAACGTCCTGATATTATCGTGATTATCGCTGATGATATGGGATATTCTGATATCACTCCCTTCGGTGGGGAAATCCCAACGCCTAATTTGCAGGCGATGGCTGAGAACGGCGTGCGGATGAGTCAATATTACACGTCTCCCATGTCTGCTCCCGCCCGTGCGATGCTATTAACCGGGAACACCAGTCAGCAAGCGGGTATAGGCGGTATGTGGTGGTATGAAAATACCATAGGTAAGGAAGGCTATGAATTGCGCCTGACTGATCGGGTGACGACCATGGCTGAACGCTTTAAAGATGCTGGTTACAATACGCTGATGGCGGGTAAATGGCATCTTGGTTTTACGCCAGGCTCGACGCCAAAAGATCGGGGCTTTCGTCATTCTTTCGCCTTGATGGGGGGAGGCGCCAGTCACTTTGATGATGCCGTGCCGCTGGGAACCGTGGAGATATTTCATACCTATTATACCCGTGACAATCAGCGCATTTCACTGCCCTCTAGTTTTTACTCCAGCGAAGCCTATGCCAGCCAGATTAATCGCTGGATCAGCGAGACGCCACGGGAACAACCTATCTTCGCGTGGTTGGCCTTTACTGCGCCACATGATCCTCTGCAGGCGCCGGATGAATGGATTAGTCGTTTTAAACGTCAGTATGAACAGGGCTATGCAAACGTCTATCGTCAGCGTATTGCTCGTTTGAAGAAACTGGGTTTCCTGCGTGATGACATACCTCTGCCAGGACTGGAACTTGATAAAGAATGGCAGGCAATGACCCCGGAACAGCAGAAATATACGGCGAAGGTGATGCAGGTTTACGCTGCTATGATCGCCAATATGGATGCACAGATTGGCACCGTTATTGAGACATTAAAAAAGACCGGGCGCGATAAAAACACGATTCTGGTCTTCTTAAGTGATAATGGGGTGAATCCGGCAGAGGGCTTTCACTATGAATCTGAACCAGATTTTTGGAAGCAATTCGATAATCGTTACGAAAATATTGGTCGTAAAAATTCATTTATCTCTTATGGTCCCCACTGGGCTGATGTCAGCAATGCGCCTTATGGTCGCTATCACAAAACGACCAGCGGTCAGGGGGGAATTAATACCAGTTTTATGATTTCCGGTCCTGGTATCATCCATCATGGCGCCATAGATAACGCCACGATGGCGGCGTATGATGTTGCGCCCACGCTCTATGAATTTGCAGGTATTGATGCCAGTAAATCATTATCTGAAAGACCGACACTGCCAATGATCGGCGTGAGTTTTAAACGCTATCTGACCGGTGAAAGTCTGCACGCGCCTCGCACACAATATGGTGTTGAACTCCATAATCAGGCGGCCTGGATAGATGGGGAATGGAAATTGCGTCGTCTTGTCACAGTATTCCCACAGGCGGGTAATGCTCCATGGGAATTATTCAACCTGCAACGTGACCCCCTGGAAACGCATAATCTCGCAGCAGATTATGTGGATAAAGTGAAAATACTGAGCAGTGCATATGAGGCATTTGCAAAACAGACAATGGTGCTTTATGCCAAAGGCAAGCTTATCGATTATGTGGGTATCGACAGTAAAACCGGGCGTTATCTGGCTGTCGATCCACAGACATTGCAGCCAGTTCCTGCTCCGTTAGCGATTCCTTTAGACACAAAATCGGACCAATAATTATTGGTTACGTTTCAAATGATTATTCAACGCTCACATAACCGCATTCAGCCAGTGACTTTCAGGATGAAGTTTCTCAGCGTTGGCGATGTATCGCCGCGCCGGTATGCCAGAGCCAGCTTTGCGACGGGCATCTGGTCTGCAACGGGGCGGTATACTACTCCCTTGACATTAACCTGTCTCATTGAATCTGGAACCATCGACACGCCCATCTCTGCCGACACAAGGTTAATGACTGACGAAATTTGCGGCACGAGTTGACCAATTTTCGGTTCAAAGCCCGCTTTACCGCAGGCCTTGATCACTGCGTCATAAAGCGACAGGCCGATTTCACGTGGGAAGAGTAAAAAAAACTCATCTTTGAGAATCGAGAGTGCAATCTGTTTACACGCCGCAGCAGGATGCGTTTCTGCCAGCACAATAACCATTGGCTCTTCAGACAGTAACCTGAGCTGGAACCGTTCATTGCCTGTAAAACCGGGTCTCAGAAAGGCAACATCCAGCGATCCTTCATTCAATTCATCAGCCAGTTGAGTTGTATTTCCTTCCTCAAGCTGCAAACGAACGTCAGGATAAGCCCGCTTGAAAGTACGGATTGCGCCGGGCACCACACTGTTAAATGCCGCAGAGGCAGTAAAACCCACCCTTAACACGCCCGATTCCCCCCTGGCAACACGCTGCGCCGCCAGCACGGCTCTTGTCGCGGTAGCAGGCATCCCTTTAACAACATCATAAAATGCTTTTCCAGCCTCGGTTAATTCCGCGCCATGAGGCACTCTCCGGAATAGCTGCGCTCCCAGCTCTCTTTCCAGATCCTTAATCTGTTGGCTTAGCGGCGGCTGACCTATGCCTAATTTTGTCGCAGCCCGCGTGAAATGCCGCTCTTCAGCGACGGCGAGAAAATAGCGAATATGGCGCAGTTCCATCCTCATCTCCAAAAGCAATTAAGAATGGCACCATCATATATTGGAAGAATGAAACCAGCGAGCGCATAGTGAGGTTAACAGGAGGTGCAATATGCCCGATATTTCTCATACACCGACACGTAGCTGGCTTTTTACCCCAGCAATTCGACCAGAACGTTTCATAAAAGCAGTTGAAAGTGCGGCGGATATTTCTATTATCGATCTTGAAGATTCCGTCACCCCGAATGACAAGGCGCAGGCCCGGAAAATTGCGATGCAGTTCCTTTCATCCCGACCAAACTCATCGCTGAAAATAGCATTAAGAATTAATGGAATGAATACTCATGCTGGCATTGAAGACCTGCATATGTTACTGGAATGCCGTTTTTTTCCTGATTACATTATTCTTCCGAAAACAGAGTCAGCCGCGCACCTGCAAATCGTGGATAGTCTTATCATGATGGCTGGTTCTGATACTCGCCTTATTGGCATTATTGAGTCAGTTGTTGGGCTTAATGCCGTAGAGTCTATTGCGGACGCCACCCCCAGACTCTGCGGGTTGATGTTTGGCGCCGCAGATATGGCGGCTGACATTGGCGCGACACCCGCCTGGGAGCCTCTTGCGCTGGCGCGGGCCAGAATAGTGGCTGCCTGCGCTATGAAAGGGCTTCTTGCAATAGATGCTCCCTTCTTTGATATAGGCGATTTTTCAGGTCTGAAAGAGGAAACGCTGCAGGCGCTCAGTTTTGGTTTTTCTGCAAAATCGGCTATTCACCCCGCTCAGATTAGTGTAATCAACGCCGCATTTACTCCTACAACGGCAGAAATTAATCATGCTCGTGCAGTACTGACAGAGAATGCCAAAGGCGTCGGGATCGTTAGCGGCATGATGATAGATGCAGCCGTTGCCCGTCAGGCCCGGAGATTACTCGCCCGGGCAGGGATCTTTTCCTGATTTTATTAACAGAGGAATTGATTATGAACACGTTATTACCCGCTTATAAAACCATTAGCGAGGGGCGCTACCGAGAAATTTCGGGTCTTTACTGGGAGGATTTTCATCCCGGTGATGTTTTTGAACATCGTCCCGGCCGGACGGTTCTGGACGCCGATAATGTGTGGTTTACCCTGCTCACTCTCAATGTGCAGCCGGTCCATTTCGATGCGGCTTACGCCAGCAAAACGGAATGGAAAAAGTTACTGGTTGATTCAACGTTCACTCTGGCGCTTTTAACCGGTATGAGCGTGCGTACTGTCAGCGCCAAGGTCGTGGCCAATCTTGGCTGGGATAAGGTACAAGCCGTCCATCCGGTTTTCGCAGGGGATACACTTTATGCTGAAAGCACTGTACTCAGCAAACGCCTGTCAAATAGTCGCCCGGGACAAGGCATCGTTACCGTTCGGACATGTGGTATTAACCAGAATGGTGTAGAGGTCATGCGCTTCGAACGAACAATGTTAGTTTATTGCTGTGGATGTTCGCCTGAAGAAGACGCCGCTTATTGAGAAATCGCCCTGAGGTTTAGAGTCATGATGAATGTTAATGCAGTGTATGCCGAAAAATGCGTGACGCCTGACGAGGCGGTTACTTTAATTACCTCCGGCAGTCACCTCTCTATGGGAATGTTTGCAGCAGAGCCTCCAGCTTTGCTGAATGCGCTGGCAAAGCGAGCGAAAAGGGGAGAAATCAACGATCTGCGGGTTTACTGTTATGAAACAGCCAGCATTGCCGGGAACACTATTTTCCGTTATGAGCTAAGTGACTATATTCATCTCTACAGTATGTTTATTACCGGTATTGAACGGGCTTTAATACGTCAGGGGATTGAGAGTTCCGGGCGAAAAATAGTTAACTATGTACCTTCAAATTTTCATCAGGCGACGCGATTACTAGCTGATGATATTGGTATTGATACCTTTATTCACACCGTGTCCCCTATGGATAAGTATGGCTATTTTAATTTTGGAACTGGAAACGATTATTCCACCCGGATTGCGAGGACAGCTAAAAAGCTTATTGTCGAAGTTAACAAATATATGCCGCGCGTTCATGGAGAAGGTGCTGCAATCCATATTTCAGAAATTGACGCCATTGTTGAAAACCATGTCCCTTTAATTGAACTACCAATACGTACTGCCGTAGCCGAAGATATTGCTATCAGTCAGATTATCGCTTCTCTTGTGCCAGATGGCGCTTGTCTCCAGATGGGGGTCGGCGCATTACCGGAGCTCATCTGTAATGCGCTCAAGGAACATAATGATCTGGGGGTCCATACAGAGGCGCTGAATCCGGGGTTGGTAAGTTTGATTCAACAAGGCGTCGTTACCAATCAGCGTAAAAATATCGACCGGGGAATGTCTGTATTTACTTTTGCTATGGGACAAAAGGATATGTATGACTATCTCAACGACAACCCCTCTTTTTTTAGTCGGCCTGTCGATTATGTTAACGATCCGGGGATCATTGCGCAAAATGAGAATGTTGTCTCCATTAACGCTACCTTACAAATCGATCTCACTGGTGCCTGTAACTCTGAATATTTGCTTGGACACCAGTACAGCGCTTCAGGAGGGCAATTGGATTTTGTCAGAGGCGCATATGCATCTAAAGGAGGTCGTTCCATTATTACGACCCGCTCAACGGCCGCGAATGATACGATTTCTCGTATTGTTCCCCGCCTTGAGGGGCCTGTAACAACCCCACGAACGGATACGCACTGGATAGTCACTGAATTTGGCTCCGTAAACCTGAAGGGGCTCTCTTCAACCGAGCGTGCGCTCAGCATCATTGAATTGGCACATCCCAATTTTCGGCAGCAACTTAGAGTAGATGCAAAAAAAATGCATCTGATTTAAAAGTAGGTTAATGCTATTTTTTAATGTAGCATCCCTAAAATATAAACATCATGAGTCTATTCAAATGATAATTGACAGAATTGATCACCTTGTATTAACGGTATCTGATATATCAACCACAATAAGATTCTACGAAGAGGTACTTGGTTTTTCTGCGGTAACATTTAAACAAAACAGAAAAGCGTTAATATTTGGAGCGCAAAAAATTAACCTCCATCAGCAAGAAATGGAGTTCGAACCAAAAGCGAGTAGACCAACGCCGGGATCTGCCGATTTATGTTTTATTACATCGACACCGATAAATGATGTTGTGTCTGAGATCTTACAGGCAGGCATTCCCATTGTTGAAGGCCCGGTTGAGAGAACTGGAGCCACAGGCGAGATAATGTCTATCTACATCAGGGACCCTGATGGAAACTTAATTGAAATTTCGCAGTATGTTTAATGTTAAAACTTACTATTACTGCCTTTATTATGATCACGCATCCGTTTATATTGGTCTAATGGAGATCATATGGCAATAATTTCTGGAAAGAGTCTATGTTCAAACTTATTGACTTGAAGACATCGAGGTATTCATAAGAAAGCATAAAAAAGGAAAGGTGGTGCCCGGACTCGGAATCGAACCAAGGACACGGGGATTTTCAATCCCCTGCTCTACCGACTGAGCTATCCGGGCAACGAGGCGCATTAAACCGTAATCGCCTCGCTTCGTCAATGAAATTTCTTCAAATCAACGTAGACTGCACAATCTATCACCACTTTGTTGTTATTGCACGCAGAATCAGGCAAAAAACATCGCCCATGCGGCGGAGATCGGCATCGCCAGCAACAGCGCCGGGAGCATATTCACTACCGGAAACATTTTGATTCCACATACACGCAAGCCGGTAGCCACCAGCAGCAGTCCACCCACGGCGCTAAAGTCGCCCATCATTGCCGGCGTGGTCAGTGGAAGAATGAGGGTGGCGCAGGCGGCAAGCGTTAACTGGATAATCAACATCGGCGCGCAAATCGCCGAAACGGCGATGCCAAGCGAACAGGCGAAAATAATGGCAGTGAAAAAATCCAGAAAAGATTTAGCGATCAAAATGTTTGGATCGCCGGTCATCCCTTCATGCATCGCGCCGAAAATACCGGTGCCGCTGGCGCAAAAAAGTACAATGATAGCGACGTAACTTTGAATAAATGAGTCGTGTGTCGGCTTCTTACCCGATGCCATAAATAATTGTTGGATTTTCGCGACTGCGCCATTAATGCCTTTTTCCAGCAAACAAAACTCGCCGATAAGCGCGCCGACCAGCGTCGCCAGCACCATCACCGGAAGATTAGCGCACTTCATCACCAGCAGAATGCCAATTCCCAGAGAGCACAGACCAAAAATAGACGTCATTGAGACGCGAATCCGTTCTGGCAGACGCTGACTTAACAGCGCGCCAATAACGCCGCCGAATAAAATTGCGCCAGCGTTAATAAAAGGTCCAATTACCACAATGACTCCTGTTATTTGTCTTTCAAATTGCCTTATTATCACGCGATTAAGCTGTTAATAGCTTGATTATCTGTGACGTATAGAGCGCTGATTTTACCTTGCGCCGCCTGGTGAAAGGTGCCATGATTGCGCGAAATTTCTCCTGCCAGCATGGGGCTCGCCGGGATGAACATAGCGCCTTTATATTGTCTTCACTGTCGCCTGACTGCGCGAGGTTTGCCCCTTTCTTTCCTTTTTTTGTCATCCCCGCTATGCGGTGAGGGCAGCGCACGCTCACTGCAGGACAACAGTAAAATCAGAAACAGTCTGTTTTTACTGATGTCTGGCGGTCGGAGCTGGTATCCAGTTTGACCCGGCATCTCGTTGGGCAAGGCATCGGGCCTTGTCTGGGGTTACTCTACTCCCGAAACGGGTATTTGCGCTTATGAAATCAATGAATATTGCCGCCAGCGGTGAACTCATCCCCCGTCTATCCACCCACCGAAACGTAGTGGCGCTGGACAGTACCGACTTTACCGATGTGGCCGCAGTCGTCATTACCACTGCCGACAGCCGTAGCGGTATTCTGGCGTTGCTTAAACGCACCGGTTTTCACCTGCCGGTGTTTATGCTTGCGGATGAACCCGTCAGCGCGCCTGTCGGCGTTACGGCGGTAATCGGCGGGAACGCGCAGGAATGGCTGGAGTTGGAAAACGCCGCCAGTCGCTACGAAGCGGAACTTCTGCCGCCCTTTTATGACACCCTGACCCAATATGTCGACATGGGGAATAGTACCTTTGCTTGTCCGGGGCACCAGCATGGCGAGTTTTTTAGAAAACATCCCGCAGGCCGCCATTTTTATGACTTTTTTGGTGAAAACCTGTTTCGTGCGGATATGTGTAACGCCGATGTGAAACTTGGCGATCTGCTAATACATGAAGGTTCTGCCAAACACGCGCAGAAATTTGCGGCAAAAGTGTTTAATGCGGATAAAACCTACTTTGTGCTGAATGGGACTTCGGCGGCGAATAAAGTGGTCACCAACGCCCTGCTGACGCGCGGCGATCTGGTGCTGTTTGATCGTAATAATCACAAATCCAACCACCACGGCGCCCTGATTCAGGCCGGGGCGACGCCGGTCTATCTTGAAGCGGCGCGTAACCCGTTTGGTTTTATCGGTGGTATTGATGCGCACTGTTTTGATGAAACGTACCTGCGCGACCAGATTCGTGACGTGATGCCGGAAAGCGCCGATGCGCTGCGTCCGTTCCGCCTGGCGATCATTCAGCTGGGTACCTATGACGGCACTATTTACAACGCCCGTCAGGTGGTGGATAAAATCGGGCATCTCTGCGATTACATTCTGTTTGACTCCGCGTGGGTAGGCTATGAGCAGTTTATCAATATGATGGCGGATACCTCGCCGTTGCGGCTGGAGCTTAATGAAAACGACCCAGGGATCTTTGTGACCCAATCGGTACATAAGCAACAGGCGGGGTTCTCACAAACCTCGCAGATCCACAAAAAAGATAACCATATTCGCGGCCAGGCGCGTTTTTGCCCGCACAAACGCCTGAACAACGCCTTCATGTTGCATGCTTCAACCAGTCCGTTCTACCCGCTGTTTGCGGCGCTGGATGTCAATGCCAAAATCCACGAAGGGGAGAGCGGTCGCCGCCTGTGGGCGGAGTGCGTTGCGCTGGGCATTGACGCGCGTAAAGCCATTCTCGCCCGTTGCAAACTGCTTCAGCCCTTTATCCCACTGGTGGTTGACGGCAAGCCGTGGCAGGCATATCCGACGGAGACCATTGCCAGCAATCGTCGTTTCTTCAGTTTTGAGCCCGGGGCGAAATGGCATGGCTTTGAGGGTTATGCGGATGACCAGTATTTTGTCGACCCCTGTAAACTGTTACTGACCACGCCAGGTATTGATGCCGATAGCGGGCAGTACACCGAATTCGGCATCCCGGCGACCATTCTCGCCCACTATCTGCGTGAGAACGGTATTGTGCCTGAGAAGTGCGATCTCAACTCGATTCTGTTCTTGCTGACACCCGCCGAGAGCGAAGAGAAACTGGCGCGGCTGGTCGCGATGCTGGCGCAATTTGAACGGCACATTGAAGACGATACGCCGCTTGCGGATGTATTGCCGACGGTTTTTCAGAAATACCCGGTGCGCTACCGCGATTACACCCTGCGTGAGCTATGTCAGGAGATGCACAATCTGTACGTTAGCTTTGACGTTAAGGATCTGCAAAAAGCGATGTTCCGCAAAGAAAGCCTGCCGCATGTGGCGATGAACCCACAGGACGCCAACAGCGCCTTTATTCGCGGCGATGTAGAACTGGTGCGTATCAGCGAGGCGGGCGGGCGTATTGCTGCCGAGGGGGCATTGCCATACCCGCCGGGCGTACTGTGCGTGGTGCCCGGGGAGATTTGGGGCGGCGCGGCGCAGCGTTATTTTTTGGCGCTGGAAGAGGGCATCAATCTGTTGCCCGGTTTTTCGCCGGAATTGCAGGGGGTATATAGCGAGACCGATGCCGATGGAATTCAACGCTTGTACGGATATGTTTTAAAGTAACGTTGCCTGCAGGCCGGATAAGGCATTTACACCTTATCCGGCCTGCGAAACAGGGCAAGGATTAATGTGCAACGGGTTGCGAACTTGCCGGAACGCGAACGTGTTTGTATTTGAACAAGGCTACGAACGCGAAGGCCAGCACCAGCGAGTAGCCTGCGAAGATGAGCCACACGGTCTGCCAGTCGGTAATGCCGTTTTGAGTGTAATACTCCACCACTTTACCGCTCACAATGCCGCCCAGGATACAGCCGAAGCCATTGGTCATCATCAGGAACATCCCCTGCGCGCTGGCGCGGATTTCCGGGCGTACTTCTTTTTCGACAAACACCGAGCCAGAAATGTTGAAGAAGTCGAAGGCGCAGCCGTACACAATCATCGACAGTACCAGCAGAACGGTACCGAACGGCGTCGGGTCGCCATAAGCGAACAGGCCGAAACGCAGCATCCACGCCACAATACTGATAAGCATAACGTTCTTAATACCATAACGGCTCAGGAAGAACGGAATGGTCAGGATGAATAACGTCTCAGAAATCTGCGAAATCGACATCATCACCGAGGCGTGCTGCACGATAAAGCTACTGGCGAATAGCGGATCTTTATCAAAGCTATGCAGGAAGGTGTTGCCAAACATGTTGGTGATCTGCAGTTCCGCGCCCAGCATCATGGAGAAGATGAAGAAAATCGCCATCCGCTTATTTTTAAACAGCGCAAAAGCGTCAAGGCCCAGCATTGATGTCCAGCTCTGGTTTTTCTGTTGGTTCGCCACCGGAATGTGCGGCAGGGTAAAGGTAAACAGTACCAGCAGAACGGAAAGCGTCGCGCCGATATAAAGCTGCATATGGCTCAGCTCGAAACCGGAGAAACTCACGCCCCACATCGCCAGAATAAAGCCAATGGTGCCCCAGATACGGATAGGCGGGAAGTCAGTCACGATATCCATGCCGGCAGACTGCAGGCGGTAATACGATATGGTATTGATCAAGCCCAACGTCGGCATATAGGCCAACGAGTTAAGCAGGATCACAAAGAACATCGCCCCAGGCGTAGTGACTTCCGCGGCCATGAATAGCGTGATGGCGCGACGACATGACACAGGGCATAGACCCATTTCGCGCTCAGCCATTTGTCAGCCACAATGCCTAACAAGGTCGGCATAAAGACGGCGGCAATCCCCAGTGAACTATAAACTGCGCCAATAGATGCGCCGTCAAATTTTAAGGTGACGAACATATACGAGCCCAGGGTAGTGAGCCAGCTTCCCCACAGACAGAACTGCAGAAAAGAGAGTATTTTAAGCTGCAGCTTAAGATTCATGTTAATTTCCTCACACCTGAGAGCGGATGAATGTTTTAAAAGGCACATTTGCCGTTGTGATTTGGTGTGATTCTATCAATGAGAGGCGGGCTTTTTTTGTTACCTGTGACAAATATTTGCAAACAATTTCTGATTGCAAAGCAAAAGGGTGACGGAGTTAACACTTTTGCCTTTCCCGCCTCTGTCATTTGCTGGCCAGAGGCGGGATGCGATGGTTTATCGGCGGCGATACGATCGCTGGGCGGAATTCACCTTATACAGATAGCGGCGCGACTCCGCAGATGGATGTCGGGTGGTTAATATCTGGTACACATCCCCCGGCGACATGCGGTTAATCATATTCGCGGCCTGAATCTTATCGTTCGAGAATACGCGTAATACGCTGCCTGCGCCGCCATTATAGGCAGTAATGACCGCATAGCGCCGCGACGTCGGATTCTCGATACCGCTCAGATAGACATTATTCAACATCGCCAGATACGCTGTGCCGGTATCGATATTGCTGGCGGGGTCGAACAGGAAGTTACGGCTTGGCGTGCCGGACTTACCCTGAGAACGGAAAACATCTTTCCCGGCGCTGTGTTGCACCACCTGCATCAGGCCCAGCGCATCCGCGTGGCTGACCGCATACGGGTTAAACGAGGACTCCGTTTGCATAATCGCCAGAATCAGCGACTCGTCAACGCCGTATTTACGGGAGGCCTGGCGTACCATGCCAATGTATTTATGCGCGCGTTTATCAAGGTGGTTCGGCACCAGATTAATGGTGACGCTGTAAATAATACGCAGGCCGTTACTGCGGCTTTTGAGCCGCGTTTTCAGCAAGTAATCCGCGAATGTCGTGGCGCGGCCTTCCCAGCGAATAGGCTGGCCGGTATTGTCGAGGACCTGACCATACAGGAAGGGTTCTTTAGAAATTTTTATGTCATCGACATCGGAGTAAAGATCGACGGAGGTTGGGTCGTCACCCATGAGCAACGTTTTAATAATAGCCCGGCGCAGATGTGCGGTAGGTTCCGTCCCGGCGATGGTTTCAACGGTAATGGTCCCATCATCAAAGTTGATGTGGCTACGGGTCTGGAACTGATCGGTATATTTGACGTAGTCTTTCGGCCCGGCAATCAGGACTTCCTTATATCCCCACAGATTTTCAATATTGTTGGCAAATTGCCCCATCAAAATATCAAAGCCGTTGGTATCCTTGACCCAGGCTTCATTATACGTCTCGCCTTTTTTGGTCGAACTGGAGCAGGAGATGAGCAACGGCGCAATAACAGCAAGCGCGAGTAATTTTTTCATCATTCCGGGAGTGCATGTTGTGTTGTCGTTATGCCATGTTGCCGGGCAGCGGCGCTAAGGGCTTATCCGGCATAACTCACAGGCCGAATAAGCGCAGCGTCATTCAGCAACGGGCCTATTTTTTATCTTCCGGCGTATAACCTTCGATATGAACGTCTTTGCCTTCGAACAGGAAGCTCACCATCTCCTGTTCCAGCAGCTTACGGTGCTCGGCGTTCATCATGTTGAGCTTTTTCTCGTTAATCAACATGGTCTGCTTATGCTGCCACTGCGCCCACGCGTCCTTAGAGATCTCGTTATAGATACGTTTTCCCAGTTCGCCAGGGTAGAGCTGAAAATCTTGCCCTTCAGCGTCGCGTTGCAGGTAAGTACAAAAAATCGTTCTGCTCATAAGTCATCCTCTTCATCGACCGGGGCGTTAAACTGGCGCTCCGGTACGTAACTGCTGTAACAAGCGCTCCACGGGGGCCGCCAGTCCGACTGACGGCGGTTGCGCTAAGTTATACCAGAGCGCGCTGCCTTCATCCATGCAGGCGTCCAGTGACGACACGGGAAGCCACATAGGCACAATATCCAGGTGGAAATGGCTAAATGTGTGGCGAAACGCGTTAAGCTGGGTCAAATTATCAGCGTTAACATGCCGTTGCGCCAGCCATTCACGTAATTCATCTTCGCTGGCGAACTGCGGAAAGCAGTAGAGTCCGCCCCATAAACCGCTGGGAGGGCGCTGCGCCAGGAAAATCTCCTGATTATGCTGTAACAATAAAAAGTAACCCGTCCGCTCCGGCAACGTCTGTTTCGGTTTCTTACCCGGATAGCATGACCAGCTTTCATGCGCAGCGGCGATACAACCGTTTTGCAGCGGACACAGGGTGCACTTTGGCTTTGAACGCGTACAAACCATCGCGCCCAGATCCATCATCGCCTGATTAAAACGCTCCACGCCGCGTGCGGGCGTCACTTGCTCGCTCAACGTCCACAGCGTATTCTCCACCTCTTTTTTTCCAGGCCAGCCGCTAACAGCATAACAGCGAGCCAGCACACGTTTAACGTTTCCATCAAGAATCGGATAATGTTTACCTAACGCGAGGGAGAGAATTGCGCCGGCGGTTGAACGTCCGACGCCGGGGAGCGCGGCGATTTCGGCAAAAGTTTGCGGGAATTCTCCACCGTGAAGCGTCGCCACCTGTTGCGCCGCTTTATGCAAATTACGTGCGCGGGCGTAATAGCCGAGCCCGGTCCATAAATGGAGTACTTCATCCAGCGGCGCATTCGCTAAATCCGTTACCGTCGGAAAGCGCGCCATAAATCGCTCAAAGTAAGGAATCACCGTCGTCACCTGCGTTTGTTGCAACATGACTTCCGAGAGCCATACTTTGTAAGGCGTCTTGTTAATTTGCCAGGGCAGCGTTTTCCGCCCGTATTTGTCGTACCAGTCCAGAACCTGGGCTGAAAATTGAGACGCTTGCATGGAAACTCATTCATTATTGCCGGGGGCAAGATTGCAGCACAGAGGCCGCAGGGTGTAAACCGGAACTTTCCGCAGTGCGCTTCATGCTTGCATCCGGCAACTAACTTTGGATAATGCCCGTTTTCAGAACTCAAACACAGCAGACTACACTTTTATGAAAAACGACGTCATTTCACCGGAATTTGATGAAAACGGTCGCCCGCTGCGCCGTATTCGTAGTTTTGTTCGTCGCCAGGGGCGACTGACAAAGGGGCAAGAACACGCGCTGGAAAACTACTGGCCGGTGATGGGCGTCGAGTTCAGCGAAGCGCCGGTAGATTTCGCCACGTTGTTTGGTCGCGAAGCGCCGGTGACGCTGGAGATTGGTTTTGGCATGGGGGCGTCTCTCGTGGCGATGGCGAAAGCGCGCCCGGAGCAGAATTTCCTCGGCATTGAAGTGCATTCACCCGGTGTCGGCGCGTGTCTGGCATCCGCTCATGAAGAGGGCGTTGAAAACCTGCGCGTCATGTGCCACGACGCGGTAGAAGTGTTGCATAAAATGATTCCTGACAATTCTTTATCGATGGTTCAGCTCTTTTTCCCTGACCCGTGGCATAAAGCGCGTCATAATAAACGCCGTATCGTTCAGGTGCCGTTTGCTGAACTGGTATTGAGCAAGCTGAAATTGGGCGGCGTTTTCCATATGGCGACCGATTGGGAAGCGTATGCGGAACACATGCTTGAAGTCATGTCTTCTATCGACGGGTACAAAAATCTGTCAGAGAGCAATGATTATGTACCGCGCCCGGAATCGCGCCCGGTAACGAAATTTGAACAACGTGGCCATCGTCTTGGTCATGGCGTATGGGACTTAATGTTCGAGAGGGTGAAATAATGGCAAAGAACCGTAGTCGTCGTCTGCGTAAAAAAATGCACATTGACGAATTCCAGGAATTAGGATTTTCGGTGGCATGGCGTTTTCCGGAAGGTACATCTGAAGAGCAGGTCGATAAGACTGTCGATGACTTTATTAATGACGTTATTGAGCCTAATAAACTGGCGTTTGACGGCAGCGGCTACCTGGCCTGGGAAGGGCTGATTTGTATGCAGGAAATCGGTAAATGTACCGAAGAACATCAGGCGATTGTGCGTAAGTGGCTGGAAGCGCGCAACCTTGAAGAAGTCCGAACCAGCGAACTTTTCGACGTTTGGTGGGACTAATAAGTACAGGGTCGGCAAATGCCGGCCCGCTTTGTCTTGAGGGAAAGTTATGATGCGCAAAACGCTGCTGGCGGCAGTGCTAACGTTTACGGCGATGGCCGCTCATGCAGATTACAAATGCAGCGTCACGCCGCGTGACGATGTGATCCTGAGTCCACAAACGGTGCAGGTGAAAGGTGAAAACGGCAACCTGGTGATCACGCCGGACGGCAATGTGATGTACAACGGTAAGCAGTACACCCTTAGCGCCGCGCAACGCGAGCAAGCGAAAGATTACCAGGCGGAACTGCGAAGCGCGCTGCCGTGGATTGATGAGGGCGCCCGATCGCGCGTCGAAAAAGGCCGCGTGGCGCTGGATAAAATCATCGCTAAAGAGGTGGGCGAAAGCAGCAACATGCGTAGCCGTCTGACGAAGCTTGATGCGCAATTAAAAGCGCAAATGAACCGCATTATTGAACATCGTACGGACGGCCTGACGTTCCACTATAAGGCTATCGACCAGGTGCGTGCCGACGGTCAGCAGTTGGTGAATCAGGCGATGGGCGGTATTTTGCAGGACAGCATTAACGAAATGGGCGCCAAAGTAGTGCTTAAAGGCGGCGGCAATCCTTTACAGGGTGTGATGGGCAGCCTCGGTGGTTTGCAAACCGCTATCCAGAACGAATGGAAAAACCAGGAGAAAGATTTCCAGCAGTTTGGCAAAGATGTCTGTAGCCGCGTAGTGACCTTAGAAGATAGCCGCAAAGCGCTGGTTGGCAGCCTGAAGTAATCTTTCCTTTTTAAACAATGGCGCAGATCGTATCTGCGCCTTTTTATTCTGTTTTTTCCTGCATTTTGTTATCCATCTCTAAAAAATACTCTCTGTCGGATATATATCGCTGGTTAATCGTATGGCGTCACATTATTCGTCTGCAATATAGAGATAATGCGACCAGTTGACATAACTGGAGATATAACATGGAGTTTTTCAGGAAAACGGCATTAGCTGCTCTGGTAATGGGTTTCAGCGGCGCAGCGTTCGCTTTACCGAATATCACCATCTTAGCGACCGGCGGAACGATCGCTGGCGGCGGTGATTCAGCAACAAAATCAAATTATACGGCAGGTAAAGTCGGTGTCGAAAATCTGGTGGATGCCGTTCCTCAATTGAAGGACATTGCGATAGTGAAAGGCGAGCAGGTCGTTAACATTGGCTCGCAGGATATGAACGATGAAGTCTGGCTCACGCTGGCGAAAAAAATCAATACCGAGTGCGACAGCACCGACGGTTTCGTGATCACCCACGGTACTGATACGATGGAAGAGACCGCTTATTTCCTCGATCTGACCGTGAAATGCAATAAACCGGTGGTACTGGTCGGCGCGATGCGTCCCTCCACGTCAATGAGCGCAGATGGCCCGTTCAACCTCTATAATGCGGTAGTAACAGCGGCTGATAAACAGTCTGCCAACCGCGGCGTGCTGGTGGTAATGAATGATACCGTCATGGACGGACGCGACGTCACTAAGACCAATACGACTGACGTGGCGACGTTTAAAGCGGTTAACTACGGCCCGCTGGGTTATATCCACAACGGTAAAATTGACTACCAGCGTACGCCAGAGCGTAAACATACCACCTCCACCCCGTTCGACGTGTCGAAGCTGACCGCGTTGCCGAAAGTCGGTATCGTTTATAACTATGCGAATGCGTCCGATCTGCCGGCAAAAGCGCTGGTAGACGCGGGTTATGACGGGATCGTGAGCGCAGGCGTGGGTAACGGCAACCTGTATAAAACGGTCTTTGATACCCTGGCGACCGCCGCGCACAACGGTACGGTAGTGGTGCGTTCTTCACGTGTGCCGACTGGCGCAACCACGCAGGATGCGGAAGTTGACGATGCAAAATACGGCTTTGTCGCTTCCGGCACGCTGAACCCGCAAAAAGCGCGTGTCTTACTGCAACTGGCGTTAACCCAGACTAAAGATCCAAAACAGATCCAGACGATGTTCAATCAGTATTAATGATAATGCCCCGGTCGGAAGGCCGGGGCTATTTTTGGAAGACCTCTCGCACAACCAACACTATTATCTTGCTAATTATCATCATGGTTATGATAATTGTGGGCGTCATGTCTCTGGACGGGAGGTCCACAAGTGGTTCGACAATGGATTGCTGGCGCAGCGCTGTTTGCCCTGATTTCAGGCTATAGTTGGGCAGAGGTTGCTCAACCCTCCGATAACATCTTAAAAGAACAGTTTAGTAAGCAGTACCACGGCATACTTAAACTGGATTCCATTACCTTAAAAAATCTTGATTCGACGGGCAATCAGGCCACCTGGTCTGCCGAAGGGGATATTTCTTCCCGTGAAGATATGTATACCGGCGTTGGTATGGCGGCGGATTATTATTTTGTTGAAAAAACCTGGACCAAAGATCGTCCCGTTAAATTTTCTGCCATGTTAACCAGTAAAGGGACGCCAGCCTCTGGCTGGACGGTGAACTATTACTCATTACAAATGGCAGCCAGCGATCAGGGCCGGGCTATTGACGACATTAAAACGAATGATAAATACCTGATCGTCAACAGCGATGATTTTAACTATCGGTTTGGCAACATTGAAGCCTCCTGGCGTGCGCAGAAAGCGTCGATCCCCGGTCTTGAAGAACAACTCTCTGCCCTGGATAAGAAAATAGCGGTAGCTAAAAAAGAAGCGGACGCGTATTGGGGAAAAGGCGCTGATGGGAAACCGTTGACCCGCGCTGAGGCGTTTAAAAAGACGTTAAAAGAGCGCGATGATTATGTAAAAGCCAACGATAGCAGCGTATATGCCGAGAAATACGAAAAAGAGGTCTATCAACCGGCATTAGACGCGTGCCGTAAGCAGAGTGAGCCGTGCAATGAAGCGGCTATTCAGCAGAAAAGAGATTTAGACATACACGAGCAACGGCGGCAGGTATTTTTGAAATCAGAAGAGCTGCGTCGAAAAGCGCAGAATGACTGGATAACGTTAGAGAAAGGACAATATCCGCTGAATATAGCGGTACAGAAACTTCAGATGCAACAGAGTGATATCCGTGTGAAAATTATGGATATTAATGACGGTTACGAGCGCTGGAAAAAAGATACGGACGATTTGCGTCGTAAAGGAGTTATTAAATAATGCGCTTGCCGGCGGCGCATTAACCGCCACAGGTCGGTAAGCGTCGCGCCATCAGGTATTTTACCCGCTGGCGCGACAGGCTTATCCTTGTTATTCCGCGAGAAACAACTCAAGAAGAGAGTTTAAAAACAGTTTACCGTGCCGGGTAATCTGCCAGTATTGCTCGCATTCGGTCAGGTAGCCCTGGGCAATAGCCTCGTCGATTGGCTGACGAATAACCGCTTCCGTAAGCCCGGTATAGTCGACAAATTCGGCGCGAGGCGCGCGCTCCAGCAACCGAAAACGGTTCATAAAGAACTCAAAGGGTTTATCGTCATCACTCACGTCACGCTGGCTTTCCAGGTAACGTCCCTGCATATAACCGCGTGGGTGACGGGTTTTGGTGGTGCGCAGGATCCTGCCGCCCGGGAAGGTGACTTTACCGTGGGCGCCGCAGCCAATCCCCAGATAGTCGCCAAAGCGCCAGTAGTTCAGATTATGCTGGCACTGATAACCGGGTTTGGCATAGGCCGACGTTTCGTATTGCTGATAGCCCGCGGCGGTTAATAACTGGTGGCCCTGCTCAAAGATATCCCACAGAGCGTCATCGTCCGGTAAAACCGGCGGACGCGAACCGAACAGAGTGTTGGGTTCAATCGTCAATTGATACCATGAGAGATGCGGCGGATTAAGCGCAATTGCCTGTCGCAAATCATTCAGCGCCTCTTCCAGCGTTTGGTCCGGCAATCCATGCATCAAGTCGAGGTTAAAGCTGCGTAGCCCAAGCCCATTTGCCAGTCTTGCTGCCCGCATCGCCTCTTGTGGACCGTGAATACGGCCAAGACGTTTCAGCTTAGGCTCACTAAAGCTCTGCACGCCAATGGAGATCCGGTTTACGCCGGCGCGCTGATAGTCGATGAAGCGGTCGGCTTCGACCGTGCCGGGGTTCGCTTCCATAGTAATTTCCGCATCCGCCGCCAGATTCAGGCGCGCACGCACGCCGTCCAGCAGCGTTTGCATCGCCGGCCCGGAAAGCAGGCTTGGCGTACCGCCGCCAATAAAAATGGTCTTTACTTCACGCCCTTGCGCCCAAGCGACGTCGGCATCCAGATCGTTTAACAGATGCTGGACGTAGTCGTCATGTGGCACCTCGCCCTTCAACGCATGGGAATTGAAGTCGCAATATGGACATTTTTGTACACACCAGGGAATATGAATATAAAGACTGAGCGGCGGTAGTTTAGCCATTGCGTAACGCATCCAGCAGCAGCTTGAGCGCTTGTCCACGGTGGGAAATCGCGCTTTTTTCTTCACGGGTCAGTTCTGCGGCGGTTTTGCCTTCAGACGGTACGAAGAAAATGGGATCATAGCCAAATCCGCCATTTCCGGCCGCCTGGCGAGTAATGACGCCAGGCCAGCTACCGTGACAGACTATCGGTGTGGGATCTTCCGCATGACGCAAATAAACCAGTACACAATGGAATCGCGCCTGGCGTTTGTCGTCCGGAACATCCCGTAGAGTATGCAGCAGTTTTTCCAGATTTTGCTGATCTGTCGCGTTTTCGCCAGAATAGCGCGCGGAATAGATACCCGGCGCGCCGCCTAAAACGTCAACGGCCAGACCGGAGTCATCGGCAATGGCGGGCAGGCCGGTCATTTTGGCGGCATGGCGCGCTTTGAGAATCGCGTTTTCAATAAACGTCAGGCCGGTTTCTTCCGCGGAATCGACGCCCAGTTCCGTTTGCGCTACCACATCAAGCCCAAAATCGCTTAACAGCGACGCGAGCTCGCGCACTTTACCGGCGTTGCCGGTTGCGAGAACAACTTTTTGCATGGAATACCTACTCAGTTAACGCCGCAATTTCCGGCGGGATCTGTTGCGGGTGAATAATTTTTACCTGTTTGTGACGGCCCAGCTCGCCTTTTTCGATGACGATCTGACTTTTCGCCACGCGAAACTGTTTACCAAGAAACTTGGTCAGATGGCTGTTTGCCTGACCGTCAACCGGCGGGGCAGTAATGGCGACTTTCACCTCGTCGCCATGTAAGCCCACAATACTGTCGCGGCTGGCTTTCGGCTGAATATAAAGCCGTAACACCAGACCGTCTTCGCAGCGAGTCACAGCACTCATAGCGCCATCCACAGCCCCGGCAGCAACATGTTGCCTGTCGCTTGTAAGACTTCAGCGATCCCCATATTAACGACATACAGCAGCAGCACCAGAACCATCGGCGAGAAGTCGATGCCGCCCATCGCAGGCAGTATACGGCGAATCGGGCTGAGCAGCGGCTCGGCAAGCTGAATCAATACATATTCAATCGGGCTACGACCCTGGCTCACCCAGCTCATGATAGCCATGACCAGCAGCACCCAGAAGATCAGCAGGCCGATTGTTTTAAGCAAGATAAGCACTGCGGCAATCCAGATAATCGCCTGAAACGTAATGACCTTAAACAGCACTATCGCCTTAATAACGCTAAGAATAAACGCCACTAGCAGGGAAGCGCTGTCAATCGGCCCCATTGGCGGGATAATACGACGCAGCGGTCCGATGATGGGCTGCGTAATTTTCACCACGAACTGGGAGAAAGGGTTGTAAAAGTCACAGCGGGCCCACTGCATCCACACGCGCAATAATAGCACCATGGTATACAGCTCAATTACCGTTGAGAGCAGGAAGGTCAACGTATTCATGGCGTTCCTCAGTTTTCCTTAATTTTTTGTGTAATCACGAGCACCAAAGATAGCGGTGCCGATGCGCACCATTGTGCTACCTGCCGCAATCGCGGCTTCCATATCGTCGCTCATACCCAGAGATAGGGTATCAACGTCAGGGTAGCGCGCTTTCAGCCCGGCAAATGCTACAGCCATTTGACGTGCGACTTCAAACTGCCTTACATAATCTGACTCTGGCGCCGGGATCGCCATCAGTCCGCGAAGCCGCAGACGCGGCAGTGTAGCCACCGCAGCGGCCAGCTCATCCAGTTCCGCCAGCGGAATGCCTGATTTGCTGTTTTCATCGCTGATATTAATTTGGATCAGAACATTTAGCGCCGGCAGATTATCCGGACGCTGTTCGCTCAGCCGCGAGGCGATACGCAGGCGATCGATGGTATGACACCAGTCAAAATGCTCGGCCACCAGCCGACTTTTGTTGGACTGTAAAGGGCCAATAAAGTGCCAGTGCAGGCCTTCCACTTTCGCTTCCTGAAAGTGGCGGATTTTTTCCACCCCCTCTTGTACATAATTTTCACCAAATGCCCGTTGTCCGGCGGCAATGGCTTCTGCGATGTCGCTCGCAGGTTTGGTTTTACTCACTGCAAGCAACGTAACTTCTTCTGAAGAGCGGCCGCAACGCGTCGCCGCGGCGGAGATTTTGTCCCGGATGTATGCCAGGTTATGCGCGATATCTTTCATTTTCCGAGGATGTTTATATGAATATGGAAGAAATTGTGACGCTTAGTGTAAAGCATAACGTCTCGGATCTACACCTGTGTAACGCCTGGCCTGCGCGATGGCGCAAACAAGGACGCATGGAGAACGCGCCTTTTACCGCGCCTGATGTCGACAGGCTTCTGCTTGATTGGCTTAATGATGCGCAACAATATCAGTGGCGAACGCACGGCCAGCTTGATTTCGCCGTCTCGCTGTCTGGCACGCGGCGCCTGCGCGCCAGTGCGTTCACACATCAACAGGGAACGTCGCTGGCGCTACGGCTATTGCCCGAGCGTTGTCCTGATCTGGCGGAAATCCAGACGCCGCCGATAGTACCCGCACTGCTTGCCAGCGAGAACGGACTGATTCTGGTCACTGGCGCTACTGGCTGCGGGAAATCCACTACGCTGGCGGCGATGGTGGGACATCTTAATCAACATGCCGATAAACACATCCTGACGCTGGAAGATCCTATTGAGTACCGTTACACCAGCAAGCGTTGCCTGATACAGCAGCGGGAAATCGGCCAGCATTGCGCCACTTTTGCCGCCGGGCTGCGCGCGGCGTTACGTGAAGATCCCGATGTCATTTTACTGGGAGAGCTGCGTGACAGCGAGACCATTCGCCTGGCGCTGACGGCGGCGGAAACGGGGCATCTGGTACTGGCAACCCTGCATACTCGCGGTGCGGCGCAGGCGGTGGAAAGATTAGTGGATAGTTTTCCGGCGCAGGAAAAAGAACCGGTACGCAGCCAACTGGCGGGTAGTCTGCGCGCCGTACTATCACAAAAACTGGAGGTCGACAGACAGGATGGGCGCGTGGCGTTGTTTGAATTACTGATTAATACGCCAGCCACAGGGAATTTGATCCGTGAAGGCAAACTCCATCAGTTGGCCCACGTGATACAAACCGGGCAGCAGCAGGGGATGATGACATTCGCCCAGAGCGCGCAATGGCGTCAGGCGCAGGGACGACTGTAGCGAAGATGGCGGCGTAGGGGGGTTGTAAAGTGTTGACTGGCGCGGTGGATTGAACGGCATGCAGGCTTGTATCCTGGCGAACCGGCGTTAAAATCGCAGCTTTGTTAAAACCACAGCGAAGCCATTTAACGATGTCATCACAACCGAATCAAAGCCTGATAGATGGCATTCGCTGTCTGCAATATCTGGTCTCCAGCGACCGTGCTATCGGATGTCGCGAGCTTGCCCGGCTGATGGATATTAATACCACGCGCGTTAATCGCCTGTTAATGACGATGGCCTCTATTGGACTCACGATGCAGGATGAGCACCGACGCTATTTACCCGGGCCAGGCATTCATGCTTTGGCGGCGCAGGCGATTCGTGGTTCAGCGCTGTTCTCCCATGCGTTGCCTATCCTTGAACGCCATGCGCCCAAAGACATCGTGGTGGCATTAGGCGTGCTATGGGAAGACCAGATTATCTATATTTATCACTCTACGCCGGGTTCGCAGGGAAGTCAGGCGCTGGCGGGGTTTCGCATGTGCCCGGCCTGGCAGTCGGTAACAGGAGTGGCGTTACTGGCGGCAGAAAGCGATGAGGCGCTAATGCAGCGTTTTACTCCGGAGCAATGGCGTAATCTGGCGCCGCATGTGGCGCAGCAGCGCCAGCGGGGATACGTGCTGTGGCATCACGCTGATGGTGAAGTTTCTATGGCGCAACCGCTAGGCAAGCACGCCGCAGCGCTGGCCTTTGCGGGAATGTGGCGGATTGATGAGGCGGAGGCGGCTGCGCGTTTACAGGCGTTGAAGGCATTAAACCAGCTTATTGCCCAGTAAGCCTGGCAACCGTGACCGCGTTATCCGCCTGCTGACAAAAACGGCTTTAATACCCCTGTTCAAAATAGCTTTCGAGGATAATCACGGCGGAGGCCGAGTCCACTTTGCCTTTGTTCAGTGCGCGATACCCACCTCGTTCAAACAGACCGGAGCGTGCTTCAACGGTGCTGAGTCGTTCATCGTGCAGCGTGACAGTTACCCCGAAACGCCCATGAATACGGTTGGCGAATTTACGTGCGCGCGCCGTCAGCGGCTGTTCAGTGCCATCCATATTGAGCGGTAGCCCGACAATAATTTCGTCCGGCTGCCACTCTTTCAGCAAACGTTCAATGAGCATCCAGTCGGGCGTGCCGTCCTGTGCTTTGATTGCCGGAAGCGGACGGGCGGTGCCGGTAATGCGTTGTCCTATTGCAACGCCGATGCTTTTTGTGCCGAAGTCAAAGGCCAGTAAGGTGTCGCTCATCAGGCGTGCCCCGCAACGCCAGGCATGGTCAGAATATCAATGCCAATAAGTTTTGCCGCTTCGCGCCAGCGCTCGGCAATGGGTGTTTTGAACAAAATATTGAGATCGGCGGGCGCGGTAAGCCAGGCGTTATCAAGCAGCTCTTGTTCAAGCTGGCCTTTATCCCAGGAGGCGTAGCCCAGCGCGACCAGTACATCGGAAGGCTGTTGTTGGGTACCTAACGTTTCCAGCACATCGCGGGAGGTGGTAATCACGGTATTGTCTGAGATACGAATGCTGGAGGCGAAACGTGACGGCGGAGTATGGAGAATAAATCCGCGATCTTCCGCCAGCGGGCCGCCGAGCATCACGGCTTTATCAAGACGAATTGACGAATCGCGCGGTTCCGGCGTAATTTTTAGTTTTTCCAGAATCCCTTCAATTTGCAGATTTTCCAAAGGCTTATTAACAATAATCCCCATAGCGCCGTCCTGGTTGTGCTCGCAAATATACACCACGGAACGGCGGAAAATCGGGTCCTGGAGCGCAGGCATGGCAATAAGAAAGTGATGCTGTAAATTCATTGTCAGAGGTTCTGTTTCCTGGTTCAAAAAAACGACAGTGTTCAGTATGTGGGGAAAGCGGACGGTTGTCACTCATATAAGCCGTCTTTTGCCAAAGGACGGTGGCCTTATCGGGCAATAGACTGCCGGATGGCGATGCTGATGCGCCGCCTTATCCGACCGGGGCGGCGTGATTGCTCAGGCCCGGTAAGCGCACGCCACCGGGCAATAAACCTTTACTTCGCCAGACGCGCTTCGATGGCGTCCATCAACATCCCGGTGATAGAGATCGGGTATTCCGCTTCAATTTCACGCACGCAGGTTGGGCTGGTCACGTTAATTTCCGTTAAGCGGTCGCCGATAATATCCAGACCGACGAAAATAAGCCCTTTGGCTTTAAGCGTTGGCCCAACGCGGCGGGCGATTTCCCAGTCGCTTTCGCTCAACGGACGGGGTTCGCCGCGACCACCAGCCGCCAGGTTGCCGCGGGTTTCGCCGCCCTGCGGAATACGCGCCAGGCAGTAAGGCACCGGCTCGCCGTCGACGACCAGGACGCGCTTATCGCCATCTTTGATCGCGGGCAAATAGTTCTGTGCCATGCAGTAGCGGTTGCCCAGCTCGGTCAGCGTTTCGGCAATAACGCCTATGTTAGGATCGCCTTCCTTAACGCGGAAAATGGACGCGCCGCCCATACCGTCCAGCGGTTTCATAATGATATCGCCGTGCTTTTCCCAAAACGCTTTGAGCTGCGCTTTATTGCGCGTTACCAGCGTTTCCGGCGTCAGATCGGCAAACCAGGCAGTATACAGTTTTTCATTACAGTCGCGCAGGCTTTGCGGTTTGTTGACGATCAGCGTCCCTTCTTCTTCAGCGCGTTCCAGAATATAGGTCGCATAAATAAACTCGGTATCAAACGGCGGATCTTTGCGCATCAAAATGACGTCCAGATCGGCGAGTTTAATCTCCTGCTCGCTGCCGAACTCGTACCATTTATCGTAATTTTGCTCCACGCTCAACGTTCGCGTGCGGGCGCGGGCTTCGCCGTTAATCAGATAAAGGTCGGCCATCTCCATATAATGAAGTTCATAACCACGACGTTGGGCTTCCAGCAGCATAGCGAAACTGGTGTCTTTCTTGATGTTGATGTGTGCGATGGGGTCCATCACGATGCCGAGCTTGATCATTATTTTCTCCGTTAACGCTTCATCCTAAGTCGCCAAAACGCACCTGTAGCGCGGTAATGGCGGTGAGCGCGGTTGTCTCAGTACGCAGAACGCGAGGTCCTAACAGAATATCAGTAAACTGATAGCGCGCGGTCATCGCGATTTCGTCCGCCGACAGCCCGCCTTCCGGGCCGATCAGCAGTCGGACGCGTTCAACCGGCAGCGGCAGAGTGTTGATGCTGGCATGGGCGCGCGGATGAAGATTGAGCTTCAGCCCGGAATCTTGCTCGGCGCACCAGGCTTCCAGCGCCATCGGCGGGCGAATTTCCGGCACCCGGTTACGCCCGCATTGTTCGCAGGCGGCGATGGCGATCTTTTGCCACTGCTGGCGCTTTTTGTTCAGACGTTCATTATCCAGTTTAACGCCGCAGCGCTCAGAGAACAGTGGCGTAATGAGGCTTACACCTAGTTCGATCGATTTCTGGATAGTAAATTCCATTTTTTCACCGCGCGACATCACCTGGCCCAGATGGATATGTAGCGGCGATTCACGATCGTCGATTTCGCCTTTCATCACTTGCACTTCAACGCTTTTCTTACTGGCGCTAATGATTTCAGCATCGAATACCTGATTACTGCCGTCAAACAGCTGTAACGCTTGTCCCGCTCCCATGCGCAGTACACGACCAATATGGTTGGCCGCATCTTCGCATAACGAAATCTGCGTACCGGACGTCAACAATTCAGGGTGATAAATGCGGGGAATACGCATAATAAAAAAATCCGCGTCATGGCCCCGGCGTTTGGCTATCCAGGGCATGGGTTAACAAGAATCCCGCTAGTGTAGGTTAGCTCTTTCGCGCCTGGCAAGCGCGTTGCACATAGGGATTATGATTACCCTGGACCTTCGCGATACGCGCATCGCGCTCGCACTCCCAGGCGGTAACGGGGTACTGCTTATCCCAGACGTTAAAAAGCTGCGTTTGTTGGCGGGAAAGTTTCAGTTGGTATTGGTCGCGCATATAAAAATAAGTGCGGGCGATTGCGCCACGGGCGCGGGCGGGCGGCTCGGCGAGCTTCGCTTTGAAATCTACTTTCATGGCGCACTGCCCGTACTGACCTTCGCCGCCGTTCCACTGGCTATACATAAAGTTGCCGCGATCGCCATTCACTTCGCCAATCGCGGGTTGCAGGTTATGCATATCGCTTTCCATTTTGCGGTAGACCGGGTCTTTAGCGCAGTTTTTTCGCCCGCCGTCCTGCCAGCACTGGCGCTGATGACCGAATTGCCAGGCGGGGACAACGTGCTCCCACTCAATGCGTCTGGCGCGATTCTCGTTTTTACGCACCTTATAGCCGCAGGACTCCAGGTCTACGACGCCTTTTTTACCCTGCCAGCGGATTTGGCACCCGCAGTAAAAGCTGCCGGGCGCGTCGGCATTGACTTTGACGCTCGCCGCTTTGGCCTGAGAAAAATTGTTAATGCCATCGGCCAGGGCCTGGCCTGAAAACGCTGCGGCCAGCAACGCAGCGGCAAAAGAAAAATTACGGTACATTGCACACTCCATAGCAAAACGAGCCCGCAACGTAACGAAAGTTGTGTCTGTATGCAATCAGTCCGCTCAGGAAAGTTCCCGGACGTTTCGGGAAACTACCCGGCGACCAGTGGTTCGCCGCAGTGAACGCAACGATAAACCGCTTCGCCGCGTACTACCCGATTATGACGGCGGACGGTGAGTTGATGTTGCTGGCATTGGCAATGGTAGGGAAAGGTGTTGCGCCGTACGGATTGCAGCGCAAATTGATGAGTACGTCTGGCCGGAACGCCCAGCACGCTTTCCATCATCCACTTCCATTCCTTGCCATGCGGAGCCTTGCGTCCGAAGTGCTTCCACACCAACAGATGCGCCAGTTCATGCGGCACGACCTCTGCTATAAAGGTGTCGATGTTTTCCAGCAGTAACACCGGGTTGAGGCGGATTTCGTAGCTCTCCAGCCAGGCGGTGCCCGCCGAGGTGCCGCGTTGCGTATACACCAGTTTCGGCTCCGGATAATGTCTATCGAGCTTGAGGTTCGCCTGGGCGAGATTTTCCCGCAGACGGCGCATCACGGCCTGCTGGATAGCGATAGGGAGACGAGGGGTTTTCATAGCGGCAGAGAATAGTGCGACGGAAGAGGGACTGCAAGAAAAACGCTTCCTCCTGTGGCAGGAGGAAGCGTGGAGGGATTAGTCGTGGGCGCCGATTTCGCGCAGTTTACGACCTTTCATCAGGTTACGTTCAATGTGTTCCAGCGAAACGTGTTTGGTTTCCGGCACCAGCCACAGGGTCAGCAGGATAAACAGCACGTTCAGGCCAGCGTAGACCCAGAAGGTGTTGGCGTTACCCAGATTGTTCAGCATGGTCAGGAACGTTGCGCCGACGATCATATTGGCGATCCAGTTGGTCGCGGTGGAGCAGGTGATGCCGAAATCGCGGCCTTTCAGCGGCTGGATTTCGGAGCACAGTACCCAAATCAGCGGACCAGCGCTCATCGCAAATCCAATGATGAACATCAGCAGCATAGCGATAGCGAAGTATTGCGCAGACGGCGAATGGATGCCGATGTGCATCATCGTACCCAGAATCCCCATACCAATCGCCATGACCAGGAAGCCCAGCGTCAGGGTCGGCTTGCGGCCCCAGCGGTCAACCAGGCCGATAGCGATGAAGGTTGCCAGCACGTTAGTCAGACCAACAATAACGGTGCCCCACATCTGCTCCGTGGTATTCGTGTACCCCGCCAGTTCGAAGATTTTCGGCGCGTAATACATGATGACGTTCATCCCGGTAAATTGCTGCATGACCTGCAACAAAATGCCAAGAAACACGGCGCGGCGGAAGTTGCTGTTCTCTTTGAACAGCGCCCAACCGCTCTGTTTAACCTGCAAACTTTCGCGAATTTCATCGAGCTCACGTTTTGCTTCCGCACTGGTGTCACGCAGGCGCAACAGGACGCGTTCAGCATCATGGAAGCGGCGTTTTGCCGCAAACCAGCGCGGGCTGTCCGGCAGGAAGAAGACGCCGATCAGCAGCAGAATGGCCGGGATGATGATCACGCCGAGCATCCAGCGCCATGCGCCGCTGTAGCTGAACGCGGTATCTGACAGATAAGCGCCCAGAATCCCGATGGTGATCATGAGTTGGTACATTGAGATCATACTGCCGCGAATTTTTTCCGGCGCGATCTCGGACAGGTACAACGGTGCAGTGTAGGAAGCGACGCCGACGGCCAGACCCAGCAGCACGCGAGAAATAATCAGGACTTCAACGTTAGGCGCCGCAGCGGAGAACAGCGAACCGGCGACGAACAGGATAGCGCCGATCATCAGGCTTTTTTTACGACCCAGCTTAAAGGAGAGCCAGCCGCTGCCGACAGCGCCGACGGCCGCGCCAAACATCATGGAGCTGACCACCCATTCCTGAGTGTGTGCGGTAATCTGAAACTCGTCGGTAATGAAGGGTAAAGCACCGGCGATAACGCCGATATCCAGGCCAAAAAGTAATCCTGCCAGGGCTGCAAGAAAGCAGACAAAAAATGTCATGGCCTTGTTGGAACGCCCTTGTTTTTTATTGTCAGGCATTATGCCCTCCGGTTGGGTTAGCAATTTTATCGATGTTAAGAGTAGGTGAGTACGCCGTAAAAAGATGTGAGGCTAATCACAATGGTGTAATCGTTTACACTACTATTTATCTCGGTGATTATTTAATTATCTGAAAAATAATAGTTTTAATAATCTTATAACCATATCAATCGCCTGGTATTCAGACAAAGTTGAAAAATTATGTAATATTTTCATCGTAGAATTAGCATACCGATAGTGAGGCGGTCAGTTCTTAATGAAAATGAATGTAACCGCTTTCATGATGACTGAAACTGAATGATAAAAAGTGTAGTCGAAGAAACGAAAGGGGAGAGTGGATTGTGCTGCGCATCACAAAAAGGTCAGTATAAATTCACGCTGGAATATCTGATAACGTTGCGTGTATCAGCAATGATAAAGGCCAGCAGGGCGCTGGCCTTGATAAGTACGGTATGGTTTACCTGGCTGAAAAACAGCGTCAGGCGCGGGCGATTATTTCAGACCGGCAGCATCGCGCAGCAGTTGCGCTTTGTCGGTTTTTTCCCATGGGAAGTTTTCGCGACCGAAGTGGCCGTAAGCCGCAGTTTCTTTGTAGATCGGGTGCAGCAGATCCAGCATCTGAATCAAGCCGTACGGGCGCAGGTCGAAGAATTCGCGCACCAGCAGAATCAACTGTTCAGCAGGCACTTTTTCAGTACCGAACGTTTCCACCATGATGGACGTCGGCTCCGCTACGCCGATAGCGTAGGAGACCTGGATTTCACAGCGATCCGCCAGACCTGCCGCCACGATGTTTTTCGCGACATAACGCGCAGCGTAAGCTGCAGAACGGTCAACTTTAGACGGATCTTTACCGGAGAAGGCGCCGCCGCCGTGACGCGCCATACCGCCGTAGGTATCAACAATGATCTTACGACCGGTCAGACCACAATCGCCCATCGGGCCGCCGATAACAAAACGACCGGTTGGGTTGATAAAAAACTTAGTGGACGTATTTAACCATTCAGACGGCAGAATGGGTTTGATGATCTCTTCCATCACCGCTTCTTGCAGCGATTTTTGGTCGATATCTTCTGCGTGCTGCGTAGAGAGAACCACGGCGTCGATACCGACGATTTTGCCGTCGTCATACTGGAAAGTGACCTGGCTTTTTGCATCCGGACGCAACCATGGCAGGGTGCCATTTTTACGCACTTCAGCCTGACGCTGTACCAGACGGTGCGCGTAGGTGATTGGCGCAGGCATCAGTACGTCGGTTTCATTTGTCGCGTAGCCAAACATCAGGCCCTGGTCGCCCGCGCCTTGTTCCAGCGGGTCTGCGCGGTCAACGCCCTGGTTGATATCCGGAGACTGTTTGCCAATTGCGCTCAGTACCGCGCAAGAGTTGGCGTCAAAGCCCATGTCGGAATGCACATAGCCAATTTCGCGCACCGTATTACGGGTAATCTCTTCGATATCGACCCAGGCGCTGGTGGTGATCTCACCGCCAACTAAAACCATGCCGGTTTTAACGTAGGTTTCACAGGCGACGCGTGCTTTCGGATCCTGTTGCAGGATAGCGTCCAACACGGCATCAGAGATTTGGTCTGCAATTTTGTCAGGATGCCCTTCTGATACGGACTCAGACGTAAAAAGGTGTTTTGCCATATTTAATTTCACCTAAGGAGAATTTAGTTAGCTCAAACTGTTGTGCGGAATAGTCATGACAGAAGATTCTACCATGAGTCTGAAGGTCGCTGACACTGGCAGTCTGAGTGTTAATCAGTATGGATGGATTAACATCTGGACGGCTATTTTAGGTCACTTCTTCGCCCAATTTCCAGCTTTTTTTGAAGGCCGTCGCAATGTCGGTCAAAATCAGGCGATAAACGTTTCTGATAATGCTGACATTATGCGCATTTATGCTTTGCTTTTTTTCTGCGTTCTGGGTATAAAACGCGACGCGCGGCTCATACAAAAGCACACGACGTTTTCTTCGTGTCGCCACTTCCAGCCGGGTTAAAACGTTGCTTTGGCTTGTGGGTTCGTCTTACGAGGCGGCCGTGGAGGTGATACGAGATAATGAACCGTTGTATTCTGCTGAATCTGTCGCATCGTTCTGGTGCGCGCATGTCCCCCGCAATCTGCATCTCTGCTTTGCATACCTGCCGATGTTATACCCATCTCGGCGCTTCTCAGGATTCCAGAGCCGGCAATGGCGCTGAAGACTGAACAAGGGCGCTCTTGTTAACGCAAGAGTTTTCTCGTGGTTTCGCCGAACCGTTATCTGTGAGTTCGGTTACGTGTTTACAATGATATGAAAAAGAAACCGGTCGCGCAGGCGGAGCATCAGCGCTATCTGCTGGAAAATCCGCTTGTCTATGGGTTGTTATCGCGTCTTCGGATTGCGATAGTAGTCAACTGTTTTACACTTGCTAATAAAAATTGAGGTTCGCTATGTCTGACGACATGTCTATGGGTTCGCCTTCGTCAGCAGGCGAACAGGGTGTACTACGCTCCATGCAGGAGGTTGCAATGAGCTCCCAGGAAGCCAGCAAGATGCTGCGCACTTACAATATTGCCTGGTGGGGCAATAACTACTACGACGTCAACGAGCTGGGCCATATTAGCGTATGCCCCGATCCCGACGTACCGGAAGCGCGTGTCGATCTTGCCAAACTGGTGAAAGCGCGCGAAGCGCAAGGTCAGCGTCTGCCGGCGCTGTTCTGCTTCCCGCAGATCCTGCAACACCGTTTGCGTTCAATTAACGCGGCGTTTAAGCGTGCGCGTGAATCTTACGGTTATAACGGCGACTACTTCCTCGTTTATCCGATTAAGGTCAATCAGCATCGCCGCGTGATCGAGTCCCTTATCCATTCCGGTGAACCGTTGGGGCTGGAAGCGGGGTCAAAAGCGGAATTGATGGCGGTGCTGGCGCATGCCGGCATGACCCGTAGCGTGATCGTCTGTAATGGTTATAAAGACCGTGAATACATTCGGCTGGCGCTGATTGGCGAGAAGATGGGCCATAAGGTTTATCTGGTCATCGAAAAGATGTCTGAAATCGCGATTGTGCTGGAAGAGGCCGAGCGCCTGAATGTGGTTCCTCGCCTGGGCGTGCGTGCGCGTCTGGCCTCTCAGGGGTCCGGTAAGTGGCAATCCTCCGGCGGCGAAAAATCAAAATTCGGCCTGGCGGCGACCCAGGTGCTGCAACTGGTGGAGACCCTGCGTGACGCCGGGCGTCTGGACAGTCTGCAACTGTTGCACTTCCACCTGGGATCGCAGATGGCGAACATTCGCGATATCGCGACCGGCGTGCGCGAGTCCGCGCGTTTCTATGTTGAGCTGCATAAGCTGGGCGTTAATATCCAGTGCTTCGACGTGGGCGGCGGTCTGGGCGTGGATTATGAAGGTACCCGCTCGCAGTCCGACTGTTCGGTGAACTATGGCCTGAACGAATATGCCAATAACATCATCTGGGCGATTGGCGATGCCTGCGAAGAGCATGGTTTACCGCATCCGACGGTGATTACCGAGTCTGGCCGCGCCGTCACTGCGCACCATACGGTACTGGTCTCTAACATTATCGGTGTGGAGCGTAACGAATACACGGATCCGACTGCCCCTGCTGAAGATGCGCCGCGCGCGCTGCAAAATCTGTGGGAAACCTGGCAGGAGATGCATAAACCTGGCACCCGCCGCTCGCTGCGTGAGTGGCTGCATGATAGCCAAATGGATCTGCACGATATTCATATCGGCTACTCTTCCGGCGCGTTTAGTTTGCAGGAGCGCGCCTGGGCGGAGCAACTTTATCTCAGCATGTGCCATGAAGTGCAGAAGCAACTGGACCCGCAAAACCGTGCGCATCGCCCGATTATCGACGAACTGCAAGAGCGGATGGCGGACAAAATGTACGTCAACTTCTCGCTGTTCCAGTCGATGCCGGACGCGTGGGGAATCGATCAGCTCTTTCCGGTGCTGCCGCTGGAAGGGTTAGATCAGGTACCGGAACGTCGTGCCGTGCTGCTGGATATAACCTGTGATTCCGATGGCGCTATTGACCACTATATCGATGGCGACGGTATCGCCACGACGATGCCGATGCCGGAATACGATCCAGAGAATCCACCGATGCTCGGCTTCTTTATGGTCGGCGCCTATCAGGAGATCCTCGGTAACATGCACAACCTGTTTGGCGATACTGAAGCGGTTGACGTGTTTGTCTTCCCGGATGGTAGCGTCGAGGTTGAGCTGTCGGACGAAGGCGATACCGTTGCGGATATGCTGCAATATGTGCAACTGGATCCAAAAACGCTGTTAACGCATTTCCGCGACCAGGTAAAACAGACGGATCTGGACGATGCGTTGCAGCAGCAGTTCCTTGAGGAATTTGAAGCGGGACTGTACGGTTATACTTATCTTGAAGATGAGTAATTAAGAGTATTCCGCTTGTGGGTCGATTTAATTATTTAAATCGACCCTTTTATATTTTATAAATTCTTAATTATCAGCGGTGCCGCTTCTCTATGTAATTTTATGGGCCTACAATCCCCCTAATAATTAAAAAGGGGGTTAAGTATGAGCAAATTTAAATTTAATGCCGTCATTGTTGGCTTGTTTTTGCTGTTAGGCGGTTGTTCCAGCGGAATGCAATCTAATAATGGCTCTTCATCCGACGTCGGCACCGCCTGGGGCGGCGACGTGCATTCATCGGTACAAAGCGTTTCGGTAGAACGTGCCGAGCGAGAACCTGCCGAAATGGTGATAATAAATTACTCCACTCAATATCCGTCAGGTTACGATAAAGTTTATAGTATACGTATCAGCGATCTTGAATATGCTGTGCGCGACGCTAATTTTAATTCGATTCCAATTACTCGTCGCTACAACGCATCAATGGGACAATGGCAATATAGTATTCCTGCAAGATCAGGGATGAACTATCAGTTATATATTCGTAATTACAGTCATGATACCAATTACGAAATCGTCGCAACGGTTGATGGCCTGGACGTGTTGAACGGAAAAGCAGGCTCGCTGAATCATCATGGCTATATTGTTAACGCCGGCGATTCACTGGCGATTAAAGGGTTTCGCAAAGATAAACACACTGAGGCGGCATTCCAGTTCGCCGACGTAGCTGACGCTTATGCGGCCCACTCCGCGCAGGGCGATGTACGCAACATCGGCGTCATCGGCTTTGCCGCTTTTGCATTGCAGGGTAAAGCAACAAATACGCTACCGCCTTGTTCCTCGCAGGCTTTCCCGGCGGACAACAACGGGTATGCGCCGCCGCCCTGCCGCAAATAAACCCGGCATCAAACGTCAAATATGCGTTATGGGAATTAGCGCCTTTCCTGCCGAGTCTGGTGGGGAAGGACTGTGTGACGCGCATAGCCGTAGGTTGCGGGAAAGAAACGACCACTCTCTGGCAGGGAAATTGTTTACCATAAACATTAGGATTTGTTTACACTACCCTCAAGTGGAGCAATTGCTGTCTACATAGGTATGTGCATGGAACAAATTTTAACCAAGCGGCGCTATTTTGATATAGGGCTGCAAATAGAAGAACTACTCTATTCAGGGGTATTTAAAGCTGGCGAGCGACTTCCGGCGGAGAGAGAACTCAGCGAGCGTTTTCAAACCAGCCGCACGACGATTCGTGAGGCGATTATTATGCTTGAGCTGAAGGGGGTGGTAGAGGTTAAGCAAGGCGCAGGCACTTACTTTATTGATAGTCTGGAAAAAATCAATCAAAAAGCGCTCTTGCCTTACTCAGACATTGGCCCCTTTGAATTGCTACAGGCCCGGCAGGTTATCGAAAGTAACATCACCGGTTTTGCCGCTACGCAAATAAGATTTAATGAGCTTAAGCAGCTTAAACGTATTATTGAGCAGCAGGAAAAGCAGATTGGCGGCGACAGCGACAAATTTGAAGAACTGGATCGTCAGTTCCACAATATCATCGCGGAATCCACGCAAAATCGTGTATTAATGAAACAATCTGCCGAGCTGTGGCGGGCTGTCAGGACCGAAAATCCGCGCTGGAAGCAGTTAAACTATAAGTATTTACATAAGAAAGAGTTAAGAATGAAATGGGTGGAAGATCACCGTAGTATCTTCCTTGCATTGCAAAAACGCGATGCTGAGCAGGCCAGACAGGCCTCGTGGACCCATCTTGAAAACAGTAAAAATGAGCTGGTAAAAATCTTCCAACAGGATGATTCGCTGGAAGATTTTGATGATTTTTTCTTCGCCACCTGACGGCTATTTTCAGGCGGATGACATTTTTGTCAGCGATTAACCGGGCCTGCCGCCAAAAACAAGCCCGGAGAGAGGGAATCAGGCTTCGTAAACGCTCAGCTTATCCCAGTCAAACTCTACGCCAATGCCGTAGGTGTCCGGTGCCACGGCGCGATAATTGTCGTCCACCAGCGGATGTTTGGTATATTGATCGATCGGGAAGCTGTGAACTTCCAGTCAGCCAGTCTCGAATGCGGAAACCAGTCTGACGTGTAATTCCTGCATACCGAGCGAGCATACCAAACGACCGCCATTCGTCGACAGACGCGCCGCCTTCAGCCAGCCATTTTCCACAGCGGCAGTTTTTCACGTTTGCCTTTCAAATCCCAAAGAGCGATATCCATCGCAAACGATGCGATGCCTCCGCGACCCACATAGTGAATATGCTATTCCATAAAGTCATAGATATCGTCAATCGCAGCGCCTCTTTCCCTGACAGTACCGGGGCAAGATCGTGGTCGAACATCGCTTTAATTGCATACCCTCCCTTTCCGCCGGTATAGGAATATCCGGTGCCAGTTGAACCGTCTTCCAGCGTAATCGTCGTGGTTACCAGTTCGAAATGGCTATTATGCCATGTTTTGCGTCAACTAAGACCTTGGCCAGAGGGGCTTTGAAAGCTTTGTTTCAACGTGCCTAATCTGCGTCTTCATCAATTTTTTCCTGTGTTCAATCAATGGATTAATTTGCCAATTACGTCTAAAGGCGGCTCACTCCTCATCGCTTTAGCAGCGACCCGGATGATCAAAACCGTAACTGATGTTCTTAGGTTAACGTTGATGCTGATAATAAATTGAGTTCATTAATTCACTAGACAAATTATCAGATTTGGTTTGCTGTATTTCGGGTAATTATTGAACCAATCATGCGTGACATATACGCTCGCAGCGGGCGTGCTATTCAATAAGGTATTGTTTTTCATGGTGTTTAATGATTGCAGTTGTGTGGGTGGTATGCCAATTCGTGGCCGATTTTTCTAATCAAAATCACGCTTTTGTGAATCGTAAAATTTATCCTGACAAGCGTATTTTATAACCAATTGATAAATAAATTATTTTTATTCATTGGCTATTAGTCAGCATACCAGGGTGAAGAACCCGGTGCCGTGAGTGTGATCATATTCACGGATTTTGGTATGCTGTTTAAGCAGAATTGGTAAACAAAACAGGAGTGGGAAAAATTCATGGACACCATAGCTCGCCAGTTAGACGCCGCAAGGCACCAATTCAAAACGACTTATTCACGTCAGGGAATGGAAGCCAACATCGTACATATTGGATTTGGCGCCTTTCACCGTGGTCATCAGGCGGTTTATAACGATCTCACGAATGAGATAACCGGCAACCGCTGGGGGATTTTTGAACTGAATCTGTTCGGCGATGCGGAGCTGGTGGATGCGCTAAATGCGCAACAGGGGCTGTTTTCAGTGGTGGAAACGTCAGCCAGCGCCATCAATAGTCGCCTGGTTCGTACCATCACCGGCGCGTTGCATACGCCGAAGTCAGGTATTCAGGCGGCGATCGAGAAGCTGACTGAGCCGCAGGTAAAAATTGTTTCGTTGACGATAACGGAAAAAGGTTACTGCACCGATCCACGGTCCAGAACGCTCGATCTCAGCCATCCGCTCATCAAACACGATCTTGCCGATCCTGAACATCCCCGCTCAGCACTCGGACTGATCGTCGAAGCGCTACGGATACGCCGCCAGCAAGGGCTTCCCCCGTTTAGTGTACTGTCGTGCGATAACATTCCGGAAAACGGTCATTTGACCAAAACGGCGATCGTTACGTTTGCCGATAATCTCGATCCGCAACTGGCGGCCTGGATAGCGAAGCATGTCACCTTTCCTGGCACCATGGTCGATCGCATCGTGCCGGCAATGACGCCAGAGCAATTTGACATGATTAAAGACCAGATCGGTTTTGCCGATCCCTGCGGCATCGTATGCGAGGATTTCCGTCAGTGGGTTATCGAAGATAATTTCGTTGCCGGTCGTCCTGACTGGGATAAAGCAGGGGCGATGTTCGTCTCGGACGTGCTTCCCTATGAAGAAATGAAACTTCGTATGCTGAATGGCAGCCATTCGTTTCTCGCCTATAACGGCAGCCTGGCTGGATATGAGTTTATCTATCAGTGCATGGAAGACGACGCTTTTAAAACCGCCGTACATCATTTAATGACGGAAGAGCAGGCAAAATCGCTGCGCCCGAATTTGGCGGTAGATGTACATCAATATGCGCAGTTGCTCATTGAGCGATTCAGCAACCCGAACATTAAACATAAGACCGGACAGATTGCGATGGACGGTTCTCAGAAGCTGCCTCAGCGGGCCGTCGATCCTTATCTGACGCTTCAGGCGCGCGGCGTTAAGGGCAGGGCGTTAGCGACGCTGATTGCGGGCTGGCTCCATTACGTCATTAATACACTCTCTCAGGGGCAGAGTGTGGCCGACCCGCTCAATGATACCTTCAATGCGGCTATTAAAAATAAAAACACGCGATGGGAACAAGCGCTGTCTTTGCTGCAGATAAATAGCATCTTTGGAACGCTGGCCGGCGACAACGCAGACTTTTTAAACGACATTCAGCAGGCCTTTAACCATATTGAGTTACATGGCGTCACGGCCACCATTCACCGTTTATCTTCAAAGGGTTAAGTATGAAAACGCTTATCTGTAATAATCCGGGAAATATCGAATACATTGAAAGAGATATTCCTCATTTAAAAGACGATGAAGTACTGTTAAAAATTAAAGCGGTTGGTATTTGCGGCACCGATATCCATGCGTTTGCCGGTCGCCAGCCCTTTTTTGCCTATCCGCGCGTGCTGGGTCATGAAATTTGCGGCGTGGCGGAAATATTGGGTAAATCGTGCAGCACGGCGAAGGTCGGCCAACGCTATAGCGTTATTCCCTGTATTCCTTGCGGCGCTTGCGCAGCCTGCCGGGAAGGAAAAACCAACTGCTGTGAGAACGTCTCGCTGTATGGCGTTCACCAGGACGGCGGCTTTAGCGAATATCTGGCCGTTCGTGAACAAAATCTGGTTGAACTGTCGGATAACCTCACCGACAGCGCGGGCGCGCTGGTTGAGTGTTTCGCCATCAGCGCCCACGCAGTACGCCGCGCTGACGTGAAGCCGCAGCAAAACATTGTGGTGGTCGGCGCCGGGCCGATTGGGCTGGCCGCCGCCGCGATAGCAAAAGCCAAAGGCGCTCGCGTCGCGGTAGCTGATATTGACGCCGAACGCCGTCGTCTGGTCGCCGAAAAGGTAGGCGTTGCAACGCTCGATCCGTCGTCAGACGACTATATTGATGTGCTGAAAGCCTGTTTCTCCGGTGAATTAGCCGGCATTGTGCTTGATGCCACCGGCAATAAATCCTCCATGAGCCGCGCTGTTGATCTGATTCTTCACGGCGGAAAAATCGTCTTCATCGGGCTATATATCGGCGAGCTCGTCATTGACGATCCGACCTTCCATAAAAAAGAGACCACGCTATTGAGCAGTCGTAACGCGACGCGGGAAGACTTCGAATGTGTCATTGAGCTAATGGCTCAGGGCGCTATTAGCGAAACAATGATGAAAAACCAGGAATTCGATTTCTATACGTTCGGCAACCAGTACCAGAAGAACGTGGTAGAAAACAAAAAATTGGTTAAAGGCGTTATCAAATTTTAATAGCGGGATAGTTATGTCAACAATATTAGTCAAAGAAAATGAATTGAAAGCGCTGGCGTTTAATAAACTCACCCAGGCGGGCCTTGACGCGCAAACGGCGCAGCAGGTAGCCGACGTTTTGGTTCATGCCGATATTACCGGCGTTCACTCCCACGGCGTTATTCGCGTAGAGCACTATTGTACCCGCCTGAACGCAGGCGGGCTCAATCCAAAAGCAACATTCAGCATCGAACAGATTTCGCCTTCTGTCGCTATTCTGGACTCTGATGATGGAATGGGGCACTGCGCGCTGATAAAGGCGACAGACCACGCTATTAGTCTGGCGAGAGAGACGGGGCTGGGCTTCGTCAGCGTCAAAAATACGTCCCATTGCGGCGCGCTCTCGTGGTTCATTGAGCAGGCGACAAGCCAGGGAATGGTGGCTATCGCCATGACGCAAACGGATACCTGCGTTGCGCCGTATGGCGGCGCGGAGCGCTTTCTGGGGACTAACCCAATCGCCTTCGGCTTCCCCGTTAAAGACAGCCATCCGATGATCGTCGATATGGCGACCAGCGCCATTGCGTTTGGTAAAATTCTGCACGCCAAAGAAACCGGGAAACCAATAGGTCATGGTCTGGCGCTGGATAAAGAGGGACATATCACTACCGATCCGCATAAAATTGAAAATCTGCTGCCCTTTGGCGGACACAAAGGTTCTGGTATTGCCCTGGCGATTGATGCGCTCACGGGCGTCCTGATGGGGGCAAACTTTAGCAACCATATTGTTCGGATGTATGGCGACTATGACAAGATGCGCAAGTTAGCGAGTCTGGTTATCGTTATTGATCCGCAGATGTTGGGCAATCCGCTGTTTTCCTCAATAATGAGCACAATGGTCAATGAGCTAAGGGCTGTAAAACCGATGCCCGGTGTTGATAAAGTGCTGGCGCCAAACGATCCGCAAATCGCCTATAAAGAAAAATGTTTAAAAGAAGGTATTCCTGTGGCTGAAGGTATTTACCAGTACCTGATTGGCTGATAATTATAATCACGACCATTATTTAGGATAACTATAGTATGCTATATGGAAATATAGAGCAGCTTACTTTATTACCTTACGTTAACCACATTATTAAAAAACTTATCATCGAAGCGGTGAAGATAGCTGAAGATCAGCCTGCTGGTAGATATGAACTTTCTTTCCCGGAGTCATTTCTTATGATAAGCGAAGGAGAAACACACTCTTCGTTAAACCGCAAAGCTGAACTTCATAAAAAATATATCGATGTTCAGATTTTACTAAGCGGTTATGAGGAGATTGGCTATTCCAACAAAATTGATACCAGGATAAAGGAGCTTGAGCATCTTCCTGATGACATCATCTTTCCTGAATGTGTCGCTAATGAGCAGTTCGTTACATTAAATCCTGGCGATTTCGCGCTTTTTTATCCCAACCAGATCCACCGTCCGCTTTGTACGCGTGGTAAACCTGCGCCGGTTAAAAAAGCGATTGTGAAAATTCCGGCCACGGCATTTAGCGAGTCAAGCTTGCCCTGTCAGACGAAGGAATAAAGAAAGCGCCAAATGCAATTCAGGAAGAGACCTTCAAGTCATCCTGAATTACAGCCAGAATGAATAAGGTGGCACTTTTCTGACTTCAGAGCCTTTTCGCGTTGAGGCTAATCGCGGAAAGGCTTTTTACGTTCTGTAAAAAGAGGATGCGGGGTCTCCCCGGTAAATAAGTGAAAATGATACAAATCGATTTTGATGTTATTTTTGTTCAATCTGAATAATATGGTCTTTTACACGGAAAGTGATTGGCGAGGTGTTATGAATCATATTTTTAAATTAGCATTTATTTTTATTATCAATATTATATTTTTAATAAATGCTTCAGCAACAACGATGGACAAAGATAAATTTGTGGAAGCGAATGGTATCAAAATTCATTACGTTGAAGAGGGCGAGGGGCCTCCGCTGCTGTTGATTCACGGTGGTGGTCTGACGGCGAAAAGTTGGCAGGGATTAGCGAAAGAGGCATCTCGATATTTTCGCGTCATCATGCCGGACAGTCGTGGACATGGATTAACCAATAACCCGCAAGGAACGTTTAGCTATGATCTGATGACGGAAGATATGGCGGCTTTTGTTAAAGCGCTGAAGCTGGAAAAACCGCTGGTGATGGGTTACAGCGATGGCGGCATGGTCGTTCTGAAGTTAACCAGCCGATACCCGGATCTAGCGCGCGCTGCTATCGTCGGCGGCGCAACGCATCGCTTTGCTACGACCCATTACATGCAGGGGATGGAAATTTTTTATGGTAAAGGAATGCCTTAGGGGCAATTGACGGATCGAGATCTGGATAAAATGGCTTCGGATGCGCCCGGGATGGTTAAATTTTATCAGAACATGCATCATCCAGAGCAAAAAGACTACTGGCGCACGTTTCTCGAAGGTGTCTGGCCAATGTGGACAACGCCCACATCGCTGACGGAAGAAGAGGTGAAAAAAATCCACATTCCTGTGCTATTACTGGACGGCGACCGGGATGAATTTTTCACCGTTGAAGAAGTTACCGAGCTGTACCGGCTGCTGCCTCAGGCGGAGATGACCCTCATTCCCGGTAGCGGTCACGCCATTTTCCAGACGCCGGGGAAAACACCGCTGTTTTACGCATTAGTGCTTGAGTTTTTACAGCGGCAACTCCCTAAGGCCTCTTAACTGACCGCGATGGACGTATGAGCCTACTGATTTGCGCTGGATATATATTTTTTTCGGGCGTTGTCTACTGTACCTGGCTAAACTGACTTCAATAATGCGGTCTGTCAGAGTAAACTTTGAGCCGTAAACAAATTCAAACCCTTCCTCGTCGGGCCTAACGACGCGGGAGGGTTTTTTTATATTGACTAAGAAGAGGTTTTTGCCATGAGCACCTTAGGTCATCAGTACGATAACTCACTGGTTTCTAATGCGTTTGGTTTTTTACGTCTGCCAATGAACTTCCAGCCGTATGACAGCGATGCCGACTGGGTGATCACTGGCGTACCGTTTGATATGGCAACGTCCGGTCGCGCTGGCGGCCGTCATGGCCCGGCGGCGATCCGTCAGGTGTCGACCAACCTCGCCTGGGAACATCACCGTTTCCCGTGGAGTTTTGACATGCGCGAGCGCCTGAACGTCGTGGACTGCGGCGATTTGGTGTATGCGTTTGGCGATGCCCGTGAGATGAGTGAAAAATTACAGGCGCACGCTGAAAAACTGCTGTCTGCAGGCAAGCGTATGCTCTCTTTCGGCGGCGACCACTTCGTCACGCTGCCGCTGCTGCGCGCCCACGCGAAACATTTTGGCAAAATGGCGCTGGTACATTTTGATGCGCATACCGATACCTACGCTAACGGCTGCGAATTCGATCACGGCACGATGTTCTACACCGCGCCGAAAGAAGGCCTGATCGATCCGCATCATTCGGTACAGATCGGTATTCGTACTGAGTTTGACAAAGACAATGGCTTTACCGTGCTGGATGCCTGCCAGGTCAACGATCGCGGCGTGGATGATATTCTCGCTCAGGTGAAACAGATCGTCGGCGATATGCCGGTCTATCTGACCTTTGATATCGACTGTCTGGACCCGGCGTTTGCGCCTGGCACCGGTACGCCGGTGATCGGCGGTTTGACCTCCGATCGCGCCATTAAACTGGTACGCGGTCTGAAAGATCTGAACATTGTCGGTATGGATGTAGTGGAAGTCGCGCCGGCTTACGATCAGTCGGAGATCACCGCTCTGGCGGCCGCGACGCTGGCATTAGAAATGCTCTATATCCAGGCGGCGAAGAAAGGCGAGTAAGTTGTTTTGCCGGATGGCGCTGCGCTTATCCGGCCTACAGCTGATTGATGCTTGTAGGCCGGATAAGGCGTCCACGCCGCCATCCGGCACTGTTCGGGGATTATTTGATCCCGTCCGCGCTCATACGATCGCGCACATGCTGTGCGCGTGCGGCGGACGCCGGGTGATCGTCGAACATCGAGCTTTGACGACCCGCTTCCAGTTTTGCCAGTTTCTCAAAGCTGGTGGCAAGTCCTGCCGGACTGATACCGCGTTTGCGCAACAGATCGTAAGAATAATCATCCGCTTCGGACTCCTGACGCTGGGAGAACTGCGAGTTCACCAGTTTTTCGCCAAGATCGCCAAGCTGTGATTGCGACAGGCTGCCGACAACGCCTCCTGCCGATGCCGCCGCGACGCGCACGGCGTTAGTGCCCAGCGCGACCTGCATCCCTTTCTTTACATGACCCAGCGCGACATGGCCCATTTCATGGCCGATCACGGCTTCAACTTCGTTGTCGGTCATCATATCCATCAGTCCGCTGTAGACGCGAATACAACCGTTCGCCATGGCAAACGCGTTGACGTCTTTCGTCTCGTAAACCTTATAGTTCACCGGCTGGCCGTTAATGTTATCCCCCAGCGCAGCGGCAATTTTTGCCAGTCGTTTAGCGTATTCGCTGCTCGCCGGCGCGATTTTCGCTTTGCTGTCGAGCTCTTGACAGGATTGATCGCTCAACGCTTTTACCTGCGCATCGCTTAACGTATAGGCCTGAAAAGCTTCAGCGCCCGAAGAAAGCAGTCCATTAGAGTCCATATTCTGGCAACCGGTCAGCACCGTCGCCATGCCCAAAGCAAGCAGTAAAGCGCGAATTTTCATTTTTCTCTTCCATACGAATTAATATTATTTTGAAATGCGCTCGTTGCAGATGAATTAGCGCCTGGGTTAAGTATAAAGAAAAGCATGGCAGGCAAGTTAGCTAATTGCGCAACATACGAGCACGATCCAGAGATTTCTGAAGCGGTAAAAGGATGTTCCATGTACATGACGCGCGGCTTGGGGTAAATTGTTGGCAAATTTTCCGGCGTAGCCCAAAACGCGCTGTCGTCAAGTCGTTACGGGCATGGCCTTTCAACATCCGATCTGGAGTCAAAATGTCCTCACGTAAAGAGCTTGCCAATGCTATTCGTGCGCTGAGCATGGACGCAGTACAGAAAGCCAAATCCGGTCACCCGGGTGCCCCGATGGGTATGGCTGACATTGCCGAAGTCCTGTGGCGTGATTTCCTGAACCACAACCCGACCAACCCGTCCTGGGCCGACCGCGACCGCTTCGTGCTGTCCAATGGCCACGGCTCAATGCTGATTTACAGCCTGCTGCACCTCACCGGTTATGACCTGCCGATGTCCGAGCTGCAGAATTTCCGTCAGCTACATTCAAAAACCCCTGGTCACCCGGAAGTGGGCTACACCGCTGGCGTTGAAACCACTACTGGCCCGCTGGGTCAGGGTATTGCCAACGCCGTCGGGATGGCGATTGCCGAGAAAACTCTGGCGGCGCAGTTTAATCGTCCTGGCCACGATATCGTTGACCACTTCACCTACGTCTTTATGGGCGACGGCTGCATGATGGAAGGCATTTCTCACGAAGTGTGCTCTCTGGCTGGTACTCTGAAACTGGGCAAACTGATCGCGTTCTATGATGACAACGGTATCTCTATCGATGGTCATGTTGAAGGCTGGTTCACCGATGACACCGCGAAACGTTTTGAAGCCTACGGCTGGCACGTTATCCGTGGCATTGACGGTCACGATGCCGACGCCATTAAACGCGCCACGGAAGAAGCTCGCGCCGTGACTGACAAACCGTCCCTGCTGATGTGCAAAACCATCATCGGTTTCGGTTCGCCGAACAAACAGGGTACCCACGATTCCCACGGCGCGCCGCTGGGCGACGCGGAAATCGCGCTGACCCGCGAACAGTTGGGCTGGAAATACGCGCCGTTCGAAATCCCGTCTGAAATCTACGCCCAGTGGGATGCGAAAGAAGCCGGCCAGGCGAAAGAATCCGCATGGAATGAGAAATTCGCGGCTTATGAGAAAGCCTTCCCGCAGGAAGCTGCTGAATTCACTCGTCGTATGAAAGGCGACATGCCGGCTGACTTCGATGCGAAAGCGAATGAGTTCATCGCTAAACTGCAGGCGAATCCATCCAAAATCGCCAGCCGTAAAGCGTCCCAGAATGCCATCGAAGCCTTCGGTCCGCTGTTGCCGGAATTCCTCGGCGGCTCCGCTGACCTGGCACCTTCTAACCTGACCCTGTGGTCCGGTTCGAAAGCGATTAACGAAGATGCCGCAGGTAACTACATTCATTACGGTGTGCGCGAATTCGGTATGACCGCTATCGCCAACGGTATCGCCCTGCACGGCGGTTTCCTGCCGTACACCTCCACCTTCCTGATGTTCGTCGAATATGCCCGTAACGCAGTGCGTATGGCAGCGTTGATGAAACAGCGTCAGGTGATGGTCTATACCCACGACTCCATCGGTCTGGGCGAAGATGGCCCGACGCACCAGCCGGTCGAGCAGGTGGCAAGCCTGCGCGTAACGCCGAACATGTCCACATGGCGTCCGTGCGACCAGGTGGAATCCGCGGTGGCGTGGAAATATGGCGTAGAGCGTCAGGATGGCCCAACCGCGCTGATCCTCTCCCGTCAGAACCTGGCGCAGCAGGAACGTACTGAAGAGCAACTGGCGAATATCGCCCGCGGTGGTTACGTACTGAAAGATTGTGCGGGCCAGCCGCAGATTATCTTCATTGCGACCGGTTCAGAGGTTGAGCTGGCGGTTGCCGCTTACGAAAAACTAACTGCCGAAGGCGTGAAGGCGCGCGTGGTTTCCATGCCGTCTACCGACGCATTCGACAAGCAGGATGCGGCTTACCGTGAATCCGTGCTGCCGAAGGACGTCTCTGCGCGTGTAGCGATTGAAGCGGGTATCGCTGACTACTGGTTCAAATACGTCGGCCTGAACGGCGCTATTGTCGGGATGACCACCTTCGGTGAATCCGCCCCGGCAGAGCTGTTGTTTGAAGAGTTTGGCTTCACGGTGGACAACGTGATCGCCAAAGCGAAAGCACTGCTGTAATCCTTAATACGGCATAAAACGGGTCGCTTCGGCGACCCGTTTTTTATTCTCCCTTTGACAACCTGCCGTTTTCCAGCCGTACCACCCGTGAAAAATGACGCCGGGTAAACGCAGCGTCATGGCTAATCGCCACGACGCTGGTTCCCCGTGCCCGGCATGTCGCCAGCCAGTGTTCAAATACGGTTAGCCAGTGGGCGTCAAAATCCCGGCTGGGTTCATCCAGCAATAACACAGGCGGCGCCATCGCCTCCAGACTGGCGACCGCCACCATCCGGCGCGGTGCGGCGTGCAGATCAAGCGGGTGCGCCTCGGCGACGTCCGTTAGCTGGCATAACCGCAGCGCGGCCTGCGTGCGCCGTGAAATTTCCTCTGCCGATAAGCGTTGTAGTTTCAGCCCAAAAGCGACCTCTTGCGCGACATTGCTGTGGAAAATCTGGTTTTCCGCTTCCTGAAAGAGTACGCCGATAGCGGCGGCGCGTTGACGATTTTTAAGCTGCGCAATCGGCTCTCCATTAAGCGTTACCGAGCCGGAAGTGGGGGAAAGCAGGCCGGCCATAATCCGTAACAGTGTTGATTTTCCCGCGCCGTTATCGCCGGTCAACGCCAGCCATTCGCCGTCACGAAGTTCAAGCGAGATAGCGTGCAAACAGTCGGCTGCGGCATCCGGCCAGCGATAAGCGACCTGATTTAACGTCAACATAATGGGGTTAGCGCTCCGTCGCGCAATTGCCATACCCGCTGGCATCGCGTCAGAAAAGGAAAATGGTTACGCTCAAAAAGCACAATGAGAGAATGACGTTCCAGCGCCCACTGTTGTAGCCGTTCCAGCAGCATCCCGGTGGCCGCTGACGTCAGCCGACTGAAGGCTTCATCAAGAACTAATAGCCTGGGCTGCATGGCAAGCGCGCTGGCAATCACTACCCGCTGCGTTTCGCCGCCGGAGAGCGTGCCGGGATGGCGATGGCGTAACGACTGGCAGTTTGTCAGAGTCAGCGCCTCGTCAATGCGCCGTAGAATTTCCGCTTCATGGAGGCCGAGATTCTCCGGGCCAAACGCCACCTCTTCCTCTACGCTAAAGGTACAGCCGGAAAGCTGTAAATAAGGCGATTGCTGCACCAACTGGATGGTGGGCGACTGTTCTACCAGCGGGAGCTGCCCGATAGGGACGCCAAGCAGTAAGCCTGTGCCGTCAATATCACCGGGAAGATAATCCGGATACCAGCCAGCCATCAGTTGCGCCAGCGTACTTTTTCCGCTGCCGTTATCGCCGACTATCGCCACTATTCCGGGTGTTGAATAGTGGAAATCAAAACATGCCGGCGGGCGTGTCGCATCGGACGGAAGATAACGAAACTGCTCTAACGTAACCATATCCACACTCCCGCTTCCGCCAGTATTAGCAGTACCATGCCATACCGCGCAACCCGTTGTAACATGCTATCTTTCGGCGCCCACAGCGTGGTTCGGGCTCGATGCAGCCGAAACCCCCGCATATCCAACGCCGCGCCGCGTATTGTCAGATCGTTAAGCGCATTTTGCGTAAGCGGCACGATCAGCGCAGGCATTGCCCGTAGCCGCTGATACCAGCCTTCATCTAGCGGTACGCCACGCGCGCGCTGGGCTTCATGAACGATCGTCAGTTGTCGTTTGAGCTGTTCGACGACCAGCAGCGGGCCAGCGAACAGGTAAGCGATGCCGGGCGGCAAACGTGAAGCGAACAGGGCGCGAATAAACCGCTGAACCGGCACATACTGCATCCATAGCTGCGACGTCGACACGATCGCCAGCAGGCGTAGCCATAGCGTAACGGCATATATCCAGCGCTGCGGATCGCAAGGCTGCCCGCTTATCCATTCCGTTAGCCAACCGCCATGTACCAGCCATAGCCCAAACCCTAAAGACAGCATCAGCCAGGCGACATACTTCGCCCGCCGCCGCGTTGATTTCAGCGCCAGCAGACAGAGGAAGGCCGCCGCGCTATAAACCGGGAGCACGGTCTGCGCAGGGAGTAGCAGCGTGGTGCAGGCCGCCAACGCCCATAAGGTTAACGAGGTAAACGGATGCATTTAGCGTACGGCTGACATCGCAGGAAAATGCCGTGTCGTACGTAACGGTAGCTGACGCAGCAGCACCCAAACGATGATCGCCGTCAGAATTTTATCGACCAGATTAGCGCCTATGACGGTAATCGCGACTGACTCCACCAGGTTTTGGCCCATTGAATGCATCCAGGCGACGAACAAATCAGCGCCGCTACCGGTAACGCCGCCAAAAAGCGCGGTACGAAGCGGTACGGCGACCAGCGTCACCGCCAACGTAATGACGACCCCGCTGACGATCACTTTGGGCAGGGTACGAAACCAGCCTGCGCGCGCCAGCCACCCGGCGACCAGACCGATAACCATCGCTACCGGGGCAAACGCGGCAGCGATAGGGTCGGTAAGCAGCCCCCACAGCAAGTTGGTCAGAAGCCCAGTCAACATGCCGATGAACGGCCCTAACAGTACCGCGCTAATTAAGGTGCCGATCGAGTCGAGAAAAATAGGCAGCTTCAACATGCTAATAAGCTGTCCGCCAATCATATTGATGGCAATAGCGATGACAATCAGCACCAGAGACTGGCTGGAAAACGGGCGACGCGCCATAAAGTACCTCTTAAAGAGTCGTCAATTAACGGGAAGAAATATGCAGTTCGTCATAACCGGAAATGGCGCACGGTTGACGGCTGAACGTCAGCGCTGGCAGCTCGCCGATAACCAGTTCCAGCGTGGTACGCACGGTACACCCTGGCATCATATGGCCGCCGAGCATGGCCCCGTAGGGATCCGATACCGCGAGATGCAGATGCTCGCCGGTCAATTCAAGCGTGCCGTTTAGCGAGATAACTTCAAACGTGCCGGTGAGCGATGTGGTCGCTTCTTGCCCGGCATAACGCAGCGCAACGTCGGTCAGACTGCCGGTACACCCTGCAATCCAGGCGGCATGTAATTGGTTCTGTTGCACAAAGGCGTGTAATTGGGAAAACACTTCCTGGCCGGGAAGCAGACGAAGCGCGTAAAAGCGCGCTGTAGAGGCATTGTGGTGAGATACAGTCATCGTTACAGGACTCCGAGACTCGGACGTGGCGCTGATAATATAGACGCTGGCGACAGCGCTTTCTGATATAAATCAGTATTTGTGACGCGACGATGAAAAGATCTGACGGATGTACTGGTGATTCTTAAATATGGAATAAATTGCAGCGTAAGCGGCCATGAAATGTGATGCAGGTCAGATAACTGTCTTCTTCGACTGGACAAACATTCCTTTTATTCCCCGTTTCGCTTATTCTAGCTGAAGCGTTTCAGTTAATTAAATGTTCGACAATTAACCAATCAGTCGCAGTTTGCGACAGGTGAGGTTTTACTCGACGATGAGCTGCATTACTCTGTCAGCCTCATCTGAATCGGGATAGCCTTGCAGGAGACCTATGACCGTACGCATAGCGATTAATGGCTTTGGTCGCATCGGACGTAACGTGGTTCGTGCTTTGTATGAATCCGGACGTCGCGCGGAAATTACCGTGGTGGCCATCAACGAGCTGGCGGATGCCGCAGGCATGGCGCATTTGTTGAAATACGATACCAGCCACGGGCGTTTTGCATGGGAGGTTCGCCACGAGCGCGAGCAGCTTTTTGTCGGCGACGACGTCATTCGTATTCTGCATGAACGAACGCTGGCGGATCTGCCGTGGCGCGAACTGGGCGTGGATGTCGTGTTGGATTGTACGGGCGTATATGGCAACCGGGAGCATGGCGAGGCGCATATTGCCGCTGGCGCGAAGAAAGTGCTCTTTTCTCATCCGGGCAGCAACGATCTTGACGCCACCGTCGTTTTTGGCGTGAACCAGAATGAACTGCGTGCGGAACATCGTATTGTCTCAAACGCATCCTGTACCACGAATTGCATAATTCCCGTCATTAAATTGTTGGATGATGCTTACGGCATCGAGTCTGGTACCGTCACGACGATCCACTCCGCGATGAACGATCAGCAGGTGATCGACGCGTATCACTCCGATCTGCGGCGCACGCGCGCGGCCAGCCAGTCGATTATCCCGGTAGATACAAAACTGGCGGCAGGCATTACGCGTATATTCCCGCAGTTTAACGACCGTTTTGAGGCGATTGCCGTGCGCGTTCCAACCATTAATGTGACGGCGATCGATTTAAGCGTAACGGTGAAAAAACCAGTAAAAGCCAGTGAAGTCAACCAGTTGCTGCAAAAAGCAGCACAAGGTGCATTTCATGGTATAGTTGACTATACGGAATCACCGTTGGTCTCGATAGATTTTAACCACGACCCGCACAGCGCCATTGTTGATGGCACGCAAACCCGGGTTAGTGGCGCCCACCTGATCAAGACGCTGGTCTGGTGCGATAATGAATGGGGCTTTGCTAACCGGATGCTCGACACCACGTTAGCGATGGCCGCAGTTGGTTTCAGGCTCGACGCGTCAGCGTCGACAAAACTTTAAGCATCATTGAGAGGATTCACCATGTCTGTAATTAAGATGACCGATCTGGATCTGGCCGGGAAACGCGTTTTTATCCGTGCGGATCTGAACGTACCTGTTAAAGAAGGGAAAGTGACCAGCGACGCGCGTATCCGCGCCTCTCTGCCGACCATCGAACTGGCTCTGAAACAGGGCGCGAAAGTGATGGTAACTTCCCACCTGGGTCGTCCTACCGAAGGCGAGTACAACGAAGAATTCTCTCTGCTGCCGGTTGTTAACTACCTGAAAGACAAACTGTCTAACCCGGTTCGCCTGGTCAAAGATTACCTGGACGGCGTTGACGTGGCCGAAGGTGAGCTGGTGGTTCTGGAAAACGTTCGCTTTAACAAAGGCGAAAAGAAAGACGACGAAGCGCTGTCTAAAAAATACGCCGCCCTGTGTGACGTATTCGTGATGGACGCCTTTGGTACTGCGCACCGCGCGCAGGCTTCTACCCACGGTATCGGCAAATTTGCTGATGTTGCGTGCGCAGGCCCGCTGCTGGCCGCTGAACTGGATGCGCTGGGTAAAGCGCTGAAAGAACCGGCTCGTCCGATGGTGGCTATCGTTGGTGGTTCTAAAGTATCTACCAAACTGACCGTTCTGGATTCCCTGTCTAAAATCGCTGACCAGCTGATTGTCGGCGGCGGTATCGCCAACACCTTCGTTGCCGCTCAGGGCCACAGCGTCGGTAAATCCCTGTACGAAGCTGACCTGGTTGACGAAGCAAAACGTCTGCTGACCACTTGCGATATCCCGGTTCCGACCGATGTTCGCGTTGCCACCGAGTTCTCCGAAACCGCACCGGCGACTCTGAAATCCGTTAACGACGTGAAAGAAGACGAGCAGATCCTGGATATCGGCGATGCTTCCGCTCAGCAGCTGGCTGAAATCCTCAAGAATGCCAAAACCATTCTGTGGAACGGCCCGGTTGGCGTGTTTGAGTTCCCGAACTTCCGTAAAGGGACTGAAATCGTGGCGAATGCCATCGCTGATAGCGAAGCGTTTTCCATCGCTGGCGGCGGCGACACCCTGGCGGCAATCGACCTGTTCGGCATTGCTGACAAAATTTCCTACATTTCTACTGGCGGCGGCGCATTCCTCGAATTCGTGGAAGGTAAAGTTCTGCCAGCCGTAGCGATGCTCGAAGAGCGCGCTAAGAAGTAATCGTTACGGGCAGGGATTCCTGCCCGTTGATTTATCGCCGATCTGACATTCAGGGCGGCCCGTGTTTTTTCCCAAAGCCCGACGATACAGGACAACGAAACATGTCTAAAATTTTTGATTTCGTAAAACCAGGCGTGATCACTGGTGATGACGTACAGAAAGTGTTCCAGGTAGCAAAAGAAAACAATTTTGCTCTGCCGGCAGTTAACTGCGTGGGCACTGATTCCATCAACGCTGTTCTGGAAACCGCTGCAAAAGTTAAAGCACCGGTCATCGTTCAGTTCTCCAACGGCGGCGCGTCCTTCATCGCGGGTAAAGGCGTGAAAACTGACGTACCTCAGGGCGCGGCAATCCTGGGCGCTATCTCTGGCGCGCATCACGTTCACCAGATGGCTGAACACTACGGCGTGCCGGTTATCCTGCACACTGACCACTGCGCGAAGAAACTGCTGCCGTGGATCGACGGTCTGCTGGACGCGGGTGAAAAACACTTCGCGGCTACCGGTAAACCGCTGTTCTCTTCTCACATGATTGACCTGTCTGAAGAGTCTCTGCACGAAAACATCGAAATCTGCTCCAAATACCTGGCGCGCATGTCCAAAATTGGCATGACTCTGGAAATCGAACTGGGTTGCACCGGTGGTGAAGAAGACGGCGTGGACAACAGCCACATGGACGCTTCTGCTCTGTACACCCAGCCGGAAGACGTTGATTACGCGTACACTGAACTGAGCAAAATCAGCCCGCGTTTCACCATTGCCGCTTCCTTCGGTAACGTACACGGCGTTTACAAGCCGGGTAACGTGGTTCTGACCCCGACCATTCTGCGTGATTCTCAGGACTATGTTTCTAAGAAACACAACCTGCCGCACAACAGCCTGAACTTCGTTTTCCACGGCGGTTCCGGTTCTACTGCTCAGGAAATCAAAGACTCCGTAAGCTACGGCGTAGTGAAAATGAACATCGATACCGATACCCAATGGGCAACCTGGGAAGGTGTTCTGAACTACTACAAAGAAAACGAAGCGTATCTGCAAGGTCAGCTGGGCAACCCGAAAGGCGAAGATCAGCCGAACAAGAAATACTATGACCCGCGCGTATGGCTGCGTGCTGGCCAGACTTCGATGATCGCTCGTCTGGAAAAAGCATTTAAAGAACTGAACGCGATTGACGTTCTGTAATATAGTCTGCTGATTGAAATGGCTTCCCTTGGGAAGCCATTTTTTTATCGTTATTTCCGGAGAGCGGCGTTAGTTAGCGCTTTCATCCGGCCAACTCACAATGTACCTGCCTTTTTTGGTTTTGGGATGATGCCGAAAAATGGCATATTCCTCTGTTTTTGTTTACCTTTAAAAAGTTCTTTTCGTGAGAATGATCTCATTTGCTTGTTTTGCTATGACCAAGGAATATTGAATGGAAGATTTGAATGTTGTCGACAGCATAAATGGTGCGGGCACCTGGCTGGTACGCAACCAGGCGTTATTGCTCAGCTATGCTGTGAATATTGTTGCGGCTATCGCTATTATCATCATCGGCTTGATTGTAGCGCGCGTGATTTCCAATACGGTAAATCGTCTGATGCGTGCGCGTCATATTGATGCGACAGTGGCCGACTTTCTTTCTGCGCTGGTGCGCTATGGGGTTATCGCTTTTACGCTGATTGCGGCTCTGGGTCGCGTGGGGGTTCAAACCGCCTCGGTTATTGCCGTACTGGGCGCCGCTGGTTTAGCCGTTGGCCTGGCATTACAGGGATCGCTTTCTAACCTTGCGGCTGGGGTATTGCTGGTTATGTTCCGTCCGTTCCGCGCCGGTGAGTATGTCGATTTAGGCGGCGTTGCCGGTACGGTACTTAACGTGCAAATCTTTTCCACGACAATGCGCGCGGTAGACGGCAAAATTATTGTGATTCCGAATGGCAAAATTATCGCGGGAAATATCATCAACTATTCTCGTGAGCCGGTTCGCCGCAACGAATTCATTATTGGGGTGGCCTACGATTCGGATATCGATCAGGTGAAACAGCTGCTCACGACGATTATCGAGTCCGACGATCGTATTTTAAAAGATCGCGAAATGACGGTGCGTTTGAATGAGCTGGGCGCCTCATCAATTAATTTTGTGGTGCGTGTCTGGAGTAAAAGCAGCGACCTGCAAAATGTCTACTGGGACGTGCTGGAACGTATTAAACGTGAATTCGACGCCGCTGGTATTAGCTTCCCGTACCCGCAGATGGACGTCAATTTTAAACGCGTGAAAGATAACGCCGCGGAGTAATTTTCCTCCCGTGCTGCCTGCCAGTGCTGCGTTTATCCGCCTCCAGTATTCTCTGGTTATTGAGCGGATAAGCGTAGCCGCCATCCGTTATTCAGTCTCTTCATTAGCTTTTCTTATTAGTGATTAAAATTATCAATTTCCGCTAATAATATTCCCGCGCTATAGTCTGCCTTTAAGAAAAACAGCTCAGGGTAGTTAACGTGATATCTTATTATTTTCAAGGGTTTGCCCTTGGCGCCGCCATGATCCTTCCGCTTGGCCCGCAAAATGCGTTTGTGATGAATCAGGGAATCCGTCGCCAGTACCACCTCATGATAGCGCTGCTTTGCGCGTTAAGTGATTTAGTCCTGATTAGCGCCGGTATTTTTGGCGGTAGCGCGTTGCTGATGCAGTCGCCGTGGCTGCTGGCGCTGGTCACATGGGGCGGGGTTGCGTTCTTGTTATGGTACGGTTTAGGCGCGCTGAAAACGGCAATGAGCAGTAATCTGGAGCTGGCCAGCGCCGAGGTTATGAAGCAGGGGCGCTGGAAAATTATTGCTACGATGCTGGCGGTAACGTGGCTGAATCCGCACGTTTATCTGGATACGTTTGTCGTGTTGGGCAGTCTCGGCGGACAACTGGCTATGGAGCCAAAGCGCTGGTTTGCTCTCGGCACGATTAGCGCGTCGTTCTTGTGGTTTTTTGGGTTAGCGCTACTGGCGGCCTGGCTTGCGCCTCGACTGCGTACGGCGAAAGCTCAACGCATTATCAACATTCTGGTAGGGGTGGTGATGTGGCTTATCGCCTTCCAACTGGCGCGGGAAGGCGTCGCGCATATGCACGCGCTTTTCAACTAAGCGTTGTCTGATGGACAACAGGCCGATATCCGCTAAGCTTGCCTGCATGCGCCCTGTATATCAGGGCAATGACTGCAATATGGAGGAGAGACTGTGAAGTTCAAAGTGATGGCCCTGGCGGCATTAGTGGGTTTAAGTGCAATGTCGGCGCAGGCAAGCGAATTGCCGGAAGGCCCGCACATCGTGACTTCCGGTACGGCAAGCGTCGATGCTGTGCCTGATATCGCCACCTTAGCGATTGAAGTGAACGTCGCGGCGAAGGACGCGGCGACGGCGAAGAAGCAGGCCGATGAGCGCGTGGCGCAATATCTTTCCTTCCTTGAGCAAAATCAGATTGCGAAAAAAGACATTAGCGCGGCGAATCTGCGCACGCAGCCGGATTATGATTACCAAAACGGTAAAAGCATTCTGAAAGGGTATCGCGCGGTGCGAACCGTTGAGGTGACGCTGCGTCAGTTAGATAAACTCAATTCGCTGCTGGACGGCGCGCTGAAGGCGGGTCTGAACGAGATTCGTTCGGTATCGCTGGGCGTGGCGCAACCGGACGCCTATAAAGACAAAGCCCGCAAAGCCGCCATTGATGACGCGATTCATCAGGCGCAAGCGCTGGCAGCCGGTTTTAACAGCAAATTGGGGCCGGTTTACAGCGTTCGTTACCATGTCTCTAATTATCAGCCGAGTCCGGTGGTGCGAATGATGAAAGCCGCAGATGCTGCGCCGGTATCCGCGCAGGAAACTTACGAGCAGCCGACCATTCAGTTCGACGATCAGGTCGATGTGGTATTCCAGCTTGAACCTGGAACAGGGCAGACGTCGACCACGGCCGCCAGCACGCAGTAATCTCGCCCGGCCTGGGCGCTTCCAGGCCGCATTTTCTCCCGGTGTTCGCGTTTTTTGCTCCGTATTACGCATTGAAATGAAGATTTGCTAATACGGTGAGCGTTTTGAATCGCCTTGTCGCCAGCAAAAAATAGCCAATGGCGCGTCGTTTTTTGCCGCCTGAACGCAATGATTTTGTGATGAACTTCAAAGAAGTGACGAGGGAATAATGGGTCATGCAGGCCGGATAAGACGTTCACGCCGCCATCCGGCATTCATAGAGAGGCTAATCCTGACGCAGCACCTTGTGCCCGTACTCCAGCAGCGCGTCGGTCACTTTGCGCATCATCCGGCTTTCCGGGGCAAAGCGGTGCCAGTAAAGCATCCGGCGCTGCAGCAAACCAGGCGTTAAGTTGATCAACTCGCCGCTTTCCAGCTCTTTCTCAATCTGCAGGTGAGGGATCATGCAGCAGGTCGTGCCCTGACGCGCAAGCTGTACAAATGCTTCGGATGAATTAACGATATGGCACGGCACGCTGCCGGGCGGTAGATCGAAATTCTGTTGCAAAAAGGCCTGATGCATATCATCCAGATGGTCGAACGCGACGGCGGGCGCTTTCAGCAGCGACGACCGGGTAACGCCATTGGGGAAATAGCGCTCGGCAAACGGCCTTGACGCGACAAACAGATAGTCGAGCGCGCCCAGTTTGTCTACCAGGCAACTGGGCAGCGCCTGATGCTGAATACTCACCGCGCCCACCACCTCGCCGCGCCGCAGACGTTCTTGCGTGCGCGTTTCATCTTCCACCTGTAAATTGAGACGGATAGGGGAGTCCGCCAGCACCGGCGCCAGCGCCGGAAGCAGCCAGGTCGCCAGACTATCGGCGTTAACCGCCAGCGACAGCAGCAGCGGTGTAGAGCCGGTTTGTTCATCGCCCAGCCACTCTTCTTCCAGCAGTTCAACCTGACGCAGCAGAGCCAGTAATTTTTGCCCTTGCTCCGTAGGGCGAGGAGGAACGGTACGCACCAATAAAGGTTGTCCGAACATATTCTCAAGCTGTTTTATGCGCTGTGAGACGGCGGATTGCGTGATGCACAGCTTCTGGGCGGCGCGCTCGAACCCTCGTTCACGTATAACGGCATCCAGCGCCTGTAGTGTTCTGTAGTCCGGACGTTTCATTGTTGTGTCATGCTCCTGTTATTTTTTTCCGCACTATGACATAAATTTGCCGTCGGTACAGATGAAATCCGTAGCCTGTGTACGGACACGGAGATTTTTCCCGACAATGTTCTATAATGCGGCTGTATTTTCACACCACAGGCGAAACGATCTATGACGCAGGATGAACTGAAAAAAGCGGTAGGATGGGCGGCACTTCAGTATGTACAGCCCGGCACCATTGTGGGCGTTGGTACAGGCTCAACGGCCGCACACTTTATTGATGCGCTGGGCACAATGAAAGGCCAGATTGAAGGCGCGGTCTCCAGCTCGGACGCCTCGACTGAAAAACTCAAAGGCCTCGGTATTCACGTGTTTGATCTCAACGAAGTGGATAGCCTGGGTATCTATGTCGATGGCGCGGACGAAATCAACGGTCATATGCAGATGATCAAAGGCGGCGGCGCGGCATTAACCCGTGAGAAAATTATTGCTTCCGTGGCGGAGAAATTTATCTGTATTGCGGATGCCTCTAAGCAGGTGGATATTCTTGGCAAATTCCCGTTGCCGGTCGAAGTGATTCCGATGGCGCGCAGCGCGGTCGCTCGTCAACTGGTGAAGCTGGGCGGGCGTCCGGAGTACCGTCAGAACGTGGTCACGGATAACGGCAACGTGATTCTGGATGTTTATGGTATGGAAATCCTTGATCCCATCGCGCTGGAAAACGCCATTAACGCGATTCCGGGCGTCGTGACCGTGGGGCTGTTCGCCAACCGTGGCGCCGATGTCGCACTGATCGGCACGCCGGACGGGGTGAAAACCATCGTAAAATGATCGCGCCAGGCGTATTTCCTGCCGCGTAAAAAATTCGGTCAGGGCAAATTTGGTGACATGTATCACGTTTAATCGTTTGCCCTGCCGATCCCTCCAAAGAAAAAGTTATTCCCGGTATTTTCATCTGCTATTTCCCGCTGTATGCGATTCCTTCACGACGCTGGCGCAAACGTTCATATTGCCGTGATAATTTTTTTTGATATGTTGAAGGACGGATGCAAATCCACACACAACATCAGATGGCAAAAAAAGACAGGATCGGGGAAATGGCAAAGGTATCGCTGGAGAAAGATAAAATTAAATTTCTGCTGGTTGAAGGGGTGCATCAAAAGGCGCTGGAAAGCCTTCGTGCGGCAGGTTACACCAACATTGAATATCACAAGGGCGCGCTGGACGCTGAACAGTTGAAAGCGTCCATCCGCGATGCCCACTTCATCGGTCTGCGATCCCGTACTCATCTGACAGAAGAAGTGATTAACGCCGCAGAGAAGCTGGTGGCGATTGGCTGTTTTTGCATCGGCACCAACCAGGTGGATTTAAATGCGGCGGCAAAACGCGGTATTCCGGTCTTTAACGCGCCATTCTCGAATACCCGTTCCGTGGCGGAGCTGGTGATTGGCGAGCTGTTGCTGCTGCTGCGCGGCGTGCCGGAAGCGAACGCCAAAGCGCACCGCGGCGTATGGAATAAACTGGCGGCGGGATCGTTCGAAGCGCGCGGTAAAAAGCTTGGCATTATCGGTTACGGCCATATAGGAACGCAGTTGGGCATTCTGGCGGAATCGCTGGGGATGCATGTCTATTTCTATGATATTGAAAATAAACTGCCGCTCGGTAACGCAACTCAGGTGCAGCACCTGTCTGAATTGCTGAATATGAGCGATGTGGTCAGTCTGCACGTACCTGAAAACGCCTCCACCAAAAACATGATGGGCGCAAAAGAGATTGCCCTGATGAAGCCGGGTTCGCTGCTGATTAACGCCGCGCGCGGTACGGTGGTAGATATCCCGGCTTTGTGCGACGCGCTGGCGACGAAACATCTGGCGGGGGCGGCTATCGACGTCTTCCCGACGGAACCGGCCACTAATAGCGATCCGTTTACCTCTCCGCTGTGCGAATTCGATAACGTGATCCTGACGCCGCATATCGGCGGCTCGACGCAGGAGGCGCAAGAAAACATCGGTCTGGAAGTCGCAGGAAAACTGATTAAGTACTCGGATAACGGCTCGACGCTGTCCGCCGTGAACTTCCCGGAAGTGTCGCTGCCGCTGCACGGCGGTCGTCGCTTGATGCACATCCACGAAAACCGCCCAGGCGTATTGACCGCGCTTAACCAGATTTTTGCCGAGCAGGGCGTTAACATTGCCGCGCAGTATCTGCAAACCTCCGCCCGAATGGGGTATGTGGTAATTGATATAGAAGCCGATGGCGATGTGGCGGAGAAAGCGCTGCTGGCGATGAAGGCGATTCCAGGTACCATTCGCGCCCGTCTGCTGTACTAATTTCCTCTAAATGGGCAGGAGATGACCTGCCCATCCTTTCTCTGGTTTCCCTGCCTCAACATCTCTTCGTGTAACGCATACATTCTGTTTTCGAGCCTTGCCGCAATTGGTAATTAAAGGCAGCGTTGCGTGTTGTACAGCAATAAAAGGAATTTACGATAAGGGCTCAGCATAGCGCTGAAACGGGAAAGCCCCTGGCGAAGCAGGGGCTCTAAAAAGGAAAGGGACGATGATGAGATACGTCATCATGCTGCTGATCCTGTTAATCATCGCTACGCCAGCATATTAACAGAGAGTACGCAGGAGGGAGGTTCGCCTCCCTCACCCTTCACCGAGAAATTTAGGTCAAAAAAGCGACGCTGTCAATCGACAAAACACGGCTACCACTCCCAAATTTTGGACGGCGTCACCACCGCAGGCAGCGGGATATCCCACTCTTCAACTGGCAGTTTTTCTACTAACTGGCAATCATGCGCGTAGCCCACGGGCTGGATCTTATGCTGCTGCCAGTTTTGCAACGTACGGTCATAAAATCCGCCGCCCATCCCCAGGCGCTGCCCGCCTTCGTCAAACGCCACTAATGGCGTTACCAGCACATCCAGCTTTGCCAGCGGCAATACGTCGCGGACATCAAGCCGTGGCTCCCGGATCTTTAAGCGGTTGGTCACCAGCGCACTCTGCGGATGATAGTGCAGGAACAGGAGGTTGCCAGGGCTGAAGGGATGAAGAACCGGAAGGTAGACGCGCTTGCCTGCTCGCCATAGCTGTTCAATCAGCGGCTGGGTGTCGAGTTCGCCATCAAAGGAGAGAAACACGGCGACAGTGTGCGCCATCACGACGGGAGGAAAGCTGAGCATTCGGGCGGCGGCCTGTTGACCAAAGCGGCGTTGCTGCTCTGGCGTCAGCGCACGACGACGTTGCCGAATCATTCGGCGGATTTCTTGTCGTGATAAAGAGAGTTCGGGAAGTTGCGTCATGGCTGTCGCCAGTCAGAAGGGGAATCTCCGAGATGCCGCCGCAGGCTGTAACCCTTGAACCCTTGGTTCAAGGTGAATGTGTCGTCACAGTTTTAAGGCTTCTCGGACGAACCGAGCATGCTCACCAACCGCGGAGCGCCACATTCTTGTGGTATGAAATATCGGCTCAGGGGACTGGCCCGCTTGCAAACATCTCAGAGAAATTCTGTTTTCACAATCACTTTACCATAGTAAAGCGAAAAGTGTTATTCAAAGTTTTGGCCCGTTTTTTCGGTTATGCGACCTTGATCAAGCAACGCCTGTTCGATGGTCTGTTGTAGCATCCGAATACGTTGTTCCATGCTCGCCGCGTAATCGCGGGTCTTCGCTTTTTCCTGAGTTAACTCATAGCTGATATTCAATGCGGCAATGAAAACCAACTGCTCAGTATTTGTGACTCTAGTGCGAACTTTCAGATCTTGCAACCGCTGATTCAGATCGTCCGCAGCCTGATTCAACGCATCCCTTTGGTCAGGCGGGCAATTCACTCGCAGTGAACGGCCAAATATTTGGATATCGACGGGTTGTGCAGACATGCCACCTTCCTGCTGATTGACTGCGCTGCCTTCGTCTCCAGACCCAGGGTCCGCGAAGGGGCGACACTATAGCTACCCTGGTGTGAAGATACAAGCCCTTTTCTGGTTCACCAGGGTCCAAAGTGGTAGCATATCATGAATATCCTCCCTTTGATGACGAATGCTTATGTCTATACAGAACGAAATGCCTGGTTACAACGAAATGAACCGGTTTTTGAATCAACAAGGGGCCGGTCTGACCCCGGCTGAAATGCATGGTTTAATCAGCGGGATGATTTGCGGCGGCAACAACGACAGCTCATGGCAGCCGCTGCTGCACGACCTGACGAACGAAGGTCTGGCCTTCGGGCATGAGCTTGCTCAGGCGCTGCGCAAAATGCACGCGGCGACCAGCGACGCGCTGGAAGACGACGGCTTTCTTTTTCAGCTTTATCTGCCTGAAGGCGACGATGTCAGCGTATTCGATCGCGCAGATGCCTTAGCCGGGTGGGTTAACCACTTTTTGCTTGGCCTCGGCGTAACGCAGCCTAAACTTGATAAAGTCACCGGCGAAACGGGTGAAGCGATTGACGACCTGCGTAATATTGCGCAGCTTGGTTATGATGAGAGCGAAGATCAGGAAGAGCTGGAGATGTCGCTCGAAGAGATCATCGAATATGTCCGTGTTGCGGCGCTGTTATGTCATGACACTTTCACGCGCCAACAGCCGACCGCGCCGGAAGTGCGTAAACCGACGCTACACTAAGAAAAAACGAAATGGAGGCCATGTCATGACTCAGCAGGAATACCAACGCCGTCGCCAGGCATTACTGGCGCAAATGCAGCCCGGCAGCGCCGCGCTGATCTTTGCCGCGCCGGAGGCGACGCGCAGCGCAGACAGTGAATATCCGTATCGCCAGAGTAGCGACTTCTGGTATTTCACCGGTTTTAACGAACCGGAAGCCGTGCTGGTACTGATTAAGAGTGATGACACCCACAACCACAGCGTTTTGTTCAACCGCGTTCGCGACCTGACTGCGGAAATCTGGTTTGGTCGCCGTTTAGGACAGGATGCCGCACCGGAAAAACTGGGCGTTGACCGGGCGCTGGCGTTTAGCGAAATCAACCAGCAACTCTTTCAGTTGCTTAATGGTCTGGATGTGGTGTACCACGCGCAGGGCGAATATGCGTATGCCGACGAGATTGTTCTGGCTGCGCTGGGGAAGCTGCGTAAAGGCTCCCGCCAGAATCTGACCGCGCCGGCCACCATGACTGACTGGCGACCGATCGTCCATGAGATGCGCCTGTTCAAATCGCCGGAAGAGATTGCGGTCATGCGCCGCGCCGGGGAAATTAGCGCTCTGGCGCATATCCGCGCGATGGAAAAATGCCGTCCGGGGATGTTTGAGTATCAGCTGGAGGGTGAAATTCACCACGAATTTAATCGCCATGGCGCGCGCTATCCCTCCTATAACACCATTGTCGGCAGCGGCGAAAATGGCTGTATCCTGCATTACACTGAAAACGAAAGTGAAATGCGCGACGGCGATTTAGTGCTTATCGACGCGGGTTGTGAATATAAAGGTTACGCGGGCGACATCACGCGTACTTTCCCGGTGAACGGGAAATTTACGCCAGCTCAGCGTGAAATTTATGACATCGTTCTGGAATCGCTGGAGACCAGCCTGCGACTGTTCCGTCCTGGTACCTCTATTCAGCAGGTGACCGGCGAAGTCGTGCGCATCATGATAACCGGGCTGGTGAAGTTGGGGATTTTGCAAGGAGAGGTTGATCAACTGATTGCCGAGAATGCGCATCGTCCTTTCTTTATGCATGGCTTGAGCCACTGGCTGGGGCTGGATGTTCATGATGTCGGCGTTTATGGGCCGGATCGCTCCCGCATCCTGGAGCCGGGCATGGTGCTGACCGTAGAGCCAGGCCTCTATATCGCGCCGGATGCCGACGTGCCGGAAGCGTATCGCGGCATTGGCGTTCGAATTGAAGATGACATTGTCATTACCGAAACCGGTAATGAAAACCTGACCGCTGGCGTTGTGAAGAAGGCGGATGACATTGAGGCATTAATGGCGGCGGCGCGGCAGCAATGAGCGTCATTATCGTTGGCGGCGGCATGGCAGGCGCAACGCTGGCGCTGGCCATCTCTCAGTTCAGTCATGGGACGTTGCCGGTACACCTGATTGAAGCGAAAGCGCCTGAAGCCGACGGTCATCCCGGCTTTGACGCCAGAGCGATTGCGCTGGCGGCGGGCACTTGCCAGCAACTGGCGCGAATTGGCGTCTGGCAGGCGATTTCCGATTGCGCAACGGCAATCAACACCGTACACGTCAGCGATCGCGGTCATGTCGGATTTGTGACTCTCGACGCGCAGGATTACAGCCTGGCAGCGTTGGGTCACGTTGCGGAGCTGCATGATATCGGGCTGCGTCTGTTTGCGCTCTTGCGTAAAGCGCCAGGCGTTACGCTGCACTGCCCGGAGCGCGTAGCCAGCGTGTCGCGTACCCAACAGCAAGTTAACGTCACTCTGGAAAACGGCAATGTGATAGCTGGCAGCGTGCTGGTGGCGGCTAACGGTACCCACTCTGCGCTGGCGTCAGCCTGCGGCGTTGACTGGCATCAGGAGCCTTACGAACAGTTAGCGGTGATAGCGAATGTCGCGACCGCTATCCCGCATCAGGGACGCGCCTTTGAACGTTTTACTCCCAATGGCCCGCTGGCGATGTTGCCGATGTCGCATGGCCGATGTTCGCTGGTTTGGTGTCACCCACTCGACCAGCGCGATGAGGTGCTGAGCTGGTCCGACGCGCAGTTCTGCCATGCATTGCAGGCCGCGTTCGGCTGGCGGCTGGGGCGAATTACTCAGGCCGGTAAGCGCAGCGTGTATCCGCTTGCCCTGACTACGGCGGCAAAAGTGTTTACTCACCGGACTGTCATGGTCGGCAATGCGGCGCAGACGTTGCATCCTATCGCCGGACAAGGGTTTAATCTCGGTCTGCGCGATGTCATGAGCCTGGCGGAAACGCTGATCGCGGCACAGGACGCGGGCGAGGATATTGGCGCCTGGCACGTGTTATCGCGCTATCAGCAGCGTCGTCAGGTTGACCGGGATACGACGATTGGCGTAACGAACGGTCTGGTCCATCTGTTTGCAAATCGTTGGGCGCCGCTGGTTATTGGGCGCAATATCGGTTTAATGGCGATGGAATTATTACCGCCTGCGCGCGATGCGCTGGCACAGCGGACCTTAGGTTGGGTTGCGCGTTAAGCCGATCTGTAGGCCGGATAAGGCATTTACGCCGCCATCCGGCATCGTGTTCGTAAAAATACCGGATGGCAGCTTCGCCTTATCCGGCCTACGGTTTTGATTGTTCCGGTTTCCAGGAGTAAATAGTGCAAAGTGTTGATGTAGCAATAGTTGGCGGAGGCATGGTGGGACTGGCTGTCGCCTGCGGCTTGCAGGGGAGCGGTTTGCGCGTTGCGGTACTGGATCACGTTGTCCCCCAGCCGTTGGCGAACGATGCGTCGCCTCAGCTTCGGGTGTCGGCGATTAATGCCGCCAGCGAAAAACTGCTTACCCGTCTTGGCGTATGGTCAAACATTGTGGCGCGACGGGCAAGTTGCTACCACGGTATGGAAGTCTGGGATAAAGACAGCTTTGGCCGTATTACGTTTGATGACGCAAGCATGGGATATAGCCATCTGGGGCATATTGTTGAAAACAGCGTCATTCACTACGCATTGTGGCAAAAAGCGCAGCAAGCGGCGGATATCACCTTAATGGCGCCAGCGGAGTTACAGCAGGTCGCCTGGGGGGAGAACGACGCCTTCCTGACTTTAAAAGACGGCGCGATGTTAACCGCGCGTCTGGTGATTGCCGCGGATGGCGCCAACTCCTGGCTGCGTAACAAAGCGGATATTCCCTTAACTTTCTGGGACTACCGTCACCATGCGCTGGTAGCGACTATCCGCACCGAAGAGCCGCACGGCGCGGTTGCTCGCCAGGTGTTTCATGGTGAAGGTATTCTGGCGTTTTTGCCGTTAAGCGATCCGCATCTGTGTTCCATTGTCTGGTCGCTTTCTCCGCAGGATGCGGAGCGTATGCAACAGAGCGGCGACGAGGCGTTTAACCAGGCGTTGACTATCGCCTTCGATAATCGGCTGGGCTTATGCCGCCTGGAAAGCGAACGGCAGGTTTTTCCGCTGACGGGCCGCTATGCTCGCCAGTTTGCCGCGCATCGTCTGGCGTTGGTCGGCGATGCCGCGCACACCATCCATCCGCTGGCAGGGCAGGGCGTCAACCTCGGCTTTATGGACGCGGCCGAACTGGTGGACGATCTGCGCCGGCTTCAGCGCCAGGGCAAAGACATTGGCCAACATCTTTATCTCCGTCGTTATGAGCGTAGCCGTAAACATAGCGCGGCGATGATGCTTGCCGGGATGCAAGGTTTTCGTGACCTGTTTGCCGGCGAAAACCCGGCAAAAAAATTGCTGCGCGACATCGGGCTGAAACTGGCGGATACGCTCCCCGGCGTCAAACCCCAACTGCTTCGCCAGGCAATGGGGCTAAACGACCTTCCGCAATGGCTTCGTTAAGCGTCTGACTGCACGCCAGCAAGAGTTTGAAACCCGTCACACTTTGCTTTCCCGGCTATCGCGCCGGGGGGCTTTCCTCGTTTGAAATAATCTAATTTCACCGCTTATTTCGCATTATATTTTCTAATGACACTATTTTTGGCGAACGCGATTTTCGACATTTTTTCCGCATTTAATATTAATTTATGTTGTGATAAATCGTATCAGCTTCATTTTTATGGAGGTTATTTAGCGTAATAGTGGTTTTTTGTGCTGATGGGGTTTTGGCGTTTTTTAGTCATAAGCTAATGTGATGGTAAATTCAGCCTTATGGTTTAGCGCCTGGTTCGGTGGTAAGTTCAGGAGCAAGAGAACGTTTGCGTCGGCGCAGGAAAAAGGGCGTCGATGCCAGGTTTCGTGGCGAAGATTTCCCATGAAAATGGTTGTTAGCCCCCGCTAATTCAACGAGGAAAAGATGGCCCAACAGACGCCTTTGTACGAACAACACACGCTATGCGGCGCCCGCATGGTCGATTTTCATGGCTGGATGATGCCCCTGCATTACGGCTCTCAGCTTGATGAACACCACGCTGTGCGCACCGATGCCGGGATGTTTGATGTATCGCATATGACCATTGTCGATCTTCATGGCAGCCGCACACGAGAGTTTCTACGTTATCTGCTGGCCAACGACGTCGCGAAGCTAACGAAGACGGGTAAAGCCCTCTACTCCGGTATGCTTAACGCATCGGGCGGCGTGATTGATGACCTTATCATCTACTACTTCACTGAAGATTTCTTCCGTCTCGTTGTTAACTCCGCCACCCGCGAAAAAGACCTCTCCTGGATTACCCAACACGCTGAACCTTATGCCATCGACATTACCGTTCGTGACGACCTGTCGCTGATTGCGGTACAGGGGCCGAATGCGCAGGAAAAAGCGGCGACTCTGTTTACTGACGAACAGCGCCATGCAGTAGAAGGTATGAAGCCGTTCTTCGGCGTTCAGGTGGGCGATCTGTTTATCGCCACCACCGGTTATACCGGCGAAGCGGGCTATGAAATCGCCATGCCGAATGAAAAAGCGGCGGATTTCTGGCGTGCGCTGGTGGAGGCGGGCGTGAAGCCGTGCGGTCTTGGCGCGCGCGACACGCTGCGTCTGGAAGCTGGCATGAACCTGTACGGTCAGGAGATGGATGAAGGTATCTCTCCGCTGGCGGCTAATATGGGATGGACTATCGCCTGGGAACCTGCTGACCGCGACTTTATTGGCCGTGAGGCGCTGGAGATGCAGCGTGAAAAAGGCCATGAGCAGCTTGTCGGTCTGGTGATGACCGAGAAAGGCGTATTGCGTAATGAACTGCCGGTGCGTTTTACCGATGCGCAGGGCAATCAGCAAGAAGGCATTATCACCAGCGGGACGTTTTCCCCAACGTTGGGCTACAGCATTGCGCTGGCGCGTGTTCCGGCGGGCATCGGCGAGACGGCGATTGTACAAATTCGTAACCGTGAAATGCCGGTAAAAGTGACTAAACCTGTTTTTGTGCGTAACGGCAAAGCCGTCGCGTGATTCATCCTTTTTTGGAGATTAATTGATGAGCAACGTACCCGCAGAACTGAAATACAGCAAAGAACACGAATGGCTGCGTAAAGAAGCGGATGGCACTTACACTGTTGGCATTACTGAACACGCTCAGGAGCTGTTGGGCGATATGGTTTTTGTTGATCTGCCGGAAGTCGGCGCGACCGTAAGCGCGGGCGACGACTGCGCCGTGGCGGAGTCCGTAAAAGCGGCGTCCGACATTTATGCGCCGGTAAGCGGCGAGATCGTGGCGGTAAACGATGCGCTGAGCGACTCCCCGGAGCTGGTGAACAGCGAACCGTATGCCGGTGGCTGGATCTTTAAAATCAAAGCCAGCGATGAAAGCGAACTTGAATCGCTGCTGGATGCCACCGCGTATGAGGCATTGTTAGAAGACGAATAATGTTGTGCCGGATGGCGCTAATGCTTATCCGGCCTACTCACTGCAACGCGAATGATTTTGCGTATTCGTTTTCGCACGCGTAGGCCCGGTAAGCGTCAGCGCCACCGGGCAATTGAGTTAGAGACAATCACGATTCACTGCACGTTTCAGGAACCATCGCCCATGACACAGACGTTAAGCCAGCTTGAAAACCGCGGCGCTTTCATTGAACGCCACATCGGACCGGACGCCGCACAGCAACAAGAGATGCTGAATGCGGTTGGCGCCGAGTCGTTAAACGCGCTGACAGGTCAGATTGTGCCGAAAGACATTCAGCTCGCGACTCCGCCGCAGGTTGGCGAGGCGGCAACCGAATATGCCGCACTGGCGGAATTAAAAGCCATCGCCGGGCGTAACAAGCGCTTCACGTCGTACATTGGCATGGGCTACACCGCCGTGCAGCTACCGCCGGTTATCCTGCGCAACATGCTGGAAAATCCAGGCTGGTACACCGCTTATACCCCGTATCAACCGGAAGTCTCTCAGGGGCGTCTGGAAGCGCTGCTCAACTTCCAACAGGTGACGCTGGACCTGACGGGGCTGGACATGGCTTCCGCCTCGCTGCTGGATGAAGCGACCGCCGCCGCTGAAGCGATGGCGATGGCAAAGCGCGTCAGCAAACTGAAAAATGCCAACCGGTTCTTTGTCGCCTCTGATGTCCATCCGCAAACTCTGGACGTCGTGCGTACTCGCGCCGAAACCTTTGGCTTTGACGTCATTGTGGATGACGCGGCGAAAGCACTGGATCACCAGGATGTGTTTGGCGTGCTGTTGCAGCAGGTTGGCTCCACGGGCGAAATTCACGATTACAGCGCGCTGATTAGCGAACTCAAAGCCCGTAAAGTGATTGTCAGCGTCGCCGCCGACTTTATGGCGCTGGTGCTGCTTACCGCGCCGGGTAAACAGGGCGCGGACATTGTTTTCGGCTCTGCGCAACGCTTCGGCGTACCGATGGGGTACGGTGGCCCGCATGCGGCGTTCTTTGCCGCCAAAGACGAATTTAAACGCTCCATGCCAGGCCGTATTATCGGCGTCTCAAAAGATGCGGCGGGCAATACCGCACTGCGCATGGCGATGCAGACTCGCGAGCAGCATATCCGTCGTGAGAAAGCGAACTCCAACATTTGTACCTCGCAGGTACTGCTGGCTAACATCGCCAGTCTGTATGCCGTTTATCATGGTCCGGTTGGTCTGAAGCGCATCGCTAATCGTATCCACCGCCTGACCGATATTCTGGCGGCAGGTCTGCAACAGAAAGGCTTAAAGCTGCGTCATGCGCACTACTTCGACACCCTGTGTGTGGAAGTGGCTGATAAAGCTGCGGTACTGGCGCGTGCGGAAGCGGCAGAGATCAATCTGCGCAGCGATATTCATAACGCGGTTGGTATTACGCTCGATGAAACCACCACCCGTGAGAATGTGGCGCAGTTGTTCAATGTTTTGCTGGGCGGCAGCCACGGTCTGAACATTGAAACACTGGATAAAGACGTGGCGCTTGATAGCCGTTCCATTCAGCAAAGTATGCTGCGTGACGATGCGATTCTGACGCATCCGGTATTTAACCGTTACCACAGCGAAACCGAGATGATGCGCTATATGCACTCGCTGGAGCGTAAAGATCTGGCGCTGAACCAGGCGATGATCCCGCTGGGTTCCTGCACCATGAAGCTGAACGCCGCCGCCGAGATGATTCCTATCACCTGGCCGGAATTCGCTGAACTGCACCCGTTCTGCCCGCCGGAACAGGCCGAAGGATATCATCAGATGATTAGCCAGCTTTCTGACTGGCTGGTGAAACTCACCGGGTACGACGCCGTCTGTATGCAGCCTAACTCCGGCGCACAGGGGGAATACGCGGGGCTGCTGGCGATTCGTCACTATCACGAAAGCCGCAACGAAGGGCATCGCGATATCTGCCTGATCCCGGCCTCTGCTCACGGCACTAACCCTGCTTCTGCACATATGGCAGGAATGCAGGTGGTGGTGGTCGCCTGTGATAAGAACGGCAACATCGACCTGGACGATCTGCGGGCAAAAGCAGAACAACATGCTGCGAACCTCTCTTGCATCATGGTGACTTATCCTTCCACCCACGGCGTCTATGAAGAAACGATCCGTGAAGTGTGTGAAGTTGTGCACCAGTTCGGCGGTCAGGTTTACCTTGACGGCGCGAACATGAACGCCCAGGTCGGCATTACCTCACCGGGCTTTATTGGCGCGGACGTTTCGCATCTTAACCTGCATAAAACTTTCTGCATTCCGCACGGCGGCGGTGGCCCAGGCATGGGACCGATCGGCGTGAAAGCGCATCTGGCACCGTTCGTACCGGGCCATAGCGTGGTGCAAATCGAAGGCATGTTAACCCGTCAGGGCGCGGTTTCTGCGGCGCCGTTCGGTAGTGCCTCTATCCTGCCAATCAGCTGGATGTACATCCGCATGATGGGCGCAGAAGGCCTGAAGCAGGCAAGTCAGGTCGCGATTCTTAACGCTAACTACATTGCCAGCCGTCTGAAAGATGCCTATCCGGTACTGTATACTGGTCGCGATGGCCGTGTGGCGCACGAATGTATTCTTGATATTCGCCCATTGAAAGAAGAAACCGGCATCAGCGAGCTGGATATTGCCAAGCGTCTGATCGACTACGGTTTCCATGCGCCAACCATGTCGTTCCCGGTGGCGGGCACGCTGATGGTAGAGCCGACGGAATCTGAAGGTAAGGCTGAGCTGGATCGCTTTATCGATGCGATGCTGGCTATTCGCGCAGAGATTGACCAGGTGAAAGCGGGTGTCTGGCCGCTGGAAGATAACCCGCTGGTGAACGCGCCGCACATTCAGAGCGAACTGGTCGCCGAGTGGGCGCATCCGTACAGCCGTGAAGTTGCCGTATTCCCGGCAGGCGTGGCAGACAAATACTGGCCGACGGTGAAACGTCTGGATGATGTTTATGGCGACCGTAACCTGTTCTGCTCCTGCGTACCGATTAGCGACTACCAGTAATTTACTGATTCGACTGTTTTCTAAAGGCGCTTCGGCGCCTTTTCAGCTTGTTAATAAAGTGCGCTTTGTTTATGTCGGATGCAGTGTGAGTGCCTTATTCAGGCTACAAAGTGTTAATAATTCAATATATTACACTAAATCGTTGGCTCCTGTCAGGCAACCTGGCGTTTGTATCAGTGTATTAGCCAGAATTAAATTACCGCTTTTTTAGAGCCTAATGATTCATTGTGCATCATTTTTACCTTGCTGTTATTTAATCAAAACAACACAGTATATTTACATGTAGTTACAAATAGTTTCTCTCCGGAATCGTTATTTACCTCTCAATATAGTTACAAAAATTTCCGTATATTAAATTCATCAAGTTGTTAATTTAAATTATAAATTAAAAATAAACATAAATAACGTAAATATTTATTAACTTAGCGCTTTGTTTTTTATACCTGGAGGGAATAATGAAACGATTTATATTTCTGCCATTAATGACATATTTTCTATTAATGAATGCAATGGCAGCTAACGGAGAAAATAATCCCAGTAATCTATTAGGTGCACCAGTTAATACTGCTATTTCTGGTGGTTCAGTATTGCCGGAAGGAAAGTTATTAACCGCCGTGAATAGCTCATTTCGCGATAAAGATCATCAAATCGAGGGGCACGGAAGTCCGGATGTTTACTCCCAGATATGGTTATTGAAGATTCGTTACGGTTTGACCGACAGACTGGAATTATCAACTGTGGGTTCCTATATCAATAACAAACGAGACAATCTGTCTCCTGAGCACATAGAGGGAATGGGCGACCAATCAGTGGGGGTCAATTATGCTTTAATGAGCCAGCGAAGAGGTGATCCGTTTTGGGTTACGGTAGGTGGGGCAGTATTACTACCCACCGGGCAAGATGGAGATAATCATTTGCCTGGGAATAGCGCCTGGGGAGGAAGAGTAACACTCACTTTAACAAAATTATTTACTCCTAACATTAAAGGGGATATGGGTTTTGTCTATCAGGGACCATTTGAGCGCGGTAACCAGGACGTGAAACGAGGTAACGAATTCCAGTGGAATACCCAGGTGCGGTATATGTTTAGCGATTTACCGCTGGATCTTGGTCTGGAAAGTGCCTACAGCAATAATGCCTCTGGAACGAAAAAACTGTCTAATGGCAGCGTAATTAATAACCATTCTGGAACTACCGAATGGGTTGTTGGTCCGTCATTTAATATTGCCGTCGATTCACTGAAATTATGGTTTGGTGCCGGAGCCTTCTTCCCGGTAATGCAGGAAGCGAAGTCGCCAACCAAAATGGAAGATGTACGCTGGGAATTTAAAATAGGTAAGACCTGGTAAGACTCGTTCAAAGTGTTACCCGCCGACTGGCGGGTAACGTGCAGGAGTTAAAGCTTCTCGCCGTTGCTGGCAATCACCTCTTTGTACCAGTTGAAGCTCTTCTTACGCGAACGCGACATATCGCCCGTACCGTCATCGTGCTTGTTCACGTAGATGAAGCCGTAGCGCTTGCTGTACTGACCGGTGGTGAACGACACGCAGTCGATGCAGCCCCACGGCGTGTAGCCCATCAGGTCGACACCATCGTAAGTCACCGCTTTTTTCATCTCTTCAATATGGGCGCGCAGGTAGTCAATTCGGTAGTCGTCGTTGATGCTGCCATCTTCTTCTACTTTGTCGTAAGCACCAAAACCGTTTTCGACAATAAACAGCGGCTTTTGATAGCGTTCGTACAGTTCACACAATGAATAACGCAGGCCCACCGGATCAATCTGCCAGCCCCAGTCAGATGCTTTAACATAGGGGTTCGGTACGCTGCCTTCAAAACCGGAAATCGCATCGCCGCTACCGCCTTCGGCTTTGACCGCGTTGGTCATGTAATAACTGAAACCAAGATAATCGCAGGTGCCTTCGCGCAGCACTTCAAGATCGCCATCTTCCATTTTGATGTTAAATCCGCGGCGCTCCCACTCGTTCAACACATAGGACGGGTAATAGCCGCGCAGCTGCACATCGGTAAAGACGTAGCGTTCACGCATCGACTCCTGAGCAAACATCACATCTTCTGGTTTACAGGAGAAAGGATACAGCGCGACCATCGCCAGCATACAACCCACTTTCATCTGCGGGTTAATGCGACGTGCCGCTTTTACCGCCAGCGCGCTGGCGACAAACTGATGATGTAAGACCTGATACATGGTTTCTTCTGGATTCTCATGCTCGGTATACACCACGCCGGAACAGCAGTAGCCAAACAGCGGCGCGCGCCAGTTTCGCTGGTTGTTAATTTCGTTGAAGGTCATCCAGTATTTGACCTTATGTTTGTAGCGTTCAAACACGACTTCAGCAAAACGGACAAAGAAATCAACGACCTTACGATTGGTCCAGCCGCCGTAGTGCTGTACCAGATGTAATGGCATTTCAAAGTGGGAAAGGGTGATGACCGGTTCGATGTTGTATTTGAGTAACTCATCAAACATGTCGTCGTAGAATTTCAGACCGGCCTCGTTTGGCTGGGATTCGTCGCCATTCGGGAAGATACGCGTCCAGGCAATAGAGGTACGGAAGCATTTGAACCCCATTTCGGCGAAAAGACGGATGTCTTCTTTGTAATGTCCGTAAAAATCCACCGCCTCGTGGTTCGGATAGTATTTGCCAGCAACGACATTCTGGGTGATTTCGCGTGGCACGCCGTGTGCGCCGCCGGTTAGCACGTCGCAGATGCTGGGGCCTTTACCGTCTTTATTCCAGCCGCCTTCAACCTGGTGTGCAGCAACCGCGCCGCCCCATAAAAAATCTTTTGGCAAGGTGAGTTTTCTCATTGTTGCATAATCTCAATTTATTTAGTCTGTTATCATTCATTCTGCACCAAATGACATGTAAAGCGTACGCAAAATTCCAGGGTGCTCGCGTGTCGGGACAAGAACATATTCAGATCGTAACATTCACTTCAACGGGGCATATTCAAGGGATAACCACATGCAGCCAAACGACATTACTTTCTTTCAACGTTTCCAGAATGACATTCTGGCAGGGCGTAAAACCATCACTATTCGTGATGCCTCCGAGTCCCACTTTAAAGCAGGCGATGTGCTACGCGTGGGGCGGTTCGAAGATGATGGCTATTTTTGCACAATTGAAGTGACAGGAACGTCAACTGTGACGCTGGATACGCTGAACGAAAAACATGCGCAACAGGAAAATATGTCGCTTGATGAGCTGAAACGGGTCATTGCTGAAATCTATCCCAACCAGACGCAATTTTATGTGATTGATTTTAAATGCCTTTGATAAATATGAACGCGTGTTAGTTGAGTTTCTGTGATTAAATTATTGAATAAGAAAGAAAATTTAATTTTGCGAATTTATTTTAGCTAACATGTGTTCACTGGAACCATTCTCAGTTACGCTAGAGGCGAAGTTCATCGTTATGAACGTTTCTCCGGAGTAAGTTATGGTGCAAAAACCATTAATGACGCAGGGATATTCGCTGGCTGAGGAAATCGCCAACAGTATTAGCCACGGCATTGGATTGGTATTTGGTATTGTCGGCCTGGTGCTGTTGTTGGTTCAGGCGGTAGAGGCGAATGCGGGTATGACGGCTATCGCCAGCTACAGTTTATATGGCGGGAGCATGATCCTGCTTTTTCTTGCCTCAACGCTTTATCATGCCATTCCTCATCAGCGGGCAAAAATCTGGTTAAAGAAATTTGATCACTGCGCTATCTATCTGCTCATTGCCGGAACCTATACGCCATTTCTGCTGGTAGGTCTGGATTCGCCGCTGGCGCGCGGACTAATGATTGTGATCTGGAGCCTGGCGCTATTCGGTATCCTCTTCAAGTTGACGATTGCGCACCGATTTAAAGTGCTTTCACTGGTTACGTATCTGGCAATGGGCTGGCTGTCGCTGATAGTGGTTTATCAGTTGGCGATTAAGCTGGCGATAGGCGGCGTGACGCTGCTGGCGGTAGGTGGCGTCGTTTACTCGCTAGGCGTAATTTTCTATGTTTGCAAACGCATACCTTATAACCACGCCATCTGGCATGGCTTTGTGCTGGGCGGCAGCGTGTGCCACTTCCTGGCCATCTATTTGTATGTGGGACAGGCATAATTCCCGGATGCCCGTGCCGGATGGCGGCGCTGTCGTACCTTATCCGGCCTACGAGAACAGCACGTGCGAGCCTGATGGCGTTGCGCTATCAGGCTATCCGGCTTTTAACGTGATATCACTCTTCCAGCGAGTAGGGCAGCGGGACGATATGCAGGGTGTTGGCATCGTCGCGAACGCGGAAGACGCTTTCGGCTTCTAAATCGTTATTCATGACGGCCTGAACCAGTAACTGACCATCGTCCAACTGCGTCGCCGCCAGAATAGCGCCGGTACGACGCCAGTTCTCGCCCATCTGTAGCTCCAGATCTTCTCCTGCTTCCGGTACCCGGCTGGCTTTGCCCGCCAGCAACCAAAGCGCGCGTTTATTGGCGCCGCGGAATTTTGCCCGTGCGACCATCTCCTGTCCGGTGTAGCAGCCTTTCTTGAAGCTGATGCCGCCCAGCGCCTGTAGGTTAGTCGCCTGGGGGATAAACTGACCGCTGTTCGCCGCGTCAATCACCGGAATGCCTGCTTCAATATCCAACGCCAGCCACTGTTGACTGTTATTCAGTTCGGCTTCGCCATGCAACTTCTCCGTTAACATGTTAGCCGTCGCGACATCGGTGACAAGCAGGAATCGTTCCGCAGGATGTTCAAACCATAGCAGCGTGGAGGCGCCGTCTCTGACCACCTGATTTTCGCTATTGGGCAGTTCGCTAAAGACATTAGCCAGCGCCGCGCGGGCCTGAAAACCTGCCACGCCAAGCAATACGCGTTCGTCATCCGGCGCGATGACTACTTTGGAAAATACGGCGTACTTTTTCAGCTCCGTTAATTGCGCTTCACGCACGCTACGGCGTTCAATCCAGGCGAAACCGTCGCGCTCACGGAACAGGCGCAGAGTGCTCCACATCTTACCTTTAGCATCGCAGTGGGCGGCGAGAAGGTGTTGCTGTTCAGTCATCTGGCTTACGTCAGCGGTGACCTGGCCCTGAATATACTTTTCACTGTCTACGCCGGTAATGGTCGACAGCGCCCAGTCGTCAAGCGCGATCAGCGTCAGCGGCAGGCGGGCTGACGATGAAGGATGACGTGGTGGAAAGGAGATAAAAGCCATAAATAATGTCCTGGTTAGCTGCAACAATAATGGTTAATGGTAAAAGAGCCATCGGTCATTGCAAGTGCTTTAAATAGCCCATTGAGAGCGGATTGATCGTTTTGCGAGGCGGTATCCAAAACGGATGAACATATTGATTCCCAGCCTTTTATTTCGCGATCGCGTTCCAGATTACTGAGATTCCCGTAAAACAACGCCAAAAACACGTTACAATAGCCCGGTACTTCATTTTCGCGAGGCAGGAAGAACATGGATATTCACAATAAAGCACGTATTCACTGGGCATGTCGTCGCGGTATGCGCGAACTTGATATTTCCATCATGCCGTTTTTTGAACATGAGTACGATAGTTTAAGTGATGAAGAAAAGCGTATTTTTGTCCGTTTGTTGCAGAGTGACGACCCGGATTTATTTAACTGGTTAATGAATCACGGTAAACCGGCTGACGCTGAACTGGAACAGATGGTCCGACTCATTCAGACACGGAATCGGGAACGTGGTCCTGTGGCAATCTGATTTACGCGTCTCATGGCGCGCTCAGTGGATCTCATTGCTCATTCATGGGCTGGTTGCCGCGGTGATTTTATTGATGCCCTGGCCGCTGAGTTATACCCCGTTATGGATGATACTACTGTCGCTGGTCGTGTTTGACTGTGTACGTAGCCAGCGCAGGATTAATACCTGCCAGGGAGAGATCAAGCTACTCATGGACGGGCGCTTACGCTGGCAGGGGCAGGACTGGACGCTCTTGCGTCCGCCCTGGTTACTGAAGAGCGGGATGGTGTTGCGTTTACGCGCAGAGTCTGGACGTCATCAGCATTTATGGCTGGCGGCGGATAGCATGGAAGAAGCGGAATGGCGTGAGTTGCGTCGGATACTGTTACAGCAGCCGATATCAGGCCAACACTAACGGAACGGCGTAAACGCGGTTCCGTCGAGAGGGAAGTACAGCGAGTAAGGTTTCAGGCGTAGTGTTCGGCCATTTCGCCGAGAATTTGTTCACACCAGGTCTGTATACGCTCATCGCTGAGATCGTACTGGTTCGTTTCATCCAGCGCCAGGCCGACAAACAGTTGCCCATCCGCAATGACCGGTTTATTGCTGGTAAATTCGTAGCCTTCTGTGGGCCAGTAGCCGACAAATTTAACGCCTTTGAGGGCAAGTTTGTCATGCAACATACCCAGCGCATCCAGGAACCACTCGCCGTAGCCGAGCTGGTCGCCCATACCGTAAAGCGCAACGATTTTGCCTTCCAGATTGAGATCGTCCAGTTGCTCCCAGACGGCTTCCCAGTCCTCCTGAATTTCGCCAAAATCCCAGGTGGGGATGCCTAAAATGAGCACGTCGTACTGCTCCATTAAGGCGGGGGCGTCATCCTTGAGGTTATGTAATGTCACCAGCTCCGGGCCGAGGATATCGCGAATTTTCTCTGCGGCCATCTCGGTGTAGCACGTGCTGGAACCGTAAAAAAGACCCATGTTCATTACGTTACATCTCGATTCTGCTATAGCGTTGCGGGTAGTGTAACAGAATCACTGCATTCACGGCACAATGAGGCATAATGCACCAAAAGTAAGCGTGAAGTAGGGAGCGCGAATGGAACAGGATTTAGCGCGTATTGAGCAGTTTCTGGATGCCCTGTGGCTGGAACGAAATCTGGCGGAAAATACATTAAGCGCGTATCGTCGCGATTTATCGATGGTCGTTGCGTGGTTGCATCATCGCGGAAAAACGCTTGCGACGGCGCAGGCTGATGATTTACAAACGCTATTGGCTGAACGGGTGGAGGGCGGATACAAAGCGACCAGCTCCGCACGCCTGTTAAGCGCTATGCGGCGCTTTTTCCAGCATCTGTACCGTGAAAAGTATCGTGAGGATGATCCGAGCGCGCAGTTGGCCTCGCCTAAGCTTCCGCAGCGTTTACCGAAAGATCTTAGCGAGGCGCAGGTTGAACGGCTCTTGCAGGCGCCGCTTATTGATCAACCTTTGGAGCTGCGCGATAAAGCTATGTTGGAAGTGCTGTATGCCACCGGTTTGCGCGTGTCGGAACTGGTGGGGCTGACAATGAGCGATATCAGTCTGCGGCAGGGCGTGGTGCGGGTTATCGGTAAAGGCAATAAAGAGCGGTTGGTGCCGTTAGGTGAAGAGGCGGTATATTGGCTGGAAACGTATCTGGAGCATGGGCGTCCCTGGTTACTCAATGGCGTATCGATTGACGTATTATTCCCCAGCCAGCGTGCGCAGCAGATGACGCGGCAGACCTTCTGGCACCGTATTAAACATTATGCGGTACTGGCTGGAATCGATAGCGAAAAACTATCGCCGCATGTTTTACGTCACGCTTTCGCCACGCATTTGCTGAATCACGGTGCCGACTTGCGCGTTGTACAAATGCTACTTGGGCATAGCGATCTTTCGACGACACAAATTTATACGCATGTCGCAACGGAGCGTTTGCGTCAACTTCATCAACAGCACCATCCGCGGGCATGAGTGCTGACAGGAAAGGATAGTTTATGAAAAAGCGTTTTATGATGTTCACTTTACTGGCGGCGGCGTTTTCAGGCGTGGCCCATGCGGATGATGCGGCTATCCGTCAGTCGCTGGCTAAGCTGGGCGTTCAGAGTACGGAAATTCAGGCCTCGCCAGTGGCAGGGATGAAAACCGTCCTCACTCACAGCGGCGTACTGTACGTCACTGATGACGGCAAACATATTATTCAAGGGCCGATGTATGACGTGAGCGGCGCGCATCCGGTAAACGTGACGAACAAACTGCTGATGAGCCAGCTAAATGCGCTGGAAAAAGAGATGATCGTCTATAAAGCGCCGGATGAGAAACATGTCATTACTGTTTTTACCGATATCACCTGCGGCTATTGTCATAAGCTACATGAAGAGATGAAAGATTATAACGCGCTGGGGATCACGGTACGTTATCTGGCCTTCCCGCGCCAGGGGCTGGAAAGCCAGGCGGAGCAGGATATGAAATCTATCTGGTGCGCCAAAGACAAAAACAAAGCGTTTGATGACGCCATGGCAGGTAAGGGCGTGAAACCGGCAAGCTGTGACGTGAACATTGCTGATCATTATGCGTTGGGCGTGCAGTTGGGCGTCAGCGGTACGCCAGCCATTGTATTGAGTAACGGCTATGTGGTGCCTGGCTATCAGGGACCGAAAGAGATGAAAGCGTTTCTTGATGAGCATCAAAAACAGACCAGTGGTAAATAATACGCGTGAAACAACAGAGACAACTTCGTCGGCGCGAGGCTGATGAGACGGCGGAACTCCCCGCCGATCTTCCTCCATTACTACGACGTTTATATGCCAGCCGGGGCGTTCGTAGCGCCCGCGAACTGGAGCGCAGCGTGAAAGGAATGCTGCCCTGGCAACAGCTTAGCGGCATAGATAACGCGGTGGAGATCCTCTACAACGCCTTTCGCGAAGGTATCCGCATTATTGTTGTTGGCGATTTTGACGCCGACGGCGCGACCAGTACTGCGCTAAGCGTATTGGGAATGCGTGCGTTGGGATGTGACAACATCAGTTATCTGGTGCCTAATCGCTTTGAGGACGGCTACGGTTTAAGCCCGGAAGTGGTCGATCAGGCGAAGGCGCGCGGCGCGCAGCTTATCGTCACCGTAGATAACGGCATCTCATCCCACGCCGGCGTAGCGCATGCAAAGACGTTGGGGATTCCGGTGATCGTGACCGATCACCACCTGCCTGGCGATACATTGCCGGAGGCCGAAGCGATTATTAATCCCAATCTGCGCGACTGCGAATTCCCGTCTAAGTCGCTGGCGGGCGTCGGCGTGGCGTTTTACCTGATGCTGGCGTTGCGAACATTTTTGCGCGACAAAGGATGGTTCGACGAGCGCAACATTGCGCCGCCGAATTTGGCGGAGCTGCTGGATTTAGTGGCGTTGGGAACGGTAGCAGACGTTGTGCCGCTGGACGCTAACAACCGTATTCTGACCTGGCAAGGGCTAAGTCGTATTCGTGCCGGGAAATGCCGTCCGGGAATTAAAGCGTTGCTGGAGATATCGAATCGCGATCCGCAGCAGCTTGCCGCCAGTGATTTAGGCTTCGCGTTGGGGCCTCGCCTGAATGCCGCCGGCAGGCTGGATGATATGTCCGTTGGCGTGGCGTTACTGTTGTGCGACAACCTCGGCGAAGCGCGTGTTCTGGCCAGCGAGCTGGATGCGCTTAACCAGACGCGCAAAGAAATAGAGCAGGGGATGCAGGCGGAAGCGCTTATCCTGTGCGAAAAGCTTGAGCGCAGTAGTGAAACGCTTCCGGGCGGTCTGGCGATGTATCATCCTGAATGGCACCAGGGCGTGGTCGGAATTCTGGCGTCGCGCATTAAAGAGCGTTTTCACCGCCCGGTGATCGCCTTTGCGCCTGCGGGCGACGGCACGCTAAAAGGCTCAGGCCGATCGATTCAGGGGCTGCATATGCGCGATGCGCTGGAACGGCTGGATACCCTTTACCCTGATCTGATGATCAAGTTCGGCGGCCATGCGATGGCGGCGGGATTGTCGCTGGAAGAGCATAAATTCGAGCAGTTTCAGCAACGGTTTGGCGAGCTGGTGACGGAATGGCTCGATCCTGCCCTGTTGCAAGGCGAGGTGATCTCCGATGGTCCATTAAGCGCGGCGGAGATGTCTATGGAAGTGGCGCAACTGTTGCGGGATGCCGGACCGTGGGGGCAAATGTTCCCGGAACCGTTATTCGATGGTCGTTTCCGTCTGCTACAGCAGCGTCTGGTGGGCGAGCGTCACCTCAAGGTGATGGTGGAGCCTGTCGGCGGCGGCCCGCTGTTGGATGGCATCGCATTTAATATTGATACGACCTGTTGGCCGGATAACGGCGTGCGGGAGGTAGAACTGGCTTATAAACTGGACATTAACGAGTTTCGCGGCAACCGTAGTTTACAGATTATTATCGATGATATTTGGCCGCTATGATCGGGGCGATTTAACAACACTTTCGCTGTAATTAAGGGGCGAAATCCGCTAATATTTCGCCCTTATAACCGCATTTTGACAAGTCAAATAAAAGAAATCAGACCATGTTTGAAATTAACCCGGTGAATAACCGCATTCAGGACCTCACGGAACGCACCAACGTTCTTAGGGGGTATCTTTGACTACGATGCTAAGAAAGAGCGTCTGGAAGAAGTAAACGCCGAGCTGGAACAGCCGGATGTCTGGAACGAACCTGAGCGCGCGCAGGCGCTGGGAAAAGAGCGTTCATCGCTCGAAGCGATCGTCGATACGCTTGATCAAATGACTCAGGGGCTGGACGACGTTTCCGGGCTGCTGGAACTGGCGGTAGAAGCTGACGACGAAGAGACGTTTAACGAAGCCGTCGCGGAACTGAATACGCTGGAAGAGAAACTGGCGCAGTTGGAATTCCGTCGGATGTTCTCCGGCGAGTACGATAGCGCCGATTGCTATCTCGATATTCAGGCCGGTTCCGGTGGTACTGAAGCGCAGGACTGGGCCAGCATGTTGCTGCGTATGTATCTGCGTTGGGCGGAAGCGCGCGGCTTCAAGACGGAAATCATTGAAGAATCGGAAGGGGAAGTCGCCGGTATTAAGTCCGCGACTATCAAAATCTCCGGCGAATATGCCTATGGCTGGCTGCGCACTGAAACTGGCGTACATCGTCTGGTGCGTAAAAGCCCGTTCGACTCCGGCGGTCGCCGTCATACCTCGTTTAGCTCCGCGTTTGTGTACCCGGAAGTGGACGACGATATCGATATCGACATTAACCCGGCGGATCTGCGTATCGACGTCTATCGCGCGTCTGGCGCAGGCGGTCAGCACGTTAACCGTACGGAATCCGCCGTGCGTATCACCCATATTCCCACCGGGATTGTGACGCAGTGCCAGAACGACCGTTCGCAGCACAAAAACAAAGACCAGGCCATGAAGCAGATGAAAGCGAAGCTTTATGAACTGGAGATGCAGAAAAAGAACGCTGAAAAACAGGCGATGGAAGACACTAAGTCCGATATCGGCTGGGGAAGCCAGATTCGTTCCTATGTCCTGGACGATTCCCGCATTAAAGACCTGCGTACTGGGGTGGAAACCCGCAATACACAGGCGGTACTGGACGGTAGTCTGGATCAATTTATCGAAGCAAGTTTGAAAGCAGGGCTATGAGGAATCAACATGTCTGAACAAAACGCACAGGGCGCTGACGAGGTAGTCGATCTTAACAATGAAATGAAGGCACGTCGCGAGAAGCTGGCTGCACTGCGTGAGCAGGGTATCCCGTTCCCGAACGATTTCCGTCGTGACCGTACCTCAGACCAACTGCACGCAGAGTTTGACGCGAAAGAAGCTGAAGAACTGGAAGCGCTGAATATTGAAGTGTCCGTCGCGGGCCGTATGATGACTCGCCGTATTATGGGTAAGGCCTCTTTTGTTACCCTGCAAGACGTAGGCGGCCGCATTCAGCTGTATGTGGCGCGCGATGATCTGCCGGAAGGCGTTTACAACGAGCAGTTCAAGAAGTGGGATCTTGGCGATATCCTCGGCGCGAAAGGTAAGCTGTTCAAAACCAAAACCGGCGAGCTGTCTATCCACTGCACCGAACTGCGCCTGCTGACGAAAGCGCTGCGTCCGTTGCCGGATAAATTCCACGGCTTGCAGGACCAGGAAGCGCGCTATCGCCAGCGTTATCTGGATCTCATCTCTAACGATGAATCCCGTAACACCTTCAAAACCCGTTCGAAGATCCTGGCCGGTATTCGCCAGTTTATGGTTGCTCGCGGCTTTATGGAAGTCGAAACCCCGATGATGCAGGTGATCCCAGGCGGCGCGTCTGCCCGTCCGTTTATCACCCATCACAACGCGCTGGATCTGGACATGTACCTGCGTATCGCGCCGGAACTGTACCTCAAGCGTCTGGTGGTTGGCGGCTTCGAACGCGTATTCGAAATTAACCGTAACTTCCGTAACGAAGGCATCTCCGTGCGCCATAATCCTGAGTTCACCATGATGGAACTCTATATGGCGTATGCGGACTACAAAGACCTGATCGAGCTGACGGAGTCTCTGTTCCGTACGCTGGCGCAGGATGTTCTGGGCACCACCCAGGTTCCGTACGGTGATGAAGTGTTTGACTTCGGTAAGCCGTTCGAAAAACTGACCATGCGTGAAGCGATCAAGAAATATCGCCCGGAAACGGATATGGCTGATCTGGACAACTTCGATTCCGCGAAGGCGATTGCTGAAAGCATCGGCATTCACGTCGAGAAAAGCTGGGGTCTGGGCCGTATCGTCACCGAGATCTTTGACGAAGTCGCTGAAGCGCATCTGATTCAGCCGACCTTCATCACCGAATATCCGGCTGAAGTGTCTCCGCTGGCGCGTCGTAATGATGTGAACCCGGAAATCACTGACCGCTTCGAGTTCTTTATCGGCGGTCGTGAAATCGGTAATGGCTTTAGCGAGTTGAACGATGCGGAAGACCAGGCGCAGCGTTTCCTGGATCAGGTTAATGCAAAAGCGGCGGGCGACGACGAAGCCATGTTCTACGACGAAGACTACGTGACGGCGCTGGAACACGGGTTACCGCCGACAGCGGGTCTGGGAATTGGTATCGACCGTATGGTGATGCTGTTTACTAACAGCCACACGATTCGCGACGTTATTCTGTTCCCGGCGATGCGTCCGGTGAAATAAGATGTAAATTGCCGGATGGGGCATTAGCCGCCATCCGGCATCTCTTCGTTCAGACGTAGCGCCATCAGGCAATTTTTAACGCTGGCAGTAATTGAGCAGTCGTTCACGCGCTTGTTCGTCTGACGCTTGCATGACCATCCACGGGCTAAATGCCCACGGCGTAGCGAGAAGGCTTTTCCATACGCTTTTAAATTCGCTCCACTGATAGTCCATCACCTCTTCGCTGTTAACCTGTAACACACTGGTTGCCCGCGCGGCAAATACCGGACAGACTTCATTTTCCACAATACCGTTTGGATCTGTCGCTCGATAGCTGAAGTGCGGATAGACGGGGGTGAGATCGGTAATTTCCACGCCGAGTTCGAACCGACAACGGCGGATGATCGCCTCTTCGGTGGTTTCGCCTTGTTGCGGATGACCGCAAACCGAATTCGTCCACACGCCTGGCCAGGCTTTCTTGCTCAGCGACCGTCGTGTTACCAGCAACTGGCCATCTTCGTTAAATAGCCAGCAGGAGAAAGCCAGATGCAAAGGCGTATTAAGCGTATGAGCCGCATACTTTTCCAGTGTGCCGGAAGGCTTATCCTGCTCATCCAATAAAACGACATGTTCCTCAGTCATGAAAGCTCCTGAAAATTAAAATGACCCGGCAGCATGGCCAGGCCATATACTCAGACGATCAGCGTAGCGCATAACAGAAAGAAAGGCATTACCAAAACAGGCCCTGACAGAACGCAGACGAGCGCCATTGTGCCGTGAGTCGATATTATGCTGGCATATCGGATATTCGCGGCATCATCATCCACGCGGACCCTTTCCGGCGTCAATGGATTGGGCATACGGCATTTGGCTGCTATCATAAGGCGTCTGTCAATAGAGTGAGGAATGGTTTTGAGCGCAGGACGCCTGAACAAAAATAGCCTGGGTATTGCGGTGCTGTTATGCACAGGGCTGCTGCTGGCGGGGTGTTCCAGTAATTCCGGCTCAGGAACGTATTCCGGCTCCGTCTATACCGTTAAGCGCGGCGATACGTTGTATCGTATATCGCGCGCTACGGGAACCAGCGTGAAAGAACTGGCCCGACTGAATGGCATTTCTCCGCCTTATACTATTGAGGTGGGGCAGCGAATTAAAGTGCGCGGCAGCGCAAAGAGTAGCAGTTCAACACGCAAAACCAGCAATAAAACAGCAACAAAAACTGCTGCGGTCAGACCGTCATCTTCGGTGCCAAAATCCTCCTGGCCGCCGGTGGGGCAGCGTTGTTGGGTATGGCCTGCTAACGGTAAAGTGATTTTACCTTATTCCACCGCGGAGGGCGGAAATAAGGGGATCGATATTGCGGGCGCGCGCGGAACGCCTGTTTATGCGGCGGGAGCGGGTAAAGTTGTCTATGTCGGGAACCAGCTGCGCGGTTACGGCAATCTCATCATGATTAAGCACAATGAAGATTACATTACGGCTTACGCTCATAATGACACCATGCTGGTTAATAATGGACAAAGCGTTAAAGCGGGGCAAAAAATCGCTACGATGGGCAGCACGGATGCTGCATCCGTAAGACTACACTTCCAGATTCGCTACCGGGCGACGGCCATCGATCCGCTGCGTTATCTGCCGCCGCAGGGGAGTAAACCGAAGTGCTGACGGCGAATTAATCGCCAGTCAGCCAGTAAGTCTCTTGCCAACCAGAGCGTAAGGTTTATAATGCCTTACGCATCTCAAAGCGGGCGTAGTTCAATGGTAGAACGAGAGCTTCCCAAGCTCTATACGAGGGTTCGATTCCCTTCGCCCGCTCCAGACAAATATCTTCTAGTATTTACTAAAACCACGAATTTACAGCAATTTCCCGTGTCGGCCCCACAGTACACAGGGTTTCAATACCTATGTCGGACGGCTATTATCAGCTGGCGACTCCGGTAATGACTTTATCATTCAGCCCGCAACACAACGATGCCCGGTCTGGAATGCATGTATTCCATAAACGGTGTATCCACCACTTTTCTGTTTGCGGCCAATGAGGAGGCGTTCCTGAACCACACCTGTTCATCATGGCGAACTACGATACCCACATGTGAAACGTCCAGCCCGTCAAGCGGGGAGTAGACACCGATATAATCCCCGTTTTTTAGGTGGTTCATGACCTGCTGGTTGATGGCTCTTCCGGGAATGTAATTTATTTTACGAGGATGGATGCCCAGACCAGGAATGTACTCGCCGCCATCAGGTTTATGGTTAAGCTGCTTGTCAACAACGACATAATCAGGGCTGATATCCGGCGTTACATCCCGTGCATTACGCGGTGTTGCGGCGAACCAGTCAGAGAAGAAGTGCCGGCGGCTGAGATAAGCAACTTTGCCCGCGGCGTAGCGAGTCCTGGCAAGATTATGCAGAAACGATTTCTGATTATCGCTGCGGGCCAGGGCTTCAACGTAATCAGCCAGTGTAAAGCAGTCCACGCCGTTGAAATTCGCTACAAGGACTTCGGGGATGCCGGGCCCACCGATGAGCGTATCCGCCTGATAAGGTGTTCCGAGAAAAGCAGACGATACGCGGCTGATAACTTCTCCATGGTTTTCGCCTTTATAAGGAATGACATCCGACTGGATAATCCGGCTTATTTTTTCTGCCGTAACGCTGTCCATGCTGGTCTGATATTTTTCTGTGCCAGGGACGGCACAGGCCGTCAGATGCGCCGACATAAGCAAAATTGTCCATGTATTTACCTTCATTATCATCTCCGGAAAGGTTCAAATCCCTTTTTTACCTTTACCGGAAATGGTTGTGATGAATACAGAAAAACGCCAGAGGTTGATTACAGGTTGAGTAATATGAACGCTGATGATGATAAATGTGAAGATCATCATACGACTTTATTTTATTCGCCGTTGTTTTTTGCCTGATCGTCAAAGCCAACATGCCCCTTCAGGCTGGCTTATAAGTCAGAGTGTAGATTGCGACGTGTCCGATCAGCGATTCTGACGCGTCCACCTCGGTGTGGCGGTCGTCGCTGACGATCACTTTGACATGGAGAATTTTGTACTCACTGAATGTTCGAACCGGACCACCTCCCAAGAGGTGAAGGAATAGTCCATCAGACGGATTTCCTGTCGCGCGGTCTCAATTATCTTAAGAACAAGCTGGAGATCTGTACCTTCCGGATAAAATCCTGCCTCAATGATGGCTGCGTAAGTATGTGGTACTGGCGCACACAGAGCCAGACCGAGCAAACCGGGCAGAAGCCATCGGCACATATGTTTTTTATGCATTGTTTGCATGGTATTTCCTTCATTGGATGTATTCAGAAATGCCGGAGTCGGGGAAACTCGTTTTCCCCGATTGCCGGGGTTGGACAAGGATGCCCTGCGGAGTGCGCGTTAAGCGACTGGATTATTTTTTCCTGTATATCTCTTTGACATATACATCGCCTCTACTCATAATGGATATACGCGTTGTATATCCAGAAAGGAGGCAGTTATGCACACAACACTTTTTTTTAGTAACCGGACCCAGGCAGTCAGATTGCCTAAATCGATATCCTTTCCGGAGGATGTGAAACATGTCGAAATCATTGCGGTTGGTAGAAGCAGAATCATTACTCCAGTCGGAGAATCCTGGGACAGCTGGTTCGATGGCGAAGGCGCCAGTACTGATTTTATGAGTACCAGAGAACAACCCGCAGTACAGGAACGGGAAGGATTTTGATGCTGAAATTCATGCTTGATACCAATACCTGTATTTTCACCATCAAAAATAAGCCCGAACACATCAGAGAACGCTTCAACCTCAATACATCCCGAATGTGTATCAGCTCCATCACCTTAATGGAGCTGATTTACGGTGCTGAAAAAAGCCTGGCGCCGGAGCGTAATCTTGCCGTCGTGGAGGGATTTATCTCCCGCCTTGAGGTTCTGGATTACGATACACAGGCAGCGATACATACCGGTCAAATCCGTGCCGAACTGGCCCGCAAGGGAACACCTGTCGGGCCTTATGACCAGATGATTGCTGGCCATGCCGGTAGCCGCGGACTGGTCGTCGTCACAAACAATCTCCGCGAATTTGAACGCATTCCGGGTATCCGAATCGAAGACTGGTGCTAATTTCTGCATCAGATGTTATCCCCGGATTCAAACTCTTTTCCGGATTTAGTGGCACAGTCAATTTGGTTAGCTGCTTAATGGTGGTTTGCATCACATTTTTAGCTGGTGGTATTTTTTTATGTTGACTGGAGATATCTGCCAACAGCATAACTTTTACGGCCAGATAATAAATAAAAGAGTACCAAAATGTCGTATTCTGACATGTTTACGAAGGGAGTACCGCTCCCTTCTTTTTTTGTTTCCTGGATACTCACTGAACAATGCCGTTACTGCCCGATAACTGCCGCCCCCCCCCTCTCCATAGCCGTTTCCTGCAACTTAAATCACAGACGTTGATTTACCAGGCCGATATGCCTTCTTTCCCGTTATATATCCTTCATACTTCAAGTTGCTTATGTGTTGGCTACGGATTACTCGGTCCATCCATGGGCCTCGCCCTGACGGGCCGTCGCACGCGACGTTCAAATCTGCTCCCGGCAGAATTGTCGCTCACCCCAGTCACAGAGTTATCTATGCTCCCGGGGACTCACTCCCTTGCCACCTTTAAGCAACTCGAATTATTTTGGGTATATATCAGTGAACTTCTATTTTTGTCAGTTTTTATTTTTCAGTTTATTTATTATTAAATTCTGTTTCTGGCCTGGATATATTTTCGTGAATAGCCTCCCGACAGCCGGAGATAAAGGTATTTGCTGGCGTAACAGCGCTCATAATTTAAAAGATTTATTTATAGTTTGTTATCACGGAAAGATTTTAACTTAATACATGCCAGTAAGGCATCAGGTAAAAATAACCGGAGAGAAGAAGATGAACAAAATGCTATTAGCCGGAAGTGCCGGTATTGTTCTGCTGTCTGCTGCAGCCAGTCCGGTATGGGCAGACGATAATGCCAGTACATTTTCACTTGGATACGCCCAGTCCCATACTAATCACGCCGGGACGTTGCGTGGGGTACGGCTGGCAAACAACTATGAAATGTCACCGGACTGGGGGCTGACAACCTCATTTGCATGGCTAAATGGAAGCCAGCGCTATTCCGATGAAAGCAGTAATGGTCGTGTAACAACCCGTTATTACTCCCTGCTTGCAGGCCCCTCATGGAAAATAAATAACCAGTTAAGTCTGTATAGTCAAGTGGGCCCCGTATTATTGCATCAGCGTGATCACGGGATAAATGAGTCTGACAGTAAGGTCGGATATGGTTATTCTGCTGGCGTGGCTTATACCCCGGTCAGTAGTGTCGCTATAACTCTGGGTTATGAGGGAGCGGATTTTGATGCTACCCATAACAGCGGAAGCCTTAATAGCAATGGTTTTAATCTTGGCGTGGGTTACCGGTTCTGAATAGGATAATCCGATAAAAAATGTTACTTTGTGGAGATGATGGATTATGAAAAGCCATATTATGCCAGGCGTTGCGCTGATGGTTATCCTGTTTTCAGGAAATATTATGGCCGCAACAAACATGACTGATAACGTTACTCTGAATAATGACAAGATATCCGGACAGGCCTGGCAGGCCATGCGTGATATCGGAATGTCGCGATTCGAGTTGTTTAATGGTCGCACCCAAAAGGCGGAACAACTGGCTGCGCAAGCAGAAAAACTCCTGAACGATGACAGCACTGACTGGAATCTGTATGTCAAATCAGATAAAAAAGCCCCAGTTGAAGGAGACCACTATATTCGGATAAATTCATCGATTACGGTAGCAGAAGATTATCTCCCTGCGGGCCAGAAAAATGATGCTATTAATAAAGCAAACCAGAAAATGAAAGAAGGAGATAAAAAAGGGACTATAGAGGCCCTGAAACTAGCAGGCGTCAGTGTTATTGAAAATCAGGAACTCATTCCTCTTCAGCAAACCCGTAAGGATGTGACCACAGCGCTTTCCTTGATGAACGAAGGAAAATACTATCAGGCAGGTCTATTACTGAAATCAGCTCAGGATGGCATAGTTGTAGACTCTCAGTCAGTTCAGGAATCACCCACGCACTCCGTGCAGCACGACGCCGCGCATTAATATCCCCCAGCCTGCTGTATACATTACAGCAGGCAGCATTATGTCTGACAGCTATTACCAGTTTGTTCTTTGCTGTCGGCATTGTTTTTAAATTTCATCCGCGAAGTTTAGAAATGTCAGGGTACCTGCATTTATATCTATTGTGATGCTCATCACAAATACAGAAGAATATCATTTCATTTATTATTTTTTATTCCTTCCACTTATGATGGTTCATAATGATTTATTAAGTTAATGTTTTGGAATTAAATGCCTTTTACTTGCGTTATATCCAGTTTTTTATGCTGCCAGTAATTTCATTGTTATATATGATTAGTATTATGTTTTGTAAATATCCAGTGTAATGGAAAAGCAAAACATACATTCCCGATAATATATTACAAAATATTTCATGTCCGCTGCGAATATCTGTCTGTTAGGTATTCACCCGCTTATAATTACATTAAAAAGTATTTCTTTGATGATTATTCTTAAATTACGATCATAATCATCGATCGTATCGATCTATTTTTATTGTTTTAATTTGAATAAGAATTTTCTTACAACTGATTAGGCATTAGCTGAAATCAATATTTTTCGATGGAAAGTTCAGGTGCTTCGTTTAACACCAGGCGTTTATTATTCATACGAATCTTTTCTGAACGCTTTCATTAATACCCTCAGAGTTGTTTTCAGCCTTTGCAAAATAATTCTCATTTACCCAAAGGACATATTATCTATGCGTAATAAAATAATACTTGCCATGGCGGCTGCCGGTATGATGTATGGCGCTTCTGTATATGCAGTCGATCCACCCACAGCAGGCCCGTTCGGCTCAGGTAAAATTACCTTCACTGGCACCATCACCAACTCCCCCTGTGATATCGCACCGGGCGACGATGCGATCACCGTTCCGTTTGGACAGATTTCTTACCGTAAACTGAATACCGCCGACGCAACTACGGAATCAAAACCGTTCACCATTCATCTACAGAACTGTGCTTTCGATCCGAATACCCCGGACACAGCTGGCTCCGCAGGGAAAATGTCCAAAGTAACCGTATCTTTCTCTGGCGCAGCGAATACCAGCAAAAAGGCTTACACCACCAGCGGTATCGCACAGCATGTTGGTGTCCAGCTACTGAAGAGTGACAACGCCACAATTATCGATCCCAACACCCCGATGCCGGATGGCGACGCTCAGCAACTGCAGGCCGGAAACAACGAACTCAACTTCTTTGCCCGACTAATAGCACTGGATAATGGCGTCACTCCCGGTGACTTCAACGCATCCGTCACCTACACCCTGAAATACCTGTGATTTCACGCGGTAAATAACGACAGGGAGAAGCCGTCCACGGAGGGGATCGGACGGCTTTTATATCTGACTGTGCCTGCGGGCTGTCTGTTACACGGACGACAACACGAAAGCGCCATGCCATGAAAATTACCCGGCTTGCCATTCTGATTACCCTGACATTTTCCGTCCTGAAGTCGCAGGCCACGGAGTTCAATGCCAGCCTGCTGGACAGCGGGAACCTGTCTAACGTGGACCTCACGGCCTTCAGCCGCGAGGGGTATGTGGCGCCCGGTAACTATATTCTCGATATCTGGCTCAATGACCAGCCGGTACGGGAACAGTATCCGGTCAGGGTTGTACCGGTTGCCGGACGCGACGCGGCCGTCATCTGTGTGACAACAGACATGGTGGCCATGCTGGGTCTTAAGGATAAGATTATTCATGGCCTGAAACCCGTTACCGGTATCCCGGACGGGCAATGCCTTGAGCTGCGCTCCGCTGACAGTCAGGTACGGTACAGCGCTGAAAATCAGCGTCTGACCTTCATTATTCCCCAGGCCTGGATGCGTTATCAGGACCCGGACTGGGTGCCCCCTTCACGCTGGAGCGACGGCGTCACCGCCGGCCTGCTTGATTACAGCCTGATGGTCAACCGCTATATGCCGCAGCAGGGGGAAACCTCTACCAGCTACAGCCTCTACGGCACCGCCGGGTTTAATCTCGGCGCCTGGCGATTGCGGAGCGATTACCAGTACAGCCGTTTTGACAGTGGGCAGGGCGCATCACAGTCCGATTTTTATCTGCCGCAGACGTATCTGTTCCGTGCCTTGCCAGCACTGCGCTCAAAACTGACGCTCGGACAGACGTACCTCAGCTCCGCTATTTTTGACTCCTTCCGCTTTGCCGGGCTCACTTTGGCCAGCGATGAGCGCATGCTGCCGCCCTCTCTTCAGGGGTATGCCCCGAAAATTAGCGGCATTGCGAACAGTAATGCACAGGTCACCGTCAGCCAGAATGGTCGCATTCTGTACCAGACCCGGGTGTCGCCGGGGCCTTTTGAGCTTCCCGACCTGAGCCAGAATATCAGCGGCAACCTGGATGTCAGCGTCCGGGAAAGCGACGGTAGCGTCCGGACCTGGCAGGTCAACACGGCCAGCGTCCCCTTTATGGCACGCCAGGGACAGGTTCGCTATAAGGTGGCCGCCGGACGTCCGCTGTACGGCGGGACGCATAACAACAGCACGGTCAGCCCTGACTTTCTGCTCGGGGAGGCCACCTGGGGAGCATTTAACAACACGTCGCTGTATGGCGGCCTCATTGCCTCCACCGGCGACTACCAGTCCGCGGCGCTCGGGATCGGCCAGAATATGGGGCTGTTGGGCGCTCTGTCTGCGGACGTCACCCGCTCAGATGCGCGGTTGCCGCATGGGCAGAAGCAGTCCGGTTACAGCTACCGTATCAACTATGCCAAAACGTTTGATAAAACCGGCAGTACCCTGGCGTTCGTCGGATACCGCTTCTCGGACCGCCATTTTCTGTCCATGCCGGAGTACCTGCAGCGTCGGACCACTGACGGCGGCGATGCATGGCATGAAAAACAGAGCTACACCGTGACTTATAGCCAGTCCGTTCCGGTACTCAACATGAGCGCGGCCCTCTCGGTAAGCCGGCTCAATTACTGGAACGCACAGTCCAACAATAACTACATGCTCAGCCTCAACAAGGTGTTCAGTCTCGGCGACCTTCAGGGACTCTCGGCCTCGGTGTCGTTTGCCCGTAACCAGTACACCGGCGGGGGTAGCCAGAACCAGGTCTACGCCACCATCAGTATCCCGTGGGGAGACAGTCGCCAGGTGAGTTACAGCGTACAGAAAGATAACCGGGGCGGCCTGCAGCAGACCGTGAATTACAGCGATTTCCATAACCCGGACACTACATGGAACATCAGCGCCGGTCATAACCGTTATGACACCGGCAGCAGCTTCAGCGGCAGCGTGCAGAGCCGTCTGCCGTGGGGCCAGGCGGCAGCGGACGCCACCCTGCAGCCCGGACAGTACCGCAGCCTGGGCCTGAGCTGGTACGGCTCGGTGACTGCCACCGCCCACGGTGCCGCTTTCAGCCAGTCGATGGCCGGGAATGAGCCCCGCATGATGATAGATACCGGAGACGTGGCCGGTGTGCCGGTGAACGGCAACAGCGGGGTGACCAACCGCTTCGGGGTGGGCGTGGTGAGCGCCGGCAGCAGCTATCGCCGCAGCGATATTTCGGTTGATGTGGCCGCCCTGCCGGAGGACGTGGACGTCAGCAGCTCCGTCATCAGTCAGGTACTGACGGAGGGCGCGGTGGGCTACCGGAAGATTGACGCCAGCCAGGGGGAGCAGGTGCTCGGTCATATCCGGCTGGCTGATGGCGCAAGTCCGCCGTTTGGCGCCCTGGTGGTGTCCGGGAAAACCGGCAGAACCGCGGGGATGGTCGGAGATGGCGGTCTGGCCTACCTGACAGGTCTCAGCGGGGAAGACCGCCGGACCCTGAATGTGTCCTGGGATGGCCGGGTGCAGTGCAGACTCACCCTGCCGGAAACGGTGACACTCAGCCGGGGGCCGCTGTTACTGCCCTGCAGATAAAAATATCCCTGTCACAGAGCAGGTCTAAAGGAGAAAACAGGTGAAAAACAGCAGAAGAAGCCGTGTGATTTTACTCGCACTGGCGGCAGCATGGAGCCAGTACAGCCCGGCGGCCGTCAATGTTGACCGGACCCGTATTATCATGGATGCGCCGCAGAAAACGGTGGCCATCACGCTGAATAACGATGACAAAACCACGCCGTTCCTGGCGCAGTCCTGGGTGACGGACGCTGACGGGGTGAGAACCGATGCGCTGATGGCGCTGCCGCCGCTGCAGCGTATTGATGCCGGACAGAAATCCCAGGTCCGCATCACCCAGGTTCGCGGGCTGACAGATAAGCTCCCTCAGGACAGGGAAACACTGTTCTGGTTTAACGTGCGGGGCGTTCCCCCGAAGCCAGAAGACGACAACGTTCTGCAACTGGCCATGCAGAGCCAGCTGAAACTGTTTTACCGTCCGAAAGCCATTATCAGAAGCAGCAGTGACCAGCCGGAAAGAAAGCTGACTGCTGAGCGGAATGCGGGACATCTGACCCTCAGAAACCCGACGCCGTACTACATCACTGTGGCGTGGCTGGGAGCAGACCGTAGCCACAGGCTCAGCGGTTTCCGCGAGGGCGTGATGGTACCGCCCCTGGGGAACCTGCCTTTAAAGGCTGTTCTGCCGGCAGAAACCCGGACGCTGTGGGTGGGGTATATTGATGATTACGGGGGACTGCAGATGAATCGCTACACCTGCGATGCCCTGAACTGCGCGTTTAAGGACGCAGGGGCGACATCATGACAGAATGGATTTTTAATCTGAAAACAAAACTGACCGTGCTGGTGATGATGTTGTGCTCTTTATGTGTGACTAAAGTGTATGCGGTTGAGCTAGGTATAAATGAATGTGCAGTCACTTCCGGTCAGAATATTAATTTAAGAAGTATAAATTTGACAACCGATGATTTTAAACCTGGCACGGATTCGGTTATCTATACAATCAATCAGGATGCAGTTTTTAAATGTTACATGGGATATGACACGCAATTTCCACAGCTGGTATTTAATCAGGGCTACTTCAGTAAATTTACCAAGACACTAGATGCGATGGGACTTGGATTCAGAATGTCCATTAAAGAAACAGGAAATGCTTCAAGTGCTGTTTCGTTCTCCTGGGATGAAATAAAGAGTACTCAGTCAGGAAATGAGTTACGAAAAGAGTTTGGCACAAAACTACCTGTTGGGACTACAGAACGAAAAGTAAGGATAACACTGGATTTCTTATATACAAAAGCATATTCAGAGAGTAGTGCAGTTACAGCTTTTACGGGGATAAGTAATGTTTTAAATATTGTACCTTTTTCTTATTCTTTGAGACAAAACGGATTTATTTTATCTGGTTTTAATGTGAGAATTCTCAGAAACGGATTGGGTAAAGTTGACATTGTTCCATTACAGGTCAACTTTGGGCATATTTATACGACTTATGAACCTTCACAGACCAGACAGGCAAATTTTACAGTGATCGCCACGCAGGTTTTACGACCGGCTATGGGACAGGAATTCACGATCCCTCTGGCCATCACCTTCGGGAAAGGTGCACTGACACAGGATACCGGGCAAACTCTGAATCTTGTCAGCCTGGATGGCCCCAACAAAGGTCAGCCTAATGGACTCCGGCTTTCAATAAAAGATGATAAAGGAAAAGAGATTACTTTTGATAAACAAGAAGTACTGGGGGATATTACTATTACAGGAGCTGTCACCGGTAATGTGTCGAAGGTATATACTGCAGTAATAACCCCGACCCCGGGGGGAAGTGTAAAGACAGGAACGTTTTCTGCTGCAATACCCGTTACTGTTACCTATAACTAATCGGGGGGGCAGATAATAAAAATAAAAGAACTGACTGAGTTATCGGGGAACTAATCCCGAATAAACCCACATTAATAATAAATACTATTTAAGAGTTGTTCTTCACCTCCGGGAAATCATTTACCCAGTTATGGAGAGGTTTTATGTGCCCTGATAATACACACGCAAAAAAGCAGTACCTTACCCCTGGTAACGATATTCATTATCCCGGACAGACCAACCATGATGCCTGTTTTATTCCGGAAAGCGTCCGCCAGTATGCCGACGAGCCCCTGTATATCATTGTGGCACACTGGTGCCTGTTGCAGCAGAACTGGGTTCAGCGTAACCAGATAGCAGAGGCGTTTCACATCACGGCCAGACGGGCCAGCTACCTGATTGCCTATCTGCGAAGCAAAACATCGCGGGTGGTCAGCATCTGCCGTCACCAGACCCTGCCTAATAAAGCACGACGCTATGAGATTTATGTTATCCGGGTTCTTGACAGTCCCACCCCGTCCACGCGCCGTGAAAAAGCCGGACCGCCGCTGGTATCAAAACGCCGGGTCGGTAATGGTGACAGGTCGATGGCAAATGAACTGTGGAACCGGCTGTGCAGTAACAGAAATGCGGGGAAAATCCTGAAAAAGAAGGAGGATGAGGATGACGGAACATAACCGGATGCCGGCCCGGCAGATTATCGTTTACGGTGACTGCTGGCCGGTGACGATCGCCGTGGCACACCTGGTCCGGAGATTTCTGCCGGGCTGCAACTGTGAAACCGCATACAGTCTGCCTGTTCTGTTGCAGCAATTACGTCGGAAACCGGAGGCCATACTGATACTGTGTCTGCGTCCCCGTGAACATCTCTTTTTGTTCTATTCCCTGAGACAGATACTGCCGGACTACCCGGTTATGATTATCAGCGATGAGCTGTTTTTCAGCGACCGGGTGGTACTGAAGGTATACGGCGGCATCCCGGCGCTGCTGGAGCAGGAACTGGCGGAGATACTTATTCGGTGGCGGCGGGATGAACAGTGGGCCGGGGGCGCACGCCTGCGCAGGACAGGAGGGCTGGACGCCTTTTTGTTATCTCCGGATCCGGTGACGGGCTTTCTGGAAGTGCCACCGATATTTAACAATCCGAAGCGGTTGATGAACTATATGGATCAGTTGATGCACCGGGAGATACTGGCATGCGGAGTGAGCCTGGCCCAGTTACGCTTGCTTCAGGAAGTTTACCGTGGACGAGGAAGGTTGTCAGCGTTGTGTGGAAGGCTGAATACACAGGAGAAGCAAATCTGGCAGGACAAATACCGGTTACTGGTGAAGCTGGGAATGCGGAACCGATTACGGGAACTGCTGTTTGGTACCCGGTTTTGTAAATCACTGCAGCGAACTCCGTTTATCGCTCCGCAATAACCCGCCTCCGGCGACCCTATCCAGAAACACTGACACGCCGGCTAAACCCGGTGGCGGTGGGGTATTTTTTGCCTGTGGTGTAGTGGAGTAAAATACAGAATTCAGGCGGGACGCTGAATGTATGGCCTTTCATACCGTTTGATAAGTAAAAACGCTTCTGGAATGAAACCCGATGTGAATGATACGGCCTGAGCAGAAGCGTTACATATTTACTGCATGATCCCGGTATAGCCATGAATTCCCATATACACGCCGACCAGACCAATCAGAATGCTCGAAAAATAGGGCGCCCGCCGGGCAAGCGTCGAAAAACCACTCCAGCGCTTTGCTGCCTGTTGAACGCTTATCGCCGCGCCAACGCCTACCGTCACCAGCGTTAATGCCAGGCCAAGACTAAAGCTCAGTACCATCGTGGCGCCCAGCGTAAACGCTTTAAGCTGGATACAAATCAGTAAAACGGTGATCGCAGCCGGACAGGGGATAAGCCCTCCGGTCAGGCCGAACAGCAGGATCTGTCCATTAGTCACTGTTTGACCATCAAAACGGCGTTGAATATCGGCAGCATGGGCGCGTTCATGGGCATCCTGATACGCTTTTGACGTTGCACCTTCCGGATGTATGTGACCATGATGGTCATGGTCATGGTCATGGTCATGGTCATGGTCATGGTCATGGTCATGGTCATGGTCATGGTCGTGATGGTGGTTTCCCGCCAGCCACTGCTGCTCGCCTCGCCATGTCCGCCAGAACATCCAGCACGCGGTGCTCAGAATAATAATCGCAGAAATTAACTGCAGCCATGGTTCCACTGATTGTGCGGTGAATGCCCGGCTAAGATACATCCCACCCAGCGCGATTAACCAGACGATCGCGGTATGAGAAAGCGTTGCTGCCAGACCGAGCATGACGGCCTGTTTAACCGTACCTTTAATGGCAATAATAAAAGCCGCCATCATAGTTTTGGAGTGCCCTGGTTCAAGCCCGTGCAAAATACCTAATAAAATGGCGCTGGGAATGAAGAACCAGCCGTTTCCTTGCTGAAGAAGTGTCGAAAATTCACCCATGAGAATGATTCTTAGTTGTTTTATGTGGGTGTCATTCTACTCCCCCCCAGTATGGAATACTACCCCCCAGTAGCATCGTAATGCTATAATTTGTATTCGTTAATGTTAGTGAGGTGTTGCAATGTCACATACCATCCGGGACAAACAAAAGCTTAAAGCCAGAACCAGCAAGATTCAGGGGCAGGTGATAGCGCTAAAAAAAATGCTGGATGAACCGCATGAATGCGCGGCCGTGTTACAACAGATCGCGGCGATTCGCGGCGCGGTAAATGGCTTAATGCGCGAGGTGATTAAAGGGCATCTGACCGAACATATCGTTCATCAGAGTGATGAAGCCAGACGTGAAGAAGATCTGGACGTAATATTAAAGGTGCTGGATTCTTATATAAAATAGCCGGGAGTTATATCCCGGCTATCTTTTACTTTAGCCGAAAAACATCACCGATACGCAAAGTAAACCGACGACCAACGTAATGAAATTACCTACTGAACGGTAGGGGTTCAATGCCGGTATCAGGTACGTTGACAACGTGGGCATAATAAACAGAATCATCGCAATGAGCGGGCCGCTAATGGCATAAATCATAGAGATGGCATTCGGGTTAATACAGCAAATAATAAACGTAATCCCGGAAACCAGCATGATAGACAGCGCGCGATTGAACGCCCGGCTTTTTTTCACGCCAACCTGCTGTAGGGTGGTTCTTACCATTTCGGTTGCGCCCTCGATGACGCCGAAATAGGTGCCGAGGAAAGATTTCGACATGGCCACGACGGCAACGATAATACCGGAAATAGAGAGCCAGGCCGGCGCATTGGGCATCATCGAGAGCGCGGAAAGGATGGTAACGCCTTCGTTGCGCGCGTCTTCAATGTATGACGGCGGAATGGAGAGCAGGCAGCTAAAGACAAAGAATAGCACGCTCAGGCAGATAATCAGGTAGGCGACCTTCATGATCTTTTTGCATTTATCCATGGCCTGATCGCCAAAATTTTCCCGTCTGTCGATGGCAAACGTCGAAATAATGGGCGTATGGCTAAAAGCAAAAACCATCACCGGAATAGAAATCCATACCTGGTGCAACGTGTGACTATCCAAAGACATCTGCCCGGTCAGTAACGAGGGTTGCCAGCTTCCGGTTAAGTAGAGCGAAAGGAACAAGAAGTAAGCGATAAGTGGAAAGACTAAAAAGCCCATTACGCGAAGAGTGGCATGTCTTCCCATTAAGAAAATCATATTCAGGATAAGTACTACGCCGAAGCTAACTGCCATCCGGATGCGAATATCTATCTGAATATGCTTCGCTAATTGCTCTGTCAGGGAATTGGTAATCGCCACCGCATAAATTAATACCACGACAAAAAACGCAATAAAATAAAGCGTGGTAATAATACTGCCGATTTTCTTGCCGTAATAATGAGTAACGGCGCCAGTAATTCCCTCACCGGCAGAAGTCTTTGAGGAAAGAATAAACTGACACAGCGCCTTATGCGGCCAGTATGTCAGAGGCCAGGCGACCAGCGCGGTAATAAATAGCACGATTGCGCCTGCCGATCCCAACTGGATGGGAAGGAAAAGAGTGCCTGCGCCTACAGCCGTTCCGTATAATGCAAAACTCCAGAGAGTCTCATCTTTTGACCAAATTTTAGACATTATTTGAATTTATCAACTATAAAACACACAAAAAGAAGCGCAATTTACCATAAATAGCGTCAGTTGGGGGCGTTTTAAGCAGATGGATGTCGTGGAGGCGGAGGGCCGGGAGCGTTGCGATCCCGGCAAAAAAGAGCAATATCATGCACTAACGCGCTGTTGGCGGCGAGTCACTATTCGTTGGCGTAAAACATCGTATGCCCAGTTGTACAGCATCGTGTACGGCAAAAAGAACAGGAAGAAACCAATTTCCAGGGTGAATGCTTGTAGCAGGCTGACATTCAGTACCCAGGCGACAATACTCACGCCAATGACAATAAACCCACTTTCAAATCCTAACGCATGGAGTGCGCGCACTTTGGCGGTTCGTCTCACCTGATGCGCAGGCCACAGTCGATCAAACAGAGCGTTATAAATGATATTCCAGATCATGGCCGTCGTTGCCAGCAATATCGTCAGGCCGCCCATCTCTAGCACCGAGCGCTGCATTAGCCAGGCGGTCGTTGGCGCCAGTATCGCAGTCGCAATACCTTCAAAACAGACAGCATGGAAAATACGCTCCGGCAGCGAGCGACGTTGTATGGCGTCATGTTGCATAAACGAAAAAACCTTACTCTTAATCAAAATAAAGAAATTTCCGCTATTTTATCGTTTAATGTGATACCTAAAAGATAATATCCATCGATAAAGTAGATAGGTTATGCGTTACTCACCTGAAGCGTTAATGGCATTTGTTGAGACCGTCTCTTGCGGTTCGTTTTCTGCGGCGGCGCGCCGCCTGCGTAAAAGCCAGTCCACCATTAGTACCGCCATTGCGCATCTGGAGGCGGATCTGGGATTTTCATTATTTGATCGATCTTCGCGCCAGCCCGTTCTGACCGAAGAAGGAAAACGGGTGCTTAGCTATGTTCAGGCTATTTTATCGGCGAGCGATCGTTTGGATGAGGTGGCGCTGACGTTATCCGGCGAGACGGAGGCAAGACTCACGTTCGTCCTCTCTGATACCCTGCACCCTGACAGTCTGGAAGAGTTAATGGCGCAGTTTGATCGTCAATTTCCGCATACCGAGTTTGAATGCTTGATCGGAGAAAATGATGATGTCATCGACCTGTTGCAAAAAGGGCGCGCCCAGATAGGCCTGATTGAAGCGCGTGATGACTATCCCACAGACATTGGCGCGACGCGTCTGCCTGTTCAAAGCTGGATGGGGGTTTATGTGGCGACCACGCATCCGTTGGCGTCGCAGACGAACCTGCAATGGGAGCAACTGCATACCTGGCGCGAGCTGCGTCTGAATACCTACCTTGAATCTAATGCCAACATTACGCGCGGCCCGGCCTGGTCAGCGCCAAACTATTTATTACTGTTGAGCATGGCGGTTCAGGGATTTGGCTGGTGCGTATTGCCCTGCGCGCTGGTGGAAGAGTTTGCGGCGGAAAAACCGCTGGCCCAGCTGGAAGTTCCTGGCTGGCCGAGGGCGATTGCTATTGATTTGCTGTGGAACAAGAAGACGCCGCCCGGAACGGCAGGGAACTGGCTTCGCTACCATTTGCAGCAGAAATAAGCTGCGTCACCGTCAAATCAGCGTCATTTCCTTTGTGATAAAACTCACTTTTTTTAAACAATCAAGATAACTAATTTTAACAATGCTCTACTATGGCGGTGTCATTTTGCGCTGAGGTGGTAATGAAAGAGGTTGTGATAGTGGGGGCTTTACGGACACCCATCGGCTGTTTTCAGGGAACGCTGGCCCGTCATTCCGCCGTCGAGCTGGGGAGCATGGTCGTAAAAGCGTTAATTGAGCGCACCGGCGTGGACGCTAACGCTATCGATGAGGTCATCCTCGGTCAGGTGCTGACGGCTGGCGCCGGGCAGAATCCGGCGCGCCAGTCAGCCATCAAAGGAGGGCTGCCGACTACCGTTTCCGCCATTACTATTAATGACGTTTGTGGTTCCGGTTTAAAAGCGTTGCACCTGGCGACGCAGGCTATTCAGTGCGGCGAAGCGGACATTGTTATTGCGGGCGGGCAGGAGAATATGAGCCGTGCGCCGCATGTCCTCAATGACAGCCGTACCGGCGCGTTGCCTGATGCCGACAATCTGGTGGATAGTCTGGTACATGATGGCTTATGGGATGCCTTCAACGATTATCACATTGGCGTGACGGCAGAAAACCTGGCGCGGGAATATGGCATCAGCCGCGAGTTACAGGATGCTTATGCGCTCAGTTCGCAGCAAAAAGCCAGGGCCGCGATTGATACCGGGCGTTTTAAAGATGAGATTGTCCCCATCGTCACGCAACGTAATGGGCAGACCGCAATTGTCGATACGGATGAACAACCGCGGGCCGACGCCAGTGCGGAGGGGTTAGCCCTGCTGCATCCGGCGTTTGATAGTTTAGGTTCGGTGACGGCGGGTAATGCCTCCTCAATCAACGATGGCGCCGCCGCGGTGATGATGATGAGCGAGGCGAAAGCCCAGGCGCTGGGGCTGCCGGTGCTGGCGCGCATCCGCGCGTTTGCCAGCGTCGGCGTCGATCCTGCGCTAATGGGGATTGCGCCGGTATATGCTACCCGGCGCTGTCTGGAGCGTGCCGGCTGGCAACTGACGGAGGTCGACCTTATCGAAGCCAACGAAGCGTTTGCCGCCCAGGCGTTGTCGGTAGGAAAAATGCTGGAATGGGATGAGCGACGGGTAAACGTTAATGGCGGCGCGATTGCGCTGGGGCATCCCATTGGCGCTTCCGGTTGTCGAATTCTGGTTTCACTGGTGCACGAAATGGTTAAACGCGACGCGCGAAAAGGTCTGGCGACGCTGTGTATCGGTGGCGGCCAGGGCGTTGCTTTAACCATTGAACGCGACTGATCCTGCGCCAGCCATCCTTTTCCTGCTTCAGTATTCCGTTGTAAAAAGCCCTCTATCACGAGGGCAAAGCCAGTGACAGAACCCCCTTTTTCGTTATAGCGCAGAACGTCTTGCCGCGTCGGGCATTGCAGACGCATACCGCTTTTAATTCAATTCGCACATCAGACCCCGTTCCAAAACAAGCTCCAATTTTTATCTGGGTAACCGCATACAGCATCTGGCGCACATGTCTGAAAATCAGACATGTGCGTAAGTTTTAGCGCCGTTCGTGATCGCTACAGCAGTTTTAAAAATAACCAACCATATAAATGAAACGTTGTTTTATTTATTGTTGAAAACCTTTATCCAGGCGACTATGATGCCGTTAAATAAATCAAAACAGTGTTTTGAATTTTATGCCATTGCGATCGATTTATCATTGGAGGGAAAAGTGGACGTAAGGCAAAGCATCCATAGCGAGCACGCTAAAACGCTGGACACCCAGGCGCTGCGACGCGAGTTTTTAATAGAAAATATTTTTGTCGCTGATGAATATACGATGGTCTACAGCCATATCGACCGTATTATTGTCGGCGGCATTATGCCCGTCAGCCATTCTGTTGAAATCGGCGGAGAGGTGGGTAAACAGCTTGGCGTTTCCCGGTTACTGGACCGCCGCGAGCTGGGCGTCATTAATATTGGCGGCGCGGGCGCCATTATCGTTGACGGGCAGCGCCATGATATTGGTCATCGTGATGCTCTGTATATTGGTAAAGGGGCGAAAGAGCTGGTCTTCGTCAGCAATGAGGCGAGCAGACCGGCGAAGTTTTATTACAACTGCGCGCCAGCGCATACCGCTTATCCGACGAAAAAAGTGTCGCCTGCCGACGTTGCGCCCGTCACCTTAGGCGATAACCTCACCAGTAACCGTCGCACCATCAATAAATACTTCGTACCGGATGTACTGGAAACCTGTCAGCTCAGTATGGGACTCACCGAACTGGCGCCCGGTAATCTATGGAACACCATGCCATGCCATACCCATGAGCGCCGTATGGAAGTTTACCTCTATTTCAATATGGAAGAGGACAGTTGCGTTTTCCATATGATGGGGCAGCCTCAGGAAACCCGTCATATTGTGATGCGTAATGAACAGGCGGTTATTTCCCCAAGCTGGTCAATACATTCTGGCGTTGGCACCAAAGCCTATACGTTTATTTGGGGCATGGTGGGAGAAAATCAGGTCTTCGATGACATGGATCACGTTGCGGTACAAGATCTGCGCTAGTCGCGACCGGTGATAACGCCTGTGCGTGACAGGCATGACAAAAATAAGGATTAACAATGATTTTGAATGCATTTTCTCTTGAAGGTAAAGTCGCGGTTGTGACGGGGTGCGATACCGGATTGGGGCAGGGAATGGCGTTAGGGCTGGCGGAAGCGGGCTGTGACATTGTCGGTATTAACATTGTTGAACCGACGGAAACTATTGCGCGCGTCACCGCTCTGGGACGTCGTTTTTTAAGCCTGACAGCCGATCTGCGTCAAATCGATGGTATTCCGGCATTACTGGAACGGGCGGTGGCAGAATACGGTCATATTGATATTCTGGTGAATAACGCGGGTTTAATCCGTCGTGAAGATGCGATTGATTTCACGGAAAAAGACTGGGATGACGTCATGAACCTGAACATCAAGAGCGTGTTCTTTATGTCTCAGGCGGCGGCAAAACATTTTATTGCCCAGGGCAACGGCGGCAAAATTATTAATATCGCGTCTATGCTTTCCTTCCAGGGCGGCATTCGCGTTCCGTCTTATACCGCGTCGAAAAGCGGCGTAATGGGAATAACGCGTCTGATGGCGAACGAGTGGGCGAAACACAATATCAATGTAAACGCCATCGCGCCGGGCTATATGTCCACGAATAATACCCAGCAATTGCGCGCTGATGCACAACGTAGCGCCGAAATTCTCGACCGTATTCCGGCTGGACGTTGGGGGCTACCGGGCGATTTAATGGGTCCGGTAGTCTTCCTGGCATCCAGCGCCGCTGATTATGTTAACGGCTATACCATAGCGGTAGATGGCGGTTGGCTGGCGCGTTAATCCGCTACTGACAAATGCGTTTCTGGGAAAGTCGACTCTTTGGCCGAAAAAACTGATAAAGCCCTGTCCTCGTACAGGGTTTTTTTATGATCTCATTAGCATAGTCCATATTGTGGGTTTAACTTAATCCATATATTGTTAAATAATAGCTATGATCAATGCTTTAACTTATTGAAATATTGGTGGTTTGAAAAAATACCCGGCAACGGCGTTAAATTTAAAAAGTGTAATATCCATCACATATCGCTATAGCGTAGCCATTTAATCCATATTTATGCCGTTTCCAGCCTGACACTTGAGGAAGAGTATCCCGTACTTTCAGGCTATGTCTTACTCTGTTGTGGCAGGAAAATATGGTCTCTATTAATCATGACTCTGCTTTAACGCCGCGTTCGCTTCGCGACACACGACGTATGAATATGTTTGTTTCGGTTTCTGCAGCGGTAGCGGGACTGTTATTTGGTCTGGATATCGGCGTTATCGCCGGGGCGCTGCCTTTTATTACCGACCATTTCGTACTGACCAGCCGGCTGCAGGAATGGGTCGTCAGCAGCATGATGCTTGGCGCGGCAATTGGCGCATTATTTAACGGCTGGCTTTCATTCCGGCTGGGGCGTAAGTATAGCCTGATGGCTGGCGCGATTTTGTTCGTGCTCGGCTCGCTGGGGTCGGCGTTTGCTTCCAGCGTGGAAGTATTGATTGGCGCCCGCGTGATACTGGGCGTAGCAGTAGGGATTGCCTCCTATACCGCGCCGCTTTATCTCTCTGAAATGGCTAGCGAAAATGTTCGCGGCAAAATGATCAGTATGTATCAACTGATGGTGACGTTAGGCATTGTGCTGGCTTTTTTATCCGATACGGCATTCAGCTACAGCGGCAACTGGCGCGCGATGTTGGGCGTGCTGGCGCTGCCTGCGGTGTTGCTCATTATTCTCGTGGTATTCCTGCCGAATAGTCCGCGTTGGCTGGCGCAAAAAGGTCGCCATATTGAAGCGGAAGAGGTGCTGCGTATGCTGCGCGATACCTCGGAAAAAGCCCGTGATGAACTGAATGAAATTCGGGAAAGCCTCAAACTCAAGCAGGGAGGGTGGGCATTATTTAAAGCTAACCGCAATGTTCGCCGCGCCGTGTTCCTCGGTATGCTGCTACAGGCAATGCAGCAGTTCACCGGCATGAACATCATTATGTACTATGCGCCGCGCATTTTTAAAATGGCCGGCTTTACCACCACGGAACAGCAAATGATCGCCACGCTGGTGGTCGGACTGACTTTTATGTTCGCGACGTTTATCGCCGTCTTTACGGTCGATAAGGCCGGGCGTAAACCGGCGTTAAAAATCGGTTTCAGCGTAATGGCGTTAGGGACATTGGTGTTGGGCTACTGCCTGATGCAGTTTGATAACGGTACGGCATCAAGCGGTCTCTCCTGGCTTTCCGTTGGGATGACGATGATGTGTATCGCCGGTTACGCGATGAGCGCCGCTCCGGTGGTGTGGATACTGTGTTCGGAAATCCAGCCGCTGAAATGCCGTGATTTTGGCATTACCTGTTCAACCACGACAAACTGGGTATCGAACATGATCATCGGCGCGACATTCCTGACACTGTTGGACAGCATTGGCGCGGCAGGTACATTCTGGCTCTACACCGCGCTGAATATCGCTTTTATCGGCATCACTTTCTGGCTGATTCCGGAAACCAAAAATGTCACCCTGGAGCACATCGAACGCAAGCTGATGGCGGGCGAGAAGCTAAGAAATATTGGCGTGTAATCACCCCTCCCATGCCGGATGACGCCTGTTATCCGGCATGATGAAAAATAGACTGGAAACGGATGTGTAAGTTTGCTTCACTGCCATAATGCTTTACAAAAAGGAGAGCGCAGTGAAAACGATCGGACTGTTGGGGGGGATGAGCTGGGAATCGACTATCCCTTATTACCGTTTAATCAATGAAGGCATTAAACAGCAGCTGGGAGGCCTGCACTCGGCGAGCTTACTGCTGCATAGCGTAGATTTCCACGATATTGAAGTATGTCAACGCCGCGGCGAGTGGGATAAAGCGGGCGATATCCTGGCGCAGGCCGCGCAGGGGTTACAGCAGGCGGGCGCAGAAGGCATTGTGCTGTGTACCAACACCATGCATAAAATCGCGCACGTTATTGAATCTCGTTGTTCTCTGCCTTTCCTACACATCGCGGATGCTACCGGGCGAGCTATCGCCCGTCAGGGGTTGCATCGCGTGGCGCTATTAGGGACCCGCTATACGATGGAGCAGGATTTTTATCGCGGGCGGCTGGAACAGCAATTTGCGATTGAGACCATCGTGCCGGAGGCGGACGATCGGGCGCGTATCAATCAGGTCATTTTTGACGAGCTCTGTCAGGGGACATTCACCGACGCGTCGCGCCACTATTATTTACAGGTTATCGAACAACTGGCTGCGCAAGGCGCGCAGGGCGTTATTTTTGGCTGCACTGAAATAGGTTTGCTTGTTCCCCAGACGCAAAGCGCGCTACCGGTTTTCGATACCACGGCAATTCATGCTGCAGATGCCGTGAGCTTTATGCTTTCGTCATCGGCCCCAGAATAACCTCCAGCGGTTCGACCAGGCGCGAAAGATGCGTTTGTAAATGCTTACTGAAGGCGTCAACCAGCGCGGAGGCGGGGCGGTGTAGCGGGCGAATCAGGCTGACGGTAAAGGGCACGTCAATGCTGAAGCGGCGGACGGTGACGCCGCTGGCGGCATAGCCCAGCGCGGTCAGCGGGTTAACGATCGAAACGCCCGCCCCGGCGCGCACCATCGCGCAGACGGAGGCCGCGCTATGCGTTTCCACCACCATTCTGCGCTTCACCTGATGTTCGGCAAATAACGTATCCAACAACTGTCGGTAGCTGTCCAGGCGGGAGAGGCTGATAAAGTTTTCCCCCTGAAAATCGTCTGGCGTCAGTACCGTTTTGGCGGCAAGCGGATGGTCGCAGGGCAGTACGCACACTTCATTTAGCGTTAGTAACTCGGTGCGGGTTGTTCCTGCCGGGGCATGAAGCGTCTCCGTCAGCCCTAAGTCGTGGCGCTGGGCGGAGAGCCACTCTTCCAGCAACGGCGACTCCTGCGGCACAATATTCAGGCTGACATCCGGATAACGCGCCAGAAAAGGCGGTAGTAACGGCGGCAAAAAGGATTGTGAAAAGACCGGCAGGCAGGCGATAGAGAGCTCGCCCTGACGGAACTCGCGCAGACTTTCCGCCGCGCTGACGATGCGATCCAACCCATACCAGGAGCGTTGTACCTCTTCGAACAGGCGTAGCCCTTGCACCGTCGGATGTAAGCGCCCACGTGTGCGCTCAAACAGCGTTAATCCCAGCACTTTCTCAAAACGCGCCAGCTCGCGACTGACGGTAGGCTGCGAGGTATGCAGCAGCCGCGCCGCTTCGGTGAGATTTCCGGCGGTCATTACGGCATGAAAAATTTCAATGTGACGTAAATTAACGGCAGCCATACGTTTCCCTGAATCATTTATCCCATATCATTTTTGCATAGACTGACAATAAAACGATATTTTTTATTCTTTCTAAGGTATGGCGTAATCGTTAAAAAGCCTGTTCCGGAGTTTGTTATGTCATTGCCGCATTATTACGCTGAAACTGACCTTAACGCTGAAAATTTGCTCAGATTGCCTGCTGAATTCGGCTGTCCGGTCTGGGTCTATGACGCGCACATTATTCGCCGTCAGATAGCCGCCCTGCAGCAGTTTGACGTCGTGCGTTTTGCGCAAAAAGCCTGTTCGAACATTCATATCCTGCGCTTAATGCGCGCGCAGGGCGTCAAGGTGGATTCTGTTTCATTGGGGGAGATCGAACGTGCGCTGGCGGCGGGCTACGATCCGCAAACGTGCCCTGATGATATCGTTTTTACCGCCGATGTGATTGACGCCGCCACGCTGGCGCGCGTCAGCGAACTGCATATTCCGGTCAATGCCGGCTCGGTAGATATGCTGACGCAGCTTGGTCAGGTTTCGCCTGGGCATCGCGTCTGGTTGCGCGTGAATCCTGGCTTTGGTCACGGCCACAGCCAGAAAACCAACACCGGGGGCGAAAACAGCAAACACGGCATCTGGCATAGCGATCTTCCGGCGGCGCTGGCGGTAATGCAGAAATACCGACTGAAACTTGTCGGTATCCATATGCACATTGGTTCCGGCGTCGATTATGGCCATCTGGAGCAGGTTTGCGGCGCGATGGTACGCCAGGTGCTGGAATGTGGTCAGGATGTGGAGGCGATTTCGGCAGGCGGCGGACTCTCGATACCTTATCGTGAGGGAGAAGAGCCCGTTGATACGCGCCATTACTATGGTCTGTGGAACGCGGCGCGCGAGCAAATCGCCCGCCATCTGGGACATGCGGTCAAACTTGAGATCGAACCCGGACGTTTTCTGGTGGCGCAATCGGGCGTGCTGGTAACGCAGGTGCGTAGCGTAAAACAGATGGGAAGCCGCCATTTCGTGCTGGTAGATGCGGGTTTTAACGATCTGATGCGCCCGGCGATGTACGGTAGCTATCACCGTATTTCGGCGCTGGCGGCGGATGGTCGCGCGCTTGAAAATGGCCCGTGGGTCGAGACGGTGGTCGCCGGGCCGCTATGCGAATCAGGCGATGTTTTTACGCAGCAGGAAGGGGGAATGGTTGAAACACGCGCCTTACCTGCGGTCATCCCCGGCGATTACCTCGTATTGCACGATACCGGCGCGTACGGCGCGTCTATGTCATCGAATTACAACAGCCGCCCGCTCCTGCCGGAAGTACTGTTTGACAATGGACAGGCGCGGCTGATCCGCCGTCGTCAGACCATTGAAGAGCTGTTAGCGCTGGAGATGCTCTGAAGCGCCTCATTAGGCCGGACGTTGAAAAAACGGGCCCGCGGCGACGGACTCGCGCAGAATCAGCGTGCCGGTAAAGGGCGGGATCGGGGCGACCGGCTCGCTGTTCGCCAGGCGAACGGCCTGATCGATCGCGGTGGCTATCATATCCTCGATGGGTAAATAGACTGTTGAAAGCCCCGGTTCAAGCCAGGTTGCGCCCGGCGCATCGTCAAAACCAAACAGCGACACATCCTGCGGGATGCGTAATCCGGCCTGGCGCAGCGCTTTTGCCGCGCCCAGCGCCGTGTCATCATTACAGGCGAATAGCGCGCTAAACGTGACGCCTTCCTCCAGTAATTCCCGGCAGGCGTCATAGCCGCGCGTCAGCGTGTAATCGCCGTATTTCACTTTTGCCGGTTGCCAGGGAATACCATACTTTTCCAGCGCCTTGCGATAACCCGCTACGCGTGATGTGCCAGTGGGAGTATGAACAGGCAGCGTAATACAGGCGATATCGCGATGGCCCTGCGTAATCAGGTATTCCACCGCCTGGAATGCCGCCGTCTCCTGCTCGAAGAAAATAGCGCGATCGCGGGCCTGAGTGACGTTGCGATTAATAATCACCAGCGGCATTTCCGTGGCGTCAATCAACGACAAAATCGCCGGCTCATCCATATAGCGAGTGTAAAGAATAATAGCGTCGCACTGTCTGTCGGCCAACATTTGTACGGCTTTCTGCTCTCGTTCCGGCGTATCGTGACCATCGGTGACGATCAACTGCTTGTTATGAAACTCCGCCTGGCGCGACGCCCGGCGCAACAAACTGCCGAAATAGAAGCCGTCAAACGTAGAGACGACCAGACCGATGCTGTTGCTGGTGCGATTCGCCAGCGAGCGTGCCAGCAGGTTGGGGCGATAGCCCAGAGCCTGCATCGCCGTAAACACTTTCTGGCGCGTGCTTTCTTTTACCTGCCCCGTCCCATTCAGCACTCGTGAGACGGTGGCCTTTGATACGCCCGCATGGCGGGAAACATCCAGCATTGTCGCCATCATGCTACCCTGATTAATCGGTTGTCGACAGGTGCCCGGTATCCGTCGGCGTGGATACCGAATGTCGGCGTACCAGTGTCGGACTAAATACATGAGTTACTTCTGGCGTAGGGCATTTCCCCGCCAACGCTAACGCCAGCTCCGCCGCCTGTGTCGCCATGGTGACGATCGGATACCGAATGGTGGTCAGTCGGGGACGCACATAGCGTGAGACCAGTACATCATCAAAACCGATGAGCGATACTTCGCCCGGCACCCCCACGCCATTATCATTTAATACTCCCATCGCGCCGGCCGCCATCGAGTCGTTATAGCAGGCCACCGCGGTAAAATGTCTGCCGCGGCCTAATAACTCAGTCATCGCCTGCTCGCCGCCGCTTTCATCCGGTTCGCCGAACGTCACCAGCCGATCGTTAGCCGGGATATGGCTTTCCGCCAGCGCATCGTAATAGCCCCTCAGGCGATCTTCGGCATCAGAGATAGTGTGATTGGAACAGATATACCCAATACGCGTATGACCTTGCTGGATCAGATGCCGGGTCGCCAGCCATGCCCCGTAACGGTCATCCAGCGCGACACAGCGGTGTTCTAACCCCGGTAAAATGCGGTTAATCAGCACCATGCCGGGGATTTGCTTCATTAATGAGGCCAGGTCCGCATCCGGAATCATTTTGGCGTGTACCACTAACGCTGCGCAACGATGACGAATCAACTGTTCAATAGCCTGACGCTCTTTTTGTTCGTTATGATACCCGTTGCCAATCAGTAAAAAATTGCCGGTGTGATACGCCACCTGTTCAACGGCTTTCACCATCGCGCCGAAAAAAGGATCGGAAACGTCGCCGACCACCAGACCGAGGGTTTCCGTTGCCTGCTGTGCCAGCGCGCGCGCGTTGGCGTTAGGGTGATAGCTCAGGGACTCCATTGCGCTGGTCACCGCCAGCCGGGACGCTTCGCTGGCTTTTGGCGAATCGTTAATAACGCGAGAAACGGTGGCGACTGAAACACCGGCCAGTCGGGCTACATCTTTTATGGTCGCCATGATAATACCTATAGTGGGTAAACGCTTACATTACGCCAGTTTTACGGAAAATGAACGTCTGTTCAAGCCTCTTGCCCCGCCGTGTCGGGCAAATGTGACCTGCACGGGAGAAATGCGTCTGTAAAGTGACAATACAAATCTTTCGTTACAGTTTGCGAAGCGCTGTTGCGATTGTCTGCTGGCAGGCCAGCGAGTCAGGTTGATAGAGTGGTGATCCCAGAGGTATTGATAGGTGGAATCAACGTCATTGTTGATCACACGAATTACACCAACCTGCGTAGAGATGCGCAGGTTTTTTTTTGTTTCGCCTGAACCTGTAACAGTAACGGATAATTTACACAACTCGTTGCATTTCCGTTTATTCCTTTGCGTTTTCGGACTGGCGATGCAGACGCGCGAAGCCCACAATCAAGATCCCAGAGGTATTGATTGGTGAGATTATTCGGTACGCTCTTCGTACCTGTCTCTTGCACCAACCTGCGCGGATGCGCAGGTTTTTTTTCGAACCTATTTTGCTATCGCTCCTGTTACGCAACTCGTGTAATCTGCCACAATTCATGTTTTAGCGAATTGTCGGCCAAAGGGAGTTGAAATGCTGTTTGGATTTTTCCGTAACCTGTTTCGCGTGCTTTATCGTGTGCGCGTCACTGGCGATGTCCGGGCGCTACAGGGGAACCGGGTCTTAATTACCCCCAATCACGTTTCATTTATCGATGGTATGCTACTGGCGCTGTTTTTGCCGGTACGGCCTGTCTTTGCGGTATATACCTCCATCAGCCAGCAATGGTATATGCGCTGGTTAACGCCGCTGATCGATTTTGTGCCGCTCGATCCCACTAAACCCATGTCCATTAAACACCTGGTGCGTCTGGTGGAACAGGGGCGTCCAGTGGTGATTTTCCCGGAAGGGCGGATTTCCGTGACCGGTTCGCTGATGAAAATTTATGACGGCGCAGGCTTTGTGGCGGCAAAATCGGGCGCAACCGTCATTCCGCTCCGCATTGACGGCGCGGAGCTTACCCCTTTCAGTCGCCTGAAAGGTCTGGTTAAACGGCGCTTATTCCCCCGCATTCAGCTTCATATTTTACCGCCGACGCAAATACCGATGCCGGAAGCGCCGCGCGCGCGCGACAGACGTAAGATAGCGGGTGAGATGCTGCACCAGATCATGATGGAAGCGCGTATGGCGGTGCGCCCGCGCGAGACGTTATACGAATCGTTGCTGGCGGCGCAATATCGTTACGGCGCGGGTAAAAACTGTATTGAGGACATTAACTTTACGCCGGATACGTATCGTAAGTTACTGACCAAGACGCTCTTTGTTGGCCGGATTCTGGAAAAGTACAGCGTTGAGGGCGAGAAAATTGGTTTAATGCTGCCGAATGCCGCCATCAGCGCGGCGGTGATTTTCGGCGCGGTTTCTCGTCGCCGCATTCCGGCCATGATGAACTACACAGCGGGGGTAAAAGGGCTGACCAGCGCGATTACCGCGGCGGAAATTAAAACGATTTTTACCTCCCGCCAGTTCCTCGATAAAGGTAAATTGTGGCACCTGCCGGAGCAGCTAACGCAGGTTCGCTGGGTTTACCTGGAAGATTTAAAAGCGGACGTCACACCCGCCGACAAGCTGTGGATTTTTGCCCACCTCCTGGCGCCGCGACTGGCGCAGGTAAAACAGCAGCCGGAAGACGCGGCGATCATTCTTTTTACCTCCGGCTCGGAAGGGCACCCGAAAGGGGTGGTGCACAGCCATAAAAGCATTCTGGCGAACGTCGAGCAGATAAAAACGATTGCGGATTTCACCGCCAATGACCGTTTTATGTCGGCGCTGCCGCTCTTTCACTCGTTCGGTTTGACGGTGGGCCTGTTTACGCCGTTGTTGACCGGCGCGGAAGTGTTTCTTTATCCAAGTCCGCTGCACTACCGCATTGTGCCGGAACTGGTCTATGACCGTAACTGTACCGTGTTGTTTGGTACGTCAACCTTCCTCGGCAACTATGCGCGCTTTGCCAATCCGTATGATTTTTATCGCCTGCGCTATGTGGTGGCCGGTGCGGAAAAACTTCAGGAGAGCACCAAACAACTGTGGCAGGATAAATTCGGTCTGCGCATTCTTGAGGGCTACGGGGTAACGGAATGCGCGCCAGTAGTCTCGATTAACGTGCCGATGGCGGCTAAGCCTGGCACTGTTGGCCGCATTCTGCCTGGCATGGACGCGCGTCTGCTGGCGGTGCCCGGTATTGAAAACGGCGGTCGGCTACAGCTGAAAGGGCCGAATATCATGAATGGCTATCTGCGCGTGGAAAAACCGGGCGTGCTGGAGGTGCCGTCGGCGGAAAACGCCAGAGGCGAAACCGAGCGCGGGTGGTACGACACGGGCGATATTGTACGCTTCGATGAAAATGGTTTTGTGCAGATTCAGGGGCGCGCGAAACGCTTTGCGAAAATTGCTGGCGAAATGGTCTCGCTGGAGATGGTCGAGCAACTGGCGCTTGGCGTTTCGGCGGACAAAATGCACGCTACCGCCATTAAAAGTGATGCCAGCAAAGGTGAAGCGCTGGTACTGTTTACGACTGACAGCGAACTCACCCGAGAAAAGTTACAGCACTATGCTCGTGAACACGGTATTCCGGAACTTGCCGTCCCGCGTGATATCCGTTATCTGAAGCAGCTTCCCTTGCTTGGCAGCGGGAAACCCGATTTTGTGACGCTGAAAAGTTGGGTGGATGCGCCGGAACAACATCATGAGTGAGTCAGTACGTACTAACACCTCCATCTGGTCGAAAGGGATGCTGTCGGTGATTGTCGCGCAGTTTCTCTCGGCTTTTGGCGATAATGCGCTGCTGTTTGCGACGCTGGCACTGCTGAAAGCTCAGTTTTACCCGGACTGGAGCCAGCCTGTTTTGCAAATGGTGTTTGTGGGCGCTTACATTCTTTTTGCGCCGTTTGTCGGCCAGATGGCGGACAGCTTTGCCAAAGGCCGGGTGATGATGGTTGCCAATGGTCTTAAACTGGCGGGAGCGGCAGGTATCTGCCTCGGCGTAAATCCTTTTGTCGGTTATACGTTGGTCGGGATTGGCGCGGCGGCTTATTCTCCGGCGAAATACGGTATTCTGGGCGAACTGACGACGGGTGATAAGCTGGTGAAAGCCAATGGCCTGATGGAAGCCTCTACGATTGCGGCGATTTTGCTCGGTTCCGTCGCGGGCGGCGTATTGGCCGACTGGCATGTCATCGCCGCGCTGGTTGCCTGCGCGTTGGCCTACGCTGGCGCAGTGGCGGCTAACCTGTTTATCCCGAAGCTTGTGGCGGCGCGTCCAGGACAATCCTGGCGGTTGTCGGCGATGACGCGTAGTTTCTTCAGCGCTTGCGTTGTCCTTTGGCGTAACGGTGAAACGCGTTTTTCGCTGGTGGGGACCGGGCTATTCTGGGGCGCAGGCGTGACGCTGCGTTTTCTGCTGGTGCTGTGGGTGCCAGTGGCGCTGGGCATTACGGATAACGCCACGCCGACTTACCTGAACGCCATGGTGGCGGTAGGCATTGTGGTCGGCGCGGGCGCGGCGGCAAAACTGGTGACGCTGGAGACCGTATCGCGCTGTATGCCCGCCGGGATTTTGATTGGCGTTGTGGTTGCGATCTTCTCATTACAGCACGCATTGCTGCCTGCTTATGCCTTGTTGCTGTTGATAGGTATGCTGGGCGGCTTTTTTGTGGTGCCGCTCAACGCCTTGCTCCAGGAGCGCGGTAAGAAGAGCGTTGGTGCCGGGAATGCCATTGCCGTACAAAATCTGGGCGAGAATAGCGCCATGCTATTAATGCTGGGACTGTACTCGCTGGCGGTGCTGGTTGGCGTTCCGGCAGTGGCGATAGGTATCGGCTTTGGCGTGCTGTTCGCGCTGGCGATCGCGGCGCTGTGGATCTGGCAGCGCCGGCAGGCATCATACTGAGTGAATATGCCGGGCGGCGAGTGCGCGTTATCCGGCTTACATTGTCTCTGTAAGCCCGGTAGCGTAGCGCCACCGGGCACTGACTATCACGGCGCCGGGTAGGTATAAACCTGATGCGCCGCCTCTATCTCCGCCAGGACCTCTTCGCTTAACGTCAGATGCAGACTTTCCACATTCGTCTTGAGCTGCGCCATCGTGGTTGCGCCCAGTAACGTACTGGCGACAAACGGCTGGCGGCGAACAAAGGCCAGCGCCATCTGCGCCGGATCAAGATTGTGACGCTTCGCGATATCGACGTAGGCGGCAACGGCTTTTTGCGCCTGTTCGCCGCTGTAACGTGTGAAGCGGCTGAACAAGGTATTCCGCGCGCCTGCGGGTTTGGCCCCGTTCAGGTATTTACCGGTTAATGTGCCAAACGCCAGACAGGAGTAGGCGAGCAATTCAACACCTTCATACTGGCTGACTTCCGCCAGCCCGACCTCGTAGCTGCGGTTTAACAGGCTATAGGGGTTCTGGATCGTGACAATACGCGGCAGGTCATGTTTTTCCGCCAGATGCAGATAGCGCATAACGCCAAACGCTGTCTCATTTGAAACGCCAATATAACGAATCTTACCCGCTCGCTGAAACTCACTTAGCGCGTCTAACGTCTCCAGTAGACTTACTACTGGCGTGGAGTCCGTCCAGTTATAGCCGAGTTTACCGAAGCAGTTAGTGGGGCGCTGCGGCCAGTGCACCTGATACAAATCCAGATAGTCGGTCTGCAATCGGGTCAAACTGTCGTGTAGCGCTTCGCGAATATTTTTACGATCCAGCGCCTGATGAGGCCGGATGCCTTGATCATTATTACGTGCCGGTCCGCTAACTTTGCTGGCGATGATCAGTTTTTCACGGTTGCCGCGTTTGGCGAGCCAGTTACCGATATAGGACTCCGTCAGCCCTTGTGTTTCCGGGCGCGGCGGTACCGGATACATCTCGGCGGCATCGATAAGGTTAATGCCATTTGCGATGGCATAGTCGAGCTGTGCGTGAGCGTCGGCTTCGCTGTTTTGTTCACCAAATGTCATTGTGCCCAGCCCTAGCGTACTTACTTCGAGCGAGCTGTGGGGTATACGGTGATAGTGCATAGCCGTTTCCTTTTTATTATGAAGTCAGAAATTCCCGACAAAGGACAATAAAAATGGCAGAGGGAAGGCAAAAGGGAAAGTAAAATTGCAGGCTGCGCGGCGTAATTGTTACCGGGCGTGGTCGCCACGCACCGTTACGGGACGCAGCCTGAAGGCTTGCAGAACGCTGACCTCGATCACAGGCCACCGCTTAACGTTCGATGATTTGAGACACTTCGTCACGGTTGATTTGCATCTCGTTTCCCTGTGCATCGGTATAGCTGACCAGACCGGTATCATCGTCAACTTGCGGTTTTCCATCGGTCAGGATCATACGACCATCTTTCGTCGCCATTACATAATCGCTGCTGCATCCGGATACCGCAAAAGCCAACCCTACTGCGGAAATTACAACTGCCCACTTTTTCATCCGTTTGTCCTCACGTAGCCTGCATCTGATAATAGTCTGTTAATCATATGTCTGATAATAGTCTAGTAATAACGCGCGGCTCTGCATGTCGGAAGCAGCAAAATCTTAATCTGTGAGAAGAAAGGAAATAAAGTGAGTATTCGCTCCCCGGCGGGGGAGCGAGACAGGATTACAGCGGATTCTTTTTATTACGCAACAGGTTCAGGCTCTCTACTGCGATAGAGAAGAACATGGCGAAATAGATATACCCTTTCGGAACGTGAACGTCGAAACTTTCCAGAATCAGGGTAAAGCCAACCAGGATCAGAAAGGAGAGCGCCAGCATTTTTACCGACGGATGACGATCGACAAACTCGCCGATGGGCCGTGCCGCAAACATCATGACGCCCACGGCAATAACGACTGCCGCCATCATAATAAACAGATGATCGGAGAGGCCAACCGCTGTGATAACTGAATCAAGGCTGAAAATAATATCCAGCAGCATAATCTGCACTATTGCGCCCAGGAAAGAAGAAACCCGGGTTTTTAACCCTTCTTCTTCGCCTTCGATGGACTCATGAATCTCCTTGCTGGCTTTCCAGATTAAAAATAACCCGCCCAGTAACAGAATGAGATCGCGGGCGGAAATCGCTTCGCCGAAAAGCTCAAACAGCGGATTAGTCAGCCGAGTGACCCAGGCGATTGACGCCAGCAGCGCCAGGCGCATAACCATCGCCGCCGCCAACCCAAGCCGCCGTGCGTGGTTCCGTTGCGCCGTAGGAAGTTTTGCTACCACCAGAGAAAGAAAAATAATGTTGTCGATCCCAAGTACAATCTCCAGCAGCGTCAGCGTACCGAGCGCCAGCCAGGCATTAGGATCGGTTATCCATGCAAATAACATCGAACAAAGTCCTGCCAAAAAAAGAAGCGGTAATTATAGGCCCGTCGGGTGACGGGCGAAAGCCCAGGCTGAATTTGCGCAACCAGGAACGGTGTAAAATAGCGGCGACAATACGCTTACGTTTATCGGGCGTCGGTCCGACGCGTAGCCATAGCGGAGGCGCATTTGCGTGTAATGGACGTTACGGATTCTGCAATAAAAAATGGCGAGCCAGCAGCGCCTGCGTAAAATTTTTTTTCAGATAAAATCCACGCGGTAGCGTCAAAATAGGTTCCCCGCGCGCACCGATAGCCTCGGTGAGCGCCCTGGCATTGGCGGCTTTGGGCCGCAGTTGCAAGACTTCGCCATGGCGGGCGGTAATGCGTTCCACCTGGCCCAGCACTATCATGTCCATCAGCTCTTCCCAGTCGAGGCGTAGCTGCCTGTCCTCTTCTTCACTCGGACTCCAGAGTAGCGGCGAACCTACGCGGCGTTCGGCTAACGGTATGCTGCGATCGCCTTCGACCGGCACCCATAGCACGCGCTTCAATTTATGCCGTACGTGACTTGTCTCCCAGGTCACGCCGCTGTTACCGGTTAACGGCGCCACGCAAACAAAGGTTGTTTCCAGAGGACGACCCAGACTATCCACCGGGATGGTTTTCAGTTCTACGCCTAATGCGGCGAAATCCTGCTCCGGCTTGCTCCCGGCGCTGGCGCCGAGCCAGATCTCCAGCAAGACGCCGATCCAGCCTTTGTCTCGCTTCAAATCTTTAGGCGTGGTAATGCCGGCCATCGCCGCCAGCTCGCCTAACGTATAGCCGGAAAGCTGCCGCGCCTGGGCTAACAGCAATGCTTCCGAAGCAGGCGGAGTCAGTAGCGGACAAAGAGCGGACATGACAATTACCTTAGGTCAAAAAATGAGCAGTGATTTTATACCGTATGGGCAGAGTTTATCTTTTTCTGTGTCTTATATTCAATAGACTGATTTTTATTGCCTTTTTTGTGTTGTTTCTTCGTGTTGCGCAACGCTGAAGCGGGTTTTCCAATTCTGGTCACTGACAATAAACAGGATCTTACACTATGTTATCCACAGAAAGTTGGGATAACTGTGTAAAACCACCACTACTGTTTCCATTTACAGCCTTGACGTGCGACGAAAATCGAAAATTCAGACAAATAGTGCGTAAGTTATTGGCACAATCTGTGGATAAAACCGACGCTGGTTGATCTTTCATCAGCATAAGGATCTTAGATGTGATGCTGGTCACGCTTTATGAAGGTAGCATGTAAGATTTGTCTATAATGCAATGAATATAAGGCACTATTTTTACTGTCTCCAGCATGAGGAATTCAGACTGTTCTGGGTTTTCCCGTGGTAATTCCATACTTCTTCACAACTATATCCACAGAAAAGGTGAATAAAATGGCGCAAGGGCGTCATCATCTGTTTATAACTCGGCTATTTACTGTGAGTTATTCAATTGTTATTAGGCTGTGTCACTATTACAGAGTGGTTTACCGCCTCACTGGAGTATGAAACAATCGTTCATATATAAGGTTTATGTTGAGGTAGTCCGGTGATTGATGACGATGGCTACCGCCCAAATGTAGGTATCGTAATTTGTAATCGTCAGGGGCAGGTGATGTGGGCCCGGCGATTTGGTCAGCACTCCTGGCAGTTCCCGCAGGGCGGGATAAATCCAGGGGAGTCGGCAGAACAGGCGATGTACCGGGAACTGTTTGAAGAAGTTGGGTTAAGCCGTAAAGATGTGCGGATCCTTGCTTCTACTCGCAACTGGTTGCGTTACAAGTTACCAAAACGTTTGGTGCGTTGGGACACAAAGCCGGTATGTATCGGCCAGAAACAAAAGTGGTTTCTTTTGCAGTTAATGAGCGCCGACGCCGAAATCAATATGCAAACCAGCAGTACGCCGGAGTTTGACGGCTGGCGCTGGGTAAGTTACTGGTATCCGGTTCGACAAGTGGTGTCATTTAAACGCGATGTCTACCGCAGGGTAATGAAAGAGTTTGCAAGTGTTGTCATGGCGCTTCAGGATAATCCCCCTAAGCTACAAAGCGCGCCTGCTTATCGACGTAAAAGAGGTTAAGCCACGCAAATTATGCTCACTCGCCTGCGCGAAATAGTCGAAAAAGTGGCCAGTGCGCCGCGTCTGAACGAGGCGCTGAATATTCTGGTCACGGATATCTGTCTTGCGATGGATACTGAGGTTTGCTCGGTTTACCTGGCCGATCATGACCGACGCTGTTATTACCTGATGGCGACGCGGGGGTTGAAAAAACCGCGTGGTCGAACCGTTGCGCTTGCGTTTGATGAGGGGATCGTCGGTCTGGTGGGCAGACTGGCGGAACCCATTAACCTTGCCGATGCGCAAAAACATCCCAGCTTTAAATACATTCCTTCGGTAAAAGAGGAGCGTTTTCGCGCGTTTCTCGGCGTGCCGATCATTCAGCGTCGCCAACTTCTCGGCGTGCTGGTCGTACAGCAGCGCGAATTGCGCCAGTACGATGAAAGCGAAGAGTCTTTCCTTGTCACGCTCGCTACGCAGATGGCGGCTATCCTGTCACAGTCGCAGGTCACAGCGCTGTTCGGGCAATACCGGCAGACGCGAATCCGCGCGCTTCCTGCGGCGCCGGGCGTGGCTATCGCAACGGGCTGGCAAGACGCGACCATGCCGCTGATGGAACAGGTTTACGAAGCGTCTACGCTGGATACCTCTCTTGAACGTGAACGACTGACCGGCGCGCTGGAAGAGGCGGCGAACGAATTCCGACGATACAGCAAACGCTTTGCCGCCGGCGCGCAAAAAGAGACGGCGGCCATTTTTGATCTGTACTCACACCTGCTTTCAGACGCCAGACTGCGTCGCGAACTCTTCGCCGAGGTCGACAAAGGCGCTGTTGCGGAGTGGGCCGTTAAAAAAATCATCGAAAAATTTGCCGAGCAATTTGCGGCGCTAACCGATAACTACCTCAAAGAACGTGCGGGAGACTTACGCACGCTGGGGCAGCGGCTGTTATTCCACCTTGATGATTCAGTTCAGGGGCCAAACGCCTGGCCGGAACGTTTTATTCTGGTCGCGGATGAGCTGTCGGCGACCACCCTGGCGGAGCTGCCGCAGGACAGGCTGGCGGGCGTTGTGGTGCGCGACGGCGCGGCAAACTCGCATGCGGCGATTATGGTGCGCGCGCTCGGTATCCCGACCGTCATGGGTGCGGATATCCAGCCTTCGGTGCTACATCGCCGTACGTTGGTGGTGGATGGCTATCGCGGTGAATTACTGGTCGATCCTGAACCCGTACTTATTCAGGAATATCAGCGGCTCATTAGTGAAGAGATAGAACTCAGTCGTCTGGCGGAGGACGACGTCAATCTTCCCGCCCAACTGAAAAGCGGCGAGCGTATCAAAGTGATGCTGAATGCCGGGCTCAGTCCCGAGCATGAGGAAAAGTTAGGCAGTCGGATCGACGGTATCGGCCTGTACCGTACTGAAATTCCCTTTATGCTGCAAAGCGGGTTTCCCTCGGAAGAAGAGCAGGTGGCGCAGTATCAAGGGATGCTGCAAATGTTTAACGATAAACCGGTGACGCTGCGGACCCTGGATGTGGGAGCGGATAAGCAACTGCCCTATATGCCGATCAGCGAGGAGAACCCGTGTCTGGGCTGGCGCGGGATCCGCATTACGCTGGATCAGCCGGAGATCTTTTTGATCCAGGTCCGCGCGATGCTGCACGCCAATGCGGCGACTGGCAACCTCAGCATTTTGTTGCCGATGGTCACCAGTATTGATGAAGTCGATGAAGCGCGGCGTCTGATCGAACGCGCCGGGCGCGAGGTCGAGGAGATGATCGGCTATGCGATCCCGAAACCGCGTATCGGCATTATGCTGGAAGTACCGTCAATGGTATTTATGCTGCCGCATCTGGCTAACCGGATCGACTTTATCTCGGTCGGCACCAACGATTTAACGCAATATATCCTGGCGGTAGATCGCAACAATACCCGCGTGGCCAGTATTTACGACAGTCTGCATCCGGCTATGCTGCGCGCACTGAGCATGATTGCGCAGGAAGCCGAAAAAAATGGCCTCGATCTTCGCTTGTGCGGCGAGATGGCGGGCGATCCGATGTGCGTGGCGATTCTTATCGGTCTGGGATATCGCCATCTTTCGATGAATGGCCGTTCGGTAGCGCGTGTGAAATATCTGCTGCGGCATATCGATTTTGAAGACGCGCAAACCCTTGCCAGACGCAGCCTTGAGGCGCAGATGGCGACCGAGGTGCGTCATCAGGTGGCGGCGTTTATGGAGCGCCGCGGGATGGGGGGATTGATTCGCGGAGGGTTGTAACGACTGGAGCGGGAAAAGAGAGTGACTGTGGATTCACGGCGCAGACAACACGCCTGCAAGATGAAAGACAATGCGTATACATATCTTTTAACGGTAATCGGCATCTCGCTTTTAACCCTTGTGCTATTATTCGCACCTTTGGAGCGTCTGCAACGCGCAGGCGCGCTTATCAATCGCTATCTCTTCAGCGAAATAACAAGAAATTGTGGTGACAGATGACCAGTAGCTATCTGCATTTTCCGGACTTTGATCCGGTCATTTTCTCAATTGGGCCCGTCGCGCTTCACTGGTATGGCTTGATGTATCTGGTGGGGTTCGTTTTCGCGATGTGGTTGGCGGTGCGTCGCGCTAACCGTCCGGGAAGCGGTTGGACCAAAAACGAAGTTGAAAATTTACTCTATGCAGGTTTCCTGGGGGTCTTCCTGGGGGGACGTATTGGCTATGTCCTGTTTTATAACTTCCCTCTGTTTCTGGATAACCCGCTCTATTTATTCCGCGTCTGGGACGGCGGCATGTCCTTTCACGGCGGGCTTATCGGCGTGATACTGGTGATGATTATCTTCGCCAGGCGCACGAAGCGCTCGTTCTTTCAGGTGTCTGATTTTATTGCGCCGTTAATTCCGTTCGGCCTGGGCGCCGGGCGTCTGGGCAACTTTATCAACGGTGAATTGTGGGGGCGCGTCGATCCTGACTTCCGGTTTGCCATGCTCTTTCCTGGCTCACGCGCGGAAGATATTGCGCTGCTGCCGTCACATCCGCAATGGCAGCCTATTTTTGATACCTACGGCGTATTGCCGCGCCACCCTTCCCAGTTGTATGAGCTGGCATTAGAAGGCGTGGTGCTGTTTATCATCCTTAATCTCTTTATTCGCAAACCGCGTCCGATGGGCGCAGTCTCCGGATTATTCCTGATTGGCTATGGCGCGTTTCGTATCATTGTTGAATTCTTCCGCCAGCCGGACGCGCAATTTACCGGCGCGTGGGTACAGTACATCAGCATGGGGCAGATTCTCTCTATCCCGATGATTATCGCTGGCGCGATCATGATGGTTTGGGCATATCGCCGCCGCCCGCAGCAACACGTTTCCTGAGGAACCATGAAACAGTATTTAGAACTGATGCAAAAAGTGCTGGATGAAGGCACACAGAAAAACGACCGTACCGGCACCGGCACGCTTTCCATTTTTGGCCATCAGATGCGTTTTAACCTGCAGGAAGGCTTTCCTCTGGTGACGACAAAACGCTGCCATTTACGTTCAATTATTCACGAACTGCTATGGTTTTTGCAGGGCGATACCAACATCGCTTACCTGCACGAAAATAATGTCACCATCTGGGACGAATGGGCCGATGAGAACGGCGATTTAGGCCCGGTTTATGGTAAGCAGTGGCGTGCATGGCCAACACCGGATGGCCGCCATATCGATCAGATCGCCACGGTCTTAAGCCAGCTTAAAAACGACCCGGACTCTCGTCGTATTATCGTTTCTGCGTGGAACGTCGGCGAGCTGGATAAGATGGCGCTGGCGCCGTGTCACGCCTTTTTCCAGTTTTATGTCGCAGATGGAAAACTCTCCTGTCAGCTTTATCAGCGCTCCTGCGATGTGTTCCTCGGTCTGCCGTTCAACATTGCCAGCTACGCGTTACTGGTGCATATGATGGCGCAACAGTGCGACCTGGACGTCGGCGATTTTGTCTGGACCGGCGGCGACACGCACCTGTACAGCAACCATATGGAGCAGACGCACCTGCAATTAAGCCGTGAACCTCGCGCGCTGCCGAAATTGGTGATTAAGCGTAAACCCGATTCGCTTTTTGACTACCGGTTCGATGATTTCGAAATTGAAGGCTATGATCCGCACCCCGGTATTAAAGCGCCGGTCGCTATCTAAGCGCTGACGATCCTGCCATAACCGACGTCATTGCGCGTCGGTTTTTTTTACCCTTCGTCTCAATCTTCGGCGCGGATTCCTGAAATTTTGCAACGCGCTGCAAGACATGAACTTTTTTCCGTAACGCGCCGAACAATCTGTATTTGGCGCTCGTTATTTTTCTTCCGCCCGCCATACTGCCGACATGAAAAAACAACAGGGCTATACGCTCATTGAAACGGTGGTCGCGATGTCGCTCATTATCATTCTCAGCGCCACAGGACTTTATGGCTGGCAACGCTGGCAGCAGCAACAGCGCCTGTGGCAAACCGCATGTCAGGTGCGGGATTACCTGCTGCAACTTCGTGAGGATGCTCACTGGCATAACCGCGATCACATTCTTCGCGTGGTCAGCGAAGGCGGTTCATGGTGCTTTGTCAGCTCTGTTGCTACGCAAACATCGTGTACGCCATCTTCCCCCTTTGTGTTTACGCCCGACTGGCGTGATGTCGTCCTTGCCGATATCACGCCGTCGTTAGCCTTCTTTGGCTTGCGCAATACGGCATGGGCAGGGCACATCGTACTGAAAAACGCTGCCGGAGAGTGGCGTCTGGTCGTCTCCTCCTGGGGGCGAATCAGGCTATGCGAGCGTAACGAGGCCGCCACGTGTCAATAACCACGCGGGGGTTCTCGCTACTGGAGGTCGTGCTGGCGATGGCGATAGGTTCCATTTTACTGCTTGGGTCCGCACGATTTTTACCGGCGCTACAGCGTGAGATCTGGCACAACACGCGACAGTTATCGCTGGAAGATGAAATCTGGCAGCGAACCTATACCGTAGCGAAGCATCTTCAACGTGCGGGTTACTGTCATGGCCACTGTATTGGCGAAGGGTTACATCTTGCCGAACAGGGGCAATGCGTCATCGTTCAGTGGGACGGGAATAATAACGGTGTCTGGGATACCATACCGGCGAAAGAGGCCGACCAGACCGGGTTTCGTGTGAAGGATAACGTTCTGGAGACATTACGCGGAGCAACATCTTGCCAGGGTAAGGGATGGGAAAAAATGACCGATCCCAATACGGTACTCATCACGGCGTTTACCGTTGAGCGCCGGGATATAACGGGATTCTCGCCAGTGCTCATGCTGCATCTGCGCGGCGCCAGCAAAGCCGAGCCTCAGACGGTTATTGACGCGCAATACAGCGTAACGGGATTTAATCTGTGAATCGGGAACGTGGCGCTTCTTCGCTAATACTGGCGCTTTTAATACTGATTCTGGGCAGTCTGCTACTGCAAGGCGTAAATCAGCAGCAGGCCAGCTATGCCACCCGCGTGACGACGCAGAGCCTGGCGATACAACGCCAGGCGCTCGTACAGTCGGCGCTGGAATGGGGGCGGGGGCAGCTATGGTCAGGCGTAACCGAAATGGAATGTCGGCGCTATTCCTCTTCAGGAGCGAGAGTCTGTTTGCGGAGGTTACCGGGGGATGAGGTGGTGATGGCGGCGCAAGATGACAGCATGACGTTATGGCGTTTGGGCAACGTCATTCAGGGAAGCATTGTCTTTTCTCCCCACGGCTGGAGCGATTTTTGTCCGTTAAAAGAGGTGGCGTTATGTCGCATCCCCTGAATTTACAACGCGGGTTTAGCCTCCCGGAAGTTTTAGTGGCGATGGTTCTAATGGTAATGATCGTCACCGCGCTGTCAGGCTATCAGCGGGTATTAATGCACAGTTTTGCATTACGACACCAGTATCTTCAGATCTGGCGGCAGGCGTGGCAGCAAACGGCGCTGTATCCATTTTCGCCTGCTGAAGGCTGGAAGGCCAACCGGATGCAGACAACGCAATCGGGATGTGTCAGCATCAGCGTCACGATGGTTTCACCCTCTGGCAGGCAGGGGCAGATGACGCGCTTGCATTGTCCAAATCGTTAATCGTCAGGAGTAATTATGTTAAGGGTCTACCACTCCAATCGTCTGGATGTGCTGGAAGCGTTGATGGAATTCATCGTCGAACGCGAGCGGCTGGATGATCCCTTTGAACCAGAAATGATTCTGGTACAAAGCACGGGTATGGCGCAGTGGCTGCAGATGACCCTTTCACAAAAGTTTGGTATTGCGGCGAATATCGCTTTTCCGTTACCGGCGAGTTTTATCTGGGAGATGTTTGTCCGCGTGTTGCCGGATATCCCCAAAGAAAGCGCTTTCAGCAAACAAAGCATGAGCTGGAAACTGATGACCTTGCTGCCGCAGTTGCTGGATAAGGATGAGTTTGTACTGCTGCGCCATTATCTGACCGACGACACCGATAAACGCAAACTCTTTCAGCTTTCCGCGCGCGCCGCCGACCTGTTCGATCAGTATCTGGTTTATCGGCCTGACTGGCTTACGCAGTGGGAAGCGGGAAAAACCGTGGAAGGTCTGGGAGAGGCGCAAAACTGGCAGGCGCCGTTGTGGAAAGCATTGGTGGAATATACCGCCGCGCTGGGGCAGCCGCGCTGGCATCGCGCCAATCTCTACCAACGCTTTATTCAAACGCTGGAAAGCGCGACCGCCTGCCCGCCAGGGTTGCCGTCCCGCGTTTTTATTTGCGGCATTTCCGCGTTACCGCCAGTGTATCTCAGAGCATTGCAGGCGCTGGGTAAACATATTGAAATCCATCTCCTTTTTACTAATCCGTGTCGGTATTACTGGGGGGATATTAAAGACCCAGCCTGGCTGGCAAAACTCATGGCTCGCCAGCGTCGTCACAGTTTTGAAGACCGTCATTTACCGTTGTTCCGTGAAAACCAGAATCCGGAAGCCTTATTTAACAGCGACGGTGAACAGGATATCGGTAATCCGCTACTGGCCTCATGGGGAAAACTGGGACGGGATTATATCTACCTGCTATCTGAACTGGAAAACAGCCAGGAGCTGGATGCGTTTGTTGATATTACGCCAGATAATCTTTTGCATCGGATTCAGGCGGACATCCTTGAACTGGAAAGCCATGCGGTGGCGGGCGTAAATCTTGAGGAGTATTCGCGCAGCGACAATAAGCGTCTGCTCGATCCCGAGGATAACAGCCTCTCTTTTCACGTTTGTCACAGCCCGCAGCGCGAGGTGGAGATACTGCACGATCGCCTGCTGGCGATGCTGGAAGCCGATCCGACACTAACGCCGCGCGACATTATCGTTATGGTGGCTGATATTGACAGCTATAGCCCGTTTATCCAGGCGGTGTTTGGTAGCGCGCCAACGGAGCGCTATCTGCCTTATGCCATTTCCGATCGGCGGGCGCGTCAGTCACATCCGGTGTTACAGGCATTTATCAGCCTACTTTCGTTACCGGACAGCCGCTTTGTCTCCGAGGATGTTCTGGCGTTGTTAGACGTACCGGTATTGGCTGCCCGCTTTACGATCAACGAAGAAGGGTTGCGTTATTTGCGCTTGTGGGTCAATGAGTCAGGCATTCGCTGGGGAATTGACGATGACAACGTACGCGAGCTGGAACTTCCTGCCACGGGGCAGCATACGTGGCAATTTGGCCTGACGCGTATGCTGCTGGGGTATGCGATGGAAAGCGCCCAGGGCGAGTGGCAGTCGGTTCTGCCTTATGACGAATCCAGCGGTCTGATTGCTGAGCTGGTCGGGCATCTGGCTTCGCTGCTGATGCAGCTTAATATCTGGCGGCGCGGTCTGGCGCAGGAGCGACCGCTGGAAGAGTGGCTGCCCGTTTGTCGCGATATGCTCAATGATTTCTTCCTGCCCGATGCGGACACGGAAGCGGCAATGACATTGATTGAACAGCAGTGGCAGGCCATTATCGCCGAAGGCGTCGCGGCGGAATATGGCGACGCGGTACCGATTTCGCTACTGCGGGATGAACTGGCGCAGCGTCTGGATCAGGAACGTATTAGCCAGCGCTTCCTGGCGGGCCCCATCAATATTTGTACGCTGATGCCGATGCGTTCCATTCCGTTTAGAGTCGTTTGCCTGCTGGGAATGAACGACGGCGTATACCCGCGCCAGCTTGCGCCGTTGGGCTTTGACCTGATGAGCCAAAAACCCATGCGCGGGGATCGTAGCCGTCGCGACGATGACCGCTACCTGTTTCTGGAAGCGTTAATCTCGGCGCAGCAGACGCTGTATATCAGCTACATCGGTCGCTCCATCCAGGATAATAGCGAACGCTTTCCCTCTGTACTGGTGCAAGAATTGGTGGATTACATCGGACAAAGCCACTATTTGCCGGGCGACGAAACGCTGACCTGTGATGAGAGCGAAGCACGAGTCAAAGCGCATATTACGCGTCTGCATACCCGTATGCCTTTTGATGCGCAAAATTACCAACCCGGCGAACAGCAAAGTTATGCCAGAGAGTGGTTGCCCGCGGCGAGTCAGTCGGGAAAAGCGCATTCTGACTTTGTGCAGCCGCTTCCTTTTACGATGCCGGAAACATTGACTCTGGAAAGTCTGCAGCGTTTTTGGGCCCATCCGGTACGCGCATTTTTTCAGATGCGGCTTCAGGTTAATTTCCGCTCGGAAGAGAGTGAGATTCCTGATGCGGAACCGTTTGAATTAGAGGGATTGACGCGATATCAACTTAACCAACAGTTGCTCAATACGCTGGTTGAAGAGGACGACGCCGAACGCTTGTTCCGCCGTTTCCGGGCTGCGGGAGAGTTGCCTTACGGCGCGTTTGGCGAAATATTCTGGGATGCGCAATGTCAGGAGATGCAGCAACTGGCAAGCCGGGTCATCGCCTGCCGTAAGCCGAGCCAAAGCCTGGAAGTGGATCTGCTTTGCAATGGCGTTCAGCTAACCGGCTGGCTGCCGCAGGTACAGGAGGATGGATTATTGCGCTGGCGTCCCGCTTTAATCAGCGTGGCGCAAGGTGTGCAACTTTGGCTGGAACACCTTGTCTATTGTGCCAGCGGCGGGAGTGGCGAAAGTCGCCTGTTTTTGCGCAAAGAGGGAGAGTGGCGATTTCCGCCTCTTGATAAAACGCAGGCAATGGCTTACCTGGCGCAACTGATTGAAGGCTACCGGGAAGGCATGTCTTCTCCGCTATTGGTACTGCCGGAAAGCGGCGGCGCATGGATAAAAGCCTGTTATGACGCTGAAAATGATGTCATGTTAGACGACGATGACACCTTACAGAAGGCCAGAACAAAGTTTCTACAGGCTTATGAAGGCAACATGATGGTGAGCGGCGAAGGCGAAGATATCTGGTATCAACGTCTTTGGCGTCAGCTGGAATCTGAAACGTTGCAGGCTATCATTGCGCAGTCACGGCATTACCTGTTACCGCTGTTTCGTTTTAATCAGTCTCGTTGATTGTATGAAAATCGCGCCATTAAAAGGCTTCGACTATGATGCGCTCTTCGTCACGGACTGATTACTGATAAAAAAATGCTGCCTGGTTCAGCACAATAATATCCCGTTCCGCTCAGGTCGATGGTTTACGTGACCATACAGATGAGTGGGAATGAAAGTTAATGATGAGGTCCGTGAATGCCCCGCAGCACCTGGTTCAAAGCGTTATTGTTATTGGTCGCCCTCTGGGGGCCTGCAGTTCAGGCGGATATCGGTTGGCAACCGCTGCAAGAAACTATCCGTAAAAGCGATAAAGATACCCGGCAGTATCAGGCGATACGTCTTGATAATGACATGGTGGTGTTGCTCGTATCCGATCCGCAGGCTGTAAAGTCGCTTTCAGCGTTAGTGGTGCCCGTTGGATCGCTTGAAGATCCTGAGGCTCATCAGGGGCTTGCTCATTATCTTGAGCATATGTGCCTGATGGGGTCAAAAAAATATCCGCAGGCGGATAGCCTTGCCGAATACCTTAAAAGACATGGCGGTAGCCACAACGCCAGCACCGCGCCTTATCGAACAGCCTTCTACCTGGAGGTTGAAAACGACGCGCTTCCAGGTGCCGTAGATCGACTGGCCGACGCCATTGCCGCGCCATTGCTCAATAAAAAGTATGCCGAACGCGAACGAAACGCGGTGAATGCCGAGCTGACGATGGCGCGCACCCGCGACGGTATGCGTATGGCGCAGGTAAGCGCCGAAACCATTAACCCGGCGCATCCAGGCTCGCACTTTTCTGGCGGCAATCTGGAAACGCTAAGCGATAAGCCGGGAAATCCGGTGCAACAGGCGTTGATCGCTTTTCATGAAAAATACTATTCATCTAATCTGATGAAGGCGGTGATTTACAGTAATAAACCCTTGCCGGAACTGGCGAGTATTGCCGCCGCAACCTATGGTCGCGTGCCGAATAAACAGATTAAAAAACCGGAAATTACCGTACCTGTCATCACCGAGGCGCAGAAGGGCATCATTATTCATTACGTGCCGGCGCTACCGCGTAAAGTGCTGCGCGTGGAGTTTCGTATTGATAACAATAGCGCGCAGTTCCGTAGCAAGACCGATGAACTGGTCTCTTATCTGATTGGCAATCGTAGCCCGGGGACGCTCTCTGACTGGCTGCAAAAACAAGGACTGGTCGAAGGTATTAGCGCGGATTCCGATCCGATTGTTAATGGTAACAGCGGCGTATTTGCCATTTCGGCAACGCTGACTGATAAAGGTTTGGCCAATCGTGATGAAGTCGTCGCAGCTATCTTTAGCTATCTCAATACGTTACGTGAAAAAGGGATAGATAAACGTTACTTTGACGAGCTGGCGCATGTGCTGGATCTCGACTTCCGCTATCCGTCGATTACCCGCGATATGGACTATGTCGAGTGGCTGGCGGACACTATGATCCGCGTCCCGGTAGCGCATACGCTGGATGCGGCGAATATCGCCGATCGTTACGATCCTGCCGCTATCAAAAATCGCCTGGCGATGATGACGCCGCAGAATGCGCGCATCTGGTACATCAGTCCCCAGGAACCCCATAATAAGATTGCGTATTTTGTGGATGCGCCTTATCAGGTCGATAAGATTAGCGAACAGACGTTTAAAAACTGGCAGCAAAAAGCACAGGGCATTGCGTTGTCGCTGCCGGAGTTAAACCCCTATATTCCTGATGATTTTTCGCTTGTTAAGAATGACAAAAACTACGTGCGGCCAGAACTGATTGTCGATAAAGCGGATTTGCGCGTGGTTTATGCGCCGAGTCGTTATTTCGCCAGCGAGCCAAAAGCTGACGTGAGCGTGGTATTGCGTAACCCGCAGGCGATGGACAGCGCCCGCAATCAGGTACTGTTCGCCCTTAATGATTATCTGGCGGGAATGGCGCTCGATCAGCTCAGCAACCAGGCGGCAGTGGGCGGCATTAGCTTTTCCACTAACGCCAACAATGGTCTGATGGTCACTGCGAACGGTTATACCCAGCGTTTGCCGCAGCTTTTCCTGGCGCTGCTGGAAGGATATTTTAGCTACGACGCCACGGAGGAACAGCTGGCGCAGGCGAAATCCTGGTATACGCAGATGATGGATTCTGCGGAGAAGGGAAAAGCCTACGAACAGGCGATTATGCCGGTGCAGATGATTTCGCAGGTGCCTTATTTTTCCCGTGATGAACGTCGCGCTTTGCTGCCGTCCATTACGTTAAAAGAGGTGATGGCCTATCGTAATGCGTTAAAAACGGGCGCTCGTCCGGAATTTCTGGTTATAGGGAATATGAGCGAAGCCCAGGCGACCTCTCTGGCGCAAGATGTCCAAAAACAGCTCGCGGCGAACGGATCGGCGTGGTGTCGTAACAAAGACGTGGTGGTTGAGAAAAAGCAGTCCGTAATATTTGAAAAAGCGGGCAGTAGCACCGACTCCGCGTTAGCAGCGGTCTTTGTCCCGGTCGGCTACGACGAGTACGTCAGCGCCGCCTACAGCGCGATGTTAGGTCAGATTGTTCAACCGTGGTTTTACAATCAGCTACGAACCGAAGAGCAACTGGGATACGCTGTTTTCGCCTTTCCGATGAGCGTTGGCCGTCAGTGGGGAATGGGATTCCTGCTACAGAGCAACGATAAACAGCCCTCTTACCTGTGGCAACGCTATCAGGCATTTTTCCCTGACGCCGAGGCGAAGCTGAGGGCGATGAAGCCGGAAGAGTTCGCCCAAATTCAGCAGGCGATCATTACGCAAATGCGCCAGGCGCCGCAAACGTTGGGCGAAGAAGCATCCCGTTTAAGCAAGGATTTCGATCGGGGTAATATGCGCTTTGACTCGCGTGATAAAATCATCGCTCAGATAAAATTGCTGACGCCACAAAAGCTTGCCGATTTCTTCCACCAGGCGGTGGTGGAACCACAAGGTATGGCAATATTGTCACAGATTGCCGGTAGCCAGAATGGAAAAGCAGAATACGTGCATCCGACAGGCTGGAAAGTGTGGGATAACGTCAGCGCTTTGCAGCAAACGTTACCTCTAATGAGCGAAAAGAATGAATGATGTCGCCGAGACTCTTGATCCTCTGCGCTTGCCCCTTACAGGCGAGCGTTTGATTGAAGCATCAGCGGGCACAGGCAAAACGTTTACTATCGCGGCGCTGTATCTGCGGCTACTGCTCGGTTTAGGCGGCAGCACCGCATTTCCCCGTCCGTTGACCGTTGAAGAACTGCTGGTGGTAACCTTTACGGAGGCCGCCACTGAAGAGCTGCGTGGGCGCATCCGCAGTAATATCCATGAGTTGCGCATCGCCTGTCTGCGGGAAAGCACGGATAATCCGCTGTATGCCCGCTTGCTGGAAGAAATTAGCGACAAAAAGCAGGCCGCGCAGTGGTTATTACTGGCAGAACGACAAATGGACGAGGCCGCGGTCTTTACCATCCACGGTTTTTGCCAGCGTATGCTCAGCCTGAACGCTTTCGAATCCGGTATGTTGTTTGAGCAACAGCTTATTGAAGACGAATCTTTGTTGCGTTATCAGGCCTGCGCCGATTTCTGGCGGCGTCATTGCTATCCGCTGCCGCGCGACATCGCGCAGGTGGTGTTTGACGTGTGGAAGGGACCGAAGGCGCTCTTAAAGGATATCGATCGTTATCTGCAGGGCGAAGCGCCGGTCATTAAAGCGCCGCCATCGCAGGAGGAGACGCTGGCATCGCGTCATGAACAGATCCTGGCGCGCATCAACCAGGTGAAGCAGCAGTGGTGTGAGGCGGTTAGCGAGCTGGACGCGCTGATCGAATCATCCGGCATCGATCGCAGAAAGTTCAACCGCGGCAATCAGGCGAAATGGATCGAAAAGATCACCGCGTGGGCGCAAGAAGAGACGAAAAACTATCAATTACCCGAGGCGTTGGGAAAATTTTCACAGCGTTTTTTAGCTGAGCGCACCAAAGCTGGCGGCGTGACGCCCCAGCACCCATTGTTTGTCGCCATTGATAACCTGTTGGGCGAACCGCTATCGATTAAAGATCTGGTTCTTACCCGAGCGCTATCAGAGATCCGTGAAACGGTGGCTCAGGAAAAACGCCGGCGCGGCGAGCTGGGGTTTGACGATATGCTCAGCCGTTTAGATACCGCGCTGCGTAGTGAAAGCGGCGAGGCGCTGGCTGCGGCGATTCGTACCCGTTTTCCGGTGGCGATGATCGATGAATTTCAGGATACCGACCCACAACAGTACCGTATTTTTCGCCGTATCTGGCGACATCAACCCGATACGGCGCTATTGCTGATTGGCGATCCTAAACAGGCGATTTATGCGTTTCGTGGCGCGGATATCTTCACCTACATGAAGGCTCGCAGCGAAGTGAGCGCGCACTATACGCTTGACACTAACTGGCGCTCCGCGCCGGGGATGGTGAATAGCGTTAACAAGCTGTTCAGTCAGATGAACGACGCCTTTATGTTCCGCGATATTCCCTTCAGTCCGGTAAAGTTTGCGCCCAGAAACCAGTCGCTGCAATTTAAAGTGAATGACGCGCCTCAACCGGCGATGACCCTGTGGCTAATGGAGGGGGAAAGCTGCGGTTCGGGCGATTATCAAAGTTATATGGCGCAGGTGTGCGCCACGCAAATTCGCGACTGGCTGCGTGCCGGGCAAACGGGCGACGCGCTGCTGACGAACGGCGATTCGTCGCGGCCCGTTCGTGCCTCGGATATCAGCGTGTTGGTGCGCAGCAGGCGGGAAGCCGCGCTGATACGGGATGCGCTGACCTTACTGGCGATCCCCTCCGTCTATCTTTCTAACCGCGACAGCGTATTCGAAACGCTCGAAGCGCAGGAGATGCTGTGGGTGTTGCAGGCGGTGATGGCGCCCGAACGTGAGAATACGCTGCGTAGCGCTTTGGCGACATCAATGATGGGCCTTACCGCGCTGGATATCGAAACGCTTAACAATGATGAAAATGCGTGGGATGCGGTTGTCGAAGAGTTTGATGGCTACCGACAGATTTGGCATAAACGCGGCGTGATGCCTATGCTGCGCGCGCTAATGTCGGCGCGCAATATTGCTGAAAACCTGCTGGCGACGGCGGGAGGCGAACGTCGGCTGACGGATATTTTGCATATTAGCGAGCTGTTACAGGAAGCCGGTTCGCAGCTGGAAAGCGAACATGCGCTGGTGCGTTGGCTGGCGCAGCATATCCTTGAACCCGATAGCAATGCTTCCAGCCAGCAACTACGTCTGGAAAGCGATAAGCATCTGGTGCAAATCGTCACCATTCATAAATCGAAAGGTCTGGAATACCCGCTGGTCTGGTTACCTTTTATCACCCATTTCCGCGTGCAGGACCAGGCTTTTTATCACGACAGGCACTCCTACGAGGCGGTGCTGGACCTTAGTCACGCCGAAGAGAGCATAGCACTGGCGGAAGCCGAACGCCTGGCGGAAGACCTGCGCCTACTTTATGTCGCGCTGACCCGTGCAGTGTGGCATTGCAGCCTCGGCGTCGCGCCGCTGGTGCGGCGTCGTAGCGATAAGAAAGGAGAGACGGATGTGCACCAAAGCGCGCTTGGGCGACTCCTGCAAAAAGGCGAACCGATGGATGCCGCAGGCCTTCGCGCCTGTATTGAGGCGCTATGCGACGAGGATATCGTGTGTCGAACGCCAGGCAATACGGATAACGACCGCTGGCAAATTGCCGCTGCATCGCACGCGGAACTCAGTGCCAGAACGCTGCAACGCCTGCTTTATGATAGCTGGCGCGTCACCAGTTATTCCGGTTTGCAGCAGCGGGGACATAGCGTGGCGCAAGATCTTATTCCTCGTCTCGACATTGACGCCGCAGGCGTTGGCGAAGCGGCGGAAGCGCCGGCAATGACGCCGCATCACTTTCCTCGCGGGGCATCGCCGGGAACATTTTTGCACAACCTGTTTGAAGAGCTTGATTTTACTCAACCGATAAACCCCCAATGGGTACAGGAAAAACTGGAGCTGAGTGGTTTTGAGACGCGATGGGAGCCCGTACTTACCCGCTGGCTGGACACCGTGTTGCACGTTCCCCTTAACGAGACGGGCGTTAGTCTGAGCGTGCTGACCGAGCGTGAAAAACAGGTCGAAATGGAGTTTTATCTGCCGATTGCCCAGCCGCTTACCGCCGGAGAGCTGGATGCGTTGATTCGTCGATACGACCCGCTTTCAGCAGGTTGCCCTGCGCTGGATTTCATGCAGGTTCGCGGCATGTTAAAGGGCTTTATCGACCTGGTTTTTCGTTATGAGGGGCGCTATTACCTGCTCGACTATAAATCTAACTGGCTGGGCGAGGATAGCGCCGCTTATACCCAGGCGGCGATGGCTACGGCGATGCAGGCGCATCGCTATGATTTGCAGTACCAGCTTTATACGCTGGCATTGCATCGTTACCTTCGTCATCGCATGGCGAATTACGACTATGAACGCCATTTCGGCGGCGTCATCTATCTCTTTTTACGCGGGGTGGATAGCGAACGTCCGCAGCAGGGTATTTTTACCACTCGCCCTGCGGCGGCGTTAATTAACCAACTGGATGATATGTTTGCAGGTGAAATGAGTGAGGAGGCGCAATGACAATCCAGGAGCGGTTGCTGGAGGCCGTTGAACAAAAACTCTTACGGCCCATTGATGCCCAGTTTGCTTTAACCGTCGCCGGTAACGACGATCCCGCCGTGACGCTGGCGGCAGCGCTGCTTAGTCATGACGCAGGTGAAGGTCACGTGTGTCTGCCGTTGTCGCGTTTAACGTTAACGGAGGAGGCGCATCCCTTACTGGTCGCCTGTATAAGCGAAACGGCTACGCCAATCGACTGGAAAAAGCGGTTACTGGCGTCTGCGGCGGTTAGCTGCGGCGATAGCCCCGCGCCGTTAATTCTGTGCGGCGAGCGTCTCTACCTGAATCGCATGTGGTGCAACGAACGTACGGTTGCGCGCTTTTTTAACGAGGTTAACCAGGCCATCGCCGTAGATGAAGATCAGTTATCCCGTATTCTGGACGCGCTATTCCCTCCGACAGACGAGGTGAACTGGCAAAAGGTGGCCGCCGCCGTAGCGCTAACTCGCCGTATCTCCGTGATTTCAGGCGGTCCCGGCACCGGTAAAACCACCACCGTCGCGAAGCTGCTGGCGGCATTAATTCAAATGGCGGATGGCGAACGTTGCCGTATCCGGCTGGCAGCGCCGACCGGGAAAGCGGCCGCACGCCTGACGGAGTCGCTCGGCGCGGCGTTGCGTCAGCTTCCACTTACCGATGCGCAGAAAAAGCGTATACCGGAGGACGCCAGTACGCTGCACCGACTGCTAGGCGCACAGCCCGGCAGCCAGCGATTACGCCATCATGCGGGCAACCCGCTACATCTGGACGTGCTGGTGGTCGATGAAGCATCAATGATTGATTTGCCGATGATGTCACGTTTGATTGACGCTCTGCCGCCGCACGGGCGGGTCATTTTTCTTGGCGATCGCGATCAGTTGGCATCCGTTGAGGCGGGCGCTGTGTTGGGCGATATTTGCGCCTATGTCAACGCAGGGTTTACGGCGGAACGCGCCCGACAGCTAAGTCGACTCACTGGTAGCGCCATTCCGGCGGGGGCCGGAACGCAAGCCGCATCTTTACGCGATAGCCTCTGTTTGTTGCAAAAGAGCTATCGTTTCGGCAGCGATTCTGGCATCGGCAAGCTGGCGGCGGCAATTAACTGCGGCGACAGGTCGGCAATCCAGGCTGTTTTTCAGCAGGGGTTTAGCGATATAGAGAAGCGTACATTGCAAAGCAGCGACGATTATGCCGGGATGCTGGATGAAGCGCTGGCGGGCTATGGTCGCTACCTGCGGTTGCTGCATGAAAAAGCGACGCCGGAGGCAATCCTTCAGGCTTTCAATGAGTATCAACTGCTTTGTGCGCTGCGCGAAGGCCCATTTGGCGTGAGGGGATTGAATGACCGCATTGAGCAGGCGATGGTGCAGCAACGAAAAATTCAGCGGCACCCGCATTCTCGCTGGTACGAAGGGCGTCCGGTAATGATTGCGCGCAACGATAGCGCGTTGGGGCTATTTAACGGCGATATTGGTATTGCGCTCGATCGCGGGCAGGGGTTACGCGTCTGGTTTGTGATGCCGGACGGCACGATCAAGTCCGTTCAGCCCAGCCGTCTGCCGGAACATGATACAACCTGGGCGATGACGGTACATAAATCACAGGGGTCTGAATTTGATCACGCCGCGCTGATTTTACCCAGCCAGCGTTCGCCGGTCGTGACGCGGGAGCTGGTGTATACCGCTGTTACGCGAGCGCGGCGGCGGTTATCGCTGTATGCCGATGAACGGATCCTGGCAGGCGCGATTGTGACGCGTACGGAGCGGCGCAGCGGGCTAGCCACCTTATTTGATGAAGTCAGTCGTACCGGATAAGACGAGTTCTCGCCGGATGGCGACGCGTAGCGTCTTATCCGGCCTCCAAATGATGCTTTCGAGCGTAGGCCTGATAAGCGCAGCGCCATCAGGCCTCCCTCGTTACCCTAAATCCGCCATCAGCACCTTTGAACGTCGCTGATAGTTATACATTTTTTTCTTGCTCTCAGGCAGTAACTCAATATCGACAGGCGTGAAACCGCGCTCCTGGAACCAGTGAATACTGCGCGTCGTCAGCACAAACAATTTACGCAGCCCCATTTGCCGCGCCTGGGCGGCAACCCGCTCCAGAAGCACTTCTCCACGCGATGAGCTGCGGTAATCCGGATGTACCGCTACGCAGGCCATTTCGCCTATTTTCTCTTCCACAAAAGGATACAGCGCCGCGCAGGCGATAGTCATATTATCGCGCTGAATAATGGTAAATTTATCGATCTCCATCTCCAGTTGTTCACGGGAACGGCGTACCAGAATGCCCTGCTGTTCCAGTGGGCGGATAAGCTCCAGAATACCGCCAATATCGTTGATGGTAGCGCGGCGGATCTGCTCGGCGCTCTCCATGACGATCTGCGTACCGATACCGTCACGCGAGAACAATTCCTGTAATAGCGAGCCATCTTCCTGATAGCTGATCAGATGGCAACGACGAACGCCGCTACGACAGGCTTTTACCGCGCCGCGCAAAAAACGTACGGTTCCGGAGTTGTAATCGCCCTGCGCTTCCAACTCTTCCACCCGCGCCTGTGCTTCATTCGGGAAGAGTTCAGAAATGATGCCGCCCTCGCTATTGGTAACGCCCTGAGAAGAACAGAAACCGATCATTTTTTCCGCTTTCAGTTTAACGGCGAGTTGAGTGGCAATCTCTTCTGAGGTCAGATTAAAACTTTCGCCGGTCACTGAGACGGCGACCGGCCCCATCAGAACGATCGCGCCGTTATCCAACTGGCGGTTGATCGCATCTTCATCAATGCGCCGGATACGGCCGCTATGACAGTAGTCCACGCCATCATCAACGCCCAGCGGCTGCGCAATGGTGAAATTGCCGCTGACGACATTAATGTGCGCGCCCTGCAACGGCGTATTGTTCAGACTCATCGACAGACGGGCGGTAATATCAAGCTGGAGTAAACCGGCGGCCTGTTTCACCAGCTCCAGTGCTTTGGCGTCCGTCACCCGCGTGTTTTTGTGGTAAATCGGTTCATGATGATGCGCGGCCAGATTGGCGTCGATTTGCGGTCGCGCGCCATACACCACGACAAGGCGAATACCGAGGCTATGCAGTAGCCCGATATCGCTAACGATGCTGGAAAAATTGTCATGCTCAATGGCTTCGCCGCCGAGCATAATGACAAAGGTTTTTCCGCGATGGGTGTTGATATAGGGAACTGAATGGCGAAACCCTTCTACCAGTTCGGTTTTACGTTCCTTTATCATTGCGCGCCCCACTAGTGAATTATTATTCGAAATTAGTGTATTTTTATTCTGTTTTTGCCCTCTGTGCAAGCGTAAATTTTATGCGGTCCGATCGCTTTTCTTAGTAATGCCGTGAATATAAAAAGAATGTTTACCCTTTTATAGATGACAGATTATGCGTCATTCGCTAAAGTTTCCGGTCAATTTGGATGAACTTTGTATGATCTCTATTTAGTTTTTGCTCGGGAGAAGCATGTCGGGAGCCAATTCAGCAATCAGCCGTCGCCGTTTACTACAAGGCGCGGGCGCCATGTGGCTATTAAGCGTGAGCCAGGTCGGGCTGGCTGCCGTAAGCCAGGTCGTTGCGGTGCGTATCTGGCCTGCGTCCAGCTATACCCGCGTCACGGTAGAGTCGAATCGTCTGCTGAAATATAAACAATTTGCCTTAAGTAACCCGGACCGCGTGGTAGTAGATATTGAGGATGTGAATCTGAACTCGGTGCTTAAAGGCATTGGCGCGCAGATTCGCAGCGACGATCCGTATATCAAATCCGCAAGGGTAGGGCAGTTTGATCCTAAGACTGTGCGTATGGTCTTTGAGCTAAAACAAAACGTGAAGCCGCAGCTATTTGCGCTGGCGCCTGTGGCAGGCTTTAAAGAACGTCTGGTGATGGATCTTTATCCTGCCAATGCGCAGGATATGCAGGATCCGCTGCTGGCGCTGCTGGAAGACTACAATAAAGGCGATCTGGATAAACAGGTGCCGCCTTCGCAAAGCGGGCCGCAGCCCGGTAAAGCGGGGCGCGATCGTCCCATTGTCATTATGCTTGATCCGGGACACGGCGGCGAAGACCCCGGCGCGATAGGCAAATACAAAACGCGTGAAAAAGACGTGGTGCTCCAGATAGCCCGCCGCCTGCGCGCGTTGATCGAAAAAGAAGGCAACATGAAGGTCTATATGACGCGCAATGAAGACATCTTCATTCCGTTAAAAGTCCGGGTGGCGAAAGCGCAGAAACAGCGCGCCGACCTGTTTGTCTCTATTCATGCGGATGCCTTCACCAGCCGGCAGCCTAGCGGTTCATCCGTATTCGCGCTATCGACCAAAGGCGCCACCAGTACCGCGGCGAAATATCTGGCGCAAACGCAGAACGCCTCGGACTTAATTGGCGGCGTGAGCAAAAGCGGTGACCGTTATGTCGACCATACGATGTTCGATATGGTGCAATCGCTGACCATTGCCGATAGTTTGAAATTCGGTAAAGCGGTGTTGAAGCAGCTTGGTAAAATTAATGACCTGCATAAAAACAAGGTCGAGCAGGCGGGGTTTGCGGTGTTAAAGGCGCCCGATATTCCGTCTATTCTGGTCGAGACGGCGTTTATCAGTAACATTGAAGAAGAACGCAAGCTCAAGACCGCGACGTTCCAGCAACAGGTCGCAGAGTCGATTCTGGCGGGCATTAAAGCGTATTTTGCCGATGGGGCGACGCTGGCGAGAAGAAGTTAACCTGAGATGACGGCGAGTTTATTGCGCGGGTAAGTAGGATGCTGCCCGCACTGTCGTTGCGGACCAGACGACAGATACAAAAAAACACCCGTAAGGGTGTTCATTAAGTTGGTTGCGGGGGCCGGATTTGAACCGACGACCTTCGGGTTATGAGCCCGACGAGCTACCAGGCTGCTCCACCCCGCGTCCGTCTAAACTTGCATTCTCATTGTAATTGGTTGCGGGGGCCGGATTTGAACCGACGACCTTCGGGTTATGAGCCCGACGAGCTACCAGGCTGCTCCACCCCGCGTCCGTGGATGCGCACTATACTCCGCTGAGCTTTTGTTGCAACCCTTTTTTCATATAAATCGCTAATTTCTCATGAATTGCGCAAATACACCGCAGATAGCACGATTTTTAAACGAATTTACATAATGAGATCGCGATCGCATTTCATTACTTCGGACGGTTTGTTATCTTCACCGGGCACTTTCGATTACGCAGAAGACGAGACACCATGAAAGGACGTTGGGCAAAATATGTGGCGACAGGCGTAATGCTGGCAATGCTGGCTGCCTGTTCATCAAAACCGACCGATCGCGGTCAGCAATATAAGGACGGGAAATTTACCCAGCCCTTCTCCCTGGTAAACCAGCCGGACGCAGTGGGCGCGCCGATTAATGCTGGAGACTTTGCCGAGCAGGTCAACCAGATCCGTTCCGCGTCGCCGCGTTTATACACCAATCAAAGCAACGTCTATAACGCTGTCCAGAACTGGTTACGTTCCGGAGGCGATACGCGCACTATGCGTCAGTTTGGTATCGATGCCTGGCAGATGGAAGGCACCGACAACTACGGTAACGTCCAGTTCACGGGCTACTATACGCCCGTCGTTCAGGCTCGCCATACGCGCCAGGGCGCGTTCCAGTATCCTATCTATAGTATGCCGCCAAAACGCGGACGCTTACCGTCCCGCGCTCAGATCTACGCAGGCGCGCTGAGCGATAAGTACATCCTGGCCTGGAGTAATTCGCTGATGGATAACTTTATTATGGATGTCCAGGGCAGCGGTTATATTGATTTCGGTGACGGTAGTCCGCTGAACTTCTTTAGTTATGCCGGTAAAAACGGCTGGCCTTATCGCAGTATTGGTAAAGTGCTTATCGATCGCGGTGAAGTGAAAAAAGAAGATATGTCGATGCAGGCTATACGCGAATGGGGAGAGAAGCACAGCGAAGCGGAAGTGCGTGAATTACTGGAGCAGAACCCGTCGTTCGTCTTCTTTAAGCCGCAATCTTTTGCGCCGGTCAAAGGCGCCAGCGCTGTACCGCTGATTGGGCGAGCATCCGTCGCCTCCGACCGCAGCATCATTCCGCCTGGCACGACCTTGTTGGCGGAAGTACCGTTGCTGGATAACAACGGTAAATTTAGCGGTCAGTATGAGCTACGTTTGATGGTCGCACTGGATGTCGGCGGAGCGATTAAAGGCCAGCACTTTGATATTTACCAGGGAATTGGCCCGGATGCCGGGCATCGTGCCGGATGGTATAATCACTATGGTCGCGTCTGGGTGTTAAAAAGCGCGCCGGGCGCCGGTAACGTGTTTAGCGGCTGATTGTGGTATTCTGCGACAACCGGATTGCCCGATAACGCGATCGCTATCGGGCCTGAAAATAGTGAGCAGGGGTGAGGAATAACCTCACCTTTTTTTATTCTGAGGTCATATGTCAGTGGTGATAAGTGATGCCTGGCGCCAACGCTTTGGCGGCACCGCGCGTCTGTACGGTGAAAAAGCGCTGCAGCGGTTTGCTGAGGCGCATATCTGCGTCGTGGGAATCGGCGGGGTGGGATCATGGGCGGCAGAGGCGCTGGCGCGTACGGGCATCGGCGCGATTACGCTGATTGATATGGACGATGTCTGCGTGACCAATACGAACCGTCAGATCCATGCGTTGCGTGATAACGTCGGGTTGGCGAAAGCGGAAGTGATGGCCGAACGGATTCGGCAAATTAACCCGGAGTGCCGGGTAACGGTTATCGATGATTTCATCACGCCGGATAATGTGGCGGGTTATATGAACGCGGGTTTTACCTATGTCATTGACGCCATTGACAGCGTTCGTCCAAAAGCCGCGCTGATTGCGTACTGTCGCCGATATAAGGTTCCTTTAGTGACCACAGGCGGCGCGGGCGGGCAGATCGATCCGACGCAAATCCAGGTCGCTGATTTGGCGAAAACTATCCAGGATCCGCTGGCGGCAAAACTGCGTGAGAGATTGAAACATAATTTTGGCGTAGTGAAGAACAGTAAAGGTAAACTGGGCGTGGACTGTGTTTTTTCCACCGAAGCGCTGGTTTACCCACAGGCGGACGGTTCCGTATGCGCGATGAAAGCTACCGCAGAAGGGCCAAAACGGATGGATTGCGCCTCTGGCTTCGGCGCGGCGACGATGGTGACGGCAACGTTCGGTTTTGTCGCCGTTTCCCATGCGCTGAAGAAGATCATGGCTAAAGCGGCGCGACAAGAATAAAAGGACGGGGCGGAGTGTCACGCAGACGCGTATCCGGCCCTGCGCCCTTCGTTAGCGAAAGAAGCGCTGTACCCTGCCGAACACCGGTTTCAGACGGGCGCGGAGATAATGGGAATATAAATTTTCAGATATGCATAGAAACAACCCGAACCATACTGCACAAAAGCAGAGCAGTTCCGCGTAATTAATGTGCTCGCCAAATATCATAATGGCAAGTAAGAACTGTAAAGACGGCTCTATATATTGCGCCAGTCCGGTGACAATCAACGAGGTGTGATTTAACGCGATGGCAAATAATACCAGTGGAATGATCGTCACTGGCGCCGTCATGACATACAAAAAGAAAGGAGTATTAGCGGATATAATTGGTCCAGTATCGCTAAAGAGAAAAATTAATAGTGAGACAGGCAATGCCCATAATGTTTCAATCGTTATCGATGTCATCACATCATAATGTATAAACTTTCGCGCCAGGCCATATAGCGCAAATGATAATCCCATGGTTAGCGCCAGCGCCGGGAAATGCCGTAGCATGATAATTTGAAAAGTCAGGCCGCAGACACCGGAAAAAACGGCGATGGCCTGAAACAACGACAGTTTTTCTTTAAGAAAAATGCATCCCAGCGCAATAACAAATAGCGGGTTGATAAAATAGCCGAGGCTGGCATCAAGCACCAGATGATGGGTTAGCGCATAAATAAAAGATGACCATGATACAATCATCAAAAGTCCGGCGATCATGCAGAAGAAAAAGGATTTTTTATCTTTCCAGACATCATGAAATCGCGTTCGCTGCCGAAATAAGAACCTTACTGCCAGTAATAATGGAATTGACCAGAATACCCGGTATATCAATATTTGTGCGAGGTTCCCCCCTGATAAATATTGATAGTATAAAGGTGTTAACCCCCATAATATAAATGCCAGCACCACAAACATGGTACCGTTACGCAGATATTTTTCCACTTATCCATATCCTGTTATAACTTCACCCGATGCGTATGAATTTTCCAGTTCTCCTGCTACGCTACATCGAGTGGCTTTATTTACTCTAAAATCTTCACGCCGTTTTAACATGGATTCTAACATTGTAATTTCATTGTGATAGCTGATAAAAATCAAAAGAATGTTTATCAGGGAAATCTGACGCCGAAACTAATAAAGTGACTGGATTATTTTATCTGCATCGCCTGACCGCCGCGGACGGCGCTGTCAGGCGACAGAATATTTACGCTATTTCAACCCTTATGCGTTGCGGCAACAATCGCTTCGCTCAGCGCGTTCAGCCCCTGACTGCGTGAGGCGCTAAGCTGGGCGCGTAAACCCAGCTCATCAAACAGCGCCAGCGGTGAACGAGCCTGTAATTCGGCGGCGTTTTTTCCTTCCACTGCGGTGAGCAATACCGCCAGCAGGCCGCGGGCAATCCGCCCCTCACTGTCGCCGAAAAAGTGCATCGTTCCGTTATCTGACTGGGTAAAGCCCAGCCAGACGCGGTTCTCGCAGCCGGCTATCTCTTTCGCCTGCGCTTTGCATTCATCCGGCAGAGCGGGGAGCTGTTTTCCTAACAGAATCAACTGACGATATTTATCCTCCCACTGGGTCAGCGGGAGAAAGATAGCGCGTAACGTCTCTTCCGTTACCGTTGTGCCGAACGGGTGTCCGGTATAAAGAGGGTTTGTCATTAATCCACCAGCAGTTCCAGCGCGCGGTCAACGGCGTTAACCAACGCATCCACATCATGTTGGGTATTATACGGCGCAAAAGAGGCGCGCAGAGTCCCTGTGACGCCAAGTTCCGCCAGCAATGGCTGGGCGCAATGTTGCCCGGCCCGGAGCGCAATACCGTATTCCGCCAGCAGCGTCACCATATCGCCGTGGTGCACGCCGACAAAATCAAAGGCCAGCAGGCTGGAGTCCTGGCAGCGGAACGAACGAAAGCCCGGACGTTTCGCCAGTGCGTCTTCCGCCAGCGTCGCCAACCCCCGGCTCCAGTTTTCGGCCTGTTCAATATCGATATCGGACAGCCATTCCAGCGCAGCGCTCAGGCCGATGACCCCGGCGACGTTCGGCGTCCCCGCTTCCAGCTTCCAGGGAGCGCTTTGAGTGGTGAAGCCTTCAAAGCTAACGTCACGGATCATCTTGCCGCCGCCGAGCCAGGGCGACATCGCCTCAAGAAGCTCCGGCTTACCGTACAGCACGCCGATACCGGTCGGGCCATACAGTTTGTGAGCGGAAAAAGCATAAAAATCGATATCAAGCTGCTGGACATCCGCCGGGAAGTGTACCGCGCCTTGCGCGCCATCTACCATCACGACCATTCCCGCTGCGTGAGCGGTGCTGATAGCGCTTGCGAGATCCGGGCAGCCGCCCGTTACGTTCGACATTTGCCCCAGCGCCAGAATCCGGCTGCGCGACGTGATCAGTTCCGGCAGACGCTCAACATCAGGAAGACGTCGGTCATTAAGCGGCAGTTTTATGACCTGCGCGCCGGTTTGTTGCGCCACCATCAGCCAGGGCACAAGGTTGGCGTGATGCTCGGCGACGCTAACGATAATTTCATCGCCGGGGCGCAGACGAGGACGGGCGTAACACTGCGCCACCATGTTGATCGCTTCGGTGGTGCCGCGTGTCCAGACGATACTTTTTTCATCGGGCGCGTTTAACAGCCGCGCTGCTTTTGCTCTGGCCGCTTCATATTGCGCCGTCAGGCGCTGCGCCTGCGCAAACTGGCTACGATGAACGTTACCGGCGCTCAAACAATAAAACTGGTGCGTGGCGTCAATGACTGCCTGTGGCTTTAATGCCGTGGCGGCGCTATCGAGATAAACACCCGCATCGGCTAGCGCGGGAAACTGCGCGCGAAACTGCGTGGGATTAAAAGCGTTCATGATATTCCTCGGTTCAGTTTACCGATCGTGGCGTAAAAGCGCGGCTGATACAAGGTTTGTCCTAACCATCGGAATCGTCTGTATATCCTGGCGAATTATGTAAAGGAGGTTATGCTGAATAATGTTAGGCGAATGTTTAAGCCTGTTACGGAGTCCGCTTTAAATAGCACAAACAGCTTTAAGGAGAAGAAGATGAAAAAGACTGCCGCAATTATCTCTGCATGTATGCTGACTTTTGCCCTGAGCGCCTGTTCCGGTCCTAATTACGTTATGCACACCAATGATGGACGTAGCATTGTGACCGACGGTAAACCCCAGACCGATAACGATACCGGTATGATTTCGTATAAAGACGCTAATGGCAACAAACAGCAGATCAATCGTACTGACGTGAAAGAGATGGTGGCTCTGGAAAACTAACCGTTTGTTATACAAAAAAAAGCACCGCAATATGGCGGTGCTACATTAATCACTATGGACAGACAGGGTAAATGTACAGGAAGTGAAAAAGGGTAGTCTCGCTACCGTGGTCTGAATCGCAGACCAATTGCAAACACAACAACACAACATCACAACCGTAAGCCAAAAGCCCATCAGAACACGCATTCCGATAAAACTTTTCGTTCCGGCTCAGGAAGTGCCGCCACTATAGGTATTTGCTGGTAGAACCTCAACGGACAATTTATAATGTCTCAGATTAAAAAAACTAATAGGTTACATATTGTTACCTATTTGTTAAATTCATTCGACATTAAGTCCAGAGGCCATGTCAAAACGATTACCTCCTTTAAATGCGTTACGCGTTTTTGATGCTGCCGCGCGCCATTTGAGCTTTACGCGAGCAGCGGAAGAACTTTTTGTGACGCAGGCCGCAGTAAGCCACCAAATTAAGTCACTTGAGGATTTTTTGGGGCTAAAACTGTTCCGCCGCCGCAATCGTTCGCTGCTACTGACGGAAGAAGGCCAAAGCTATTTTCTCGACATTAAAGAGATATTTTCCCAGCTCACGGAAGCAACGCGTAAGCTCCAGGCGCGCAGTGCCAAAGGGGCGCTGACGGTGAGTTTACCGCCCAGTTTTGCCATCCAATGGCTGGTGCCCAGGCTCTCCAGCTTTAACTCAGCTTATCCGGGAATTGACGTTCGGATACAAGCCGTTGACCGTCAGGAAGATAAACTGGCAGACGATGTCGATGTCGCGATTTTTTATGGCCGGGGAAACTGGCCGGGCTTGCGCGTCGAAAAATTATACGCAGAATATTTACTGCCCGTCTGTTCTCCTTTATTACTCACAGGCGAAAAACCGTTAAAAACGCCGGAAGATCTGGCGAAACACACGTTATTGCACGATGCCTCCCGGCGTGACTGGCAGGCCTATACTCGTCAGTTAGGGCTCAACCATATTAACGTTCAGCAAGGGCCGATATTTAGCCACAGCGCGATGGTGCTACAGGCCGCTATTCACGGACAGGGGATCGCGCTGGCGAATAATGTTATGGCTCAGTCGGAAATTGAAGCCGGGCGACTGGTGTGTCCATTTAACGATGTTCTGGTGAGTAAGAATGCTTTTTATCTGGTTTGTCATGACAGCCAGGCAGAACTGGGTAAAATAGCCGCCTTCCGTCAGTGGATTTTGGCGAAGGCGGCGACGGAGCAAGAAAAATTCCGTTTTCGTTACGAACAATAATTAACTTAGGGTATGACCATGACCAGCCGTTTTATGCTGATTGTCGCCGCTATCAGCGGTTTTATTTACGTTGCTCTGGGCGCGTTCGGGGCGCATGTTTTGAGTAAAACCCTGGGCGTGGTTGAAATGGGCTGGATTCAGACCGGCCTGCAATATCAGGCGTTCCATACGCTGGCGATCTTTGGCCTGGCGGTGGCGATGCAGCGCCGTATCAGCATCTGGTTTTACTGGAGCAGCGTTTTTCTGGCGCTGGGCACGGTGCTGTTTAGCGGCAGTCTGTACTGCCTTGCGCTTTCGCATCTGCGCCTGTGGGCGTATATCACGCCTGTCGGCGGCGTCAGTTTCCTGGTGGGCTGGGCGCTATTGCTGATTGGCGCCATTCGTATGAAACGTAAGGGCGCGAGCCATGAATAAAGTTGTATTGCTCTGCCGTCCGGGGTTTGAAAAAGAGTGCGCTGCAGAAATTACCGATAAAGCGGGAAAACGGGAAATATTTGGTTTTGCACGCGTAAAAGAGAACGCAGGCTATGTCATTTATGAATGCTACCAGCCGGAAGATGGCGAAAAGCTGATTTCAGAGCTGCCGTTCAGTTCGCTGATTTTCGCCCGCCAGTGGTTTGTGGTGGGTGAACTGCTGCAACATTTACCGCCGGAAGACAGAATTACGCCGATTGTCGGCATGTTGCAGGGCGTAGTGGAAAAGGGCGGCGAGCTGCGAGTTGAAGTCGCCGACACCAATGAAAGTAAAGAACTGATGAAGTTCTGCCGCAAATTTACGGTGCCGCTGCGCGCGGCTTTGCGTGATGCGGGCGTATTGACGAATTATGAAACGCCGAAGCGTCCGGTCGTTCATGTCTTTTTTATCGCGCCAGGATGCTGCTATACCGGTTATTCGTTCGCGCATAACAATTCACCGTTTTATATGGGCATCCCGCGTTTGAAGTTTCCGTCTGATGCGCCGAGCCGCTCAACGCTGAAACTGGAAGAGGCGCTCCACGTTTTCATCCCGGAAGATGAGTGGGATGAACGTCTGGCGAACGGCATGTATGCGGTGGATTTGGGCGCCTGTCCCGGCGGATGGACGTACCAGTTAGTGAAGCGCAATATGTGGGTTTACTCCGTAGATAACGGCCCGATGGCGCAAAGCCTGATGGACACCGGACAGGTGACCTGGTTGCGTGAGGATGGCTTCAGGTACCGTCCGAACCGGAATAATATTTCATGGATGGTCTGCGATATGGTGGAGAAGCCGGCCAAAGTCACCGCGTTAATGGCGCAGTGGCTGGTGAACGGCTGGTGCCGGGAGACGATTTTTAACCTTAAACTGCCGATGAAAAAACGCTATGAAGAGGTATCGCATAACCTGGCGTATCTTCAGGCGCAGTTGGATGAGCATGGCGTTAATGCGCAGATCCAGGCGCGTCAGCTTTATCACGATCGCGAAGAAGTGACGGTACACGTGCGTCGGTTGTGGGCGGCTGTTGGCGGGCGTCGCGACGAGCGATAAAAACGCGCTGCCGTCATCCGGCGCGTCATCAGCGCCGGATGACGCACGCTTATCCGGCCTATGACTGCGGCGCATCTGAAACAATATGCGTCACGTCATCCAGATGGCCGATGCGCGCCTCTCCTGAACGATTAAATTTACTTTTATCAATCAATAATAAAGCCTGCGAGGCACGCCTGAGCAGGATAGATTTAAAATCGGCGTTGATCGCATTGGAGTCCCACAGATCGCCGCCGCCGTCGATCCCCTCACAGGAAAAGATGAACAGATCGATATCAAGCGATTTTAGCTGTGAGATAAGCGACGGATTAACATAACAGCCATATTTACGTTCAAGCTGGCCGCCGGAACTTATCAGCGTAATGCGTTCGCGTTTTCCCAGCTCCTGACAGATAGGATGGCTATTGGTAAAAACCTGAATGGGAATATCCGGCAACTGGCGGGCCAGATACCAGCAGGTTGAACTGGCATCCAGCGCAATCGTCATTCCTTCTTCTATCCACGCTAACGCTTCACGGGCAATATCGGCTTTGTGCGCATAATGGCTTTTCAGGCGGATATGGAATGGATCGCCGCTGTCCTGATTTTCACGATGAATATATTTAGCTCGTCCGTGATTACGCAGCACTTTTCCCTGCGTCTGTAGTTCACTGAGATCGCGGCGGATGGTCTCTTTACTGACGTTAAGCCGGGTGGCCAGCGCTTCGGTGGTCAGACTTTTATGATTGATCAGCAGATCGACTATCGCTTGTTGGCGTGCCGCTTTCATTTTTCTCACCCCATCATTCGATGAACGCCCGCGTCATGCGGGCGCACCGGCAAGAGATTACGGCGTTACCCCTTTTTTTAAAAGAATATTTCCGTACTTCGCGCACTCACCTGTGATAACGATCGCAAACGCTTTTTGCGCCCGCTCATAAAACGCATAACGGTCGATACGAACGATATCCGGGCACGGCGCTTCTAATGACAAAGCATCGCGATAGCGCGCTTCAACGCTGGGGTCGAGCGTGTCGCCTTCCACGGCGGCCATCATTACCAGCGGCGGGGCGTAGCTATCCAGCTCAAAGAGCGGAATAATTGCCCGCAGTAGATCGCTGACGCTAAGACCATCGGCGCGAATCACCTGTGGGCCCAGGCTATGCGCGGGAAAGTGAGCGTCGGAAAAAATGATTTCGTCCCCGTGGCCCATCTCGGCCAGCACTTTGAGCAGTGTCGGGGAAATTAACGGTGAAATGGTTTTTAGCATTTCATACTCCCTCAATAATTTCAGGTTCGGTTTGCGGCCAGAAATAGCGATACTGATAATTGACCTGCGCGCGCGCCTGTTCCGGGCTACTAAATTCGCCTACGCCGTACCAGCCAAACATGGCAGCGCCGGCCACGGTTGTTTCCGCGTCGTCCAGCACTTTGATAGGGATATCAAGCTGATTCGCTTTAATTTGATTCCACAAAGCGTTGCGACTGCCGCCGCCAACCAGTAACAGTTCTGTGGCGTTAAAATGACCGATTTTCTCCAGCGTGCGCAGATTACGCTGCAGTTGCGCCGTCAGGCCTTCCAGCGCGGCGCGATAGAAATGGCCGCGGGTGGTATTGAGCGTCACGCCCTGCCAGCCTGCATTTTGGCAGGCGAGCAGATCGCACTGCATCCGTACGCCTTCCGCGCCAGCGGAAATAGCGCGCGCTTCGTCGATCAGCGTTTGCCATGGTGTTTCCGGCGTCCACAGCAGTTTTCGTACCCATTCGAGTACACCGGAGGCCAGCCACTGCATTCCGGGGTTATAAAGCCCCGACTGACTGTCCAGTTCACAGGTCGAGCCCGGATACTGACTGAGCAGCGAGGTATCCACCTGACCGCTGCGTACCATCAGAATCTCCCATGTTCCGGAGGAGAGCACCGGTTCACCTTGCTGCGCGCCAGCGCCGAATAACGCGAACTGAGTATCGTGTCCGGCAGAGATCACCGGCACACCCGCCGGGAGACCGAGTAGCCTGGCCGCGTCTGTCTGTAGCGTGCCTATCTGGGCGCCTGCTTCCACGATACGCGGGAACAGGCGGCGCGCCAGGCCCGTCGCCTGCAGGATTTCCGGACTAAAGTCGCGCTGATGGATATCCAGTAGCTGGCTGGTGCCTGCCATAGTGATATCGGTTGTAAACTCGCCGGTCAGACGGTGGTTAATCAGCGACGAGATAAACAGCCAGCAGTGAGCTTGTTCCAGCAGGCGCGGATGATTCTCTTTAAGCCAGACCAGTTTATACAGCGTGTTAAAGCTGAACGCGCCGACGCCGGAGAGCGTCTGCAATTGCCGGGGCGAGATAAAGCGCTCAATCGTTTCCATCACGGCGGCGGTTCGCGGGCATTTCCAACTGATGACCGGGTAGAGCAGCTTACCCTGCGCATCGACCAGCGCGCCATCGACGCCGAACGTAGTCACCGTAATACCGCGAACAACACACTCCGACAGGGCGCTGGAGAGTGACCTGCAGCAGTCGGCGAAACGTTGCAGGATGGCGTCCAGCGACCACTGATGCCAGGCGCTATTTTCTGCGGCAATGTCGCTGGCGTTAGCGGTTGAGGCGCGGGCGACAATTTTCCCCTGGCGATCAACGGCGATCGCCCGAACGTTAGTCGCACCGCAGTCGAGAACCAGGATAACGTCTTGTTTCATAGATAACTCCATAAACGCCGCCCGATGGCGCTACGCTTATCCGGCCTACGGTTCACGCGCCCGTAGGCCCGGTAAGCCTGCGCCACCGGGCTAAGCCGCATTAACGTTTATACAGCGGGCCATAATTTTGGCAGGCGCGATAATCCTGGCCTTCGATATCCATACCGTGAGCCGCCCAGGCGGAAGGACGGTAGATCTTCGCCTCCTCCACGTTGTGCATACATACCGGGATACGCAGCATCGCGGCGAGAGTAATAAAGTCTGCCCCTACATGGCCGATGGTGAGTACGCCGTGGTTAGCGCCCCAGTTCGCCATCACCGAATAGACATCGGTAAACGGGCCTTTGCCGGTAAGACGCGGCGCAAACCAGGTGGTAGGCCAGGTAGAGTTGGTGCGGGCATCAAGCTGATCGTGCATCGCTTTCGGCAGTTCGACGCTCCAGCCCTCGGCGATTTGCAGTACTGGTCCCAGGCCTTTGATGATATTCACGCGAGTCATGGTGAATGGCACGCCGCCTTCGGTCAGAAAACGGGATGAGTAGCCGCCGCCGCGGAAGTATTCGTGAATCGCCGGGCACCATTCGGTGGCCGCCAGACACGCATCCGCCTCTTGTTGGCTGATTTCCCAGTGCGGTTTCATGGTCGGCTTGCCTTCGCTGTCGCGCTGTTTACAGGCACCGTCCAGAGCGGCAGAACCGGAATTAATCAGGTGAATAATGCCGTGTTCCGCCAGGCCGCTGAGCGCCTGGCCGGTGACGCGTTCTACGGCTTCCGGCGACCAGTAGGTTCGCACGTCGGCGAATATCTGCGCGGTACCAGTGAGTTGATGACCGAACAGCATCGCTACGCCGTTCAGACTGTCATTTTCGGTGGCGACGACAAACGGTTCGCGTACGCCGTTCCAGTCAAAAGAACTATTGAGCAGCGCTTCGGCGGTATCGCCGTTCGGGTATTGATCGGTCCAGTGGCGCTGGCCCTGGAAGCCGGCGGCAATGGCGTTGTAGCCCAGCGATTCTTCAACTAACCCTTTGTCCGCCAGCGTCTTGTTGCCCTGCATCATATCGCGAATACACATCGCCATCAGCAGGCTCTCTTTTAACACCGCGCGGTTCTGGGCTTCATTGCGCTTATACTGCGAGGCGTTCTGATCTTCGCCGTAGCGGAAGTTTTTATCCGCCCACGCCAGCGCCATCTCCAGTTCGGCCTCATCATAAATTTTTTGATCGATACGGCGGCGCAGTTCGGTCATATCTACCGCTTGCACCTTCATGCCCAGCCAGGATTCAAAGAAGTTATGATCGACAATGGAACCCGCGATCCCCATCGACACGCCGCCGACGGAGAGGTAGCTTTTGCCTTTCATGCTGGCTACCGCTAACCCTGCCCGCGCAAAACGCAGCAGTTTTTCTTCGACGTCGGCAGGAATGGAGGTATCGTCGGCATCCTGCACGTCATGGCCATAAATGGAGAACGCTGGAATGCCTTTCTGGCTGTGCGCCGCCAGCGCCGCGGCAAGGTAAACCGCCCCAGGACGCTCTGTGCCGTTAAAGCCCCAGATGGCTTTTGGACGCATCGGGTCCATATCAATGGTTTCGCTGCCATAGCACCAGCACGGCGTAACGGTAATGGTCACGCCCACGTTCTGGCTACTGAATTTTTCTTCACAGGCGGCGGATTCCGCCATTCCGGCAATACAGGTATCCGCAATGACGCACTCCACTTGTGCCCCACAGGCGTGGCGCATTTTCTCGGTGATGAGCGCCGCCGTCGCTTTCGCCATGTTCATGGTTTGCTCTTCGAGCGACTCGCGTACGCCCATACGACGTCCATCAATCACCGGGCGGATACCGATTTTCGGTAAGCTGATTTTTTTCATGACAGATTCCTCACGTTATTCGGATAAATGTTCAGTTTGTCGCCGCTTGTGAACGGAAACGGGCAAAAATGAAGATGACGGCAAAGCACAATGCCGGAACCAGTTCGGCGGTCGGGATTTTGCCTGCGGCGTCGCTAACGAAGCCCATTACTGGCGTGACAATACCGCCGCCAATAATGGTCATGACGATAAAAGACGAGCCGTACTTAGTGTCCTGTCCCAGATTTTTGATACCCAACGAGAAGATGGTCGGGTACTGGATTGACATAAATGCGCTACACAACGTCAGCGCCAGCAGGCCGATATGTCCGCCGCTAAAGGCGGAAATCAGACACAGGAGCATGGCAAACAGGGCGTAGGCGGCCAGCACTTTATGCGGCGCGAAGCGGCTGATAAGCCAGGTCCCGGTGAAACGGCCGATAAAGAAGCACACCATCGTGCCGGTCAGGTAGTTGGCGGCGAAACCGGGCGTCATTCCAGGAATCTCCTCAATGGCGTAGCGGATCAGATAGCTCCAGCAGGCGGTTTGCGCCCCCACGTAGCAGAACTGCGCCAGCACCGCCCAGCGCCAGTGGCGAATACGGATGAGTCGGGAGAGAGAAGATAAGAAAGAGCTTTGTTTAGCATCGCTATGATCGTCACTTTGCAGGGCCGGAAATTTGGTCAGCATAATCAGCAGCGCAACTACTAATACGATGGCGACGATAATCATGTATGGCGTTTGTACCGATAACACCAGGCTGTGTTTATAGGCGCTAAGCTGATCCGGCGTCATTTTATCAAGCGCTTCTTGTGATTGATGCGGCACGTTAGACAAAATAAGGCTTTGCCCAAACACAACGGCGATAATAGCGCCAAAGGAGTTAAAAGTTTGCGCCAGATTAAGCCGGAAATGTCCGCCGCTTTCTGGACCTAATACCGTAACAAAAGGATTGGCCGCAGTTTCAAGGCAGCCTAAACCGGCGGCGATGATAAACAGGCCAATTAAAAATAATGTGTAATTCATTATCTCGGCGGCAGGCCAGAATAATGCGGCGCCAACAGCATACAAAAAAAGCCCGGTGATAATCCCTGCTTTATAACTGAGCTTTTTCATCAAAATCCCAGCGGGAATTGGAATGACGAAATAACCGAAATAAAAGGCTGACTGAATAAGTCCGGCCTGGAAGTTAGTTAGCGTAAAAGCTTGTTGAAACTGCGGTAATAAAATGTCATTCAGATTATTGGCGACGGCCCACAGAAAAAATAGCGAGCAAAGTAAGGCGAATGGAATAATGTAGCGCTTGCTTTTGCTTTGCTCTGCATCCACAGCACGAAAACTCTGTGTTTGTATTGTTGTGTTTCCCATAGCATCCTCATCGGTTCAGAAGCTTTTGCGTGCGGTCGGTTCTGGTCACCAGACCGTAAAATTAGGTGAGTTCGCTTTTCTTACCGGTAATAAATTGGCGTCCGGAATGAACTCATGGAGTCATTTTCAAATAAAAAAGGCCTTTTAATATGATGGCGGTCACATTTATACCTGAGAGCAGAGCGTTCTGTGATTATCATCACTTTAATTTTCATAAAAAAATGACCGTTTGAGATGTTTAATTTAAAAAACCACAGACTGAATGCCCGAATTAAATTATTGCCACGAAAACGGGCAGTAGTAACTTATTCTTCATCTTTGCCCGTTTTAAAAAATATTATTAAGAGCGGGCATTTATCGGCGAGAGAAACGGTAGTCGTCTGGTTTATCGTGGCGAATTAATTGATGTGAATCACAAAATATCGTTATTTAAATTCCCTTCTCTTTATTCAGTATGATGATAGTTGCTAACTATTCGATTATTTCAACAGGACAGCAGCGCGATGCGAAAGGCGGTTTTGTTGTCTCATTTTGAATCACAGAGAGAGGTAAATAATGGAACGAAATAGACTGGCGCGGCAGATTATTGATACCTGTCTGGAAATGACGCGGTTAGGGTTAAATCAGGGGACGGCAGGTAACGTGAGCGTACGTTATCAGGGCGGATTGCTGATTACGCCGACGGGGATCCCCTACGAGAAGCTGACAGAGTCGCACATTGTCTTTATTGATGCTGACGGTCAGCATGAGCAGGGCAAGCTGCCTTCCAGCGAGTGGCGTTTTCATATGGCGGCATACCAGACGCGCCCTGACGCCAATGCCGTGGTACATAACCACGCTGTCCATTGTACGGCAGTCTCGATCCTGAATCGCCCGATTCCGGCGATTCACTACATGATTGCCGCCGCAGGAGGAAACTCTATTCCCTGCGCGCCCTACGCCACTTTTGGCACCCGCGAACTTTCTGACCATGTTGCCGTGGCGCTTAAAAATCGTAAAGCGACGCTGTTACAGCATCACGGGCTTATCGCTTGTGAAGAAAATTTAGACAAAGCGTTGTGGCTGGCGCATGAAGTGGAAGTGCTGGCGCAGCTCTATTTAAGTACGCTGGCCATTGTCGATCCGGTACCGGTACTGGATGACGAGGCGATCGCTATCGTACTGGAGAAATTTAAAACTTACGGATTACGTATTGAAGAGTGATGTCAGGAGACAGGCGATGGCGAACAGAATGATTCTGAATGAAACGGCATGGTTTGGCCGGGGAGCGGTGGACGCATTAACCGATGAGGTGACGCGCCGCGGTTATCATAAAGCGCTGATTGTTACCGATAAAACGCTGGTGCAATGCGGTGTGGTCGATAAAGTGACAAGCAGAATGGATGCCGCAGGGCTGGCGTGGGAGATCTATGCTGGCGTGATCCCTAATCCTACGATTTCCGTTGTCCAGGAAGGGCTTAAGGTCTTTACCCAAAGCGGCGCGGACTATCTCATCGCCATTGGCGGCGGTTCTCCGCAGGATACCTGCAAAGCGATCGGTATTATCAGTAACAATCCGGAATTTGCCGATGTGCGCAGTCTGGAAGGGCTATCGCCGACCCGTAAACCCAGCGTGCCGATTATGGCGATCCCGACAACGGCGGGAACCGCGGCGGAAGTCACTATCAATTATGTGATTACCGATGAAGAGAAACGGCGCAAATTCGTTTGTGTCGATCCGCATGATATTCCGCAGGCGGCATTTATCGATGCCGATATGATGGACGGTATGCCGCCCGCGCTGAAAGCGGCAACGGGCGTGGATGCGCTAACCCATGCTATTGAAGGCTATATTACCCGGGCCGCATGGGCGCTGACGGATGCATTACATATCAAAGCCATTGAGATTATTGCTGGCGCGCTGCGCGGCGCCGTGGCCGGAGAAAAAGAGGCCGGTGAGGCGATGGCGCTGGGGCAATATGTTGCCGGGATGGGGTTTTCCAATGTGGGGCTGGGGCTGGTGCATGGGATGGCGCATCCGCTGGGCGCGTTTTACAACACGCCGCATGGCGTCGCGAATGCTATTTTGCTTCCGCATGTGATGCGTTTTAATGCCGGGTCTACCAACGAGAAATTCCGTGATATCGCCCGGGCGATGGGGGTGAAGGTAGAAGGATTGAGTCTTGAAGAGGCACGTAATGCCGCAGTGGAAGCCGTATTTACGCTAAATCGCGATGTGGGAATTCCGCTGCATTTGCGTGATGTCGGCGTTCGAAAAGAGGATATCCCGGCGCTGGCGCAGGCGGCGTTCGATGATGTCTGTACGGGCGGCAATCCGCGTGAAGCGAGTCTGGCGGACATTGTCGAACTGTATCATATCGCCTGGTAATTTTGCCGGATGGCGCTGCGCTTATCCGCTCTACATTTCGTGCAGTCCTGTAGGCAGGATAAGGCGTTCACGCCGCCATCCGGCAACAAAACTACCGCGCCAGCCGTAGCTGCTGTAAGTTTCCGTCGATATGTAAATCGGTTTGCAGACGTGCAATATCGCGGCAAAGAAATGCCATTTCTTTATGCGTCTCAAGCTTTTTGCGCCACTTTTCCGGCACCTCGTCCAGATGGGCGTAAATTCCCTCCAGATTTTGAAACTGAATCAACAGCTGGGTCGCGCTTTTGGGGCCGATACCGGCAACGCCGGGGACTTTCGAACTGCTGATTCCTGCCAGACCCCAGTAATCCGGCAACTGCCGGGGAAGTACGCCAAACTCTTTTTCAATAAACGGCGCGTCCAGCCAGCGTTTCTGGAAGTAGTCGCGAATGCGCAATCCCGGAGAGAGCAACTGGCAATAGCCTTTATCGGTTGACACAATGGTTGCCTGGTGTCCGGCTTCGGTAACTTTTAGCGCCAGCGTCGCCGCCAGATCGTCCGCTTCGTTACCGTCTGATGCCCAACAGCGTATGCCGCGCTGTTCAAATGCGGCGCGTAGGGCGGGCATTTCATTATGTAAATCGTCAGGCATCGGCGGACGTCCTGCTTTGTAGTCCGGTAAACGCTGATGACGCCAGCCGCTGCTGCGCGCGTCGTCATCAAATACCGCTACGGCATGGGTTGGCTGGCTGTGGATAATCAATTGATCGAGCGCGTGTTGGCAGGTTTCCACACAGGGCGATCCCTGAACGGCGTGAATACGGCGAATCAAATTGAGCGCGTCGACGATAAGCAGATGAGCAGCCACGGTGTTCTCCCTTACAAACCTGCGCGTAGGGTAACATTCACGGCGGGGGGAGGCGAGCATTGCGAAATAGCGCTATCCGTAGGCCTGATAAGCGAAGCGACATCAGGCAACAAAGCCGGATGGCGGCGAGCGCCTTATCCGGCCTACAGATCCTAAAATGTGCTGAGAATTAATCGCAGGTAACGATCTTCATCGCCAGGCCGCCGCGCGAAGTTTCGCGGTACTTAGCGTTCATGTCTTTACCGGTTTCGTACATGGTCTCAATCACTTTATCGAGGCATACACGCGGTTCGCTGGTACGGCGCAGCGCCATACGCGCGGCGTTGACCGCTTTGACTGAAGCAATCGCGTTACGCTCAATGCAGGGAACCTGTACCTGACCGGCAACCGGATCGCAAGTTAACCCCAGATTATGCTCCATGGCGATTTCTGCGGCGATACACACCTGCGCCGGACTACCGCCCAGCAGCTCGGCCAGACCCGCTGCCGCCATGGAACAGGCCACGCCGACCTCTCCCTGACAACCCACTTCGGCGCCGGAAATAGAGGCGTTCATCTTATACAGCGAGCCAATCGCGCTGGCGACCAGCATATAGCGAGCAAGTGAGTTAGCATTTACTTCGCGGATAAACTTGTCATAGTACGCCAGCACCGCCGGCACAATACCACATGCGCCGTTAGTCGGCGCAGTGACTACTCGTCCGCCTGCGGCATTCTCTTCGTTCACCGCCAGCGCGAACATATTGATCCAGTCGACGACCGCCATCGGATCGGTGGTGGTCTTATCCTGACTGACCAGCACCCGACGCAGCGCCGCCGCGCGACGCGGAACGCGCAGTTTGCCCGGCAATACGCCCTCGGTGGTGATACCGCGCTCAATACCGCTGCGCATTACCTCCCAGACCCTGGCGAAGTGCTGCTCCAGCGCTTCTTTACTGTGCAGAGCCAGTTCGTTTTGCATCATCAGACCGGAGAGCGACAAACCCGTCTCCTGGCAGTGGCGCTGTAAATCCGCGGCGGTTTTGTAAGGGTACGGTACGTTAACGGGTTCGCTATTCGTCAAACCAAAGTGCTCTTCATCGACGATAAAGCCGCCGCCGATGGAGTAGTAGGTTTGGCTGTAGAGCACCTTATCGCCCGCCAGCGCGGTAATACGCATCCCGTTCTCATGCAGAGACAGGTTGTCGGCGTGGAAATTCATGCACTTATCGACCGGAAATTCGACTTCATGCTGCCCATTAGCCAGTAGTAAACGCCCATGGGTGTTCACATCCTGGATAAAGGACGGAATGGCGTCGATATCGACGGTGTCCGGCAGATTCCCCGCCAGGCCCATAATAATGGCGATATCAGTGTGGTGGCCTTTACCCGTCAATGACAGAGAGCCGTAGACATCCACCACGACGCGGGTGACATCTGTAAGGATATGGCGGGCAATCAGATCGTCCGTGAACTGCTTGCCTGCTTTCATTGGTCCGACGGTGTGAGAACTGGAAGGGCCAATGCCGATTTTAAAAATATCGAATACGCTAATCATAGGGCATCCATTGCGGTTGTATCATAGAGAAGCGCCGCGGTAAGCGGCGCTAAAGGACTTAGCTGAACAGTGAGTAGAAAATAGCGGAGATGGCAATCAGGCCCATAATCACAACGAATACGTTGCTGATATGACCGCTGTACTTACGCATTGCCGGTACTTTCTGGATGGCATACATCGGCATCAGGAACAGAATCATCGCGATGATCGGGCCGCCCAGGGTTTCAATCATGCCCAGGATGCTGGGGTTCAGCGTCGCCACAATCCAGGTGGTGACCAGCATGAACAGCGCGGTAATTTTATTCAGTTTGTTGATTTCGATGGATTTACCTTTACCACGCAGCGATTTAATCACCATCCCGTTAAAGCCTTCACGCGCGCCCAGGTAGTGGCCGAGGAAGGATTTGGTGATAGCAATCATCGCAATGATCGGCGCCATCCAGGCGATGATCGGCGCGTTAAAATGGTTCGCCAGGTAAGACAGAATAGAGATGTTCTGCTCTTTTGCCGCTGCCAGATCTGCCGGCGTCAGGCTCAGCACGCAGCTGAAGACGAAGAACATCACGGTCAGCACCATCATGATGTGGGCGAAGGCCAGAATTTTAGAACATTTCTTCTCTGCGCCTTCACCGTACTCTTCACGCTTCGCAACCGCGAAGGAGGAGATGATCGGGGAGTGGTTGAAAGAGAAAACCATCACCGGAATCGCCAGCCACAGCGTCATCCACAGACCGTTACCGGTAGACGCGGCGGAATCAAAGGACAGAGTTTCCAGCGCCGCGCCGTTCCACTGCGGGATCAGGTACAAGGCCAGCAGCATCAGCGCAGCGACGAACGGGAATACCAGGATACTCATCGCCTTAACGATCATTTGCTCGCCGAAGCGCACGATGGTCATCATGCCAACAATCAGGATCAGGGAAAGAATCGCCCGCGGCGGCGGATTAATCGCTAACTGGTGGGTCAGGAAGCTTTCCACGGTATTAGTAATCGCCACGCTGTAAACCAGCAGGATGGGGTAAATCGCGAAGAAGTAGAGCAGGGTAATCAGTTTACCTGCGCCGATACCGAAGTGTTCCTCAACGACTTCAGTGATGTCTTCACCCGGGTTTTTACCGGACAGCACGAAGCGTGTTAAGCCACGGTGTGCGAAAAAGGTCATCGGGAAAGCGAGAATCGCCATGATGATGAGCGGAATCATGCCGCCGACGCCTGCGTTGATCGGCAGGAACAGAACGCCCGCGCCGATAGCCGTGCCGTAAAGGCCCAGCATCCACATGGTATCCGTTTTGCGCCATGCGCTTCGAGAGTCAATCGAAGCAATAGTGCTGGTCTGAGTGGTTTCCATCTATTTCTCCTGGAGGATGCTAAAAATCAGGTTGCTGGTCTAATCCAATGAAAAAAGACCTGATCGTAAAATGAAATCTGCTTAGGGACGCTTTTTATATAATTTTTCGCCGTAATAATTTTCGGGCGGAAAGATACATTTAAGTGATGAATCTATCAGTGATCCCGATCTCAAATGCAATAATCCGCTTCTTACATGGATAAATTTGGACCATTAATCTATTAAAAAAACGTCATAACGAATTTCCGGGCGCGAAGGCTACCATTAACGATATAAGGCCGGAAAGATTGGGGCGCAAGATACGGAGGTTTGACTATAAAAATCAAGGTTTTTAGTGGATTCTTGCGAAGAATGAGAGTTTGAACCGATAAATCACGGTAAGAGGAGTCAGGTAAACGTTTGCCTGGCAATCTATTTATGGTGAATTATAAATGGTGTTTATAAAACAATGCGGGCTATGCCTCTGATGATCATCATAAAAAATGAAGGCATACGTGAATCGCCATACCGCAATGAAAGGAATGGGAGAAGCGCCCGGCTGCTGGCGGCAACCGGGCATAAGCGTTAAGCGCAGATCTCGTAACAGGGGATGTAGGCGGAACCCGGCAATTTCATACGATGCTGCGCGACGAATCCCTGCAGCAGATCGTCCATGCGACGCATCATCTCTCGATCGCCGTGAATTTTATACGGACCATTAGCTTCAATGGCGCGTATCCCGACCTCCTTCACGTTCCCCGCGACAATACCGGAGAAGGCGCGCCGCAGATCCGCCGCCAGAATCTCAACCGGCTGATCCGGGTACAGTTTCAGGTTGGCCATATTCTCATGCGACGGCTCAAACGGCACCTGCAGATCCGGTGCAATACGCATCGACCAGTTAAAACTATAGGCGTCGCCAGTATCGCGGCGATTCTCTTTCACTTGCGGCATCGCTTTCTTCATCAGCCGCGCTACCTCCGCCGCATCGTCAATGATGATGCGGTAATGACGGCGGGCCGCTTCGCCCAGCGTATGGGTAATAAACTCATCCAGCACGCGGAAGTAATCGGCGCTCTCTTTTGGTCCGGTCAGGATCAGCGGCAGCACCTGATTTTTATTGGCTGGATTCATCAGAATCCCCAGCAAATAAAGCAGCTCTTCCGCCGTACCCACGCCGCCCGGGAAGATGATGATACCGTGTGCGATACGGACGAACGCTTCCAGGCGTTTTTCGATATCCGGCATGATGATCAGTTCGTTCACCAGCGGGTTAGGCGGTTCAGCCGCAATAATGGAAGGTTCAGTCATGCCGATAAAGCGGCTGTCTTTATAGCGCTGCTGTGCGTGACCGACCGCCGCGCCCTTCATGGGGGCTTCCATCGCCCCAGGGCCGCAGCCGGTGCAGATGTTCAGCTCGCGTAATCCCAACTGCGTGCCGACGCGACGGGCATACAGGTACTCGTTTTCGTTAATTGAGTGGCCGCCCCAGCATACCACCATGTTTGGCGCTTCGCCGACGTGCAGCGCCCGGGCGTTGCGCAAAATGGAGAACACCAGATTGGTGATATGTGTTGAGCTTTCAAGATCCAGATGCTGGAAACGGCCGGCATTATGGATCTGCCCATTCACAAAGAGAATGTCGCGCAGCACCGCGAACAGGTTAGCCTGTAGCGCACGAATAATCCGCCCGTCAACAAAGGCGTCTTCAGGCGGATTAATCAATTCCAGTTTCACGCCGCGCTCGCGGCGCAGTACGTTAATATCGAAATTTTCAAAGCGGGACAGCAGCTCTTTGCTGTTGTCGGTCAGGCTGCCGGAGTTAAGAACGGCAAGTGAACAGTTACGAAACAGTTGATACAGGTCGCTACTGGCCGTGCGTTTCAGCATGTCCACTTCCAGTTGCGACAACATATCCATTGAGCCAAGCGGGCTAATATGTGTAATCAAGTAAACTCCTTATGGGACGCAACACGCCATTCCCTGTTGATTACAATAGCCCTGGCTGATGACCTTTCACAACCTTACATGCGCAATCCGGCACGCAAAATTGACAAAAAAATTACTGTCGCGCCAGCCTGCCCGTGGCGGGCACGAAATCGGTATTGCTGCGCCAGGGATTAATGTCCAGCCCGCCGCGGCGGGTATAGCGTGCATAAACGCTTAACGTTTCCGGCTGGCAGAAGCGCAGAATGTCATTGAAAATACGCTCTACGCACTGCTCGTGAAATTCATTATGGTGACGGAAGGAGACCAGATAACGCAGCAGTTTTTCCCTGTCGATTTTGCGTCCGCGATACTGAATTTGTATCGAGCCCCAGTCCGGCTGGTGGGTGATCAGGCAGTTGGATTTCAACAGATGACTGACCAGCGTTTCTTCTACTTGCTTCTCGCCGCTGACCGCATGTTGCAGATAGTCGGTAGTAAACTGGTAGTTGTCGATACTGATATCCTGATCGTCAATACAGGTGCCGTGGAAATGGGCGACAGGCTGTCCTTCCAGCTCATCAAGACGATGAAGCCTCACGCTAACGTTGCCCTGCGCGCAGGCGCGCAGATCGCGCTCCAGCGTCTGGCGCACCGTCTCCCAGGTGTCAAAGCGCGTCTGGTTAAAGCTGTTCAGATACAGTTTAAAGCTTTTGGATTCGATTAAATTAACGCTGGTGTAATCCAGTTCGACATGCCCGACGGCGACCTGCGGAAGACCCTGGCTGTTAAGCCAGGAAAGTTCATACAACGTCCAGATATCCGCGCCGTGGAACGGCAAATTATCGGCTGTTAATCCGAGCGGGTCGCGATTCAAACTGCGCGGTACGCCCTGCAGCAGGCTGGCGTCATAATTGTCCCGGTAATCCGTTGATTTTCCGAGAGTCAGGCCATCGAGAGCCTGATGGTTTTCATAAGAAGACATGTTTCACCGTCATAAACCAGATACACTATGCGTCAAGTGTATCCTGGCTTTTATGAAGAGAGAAACTGGTGGACGAACTGACAGCGCAGGCATTGAAAGCCTTTACGACGCGTTACTGCGACGCGTGGCAAGAAAAACACGGTAGCTGGCCGTTGAGCGAAGAACTGTATGGCGTACCTTCTCCGTGCATTATTTCTTCAACCCGCGATGCCGTTTACTGGCAGCCGCAGCCTTTTGAAGGCGAAGAAAATGTAAACGCGGTTGAACGCGCCTTTGATATTATGGTACAACCTGCGCTCCACGCGTTTTACACCACGCAGTTTGCTGGCGACATGCCCGCGCAGTTTGCGGATGAAAAGCTTACGCTACTGCAAACCTGGAGTCAGGATGACTTTCGGCGCGTGCAGGAAAATCTGATAGGCCACCTGGTCACGCAAAAGCGGCTCAAGCTTCCTCCCACGCTTTTTATTGCGACGCAGGAAAATGAGCTTGAGGTCATTTCGGTCTGTAATCTGTCCGGCGAGGTGATTAAAGAAACGCTGGGCACCCGTAATCGTACCGTTCTTGCCGCAACGCTTGCGGAATTCCTTACGCAACTTAATCCTCTTCTGTAATCGTTTGCCCTAACGGGTGTGAGAGATCTCTTACAAAGTCTGTAGGAGATCGCTAGGATAGCAGCGGATACTGAGCCCCGTTTTCTTATATAAATATATATAAAACAACATGTTAAAATGTTTTTGCGCACTTTCATATGAAAATTTACTTAAGGTATTGTCTGTAAGCGTCTTGTAAGACAAGGTGAAACAGGCGATTCTATCTTCGTCGACAGGGAGTCGTACAACGAAGCGAACGTCAGGATGATGACGCTTCGGCAGGACACGCCAGGATGGTGTTACAAGGAAAGGCTTCAGGATGAAGCAAAGTGGAAAGCGCAGGATGCGTTAAAGGACACCTCCAGGACGGAGAACGAGAGCCGATCAGGATGTTCGGCGGGTCTGGATGACCAGGGACGCTTCAGGAAGAAGCTATCACATCGGGCGATGTGCGCAGGATGCAAACGTTCAGGATGAACAGGCCGTAAGGTCACAGGAAAAGTTGTCACGGATGAGCAGGGAGCACGAAAAGTAGCTGGAATGCTGCGAAACGAACCGGGAGCACTGTTTATACAGTGCTCCCTTTTTTTTGTTATTCTTCGCGCCAGATTTTCATCATTGAGGTTTTTAACATGACGACTCATGACCGTGTGCGTCAGCAGTTACATGCGCTTGAAACGCTGCTGCGCGAGCATCGCCACTGGCGGCAGGATGCGCCGCAGGCGCACCTGTTTACCAGCACCCAACCATTTTTTATGGATACCATGGAACCGCTGGAATGGCTGCAATGGGTATTGATTCCACGTATGCATACCCTACTTGATAATGCGCAGCCGCTGCCCGAGGCATTTGCCGTCGCCCCTTATTATGAAATGGCGCTGGCGGCGGATCATCCGCAGCGGGAGGCGATCCTGGCGGTTTTGCAGGATCTGGATGCGCTATTCGTCCGCGATAAATCCTGATGCTGGAGATCCTCTATCAAGACCCGTGGCTGGTTGCCGTGAATAAACCCGCAGGCTGGCTTGTTCACCGGAGCTGGCTGGATCGCGACGAAAAAGTCGTGGTCATGCAAACGGTGCGCGACCAAATCGGCCAGCATGTTTTTACCGCCCACCGTCTCGACAGACCCACGTCGGGCGTACTGTTAATGGGGCTGTCCAGCGAAGCGGGACGCCGTCTGGCGCAGCAGTTCGAGCAGCACCACATCCGTAAACGCTACCATGCCATTGTGCGCGGCTGGCTGATGGATGACGCGGTACTGGATTATCCGCTGGTGGAAGAGCGCGATAAAATTGCCGATAAATTCGCCCGCGAAGATAAAGCGCCCCAGCCGGCTGTAACGCAGTATCGCGGACTGGCGACGGTCGAAATGGCGGTACCGACCGGGCGTTATCCCACCACGCGTTATGGTCTGGTTGAGCTAGAACCAAAAACGGGACGTAAGCACCAGCTCCGTCGTCATCTGGCGCATCTGCGTCATCCTATCATCGGCGACAGTAAACATGGCGATTTGCGACAAAACCGCAGCGCCGCAGAGCATTTTGCCTGTCGTCGCCTGATGCTTCATGCCAGTCGGCTTGAGCTGACGCACCCCTTCACCGGACAGCCGTTGATGATTCAGGCCGGGTTGGATGAAACCTGGATGCAGGCGCTGACACAGTTTGGCTGGCGTGGACTTCTCCCTGACAATGAAAGGGTTGAGTTTACGGCGGCGTCCCGGCAGGATGAGACTCATCAGGCATAATTCAGGGAGATACGCATAATGGCAGAAATTGGTATTTTTGTCGGGACCATGTATGGCAACTCACTGCTGGTGGCGGAAGAAGCGGAAGCGATCCTCGCCAGACAGGGGCACAGCGCGATCGTGTTTGAAGATCCTGAACTGTCCGACTGGCAGCAATATCAGGATAAGGTTGCGCTGGTCGTTACCTCGACGACCGGGCAGGGCGATCTACCGGATAGCATTGCGCCGCTCTTTCACGGCATTAAAGATACGTTGGGTTTTCAGCCAAACCTGCGTTACGGGGTGATTGCGCTAGGTGATAGCAGCTACCCCAATTTCTGTAATGGCGGCAAACAGTTTGATGCCCTGTTGCAAGAGCAAAGCGCGCAGCGGGTGGGGGAGATGTTATTCATTGACGCCAGCGAACATCCGGAGCCGGAGAGCCAGTCCAATCCCTGGGTTGAAAACTGGGGAACTTTACTTTCCTGAGGTAAATCCCTCCCCCCTACGGGAGGGTACCTTTTCGTTTGCTTGCGTTGCCAGTAAGCAAAATCACGACCTGTACACAGTGTAAAGTAACTGAATCGTGTTAGCTTTGGGCATATGCCCGCAAAAGCGGCAGTTTTTTACGGGCGTTTTCATGTAATCAAGCGACCTGTTTCACATTCTTCTCTTTTTATTCCTCCTGCGTCGACGCCGACGCCTTCTGATTTCATTTCCGTGAAGTGGCTTCCACTGTCCTGGGCTTTTGCCATAAACAGGCGTAATTCATCGCCAAAATACTGTGTTGTTGCACGGTGAGTGTGTGTGGCGCGCTTTTTATACTTCTCCTGCCAGTGAATAAAAGCATGCAGCGTGCAAAGCAAACGACCTAATAAAAGCTGCAACAAGGAAACGTTATCTCTGATTCCCTACCGGTTGTGCAGTTCAGAGTGAGCGTAGCTAACGCGAAATTTCAGGAGTGCAACAATGAGTTCATTAAGTCACGCGGCGAGCAGTGCGGAGAAACGCACGAACGCCCGCTACTGGATAGTGGTGATGCTGTTTATCGTCACATCCTTCAACTACGGCGACCGCGCCACATTGTCCATTGCCGGCTCAGAAATGGCCAAAGATATCGGCCTTGATCCGGTAGGCATGGGCTATGTTTTTTCTGCTTTTTCATGGGCCTATGTTATCGGGCAGATCCCGGGCGGCTGGCTGCTGGACCGCTTTGGTTCCAAACGCGTCTATTTCTGGTCTATTTTCATTTGGTCAGTCTTCACCCTGTTGCAGGGTTTTGTCGATATCTTTAGTGGTTTCGGCATTATTGTCGCCCTCTTTACGCTTCGTTTCCTGGTCGGTCTGGCGGAATCGCCTTCTTTCCCGGGCAACAGTCGCATCGTTGCGGCCTGGTTCCCGGCGCAGGAGAGGGGAACGGCGGTGGCCATCTTTAACTCCGCGCAATACTTTGCCACGGTTATTTTCGCGCCGATTATGGGCTGGCTGACGCACGAAGTGGGCTGGTCGCATGTCTTCTTCTTTATGGGCGGGTTAGGGATCATCATCAGCTTTATCTGGTTGAAAGTTATCCATGAACCAAATAACCATCCGGGCGTAAATAAGAAAGAGTTGGAGTACATCGCAGAAGGCGGCGCGCTGATCAATATGGATCAGAAAGACACCAAAGCGAAAGTACCGTTTAGCGTCAAATGGGGCCAGATCAAACAGCTGCTGGGCTCTCGTATGATGATTGGCGTTTACATCGGTCAGTACTGTATTAACGCATTGACCTATTTCTTTATTACCTGGTTCCCGGTCTATTTGGTCCAGGCGCGCGGCATGTCGATTCTCAAAGCGGGCTTTGTCGCCTCGGTTCCTGCAGTCTGCGGCTTTATCGGCGGCGTGTTGGGCGGCATCATTTCCGACTGGCTGATGCGTCGTACTGGCTCCCTGAATATCGCGCGCAAGACGCCGATTGTGCTGGGAATGTTGCTGTCAATGGTTATGGTGTTCTGTAACTATGTGAACGTGGAATGGATGATCATCGGCTTTATGGCGTTGGCCTTCTTCGGTAAAGGTATCGGCGCGTTGGGCTGGGCAGTAATGGCGGATACCGCGCCGAAAGAGATCAGCGGTCTTTCCGGCGGCTTGTTTAATATGTTCGGCAATATTTCCGGTATTGTGACGCCAATCGCGATTGGTTACATCGTTGGCACCACCGGTTCCTTCAACGGCGCGTTGATCTATGTCGGCGTACATGCCCTGGTGGCCATCATCAGCTATCTGGTGCTGGTAGGCGATATTAAGCGTATTGAACTGAAACCTGTCGCAGGACAATTATCATGACAACGCAATCCAGTCCCGTTATTACGGACATGAAGGTCATTCCGGTTGCCGGACATGACAGTATGCTACTCAACATCGGCGGCGCGCATAACGCGTACTTCACCCGTAACATCGTCGTCCTCACCGATAACGCCGGGCATACTGGCGTCGGCGAGGCGCCGGGCGGAGAAGTGATTTATCAGACGCTGGTCGATGCTATTCCGATGGTATTAGGCCAGGAAGTCGCCCGCCTGAACAAAGTGGTGCAGCAGGTGCATAAAGGCAACCAGGCTGCTGATTTTGACACCTTTGGCAAAGGCGCATGGACGTTTGAACTGCGGGTTAACGCGGTGGCGGCTTTGGAAGCGGCGCTGCTTGATCTACTGGGACAGGCGCTTAATGTGCCGGTCTGTGAACTGTTAGGGCCAGGTAAACAGCGCGATGCCGTCACCGTGTTGGGCTATCTCTTCTATATTGGCGATCGCACTAAAACCGATCTGCCGTATCTGGAAAGCACGCCGGGCAGTCATGAATGGTATCGTCTGCGCCATCAGGAAGCGCTGAACAGCGACGCGGTCGTGCGGCTGGCGGAAGCGTCTCAGGATCGCTACGGCTTTAAAGATTTTAAACTCAAGGGCGGCGTGCTGCCGGGCGAACAAGAGATTGATACTGTTCGCGCGCTAAAAAAACGCTTCCCGGACGCGCGTATTACCGTGGATCCGAACGGCGCCTGGCTACTGGATGAAGCCATTGCGTTGTGCAAAGGGCTGAAAGATGTACTGACCTACGCGGAATATCCGTGCGGCGCGGAGCAAGGATTCTCTGGTCGTGAAGTCATGGCGGAGTTCCGCCGCGCGACAGGACTGCCGGTGGCGACCAATATGATCGCCACCAACTGGCGCGAAATGGGGCATGCGGTGATGCTCAACGCGGTAGACATTCCTCTTGCCGACCCGCATTTCTGGACTCTCACCGGCGCCGTTTGCGTGGCGCAACTGTGCGATGACTGGGGGCTAACCTGGGGCTGCCATTCGAATAACCATTTTGATATTTCACTGGCGATGTTTACCCATGTCGGCGCGGCGGCGCCAGGCAAACCCACCGCTATTGATACGCACTGGATCTGGCAGGAGGGCGATTGCCGCCTGACTAAAAATCCGCTGGAAATTAAAAACGGCAAAATTGCCGTTCCGGATGCGCCAGGACTGGGCGTGGAGCTTGACTGGGAACAGGTGCGAAAAGCGCATGACGCGTATAAAAAGCTGCCAGGCGGCGCGCGTAATGATGCAGGCCCGATGCAATACCTGATCCCCGGCTGGACTTTTGACCGCAAACGCCCTGTTTTTGGTCGTCACTAATTCTGAATAAGGACACAGTTATGAGTACTCAATTTACGACGCCTGTAGTGACTGAAATGCAGGTTATCCCGGTTGCGGGTCATGACAGTATGCTGATGAACCTGAGCGGCGCGCACGCCCCGTTCTTCACGCGCAACATCGTCATTATTAAAGATAACTCCGGCCATACCGGGGTCGGCGAGATTCCGGGCGGCGAAAAAATTCGCAAAACGCTGGAAGATGCGATCCCACTGGTGGTGGGAAAAACGCTGGGTGAATATAAAAATGTCCTGACCGCCGTTCGCAACCAGTTTGCCGATCGCGATGCGGGCGGACGCGGTTTACAAACATTCGATCTCCGTACCACTATCCATGTGGTGACGGGTATTGAAGCGGCAATGCTTGACCTTTTGGGCCAACACTTGGGCGTCAACGTCGCTTCGCTGTTAGGCGACGGTCAGCAGCGCAGCGAAGTCGAAATGCTGGGTTATCTGTTCTTTGTCGGTAATCGCAAGGCTACGCCGCTGCCGTATCAGAGCCAGCCGGATGAGCAATGCGACTGGTATCGTCTGCGCCATGAAGAGGCGATGACGCCGGAAACGGTAGTGCGTCTGGCGGAAGCCGCCTATGAAAAATACGGCTTCAACGACTTCAAACTGAAAGGCGGCGTGCTGGCGGGCGAAGAAGAGGCCGAGTCAATCGTGGCGCTGGCGAAACGTTTCCCACAAGCGCGCGTCACGCTCGATCCAAACGGTGCCTGGTCGCTGAACGAAGCGATCAGCATTGGTAAATACCTGAAAGGTTCTCTGGCCTATGCAGAAGATCCGTGCGGCGCGGAGCAGGGTTTTTCCGGACGTGAAGTGATGGCGGAATTCCGTCGCGCGACCGGATTACCGACGGCCACCAATATGATAGCGACCGACTGGCGTCAAATGGGGCATACGCTGTCGCTGCAATCCGTCGATATCCCGCTGGCGGACCCGCACTTCTGGACTATGCAAGGCTCTGTACGCGTGGCGCAAATGTGTCATGAGTTCGGTCTGACCTGGGGCTCGCACTCTAACAACCACTTTGATATTTCGTTGGCGATGTTTACCCATGTTGCCGCGGCGGCGCCGGGCAAGATCACCGCGATCGATACCCACTGGATCTGGCAGGAAGGCAACCAACGTCTGACTAAAGAACCGTTTGAAATTAAAGGCGGCATGGTGCAAGTACCGACCAAACCGGGTCTGGGCGTTGAGCTCGATATGGATCAGGTGATGAAAGCGCATGAGCTCTATCAAAAACATGGCTTAGGCGCGCGTGACGACGCGATGGGAATGCAGTACTTAATTCCTGGCTGGACGTTTGATAATAAGCGTCCTTGCATGGTGCGTTAAGTCAGAACCGGTTCCGTAAGGAACCGGTTCTTCTCTGGGTGTATGCTTAACAGGATCAACATGCGTAAGGACGACTTATGAAAATAGTGATCGCACCAGACTCGTATAAGGAAAGTTTGAGTGCTCTTGAGGTAGCGACCGCCATTGAACAAGGATTTCGCGAGATCTGGCCTGACGCCGATTACCTGAAATTGCCGCTGGCTGATGGCGGAGAGGGTACTGTCGAAGCGATGGTTGAAGCGACGGCGGGTCGAATCGTGCATGTTGAGGTCACCGGGCCGTTGGGGCATCGCGTCAATGCGTTTTATGGGCTTTCCGGCGATGCGCGTTCCGCATTCATTGAAATGGCGGCCGCCAGCGGGCTGGAGCAGGTGCCGCCCGCGCAACGCGATCCGTTGAAGACCACGTCATGGGGAACCGGCGAGCTGATCCGTCATGCGCTGGATGCGGGCGTTGAGCATATCATTATTGGTATCGGCGGTAGCGCCACCAACGATGGCGGCGCGGGGATGGTACAGGCGCTGGGGGCCAGGCTACGGGATGCGCAGGGCAATGATATTGCGCAAGGCGGCATTGGGCTGGAAACACTCGCCAGCATTGATATCAGCGGCCTGGATAAGCGTTTGTCGGCGTGCCATATAGAGGTCGCCTGCGATGTCACGAATCCCCTTACCGGCAAAGAGGGCGCGTCTGCGGTTTTTGGTCCGCAAAAAGGGGCGACGCCGGAAATGATTGAACGCCTGGAGACGGCATTGACTCGCTATGCGCATTTGATTGCTCGCGATCTGCATGTCGATGTGTTGGATCTGGCAGGCGGCGGCGCGGCAGGCGGCATGGGGGCGGCGTTATACGCGTTTTGCGGCGCGCAGCTACGGCGTGGCATTGAGATTGTCACCGATGCGCTTCATCTGGAAGCGTGTCTTGCGGATGCTGATTTAGTCATCACCGGCGAGGGACGCATCGACAGCCAGACCATTCACGGTAAAGTCCCTATTGGCGTGGCAAACATCGCCAAACGGTATAACAAGCCGGTAATTGGTATTGCGGGTAGCCTGACGGAGGACGTTGGCGTGGTTCATGAACATGGGCTTGATGCCGTTTTCAGCGTGATTTATACCATCTGCACGCTGGAGGACGCGCTGAAGAATGCGAGTGAAAACGTACGAATGACCGCGCGCAACGTGGCTGCAACGCTGAAAGCGGGGCAACAATTACGCTGAGTTGTAGGCCGGATAAGGCGGTCACGCCGCCATCCGGCGAATATCAGCCTAATATCTTCTTCGCTTCACGCGCGACATTATCCATCTCATCCAGCAGCTCCAGAAACTCAGGCTCCAGCTCCTCTTCGTGGACGCCGCTGCGAAGCTGTTGCTCAATAAGCTGGCAAAGGTTCTTCATCCGCGGTACGCCGCTATAGCCGCAGCTCCCGTGTAGCTTATGGACCAGATCGACCAAACCGTTGGGATTTTCTCCCACCAGTTGTTCTTCAATTTTGTTGCGCACTTCCGGCAGAAAATCAATCAGCATTTGCAGCATATCCCGTGCCAGATCGGGCTTACCGGCAGCCTGGCGGAGCGCAAGCTGCCAGTCGAGCGTTGCATTCGGATTGAAGATAAACTCAGCCGGTTCCGGCGCCATCAGGCGCGCTGCTACGTTGGCGCCAGGTTTATAGCGCAGCAACAGATTATGCAACTTCTCTTCTTCTATCGGTTTAGCCAGATAGTCGTTCATGCCCGCGCTGAGCAATTTCTCTTTTTGCCCGGCCATCGCATGTGCCGTAACGGCAATAACCGGTGTTTGCTGCTGATGAGGAAGCTGGTGAATCAATTCGCAGGCGCGTATGCCGTCCATATCCGGCATCTGAATATCCATCAAAATCAGATCAAACTGCATTTGTTTCGCCCGATCCACCGCCTGATGTCCGCTATCACAAAGTTCTACGTGCTGGACTTTATCTTCCAGTAACGCGCCGATAAGCTTCAGATTAGCGGGATTATCATCAACCGCCATAACCGTCATGGTGATTTTACTGGTATCCATTAGCAGCGGTTCAGGATGGTGATTCAACTGGCAATATTCCGTCAGCGCTGGCAACAGGCGCGTTGACGTCAATGGTTTTAACAGACAGGCCGCCGCGCCTCCTTGTTTCAGCTTTTCGGCGTTAATTTGCGCATGGCAAGGTAGCGCCAGCAGTAGAAAGTCCGTCATTGACGCTGCTTTCGCCAGACGTTCATGCTGCATGGTGAGCGGCTCGCGGAAGGTCACCGGAACGCTCAAAATCATAATATCGTAGTGCGCTAACGGCAGCGCGGAGAAGGTCGGGCTGTAAACCACTTCCACCGGCGTGTCGCTCAGCAGATCCAGGGTACATTGCGCGGCGGTAGCATTCGGTTCGATATAAGCCAGTCGTTTCCCGGCCAGACACGCGGTCGACGGCCCGTCAATAATGACATTTGGGTTAAGATCAAGATGAATATGAAACCAGAAGGTCGAGCCGCGATTAGGCTGGCTGTGGAAAGAGATATCCCCGCCCATTTCGTTGACCAGCTTTTGCGTAATCACCAGCCCAAGCCCGGTGCCGCCGTGACGGCGAGAAATACTGGCATCGGCCTGGCGAAACGCCTGAAACAGTCGAGACTGGTCGCGTTCCGGAATGCCGATCCCCGTATCGCGGATCTGCACTTCAATCTGTACTTTGGTGTTACTGAGCGCCCGCTTTTCTACCAGAATATCGATATTGCCACTCTCGGTGAACTTAATGGCATTGCCCACCAGATTAGTAATGACCTGTTGCAGGCGCAGCGGGTCGCCAATCACATTATCCGGGACGTCGTTTTTAATATTTAACGTCAACTCCAGCCCTTTATCATGCGACGAGTGAGCCAGCAGCGTAACCACTTCATCCAGCGTGTTGCGCAGTGGAAAAGGGATACTTTCCAGAATGAGCTTACCGGCTTCCAGCTTGGAGAAATCAAGCACGTCATTAATGATCGCCAGCAGATTATTCGCGGAACGCTCAATGGTGTTCAGATGGTCGCGCTGGGTGGGGTTCAGCTCCGTTTTTAATGTCAGGCGGGTAAAGCCAATGACGCCGTTCAGCGGCGTTCGCAGTTCGTGCGACATGTTTGCCAGGAACTCCGACTTAATACGCGCCGCTTCCTGGGCGCGCTTTTTCGCCAGATCCAGCTCAACGTTTTGGATTTCCATCTGCTCAAGGGTTTCACGCAGGTCCGAGGTGGCCTGATCGATATTATGCTGCATCTCTTCGTGATAGGCGGCAAGCGACATCGCCATGGAATTAATGCCGTTTTTCAGCATGTCCAGCTCGCCCAGCATAAATCCTTCCACCCGGCTATCCAGTTGTCCGCGGCGAATGCGGTCAACGGTATTCACCATATTACGGATAGGCCCGGTGACATCGCGCATAAGCCGCCAGCCAAAGATCAGCGCAATGCCAATACAAAAAAGCATCATCACGCTGGAGATAAAAATCTCTTTGTATTGCTGTAGCCTGACCGACTTGAGATCCAGTTCAAGCGCCACATACCCCAGCATATTTTTGGTATTTTTTGCGTCGGCAATCGCTGACTCGTCCGGCGAATAGCTCTCCGAGATAATCGGGGTGCGCAGAATCATAATATCGCCGTGGCGATCGACGCTCAGACGACGTGGAAACGGCGCTCCGGCGGGAAGCTGCATCTGTGAGGGGGCCAGATGGAAATTAGACGTTACAAACAGGCGGTTATGATCGTCATAAACGGAAATTGCCCGCACAATATCAGAGTGTCTGCGGTGCAGGACGCTGATAAGTTGGCCGATAGACTCTCGGTTTTGTAAGTTCATACCATATTCGCTGGAGACGGCGAGCGGTTCAATAATACTGGCGCCGGCATCTTCCAGTTGACGCTGCAGGTCGTTATAGCGGTGCACTACAAAAAAGATACTGAGCAGCAAACCTATCAGGACGGTCGGGGCCAGGATCAGAATCATCATGCGTGCGCGCAGGCTGTAGTTGGTCATGGAGTTCCGTTATGGGACAATTAGGGTCACACTGTTAAATTGAGAAAAAGCTGGTCGATGGCGCAATTCTACTCTGCAAAACGGCGCGTGACGACGCGTCAGATCATAACCGTTAAAGTCAATGACCTCGATTCATTTGGTCAGGGCGTAGCCCGTCATAACGGAAAAGCGCTGTTTATCCCCGGTTTATTGCCTGAGGAAAGCGCAGAAGTCATTATTACAGAAGATAAAAAGCAATTTGCCCGCGCACGCGTTTCGCGCCGTTTGAATGATAGCCCGGAACGAGAAACGCCGCGCTGCCCGCATTTTGGCGTCTGCGGCGGTTGTCAGCAACAGCATGTCAGCATCGCCCTGCAACAACGCAGCAAAAGCGCGGCGCTGGCGCGTTTGATGAAACACGAGGTGAATGACATCATCGCCGGCGCGCCCTGGGGTTATCGGCGTCGTGCGCGGTTAAGTCTGAATTGCCCGCCGGATAAACCGCTGCAAATGGGATTTCGCAAAGCGGGTTCCAGCGATATCGTCAATGTCGAACAGTGCCCTGTTTTGGCGCCCCAGCTTGCAGCATTGCTGCCCCGAATCAGGGCGTGTCTGGCGAGTTTACACGGCACCCGACATCTTGGGCATGTTGAGCTGGTACAGGCGGGAAGCGGTACGCTGATGATTCTGCGCCATACCGCGCCATTAAGTGCGGCGGATAAAGAAAAACTGGAACGCTTTTCGCATTCTGAGGGATTGTCTCTGTTTCTGGCGCCGTTTAGCGAGATACTGGAAACGGTATCTGGCGAAGCGCCCTGGTATGATTCGCACGGCTTACGTTTAGCCTTCAGTCCGCGAGACTTTATTCAGGTTAATGAGGCGGTAAACCAGCAAATGGTCGCCCGCGCGCTGGAGTGGCTTGATGTGCGCGCCGAGGATCGTGTCCTGGATCTGTTCTGCGGAATGGGGAATTTTACGCTGCCGCTGGCAACGCGCGCGGCAAGCGTGATTGGGGTTGAGGGCGTTCCGGCGCTGGTAGAAAAAGGCCGTGAAAACGCCATCCGCAATGGTTTACATAATGTGACATTCTTCCATGAGAACCTGGAGGAAGATGTCACGAAGCAGCCGTGGGCGAAAAACGGCTTTGACAAAGTCTTACTCGATCCTGCGCGTGCGGGGGCTACAGGAGTGATGCGACATATTATAAAATTAAAACCTATTCGCATTGTTTATGTATCCTGTAACCCGGCGACGCTGGCGCGCGATAGTGAAGCGCTGGTCAATGCGGGATATGAGGTTACGCGTTTAGCGATGCTCGACATGTTCCCGCACACAGGACATCTGGAATCAATGGTTCTGTTCGAGCGCATGTAATGATTACCGGCTTACCGACTTCGGTAGGCCTGGTCCCTTAAGGAGAGGACGATGGTCGCGGTAAGAAGTGCACATATTAATAAAGCTGGTGAATTTGATCCGAAGAAGTGGATCGCAAGCCTGGGAATTTCCAGCCAGCAGTCGTGTGAGCGCTTAGCCGAAACCTGGGCGTATTGCCTGCAACAGACACAAGGACATCCGGATGCGGATCTGTTGCTGTGGCGTGGCGTGGAGATGGTAGAAATTCTTTCCACGCTGAGTATGGATATCGACACGCTGCGGGCGGCGCTACTGTTCCCTCTGGCCGACGCCAACGTAGTCAGCGAAGATGTACTGCGCGAAAGCGTCGGCAAATCTATCGTTACCCTGATTCATGGCGTGCGCGATATGGCGGCGATCCGTCAGCTAAACGCCACTCATAACGACTCTGTTTCTTCGGAGCAGGTTGATAACGTCCGTCGAATGTTATTGGCGATGGTGGATGATTTCCGCTGCGTGGCGATCAAACTGGCCGAGCGAATCGCTCATTTGCGCGAAGTGAAAGAGGCGCCGGAAGATGAGCGCGTGCTGGCGGCGAAAGAATGTACCAACATCTATGCGCCGCTCGCTAATCGTCTGGGCATCGGGCAACTGAAGTGGGAACTGGAAGACTACTGTTTCCGCTACCTGCATCCGGCGGAATACAAACGCATCGCCAAACTGCTGCATGAGCGCCGTCTCGATCGCGAACATTACATCGAAGAGTTTGTTGGACATCTGCGCGCCGAAATGAAAAACGAAGGCGTGCAGGCGGAGGTCTACGGACGACCAAAACATATTTATAGCATCTGGCGCAAAATGCAGAAAAAGCATCTGGCGTTTGATGAACTCTTTGACGTGCGCGCCGTGCGTATTGTCGCTGAACGTCTGCAGGACTGCTACGCCGCGTTGGGGATAGTGCATACGCACTATCGTCACCTGCCGGATGAATTCGATGATTATGTCGCTAACCCGAAACCGAACGGTTACCAGTCTATCCACACCGTGGTCCTGGGACCGGGCGGTAAAACCGTTGAGATCCAGATCCGTACCAAACAGATGCATGAAGACGCCGAACTGGGCGTGGCGGCACACTGGAAGTATAAAGAAGGCGCCGCGTCCGGCGGCGTGCGCTCCGGTCATGAAGACAGAATTGCGTGGCTGCGTAAGCTGATCGCCTGGCAGGAAGAGATGGCCGATTCCGGCGAAATGCTGGATGAAGTGCGCAGCCAGGTGTTTGACGATCGGGTCTACGTTTTTACGCCAAAAGGCGACGTGGTTGACTTGCCTGCCGGATCTACGCCGCTCGATTTTGCTTACCACATCCACAGCGATGTTGGGCACCGCTGCATTGGCGCTAAAATCGGCGGCCGTATTGTGCCATTCACCTATCAGTTGCAGATGGGTGATCAAATTGAAATTATCACTCAGAAGCAGCCGAATCCCAGCCGCGACTGGCTGAATCCAAACCTGGGCTATGTGACGACCAGCCGCGGACGCTCGAAAATTCACGCCTGGTTCCGCAAGCAGGATCGTGACAAAAATATCCAGGCTGGACGGCAGATCCTCGACGATGAGCTGGCGCATTTGGGGATTAGCCTGAAAGAGGCAGAAAAACATCTGCTGCCGCGCTACAACTTTAATGAGCTGGAAGAGTTGCTGGCGGCGATAGGCGGCGGCGATATCCGTCTTAATCAGATGGTGAATTTCCTGCAATCGCAGTTCAATAAGCCGAGTGCGGAGGAGCAGGATGCAGCGGCGCTGAAACAGCTTCAGCAAAAAACATACGCGCCGCAAAATCGTCGTAAAGACGACGGGCGCGTGGTGGTGGAAGGGGTTGGTAACCTGATGCACCACATTGCCCGCTGCTGCCAGCCGATTCCTGGCGATGAAATTGTCGGCTTCATTACTCAGGGGCGGGGAATTTCCGTGCACCGGGCCGACTGCGAACAGCTGGCGGAACTGCGCTCCCATGCGCCGGAGCGGATCGTAGAGGCGGTATGGGGCGAAAGCTACTCGGCGGGATATTCGCTGGTGGTGCGCGTCCAGGCCAACGATCGCAGCGGCTTGCTGCGCGATATCACCACTATTCTGGCTAACGAAAAAGTCAACGTGCTGGGCGTCGCCAGCCGCAGCGACATTAAACAGCAGATCGCCACCATTGATATGACCATCGAGATCTACAACCTGCAGGTGCTGGGCCGCGTGCTCGGTAAGCTGAACCAGGTGCCGGATGTGATTGATGCACGGCGACTGCACGGGGGGTAAAGTGAAACGTTATTATCTACAAAGTAGTCTGATATATCTACCCGTTATACTTTACGTTGCCTGTGTGTTGGCATGGCCCGGCTCTCCGGGCCTCGCCCTAAAGGGCCGCCGTAAGTGGCGTTCACATCGGCCTTGCCAATTTGTCCTCGCTCCCCCCAGTCACTGACCAGCGTAAGCCCCGGGGATTGATGGGGGACATCCTTGTCCCCCACCGCAGGCAGCCTTCGGCTGTTCAAATTCGTATCAGACGAATTTGTCACTGCGTCGCCGCCTGCCTGCAACTCGAATTATTTAGGGTATATGAGTATAAAAGTATGCAATCGTAAACTCAGATCTATTAAGAAAAATACTATTGCCAGGGCAAAATAACTGTCACGCTGCAATTAGTATCAACGTTTATTCGTTCCCAGTTGCCGATTATTCTTCCCAGTTCGCCATTGTTGCATGCCCCCATATCACCATTCCTACATTGATAATCTACATTTGTTTTAATCCTGCTATCAGCACAAACTACATTGATCGTGCTATTTTCCAATGTATAATCGAATCCTTCACCCCACGTGACATTTTTCTCCTTATACATCAAATAAATTTTCCCTAGTTCTATATTTTCTGCCTTATCGTTATAATGAAGTTCATTATAATTTAACACGGAGTTCTTATCCAAAGACGCAGTTATGAAACCAATCGGCGATGCAACCGTATAAGTTGAATTGTTATTCGTAAAAACAGAACCTGTCCCAGAATGATATTTGTATTGACCGCATCCAGGTACCGTAAAAATAAACCCGGGATCATATAGTGGTGGCATTGTTATGTTAGAAATAACACCCGTATTAGGGGTTGGTGTTATTGCGCCTGTATTAATTACTACTGCACCACCAATCGCCATACCCTGAAAGCCACTGCCATCCATCGGGATCTCTGTTATATATCTCATTGTTCCTGTAGCATATAATTTACTTTCGATAATTGACATGCCATTATCTGTCCTTACAGGTACAGCTTTGTCTGTGTCATAACCAGTAACAAAGCATGTTATGCCGTAATAACCAGGAAAATTACCATTGAGTAATGTACACTGGGCATCTGTATTAACTTTGACATCTGCTGTTGTATATAAATTAACTGTTATGCCACCAATAAACATAGATATGAGACTTCCATTAAGCAGGGTTGCCTCATATTTTGCTGGAATAACAGTGCTATCATGCGGCCAGCTTTTGCATTGTGAGAATTCAGCCTGTTGAGCCTGAGGTAGTACTAAATAATTTGTTGAGTCACGTATTACTAATGGTTCAATCATTACATTTTGGTTAATGGCCTGAGTTATCCCAGGATATGCAATTATACTTAGAAAAAATAATACTTTTTGATTCATTTAAATTTCCATTATTTAAATAAAATATTAGAAATGAGTATATAACTTGAGAAGTTACTGATATTCAAAACTCACTGTTGCGCTACCCGAAAATTCCCCCGGCATAACCTCTTCACCAGCGTATTTTTGCAGCCTGGCCTGCAAGTTGATGGTGGTAATCCCTTCTTTCAGCACAAAAGCTGTACCCACTGTTGCATTGATACTCACTGGTTGCTGTGCAGCCGTTTCCACGCCAATCGCAAAACCACTGGCTTCCGACGAGGGCTCCAGCGCCAGCAGTCCGGGCAGGGTACTGTCTTCAACGCCCTGAAAGGTCACCAGCACGCCGTTGGCTAGCGCTGTTTTGCAATCCTGGAGGCTAAGTGTGAATGGAACAGGAGTCGTTTGCCCGCTGGCGTCGAAATTGTCACTGCCAATAGTATGAAAATCCACCGTCGCCATCGTGTCATTATCCACTACCAGGTTACAGGCGCCGGCAACCAGCTTACCGCTGTAGTGCACATTAGGCGTGGCGGCAGGTAGCGTATTGCAAACCGCCCATAACATTACGCCTCCGATCAAATGCCCGGCAGTTTGAAAAATACGGTTCATTGGTAATCCACCTGTAACGTGGCAAAAGCCTCAAAATCGCCTTCGGCAGGCTCTTTACCGGGCTGTTTTACCGGCACGGCTTTTAGTGTGGGAAGCGATGACTCATTGATGGTTAGCGACGTGCCGGGAGGAAACACCGTGCCGTTCTGTTGAAGTTCAATGCCCAGCTCAGGGACGCTGGTGGTTAAGGCTTTTGCGGAGTAAGGCGTCGCCGTGCCCAGATAGCTCAACGTAAAAGTTAATGCGTCATCGCGAAAGCTGCTGTCGCAGGTAAGGGTCCACGGGATCTCGGTCAGGTAATTGACGCCGTCAATATTATCAATAATGACGCTACCAAAACTGACCTCCAGCATTTCACCGTTATTGATAGTACAGGCGGGCGGGTTTATCAGTTTGCCGTGAAAGGTCAAATTGTCGGCGCAGGCAAACTGGGTGATTAAAAGCGTCAGGATAAGCACCCTTTTCACTATGAATCTCTCCATCACTGGTAATCCACGACTAACGTCGCACTGGCGTTAAAATCGCCACCCGCTAACTGCGTGGTGGGCTCTTTAACCGGTACGGCTTCCAGCTCTGGCCCATTGCTGCCGCTCAGGGTGAAGTTCAGCCAATCCGTTATGCCAACCGGAACCAGTTGCTTATTGCCCGCCTGCTGAATACGGATGCCTAACCCCTGCACCGAAGTTTGCAGAACCTGCTCCCCGCTGATGGTGGTGGTGGTTCCCTGAATTTGTAGCTTCAGATAGTCACTCGCTCTGCCATCGCAGTTCAGGCTGTAGCCCACAGGTTTCGTTTGAGAAGCATCGCCAACTTTGGTGGTCAGGACATCGCCAAACTCTACGGAAGCGCCGCCTACCGTACAGGGCGGTGGTTGAGTGACGACCAGATGCAGCTCCAGTTGCACGGTTTTTGTGCCGGCAGCCTCGGTGCCGGTAACGAATCCACCGCACAGCAGCACCAGCATTTTCCAGCGAGTCAACATCGTCATAGATCTCTTTCGCACAGGATTACTTATTCGCTTTCTTCTCAGCGTCACGGGTTTTTTCCTCATTGACCTTGCAGGTATTCCCTGAGCAGGTAAAAACCAGCAGGCGATGGCCGCCGTAATCATCGACGTAGCCCACCACCGGCGAGCTGCCGAGCGAGGCACCTTTGATGGGAGAGGTCACTTTTTCACGCGGGGCAATCAGCAGGTTTTTAAAGCCGGAGGCGGTTTCGTTCTCTTTGCTACCGGCATTGCTGATGACGAGGTAAAACGGTGTGGGGTTGTCGAAGATCACACCATCGCCCTGGTAGGTCAGCGTGAGCTTCGTCTGCCACGGGTGCGTCTTATCCACCTGCCGGGCGACGGCTACCGGGCGGTAGAAAAACTTAATACGCGTTTGCAGCGCCAGCTGGAGCGTATTAGGCTTATCGCTTTTCGGCGGAATTTCCCGCACGTTGAAATAAAACAGACTTTCCCGGTCCTGCGGTAGGCTAGCCGCGGCTGGTAACGGCTGGACTTTAACCTGCCCGTCGGATTTTGGCTCAATACGCTGCAGCGGCGGCAGGGCGGTAAAATAGCGGGTATCTTTGGCGAACTTATCGTCTTCCAGCCACGCCTGTGCGAGGTAGGGCAGAGTGGCGTTGCCGTTTTTCAGCGTGACGGTGATTGAATTTTCATTGCCGTTAAAAATAACGCGGGTACGATCCGGCACAATCGCGCTGTGCGATACCAGCGGCGCAGCCAGTAATACCGAAGCGATAAGCGCCTGGCGCTTAAAATGGTTGGTCTTGTTCATTACAGGTTCCCTTTATTCCATATCCTTGCGATTCACCGCATGGTTGTCAGCCAGCGGTATGGGCGGGGTTTGAGTGGTTGTCGCCACCGGCGCGGCCGGTTGGCCATCGGTTTGCGTATGTTCCTGGATTAGCGGTTGCGCAGGCAGCGGAGAACTTTTCTGCGGTGCGGTGGGGGGCTGACCTTCCAGCATTTTGCACGGCAGCAATAGCGCGTTGGCCAATAGCTCCGGTGTAAACGTGGACGGGAGTGATGCTTCACACTGCGCCGCGCCATCCCAGAAGACTTTCAATGTTTCCCCGGCTTTTACGCCCGCCAGCCAGGCGTTGCCGTCATCGGCCACCAGGCCCAACTGCTGCTGGCGCTCGTTTTTCACTTCGGCGCCGAACGGTGGGAAGTCGCCGTCTGCCAGCCGGAAAACCGCCATCATTTTCTCGCCGCTGACCACGTCAAAGTGACGGTAGCCGATGGCGCCTTCGGTGAGCGTGATCTGCACAACCGACTTAGTAGCTTCCGCCTTCTCCGGCAATTTGTTCAGATCGATACGCGCCAGGCTGCGCGAATAGCTTCCGACATCCGCAATCACGGCCTTGCCGAAAATGTTGGTTGAGGTTGGCGAGCCGTTACCGCTAACGGGGACGTCCGCAATGCCGTCGGTATCAACCAGCAAACGTGTGCTGCCCGCTAAACTTCCCCGGTGTAGCGCGCCGCCCTGGGTGGTCAGCGTCATGCCGCCGCGCAGCGACATGCCCAGCGAACGGTACGATCCTTCTTCATAATCCGCGCTCAGATCGATGTCCGTCAGCGCGCCCTGATGGCTGTAATAACCGTCTGCCTGTGCGCCTTGTTCATCCTGCCCGACGTGAAGCTGCCAGTTATCGCCGTTCTGGCTGTGGCCGGAATAGCCGAGCTGATTACGGTGTTGACTACCGTTAAACGTACCGTTGTAGCTGATGGAATCATTGCCCCAGGGAACAGACAGCGAGATATAAACGCCATCATCTTTATCACCGTTATATTCGCTGCGATAGCCGTTCAGCGACGCACTGAGATTTTTTATCGACCCTAAGTCGAAGTACCAGGAAAGAGACAGGTTATAGTTACTCTGATCCGGGCTGTCCCAGAAGGTACTGCGTGAGTAGCTGAAATAGGCGCTCATGCCCTGTTCACGGAAGTTCTGGTTATAGGTGACCGTATAGCGTTCTTTTTCGTGACCGGCATTGAGATGATGATAGGTTTTCGCATCCAGATAGTCGCTCATGCTCATAAAGTTCTTTTCTGAGAAGCGGTATCCGGCAAAGGTTAGTCGGCTGTCGATTTCATCAAAGTCACGGGAGTAGCTGATGCGATATGAGTTACCCTGCAGCGTTTCGCCGTCAAACCCGTCGTCTTGCGGCATGTGGGCGATGGAGTGCGTAATGTCGACCGCCACCGCGCCCACCACGCCAAGATCCTTACCGCTTCCCAGCGCCACGGCCTGATAGTTGCTTTCTCCAATTGCGCCGCCATAGAGCGACCAGCCGTTGGTGACCCCCCACGAAGCTTCCGCCGAGGCGAATGTGCCGGTAATGGGGTGATGATCCCAGTCCTGCGGGCGGCCCAGCGCCATCTTGTAGCGCACCATGCCGGGGCGCGTCAGGAAGGGAACCGATGCGGTGTTAACGTCAAACTCCTGGGTCTGACCGTTCTGCTCTTCCACGGTGACGTGCAACGTACCGGAAACGGACTGGTTGAGATCCTGAATACGGAACGGTCCTGCGGGCACCTGCGTTTCATACAGTACGCGCCCCTGCCAGGAGACTTTGACTTTGGCATTAGAGCGCGCAATGCCCACGATCTCCGGCGCATAGCCGCGCAGTTTCGGCGGCAGCATCTGATCGTCAGAAACGACGCTGGCACCGATATAGTTAAAGCTGTCGAAAACATCGGACTGGAGATAGCTTTCGCCCAGCGTAAGTTTGGCCCCGAGCGTCGGTAGTGCGCGATAGGCGTAGTAGCGGCTCCAGCTCTGATCGTGGAGGGTGGAAGTGTTCTCGTCATCGTCACGATGGTCGTAGCTGGCCTGCCAGTCGGCCCGCAGTCGCCATGCGCCCAGGTTCGCGCCTAACGTCCCGTTGCCGCTGATGCTTTGCTCTTCGCTGCCGCTTTCTTGATCGTGGCGGAGCTGATTATTAATGTTGTAATCCAGAATGATGCCGGGAATACCATTATCCCAGCGGGCGGGCGGGTCCCAGTCGACATCGCTGTATTCCATATACGCCTGGGGTAAATTCACCAGCAGCGTGGAGTGTCCCAGGTCAGCCTGAAAATCCATGCCTTTCAGTGAATCTGGCGCCAGACATTGTCGTTCACCGTGCGTTATCCAGACGAGTTTTTCCGCGAGTTCCGGCTTTATACCCAATTGCGTAACTAATTCTGGTTCTGCGCAAACCTCACTTCCTTGTGGATCATGTTCTGGAATAACCCAGTTAACAGGAAATTCCTGCGGCAGAGTCTGTCCGTTAATTTTAATTTGTAAAAGGTAGACGCCTGGCAGAATAAAACCCTTACGAGAAAACTGTGCAATGTTAACGTTATCGCGATTTTTTACATCGAGGAAATCGGTATTAAATTCGATGTCTTTGCCTGACGCGCTATAAGGGGAGAGGCTTAGAAGCATTCCCACTCCGCACGCTATTGGGCAAAGAACACTTTTCCATGTGTTATTCATCAAATATATTCCGCAATAAAACTCAACAGGAATACCCTACCTAAAGCGGCAGGGTATTATCGTCGTGACTCTGTTAACTGAATTACAGGTAAGAGATAGTGACGTTGGCGGCGCTGCTGAATTCACCTGTGCCCACGGTACCGGTTGCTGCGCCAACCAGCCAGGCGGTGAAATTCAGGCTTTGCTTCTCATCAAGAATGGTATCTCCGTCCAGGTCCGCAATGGCCTGTGTATAGGTATCGCCCAGTTTGATATTGTTTTTGCCAGCATCGCCGATTGCCAGGCTTACGTTGCTAATAGCGCCAGTGCCGTCAGTCTTCATCAGCGCGAGATTATCCGTGGCGCCTGTAGCCGCTGTGGTTCCACTACCTGTAGTGAATACCACATTCATATTTTTCTCGGTAGCCCAGGTACAACCCTCAAGATCGATATGAAAGGTACGGGCATTGTTGATGGTCGTTTTACCATTACTCAGCGTGCCATTACCGATACTTGAACCCATATTGACTGTTTGATCTTCCGTATCCAATGTGACGGAGCAGGGGGAGTCAACAATATTACCAAGGAAAGTGACCTTCGCTGTGTTGCTACCCGCGGCTTGAGCGCCGGAGACAATTCCCATAACTAAAGATGCAGTTACTGCCAGTTTACAAAAATGAGATGACTTCATCGTGTTATCCTTAATTAACGTGTTTTATGGCAACATTTTGTACGCGTATACCAAGGGATATGCGGCATAGAGCCATGCTGCGGGCTTTGGGTAAAAAATAGGTCATAATAAAAATATTATATTTCTACATTTTTATGAGTATATTCTTATGAGCTGAATGATCGTACCTGCTCATAGAATATTATATGTAATACTTTCAATATATTTATTTCATGTATGTTCCAGAAAAAACAAAAAAGCGGTCTTTTTTGAATATTAAACTGGCGTGCATGCTACTCGTTTTTCCGTAAAAGTGAAATAATTTATTTTTTTTGAAAGGGAAGGCTCTTTGGGGGGGGGAGGCTTATAGTGTTTGCATAATTTTTTTACTTAATTGATGTTATTTATAATGCCTGGTGCAAATATCTGTTTTTTAATAAATTAGTTATATGATATATTATATTGTTGTGTATCGATTAATAATTTTAAAGTTATACGGGAAAGGTAGCATTCAACGCCTGTTAACAATATATTTTATTATATAGGCGTTGTCGTAGTATCTCTGTGCGTGAATGGTTAAGAATAATACGTTACAATTGTCGCTAGTATTTACAACCGATTAAAAACCATGACAACTAACCATCAAATTGACCGTCTTCTCACCCTCATGCAGCGCCTGCGCGACCCGGAAAACGGCTGCCCGTGGGATAAAGAGCAGACCTTCGCCAGCATCGCGCCTTATACGCTGGAAGAAACCTATGAAGTACTGGATGCGATTGCGCGTGAGGATTTTGACGATTTGCGCGGCGAACTGGGCGACCTGTTGTTCCAGGTGGTGTTTTACGCGCAGATGGCGCAGGAAGAAGGCCGCTTCGATTTTAATGATATCTGCGCTGCCATCAGCGACAAGCTGGAGCGCCGCCATCCGCATGTTTTCGGCGAGCTTTCCGCGGATAATAGCGAAGAAGCATTAGTTCGCTGGGAGCAAATCAAAACGGAAGAGCGCGCGCAAAAAGCGCAGCATTCCGCGCTGGACGATATTCCGCGCAGCTTACCGGCCTTGATGCGCGCGCAAAAAATCCAGAAACGTTGCTCAAACGTGGGCTTTGACTGGACGACGCTGGGACCGGTCGTCGATAAGGTCTATGAAGAGATCGATGAGGTGATGTTCGAGGCGCGGCAGGCGGTTGTTGATCAGGCTAAACTGGAAGAGGAAATGGGCGATTTGCTCTTTGCCACGGTCAACATGGCGCGTCATTTAGGTACGAAAGCGGAGCTCGCTTTGCAAAAAGCGAACGATAAATTTGAACGTCGTTTTCGCGAAGTTGAACGTATTGTCGCAGCCAGAGGCCTGGAAATGACCGGGGTAGACCTGGAAACAATGGAAGAAGTTTGGCAGGAAGTAAAACGCCAGGAAATTGATCTCTAAAGGTTTTAGGCGGTCAAGAGCGATTTGTGTGATTTTTTAAATAACAAGCGCTTGATTTACGTCAAAAACATTTACCTCAAAGGGGCTATTTTCTCCCTCCCTGTGTGAATGTCAGCCTGACGAAGAGGAGGAATAATGAAAGTTTGTGGCGTAGGTCATGTTCGGGTATACTGCTTTCCCGTCCTGGTTATTCCATCGTCTTTTAAACCTAACTTCTCAGGTTCCGCATGACAACGAACTATATTTTTGTGACCGGCGGGGTCGTATCCTCTCTGGGTAAAGGCATTGCCGCAGCCTCCCTCGCAGCCATTCTGGAAGCCCGTGGTCTCAACGTGACCATCATGAAACTGGATCCGTACATCAACGTCGATCCGGGTACTATGAGCCCAATCCAACACGGGGAAGTGTTCGTTACTGAAGACGGCGCTGAAACCGACCTGGACTTGGGGCACTACGAGCGTTTCATCCGCACCAAGATGTCTCGCCGCAACAACTTCACGACTGGCCGCATCTACTCCGACGTTCTGCGTAAAGAACGCCGTGGCGACTATCTGGGCGCAACCGTACAGGTAATCCCTCACATCACTAACGCGATTAAAGAGCGCGTGCTGGAAGGTGGCGAAGGCCACGATGTGGTACTGGTGGAAATCGGCGGTACCGTCGGTGATATCGAATCGCTGCCGTTTCTTGAGGCGATTCGTCAATTGGCGGTAGATATCGGTCGTGAACACGCGCTGTTTATGCACCTGACGCTGGTACCTTACCTGGCGGCTGCGGGCGAAGTGAAAACTAAACCGACTCAGCACTCCGTGAAAGAGCTGCTGTCTATCGGTATTCAGCCCGATATTCTGATTTGTCGTTCCGACCGTGCGGTTCCTGCCAACGAGCGTGCAAAAATTGCATTGTTCTGTAATGTGCCGGAAAAAGCCGTTATTTCAATGAAAGATGTCGATTCCATTTATAAAATTCCAGGCCTGTTGAAATCTCAGGGGCTTGATGATTATATTTGTAAACGATTCAGCTTGAACTGTCCGGAAGCTAACCTGTCTGAATGGGAACAGGTCATTTACGAAGAAGCGAACCCGGCAGGCGAAGTGACTATCGGCATGGTCGGCAAATATATTGAACTGCCGGATGCCTATAAGTCGGTGATCGAAGCGCTGAAACACGGTGGTCTGAAAAACCGCGTTACCGTCAACATCAAATTGATCGATTCGCAAGATGTTGAAACGCGCGGCGTCGAAATTCTGAAAGATTTGGACGCTATCCTGATCCCCGGCGGCTTCGGCTATCGTGGCGTTGAAGGTAAAATCGCCACTGCGCGCTATGCGCGTGAAAACAATATTCCTTATCTGGGCATTTGCCTGGGGATGCAGGTTGCGTTGATTGAGTTCGCTCGTAACGTGGCCGGCATGGACAACGCCAACTCAACGGAATTTGTGCCAGACTGTAAGTACCCGGTTGTGGCGTTAATTACCGAGTGGCGCGATGAAGACGGTAACGTTGAAGTCCGTAGCGAGAAAAGCGATCTGGGCGGCACCATGCGCCTGGGCGCGCAGCAGTGCCAGCTTAGCGATGACAGTCTGGTACGTCAGTTGTACGGCGCGTCAACGATTGTTGAACGTCATCGCCATCGTTACGAAGTCAACAATATGTTGTTGAAACAAATTGAAGCAGCGGGTCTGCGTGTCGCAGGCCGTTCCGGTGATGATCAGTTAGTCGAGATCATTGAGGTACCGAATCATCCGTGGTTCGTGGCCTGTCAGTTCCATCCGGAATTTACTTCCACGCCGCGTGATGGACATCCGTTGTTCGCTGGCTTTGTTAAAGCCGCCAACGAGCATCAGAAACGTCAGGCGAAGTAAAAAAGTTAGAACGGCGGTGCACCCTCAGCGGTGCACCGTTTGTCTGAAGTTTTAGTTTAACTAGTGACTTGAGGAAAACCTAATGTCCAAAATCGTTAAAGTCATCGGTCGTGAAATCATCGACTCCCGTGGTAACCCGACTGTTGAAGCTGAAGTACACCTGGAAGGTGGTTTCGTAGGTATGGCGGCGGCTCCGTCAGGTGCTTCTACTGGTTCCCGCGAAGCGCTGGAACTGCGCGATGGCGACAAATCCCGTTTCCTGGGTAAAGGCGTAACCAAAGCTGTTGGCGCGGTTAACGGCCCGATCGCTCAGGCTATTCTTGGCAAAGACGCTAAAGACCAGGCTGGCATCGACAAAATCATGATCGACCTGGACGGTACTGAAAATAAATCTAACTTCGGTGCAAACGCCATTCTGGCTGTCTCTCTGGCTAACGCCAAAGCTGCTGCTGCCGCTAAAGGTATGCCGCTGTACGAGCACATTGCTGAACTGAATGGCACGCCGGGCAAATACTCCATGCCGGTTCCGATGATGAACATCATCAACGGCGGCGAGCACGCTGACAACAACGTCGACATCCAGGAATTCATGATCCAGCCGGTTGGCGCGAAAACGGTTAAAGAAGCCATCCGTATGGGTTCTGAAGTTTTCCATCACCTGGCAAAAGTGCTGAAAGGCAAAGGCATGAACACCGCTGTGGGTGACGAAGGCGGCTATGCGCCGAACCTGGGTTCCAACGCTGAAGCGCTGGCTGTTATCGCTGAAGCGGTTAAAGCGGCTGGTTACGAGCTGGGTAAAGACATCACCCTGGCGATGGACTGCGCAGCATCTGAATTCTACAAAGACGGTAAATACGTTCTGGCTGGCGAAGGCAACAAAGCGTTCACCTCCGAAGAATTCACCCACTTCCTGGAAGAACTGACCAAACAGTACCCGATCGTTTCCATCGAAGATGGTCTGGACGAGTCTGACTGGGACGGTTTTGCATACCAGACCAAAGTACTGGGCGACAAAATCCAGCTGGTTGGTGACGACCTGTTTGTAACCAACACCAAAATCCTGAAAGAAGGCATCGAGAAAGGCATCGCTAACTCCATCCTGATCAAATTCAACCAGATCGGTTCTCTGACCGAAACGCTGGCTGCAATCAAGATGGCGAAAGATGCTGGCTACACTGCTGTCATCTCTCACCGTTCTGGTGAAACTGAAGACGCTACCATTGCTGACCTGGCTGTTGGTACCGCTGCAGGCCAGATCAAAACCGGTTCTATGAGCCGTTCTGACCGCGTTGCTAAATACAACCAACTGATTCGTATCGAAGAAGCTCTGGGCGAAAAAGCACCGTACAACGGTCGTAAAGAGATCAAAGGCCAGGCGTAATCCTGCTTTTACCTCTTAATGTAAAAACCCGCTTCGGCGGGTTTTTTTGTATCTGTTCAATAGCGCAGCCGCTGTGCATGACCGGGCAGACGAAATCTGCAATAATTAACGATTATCCCCTTAACAGAGAACGCTATGCAGTACCCGATTAACGAGATGTTCCAGACTCTACAAGGCGAGGGTTATTTTACCGGCGTCCCCGCTATTTTTATTCGTTTACAGGGATGTCCGGTCGGCTGTGCCTGGTGTGATACTAAGCATACCTGGGATAAACTGAGCGATCGGGAAGTGTCTCTGTTCAGCATTCTGGCAAAAACCAAAGAGAGCGACAAATGGGGTGCTGCGAGCAGTGAAGACTTGCTGGCAGTAATTAACCGTCAGGGCTATACCGCGCGTCACGTTGTCATCACCGGTGGCGAACCCTGTATTCACGACCTCATGCCGCTCACCGATCTGCTTGAAAAGAGTGGTTTTAGTTGCCAGATTGAAACCAGCGGGACGCATGAAGTGCGCTGTACGCCTAACACCTGGGTCACGGTTTCACCAAAAGTGAATATGCGCGGGGGATATGACGTGCTTTCCCAGGCGCTGGAGCGCGCCAATGAAATCAAGCATCCCGTTGGGCGAGTTCGTGATATTGAGGCGCTGGATGAACTGTTAGCCACGTTGAGCGATGATAAACCGCGCGTGATTGCTTTGCAGCCCATTAGCCAGAAAGAAGACGCGACGCGTCTGTGTATTGAAACGTGTATTGCACGTAACTGGCGGCTGTCTATGCAAACGCATAAATATTTAAATATCGCCTGATGCATTACTAAGCTTACAGACGGCCTGCCGATGCCGTCTGTGACTCATCCATTACCTTGCATTGTTTATTTTCTCTATGTGAATTTCGATGAGTGTATAAAAGCGCTGATAAATTTTTCCATAGCGATGCACGGATCGCGCTATTTTGGTAAATTTAAAGAAAAAATCATTCTATGAACTTTTTTGCATCAAAATCAGCAAATTAGCTGTTCTTTAATAATTTAAATTGTTGCGATTATGTTGGTGGAATGTGGTGCTGATAAAAAGTAGTTTATAAACAATGACATACGTTTAGTGTGTTCCCCGCGCCAGCGGGGATAAACTGAGGATTTCGCCGCGCTGTTGGCCTCCAGATTCGTGTTCCCCGCGCCAGCGGGGATAAACTGCCGTGCCTGTCCAGGACAAATTGCCGATTATTGTGTTCCCCGCGCCAGCGGGGATAAACTGCTGCCGGTCTGTGCTGTTGTCGTCAATAATCAGTGTTCCCCGCGCCAGCGGGGATAAACCGGCATGTGACAGTCTGATTTTTATAGCGCATGAGTGTTCCCCGCGCCAGCGGGGATAAACCCAATTTAGGGGCCGGAACTCCGGGAAAGGCAGCGTGTTCCCCGCGCCAGCGGGGATAAACCGCAAACACCAAGCTCTTCCGCCGCGCGTTCCTGAGTGTTCCCCGCGCCAGCGGGGATAAACCGTTGCTCTCATTAAAGGGGTTTCCATGTTTGATGTGTTCCCCGCGCCAGCGGGGATAAACCGCGGTCGCAGCCTGGCCTGTTGCCGTAGAATCGGTGTTCCCCTCGCCAGCGGGGATAAACCGAGTTACTGATGCAGACTGCGGATCTTAATCGGGTGTTCCCCGCGCCAGCGGGGATAAACCGTGCGCCAACGACTGGAATTTTTGCGTGTAGCCGTGTTCCCCGCGCCAACAAGGATAGCCGTTGCATAATCATAATCTGTGTACCAGTAATGGCTGGTACAAACCTGTAAAGTAAAAAGGCCGCGTTTTCCCGGGGGAGGCTTTTCTACAGGAGAAGGCCATGGCGTTAAGGATCAGGGTATTGCTCGAAAATCATAAGGGAGCTGGAGCGGATAAATCGTTGAAGGCCCGGCCAGGATTAAGCCTGTTAGTCGAGGATGAGTCTACGTCGATCTTGTTCGATACCGGCCCTGATGGCAGTTTTATGCAAAACGCGTTGGCGATGGGGATCGACCTGTCCGATGTGTCTGCTGTGGTGCTTTCGCATGGTCATTACGATCATTGCGGCGGCGTGCCGTGGCTTCCTGATAACAGTCGAATCATCTGCCATCCCGATATTGCGCGCGAACGTTATGCGGCAATGACTTTTCTCGGTATTACCCGAAAAATAAAAAAATTGTCGTGTGAGGTGGACTATTCACGCTACCGAATGATGTACACGCGTGACCCCCTGCCGATTGGCAAAAACTTTATCTGGTCAGGGGAAATACCGGTGGTTGCGCCTGAAGCCTACGGCATTTTTGGCGGCCACGATGCGGAGCCGGACTCCATTTTGGATGAGGGCGTACTGATTTACCAATCGACAAAAGGATTAGTCATCATTACGGGATGCGGGCATCGGGGGATCGCAAATATTGTCCGGCACTGTCAGAACATTACCGGTATAAAGCGGATTTACGCGCTTGTCGGCGGATTTCATCTCCGCTGCGCATCACCGTTCACGCTGTGGCGAGTCAGGCGCTTTCTGCAAGAACAAAAACCTGAAAAACTATGCGGTTGTCACTGTACAGGGGCCTGGGGGCGGTTGTGGCTACCGGAAATAACCGCACCTGCAACCGGTGATGTGCTGCGCTTTTAACACCGCGCTGGACAATGTTTTCACTGATAAAACGTCGTGTGGATAGGCTGGAATCAATTTGACATCCAGCCCACGCGTTAATAAACCTTATTCGCCGCGATAGACGCAGCCGGCTGTACAGGTCTCTTTCACCATCACGGCGCTCAGTAGCGGCACGACGGGCTTAACCTGATCCCAAATCCATTTTGCCAGCACTTCGCTGGTGGGATTGGACAGCCCTGGAATATCATTCAGATAGTAGTGATCAAGACGATCGTAAGTCGGTTTAAACGCCGCTTTGAGATCCGCGAAATCCATAATCCAACCGGTATGCGGATCGACTTCACCGGTAATTTCGAGACGCACCATAAACGAGTGTCCGTGCAGGCGGCCGCACTTATGCCCTTCAGGCACGTGAGGCAGGCGGTGAGCGGCTTCAAAGGTGAAATCTTTATACAACGTGGTGGACATGATGAACTCTCAGGCAATAAAAAAACCGCCGTAGGGTACCGGAAAGCGCATTTTTTATCATTAACTAAAACCATTCTCCGCCTTGTGACGGGCAATTAATTTAAGAATTTCCAGAAAATTTAATAATTATCAATCAATTATAAAATCGATTTTGGCGTTAATAACGATAACTAAAACAGGTTAGTTCATTTGGTTATTTGTTATTTCCAACCCTTCTTTAATTGTTATTCCTCTCACCGTTAACCTTATCCTCAGTTTGGGATTTATCGCTTATACATTTCATCTTTCAAGCCGCATCTGTGTTGACTGCGTTTACTCACCCCAGTCACGTATTTATGTACGCTCCTGGGGCGCGCTCAGCTTACGGCGAACTTGAATGATTTTGTGTATAGATCCGCTTTGCTTACTGGAACATAACGACGCATGACGACACCGGCTCCACTGACTGGGTTGCTTCCGCTTAATCCGGAGCAACTGGCGCGCCTTCAGGCCGCGACAACCGACCTTACTCCCGAACAGCTTGCCTGGGTCTCCGGCTATTTTTGGGGCGTACTGAACCCGCGCTCAGGCGTTGTTGCCGTCACGCCTGTTCCTGAGCGGAAGATGCCGGGGGTTACGCTTATCTCCGCTTCGCAAACCGGCAATGCGCGTCGTGTGGCGGAAGCGCTGCGTGATGATCTGCTGGCGGCCAACCTTAATGTGACACTGGTGAACGCCGGCGACTACAAATTCAAACAGATTGCCAGTGAAAAACTGTTGGTGATAGTGACGTCCACCCAGGGAGAAGGCGAGCCGCCGGAAGAGGCCGTCGCGCTGCATAAATTCCTGTTCTCCAAAAAAGCGCCGAAACTGGAAAACACCGCTTTTGCCGTGTTTAGCCTCGGCGACACCTCTTATGAATTTTTCTGCCAGTCCGGAAAAGATTTCGACAGCAAACTGGCGGAACTGGGCGGTGAACGTCTGCTCGACCGTGTCGATGCTGACGTTGAATATCAGGCAGCTGCCAGCGAATGGCGCGCCCGCGTGGTTGATGTTCTGAAGTCTCGCGCACCTGTCGCGGCACCTTCGCAATCCGTCGCTACTGGCGCGGTAAACGACATCCACACCAGCCCCTATACTAAAGACGCGCCGCTGATCGCGACCCTCTCCGTGAATCAGAAAATCACCGGTCGCAACTCGGAAAAAGATGTGCGTCATATTGAGATTGATTTAGGCGACTCCGGCCTGCGCTATCAGCCGGGCGATGCGCTGGGCGTCTGGTATCAGAACGATCCGGCTCTGGTGAAGGAGCTGGTTGAGTTGCTGTGGCTGAAAGGCGATGAGCCGGTGACGGTTGATGGTAAAACCCTGCCGCTCGCCGAAGCGCTGGAGTGGCACTTCGAGCTGACGGTGAATACCGCCAACATTGTTGAGAACTACGCGACCCTGACGCGCAGTGAGTCGCTGTTGCCATTAGTGGGCGACAAAGCGCAGCTCCAGCACTACGCCGCGACCACGCCCATTGTTGATATGGTGCGTTTCTCTCCGGCGCAGCTCGACGCTGAAGCATTAATCGGCCTGCTGCGTCCGCTGACGCCGCGTCTGTACTCCATCGCCTCCGCGCAGGCGGAAGTCGAAAGCGAAGTACACGTAACCGTCGGCGTCGTGCGCTACGATATTGAAGGCCGCGCCCGCGCGGGTGGTGCTTCCAGCTTCCTCGCCGACCGCGTGGAAGAAGAGGGCGAAGTGCGCGTCTTTATTGAACACAACGATAATTTCCGCCTGCCAGCGAATCCGCAGACTCCGGTGATTATGATTGGCCCAGGTACGGGTATCGCGCCGTTCCGCGCCTTTATGCAGCAACGCGCCGCCGACGGTGCGGAAGGCAAGAACTGGCTGTTCTTCGGCAACCCGCACTTTACCGAAGATTTCCTCTATCAGGTGGAGTGGCAGCGCTACGTGAAAGAAGGCGTGCTGAGCCGGATCGATCTGGCCTGGTCCCGCGATCAAAAAGAAAAAATTTACGTACAAGACAAGCTGCGTGAACAGGGTGCCGAGCTGTGGTGCTGGATCAATGATGGCGCGCATATTTATGTCTGCGGCGATGCCAGGCGCATGGCCGCAGATGTCGAAAAAGCATTGCTGGAAGTGATCGCTGAATTCGGCGGTATGGACCTCGAATCGGCAGATGAATATTTAAGTGAGCTGCGCGTCGAGCGCCGTTATCAGCGAGATGTCTACTAATGAGCGAAAAACATCCAGGCCCACTGGTGGTCGAAGGTAAACTGTCCGATGCCGAGCGCATGAAGCTGGAAAGCAACTATTTGCGCGGTACCATTGCGGAAGATCTGAACGACGGTCTCACCGGTGGTTTTAAAGGCGATAACTTCCTGCTGATCCGCTTCCACGGCATGTACCAGCAGGATGACCGTGACATTCGTGCCGAGCGCGCCGAGCAGAAGCTGGAGCCGCGTCACGCGATGCTGCTGCGCTGCCGTCTGCCGGGCGGGGTGATTACTACGACGCAATGGCAAGCGATCGACAAATTCGCGGCGGATAACACGATTTATGGCAGTATCCGTCTGACCAACCGCCAGACCTTCCAGTTTCACGGCATTCTGAAGAAGAACGTCAAGCCGGTGCACCAGATGCTGCACTCGGTGGGGCTGGACGCGCTGGCGACCGCTAACGATATGAACCGTAACGTGCTGTGCACCTCCAATCCCTACGAGTCTCAGCTGCACGCTGAAGCCTACGAGTGGGCGAAGAAGATCTCCGAACATCTGCTGCCGCGCACCCGTGCGTATGCGGAGATCTGGCTCGATCAGGAGAAGGTCGCGATCACCGATGAAGAACCGATCCTCGGGCAGACCTATCTGCCGCGTAAGTTCAAAACCACGGTAGTGATCCCGCCGCAAAACGATATCGATCTGCACGCCAACGACATGAACTTCGTGGCGATTGCCGAAAACGGCAAGTTGGTCGGCTTTAACCTGCTGGTGGGCGGCGGTCTGTCTATTGAGCATGGTAATAAGAAAACCTACGCTCGTACGGCCAGCGAGTTTGGCTATCTGCCGCTGGAGCACACCCTGGCGGTGGCCGAAGCGGTAGTGACGACGCAGCGCGACTGGGGTAACCGTACCGACAGGAAAAATGCCAAAACCAAATACACCCTTGAGCGCGTGGGACTGGAGACATTTAAAGCGGAAGTCGAGCGTCGCGCGGGGATCAAATTTGAGCCGATCCGCCCGTATGAGTTTACCGGTCGCGGCGATCGTATCGGTTGGGTGAAAGGGATCGACAACAACTGGCACCTGACGCTGTTTATCGAAAACGGTCGTATCCTGGATTATCCGGGGCGCCCGCTGAAAACCGGCCTGCTGGAGATCGCGAAGATTCATCAGGGCGAGTTCCGTATTACCGCTAACCAGAACCTGATTATTGCCAGCGTGCCGGAAAGCCAGAAAGCGAAGATCGAGACGCTGGCGCGCGACCACGGGTTGATGAATGCGGTGAGCGCGCAGCGTGAAAACTCAATGGCCTGTGTATCGTTCCCGACCTGCCCGCTGGCGATGGCGGAAGCCGAGCGTTTCCTGCCGTCGTTCACGGACAAAGTGGAAGCGATTCTGGAAAAACACGGCATTCCTGATGAGCATATCGTGATGCGCGTGACCGGCTGCCCGAACGGCTGTGGTCGCGCGATGCTGGCGGAAATTGGCTTAGTAGGGAAAGCGCCTGGTCGTTATAACCTGCATCTTGGTGGAAACCGTATTGGGACACGTATCCCACGGATGTATCAAGAAAATATCACCGAGCCGGATATTCTGGCCTCGCTGGATGAACTGATTGGGCGCTGGGCGAAAGAGCGTGAAGCGGGTGAAGGCTTCGGCGACTTTACGGTGCGTGCGGGCATCATTCGCCCGGTGCTCGATCCCGCGCGTGATTTCTGGGAATAACCTGAATTGCCGGATGGCGGCATAAATGCCTTATCCGGCCTACCGCCCGCGTAGGCCTGATAAGCGAAGCGCCATCAGGCAAGGTATACCGCGAGGAACTTATGTCCAAACTCGATCTAAATGCCCTGAATGAACTGCCAAAAGTCGATCGCGTACTGGCGTTGGCGGAAACCAACGCTCAACTGGAAACGCTGACTGCCGAAGAACGCGTGGCTTGGGCGCTGGAAAATCTGCCCGGCGAATACGTGCTTTCTTCAAGCTTTGGCATCCAGGCGGCGGTGAGCCTGCACCTGGTGAATCAGATTCGCCCGGATATCCCGGTGATCCTCACCGATACCGGCTATTTGTTCCCGGAAACCTATCAGTTTATTGATGAGCTAACGGACAAACTCAAACTCAACCTGAAAGTTTACCGCGCGGGCGAAAGTCCGGCCTGGCAGGAAGCGCGCTACGGCAAGCTGTGGGAGCAGGGCGTTGAGGGCATTGAGAAATACAATGAGATCAACAAAGTCGAGCCGATGAACCGGGCGCTAAAAGAGCTGAAAGCGCAGACGTGGTTTGCGGGTCTGCGTCGCGAGCAGTCCGGCAGCCGCGCGCATTTACCTGTTCTCGCTATCCAACGCGGCGTGTTTAAAGTGCTACCGATTATCGACTGGGATAACCGCACGGTTTACCAGTATCTGCAAAAGCACGGTCTGAAATACCATCCGCTGTGGGATCAGGGCTATCTGTCGGTGGGCGATACGCACACCACCCGCAAATGGGAGCCGGGTATGGCGGAAGAAGAGACACGCTTCTTCGGACTGAAGCGCGAGTGCGGGCTGCATGAAGGGTGATTGTCCTTACGCGGTATGATTATACTTGCTGTTATGAAAAATCCGGCAGGCAGCCGGATTTTAAATTGGTTATATTACTGACTATCTTTATGTCAGTAATATATTACGACTGCACCCATCTTTACCAATGTGCAAAGAACGTTCATGGGTTAGATATAGCTTTTCAAGAATTACATCAATAAACATTTTTTTTGCATGATAGTCGTTATAATCCTGATTAAGTTTTTTTAAAAAACCAGAATTTGTTGGTTTAAACTCTGCAAACGGCGAATAGGTATGTAGTAAATAGGAGATACACGGATGCATCATGCTAAAAGCGACTTCACCTTGTACCTCCTGATAACCTATTTTGCAAAACTGAGTTGTAGGCTCAAAGTTACCTGCATTAATACAGGCCAGCATCGATTTTTCATCTTCAGTAAGCGAGTCCTGCCATTCGACAAGCGGGTGGTCTGGAGCCTCTGCGGGACGCATCATCTCATAAACCGCCGCTTTGATTTGTGCATTGCCCGTCACTTCTTTTCGTAGTGTAGAAATCGACTCCTGAAGTAATTCCGGGTGCCAGGTCATCTTCGCACCAATCACCTCGCATATTTGTAAAAATAACTGTCTCTCCTCTCTACTCATAGATTCTATCACTGCATCATCTGATATATTGAGGATGTCCTTAATATTGCTTTGGCTGATCACCGTGTCGCCGACCATAAGTAAAAATTGTGTCTGAGAAGCGTCCATCTTGATAGTAAACAGATCTTGATGAGCCGGGCAGGCCAGATGTTGTAGCCGTTTAAAGGCGTAAATTTTATTTATATCCTCTACGTTAACTTCCATCTCTCCAGGTTCACCACGGCCCTGCCCGTGAATGATGGAGTGTAACACTTCCAGCGCATGGTCCTTTTTTTCCGCTCTAAAATGATCCTGGACTTTATCCCAACCCCCCATATGGATTGCTTTTTCTTTATCTGCGCTTAACAGATGAGCAAGCCGACTTTCATTAAGCGTATAATTTTGATGATTACCGAAGCTTAAAGTGACTGGCATAATATTTTCCTTCAAATTTATATTATTCAATATCCGGAGTAAAATATATCGTTCAATTCTCTCTTTTTTATTAAACAGATAAAGTTTACTACAGGAGAGAATTTGAACGACATTATTAATACAGCACATTTATGGTTGGTAATCCTTTGTGGTGACGATAATTCAGACAAAAGGTAGATGATTCGCCGCAAATGGTCGTTTTTTTTAAATTTTGGTTTATGCAGAAGGCATTGGAGGAAGCCTCTTTGAGCGCTTCTTCCAGAAGAAAAAGGCGGAAAAATTTATAATAATTATTCGTGGGGTAAATATTTCTGAAGAATATATAAAATTGAGCGGCATATTTAAATATAATCTCAGGAAGTGCAATTTTTGTGAGGTATATCAACAAAAAAGACCATTAAAAAGGCGTAGAGTGCTTTTATTATCCACATGCTGGAGTTTACGTGTCGATATATCACTATTGGGGAAAGTCTCGAAGAGGAGAAACTGACGGCGGTGATGATTACCATTTGCTTTGCTGGCATTCTTTAGATGTTGCGGCTGTGGGTTACTGGATGGTGATAAATAATATTTATTTTATTGACCACTATCTAAAAAAATTAGGCATCCAGGATAAGGAGCAGGCGGCGCAATTTTTTGCCTGGATTTTATGTTGGCATGATATTGGAAAGTTTGCTCATTCCTTCCAGCAACTATACCGTCATGAGGCTTTAAATATCTTTAATGAGCCTACACGGCATTATGAAAAAATCGCGCATACCACGCTGGGATACATGTTGTGGAACTCCTGGCTAAGTGAATGCCCTGAATTGTTTCCTCCTTCTTCGCTTTCAGTTCGTAAAAGTAAGCGCGTTATGGCGCTTTGGATGCCAGTCACTACAGGTCATCATGGACGCCCTCCAGAGGCAATCCAGGAGCTGGACCATTTTCGCCAGCAGGATAAAGACGCGGCAAGAGATTTTCTTCTGAGAATAAAAGCGCTCTTTCCTTTAATTACTTTGCCTGAAGCCTGGGATGAAGATGAGGGTATCGACCAATTTCAGCAACTTTCCTGGTTTATTTCCGCTGCGGTTGTACTGGCTGACTGGACTGGTTCTGCCAGCCGTTATTTTCCGCGTACTGCGGAAAAAATGCCTGTTGATACCTACTGGCAGCAAGCTCTCGCTAAAGCACAAACTGCCATCACGCTATTTCCCTCAGCGGCGAATGTGTCTGCCTTTACGGGCATAGAAACGCTTTTCCCTTTTATTCAGCATCCCACACCGTTACAACAAAAGGCGCTTGAGCTGGATATCAACGTGGATGGCGCCCAACTCTTTATTCTTGAAGATGTCACCGGGGCCGGAAAAACAGAGGCGGCGCTCATATTAGCTCATCGACTGATGGCGGCAGGTAAAGCGCAGGGACTCTATTTTGGACTGCCGACAATGGCGACAGCCAACGCGATGTTTGAACGTATGGCGAACACCTGGCTGGCGCTGTATCAGCCGGACTCCCGTCCCAGCCTGATTCTGGCGCATAGCGCGCGTCGCTTAATGGATCGTTTCAATCAGTCAATATGGTCGGTCACTCTTTCTGGTACGGAAGAACCCGATGAAGCGCAGCCTTATAGTCAGGGATGCGCCGCCTGGTTTGCCGACAGCAATAAAAAAGCGTTGTTGGCGGAGGTTGGCGTAGGCACGTTGGATCAGGCGATGATGGCGGTAATGCCATTTAAACATAACAACCTGCGGTTACTGGGTCTTAGCAACAAGATCTTACTGGCTGATGAGATCCATGCCTGTGATGCCTGGATGTCCCGAATACTTGAAGGTTTGATCGAACGGCAGGCCAGTAATGGCAACGCCACTATTCTGTTATCTGCGACGCTATCGCAGCAGCAGCGAGATAAGCTGGTGGCGGCATTTTCCCGTGGGGTGAGGCGTAGTGTGCAGGCGCCGTTGCTAGGCCATGACGATTATCCCTGGCTGACTCAGGTCACACAAACAGAGCTGATTTCTCAGCGGGTTGATACACGCAAAGAGGTTGAGCGTTGCGTAGATATTGGCTGGCTACATAGTGAAGAGGCGTGTCTTGAACGTATAGGTGAAGCAGTGGAAAAAGGAAACTGTATCGCTTGGATACGTAACTCCGTTGATGATGCGATTCGTATCTATCGCCAGCTTCAACTGAGTAAGGTCGTCGCCACGGAAAACCTTTTACTCTTCCATAGTCGCTTTGCTTTTCACGATCGTCAGCGGATTGAGTCGCAGACGCTGAATCTCTTTGGCAAACAGAGCGGCGCGCAACGTGCCGGTAAGGTCATTATCGCCACGCAGGTAATCGAACAAAGTCTGGATATTGACTGCGATGAGATGATCTCTGATTTAGCGCCGGTGGATTTATTAATTCAGCGGGCCGGTCGACTACAGCGTCATATTCGCGATCGTAACGGTCTGGTGAAAAAGAGTGGGCAGGATGAGCGAGAGACGCCAGTGCTGCGCATTCTTGCTCCGGAGTGGGATGACGCGCCGCGAGAGAACTGGTTATCCAGCGCCATGCGTAACAGCGCCTATGTCTATCCCGATCATGGGCGCATGTGGCTGACGCAGCGCATATTACGTGAGCAGGGGACGATTCGGATGCCGCAATCTGCCCGCTTGTTGATTGAGTCGGTCTACGGTGAGGATGTCAACATGCCGGTTGGATTTGCAAAAACCGAGCAATTGCAGGAAGGCAAATTTTATTGCGACCGGGCATTTGCCGGCCAGATGCTGCTTAACTTTGCGCCGGGCTACTGTGCTGAAATTAGCGATTCTTTACCGGAGAAAATGTCAACGCGGCTGGCGGAAGAGTCTGTCACGCTGTGGCTGGCGAAAATCGTGGATAGCGTCGTAACCCCTTATGCCAGCGGTGAACACGCCTGGGAGATGAGCGTGCTGCGAGTACGTCAGAGCTGGTGGAATAAACATAAAGACGAGTTTGAAAAATTAGACGGCGAACCCTTGCGTAAGTGGTGTGCGCAACAGCATCAGGATAAGGATTTTGCCACGGTGATTGTGGTGACGGACTTTGCCGCTTGTGGTTATTCGGCGAATGAGGGATTGATTGGCATGATGGGGGAATAACGAATACAGATATGGACAATTTTTCACTTTTAACAACGCCCTGGCTCCCCGTCCGTTTCAAAGACGGTTCCACGGGCAAGCTGGCCCCCGTCGATCTGGCGGATGAAAACGTGGTGGACATCGCCGCAACGCGAGCAGATTTACAGGGAGCGGCCTGGCAGTTTCTGTTGGGATTGCTGCAATGCAGTATCGCGCCGAAAAGATACAAAAATTGGGAGGATATCTGGTTTGATGGATTGCATGCCGATGTGCTCCATAAGGCATTAGCACCGTTAGAACACGCTTTTCAGTTTGGCGCGGAATCCCCCTCGTTTATGCAGGATTTTGAACCGTTAAGCGGCGAAAAAGTCTCTATTGCCTCATTGTTGCCGGAAATACCTGGCGCGCAAACCACGAAGTTCAATAAAGATCATTTTGTCAAACGCGGCGTAACGGAACGTTTTTGTCCGCACTGCGCGGCGCTGGCGCTGTTCTCGTTGCAGCTTAACGCGCCTGCGGGCGGCAAAGGCTATCGTACCGGGCTGCGCGGCGGCGGGCCACTGACCACGCTGGTTGAATTGCAGGAATATCAGGGCGAGCGGCAAACGCCGATCTGGCGCAAGCTGTGGCTCAACGTGATGCCGCAGGATACTGCGGATCTGCCTTTACCAGACCAGTGTGATGCGACCGTTTTCCCGTGGCTTGCCGCGACGCGGACCAGCGAGCAGGCGAATGCCGTTACCACGCCGGAGCAGGTCAATAAACTCCAGGCGTACTGGGGGATGCCGCGTCGTATCCGCCTGGATTTTGCCACCTTACAGTCAGGTTGCTGCGATATTTGCGGCGCTGAAAGCGATGAGCTTCTTGGCTTTATGACCGTCAAGAACTACGGCGTTAACTACGATGGCTGGCGGCACCCGCTGACGCCTTATCGCGCCCCGGTAAAAGATCAAAACGCCTTCTTTTCCGTTAAACCGCAGCCCGGCGGCCTTATCTGGCGCGACTGGCTGGGATTAAGTCAGAACAACCAGACGGAAGCGAATTACGAATCTCCCGCGCAGGTAGTCAAGGTGTTTAACGCCCGCTCGCTGACTGACGTTAAAGCGGGGATCCGGGGCTTTGGCGCGGATTTCGACAATATGAAAATCCGCTGCTGGTATGAGCATCACTTCCCGTTGCTGATGACGGAAGGTCTGATCCCTGATTTACGTAAGGCCGTGCAAACTGCGGCCCGCCTGTTGAGCCTGCTTCGCAGTGCGCTAAAAGAAGCGTGGTTCACCAATGCGAAGGATGCGCGGGGTGATTTCAGTTTTATCGACATTGATTTCTGGAACCTGACGCAGGGGCGCTTTCTCAATCTGATCCACGATCTGGAAAACGGACACAAGCCGGACGAAAGGCTGAATAAATGGCAAAGAGAACTTTGGCTGTTTACCCGTTGTTACTTCGATGATCACGTCTTTACCAACCCCTACGAGAGCAGCGATCTGGAGCGCATCATGAAGGCGCGCAAAAAATATTTTACTTCATCGGCGGAAAAGCAAAGCGCAAAAGCCGCCAAAGCAAAGAAACAGGAGGCTGCTGAATGAGTGTTGTGACGAAAGATGATAAAGCCACTTTGCGTCAGTGGCATGATGAACTACAAGAAAAACGTGGATTACGTGCCAGCTTACGACGTAGTAAAACGGTGAATGATGCCTGTTTGGCTGAGGGGCTTCATTCATTGTTAATGCAAACACATTCTTTATGGAAAAACAAAGCACCCTGGAATGTTACTGCATTGGCAATCACAGCGGCACTGGCTGCACATATCAAATTTATTGATGAGCAAAAGAGTTTTGCTGCGCAGCTTGGACAGAAGAAAGGTGGCGACACTCCGGTGATGTCAAAATTACGCTTCTCCCACCTATTAGCGGTAAAAACGCCGGATGAACTGCTGCGCCAGTTACGGCGTGCGGTGAAGCTGTTAGATGGTTCGGTCAACCTGTTTTCTCTTGCAGACGATATTTTCTGCTGGTGCCAGGAGCAGAATGACTTGCTGAACCACCATCGCCGCCAGCAGCGGCCAACCGAATTTCTTCGTATCCGCTGGGCGCTGGAATACTACCAGGCTGGCGATACCGATAACGAACAAGATTAACAGGGATATCTTTATGACAACGTTTATTCAGCTCCACTTACTGACCGCTTACCCCGCCGCTAACCTGAACCGTGATGATACCGGTGCGCCAAAAACCGTGGTGCTTGGCGGAGCAACACGTCTGCGTATCTCCTCTCAGAGCCTGAAACGCGCCTGGCGTACATCTGAGTTATTTGAACAGGCATTAGCTGGCCATATTGGTATTCGTACTGGTCGCATTGCTCGTGAGGCGGCGCAAATCCTCGTTGATAGCGGCATTGACGCCAAAAAAGCGGTTGAGTACGTCAAGAACATCGCCAACTGCTTTGGCAAGGTAAAAGAGGATAAGAAACCCAAAGATGAGTTGACGAATGCTGAAACCGAGCAACTGGTGCATATCAGCCCTGCTGAGTTTGAGGCCGTGAAAGCGCTGGCGCGCCGTCTGGCAGAAGAAAAACGTCCGGCAACAGAAGAGGAAGCGGAACTGTTACGTCACGATCGCATGGCCGTCGATATTGCCATGTTTGGCCGGATGTTAGCGAAGAAAACTGATTTTAACGTGGAAGCCGCCTGCCAGGTCGCCCACGCCTTCGGCGTCAGCGAAACGATCATCGAAGACGATTTCTTTACCGCTGTGGATGACCTACGCCAGGCATCGGCAGAAGATGCAGGCGCAGGCCATCTCGGCGAAACCGGCTTTGGCTCCGCGCTGTTTTACACCTATATCTGCATCGACAAAGATCTGCTGGTGAAAAACCTGAACGGCAATGAAGAACTGGCAAACAAAACGCTGCGCGCCTTTACTGAAGCGGCGCTGAAAGTGTCGCCGACCGGCAAACAGAACAGCTTTGCCAGCCGTGCCTATGCCTCGTGGGCGCTGGCCGAAAAAGGCACCGACCAACCACGTTCACTGGCGGCCGCGTTTTATGAACCGATCAACGGTACAGACCAATTGAACGTTGCGGTTAAGCGTATTACCGCGCTGCATGAAAATATGAATGAGGTCTATGCACAGGAGACGGCGTTCAAAAACTTTAACGTGATGAATCAGCAGGGAAGCATGAAAGACGTGCTTGACTTCATCTGCGCGTAAGGGGCGGCTTATGAGCCAATATCTGGTTTTTCAGCTTCATGGGCCGATGGCCTCCTGGGGCGTGGATGCGCCAGGCGAAGTGCGCCACAGCCATGAACTTCCTTCGCGTTCTGCGCTGTTGGGGTTATTAGCTGCGGCGCTGGGTATTCGCCGCGATGAAGAGGAACGGCTAAACACCTTTAATCGTCATTACCAATTTTTGCTGTGCGCCAGCGGCAACCCGCGCTGGGCGCGGGATTATCACACGGTGCAGATGCCGAAAGAGGTACGTAAGGCGCGTTACTTCAGCCGCCGTGAAGAGTTGCAGGATCCTGAGTTACTGAGCGCGCTGATTTCCCGACGCGACTACTACACCGACGCCTGGTGGATGATCGCTGTCAGCGCGACGCCGGACGCGCCTTACACGTTGGCGCAGCTTCAGGCGGCGTTACAACATCCTGTGTTCCCGCTGTATCTGGGGCGCAAAAGTCACCCTCTGGCGTTGCCGCTTGCGCCGCAACTGCTGGAAGGGAATGCGGCGGATGTCCTGCGTGAAGCATATCGTTGGTATCAGGATCAATTCAATGCGCTGAAACTGACTCTCCCCGGATTACAGAATGAATGCTGGTGGGAAGGTGAACACGATGGCTTAACGGCGAACAAAATTTTACGTCGTCGCGACATGCCGTTGAGCCGCCAGCAATGGCTGTTCGGTGAACGTAGCGTGAATCAGGGGCCGTGGCTCCGCAAGGAGGACGCGTGTATCTCTCAAGAATAACGCTGCACACCAGCGAGCTTTCGCCGGCACAGCTCTTGCATCTGGTGGAGCGCGGCGAGTACGTGATGCACCAGTGGTTATGGGATCTCTTTCCCGGCGGCAAGGAACGGCAGTTTCTTTATCGCCGCGAAGAGTTACAGGGCGCGTTTCGCTTTTTTGTTCTCTCACAGGAACAGCCTGCCGCCAGCACGATTTTTGACGTACAGACTCGCCCGTTTGCGCCAATGCTGAGCGCGGGACAGACGCTGCGGTTTAACTTGCGAGCCAATCCGACAATTTGCAAAAACGGTAAGCGTCACGATTTGCTGATGGAGGCGAAACGCCAGCGTAAAACGCAGGGCGATAGCCAGGATATTTGGTCTTATCAGCAGCAGGCGGCATTGGAATGGCTGGCGCGCCAGGGGGAGCAAAATGGCTTTACTCTGCGCGAGGCGAGCGTTGATGCTTACCGGCAGCAGCAGATACGTCGAGAGAAATCCCGGCAGATGATTCAGTTTAGCAGCGTGGACTATACCGGCGTGCTGGTGATTAACGAGCCCGCGCTTTTCCTGCAACGTCTGGCGCAGGGGTACGGTAAAAGCCGGGCGTTTGGCTGCGGAATGATGATGATCAAACCCGGAGACGACGCGTGACGTTCGTACCGCTCAACCCGATCCCGTTAAAAGATCGAACCTCGATGATCTTCCTCCAGTACGGTCAAATTGACGTGCTGGATGGGGCATTCGTGCTGATCGATAAAACGGGAATCCGTACGCATATTCCCGTCGGTTCGGTCGCTTGTATCATGCTGGAACCGGGAACGCGGGTTTCCCATGCGGCAGTGCATTTGGCATCAACGGTCGGCACCCTGTTGGTATGGGTGGGCGAGGCGGGAGTGCGGGTCTATTCCTCCGGACAACCCGGCGGCGCACGAGCCGATAAGTTGCTTTACCAGGCAAAGCTGGCGTTAGATGATGACCTGCGGCTTAAAGTAGTCCGCAAAATGTATGAACTGCGTTTTCGTGAGCCGCCTCCCGCCCGTCGTTCCGTTGAGCAACTGCGCGGTATTGAAGGATCCCGTGTGCGGGCGACCTATGCATTACTGGCGAAGCAGTATGGCGTGAAATGGCATGGTCGTAACTATGATCCGAAAGACTGGGAGAAGGGGGATGTCGTCAACCGATGTATTAGCGCGGCGACATCGTGCCTGTACGGGATTTCAGAAGCGGCTATCCTGGCGGCGGGATATGCGCCGGCTATCGGTTTTATCCATAGCGGTAAGCCGCTTTCTTTTGTTTATGACATTGCCGATATCATCAAATTTGAATCGGTGGTGCCCAAAGCATTTGAGATCGCCGCTCGTCACCCGGCGGAACCTGATAAAGAAGTGCGCCTGGCCTGCCGGGATATTTTTCGCAGTTCGAAGCTGACCGGAAAATTGATCCCGCTGATCGAAGAGGTGCTCGCTGCCGGTGAAATTGAACCACCTCAGCCTGCGCCGGATATGCTGCCGCCAGCAATACCGGAACCTGAATCACTGGGTGATAGCGGCCATCGGGGGCATGGTTGATGAGTATGGTGGTTGTGGTCACGGAAAACGTACCGCCGCGCCTGCGGGGACGTCTTGCCGTCTGGTTACTTGAGGTTCGTGCAGGTGTTTATGTTGGCGATACCTCGAAGCGTATTCGGGAAATGATTTGGCAACAGATCACACAGCTTGGCGGAGTCGGAAACGTAGTAATGGCCTGGGCAACAAATACTGAGTCTGGTTTTGAGTTCCAGACCTGGGGTGAAAACAGACGTATTCCGGTAGATTTGGATGGACTGCGTTTGGTTTCTTTTCTTCCTGTTGAAAATCAATAAGTTGAATGTTCTTTAATGATAAGGAATTGTTATCTTACCGTTGGTAGTTTGTTATGTAGTAAAAAAGGGCTTTTAGAACAAATATATAGTTTTAGTGTGTTCCCCGCGCCAGCGGGGATAAACCGACGTTGGCTGAAAACGGTTTTTCGGTCCGCCTGTGTTCCCCGCGCCAGCGGGGATAAACCGAATATATGGCGCTCACGCGCATGAGCATTCTCGTGTTCCCCGCGCCAGCGGGGATAAACCGCAGGGCAAATTCATCCGCCGCTGACCACTGGTGTGTTCCCCGCGCCAGCGGGGATAAACCGGACGCTTACATCTCACCGAGAGATTTTGAGGCGTGTTCCCCGCGCCAGCGGGGATAAACCGGGAACTGGTTTAGCTATCGCTGCCGGGGCTATGTGTTCCCCGCGCCAGCGGGGATAAACCGGATTGCTCAGATTGGGAATTTGACCAGCGGCCGTGTTCCCCGCGCCAGCGGGGATAAACCGTCACGAGGGCCCCCTTATTGGGTCGGGCAGGTGTGTTCCCCGCGCCAGCGGGGATAAACCGGTTGGGTTGCATAGATGACACGCTTATAAATAGTGTTCCCCGCGTCAGCGGGGATAAACACGTTTCACCAGCATATCAGGACGTTTTTTCCGCCTTCGCCAGCTCTTTTACCAACGGCAGCATTATCCGTACTACATCGCGGCTACGGCGCTCAATTCGCCCTGGCAGCGCCTTGTCAATATGCTGTTGATTATCAAGCCGTACGTCGTGCCAGCTATTGCCGTTCGGGAAGGAGGCATTTTTCACGCGTTGCTGGTATCCGTCTTTTTTACCCAGATTCCAGTTCGTCGCCTCAACAGAAAGCACCGATATTCCCGCTTTATCGAAAACCTCCGCATCATTACAGCAACCCGTTCCTTTGGGGTAGGATGGATTGCGTCCCGGATTGGTGTTGGCGGCGATACCATAACGGCGCGCAATCGCTAATGCCCGATCGCGGGTCAGTGTACGCACCGCTTCCGGCGTATTTTTCCCGCTATTAAAATAGAGCTTGTCGCCAACAATCAGGTTATCGAGATTAATCACCAGCAGCGTATTTTTCTTCTCAGCGTCACTCATTCGTTTGAGTAAATTTTCCGCGCCTAGCTTTCCCTCTTCTTCCCCGCTGGTGGCGATAAAACGAATCCCGTAATGGGTCGGTATATCTTTCAGACGCGCCGCCAGTTCCAGCATAACGCCTAATCCCGCGGCATTATCATCCATTCCCTGTAACGTTAAACCGCCCAGATTGGCATCGACATCAGCGTCGCTCTGCGGAGCGTACGTATCCAGATGCGCCATAATGATGATCTGTTGCGGCACGCGCCCTTCATGGGCGGCGATGACCGTACTGCCCGTCACGTTATGCCAGTTTTTGCGATTATCCTTCGTGGTATAAATAAATCGGCTATTAAACGTTCGAATATCGCTTTGATATCCCATCTGGGTAAATTGTTGGCGTAAATAATCGGCAGACAACATCTCGGCGGGGGAGCCAGTCATTCTCCCGGGAAAAAAGGTGGCGATATGTCGTGCCTGAGTATTCGCTATTTCACCAGGCCCTGGTGATGCTGCTTGTGCAGGAAGGATAAAGCCTACGCCGAGCGCCAGAATGACGGCAAAGCGGCGCGTTGCGGAAAACATAATGAGTCCTTAAATACAGAACAAAATTTTACGTGGCTAGTATGAAACCGCGATCGTGTTAATACAATTTCATTTGCTCCTAAATGCTGGCAATCCGGTACGTTAAGCATTTTTTGATATTGGTTTTTGGGCCGCGTTATTCCTTTGAGGAACTACTCATTCCAATTCGTCATTTCATTCACTCTCCTGCGCTCCCTATAGTCGTGTAATCGAAATGTTTAGCAAAAAACGGTATTGCAAAGGAACGGTTATGGATCAAAAACGACTCACCCACCTGCGGCAACTGGAGGCGGAAAGTATCCACATTATCCGTGAAGTGGCAGCGGAATTCGCTAATCCGGTCATGCTGTACTCCATTGGTAAAGACTCCAGCGTCATGCTGCATCTGGCGCGTAAGGCGTTTTATCCGGGTACGTTGCCGTTCCCGCTATTGCACGTTGATACCGGTTGGAAATTCCGTGAGATGTACGCCTTTCGCGATCGTACCGCCAACGCATATGGCTGCGAGTTGCTGGTACATAAAAATCCGGAAGGCGTGGCGATGGGCATCAATCCGTTCGTTCACGGTAGCGCTAAACACACCGACATTATGAAAACCGAAGGGTTAAAGCAGGCGCTGAATAAGTACGGTTTTGATGCCGCGTTCGGCGGCGCACGGCGCGATGAGGAAAAATCCCGTGCGAAAGAACGTATTTACTCCTTTCGTGACCGTTTCCATCGCTGGGACCCGAAAAATCAGCGTCCAGAGTTGTGGCGTAACTATAACGGTCAGATTAATAAAGGTGAAAGTATACGCGTCTTCCCGCTCTCCAACTGGACAGAGCAGGATATCTGGCAATACATCTGGCTGGAAAACATCGACATCGTGCCGCTGTATTTGGCTGCTGAACGCCCGGTTCTGGAACGTGACGGCATGTTGATGATGGTGGATGACGATCGTATCGATCTCCAGCCTGGCGAAGTCATCAAAAAAAGGATGGTGCGCTTCCGTACACTTGGCTGTTGGCCGCTCACCGGGGCGGTGGAATCCCACGCGCAAACGCTGCCGGAAATTATCGAAGAGATGCTGGTTTCTACCACCAGCGAGCGCCAGGGGAGGATGATTGACCGCGATCAGGCGGGGTCGATGGAGCTTAAAAAACGTCAGGGGTATTTCTAAGGAGCCGCCATGAACACCATACTTGCACAACAAATCGCCAATGAAGGCGGCGTCGAAGCCTGGATGATTGCCCAACAGCACAAAAGCCTGCTGCGTTTTTTAACCTGTGGCAGCGTTGATGACGGTAAAAGTACGCTGATAGGTCGTTTGCTGCACGATACTCTGCAAATTTATGAAGATCAGCTCTCTTCTCTGCATAATGACAGTAAACGTCATGGCACGCAGGGAGAAAAACTCGATCTGGCGCTGCTGGTAGATGGGCTGCAGGCCGAGCGTGAGCAGGGCATTACTATTGACGTCGCGTACCGCTATTTCTCCACGGAAAAACGAAAATTTATTATCGCCGACACGCCGGGCCATGAACAATATACCCGTAATATGGCGACCGGGGCGTCCACCTGCGATCTGGCGATCCTACTGATCGACGCGCGTAAAGGCGTGCTGGATCAGACGCGTCGCCATAGCTTTATCTCCACTCTGTTGGGGATCAAACACCTGGTGGTGGCAATCAACAAAATGGATCTCGTTGACTACTGCGAAGAGACCTTCGCCCGTATTCGCGAAGATTACCTGACCTTTGCTGAACAGTTGCCGGGCGATTTGGACATTCGCTTTGTCCCGCTTTCGGCGCTGGAAGGGGATAATGTCGCCGCGCAGAGCGCGAATATGCGCTGGTACAGCGGTCCGACGCTGCTGGAAGTCCTGGAAACGGTAGACATACAGCGTGCGGTAGACCGTCAGCCGATGCGCTTTCCGGTACAATACGTTAATCGCCCGAATCTTGATTTTCGGGGGTATGCCGGCACTCTGGCGTCTGGTAGCGTCAAAGTCGGAGAGCGCATTAAAGTGCTGCCGTCCGGCGTGGAATCCAGCGTGGCGCGTATCGTCACTTTTGATGGCGATAAAGAAGAAGCCTGTGCGGGCGAAGCCATTACCCTGGTACTCAACGACGACATTGATATTAGCCGCGGCGATCTGCTGCTGGCGGCAAACGAGACGCTGGCACCTGCGCGGCACGCCGCGATCGACGTGGTATGGATGGCGGAACAGCCGCTGGCGCCGGGCCAAAGCTACGACGTTAAACTTGCGGGTAAGAAAACCCGCGCGCGTATCGAGGCTATTCGCTATCAGATTGATATCAACAATCTGACCCAACGAGACGTCGAGAGCCTGCCGTTAAACGGTATTGGTCTGGTGGAGATGACATTCGATGAGCCGCTCGCGCTGGATATTTATCAGCAAAATCCGGTGACGGGCGGGCTGATTTTTATCGACCGACTTTCTAACGTTACCGTGGGCGCTGGCATGGTGCGGGAACTGGACGAACGCGGAGCGACGCCGCCCGTGGAATACAGTGCGTTTGAGCTGGAGCTGAATGCGCTGGTACGCCGTCATTTTCCGCACTGGGACGCCCGAGATTTGCTGGGAGATAAACATGGCGCTGCATGATGAGAACGTGGTCTGGCACTCTCATCCCGTTACTGTCGCCGCCCGTGAACAGCTCCACGGCCACCGTGGCGTGGTGCTGTGGTTTACCGGACTCTCCGGTTCGGGAAAATCAACGGTGGCCGGCGCGCTGGAAGAGGCGTTACATCAGCGTGGCGTCAGTACCTACCTGTTGGATGGCGATAATGTGCGCCACGGTTTGTGCCGTGATTTAGGCTTTAGCGATGCCGATCGCCAGGAGAATATCCGGCGGGTAGGCGAAGTGGCCAGCCTGATGGCGGACGCCGGCCTGATTGTTTTGACGGCATTTATTTCTCCGCACCGCGCCGAGCGGCAACTGGTAAAAGAGCGCGTCGGCCACGATCGTTTTATCGAGATTTATGTCAATACGCCGCTGGCTATCTGTGAACAGCGCGATCCTAAAGGGTTGTATAAAAAAGCGCGTGCGGGCGAGTTGCGTAACTTTACCGGCATCGACGCCATTTACGAAGCGCCTGACTCGCCACAGGTTCATCTTAATGGTGAACAATTAGTAACAAATTTGGTTTCCCAATTATTAGACCTGCTGAGACGGCGCGATATTATCAGATCCTGAGACACCACCGGGCTTGTATGCCCGGTATGGTCAAGGTTACAGGATTTAATATGCGTAATAGCCATAACATTACTTTCACAAGGTCAGACGCCTTCATGGTCGACGATGACGCCACCAGTGCATTTCCGGGGGCGGTGGTCGGCTTTGTGTCATGGCTGCTGGCGTTGGGGATCCCTTTTCTGCTTTATGGCCCTAACACGCTGTTTTTTTTCCTCTATACCTGGCCCTTTTTCCTCGCGTTAATGCCGGTATCGGTGATTATCGGCATTGCGTTGCATCTGCTGGTAAAGGGCAAAATACTTTTTAGCATTATGTTTACTCTACTGGCCGTAGGCGCGCTGTTCGGCGCGTTATTTATATGGCTATTAGGGTAGACGGGTTATCACTGCGCCTCCGGTCATAATTCAAACCGTAACCAACAATGAGATTATGTTCTCCTTACTCGGGTATACGTAACATCCGGCAAATGTGGTACATTTGCCGGCGTTGTCGCGGCAATCCCGTCCTGAATGTGGAGTCACAGAGGACGTTATGGGATGATGATGCCGTTTTTCAGGGGGCAGGATGGGTAAACTAACGCTGCTGTTGCTGGCTTTACTGGTCTGGCTACAGTACTCGCTGTGGTTCGGTAAGAACGGCATACATGACTATAGCCGCGTCAACGATGATGTGGTCGCGCAGCAGGCGACAAACGCCAAACTTAAAGCGCGTAACGATCAGCTTTTTGCCGAAATTGACGATCTCAATGGCGGCCAGGAAGCGATTGAGGAGCGCGCGCGCAACGAACTTAGCATGACCAAACCGGGCGAAACCTTCTATCGTCTGGTGCCTGACGCCTCAAAACGCGCGGCAACGGCGGGGCAAACTCATCGATAAACCATCCAGGGATTTAACATGGCAGCCACTTTATTGGACGTTTGCGCCGTGGTGCCGGCGGCCGGATTTGGCCGCCGAATGCAAACAGAATGTCCTAAGCAGTATCTCTCAATCGGTAATAAAACCATTCTGGAGCACTCAGTTCATGCGCTGCTGGCGCATCCTCGGGTGACACGCGTTGTTATTGCTATCAGCCCTGGCGATCATCGCTTTGCCCAACTTCCGCTGGCGAATCATCCGCAAATCACCGTTGTGGATGGCGGCAACGAACGCGCTGATTCTGTTTTGGCCGGGTTGCAGGCCGTTGCAAAGGCGCAGTGGGTGCTGGTGCACGACGCGGCAAGACCCTGTTTGCATCAGGATGACCTTGCGCGGTTGCTGACCATCAGCGAAAACAGCCGGGTCGGCGGTATCCTCGCCAGTCCGGTGCGCGACACCATGAAACGCGGCGAACCGGGGAAGAACGCTATTGCCCATACCGTAGAGCGCGCCGATTTATGGCACGCGCTCACCCCGCAGTTTTTCCCCCGCGAACTCTTGCACGATTGTCTGACGCGTGCGCTGAATGAAGGCGCGACCATCACCGACGAAGCGTCAGCGCTGGAATATTGTGGTTTTCATCCGGCGCTGGTAGAAGGTCGCGCGGATAACATCAAGGTCACCCGTCCGGAAGATCTGGCGCTGGCGGAATTTTATCTGACCCGAACCATCCACCAGGAGAAAGCATAATGCGAATTGGACACGGTTTTGACGTACACGCGTTTGGCGGAGAAGGGCCGATTATTATTGGCGGCGTGCGTATCTCTTATGAAAAAGGGCTATTGGCGCATTCCGATGGCGATGTGGCGTTACATGCGCTGACCGATGCGCTGCTGGGTGCGGCGGCGCTTGGCGATATCGGCAAGCTCTTCCCGGATACCGATCCGGCATTTAAGGGAGCGGATAGCCGCGAACTACTGCGTGAAGCCTGGCGTCGTATTCAGGCGAAGGGGTACACCCTCGGCAACGTAGATGTCACCATTATTGCGCAGGCGCCGAAAATGCTGCCGCATATTCCGCAAATGCGCGTCTTTATCGCCGAAGATCTCGGCTGCCATATGGATGATGTTAACGTGAAGGCGACGACGACGGAAAAGCTCGGATTTACCGGACGCGGAGAAGGCATTGCCTGCGAAGCGGTCGCGTTGCTGATGAAGGCGGCGAAATGACAGAGTTTGACAATCTCACCTGGCTGCACGGAAAACCACAAGGTAGCGGATTGCTGAAAGCGAATCCGGAAGATTTTGTGGTGGTTGAAGATTTAGGCTTTACGCCAGATGGTGAAGGCGAGCACATTCTGCTGCGTATTTTGAAAAACGGTTGCAATACCCGTTTTGTCGCTGACGCGCTGGCGAAATTCCTGAAAATTCACGCTCGCGAAGTGAGCTTTGCCGGGCAAAAAGATAAACACGCCGTTACCGAGCAGTGGCTGTGCGCGCGCGTGCCGGGGAAAGAGATGCCCGATTTCAGCGCCTTTCAGCTGGAAGGTTGTAAAGTGCTGGAATACGCGCGTCACAAGCGTAAGCTGCGTTTAGGCGCGCTGAAAGGCAATGCCTTTACGCTGGTGTTGCGTGAAATAAGCGATCGCCGCGATGTCGAAACACGATTGCAGGCGATTCGCGATGGCGGCGTGCCGAACTATTTCGGCGCACAGCGATTCGGCATTGGCGGCAGCAACTTGCAGGGCGCGCTGCGCTGGGCGCAAAGTAACGCGCCGGTGCGCGATCGCAATAAACGCAGTTTTTGGTTGTCGGCGGCGCGTAGCGCGTTGTTTAATCAAATTGTTCACCAGCGGCTGAAGAAACCAGACTTTAATCAAGTTGTTGACGGCGATGCGCTACAATTAGCGGGGCGTGGAAGCTGGTTCGTCGCGACATCTGAAGAACTGCCTGAATTGCAGCGCCGGGTAGACGAAAAAGAGCTGATGATTACAGCGTCGTTGCCGGGCAGCGGAGAGTGGGGAACACAGCGTGCGGCGCTGGCGTTTGAGCAAGATGCCATTGCCCAGGAAACGGTGTTGCAATCGCTGTTGCTGCGCGAAAAAGTAGAGGCGTCGCGCAGAGCGATGCTGCTTTATCCGCAACAATTAAGCTGGAACTGGTGGGATGACGTTACCGTCGAGTTACGTTTCTGGCTGCCCGCAGGCAGTTTTGCCACCAGCGTAGTAAGGGAACTGATCAACACAATGGGTGATTATGCGCATATTGCTGAGTAACGATGACGGGGTTCACGCGCCCGGTATACAAACGCTGGCGAAAGCGCTGCGTGAGTTTGCTGATGTACAGGTCGTAGCCCCGGATCGTAACCGCAGCGGCGCGTCTAATTCCCTCACGCTGGAATCTTCGCTTCGTACTTTTACCTTTGATAATGGCGATATCGCCGTACAGATGGGGACGCCGACCGATTGCGTCTATCTGGGCGTTAATGCCTTAATGCGTCCGCGTCCGGATATTGTCGTTTCCGGTATTAACGCGGGTCCGAATCTGGGCGATGATGTGATCTATTCCGGTACTGTCGCCGCGGCGATGGAAGGTCGTCATCTCGGCTTTCCGGCATTAGCGGTCTCCCTTAACGGCTATCAACATTATGATACGGCTGCGGCCGTGACTTGCGCGCTTTTGCGAGGGTTAAGCCGGGAGCCGTTGCGTACCGGGCGTATTCTCAACGTGAATGTCCCGGATCTACCGTTAGCGCAGGTTAAAGGCATCCGCGTGACTCGCTGTGGTAGCCGCCATCCAGCGGATAAAGTAATCCCGCAGGAAGATCCGCGCGGTAATACATTGTACTGGATTGGCCCGCCGGGCGATAAATACGATGCCGGGCCGGATACCGATTTCGCGGCGGTGGATGAAGGCTACGTCTCCGTCACGCCGTTGCATGTGGATTTAACCGCGCACAGCGCGCATGATGTGGTTTCAGACTGGTTAGACAGCGTGGGAGTTGGCACGCAATGGTAAGTGGACGTGTACAGGCTCTTCTTGAACAATTGCGCGCGCAGGGCATCAGAGATGAGCAGGTGCTTAATGCGCTTGCCGCAGTGCCGCGCGAGAAATTTATTGATGAAGCGTTTGAACATAAGGCCTGGGAAAATATCGCTTTGCCGATAGGCCAGGGTCAGACGATTTCGCAGCCCTACATGGTGGCGCGAATGACGGAACTGCTCGAACTGACGCCGCAATCCAGGGTGTTGGAAATTGGCACCGGTTCCGGCTATCAGACGGCGATTCTGGCGCATCTGGTACATCACGTTTGCTCCGTTGAGCGGATTAAGGGGCTGCAATGGCAGGCGCGCCGCCGCCTGAAGCAGCTCGATTTACATAATGTTTCTACCCGTCATGGCGATGGCTGGCAAGGCTGGCAGGCGCGTGCGCCGTTTGACGCTATCATTGTGACGGCCGCGCCACCGGAAATTCCTACCGCGCTCATGGCACAGTTGGATGAAGGCGGCATTCTTGTTCTGCCCGTGGGCGATGAGCAGCAGTTTTTGAAACGCGTGCGTCGCCGGGGCGGCGAATTTATTATCGATACCGTGGAGGCCGTTCGCTTCGTCCCGTTAGTCAAGGGAGAGCTGGCCTAGTTTGCCCTGCAAACACCCACTCTTACGCCTGATGAAGCCGAAACGAATACCTGGAGTTTTCCTGGTTATTCCCGGTGGGTTAAGCGTATCGTGAACACATTTTCCCGTGTTCACTTAATGCGTTGCACGGTTCTTACGTCACTGGTTGTTAACCAAATTTTTTACTGGGGGATAAATGAGCGCGGGAAGCCCAAAATTCACCGTTAGTCGCATTGCGGCACTATCACTGGTTTCACTATGGCTGGCAGGTTGTACCAGTTCGTCAAACCCTCCGGCGCCGGTCACGTCTGTGGACAGTGGGTCGTCATCAAATACCAATTCCGGGATGTTGATCACACCGCCGCCAAAAATGGGCGCGACGACGCAACAAACGCCGCAACAAGCGCCGCAAATTCAACCCGTTCAGCGTCCTGTAACGCAGCCCATGCAAACTCAACCGGTCACGGAACAACCCGTGCAGATGGAAAATGGGCGAATTGTATACAATCGCCAGTATGGGAATATTCCGAAAGGTAGCTATACGGGTGGCAGTACTTACACCGTGAAAAAGGGTGATACGCTTTTTTACATCGCCTGGATTACCGGGAACGATTTCCGCGATCTGGCCCAGAGAAACAGTATTTCTGCCCCGTATAGCCTGAATGTAGGGCAAACTTTGCAAGTTGGTAACGCATCCGGTACGCCAATTACTGGCGGAAATGCGATCACCCAGGCGGATGCAGCACAGCAAGGAGTTGTGACCAGGTCTGCACAAAATTCCACCGTTGCAGTTGCGTCTCAACCAACAATTACGTATTCTGAGGGCTCAGGTGAACAAAGTGCTAACAAAATGTTGCCAAACAACAAGCCTGCTGGGACGGTTGTCACAGCGCCTGTAACGGCACCAACGGTAAGCACGACCGAACCAAATGCAAGCAGTACGTCAACCAGCGCGCCGATTTCCGCATGGCGCTGGCCGACGGATGGCAAAGTGATCGAAAACTTTGGCGCTTCCGAAGGGGGCAATAAAGGGATCGACATTGCAGGCAGTAAGGGACAGGCTATCGTCGCAACCGCTGATGGGCGCGTCGTATATGCCGGTAACGCACTGCGTGGTTACGGTAATCTTATTATCATCAAACATAACGATGATTACCTGAGTGCCTACGCCCATAATGATACGATGCTGGTCCGGGAACAACAGGAAGTTAAGGCGGGGCAAAAAATCGCTACTATGGGTAGCACCGGCACCAGCTCTACACGCTTGCATTTTGAAATTCGTTACAAGGGGAAATCCGTAAACCCGCTGCGTTATTTACCGCAGCGATAAAGCGGCGGAACCAGGCTTTGACTTGCTAGTTCCGTCAAGGGATCACGGGTAGGAGCCACCTTATGAGTCAGAATACGCTGAAAGTTCATGATTTAAATGAAGACGCGGAATTTGATGAGAACGGAGTAGAGGCTTTTGACGAAAAAGCCTTGAGTGAAGAGGAACCCAGTGATAACGACCTGGCTGAAGAAGAGCTGTTATCGCAAGGGGCCACACAGCGTGTGTTGGACGCGACTCAGCTTTACCTTGGTGAGATTGGGTATTCACCACTGTTAACAGCCGAAGAAGAAGTCTATTTTGCGCGTCGCGCACTGCGTGGAGATGTCGCTTCTCGCCGTCGCATGATTGAGAGTAACCTGCGTCTGGTGGTAAAAATTGCCCGCCGTTATGGCAATCGTGGACTGGCGTTGCTGGACCTGATTGAAGAGGGCAATCTGGGGCTTATCCGTGCAGTCGAGAAGTTTGACCCGGAACGCGGGTTCCGCTTCTCAACATACGCAACCTGGTGGATTCGCCAGACAATCGAACGGGCGATTATGAACCAAACCCGTACGATTCGCTTGCCGATTCACATTGTTAAAGAGCTGAACGTATACCTGCGCACCGCACGTGAGTTGTCGCATAAACTGGACCACGAACCGAGTGCGGAAGAAATTGCAGAGCAACTGGATAAACCGGTTGATGACGTCAGCCGTATGCTTCGTCTCAACGAGCGCATTACCTCGGTAGACACCCCGCTGGGCGGTGATTCCGAAAAAGCGTTGCTGGACATCCTGGCCGATGAAAAAGAGAACGGTCCGGAAGACACCACGCAAGATGACGATATGAAACAGAGCATCGTCAAATGGTTGTTCGAACTGAACGCCAAACAGCGTGAAGTGCTGGCGCGCCGTTTCGGTCTGCTGGGATATGAAGCTGCGACACTGGAAGATGTAGGCCGTGAAATCGGTCTTACGCGTGAGCGTGTTCGTCAGATTCAGGTTGAAGGCCTGCGCCGTCTGCGCGAAATTCTGCAGACGCAGGGGCTGAATATCGAAGCGCTGTTCCGCGAGTAAGTACCCTTGTCAAAAAAAGGCCAGTCGACAGACTGGCCTTTTTTTTACCGTTTGTCTTCTGCCAGCAGCGGCGGGATACTCGGCACCATTGGCGCGTCATCAATATCTTTTTGCGTCATGCGAAACGCTTGTGGATAGTGTTCGCGGCTGGTACGGCGTAACGGTTCGGTATCGCGCCAGGTATACAGACAATGCTGACACTGATATACCGTCCAGACTCCTTTTACCGGAGAAGTCGCCATGAGTTCAATATGTGCATCGGCACAGCGTGGACAAATCATCGGTTACTCCTTATTTACGGTTGGCCAGCATGGCGGTCAGCTTTTCAGCCCAGGCTTTAGTTTCCGGTAAATCAACAACCGGCTGGCTATAGTGACCACGGTTATCTGGCGCAACCGGCGTGGTGGCGTCAATGATCAGCTTGTCGGTAATCCCCGCCGGGCTTGAGCCCGGGTCCAGTTCCAGGACGGACATATTCGGTAGCTGTACCAGATCGCCTGCCGGATTCACTTTCGACGACAACGCCCACATCACCTGTGGCAGATTGAATGGATCGACATCTTCATCGACCATGATCACCATCTTCACATATCCCAGACCGTGCGGCGTCGTCATCGCTCGCAGGCCCACCGCACGGGCAAAGCCGCCGTAGCGTTTTTTGGTCGAGATGATGGCCAGCAAGCCGTGGGTGTACATGGCGTTTACCGCCTGCACTTCCGGAAATTCGGCTTTCAGCTGTTGATACAGTGGCACGCAGGTCGCCGGCCCCATCAGGTAGTCGATTTCCGTCCACGGCATCCCCAAATAGAGCGATTCAAAAATGGGTTTGCTGCGGTAAGAGACCTTATCGATACGCACCACGGTCATGTTGCGACCGCCGGAATAGTGGCCGGTAAATTCGCCGAACGGTCCTTCAATTTCACGTTTACGGCTTTCGATGACCCCTTCAAGAATGACTTCAGATCCCCACGGCACATCAAAACCGGTCAGCGGCGCGGTGGCGATAGGATAGGGGCTTTCACGCAGCGCGCCTGCCATTTCATACTCTGACTGATCGTATTTCAGCGGCGTTGCGCCCATCAGGGTAATGATCGGATCGTTACCCAACGTGATCGCAATCGGCAGATCTTCCCCGCGCTCTTCAGCTTTGTGCAGGTGCAATGCGATATCATGCATCGGCACTGGTTGCAGACCCAGCTTACGCTTGCCTTTAACTTCCATGCGGTAGATGCCGACATTCTGCTTGCCGAAGTTATCGGGATCGAGCGGATCGCGTGATACCACACAGGCTTTATCCAGATAGAATCCGCCGTCGCCGTCGTTCAGACGAAACAGCGGCAGGATATCAAACAGGTTGATTGCGTCGCCGTCGACGGTATTTTCCGCCCAGCCCGGATTCGCCCGTCGTTCCGGCGCTACCGGAAAATTGTCCCAGCGGCGAATAAATTCATCGATCTGTTTTTTAACCGGCGTGTTAGGCGGCAAACCCAGTGAGATGGCATGGTTCTGCCAGGAACCGATGGTATTCATCGCCACGCGGGCGTCGGTAAAACCACGAATATTGTCAAACCACAGCGCGGGCGCGCCATCGCCGATGCGTCCCGTTGCGTTGGCAGCGGCGGCGAGATCCGGCTCCGCATTCACTTCCTCGCTGATTTTCAGCAGTTGTCCCTGCTGATCCAGCGCATGTAAAAAACTGCGCAAATCATCAAATGCCATTATCCATTCTCCTGTGAAAAATTTGCTGCCTGTCGCAGTCCTTGCCAGCGGCGCGTGCGCGTATGCTCCAGACCAAACTGGTCGAGAACGCGCGCTACGATGTGCTGGATAATATCGTCAACGGTTTGCGGCAGGTTGTAGAAGGCGGGCATGGGCGGCACTATCGCCACCCCCATACGAGAAAGCGCTAGCATGTTTTCCAGATGAATCGTGCTGAGCGGCATTTCCCGCGGCACAAGCACCAGCTTGCGACCCTCTTTCAACACGACATCGGCAGCGCGTCCCACCAGCCCCTCGGCATAGCCGGCGCGAACCCCCGCCAGTGTTTTCATACTGCAGGGGATAATAATCATGCCGTCGGTACGAAATGAGCCGGAGGAAATGGTCGCCGCCTGATCGGCCGGGCTATGACAATAATCTGCCAGGGCGGCTACCTCAGCGGGCGTGTAGGGCGTCTCCAGTTCAATAGTGGTTTTCGCCCACTTTGACATTACCAGATGCGTTTCAACATCAGGTATCGCCCGCAATGCCTGGAGTAGCTCGACGCCAAGCGGCGCGCCGGTCGCACCGGTCATCCCCACAATCAATCTCATTTCTTACCTCAAATATCGTTCGTATACGAACATTTTGATCAAAATACGCCCACACGGCCTTTGCGACAAGATCGCTCCCGACGCCTGCGCACGTTTAGCTAAAGCATTCGTCATTAAAAAACCGTGCATAAGTCGTTATGATAGAAAAAGTTAATTTATCCGGAGCGCTCATGGAGTTACGAAACACCGCGTTTCATCTGTTACGCCAACTTTTTCAGCAACATACCGCACGCTGGCAGCATGAACTACCGGAGCTCACCAAACCTCAATATGCGGTGATGCGCGTTATTGCTGAACATCCGGGTATTGAACAGGTCGATCTGACCGAAGCGGCGGTCAGCACTAAAGCGACGCTGGCGGAGATGTTAAGCCGGATGGAAAATCGTGGGCTGGTGAAGCGAGAAAACGATCCGCTGGATAAACGTCGGCGTTTTGTCTATCTCACCGTTCAGGGCCAAACGTTGCTCGCCGCCGCGATACCACTGGGGGATCGCGTTGACGATGAGTTTTTGGGGCGACTGAGCGCTGAAGAACGCGAACAGTTTACGCAACTGGTACGCAAGATGATGACGTAAGCGGCTTGCGCCGTTTTGCTATTGTTTGGCCATCAGCAGTGAGATATCCACTTTGGCCAGCGCCCGAATTGCGCTTTCCGGCAGGCCGTCATCGGTGACGATTTGGTTGAATTCCGCCAGCGGTAACGCCAGCCATGTAGCGACCTGGCCGTATTTGGTCGCGTCGCACACCAGAATTTTTTGGCGGCTGGCGCTGGCGACGGCCCGTTTCACCGTGACTTTATCTTCTGCCGGCGTTGAAATACCGCGCACGCTCCAGGAAGAGGCGGAAATAAAGGCCTGGTCAATCATCAACCCACGCAAAAGCGTCGCCGCGGCTTCACCGACGCACGACCGGTTTTCCCGGCATACCGCCCCGCCAGTGTGAATAATTGTGCAATCGCTATTGTCCATCAGGTAATCGGCGATAACGAAATCATTGGTCACCACCGTAAGTTTATTCATCGTAACCAGCTGCCTGGCGATCGCCAGCGTGGTAGTACCTGCATCAAGGTAGATACAGCTTTCTGGCTGTACCAGGCTGGCGGCCAGTTTGCCAATCGCCGCTTTCTGCGGCGTCGCCAGTTCGGTTTTGATCTGATGCGAGGGTTCGTGCGCCACGCGAGTCGATGATTGCACGCCGCCAGAGACCTGGATTACCGCGCCTTGCTGCTCCAGTTTTTGTAAATCACGGCGGATAGTCATGTGGGATACATGCATGCGCTCGGTCAGTTCAGCGATACTGACGATTCCTTTCTCCGCCACCATATCAAGAATGATTTGTCGACGCTCAGTAGGTATCAACGTCTGCTCCTTTCTTTAGTCCTGTCGCGATTTTACGCGATTTCTCGTCACAGCGTGTGAAGTTCTATGAGGATTGCCTTCACAAAAAATAACATATTTTGTTATTTTTTGTGAAACAACTCACCGCAATTGTTTACAAAAACGCCTATATTCACATAACAAAACATAATATCACGTAAATTAACATGGAGTGATAATGACAACAGGAACTGATTTTCATGTCGGCATTGTGGGGCTTGGCTCAATGGGAATGGGCGCTGCGCGTTCATGCCTGCGCGCCGGGCTTTCCACATGGGGGGCCGATCTTAACCCGCAAGCGTGCGCGAATCTGCTCGCTGAAGGGGCTTGTGGGGCTGCCGCCAGCGCCAGGGAGTTCGCCGGCGTCGTGGATGCGTTAGTCATTCTGGTCGTCAATGCCGCCCAGGTCAGACAGGTGTTATTCGGTGAGGATGGCGTCGCCCATCTGATGAAACCCGGAAGCGCGGTGATGGTTTCGTCTACGATCTCAAGCGCCGACGCGCAAGAGATCGCCGCGGCGTTGACGGCATTGAATCTTAACATGCTGGATGCGCCGGTTTCCGGCGGCGCGGTAAAAGCGGCGCAGGGCGAAATGACGGTGATGGCCTCCGGGAGCGAGGCGGCGTTTACCCGCCTGAAGCCTGTGCTGGACGCCGTTGCCAGCAACGTTTATCGCATCAGCGATACGCCGGGCGCAGGCTCAACCGTCAAAATCATTCATCAGCTGCTGGCTGGCGTGCATATTGCGGCGGCGGCCGAAGCGATGGCGCTGGCCGCGCGGGCTGGTATTCCTCTGGACGTGATGTATGACGTCGTGACCCATGCCGCCGGCAACTCCTGGATGTTCGAAAACCGTATGCAGCATGTCGTTGACGGCGACTATACCCCGCGTTCGGCCGTCGACATTTTTGTCAAAGATTTGGGGCTGGTTGCCGACACGGCGAAAGCGCTGCGCTTCCCCTTACCGCTGGCCTCTACGGCGTTAAATATGTTCACCAGCGCCAGTAACGCCGGTTATGGCAAAGAGGATGACAGCGCTGTGATCAAAATTTTCTCAGGGATTACTCTGCCTGGCGTCACGCCTGAGGAGCCGTCATGTTAAAAATTGGCGTCATTGCCGACGATTTTACCGGCGCGACTGACATCGCCAGTTTTCTGGTCGAAAACGGGATGCCGACAGTGCAGATCAATGATGTCCCAACCGGGACGCAACCGGAAGGGTGCGACGCGGTGGTTATCAGCCTGAAAACCCGCTCATGCCCGGCGCAAGAGGCGATAAAACAATCGCTGGCGGCGCTGGTATGGCTGAAAAAACAGGGCTGCCAGCAAGTCTATTTCAAATATTGCTCGACTTTCGATAGTACCGCCGAAGGCAATATCGGCCCGGTCACCGATGCGCTGATGGTGGCGCTGGATACCTCATTTACCGTGATTTCTCCCGCGCTGCCGGTTAACGGACGCACGGTTTATCAGGGCTATCTGTTTGTCATGAACCACTTGCTGGCGGAGTCCGGTATGCGCCACCACCCAATCAATCCGATGACCGACAGCTACCTGCCGCGTCTGATGGAAGCGCAGGCGCAAGGGCGCTGCGGCGTTATTCCGGCTCAGACGCTTGATGAAGGCGTTGCCGCGACCCGTGCGGCGCTGTCGCGTTTACAGCAGGAAGGATATCGCTACGCAGTACTTGACGCGCTCAATGAGCGGCACCTGGAAATCCAGGGCGAGGTTTTGCGTGATGCTCCGCTGGTGACCGGCGGTTCTGGGCTGGCAATGGGGCTGGCGCGTCAGTGGGCGAAGCACGGCGTTTCTCAGGCCCGTTCCGCAGGCTATCCGCTGAGCGGCCGCGCGGTGGTGCTTTCCGGTTCCTGTTCGCAAATGACGAATCAGCAGGTGGCTTTCTATCGACAACATGCTCCCACACGCGACGTTGATGTGGCGCGCTGCCTGTCATCCGAGACGCGCGAGGCCTACGCTGAAGCGCTGGCGCAGTGGGTGCTCAGTCAGGACAGCGAACTGGCGCCAATGATTAGCGCCACCGCCTCCACGCAGGCGCTGGCCGCCATCCAGCAGCAATATGGCGCTACCGAAGCCAGCCATGCGGTAGAGGCGCTCTTTTCCCTGCTGGCTGCTCGCTTAGCGGAAGGCGGTATCACCCGGTTTATTGTGGCGGGCGGCGAAACCTCGGGCGTGGTGACGCAAAGCCTCGGTATTACCGGTTTTCACATCGGACCGTGCATTTCACCCGGCGTGCCGTGGGTCAACGCGCTCCATGCGCCAGTCTCGCTGGCGCTAAAGTCAGGTAATTTTGGCGATGAATCCTTTTTCATCCGCGCTCAAAGGGAGTTTCAGGTATGACGACACTGGCAAAAGAAGAGCACGCTTTGCGAGAAGAGATGGTCAGGATAGCCGCCTCGTTTTTCCAGCGCGGCTATGCCACCGGCTCGGCAGGCAACCTCTCGCTGTTACTGCCGGACGGCAATATTCTGGCGACGCCCACCGGTTCGTGTCTGGGTAATCTCGACCCGCAGCGGCTATCCAAAGTGGACCCGCAGGGCGAATGGCTCAGCGGCGATAAACCGTCTAAAGAGGTGCGTTTTCATCTGGCGTTGTATCGCAATAACCCTTGCTGCAAGGCCGTGGTACATCTGCACAGCACCTGGTCAACGGCGCTTTCCTGTCTCGAAGGGCTGGACCCGCAAAATGTGATTCGCCCGTTTACCCCCTATGTGGTGATGCGGATGGGCGACATTCCGCTGGTTCCCTACTATCGCCCGGGGGATGACCGAATTGCCCGCGATTTGGCTGCGCTGGCGGCCCGGCATCAGGCCTTTTTACTGGCTAATCATGGGCCGGTCGTGTGCGGGGAGAATTTGCAGGAAGCCGCTAATAATACCGAGGAGCTGGAAGAGACGGCAAAGCTGATTTTTATCCTTGGCGAACGCCCGATTCGTTATTTAACCACCGAAGAAATTACGCAGTTAAGGAGATAACCCGATGCCGCGTTTTGCCGCCAATTTGTCGATGATGTTTACCGAAGTGCCGTTTATCGAGCGTTTTGCCGCCGCTGCCGAAGCCGGTTTTCAGGCCGTTGAGTTTCTGTTCCCCTACGGCTTTGCCGCCAGCGAGATTAAAGCCCAGCTATCGCGTCATGATCTGACGCTGGCGCTGTTTAATACTTCGGCGGGCGATACCGCGGCGGGCGAGTGGGGACGTGCCGCGCTACCGGGGCGCGAACACGACGCGCGCGCCGATATTGAACTGGCTCTGGAATACGCTCTGGCGCTGGAATGCGAGCAGGTTCACATCATGGCGGGCGTAGTGCAGGATGGCGCTGATGGCGCACGTTATCGCGCCACGTTTATCGATAATTTGCGTTATGCCGCCGACCGGTTTGCCGCCCACGATAAACGTATTTTGATCGAAGCGCTGAGTCCCGGCGTTAAACCCGGCTACCTCTTTTCCAGCCAATATCAGGCGCTGGGCATCGCAGAAGAGGTTGACCGCCCGAATGTGTTCATCCAGCTCGACACTTTCCACGCGCAAAAAGTGGATGGCAATTTGAGTCACCTGATTCGCGAGTACGCGGGCCGCTATGCCCATGTACAAATCGCCTCGCTACCGGACAGACATGAACCGGATGATGGCGAGATCAACTACCCGTGGCTGTTCCGGCTGTTCGATGACGTAGGTTATCGCGGCTGGATAGGCTGCGAATACCAACCACGGAATACCACTCAGGACGGGCTTGGCTGGTTTAACGCCTGGCGCTAACCCTGAACTACCCTACACAACAATAAAGAGGACATCCGGATGCAGATTATCATTACCGGCGGGGGCGGCTTTTTAGGCCAGAAACTCGCAAGCGCCTTATTAAACTCATCGCTGGCGTTTAACGAACTGCTTCTTGTTGATTTAAAAATGCCTGCACGGTTATCAGATTCCCCTCGTTTACGCTGCCTGGAAGCTGACTTAACCCAGCCGGGCGTGCTGGAGAATGTGATTACCGCTAATACCTCTGTTGTTTATCATCTCGCTGCGATTGTCAGCAGCCATGCGGAAGACGATTTCGATCTGGGATGGAAAGTTAACCTGGATCTTACACGCCAGTTACTTGAGACGTGTCGTCGACAACCGCAGAAAATTCGTTTTGTCTTCTCCAGCTCGCTTGCCGTTTATGGCGGTACGCTGCCGGAATGCGTCACCGATACCACCGCGCTCACGCCGCGCTCGTCTTATGGCGCGCAGAAAGCCGCCTGTGAACTGTTGGTCAACGATTATACCCGCAAAGGCTATGTGGATGGGCTGGCGCTGCGTTTGCCGACGATCTGTGTTCGCCCGGGTAAACCAAACCGCGCCGCTTCTTCTTTTGTCAGCGCGATTATTCGTGAACCGTTGCAGGGCGAGACGACCGTCTGCCCGGTGTCGGAAAGTTTGCGGCTGTGGATTTCCAGCCCGGCGACGGTGATCCATAACCTGTCGCTGGCCGCAACGTTACCCGCGCCTGGCGAGGCGAGCAGCATCAACTTACCCGGGATCAGCGTAACCGTGGGCGAGATGCTGGAAACGTTGCGTCAGGCGGGCGGCCAGGCGGCGCGCGATCGGGTTACGCATCAGCGCGATGAAGGCGTCGAGAAAATTGTCGCCTCCTGGCCGGGACGTATCGATAACCAGCGTGCGCTGGCGTTAGGTTTTGTCGCCGATAAACGCTTCGATGACATTATTGAACGCTTTCGACAAGATGATATGGAGGGGAGGTCATGACAAGTTTACCGACCCCAATTATTGGCCTGATCGTTGCCGTTTTCGTGCTGGTATGGCTGGTGTTACGCACCCGTGTTCATGCGCTGATCGCGATGCTGGCGGCGGCCTGCATCGCCGGTCTGTTGGGGGGAATGGGCATTGATAAAACGCTCTCTGTCATCACCAGCGGATTCGGTACGACGCTGGGCAGCATTGGCCTGGTGATTGGTCTCGGCGTAATGATGGGGCGCTTGCTGGAGGTTTCCGGCGCGGCGGAGCGTATCGCCTGGAGCTTTATCAAATGGCTGGGGAAACGCCGTGAAGAGTGGGCGCTGGCGATCACGGGTTATATTGTCAGCATCCCCATTTTCGTCGATTCCGCTTTTGTCATTCTTTATCCGGTGGCGAAAGCGCTGGCGAAAAGCGGTAAACGTTCGCTACTGACGCTGGGCGTCGCGCTGGCGGGCGGGCTGGTGGTCACTCACCATACGGTACCTCCGACGCCCGGTCCGCTGGGGGTAGCCGGGATTTTTAACGTCGACATCGGCGCAATGTTATTGACCGGGATGGCGCTGGCGGTGCCCTGTGTGATCGGCATTGTGTTCTATGCGCAGTGGCTGGATAAACGCTACCCTGATTTCGTGCCGCGCACGCTGAACGCCGATGAAGTCAATGCCGCGCTGGAGCAGTACAATAAAGAGAAAGAGCAAAAGGATCTGCCGAGCCTGACGCTCTCTCTGCTGCCTATTGTGGTGCCGATCGTGCTGATCTTCCTGAAGGCTATCTGTTCCACCCTCGCCACTGTAGAAGGATGGTCCGGCCTGGCGACGCATCCGGTGGTACAGGCAATCAACTTTGTGGGAAGTCCAGTGATCGCGTTGGCCATCAGCGTTCTGCTGGCGGTGTATACGCTGGTGCCGCGCATGGATAAACATACCACCGCAGAGCGTCTGGAAGAGGGCTTGCAAAGCGCCGGGATTATCTTACTGGTCACGGGCGCTGGCGGCGCGTTGGGCGCGATCCTGCGCGACAGCGGCGCGGGGCAACAGCTGGCGGAGCAGGTTGCCAACCTGCCGATCTCGCCGATCCTGATCCCGTTTATCGTGGCGACGTTGGTACGCCTGATTCAGGGATCGGGGACGGTGGCGATGATCACTGCCGCCTCGATTTCCGCGCCGATCCTGGCGCAGATCCCCGGCATCAATATGTTGCTTGCCGCTCAGGCCGCAACGATGGGGTCGCTGTTCTTCGGCTACTTCAACGATAGCCTGTTCTGGGTGGTTAACCGCATGATGGGCGTCTCTGATGTCAAACAGCAGATGGTGGTTTGGTCTGTACCGACGACTATTGCCTGGGCGATTGGCGGCACCGGCGTGGCGCTGATTAACCTGCTGTTCGGTTCCGGCGGCAGTTGGCTCGATCCGTTACTGCCGATTGTCGTTCTGGCGGCAATTATGCTGTGGGTGCGTTGGCAGGCGCAGGGGATCAAAGACAAGCTGGTAGTTAAGGATTAAGACGGTATTATCCGTCCGGGAGCGCAATGCTCCCGGGCTGGCTACAATGATGGGGCGTGCTCCCCGCAATCCCATTGCGAACGTAAAAAATCAATAAATGCGCGTACTTTTGTCGTTACATGGCGGGCGTCCGGGTAAACGGCATAAATGCCCTGACGGGGAAAATGATAGTCGGGTAACACGTGAATTAACGTTCCATCCTCCAGTGCGGTGTTGACTAACCATTGCGGCAGTAATGCGACGCCGCTTCCCGCGAGAGCGAAGGCCATCAGCGAGCGCGCGCTGTCGACAGAAATTTTGCCGGCTTTGCTTATCTCCAGGCGTGAGTGTTGGCCATGATTATTCGTTACTGACCACCGTAGCGGCGTAGGTAATCGCTCATGAATAATCCATTCCGCCTGAGCCAACGACTCCAGCGACGACACGGGGTGGCGGGCGAGCCACTGCGGCGCGGCGACCGGCAGAATGGTAAAGCGGGATATCAGCGCGGCGCGATAGCGGGAGTCGGCCAGCGAGCCAAGCCGAATCGCCACATCAAAGCGCTCGGCAATTAAATCGGCATGATGTGATGAGGACATATGCCGAATACGGAGATCGGGATGGCGCTGACTAAACTGCGCCAGTAACGGAATGATCACCTGTTCGCCAAACTCGGGCGTAGTGGTAATACGTAACTCGCCGCCCAGCCCACTATGGCTGGCACGCACTTCATCCTGCAAATTTTTCGCTGCGTTGAGTAAATTCACGCCTTTTTGGTAAAAGAGGACGCCGGCGTCTGTGAGCGTCAGTCGTCGGGTGGAACGTAGCAGTAACGTTACGCCAAGCTCTTTTTCAAGCTGCCGAATATTAAAACTCACTACCGCTTTTGTTTGGCCCGATGCGGCCGCCGCCGCCGTGAAGCTGCCGCTATCTACCACGGCGATAAACAGCGACATACGCTGCAAATTGAGCATGGCGAGCTCCTTTACTGTCAAAATTATTTTGACAGTATATCGTTGAAGCGCGGACTTATCTGGCTTTCTCCGGACGGCTACATTAGCGCCTCTGACGGAGGATGCATAATGACGTATCGCAGTAAAGTGGCAGTGGTTTACCTGCTCGGCTTCTTTCTTGATCTGATTAATCTGTTTATTGCCAGCGTGGCTTTTCCTGCGATGTCCGTGGAGCTGCATACGTCCATATCGGCGCTGGCATGGGTGAGTAACGGTTATATCGCAGGATTAACGCTGATCGTTCCGTTTAGCGCGTTTCTTTCGCGTTATCTCGGCGCACGACGGCTGATTATATTTTCGCTCATTCTGTTTAGCGTTGCCGCCGCTGCCGCAGGTTTTGCCGATTCCTTACACAGCCTTGTTTTCTGGCGTATTGTGCAGGGGGCGGGCGGTGGCTTATTGATCCCGGTTGGTCAGGCGTTAACCTGGCAACAGTTTAAACCGCATGAACGCGCTGGCGTGTCATCGGTTGTCATGATGGTGGCGCTACTGGCGCCGGCATGTTCGCCTGCGATTGGCGGGCTGCTGGTGGAAACGTGCGGCTGGCGCTGGATATTCTTTGCCACGCTGCCGGTGGCCGTTCTCACTTTATTGCTCGCTTATCGTTGGCTGAACGTCGCTTCGACGACAATGGTGTCAGCAAGATTGCTCCATCTGCCGTTGTTGACGGACAAGCTGCTGCGTTTTGCCATGATCGTCTATCTGTGTGTGCCGGGTATGTTCATTGGTATCAGCGTGGTCGGGATGTTTTATCTACAGAACGTCGCGCAGCTATCGCCTGCGGCGGCGGGGTCGCTGATGCTCCCCTGGTCGATCGCTTCATTTGTCGCCATTATGCTTACCGGACGTTATTTCAATCGGCTTGGGCCGCGTCCGCTGATTATCGTCGGCTGTCTTCTTCAGGCCGCAGGGATATTGCTTTTAACTAACGTTACGCCTGCGACATCGCACCGTGTACTGATGATGATATTCGCCTTAATGGGCGCTGGCGGCAGTTTGTGCAGCAGTACCGCGCAGAGTGGCGCTTTCCTGACTATTGCTCGCCGGGACATGCCTGACGCCAGCGCGCTATGGAATCTTAATCGTCAGATCAGCTTTTTCCTTGGCGCGACGCTGTTGACGCTGCTGTTAAATGCGTTCCAGCGCGTTATGTCGCTTGAGGTTGCTTATCGCTGGACCTTTATTGCCGCCGCCGGTATCACCCTGCTGCCCCTTATTTACGCTGTCTGTCTGAACAATAGACAGGCGCTTCTGTGCCTGAAAAAGGAAAGACCATGAATCCATATAAAGAAGAAATTATTCACGCCCATGCGGCGATTGAGAACTGGCTTAGTAAGGGGATGGGTAGCCTGGAGGCGTTGATAGCGCGTTTCGCTGTTGATTTTACGATGATAACGCCAGGAGGTATTTGTCTGGATTATCCGGCGCTGGGCGCTTTTTTCCAGGCGCAGCGCGCGTGTCGCCCGGGGATGGTTATCGTGGTTGAGCACATTGACCTTGTGGCGGAGTGGCCGGAAGGCGCCGCGCTGCGTTATCGCGAGCGACAGCAACTGCCGGGCCAGGCTGAGACGGTACGCTGGTCGACGGTCATTTTAAAAAGGGAAAGAGGACGGATAGTCTGGCGTCATTTACATGAAACGACAGCCACAGCCTGAAAAGCCTGTGCCGGCGCGTGGGCCCGATAACGCGGCGCTATCGGGCCCGACACGTTTACACCAGACTTTTCAGCCGATAGATCCACTCCAGCGCCTGGCGTGGCGTCAGGGAGTCCGGATCGAGATTCTCCAGCGCTTCAACGGCAGGCGATGTCTCCTCCGGGGCGGCAAGCAACGACATTTGCGTGCCGTCCACCTGCGTTGCCGCCGCATTGGGCGAGATGCTCTCCAGCTCGCGGAGTTTTTGGCGCGCGCGTTTGATGACTTCTTTAGGGACGCCCGCAAGCGCCGCGACCGCCAGGCCATAGCTCTTACTTGCCGCGCCGTCCTGCACGCTGTGCATAAACGCGATAGTATCGCCGTGTTCCAGCGCATCCAGGTGGACGTTCGCCACGCCTTCCATTTTCTCCGGTAATTGGGTCAGCTCGAAGTAGTGGGTAGCGAACAGCGTTAACGCTTTAATCTTATTCGCGAGATTCTCCGCGCAGGCCCAGGCCAACGACAGCCCGTCATACGTAGAGGTACCGCGCCCGATTTCATCCATCAATACCAGACTGTTTTCCGTGGCATTATGCAGAATGTTCGCGGTTTCGGTCATCTCCACCATAAAGGTCGAACGCCCGGAAGCCAGGTCGTCCGCTGCGCCGACGCGGGTAAAAATACGGTCGATGGGGCCGATTTCCACGTTTTGCGCCGGAACGTAACTGCCAATATAGGCCAGCAGGGCGATCAATGCCGTTTGTCGCATATAGGTACTTTTACCGCCCATATTGGGGCCGGTAATGATCAACATCCGGCGCTGCGGCGACAGATTGAGCGGGTTAGCGATAAACGGCTCATTCAGTACCTGTTCAACCACCGGGTGGCGACCTTCGGTAATACGGATACCGGGTTTATCGGTAAATGTCGGGCAGGTGTAATTCAGCGTCCAGGCGCGTTCGGCCAGGTTAACCAGCACATCCAGTTCCGCCAGCGCGTTGGCGCTCTGCTGTAAATCGGCCAGATGCGGCAACAGCAGATCAAACAATTCGTCATATAGCTGTTTTTCCAGCGCCAGCGCTTTGCCTTTCGAGGTCAGAACTTTATCTTCATACTCTTTTAGCTCAGGAATAATGTAGCGTTCGGCATTTTTCAGCGTCTGGCGACGCACATAATTGATGGGCGCCAGATGGCTTTGACCACGGCTAATCTGAATGTAATAACCATGTACCGCGTTATAGCCGACTTTCAGCGTATCCAGCCCGGTACGCTCGCGTTCGCGAATTTCCAGACGATCGAGATAATCGGTGGCGCCATCCGCCAGCGCGCGCCATTCGTCCAGCTCTTCATGGTAGCCGGGCGCAATAACGCCGCCGTCGCGGACCAGTACCGGCGGCGCGTCAATAATGGCGCGTTCCAGGAGGTCGCGCAGCTCGGCGAAATCGCCCATTTTTTTACGCAACGCCTGTACCGGCGCGCTGTCAACGGTTTCAAGCTGAGCGTGCAATTCCGGCAGCTGCTGGAAGGCGTGACGCATTCGGGCGAGATCGCGCGGACGCGCGGTGCGCAGCGCCAGACGCGCAAGGATACGCTCCAGATCGCCGACCTGACGCAGCACCGGTTGCAGTTCGCTGACGGTGTCCTGCAAGGCGCCGATGGTCTGCTGGCGTTCACGTAATATGTCGGTATTTCGTACCGGCATATGCAGCCAGCGTTTAAGCATTCGGCTACCCATAGGCGTCACGGTACAGTCAAGCACCGCGGCGAGGGTATTTTCGACACCGCCGGCCAGGTTCTGGGTAATTTCCAGATTGCGGCGGGTCGCGGCATCCATAATGATGCTGTCCTGCTGGCGTTCCATCGTAATGGAACGAATATGCGGCAGGGAGGTGCGCTGGGTATCTTTTACGTACTGTAACAGGCAGCCTGCCGCACATAATCCACGCGAGGCATTTTCGACGCCGAAACCGACCAGATCCCGCGTACCGAATTGCAGATTTAACTGCTGGCGGGCGGTATCAATCTCAAACTCCCACAACGGGCGACGGCGCAGACCCCGGCGTCCCTCTATTAACGCCATTTCAGCAAAATCTTCGGCATACAACAGTTCGGCGGGATTGGTGCGCTGCAGCTCTGCGGCCATCGTTTCACGGTCGGCGGGTTCGCTCAGACGAAAGCGCCCGGAGCTGATATCCAGCGTGGCGTAACCGTAGCCTTTACCATCCTGCCAGATAGCCGCCAGCAGGTTATCCTGACGCTCCTGTAACAGGGCTTCATCGCTGATAGTGCCAGGCGTAACGATACGCACGACCTTACGTTCAACGGGACCTTTGCTGGTGGCCGGATCGCCAATCTGTTCGCAAATAGCGACGGATTCGCCCTGATTGACCAGTTTCGCGAGGTAGTTTTCTACGGCGTGGTGCGGGATACCCGCCATAGGGATAGGTTCGCCAGCCGATGCGCCGCGTTTGGTCAGCGAAATATCGAGCAACTGCGACGCACGCTTTGCGTCGTCATAAAACAGCTCGTAAAAGTCTCCCATACGATAAAAGAGCAGGATCTCCGGATGCTGGGCTTTCAGCTTGAGATACTGCTGCATCATGGGGGTGTGGTTGGAGAAGTCCTTATCAAATGACTCATTCATATTGATTTTACTCGTTTTTTTATTCTTTCAAGTGCTCATGTGGCCCCAGGTAAAACCCTTATAAACTCACATAAACCCATAAATTTGTAGCTCACCTGTAGCCTAAAATGTGACAGGTTACATTCTCATCATTCCTGGACTACAACAGGGGTGATACTTTGAAAACAACTCTCAGCCAGCCTTTCATTATCAACAAGTTAAGTATCAATGTTAAGTCTGCACTCAGTCGCTCTGGAAAAATCGTTTTCGAAGCTAACCCAGCTCAAAAACTCTACATTGTTTTCGATGACCACAGAGAAGCTCCTGCTGGTTTCGGGGTAAAAGCCAGTTTGACGAAAAAAACCTACGTAATCCAGCGAAGAGTAGCCTCGTCAGATCGTAATGTCAGTGAGGGTAGGAAGCCAAGTTCTGTCTTGAAAGTAAAAGTTGGAAATGTGTTCGATTTTCCAAATATTGACGAAACAAGGCAAGTAGCCAGGCAATTAGTTCAGACCATGCTCGCAACAAAGAGAAATCCCAACAAAATTAAGAGGGGAGCGGATGCTTCCGAACTCAAAATGAGACTGTAATTAAAATTGTGTAATTGCCTGATTTTGATATGTTCGATTCAACATTAAAAGCTGGTTGCTTTATGGACGAAAAACAGTTGCAGGCTCTGGCTAATGCACTGGCCAAAATCTCAAAATACCTGAAGATCTCAGCCCGTTCGATCGTCTGCTGAAGAAAAACCAGACCCGCATTTCCGGCATAGATAACCAACATGCTATCAAAAGCGTACGGTGTTTCCGACGGACGAGTCAGTGAAAAAGGTCGTGTGACTGGCAATTCAGGCCGACATCCGAAAATGGACAATGTCGCTAAGGGACTGGCTCATGACAACGAGTCGCTTTATTATCACGCTCGGGTTCGGTAGCCGCCTGGACGTTCACTTCTGAGAAAGGCATTTACACCGAATGGTGTATAGGCTCGTGGTTGGTCTTCGGTGAGAGGCAGGATGTCTCTCATTAATCTCCGGGAGCGTACAATAGTTGCTCCGGCAGCCTGAAGGATGAAGTGTATATAACCTAAAACATAACGGATATAGCTTCCTTACTCAACCTGACGTAATACGCCGACAGTAAAATCAGGGATACCATACCATCATGGAAAGTCGTCAATACACCCGGCATCTTTCGCTTTCGGAGCTGAAATGGTTTGCTATCGGGATCGGTTTTTTTATTCTCAGCATAGCAACAGCCACCGTGAATTATCGGCTTTCCGGTATATCGCTACTGGTGGGCCTGTTGTTTATCATCTGGAAATTCAGCGTCACAGTTCTGTTTCTGTTTACGCCGCGCAGGATGACGTTAACCGAAACCGCGTTGCAGGCCGGGCATCGTGTTATCCATTACGATGCGCTTGAATCAATGCGTCTGCTCCACCAATCCGACAAACTCATCTTGCGCCACAGTGGCGGCAAGAAGTACGTCATCTACCTTGATTTCTGGAACGATGGCAACGGAATTTACGACCGACTGGCTGCTGAACTTGTCCGGCGACACGGTTCTGCGCTGGGGGCGCGCCTCGCCGCCGATGGACGTCTTAAATTCGGCAAAGTGACCGCGCTGGCGGATCGGCTTGAACACAAAAACCGGGCGGTGCCGTATGCGCAGATCGCCAGTATTCGCACCCAGCGCGAGGAGGGGGCTGGCAGTTCAATGAGCTATCTGATGATTAGCACCGCTACGGGCCGGATCTGCAAAATCGACCGCTCCACTATCGTCAATGAGCCGCTGCTGCTCAACTTTCTTTCCCAGCGTTTACCCGCCTGACGACATTTTTATACAAGGATGAATCAATGGAACTGTACGTATCAAAAACCAGCCAGCAAAACATGCCTGTGGAGTTCAATATCTATTATTCCAGATCTAAAACGTTGGTTGGTATTGTGTTCTGGATTTGTATGATGGGAGTTTTTATTGCGCTGGCGGTGAGTATGGCCACCGATCCCGAGGAGCCCAAAACTGGCGGTGCCGTCTTTATGGGGCTTATTTGTTGCGGCAGTCTGTTATTTATTGTGCGCCTGGCTCGCTCATTTTTAAGCGCGGCAAAGCCGGCAGTCACCATCAGTCGTGAAGGTATTCGCTTCTGTAATGGCAAATTCGCGGCCTGGACAAATATCGCCGAAAACACCTGGCATTCACAGAGCATTAACTTCATCCCGGCCGCCGCCGGTATTAAGATTGTGTTGCATGAAGGCAAGCCGATCCATTTCGCCACCACGGTTATTGCGCTTTCTTCCGATAGGTATCTTGAGATGTGCGATCTTTACTCGTCTCAGGCGCTCGGGTAACTACCTGCGTCGGATTACGGCTTCGTTTTTTTGGCCTGCGATCTTAATGCTGAAATGGGCAGAAAAACGCGAAATTTAGACGCTATTACGAATGGGCAATGGTACTTATTGAAGGCTATATCATTGCCCATAATGCAGGGAGGGTTAATATGCTATGATAGAATTCTATGTTTGAATATATATCCTCAGAATACAAAATAAAGTAACGCTATCGTTGCGTATATTACATAATTCTATTTCCAGATTACTTTATTTTAAAAAAAGACAGATTGCCTGAACAGAAAGAACCTGTGTCAATGTAGATTTGATTGGCGAATGTTGTTGTGTAGTCAACAATCATATGGCCGAAGATGAAAGTATCCGCACCGCGTATTGGATGGATATTCCCCTGTAACGAACCAAGCAGACGATCGCGTGACCATAGAACGCTATCAATATCAACTTGCTTCCCATAATCGTAGCTGTCATCTGGATAATCGGCATGGGCAATCACGTACTTCTTTGAGGACGTTTCAACCTCTATGATGTGAGGACGCTGCTTAAAAGTTAGTAATAGCTCAGTGGCTTCTTGCCTGTCTTTTTCGGTGACCGAGTCGTACCAGTAACCACCGTTTACATACCAGAAATTGCCATCCTGTGTTTCAAAAGCGTCAAGCGCCATAGCTTCATGATTACCCACTACAGAAATAAACCATGGGGTATTTAACAGTCTCAGTGTTTCAAGGTTTTCTTTTCCTCGATCAATGTTATCTCCAGTGGAGATCAAGAGATCGGTATCAGGAGAGAAATTTAATTGAGCCAGTCTGGTTAACAATAAGGAGTAACATCCATGAATATCACCAACGACCCAAATGTGGCGATAGAGATCGCTGTTGATGTCAGCATAACGGATTAATTCCATGATGTTCTTATAGCACAATTTTGGAGGCTGGTATTATAACAAAGAAGTAGGGTAATATTAATTTTTATTGTTTAAAATACACAGTTATTAAAATAGCCTACAAGCTAGAAATGAACAGAGAATATATATTTTATGAATTGGTTAATTAAAGTAGACGATGTGCTTGAAAGATGCACGATTTCTTGCGCAACACTTTATTGATTAATTGCAAAGGCATACTTTCCCATTCAGCGGAAACTCTATCCCGAAGGGGCTTTGTTGAATAAATAGAACTTTCAGGAGATTGGCGGATCTAATCGTTACTGTCGTTTCAGCATCGGGTTCCGATGGCAAAGCAAAAGTTTAAAATCAACATCGGAGCGGCAGCAATGAGGTCTGGAAAAGAAAGTGGGCTATCACCGTCGTTCAGTAGTGGAAACAGCGATGTTCCGTATCAAAACCTTGCTGGGCGGCCATCTGAGCCTGCGGAACTATGACGCGCAGGTGGGTGAAGCGATGGCGATGGTCAAAGCGCTGAACCGGATGACGTTGTTGGCAATGCCGTCCAGCGTCAGGCTCGTATAACGAGTGCTCCGGTGGGAGTCCTGTATCCTTATCGTTGGCCGATTCTGAATTATTCAACAAAGCCTCATGTTGTCATAACCTACCAGATGCAGATAAAGCAGCATAAAGCGTTTTAAACGACAGCAACAAGGAAAGGGGTTGATCGTTTAATGGTACTGCGCCAAATCCTTTGTACCAGTCGCAGACCTGTTTATTTTTGGCATCAATAAGTAGGGCTACGCCACCGACCTGCAAAGCCGCCTGTATGCAACGCTTTCCGGCAGATAACAAAAGTTGTGCTCCCAGCCCTTGCCCCTGCATAGATTTGTCTACGGCTAAACGACCCAGACGAAACACTGGCACATCGTATCTCCCTAATCCTTTGCTGATTGCGCCGGGAACCTGTGCATATATCAGTGATGCAGGACTGACTGAGTAAAAGCCGTGGATACGTGTAACATCCGAATTATCAAGCGCAACATAGGTTTTCGTTGTCCCTTTCTCATGATTTTGTCGTGCATGGCGTTGCAGGAATTGGTTCAGATCGGCATCCCCACAATCAAAATTCATTCGATTGTGGGTTTTCCCTATCGCGGCCTCATGCCAGTCTGTAAACATCATTTCTTCATGTCCGGCAGGGCGAAAGCAGCGGCAAGAAGCTTTTCATTCGGCGCTGGCGGGTTATCTAAAATTTCCATGATCATTTGAGTATCGCGCTCCGTCAGATATACCCGTTCGGCGGCATCAACAATCTTCTGTGCGACAGGTAGTACGTTACTGACCACAAAATCCGTCAGGTTGGTTTGCTGGATTGCCGCAGCGCGGACTATCAACTTTTTGGCATCCGTCGATACACGCAACGACAGCCTTTCGTTAGATTCTATAGCTATCTGAGGCATGGTTTTCATCCTCCTGTTTATGAACAATATGTACAATTATAATACATATATGTACGCTTTCAAGGCGTACATATGAGGCTGATATAGTCCAGGCATGGCAAGAAGGTCGTTCACTGTCTTTAAACAGGGGATTAACTTCGGTTTATCGCGATTGCATTACTTTAATCTCACTGATTACGTATCATCAGGGAGTTTGCTAAATATATTCATGATTCTCTTTTTTGCCGTAACTGCTTGATTGATCCTACCCGCGTAATAGGGACACAACCCTAAGCGGCGGACATCTTCTGCTCACGTTCAGAAGAAGAGAGCTGAGTTTGCTGTTTGCTTCGCCAGCTGTAGATCTGTGATTTATACAGGTTAAGCTCGCGGGTGGCAGCGGCCACCCCAATGCGTTCCGCCAGTTTCAGGGCTTTCAGGCGTGTGCTGCTTGCGTGGCTTATTGGTGGTTGATGCTGGTTTTGTCATGTGAGTCACCTCTTGTTTGAGCGTTTACTCACTTAGTTGTGTGTCCACTATTGCTGGGTAAGTTCAAAAGAACGTTATCCGCGAAAAGTGGATGGGGTATCGTAAGAATGCCAACATGTGGGGCAAGAGGGGGATGTCAGTTTATCGCGATATACGAGACGATAGTTTGTCAGTATAAGTTTCGGCTATTTTCCCGAGTTTGGGAGGCAGTTCTTTATCACAAATAAAAAAAGCAGCAGCGAGGTGCTGCTGTATCAAAAAGCAGATTGATAAATGCAACGTAAGAGACAAATGGCCAACCGTAAAAGTGACCATAGCTATAATAATTATATTGATATTAAGTGGCAATGCAAAATATGGTCTTAATTATATCATGATGAGTTCAGCCAACGGTGATATGGCCTTATAAGGATTGCAGTCTTTCATGGGCAGCAAGTAACGTCTGATATATGCTTAAATTCTTACTTCCGGGTTCAAGAAGAACTTTTTTAAATTCGGTCATGAGTTGCTCTTCATCTTCTTTCGAACGCATGTATTGTGGATGTTCCTGGAAGAAGGTGAGCGCCTGCTCTTTGGTTTGTTTATATTTTTCGCAAAAAATGCTTGAGCTGATTGCGCTATTTTTTGATGCGGAATTATCAGCGTTCTGGTTTGATAATGATTTATTCTTCGCAAGGTCTGACGGCACATACGGAAGAGACTGACACTCATCAATACTATTTGCGTTGGCCAGTTGCTCTTTCTGAGCGCCAGGTTGCTGTACCGGTTTGCTCACGGAGGAAGGGAGGGGCACCTGGGCACAGCCGATCAGTAAAAAGACAGGAAGACAGCTATAAAATTTTTTCATATTAACTCCAACTACAGAAGAATGAGGCGCAATGTTTTTACACAACCGTCAGAATGTTATCTGACAATAGTGATAAGAGGCGAATGCGTTTCAGGAATGCTAGCAAAAAAAACTCCTGATATAAATAATTAATTCTCCATCCAGATGACAATATCTGAATTTTTGCTGCTGCAGAACAATAAGCCAGAATTTATACACTATGAGCTAATTTTCTATTTTAAATCAGCAAGCACTGTGCAAGTTGGCCAATTTAATTAGCGGGCGGCATCAGTTTCATAATGATTGCATCAGGATTTTGCCACCCGCTCCCGGTATTGTTTACATATTAAAATGATTTTTAACTGGTGCTGACAACTATGCTAAATACGCAGGAAGTACTTAAAGAAGGAGAGAAGCGGAAAATCCGCAGCCCGGAAGCATGGTTTATACAGACGTGTTCCGCGCAAAAGCTGCATATGTCATTTTCTGAAAGCCGACACAATGAAAATTGCCTGATTCAGGAAGGCGCGCTGCTTTTTTGCGAGCAGGCCGTTGTCGCACCAGTATCAGGAGACCTGGTTTTTCGACCGTTAAAAATTGAAGTACTCAGCAAATTACTGGCATTTATCGATGGCGCAGGATTAGTGGACACGACATATGCTGAATCCGATAAATGGGTTTTGCTGAGTCCTGAGTTTCGCGCTATTTGGCAAGATCGTAAACGCTGCGAGTACTGGTTTTTGCAGCAAATTATTACGCCTTCTCCGGCCTTCAATAAGGTACTGGCGCTGTTACGAAAAAGCGAGAGTTACTGGTTGGTTGGCTATTTACTCGCTCAGTCAACCAGCGGCAACACGATGAGAATGCTGGGAGAAGACTATGGCGTTTCTTATACCCATTTTCGTCGTTTGTGCAGCAGAGCGTTGGGCGGAAAAGCGAAGAGTGAATTACGAAACTGGCGTATGGCGCAATCGCTGCTGAATAGTGTAGAAGGCCACGAGAACATCACCCAATTAGCCGTTAATCATGGTTACTCATCGCCTTCACATTTTTCTAGTGAGATCAAAGAGCTGATCGGCGTTTCGCCGCGGAAATTATCAAATATTATTCAATTGGCAGACAAATGAAGACACATATTCTTTTGGCCAGAGTGCTGGCATGTGCCGCGCTTGTTCTGGTTACACCTGGTTATTCTAGTGAAAAAATACCTGTAACGGGAAGTGGGTTTGTTGCGAAAGACGATAGCCTGCGGACATTTTTCGATGCCATGGCGCTACAGCTAAAGGAGCCTGTCATTGTTAGCAAAATGGCGGCACGAAAAAAAATTACGGGCAACTTTGAGTTTCACGATCCTAACGCATTACTGGAGAAGCTTTCCCTACAACTGGGGCTGATTTGGTATTTCGATGGGCAGGCTATCTATATTTATGACGCCAGTGAAATGCGCAATGCCGTGGTTTCTTTACGCAACGTCTCACTCAATGAGTTCAACAATTTTCTAAAACGCTCAGGTTTATATAACAAAAATTACCCGCTACGTGGCGATAACCGTAAAGGAACATTCTATGTTTCAGGGCCACCCGTCTATGTTGATATGGTGGTCAACGCCGCCACCATGATGGACAAGCAAAACGATGGTATTGAGCTGGGACGTCAGAAAATAGGGGTGATGCGTCTGAACAATACCTTCGTGGGCGATCGTACCTATAATCTGCGCGATCAGAAAATGGTTATCCCCGGTATTGCCACGGCCATTGAAAGGTTGTTGCAGGGAGAAGAGCAACCTTTAGGTAATATTGTCAGTAGCGAACCCCCGGCGATGCCAGCGTTTTCAGCGAATGGAGAAAAAGGTAAAGCAGCAAATTATGCCGGTGGCATGAGTCTGCAGGAAGCTTTAAAGCAAAATGCCGCGGCGGGCAATATTAAAATCGTGGCCTATCCGGATACCAACAGTTTGTTAGTAAAGGGAACGGCTGAGCAGGTGCATTTTATCGAAATGCTGGTTAAAGCGCTGGATGTCGCCAAACGTCACGTAGAATTATCCCTGTGGATTGTCGATCTTAATAAAAGCGATCTGGAGCGTTTGGGCACTTCATGGAGCGGCAGCATTACTATTGGGGACAAACTTGGCGTGTCATTAAACCAGTCTTCAATAAGTACCCTCGATGGCAGTCGATTCATCGCCGCGGTCAATGCGTTAGAAGAGAAGAAACAGGCGACGGTGGTTTCACGCCCGGTATTACTGACCCAGGAAAATGTTCCCGCTATTTTTGATAACAACAGAACGTTTTACACCAAGCTGATTGGGGAACGTAATGTGGCGCTTGAGCATGTAACATACGGAACAATGATCCGAGTGCTGCCCCGTTTTTCCGCAGATGGTCAGATAGAAATGTCGCTGGACATTGAAGATGGCAACGATAAGACGCCGCAATCCGATACTACCACCTCCGTAGATGCGTTACCCGAAGTCGGGCGAACGTTAATTAGCACTATTGCGAGAGTGCCGCACGGAAAAAGTTTGCTGGTCGGTGGTTATACACGGGATGCAAATACCGATACTGTCCAAAGTATTCCGTTTTTAGGCAAATTACCGCTTATTGGTAGCCTGTTCCGCTATTCCAGTAAGAATAAAAGTAATGTTGTTCGTGTGTTCATGATTGAACCAAAAGAAATTGTCGACCCGTTAACGCCGGATGCCAGCGAATCGGTAAACAATATTCTGAAGCAAAGCGGTGCCTGGAGTGGGGACGATAAGTTACAGAAATGGGTTCGTGTTTATCTGGATAGAGGTCAGGAGGCAATTAAATGATTCCTGGCTCAACCTCCGGTATTTCATTTTCCAGAATATTGTCCCGGCAGACATCTCATCAGGATGCGACCCAGCATACTGATGCGCAACAGGCGGAAATACAACAGGCCGCAGAGGATTCGTCTCCAGGGGCGGAAGTACAAAAATTTGTCCAGTCGACGGACGAAATGTCAGCGGCGCTGGCGCAATTTCGTAACCGTCGCGATTATGAAAAAAAATCCAGTAATTTATCTAACAGTTTTGAACGCGTGCTGGAAGATGAGGCTTTACCGAAGGCGAAGCAAATCTTAAAGCTAATTAGCGTACATGGCGGCGCGTTAGAAGATTTTTTACGTCAGGCGCGTAGCTTATTTCCTGACCCCAGTGATTTAGTCCTTGTGTTACGCGAATTGCTTCGTCGTAAAGACCTGGAAGAGATCGTGCGGAAAAAGCTGGAGTCGTTACTTAAGCACGTTGAAGAGCAAACCGATCCGAAGACCCTCAAGGCAGGGATTAATTGTGCGTTGAAGGCCCGGCTTTTTGGGAAAACATTATCGTTAAAACCAGGCTTATTGCGCGCCAGCTATCGGCAATTTATCCAGAGTGAATCACATGAAGTGGAGATTTACTCTGACTGGATAGCCAGTTATGGCTATCAACGTCGACTGGTGGTACTGGATTTTATTGAGGGTTCGCTATTAACCGATATTGACGCGAATGACGCCAGTTGTTCGCGCCTGGAGTTTGGCCAGCTTTTACGACGCCTGACGCAACTTAAAATGTTGCGCTCCGCTGACCTACTGTTTGTGAGTACATTGTTGTCGTATTCGTTTACCAAAGCGTTTAATGCGGAGGAGTCGTCGTGGCTACTACTGATGCTTTCGCTATTGCAACAGCCACATGAAGTGGATTCGCTGTTAGCCGATATTATAGGTTTGAATGCGTTATTGCTTAGTCATAAAGAACATGCATCCTTTTTGCAGATATTTTATCAAGTATGTAAAGCCATACCCTCTTCACTCTTTTATGAAGAATATTGGCAGGAAGAATTGTTAATGGCGTTACGTAGTATGACCGATATTGCCTACAAGCATGAAATGGCAGAACAGCGTCGTACTATTGAAAAGCTGTCTTAATTTAATATTAACAGGATACCTATAGTGCTGCTTTCTCTACTTAACAGTGCTCGTTTACGACCTGAATTACTGATTCTGGTACTAATGGTGATGATCATTTCTATGTTCGTCATTCCATTACCTACCTATCTGGTTGATTTCCTGATCGCACTGAATATCGTACTGGCGATATTGGTGTTTATGGGGTCGTTCTACATTGACAGAATCCTCAGTTTTTCAACGTTTCCTGCGGTACTGTTAATTACCACGCTCTTTCGTCTGGCATTATCGATCAGTACCAGCCGTCTTATCTTGATTGAAGCCGATGCCGGTGAAATTATCGCCACGTTCGGGCAATTCGTTATTGGCGATAGCCTGGCGGTGGGTTTTGTTGTCTTCTCTATTGTCACCGTGGTCCAGTTTATCGTTATTACCAAAGGTTCAGAACGCGTCGCGGAAGTCGCGGCCCGATTTTCTCTGGATGGTATGCCCGGTAAACAGATGAGTATTGATGCCGATTTGAAGGCCGGTATTATTGATGCGGATGCTGCGCGCGAACGGCGAAGCGTACTGGAAAGGGAAAGCCAGCTTTACGGTTCCTTTGACGGTGCGATGAAGTTTATCAAAGGTGACGCTATTGCCGGCATCATTATTATCTTTGTGAACTTTATTGGCGGTATTTCGGTGGGGATGACCCGCCATGGTATGGATTTGTCCTCCGCTCTGTCTACTTATACCATGCTGACCATTGGTGATGGTCTTGTCGCCCAGATCCCCGCATTGTTGATTGCGATTAGTGCCGGTTTTATCGTGACTCGCGTAAATGGCGATAGCGATAATATGGGGCGGAATATCATGACGCAGCTGTTGAACAACCCATTTGTATTGGTTGTTACGGCTATTTTGACCATTTCAATGGGAACTCTGCCGGGATTCCCGCTGCCGGTATTTGTTATTTTATCGGTGGTTTTAAGCGTACTCTTCTATTTTAAATTCCGTGAAGCAAAACGTAGCGCCGCCAAACCTAAAACCAGCAAAGGCGAGCAGCCGCTTAGTATTGAGGAAAAAGAAGGGTCGTCGTTGGGACTGATTGGCGATCTCGATAAAGTCTCTACAGAGACCGTACCGTTGATATTACTTGTGCCGAAGAGCCGGCGTGAAGATCTGGAAAAAGCTCAACTTGCGGAGCGTCTACGTAGTCAGTTCTTTATTGATTATGGCGTGCGCCTGCCGGAAGTATTGTTACGCGATGGCGAGGGCCTGGACGATAACAGCATCGTATTGTTGATTAATGAGATCCGTGTTGAACAATTTACGGTCTATTTTGATTTGATGCGAGTGGTAAATTATTCCGATGAAGTCGTGTCCTTTGGTATTAATCCAACAATCCATCAGCAAGGTAGCAGTCAGTATTTCTGGGTAACGCATGAAGAGGGGGAGAAACTCCGGGAGCTTGGCTATGTGTTGCGGAACGCGCTTGATGAGCTTTACCACTGTCTGGCGGTGACGCTGGCGCGCAACGTCAATGAATATTTCGGTATTCAGGAAACAAAACATATGCTGGACCAACTGGAAGCGAAATTTCCTGATTTACTTAAAGAAGTGCTCAGACATGCCACGGTACAACGTATATCTGAAGTTTTGCAGCGTTTATTAAGCGAACGTGTTTCCGTGCGTAATATGAAATTAATTATGGAAGCGCTCGCATTGTGGGCGCCAAGAGAAAAAGATGTCATTAACCTTGTAGAGCATATTCGTGGAGCAATGGCGCGTTATATTTGTCATAAATTCGCCAATGGCGGCGAATTACGAGCAGTAATGGTATCTGCTGAAGTTGAGGATGTTATTCGCAAAGGGATCCGTCAGACCTCTGGCAGTACCTTCCTCAGCCTTGACCCGGAAGCCTCCGCTAATTTGATGGATCTCATTACACTTAAGTTGGATGATTTATTGATTGCACATAAAGATCTTGTCCTCCTTACGTCTGTCGATGTCCGTCGATTTATTAAGAAAATGATTGAAGGTCGTTTTCCGGATCTGGAGGTTTTATCTTTCGGTGAGATAGCAGATAGCAAGTCAGTGAATGTTATAAAAACAATATAAGGGCTTAATTAAGGAAAAGATCTATGCAACATTTGGATATCGCTGAATTAGTTCGTTCCGCACTGGAAGTAAGTGGTTGCGATCCTTCACTCATCGGAGGAATAGATAGCCATTCAACAATTGTTCTGGATTTATTTGCATTGCCAAGTATCTGTATCAGCGTCAAGGACGATGATGTATGGATCTGGGCGCAATTGGGTGCTGACAGCATGGTGGTATTACAACAGCGGGCTTATGAAATCTTAATGACCATCATGGAAGGATGCCATTTTGCCCGCGGCGGGCAATTACTACTGGGGGAGCAGAATGGGGAGCTAACGCTTAAAGCCTTAGTGCATCCGGATTTTTTATCTGACGGTGAAAAGTTCTCTACTGCCTTGAATGGGTTTTACAACTATCTGGAAGTTTTTAGTCGGTCGCTAATGAGATGAAAACACCTCGTTTACTGCAATATCTGGCCTACCCACAAAAAATAACCGGCCCAATTATTGAGGCGGAATTGCGCGATGTGGCCATTGGCGAACTGTGTGAAATACGCCGTGGCTGGCACCAAAAACAGGTTGTTGCACGTGCGCAGGTGGTTGGCTTACAGCGGGAACGCACCGTGTTGAGCCTTATCGGCAATGCCCAGGGGCTGAGCCGCGATGTCGTGCTTTATCCCACTGGACGTGCGTTATCGGCGTGGGTGGGATACTCGGTATTAGGCGCGGTGTTGGATCCGACAGGGAAAATCGTTGAGCGTTTTACCCCTGAAGTGGCGCCGATTAGCGAAGAACGCGTTATTGATGTCGCACCGCCGTCTTACGCTTCACGCGTTGGCGTCCGTGAACCGCTGATTACCGGTGTGCGCGCGATTGACGGGTTATTGACCTGTGGCGTAGGCCAGCGAATGGGCATTTTTGCCTCCGCAGGATGCGGTAAGACCATGCTGATGCATATGCTGATCGAGCAAACGGAGGCGGATGTCTTTGTTATCGGTCTTATCGGTGAACGAGGCCGTGAGGTCACTGAATTCGTGGATATGTTGCGCGCTTCGCATAAGAAAGAAAAATGCGTGCTGGTTTTTGCCACTTCCGATTTCCCCTCGGTCGATCGCTGCAATGCGGCGCAACTGGCGACAACCGTAGCGGAATATTTTCGCGACCAGGGAAAACGGGTCGTGCTTTTTATCGATTCCATGACCCGTTATGCGCGTGCTTTGCGAGACGTGGCACTGGCGTCGGGAGAGCGTCCGGCCCGTCGAGGTTATCCCGCCTCCGTATTCGATAATTTGCCCCGCTTGCTGGAACGCCCAGGGGCGACCAGCGAGGGAAGCATTACTGCCTTTTATACGGTACTGCTGGAAAGCGAGGAAGAGGCGGACCCGATGGCGGATGAAATTCGCTCTATCCTTGACGGTCACCTGTATCTGAGCAGAAAGCTGGCCGGGCAGGGACATTACCCGGCAATCGATGTACTGAAAAGCGTAAGCCGCGTTTTTGGACAAGTCACGACGCCGACACATGCTGAACAGGCATCTGCCGTGCGTAAATTAATGACGCGTTTGGAAGAGCTCCAGCTTTTCATTGACTTGGGAGAATATCGTCCTGGCGAAAATATCGATAACGATCGGGCGATGCAGATGCGGGATAGCCTGAAAGCCTGGTTATGCCAGCCGGTAGCGCAGTATTCATCCTTTGATGACACGTTGAGCGGTATGAATGCATTCGCTGACCAGAATTAAAGTATTGCAGCGGCGCTGTACGGTATTTCATTCACAGTGTGAGTCGATATTACTTCGCTATCAGGATGAGGACCGCGGGCTGCAGGCCGAGGAGGAGGCGATCCTTGAACAAATAGCGGGTCTGAAATTGTTATTAGATACGCTGCGTGCAGAAAACAGACAGCTCAGTCGTGAGGAAATTTATACGTTATTACGTAAGCAGTCTATTGTTCGCCGGCAGATAAAAGATTTAGAACTCCAGATTATACAAATTCAGGAAAAACGGAGCGAGCTGGAAAAGAAAAGGGAAGAGTTTCAGAAAAAAAGTAAATATTGGTTGCGCAAAGAAGGGAACTATCAACGCTGGATAATCCGTCAGAAAAGATTCTATATCCAGCGAGAGATACAGCAGGAAGAGGCCGAGTCAGAGGAGATAATTTAATGGGCGATGTGTCAGCTGTCAGTTCATCCGGGAACATTTTACTGCCGCAGCAGGATGAGGTTGGCGGTTTATCAGAAGCATTAAAAAAAGCGGTGGAAAAACATAAGACAGAATATTCCGGTGATAAAAAAGATCGCGACTATGGCGATGCTTTCGTAATGCATAAAGAAACGGCTTTACCGGTATTACTGGCGGCATGGCGACATGGCGCGCCAGCGAAATCAGAACATCACAATGGCAACGTTTCTGGTCTGCATCATAACGGAAAAGGCGAACTCAGGATTGCTGAAAAACTGTTGAAAGTCACTGCTGAAAAATCTGTCGGTTTGATTTCTGCGGAGGCCAAAGTAGATAAATCCGCAGCGTTGCTATCGTCTAAAAATAGGCCGTTAGAAAGCGTAAGCGGTAAAAAATTATCTGCTGATTTAAAAGCCGTGGAGTCCGTTAGTGAAGTAGCCGATAACGCCACGGGAATCTCTGACGATAATATCAAGGCATTGCCTGGGGATAATAAAGCCATCGCGGGCGAAGGCGTTCGTAAAGAGGGCGCGCCGCTGGCGCGGGATGTCGCACCTGCCCGAATGGCCGCAGCCAATACCGGTAAGCCTGACGATAAAGATCATAAAAAGGTTAAAGATGTTTCTCAGCTTCCGCTGCAACCAACCACTATCGCCGATCTTAGCCAATTAACCGGCGGCGATGAAAAAATGCCTTTAGCGGCGCAATCAAAGCCGATGATGACTATTTTTCCGACTGCCGATGGCGTGAAAGGAGAGGATAGCTCGCTGACTTACCGTTTTCAGCGCTGGGGAAATGACTATTCCGTCAATATTCAGGCGCGGCAAGCAGGGGAGTTTTCGTTAATACCGTCAAATACGCAGGTTGAACATCGTTTGCATGATCAATGGCAAAACGGTAATCCCCAGCGCTGGCACCTGACGCGAGACGATCAACAAAATCCGCAGCAGCAACAGCACAGACAGCAATCTGGCGAGGAGGATGACGCCTGATGTCATTGCGTGTGAGACAGATTGATCGTCGCGAATGGCTATTGGCGCAAACCGCGACAGAATGCCAGCGCCATGGCCAGGAAGCTACGCTGGAATATCCGACGCGACAAGGAATGTGGGTTCGGTTGAGCGATGCAGAAAAACGGTGGTCGGCGTGGATTCAACCTGGGGACTGGCTTGAGCATGTCTCTCCCGCTCTGGCGGGGGCGGCGGTTTCTGCTGGCGCTGAGCACCTGGTCGTTCCCTGGCTTGCTGCGACAGAGCGACCGTTTGAGTTGCCCGTGCCGCATTTGTCCTGTCGGCGTTTATGCGTAGAGAACCCCGTGCCGGGAAGCGCGCTGCCGGAAGGGAAATTGTTGCACATTATGAGCGATCGGGGCGGCCTGTGGTTTGAATATCTTCCTGAACTGCCTGCAGTCGGGGGCGGCAGGCCGAAAATGCTGCGTTGGCCGTTGCGCTTTGTAATCGGTAGCAGTGATACGCAGCGTTCGTTGCTGGGCCGAATCGGGATCGGAGATGTACTCCTGATTCGTACTTCCCGTGCGGAAGTTTATTGCTACGCGAAAAAGTTAGGTCATTTCAACCGTGTTGAAGGGGGAATTATTGTGGAAACGTTAGATATTCAACATATCGAAGAAGAAAATAATACAACTGAAACTGCAGAAACTCTGCCTGGCTTGAATCAATTGCCCGTCAAACTGGAATTTGTTTTGTATCGTAAGAACGTTACCCTCGCCGAACTCGAAGCCATGGGGCAGCAACAGCTATTATCACTGCCGACCAATGCTGAACTTAACGTTGAAATTATGGCGAATGGTGTTTTGCTGGGTAATGGCGAACTGGTACAGATGAATGACACCTTAGGCGTTGAGATCCATGAATGGCTGAGCGAGTCTGGTAATGGGGAATGATATCTCATTAATTGCCTTACTGGCATTTTCCACCCTGTTGCCATTTATTATTGCGTCAGGAACCTGTTTCGTTAAATTTTCTATTGTATTTGTCATGGTGCGTAACGCCCTGGGATTGCAGCAGATACCTTCAAATATGACGCTTAACGGCGTCGCATTGCTGCTTTCTATGTTTGTTATGTGGCCAATAATGCATGATGCCTACGTCTATTTTGAGGACGAAGATGTCACCTTTAATGATATTTCGTCATTAAGTAAACACGTTGATGAAGGTCTGGATGGTTATCGCGATTATCTGATCAAATATTCAGATCGCGAGTTAGTTCAGTTTTTTGAAAACGCGCAACTGAAGCGTCAGTATGGAGAAGAGACCGAGACGGTAAAGCGTGACAAAGATGAAATTGAAAAACCATCAATATTTGCGTTATTACCTGCTTATGCGCTGAGCGAAATAAAAAGCGCGTTTAAAATTGGTTTTTATCTCTATTTGCCCTTTGTTGTCGTCGACCTGGTGGTATCCAGCGTGCTACTGGCGCTGGGGATGATGATGATGAGTCCGGTGACGATATCTACACCTATTAAGTTGGTGCTTTTTGTCGCGCTTGATGGCTGGACCTTACTGTCTAAGGGATTGATATTACAGTATATGGACATTGCAACATGACATCATTACGAGACGGGATAGTTAAATGGATGATTTAGTGTTTGCAGGTAATAAGGCGCTCTATCTTGTTTTGATCCTGTCAGGGTGGCCGACGATTGTCGCAACGATTATCGGCCTCCTGGTAGGGTTATTCCAGACGGTAACGCAATTACAGGAACAGACGCTGCCTTTTGGCATTAAATTACTTGGCGTGTGTTTATGCTTGTTTTTACTGTCTGGCTGGTATGGCGAAGTTTTACTCTCTTACGGGCGTCAGGTGATATTCCTGGCGTTGGCTAAGGGGTAAAAAATGCTTTACGCGTTGTACTTTGAAATTCATCACCTGGTTGCGTCTGCGGCACTAGGGTTTGCTCGCGTAGCGCCGATTTTTTTCTTCCTGCCGTTTTTGAATAGCGGGGTATTAAGCGGCGCGCCGAGAAACGCCATTATCATCCTGGTGGCATTGGGAGTATGGCCGCATGCATTGAACGAGGCGCCGCCGTTTTTATCGGTGGCGATGATCCCGTTAGTTCTGCAAGAAGCGGCGGTAGGCGTCATGCTGGGCTGTCTGCTGTCATGGCCTTTTTGGGTTATGCATGCGCTGGGTTGTATTATCGATAACCAGCGAGGGGCAACGCTAAGTAGCAGTATCGATCCGGCAAACGGTATTGATACCTCGGAAATGGCTAATTTCCTGAATATGTTTGCCGCTGTCGTTTATTTACAAAACGGCGGTCTGGTCACGATGGTTGACGTGTTAAATAAAAGCTATCAGCTATGCGATCCGATGAACGAGTGCACGCCTTCATTACCGCCGCTATTAACGTTTATTAATCAGGTGGCTCAAAACGCCTTGGTTCTGGCCAGTCCGGTGGTATTAGTGCTGTTGCTGTCAGAAGTATTCCTGGGTTTATTGTCGCGCTTTGCTCCGCAAATGAACGCTTTTGCGATTTCACTGACGGTAAAAAGCGGTATTGCCGTTTTAATTATGCTGCTTTATTTCTCTCCGGTACTACCGGACAATGTACTGCGACTCTCTTTCCAGGCCACAGGGTTAAGCAGTTGGTTTTACGAGCGAGGGGCGACGCATGTCCTCGAATAAAACAGAAAAACCGACTAAAAAACGGCTGGAAGACTCCGCTAAAAAAGGCCAGTCATTTAAAAGTAAAGATCTCATTATCGCCTGCCTGACGCTGGGAGGAATTGCCTATCTGGTGTCGTATGGCTCATTTAATGAGTTTATGGGGATAATTAAGATCATTATTGCGGATAATTTTGATCAGAGCATGGCTGACTACAGTTTGGCCGTTTTTGGGATAGGGTTAAAATATCTGATTCCATTTATGCTGCTCTGCTTAGTGTGTTCCGCATTACCGGCGTTATTACAGGCCGGTTTTGTGCTGGCGACAGAAGCATTAAAGCCTAATTTATCGGCGTTAAACCCGGTAGAAGGGGCAAAAAAACTTTTTAGTATGCGCACGGTTAAAGATACGGTCAAAACCCTACTGTATCTCTCATCCTTTGTGGTGGCCGCCATCATTTGTTGGAAGAAATATAAGGTTGAAATCTTTTCTCAGCTAAATGGCAATATTGTAGGTATTGCCGTCATTTGGCGTGAACTTCTCCTCGCATTGGTATTAACTTGCCTTGCTTGCGCATTGATTGTCTTATTATTGGATGCTATTGCGGAATATTTCCTGACCATGAAAGATATGAAAATGGATAAGGAAGAAGTGAAGCGTGAAATGAAGGAGCAGGAAGGGAACCCAGAGGTTAAATCTAAAAGACGTGAAGTTCATATGGAAATTCTGTCTGAACAGGTGAAATCTGATATTGAAAACTCACGCCTGATTGTTGCCAACCCCACGCATATTACGATCGGGATTTATTTTAAACCCGAATTGATGCCGATTCCGATGATCTCGGTGTATGAAACGAATCAGCGCGCACTGGCCGTCCGCGCCTATGCGGAGAAGGTTGGCGTACCTGTGATCGTCGATATCAAACTGGCGCGCAGTCTTTTCAAAACCCATCGCCGTTATGATCTGGTGAGTCTGGAAGAAATTGATGAAGTTTTACGTCTTCTGGTTTGGCTGGAAGAGGTAGAAAACGCGGGCAAAGACGTTATTCAGCCACAAGAAAACGAGGTACGGCATTGAGCCGCGTAAAGCAGTAGCGATGTATTCATTGGGCGTTTTTTGAATGTTCACTAACCACCGTCGGGGTTTAATAACTGCATCAGATAAACGCAGTCGTTAAGTTCTACAAAGTCGGTGACAGATAACAGGAGTAAGTAATGGATTATCAAAATAATGTCAGCGAAGAACGTGTTGCGGAAATGATTTGGGATGCCGTTAGTGAAGGCGCCACGCTAAAAGACGTTCATGGGATCCCTCAAGATATGATGGACGGTTTATATGCTCATGCTTATGAGTTTTATAACCAGGGACGACTGGATGAAGCTGAGACATTCTTTCGTTTCTTATGCATTTATGATTTTTACAATCCCGATTACACCATGGGACTGGCGGCGGTATGCCAACTGAAAAAACAATTTCAGAAAGCATGTGACCTTTATGCAGTAGCGTTTACGTTACTTAAAAATGATTATCGCCCCGTTTTTTTTACCGGGCAGTGTCAATTATTAATGCGTAAGGCAGCAAAAGCCAGACAGTGTTTTGAACTTGTCAATGAACGTACTGAAGATGAGTCTCTGCGGGCAAAAGCGTTGGTCTATCTGGAGGCGCTAAAAACGGCGGAGACAGAGCAGCACAGTGAACAAGAAAAGGAATAATTATGGTAAATGACGCAAGTAGCATTAGCCGTAGCGGATATACCCAAAATCCGCGCCTCGCTGAGGCGGCTTTTGAAGGCGTTCGTAAGAACACGGACTTTTTAAAAGCGGCGGATAAAGCTTTTAAAGATGTGGTGGCAACGAAAGCGGGCGACCTTAAAGCCGGAACAAAGTCCGGCGAGAGCGCTATTAATACGGTGGGTCTGAAGCCGCCTACGGACGCCGCCCGGGAAAAACTCTCCAGCGAAGGGCAATTGACATTACTGCTTGGCAAGTTAATGACGCTACTGGGTGATGTTTCGCTGTCTCAACTGGAGTCTCGTCTGGCGGTATGGCAGGCGATGATTGAGTCACAAAAAGAGATGGGGATTCAGGTATCGAAAGAATTCCAGACGGCTCTGGGAGAGGCTCAGGAGGCGACGGATCTCTATGAAGCCAGTATCAAAAAGACGGATACCGCCAAGAGTGTTTATGACGCTGCGACCAAAAAACTGACGCAGGCGCAAAATAAATTGCAATCGCTGGACCCGGCTGACCCCGGCTATGCACAAGCTGAAGCCGCGGTAGAACAGGCCGGAAAAGAAGCGACAGAGGCGAAAGAGGCCTTAGATAAGGCCACGGATGCGACGGTTAAAGCAGGCACAGACGCCAAAGCGAAAGCCGAGAAAGCGGATAACATTCTGACCAAATTCCAGGGAACGGCTAATGCCGCCTCTCAGAATCAGGTTTCCCAGGGTGAGCAGGATAATCTGTCAAATGTCGCCCGCCTCACTATGCTCATGGCCATGTTTATTGAGATTGTGGGCAAAAATACGGAAGAAAGCCTGCAAAACGATCTTGCGCTTTTCAACGCCTTGCAGGAAGGGCGTCAGGCGGAGATGGAAAAGAAATCGGCTGAATTCCAGGAAGAGACGCGCAAAGCCGAGGAAACGAACCGCATTATGGGATGTATCGGGAAAGTCCTCGGCGCGCTGCTAACCATTGTCAGCGTTGTGGCCGCTGTTTTTACCGGTGGGGCGAGTCTGGCGCTGGCTGCGGTGGGACTTGCGGTAATGGTGGCCGATGAAATTGTGAAGGCGGCGACGGGGGTGTCGTTTATTCAGCAGGCGCTAAACCCGATTATGGAGCATGTGCTGAAGCCGTTAATGGAGCTGATTGGCAAGGCGATTACCAAAGCGCTGGAAGGATTAGGCGTCGATAAGAAAACGGCAGAGATGGCCGGCAGCATTGTTGGTGCGATTGTCGCCGCTATTGCCATGGTGGCGGTCATTGTGGTGGTCGCAGTTGTCGGGAAAGGCGCGGCGGCGAAACTGGGTAACGCGCTGAGCAAAATGATGGGCGAAACGATTAAGAAGTTGGTGCCTAACGTGCTGAAACAGTTGGCGCAAAACGGCAGCAAACTCTTTACCCAGGGGATGCAACGTATTACTAGCGGTCTGGGTAATGTAGGTAGCAAGATGGGCCTGCAAACGAATGCCTTAAGTAAAGAGCTGGTAGGTAATACCCTAAATAAAGTGGCGTTGGGCATGGAAGTCACGAATACCGCAGCCCAGTCAGCCGGTGGTGTTGCCGAGGGCGTATTTATTAAAAATGCCAGCGAGGCGCTTGCTGATTTTATGCTCGCCCGTTTTGCCATGGATCAGATTCAGCAGTGGCTTAAACAATCCGTAGAAATATTTGGTGAAAACCAGAAGGTAACGGCGGAACTGCAAAAAGCCATGTCTTCTGCGGTACAGCAAAATGCGGATGCTTCGCGTTTTATTCTGCGCCAGAGTCGCGCATAAAAACTGCCAAAATAAAGGGAGAAAAATATGTTAATTAGTAATGTGGGAATAAATCCCGCCGCTTATTTAAATAATCATTCTGTTGAGAATAGTTCACAGACAGCTTCGCAATCCGTTAGCGCTAAAGATATTCTGAATAGTATTGGTATTAGCAGCAGTAAAGTCAGTGACCTGGGGTTGAGTCCTACACTGAGCGCGCCTGCGCCAGGGGTATTAACGCAAACCCCCGGAACGATCACGTCCTTTTTAAAAGCCAGTATTCAAAATACCGACATGAATCAGGATTTGAATGCTCTGGCAAATAATGTCACGACTAAAGCGAATGAGGTTGTGCAAACCCAGTTACGCGAGCAGCAGGCAGAAGTCGGAAAGTTTTTTGATATTAGCGGAATGTCTTCCAGTGCCGTTGCGCTGTTGGCTGCCGCGAATACGTTAATGCTGACGTTGAACCAGGCTGATAGCAAACTGTCTGGTAAGTTGTCATTAGTCAGCTTTGATGCAGCTAAAACGACAGCAAGCTCCATGATGCGCGAAGGGATGAATGCGTTGTCCGGTAGTATTTCCCAGAGCGCGCTTCAGTTGGGGATCACTGGCGTGGGCGCCAAACTGGAATATAAGGGGCTGCAGAATGAAAGAGGCGCGCTTAAACATAATGCCGCGAAGATCGATAAACTGACCACTGAAAGCCACAGTATTAAAAACGTGCTGAACGGGCAGAATAGCGTCAAACTCGGTGCTGAAGGCGTCGATTCTCTGAAATCGTTAAATATGAAGAAAACCGGTACCGATGCGACAAAAAATCTTAATGATGCGACGCTTAAATCTAATGCCGGAACCAGCGCCACGGAAAGTCTGGGTATTAAAGACAGTAATAAACAAATCTCCCCTGAACATCAGGCTATTCTGTCGAAACGTCTTGAGTCTGTCGAATCCGATATTCGTCTTGAGCAGAATACCATGGATATGACCCGAATTGATGCGCGCAAGATGCAGATGACGGGCGATCTGATTATGAAGAACTCGGTCACGGTCGGTGGTATTGCAGGGGCGTCCGGGCAGTACGCCGCTACTCAGGAACGTTCCGAGCAGCAAATTAGCCAGGTGAATAACCGTGTTGCCAGCACCGCATCGGACGAAGCCCGTGAAAGTTCACGTAAATCGACCAGCCTGATTCAGGAAATGCTGAAAACAATGGAGAGCATTAACCAGTCGAAAGCATCCGCACTTGCTGCTATCGCAGGCAATATTCGCGCTTAATCTGAAAGGTCATCTATACGCCATCATGGGTGTGATTTAATCGCGCTCCTGATGGCGAACTGGGGATATTATGCTTAATATTCAAAATTATTCCGCTTCTCCTCATCCGGGGATCGTTGCCGAACGGCCGCAGACTCCCTCGGCGAGCGAGCACGTCGAGACTGCCGTGGTACCGTCTACCACAGAACATCGCGGTACAGATATCATTTCATTATCGCAGGCGGCTACTAAAATCCAGCAGGCACAGCAGACGCTGCAGTCAACGCCACCGATCTCTGAAGAGAATAATGACGAGCGCACGCTGGCGCGCCAGCAGTTGACCAGCAGCCTGAATGCGCTGGCGAAGTCTGGCGTGTCATTATCCGCAGAACAAAATGAGAACCTGCGGAGCGCGTTTTCTGCGCCGACGTCGGCCTTATTTAGCGCTTCGCCTATGGCGCAGCCGAGAACAACCATTTCTGATGCTGAGATTTGGGATATGGTTTCCCAAAATATATCGGCGATAGGTGACAGCTATCTGGGCGTTTATGAAAACGTTGTCGCAGTCTATACCGATTTTTATCAGGCCTTCAGTGATATTCTTTCCAAAATGGGAGGCTGGTTATTACCAGGTAAGGACGGTAATACCGTTAAGCTAGATGTTACCTCACTCAAAAATGATTTAAACAGTTTAGTCAATAAATATAATCAAATAAACAGTAATACCGTTTTATTTCCAGCGCAGTCAGGCAGCGGCGTTAAAGTAGCCACTGAAGCGGAAGCGAGACAGTGGCTCAGTGAATTGAATTTACCGAATAGCTGCCTGAAATCTTATGGATCCGGTTATGTCGTCACCGTTGATCTGACGCCATTACAAAAAATGGTTCAGGATATTGATGGTTTAGGCGCGCCGGGAAAAGACTCAAAACTCGAAATGGATAACGCCAAATATCAAGCCTGGCAGTCGGGTTTTAAAGCGCAGGAAGAAAATATGAAAACCACATTACAGACGCTGACGCAAAAATATAGCAATGCCAATTCATTGTACGACAACCTGGTAAAAGTGCTGAGCAGTACGATAAGTAGCAGCCTGGAAACCGCCAAAAGCTTCCTGCAAGGATAACAGAAGAGGATATTAATAATGGTTACAAGTGTAAGGACTCAGCCCCCCGTCATAATGCCAGGTATGCAGACCGAGATCAAAACGCAGGCCACGAATCTTGCGGCGAATCTTTCCGCAGTCAGAGAAAGTGCCACAACGACGCTGTCAGGGGAAATTAAAGGCCCGCAACTGGAAGATTTTCCCGCGCTGATCAAACAGGCGAGTCTGGATGCATTGTTTAAATGCGGGAAAGACGCTGAGGCGTTAAAAGAAGTTTTTACCAATTCAAATAATGTCGCCGGTAAGAAAGCGATAATGGAGTTTGCCGGGCTCTTTCGTTCAGCGCTCAACGCCACCAGTGATTCTCCTGAGGCGAAGACGCTACTGATGAAGGTGGGGGCAGAGTATACCGCGCAAATCATAAAAGATGGCCTGAAAGAAAAGTCAGCTTTTGGGCCATGGCTGCCAGAAACAAAGAAAGCGGAAGCGAAGCTGGAAAACCTGGAAAAGCAGCTGTTAGATATTATCAAAAATAACACTGGTGGTGAATTAAGTAAATTATCGACGAATCTTGTTATGCAGGAGGTGATGCCCTATATTGCCAGCTGCATTGAACATAACTTTGGCTGTACGTTAGATCCGTTAACCCGCAGCAATCTTACGCACCTTGTTGACAAAGCGGCGGCGAAGGCGGTTGAGGCGCTTGATATGTGCCACCAAAAATTAACGCAAGAGCAGGGTACCAGCGTAGGACGGGAAGCCCGGCACCTTGAAATGCAAACGTTGATACCCCTGCTGCTACGTAATGTTTTTGCACAAATTCCTGCAGATAAACTGCCTGACCCTAAAATTCCGGAGCCTGCGGCTGGACCAGTACCTGATGGTGGGAAAAAAGCAGAACCTACGGGTATTAATATCAATATTAATATTGATAGCAGTAACCATAGCGTGGATAACAGTAAGCATATTAACAATAGCCGAAGCCATGTCGATAATAGCCAGCGCCATATCGATAATAGCAACCATGATAATAGCCGGAAGACGATTGATAATAGCCGAACATTTATTGATAACAGCCAACGCAATGGCGAGTCACACCATTCGACTAACAGCAGCAACGTAAGTCATAGTCATTCGCGTGTGGATTCGACTACGCATCAAACGGAGACGGCACACAGCGCCAGCACAGGGGCAATTGACCATGGCATCGCGGGTAAAATTGACGTCACGGCTCATGCGACGGCAGAGGCTGTGACCAACGCTTCATCCGAAAGTAAAGATGGAAAGGTGGTCACGTCAGAAAAGGGCACTACGGGTGAAACAACCTCTTTTGATGAAGTCGATGGCGTAACCAGCAAGAGCATTATCGGCAAGCCGGTACAGGCCACGGTGCACGGCGTTGATGATAATAAACAGCAAAGCCAGACGGCAGAGATTGTGAATGTGAAGCCGCTTGCCAGTCAACTGGCTGGCGTCGAGAATGTTAAAACCGATACCTTACAATCAGACACGACGGTAATTACAGGTAATAAAGCCGGTACGACCGATAATGATAATAGTCAGACAGATAAGACTGGCCCATTTTCTGGTTTGAAGTTTAAGCAAAATAGTTTCCTCTCAACAGTACCGAGCGTTACGAATATGCATTCAATGCATTTCGACGCCCGTGAGACGTTTTTGGGTGTGATACGTAAAGCCCTGGAGCCAGATACCTCCACACCGTTCCCTGTACGCAGAGCGTTTGACGGCTTGCGTGCGGAAATATTACCCAATGACACGATAAAGAGTGCAGCGTTGAAAGCGCAATGTAGCGATATTGACAAGCACCCAGAATTGAAAGCGAAAATGGAGACTCTCAAAGAGGTCATTACTCATCATCCACAAAAAGAAAAACTGGCTGAGATTGCACTGCAGTTTGCCAGAGAGGCGGGGCTGACCAGGCTAAAAGGGGAAACTGACTATGTGTTAAGTAATGTGCTGGACGGCCTTATCGGAGACGGTAGCTGGCGAGCTGGCCCGGCTTACGAGTCATACCTGAATAAACCTGGCGTGGATCGGGTTATTACTACCGTTGATGGCTTGCACATGCAGCGTTAATTAACCGGGAAAGATGCGATGAATATGGATATTGAAGCAAGAGTCAAAAAAGTGATCACCTCCTGTATTGCCGTTGATGTTGATAGTATCAATGGTCAGACCCATCTGGTTGAGGATCTTTACGCTGACTCATTGGATTTAATTGATATTGTATTTGGTCTTAGTGAGGAGTTTGACATTAGTTGCAATGAAAACGATCTTCCTGATATGACGACCTTTGCGGATATATGCCGTGTTGTTAAAAAAAGTCTTGAGTCCAGGGTGTAGTATTTTTCTCTCGCTTGACAACAATTGAATAAGATTAATTGTTATGAAAATCATCACACATGTAGTACCCGGTTCAGGTATGGCTGCAATATATGATGATATTGCTGACAGTTCGCGTTTTGTTATTAAAGGCAAGTTACGTCATGTTGAAAATGATCCGAAGGAGCTGCTGATATGTGTTCCGATGCGTAGTGAATGGCTATTCTACTGGATTAAAGGAGAGAAATATTGCGCCCGGCGATGGGCGCGAAAAAGTATCAAGACATTGTGTAACCAGATTAAATTTGAAGAAGCAATCTTATAAAAGATATAATTCAAGAGGAAAGTAAATTGCAAGCACACCAGGATATTATCGCTAATATTGGTGAGAAATTGGGTTTACCGCTCACTTTTGACGACAACAATCAGTGCTTATTATTACTCGATAGCGATATTTTTACGTCTATTGAAGCTAAAGATGATATCTGGTTATTGAACGGTATGATTATACCGTTATCGCCTGTTTGTGGCGATTCTATCTGGCGGCAGATTATGGTGATTAATGGTGAACTGGCTGCGAATAATGAAGGTACGTTAGCGTATATTGATGCCGCAGAGACGTTGTTGCTTATACATGCAATTACCGATCTGACAAATACTTACCATATTATATCGCAGCTTGAGTCATTTGTGAATCAGCAGGAAGTGCTCAAAAACATACTGCAGGAATATGCTAAAGTATGAGGAGAGAAAATTGAATAATTTAACGTTGTCTTCGTTTTCAAAAGTTGGTGTGTCGAATGATGCCCGACTTTATATTGCTAAGGAAAATACTGATAAGGCATATGTTGCGCCTGAAAAATTTTCGTCAAAAGTATTAACCTGGCTTGGAAAAATGCCGTTATTTAAAAACACTGAAGTGGTGCAAAAACATACGGAAAATATCAGAGTACAGGACCAAAAGATTTTACAGACATTTCTCCATGCACTAACGGAAAAATATGGGGAAACAGCGGTTAATGACGCACTGTTAATGTCCCGTATAAATATGAACAAACCCCTTACCCAACGTTTAGCAGTGCAGATCACGGAGTGTGTAAAAGCTGCTGACGAAGGGTTTATAAACCTTATTAAGAGCAAGGATAATGTTGGTGTCAGGAATGCCGCTTTAGTCATAAAAGGCGGCGATACAAAAGTGGCAGAAAAAAATAACGATGTTGGAGCAGAAAGTAAGCAACCTTTACTCGATATCGCGCTAAAGGGACTTAAAAGAACATTACCGCAACTGGAACAAATGGATGGAAATAGCCTGCGAGAAAACTTCCAGGAGATGGCTTCAGGTAACGGCCCGCTGCGTTCATTAATGACGAATTTACAGAATTTAAATAAAATTCCAGAGGCTAAACAACTTAATGATTATGTTACAACGTTAACAAATATTCAGGTCGGTGTAGCCCGGTTCTCACAATGGGGAACCTGTGGAGGAGAGGTTGAGAGGTGGGTTGATAAAGCCTCTACTCATGAATTAACCCAGGCTGTAAAAAAAATTCACGTTATTGCTAAAGAACTGAAAAATGTTACAGCTGAACTTGAGAAAATAGAAGCCGGCGCGCCAATGCCACAGACGATGAGCGGACCGACACTGGGCCTGGCACGGTTTGCGGTCAGCAGCATTCCAATTAATCAGCAAACCCAGGTGAAACTGAGCGATGGAATGCCTGTGCCAGTGAATACGTTAACTTTTGACGGTAAGCCTGTGGCATTAGCCGGTTCGTACCCAAAAAATACGCCGGATGCGCTGGCAGCGCATATGAAAATGCTTCTTGAAAAAGAATGCTCATGCCTGGTGGTGTTAACGTCGGAAGATCAGATGCAGGCAAAACAATTACCACCCTATTTCAGAGGGAGCTACACCTTTGGCGAGGTGCATACCAACAGCCAAAAAGTGAGCTCAGCCAGTCAGGGAGAAGCGATAGACCAATACAATATGCAACTGTCCTGCGGGGAAAAGCGGTATACAATCCCGGTATTGCATGTGAAAAATTGGCCAGATCACCAGCCGTTACCGTCTACGGATCAGTTAGAATACCTGGCGGATAGGGTGAAAAATAGTAACCAAAATGGCGCGCCGGGGCGTAGTTCATCAGATAAGCATTTACCGATGATTCATTGTCTGGGCGGAGTGGGGAGAACCGGAACGATGGCGGCGGCCCTTGTACTTAAGGATAATCCTCATAGTAATCTGGAGCAGGTACGTGCAGATTTCCGGAATTCACGGAACAATAGAATGCTGGAAGACGCCTCACAGTTTGTACAACTAAAAGCAATGCAAGCCCAGTTGCTTATGACGACGGCACGCTGATAAAAACATAGCTTACTTTTAGAACTATCTGAAAGTAAGCTATTTCTGTATAATTATTTGTTTGACGCGATAGAAAGTCTTTTGTTTTTCTCTTCTGCTGACATTCCTTTTAATTTTCTGTAATTCTCCCAAATTTTTTTAGCATAACGTTTCCTTATATCCGATCGTTTCGGCGACGTCCCGGCATTATAAGCGCCAACGGCCTCCCAGCTATAACCGTAGATTTTCATCATATCTGATAAAATGGAAGCGCCCACAATGACAGAAATGCAGGGGTCCTGTAACAACTGTTTTTCACTAATCCCCATTTTTTTCAGCCTTTTCATATGGAAGCTGTTAATTTGCATCAGGCCAAGATCGGTTGAACCATCTCGGTTATGACCAATGGCGCCAGGTTTCATCGCCGATTCCTGCTGGGCGATAGCGTAAAGTAGTTCGGATTCAATATTGAACATTTTTTCAGCCTGAAGCCAGCAATCAGCCCATGCCGTATTTATGCTAAGCAACCAGATTACGATGATAAAAAAATAATGCATATCTCCTCTCTCAGATTTTACCGTAATTTAATCAAGCGGGGATCCTGTTTCCATCTTTTGAACCAAATATTGTCTTCGTTTTTAAATTTATTCCACATTTTCTCGGCAATAGCTTCGCCGTGGGCAACCAGCACTAACGGTAATAATCCCGGATTATTATCTATACGCTGTTCACTTTCCAGAAATTCTCTTATCGTCGGTAAGGCACGCTCACTATTCTGACAATATTCAGCGTAAAGAAGATTAACAGCAATAAGTCCTGTTATTTCCTGCGTGGATATTTCTTTAGTTAATTTTCGTGCCAGTTCATGTTTACCTTTAAGCGAAAGAAACATAACCTGCATACTTAATAATATTGGATTATCCTGCAGGTGTTGTGAGCGTAATTCATCGCCTAAACGTATAGCATCATCAATACCGGTATGATAATAGGTAATCCACAGCTTAGTGATCCCTGCGGCTGCGCGCGTTGGGTCCAATTTTAAACACTCGTTAATCGTTTGTAAGGCCTCCTCCAACTGACCAGCCATGAAAAGATTCCAGCCATAATAATATTTAATATCTGCAGAAATGGGCGAAAGTAAGTTAGCTTGTTTGAATAGCAAACTCCCGACGATGTATTCTGAGTGAATCGTATTAATTAGCCCCAGTAATCCTAAAGCTTGTGGATTATTGTGGTCCAGCTCTGTCGCCTTAATCGCATGTTCTTTAGCTTTGATCATAGCGTTTTGTTTATCAAAAATCCCCATTTGCGCCATGCTGAGGTAGCATTCTGCCAGCGCACAGTAAGGCGCAATGCTGTTTGGCGACATGTTAACGCATTGAGTCAGCAATTTAAGCGCTTGCTGTAAGCTATAGGGGGTGTATTGATTTAACTCATGCTTACCGCGTAAGTAAACCATAGTACTGTCAATCGAATTTAGCTCGCTAATCTGCTTTGTGTCCCAGCGAAGTCCGGGAATACATCTGAGCAAAAGATTCGCAATTTTGTTTTGCAAGAGAGAAGCGGGTTGGTGTTCTATCAACTTAATGCTTTCCTGGTGCAGCAGGTGATAACCTTTAACCCGAACTATCTCAATCTGTACAATATTATCATTACCATCGGGTATCATCTGCCCGGAGATATAATAATCGGGGCGTAATTGATCCATGAGCTCAAGAATATCCTTAACACTGCGGCAGTTCTTCGTAATGGTCACCGGCAGCACGCTCAGGCCAAAGGGCGCATACTGCGATAATCCCTTCACGATAGAGTAATGCAGACTCTCGGATTGAACCTGATCCTGCATCTGAAAAGGAAGTATCGCCAATGTATGAGTCGTAGGTTGCGGCGCTGGCGGAGACACCACTACGACCGGACGATTAAACCGATAGCCCTGTCCGTACAGTGTTTCAATGTAACGATGCTCTTTATCTTCCGACAGAATACGTCGTAAGGCATAAATACAGCGGGTAAGAGATTCTTCGTTAACTTCCGCGTCGCCCCATACCTGGTCCAGTAAGGTGTTTTTACTCACAATCTCGCCGGCGGCTTCGAGCAGGATGACCAGAACGGCATATTCTTTTGGCGGAATATTGACTTTCTTTTCTGAGCGTAGCAGGGAGCCGTCCATGTTGAGTATGAAATCATCAAAGACGAATTTTTTATTCGATACAGGAACAGGATTAAAATGTGGCATGATAATAGTGTATTCTCTTACAGGGTGAAAAGTTATAATAACTAATACAAGTCGTTAGGATAGAATCTACTGTTTCAGTAATTCTGCTGTTAGTACTAACGGTCAGGTTGAGCTTTTATTATGAGCTTAATGTCATATTCTACGGGCTCGGGTTTATATGTTTTTAACATTTGATTATTTAGCTTATGCCTGTGCTTTAAATAACTGACATGTTGGTAATAATATTGTTATAACTAACCGTGATTATCGAATGGACGCTGCCGTATATCCTGGTGCAGAGAGAGTCAGCGCCTGGCATCTAAATATTTACATATTTAACTTGGCCTCATTGCAATAGAGATTAGTTTTGTAGCTATCTTACTGCATTTTTTTGGGGTGTAAATGCTGCTTATTATATCTTCATGGTTAATGGTCTGATAATTACACCATCAGAACCATTTTTCTCGAAGATTTCCACTAAATGACCATTCGTTGAAAGTTTAAGAGTGTAATTTGTCTTAGGTTCCAAAATATAAATGAAAGACTGTTTTTAATGGTGCGCTTATTTTTATATTTTTTTTGCAAAATAATGATATCGTCTTTTCTTTACTCCCTTCAGTTATAGCGTCAAAAAGGCAGGGGGTTTATGAGCAGTATCATCCTCAGGCTGGCCCCAGGCATTATATCGATATCAGGAGGAAGAGAGGAGGTATGCCTGGCAGAAAGCTAACAAGCGTGACTGTTTCGGTATAAACCGTTCAGGCAAATAGTTCTCAGAGGGAACGGATGATGTATAAATATGAATAAAATGCCGGCCTTAATCCACAGGGTTAAAGCCGGAAGGAGATAGTGTCATCTGGACGAATTCTTACGCTGTGAATAAGGCAATATCGTTTTACCAGTCATCATAGCGATGACAAGTTCACAAAAATCGTGTTATATAATCAGCCTTACTTTAAATTACCAGAGATATCAGTATAAGCTGTCTTCCGGACAGAACAATGATATTGAATAGCCTCCCATCCTGATAGAGCGTGTTAATGCGCAGTCTGAATTTTAAATTATTACAATTTTAATAAAAATCTTTACTTAAGTGACAGATACAAAAAATGTTAATGGTTCGCCATTTTTATGAATGTCGATGGCGTAGTTTTAAAATATTTTTTGAAACATTGAATGAAGTAGGACGTGCTATCATAACCACATTTTAATGCTACAGCATTAACATTATGGTTGCCTATGCGTAAAAGTTTTGCTGCCTGATTCATTCTTGCCGATAAGTAGATGTCGCTAAAGCTGGTACCTTCTTCTGCAAGTTTCCGTTTGAGCGTTGACGTACTCATAAATATATGATCGGCAACATCCGTAAGCTTCCACTGTCTACTGGGTGACGAAGATATAATGTTGTAAACGCGCTCCTTTAACGTTATCTGAGCCGAGCTAAGGATGATCTCATAACTCTCCGGGAGTCGGAGAAAAGCAGTAAGCAGGAACAGCAGAAAATAAGGAATTAACTCTTCATTTTCAATACAACTTTTGTTGTTACAGTTACTGCAACCTTTGCTTGTATCCTTCGTACAGGAGAACGCCGTTTTCAGATGTTCAAATACCTCTCTTCTGGCAGGAAAGTCAGGCGTATAGAAGATTTTCTGCGCTTTCTCTGTGGGTACCGCCATTTTGGTTTGCTGCTCGTTTGGGATAAGTGCATAGAGAGCGCCAAGTCGTTGCGTCGGTATCTCGAGTATATCGAAATCCATGTGGCCATTGACCTCTTCAAGCGTCACGTTAACTACCTGCTCTTTTTTGAGCACCAACATCCCAGGTTCGTCACAGTAAATCGTATCGTGATTATTGCTAATCGTCAGTTTACCGCTCCGAAAGCAAACTAAAGTGAAACTGCTTACATAAAGATTTTTGATGGTAACCTGCTGAGTCTGACTTTTAATTTGCTGCCGGGTATTTGTCAAAAGTGATTTTAATTTCTGTAAGTTATCTGCGGCAGGACGCTGATGACTATTACTTACAAAGGTTACATTTTCCATATTATCCCTTTGTTGATGTTATTTTAATGTTCCTTACTGGTATCCTACTGAAAAAATCTGAGTTGTAAATGCTCTTTATTAGCGTGTGTTGGCAATGGTCTGATTGTTACACCAAAAGAACCCAAATTTGGGTAATTTATCTACAGTAGTTTAAGCCCCAATGGGGATGATGGTTCTTTTAATATGTGTTGAGACGCATTATACAGAATAAATTGATTTTATTTCTCACTTTTCATTCTATTTTCATCAGGAATCCCTGTGTCCTGTGCGGTAATCTGCTGCTATCGAGAACGACAGACATCGCTAACAGTATATATGGAAACATCAAAAGAGAAGACGATAACAAGCCCTGGGCCATACATAGTTCGATTACTTAACAGCTCACTGAACGGCTGTGAGTTTCCATTGCTGACAGGCCGAACACTCTTTGTGGTAGGTCAGAGTGATGCGCTCACTGCTTCAGGCCAACTCCCTGATATACCTGCCGATAGCTTTTTTATCCCGCTGGACCATGGCGGAGTAAATTTTGAAATCCAGGTGGATACGGATACGACCGAAATTATACTCCATGAGCTGAAAGAAGGAAATTCTGAATCTCGTTCGGTGCAATTAAATACGCCAATACAGGTCGGTGAATTGCTTATCCTGATTCGCCCGGAAAGCGAGCCGTGGGTGCCCGAGCAGCCTGAGAAGTTAGAAACGTCTGCAAAAAAGAACGAGCCGCGTTTTAAAAACGGAATTGTAGCAGCACTGGCCGGGTTTTTTATATTGGGAATTGGGACTGTGGGGACGTTATGGATACTTAACTCGCCGCAGCGGCAGGCCGCAGAGCTCGATTCGTTATTGGGGCAGGAGAAGGAGCGTTTTCAGGTGTTGCCAGGCCGGGACAAAATGCTCTATGTCGCTGCGCAAAATGAAAGAGATACGCTGTGGGCTCGTCAGGTTTTAGCGAGGGGCGATTATGATAAAAATGCGCGAGTGATTAACGAAAACGAAGAAAATAAGCGTATCTCTATCTGGCTGGATACCTATTATCCGCAGCTGGCTTATTATCGGATTCATTTCGATGAGCCGCGTAAACCCGTTTTCTGGCTAAGCCGCCAGCGAAACACGATGAGCAAGAAAGAGCTCGAGATGTTAAGTCAAAAGCTGAGAGCGCTAATGCCTTACGCGGATTCGGTTAACATCACGTTGATGGACGATGTTACCGCAGCAGGCCAGGCGGAAGCGGGGCTAAAACAGCAGGCGTTACCTTATTCCCGCAGGAATCATAAGGGGGGCGTAACGTTTGTTATTCAGGGGGCGCTCGATGATGTAGAAATACTCAGAGCCCGTCAATTTGTCGATAGCTATTACCGCACATGGGGAGGACGCTATGTGCAGTTTGCGATCGAATTAAAAGATGACTGGCTCAAGGGGCGCTCATTTCAGTACGGGGCGGAAGGTTATATCAAAATGAGCCCAGGCCATTGGTATTTCCCAAGCCCACTTTAATTTAACGTAAATAAGGAAGTCATTATGGCAACACCTTGGTCAGGCTATCTGGATGACGTCTCAGCAAAATTTGATACGGGCGTTGATAATCTACAAACGCAGGTAACAGAGGCGCTGGATAAATTAGCAGCAAAACCCTCCGATCCGGCGCTACTGGCGGCGTATCAGAGTAAGCTCTCGGAATATAACTTGTACCGTAACGCGCAATCGAACACGGTAAAAGTCTTTAAGGATATTGATGCTGCCATTATTCAGAACTTCCGTTAATCAGTTATAAGGTGGATTATGTCGATTGCAACTATTGTCCCAGAGAATGCCGTTATAGGGCAGGCGGTCAATATCAGGTCTATGGAGACGGACATTGTCTCGCTGGATGACCGGCTACTCCAGGCTTTTTCTGGTTCGGCGATTGCCACGGCTGTGGATAAACAGACGATTACCAACAGGATTGAGGACCCTAATCTGGTGACGGATCCTAAAGAGCTGGCTATTTCGCAAGAGATGATTTCAGATTATAACCTGTATGTTTCTATGGTAAGTACCCTTACTCGTAAAGGAGTCGGGGCTGTTGAAACGCTATTACGCTCATGATTCGTCGATATCTATATACCTTTCTGCTGGTAATGACCCTTGCCGGCTGTAAGGATAAGGATCTTTTAAAAGGACTGGACCAGGAACAGGCTAATGAGGTCATTGCCGTTCTGCAAATGCACAATATAGAGGCGAATAAAATTGATAGCGGAAAATTGGGCTATAGCATTACCGTTGCTGAGCCTGATTTTACCGCTGCGGTGTACTGGATTAAAACTTATCAGCTTCCTCCCCGGCCACGGGTGGAAATAGCGCAGATGTTCCCGGCGGATTCGCTGGTATCGTCTCCGCGAGCTGAAAAGGCCAGGTTATATTCGGCTATTGAACAGCGACTGGAACAGTCATTACAGACGATGGAGGGCGTGCTCTCCGCCAGGGTCCATATTAGTTATGATATTGATGCTGGTGAAAATGGCCGTCCGCCAAAACCTGTTCATCTGTCGGCATTAGCCGTATATGAACGAGGTTCGCCGCTTGCGCATCAGATCAGCGATATCAAGCGTTTCTTAAAGAATAGTTTTGCCGATGTGGATTATGACAACATTTCTGTTGTGTTGTCAGAACGTTCTGATGCCCAATTACAGGCTCCCGGCACACCAGTAAAACGTAATTCTTTTGCAACCAGTTGGATTGTGTTGATTATTTTGTTATCCGTGATGTCAGCAGGCTTTGGCGTCTGGTATTACAAAAACCATTATGCCCGCAATAAGAAAGGCATAACGGCTGATGATAAGGCGAAATCGTCAAATGAATAGGCAGCCATTACCCATTATCTGGCAAAGAATCATTTTTGATCCGTTATCGTATATCCATCCTCAGCGGTTGCAGATAGCGCCGGAAATGATTGTCAGACCCGCCGCCAGGGCGGCGGCAAATGAGTTAATACTGGCGGCATGGCGGCTTAAGAACGGAGAAAAGGAGTGTATTCAAAACTCACTGACGCAGCTGTGGCTGCGTCAGTGGCGCCGACTGCCGCAGGTAGCGTATTTACTCGGTTGCCATAAACTGAGAGCCGATCTGGCAAGGCAGGGAGCCTTGCTTGGCCTGCCGGATTGGGCGCAAGCATTTTTGGCAATGCATCAGGGAACAAGTTTATCTGTCTGCAATAAGGCGCCGAATCACCGGTTTTTACTTAGCGTCGGGTATGCACAGTTAAATGCCCTAAATGAATTTTTACCTGAATCTTTAGCACAGCGTTTTCCTTTGCTTTTTCCTCCATTTATTGAGGAGGCATTGAAGCAGGATGCTGTAGAAATGTCAATTTTGCTACTGGCCTTACAATATGCTCAAAAATATCCCAATACCGTCCCCGCTTTCGCCTGTTGAGGGGATACTGATAAAGCGTAAAACGCTGGAACGTTATTTCTCTATTGAAAGATTAGAACAGCAGGCGCATCAACGGGCTAAGCGTATTTTGCGAGAGGCGGAAGAAGAGGCAAAGACCTTGCGGATGTACGCCTATCAGGAAGGTTACGAGCAGGGAATGATAGACGCGTTACAGCAGGTCGCCGCTTATCTTACTGATAATCAGACAATGGCCTGGAAGTGGATGGAAAAAATACAGATTTATGCCCGCGAGTTATTTTCAGCTGCGGTCGACCATCCCGAAACGCTTTTAACCGTCCTGGATGAGTGGCTAAGGGATTTCGATAAGCCTGAGGGGCAACTTTTTTTAACACTGCCAGTTAATGCGAAAAAAGATCACCAAAAACTGATGGTGTTGCTTATGGAGAACTGGCCAGGCACTTTTAATCTTAAATATCATCAGGAACAGCGCTTTATCATGAGTTGCGGCGATCAGATCGCAGAATTTTCACCTGAACAATTTGTTGAAACGGCAGTAGGCGTCATTAAGCATCATCTTGATGAACTTCCACAAGACTGCCGGACAATTTCTGATAACGCCATTAACGCACTTATTGATGAATGGAAGACAAAAACGCAAGCGGAGGTTATAAGGTGATACCGGGTACGATTCCGACTTCTTATTTGGTCCCGACAGCAGATACTGAAGCGACGGGTGTGGTTTCGTTGAGTGCCAGGGCCGCTATGCTGAATAATGTGGATAGCGCGCCTTTAAGCAATGGCGGCGACGTTGATCTTTATGATGCATTCTACCAACGACTTCTGGCGCTTCCTGAGTCAGCCTCTTCTGAAACGCTTAAAGATAGCATTTATCAAGAGATGAATGCCTTCAAAGATCCTAACAGTGGTGATTCGGCTTTTGTTTCTTTTGAGCAGCAAACGGCTATGCTACAAAACATGTTAGCAAAAGTTGAACCGGGCACCCATTTATATGAGGCTTTAAACGGGGTATTAGTTGGTACAATGAACGCACAGTCACAAATGACCTCCTGGATGCAGGAGATTATTTTATCGGGCGGGGAAAACAAAGAGGCAATTGACTGGTGAACCCCCATTGCTGGCGATTTGTGATAAGGTATGGTGTATATATCAGCAAATAATGCAGAAAATGCACCATGCCAGTGTGTCTATCTTATTGATGTATATGGATTATTAAGATGTCTGCCAGCCGTTTTATTCTGAAATGATTATATTAATATTGTAAGCTTTCATTACAAAATTGTGCATAAAGTTTGTAAGGGTATCTTTTTGTGACGAAATGAACGCGCGTTGGAATGTAATTATTGGCTATAATAATAAAAAAATCGGATTTAAATCATCTCTGTGAGTTTTAATTATTTGTTTATAAGAATATAACGATTTTGAGTTCCTTATAGCACACAGGATAAAATATGGTATTGCCTTCAATGAATAAATCAGTTGAGGCCATTAGCAATAATCACCTTCAACAGCCGAACAAATTTCCATTAATAAATGGATTAGCTGACGTAAGAGACTATTATGTCGCAAACTGCTTATTGTTTAAACTTAATAAAGGCAGTTTGCGAATTGAAAACGAATTTGGGGAGTTCATCGAACAATCTGCGCCGTGTTTATTTTTATTGGAAAAAGATCAAACAATCACGCTTAGTATGAGCGAAATAGAAGGGCATATTGATTTTTCTTCACTGGAAGTTTCCTATGACTTAATGCAAAAATTCTACAAAGTTTTTTACAGTACAAGAAACTATAATGATCGAGAGCTATCATTAAAAACGAAACCAAAGTATTTTTTTCATGCGGACTTGTTGCCAGGGATGAGTGATACTTTTGACTCTATTTTGCATGGTGTGGCATGTCCACGGGTTTGTAGTAATGTGAGTATTGATGATCATGATTATTCATATTTCTCATTGATGTATCTTATATCGGCATTTGTACGTAAGCCCGGTGGGTTTGATTTCCTTGAGCGAGCAATAAAAATTACGACAAAAGAGAAAGTTTATAACATTATTATCAGCGATCTCACCCGCAAATGGTCACAGGCTGAGGTGGCGGGAAAGCTGTTTATGAGCGTATCAAGTCTGAAGCGAAAACTGGCCGCTGAAGAGGTGAGTTTTAGCAAAATATACCTAGATGCTCGTATGAATCAGGCTATAAAATTATTACGTATGGGGGCTGGAAATATTTCACAAGTCGCGACGATGTGTGGCTATGATACGCCTTCTTATTTTATCGCTATTTTTAAACGGCATTTTAAGATTACACCGCTTAGCTTTATGCGTACGATGAACCATTGATTTGTGAAATTATTTTAAACGTTACTATCTGTTTGCGTTACAGATACCAAATATTTTTTTAATCGTAGTGTATATTTCAGTATCGCTACACCAGTGATATGTAGTTAATGAAAGGGAATCGAAAGCGTTCATTGTCAGACATACATGGCCACCAGGCGCCGGGCAATCGTTGTACTCTAAGAGATTACAGTAAAGTAAAACAGCAAATTTAATCATTATCAGATTTGTAAAAGGAATTCATTTCGGTAACGACATTGCGCATGTAATAACGTATCTGGTCTTATTACCTTTGTAGTAAGAAGGCGTTATCTACTTGCGCAGTAGTCGCCCAGGAAGAAAAATCATTACCGAAGCTGTGGTCAGTTTTCAAAAAAGGATAAATAAATGAGAAATGTAATTATATACGGTATTAACTGGACTAATTGTTATGCCCTTCAGTCTATTTTTAAGCAAAAATATCCGGAAAAGTGCGTTAAAACGTGTAACTCATTAACCGCACTTTTGCATTCTCTATCCGATATGCCGGACGCCGGGCTGATTTTAGCTTTGAACCCGCATGAGCATGTTTATCTTTTTCATGCGTTGCTGACGCGGTTGCAGAACCGTAAAGTTTTGGTAGTGGCAGATCGCTTGTATTATATCGATCGCTGTGTGCTGCAATATTTTGGCGTTATGGATTATGTTTTAAAAGACGAACTATCCTGCGCTATCCGCTCGGAGCGAGAGAAGCTCCGTCTTCCGGAAGCCTGGCTGCGTTTCTGCCACAGGCCACAAAAGAAAACCGTGGCTGCTACGTATGCTTTTAATGCCGGCGAGACGCCGGAAGAGGTATTGTTTAATATCAATCAATACGCCTGGTGGAATCTACCTCCCGGTGTCACGCAGGCGAAATATGCGCTGCTGATATTATTATCCTCCGGACATCCGGCAATTGAACTGGCGAAAAAATTTGGTCTGGGAACAAAAACCGTCAGTATTTATCGTAAGAAGGTTATGTATCGTTTGGGGATGGACTCTTCACCGCTATCGCTGTTCCGGGGACTGAAACTAGACGCGCATTTACAGCGCACTGCTTTTGCACATAACCCTGCTGTACCTGACGATAATTGCGCGTTACCGATTGCGGTAGGAATGAATTAAAATATTTTTTATCATTTATGACCATGTGTTGAGCTTTTATTATAAAAAAGATTTTTTGAGTAGTAATTCTTATATATAATCATCCGGAGGTGGTTGGTAGCCTGGCTCAATCATTGAGGCATATTTTTGCAGGCAATATATTGAATCTGAAAAGTTAAAGATGATATTTTCGGTGCAGGAGCTATCATGTGGAGGGAAAAGTATGCTAAGTCCTACGACTCGTAATATGGGGGCGAGTTTATCGCCTCAGCCTGACGTCAGCGGGGAGCTAAACACCGAAGCATTGACCTGTATTGTTGAGCGTCTGGAAAGTGAAATTATAGATGGCAGCTGGATTCATATCAGTTACGAGGAAACCGATCTCGAAATGATGCCTTTTCTTGTTGCACAGGCCAATAAGAAGTATCCAGAGTTAAATCTTAAATTTGTTATGTCAGTCCATGAGCTTGTTTCCTCTATAAAGGAGACCAGAATGGAAGGCGTTGAATCTGCCCGATTTCTCGTAAATATGGGAAGTTCAGGTATCCATATTTCAGTCGTCGATTTTAGAGTTATGGACGGAAAGACATCGGTGATTTTGTTCGAACCAGCAGCGTGTAGCGCTTTTGGACCTGCTTTACTGGCGTTGAGGACCAAAGCAGCTCTTGAACGTGAACAACTGCCTGATTGTTATTTTGCTATGGTCGAGCTGGACATTCAACGAAGCTCTTCTGAATGCGGTATTTTTAGCCTGGCGCTCGCCAAAAAACTTCAGCTTGAATTTATGAACTTAGTAAAAATTCATGAAGATAATATTTGTGAACGTCTGTGTGGTGAAGAACCTTTTCTCCCGTCCGATAAAGCAGACCGTTATCTGCCGGTGAGTTTTTACAAACATACTCAAGGCGTACAACGATTAAATGAATATGTGGAGGCCAATCCGGCGGCGGGAAGCAGTATAGTAAACAAAAAGAATGAAACGCTTTATGAGCGATTCGATAACAATGCCGTTATGCTAAACGATAAAAAACTCTCTATATCCGCTCATAAAAAAAGGATAGCTGAATATAAGTCTTTACTTAAATCGTAATGAAATTATAAGGTTGCCTGCCAGAGGAAATCCTTCCAGCGCCATAAGACTACTCTATATTATGACCGTATGTTTCCTGAATAGCAGGCAAAAAAGTGTTAACCTTGCGCCTCTGGTACGATTTCATTACGCCTGTCGCGCCATGTTGCGTAAATAAATACCGCAATAAACACGATGGCAAATAATACCACGATGGTCGGCGCTGGCGCGCTATCAAGATAAAAAGACAGATAGACGCCCGCAAAAGCGGTAATAACTGACAGACTCACCGCTAATCCCAGCGCGCGCGCAAAGCGTCGCGTCAGCAAAATGGCAATTGCGCCGGGGGCGATAAGCAATGAAATCGACAGAATAATACCCACCGATTTCAGCGTGGCGACGATAGTCAGCGCAATCATACATAGCAGGCCATAATGCAGTAGCGTGATATTCAGCCCGCTGGCTTTCGCCTGGTGCGGGTCAAAAGCGTGTAGCAGGAGATCTTTCCATTTCAGCCCAATGATTAACGCAATACCCAGTGCAATAACTGACGTTTGTACGATATCCCCCAGCGATACGCCCAGCATATCCCCAAACAGGATGTGATCCAGATGCACTTCCGATTGAATAGAAACATAGAGCACCAGACCTGCGCCAAACATCCCGGAAAAGACGATGCCCATCACCGTATCACGTTTGATGCGGCTGTTATCGTCCAGATAGCCGGTCGCGATAGCGCAAAATAATCCGGCAATGAAAGCGCCAATCGCCAGGGGGATCCCCACAATATATGCCAGCACGACCCCGGGGAATACCGCATGACTCATTGCATCGCCCATTAACGCCCAGCCTTTTAACACTAAAAACACGGACAGTAAGGCGCAGGGAATCGCCACAATGACCGAAACCATAAGGGCGTTCACCATAAAATCAAACTGAAAGGGTTCCAGTAACGTTGTTAAGAACATGTCGGCTCCTTCTGCAGGCGGGCGCGTCGACGGTTGGCTAACAGACCGTGTTTCGGGGCGAAAATAAAGGCTGTGATGAACAGTAAGGTTTGCATGACGACAATAATTCCACCCGTGGCGCCATCCAGCCAGTAGCTAAGCCATGCGCCCAGAAAACTGGTCAGGCTGCCAATCACGACGGCAATCATGAGCAGACGTGGAAAACGGTCGGTGAGTAACCAGGCCGTCGCGCCCGGCGTGACGACGAGACAGATCACCAGGAACGCCCCAACGGTTTGCAGGGCCGCCACGGTAGAGACGGACAATAGAGTGAAAAACAACAGCTTTAGTCGACCCGGATTAAGCCCGATAGAACGCGCATGGGTTTCATCGAAAAAGACGACCATCAGATCTTTCCACTTTAACAGCAGAATCGTCAGCGAGACTGCGCCGATAATCGCCAGTTGCGCAATATCCGCTGGCGCGATCGCCAGCACGTTGCCGAGAATAATCGTCTGGATATTCACCGACATCGGATTGAGCGACACCATAAAAAGGCCGACGCCAAAAAAAGAGGAGAAGATAAGCCCGATAATCGCGTCTTCTTTCAGGCGTGAGCGTTGGTTAAGAAAGAGCATACTGCCTGCCGCCAGTCCGCCGGAAAGAAACGCGCCGAGCGAGAAGGGCAGCCCTAACATCCAGGCGCCAGCGACGCCAGGCACAATAGAGTGAGATAGCGCATCGCCAATGAGCGACCAGCCTTTGAGCATCAAATAGCAGGAGAGAAACGCGCACAGACCGCCCACCATCGCGGAGACCCACATCGCGTTGAGCATATACTGGTAGCCAAACGGCTCAACAAGCCAGTTCATGACGATTTTCCTCCGCTGGCCACGCGCCGGGAAATAAAGGGGCGCTCGTCATCGGTGATGATGTGCTCTTCACCTCCGCTTAGCGCGATATGACGTAGAACGCCGCTAAACGCCTGTTCCAGATTCGCGGCGGTAAACGTGGTTTCGGTAGGGCCGCTGGCCAGTACGGTTCCTTTAATCATTACCGTATAGTCGCAAAACTCGGTGACGGAGCCGAGATTATGCGTTGAGACCAGCATCGTGCGGCCTTCATCGCGCAGTTCCCGTAGTAGATCGATGATTCGCGCTTCGGTTTTTACATCCACGCCGGTAAAAGGTTCATCCAGCAGGATTACCTGTCCATCCTGAGCGATGGCCCTGGCAAGAAACACACGTTTTTTCTGCCCGCCGGACAGCTCGCCAATCTGCCTGTGACGATATTCCTGCATATCCACCCGCGCCAGCGCGGCGTCAACACAGGCGTGATCATGCGCAGTGGGACGGCGTAGCCAGCCCATATGGCCGTAGCGTCCCATCATCACCACATCTTCTACCAGCACCGGAAATGACCAGTCCACTTCTTCCGATTGCGGAACATAAGCAATGAGGTTTTTTTTCAGCGCCTTGTTGACTGACTGTTGCAGGATAGTGATATCTCCCTGCGCAAGATGCACAAAGCCCATTAACGCTTTAAATAACGTAGACTTACCGGAACCATTTACGCCTACCAGCGCGGCGATTGAACCGCCAGGCACCTGAAAAGTGGCGTCCCGTAGGGCGGTATGACCGTTGCGATACGTCACCGTGACTTGATCAACGGTAATCGCAGATTGACTCATTGTTGACTCCTCAGTCCGTCGTTAATGCCGTTGACGATGGTTTCGGTCGTGACGCGCAGCAGATCCAGATAGGTTGGCACAGGGCCGTCAGCGGCGCTCAGAGAATCGACATACAGTACGCCGCCATAATGCGCGCCGGATTCACGCGCGACCTGGCGGGCGGGTTTATCGGAAACCGTACTCTCGCTAAAGATGGCGGGAATATGGTGCTTTTTAATGGTATCAATCACTTTACGCACCTGTTTTGGCGTACCCTGTTGATCGGCGTTAATTGGCCAGAGATAAAGCTCTTTCATGTCGTTATCGCGCGCCAGGTAAGAGAACGCGCCTTCACTGGTGACCAGCCAGCGCTGATCGGCGGGAATTTTTTCCAGTTCGGCACGCAACGGATCGGCCATCTGGCGAATTTTCGCTTTATAGCGTTCGGCATTTTGCTTATAGATCTGCGCATTATCCGGATCGTACTTCACCAGGGCGTCGCGAATGTTATCGACATAAATCAGCGCGTTTTCTGCCGACATCCAGGCGTGCGGGTTCGGTTTACCGTTATACGGGCCTTCGGTAATGCCCATCGGTTTGACGCCGGTGGAGACGATGACTTCCGGTACGCCGGAAAGGTGCTGATAAAAGCGGGCGAACCATCGCTCCAGGTTCAGACCATTCGCGAGGATAAGCTGCGCCCCCTGCGCTCGTTTAATATCGCCGGGCGTTGGCTGATACTCATGGATTTCAGCGCCGGGCTTGGTAATTGAGCTGACTTCCGCTGCGTCGCCCGCCACGTTTTTCGCCATGTCGGCAATAACGGTAAACGTGGTGATGACTTTAAATTTCTCTTTTGCATAGGCTGGCGATAGCGCGAGTATCGCGACAATACCGGCAATCAGGAGTGTTTTCAGACGATGTAGATTCGTCATAGTATCCCTCGCAACAATGTGGTTAATTAATCATCGAATATAGCCTTTGCTATGTTATATAGCACAAGGTATGAATAAATGAAAATAATTCTTATTTGCGAAATGGCGACGATATGCAGTGATAGTGCTAAAGAGGGATAAGGTGTAAAATAAATGCACCTTAATGTTCGGAGAGAGCACGATGCCTGGTAAACGTATCGCTCGTGAAAAACTGACGATCAAAAAAATGATCGCGCTGTATGAAAGCCAGTGTCCACAGGCGTCAGCGGTGCAGGGGCATTACGACGCGCTGTACGCCTACGCGCAAAAACGTCTTGATAAATGCGTATTTGGCGAGGAAAAACCCGCCTGTAAGCAGTGCCCGGTGCACTGCTATCAGCCGGCTAAACGCGAGGAGATGAAGCAGATTATGCGTTGGGCAGGTCCGCGAATGCTTTGGCGACACCCTGTCCTGACCGTGCGGCACCTTATCGACGATAAGCGCCCCGTTCCGGAATTGCCGGAAAAATATCAGCGCAAGAAGTGAAGGGGAAGCGCCAGGCCTACGGCGCGCATCATCTCCAGGCCGGATCAGATCCGGCAACCCGTTACGCTAACGCGTCTTTATCAATACCCAATCGCTTCATACGCGACAGCAGGGTGGTTCGTTTAAGCCCCAGACGCTGCGCCGCGCCTTTTGGTCCAGCCACTACGCCATTGGTCTCTTTCAGCACGCGTATAATAAGCTGATATTCATCTTCGCCTTCTTTGGCGCTTTCAGTCGCAACAGGCGAGGTATCGGGCGTTACGGCGGTAATATCCGGCAGCGACAGTTGTAGCACATTGCCGCGCGTCAGCAGCACGGCGCGCTCGACGACATTCTCCAGCTCGCGAACGTTCCCCGGCCATTCCATGCTGCTGAGCGTGCGCAGCGTTTCGGCGGGAATGCTGTCGATATTACGCCCCATTCGGCGGGCGATTTTGAAAGTGAACGCTTTGACCAGTAGTGGAATATCTTCCGGACGTTCGCGCAACGGAGGAAGCTGGATCGGAAAAACATTCAGCCGATAGTAGAGATCGTTACGGAATTCGCGATCGGCGACCATTTTTTTCAGATCGCGGTTAGTCGCGGCGATCAGCCGCACGTCGGTCTGGATCAGTTTATTGCTGCCGAGACGTTCAAACTCTTGCTCCTGAAGGACGCGCAGCAGCTTAGGCTGTAGCTCCAGCGGCATGTCGCCCACTTCATCCAGAAACAGCGAGCTTTTATCCGCCAGCTCGAAACGGCCAATCCGCTGCGCGCTGGCGCCGGTAAACGCGCCGCGCTCATGACCAAACAAATCGCTTTCCAGCAGCCCCGCCGGCATCGCGGCGCAGTTCATCTTTACCATCCTGCGCCCGCTACGTCCGCTCAGGTTGTGAATGGCGCGGGCAATCAACTCTTTACCGGTTCCCGTTTCGCCCAGAATCAGCACGGTACTGTCGCTCTGCGCCACCATCTCAACCTGCTTTAGCACGTTGTACATCGCTTCGCTGCGCCCGATGATCTCGCCAAACTCGCTGTCGACGTTATTAAGCTGCTCCGTGAGCGCCAGGTTTTCGTCGACCAGGCGTTCCTTCAGTCGGTGGATTTCCTGATAGGCCAGCGCATTATCCACGGCAATGGCTACTCGTTCGGCAATCTGACGCAGCAGCTTGAGGTTGGCGGTGGTAAACACTTTTTCTTCGCACTGGGCCAGTTTGAGCACGCCAAGCATCGTCTTGCCGGACATCAACGGCAGCAGGCAAAGCGTCTGGATCTGATTGCCCCAGGTATCGAACAGCATGCGTTCGTAGGGAGCAAGCGGATCGCGTTCGTTGAGGTTGATAAGCAGCATCTCTTTACTTTTAAAGACGCGCTCCGTGAGCGTGCCGGCTTCGTCGACTTCGCTCTGTTCGTGCGCCGGATGATGCTCATCAAGGTAGTGGGTGGAGTAGATATTCAGCTTATTTTTGCGATGGCTGCGCAACACGATGCTGATTGCGTCGATATTGAAATAGTGGTGGATCTCTTTTGCGACTTCGCTTACCAGCTCATCAATATCCAGACGCGACAGGACGGCGTTGGTGATCGCAACCAGAATACGGAAGTTATCGCGTTCGCGGCACAACAGATCATAATCGACATTATTGTTTACCCGGTTTTGAATTTGCTCGGCGACCACGCCGACAATTTGGGTAAACGTATGCAGACGGTCATATTCCTTTTCACTCCAGGGGCGATCTTCCTGACGGATGAATTCGCAGCCGCCGAAAATACGGCCCTCCGCGGCTAAAGGAAGCAGACAGTAATGACCAAATTCCGGGTAGAGGCCGCTCGCGGCAAGCTGCGGCCAGGTTTCGGTAAACTCATGGAAATTACAGTGCAATGCATCGGGGCGAGAAAGGATGCGACGTACCGGGCCGTGCGCCAGTACGGTTTCATCTTCATATTCAACAGGACGGCCATTTTCTCGCGTCGCATAATATTGTGCGCGTTGCGACAGCGCCTGCCATAGCACAATGCCGGCGCTGTCGGCGAGCGCTGAACGCTTTACCAGTTGCGAAAGCGCTTCACTGAGCGACGCCAAATCGGGCTGCTGCAATAAGGTACGAGTGATATCGAACAGGCCTTGCTGTCCAAGATCGCTCATGGGTGTATACGACATGTTGCTTTTCCAGGAAAATACCGCAAAACGGTGCGAAAACGGTAAATGAATTATAGGTATAAGTCGTAAGTTATTGCCGGATGGCTGACCGCAAACTCGCTGGTCACACACTCCGTAGGCCTGATAAGCAAAGCGCCATCAGGCGTTCATGCAGCGTTAATGCCGGATGTCGACGCAAATGCGTCTTATCCGGCCTACAGTATGCTGCCAACAGGCTGCTAGCATATACGAGGTAATGGTTCGGCGTGTGGCAAATCAAGGGTTCGCTTCACGCCATAGAGTCCGGCTAAGCGAACGCCTTTGCGTTCCACGACTTCGCCAATCAGCGCTGCATCACGTCCCAGCGGATGCGCGCGTAATGCCGCCAACGCCCGATCTGCGGCCTGCCGTTCAACGGCAATCACCAGTTTTCCTTCGTTGGCAAAGTTCAGGGCATCCAGCCCCAACAGCTCGCAGACGCCGCGCACGGCAGGTTTGAGCGGCAGTGCGGATTCGGACAATTCAATACCGTAACCGCAGGACGTCGCAAACTCATGGGCGACCGCATTCACGCCGCCGCGCGTGGCGTCACGCAATGCCTTCACTCCGTCAATATGACGCAGCGTCTGAATAAGCGGCGTTAATACTGCGCAGTCGCTCGCCAGCTCGCCATCCAGTCCCAGTTGCTCACGCAGGTTGAGGATAGTGGCACCGTGATCGCCAAGCGTACCGCTGACTAACAGCACATCGCCAACGCTCAGCGTTTGCGCGCCCCAGCGAATATCGGCGGGAATCGCCCCCATGCCGGCAGTGTTGATAAATAATTTATCCGCCGCGCCGCGCTGCACAACTTTGGTGTCGCCGGTTACAATGGCGATATCCGCTTCCCGCGCGGTCGCCGCCATGCTATTGACCACGCTTTTTAACGTCTCCATCGGCAGCCCTTCTTCAAGGATAAAGCCGCAGGAGAGATAGCGGGGGATCGCGCCGCTCACCGCAACGTCGTTCGCCGTACCGCAAATCGCCAGTTTGCCGATATTGCCGCCGGGGAAAAAGAGCGGATCGATCACATAGCTATCGGTAGAAAACGCCAGACGGTCGCCCTCCGCCGTCAGTTGCGCCAGCTCCAGACGCGCCTGATCTTCTTGTTCCGCCAGCCACGGGTTGGCAAAGGCCTCCATAAACAGGCTATTAATCAACTGTTGCATAGCCTGGCCGCCGCTGCCGTGGGCGAGTTGTATATTGTTCAAACTTCACACTCCTGCTGACGATACTGATACCAGGCGGCGCATGCGCCTTCGGAAGAGACCATCAGCGCGCCGAACGCGGTCTCTGGATTACATGTTTTACCAAATAGCGGGCACTGATGCGGCTTGCATCTGCCGGTCAGCACTTCGCCGCAGCGGGCGCGCGGATCGTCATAGACCTGTTGTGGCGCTGGGCGGAAATGCGCTTCGGCGTCAAAGCGCTGATACTCTGGCGTCAGGTGGACGCCGGAGGATTCAATCACGCCCAGACCGCGCCACTCGCTGTCGCCATTAACGCAGAACACATCGGCGATGGCCTGCTGCGCCAGCATGTTTCCGGCATCCGGCACCACGCGACGGTATTGGTTTTCAACCTGGCTTAGGGCCGCTATTTTCTGCTCAACCAGCATGACCACGCCTTGCAGTAGATCAAGCGGTTCGAATCCAGCCACCACCAGCGGGCGATTAAAATCGGCGGCGATAAACTGGTACGCCTCGGTGCCGATGACCATGCTGACGTGGCCTGGCGCAAGAAAGGCGTCAATGCCGTTGTCCGGCTGCTCCAGTAGGCTACGCAGCGTCGGGATCAGCGTAATGTGCTGGCAGAAAAAGTAGAAGTTTCGCACGTCACGCTGTTTTGCCTGCTGCAGCGTGATGGCGGTGGTCGGCATGGTGGTTTCAAAGCCCAGCCCGAAAAATACCACTTTGCGGGTCGGGTTATCCTGCGCCAGCTTCAGCGCGTCCATCGGAGAGTAAACAATACGGACATCCGCGCCGCGCGCTTTAGCCTGCAACAGAGAACCCTGTTTCCCCGGCACGCGCATGGCATCGCCAAAGGTGCAGAAAATCACCTCCGGATGGCTGGCGATTTCCACGCAACTGTCGATGCGTCCCATCGGCAGCACGCAGACCGGACAACCGGGGCCGTGAATAAATTCCACGTTTTCGGGCAGTAACTGATCGAGACCAAATTTAAAAATTGCGTGGGTATGACCCCCGCAGACTTCCATAATGCGCAACGGACGTTCGGCAGTGTAAGGAAGAAGGGCGGCGCGTTCACGCAGGTGTTCAATGAGCTGCATTACCTGTTCCGGCGCACGGTACTCGTCAACAAAACGCATTATCTCTCCTCACCATACAGCAGTGCGCCGACGTCCGGCTCAACATCAAACATATTTTGTAGCGCGTCGAGCGTGTCGCGCGCTTCCGCTTCGTTAATGACGCTCATGGCGAATCCGACATGAACCAGCACCCACTGACCCAGACGCGGCTGACCGTTTTCATCACAACTGCCGACTAATGTGAGATCGACGTCGCGCTGAATGCCGCAGACGTCAACTTTTGCCTGATTGCCGTCAATGGCGCGGATTTGACCCGGCACGCCTATGCACATCGCTGCGCCTCCAGCCAGGCCAGCCACTGATCCATGCCTTCGCCGCTGGTGGCGGAAATCAGGATAATTTCAATCTCCGGGTTCACTTCACGCGCGCTGGCGATGCACTTCTCAACGTCAAAATTGAGGTAGGGCAGCAGATCGACTTTATTGAGCAGCATGAGCGACGCAGCGGCAAACATATGCGGATATTTCAGCGGCTTATCTTCACCTTCGGTCACGGAAAGCACTGCGACTTTATGCTTTTCGCCCAGATCGAAGCTGGCCGGGCAGACGAGATTACCGACGTTTTCGATAAACAGAATACCGTGGTCATCCAGCGGCAGGCGCGGCGCGGCGTCGGCGATCATTTGCGCGTCAAGATGGCAGCCTTTACCGGTGTTGACCTGAATGGCGGGCGTGCCGGTAGCGCGGATGCGGGCGGCGTCGTTCACTGTCTGCTGGTCGCCTTCAATCACCGCGCACGGTACACGGTCTTTCAATTTCATCAGCGTTTCGGTCAGCAGGGTGGTTTTACCGGACCCGGGGCTGGACACCAGGTTGAGCACCAGTTGCTGGCGGGCGGCGAAACGGGCGCGGTTGCGCTCAGCCAGACGATTATTTTTGTCCAGCACGTCGATTTCAACCTCAAGCATCCGCCGCTGACTCATACCAGGCGCGTGGGTTCCGGCTTCGCCGTGGCCGTAATGCAGATCGCCTTCTGCGGTCTGACTTGGGGCAAAGTCAGGCGTTTTAATGCCGGTAATATTCAGCGCCGGGCGGGCCGCTGGGGCAAAGGGCGCGCTACGAAACGCTGAGTGCGGATTATGTTCATCGCCTTCTATATAAAGGTTGCCTTCAGCGCAACCGCAAGTCGTACACATCGCTTACTCCTGATCTTTTTCTTGTTACAGGCTTTCTGCCGGATGGCGACGCGAGCGTCTATCCGGCATTAATCTTCAGTTTCATCAATCTCTATGCGCCGAATTTGTAAGCCGTCATCGGCCACAATTCGCAGCGTATCGCTATGACATTGCGGACAACGACGTACACGGTGGGTTAACAACGTGACATATTGTTGACAATGCTCACACCAGCATTCGGCTTCCTGTTCTTCGAGGTGCAGTTTACAACCTTCTGCTATCGTGCCGCGGCATACCAGATCAAAACAAAAGGAAAGAGCGCTGGTTTCCACGCAAGAAAATGCGCCAATTTTGATCCAGACGGCTGTCACACGTTTTGCACCGTATGCTGAAGCCTGTTGTTCAATCAATTCCAGTGCCCGTTGGCAGAGGGTGATTTCGTGCATATCGCCTCCCGTAGTGGTTGCCCCTGTGAAGCAATATTTATGCCAATATTTTTATCCCCTGGCAGGGTAATGTCGACGATGACGAAATGACATGTCGTCACCGCGTCGAAACGGCAGTAACTGCGCTCGTCTGCTATTAAAAACAATAAGTTAAAAATTGGCATGGAAAATGCTTAACGCAGGCATCTCTGTTAAACGGGTAACCTGACATGACTATTTGGGAAATAAGCGAAAAGGCCGATTACATCGCGCAACGGCATCGTCGCCTACAGGACCAGTGGCATATTTACTGCAACTCGCTGGTTCAGGGGATCACCCTCTCGAAAGCGCGCCTGCATCACGCAATGAGCTGCGCGCCGGAAAGGGATCTTTGCTTTGTCCTGTTTGAGCACTTTCGTATTTACGTCGCGTTGGCGGATGGTTTTAACAGCCACACCATTGAGTACTACGTTGAAACCAAAGATGGCGAAGATAAGCAATTGATTGCACAGGCGCAGCTCGATATCGACGGCAAGGTTGATGAACGGGTTAACAACCGCGATCGCGAGCAGGTGCTGGAGCACTATCTGGAAAAAATCGCCAGCGTTTACGACAGCCTCTATACCGCTGTAGAAACCAACTCGCCGGTTAATTTGCGTCAATTGGTAAAGGGAAACAGCCCGGCGGTATAAGCCTGAGGTGTTGCCCGCTTTGATTCGCGATGTGGCGTTGCGCCACGTCATGAATGTTTTGGGGATGGGCGTGTCGATAAGTGTCGAAAATGACATTTCAACGGCATGTTTTCGTCAAAAATGACAATCACCTGAGGAATGCCTGGTGAATCGTTTTGTAATTGCTGACTCCACTCTCTGTATCGGCTGCCACACCTGTGAGGCCGCCTGTTCAGAGACGCATCGCCAGCATGGCCTGCAGTCAATGCCGCGCCTGAAAGTGATGCTGAATGAAAAAGAATCTGCGCCGCAGCTTTGTCACCACTGTGAAGATGCGCCATGCGCCACGGTATGCCCGGTTAACGCGATTAATCGCGTTGACGGCGCTGTCCAGCTTAATGAAAGCCTGTGCGTGAGCTGCAAACTGTGTGGTATTGCCTGTCCGTTTGGCGCTATTGAGTTTTCCGGCAGCCGTCCGCTGCATATTCCGGCGAACGCCAATACGCCGAAAGCGCCGCCCGCGCCGCCAGCGCCTGCGCGCGTCAGTACGTTGCTCGACTGGGTGCCGGGCGTACGCGCTATCGCGGTGAAATGCGACCTGTGCAGCTTTGACGAGCAAGGCCCGGCCTGTGTGCGGATGTGCCCGACTAAAGCGCTACACCTGGTGGAGAACACGGATATCGCCCGCGCCAGCAAACGTAAACGTGAGCTGACGTTTAATACCGATTTTGGCGATCTCACCTTGTTTCAGCAGGCTCAGAGTGGGGATGCATAATGAGTTCACTTTCACTGATTACTAGCGGCGTCGCGTGGTTTGCCGCCGCCGCCGTTCTGGCGTTTCTGTTTTCGTTTCATAAAGCGCTGAGCGGCTGGATTGCCGGTATCGGCGGCGCGGTCGGCAGCCTGTGTACGGCTGGCGCGGGGTTCACCGCACTGACCAGCGCCGTTACGGTGAGCGGCGTGATGCCGTTTACCGGTCACATGCTGCAAATAACGCCGCTGAATGCTATCTGGCTGATTACGCTGGGGCTGTGCGGCCTGTTCGTCAGCCTGTTCAATATCGACTGGCATCGCCATCCACAGGTAAAAGCCAACGGACTGTTGATCAACCTGCTGATGGCGGCAGCCGTCTGCGCCGTGGTCGCCAGTAACCTGGGGACGATGGTGGTGATGGCGGAAATCATGGCGCTCTGCGCCGTGTTCCTCACCGGCGGTAGCAAAGAGGGCAAACTGTGGTTTGCGCTGGGCCGTCTCGGTACGCTGCTGCTGGCAATCGCCTGCTGGCTGGTGTGGCAGCGCTACGGCACGCTGGATCTGGGGCTGCTGGATCAACGCGCTCAGCAACTGCCGCTGGGCTCCGATATCTGGCTGCTCGGCGTTATCGGCTTTGGTCTGCTGGCCGGGATTATCCCGCTACACGGTTGGGTGCCGCAGGCGCACGCCAACGCCAGCGCTCCCGCCGCCGCGCTGTTCTCGACCGTGGTGATGAAAATCGGGCTGCTGGGCATTCTCACGCTATCTCTGCTTGGCGGCAATGCGCCGCTGTGGTGGGGCGTGGCGCTGTTGGTGCTTGGGATGATCACCGCCTTTGTCGGCGGTCTGTACGCGCTGATGGAGCATAACATTCAGCGCCTGCTGGCCTATCACACGCTGGAAAATATCGGCATCATTTTGCTCGGTCTGGGCGCAGGCGTTACCGGGATTGCTCTCAATCAGCCGGTACTGATCGCGCTGGGTCTGACCGGCGGGCTCTATCACCTGCTGAACCATAGCCTGTTTAAAAGCGTGCTGTTTCTGGGCGCGGGCAGCATCTGGTTCCGTACCGGTCATCGCGATATCGAAAAACTGGGCGGTATTGGTAAACGGATGCCGGTTATTTCTATCGCCATGCTGGTCGGTCTGATGGCGATGGCTGCGTTGCCGCCGCTGAACGGCTTTGCCGGCGAGTGGGTGATTTACCAGTCCTTCTTCAAACTGGGCAACAGCGGCGCGTTTGTTGGTCGTCTGTTAGGACCGCTGCTGGCGGTTGGCCTGGCGATTACCGGCGCGCTGGCGGTGATGTGTATGGCGAAAGTTTACGGCGTGACGTTCCTTGGCGCGCCGCGCACGAAGGAAGCTGAAAACGCCAGCTGCGCGCCTATCCTGATGGGCGTCAGCGTGGTTGCGCTGGCTATCTGCTGTGTGATTGGTGGGGTTGCCGCGCCGTGGCTGCTGCCGATGATTTCCACTGCGGTACCGTTGCCGCTGGAGACCGCGCACACCACCGTATCGCAGCCGATGATCACGCTGCTGTTGGTCGCCTGTCCGCTACTGCCGTTCATCATTATGGCGATGTTCAAAGGCAACCGTCTGCCGTCGCGTTCTCGCGGCGCGGCCTGGGTGTGCGGCTACGACCATGAGCAGTCGATGGTGATTACCGCGTACGGTTTCGCCATGCCGGTGAAAGAGGCCTTTGCCCCGGTACTCAAATTGCGTAAATGGCTGAACCCGGTATCGCTGGTGCCGGGCTGGCAGAACGCGGCGGCCGCGGTGCTGTTCCGTCGTCTGGCGCTGATTGAGCTGGCGGTGCTGGTGGTGATTGTGGTTTCACGAGGAGCCTGAAAATGAGTGTGTTTTATCCGTTAATTCAGGCGCTGGTGCTATTTGCCGTTGCGCCATTGCTGTCCGGTATTACTCGCGTGGCGCGCGCCCGTCTACACAATCGCCGTGGGCCGGGCGTGTTGCAGGAGTACCGCGACATTATCAAACTGCTCGGTCGTCAGAGTATTGCGCCCTCTGATTCCGGCTGGGTTTTTCGCCTGACGCCGTTTGTGATGGTCGGCGTGATGCTGACTATCGCCACCGCGCTGCCGGTCGTCACCGTTGGATCTCCGTTGCCGCAACTGGGTGATTTAATCACCCTGATTTACCTGTTCGCCATCGCCCGTTTCTTCTTCTCTATTGCAGGCCTGGATACCGGCAGTCCGTTCACCGCGATCGGCGCCAGCCGTGAAGCGATGCTCGGCGTGCTGGTGGAGCCGATTCTGCTGCTGGGTCTGTGGGTCGCCGCGCAGGTGGCGGGTTCAACGCATATCAGCAATATCGCCGATACCATTTATCACTGGCCTGTCGCGCGCAGTATTCCGCTGATTCTGGCGCTGTGCGCCTGCGCCTTCGCCACCTTTATCGAAATGGGCAAGCTGCCGTTCGACCTGGCGGAAGCGGAGCAGGAGTTGCAGGAAGGGCCGTTGACCGAATACAGCGGTAGCGGCTTTGCGGTGCTGAAATGGGGCATCAGCCTTAAGCAACTGGTGGTGCTGCAAATGTTCGTCGGCGTGTTTCTGCCGTGGGGACAGATGGAAACCTTCAGCGCAGGCGGACTGTTGCTGGCGCTGGTGATTGCCATCGTCAAGCTGATTGTCGGCGTACTGGTGATCGCCCTGTTTGAAAACAGCATGGCGCGACTGCGTTTTTGCGCCACTTCACGCGTGACCTGGGCCGGTTTTGGGTTTGCGTTTTTAGCCTTCGTCTCCTTGCTGGCGGCGTGATTTAAGAGAGTTTGAGCATGTCTGAAGAAAAATTAGGTCAACAATACCTTGCGGCGCTGCACCAGGCGTTTCCGGGCGTCGTGCTGGACGAAGCCTGGCAGACCAAAGATCAGCTGACTATTACGGTGAAAGTAAACTATCTGCCGGAAGTGGTGGAGTTTCTTTACTACCAGCAGGGTGGGTGGCTGTCGGTACTGTTCGGTAATGACGAACGCCAGTTGTGCGGCCACTATGCCGTTTATTACGTGCTGTCGATGGAGCAGGGCACGAAGTGCTGGATTACCGTCCGCGTTGAAGTGGATGCCAATAAGCTGGAATTCCCATCCGTTACGCCGCGCGTGCCGGCTGCCGTGTGGGGTGAGCGCGAAGTACGCGACATGTACGGTTTAATCCCGGTCGGTCTGCCGGACGAGCGCCGTCTGGTGCTGCCGGACGACTGGCCGGATGAACTCTATCCGCTGCGTAAAGACAGTATGGATTATCGTCAGCGCCCGGCGCCGACCACCGATGCGGAAACCTACGAGTTCATTAACGAGCTGGGTGACAAGAAAAATAACGTGGTGCCGATTGGCCCGCTGCATGTTACTTCCGATGAACCGGGCCACTTCCGTCTGTTCGTCGATGGCGAAAACATTATCGACGCCGACTACCGCCTGTTCTACGTCCACCGTGGTATGGAAAAACTGGCGGAAACCCGCATGGGTTATAACGAAGTCACCTTCCTGTCGGATCGCGTGTGTGGTATCTGCGGCTTCGCCCACAGCACCGCCTACACCACTTCCGTGGAAAACGCGATGGGCATTCAGGTGCCGGAGCGTGCGCAAATGATCCGCGCTATTCTGCTGGAAGTGGAACGCCTGCACTCGCATCTGCTCAACCTTGGCCTGGCCTGCCACTTTACCGGCTTTGACTCCGGCTTTATGCAGTTCTTCCGCGTGCGTGAAACCTCCATGAAGATGGCGGAAATACTGACCGGGGCGCGCAAAACTTACGGTCTGAACCTGATCGGCGGGATTCGCCGCGATCTGCTCAAAGAGGACATGATCCAGACCCGTCAACTGGCGCAGCAGATGCGTCGTGACGTGCAGGAGCTGGTGGACATGCTGCTGAGCACGCCGAATATGGAACAGCGTACCGTGGGTATCGGTCGTCTGGACCCGGAAATTGCCCGCGACTTCAGTAATGTCGGCCCGATGGTGCGTGCCAGCGGTCACGCCCGCGACACCCGCGCCGACCACCCGTTTGTCGGCTACGGTCTGCTGCCGATGGAAGTACATAGCGAGCAGGGTTGCGACGTGATTTCTCGTCTGAAAGTCCGTATCAACGAAGTCTACACCTCGCTGAATATGATCGATTTCGGTCTGGATAATCTGCCGGGCGGCCCGCTGATGGTGGAAGGCTTTACCTATATTCCGCACCGTTTTGCGCTCGGCTTCGCTGAAGCGCCGCGTGGTGACGATATCCACTGGAGCATGACTGGCGACAACCAGAAGCTGTACCGCTGGCGCTGCCGTGCGGCGACCTACGCCAACTGGCCAACGCTGCGCTATATGCTGCGCGGCAACACCGTTTCTGATGCGCCGCTGATCATCGGCAGCCTCGACCCGTGCTACTCCTGTACCGACCGGATGACCGTGGTCGATGTGCGTAAGAAGAAGAGCAAAGTCGTGCCGTACAAAGAACTTGAGCGCTACAGCATTGAGCGTAAAAACTCGCCGCTGAAATAAGGAATCGCCATGTTTACCTTTATCAAAAAAGTTATCAAAACCGGCACGGCGACCTCGTCTTATCCGCTGGAGCCGATTGCGGTTGATAAAAACTTCCGCGGCAAGCCGGAACATAATCCGCAGCAGTGCATCGGTTGCGCCGCCTGCGTTAATGCCTGCCCGTCGAACGCGCTGACGGTGGAAACCGATCTTGCGACCAATGAGCTGGCGTGGCAGTTCAATCTTGGCCGCTGCATCTTCTGCGGTCGCTGCGAAGAAGTTTGCCCGACGGCGGCGATCAAACTGTCGCAAGAATACGAACTGGCAGTGTGGAAGAAAGAAGACTTCCTGCAACAGTCCCGCTTCGCGCTGTGCAACTGCCGCGTATGTAATCGTCCTTTCGCGGTACAGAAAGAGATCGACTACGCCATTGCGCTGCTTGCGCACAACGGCGACAGCCGCGCGGAAAACCACCGCGAAAGCTTTGAGACCTGCCCGGACTGTAAGCGTCAGAAATGCCTGGTGCCGTCCGACCGTATTGAACTGACTCGCCATATGAAAGAGGTCAGCTAATGAGCAATTTATTAGGCCCGCGTGACGCCAACGGCATTCCGGCACCGATGACGGTGGATGAATCCATCGCCAGCATGAAGGCGTCTCTACTGAAAAATATTAAGCGTTCGGCATACGTTTACCGCGTGGACTGCGGCGGCTGTAACGGCTGTGAAATCGAAATCTTTGCGACGCTTTCGCCGCTGTTTGATGCCGAGCGTTTCGGCATCAAAGTGGTACCGTCGCCGCGTCATGCCGATATTCTGCTGTTTACCGGCGCGGTGACCCGCGCCATGCGCTCTCCGGCGCTGCGCGCCTGGCAGTCGGCGCCGGACCCGAAAATCTGTATCTCTTATGGGGCCTGCGGCAACAGCGGCGGCATCTTCCATGATCTGTACTGCGTCTGGGGCGGTACGGATAAAATCGTACCGGTGGATGTGTATATTCCAGGCTGCCCGCCAACGCCTGCGGCGACGCTGTATGGCTTTGCGATGGCGCTTGGCCTGCTGGAGCAGAAAATCCACGCCCGCGCGCCGGGTGAGCTGGACGATCAGCCCGCAGAGATCCTGCATCCGGATATGGTGCAGCCGCTGCGCGTGAAGGTGGATCGCGCGGCGCGCCGGCTGGCGGGTTATCGCTATGGTCGTCAGATCGCCGATGATTACCTGACACAGTTGGGGCAGGGCGAGCAGCAAGTGGCGCGTTGGCTGGAAGCGGAAAACGATCCGCGTTTAACCGAAATTGTCACCCATCTCAATCATGTTGTTGAAGAGGCGCGTATCCGATGAGCGAACAGGTGGTGTTCAGTCAACTGAGCCGTAAGTTTATTGATGAGAACGATGCGACGCCTGCCGAGGCGCAGCAGGTTGTCTATTACAGCCTGGCGATTGGTCACCACTTGGGGGTTATCGATTGTCTGGAGGCCGCGCTCACCTGCCCATGGGATGAGTATCTGGCGTGGATCGCCACCCTGGAAGCCGGTAGCGATGCCCGGCGTAAAATGGAAGGCGTGCCGAAGTATGGCGAGATCGTTATCGATTTCAACCATGTGCAAATGCTGGCGCGCGCGTTTGATGAGGCGCGCGCCGCGCAGACCCCGCAGCAGCAAGAATGGAGCAAACTGATGCTCAGTATGCTGCATGACATTCATCAGGAAAGCGCCATCTACCTGATGGTGAGGAGGCTTCGTGACTGACGTTTTACTCTGTGTCGGCAACAGCATGATGGGCGACGACGGCGCAGGCCCATTACTGGCGGAAATGTGCGCGGCGCAGCCGAAGGGGAATTGGGTGGTGATTGATGGCGGCAGCGCGCCGGAAAACGACATTGTGGCGATTCGCGAACTGCGCCCGCAGCGTCTGTTGATTGTCGACGCCACCGACATGGGACTTAATCCGGGCGAGATCCGCATCATCGATCCGGATGATATCGCCGAAATGTTTATGATGACCACCCACAATATGCCGCTCAACTACCTTATCGATCAGCTGAAAGAGGATGTCGGCGAGGTGATTTTTGTTGGTATCCAGCCGGATATCGTCGGGTTTTATTATCCGATGACTCAACCGATTAAGGACGCGGTAAATATCGTCTATCAGCGCCTGGAAGGCTGGCAGGGAAACGGCGGATTTGCCGCGCTGGAAGCGCCGGAGGCGTAAAATGCGCACATATTTAGGGAGAATTTGTGTTACACGGCAAAGGTTGTAAGAAGGACGTGAAGATTATCGTATGGAGCGGACTGCTATTTCTCTGCCTCGCCGCACGCGCACTGGCCACCGGTGTTGTCGGTTACCTGCCGATGAGCGACGGTGAATATGCGCAAAAGCGTGCGCTGAAGCCGCTGTTGACCCTGCCTTATTCTGTATCGCCCGACCAGACCTGGCATTTTCGCCAGGTCGGAGTCAGTGGCGTGACGCTACTGCCGGAGCCGAAAAAAGATAACGAATGGCGGATTAGCGGAAAAGACAGAGCCGGTAATTCGTGGGTTGTCCCGGTGGGAAGGCTGATTAATTTGGCGGGTAATGCGCAATTTTATCGCGCTGACCTCGATCGTAACGGCATTCAGGATCTGGTTATCTGGTTGGGCAATCCTGGGTTGGGCCTGGCGCCGAGCGCGCAATACATCATTTTCACCATTTCTCAAGAATGGCCGCCCCTGCGTCTTTGAACCGTGGGGGTTTTATACCGCGACCGATACTGGCGTTGATGATTTGCTTGATTTACAGGGCAATGGGCGCACGCAACTGTTGGATATGCAATTTGACTCAGGCTACTGGATAACCAATTTATATCAGGTGAAGGACGCCCGCTGGCAGCGCGTACACGGCTGGTTTGGCCGGTTGGGTTATCCGGCGCTGACCCGTTTTAATCACTATCCTGGCCGTAAATTAATTATCAAACCTATTGCCGGAAGGAATCCGCAAACGGACGATCTTTCCCTTACGCAGCGCTGTTTAATACGCGGTAACGTATTGCCAGGCGTTAATCAGGATTGATGCCAGTTGCGGTGCAGAGTTGGCTGGCTATCACTGCAAATCTTGACCACCACTGGCGACATTACGTGTCATCGACACTTGTGACGATGACACGTAAATGCTCACGAAAATAGAAATAATATTCTTAAATAACAATGAAATAAAAATTGGCACGATTCGTGTATATATCGGCACATCATCTGTTATTGCTGGAGAATTTGATGAACCGTTTCATCATTGCAGACGCGAGTAAGTGCATTGGTTGCCGTACCTGTGAAGTGGCTTGCGTCGTATCCCATCAGGAAAATCAGGATTGCGCATCGCTGACCCCTGAAACCTTTTTACCTCGTATCCATGTCATCAAAGGCGTGAACGTTTCCACGGCAACGCTGTGTCGCCAGTGTGAAGACGCGCCGTGCGCCAACGTTTGCCCGAATGGCGCCATCAGCCGTGACAAAGGCTTTGTTCATGTGATGCAGGAACGCTGCATTGGCTGTAAAACTTGCGTAGTGGCATGTCCTTACGGCGCCATGGAAGTGGTGGTACGTCCGGTGGTTCGCAATAGCGGCGCGGGGCTGAACGTGCGTGCCGAAAAAGCCGAAGCCAACAAGTGCGATCTGTGTCACCACCGTGAAGCCGGTCCGGCCTGTATGGCCGCTTGCCCAACGCACGCCCTAATCTGCGTGGACCGCAATAAGCTTGAACAGCTGAGCGCGGAAAAACGCCGTCGCGCGGCGCTGGATTCAACGGCATCGCTGCTTTTCTGATTTCTGCGATTGCGCGTAGAATACGCCACAAAGCATTGCCGGATGGCGGCATCAATGCCTTATCCGGTCTACGGTCCGTGCGGTTGTAGGCCTGATAAGCGTCGCGCCATCAGGCATCCGGGTTCGATGATGGCGGGAAAATAAGATGGCGATAGACACACCTTCCGGCGTACAGCTACGCATTCGGGGCAAAGTACAGGGCGTCGGTTTTCGTCCTTTTGTCTGGCAGCTGGCGCAGCAGTTGCGATTACACGGCGACGTGTGTAATGACGGCGACGGCGTCGTCGTTCGGCTGCTGGAAGAGCCGTCGCAATTTATTGCCGCGCTCTATCAGGATTGCCCGCCGCTGGCGCGCATTGACAGCGTTGAACACGCGTCGTTGGTATGGGAGCGCGCGCCGACGGATTTCACCATTCGTCAGAGCGCAGGCGGTTCGATGAACACGCAAATCGTGCCGGATGCGGCGACCTGCCCGGCATGTCTTGCCGAGATGAATACCCCAGGCGAGCGGCGCTACCGTTATCCTTTCATCAATTGCACCCACTGCGGACCACGCTTCACCATTATTCGCGCTATGCCCTATGACCGGCCATTTACGGTGATGGCGGCGTTTCCCTTGTGTCCGGAATGCGACAGCGAATACCGCGATCCGTACGATCGCCGTTTTCATGCCCAGCCCGTTGCCTGTCCGTCATGCGGGCCGCATCTTGAGTGGCGGAGCCAACATGAGCGAGCGGAAAAAGAGGCGGCTTTGCAGGCGGCGGTCGCCCAACTGAACGCCGGAGGCATTATTGCCGTTAAAGGGCTGGGGGGGTTTCATCTGGCCTGCGATGCGCGCAACGATAACGCAGTGGCGATGCTGCGGGCGCGTAAACATCGCCCGGCGAAACCATTGGCGGTGATGTTGCCCACGGCGCAAACGCTGCCGAGCGCGGCGCGTTCGCTGCTGACCACGCCAGCGGCCCCGATTGTACTGGTGGATAAGCAGTATGTACCTTCGCTGAGTGAGGGCATCGCGCCAGGACTTACGGAAGTGGGCGTGATGCTGCCAGCCAACCCATTGCAACACCTCTTGTTGCAGGCGCTCAATTACCCGCTGGTGATGACATCCGGCAACCTGAGCGGCAAACCGCCCGCCATCACCAACGAACAGGCGCTGGACGATTTACACGATATTGCCGATGGTTTTCTGTTGCATAATCGCGACATTGTACAGCGCATGGACGACTCTGTCGTGCGCGACAGCGGCGAAATGCTGCGTCGTTCGCGGGGATACGTGCCGGACGCGATTGCGTTGCCGCCCGGATTTCGCGATGTGCCGCCGATACTTTGTCTGGGCGCGGATCTGAAAAACACGTTCTGTCTGGTACGCGGCGAACAGGCGGTTGTCAGCCAGCATTTAGGCGATCTCAGCGATGACGGTATCCAGGCGCAGTGGCGCGAGGCATTGCGTCTGATCCAGTCAATCTACGATTTTACGCCAGAGCGTATCGTCTGTGATGCGCATCCGGGCTATGTTTCCAGTCAGTGGGCCAGTGAGATGCGTCTGCCGACAGAGACGGTGTTACACCATCATGCCCATGCGGCGGCTTGCCTGGCCGAGCATGGTTGGCCGCTGGACGGTGGAGAGGTGATTGCCCTGACGGTAGACGGTATCGGCATGGGTGAGAATGGCGCGCTATGGGGCGGAGAATGTTTGCGGGTCAATTATCGCGAGTGCGAACATTTAGGCGGTTTACCCGCCGTGGCGCTGCCGGGAGGCGATCTGGCTGCCAAACATCCGTGGCGTAATCTGTTGGCGCAGTGCCTGCGCTTTGTGCCGGACTGGCAGGATTACCCGGAGACTGCGGGGCTGCAACAGCAAAACTGGAATGTCCTGGCGCGTGCCATTGAGCGCGGCGTCAATGCCCCGTTGGCCTCTTCCTGCGGGAGGTTGTTCGACGCGGTGGCTGCCGCGCTTCGCTGCACGCCAGCATCGCTTAGCTATGAGGGCGAGGCCGCCTGCGCGCTGGAGGCGCTGGCCTCTCAATGCGCTAACGTTGAGCATCCGGTAACGATGCCGCTTAACGGCGCTCAACTGGACGTCGCCGTTTTCTGGCGGCAATGGTTGAACTGGCAGGCCACGCCCGCGCAACGCGCCTGGGCTTTTCATGATGCGCTGGCGTGCGGGTTTGCCACGCTAATGCGCCAGCAGGCTACGGCGCGGGGGATAACCACTCTGGTCTTCAGCGGCGGGGTGATACACAACCGCTTACTTCGCGCGCGTCTTGCCTTTTATCTTTCTGATTTTAAATTGTTATTTCCGCAGCGGTTACCGGCGGGCGACGGCGGACTGTCGTTTGGACAGGGCGTGATTGCCGCAGCGCGAGCGTTAAGGGAAGTGTAGGGCACCGGATGGCGGCTGCGCCTTATCTGGCCTGCAAACAGATGCTCACTCGTAGGCCGGATAAGACGCGAAGCGGCGCCATCCGGCATCACAGGCTTATACGGACAACGTTTTCAGCAGTGCAAAGGCCTCTTTCATGCGGTCTTCACTCACCACAAAGGCGCGTAGTTGGCCTTCTCCGCTCATGCCTTTGGCAATCATACCGTCAGATTCTGCGGTAATCTGCCAGCTCAAATCGCTGCGCTGAGTTTCTCCCGCCAGATGCAGCGGCAGTTCCGGCGTTTTGACTTTGACCAGCATCGCCGGTAGCTTCAGCGGCGCGTTGCCGCCAAGCAGATTTTTCGCCAGGTACATCGCGCTTAACTGGATCGGTTGCAGGAAGGGCAGCACCTGACCGTTGATCTCCGCGCAGTCGCCGATCGCATAAATATCCGGGTGACTGGTCTGTAGATAGCTATCCACGCAGACGCCGCGGTTGACGGCTACCCCGGCGCGGCGCGCCAGAGCGGTTTCCGGGCGTAAGCCGGTGGCGGCAATCACCGCATCGACCTCAATACTATGCTGGCTTACCAGCGTAGCGCGGATACCGGCTTCGGTTTTCTCCAGTTTTTGCAACTGCGATTTCAGCAGCAGATGCACCCCCATATCGGTCAGGTGATGCTGTAAGCGACTGCTCACTTCTGGTGGCATCAGTGAGGCGAGAAGGCTGGCGGCGTTATCCATCAGCGTTACCGTTTTCCCGGCGCGGCAGAAATCCATCGCTAATTCACTGCCAATGAGACCGCCGCCGACAATCAGCACTCGCTGCGCGTCGCGCAGTTGTGTCTCACAGGCGCGGTACTCCTGCTGGCTATTCAAAGTAAGCATTAACTCACGTCCTGCAATCGGCGGCACAAAGGCTGCCGCCCCGGTCGCCAGTACCAGCTTGTCGTACTGCCACTGCTTATCCTGACTTTTCACCACATGGGCATCGGCATCAATGTCAGCAACCCAGGTATGCGGGAACAGTCGCAGATTAAACTGTTCAGCAAATTCCCCCGCTAACTGGCGGGTGAGATCATCGGCGCGCTGCGACTGGCTGATAACGTGGCTGAGATCGGGCTTGTTGTACTCATCCATGCTGTCCGCCGCAATCAGGGTTAACGGCACATGCGCATCTTGTTTACGGATATTTTTGACGAGCTGGCGGGCGGCGAAGCCCGACCCAATAATGATGATTCCCCGACTCATTTTGCCTCCGTCGCCAGTACGTCGAACACGTCTTTACCTAATGAACATTCCGGGCACAGGAAGTTATCCGGCACGTCGTTCCACGGCGTACCCGGCGCGACATCCTGCAACGGCTCGCCCAGCGCAGGGTCGTAAATCCACTGGCATACGCTGCATTGCATTTTGGGGCCGAAGTCTGCGGCGGCGCAGGTTGTGGTTTCTTCGACTGGCGCGGTTTTCTGTGTGGTTTCCGGCAGCGGAGCAAGCGCCCACTGACGCGCGATGTCGCGACCGTGCTGACGGCACAACTCCAGCGCATCCAGATCCGGACGCCATTTCGCTTTCAGACTCAGGGACATTTCAAAACCGGCATCCTGTAAGCGCGTGGACAGTCGATCCACCGCGCCGCCGCTCCAGCCATGAGAACCGAAGGCGCTGGCGCGTTTGTTGCGAAAGCGCAGGCCGGTCATCTCTTCCACCAGACCAGCGATTTTCGGCATCATCACGTTGTTCATGGTAGAAGTGCCGACCAGCACGCCTTTCGAACGGAAGACATTGGTCAGTATTTCATTTTTATCGCTGCGGGCGACGTTAAAGATTTTGACCGCCACGTTCGGGTCCACTTCATTGATACCCTGCGCGATGGCATCCGCCATCATGCGAGTATTGTTCGACATGGTATCGTAGAAAATAGTGATACGATCTTCCTGATAATCTGCCGCCCATTTCAGATACAGTTCCACGATTTGCGTTGGGTTGTCGCGCCATACCACGCCGTGTGAGGTGGCAATCATATCCACCGGCAGGTTGAAGCCGAGGATTTCGGTAATTTTTGGCGTTACCAGACGGCTGAACGGCGTCAGGATATTGGCGTAGTAGCGCTGGCATTGTTCAAACAGTTCGGTTTGGTCCACTTCATCATTGAACAGGCGCTCGTCGCAGTAGTGCTGACCAAAGGCGTCGTTGCTGAATAACACCGCGTCGCCGGTCATATAGGTCATCATGCTGTCCGGCCAGTGCAGCATCGGCGTTTCCACGAAGATCAACTGCTTGCCGTTGCCGATATCCAGCGTATCGCCGGTTTTCACCACCTTAAAATTCCATTCCGGGTGATGGTGATGGCCGTTGATAGAGTCAATGGCGTTGGCGGTACAGTAGATAGGCGTGTCCGGGATCTGCGCCATCAGTTCGGTCAGCGCGCCTGCATGGTCTTCTTCGGCATGGTTAATGATGATGTAGTCGATATCCGCGAGGTCGATTTCACTGCGCAGATTTTGCACAAACTCACGGCTAAACTTATGATCGACGGTATCGATCAGCACATTCTTTTCTTCACGAATGAGATAGCTGTTATAGCTGCTGCCGCGCAGCGTTTTGTATTCAGTGCCGTGAAAATCACGTACTTCCCAGTCGCGCTGGCCAACCCAATGAATATTATTTTTAACCAGAATAGACATAACCACCTCAATTCATTCAACGTTTACAAAAAGTTGTTTTGCTTATTGCAGGTAGTGTGCCAATTTTACATCTTATTGATTTATATGAATTTATAATAAGTTTGTATTTTTGATATAGTCAAAAAGACTATAAATGATGCTGTCAATATGACACTATAGGTTGTCAAAATGACAATGAGGTAACCATGAGTTTTTCCGTGGAGGTATTGGCGGGCATCGCCATTGAGTTACAACGCGGCATTGGGCATCAGGATCGTTTTCAGCGGCTGATTACTACGCTGCGTCAGGTTCTGGCGTGCGACGCCTCGGCGCTGTTGCGTTATGAATCACGACAATTTATTCCACTGGCGATTGATGGCCTGGCGCAGGACGTTCTCGGCAGACGTTTTACCCTGGAAGGGCATCCGCGCCTGGAAGCCATCGCTCGCGCGGGGGACGTGGTGCGTTTTCCGGCTGATAGCGATTTACCCGATCCGTATGACGGGTTAATTCCCGGACAGGAAAGCCTGAAAGTCCACGCCTGTGTTGGTCTGCCGCTGTTTGCCGGACAGAACCTCATCGGTGCGCTGACCCTTGATGCTATGACGCCGGAGCAGTTCGAGGTATTTAGCGATGAAGAGCTGCGGCTTGTCGCCGCGCTGGCCGCCGGGGCATTGAGCAATGCGCTGTTAATTGAACAACTGGAAAGCCAGAACATGCTGCCGGGGTCGTCAGGCGTGTTTGAACCGATAAAAGAGACGCACATGATCGGCCTGTCGCCGGCGATGACGCAGTTGAAAAAAGAGATCGAGATTGTGGCGGGCTCCGATCTTAACGTGCTGATCGGCGGTGAAACGGGGACTGGTAAAGAGCTGGTGGCGAAAGCCATTCACCAGGGCTCCCCCAGAGCGGTCAATCCGCTGGTCTATCTCAACTGTGCCGCGCTGCCGGAAAGCGTGGCGGAGAGCGAGTTGTTTGGTCATGTAAAAGGGGCTTTTACCGGGGCTATCAGTAATCGTAGCGGTAAGTTTGAAATGGCGGATAACGGCACGCTGTTTCTGGATGAGATTGGCGAACTGTCGCTGGCGCTACAGGCCAAGCTACTTCGCGTGTTGCAGTATGGCGATATTCAGCGCGTCGGCGACGATCGTAGCCTGCGCGTGGATGTGCGGGTGTTGGCGGCGACCAACCGTGACCTGCGTGAAGAGGTGCTGGCGGGGCGTTTTCGCGCCGACCTGTTCCATCGCCTGAGCGTTTTCCCGCTCTTTGTGCCGCCGCTGCGCGAGCGCGGCGATGATGTGGTGTTGCTGGCGGGCTATTTTTGCGAGCAGTGCCGACTGCGGCTGGGGCTGTCCCGCGTGGTACTGAGTCCCGGCGCGCGCCGCCATTTGCTCAACTATGGCTGGCCGGGCAACGTCCGGGAGCTGGAACATGCCATTCACCGTGCGGTTGTACTGGCGAGAGCGACCCGGGCAGGGGATGAGGTGGTACTGGAGGAGCAGCATTTTGCCTTGTCAGAGGACGTTTTACCCGCGCCGTCTGCGGAAAGCTTTCTGGCGCTGCCTGCCTGCCGCAATTTGCGCGAATCGACGGAGAACTTCCAGCGAGAGATGATTCGCCAGGCGCTGGCGCAAAATAATCACAACTGGGCGGCCAGTGCGCGGGCGCTGGAAACCGACGTCGCCAACCTGCATCGGCTGGCGAAGCGTCTGGGACTGAAGGATTAGATAATCCCCGCCTGGTAGAAATCCTGCAGGTTAATGGCGCCGGTGAGTTTGCCGTTTTCATCGACCACCGGCGCGGCGGTAATTTTGCGTTTCATCAGGAGCTCTTTGGCGTCAATGGCGCGGCTTTGCGCCTGGAGCGTAATACCGTTGGGCGTCATGGCTTCGCTTACCGGCGTGGTGAGCGCGCCGCCGCCCACCAGCCAGCGACGCAGGTCGCCGTCGGTAAAGACGCCTTTCACAACATGTTGCTCATCGCAAACCGCCACCAGCCCCAGCCCGGTACGGCTAAGTTCCAGCATGGCATCCATCACGCTGGTGGCGAGCATTACCTGCGGTATTGCATCGCCCTGGCGCATCAGGTGATGCACATTATTGAGCAAACGCGCGCCCAGTGCGCCAGCCGGATGCGAACGGGCGAAATCTTCTTCGTTAAAACCGCGCGCCTGCATGACCGCCATCGCCAGCGCATCGCCCATCATCAGCGTATTGACGGTACTGGATGTCGGCGCCAGATGCATCGGACAGGCTTCACGCTCGACGGAAATATCCAGAACGGCTTTTGCCGCTCGCCCCAGCGGAGAGAGAGGTTTACCGGTCATCGCCAGCAGCGCGACGGATTTATCTTCCAGACGCGGGATGATGAGGTCGAGTTCTTTTGCGCCGCCGGAATAGGAGATAAATAACATCACATCGCGGCTTTCAATCATCCCCAGATCGCCATGCAGTGCTTCCGCCGGATGAACAAAAAAAGCGGGAGTACCGGTACTGGCAAGCGTCGCGGCGATTTTTTTACCAATATGACCTGATTTACCAATACCGGAAACGATCACTTTGCCTTCACAGTGAATAATGATATTGGCGGCGCGGACAAAATCATCGCCCAGACGCTCCGGCAGACGGCTGGCTTCTTGTAGCTCCAGCATTAAGGTCTGACGGCCCGCGTTTAGTAGTGCATCACTCATTGCTTTCTCCGGTTATGATTACTTCAATCCCTTTTGCTTCCAGCGCCTGACGAAATGCCGGATCGATACCCGCGTCCGTGATCAGTTTGTCGACGGTTTCCAGACTGCACACCACATTGGGGCTTTTACGACCAAATTTTGAGGAGTCCGCCATCAGAATCACCTCGCGTGCTGCATTGCACATTGCGTTACTGACGGTGTAAACCTCATTGAACGTGGTCACACCGACGTTCAGGTCAATACCGTCAGTTCCCATGAAAAGTTTATCAAAGCTGAATTGCTCAAAGGCGTTTTCCGCCAGTTGACCGTGAAACGACGCCGATTTTTTACGGAAGGTGCCGCCGGGCATCAGGATAGTTTGTTCGTTGTCCAGTTCCGATAGCGCGTTGACAATATGGAGGCTGTTGGTCATCACCGTGATGTTGCTAAAACGCGAAAGCAACGGCACCATCTGTAACACGGTACTTCCGGCGTCCAGAATAATGGAATCGCCATCATGGATATATTTCACAGCGGCTGCGGCTATCAGCGCTTTTTTGTGGGTGTTGATAAGCGTTTTGTGATCAATAGGCGGATCGGACTCTTCTTTATTCAACACCACGCCGCCATAGGTGCGGATGACGGTTCCGGCATTTTCCAGAATGACCAGATCTTTACGGATAGTGGTGCCTGTCGTGTCAAAGTACTGGGCCAGTTCTTCAACCGAGCATTTTCCCTGTTTTTGCAGGTGCTCCAGAATCGCGGCCTGACGCTGACGAGGTTTCATAGGCGTGATTACCCTGACTTATGTATTTACCCGTCATACTTCACGCTGCATGTGCGTTGGCTTTCCTCGCTCACCCCGGTCACGTACTGATGTACGCTCCTGGGATTCACTGCGTTGCCGCCTTCCTGCAACTCGAATTATTTAGGGTATTGGTTGCAAAATGATAATTTCGCAAGCTATACGCATTCACAACGAAATTACCCATGTTTCAGTTTAAGCGCCAATGATAGTGCATTCTGCGCGAGCGAATCATGGGGAAAGATCACATCAGGCTGTAATTCATGCAAATGTTTTCCTTGCATTGCGGCAATTTTAACCGGTCTGGCGAATACCGTAAGGCCTTTCATCAATAAAGTGTCCGTCACCCGCTGCTGTTCGTCCAGCGCCACGGCAACCACCACCCGGGGCTTAAAACGCCCGCCGGAGCGCCCGACGCCGACCCGCCCCTGTTGGCTAAGTTTATCGAAGGCCCGATTAAAGCGGGAAATCTGCCAGCCGCCCAGCGCCAGTTGCGCACACCAGGCGATAACGGCGACGGTAATCAGAGTGGAAACCATAATGTGCTCCTGTTGTTTTGCCGGATGGCGGCGTAACCGTCTTATCCGGCTTACGGCGCCATCCGGCAATTCACGGTCAGAACATCACTTGACCGCCGGTTACGTTGATCGACTGCCCGGTGCAATAAGACGCTTTCGGGCTGGCATAAAATAGCAGCATGTTCAGCACATCCTGATAATCACACCCGCGTTTGAGCGGTACTTTATCAATGTAATACTGTTCCACCTCGTCGGGCTTAATGCCCAGTTTAGTGGCGTATTGCGGCAGCAGTGACTGGAACATCGGCGATTTCAACAGGTTGCCGAGCATCAACGAGTGTACGGTAATGCCGTATTCCGCCAGATCCAGCGCCAGAGACTGGGTTAACCCCACGCCGCCGAATTTCGCCGCGCTGTAGCCGGAGTTGTGTTTACTGCCCACTTTGCCGGATTTAGAGTTAATCTGAATAATGCGCCCCTGAATGCCGTCGCGGATCATCAGGCGGGAAAACTCACGGGCGCAGAGGAAATAGCCCACCAGATTCACCTGTAGCGAGCGGTCAAAATCGCCCAACTGGAAATCGCTGATAAACGCCGCTTTGGCGATACCCGCGCTGTAAACCAGCAGATCGACGCGCCCGAAAATCTCGTCTACGCCGCGGGAAAGCGCCAGCACGCTCTGCTCGCTGGTGGCGTCGGCGCCAAAACCGTACGCCATACCTTCGCCAAAATCGGCGTTAATTTCCTGGGCGACATTCGCGGCTTTATCGCTTTGAATATCAACGACCGCCACGCGGTATCCTTCTTCTGCAAGCCCACGGCAAAGGAATGCCCCCAGGGTCTGGCCTCCGCCAATGACAACGGCAACTTGATTCATGTTTTTTCTCCTTAAGCGACAAACGTCAAAATACAGCCCGGCGCGATATCGTCCGGTACAGGCCCCGCAACGTGTACGGTGCCGGGAAATTCTGCTTCGCGCAGACCATCGAAGCGCAAAGTGATATGCCCCAGTTCACGCAGGTTTTGCTCGGCTACGCTGCCGACCGCCGTGACCGGATAGCAATGTTGACCCAATTCACACCGCGCGCCAGGCTGCAGCGCGCCGGTCAGTTCGCCATGACAATGGATGAAGCAAAATTCTTCGATATCCGCCGGCGCGCCTTCCCGAAACGTAATCAGCATCTGTTCGCCGAGCGCCTCCTTCGCGCTCTGGCCGATACGGGTGATGGTGGTTTGATAAATCACGCTCATGTCTGAACCTCTTATTGATAGATAAAGCCGGAAACAAACCAGGCGATAAGTACCGTGGGCGCGCCAGTCAGGAAGCGTCCGACCAGCACAGAAGGTACGCCGACGCGAACGGTGTCTTGTTTCGCTTCCGCCAGTGACAGGCCGACCGGGATAAAGTCGCAGGCCGCCTGCGCGTTAATCGCGAACAGGGCGGGAAGCGCCAGATGCGGGGGGATATTGCCCAGGCCTATCTGAACGCCGATCAGGACGCCAATGACCTGAGCGATAACCGCGCCAGGGCCGAGAAAGGGCGACAGCAGCGGGAAAGAGCAGATCAATGCCAGCGTCACCAGCCCCAGTGGATGGCTGGCTAATGGCGCCAGGCCGTGGGCGATCCAGTCGCCAAGACCTGAGGCCATAATGATGCCGATCAGCGCCGAAACGAACGCCATAAACGGCAGGATTGTTTTCAGGACCGTATCAATGGTGTCGCGACCGGACTGGAACAGTACCGCCACGGCGGAGCCCATTCCCATACCGACTTTTGCCAGCAGCCCGTCGCTCTGCTCGGTGATTTTTTTGCTGGTGTCGTAGTCACGTCCTAATGTCGTTTTGGCAGGCTGAGGACTGGCAGGCGTTTCGCCGACAAGAGTAATGTTTTCTTCTTTTACGCCGGAGACATAAATATCCTCAACAATATACTGCGCCAGTGGGCCGGACTTACCCGTCGAGTGAATATTAATGGTTGGAATCCGGCGTTTCGGATAGATACCGCAGCGCAGCGTACCGCCACAGTCGATAATGGCCGCGCCGATCTCCGCTTCCGGCGGTTCGCCTTCTTTAAAGCCGTCCACCGCTTGCCAGCCTGTTAGTTGCGCCAGTTTGTCGACGATCGCCGGGCGCGTACCGGCTGTGATATAGACGATCTTTTTGCCTGGCGTAACGTCCAGTTCAAGCGGGCCGCCCCAGCCGCCGGCGCCTTTCTCAATACGAACCCGTGTCATGATACCGCTCCTGTCAGATGAACTTTCTGCTCAAGTTGAATCCCCATTTTTTTCTCAAAAATAGCGGTGGTGAGATCGGTGACCCAACCGCGGAAGAAGTTCGTCACCAGACCTACCAGCAGATAGCTCACCGCGAGCGGGCCGAGAGGAAGCCCTAACGTGGTGAGTCCGCTGGCGATCCCCAGATAAACAAACAGTTCGCCGGGATTGATATGCGGAAACAGACCGTTCATGGAGTGACAGCTATAGGAGGCCGCCGCGTAATAGCTCGGCTTGTACTTCTCCGGCATAAAGCGTCCCAGACTCAGGGTCATCGGATTACAAAAAACAAACGTTCCGATAAACGGTAAAAGCAGGTAGCGGGATAGCGGATTTCCGGCGCAGCGTTGGGCAAAACGCTCAATACGCTGCTGGCCGATAAAATTGATGAGCGCATTCATGATAACCAGCAGGCTTATCAGTAGCGGAAGAATACCTGTCACCATACCGGTAAACACCTCTCCGCCTTTCTGGAATAACCCGATGAACCACTCCGCACCATGTGTAATGGTTTCGATCATTGTTCTCTCCTGTAGGGTTTTCAGTTTTCTTGCTAATTTCCTGTTCATTGTAATCATGTTGAAAGATTCAAAAGTGTTATTGTGATCGCAAAATAAAAGAAAAATATTTTAAGTTGAAAGATTGCGGGAGTGGGGGAGCGGATACAAACTGAAAAGAGGAGAAAGGTGATTTATTCTCTTGTGCCGCTTCCTTGTGTGGCGGGGGATGCTTTACCATACTTCTCCCTGGCTGAATTTGTTTAATGGATGTCTCATGTTCAAGCGTCGTTATGTAGCGTTACTTCCACTTTGCGTATTGCTTGCTGCCTGTAGCAGCACGCCAAAATCTTCCGAGACTCAAGCGACGACGGGCACGCCTTCCGGCGGCTTTCTGCTTGAGCCGCAGCATAACGTCATGCAAATGGGCGGCGACTTCGCCAACAACCCTAATGCGCAGCAGTTCATTGATAAAATGGTCAATAAACACGGTTTCGACCGTCAGCAGCTGCAGGAGATCCTCTCGCAGTCTAAAAGACTGGATTACGTCCTGCGTCTGATGGACAGACAAGCGCCGACCACTCAGCCGCCCGCCGGACCAAATGGCGCCTGGTTGCGCTACCGCAAACAATTTATTACGCCGGATAACGTGCAAAACGGCGTCGCGTTCTGGAATCAGTATGAAGACGCGCTGAACCGCGCCTGGCAGGTATACGGCGTACCGCCGGAAATCATCGTGGGGATTATCGGCGTGGAAACCCGCTGGGGACGTATCATGGGGAAAACGCGGATTCTGGACGCGCTGGCGACGCTGTCATTTAACTATCCGCGCCGGGCGGAATATTTCTCCGGCGAGCTGGAAACCTTCCTGCTCATGGCGCGCGATGAGCAAGACGATCCGCTCAATCTGAAAGGTTCCTTTGCGGGCGCGATGGGCTACGGCCAGTTTATGCCATCTTCCTATAAAGAATATGCGGTCGATTTCAATGGCGATGGGCACATTAACTTGTGGGATCCGGTAGATGCCATCGGCAGTGTGGCGAACTACTTCAAGGCGCATGGTTGGGTGAAAGGCGATACGATTGCGGTGCCAGCGAATGGTCAGGCGCCGGGACTGGCGAATGGTTTCAAAACAAAATACAGCCTCTCTCAGCTTGCCGCCGCAGGCTTAACGCCGCAGCAATCGTTGGGCAATCATCAGGAAGCCAGCCTGCTTCGTTTGGATATCGGTACGGGCTACCAGTACTGGTACGGCCTGCCGAACTTCTACACTATTACCCGATATAACCACAGCACGCATTATGCGATGGCGGTTTGGCAACTGGGCCAGGCGGTAGCGCTGGCGCGGGTGCGCTAATTTACGCTTAGGGAGGGGAGCACCCCCTCCGCTATTATTATGGCTTTTTGGGCTGATTCTCTGCCTGCAAGTGGGATATCTTCTTTGATAGTGCCAGACTATATCCCAGACATCCCAGGCCTAAGATAATTTGACCGCCATCATACGGTTCAAAATAGCCTGACGACAATATATTCAGTACTCCCATTCCTAATGAACATACTCCACCCACAATTAACCACAGCCGTAGTTGACAGGTTTGTTTCAGTTTGTGCTGTGTGCTTTCCGTTTTTTTGAGTGACATCCTTGCTTTCTCTCCGTGCGTGTAAATTTAGCGACATGGTACTGCTATTTAGTCATGTGCTACCTCATTTCATTCTGCATAAATAACCTGCTGGCATTTTTTCGGAATCCGACTCGTAAAATCGACTGCTCGTCCCCATCTCTGGTGAGAAAGTGCTATCTTGTGCGGCAGGATTTCTAACTGACAGAGGTCATGATGACTGACAGTGAACTGATGCGGCTTAGCGAACAGGTCGGGCTGGCGTTAAAAGCGCGCGGGGCGACCGTAACGACAGCAGAGTCCTGTACCGGCGGCTGGCTGGCGAAAGCCATTACCGACATCGCCGGAAGCTCCGCCTGGTTTGAACGCGGCTTTGTCACCTATAGTAATGAAGCCAAAGCGCAGATGATTGGCGTGCGTGAAGAGACTCTGGCGCAGCATGGCGCGGTCAGCGAACCCGTAGTGGTCGAAATGGCGATCGGGGCGCTGAAGGCCGCTCGCGCCGATTTTGCTGTCGCTATTAGCGGAATTGCCGGGCCGGATGGCGGCAGTGAAGAAAAGCCGGTTGGTACGGTGTGGTTTGCTTTCGCCAGCGTCAGCGGAGAAGGGATTACGCGTCGGGAATGCTTCAGCGGCGACCGTGAATCGGTGCGTCGACAGGCGACGACGTACGCGCTACAAACCCTGTGGCAACAATTTCTACAAAACACTTGATACTGTATGAGCATACAGTATAATTGCTTCAACAGTACGAATTCACTATCCGGTTCAATACCAAGTTGCATGACAGGAGTAATAATGGCTATCGACGAAAACAAACAGAAAGCGTTGGCGGCAGCACTGGGCCAAATTGAAAAGCAATTTGGTAAAGGCTCCATCATGCGTCTGGGTGAAGACCGTTCTATGGATGTGGAAACTATCTCCACCGGTTCGCTTTCACTGGACATCGCACTCGGTGCGGGCGGTCTGCCGATGGGGCGTATCGTCGAAATTTACGGGCCGGAATCTTCCGGTAAAACGACCCTGACGCTGCAGGTGATTGCCGCTGCGCAGCGTGAAGGTAAAACCTGTGCGTTTATCGATGCGGAACACGCGCTTGACCCTGTTTACGCACGCAAGCTGGGCGTCGATATCGATAACCTGCTCTGCTCTCAGCCGGATACCGGCGAGCAGGCGCTGGAAATCTGTGACGCGCTGGCGCGTTCAGGCGCGGTGGACGTCATTGTGGTCGACTCCGTAGCGGCGCTAACGCCGAAAGCGGAAATCGAAGGTGAAATTGGCGACTCTCACATGGGCCTCGCGGCGCGTATGATGAGCCAGGCGATGCGTAAGCTGGCGGGGAACCTGAAACAGTCCAACACGCTGTTGATTTTCATCAACCAGATCCGTATGAAGATTGGCGTGATGTTCGGTAACCCGGAAACCACCACCGGCGGTAACGCGCTGAAATTCTACGCCTCTGTTCGTCTTGATATCCGTCGTATTGGCGCGGTGAAAGAGGGCGATAATGTCGTGGGTAGCGAAACGCGTGTGAAAGTGGTGAAAAACAAAATCGCCGCGCCGTTTAAGCAGGCCGAGTTCCAGATCCTCTACGGTGAAGGCATCAACTTCTATGGCGAACTGGTTGACCTGGGCGTGAAAGAGAAGCTGATCGAGAAAGCGGGCGCATGGTACAGCTACAACGGCGAGAAGATTGGCCAGGGTAAAGCGAACGCGACTACCTGGCTGAAAGAGAACCCGGCGACAGCGAAAGAGATCGAGAAAAGGGTTCGTGAATTACTGTTGAGTAATCAGAATGCCACGCCCGATTTCGCCGTTGACGATAGCGAAGGCGTTGCAGAAACCAACGAAGATTTTTAATCATCAGGTGATGGTGGGTCGGGCAAAACGAAACCGCCATTCAGCAAAACGTTAAATTACCATCAAGGGCTGCATTTATGCGGCCCTTTTGGCATTTCTCCCTGTTAAGGTTTTTTATGAGTGAACCCACATCGCGCCGTCCCGCTTATGCTCGTCTCCTTGATCGTGCGGTACGTATTCTTGCTGTCCGCGATCACAGCGAGCAGGAATTACGGCGTAAACTCTCCGCGCCGGTGATGGGCAAAAATGGGCCGGAAGAGATTGATGCGACGGCAGACGATTATGAACGCGTGATCGCCTGGTGCCACGAACATCACTATCTTGATGACGAGCGCTTCGTGATGCGCTTTATCGCCAGTCGTAGCCGCAAAGGCTATGGCCCGGCGCGTATTCGCCAGGAGTTGAATCAGAAAGGCATTTCCCGTGAATCGACTGAAAAAGCGATGCGAGAATGTGAAATTGACTGGAGTGAAATGGCACGTGAACAGGCCGTTCGCAAATATGGCGAGCCGCTCCCTTCAAACTTTTCAGAAAAGGTTAAGGTACAGCGCTTTTTGCTCTATCGCGGGTATCTGATGGACGATATCCAGCAAATATGGCGAAATTTTGCAGATTGAGCGCATACGGGATTTTACTTCCCGGTAAAGAAAACTTATCTTATTCCCACTTTTTCCGTCTGGACGCGGGTTGCTTAACGGCGAACAGCGTCTGCGACGAATATTCCTTAAATACACAAAATCATTCAAGCCGCATCAAAGCGGCAAGTGAGCCTCGGGAACGCGTGACCGGGAAACTCGCAGCTAACGCAGAGGCGGCCTGAAGGATGAAGTGTAGCTTGATTTCAGGATAATTATGAGCAAGAGCACCGCTGAGATCCGTCAGGCGTTTCTCGACTTTTTCCATAGTAAAGGGCATCAGGTAGTTGCCAGCAGTTCCCTGGTGCCTAACAATGACCCCACTCTGTTGTTTACCAATGCCGGGATGAACCAGTTCAAGGATGTTTTCCTTGGGCTCGATAAACGTAATTATTCCCGTGCAACCACTTCCCAGCGTTGCGTACGCGCGGGGGGGAAACACAACGATCTGGAAAACGTCGGATACACTGCACGTCACCATACTTTCTTCGAAATGCTGGGCAACTTCAGCTTCGGCGATTACTTCAAACACGACGCCATTCAGTTCGCATGGGAATTACTGACCGGTGAAAACTGGTTTGCTCTGCCAAAAGAGCGTTTATGGGTCACCGTCTATGAAACCGACGACGAAGCCTATGAGATCTGGGAAAAAGAAGTCGGCATCCCGCGCGAGCGTATTATCCGTATTGGCGACAATAAAGGCGCGCCATACGCATCGGATAACTTCTGGCAGATGGGCGATACCGGTCCCTGCGGTCCGTGCACCGAAATCTTCTACGATCATGGCGACCACATCTGGGGCGGCCCTCCGGGAAGCCCGGAAGAAGACGGCGATCGCTATATTGAGATCTGGAACATCGTCTTTATGCAGTTCAACCGTCAGGCTGAAGGGACGATGGAACCATTGCCGAAACCGTCTGTAGATACCGGTATGGGGCTGGAGCGTATTGCCGCGGTACTGCAGCACGTTAACTCTAACTATGACATCGACCTGTTCCGCACGTTGATTGAAGCGGTAGCGAAAGTCACCGGCGCTACCGATCTGGGTAATAAATCGCTGCGCGTTATCGCCGACCACATCCGTTCTTGCGCATTCCTGGTTGCCGATGGCGTGCTGCCGTCGAATGAAAACCGTGGTTATGTGCTGCGTCGCATTATTCGTCGCGCGGTTCGTCACGGCAACATGCTGGGCGCGAAAGAGACCTTCTTCTACAAGCTGGTTGGGCCGCTGATTGAGGTAATGGGCTCCGCAGGCGAAGAGTTGAAACGTCAGCAGGCGCAGGTCGAGCAGGTTCTGAAAACGGAAGAAGAGCAGTTCGCTCGTACGCTGGAGCGCGGTCTGGCGCTGCTGGATGAAGAACTGGCGAAATTGCAGGGCGACACCCTGGACGGCGAAACCGCTTTCCGTCTGTATGATACTTATGGTTTCCCGGTCGATCTAACGGCGGACGTCTGCCGTGAGCGCAACATCAAAGTCGACGAAGCCGGTTTTGAAGCCGCCATGGAAGAGCAACGCCGTCGCGCGCGCGAAGCTAGCGGTTTTGGCGCGGACTACAACGCGATGATCCGCGTTGATAGCGCTTCTGAATTTAAAGGTTATGACCATCTGGAACTGAACGGCAAAGTGACTGCGCTGTTTGTCGATGGTAAAGCGGTTGAAGCGATTAACGCGGGACAGGAAGCTGTTGTCGTGCTGGATCAGACCCCATTCTATGCGGAATCAGGCGGTCAGGTTGGCGATAAAGGCGAGCTGAAAGGCGCTGGATTTACTTTCGCTGTGGACGACACGCAAAAATATGGTCAGGCGATTGGTCACCTCGGCAAATTGTCTGCGGGCGCTCTGAAAGTGGGCGATGCGGTACAGGCTGACGTAGATGAAGCGCGCCGCGCACGTATCCGTCTGAACCACTCCGCCACGCACCTGATGCACGCGGCGTTGCGCCAGGTGCTTGGGACACACGTTGCGCAGAAAGGTTCGCTGGTTAGCGATAAAGTGCTGCGCTTCGACTTCTCGCACAATGAAGCGATGAAGCCGTCGGAGATTCGTGAGGTTGAAGATTTGGTGAATGCGCAAATTCGCCGCAACCTGCCGATTGAAACGAACATCATGGATCTCGACGCGGCGAAGGCGAAAGGGGCCATGGCGCTGTTTGGCGAGAAATACGACGAACGTGTACGCGTTCTGAGCATGGGCGATTTTTCTACCGAACTGTGCGGCGGTACTCACGCCAGTCGTACCGGTGATATCGGTCTATTCCGTATTATCTCTGAGTCCGGCACCGCAGCGGGCATTCGTCGTATTGAGGCGGTAACCGGTGAAGGCGCTATGGCCACCGTTCATGCGCAAAGCGATCGCTTAAACGATATTGCGCATCTGCTGAAGGGCGACAGCCAGAATCTGGGCGACAAAGTGCGTGCCGTGCTGGAACGTACACGTCAGCTGGAAAAAGAGTTGCAGCAGTTGAAGGACCAGGCCGCAGCGCAGGAGAGTGCAAATCTTTCCAGTAAAGCGGTCGATCTCAACGGCGTGAAGCTCCTGGTCAGCGAGCTTGCTGGTATTGAGCCGAAAATGCTGCGAACCATGGTTGATGATCTGAAAAATCAACTGGGGTCTACCGTTATCGTACTGGCAACGGTTGTTGAAGGTAAGGTTTCTCTGATTGCGGGCGTGTCGAAGGATGTGACCGACCGGGTTAAAGCAGGGGAATTGATTGGTATGGTCGCTCAGCAGGTGGGCGGTAAGGGTGGCGGTCGTCCGGACATGGCGCAAGCCGGTGGTACGGATGCGGCAGCTCTGCCTGCAGCGTTAGCCAGTGTACAAGGCTGGGTCAGCGCAAAATTGCAATAATTATAAGCGTTCGTTGGCGCCGCAGCTCGTGCTGCGGCGTTTACGTCAACGCTATCGACAACGATAAAGTCAGGTTGAAGTTTTGTATATCGGCTAAACTTAGGTTTAACAGAATGTAATGCCATGACTGCTTACACCTAAGGTGTTTGTCATCGCTTACTTTTTGGCGTTATATGATGGATAATGCCGGGATACAGAGAGACCCGACTCTTTTAATCTTTCAAGGAGCAAAGAATGCTGATTCTGACTCGTCGAGTTGGTGAGACCCTCATGATTGGCGATGAGGTCACCGTGACAGTTTTAGGGGTGAAGGGCAACCAGGTGCGTATTGGCGTGAACGCCCCGAAAGAAGTTTCTGTCCATCGTGAAGAGATCTACCAGCGTATCCAGGCTGAAAAATCCCAGCAGTCCAGTTACTAAGGTTTTCGCGTCTCACTTTTCGGGTGAGACGCAGCCTCTCTTCTCGCTCGCCCGCGTTGTCCTTTCATGACTTTTTTCAACCTCACTGTTGATATGGTGCGCTTTTGGCGGCCAGCGTGTCATCAAATTATCTGTTGATAAAACACTCTTTTTGGCTTTTTTACAGACTAATTGAGCGTGAAGTGTGCAAACGATAAAAGCTCTGGAAAAATTGTTTGACTTATAAGTCCCAGAAAGTAATATGTGCGCCACGCAGCGACGATGAGCAGAACAAGTTCTTCGAAGCACTCGTAAGAGGCGTGTGGTGAGGTGGCCGAGAGGCTGAAGGCGCTCCCCTGCTAAGGGAGTATGCGGTCAAAAGCTGCATCCGGGGTTCGAATCCCCGCCTCACCGCCATTTGCATCCGTAGCTCAGCTGGATAGAGTACTCGGCTACGAACCGAGCGGTCGGAGGTTCGAATCCTCCCGGATGCACCATCTCTTACTTGATACGGCTTTCCCGCGGTATCAAAATCTGCAGTAAAGTAAGTTTCCCGATGCATCCGTAGCTCAGCTGGATAGAGTACTCGGCTACGAACCGAGCGGTCGGAGGTTCGAATCCTCCCGGATGCACCATCTCTTACTTGATACGGCTTTCACCGCGGTATCAATATCGGCAGTAAAGCAAGTTTTCCGATGCATCCGTAGCTCAGCTGGATAGAGTACTCGGCTACGAACCGAGCGGTCGGAGGTTCGAATCCTCCCGGATGCACCATATTCTCCGTACTTTCAGTGATGAAGATACGGATAAGATAGCGGTAATCACCGCTGGCACCAGGAAGGATAACGTTGCGTTAGCAACGGCCCGAAGGGCGAGCCGTAAGGCGAGTAATCCTCCCGGATGCACCATCTTATTTAGTGTGGCAGTAAATGCGACATCAAATCTTGTAGTAAACATCATTTCCAATGCATCCGTAGCTCAGCTGGATAGAGTACTCGGCTACGAACCGAGCGGTCGGAGGTTCGAATCCTCCCGGATGCACCATATTCTCCGTACTTTCAGCGATGAAGATGCAGATAAGATAGTTATAATCACCGCTGGCACCAGGAAGGATAACGTTGCGTCAGCAACGGCCCATAAGGCGAATAATCCTCCCGGATACGTTACTGCCCTGCAATCGCTTTTCCCCTTATCCTGAATACACCTCTTCATCTCTATTAGCGACAAAATCAACCAATTGCGATAAAGTACTGTCTGGTTATTCGGTTTGCGAGAACACGATGTACGCACGTTATGCTGGTTTGATTTTTGATATGGACGGTACTCTCCTGGATACCGAACCCACGCATCGCAAAGCGTGGCGTGAGGTTTTGGGGCGCTATGGTCTTCGTTTTGATGAACAGGCAATGGTCGCGCTTAACGGTTCGCCAACCTGGCTTATCGCCCAGTCAATCATTGAGCTTAACCATGCCGATCTTGATCCCCTGTCACTGGCGCGTGAGAAAACCGACGCGGTAAAAAGCATCCTGCTGGACTGCGTAGAACCGCTGCCGCTGGTTGAGGTGGTCAAAGCGTGGCATGGGCGGCGTCCCATGTCGGTCGGTACCGGTAGCGAAAGCGCTATCGCGGAAGCCTTGTTAGCGCATCTGGGGCTGCGTCGTTATTTTGATGCGGTTGTGGCGGCAGATCACGTACAGCATCACAAACCCGCGCCTGACACCTTCCTACTGTGCGCCCAGCGGATGGGCATCATGCCGACGCAGTGCGTGGTATTTGAAGATGCCGATTTTGGTTTACAGGCGGCGCGGGCGGCGGGAATGGATGCCGTGGATGTCCGACTATTGTGAGTGACGGACTGTCGCTCCTGTCTCTGTTTGCCAGTAGTTTTCTCAGCGCGACGCTGTTACCCGGTAATTCTGAGGTGGTTTTGGTTGCTATGCTGGTCTCCGGCGTCAGTCATCCCTGGGTCTTAGTCTTAACAGCAACAATGGGTAATAGCCTTGGAGGGGTAACTAACGTTATTCTTGGGCGTTTCTTTCCGCTGCGCAAAACGTCGCGCTGGCAGGAAAAAGCGACTGGCTGGCTAAAGCGTTATGGCGCAGCCACACTATTATTAAGCTGGATGCCGGTCATCGGTGATTTGTTGTGCCTGTTAGCGGGATGGATGCGCATCCCGTGGGGGCGGACGATCTTTTTTTTGTGTCTTGGTAAGGCGCTGCGCTATGTTGCGCTCGCAGCGGCGACGGTTCAGGGCATGATGTGGTGGTAATAATTGTAGGTTTGGCATGTATGGCCGCCATTACAGTTATGCTTATTAAAACGATTTGGACAGGCGGGAGGTCAATTTGATCCCGGACGTATCACAGGCTCTGGCCTGGCTGGAAAAACATCCTCAGGCGTTAAAGGGGATACAGCGCGGGTTAGAGCGCGAAACGCTGCGTGTCAATGCTGATGGCACGCTGGCGACAACAGGTCATCCTGAAGCGTTAGGTTCAGCGCTGACCCATAAATGGATTACCACGGATTTTGCGGAAGCCCTACTGGAGTTTATTACGCCAGTCGATGGCGATATCCAGCATATGCTCACCTTTATGCGCGATCTCCATCGGTATACGGCCAGGAAACTGGGCGATGAGCGGATGTGGCCATTAAGTATGCCCTGCTATATTGCGGAAGGGCAGGACATAGAGCTGGCGCAGTACGGCACATCCAATACCGGGCGCTTTAAGACGCTCTATCGCGAAGGGCTGAAAAATCGTTATGGCGCCTTGATGCAAACCATCTCCGGCGTACATTACAATTTTTCATTACCGATGGCGTTCTGGCAGGCGAAATGCGGCGTTACGGAAGGCGAAGCGGCAAAAGAAAAAATTTCTGCCGGCTATTTTCGTCTGATTCGCAACTATTACCGTTTTGGCTGGGTCATCCCCTATCTGTTTGGCGCGTCTCCGGCCATTTGTTCCTCTTTCCTGCAAGGGAAGCCAACCACATTACCGTTTGAAAAAACGGACTGCGGCATGTACTACCTGCCGTATGCGACGTCGCTGCGTTTGAGTGATTTGGGCTATACCAATAAGTCGCAAAGCAATCTCGGAATTACGTTTAACGATTTGCATGAATACGTTGCAGGTCTGAAGCGGGCGATTAAAACCCCTTCCGAGGAGTACGCGCGGATTGGTGTGGAAAAAGACGGTAAGCGGCTACAGATTAACAGCAACGTTCTGCAAATTGAAAATGAGCTGTACGCGCCCATTCGTCCCAAGCGCGTGACGCGCAGCGGCGAATCGCCTTCTGACGCGCTTCTGCGTGGTGGTATTGAGTATATTGAAGTTCGTTCTCTCGATATTAACCCGTTCTCACCGATCGGCGTAGACGAGCAACAGGTGCGCTTCCTCGATCTGTTTATGGTCTGGTGCGTATTGGCCGATGCGCCGGAAATGAGTAGCGATGAGCTGTTATGTACGCGTACTAACTGGAATCGCGTTATTCTGGAAGGGCGTAAGCCGGGCCTGACGTTAGGCATTGGCTGTGAAACTGCGCAGTTCCCGCTGCCCAAAGTAGGGAAAGATCTCTTCCGCGATCTGAAACGCGTGGCGCAAACGCTGGACAGTATCCACGGGGGAGAGGAGTATCAAAAGGTGTGTGACGAGTTGGTCGCCTGCTTTGATAATCCTGAACTGACATTCTCCGCCCGAATCTTACGGTCTATGATTGATGAAGGCATTGGCGGCACCGGGAAAGCGTTCGGTGAGGCTTACCGTAATCTGTTACGCGAAGAGCCGCTGGAGATTTTACAGGAAGAAGAGTTTATTGCTGAACGTGACGCTTCAGTACGTCGTCAGCAGGAGATTGAGGCGGCGGATACCGAGCCGTTTGCCGCGTGGCTTGCAAAACACGCCTGACCCAAAAGAAAAAGGCCACTCACGGAGTGGCCAAAATTTCATCGCTGAAAACAGGGATGATGATAACAAATGCGCGTCTTTCATATACTCAGACTCGCCCCGGAACAAAGAGTTCAGTTTATTTTTAAAAAATTATCGGAGGTGACTAAATGCCATTATTAGATAGCTTCGCAGTCGATCATACCCGGATGCAAGCGCCGGCGGTCCGGGTTGCAAAAACGATGAACACCCCGCATGGCGACGCAATCACCGTGTTTGATCTGCGTTTTTGCATTCCGAACAAAGAAGTGATGCCGGAAAAAGGGATTCATACGCTTGAGCATCTGTTTGCTGGCTTTATGCGCGACCACCTCAACGGTAACGGCGTTGAGATTATCGATATCTCGCCGATGGGCTGCCGTACCGGTTTCTACATGAGCCTGATTGGCACGCCGGACGAGCAGCGTGTTGCCGACGCGTGGAAAGCGGCGATGGCGGATGTGCTGAAAGTGCAGGATCAAAACCAGATTCCGGAGCTGAACGTTTACCAGTGCGGTACGTATCAGATGCACTCGCTCAGTGAAGCGCAGGACATTGCCCGTCATATTCTGGAGCGTGATGTGCGCGTGAACAGCAATAAAGAGCTGGCGCTGCCGAAAGAAAAACTGCAGGAATTGCATATTTAGTCTTATTGGTGAGCGGTTCCAGTATTTAAATTAACCCCGGTTTATGACCGGGGTTTTTTATTGCTTAATATAATTTGTATTTATTATATTTGCGGCAAGAATACATTTTAAATTAAGTAATGCCTGGCCTGTTAAATAATAAAATGTGATCTGGTAAACAGAAAAGGCGGATAACTCACGATGCCAGAGTGTATTGATCACATAAACTAAAAATCATAAATAATTAATAGAAAAACATAATGGAATGCGCCAGATATCCAGGTAATAACAAGACTCTACTAATAGCCGGTCGATGGGGTTTTTAGCAAATCTTATCTGGTATACATCAAACTTAAGGGATAAAAAATGAAGGCTAAATATTTGGCGCTGATGATCGGTGCTTGCTTTTCTCATAACCTTTGGGCAGCGAATAATATCACTATTGAGCAGCGTCTGGCTGAACTGGAGCAACGTGTTGTTAATGCTGAAAAACGGGCATCCGATGCCGAGGCGCAAATTCGCTCGTTGAAACAGCAGCAGGTCGCCGCTACGCCGACGGTGAATGTCCAGTCCGCCGAGCCCATTGCAGCAGATAAAACGCCGCCGAAGCTGACCTTATCCGGATTCAGCGATATTAAGTTCTATGGCGATGTCGAATTTAATATGGATGCGGCAAGCCGTTCCGGTAGCCTGACCTCGATGAGAACGTCAGCGAATAAAGATTGGGCATCAGGAACCAATGAACGCTGGGATATTAACGGGCGCTTGTTGCTGGGCTTTGATGGCTACCAGCGGCTGGACAACGGTAATTTTGCCGGATTCTCTGTACAGCCTCTGGCGGACCTGACCGGAAAAATGAACCTTGATGATGCCGTTTTCTTCTTTGGTCGTGAGAATGACTGGAAAATTAAGGTTGGTCGTTTTGAAGCCTACGATATGTTCCCGCTGAATCAGGATACGTTTATTGAATATTCGGGGAATACAGCGAACGATCTTTACAGTGACGGTTACGGCTATATCTATATGATGAAAGAAGGACGGGGACGTAGCGACAGTGGGGGTAACTTCCTGCTGAGCAAAACCATCGACAACTGGTATTTCGAAGTTAACACATTGCTGGAAAATGGCAGTACGTTATATACAGAGAAGCAGTACCACGGAATGGATTTAACCAACGATAAAAACGTGGCTTACGTCCGTCCGGTTATCGCCTGGCAAAACGGGCGTTTTTCAACGGCGATAGCGATGGAAAGTAACGTCGTTAACAACGCCTATGGCTATTATGAGAATGGGAAGTGGATCGATCAGTCAGATCGTACGGGCTATGGTTTTACCATGACCTGGAATGGTCAAAAAACTGACCCGGAAGATGGCGCAGTGATTAACCTGAATACCGCCTATATGGATGCGACCGATGAGACAGATTTTACCGCTGGGGTGAATGCGCTGTGGCATCGATTTGAACTGGGTTATATCTATGCGCATAACAAAATCGAAGCCTTCAATGCTACCAATATCGATGCCGTTTGTGAGGACGATTGTTGGATCACCGATCCCGGCAATTATGATATTCACACTATTCATGCCTCATATTTATTCCCCAACGTGATGGATATGAAAAACTTTAACATCTACCTCGGTGCCTATGCTTCATGGGTAGAGGCCAATCCGAATAATGGCGATAACAGTGAAGATGCGCGTTACGGCGGGCGTCTGAGATTCAAATATTTCTTTTGATTGTTGGTTTACTAAAAAAGGGATCCGCAGATCCCTTTTATCAGATAGTTAGTGCGCGCCGCCACCGCCGCCGCCCGCACCGAAGGGCGGTTTGGCGAACCACACCAGGCCGAGCAGCACCAGGAAGATCCCCGCCGACATCCAGAAGATTTCGTTGGCGGAAATAATCAGCCCCTGATTCGTGATTTGCTGGGCTATCCAGCCTGACGCCTGTTGGTGCGTCATCCCTAAGCCTTCCAGTTTATCGTACATAGCCTGAGCGTTTGGATTATACGCCGTAACCGACTCCGTGAGCTGAGCATGGTGTAGCGACTCACGATCGGTCCACATAGTGGTGGTAATCGAGGTGCCGATGGAGCCCGCCAGCGTTCGCGTGAAGTTCGACAGGCTTGATGCCGCCGCCAGCCGTTCTGGCGGTAACCCGGAGAGCGTAATGGTGGTCAGCGGCATAAAGAAGCAGGCGACGGCAAATCCCTGAATAAACTGCGGCCATGCGGAAGCGCCGAAATCCATACCCGGTTCGAACGTCCAGGCGCGCCAGTAAAAACAGACGGCGTACATAATGAAGCTGAACGTGACCAGCCTGCGCATATCCAGTTTATGCGCGAAGCGTCCGATAATCGGCGACAAAATTACCGGAATAATGCCGACTGGCGCCGACGCCAGACCTGCCCACGTTGCGGTATAGCCGTACACCTCTTGCAAAAGCTGCGGCAGTAGAACAATGGCGCCGAAATAGAGCATATAGGCAAGGCTGATGCACAAGCAGCCAATCGTGAAGTTACGCGATTTAAAAAGAGAAAGATCGACGATAGGGTGATCGTCGGTCAGTTCCCAGACGATCAGGAAACTGATGGCGATGACGGCGACCACGGTCAGGATGATAATTTCCTGTGAGGAGAACCAGTCCAGCTCTTTACCGCGATCGAGCATAATTTGCAGGCTGCCGATGCCAATCACCAGTAACGCCAGCCCGACGGCGTCAATACGTCGCCGTTCGGTATGCGTTTCACGTCCGCGCAGCGTGTGTAACGTCATCAGGACGACGGCGATGCCAATCGGCACGTTGATGAAGAAAATCCATCCCCAGTGGTAATTATCACTGATGTAGCCCCCCAGAATCGGGCCGCAAATCGGCGCGACAATGACGGTCATTGACCAGAGCGCCAGCGCAATGGAGCGCTTTGCAGGCGGATAGTTATTCAGCAACAGGCTTTGCGAGAGCGGAATCAGCGGCCCGGCGACCACGCCCTGCACCACGCGGAAGAAGATAAGCATATTCAGGCTGCTGGATACGCCACAGGCCCAGGAGGCCGCGGCAAAGGCGACCGTCGACCACATGAACAGTTTGACTTCGCCAAAACGTTTCGCCAGCCAGCCGGTTAAGGGAATCGAGATAGCGTTCGCCACCCCGAAAGAGGTGATAACCCATGTCCCCTGGCTTAGGGAAGAACCCAGGTTCCCGGCGATGGTCGGAATCGCCACGTTGGCAATGGTGGAGTCCAGCACCTGCATGAATGTCGCCAGCGACAGCGCGATCGTCATGATGACGAGCTGCGCGCCCTCCAGCGGTTTTTGCTGTTGCATCACACGCACCTCAGGATTAACCCGCGTTAGCCTGTACGATGTCGTCGATCAGTTTATTGACCGGCGCGAGATTAATTTCGCGTGCGTTACTTTCGGCAACCGGCGTCGTTCGTACCTGGCTGGCCAGTACCTGACCGTCGCGATTAGCGGTATCCACGGTGACCAGCGTCGATAAACCAATGCGCAGCGGATGTTGTTCTAACTGGCGGGCGTCCAGTTCGACGCGTACCGGCAGACGTTGAACCACTTTAATCCAGTTACCCGTCGCATTTTGCGCGGGCAGCAGGGAGAAGGCGCTGCCTGTCCCCATATCCAGACCGACGACTTTACCGGTGTATTTTACGTCGTCGCCATAAATATCAGTAATCACCGTCACTGGCTGCCCAATGCGCATATTCGCTAATTGGGTTTCTTTAAAGTTAGCGTCCACCCACAGATCGGTTGCAGGCACCACGGCCATCAGCGGCGTGGTGGGGCTGATTTGCGCGCCAGGCTGGACGGCGCGGCGGGAGACATAACCAGTCATTGGGCTGACGATGCGAGTACGCTCCAGCGCCAGCCAGGCGTTACGCACTTCGGTCGCCGCTTGTTGAACCGCAGGCTGATCTTCCAGATTACTGTTGAGTATCATTGCCTGGTTGGCATTGTACTGTTGAATGGCGACATCCAGCTGTGCCTGCGCGCTGGCGACGGCATCGCGGGCGTGTTGCAGCTCTTCCCGGCCAATAAGATTGGCATTACCCAGCGGCACACGACGGTTAAGGTCGCTCTGCGCTTGCGCCAGGGCGGTTTTTTGCACGTCGATATTCGCCTGCAACTGCTTACTGTTAATCATCAACTGGTGCGTTTGGCGCACGCTGGAGGCCAGCGCCGTTTTGGCTCTTTCAAACGCTTGTTTGGCGTCAGTCTGATCGAGCGTGACCAGAACATCGCCCTCTTTTACAAAGTCGGTGTTATCAGCCCAGACTTTCGTCACGCTGCCTGACACCTGCGCCATGATTTGAACCTGGTTCCCTGCCACGTAAGCATCATCTGTCTCTTCAATATGACGCAATACTAAAAACCAATAAATTCCATATGCCACGGCAATAATAACAAAGAGCAAGGTAAGAAGTAGCAGCGCTGTTTTGCGTTTGCCTTTCTTCTTAGCCGGTTGCTGCGGGGTTTGGATCTCCGCATTTGCGCTCATGTTGTTCTCCACGATCTTATTATTCACATCGGCTGAGCCGACCTGTTGTCAGAAAGGCCAGCAGTAATGCGTGCCGGCCTGTCCGCTTTCCTGTTATTAATCTGGATTTTTGAGCGGGTCGGCGCTTTAGCGCAGCGCCTCAAGAACAGTGCCTTCCTGCTCCATTTGATCAAGACGCGTCAGGAGTTTACGAGTGATGTGCTCAAGTTGATCTTTTTCGGCTGTGCTAAGTGATGACCAGAGTTGATGCAGACAATGATGCTGAGGCGGAAGCACTTCTTGCAAAAATGCCTGGCCTTTCTCCGTTAATTGCAGATGCAGGCAACGGCGGTCGTTATCGCTCTCACGACGCTCAATCCAGCCGCGTTTTTCCAGCTCATCTGCAATGCGTGTCGCATTGGTGCGAGATGAACCCAGCGCGCAGCTTAATTCAGACGGCTGAATACTGTGGTTTTCCTGAGACTCCAGCGTAATCAACGCCATAAACAACGTCTCGTTAATCCCTTGAGCCTTCAGCATTTTATTGCGGTTTTCCAGGAGCTTGCCTTGCATGTGCATACAAAGACGAGTCAAAAGAATTTCCTGATAAGGAAAGTCTTCGTGACGGCTGGCGCGAAATTTTAGCATTTGTTCAATGGGCGTAAACGAACTATCCATTTGGGCATGACCTCATTAATTTCAGCCGATATAGTAACGACAGTGACAAATAAAGTAAATGTATTATTAATACAAAATCATTCTTTCAGGCTATAAAGCAACCAATGATACGCAGACTGAGACGCCAGCGGGAACATTGGGCCCGGTAAAGCGCCGCCTGCGGCAAATCCAGGAATGACGAGAAAAGCGTGAGTGCCTGCATGAAAAAATCAGGAGAGAACGATAAGCGGGAGGGGCGAAAGCCGGGTAAACGGCCTTACAACCCGATGCAAAAGCCACCGGAATATCACGGATAGCTATCGGTGAACGACCTTCGAATCCTTGAACGGGCGCTATTGGCCTGGGAGCAGATGGGGATGCAGGGCTTTCCATAGAATTATATTATTCTTCACCGGTATAAAAATAACCATGATAAATGAATAGCATAACCTTAACAGACTGGGGAGCTCCTTAACACCCTAAGGAGCTTAAACAAAGGTAAACGCTCACTATCCGCTTAATTTACGGCTTCCTGTCGGTGAAAACCTCGCCACCAGACCAGTAAATTAAGTAAGGCTACCGTGACACCCGCCAGACAAACGCCGGCCCAGCCGGCATGTTGCCAGGCGGAGGCGGAAATCAGCGACCCCGCGGCGCCACCGATAAAGTAGCTGGTCATATAGCCGGCGGTGAGCCGGTTACGCGCATCCGGATGCAAACGATAGATGACCGTCTGATTGGTGATATGTACCCCCTGAACGGTGAGGTCCAGTACCAGAATGCCAATAATCAGCGCCAGTACCGAGGTATGCCCAAGCCAGATAGCCAGCCAGGAGAGTAACAGCAGCAGTAAGCCGAACGTGGTGGTGAGGTGAGATTTACCTTTATCGGCAAATCCGCCAGCCGGACGCGCGCCTAAAGCGCCGGCGGCCCCCGCCAGGCCAAACAGGCCAATCATCCCCTCGGAATAGCTAAACGGCGGCGCGGCGAGCAAAAAGGCCATTGACGTCCAGAGGATGCTGAAATTAGCAAAGGTCAGACAGCCCAGCAGCGCGCGGGTACGCAGCAGCTTATCGTGAATAAACAGGCTGAATACAGAACCCAACAGCTGCGGGTAGTTAAGATGGGTGTCGGATTTGAGCTTTGGCAGTCCGCGCCACAACGCGACGGCCATCAGCGCCATCAGCGCCGACGCTACCCAAAATACGGTGCGCCAACCGCCGAGGTTTGCCAGCAGTCCGGCGACCGTTCGCGCCAGCAGGATCCCCAGCAACAGGCCGCTCATAATGGTGCCGACCACTTTACCGCGGGTGGCGGGCGTCGCAAGCGTGGCGGCCAGCGGAACCAGAATCTGCGCCACCACGGAGAACAGTCCGGTTAAGGCCGTTCCGAGTATCATCATGCTAAGCGACTGACTGCTGGCGGTGATCAGCATTCCGCCAGCCGCCAGCAACGTCATGGAGACAATCAGCGTTCGGCGTTCAAACATGTCGCCGAGCGGCACCAGAAACAACAGGCCAGCGGCATAGCCCAACTGCGCGGCGGTAACGATAAACCCTGCGGAGCTGGCGGAAAGCGAAAAGTGATGCGCGATGGTATCAAGCAGCGGCTGGGCATAGTAGTTGCTGGCGACCGCCAGACCCGTGGCCACAGACATTAAAACGATCAGCGCCGGGCTAAGCTCATGAGTGGGTTTCGTCATTATGGTAATCGTGATTCAGATAATTATTTCCTGGGAAAACAATCATAGCGGATGTTGATGAATAAAGGGGAACGGTGACGTGATGAATCGTGCGCTTTGAGGAGAGATTGAATAGGCCGGATAGCGGCGCATGAACTGCGCTTTATCCGGCATAAAAAACGATCTTATTTCTGCGCGGCCAGCGCTTCTTTCACCCAGCCGTCAAACTGCTGCTGGTGGGCGTTGATCCAGCCGTCCACGTGGCCCTGAACATCGGCTTCAGACGATTTACCGGCATGCATCATGGCGTTCTGCGCGTTGATATCCGCCAGCGGCAGCTTCATGATGGCGAACAGTTTCGCCGCCGCCGGGTTTTTCTCCGCCCATGCCTTATTGGCGACAATATGCATGGTATTAACCGGGAACCCATAGTTCGCGCCGTTCGGCAGTTTAGTATCAATATTTTTCTGTTCGCCCGGCAGAGAGGAGAACGGCACCTGTAGCCAGACGACATCTTTACCCGGCTTCATTACGTCGCTCACCCAGTACGGGGTCCAGGTGTAATACAGCACCGGCTTGCCTTCTTTAAAACGGGTAATGGTATCAGCCATCATCGCCGCATAGTTACCGTGGCTGACCTCAACGGTTTTTTGCAGATCAAACGCTTTATTCTGATGATTGATCACGGCTTCGCAGCCCCAGCCCGGCGAGCAGCCCATCATGTCCGCTTTTCCGTCGCCATTGGTATCGAAGATTTTGGCGATTTTCGGATCTTTTAGCTGAGCGATATTGGTGATGTTGTACTGCTCGGCGGTTTTTTTATCGATCAGATAGCCCTGCGCAGCGCCGGAGACGAAGACGCCCTCGCGGTAAAACTTGTTGTCTCCGCCTGCTGCGGCATACATATCATCATGCAGCGGCTGCCAGTTCACGGCGGTAAACGTCGCATCGCCAGAGGCGATGGAGGTATAGCCTACGTTGTAATCGACTTCACTCGGCTTATTTACGGTATAACCCAACTTTTCCAGCGCCCGACTGACCAGTAACGTCTGGAAGGTCTCTTCAGAAATCGTGCTTTGGATAGGTTGGACGGTAATGCCTTTGCCAGGCAGGTCGGCAGCGAAAGCGCTGGCGGTGACAAGGGTGGCAAACGCTGAGGCAAATATCACGGTATGTCGCATCGTTGTTCCTTTAATTATGGTAGGGAGTTGTAAGCCCGGTAAGCGCAATGTCACCGGGCGTCAGGAGAGTTACTTAACGAAAGGGCGGGTGATTAGCCCAACAGGACCGGTGGTATACCAGCGACGGTTACCGCGGCTACGCGAGTCGCGCCCGACGGCCTGCGTCAGACGGTCCAGAATGATGGCGAGAATCACAATGCCGACGCCGCCGACGGTTGCCAGCCCCATATCAAGACGACCAATGCCGCGTAGTACCATCTGGCCAAGTCCGCCGACCGCAATCATCGAGGCGATGACGACCATCGAGAGAGCCAGCATCAGCGTCTGATTAACGCCTGCCATAATGGTGGGCATCGCCAGCGGTAGTTGCACTTTGAACAACATTTGGCGCGGGCTGGCGCCGAACGAGCGCGACGCTTCAATTAAGTCGGCAGGCACCTGGTTAATGCCCAGGATCGTCAGGCGTACAATCGGCGGTAGAGCAAAAATAATCGTCACCACCACGCCCGGCACGTTACCGATGCCGAATAACATGACAATCGGCACCAGATAGACAAACGCGGGCGTGGTCTGCATCGCATCCAGCAGCGGACGAACTATTTTGGCCGCACGCGGGCTGCGCGCCAGCCAGATTCCCATCGGTAATCCGATCACGACGCAGAACAACAGGGCGGTCAACACCAGCGCCAGGGTAATCATCGCCTGCGACCAGGCACCGATCGCGCCGATCGCGATCAGCGATATCAGCGTCGCGATCCCCATGCCCACGCCGGAAACCTGCCAGGCAATCAGCGCAAAGAGAATAATCGCCACAGGGGCGGGCATTCCCAGCAGCAGTTGCTGAAAGCCGTTGAGGATGTAATCCACCGGCACACGAATCCCCTGAAAAAGGGGACGGAAATGGGTGACGACCCAGTCGATTCCCTCTGTGACCCAGCTATCCAGCGGGATCAGCGTCTTATGGAACGGGTCCAGAAGAGAAAAGTGTTCAGGGGCTGGCGCGGGCGCGCTGTTCAACCAGTCGGTACTGCCGCCGTCCGTGGCTACGCCTGCCGGTGTTCCCCAGGCATCAGCCGTTTGCGTCGTAGTATCGGCCACCTGTGCGGTATCCCACGGATTCGTTTGATCAGCCATTGTTACCCCCCTCGCGATCTAAAGCCTGTAGCAACATACGTTTTGAAATAATGCCAACATACTGGTGTTCTTCATCGACAACCGGCACCGCGCAGGGCGCCTGGCCGACGTGAGAGAGCAACTCGCTGAGTGGGGTTTGCGCATCAACAACTAAAGGGTCGTCGATAAGCGCCGCTTCAATCCCTTGCGCCTGGCTTAATGCCGCTTTTAATGAGTCGATGGACACGACGCCCACGAATTTATTGCCACGCTCAATGACGTAACCATATTCACGGTCTTCGTCCTGTAATAATTTCAGTGCCGAACGGGGACCGAAACCTGGCGTTTTACGAATTAAGCCGACCGGACTGCGACGGGCAATATCTTTGGCGCTAAAGACCTGACTAATATCCACGCCACGGAAGAACGTGCGGACATAATCATTTGCCGGATTATTCAGGATCTCATCCGGCGTACCAACCTGTACGACCTCGCCATTTTGCATAATGGCAATCCTGTCGCCAATACGCATAGCCTCATCAAGATCGTGGGAAATAAAGACAATGGTGCGCTGATGTTTCGCCTGTAATTTCACCAGTTCATCCTGCATTTCGGTACGAATTAATGGATCGAGGGCGGAAAACGCTTCGTCCATTAATAAGATATCAGGGTTGATTGCCAGCGCGCGGGCAAGTCCAACACGCTGACGCATCCCACCGGAAAGTTCATCCGGATAGGCATGAGCGTAATTTTCAAGCCCCACCTGACGCAAGGCGTCCAGCGCTTTTTCGCGACGCTCTTGCGCCGCGATGCCCGCTAATTCCATACCGAATGCCGTATTATCCAGCACGGTCATATGCGGCATGAGCGCAAATGACTGGAAGACCATCGCAATCTTTTTCCTGCGCACCTCGCGAAGCTCAGCGTCTGATATTTTGGCAATATCAACGCCGTCAATCAGTACCTGTCCGCGGGTGGGTTCAATCAGGCGATTGAGAAGGCGTACCATTGTGGATTTACCCGAGCCGGATAATCCCATGATGACAAATATCTCGCCTTCTTCAATGGCCAGACTGGCGTCTTTAACGCCAAGCGATAGCCCCGTTTTTTCCAGTATTTGCTCTTTCGATAGTCCCTTTTCAATATATTTGAAGGCACGCTGCGGATGCTCTCCAAATATTTTATACAGATTCTTCACTTCTAATTTAATTGCCATGCAATAGAATGATTCCTGTTATTTACTTATGTCGATATGTTACCTGATAGAAATAGTTACCTTTTTCTACCCTAACATACTCAGAATCTGAGACAACCCTGAATTTGCTTCTGGCATGAATATTGCGAGGTGCTATCGGCTGTGATTTCCCATGATATAAGGGCTGAACGCGAATGGGGAGGAAGAGATATTTTTTGGAACAACCAGCAAAAATCCACCTGAATTGGAGGAATCCAGGTGAATAATGTCACTCGTATTGAGTGTAGGACATGTTGTAATATTTGCGCGATTTAACCCGGTATTGCTTGAAATAAAGGCATGGAAAATGTAACGTTATTTCCCATGCCCGCAAGGTTAAAAATTCCAGTCTTCGTCTTCGGTTTCGACTGTTTTCCCCATCACATAAGATGAACCTGATCCGGAAAAGAAATCATGATTTTCGTCGGCATTCGGCGAGAGCGCGGCAAGGATTGCGGGATTCACGTCAGCCATCTCTGGCGGAAATAACGCCTCATAACCCAGGTTCATTAAGGCTTTATTGGCGTTGTAGCACAAGAAGGCTTTGACGTCGTTAACCCAGCCGGTTTCCGCATATAACGCTTCTGTGTAGCAGATTTCGTTGTCGTACAGTTCCATCAACAAATCCAGCGCGAAAAGCTTTAACTCTTCACGCTCGATTGCCGATAGTTTTTGTAGCGCTATCTGATACTTATAACCAATATAATAACCGTGAACCGCTTCATCGCGAATGATTAAACGAATCAGGTCGGCAGTGTTCGTGAGCTTACCGCGGCTGGAGAAATACATCGGCAGCCAGAAGCCGGAATAGAACAGAAAAGACTCTAAAAAGACGCTGGCAATCTTTTTCTTTAGCGGTTCATCGCTGACGTAATGAGCCAAAATAATCTGCGCCTTACGCTGAAGCGGCGGGTTTTCTTCGCTCCAGGCGTAGGCGGCATCAACCTCTTTCGTCTGGCACAGCGTGGAAAAAATAGAACTGTAAGAGCGGGCGTGTACCGCTTCCATAAAGCTGATGTTCGACAGCACTGCCTCTTCATGCGGCGTGATGGCATCTGCCATTAACGACGGCGCGCCTGCGATGTTCTGGATAGTGTCGAGCAGCGTAAGTCCCGTAAACACGCGAATGGTGAGCTGCTGTTCGGCGGCGCTCAGCGTCTGCCAGGCCGGAATATCATTCGATAACGGCACTTTTTCCGGCAGCCAGAAGTTACTGGTCAGCCGGTTCCACACCTCCAGATCTTTGTCGTCCTGGATCTTGTTCCAGTTGATGGCGCTAATACGAGATAATTTCATATGGCTTTCCTTATAGCGCGCAGGATACGCAGCCTTCAATTTCAGTACCTTCCAGCGCCAACTGGCGAAGCCGGATGTAATACAGTGACTTAATACCTTTTCGCCAGGCATAGATCTGCGCTTTGTTGATATCGCGGGTCGTGGCGGTATCGGGGAAAAACAGGGTGAGCGACAGTCCTTGATCGACGTGGCGCGTGGCCTCGGCATAGGTATCAATAATTTTTTCCGGACCGATATCGTAAGCATCCTGATACATGTCCAGATTTTCATTGGTCATAAACGGCGCGGGGTAATACACACGCCCGGTTTTGCCCTCTTTGCGAATCTCAATTTTGGCCACAATCGGATGAATGCTGGAGGTCGCATGATTAATGTAAGAAATCGAACCGGTCGGCGGCACCGCCTGCAAATTTTGGTTATAGATGCCATAGCGCATCACATCGTCGCGCAGCTTTAGCCACATTTCTCGTGTGGGCAGCGTAATGCCGCTGCGGGCAAATAGCGTTCTGACTTTCGCCGTTTTCGGTTGCCAGTCGTCCTGTAAATACTGCGTAAAATAGTCGCCGCTGGCATAGCGCGACTGCGCAAATCCGGCGAAGGTTTTGCCGCGTTCGCGGGCCAGCCGCATTGAAGTATGCACGGCATGCCAGGTAATGGTGTAAAAATAGAGATTGGTGAAATCCAACGCCTCCGGCGAACCGTAGGCAATGCCTTCTCTCGCCAGATAGCCATGCAGATTCATCTGGCCCAGACCGATGGCATGAGAGGCGGCATTACCGGCGGCTATTGAGGGTACGCTGCGTATATGGCTCATGTCCGACACCGCCGTCAGGCCGCGAATAGCGGTTTCTACGGTACGACCAATGTCCGGTGAATCCATGACGTGAGCGATATTCAGCGAGCCGAGATTGCAGGAAATGTCATGCCCGATGTGGGTATAGTCAAGGTTATCGTCGTAACGGGAGGCGCTATTGACCTGTAAAATTTCCGAGCACAGGTTGCTCATATTAATGCGCCCAGCAATGGGATTCGCGCGGTTTACCGTATCTTCAAACATGATGTAGGGATACCCGGATTCGAACTGAATCTCCGCCAGTGTTTGAAAAAAGTCACGGGCGTTAATATAGGTTTTACGCACGTGCGGATCGGCAATTAATTCATCGTACCGTTCGCTAATGGCGATATCGCCAAACGGTTTGCCGTAGCGTCGTTGTACGTCATAGGGCGAAAAGAGCGCCATTTGCGCGTTTTCTTTCGCCAGCCGGAAGGTGATATCCGGGATCACCACGCCGAGAGAGAGCGTTTTGATCCGGATTTTTTCGTCGGCATTTTCCCGTTTGGTATCCAGAAAACGCAGAATATCCGGGTGGTGCGCATGGAGATAAACCGCGCCGGCCCCCTGGCGCGCGCCAAGCTGGTTGGCATACGAAAACGCGTCTTCCAGCATTTTCATCACCGGGATCACGCCGGAAGACTGATTCTCAATGCGTTTGATCGGCGCGCCCGCCTCGCGCAGATTGGAGAGTAAAAACGCGACGCCGCCGCCGCGTTTGGAGAGTTGCAGCGCCGAATTCACCGCCCGCCCGATCGACTCCATGTTGTCTTCGATACGGAGCAGGAAGCAGGAGACCAGTTCCCCACGCTGCTGTTTACCGCAATTTAAAAAAGTCGGGGTAGCGGGCTGAAAGCGACCAGAAAGCATTTCATCGGTCAGTTGGGTGGCCAGCGTTTCGTCACCCTGCGCCAGCGTCAACGCCACCATTGTCACCCGATCTTCAAAGTGTTCCAGATAACGTTTGCCGTCGAAGGTTTTCAGCGTGTAACTGGTATAGAACTTCCAGGCGCCAAGAAACGTCTGGAAGCGAAAGCCGCTGGCGTGGGCGTGCTCGAACAGGCGGAGGACGAAGGCGCGGTTGTAACGCGCGAGGACAGCGTCATCGTAATACCCTTCCCGAACCAGCGTCTCCAGACGTTCATGCTGGCTGGCAAACGTCACGGAATGCGGGCGGACGTGGGTGGCAAAGAAGGCGTCGATCGCCTGCTGGTCCTTGTCGAACTGAATATGGCCTGCTTTATCGTAAAGATTCAGCATCGCGTTCAGGGCGTGGTAATCCATGGTTTCCTGCATTACGCGCTCCGGGATAGTTGTTGCCAAAATTCATTTACTCCTTTTCGGACGTTATCGATGTCGCGTTGTGTGCCCATGAGCTCAAAGCGGTACAGCCAGGGGACGCCGCATTTTTGTGCTATCACATCGCCAGCGCATCCCCAGGCATCGCCGAAATTGCGATTACCGGAGGCGATAACGCCGCGAATGCGCGCCCGGTTGTGTTCATCATTTAAAAAGCGGATCACCTGTCGCGGCACCGCACCGGCCATCCCGCCGCCGCCGTATGACGGCACAACCAGAATGTACGGTTCGTCTACCTGAATTCGCTCCCGCTCATTGAGCGGAATACGCGTGGCGGGCAGCCCCAGACGCTGCATAAAACGGTGCGTATTTTCAGAGCTGCTGGAGAAGTAGACGAGCGCGCTCATGCGTTTGCCGCGTGGGGTGTCGGGTGCAGACGGTTAATCATGTCCGGACGGAAGCCAGACCAGCTCAAATCGCCCGCTATCACCACCGGTAATTGACGAAACCCTTGCGCCCGGAGCGTATCCGCTGCATCCGGCACCAGATCGACGTTCACCATCTCAAATTCAAATCCACGGCTTTCCATCGCCCGCTTTGTGGCGTGGCACTGAACACAGTTATTGCGAGTGTAAATAGTAATGCTCATGATTCGTATTTCCATTTAAAATGAGAAAACGGCGCGATGAAACGCGTCGGATTGTCGTGTGTTGATACACGAAATACTAGATGTAGTTGAATTAAGATTCAACCATACAAGATATGGGAATTTTCGATTGATTTTAACGTCGCTGATGAACGCAGCGGGGTAGGGGTGGCATGGCTAATTTTTGCCGGATGGTGGCATGAACGCCCGCTCCGGCCTGCAGGTTGACGCATAACAGAGTTGGCTGACATCAGCGCCATCCGGCAACAATGCGTCACATTCGCATACCGATCGCCAGACGGTTAAAGCAGTTCATTAAACCAATAGCGAAGGTCAGATCGCTGATTTCACGCGCGCTGAAATGATCGAGCAGCGGCAGGTAAACATTATCTTCGGCGTGGGTTTCAGCAATGTGCGTCACCGATTCCGCCCAGGCTAACGCCGCGCACTCTTGCTCGTTGAAATGGTGGCTTACCCGCCATCCTGCCAGCGCATCTAATTTAGCTTGATTCACGCCAGCCTTACGCAGCGCTTTACTGTGCATCTCCAGGCAAAATGCACAACCATTTATTTGCGAAACACGCAGGTAAATCAGCTCCATCAGAGTGGGGTCAATCGTGCTCTTTTCCAGCGCGTTTTTCGCCTGCACCAGAGCGCTGTAAACCTCCGGGCTCAGTTCATAATAGGGTTGGCGTAACGTCGTCATCATGTTTCTCCTCGTGTTGATGACGAGCACTGTAGCACTATAATGGTCTGTAAAAGAGAGCCATATTTTTACAGAAAAAGCAGACCATATGCCGCGCTATCAGCACATCGCTCGTCAGTTAAAAACGGCCATTGAGCAAGGAGAACTCGCGCCCGGAACGCGCTTGCCTTCCAGCCGGACGTGGGCGCAGGAACTGGGCGTTTCTCGCGCCACGGTGGAAAATGCCTATGGCGAGCTGGTGGCGCAGGGCTGGCTGGAGCGACGTGGTCAGGCAGGCACGTTTGTGAGCAACGCTCTACGGTTTGAGACGGCGCCGCCGATACCCGCTGTTTTTGCCGGAGAAAGTCCGGAACCGAAACCCTTTCAGATGGGGTTACCGGCGCTGGATCTCTTTCCACGCGAGAAGTGGGCGCGAGTGATGGGGCGTCGGTTGCGCACGCAGACGCGCTTCGATCTGGCATTAGGCGACGTCTGCGGCGAGGCGATTTTGCGCCAGGCGATAGTCGATTACCTGCGGGTTTCGCGTAGCATTGAATGCCTGCCGGAACAGGTATTTATTACCTCCGGATATGCGGATTCTATGCGGCTAATCCTGCGTACATTGTCTGTGCCGGGAGACAGCATGTGGGTGGAAGATCCCGGTTTTCCGTTAATTCGCCCGGTGATAACGCAGGAGGGGATTACGCTGGCGCCGATTCCGGTCGATGCGGATGGGCTGAATGTCGCGGCGGGGATGCGGGATTGCCCGCAGGGGCGCTTTGCATTGGTGACGCCCGCCCATCAAAGTCCGTTGGGGGTGGCGCTGTCGTTAACTCGCCGACGGCAACTTCTGGCATGGGCGGCGAATGTGCAGGCCTGGATTATTGAAGATGACTACGACAGCGAATTTCGTTATCACGGTAAACCGCTTCCGCCGCTCAAGAGTCTGGATGCCCCGCAGCGAGTGATTTACGCCGGAACGTTCAGTAAGTCGCTCTTTCCGGCATTACGTACCGCCTGGCTGGTGGTGCCGATAAAGCAGATTGAGCATTTCCGCCAGCAGGCGTCGCTGATGCCCTGTAGCGTACCGTTGTTATGGCAGCACACGCTGGCTGATTTTATCCGTGATGGCCATTTCTGGCGGCATCTGAAAAAGATGCGTCAACATTATGCTCAGCGACGGTTATGGATTGAAGAGGCGCTGGCAGAACAGGGATTTGTCGTGACATTACAGAAAGGCGGTATTCAACTGGTTATTGAGGTTGAAGGCGATGATAAAGCGCAGGTAGCGAAAGCGAATCAGGCCGGACTGGCGGTACAGGCGCTAAGCCGTTGGCGAGTGGTTTCGTCAGGAAAGGGGGGCATTTTACTGTCGTTTACCAATATTACTTCCGCCGCCATGGCGAAACAGGTCGCATGGCAGCTTCGACAGGCGATACAGTAACCGTTTCGCCGAATGGCGCGACCTGGGCCTGCGGCAATGATGCAGGCCCAATAAAGTATGTCGCCATCCGGCAGCGCACGTCGTTAGCGACGCAGGCTAAGCAACGCCCCGATAAAAATTCCTACCGCTGCGGCGGTTCCTACGCTACACCAGGGTTTTTCACGCACAAACGTATCCGCGCACCCCATCGCATCACAGGCGGCTTGTTTTACGCGAGTACGTCCATGCATCCGCGCCCGGGTCTCTTTCAGCAACGCCTGTGCTTTACGTCGCGCAGCCTCGGCTTCGTCTTTCGCATCGCTTCCCCAGGATTTAAGGACATCTTCCAGACTGTCGGCTAATCGATTGACATCATTCTGAATATCCTGAACACCATCATCGACGTCGTTTCGGTTCGGTTTGTTAAGCATATGATCCTCCATTGATTTCGATGTAGCTTTCAGTGTAGTTCATATTTTTACCTGCTGAGGCTTGTTACGGCGATATCATGCGTTTCTGGACTTTTCTGAAAGCGTTGATAACGCGCTATCGGGTAAGGTAAGCCCGCAGTAAAAGAGAATGAGGATAAAATATGTATTTACGACCTGACGAGGTGGCGCGGGTACTGGAAAAGGCAGGGTTTACCGTCGATGTGGTGACGAATAAGACGTATGGTTATCGACGCGGCGAGAATTATGTTTATGTTAACCGCGAGGCGCGTATGGGGCGTACCGCGCTGATCATTCACCCCAGATTAAAAGACCGTAGCTCATCACTGGCTGACCCGGCTTCGGATATTAAAACCTGCGATCACTATCAAAATTTTCCGCTCTATTTAGGCGGCGAGACCCACGAACATTACGGTATTCCCCACGGCTTTAGCTCCCGAATAGCGTTAGAACGTTATCTGAATGGGCTTTTTGGCGACGAAAAAACCGACTAAAAGCGCGACTGGCAATGCCAGTCGCGACGCTAACTTACGCCTTAGCCTGATGATAGCTGCTCACTTTAAACAGGCGGCGACAATAATCCAGGAAGTAGCCATAAACCGCGCCCATTAACATTGAAACAACAATGTTTGAACTCACGGCGGCCACTATCTGATGCCAGCCGGCACCGACGGTCAGCAAGATGATAATATAAACGGGTGACTGAAAGGTGACATAAGCCAATACATCCGCCAGGTTTTTGGCCCATCCCGCCGGGCTTGCCTTACGCGCGACGCGCATAATCAGATCGCGGTAAACGCCGTATGGCCATGCAATCAAAATGTTGACAGGTATCGCCACCAGCCTGGAAGAAAGCGACTGCTCAAAGCTCATTCCGGAGAGGAATATCTCGATCAACATGTTCACAACAGAACAGTAAACAACCATCGCAAACGTGTCTGCTACGGCATGACGCAAGCGTGACTGTGGAGAGAACATGTTAATGCTCCTTGTAGCGTATCGATCAGAATGAGGTGATGGTTGGTAGTGAAATCATAAAGCACTTTTGTCTTTGCATAGAGTATATCCCTATATAATAACTATCAACTAGTGTAATATTTTTATTTATAGGCTTTTTGTCGATAAAATACTCTGTGATTGTGTGTTTTTTGCTCGCGGCGAGATTTTCGTTGTTGTTAGTCATTAATTACTTTTAAATCAATGCATTATAATGCATTGTTTTTCTGGCGATTTTCAGCCACATTCCAAATGTTGTCAGATGCGATGTATTCTCGGCTAACGGCACGCGCTCTACTTTTCTCAGCATAATTATAGCTATTGCAGGCTGATTTTTAGCATAAAGCTCTGATGATGATTTTTGAATGGTTAATCTCTTATTGTGATGAAATATTCACTTCTGTATAAGGTCAGCCACCGTGAGGGTCGCCGTGGTTACTGAGATACGCAATACGCTATAAACAGCCGAACGGGAAACCTACAGATATACCGTAGGCAGAATAACCTGAAACACACAGGGGGTAATGAATATAACCTTCTGGTTAACAGATTAATATAATTAATCGAGTTATACTGAGTATATCTGTATGAACTTTAGGATCTGGAAATATAATCAATAATCGCATACAATACCGCCTGTAATAGTTTTTGTTTTCTGCGTTAAAAGGTTTTTATTGATATGAATTTGATGTTACAGAACTTAAATAATATCCGCACGCTGCGCGCTATGGCTCGCGAATTCTCCATTGACGTTCTTGAAGAAATGCTCGAAAAATTCAGGGTTGTCACTAAAGAAAGACGCGAAGAAGAAGAATTGCAGCAACGCCAGCTTGCCGAGAAGCAGGAGAAAATTAATGCCTTTCTGGAGCTGATGAAAGCAGACGGTATTAACCCGGAAGAGTTATTTGCCATGGATTCAGCAATGCCGCGTTCTGCTAAAAAGCGTCAGCCGCGTCCGGCAAAATATCGTTTTACTGATTTCAATGGCGAAGAAAAAACCTGGACCGGACAAGGCCGTACGCCTAAACCGATTGCCCAGGCGCTGGCGGCGGGGAAATCTCTGGATGATTTCTTAATCTAATCACGGATAACCTTTAACAGATGGCGCTGCGTTTCCTGTCTCTATTAACCGGGGCTCAGGGAACGTTGCGCCATGCTCATTCTGATAAATCAGCACACGCCAAAATCGCCCTCTTCGCAATAGGGGGTGACATCTGCCGCTTTGAGGATCAATTTTTCGCCCTGCTCATTACCGACCTGTACCGCGACAATATGATCCTCGTTGACTTCAATCACTTTCAGTTTCGGCCCACCCATTCGGGGCTGTACGATATCGCCTGGTGTGAACATCACGCTCTCCTGTTGAACAATGGTATAAACCCGCCTTCAGTCTACTACACACCTACCGACGCGCGGTGAAGGTACCGCTTAATGAGTACGGGTATTCCAGGGCATTTTTTCCAGTAGTCGCGCCATTCCGCAGAAGCCGGTCATGCCTGCCAGCATTAACCCGGCCCCGACAAAACCGCTAATGAGGAAAAAGCCGCCGTGGACCGTATAGCCCAGAATCACCCCAAGCAACGTCAACCCGCCGGCGGCGATTTGCACCTGACGCATCAGTGGCAACGGTTGCGATTTGTCTTCTGTGACGGGCAATCCTGCCGCTTTCCATCCGTCGATGCCGCCTTCCAGTAGACTGACCTGAGCAGGGGCGGCAATGGCCTGTAGTTTTGCTGCATTGCTGCTGGTTCGTTTACCTGACTGACAGTGAAAAATAATCTGTTCCGCTCGCAGGTTGGCGGGCAAATCGCCCTGTTCAAGCCGGGAAAGCGGCGCCAGTTGCGCATGTGGAATATGCTCGCGCAGATATTCGTCGGCGTCGCGTACATCAATCAGTTTCGCGCCTTGCGCTATCAGCGCTTGCGCCTCACGGGGGGAAACTATCCCAATGGACATCGTGCCTCCTTATGGACAATAGAGATTCTTTAACGTGGCGATAATCGTATTAACCGCCTCATTTTTAATGAAATAGTGAATGCGCTGGGCATCGCGTTGACTATCAATCAGCCCTTCTTCCCGCATCCGCGCCAGATGTTGCGACGTCGCGGAGGGGCTTAGCCCGGTAATGCGCGCCAGTTCGCCTGCGCTGGTTTTTGGCGAACCGCAAAGCATACATAAAATCAGTAATCTTTTTGGGTGGCTCATCGCTTTGAGCAGGGCCGCCGCCTGTTCTGCGCTGGCCTGAAGTTGTTCAAGCTCTGTCATAGTTATTTAAGTATTTTCTAAATTTAGTTAATTCTAAAATAAACATCAACCTGATGCCAGCGTAAAAAGCGTAAAGGAGGGTAAAAGCGCGGCGCGCGACTGGCAGGCTCAGGTAAACTGACTATGCTTAGAGATAAAATCTCTTTTTAAACAATGACTAATTTTGCTTGTATGGAGTGTATATGGGTTTCTGGAGAATTGTATTTACGATTATTTTGCCTCCGCTCGGCGTACTTTTAGGAAAAGGGTTCGGTTGGGCATTTATCCTTAATATCCTGCTGACATTACTCGGATATATTCCGGGGCTTATCCACGCATTTTGGGTTCAGATGCGTCATTAATTACCGGCCACCGGCGGCGCATAAGCGCCGCTTATCAGGATAACCTCATTCCCTCTGCTACACTTTTCTTTGTGTGTATTTTTGACAAGCGAGGTGAATATGGGACTTTTCAATTTTGTAAAAGATGCAGGTGAAAAACTCTGGGACGCGGTAACCGCTAATCATGATAAGGACGATCAGGCGAAAAAAGTCCAGGAACATTTAAATAAAACGGGAATACCCGACGCTGACAAAGTGAATGTGCAAATAGCTGATGGAAAAGCGACAGTGACGGGGGATGGGCTGAGTCAGGAGGCAAAAGAAAAAATTCTGGTTGCCGTGGGGAATATCGCCGGGATTAGCAGCGTTGACGATCAGGTTAAAACCACGACGCCAGCGGCTGAAAGTCAGTTTTATACCGTAAAATCAGGCGACACCCTGAGCGCTATTTCAAAGCAAGTGTATGGTAACGCCAATCTGTATAATAAAATCTTCGAGGCAAATAAACCGATGCTGAAAAGCCCGGAAAAAATATATCCGGGACAAGTGTTGCGTATTCCTGAAGAATAATGGCTATCAGGTCGCGCCAGGCTACATTTTCCCTGCCATCGCCTGGCGAATAATGGGAATCGGCGTCAGCAAATGCTGACGCATTAATTCGCTGGCGCGTGCCGCCTCGCGCGCCAGTATCGCTTCGGTTAGCGTGTGATGCTGGATATGTTTATCTTCCAGCATCTCGACGGACAGAACGGTTTCACGTAACCAAATAAAGCGGTAGCGGGCCGCCAGGTCAAATAAGCGTTCGCGCATCTGTAGCAGATAGTGGGAGCCGCACCCGGCGACAATGGCGGAATGGAACGCCTGGTGGCGCTGATCCCATTCATCGAGCATATGTTCACTGGCATCGCTGGCTTCCAGTTTACTGAGCATATGCGCTCGCGCCAGGATCTCCGCCTCCCACGCATCATCGCCGCGTTCAATCGCCAGGCGTACCAGCATCGCTTCCATATTGGCGCGCGCGTCAAAAATATCGAGGAGTTCCGCCTCTGACATGGATGCCACGCGATAGCCTTTTTGATTCACCACGGTGACCAGCCGTTCCGCCACCAGTTGCGACAGCGCCTCACGCAGCGGCCCTACGCCGAGCGCATAGCGGGCGGTTAATAAACTCATCCGCAGTTTCTCATCCGGCTGATAAGTGCCGCGAATAATGTCATTTTTAAGCCAGCGATAGCCATCTATGGCCGTCGGTTGGGAAAGGGCGGTCATCTTTTACTCCTGAGAAGCTTCCCGGCTGACGCCGGGAATAACTAACGTAGGTTTTGCAGGGGGGCTTTTTGCCACCTTATCAGTTTTTTCCAGCGAGACATAATGGGGACAGTACCTATTATGCCCAGCCCTAACAGCCCCGTTGAAATGACTTCTAGTTGCTGTGCCGGTCGAAATAGCATCACCACCAGAACAAAGCAGATAAAGCCGATAACCAGCCAGGTGAGCCACGGATAAAGCCACATTTTCAACTTAATTTCTCCGCCCTGCGCCAGCAGAATTTTACGCATCCGCAATTGCGAAATCGCAATCACCAGATAGACCAGCAGCGCGATGGCGCCGGAACTGTCGATAAGAAATTTAAACACTTTTGCCGGGGCGTAATAATTGACGATAACGGTTAAAAAGGCCGCGCCGGTAGAGAGGAGAACCGCCACCCAGGGCGTTTTGCTACGGTTAGTTTTTCCCATTATCGCAGGCGCATCGCCGCGGCGGCTAAGGGAATAGAGCATCCGGGAGGCGGTATATAATGCGGAGTTCAGACAACTGGTCACCGACAACAAAATCACGCAGTCCATAATGAATTTTGCGTGCGGAATATGAAGCAGCTCCAGTACCGAACGGTACGAACCTACGCTTTTCAGACCCGGCATATTCCACGGGATCAGCGCCACCACCACAAAAATGGAACACAGGTAAAAGATGGAAATTCGCCAGATAACAGAATTGGTGGCGCGTACGATATGTTTATCCGGCGTATCGGATTCCGCGGCAGCAATAGTGACGATTTCCGCGCCCATAAAAGAGAACATGGTGATCAACATGGCGCTTAACACCGCGCCGAAGCCGTTAGGCATAAAACCACCGTGATCCCATAGCCGGGAGATACCGCTTACCTCAGCATACGGATAAAAACCGCTAATCGCTGTCGCGCCCAGCGCGATAAACGCCAGAATGGCAATTACTTTACATAGCGCCAGCCAGAATTCGAACTCGCCGTAATTTTTGACGCTCAATAAATTGCTTCCGGTTAAGGCAAGCGTAATCACTAATGAAAATAGCCATACCGGAATACCCGGTATCCATGAATTCAGAATAATGGCGGCAATATTGGCCTCCAGCGGAATAACCAGCACCCAAAACCACCAGTATAACCAGCCGATGGTATACCCGGCCCAGGGGCCGATCGCTTTATCCGCATAGGTGGAAAAAGAACCGGTATCCGGTGTGGCGACGGCCATTTCAGCCAGCATTCGCATAATCATGACGACTAAAAGTCCTGCGAACAGATAGGCCAGCAGTACCGCAGGGCCGGCCTCCGCAATCGCCACGCTGGAACCGACAAACAGGCTGGCGCCGATGACGCCGGCGATCGATAACATGGTGACGTGGCGTGATTTCAGCCCGCCCCCTAATGCATGTGATTCTGACAATTGCCCCATCCTAAAACCTCTTTATTGTTATTGCGCTCGTTTACCGGATGGCGCCTGGCTTATTCGGCCTACAATCGAAACGGTTTTTGTAGGCCGGATAAGACAGTTACGTCGCCACCCGACGCTGCTTATTGGACATTACGCTTGTTTCGCCTCATCAAAGCACTGGGCGATAATCTCCAGGCCTTGCCGAATCTGCGAGGCCTCAATAGTGAGTGGAACGAGGATGCGCAAGATGTTGTAGTAAGGACCGCAGGAGAGCAGAATTAACCCTTTCTCGCGGGCGCGGGCCACAATGTCGGCGGTCAGAGCCGCGTTCGGTTTGCCGGGGTCGCCATTTTCGAACAACTCAATGGCGATCATGGCGCCCAGTCCGCGCACGTCACCAATCTCACGGTGCGTTTCCGCTATCTCCATCAGGCCATCGCGCAGCGTTTTGCCAAGCGTATTCGCCTTTTGCAGTAGATTTTCCTGCTCGAAAATGTCCAGTACCGCCAGCGCGGCGGCGCAGGCAATCGGGTTTCCGGCATAGGTGCCGCCCAGCCCGCCCGGCGCGATAGCGTCCATCACGTCTGCCCGGCCGGTAACGCCTGCCAGCGGAAAGCCGCCGGCGATCGATTTCGCAAACGTGGTAATATCTGCCGCAACGCCCATCTGTTCCATGGCGAACAGCGTACCGGTCCGGCCCGCGCCGCTTTGCACTTCGTCGGCAATCAACATAATGCCGTGTTGGTCGCATAGCGCGCGCAGTCGCTGCATAAACGCGGGAGAGGCGGCGTAAAATCCGCCTTCGCCCTGTACCGGCTCAATAATAATGGCGGCGATATCTTCCGGCGCGGCATCATTTTTAAAGATGCGTTCAATGCTGGCGATCGCGTCGTCGTCGCTGACGTTGTGTAGCGGGCAAGGATAAAGCGCGCGGTAGACATGGCCTGGCATCAATCCCATACCAGCAGAGTACGGGTGTACTTTCCCGGTCAGAGAGAGCGTGTAGTGGGTACGACCGTGGTAAGCGCCGCTAAACGCGATAGCGCCGCTGCGTTTTGTTGCCGCGCGGGCGATTTTCACGGCGTTTTCAACCGCTTCTGAACCGGTCGTGACCAGCAACGTTTTTTTGGCGAAATCGCCCGGTACCTTCTGGTTCATGCGTTCGCACAACGCCAGATACGGTTCATAGGCCAGCACCTGAAAACAGGTATGGGACAATTTCTTCAACTGCGCTTCGACCGCTGAAACAATGCCCGGATGTAAATGACCGGTGTTCAGGACGGCAATGCCGCCCGCGAAATCGAGATACTCACGGCCTTCGACATCCCAGACCCGACAATTTTCCGCCCGCTCGGCGAAAATTGGGTGAATCTGGCCCACGCCGCGAGGAACGGCGTTATGACGGCGCTGCATTAAAGCGTTATTGGTATTCATTAGCGACTCTCCTGTTAAAGGCCGATGCACATATATTTGATTTCTAAATAATCTTCGATGCCGTATTTGGAACCTTCACGGCCTAATCCGGAGGCCTTAATACCGCCGAAAGGCGCGACTTCGTTGGAGATAATGCCGGTATTAATACCGACGATGCCGTATTCCAGCGCTTCGCCGACGCGGAAAACGCGGCTTAAATCGCGTGCATAAAAATAGGCTGCCAGGCCGAACTCGGTATCGTTAGCCTGTCTGATGACATCCGCCTCGTCGCTGAAGCGGAACAGAGGCGCGAGCGGCCCGAATGTCTCTTCTTTGGCGACTTTCGCGTTATCAGGAACATCCGCCAGAATGGTCGGTTGAAAGAAGTTGCCGCCCAATTTGTGCGCTTCACCGCCCGTAATGACGCGGGCGCCTTTTTCCAGCGCGTCGGCGATATGCTCCTGGACTTTCGCCACGGCTTTTTCATCAATCAGCGGCCCGATAGCGACGTCGGCTTGCAGGCCGTCGCCGACCGCGAGCTTATTTACCGCCTGGTTGAGTTTTTCCGCAAAACGATCGTAAACGCCGTCCTGAACATACAATCTATTGGCGCAGACACAGGTCTGCCCGGCGTTGCGAAACTTCGAAGCCAGCGCGCCTTCGACGGCTTTATCCAGATCGGCATCGTCAAAGACGATAAACGGCGCATTGCCGCCCAATTCCAGCGACACTTTTTTAATGTCTTTGGCGCATTGTTCCATTAGCTGGCGGCCAATCTCCGTCGAGCCGGTAAACGACAGTTTGCGTACCAGCGGGTTGCTGGTCAGCTCGCCGCCGATATCGCCTGCCGAACCGGTAACGACGTTAAATACACCTGCGGGAATTCCGGCGCGCCGGGCCAGTTCCGCCAGCGCCAGCGCGGAAAACGGCGTCTGGCTGGCGGGTTTGAGTACCATCGTGCAGCCTGCGGCCAGCGCGGGGCCGGCTTTACGGGTGATCATTGCTGAGGGAAAGTTCCACGGGGTAATCGCGGCGGTGACGCCGATGGGCTGTTTAATCACCAGCAGCCGTTTATCGGCCTGATGACCTGGAATCGTGTCGCCATAGATACGCTTCCCCTCTTCGGCGAACCATTCAATAAACGAGGCGGCGTAGCTAATTTCGCCTTTCGCTTCCGCCAGCGGTTTACCCTGTTCCAGCGTCATCAGATGCGCCAAATCGTCCTGATGTTCCATCATCAGATTGAACCAGCGACGCAGGATATTGGCTCGCTCTTTGGCGGTGAGCGCGCGCCAGGCGGGCAGGGCGCGATTGGCGGCGTTGATGGCGTCGCGCGTCTCTTCCGCCCCCATTTTGGGCACATTGCCGAGCGGTTTCCCGTTGGCGGGGTTGCTCACGGGGATGACATCGCCGCCGCGCGCGTCGCGCCAGTCGCCATCGATAAAGGCCTGCTGGCGGAACAGGGTAGAGTCGTTAAGTTGCATAATTGCTTCCTGTCTGAAGGGTTAACGGGTAAATGCGGCGTGTAATGCGTCCACGCTGCGTGCCGCACGCAGCGTACGTCCGGGGTTGCTCTGGCTTGCGCGTAGCGCCTGAACTTTACTGACGATATGCGCGCCGATAGGTATCGCGGATGTCGCCGCCGGGGAGGGGGCGTTACAGGTGTGAATGGAACGCGGCGTCGTGACAAACAGAAAATCATCAATCAGTTTGCCGTCCGGTGAAACCGCCTGCGCCCGCACGCCTGCCGGCCAGGGCTGGAGATCGTTGACGGTCAGGCTGGGGCAATACTTTTGTACTCGCCGCAAATAGCCGCTTTTGCACAGCGAGTTTTTCATCTCGCCCAGCCCGGAAAGCAGATGGTTTTGCAGTACGCGGCGAATGCCGGCGGAGCGGAAAATCTCCAGGGTGTCGGTGAAGGAAACGTCGCGCTTACGGTAGCCTTCGCGTTTAAGCGCCAGCACCGCATTCGGCCCGACCGTGACGCTGCCATCGATCATGCGGGTAAGATGGACGCCGAGAAACGGCATTGCCGGATCGGGGATCGGGTAGATCAAATGGTTAACGATCCGGTTGTGTCGCGGGGCCAGACGAAAGTACTCGCCGCGGAAAGGGCAGATAATAAAACCGGGCTCCACGCCCAGCATTTTGACCAGCCGATCCGCCATCAGCCCTGCACAGCCGATAAGCGTAGCGGTTTCTATTTCCCGACCTTGCGAGGTGCGAATAACAATGCCAGCGGCATGTTCTGTTAGCGCGCTGACCTCGGCATGGTAGATGATCTCGCCGCCTTTGGCCTGAAAGCGGTTCGCCATGGCCGTCGCGACATCGCGATAGCTGACAATCCCGCTGGAAGGGACAAAAATCCCGCCCAGGCCAATGATATTGGGTTCGCGTTCACGCAGCTCCGCCGCGCTTAACCACTCGCGCTCTAAGCCGTTGGCCGCCGTCCGCTCCCATAGCGCGCGCATCCGCGCCATTTCCAGCTCCGAGGTGGCGACCAACATTTTGCCGCAGGTGTCGTAGCGGATGTTGTTTTGATCGCAAAAGGTTTTGGTCGCCTGATTGCCCGCCAGACAAAACCGCGCTTTGAGGCTGCCGGGCGTGTAGTACACCCCGGCATGGCTCACGCCGCTGTTATGCCCGGTCTGGTGGCAGGCTGGCGCGGACTCTTTTTCCAGCAATGCGATGCGCGCATCCGGGTAGACATCAATAAGTTGCATGGCGGTCGACATGCCGATAATGCCGCCGCCGATAATCACAAAATCATACATCCGCGTAATTCCTTCGCCGTGGCGCTTATTGGTGAGTTTGATAATGGCTGGCGGCGTAGGCGAAGTAACCGCGCTGGCGCATCAGTTCGCGACGCAAGTCAGGATGCGGCGTAAAACGATCGCGTCCATGTAGCCAGAACAGATTGTTAATCAGCAGGAATTTGCCGACCGGTACCGGCACGGAGAGGATGTTTTGACTGGTTTCCAGCGCGTCTGAAAGCTCGCTGAGCCAGACGCCTTCTTCAAAGTCTTTTGGCTGGACGAACTGGTCGATATAACGCATGACCGGGCGGCCTTGTTGGTCGACATCAAACACCGGGTGCCAGACGTCATGGCTAACATTTTTGCTTGGCGGTGCCGCCCAGCGCATGACGCGACGCGCCAGCGGATGGGTAAAAAACGACTCCAGATGTTCCCAGTCATCAAGGTGCAGCAGCAGCGAATTACCGCCTTCCATATTTTGTTCGTCGATTTTCATCATCAGCACGTAGTCGGTCACCTCCTCAACATAGGTGCCGTCATTGTGCAGTTCCATTACGCGGTGGGGCTGGCGCAGATAACTGTCGGAGTTGTCGACGTTTTTGACCACGAAACGCGCGTAATACTGGCCGCTCATCGCATCGTAGTTGGAGCGACCAATAAGATGCGCCACCGCCGTCGCCAGTTTGACCATCTCTTCTGCCTGTGCGACATCATCGAGCCCTTCGGCGCTGATCAACAGCGCGCCTTGTGCACGATTGAGTAGCGTTTTGATCAACAGCGGTTGTAGCTGATTGCCGCACAGATCGTCGAGGATCTTGCCGATTTTGAAACGTAAGAAAGATTTGTATTCCAGCGCCTGCACCGGCCACTGTGCAACCTGATGGAGAAATTGTCTTGTGGTATCCGCCGTAAACGTTAACGCCAGCAGACGCGGCGACTGCGCCGAAGGGGCAAGGGTGAAACCAGTATGGCGTTGGGCTAAATCATCTGTGTTCGCTTTTACGGCAGTCAGTGCATTCATTAGAATCATTCCTCTCGGTAAGATGGTCAGGGAGACATGGCGATGCTCATTTCGTAGCCATAAATTAAAAATATCGACATTTTCCAGGAACGCGTATGAAATAACCGCTTTTGTTTAATTATTGTGATCAAAAACAACAAATATTTAACAATACAAAGGGTGAGGTTAACGGCGCCACGAGCCTGACAACGGCAAGAAGGGGTGTAAAATGAGAGCGTTATGGGGAAAGTGATGCTGGCGGGGTTGCCCGGCCTGACACATGAGCGCGTAGGCCGGACAAGTACAACGTATTTCAGCAGTCAATTAACCGGCGTCAACCTGCGGTTTACGGCTGTGTTTACGGAGCAGACGTAACACTGGCGGTACGACAATGACCATGATCGCCATGATCAGCAGGGCTTTGGCAACGCCGCTTTGCCACAAAATCGCCATATTGCCGTTACTGATGGAGAGTGCGCGACGCAGGTTCTGCTCCAGCATTTCCCCCAGTACGAATCCCAGGATCAGCGGCGACATGGGGAAGTGCATTTTACGTAAAATGTACCCTAACACGCCGAGCGCGACCATCAGCACCAGATCGAAGGTGGTGCTGTGTACCGCATACACCCCTACCGCCGATACGGCAGCGATGGCGGGTACCAGGAACCACAGCGGAATGGTGAGCATACGGGTGAACAGACCGATCAACGGGATATTCATGATCAGCAGCATCACGTTCGCAATCAGCAGCGCAGCGATGAGTCCCCAGACGATATCCGGCTGTTCGGTGAACATCGCCGGGCCTGGCGTGATGTTGTACAGCGTCAGCGCCCCCATCATCACTGCCGTAGTACCGGAACCGGGAACGCCCAGCGTCAGCATCGGGATGAAGGAGCCGCAGGCTGAGGCGTTGTTTGCCGCCTCCGGCGCCGCGACGCCGCGAATATCCCCTTTGCCGAAGCTATCGCTGTTGCCGCTGAGTTTTTTCTCGGTCATATAGGTAATGGCGCTGGCAATGGTCGCCCCGGCGCCGGGCAATACGCCGACAAAAAAGCCGATTACCGAAGAACGCAGGGTGGTGCCGATACACTGCGCGCCTTCTTTCAGGTTGAACAACATTCGACCCGTTTTGCGGACCATTGTTTGCCCGCTGCTGGTATGTTCCAGCATTAAAAGTATTTCTGATACCGAGAACAGGCCGATCACCACGACGATAAACTGTACGCCGTCGGAAAGATGAACGCTGTCAAAGGTAAAGCGATAAACCCCGGTGTTGGCGTCCACGCCGACGGTCGCAAGGCCAAGACCGATCAGCGCTGCCAGAAATGATTTAAGCGGGTTTTGCGCCATCATGCTGCCAAGACAGGCGATGGCAAAAACCATTAAGGCGAAATATTCCGCAGGACCAAAGGCCAGCGACCATTGCGCCAGTAAAGGGGCGAACAGAATGATGCCGCCGATAGCGATTAATGAACCGAAAAATGAGCTGACTGCGGAAATCGACAGCGCTACGCCGCCTTTCCCTTGCTGCGCCATTGGGTAACCGTCCAGCGCCGTCATGATCGCCGCCGCATCGCCGGGGACGTTGAGCAATATGGAGGAGATCCTGCCGCCATACTCACAGCCAATGTACACCGTCGCCAGCAGAATTAGCGCCGACTCCGCAGGCAGATGCAACGCAAAGGCCAGCGGCAGTAAGATTGCCACGCCGTTGATCGGTCCCAGGCCCGGCAGCAGACCGACGATCGTGCCCACGAAGCAGCCAATCAACGCGATAACCAGGTTTTCCGGCGTCATCGCCACCGCAAAGCCCTGAGAAAGATATATCCAGGTATCCATCGTTGCTCCGTTAACTCAGCCAGGCGCCGAGAGGTAAGGTGACATCAAGCAGCCGGTCAAAGGCATACCACAGCAGAATACCCAATACCGCGCCGGAGATACCCGCCGCCGGAATCGTGGCGCCGAACAGCATCCCGATAACCATGGTGAGAAGCGCGGTGGCGATGGGAAAACCCAGCCATTCGAATCCCCAGGCATACATCAGCAGGATGATGATCATGGTAATTAGCTTTTGCAGAACATGGCGGCGCGGCCAGCTCACCGTGTCGGGATGGCGCAATAACAGCGCCAGCGCGCAGAGCGCCATCAGGCCGATAATCCCCAGCGGAAAAGGGCGGGGGCCGACGGGTTCATAGCTGTATTCGCTTTGGATCTGCCAGGCGATGAATAGCCCGGCGATACAGAGCAACAGCCAGATACCCGCAAAGATACGATCGCTCATCATTGCCTCCGCGATTATTTCGCGAGTCCGAAGGCTTTCGCCTGTTCACGGTAATCAGTAACCTGTTTTTTCACGTAGTCATCGAGCTGCTGGCCGGTCATGTCGAACTCAAACAGGCCGCGCAGATCGCGCTGCTTTTTAAACTCGTCGGTTTGCTGGAGCTTCTTGAAGGTATCCACCCACCACTGGTAATCGGCATCGCTGACTTTGGGCCCGACGTAGAAGCCGCGAATAATCGGCCACACCAGGTCGTAACCCTGTTCTTTAGCGGTAGGGACATTGGCAAGCTGGCCCGGCAGACGATTTTCTGAAAAGACGGCAAGCACGCGGATTTTGTCGCCGCCCAGATAAGGCACCATTTCACTGAGATCGCCGGAGACAACCTGAACATGGTTGCCCATTAATGCCGTCACCGGCTCGCCGCCGCCCTCAAAGGCAACGTAGCGCATCTTGTGCGGGTCGACGTTCGCCTTTTGCGCCAGCAACGCCGACTTCATCCAGTCCTGGCTGCCAATAGAGGCGCCAGCGCCAATGACCACGCTGTTGGGATCTTTTTCCATCGCCGTCATCAGATCTTTCAGCGTTTTCCACGGGGAATCCGCACGCACGGCGATCATGCCGTAATCAGTGCCCACGCTTGCCAGCCAGCGCACATCATCCACGCCGTAGCGACCAAATTTCCCCTGCGACAGGTTGAGCAGCGAACCGCCGGAAAAGGCGACCACAGTCCCGGGTTCGCCAGGGCGTTGAGCGACTATCGCGTTATAGGCCACAGCGCCGACGCCGCCGGGCATATACGTTACCCGCATGGGTTTCTCGATAGCGCCAGTCTCCAGCAAACTCACCTGAATCAGCTTACAGGTGAGGTCGAAACCGCCGCCAGGTTTGGCTGGCGCGATACATTCCGTTCGCGACGGCGCCTCCTGCGCCAGAACAGAGGTACTCATTAATAAAATGCTTGCAGTAAGGGTACGAAGTAATTGTTTTTTCATTTTTTATCCTCACGCCGGACGTCCGGATTTTTCAGGTTCGGAAGAAGATTTTTGTGATTATGTGAGCCGACATGTAGCAGTTCGGTTGCGTGATTGTTAAAACAATAACCTTTCAATTCCCTTTCAATGCGGCAGAAACTTTACAGGATGTGATATGCGTCTCTTATTGGCGGAAGATAACCGTGAGCTGGCTCACTGGCTGGAGAAAGCGCTGGTGCAAAACGGCTTTGCCGTGGACTGCGTATTTGACGGCCTGGCGGCTGACCATCTTCTGCACAGTGAAATGTACGCGCTGGCGGTGCTGGATATCAATATGCCGGGAATGGATGGACTGGAGGTGGTGCAACGGCTGCGTAAACGCGGTCAGACCTTGCCCGTTTTGCTGCTCACGGCGCGAAGCGCGGTGGCGGATCGTGTAAAAGGTCTCAACGTCGGCGCCGATGACTATCTGCCGAAACCCTTTGAACTGGAAGAGCTGGATGCCCGTTTACGGGCCTTGCTGCGACGCAGCGCTGGGCAGGTTCATGAAGTTCAGCAACTGGGGGAATTGATCTTTCATGATGAAGGGTATTTTCTGTTACAGGGACAGCCGTTAGCGCTGACGCCGCGTGAGCAGGCGCTCTTAACCGTATTGATGTACCGACGAACGCGGCCGGTTTCGCGTCAGCAGCTTTTTGAACAGGTGTTCAGCCTGAACGATGAGGTAAGCCCTGAAAGCATCGAACTTTATATTCATCGACTGCGTAAAAAACTCCAGGGAAGCGATGTACGAATTACGACGCTGCGCGGCCTGGGTTATGTGCTGGAGCGCGGCGATGAAGTGGGTTAAGCCGCAATCGTTGTACCTGCAACTCTTACTGTTCCTGGGGTTGCCGCTGATTCTGCTATGGGGGCTGTCGGCGTTTAACAGCTATGTCAATGCGCTACAGGCCGCCACTCAGGCTTATGATCGTACGTTGCTCTCCTCGGCGCGAACGGTATCGGAACGGCTGGTGGTGCGCAATAACCATCTGGAAGTTAACGTGCCCTGGGTGGTGCTGGATAGCTTCGAGCTTAATATGAATGATCGACTCTATTACAAAGTCGTCGACCCTTCCGGAAAGGTCATTTCCGGTTATGACGATCTGCCCGTCATGCCGCCCGCTACGCCCCGTACCCGGCTTTATCCGGCGCTGGCGTGGTTCTATCATACCGAGTATCGCGGCGAGGCGATCCGCGTGGCGCGTTTGCTACAGCCGGTCAACGAAGGCGGCATTATCGGCATGGCGGAGATTTATGTCGCAGAGACGCTGCAGTCCCGTCGTTATCTGGCGGGCCAACTGCTGTTCTCTTCCTGGATCTCACAGGGGCTGCTGGTGTTGCTGACCCTGGTGCTGGTTGGCTGGTTATTACGCCGGATCCTGCGCCCTATGCGTCAACTTTCGTCATTAATGGTACGCCGCGAACCGGGTCTGTTAACGCCGCTGCCGGAACTGCTGCCGTGGTCGGAAACACGCTTGTTAATCGTGGCGTTTAATCGCTACATTGACAGGCTCCGCGGCATTCTCTCCCGGCAGGAACGCTTTAGTGCCGATGCTTCTCACCAGTTAAAAACGCCGCTGGCGGTGTTAAAAACGCAGGCGGCGGTGGCGTTAGCCAGCCAGCACCCTCATCATTGGTACGAAAGTCTGCAGGCGATGAGCGTAACGCTGGATAGTACCATTCAGCTCACGGAAAGATTGTTGCAACTTTCTGCGGTAAAGCATAAAGAGCAGGGCGAGCGGCGCTTTTCCCCGGTGAATCTGTACGATATCGTACAGAGCGGCTGCTTTACCCGCCTGGCGCAGGCGCGGAGTAAACATATCGACCTGGGCTACGAAGGCGAACAGGAAGCGATGTGGATCGAGGGGGATGAGGTACTGCTTAGCGAGCTATGCGGAAACTTGCTGGATAATGCGCTGAAATACACGCCTGAGCAAGGTATCGTCACCGCGCGGCTTGAACGGGATGGCGATGCCGTGACGCTGGTTGTCGAAGATAGCGGCCCCGGCATTGATGATGAACACATCCATCTGGCGCTACAGCCGTTCCACCGGCTCGATAACGTAGGAAATGTGGCCGGGGCGGGCATTGGTCTGGCTTTGGTCAATGATATTGCACGCCTGCACCGTACTCATCCCCATTTTTCCCGTAGTGAAGCGTTGGGAGGGTTATACGTTCGGATACGCTTTTTAAGCCTTGTTCCGCAGTAATGCGCACAAATGTGTCAGCGGTAAAGCACGTTTACAAAAAGTCGCATCTTGAGGTGTGACGTTTTAATCAAATAATCATACATTCCCCCTACAAACCGTAGCGTTAATTAAAAATATAGTGGGTGCAGGGGCATGAATAATCATACTAAACGACGGGGAATAGCATTAACCGTCTTTCTTGTCGGGGTTAACATCCTGGCCTGGATTTGGGCGTTCTGTGTTTTTCATCACCATGCAGTCATGCTAAGTGCAGCCATACTGGCGTATAGCTTTGGGCTGCGTCATGCGGTTGATGCCGATCATATCGCAGCCATCGATACCGTCACCCGTAAACTGATGCAGCAGGGTAAAACGCCTTTAGGCGTGGGGGCGTTTTTTTCATTGGGTCATTCGACCATTGTCGTTCTGGCATGTCTGGCGATTGTTGTGACGTCGATGGCATTTCGCGATCGTATTGATGTTTTGCATCAATATGGTTCGTTGATTGGTACGGCTGTTTCCGCTTTTTTTCTGCTGGCGATGGCCCTGCTTAACCTGTTTATTTTGTTCAACGTCTGGCGGCAATTTCGCTCGGTTACCCGCGGCGAGTCAGTGAGGGCGCATGACGAGGCCATACCTGGCGGGCTGATGACGCGTATATTTCAGCGTACGTTTCGTTTGGTCACTTCCAGTTGGCATATGTATTTTGTCGGTTTTCTGTTTGGTCTGGGATTTGATACCGCAACCGAGGTTGGGTTGCTGGGCATTTCCGCTTCAGCAGCCAACCAGGGGCTATCTCTCTGGTCAATGATGATTTTTCCTGTGCTGTTTACCGCCGGGATGGCGCTGGTAGATTCCCTGGATAACTTTGTCATGGTCGGCGCTTACGGTTGGGCTTTCTCGCATCCATTACGCAAGCTTTATTATAATATGACCATTACCGCCGCATCCGTCATTGTCGCGCTGGCGATTGGCGGGCTTGAGGCGCTGGGGTTGATTGATGATGCGTTACAGTTAAGCGGAACATTTTGGCAGACCGTCAGCACGCTTAACGATCATATGGGGAATGTGGGCTTCTGGGTAGTGGGTGCTTTTGTGCTATTCTGGCTGCTCTCGTTGTTGAATTATCGCTGGCGCGGCTATGATAAAATCACCCTCAATACCTGATTGATTTCTTTAAAAATAGCATTTCGGCAGTGGTGTCATATCATTGCCGAAGCATTTTATCTCCTGAGAGTATATTCTTCCCGGTAAGTGCGTTATTTTTCATGCTTGCCTTTCGTTATCAATTTAAGCAATCCGATATAACATACAATACCAAAAATAATAATAACAGTTGTATACCCAAGAATCAGCCAGTCTGCATGTGTCATAATATAATCCAGTTATCAGGTATCCCGTGTTAAGGCGATCTTTAAGCCTGTTGTCAGCAAGAACCACTGTACCCGTTCAGTGCTGTTGGCAATAACGTATTGTTTATGCACAAGAGCGTTGTTACAAATAACGTATACATTGAGCATAGACCTCACCCACATTTTTGTAATGCCATAAAGCAAGGCTACACCTTTAATCTACTGACGGTATGCCAGGCCAGAAGAGATAAAAGGGTAGTTGTCATCATCATCTGTTCCTGACGCCAGGTTAATGACACACACATATGAAAATGTATAACCGCTGCACGCTTTTTAGCACGTTATCTGTAACATACTGTGTTAATCAATTCCGTAAAACCGAGTGTAGTGTAAGTGAATTTCGAGTAATTGTCATTATGATTATATGGTGGTTAACTTATTTTTCAAATTATGATTAAACTTTCGTTTTTTATCAGTTCATCAGGACTTATGAAAAATCTGGACGTAAAAAACATATTTACGTCCAGGCTTTCTTTTTAGCAAATCGATTTTCCGGTAAAATAGGGGGTCGACCACATGCGCTTATATTCCCATTCAGGCTTTAGTATGCCGATGGAAAAAAGCAATTTTTTTTGTCTTTCCTGGCAGTAATGTCTGGCACGGTTAATATTTAGCCACATTAGTATGCTGCCGGGACTGAGTGGTCTGAACTCATTTTTAATTGCACCATTAGATACGTCAAAGTAGACGTTCATCTGGCTTTCAGATTTCAATACGATATCAAATGCACAGGGTATCCCTTCAATATAAAGAATATGCCCAAACAGAAGGTGATGCAGTTGACTAAAAAAGTTGGCAAGGTTATCAGCGGGATAGCAGGATGAAGTATTGCCGAAACGAGACCGAAATAACTCGATAAAAATATGAGTCAGTTCATCAGAAGAACAATCAGCAACGCTTTTTACACTTCCGCCTTTTTTAAGAAATCGCTGATATTCATTACGGCGTGTTTTTTCAAACTTAGAAGAGAACGTTTCTTTGACCAGACAATTTTGTTTCTTTCTGGCGAGTTTCCATATGGCATTGCGTATTTGTGGCTGATGCAACGCCGAAAGTCGGTTAGTACGATCGGGTAAGAAGCAGCGTAAATCTGGTGCCATTGGAATAAGTATCTCATCTGACGATAGCGGGAAGGTTCTGCGCGTCAGGATGCCAATATTCTGATCATTACAGATAAAGTAGGCGCCTTTAATCTTATCATCTTCTTTATAGTGGAAGAATTTAAAATGCCAGTTATGGCGCTTCATAAAATAATCAACAATATCTGGGTGCATATTGATACTACCGCCGTATTGCGTAAACACCTCCCGGTATAGGGTAAAGGAAGACGGCTGCCAGCGGGTTAATATACGCTTAACTTCTTGTATTTTCACCAAAACTCCTGACTTGGTTTACTGAAAATTCTATTTTGTATTATTTTTTTGCTTAACCAAATAAAAATGTGACAAATGTTTAGCTTGTATTTAATGGTTAACATGCTAATCGATGGCGTTATGGTGAAGGGAATAAGATTAAGATGTTGATCATAGCATGAGTGAAAGCGACGGTTAAATGCCGCGCTATTCACTCGCAAGCCATTCTGTATTTAACCATCCAGTAGCGATACAGATTTCAAAGAGATCCGCTGAACGGTAGCAGGATCTGCACATCCGCGTATGAAATAGTTCTACCGGGAGAGGCTGTTAACCTCTTGTATTATTGTATCCAGAATATGATAGCGTTTCCGATACTCTGCGCGTTTTTTGCTGGGGATACTTTCAGGCGCTTTACGCATCACCTGTGATGGCAGATGATATAAGGCACCTTTCTTAACGCCGTTTAGCGACTCCCAGAATTCACTATAGCTGGCCACAAAAGTTTTTTTCTTCTGGAATAAGTACCTGAGTTGACGATAAACATGGTTGTTTTCACTTACCGCATAAATCTCGTCGACATTACAGGCCTGCATCAATGTTGCAAAAGCTTCATACAGCATCCGTTTAGGAAAGAGACCGTAACAATCTTTGGTGGCGTTACGTATGACTTGTGGGCCGACATGTTTACTGGGCCCTTGTAACCCGGCAACCAGCGCTATTTGCTTCCCTTCATGGCGGATAAAGGAAAATGATAAACGTGCCAACGGCGTATCATTGAAACACAGCGTTAATGTCAGCTCACCTTCTCTGTCATAGCCACAGGGACCGCAGTAGATATCTACCAGAGCGTCGTTTTTTCCTTCCAGGTGAGCGAGCAAGATTTGTTCCTCGGACAGGAGGATCTTTTTAATTTTACTTTCCGGAAAGGACTGAACGAACTGGTAGTGTTCCAGAATAGCTTTTGCCCGGCAACGTATGCTAAGCCCGGTATACAAATAGGGCCGCTGGATTTTTGCCGGCAACAGTGGACGATGAATAATCAGCGTTCTGGGCTGAGACAGATGGCATAATTCATTGAAGTATTTAATTGTCGTTACGGGGTTAATAAGGCAACGTAATACAAATTTATAGCGAAACTTACGCTCTCCCCAGCGTTTATGGCGATAAGGCGTCTGCGCCATGACTTCTTTTAACATTAATAATGGATTATATCTTTCCATATCACTTTGCTGCATCGTCATACTACGTCCCTACTACTCGATAGACTTATAACCGAGACGGTAGCCTGATTGAGTTAAACGTAAAGGCAACGAAGAAGGTCTGTACAGACGATGTTGTTAAACAGTTTATCAATGGCGGTAATAAAACGCCTGAACACGCTTTTTAATAGGTTTTCTGCTAATGAGTGGGATGAGTCCTGAACGTAGTATTAAAACGAATGCCGTGTTTATTATTTTAAATGATGTTATATACTCTAAATAATTCGAGTTGCAGGAAGGCGGCAAGCGAGCGAATCCCCAGGAGCTTACTAAAGTAAGTGACTGGGGTGAGGGAACGCGGCCGCAGCACATGCAACTTGAAGTATGACGAGTATAAGCCAATATATTTATTTGGCTGCTATTGTGTAAGCCAGACAGCAACGCGTCGTGATACGTTATTATGTAACCAGACGTAAAGGGGGTATTCACCTTATCTCTAAATGCAAATCTATATGATAAATTTTATCATGCACTGTGTTGCTGTCTCTGGGAGAAAATATATGGAGCGTTCACTCGATAGTCTGGCTGGTATGGCTAAATCTGCTTTTGGCGCGGGGACTTCTGCTGCTATGCGGCAAGCTACCTCGCCCAAAACCATTCTGGAATATATCATTAACTTTTTTACCTGTGGTGGGATACGTCGGAGAAATGAAACACAATATCAGGAATTGATAGAGACTATGGCTGAGACATTGAAAAGTACAATGCCTGACAGAGGTGCTCCGTTGCCAGAAAACATCATCCTGGATGATATGGATGGGTGTCGTGTCGAATTTAATCTTCCTGGTGAGAATAACGAAGCTGGACAAGTTATTGTACGAGTCAGTAAAGGCGACCATTCTGAGACAAGAGAAATTCCGCTTGCCTCTTTTGAAAAAATATGCCGAGCTTTACTATTCAGATGCGAATTTTCTCTCCCTCAGGATTCTGTAATATTAACTGCCCAGGGAGGCATGAATCTTAAAGGCGCTGTCCTTACCGGAGCAAATCTGACGTCAGAAAATTTATGTGACGCAGACTTAAGCGGCGCAAATTTAGAGGGGGCAGTGCTGTTTATGGCGGATTGTGAAGGTGCAAATTTTAAGGGCGCAAATCTATCGGGAACATCACTAGGCGACAGTAATTTCAAGAACGCCTGTCTGGAAGATAGCATTATGTGTGGCGCTACCCTCGATCACGCTAATCTTACTGGCGCCAATTTACAACACGCGAGTCTGTTAGGCTGTAGCATGATAGAATGTAATTGCTCCGGTGCAAATATGGATCACACTAATCTTTCAGGCGCAACCCTTATACGTGCTGATATGAGCGGTGCGACATTACAGGGTGCTACTATAATGGCTGCAATTATGGAAGACGCTGTCTTAACCCGGGCAAATCTGCGAAAGGCGAGTTTCATTTCTACGAACCTGGACGGGGCTGATTTGGCTGAGGCTAATTTAAACAATACCTGTTTTAAAGATTGTACACTAACCCATTTGCGTACCGAAGACGCCACAATGTCTACAAGTACACAAACACTCTTTAACGAATTTTATAGTGAAAATATTTAGCCCTTTTTGACGTAAACCTGAAATAAAAGCAATGTAAGAATAACAATCTGCTACTGAATAGTAGCTGAGAGTAAATTATTTACAGTATCTTTTATTATTACAGGAGTATGCGACGGTAAAAATATCTGAATAACCATTCCTATTTTCTCAAGTAGAACTTCCAACTAAAGCGAATTGTTTGAAAAGGAAAACGCTATGCCTGGATGTATAAGTGCCTGTTCGTGCGTTGTCAGCTCGACGCCTACCGATCCTAAGGCCCCCCCTAAGCCTAAGTGGATAGAGTTAAAAGGTTATTGTGTTACATGTACTAGTCAGGAGGATATTCGTCCACCTAAAGAGGGTGAACCAAAGCAAAAAATGACACCCAAGGATTTAGTGCTGTTACGCGGTCTTTTAAAAGACCTGGGGGTAACACAAAATCCCTAGCAAGACCCGACAGTAAAATCCACTAACTGTGGGTTGTCATTTTTCCCGGTAGATGCTGGAGAACGAGAAACCGATGTTTGATGGTTTTCTGTCTGCAAAGCGCCTGATAAATATTACCAGGCGCTTTGTATTTTGGCGCCAACATCACTTTCATCGTCATATATCGAATGACTACAATCGTATCCGATCCCGCCATTACCCTGACGGAAAGCCTCTGGCAAACTGTAAGAACGGTTCGCCGTCGGCAGGGAAGCGCCGATGGACTCTGAACCGCGCTATACCATTTTTCCTGGTTGTTTCTTGTCATTAACGCTTTGAAAAATAGTTTTATTTTATCTATTCCTGTTTTGTAAAACCTCCGCTCAGTAGGCGCATTCTGCCACCCTTCCCGGATTTATTGGCAAAGCGGAGCCCGGACAGAGAGTCATATTGCAAAATCCCGTTTCTGTTTTCTTATGACCAGATTTTTGCGGTCGAAAGATTGCCTTTTTCTTAATTGAATGATAATTATTATCATTAGCATATGATAATAATTACTATATAGCCGTAACCTGGCAAGGATGTGAGCTTGAGGGCAACAGCGCTACTTTAGACATTATTTAGGGAATGGGTATGAAAGTTAATAAGTTCCTCTGGTTAATAACCGTGGTTTCTACAGGGGTTAATAGTCCATTATCAGCAGCAGAATCTACAGACGACAACGGCGAAACGATGGTGGTTGAATCCACTGCCGAGCAAGTATTAAAGCAACAGCCGGGCGTTTCGATTATTACTCGTGACGATATTCAGAAGAATCCTCCCGTTAACGATCTTGCCGATATTATTCGTAAGATGCCTGGGGTTAATCTTACCGGCAATAGCGCCTCGGGGACGCGCGGAAATAACCGACAAATTGATATTCGTGGTATGGGGCCGGAAAATACCTTAGTGCTGATTGACGGCGTGCCGGTGACGTCACGAAATTCGGTTCGCTATAGCTGGCGCGGAGAACGCGACACCCGTGGCGATACGAACTGGGTACCGCCGGAGATGGTAGAACGTATTGAAGTGATCCGTGGGCCCGCCGCCGCGCGCTATGGCTCCGGTGCCGCTGGCGGGGTGGTGAATATCATCACCAAACGTCCGACTAACGACTGGCATGGTTCGCTGTCGCTCTATACCAACCAGCCGGAAAGCAGCAAAGAAGGTGACACCCGGCGGGGTAACTTTAGCCTTAGCGGCCCGTTGGCTGGAGATACGTTGACGATGCGCCTGTACGGTAATCTCAACAGAACCGATGCCGACAGCTGGGATATTAACTCCTCCGCCGGTACCAAGAATGCCGCCGGACGGGAGGGGGTCACCAATAAAGATATTAATAGCGTCTTCTCATGGAAAATGACCCCGCAGCAAATCCTTGATTTTGAAGCGGGATACAGTCGGCAGGGGAATATCTATGCCGGCGATACGCAAAACAGTACTTCGAACGCGGTTACTAAAAGTCTGGCGCAGTCCGGGCGGGAGACCAATCGCCTGTACCGGCAGAATTACGGTCTAACTCATAACGGCATCTGGGACTGGGGGCAAAGCCGCCTGGGGTTCTACTATGAAAAAACCGATAATACCCGCATGAATGAGGGACTCTCCGGCGGCGGCGAGGGGCGCATTACCAACGACCAGACGTTCACCACTAACCGCCTGATCTCGTATCGCACCAGCGGCGAGGTGAATGTCCCGGTGATATGGCTATTTGAGCAAACGCTCACCGTCGGCGCGGAGTGGAACCGCGATGAGCTGAACGATCCTTCCTCTACCAGTCTGACGGTTAAGGATAGCAATATCGCCGGGATTCCCGGTTCGGCGGCTAACCGTAGCAGCAAAAATAAATCGGAAATCAGTGCGCTGTACGTTGAAGATAATATCGAACCCATGGCCGGTACCAATATTATTCCGGGTCTGCGTTTTGACTATTTGAGCGAATCCGGGAGTAATTTTAGTCCCAGTCTTAACCTTTCCCAGGAGTTAGGTGAATACGTCAAGGTGAAAGCCGGTATTGCCCGGGCCTTTAAGGCACCGAACTTGTATCAAACCAGTGAGGGGTATTTACTCTATTCGAAAGGCAACGGTTGTCCAAAAGATATTACGTCAGGCGGCTGTTACCTGGTCGGTAATAAGAACCTCGATCCTGAAATTAGTATCAATAAAGAGATTGGGCTGGAATTTACCGTAGACGATTATCACGCAAGCGTAACGTATTTCCGTAACGATTATCAGAATAAGATTGTCGCAGGTGATCAGATTATTGGCAGAAGCGCATCTGGCGCTTATGTATTGCAGTGGCAGAACGGCGGTAAAGCGCTGATTGAAGGTATTGAAGCCAGCATGGCTGTTCCGCTGATGCCGGACCGTCTGAACTGGAATACCAATGCGACTTATATGATCACTTCTGAGCAAAAAGATACCGGTAATCCCTTATCGATAATCCCGAAATATACGGTGAATACCTTCCTCGACTGGACTATCACCAGCGCGCTCTCCGCTAACGTCAACTGGACGTTATACGGCAAGCAAAAACCGCGAACACATGCGGAGTCGCGTAGTGAAGAGACCAAAGGATTGTCCGGGAAAGCGCTGGGGGCTTACTCACTGGTCGGCGCTAACGTTAACTACGATATCAATAAGAACCTGCGTCTTAATGTCGGTATCAGCAATATCTTCGATAAACAGATCTATCGCTCCGCCGAAGGGGCAAATACCTATAACGAACCGGGTCGGGCTTATTATGCCGGTGTGACGGCCTCGTTTTGATGGATTATGCCCGTCGCTGGCGGGCATATTCTGGCGGCGGGTTAATGACAGCGTGGTTTTTGGCTTGCCGGTTCGCGACTGATATCCAGCAATGCACTGCGAAAAGAGGCGTTAAACATGGGCCCGTGGCCCAGGCCCGGGTAATGCTGCAGGGCCGCGTTAACGCCGTTGTTCTCAAGCGTTCTCACGGTCTCCTGAACTTTTTGCAGGAGCTCGGCCATCTGGCGTTGCCTGCTATCCCCATTCGACGCTGAACCTTCCATTATGATGAGTTTTTTATGGCAGAACGGCGACGGCTTCACTGCCGTAAGGCGATTCAACAGGGCAAAGTTATCCCTGCTGAGTGACGGGCTGGCGCTGTAATAGATATGAAAGAAGGATGATGACAGCCAGGAGTCTAAAACGAACAGGCCGCCATAAGAATGTCCCCATACCCCGCGCCGTTCGGGGTTGATGGTTATTCCTTGTTCCACCTGCGGCGCGATATGTCTCTCCAGTAGCTGGCGGAACGCTGGCCCGCCGCCGGTCTTACGATGAAAACGCGGGTTATTTTCACTGCCTTCGATTCCCGGCGCCGGCGTATAGTCATAAGCTCTGCCGTTAAGATCAAACGGCAGGTTAGTCTGATAGCCAATCGCCACAATCACCGGCGGCGAGTGGTCTGCCAGCTGTTTGAGCAGCGTCTCCGGCAGTCTGTCCATCACTGCGTTGCCGTCCAGCATATATAAGACAGGATAACCCGACGGCGGGGCGGCTTTATTGGGAATAGCGGTCCATACCCGGTAATGTCTTGCGCCATCGGCAGATTGAAAGTCATTGACCCTAAAATGGTAATATCCCGAACCTTTATCAGCAATATTCGGTCCTAATGGCTGCATATCCGGCTGCGCATAACTCAGCGCGCTAAAACAAAAACTCACTAAAAATAGCGCCATGCGATAGCACTTGTTGTGGTACTGGCGACCATACATCGGATGTGATTCCTTTTTGGCAGGTGAAGTTTTATCGGGGCAGTAGACGTAATCCGTCAATCAGCGCGCCGCGCCACCAGGCATAATCGTGACCGCCGGTGTACACGCTGCAATGGCTTTCAACGCCGGCGGCGCGCAATTTTTCATGCAACTGTTTGACCTGCGGGACCGTCGAACCTTCCAGCGCTCCCACGCACAGATGCGTACGTACGGCTGGCGAGGGCGCGGATAACACATGTTCGCTGACCCATGAGCGCTCTTCTGCGCTGAAATGGGGCGGGCGATTGCGGTTGTCCGGCGTCCACCACATTGAGGGGGAGTGGCTCAGCACCAGGCCGAAGCTCTCTGGCGTGTGGCGGGCCGCCATCAGCGCGGTCACGCCGCCGAGGCTTTGCCCTGCCAGCACCGTTTGTGTACGGTCCGCCCACCGCCGTTCCGGGTAGTTGGCGCGAAGAGTTGGCAGCAGGCGTTCGGCAATGTCGAGCACCAGCTCGCGGCGACCGCCGAGGATTGCGACGCGTTCACGCGCGTTGATGTTATCAATGCCGAGTACGGCCACCGGCGCGATGCGTCCGCTGCGGATGGCGGCGTCAATGGCGGCGCTTACCCCAAGATGGTCGAACCAGATCTCGCCATCCGTGAGTACCAGCAAGCCCAGCGGTTGTACGACAGGAACGTCAGGAAGATACAGCCGCACACGGCGACATTGTCCGGCGAGCCGATGCTCTGAGGTGAAAAGCTGCCCGGCGTAAGCGCGACAGCCTGACCACTCCTCCTGTGCCGGGGCATGATCCAGCGCCAGAACGGACTCCTGCGCATTGCCCCGAACATTTATTCCCGGCGTGCTGTTCAGCGGGTCCGCCTTCCCGACAAGGGAGGCGAAACGGCTTCCAAGCTGCAACACCGTCTCGTCCGGGGTTTCCGGTGGTATTTCGACCATCGTATAGGAACCGCAGTAGGACGCCGGTAAGCGAAGCGTCAGATGCCAGATATCCGTTGTGGGCAGTTGCGTCATCATACCTTTCGCCACGTTATCTTTATCGGTGACACGGTTCAGGCGAACATAAACCCCCCGCAGAGGAGAGGCGGCACGCCACAGGAAGGTGACTTCCCGTTCATCGTCTGCGCCGTTAATGGCTGTCACCAGCGGCAGTGCGAGCGAGTTTGCTTCTCTCCAGAAGTGAGAAGCGTCAACCTGGCTTCCGGCGGCGAGTTGGCGGCGAAGGCGCGTAGCGGTCTGTATAGCGACAGGAGCGACGGGCGGGCTCAGTCTCATTCTTTGTATTCCATCTCATTTATATTTCGGTTAGTACTAATAGCTAAAGCGGCTGTTACAGGAACAGCCGCTTGCGGGCTTTCTTTTGCGTAAATCGTGGCGATAAAAACTATCCTATGACCTCTCCTTGCGTATCGCGTGTCTGGCCGATGCTGTCCCGCCACAGACGAGCATACAGGCCATGAGTCGCTATCAACTGCTCATGGCTGCCATATTCAGCGATACATCCTTTATCGATTACGACAATAACATCGCAACGGCGAGCGGTGGTCAGCCGGTGCGCGACGATAAGCGCGATGCGTTTCTCGGTATGCGTCACCCTGGTAAGCGAGGTCATTAAGCGCTCCTCGGCGCTACGGTCGATACGCGCTGTCGCCTCGTCGAGCAGCAGAATATGCGCCTGCGCCAGGTGGGCGCGGGCGAGGGCAATCAACTGACGCTGGCCCGCGGACAGATCCGTGCCGCCGTTATTGACCGGAGTACGGAACCCCAGCGGCAGATGTTGCACAGTTTCAAAGAGTCCCGCCTGTCGCGCCGCGATCTCCACCTCCGTGTCGCTGCTGTCTGGCAGCGAATAGCGGATATTTTCGGCAATATCGCCGCTAAATAATGCGACATCCTGAGTGACCAGCCCCGTCTGGCGACGATAATCACTAAGCGACGCGGCATCAATTAGGCGCTCACCGACACGGATTTGCCCGCTGCCGGGAGAGTAGAGCCCGGCCAGCAGCTTGATCAGCGTCGATTTGCCGGCGCCGCTACGTCCGACCACCGCGACTACCGTTCCTGGCGGAATGGTGAGCGAGAGATTATCAAGCACAGGTTGCGTTTTTTCGGGATAGCGGAATGTCAATGCCTCCAGACGTAGCGCGCCGCCAGTGCCAGGCGTTATGGAGGACGGTTCAATATTCTCCGTTTCCTCAGTCGCCAATAGCGCATTGATATGTTTGCCGCTGGCGGTCGCCTGCTGCCAGGAATCAACAATGCCTGACAACTGCTGTACCGGGCCATAAAATTGTCCCAGTAGCAGGAAGAACGCCGCCAGTATCCCGGGCGTCATTTCGCCTCCGGCGACCCGGGTAGCCCCGATTAAAAGCACGGCGGCATAGGCGGCCTCGGTGCAGAGGGTCAGGAACGGAAAATAGACAGCAAGGTATTTTTGCGCCCGCACGCGGGTGGCGCGGAAGTTGTCTGATAACGCCCGTAGCCTGGCGGCTTCCTGCTTCTGTTGACCGTGTGACTGCACTACCCGCATACCGGAGACCTTTTCCTGAAGCGTACTGTTCACCTTACCAATTTCCAGCCGTGCCTGGGCGTAGGCAGGCGAGCTCAAACGGCGGTAAATCCACGTCGCCAGTATCACTACAGGTACGGCGCTTAATGCCGTTAACGCAAGAATGGGGTCAAGCCAGAACATTGCCGCGGCGATAGCGACCATCGTCACGATGCTGGTGGCCGCGCTGGCAAGACCGTTTTGCAGAAATCGGGCGAGTGAATCAACGTCGACGGTCATGCGAGTAAGACGCGAGTCGATGTGCTTCTCGTGCCAGGGAAGACTCAGGCGTAGCAGGTGGCTGAAGCTGCGTAAGCGTACCGTATGCTGTACCGACTCTGCCGCGCGGGCGGCGAAGATCGTTTGCAGCGCATAGCAGCACCAACCGATCGCTACCAGACACAGCGCGAGCAGAGCGCATATGCCAATAGTCGACATATCCCCTGCGGCAACGCCTGAGTCAATACCGCGCTGCAAAAGCACCAGCACGCCAACGCCTGCGGCGGAATCAAGCGCGATAAGCAGGGCGGCGATGACGAACATCCAGGCTACTGGCGTCAGCAGCGATGAGACTTGACGCCCGTGGCCTGCCAGCGCCATCTGTACGGCGCGTTCCGGAACGCGCGTCATCCGGTCGACAAAACCTTTTCCGGCGGGTGTCTGGCGCTCATGCGCGTCGTCGGATTTTGCCGCCTGCGTTGTTGGCCATAGCGTCCGTTGTTCTGCCGGGGCAAGGGCGAGAAAATCACCCTCGCCGCTCATCAGCGAGCGAAACGTCGGACACCTTGCATCCAGCTCCGCCTGGGTACCGATATCCACGACGCGGCCTTTATCCAGCACGACGATCCGATCGGCTAACTGCAGCGTTGAACGGCGGCGTGCAATCACCAGCAGCATATGCTCATTATCGGCATAACGACCAAGAGCCGTGTTAATTTCCGCTTCAGTACCGGCATCGACCGCCGAGGTTGTGTCATCGAGAATCAGCAGTTCCGGCGCGGTAATCAGTGCCCGGGCTAGCGCAATACGCTGGCGTTGGCCGCCGGAGAGGTTGCTTCCGCGTTCGGCCAGTCGGGTGTTGAACCCCTGCGGTAGCGCATTGATGAACCCGCTGGCGCCTGCGGCATCGGCGGCGCGTCGAATGTCGTCCTGAGTCGCTTGCGGGTGCCCATAGGCGATGTTTTCCGCCACCGTACCGGCAAACAGAAACGCGTCTTCAAACACTACGCCAACGCGACGACGAAGCGCCGTCAGTTTCAGGTCGCGAATATTCTGTTGACCCGTAGTGGTGTTGAGCCACACCCCGCCGGAGGTGGGATCGTAAAAGCGCGCCAGCAACATCAGCAACGTTGATTTCCCGGAGCCGGAGGCGCCAACCACTGCCACGGTTTCACCGGCGTGAATGGAAAACGAGATCTCATTGAGGATACGGTTACCGTTGTCGTAGTGGAAACTCATCTTCTCCACGTCCAGCCCGATAATCTGACCTTCAACCGACTCAGTACCGTCTTCCATGCGAGAACGCGTGTCGATAAGCGCGAAGACGCGCTCCACCGACGCCTGTGTGCGCTGTGCGATAACCAAAAACGATGCCAGTACGCGGGTAGGGCCGGTCAGCATAGCGAGAAAACTCGCGAACGCAACGAAGGTTCCCAGATCGATGCGCCCATTCATTACCGACCAGCCGCCATAGCACAGCAGGACGATTTGCCCTATCACCGGTAGCGCCAGCATGGTTGCGCCCGGCATCGCCTGCGAGATAGCGGCGCCGATGCGTACCCGCACCATCTGCCGCGACTGACCATCGAGCCAACGCGTTTCGCGTAACTCCGCCACGCAGGACTTCACCACTGAGATCTGTTCCAATACTTCGCGCATATGTTCCGTCATGTGCGCCAGCCGGTCTGAGGCAAGCCCCGTTTGTGCGAAAACACGGCGACGGGCGCGCAGGGCGGTAATAGCAAGGGCGGCCAGTACGCAAATCACGATAAGCGTCATGGATGGCGACATCCATAGCATCACCGCGATACCGGCCACATAGTAAGTGAGCACCGCCAGCGGCACCGGACACATCTGTAGCAAGGTGTGTACCTGTTGAAGATCGCTGTTGGTACGCGAAATGACCTGCCCGGTACGCAAGGCGTCCTGGCCTGCGCCGTCCAGTTTTTGAATACTGTCGAACGCACGGCTACGTAACGTATGCTGAACCCACAGCGAGAGTTCCCCGGCATAGCCGCGGCGCACGTAATTCCCGATAAAATCAAAAAGGGCAATTAACAGCAGGCCGCAGGCAAGTAACGGCAGGTGGGTCGTATCGCCTGCTATCGCGTCATTGACGGCCTGACGCGTTATTAGCGGCGTCAGCGCAGCCAGTAAAATGGTCGATACTGATGCTACGATGACAATGATGCTCAGTGTTTTACGTTCCCAACACACGCGGGCAAGGCGAACTATCCAGGCACGAGCGGGCATGGGGGAATGAGTCGCGGGCATTAAGCCTCCTTATCGGTGAAAGATGAGATATGGCGACACACGCTGGGTTCAGCCGCCATATTGTCATTGCGCTGCCGCGGTTAGCCGTGTTGCAGCATGGCGATCAGTTTTTTTGCCACCTCGGTCGGGCAAGGCTGGGCCGCCATTTCCGCCGCGACCTCCTGCGACGCCTCGCGAAGCGCGCGATTACCGAGGAAGGTATTGATCATGCTGCTCGTAAGCCCGCTCTTACCGGGAATAATGCCGCATCCGCGCTCGACCACGGCGCGGGCATTGACGGGTCTGTCGGCACCCTGGCCAAAGACTATCTGCGGAATGCCAGCATGTAGCGCCGTCAGGGTGTTGCCTGCGCCGCCATGGTGGATAAAACCGTCGGCGCCGTTAAGGAAAACGCCCATCGGAAGCCAGTCGACCAGACGGACATTCGACGGCAGCGAACGTAAATCCGAGCGGGCGTTTGCCGGAAGATGCAGGATGATTTCGGCATCTACTTCGCCGGCAGAATCCATTACCCAGGAAATCAGATCCAGGCCATCCACCATCGGTTTGACGGTGCCGAGGCTAACCAGAAGACGCTTGCGATCAGGTGTACGTTCCCACCATTCTTCCCAGACGGCGCCGCCGTTATACGGGACGTATTGCATGGAGATAACCGGCTCTCCGTCATTTTGCAGTATGCTCATGCTGGGCGGTGTGACGTCTATCCACGCCAGATCTCTTGGTGGCGCGCTGACCCCATGGCGGCGGTAGGCGTTAGAAAGTGATTTCGTCACGCCTTTGATGTGCCAGGGCGTATGACCGAAGCCGACGGTTTGCATCACTACCGGAATGTCATACTTAGCGGCAATCAGTGGTCCAACGACCCCAAGGGGAGGGTAGACGATGAGATCTGGTCGCCACTGCCCGACGAACGCGACCAGCGGGTCAGTCATCTCTTCGCTGAAGAATGAGAAGTTCCCCATTTTTGTTCCAATGTTATTTTCTTTTCGTAATGCCTCCTGACGGCGATAACCCGCTTCCGAATCGAAACCAGGCGCAGCGTCAAATACCACCAACCCAGCTTCGGCTGCTTTCTGTGCAAATTTTCCACCGCTTGCAATCAGCACTTCATGGCCATTAACACGAAACGCTTGCGCCAGGGACAGCACAGGGTATAGCAGTCCATACAGTGGTGGACCGACAAACAGAATACGCATGAGAAATCCTCTCTCTCCACGTCATAAATCGAACAAGTCATTAATGAGAATGATAATAATTACCAATATCATTTGAAAAATGCAATAACAAATACGACCCTTGATCATGTGATGATTTTTTTCATAAAAATCGGGGAAGGGGAGAGCGTTAAGCGGTGAAGTTTGGTTTCAGGCTTATTTACGCGCGTATGGTCGCACAGGCAAAGCGCCAGGATTGGGGAACTGGATTCGCATACCAGACGCCCGTGGATTATTAATGATAACTTCGCAAATAACCTTTCAGACAATGAGGTAAACGTACCGACAGCAAGGTAACGGGAAACGTAGGGAGTAGTATTGATAACACGTTGCGGGGCAATTTAATGGTGTCCGGCGGCAGATCGTGTTCTGTGCAGACTTTCCGTGCAGTGATGTGACGGACGCCTCTTCCTAAAGTAGTCAGTGCCATACTTTTAATGACTGCATTAATCCTGGCGTTAAATCCTTTAATTTGGTGGACGTAAAGTGGACATAGACAATAAATATCCTCCGGCATAGCCGGAGGTTTTTCTGATGCGCCTGTAAGGCTCTCTTACCAGCCGCGCCCTAACAGGCGCATACGATCTGACATTTGCATCAAACTTCGTTACTTACGGCCCGTAAACGGGCTGCCCGGATAAGGGATCGATAATTGCTCACCCATTTTATCCTCTTCAAGCTGGTGCTTTATGTAGTCCTGTATCTTCGCCGTGTTCTTACCCACCGTATCGACATAGTACCCTCTGCACCAGAACTCCCTGTTCCTGTATTTGAATTTTAGATCCCCAAACTGCTCGTAAAGCATCAGACTACTTTTACCCTTCAGATATCCCATGAAACTCGACACACTCATCTTCGGCGGGATCTCCAGAAGCATGTGAATATGATCTGCACAACATTCTGCTTCCAGAATTCGTACGTTTTTCCATTCACACAATTTTCTTAATATGCTGCCTACTGCCCTACGCTTCTCTCCATAGAACGCTTTGTAAGTATCCCGCATAATCGTGCCATTCACATTTAGAGATCATCCGGCATAATCAATCTGCCAACGAAGGAGATCGCTATGCGTAAAGCCCGTTTTACTGAGCATCAGATCATCACTGTGATTAAGTCGGTTGAAGCTGGACGAACCGTTAAAGATGTCTGCCGGGAGGCCGGTATCTCTGAGGCCACCTACTATAACTGGAAGTCCAGATACGGCGGCATGGAACCTTCTGATATTAAAAAGATAAAAGATCTTGAGGACGAGAACCGACGCCTCAAACAGATGTTTGCCGACCTGAGCCTTGAGAACCGGGCGCTGAAAGACGTTATCGAAAAAAAGCTTTAAAACCAGCCTTTAAGCGTGAGCTGGTCACTCATCTGATAACGGCATTCGGACTCAGTATCCGTCAGGCCTGCCGGAGCCTGAACCTGAGCAGAACGGTTTATCATTACCGTCCGGATAACACACGTGACGAACCCGTTATTACCGCACTGCAGGCGGCAGCTGAACGGTATCCACGATACGGTTTTCCGAAGCTTTTTCAGGTTCTGCGGCGGCAGGGATACATGTGGAATCACAAAAGGATCCACCGTATTTATTGTCTGCTGAAGCTGAATTTTCGCCGTAAGGGCAAACAACGGCTGCCGGTGCGTAACCCTTCGCCACTGGCCACGCCGGAAGCGCTGAACCAGAGCTGGTCTGTTGATTTTATGCATGATGCCCTGGTCTGTGGGCGTCGTTTTCGCACGTTCAATGTCGTTGATGACTTTAACCGTGAGGCGTTGTCGATTGAAATAGATCGGAATCTGCCAGCCCCACGAGTGGTCCGGGTGCTTGACAGGATCGCGGCAAACCGTGGCTATCCGGCCATGCTTCGCATGGATAACGGCCCAGAATTTATCTCTCTGGCACTGACTGAATGGGCAGAGAAACATGCCGTAAAACTGGTGTTTATCCAGCCGGGTAAGCCGACACAAAATGCTTTCATTGAGCGTTTTAACAGGACATATCGCACAGAAATACTCGATTTTTATCTGTTCAGAACGCTGAATGAAGTACGTGAAATCACGGAAAAATGGTTATCAGAATATAACTGTGAACGTCCGTATGAATCGCTGAACAATATGACACCGGAGGAATACCGACAGCACCATTATTTGGCCGGGAACTCAAAAAATGTATGGAACTAAAACGGGTCTATTTACAGCTTGTCTTCGGTATTTGGGCGCGAAAACTATGTGATATTTACAGTTCCATCGGGTGTGCGCTAAGCTCTTTTCGTCCCCCATTGGGACCCCCTTTTGATTTCTTGTTGAACTTTTGCAGTTGCCAGACCGCAAGATGTTTTAACAAATCAAAAGGGGTTTTAATAACTGGCTTAAAGCTGAAAGCTTTCCGGAACCCCCAGCCTAGCTGGGGGTTTTCCATAGACAACAAAAAGGGGCTACGTTTTCACGTTGCCCCTTGTTTTATTTGCTGGCGTCCTTGTAATTGGTGGGGGAGGTGGTTGAGTTTGTTGGGGATTTTTATTTTTTGCGCGAAGGCGCAAAAGAGTGGCGATGGTGTTGATATGGAAGGGGTTTTGTATATTTTTTGATTTTTAAGTTGATTATTGAGAGGCGGGGTTTTGCGTGTTGACTAACTGTCCTGAATGGCAGTTAAAGTGTTGTCGCTTCCTTTTAGTCCGTCTTGTGGCAAGGCCAAGAGAGGACGTTTCACAACTCTACTTAGATAGCTAAAATTAGGGCACATTTATAGGTCAATAGTTTTTAGGTTGAGATAGATAAGATAGATAAGTTGTATCTTGTTAAATTATGATTTTCTTAAGGATTTGTTGAAGTCATATTGGTTACGGGGTATGCTACTTATAACGAGTTTAAGATTTTGGGGATCTAGAGGCGGCCCCCCGAAAGTTGATACCGCCTAGTTGGTAACTTCGTCGAATGACTGGGACTCCAACCGTGCCGGCTGAGAGGTCGGATCTACTATTTTCGTGTGTTGGGAAGGGCGTAAGTGAGCTTAACTTCTTGGGTGACAATATCCCTTGGTCCTTTTGACCTGTCGAAGAAAAACCAAATATTGAATTTACGTTCTGTTGGCCAAGTATCATGCATCAGTGAGTCCCATCCCAAGTAGGATGCAACATTGTTTGCGACGGCTAGCTTTGCCTCAGAAGTTGCTTTACCTTGATAAGCGCACATGACCGCACCTAGCAAAAAATCTGCTATCTGAATATGTTCTGACGCCTTTGAGTCTTTACTTACTACGCTTTTGATAATATCTTTGCGCCCAAACCTACGTGCCAAAGTGTGGTTGGTGATTACATGGAATTCCTCATCAGCTTTTTTGTAGCGGGATGGTAATGGATCTACTTCAACACGAAACTCACACTCTCTGTCGGGGTGGGCTTTGATGACATTGCCAATTTTAGTCTCTATTAGCTTGCCAAAATGCTTACGCATTGCAAGATCATAGTCGCCACCGTGGAAAGATTTTTCTACCTTCGACTTTTCCACGACTATGCAATGAAAAGCTAGCCAAGGGTGTTTGAAGAAGGTCTCGATTAAATCCTGATAGAATGCAGCGTTACGCTTGGAATGAGCTTTCTGCCATTTAATTTCATCGCTACAGTTATGTTTCTCACGAAGTTCGCGGACAATACGCGCAAAATCGCCACGCCTCTGGTATTTCATCCATAAGCTACCAAATCCATAAAATCGCTGACCATCTATCCCTGATTCATCGCAGGCGACATGCCAAATCAGCTTTCCAGGATCGTTCGATTCCATGTTTACCCTTCATGAATGGATATTAGACGTAAGGTTATGATTTAACCACATTCTTAACGGGTTGATAAGGATAAGATTTGATTTCCATTGAGGATGGAGCCGTGTTGAAAGTGCTGGTGGGGTTTTGGCTAGCCAGAAACGCAAATCCGCGCACGGGTTTGCATGAGCTCCCGTGGAGTGTTTCATCGTCCTAGCAAGTATTGATCCGGATCGCTACGATTGCTACAGGTGCATGAAATCCACCACATTAAGAGGGCTGACGTGGAAGGAATATGAAAAACAATCTTATCAACGGCTCGGAAATGTCTAGATTATCCGTGGCGATTCAGCCAGCAGGCTTTGCCTGAAGTCTAAATTTATTTGGCTCACTAGTTTGCATAGCGGGCAGCTATGCAAAGCTAGGAGTCTGTTGCTGTTGCGGCTGACTCTATCCTATTTAGGGCTTCAAAAATGAGTTCGTCTAACCGATAAAGGCAATGGCTATAAGGTAGTTCAGTTATTGGGTGAATCCAACCTTGTTGTCTAAGGTAATTGATGGCCGAATTCGTATCTGAGTAGCCCTTGTGGCCCCTTCGTAGCTCATAGACAAAATATTTATAGCGGGGGGCTATGAGGGGCCATGCCAGTATGAAATTTTCAATAAACTTTTCTTGGATTCTCTTGATTTCCTTGCTCTCAATCTCTTGTTTGCGGGCGAGTTCTTTTCTTAATTTCCTCCTTTCTATGAATTTTTCGAGCTTGAGATACATCCAAGCTACTAGTTCAAAGGTTAGAGTTTCCGCAATAAGTGAAAACAAAATCGTTAGAGCAAAATGCGCTGCATAGGAATACCCCGGCAAGTCTTGTTCAGTTAGAGGCGCAATGTCCTTAAGTATTGGGAGTATAAAGCGGATAGAAAGGACAATTGCTACAGAGAGGAATCCATACCTAACAGCCGTCTTTGTCGAAATGGGTGAAGCCAGAATTTTCCACAAACTTTCAGGTGTTGGCATTTTTTATCCCTATCTGGTCACCTGATCTTAGGTGGACGCTAAGTGGACACTGGACATTAAAAAGGGGCTACGTTTTCACGTAACCCCTTGTTATATTTGGTGGAGCTGGCGGGAGTTGAACCCGCGTCCGAAATTCCTACATCCTCGGTACTACATGCTTAGTCAGTCTTTACATTCGCCTGGCACCTGCGGACGGACACGCCACTACCAGACTAGCCTGATTCGTTTTAACGCTTCAACCCCAGGCAGGGCATCCACGCGATCTCTTTTGGGTTTGACCTCTCTTGATCCCCGTCCTAAGAGCGGAGGCTAGGGAGAGAGGGCTCTAAGCAGGTTATTAAGCTGCTAAAGCGTAGGTTTCGTCGTTTGCGACTATTTTTTTGCGGCTTTTTACGAGGCCAACCGCCCCTCGGCATGCACCTTGGGTTTCGCAAATCCCGTCGAATCCAGAATCAGCCCCAATGTGTAAGGTAAGTATAACAGACTTGTGACACGCGTGACCAGCCCCCGTATCTTCTTATCTTCAACGATTTACCGCTCGCGCAGCGCTTCTTTCGCGCGATTAAACGGTTTGATTAAATAGTCGACAATGGTTTTTTCACCGGTTTTGATATCCACCGTGGCGATCATGCCTGGAACAATCGAAAAACGGCGTCCTGATTTATTTTGTAGATAGTCCTGGTGGGTGCGGATAAACACGCGATAGTAGAAAATTTCCGGTTTCACTTTATCCTGAATGGTATCCGGTGAAATGGTCTCCACCACGCCGTCAAGCCCGCCGTAAATGGCGTAATCGTAAGCAGTAATTTTAACCAATGCGCGTTGGCCGGGATGAATAAAGGCGATATCACGCGGCGAAAGGCGGGTTTCAATCAACAGACGATCGTCTACCGGCACTATCTCCATCATCTCACCGTTAGGCGGGATCACGCCGCCAATCGTCGTGACCTGGATATTTTTAACAATGCCGCGTACCGGCGAACGTATGGTAAGGCGGGTGACGGAATCCTCGCGTCCTTTTAAAATGGCGGAGAGCATATCGACCTCAGCGTTCGCTTTTGATAACGCTTCGCGTGCCTGCACATAATATTGTGAGCGCAGATCGGTAATTTTTAAGCCTAAATCGCTTTTTTGTCGTTGCAGGCGCAGCACTTCAACATGACTGGCCGCGCCGCTTTTCTCCAGACGCTGGGTAATGGCCAGCTCTTTATTAACCGACGCCAGCGCATCCCGTAGCTCGGCTTCGGTATCGGCCAGCTGCGCGCGGCGGCTTTTATAGAGACGCGTCTCTGCGGCAATCAGATCCGGCCAGCCGTTCAGCTCAGCGGGGAAGGCGAGAGGTAAGTCGTTGACTTCCGCGGTTAACCGTGCGCTGGAGGCGAGTGAAGCGCGATATTTTGCCGCACTTTCACCCACATTGGACGCCAGACGCGTCGGATCAAGCCGGGCGACAATCTGGTTAGCCTGAACTCTGTCGCCTTCCCGCACCGTCAACTGCGCCAGAATGCCGCCATCCAGCGACTGCAGAACCTGTTCGCGTGAACTGGGGATCACTTTCCCGTTGCCGGTGGAAACCTCATCCAGTCGGCCAAACCACGCCCAGATGCCGAGAATGAGAAATAACAGTGAGCAGATCAGAACAATACGACCCGCGCCGGAAAACGCCCGTTCACGCTGAATATCGGGATCGTCCATCGCGGCATCATGCTGATTGATTTTCATTTTTCCACTCCCGACGGTGACTTTGCATCCGATCCGCGTTAAGCGCCTGCGCTTTTGGCGCATCCATCACCAGTTGTCCTTCTTTCAGGACAACGACACGCTCAACCAGCTCCAGTATTGGTACCCGGTGCGTCGCGACGACCAGGGTACGGTTGCCAAGCCACTGATGTAACCGCTGAATAAACTCTCGTTCCGTATGCTCGTCCAGCGAGGCGCTGGGTTCATCAAGTAGCACAATATTGGGGGAGCGCAGCAGCATTCTCGCCAGCAACAGGGACTGGCGCTGCCCACCGGACAGGCCGTTACCGCCCTCCATAATGGGATGATCCAACCCTTTTGCCAGCCGCCTGACGAAGACGGCGCCGCCGCTGACTTCGAGCGCGTCAAAAATCTGTTCATCGTTGGCGTGCGGCGCGCCGAGCGTCAGGTTCTCTCGTAGGGTGCCGAAGAAAAGCCGCGCGTTCTGGCTAAGAAAGCCGATGTTGCGGCGTAAATCCGCCATATCGATGTGCGACAAGCTGAGATTATCAAGCCGGGCATCTCCCTGAATCATCTCCAGGCCGCCCGCCATCGCCTGTAAAAGTGTGGATTTACCCGCGCCGTTACGCCCCAGTATCGCAATCCGCTCGCCTGGCATGATCTCCAGACGCACGAGGCGCAGCGGTATGCGTTGATCGTCGTTATGGTAACGAAACTGAGCATTTTCAAAGAGGTAATGCCCGTGGAGGATGTCGCGGTGTATCAGGCTATCGTCATGCTGTGTCTCGGTGGGCAGTTGCATAATGTTGTCGAGACCCATCTTCGCCGCTTTCACCTGCTGCCAGCGCGCCAGCACGCCGCACAGGTTAGCCATTGGCGCGATCATCCGTGAGCCGAGCATCGACGCGGCGACCACGGCGCCGGTAGTCATACTGCCTTCAATGACCATCGGCGCGCCGAACATAATCACTGCGGCATACACCAGACTTTGTACCGACATCCCCCAACTGATAAGCCCTTGCGTGAGTTTGCGGGTGCGTAGACCCGACTCGCCGGTAATACGGATATAGCTATTCCACTGCTGAAGAAAGCGGTTCTCCGCCTGCATCAGTTTAATATCCTCCAGCCCCTGAACGCTTTCGACCAAGACTGCATTGCGTAGCGTCGCTTCGTGGGCGGCCTGGTTGGCGAGGACAGCCAGTTTTTTTTGCAGTGCGACGCCCGGCAGGATCATCAGCAGAGCCGCCACGGGCGCTATCCATGCCAGCGGTGGGGCAATAATCGCCAGGACTATCATAAACAGGAAAAAGAAAGGCAGATCGACAATGGTCGCCAGCGTTGAAGAGGTAATCATCTCGCGGATCTGCTCTAGTTCGCGTAACTGCGAGATAAAACTGCCGGTGGAACGGGGGATAGCGCTGTTGCGCAGCCTTAACGCATGACCGAATACCCGATCGGAAATGCGCATATCGGCGCGTTTACCGAGCACGTCCATAATGTGCGTACGCGCTTCACGCAGCAGAAAACCGAACAGCACCGCTACCAGCACGCCGAAGGAGAGCACGTACAGGGTAGGATATGACTGAGCGGGGATCACCCGATCGTAAACCTGCATAGAGAACACAATCCCGGCCAGCGACAGCACGTTAATCAGAAAGGCGGCGACCATTACCGGTAAATAAGGGCGAATATCCTGCAGAACCAGCTCGCGCATCCAGTCGGGTTTAAAGCGGGAGATATAGCGATCGACGCGGCTATCCTTGAGCGCCGATAGCGGGCGTAGCGCGGCAACATAGAGGATCTCCGGCAATAACTCGCTGAGCGTCAGGCGGTTACGCTGACCCTCTTCTTCAATCACAAAAACGTCTACCGCATCTTCGCCATTAACATGCTCGATGACCAATAACTGCCCGTCCCGGAGCTCGACAACCAACGGCAATCGCCACTGACTAAATGCCGTTTTGTCTATGTCCGGCGCATGAAAGGATAAACCCGCCTGCCGCGCGAGCTGCGTTAAGGCGGTCGTTCTGCTTTTACCCCTAAACCACGGGGCGTTGGCCTGAATTGAACCGGGAGAACAGGCAACGCGATAATGACCGGCGACATAGCTGATGGCCTGCGCCCATTGGCTTAGCGCGCGCTCACTGAGTACCTCTTCTACATCGGGGGCGGCGCGGGTCATGGCTGGATCTCCACGGATTGAATGCTGCGATGATTTAACGCGAACGCCTGACGAAGCGCGCCGGTGTTATACAGACAGTTCAGTTGCAACTGATGCAACTGGCTTTCCGTTTGCAGTTCGGCAAAACGCGCCTGGTAAACTTCCTGCTCCGCATTAAGCACGTCGAGCAGCGGGCGGGAACCGAGGTTAAGGTATTGCTGCTGATACAGTTCGCGCGTGCGTTCGCTAAGCTGCTGTTGCCGACGAAGGATTTGTAACGCGCTGGCAAGACTCATTGCCTGGCTGCGCGCCTCCATCAGTTTCTGGCGGACATCAAGCCGGGTGCGCTGAATGGTCGACTGAGCCGCGTCTACCGCATGGCTGGCGGCGTTGCGTCGGGCAGTCAGCCCTCCGCCCTGGTAAAGCGGCATCTCAACTTTCACCCAGGTGGAATACTGGGTTTTATCCAGCACTTCATGACTGGGATATTTATCATTAAGATAATGTTGTACAGAAGGTTCGAGCGAAATCGTCGGCGTCATTTGCGCGCTGGCATAGTCCAGATTCGCCCGCGCAACGTTAGCCTGCGCCCAGGCGGCCAGTACCGCGGGCACCAGTCGATCGTCGGGAGTCGCCGTCTCACAGCTGCGAGCAAGTTTCGCCGGGAAGTCATTATTGATGCCGTTAAGCGAATTCCAGCCCAGCCAGCTCATCAGTGAGGCTTTCGCACTGTCGAGATTGGCCTGATACTGCGCCAGTTGCGAGCGGGCGGATTCGATTCTGGCTTCGGTTTGCACCACGTCAGATAGCGACGTAGCGCCTTCATCGCTGCGCTGCCGGATAAGTTTACCGATGCTGTCCAGCGCGACGAGCTGTTCTTCCGCCGCGTCTACCATTTGCTGCCAGCTCTGCGTTTGTACAATGGCGTTGGCGGTTTCGTGCGCGACGGTATCAATACTGAGCAACACATTGGCCTGTTGCTGCGCTGCGCCTGCGGTTTCGGCGCGAACCTGGCTTGCCACTTTGCCGAAGTCATAAAGCATTTGCGATACCGACAGCACCAGCGAGGGGCTATACCCGTGATCGGTGTAGGTATTGCTGTACCCATTGTTCACGCCAGCGCTGACTTGCGGATAATATTTCGATTTGGCGACCTCTATTTGTTCATTCTGTGCGAGCAGTTTGCCGACGGCTTCGCGAATAGAAGGATGCCAGTTAACGGCGCGATTGACCGCGTCATTGAGCGTCAGGTTGCCCGGCGCGGCGGCGCTGAGCGGCAACTCAGCGGCGGAGCCATCCAGCGAAGGAAGCATCTGGTCCGTTGCTAATCCTTCGGATGTAATCATTGGCGGCGCTTCTGCGCCCCGGGGCTGGTGATGAAACAAAGCAAATGCCAGTACGATGGCGACAGGCGCGACTCTTCCCATAGTTTATCCCTTTTAAATATCACCGCTTGTTGCCCCGAACGTCGTGGCGTTCGGGGCTTTTTTATCAACCGCCGGTTATCAGGTGGTTGTTCTGCAACAGATCATTTAGCGTGAGCTGCACATTCTCCAGAGTGACAAGGTCAGTGGATTTAAACGCACTGCCGGCGCCGTCGCGATCGACGGATATCACCGTATTGGCGCCGCTGGTATGAACCTGCACAAAGTTACCCAGCGTCGCCGCCTGGTGATCCCAGCCGGTCAGCAGTTCGTGGATATCGATCTTGTCGCCCTGCGCGGTAGAGAAGTTTTGCCAGCGATCGACGCCGTTGCCGCCGGTCGCGTCCGCGCCGTTTAACAGATGGTAAATCAGCGTATCGCCATAGGCGGAGCCGATGAGAACATCGTTTTGGTTGGTACTGACGATTTGTGGCGCCATATCAATGGTCAATGTGGCGCTATCCGTATGACCCATCTTGTCATCCAGTTGATAGGTAAAGACCTCTTTACTGGTGATGGACGACATCGCGACGCCATTATTCAGGGTGTAGGTGTAAGCGCCATCGAGGTTAATTTGCAATGTGCCGTAATGTCCCTGAATCGTGGCGCTGGTGGTATTCGCCGCGGCGTCCAGCGTGGCGGCGCTGCCGTTATACCCGCTAATGCTCAGGCGGGTATTCACCGTATTAAGCTGATCCATCGCCCCCGCCGCGTCGCTGCCGTCAAAAATATTGCCGAGAACGGTATGCGTTCCGGACGTTTCAAAATTATCCAGATCGACGGTGGTGCCGATGACGCGTGGCGTGATCGTCGCCGCCCCGGCCAGGGTATTGGTGCCGGTAAAGTTAAGCGTGTACGTTCCGGCATCCAGCTCCAGACCGCTCAGGTTGACGGTCACCGTCGCGCTGCCCAGCGTGATATTCGCCACCGGAACGGTTCCGTTGCGTATGACGGTCCCGTTCTCCTGAATGGCCCAGCTAATATTCAGATTGCCCAGCGTAATGAGCGTGGAGACATCAAAGACCAGTGACGCGCCTTTAAGTACGGTGCCCGTTGCAACGTCAAAGGTGCCGCTCCCGCTGCCCGATTTGCCGAGTAGCCCCCAACTGGCGCTGCCGACGCTGGAGTCCAGCCAGGCAGCGGTATCCTGAAGCGTGGCGACGCTGAGGGTATCGCTGACATCATTAATCGCATCCAGCGCCCTGGCGGTTGGCGTGATATTGAGCGAGGCCGTATCGGTATCGCCGTTTGGCGCTTTGACCGTATAGATAAAGCTGTCCGGCGTTTTAATGCTGTCGGCGCCGACGCCGTTCTTCAGCGTGTAGGTATAGTTGCCTCTTGCGTCAATGATGAGCGAGCCATACAGCCCGTTTACCTCCGTTGTGCCGGTCGCCGCAATCGCCACGCCGTTTACTTCAGTGAGGAGGGCGTCCGTAGGGACGACATCATTGGTCAGTACGTTGCCGGTGGTGTTGGCGGTGATACTGTCAACGGCATAGGTGTGGTCCTGGGAAATCGCCAACGTATAGCCAGTGAGGACGCTAATGCCGCTGGCGGTATTCAGCACGAACAGGTATTCGCCGCCAGGCAACGTCAGGGTCAGCGGCTGGGACTGTCCGGCTAACAGCAGGGTGTTAATCCAGCCCTTTTCCACCCGGAACTGCTCATATTGCTGAATGGCATCGTTGAAGCGATAAACGTACAGATCGAACGTGGAAACCAGTGAGACGCCGCCGACGGTTCCCTGTAACGTCATGGTTCGCGTAGCGCCTTCTTCAACGTTAAAGATGATCGGATTAGTCATATCATCAAGCAGATTCGCGTTCAGTACATTACCAAGTCCGACGCTTAATACCGTGACGCCGCTTTGTGTCGAGGGACCGTTGTTGACGTAGCTAACGTGAGTATCAAAGACCAGCGAGGCGTTATTGTCTGTCGCTATCACGCTGCCCGGTACAGGCGCGGGACCCAGATTGATAACCAGTTGCGCGGCGCTGCTACCGACGCCATTCTGGGTAATGGTGTAGGTGAAGCTCTCTTTATGTCCGTATCCTGCCGTGGGCTTAGCCAGCGTGTAGGTGTAACTGCCGTCCTGATTAATGTGCAGCGTGCCGTATTGTCCCTGGATATCCACGCCGCCCGCGCCGACCGGCGTACTGACGCCGTTGGCGTTGGTGATGGCGGTGACCGTGGTGCCCGTCGGCGCGGTATCATCAGCCATGACGTTGCCGGTACTGATGGTTGGCCCGCTAATAATACCTGCGCTGGTCTGGTGTACATCGACATCCAGGCTGGTATATGACCCGGTGGCGAGCAGACTGGTGTTATAAGTGAGTACCCGGTACTGGCCTTCGCCCAGGCCGCTCAGGTTCAGGGTAACGCCGCTCCCGGTCAGGGTAAGCAAATTCGCGAAGTCGCCAACGGCGGTGTTGACGATCGTCGTCCAGGCGCCGAGGCTGGTGTCGTAGCGCTGTACCACAATCTCCTGAGTACTGAGCAGCGAAAGCACGATTCCCGTTGCGGCGGCATCGATGGTGACGTCGCCCGTACCACCTTCAGCAATGGTGAACTCAACCTGAGCGGTATCGTTACCCAAAACCGAGGCGACATTGCCAAGCGCGCCAACCAGCAGCAGGCCGTAATCCGAATAGCTTTGCGTGCTGGTGACGGCGGTAGAGGTCAGATCAAGGCTGGTGATGTTATCCCTTGCCGCCAGCGGCAGAACCGGCGCGGTAATGCCTAACGTGCCGGAGGCGTTACCCGCAGCGTCAGTGGCCGTCACGTTAATGAGCTGACCTTCAATTTGTTTTGTCGGCAAGGTGAGAGACCATGCGCCGTTGCTGCCAGCGGTGGTGGTGAGCGTCACGCCCCCCGTCAGCGTGACGGTTACGGTGCTGTTTGCCTCTGCCAGCCCGGAAAGTGAACCGCCATCGGCGCTGAGCGTACCTGACGGCGTACCGGGCGCCAGCGTATCGACAATCACCGTCGCGGCGGTGGAGACGCTGCCTGTACCGTTGGCGTTAGTCGCGGTGGCGGTGAAGGCGTGGCTGCCTTCGGTCAAATTGCCTGTCGGGGTAAAGCTCCAGTTTCCGCTGGCGTTCGCCGTGGTGGTGCCGAGCAGCGCCCCGTTGTTATAAATGCTCACCGTGGCGCCCGCCTGAGCGGTACCATTCAATGTGGGTTGTGCGTCATTAGTGACCTGGCCGTTGGCGATAGCGCCGGTATAAATACCCACATCATCTACTACGTTGGTGATGATCGGTGCTTCCGGCACACGCGTATCGGGCGCGGTAAATCCGGCGGCAATGCCTGTGTTGCCTGCTTTATCCTGGGCAAATGCCAGTAGCGGCTGACCATTGGTCTGCGCGGGCGTGAGTGTGGCGGTGAAGCTGCCTGTACCGTCGGCGGTGGCGGTTCCCAGTACCACACCAGTATCAGAGGTAATCGTCACTGTACTGCCTGCTTCCGCGGTGCCCGTCACCCGATTACCGGTAGCATTGATGACCAGGTTGCCGGGCGCGCCGGGCGCAATGGTATCCACGATAATCGTTATCGATGGCGAAGCGGCGCTAACGTTGCCAGCCGCATCGGCGGCGCTAACGCTATAGGCGTGACTTCCCTGGCCGAGCGCGGCGGTTGGCGTCCAGCTCCAGTTGCCTCTGGCATTGGCGTTCACGGTCGCGACCAGCGCGCTATTATCGAAGATGCTTACCGCGCTGTTGGCTTCCGCAGTACCGTTGAGCGTCGGCTGTGTGTCGTTGGTCGATTGTCCATTGCCAATGGCGCCGGTATTGTTCGGGACATCATCAACGATGCTGGTTATAAGCGGAACCGTTGGCGCAAGGGTATCGACCACGATAGTAAAACCGCTGGTGGCCGGGCTAACGTTGCCTGCCGGGTCGGTGGCGGTCACTGTTAATGTGCGCGTGCCGTCGTTTAACCCTGTCGTCGGCGTGAAGCTCCACGCGCCGCTCGCGTTAGCCGAGGTGACGCCAAGCAGAGTGTCGCCATCATAGATACTGACCACGCTGCCCGCTTCGGCAGTGCCGTTCAGCGTGGGGCGGTTATCATTGGTTATCTGACCATTAGCGAGATTTCCTGTGACCCCACCCGCGACGTCATCCACCACGGACGTCAGGATTGGCGTTTGCGGCGCGGTGGTATCGACCGTCAGGGTGAAAGCCGTACTGTTCGGGCTGCTGTTTCCTGCGGCATCGGTGGCGACGGCGGTGATGACGTGCGTTCCGCTTGCCAGCGTTGAGGTGGAGACGCTCCACGCGCCGTCAGGCTGAGCCGTTGTCGTGCCAATGACCGTACCATTTTCATAGAGCGTGATCGTGGCGCCGGCTTCTGCGGTGCCGCTGAAGGTTGGCGTAGGATCGTTGGTATTTTGGCCGTTCGCGATCGTGCCGAGGCCTGGCGCCTGATCGTCACTGACTGATGTGATTACCGGCGTCAGCGGCGGCGTAGTATCGACGACGAAATTAACGCTGTCCGAAACGGGGCTGGCGTTGCCTGCGGCATCAACGGCAATGACGGTAATTACATGGTTGCCCGTCGCCAGCGAGGCGTCGGGCGTGTAGCGCCAGCTACTGCTATTGTCGGCGGGAATTTCAGCCAGCAGCGTGCCGTTATCGTAGAGACGAATAGTTGTGTTGGCTTCACGGGTGCCGCTAATGACAGGGCGCGCCTCGTCTGTGATCTGTCCTGAACTCAGATTGCCGGTAATGGGGCCCGTACCGTCGTAGACCGTATCAATAACAGGCGCGGCGGGAGCCGTGGTATCAATAGTAAACGAGCGTATTTCGGACGCGGCGCTGGTATTGCCTGCCGCATCGGTTGCTGTCGCCGTCAGGTTCCAGACGCCCGCGCCCAGCGAGGTAGACGGTGTAAAGCTCCAGCTACCGTTGGCCTGAACTTGCGCCGTACCGACCAGCGCGCTGCCATTATAAATCGAGATGGTTGTACCCGCCTCACCGGTACCCGAGAGTGTTGGTCGGGTTTCGTTCGTCGAGCCGCCGTTGGGGACGATGCCCGTTACCGGCGCCGTATTATCTGCCACGCTGGCGATAACCGGCGCGGCGGGCGGTGTGGCGTCAATCGTCAGCACAAATCCGCTGGACACCGAGCTGCTATTACCCGCCGGATCGGTGGCGCTAAGGGTGAACGTGTGGCTACCGTTTGCAAGCGGCGTCTGCGGCGTGAAACTCCACGTGCCGTCGCTATTCACCGTCGTGGTACCGATGGACGCGGGATTACCGTCAAGATAGACATTAATCGTCGCGCCTGCCTCTCCGCGCCCGTTCAGGGTGGGCGTCGCATCGTTCGTTAGCTGCCCGCTAACCAGGTTGCCGGTAATTCCGGGCTGGTCATCCACGACGGAGGTGAGAACCGGGATCGCCGGAGGCGTAATATCGACCACGATCGTCCACGGCGCGGAGACCGCGCTGGTATTGCCCGCCGGATCGGTAGCGCTAACCGTCAGATTATGGCTTCCCTCTGACAAATTGCGGGGCACCGGGAAGGTCCAGCTACCGTTTTCGCCTACCTGAGCCGTGCCAAGCGGCGTACCGTTATCAAAAATGGTGATTGTCGCGCCAGGTTCGCCAGTTCCGTTCAGTATTGGCTGCCGATCGTCGGTGGATTGCCCCGGTAACACCGGAACGGTCGGTTGATTGTTATCGTCAATCACGGACGTGATAACCGGCACATCTGGCGCCTGCGCGTCAATGTTCAGCGTAAAGCCGTCCGAAGGCTGGCCGCTATTGCCAGCGGGATCGGTCGCCACGGCGGTAAAGATGTGCGCGTTGCTCTCTAGCGGCGCGTTCGGGGTGAAGCGCCAGTTGCCGCTTTGATCTACCGTGGCGGAACCGATTTCTACGCCGTTATCCAGAATGCGGATCGTGGCGCCAGCTTCTCCCGTTCCGTTGAGCGTCGGGCGTGAATCATTGGTGAGCGCGCCGTTATCCAGCGTACCGGTCATGCCGGGGACATCATCCGTTGCGCTGGTAATAACCGGTTGCGCCGGCGCGCTAAGATCGACAGTGATCCCGACCGGTGCGGACAGGCCGCCCGGGCCATTCGCATTGGTTGCCTGGACGGTGAAGTAATGTGTGCTTTCGCTTAATGGCGTCGCGATCTCAAAGATCCAGTTCCCGCTGGCGTCAACGGTGGCAAAGCCTGCCGAATCGCCATCAATGAAAACTTCAACGGTAGAGCCGATATCCGTGGTGCCGCGCAGCGTCGGCATGGTGTCGTCCGTGGCGCCGCCCGCCGCAATATTCCCCTGTACGCTCCCGACATCATCTTCAATCGCCGTGATGGCCGGGACGGCGGGCAGACCGCTGTCGGAAGCGGGAAAATTCGTAGCCGGGCCGTTATTCCCCGCGCGATCGATAGCAATTGCCGTCAGCGTACCGCCATCGGTTTGCGCCGGACTGAGCGTAACGACGAATTCACCGGTGCCATTAGCGACAGCGCTGCCGACCAGGGTGCCATCGGCATGGTGAATTTCAACGGTAGCGTAAGGATCGGCAAGTCCGGCGACGCGCGTGCCATCGTCGTCCACCGTCTGGATCGTTGGCGCGGGCGGGGCAGTGATATCCACGGTAATAGTGATCGGCTGGGTTTGCGCCGTGGTATTTCCAGCATCGTCAGTCGCGCTGAAGGTTAGCGCATGGCTGGCTTCTGATAATTCGGGCGTATTGAATGTCCAGACCCCGTCGGTGACGAGCGCCGTCCCGATTGCCACGCCATTGTCGTAAATCGTGACGGTGCTGCCGTTTTCGCCGCTGCCGTTAATAGTCAGCGTCCGATCGTTAGTAAAGGCGCCATCGGTTAATGGCCCGGTCACTGGCGCAACATCGTCAAGGATTTCATTGACGACGGGCGGCTGCAACGGAACGGTGTCGACGGTGAAGGTAAAGCTGTTCGATACGCCGCTGCTGTTTCCGGCGGCATCGGCGGCAATGGCAGTCAGGGTGTAGACGCCATCCGGCAGCGCGCTGGTCACCGCTAGCGTCCAGGTGCCGGTCTCATCGACGGTGACTACGCCTAAAACGCTGCTGCCATTATAGAGCGTAATAATGCTGCCGATGTCGCCAGTGCCGTGAATGACCGGTGTATTGTCGTCAGTGGTTGCGCCGCTGACAATAGTATCCTGGACTTCGCCGACGTTATCTTCGGCAAAAGTGATAACCGGATTGGCGGGCGCAGTGGTGTCTAGCGTAAAAGTGACTGAGGCGGAAGGTGGACTGATATTGCCCGCTCTATCGGTTTCCGTGACGGTAATGGTATAGGTTTCTGGCGTCAGTGCCGCAGGCGTAAAGTTCCAGCTACCGTTATCGCCTACCGTTGTGCGACCAATTTCACTGCCATTATTGTAGAGAATTATCGTGCTGCCGATCTCTCCCGTGCCGCTGAAGGTCGGCGTGGTATCGTTCGTTGCGCCATTATTGCCGATGTTGCCAATAACCGGCGCGACGTTATCGCTGATTAGCGGCGCGTCAGGCTGCGCTGGAGGCTGGGTATCAAGGGTAACGGAGAAAACGCCGGAGGTCGGGCTACTATTGCCTGCGGCATCCGTGGCGGTGGCCGTCAGGATGTTTAACCCTTCGCTCAGATTACGGGTTAGCGGATAGGTCCAGCTACCCTGTGGATTGACCTGGACGGTAGCCAGTTCTACGCCGTTATTGTACAGGGTGATGATGGTGCCGGGTTCGCCGGTGCCGCTGAGGGTCGGCATACGCTGATTGGTAATACTGCCGTTTGCCAGTAGCACCTCGCCTTCTCCGCCGGTGATGGCGGCTGACACGATCTGCGGCGCATCCGGCGCCTGGGTATCGATGCGTAGGGTAAAGCTGATGGATTCGGGACTTTCGTTCCCCGCCGGATCGTTGGCGCGAGCGGTCAGATGGTGGTCGCCGTCGCCCAGCGCGGCAGGCGGCGTAAACTGCCAGCGCCCGTCCGTGCCGACCAGCGCCTGACCTATGGCATTGCCATTATCGTAAAGGATGATTGTGTCGCCTGCGGTGCCGCTACCGCTCAACCGGGGCTGGGATTCCTGGGTAATCTGATTGGTATCAATCGTATTTCCGTCGCCGTCAGCTACGCCGATAACGCCGGGGGCGGCAGGGGCCTGGGTATCAATGGTAATCGTAAAATCGGTCGAAAAAGGCGTGGTGTTGCCGTTACTGTCGCTGGCCGTCACGGTAAAGGTGTAGGTGTCGTCCGCCAGTGGCGAGGCCGTGGTGTAAGCGTAGCTCCAGACGCCGGAATTACCGACGATAATATCTGCTATCCGGGCGCCATTCTGATACAGGTGTACTGTGGAACCCGGTTCACCTGTACCATTAATCGTTGGCGTGCTGTCGTTAGTGAGCCCCAGATGCGCGACGCTACCGAGAATACCCGGCGCATCATCTGTAATGAAGGTGATTACCGGTTGCTGCGGCGATTGCGTATCGACCACCAGGTCGAATGACGCGGCCTGACTGGCATTGCCTTTAGCGTCGGTTGCGATTACGGTCAGTCGATGCGCGCCTTCACCTAAATTTTGCGACGGCGTAAACGTCCAGGCACCGTTGGGCTGTAGCGTGGCGAGTCCCAGTGAAACGCCGTTATCAAAGACTTCGACACGCGCGCCGGCCTCCGCCGTACCGCTAAGGGTGGGACGGTTGTCGTTGGTGGTTTGTCCGTTAACCAGCGGCCCGGTGAAGCTTTCAACATCGTCCAGTACCTGAGTGATAATGGGCTTATCCGGGGCGGTGATATCGGGCGCTTGCGCTGTGGTTGGCGGGCTGACGTTGTTGGCGCTGTCGGTGGCGGTGACGGTAACCTGTTCGCCGTTGGTCTGTGCGGGGACGAGGGGAAGGGTAAAATGACCTTCGCCATCTGCTTTGCCGCTGCCAAGCGGCTTGCCGTCCGGCGTGGCGATCGTGATGGCGCTACCCGGTTCGGCGGTGCCGCTGATACTGGTGCCATCCTCACTAATTACCACGTTTTTCGGCATTTCCGGCGCGGTACTGTCCGGCGCGATAACCGTCGCGGCGGCGCTTTCGTTTTTCGCGACATCGGTGGCGGTAGCGATAAGCGCCTGGCCGTTAGTCTGCGCCGTATTCAGCGGAACGATAAATTGTCCGTTGCCATTAGCGACGGCGCTGCCAAGTACGGTGTTGCTACTGTCGCGGATAGTGACCGTTGCCCCGGCTTCCGCCTGACCGCTTACGGACAGACCGTCGGTCGCCACGGTAAGACCGTCCGGTGCCGCAGGCGCAGTTTTATCCGGCGCGTTCAGCGTTTCTACCGGACCGCTATTCGCGGCTTTATCGGTAACGCTAATGCTTAATGTTTCGCCGTTAATTTTCGCCGGGCTAATACCTATTGAGAAGGTACCGTCGTCGCCTGCCGTTCCACTCCCGAGCGTATTTCCCAGGCTGTCTTTGATAACCACAGTACTGCCAGCTTCCGTAGTGCCGGTGAGTCTGTCGCCGACGTCGCTAACCGCCAGGCCTTCCAGCACCGGCGGCTGCGTGTCGATATCAATGGTAAAGGAGACGGACTGCCCGCTGGTGCCGCGATCGTTGGTCGCGGTAGCGGTAAAGACATGGTCGCCATCGGCAAGCGCCAGCGAGGGGGTAAAGCTCCATTTGCCGTCAGCGTCAGCGACAATGGGCGGAAAGGTCGCTACAGGAAAGCCATTATCGTTAATCGATATCGTACTGCCTGGTTCAGCAGTACCGCTGAGGGTTGGGCGGTTATCATCTGTGGCATCGCCATTTTTCAGCAGCCCGGTAACGGCGCCAGCGTCATCCGTCACGGTAAGGATAGTCGGCTGGGCAGGATACTGTGAGTCAGAAGCGGTAAACTCCGTGGCGGGGCCGATGTTACCGACGGCGTCCTGAATACGCGCTTCCAGACGCTCGCCGTGGGTCTGAGCCGGATTCAGCGTGATGCTGAAGTGGTTATTTTCTCCGGTAATCGTGGAGCCCAGGTAATTTCCCGCCGGGTCATAGATCGACACAGTACTGCCAGCTTCAGCGGTGCCGCTAACGGTTGTGCCGTCTTTCGCAACATTATCAATGATAGCGGCGTCAGGCGGCGTGGTGTCCACAATGATAGTAGGCGTTGTCGTCACGCGGCTCGTGTTTCCGGCTTTGTCGCTTTGTTCGACGGTAAAGGTATGTTCGCCATCGCTTAACGGCGTAGTCGGCGTAAAGGTCCAGCGTCCATTTTCGTCTACGGTAGCGCTGCCGATAACGGTTGAACCCTCTTTAATCGTGATGGTATTGCCTGCCTCTCCCTGCCCGGAAAATAGCGGTTTTGCCTCGTCAGTTCGGTCATTATTCTGTAGCGGCCCGGTGAGCAAACCGGTGTTATCGGCAATCAGTTCAACACGTGGGGCATCGGGGATGAGTGTGTCGATAGTCAGCGTAAAGCGGGCTGATTCGCTACTTTCGCCTTTCACGTTAGTCGCAATGGCGGTGAAATGATTTTCCCCATCCGCTAGCGCGCTGGTAATGGCAAAATGCCAGTTTCCGCTGGTATCAACCGTTGTTGAGCCTATTTCCTGACCATTGGCGTAAATATGGATGACTGTGCCTGCGCTGCCGGTGCCCTCCAGAGTGGGGGTATTGTCGTTCGTAAACTGGTTATTGCTCAGCGTGCTGGTGAGGGGAGCGGCATCATCGATAGCGGCGGTGATAGCTGGTGTATCGGGGAGAGGAATGTTGGGCGCATCGATGGTTGCGGATGGGCCGGTATTGCCGGCATCGTCAGTCGCGGTCACGGTAAGTTGTTCGCCGCTAATCTGTGGTGCTGTCAGATCAATACTAAATTTACCGTCGCTATCCGCTTTGCCCTCGCCAACGACGTTGCCTGAGGGATCTTTGATGGTAATGGTACTGCCCGCTTCGGCTTGCCCGCTTACCGTTTTTCCGTCCGCTGAAATCAATAATTCGCCGGGAGCGAGAGGCGGGGTAGTATCTACAGGATTACTGCTACCTGGAGTATTGCCGTTGGGGGTACTGCCGCCGGGATTGCTGTTATCAGGGGGATTACCGTCAGGATTGGTGTTATCGGGGGGCGGATTATCGCCATCCGAATGATGGTGGGAATCGCCGCCGCCGGAAGACGCGATAGCGGCAATGCCGCCAGCCGCCACCGCGCCAGCCAGTACCCACGGCCAAACGGCGCCGCCTGCTTCATGGGAAGCGCCGGAAGTGACCAGCAGTTCATTAATATCAGCGATTTGTTCAAAATGTAGCCCGGCTTGCGGATTTTCTACCCACCATAACGTGCCATCGTTTTCCGCCAGTACCAGCTGGCTTGCGCCCAGATCGTTGGTAACGTAAAAGTTTTTAATCGTGATCGTTTCGCCGGAATGGAGCGTCACCACCAGATCCTGATTAATGCGCGTAAGTTGACTAATTTCCTCCCGGGCCACTGATAATTTAACAATTGACGGGGCGTTAAGAGTGACCGCTGAGGATTCCACAGTGGTGGAGACGCCAGTCAATTTCGAAACCACGGCGAGTAGACGCATAAATTAGCTCCTGATGGATTTGCTCTGTGTATTAATTAACGGGCACGACGTTCAGGGCAAAATGCGTAGACGAGCCTTCCCGTTCATCATGAGAGATGAATTTCCGTAGCCATATTCTTTTTTATGAGCGTAGGTGAAGGTCTGGTTTTCTCGCCGAATAATCCTTTGTTTTTTGTGCCTGACTAGTGCTTTCGTATTAGATGATATAGTCAGAAAAAAATCTTTCTGCAAATTAAGATCTATTGATAAAGATGTTAGTGCGTCTGAAATATAACGGAGTTTGTGTTAAGGAGAGGTGGGGCAGGCTAACAACGCATGATAGTTTTTTATTTATCTTTATGTTTTATAATGAATTTTAATTTCTTCTTCTTTTTCTTTTTTAACATAAAAACAATACCTTTTGTGAAGGTATTCAGCAATATTAAATTTTATAAAAATCATTTGAAGTATTGTGTTATTAGGCTATAAAAATTTTTTAAACGAAGAATATATTCTTGTTGTGGTATTTATTGCTATTGATAAGCGTCAGACACAGAGAATATATTTTCGAGGCATGCATGAGATATGAACATTGACCAGCTTCATACTGAGAAGCTGGTCACAAAAAATGTCTATTATCGGCCTGCATTTTTCATAATGCGTGCTTTATCCAGTTGCCACTCACGTTCTTTAAGATCGGAACGTTTATCATGTTGTTTTTTACCTTTCGCCACGCCGATCTTCACTTTGCACCAGGCATTTTTCCAGTACAGAGAAAGCGCGACGACAGTATAACCTTCACGATTAATACGGCCATACAGTGAATCAAGCTCACGCTGATTTAACAACAGTTTGCGGGTTCGGGTTGGGTCGCATACGACATGTGTCGAGGCGACCGCCATCGGCGTAAAGTTTGCGCCAAACAGCCAGGCCTCGCCATCTTTGAGGATAACGTAACTGTCGCCGATATTGGCTTTTCCTGCGCGCAGAGATTTTACTTCCCAGCCTTGCAGGGCGAGACCAGCCTCGAACTCTTCTTCGATAAAGTATTCGTGCCGGGCGCGCTTATTCAGCGCGATGGTGGCTGAGCCCGGTTTATGTGCTTTTTTCTTCGTCATAAGTGTCGTGAATTCATAGGTAATCTGATATCGAAAACACCCCATTACGTCCTGATGAGGTGCAAAAATCTATCTTAGCATGAGTTGGGCTATGCACGCACAATTAAGGCATGACGGTTGGGGACAGCATTTTTTTTACTCGCTGATAAGTGGTATTATTTACACGATTTATGTTGATGGGAATTGCTATGCCTCAGATTAGTCGGACTGCTTTAGTCCCCTACAGTGCGGAACAGATGTATCAGTTAGTGAATGACGTGCAATCGTATCCCCAGTTTTTGCCTGGGTGTGTTGGTAGTCGCGTCCTGGAGTCATCGCCAGCACAGATGACGGCGGCTGTTGACGTGTCGAAGGCGGGTATCAGCAAGACGTTTACGACGCGTAATCAGCTAACGCGTAACCAGAGTATTCTGATGCATCTGGTGGATGGCCCCTTTAAAAAGCTGATCGGCGGCTGGAAATTTACCCCGCTCAGCCCCGAGGCGTGCCGCATTGAGTTTCAGCTTGATTTTGAGTTTACCAATAAACTCATTGAGCTGGCGTTTGGTCGTATATTCAAAGAGTTAGCGTCCAACATGGTGCAGGCGTTTACGGTTCGCGCCAAAGAGGTTTACCGTGCCGGATAAACTTGTGGTTGAAGTGGCTTATGCGCTGCCGGAAAAGCAGTATTTGCAGCGCGTAACGCTGGAGGAGGGCGCGACGGTCGAAGAGGCGATTCGCGCTTCCGGCTTGCTGGAATTGCGCACGGATATCGATCTGGCGAAAAATAAAGTAGGTATCTACAGTCGTCCGGTAAAACTCACCGATACGGTGCAGGATGGCGATCGGGTTGAAATTTACCGTCCCTTAATCGCCGATCCAAAAGCGTTACGCCGCCAGCGCGCCGAAAAATCGGCTGGCAGATAATTAGCCTCTTTTGCCGGATAACGGTGTGGAAGCCGTACCACACCTGAAGCACAGGCGTGCCTGTAAGCCAGATAAACGTAGCGCCATCAGGCAAATTCGTACCAAATGGCGGGGGAGAGGTTTGCAGGCCTGATGAACGTAACCTCATCAGGCGGTATCACAAAATTACTTCGTCAACGCCGGTTTGTTATCAATATTGGTTAACACGCCGCTGCTGTTAAAGGTGAGCGTCAGAGTCTGCTGCGTCACGTTCTCATGTCCTGGCTGCTGGCGGAAGACATAAAACCAGGTGTTCGTACCAAAAGGATCGGTCATCATCGGCGTGCCTAAAGCATACGCAACCTGTTGTTGCGTCATACCAACACGCACTTTGGCGACATCCGTAGGTGTAAGATAGTTCCCCTGATTGATGTCAGGTCGGTAAACCACTCGCTCCAGAGTGGAACAGCCTGCGGTCAACATCAGGAGTACTGCTGCGGCAGCAGTCAGCGTTTTACAGCGCATAGTGATTGGGTTCCTTTTCGGGCCTGAGCAGTACGTGGCTCATATTAATATGCCGATGATAATAGACCTTTCATCACTTTAAAACCTTTTGCTGTCGGGTCTTACGGCGTTTTTGTTGTGAACTCAGACCTTCGGGAGATAAAAAAGTTTACGCCGCCAGCAGTTCTTTTGCGTTTGCCAGCGTATTACGCGTAACTTCACTTCCTCCCAACAGGCGGGCCAGTTCCTGTAAACGCGCACGTTTATCCAACGGTTGCATATGGGTTTCGGTCATTGCCCCGTCTGTTTCTTTACTGACAAAGAAGTGCTGGTGACCGCACCCGGCTACCTGTGGCAGGTGAGTGACGCACATCACCTGAGTGGATTCGCCAAGCTGACGCAGGAGTTTACCGACCACGGCGGCGGTTGGGCCGCTGATGCCAACATCGACCTCGTCAAAAATTAGCGCCGGCGTTTCCATTTTGCGCGCGGTAATCACCTGAATAGCCAGCGCAATGCGCGACAGTTCACCGCCAGACGCGACTTTAGCGATAGGCTGCAGCGGCTGACCCGGGTTTGTCGTCACTTTAAACTCCACGCGATCGGCGCCGTCGTTGCTCAGATGATGCTCATCAAATTTCACGTCGATAGTAAACAGACCGTGCGGCATCGAAAGTAAATGCATACTTTCAGTGATCAACTGCCCCAGCTCCTGGGCGTAAAACTGACGCTGTTGATGCAGCGCTTGCGCCGTTTCCAGCGCTTGTTGGTGATGCTTATTAACCGCCAGCGTTAGCGTTTCCAGCGAATCGGCCTGATCGTCGAGCTGCTGCTGTTCTTCGAGCAGTGACTGATAAAGCTGCGGCAGCGCTTCCGGGCTGACGTGATGTTTTCGCGCCAGCGAAATTTGTTTAGCGATGCGCTGTTCAAGCTCAAACAGGCGATTGGGGTCTAAATCCAGACGCTCGCAATAGTGGCGTAATTCATCGCTGGCTTCGGTGAGTTGGATAGTGGCTTCTTCCAGCATATCCAGGATGCCGGAAAGCTTGCTGTCCATACCTACCAGCTCGCTAACCAGTTGTTTTGCGCTATATAACTGGCTTTGCAGGTTAACGTCTTCGCCGTCCGCGAGTAGCGCCAGAGCGTTCTGGCTGGTCGTAAGCAACTGCCCGCTGTTGGCCAGCCGTTTGTACTCTTCGTCAATTTGCTCGAATTCACCGGCCTGCGGATTAAAGTCGTTCAACTCTTTTAACTGATATTGCAGCAGTTCTGCGCGCGCGGCGCGTTCCTGGCTTTGTTGCTGGTGATGGGCAAGATCGCGGCAGCTTTGATGCCATAATTGGTAGCGGGCAGCCATCTGCTGCGCTAAAGCGGCTTCGTTGGCATAGCTATCCAGCAGCGATTTTTGCTGTTCGGGTTTGGTAAGCTGCTGGTGCGCATGTTGACCATGAATTTGAATCAGCAACTGACCGAGCTCGCGCAATTGAGACAGGGGCACAGCGGTGCCGTTAATAAAGCCCCGTGAGCGGCCATCGCTGCTGATAACGCGGCGAAGTAAGCATTCGCGACCTTCTTCAAGCTGGTTTTCTTCCAGCCAGCGCAATGCCGCAGGCGTGTCTTTCAGCGCAAAGCGGGCACACAAATCGGCGCGGGTCGCTCCGGTACGGACCATATCGGCCTCAGCGCGACCGCCCAGACACAGACCCAGGGCATCAATCGCAATAGATTTACCCGCGCCGGTTTCACCAGTAATGACGGTCATTCCGCTCTGAAAATCGATCTCAAGCTCGCGAACGATAGCAAAATTGCTGATGGTCAGTTGCGCCAACATAGCTGTTTTCCTGTATGAAAAACCATAACTGTAATTAAATACAGTATAAACTGGTTTTTTATACAGTAAAGAGGCTAACGTAAAATTAGAATAATTTTTTTGACCAGCCGAGTTTTGTGCTTAATGTATTGAAATAGCTGTAGTCTTTGGGATGTATCAGGTTGAGATGGTAGTCGCAGCGGCGAATCAGCACATCTTCTCCTTCCTGAATAGGCAGGGCTATCTGGCTGTCGCAGCTAATTTCCAGATCGCTACGGCGATGCGAAAAACGCAAACGAATCGTGCTACTGCTGTTAATGACTAACGGGCGCGCCGACAAGGTATGCGGGAACATCGGCACCAGGGTGATGGCATCCAGTGAAGGGGTCAGAATAGGGCCGCCTGCGGAGAGCGAATAGGCGGTGGAGCCGGTCGGCGTAGAAATGATCAGACCATCAGATCGCTGTGAAAAAGCGAAGGTTTCATCAATATAAACCTCGAATTCGATCATATGCGCCACCTTTCCCGGATGCAGCACCACTTCATTAATGGCTGTGCTGATACGCTTCTGGCGGTCCTGTTGGCAGACCTGCGCTTCCAGCAGAAAACGTTTTTCGGAGATATAGCGTCCTTCCAGCACATCAGATAATTGTTGCAGGGCGTTGTCCGGATCGAGATCGGTCAGGAAGCCAAGATTACCGCGGTTAATGCCAATCACATTGATGTTATAACGCGCCAGCGTACGCGCTGCGCCAAGCATATTGCCGTCGCCGCCCACGACTACCGCCAGATCCGCCTGTTGACCAATTTCCGCCAGCGTGCCGGTTGGCACATTTTTTAGCTGTAATTCGTGGGCGATTTGTTGCTCCACAATGACCTCATAACCCTGAGCGCATAGCCAACGGTAGAGCATTTCATGTGTCGTGAGTGCGGTGGGATGACGCGGATGCCCCACAATGCCGATACACTTGAAATGATTATTCATTTTTCTGAGGTCCTTGTAGCGAAGATTGATGACAATGTGAGTACTTCCCTTGAAACCCTGAATCTGATCCCCATAATAAGCGAAGTTAGCGAGATGAATGCGAAAAAAAACGCGGAGAAATTCATGAGTAGTAAAGAACAGAAAACGCCTGAGGGGCAAGCCCCGGAAGAAATTATCATGGATCAGCACGAAGAGGTTGAGGCAGTTGAACCAAACGATTCTGCTGAGCAGGTGGATCCGCGCGATGAAAAAATTGCGAATCTGGAAGTTCAGCTTGCAGAAGCCCAGACTCGCGAACGCGACACCGTGTTGCGCATCAAAGCGGAAATGGAAAACCTGCGCCGTCGTACTGAACAGGATATCGAAAAAGCGCATAAATTCGCTCTCGAGAAGTTCGTCAACGAATTGCTGCCGGTCATCGATAGCCTGGATCGCGCGCTGGAAGTCGCAGACAAAGCCAATCCGGATATGGCGGCAATGGTCGAAGGGATTGAGCTGACGCTGAAGTCTATGCTGGATGTGGTGCGTAAGTTCGGCGTGGAAGTGATTGCTGAGACCAACGTGCCGCTGGACCCGAACGTGCATCAGGCGATTGCGATGGTGGAGTCGGAAGAGGTTCCGGCAGGCAATGTGCTGGGTATTATGCAGAAAGGCTATACGCTGAACGGTCGTACCATTCGCGCGGCGATGGTGACTGTAGCTAAGGCGAAGTAAAAGTCTGATGGCCGATGTAAAGTCGGCCATTTTTTTAGCTTAAAAAATCCTGCACTTCCAGCCACGGCGTGTTGAAGTCCTCTATTTTTTTATATTCGCTCATTGGCAGAACGACCACATTATAGGTGTCAGATCCTTCATTCAGATCAAAAATCTGGAAGCCCCTCTTATTGAGTTCGGTCTGGATGCGTTCAAAGATCTCGTCAAGGTAACGGTCTCCGGCTTCACAGACATCGGAGATTTCATCCTCTTGGGTTATTTCGACAAGAAGATTTCTTAATTCCTCAGAATTCGTCAGGTTTTTTGTGAGTTCATAAAAGCGATCTGCGGCAAAATTAGCCAGTTCGCCTTCTTCATCTTCACCTTTCCAGTCAACGAGGTGAATAAATCTTTCGCCGCGTAGAACTTGTAAAAATGCCTGTGCCAGCTCGTTATTTCCGAGATCGCCACCGCTACAATCCAGGACGTCCTGCAACCCATATTCGTCTTCATCTTCGTCTTCAAAGATTTCAGGTTGCGTCGAAAGTTGAGAGAAAATAGTGGGCCATAAGGTTGGGTTGTGTGATAAAAAAACGTTGGCGACGACGTTGAGGTCGTCTGCAAAATTCTTATCCCATTCAATTACATAATCTTCTGACATAACATCAATATCCTTTCTGAATGCCTGAAAAGACATTATTGCATTGTTAAGTAAATGGCAGGAATTGATGGAATCTTAAAAGACGGCGATAAAAAAGGCGAACCGGAGTTCGCCATTGTGTTACTCCGCCACACTCTCGCGCAGCGGCTTTACCGGTACAACCTTTACCTGCTTAATCATATTTTCCTGTACATCGAGAATATCGATATCGTACTGCTCAATGCGCACGCGCGTGCCAGCAACCGGAATTTCCTCCAGAGCCTCCAGAATCACCCCGTTGACGGTGCGCGCGTCGTCTTCCGGCAGGTGCCAGTTAAACGCTTTATTGATTTCCCGGACGTTGGCGGTACCGTCAATAATGACCGAACCGTCGTTTTGCGGCGTGACCTCTTCCGCCAGGGTCGGCGACATCGATGTGGTGAAGTCGCCAACGATCTCCTCGAGAATATCTTCCACGGTGACCAGCCCCTGGATATCGCCATATTCGTTGACGACCAGTCCGACTTTCTTTTTATTGCGCTGAAATTTAATCAGTTGTGTACTGAGCGGCGTACCTTCCGGGACGTAATAGATTTCATCGGCGGCGCGCAGCATCATCTCTTTGGTGAACTCTTTTTTCTCGGCCATTAACCGCCAGGCTTCACGCACGCGCAGCATACTGATGGCGTCATCCAGCGAATCGCGATAGAGCACAATGCGTCCGTGTGGCGAGTGGGTGAGCTGCCGCTCGATAGACTTCCAGTCGTCATTGATATCGATCCCGATAATTTCATTACGCGGCACCATGATGTCATCCACGCTGACCTTTTCCAGGTCGAGAACCGACAGCAGCATATCCTGATTGCGGCGAGAGATTTGCGAACGGGATTCATGCACGATAGTGCGTAATTCCTCTTTGCTTAACGACCCGCTAACCACGATGTCCGTTTTAATTCCCATCAGACGCATCAGCAGGCGGGTGATGGTGTTAAGTAACCACACCAGCGGCATCATCAGTATCTGTAACGGCGCCAGCAGGAAGCTGCTGGGATAGGCCACTTTTTCCGGATAGAGCGCGGCGATAGTTTTGGGCAGGACTTCGGCAAAAACTAACACGACAAACGTCAGTACCCCGGTGGCGATAGCCACGCCAGCGTCGCCGTAAAGCCGCATACCCACAATCGTGCCGAGCGCCGAGGCAAGAATGTTGACCAGGTTATTGCCGATCAGCACCAGGCTTATCAGTCGGTCGGGTTTACGCAGTAATTTTTCTACCCGTTTTGCCGAGCGATTACCTTGCTTCGCCATATGGCGTAAACGGTAACGGTTTAGCGTCATCATTCCAGTTTCGGAACCGGAAAAATAGGCCGAGATGACCACCATGATGATTAATATGATAATCAGCGTGGTGGTGGAGATGTGTTCCAGGGGAAACTCCTTTAAAAGCTTAGCTTACAAATTGCTGTAATATGCGGCTACCAAAATAGGCCAGCGTCAGAATACCCGCGCCTGCGACGTTAAACCACACGACCCGCCGACCCCGCCAGCCCTCATGGTAATGCCCCCACAGCAGAACGATATAGACAAACCATGCCACAATAGAGAGCACGGCTTTATCAATATTTTCAGTACTGAACAGGTTATGCATGTAAAACAGGCCGGTACACAGAGTAAGGGTCAGCAGTACGACGCCAATCTGCGTGATATGAAACATTTTGCGCTCAATGCTCATCAATGGCGGCATTTCATTACTAAACGCCAGCTTTTTGTTCTTCAACTGATAGTCGATCCACGCCAGTTGTAGCGCATACAGCGCGGCGATTATCAGCGTCGCGTAAGAGAAAAGCGACAGACCGATGTGCACCATCATGCCTGGGGTCGCTTCCAGATGCGTAATATATTCATTAGGCATGAACGTGGCGAAGGCCAGGTTAATCAGCGCAAAAGCATAGACAATGGGCAGAAGTAGCCAGCCGCGATTACGCGACGCGACAATGGTCATCACCGTGCAGATCATCAGACTGACCAGCGAACCGACATTCAGCAGGCTCAGGTTTTGTCCACTGTCGCCGCCGGGCAGAATACGCGATTCCAGCGCGACAGCATGGCACACCAGCGCGATGACCGCAGAAAGAATAGCCATACGCCGCCAGCCGCTGTTTTTTTGCAACAGTCCGGGAACGATCAGCGCGAGGCTGAAGGAGTAGGCGACAAGGGCAAGTAAAGCAAAAACGGGCATAGTTGTGTCGACAGTTGACCAGTGAGAAAGAGAAGCAGTATAGCGTTACGTGACCGCAGCTCCAACCGTTGCATAACAACAAAGACGGCTTCATGGTATACTGTGGCGAAATTCTGTAACTGTGTCGCTGCGGCGACCAACCGTTTCCACCCCAGGCGAGAGACAATGTTTGATAATTTAACCGATCGTTTGTCGCGCACGCTGCGCAATATCAGTGGCCGTGGGCGCCTTACTGAAGACAACGTTAAAGAGACGCTGCGCGAAGTGCGCATGGCGCTGCTGGAGGCTGACGTTGCGCTGCCGGTAGTGCGTGAGTTCATCAATCGCGTAAAAGAGAAAGCGGTTGGTCATGAAGTTAACAAGAGCCTGACCCCAGGGCAGGAGTTCGTCAAGATTGTCCGTAGCGAACTGGTTGCGGCGATGGGCGAAGAGAACCAGACGCTGAATTTAGCTGCGCAGCCGCCAGCCGTAGTATTGATGGCGGGTCTGCAGGGGGCGGGTAAAACCACCAGCGTCGGTAAGTTGGGTAAATTCTTGCGCGAGAAGCACAAGAAGAAAGTGCTGGTCGTCTCTGCCGACGTCTATCGCCCGGCGGCGATCAAACAGCTCGAAACGCTGGCTGAACAGGTTGGCGTGGATTTCTTCCCGTCTGATGTCGGCCAGAAACCGGTTGATATCGTCAACGCCGCGCTGAAAGAAGCGAAGCTCAAATTCTACGACGTGCTGCTGGTGGATACCGCCGGTCGTCTGCACGTTGACGAAGCGATGATGGACGAAATCAAACAGGTCCACGCTTCTATCAAGCCAGTAGAAACGCTGTTTGTCGTCGATGCGATGACCGGTCAGGATGCGGCGAATACCGCAAAAGCCTTTAACGAAGCGCTGCCGTTAACCGGCGTGGTGCTGACCAAAGTTGATGGTGATGCTCGTGGCGGTGCGGCGCTCTCTATTCGTCATATCACCGGCAAGCCGATTAAATTCCTCGGTGTCGGCGAGAAAACCGACGCGCTGGAACCGTTCCACCCGGATCGTATCGCCTCGCGTATTCTCGGTATGGGCGACGTACTGTCTCTTATCGAAGATATCGAAAGCAAAGTTGACCGCGCACAGGCTGAAAAGCTGGCGACTAAACTGAAGAAAGGCGACGGTTTCGACCTGAACGACTTCCTGGAACAGCTCAAACAGATGAAAAACATGGGCGGTATGGCCAGTCTGATGGGCAAATTACCGGGCATGGGGCAGATTCCGGACAACGTTAAATCGCAGATGGATGACAAGGTGCTGGTGCGTATGGAAGCGATCATCAATTCGATGACGCTGAAAGAGCGCGCGAAGCCGGAAATCATCAAAGGTTCCCGCAAGCGTCGTATCGCGCAGGGCTGTGGGATGCAGGTGCAGGACGTTAACCGCCTTCTGAAACAGTTCGACGACATGCAGCGCATGATGAAGAAGATGAAGAAGGGCGGGATGGCGAAGATGATGCGCAGTATGAAGGGGATGATGCCGCCAGGCTTCCCGGGTCGCTAATTTCCCGGCCTGGCTCACTTGCTATTTCGGCACCGGGGTGTGCTCGCCATCCTCACGTACTGCGTGTACGCTGCGGTGGCTGCGCGCACGCCGGCACCGAACTCGCTGCGCCGCCGACGGCCTTCTACAGCAGAGTTATTAACTGTTGATTGCAATTCTCCCAGAAATCAGTAAAATTTTCGGGCTTTTAATATGACGCCGGGCTCCGTTCCTCGATGGGGCCCGGTTGTTTTATTCACACAAGAGGATGTTATGGTAACTATTCGTTTAGCTCGTCACGGCGCTAAAAAGCGTCCGTTCTACCAGGTTGTTGTCACCGACAGCCGTAATGCACGCAACGGTCGCTTCATTGAGCGCGTTGGTTTCTTCAACCCAATCGCTAGCGAAAAAGAAGAAGGCACCCGCCTGGATCTGGATCGCATCGCTCACTGGGTTGGCCAGGGCGCAACCATTTCCGATCGCGTTGCGGCGCTGATCAAAGAAGTAAAAAAAGCAGCTTAATCTGTCACGGTGGTCATGATGAGCAAGCAACTCGCCGCACAAGTACCCGCTGAACCGGTTGTACTGGGGAAAATGGGTTCTTCATACGGTATCCGTGGTTGGCTCAGAGTGTTTTCCTCCACTGAAGACGCCGAAAGCATTTTTGACTATCAGCCCTGGTTTATCCAGAAGGCGGGTCAGTGGCAGCAGGTACAGCTGGAAAGCTGGAAGCACCACAATCAGGATCTGATCATCAAGCTGAAAGGCGTTGACGATCGAGATGCCGCGAATCTTCTGACCAATTGCGAAATTGTCGTGGATTCCTCGCAACTTCCTGCGCTTGAGGAGGGAGACTATTACTGGAAAGACCTGATGGGTTGCCAGGTAGTCACCGCTGAAGGCTACGATCTCGGTAAAGTTATCGACATGATGGAAACCGGGTCGAATGACGTTCTCGTCATTAAGGCGAACCTGAAAGATGCATTTGGTATCAAGGAACGACTAGTACCGTTCCTCGATGGGCAGGTTATCAAGAAAGTCGATCTCGCTACTCGTACTATCGAAGTAGACTGGGATCCTGGTTTTTAAACCACCGAATAAACGGTAATAAATGGCGTTATGGGGATTGGCTTGTGTTTATTGGCATCGTTAGCCTGTTTCCTGAAATGTTCCGCGCAATTACCGATTACGGGGTAACTGGCCGGGCAGTAAAAAAAGGCCTGCTGAACATCCAAAGCTGGAGTCCTCGCGACTTCGCGCATGACCGGCACCGTACCGTGGACGACCGTCCTTACGGCGGCGGACCGGGGATGTTAATGATGGTGCAACCCTTGCGGGACGCCATTCACGCAGCAAAAGCCGCGGCAGGTGAAGGCGCTAAAGTGATTTATCTGTCGCCTCAGGGACGCAAGCTTGATCAAGCGGGCGTTAGCGAGCTGGCCACGAATCAGAAGCTTATTCTGGTGTGTGGTCGCTACGAAGGCGTAGATGAGCGCGTAATTCAGACCGAAATTGACGAAGAATGGTCAATTGGCGATTACGTTCTCAGCGGTGGCGAACTACCGGCAATGACGCTGATTGACTCCGTCGCCCGGTTTATACCGGGGGTTCTGGGGCATGAGGCATCAGCAATCGAAGATTCGTTTGCTGATGGGTTGCTGGATTGTCCGCACTATACGCGCCCTGAAGTGTTAGAGGGGATGGAAGTACCGCCAGTATTGCTGTCGGGAAACCATGCCGAGATACGTCGCTGGCGCTTGAAACAGTCGCTGGGCCGAACCTGGCTTAGAAGACCTGAACTTCTGGAAAACCTGGCTCTGACTGAAGAGCAAGCAAGGTTGCTGGCGGAGTTCAAAACAGAACACGCACAACAGCAGCATAAACATGATGGGATGGCATAGGCCCCCGAATATCAGTTTACCCAGGATAAGAGATTAAATTATGAGCAACATTATTAAGCAACTTGAACAAGAGCAGATGAAGCAGAACGTACCTTCCTTCCGTCCGGGCGATACCGTGGAAGTGAAAGTATGGGTTGTTGAAGGTACCAAGAAACGTCTGCAGGCATTCGAGGGCGTGGTTATCGCTATTCGTAACCGCGGTCTGCACTCTGCATTCACTGTTCGTAAAATTTCCAACGGCGAAGGCGTTGAGCGTGTCTTCCAGACTCACTCTCCGGTAGTTGACAGCATTGCTGTTAAACGTCGTGGTGCTGTTCGTAAAGCTAAACTGTACTACCTGCGTGAGCGTACTGGTAAAGCGGCTCGTATCAAAGAGCGTCTTAACTAAGAACGCGCTTTCGCAACATCCGAAAGCTTGTAGAAAAGAAGGGGCTGGCATTACGCTGGCCCCTTTTTTATGGGGTTGCTCCACGCCATGGACGGTTGCATGATTAGGCTGGGTCTGTGGTCTCAACGCTGAGTCAGAAACGGCCAGGCCCGTTCCTTAATTTAGCGAGCGTTCCGCACGCCGGTGTTTAGCCTGATACATATTTCGATCGGCCAGTTCTTGTAGTTTTTCGGCAGTGGCATGTTCCCATGTCAGCGCAAAGCCAATACTCAGGGTCATCGTTATCCGCTGGCCGTTATGCAGTTCAAAAGGTCGATTAAACGCCTGGGATAGCGCTGCGCAAATACGTTGTACTTCATACTCCGAATGTACATCGTAAAGCACCATCGCAAATTCATCGCCGCCGAGTCGGTAAGTTTGATAACGGCTACCACCGAATTCCGCTAATCTTTTGGCAACCTCTATAAGTACGCGGTCGCCTGCCGCATGTCCCCAGGTATCATTAATATATTTAAAGTTATCGCCATCCAGAAATAACAATGCCGAACTGCTACGAGCGGAATTGTCCTTCATCAGCGCGTTAATACAGCTGCGAAATGCCGCGCGATTGGCAAGCCCCGTCAGCGGATCGTGCAGCGCGGTACGTAGTAACTGGGCATTTTTAGCCTGAAGCCGTAGCTGCCATTCTTCCATCTCATCCAGAAGGCTATTGAAATCCTGCGCAAACAGGTGAAATTCCGCAATACGCTCATCAGGTACCCGGCGTGAAAAATTTCGGTTAGTGCGAACGTCGTGTACAACTTCAGTAATATTTTGCAGCGCATCCACAACGCCATTGTGCAAATAACGCGTGAGCAGCAGGGCAATGCCGGATGCCAGCAGAATACATCCTGTCAGCACTGCCAGCGATAGCCAGATAAAATGACCAATAAGGCTGTCGCGGGCGACAAGCCGTACTTCGCCGATGGCCCTGCCGTTGTGCCAGACGGGTTGTGATACCGGCAATGGAAAAAGCCAGTGGCTAATTAAGCCGATGAGCTTATCGTCTGCGGCTCGCGCATCATAGCGCCATGAGGCGATAGTACGGCCATTTTTATCGCGGACCTCCGCCGCTGAAAATTGTCCCTGGCGTCCCAGTGTGGCGAGCGTTTCCGCTGCGGCCGCGTTATCGGAAAATACCAGTGCCGCTTCAAGGCTATGGGCCATTGTGGCGGCGGTCAAATCGAGATTTTTTTGCGCATACTGTTTGAGCGTAAGGACAGACGCAACGCAAATTAATAGCCAGATCAATGTCATTGTAAGCAGCACGCTGATTATACTAATCCGCCGTAGTGTGCGTTTAAATGTTGGTCTGGACAGAGAAAATTCCTTATTCATGCTTTTGATTCCGTGCAAGCATTAATACTTCTGGATTTACTCTCACGCCGCTATGCGAGAGGGAGTCCAGGTTGACGGAAAATTTGACTTCATCATTGTTAATGATCAGACAAAATGCGCTGCCAATAATACATTCGGTATTTTGCTCGGCAATTAATAACAAGGCATTAACTGGATAATGACGCGTTAACTCCACCTGATAAGCTGGCGATTCATTGCCAAAGTAAAAACCATCACAGCGGGCGCTCAGGGCTTCTTGTGTGGTACGGATGACAAGCGGTTGATAAGGGAAAGCCCAATCAGCCTCTTCGCTAAGTACCCTGACAAAACGCGCAGATGAAAATATGCATAGCCTTGGCGGCCCGGATAACGCCGGCCAGTGTGTATAACTGACGATACCGGAGACGATGGCGCGTACGGATTTCTCTTCTTCCGTGACGCGTTGAGCATACAGAGGCAAGCTTGCTAATAATAGCGATAACAGAAGGATAAATCGGTGAGAAAAACGCATTAACAAGTCCCCACCATCTTCAGTCGTAAAGCATTAAAATACATCCGTGATTGTTTGTAGCAAAATAACATTATTTTGCCATATCGTCATTATGTCTTATTGATAATATGAATAATTTAAGTGGCGTCCCTGATATTAAATTCTTGTGATAATGGTATTAATCAACCTATATCAGAAAGTAAAAATATGTGTGCGGAGAAAAAATAATCAAAAAATAGCGAGCATCGCTCATTTTACCGTTTTTCTGAGGCTGGGAATAAAATAATTCACTTGTTGTGTAAAGTTTTTGATACGAAATGGAGGGGGTTAATCGACGATTGCGCATGGTGTAAAGTTTATTTTACGTAATATGGATTGAAATCTTTACTTTTTGTGGTATGGTTTAAACATCCTCGTGGAGGATCAACTATCGCAAACAAGAAAAGACAGGATCGCCATCATGCAAAAAGACGCGCTGAATAACGTACGTATCACCGATGAACAGGTATTAATGACGCCGGAGCAGCTTAAAGCGGCCTTTCCGTTGAGCCTGGCGCAGGAAGCGCAGATAGCGCAGTCCCGGGGAATCATTTCTGACATTATTGCCGGGCGCGATCCGCGTCTGTTGGTGGTATGCGGTCCTTGTTCTATTCACGATCCTGAAACCGCTCTGGAATATGCCCGTCGATTTAAAGCCCTTGCCGCAGAGGTCAGCGATAGCCTCTATCTGGTAATGCGCGTCTATTTTGAAAAGCCGCGAACTACCGTCGGCTGGAAAGGGCTGATTAACGATCCTCACATGGATGGCTCATTTGATGTGGAAGCCGGGTTGAAAATAGCGCGTCAGCTACTGGTGGAACTGGTGAATATGGGGTTGCCATTGGCGACCGAAGCGTTGGATCCGAACAGCCCGCAATACCTGGGCGATCTGTTTAGCTGGTCGGCGATAGGCGCGCGCACAACCGAATCGCAAACCCACCGCGAAATGGCGTCTGGTCTTTCTATGCCGGTCGGCTTTAAAAACGGCACGGATGGCAGCCTGGCGACAGCGATTAACGCCATGCGCGCCGCTGCGCAACCTCATCGTTTTGTTGGCATTAACCAGGCCGGTCAGGTTGCGTTATTGCAAACCCAGGGAAATCCGCATGGCCATGTGATTTTGCGTGGCGGCAAAGCGCCAAACTATAGCCCGGCAGATGTCGCTCAGTGTGAAAAAGAGATGGAACAGGCGGGACTACGTCCTTCGCTGATGGTAGATTGCAGTCATGGTAACTCCAATAAAGATTATCGCCGCCAGCCAGCCGTTGCCGAATCTGTGGTTGCGCAGATTAAAGATGGCAATCGTTCAATCATTGGCTTAATGATTGAAAGTAATATTCATGAGGGTAATCAGTCTTCCGAACAGCCGCGCAGCGAAATGAAGTATGGCGTTTCCGTCACCGATGCTTGTATTAGCTGGGAGATGACCGATGCCCTGTTACGTGAAATTCATAAAGATTTGAGCGGCCAGCTGGCGGTGCGCGTCGCATAAGAGGTTGTTATGGTTGCTGAATTGACCGCGTTACGCGATCAAATAGATGATGTCGATAAAGCGTTGTTGAATTTACTGGCTAAGCGCCTGGAACTGGTTGCCAAAGTCGGCGAGGTGAAAAGCCGTTTTGGCCTGCCTATTTACGTGCCGGAGCGTGAGGCCTCTATGCTGGCTTCACGACGGGCGGAAGCAGAAGCGATCGGTGTCCCGCCCGATCTCATTGAAGATGTCCTGCGCCGGGTAATGCGTGAATCTTACTCCAGCGAAAATGATAAGGGGTTCAAAACGCTTTGTCCTTCTCTGCGTCCGGTCGTCATTGTGGGCGGCGGCGGACAGATGGGGCGTCTGTTTGAAAAAATGCTCACGCTGTCGGGCTATCAGGTCCGTATTCTGGAACAGCAGGACTGGCCGCGCGCCAGGGACATTGTCGCCGATGCCGGAATGGTGATCGTCAGCGTGCCGATTCATGTTACTGAACAGGTCATAGCGCAACTGCCGCCCCTGCCGTCCGACTGTATTCTGGTCGATCTGGCATCGGTGAAAAGCGATCCGTTACAGGCAATGTTGGCGGCCCATGATGGCCCCGTGTTGGGCTTGCATCCGATGTTTGGCCCGGACAGCGGGAGCCTGGCGAAGCAGGTGGTGGTCTGGTGTGACGGGCGTCAACCGGAAGCGTATCAGTGGTTCCTTGAGCAAATCCAGGTGTGGGGCGCTCGGTTGCACCGAATTAGCGCTGTCGAGCACGATCAGAACATGGCTTTTATCCAGGCGTTGCGCCATTTTGCTACCTTCGCTTATGGGCTGCATCTGGCGGAAGAGAACGTCCAGCTTGAGCAGCTTCTGGCGCTATCATCGCCGATTTATCGACTGGAGCTGGCGATGGTCGGGCGTCTGTTCGCCCAGGACCCGCAGCTGTATGCGGACATTATTATGTCGTCGGAGCGCAATCTGGCGCTTATCAAGCGTTACTATAAACGTTTTGGCGATGCGATCGGGTTACTGGAACAAGGTGATAAGCAGGCTTTTATCGACAGTTTTCGCAAAGTTGAACACTGGTTTGGCGATTATGCCAGACGCTTCCAGAATGAAAGCCGTGTGTTATTGCGTCAGGCGAATGACAGCCGACCATAATGATGACATCTATACTAAAAGCCAGCTTTGCTGGCTTTTTTCGTTTAAGGAACCGTTATGACTACGCCGCACGTTTTATTTGATTATGCCGGACATTTACCAGAATGCCCCACATGGAGCGAGGATGAAAGCGCGCTGTATTGGACCGATATCCTGGAACAGGAGATCCATCGTTACCATCCGGCGAGCGGGACGCATAGCGTGCTGGCGTTTCCGGAAGAGGTGGGCTGTTTTGCCTTGCGTGAGCAGGGCGGATTTATTGTGGCCATGCGTCATGCTATCTGGCTGGCCGATAAAAATGGATTATTGCAGCGTAAGGTTTGCGACAATCCCTCTAATACGAAACTGGCGCGTTTCAACGATGGCGGCACTGATGGCGATGGACGTTTTTATGCCGGAACGTTCTGGGCGCCAGGTGACTATAATGGCGCGTTGCTGATGCGGATCGATCATGACCTGACGGCAAAAGTGATCCAGTGCGATATCCAGGGACACAACGGCCTGGCGTTCAGCCCGGATAACCAGTGGATGTATACCTCCGATACGCCGAATGGCGTGATATACCGCACGTTACTTGATAAGCATGGCGATCCGGGCAAGCGTGAACTTTTTCGCCATTTTGGCGAAGGAGAAGGACTTCCCGACGGCGCGGCGATGGATAGCGAAGGGTGCTACTGGAGCGCGATGTTTGACGGCTGGTGCGTGGCGCGTTTCTCACCGCAAGGAGAGCAGCTGGAAGAGTACCGGTTGCCGGTACGTTGTCCGACGATGGTTTGCTTTGGCGGCGCAGATATGAAAACGCTGTTTATTACAACTACCAGAGAAAATATGTCTGCTCAGGAAGTGGCGGATTATCCGCTCTCCGGCGCCATCTTCACCCTGCAGGTAGCCGTCGCAGGGATGAAGAAAAGCCGTTTTATTGAACGTCAGGCAGGTTCTACCGGCACGACGTTTTCGCTGGGATAGCAGCCAAGCACTTTCATTGAGCGCGTGATCTCGCCCAGCTCTTTTAGCGCGCTTTGCATTACCTGCGACTCCAGGTTCGCCTGAATATCGAGATAAAACATCTCTTCCCACGGATTGCCGTGAATGGGGCGCGACTCCAGTTTCGTCATGATGAGATTGTGGTTACGCAGCACCAGCAGCGCTTCGACCAGCGCGCCAGCTTGCTGCCCGGTGGCGATTAACAGAGTGGTTTTTGCCGGAACCTGATCGGAAACGTTGATGGCTTTGCGCGCCAGTACCAGAAAGCGGGTGATATTCTGCGTCTGGTTTGCGGCAATGCGTTCCAGCACCTGTAAACCGTGCAACATGCCGCCTGCCTCGCTGCCGAGCGCCGCGACGCGCGGAGAGTTTGCCTGCGCGACTTTTTCCATCGCTGCCGACGTACTCTCGGTATAGTCGATTTTCCAGTGCGGATAGCGGCTCAAAAATTTACTGCACTGCTGAAACGGCTGCGGATGGCTGTACACCGTTTCGATGGTATTCAGATCTGTAGCGCCGGAAACCAGCACGCAGTGATCGATAGTGACAGTCATCTCACCGACAATCGACAGACTGGTGTGTTGCAATAAGTCGTACACATCGTTGATAGCGCCGGAGCTGGTGTTCTCTATCGGAACCACGGCGTAATCGGCCTGGCCGGTTTCGACCTGATGAAAAATATCGGCGAATTTTGCGCAGCCGCTCTCAATAAATTGCTCAAAATGGCGTGCAGCATACTGGCGCGCCGCGAGATGAGAATAGGAGCCTTTCGGCCCAAGAAACGCAATACGTGCCGAATGAGGGTGAGTATTATTCAGATGTTGTTGCAGCAGCGCCTGCTGAGTAAGCACGGAGTCTTCAATGATAAGCTGGAACAGACGGGTAATGTAGTGTGCGTCGAGATGGTGGGCTTTACCGAGATGGATGAGTCTGTCCAGCAGCGCGCGTTCACGATCGATATCCCGAACCGGACGATGCGACAGTAGTTTTGCTTGTCCCACTTCAATCGCCAGCGCGCGTCGTTTTGCCAGTAAGGCCAGTAACTCTTCGTCTAAAGCGCTGATTTTATCTCGCAGCGCCAGTAATGGGTTTTCCGATGTCATAGTGTTGCCTTTTTTGTTATCAATAAAAAAGGCCTCCCGGTGGGGGAGGCCTTCTTGTTCGTCTTCGCATTCTTTATCACATGACGAAACGCCTCCCAGTCAGGGGAAGATAAAAAAGAATGCGAAGAAAAACCGGGTTAGCTTCATAACTGTTTCCTTTGTGTACGTAAGTACAGTACCCGTACTGTTTTAATCCTGTCAACAAAAAACGCGCCCGAAGGCGCGTTGGCGATACACTCAATGTAAGGGACTACTCTTCTTCTGCTTCGACGAAGCTGGCATCTTTCACCGATGCGGTGGCACGACGGGCTTCGCCTTTATGCTGCACTTTATTGAGCTGCCGTTCCAGCTTGTTGATCAATTCATTAATAGCGGTGTACATATCTTCGTGTTTTGCGCTGGCGACCAGATGTCCGTTCGGTGTATTAATGGTGGCGTCAGCAATAAAGCCCTGTGGCTCTTTAGACAGAATGATATGAGGATTAATCAGGTGAGTTTGCCATTTTTCCAGTTTGGCGAGACGGTCTGCGACATGTTGGCGGATTGCCGGAGTAATTTCCATTTGTTTACTGGTAATGTTCATTGTCATAAATTTTACCTCTTGTCTTTCCCGTCTTGGTGATTCCAGCATACCGTTCTTAATGTCAAAATGTGTGATGTAAATCACATTATTTTGTCACTTTTTGTCAAGGCGAACTTTTTGTGAGGCATCGCAGGAAGAAGCGATCTTTTACTTGAGGAATGGCTGAAAGCAGGCCATATTTGACTGGATGCGTTGCAGTGAAATCATTTCTGTTGCATCAGATATCGAATAAAAAAACGGCAGCCGGAAGGCTGCCGTTTTGCTTGTTGGTATTGCTTCAGGTGTTTTTGCTGTTAGCGGCAATAATTTTCGCGACTTTGTCAGCCTGCGCATTCAGCTGCATCTGACGATAGGCGTTTTCCATCAGCGGCAACGCATCGCGCGTGGCCTGCGTATCAGGATAATTGCGTAGCATACCTTCTACCCGGTTTACGACCGCAACCCATGCGCCGCGCGCGGTATAGTACTCTGCGACGGAATATTCATATTTCGCCAGACGGTCTTTCAGGAATACCAGACGCTTAGTGGCGTCGGTGGTGTACTGGCTATTAGGATAGCTGCGTACCAGTTTCGAAAAGTCATTGAACGCCGCCCGCGCATGTTGCGGATCGCGATCGCTGCGATCGACGCCAAAGAAACCTTGCAGCGCGCTATCATCCAGCGCCATGTTCGTCAGGCCGCGCATGTACATGACATAGTCAATATTAGGGTGCGTTGGATTAAGACGCATAAAACGATCGATGGCGGCCTGCGCTAGCGGCAAATCGGCGTTTTTGTAATAGGCGTAGATAAGATCCAACTGCACCTGCTGAGAATACGGTCCGAATGGATAACGATTATCTAACGCTTCCAATTGCGTTATTGCCTGTTTCCAGTTACCGTCCTGCAGCTTTTGCTGAGCAGTCGCGTAGATTTCATTCGGCGGATTATCGGGCACCTCTTCCTTTGAACCCGAGCAACCCGCCAGAAACAGGCTCAACGTGGCTGCTGCCACCAGATATTTCATGCGCGTCATGACGTTTTGACTTTCCTCAAAATGTTTTACGGGAGATTCTCTGTTCCTGCTCCCGGTTAAGACCAGCTACAATAGCACACTATATTAAACGGCAAAGCCGTAAAACCCAACGTTAAACGAAGAAGCTGTATATGGCACAACGAGTACAACTCACCGCAACGGTCTCCGAAAACCAACTCGGTCAACGCTTAGATCAGGCTTTGGCCGAAATGTTCCCGGATTATTCACGTTCGCGTATAAAAGAATGGATTTTGAATCAGCGCGTGTTGGTCAATGGTCAACTTTGCGATAAGCCAAAAGAAAAAGTGTTAGGCGGCGAGCGGGTGGCTATTGATGCGGAGATCGACGAAGAGATTCGTTTTGAAGCGCAGGATATCCCGTTAGATATTGTTTATGAAGATGACGATATTCTGGTTATCAACAAACCACGCGATCTGGTGGTACATCCTGGCGCGGGTAACCCGGACGGTACGGTACTGAACGCGTTGCTACATTATTATCCGCCGATTGCGGATGTCCCGCGCGCGGGCATTGTGCATCGTCTGGATAAGGACACGACGGGGCTGATGGTGGTGGCCAAAACCGTTCCGGCGCAAACGCGCCTGGTGGAGTCTTTGCAGCTGCGCGAGATCACCCGCGAATATGAAGCGGTCGCGATCGGACATATGACGGCGGGAGGAACGGTGAATGAACCCATCAGTCGTCACCCGACCAAACGTACCCATATGTCGGTGCATCCCATGGGCAAACCGGCGGTGACCCACTACCGCATTATGGAACATTTCCGTGTGCACACGCGTCTTAGGTTGCGTCTGGAGACCGGGCGTACGCACCAGATCCGCGTGCATATGGCGCATATTACGCACCCGTTAGTGGGCGATCAGGTCTACGGTGGTCGTCCACGTCCACCGAAAGGCGCATCGGAAGAATTTATTTCCACGCTGCGTAAGTTTGACCGCCAGGCGCTGCATGCAACAATGCTGCGTCTCTACCATCCTGTATCGGGTATCGAAATGGAGTGGCACGCGCCGATTCCACAAGATATGGTGGACCTTATCGATGCGATGCGCGCCGATTTTGAAGATCATAAAGATGATGTGGACTGGTTATGAATGCACTGATTGTCCCGCAGTGGCCGCTGCCGAAAGGCGTCGCAGCCTGTAGTTCTACCCGTATTGGCGGGGTGAGTTTACCGCCTTACGACTCGCTGAATCTGGGCGCGCATTGCGGCGATAACCCGGAGCATGTTGAAGAGAACCGCAAGCGTCTGTTTGCGGCGGGCAATCTGCCTTCGAAACCTGTCTGGCTTGAACAGGTTCACGGTAAAAATGTGTTGAGGCTTACCGGAGAACCTTATGCCTCCAAACGTGCGGATGCGTCTTACAGCAATACGCCAGGAACCGTCTGCGCGGTAATGACGGCAGACTGCCTGCCTGTGCTATTCTGTAACCGTGAGGGAACAGAAGTGGCGGCGGCTCATGCGGGCTGGCGCGGATTATGTGAAGGCGTACTGGAGGAAACTGTCACCTGCTTTGCTGACAAACCAGAAAATATCATCGCCTGGTTAGGTCCGGCGATCGGCCCGACCGCGTTTGAAGTGGGGCCGGAAGTGCGTGACGCATTTTTAGCAAAAGATGCGCAAGCCGATAGCGCATTTTTGCCGCACGGGGAAAAATTTCTGGCGGATATTTATCAGCTTGCATGCCAACGTCTGGCGAATACCGGCGTTGAACATGTCTATGGCGGGGATCGCTGCACCTTTAGCGAAAGTGAGACTTTCTTCTCTTATCGTCGCGACAAGACGACAGGTCGTATGGCAAGTTTTATTTGGCTGATATAACCTAAAGAATCAAGACGATCCGGTACGGGTAACTTTCTTTTCACATAATTCAGGTCATTCACCTTGAATAATTGAGGGATGACCTCATTTAATCTCCAGTAGCAATTTTGACCTGTTATGGGAGGAGTTATGCGTCTGGATCGTCTTACTAACAAATTCCAGCTTGCTCTTGCCGATGCCCAGTCGCTCGCGCTGGGGCACGACAACCAATTCATCGAACCTCTTCATTTAATGAGCGCCTTGCTGAACCAGGAAGGGGGATCGATACGTCCTTTATTAACCTCCGCCGGCATTAATGCTGGCCAGTTGCGCACCGCTATCGATCAGGCGCTGAGCCGTTTACCGCAGGTGGAAGGCACCGGCGGCGACGTACAGCCTTCTTCGGAACTGGTACGCGTACTGAACCTTTGCGACAAGCTGGCGCAAAAACGGGGAGACAATTTTATTTCGTCAGAGCTGTTTGTTCTGGCGGCGCTTGAGTCTCGCGGCACGTTAACCGATCTGCTGAAATCAGCCGGTGCGACCACGGCCAATATCACTCAGGCAATTGAACAGATGCGCGGAGGTGAAAGCGTGAACGATCAAGGGGCTGAAGACCAACGTCAGGCCTTGAAAAAATATACCGTCGATCTGACCGAGCGGGCTGAACAAGGCAAGCTTGACCCGGTAATTGGTCGTGATGAAGAAATTCGCCGTACCATTCAGGTACTGCAACGTCGTACCAAAAACAACCCGGTGTTAATCGGTGAGCCAGGGGTCGGTAAAACGGCAATTGTTGAAGGACTGGCGCAGCGCATTATTAACGGTGAAGTCCCTGAAGGCTTAAAAGGTCGCCGCGTACTGGCGCTGGATATGGGCGCGCTGGTGGCGGGGGCGAAATATCGCGGCGAATTTGAAGAGCGTCTGAAAGGCGTGCTGAACGATCTGGCGAAACAGGAAGGCAACGTCATCCTGTTTATTGACGAGCTGCACACGATGGTTGGCGCAGGTAAGGCTGATGGCGCCATGGACGCCGGGAATATGCTGAAACCGGCGCTGGCGCGTGGTGAACTGCACTGTGTGGGCGCCACCACGCTGGATGAATACCGTCAGTACATTGAAAAAGACGCGGCGCTGGAACGTCGTTTTCAAAAAGTGTTTGTCGCAGAACCTTCAGTGGAAGACACCATCGCTATTCTGCGTGGCCTGAAAGAACGTTACGAGCTGCACCACCATGTGCAGATCACTGACCCGGCGATTGTGGCGGCGGCAACATTATCTCACCGCTATATCGCCGACCGTCAGTTGCCGGATAAAGCTATCGACCTCATCGATGAAGCGGCATCCAGCATTCGTATGCAGATTGACTCTAAGCCGGAGGAGCTGGACAGACTCGACCGCCGGATTATTCAGCTCAAACTGGAACAGCAGGCGTTGATGAAAGAGTCTGACGAGGCGAGTAAAAAACGTCTCGATATGCTCAACGAAGAACTGGACGATAAAGAGCGTCAGTACTCTGAGCTGGAAGAAGAGTGGAAAGCGGAAAAAGCATCGCTTTCTGGGACGCAAACTATTAAAGCGGAGCTGGAGCAGGCGAAGATCGCCATCGAGCAGGCGCGTCGCGTTGGCGACCTGGCGCGAATGTCTGAACTGCAGTACGGCAAAATTCCGGAGCTGGAAAAACAGCTGGAAGCCGCGACCCAGTCGGAAGGTAAAACCATGCGTCTGTTACGTAACAAAGTAACGGATGCGGAAATTGCCGAAGTGCTGGCGCGCTGGACCGGTATTCCGGTTGCCAGAATGCTGGAAGGCGAACGTGAAAAACTGTTGCGTATGGAACAAGAGTTACACAGCCGTGTGATCGGGCAGAATGAAGCCGTTGAAGCAGTATCGAACGCCATACGTCGTAGCCGTGCTGGGCTGTCCGATCCGAACCGTCCGATTGGTTCCTTCCTGTTCCTGGGGCCGACGGGGGTCGGTAAAACCGAACTGTGTAAAGCGCTGGCTAACTTTATGTTCGACAGCGACGACGCGATGGTGCGTATCGATATGTCCGAGTTTATGGAGAAACACTCCGTGTCTCGTTTGGTCGGGGCGCCTCCGGGATATGTCGGCTATGAAGAAGGCGGTTATTTGACGGAAGCGGTACGCCGTCGTCCTTATTCCGTCATCTTGTTGGATGAAGTAGAAAAAGCGCATCCGGATGTATTCAACATTCTGTTGCAGGTGCTGGACGACGGTCGGCTGACTGACGGGCAGGGGAGAACGGTCGACTTCCGTAATACGGTGGTCATTATGACTTCTAACCTCGGTTCCGATCTCATTCAGGAGCGCTTTGGCGAACTGGATTACGGTCGAATGAAAGAGATGGTGCTGGGTGTGGTTAGCCAAAACTTCCGTCCGGAATTTATCAACCGTATTGATGAAGTTGTGGTATTCCATCCGTTAGGTGAGCAACACATCGCTTCTATTGCTCAGATCCAGCTGCAGCGTCTGTACAAACGTCTGGAAGAACGTGGTTATGAAATCCATATCTCCGACGAGGCGCTGAAACTGTTGAGCGCCAACGGTTACGATCCGGTCTACGGGGCGCGTCCGTTAAAACGTGCTATTCAACAGCAGATCGAAAACCCACTGGCGCAGCAAATCCTGTCTGGTGAACTGGTTCCTGGCAAAGTGATTCGCCTTGAAGCCAGTGATGATCGTATTGTGGCAGTGCAGTAAGTCACAAATTTGAATAAAACGGGCCCTGACGGGCTCGTTTTTGTTTAAAAACCAGGCGAAAATAGGCTTTTGGTTCAAATGTTGTTTGAAAAGTGAACGGTTGAGCTTTTTTTTGCATTTAGGTCTTGTCAGGCTCTAATAACTCCCTATAATGCGCCACCACTGACACGGAACAACGGCATACAGGCCGCCGGGTCAGAAAGGCTTCGTTAAGAAGCCTGTGAGGAAAGCGAAAATAAAGGCTTGACTCAAAAAGAGGAAAGCGTAATATACGCCACCTCGCGACGGTGAGCTGTAAGCCGCGTCGCACCTGCTCTTTAACAATTTATCAGACAATCTGTGTGGGCACTCGAAGATACGGATTCTTAACGTCCTCGGACGAAAAATGAATACCAAGTCTCAAGAGTGAACACGTAATTCATTACGAAGTTTAATTCTTTGAGCATCAAACTTTTAAATTGAAGAGTTTGATCATGGCTCAGATTGAACGCTGGCGGCAGGCCTAACACATGCAAGTCGAACGGTAACAGGAAGCAGCTTGCTGCTTCGCTGACGAGTGGCGGACGGGTGAGTAATGTCTGGGAAACTGCCTGATGGAGGGGGATAACTACTGGAAACGGTGGCTAATACCGCATAACGTCGCAAGACCAAAGAGGGGGACCTTCGGGCCTCTTGCCATCAGATGTGCCCAGATGGGATTAGCTTGTTGGTGAGGTAACGGCTCACCAAGGCGACGATCCCTAGCTGGTCTGAGAGGATGACCAGCCACACTGGAACTGAGACACGGTCCAGACTCCTACGGGAGGCAGCAGTGGGGAATATTGCACAATGGGCGCAAGCCTGATGCAGCCATGCCGCGTGTATGAAGAAGGCCTTCGGGTTGTAAAGTACTTTCAGCGGGGAGGAAGGTGTTGTGGTTAATAACCGCAGCAATTGACGTTACCCGCAGAAGAAGCACCGGCTAACTCCGTGCCAGCAGCCGCGGTAATACGGAGGGTGCAAGCGTTAATCGGAATTACTGGGCGTAAAGCGCACGCAGGCGGTCTGTCAAGTCGGATGTGAAATCCCCGGGCTCAACCTGGGAACTGCATTCGAAACTGGCAGGCTTGAGTCTTGTAGAGGGGGGTAGAATTCCAGGTGTAGCGGTGAAATGCGTAGAGATCTGGAGGAATACCGGTGGCGAAGGCGGCCCCCTGGACAAAGACTGACGCTCAGGTGCGAAAGCGTGGGGAGCAAACAGGATTAGATACCCTGGTAGTCCACGCCGTAAACGATGTCTACTTGGAGGTTGTGCCCTTGAGGCGTGGCTTCCGGAGCTAACGCGTTAAGTAGACCGCCTGGGGAGTACGGCCGCAAGGTTAAAACTCAAATGAATTGACGGGGGCCCGCACAAGCGGTGGAGCATGTGGTTTAATTCGATGCAACGCGAAGAACCTTACCTGGTCTTGACATCCACAGAAGAATCCAGAGATGGATTTGTGCCTTCGGGAACTGTGAGACAGGTGCTGCATGGCTGTCGTCAGCTCGTGTTGTGAAATGTTGGGTTAAGTCCCGCAACGAGCGCAACCCTTATCCTTTGTTGCCAGCGGTTAGGCCGGGAACTCAAAGGAGACTGCCAGTGATAAACTGGAGGAAGGTGGGGATGACGTCAAGTCATCATGGCCCTTACGACCAGGGCTACACACGTGCTACAATGGCGCATACAAAGAGAAGCGACCTCGCGAGAGCAAGCGGACCTCATAAAGTGCGTCGTAGTCCGGATTGGAGTCTGCAACTCGACTCCATGAAGTCGGAATCGCTAGTAATCGTGGATCAGAATGCCACGGTGAATACGTTCCCGGGCCTTGTACACACCGCCCGTCACACCATGGGAGTGGGTTGCAAAAGAAGTAGGTAGCTTAACCTTCGGGAGGGCGCTTACCACTTTGTGATTCATGACTGGGGTGAAGTCGTAACAAGGTAACCGTAGGGGAACCTGCGGTTGGATCACCTCCTTACCTTAAAGAAGCGTACTTTGCAGTGCTCACACAGATTGTCTGATGAAAAGTAAATAGCAAGGCGTCTTGCGAAGCAGACTGATACGTCCCCTTCGTCTAGAGGCCCAGGACACCGCCCTTTCACGGCGGTAACAGGGGTTCGAATCCCCTAGGGGACGCCACTTGCTGGTTTGTGAGTGAAAGTCACCTGCCTTAATATCTCAAAACTGACTTACGAGTCACGTTTGAGATATTTGCTCTTTAAAAATCTGGATCAAGCTGAAAATTGAAACACAGAACAACGAAAATTGTTCGTGAGTCTCTCAAATTTTCGCAACACGATGATGAATCGTAAGAAACATCTTCGGGTTGTGAGGTTAAGCGACTAAGCGTACACGGTGGATGCCCTGGCAGTCAGAGGCGATGAAGGGCGTGCTAATCTGCGATAAGCGCCGGTAAGGTGATATGAACCGTTATAACCGGCGATACCCGAATGGGGAAACCCAGTGTGACTCGTCACACTATCATTAACTGAATCCATAGGTTAATGAGGCGAACCGGGGGAACTGAAACATCTAAGTACCCCGAGGAAAAGAAATCAACCGAGATTCCCCCAGTAGCGGCGAGCGAACGGGGAGGAGCCCAGAGCCTGAATCAGCATGTGTGTTAGTGGAAGCGTCTGGAAAGGCGCGCGATACAGGGTGACAGCCCCGTACACAAAAGCGCATGTGCTGTGAGCTCGATGAGTAGGGCGGGACACGTGGTATCCTGTCTGAATATGGGGGGACCATCCTCCAAGGCTAAATACTCCTGACTGACCGATAGTGAACCAGTACCGTGAGGGAAAGGCGAAAAGAACCCCGGCGAGGGGAGTGAAAAAGAACCTGAAACCGTGTACGTACAAGCAGTGGGAGCACAGGTTTACCTGTGTGACTGCGTACCTTTTGTATAATGGGTCAGCGACTTATATTCTGTAGCAAGGTTAACCGAATAGGGGAGCCGGAGGGAAACCGAGTCTTAATTGGGCGTTAAGTTGCAGGGTATAGACCCGAAACCCGGTGATCTAGCCATGGGCAGGTTGAAGGTTGGGTAACACTAACTGGAGGACCGAACCGACTAATGTTGAAAAATTAGCGGATGACCTGTGGCTGGGGGTGAAAGGCCAATCAAACCGGGAGATAGCTGGTTCTCCCCGAAAGCTATTTAGGTAGCGCCTCGTGAATTCATCTCCGGGGGTAGAGCACTGTTTCGGCTAGGGGGCCATCCCGGCTTACCAACCCGATGCAAACTGCGAATACCGGAGAATGTTATCACGGGAGACACACGGCGGGTGCTAACGTCCGTCGTGAAGAGGGAAACAACCCAGACCGCCAGCTAAGGTCCCAAAGTCATGGTTAAGTGGGAAACGATGTGGGAAGGCCCAGACAGCCAGGATGTTGGCTTAGAAGCAGCCATCATTTAAAGAAAGCGTAATAGCTCACTGGTCGAGTCGGCCTGCGCGGAAGATGTAACGGGGCTAAACCATGCACCGAAGCTGCGGCAGCGACACTGTGTGTTGTTGGGTAGGGGAGCGTTCTGTAAGCCTGTGAAGGTGTGTCGTGAGGCATGCTGGAGGTATCAGAAGTGCGAATGCTGACATAAGTAACGATAAAGCGGGTGAAAAGCCCGCTCGCCGGAAGACCAAGGGTTCCTGTCCAACGTTAATCGGGGCAGGGTGAGTCGACCCCTAAGGCGAGGCCGAAAGGCGTAGTCGATGGGAAACGGGTTAATATTCCCGTACTTGGTGTTACTGCGAAGGGGGGACGGAGAAGGCTATGTTGGCCGGGCGACGGTTGTCCCGGTTTAAGCGTGTAGGTGTGTGTTCCAGGTAAATCCGGTTCACTTTAACACTGAGGCGTGACGACGAGGCACTACGGTGCTGAAGCAACAAATGCCCTGCTTCCAGGAAAAGCCTCTAAGCATCAGGTAACATCAAATCGTACCCCAAACCGACACAGGTGGTCAGGTAGAGAATACCAAGGCGCTTGAGAGAACTCGGGTGAAGGAACTAGGCAAAATGGTGCCGTAACTTCGGGAGAAGGCACGCTGACACGTAGGTGAAGTGATTTACTCATGGAGCTGAAGTCAGTCGAAGATACCAGCTGGCTGCAACTGTTTATTAAAAACACAGCACTGTGCAAACACGAAAGTGGACGTATACGGTGTGACGCCTGCCCGGTGCCGGAAGGTTAATTGATGGGGTCAGCGCAAGCGAAGCTCCTGATCGAAGCCCCGGTAAACGGCGGCCGTAACTATAACGGTCCTAAGGTAGCGAAATTCCTTGTCGGGTAAGTTCCGACCTGCACGAATGGCGTAATGATGGCCAGGCTGTCTCCACCCGAGACTCAGTGAAATTGAACTCGCTGTGAAGATGCAGTGTACCCGCGGCAAGACGGAAAGACCCCGTGAACCTTTACTATAGCTTGACACTGAACATTGAGCCTTGATGTGTAGGATAGGTGGGAGGCTTTGAAGTGTGGACGCCAGTCTGCATGGAGCCGACCTTGAAATACCACCCTTTAATGTTTGATGTTCTAACGTGGACCCGTTACCCGGGTTGCGGACAGTGTCTGGTGGGTAGTTTGACTGGGGCGGTCTCCTCCTAAAGAGTAACGGAGGAGCACGAAGGTTGGCTAATCCTGGTCGGACATCAGGAGGTTAGTGCAATGGCATAAGCCAGCTTGACTGCGAGCGTGACGGCGCGAGCAGGTGCGAAAGCAGGTCATAGTGATCCGGTGGTTCTGAATGGAAGGGCCATCGCTCAACGGATAAAAGGTACTCCGGGGATAACAGGCTGATACCGCCCAAGAGTTCATATCGACGGCGGTGTTTGGCACCTCGATGTCGGCTCATCACATCCTGGGGCTGAAGTAGGTCCCAAGGGTATGGCTGTTCGCCATTTAAAGTGGTACGCGAGCTGGGTTTAGAACGTCGTGAGACAGTTCGGTCCCTATCTGCCGTGGGCGCTGGAGAACTGAGGGGGGCTGCTCCTAGTACGAGAGGACCGGAGTGGACGCATCACTGGTGTTCGGGTTGTCATGCCAATGGCACTGCCCGGTAGCTAAATGCGGAAGAGATAAGTGCTGAAAGCATCTAAGCACGAAACTTGCCCCGAGATGAGTTCTCCCTGAGACTTAAAGTCTCCTGAAGGAACGTTGAAGACGACGACGTTGATAGGCCGGGTGTGTAAGCGCAGCGATGCGTTGAGCTAACCGGTACTAATGAACCGTGAGGCTTAACCTTACAACGCCGAAGATGTTTTGGCGGATGAGAAGACGATTTTCAGCAGTGATTCAGAGTTGAGTACGCAATACTTTGCGCAGCAGCAAGGCGGCAAGCGAAGGAAAGGAAGGAGCATACAGAAGTATGTGACTGAGTTTACGAGCGCAGGCAACGCCGCTGATGCGATAAAGAATTGCGTACAGAGCACAAAGAATTTGCCTGGCGGCACTAGCGCGGTGGTCCCACCTGACCCCATGCCGAACTCAGAAGTGAAACGCCGTAGCGCCGATGGTAGTGTGGGGTCTCCCCATGCGAGAGTAGGGAACTGCCAGGCATCAAATAAAACGAAGGGCCCTGTCGGAAGACAGGGCCTTTTGTTTTTGTCTGTTTCTGCCGGATGGCGGCTCCGCCTTATCCGGCCTACAGGAATTATCCCCCCTACGAAGCTGGTGTTCTTGTAGAACCGACAAGAGTACATCCCACCCAATCGTTAACGATGAACTATCCTTTACACGTGCTTATATAAGCAGTGAGGATTTTCATTGGCTATCAAACCTTTTAACTACCAGCAGGACTTTTCCAGCATTGACTTCCGCCAGCAGCCTGAATTGTATCAGGTTGGACGAGGCGAGCAGGGGGTGCTACTGGTTGAACCCTACAAAAGCGAAATTCTTCCTTTCTGGCGCTATAAAGATGAAGCATCGGCGATGAAATCCGCAGAACAGGTCTACCAGTTGTTCGAAGCTTACCGGCAGCAGGATGATTTCGTTGGTATGGACATGGCGCGTAAATTTATTCAGATGGGATACACCCGCGCCAGGCGATACGCTAACTATAAAGGCGGTAAAAAGTATGCAGAAGACGGCAGCCTGAATACACGGGGTAATGATCCTATTAAGGCCGCGGCGGCAACGGTTTTCAAAGGTTGGTGGGATAAAATCCGTCAGGACGAAGACTATCTGAAACGGAAACGCCAGCATCAGGCACGGTGGGGATAAAAATTAGCAAACAAATAATTAACACTTTATTTACTTTTGGGTCTCGCGTAATCTGAATCTCCAAAATAAAAGGCCGATTAAGCCTGGCAACAAGGAGAACAGTATGGCAGAAATTATTCAGCGTATAGATAAAAATAACGCTGAGGCTCCGGAGATGCGGCGACGCATATGGGCTATCGTGGGGGCCTCTTCCGGAAACTTAGTGGAATGGTTTGATTTCTACGTCTACTCTTTCTGCTCGCTCTATTTTGCACATATCTTCTTTCCTTCTGGTAATACCACTACTCAGCTTTTGCAAACGGCAGGCGTCTTTGCCGCCGGTTTTTTAATGCGGCCTATCGGTGGTTGGCTGTTTGGACGCATTGCCGATCGACGCGGGCGCAAAGCCTCAATGTTGATTTCGGTGTGCATGATGTGCATGGGGTCGCTGGTGATTGCCTGCTTACCTGGTTACGATACCATCGGCACCTGGGCACCGGCGCTGCTACTTATTGCAAGGTTATTTCAGGGGCTCTCGGTAGGGGGAGAGTATGGGACCAGCGCGACATATATGAGTGAAGTTGCGCTTGAAGGTCGTAAGGGATTTTTCGCGTCGTTTCAGTACGTTACGCTTATCGGTGGCCAACTACTGGCATTGCTGGTCGTTGTGATTTTGCAGCAGGTTCTGGAGGATGCTGAGCTTCGTGCCTGGGGATGGCGTATTCCCTTTGCGCTGGGCGCCGTGCTGGCGGTTGTGGCGTTATGGCTACGTCGCCAGCTGGATGAAACCTCGAAGCATGAGACTCGCGCATTAAAAGAAGCCGGTTCGTTGAAAGGTTTGTGGCGTAATCGCAAAGCCTTTTTGATGGTGCTTGGTTTCACCGCGGCAGGCTCGCTGTGCTTTTATACCTTCACCACCTATATACAGAAATATCTGGTAAATACAGCAGGTATGCATGCCAATGTCGCCAGCGGCATTATGACGGTCGCGCTGTGTGTTTTCATGTTTGTGCAGCCGTTATTCGGCGCGTTATCCGATAAGATTGGCAGGCGCACCTCTATGCTATGTTTTGGCGCACTCGCGACGCTTTTCACCGTTCCAATTCTCTCCGCGTTGCAGAATGTGACGTCGCCTTATGCCGCATTTGCTTTAGTGATGTGCGCGCTATTGATTGTGAGTTTCTATACCTCGATTAGCGGGATCCTGAAAGCAGAGATGTTTCCGGCGCAGGTTCGCGCCCTGGGCGTCGGTTTATCTTACGCGGTAGCAAACGCGTTATTTGGCGGCTCTGCGGAATATGTCGCGCTGTCGCTAAAATCTGTCGGTATGGAGAGTTCGTTCTTCTGGTATGTTACCGCGATGGCCGTTCTGGCTTTCCTGGTTTCGTTGATGTTGCACCGTAAAGGAAAGGGCTTACGCCTTTAGTATCGCGCCATTTGCCAGATAGCGTAACCGGTTGTCGCGCCAGCGACATCCCAGACAAAATCTTTCCAGCTCCAGCCGCTGCCTTCCGGGCGGCTGTCCCAGAGTTCTTTTGAGGCTCCGAGACTCAAAGAAAACATCAGCCCTATCGCTGCGCTGCGGTCAGGGCTTACTCCCTGGTGACGCGCATACTCATTACCGGCTGCCGATAGCATCGCTGATGCCATAAAATGCTGGGCTTTATCCTGACCGCTCCAGTGGTCGTTAGCCAGATGGCTGCACCCGGAGAGAAACAACACCGTAAAAGGAATCAACACGCGCACCAGTTCACTCCTAAGAGAAAACCCCGTACAGGACGGGGCTTCGATTACAGGATACGACTAATTAATCTGTCGATGCGGATCCGGCGCAGACGGCGAATCAATTTACGCACTTTTATCGGATAGTCGGCAATGCTCTGCAGGTCACGATAATGTTTTACGATGGTTGTGTGCGTTCGGATAAGTTCCAGCTCTTTTTCCCGCTGAGGGGCAAGCTCCTGCTTAGGATCGTGGATCAGAATGGCGTTTTCCAGATCCAGACGCCAGGCGCGGGGATTCAGATTGTTGCCGGTGAGTAGCATCCATTTATCATCTACCCACATCCCTTTCAAATGATAGGTATTGTCGTCATCTTTCCACAGACGCACCACAAGCTGATCGGTATTGACGTAATACTGTAAACGGCTCAGGAAGCGGCGCAGGTTAATCTCATAGAGATAGGGCAACGCGCCAATGATCTTGAACGGTTCATCTTCCGGAATGTAAAAATCATTCGCGGTTTTATCGCCAACAATGATTTCGACTTTCTTTCCGTCGCGCAGTAGCTGAATAATATTCCGCACCAGCACCGCTGGTAGATTGAAATAAGGGGTACAAATGGTGAGCTTATGCTCCGCACAGGGCATGAGATGGAAAATGGTTTTGTTCAGCAGACTGGATTTGCCAAGCCCGACCAGCGGCGTAACGGAGAGTTGCTCGTCATTAGCGTCACCCTGAAAATGATATGACGCATCACGCAGCTCCTGACGGTATAAGCGGATATCGTTTTTAATCTCCGGGCTTTTCGGCCGCTGGGTATTATCCAGACGATTCACACCACGGCCATTCATCAGATTTTGCGTCACCCAGTCAAACATGATGTCTGCCATTTGCCGATTGCGAATCAGCTGGTAGCGATCGTAGCGATATTTGTCATGCTGATGGAGATAGACATCGTTCAGGCTGGCGCCGCTGTACAGGACGCTATCATCAATGATAAAGCCTTTAAAATGCAGTACGCCAAGCGCTTCTCGCGTATTAATCGGTACGCCGTAAACCGGGACATCAATGCCGGGGTTTTCCTGCGCCAGTCGGCAATACCAGTCTGCATTGGTATTCGAGGCCGCTGCGCCAATACGCCCGCGTTGCGCGCGATGCCAGTCGACCAGCACCCTCACGTCCAGTTCAGGACGCTGCCGTTTAGCCGCATAGAGCGCGTCGAGTATACCTTTACCCCCATCGTCCTGTTCCAGATACAGGGCAACGATACAAATACGCTGCGTCGCGCTGGCGATTTTCTCCAGCAGTGTCTCCCGAAAAGTAGCAGGAGTATAAAAGAAATCTACATCATCAACTGACTGAGAAATCTTAGGGAGTTGGGCAAGGTGTTGTTGATGTTTATTACGCTTAAATTTTGACAACATCACAGTGCATTTCTTCTCTGTTCATTGAAGGGTCCTCTGTGCTATGCAGACGACATAAGCGAGCAATAATAACATCAGTACCCGTTAAAGTGGTCAACATTTCCAGTACATTACTCACGATTCATCACATTTGGCCAGATTCAGCGTCAATCCCACGATGCCCTCTTCGAGCTGAATATCGACCTGAAATCCCAGTTTTCTGGCCAGCGCGACCATGCCGCGATTGTTTGGCATCGTAATACCGTTCAGCCGCTTCAATCCGTGATCGCGAGTATAGGCAATCAATTTCTCCATTAAACGGCGTCCTAAACCCAACCCTTTGAGATCTGAACGTACCAATACGGCAAATTCGGCATCTACGTTGTCAGGATCGGAGATCGCGCGCGTTACGCCGAGGATCTCTTCAGCATTGTCCATCCGCCTCACGGCCACAAAGGCCATTTCTCGATCGTAGTCGATCTGCGTCATGTTGGCTAAATCTTCATGGGTGAATTCGTTGATCTCGCTGAAATAACGGTAGTAAAGATCCTCTTTGGTGACCTGTGCGATGAATTGTCGCAGTTGGGGCTCATCTTCCGGCAGGATAGGACGGAACAGGCAGCGATCGCCATTTTTCATCTCCACCCACTCTTCAAGCTGGTGGGGATAGGAGCGTACCGCAAGTCGACTTTCGTTATCGCCATCAAACGGGGCAATATCCAGCGTCACATCCAGCGCGGTAAACTCACTGGCGGAAGCCAGCAGCGGATGGATATCCAGACGCTGAATTTCCGGGCAGTCGACAATCAGGTTTGAAACCTGGACCAGCAATTGGCTTAAACCGACAATATCCAGCGGACGCAGCGCGCTACGGGCGCGAATTTTCCGCTGTTTAATGCCCTGAATCACCAGATAGCGCGCCAGGTTCATGTTGAGCGGCGGCAGCGCGACGACAGCCTGCTCTTCCGGACGCCACTCTACGCCGCCTTCACCCAACATAATCAAAGGACCAAACACCGGATCGTGCTCGACCACCACACGAAGCTCCTGCGCGCCGGCGCGGTTAGCCATGCTTTGTACCAGCAAACCGTGAATCCGCGCTTGCGGCCAGGCCATCTTTACACGATCAAAAATGGCGTTCGCGGCCTGTTGTACCTCGCTTGCGGTCCGCAGGTAAAGCATGACCCCCTGAACTTCAGATTTATGCGGAATGTCGGGCGAGCGCAGCTTGAGAGCTACCGGATAGCCTATCTGTTCGGCGATATGCACCGCTTCAGCGCTGTCGCTGGCAATCCAGGTTGGGAGCGTGTGCAGCCCATAGGCGTGTAAAATCGGCTGTACTTCATGGGTATCCAGTGAGGCGGCGCCTTCCGCAATCGCCCGCTGTAACAGATTATGCGCCTCAGCGGTATTGGACGTCAGGTTACTCGGCAACGCTGGCGTTTCTCGCAGTTGCTTCTGGTTACGCCGGTATTCCACCATATGCATAAACGCGGTAATCGTGCCTTCCGGCGTACGGTAGGTTGGTAATCCGGCTTCGCTGAATAGCCGTCTTGCCTCCTGAGACGAGAACTCGCCGCACCAGTTTGTCAGCAGCGTAACAAGCTTGCCTCTGGGGTGGCGCTTAATCGTCTCGATCAGGGCATGGGCGCTTTCCGTACCCGGCGCGGCAGCGCTGGGAGAGTGGATAACCATAAGCGCGTCAAAATCCTGACTGGCGAGCAGGATATCCAGCGTTTTGACGTAATGTTCGCTGCTGGCGTCATCACACAGATCCAGCGGATTGGCAATATCAATGTGCGCGGGAAGCGCCTGCCGTAGTTGCAGGCAGGTCTCTTCGCTCAACGTCGCCAGCTTGCCGTTACGCGACCACAACTCATCTAACGCCAGCGCGGCAGGCGCGGCGCCATTGCTGATGATCATCAGTCTGTCGCCGCGTAGCGGACGCATATGGCTCAGTGTTTCGACGGCGGAAAAAAGCTCGTGCGTATCCTGGACTCGCAGCAGGCCTGCGCGCTGGATGGCCGCATCCCACGCAGGGTCCATTCCCGCGCTGGTATTAAGTAAACGCTGGGCTGCCGGGCTTCGGCCGCTTTTAATCACCAGAATCGGTTTGTTACGTGAAGCGCTACGGGCGGCGGAAACAAAACGGCGGGCGTCGCTTAACTGTTCCAGATAGAGCAAAATCGCGCTGGTCTTGCTGTCGCGCGCCAGATAGTCCAGTAGTTCATCGACATCAATATCCAGGCTATCGCCCAGCGCGATAAAGTAGGAAAAGCCCATTTCACGCTGTTGCGCCCAGTCAAGAATAGTATTGGAAACGGCGGCAGACTGGGAAATAAAAGCGAGCTTGCCCTGTTTAATCGGGACGGGAGAAAAGCTGGCATTCAGCCCTTGCCACGGCGCGAGGAGCCCAAGACTGTTTGGACCCAGCAGACGCATTTTATAATGCCGGGCACAGGCAAGAAGTTCTTCATGTTGCGACGTGGGAGCAGAAAGGATAATGCACGTTTTACACCCTTTCGCGCCAAGCGCGTCCAGTAATGCCAGGTTACGGCTGGCGTTAGTGCATAAAATAGCCAGATCGGGGGTGAAAGGGAGACTGGCGATATCCGGCCAGGCCATGACGCCTAAAACGGCTTTCCAGGCGGGCGTCACGGGAAGGACGGGGCCATTGAATCCGCCCGCCAACAAGTTACGCATCATCAGGTAACCCGCGCGGTGGGGCTTCATTGATGCGCCAATCACCGCGATCGATTTTGGCCGCAGTAGCGCTTCCAGTCCTTGCTGGCTCATACCGGTTTCCCTTACACAGAAGTGACCGGATAATTTTAAACGCTTTCGCTATTTTATGCTGTGACGTTTCCCGGATGTTGCGTTTTTCCTGCCAGATAGCGCGTTTTAAAACGGGTGAAATGTTCACCTAAACTGGTTGCCGCCTCGGTATCTCCCGCCAGATCTAACAACGCTATCGCGACTTCGGCGGTACAATATTGCCCTTCGGCATGGATTTCACGCAGACGATAAGCTGAAAGACGCGATAAATCGACGGAAATGACCGGCAGATGATCCAGATAAGGGCTTTTACGAAACATTTTACGTGCTTCGGGCCAGGTGCCGTCCAGCATAATAAACAGCGGCGGTTTCCCGGCGGGCGGGGTGGAAATGACCTCGCGCGCTTCGCCGGCGTAGGACGCAGGAAAGACCACTATCGGTTGATAATCCGGATGCTGTACCAACTCCAGCAACGCCTGTGGCGGCTCGGTACGCGACCACTGAAACGCCGCGGTATCCGGCAAAATATCGGCTATCAGCCGGCCGGTATTGCTGGGTTTCATCGGTTCAGTGTCAAACATGACCAGACAAAAACGGCTTTTCGCCTGAGAAGGCGTTAACGTATCACACAGGCAAGATTTTAGCGGCAGCAGGCAGCGTTGACAGCGGCGAACCCGATTGCCTCTGGCAAGAAAAGGGCGAGTAGCGCGCGCAAGCCGTTCGGCGCGTAACTGAAGGACAGCGTTATTGGTCATAGAAAGCGTTTGCGGAGAAAAACGCTATTGTGGCAGAGGTGAAAACGGGGCACAAGATGCGCCCCGTGGCGTTTACAGCGCTTCGTTCAGCCAGCTGTCGAAAGGCGCTTTAGGCACTGCGCCATTAAGCATATCGACCACCTGTCCATGTTTAAAAATCATAATCGTCGGGATGCTGCGGATACCGAAACGGGCGCTGAGTTCCCGTTCCGCCTCGGTATTCACTTTGACGAAACGGACTTTACCGCTGCGCTCTTCTGCGACATCCTCGAAGATTGGCGCAAAGTTACGGCAAGGGCTGCACCAGGGGGCCCAAAAGTCGATCACCACTGGAAGATCGTCCTTCAACAGTTTGTCCAGCGTTTCGCCGGTCGCATTAATGACTTCTCCGTCAAACAACTCATGACCGCAGCGTCCACATTTTGCCGCATCCTGAAGCCGATCGTCGGGGATGCGGTTAATGGCCTGACAATGGGTACAAACGGTGTTCATAGCTAACCTCTGAATACGTCGGAAGACGTCCCGCTACGCGCGGGATGTTTCTATAATGTTACATATTATCGAGGAGTCTGTGCTAAACAACAATGTGTTTTATTCAATGAGTACAATAGTCGCAAGCTTTTAAACGAAATCATGGCTAACCGGATGCACATCGGGTAATCTTCGCGCTTCGCGCAGCGCTGGTGGAGAAAAGCATGAACGATGAATTAAAAAACAAAAGCGGCAAAGTCAAAGTGATGTATGTCCGTAGTGATGATGACTCTGATAAACGCACCCATAACCCGCGTACCGGGAAAGGGGGAGGCCGCCCAGCAAAGTCTCGCACTGACGGTGGACGTCGCCCCGCCCGTGATGAGCGAAATAATCAGAGCCGTGACCGTAAACATGAAACTTCGCCGTGGCGCACCGTGTCCCGCGCGCCAGGCGATGAAACGCCTGAGAAAGTCGATCATGGTGGTATTAGCGGTAAAAGTTTTATTGACCCTGAAGTTTTGCGTCGCCAGCGTGCGGAAGAGACGCGCGTCTACGGTGAAAACGCCTGCCAGGCGCTATTCCAGAGCCGTCCTGACGCCATCGTGCGCGCATGGTTTATCCAAAGCGTAACGCCGCGTTTTAAAGAGGCGCTGCGCTGGATGGCGGCGAATCGTAAAGCCTACCATGTGGTGGATGAAGCCGAACTGGCAAAAGCTTCCGGGACTGAGCACCACGGTGGCGTGTGTTTCCTGATTAAAAAGCGTAACGGTACGACCGTTAAGCAATGGGTAAAGCAGGCGGCGGATCAAGACTGCGTGCTGGCGTTGGAAGATGTCGCTAACCCGCATAATCTGGGCGGCATGATGCGTAGCTGCGCGCACTTCGGCGTGAAAGGCGTGGTGGTACAGGATGCGGCGTTGCTGGAGTCCGGTGCGGCGATTCGTACTGCGGAAGGCGGGGCGGAGCATGTCCAGCCGATTACTGGTGAAAGCATTGTTGACGTACTGGATGATTTTCGTCAGGCGGGGTACACCGTGGTGACGACGTCCAGCGATCGCGGTCAGGCGCTCTTTAGTACGACCCTGCCGGAAAAGATGGTGCTGGTCTTAGGCCGTGAATATGACTACCTGCCGGAAGCGGCGCGCGAACCCGACGATCTGTGCGTGAAAATTAACGGCACCGGGAACGTGGAAAGCCTGAATGTGTCGGTTGCGACAGGCGTGCTGCTCGCCGAGTGGTGGCGACAGAATAAAGCGTAAGGGCTGCAGCCCGGTGACGCAACGCGCGCCGGGCCGATTATGTACTTCCTACCGCCCGGTCAGACAAGGCGCTTTCGCGCTGTTATCCGGGCGATAAAACGGCGAGCCGCCAACGTTATTCACTCTCAGCCGGTAATACTGGCGTCCAGTCGATAGTTTTCTCGCCGTGTTGTTCCAGCCATTGGTTCGTTAGCGCAAAATGGTTACAGCCAAAAAATCCGCGGTGCGCAGAGAGTGGCGAGGGATGCGGAGCTTTCAGAATATGGTGGCGCTGTGGATCAATAATCGCGCCTTTTTTCTGGGCGTGCGAGCCCCACAGCAAGAAGACGACCCCTTCGCGGTGTTGGTTAATCAGGCTTATCACTTTATCCGTAAAGGTTTCCCACCCCAGGCTGGCATGAGAGTGCGCCTGGCCTGCCCGTACCGTGAGCACCGTATTCAGTAACAGTACGCCCTGGCGCGCCCAGCTTTCCAGATAACCGTGCGCTGGGCGAACAAAGCCGGGAATGGAGGCTTCCAGCTCTTTGTACATATTCACTAATGACGGCGGGGGAGCGATCCCAGGGCGCACGGAAAACGCCAGACCATGTGCCTGGCCGGGGCCGTGGTAAGGATCTTGTCCCAGGATCACCACCTTAACGTCGCCCAGTTCCGTGAAGCGAAAGGCGTTAAACACATCTTTTTGCGGCGGGTAGACCGTGATACCCGACTGACGCTCGCCAGCAACAGTGTGAAGCGTATTGATAAAGTAAGGTTGCTGTTTCTCATCAGCCAGCACATCGTGCCAGGTTAACTCAGTCGCCATCTCGCTCTCCTGCGAATTTCCAGTTCCCTTAGCTTAACTGCTTCTTTCTGCAGTGCAAAATCCTGCGTGCTACAAAAACGGTTACCTACAAAAGATAGTTGAAAATTTATGTAAAAAGTTTATAGGTCTGAATGGTGTAAGTTGATGTAAAACAATAAATTCCCTTCATCACCCTTTTTATGGTGTGGTTTTTATTGATTTAAATCAAAGAATGAAGGGTGATCGAAGGGTATATATACACTCAAGCAACAATGGTTTTACCAATTGGCCGGGATTAGGCCGACCGAAATCAAATAATTTTGCCTGGGGAGGCATCACATGATTACAGGTATCCAGATTACTAAAGCCGCTAACGACGACCTGCTGAATTCCTTCTGGCTGCTGGACAGCGAAAAAGGCGAAGCGCGCTGCATCGTTGCAAAATCCGGCTTTGCTGAAGATGAAGTTGTGGCTGTCAGCAAACTGGGCGAGATTGAATACCGGGAAATTCCGATGGAAGTTAAACCGGAAGTACGCGTTGAAGGCGGTCAGCATCTGAACGTTAACGTTCTGCGTCGTGAAACTCTGGAAGACGCGGTTAAGCATCCGGAAAAATACCCGCAGCTGACTATTCGTGTTTCTGGTTATGCGGTGCGTTTTAACTCCCTGACGCCGGAACAGCAGCGCGACGTTATCGCTCGTACCTTTACCGAAAGCCTGTAAGGCTTATCCGGTAATAACAAGCGGAAGAGGCCGGGCCTTTTCCGCTTTTGTTTTATTTGGGTCAGTAAAAAATCCGCACCGCGCAGTACACCAGCAGTAACGCCAGAATGATATTTAACTGGCGACCATAATGGCGAAACGCCCGCTGAAACAGATGTCCCGCCAGCGCCCAGCACACATTACCGAACGTGCCGATCAATGCCAGCAATATACTGACGCCGATGACCCAGTTCAGCGCCTGCGTTTGCGGTAAAACAAATGTAGACAGAGCGGTAATGCCGTACAGAATAATTTTGACGTTCACAAACTGCAGGCCAAAGCTTACCCAAAAGCCAACCGGTTTTGGTCTGACCTTCTCATCCGCCGCTGGACTGGTGGCAATTTTCCACGCCAGCCACAGGATATACGCAGCCCCTACCCAACTGAGCAAATGAATGATTGCCGGATCGATAACCGCAAGGGAAAACGCGATCCCGGCGCACAGCAGCATGACGACCAAAAATCCCAGACTCATACCTGCCAGTACACGAATACTCTGCCGAAAACCATGTGCAGTTGCTGCGCTAAGCGCGAGAATATTGTTTGGGCCGGGGGTAAGGGCGGTGATTAATGTATAAGTCCAGAAAGCGCTTAAAAGCATCGGTGTCACTTGTCATCTCCTCTGTTTTAGCAGACAGTACCCGATATGAAATATTTAAAAAAATGAATGTTTTTTAATTCTGAATTCGAGATTTTCGATAGGTTGGTGGTTATGGATCTGCGTCGGTTTATTACGCTGAAAACGGTAGTGGAAGAGGGCTCGTTTCTGCGGGCTTCGCAAAAGCTGTGCTGCACTCAGTCGACGGTAACTTTTCATATTCAACAGCTTGAACGTGAGTTTTCCCTGCAACTGTTCGAGAAAATAGGGCGCCGAATGTGCCTGACCACTGAGGGGAAAAAGCTGATGCCGCATATCCATGAACTGACGCGTGTGATGGAGTTGATTCGTGAAGCCGCAAGGCAGGATGCAGAACCCGGCGGAGAGCTGCGCGTGGCGACAGGTGAAACCTTACTGGCGTACAAAATGCCGCAGGTTCTACAACGTTTTAAGCTGCGAGCGCCGAATGTCAAATTGTCGCTACAGTCGCTGAATTGCTATGTGATACGTGATGCGTTGCTGAATGACGAGGTCGATCTGGGCGTTTTTTATCGCGTAGGTAATGATGACGCGCTCACGATGCAGCAACTGGGGGAGCAGTCGCTGGCGCTGGTGGCCTCTCCACTGCTACAGGATGCTGATTTTACGCAGCCAGATCAGCATATCCCCTGCAGCTTCATCATCAATGAACCGCAATGTGTCTTCCGCCAGCTATTTGAAAGTACGCTACGGCAGAGGCGGATTACGCTGGAAAACACCATTGAACTGTGGAGTATTGAAAGTATTAAACAGTGTGTGGCTGCTAACCTGGGCATCAGCTTTTTACCACGTTTTACCGTTGAACGAGAACTTAGTACCGGTCAGTTGAAAGAGCTGCCGTTTGGCGCGCCGTCGCTATCGATCATGGCGCTGTGCGCCCATCATGCCGGGAAAGCGGTCAGCCCGGCAATGCAGATATTTATACAGTGTATGGAGGCGTGTTTTACCGTGGAAGATAAAAAAATGCCGGGTTAACGAACCCGGCATTATCATCACTCTTCGCTGGATTGCTCCTGCATTTTTGTACCGCTTGGCTTGCGGCGCTTACCGATATTTTTTGTATCGCGGTGACGTTTCTTCACGCGCGGCTTCTCTTTTTCTTTCTCTTTTTTCTTCTCGGCGCGTTTCGCCAGCACTTTTTTCGACGGTTTGCCGGTCAGCTTTTCGCTGGGCGCACGCGTGGTCGGGCGAAGCTCATCAATGACGCGCGCTTTTAGCGGCTCTTCGATGTAGCGGCCGATTTTCAGCAGCAACAGATGGTCGTGGGCTTCTACCAGCGAGATTGCAGTGCCTTTGCGGCCAGCACGGCCTGTACGACCAATGCGATGCAGATAGGTATCGCCACTGCGCGGCATGTCGAAGTTAATGACGTGGCTGACGTCAGGAATATCAATCCCACGTGCCGCGACGTCGGTCGCGACCAGCACGTTAACGCGACCGTCGGTGAGACGCTTAATACCTTCGTTACGTTTGATCTGCGCCATCTCACCTTCAAGATAGCAATTGTTGATCCCTGCCAGACGCAGCGTTTCGGCCAGTTCATGGACGCGTTCACGTTTACGTACAAACACGATAGAACGGGTTGCATCGTCTTGTTTTAGCAGGTGCTTCAACAGCGCAACTTTATGTTCGAAATTGTCGGCACGGTAGTACCACTGGTGAATTTTCTTACGCTCGCGGGTTGACGGATTGGCGGAAACCTCAACCGGGTCTTCCAGCAGGCGCTCGGCAAAATCTTTAATCGCATCGCCTTCCAGCGTGGCGGAGAACAGCATCGTCTGTTTACGCCAGCGGGTCTCACCAGCGATATGTTCAATGTCCTGAGCGAAGCCCATGTCGAGCATCCGGTCAGCTTCGTCAAGGATCAGTGTTTCAACCGCCCGGCAGTCAAAGTTCTCTTCTTTTATATATTGCAGCAGACGGCCCGTCGTGGCGACCACGATATCCTGGTTTTCGCTAAACACTTCAGCATGGTTCATATAGGCCACGCCGCCGGTAATCGTGGCGATATCCAGATGAGTATGCTTAGCCAGTTCACGAGCGTGATCGGCAACCTGCATTGCCAGTTCGCGGGTTGGCGTCAGGATCAGAATGCGCGGCGGCCCCGATTTTTTACGCGGAAAGTCGAGCAGGTGCTGCAACGCCGGCAGCAGATATGCCGCCGTTTTACCGGTGCCTGTCGGCGCAGAACCGAGTACATCACGGCCATCGAGCGCAGGCGGAATGGCGGCAGCCTGAATGGCGGTCGGGCGAGTGAAACCTTTATCCTGGAGGGCATCCAGCAGGCTTTCGTCGAGTTCAAGTTCGGAAAAAGTCGTTACAGTCATGTTCTACCTCTGTGTGGGGCGCTGATTATAGACGTTACGGCCGCAATCTTCATCTGTTTGTATGGATATCCCTTCTCAGGTATTGTTTTCACTCGGCGCTGTCGCCGTTTTTTGCAAGGTTGTTTTTACATGTCTCAGTCTGGCTCCGTTCTTCGTCGTAACGGATTTACGTTTAAACAGTTTTTTGTCGCACACGATCGGTGTGCGATGAAAGTGGGAACTGACGGTATTTTACTCGGGGCGTGGGCGCCGGTCGCGGATGTAAAGCGAATTCTGGATATCGGTACTGGAAGCGGTCTGCTGGCGTTAATGCTGGCGCAGCGGACGGATGACAATGTGCCTATTGACGCCGTGGAACTGGATGCCGGGGCTGCCATGCAAGCGCAGGAAAACGTGGCTCACTCTCCCTGGCCGCATCGAATAACGGTGCATACTGACGATATTCAGAGTTGGGCGCCTCGCCAGACGGTACGCTTTGATCTTATTATCAGCAACCCGCCTTATTACGAACCCGGTGTGGAATGCGCCACGCCGCAGCGGGAGCAGGCGCGTTACACCGCTACGCTGGATCACCAGACGTTATTGGCTATTGCGGCGGATTGTATTACCGAAGATGGCTTTTTTTGCGTAGTCTTGCCGGAACAAATAGGTAACGCTTTTACGCAGCAAGCGCTCAACATGGGATGGCATTTGCGGCTACGTACTGACGTTGCGGAAAACGAAGCGCGCTTGCCGCACCGGGTTTTGCTCGCATTCTCCCCGCAAGCCGGGGAGTGCTTTAGCGACAGATTAGTAATTCGCGGGTCAGACCAGCATTATTCTGAAAGTTATACGGCGCTGACCCAGGCATTTTATCTGTTTATGTGAGGCGTTAATGGCGAAAGGATCGATGGGCCTGATTCAGCCAGTTGTTGCGGATAATCCAGCGTAAAGTGCAGCCCCCGGCTCTCTTTACGCATCATCGCGCAACGCACAATCAGTTCGGCCACTTGCACCAGATTGCGCAGCTCCAGTAAATTATTCGAGACGCGAAAGTTGGCGTAATATTCGTCAATCTCTTGTTGCAACATAGTAATACGCCGTAGGGCGCGCTCCAGCCGTTTCGTCGTGCGCACAATCCCCACATAGTCCCACATCAGCAGACGCAGTTCGTGCCAGTTATGCTGAATCACCACCCGCTCATCGGCGTTCTCCACGCGGCTTTCATCCCAGGCGGGAAGGACGTCAACGCTGTGGACAGAAGGCATTCGCCTGTCGATATCCATTGCTGCGGACCAGCCGTACACTAAGCATTCCAGCAACGAGTTGGACGCCATACGGTTAGCGCCGTGCAGGCCGGTGTAACTGACTTCGCCAATGGCATATAAGCCGTCTACATCGGTACGACCATAATCATCGACGACCACGCCGCCGCAGGTATAGTGCGCGGCAGGAACAATGGGAATCGGTTCTTTGGTTAAATCCATCCCCAAATCGAGCAGTTTCGCATAGATCATCGGGAAGTGCTGGCGGACAAAATCGTCAGGCTTGTGGCTGATATCGAGAAACATACAGTCTGCGCCGAGTCGTTTCATCTCATGGTCAATAGCGCGGGCGACAATATCGCGCGGCGCCAGTTCCCCGCGTTCGTCAACGTCCGGCATAAACCGTGAACCGTCCGGACGTTTAAGGTATGCGCCTTCGCCGCGCAGCGCTTCGGTAAGGAGAAAATTACGCGCCTGCGGGTGATAAAGGGCGGTGGGATGAAACTGGTTAAATTCCAGATTAGCGACCCGACAGCCTGCGCGCCAGGCCATCGCGATACCGTCGCCGGAGGAAATATCCGGGTTAGTGGTATATTGATAAACCTTTGAGGCGCCGCCGGTCGCCAGCACCACCGACTTCGCATGACAGGTTTCAACCCACTCTTTATTGCGATTCCAGATCCAGGCGCCGACGACCCGGCGAGGCCCCGGCAGACCCATTTTATCGGAGATAATTAAATCAACGGCGTTGCTGCGTTCCAGCACCTGAATATTAGGATGATTTTGCGCCCGACTGACCAACGTGGTTTCGACTTCCTTTCCGGTAGCGTCGGCGGCATGAAGGATACGGCGATGGCTATGGCCGCCTTCACGCGTGAGATGATAGCTCTCCTTGCCGTTTGGCTGGACATGCGTATCAAACAGGACGCCCTGATCGATAAGCCACTGCACACAGGTACGGGCGTTGCTGGCGACAAACTCCACCGCGTGGCGATCGCAAATTCCGGCGCCAGCAATTAGCGTATCTTCAACATGCGACGCAATACTGTCGGTTTCATCAAACACGGCGGCAATACCGCCCTGCGCATAAAACGTGGAGCCCTCGCTCACCGGCCCTTTACTCAGGACGATAACCTTATGCTTTTCAGCCAGACGCAGCGCCAGCGAGAGCCCGGCCGCGCCGCTGCCGATAATTAACACATCACAGGACAGTTCAGGAGTTGTCATCATGGTTTTTTGTTTAATTTACTAAACACGGTTGCGGCAGATTAGCACTATATGGCGCTAAAAAGCACGTGATGATTTCGCTGGTGTTGTGCTTATTAAACATAAAATAAAAATACGGCGAGAGATAAACGGCAAAAAATATTTTATAGGGCAGGGTGTTAGCGTCGGATTTTGTAGTGAAATAAAGATGCTGTTAGGTTACTCTGCAAACGACGAAATGGGCATTTCTGTACAGATAGTGCGTTGTTCAGCATCTGTAGACTTATAATGGAAGATAAGACCTGTCTACAACATGACAAACAAAAACAAATGCGTAACGGAACTTTACGAAACATAGACACTCCAACCTGTTGCTTGCTCATAGTGCGGCTTATGGAGTGGCGTTTCGAAAGCGCGTGGAAATTTGGTTTGGGGAGACATTACCTCGGATGAGCGAGCAGTTAACGGACCAGGTCCTGGTTGAACGGGTCCAGAAGGGAGATCAGAAAGCCTTTAACTTACTGGTAGTGCGCTACCAGCATAAAGTGGCGAGTCTGGTTTCCCGCTATGTGCCATCGGGCGACGTTCCCGATGTCGTACAGGAATCATTTATTAAGGCCTATCGCGCGCTGGATTCTTTCCGGGGGGATAGTGCTTTTTATACCTGGTTGTATCGTATTGCGGTCAATACTGCGAAGAACTACCTGGTTGCGCAGGGGCGTCGTCCGCCTTCCAGTGATGTAGACGCGATTGAAGCAGAAAACTTTGAAAGCGGCGGCGCGCTGAAAGAAATTTCGAACCCTGAGAACTTAATGTTGTCAGAAGAACTGAGACAGATAGTTTTCCGAACTATTGAGTCCCTCCCGGAAGATTTACGTATGGCAATCACCTTACGGGAGCTGGATGGCCTGAGCTATGAAGAGATAGCGGCTATCATGGATTGTCCGGTGGGGACGGTGCGTTCACGTATCTTCCGGGCGCGGGAAGCTATTGATAATAAAGTTCAACCGCTTATCAGGCGTTGACGATAGCGGGATACTGGAAAAGGTATTAGGCATGCAGAAAGAAAAACTTTCCGCTTTGATGGATGGCGAAACGTTGGATAGTGAGCTGCTCAAAGCGCTTACGCACGACCCGGAAATGCAGAAAACCTGGGAGAGTTATCACCTGATCCGCGATTCAATGCGGGGGGATACGCCTGACGTTCTCCATTTCGATATATCCGCTCGCGTGATGGCCGCTATTGAAAACGAGCCAGTACGTCAGGTGTCGCCATTAATCCCTGAGGCCCAACCCGCTCCGCAGCAATGGCAGAAAATGCCGTTCTGGAAAAAAGTGCGTCCGTGGGCGGCGCAGCTTACCCAAATGGGCGTGGCGGCGTGCGTTTCACTTGCAGTTATCGTCGGTGTCCAGCACTATAATGGGCAATCTGAAACATCCCAACAACCTGAAACGCCGGTTTTCAATACCCTGCCTATGATGGGGAAAGCCAGCCCGGTAAGTCTGGGAGTGCCTTCTGAAGCAGCGCCTGTCGGCAGTCAGCAACAGCAGGTACAGGAGCAGCGTCGTCGCATTAATGCCATGTTGCAGGACTATGAACTGCAGCGCCGACTGCACTCCGAACAGCTTCAGTTTGAGCAGGCGCAAACCCAGCAAGCCGCGGTACAGGTGCCAGGAATCCAAACTTTAGGAACGCAATCGCAGTAATGAAGCAACTTTGGTTTGCCATGTCCCTTGTGGCGGCTAGCCTGTTCTTCTCAGCAAACGCCTCGGCCGACCCTGCGTCCGGGGCGTTATTGCAGCAGATGAACATCGCCAGTCAGTCACTGAATTACGAGCTGTCATTCGTCAGCATCACGAAACAAGGCGTTGAATCTCTGCGTTATCGACACGCACGCCTGGATGGTCGCCCGCTTGCGCAATTGCTACAGTTGGACGGTCCCCGCCGGGAGGTCGTACAGCGTGGTAATGAAATCAGTTATTTTGAACCGGGCCTTGAGCCGTTCACCCTGAACGGTGATTATATTGTCGATTCTCTGCCTTCCCTGATTTACACCGACTTCAAGCGCCTGGCGCCATACTACGACTTTATTTCTGTCGGACGCACCCGTATCGCAGACAGATTGTGCGAAGTTATCCGCGTTGTGGCGCGCGATGGTACGCGTTACAGCTATATTGTCTGGATGGACATGGACACCAAACTACCGATGCGCGTTGATCTGCTGGATCGCGATGGCGAGACGCTGGAGCAGTTCCGCGTTATTGCGTTCACGGTGAGTCAGGATATCGGCAGCAACATGCAGGCGCTGGCGAAGGCGAATCTGCCGCCGCTGCTTTCTGTTCCCGGTGGCGAAAAAACGAAATTTAACTGGAGTCCATCCTGGGTGCCGCAAGGCTTTAGCGAAGTTTCCAGCAGCCGTCGTCCGTTGCCGACGATGGATAACCTGCCTATCGAATCGCGGCTTTATTCTGACGGTCTGTTTAGCTTTTCCGTCAATGTGAACCGGGCGACGCAAAACAGCAGCGATCAGATGCTGCGCACCGGGCGCCGAACGGTTTATAGCAGCGTTCGCGACAACGCGGAAATCACCATTGTCGGCGAGCTTCCGCCGCAAACGGCGAAGCGCATTGCCGACAGTATCAAATTCAGGGCAGTACAATGATTAAAGAGTGGGCAACCGTTATCTCCTGGCAGAATGGTCAGGCGGTGGTGAGCTGCGACGTTAAAGCGTCATGCAGCAGCTGCGCCTCCCGTGCGGGATGCGGCAGTCGCGTGCTGAATAAATTAGGGCCGCAAACCACCCATACCATTGTTGTGCCAAGCGCGGAGCCGCTGGCGCCGGGGCAGAAAGTCGAGTTGGGCATCGCCGAAAAAAGCCTTTTAGGTTCGGCGTTGCTGGTCTATATGTCGCCTTTAGCGGGGCTATTTCTTTGTGCGGCGCTTTTTCAGATGCTGTTTGGATCTGACCTTGCCGCATTAAGCGGGGCCGTGCTGGGCGGCGTGGGCGGTTTTCTGGTTGCCCGCGGCTATTCCCGAAAACTGGCGGAGCGCGACGCCTGGCAGCCGGTGATTTTAAACGTTGCCCTCCCGCCGGACCTTGTTCGCGTCGAAACTACCTCAATCGAAACGCGCCAGTAAACGTTTTGCCCAACGGTACACCTGCCGCGTTGGGTTGTTGTCCCGATAAACATGCGCTTTTCCTGCGTTGCGGTGTTTTACAGGAAAAAGCGAGGCGTTTTCCAGTTCCCGCTCTCCTTACACTATGAACATTTCCTCGCCTTAGCGTTGTAGTGTAGAATGCGGCGTTTCAGTTAAAACAGACGTTAAGCTCAGAACAGCGACCTCTAAAGTCTGGTCAACCAGGCGTAAGGCATAATAATTTATCTCTATGAAGAACATACGTAACTTTTCGATCATTGCTCACATTGACCACGGTAAATCGACGCTGTCTGACCGTATTATCCAAATCTGCGGTGGCCTGTCTGACCGTGAAATGGAAGCTCAGGTACTTGATTCGATGGATCTTGAGCGTGAGCGCGGTATTACTATTAAAGCCCAGAGTGTGACGCTGGATTTTAAAGCGTCTGATGGTGAAACTTATCAACTGAACTTTATCGACACGCCGGGACACGTTGACTTTTCCTATGAAGTTTCCCGTTCGTTAGCCGCCTGCGAGGGCGCGCTGCTGGTGGTGGATGCCGGCCAGGGCGTAGAAGCGCAAACGTTGGCGAACTGCTACACCGCGATGGAAATGGATCTTGAAGTGGTGCCGGTGCTTAACAAGATTGACCTGCCGGCCGCCGATCCGGAGCGTGTGGCGGAAGAAATCGAAGACATTGTCGGTATCGATGCGACGGACGCGGTACGCTGCTCCGCCAAAACGGGTGTCGGCGTGACGGATGTTCTGGAACGCCTGGTGCGCGATATCCCGCCGCCGCAAGGCGATCCGGACGGCCCGCTGCAGGCGCTGATTATTGACTCCTGGTTCGATAACTACCTGGGCGTGGTATCGCTGGTGCGTATTAAAAACGGCACCATGCGTAAAGGCGACAAAATTAAAGTGATGAGCACCGGGCAGACCTACAACGCTGACCGCCTGGGGATCTTCACGCCAAAACAGGTTGATCGTACCGAGCTGAAGTGCGGCGAAGTAGGCTGGCTGGTCTGCGCCATTAAAGATATCCTCGGCGCGCCGGTTGGCGATACCTTAACCTCAGCGCGTAACCCAGCGGAAAAAGCGTTGCCGGGCTTTAAAAAGGTGAAACCGCAGGTCTATGCAGGTCTGTTCCCGGTCAGCTCCGACGATTATGAAAGTTTCCGCGACGCGCTCGGCAAGCTGAGCCTGAACGATGCCTCACTGTTTTATGAACCGGAAAGCTCCTCGGCGCTGGGCTTTGGTTTCCGCTGCGGCTTCCTCGGCCTGTTGCACATGGAGATCATTCAGGAGCGTCTGGAACGCGAATACGATCTGGATCTGATCACCACTGCGCCGACCGTGGTTTATGAAGTAGAAACAACGGCGAAAGAGACTATCTATGTTGATAGCCCCTCCAAGCTGCCGCCGTTGAATAACATTTATGAACTGCGCGAGCCTATCGCCGAGTGTCATATGCTGTTACCACAAGCCTATTTAGGTAACGTTATTACGCTGTGTATTGAGAAACGCGGCGTACAAACTAACATGGTGTATCACGGTAACCAGGTCGCGTTGACCTATGAAATCCCGATGGCGGAAGTGGTGCTCGACTTCTTTGACCGTCTGAAATCAACGTCGCGCGGCTATGCGTCTCTGGATTATAACTTCAAGCGCTTCCAGGCTTCCGATATGGTGCGTGTTGATGTGTTAATCAACAACGAGCGTGTCGATGCGCTGGCGCTGATCACGCACCGTGATAACTCGCAAAGCCGTGGTCGCGAGCTGGTGGAGAAGATGAAAGATTTGATTCCACGCCAGCAGTTTGATATCGCGATTCAGGCGGCGATTGGTACGCATATTATTGCCCGTTCGACGGTAAAACAGTTACGTAAAAACGTGCTGGCGAAGTGCTACGGCGGTGATATCAGTCGTAAGAAAAAACTGCTGCAGAAACAGAAAGAAGGTAAGAAACGCATGAAGCAGATCGGTAACGTCGAGCTGCCTCAGGAGGCGTTCCTCGCCATTCTGCATGTCGGTAAAGACAATAAATAATCTCTAAGGAGTTGGCATGGCGAGCATGTTTGCCCTGATTCTGGTGATAGCCACACTGGTGACGGGCATTTTATGGTGCGTTGATAAGTTTGTTTTCGCGCCAAAACGTCGGGCGCGCCAGGCTGCCGCGCAAACGGCGTCGGGAGATGCGCTGGATAACGCTACGCTCAATAAAGTGGCGCCTAAGCCGGGCTGGCTGGAGACCGGGGCGTCGGTTTTCCCGGTTCTGGCGATCGTTCTGATCGTTCGTTCATTTCTTTATGAACCCTTTCAGATCCCGTCAGGCTCAATGATGCCGACACTGCTTATCGGCGATTTTATTCTGGTGGAAAAATTTGCCTACGGCATTAAAGATCCGATCTACCAGAAAACCCTGATTGAAACCGGTCATCCAAAGCGCGGGGATATTGTGGTATTTAAATATCCGGAAGATCCTAAGTTAGATTACATCAAACGCGCAGTCGGTTTGCCGGGCGATAAAATCACTTATGATCCGGTTGCGAAAGAGGTGACGATTCAGCCTGGCTGTAGCTCCGGTCAGGCGTGCGAAAATGCGCTGCCGGTTACCTACTCTAACGTTGAGCCGAGCGATTTTGTACAGACCTTTGCCCGCCGTAACGGCGGAGAAGCGACCAGCGGTTTCTTTGAGGTTCCGCTAAACGAGACGAAAGAAAACGGCATTCGCCTGACCGAACGTAAAGAGACGTTAGGCGATGTGACGCACCGCATTCTGATGGTGCCGATAGCCCAGGATCAGTTGGGCATGTATTACCAACAGCCAGGACAACCGCTGGCGACCTGGGTTGTACCACCGGGACAATATTTCATGATGGGCGACAACCGCGATAACAGCGCGGATAGCCGTTACTGGGGATTTGTTCCGGAAGCGAATCTGGTCGGTAAAGCGGTCGCTATCTGGATGAGCTTTGACAAGCAGGAAGGGGAGTGGCCGACAGGCGTACGCCTGAGTCGTATCGGCGGTATTCACTAACTGTGATGAAATGATCGTTCACGCTGCCGTCTTTTTAGCGGCAGCGTGAATTATTTCCTGGATAAATTCCCTAAGACTAACGACATCCCCTGTCGTTGTGTATAGAATATTCCCCCGAAGTTTTAGGTTGGCGCCGTTTGGTCGCCACGGCACACGAAACAGCGTTGGTTATAGACAACCTTCTTTCCGCTGCAGCGATGCGGCAGGACAGATGACGTGTATCAGGTCTGTTTCGTGTGCTGGATTGTTGACGCATTCATTTATTGGTATCGCATGAACCCCATCGTAATTAATCGGCTTCAACGGAAGCTGGGCTACACTTTTAATCATCAGGAGCTGTTGCAGCAGGCATTAACTCACCGCAGCGCCAGCAGTAAACATAACGAACGCCTGGAATTTTTAGGCGATTCAATCCTGAGCTTCGTTATCGCTAACGCGCTTTATCACCGTTTTCCACGGGTGGATGAGGGAGATATGAGCCGTATGCGCGCCACGTTGGTACGTGGTAATACGCTGGCGGAATTAGCCCGTGAATTTGATTTAGGCGAGTGCCTGCGTTTAGGGCCGGGCGAATTAAAAAGCGGCGGATTCCGTCGAGAGTCCATTCTGGCGGACACCGTGGAAGCGTTAATCGGCGGAGTATTTCTCGATAGCAATATCCAGACCGTCGAGCAGTTAATCCTTAACTGGTATAAAACCCGTCTGGATGAGATAAGCCCGGGCGATAAACAAAAAGATCCTAAAACGCGCTTGCAGGAGTATTTGCAGGGTCGCCATCTGCCGCTGCCATCTTACCTGGTTGTGCAGGTACGCGGCGAGGCGCACGATCAGGAATTTACTATCCACTGCCAGGTCAGCGGCCTGAGCGAACCGGTGGTTGGCACGGGTTCCAGCCGTCGTAAGGCGGAGCAGGCTGCCGCCGAACAGGCGCTGAAAAAACTGGAGTTGGAATGAGCACTGACAAAACTTACTGCGGATTTATTGCCATCGTCGGACGTCCGAACGTTGGCAAATCCACCTTGCTGAACAAACTGCTTGGGCAGAAGATTTCGATCACTTCCCGTAAAGCGCAGACCACGCGCCACCGCATTGTCGGTATTCATACCGAAGGCCCGTATCAGGCAATTTATGTCGATACCCCGGGACTGCATATGGAAGAAAAGCGCGCCATTAACCGTTTGATGAATAAGGCGGCGAGCAGTTCGATTGGCGACGTTGAGCTGGTGATTTTCGTTGTGGAAGGCACCCGTTGGACGCCGGACGACGAAATGGTCCTGAACAAACTGCGCGATGGCAAAGCGCCGGTTATTCTCGCCGTTAACAAGGTGGATAACGTGCAGGAAAAAGCCGATTTGCTGCCGCACCTCCAGTTCCTGGCAAGCCAGATGAACTTTCTTGATATCGTACCCATCTCTGCTGAAACGGGTATGAACGTCGATACCATTGCCGGTATCGTGCGTAAACATTTACCGGAAGCGATTCATCACTTCCCGGAAGATTACATCACCGATCGCTCTCAGCGCTTTATGGCGTCTGAAATCATTCGTGAAAAGCTGATGCGTTTTCTCGGCGCCGAGCTGCCGTATTCCGTTACCGTTGAGATTGAACGTTTTGTTACCAACGAACGCGGCGGCTATGATATCAACGGGCTGATCCTCGTCGAGCGCGAAGGGCAGAAGAAGATGGTGATTGGCAACAAAGGCGCCAAAATCAAAACCATTGGTATTGAAGCGCGTAAAGACATGCAGGAGATGTTTGAGGCGCCGGTACACCTGGAACTGTGGGTGAAAGTGAAATCCGGCTGGGCCGATGACGAACGCGCTCTGCGCAGTCTCGGTTACGTAGACGATCTGTGAGTTAACACAGCGTGGAAGGGTGGCAGCGCGCATTTGTCCTGCACAGTCGCCCCTGGAGCGAAACCAGCCTGATGCTGGACGTCTTCACGGAAGAATCGGGGCGCGTGCGCCTTGTCGCCAAAGGCGCGCGATCTAAACGTTCCAATCTGAAAGGCGCGTTGCAGCCTTTTACGCCGTTATTGCTACGCTACAGCGGACGCGGCGAGGTGAAAACCCTGCGCAGTGCCGAGGCAGTTTCTTTGGCGCTGCCGTTAAGCGGTATTACGCTCTATAGCGGCCTGTACATCAACGAACTCCTCTCTCGCGTACTGGAATATGAAACGCGCTTCTCCGAACTCTTTTTTGATTATCTGAACTGTATTCAGGCGCTGGCGGGAACCACCGGCTCGCCTGAACCGGCGTTGCGACGTTTCGAACTGGCGTTGCTGGGTCATCTGGGGTATGGCGTCAATTTCACCCACTGTGCAGGCAGCGGCGAACGGGTGGATGACACCATGACCTACCGTTACCGCGAAGAAAAAGGCTTTTTCGCCAGCGTCGTCATCGATAACAACACCTTTACCGGACGGCACCTGAAAGCGTTGGAGGAGCGGGAATTTCCGGATGTAGATACCCTGCGTGCCGCTAAACGCTTTACCCGTATGGCATTAAAGCCGTATCTTGGGGGAAAACCGTTAAAAAGCCGGGAGCTGTTCCGGCAATTTATGCCCAAACGCACAGTAAAAATGAAGAAAGATTAACGAGGATTGTCATGGCTGAATTACTGTTAGGCGTCAATATTGACCACATTGCCACGTTACGTAATGCGCGCGGCACCGACTATCCGGATCCGGTACAGGCGGCGTTTATTGCTGAACAGGCAGGCGCGGACGGCATTACCGTACACCTGCGCGAAGATCGTCGCCACATTACCGATCGCGATGTGCGCATTCTGCGTCAGACGCTGCATACGCGTATGAATCTGGAGATGGCGGTGACCGAAGAGATGCTGGCGATCGCCGTAGAAACCAGGCCGCATTTCTGTTGTCTGGTGCCGGAAAAACGCCAGGAAGTCACCACCGAAGGCGGTCTGGATGTGGCCGGACAGCGCGATAAAATGCGTGATGCCTGTGCGCGCCTGGCGGCGGCTGGCATCCAGGTTTCGCTCTTTATCGATGCCGATGAAACGCAAATCAACGCGGCGGCGGAAGTCGGCGCGCCGTTTATCGAAATCCATACCGGCTGCTACGCCAACGCAGAAACCGATGCGGAACAGGCAAAAGAGCTGGCGCGTATCGCCAGCGCCGCGACCCTGGCGGCCCGTCTGGGGCTAAAAGTAAATGCGGGTCATGGTCTGACCTACCATAACGTCAAAGCTATTGCCGCACTGCCGGAAATGCACGAGCTCAATATCGGTCATGCCATTATTGGTCGGGCGGTGATGACGGGGCTGAAAGAGGCGGTGGCTGAAATGAAACGTTTGATGCTGGAAGCGCGCGGCTAATGGCGATTCTCGGCCTGGGAACGGATATTGTAGAGATTGCCCGCATTGAGGCAGTGATCTCCCGTTCCGGCGAACGTCTGGCAAGGCGTGTGCTCAGTGACAACGAGTGGGCTATCTGGGAGACGCATCAGCAGCCGGTGCGTTTTCTCGCCAAGCGTTTTGCGGTCAAAGAGGCGGCAGCGAAAGCTTTTGGCACCGGCATCCGCAACGGTCTGGCGTTCAATCAGTTCGAAGTGTTTAACGATGAGCTGGGAAAACCACGTTTGCGGCTGTGGGGCGAGGCGTTAACGCTGGCGGAAAAACTCGGTGTGGCGCATATGCATGTCACGTTGGCCGATGAACGCCATTACGCCTGCGCTACGGTCATTCTGGAAAGTTAGATTTGCCGGATGGCGGCGTAAACACGTTATCTGACCTACAGGCCGATATATTGTCGGCCTGATAAGCATAGCGCCATCAGACATTGTTGCGTTGGAAATGCGTTAACCCGCTTACAGTTTATCTGCGTGATGCATCAGAACAAACTTATCCCACAACTGTTCTTCGGTTTCGACATGGGCGGGATCCTGCAAAATCGTATTGGGGATCGGGCAGACTTTCTGACAGGTCGGCGTTTCGTAATGGCCTACACACTCGGTGCATTTGTCGCTGTTAATCTCATAAATGCTGTCGCCCATTGAAATCGCCTCATTCGGGCACTCCGGCTCGCACATATCGCAATTGATACATTTTTTGGTGATTAACAGCGCCATCAGGAAATTCTCAGAAACAACACAAATCGGGCGGGCATTATACGCCTATTTTCTGCTCGGGCCAGCTCTTTTCTGGCGCTGATTTGTTATCTACCGTGTAAAAATTTTTGATCTGCTTGAGCAGGCAGATGGTTGCGTTATCCAGTGAAAGGTCATTACTGTGCACCAGCATGACAGGAATAAAGAATGCGGGGATGCCCAGTGAAACCAGGCGAACATTTTTGGGTGTCGATAAATGGGTTAGCGAGCGGGTAATAAATGCGATGCCAATCTGCGCTTCGGCATACTCAAGGCATGAGTAGTGGTTATCCAGTTCGCAGATGACGTTAGGAACGACTTTGCGGTTATTAAATTCTGTGGTGATGATCCCTCTTAATAGCAGAGAGTCATTAAGCACGATAATGGGCTGGTCGTTTAAATCTTTTAAATGCAGACGTTCGCGTGTCGCCAGAGGATGAGAAAGTGGGATTGCAGCGATAATTTCATCTTCAAACAGCATGGTCGAGCTTAGCTGGGCAGGGAGCGCTGTTCGATAAACAATGCCAATATCAACGGCGCTATCCGTCAGCTTTTTAATGGTTTGCTCAGTTGAGAACTCTTTAACATTTAAAGATATTTCCGGATGGTGCGCCATAAAGTTGCGAAAAGCGGGCAGGACCAGGTAACTGCCTGACACCCCGATTGAAATAGTATCGCGCTGTTGGTCCTGATAGGGAAGAAGTTCATTTTCGGCATTTTTTAAATCCAGCATTATTTTGTTAGCGTGTCGTTGCAAAATAATGCCTGCTTTTGTTAATTTAATTCCTCTACCTTTTCGCTTAAATAATATTGTTTTAAGTGATGACTCAAGTTGTTTGATTTGCTGACTTAATGATGGCTGAGTGATAAACAGGCGACTGGCTGCCCGACCATAATGTAATTCATCACACAATATCAGGAAGGAGTGTAGTTGTTTGATATTCATTAAAATTTAATGCCAATAGATTGGGTTTTGTTATAACGATTATAAAAAATACCAAATTGTTTGCCTATTTTGCTTTTTTTAAACTGTGATCAGTGCATTTTAAAAAGGGAAAATTATGTCGGCATCAATCAACCGCTGGGGAATGCTTGCCGCTCACGTGTGCATCAATTTTGTGCTCGGGGGCGTCTACGCATTTAGCTATTTCAAAACACCACTCATGGCGCAATATCACTGGGATCCGGCTACGCTGGCGTTAGCATTCTCTATCAATATGGGGATCATTCCTTTACCGATGATTTGGGGCGGGAGAATGATCGACAATGGTAAAGGAAAGCAGGCGATAGTTATCGGTGGTATCCTGTTTTCTTTAGGTTTTATCTTGTCCGGGTTTGTGGATAATTTGCCCATGCTGTTTTTAACCTACGGCGTCATTGCCGGGTTGGGATCGGGCCTGGCTTTTACGGGTAATCTTAATAATATTCTGAAATTTTTCCCTGACCGTCGCGGTCTTGCCAGCGGTATCGTACTGGCGGGTGTTGGCGTCGGGACGCTACTTTGCACCCGCCTGGCCGAATATTTTATGGCGCAAACTCACGATGTTAGTCGGGCGTTGTTATATCTGGGTATTGTTTATCTGGTGGTTATTTTTATCGTCCAGTTCTTTATTCGTAGCGCGCCAGCAAAAGATAGCGGAGGAATTAAAGCGTCGCCACTGGATAAAGACTATCGGCACATGCTGAAAGATCTGCGCTTCTGGCTGCTGTTTATGATTCTGGCGCTGGGCGTGTTCTCTGGGATGGTAATTAGCTCAAGCTCTGCGCAAATTGGTATGACGCAGTACGGTTTACTGTCCGGTGCATTAGTCGTTAGCCTGGTCTCGATATTTAACTCGATCGGTCGCCTGTTCTGGGGAGGGTTAACCGATAAATTAGGCGGCTATAATACGCTGGTTATTGTTTACCTCTTTACCTGCTTGTGTATGCTGCTGTTATTTTTCTTCAATGGCAATACTTCGGTATTTTATTTCAGCGCTCTGGGCGTGGGCTTTGCTTATGCCGGTATATTAGTTATCTTCCCTGGTTTGACCAGCCAGAATTTTGGTATGCGTAACCAGGGGCTAAACTACGGCTTTATGTATTTTGGTTTTGCCGTCGGTGCGGTTATTGCTCCTTATGTAACGTCCGCTATTGCAAAATATACCGGAAGCTACAATACAGTATTTATTTTGACAACGGTGCTATTGCTTATTGGAGTCGTGTTGACCCTGATAACGAAAAAATATGTCGCAACGGTTTTAGCCAAAATTCATTAATCAGATAATAAGGAAATAAAAATGAAAATTGCAATCGCAGGTGCAGGCGCTATGGGGTGTCGTTTTGGCTATATGCTGCTGGAGGCCGGGCACGACGTGACGCTTATCGATAGCTGGCAGGAGCATGTCGACGCTATTCGTAGCAAGGGGTTGTTTGTCGAAACGGAAACGACTCAGAAGTATTACCCCATCCCTGCTATGTTGGCTGATGAATCCCAGGGGGAGTTTGAACTGGTTATTCTGTTTACCAAAGCCATGCAGCTGGATAGCATGTTACTGCGTATTAAGCCGCTGCTGCCAGCCGCGAAGGTCGTGATGATTTTATCTAACGGCCTGGGAAATATTGAAACGCTGGAGAAATATGTCGATCGGCAGAAAATCTATGCGGGTGTGACGTTATGGTCCAGCGAACTGGAGGGGGCTGGGCATATTATGGCCACCGGTACCGGAACGATTGAACTGCAGCCGATTGCCAGCCAGGATTCGGCTCAAGAGGCTAAGGTCATTGCCACTCTTAATAGCGCGGGATTGAATGCTGAAATAAGCCCTGACGTATTATTATCGATCTGGAAGAAAGCAGCCTTTAATAGCGTAATGAACACCTATTGCGCGCTACTGGATTGTAATGTCGGCGGATTTGGTCAGCGGCCTGGTGCTTTAGATTTAGCGCAAGCGGTAGTTGATGAGTTTGTATTGGTTGCTGCCAGCCAGAATATTCCGTTGACTGAGCAAATGGTGATGAATACGGTGAAGAAAGTGTTCGATCCGCGTGAGAGCGGCCACCACTATCCTTCTATGCATCAGGATTTACATAAAGGCCGACTGACTGAAATCGACTATTTAAATGGTGCGATTGCGCGAATCGGCGCTCAGAACAATATTGCCGTACCGGTTAACACACTCCTGACGCAATTGATTCACGCGAAAGAAGCGCAATAAACTTGATGGCTCTTCTGCATGAGGCGGAAGAGCCATTTTCAAACCAGTTTTTTTACCAGCGCCTCGCTATGGCGAATACGCTCCGGCGCCCGCTCTAAATCCTGTTGTACCAGCGCCATAAACAGTAAGTCGGTCAACATCATTTGCGCATGTGTCGAGGAGATAGCGGCGCTGCGCGTCGCCTGCTCTTCGGCAATCGTATACAGACAGCGGGTGGCGCGCTGCTGCAAGGCGTTGGGAGAAAAACCGGTAATGGCCAGGATCTTCGCGCCTGCGCGTAATGTTTCGTCCGCCGCCAGGTTCAGCTCGCGCCGTTCCCCGGAATAAGAGATCGCCAGCAGCAGATCCTCCGGCGCCAGCGCCTGCACTGTTGCCAGCAGGGCGTGCATATCGCGCTCAACCACCGCGTTAATGCCAATCTTCAGTAGCTTCCAGGCAAAATTTTGCGCCACCAGCCCAGAGGCGCCAATCCCGGTGATCACAATACGGCGGGCGTGGCGCAGCATCGTGACGCTTTCTAACAGCTTTTCTTCACTGTTAACGTCCAGCGTGGCGTGCATCGCCGCCACATTCTCTTTAATTAATTTTTCCCCGACCAGGCGCATCGGATCGTCGCCGCGAATCTGGTTATGAACGGGAACGGAATGCGGATTAGGATTGCTGGCCAACGCTTCGCTGATAGCCAGTTTCAATGCAGGAAACCCTTTAAACCCCAGTTTTTGCGCGAATTTGACTACGCTGGATTGGCTGACGCCCGCTTCGGCCGCCAGTTGCTGCGAGCTCAGATGTCGCGCTGTATCCGGTTGCGCGAGCAGATAATCCGCCAGTTTCCTGTCGCTTTGCGCGAGATCCGGATAACGCTGGCGAATACGAATCAAACAGTTCATGGGCAGCTCCTGCGAAACGTGATGGCGACGACAAAACGAAATTTCACTCGCCTGGGGGAATATTCTATTCCATCATGGACGCTTATTATGAATTAAAAATTCCAGAGGGACAAAAATGAATCTTGGTACCTTAGTGTCTGAAACCCGTAACCCGCAAACGATGGATCTGGATGCGTTGCCTACTCCTGAATTAGTTAAGCGTTTTAATGAACAGGATACGCGGGTAGCGGAAGCGGTAAAAGCCACTCTGCCTGACGTTGCGCGTGCGGTGGATGCCGCTGTGGCGGCGCTGAAGTCTGGCGGACGTATCATCTATATGGGCGCGGGCACCAGTGGTCGGCTTGGCGTACTGGATGCCTCAGAATGCCCCCCGACGTTTGGCGTTCCGCACGGTCTGGTCGTCGGGCTGATTGCCGGTGGGCCGGGCGCGTTGCTGAAGGCGGTCGAAGGCGCGGAAGACAGCCAACAGGCAGGCGAAGACGATCTTGTCGCGCTAAATCTGCAAGAACAGGATCTGGTCGTGGGGCTCGCGGCGTCGGGTCGTACACCCTATGTGATTGGCGGCCTGCGCTATGCGCGACAGTCCGGTTGTACCACTGTTGCCGTCTCCTGTAATCCAGATTCGCCTATTGCGCGGGAGGCTAATATCGCCATTTCGCCCGTTGTCGGGCCGGAAGCGCTTACCGGCTCCACGCGGCTGAAATCCGGCACCGCGCAGAAAATGGTACTCAATATGATTTCTACCGGCGCGATGGTGAAGTTCGGCAAGGTCTATCAAAACCTGATGGTGGATATGAAAGCCACCAACGTCAAACTGGTCGATCGCGCGTGTCGGATGGTCGTTGAAGCGACCGGGATAGGTCGTGAAGAGGCGGAAACGTTGCTGAAACAGACCGATTTTGAGGTTAAGCCCGCCATTTTGATGGCGCTTACGGGGCTGGATGCTGCAGCCGCCAGGGAAAAACTCGCCGCTCATCAGGGCTTTTTAAGGGCGGCGTTAGAACACTAAAGAGGTGTGTATGGATAAGACGGCAGCGCTCGCCAGCGACATTTTACGTGGTATCGGCGGAGAGCAAAATATTCTGCGCCTGGAAAACTGTATGACGCGAGTCAGGGTGGAGGTACAGGACGACAGCCAACTGGATATTCCGCGCTTAAAAGCGTTGCCTGGCATCAGTGGATACGTAAAGCAAGGGGAGCAACATCAGCTGATCGTTGGACCGGGGAAGGCTGCACAGGTGGTTGATGCGATGCGCGTGCAGATTGCCGTAGGTGGTGTAAAGCCGGATGACGCTATGGCGCGTACCAAATCCGAGGCGAAAGCGAAGTATAAAGCGCCGATGAGCGATGCGTTGCGTAAGCTGGCGAATGTTTTTATACCGCTTATCCCCGCCTTTATCGCATCCGGCTTGATTACCGGCATTATCAACATTCTTAAACGTCCGGATATCGTCGGCGATGTTGCCGTCCACTATCCTAACCTGCTGGGCCTGATGGGGATATTTGGTAGCGCGGTGTTCGCTATCATGAACATTCTGGTTGGCGTCAATACCGCGAAAGTCTTTGGCGGATCGCAGGCGTTAGGCGGCGTGATGGCGGGGATCCTTTCCAGCCCGCAACTGGCGCAGATTACGCTCTTTGGCGAGGCGCTTCAGCCGGGACGGGGCGGCGTTATCGCCGTCCTGCTGGTGGTGGCGTTAATGTGCTGGATTGAGCGCCAGTTCCGTAAGCTGCTGCCGGGGTCGCTGGAGTTAATTCTTAACCCTTTATTGACGACTGTTATCACCGGCGCGGTAGCGATTGTCGCTCTGCAACCGCTTGGCGGCTGGATTTCAGACGCTATCGCTCACGGCGCGTCCTGGGCTATCGATCGCGGCGGTTTTCTGGTGGGCGCGGTGCTAGCCGGAACTTTCCTGCCGTTGGTACTGACCGGGCTGCATCAGGGGCTGGTGCCTATTCATGTGGAGCTGGTGCAAGCGCACGGCTATAACGCGCTGTTTCCCATCCTGGCGATGGCGGGCGTTGGTCAGATAGGCGCGGCCATTGCCGTACTGATGAAAACCCGCAATGCGCGGCTCAAAAAGGTGATTAAAGGCGCGCTTCCGGTCGGACTGCTGGGGATTGGCGAGCCGCTGATTTTTGGCGTCACGCTGCCATTGGGTAAGCCATTTATTGGCGCTTGCCTCGGCGGCGCGGTAGGCGGGGCGTTGATCAGCTACTGGAAAGTGGCGACGGTAATTACCTTTGGTATTTCCGGTTTGCCGCTGGCATTAACAATTGTTGCCGGAAAAGTCCTGTTCTATCTGTTAGGCTATTTAATAGCGGTAATTGCCGGGTTTATTTTTACCTGGCTGCTGGGGTTCAATGATCCAGAGGAGTAAGGTTTGGTCAGCCACGAGCGTCGTGTCGTCTTTTTTGATTTGGATGGAACGTTACATCAACAGGATATGTTCGGCAGTTTTCTGCGTTATTTGCTGCGCCGTCAGCCGCTAAATGCGCTGCTCGTACTGCCGCTGTTGCCCATTATCGGTATCGGTTTACTGGTAAAAGGGCGTGCGGCCCGCTGGCCGATGAGTCTGTTATTGTGGGGCTGTACTTTTGGCCATAGCGAAACGCGTTTGCAGGCGCATCAGGCGGATTTTGTCCGTTGGTTTCGCGCTAACGTCACGGCGTTTCCGGTAGTACAGGAGCGTCTGACCACCTATCTATTGAGCTCTGACGCGGATATCTGGCTTATTACCGGTTCTCCGCAATCATTGGTAGAGCAAGTCTATTTTGATACGCCGTGGCTGCCGCGCGTTAACCTCATCGCCAGCCAGATGGCGCGACGGTATGGCGGCTGGGTATTAACCGTGCGCTGTCTGGGCCATGAAAAAGTCGCGCAACTGGAACGTAAAATCGGTACGCCGCTGCGTCTTTATAGCGGCTACAGCGACAGCAAACAGGATAACCCGCTGCTTTATTTTTGCCAGCATCGCTGGCGGGTGACGCCGCACGGCGAGTTGCAGCAGCTCGAATAGTGAAACGCATAGCGTCTGTGTATAATGCCGCCCGCTTTCATTACCGGAGTTACCTCTTTGTCTGATGTCGAATTAGATCACGAATACTGGATGCGCCACGCGCTGACGCTGGCGAAACGCGCCTGGGACGAACGCGAGGTTCCGGTTGGCGCGGTATTGGTGCATAACCATCGCGTCATTGGCGAAGGCTGGAACCGACCCATTGGCCGCCACGATCCTACTGCGCACGCTGAAATAATGGCGCTGCGTCAGGGCGGTCTGGTATTGCAGAATTATCGGTTACTGGATACCACGCTGTATGTCACACTGGAACCCTGTGTGATGTGCGCAGGCGCTATGGTGCATAGCCGCATTGGACGCGTTGTCTTTGGCGCGCGCGATGCAAAAACCGGCGCGGCCGGATCGCTAATTGATGTGCTGCACCATCCGGGAATGAATCACCGGGTCGACATTATTGAAGGGGTGCTGCGCGATGAATGTGCGACGCTGCTCAGTGATTTTTTCCGTATGCGTCGTCAGGAAATTAAAGCCCTGAAGAAAGCCGACCGTGCGGAAGGCGCGGGGCCGGCAGTATAGCGCAATGCCGGATAAGAGGTTGCGCGTCGCCATCCAATAAGACCATCGCGCTATTTTTCTTCTTTCTTCTGCGGCGTAAACAGTAAAGACGGCGAATGCGTCAGGTAGCCTGATGACTGCGATAAAAACGACAGGAAGGGGAAGGGTGCTTTATTCAGCTCCTCCGGCGACACCGCCGGGTAATCCTGCGCCAGTTTCATAGCTTCCGCTTCCTGCTTTTCTTTTTCCTGCAAATACCCCACCAAACTTATCTGGTATTTACGGATATTTTCCACATAAGCATAAGCCTCATGTCCACGCGCGTAACCGTAGGTTAACTTACTGTAATACGGTTTTTGGCTTAATAGCGGCAAACGCTGCTTCACATCGGTCCAGCTATCCGGATTGCCTTTGGTTTTTACCGTCAGCGATCTGGCATCGAGCATGTGCGCATAACCCATATTGTAGGCGGCTAAGGCAAACCAGATACGCTCGTCTTCCGGAACGGTTTCGGGAACTTTAGCCATCATATCTTCAAGATAGCGAGCGCCGCCGCTGATGCTTTGCTCCGCATCGGTACGGTCGGTCAGCCCCAGACTTTGGGCGGTATTTTTAGTCAGCATCATCAGGCCGCGCACGCCGGTTGGCGAGGTCGCCAGCGGGTCCCAGTGTGATTCCTGATAAGAAATCGCCGCCAGCAGGCGCCAGTCTATCTCTTTGGCATATTTTTTAAATAACGGTTCCAGCTCCGGCAGGACGTTATCTACCGCTCGCAGGAAAGAGCGGGTATCAACGTAGTCGAAATCATCGCCATGTCCCAGATATTTCTCTTCGATCCGCGCCAACGACCCGTCTTCATTGATCGAATTGAAAAAATCGAGCAGCGCGGCGGAGAGCGTATTATCGTCGTCCAGTCGGCTAAACCAGGTCACGGGCTGTTCATCCGTGACATCCAGCGCCACGGCCAGCTCGGGATGAACGCGCTGAAACAGACTGATCGCCACTGAATCGGCAATGGTGTAATCCAGTTTGCCGCTGATGACCTCTTCCAGCAGCGTCGTCGAGCCTTTTTTATCATCCACTTTCCAGCTCAGGTCGGGAAACTTTGTCTCTTTTAAACGCTGTAAGTCATTGACCACGACGTGCCCTGGCGCAATGGTAAGCTGATTCTCGTTAACGGTCGCCAGCGAACGTGGGCGATATTGTCCGACCCGGTAGACGAGCTGTTGCGAAACCGAGTAATACATGGGACCGGGCTGATAGTTTTTAACGCGTGCGCTGTCGTAGACCAGCCCTGCCGCGAGCAGGTCGGCATTGCCGTTATCCAGATCGTCAAACAACTGGCTGATATTCTGGCGCACCGTCACTTTCAGCTTCACGCCGAGATAGTTGGCGAACTGCTGCGCCAGTTCATAGTCCAGACCATATTTTTTACCGTTGATAACGGAATAGGTTAATGGCGAGTCGATCGTACTGACGCGCAGTATCCCCCGGGCTTGAATCGCGGCGATATGGTTTTCGGTTTTACCGAACCAGGGGATTGAGGGCCAAAGGGCTGCTGCCAGCAGCAGCGTCAATATGCCGATGAACAGATAATTAATCTTTAATTTTTTCAATTAGTTAATTCTCTGGATCGTGCGTTGCCTCGGGCTGAAAAAGATGTTTTGCTGCAATAGATAAGTCATTAATGAGCGGCATTTTGCGTAACAATGCGCCAGTTGGCAACTTATTCGCAACGATAGCCGCACCGTATGACAAGAAAAAGCGGTGATTTTATTTCTACGCAAACGGTTTCGTCGGCGCGTCAGATTCTTTATAATGACGGCCGTTTCCCCCCTTGCGCACACCAAAGCTTAGAAGACGAGAGACTTATGATGGAAATTCTGCGTGGTTCGCCTGCACTGTCTGCATTCCGTATCAATAAACTGCTGGCGCGCTTTCAGGCTGCCAACCTCCAGGTCCACAATATATACGCTGAGTATGTCCATTTTGCTGACCTGAACGCCCCGTTAAATGATAGCGAGCAGGCGCAGCTTACCCGTCTGTTGCAATACGGCCCGGCGCTTAACAGCCATACGCCGGCGGGTAAACTCCTGTTGGTCACACCGCGTCCTGGTACCATCTCCCCCTGGTCTTCAAAAGCAACGGATATCGCCCACAACTGCGGCCTGCAACAGGTTGATCGGCTGGAGCGCGGCGTAGCGTACTATATCGAGGCTTCGACGTTGACGGCGGAACAGTGGCGACAAGTGGCCGCAGAGCTGCACGACCGTATGATGGAGACGGTGTTCTCTTCTTTAACCGATGCGGAAAAACTGTTTATCCACCATCAGCCTGCGCCGGTTTCCAGTGTCGATCTGCTGGGAGAAGGCCGTCAGGCGTTAATTGACGCCAACCTGCGTCTTGGTCTGGCGCTGGCGGAAGATGAAATCGACTATTTGCAGGAGGCGTTTACCAAACTGGGGCGCAACCCGAACGATATCGAATTGTACATGTTCGCCCAGGCGAACTCCGAGCACTGCCGCCACAAGATTTTTAACGCCGACTGGATTATCGACGGTAAACCGCAGCCGAAGTCGCTGTTTAAAATGATTAAAAACACCTTCGAAACCACGCCGGACTATGTGCTCTCTGCCTATAAAGACAATGCCGCGGTGATGGAAGGATCTGCGGTGGGGCGCTACTTCGCCGACCACAATACTGGCCGTTACGATTTTCATCAGGAGCCCGCGCACATTCTGATGAAGGTCGAAACGCATAACCACCCAACCGCCATCTCTCCGTGGCCGGGGGCGGCGACCGGTTCCGGCGGCGAAATTCGTGATGAAGGCGCCACCGGGCGTGGCGCGAAACCAAAAGCCGGGCTGGTAGGCTTCTCCGTTTCCAACCTGCGTATTCCGGGCTTTGAACAGCCGTGGGAAGAGGATTTTGGCAAGCCGGAACGTATTGTCACCGCGCTGGATATCATGACCGAAGGTCCGCTGGGCGGCGCGGCGTTTAACAACGAATTTGGTCGCCCGGCGCTGACCGGTTACTTCCGTACTTATGAAGAGAAAGTGAACAGCCACAACGGCGAAGAGCTGCGCGGCTACCATAAGCCGATCATGCTGGCGGGCGGGATCGGTAATATTCGCGCCGATCACGTGCAGAAAGGCGAGATCGTCGTGGGCGCGAAGCTGATCGTCCTTGGCGGCCCGGCGATGAATATCGGCCTCGGCGGCGGCGCGGCATCGTCAATGGCTTCCGGCCAGTCTGATGCGGATCTCGATTTTGCCTCTGTTCAGCGCGACAACCCGGAAATGGAACGCCGCTGCCAGGAAGTGATCGACCGCTGCTGGCAGTTGGGCGACGCTAACCCAATCTTGTTTATCCATGATGTGGGCGCGGGCGGTCTCTCCAATGCGATGCCGGAGCTGGTGAGCGACGGCGGGCGCGGCGGGAAATTCGAACTGCGCGACATTCTTAGCGACGAGCCGGGCATGAGCCCGCTGGAAATCTGGTGTAACGAATCCCAGGAGCGCTACGTACTGGCGGTCGCGGCTGACCAGTTGCCGCTGTTCGACGAACTGTGTAAGCGCGAACGCGCGCCGTATGCGGTCATTGGCGATGCTACCGAAGAACAGCATCTCTCGTTGCATGATAACCATTTCGACAATCAGCCGATCGACCTGCCGCTGGATGTCCTGCTGGGCAAAACGCCGAAAATGACCCGCGATGTGCAAACATTGAAGGCGAAAGGCGATGCGCTGAACCGCGCGGATATCACGATTGCCGACGCGGTAAATCGTGTTCTGCATCTGCCGACCGTGGCGGAAAAAACCTTCCTTGTCACTATTGGCGACCGTACCGTCACCGGTATGGTGGCGCGTGACCAGATGGTTGGCCCGTGGCAGGTCCCGGTGGCTGACTGCGCGGTCACTACCGCCAGCCTCGACAGCTACTACGGCGAAGCGATGTCGATTGGCGAGCGCGCGCCGGTGGCGCTGCTGGACTTTGCCGCCTCCGCCCGTCTGGCCGTCGGTGAAGCGTTGACTAACATTGCCGCGACGCAGATTGGCGATATCAAGCGCATTAAGCTTTCCGCTAACTGGATGGCGGCAGCCGGTCATCCTGGCGAAGATGCCGGTTTATATGACGCGGTTAAAGCGGTGGGAGAGGAACTCTGTCCGCAGCTTGGCCTGACGATTCCGGTGGGCAAAGATTCGATGTCGATGAAAACCCGCTGGCAGGAAGGCAACGAACAGCGCGAAATGACCTCGCCGCTGTCGCTGGTGATTTCCGCGTTTGCCCGCGTGGAAGACGTGCGTCACACCCTTACGCCGCAGCTGTCAACGGAAGATAACGCCTTGTTGCTGATCGATCTTGGCAAGGGCCACAACGCGCTGGGCGCAACGGCGCTGGCGCAGGTCTATCGTCAGCTTGGCGACAAACCCGCGGACGTGCGTGACGTCGCGCAACTGAAAGGCTTCTATGACGCCATGCAGGCGCTGGTCGCTGCGCGTAAATTACTGGCCTGGCACGACCGTTCCGACGGCGGTCTGCTGGTGACGCTGGCCGAGATGGCCTTTGCCGGCCACTGCGGCGTGCAGGTCGATATCGCCGCGCTGGGCGATGACCATCTGGCCGCACTGTTCAACGAGGAGCTGGGCGGCGTGATTCAGGTACGCGCTGAAGACAGAGACGCGGTCGAAGCGCTGTTGGCGCAGTACGGTCTTGCTGACTGCGTCCACTACCTTGGTCAGGCCCTGGCTGGCGATCGCTTTGTGATTACCGCTAATGACCAGACGGTATTCAGCGAAAGCCGCACTACGCTGCGTGTCTGGTGGGCGGAAACCACCTGGCAGATGCAGCGTCTGCGCGACAATCCGCAATGTGCTGATCAGGAACATGAGGCGAAAGCGAATGATGCCGATCCGGGCCTCAACGTGAAGCTGTCGTTTGATATTAATGAAGATATCGCCGCGCCGTACATTGCGACAGGCGCACGACCGAAAGTCGCTGTACTGCGCGAGCAGGGGGTGAACTCTCACGTGGAGATGGCGGCGGCGTTCCATCGTGCGGGCTTTGACGCGATTGACGTCCATATGAGCGACCTGCTGGGCGGTCGTATCGGTCTGGGCAACTTCCATGCGCTGGTGGCTTGCGGCGGCTTTTCCTACGGCGACGTGCTGGGGGCGGGCGAAGGCTGGGCGAAATCCATTCTGTTTAACCATCGGGTGCGCGACGAATTCGAAACCTTCTTCCATCGTCCGCAGACACTGGCGCTGGGCGTGTGCAACGGTTGCCAGATGATGTCGAATCTGCGCGAGCTGATCCCGGGCAGCGAACTGTGGCCGCGGTTTGTACGTAACCATTCTGACCGCTTCGAAGCCCGCTTCAGCCTGGTGGAAGTGACGCAAAGCCCATCGCTGCTGCTGCAAGGAATGGTAGGCTCACAGATGCCGATTGCGGTTTCCCATGGGGAAGGGCGCGTTGAGGTACGTGACGATGCGCATCTTGCCGCGCTTGAGAGCAAAGGCCTGGTCGCTCTGCGCTACGTTGATAACTTTGGTAAGGTGACTGAAACCTATCCGGCTAACCCGAACGGTTCGCCGAACGGCATCACGGCGGTGACGACCGAAAACGGTCGGGTGACGATTATGATGCCGCATCCGGAACGCGTATTCCGCACCGTCGCCAACTCCTGGCACCCGGAAAACTGGGGCGAGGATAGCCCGTGGATGCGTATCTTCCGTAATGCGCGTAAGCAGCTTGGTTAATTAGCCCGATAGCCATTAAGCCCCTATTCACGAGGGGATTTTTTGTAGACGGCGCTTATCAGGCCCACGGGGAAGCGCGGTTGAAGCTACCGTCTTGAACGTCAAGCGGTAGGCCGGATAAGGCGTTTACGCCGTCATCCGGCAATAAACTAGTGCTTATGCCGCAAGATTAAAGTGTCGGGAAATCCCGACATGAGTGGGGGATAGGTTGTCGCCAAAAAGAGACATTTAACTATTTGATTTTAAATTGTTTTATTTTTAGGTGTTGCAGGTGTTGCTGATTGGCGACAGAAAGGGCAAAAAACAGACAGAGCCATTTTTAGCATGAATAACGATATTTTTCATATCTATCATTGTGTTAACAAAGTCTTTTGAATATTGGCACAATTACTGCATAATGATAACCAGTGGCTCATTCACCTTCTTATGTCAGCCCCTTAGGGACGCGCTACATAAACTTCGAATGACGCACAACAAGGTGCCTGCCGTCCAACTTCTGATAATAGCGTAGCTTTATCAACCTCCGGGCGAAACGTCGAGTTAGGCACCGCCTTATTCCATAACAAAGCCGGGTTTAGCCCGGCTTTGTTGTATCTGGCGCTTCCCTCGGTTAGCATCTTTTTTATTCTTCTTTTATGTGAGCGACACGTTGAAGCGCTGGTCTGTTTTCCCCCGTTCTTTACGACAATTGGTCATGCTGGCCTTTTTGCTGATCCTGCTGCCGTTGCTGGTTCTGGCCTGGCAGGCGTGGCAAAGCCTTAACGCGTTAAGCGATCAGGCTGCGGTGACTAACCGCAGCACGCTTATTGACGCCCGGCGCAGCGAGGCGATGACCAACGTCGCGCTGGAGATGGAGCGAAGCTACCGACAGTATTGTGTGCTTGACGATCCGACGCTGGCAAAAGTGTATCAAAGCCAGCGTAAGCGCTATAGCGATATGCTGGACGCCCATGCCGGCGTCTTGCCGGATGATAAGTTGTATCAGGCGTTACGCCAGGATTTAAACGCGCTGGCGCAATTGCAGTGTAAAGATAGCGGCCCGGAAGCGGCAGCGGCCGCGCGTCTGGAGGCCTTTGCCAACGCGAATACGGAAATGGTGCAGGCGACGCGTACTGTGGTTTATTCGCGTGGGCAACAGTTACAACAAGAAATCGCCGAGCGCGGACAATTTTTCGGCTGGCAGGCGCTGGTGCTATTTCTGGTGAGCCTGGCGATGGTGCTACTTTTTACCCGCATGATTATCGGGCCGGTGAAAGGAATTGAACGGATGATTAATCGCCTGGGCGAAGGCCGTTCTTTAGGGAATACCGTCACCTTTACCGGTCCGCGTGAATTACGATCGGTGGGGCAGCGCATTATCTGGCTGAGTGAGCGTCTGGCGTGGCTGGAATCCCAGCGCCATCAGTTTCTACGTCACTTGTCCCATGAGCTGAAAACCCCGCTGGCCAGTATGCGCGAGGGGACAGAGCTGCTGGCCGATCAGGTGGTTGGGCCGCTGACGCCGGAGCAAAAAGAGGTGGTCGATATTCTGGATGACAGCAGTCGTAATTTACAAAAATTGATTGAGCAATTGCTTGATTACAACCGGAAACTGGTAGACAGTGCCACAGAGCTGGAAGCGGTCGATATCGCGCCGCTTGTGGATATGGTGGTTTCCGCCCACAGTTTGCCTGCCCGCGCTAAAATGATGCATACCGATGTCGACCTGGAGGCCGAACGCTGCATAGCAGAGCCCATGTTGCTGATGAGCGTGCTGGATAATCTCTATTCCAACGCGGTGCACTATGGCGCTGAATCCGGTAACATTTGTATCCGTAGTCGCTCTCAGGGCTCCACGGTTTATATCGATGTGGTTAATAGCGGCGAGCCGATTCCGCAAACCGAAAGAGAAATGATTTTTGAGCCTTTTTTCCAGGGAAGCCACCAGCGAAAAGGGGCGGTAAAAGGCAGTGGGCTAGGGCTGAGTATCGCCAGAGATTGTATTCGTCGAATGCAGGGAGAGATCCAACTGGTGGATGACAAAGCGCAGGAAGTCTGTTTTCGCATCTCGCTGCCGCTGCCTGCATCTGACAAACACTAATATGAATTTAAGCCTGGTGCGTATGTCACACGTTTTCGTCCAAACTATTAAACGATGCCTTTTGCGGTGGGGAATACCGGTGGGCATATCGTGTCTGGCGCTGACCGCATGTGTTCCCCATGCTTCACAGCAACTGCCCGGTAGCGCAGCGCAGGACACGCTCCCCCATTATCAACTGGCGGATTATCTCCCGACGGCGTGCGCGGATATCTGGTCGCTACGCGGGCAGGCGGTGGAGACGAATCCGCTGTACTGGCTACGCACGATTGACTGCGCCGATCGTCTGATGCCGGTTCAGTCGCGCGCAGAGGCGCGCGCGTTGACGGATGATAACTGGCAAAATGCCTTCAGGCGCGGGATTTTACTGGCGGATGCAAAAATTACGCCGCCGGAGCGGCGCGCCATAGTGACCCGTCTGGAGGCGTTAAGCGCGCAAATACCGGCTCAGGTACGGCCCGTCTACCAAATCTGGCATGACGGTCAGGCGCTGCAATTAGCACTTTCTGCCGAACGTCAGCGTTATAGCAAGCTCCAGCAAACGTCAGATAGTGAGCTTGATGCGCTGCGCCAGCAGCAACAGGCCTTGCAAACGCAGCTCGATCTTACCACCCGTAAGCTGGAGAGTTTAACCGATATTGAGCGCCAGCTTTCGACACGAAAACCGGCAGGGAATTACAACGCCGATACGCCGCATACGAATGACAAACCCGCGACGTCTGAAGATGGCGCGGCGCCGTCGCCGTCACAAGATGAGGTAACGCCATGATAAGCCGTAAACCGGCGCACCTGCTGCTGGTCGATGACGATCCCGGATTACTGAAATTGCTCGGTATGCGCCTGACCAGTGAAGGATACAGTGTAGTGACCGCAGAGAGCGGCCAGGAAGGACTGCGGGTACTGCATCGGGAAAAAGTGGATCTGGTAATAAGCGACCTGCGCATGGATGAAATGGATGGTATGCAACTGTTCACAGAAATTCAGAAAGTACAGCCGGGAATGCCGGTTATCATTCTGACGGCGCATGGTTCTATTCCGGATGCGGTGGCCGCTACCCAGAAAGGCGTATTCAGCTTTTTGACGAAGCCGATCGACAGAGACGCGTTATATAAAGCGATAGATGAAGCGCTGGAGCAGTCCGCTCCCGCGACGGACGATAGCTGGCGCAACGCTATCGTTACCCGTAGCCCGCTGATGCTGCGACTGCTTGAACAGGCGCGCATGGTCGCGCAGTCGGATGTCAGCGTATTGATTAACGGACAAAGCGGCACCGGGAAAGAGATTTTCGCACAGGCGATTCATAATGCCAGCCCGCGCAGTAACAAGCCGTTTGTCGCCATCAACTGCGGCGCGTTGCCGGAACAGTTGCTGGAGTCCGAATTATTCGGCCATGCGCGCGGCGCCTTTACCGGCGCAGTGAGCAATCGTGAAGGGTTGTTCCAGGCGGCGGAAGGCGGCACGCTGTTTCTGGATGAAATTGGCGATATGCCCGCGCCGTTACAGGTGAAGCTGCTGCGGGTGTTACAGGAGCGTAAAGTCAGGCCGCTGGGCAGCAATCGCGATATTGATATCGACGTGCGAATTATTTCCGCGACGCACCGCGATCTGCCGAAGGCGATGGCGCGGGGCGAATTTCGTGAAGATTTGTACTACCGGCTGAATGTCGTGAGCCTGAAAATTCCGGCGCTGGCGGAGCGTACCGAGGATATTCCGCTGCTGGCTAATCATCTGCTCAGACAGTCGGCACAGCGGCATAAACCGTTTGTTCGCGCCTTTTCTACTGATGCAATGAAACGGCTGATGACGGCAAGTTGGCCGGGCAACGTGCGCCAACTGGTCAACGTCATTGAACAATGCGTGGCGTTAACCTCTTCGCCGGTGATCAGCGATGCGTTGGTCGAGCAGGCGCTGGAAGGCGAAAACACCGCGTTGCCAACTTTTGCCGAAGCGCGAAACCAATTTGAACTGAACTATCTGCGCAAGTTACTGCAAATTACCAAAGGTAACGTGACGCACGCGGCAAGGATGGCGGGGCGCAACCGCACGGAATTCTATAAGCTACTCTCCCGCCACGAACTGGATGCGAATGATTTCAAAGAGTAGTTTTCATGCCGTAAAGTAGCGCGAAATATGTTACGTTTAACCGATCAAAACACAGGCGACCTTTTCAAGGAATAGCATGAAAAAGATTGATGCGATTATTAAACCCTTCAAGCTGGACGATGTCCGTGAAGCGCTGGCCGAGGTAGGTATTACCGGGATGACGGTCACTGAAGTCAAAGGCTTTGGCCGTCAAAAAGGCCACACCGAGCTGTATCGCGGCGCGGAATATATGGTGGATTTTCTGCCGAAGGTAAAAATTGAGATCGTTGTGCCTGACGACATCGTGGATACCTGTGTTGACACCATCATTCGTACCGCGCAGACGGGGAAAATCGGCGACGGTAAGATCTTTGTCTTTGATGTCGCCCGCGTTATTCGTATCCGTACTGGCGAAGAAGACGACGCGGCTATCTGATGTGCCGATTCGCTGCCCGTCCCCTCCTTGTGGGCAGCGAACCACCGTTTAATCGCCCTGCGGTAGCGCCGATGTAGTCCGGGTGCAAACCCATCTCAGGCCGACAATGGCGACGATCAGCGCCACGCAACTTAGCGTCCACTCGCCCATTTGCGAGAAAAAGTGTCCGTAGGCGGCTACCGCCGTATCACTAATTTGCGATTCCGTGGTTTGTTGCGCGACGACGCCAGCCAGCCAGTTAGCGACCGCGCCGGTCGCCAGCATATAAATACCGGTCAGCACGCCCGTGACGCCAGGCAGGTTGAGGCGGGTAATTTGCGCCATCGCGACCGGATCAATAAACAGCTCTGCAAAGCCCATCAGTGCCAGCCCTGCGATCATCATTCCCATTGATGCCTGCCCGTCTAACCGGGCCTGATGCGCGTTTAGCGCCAGCAGCATAAAACCGCCGCCCATTAATACCAGCCCCACGGCAAATTTAAGCCAGACGCGCAGCACCGAGCGGGCGCTCTCTTTCGGGCTGCTCAGCCACGCCAGCACCACGCCCGCCGCCATCACCGCAATCGCATTGACCGACTGGAACAATGCGGTGGGGACGGTCATATTCAGCCAGTGGCGGTTGACAAAACGGTCGATGAATAAACTGATCGAACTTCCGCCCTGCTGCGCCAGAACCCAAAAGAGAGTGCCGGTGATCATTAACAGAACGATTTGCCACAAGGCGCGACGGTGCTCGGGAAATTTAACCATAATACGGGCGATAAGTTGCGCCGCGAAGACGCAGACAATGGCCAGCACATAGCCAGACCAGTTATTTTCCAGCAGGAGGGTGAAGAATACCGGCGCGATACACAGCATTAATACCAGCCAACCCCAGGTTGGAAGGGCGAATTTAACCGCCCGCAGCGCGGGGCGATTAACCCCACGCGTCTGCTGAAAGTGGCGATGACCGCTTAAAAAGATGAGCAGGCCGATGAACATTCCCACGCCCGCCAGCGCAAAGCCGACATGCCAGCCATACCACTGCGCCGCCAGACCACAGGCGATCGGCGCGGCTATCGATCCAATATTCCCGGCGGCGTAGAGCAGCGAGAATCCCCCGTCGCGGCGGTTGTCATCAGGGGCGTAAAGTTCGCCCAGCAGACAGCTAATATTGGATTTAAACAAGCCGTAGCCGCAGATAATAATGGCCAGCGCCGCATATAAACTCAGCGTTGAATCAGATTCTAAGCCCAATACCACATGACCCAGCGTCATCAATAAGGCGCCGGTGATAACCGCCACGCGGTTGCCAAGCAGGCGGTCGGCAAGCCAGCCGCCAAGAATAGGGGTAACGTAAACTAAAGAGGCGTAGGCGCTGAAGAGGTTGATCGCGTGGCTGTCATTAAAACCAAGCTGGTGGGTAAGATAAAGGATGAGTAAGGCACGCATGCCGTAAAAGCTGAAGTATTCCCAAATTTGAATCGCCACGATGTAAAAAATCGCGCGCGGTTGTGAGGGTGTTTTCATAAAGTCTCCTTGCTGCGTGAAAAAAGGGAAGTGGCAAGCCACTTCCCTTTGGTACTTATTTCGTATTTTCTTTCAGCACTTTAACGGTGTAACGTCCGTCTGCCTGACGATAGGCGCCGTGGATATCGGTTTCGAAGCCCGGATAGTGGGCGCCGATTTCGCACAGCATTTGCAGGAATTCCAGTACCGGACGGCTTTCCTCGGTGATCATTTCACCAGGCATCACCAGCGGCACTCCCGGAGGGTAAGGAAGGATCATGTTGGCGTTGACGCGTCCAACCATCTCTTCAAGATACACCTCTTCCGTTTCGCCATGCAGCTCTTTCTGGAACGCAGTATACGGCGTCATCACCATTTTCGGCAGCACTTCAAACGCACGGTACATTAAGTCCGGCAGATTATGATGTTCGACCAGTTTATGAATATTCTGCGCCAGTTCCTGGATGCGCATATTTTCATAAAACTCAGGCGCTTCGCGGTACAGTGCCGGCAGAATGTTTTTGACGCGCAGGTTCAGGTCAAAGGCGCGTTTAAATTCAGTGAGCGCGCGCAGCAGGCTCAGAGCTTTGGTTTTGTCGATACCAATGCTGAACAGGAACAGCAGGTTGTATGGACCGGTTTTTTCTACGATGATGCCGCGTTCATCGAGATATTTGGCGACCAGACTTGCCGGAATACCGAATTCATCCATCGTACCGTCTTTCTTCATCCCCGGCGTCAGGATAGTGACTTTGATCGGGTCGAGGTACATGTGTTCGTTATCGATATTTTTGAAGCCATGCCATGCGCTATCTGAACGCAGCGGCCAGCACTCAGCTCCATCGATATGTTCCGGCTGCCATACGTCAAAGAACCAGCCGTCGGATTCGCTTTTCAGGCGTTTAATTTCTTTACGGAATTTAATCGCACGTTCAATAGAGCCGTTAATCAGGCGTTTACCCGCATTACCTTTCATCATCGCCGCTGCGGTTTCAGTAGACGCTACGATACCGTAGTGCGGAGAAGTGGTGGTATGCATCATGTAGGCTTCGTTAAAGGTTTCTTCGTTAATGTCGCCTTTAACATGAATCATGGATGCCTGTGAAAACGCCGCCAGCAGTTTATGCGTGGACTGGGTTTCATAAATGATTTTGCCTTCTACACGGTCGCCGCTCATACCGCATTTACCCTGATAAATAGGGGAGAAATTGGTATAAGGCACCCAGGCGGAGTCAAAATGAATGGACTTCACATCCAGAGTTTTCTTGATGTAGTCAGTGTTATACAACAGACCGTCATAGGTTGAGTTAGTAATAACAGCATGGACCGGCCAGGTCGCGTTAGGCGTCTCTTTTACCCGTTTAGCGATAGTGGCGTGCTGGAACTCGCTTTGCGGAATACCGCCAAGAATACCGTAGGCGTTACGGGTTGGGCGGAAATAAATCGGCGTAATGTCGCTCATCATCATCAGATGGGTCAGCGATTTATGGCAGTTACGGTCAATCAGTACCGTGCTGCCTGCCGGCGCGGAGTACATACCGACGATTTTGTTCGCCGTAGAGGTGCCGTTCGTCACCATGTAGCTACGTTCGGCGTTAAAGACGCGGGCGATATACTCTTCCGCTTCTTTATGCGGGCCGGAGTGGTCCAGCAGCGAACCCAGTTCAGAAACGGAAATCGAAATATCGGATTTCATCGTGTTCGGGCCGAAGAAATCATAAAAGATGCTGCCGACGGGGCTTTTCTGGAAAGCGGTCCCGCCCATGTGGCCAGGCGTACAGAAAGTATATTTCCCTTCGCGCACATATTTGAACAGCGCTTTTGTCAGCGGCGGTAGAATATTGTCGATGTATTCATCGGTATTCTGGCGAATTTTCGCCGCGATATCGGCTGCGGCGCCTAAAGCATATTCAAAGAAGCGAACCTGCATTCTCAGATCGTTGAGGCTGACGTCCAGCGTAGAGTAGCTGTTGGCGAAGGCGTACAGCGGCATATACTCGTTCAGCTTGCTAATCTCTTCGCAAAGCTCAAGGTTATATTTATCCCAGTCGAAAATGACGCCGCAAAGGCGGGAGTTATTTTCAATCAGCTTCAGCAGGTCTTCTCGGTCGTTTGGATAGACGATACGGAAATTTAAACCTTCCAGTGCACGATGCAGTTCACGAATAGGCTCTTCTTTAAAGTAGACGCCCATGTGGTTCATGATAGCAATAACGTTCATAGTCTTGTTCCTGGTAAAGTGGGCCCCTCCCGCTACGCTATAGCAGGTGACGAAAGGGGCTTTGAGAAAAAGGAGTTAGCGGTTAAAGCGCTTCAGCCGTATTGTTGTCGCTGTCGTTGTTCTGGCGCTGGTGCATTTTGCGACCGTAGAACATCAGGATGATCAGACTGACGATAAAGGTGCCGGAGAGTTCGAAGGAGCTGGCGCCCATCAGTGCGATGAAGCAAAATGCGCAGCCCAGTACAGAACAAATCAGGCTTACCGAGTTACGGATGTTGAACCCTTCGAAGCGAATCAGGTCAACACAGGAGTAGAAGTACGGCAGCATGGTAAGCAGTACGGCAATCCCGGTCAGTTCGCCGAACAGGTCGGACGCTTTACCGCCGCTGGAGTTCATGATGGTGATCAGAATCATCAGCGCCGTCATTTTCACCGCAGCCAACAGCAGACCTTTTTTCGGAATACCGTTTTTATCCATTTCACCGTAAATTTTCGGGAAGTTGCCGTCGTTGGCGGCGCGAACCCCAGCCTGGCCGACCAGCATCATCCAGGAGCCCAGAGACGTCAGGCAGGCGAAAGCGGTAAAGGCGGAAACCAGCGGCGCAGCCCAGCCACCCAGAATCGTGGAGGTACTGATAGCGAACGGCGCGCCGGAAGAGGCCATAACGGAAGCTGGGAACATCCCGGCGATAACCTGAGTCGCGGCGATATAGATGATGCCTGCCAGCGCGGTACCCAGCATGGTTGCCAGCGGTACGGTGCGTTTCGGGTTTTTCACCATGCCGGTGCTGACGGCGGCAGACTCAACGCCAACGAACGCCCACAGGCAGAGCAGAATACTTTTAACAATGGCGTGAGAGTCGGTCGTCGTGGACGTGTTCCAGTTCGCGTGATAGGTCGCGATATCGAACCAATGCCAGCCGGCGACTGCGGTCAAGACTACCGGGATCAGCACCAGGAATAGGCCAATCGTTGTCAAGCGGCTGACCCAGGCCCCACCCAGCATATTAATAAAGGTGAACAGCCAGACGATAGCAATACAGGCAATACCTGCCGGTATTGGATTATTTAATGCCGGGAAGAACGTAGAAAGATAAGAAACAGCGGTAATGCCGATGGCTAAGTTACCAATCCAGTTTGCGTGATAATAAAGAACGCCGGTCTGGAAACCAAACGCCGGAGATATTTCCCCAGCATAAGCGATAGGGCCACCCTGTTGAGGGTTTTTGGTTGCCAGCCTCGCATAAACATAAGCCAGCGACATTGCCCCAATAATAGAAATTACCCAGCCCCAGATGGCAATGCCACCAATACTGGCAAGGTTGGCGGGTAATAATGCAATCCCGCTCCCCATCATATTACCGGCAACGACGCCAGTACAGGCAAATAGCCCGATCTTTTTGACAGAACTCATGTTCATTTCTCCTGAGCTGTATTTTTAAGAACCGGGCTTATGCTTCATATATGCTGCGTGCCCGTTCAACTGTCGACAAGATTAACGAATGGGTTGAGATAAGTCCTAAAGAAAAAGTGAAATAAACACAAACATGAAAAAACTGATAGATTGATTTTTTTGAATTAACATATAAATATCATGGAAAATATCATGAAAGGATAAACATCGTTTAATTACAAAGAGTTATATTTACATTTCTTTGCGATGAACATGTTGCCAAAATTAACATAAGCTATTTTTGGCAACATGTTCTTCACAAAATAAAAGCGAAAAATTTAATATCTTTTCGCTTTTATTTGTCATGGTTCAGCGTTAAATTTAATCTTCTGCCAGAAAACTATTCAGATAAGGGACAATTTTCTGAACGGATGTCTGAAATACGCCGTTCTCGATCCAGTACAGCGTGTTTTCACCTGGACGTAAATTAAAGGCGGTCAGATAGGCATCAGCGGCCAGACGATTCTCACCTTTCATTTCGTAAACTTTCCCCAACAGGACATAGTTAAACCACGACATTTCAAGCTCGATGCTTTTATTGATTTCCTCATACGCTGCATCGATATCACCTTTGCCCAAAAGATCAACGGTCTTGATTTTATAATAAACAGACGTTTTCTCAACGCCCGGAATTTGATCTATTTTTTTAAACTCTTCGTTCAGCGCAGCCACTTGTTCTTTATCAAACGGCTGTTGTGATTGCCGTAATACATCTACCAGCACTTTATATTCATAGGCATAGTTGAAATCAGGCGTTTCCTTAATAATGCCATTCAGAATATCGCTGGCTTTACCTAGCGCCTGCGCATCGCCGCTCAGAATAAGCTGGCGCGCCTCATAAAAACGCATCAGCGCGGTATTTTGCGGCGTTCTGAACAGGGCCAGTTGTTCTCGCATACGATTAGGCCAGGGCTGTGTTAAAACGAAAGACAGGCTATTAAACAGATCATCCTGGATGGACAACTGGTTAGTATTGGTGACGAAATAACGCTTATCCAGCATGGTTGAACCATCGGCGTTATCAATGAGCACCACAGACATAAAGCACTGCTGCGCCCGATAGTGGCGCTGATTGACAAACTGAATGGTTAACGTCTTACCGGAGCTGCTTGGCTCATTGACCCGGTAATTGGTTTTATCATGTACCATAAAGGTCGAGTAGGTGTTCAGCAAGTCGGTGATTAAGCCGCCCAGACCGATAGCGTAGGACTCCTGCGAGACCCAGTTATTACAGGAATTGCCGCCTTCAAAACGAACATCTATATCTCGTGGGTTAAGTAATAACCGCGTTTTTGTTACCGCGGCATTATGATCTACCACCGACATCACGATAAACACCACCAGCGTCGCCAGCGAGAGCAGGAACATCACCCACGTCCAGAAAGCGGCGATACGCGGCTTTTTCGCCTTTTTAGTCGGCGTTTGCAAAGAGGCGGGCGGCACAGGCGTAGCGGCAGTAACCCCCTCTGTCGGTTCTGCATTCGTCGCTGCGATCGGCGGCGGCGGCGACGTTGATGAATTATCGATCTCATCGCTATTTTCTTCGCACCAGATAACCGGCGCCGTCAGCTTATAGCCGCGTTTAGGTACGGTAACGATGTATTCAGCATTGCTGTCTCCGCCATCTCTTAATGATTTGCGTAGTTCAGAAATGCTTTGGGTGACAACATGGTTGGTCACGATGGTGCGCATCCAGACATGATCAATAATGTTATCCCGGCTTAACACTTCATCCGGGTGATGCGCAAAATACATCAGAAGATCGATCAGCCGTGGTTCAAGAGTAATCTGGCGTCCCTGACGACTGATCTGATTAACAGAAGGTGTAACCAGCCACTCTCCAATGCGTACAACAGGTTGCTGCATAAAAAGATGCCCTAACGAGCTAAGTCAAACGTTAATAATAACACGATTTGCACAGACTTTTTTTATTCCCCTTTTTTGTAAAAGAAAGGCATAAAAAGCAGCGCAATAAGCAGGGGAACGGGGAGGAAAACGGGCGTTCGCCTTAACGATAACGCCCTTTTTTTCAGAGGATTTCTTGCAATTACAGCACTTTATGCGGGCCGAAGCATTCGTAATGAATGTTTTCGTGATTCACGCCAAGTGAAACCAGTTGTTTTGCGGCAAACTGCATAAAACCTACCGGGCCGCAAAGATAGAACTGCATTGCCGGATCGCTGATCGCAGCTTCCAGTTTGCTTAAATCCATCAGCCCTTCGCTGTCGAAGAGGCGTTGGGCGCGATCGGCCTCAGTCGGCTCGCGGTACCAGGTATGGGCAGTGAAACGCGGCAGTGTACGGCCCAGCTCGCTCACTTCGTCGGCAAACGCATGGACGTCGCCGTTCTCCGCCGCGTGGAACCAGTTCACCTGCGCGGTATGCTGTTCTTTCGCCAGCGTATCGAGCATCGCTAACATCGGCGTCTGGCCGACGCCAGCGGAAATCAGCGAAACGGGGGTATCAGCGGCGACATTCATAAAGAAGTCACCTGCCGGCGCAGCCAGATGCACCACATCGCCCACGCTGGCGTGATGGTGTAACCAGTTTGATACCTGGCCGCCGTCTTCACGCTTCACGGCAATACGGTACCCTTTGCCATCGGGTTTACGGGTCAGTGAATATTGGCGGATCTCCTGATGCGCAAAACCTTCCGGCTTCAGCCAGACCCCCAGATACTGCCCGGGACGGTATTCCGCCACCGTACCGCCGTCGACCGGTTCAAACTCAAAGCTGGTGATCAGTGCGCTACGCGGGGTTTTCGCAACGATGCGGAAGGGGCGCGTGCCTTCCCAGCCGCCGTCTTTGCTGGCGTTCTCGTGATAAATCTCGGCTTCCCGATGAATAAAGACGTTAGCCAGTACGCCATAGGCTTTGCCCCACGCGTCCAGCACTTCCTGGCCCGGGTTGAACATTTCGTCCAGCGTCGCCAGCAGATGCGTCCCGACGATGTTGTACTGCTCCGGCTTAATCTGGAAGCTGGTGTGCTTCTGCGCGATTTTTTCTACCGCCGGCAGCAACGCCGGTAAATTTTCGATATTGCTGGCGTAGGCCGCGATAGCATTAAACAGGGCTTCACGCTGATCGCCGTTACGCTGGTTGCTCATATTGAAGATTTCTTTGAGCTCCGGGTTATGCGTAAACATACGGTCGTAGAAGTGGGCGGTCAGTTTCGGTCCTGTTTCAACCAGCAGGGGAATGGTGGCCTTTACTGTAGCGATGGTTTGTGCGTCAAGCATACGTGCTTCCTTTATGTGAAAATCTAATGATGTATATCAAATGCATCTTATAAAAATACCCTTGCATTGTAAATGGATCTTCTCTGCTTTACGTTATGGAGGTAACAACGTGAAAAATCTGCATCACAAAGCTGAAAAGAAATCCGTTGAAATTCGTCAGGCTCTCGTTCAGGAAACCCTTATCTGACGCATAGGTAATCGTTTGCGTAAAAACCTTTGTCAAGACCTGTTATCGAAGAATGATTCGGTTATACTGTTGGCCGAAGTCCCACGGACTGCCTTTTCAGGCACAAATTTTATTGTTAGCTGAGTCAGGAGATGCGGATGTTAAAGCGTGAAATGAACATTGCCGATTATGATGCCGAATTGTGGCAGGCTATGGAGCAGGAAAAAGTACGTCAGGAAGAGCACATCGAACTGATCGCCTCCGAAAACTACACCAGCCCGCGCGTGATGCAGGCGCAGGGGTCTCAGCTGACCAACAAATACGCTGAAGGATATCCGGGCAAGCGCTACTACGGCGGTTGCGAATACGTTGATGTCGTAGAGCAGCTGGCTATCGACCGCGCGAAAGAACTGTTCGGCGCCGACTACGCTAACGTGCAGCCGCACTCCGGTTCTCAGGCTAACTTCGCTGTTTACACCGCGCTGCTGCAGCCGGGCGATACCGTTCTGGGTATGAACCTGGCGCAGGGCGGCCACCTGACTCACGGCTCCCCGGTTAACTTCTCCGGTAAACTGTACAACATCGTACCTTACGGTATCGATGAGTCCGGTAAAATTGACTATGACGAGATGGCGAAGCTGGCCAAAGAGCACAAGCCGAAGATGATTATCGGTGGCTTCTCTGCCTACTCCGGCGTGGTTGACTGGGCAAAAATGCGTGAAATCGCTGACAGCATCGGCGCATACCTGTTTGTCGACATGGCGCACGTGGCGGGCCTGATTGCCGCAGGCGTTTACCCGAACCCGGTTCCGCACGCTCACGTTGTCACCACCACCACCCACAAAACCCTGGCGGGTCCGCGCGGCGGCCTGATCCTGGCGAAAGGCGGCGATGAAGAGCTGTACAAAAAACTGAACTCCGCCGTCTTCCCAAGCGCGCAGGGCGGCCCGCTGATGCACGTGATCGCGGGTAAAGCGGTGGCACTGAAAGAAGCGATGGAGCCGGAGTTCAAAGTTTACCAGCAGCAGGTGGCGAAAAACGCCAAAGCGATGGTGGAAGTGTTCCTGAACCGCGGCTACAAAGTGGTGTCTGGCGGCACTGAGAACCACCTGTTCCTGCTGGACCTGGTGGATAAAAACCTGACCGGTAAAGAAGCTGACGCCGCGCTGGGCCGCGCTAACATCACCGTGAACAAAAACAGCGTGCCGAACGATCCTAAGAGCCCGTTCGTGACTTCCGGTATCCGTATCGGTTCTCCGGCGGTCACTCGTCGCGGCTTCAAAGAAGCGGAAGTGAAAGAGCTGGCTGGCTGGATGTGTGACGTGCTGGACAACATCAATGATGAAGCCACCATTGAACGCGTGAAAGCGAAAGTGCTGGATATCTGCGCCCGCTTCCCGGTTTACGCGTAAGCGCTTGTGTTGTGAGAATGGCCCGATGGCGCTGCGTCTGTCGGGCATTACTTATGCGCCATAACGTGACGCCGCCGGAAGTCATTATCCGGCGGCGTTGCCGTTTGAACTTCTCCCTCCGCCTGTTAACCTTATGTTACCCTTGCCAGCGCAACCGTTTACCGCCAGACTATCGCCTCCAAACGGGAGGGAATCATGGCATTGCATTCCACGCGCTGGCTGGCGCTCAGTTATTTCACCTACTTCTTTAGTTACGGTATTTTTCTGCCCTTCTGGAGCGTCTGGCTCAAAGGTCTTGGGCTAACGCCGGAAACCATCGGTCTTCTGCTGGGCGTGGGTCTGGTCGCGCGTTTTCTCGGTAGTCTGCTCATTGCGCCTCGCGTAAGCGATCCTTCGCGGTTGATCTCCGCGCTGCGCGTACTGGCATTGCTGACGCTGGTATTTGCGCTGGCATTTTGGGCAGGAACGCATGTCGCGTGGCTAATGGTGGTGATGGTTGGGTTTAACCTCTTCTTTTCACCACTGGTGCCGCTGACCGATGCGCTGGCCAATACCTGGCAAAAGCAAATTACCCTGGACTATGGTCGGGTGCGGCTGTGGGGGTCCATCGCCTTCGTGATAGGGTCGGCGCTGACCGGTAAGCTGGTGAGTTTATACGATTACCAGGCGATTCTGGCGCTACTGACGCTCGGCGTCGCCTCGATGTTGCTGGGTATGTTGTTACGTCCCAGCGTGCCGCCGCAAGGGGAAAGCCGTCAGCAGGAGAGCGCAGGCTGGCCCGCCTGGCGTACGCTGGTGGCACAAAGTTGGCGTTTTCTCGCCTGCGTCTGTTTGCTGCAAGGGGCGCACGCCGCCTACTACGGTTTTAGCGCCATCTACTGGCAGGGGGCTGGCTATTCAGCATCGGCGGTCGGCTATTTATGGTCGTTGGGCGTGGTGGCGGAAGTGATCATTTTCGCCCTGAGTAAAAAGCTATTTCGCCGGTTTAGCGCCCGCGACTTGCTGTTGCTTTCCGCTGTGTGCGGCGTGGTACGCTGGGGACTGATGGGCTGGAGTACGGCGTTGCCGTGGCTGATTGTGATACAAATCCTGCACTGTGGCACGTTTACCGTTTGCCATCTGGCCGCCATGCGCTATATCGCTGCGCGTCAGGGAAGCGAGGTGATTCGTTTGCAGGCCGTCTATTCCGCTGTGGCGATGGGCGGCAGCATCGCGATTATGACGGTATTTGCCGGTTTTCTGTATCAACATCTGGGCGGCGGCGTGTTCTGGATTATGGCGCTGGTGGCATTGCCCGCTATCTTCCTTCGGCCCAAAGTGGTTGCCGCGTCATGATTCCAGGATCTTGCGGATCTGCTGCTGTTGGTGCTCTGTGAGGGTGCGATCCGCATGAATTAATGGCGGTGAGAAGAGCGGTAGCGGCGTGGCGTAAGGGGTAACAATCAGCGCTACGCCGCGCGGGCATCCCTCTTTTTGAAATGCCTGGAGCGATAGCCGTCTGATATTCAGCGGCAACAGGGTCAGTTCACGCAGTTGCTGCTCAATATGCGTCTCCAGCGCATCATTTTTATCCGCTAACAATACGATCTGTCTCTCATGCAAATCGTTATCCTGCATTAGCCAGGCGCCGAAAATCACTGCCACCAGCCCCGTCTCTTCCTCGGAAAAGTGGATACCATATTCGGCTTCAAACCCGGCGAGCGCCTCACGTGTGGTGCGAACCAGACGCGGATAAAGACGGTTGAACTCTTCCGGAAGCGTATTATCGATGCCAATCGTGAATAAACTTCGGTTCAGCGCCTGGGCGAGATGGACATACAGCTGATCGTTAAGCCCTTGTTCGTCGCTGAAGCGTACGTTCCCTTTTTCTCGAAAGCGCAGCACCAGCCGCGCCACCTCCAGTCGCAGTTGCTGCGCCCGTTGATGCGTGTCGCGAATCGGGTCGGGGAGGCGAATCATTGAAAACAGTAACGCCATAAACAGCGCTTCATTGAGCGGTGCGGCCTGCATCACGTGGCGCTGCCAGTGACGACCAATTTCCTGGGCGAGTGGATATTCCGCGCACGACTGCGCCCAAATCTGCTGCACAGGGTTGAATTCCGGGGTGATGCCGGCATGGTGTTGTAGCAGACAATACTGTAAAAAGAGACGCAGGAACTGCACGTCGCGATGTTCAAATGGTTTTTGCAACCGGCGGGCGCACAGATTGATGAGCGCGTGCAGATTAATATCGTCATACAGCGGACGCGCGATACCGCGCTGCTTTAGCGCGTTTTTTAAGGCCGGGGTAAACTGTTGCGTGACGAAGGTCGGGCATAAACGCAGGCCGCGCCTGAGCCAGTGTAAAAGGCAAAGGCGCTGATCGAGTGCTGTACCTTCGATCCGATAGCAACCGTTTTGGCATGTTGTGATGGCAAGGCGATGATAGCGCTGGATCTCCAGGCTTGTCTCAGTGATATCCTCACGGGCAGTATCATCATCAACGCCATTAAGCGCGCTGAAGATTTCCACCGTGGCAATTGGCTCCGGCTGGAAAAGCGTCAGCAATACCTGACAGCGGCGCTGGGGAGCGGAAAGTACAGATGGTGGGGCAATTGTCGGCATCATCTGTCAGGTCTCCCGTTAGTTTGTCTGGTAAGGATAGCTAAAGTTTGCGTGTGAAAAATGTGATAAGCGTGCTTTTAGGCCAGGAATGCTGAGGAGTGTCACAGAATTTTTATCGCGAGGAACAGATGAAGCCAGTGAAACGCAGCGCCTTAACACTATTTCTTGCCGTTTTATCTTTCGTGGCGGCGGCGCATCCGCACAGCTTCATCCGTCTGCAAACGCAGGTGGTCAGTGAAAATGAGCAATTTGTGGCGTTAAAAATGCGCTGGACAATGGACGCGCTGACGTCCGCAGATCTGCTGTATGACGCCGGAAACGCGGCACCGGGGTCAGAAATATGGAAAAAGTTGGCGGCGGAAGTGATGGCTAACGTACTTGGGCAGCACTACTTTACAGAAGTGTGGCGCAATGGCGCGAAAGTGAAGTTTAAAAACAGGCCGACAGAATACGGTATGACGCGTGACGCGCATCAGGCGGTATTGACCTTTACGCTACCGCTGGCTGAACCGCAGCCGTTAAGCGGACAGACTTATACCTTTTCAACGTTTGATCCCTCTTATTATGTCGATATGCATTATGACCAGGACAGCGATATCACGATGCCGGAACCGCTGCGCGAAAAGTGTCGGATTCAGGTTTATACTCCTGCGCCCGGCGAAGAGACGCTACGTTTCGCCCAGTCGCTGGATAAAGAGGACGCGCCGCCGGAGGATATGGATTTAGGTAAACAGTTTGCCCAAACGGTGACCTTGCAATGTCAGTAATTTTTTCTCAACGCACTCCGGGGCGACGCTGGCTCTCGCTGTGGCCATTGGCGTTATTCCTGCTGCTGATGCTGGTTGGCGGTCTGTGGATATGGCAGGCCTGGCCGCAGGTGATGTTGAAAAGCGCTCTTTGGCAGCGGGACGTAAATCAGCAGTTGAGCGCGCTGCTTAATGCGGTGGCGACGCATCCTGAGCGGGCGGGCGGATCGTTGCTTCTGCTGAGTTTTATGTATGGCGTGCTTCATGCGCTGGGGCCGGGACACGGCAAAGTGGTGATCGCGACATGGCTGGCGACGCATCCTTCGAAGTTGAAATCGAGTATCGTGTTAACCCTCGCCGCCGCGTTATTACAGGGGCTCGTGGCTATCGGGTTGGTGGTGGGCGTGCTGACCGTATTGCAACTTCCGGCCAGGCAGCTCCATCTGAGCGGCTTCTGGCTGGAAAAGGGGAGCTATGCGTTAGTTGGCGGGCTGGGCATTTTGCTGTGCTGGCGGGCCATAAAAAGGTTACGCGCGCTGCTACGTAAACCTGTCTTTATCGCTTTTACGCCGCGCCATGTTCACCATGAAAAATGCGGCTGCGGACATCAGCATTTACCGACGCAGGAACAATTGCATAGCGGCGATGACTGGCGCGCGCGACTCATGATCGTACTGTCTATGGGGATGCGGCCCTGTTCCGGCGCGATAATGGTGCTGTTATTCAGTAAAGTGATTGGCGTTTTTAGCTGGGGAATGGCGTCGGTACTGGCGATGGCGGCGGGAACCTCGCTAACGATTACCTCGCTGGCGCTGCTGGTACACACTTTTCGTGATCTGGCGGTGAAACTCAGTGGAAACAAAGCGCCGGCGTTATGGCGGCAGGTAGGCTGGTCAACGCTGGCGCTGGCCGGAGGGGGCATACTGCTTGTTGCGGCGCTGGTCATGTGGTTTAGCGTGCCGCAGCCTGTGGGCGGGCTGCGGCCATGGCGTGGTTGATTAGTGTCCGGCGGGTTTGAGATGCATCCGCGCGACGGATTCGTCTTCGGCCCAGTAAATGCGTTCGGCGACCATCGCTTCCGGATTGAGCTGAACGCCGCGCAGTACCCGTTCTTTAAAACGCAGATAGCCGCCTTTGTCGATCAGATGGCCCATATGTAGATAGATCGGTTTTCCGCCGAGCATCTCTTTTTCAAATTCATACAGGTTAACGATCACCTGCTTTATCACATCTTCAGTCACCCAGTTGAGGAAGAGCTTGCCGACGCGCGGCGTCTTTTTACTGGTGCGTCCGCCCAGACGGACTTGCCAGAGCTGATCCGGCTTACGTTGCCAGGCCAGCGTCGGACAGGCCAGCACGCACTCGCCGCAGCCGATACAGGCGGACTCTTCTTTGACCGCTTTGCCGTTCTTCAGCGCCAGGCAGCCTACCGCGTGGTGACTACAGGCCTTCACGCAGGCGCCGCAGCCGATACAGCGATCGGCAGTGAAGCGCATTTTCGCCACGCCAATAATTCCCAGATCGGCCATTGACGCCTTCGCGCAATCATTCGGGCAGCCAACGATGACCGTTTTGAGATGATAAGGGCTGGGATAGACCAGTTTTTCAAGACGACGGGACAGACCGGTCGTGTCAGTGTTGGCTTTCTGGCAAATGCGGTTCCCCTGACAGGCGACAATATTTCGCCCGCCAATAGCGAGATAGCCCGCTTTGGTATCCTCAACCTGGACGTCGCACAGTTCTATTTCAATCTCGCGAAGAAACGGCTCCAGCGCAGCGTTCACGTTGTCGATATCTTCGTAACGGATACCCGGCATCGCCAGCTTCTGGCGGGTAGTGAGGTGAATTTGTCCGTTGCCCCAGGTTTCGGCGATGTCACGCGCCACCGTTAGCAAATGCGCGGGCAAAATACCGCCGGGAATGCGGACGCTGATCATGGCTTCGCCGCGCACTTTTGACAGGCGATATTCGTTTTTCGCACGGGCTTTAATGATATCAATATCAATGCTCATGATGTTCTCCTTAATCGGCAAAACGTTGCGCGACGGCGTAGTTAAATATCGGACCGTCGGTGCAGACATACACTTCGCCCATACGGCAGTGGCCGCACTTCCCGACGGAGCAGGCCATCCGGCGTTCGTAGTCCACCCAGATTTGCTCCGGCTTGAGCCCTTTTTGCAGCAGCATTTTTACGGTAAAGGTAATCATTATTGGCGGCCCAACGACGATGGCCTGCATAGTGTCGATATCGCTAAGCGTCATGTCGGCAAGCCGATCGGTCACCCGGCCAATCTGGTAACGGTCATCAGCCTCGCCTTCATCCAGCGTGAGTACCAGATTATGTTTGCCGCGCCACGTCGCCATTTCTTCTTTGTACAGCACGCAATCGCGATTTTTATAGCCGAGAATCATATCCAGTTGACCAATTTCCTGGGGATTCTCAACGAAATAGCGCATTAAGCCTTTCACCGGCGCGACGCCCGTACCGCCTGCGACAACCAGTAAGGGCTTATGGCGCAGCGTATCGACCGGATAGCCATTGCCATAGCAGCCGCGTAGCCACACGTTGTCGCCTTCTTTCAGCGTAAAGAGGGCGCTGGTCACTTTTCCGACATTACGAATCAGCAGATCTATCCAGCCGTCGCCGTAGTCGGAAACGGAGATGGGCGCTTCGCCGACGCGCGGCAGCGACACCTCAACAAATTGCCCCCAGTGCGCGGGAAAATCGACGGCCACGCGGAAATTCCACTCCAGCGGCGTGTGGCGAGTAATACTGAGGATGCGGTACGCCGCAGGCAGCAAACTGTGCTGCGGTTTATCATGACAGGAACAATGTGACATGCGTTATGCCTCCTCTGCCAGCGCCTGCCGAACGGCAGCGGTCATTTTATTGATAATCAAAGAAAATTTGATGTATTGCGGGCAGCGATCGTCGCAGCGGCCGCAGCCGACGCACATATGTTCAATGCCGTTGCGCGCTTTGTAGTCATTGACCTTATGCAGGGCGCGGTAGCGCAGACGCTCGCCGGGTTTTTCGCGAAAACCATGACCGCCGGCCATGTCGCTAAAGCCCGGCACCATGCAGCTTGCCCACTGGCGACGGCGTTCGCCGCGCTGCGGATTTTCATCATAGGCGACGTCAAAGACGCTATAGCAGGTACAGGTTGGGCACCCGGTAGTGCAGCGGCCACAACTGATGCAGCGGCTGTCGTAGGCGTCCCATAGCGGGTGGCGGGTGAGAATGTCGCGAATTTTTTGCGGATCGCGGCAAACGCTGTCCGGCGTGACGACGGTTTCCCGGTTTTCGCTGACGAAAGAGGGGGTATAGTCAGCCTCCTGCCCCAGCCCTTGTATCGCCGCCTCGATAAAGGGATCGCGGATGCTGACAAGCGCGCCCTCATCGCTAAAACGCATGGCGGCGCTATAACAGTCAGTTTTATTGGTACCCATTGAGACGCAGAAACAATTTTCGAAGCTTTCTTCACACTCAATAAGGACGAAACGAATATGCTCCCGTAGCAGTTGATAACTGTAATCGGAATTATTCCCATTTGATAAATACATATAATCCAGCCGCGACATGGCGTTAATGTCGCAGGCGCGGGCAAAGATGATTATCGGGGAAATGTCTGTCTCGGCAATTTGAATGGTGTCTTTATCGAAATAAAAGAGCGTTTCGGTGATAGGGGCGATAATGGTATTCGGCGACATGTGCGATTTCTCGTGCCAGATGAGATCGCGCCAGCCGCTAATCCGTTGATAAATAATGTTGTCAGTGTCGGAAAAACGTCCGCCGCGAAACTCTGCGGACGGGGCAAACACGCGCCATTTTTTGTTTAATCGCTGGATAAGCAAACTAAACTCGTCAGGCGTAATTTTGATAGCCATCACATACTCCACAGTAATATTCAGGAAAAACAAATGAAAATAAATTGTTATAAAAATCAGTTGAATATTACTGTTACGCTAGCGCTAATCCATCGCCTTCGCTAACGGGAAAAAATGGTTTTTACTATCGGTATAATAAATATATTCTTAATCATAAAATATGCATATATACAGCGTCGCGCTATTTAGCGGATAGCGCTGTCTGAATAAATTTAATCATTGCATCACGGTAAAGGTTTGCATAACGTCCGGAAAAAGCATCAATGTGATCGCCGTCAGGAATGAAGATTTTTTGTTTGGGCTCCCGGGCGAGGGCATACAATTTCTCACTGTCCTGCCAGGGAATAACATGGTCTGCCGTGCCATGAAGAATCAATACCGGAATGGGGCTGACGCTGGCAATATTGCGATCCGCGCTATAGCGGTCATCAAGCAAATAGCCGCTGCCCGGGATCATCTGGTTGGCGATGGAGGAATAGGATAAAAACGTTGAGTCAAGGATAATCGCACGTATGCCCGCCTGGTCGGCGTAGCGCATATTTGCGCAGCCTACGCAGTGGCCTACGGCGGCCAGTACATTATTGCCGCCCAGGCTCTGCCCCAGCAGTACCAGGCGCTCGGGGTTAACGTCGGCGCGATGCCGCACATAATCTATCGCGCTTTTCGTATCGTCCAGTAGCCCCTCTTGTGATGGGGTACCCTCCGATTCGCCAAAACCACGGTAATCAAACATAAACAGGTTTACGTTGCGTTCTGGCAGCCAACTGACTAACGGCCAGTGCGCCGACATATTTCCGGCGTTGCCATGGACATGAATCACCGTCGCGACGGCGTTTTCCGGCCTGCCGAAAGCAGTGGGAATAAACCAGCCGTGCAGATGCGTGCCATCTTTGGCGGTAAAGGTAATGGATTCAGCTTCGGCAGGGGTTGGCCCATAGACTTTATTGTCCGGGTAATAAAAGGCATTGATCGCTACGCGGGGTAGCAGATAAATACAGACCACAATGATAAACAGAATAAAAAGGGATTTGACGATGCGTCGGGTATGTTGAAGGGTCATGTTCGCTTCCTTGCCGCTTTATGCCAATAGCGGAACAGGGAGCGATCGTACAAAAACATGCAGGCAAGTAAAGCGATGAGGCTGTGTTTAGGAAAAACGCCTGAAAAGGCACGGCGGATGAGTGGCCCCATCCGCCGAAGAGACTTAGCGCTTCAGCGCATCGCTCAGTTCGTCGCGCATATTCGCCAGCATGGCTTTAACGACGCGCGGATTCCCCGCCACGATATTACCGGTCATCATGTAGTTATGACCTCCGGTGAAATCGCTGACGATACCGCCCGCTTCACGAACCAGCAGTTCGCCCGCGGCGAAATCCCACGGACGAAGGCCAATTTCAAAGAAACCATCGACACGACCTGCAGCCACATAGGCCAGATCCAGCGCGGCGGAACCGGTGCGGCGGAAATCGGCGCATTCGCTGAACAGCTTGCCGATAATATTAATGTAGGTGGTCGCGTATTGTTTGGCTTTGAACGGGAAGCCAGTAGCGAGGATAGTGCCGTCCAGATCGCGCGCGGTACTGCCGCGCAGACGGTAGCCGTTCAGCTGTGCGCCCTGACCGCGGGTGGCGGTGAACAGTTCGTTACGCATCGGATCGTAAACGACAGCCACTTCAGTACGGCCTTTAATGCGTACAGCAATGGAAACAGAGAAGTGTGGCAGACGTTTGATGAAGTTGGTGGTGCCATCCAGCGGATCGATAACCCATTGAACATCCTGATCTGTGCCAACGTGCTCACCGCTTTCTTCGGTGATAATAGTGTGTTGCGGGTAAGATTTGCGAATGGTGTCGATAATCACCGCTTCAGCGGCCTTATCTACATTGGTCACAAAATCGTTACTGCCTTTTTGGCTCGCTTCTACAGCGTCCGGAGTTTCATAGTTTTTGGCAATTACATTACCCGCCTTGCGCGCTGCGCGCACGGCGATGGTCAGCATCGGATGCATCGGTCTCTCTCACTGGATGTTAAAGAACGGGAAAACGGCGCAGAGTATAGCAGCGAGATCGGAATCTGTCTTGGTTTTATGGTAAGATGTCAGAATAATCTTTAGCTGAAGAAAGACAATGCTGCAAAACATTCGAATTGTGCTGGTGGAAACCTCCCACACCGGCAATATGGGCTCCGTGGCTCGCGCTATGAAAACCATGGGCTTAACTAACCTGTGGCTGGTAAACCCGTTGGTGAAACCGGACTCCCAGGCCATCGCCCTGGCGGCAGGCGCCAGCGATGTGATCGGTAATGCGCAGATCGTCGATACGCTGGATGAAGCGTTGGCTGGCTGTAGCCTGGTGGTCGGCACCAGCGCCCGTTCCCGCACTTTGCCGTGGCCGATGCTTGATCCGCGCGAGTGCGGCTTAAAAAGCGTGGCGGAAGCGGCAAATACGCCGGTTGCGCTGGTTTTTGGTCGTGAGCGTGTCGGGCTGACTAACGATGAGTTGCAAAAATGCCATTATCACGTCGCTATTGCCGCTAACCCGGAGTACAGCTCGTTGAATCTGGCGATGGCGGTACAGGTCATCGCGTATGAAGTCCGCATGGCCTGGCTGGCGACGCAGGAAAACGGCGACGCAGCAGATCATGAAGAGACGCCGTATCCGCTGGTGGACGATCTTGAACGTTTCTACGGCCATCTGGAGCAGACGTTGCTCTCCACTGGCTTTATTCGCGAAAACCATCCGGGGCAGGTGATGAATAAATTGCGCCGTCTGTTTACCCGCGCCCGACCGGAAAGCCAGGAGTTGAATATTCTGCGTGGGATTCTGGCGTCTATTGAGCAGCAGAATAAAGGCAAGTAACCGCATCAATATCGCACGGAACGCTAAATACCTGACTAATTTACTCAAGTAAATAGTTGACCAAATTACTCGGGAATGTCAGACTTGTCCCTGCTATGCAATACCCCCATTTTACAATAAAAAACCCCGGGCAGGGGCGAGTTTGAGGTTAAGTAAGACATGAGACTGACATCTAAAGGGCGTTATGCCGTGACCGCAATGTTAGACGTTGCGCTCAACTCCGAAGCGGGCCCGGTACCGTTGGCTGATATTTCTGAACGTCAGGGGATTTCCCTTTCTTATCTGGAACAGCTATTTTCCCGTTTACGTAAAAACGGTCTGGTTTCCAGCGTACGCGGGCCGGGCGGCGGTTATCTGCTGGGTAAAGATGCTGGCAGCATTGCGGTCGGCGAAGTGATCAGCGCGGTTGATGAATCCGTTGACGCGACCCGTTGCCAGGGCAAAGGCGGCTGCCAGGGCGGCGATAAATGCCTGACCCATGCGCTGTGGCGTGATTTAAGCGATCGCCTGACCGGTTTTCTCAACAATATTACCTTAGGCGAGCTGGTGAATAACCAGGAAGTTCTGGATGTGTCTGGTCGCCAGCACACGCATGACGCGCCGCGCGCCAGTGGTCGTGCGCAGGACGCTATCGACGTTAAATTACGCGCTTAATTAAAATATTACGCCATCTCTTCTGGCGGCCTCATGCGGTGAATGCCGCGGTCGTCTGAAGGATGAAGCGTAAAAAAGAATTCAGAATCAGGCCGGGACGCGGACGTCCCGTCAACACGGTCGTACATCCAGCCGGTTGCCTGATTCCTTGCATTGAGTGATATACGGAGTTTAAGAGCAATGAAATTACCGATTTATCTCGACTACTCCGCAACCACGCCGGTGGACCCGCGTGTTGCCGAGAAAATGATGCAGTTTCTGACCCTGGACGGAACCTTTGGGAACCCGGCGTCTCGTTCACACCGTTTCGGCTGGCAGGCTGAAGAAGCCGTCGATATCGCCCGCAACCAGATTGCTGAACTGGTCGGCGCCGACCCGCGTGAAATCGTCTTTACCTCAGGGGCGACGGAGTCTGATAACCTGGCGATTAAAGGCGCTGCCAACTTTTATCAGAAAAAAGGCAAGCACATCATCACCAGCAAGACCGAGCACAAAGCGGTGCTGGACACCTGCCGTCAGCTTGAGCGCGAGGGGTTTGAAGTAACCTACCTGGCGCCGCAGCGCAACGGCATCATCGATCTCAACGAGCTCGAAGCAGCGATGCGTGACGACACCATTCTGGTTTCCATCATGCACGTGAACAACGAAATCGGCGTGGTGCAGGATATCGCGACCATCGGCGAAATGTGCCGCGCGCGCGGTATCATCTACCACGTTGACGCCACCCAGAGCGTGGGCAAACTGCCTATCGACCTGAGCCAACTGAAAGTGGATCTGATGTCCTTCTCCGGTCATAAAATTTATGGTCCGAAAGGCATTGGCGCGCTGTATGTGCGTCGTAAGCCGCGTATTCGCATTGAAGCGCAGATGCATGGCGGCGGGCACGAACGCGGTATGCGCTCTGGTACTCTGCCTGTCCACCAGATCGTCGGCATGGGCGAAGCTTACCGTATCGCGAAAGAAGAGATGGAGACCGAAATGGCCCGTCTGCGCGGTCTGCGTAACCGTCTGTGGAACGGCATCAAAGATATTGAAGAAGTTTACCTGAACGGCGACCTTGAGCAGGGCGCGCCAAACATTCTCAACGTGAGCTTTAACTACGTTGAAGGCGAGTCGCTGATCATGGCGCTGAAAGACCTGGCGGTCTCTTCCGGTTCCGCCTGCACCTCCGCCAGTCTGGAACCGTCTTACGTGCTGCGCGCGTTGGGCATGAATGACGAGCTGGCGCATAGCTCTATCCGTTTCTCTTTAGGTCGTTTTACCACTGAAGAAGAGATCGACTACACCATTGATCTGGTTCGTAAATCCATTGGCCGTCTGCGTGACCTTTCTCCACTGTGGGAAATGTACAAGCAGGGTGTGGATCTGAACAGCATCGAATGGGCACATCATTAATCGGTATCGGAATCAGGAGAATTTATAATGGCTTACAGCGAAAAAGTAATCGATCACTATGAGAACCCGCGTAACGTAGGGTCGTTTGACAACAACGACGATAACGTGGGAAGCGGCATGGTTGGCGCGCCGGCCTGCGGCGACGTCATGAAGTTGCAGATTAAAGTTAACGATGAAGGTATCATTGAAGACGCGCGCTTCAAGACTTACGGCTGCGGTTCCGCTATCGCCTCCAGTTCTCTGGTAACGGAGTGGGTGAAAGGGAAATCCCTGGACGAAGCGCAGGCGATTAAAAACACCGACATTGCAGACGAACTGGAACTGCCGCCGGTGAAAATTCACTGCTCTATTCTGGCGGAAGACGCGATTAAAGCCGCTATTGCGGATTACAAAAGCAAACGCGAAGCGAAATAAAATAGAACGTTAACATTGAGGTTTTGTTATGTCGATTACACTTAGCGACAGTGCAGCAGCGCGAGTTAATACCTTCCTGGCCAACCGTGGTAAAGGGTTTGGTCTGCGTCTGGGCGTGAGAACCTCCGGCTGCTCAGGTATGGCTTATGTACTGGAATTTGTTGACGAGCCAACGGCGGAAGACACCGTGTTTGAAGACAAAGGCGTTAAGGTAGTGGTTGACGGCAAGAGCCTGCAATTTCTGGACGGTACACAGCTGGACTTCGTAAAAGAAGGTCTGAACGAAGGGTTTAAATTCTCCAACCCGAATGTGAAAGATGAGTGTGGTTGCGGCGAAAGCTTCCACGTGTAACCGTGTTCCGCTGTTATACCGAGCATTCGTGCTGTAGAAAAGCGGCAAGCGAGTGAATCTCCAGGCGCTTACTTGAGTAAATGACTGGGGGAACCCGCGCAGACAACGCATCTGCGGCGCGAAGTAAGAAGGTATAACCCCACCGTGGTCGCCTGCGTGTGGGGTTTGTTCTGACAGGCTATCCCTGAGAATGTTATGGATTACTTCACCCTCTTTGGCTTACCAGCCCGTTATCAGATTGACACCCAGGCGCTGAGCCTTCGTTTTCAGGATCTGCAACGCCAGTATCACCCTGACAAATTTGCCAACGGCACTCAGGCGCAGCAGCTTGCCGCCGTCCAGCAATCCGCCACGATCAACCAGGCCTGGCAAACGCTGCGTCACCCTTTGACGCGCGCGGAGTATCTGCTCTCCTTACACGGGTTCGATCTGGCCAGCGAGCAACATACGGTACGCGACACCGCGTTTCTGATGGAACAACTCACGCTTCGCGAAGAGCTGGACGATATCGAACAATCAAAAGACGACGTGCGGCTGGAAAGCTTCATCAAACGCGTACAAAAGATGTTTGATGCTCGCCTTCAGCAAATGGTGGAACAGTTGGACAACGCCGCGTGGGACGCGGCGGCGGATACGGTGCGCAAACTGCGGTTTCTCGATAAACTGCGAAGCAGCGCAGAACAACTCGAAGAAAAGCTGCTCGATTTTTAACTGGAATCTAACATGGCCTTATTACAAATTAGTGAGCCTGGTCTGAGCGCCGCGCCGCATCAGCGTCGTCTGGCGGCGGGCATCGACTTAGGCACTACCAACTCTCTGGTTGCGACGGTTCGCAGCGGCCAGGCGGAAACTCTGCCTGACCACGAAGGGCGCCACCTGTTGCCTTCAGTGGTTCACTATCAGCAGCAGGGCCATACGGTCGGTTACGCTGCGCGCGACAATGCCGCGCAGGATACGGCCAACACTATCAGCTCTGTGAAACGCATGATGGGACGCTCGCTGGCGGATATCCAGGCGCGCTATCCGCATCTGCCTTACCGGTTTAAGGCAAGCGTTAATGGACTGCCGATGATTGACACGGCGGCTGGATTGCTCAATCCGGTACGCGTATCGGCTGATATTCTCAAAGCTCTGGCCGCGCGGGCTAGCGAATCGCTCTCCGGCGAGCTGGATGGTGTGGTGATTACCGTTCCCGCCTATTTCGATGATGCCCAACGTCAGGGAACGAAAGACGCCGCGCGGCTGGCAGGCCTGCATGTACTGCGCCTGCTCAACGAACCGACGGCGGCGGCGATTGCCTACGGTCTGGACTCAGGCAAAGAAGGCGTTATTGCTGTTTACGATCTCGGCGGCGGTACCTTCGATATCTCTATCTTACGCCTGAGCCGCGGGGTGTTTGAAGTGCTGGCGACGGGCGGTGATTCTGCGCTCGGCGGCGACGACTTTGACCATCTGCTGGCGGACTATATTCGCGAGCAGGCGGGAATTGCCGATCGTAGCGACAATCGCGTTCAGCGCGAATTGCTGGATGCCGCGATTGCCGCGAAAATCGCCTTAAGCGATGCCGATACTGTTCGAGTTAACGTTGCGGGCTGGCAGGGGGAGATCACTCGCGAGCAGTTTAACGATCTCATTTCCGCGCTGGTTAAGCGCACGCTATTGGCCTGCCGTCGCGCATTGAAAGATGCCGGCGTTGATCCCCAGGACGTTCTGGAAGTGGTCATGGTCGGCGGTTCGACCCGTGTACCGCTGGTGCGTGAGCGGGTGGGCGAATTTTTTGGCCGCACGCCGTTAACCGCTATTGACCCGGATAAAGTGGTCGCTATCGGCGCAGCGATTCAGGCCGATATTCTGGTCGGCAACAAGCCGGACAGCGAAATGTTGCTGTTGGACGTGATTCCACTCTCTCTTGGGCTGGAAACGATGGGCGGCCTGGTGGAAAAAGTCATTCCGCGCAACACCACTATCCCGGTGGCGCGCGCGCAGGATTTCACCACCTTCAAAGACGGCCAGACCGCGATGTCTATCCATGTGATGCAGGGCGAACGCGAACTGGTGCAGGACTGCCGCTCGCTGGCGCGCTTTGCGCTGCGCGGGATTCCGCCGCTGCCGGCGGGCGGGGCGCATATTCGCGTGACCTTCCAGGTAGACGCCGATGGCCTGTTGAGCGTCACCGCAATGGAAAAATCCACCGGCGTCGAGGCCTCCATTCAGGTCAAACCTTCCTATGGCCTGACCGATGGCGAAATCGCCTCGATGATCAAGGATTCCATGAGTTTTGCCGAGCAGGACGTGAAAGCGCGTATGCTGGCGGAGCAAAAAGTCGAAGCCGCGCGCGTGCTGGAAAGTTTGACCGGCGCGCTAACTGCCGACGCCGCGCTGTTAAGCGCCGCAGAACGTCAATGCATTGATGATGCCGCCGCACATTTAAGCGCGGTCGCACAAGGCGATGATGTTGACGCCATAGAACAAGCCATTAAAAACGTAGATAAACAAACCCAGGAATTTGCCGCTCGCCGCATGGACCAGTCGGTTCGTCGCGCGTTGAAAGGCCATTCCGTAGACGAGGTTTAACATGCCGAAGATTGTTATTCTGCCTCATCAGGATCTTTGTCCGGATGGCGCAGTTCTGGAAGCTGAGACCGGTGAAACCATTCTTGACGTTGCGCTGCGCAACGGCATCGAGATTGAACACGCCTGTGAGAAATCGTGCGCCTGCACCACCTGTCACTGTATTGTACGTGAAGGCTTCGACTCCTTGCCGGAAAGTTCGGAAGAAGAAGACGATATGCTGGATAAAGCGTGGGGGCTGGAGCCGGAAAGTCGACTGAGCTGCCAGGCCCGCGTTACCGACGACGATCTGGTTATCGAAATTCCACGTTACACAATCAACCATGCGCGTGAGCATTAACAGAGGGTAGTATGGGACTCAAGTGGACCGATAGCCGCGAGATCGGCGAAGCGTTATACGACGCATATCCTGATGTCGATCCTAAAACCGTTCGTTTCACCGATCTGCATCAGTGGATCTGCGAACTGGACGATTTTGACGACGACCCTAACGCATCCAATGAAAAAATTCTGGAGGCGATTCTGCTAGTCTGGTTGGATGAAGCAGAGTAATTTTTGCGTCATGATCCTCGCCGCAGGTGCGTTGGCTACGTTCGCTCACCCCAGTCACATAGTTTGCTATGCTCCCGGGGATTCGCTCACTTGCCGCCTTCCTGCAACGCGAATCATTTAGCAAAAGATCTAACGGGCTGCCCTACGGCGGCCCGTTTGCTAATAAGGAAAATAACAATGACAGAAGCCATGAAAATTACGCTTTCCACGCAGCCTGCCGATGCGCGCTGGGGCGATAAAGCCACTTACAGTATTAATAACGACGGTATTACCTTGCATCTTAACGGTAAAGACGATCTGGGGTTGATCCAGCGTGCGGCGCGTAAAATCGACGGCCTGGGAATAAAACAGGTCGCGCTGACAGGCGAAGGATGGGATATCGAGCGTTGTTGGGCATTCTGGGCGGGTTATAAAGGACCAAAAGGCGTCCGTACCGTAATGTGGCCGGATTTAGACGATGCCCAACGTCAGGAGCTGGATAACCGCCTGACCATTATTGACTGGGTGCGCGACACCATTAATGCTCCGGCGGAAGAGCTTGGACCGGAGCAACTGGCGCAGCGCGCGGTGGATCTGCTGTGCAGCGTCGCGTGCGATAGCGTCACTTACCGTATCACCAAAGGCGAAGATCTGCGCGAGCAGAACTATATGGGGTTGCATACCGTAGGCCGTGGTTCTGAGCGTCCGCCGGTGCTGCTGGCGCTGGATTACAACCCGACGGGAGACAAAGATGCGCCGGTTTATGCCTGCCTGGTCGGTAAAGGTATCACCTTTGACTCCGGCGGCTACAGTATCAAACAAAGCGCTTTTATGGACTCAATGAAATCCGATATGGGCGGCGCGGCGACAGTAACGGGCGCGCTGGCGTTCGCCATTACCCGTGGGTTGAATAAACGCGTAAAACTGTTCCTGTGCTGCGCCGATAATCTGATCAGCGGCAATGCGTTTAAACTGGGCGATATTATTCGCTACCGTAATGGTAAGAATGTCGAAGTCATGAATACCGATGCGGAAGGGCGACTGGTACTGGCGGATGGCCTGATTGACGCCAGCGCGCAACACCCGGAGCTAATCATTGATATGGCGACGTTAACCGGCGCGGCGAAAACGGCGCTGGGTAACGACTATCATGCGCTATTCAGTTTTGACGATACGCTGGCGGGGCGCTTGCTGACCAGCGCGGCGCAAGAGAATGAACCGTTCTGGCGTCTGCCGCTGGCGGAGTTCCACCGTAACCAGCTGCCGTCTAACTTTGCGGAACTGAACAACACCGGCAGCGCGGCGTATCCCGCTGGGGCAAGCACCGCCGCGGGTTTTCTGTCGCACTTTGTTGAAAATTACCGCGAAGGCTGGCTGCACATTGACTGTTCCGCCACTTATCGCAAAGCGCCGGTTGAGCAGTGGGCTGCCGGGGCAACCGGTCTGGGTGTGCGCACCATCGCGAATTTGCTGACCGCCTGAGCGGTGTTTTTGTAGGCCGGGTAAGCGAAGCGCCACCCGGCATTTTGCCTGATGGCGACGCCGTGCGTCTTATCAGGCCTACAACCCATATACATAATTTGTGATTCCTATGTCCGAAACTAAAAATGAATTAGAAATCTTGCTGGAGAAAGCGGCGACTGAGCCCGCGCATCGTCCGGCATTTTTCCGTACCTTACTGGAGTCCACCGTCTGGGTGCCGGGAAGCGCTGCCGAAGGCGAGGCGATAGTGGAAGACAGCGCTCTGGATTTGCAGCACTGGGAAAAAGAAGACGGCACGACCGTCATTCCCTTCTTTACTTCTCTGGAGGCGCTGCAGCAGGCCGTGGAAGACGAACAGGCATTTGTGGTGATGCCGGCGCGCACGCTGTTTGAAATGACGCTTGGCGAAACGCTATTCCTCAACGCTAAATTGCCGACCGGCAAAGAGTTTATGCCGCGTGAAATCAGCCTGCTTCTCGCTGAGGAAGGCAGTCCGTTAAGTACGCAGGAAGTGCTGGAAGGCGGCGAGTCGCTTATTTTATCCGAAGTGGCCGAGCCGCCGTCGCAGATGATTGATTCCCTCACTACGCTGTTTAAAACCATCAAACCGGTGAAACGCGCATTTCTCTGCGCGATTAAAGAACATGCGGACGCCCAACCCAATCTGCTGATTGGCATTGAGGCTGACGGCGAAATTGAAGAGATCATTCACGCAGCGGGCAATGTGGCGACCGACACGTTACCGGGTGACGAACCGATCGATATTTGTCAGGTGAGGAAGGGCGAGCAGGGTATCAGCCACTTTATCACTGAGCATATCGCGCCGTTCTACGAGCGCCGCTGGGGCGGGTTCCTGCGCGATTTTAAACAGAACCGCATCATCTGAAGAAAAGAAAGCCGCCCAACAGGGCGGCCTCCTGGCTTACCTGCTCTGGACGTTGAGCGTTACGGGAACAGAGCTACCTGGGTAGCTTCTGTCTGCGTGAAGACACAACGTGCCAGAAACAAGAAGCACGACACAAAAGCATCGTACCTTCATGTTGCGGTCCTTGCGAAGACCGCATCACGGCAGCACCGCTGGCGATAATGCCGTGATAGCAGGCACTACGGTGTGCCTGCGCTTACGGCCATGGGTTATCCTCTCCTGAAGCCAGCGCCCGTTTGCGAGACGGCGGAAAGGGCCGGGAAAGATAATACCTCAAATGTTGAATAGTTTCCTGATAAATTATATTGACATTTGCTCCCTTAAAAGGGAGTATTAATCCCCTACGGTGTGCCTGCGTTGCTATGGCAACAAAGCCTGCTGGAAAGGCCGCGAACCGGACCAGCACAAAAAAACCGCTCAATTGAGCGGTTTTTTTGTGACCTGCTTAAACCGAATTTATGTAGATTCGTTTTAAATCAGCCTGAACGGTAGGCCGGATAAGCGTGAGCGCCACCCGACAGCATGTCGATTAATCGACGAGCGCGTCCAGTTTTGCCCAAAACGCCTCATGATAATCCTCCAGGTCAAGTAAAGCGGCATCGCGTTTTTCATTCATTTTTTGCTGTGCCTTCCATTGCGAAAGATGTAAATCCTCTTCGGTAAAGCCAATGTCTTTAGCGCCCGAAATAATATTATAGAGATATTCCACCAGAGAAGACTCCGCCAGCCAGAATTCATTTCGTTCCATGCGGGCAATAGGGTATTCGCCGTTGGCATCCCGTTCTGTGATATAGATAAAAATGGCCTGATCGCCGACATGATCGATACGAATTAATGCCGGAAGACGGGGATCGTTACTCCAGACAGGCATCAGATCTTCAATATCAATACCTGAGCTATCCATGCCAGCGCCGTAATACGCCTCTTCATCAGGGGAGTAAGAATGAATTACTCCCTCTTTATCAATAGATCTTTGTAATGTTTCAATCACAGGCATATTATAATTGCTAAGTAGATCGCGGTCGTAGGCCAGTAGCGCCTTCAGGCTTTCAGGTAACTCAGTGGTTTCCGTATTTTGCGGATCGCGATACTTACGCACTCGCAGACGACTTATTTCCTCGGCAGGCATAGGATTAGGCACCTTATTGCGATTAACCTTTTTAACTAACTCAATTAAATTAGCGCGTGAAATATCCATTTTCCATCCTTAAAAATTATATTTACAGGAGTTATTTCCCGGTGAAAACCAAAACAGCGGTGATGATACTCCTTATACCCGGCGTAAAGTATTTACCGATAAAAAATAGGATTTTATTAAGAGAAAATAATGCCCGTTTGCAGGACAGTGGAAAAGAGCTGAATAAAAACAATGTCTGTAGATCGTTTTACATCAGCCTGAACGGTAGGCCGGATAAGCGTGAGCGCCATCCGGCATGGCAGATATTAAGCGGGTTCAACCGGTAAATCGGTACGCGCGCCCCATTCGCTCCACGCGCCATCGTAAAGCGTGACGTCAGGCACATCCAGCGTGGCGAGCGCCAGCACCACGACCGCGGCCGTCACACCGGAACCGCAGCTGGCGATAATCGGTCTGTCGAAACTCACGCCGTGGCTGAAAAAAACCTCATTCAGTTCGTCAGTGGTCTTTAATTCGCCCTCATACACCAGTTCCGTCCACGGGACGTTTAGCGCGCCAGGAATGTGTCCGCGCCTCAGTCCCGGACGCGGTTCATCAGCCTGAGCGTTAAAACGCGCCGCCGGACGCGCGTCAACGATTTGCGCGGTTTTTTCATGGCTTGCCAGCAATACGTCGGTGAGACGCACCACGGCTTGCGGCGCGAATTTCGCCTCAAACTCGCCTCCTTCATGCGCTTCTTCGCCTTCGCGCAATAGCCATTCGTCGCGCTGCCAGCCCGCCAGTCCGCCCGCCAGAATGGACACTTTCTCGGCACCGAACGTGCGCAGCATCCACCATGCCCGCGGAGCGGAGAACAGATTGCCTTCATCGTATATGACCAGGTGTTTATCCTGGCGAACACCCAGTTCACGCATGGCCACCGCAAACGCTTCCGGGCGCGGCATCATATGCGGCAGCGGCGATGCGCGATCGGAAAGCGCTTCAATATCAAAAAACAGCGCGCCGGGAATATGTCCGGCGCGATATTCGCCCGCCATATCACGATGTTCCTGTCCTGGCGGCGCCATACGGGCGTCAAGAATCTGTATTTCCGGATCATCAATATGTTCGGCAAGCCAGTCGGCGGCGACAAAAAAGGCGGTGGTCATGGGCATCTCCATTGTTACCTGATTATGGTCAAATTGTCGGACGTTTCCCGAAAAGGGACAAGTAGAAGAGGCTGTTTTGGCTGGCGAAACCACATTTCTGCGTAAAATTTTCGCATCATCACAGTAATACGGACTTACACAATAAAATTTCTCGCGCATAATATCTCATCAACCGTTGCTGACAGGCCGTTAAGGCCAGGGATGAAAGATGAAACATTTACGCGTGGTGGCCTGCATGATCATGCTGGCGCTGGCGGGATGCGATAACAACGATAAAACCGCCCCGACGACTAAAAGCGAAGCGCCAGCCGTAGCGCAGCCCTCGCCCGCGCAAGACCCGGCACAGCTACAAAAGCTGGCGCAGCAAAGCCAGGGCAAAGCGCTCACGCTATTAGACGCCTCCGAAGCGCAGCTTGACGGCGCGGCGACGCTGGTGCTGACGTTTTCAATTCCTTTAGATCCTGAACAGGATTTCTCCCGTGTGGTTCACGTGGTTGATAAGAAAAGCGGCAGCGTTGACGGCGCATGGGAGCTGGCGCCAAATTTAAAAGAGCTAAGGTTACGTCATCTGGAACCTGAACGCGTGCTGGTGGTCACGGTTGATCCCGCCGTTAAGGCGCTGAATAACGCCACCTTCGGCAAGTCTTATGAAAAAACGATTACCACGCGTGATGTCCAGCCCAGCGTCGGCTTTGCCAGCCGGGGATCGCTGCTACCGGGGAAAATAGCGGAAGGACTGCCGGTCATGGCGCTTAACGTCAACCACGTTGATGTGAACTTTTTCCGCGTTAAGCCCGGATCGCTGGCGTCATTTGTCAGCCAGTGGGAGTACCGTAGTTCTCTCTCTAACTGGGAGTCCGACCATCTGCTGAAAATGGCGGATCTGGTTTATACCGGTCGTTTTGATCTTAATCCGGCGCGCAATACGCGTGAGAAACTGCTGCTGCCATTAAGCGATATTAAGCCGCTGCAACAGGCGGGCGTATATGTGGCGGTAATGAATCAGGCTGGACACTACAACTATAGTAATGCCGCTACGTTGTTTACCCTTAGCGATATCGGCGTGTCCGCGCACCGTTACCATAATCGGCTGGATATCTTTACGCAAAGCCTGGAAAACGGCGCGGCGCAGTCGGGAATTGAGATCGTTCTTCTGAATGATAAAGGTCAGACGCTGGCGCAGGCGACGAGCGACGCGCAGGGACATGTGCAACTGGAGGCTGATAAAGCGGCGGCGCTATTACTGGCGCGTAAAGAGGAGCAGACCACGCTGCTCGATCTCACGCTTCCGGCTCTGGATCTGTCGGAATTTAATGTCGCTGGCGCGCCCGGCTACAGCAAGCAGTTCTTTATGTTCGGCCCGCGCGATCTCTACCGCCCGGGCGAAACGGTTATCCTCAACGGATTACTGCGCGATAGCGACGGTAAAACGCTGCCCGATCAACCCGTTAAGCTGGAAGTGGTAAAACCAGACGGACAGGTGATGCGTACCGTCGTCAGCCAGGCGGAAAACGGGCTATACCGTTTGAATTATCCGCTGGATATCAACGCGCCGACCGGCTTGTGGCATGTCCGCGCCAACACCGGCGATAATTTGCTGCGGAGTTGGGATTTCCACGTGGAAGACTTTATGCCGGAGCGGATGGCGCTCAACCTGACGGCGCAAAAAACGCCGCTGGCGCCTGCGGATGAGGTGAAATTCTCCGTTGTCGGCTATTACTTGTATGGCGCGCCTGCTAACGGCAATACCCTGCAAGGGCAACTTTTCCTGCGTCCGCTGCGCGACGCTGTCGCGGCGTTGCCTGGCTTCCAGTTCGGCAATATTGCTGAAGAGAATCTTTCGCGCAGCCTGGACGAAGTTCAACTGACGTTGGATAAAGGCGGACGTGGTGAAGTGAGTGCTGCCAGCCAGTGGCAAGAAGCGCATTCGCCGCTGCAGGTAATTCTACAGGCCAGCCTGCTGGAGTCTGGCGGTCGTCCGGTCACTCGTCGCGTAGAGCAGGCGATTTGGCCTGCCGATACGTTACCGGGAATTCGTCCACAGTTCGCCGCCAAAGCGGTATACGACTACCGTACGGATACCACCGTTAATCAACCGATTGTCGACGAAGACAGCAACGCCGCATTCGATATTGTTTACGCCAACGCGCAGGGCGAGAAAAAAGCGGTGTCCGGTTTACAGGTGCGGCTCATCCGCGAGCGTCGCGACTATTACTGGAACTGGTCGGAAAGCGAAGGCTGGCAGTCGCAGTTTGATCAAAAAGATCTGGTGGAGGGCGAGCAGACGCTGGATCTGAACGCGGATGAAACCGGAAAAGTCAGCTTCCCGGTGGAATGGGGCGCGTACCGTCTGGAGGTCAAAGCGCCGAATGAGACGGTCAGCAGCGTTCGTTTCTGGGCCGGCTATAGCTGGCAGGATAACAGCGACGGTAGCGGCGCGGCGCGTCCGGATCGCGTCACCCTCAAACTGGATAAAGCGAGTTATCGTCCAGGCGATACCATGAAATTGCATATCGCCGCGCCGGTCGCTGGTAAAGGTTATGCGATGGTGGAGTCCAGCGACGGTCCGCTGTGGTGGCAGGCGATCGATGTGCCGGCACAAGGTCTGGAGCTCACGATTCCGGTGGATAAAACCTGGAATCGCCACGATCTCTATCTCAGTACGCTGGTGGTGCGTCCCGGCGATAAATCTCGTTCCGCGACGCCAAAACGCGCCGTGGGGTTACTACACCTACCGCTGGGGGATGAAAACCGCCGCCTCGATCTGGCGCTGGAAAGCCCGGCTAAAATGCGCCCGAATCAGCCGCTCACCGTCAGGGTGAAAGCCAGCGTTAAACACGGCGAAATGCCAAAACAGATCAACGTGCTGGTCTCCGCGGTCGATAGCGGCGTATTGAATATCACCGATTACGCGACGCCGGACCCGTGGCAGGCGTTCTTCGGTCAAAAACGCTACGGTGCGGATATCTACGATATTTACGGCCAGGTCATTGAAGGGCAGGGGCGGCTGGCGGCGTTGCGTTTTGGCGGCGATGGCGACGACCTTAAGCGCGGCGGAAAACCGCCGGTAAACCATGTCAATATCATCGCGCAGCAGGCGCAGCCGATCACGCTCAATGAGCAGGGCGAAGGGGTCGTAACGCTGCCGATTGGCGACTTTAACGGCGAACTGCGGGTTATGGCGCAGGCATGGACAGCGGACGATTTTGGTCGCGGCGAAAGCAAAGTCGTTGTCGCCGCGCCAGTGATTGCCGAGCTGAATATGCCGCGTTTTCTGGCGGGAGGGGATGTTTCGCGACTGGTGCTGGACGTCACCAATCTGACCGACCGCCCGCAGACGCTGAATATTGCGCTCGCCGCCAGTGGGTTACTGGAACTGCTTAGTCAACAGCCGCAACCGGTCAACCTGGCGCCGGGCGTGCGCACCACCTTATTCGTTCCGGTACGTGCGCTGGAAGGTTTTGGCGAAGGCGAAATCCAGGCGACCATTAGCGGTCTGAATCTGCCGGGAGAAACCCTCGGCGCGCAGCATAAGCAGTGGCAAATCGGCGTGCGTCCGGCCTGGCCTGCCCAAACGGTAAATAGCGGCATTGCGCTGGCGCCGGGAGAGAGCTGGCATGTACCAGAGCAGCATCTGGCAAACGTCTCGCCAGCCACGTTACAGGGACAACTGCTGTTAAGCGGAAAACCGCCGCTCAATCTGGCGCGCTACATTCGCGAGCTGAAAGCATATCCGTACGGGTGCCTGGAACAAACCACCAGCGGGTTATTCCCGGCGCTGTATACCAATGCCGCTCAATTGCAGTCGCTCGGTATTACCGGCGATAGCGATGAAAAACGGCGCGCCGCGGTGGATATCGGCATCTCCCGCATACTACAGATGCAGCGTGATAACGGCGGTTTTGCGCTATGGGATGAAAATGGGGCGGAAGAGCCCTGGCTAACGGCCTACGCGATGGATTTCCTCATTCGCGCGGGCGAGCAGGGATATAGCGTCCCGCCGGAGGCCATTAACCGGGGCAATGAGCGACTGCTGCGCTATCTGCAGGATCCCGGTACGATGCTGATTCGTTATAGCGATAATACCCAGGCCAGTACTTTTGCCGCTCAGGCTTACGCCGCGCTGGTACTGGCGCGTCAGCAGAAAGCGCCGCTCGGCGCGCTGCGCGAAATCTGGGAGCGCCGTAGTCAGGCGGCTTCAGGACTGCCGCTGATGCAATTGGGCATCGCGTTAAACACGATGGGTGATGCCAGACGCGGCGAAGAGGCCATTACGCTGGCTCTGAATACGCCGCGTCAGGACGAACGGCAATGGATAGCGGATTACGGCAGTTCTCTGCGCGATAACGCTCTGATGTTGTCGTTACTGGAAGAGAACAACCTCAGACCGGACGCGCAAAACGCGCTATTAAGCTCGCTTTCTGAGCAGGCCTTCGGTCAGCGCTGGCTCTCTACCCAGGAGAACAATGCCTTGTTCCTCGCCGCGCATTCGCGACAGGCCAGCGCGGGCGCCTGGCAGGCGCAGACCTCGTTAGAGGCGCAGCCGCTGTCGGGCGACAAGGCGCTGACCCGTAATCTGGATGCTGACCAGCTGGCCGCCCTTGAGGTGACGAACACCGGTAGCCAGCCGCTATGGCTGCGTCTGGATAGCAGCGGCTATCCCTCATCTGCGCCTGAGCCTGCCAGCAACGTTTTGCAGATTGAACGACAAATACTGGGGACCGATGGTCAGCGTAAATCGCTGTCCTCGTTGCGTAGCGGCGAACTGGTGCTGGTCTGGTTAACGGTAGTGGCCGATCGCAATGTGCCGGATGCGCTGGTGGTGGACCTGCTCCCGGCCGGGCTGGAGCTGGAAAACCAGAATCTGGCTGACAGCAGCGCCAGCCTGCCGGAGAGCGGTAGCGAAGTGCAAAATCTGCTTAATCAGATGCAGCAGGCGGATATTCAGTATATGGAATTCCGCGACGATCGGTTTGTGGCTGCCGTCGTTGTCAATGAGGGCCAGCCCGTGACGCTGGTCTACCTGGCGCGCGCGGTAACGCCGGGGACGTACCAGCTTGCGCAACCGCAGGTGGAATCGATGTACGCGCCTCAGTGGCGGGCAACCGGCGCGAGCGAGGGGCTGCTGATTGTGACGCCTTAAATGAACGGTTGGCGTGGTAAACGTGGCCGCTGGCTGTGGCTGGCGGGCGCGCCGCTTTTTATTTTCCTGGCGTTATGGGCAGCGGATAAACTCTGGCCGCTGCCGCTCAATGAGGTCCATCCTGCGCGGGTCGTGGTAGCCCATGACGGTACGCCGCTGTGGCGCTTTGCCGACGCCGGGGGGATCTGGCGCTATCCGGTGACGATTGAAGAGGTCTCTCCCCGCTACCTGGAGGCCTTAATCAATTACGAAGATCGCTGGTTCTGGCGGCACCCTGGCGTTAACCCTTTCTCCGTCGCGCGCGCGGCATGGCAGGATCTTACCGCCGGGCGCGTTATTTCCGGCGGCAGTACGCTGACTATGCAGGTGGCGAGACTGCTGGACCCGCATTCGCGCACGTTCGGCGGTAAAATCCGCCAGCTTTGGCGCGCCCTCCAGCTTGAATGGCATTTGTCCAAGCGCGATATCCTGACGCTGTACCTGAACCGCGCGCCGTTCGGCGGCACGCTACAGGGTATTGGCGCTGCAAGCTGGGCCTACTTCGGCAAGCCGCCCGCGCGCCTGAGCTACGCTGACGCGGCGCTGCTGGCCGTATTGCCGCAGGCGCCGAGCCGGTTACGCCCCGACCGCTGGCCTGCGAGAGCCGAAGCGGCACGAAATAAAGTGCTGGATCGGATGGCGGCGCAGGGCGTCTGGCCTGCCGAAACGGTACGCGAGTCGCGTGAAGAGCCGGTCTGGCTGGCGCCGCGTCAAATGCCGCAACTGGCGCCGCTTTTTGCCCGAATGATGTTGAGTAAAAGCCGGAGCGACAAAATTGTGACCACGCTGGACGCCGGGTTGCAGCGGCAACTGGAAGATCTGGCGCGGGCATGGAAAGGGCGGCTGCCTGCACGCAGTTCATTGGCGATGATCGTCGTCGATCATACCGATATGAGCGTGCGCGGCTGGGTAGGATCGGTAGACCTTAATGACGACAGCCGTTTTGGTCATGTCGACATGGTAACGGCGATCCGATCGCCGGGATCGGTACTCAAACCCTTTGTGTACGGTCTGGCGCTGGATGACGGCTTGATCCATCCCGCATCATTATTACAGGACGTTCCGCGCCGCACCGGAGATTACCGCCCGGGAAACTTCGACAGCGGATTTCACGGCCCGGTCAGCATGAGCGACGCGCTGGTACGCTCGCTGAATCTGCCTGCCGTTCAGGTGCTTGAAGCCTATGGGCCGAAACGATTTGCGGCAAAACTGCGTAACGTCGGCCTGCCGCTATATTTGCCTGCTGGCGCGGCGCCCAATCTTTCGCTGATTCTGGGCGGCGCGGGCGCGCGGCTTGACGAGATGGCGGCGGCATACAGCGCGTTCGCTCGTCATGGGAAAGCGGCGAAACTACGGTTACAGCCGGACGATCCGCTGTCGGAAAGACCATTAATGTCGCCGGGAGCGGCGTGGATCATTCGGCGGATTATGGCGGATGAAGCGCAACCCTTGCCGGATAACGCGCTGCCGCGCATTGTGCCGTTGGCGTGGAAAACCGGCACCAGCTACGGCTATCGCGATGCGTGGGCTATTGGCGTTAACGCGCGCTATATCATCGGCATCTGGACAGGCAGACCCGACGGCACACCTGTGGTGGGGCAATTTGGTTTTGCCAGCGCGGTGCCATTGCTTAACCAGGTCAATAATCTGTTACTGGCGCATACGGGACGCCTGCCGGAAGATCCGCGTCCGCAGACGGTAAGCCGCGGCGTCATTTGCTGGCCGGGCGGACAGACTCTGCCTGCCGGAGACAGCAACTGTCGCCGCCGACTGGCGACATGGCTGCTCGATGACAGCCAGCCGCCCACGCTGCTGTTACCTGAGCAGGAAGACATCAACGGTATTCGTTTCCCGGTCTGGCTGGATGATACGGGGCGGCGTGTCGCTGCCGACTGTCCGCAGGCGTGTGCGCATACGTTTATCGTCTGGCCGCGGCCGCTGGAGCCGTGGCTGCCGCCTGCGGAAAGACGTAGCGCCCGCTTGCCCGCGGCGTCCGACCACTGTCCGCCGCTACAGGGCAGTGATGCCGCGCCGTTAATGCTGTCAGGAGTGAGGGATGGCGCGGTGATCAGGCAATTGCCAGGCCAGGAAAACGTTACGCTGCCCGTCTCGACTACCGGCGGTAAAGGGCGTCGCTGGTGGTTTTTAAATGGCGAACCTGTTAATGGCGAAAATAATCGCCTTTCTTTATTACTCAATATCGCTGGACGTTATCAACTTGTCGTAATGGATGAGTCCGGTCAGGTTGCTGCGGTTAATTTTGAATTAATACGTTAACAACTCTTCAGAATAAATTATGAATTTCATTTAATTTAAAGTTAATGAGAATTATTAATTTTTCCGGAATTACCCTTAATGAGGGAGCTTGATAAATATCAAGAGATCTAACACTTAAAAACGTGAGAATGGGTTTTTATTTGACGAGTCGGATCATGAAAAATATAAAAAGCCAGGGAAATGGCGAACAGCCCGCTATTTCTCGCCGCCACTTTATCCAGGCCAGCTCCGCGCTTATTGCGTTACCGTTTGTCTCCTCGCCAGCTACCGCTCAGGCGCGCGCTGTGACGGCCACTGAAAACAGGCCTGCGGAAAAAGTCGTTCAGACATGCAGCACTTTTGACTGCGGGGGCAAATGCGATATTCGGGCGCATGTTAGTGACGGTATCGTGACGCGAATTTCAACGCGACCGGATAATGCGCTGGATGCGCAAATGCCGGTGATGCGTGCCTGTGTTCGTGGACGCGCATACCGTAAATTTGTTTATCACCCCGATAGACTTAAATATCCCATGAAGCGTGTAGGAAAACGCGGTGAAGGAAAGTTCGAGCGAATTTCCTGGGATGAAGCGACAACCTTAATCGCCGATAATTTAAAATCGATTACTGAAAAATATGGCCCGGCTTCGCGCTATGTTCATGTTGGCACCGCCGTTTCCGGCGGCACCTTTTCCGGCGATAAAATGGCGCGTCGCCTGCTGAATCTGACCGGCGGCTATCTCGAAAGCTACCATTCTGTGAGTATGGGCAATACGGCGGCCGCGACGCCTTATACTTACGGCATTGCCGCCAGCGGCAGTTCGCTGGATACGCTTTTGGACACCAAACTGGTGATTCTGTGGGGCCATAACCCGACGGAGACCATTTTTGGTCATACCAACTATTTCTTGCAGAAGATGAAGCAGAACGGTACGCGGTTTATCGTGGTCGATCCGCGCTATTCCGACACCGTTTCCTCGCTGGCGGATCAGTGGATCCCGCTGCTGCCCACCACCGACAATGCGCTGATGGACGCGATGATGTACGTCATCATCAGCGAGAATCTGCACGATCGCGCATTTATTGCGCGCTACGCTATCGGTTTTGACGAAGACTCAATGCCGGAAGGCGTACCGGCTAACGAATCGCTGGTGGCGTATCTGACCGGCGCCAAAGACGGTGTCGTTAAGTCCCCCGAGTGGGCGGAAAAGATCACCCATGTGCCGGCGCAAACCATACGCCAGTTAGCGTGTGATTACGCGAATACCAAACCCGCCGCGTTGATTCAGGGGTGGGGACCACAGCGCCACAACTGCGGCGAGCGCACCGCGCGCGGCTCGACCCTACTGGCGACCATTACCGGTAATGTCGGCATCAAAGGCGGTTGGGCTGCGGGTTATGGCGGCTGCGCTAACCGTAAATTTGCCGCGGGTCCGGAGATGCCGGATAACCCGGTAAAAGCCAAAATTTCGGTGATGAACTGGGTGCAGGCCGCAGACGACGCCAGCAAAGTGACGCCGGATATGGGGCTGAAAGATGCCGATAAGCTGGACAGTAACATCCGTATTCTGTTCTCGCTGGCCGGGAACTATCTGGCGAATCAGAACCCCGATCTGCACCAGGCGGTACGCGTACTGGAGGATGAATCAAAGATCCAGTTTATTGTCGCCAGCGATCTGTTTATGACGCCGAGCGCGAAATACGCTGATCTACTGCTGCCGGAAACCAGCTTTATGGAACGCTGGAACATCGGTGAAACCTGGGGCACGGCAAGCTACCTGATACTCTCTGAAAAACTGATCGAGCCTGAATTTGAGCGGCGCTCCGACTACGACTGGCTACGTGAGGTGGCGGCGAAATTAGGCATTGAAAACGAATTTAGCCAGGGGCGCGATGAGAAAGCGTGGATTGAACACATCTGGGAACAGACGCGCCTGGCGATGCCGGACGAAAATCTACCGGATTTCGCCACGCTGCAAAAGACCCGTCAGCATCTGTTCAAAAGCGCGCCATTTATCGCCTTTGAAGACAATATTCGCGATCCGGACAATCATCCGTTCCCGACGCCGTCAGGGAAAATAGAGATCTTCTCGAAGCGCCTGTACGACATGCAGCATCCGGAAATCCCGGCGTTGTCGCACTACGTTCCCGCGCATGAAGGCCCGGAGGATGCGCTGGTGAAAGATTTTCCGCTCCAGTTAATTACGTGGAAAGGAAAAAACCGCGCCAACTCAACGCAATACGCTAACCCGTGGCTGATTGAAGTGCAGCAGCAGACATTGTGGATCAACCCGCAGGATGCGCAAAAGCGCGGCATTACGCATGGCGACATGGTGCGTATTCATAACTCACGCGGGATTTGCGAAATCCCGGCGGAAGTGACGCCGCGCATTATTCCCGGCGTTGTCGCAATGCAGGCTGGCGCCTGGTGGCAGCCGGATGAAAACGGCGTTGATAAAGGCGGCTGTGCGAACGTCCTCAGCTCGGCCCGTATTACCGCGCTGGCGAAGGGAAATTCACATCAAACCATGCTGGTGGAGGTGGCTAAAGCATGAGTCAGTTTACACATTACCCGCCGGTGAGCGATAAACAACTGGGGTTTTTCATCGACTCCTCACGCTGCTCCGGTTGTAAAGCCTGCCAGGTGGCCTGCAAAGACAAAAACAATCTGGAAGTAGGCCGTCGTTTCCGCCGCGTCTATGAAGTCAAGGGCGGAAGTTTCATCCCGACCGGGCAGGGCGGGGTCAGCAATAACGTATTTGCTTATACGCTTTCTATTTCCTGCAATCACTGTGCGGACCCTGTCTGCACCAAGAATTGCCCGACTACCGCTATGCATAAACGCCCGGGCGACGGCATCGTGCGCGTTGATACCGACAAATGCGTCGGCTGTGGCTATTGCGCTTGGTCCTGCCCTTACGGCGCGCCGCAGCTTAACGAGCAGACCGGCCAAATGTCCAAGTGCGACATGTGCGTTGATTTACTGGCGAAAGGTGAACCGCCCGTCTGTGTTGCGACCTGTCCGCTGGAGGCCATCAAGTTTGCTCCGATTGATGAACTGCGCGCGAAGTACGGTAGCGTATGCGACGTTAACGGGCTGCCAGATTCATCCATAACCAAACCTAATCTGGTTGTCAAAGCGCATCAGGGCGCAGAAAAAGAGGGTAAACGCCATGCATGAGTTACCGCTGCTGATTTTTACGCTCTGTTTGCAAGGGTCTGTGGGTGTGACAGTGTGGCTGGCGTTGGGCCGCCAGTACGCCGTAGAGGGACGCGTGCCTGCACGCGGCGCGCTTCCCGCGATGGCGGGGGCGTTTGTACTGGCCTGCGTAGGGCTGCTTGCTTCAGCGCTGCACATGGGCTATCCCCTGAATGCGCTAAATGCGTTACGTCATGTCGCCAGTTCGTGGCTGAGTCGCGAAATCGTCTTTGCCAGCCTTTATCTGGCGGCGCTGGGACTGGGGGTTGTGCTGCTGTTTTTCCGAAAGCCAGGCTGGCAGCCGCTGCTGGCGTTGGCGGCAGCGTTCGGGCTGGTGGATGTATTCTGCATGGCGCAGGTTTATATCCATGCCTCGGTGGCGACCTGGCAGCATAGCAACACGCTGGCGCTGTTCTTTGGCACATCAGGCATTATCGGCTCGGTAGTCATTGCGCTGGCTTATCTGCGCAACGCTGGCGCCGCAATGCGCTGCGCTGTGGTGGTGGTCGCACTGATGGTGCTGATTCGCCTGATCATGCAGCCGCTATGGCTGGCGGATATTAATGCAGTGGATACGACGGTCGTCACTTTCCCGCATCATCCGCTACAGGCGCTGGCGCAGTTGCGCGACGTCTATCTTCTCGGCTGGTGTGTCTCAGCGGCGGGAATGCTCTGCTTTGCCGCAGGCGGTCTGCGAAACGCCAGAGGAACTCTGGTGGCGGGCAGCGTATTGCTGCTTATCGGCGAGATTATGCTGCGCTACGTCTTCTTTAGTATTGGCTGATGGTTAACCTGACGATCGATCCGGCGGTAGACGTGACGCAGGCTTGCGTCCGTCGTCGCTTTCGTTTTTCTTCCTGCCGCGCTTGCGCCGATGTTTGTCCGGCGCAGGCGTTTTCGCTGGCGCAGGGGCAGGTCAGCATAGATACGACACGCTGCATAGCCTGTGGCGACTGTCTGTTTGTCTGTCCTGTTGACGCCATTACCGGTATCAAACCGGTTAAACGCTTTGTGCAGGGGGATACGTTGGTGGGGCCGTTTTCGCTACAGGCGCCAACGGTCGATGAACTGCTTCTCTGGCACAGCCAGTACGGTATTCGCTTTATTGATATTGCGGTGGAGCGATCGGCGCAGTGGCTGATGGCGCTGGCGGGGCTAAATTTAGCGCTGCGCCGCTACGGCGAGCCGGGCTGGTCTTTCAAACACGTTGTCGGCGCGGAGATTAACGCCTCGCGGCGCACTCTGTTTCATGTTCCGCGCGACGCCATTACCCCGTGTGCCGTCGAGCCGGGGAAACGGCGTCTCAGACAGGCGTTTTCCGCGTTCAGCGAATGCGTACCCGAAATCAGTCCGCAAGAGTGCAGGATGTGCGGCGCCTGCTGGCGAAGCTGCCCGGAGAACGTTATCCAGTTTGACGACAATACCCTGACGATAGCGGCGGCGCGTTGTACGGGATGCGGCGGCTGTGCGGCGGTATGTCCGCATCAGGCGCTGCGGCTGCGGTTTGACGTGGAACCCGCCTCAACGCGGCATAGTGCGGCGCATACGCTCACCTGCGACATCTGCAAACGTACTTTCCATGCTCTCACGCCTGAACACACGCACTGCGTGCTGTGTCAGTCCCCTGAGTTTGCTGTGCGTCTTTAACTTTTGTTGCTAATGCTCATTTTATTTTAAAAAAATGTTACCTATATCCATAGGCAATTGATGGGATGCTCTTTATAATCCGCGCCTGACATAACAACAGAACATATTTCAGAGGTAAACATGGCTATTGAACGGACTTTTTCCATCATTAAACCCAACGCGGTGGCAAAAAACGTTATTGGCAGCATCTTTGCGCGCTTTGAAGCTGCAGGGTTCAAAATTGTTGGCACTAAAATGCTGCACCTGACCGTTGAGCAGGCGCGCGGCTTCTATGCTGAGCACGACGGCAAACCGTTCTTTGACGGTCTGGTGGAGTTCATGACCTCTGGCCCTATCGTGGTATCCGTGCTGGAAAGTGAAAATGCGGTACAGCGTCACCGCGATCTGCTTGGCGCCACCAATCCGGCGAACGCGTTGGCGGGTACGCTGCGCGCCGACTACGCTGATAGCTTAACTGAAAACGGCACCCACGGTTCGGATTCGCTGGAATCCGCGCAGCGCGAAATCGCCTTTTTCTTCGGTGAAGGCGAAGTGTGCCCGCGCACCCGTTAATCTCCTTCGTCTTTCACGCTGTAAATGCGTTGGCGGTAAATTATCGGTTCAAATATTATTTTTGCTAATGCCGCGTGCAGACGTGGCATCCTTACGCCAGAATTTGTACAATGCAGCGCCCCCGGACGAGCAGTATGCTTACCGGGGCGTTTCTTTTTTCAACCCTCCAGGGGCCATAACGTGTAATAACGAGGCCGGAATAGCATATGTCTGAACAAATTGTCACACCTGAAAGCAGTACCCCGGTAGTTCTTAACAACGAAACAAAAATCAACCTGCTGGATCTCAACCGTCAGCAGATGCGCGAGTTTTTTAAAAACTTAGGTGAAAAGCCTTTCCGCGCCGATCAGGTGATGAAATGGATGTATCACTATTGCTGCGATAATTTTGATGAGATGACCGACATCAACAAAGTGTTGCGCGGCAAATTAAAAGAGGTCGCGGAAATCCGCGCGCCGGAGGTCGTTGAAGAGCAGCGTTCCTCAGACGGCACCATTAAGTGGGCGATTGCTGTCGGCGATCAGCGCGTTGAAACGGTCTATATCCCGGAAGACGACCGCGCTACGCTGTGTGTCTCTTCACAGGTAGGATGCGCGCTGGAGTGCAAGTTTTGTTCAACTGCGCAGCAGGGCTTTAACCGCAACCTGCGCGTATCGGAAATTATCGGTCAGGTCTGGCGTGCGGCGAAAATCGTCGGCGCGGCCAAAGTCACCGGCCAGCGTCCGATCACCAACGTGGTCATGATGGGGATGGGCGAGCCATTGCTTAACCTGACCAATGTCGTACCGGCGATGGAAATTATGCTCGATGACTTTGGTTTCGGCCTGTCCAAACGTCGTGTCACGCTCTCAACGTCAGGCGTGGTGCCTGCGCTGGATAAACTGGGCGATATGATAGATGTCGCGCTGGCTATCTCCTTACATGCGCCGAATGACACTATTCGCGACGAAATCGTCCCGATCAACAAAAAATACAATATCGAAACGTTCCTGGGCGCGGTTCGCCGCTATCTGGAGAAATCCAACGCCAATCAGGGGCGCGTGACGATTGAATACGTGATGCTTGACCACGTCAACGACGGCACTGAACACGCGCATCAACTGGCGGAGCTACTAAAAGAGACGCCTTGTAAGATTAATCTGATTCCGTGGAACCCGTTCCCTGGCGCGCCGTATGGCCGCAGCTCTAACAGCCGTATCGATCGCTTTTCTAAAGTTTTGATGAGTTATGGTTTCACGACCATCGTACGCAAGACGCGTGGCGATGACATTGATGCGGCATGCGGACAGTTGGCAGGCGATGTGATTGACCGTACTAAACGTACCCTGCGTAAGCGTATGCAGGGAGAGGTGATTGACATCAAGGCTATTTGATAGCAGTTGTGCCACGGGGCATTCATTATACCGTGGCGCAATGTCAGTTGAATAATGTCTGGCGTTGTACTTGTCTGGTCAATAATAACGGTGCGTTTTTGTCGACTTTAAGGCAGTATGTAATGGTGCAACAAGAGTTTAGCCTTGTGTCTTAGCGGTTTTGTCATCTGCGGCCTGACAGGCTTATACTGTCTGACTAAGGTTAACTAACCTGATGTTTCGCGGTGTGGGCGGGCATTACGGCTCGTCGGCGCCTGAATCCTAATTTACACGTACCTGTAGCTGTAGCGAATGAATACTGAAGCCACGCACGACCAAAATGAAGCACAAACCACCGGCGTTCGTCTGCGCAATGCCCGTGAACAACTCGGACTCAGCCAGCAGGCTGTCGCTGAGCGACTTTGCCTGAAGGTTTCTACGGTACGCGATATTGAAGAAGATAAGGCGCCGTCCGATCTTGCTTCAACCTTCCTGCGCGGATATATCCGCTCATATGCGCGTCTGGTGCATGTTCCAGAAGAGGAACTGCTGCCGGGGCTGGAAAAACAAGCTCCGCTGCGCGCCGCTAAAGTCGCCCCGATGCAGAGTTTCTCATTAGGAAAGCGTCGTAAAAAACGCGACGGCTGGTTAATGTCTTTTACCTGGCTGGTACTGTTTGTGGTCGTAGGGCTGACCGGCGCCTGGTGGTGGCAGAACCACAAGGCGCAGCAGGAAGAGATCACGACGATGGCCGATCAAAGCACGGCTGAACTGAACGCAGATAAAGACAGCGGCCAAAGCGTACCGCTGGACACCGGTGCCGTGACAAGCCAGGATACGACGCCAGCGCAAACGGCTCCGGCGCCTGCGACGCCGGTTGATTCGACGGCGGCGACGCAAACGCCAGCGCCAACGGCGGCGGCAACGCAAAATACGGTAGTCGCGCCTTCGCAGGCGAATGTCGATACGGCTGCGACATCTGCCGCGCCAGCGGCAACGGAGACGCCGTCCGCGCTGCCGACCAGTCAGGCTGGCGTAGCGGCGCCTGCTGCCGATCCGAACGCGCTGGTGATGAATTTTACCGCTGACTGCTGGCTCGAAGTCACTGACGCCACGGGTAAGAAGCTGTTTAGTGGTATGCAGCGTAAAGATGGTAATTTAAACCTAACCGGTCAGGCGCCTTATAAACTTAAAATTGGCGCGCCGGCCGCGGTGCAGATCCAGTATCAAGGAAAACCTGTCGATCTGAGCCGCTTTATCAGAACTAATCAGGTTGCGCGTCTGACCCTTAATGCCGAACCGACACCGGCGCAGTAACAGACGGGTAACGCGGGAGATTTTTCATGCATAACCAGGCTCCGATTCAACGTAGAAAATCGACACGTATTTACGTTGGGAATGTGCCGATTGGCGATGGCGCCCCCATCGCCGTCCAGTCGATGACTAACACGCGTACCACTGACGTGGAAGCGACGGTTAATCAGATCAAAGCGCTGGAACGCGTTGGCGCAGATATTGTTCGTGTTTCTGTACCGACCATGGACGCCGCCGAAGCGTTCAAGCTTATCAAACAGCAGGTTAACGTCCCGCTGGTTGCCGATATTCACTTCGACTACCGCATTGCGCTGAAAGTAGCGGAATACGGCGTTGACTGCTTGCGTATCAACCCCGGCAATATCGGTAACGAAGAACGCATTCGCATGGTGGTGGACTGCGCGCGCGACAAAAACATCCCTATTCGTATAGGCGTAAATGCCGGATCGCTGGAAAAAGATCTGCAGGAAAAATACGGTGAGCCGACGCCGCAGGCGCTGCTGGAATCAGCCATGCGCCATGTCGATCATCTCGATCGTCTCAACTTTGATCAGTTCAAAGTGAGCGTAAAAGCGTCCGATGTATTCCTTGCCGTTGAGTCTTATCGTTTGTTGGCTAAACAGATCGATCAGCCGCTGCATCTGGGGATCACCGAAGCGGGCGGCGCGCGTAGCGGGGCGGTCAAGTCGGCGATCGGTTTAGGTCTGCTGTTATCGGAAGGTATCGGCGACACGCTGCGCGTATCGTTGGCGGCCGACCCGGTGGAAGAGATCAAAGTCGGTTTCGATATTCTGAAGTCGCTGCGCATTCGCGCGCGCGGCATCAATTTCATCGCCTGCCCGACCTGTTCTCGCCAGGAGTTCGACGTTATCGGCACGGTGAACGCGCTGGAGCAGCGTCTGGAAGATATCATCACCCCGATGGACGTCTCGATCATCGGTTGCGTAGTGAACGGGCCGGGCGAAGCGCTGGTATCGACGCTGGGCGTGACGGGCGGCAATAAGAAAAGCGGCCTGTATGAAGACGGCGTGCGTAAGGACAGACTCGATAACGACGATATGATCGCGCAGCTTGAATCCCGTATTCGCGCGAAAGCAAGTCAACTTGATGAAGCGCGTCGGATTGACGTGCTGCAGGTTGAAAAATAAGAACGTGATGGGAAGCGGCGCGCTTCCCGTGTATGATTGAACCCGCATGGCTCCCGGTTCGTTCGGGGAAGCGCTGAGGGTTCATTTTTATATTCAGAAAGAGAATAAACGTGGCAAAAAACATTCAAGCCATTCGCGGCATGAACGATTATCTGCCTGGCGAAACCGCCATCTGGCAGCGCATTGAAGGCACACTCAAAAACGTGCTCGGCAGCTACGGTTACAGTGAAATCCGCTTGCCGATTGTAGAGCAGACCCCGTTATTCAAACGTGCGATCGGTGAAGTTACTGACGTGGTTGAAAAAGAGATGTACACCTTTGAGGATCGCAACGGCGATAGCCTGACATTGCGCCCTGAAGGTACGGCGGGCTGTGTACGCGCCGGCATCGAACATGGTCTCCTGTACAATCAGGAACAGCGTTTGTGGTATATCGGGCCGATGTTCCGTCATGAGCGTCCGCAAAAAGGCCGCTACCGTCAGTTCCACCAGCTAGGTGCCGAAGTCTTTGGCTTACAAGGCCCGGATATCGACGCGGAACTGATTATGCTGACCGCACGCTGGTGGCGCGCGCTGGGCATCTCTGAACACGTTAGCCTGGAGCTGAACTCTATTGGTTCCTTAGAGGCGCGTGCGAACTATCGCGATGCGCTGGTCGCGTTCCTCGAACAGCATCAAGAGACGCTGGACGAAGACTGCAAACGCCGTATGTATACCAATCCGCTGCGCGTGCTGGATTCAAAAAATCCGGACGTGCAGGCGCTGCTCAACGACGCGCCCGCTCTCGGCGACTATCTCGATGACGATTCACGCGAGCACTTTGCCGGCCTGTGTAAATTGCTGGACGCGGCGGGGATTGCCTACACCGTCAACCAGCGTCTGGTACGCGGTCTGGATTACTACAACCGCACCGTATTTGAATGGGTAACAAACAGTCTGGGGTCACAAGGCACCGTCTGTGCGGGTGGTCGTTATGACGGTCTGGTGGAACAACTGGGCGGTCGCGCTACCCCGGCAGTGGGCTTTGCGATGGGCCTGGAACGACTTGTTTTGTTAGTTCAGGCAGTTAATCCGGAATTTATTGCCTCTCCTGTTGTCGATATATACCTGGTAGCTGCCGGCGCACAAACGCAGTCTGCGGCAATGACGCTGGCGGAGCGGCTGCGCGATGAAATGCCAGGCGTGAAGCTAATGACAAACCACGGCGGCGGCAACTTTAAGAAACAGTTTGCCCGCGCCGATAAGTGGGGCGCCCGTATTGCACTGGTTCTTGGCGAATCTGAAGTCGCCGATGGGACTGTTGTAGTGAAGGATTTGCGCTCCGGTGAGCAAACGGCAGTGGCGCAGGACAGCGTCGCCGCGCATTTGCGCACTTTATTGGGCTAAGGAGAAGGACAGCGTGGAAATTTACGAGAACGAACACGACCAGGTGGATGCGATTAAACGCTTCTTTGCCGAAAACGGCAAAGCGCTGGCTGTCGGAGTGATTTTAGGGGTTGGCGCGCTGGTTGGCTGGCGTTACTGGAGCAGCCATCAGACGGAGTCCGCGCGTGCTGCTTCTCTGGCGTATCAAAATGCGGTGACGGCGGTAAGCGCCGATAAGCCGGATAGCATTCCCGCCGCTGAAAAATTCGCGGCTGAGAATAAAAACACCTATGGTGCGCTGGCGTCTATGGAACTGGCGCAGCAGTTTGTGGATAAGAATGAACTTAAAAAAGCCGAAGCCCAGTTGCAGCAGGGGTTGGCGGCCACCAGCGATGAAAATCTCAAAGCGGTGATTAATCTGCGTCTCGCTCGCGTTCAGTTGCAGCTTAAGCAAGCCGACGCCGCGCTGAAAACTCTGGATGCCGTTAAAGGCGAAGGATGGACAGCCATTGTCGCTGATTTGCGCGGCGAAGCGTTGCTGAGTAAGGGTGATAAAAAAGGCGCGCGCAGCGCATGGGAAGCGGGCGTCAATAGCGATGCTTCTCCGGCGTTGAGCGAAATGATGCAGATGAAAATCAATAATTTGTCCATCTGAGAGGGACCCGATGCAATTGCGTAAATTACTTCTGCCAGGGTTGCTTTCCGTTACCCTGCTCAGCGGCTGTTCACTGTTTAGCGGCGAAGAAGATGTCGTCAAGATGTCTCCATTACCGCAGGTTGAAAACCAGTTTACCCCGACCACTGTCTGGAGCACCTCTGTCGGTAACGGAATTGGCGAATTTTATTCTAACCTTCATCCGGTAATGGCAGATAACGTGGTCTATGCAGCCGATCGCGCGGGCGTGGTAAAAGCGCTCAATGCGGATGATGGCAAAGAGATCTGGTCTGTGAATCTGGGCGAGAAAGACGGCTGGTTCTCTCGTTCGTCCGCGTTGTTGTCCGGCGGCGTCACTGTCGCGGGCGGTCACGTCTATATCGGCAGTGAAAAGGCCGAGGTTTATGCGCTGAATACCAGCGACGGTACCACAGCATGGCAGACGAAGGTCGCAGGCGAAGCGTTGTCTCGTCCGGTTGTCAGTGATGGAATCGTTCTTATCCATACCAGCAACGGTCAGTTGCAGGCGCTAAATCAGGCGGATGGCGCAATTAAATGGACGGTGAACCTGGATATGCCTTCGCTGTCGCTGCGCGGCGAATCTGCGCCGGCAACCGCGTTCGGCGCGGCTATCGTTGGTGGTGATAATGGCCGCGTCAGCGCCGTGCTGATGCAACAAGGGCAGATGATTTGGCAGCAGCGTATCTCCCAGGCCACTGGCCCAACGGAAATTGACCGTCTGAGCGACGTCGATACCACGCCGGTTGTGGTAAACGGCGTCGTTTACGCGTTGGCGTATAATGGTAACTTAACGGCGCTGGATCTGCGCAGTGGTCAGATTATGTGGAAACGCGAGCTGGGTTCGGTCAATGACTTTATCGTCGACGGAGACCGTATCTACCTGGTCGATCAGAACGATCGCGTGCTGGCGCTGACCACTGACGGCGGCGTAACGCTGTGGACGCAAAGCGATTTGCTGCACCGTTTGCTGACCTCCCCGGTGCTGTATAATGGTGATTTAGTCGTCGGCGATAGCGAAGGTTATCTGCACTGGATTAATGTTGATGACGGGCGTTTTGTGGCCCAACAAAAAGTAGACAGTTCCGGTTTTCTGACCGAACCGACGGTGGCGGATGGTAAACTGCTCATCCAGGCCAAAGACGGTACGGTCTACGCGATTACGCGTTAATCGTCACGGTTGTGTGTTTTAAAAAACGGCTCCTGGTGTAGGGGCCGTTTTCCTGTTTTTAACAACGGCGTAAAAATGACGCGCGTTGTCTGATGATTTTTTAAATGAGGCTTTAAACATGGTACCTGTGGTCGCGCTTGTCGGGCGCCCTAACGTCGGAAAATCCACGCTATTTAACCGTCTGACCCGCACCCGAGATGCGCTGGTTGCGGATTTCCCGGGTCTGACTCGTGACCGTAAGTACGGTCGTGCGGAGGTTGAAGGCCGCGAGTTTATCTGTATCGACACTGGCGGTATTGACGGCACCGAAGACGGCGTCGAAACGCGGATGGCGGAACAGTCGCTGCTGGCGATTGAAGAAGCGGATGTGGTGTTATTCATGGTAGATGCGCGCGCTGGCCTGATGCCGGCGGATGAAGCGATTGCCAAACATCTGCGTTCCCGTGAAAAACCGACCTTCCTGGTGGCGAATAAAACGGATGGTCTCGATCCCGATCAGGCGGTTGTCGATTTTTACTCGCTGGGATTAGGCGAAATTTACCCTATCGCCGCCTCACATGGTCGCGGCGTATTGAGCCTGCTGGAACATGTGCTTCTGCCGTGGATGGATGATGTCGCGCCGCAGGAAGAGGTGGATGAAGACGCGGAATACTGGGCGCAGTTCGAGGTGGAACAAAATGGTGAAGAAGCGCCGGAAGATGATTTTGACCCGCAAAGCCTGCCGATAAAGCTGGCGATTGTCGGTCGCCCGAACGTAGGTAAGTCCACACTCACTAACCGTATTCTCGGCGAAGAGCGCGTGGTGGTATACGACATGCCGGGCACCACTCGCGACAGCATTTATATCCCGATGGAACGCGACGAACGGGAATATGTGCTGATTGACACGGCAGGGGTGCGTAAGCGCGGAAAAATCACCGATGCGGTAGAAAAGTTCTCGGTGATTAAAACGTTGCAGGCGATTGAAGACGCTAACGTCGTACTGTTGGTTATCGATGCGCGCGAGGGGATCTCCGACCAGGATTTGTCTCTGCTGGGCTTTATCCTCAATAGTGGGCGCTCACTCGTTATCGTAGTCAACAAATGGGATGGCCTGAGCCAGGAAGTCAAAGAGCAGGTGAAAGAGACGCTGGATTTCCGTCTGGGCTTTATTGATTTTGCCCGCGTTCATTTTATCTCTGCGCTACACGGCAGCGGTGTCGGCAACCTGTTTGAGTCCGTACGCGAGGCTTACGACAGTTCCACTCGCCGGGTGAGCACTGCGATGCTGACCCGTATCATGACGATGGCGGTGGAAGATCATCAGCCGCCGCTGGTGCGCGGTCGCCGTGTGAAACTGAAATATGCCCACGCTGGCGGCTATAACCCGCCGATTGTGGTTATTCACGGCAACCAGGTAAAAGATCTGCCAGACTCCTATAAGCGCTATCTGATGAACTACTTCCGCAAGTCGTTGGAAGTGATGGGGACGCCGATTCGCATTCAGTTTAAAGAAGGGGAGAACCCGTATGCGAACAAGCGTAACACACTGACGCCAACGCAAATGCGCAAACGTAAGCGTCTGATGAAACATATCAAGAAAAGCAAGTAATGCTTTTTCAGTAATATTCCAGGCCTGACAAGCGCTGCGCTATCAGGCCTTTCAAGTAAAAGTGAGTCATGCGCCTGAGGAGAATGTTATGGAAATAACCTGCCCCGTTTGCCATCACGCGCTGGAGCGCAATGGCGATACTGCGCATTGCGAGACATGCGCTAAAGATTTCTCGTTACAGGCACTTTGTCCTGACTGCCGCCAGCCGTTACAGGTTTTGAAAGCCTGCGGCGCAGTGGACTATTTTTGCCAGAACGGTCATGGTTTAATTTCAAAAAAACGGGTTAATTTCGTCATTTCCGATCAATAAAACCGCTGTCGACGTTGCGCCGCAGAGCAGAGGCGCCGACGTCTTATCCGGCTAAGGGCAAAAGCGTTATTCGATACTCCCGTAATATCAGCATAGTATCCTGCCCGGCGGTTATTTTATTCTTTTTATTGATTCAACTATTTATAGGGAATATTATTCCCGAAAATTAATATTAGAAATAAATAACAGCTTTCTTTTTATTTATTATATCAATATTATAAATCTGTTTCATATTAAACTTTTCTTTTTAGGAATATATTTAGGCCTGTTAGTTATGATTCCATCTGAATCATCCATATAATATCTTTTCATAGAGGCGTGTTTATTTAACGACAGGGATATCATATGGTGCGAAGGATTCGCATTCTGGTTTTGCTATTAGTGTCTGGAGTCTCAGTTGCGGCTTCTGGCGCAGATAACTCTGCATCTGCAAATGATGAAAGCCACTCCTCCCTGCCTATTTGCAAAACCAAATCACTTCCTCAGCACAGTCATATCTTGAAGGTGTAATGTCACCTTATGGCAAGATCCGTACCAGCCTGTCCGTGGGCGAAGGCGGCGATCTGGACGGCAGTTCGCTGGATTATTTTATTCCCTGGTATGACAACCAGAGCACGCTTTTCTTTAGCCAGATTTCGGCTCAGCGTAAGGAAGACCGCACCATTGGTAACTTTGGGCTTGGCGTTCGCCAGAACGTCGGCAACTGGCTGCTTGGCGGCAACGCATTCTATGACTACGATTTTACGCGCGGTCACCGTCGATTAGGTCTGGGAACCGAAGCCTGGACGGATTACCTGAAATTCTCCGGCAACTATTACCATCCTCTTTCTGACTGGAAAGACTCCGAAGATTTCGACTTTTATGAAGAACGACCCGCGCGCGGCTGGGATATCCGCATGGAAAGCTGGCTGCCGTTTTATCCGCAGCTTGGCGCTAAATTAGTTTACGAACAGTACTACGGCGATGAAGTAGCGCTGTTTGGCACCGATAATCTGCAAAAAGATCCTCATGCCGTCACTTTGGGGCTGGAATATACGCCGGTACCGCTGGTCACGGTTGGTACGGATTACAAAGCCGGTACTGGCGATAGTAACGACTTTAGCGTTAACGCGACCGTGAACTACCAGATAGGCACGCCGCTGGCGGCGCAGCTCGATCCGGAAAACGTTAAAATTCAGCACTCCTTAATGGGCAGCCGCACCGATTTTGTCGATCGTAACAATTTCATCATTCTCGAATATCGTGAGAAAGATCCGCTGGACGTCACGTTGTGGCTGAAGGCTGACGCCACCAACGAACACCCGGAATGCGTGATTGAAGATACGCCTGAGGCCGCGGTGGGGCTGGAGAAATGTAAGTGGACGGTCAACGCGCTGATTAACCACCATTACAAAATTATTTCTGCCTCCTGGCAGGCGAAAAACAACGCCGCCCGTACGCTGGTGATGCCGGTGGTAAAAGCTAATGCGTTAACCGAAGGCAACAATAACAGCTGGAATCTGGTGCTTCCTGCCTGGGTTAATGCCGATACCGAAGAGCAGCGCACCGCCCTGAACACCTGGAAAGTACGCATGACGCTGGAAGATGAAAAGGGCAATAAGCAGAACTCCGGCGTGGTGGAAATCACCGTCCAGCAGGATCGCAAAATTGAGCTGATCGTCGACAACATTGCCGATACCGATCGCAGCGATCACAGCCATGAAGCCAGCGCGCTGGCCGATGGCGAAGACGGCGTGGTGATGGATCTGCTGATCACCGATTCCTTTGGCGACTCCACGGATCGCAATGGTAACGAACTGGTGGACGATGCCATGACGCCCGTGTTGTACGACAGCAATGATAAAAAAGTCACCCTGGCCCAGACGCCCTGCACCACGGAAACCCCCTGCGTGTTTATTGCCAGTCGTGACAAAGAAGCGGGGACGGTGACGCTTTCCAGCACCCTGCCGGGGACTTTCCGCTGGAAGGCGAAAGCAGACGCCTATGGCGACAGTAACTACGTTGATGTCACTTTTATCGGCGACAACCTGAGCGCGCTGAATGCGGTGATTTATCAGGTCAAAGCCGCCAACCCTGTCAACCTTATCGGCAAAGAAGATAAGCACCCTACGGTCAATAATGCTTACCGTTTCCTGCTGTGGCGCGACAAAAATAAAGACGGCGTATTCCAGATGTCCGAGCAGCTCACGGAAGAAGAGATGGCGCTGTACGACTACCAGTGGGAGTTTACCGGGCAGAGTACAAACGGACATACCGGCGCGCTGGCCAACACCATGAATGAAGATCTTGTCCTGCCAGTAACCAATAAAGAGGCGGCGCAGAAGTTTGCCGCCAATGTGGAAGATGGCGTTCAGGGTTACGGCATACGCGTTACGTATAGTCAGAAATAGCGTCAGCGTTGTGGCTGACCAGCCAGCCGCTGAATTTTGAGAAAAAGGAGAGTCTGAATGCAAGCAACAGTAAAACGGCGGCTGACGAAGGTCGCTTTAGCATTAGTAGTTGCCGGGTATTGCGCCGCGCCAGCGGTGGCGGCAAACGGTAATCTGAAATCGGGGCAATGGCAGATTGTCTCTGAACAGACGGGCACCATTCAGGGTACGGTGCCGTGGATTACCCGTGCGGCGGATAAAACTGCGGATACCGACAAAGATCACGTAACGGTAACTATCGATCGCGGCGATCGTAAAATTGTGACCGAAGGCGATAAGCAGTTCCACGTTGGCGATAAGGTCACGGTGAACTGGGCGATTGGCGATACGGAAGGCGACCTGGACACCGACAACACGGCAACTAAAGCCACCGTGAAATGGGTGAGCTTTAGCGATCAGAATGGCAGCGACCCCAAAGATCTTGGTACTGGTGACAGTTATGAAATCCAGGCCGCTGATGCGGATCGTTATATCGGTATCAAAATCACGCCAACCACTACCACCGGTGACCCTGCCGTGGCAACCGAACTGCTGTTGAAAGACTTGTCGACCGATGCGGGCGGTGGTTCGGATGATGACGAAATTCCGGAAGGTCCGGTGGTGGATGAAAACGTCCATGTGGTTATTCATGAGAAAGATTCGAATACCAACCTGTTGAAGAATTCAGGGACGACACTCAAAACGAATACTACCTATCAGGTATTGCTGTGGAGCGATAAAAACGGCAACGGCACCTATGATGCCGGTGAAAACGTTACCGACCAGTATGACTACCGCTGGAAATTCGTCGGCACCAGTAAAATTGCAGGTACCGGTACTGGTGGTATCGTCAACGAAAACTGGAACGATAAAGACCTTGTCATCCCGCTTACCAACGCCGAAGCGAAAGAGGCGTTCGAGGGTGCGGAAGGCGGCGTTACCGTGGGTAGCGACGGTGTCCAGGGCTTTGGTCTGTCCATCGACTACAAACGCAAATAAGTTGTCCTCAACATACCACTCCCCGCGGGGAGTGGTATTTTCCGCGCACTTTGCTTAGCCGCGCGCTAAGCAAAGTGGGTTGAATTACGACAGAGAATGAAAACGGGTGGCTATCGCTCATGGACAGGAATCGGCAAGTGAATAAAGTTGTACATTTCTTACTGACATTACTGATCATGTTTGCAGTGTCGATCGCACCTGCGCAGGCGCTATTGAAGGGCGGAACCTGGCAAGAGCTGAACTCAGTCACCGGTGCGGTTAACGGCACCGCGCCGCTGGCCGACGGCGCTATTATCCCCCTTTACCAGGGAAGTACGCTGCTTGACCCGAGCAAAACCCACGATATTGAATTCAGCGCCATGCCGCGCGATTTTAGCGCGGATGCTACCTCAACCTCGATGCGGGCGGTCAATTCCACCGATACCGAAGGCGATCTCTTTAGCGATCCGCCCACCATCGCCTGGGAAAACCGCCAGCCGCCCGCCATGGGCCTGGTATGGGCCGATGCCGCCACGCCCGACACGCCGCTCTCGCCGCAGCCGGTTCCGAACCTGACCTTTTGCGCCCAAAACCTCGCCGGGCGACAGCTGGTGGCCTGGGCGCAGGTGGAAGATGAAACCAACGTTCCCGCGCTGTGGCTCTTTACGCGTACCGGGGTGCCGAATTATGCGACCATTCCGCTGTTAAGCCCGAAAGTGGCGCTGAATATCAAACCAGCGGTGAGCGACCCTGTTTCTGTGAGCGGCGATCATGTCGATGCCAGTTTTGAAGCATCGAAAGTTAAGGTCGGAGAAAGTATTACTCTTACTGTCACCACCAAAGCGTGTGATGGCGAACCTGCGATCAATGCGCCGTTTGTGATCCGTCGCGAGGATGCAATAAATCGCCAGGGTGTGGTCAATAACGCTAACCCGGTGCGCGTTGGCAATACCGAGTTAACGACTGCGCAAACAGAATATCATGGTGTAACGGACGGGCAGGGCAACGCCACGGTGGTGGTAACGCAAGAGAACGGTCCGGGGGTAAAAACGCGACTTATCGTCTCTTCGCAAAACTATCCCACGCTGACCGACAATGTCGACGTCATTTTCACCACCATCACCAGTCCAGACAGCGATAAGGCCAGTATGTACGGCCACATGATAGAGAGCGCTACCGCGACGCTGAACGGTATAACCTACACCTTCACCCGCCCGAAGCTGGCGGCGGAAGCGAGCGGCGCTGACAAAAGCGTCGTCGATACCAACGAAACCTGGGCGCTGTTCGACTGGAACGGCGCCGATAACCATTGCAATATTCTGCCGGATGCCGAACAACTGGTGCAGATGCGACATGAGCACAGCACGCTGGCAACGTACACCGGCTGGCCGGCGACGGACGATGCCGAATACTGGTCGTCGACCAAAGATCAGATGAGCGGCTACCACGCTGCCGTACATATGAACAGCGCATCGGTCGTCAGGGCCGCCGACAGCGACACGCTGCTGGTCAGTTGTGTGGATAAAGCCCAGCCTGCGGCGCACCCGCAGATTACTCTCTCCCCACAAGGACCGTATAAAGCGCAGGTGGGGGAGTCGATTGATCTGACGATGACCGTAGTTGACCGGGACACGCAAAAACCGCTGCCTTACCGCTACATGGAGCTGTTTATCGACCCGGCGAAAAACCGCAAAGGGGAACATCAGGACGCATGGGATAACCTGCGGGTCACCGTTGATTCCGAAGGTATGAGCGCCTCGTCGCCGGAGCACTATACCGGCGTGACTGACGTCAACGGCCAGGCGCACCTGACGTTAAAACATAACAGCGGCCTGGGCGTCGAAACGCCCATCCGCATCGTGATGCCGGACGACGAAGGCGGCAACGTCGAGCTGTCCTTTAGCGTAATTTTCACCGTGGTCACCAGCCCGGACGTGGACGGCGCCAACATGTGGGGCCATATGCGCGGCGTGGTGGACGCGGGCAACCTGTACAAACGTCCGCTGCTGGCGGTGGAGGCCAGCCATAAAGACGGCCAATTCAGCGAAAATAACGAAGAGTGGGCGACGTTTAACTCCGTGGCGTCGGCCACCGCGCAGTGCGGTGTCGGCCAGGTGCCGGATCAGTCGTCGCTGGCGCATTTGTACAGCGAACATGCGGGCGGACAGATGGAAAGCGAGCACGGCTGGCCGACTGAAGATTATTTCATCGCCGCCGACAGCGACGCCTCCGGGACGGTACACGTCAACCTCGAAAACGGCGATAGCGGCAAATTTACCGATACGCCCAACTACCTGACCTGCTCGGCCAATGAAATGGTGGCGGTGCTGGACGTCTACTTCAACGACGACCCGGTGATCAAAAACGCCGACGCCAAAGTGGGTGAACAGGTTAAGATGAACATCCATTCGCGCAACGCCCTTAACGGCATAGCGATCGGCAATACCGACTTCACCATCACCATGGCGAACGGCAGGCGGCGTGACGGGCTGACGACCGGCTTTACCGATACCAGCAACGGCGAGATGCAGTTTGACGACGTGGGCTACGTTGCCGGGCAGGTTTATCACGGGATCACCGACGCTAACGGCGATGCGACCATTATCCTCACCCAGAAAAAGGGCGTGGGGCTGCTGACGCCGTTAAGCATCGTGCCCGTCAATTCATACATCAATACGCCGGTTTCCCGCAGCGTGAAGTTTACCGTCGCGACCAGCCCGGATACGGCAAAAGCCAAAATGTGGGGCCATATGGCCGACACGATTACCGTGGGCGACTGGACTTTTGAGCGGCCCAAACTGGCGGGTGAAGTGAGCAACCCGCTGCGTACCCAGGACGAGAGCAATGAGACCTGGGCGCGCGTGGCCCATAGCGACGCGGTGGGCAACCCGGATGCGGGCGGCTGCGCGGCGAACCGCCTGCCGCGCATCGACCAGCTTGAGGCGCTGTATAACGCCAACAGCGGCGGCAAGATTCACAGCATTCAGGGCTGGCCGACCTATCTTAACTACTGGTCGTCCACCTACCAGAGCGCCACCACCTGGAAACTGATCGCGCTGACGAACGGCAGTGAATTTGCCAACAGCAACGTCTCGATTTACGCCAGCTGCCTGGCCAGCGATAACCCGGTGGCGGCGTCCATCACCATTGAACCGGTCAATCCGTCGCAGTGGTACGACGGCAGCGACGTCCACGCGGTCAAAGTGAAAAAGGGCGAGACGATGCAGCTCAAGGTGACGGTGAAGGACGCCAGCGGCAACCCGATCCCGGAAGCGCCGTTTGTGCTCACCCGCGGCGACGGTTACGATCGCCGGGGCGAAAAGTATACCGCTCAGGACGGTGACGATCTGCAAGGCATCGTGACGCCCGTGGTGATCGACGGCGAATCGCTGGCATGGACCACCACCAAAATGGGGTCGCAGACCGGCACTGACGGCACCCGTATCATCAGCGTCACCCGCCCGGACACCCACGGCACCCGCACCGCGATTAACGCGACGCTGTATGAAAATGCCGCCGTGAGTGCCAGCATCGACACTATCTTTACCGTCGTCACCAGCCCGGATGTCAGCGTCGCCCGCATGTGGGGGCATATGGCGCCATCGCTGACGGCGGCGGATGGCGCGGTGTACCAGCGCCCGCTGCTGTACGCTGAGCTGTCCAGTACGGACAATACTGCGTCTAAGCAAGAAACCAACGAAACCTGGGCGGTTTTTCATGGGCCAGCCAGTGAAGGGGCCAATCCGGCCCGTTGCGCGGCGGGCTATTACCCTGCCGTTGAGGCGCTGGATTCGCTCTACAGCAAATACCCGAGCCGAACGATAAATACCGCCCAGGGCTGGCCGGTCTACTATTCTTACTGGAGCGGATCGAACTCGACGTCATTTTCCAGCGGGGCAAAACTTGACTTCTATTACGCAGTCGATCTGGCTGATGGTTCGCGTCGGTCAGAAAACAGCGCGACCAGCACTGCCTGGCAGTATCAAATTTGCGCCACGACGCCGCTGCCGCAGGCCACGCAGATTACCCTCACCTCCCCGCAGGCGATGGATGACGCTATTCAGGCGGTGAAGGCGAAAAACAGCGAGTCGATCCCGCTACTCATCACCACTACCGATGCGATGGGCAACCCGGTGCCTTATGCGACTTTTTCGCTTAAACGCGACGCCGGGAAGGCGCGCAACACCGACTATAATAAATTTGTAGCCACTAACGGCACCAACATGACGGTGACGCCGCTCACCGGTGCGCAGCAACAGTTTTACTATGCCACATCGGTTCTGACCGGCGCCACCGGCGCGGATGGTACGCTGGCCCTGACGCTTGCCGAACCCGGCGGCATAGGGTTGAAAAACCAGCTGACCGCGAATCTGAACGATACGCCGACGGCGACCTCATCGCTGCCGGTGGTGTTCACCGTCCTCACCAGCCCGGACAGCGACAAGGCCAACATGTACGGCCATATGCCGGAGACCTTCACCGCCAGCAACGGTGCGGAGTTTAAGCGCCCGCTGGTGGCAGGCGAGCCCTCATCGGAGGCGCACACGGATACATATTTCGAAACCAATGAAAACTGGATCATGGTGAATAGTTTTAATACCGGCAATTACGGCGGGTGTCCGATGAACCAGATGGCTGCGATAGATGATTTCACTGCGCTGTACAACGATCACCCAAGCGGCAAGGTGGCGACCGATATTGGATTGCCCGTCGGGAAGCGGTGGTGGGCGGGGGATAGCCTGCTGAAAGGCTCAACCCTTTACTGGCAGTATAAAGATCTCAAGACGGGGAAAAACTACAGCATGTCGGAAAACCCGGGTAACTACTACTTACAACTCTGCCTGACAACATCGCGCAGCGGGCTGAATATCGCGCTCTCTTCCGACGCATGGAACGCCGATAAATCGGCGGCCGTGGCGAAAAAAGGCGAAACGATACCGATGACGGTAACGGTGACTAACGACGCCGGGCAGCCGCAGGCCGGGGTGGCCGTACTGTTGACGCGTGATTACGCTTATTCGCGCGGTGCGGTGGATAAGCAATACATTGAACCAGGCGTGATTGGCGAGCCGGTTCCGTTTACAACTTCGCCTGCGAATATGATGCTGACGCCGGTTGCACCTGCGGGTACGGCAGTGGCGTTTAATAACCAGAATGGCCTCAGCACAAAATGGTCTGGCTTCACCGGCGATGACGGTAAGTTGCGGTTTACGTTAACTCAGGATAAATCGCTGGGGTTAAAAACGTCTGTCACGGCGGCGCTTGCGAATCAATTTGATGAGGCGGCGAGCGTAGATGCAATCTTTACGGTACAAACCAGCCCGGACACGCCGTATGCGTCATACTGGGGTCATATGCCGGATACCGTGCAGGTGAACGGCGTTACGCTGCGCCGCCCGTACCTGAAAGCCGAGCTCTCTGCCGCGCCCCGGGATACCTGGCCGTTTAATAATGAAATCTGGGGGACGAACTATTATTATCAGTCCGAACACGTGGAAACGTCGTTGACGCATCTTTGCGGATCGCAGGAAAATATAGCCTCGCTGGACGATCTGAAAGCGTTGCAGAGCGTTATCGGCACGTTGCAATGGCCGACGACATCATCCTGGGACTATGTGTCGCAAGATGAAGGTCAAAGCAATAAGTACTACTGTTCATTTAACGAAACGACCGGCCAGACAACCTGTACTCGTGAAAAAGCGACGACCTCAGGCTTAGGCTCGTGCCGGGTGCCGTAGTGAATGGGGAATGGGGCCGGGAGCGCGTTTGAATGTTGGGTGACGCTTTGCGGCGCCCAACCTGGGTATCCCTTGTAGCTGGCGCTGTTCCGGTAGCGATGTATTTTTACGTTTTTGTATTCATGGAATGAACTGCAACGAAATGGACTTTTCTCAGGTACGTCAGTGAAATCGAAAAAGTGTGTCGGTTTTTTACCCTGGCTGCTGCTATGCGCCCTCAGTTTAACGCCTTTCTTCGCGCAGGCCGTGCGAAGCAGCGGCGCATGGCAGGAACTCACTGAGCAAACTGCGGCTATTAATGGCACTCCGCCTCAGGCCGACAGTGTAACGATCCCGGTATATCAGGGCAGCGTGCAGTTGCGCTCTGATGCGGCGAATCCTGTTGACTACTCCGCGAAGCCCAGCCAGTTCAGCACCAGTGATGCTGGCAGCGCGCTGACCTTAACCAATCCGCACGACACCGAAGGCGATATCTTCGCCGTGCCGCCGCTGGTCTGGCAGGCTGAACGCGCGCCCACCGTCACGCTGGTGTGGGCCGACGCCGCCACGCCGGACACGCCGCTTGATCCACAACCCGTCAGCAATATAAGTTTCTGCGCGCAGAATCTGGCGGGCCGCCATCTGGTGGTCTGGTCGCAACTGGATACCTCAACCGCCATACCGCCGCTGTGGTTGCTTACCCGCACCGGCGTGCCTTATAACACGGCGGTCGAAGTGCTTGATCAAAAGTTTGCCGTGGATATCGCGCCCGCCGTGGGCGACCCGGTAACGCTCGCCGCCGATCATCTGGACGAGTCGCTCAACGCCGCGAAGGTCAAAGCGGGCGAAAGCATCACGCTGACGGTAACGACCAAAGACTGCGGCGGCGAACCGGAGGGCAACGTTGATTTCGTGATTACCCGCGGCGACGCGCAAAACCGCCAGGGCGTGGTAAACAATGCCGCGCCGGTGCGCGTCGGCAACACCGAACTGACCACCACCGCCACGGAATATCACGGTACGACCAACGCCGAGGGCGTGGCGACCGTGGTCGTCACCCAGGCGAACGGCCCGGGCGTTAAAACGCCGCTGATAGCGCACCCGTCGAGCGCGCCAGCGCTGAAAGCCAGCGTGGACGTGATTTTTACCACCCTCACCAGCCCGGACAGCAGCAGCGCCAACATGTACGGTCATATGGCAGAGACGTCCACCGCCACGGTGGACGGCGCAAGCTACACCTTTTACCGCCCCAAACTGGCGGCGGAAACCGACGGTGAAGACCGCACCGCCAGCATCAACAATGAAACCTGGGCGCAGTTCAACTGGGGCCACGCCGACGCGCACTGCGATATTCTGCCGGATGCACGCCAACTGGAAGGGTTAAAAATTGCGCGCGGCGATCTGGCCACCACCCTCGGCTGGCCGGTAGGGCTGACATCCGGTGATGAAGAGTACTGGTCCTCCTCCCAGGGATCGACTGCCACTGACCATATCAGCATTGATATGCGCAGCCGCAGCCTCACGCAGATGCCGGACGCCACGCAATCGCTGGTTAGCTGCGTGGATAAAGCCCCGCCTGCGGTCACGCCGAAATTAGTGATTAGCGCCGACAATTTTGATTCAACGGTCAACGCGGCGAAAGTAAAGGTGGGCGAAGAGATCAACATGAAGATCACCGTCACCGACAGCGCCACCAATAAACCGCTGCCTTATCGCTACCTTAACGTCTACCTGGGCGACGAGCAAAATCGCCAGAATCAAAAGAATGCCGATATTGATAGCGGGCATCAGTGGACGGATGATCCGGTAATTATCACCAATCTGGAAGGCAGCGACGGTCACTATCACGGCGTCACCGACGCCAACGGTCAGTTCTCGCTGGTGTTGACTCAGGACAAGGGGGCGGGCGTATTAACCCCGGTGCGCGTGGTGCTGTTCGACGGCACGGAAGCGACGCAGAACGTGATTTTTACCGTCGTCACCAGCCCGGACGTGGCGCAGGCGCGCATGTGGGGCCATATGCAGGGCGTGGTGGAAGCGGGCAATATCTACAAACGCCCGCTGCTAGCGGACGAAGCCGCGCAGGATACCGGTTCCGAATTTGAGAATAACGAATACTGGGCGACGTTTAACTCGGTAACGGCGGCGACGAACCAGTGCGGTACCGGCCAGGTGCCGGGGCAACTGTTGCTGGATACGCTGTATCAGGCCCATTCCGGCAACGCGATGGAAACGACCTACGGCTGGCCGACGCAGAAACACAGCTATATCGCGGCGGATACTGATGGTTCCACCACCGCGCACGTCAACCTGGCGACCGGTGCGGACAGCACGTTCAGCGGCACCGAACCGAACTATCTCTCCTGCTCCGGCAATGAGTTGGTGACCAGTCTGGACGTTTACTTTAATGGCGATGAGTCGTTACGCAATGCGGTAGCCAAAGTCGGCGAACAAATCACGATGAACGTCCATTCCGTCAATGCGCTGAATGGGTTAAGCGTGCCCAACGCCAGCTTTATCGTCACCATGGCGCACGGCAAAAATCGCGACAACGCCACGACGGGCTTTACCGACTCCAGCGACGGAACGCTGGTGATGGGCGGAACGCCTTTCGGCTCTTCCCAGGCGTCGATGACGTATCAGGGCATGACCGACAATGAGGGCAACGCCACGCTGGTGATTGAACAGCCGCAGGGCGTGGGCTTGCTGACGCCGCTGAGCGTACTGCCGGTCAACTCACTGATTACCACGCCCGTCAACCGCAGCGTGAAATTTACCGTTCCCACCAGTCCCGATACGCCGGAGGCGCAGATGTGGGGTCATATGGCGGACACGCTCACCGTGGGTGATATGGAATTCCAGCGGCCAAAGCTGGCGGCGGAAGCGACTGCCGCCACCCGTACCCAGGAGCAGGATAACGAAACCTGGGCGCGTGTCAGCCACGCCGACGCGCTGAATAACCCCAACGCCGGGGGCTGCGAGGCCGGCCATCTGCCGCGCGCCGATCAGCTTGCCGCACTGTATGCCTCCAGCGACGGCAATAAAATCCACACAGTATCCGGCTGGCCGACGACGTATGACTACTGGTCTTCCACCTTCGCCAGCGCCGCTACATGGCAGGCGGTATCACTGGCTGCGGGCGGCTATACCGCTTCCGGCGATGCGTCGGACTACGTGAGCTGTCTGGTCAGCAAAAATCCGACGGCGGCGTCTATCACCATTGAGCCGGTGGATGCGGCATTGTGGTATAACGCAAACAGCGAACACGCGGTGAAGGTGAAAAAGGGCGATACGCTCCAGCTTAAAGTGACGGTAAAAGACGCCAGCGGCAATCCGCTGCCGCAGGCGCCGTTCGTGTTAAGCCGCGGCGACGGCTATACCCGCCAGGGGGAGAAACATATCGCCGGTAGCGGCGACGGCATCGTCTCGGCGGTGGTGATTGACGGCGATTCGCTCAACGACAGCGCCACCCAAATCGGCGGTATGACCGGTGAAAACGGCAGCAAAATCATCAACGTCACCCGCCCGGATGCCCACGGGACGAAAGTCGCGATTACGGCGGCGCTGTACAATAACGCCAGCGCGACGGCCAGCATTGATACTATTTTTACCGTGGTCACCAGCCCGGACAGCGACAAAGCCAAAATGTGGGGCCATATGCCGGAAACGACGACGGCGGCCAACGGCGAGGTGTTTAAGCGCCCGCTGTTATCGGCTGAAATCGCCAGCGGCGTTACCCACGGCGACAATACGGAAAACAACGAAGCGTGGGGAATCGTCGATTTTGAAATGGCGAACGACGCCTGCGGCGCGGGATACGTGCCGACCCTTGCCGATATGCAATCGCTGTACGACGCCAGGCCCGGCGGCGCCATGAATACCCAGCAGGGCTGGCCGCTGGATGGTAAAAACTACCAGGACAGCACCGCCGATTTGAGCCGGAGTACGCAAAACCGCTACGTTAAGTCGATTAATCTGCGCGACGGCGGCGTCGGTTCGCTATTGTGGAATGAACAACTCTATTTTGTCTGCCTGCAAAACGCCCATCCGGCGGCGACGCAGATAACGCTCACTTCGCCTGTGTATAACGACAGCGACGGATTCGCCAAAGCGAAAGTCGGCGAGACCATCCCGGTCATCATCACCACGCGGGATGCCCAGGGCAACCCGGCCGCCGACACGCCGGTTATCTTTACGCGCGGCGACAGCGTCGGGCGCGCGAATCAGGAGGTGAATAGCTCGGCGGCGGCGGATATACAGATAAACCACAGCGACGGGCGTAGCAGCGGCGCTAACTATTACACCGCCACGGGCGCCGACGGCACGCTGACGCTGAATATCAGCCAGGACAGCGGCGCGGGCTTTAAAACGCCGCTGACGGCGGCAATAGAGCACAACGGCGTAACGAGCGCGCCGCTGCCGGTCATCTTTACCGTGGTCACCAGTCCGGACACGCCGAAGGCCAACTACTGGGGCCATATGGCGGAAACGCTGACCGACAGCAGCGGCGTGGCGTACAGGCGTCCGCTGCTGGCCAGCGAGTTTAGCGCTACGCCCGGCAAAACGCTGACCATCGCCAACGGCTACTACGACAAAGGCGAAACCTGGGGCATGATAACCGTCGATAAAGCCTGGAACGGCACCGGTGGCGGCTGTGGGCGCGACACGCTACCGACCGTAGCCAACCTCCAGACGCTGTACGGGACATACCCGGATAACGCCATGCGCAGCCGTAACGGCTGGCCGATGACCAGTTCAGGCAACAACAACGTCAGCCGCTACTGGTGGGCGGGGGATTACGTGATATCGTCAGACGGCACGAAGTCGCTCTACGCGGCGGTCAACCTGTTTAACGACGGCAATGATGTCAAAACGACGACCAGCACCTCGATGTACTACATGCAGACCTGTCTTGCCTCGCCGCGCAGCGCCGCCGCCAGCCTGACGCTGACGCTGGCAGGCCAGGATGAAACCACCGGAAGCGCAAAGGCGAAGAAGGGCGAGCAGATGGCCGCCACCATCGACGTGAAAGACGCCGCAGGTCAGCCGATGAAAAACGTGATGGTGAAAATCAGCCGCGGATCTTCGTACAATCGCGCCAACAGCGCCACATCGTCCTCAAGCGTCACAGACGATATTACGCTGCGTAATGTGATGCCGTCCGGCCTGGCGACATACCTGCTGGATACCTCGGCGAAATATCTGTATGCGCAAACTGATGCCCAGGGACAGGTGACATTTACCCTTGCGCAGGACAGTACCGCCGGTTTAAAAACCACTATCAGCGCCGCCACGATGGACGGCAGCAACCTGACAGACAGCAAAGACGCAATCTTTACCGTAGTGACCAGCCCGGACAGCGATAAGGCCAAATACTGGGGCCATATGCCGGAAACCTTTACCAACAGTAAGGGGGTTTAATTTAAGCGACCGCTGCTGCGCGCTGAACTTTCTTCAACGGCGGACACGTCGGGTTATACGGAAAATAACGAGACCTGGTATACCTGGAGCCGTTATCCGAATATGTATCAGGACACCGCCAGCCCGTGCGATCGGCTGGGGTTGCCGACGGTAAATGATTTACAGACGCTATATACCGATTATCCCAATGGCGCACTCACGACAACGCTTGGCCTACCGGTGGCATCAGGAAAATATTGGGGGGCGGGTAACTCAGTACCGGATGCCACGCACTCAGACAGTCAGTTCCAGTATGTCAGACTCAGCGATAATAATACGCTGACAACCAAAGCCAATACCGCCACGGCGCAGCTTTGTCTGGCAAAGCGCCGGGACTTGTCGATAGAACTCACCTCCAGCGCCATGGATGCGGATAAAGGCGCTCCAGTGGCGAAGAAGGGCGAGAGCCTGCCGTTGACCGTCACTGTGAGGGATGGTTCCGGCACGCCGCAGCCCAATACCACTATCCGTTTGGGACGAACGCTTTCGATAGACCGGGCGGGTGTCGTTGATGGCAGTTCCGGCGGAGGCATGGTACTCACATCGGTTGCGCCGTCTACGGGCTCAATGACGTTTAACTGCACGGTATCTTCGTGCACAAGTTATTGGTATGGCATTACGGATGAGGATGGTAAAGCGCAACTCGAAGTGACGCAGGATGATTCCCGTGGCCTGAGAACACCGCTGCAGGCGATGCTTGTCGACGATCCGCTGACAGTTAGCGATATGGACGTCATTTTCACCGTCATTACCAGCCCGGACAGCGATAAAGCCAAATACTGGGGACACATGCCGGAAACCGTGACCAACAGCGCGGGCGTGAAGTTCCGGCGTCCGCTGCTGGCGGCGGAGATGACGTCGAATAGCGGTACTTACCTGGTTAACAATGAAACATGGCCCTTAGTCACCGCAGCGAACACTGAAAAAGCTGGCGCAACCGGCTGTGATGCGGAATACCAGCCGTTGTCGGGCGATCTGCAAACGTTGTATAGCGACAATCCTAACGGCGCAATCGGTACAAATTACGGCTGGCCGGTGGCGGGGAACAAATCCTGGTGGGCGGCGGATCGTGCGCCGAATACCGGATATTACCAATTTATAAACCTGAATAGCGGCGGTAAGGGCACCGCCAGTTCATCGACTGCCACCGGTGCTCAGGTGTGTCTGGTCGAGCCGCGTACTTCTACTCCTGCCAGTATTACGCTGACCTCGACGGCGATGGACAGCGCGAAAAATGCGGCGGTAGTGCCGAAGGGAAGCGCGATGCCGTTAACGGTGACGGTAAAAGATAGCAGCGGTAACCCGGTCGCCAACGTTGGTTTTACGTTGTCACGTGGCGATTCGAAAAATCGGGCAGGTATGGTGATAACGGATGGCGACGTGGCAGCGGATGCCGGAGCAGACGATCTCATGCTTAAAGAGCTGACTCCCGCAAGCGCCAGCCAAAGTATGACCACCACCGGGATTGTCTTTACCGGCACTACCGGCAGCGACGGTACGGCAACGTTTACGCTTAATCAGGATAAAAGCCTGGGGTTGAAAACGCCACTCACGGTGAAAGTGACGGACAATACGACTCTTCACGCATCGCTGGATGTGATTTTTATGGTACTTACCAGCCCGGATACGGATAAAGCGTTGTTCTGGGGAAATATGTCGGATACGACATCCGTCAACGGAAAAACGCTGCATCGTCCGTGGCTTCAGGCTGAGATGCTGTCAGGCGTGACGCCAGTATTTACCAACGGAGTGCATGCAAATAACGAGTACTGGGCGATGGCGCATACGGTGGACAACACGAAATGGGATATTGCCAAACAGTGCGGTAGCCTTAGCAAAGCACCGGATAATAACGACCTGTTGACGCTGTATCATTCAATTAGCTCGTTAGGCTGGCCGACGCTGGGCTATCCCTATTTATCTAAATCAACCTCGAGCAGCGGCATGTATTGCGGCGTAGATGAGAATACCAAGAGTCAAAACTGCGCCATTAAGCCGGCAGGCACAGCGGGTTATGCGACGTGCGTGGAGTAACGTATTATGCGTCTGGCACGAAAATAATCTGCTTTTCACGTTCAATTGAGCTTCATGAAAAAGTGAAAGTAGCATTCATTGAAAAGTATATGTTCTGCTAATTGGCGCCACCACCGTTTGCCGCGCGTGTGTAAAAGCGCCGTCTCCCTTCTGCAACCCGGCATCTGGCGCTACGTATATACTCTAAATAATTCGAGTTGCAGGAAGGCGGCAAGCGAGCGAATCCCCAGGAGCTTACTAAAGTAAGTGACTGGAGTGAGGGAACGCAGCCGCAGCACATGCAACTTGAAGTATGACGAGTGTATTTAAAATAACGCCAGGTGTCGCATGATAATCACACCTTTTTGTTTCACGCATTTATTTATTTTAATATATGAAGTTATTAAATGTTATTCACGACATAAATATTTATTAAATGGATGAATGTATTTATATCAATTATAAATCAACCAGAAATTGACCTGGCATTGAAATAAGCCTTGAAATTAGTTAATAATTTGGCTTGGATAATATATTGTTTCAGGTGATTGCAACCATTCATAGAGCTGTATTTTTGTTATTTATTATTTAACTCATTGATAATGTAGCATTTAAAGGCTATTTGCAGCCCAATCAAAATCCAGTTTGCTTCGTGAACGTTATTAAAGGGAAATTTAAAAATTGAACAGGACTTACAGTATTGTCTGGAGCGCCGTGCGAAATATGTATGTCGTGGCTTCAGAACTGGCGCGAGGCCACAGCAAAGTTAAAGCGCAAGTATGCGCGAGTGAAATCCATTCTCCAAACCAAAAGTCCGAATATGGACAAATAATAAAAGCAACGCGCGCGGCGCTGGCTTGCGCCGTGGCTGCAGCGCTCGGATTTTTCAGCCCGCTGGCCATGGCCGACAATCAGGTATCATATGCTGATGCGCAGACCCACGTTCTGGATGCGTCAACGCCGCCGATGAGCTATTCGGGCACCGATGAAGGCGCGGCGCTATATGTCTCGGGTGTCGCCACCGTCGGCTGGCAGCCCACCACGGTCACAGGGACGGGGCTCGTCATTGAAACAAGCGGAGGCGGAGCTGATGATCCGGATGGCGGTAAGTATGTTTCCAACGCAATTTCGCTGGATCATTACGCTATCCTTGAGCTTACCGACGCGAAGATAACCACTACGGGCATTTATACCCAGGGTATTTCCGCAGCGGATGGCAGCACACTGACGTTAACAGACAGTACGCTAACGATTGACGGCAATTTCGGCGTAATGACGTTGTATACGGGTTCAGAAGCAACGCTGGACGGTACCATCGTTGAGGCAGCTAACAGCAGCAGCGCGCAGGTGCAACAAGGCAGTACGCTGAACGTGCTGGACGGTAGCACAATCACCCTGGCGCAAGGCCAGATAAACGTTGTTGCCGGAAACACCGCGACAGACGAGGGTTCCACCCTGAACCTGTCTGATAGCTCGGTCAGCTCTGCAGGTACGATGAGCACCATCCAGGGTACCAATAAGGCCGCTCTTAATCTCACCAACGCGACCATAACACATACCAATGCCAGCGGCGCGGCGGTACAGGCCAATAACGCCACTACCCTGGATATTACAGGCGGCAACATTACCTCTGCCGGTACGGGCGTGTATATTCTGGCGTCGGACGCCAGGATCGACGGCGCCACCATCAACGCCGACGGCGACGGTATCTTTATAACCAGCAAAAGAAAACTCGACGGGTATGAAGATCTCAACGCGCTGACGGTCAACAAAGCACAGGTTAATTCAGACACGATTGCGCTGCATGTGGACACTGGCACGACGATTAACGCTCCTATCGTGCTGACCGACAGCACATTTGAAGCGCCGGAAGTGATCAAGCTTGGCAGCAAGGCGGTCATTTAGGCCAACAATACGACATTGATCGGTGACGTTGCTCAGAGTGACATGTCATCGTCATCGCTCTCTTTAAGCCAGGGGGCCACGTTAACCGGTAGTGTAGATGCGATGTTTACTACGCTGTCGCTCGACGACACCAGCCAGTGGAACATGACCGACCCGTCAACCGTCGGCAATCTGACCAACGACGGCGATATTACGCTGGGCAACGCGAGCGGTTCGACAGGTACGCTGCTGACGGTGGACAATACCCTGACCTTACAGGATAACAGCCAGATAAACGCGACGCTGGATACCGCCAACAGCGCGCCAATTATCAAAGCCGCCAACGTCACGCTGGACGGGACGCTGAACCTTAGCTCAACGGCCACCTTTGTCGCGCCCGAAACCGACGAACACTTTGGATCGATCACGCTGATTGATTCACAAAGCGCAATCACTACCGATTTTGACAGCGTAACACTGGATGCTGACACCTCCGCTATGCCGGATTATCTGACGATCAACGCGGGCGTTGATGCGAATGATAATACCAACTACGAGTTGTCTACGGGCTTGAGTTGGTACGCGGGCGCAAATTCTGCGCGCGCTGCGCATGGCACTTTTACCGTTGATGCAGGCAGTACCTTTACCGTCACCAGCGAACTGGACGAAACCACGGCGACCTCCAACTGGAACGGCAGCAAGCTAACCAAACAAGGCGACGGCACGCTGATCCTCAGCAACACCGGCAACGACTACGGCGATACTGAAATTGACGGCGGCATTCTGGCCGCCAAAGACGCCGCCGCGCTCGGCACTGGCGATGTGACGATTGCAGAAAGCGCAACGCTTGCGCTGAGCCAGGGCACGCTGGATAACAACGTGACCGGCGAGGGCCAAATTGTCAAAAGCGGTAGCGATGAGCTGATCGTGACCGGCGATAACACTTACAGCGGCGGCACCACTATTTCCGGCGGTACGCTGACGGCTGACCATGCGGATTCGCTGGGTACCGGGGCTGTTGCTAACAGCGGCGTGCTTCAGGTCGGCGAAGGCGAGCTGGAAAATACGCTTTCCGGCAGCGGCTCGCTGGTGAAAACCGGCACAGGCGAGCTGACGCTAAGCGGCGACAACACTTACTCCGGCGGCACCACCATTACCGGCGGTACGCTGACGGCTGACCATGCGGATTCGCTGGGCAGCGGCGATATCGATAACAGCGGCGTGCTTAAGGTGGGCGAAGGCGATCTGGAAAATACGCTTTCCGGCAGCGGTTCGCTGGTGAAAACCGGTACCGGCGAGCTGACGTTAAGCGGCGGCAACGATTACTCCGGCGGCACCACCATTATCGGCGGTACGCTGACGGCTGACCATGCGGATTCGCTGGGTACCGGAGCTGTTGCCAACAGCGGCGTGCTTCAGGTCGGCGAGGGCGAGCTGGAAAATACGCTTTCCGGCAGCGGTTCGCTGGTCAAAACCGGTACGGGCGAACTGACGTTAAGCGGCGATAACAGTTACTCCGGCGGCACCACCATTATCGGCGGTACGCTGACGGCTGACCATGCGGATTTGCTGGGTACCGGAGCTGTTGCCAACAGCGGTGTGCTTCAGGTCGGCGAGGGCGAGCTGGAAAATACGCTTTCCGGCAGCGGTTCGCTGGTCAAAACCGGTACGGGCGAACTGACGTTAAGCGGCGATAACAGTTACTCCGGCGGCACCACCATTATCGGCGGTACGCTGACGGCTGACCATGCGGATTCGCTGGGTACCGGAGCTGTTGCCAACAGCGGTGTGCTTCAGGTCGGCGAGGGCGAGCTGGAAAATACGCTTTCCGGCAGCGGTTCGCTGGTGAAAACCGGTACGGGCGAGCTGACGTTAAGCGGCGATAACAGTTACTCCGGCGATACCACCATCGCCGACGGCACGCTGATTGCCGCCAACGTCAACGCGCTGGGCAGCGGCAATATCGACAACAGCGGTACGCTGATGCTGGATGCCAACGGCGCATTTGAGCTTGCGAACATCACCACCCATACCGGCGCCACGACCGCGCTGGCGGCGGGCAGCACCCTTGACGCGGGCCAGCTCACCCAGGAAGACGGCAGTACGCTAAGTATTGACCTCGGCGCGGCCACCGACGACGCCGTGATTACCGCCGACAGCGTCACGCTGGGCGGCACTCTGAATGTTACCGGCATCGGCAGCGTTACAGACAGCTGGACGCCTGAGGCATACACCTATACGCTGATTGACAGCGACAGCGCCATTACGAGCGATTTCGACGATCTGACCATTGCAGGGATGAACCGCGAAGATGTTGACTTCCTGACTATCGACGGAAAAGTCGATGAAGCAGACAACACCCACTATGATCTGACGGCCTCCCTCTCCTGGTATGCGGACAGAGACAACGCCACTACCGACGCCCACGGCACCTTTACCCTGAGCGACCCTGACGGCAGCTTTAACGTTGCGGCTACACTGACAGACGTTGATGACACGCTGGATCCGGGTAGCAGATGGGACGGTAAATCGCTGACCAAAGAAGGCGCAGGCACTCTGATCCTCTCCGGCGACAACGACTACAGCGGCGGCACCACCATCAATGAAGGTACGCTGGTCGCCGCCAGTACGACGGCGCTGGGCACCGGTCTGGTAGACAATAACGCCACGCTGGTGCTGGACGTAGACGGTGAAGTCAGCGCGGTGGGCGGCATCACCACTCATAGCGGCGCGACGACCCAACTGGCGCTCGGCACCTCGTTGGATCTCGGCGACAGCGCGTTAATTCAGCAAGATGGCAGTACGCTGAACGTTGAGCTGAATAGTGACTCAGTGCAACCGCTGATCACCGGCGGCAGCGCCACGCTTGGCGGCGATTTGGTCGTCAGCGACGCCAGCCTGCAAGCGCGCGCCTCCGACGCGGAGTTCCAGTCCTTTAAACTGATGGATATGGACAGCGATATCAGCGGCGACTTTACCAGCCTGACGATGAACCTCACCGACCAGCCGGACTATCTGACCGTAACCGGGACAATCAATCCTGCAGATGCGTCAGAATATTTGCTTACCGAAGGGCTGAGCTGGAATGCGACCGCCACGTCAGCGACGCCAGCACACGGCACGTTTACCCTGGGCGCAGGCGACAGTTTTGAAGTCACCAGCGTACTGGGCGATAAAACCGGCAACGGCGACTGGGACGGTAAATCGCTGACCAAACTGGGCGCGGGTAAACTGACGCTGAGCGGCGCGAACACCTACACCGGCGATACTAACGTACAGGAAGGCACGCTATGGCTGTCCGGAGACGGCTCGATTGGCGAGATGGGCAGCCAGCAGGCGGTGAACGTCGCCTCCGGGGCGACCTTCGGCGGCAGCAATGGTACGACCGTTAACGGTAAGGTGACCAACGAAGGGACGCTGGTCTTCGGCGACAGCGAGGAGACAGGCGCTATCTTCACCCTCAATGGCGATCTGATCAACATGGGGACGATCGCCAGCGGCAGCACCTCCAGCACGCCGGGCAATACGCTTTATGTTGATGGCAATTACACCGGCAACGGCGGCTCGCTTTATCTGAATACCGTCCTGGGCGACGATGATTCGGCGACCGATAAGCTGGTGATTACCGGCGATGCCTCCGGCACCACCGATCTGTACATCAACGGCATCGGCGATGGAGCACAGACCACTAACGGTATTGAAGTGGTGGATGTTGGCGGCGTATCGACCAGCGATGCGTTTGAGCTAAAAAATGAGGTTAACGCCAGTCTGTATACCTACCGTCTGTACTGGAATGAAAGTGACAACGACTGGTATCTGGCGTCAAAAGCACAGTCTGATGATGACGACAGCGGTGGTGATGACAGTGATGTCACGCCTTCGGATGGCGGTGACGATGGCGGTAATGTCACGCCTCCGGACGACGGCGGCGATGGCGGCGATGTCGCACCACAGTACCGTGCGGATATCGGCGCGTACATGGGCAACCAGTGGATGGCGCGCAACCTGCAAATGCAGACCCTCTATGACCGCGAGGGCAGCCAGTATCGTAATGCCGATGGCAGCGTATGGGCGCGCTTCAAAGCGGGTAAAGCAGAATCAGAGGCTGTCAGCGGCAATATCGATATGGACAGCAACTACTCCCAGTTCCAGTTAGGCGGCGACATTCTGGCCTGGGGCAACGGCCAGCAGAGCGTTACCGTTGGCGTCATGGCGAGCTACATCAACGCCGATACCGACAGCACCGGTAACCGTGGCGCGGACGGTAGCCAGTTCACCAGTAGCGGCAACGTAGACGGCTATAACCTTGGCGTCTATGCCACCTGGTTTGCCGATGCCCAAACGCATAGCGGCGCGTATGTCGACAGCTGGTACCAATATGGTTTCTACAACAACAGCGTAGAGAGCGGTGATGCGGGATCTGAATCTTATGATTCAACCGCTAACGCCGTCTCGCTGGAAACTGGTTATCGCTACGATATTGCGCTTAGCAACGGTAATACTGTCAGTCTGACGCCGCAGGCGCAGGTTGTCTGGCAGAATTACTCAGCGGATAGCGTGAAGGATAACTACGGCACCCGGATCGATGGTCAGGATGGCGACAGTTGGACAACGCGTCTGGGTCTGCGTGTTGACGGCAAGCTGTACAAAGGCAGCCGTACGGTTATCCAGCCGTTTGCTGAAGCTAACTGGCTGCACACCAGCGATGATGTGTCGGTATCGTTTGATGATGCTACGGTGAAACAGGATCTTCCGGCTAACCGTGCGGAGCTGAAAGTGGGTCTGCAGGCAGATATCGATAAGCAGTGGAGCGTTCGCGCTCAGGTTGCCGGGCAGACTGGCAGCAATGACTTTGGCGATCTGAACGGTAGCCTCAATCTGCGCTATAACTGGTAAGTTAGACAAAACCGGGCGGGTGTTCCCTGCCCGGTTTTGAGGCGAATGACAAACCGGTTGATCGTCAGATTATGGCTACACCTTATCCGACGTGGCGCGTAGGTTGGCTGAGGCGAAGTCGAAACCCAACATCGCGCTGCAAAGGGTGGGGGAGTGTTGGATTACGTGCCCGGCGTGACGGATTTGACTTCACTTTCAAGCCAGCCGTCCTCCAGTCTCGTGGTCATGATATCGCCTGCTTTGACCTGTTTGATCTTTTTCAGCACCTTGCCGTCCGTTGTCGTCGAAACCGTATAGCCGCGCGCCAGCGTGGCTAACGGGCTGACCGCTTCCAGATGCGTGACCGCGTTGCCAAAACGCTCGCGCTGTTCGCTTAACCGTGAGCGGATATTCTCCGTCAGACGATATTCCAGCTGTTGGATGCGCGACTGCGCGCGGTGAATGCGCGGCTGCGGATTTTGCTGGCTCAGGCGTTGACTTACGCGCTGTTGGCGTTGATTGGCCTGCTTAATCCTGGCCTCAAGCGCAAATCCCATCCGTTGGCGTAGACGTTCCAGCGCGGTTTGCTGACGGGCCAGACGCAGTTGCGGATGTTGCTGTTGCAGACGGTGAAAAATCTGCGTGAAACGGCGGCTGCGATTGGCGAGGTAGTAGTCCATCGCCATGCCCAGACGCTGCTGGGCGGACTGGATCTGACGCAACAACTCCTGCTGGTTACGGCTGACAATTTCTGCCGCTGCTGATGGCGTAGGCGCGCGCAGGTCGGCGACAAAATCAGCTATCGTGACGTCCGTTTCGTGACCGACGGCGCTGACCACCGGAATGCGGCTGGCAAAAATCGCCCGCGCCACGCGTTCGTCGTTAAAACTCCACAAATCTTCCAGCGAACCGCCGCCGCGTCCGACGATCAGTACATCACATTCGCCGCGCGCGTTCGCCAGTTCGATAGCACGAACGATCTGCCCCGGCGCGTCGTCGCCCTGGACTGCGGTTGGATAGATAATAACGGGCAGGGATGGGTCACGACGCTTTAGCACGTGGAGAATATCGTGCAGCGCCGCGCCGGTTTTCGAAGTGATCACCCCAACGCAGTGGGCCGGGGAGGGCAACGGCTGTTTATGCTGCTGATCGAACAAGCCTTCGGCCTGCAGTTTGGCTTTTAGCTGCTCATATTTCTGCTGCAACAAGCCTTCGCCCGCGGGCTGCATACTTTCGGCGATGATTTGATAATCGCCGCGCGGCTCGTACAGCGTAATGTTGGCGCGTACCAGCACCTGCTGCCCGTGCTGCGGGCGGAACGTCACCCGGCGATTGCTGTTACGGAACATCGCACAGCGCACCTGAGCGGTATCGTCTTTGAGCGTAAAGTACCAGTGGCCCGACGCAGGCTGCGTGAAATTAGAAATCTCGCCGCTGATCCATACCTGTCCCATCTCCTGTTCTAACAGCAGACGAACCGTCTGGTTAAGGCGGCTTACGGTAAAAATTGAGGAAGTTTGAGAGGATAACATGTGAGCGGGATCAAATTCTAAATCAGCAGGTTATTCAATCGATAGTAACCTGCTCACGGGGGATCGCAAGCACTATTTGCAAAAAAATGTAGATGCAACCGATTACGTTCTGTATAATGCCGCGGCAATATTTATTAACCTCCCAGGTGAGATATTGCCCATGCTACGTATCGCTAAAGAAGCTCTGACGTTTGACGACGTCCTCCTTGTTCCCGCTCACTCCACCGTTTTGCCGAATACTGCCGATCTCAGCACGCAGTTGACGAAAACTATTCGTCTGAATATTCCTATGCTTTCTGCGGCGATGGACACCGTGACGGAAGCGCGCCTGGCAATTGCCCTGGCCCAGGAAGGCGGCATTGGTTTTATCCACAAAAACATGTCTATTGAGCGCCAGGCGGAAGAAGTTCGCCGCGTGAAGAAACACGAGTCCGGCGTAGTGACCGACCCGCAGACCGTCCTGCCAACCACCACGTTGCATGAAGTGAAAGCCCTGACCGAGCGTAACGGTTTTGCGGGCTATCCGGTGGTGACTGAAGATAACGAGCTGGTGGGTATCATCACCGGTCGTGACGTGCGTTTTGTGACTGACCTGAACCAGCCGGTGAGTGTCTACATGACACCGAAAGAGCGTCTGGTGACCGTTCGTGAAGGCGAAGCCCGTGAAGTCGTGCTGGCAAAAATGCACGAAAAACGCGTAGAAAAAGCGCTGGTCGTTGATGATAACTTCCATCTGCTTGGCATGATTACCGTAAAAGATTTCCAGAAAGCGGAACGTAAACCAAACTCCTGTAAAGATGAGCAGGGCCGTTTACGTGTCGGCGCGGCGGTCGGCGCAGGCGCGGGCAACGAAGAGCGCGTTGACGCGCTGGTGGCGGCAGGCGTTGACGTACTGCTGATCGACTCCTCTCACGGTCACTCTGAAGGCGTGTTGCAACGTATCCGTGAGACGCGTGCTAAATATCCTGACCTGCAAATCATCGGCGGCAACGTTGCGACGGGCGCAGGCGCTCGCGCACTGGCGGAAGCCGGTTGCAGCGCGGTGAAAGTGGGTATCGGCCCGGGTTCCATCTGTACGACTCGTATCGTGACTGGTGTGGGCGTTCCGCAGATCACCGCTGTTTCTGACGCGGTGGAAGCGCTGGAAGGCACCGGGATTCCGGTTATCGCTGACGGCGGTATCCGTTTCTCCGGCGACATCGCCAAAGCCATCGCCGCAGGCGCGAGCGCGGTAATGGTGGGTTCTATGCTGGCCGGTACCGAAGAATCCCCGGGCGAAATCGAACTCTACCAGGGCCGTTCTTACAAATCTTATCGCGGTATGGGTTCTCTGGGCGCGATGTCCAAAGGTTCCTCCGACCGTTACTTCCAGAGCGACAACGCCGCCGACAAACTGGTGCCGGAAGGTATCGAAGGCCGCGTAGCCTATAAAGGTCGCCTGAAAGAGATCATTCACCAGCAGATGGGCGGCCTGCGCTCCTGTATGGGGCTGACCGGTTGTGCTACCATCGACGAACTGCGTACTAAAGCGGAGTTTGTGCGTATCAGCGGTGCGGGTATCCAGGAAAGCCACGTTCACGACGTGACCATCACCAAAGAGTCCCCGAACTACCGTCTGGGCTCCTGATTTTCTTCGCCCGACCTTCGCGTCGGGCGATTTATTTAATCTGTTTCACTTGCCTCGGAATAAGCGTCAATGACGGAAAACATTCATAAGCATCGCATCCTCATTCTGGACTTCGGTTCTCAGTACACTCAACTGGTTGCGCGCCGCGTGCGTGAGCTGGGTGTTTACTGTGAACTGTGGGCGTGGGATGTGACAGAAGCACAAATTCGTGACTTCAACCCAAGCGGCATTATTCTTTCCGGCGGCCCGGAAAGCACCACCGAAGAAAACAGCCCGCGCGCGCCGCAGTATGTCTTTGAAGCAGGCGTGCCGGTATTTGGCGTTTGCTATGGTATGCAGACCATGGCGATGCAGCTTGGCGGTCATGTAGAAGGTTCTAATGAGCGTGAATTTGGTTATGCGCAGGTCGAAGTGTTGACCGACAGCGCGCTGGTTCGCGGTATTGAAGATTCCCTGACCGCAGACGGCAAACCGCTGCTGGACGTGTGGATGAGCCACGGCGATAAAGTGACGGCGATTCCGTCCGACTTCGTGACCGTCGCCAGCACCGAGAGCTGCCCGTTCGCCATTATGGCCAACGAAGAAAAACGCTTCTACGGCGTACAGTTCCACCCGGAAGTGACTCACACCCGCCAGGGTATGCGCATGCTGGAGCGTTTTGTACGCGATATCTGCCAGTGTGAAGCGTTGTGGACGCCGGCGAAGATCATCGATGACGCCGTGGCGCGCATTCGCGAGCAGGTAGGCGACGATAAAGTGATCCTCGGTCTCTCCGGCGGCGTGGATTCTTCCGTCACCGCCATGCTGCTGCACCGCGCGATCGGTAAAAATCTGACCTGTGTTTTCGTCGACAACGGCCTGTTGCGCCTGAACGAAGCCGAGCAGGTGATGGACATGTTTGGCGACCATTTTGGTCTGAACATTGTTCACGTACCGGCAGAAGATCGCTTCCTGTCCGCGCTGGCTGGTGAGAACGATCCGGAAGCCAAGCGTAAGATCATCGGCCGCGTTTTCGTTGAAGTGTTCGACGAAGAAGCGCTGAAACTGGAAGACGTGAAATGGCTGGCGCAGGGCACCATCTACCCTGACGTTATCGAATCTGCGGCGTCTGCAACCGGTAAAGCGCACGTCATCAAATCTCACCACAATGTCGGCGGCCTGCCGAAAGAGATGAAGATGGGGCTGGTTGAACCGCTGAAAGAGCTGTTCAAAGACGAAGTGCGTAAGATTGGTCTGGAGCTGGGCCTGCCGTACGACATGCTGTATCGCCATCCGTTCCCGGGGCCGGGCCTCGGCGTGCGCGTACTGGGCGAAGTGAAGAAAGAGTACTGCGACCTGCTGCGTCGCGCGGACGCTATCTTCATTGAAGAGCTGCGCAAAGCGGATCTGTACGACAAAGTCAGTCAGGCGTTTACCGTCTTCCTGCCGGTCCGTTCCGTAGGCGTGATGGGCGATGGTCGTAAGTACGATTGGGTTGTCTCTCTGCGTGCTGTCGAAACCATCGACTTTATGACCGCACACTGGGCACATCTGCCGTATGATTTCCTGGGTCGTGTTTCCAACCGCATCATCAATGAAGTCAACGGGATTTCCCGTGTGGTGTATGACATCAGCGGTAAACCACCAGCTACCATTGAGTGGGAATAAGCCGATAATCCTTCCTGTGTTTTCATGAACAGGTAAAAGTGAATTTAACCCTCTGTTTTTGCAGAGGGTTTTTATTTATGTGCATAGATGAGTTTTCTGTGTAGTGCACAGCTTCTGGCGGCAAATTTGACGTAATCATGAACCCACGAAGGTTGGCTGTATCTTGCCGTGGTCGTTGATTTGTTCTCGCGCAAAGTTATCGGTTGGTCAATGCAACCACGAATGACAAAAGACATTGTCCTGAATGCGCTTCTGATGGCCGTGTGGCGACGTCATCCCCAAAAACAGGTGCTGGTTCAGTCTGATCAGGGTAGTCAGTACACCCGCTATGAATGGCTGAAATCGCACGGACTGGAGGGCAGTATGAGCCGTCGTGGCAACTGTCATAATGCGGTTGCAGAAAGCTTTTTCCAGCTACTGAAGCGTGAGCGGATAAAGAAAAAGATCTACCAACGACTCAGAAGTGTCCAGGTTATCCGTGGCGATTCAGCCCAAATAAGGGGTATTTAAAATATAATAACTTTATTCTTCAACTATATAACCAACGTCCAGTTTTAGCACTTTCAACGAGCATACCAACTGTTAGTGGCTTACGCGGATCAGGCTCTTTACTTCCAAAGTACTCTGGATTCAGATAGTTGAGTATGTCAAATCCTTCTGAATCTACATTCCAACGCTTGAAGTACTCTTGTAGAAGTTCTTCACTATCTTCAAAAACGAGTTTTAGATCATCCCTAATACTGATATCAAGCGTGATGGTTCGCTTTGGCCCACAGAGAAAGTACTTTTTAGTGTTATATTCCTGATCGATAAAATCGATAATTTCTTTCTCAATATCTCTCATTAGAAGTACGTCCACTGAATGCGATCTTTAGGAACCGCCACACGATTAAATGTATTTTTAATTCACGCTGGATATCATAAATCGTAGTGAATGTCATAACCCAACCGAGCCAGGGTACATTACGACCAACGAAACGACCTAAATTATTCGTTGAGCTTAGCTGTAATGAGTTGATGGTTTTGCCTGTCAACGTTGGTAATCTGATCCCAGGTGGCTCTTTACAAAACAAATTCTGACGTATAGGACTGGTCACCTTATTCTCCTCCCACGATGGTTATCTTCCTGATTTCGCATTGACTCTGGCGGATAGGTCGGAGCCGCAGGTGACCTTTGAGTATACGTTTACGGTAAAGCACTGCATCGACACAATAGCGGGTTTCCTGAAGTGCGTTGAGGTTGAGCCGCATCCGGTTATCGCAGAGATACTCACACAGTTTGAGAGTACCGTACGTCAGTGCCCGCTGGGATTCCAGATTTGCCCTGAACTTGTGCCAGCTACCGGGAGTTTAACCACGCTGAAGGCTATCGGGTTTTGTATTCGGTCGAGGGAATCTTAGTAACCGCGCATGTGATCTTATCACCCAGGCAGGATATCCCGCGGTTGCTCTTTAAGCGTCTGATCATGGCCTGAACCCATTGAGTGGGTTGTCTTTTTGCGTTAACGCTAAAGCTTCTTTTTCTTGCGCGGGCTTTTTAACGGATAACAGCTTAACGTTGTCCCGGCGTGGTGACAGAAAGCGATGACTGTTGCGCTTCTTTTTTATCCTGATGGTGCTGCCAGGCGCCGATAGAAGAGTAGACGAAACGTCCAAAGAAGAAGAGAAAACTGATAAGCAGTACGATACGGGTCATGCGAGTGTTAAATCGATGTCGTTTTCGCATACTGTTGGCCTGACTCACAAAGGGTTCCTTAACGTTGGCCCAGCGATATGGGCGGGATCAGGCTGGGTTCTTCAAGGGTATTATCAAGGCGAAGAACGTAACAAGCCTGCGTTCACTCTACATTAAGGCATACTGCGAACCGATGGTCAATTCCTCTTAATGTAAAATTGCGTCAGTTGATTTATCTTATATTGTTATGGAAGATAATTTTAGTATTTACATTAATAATAAATTAATGATAACAAAGAATAAAAAGGCGAATAAAGGCTGCAGGAGAAAGGTAATAATTGACTTAAATCAAATGTTACTTTTGTTTAATAATTACAATCGATGACTATCGTGTGATGTATATCGCATCATCAATTTAAAGTCAGGTGGGATGCCTGTCTGTTAACGCCCCTTTGGGATTGGGGGGTTCTGCTGAGCATCTATGAAACTAAATAAAACTTATATAAATATCAGAGATAAATGGTGGGGACTACCGCTCATTCTCCCTTCGATTTTACTGCCTGTTTTAAGTAGCGCAAATACTTATGCGCTTACCAGCACTGGAAATGTGGTTCTTTTTTACCTGCCGTTAGCTTTTATGCTTAGCCTGATGCTCTTTTTCGGCTGGGCAGCACTGCCGGGCATTGTGCTTGCTATCTTCTGGCGCAGATACCCGCAGACAGGGCTGTATGAAACCCTTTCTGTGACGATGCACTTTATCATTACTATCGTGCTAAGCTGGGGCGGCTATCGTGTCTTTTCCCCCCGGCGAAACAATGTTTCCCACGGCGACGCCCACCTGCTGTTTCAACGAATATTCTGGCAGGTATTTTGTTCAGCAACATTATTTCTGGTCATCTACCAGTTTGCCGCTTTTGTTGGCATGTACGAAAGTAAAGCCAGCCTGATGGGGGTAATGCCCTTTAATATCAACACGCTGATTAATTACCAGGCGTTACTGGTCGGTAACCTTGTCGGCGTGCCATTGTGCTATTTTATTATTCGTACTCTCCGTAATCCGCTGCACCTGCGGGGGTATTATCAGCAATTAAAGCTACAGATTGATAGCAAGGCCACTAAAAAAGAGATCGTTATTTGGCTGGCCGTATTGACTACACTAATGTTTATACTGTGTATGCCATTGACTGATAATAGTTCAATATTTAGTACCAACTATACGCTTTCGTTATTATTGCCGGTCATGCTGTGGGGTGCGATGCGCTATGGCTATAAGTTTATTTCAATTATCTGGGCCGTCGTGCTAATTACGTCGATTCATTATTATCAGCGTTATATGCCCTGGTATTCAGGTTATGATACGCAATTAGCGATTACCTCTTCGAGCTATCTGGTTTTTTCTTTTATTGTTAATTATATGTCTGTACTGGCCACGCGTCAGCGCGTAGTGAGTGGTCGCGCACGGCGGCTGGCCTATCTTGACCCGGTTGTACATCTTCCCAATTTACGTGCGTTAAACCGCGCGCTCCAAAATGCGCCCTGGTCTACGATCTGTTTTTTACACGTGCCGGGCCTGGAGCTATTGGGTAAAAATTATGGCGTCATGCTACGCATCCAGTATAAGCAAAAGCTCTCTCACTGGATTACGCCGATGCTGGCCTCAAATGAGTGCGTCTACCAGATGTCAGGGCACGACCTGGTGCTGCGTCTTAATACAGAGGCGCATCAGCAGCGTATTGAAGCGCTGGATAAACATATTAAGCAGTTTCGGTTTATCTGGGATGGACTGCCGCTACAGCCGCCTGTCGGCGTGAGCTACTGCTGCGTGCGTTCTCCGGTTAGCCACCTTTATCTTCTGCTGGGCGAATTAAGCACCAGTTCCGATCTTTCGTTGACGACTAACGCGCCGGAGGATTTACAGCGGCGCGGCGCAATGCACCTGCAGCGCGATTTGAAGGGCAGAATTGCGATGATGAATCGCCTGCAACAGGCGTTGGAGCACGATCATTTTTTCCTGATGGCGCAGCCTATTTTCGGTGTTCGTGGGGACGTTTACCATGAAATTTTACTGCGACTCAGGGATGACAACGGCGACGTTATCAACCCGGACAATTTTTTACCCGTGGCGCATGAGTTTGGTTTGTCTTCCGCTATCGATCTCTGGGTGATTGAAAACACGCTGCGGTTTATGGCGGCCAGCCGGGAATATATGCCCGCGCATCGTTTTGCCATTAATCTGTCGCCAACATCGGTATGCCGCGCTCGTTTCCCTGCAGAAGTTAAGCAGTTGCTTACGCAATATCAGGTTGAACCCTGGCAACTGGTTTTTGAGGTAACGGAAAGCAACTCTCTCACCAATGCTGAGCAGGCGCAGTTGACGCTGGGACAGCTACAGCAGTTTGGCTGTCAGATAGCGATTGATGATTTCGGTACTGGCTACGCCAGCTATGCGCGGCTGAAAAACGTTGACGCCGATATTCTTAAAATTGATGGCAGTTTTATTCGCAATATAGTGTCAAACAGTCTCGATTATCAGATTGTGGCTTCTATTTGTCATTTAGCGCGAATGAAAAATATGCAGGTCGTCGCGGAGTATGTCGAGAGCGAAGAAATACGAAGCGTCGTGCTCTCGTTGGGGATCGACTATCTTCAGGGATATTTAATTGGCGAGCCGCAGCTATTATCTGAGATTCAGTAAAGGCAGACGCCGCGGCGCGGCGTCTGGCTCACAATTTACGCGGCGATCTCCGGCGAGCTTTCTTCCTCAATATTGAGACGCCAGCCAGTTACAGCTTCCCAGTACTGCTGTTCTTTTTCCAGATCAAGCAGTACCAGCGCATTCTGGCTGAACCAGTCATGCGGAAAACATAACGTCCAGTGGCTGTCATCGGTCGTTAGTCGCAGCGTCGGCGGCGTAGTGGTCGCCTGCCGCTGGTTGTTCAGTAATACGCCCAGCCGAAGTAGCTGAATTAACGGCAGATACTGTTTTTTCTTAAACAGCGTAAAGCGGGGCATATCATCCAGTTTTATGGCTTTACGATGGTAACGCACCAGCGTCGCCATCATCATTTGCTGCTCCTGATTAAAGCCGGGCAAATCGCTGTGTTGCAGAATATAAGCCGAATGGCGATGTAAACCGCTGTGATTAATATTCAGTCCAACCTCATGCAGCATTGCCGCCCAGCGGAGCAACGCTTCAAGCTGCGGATGCGCCAGTTTTGGCTGCTGGGCCTGCCACTGCTCGTACATCTGCATGGTGGTTTCCAGCACGCGTCTGGCCTGTTCTCTGTCAATGTTGTATTGATTGGCCAGACTTTTTGCGGTACGGCTGCGAACATCCTGATGGCGGAAGCGGCCTTCCATTTCATACAGCACGCCTTCGCGCAACGCGCCGTCGGAAAGGCGAAGCTCGCGGATAGCCAGAGCATCAAAAACGCCGCACAGAATCGCCAGGCCCGGCACAAAGACCGCTTTTCGTTCTTCAGACAGACCCGGCAGGCTGAGCGCATTAAAGGAGCGGTGCTTCAACACTTCTGACTTCAGTTTATCGAGGCGATCCGGCGTAATGAAGCCATCTTTCTCACCCAGCGCCAGGAGAACTTCATGAGCGGCCTTAATCGTACCGGAAGCGCCCATCGCTACGTTCCAACCCTGAATACGATACTGCCAGGTTAAGGTTTCCAGTTTTTGCGCCGCCGCCATTCGGGCGCGCTGGAAGTTTTCTTTATTGATAACGCCGCCGGGAAAGTAGAGCTGCGCGAAGCTCACGCAGCCCATACGACGGCTTTCAACCAGCCTGGGTTCGAAGTTTTCGCCAATGACCAGCTCTGTTGACCCGCCGCCGATATCGATCACCAGCTTGCGGCCTTTTTCCGGCTGCGTATGTTCTACGCCCATAAAAATCAGGCGCGCTTCTTCGTTACCGGAAATAATCTCTATCGGGTAGGGAATAACCTTTTCCGCGCGTTTGAGAAAATCAGCGGCATTTTGCGCCTGACGTAACGTATGGGTGCCTACGATACAGACGCTGGAAGGGGAGAAACCTTGTAAGCGTTCAGCAAACAGCGACAGACAGCTAAGCCCCCGTTCCATGGCTTCTTCGCTGAGTTTATTATCTGCGCCCAGCCCGTCCGCCAGATGGACGCGCTGTTTTAAACGCCCGATAATCTGCATTGCGCCGTCAACCACGCGGGCAATGACCATATGAAAGCTGTTTGAGCCGAGATCGACCGCAGCGAACTCCTGCGGACGAGGGGATTTATCGTAAATTGGCATAGCGTTAGTCTGGTTGCTCGAGTGATTTGATGTAGTCATAAATTGCCAGCTGCGCCTGGACTTTACGGCGATTGCCGCGCGGTACGTAGCGGTTGCTGAGTTCTTTATCGATAAAACGCGCTTTTACCGTGTCGCTAAACAGAATGTCAATGATATCCAGGACGCGCTGTTTAAGCCGCGGGTCGAGGATAGGCGTAGCGACTTCGATACGGTAGTCAATATTACGCGTCATCCAGTCAGCTGAAGAGAGCCAAACTTGCTTATCACCGCCGTTTTCGAAAATATAAACTCGATCGTGTTCCAGATAGCGATCCACGATGCTAATCGCGCGAATATTATCGCTAATGCCTTCCAGTTGCGGAATAAGAGAACACATACCGCGTACCAGCAGATTGACCTGGACGCCCGAACCCGACGCGGCGTATAGCCTGTCGACCAACCCTTTATCAACCAGGTTGTTAAGCTTTAAGGTAATCCCTGACGGTAAGCCTTGCTGGGCATTGGCGATTTCACGATCGATCATCTCATACAGCAGACGCCGTGAGTTTTGTGGAGAAACCATCAAATAATCGAAAGTGACCGGGCGATAGGGGTTTTCAATAAAATTAAAGACCCGACGCACTTCATTGGTAATGCGCGCATCGGCGGTCAGCAGCGAATAATCGGTATACAGCCGCGCTGTTTTTTCGTTGAAGTTACCGGTGCCGATATGCGCATAACGCACCACGTCATCACCCTCTTTTCGTGAGATGAGAAAGAGTTTGGCGTGAATTTTCAGCCCGGGCGCAGAGAAAATAACATGGACGCCCGCTTCGGTTAACCGCTTGGCCCAGTGAATATTCGCCTCTTCATCGAAGCGCGCCTGCAACTCCACCACCACGGTAACTTTTTTGCCGTTATGGGCGGCATGGATCATCGAGTCAATAATGCGCGAGTCTTTCGCTACGCGATAAATATTGATTTTGATCGCCAGCACGCTTGGGTCAAACGACGCCTGACGCAGCAGTTCCAGCACATGTTCAAAGGTGTGATAAGGATAATAGAGCAGCACATCACGTTCACGAATCGCGTCGAAACCGTTACGAAACTTCTCTTTATCAAACCAAAGATGGCGTAACCGCGGTAACGGTTTATTGACCAGGTTGGCTTTACCGACATTCGGAAAATTAATAAAGTCTTTAAAATTGTGGTAGCGCCCGCCGGGTACGATTGAGTCATACCGGGAGATCGTCAGTTTTTCCCGCAGTACGTCGACCAGCGCGGCGGGCATATCGCGTTGATAGACAAAGCGCACAGGCTCAGCGGTCAGGCGCTGCTTCAGGCTGGAAGACATCAGCTCCATCAGACTGGATTCCATCTCATGCACCAGGTCATATTCGGCATCGCGGGTCATTTTCATCGAATAGGCATTAAGCGCGTCATAGTCGAAGAACCCTTTAAAAATGTCATCCAGGCAGTAGCGCAGAATATTATCCAGCAGGATCATCGGCTTGCGTCTGCGCGGTGTCTCCGGCGGCAGATTAACGAAGCGTGGGACTTTGTCGGACGGTATCTCCAGCAGCGCATAGTTGATGGTGTCGCCGCGGATAATCTCCACCGCCAGATAGGTGTAATCATCTTTTAAAAACTGAACAAGATCCGTCTCCCGGTTAATAAGAATCGGGGTAATATGCTGGCGCAAATAGTGCTTAAAATAGTGGCGCAACCAGCTTTGTTGGTTCACCGAGAGCTGACGCTCGTTGATCAGAAAGATTTGATTACGCGCCATTTCCAGCAGTAATTCGTTGTACAGGCCGTCGAACTCCTGGTCTGCTTTCAACACGCGGGACTGAATTTTGCCTAACAAATGGCGTGAATGAGAATTTGAACCCTGTTCTTCGCTGATAATAATGCGTCGTTTCAGTTCAGCGAAACGCACTTTGTAGAACTCGTCGAGGTTATTAGAATAGATTCCCAGGAACCGCATCCGCTCAATCAACGGGTTGGATTTGTCCGCCGCTTCCTGTAACACGCGTTCGTTAAATGCTAACCAGCTTAGTTCTTTCTCGATATATAGCTTTTCCTGACCCATTACTACCTATACTCCGTTTTATTCACGGGACACTGCCTGATGATTATGGCGAGCATTACGCGTTAATGTCCAACTGCGCCAGAAAAATATGACAATAAACTGATAGCATAAAGGAAGGGAAAAGAGTAGGCCGGATAGGCATTTATGCCGCCATCCGGCAAGCAGACGCAGTCCTGTTCGATGACGTATTATTCGTCAGACGCATAACCTTGCGGCGGCAGACGACGCCCGTCCAGCCAGGCGGCGTTATCGCGCATCTTTAGACGCCCCTGCGCAAACCAGCTAATCACCAGCGGATAAATCGCATGTTCCTGAGTCTGTACGCGTGCGGTGATATCATCTTCGCTGTCGCCGGCAAAAACCGGCACCTTCGCCTGGAGAATGACCGGGCCGCCGTCGAGTTCGTCTGTCACGAAATGTACCGAGGTACCGTGCTCCTCATCGCCGTTTTCCAGCGCCTGGCGATGGGTATGCAACCCCGGATATTTTGGCAGCAGGGAAGGGTGAATGTTCAGCAGACGCCCGTAGTAATGCGCGACAAACATCGGACTCAGAATACGCATAAAACCGGCCAGCACGACCACATCGGGCGCATACGCGTCTATCTTGCGAATCAACTCGCGATCGAAGGCGTCGCGGCTGTCAAACCGATCGGCAGTCAGCGCTTGCGCCGGAATGCCGGCTTCTCTGGCGCGTTCAAGGCCGAACGCGTCGGCCTTATTGCTGAATACTGCCCTGAGGGTGCCTTTAATTTTCTTCGCTTCGCAGGCATCGATAATCGCCTGTAAATTGCTTCCATTGCCGGAAATCAGCACCACAATATTCATTATTCAATAACCACACGCTGTTCGGAATCAAAGGCTTTGATGATACCGATTTTCCATGCGTTTTCACCTTTCTCGTTTAGCAGAGCAAGCGCTTTGTCCGCTTCCGGAGCGGAGAGCGCAATCACCATGCCGACGCCGCAGTTAAAGGTACGGTACATTTCATGTCGGCTGACATTACCGGCGGTTTGCAGCCAGGTAAAGATGGCGGGCCACTGCCATGACGACTCATTAATTACCGCCTGGGTATTCTCCGGCAGAACGCGCGGAATATTTTCCCAAAAGCCGCCGCCGGTGAGGTGGGCGATAGCGTGCACATCGACGTTTTCAATCAGTTCCAGAACCGATTTTACGTAGATACGGGTCGGTTCAAGCAGATGATCGGCCAGCGGCTTCCCTTCCAGCAGAGTGGTTTGTGGGTCGCAGCCGCTAACGTCAATAATTTTCCGCACCAGCGAATATCCATTCGAGTGCGGGCCGCTGGAGCCGAGCGCAATCAGCACGTCGCCTTCGGCAACCCGGGAGCCGTCGATGATTTCTGATTTTTCGACTACGCCGACGCAGAAACCCGCCACATCGTAATCTTCGCCGTGATACATGCCCGGCATTTCCGCCGTCTCGCCGCCGACCAGCGCGCAGCCGGATTGCAGGCAGCCTTCGGCAATACCGTTGATCACGCTGGCGGCGGTATCGACATCCAGTTTACCCGTGGCATAGTAATCGAGGAAAAACAGCGGTTCCGCGCCCTGAACGACCAGATCGTTTACGCACATTGCCACCAGATCAATACCGATAGCGTCGTGGCGCTTTAAGTCCATCGCCAGGCGAAGTTTGGTGCCTACGCCGTCAGTGCCGGAAACCAGTACCGGTTCACGATATTTTTGCGGCAACGCGCACAGCGCACCGAAACCGCCCAGACCGCCCATAACCTCCGGGCGGCGAGTTTTCTTCACTACGCCTTTGATTCGATCAACCAGAGCGTTACCCGCATCAATATCGACGCCGGCATCTTTATAGCTAAGAGAGGTCTTATCGGTCACTGCCTGGTTCCCCACGTTTTTTTTGCGGTAAAAGTTAAATTCGGCGCAATTCTAACAGGGAAAGCAAACGTTTGCGAGCGTGGTCTGCGCCCTGATTATCCGGGCGATTTTTTTTGCATGGTTTCGGTCGCTGCTTGAAAATTTCCCTGTTGGTAAAAAAGAAAAGGATATCCAGCACTTGGTTTACGACAGGCGGTCGGGACAGGTCATTCACCCTTAAAATTGCTAATATTCAAACGGTTGTTAGCCTTTATCGCCTGTTTCAACGTGAGTGATTTATACTCACTTTTCCGCTATCAGCGCTTTTGGTTGATCCAGGTCAAGCATACATTGTGTTGCGTCAGAGAGGAAAAGCGGTATAATCCGGCGATTTTTTTTGTGGTTGCCAGTCATCTGAGGATAGGAGAAGAGTATGAAGATCGTGGAAGTCAAACACCCACTCGTCAAACACAAGCTGGGTCTGATGCGTGAAAACGACATTAGCACTAAACGCTTTCGTGAACTCGCCTCAGAAGTAGGCAGCCTGCTGACGTATGAAGCGACAGCCGACCTGGAAACGGAAAAAGTCACCATCGAAGGCTGGAATGGCCCGGTGGAAATCGACCAGATCAAAGGTAAAAAAATTACCGTTGTGCCGATTCTGCGCGCGGGTCTGGGCATGATGGAAGGCGTTCTGGAAAATGTACCGAGCGCGCGTATCAGCGTAGTCGGGATGTACCGTAACGAAGAGACGCTTGAGCCAGTACCTTATTTCCAGAAACTGGTATCGAACATTGATGAGCGCATGGCGCTGATCGTCGACCCGATGCTGGCGACCGGCGGTTCTGTCATCGCGACCATCGACCTGCTGAAAAAAGCAGGCTGTAGCAGCATTAAGGTGCTGGTGCTGGTCGCCGCGCCGGAAGGCATTGCGGCGCTGGAAAAAGCGCACCCGGACGTTGAACTGTACACCGCCTCTATCGATCAGGGGCTTAACGAGCACGGATACATTATTCCGGGGCTTGGCGATGCCGGCGATAAGATTTTTGGTACCAAATAAGTGAATAAATAATTAAAAGCCGACTTTAAGAGTCGGCTTTTTTTTGAATAAAACCACTCATAACAAACACACTTAGAGGAAAACACTATGACGCGCCGTGCTATCGGGGTGAGTGAAAGACCGCCGCTTTTACAGACAATCCCGCTTAGTTTACAGCACCTTTTCGCCATGTTTGGCGCGACCGTGCTGGTGCCAGTTCTGTTTCATATCAATCCCGCGACGGTGCTGCTGTTTAACGGTATCGGAACGTTGCTGTATCTCTTTATCTGCAAAGGTAAAATTCCTGCCTACCTCGGATCGAGCTTTGCCTTTATTTCCCCGGTACTACTGTTGTTGCCGCTGGGTTATGAAGTGGCGCTGGGCGGTTTTATTATGTGCGGCGTGTTGTTCTGTCTGGTCTCTTTCATCGTTAAAAAAGCGGGCACCGGCTGGCTGGATGTGATGTTCCCGCCTGCGGCAATGGGCGCAATCGTTGCCGTCATCGGTCTGGAGCTGGCTGGCGTCGCGGCGGGGATGGCCGGATTGCTCCCTGCGCAAGGGCAGTCGCCGGACACGAAAACAATTATTATCTCCATGGTCACGCTGGCGGTGACGGTGTTCGGCTCCGTACTGTTTCGCGGTTTCCTGGCGATCATTCCGATTTTGATCGGCGTGCTGGCGGGCTATGCGCTGTCATTCGCGCTGGGGGTGGTCGATACCACGCCGATTGCCCAGGCGCACTGGTTTGCGCTGCCGACCTTCTATACGCCGCGTTTTGAATGGTTCGCTATCCTGACGATTCTGCCCGCGGCGTTGGTCGTGATTGCCGAGCATGTCGGTCATCTGGTGGTGACGGCGAATATCGTCAAAAAAGATTTAGTGCGCGATCCCGGTTTGCACCGCTCGATGTTCGCTAACGGATTGTCGACGATCATTTCCGGTTTCTTCGGCTCCACGCCGAATACCACCTATGGGGAAAATATTGGCGTCATGGCGATCACCCGCGTTTACAGTACCTGGGTTATCGGCGGCGCGGCGATTTTCGCCATTCTGCTTTCCTGCGTTGGCAAACTGGCGGCGGCGATTCAGATTATCCCGTTACCCGTGATGGGCGGCGTCTCGCTGCTGTTGTACGGCGTTATCGGCGCGTCGGGGATTCGCGTCTTGATCGAATCGAAAGTCGACTACAACAAAGCGCAAAACCTGATCCTCACCTCGGTGATTTTGATCATCGGCGTGAGCGGCGCGAAAGTGCATATCGGCGCGGCAGAATTGAAAGGGATGGCGCTGGCGACCATCGTCGGGATTGGCCTGAGCCTGATTTTTAAACTGATTAGCCTGTTGCGTCCGGAAGAAGTGGTACTGGAGGCAAATGATGCGGAGCCTCCGCATCAGTAACGGGTTGCCGGGCAGCGATGCTGCCCGGTTCTATCTCACGGGAATTATGTGGTAAACTCAGCGCGATTTTATGTCATCCTGGGTTGAGGTATCTCTGAACACACCGGCACAGCTCTCTTTGCCACTTTATCTTCCTGACGACGAAACTTTCGCAAGTTTCTGGCCGGGGGATAACGCCTCTCTACTGGCCGCGTTACAAAACGTGTTGCGCCAGGAACATAGTGGATATATCTACCTTTGGGCGCGTGAAGGCGCGGGCCGCAGCCATTTGCTGCACGCCGCCTGCGCTGAATTGTCGCAGCGTGGAGATGCGGTAGGCTACGTCCCGCTCGATAAACGTACCTGGTTCGTGCCGGAAGTGCTCGACGGTATGGAACACCTCTCGCTGGTGTGTATTGATAACATTGAGTGTGTCGCTGGCGATGAACTGTGGGAGATGGCGATCTTTGATCTCTATAACCGCATTCTGGAGTCCGGTAAGACGCGGTTATTGATCACCGGCGATCGTCCGCCAAGACAGTTAAATCTGGGCTTGCCCGATCTCGCTTCCCGTCTGGATTGGGGGCAAATCTATAAACTCCAGCCTCTTTCCGATGAAGACAAACTTCAGGCGCTACAGTTGCGTGCCCGGTTACGGGGGTTTGAACTGCCGGAAGATGTTGGGCGGTTTTTACTCAAACGTCTTGATCGCGAAATGCGCACGCTGTTTATGACGCTGGATCAGCTCGATCATGCGTCGATCACTGCCCAGCGAAAACTGACGATCCCGTTTGTCAAAGAGATTCTGAAACTGTAATACGCCGCGACGGCGGCGTTCAACGGTTAACCGAGGATGTCCAGCACCTGCTCAGGCGGTCGGCCAATGCGCGCCTGACCATTTGCCACCACAATGGGGCGCTCCATCAGTTTAGGGTGTTCAACCAGCGCCTGGATTAACGCCTCTTCACTCAGCTGGCTATCCGCCAGGTGAAGCGTTTTATAGAGATCTTCTTTCTGGCGCATCAGTTCGCGCGCGCTGGACATGCCCAACATACGCAGCAGTTCCCGCACGGTGGCGGCGTCGGCGGGCGTATCCAGATAAAGCACCACTTCCGGTTCCACGCCGTTAGATTTCAGTAGGTTCAGCGTGTCGCGGCTCTTCGAGCAGCGCGGGTTATGGTAGATTTTAATCGTGTCGGTCATGAGTTCTCCTTGTGACGCCATCCGGCTAATAAACGGCGATTACATTTTCGTGTATGGCTTGAAGCGTTCCTGTAACTGGCGCAGCTGGTCGATACGCGCATCGTAACGCGCCTGTTGCTGGCTACCCAGTTTTGCCTGGGCGCTGGCGCTACTGAGCAGTGAAATTGCCTGATCCAGTCGTCCCGCCAGCGCATAACTTTCAGCGCGCGCCGCCAGCTCCTGATCGCGGTTGTTCAGCGCGGCTTCGGCCTGAGCAAGCAGATCCCAGCCGTTACCGTCATCTTTATGGCTAAAGGTGTAGCGATTCAGAATGGTTTCCGCCGCTTTTGGCTGGCCTCCCTGGAGGTACGCATTGGCGAGGTTTAACTGCAGCACAGGATTAACGCGCAGATCGCGGGCATTTTTCAGGCGATTAATCGCGTCGTTGGCTCTTTTCTGCCCGAGGTCAATATCGGTGGCGAGGTCAAGATACCAGGCATTGTTCGGTTCTGCGCTTAACAGCGGCTGCAACGTTTTGCGCGCTTCATCGTACTTGCTCGCTTCCATCGCCTGCAACGCCCGGCCATATTGCGCCGCATGTTGCTGACGCACGTTGCCTTTAGACCACTGATCCAGCAGGTCGCTGGTGAGCTGGTTACGTCCGGAATTGTACATTCCCAGGGCGCGCGCTTTGGCGAAATAAAAGTCGGCGGAAGATTGCACCACGACCGGGCGCATCTGGTTGGCACGGTTGCGGGCATCCGCAAGGCGGCTTTCCGGTAAGGGGTGAGTGAGCAAAATTTCAGGCGGACGCGTGGAGTAACGCGCCTGGTCGAGCAGTTTTTCGAGGAAAGAGGGCATCGCCTGTGGGTCAAATCCGGCGCGTTGCAGTACCTGAATACCAATACGGTCGGCTTCTTGCTCATTTTGCTGGGTGAAACTTATCATTCCCTGGCGCGTTCCCGCCAGAGTACCGGTTAGCGCCGCCATACCGGCCTGTGGGCTGGCCATGGCCAGCAAAATGGAACCCAGCGCGCCCACCCAGGTAAGCGGCGCGCTGCGCTTTTGATCTTCCATCGCGCGCGCCAGGTGGCGCTGCGTCACGTGGGAGATTTCATGCGCCATGACTGAAGCTAGCTGGCTTTCGTTATCCGCGTAGCGAAAAAGCGCCGAGTGCAGCACCACATTGCCGCCAAAGAACGCGAAGGCGTTGATTTCGTCATTATTGATCAAGAAAAAATGGAAGGGCGTTTTGACGGAGTCGGCGTGCGAGACCAGACGCATACCCAGCGCGTTAATGTATTGCACCAGCAGCGGATCGTTGATTAACGGCGCGCTGCCGCGTAGCTGGCGCACATAAAAGTCGCCCATTTGCATCTCTTGTCCGATAGAAAGCGTGCTTCCTGCCGAGGTTCCCATATCGGGCAGCGTGTCGGCAGGGTCGGCAAATGCGGGCGCGACCTGACCGAGAGCCAATGCTGCAATGAGGGTTGCCACCAGGTTTTTTTTCAACTGCCTGAACATAACCTCTATCCTGTTGTTTTGAGATAGCCCTTTGACCAACGTCGTGAAATATCGTTCCACGCTCCGACACTTCATAAGTGTAACTGTGATGAGCACAGACTCACTATTTTAGTTTCCTGAATCAACGATAAAAAGCGAAGTCTTTTTTGTGACATTTCGATACAATTCGGCATCACAATCCCGCAGTTGAGTTCTGGGAAGGGTTTTATGCTCGAAATGTTAATGCAATGGTATCGCCGTCGCTTCAGCGACCCGGAGGCGATTGCCTTGCTGGTCATTCTGGTGGCTGGTTTTAGCATCCTCTTTTTCTTTAGCGGCCTGTTAGCGCCGCTGCTGGTCGCAATCGTACTGGCCTACCTGCTGGAGTGGCCGACGGCGCGCCTGCAGGCGATTGGCTGTTCCCGGCGCTGGGCAGCCTCCATTGTCCTTATCCTCTTTGTCGGCATTCTGTTATTAATGGCGTTTGTGGTGATGCCGATTGCCTGGCAGCAGGGTATTTACCTGATTCGTGATATGCCCGGTATGCTGAATAAACTGTCCGATTTCGCCGCGACCTTGCCGCGACGCTATCCGGCGCTGATGGATGCGGGCATTATTGATGCTATGGCGGAAAACATGCGTACCCGGATGCTTAACATGGGCGATTCGGTGGTGAAGTATTCGCTGGCGTCGTTAGTCGGGCTACTGACGCTGGCGGTATATCTGGTGCTGGTGCCGCTGATGGTCTTTTTCCTGGTAAAAGATAAAGAGCAGATGCTGAATGCCGTGCGCCGCGTGCTGCCGCGTAATCGCGGGCTGGCGGGGCAGGTGTGGAATGAGATGAATCAGCAGATCACCAACTATATCCGCGGAAAAGTGCTGGAGATGGTAGTGGTGGGCGTGGCGACCTGGCTGGGCTTTTTGCTGTTTGGCCTCAACTATTCGCTACTGTTGGCGGTACTGGTGGGCTTTTCGGTCCTGATCCCCTATATCGGCGCCTTTGTGGTGACAATTCCGGTGGTGGGCGTCGCGCTGTTTCAGTTTGGCCTGGGGACGGAATTCTGGAGCTGTTTTGCCGTTTATCTGATTATTCAGGCGCTGGATGGCAATTTGCTGGTACCGGTACTTTTCTCCGAAGCGGTGAATTTGCATCCGCTGGTGATTATTCTGTCAGTGGTGATTTTCGGCGGTCTGTGGGGATTCTGGGGGGTGTTTTTCGCCATTCCATTGGCGACGCTGATTAAAGCCGTTGTCCATGCCTGGCCGGATGGTCAGGTGACGGATGCCTCATCCTGAGCGGTCAGTACAAAAGTTGTAAAGCGTGAACGACATCATATGCCCTGCCGCCATTTTGCGCACGCCTGATGAGGGACAAGCGCTTAGAAAGCCGCTCTTTTTTTTAATGCCGCACCGTGTTGCGGCATTTTTATTGTCGGAACCTACAAAATTCTCGCTGTAAAGCCGCCAAAATTTGGTGACTTAGCCTAAGCATTCTTCTGAGAAATTCGTTAATAAGTGACATCATTGATGCGAGATTGTTTTTTTAATGTGAAGCGATAACGAAACAGGGAATGAGTGTGTTGAGAAAACATTACTTGAAAGGGTATACCGCGCGGCAAATTGTACAGCGAGCCATGAAAATTATTCCTTACTCGGTAAACGTCATGGATGAGCATGGCGTCATTATCGCGTCTGGCGAACCTTCGCGGCTTCGCCAGCGTCACGAAGGGGCCATTCTGGCGCTGAAGGAAAATCGTTTTGTAGAAATTGATTCCGCTACCGCCAATCAGCTTAAAGGCGTGCGATCCGGCATTAATCTTCCCATCTCTTTTCATGAACAGCTTATCGGCGTGGTCGGCATTACCGGCGAGCCGGAGGAGGTTCGCGCGTATGCCGAGCTGGTTAAAATGGCGGCGGAGCTGGTGATCGAGCATATGGTGCTGATCGAACAGCGACAATGGGATAAACGCTATCGCGAAGAGCTGATCAACCAATTGATTTTGCGAGAAAATTCAACAGAGTCGTTGCGCTCCATGGCGGCCTATCTGGGTATTGATCTGGCGGTTCCCAGAGTGGTGCTGATTATTGAACTTTCCCAGCCGGATCGCGAAGCGCTGCGCAATGTAATGGATTATTTCGAGAATCACGCGCGTAACCATTTGGTGACGTTTACCGAATTTAATGAATTAATCATTATTAAGCCTATCACGTTAAAAGAGGGAAAGTGGAATACCCGCCAGGAAATGGGCGAATTGCAGATTTTTAAATCATGGGCTGCATCATCGGGCTTTAGCCGTATTTTGGTTGGGGGCTATTTTGCCGGCGAGACGGGATTGCACCGATCTTTGCTCACAGCGAGAGCCACGCAGGCGATGGCGAAAAGACAAAAGCTGCGCAGCCAGTACATTTTTTATCATGACCACGCGCTTCCCGCGCTGCTAAGCGGGCTGTCTGAAAGTTGGCAAGTGCAGGAGTTATCGCGTCTGTGGCTGCAACTGGCGCAACATGACGCGAAAGGCGTATTGCAACAGACGCTGCGGACTTGGTTTGAACATAATTGTGACCTGACGCAAACGGCCAAAGCATTGCATATTCATGTGAATACATTGCGCTATCGCTTACAGCGCTGTGAGGATATTACGCACATAAAAATCAACGAGTTAAAAAGTACGCTTTGGCTTTATATCGGTATGGAGCTTCAGGCCGAATCTGTACCGTCCGACAAGTTACCGCTGCCTGGTCGAATCGAAATTTGTTGAAAGCTCCAGCGGATTTTTAGGCGGTTTTTTCCATACTGCGCGCTCCATGTTAAAGGAGGCGCAGTATATGACGTCGATATCCACCCTGGGAGCCATTGCCGCATTGGTTGTGGCCATCGTATTAATTTTAAGAAAAGTGTCGCCAGCCTACGGCATGATGGCGGGCGCGCTGGTCGGCGGTTTGATTGGCGGCGCCGATCTTCTGCAAACCGTGTCGCTGATGGTGTCAGGCGCGCAGGGCATCGTTAATGCCGTATTGCGTATTCTGGCCGCAGGCGTACTGGCGGGCGTATTAATTGAGTCCGGGGCGGCGAATACGATTGCTGAGACGATTGTCCGCAAAGTGGGGGAAACCCGGGCGTTATTGGCATTAGCCATTGCCACACTATGTCTGACCGCCGTCGGCGTATTTATTGATGTGGCGGTGATTACCGTCGCGCCGATTGCGCTGTCGATTGCGCGTAATGCAGGCCTGTCAAAAAGCGCTATTCTGCTGGCGATGGTCGGCGGCGGCAAAGCGGGTAACGTGATGTCACCCAACCCGAACGCTATTGCCGCCTCCGATGCGTTTCATGTTCCTCTTACCTCTATTATGCTGGCGGGCGTGGTTCCGGACATCGTTGGGCTTATTATCGCCTATCTGTTAGCGAAACGGCTGAATAATAAAGGCGCGGGCGTCGCCGATCATGAAGTGACTCACCATGATGACTCCGTCGCCAGACCCGGTTTTCTGGTGGCGATTAGCGCGCCGCTGGTCGCTATTTTCCTGCTTTCTCTCCGTCCGTTTGCCGGCATTTCCATTGACCCGTTAATTGCCCTGCCCGTAGGGGGATTGGTCGGTCTGCTGTTGATGGGACGCGCGCGCCACTGTAACCAGTACATGGTCGCTGGTCTGATGCGTATGGCGCCTGTCGCTATTATGTTGCTGGGAACCGGTACGCTGGCCGGCATTATCGCTAATTCCGAACTTAAAGATGTCCTGATTCATGGCCTCACCGCTTCGGGATTGCCATCCTGGCTGCTGGCGCCCGTGTCTGGCGCCATGATGTCAATGGCGACGGCCTCAACCACGGCGGGAACGGCGGTGGCGTCTGGCGTTTTCTCTCCCACGTTACTTGAACTTGGCGTTTCCGCCCTGGCGGGAGCCGCTATGATCCATGCGGGCGCCACGGTGCTGGACCATCTGCCGCACGGCAGCTTTTTCCACGCGACGGGCGGCAGCGTCAATATGCAAATTCATGAACGTTTAAAGCTAATGCCGTATGAAACGCTGGTGGGGTTAGCCATTACCTTTATTTCTACTCTGATGTTCGGTTTCTTTGGTTTTGCAGGATAATCCCTATGAAAATTGTTATTGCTCCTGATTCATTTAAAGAAAGTTTGTCCGCAATGGCGGTCGCTGAGGCGATAGAAAAGGGGTTCCGCGAAATTTATCCTGACGCCGACTACGTTAAAGTGCCCATGGCGGATGGCGGGGAAGGAACCGTACAATCAATGGTGGAGGCCAGCGGCGGGCGTTATATTGACCAGTGGGTACAAGGCCCGCTAGGGCAACCGGTGGCCGCGCGCTGGGGAATGCTGGGCGATAGCGATACCGCCGTGATTGAAATGGCGGCGGCATCCGGGCTGCATCACGTTTCGCCTGAATTGCGCAACCCGCTTAATACCACCAGCTACGGCACCGGCGAGTTAATCGTCGCGGCGCTGGAGCGTGGCGTAAAGCGTATTATTCTGGGAATTGGCGGCAGCGCGACGAATGACGGCGGCGCGGGGATGATGCAGGCGCTTGGCGTTATATTGCGCGATAAACAGGGGCGCTCGCTTTCTCCGGGCGGCGAGGCGCTGGCGGCGCTGGCCTCTATCGATCTGTCCGGTTGTCACCCATTGCTGCGTAAGGTATCGATAACCGTGGCGTGCGATGTCAACAATCCTCTGTGTGGTCCCCAGGGCGCATCGGCCATTTTTGGCCCACAAAAAGGGGCGACAGCGGAAATGGTGAACACCCTGGACGCGGCGCTGGAAAACTGGGGCCGACATATTTATCAGGCTACGGGGCGTGAGGTGATTAATGCTCCCGGCGCGGGCGCGGCAGGTGGAATGGGCGCCGCGCTTTTAGGATTGCTCAATGCGGAATTACGCGCCGGCGTAGAGATTGTCGTGGAAACGCTACAGCTTGAGCAGGCGGTTAAAGATGCCGATCTGGTGATTACCGGAGAAGGGCGGCTGGACAGCCAAAGTATTTGCGGCAAGACGCCGATTGGCGTCGCCAGAGTGGCGAAGCGGTATCATAAACCGGTTATCGCGCTCGCCGGTGGGCTGCAACACGATCATCACGTTGTGTATCAACAGGGTATCGATGCAGCGCTGTCGATTTTGTCGCATATCGTTACGCTGCCGGAAGCCTTACACGAGGCGGAATATAACCTGAGCCTGTCGGCGCGCAATGTGGCGGCGATATGGCGTCTGGCGCGGCAAGCCTGACGGCGCATTCCCTTTCCAGGCCGCACATCAGCGCGGCCTGAGGCTTTTACGCGTTTTCTTTCAGCCAGTTCAGCACCACATCATGGTGATTGCTGGTTTTAAAATCATTAAAGACGTGTTCAATCTTACCATCAGCGTCAATCAAAAAGCTGATGCGGTGAATGCCGTCATACGTTTTGCCCATAAACGACTTTTCGCCCCAGACGCCGAACTGTTCACACACCTGATGGTTTTCATCGGACAAAAGGGTAAAGTTCAGCAGCTCTTTTTCAGCGAAACGGGAGAGTTTTTCAGGTTTATCGGTGCTGATGCCCAGCACGTCCACGCCTGCTTTTTTGAGCTCGTCCATGTTATCGCGTAAGCCGCAGGCCTGCACGGTACAGCCGGGTGTCATGGCTTTTGGGTAGAAATAAACCAGAACGCGCTGTCCCTGGAAGTCGGTCAAATTTACTTGTTCCCCGTCTTGATCCGGCAAGCTAAATTTCGGTGCGATATCACCGGCTTTCAGTGGATTCATTACTTAACTCCATCCTGTTCATCATGTTGTGAGTAATTGACGACGTTTATACTGCCTTGCGCATTGAGTTCTGTACATAGTGCTTTAAAGGCTTGCTCAATATTTGCGGAATTTTGCGACGCCGGGCTATGTGCGGTGATTTGAATAAATAATTGCGCAGCTTTATCACCTTCAGCCGGCTGCGTGCGGGAGACCAGCTCCGCAATATTCATTTCATGACTATTAAACAGCGCGGTGAATCGCTCAATTAAATGCGGGGAGTCGGCGACCTCAACCTGAACCCATACCGTCGCGGGCATTGCCGGGCGGGGGCGGTCGGACGTCCGTTTCATCACAATCAGCAGATCCAGCTCCGCGCCTTTTAACGGCAATGTCGATTCAATCAAGGTAATCGCGTTCCACGTGCCGGACAACAGCATAATAAACGTGAATTCATCGCCCAGCATCGCCAGTCGGCTGTCTTCGATATTACAGCCGCAACTGCTGACATGGCGAGTAATGGTATTCACAATACCGGGCCTGTCGGCGCCCAGCGCAGTGATAACCAAATAGTGTTGTGATGACGGTGTCAAACCAGTTATTCCTTTGAGCGGTGAGGTAATCTTAAGGAAACCATAAAAAAAACCTGCATACAACAATCAGAACGGCTTTGGTCGCTTGCTTTTATTGCCATACCAAACGTACCATTGAGGGACTTGTTTGCACAGAGGATGGCCCATGTTCACGGGAAGTATTGTCGCGCTTGTTACGCCGATGGATGAGAAAGGTAACGTCAGTAGGTCTTGCCTGAAAAAACTCATTGATTATCATGTCGCCAACGGTACCTCGGCGATTGTTTCGGTTGGCACTACCGGCGAGTCTGCCACGCTAAGCCATGATGAACATGGCGATGTCGTGATGATGACGCTGGAACTGGCTGACGGACGTATTCCGGTTATCGCCGGCACGGGCGCAAACGCGACCGCGGAAGCGATTAGCCTGACGCAGCGTTTTAACGATAGCGGCATTGTTGGCTGCCTGACGGTAACGCCGTACTACAATCGCCCCACGCAGGAAGGTTTGTTCCAGCATTTCAAAGCCATCGCGGAACACACTGACTTGCCGCAAATTCTGTATAATGTGCCGTCCCGTACCGGTTGCGACATGTTGCCGGAAACCGTGGGTCGTCTGGCGGAAATAAAAAATATTATCGCTATCAAAGAGGCGACAGGGAACTTAACCCGCGTTCACCAGATCAAAGAGCTGGTTTCAGACGATTTTATTCTGCTTAGCGGTGATGACGCGTCTGCGCTGGACTTTATGCAACTGGGTGGTCATGGCGTGATTTCCGTTACGGCTAACGTAGCGGCGCGCGATATGGCTGACATGTGCAAACTGGCGGCGGAAGGGCAATTTGCCGAGGCGCGCGCTATCAACCAGCGTCTGATGCCGTTACACAACAAACTATTTGTCGAACCCAATCCTATCCCGGTGAAATGGGCATGTAAGGCATTGGGTCTTGTGGCGACCGACACGCTGCGCCTGCCAATGACGCCTATCACAGACCATGGTCGTGACATCGTCAAAGCAGCGCTTCAGCATGCTGGCCTGCTGTAAAGTTTAGGGAGATTTGATGGCTTACTCAGTACAAAAGTCGCGCCTGGCGAAGGTTGCGGGTGTTTCGCTTGTTTTGCTGCTCGCTGCCTGTAGTTCCGATTCGCGCTACAAGCGCCAGGTAAGCGGCGATGAATCCTATCTGGATGCCGCGCCGCTTGCTGAACTTCACGCCCCGGCAGGAATGATCCTGCCGATAATGACCGGCGACTACGTTATTCCGGTCACGAAGGGGAGCGGCGCGGTTGGTAAGGCGTTGGATATCCGTCCGCCAGCGCAGCCGTTAGCGTTAGTGAGCGGCGCGCGTACCCAGTTCTCTGGCGATACCGCTACGCTATTGGTGGAAAATGGTCGTAGCAGCACGCTGTGGCCGCAAGTCGTCAGCGTGATTCAGGCGAAAAATTATCCGATTGAAAAACGTGACGATGCCAGCCAGACCCTGACGACCGATTGGGTGAACTGGAACCGCCTGGATGAAGACGAACAGTATCGTGGACGTTATCAAATCTCGGTGAAGCCGCAGGGCTATCAGCAGGCGGTAACGGTAAAACTGGTTAATCTGGAACAGGCTGGCAAGCCGGTCGCTGACGCGGCGTCGCTGCAGCGCTATAGCACGGAAATGATGAACGTCATTTCCGCCGGTCTGGATAAGACCGCTACGGATGCGGCAAATGCCGCGCAGAACCGTTCCGCCGCAACGATGGATGTGCAGAGCGCCGCTGATGATACCGGTTTACCTATGCTGGTCGTTCGCGGTCCGTTCAACCTCGTGTGGCAACGCCTCCCGGCCGCGCTGGAAAAAGTGGGCATGAAAGTCACCGACAGCACTCGCTCTCAGGGCAGCATGGCGGTAACGTACAAACCGTTGTCTGACAGCGACTGGCGGGATCTGGGCGCTAGCGACCCGGGCCTGGCATCCGGAGACTATAAATTGCAGGTCGGCGATTTAGATAACCGCAGCAGCTTGCAGTTTATCGATCCTAAGGGGCATACTCTGACGCAAAGCCAGAACGACGCGCTGGTTGCCGTCTTCCAGGCAGCGTTCAACAAGTAATTTAACAGGGCTGGAGTAATCCGGCCCTTTTTTCTGATAAGATACGCAAACGTGTGCGTCGGTACAAAAACGCGATTTAACCGCTATTTCGCACCACAATTACAGGCCGACGTCTCCGGCAGGCGTAGCAGGAAATGAATACTTATCGTTAATTCACACCCAGGAGTGTTAAAGATGCAAAAGCAAGCTGAGTTGTATCGTGGTAAAGCGAAAACCGTATACAGCACGGAAAACCCGGACCTGTTGGTGCTCGAATTCCGCAATGATACGTCAGCAGGGGATGGCGCGCGCATTGAACAGTTTGATCGCAAGGGCATGGTAAATAACAAATTCAACCATTTCATTATGACCAAACTGGCCGAGGCGGGCATCCCGACCCAGATGGAACGTTTGCTGTCTGATACCGAGTGTCTGGTGAAGAAGCTGGAGATGGTGCCGGTTGAATGTGTGGTGCGCAACCGTGCGGCAGGGTCGCTGGTCAAGCGTCTGGGCGTGGAAGAAGGCATGGAGCTTAACCCGCCGATCTTCGATCTGTTCCTGAAAAACGACGCGCTGCACGACCCGATGGTGAATAGTTCCTACTGTGAAACGTTCGGTTGGGTAAGTCAGGAAAATCTGGCGCGTATGAAAGAGCTAACCTACAAAGCCAACGACGTACTGAAAAAACTGTTTGATGACGCGGGTCTTATCCTGGTGGATTTCAAACTGGAGTTTGGCCTGTATAAAGGCGAAGTGGTGCTGGGCGATGAGTTTTCGCCGGACGGCAGCCGCCTGTGGGATAAAGAGACGCTGGACAAAATGGACAAAGACCGCTTCCGCCAGAGTCTGGGCGGTCTGATTGAAGCCTATGAAGCCGTCGCGCATCGCCTGGGCGTGAAATTAGATTAATTCCGCTTCTGACCGGGGGGCAACCGCTCTCCGGTATCATCCTTTCCTCATTCTGATAGCGTTTACCTGTGGTAATCCTGCGCCTGACCGCCTACGATCATCTGTATAACAAAGAGAGAATGAGGTGATTATGCGCTGGCAAGGGCGTCGTGAAAGTAACAATGTAGAGGACAGACGTAATCGGCCAGGCGGCCCCTCGCTGGGTGGTCCTGGCTTTCGTCTTCCGCGCGGAAAAGGCGGCATCATTCTGTTGGTGGTGGTGTTGGTCGCAGGGTACTATGGGGTGGATTTAACCGGTCTGTTGACCGGTCAGCCGGTTTCGCAGCAGCAGTCGACGCGTTCGATAAGCCCCAATGATGATGAAGCGGCAAAATTTACCTCGGTGATTCTGGCGACGACCGAAGATACCTGGGGGCAACTCTTTCAAAAAATGGGGCGCGGCTATCAGCAGCCAAAACTGGTGATGTACCGTGGTATGACGCGCACCGGCTGTGGTGCGGGTCAGTCCGTGATGGGGCCGTTTTACTGCCCGGCGGACGGCACCGTCTATATCGATCTCTCATTTTACGATGATATGAAAAATAAGCTGGGCGCGGACGGTGATTTTGCTCAGGGTTATGTCATCGCCCACGAAGTCGGCCACCACGTACAAAAACTGTTAGGTATTGAGCCTAAAGTACGCCAGTTACAGCAAAACGCGTCGCAAACGGAGGTGAATCGCCTTTCGGTGCGCATGGAGCTACAGGCGGATTGCTTTGCCGGCGTGTGGGGACACAGTATGCAGCAGCAAGGTGTACTGGAGGCGGGCGATCTGGAAGAGGCGCTCAATGCCGCACAGGCTATCGGCGACGATCGCTTACAGCAACAGGGGCAGGGGCGCGTCGTGCCGGATAGTTTTACCCACGGCACCTCAGAACAGCGCTACAGCTGGTTTAAGCGTGGATTTGACAGCGGTGACCCGGCGCAATGTAATACGTTTGGCAAAAACTTTTGATAAACCGGGGCAGGGATGTCTGATATCGATGCGCTACAGGCGTTAACGTCGCAAATGACACAGGAAGGCATTCGCCGTTTACTGGTCATCAGCGGCGATGCGGCGTGGTGCCGGGAGCGGGCCGAGGCGATACGCGCTGCATTGCCCGGTGACTGGCTGTGGGTCGCGCCTGACGCGCCCGCCCAGCCGTGCTGTACGCCACAGGCGTTACAAACGCTGCTGGGCCGTGAATTCCGTCATGCGATATTTGATGCCTGGCAGGGCTTTGACGCCGCAGCGTTTGCCGCCCTGAGCGGGACCTTGCAGGCCGGAAGCTGGCTGCTTCTGCTGATGCCGCCGTACGAGACGTGGGAAAGCCGGCCTGATACCGATTCACTGCGCTGGAGCGACTGCGCGCAGCCTATCCCCACACCGCAGTTTGCACAGCATCTTAAACGGACTCTCTCCCGCGATCCGCAAACGCTGCTTTGGCGACAGCACCAGCCGTTTTGCTGGCCATCTTATCCTTTCCGTGGACGCTGGCGACCCGCCACCGGCGAGCCGCAGCCGGAGCAGGCGGCTATCTTATCGCGTTTACGTGAAATGCCGCCCGGCGTGGCGACGGTGATTGCCCCCCGTGGGCGCGGCAAATCGGCGCTGGCCGGGCAATTCATCTCCCGGATGGCGGGCACGGCTATCGTGACCGCACCGGCGAAAACGGCAACGGATATCCTGGCAGCGTTTGCCGGTGAGCGGTTCTGCTTTATGGCGCCGGATGCGTTGCTGGCGAGCGGGGCAAGAGCCGACTGGCTGGTAGTTGACGAGGCGGCGGCAATCCCCGCGCCGCTGCTGCTGCAACTGGTTTCGCGCTTTCCCCGCATACTACTCACCACCACCGTTCAGGGCTACGAAGGCACCGGACGCGGTTTTTTACTTAAGTTTTGCGCCCGTTTTCCGCAGCTTCACCGCTTCACGCTTCGTCAGCCTGTCCGCTGGGCGCCAGAATGCCCGCTGGAAAATATCGTCAGCGAGGCGCTGATATTCGACGATGAAGCGTTTGCGCAGGCGCCACATGGCGCGATAGCAATCTCGGCGTTTTACCAACAGGCCTGGGTGAATACGCCCGCGTTGCCGAGGGCTGTGTATCAGTTACTGTCGGGGGCGCACTATCGTACTTCGCCGCTGGATCTGCGCCGAATGATGGATGCGCCAGGACAGCATTTCTTGCAGGCTACGGCGAATAACCGTGTGGCGGGCGCCCTCTGGCTGGTCGAAGAGGGCGGGTTATCCGCAGAACTCAGTCAGGCTGTATGGTGCGGTTTCCGGCGGCCGCGTGGGAATCTGGTGGCGCAGTCGCTGGCGGCGCACGGTAGCGACCCTTTAGCCGCGACGCTGGTTGGGCGTCGCGTAAGCCGTATCGCAGTGCACCCCGCTCGCCAGCGTGAAGGCATCGGTCAGCAGTTGATTGCCTGCGCGTGCATGCAGGCGGCGCAGTGTGATTATCTTTCCGTCAGCTTCGGCTATACGCCGGAGCTGTGGCGTTTCTGGCAACGCTGCGGCTTTGTACTGGTACGGATGGGCAACCATCGGGAGGCGAGCAGCGGTTGCTATACGGCGATGGCGTTATTGCCGCTGAGCGACGCGGGAAAACGGCTGGCGCAGCAGGAACACCAACGTTTGCGCCGCGATGCGGATATCCTGACGCAGTGGAACGGCGAGGCGATACCGCTGGCGGCGTTAGATGAACAGGCGCTTAATGATGAAGACTGGCGTGAGCTGGTCGGTTTTGCGTTCGCGCACCGTCCGCTACTGACATCGTTAGGTTGCCTGCATCGTTTACTGCAATACAGCGCATTGCCATTACCGGCGCTGAGAGGGCGGCTGGAGGAAAAAGCCAGCGATGCCGAACTGTGCGCCCGGCTACGCATTTCAGGCCGTAAAGCTCTGCTGGCGTTGCAACGTGCGCAGGCGGCGCAGGCGCTGATTGCGTTGGATGCCGGACGAACGCAGCGTTTACGCGACGTAATGCCCGGCGGTGGGGAGCATGCCGGATAGCGATACCTGTCCGGCATTATATCCGGTTACTTTTTCGGCTGATCTTTCTTCGGCCAGTCTTCTTCATCGTCCCACTTATCGTTAAAATCGCGATGCGGGGGCAGCTCAGGTTTATTGGCAAGGAATTTCTTATGGTCGATGCGTTTGAGATCTTTGATCACATTCAGCAGTACGCCTACCAGAAACACCAATACCAGAATCCACCAATATTTTGCCAGCCAGTCCATGCTTATTTCCTCTTACCGGAACGCTCATCAGGCGACGAGCTGTTCCATAATGCGTTGATACATACGGGCCAGTAGCTGGAGATCGGCGGCATTCACACATTCATTAATTTTATGAATGGTGGCGTTCACCGGCCCCAGTTCTACCACCTGCGCTCCCATACGGGCGATAAAACGTCCGTCGGACGTACCGCCCGTCGTCAGTAATTGCGGTTTAATTTCATTATAGTGCTCAATGGCGTTTACCACCGCGTCCACCAGCTTGCCGCGTGCGGTCAGGAACGGCTGGCCGGAAAGCCACCAGTCTACGGTATAGCGTAGCTGATGCTTCTCAAGCAGCGCATGTACCCGCTCTTTGATCATCTCATCGGTCAGTTCCGTGCTGAAACGGAAGTTAAACTGCACGAACAGTTCACCGGGAATGACATTATTGCTGCCGGTGCCTGCCTGGATATTAGCTACCTGCATGCTGGTGGCCGGGAAAAAGTCATTGCCCCGATCCCACTCGATAGCGACCAGTTCATTAAGAAAAGGCGCGGCGCGATGAACAGGGTTATCCGCCAGATGCGGATAGGCAACGTGCCCCTGAACGCCATGGATAGTGAGGTTACAGGTGAGAGAACCGCGACGCCCGTTTTTGACGACATCGCCCACAATTTCAGTACTGGAAGGTTCGCCGACCAGACAGTAATCCAGCCGCTCGTTACGGGCCATCAGCGCTTCAACCACCTTTACGGTGCCATTTTTTGCGCTGGCTTCTTCATCAGAGGTAATCAAAAATGCGAGGCGGCCCCGGTGATGAGGATGCTGCGCAACAAAACGTTCAGCAGCCACCACCATGGCCGCCAGTGAACCTTTCATATCCGCCGCGCCGCGACCGAACAACATTCCGTCGCGAATCGTAGGTTCAAACGGCGGATTGATCCAGCGATCGACATCGCCAGCCGGTACGACGTCAGTATGCCCGGCGAACGCCAGCGTTTCGCCACGCCCACGCCATGCCCAAAAATTTTGCGTGTCGCCAAAATCCATATGCTCAATGGTAAAACCGATTTTACGCAGGCGTTCAATCATTAATGCCTGACAGCCTGCGTCATCCGGACTCAGGGAGGGGCGACGAATAAGTTGCTGTGTCAGCTCAATAACCGGGCACGACATAGACTACACCTCATCAAAAAACTGCTGATAACGGGATTCACTGAAACCAAGCAGCATAGGCTTCCCGGGCGCGCAGAGCAATGGGCGTTTGATGATTGCCGGCTGTTCAACCATGAGAGCAGCGGCGGAGTCGGCATCGGTAATCCCGCTGCGGTCGCCTTCATCCAGTTTGCGCCATGTTGTGCCGCGCGTATTCAGTAACGGCTGCCAGCCGAGTTCGGCAATAAAGGTATTAAGAAGAGGGAGGTCTATGCCATCCACACGGTAATCGTGAAAACGATAATCAATGCCATGCTCCTCCAGCCAACGGCGCGCTTTTTTGATCGTGTCGCAATTCTTAATGCCATAGAGGGTAATCATATTGAATCCTTTAACGCGAAATTCGAATAAATAATCAATAGTATCGTCTGCGGGATAATAAGTGTGGCTGTTAATGGTTATTTATCCAGCGCTGATCGGCAATCAATATAACATTGTTGAGTGAATGTGAATAATGATTCCAAAACGTTCCAGATGTGGCTTGTTTATAATTCGCGAGGAAAATCCTATTTTGCGCACATGCAATTGATTGTTTTTTAACCCGATTTGATAAAGTAGTAGAAAAGGTATTAATGTTGCTAAATATTGCAGTAAGTCACATAAAATTTACGGCTACAGCGCCATAGTAATATCATAGACAGCATAACCAGAGGATATCGCAACAATCGGTTAAATGAACTTCTCTCTATACCGCTAACTACGTAGAATACCCATAATAATAAGAGAGGCTATTATGATTGAACGTGAACTGGGGAACTGGAAAGATTTTATCGAAGTCATGCTTCGTAAATAAATGCCTGGAAGGCACCGCGCTCCCATAGGGGATAAGAAAAGGCGACTCAACGAAAGTCGCCTTTTTTGTGCCCGACACCTCGTATCAGGCTGGCCGGGAGCTTATTCCGGGCGCGGCTTCAGCGGGAAGCGGCGGCGTATCAGCACGAAAAACAGGGGTACAAAGAAGATAGCCAGAATGGTTGCTGAGATCATTCCCCCCATCACGCCGGTTCCGACAGCATGTTGGCTACCCGAGCCTGCCCCGGTGCTGGTGGCCATCGGCAATACGCCAAAGATAAACGCCAGCGAAGTCATCAGTATCGGTCGCAGGCGCTGGCGGCTGGCGTACAGCGTGGCGTCTAACAGCGCGTGTCCCTTCTGATTCATTTCGTTGGCGAATTCCACAATCAGAATCGCGTTTTTCGCCGAGAGGCCGATAACGGTCAACAGCCCCACCTGGAAGTAAACATCGTTTTCCAGCCCGCGCATCCAGGTAGCGAGTAGCGCGCCAATGACGCCGAGCGGCACAACCAGCATCACCGAGAAGGGCACCGACCAGCTTTCATACAATGCCGCCAGACACAGGAAGACGACTAATAGCGAAATAGCGTACAGCGCGGGCGCCTGCGCGCCGGAGAGCCGTTCCTGGTAAGACATGGCTGTCCATTCCAGGCCAAAACCGCCCGGTAGCTGATGCACCAACGACTCCATGACATCCATCGCAGTCCCGGTACTGACTCCCGGCGCGGCCTCTCCGACAATTTCTACCGCCGAATAGCCGTTATAGCGTTCCAGACGCGGCGAGCCGGTTTCCCAGCGCGAGGTGGCGAAGGCGGAGAAGGGGACCATGCCGCCATCTTTGTTACGGACATACCAAAGATTAATATCATCCGGCAACATACGATATTTCGCTGCGGCCTGAACATAGACCTTCTTCACGCGGCCCCGGTCCATAAAGTCGTTGACGTAGCTCGATCCCCAGGCTGTTTGCAGGGTGTCGTTGATATCGTCAATCGATACGCCCAGCGCCTGCGCTTTTCGTTGGTCAATATCAATTTGCAGTTGCGGGCTGTCGTCCAGGCCGTTGTGGCGCACGCGGGTCAAGGAACTGTTTTTCCCGGCCAGCTCAATGAGTTGATCTCGTGCGGCCATCAGCGCGTCATGGCCTGCTCCGGCGTGATCCTGTAATTCCATATCAAAACCGGCGGAGCTGCCCAGACCGCTAATTGCCGGCGGGCTGCTGGCGAAGACGCGAGCTTCTTTAATCTGGTTAAATGCTTTTGTCGCCCGCTCAATAATGGCGAACGAGGAGCCGGTGGTGGGATCGCGCGCGTCCCAGTCTTTCAAGCGAACAAACATGCGCGCGACGTTTTGCCCGTTCCCGCCAGGGCCGGAACCGACCGTCGAGAAGACCGACATAATGTTGTTTTTCTCATGGGTGAAGTAATAGTTTTCAACCTTTTCAACAACTTTCAGGGTCTGCTGTTGCGTAGAGCCGCTCGGTAGCTGGATAGACGTAGTGAACATGCCCCGATCTTCTTGCGGCAGAAAGGAGGTGGGGAGGCGCAAAAACAGGAACACCATTCCGCCAAGCAACAGAACATAAATCAGAATCCAGCGCAGGCTGCGATGCAAAATTTTCGCTACGCCTTTCTCATAACGTTCGGCATTACGATTGAAGGTACGGTTAAACCAGCCGAAAAATCCGCGTTGCCCGTGCTGCTCGCCTTTGTGCAGCGGTTTTAATAACGTTGCGCACAGCGCCGGTGTCAGGATCATGGCGACCAGCACCGACAGCACCATTGCCGAGACAATGGTAATAGAAAACTGACGATAAATTGCCCCGGTGGTACCGCCAAAGAACGCCATCGGCACGAATACCGCAGACAGCACCATCGCGATACCGACCAGCGCCCCCTGGATTTGTCCCATGGATTTGCGCGTCGCTTCACGCGGCGTGAGCCCTTCTTCGCTCATGATACGTTCGACGTTTTCCACCACCACGATGGCATCGTCGACCAGGAGCCCGATTGCCAGCACCATCGCGAACATGGTTAATGTGTTAATACTGTAGCCGAACGCGTAAAGCACGGAGAAGGTGCCCATTAATACTACCGGCACGGCGATCGTCGGAATCAGCGTGGCGCGAAAGTTTTGCAGGAACAGGTACATCACCAGGAAAACCAGCGCGATAGCCTCCAGCAACGTTTTGACCACATCGATAATCGAGGCTTTGACAAAGGAGGTGGTTTCATACGCGATCTTGTATTCCAGGCCGTGAGGGAAGTACTGCGCCAGCTCGTTGAGGCGATCCAGCACCAGCTTCGCGGTCGCCATTTCGTTCGCGCCGGAAGCCAGCTTAACGCCAAGACCGGAAGCCGGATTGCCGTTAAAACGGCTGAGGTAGTCATACTTTTCCGCCCCCAGCTCCACGGTGGCGACATCGCCCAGTTTGACCTCGGAACCGTCCTGATTAACGCGCAGGGTGATATCGCGAAATTGTTGCGGCGTTTGCAGCAGTGACTGCGCATTAATGGTGGCGTTCAGCGCCTGCTTGTCGACCGAAGGCGTACCGCCAAGCTGCCCGACGGCGATTTGCGCATTCTGCGACTCAATCGCATCGGTCACGTCTTTCGTGGTCATCTGAAAACTATTCAATTTGGCCGGATCGAGCCAGATACGCATAGAGTACTGTGAACCATAAGCGTCAATATCGCCGACGCCGTTGACGCGGCTGAGCGGGTCCTGAATATTACTGGCGACGTAGTCGGCGATATCCTGCTTGTCCATAGAACCGTCGGTAGAGACGAAAGCGATGGTCAAAATATTGGTATCGCCCGTTTTGCGTACCGTGACGCCTTGATCCTGTACCGCCTGCGGCAGTTTACGCATCGCGGACTGTAACTGGTTTTGCACCTGCTGAACCGCCTCATCAGGATCGGTTCCCGCAATAAAGCTCAGGGTGATGGTCGCCTGTCCGGTGCCGCTACTTTGTGATGACATGTACATCAGATTATCGAGGCCCGTCATATTCTGCTCAATAACCTGGGTTACGGTATTTTCCAGCGTTTGCGCCGACGCTCCCGGATAATTCGCGGTAATACGTACGTTGGGCGGTGCCAGATCGGGATATTGTTCAACAGGTAAAGAAAAAATGGCTAACGCCCCTGTCAGACACAACAGGATAGCCAGCACCCAGGCAAAAATGGGGCGATCGATAAAAAAATTCGCCATTAAAGGGGAACCTCGTGTTTCTACATATCGTTATAGATTTGAACTGCTTCACTGTAGCGGCAAGCTACGAGCCAAACGTGGAGAAATAAAGGAGATAATGTAAATTATCATGCGCTTTTACAGCATACTTTTTGTGCCAACGCCGGAAAGCCTGACATCTGGCCTTCCGGCGATTTGCCGTTCTTTACGTTAACTGACTCTCTTCCTTGTTGGAGGAGCGAAAACTGATACTGACCAGTGTGCCGCCGCCGGAGGGTTGCGAAAAATTCAGCGTGCCGCCAAGGCGCTCCGCGCGCTCACGCATTATATTCAGACCATAGTGTCCGGCAGGCTCATGCGGTTCGCCGATACCAATGCCATTATCGCGAATATAAACGGTATGATCGCCGTCAGGCGCGGTGACGCAGCTCACGGCGATTTCGCTCGCGTTGGCGTGTTTAATGGCGTTCAGGACCGCTTCACGCACAATTTGCAATAAATGCACCTGCATTTGCGCATCCAGCGCCAGCGTGGGTAAACGGCAATCCAACGTGAGTTTGGCCGGAGTCTGACTCTGTAAATCTTCCAGCATCTCATGCAATGCGGAGGGTAAATCGGCCTGCTGTAACGTCAGACGGAACGTGGTGAGTAGCTCGCGAAGCTGACGGTAGGCGTCGTTCAGCGCTCTGGAAAAATCCGCCATGATGCTTTGCGCGCCGGCGTTATCCTCAGGAATAGCGCGCTTCAAAAGCGTTAACTGAATACGTAAATAAGAAAGTACCTGCGCCAGCGAATCGTGTAGCTCACGGGCAATCGTCGCGCGCTCTTCCATTAACAAAAGTTGCTGGAAGTGTTTTTGCGCCTGATTAAAGTACAAACCACGCCCCAGCATCGTGGAGACGCTGTTCAGCAGCGGCGTAGAGGCATTAACGTTGGGGCTTTGCCAGTGGAGTTCGCCATAGACCGTGTCCTGCATCGTCACTGGCAGCATTTGCATCGGCAGGTCGGGGCTTTGCATGCCTTCGCTAATCCGCCAGTTATCGCCCACGGTTAACTCCAGATACCAGGCGGCGTCATGTTCACGGACAATTTGCAAAATATGGCGAAAACAGTGGACGTCGATTTGGCTGGTATTCAGCGCCTGGGAGCACTGGTATAACACCTCCAGGCGGCGGTGCGCTTCGTGCAGATCGTGCGTTTTTTCTTCCACCGAGGCTTCCAGCGAACGATAAAGTTTATGCAGCTCGCTCGACATCTGACTAAACGTTTTCGCCAACAATCCCAGCTCATTGGGTAAGCTGGTATCCAGCGGCAGCGGGGCGAACTGACCATGTTCAATTCGCTGACTGGCGGTGACCAGTTGATTCAGCGGGCGAACGACCTGCTGGCGAATACGTCGTAGGGTAAAAAAGACCAGCGTAAATATGCCGATACCGCCCGCCAGCGATATGGCGACGACCAGCATGACTTTACGCTCGGCGTAATGCTGTAATGCCAGAACGAAGAGATCAATTTGATCGACGTAATTGTTGATATTGGTCTGATACCAGGCAATGTCGCCGTCCTGTAGGCGGCTATTCATCTCCAGCCAGTTGGCGTGCAGGCGCGCGTAGCGAGTTTTCACCGCCTGCGGCACATACCAGGCGTTGAGATTTTGCAGTACCGGCGAGTTGAGCGCGTGCTGGAAAAGTTGACGATGCGCATTAATCTGCGGGCTACGGCTTTGCAGATCGTAACCCAGCCGATAGCTCTGCATTCGTAGCGAACCGGCGATATTGATCGCTTCGGCATCCCGTAAACTGCTGGTCAGCGTCAGTAATGCGCTGCCGGTGGACAGAATAGACAACAGCACAATATAGAAAAAAGCCTTAGCCAGACTGGCTGAGACCGGGCGTTTAACCGTCACGCTGGCACTCCCCGCATTTAGCTGAATCGCAATTGCATTTGCTTTGAAATAAATTGATCTGCCACAGGTTCTGGACAGATAGTTGTGCTTCCTGGGCAGATGAACATTGCCGACCCCGCCTTCGTCAGTTAATAACAATGCTCATATAAAGAATAAGGTTTTTACAACCAAAACAGAAGGATGCCATGAATCGTTTTATTATGGCCAATAGCCAGCAGTGTCTGGGCTGCCATGCCTGCGAGGTCGCCTGCGTAATGGCTCACAATGATGAGCGACATGTCCTGACGCCACAGCGCTATCAGCCCCGAATTACTGTCATCAAACATCAGCGCCAGCGCAGCGCGGTTACATGTCACCATTGCGAAGATGCGCCCTGCGCCCGTAGCTGTCCGAACGGCGCAATCGCGCATATTAACGACAGCGTGCAGGTCAATGCGCAGAAGTGTATCGGCTGTAAATCCTGCGTCGTCGCCTGCCCATTCGGCACCATGCAGATGGTATTGACGCCCGTCGCGCCAAACCAGTTCAAAGCCAGCGCGCATAAATGCGATCTGTGTCAGGGACGTGAACAGGGTCCGGCCTGTGTGGAAAATTGCCCGGCGGATGCGCTGCAACTGGTCACCGAAGACTCGTTGACCCGTCTGGCTAAAACGCGACGGCTGCGTACCGCCCGGCAGGAGATTCGCCCCTGGCATACCGTGGATACACAACACAGTGGGACAGCAAGCAGCAAAGTCGAGCGTATGCAGGCGACGCCGCCGCGCGGCGAACCGGATAAACTGGCGATTGAAGCGCGTAAAACCACCTTTGAGGAAATTTATCTGCCGTTTCGCGCCGCGCAGGCGGAGCGTGAAGCGGCCCGCTGCCTCACATGCGGGGAACACAGTATCTGCGAATGGACCTGTCCGCTGCATAACCATATTCCCCAGTGGATCGAACTGGTGAAAGCCGGCGATATTGATGCGGCGGTAGAGCTTTCCCACCAGACCAACTGTCTGCCGGAAATTACCGGGCGCGTCTGTCCGCAGGACCGGCTATGCGAAGGCGCGTGTACACTCCGCGATGAGTATGGCGCGGTTACCATCGGCAACATTGAGCGCTATATCTCCGATCGCGCTCTGAGCAAAGGCTGGCGTCCCGACCTGTCGGACGTACAGAAGAGCGATAAGCGCGTGGCGATTATCGGCGCGGGGCCGGCAGGTCTTGCCTGCGCTGACGTGCTGGCGCGCCATGGCGTAAGCGCCACCGTCTACGATCGCCATCCGGAAATCGGCGGTTTACTCACCTTTGGTATTCCGGCTTTCAAACTGGATAAATCTCTGCTGGCGCGCCGTCGGGAAATCTTCAGCGCGATGGGGATTCGTTTCGAGCTTAACTGCGAAGTAGGGAAAGATATTTCTCTGGAGACGCTGCTGGAGAGTTATGACGCCGTCTTTGTTGGGGTTGGAACCTATCGTTCCATGAAGGCTGATTTACCGAATGAAGATGCGCCGGGGGTATATGATGCGTTGCCATTCCTCATCGCCAATACCAAACAGGTGATGGGGCTTCCGGCGTTGCCTGACGAGCCGTTTATTGATACTGCGGGCCTTAACGTGGTTGTGCTGGGCGGCGGTGACACCGCAATGGACTGCGTACGTACGGCGCTGCGTCATGGCGCTGCTAACGTCACCTGCGCTTATCGCCGCGATGAGGCCAATATGCCGGGGTCGAAAAAAGAGGTGAAAAACGCGCGGGAAGAGGGCGCGAACTTTGAATTTAACGTTCAGCCGGTTGAGTTGGTGCTGGATACGCACGGGCGCGCCAGCGGTATTCGCTTTTTGCGTACGCGGCTTGGCGAACCGGATGGTCAGGGGCGACGCCGCCCGGTACCTGTACCGGACAGCGAGTTCGTGATGCCGGCGGATGCGGTCATTATGGCGTTTGGTTTTCATCCGCATGGTATGTCGTGGCTCGAATCGCATGGCGTGAAGGTGGATAACTGGGGACGTATTGCCGCCAGCGTCGAGAGCGAGTTTCGTTACCAGACGTCCAACCCGAAAATTTTCGCCGGCGGCGATGCGGTGCGCGGCGCCGATCTGGTGGTGACGGCGATGGCAGAAGGCCGACATGCTGCGCAGGGGATACTCGACTGGTTAGCTAAATAAGCGTATTTGTAGGCCGGTTAAGGCCTGGAACGGTTAAATGATTGAGTGATAAAAAATCTTAAACTTATTGGCTAACCTTACTCCGTTTGCAGAAATGTTGACGCTCGCAGGGCTGAACGCCCTGCGATAAACATTTTCCCGTCGGGTCGACGTTTAACAGGCCTGATGAGGCCAATCTTAGTATTGAAAATAGAGTGTAAATTGAAGGAAGGGACGCTATCAGAATCCCTTCTTAGAGCCTATCCCATTAGGGCTATTTTACTTGCCATTTTGGACCTGGGCAGTGCTCGCCAAAACGCATTAGCGTTTTGAACGCCGCTTGCGGCGGCCCGAAGGGCGAGCGTAGCGAGTCAAACCTCACGTACTACGTGTACGCTCCGGTTTTTGCGCGCTGTCCGTGTCCAAACTGGCTGCGCCAATAACGCCTACAGAGATAGGCTCTTAATTTTTATTTTAAGGAACCATATATCTGGTCAACAATCCAGCCATACGTCGCCGCAGGTAATAATCCACTGACAAAAACATTCGGGTTCACTTTAGGATTTGCTACCGGCGAGTGCGGCCTGTTACCTAAAATAACAATCGCCATATGATTAACCGGATCGATAGACGTCAGCGTTCCGGTCCATCCGGTATGTCCATACGTTTGCGGACTGGCTAATACCCCGAACGTTGGGGTCATTGAGGCGTTGCCGTTAACGCGCCACCCCAGACCAAAGGTAGCATCTTCTGGCGAGTGGCGAGTAAACTGCGCAACCGTTTTGTCGTCGAATAGCTTCAGGTTACCGTAGCCGCCCCCATTGAGCATGACTTGCATTAACACAGCCATATCATGGGTGTCAGAAAACAGTCCGGCGTGTCCTGAAACGCCGCCCATTGAGTACCAGGCTTTTTCGTCATGCACCTGGCCCCATAGTGTATTGGTGCGAATATTGGGGAAATGAATCACGCCGTCACGCGTATTGCCGTGTAGTTCCGTTGCGGCGATTTGCGGCGGCGTGAAGCCTTTCATCAGCGGGTTAAAGACGGTATGTTTTAATCCGAGCGGTTTATAAATGGTGGTTTCGACGTAGCGATCTAATGGCATTGCCGTTATCGATTCAATGATAAAACCAAGAATCATATAATCCACGTCGCTGTAGATATGCTTCGACCCAGGTTGATATTCCAGCGGTGTCTTTTTAATCATCTCCAGAGTAGTGCTTTTACTCTGTGAAAATAATTTACCGGCGACGTTTTTATTGGGATATTGTGGGTCGGCAGGAAAGCCCGCGACGTGATGAAGAATATCAATAATGCGGAGTTTATCTTTGCCTTTTATTTTATCCCCAGGCATATCCTTAAAGCCGGGGATATATTTTGATACCAAATCATTGACATCTATTTTTCCTTCATACACTAGTTTTTGCAATGCGAAATTAGTGGCATACATTTTTGTGTTTGAAGCCAGATCATACATCGTGTTAGTGGTCGCCCGAATGGGATGGGCTAACAGCGTGGAACCGTCATATTTTTTGGCATAGCCCCAGGCTTTTTGTAGAACAATATGATTATCTTTTATCACCAGAAGATTGATGCTGGGATATCCGGCATCAATTTGATTTTGAATCCAGCCATCAAGTCGGTGAAGTTTTTGGCTATCAAACCCCACCTGATCAGGGCTCGCGATGGTCAATACCGGATACTCAACGGCAAAAGCTGAAAGGGAAAACGTCAGTAGAACCGTCGCAACGAGAGTAAATTTCATGATGATTCCCTCAGTCTCACTCCGGCCGTCAAATCATATCGCGAGCATGGACTCTGCGGCCCGGAGAAGCAGAATATGGTCATGGCAGTGACAGAAAAATATGGCTGTACATCCGTTCAGTCGGCATTAAGGATTAACCCTTCAGCAGACAAAACCGACCTCACGGCGTAATATTAATGCTCTTTTTACACCCTGGAGCCAGCATGTCGCAAACCATTACGCTTATTAAGGATAAAATTCTTTCTGATAATTATTTTACTCTGCGCAACATTACCTATGACCTGACCCGTCGTAATGGCGAGGTTATCCGTCACAAGCGTGAGGTTTACGATCGCGGGAATGGCGCAACCATTCTGCTTTACAACTCAACTAAAAAAACCGTGGTTCTGGTTCGCCAGTTTCGCGTGGCGACATGGGTCAATGGTAATCAAGACGGTATGTTAATTGAAACCTGCGCTGGCCTGCTTGATAACGACGAGCCGGAGGTCTGTATCCGTAAAGAGGCCATTGAAGAGACAGGGTATGACGTTGGTGAGGTACGCAAGATATTTGAGCTGTATATGTCGCCAGGCGGCGTCACGGAGCTGATTCATTTCTTCATTGCCGAATATCATGATAGCGAGCGTGCCAGCATCGGCGGCGGCGTGGAGGACGAAGAGATTGAGGTGCTTGAACTGCCGTTTTCCCGGGCGCTGGAAATGGTGCGCTCAGGCGAGATTCGGGACGGTAAGACCGTGTTATTGCTTAACTATTTACAGACGTCTCATCTAATGGACTGAAAAAAAAGAAATATATTTCTTTACACAAAAAAGACCAATCCGATAAATCTGATTGAGAACCCTGAGGCGCGCAAGGAAGATACCGCCTTAGCTGTGTTGTTCTGAATCTGGGGTTGTTCCGTTCATGCGCTACCGCGTTATTCTTTTTTGTCTGTTTGGCCTGTTGCCGGTCCAGCTACTGTGGGCTGCGCCAGCGCAACGGACTTTTTCCGACTGGCAGGTCACCTGCAATAACCAAAATTTTTGCGTAGCGCGCAATACTGGCGAACATCATGGGCTGGTGATGACATTAAGCCGCAGCGCCGGGGCGCGTACCGATGCGGTACTGCGTATCGATCGTGGCGGTTTGGCGCCGCCCGACGCTAAAGAAGCCGCAATTGCGCCTCGCTTATTGCTGGATGGCAAACCGCTTTCGTTCAACAGTCCACACTGGCGCGTGTCGCCCTGGCATCTCATGACCGGCGATCCTGCCACCATCACCGCATTTTTACAGACGATTCAGGATGCGCAGGCCATCACCTTAAAAAACGGCGTTCAGACGCTTTCGCTGGCGGGATTAAAAGCGGCATTACTGTTTATCGACGCGCAACAAAAACGTGTGGGCAGCGAAACCGCCTGGATTGAAAAAGGAAACGAACCGCCTCTCAGCGTGCCCCCGGCACCGGCATTAAAGGGGATCGCCGTGATTAATCCAACGCCCGTACCGCTGAGTGAGGAAGAACGCGACGATCTGCTGGACTACGCAGCATGGCGGGTAAACGGCATTCGTTGTTCGCTTGACCCGCTGCGTCGCGAGACGCAGGTCAGCGCGTTGACGGATGATAAAGCGTTATTGATTGTTAACTGCGAAGCCGGCGCCTATAACACTATTGATCTCGCCTGGGTAGTTTCACGCAAAAAAACGCTCGTCTCGCGCGCCGTACGTTTGCGGCTGCCGTTTAATCGCGGCGTCGAAAGTAATGACATGGAGTTGATGAACGCCTTCTTTGACGAGAAAACGCGTGAACTGGTGACGTTGGCGAAAGGGCGGGGGTTAACCGACTGCGGTATCCAGACGCGCTGGCGTTATGATGGCGATCGTTTTCGTCTGGTGCGTTATGCCGAAGAACCGAGCTGCGATAGCTGGCACGGGCCGGATGCCTGGCCTACGCTGTGGATCACGCGTTGAATCCTGGTTGTTATCCCCTTTTCAGAATAGGGATACACCTATTGAGGTTTCATTTATGGTATAGAGATTGCTACGTTACGGTAGGATTGTTACTTTACCCGATAGCCTCACCACAGCAGGAAATAGTATGAAAATAAATAATGGCCCCGTATTATGCCCCCATTGTGGCTGCCTGAGCGCTTATTATGAAATAGATCGGCTGGCGGCGATAAGAGAAAAAGTGAATAAAGAAGGTGGATCAGCGGCGTGGGATTCAACATTGCAGGCGCATAAAAAAAAGGCCTTTTGCCTGATGTGCCATAAATCCATTGATGAGGTCGTCATCGGGCAGTCAGATGCGCCTGAGTCTACGAAGTAATTTTGCACAGCCTACAGAACAGGTCTGCAGACTGTGCAAAGTCTGTGTTGCTAACGCTCGCCTTAGCCTTTGATGTTCAGCACCCGGCGGGCTTTTTCTACAATATTTTCCACGGTAAAGCCAAAATACGGGAACAGTTTGTCAGCCGGGGCGGATTCACCGTATCCCGTCATGCCGATAATTGCGCCTTTTAGGCCAACATATTTATACCAGTAGTCGGCTATACCGGCTTCCACCGCGACGCGGGCGGTCACGTGCGCCGGTAGCACAGATTCGCGATATGCCTCGTCCTGCGCATCGAAAATATCCGTTGAAGGCAACGACACCACGCGAACGTTATGCCCCTCGCCAGTCAATTTTTCCGCCGCCTGGAGGGTAATTTCCATTTCCGATCCGGTAGCGATCAGAATGATATCCGGCTTGCCGCCGCTATCTTTCAGAATATAACCGCCGCGGGCAATTGCTTTCACCTGTTCCGGCGTGCGTTCCACCTGCGCCAGATTTTGCCGCGAGAGAATCAACGCCGTCGGCCCGTGCTGACGTTCAATGGCCAGCTTCCAGCCGACCGCCGCCTCAACCTGATCGCAGGGACGCCAGGTGCTGAAGTTTGGCGTTAAGCGCAGGCTCGCCAGTTGTTCCACGGCCTGGTGCGTCGGGCCATCTTCGCCTAAACCGATGGAGTCGTGGGTATAGACCATAATCTGCCGGGCTTTCATTAAGGCCGCCATACGCGCCGCGTTACGCGCATATTCGACAAACATCAGAAACGTGGCGGTATACGGTACAAAGCCGCCGTGATGGGCGATGCCGTTGGCAATGGCGGTCATGCCGAATTCGCGCACGCCATAGTGAATATAATTACCTGCCGGATCCTCTTTCAACGAGGTCGAACCTTTCCAGATAGTCAGGTTGCTCGGCGCCAGATCCGCCGATCCGCCCAACAGTTCCGGCAACAGGGGACCGTAGGCATTGAGCGTATTTTGCGATGCTTTACGGGTGGCGATTTTGGCCGGATTAGCCTGCAAGTCGTTAATAAATTTTTGCGTGGCGGATTCCCATGCCTCCGGCAGTCCGCCGCTCATCCGGCGGGTAAACTCCGCGGCCAGCTCAGGATAAGCCTTCTCATAAGCAGCAAACTTTTCCTGCCACTGCTGCTGCGCTTTCTCGCCTTTTTCACGGCCATCCCACGCGCGGTAAATTTCTTTTGGGATCTCAAACGCCGGATGATGCCATCCCAGCTTCTGGCGAGTCAGCGCCACCTCTTCTTCGCCCAGCGCCGCGCCGTGCGACTCCTCCTTCCCGGCTTTATTCGGCGAGCCAAAACCTATCACCGTCCGACAGATAATTAGCGAAGGTTTATCTTTTACGCTCTGGGCTTCGAGAATGGCTTTTTTCACCGCCTCCGGATCGTGCCCGTCAATGTCATATACGACATGCCAGTGGTAGGCTTCAAAACGTTTGGCGGTATCGTCGGTAAACCAGCCTTCGGTTTCGCCATCAATGGAGATGCCGTTGTGATCGTAAAAGCCGATCAGTTTGCCCAGTCCCAGCGTACCAGCCAGCGAACACACCTCATGCGAGATCCCCTCCATCAGACAGCCGTCGCCCATAAAGACATAGGTGTAGTGGTCGACAATCTCATGGTCCGGCCGGTTGAACTGTGCGCCTAACGTACGCTCGGCAATCGCCAGCCCGACGGCATTCGCCAGCCCCTGGCCCAGCGGTCCGGTGGTGGTTTCAACGCCGGGCGTATAGCCAATCTCCGGGTGACCTGGCGTTTTAGAGTGCAGTTGACGGAAGTTTTTTAACTCCTCCAGCGGCAGGTCATAACCGGTTAAATGCAGCAGACTATAGAGCAGCATGGAGGCGTGACCGTTGGAAAGGATAAAACGGTCACGGTCATACCAGGTTGGATCGGTGGGGTTATGTTTAAGAAAATCGTTCCATAGCACTTCAGCGATATCCGCCATCCCCATCGGCGCGCCGGGGTGCCCGGAATTGGCTTTTTGAACGGCATCCATGCTCAGCGCACGAATCGCATTGGCAAGGTCTTTACGGGACATAAATCACTCCATGCAAGGTTTATAGTTTGGCGGCAAGCAGGTCTTCCAGTTTGCGCTGGTCAATGGCAAAAAGACGGATACCTTCCGACAGCTTCTCTACGGCCATCGCGTCCTGATTATGTTCCCAGCGGAACTCCGCTTCCGTCATTGGCGTAGGACGGTGGAACATCTGCGAGGAAGGCACCAGTTTACGGATCACCGGTTCTTCTTTTTCTTTCAGCTCTTTAAGCAGGTTAGGGGAGATAGTCAGTCGATCGCAGCCGGTTAGCGCGAGGATTTGCTCAGTACGGCGGAAACTTGCCCCCATCACGATGGTTTCATAGCGATGCTGTTTAAAGTAATCGTAGATATTGCGTACCGATTTCACGCCGGGATCTTCCTCCACGACATACGGCTCCAGCGGACTACGCGCCTGATACCAGTCGTAAATTCGGCCCACGAACGGAGAGATCAAATAGACGCCCGCTTCGGCGCAGGCGCGCGCCTGGGCAAAAGAGAACAACAACGTCAGGTTGCAATTAATACCCTCTTTTTCGAGCTGCCCGGCGGCGCGGATACCTTCCCAGGTCGCGGCGAGCTTGATCAGAATGCGTGATTTATCAACACCCTGCTGCTGGTAGAGATCCACCAGATGGCGCGCTTTCTCGATACTTTTTTCTTTATCGAACGATAACCGCGCGTCGACTTCAGTGGAGACGCGACCGGGAATACTTTTCAGTATTTCCGCGCCAAAATTAACCGCCAGTTTATCGCTGGCTGCCGCAACCTGCTGTTCCTGCGTACCGCCGTGTTTTTTCCCCCAGGCAATCGCATCCTCAATCAAATGACCATACTGCTCAAGCCCGGCGGCTTTTAACAGTAAAGAGGGATTTGTCGTGGCATCCTGCGGCTGGTAGTGGCGGATGGACTCGATGTCGCCGCTATCGGCGACGACGGTAGTGAATTGTTTGATGCCGTCTAGCTGGTTCATAGGAAATACTCCTTGAAAAGTAAAGTGTTAGATGAGTGTGTTGATTCACACTTCTGAAAGATTGATACACTACATAACCAAAAAGCATAGCAGACAGGCATGGTATTGCTGGTATAAGCAGGTAACATGGCCGTTATAAGTTGATAACAAACTCTTGCGCCGCGTCGTGATAGTTTGCAGACCTTCAAAGTTTGTGTTGCGCAGTACGGTGATAATGTGCGGCGCACCAGGCCGCGTCACTTTTTGAACGATACGTGAAAGGAACAACAAAATGGATGAGCAGTTAAAACAAAGCGCCCTTGATTTCCACGAATTTCCGGTACCCGGTAAAATTCAGGTTTCTCCGACTAAGCCCCTTGCCACCCAACGCGATCTGGCGTTGGCTTACTCGCCAGGCGTGGCGGCGCCCTGCCTGGAAATCGAAAAAGATCCGCTGGCAGCCTACAAATACACCGCGCGCGGCAACCTTGTCGCGGTCATTTCCAACGGTACAGCGGTGCTGGGGTTAGGCAACATTGGCGCGCTGGCCGGCAAGCCGGTCATGGAAGGCAAAGGCGTTCTGTTTAAAAAATTCGCCGGCATTGATGTGTTTGACATTGAAGTCGATGAGCTTGACCCGGACAAATTTATCAATGTGGTCGCAGCGCTGGAGCCGACTTTTGGCGGCATTAACCTCGAAGACATTAAAGCGCCGGAATGTTTCTATATTGAACAGAAACTGCGCGAGCGCATGAACATCCCGGTTTTCCATGACGATCAGCACGGAACGGCGATCATTAGTACGGCCGCCATTCTTAATGGTCTGCGAGTCGTAGAGAAAAATATTTCCGACGTACGGATGGTCGTCTCCGGCGCAGGGGCGGCGGCAATCGCTTGTATGAACCTGCTGGTCGCGTTGGGGATGCAAAAGCACAACATCGTGGTGTGCGACTCTAAGGGCGTTATTTACAAAGGCCGTGAGCCGAATATGGCGGAGACCAAAGCGGCCTATGCGGTAGACGACAGCGGCAAGCGCACGCTGGATGAGGTCATTGACGGCGCGGATATTTTCCTCGGCTGTTCAGGCCCGAAAGTGCTGACTCAGGAGATGGTGAAGAAAATGGCCCGCGCGCCAATGATTCTGGCGCTGGCTAACCCGGAACCGGAAATTCTGCCGCCGCTGGCGAAAGAAGTGCGTCCGGACGCCATCATCTGTACCGGTCGTTCCGACTATCCGAACCAGGTGAACAACGTATTGTGCTTCCCGTTTATCTTCCGCGGCGCACTGGACGTCGGCGCGACGGCGATCAACGAAGAGATGAAACTGGCGGCGGTCCGTGCGATTGCCGAGCTGGCGCACGCCGAACAGAGCGAAGTGGTGGCCTCGGCCTATGGCGATCAGGACCTGAGCTTTGGGCCGGAATACATTATTCCGAAACCGTTTGACCCGCGTCTGATTGTCAAAATCGCTCCGGCGGTCGCGAAAGCGGCAATGGATTCCGGCGTGGCGACGCGCCCGATTGCTGACTTTGATGCCTATATCGATAAACTGACCGAGTTTGTCTACAAAACCAACCTGTTCATGAAGCCGATCTTCTCGCAGGCACGCAAAGATCCGAAGCGCGTAGTGCTGCCGGAAGGGGAAGAGGCGCGCGTGCTGCACGCAACCCAGGAGTTGATAACCCTGGGACTGGCGAAGCCCATCCTGATCGGACGTCCGAGCGTGATCGAAATGCGTATCCAGAAACTGGGGCTACAGATCAAAGCGGGCGTTGATTTCGAGATCGTGAATAATGAATCCGATCCGCGCTTCAAAGAGTACTGGAGCGAGTATTACCAGATCATGAAGCGTCGCGGGGTAACTCAGGAACAGGCGCAGCGTGCGATGATCGGCAACCATACGGCCATTGGCGCGATCATGGTGCAGCGTGGGGAAGCGGATGCGATGATCTGCGGCACCATCGGCGACTACCATGAGCATTTCAGCGTCGTGAAAGCCGTCTTTGGCTACCGTGACGGCGTGCATACGGCAGGGGCGATGAACGCCTTACTGCTGCCAAGCGGCAACACTTTTATCGCCGATACTTATGTTAACGAAGATCCCACGCCGGAACAGTTGGCGGAGATCGCCGTAATGGCGGCGGAAACCGTTCGCCGCTTTGGTATTGAGCCGAAAGTCGCGCTGTTGTCGCACTCTAACTTTGGTTCCTCAAATTCGCTGTCCGCCAGCAAAATGCGCGAAACCCTTGAGCGGGTACGCGAACGAGCGCCCGATCTGATGATTGACGGTGAGATGCACGGTGATGCGGCGTTGGTGGAAAGTATTCGTAATGACCGGATGCCGGATAGCCCGCTGAAGGGAGCCGCCAATATTCTGGTGATGCCGAATATGGAAGCCGCCCGCATTAGTTACAACTTACTACGCGTCTCCAGTTCCGAAGGCGTCACGGTCGGCCCGGTCCTGATGGGCGTGTCTAAACCGGTACATGTATTAACGCCGATCGCCTCTGTACGCCGTATCGTGAATATGGTGGCGTTAGCGGTAGTTGAAGCGCAAACCACGCCGCTTTAATAACGTATTACTCTCTCTTCTGGCGCAGGTTCTCCTGCGCTTTTTTTATGCGCCGCTGGGCTTCGCCATGGCATGAAAGGCTCGAGTGGGGATATTCTGGAACCTATTGCGTTACCCCTACTTATTTCACTGAATCTGTACTATGCACAAATCGAGTGATACGCATTATTTTTATCAATAATAGTAATATAAAGAATAGTCGGTGGGTATTTATTGCGGAACAGGCTTAAATTCAGAATGACGCCTGAAAATGTGATGCACCACGATATTTATCGTTAACACCTTCGACAGAAGTCCCTTTTATTTTCTTTCTCTTAGTGATCTACCTCACCTTTTACATCACCTTGCCGAATTTTGTTATTTACTCCGACAAAAAATTGCCACGATGACGGCAGTTTCAGTGGAGACGGTGAGCAATGAATAAAGAACGCATTATTCAGGAATTTGTGCCGGGCAAACAGGTCACTCTGGCGCATCTCATTGCGCACCCTGGTGAAGAACTGGCGAAAAAGATCGGCGTTCCCGATGCTGGCGCGATTGGCATTATGACCTTAACGCCGGGGGAAACGGCGATGATCGCTGGCGATTTAGCGATGAAGGCTGCGGATGTACACATCGGTTTTCTCGACAGATTTAGCGGCGCGCTGGTGATTTATGGCACCGTCGGCGCAGTAGAAGAAGCGCTATTACAGACGGTCAGCGGGCTGGGGCGATTATTAAACTTTACCCTGTGTGAGTTAACAAAAAGTTAATTGGTGGCGGTAATGAAACGTATTGCTTTTGTCGGCGCGGTCGGTGCCGGAAAAACAACGCTTTTTAACGCGTTACGGGGAAATTATTCCCTCGCCAGAAAAACGCAGGCCGTGGAATTTAATGATCATGGCGATATCGATACGCCGGGTGAATATTTTAGCCATCCCCGTTGGTATCACGCCTTAATTACCACGTTGCAGGATGTGGACACGCTGATTTATGTCCACGCGGCAAACGATAAAGAAAGTCGCTTACCTGCCGGGTTATTGGATGTTGGAACCCGTAAACGACATATCGCCGTTATCAGCAAAACGGACATGCCGGATGCCGACGTCGCCGCTACGCGGCAGTTGCTTTGCGAGATTGGATTCCGGGAGCCGATTTTCGAGCTCAACGGCCACGACCCGCAAAGCGTGCGGCAGTTGGTGGATTATCTGGCGGCTCTCAGTGAACAGGAGGAAGAGGCAGGTGAAAAAACTTATCACAGCTAACGATATTCGTGCGGCCCACGCCCGCGGCGAACAGGCGATGTCGGTAGTGCTGCGCGCCAGCATTATTACCCCGGAGGCTCGCGAAGTGGCGGAACTACTGGGCTTCACGATTACCGAATGCGACGAGTCCGTTCCGGCATCCACATCGGCGCAGGCGTGTAAAAACGAAAGCCAGCGCATTCGGGAAGCCATCATCGCGCAGCTCCCGGAAGGGCAGTTTACTGAAAGCCTGGTGGCGCAGTTGATGGAAAAAGTGCTGAAGGAAAAGCAGTCGTTGGAACTGGGGACGATGCAGCCGAGCTTTACCTCCGTCACGGGTAAAGGCGGCGTGAAAGTCATTGACGGCAGCAGCGTGAAATTTGGCCGCTTCGACGGCGCCGAACCGCACTGCGTCGGCTTAACCGATCTGGTTACAGAGCAGGACGGCAGCAGCATGGCCGCCGGGTTTATGCAGTGGGACAACGCCTTTTTTCCGTGGACGCTGAACTACGACGAAATCGACATGGTGCTGGAGGGCGAACTGCACGTACGCCATGAAGGCGAAACCATGATTGCCAAAGCCGGAGATGTCATGTTCATCCCTAAAGGCTCCAGCATTGAATTTGGCACGCCAACGTCCGTGCGCTTTCTGTACGTCGCCTGGCCTGCGAACTGGCAATCCGTATGAACGATTTCATCACCGAAACGTGGCTCAGAGCGAATCATACGCTCAGCGAAGGATCGGAGATCCATCTGCCCGCTGATGCACGACTGACGCCCTCGGCCCGGGAACTGCTGGAAAGTCGCCGCCTGCGCATTAAGTTTCTGGATCCGCAAGGCAGGCTGTTTGTCGATGATGACGAACAGCAGCCGCAGCCGGTACATGGCTTAACCAGTAGCGATACGCACCCACAGGCCTGCTGTGAACTGTGCCGCCAGCCGGTGGTGAAAAAGCCCGATACGCTGACCCATCTGACGGCGGACAAAATGGTCGCCAAAAGCGACCCGCGCCTCGGCTTTCGCGCCGCGCTCGACAGCGCCATCGCGCTGACCGTGTGGCTACAAATCGAACTGGCGGAACCCTGGCAGCCGTGGCTTTTCGATATCCGCTCGCGGCTGGGCAACATTATGCGCGCCGACGCTATAGATGAACCGCTGGCGGCGCAGGCGATCGTCGGGCTCAACGAGGATGAGCTGCATCGGCTTTCCCACCAGCCGCTGCGCTACCTCGACCACGATCACCTGGTGCCGGAGGCCAGCCACGGTCGCGATGCGGCGCTGCTTAATCTGCTGCGAACCAAAGTCCGCGAAACGGAAACCCTCGCCGCACAAGTGTTTATTACCCGTAGTTTTGAGGTCTTGCGCCCGGACATTTTACAGGCGCTGAACCGTCTCTCCAGCACGGTTTACGTGATGATGATTTTGAGCGTGGCGAAACATCCGCTGACGGTCGCCCAAATTCAACAACGGTTGGGAGAGAAGCCATGATCATTGAACGCGCCCGCGAACTGGCGGTACGCGCCCCCGCCAGAGTCGTCTTTCCTGATGCGCTGGACGAACGCGTGCTGAAAGCGGCGCATTACCTGCAACAGTACGGTCTGGCTCGCCCCGTTCTGGTCGCCAGCCCGTTTGCGCTGCGTCAGTTTGCCCTGAGTCATCGTATGCCGATGGATGGCATTCAGGTCATCGACCCACACAGCAACCTGAGTATGCGCCAGCGTTTTGCGCAACGCTGGCTTGCCCGCGCCGGAGAAAAAATGCCGCCGGACGCAGTGGAAAAGCTTAGCGACCCGCTGATGTTCGCTGCCGCCATGGTGAGCGCCGGTGAGGCTGATGTGTGTATCGCAGGCAACCTGTCGTCAACGGCGAATGTGCTGCGCGCAGGGCTGCGGGTGATTGGCCTGCAACCTGGGTGCAAAACATTGTCGTCTATTTTCCTGATGCTGCCGCAGTATGCCGGTCCGGCATTAGGGTTCGCCGATTGCAGCGTAGTACCGCAGCCGACGGCGGCGCAGCTGGCGGATATCGCTATCGCCAGCGCCGACACCTGGCGGGCCATTACCGGCGAAGAGCCGCGCGTGGCGATGCTGTCATTTTCAAGCAACGGCAGCGCCCGTCACCCCAATGTCGCCAACGTGCAGCAGGCGACAGAGCTCGTTCGCGAACGTGCGCCGCAACTGCTTGTGGACGGTGAATTGCAGTTTGACGCCGCTTTCGTCCCGGAGGTCGCCGCGCAAAAAGCGCCTGACAGCCCGCTGCAAGGCCGCGCCAACGTGATGATTTTCCCGTCGCTGGAGGCGGGCAATATTGGCTACAAAATCGCTCAGCGTCTGGGAGGCTATCGCGCTGTTGGGCCGCTAATTCAGGGGCTTGCCGCGCCGCTTCACGACCTCTCCCGAGGCTGTAGCGTGCAGGAAATTATCGAACTGGCGTTGGTGGCAGCCGTGCCGCGCCAGGCTGACGTGAGCCGCGAACGCAGCTTACACACACTGGTTGAATGAACGGTCCCGTTCTGGACCCCTTTAATGAGAGGAAAACACGATGGAAGCATTAGGAATGATTGAAACCCGGGGCCTGGTTGCGCTGATTGAGGCCTCCGATGCGATGGTAAAAGCCGCGCGCGTGAAGCTGGTCGGCGTGAAGCAGATTGGCGGTGGCCTGTGTACGGCCATGGTGCGTGGCGACGTGGCGGCGTGCAAAGCCGCAACCGATGCTGGCGCCGCTGCGGCGCAGCGCATTGGCGAGCTGGTCTCCGTACACGTGATTCCACGCCCGCACGGCGATCTGGAAGAAGTGTTCCCGATCAGCTTCAAAGGCGACAGCAACATTTGATGGTAGGCCGGATAAGACGCGCAGCGTCGCCATCCGGCATGAATGCGCGCCATTGCCTGATGGTGCGCAGATTCAAGGCCTACGACCCAATGGGCAATCCATGGAGGCGGATATGAAACTGGCAGTCGTCACAGGACAAATCGTATGTACCGTCCGCCATCAGGGACTGGCGCATGACAAATTGCTGATGGTGGAAATGATCGATGCCCAGGGCAACCCCGACGGGCAGTGTGCCGTCGCTATCGACAGTATCGGGGCGGGAACCGGAGAGTGGGTACTGCTGGTCAGCGGCAGTTCCGCGCGCCAGGCGCATCGCAGCGAATTATCACCGGTCGATCTGTGCGTCATTGGCATCGTCGATGAAGTGGTGGCTGGCGGGAAAGTGGTTTTCCATAAATAGGACTGAACATCATGAATCAACAGGATATTGAACAGGTGGTGAAAGCGGTGCTGCTGAAAATGAAAGACAGCAGCCAGCCGGCCAGTACTGTTCATGAGATGGGCGTTTTTGCCTCCCTGGATGACGCAGTGGCGGCAGCAAAACGGGCCCAGCAGGGGCTGAAGAGCGTGGCGATGCGCCAGCTTGCCATTCATGCCATTCGCGAAGCGGGCGAAAAACACGCCCGAGAATTAGCGGAACTTGCCGTCAGCGAAACCGGCATGGGACGCGTTGACGATAAATTTGCCAAAAACGTGGCGCAGGCGCGCGGCACGCCGGGCGTCGAGTGTTTATCTCCGCAGGTGCTGACCGGCGATAACGGCCTGACGCTGATTGAAAATGCGCCGTGGGGCGTGGTGGCCTCGGTCACGCCGTCCACCAATCCGGCGGCGACGGTGATTAATAACGCCATCAGCCTGATTGCCGCAGGCAACAGCGTCGTGTTTGCCCCGCATCCGGCGGCGAAAAAGGTCTCTCAGCGGGCAATCACTCTCCTCAATCAGGCGGTGGTCGCCGCCGGTGGCCCGGAAAATTTGCTGGTCACCGTGGCGAACCCGGATATCGAAACCGCCCAGCGGTTGTTCAAATATCCCGGTATTGGCCTGCTGGTGGTGACTGGCGGCGAAGCGGTGGTGGACGCGGCGCGCAAACATACTAATAAACGCCTGATTGCCGCCGGTGCCGGCAATCCCCCGGTGGTGGTGGATGAGACCGCCGACCTGCCGCGCGCCGCACAATCCATCGTCAAAGGCGCATCGTTTGATAACAACATCATCTGCGCCGACGAAAAAGTGCTGATTGTGGTGGATAGTGTCGCCGACGAGCTGATGCGTCTGATGGAAGGTCAGCACGCGGTGAAACTGACCGCCGCTCAGGCCGAACAGCTCCAGCCGGTGCTGCTGAAGAATATCGATGAACGCGGCAAAGGTACCGTCAGCCGTGACTGGGTCGGTCGTGACGCGGGCAAGATTGCCGCAGCCATCGGCCTGAACGTCCCGGATCAAACGCGCCTGCTGTTTGTGGAAACGCCAGCTAACCATCCGTTTGCCGTCACTGAAATGATGATGCCGGTACTGCCGGTGGTGCGGGTCGCCAACGTCGAAGAAGCCATCGCCCTGGCGGTTCAGCTTGAAGGCGGTTGCCACCATACGGCGGCGATGCACTCGCGCAATATCGACAACATGAACCAGATGGCGAACGCCATCGACACCAGCATTTTCGTCAAAAACGGGCCGTGCATTGCCGGGCTTGGATTGGGCGGAGAAGGCTGGACCACCATGACTATCACTACGCCAACCGGCGAAGGCGTGACCAGCGCACGTACCTTTGTGCGGCTGCGTCGATGCGTGCTGGTGGATGCGTTTCGCATTGTATAAGGGATGACTCATGGCGCACGACGAACAACTCTGGCTCACCCCAAGACTGCAAAAAGCGGCGGCCCTGTGTAACCAGACGCCCGCCGCCAGCGACGCGCCGCTGTGGCTGGGCGTCGATTTGGGCACCTGCGACGTGGTGTCGATGGTGGTCGACGGCAACGCCCAGCCGGTGGCGGTGTGCCTTGACTGGGCCGACGTTGTGCGTGACGGCATCGTCTGGGATTTCTTCGGTGCCGTCACCCTCGTGCGCCGCCATCTCGACACCCTTGAACAGCAGCTCGGCTGCCGCTTCACCCACGCGGCGACCTCGTTCCCACCGGGTACTGACCCGCGTATTTCGATCAACGTGCTGGAGTCTGCTGGGTTAGAAGTCAGCCACGTACTGGATGAACCGACGGCGGTGGCGGATCTGCTGGCGCTTGATAATGCAGGCGTGGTGGATATTGGCGGCGGCACTACCGGCATTGCCATCGTCAAACAGGGCAAGGTGACTTACTCCGCCGATGAAGCCACTGGCGGGCACCATATCTCCCTGACGCTGGCGGGCAACCGACGTATTCCCCTGGAAGAGGCGGAACAGTACAAGCGCAGCAACGCGCAGGAGATTTGGCCGGTAGTGAAGCCGGTGTACGAAAAGATGGCGGAAATCGTCGCTTGCCATATTGCCGGGCAGGGAGTGACAGATTTATGGCTGGCGGGCGGTTCCTGTATGCAGCCGGGCGTGGAGGCGTTATTTCGCCAGCGTTTCCCGGAGTTACAGGTGCATTTACCGCAGCACAGCCTGTTTATGACCCCGCTGGCGATAGCCAACAGCGGGAGAGCGAAAGCGGAGGGACTCTATGCAAGCTGAACTACAGACGGCGCTGTTTCAGGCATTCGACACCCTGAATCTGCAACGGGTGAAAACGTTCAGCGTACCGCCGGTCACGCTGTGCGGACTTGGGGCGCTCGGCGCCTGCGGCCAGGAAGCGCAAGCGCGAGGCGTAAGCCATCTGTTTGTGATGGTCGACAGCTTCCTGCATCAGGCGGGAATGACCGCGCCGCTGGCACGCAGCCTGGCGATGAAAGGCGTGGCGATGACAGTCTGGCCGTGTCCGCCAGGCGAGCCGTGCATCACCGACGTTTGCGCGGCGGTGGCGCAACTGCGTGAGGCGGCGTGCGACGGCGTAGTGGCCTTTGGCGGCGGTTCGGTGCTGGACGCGGCGAAAGCGGTCGCCCTGCTGGTGACTAACCCTGACCAGACGCTGAGCGCCATGACCGAGCGCAGTACATTACGCCCGCGTCTGCCGCTGATTGCGGTGCCGACCACCGCCGGAACCGGTTCTGAAACCACCAACGTGACGGTGATTATCGACGCGGTCAGCGGGCGCAAGCAGGTGCTGGCACACGCGTCACTAATGCCGGACGTGGCGATTCTTGATGCTGCCGTGACCGAAGGCGTTCCGCCAAACGTGACGGCGATGACCGGTATCGATGCGTTGACGCATGCGATTGAGGCCTACAGCGCGCTCAGCGCCACGCCGTTTACCGACAGCCTGGCGATTGGCGCGATAGCGATGATTGGCAAATCGCTGCCGAAAGCCGTGGGTTACGGCCACGATCTGGCGGCGCGTGAAAATATGTTGTTGGCCTCCTGTATGGCGGGAATGGCCTTTTCCAGCGCCGGTCTGGGGCTGTGTCACGCGATGGCGCACCAGCCAGGGGCGGCGCTGCATATTCCGCACGGCCAGGCCAACGCCATGCTGCTACCGACGGTCATGGGCTTTAACCGGATGGTTTGCCGCGAACGCTTCAGTCAAATCGGTCGGGCGTTAACCAATAAGAAATCGGACGATCGCGATGCGATTGCGGCGGTGAGCGAGCTGATTGCCGAAGTGGGCCAGAGCAAACGGCTGGCTGACGCTGGCGCCAAACCCGAACACTACAGCGCGTGGGCGCAAGCCGCGCTGGAGGATATTTGTCTGCGCAGTAACCCACGCACCGCCACACAGGCACAGATTATCGACCTGTACGCGGCTGCCGGGTAATGCCTGTAGGCCGGATAAGGTGCTCGCACCGCCATCCGGCAATAACACGGCGTTAATGCCGGAGGCGACGTAAACGTCTTATCCGGCTTACAAATCAAAAATGACAGGGAGTAGGGGCTATGGGAATTAACGAAATCATCATGTACATCATGATGTTCTTTATGCTGATTGCCGCCGTGGACAGGATCCTGTCGCAGTTCGGCGGGTCGGCGCGCTTCCTCGGTAAATTTGGCAAGAGTATCGAGGGGGCTGGCGGCCAGTTTGAAGAGGGCTTTATGGCGATGGGCGCGCTGGGACTGGCGATGGTCGGTATGACCGCGCTGGCGCCGGTGCTGGCGCATGTACTGGGGCCGGTTATTATCCCGGTATACGAAATGCTGGGCGCGAACCCATCCATGTTCGCGGGTACGCTGCTGGCCTGTGATATGGGCGGATTCTTCCTCGCCAAAGAGCTGGCCGGCGGTGATGTCGCGGCGTGGCTATACTCAGGGTTAATACTTGGGTCGATGATGGGGCCGACCATTGTGTTCTCCATTCCGGTGGCGCTCGGCATTATCGAACCGTCTGACCGCCGCTACCTGGCGCTTGGCGTACTGGCGGGTATCGTCACCATTCCCATTGGCTGCATTGCGGGGGGATTGATCGCCATGTACTCAGGCGTGCAGATCAATGGTCAGCCAGTGGAGTTTACCTTCGCGCTGATCCTGATGAACATGATCCCGGTATTGATTGTCGCGGTGCTGGTAGCGCTGGGGCTGAAGTTCATCCCGGAAAAAATGATCAACGGTTTCCAGATTTTCGCCAAATTTCTGGTGGCGCTGATCACCATCGGTCTGGCGGCTGCGGTGATTAAATTCCTGTTGGGCTGGGAGTTGATTCCGGGGCTCGACCCGATCTTTATGGCGCCAGGCGACAAACCTGGCGAAGTGATGCGCGCCATTGAAGTGATCGGCTCTATCTCCTGCGTGCTGCTCGGCGCGTATCCGATGGTGCTGTTACTGACCCGCTGGTTTGAAAAACCGTTGATGAATGTCGGTAAGCTGCTGAACGTAAATAATATTGCGGCGGCAGGCATGGTGGCGACCCTGGCGAACAATATCCCGATGTTCGGCATGATGAAGCAGATGGATACCCGCGGCAAAGTGATTAACTGCGCATTTGCCGTCTCTGCGGCATTCGCGCTGGGCGACCATTTAGGCTTCGCCGCTGCCAACATGAACGCCATGATCTTCCCGATGATTGTCGGCAAGCTGATCGGCGGCGTGACGGCGATTGGCGTGGCGATGATGCTGGTGCCGAAAGATGACGCCGCCCAGGTGAAAACCGAAGCGGAGGCGCAATCGTGAACACTCGCCAGCTACTGAGCGTCGGTATCGATATCGGCACCACCACCACGCAGGTGATCTTCTCGCGCCTGGAGTTGGTTAACCGTGCGGCGGTGTCGCAGGTGCCGCGCTACGAATTCATCAAACGCGACATTAGCTGGCAAAGCCCGGTCTTCTTTACGCCCGTGGATAAGCAGGGCGGTCTGAAAGAGGCCGAACTTAAAGCGCTGATTCTGGCCCAGTATCAGGCCGCAGGCATCGCGCCTGAATCGGTGGACTCAGGGGCTATCATTATCACCGGCGAAAGCGCCAAAACCCGCAACGCCCGTCCGGCGGTCATGACGCTCTCGCAGTCGCTGGGCGACTTTGTGGTCGCCAGCGCCGGGCCGCATCTGGAATCGGTCATTGCCGGTTACGGCGCCGGAGCGCAAAGCTTGTCTGAGCAGCGGATGTGCCGGGTGCTGAATATTGATATCGGCGGCGGCACGTCTAACTACGCGCTGTTTGACGCGGGAAAAGTCAGCGGCACCGCCTGCCTTAACGTCGGTGGTCGCCTGCTGGAAACCGATGCTCAGGGGCGCGTGGTTTATGCCCATCAGCCGGGGCAGATGATTATCGATGAGGTGTTCGGTTCGGGTACTGATGCTCGCGCCTTAGCTGCCGCACAGTTGGGACAGGTGGCGCGGCGGATGGCGGATCTCATCGTCGAGGTTATCACTGGCGCGCTCTCGCCGCTGGCGCAATCGCTGATGCAAACCGGGCTGCTGCCCGCCGATATTACGCCAGAGGTGATCACCCTTTCCGGTGGGGTAGGTGAATGCTACCGCAACCAACCTGCCGATCCGTTCTGCTTTTCTGATATCGGGCCGCTGCTGGCGACCGCGCTGCATGAGCACCCGCGTCTGCGCGAGATGAACGTGCAGTTTCCGGCGCAAACCGTGCGCGCCACGGTGATTGGCGCGGGGGCCCATACGCTGTCGCTTTCCGGCAGTACTATCTGGCTGGAAGACGTCCAACTGCCGCTGCGCAACCTGCCGGTGGCGATCCCGCAGGATGACGCCGATCTGGTGAACGCCTGGCGGCAGGCGCTTCTCCAGCTTGATCTCGACCCGCAAACCGACGCTTACGTGCTGGCGCTTCCCGCCACGCTTCCGGTGCGTTACGCCGCATTACTCACGGTCATCAACGCGCTGACGGCTTTTGTCGCGCGTTATCCCAATCCACATCCCCTGCTGGTGGTGGCCGAGCAGGATTTTGGTAAAGCGCTGGGCATGTTATTGCGCCCACAGTTACCGCAACTTCCGCTGGCGGTCATCGATGAGGTGGTCGTGCGGGCGGGAGACTATATCGACATTGGTACGCCTCTTTTTGGCGGATCGGTTGTGCCGGTGACGGTGAAATCACTCGCATTTCCTTCCTGAGGGAACGACTTATGAAACTAAAGACCACATTGTTCGGCAATGTTTATCAGTTTAAGGATGTAAAAGAGGTACTGGCTAAAGCCAACGAACTGCGTTCGGGGGATGTGCTGGCCGGGGTTGCCGCGGCAAGTTCGCAGGAGCGCGTAGCGGCAAAACAGGTACTGTCGGAAATGACGGTGGCGGATATCCGCAACAATCCGGTGATTGCCTATGAAGAGGACTGCGTGACGCGCCTGATTCAGGATGACGTCAACGAAACGGCCTATAACCGGATTAAAAACTGGAGCATCAGCGAACTGCGCGAATACGTACTGAGCGATGAAACCTCCGTGGACGACATCGCGTTTACCCGCAAAGGGCTGACCTCCGAAGTGGTGGCGGCAGTAGCGAAAATCTGCTCCAACGCTGACCTGATCTACGGCGGCAAGAAAATGCCGGTGATCAAAAAAGCCAATACCACCATCGGTATTCCGGGCACCTTTAGCTGCCGTTTGCAGCCGAACGATACCCGTGACGATGTACAGAGTATCGCCGCGCAAATCTACGAAGGGCTTTCTTTCGGCGCAGGCGATGCGGTGATCGGCGTTAACCCGGTGACCGATGACGTGGAGAACCTGACCCGCGTGCTCGACACCGTTTACGGCGTTATCGATAAATTCAATATTCCGACCCAGGGCTGCGTGCTGGCGCATGTCACCACCCAGATTGAAGCGATTCGCCGCGGCGCGCCGGGCGGACTGATTTTCCAGAGCATTTGCGGCAGCGAGAAGGGCTTAAAAGAGTTCGGCGTCGAGCTGGCTATGCTCGATGAAGCGCGGGCCGTGGGGGCGGAGTTCAACCGCATCGCCGGGGAAAACTGCCTGTACTTTGAAACCGGACAGGGCTCGGCGCTGTCGGCTGGCGCGAACTTTGGTGCCGACCAGGTGACAATGGAAGCGCGTAACTACGGGCTGGCGCGCCACTACGATCCGTTCCTGGTGAACACCGTGGTGGGCTTTATCGGGCCGGAATATCTCTACAACGACAGGCAGATTATCCGCGCCGGTCTCGAAGATCACTTTATGGGCAAGCTGAGCGGCATCTCGATGGGCTGCGACTGCTGCTATACCAACCATGCCGACGCCGACCAGAACCTTAACGAAAACCTGATGATTCTGCTCGCCACTGCCGGCTGTAACTACATCATGGGGATGCCGCTCGGCGACGACATCATGCTCAACTACCAGACCACCGCTTTCCACGATACCGCCACCGTCCGTCAGTTGCTGAATTTACGGCCGTCGCCGGAGTTTGAACGCTGGCTGGAAACGATGGGCATTATGGCAAACGGTCGTCTGACCAAACGGGCGGGCGATCCGTCACTGTTCTTCTGATGACGCGGGGATAACACCATGGATCAAAAACAGATTGAAGAAATTGTACGTAGCGTGATGGCGTCAATGGGACAGGACGTACCGCAGCCCGTCGCGCCGTCAACGCAGGAAGGCGCAAAGCCGCAGTGCGCCGCGCCGACGGTGACCGAAAGCTGCGCGCTGGATTTAGGTTCCGCAGAGGCAAAAGCCTGGATTGGCGTCGAGAATCCGCATCGTGCGGACGTGCTGACCGAACTGCGTCGCAGTACTGCGGCACGCGTCTGTACGGGGCGTGCCGGGCCGCGTCCGCGCACCCAGGCGCTGTTGCGCTTCCTGGCGGATCACTCCCGTTCGAAAGATACCGTGCTCAAAGAAGTGCCGGAAGAGTGGGTAAAAGCGCAAGGGCTGCTGGAAGTGCGTTCGGAGATCAGCGACAAAAACCTGTACCTGACGCGCCCGGATATGGGGCGTCGTCTGAGCCCGGAAGCCATTGACGCGCTGAAGTCGCAGTGCGTGATGAACCCGGATGTGCAGGTAGTGGTCTCCGATGGCCTCTCTACGGATGCGATCACCGCCAACTATGAAGAGATCCTGCCGCCGCTGCTTGCTGGTCTGAAGCAGGCCGGGCTGAACGTCGGCACGCCGTTCTTTGTGCGCTATGGCCGTGTGAAGATTGAAGATCAGATTGGCGAAATTCTCGGCGCGAAGGTCGTCATCCTGCTGGTGGGCGAACGTCCGGGGCTGGGGCAGTCGGAAAGCCTCTCCTGCTACGCGGTCTATTCCCCGCGCGTGGCGACCACCGTCGAGGCCGACAGAACCTGTATTTCAAACATTCATCAGGGGGGGACGCCGCCAGTAGAAGCCGCCGCCGTGATTGTGGATTTGGCCAAACGGATGCTGGAGCAGAAAGCGTCCGGCATCAACATGACCCGTTAAGGAGACATCATGCCTGCATTAGATTTGATTCGACCTTCAGTGACTGCCATGCGCGTGATTGCCTCCGTGAATGACGGCTTTGCGCGGGAACTTAAATTACCGCCACATATACGTAGCCTCGGACTCATCACGGCAGATTCTGATGATGTGACCTATATTGCCGCTGACGAAGCGACCAAACAGGCGATGGTGGAAGTAGTCTATGGCCGCTCCCTCTATGCCGGGGCGGCTCACGGGCCGTCGCCTACCGCTGGTGAGGTGTTGATTATGCTGGGCGGACCGAACCCGGCGGAAGTGCGCGCCGGTCTGGATGCAATGGTCGCCAGCATTGAAAACGGCGCGGCGTTCCAGTGGGCGAACGATGCGGAAAATACCGCATTCCTGGCGCATGTGGTTTCGCGTACCGGCTCGTACCTCTCGTCTACCGCAGGTATCGCGCTGGGCGATCCGATGGCCTATCTGGTGGCGCCGCCGCTGGAAGCGACATTCGGCATTGACGCGGCGATGAAATCCGCTGACGTTCAACTGGTGACTTACGTGCCGCCGCCGTCGGAAACCAACTATTCGGCCGCGTTCTTAACGGGAAGCCAGGCCGCGTGTAAAGCCGCCTGCAACGCCTTTACCGACGCCGTGCTGGATATTGCCCGTAACCCTGTCCAGCGTGCGTAACGGAGGCTGCCAATGATCAATGCCCTGGGATTACTGGAAGTGGACGGAATGGTCGCCGCCGTCGATGCGGCGGATGCCATGCTGAAAGCGGCCAACGTGCGTTTGCTCAGTCATCAAGTGCTCGACCCTGGCAGGCTCACGCTGGTGGTGGAGGGCGATCTGGCGGCGTGTCGTGCGGCGCTGGATGCCGGAAGCGCCGCCGCGCAGCGCACAGGCCGTGTGATTAGTCGCAAAGAAATTGGTCGTCCGGAAGAGGACACCCAGTGGCTGATTGGCGGGTTTGCGCGTGCGACAACGCCGACTGAGAAAGCGCCCCAGGCACCCGCAACGCCTGAGTTCGCTGAGGCGTTACTGGCGCTGCTGGCATCAGTACGCCAGGGAATGACGGCGGGAGAGGTTGCCGCGCATTTTGGCTGGCCGCTGGAGCAGGCCAGAAACGTGCTGGAACAACTCTTTTCTGACGGAGCGTTGCGTAAACGCAGTAGTCGCTATCGCATCAAAAATTAATCTGTCGGAGGGCCGGGCGTCCTGGCGGGCGTCCGGCATAGAAGATCATGAAAAAGACCCGTACAGCGAATTTGCACCATCTTTATCATGAAGCGTTACCCGAAGACGTTAAACTTACGCCCAGAGTCGAGGTGGACAATGTTCATCAGCGACGGACGACGGATGTCTATGAACATGCTCTGACTATCACCGCCTGGCAGCAGATCTACGATCAGTTACACCCGGGTAAATTTCATGGCGAGTTCACGGAAATCCTGCTTGATGAGATTCAGGTGTTCCGTGAATACACCGGCCTGGCGCTGCGTCAGTCGTGTCTGGTTTGGCCAAACTCTTTCTGGTTTGGTATTCCGGCGACGCGCGGCGAACAGGGATTTATCGGCGCGCAGGGGCTCGGCAGCGCCGAGATTGCCACCCGACCGGGAGGCACCGAGTTTGAACTGAGTACGCCGGATGATTACACCATTCTGGGCGTCGTTATCTCGGAAGATGTTATTTCCCGTCAGGCCACGTTTTTGCATAACCCGGAAAGGGTGCTGCATATGCTACGTAACCAGTTAGCGCTGGAGGTAAAAGAGCAGCATAAAGCGGCGCTGTGGGGCTTTGTGCAGCAGGCGCTGGCCACCTTTAGCGAGAGTCCTGAAACCCTGCATCAACCTGCGGTGCGTAAGGTCTTGAGTGATAATTTGTTGCTGGCGATGGGCACGATGCTGGAAGAGGCGAAGCCGATTCATAGCGCCGAAAGCATCAGCCATCAGGGATATCGTAGGCTACTGTCGCGGGCGCGGGAATATGTGCTGGAAAATATGTCGGAGCCGCTGACGGTGCTCGACTTATGTAACCAGCTACACGTAAGCCGTCGCACGCTGCAAAATGCGTTTCACGCCATTTTGGGCATTGGCCCCAATGCGTGGCTGAAACGTATTCGCTTAAACGCGGTACGCCGGGAACTGATTAGCCCGTGGTCGCAGAGCGCCACGGTGAAAGATGCCGCGATGCAGTGGGGATTCTGGCATTTGGGGCAATTTGCCACCGATTATCAGCAATTATTTGCCGAAAAACCGTCGTTGACGCTGCATCAACGGATGCGGCAATGGGCTTGATATTGATGGGTAGGCTCTCCGGTTGCTGATAACGTGCGCGTGTCGGGAATTGCCCGGTGGCGGCTGGCGCCTTACCGGGCCTACGGATACGCTGCTGTCTGTGGTTGGTAGCCCGGACAAGGCGCGCCAGCGCCGCCTCCGGGGAAGCGCGCGCAATTTTGTCTCCGCAGATAAACCCGTAAAGCATCCCATCGGCATATTTCTCAATATCTTCATAACTTATTTGTGCGAGGAACATCATCGTTTGCGCGCACGTTGGGCACGTTGGATATTCCGCATCCTGAACCCAGGCCGGGTGGCCGCCGAGCTGTGAGAAGGTCGTGGGTGAATTAGGAACGGCCGTGGCGAAAACGGTGTTATATGCCGTACAACACTACCAGGTCAGAATGCGAATTACCGAATTCTTTATCTACAATGAACTCGTTTATTTCTACGAGCCTGCTTTTATTCAACGACCAACCGGATAGGCGATAAACAAACCGGCTATCGTCAAAATACATGCCAGTAGGCATAGCAAGATACAGTTAACGCTTTTACGCGGAATATGAATAATAAAGCAGAGTAATGCTATCAGGGCCATGACCACAGGGATGGTCACCATATTGATAACCAGAAGCACGATCAGACCGAAGCTCACCCCTCCGCTATGAGGGATGAATATTCTTTCTTCAAAATATATTTCTAGCGTAATGGCAAGCAGGCAGCCAATAAAACTTATACCCAGATGGGGATGCCATTTGGCGTCACTGGTTACTACTTTCCGTGTATTTGTTTGCATTGTTTTACTTTATAAATAAGTTAAATCCAGTCGCGTACCTGAATAAACTCGCTCAGCGCCGCTTCCGGGCTACCCGCTTCCGGCTGCCAGTCGTACTCCCAGCGCACCAGCGGCGGCATCGACATCAGGATAGATTCAGTGCGCCCGCCGGTTTGCAGACCAAACAGGGTGCCTCTGTCCCATACCAGATTGAACTCCACGTAGCGACCGCGGCGATAAAGTTGAAAATTACGCTCCCGCTCTCCCCAGACCATCGCTTTGCGTCGTTCGACAATCGGTAAATACGCCTCGGTGTAGCCGTTACCGACCGCCTGCATAAAAGCAAAACAGTGGTCGAAATCCGGCGTATTCAAATCGTCAAAAAACAGGCCGCCGATACCGCGCTGCTCGTTACGATGCTTGAGGAAAAAGTAGTCATCGCACCACTTTTTATAACGCGGATACACATTGTCACCAAACGGCTGGCACAGGTCGCGGGCGGTGCGGTGCCAGTGAACGGCATCCTCTTCAAAGCCGTAGTAGGGCGTTAAATCGAGCCCGCCGCCAAACCACCATACCGGATCGGCGCCCGGTTTTTCGGCAATAAAAAAGCGCACGTTAGCATGGCTGGTGGGAATATACGGATTGTGCGGATGCACCACCAGCGATACGCCCATCGCTTCAAAGCTACGCCCGGCGAGTTCTGGCCGATGCGCGGTGGCGGACGCGGGCATTGCATCGCCGTGAACGTGAGAGAAATTAACGCCCGCCTGTTCGAAAATCCCGCCGTTGCGTAATACCCGGCTGCGTCCGCCGCCGCCCGCTTCGCGTCGCCAGCTATCTTCGACAAAGTTTGCGCCATCCACAGCGGATAACTTTTGGCAAATATCATCCTGCAGGCGTAGCAGAAACTGTTTTACGTGATGTGCATCGGGTTTCATGATTACCGTTTCTTCGTGTGTGCTTTCTGATTATCAAACCAGTGAAAATAACTGATGATGCCGTTGGCGATCGCCGTAGCGATTTTCTGGCGAAACGCCGTCGTGCCCAGCAGGCGTTCTTCTTCCGGATTGGTAATAAACGAGGTTTCGACCAGCACCGACGGAATTGACGGTGATTTTAGCACCACGAAAGCCGCTTGTTCGGTAGTGCGGCTGTGTAATTTATGTATAGGTTTGATTTTCTTGAGAATATGCGAACCCAGCGTCAGACTGTTTTTAATCGTATCGGTTTGCACCAGATCAAACAAAACTTGTTGTAATAGATGATCCCGGTCAGTGGCTTTTTTACCCGCCACTTCGTCCGCGCGGTTTTCACGCTCGGAGAGATACTTCGCCATGGCGCTACTGGCCCCGCGGTTGGAAAGCGCAAAAACGGAAGCGCCCGCTGCTTTCGGGTTAGTAAAACCATCGGCATGAATAGACATAAACAGATCCGCACCGTGCTTATGGGCGATTTCCACCCGATCGTACAGCGGAATAAAGGTATCCCCTGTCCGGGTTAAACGCGCATCGATTCCGTGATTTCGCAAAATAGCGCGCACGTTTTTGGCAATTGCCAGTACGACGTGTTTTTCCTGAGAACCGTTGCGGCCAATCGCGCCGGTATCGATGCCGCCGTGTCCGGGGTCGAGCATCACCAGCCGTTTACTGCCGGTTTTTTTGGTTTTGGGTTTGCTGTGACCATTACTGGTTTTTAGCGTTTCTTCTTTGGCTATTGCGTGCGACATACCTGACAGCGTCAGGGCCGCCAGACCTGTTTTGAGTACCTGGCGGCGCGATGTGAGAGTTTTTAGGAGTTTAAAAGTGCTCATACGGCCTGAGTTGTGAAAATTAAGTTCAAGATGTTATATCGTATCGCGTAATCCGTTACGACGGTTGGTGATGAGAATTGTTTTACTTTTCATTTCAATACGTGACACATCGCCATTATGCCATTTTTTCCGCTACATCGCGTCAGATATTGGCTGAATCAGATGTTTGCGCCATAATCTTGGTTTTTCCACCCGAAAAGGCAACGAATACCATGGAAATACGCGTTTTTCGCCAGGAAGATTTCGAAGAGGTGATTACCCTCTGGGAGCGTTGCGACCTGCTGCGTCCATGGAACGATCCTGAAATGGATATTGAACGCAAGGTGAATCACGATGTCAGCTTGTTCCTCGTTGCGGAAGTTAGCGGCGAAGTCGTCGGTACGGTAATGGGCGGTTATGACGGGCATCGCGGCTCGGCGTATTACCTGGGCGTTCACCCGGAGTTCCGCGGGCGCGGCATTGCGAATGCGTTGCTTAACCGGCTGGAAAAAAAACTCATCGCCCGCGGGTGTCCGAAAATCCAAATTATGGTGCGCGATGATAACGACGTTGTGCTGGGCATGTATGAACGTCTGGGGTATGAGCATTCTGACGCCCTAAGTTTGGGTAAACGCCTGATTGAAGATGAAGAGTACTGAGTTTCATCCAGCCGATTATGATGTACACGGACGTTTACGCCTGCCGTTTCTGTTCTGGTGCGTACTGTTACTTCAGGCGCGCGCCTGGGTACTCTTTGTCATTGCCGGTTCATCCCGTGGACAGGGTAATACTTTGTTAAACTTTTTTTATCCCGACCATGACAATTTTTGGCTGGGGCTGTTGCCCGGCGTTCCGGCGGTAGTGGCATTTTTACTCAGCGGGCGGCGTGAAGCGGTTCCTGGTGTGTGGCGCTGGCTGCGCGGACTCCTGATCCTTGCTCAACTGGTGTCGTTGTGCTGGCTGCCGGTGATGTGGCTGGGTGGCGACCCGGTCAACGGCGTCGGGCTGGCGCTGCTGCTGGCGGACATCGTCGCGCTGATCTGGCTGTTAACCAATCAACGTTTGCGTGCCTGTTTTTCCCTTGAGAAAGAATAACGGCACTTTTTGGCGAACCCGCACTCCAACCAACGTTAATTAATAAAAGAAAGGAAGTGAGATGAAATCGCTGCGTTTGACTTTACTCGCACTGCCGCTGGCGCTGACCGGCTGCTCAACGCTCTCCTCGGTCAACTGGTCTGCCGCAAATCCATGGAACTGGTTTGGTTCCTCGACAGAAGTCACTGAGCAAGGCGTGGGAGCGCTGACCGCCGCCACGCCGCTGGAAGAGCCGGCTATTGCAGAGGCATTAGATGGCGATTATCGCCTGCGTAGCGGTATGAAAACCGATAACGGCAACGTGGTGCGCTTTTTCGAAGCGATGAAGGGCGACAGCGTCGCGATGGTGATCAACGGCGAGCAGGGAACCGTGAGCCGTATTGATGTGCTGGACAGCGATATCCCAACCGCCGCGGGGGGCAAAATCGGTACGCCGTTTAGCGACCTTTACAGCAAAGCGTTTGGTCACTGCGAGCCGGTTTCCAGCGATAGCCATACCAGCGTCGAGTGTAAAGCCGAGGGAAGTCAGCATATTAGCTATGTTTTCTCCGGCGAGTGGAGCGGACCGGAAGGCTTAATGCCTCCTGATGACGTCTTAAAAAACTGGGACGTGCGCAAAATTATCTGGCGTCGTTAATTTGCGCCTGAACAAACCGCTTCGCTTAAAAACAAGGTAAAATAGCCTCCATTAATGCCACGACTGCGTGGCATTCTCATTTTCAGGAGGAATCATGTCTCAGGTTCAAAGTGGCATTTTGCCGGAACATTGCCGTGCGGCAATTTGGATTGAAGCCAATGTAAAAGGCGACCTGGACGCCCTGCGCGCGGCCAGCAGAACATTTGCCGATAAACTGGCGACCTTCGAAGTCAAATTTCCGGACGCCCATCTTGGGGCCGTTGTGGCGTTTGGCAACAATACCTGGCGTGCCCTGAGTGGCGGCGTCGGGGCGGAAGAACTGAAAGATTTTATTCCTTATGGTAAAGGGCTGGCGCCGGCCACGCAGTATGACGTGCTGATCCATATCCTTTCCCTGCGCCACGATGTGAATTTTTCTGTTGCTCAGGCGGCGATGGAAGCCTTCGGCGACTGTATCGACGTGAAAGAAGAAGTTCACGGCTTCCGTTGGGTGGAAGAACGCGATCTGAGCGGCTTTGTCGACGGGACAGAGAACCCGGCAGGCGAAGAGACGCGTCGTGAAGTGGCGGTGATCAAAGATGGCGTGGATGCCGGCGGCAGTTATGTGTTCGTGCAGCGTTGGGAACACAATCTCAAGCAACTTAACCGGATGAGTATTCACGATCAGGAGATGATGATCGGGCGTACCAAAGAAGCCAATGAAGAGATTGACGGCGATGCGCGTCCGGCAACATCTCACCTGAGCCGCGTCGATCTGAAAGAAGATGGCAAAGGGCTGAAGATTGTGCGTCAGAGCCTGCCATACGGCACCGCCAGCGGTACTCATGGTCTCTATTTCTGCGCTTACTGCGCACGCCTGCACAATATCGAACAGCAGCTTCTGAGTATGTTCGGCGATACCGACGGTAAACGCGACGCAATGCTGCGCTTCACCAAACCGGTGACTGGCGGCTACTATTTTGCGCCGTCGCTGGATCGCCTGTTAGCGCTATAAGGTAAAACCCTGTCGGATGGCAGCGCAAACGCTTTATTCGACCTACGATTGGTAGGCCTGATAAGCGCAGCGTCATCAGGCAGAACAGCATAAAAATGCCCATCCCCGCCTCCGCGGGGATTTTTTTACCTAATATTTACCTGAATTAGTGAGCTATTCCTCAGCACTTATTTGTTATTACTGTATTTTCAGTGTTAATGGAGTGTAAGACTCCATATTCAAAAGGAGACATTGAAAATGGGTAAACTCACGGGCAAGACAGCATTGATTACGGGCGCATCGCAGGGCATTGGCGAAGGGATCGCTCGCGTATTCGCACGCCACGGCGCGAACTTAATCTTGCTGGATATCTCCGATGAGATTGAAAAACTGGCGGATGAGCTGGGCGGGCGCGGGCATCGCTGTACTGCCGTTAAGGCTGACGTCAGAGATTTTGCTTCGGTGCAGGCGGCGGTTGCGCGCGCCAAAGAGACTGAAGGTAGAATTGATATTTTGGTGAATAACGCTGGCGTGTGCCGTCTGGGCAACTTCCTCGATATGAGTGAAGAAGATCGCGATTTCCACATTGATATTAATATTAAAGGTGTCTGGAACGTCACCAAAGCCGTCCTGCCGGAGATGATTAAACGTAAAGATGGCCGCATTGTGATGATGTCTTCCGTCACGGGAGATATGGTGGCGGACCCGGGTGAAACGGCCTATGCGCTGTCAAAAGCCGCCATTGTCGGTTTAACCAAATCGCTGGCGGTAGAGTATGCGCAGTCCGGTATTCGCGTGAATGCCATTTGCCCCGGTTATGTAAGAACGCCGATGGCGGAAAGCATTGCCCGTCAGTCTAATCCTGACGATCCGGAGTCGGTATTAACGGAAATGGCAAAAGCCATTCCGCTACGCCGCCTTGCCGATCCACTGGAAGTAGGGGAACTGGCGGCATTTCTGGCTTCCGATGAGTCCAGCTATCTTACCGGAACGCAAAACGTCATTGATGGCGGCAGTACCCTGCCTGAAAGCGTAAGCGTAGGCGTCTGATTGATGCCGGTCTCCTCCTCACGCCGCGTGGGGAGGGATTCTCTTATTCCCTTTTCAACTTTCAAATCATCAAACGGTATATAAAACCGTTACTCCTTTAGCGCTGGTTATAAATATGATGACCATAAGAAAGTCATTAAATTTATAAGGGTGCGCAATGGCCGTTAATTTACTGAAAAAGAGACCCCTGACGCTGGCAGCAATGCTGTTACTGGCAGGGCAGGCGCAGGCAACGGAGCTGCTGAACAGCTCATACGATGTCTCCCGCGAGCTGTTTGCCGCCCTTAACCCGCCGTTTGAGCAACAATGGGCGAAGGATAACGGCGGCGATAAGCTGACGATTAAGCAGTCTCATGCCGGGTCATCAAAACAGGCGCTGGCGATTTTGCAGGGACTGAAGGCAGACGTCGTCACCTACAATCAGGTGACCGACGTACAGATTCTCCATGATAAAGGCAAACTGATCCCTGCCGACTGGCAAAGCCGTCTGCCGAACAACAGTTCGCCATTCTATTCCACGATGGGCTTCCTGGTGCGCAAGGGGAACCCGAAAAATATTCACGACTGGAGCGATCTTGTACGTTCCGACGTGAAGCTGATTTTCCCTAACCCGAAAACCTCCGGCAACGCCCGTTACACGTATCTGGCGGCATGGGGCGCGGCGGATAACGCGGACGGCGGCGATAAAGCCAAAACCGAACAGTTTATGACCCAGTTCCTGAAAAACGTCGAAGTGTTTGATACCGGCGGCCGCGGCGCTACGACTACCTTTGCCGAGCGTGGTCTGGGCGATGTGCTGATTAGTTTTGAATCGGAAGTGAACAACATCCGCAAACAATATGAAGCCCAGGGATTTGAAGTGGTGATCCCGAAAACGAACATTCTTGCTGAATTCCCGGTCGCCTGGGTGGATAAAAACGTGCAGGCCAACGGCACAGAAAAAGCCGCCAAAGCTTACCTGAACTGGCTGTATAGCCCGCAGGCGCAGACCATCATTACCGATTTCTACTACCGCGTGAATAACCCGGAAATCATGGGCAAGCAAGCAGATAAATTCCCGCAGACCGAACTGTTCCGCGTGGAAGACAAGTTTGGTTCCTGGCCGGAAGTGATGAAAACGCACTTTGCCAGCGGCGGCGAGCTGGACAAACTATTGGCGGCGGGGCGTAAGTAATGCTTGCCGTTTCTTCCCGACGCGTGCTGCCCGGCTTTACGTTAAGCCTCGGCACCAGTTTGCTGTTTGTCTGCCTGATCCTACTGTTGCCGTTGAGCGCGCTGGTGATGCAGCTCTCACAGATGAGCTGGGCGCAATACTGGGATGTCGTGACCAACCCACAGGTGGTGGCTGCCTATAAAGTGACGCTACTGGCGGCATTTGTAGCGTCGATTTTTAACGGCGTGTTTGGCCTGCTGATGGCGTGGATTTTAACCCGCTACCGTTTTCCAGGGCGCACGTTGCTGGATGCGCTGATGGATCTGCCGTTTGCGCTGCCGACAGCGGTGGCGGGGTTAACGCTGGCCTCGCTGTTCTCAGTGAACGGTTTCTACGGTCAGTTTCTTGCGCAGTTTGATATCAAAATGACCTATACCTGGCTCGGTATTGCGGTGGCGATGGCCTTTACCAGCATTCCATTTGTGGTGCGCACCGTCCAGCCGGTACTGGAAGAGTTGGGGCCGGAATATGAAGAAGCGGCACAAACGCTGGGGGCCACCCGGCTGCAAAGTTTTCGCAAAGTCGTGCTGCCTGAGCTGTCGCCTGCGCTGATTGCCGGCGTGGCGCTCTCTTTTACCCGTAGCCTGGGCGAGTTTGGCGCGGTGATTTTTATCGCCGGAAATATCGCCTGGAAAACAGAAGTGACCTCGCTGATGATTTTTGTGCGTTTGCAGGAGTTTGATTACCCCGCCGCCAGCGCCATTGCCTCGGTGATCCTTGCGGCATCCTTGCTGCTGCTGTTCTCAATTAACACTCTGCAAAGTCGCTTTGGTCGACGTGTGGTAGGTCATTAATGGCGGAAGTGACTCAATTGAAGCGATACGACGTCCCCCGCATTAACTGGGGAAAATGGTTTTTGATTGGCGTCGGGATGCTGGTTTCGGCGTTTATCCTGCTGGTGCCGATGATTTACATCTTCGTGCAGGCGTTCAGCAAAGGGTTAATGCCGGTACTGCAAAATCTGGCCGATCCGGACATGCTGCACGCCATCTGGCTGACGGTGTTGATTGCCTTGATCGCAGTGCCGGTGAATCTGGTGTTCGGCATTCTGCTGGCGTGGCTGGTGACGCGCTTTAACTTCCCCGGACGTCAGCTACTGCTGACCCTGCTGGATATTCCCTTTGCCGTCTCGCCGGTGGTGGCCGGTCTGGTTTATCTGCTGTTTTATGGTTCCAACGGCCCGTTGGGCGGCTGGCTGGATGAGCATAATTTACAAATGATGTTCTCCTGGCCGGGGATGGTACTGGTCACTATTTTTGTCACTTGTCCGTTTGTGGTGCGCGAACTGGTGCCAGTAATGCTCAGCCAGGGCAGTCAGGAAGATGAGGCGGCTATTTTGCTGGGCGCATCCGGCTGGCAAATGTTTCGCCGCGTGACGTTGCCGAATATTCGCTGGGCGCTACTCTACGGCGTGGTATTAACCAACGCCCGCGCGATTGGCGAGTTTGGCGCGGTGTCGGTGGTGTCCGGCTCGATTCGCGGCGAAACGTTATCGCTACCGTTACAGATTGAATTACTGGAGCAGGACTACAACACCGTCGGCTCCTTTACCGCCGCCGCATTGTTGACGCTAATGGCGATTATTACCCTGTTTTTGAAGAGCATGTTGCAATGGCGTCTGGAGAATCAGGAAAAACGCGCGCAACAGGAGGAAAATCATGAGCATTGAGATCGCCAGAATTAAGAAATCGTTTGGTCGTACTCAGGTACTAAATGATATCTCGCTGGATATTCCTTCCGGCCAGATGGTTGCCTTGTTGGGGCCGTCAGGTTCCGGCAAAACGACGCTGCTGCGCATTATTGCCGGGCTGGAGCATCAGTCCAGCGGCCATATTCGTTTCCACGGTACGGACGTTAGCCGCCTGCACGCGCGTGAGCGTAAAGTCGGTTTTGTGTTTCAGCACTATGCGCTGTTTCGCCATATGACGGTGTTTGACAACATTGCTTTTGGCCTGACGGTGCTGCCGCGACGCGACCGTCCAACTGCGGCGGCGATTAAAACGAAAGTGATGCAATTACTGGAGATGGTGCAACTGGCGCACCTCGCGGATCGCTTCCCCGCCCAGCTTTCCGGCGGACAAAAACAGCGTGTGGCGCTGGCGCGCGCGCTTGCCGTAGAACCGCAAATTCTACTGCTGGATGAACCCTTTGGCGCGCTGGATGCCCAGGTACGTAAAGAGTTACGTCGCTGGTTGCGCCAGCTACATGAAGAACTGAAATTCACCAGCGTCTTTGTCACCCACGATCAGGAAGAAGCGACGGAAGTGGCGGATCGGGTGGTGGTGATGAGTCAGGGCAATATCGAACAGGCTGATGCGCCGGATCGGGTGTGGCGTGAACCGGCAACCCGCTTCGTACTGGAGTTTATGGGCGAGGTGAACCGCCTGACAGGCACCGTCCGCGGCGGGCAGTTTCACGTTGGCGCGCATCGCTGGCCGCTGGGTTATACGCCCGCGTACCAGGGGCCGGTCGATCTGTTCCTGCGTCCGTGGGAGGTGGATATTAGCCGCCGCACCAGCCTGGATTCTCCGCTACCAGTACAGGTCATTGAGGCCAGCCCGAAAGGTCACTATACACAGCTAGTGGTGCAGCCGCTGGGGTGGTATCACGATCCGCTGACGGTGGTGATGGCGGGTGAGGATGTTCCGGTTCGCGGCGAGCGTTTGTTTGTTGGACTGCAAAAAGCGCGTCTGTATAACGGCGACCAGCGTATTGAAACGCGTGAAGAGGAACTTGCTCTGGCGCAATCGGCCTGATAGGTTAATTTGTATAGTTATCGCCCGGTGGCGCTACGCATACCGGGCTTTTTTACGAGCTGAAAACGTGAATACATTAGAACAAACCATCGGCAATACGCCGCTGGTCAAATTACAACGTCTGGGGCCGGATAACGGCAGTGAAATCTGGGTCAAGCTGGAAGGCAATAATCCGGCAGGATCGGTGAAAGATCGCGCGGCGCTATCGATGATTGTCGAGGCGGAAAAGCGCGGGGAAATTAAACCGGGCGATGTCCTGATTGAAGCGACCAGCGGCAACACTGGCATTGCGCTGGCGATGATCGCCGCGCTGAAAGGTTATCGCATGAAGCTGTTGATGCCAGACAACATGAGCCAGGAGCGTCGGGCGGCAATGCGGGCCTATGGCGCGGAACTGATTCTGGTCACTAAAGAGCAGGGAATGGAAGGGGCGCGCGATTTAGCGCTCGCTATGTCTGAGCGAGGCGAGGGCAAACTGCTCGATCAGTTTAATAATCCTGATAATCCCTACGCCCACTACACGACCACCGGCCCGGAAATCTGGCGGCAAACGTCAGGTCGCATCACCCATTTTGTCTCCAGCATGGGCACGACCGGCACCATTACCGGCGTGTCGCGTTTTCTGCGCGAGCAGGAAAAACCGGTCACCATCGTTGGCCTACAGCCGGAAGAGGGCAGCAGTATTCCGGGCATTCGCCGCTGGCCTGCGGAATATATGCCGGGCATTTTTAACGCCTCGCTGGTAGATGAGGTGCTGGATATTCATCAGAATGATGCCGAAAACACCATGCGTGAACTGGCCGTTCGTGAAGGCATTTTCTGCGGCGTGAGTTCCGGCGGCGCGGTAGCGGGCGCGTTACGCGTCGCACGAGCCACGCCCGGCGCGATAGTGGTGGCGATCATCTGCGATCGCGGCGACCGTTACCTTTCGACCGGCGTGTTTGGTGAAGAGCATTTCAGCCAGGGGGCAGGGATTTAGATATGATCGCCAATGCTATGAAATTGACCAGGAATAGCGCAGTTTTTCCTGCTAGTTGCACCATGTCTCCTCTGTTCAAACTGAAACTCATTGGATAAGTGACTGCAAAAGGGATATGACCGCACAATTTCAACTGGGCCGGAAATATCACATTGTCGATGGTGCGGAATCAGACACACAGAAAGCTATCTTTAGGTATAAAAACACGTCAAAAAGGATGATGACGCTACGTAATTAAAGGAATTAATTTCATGAAATTTGCTTTCCGGACACTGATTTTTGTCGGTTTGTTTTACGCCATTGCCCCTCTTGCCTATGCAGAAACCTCGTTGGATGAGTTACAGCAACAGGCAGATCGAGGGGATATGAATGCGCAGTTTCAACTGGGCCGTAAATATCATATTGGCGATGGTGTGGAGCGTGATGTGGAGAAAGCCGTTTTTTGGTATCAAAAAGCTGCAGCTCAAGGGAGCGCAAAAGCGACAAATAATCTGGGCGTGTTATATGAGCATGGACATGTTGCCCCCGAGGATGAGCACCGTTCAGTAGAGTGGATAATGGAAAAATCATTTGCCTATTTTACGGATGCCGCTAAAAAGGGTCAGTGTACCGCCCAGCAAAATATTGGTGCGACTTATGCTTATCGACACGAATATGTTCAGGCGTGGGCATGGCTCACGGTAGCAGCGACGCGAGGTTCTAAATGGGGATTGATAGACAGGGGACGTTTTGAGAACAGTATGAGTTCCGATGAACGAAAACAGGCGGAGAAACTGGCGAAGGAATACCTGCAAAAATACGACACGAAAGAAGGGCGGTGTAACGAGCAGACAATTGATTTGAGTACTTATAAGCGTTAATCCTGCTCTACTTTTTAAGCAACAGATCTGCCTGGCAGGTCTGTTGCATGAGAATAACCCATTGCGCACCGCCAGCTTCATTGCTGCGGTTTACTTCCCTTACGGCGCAACCGTTTTATCCGTTTCCGCAATAAGCGCATGTAAATAAGGCTGCGCGTTTTCATCGCTTTTACCGGGAATTTTAACGATATAGGGCTTTCCGGTGATGGACGACGACGACGCGACTTTATCGATAAACTGTTCGGCGGTGTCGATACGATTGCGCGTGTTACCCAGTTTTAAGCGCAGGTGCGATACGGCTTCCTCGCAGTTATGCGCATCACCGTTACGAACGAAGGTCAGATCCTTTTTCTGCGCCAGCGCATTCAGCATGGCGTTAATGCGCGCTTCTTCGTGGGCGTTTAGCTTCGCCCAGGCGGGTAGGGTCAGCAGGAGCGCAACGACGGCGCAGACAATTTTCTTCATGGTAAAATCCTTTTTCATGCGATAATCACTGCACCTCAGACCGTTAGCCGGGTAATAAGTTGCACTCCTGGTGGGGTTATTTTTGTGAGTGCGCCAGCGTGAGTTCATCCAGAAAACGCCACAGCTTTTCATTCATTTGCTGGTAATTCCATGCGCGCATTTCGGCAACCGAGCGGATAAAACGCTTCCCTTGCGCGTCGGCCAGCTCCTGCTGCGAATGTTGGATTAATCCTTCAACCGCCTCGACGGTAAATTCCATATGGCACTGGAAACCGTAGACAAAATTACCGTACTGCACTATCTGACGTGGACAGCCTTCGCTTTCGGCCAGCACGGTCGCCTGATCGGTGAGTCCTGGCATATCGTTGTGCCAGTGGCCGACGGTTAACGGTGAGCCAAAGTGGGCGATAAGCGGATGCCGCAGACCGGCTTCAGTGAGCGTAATAGGGTAGTGGCCAATCTCTTTTTCCGGACTTTGGCACACCGCGGCGCCCAGCGCCTCGCCAATGAGCTGCGAACCAAGACAAATGCCGATAACCATTCGCCGGGCCGTAATCGCCTGATTAATTAAGTGCTGTTCGGCGCGAGAGTCAAAGTACGGGCACTCTTCGCGGGTGGTGCGCGGCGACTGCGGACCGCCAAATACCACGAGCATATCGAACTCATCGGCATTGGGCGGTAGCGCTTCTCCGGCATAGACGCGCGACCATGAAATGGTATAACCGCGATCTTCAGCCCATTTCAGATAAGCGCCAGCGGATTCAAACGACTCATGGACAACAAAATGAACTCGCACGTTATTTTCTCCTGTTAGCGATTTAGCGCCTGATGGATATCAGCCGCCAGCGTGTTGATCTCGCTGTCATTTAATGTCGACAGCGTGATACGTAGACCGTGAGACGGCGCGCTTACGCCAAAGGCTTCTCCCTCACGTACCAGCCAGCCGGATTTTGCCAGCGTAAACGCGGTAGCCTGGCTATGGGTGTCCAGCGGGAGCCAGGCATTCACGCCGTCGCCGGGAGAAATGGCGATGCCATATTGCTGTAGGGCGCGGGCCAGTTTTTGTTGCCGGGTGGCGTAAAACAGCCGCGTTTGCGCCAGCCTGTGCTGATACTCAGGGTCGGTCAGGCAGGCGTAGACCAGATCCTGTAACAGATGGCTGACCCACTGACTACCGGCATTTAGCCGCAGCCGAAGTTTTGCCGAGGTCGCGCTGTCGCTGGCGACAATAGCAAGACGTAAATCGGGGCCGAGGGTTTTGGAAACGGAGCGTATCACCGCCCAGTGTTGCGTTGTCTGCGCAATAACCGGCTGCCAGGGCGACGAAGAAAGCAGGGCGAAGTGATCGTCGATAATGACCACTACCTGAGGGTAACGCGCCAGTATATTTTGCAGCGCAGCGGCACGGCGAGCGCTCAGGCTACAGCCGGTAGGGTTGTGCGCGCGCGGCGTTAAGATCACTGCCCGCGCGCCCTGGTTTAGCGCCTGTTCCAGCTTTTCAGGCTGCATTCCTTCGCTATCCACACTGACCGGGCTGGCGCTAAAACCGGCATAGCGCAGCATATTGATACTGCTTAAAAAACAGGGATCTTCCACCGCGACGCTGTCGCCCGGCAGCAGATGCGCGCAAAGCAGTCTTTCAATGGCGTCGATAGCTCCGCTGGTGATATCAATTTCGCCTGCGACGGGGGTGGCATCCCGTAGCCAGCGCGCCGCCCAGGCGTGTAGTTCAGGGGAAACGGGCGCATCGCCGTAGAGATGCGGCGTGCGGCTGAGACGGGCAAAATAACGGCTAAGGTCAGGCAGACGCTGCGGATCGGGATTGCCGCCGGAAAGGTCGTGCAGAGGCGTATGCGGATCGCCGCCTTCCAGCGCTACGGGAGACGGACTGCCTTTAATCACCGTCCCATTGCGGCCTAAACTTTGCGCCAGTCCCGCCGTTATCAGCCGTTTATACGCCGCTGCGACGGTATTGCGGTTCACCTTTAATTCGCTTGCCAGCTCCCGTACCGGCGGGAGCGAATCCTCCGCCCGTAACGTGCCGGCGATAATGTGTTGACGGATACTGTCAAAAATTTCGTTAGCGGTTTTTCCGTCGATCATTATTGACCTATGACAAAATGAATTTTAGCATATGACAATGATAATGAGGCGGTAGCCTGCTGTCCAGCGAGAGGAAAATTCTATGGGACAAGAGAGTGATATTCAGTCAGTGCTCTTCGACGACAACCATCGGGCATTACAGACCGATATCGTCGCCGTCCAGTCACAGGTCGTGTACGGCAGCGTAGGCAACAGTATCGCTGTTCCGGCCATTAAAGCGCAGGGACTACGCGTGACGGCGGTCCCGACGGTGCTATTCAGCAATACGCCGCACTATAAAACCTTTTATGGCGGCATTATTCCCGCCGAGTGGTTTGCAGGCTACCTTACGGCGTTGAATGAGCGCGATGCGCTACGTGAATTAAAAGCGATTACCACCGGTTACATGGGCAGCGCAGACCAAATTGTCTTGCTTTCGAAGTGGCTAATGGCGATCCGGGCTTCGCATCCGGAGGTGTGTATTCTTGTTGATCCGGTCATTGGCGATACCGACAGTGGAATGTATGTGCAGGCGGAAATTCCGCAGGCTTATCGCACGCATTTGTTGCCGCAGGCGCAGGGGCTAACGCCGAACGTATTTGAGCTGGAGATGCTGAGTGGTAAACCGTGCCGCACGCTGGAAGAGGCGGTGGCGGCGGCGCAATCGCTGCTTTCCGATACGTTGAAATGGGTGGTTATCACCAGCGCGCCGGGCGAGTCTCTGGAGACCATAACGGTTGCGGTCGTTACTGCGCAGGTCGTGGAGGTCTTTGCCCATCCGCGGGTGGCGACGGAGTTAAAAGGGACGGGAGATCTCTTCTGCGCCGAGCTGGTCAGCGGTATTGTGCAGGGGAAAAAACTGACGACCGCGGCAAAAGATGCGGCGCAGCGCGTGCTGGAGGTGATGACCTGGACACAGCAGTGTGGCTGTGATGAGTTAATTCTGCCGCCGGCAGGGGAGGCGCGATGAAGAGTTATCGGCTGGTGGTTCGCCAGCAGGGACGTATCGTGGGGCATTTTGAAACGAGCGGGCTGGACGCGCTGGAAGATATCTGCGTGGCGCGGGCGATGTTTGGCATCACTGGCGGCTATCAGTGCGAGTTGCAAGTGTCCGATTCCGAACGCAGGATGCTGGAGAGTGGCCCGGAGGGGATGAAGATCCTGATGCGCGAGAAGTGCTTTCGCCCGGTGACCTCGCAGTTGTAACCCGTGGATTGGCGCTGAAATGTTCGCAACCTTGTAGGCCTGATAAGCGTAGCGCCATCAGGCAGTGCGCCACACCATCGCCGGATGGCGGCGCAAGCGCCTTATTCGGCCTACAGGCAAAAAAAATGGCGCCCAAAGGCGCCATTCTTCACTGCGGCAAGAATTACTTCTTAATGCGGATAACCGGAGTTTCACCCACGGTCACGCTACCGGACAGTTTGATCAGTTCTTTGATTTCATCCATGTTGGAGATAACAACCGGAGTCAGGGTAGACTTGGCTTTTTCTTCCAGCAACGGCAGATCGAACTCGATGACCGGATCGCCAACTTTCACGCGCTGACCTTCTTCAGCAATACGCTTGAAGCCTTCGCCTTTCAGCTCAACGGTGTCGATACCGAAGTGAACGAACAGCTCAATGCCGCTATCGGATTCGATAGAGAACGCATGGTTGGTTTCAAAGATTTTGCCGATGGTACCGTCAACAGGGGCGACCATTTTGTTACCGGTTGGTTTGATAGCGATGCCATCACCAACGATTTTTTCAGCAAAAACTACATCCGGCACGTCTTCGATGTTGACGATCTCGCCAGAGAGCGGGGCAACAATCTCAATAGTTCCGGTGTCTTTCTTATCATCAGAAACCAGAGATTTTAGTTTATCGAACAAACCCATGATCTTCTCCTAAGCAGTAAATTGGGCCGCATCTCGTGGATTAGCAGATTGTTTTTTCTTCAATGAACTTGTTAACCAGCGTCATTAACTCGTCCGTTGTCGGTTGAGCAAGAGCCTGCTCTGCTAACACCTTCGCATCTTCGAAGTTCGTGTTACGGATAATCTTCTTAATGCGCGGGATAGAAATGGCGCTCATAGAGAATTCGTCCAGACCCATCCCCAGCAACAGAAGTGTAGCACGTTCGTCGCCTGCAAGCTCACCACACATGCCAGTCCATTTACCTTCTGCATGAGAAGCATCAATAACTTGCTTGATCAAGTTCAGTACGGACGGTGACATTGGCTGGTAAAGGTGTGAAATCATATCATTACCACGGTCAACTGCCAGGGTGTACTGCGTTAAATCATTGGTGCCGATACTAAAGAAATCAACTTCTTTGGCTAAATGACGCGCAATTGTCGCCGCAGCCGGTGTTTCCACCATCACGCCAATCTCAATGCTTTCGTCAAATGCTTTACCTTCGTCACGCAGTTCCTGTTTGTAGATTTCAATCTCTTTGCGCAGCGCGCGAACTTCTTCAACAGAGATGATCATCGGGAACATAATGCGCAATTTACCGAAAGCGGAGGCACGCAGAATCGCGCGAACCTGGTCACGCAGGATCTCTTTGCGATCCATGGCGATACGCACGGCGCGCCAGCCCAGGAACGGGTTCTCTTCTTTCGGGAAGTTCATGTACGGCAGCTCTTTGTCGCCGCCAATGTCCATGGTACGGACGATAACCGCCTGCGAGCCGCACGCTTCAGCGACCGCTTTATAGGCGGCAAACTGCTCTTCTTCCGTCGGCAGCGCGTCGCGATCCATGAACAGGAATTCAGTACGATACAGACCAACGCCTTCCGCGCCGTTACGCTCAGCGCCTTCAACGTCACGAACGGTACCGATGTTGGCGCAAACTTCAACCTGATGTCCATCCAGCGTGATTGCCGGCAGATCTTTCAGTTTTGCGAGTTCCGCTTTCTCGGTCGCAACCTGCTCCTGGACGGCGCGCAGTTGCTCAATAACATCGTTGGTCGGGTTGACGTAAACCTGGTTGTTTACGGCATCCAGAATCAGATAGTCGCCGTTTTTCACCTGAGCGGTGACGCTACCGGTACCTACGATCGCTGGCAGTTCCAGAGAACGCGCCATGATGGAGGTATGAGACGTGCGTCCGCCCGCGTCGGTGATGAAGCCCAGCACTTTCTGCAGGTTCAGCTGCGCGGTTTCTGACGGCGTCAAGTCAGAGGCAACCAGGATAACTTCTTCCTGAATCGCGCTCAGATCGATAATGGCCAGACCCAGGATGTTGCGCAGCAGGCGCTTACCGATATCACGTACGTCAGCCGCGCGCTCTTTCAGGTATTCATCATCCAGTTCTTCCAGGGCAGTGGCCTGACCTTCGATAACTTCATGTGCGGCTGCGTCAGCCGTCATGTGCTTATCTTTAATCAGGGCTATGATTTCCTGCTCCAGCTCCTCATCTTCGAGCAGCATAATATGCCCTTCAAAGATGGCTTCTTTTTCTTCACCGAACGTTTCACCAGCTTTTGTCTTGATCGCTTCCAGTTGCGCAGATGCCTTGGCACGACCGCTCAGAAAACGTTCAACTTCCTGATCAACCTTGTCGGCAGAAATTTTTTTCCGGTCAATGACGATTTCGTCTTCTTTCAGCAGCAGTGCTTTGCCGAAAGCGATACCCGGGGATGCTAAAATGCCTGAAATCATAACCCTACCTTACTTGTGACTGATTTTTAAAAGAACCCGGAAAAAAACTTACTCGAGTTCCGCCATCAGTTTGACCAGATGTTCAACCGCTTTCTGCTCATCTTCACCTTCTGCGGAGATGGTGACGACGGTGCCTTGAGTCAGGCCCAGAGTCTGCAGTTTAAACAGGCTTTTCGCGCTGGCGCTTTTGCCGTTGGAAGTCACAGTAATCTCAGAAGTGAAGCCTTTTGCTTCTTTAACAAACTGAGCAGCAGGGCGGGTGTGCAGACCGTTCGGAGCGGTAATGGTAACTTCTTGCTGGAACATTGTATTTCCCCAACTTATAGGTTTAGTGTTGTGGAACTAAAGTCTAGCCTGGCGGCTCAACTTTAGCCTGTATTGTTAGCGCCGGCGTAAACGGGACGCGACACAAAAGGTGTTCTACGCAATCCGTTGCTGGCAACTTATGGCCGCTGACGTTTCGCTCGTCATTAAACATTATGCCGCGAAAGGAAGATTTGAACCAAATCATAAAATCGATTCAGCTAACGCTTTTCCTGTAACGATTAATTTCGCGCATCAAAATAATTAGTCTGGTTAAATACCAGTTCCGGCAGGGTGAATCAATGCCAGGTGAGGTGAAAGTTTGAAGCAGGCCACAAAAAAGCACCCAAAAAGGTGCTTTTTTACGCGTTTTTAACATGCTGGCATCACTGTTGCAGTTCTTTCTCAGTAAAGAGATCGGCGAACAACGCGGTGCTCAGATAACGCTCACCTGATGAAGGTAGGATAACCACAATATTCTTATTGGTAAAGCTTTCATCTTCCTGCAGCTTAAGCGCTGCAGCAACCGCGGCACCGGAAGAAATTCCTGCCAGAATACCTTCCTCTTCCATCAGACGGCGCGCGGTAGAAATGGCTTCTTCATTGGTGATGCCAACCACTTTATCAATCAGTTTCAGATCCAGGTTGCCCGGGATGAAGCCTGCGCCGATGCCCTGAATTTTATGCGGGCCTGGTTTGATCTCTTCACCAGCCAGCGCCTGGGCAATAACCGGGGAGTCAGTGGGTTCTACCGCAACGGTGATAAGATCGGTTTTACCCTTCGTCCCTTTGATATAACGCGTGACGCCGGTTAACGTACCGCCAGTGCCGACGCCGGAGATAAACACATCCACCTGACCATCGGTGTCTTCCCAGATTTCCGGGCCGGTGGTTTTTTCATGGATTTCCGGGTTGGCAGGGTTGCTGAACTGCTGGAGCAGGAGATATTTTTGCGGATCGCTGGCGACAATTTCTTCGGCTTTCTGAATAGCGCCTTTCATCCCTTTCGCCCCTTCGGTCAGCACCAGATTCGCGCCTAATGCTTTGAGTAGCTTGCGGCGTTCAATGCTCATGGTTTCCGGCATGGCCAGGGTGAGTTTGTAACCGCGCGCGGCGGCGACATACGCCAGCGCAATACCGGTGTTGCCGCTGGTCGGCTCCACCAGTTCCACGCCAGGTTTCAGTACGCCACGCTTTTCGGCATCCCAAATCATATTGGCGCCGATACGGCACTTGACGCTGAAGCTCGGGTTGCGCGACTCCACCTTCGCCAGAATGCGTCCATTACCGATACGGTTCAGTCGAACCAGCGGCGTATGACCGATAGTCAGCGAGTTATCTTCATAAATCTTACTCATGGCCTGTCCTTAACTGTATGAAATTGGGATACCTTCCCAGCATACCTTCCAGCCAGATATGGGGAAGTAAGGATTTCGCATATCTATATGCTGATGGGAAATAATGGTTATCAGTATGGAATAAGAGACAGCATAAGCCATCTCTTATTTATACATTTTTACGTTATTTCCATAACGCGTGCTTAGCACGCCAGCAATCAACCCACATTGCCGTCGCGCCACAGACGGCGACAGGCATAATGAAAAGGTTAAGCACCGGAATCATCGTAAAGAGGCTGGTGAGCGCGCCAAATTGCATATTCGCCACCTTCTGCGTGCGCAACGCGGCGCGCATCGTTTTAAACGGCACTTTGTGGTTATCAAACGGGTAGTCGCAATACTGGATCGCCAGCATCCAGGCGCTGAACAAAAACCACAGCACCGGCGCGATGGTTTGGCCAATGCCAGGAATAAAATAGAGAACCAGCAGCACAATAGCGCGCGGCAGATACCACGCCAGCTTTTGCCATTCACGTTTCATAATGCGCGGTACATCTTTCATGATGCCGAGTATGCCGGTATCTGGCGGCGTGGCGCCGGTTAACCGCGCCTCAAGCTGTTCGGCTAAAAGGCCGTTAAACGGCGCGGCGATCCAGTTGGCGAGGGTAGAGAAAAAATAGCCAAAGACCAGCAGAACAGAGATAACCGCAATCGGCCACAGCAGATAGCTCAGCCATTGCAGCCAGTCCGGCACATGACTCATCAACGAAGGTATCCAGGCGTCAAGCTGGGTAAACAGCCACCAAAATGCGCCGCCCATCAGCACAATGTTGACCAGCAAAGGTAAAATAACAAAGCGGCGGATTCCCGGTAGGGTGACTAACTTCCATCCTTGCGAGAAATAATAGACGCCGCTACGTGGTACGGTTGTGGATGATGAAACCATATTCAGGACATACTCCTTTTTCTTAAAGCCCTGGGTAAACGTGGGATATCTTACCCGGTTATCAGACGGTGGATAGTTCGGAAATGTTCGAAAAAACAGCAAAAAGCACATTTTCCTTCATCTTTATGCTGCGAAAGCCAACAGTACACTTGCACTTGACGTAATCGGCAAATACTCTTAGTGAGTAAATGTTTGCCGTGGTGGCAAGGTGTTAGAACAACAGAGAATATAATGATGCAGGATTTGCGTCTGATATTAATCATTGTTGGCGCGATCGCCATAATCGCTTTACTGGTACATGGTTTCTGGACCAGCCGTAAAGAACGATCTTCTATGTTCCGCGATCGTCCACTAAAACGCATGAAATCGAAACGCGACGACGACTCGTATGACGACGATGTCGAAGAAGACGAAGGCGTGGGTGAAGTTCGTGTTCACCGCGTAAATCATGCCCCCGGCCAGTCGCAGGAGCATGATGCCCCTCGTCAGTCGCCGCAACACCAGTACCAGCCGCCTTATGCGTCTGCGCAACCGCGTCCAGCGGCGCCGCCGCAGCCGCAAGCGCCGATGCAACAGCCGGTTCAGCAACCGGTCCAACCTGCGCCGCAGCCTCAGCAGGTTCAGCCATCTGCGCCGCCGGTACAGCCGCCGCAACAGCAGCCTGCACCGCCGTCGCAAGCGCCGCAGCCTGTTGCGCAGCCCGCGCCGCCGCCATCAGCGCAAACCTTCCAGCCTGCGGAACCTGTGGTTGAGGCGGAACCGGTAGTGGAAGAAGCGCCGGTTGTGGAAAAACCGCAGCGTAAAGAGGCGGTCATCATTATGAACGTCGCGGCCCATCATGGCAGCGAGCTTAATGGTGAAGTGTTACTGAACAGTATTCAGCAGTCAGGCTTTAAATTTGGCGATATGAATATTTTCCATCGTCATTTGAGCCCGGACGGCAGCGGCCCGGCCTTGTTCAGTCTCGCGAATATGGTCAATCCGGGAACGTTCGATCCTGAAATGACGGACTTCACTACGCCTGGCGTCACTATCTTTATGCAGGTACCGTCTTACGGCGATGCGCTGCAGAATTTCAAGCTGATGCTGCAATCCGCGCAGCATATCGCTGATGAGGTCGGCGGCGTCGTGCTGGATGACCAGCGTCGGATGATGACGCCGCAGAAACTGCGCGAATATCAGGACCGCATCCGCGAGGTGATGGACGCTAACGCCTGAGGTTAACGCAGGTGTGACATTTTTAACGTAACCCCCGCCTGTCGGGGGTTTTTTATCATTGATGGTGTGATATGGAACCAATCGAACAACAACTGACAGAACTGCGAACCACGCTTCGCCATCATGAATATCTGTATCATGTGATGGATGCGCCCGAGATTCCCGACGCCGAATATGACCGCCTGATGCGGGAACTGCGAGAGCTGGAGGCGCAACGTCCGGACCTTATCACGCCGGATTCGCCCACGCAGCGCGTTGGCGCGGCGCCGCTGACGGCATTCAACCAGATTCGCCATGAAGTACCGATGCTGTCGCTCGATAACGTATTTGATGAAGAAAGCTTCCTGGCGTTTAACAAGCGAGTGCAGGATCGTCTAAAAAGCACGGAAAATGTCATCTGGTGCTGCGAGCTAAAGCTGGATGGTCTGGCGGTCAGCATTCTGTATGAAAACGGCGTGCTGGTGAGCGCTGCGACGCGTGGCGACGGCACCACCGGTGAAGATATTACTTCAAACGTGCGCACGATTCGCGCCATTCCGTTAAAGCTGCACGGCGATAACATTCCGGCGCGTCTTGAAGTTCGCGGAGAGGTATTTTTACCGCAGGCCGGGTTTGAAAAGATCAATGAAGACGCGCGCCGCACTGGCGGCAAAGTGTTTGCTAATCCGCGTAACGCGGCGGCGGGCTCGTTGCGTCAGCTCGATCCGCGTATTACGGCGAAGCGACCGCTAACATTTTTCTGCTACGGCGTCGGTATTCTGGAAGGCGGCGAGTTGCCGGATACGCATCTGGGACGTTTGCTGCAATTTAAAGCGTGGGGGTTACCGGTCAGCGATCGCGTGACGCTGTGCGATTCTCCCCAGGCGGTACTGGATTTTTATCGCAACGTCGAAAAAGATCGCCCCACGCTCGGTTTTGATATCGACGGCGTGGTGATTAAGGTCAACTCGCTGGCTTTGCAGGAACAGCTGGGCTTTGTGGCCCGCGCGCCGCGCTGGGCGGTGGCGTTTAAATTTCCTGCTCAGGAGCAGATGACTTTTGTGCGCGATGTTGAGTTTCAGGTCGGGCGCACCGGGGCGATTACGCCGGTGGCGCGTCTGGAACCGGTTCAGGTGGCTGGTGTGCTGGTCAGCAATGCCACGTTGCATAATGCCGATGAAATTGAGCGACTTGGCTTGCGCATTGGCGATAAGGTGGTTATCCGTCGGGCAGGCGATGTGATCCCTCAGGTGGTCAACGTGGTTCTGTCCGAACGCCCTGAAGAGACGCGTCCGATTGTGTTTCCAACGCACTGTCCGGTGTGCGGATCGGACGTAGAGCGCGTTGAAGGCGAAGCCGTTACCCGTTGTACCGGCGGGCTGATTTGCGGCGCGCAGCGTAAAGAGTCGCTGAAACATTTTGTGTCGCGCCGGGCGATGGATGTAGACGGGATGGGCGATAAGATCATCGACCAACTGGTGGAAAGGGAGTATGTCCATACGCCAGCGGATCTGTTCCGTCTGACGGCGGGTAAACTGACCGGCCTGGACCGAATGGGGCCAAAGTCCGCGCAAAATGTTGTAAACGCGCTGGAAAAAGCCAAAGCGACGACTTTTGCGCGTTTTCTCTATGCGCTGGGCATCCGTGAAGTGGGTGAAGCGACGGCGGCGGGGCTGGCGGCTTATTTCGGCACGCTGGAGGCGCTGCAGACCGCTACCATTGACGAGTTGCAGAAAGTACCCGACGTGGGGATTGTGGTCGCTACGCACGTCTTTAACTTTTTTGCCGAAGAGAGCAATCGTGACGTGATTGGGCAGCTACTGGCGGAAGGGGTTCACTGGCCCGCGCCGGTAGTCATTAATGTGCAAGAGGTCGATAGCCCGTTTGCCGGTAAAACCGTGGTACTAACCGGTAGCCTGAGCCAGATGTCCCGCGATGACGCTAAAGCGCGTTTAGCGGCGCTGGGCGCGAAAGTGGCAGGCAGCGTATCGAAGAAAACCGATCTGGTGATTGCCGGTGAAGCGGCGGGCTCCAAACTGGCCAAAGCGCAGGAACTGGGTATTACCGTGATTGATGAAGCGGAAATGATCCGCTTACTGGGTGCCTGAGATGGAAAAAGAGCAGCTGGTTGAAATCGCCAACACCGTGATGCCCTTTGGCAAATATCAGGGACGTCGATTGATCGACCTTCCGGAAGAGTATTTGCTGTGGTTTGCCCGTAAAGATCAATTTCCGGCGGGTAAACTGGGGGAGTTGATGCAAATCACGCTGCTGATTAAAACCGAGGGGCTGACGCAACTGGTACAGCCCCTGAAACGCCCGCTTTAAGCTTTCGCGGCGCGGCTTTCCTGCTGCGCCTGTAACTTCTCGGTCTGGCGTTTGTAGCGCCGCGCCAGCCCTGCGCAGACCATCAGTTGGATCTGGTGGAAGATCATCAGCGGTAATACCATCATACCCAGCACTGACGTCGGAAACAGAATATTGGCCATCGGGATCCCGTTGGCCAGGCTTTTTTTCGAACCGCAGAAAACAATAGTGATTTCGTCGGCTTTATTGAAGCCGCATTTACGGGCGACAAAGACGTTAATGGTGATGACGATCGCCAACAGTATGAGACTGACCACGACGATAAACAGCAGCGATCCCCAGCCGACTTTGTGCCAGATGCCGTTGACCACCGCTTCGCTGAACGCCGAGTAGACCACCAGCAAAATAGAGGTCTGATCTGTTTTCGCGATCCACTTTTTGTTGCGCGCGACCCAGTTGCCGATCCACGGGCGAGACAGGTGTCCCAGCACAAAAGGCAGCAGCAGTTGCAGCATAATTTTGCCCACCTCTTCCAGACTGCCCTGCGCGCCATGAATATTCATTACCAGACCGACCAGCAGCGGCGACAGGAAAATGCCCAGCAGACTGGACGCAGACGCTGAGCACACCGCGGCCGCGACGTTACCGCCCGCGAGTGAAGTAAATGCAATCGCCGACTGCACGGTGGCGGGCAAAATGCACAGATACAGAAAGCCACTGTAGAGCATAGGGTCGACATTGACAGGCGCCCACCAGGCAAACAGTACGCCGAGGACAGGAAAGAGCACAAAAGTGCTGCACATGACCCACAGATGCAACCGCCAGTGGCTGCCGCCAGCGATGATCGCTTCACGTGAAAGCTTCGCGCCATGCATAAAAAACAGCAGAGCGATGGCCGCTGTCGTAATGCCTTCAACGACAGGCACAAAGCCGCCTTCCGCCGGGAAAAAAGAGGCCAGTAGTACCACGGTGATAAGTGTCAGCGTGAAAGGGTCAAGGATACGAAAAAGTTTCATAAAAACTCCTGAAAGTCGGTGCAGCTATTTTGCGTTTTTCGCTTTGAGAAATAAAATTAATTTATTGCATCTATATATGAATCTAGTCGATGAACTATTCACTGCGTCAACTGCGTATTTTTATTACCGTCGCCCAGGCCAAAAGTTTCAGTCGGGCAGGGGACAGGATTGGACTGAGCCAGTCTGCGGTCAGTCATAGCGTAAAAGAGCTGGAGCGGCAAACCGGCGTCAGACTGCTGGATCGCACCACGCGTGAGGTGGTGCTGACCGAGGCGGGGCAACAACTGGCGACGCGTCTGGAGCGGGTGCTTGATGAACTGAACAGCATACTGCGCGATGCAGGCAGAGTAGGGACACAATTAACCGGCACCGTGCGCGTTGCCGCGAGCCAAACCATTTCTGCGCATCTTATTCCGCAATGCATTGCCCAAAGTAATTCACTTTATCCCGCTATTGATTTTGTATTGCACGATCGTCCGCAGCAGTGGGTGCTGGAGAGCATCCGCCAGGGTGAAGTGGATTTTGGCATCGTTATCGATCCCGGCGCAGCGGTGGATTTACAGTGTGAAGCCATCTTATCAGAGCCTTTTTTACTGTTGTGTCGCCAGGATCATCCGCTGGCGCATCAGGAATGGGTGAGCTGGCAGGATCTTAAACAGGCCTCGCTGGTCTTACAGGATTATGCTTCCGGCAGTCGACCGCTGATTGATGCGGCGCTGGCCCATTTTGCTATTGAGGCGGATATCGTGCAGGAGATTGGTCACCCGGCCACGCTGTTTCCAATGGTGGAAGCGGGAATCGGCATCAGCGTGCTGCCCGCGCTGGCGTTACCGCTCCCGCAGGGCAGCCACTTGCAGGTTAAACGGCTGACGCCCGTAGTTGAAAGGCAGCTCATGCTGGCGCGACGAAAAAACCGATCGCTCTCCACGGCGGCGCAGGCGTTGTGGGACGTGGTGCGTACCCAGGCCAGCGAATTAACCGCCGCGAGGGCGAAAGATCCGCTGTATCAGCTATAAATATCTATCTGTCCGTGTGTGAGGTGCGGTCTTGCCCTGCCATTTTTGACAGGGCAGTGTGTTAAAACAGGTATTTGATGGAATAAATAATGCCATCCTGCAGGAAGGATTCTCCTAACTTATTATCAGCGTAACGATATTGTACTCCTGCGGTCAGGTGAGGAGTCGCATTCCACCACAGCGCTACTGCGCCATTAATGCCATCTTTCCCGCCATTGCCCGCAGCGTAGGACGCATCGCGGTCAAACTCATACTCATTCCAGTTCGTTACGCTGAATTTCTCACTACCCAACGAGAAGCTATAGCCGGCCACCCAACCTAATACATAACCATTATCGCCTGTGTAGTAGGTCTGATCGGTATAACGTTTGGCAAAGAAGGGTTTAAACCAGTAACCGTTACCTGTGAAGTTATAGCCTAAACCATAGAGAAACATGTCATCATGGAAATTAGCGCGATGAGGTGAACCGTACGTCCCGTAGGCATGGAGATAGAGGTTTAATCCTGTATCGCCCAGATAAATACGGTTGGTATTTTTAAAGGTGTAACGCTGTTCGCTGCCTGGTTTAGCGTGGCGGCCATTGTAAAAATTTTCCCAGTCGAAGAACCCGTACATTTCTCCCCAGCTAAAATTCGCTCCGCCTTCCAGTTCCAGGTACCCAAAATCATCTTTATGGGATTTTTTACTGGTTTTTTCCGTGGTGTCTGATGTCCAGTCGAGGTAATGGAGGCCGATATCGGCGAACCCGCCTTTAAATTCCGCATGGGTGAGTGCGGGAATAATGAGTAAAGAAGAAAGCGTCAGAGTAAGAATTTTTTTCATAGCATATTTCCCTATGCCGATAATTATTAATGGGTTAATTAAAAAGAGGCAATTTATAAATATGAAAGCGGCATATTGTTAATATGAAGTGCAAGCAAAAACCAATACTGTTTTCCCTCTGTATTAATACAGAAGCGATCTAAATCTATCGATATTAAATGGCTATTGATGACACGTGAAAAGTGTATTGGTCAGCAAGGGGCGATGGTCGTTATAAAAAGGAGTCAAATTAAATCCGATAGAACAAGGAAACTTATGCCTCACGCTCTTTTTTCTCATAATCCTGAGTATTGTATTGATATTATTCATGCACATAAACCGGCATTTACCCCGCGAGTCGCGTTTATTTTAGGCTCCGGGTTGGGTGCTCTGGCGGATCAAATCGAAGATGCGGTAGCCATTTCTTACGAGAAATTGCCGGGATTTCCCGTCAGCACCGTACACGGCCATGCTGGTGAACTGGTGCTCGGCCATCTGGCGGGTGTTCCGGTGGCCTGTATGAAAGGTCGCGGACATTTTTATGAAGGGCGTGGAATGGCGGTGATGACCGATGCCATTCGCACGTTGAAATTACTGGGCTGTGAAGTGTTGTTCTGCACCAATGCGGCAGGATCTCTGCGTCCGGAAGTGGGGCCGGGTAGCCTGGTTGCGCTTAGCGATCACATTAATACGATGCCCGGTACGCCGATGGTGGGGCCAAACGATGATCGTTATGGCGATCGCTTCTTCTCGCTGGCTAATGCTTATGACGCAGATTATCGCGCCATGCTTCAGTCCGTTGCGGCAGAGGAGGGATTCCCCCTCACTGAAGGCGTATTTGTTTCTTATCCGGGTCCGAACTTCGAAACGGCGGCAGAAATCCGCATGATGCAGATTATTGGCGGCGATGTGGTCGGAATGTCCGTTGTCCCTGAGGTGATTAGCGCACGTCATTGTGGCCTCAAAGTTGTTGCCGTCTCAGCGATCACCAATCTGGCGGAAGGGCTGGGCGATGTAAAACTCTCCCATGCGCAAACGCTGGCGGCGGCTGAACTTTCCCGGCAGAACTTTATAAATCTGATTTGCGGCTTTTTACGTAAACTGGCCTAAACACAATGACTACGGCCCCGTATTGGGGCTTTATCTCACGGCAAGGAATAAAAAATGGGTATTACGTCCCGCTTAAAAGTCATGTCGTTCTTGCAATATTTTATCTGGGGGAGCTGGCTGGTTACCCTGGGCTCTTACATGATCAACACTCTGGATTTTACCGGCGCGAATGTCGGTATGGTCTACAGCTCAAAAGGACTGGCAGCGATTATCATGCCGGGCATTATGGGGATCATTGCTGATAAATGGCTGCGCGCTGAGCGAGCCTATATGCTTTGCCATCTGGTTTGCGCGGGGGCGTTATTGTACGCCACCACCGTTACCGATCCCCAGACGATGTTCTGGGTGATGTTGGTTAATGCGATGGCGTATATGCCAACGATTGCATTATCCAATAGCGTTTCGTACTCCTGTCTGGCGAAAGCAGGTCAGGATCCGGTAACGTCATTTCCGCCTGTGCGCGTTTTCGGCACAATAGGTTTTATTGTTGCGATGTGGACGGTGAGCCTGATGGGGCTGGAACTGAGCAGTGCGCAATTATACATCGCTTCTGGCGCATCGTTATTGCTGGCCCTGTATGCGCTGACGTTACCGAAAATTCCGGTAGCCGAGAAGAAGGCGAACACCACGCTTGCCAGTAAGCTCGGACTGGATGCTTTTGTTCTGTTTAAAAATCCACGCATGGCAATCTTCTTTTTGTTTGCGATGATGTTGGGGGCGGTGCTGCAAATTACCAATGTCTTCGGTAATCCGTTCCTGCATGATTTTGCCCGTAATCCTGAGTTTGCCGACAGCTTTGTGGTGAAGTATCCCTCTATCTTGCTTTCAGTTTCGCAGATGGCGGAAGTGGGCTTTATCCTCACCATTCCGTTCTTCCTTAAACGCTTTGGTATTAAAACGGTAATGCTGATGAGTATGCTGGCGTGGACGCTGCGTTTCGGCTTCTTTGCCTTTGGCGATCCATCCCCGTTTGGCTTTGTGCTACTGCTGCTGTCGATGATTGTTTATGGCTGCGCATTTGATTTCTTCAACATCTCAGGGTCAGTATTTGTAGAGCAGGAGGTGGACTCAAGTATTCGCGCCAGCGCGCAGGGGTTGTTTATGACCATGGTTAACGGCGTGGGGGCGTGGATTGGGTCTCTTTTAAGCGGTATGGCCGTGGATTATTTTTCTATTGATGGCGTAAAAGATTGGCAAACCATCTGGCTGGTCTTTGCCGCCTACGCTCTGGCATTGGCCGTTATTTTTGCATTGTTCTTTAAATATCAGCACCATCCAGAAAAACTGTCGACCAAATCATTAGCACATTAATTTTATTTGACTGGCGAGAGGATGTTCGCCAGTCCATTTTTATGAACAAGGACACAGCATGAAAGAAATTATTCTCTCCTCCGGTATTGGATTTGGTATTGGCGCATTTTTTACTTTATGCCGTATACCTATTCCCGCACCAAATGTTTTACCCGGGGTATTATCTATTGTATTTATGTATATTGGGTATCTTGTCGTTAAATCTATTTTTTACTAGGTAATATGGTAAATTCCAGACGTTATCCCTTATTCCTGGAGTGCGATAGTGATGGAACGAGCCCATCGTATTGATCTAAAGCTATTACGTTATTTCCTCGCTGTTGCAGAAGAATTGCATTTTGGCCGGGCTGCTGCCCGGTTAAATATGTCACAACCTCCCTTGAGTATCCATATCAAAGAACTTGAACAGCAACTGGGTACATTGCTGTTTATTCGTCATTCCCGCAGCGTTGCATTAACCCATGCCGGGAAAGTTTTAATGGAGGAGTCACGTCGCTTGTTAGCCAGTGCAAATCAGGCGCTGGCGCGAGTGGAGCAGATTGGTCGCGGTGAAGCGGGGCGCATTGAACTGGGTGTGGTTGGTACGGCGCTGTGGGGAAGAATGCGTCCTGCGATGCGTCACTTTTTGAAAGCAAATCCCAATGTTGAAGTACTTTTTCGCGAAAAGTCTCCCGGTATGCAAATGGCGTTGTTAGAGCGTCGGGAACTTGATGCAGGGATCTGGCGTATGGCTATCGAACCGGCAGTCGGTTTTACCAGCATACGTTTGCATGAATCTGCATTCATGGTTGCAGTTCCGGAAGATCACGATCTGGCATCCAGAGATTCTGTGCCGCTGTCGGCGTTGCGCAATGAATATTTTGTTACGTTGCCTTCCGTACATTCTGATTGGGGATTTTTACAACGTGTATGCCAACAGGCGGGTTTCTCGCCAATGATTATTCGGGAAGTGGTTGAGCCGCAAACGGTGTTGGCGATGATCAGTATGGGGATCGGGATTACGTTGATGGCTGATGGCTATGCGCAAATGAGCTGGCCGGGTGTGGTGTTCCGTCCGTTAGAGGAACGTATTCCGGCGGATTTGTATATTGTGTATGACCAGCAGCAGGCAACGCCAGCACTGGAGAAACTGGTGGCGGCGTTGACGGTATGATGTCTGTGCCGGATGGCGACTAACGTCTTATCCGGCCTACGTGTGCGGTGTCGTCTGTAGGCCTGATAAGCGCAGCGCATCAGGCAAGACCCGAACCTGCTGCAGGTTCGAATCTTCCATATCGCAGATAGCAAAAAAGCGCCTTTAGGGCGCTTTTTTACATTGGTGGGTCGTGCAGGATTCGAACCTGCGACCAATTGATTAAAAGTCAACTGCTCTACCAACTGAGCTAACGACCCGAAGTGGTGGGTGATGACGGGATCGAACCGCCGACCCCCTCCTTGTAAGGGAGGTGCTCTCCCAGCTGAGCTAATCACCCACTTCGGTACTTCACAATAAGAAATTTAGCTGGCGAGAAAGTGGTGGGTGATGACGGGATCGAACCGCCGACCCCCTCCTTGTAAGGGAGGTGCTCTCCCAGCTGAGCTAATCACCCACTTCTCAATTTCTTATCTACACGGCGGAGACTACATAAAGTAGTTGGTGGGTGATGACGGGATCGAACCGCCGACCCCCTCCTTGTAAGGGAGGTGCTCTCCCAGCTGAGCTAATCACCCCCGCTGTGTGGAGTCGCATTATAGGGAGAGTTGAAAATGAGTCAACGCATTTTCTAAAGTTTTTGTTTGTTCGTCGTAAAATTAAACAAAACGATCGTGAATTACCCCGCGCTGCATGATTTCTATACGGAAATAGCAAAGCGCAGTGTTCTGACCGGATCAACATTGAGGAATCAAGCCACAGTGATAGAATACAAGGCTATTCATCTTTCCAGGATTTGCCGGTTGTCGGCATCTTTATAAACGTAAGGCCATTTCATGAAAATCAAAACTCGCTTCGCGCCTAGCCCGACAGGTTATCTGCACGTCGGCGGCGCGCGTACTGCTCTTTATTCCTGGCTTTTCGCACGTCACCACGGCGGTGAATTCGTGCTGCGTATTGAAGACACCGATCTTGAGCGTTCCACGCCGGAAGCCATTGAAGCCATCATGGATGGTATGAACTGGCTGAACCTGGAATGGGACGAAGGCCCATATTTCCAGACCAAACGTTTTGATCGCTATAACGCGGTGATTGACGAGATGCTGGAGGCGGGAACAGCCTATAAATGCTACTGCTCTAAAGAGCGTCTGGAGCAACTGCGTGAAGAGCAGATGGCGAAAGGCGAGAAGCCGCGTTATGACGGGCGTTGCCGTCACAGTTACGAACATCATGCCGACGATGAGCCATGCGTGGTGCGCTTTGCTAACCCGCAGGACGGTTCCGTTATTTTTGATGATCAGATCCGTGGCCCGATCGAATTCAGCAATCAGGAACTGGACGATCTGATCATTCGTCGTACCGACGGTTCGCCGACCTACAACTTCTGTGTGGTGGTGGACGACTGGGATATGGAAATTACCCATGTGATTCGTGGCGAAGACCATATCAACAATACTCCGCGCCAGATTAACATTTTGAAAGCGTTAAACGCGCCGGTGCCGATGTACGCGCATGTGTCGATGATTAACGGCGACGACGGTAAAAAGCTGTCTAAACGTCACGGTGCGGTGAGCGTGATGCAGTATCGCGATGACGGTTATCTGCCGGAAGCGTTGCTGAACTATCTGGTGCGTCTGGGCTGGTCCAGCGGCGATCAGGAAATCTTCACTCGCGAAGAGATGATCAAGCTGTTCTCCCTCGGTGCGGTGAGCAAGTCTGCGAGCGCGTTCAACACCGATAAACTGCTGTGGCTGAACCACCACTATATCAATACGCTGGCGCCGGAATATGTGGCGACGCATTTGCAGTGGCATATTGAGCAGGAAAATATCGACACCCGTAACGGCCCGCAGCTTGCTGAACTGGTGAAGTTGCTGGGCGAGCGCTGCAAGACTCTGAAAGAGATGGCGCAGAGCTGCCGCTACTTCTATGAAGACTTCAGCGAGTTTGACGCCGATGCGGCGAAAAAACACCTCCGCCCGGTAGCGCGTCAGCCGCTGGAAGTGGTGCGCGACAAGCTGTCGGCGATTACGGACTGGTCAGCAGAAAACGTCCACCACGCGATTCAGGCCACGGCGGATGAGCTGGAAGTGGGGATGGGTAAAGTGGGGATGCCGCTGCGTGTGGCTGTGACCGGTGCCGGGCAGTCGCCTGCGCTGGATGTCACCGTACATGCGATTGGTAAAACCCGCAGCATTGAGCGCATCAACAAAGCGCTGGGCTTTATCGCCGAGCGTGAAAGCCAGCAGTAACGCCCGCTGAAACAGAATAAACGGCAGGGCAGACGCCTGCCGTTTATTCTTTGTTAGTCCGCCTCATTGATACCTAAACGCGTCAGAAATCCGCGAATACCTTCCCGCGATAAAAACAGCGCCAGTTTTTCCTGTTCCTGAGCAGACATATTTTCAACGGCATCAATAATTTGTCGATAAGCGTGACTGTGCGCCGCGTTCGCATATTCTGCGAAAGCCTCTTCCGCCTGATAAAACGCAGGCAGTTTGCGAAAAGCCGGAATATTGAGAATAAACTCCCGCACGCTGGCATCAATATGGATGAGTCTTGCGCGTCCGCCTTTGACGCCGGGAAATTTTTCGGTTTTCCAGTGTTGTTCTCTGATCCAGCGATTGACGGTTTGTCTGGCCACGCCGAGGCATTCAGCCAGCTCTTCAGTGGTCATTTTACTGCGTAATCTTTTCATATTATTTGCTATCGCGTATCCCTAAGCGTTGTAACAAACCGGTAATCCCTTCACGAACGAGGAGAGAGGTAAACTGTTTCTGCTCGGATGAGGTCATCTCTTTGGCGAGCGTCATGAGCAGCGCTTCAAGCGATGCGTTGCTGGCAGGCGTGAATGTGTCTGCGTGATGGTCAACTGAACGTTCAGCGCTGCGGATATATTCACGAACCTGTTCGTTTACATGAACCAGACGGGCTTTACCGCCCTGGACGCCAGGTTTGGGCGATGTTGCCCAGCCTTCTTTCCGTACCCATTTATTGATGGTTTGTCGGCTGTAACCGGTGAGATTAGCGAGTTCTTCTGGCGTCATCCGTTCCTTGAACATAACGATTCCCTGAATAGTCGTGGGGTTAATTAGTGGTTCATTTTATAGCACCATTTTAGTCGAAACCGTGACGTGTTTAACTACTGAATGCGAGTTGTGCCGCAATGTCCTTTATTTGAATGCTTTTTCAGCGATTGAATTCGGCAAGTTCATTTTGCCGTTGACACATGCCGAGGGAATTCATATGATGCCGCCCGTCAACTCGACAAGCTTTACGTAGTGGGGCTATAGCTCAGCTGGGAGAGCGCTTGCATGGCATGCAAGAGGTCAGCGGTTCGATCCCGCTTAGCTCCACCAAATTTACTCCCGATAAATTTGGCGTATACGTAAAAGCACTATGGGGCTATAGCTCAGCTGGGAGAGCGCTTGCATGGCATGCAAGAGGTCAGCGGTTCGATCCCGCTTAGCTCCACCAACATTCAAACCCTCGCTGAAAAGCGGGGGTTTTTGCTTTTTGTCACAAAATTTATGGCCTCTGAGCTGCTCTTCAGGTGCGTTTGTTTGCCGCTGCTTTTGCGGTCAATATGAGCTTTTGTTAGATTGCTTCATAATGCGAATATACTTATTATTCATGCGCCTTATATAATGATGTGAGCATTAAAGCAATGCCGGATAAGTGTAACGTATTAAAAAATATAAAAATATTTTTACTGGCCTTCTGCCTGACCGTTCCGGCTATTCTGCTATCTCGTCTCATTTCTCCCCGCGCCACAATTGATTCCAGCTATATCTTTCTGGCCTGGCTACCGCTCTGCGTCATGTTTTCCGTGCTGTTTTTATTTGGCCGCCGTGGCGTCGCGCCGATGGTAGGCGGAATGATGTTGACTAATGAATGGAATTTTCATTTACCTCTGCCACAGGCGATGGTGCTGCTATTTTGCCAGACGTTTCCCGTGTTGCTGGTTTGCGCTATCGTACGCTGGCAGCTGGGCGCGCGCTGGCGCTACGGAATACCCAACCAAGGCATCTGGCTACGCGTTTTCTGGTTAGGGTTAATGACGCCGTTTGGCATAAAAATCAGTATGCATCTGGCGGGGCACTACCTGGCTTTCCCGGTGACAATCTCTACCTTCTTTGGCACCGGCACCGCTATTTTCTCGATTGTTGATTTATTGAGTCTGATTTCTGCCGCGCTTATTTTTACCCTCTTTTTCTATTATCCGCTGCGGATGATAGTCAGCCCGCACTATATTCGTATTTTCTGGCGGAGGGATGTCGCTCCTTATCTCGCCAAAGAAAAACGCCTGTTTACGCTTCTCTGGTTTGCCACTCTGGCGACGCTATTAGCGGTGCTGTGTACGCCTTTCGAGACAAAGTATATTGCTGGCTATCTGGTGCCAGTTCTGTTCATTGGATTTACCATCGGCGTGGGGAAAATCAGCTATCCGCTGTTGAATTTTAGTTGGGCTCTCACTGCGCTATTCCTGCTTAGCTATAACCGCAATTTTCTGCAGGGCGTGGGCTCAGAATATTCGCTGGCATTTATCCTTTCAGTTCTCATTTCTTTTAGTATTTGTTTGTTGTACATGGCGCGGATTAATCAGCGTAGCGAATGGTTGAATCGACAGTGGCACTCGCAGGCATTAACCGATCCGTTGACGCAACTGCCTAACCTGCGTGCGCTGGAGCAGTTTCTTTTACAGGATGCCGGGCAAAGCGTGTGTTATCTACGCATGGAAAACCTGGAATTTCTGAGCCGTCATTACGGTATGCAGATGCGCGTGCATTGCGAACGCGAGGTGTTTCGCGTGTTGCAGCCGCTGCTGCTGGAAAAGGAGAAAATTTTCCATCTGCCGGGCAGTGAGTTATTGCTGGTATTGACGGGACCGGAGACGGAAGCCCGCCTGCAATATATGCTCAATGTGCTTAATAACCGCAAAATTTACTGGAACAATACCGGTCTGGACATGGAATACGGCGCATCGTGGGGAACATTCGATGGTCGCCAGGAAACCTTGCAACCGCTGTTGGGGCAATTAAGCTGGCTGGCGGAGCAATCCTGTTCGCACCGTCGGGTGCTTGCACTGACCCAGAGTATTGAAGCCGCTTCCGGGCAGACGACGGAACGGGTGCTGCGGTTGCAGAAAATCCGTCAGGCGCTGGAGCGCGGCGCGCTGGTTTTGTATGCGCAACCCATTCGCGACTCGCAGGGAAAAGGGTATGACGAGATTCTGACGCGGCTTCGGTGCGACGACGGTATCATGATGCCCAATCAGTTCATTCCGCTTATCGCCCAGTTTAACCTGAGCGTACGGTTTGATATGCAGGTGATGGAAGCGCTCCTGCAATGGTTGTCCGCGCATCCTTCGGCGGAGCAGGGGGCGCGTTTCTCGGTTAATTTGATGCCGCTGACGCTGCTGCAAAAAGAGACGGCGTCGCGCATTATGCAGCTTTTTAAACGCTATGGCGTCCCGCCTGCTTCGGTCATCATCGAAATTACTGAAGAACAGGCCTTCTCTCATTCCGAAATCAGTATGCACAATATCAACCAGCTGCGTAAGTTTGGCCTAAAAATCGCCATTGATGATTTCGGCACCGGCTATGCAAACTATGAACGGCTAAAACGCCTCAAGGCGGACATCATTAAAATCGACGGTTGTTTCGTAAAAGATATTCTGACGGACTCCCTGGATGCGATGATCGTGAAATCCATCACTGATTTAGCGAAAGCGAAATCGTTGAGCGTCGTGGCTGAGTTTGTTGAAACGCCTGCGCAGCGCGATCTGCTATTGCAGCTTGGCGTACACAGTTTGCAGGGATATCTGATTGGCCGCCCGCGCCCGTTAGGTAAATAAGTGGCATAAAAAAACCGGGGATAGCTCCCCGGTTTCTACATTAAACGCAGACTTACAGTACCAGCGCCGCGATAGAGGCGGACAGTACGCTCACCAGCGTAGAACCGTAAACCAGTTTCAGACCAAAACGGGAAACCACGTTGCCTTGCTCTTCGTTCAGGCCTTTAATCGCGCCCGCAATAATACCGATGGAAGAGAAGTTCGCGAAGGACACCAGGAAGACGGAGATAATGCCTTCAGCGCGTGGAGAGAGGGTAGCGGCGATTTTCTGCAGATCCATCATCGCCACGAATTCGTTGGAAACCAGTTTGGTCGCCATGATACTTCCTACCTGCAGCGCTTCACTGGACGGTACGCCCATTACCCATGCGACCGGGTAGAAGATGTAACCCAGAATGCCCTGGAAAGAGATGCTGTAGCCGAACCAACCGGTAACTGTTGCGAACAGCGCGTTCAGCGCCGCGATCAGCGCGATGAAGCCGATCAGCATCGCCGCGACGATAATCGCCACTTTAAAACCTGCCAGAATGTACTCGCCCAGCATTTCGAAGAAACTTTGGCCTTCATGCAGGTTCGACATCTGAATATTTTCTTCGCTGGCATCAACGACATAGGGGTTGATCAGCGACAGAACGATAAAGGTGCTGAACATGTTCAGAACCAGCGCTGCGACCACATATTTAGGGTCCAGCATGGTCATATACGCGCCCACGATAGACATGGAAACGGTAGACATTGCGGTCGCCGCCATGGTGTACATGCGGTTACGGGACATTTTGCCGAGGATATCTTTATAAGCGATAAAGTTCTCAGACTGGCCGAGGATCAGCGAGCTGACGGCGTTAAAAGACTCCAGTTTGCCCATACCGTTTACTTTGGACAACAGGAAACCAATAGCGCGGATGACCACTGGCAGAACGCGGATATGCTGGAGAATACCGATCAACGCGGAAATAAAGACGATCGGGCACAATACTTTCAGGAAGAAGAACGCCAAACCTTGATCGTTCATACTGCCGAAGACGAAGTTTGTCCCTTCGTTGGCAAATCCGAGCAGTTTTTCAAACATCTCGGAGAAACCTTTTACGAAGCCAAGGCCAACATCCGAGTTCAGGAAGAACCAGGCCAGTAATACTTCGATAACAAGTAACTGAATGACGTAACGAATGCGAATTTTTTTACGGTCGCTGCTAACCAGCAGTGCGAGTACCGCAACAACGGCAAGCGCCAGGACAAAATGAAGGACGCGGTCCATATTTGCTCCAAATATGAGGCAGGTTTAATTTTCGTGCACATTCTATGCAACAGCCGTAAAGAAAACGAGATCCAACACACACTATAATAAGGACCTGTGACGAGATTCAAAATTAGTGATCTGTAATACACTTTTACTGTACTGAATATGAAAATGAAAAGTTATATCAGTGTGCTAATCTTGTAATGTTAAGCCAAACTGTTCTGATACAGGTCGTCATCGTATCGGTCTATCGTTTCACACTATCAAAGTAATCACCCGTACCCATTGAAATGCACTTGATAATCATTATCAATAAACATAGCATGAAACATAGCAAAGGCTATGTTTTTGAGGCAAAAGATGACTGACAATCGCGTAGAGAATAGCAGCGGACGGGCGGCGCGCAAGCTAAGGCTCGCATTAATGGGACCTGCGTTCATTGCCGCGATTGGTTATATCGATCCTGGTAACTTCGCGACCAATATTCAGGCCGGCGCCAGCTTTGGCTACCAGCTACTCTGGGTGGTGGTCTGGGCGAACCTGATGGCGATGCTGATTCAAATCCTCTCGGCAAAACTCGGAATCGCCACGGGCAAGAACCTGGCGGAGCAAATTCGCGACCATTATCCGCGCCCGGTAGTCTGGTTTTACTGGGTACAGGCGGAAATCATCGCGATGGCCACCGATTTAGCTGAATTTATCGGCGCGGCAATAGGTTTTAAGCTGATCCTGGGCGTCTCTTTATTACAGGGCGCGGTATTGACCGGTATCGCGACGTTTCTGATTTTAATGTTACAACGCCGCGGTCAAAAACCGCTTGAAAAAGTCATCGGCGGTTTACTGCTTTTTGTCGCCGCTGCTTACATTGTGGAGCTGTTTTTCTCTCAGCCTGATATGGCGCAGCTTGGCAAAGGAATGGTTATCCCGGCGCTACCGAACCCGGAAGCCGTATTCTTAGCCGCCGGCGTGCTTGGCGCGACGATTATGCCGCACGTGATTTATCTGCACTCGTCATTAACACAGCATCTGCACGGCGGAACGCGGCAACAACGGTACTCAGCAACGAAATGGGATGTCGCTATTGCCATGACGATTGCCGGTTTTGTCAATCTGGCAATGATGGCGACCGCCGCGGCGGCGTTTCATTTTAGCGGCCACACTGGCATCGCCGACCTCGATCAGGCATACCTGACGCTGGAACCGTTACTAAGCCATGCGGCGGCAACGGTGTTTGGTCTTAGTCTGGTAGCGGCAGGGCTTTCCTCCACCGTGGTAGGGACTCTGGCGGGGCAGGTGGTGATGCAAGGGTTTGTCCGTTTTCACATTCCGCTGTGGGTACGGCGCAGCATTACCATGCTGCCCTCATTTATTGTGATTTTGATGGGGCTGGACCCTACCCGAATTCTGGTGATGAGCCAGGTGCTGCTGAGTTTTGGTATTGCGCTGGCGCTGGTGCCGCTCCTGATTTTCACCAGTAACGCTACGCTAATGGGCGAGCTGGTGAACACGCGGCGAGTAAAACAGATTGGCTGGATAATTGTCGTGCTGGTCGTCGCCCTGAATATCTGGTTGCTGGTTGGAACGGTGATGGGATTGTCATAAAGACAGAAAGATAGCAGGCCCGATGCGTGGGCGTCATCGGGCTGTTATTCAGCAGGAGGCTTAGTGATGATGTTTGTGACCCCGGCCTCGCCCGCGATGATCGTCGCGATCGCGCCAGCCTTCCCGATAACCGCGTTCATACGCTTTACGCTTATCCCAGCCGCGATGATAGCCGTTGTCATGGCGCCACCAGCGATTTTTACGCCATTCATAATGGTTGTGCCAGTAATCCCGGTCGCGCCAGCGACCACCGTCCCAGTAGTTACCGTAATCATCGCGATCGCCAATCTGTAATTTTATTGAGGGCAACAGGGTGATTTCGCCCGCATTCGCGGCAAGCGGTGTAAAAGCCAGCAAGGCTGCCGCCAGAATCAGTGACCTGAACATACTTTCTCTCCTTCACGATCGAGCCGTCGCCGGCCTGTTAATGCAATATTACAAAGCAGTAAAGATTTGTTTCATCGCCTTAACTCTTAAATCATGAAGGAGAGCATTTTTTGCTAAAACCGGCCCTCCAGAATAGCGTCAATTTCTGCACATTCCGCCGCCGAAAAACGGCGATTGGCCAGCATTCCTACGGCGTCTTCGATTTGCGACGGTTTGCTGGCGCCAATCAGTACCGAGGTAACGTTATCGTTACGCAGCACCCAGGCGAGCGCCATCTGAGACAATTTTTGGCCCCGTCGCGCGGCCAGTTCATTCAACCGGCGAACTTTTTCCAGTTTGTCGGCGGTAATCTGTTCTGGTTTAAGGAAACGGCTTCCGCTCGCCGCGCGGGAATCTTCCGGAATGCCATTCAGATAACGGTCAGTGAGCTGCCCGCCCGCCAGCGGCGAGAAGGCAATACTGCCGACGCCTTTTTCCTGCAACAGCGCCAGCAGCCCGTCCTCTACCCAACGCTCAAAAAGCGAATATTTAGGCTGATGAATCAGGCAAGGCGTGCCGAGATCCTCCAGAATATCGATAGCTTGTCTGGCCAGATCGGCAGGATAGTTAGAGATCCCCACGTACAACGCTTTGCCGTGGCGCACAAGGTGATCTAACGCTTTCATCGTCTCTTTAAGCGGCGTTTCGGGATCGGGACGATGGTGATAAAAGATATCGACATACTCCAGCCCCATACGTTTCAGGCTTTGATCGAGGCTGGCGATAAGGTATTTCCGTGAACCCCAGTCGCCATAAGGGCCATCCCACATGGTGTAGCCCGCTTTGGTGGAGATGATCAATTCATCACGCCACGGTAAAAAATCTTCCTGCAGAATGCGGCCAAAATTGCATTCTGCGGAGCCCGGCGGCGGCCCATAATTATTGGCGAGATCAAAGTGGGTAATGCCCAGATCGAACGCGCGTTGCAGCAGCGCCCGGCTATTTTCTACCCGTGTCGTATCGCCGAAGTTGTGCCATAACCCCAGCGAAATAGCGGGAAGTTTGACGCCGCTGCGTCCGCAGCGACGATACTCCATTGTGTGATAACGATTCTCATCGGGCTGATAAATCATGACCTTTCCCCCTGTGGCGTGAATAAATAGTGTATACGGTTACACTCGCCAGGCGGTATCCGGCTTTTACTGTTTGCCGCTGTAAACATTGTTTTCCAGGCTTTCATCCCCACCGTGCTGGACAGCCATCGGCATTCCTTAATACTCAACATAATATCAACGTCAGAAGGAAAGCTGTCATGCAAAACCCCTATACCGTGGCCGACTATTTGCTGGACAGACTGGCAGGATGCGGCATTGGCCATCTTTTTGGCGTACCGGGCGATTATAACTTGCAGTTTCTTGACCATGTGATTGACCACCCGACCCTGCGTTGGGTGGGATGCGCCAATGAGCTGAACGCCGCTTATGCCGCGGACGGCTATGCGCGCATGTCGGGCGCTGGAGCGCTACTCACCACCTTTGGCGTGGGAGAACTTAGCGCTATTAACGGTATCGCGGGCAGTTACGCGGAATATGTCCCGGTCTTGCATATCGTCGGCGCGCCCTGTAGCGCTGCGCAGCAGCGTGGCGAATTGATGCACCATACCCTCGGTGACGGCGATTTTCGTCATTTTTATCGCATGAGTCAGGCGATATCCGCTGCCAGCGCAATATTAGATGAACAGAACGCCTGTTTCGAGATTGACCGCGTGTTGGGTGAAATGCTTGCCGCACGCAGGCCAGGATACATCATGTTGCCCGCCGATGTGGCGAAAAAAACGGCCATCCCACCTACGCAGGCGCTGGCGTTGCCCGTGCATGAAGCGCAAAGCGGCGTGGAGACGGCTTTTCGTTACCACGCCCGTCAGTGCCTGATGAACAGTCGGCGTATTGCGCTATTGGCCGACTTTCTTGCCGGGCGTTTTGGTTTACGACCACTGTTGCAGCGCTGGATGGCGGAAACGCCCATCGCTCATGCGACACTACTGATGGGGAAGGGGCTTTTTGATGAACAGCACCCGAACTTCGTTGGCACCTATAGCGCTGGCGCCAGCAGCAAAGAAGTGCGTCAGGCCATAGAGGACGCCGATAGGGTTATCTGCGTCGGCACCCGTTTTGTCGATACCCTTACGGCCGGATTTACCCAACAATTACCGACGGAACGCACGCTGGAGATTCAGCCTTACGCGTCGCGCATCGGCGAAACCTGGTTCAACCTCCCGATGGCGCAGGCGGTGTCTACGCTGCGCGAACTGTGCCTGGAATGCGCTTTTGCGCCGCCGCCGACGCGTTCCGCCGGACAGCCAGTGCGGATTGATAAGGGAGAACTGACCCAGGAAAGCTTCTGGCAAACCTTACAGCAGTATCTCAAACCCGGCGATATTATCCTTGTCGACCAGGGGACCGCCGCCTTTGGCGCTGCCGCGCTGTCGCTTCCTGACGGCGCGGAAGTTGTGGTACAGCCGCTGTGGGGGTCTATCGGCTATTCCTTGCCCGCCGCGTTTGGCGCGCAAACCGCCTGTCCCGATCGGCGGGTGATTCTGATTATCGGCGATGGCGCGGCGCAGCTCACGATTCAGGAGATGGGCTCGATGTTACGCGACGGGCAGGCGCCGGTCATCCTGCTGCTCAACAATGACGGCTATACCGTAGAGCGCGCCATTCACGGCGCGGCCCAGCGGTATAACGACATCGCGAGCTGGAACTGGACGCAGATACCACCGGCGCTAAACGCGGCGCAACAGGCGGAGTGCTGGCGGGTGACGCAGGCTATCCAACTGGCAGAGGTCCTCGAACGTCTGGCGCGCCCACAACGTCTGTCATTTATTGAAGTGATGTTGCCAAAAGCCGATCTGCCGGAATTACTGCGTACCGTGACCCGGGCGCTGGAAGCCCGCAACGGGGGATAATGGCCCCCGCTGCGCCGGATTAGGGTTCGTGACGGTTGGCGGCCAGCAACGGTTTTCCCGCCAGCAATAGCCAGGCGGGGAGCATCACAATGCAGAGCAGCGGCAGCAGATTGGTATCCGGTACGACGACTGCCGCCATAAACAGACTGAGCCAGCCGTCGCGCGTCACTACCAGCACTAAGCCAAGAATCGCGCAGGAGACGGTAATCGCCGCGGGTACGGCCTCAACATGGGCATGGAGCATGAGCCCCAGCGCCGCGCCGATAAACACAGCCGGAAAAATGCGCCCGCCGCGAAAGCCGCTCGCCGCCGCGATGACCAGCGCGGCGAGTTTGACGACGGCTAAGGTAAAATAATCTCCCGCGCCCAACGTCTGGCTAAACGCCATTTGTTGCATTTCGTCCAGGCCTTTAAACAGGGTAAGCGGCCCGCCAATGACGCCCAGGATGCCCAGTATAAAACCGCCAATGCCGAGAATCAGGACCGGATTTTTCAGGCGGTGCAGCAACTCATGCAGACGCGGAAGGCACCAGACGGCGACCATCCCGGCGGCAATGGCGATCGCCGCGACGATCGCTCCGCTGGCAATGTCCACCAGCCGCATCTGCGTGTAATGGGCGATGGGTAACGAAAAATGCGGATGAAAGAACAGACTGGTGGTGAGTGACCCCGCCGCTGCCGCCATTAACGGCGCAAACAGGCGATCCCACATGGGAATATCGTTAGAGCCGCTAAGTGTTTGCGAAAAAATCAGCGCTGCGGCGACGGGCGTGCCGAACAGCGCGCCGATGGTGCCCGCTGAGGCCAGAATCGTCCAGTCTAACGCCGTGATACGCGGAAACAGGCGGGAGCCGAAAGCCGCCGCCAGCGCGATATTTATTGTCATTATCGGATGCTCTGGCCCCAAACTTACCCCACCAGCAAGGCCGATGATTAAGGCGAGAAGCAGCCCGGGTAGCGCAGATGGCGAGACCGGCATACTGATTAACGGTTCGATGGCCGGATCGGGGCCAGCGTGTCCGGGACTGTAACGGATAATCAAACCCACCACGATCCCGGTTAGCGTGAGCATACCCACTATCCAGAACGGCGAATCATAAGCGATGCCGATGCTGGTGGGCAGTCGTTGCCAAAGAAATTGCTGAAAAACCGACGCGACTTTCATCGCAGCGATTAAAACCAGGCTTGACGCTACGCCAATAATCAGCGCGGGGAGCGACAGCAGCAGCATCGTTCGGGCACGCGGGTGGAACATAATCTCTTCCTTACACGGGGTCGTATACCTATTTTGCACAGCCTGCCCGACGGCATTGCTGCAATTGGTGCTGAAACAAGAAAGTAATTCTGTGATGAAGATCTATATTTATAGGCAGTCAGCCTGATGGCCGTTGTTGTTATGCCCCCATGAATTTACAGTGTGACAAAGACTTATTTTGACTTTAGCGGAGCAGTAGAAGAATGACAAAGTATGCTTTAGTAGGAGATGTAGGCGGCACGAATGCGCGTCTTGCCCTGTGTGATATCGCCAGTGGAGAAATCTCGCAGGCCAAAACGTATTCCGGCCTGGATTATCCCAGTCTTGAGGCCGTGGTGCGCGTTTATCTCGATGAGCATAGCGTCAGCGTGGAAGATGGTTGTATCGCCATAGCCTGCCCGATTACCGGTGACTGGGTAGCGATGACTAACCATACCTGGGCTTTTTCTATTGCGGAAATGAAAAAAAATCTCGGCTTTAGCCATCTGGAAATCATCAACGATTTCACCGCCGTGTCGATGGCGATCCCGATGCTGAAAAAAGAGCATTTAATTCAGTTCGGCGGCGGCGAACCGGTAGACGGCAAACCTATTGCGGTGTATGGCGCGGGAACCGGCTTGGGCGTGGCACATCTGGTGCATGTGGATAAGCGTTGGATTAGCCTTCCGGGCGAAGGCGGGCATGTCGATTTTGCGCCTAATAGCGAAGAAGAAGCTATGATTCTGGAAATATTGCGCGCCGAAATTGGCCACGTTTCCGCCGAGCGCGTGCTGTCTGGCCCGGGGCTGGTGAATCTTTACCGGGCGATTGTTAAGTCCGACAACCGTCTGCCGGAAAATCTGCGCCCGAAAGATATTACCGAACGCGCCCTGGCGGATAGCTGTATCGATTGTCGCCGCGCGTTGTCGCTCTTTTGCGTCATCATGGGGCGATTTGGCGGCGATCTGGCGTTAACCATGGGGACATTTGGCGGCGTTTATATCGCTGGCGGTATTGTCCCGCGCTTCCTGGAATTTTTTAAAGCGTCCGGCTTCCGTGGTGGCTTTGAAGATAAAGGCCGCTTTAAAGATTATGTACACGGTATTCCGGTCTATCTGATTGTCCATGATAACCCTGGCTTGTTAGGCTCCGGCGCGCATCTGCGCCAGACATTAGGCCATATTCTATAAGTCAGATGGCGGCATAAACGCCTTATCCGGCCTACAAAAGTGTGTCATCTGTAGGCCTGATAAGCGCAGCGTCATCAGGCAATTAATCATTCTCTTGTCAGTCTCAAACCGCGTGCCTCACGCGGTTTTTTTCATTGCCTTTCCTGTGCATGAATGCTTCAACTGACTGAATTATTTCACTTTACTCTTGCTGAGCGAAAGGTCAAACACCAGCGCGTTGAGTCATCACGTCATGGCGGTTAGTCAGGCGAAAACAGGGATTTATTTTACTATACGTATCCGGTTCGCTGCCTTATTTACGGTTTCATCGCGGCATCTTGCTGGAAAGGATCCTCATTTTCGGGGAAATGTCCCTGAAAAATACCGCAATATGACATGATTGAATACCTTTAGCGTTAGTAAGGGTTTTGATTAAAGAGGAAAAACCACAAAATCAAAAGGGGATTATTTGAGATAAGGTTTATTGACAGGAAATTATCGTCGGCTGTAACACATTAGGTAAATTCAATGATATCAAGTTGTTAATAATATGATTTGTTTGATGCTATAACTGACATGCTTAAAAGGTAAATTTTTACGCTTGTTCCTCTTTTTTCGTCGCTAAAAAATATTTTCATTAGCCTCTCGACAGGAAGAAAATTTTCAGGCTATTTTCTAAAGGAGCCACCATCGTGGCAGCGTCGCTCGGACGGTCCGGGCGCTAACGTTAATCTGAGGATATTATGGCTGACTTCCGCCCTGAACGTCGCTTTACGCGTATCGATCGCCTTCCGCCCTATGTTTTTAACATCACCGCTGAACTCAAAATGGCTGCGCGTCGGCGCGGTGAAGATATTATTGATTTCAGTATGGGTAATCCTGATGGCGCAACCCCTCCCCACATTGTCGAAAAACTTTGCACCGTCGCGCAGCGTCCGGATACGCACGGTTATTCCACGTCCCGCGGCATACCGCGTTTACGCCGCGCGATTTCTCACTGGTATCAGGAACGTTATGATGTCGATATCGATCCGGAAACCGAAGCGATTGTGACCATCGGTTCCAAAGAGGGACTGGCGCATTTAATGCTGGCGACGCTGGATCATGGCGATACGGTACTGGTGCCGAACCCCAGTTACCCGATTCATATCTATGGCGCCGTTATCGCCGGGGCGCAGGTGCGTTCGGTTCCATTGGTAGAGGGAGTGGATTTCTTCAACGAGCTGGAGCGCGCTATTCGCGAAAGTTATCCGAAACCGAAAATGATGATTTTGGGTTTTCCGTCTAACCCTACGGCCCAGTGCGTCGAACTGGAATTTTTTGAAAAAGTGGTCGCTCTGGCTAAACGTTATGATGTGCTGGTGGTGCACGATCTGGCGTATGCCGATATCGTGTACGACGGCTGGAAAGCGCCATCCATTATGCAGGTGCCCGGCGCGCGCGACGTGGCGGTTGAATTTTTCACGCTGTCGAAAAGCTATAATATGGCGGGCTGGCGTATTGGGTTTATGGTGGGCAATAAAACCCTGGTCAGCGCGCTGGCGCGCATTAAAAGTTATCACGATTATGGCACCTTTACCCCGCTTCAGGTGGCGGCTATCGCCGCTCTGGAAGGCGATCAGCAGTGCGTGCGCGATATCGCCGAGCAGTATAAACGTCGTCGCGATGTGCTGGTGAAGGGGCTGCATGAGGCGGGCTGGATGGTTGAAATGCCGAAAGCCTCAATGTACGTCTGGGCGAAAATCCCGGAGCAATATGCGGCGATGGGATCGCTTGAGTTTGCCAAGAAGCTGCTGAATGAGGCGAAGGTTTGCGTTTCTCCAGGGATAGGCTTTGGTGATTATGGCGACACCCATGTACGCTTTGCATTAATAGAGAATCGCGACCGCATTCGCCAGGCCGTCAGAGGGATTAAAGCGATGTTCCGCGCCGATGGCGTGCTGCCGTCACATCCAAAACCCGTTGAAGCGAGCACGGAGTAGAAAAGCAAACAGGAGCCCCATGGCTCCTGTTTTTCTTTGCATTGTACTTTTAAATCATCAGGGCGAAAGTACCGGCCCAAACGATGACCATAAATGAAATGCCCATAAAGAAATATTTCACGTTTCATCTCTCCGCGTACCTGTCGTACGCCTAAATGAACTTACACTTACCTGATTATAGAGAGTTGATGCCGGACAATACGAAATTGAGAATTATTCGTGTTTCTACCGCCTGCATCACCTCAGAATTCTGCGCGTCATCGCTCCAGACGGCGCTAATGTACGCCTAAAAATGAGGTGAAACAAGAGGCATTTTCTTATTTACTTTTAGTAACTTACAAGTGTCGGGAATCGGCGACAGTTTAATTTCTGACAGTGATGAATCGCTATTGAGCGACGCCGCCGACACAGTAAAAAATCGCCTGTAAACAGGAGATTTATCGCTAAAAGCAGGAATGAGTAATTTACGATATGAATATTATGACAATGCGAAATGCCAAAATAAAAGGCCTTGCGGCCTTTTTCAGATGTAGAGTGACGCTTCCCCCAACGGGCGAGTCTTGAAACGGCGATGGATCCAGAGATATTGCTCCGGGGCGCGCATGATCTCTTTCTCAATAATTTTATTCATATAGGCAGCGGCTTGATTTTCATCTGCCGGGTAACCTTCCATTTCAGGGGTAATATACAGACGATAACCCGAGTTATCGGATTTCCTTACCATTGTAACGGTCAACATGGCGGCGCCAGACAGCCTGGACAGTACATAGGTGCCGTTGGTGGTGGCGACGTTTTCAACCGCGAAAAATGGCGCAAAGGAGCTGCCTTTAGGGCCGTAGTCCTGGTCGGGAGCAAACCAAACGGCTTCCCCTTTTTTTAGCGCGCCCACAATGCCGCGCAGATTGTTTCTGCCGATCATCGCTTTATTTGAGCGCATACGACCGCGCGTCTGCACCCACTCCATGAGCGGATTGTTATGCGGACGATAGGTCGCCATCATCGGCTGGCAGAGACCCATTACCCGGCCTCCCAATTCCAGCGACATAAAATGCACGCCAACGACCATTACGCCGCGATTTTGCTCCTGCGCACGGGTAAGGTTGTCCAGCCCGTCCACATCAAACCATTTGCGAACCCGGTTATCAGGCCAGAACCAGGCCATGCCCGTTTCAAGCAGCGCCATGCCAAGAGAGTGGAAATTCTCGGCGATCAGTTTTTCCCTTTCTTCCCGGGAGAGGGTCGGAAAACAGAGTTCAATATTTTTCTGGGCGATTGACTCACGTCGCTTCAGGAAGGGGCGCGCCAGTTTACCGGTGCGGGTGCCCAGAAAACGCAAAACCGGGTAGGGAAGCTGCACCAGTAACCAGAGGACGCCAACGCCAAACCACGTCAGCCAGTAGCGCGGGTGCAAAAACGCGCGTGAAAATTTGCTTTGAGGAAACATAAAATACCTTCTGTAGATACGAAAATAATGTATCGCAGAAGAGTCATTATCCGCAGCGGTACACTCTGAAATACGCATCATCCTTCAAGTTGCGTTAGCTTATCCGAAGCACTTACTTGAGTAAGCTCATCAGGGTAACTTGAATGATTTACGTATAGTTAGGCCATCATGTACGACAATGGTTCCCGTAAGGAGTGTAAAACTAAGTCAGTACTAAACCACGAGGGCATGAACGCCAGGCAGGCTAATGTACCACCAGTTATTTACTCGCGCCCAGAAATTCTTTATCAAGAAGCGTAAATATTTCTCCCGTAGCAAAAATAAGCTAATCATTATTTTTAATGCATTGTTTTTACAGTGATAATTTTATTTCAGACGAAGGTCATTGAAAAATGATTAAAAAAATAAAATGTGAGATAAATGTTATGGAAATGACGGGCTGATAAGGTTTATCTTAAAGGAGAAGTGAGAGGGACCGTAAGGCTATATGGAAGCCTTGCCATAGACAGGAGGTATTATAGATGATCTATTTATGGACATTTCTTGCAATAAGTATACTTGCCGTGAGTGGCTATATCGGTCAGGTGATGGGGGCTTTTTCTGCGGTTTCTTCTTTTACGGGAATGGTTATCCTTGCCGCGCTGATTTATTTACTCAATGTATGGTTGCAGGATGGCGATGACATCGTTAGCGGATTATTGCTTTTTCTCGCACCGGCATGTGGGTTAATTATTCGCTTTATGGTGGGATACGGTAAGCGTTAGTCAGTACATACCCTTCATACTTCAAGTTGCTGATGTGTTGGCTACGGATTACTCGGCCCATCGATGGGCCTCGCCCTGACGGCCGTCGCACGCGACGTTCAAATCTGTTCCCGGCAGATTTGTCGTTCACCCCAGTCACATCGTTATCTATGCTCCTGGGGACTCACTCCCTTGCCGCTTTTAAGCAACTCGAATTATTTTGGGTATACACGATGTCAGCGAATAGATAGCGCCGACAATGTCGGCGCTTCTGTTCCCCGGGAAGGCTAATCGTTTATTGCGCGTCCGCAAGCTGCAGTGAGTCCTGATTATGTAACGCATTCTGGCGCTGGCGTTCCAGTTCCAGCGCGCCGCGATGGGAGAGGTAACAGAATAGAATGCAGCACACGATGCCGCCCATCAGAAGATAAAATCCGCCGTACCAGCCAAGTTTATCCACCATTACACCAAACAGGCTGGTGCCCAACGAGGCGCCGAAAATATAGCTCATGAACCCACGTAAACCGACGGCGGAACCTACGGCAAAGCTGGGGACTATCTCCATTGTCTGTACGGACGCGAGGAACTGCGGGACGTAAATCAGACAACCTACAATGGCGGCGAAAATCGTTACCATCAGCAAAGATTCACTTTTCCAGTATCCGATCAGACAGACAAAAATCAGCGCCATGCAAATCATGGCTAACGGCATTCTGCGGCCCTTAAACAGTTTATCTGACAGCCAGCCTGCCAGTAGCGTGGAGGGAATCGCCGCCCACTCGAAAAAGAGAAACGCGACGCTCATCTGTTCTTTTGAAAAGTGTTTTACTGTCAACAGATAGATAGGCAACCAGCTAATCATGCCAAACCGCACCATATAGACGAAGACATCCACCAGCGAAATATACCAGGCATTTTTATTGCGCAGCACATAAGTACAGAAGATTTGCCATGCGCTCATATTTTCCGGCGCTTTTGCCGTATTCTTCGTTTTCAGTACGACTTTTTCTTCCGGCATCATCTGTTCCAGTGAGGGAAGACCTTCTTCGCGTGGCGAACCTTTTCCCAAGACCAGAACAATTAAGGCAAAAATGACGGCGACGCAGGCCGGAACGATATAACTGGCGCTTTGCCAGTGTTCGTTGCCCAATATCGCAAAAGCCGCACCGACGATAGGCGCGACGATCCCGCCGCCAACGTTATGCGAGATATTCCAGAAGGCGCCTACGCGTCCGCGTTCCCGACGAGGGAACCAGTTTGCAATAGTAATAAACGAGGGGCCGACGCCCATGCCCTGAAAAAGGCCATTGAAGACCACCAGAGCGGCAAATATCCAGAATGCGCTACTGAATCCCAGCCCAACGTTAACAATCGCGCAGAGTACCAGACCGCACGCCATGAAGACTTTTGGGCTGGCTTTATCCGCCAGACTGCTCATTACGCCTTTACTGATTCCGTAAGCAATAAGCATACAGCTACTCAGCAGGCCGATTTGCGTAGCGCTGAGATCCAATTGCTCTTTTAAATAAGGCGTCGATAATGTGAAATTGTTTCTGACTATATAGTAAGCGAGATATCCCAGAAATACGCTTAACAATGCCTGTATACGATATCGACCATATGTGGCCTGGACTTTTTCCGGTGGGACTTTATGCGCCGATTGCCCTGTTTTTAATATTGTTAACATGGAGTCACCTGTATTTTATAGTGAGATGAACATCAGGAGGTTTTGTCGGTAGAGTGAAAGGAGTGACAATAAAATTCAAGTCGAAGAAATGTGTCAAAATTGACTCAATTGGGTGAATTTAAAGGTTATTTTTGACCCATCCTGAAGGGGGTGGTGAAACTTTAATTATTGGCATGGCCGTTTTATCGTTAGCATGTGCGGATATTAACAAATTTGCTGCCAGTGATCTGATACGCTTTATTGATGTTTTCGGGCGACGGACCCGTTATTATTCAAATAACGTTGTTCTGGATGCCAACAGAAATAAAAGGGTAAGTTTTGTCTCAATATTTTCTTTATGTGATATCGATATTTATGAACGGGATCACAAATCGACTTTTCTCATGCTGTAGTCGTTTCGCCAGAGTGGGCGCTTTTACGCTATGGCTGGCGGCAATGTTCGGTTCTTGCCAGGCGTACAGCCGCGAGCTGGTGATGGCAACGACCTTTTCACCCAGCGCGACCGCCTGGATTATCCAGCGCTGGCAGACGGAGCCGGGTTCCGTCATGATTCGTACGCTCAACCGTACCAGCGGTTCTTTAGAGCAATTACTTGATACGGCGAATGCGGAAAATGTCGATCTGATCCTGACGTCATCCCCCATGCTGTTGCAACACCTTCAGGAGCACCAAAAGCTGGCGCTATTAGATAGCGCGCCTGCCGCCAGCCAGAAGCTGGTGCCGCGTTCTATCCGCTCAACTTCAGTGGCGGTAGCGGTATCCGGATTTGGGCTATTGATCAACCGTTCAGCGCTCGCTGCGCGCCATCTTCCGCCGCCTGCTGACTGGCAGGATATGGGCCTGCCCAGTTACCAGGGCGCTCTATTAATGAGCAGTCCGTCACGTTCAGACACGAATCATTTGATGGTGGAGTCGCTGTTGCAGCAAAAAGGCTGGACGGCAGGATGGGCGACGCTGCTGGCAATCTCGGGTAATTTGGTCACGATTTCCTCTCGCAGTTTCGGCGTAGCGGATAAAATCAAAAGCGGGCTTGGCGTTGCCGGGCCGGTCATTGATAACTATGCTAATTTGCTACTTAACGATCCTAATCTTGCTTTTACCTATTTCCCGTATTCTGCGGTGTCGCCCACTTACGTCGCGGTGTTGAAAAACAGCCGTCATGCAGACGAAGCGCGTGCTTTTATTCATTACTTATTAAGTCCGAAAGGGCAAAGGATACTGGCTGACGCGAATACCGGTAAGTATCCCGTCGCACCGCTTAGCGCCGATAATCCTCGCGCCGCGCAACAACAGCGTTTGATGGCCCAGCCGCCGTTGAACTATCGTCTGATCCTGAAGCGTCAGCAACTGGTACAACGCATGTTTGATACCGCGATCAGTTTTCGTCTCGCGCAGCTTAAAGATGCATGGCGAGCGTTGCATAGCGCAGAAACGCGGCTTAAACGCCCCTTACCTGAAATCAGAGCCTTATTGACCAGCGTCCCGGTGGATGCGGCAAGCAGCGAGGATGAAACCTGGCTGGCGCAGTTTGATAATAAAAGCTTTGCCGAACAAAAAATGATGGAGTGGCAGATCTGGTTTCTGAACAATCAGCGGCTAGCGATTCACAAACTGGAAGAGCTGAAATGAAGGGGAGATTATTGCAACGGCTTCGTCAGCTCAGTATCAGCAACAGTTTACGGGGTGCATTTTTAACGGGCGCATTACTGACGCTGATTGTCAGTATGGTCAGCCTTTATTCCTGGCATGAGCAAAGTTCGCAGGTTCGCTATTCGCTTGATGAATATTTTCCTCGCATCCACTCCGCTTTTTTAATTGAGGGGAACCTGAATCTGGCTGTGGATCAACTCAATGAATTTTTGCTGGCGCCGAACACGACGGTACGTTTGCAGTTACGTACGCAGATTATTCAGCATCTGGATAAGATTGAGCGTCTCAGCCAGGGGCTTCAGCTTGCTGAGCGCCGGCAACTGGCCGTCATTTTACAGGATAGCCGGACCTTGCTGGCGGAGCTGGACAACGCCCTCTACAACATGTTTTTGGTGCGGGAGAAAGTCAGTGAGCTTTCCGCTCGCATCGACTGGCTCCATGATGATTTCACCACGGAGCTAAATTCGCTGGTACAGGATTTTACCTGGCAGCAAGGGACGCTACTCGATCAAATTGAGGCGAATCAGGGCGATGCAGCGCAGTATTTGCAACGTTCGCGCGAGGTGCAGAACGAGCAGCAGCAGGTATATACCCTGGCGCGAATTGAAAATCAGATTGTTGATGACCTGCGCGACAGATTGAATGAGCTCAAGTCCGGCAATAATGACGGGATGCTGGTGGAGACCCATATTCGCTATCTGGAAAACCTAAAAAAAACGGCGGATGAGAATATTCGTGCGCTGGATGACTGGCCCAGTACGATCACGCTGCGGCAAACCATCGACGAACTATTGGAAATCGGGATGGTAAAAAATAAGATGCCCGATACCATGCGCGATTATGTTGCGGCGCAAAAAGCCTTACTGGACGCCAGCCGCGCCAGAGAGGCTACGCTAGGGCGCTTTCGCACGCTGCTTGAGGCGCAGTTAGGTAGTAGTCACCAGCAAATGCAGATGTTCAATCAACGCCTGGAACAGATTGTTCGCGTTAGCGGCGGGCTTATTTTAGTGGCGACGCTCCTGGCATTGCTGCTGGCCTGGGGACTCAACCACTATTTTATCCGTTCCCGGCTGGTAAAGCGTTTTACCGCGCTTAATCAGGCTGTGGTACAGATAGGGCTGGGGAGAACCGACTCGACTATCCCGGTTTACGGGCGCGATGAGCTAGGACGGATAGCCCGTTTGCTACGTCATACGCTGGGCCAGCTCAATATGCAACGCAGGCAGCTTGAACAAGAGGTCGCCGAGCGCAAAGAGATAGAAGCCGACCTGCGCGCCATGCAGGATGAGTTGATTCAGACGGCGAAACTGGCGGTAGTCGGCCAGACCATGACCACGCTGGCGCATGAAATTAACCAGCCGCTGAATGCGCTTTCAATGTATTTATTTACGGCGGGACGCGCGATTGAACAAGGTCAGAGCGGACAGGCGAGAAATACGCTCACCAAAGCGGAAGGGCTCATTAACCGGATTGACGCCATTATCCGTTCGCTGCGGCAGTTTACCCGCCGGGCGGAGCTGGAAACGCCATTGTATCCCGTTGATCTGCGCCAAACCTTCGTGGCGGCATGGGAGTTATTAGCCATGCGTCACCAATCCCGGCAGGGAGCGCTTTCACTGCCAACCGACACCGTATGGGTTAGCGGCGATGAAGTGCGTATTCAGCAGGTTCTGGTGAATGTGCTGGCGAATGCGCTTGACGCCTGTTCGCATGATGCGGCGATCGCGGTGACATGGCAGACGCAGGGAGAGGCGCTGGAGGTTTATATTGCAGATAACGGCCCTGGCTGGCCTGTGGCGCTGTTGCCCTCTTTACTCAAGCCGTTTACTACCAGTAAAGCTGTCGGGTTGGGTATTGGGCTGTCGATTAGCGTGTCGCTGATGGCGCAAATGAAGGGCGACCTGCGTCTGGCGTCGACGCTGACGCGTAACGCTTGCGTGGTGCTGCAATTCTCTGTAACGGATGTCGATGATGTTGAATGATGAATGTTCTATTTTGCTGATTGATGATGACGTTGATGTACTTGACGCCTACACCCAAATGCTTGAGCAGGCAGGCTACCGCGTGCGTGGCTTTACCCATCCTTTCGAGGCCAAAGAGTGGGTAGAAGCGGATTGGGAGGGGATCGTTTTGAGCGATGTGTGTATGCCGGGGTGTTCCGGTATCGATCTTATGACGCTGTTTCATCAGGATGACGATCAACTGCCAATCTTATTGATTACCGGACATGGCGATGTACCGATGGCGGTTGATGCGGTGAAAAAGGGCGCCTGGGATTTTCTGCAAAAACCCGTCGATCCGGGCAAGCTGTTGATATTAATTGAAGACGCGCTACGCCAGCGCCGGTCGGTCATTGCACGGCGGCAATATTGCCAGCAGACGTTACAGGTTGAACTGATTGGGCGCAGCGAGTGGATGAATCAGTTTCGACAACGGTTACAACAACTGGCGGAAACGGACATTGCCGTATGGTTTTACGGTGAGCATGGCACTGGACGTATGACTGGCGCCCGTTATCTCCATCAACTGGGGCGTAACGCGAAAGGGCCGTTTGTACGCTATGAACTCACGCCGGAGAATGCCGGGCAGTTGGAGACATTCATCGACCAGGCGCAAGGAGGTACGCTGGTGTTGAGTCATCCCGAATATCTGACACGCGAACAGCAGCACCATCTGGCGCGTTTACAAAGCCTGGAGCATCGGCCTTTTCGTTTGGTGGGCGTTGGCAGCGCTTCGCTGGTGGAGCAGGCGGCAGCTAACCAGATTGCGGCCGAGCTTTACTACTGTTTCGCCATGACCCAAATCGCCTGCCAGTCTCTTTCTCAGCGACCGGATGATATCGAACCGTTATTTCGCCATTATCTTCGAAAAGCCTGCCTGCGGCTCAATCATCCAGTGCCGGAAATAGCGGGGGAATTACTGAAAGGAATAATGCGACGCGCCTGGCCAAGCAATGTGCGCGAACTGGCTAATGCGGCAGAGCTTTTTGCTGTTGGCGTGCTGCCGCTGGCGGAAACGGTCAACCCGCAGTTGCTTCTTCAGGAGCCGACCCCGCTTGACCGGCGCGTTGAAGAGTATGAGCGACAAATTATTACCGAAGCATTAAATATTCATCAGGGACGAATTAATGAAGTGGCGGAGTATCTGCAAATTCCCCGTAAAAAACTTTATCTGCGCATGAAAAAATATGGTCTAAGTAAAGAGCATTATAAATTCTGATATTACAGTTACTTTCAATCTGGCTGACAACAACAGCAACGATGTCGTTAGCCAGATAACGTCGCATCACCGTAATGGTAAATCATTCCATCATGATTATAGATTGCTTATTATTCACCTGAGCATCAAATTCTATTTCTTAACTTCAATATAAGGTAAAAATGCGTCAAGTTCTCTGGCGTAATAAATGTACTCTTGTCCGACGATTTGACAAGATGAAAACTTCATCACCTCTCCAGATTACATCTGAATATGAGGACAAGAGAAATGAAAAAACATGCTATTGCAGTAATGATGATCGCCGTATTTTCTGAGTCGGTTTATGCGGAGTCTACCTTATTTATTCCGGACGTCTCTCCTGATAGCGTCACGACATCCCTTTCTGTGGGGGTGTTAAATGGTAAATCCAGGGAGCTGGTTTATGATACCGACACCGGGCGGAAGCTGAGTCAACTGGACTGGAAAATAAAAAATGTCGCCACGTTGCAGGGGGATTTATCATGGGAACCCTATTCGTTCATGACGCTGGACGCCCGCGGCTGGACGTCTTTGGCGTCGGGATCGGGTCATATGGTTGACCATGACTGGATGAGCAGTGAGCAGCCTGGCTGGACCGATCGTTCAATTCATCCGGACACCAGCGCCAACTATGCTAATGAATACGATTTGAATGTGAAAGGTTGGTTATTGCAGGGCGATAACTACAAGGCGGGCGTGACAGCGGGCTATCAGGAAACCCGTTTTAGCTGGACGGCAAGAGGCGGGTCTTATATTTATGATAATGGTCGGTATATTGGTAACTTTCCTCATGGCGTGCGCGGTATAGGTTATAGCCAGCGTTTCGAAATGCCCTATATCGGGCTGGCGGGTGATTATCGTATTAATGACTTTGAGTGTAATGTACTGTTTAAATACAGCGACTGGGTAAATGCGCATGATAATGACGAACACTACATGCGCAAACTTACCTTCCGTGAAAAAACGGAAAATTCACGATATTATGGCGCGTCTATTGACGCCGGATATTATATTACCAGTAATGCAAAAATCTTTGCTGAGTTCGCTTACAGTAAATATGAAGAAGGTAAGGGCGGTACGCAAATCATAGATAAAACCAGCGGTGATACGGCGTATTTTGGTGGCGATGCCGCAGGTATAGCTAATAATAACTATACGGTTACCGCGGGGTTGCAGTACCGCTTCTAGACCACATCAGGATGTCATCGGTCATAACCGGCCGATGACGACTTTTTGCTGAACGTATGGCATGTCCGGTGATATTGTGTTTACCTCATATAGATCTGGCGGGTTTGGCGTTAAGACGTGGCAAGGAACAGTAGAGGGGGACCTCATCCAGATGTTATAAACTTCAATTCAGAAAGTTACTTTCCATATACTTTTTGTGGGACTGCTTCAACCTTTGGGCAGATATCGGAAATGAAAAAGATAGACCAGGCAACTATTCGCTATCAGAATATCCGGTACACCAACTACCAACTACCAACTACCAACTACCAACAAATCATTTAGTCGATGGTCTCGTTGCCATTGGTTCATAGAGTGTTGGTCTTGGTATGGATGGCTGGGGAAGTTATGTATCGAACATTCTTATGCAAGATTGCGCAGGGTCTGGTGATCTATGGTACACATATGGGAAGGCATTCACATATATTTCTGTAATCGATACTAAAACTTTAACACTAACTAATTGTTTGTAGAAAGTGGTTGCATTATTAATGGTTTGAGACTCATTGACATAAAACAAACACCATCTGGTAATCTGTCAGACCCCGCATCCTTAATAGTTAACTATAAAGATTGTATGGTAGTTGAGATGTCGTTAGTTCTAATATCGTGTCAGATAAATTTATAAAAGATTACTCATGTTTTGTGTCACATGCAAAAATAATTCGGCTTCGTTAAGGTCTTTAGGGGAAATACCTAATGGATAATTAGTTAGATTAACGTTAACAACACTTTGAACGTGTAATGAATATGGGGGTAAAATATAAGTATTGGGAGATTGTAATTAAAAATTATGTAATTGTCTGATTATTATATATTCACTCCAGCAAAGGAGAAAGGCAATTATGGACGAAAAGAAACTCACAGCTCTTGCGGCTGAACTGGCTAAAGGTCTTAAAACTGAAGCCGACCTCAGTCAGTTTTCCCATATGCTGACGACATTAACCGTCGAAACGGCGCTCAATGCTGAGCTGGCTGACCATCTCGGGCATGAGAAAAATGCTCCTAAAACGAGCTCAAACTCCCACAATGGCTACTCATTAAAAACGGTGCTGTATGATGGCGGCGAGATAGTGCTGAACATGCTGCGTGACCGTGAAAATACCTTTGAACTGCAGCTGATTAAGGAGCATCAGACGCGTATTACGAGATGGACAGTCAGATTTATCCCTTTATGCCAAAGGCATGACATGACTACCCGCGAAATCATCGCCACCTTCAAAGAGATGTACAACGCTGATGTGTCGCCCATGCTGATACTTAAGATCACCGCCGCAGTAAAAGAGTTGGTCAAAGGGGCGTCAAAAAATGGAGTATGCCGATCCAGGACTGGTCGCTGGCAATGAGTCGCTTTATTATCGAGTTCGGTGACCGCCTGAGCGATCACCGTTAATATAGTGGCAGTTACACAGTATGACTGGCAGGTTCTATATTGGATTTATATGTAATAGTAACAGCCTATCTATTTGATTATTTTATTTCCGATTTTATTAAAAAGGAAATCAGAACCAGGCTTTGTTAAATGTCCCCAATCAACGGCAGTGATAAAATCAGGACCATTACCAACTCTTGTAAGACATCCACTTTCGTTACATAATGCTTTGTATGCTGATATATATTCAATTCCCATTTTTGGAACATTGTTACTAAAGTAAGAGTCCCACTCGCTTATTTCACTATTTAATCCATATGTCATATACAATGGTGGGGTTTTTTTAAACTCACTCAGGTAGTTAGATATTATTTTAACTAAATTTGCATTCCATTCCGGGACTGGTCCAATGAAAATAATCCTTGAGTCAGGGGATGCCTCTTTAATTTTTTTTATGGTTAATGATAACGTATCAATTGCTAACTTTTTATCATGTACTCCATTTGTTCCTCGAACTGACCATGTCAGCAGAACCACCTCAGGCTGAACACGTTTAATTTCATTAATTCTATTATTGTTTAGAGTGATGACACTTCTCTGTAAATCATCTTTACCGTCAACAAATAGAGGAGGAGCGTTACCATCTGTCATTTGGCTTATTATATAATCAGAACCTTTATTATCTATATAATGAGAAAGTCCATTGAAAAGAGCCGCCGCATAAGAATCACCAATGATAAATATATTATGCTTGCCATTTTTTATACATCCATTGGATATGGCAGCAGTAAGTTGTACTGAGTGGCATATCCCTCCACGGAGTAGTTCTCCATATTTATAATAATTGTACACGTCAGTAACAGAAGCATATTCACCTGCTGATTTATTGATTTCCCTGTCTTTAACTCCATTTATATGAAAAATAAATGCGCCAATTAAACCTGTCCCAAATACTGATAATGCTAATAATATTGCTGTGATATATTTATTTCTGGCATTTCTCAGTGGTTTTTCAATTAAATAATAAGTTAATATCGCCAAAAAGAACGATGATAATAAAAGAAGAATTAATTCATGGTAGTCTGGTGAACCAGCAAATATTGAACGATAGAATGAATAAATAGGCCAATGCCACAAATAAAGAGGATAGCTAATAAGACCAAAGAAAACAACAGGCCTAACACTAAGCAATTTCGACACAACTAAATCATTACCATTAGATGCTATTATAAGAGAGGCGCCAAGTACTGGGATTATTGCTATATATCCAGGAAATGACATCTTTTCATCTATCATGGTTATTGATAATGCGATTAGTATAATTCCTAACAGGGACATTAATTTTGATAACGAAGTGTTTATTCCTATAAATCTCAATGTGGATATAATCGCTCCAGCCATTAACTCCCAAAATCTTGATGCGGGAGAGTAGTAATTAGCTCCGCCATCAGATGCCATTGTAAAAATGCTAATCGCATAGCTAATTATAAATATAGTTGCGCATGATAATACTATGTTTCTGTTATGGTTTTTGCTTCTAAAGCATAGCAATATAACTACTGGCCATATTATATAAAATTGCTCTTCAATTCCCAGTGACCACAAATGTAGTAAAGGTTTAAGGTATGACTTTGAATCAAAATAGCCAGACTCACTCCAAAGAGTAAAGTTTGATATAAAGAATGAGCCGCTAAAAACATGCTTACCAAGTAATTTGTAATCATCCTGGAATAAATAAACCCAGCCAACAATAAGACATGATACAAGAACTATGGATAATGCTGGAAATATTCTAAGCACTCTCCTTTTATAGAAATCAAGGTATGAAAATGATTTGTTTGATGCAGATTTTAATATTATTGATGTTATAAGGTATCCAGATATCACAAAGAATATATCTACTCCAACAAACCCACCCGGCAATAATGATGGGAAATAATGGAATATTACCACAGATAAAACCGCTATTGCGCGTAATCCATCTATATCAGGTCTGTATTTTAAGTGTTCCAACTTAAATTACCTCAATTTTAAAAAAAGATTAATAAAATGGTTGTGCATCTTGCATCATTCCCGAAGTTTCGTGTAAACGAAAACGGAATGACGAGTGGATCAGATACGGCTATTATTTTAATTATTGACTCTGTCACATCTTTACTTCCGTCATTAATAAAAATAATCTCAACTTTATATTTTTCAAGTTCATTAAACTCATGTACCGTTCTATAGAAAATCGGTATCGTGTCTTCTTCGTTAAAAACTAGGACGACAAGAGAGATTTTCATTTTTATCCCTGAAGATAAAGAATCTGGAATAGATAAAGCCGCATACCAGGCTAATTGCCGAGAAAGTGATGAGGGTAACCAATGGTGGCAAAGAACATTGGTCAGCCATCCATCCAACAACAGCGCTCAGTGCTCCCATGAATCCCATATACATCATGTAGCGAATTGCAGTAGTGCTGGCATTAAAGGTGAAGCGCGCATTAGCATAGAAGCTGAACGATACAGCGATAACAAAATCGGAAAAGTTCGTCAGCGCCTGATGCGTATGCATCCCATACATACAGAAAGCAAATACTCTCCAATGAATGAGCATGTTAAGAACACCGATCGATGTGTACTTAGCGAATAACTTCAACATTATGAAAATTATCAGATTCAGAAAGGTCTGGAGTGTAGCACTACAAATTGGTTTGATCGATATAAGCGATCAATAATTGTATTTTTAATAGTTTTAAACTATTGAGTTTTAATATATTGATCGATATTATCGATCAATTGGTATTGCTGATTGCCAAGCGTCTTGGAATAAAAACGGGACATGTAAAGCTTTGCATCGTCTTACAAGGCTTTGCATTTTTTTTCAGGGAGAGGTACTTGAAAGGGTGGAAGTGCTGGGGGGAGGGGGAGCGTTAAAAATTCTGTATAATTTTAGTAACATAAAATAAAAAAGAATGGCACATGTCCCATCCCTTCGATTTCGACAAAGCACTTAAAGCCCTTCAGGTCCGGCCAGGCATTAACGGGCAAAGATGGCATCTTAACGCCATTAATCAAGTATTTAACCGAGTCTACCCTGTCTGCTGAACTTGATTCCCATCTGGCTCAGGATGTTGAGGCAAACCGTAAAAATGGTTCCGGCAAAAAGCCATTAAAGCCCCAACAGGCAGTTTTGAACTGGCAACTCCGCGCAATCGTAACGGCACTTTTGAGCCATAACTGGTGAAGAAGCTTCAGACCCCCTGTACGACGAGATCGAGCGCAATATCATTCGACTGTTTGCGCTGGAGATGAGTTATCAGGACATCGGCCGGGAGAGTGAAGATCTTTATGCCTTCAGCGTTTCAACCGCCACCGTCAGTGCAGTACCGATAAAGTTATCCCTGAACTAAAACAGTGGCAACAGCGCCCGCTGGAGAAGGTTTATCCCGTCGTCTGGCTGGACGCTATTCATTATAAAAACCGTGAGGATGGCCGTTATCAGAGCAAGGCGGTTTATACCGTTCTGGCACTGAATCTGGAAGGCAAAAAAGAAGTTCTGGGCCTATATCTGTCGGAAAGTGAAGGTGCTAACTTTTGGTTAAGTTCTAACAGCGAGAGGGTACTTTAAAGGGATGCTTTTCGTTATGTTTATAGGCACTATTCGCTGGAAATCATAAGACATCAAAAACGCTGCAACGCCTTGTGTGGTGTGGGGTTGCTGAGATTTGTGAGAGGTGGGTAAAAGAGGTCATGGTGTCCCCTGCAGGAATCGAACCTGCAACTAGCCCTTAGGAGGGGCTCGTTATATCCATTTAACTAAGGGGACAACGCGGCGCCAGTATAGCGTTTTTTATTCGCCGGAGTAAGTGTAGCGCCGCCTGACTGGTTAAACCGTCGCCACTCAGCGCTGTTTTTCCGCTTTTTTCCGCTCCCGTTCCAGGCGCTCGCCGCGTAGCCTCGCTTCTTCCTTACGCTTATTGCTCATATCGTTGCGGATCTGCGCGTGGCTCATCAATGCGAAAATAAAAGTGCCGCCGCAGATATTTCCGGCAAGTGTGGGAAGGGCGAAGGGCCAGAGAAAGTCGCTCCAGGGCAGCGTGCCGTTGAAAACCAAATACAAAATTTCAACGGAACCGACGACAATATGGGTGGTATCGCCCAGCGCGATAAGCCAGGTCATCAAAATAATGACCACAATCTTTGCCCCGCCTGCTGCAGGAAACATCCATACCATTGTGGCGATGATCCAGCCAGAGATAATCGCGTTGGCAAACATCTCCGTTGGGCTATTTTTCATGACCTCCATACCAATTTTGACAAAGGCGTCGCGGGTCTCTTCATCAAATATAGGCATATATTCAAATGCCCACGCCGCAACCCCGGTGCCAATAAGGTTGCCCAATAAGACTACGCCCCACAAGCGCATCAGCAGGCCAACGTTACTCAGAGTGGGATTTTGCATTACCGGCAACACGGCGGTAACGGTATTTTCAGTAAATAATTGCTGGCGGGCCATGATGACAATGATAAAACCAAAGGTATAGCCGAGATTTTCCAGTAAAAAGCCGCCGGGAACGCCTTCAAGCTGCACGTGGAAAATCCCTTTCGCCAGGAGTGATGCCCCCATAGAAAGTCCTGCGGCAATGGCTGACCAGAGCAAAGCCATCGCATCGCGTTCCATCTCTTTTTCACCATCCTGGCGAATATGTTCATGAATCGCCATGGCGCGGGAAGGAAGACGATCTTCATCCACTTCAATCTCTTTACCGCTTTGTTTTTCTTCGCTTTCAACTTCCAGGTCACTGCTTTGCCGGTTAATTTTATCGTCGTTAAGGCTATCCATGATGATCTCTGCTGATTAACACATATTAATAAAGCGTAGCGGTTTTTCATTTACCCAGGCCGGGGCATTCTCCGAAAAAATAAAAATGATCACGCTCGTTTTTATCTGTTTCGTTAGAATAGGGCCGTCACGTTGTTGCGTTACCAGGCTATGCTCAAAGCAATGAGATCGCGCATATAGACATCGTTTGACGTGCTGTTAAAATCGCTCACACCTAAACAGGCGGATACGGTAGCGTTCCGTCATGGATGGCAATCAGCGATAGCCATAATTCACAGGGAGACATCTATGAAGCTTCGCCTGTCGGCGCTGGCGCTGGGAACCACACTGCTGGTCGGGTGTGCGAGTTCCGGTACAGAACAGCAGGGGCGTTCAGACCCATTTGAAGGGTTTAACCGCACCATGTACAACTTCAACTTTAATGTGCTGGACCCGTATGTTGTTCGGCCGGTCGCGGTCGCCTGGCGTGATTATGTTCCACAGCCTGCGCGTAACGGTTTAAGTAATTTCACCGGCAACCTCGAAGAACCGGCGATCATGGTGAACTATTTCCTGCAGGGCGATCCTTATCAGGGTATGGTGCATTTCACCCGTTTCTTCCTGAACACCTTATTAGGGATGGGCGGATTTATTGACGTCGCGGGAATGGCGAATCCTAAGCTGCAGCGCGTTGAACCGCATCGCTTTGGCAGTACGCTGGGCCATTATGGCGTGGGGTATGGGCCTTATATGCAACTTCCGTTCTACGGCAGCTTCACGCTGCGTGAAGATGGCGGGGATATGGCGGATACCTTGTATCCGGTGCTCTCGTGGTTGACCTGGCCAATGTCCATAGGAAAATGGACTATCGAAGGGATAGAAACCCGCGCGCAGTTGCTGGACTCCGATGGTTTGCTGCGCCAGTCTTCCGATCCTTATATTATGGTGCGTGAGGCGTACTTCCAGCGTCATGACTTTATCGCCAATGGCGGAAAACTCAAGCCGCAGGAAAACCCGAACGCGCAGGCGATTCAGGACGAACTCAAAGAGATCGACTCGGAATAAACGGCAGTAAATAAAAAGGTGAGCGCAATGCTCACCTTTTTGATCCGTTTCAGAAAGAGATTAGAACGCGTAGTTAAAGTTAGTACCGAACAGCCAGGCTTTCCCTTCAGATTCAAACTGATAAGGGCCTTCATTAATTTTCACGCTCTGACCATGCATATAAGAGACGCCAACGTCGACAGACGCATCTTTATTAAAGGCGTAAGTCGTACCGGCGCTCAGCCAGAAACGGTCCTGGTCCGGAATAGAGATAGAACGGTTTTGCGCTGGTACCGGGCTGTCATCGAAGGCGATACCGGTACGGAACGTCCAGTTGTCATCGTAGTAATAGGTGGTACCCAACGCAATGCGATAAGCGTCTTTAAAGCCTTCATGCTTCTCAAAGAGCGTATCGCCGGCGGTCGATTTTGCCTTCAATTCCTGGAACTGGCTCCAGCTGGTATAGGCCAGGCTATAGTGGATGGCCCACTGTGGCGCCACACGGTTATAACCGGACACTTCCCACATTTCCGGCAGATTCAGCGTCAGGTAGCCTGACTGCGTCGCGCCGCCGGTTGCCGTTGGGATAGGCAGGTTAAATCGGTTTATAGCGATGGGAAGATCGCTGCTGTAGTTGCCTTTAAAGTCAATTTTGACTTCCGAGCGGTAGGTCAGCGCGTAGCGGTTATTTTTATCCAGTTCATAAAGGATACCGGCATTCCAGCCAAAGCCCCACTGATTACCGTTCAGGTGGGCAATCTTGGTGTCGCTGGGAATCTGACCCGCGACCGGCGCCAGCGCCGGATTCTGTGCCGCGACCAACTGGCCTAAATCGCCCGCAAAACGTTCGATTTTCGCACGCGCGTATACCGCATCAAAGCCAAGGCCGAAGCTCCAGGCCTCATTTAAGCGATAAGCGCCGCTTAAATTCAGGTTCATGGTTTCAAGATCGGTCGTACCGCCAACCGAGCCGCCGGCGTATGTGTCGTTAAACTCTGTCGCCAGACCATAGTTAGAGGTAATAGAAGCCCCCCAGCCAAACTGATCGTTAATCGGGGCGACAAAATGGACGTTCGGCACCCAGGCCGTCGGCGCGATGTTATCCGCATCTAACGTCCGACGAGATGGCGATGTCCCGCTAATATTAACATCAGGATCAATATAAACCGCGCCCGCTGAAAACGTCGGGCGGTCAAACATGGTAATTAACGCCGGGTTGCGGCTAACGTTACCCGCATCATCTGCGATTGCGCCTTCACCCGAATAGGCCCGGCCAAGGCCAGAGGAAGAAAATTCGTTTAACTGAAAGCCTGCAGACCAGGCCTGGGTGGAGATGATTGCCACTGCGACTGCGAGAGCAGACTTTGTAAACAGGGTTTTCTGGCTCATGACCATAACCTCATTGATTATTTTTATACAAACTATGTTACATGCTGTAACAGGAGCGCGAAGTGTAGGGTCTGCGGTACGACTTAGAAATCAGACCAGTGGCGAGAGTATAGGTCTGACCAGCTAGAATGTTGCAAGTATGTTTATAAGTTTTTTCAATTGTGATCTTAGAAACGAGATCTGGCTGGCAAAATCGGCGGGCTTAACGGTCACCCGATCGCGCGATTTTTGTTTTAGATCATTTTTAAGTGTGATTTCGGTCACTTAACGCGTTTCCCACCATTAACGACTGGAGAGGCGAATGCCGGGAGCGTAAAATATCCCCATCGTTTATCTGGCACCCTGGGTGCAAATACAGAGGAAATCTACAATGAGTAAATGCAGTGCTGATGAAACCCCGGTTTGCTGCTGTATGGATGTTGGAACCATCATGGACAACTCCGATTGCACCGCGTCATACAGCCGCGTATTCGCTACCCGCGCAGAGGCTGAAGGGACGCTGGCGGCGTTAACCGAAAAAGCGCGTAGCGTGGAGTCTGAGCCTTGCCAAATTACGCCAACCTTTACCGAGGAATCCGAAGGCGTTCGTCTGGATATTGATTTTGTTTTCGCCTGCGAAGCAGAAACGCTGATCTTCCAGCTCGGCCTGCGTTAATCCGTTCATTCACGACGCCTCCGTCATCATCTGGCGGAGGCGTTTTCTTTTTTTGTCGTTTCCCTTCACTGTGCCTTAGCTCCCACTTTCTTTTCTCTCTGCTTGGCTAAATGTAAAAAATTGGTTAAGACTGTGATCAGGTCAGACCACTAATTTATTTTTTTACAGGGGAGTACTATGCGTCAGGCTTTACCGTTGGTCACCCGTCAGGGCGATCGCATTGCTATTGTCAGTGGGTTACGAACCCCCTTCGCTCGTCAGGCCACTGCATTTCATGGTATTCCCGCTGTTGATCTCGGCAAGATGGTGGTAGGCGAGCTGCTGGCGCGCAGTGAAATTCCAGCCGATGCCATTGAGCAACTGGTTTTTGGTCAGGTAGTACAAATGCCGGAAGCCCCCAATATTGCGCGCGAAATTGTGCTGGGTACGGGAATGAATGTTCATACCGATGCCTATAGCGTAAGCCGCGCCTGCGCCACCAGTTTTCAGGCGGTAGCGAATGTGGCGGAAAGCCTGATGGCCGGCACGATACGCGCGGGTATCGCTGGCGGCGCAGATTCGTCGTCGGTACTGCCAATAGGCGTGAGTAAAGCCCTGGCGCGGGTACTGGTTGATGTCAATAAAGCCCGGACGACCCGCCAACGGCTGACGCTTTTTTCTCGTCTGCGCTTACGCGACCTGCTGCCCGTGCCTCCCGCCGTTGCTGAGTATTCCACCGGTCTGCGCATGGGCGATACCGCCGAACAGATGGCGAAAACGTATGGTATTACGCGTGAACAGCAGGACGCACTGGCGCATCGTTCACATCAGCGCGCCGCGCAGGCATGGGCGGAGGGTAAACTGGCGGAAGAAGTGATGACGACCTATGTGCCGCCGTATAAAAACCCCTTTGCAGAAGACAACAACATTCGCGGCGCCTCCACGCTGGCGGACTACGCTAAACTGCGTCCCGCTTTTGACCGAAAACATGGCTCCGTAACCGCCGCCAACAGTACACCGCTGACCGACGGCGCTGCCGCCGTTATTATGATGACCGAATCCCGCGCTAAAGAGCTGGGGCTGCGCCCGCTTGGTTATCTGCGCAGCTACGCCTTTACCGCTATTGATGTCTGGCAGGACATGCTATTGGGGCCGGCCTGGTCAACGCCGCTGGCGCTGGAGCGGGCCGGGTTGACGATGGCCGATCTGACGCTTTTTGACATGCATGAAGCGTTTGCCGCCCAGACTCTGGCGAACTTACAACTGCTGGGCAGCGAACGATTTGCCCGTGAGGTGCTTGGTCGTGCGCAGGCGACAGGGGAGGTGGATGACGCTAAATTCAACGTGCTCGGCGGCTCAATCGCCTACGGGCATCCTTTTGCCGCAACGGGCGCGCGGATGATAACCCAAACGTTGCATGAATTACGGCGTCGGGGCGGAGGTTTTGGCCTGGTCACGGCCTGCGCGGCTGGCGGTCTTGGCGCGGCGATGGTTCTGGAGGCGGAATAATGACTACCACATCAGCTTTTATGCTTAACGTGCGTCTGGATAATGTCGCGGTTGTCGCTATTGATGTCCCTGGAGAAAAGGTGAACACCCTGAAAGCGGAGTTTGCCGCGCAGGTACGCGCCATCCTGAAGCAGATCCGGGAAAATAAAGCGTTGCAGGGCGTTGTTTTTATCTCAGCCAAAGCAGATAACTTTATTGCTGGCGCTGATATCAACATGATAGGTCACTGCCAAAACGCGCAGGAAGCGGAAACGCTGGCGCGTCAGGGGCAACAACTGATGGCGGAGATCCAGGCGTTGCCTGTTCCGGTTATCGCCGCCATTCATGGCGCCTGTCTGGGGGGCGGCCTTGAAATGGCGCTGGCCTGCCATCGACGTATCTGTACCGACGACGTTAAAACCGTTCTCGGACTGCCGGAGGTACAGTTAGGGCTTTTACCGGGATCGGGCGGAACGCAGCGACTTCCACGGCTGGTGGGGGTCAGTACCGCGCTGGATATGATCCTGACAGGTAAACAGCTTCGCGCCAGGCAGGCGCTTAAAGCCGGGCTGGTTGATGATGTGGTGCCGCAAACTATTTTACTGGAAGCGGCTGTCGAGCTGGCTAAAAAAGAACGCCTGGCGCAGCGGACATTACCGGTCCGTGAACGTATCCTGGCGGGGCCGCTGGGGCGCGCGCTGTTATTTCGCCTGGTGCGTAAAAAGACAGCGCAAAAAACGCAGGGTAATTATCCGGCGACGGAGCGGATCATTGATGTGATTGAAACCGGACTGGCGCAGGGCAGCAGTAGCGGCTATGACGCGGAAGCGCGCGCTTTCGGCGAGCTGGCGATGACGCCTCAATCGCAGGCGCTGCGCGCTGTTTTCTTTGCCAGTACCGAGGTGAAAAAAGATCCCGGTAGCGATGCGCCGCCCGGCCCGCTGAACAGCGTGGGCATCTTAGGCGGCGGGTTAATGGGCGGCGGTATCGCCTGGGTTACGGCCTGTAAAGGCGGTTTGCCAGTACGAATTAAGGATATAAATACTCAGGGGATCAATCATGCTCTGAAATACAGCTGGGATCTGCTTGAAACAAAAGTACGCCGCCGCCATATCAAAGCCAACGAACGCGATAAACAGTTGGCATTGATATCAGGTTCGACCGATTACCGTGGTTTCAGTCATCGTGATCTGGTCATTGAAGCGGTGTTTGAAGATCTGCCGTTAAAACAACAGATGGTGGCGGAAGTGGAACAAAATTGCGCTGCTCACACCATTTTTGCCTCCAATACTTCTTCCCTGCCGATTGGCGATATTGCGGCGAATGCGGCCAGACCGGAACAGGTGATTGGATTGCACTTTTTTAGCCCGGTCGAAAAAATGCCGCTGGTTGAGGTTATTCCTCATGCGTCTACTTCCGCGCAGACCATCGCCACGACCGTTAAGCTGGCGAAAAAACAGGGTAAAACCCCGATAGTCGTCAGTGATAAAGCCGGGTTTTATGTTAACCGAATTCTTGCGCCATATATCAATGAGGCGATTCGGATGCTGACTGAAGGCGAACGCGTCGAACATATTGACGCCGCCCTGGTAAAATTTGGTTTTCCGGTGGGGCCAATCCAACTTTTGGATGAGGTAGGAATCGACACGGGCACTAAAATTATTCCTGTGCTTGAGGCGGCGTATGGAGAACGTTTTAGCGCGCCTGCAAATGTTGTCGCTTCAATTTTGAATGACGATCGCAAAGGTAGAAAAAATGGTCGCGGTTTCTATCTTTATGGCGAAAAAGGGCGTAAAAGCAAAAAACAGGTTGACCCTGCTATTTATAAGCTTATTGGCGTGCAAGGGCAGAGTCGATTGTCTGCGCAGCAGGTGGCAGAGCGCTGTGTCATGTTAATGCTTAACGAAGCGGCGCGCTGTTTCGACGAAAAAGTGATTCGCAGCGCGCGCGATGGCGATATCGGCGCCGTGTTTGGTATCGGTTTTCCGCCGTTTCTCGGTGGCCCGTTCCGCTATATGGATGCTCTCGGGCCGGGTGAAATGGTGGCGACATTACAGCGCCTGGCCGCACTTTACGGTCCTCGTTACGCGCCTTGTGAACAATTAGTGCGCATGGCGGAGCGCAGGGAGCATTTCTGGACGAATGGGGAAACTGACCAGGGAAATTGAGGTCAAAGAGAATATGAATCCGCACTGAATGCCTCCTTAGTGGCGAAATAATAATCAAGGATTGACTATACTTACGCCATTGAGGTAAAAAACAGCGTTTCATTCAGTGAATGGATAAGGCACAATGCCGGCCACCGCATTTTTGCCGCAGCCAATAGGGGCATGTGGTAAGCGTGTTGGTGAAACTGGTTAACAAAAGCGGTGCAATATGCAAGTTTTTATCATGCGTCACGGCGACGCAGCCCTCGATGCCGCCAGTGATTCGGTTCGTCCCTTGACCCCTTGTGGGTGTGACGAGTCTCGCCTGATGGCGAACTGGCTGAAAGGTCAAAAAGTGGATATCGAACGTGTTCTGGTGAGTCCGTTTCTTCGGGCCGAACAGACGTTAGATGTGGTCGGCGATTGTATGAATCTGCCGGCTCAGGTGGATGTCCTGCCGGAGCTAACGCCCTGTGGCGATGTCGGTCTGGTCAGCGCCTACCTCCAGGCGCTGGCCAATGAAGAGATCGGATCGGTGCTGGTGATTTCTCACTTACCTCTGGTCGGATACCTGGTATCTGAGCTTTGTCCGGGCGAAACGCCGCCGATGTTCACGACGTCCGCAATTGCCAACGTTACGCTTGATGAAAGCGGCAAGGGGACATTCAACTGGCAAATGAGTCCCTGCAATCTGAAAATGGCGAAAGCGATTTAATCTTTGCTGCCTGATGGCGCTTCGCTTATCAGGCCTGCGACAGCGTTGGCTGTTCGTAGGCTGGATAAGCCGCTTGCGCCGCCATCCGGCAATTCCGCATCAGGGTAATTCGGGCGGTTGCCACTCTTCCACTTCAATCAACACCAGCAGCGCGGCGTCGCCGCCGTACTCTTTCGGCGCCTGATGAAAGGCCATCACATGCGGATGCTGCGCCAGCCATAACGGCGTTTGCTGTTTCAGAATATGTTTACCGTGTCCATGCATGACGCAGGCGCAAAAAATATGTTCCCGACGGCAGGCGGCAATCAGCGCCCCCAGTTCCTGCTTGGCCTGAAGCTGCGTTAAGCCGTGTAAATCCAGAAACAGTTCTGGCGAATAGTCGCCGCGACGCATTTTTTTTAGCTCGAAATGGCTGACATCTTCACGGACATACTTTACCGGCCCTTCCGTATTGAGCAGCGGCTGGAACTCATCGGAAAAATAGTGGCTGGCGTCCGCCTGTTCCTGAATTAACCTTCGGGTAGGGACTTCCGTGATTTTCTTGCGCAGCGGCCGATGGACGATAGTATCCTGTTTAATCTTTCGGGTGCCGACCATCAGCTGACGGAACAGCGCCTGGTCCTCCTCGCTGAGCGATGTTTTCTTTTTCATTCGTGGGTCTCGTCTGATCTTTTGCCTTAGTTTACCCGACCCGGAGGATATCCGAACGGTCAAAACGGATTTTTCGTATTCTCCCGCCGCGTCAATGCTGATTTATCCCTGTCTTCGTGGCAAACTAGCCGCCGAATTTAATGCGAGCATGCCCTGGAGGAATACGTGGATAAAATTTTCGTCGATGAAGCAGTAAGTGAACTGCATACCATTCAGGACATGTTGCGCTGGGCGGTAAGCCGCTTTAGCGCGGCGAATATCTGGTATGGACACGGTACCGATAACCCGTGGGATGAAGCGGTACAACTGGTGTTGCCGTCTCTTTATCTGCCGCTGGATATTCCGGAAGATATGCGGACCGCGCGGCTGACGTCCAGCGAAAAACACCGCATTGTCGAGCGAGTGATTCGTCGCATTAACGAGCGTATCCCGGTCGCCTACCTGACCAATAAAGCCTGGTTCTGCGGCCACGAATTTTATGTCGATGAGCGCGTGCTGGTGCCGCGTTCGCCCATTGGCGAGCTGATTAATAACCACTTCGCCGGCCTTATTAGCCAACAGCCGAAATATATTCTGGATATGTGCACCGGCAGCGGCTGCATCGCCATCGCCTGTGCTTATGCTTTCCCGGACGCAGAGGTTGATGCGGTCGATATTTCGCCGGATGCGCTGGCTGTCGCCGAGCATAACATTGAAGAACACGGTCTTATCCATCACGTGACGCCAATCCGTTCCGATCTGTTCCGCGATCTGCCGAAAGTTCAGTACGATCTGATTGTCACTAACCCGCCTTATGTCGATGCGGAGGATATGTCCGATCTGCCGAACGAATATCGCCACGAACCTGAGCTGGGGCTGGCGTCCGGCACTGACGGCCTCAAATTGACCCGTCGTATCCTGGGGAATGCGCCGGATTATCTGTCCGATGACGGCGTTCTGATTTGTGAAGTCGGAAACAGCATGGTACATCTGATGGAGCAGTATCCGGATGTGCCGTTCACCTGGCTGGAGTTTGACAACGGCGGCGATGGCGTCTTTATGTTGACCAAAGCGCAGTTGCTCGCGGCCCGTGAACATTTCAACATTTATAAAGATTAAAACACGCAAACGACAACAACGATAACGGAGCCGTGATGGCAGGAAACACAATTGGACAACTCTTTCGCGTAACCACTTTCGGCGAATCACACGGGCTGGCGCTTGGGTGTATCGTCGATGGCGTGCCGCCCGGCATCCCGTTGACGGAGGCCGATCTGCAGCACGATCTCGACAGACGCCGCCCCGGCACCTCGCGCTATACTACCCAGCGCCGCGAACCGGACCAGGTAAAAATTCTCTCCGGCGTGTTTGATGGCGTGACGACCGGCACCAGCATTGGCCTGCTGATTGAAAACACCGATCAGCGCTCGCAGGACTACAGCGCGATTAAAGATGTTTTTCGTCCGGGACACGCGGATTACACCTATGAGCAGAAATACGGCCTGCGCGATTACCGTGGCGGTGGACGTTCTTCCGCGCGTGAAACCGCGATGCGCGTAGCGGCAGGGGCGATCGCCAAGAAATACCTGGCGGAAAAGTTCGGCATCGAAATCCGCGGCTGCCTGACCCAGATGGGCGATATTCCGCTGGAGATTAAAGACTGGCGTCAGGTTGAGCTTAATCCGTTCTTTTGTCCCGATGCGGACAAACTTGACGCGCTGGACGAACTGATGCGCGCGCTGAAAAAAGAGGGCGACTCCATCGGCGCGAAAGTGACGGTGATGGCGAGCGGCGTGCCGGCAGGGCTTGGCGAACCGGTTTTTGACCGACTGGATGCGGACATCGCCCATGCGCTGATGAGCATCAATGCGGTGAAAGGCGTGGAGATCGGCGAAGGATTTAACGTGGTGGCGCTGCGCGGCAGCCAGAATCGCGATGAAATCACGGCGCAGGGTTTTCAGAGCAACCACGCTGGCGGCATCCTCGGTGGTATCAGTAGCGGGCAACACATTGTGGCGCATATGGCGCTGAAACCTACCTCCAGCATTACCGTGCCGGGACGTACGATCAACCGGATGGGTGAAGAAGTCGAAATGATCACCAAAGGGCGCCACGATCCGTGTGTGGGGATTCGCGCAGTGCCGATCGCAGAAGCCATGCTGGCGATCGTGCTGATGGATCACCTGCTGCGCCATCGGGCACAGAATGCGGATGTAAAGACAGAGATTCCACGCTGGTAAGAAATGAAAAAAACCGCGATTGCGCTGCTGGCATGGTTTGTCAGTAGCGCCAGCCTGGCGGCGACGCCGTGGCAGAAAATAACCCATCCTGTCCCCGGCGCCGCCCAGTCTATCGGTAGCTTTGCCAACGGATGCATCATCGGCGCCGACACGTTGCCGGTACAGTCCGATAATTATCAGGTGATGCGCACCGATCAGCGCCGTTATTTCGGCCACCCGGACTTGGTCATGTTTATCCAGCGGTTGAGTCATCAGGCGCAGCAACGGGGGCTCGGAACCGTCCTGATAGGCGACATGGGGATGCCTGCCGGAGGCCGCTTTAATGGCGGACACGCCAGTCATCAGACCGGGCTTGATGTGGATATTTTCTTGCAGTTGCCGAAAACGCGCTGGAGCCAGGCGCAGCTATTGCGCCCGCAGGCGTTAGATCTGGTGTCCCGCGACGGTAAACACGTCGTGCCGTCGCGCTGGTCGTCGGATATCGCCAGTCTGATCAAACTGGCGGCACAAGACAATGACGTCACCCGTATTTTCGTCAATCCGGCTATTAAACAACAGCTTTGCCTCGATGCCGGAAACGATCGTGACTGGCTACGTAAAGTACGCCCCTGGTTCCAGCATCGCGCGCATATGCACGTGCGTTTACGCTGCCCTGCCGACAGCCTGGAGTGCGAAGATCAACCTTTACCCCCGCCGGGCGATGGATGCGGCGCTGAACTGCAAAGCTGGTTCGAACCGCCAAAACCTGGCACCACAAAGCCTGAGAAGAAGACACCGCCGCCGCTGCCGCCTTCCTGCCAGGCGCTACTGGATGAGCATGTACTCTGATGGACAATTTTTATGATCTGTTTATGGTCTCCCCGCTGCTGCTGGTGGTGCTGTTTTTTGTCGCCGTACTGGCAGGATTTATCGATTCTATCGCCGGGGGCGGAGGGCTGCTCACTATCCCTGCGCTGATGGCCGCCGGGATGTCGCCGGCAAACGCGCTGGCGACCAATAAATTACAGGCGTGCGGCGGCTCCCTCTCGTCTTCGCTCTATTTTATTCGCCGTAAAGTGGTAAACCTGGCCGAGCAAAAGCTCAATATTCTGATGACGTTCATTGGCTCGATGAGCGGCGCGCTGCTGGTGCAGCACGTGCAGGCGGATATTTTGCGCCAGATCTTGCCTATCCTGGTGATTTTCATCGGCCTCTATTTTTTATTGATGCCGAAGCTGGGCGAGGAAGATCGCCAGCGCCGCCTGTATGGATTACCGTTCGCGCTGATAGCCGGGGGATGCGTCGGGTTTTACGACGGCTTTTTCGGGCCTGCCGCCGGGTCGTTTTACGCTCTGGCGTTTGTCACCTTATGTGGCTATAACCTGGCGAAATCCACGGCACATGCCAAAGTGCTTAACGCTACCTCCAACGTTGGCGGCCTGCTGTTATTTATCATCGGCGGCAAAGTGATCTGGGCGACGGGCTTCGTGATGCTGGTTGGTCAGTTTTTAGGGGCGCGAATGGGGTCGCGTCTGGTATTGAGCAAAGGCCAAAAGCTTATCAGACCGATGATCGTTATTGTCTCGGCGGTAATGAGCGCCAGGTTACTTTATGATAGCCACGGACAGGAGATCCTCCACTGGTTGGGGATGAATTAATGAACAATACGCACCATTACGAACAGTTAATTGAGATTTTTAACGGCTGCTTTGCCGAAGAATTTAATACCCGTCTGATTAAAGGCGACGACGAACCGATCTATCTTCCTGCTGACGCGCAGGTACCGTACCACCGCATCGTCTTTGCGCATGGGTTTTACGCCAGCGCGCTGCATGAGATTTCTCACTGGTGTATCGCCGGTAAGGCGCGCCGCGAACTGGTTGACTTTGGTTACTGGTACTGCCCGGATGGACGCGACGCGCAGACCCAAAGTCAATTTGAAGACGTCGAGGTGAAGCCACAGGCTTTCGACTGGTTGTTTTGCGTGGCGGCGGGGTATCCCTTTAACGTCAGTTGCGACAATCTGGAAGGCGATATTGAGCCGGATCGCGTGGCGTTTCAGCGCCGGGTTCATGCGCAGGTAATGGCGTATCTGGAGCAGGGCATTCCTGAACGTCCGGCCCGCTTCATCAAAGCGCTACAGAATTACTATCACACGCCCGAACTTAAGGCGGAACAGTTCCCGTGGCCGGAAGCGCTTAATTAAAGCCAGCGCCACGTTTACAATGAGGAAAGAAGATGATCGCGGAGTTTGAATCACGCATTCTGGCATTAATTGACGATATGGTAGAGCACGCCAGCGACGATGAGCTTTTTGCCAGTGGATACCTGCGTGGCCACCTGACGTTAGCCATTGCCGAGCTGGAGAGCGGTGATGACCACTCCGTTGAGGCGGTCTATGCCAACGTTAGCCAAAGTCTGGAGAAAGCGATCGGCGCCGGCGAACTGTCGCCGCGCGATCAGGCGTTAGTCAAAGCGATGTGGGACAATTTGTTCGACAAGGCAAAACAATAACGCCGTGGGCCGGAAGGCGACGCTTGCCGCCTTCCGCTATTGACTGACCCATTACTTCACCGCTTTTCCCTTCAATAACTTTCTCACCCATAACCGATTTGGATTTAACGCCGCCAGCGTACCGGCATCCAGTGGAATCGGCTCGTTACTCATCTGCGCCGCCAGAATTTCTGCGCATAATGGCGCTGAGCACAAACCGCGCGATCCCAGTGCGCCAAGCACAAATAAACCCGGATACACAGGCGCAGGCGCCGCCGACGTTTTGTTATCGGCTAAATCGGCGTAATGCGTCAGCGTGGCGTGGTAATCCGGGACGTTGCCCACCATCGGCAGATGGTCGCGGGTGGCGCAACGCACGCCGCAACGGGCGCTGTTGCCGCTAACGTCAACCTCTGTGGCCCATTTCGCATCCGGAAAACAGTCAAGCAGACGCTGTCGGTTCTGACGCTGATCTTCTTCGCGCCAGACGGTGCTTTCGTCGCCCCGGTGATAGCTGGCGCCAATACAGTGCTGCTGATTATGCGGATTTTGCGGCGTCAGATAGCCGTCGTAGCATAACACTTGACGCAACGCCGAGAGGGCGGGGGTGGTGGGAATATGACTGACCTGCCCCCCGACGGCATACACCGGCAGCGGCCGGGTCTGATCAAAACGGTTAATCTGATGGCCGTTCGCCAGGACGACGGTCTCATGGCTGGCGGTTTCACCTGACATAAAGCGCAGTTGCCAGCGCGACTCCTGCGCAACGAGCGACGTGAGCGTATGGCGAAAGCGCGTTTGTAAACCCTGTTCGGTCGCCAGTGCGATGACTGCGCGAGTTAATTGTTCCGGGCATAGCCAGCCGCCTGCCGGATAGGTAATTCCTCCGCAGCGTGTCGTCACGCCAACCGCCTGTTCCGCCTCTTCGGCATTGAGCGCCGAGGCCAGTTCGGCGGGCAGCGCCAGGGACAGCATCTGGGCAATTTTCTGCTGGCTTTTCTCATCCCATCCGAGCTGTGTCACGCCGCACCAGTCATGATCAAAAGAGACGGGCAGGGCATCATACAGGCGACGGGCAAAGGTGAATGCGGTCGGGAAAAAGCGATTAATGGCGGCGTCATGTTTGCTAAGGAGTGGATAAAGCGCACCCTGTCGATTACCGGAGGCGCCCTGGGCGGGCTGGTCGTCCGCGCAATAGAGCGTCACCTGCCAGCCGCGACGCAGTAACGCCAGTGATAACAGCGCGCTGGCGATGCCGCCGCCAATGATCGCCGTTTCACGTTTTTCGCTTCCGCTGCGGTAAAACCAGGGCGCGGAAAGGGTCGGCATGAGGTGTTGTTCCATCACTCCACAAAGCATCTCGCGTTTACGTCCGAAGCCTTTGCGTTTTTGCATGGTAAAACCGGCTTCCTGTAATCCCCGACGAACGAAGCCCGCCGAGGTAAACGTCGCCAGCGTTGCGCCGGGCCGCGCCAGCCGCGCCATCGCGTTAAACAGGTTTGGCGTCCACATATCCGGATTTTTCGCCGGGGCAAAACCGTCGAGGAACCAGGCGTCGACTGTTTGATTCAGCGTGGCGTCCAGTTGGTCGGTCAGCTCATTAATATCGCCAAACCACAAATCCAGCGTCACCCGACCCCGATCCAGCAATAGGCGGTGGCACCCCGGGAGCGGCAGCGGCCATTGCGCCTGCAGCTGCTCTGCCCAGGGCGCGAGCTCCGGCCAGTGTTGGTGCGCCAGCGCCAGATCGTCGCGCGTTAACGGGAATTTCTCAAAACTGATGAAATGTAACCTTTGCAGCGTCGCCTGTGGGTGCGCAGAACGAAAGCTGTCAAACGCCTGCCACAGCGTCAGGAAGTTGAGTCCGGTGCCAAAACCGCTTTCCGCGACTATAAATAATGGATGTGAATGTACGGGAAATCGCTCCGCAAGACGATTGCCGCCAAGAAAAACGTAGCGTGTCTCTTCGAGTCCATTGTCATTAGAAAAATAGACATCATCAAAATCTCGGGAAACAGGTGTACCCTCAGCGTTAAATTCGAGTGTGGCGGGTTGTATGGCGTATTGTTTCACGTAAGTTACTCGTCTGACGGGCGGTATCGCGATCTTAACGATGTGTGCCTGATGGCGCAAATTTCCGTACTAAATGGCTGATCGGACTTGTTCGGCGTACAAGTGTACGCTATTGTGCCAATCGAAACTTAAAAATAGTGCGAATTACAGAGGTATTGAATGAAACGTGCAGTGATTACTGGCCTGGGCATCGTTTCCAGCATCGGTAATAACCAGCAGGAAGTCCTGGCATCTCTGCGTGAAGGACGTTCAGGGATCACTTTCTCTCAGGAGCTGAAGGACGCCGGCATGCGTAGCCAGGTATGGGGCAACGTAAAACTGGATACCACTGGCCTCATTGACCGCAAAGTCGTGCGCTTTATGAGCGACGCCTCCATCTATGCTTATCTGTCTATGGAGCAGGCAGTGGCCGACGCCGGTCTGGCGCCGGAAGTCTATCAGAATAACCCGCGTGTCGGCCTGATTGCAGGTTCCGGCGGCGGCTCCCCGAAATTCCAGGTCTTTGGCGCAGATGCCATGCGTAGCCCGCGTGGTCTGAAAGCCGTGGGCCCGTATGTGGTGACGAAAGCAATGGCATCCGGCGTTTCCGCCTGCCTCGCTACGCCGTTTAAAATTTATGGCGTGAACTACTCCATTAGTTCCGCTTGCGCGACCTCCGCACACTGTATCGGCAATGCGGTTGAACAGATCCAACTGGGCAAACAGGACATCGTTTTTGCTGGCGGCGGCGAAGAGCTGTGCTGGGAAATGGCCTGTGAGTTCGATGCGATGGGCGCACTGTCCACCAAATATAACGATACGCCTGAAAAAGCGTCCCGTACCTATGATGCGCACCGTGATGGGTTTGTCATCGCGGGCGGTGGCGGTATGGTTGTTGTCGAAGAGCTGGAACACGCTCTGGCGCGCGGCGCGCATATCTATGCGGAAATCGTCGGTTACGGCGCAACATCCGACGGCGCAGACATGGTTGCTCCGTCTGGTGAAGGCGCAGTACGTTGCATGCAGATGGCGATGCACGGCGTAGACACGCCGATCGACTACCTGAACTCTCACGGTACGTCCACGCCGGTAGGCGACGTGAAAGAACTCGGTGCAATCCGTGAAGTGTTTGGCGATAACAGCCCGGCTATCTCCGCGACCAAAGCGATGACCGGCCACTCGCTGGGTGCGGCTGGCGTGCAGGAAGCCATCTACTCTCTGCTGATGCTGGAGCACGGTTTTATCGCGCCGAGTATCAACATCGAAGAGCTGGATGAGCAGGCTGCGGGTCTGAACATCGTGACCGAAACGACCGAGCGTGAACTGACTACCGTAATGTCTAACAGCTTCGGTTTTGGCGGCACCAACGCCACGCTGGTGATGCGTAAGTTGTAAGCCTGACTATTACGTTGTAGTATCAATAATGAAACAGGTCGCTAATGCGACCTGTTTTTTCATTCAGGGAACAACAAATTATATGGATATTATATAAATGCCAACTAATACATTAGATAAAATTAGGCATAGTTTGAGTTGTGTGGCTGTTTTATTTGGTTTGTTCGGCATTTTTGTTTTTGCCTCATTTTCGCCTTCCTATGCCTGGCTTTATTTGGGAGGTCTGGCTGCGCCTTTTATATATAGTATTGTTTTTGTCTATGCGATTGCCGCCTGGAGTATTTATTCAAAGTATTACCCGTTTTTATCATTGGGTCGCTTATCATTCGTGGAGTGTTTTGTTCCGGCGCTGGCCCTGGTGTGCCTTACCGTTCTCTACAATGTTTTTAGTGGCCCGGAACCCTGGATGGCCGAGTTATCAAGGCAATTTTTTCTTCATAAATTTCTTAACACGCTGGCGATGTGCTTTCTGGCTCCTGTGGCGGAGGAAATTATATTCAGAGGGTTTTTATTAAACAGCAGTATCGGTTGGGGTCGATACTCAAGAGCTTCCGGTATTATTATTACTTCACTCGCTTTTGCATTTATGCATACACAATATCTCTTTGCGGTGACTTTTGTTTATCTGTTTGTTTTTTCATCGATATTATGCGTTGTTCGAATGAGAAGTCGAGGGTTAATGATACCGATAATACTTCATATTTTAAATAATGCCTGGGTTATTTTCGGCTTACTGTTTTCAGCGACGGAATAAGCGCCTGATGCAAGAGGCGCTTTAACCTCTCCGGTACGAACAAGAGACCGATGGCGGTTCCCTTTTTTAATGCTTCTTATATTCCGGCGCGACTTTCGCTGACCAGGCCTCAGCCTGGGTGATGGCGCCTGCGTCATAAATCGGCTGTTCATAACCCCTGTCAGCATCCCGAACGCGGTAAATTTTCCAGCGTCCCTCTTCCCAACGGGTATAAACTTCCAGGTGGATGGGCGTTGACTCTGTAGCCAACAGAACATCCACTTTTTCTCCGCCGAGGAAAGGGTGTGCCTTCCCAACCCGTAACTGTGGAATCCACTCTGGCGCATAGTCCTGCGCATACATAAAATAATCTGCCCCCACAATCTCCTGTTCATAAAGGGACTGTATTAGCGCCAGGCGATGAATAACCTCTTTGGCAACGTAACGTTGCATTAAGGCGGTGGTGTCGTCAGGGGGATTCACATCGTTCGTGAACGTCGTCATCCATGAGGTATAGAACTGCTTCACGGCCTGCGTACTGTCGTGATGAGGCGTGGAGCAACTACAAAGCAACAGGATAAGCGCGACAAGGGAGAACGTTTTCATTAATTCTTCCTGTAGATGGTATATGAGGGCCTGGCTGCCCGGTAGCCCGGGCCGGCCCACATATCGCGTTGTTTAAAATCTGAATACCACTCTGTGCCATCGTATATCGCCATGTGACCGCTCGGGTTTCCGCCAGCGTAAGGTTGAATAATGATGACGTCACCCTCGCGCGGCATTTCATAGGTACCAATAGCGGTGAATCCGGCGCTTCTTAACATTGGGCCATAATCTTTCGCATGATACGTATGCCCCAGCGTGATACCGCCCGCCTGAATTGCCTTTCGGGTAAATTCCGCACACCGGCCTTGAGAATGAGAACCTGCATGCGTTTTGGCATAATTAACCGCCACTCTTTTATCCCAACTCATAATGATTCCTGTTAATAAAATACGTAATAGCAATGACGTAATGCTTTAACAGTATTTGATTCGGGAAGCATGACAGATAGTGCTATTACTATTTTCAATAGAATAAGTTTAAATATTTATTAATTGTTGAGATTGATAAGTTAGGGCTAATTTATTCAGCATTAACTATTATTCTGCGATATCGGCATCATTTTTTATTTGCATATCATCATAGCGCGACGGCCAGATCTCCTGCGGCGTGATGCCCAGCGCGTCCGCAATAATCCGTTCAGCTCTCGGCCAGGAACGGGTAAAGACATTGCGCAGTGAATCAGGTGATAAACCGGCCTGACGAGAAAGATCTCTGAGCGTAATACCTCTTTTTTCAAGTGCACTTTTAATATCTGCACGATGCCAGTCTTGGCTTTTTGGTTCCATTCTGTAATCCTAAGAAGATGTGTTATCGGCACCGATATTTTTAAGGTAAAAATTAGCGCGAGAAAAAGAAAGTTACTTTCTTTTTCACTCTGAGAATAGTGCCAGAAAGAAAGCAAAATTTCGCGAAAAAGAAGAAATATTTTTATTTCATCAGGGGAAAGGAAAGAAACCGATGGCAAAGGAATGGTTCACGGTTAAGGAATGTCTTGGCTTACCGGGGTTTCCGGGAAGCGAGCCTGCGGTTCGCGAACGTTTATATAAGTACAGTGAAGGGAAAGCGGGGGTCAGGCGTAAGCGTGTTAAATCAAAGGCCGAGGAGTTTCATATATCTGTTTTCCCTCTCTATGTTCATCGTTATCTGGACGACAGCGGAGAGGAACCGACGCCAGAACCCATTTCCTTACAGGAAGCGGAGCCTGAAGATATCTGGGAGATGATGTTCAGGTTACTGACGCCAGAACAGCGCAAGCAGGTGACCGGACGGTTTAAGGTGAGAGGGATGAAAGCGGTCTTTCCCTTTCTGTTTGATGACACGCCGCCACGTTGATACCCTGGCTGCAATTTCAAGGTTGACAAGTTTCGCGTCTCACAGGCAGACTTCACTCTCTACATTATCCTTCCGATAATGCGTAAGCGTTTAACGTTATCCAACGCACCTTAATCCTGACGTTCAGGTAGAGGGGGGCGTGGCCTTTCCCCGCCTTACTCTGCATTCTGGAGTAATGCATGACAGCAGTTAGCCAAAAAACAACGACCCCGTCTGCGAATTTTTCGCTGTTCCGCATCGCCTTTGCGGTTTTCCTGACCTATATGACGGTCGGCCTGCCGTTACCCGTCATCCCGCTTTTTGTTCATCACGAACTGGGCTATAGCAATACGATGGTTGGGATCGCCGTGGGCATTCAGTTTTTTGCGACGGTACTGACGCGCGGCTATGCCGGACGACTGGCGGATCAATATGGCGCTAAACGATCGGCGTTACAGGGGATGTTTGCCTGCGGGCTGGCGGGCGCCGCCTGGCTCCTGGCCGCGCTGTTGCCGGTTTCCGCGCCGATAAAATTCGCGCTGCTTATTGTCGGGCGTTTGATCCTCGGATTTGGCGAAAGCCAGCTGCTGACCGGAACCCTGACCTGGGGACTGGGGCTGGTTGGCCCAACGCGTTCCGGTAAGGTGATGTCGTGGAACGGGATGGCGATTTACGGCGCGCTGGCGGCCGGTGCGCCGTTGGGCTTGCTGATCCATAGCCACGGCTTCGCGGCGCTGGCGGGGACGACGATGGTTTTACCGCTGCTGGCCTGGGCATTCAACGGCACCGTGCGTAAAGTGCCTGCGTATACGGGGGAGCGACCTTCACTGTGGAGCGTGGTCGGGCTTATCTGGAAACCGGGCCTGGGCCTGGCATTGCAGGGCGTGGGCTTTGCCGTCATCGGTACGTTTATTTCACTTTATTTTGTCAGCAATGGCTGGACGATGGCGGGATTCACCCTGACCGCGTTTGGCGGTGCGTTTGTACTGATGCGCATATTGTTCGGTTGGATGCCGGACCGCTTTGGCGGCGTGAAGGTCGCCGTTGTCTCATTGCTGGTTGAGACGGCAGGGTTGCTGCTCTTGTGGCTGGCGCCGACGGCCTGGATAGCGCTGGTAGGCGCGGCGCTCACCGGGGCAGGGTGTTCACTGATTTTCCCGGCGCTGGGCGTGGAGGTTGTGAAACGCGTACCTGCACAGGTACGCGGTACGGCGCTCGGCGGCTACGCCGCGTTTCAGGATATCTCCTACGGCGTTACCGGCCCGCTGGCGGGCATGCTGGCCACGTCATGCGGCTATCCTTCCGTATTCCTCGCGGGAGCGATCTCCGCTGTGGTTGGCATCCTGGTGACGATATTATCGTTCCGGCGTGGTTAAGAAACCAGCCAGAAAAGCGCCAGTACAATTATTAGCGCGATAAACAACAGGCCTGGCCGCGCAGACAGATTTTTCACGGTTTCAATCATCGGCGCAAACGGGCGGTAGATGGGTTGAATAGAGAGCGGTTCCAGCTCATCAGTCTCCCGCTCTACGCGACGCAGGAAAATATGGTTAAGTAAATCCTGCACCTGGGCGGTGGTCAGCACCGTTTGCGGCTGAATTTGATAAGTGTGCTGGGCATACTCTTTGATCGCTGTGAGTTCGTCCGGCTCAAGCGGTTGTTTTAACGCAGCCTGAAGCGTATGTAGCGTAGGCGCGTGTTGTAGTGACAGCGTCTGCCGCGCCTGTAGCCATGTCGCCAGATGGGTAAACTGCTTTGCCGGAATGAGCTCGCCGCTTTTCACGCCGGAGAGTTCCAGCATTGATTGCCAGATAAGTTTGTTTGACTCGCCGGTCGCGGCTGCCAGCTTCGTCACCAACTGATTCAACGTATTATGTTCAGCAGGCAATAATGGCCGATCCGTTGCCGGACGTTGCTGCGGCTGCGGAATGGAAAGCTGCCCCTGTTGCAGGAGCGTCAGCACGTTTTTGAGTTGATCGGGCGTAAGCTGGCTAAGCGCGGTTTGACCGTATTGTTGACGGATAAAATCGCTGACGGCCTGACGATTATTCCCGACGCCAAGCAGCTCTGTTAGCTGTGAAAGCACCTGACGATTGGCATGATTTTGCTGCGCTACGCCCAGACGCTGGGTAAGATTCTGTTCAGCGGCGGGGAAGTGGCGCGACAGTAGCGGCGCGTCATTTTTTATCCCCAGATCGTGTTTCATTCCGGCCCATACTTCCGCGCTTTGCTGCTGGGTCAGTGAAATCAGGCGCGTGATCAGCCTTTCCAGTACCGTACGCTGTTGCATGGAAAGCGGCTGCTCGCTCGCAGCGGAAAGAGGATTACGCCCTTCGCCTGGAGGCTGTGCAGGGGCGCCGGAGATGGGATGCATAATTAATTATCCTTTAACCATAAATCTGAGCAATATATGCCTGGCGGCCAGATTATGGCACACTTGTCCGGTTAACTCTCGTTCTCAAACAGGTACGACAGTCGTGAAAATTCTCGTTGATGAAAATATGCCTTACGCCCGCGAATTATTTAGCCGCCTGGGTGAGGTAAAGGCAGTGCCGGGTCGCCCGATCCCCGTTGAAGAATTGAACCATGCCGATGCGTTAATGGTGCGTTCGGTCACGAAAGTGAATGAATCGCTGCTGAGCGGCACGCCGATTAACTTCGTTGGTACTGCTACGGCAGGCACCGATCATGTGGATGAGGCATGGCTGAAGCAGGCGGGCATCGGTTTTTCAGCCGCGCCCGGCTGTAATGCTATCGCCGTGGTGGAGTATGTGTTTTCCGCGCTGTTGATGCTGGCCGAACGTGACGGCTTTTCGTTACGCGATCGCACTATAGGGATTGTCGGCGTGGGTAACGTCGGAAGCCGGCTACAGACCAGGCTTGAAGCGTTGGGTATCCGCACGTTGCTGTGCGATCCGCCACGCGCCGCACGCGGGGACGAGGGTGATTTTCGTACGCTGGATGAGCTGGTGCAGGAAGCGGATGTCCTGACTTTCCATACGCCGCTCTATAAAGACGGACCGTACAAAACGCTGCATCTGGCCGATGAGACGCTGATCCGTCGACTGAAACCCGGCGCCATTCTCATTAACGCCTGCCGCGGTCCGGTGGTGGATAACGCCGCGTTGCTGGCGCGACTTAATGCCGGGCAGCCGCTGAGCGTGGTGCTTGATGTGTGGGAGGGCGAACCGGATCTTAACGTCGCGCTACTGGAAGCCGTGGATATCGGCACGTCGCATATTGCCGGTTATACGCTGGAAGGCAAAGCGCGCGGCACCACTCAGGTCTTTGAGGCGTATAGCGCGTTTATTGGCCGCGAGCAGCATGTCGCGCTGGAGACATTACTGCCTGCGCCTGAGTTTGGTCGTATTACGCTTCATGGCCCGCTGGATCAACCGACGCTGAAAAGACTGGCGCATTTGGTGTATGATGTGCGCCGCGACGATGCGCCGCTGCGTAAAGTCGCTGGAATTCCGGGTGAATTTGATAAATTGCGTAAAAATTATCTTGAGCGCCGTGAATGGTCGTCTTTATACGTGATGTGTGACGACGAAACGGCAGCCGCCTTGCTGTGTAAGCTAGGTTTTAACGCTGTTCATCACCCGGCACATTAATGTCTTCTTAATGCTCCCTGTCGAATAATGCGACAGGGACGCTTATGTATTTCTGGAGTAAATCACCATGTCTGAAGGCTGGAACATTGCCATTCTGGGCGCAACGGGCGCCGTAGGCGAAGCCCTGCTTGAAACACTGGCTGAACGCCAGTTCCCGGTCGGTGAAATTTATGCGTTGGCGCGTCATGAAAGCGCGGGCGAGCACCTCCGTTTTGGTGGCAAGTCGGTCATTGTCCAGGATGCGGCGGACTTTGACTGGACGCAGGCGCAGTTGGCGTTTTTCGTTGCCGGCGCAGAGGCATCGGCTGCCTGGATAGACGACGCGACTAATGCAGGTTGCCTGGTGATAGATTCCAGCGGTCTGTTCGCGCTGGAGCCTGATGTGCCGCTGGTCGTGCCGGAAGTTAACCCGTATGTACTGGCGGATTACCGTAACCGTAACGTGATTGCGGTCGCCGATAGTCTGACCAGTCAACTGCTGGCGGCGCTCAAGCCGTTAATCGATCAGGGGGGACTGTCGCGCATCGCCGTCACCAGTATGTTATCAGCGTCCGCGCAGGGGAAAAAAGCGGTCGATGCGCTGGCTGGACAGAGTGCGAAGCTGCTTAACGGCATACCGATTGATGAAGATGATTTCTTTGGCCGCCAGTTGGCGTTCAATATGCTGCCGCTGCTGCCGGATCGGGAAGGCAGCGTGCGCCAGGAACGTCGTATCGTCGATGAAGTGCGTAAAATTTTGCAGGACGATGGCGTGATGATCTCCGCCAGTGTCGTGCAGTCACCGGTGTTCTATGGCCATGCGCAGATGGTGAGCTTTGAAGCGCTCCGTCCGCTGGCGGCGGAAGAGGCGCGCGAGGCATTTTCCCGCGGTGAAGATATCGTACTGTCAGAAGAGACGGATTACCCGACGCAGGTGGGCGACGCTTCCGGCAATCCACAGCTCTCTATTGGCTGTGTGCATAATGATTACGGTATGCCGGAACAAATTCAGTTCTGGTCAGTGGCGGACAACGTGCGTTTCGGCGGCGCGCTGATGGCCGTTAAAATTGCGGAGAAGCTGGTGCAGGAGTATCTGTACTGATGTCCGGACAGCAATCATCGCCGGTCTATAAAATTGCGCTGGGTATTGAGTACGACGGCAGCAAGTATTATGGCTGGCAGCGTCAGAATGAAGTGCGCAGCGTGCAGGAAAAGCTGGAAAAAGCGCTCTCGCAGGTGGCAAATGAACCTATTAACGTGTTCTGCGCCGGGCGCACCGATGCCGGCGTTCACGGCACCGGGCAGGTTGTCCATTTCGAAACGACCGCATTGCGCAAAGATGCGGCATGGACGCTGGGGGTAAATGCGAATTTGCCTGGTGACATTGCCGTGCGCTGGGTGAAAACTGTACCGGATGATTTTCACGCGCGATTTAGCGCTACGGCTCGCCGTTATCGCTATATCATCTACAATCATCGACTGCGTCCTGCGGTATTAGCAAAAGGCGTGACGCATTACTATGAGCCGCTGGATGCAGAGCGGATGCATCGCGCGGCGCAGTGTCTGCTTGGCGAAAATGATTTTACCTCGTTTCGCGCGGTGCAGTGCCAGTCGCGCACGCCGTGGCGTAATGTGATGCACATCAACGTTACCCGCCACGGCCCTTATGTGGTGGTCGATATCAAAGCGAATGCCTTTGTTCATCATATGGTCAGGAATATTGTCGGCAGCCTGCTGGAAGTAGGCGCTCACAACCAGCCGGAGAGCTGGATCGCAGAGCTGTTAGCGGCCAGGGACAGAACGCTGGCGGCGGCAACGGCGAAGGCGGAGGGGCTATATTTGGTTGCGGTGGATTACCCTGACCGGTTTGACCTTCCAAAACCGCCAATGGGCCCGCTATTTCTGGCGGACTAATCCGAATCGTACACCCGAAACGTGTCGGGTAGAAAGGCAAAGACAAATATGGACCTGATCTACTTTATTATTGATTTTATTCTGCACATCGATGTGCATCTGGCGGAGCTGGTCGCGGAGTACGGCGTCTGGGTGTACGCTATTTTGTTTTTGATTCTGTTTTGTGAAACCGGCCTGGTCGTCACGCCGTTCCTGCCGGGTGACTCGCTGCTGTTTGTCGCCGGGGCGCTGGCTTCGCTGGAAACCAACGATCTCAATGTGCATGTCATGGTGGCGTTAATGCTGATCGCCGCAATTGTCGGCGATGCGGTAAATTACACGATTGGTCGACTGTTCGGCGAAAAACTGTTCAGTAATCCGAATTCGAAAATTTTCCGCCGCAGTTATCTGGATAAAACCCACCAGTTTTATGAAAAACACGGCGGTAAAACTATCATTCTCGCTCGCTTCGTGCCGATCGTCAGAACCTTTGCGCCGTTTGTGGCAGGGATGGGGCACATGTCCTATCGGCATTTTGCCGCCTATAACGTCATCGGCGCGCTGCTGTGGGTGCTGCTCTTTACCTACGCCGGTTATTTCTTCGGTACGATACCGTTGATTCAGGATAACCTTAAGCTGCTGATTGTGGGGATTATCGTGGTTTCGATATTACCTGGCGTCATTGAGATTGTCCGGCATAAGCGCGCTGCGTCGCGTGCCGCAAAATAGAAAGTAACTCAGCGGTTCGACCACTTTTTTATCCAAAGTTTCGGGCTGTTATGTTTTAATGTGCAACATTCATGGTCTGTTGGGGGCAAAAATGGCATTATGCGCCCCTTATAATAAAGCTGACTAAGGTTCAGGCAGAAAGGTCACCAATGAGCTGGATTGAACGAATTAAAAGCAACATTACTCCCACCCGCAAGGCTAGCATTCCTGAAGGGGTGTGGACCAAGTGTGATAGCTGCGGTCAGGTTTTATACCGCGCTGAGCTGGAACGTAATCTTGAGGTCTGTCCTAAGTGTGACCATCATATGCGCATGTCGGCGCGCAATCGCCTGCATAGCCTGTTAGATGAAGGTTCCCTTGTGGAGTTGGGTAGCGAGCTGGAGCCAAAAGACGTGCTCAAGTTCCGCGACTCCAAAAAATATAAAGACAGACTGGCGTCCGCGCAGAAAGAAACCGGCGAGAAAGACGCGCTGGTGGTCATGAAAGGGACGCTTCACGGTATGCCGGTTGTCGCCGCCGCGTTTGAATTCGCGTTCATGGGCGGCTCAATGGGGTCTGTCGTTGGCGCACGCTTCGTTCGCGCCGTTGAACAGGCGCTGGAAGACAACTGTCCGTTAGTGTGTTTCTCTGCTTCCGGCGGCGCGCGTATGCAAGAAGCGCTGATGTCGCTGATGCAGATGGCGAAAACCTCGGCGGCGCTGGCTAAAATGCAGGAACGTGGTCTGCCCTACATCTCGGTATTGACCGATCCGACAATGGGCGGCGTTTCCGCCAGTTTTGCGATGTTGGGCGATCTCAACATCGCCGAGCCAAAAGCCCTCATTGGCTTCGCTGGCCCGCGCGTTATCGAACAAACCGTTCGTGAGAAGCTCCCGCCGGGATTCCAGCGCAGTGAGTTCCTGATCGAAAAAGGCGCTATTGATATGATAGTTCGCCGCCCGGAAATGCGCCTGAAGCTGGCGAGCATTCTGGCGAAGCTGATGAATCTGCCCGCGCCGAACCCGGACGCCCCGCGTGAAGGCGTGGTGGTGCCTCCGGCGCCGGATCAGGAGTCTGAGGCCTGATAACTGAAAAGGGCAGGGCCGCAGGCTCTGCCCTTTTGCTTTTCACCGTAAAGAAGCAGCGGAATCAATGAAAAACAAATCTATACCTCAAGCTGCGTCGCCCCTGGCCTCGTGGCTTTCTTATCTGGAAAACCTGCACAGCAAGAGTATCGATTTAGGCCTTGAGCGCGTAAGCCAGGTGGCAGCGCGTCTGGACATCCTCAAGCCTGCGCCGTTCGTTTTTACCGTGGCGGGAACCAACGGTAAAGGTACGACCTGTCGAACGCTGGAGTCGGTGTTAATCGCGGCGGGATACCGTGTGGGCGTCTATAGTTCGCCTCATCTGGTACGTTACACCGAGCGCGTGCGCGTGCAGGGGAAAGAATTAGCGGAATCCGCGCATACCGCGTCCTTTGCGGAAATAGAAGCGGCGCGCGGCGATATTTCATTGACCTATTTTGAATATGGTACGTTGTCGGCATTGTGGCTGTTTAAACAGGCTAACCTTGACGTGGTGATTCTGGAGGTCGGGTTGGGCGGCCGCCTGGACGCCACGAACATTGTGGATGCCGATGTAGCGGTAATTACCAGCATCGCGCTTGACCATACTGACTGGCTGGGGCCGGATCGCGAAAGTATCGGCCGCGAGAAGGCCGGGATTTTTCGCGCGGAAAAACCCGCTATCGTCGGCGAACCGGAAATGCCGACAACCATCGCGGATGTCGCGCAGGAGACCGGCGCGCTGTTGCGGCGTCGCGGCGTTGACTGGCGTTATGAGGTGACAGCGACCCACTGGGCGTTTACCGATGGTGACGGCACGCTTGCCGGACTGCCGTTGCCGCAGGTTCCTCAGCCGAATGCCGCCACCGCTCTGGCCGCGCTGCGCGCCAGCAGGTTGAACATTGACGAGCAGGCGATTCGCGACGGTATTGCGCAGGCTACCTTGCCGGGACGTTTTCAAATCGTGAGTGAGTCGCCGCGCGTTATCTTTGATGTCGCCCATAATCCCCACGCGGCGGAATACCTGACGGGTCGTCTGAAAATGTTGCCGAAACGCGGGCGCGTGCTTGCGGTGATTGGTATGCTGCATGATAAAGATATCGCCGGCACGTTAGCCTGGTTGAAAAGCGTGGTTGACGACTGGTATTGTGCTCCGTTAGAGGGGCCGCGCGGCGCGACGGCGGAACAACTTCTGGAACATCTGGGGAAAGGGAATGTCTATGATAGCGTCGCGCAGGCATGGCAGGCCGCTATCGACGCGGCGCAGCCAGAAGATACCGTGCTGGTGTGCGGATCATTCCACACCGTCGCACATGTTATGGAAGTGATAGACGCGGGGAGAATCGGTGGCGAGTAAGTTTCAGAATCGTTTAGTCGGCACGATTGTGTTAGTCGCGCTGGGGGTTATTGTGCTTCCCGGTCTGCTGGACGGACAGAAAAAGCATTATCAGGATGAATTTGCTGCGATTCCACTGGTACCGAAGCCTGGCGACCGTGATGAGCCGGATATGATGCCTGCCGCAACGCAGGCGCTGCCGACACAGCCGCCGGAAGGGGCGGCTGAAGAGGTGCGGGCGGGAGATGCGGCAGCGCCATCGCTGGACCCGTCGCGCATGGCGTCTAACAATGTTGAGCTTGATCCGATACCGGCGGAGACGCCTAAACCGAAGCCGGTTGAAAAGCCGAAACCGCAGCCTAAACCGCAACAGCCGGTTGTCGCCGCTTCCACGCCGACGCCCGCGCCGCAACCAGTCGCCGACGATAAACCTGCGCCGACCGGCAAAGCCTATGTCGTACAGTTGGGCGCGCTGAAAAACGCGGATAAAGTCAACGAGATAGTCGGCAAGCTTCGTTCCGCCGGGTTCCGGGTTTATACTTCCCCCTCAACGCCGGTACAGGGTAAAATAACCCGTATTCTCGTCGGGCCGGATGCGTCGAAAGATAAGATGAAAGGATCGCTTGGCGAGCTCAAGCAGATTTCCGGGTTAAGCGGCGTGGTGATGGGATATAGCCCGAACTAAGGCGCGTTTTGCCTGAGCGCGCAGCGTTAAGGCCTACGGTGTTCATCTGGTAATAGCCGAAGTTCTGTAGGCTGGATAAGGCGTTTACGCCGTCATCCGGCAGAAGGAATAAACCTGGTATCCTGCGCTTATCAGGCCGATGGCAGCTCTTCTGGTCGTGCCCGAAGAGATAAAAAGTGTGATGGCGTTGAATATTTTTTCAGCGCCATTTTTATTTACGCGTGGGAAGGAAATCCCTACGCAAACGTTTTCTTTTTCTGTTAGAATGCGCCCCGAACAGGACGACAGGGCGTAAAATCGTGGGACATCTATGGTCTGGATTGATTACGCCATTATCGCGGTGATTGCTTTTTCCTGTCTGGTTAGCCTGATCCGCGGCTTTGTTCGTGAAGCGTTATCGCTGGTGACGTGGGGTTGTGCTTTCTTTGTCGCCAGTCACTACTACACTTACCTGTCTGTCTGGTTTACGGGCTTTGAAGACGAACTGGTTCGTAATGGGATTGCTATCGCGGTACTGTTTATCGCGACGCTTATCGTCGGCGCTATCGTGAATTTTGTGATAGGTCAGCTAGTAGAGAAGACCGGCCTGTCGGGAACTGACCGGGTGTTGGGGATCTGTTTCGGCGCACTGCGAGGCGCGCTGATTGTCGCCGCCATTCTGTTCTTCCTTGATACCTTTACCGGCTTGTCGAAAAGCGAAGACTGGAGCAAATCGCAGCTCATCCCGCAGTTCAGCTTCATCATCAGATGGTTCTTTGACTATCTGCAAAGCTCGTCGAGTTTCTTGCCCAGGACGTAACAGGTTCTGAGATGTGGCTTAACGAGGAAAATGACGTATGTGCGGTATTGTCGGTATCGCCGGTGTTATGCCGGTCAACCAGTCGATTTATGACGCGTTAACAGTGCTCCAGCATCGTGGTCAGGATGCTGCCGGTATCATCACCATTGATGCGAATAACTGCTTCCGCTTGCGTAAGGCAAACGGGCTGGTGAACGATATTTTTGAAGCTCGCCACATGCAGCGTTTGCAGGGCAACATGGGGATCGGCCATGTGCGCTACCCTACCGCAGGCAGCTCCAGCGCTTCCGAAGCGCAACCTTTTTATGTTAACTCGCCGTATGGCATCACGTTGGCCCATAATGGCAATCTGACTAACGCGCATGAGCTACGTAAAAAGCTGTTTGAAGAAAAGCGCCGCCATATCAACACCACCTCCGATTCCGAAATCCTGCTCAATATTTTCGCCAGCGAGCTCGACAACTTCCGTCACTATCCGCTGGAAGCCGACAATATTTTTGCCGCGATTGCCGCGACTAACCGTCAAATCCGCGGCGCCTATGCCTGCGTGGCGATGATTATCGGCCACGGCATGGTGGCTTTTCGCGATCCGCACGGCATTCGCCCGTTAGTGCTGGGCAAGCGTGACGTTGGCGATGGTCGTACGGAGTATATGGTCGCTTCTGAAAGCGTGGCGCTGGATACGCTGGGCTTTGAGTTTCTGCGCGATGTCGCGCCGGGCGAAGCTATCTATATTACCGAAAAGGGGCAACTGTTCACGCGCCAGTGCGCGGATAACCCGGTCAGTAATCCCTGCCTGTTCGAGTACGTTTATTTTGCTCGCCCGGACTCCTTTATCGACAAAATCTCCGTCTACAGCGCTCGTGTGAATATGGGCACCAAACTTGGCGAAAAAATCGCTCGTGAATGGGAAGATCTGGACATCGACGTCGTGATCCCTATCCCGGAAACCTCCTGCGATATCGCACTGGAAATTGCCCGTATTCTCGGCAAGCCGTACCGCCAGGGATTTGTCAAAAATCGTTACGTGGGACGTACCTTTATCATGCCGGGCCAACAGCTACGCCGTAAATCCGTGCGCCGTAAGCTCAATGCTAATCGCGCGGAATTCCGCGATAAGAACGTCCTGCTGGTGGATGATTCCATCGTACGTGGCACCACATCAGAGCAGATCATCGAGATGGCCCGGGAAGCCGGCGCGAAGAAGGTTTATCTGGCGTCCGCCGCGCCGGAAATTCGTTTCCCCAACGTCTATGGCATTGATATGCCGACCGCCAATGAGCTGATCGCGCATGGTCGCGAGGTGGATGAGATTCGGCAGATCATCGGCGCAGACGGGCTTATCTTCCAGGATCTGAACGATCTGATCGAAGCCGTACGCGCGGAAAACCCGGATATCCAGCAGTTTGAATGTTCGGTATTTAACGGGGTATATGTCACCAAAGACGTAGACCAGCAATACCTCGACTTCCTGGATTCATTACGTAATGACGACGCCAAAGCGGTGCTGTTCCAGAACGAAATGGAAAACCTGGAAATGCATAACGAAGGCTAATGGCTTTGCCAGCGGCGCAATGCCGCTGGCCGATGTCAATTACGCACCACGCCGAAGCGAATAGCGTATTTTTGTACTTTGTACTGTAACGTGGTGCGCGATACGTTAAGGCTGCGGGCCGCGGCGGCAATATTCCCCTGATGCGTATCCAGCGCGGTTTCTATTAAATGCCTTTCGTAGTTAGCAACCCGTACCTCCAGCGACCCTTCATACTGCGGATCGGGTGACGAGGGAAGGGGATTTTCCGGCGCGGTTTCCGGTACGCCTAAATTTAACTCGTCCTGTTCAAAAATGATGTGTTTCAGCAGCCCGTCTTTTTCCTGCATGATCATGCTGCGTACAATCGCGTTTTCCAGCATCCTGACATTACCCGGCCAGGCGTGATTGAGCAGATCAGCACGCGCCGTCTCGCTTAGTCCGTGAATGTCCTGCGGCACATCATTACGGTATTTATCAATAAAATAATTTGCCAGTAAGGGAATATCTTCCGGGCGGGCGCGCAGCGGCGGTAACGTCAACATTCCGACGCTCAACCGATAAAAAAGATCCGCCCGCAGGCGTTCTTGTTGAATTAATTTGACGGGCGCTTCGTTCATGGCGGCAACGATCCTGACATCAGAGTGGAGTTGCTGTTGTCCGCCGAGCCGCCAGAAGGTTTTATCCTGCAAGAATCGCAGCAGCTTACTTTGCATTTCTATCGGCATGGCGTTCAGCTCATCAAGAAAGAGCGTTCCCCCGTTTGCCAGTTCCAGATAGCCCTGGCTATTTTCCGCGCCGGTATAGGCGCCGCGCACGGTGCCGAAAAGCGTACTTTCGATAAGCGTAGGCGGTAGAGCGCCGCAGTTCAGGGCGATAAATGGCTTATTCGCCCGCTTGCTGCATTGATGTATCAGGCGGGAAAATAGCTCCTTACCCGTACCCGTCTCCCCGACAATCGTCACCGGAATATTACTGGCGGCCAGCCGTTTGGCTTTGGCGATATTACTGAGCATTTCCGGGTTTTCGGTAATAATGGCATGGTGCTTCTCATGGCGATCGGCATACAGCAGTTGGTTCAGTTCTACCACCTGCTCCTGGAGCCGCCTGACGCCGGACATATTCCTGCCGATTTCGATAACGCCGACCATGCCGCCATCGCTTGCATAGAGCGGTGCGGTGGTGTGCTGATAGTCAACGGCCTGGCCTCGCGCATTGTAATAAATTTGATAATGGCCAATGTATTCCACGCCTTTTTTTAACGATGAAAGCATCGTACTTTGCGTCTCTTTCATGCCCGGATAGACATCCAGCATATGTTTTCCCATTGCCCGTTCAATGCTGTAGCCGTCCAGATCCGCGCTTTCCTGATTGTAGTAAACGTATTCACCACGCTCATTAATGACGGCCAACGGCTGATGAATCAAATCGAAAAAGCGGGAAAACATCCTGAGCGCCGAGGCCAGTTCCTGATTGGTGGATGCCATACATGCATTCCTCATATCTATTGTTCATGTTGCCATTATAAAAGTGACGAATTTTCGTCGTTGTGATGAATAGCAAACTCAATGACGAAAATGAGAAATAGCTTATTTTTATAAGTAATTGATTATTTTGATAAAAAATAGTGGCATGCCTTTTGCTTTATCCCTGTAAAGAATGCGTATTTTTACCATAAACATTAAGCAGAGGGCGTTATGACTGACTCGATTATGCAGAATTACAACCAGCTACGTGAGCAGGTAATCAACGGCGATCGCCGTTTCCAGCACAAAGACGGTCATTTGTGTTTTGAAGGGGTCGATCTGGACGCACTGGCGCGCCAGTACCCCACGCCGTTCTATGTGTTTTCTGAGCCGGAGATTATTCGTAACATTCATGAAATCCAGCAGGCATTTGCGGCGCATAAAAATACCAAAACCTTCTTTGCGTCAAAAACCTGCTCGGTCATGGGGGTATTGAAAGCCATTCGTGACGCCGGAATTTGCGCGGAGGCAAACTCACAATATGAGGTTCGCAAGTGTCTGGAGATAGGCTTTCGCGGAGATCAGATCGTCTTCAACGGCGTGGTGAAAAAGCCTGCCGATCTGGAATATGCCATCGCTAACGATCTGTATCTTATTAATGTTGATAGCCTGTATGAGCTGGAACATATTGATGCCATCTCTCGCAAGCTGAAGAAAGTCGCCAATGTTTGCGTCCGCGTAGAACCGAATGTTCCCTCGGCGACGCATGCGGAACTGGTTACCGCTTTCCATGCGAAGTCGGGTCTCGACCTGGAACAGGCGGAAGAAACCTGCCGCCGCATTCTGGCGATGCCTTATGTGCATTTACGCGGCTTGCATATGCATGTAGGCGATCAGGTGCCGGAGTCAGAGCCTTTCGCAAAAGCGACTAAAGTGCTGGTGGATGAATCCCGTCGTCTGGAAGAGGTGCTCGGTATTAAATTTGATTTGATTAACGTGGGCGGCGGAATTCCGGTTCCCTATAAATATGACGACGAGAATGGCGACCCGTTAAAAGATAATATGTATGCCGGTATTACCGCCCAGGATTTTGCCGATGCGGTCATTCGCGAAGTGCATAAATGGCGTACCGATGTGGAAATATGTATTGAACCGGGACGTAAAGTGACCGGGTCGGCGGCGGTTTTACTGACGGAAGTCTCCTGCGAAAAACGTAAAACAAATTACGATCTTAACGGCAATGTGGAATGCCACGTTGAATGGAAATTTGTCGACGCTGGTTACAGCGTACTCTCTGACAGCCAGCATTTTGACTGGTTCTTTTATGTCTATAACGCCTCTCGCATGACGGCAGCGCACGACGCCTGGGTAAAATTAGCCGGGCCGCTGTGTGATGGCGGAGATTATTTCCACATGGGGGTGAAAGGCGAAGAGTTTTTACTGCCGAAGGAGACTCATGTTGGCGATATTGTCGCGTTTCTTGATGCCGGGGCATACACCATTGAAAGTCAAACCGTTTATAACAACCGTCCGCGCACGGGGGTGGTGATGATCGATAAAAATGGTGAGACGCGTCTGATTCGTCGGGAAGACAGTTACGAAGATATGGTCAAGTACGACATTTATTAATACTGTTTTGGGCTTCAGTTTCATGCTGAAGCCCGTCGTCAGATGATAAGAAGAGGGCAGTGATGCCTGAATGCATAACAGGAGATGGCCATGAGTAACACGAATTCTGGCTTACTTGGCATCAAAGACATTGTCTTTATGAATGTCATCGCTATTCTGAGTTTGCGGCAAATCCCTAACGTGGCGCCTTACGGGGCATCGGCCATGTTGTTATGGGTGATCGCCGCATTCTGCTTGTTTTTTCCTTTAGCGATGGTATGCGGCGAGCTGTCAACCGGCTGGCCGAAAGATGGCGGGATATTTGTCTGGATTAAAGAGGCATTTGGTAAACGTATTGCATGGATTGTCGTGGTTTGTTTTCTCTTTTCCTGCGTACTGTTTTTCCCATTAATGCTGCAATTCGGCTTTACCGCGTTGGGCTATATGATCGGCGGCGGCCTGGCGGAAAATAAAGCGTTTATCGGTATTGGTTCCGCGGTAATTTTCTGGCTATTAACGCTGATGAATATCCGCGGGATGGAATGGACAAAAATTATTAATAGCATCAGCGCCTGGTGCGGCGTATTTATTCCCTCCGCCATCCTCATTTTGCTGGCGGTAGTATGGCTATGTACCGGACACCAGATGCAGACGGACTACACTACAGCGAAAAACTGGATTCCGGATCTCGGACACTGGGATACGATCGTTTTCTTATCCAGCATGATGTTTGCGTTTGCCGGACTGGAGGTCGCCCCGATGATTGCCGGGCGTACCCGTAATCCACAGCGTGATTTTCCGCGAGCGATGGCCGTCTCCGCCGCCGTTATCGTCGGGATCTATATGGTCGGCACCTGGGCGCTAAATACGCTTTTACCCGCCGGGAAAACCGACATTGTGGCAGGCGTCATGCAGGCTATGCATGCTGCTGCGGATACGCTGCATATGCCGTGGTTAATTCCTGTTATGGCCATCTGTATGTTTTTTGGCGCTCTCGGGCAGATTAACTCCTGGCTGGTGGGGCCGATTTATATGCTCCAGGAAGCCTCGCGTGAAGATAATCTGCTGGGGGACCGAATCGGCAAATTACATCCGGTGTGGAAAACGCCCGCCTTTGCCTTGACTGTACAGGCGATTATTGTCACGGTCCTGTGTTTTTCGACTTTTATTTCGCCAAGCGTTGCGGCGGCTTACTGGATGTTAACGGCGCTAACGACCATCACCTATTTTATTCCTTACCTGGTGATGTTCCCGGCGTTCTGGCGTTTACGTAAGACTCAGCCGGATACGCCAAGAAGTTTTAAAATTCCGGGCAAGGTTTTACCGGCTATTTTACCCGCGCTGGGCTTTCTTTCTATCGCCTTTGCCGTTGCGCTGTTATTTATTCCGCCTTCTCAAATTGATATGGGCGGATATTTCCAGTACGCCGGGAAAATTATTGGCGGAGCCGTGCTGGCGGTTGTCGTCGCGGAGTACATTTACCATCGGGCGCAGAAACGTAATGCCCGTTTAAGCATGGCGGGAGGAAAATAAAATGTATATGCCAGTTCTGGAAATAAATCTACGCAAGCTGGAAGAAAACGCCCGCACGGAAAAAGCTCTGCTGGCAAGCAGCGGTATTGACGTGATGGCTGTCAATAAAGTTTTTGACGGCTGCGTGGAAACCGCGCAGGCGGTGTTCAACGGCGGAATTACCGTTATCGCTGAATCACGAACCTATAATTTGAAAAAAATACGCGAGACAGGATGTACGACCTGCCTGTTACGCAGCCCGTGTCTGAGTGAAATCGAAGATGTGGTGCGCTACGCGGATATTAGTTTAAATAGCGAGCCGGTGGTATTACGGGCATTATCGCAAGAAGCCCAACGCCAGGGGAAAACGCATCAGGTATTACTGATGGTGGATATGGGCGATTTACGCGAGGGTATCTGGTTTGGTGAATATCAACGCATTCTTGAGACCGTGACTCTGATTACTGGTCTGCCCGGTCTGGAATTATATGGACTGGGCACCAACTTTAATTGTTACGGCACCGTGTTGCCAACGGTAAAAAATGGCGAGGATTTTCTGGCGCTGGCCGCCCGGCTGGAAGCTGACAGCGGTATTCCTGTCCGGCGGCTTTCTGCGGGAAACTGCACCAGCTATCACCTGCTGGATAAAGGTATCTGGCCGCAGGGACTGAATCATCTGCGCATCGGCGGACTGCATGAATTCGGCATTGAATATGTGGACATGAAATACCTGAATGAATTTCACCACTCCGCAAAACCGGTCGATAAAGCCTGTTCCGATATGTATATCCTGGAAGCGGAAATCATCGAACTGAACAGTAAACCTACCGTCCCGGTCGGGGAGCTGGGCGTCGATGCCTTTTTGCAAAGTAAAACCTTTGTCGATCGTGGCATACGCCGACGCGCATTGCTGGCGTTTGGTCGCCAGGATGTGCCGTCGGATAACTGTGTGCCATGCGACGACGCTATCACTATCTTAGGACAAACCAGCGATCATACGCTGGTGGATATTGAGGATTGTCGTCAGTCGCTAAAAGTAGGCGATGTGGTTCGCTTTGAGCTGGATTATACGGGCCTGTTAATGGCCTGCCAGACCAAAGGCGTCGCCTGGAGGTTTACGCGTTAACGCATAACCGCCGCGGCTATGTCGCGGCGGCATCTTTGACCTCACGAAAGACAGGGAGTAACGATGGATACCCTGCAACAATCTCCGCCAGCAGAGCCTGAAGGCGGTCTGCGGCGTAACCTGAAGAAGCGGCACCTGCTGATGATGTCGCTGGGCGGCACGATTGGCACCGGCTTATTTATCGGCATTGCCGAACCGTTAAGCAGCGTCGGGCCGGCGGGAACCTTACTGGCCTATCTGTTTGCCGGAACCATTATGCTGGCGACGATGATGTGTCTTGGCGAATTATCATGCGCTTTTCCTCACTCCGGTTCATTTCAACATTACGCGCTGATGTTTATGCCGTCACCTTGCTGGAGCTATACCATTGGCTGGCTTTACTGGTTTAGCTGGGTCTTTTCCTTGGCAGCCGACCTCACTGCCGCAGGGTTTATTGCTCACCAGTTTTTCCCCGCGGTTCCGGTATATATGTTCTGCCTGGCGATTCTGCTCATCCTGACGGCTATCAATCTCACCTCCGCAAAAAGTTTTGGCGAATGCGAATACTGGCTTTCGGCCATTAAGGTCTTCGCGATCGTGCTGTTTATCTGCGCGGGCGGGGTCATGATCTACTCGCTAATGGGCCATAGTGACTGGCACCCGACGTTAAAAATAGACGGAATGTGGTTTCCCCACGGTTGGGAGCAAATTGTGGTCTGTATGACGATCGTGATTTACTCCTTCCAGGGGGTGGAACTGGTCGGAAATGCGGCAGGGGAGACCGAATCGCCGCACATTATTTTACCGAAAGTGATCCTGGGGATCGGTCTCAGAATCATTTTGTTTTACGGCCTGGCGATTGCGGTGCTGGCGCTGGTCTATCCGCATGAACTGACGCCAAATGGACAAAGTCCCTTTGTATGGGTATTCTCCCACGCGGGCATTCCGGGGGCGGATACGCTGATGACGCTGGTGATCTTTTCCGCCGCGGTTTCTGCCGCTAACTCGGCCATTTACGCCAGTTCGCGTATGCTGTGGTCTATGGCGGGCGATCGCTTTGCGCCAGCCTGCTTTGGTAAAACGAACGGCGGCGGCGTGCCGGTGTATGCTATTTTAATCACGGCCTTGTTGGCGTTAGTGTCGTTGCTGACCCGCTATATTCCCGCACAGCAATTTTATTTATATCTGATCGCCAGTACCGGGCAGGTGGGTTGCCTGGCATGGATAACCATCGGATGGTGCCAGTATCGTTTCCGACAATCGGTGCGTAATGGAACGTACGCCAGCGATTTGCTACGCTATCGATCGCCGCTTTTCCCCTGGACGGCCCGATTTGTCATTATCACCAATTTTGCCATTATGGTCGGCACCTGGTTTAGTGAGCAAGGGGTAGTGATAATGTTGGTTGAGCTGGCTTTTATGATAGGGATTCTTTTGTCATGGTATCTCTTCAGACCCACTTTGAGCCGATTACGTAACACAGTGGGATGAACGGCGCTCGTAAACGGTAAGAGAACATGAAACGACTCATTGTAGGAATTAGCGGCGCCAGCGGAGCGATTTATGGCGTGCGCTTATTACAAATTTTGCGCGATGTCGATAGCGTGGAAACGCATCTGGTGATGAGCCAGGCGGCCCGGCAAACGCTGGCGCTGGAGACCCATTTTTCGCTGCGCGAGGTGCAGGCGCTGGCCGATGTGACGCACGATGCGCGCGACATTGCCGCCAGCATTTCCTCGGGCTCTTACCCGACGGCGGGAATGGTTATCTTGCCCTGTTCGATTAAAACGCTGTCGGGGATTGTCCACAGTTATACTGACGGACTGCTTACCCGCGCGGCGGATGTGATATTAAAAGAGCGGCGACCTCTGGTGCTGTGTGTGCGCGAAACGCCGCTGCATATCGGGCATTTGCGTTTAATGACCCAGGCCGCTGAGATAGGCGCGGTGATTATGCCGCCGGTTCCGGCTTTTTATCATCTTCCTCAGACGTTAGATGATGTTATAAATCAAACGGTTAACCGAGTACTGGATCAGTTTGACATCCCCCTTCCGCACGATCTTTTTGTTCGCTGGCAGGGCGCATAGCGTTGTCTGTTTAGCGTGCATTATTGTCCCTGTTGCCCTGTTTCAGGGCAATTTTGTAACCGCGATCATATCCTCAACATTTAATTCGTTAAAAGCCGCCGAAACGCTGCGGTTCAACCGTCATACCTGCTATCTTCAACATCAGGACAATATTGCAACGTTTTATTAACAAATTTAACGTCGAATCGTTTTGCTGACGTGAAAATGGCATAAGACCTGCATGAAAAAGTCTGCAAACACACAACACCACGTAAAACATAAGAAAATGACGCCACTTGAGGGGTATGTATGAAGAAGACCGTTCTCGCTTTGTCTTTGCTGATAGGTCTGGGCGCGACGGCGGCCAGTTACGCCGCGCTCCCGCAAACGGTTCGTATTGGAACAGATACCACCTACGCGCCTTTCTCATCAAAAGATGCCAAAGGCGAGTTTATTGGCTTTGATATCGATCTCGGTAATGAAATGTGTAAGCGTATGCAGGTGAAATGTACCTGGGTCGCCAGCGACTTTGATGCGCTTATTCCCTCACTAAAAGCGAAAAAAATTGATGCCATTATTTCATCGCTCTCTATTACCGATAAACGCCAGCAAGAAATTGCGTTTTCCGACAAACTTTACGCGGCGGATTCACGCCTGATTGCGGCAAAAGGGTCTCCCATTCAGCCGACGCTGGAATCGCTGAAAGGAAAGCATGTCGGCGTGCTGCAAGGGTCCACGCAAGAGGCTTACGCCAATGATAACTGGCGCACAAAAGGTGTGGATGTGGTGGCTTATGCCAACCAGGATCTTATCTATTCCGATTTAACCGCCGGTCGTCTGGATGCCGCATTACAGGATGAAGTCGCCGCCAGCGAAGGTTTCCTGAAGCAGCCAGCGGGCAAAGAGTATGCGTTTGCCGGTCCTTCCGTGAAGGATAAAAAATATTTTGGCGACGGGACGGGGGTTGGGCTGCGCAAAGACGATACCGAGCTAAAAGCCGCGTTTGATAAAGCGCTGATCGAACTGCGCCAGGACGGGACTTACGACAAAATGGCCAAAAAGTACTTCGATTTTAATGTCTACGGCGATTGAGGGAAGGGGATAACGCGCCGCGCTGGGGAACTATCACGGTGCAAAATAGATGTTTTGCACCTTTTTGGTGCATAAGCCGTTGCGGAACAGGCGCATAAATGCATACTTAATCGATTTTTATGCAAAATAAACCGGCTGACAAGGTAGAATGCTTTGCCTTGTCGGCCTGATTAATGGCACGATAGTCGCATCGGATCTGTAAAGATCTCCTGGAAAGACAGTCTGTTGAGGATAGTTATGAAAAAACTGGCGTTATCCCTTTCTCTGGTGCTGGCATTTTCCAGCGCTACCGCAGCATTTGCCGCTATTCCACAAAAGATTCGTATCGGTACCGATCCTACATACGCACCGTTTGAATCCAAAAATGCACAAGGTGAATTGGTCGGCTTTGATATCGATCTGGCCAAAGAGCTGTGCAAACGTATCAACACACAGTGTACGTTCGTGGAAAACCCGCTGGATGCGCTGATTCCGTCTTTAAAAGCGAAGAAAATTGATGCCATCATGTCCTCGCTGTCCATCACTGAAAAGCGCCAGCAGGAAATCGCGTTTACCGACAAGCTTTACGCCGCTGATTCCCGTCTGGTGGTGGCGAAGAACTCTGATATTCAGCCGACCGTCGCGTCGCTGAAAGGTAAGCGCGTCGGCGTGCTACAGGGGACGACGCAGGAGACCTTCGGCAATGAGCACTGGGCGCCGAAAGGGATTGAGATCGTCTCTTACCAGGGGCAGGACAACATTTATTCCGATCTGACGGCTGGCCGTATTGATGCGGCGTTCCAGGACGAGGTCGCGGCCAGCGAAGGTTTCCTTAAACAGCCCGTCGGAAAAGACTATAAATTCGGCGGCCCGGCGGTGAAAGATGAGAAGTTATTCGGCGTAGGAACCGGTATGGGGCTGCGCAAAGAGGATAACGAGCTGCGCGAAGCGCTGAACAAAGCCTTTGCTGAAATGCGTGCTGACGGTACTTACGAAAAGCTGGCGAAAAAGTACTTTGATTTTGATGTTTATGGCGGTTAATCACCGTCGGTGCAGATAAAGCCCAAAGAATGTTGACTGTCTGCATTGCCTGATGGCGCTGTGCGTGTCAGGCCTACGGGGAGCATCGTAGGCCGGGCAAGGCACAGCCGCCATCCGGCGTGATGTGAGGCAAAAATGCAAAAGAGGCTTCTTACTTCACCACACACAACAGGACAGGCTGCATGTTGTACGGGTTTTCAGGCGTAATTTTACAGGGCGCGATCGTCACGCTGGAACTGGCGCTCAGTTCCGTGGTGCTGGCCGTGCTTATCGGTCTCGTCGGCGCGGGGGCGAAGCTTTCGCAAAACCGGGTAACGGGGCTTATTTTTGAAGGGTACACCACCCTGATTCGCGGGGTGCCGGATCTGGTATTAATGCTGCTGATATTTTACGGATTGCAAATCGCGCTTAACGTGGTGACCGATTCGCTGGGTATCGACCAGATAGATATTGATCCGATGGTGGCCGGTATTATCACCCTTGGTTTCATCTACGGCGCCTATTTTACCGAAACCTTTCGCGGCGCGTTTATGGCGGTGCCGAAAGGCCATATCGAGGCGGCGACGGCTTTTGGTTTTACCCACGGGCAAACCTTCCGGCGGATTATGTTCCCGGCGATGATGCGTTACGCCCTGCCGGGGATCGGCAATAACTGGCAGGTGATACTCAAAGCGACGGCGCTGGTGTCGCTGCTGGGCCTGGAAGATGTCGTCAAAGCCACGCAGCTTGCCGGTAAAAGCACCTGGGAGCCTTTCTATTTTGCCGTGGTCTGTGGACTTATCTACCTGGTATTTACCACCGTTTCCAATGGTGTGCTGCTCTTGCTTGAGCGTCGCTATTCTGTGGGCGTGAAGAGGGCCGATTTGTGATTGAGATCATTCAGGAGTACTGGAAATCCCTGCTGTGGACGGATGGCTATCGTTTTACCGGCGTGGCGATTACGCTGTGGTTGTTAATTTCATCGGTGGTGATGGGCGGTCTTCTGGCGGTGATTCTGGCGGTAGGTCGCGTTTCCAGTAATAAATTCATCCGTTTTCCCATCTGGCTGTTTACGTATATTTTTCGCGGCACGCCGCTGTACGTACAGCTACTGGTGTTCTATTCGGGGATGTATACGCTGGAGATAGTCAAAGGCACCGATCTTCTTAACGCGTTTTTCCGCAGCGGACTGAACTGTACCGTACTGGCGCTGACGCTGAATACCTGCGCGTACACCACGGAAATTTTCGCGGGGGCGATTCGTTCGGTACCGCACGGTGAAATTGAAGCGGCACGGGCCTATGGCTTCTCGTCATTTAAAATGTATCGCTGCATTATTTTGCCGTCGGCATTACGTATCGCCTTGCCTGCCTACAGCAACGAAGTGATTTTAATGCTGCACTCTACGGCGCTGGCGTTTACCGCGACGGTGCCGGATTTGTTGAAAATCGCCCGCGATATTAACTCAGCGACTTACCAGCCGTTTACCGCGTTTGGCATTGCCGCCGTGTTGTATTTACTCATTTCGTATGTCCTGATAAGCCTGTTCCGTCGGGCGGAAAGACGCTGGTTGCAGCACGTGTCCTCTAAATAATTCGAGTAACATGATGTCAGAAAATAAATTACACGTTATCGATTTGCACAAACGCTACGGCGGTCATGAAGTGCTGAAAGGGGTATCGTTGCAGGCCCGCGCCGGAGATGTGATTAGCATCATCGGCTCGTCCGGCTCCGGTAAAAGCACTTTTTTGCGCTGTATTAACTTCCTCGAAAAACCGAGCGAAGGCGCGATTATCGTGAACGGTCAGAACATTAATCTGGTGCGCGACAAAGACGGGCAGCTCAAAGTGGCGGATAAAAATCAGCTACGCTTGTTGCGTACCCGCCTGACGATGGTGTTTCAGCACTTTAACCTCTGGAGCCACATGACGGTGCTGGAAAATGTGATGGAAGCGCCGATTCAGGTACTGGGATTAAGCAAGCACGACGCGCGCGAGCGGGCGTTGAAATATCTGGCGAAGGTGGGGATTGATGAGCGCGCTCAGGGCAAATATCCCGTCCATCTCTCCGGCGGCCAACAGCAGCGCGTTTCTATTGCGCGCGCGCTGGCGATGGAACCTGACGTTTTACTGTTCGATGAACCCACATCGGCGCTCGATCCTGAACTGGTCGGCGAAGTGTTGCGCATCATGCAACAACTGGCGGAAGAAGGCAAAACGATGGTGGTGGTCACGCATGAAATGGGCTTCGCCCGCCATGTCTCTTCGCACGTTATTTTTCTGCATCAGGGGAAAATTGAAGAAGAGGGCGATCCGGAGCAGGTGTTCGGCAATCCGCAAAGCCCGCGTTTACAGCAATTCCTGAAAGGCTCGCTGAAATAAAAGAAGCCCGGCGGCGCATTGCGTACCGGGCAGGATACGGCGCTTTAGGAACTAGCGAATCACATCCGCCAGCGCCTCTTCTAAATCATACCAGCGAAATGCGAATCCGGCGGCTTCAAGCCGTTTTGGCAGCGCCCGCTGTCCGCCCAGCACCAGCACTGACGACTCTCCCATCAATAAGCGAATTGCCGTCGCCGGAATGCGAATAATCGCCGGGCGGCGCAGCGCGCGACCCAGCGCATGAGCAAACTGCTCATTATGGACGGGATACGGCGAGACCATATTGAAGGGACCGCGAAGATCGTTATCCAGCAGCCACAGAATGCCGTTGACCATATCGTCGATGTGAATCCAGGCCAGATATTGTCGACCATTACCCACCGGACCGCCGAGTCCGAGGCGAAACGGCGGAACCATTTTCCCCAGAATCCCGCCTTGCGGCGCCAGGACAACGCCGGTACGCAGCAGGCAGACGCGGGTCTGGTCGCTCTGCGCACGACAGGCAATCTGTTCCCAGCGGGCGCAAAGTTTATGCGTAAATTCGTTGTGCGGCGGCTCATCTTCAGTGACGACAACGTCGCCCAGATCGCCGTAATAGCCCGTGGCGGAGCCGGATATCAACACCGAGGGCGGCGTAGCGCTGGCATGAATTAAATCCACCAACTTTTGCGTGATAGCCCAGCGGCTTTGGCACAACCGTTCTTTTTGTTGCGAGGTCCAGCGCTTGTCGGCAATCGGTTCGCCCGCCAGATTGATGATGGCATCAATCTCATTGAGGTGCTCACGTTCCGCCAGCCCTTTCCATAATGTCACTCTGGAATCGAGAATCTGACGCGCGTTATCGGGATTGCGCGTAACGACCGTCACCTGATGCCCCAGTGTTAACAGCCGGGGAATGAGATGACGCCCTATCAGGCCTGTACCGCCGGTAATCAGAATCTGCATATGACCTCCAGAGTAGGGAGGATTTCCTCTTCCCTAATGTCAGGTTTTTAATACGAATAAGGGTGCCGGACGCAGGTTTTTTCCGTGTATACACCTCTACATCATACATGATGTATGCTACCGCGTTACGCTTTCGTACTGTTACAGTGCAGTTGCGCTTGTAACAGTGCGCGCGCTGTCGCAGGACGCGTGCGAATGCGTTCAAACCAGTTATACACCGCCGGGTAGGTATCAAGATCGATTCGCTGACGCTGATGTGCGTTAACCCACGGCCAACTGGCGATATCCGCAATACTGTAGTGGTCGCCGCCCAGCCACGGGGAGGTTTCCAGGCGTTTATTCAGGACGTTGTATAAGCGTTGCGTTTCAACCTGATAGCGTTCAATTGCATAGGGGATGGCCTGCGGCGCAAAGTGGTTAAAGTGATGATTCTGGCCCAGCATCGGCCCTAACCCGCCGACCTGCCAGAACAGCCATTGCAGCGTGGTATGGCGTTCACGCAGCTCCCCGCTAAGCAGTTTGCCGCTTTTTTCCGCCAGGTAGAGAAGAATTTCGCCGGATTCAAAAAGACTAAGCGGTTGACCGCCGTCTGCCGGGGCGTGATCGACGATGGCAGGAATTTTATTATTGGGAGAGATAGCCAAAAAATCAGGGCGAAACTGATTGCCCTTGCTGATATCTACTTTTAGCAAACGATACGCCAGCTCCGCCTCTTCCAGAAACAGCGTTATTTTATGCCCGTTGGGCGTGGGGGCGTAGTAAAGGTCAATCATTTTGGCTCCTGCATGTGCGTAAAGAGTCTGGGCTGAATTAAGTATAGAAAGCCTCCTGATGTGTGTGAGTTTTCATCAGGTGACAGCAGGCGAAAGACGCTATATTTTGGGAAGAAACCTAATACGCCCTCAAGAGGACATTATGAGTAAGCCTGTTATTGTGCTGTGGTCGGATGCGAACTTTTTCTCTCCCTACGTCTTGTCCGCCTGGGTGGCATTACAAGAAAAAGGGCTTTCCTTTACTCTGAAAACTCGCGATCTGGACCAGGGAGAACATCTGCAACCTGGCTGGCGAGGATATGCGCTGACGCAGCGCGTACCGGTGCTTGAGGCCGACAATTTTGAGCTGAGCGAGTCGTCCGCTATTGCGGAATACCTGGAGGAGCGTTTCGCGCCGCCGCAGTGGGAGCGTATCTACCCGCACGATTTACAAAAACGCGCCCGCGCGCGACAGATTCAGGCGTGGCTACGCAGCGATTTACTGCCGCTTCGCGAAGAACGGCCTACCGACGTGGTGTTTGCCGGGGCGAAAAAAGCGCCGTTAAGCGAGGCTGGAAAAGCCAGCGCGGCAAAACTGTTTGCGACGGCTGAAGCGCTATTGGGGCAGGGGACGCAAAATTTATTTGGTGAATGGTGCATTGCCGATACCGATCTGGCATTGATGATCAATCGTCTGGCGCTGCATGGCGATGACGTGCCGACATCGCTGGCGGCATATGCGACATTCCAGTGGCAGCGTGCTTCCGTACAGCGTTTTATTGCGCTTTCCTCGAAGCGTTCAGGCTGAAAATCTATTCATATTCCAGTATCATAACGCCGTTTTTCACAACGAGGAGTGAGCGATGAAACTGATGTTCGCATCGGACATTCATGGTTCTTTACCCGCCACGGAACGCGTGCTTGAGCGGTTCGCGCAAAGCGGCGCGCGTTGGCTGGTGATATTAGGCGATGTCCTTAACCACGGGCCGCGAAATGCGCTGCCTGAAGGCTATGCGCCCGCCCAGGTCGCCGAACGCCTGAACGCGGTGGCGACGCAAATCATTGCCGTGCGCGGCAACTGCGATAGCGAAGTGGATCAGATGCTGCTGCATTTCCCGATCACTGCGCCGTGGCAGCAAATATTGACGCAAGAGAGGCGGCTATTTTTAACGCATGGGCACCTCTTCGGGCCGACGAATCTGCCCGCTCTGCATACTGGCGATGTGTTGGTTTATGGTCATACGCATCTGCCGGTGGCGCAACAGCAGGAAGGACTGTATCACTTTAATCCTGGGTCAGTGAGTATCCCGAAAGGCGGGTATGCGGCAAGCTACGGTATTCTGGATGATAATGTGTTGAGCGTAATCGCACTCAATGATCAAAGTATCATTGCGCAGGTTGCAATTAACTCGTAATTTACCTCACAAACGTAAATGCGCCGTAAGAGCGCCAGAAATAAGAAGGTTTCCTGATGGTGGAACAGCGTCGTTTGGCAAGTACGGAATGGGTGGATATTGTGAATGAAGACAATGAAGTCATTGCACAGTCCAGCCGGGAACAGATGCGTGCGCAACGCTTACGGCATCGTGCTACGTATATCGTCGTTCATGATGGTATGGGTAAAATTCTGGTGCAGCGTCGTACCGAAACAAAAGATTTTTTGCCCGGTATGTTAGATGCTACCGCAGGCGGCGTGGTTCAGGCTGATGAGCAGCTACTGGAATCTGCCCGCCGCGAAGCGGAAGAAGAGTTGGGTATTGCAGGCGTGCCGTTTGCCGAACACGGTCTGTTTTACTTTGAAGACCAACATTGCCGGGTTTGGGGCGCGCTGTTTAGCTGCGTTTCCCACGGGCCTTTCGCGCTTCAGGAAGATGAAGTCAGCGAAGTGTGTTGGCTGACCCCGGAGGAGATCACCGCGCGCTGTGATGAGTTTACGCCAGATTCGCTCAAAGCGCTGGCGCTGTGGATGACCCGCAACGCCAAAAACGAAGCCGCGCTCCAGGAGAAACCGGAAGAGACGGAATAAGCGTTTTAGCAGCTTTCCCGCATACATAAACTGGAGGCGATGGATTTTCGATCGCTCCAGTTTCCCTGATTTAACCTTTCCAACAGCGCCCGTCCGGCTTCACTGCCAATCTTACGGTGCGGTACGGCCATGGTGGTTAACGGCGGCTGGCAGACCCGGCTGACATCGCTATCGCCAAACCCGACCACCGCTAAATCGTCCGGAACTTTGATCCGCCGTCGTTGGCACTCGTATAACGCGCCGCAGGCCAGCTCATCCGATACGCATACCAGCGCGTCCAGCTCCGGCCACGCCAGTAAAAACTCCGGCAGTTGCGACGCGCCGGTAGAAAAATTGGGCGGCAAGGCGGCATTAATCACCCGGTTTGGCGACATATGGTGGCGAAGCATCGCTTTGTACCAGCCGTGCAGATGTTGCTGAAAAATCCACTGCTCCTGATTGGCGCATAGCAGCCCGATATTCTGATAACCGCGCTGAATCAGCATTTCCGTCAGCTCATACATTGCCGCAACGTTATCAATACCGATATTCATATCAATAGGATCGCTGCGAATCGCGCCCATCTCCATCACCGGGATAGAGGCATTTTTTAGCCACTGGCGCACGGTAGTGCTATGTTCGACGCTAAGCAGAATCGCTGCGGCAATGTTGGAGGCCAGCAGCGTTTCGAGCAGCTTCTCCTCTTGTTCCACGCGATGCTGCGATTCCGCCAGCATAATCTGGTAGCCTGCGGGCTGTAAAATTTGTTGCAGCCCGGCGAACATTTCAGAACACCCCGCTTCCGCAAGGTTCGGTACGACCATCGCGATGGTGTGCGAGGAGGCAGACGCCAGCGCGCTGGCGGCGAGATTAGGCATATAGCCCAACTCATGCACTGCCGCTTCGATTTTTTCCCGGAGTTTATCAGAGACCTGTTCCGGCGTGCGTAAGGCTCGTGATACGGTCATCGTGCCTACACCGGCAAGTTGGGCTACATCGGCGATAGTCACTTTACCGGTACTGCGCCGTTTACGGGGTATCGACATACAAATTCCTGCGTCATTACAACATGTTGAGATGCTTTTTTATTGTCGTTCTTTGCTTCGCATGACTGGCAGTATACGCCTTAAATCCGCTTTTTTGCTGTGATTTCACACCATGATTTTAATTTGATAGCGCTATCACAATTCTGAGTAATAGTCGCTGGTAGCGCTATCTTTGTGATAACGATCGCAGCTAATATCGAATGGCTTGAATAAAGTTTGTTCATAATTTCATACACCGTGGGGGCGAATAACATGCTGGGAACCTGGTTATCTGACGCAACCATCACGCTACGGGAGAGCGTGGAAACGTGGTCGCAGGCGCTGGAAATTTGCGGCAAACCCCTGCTGGACGCAGGTGTTATCGCACCGGAATACATTACGGCGATTGTTCAGCAGCACCAAAAGCTTGGGCCGTATTATGTATTAGCGCCAGGGTTAGCGATGCCGCATGCGAGGCCGGAAGAGGGGGCGAAAGGGTTAGGTTTATCGTTACTGAAACTACAGCACGGCGTTTCATTTGGCGCAGACGAATTCGATCCGGTTGACATCATTATTATGCTGGCGGCGCCTGATAAGCACAGTCATATCGAAATGATATCGGCGCTGGCGGAATTATTTTCCAGTGATGTAGATATGGAAAAATTACATCAGGCAAAAAACCTGGAGGACATTAAAACGATTATTGACCGTTTCTGATTTTATTCCATTTTCTTGCGGTAAATAACATTACGCCCGTGCGTGATGCAGACCAACTCTACTTTTAAAAGGTGACAATAATGAAAATCATGGCAATTTGCGGTTCCGGCCTGGGTAGTAGTTTTATGGTAGAAATGAACATTAAAAAAGTATTAAAGAAACTCAATATTGACGCCGAGGTGGAACACTCCGATCTTTCATCGGCCACGCCCGGGGCTGCCGATCTTTTTGTAATGGCCAAAGATATCGCGGCCAGCGCCAGCGTACCGGAAAGCCAACTGGTGGTGATCAATAACATCATCGACATCAACGAACTGGAAACGCAGTTGCGCGCATGGTTCGCTAAACAATAATTATTGCTGGCGAGGTGGATATGTTTATCCTTGAAACGCTGAATTTTGTTGTTGATATTTTAAAAGTACCCTCGGTGCTTGTAGGGTTAATTGCGCTTATTGGTCTGGTGGCGCAGAAAAAAGCGTTTTCCGATGTGGTAAAAGGCACGATTAAAACCATTTTAGGTTTTATTGTGCTTGGTGGCGGCGCAACCGTACTGGTGGGTTCATTAAACCCGCTAGGGGGGATGTTTGAACACGCTTTTAATATTCAGGGCATTATTCCTAATAATGAAGCGATAGTCTCAATCGCACTGGAAAAATATGGCGCGTCCACGGCGTTAATTATGGCATTTGGTATGGTGGCCAATATTGTCGTGGCGCGCTTTACGCGTCTTAAATATATCTTTTTGACCGGGCATCACACCTTTTACATGGCCTGTATGATTGGCGTAATCCTGACCGTGGCGGGGTTTGAGGGCGTAGGGCTGGTCTTCACCGGATCGCTAATCCTGGGGCTGGTGATGGCCTTCTTCCCGGCGTTGGCCCAACGTTATATGAGGCGGATTACCGGTACCGATGACATTGCGTTTGGTCACTTCGGTACCCTGGGATATGTGCTTTCCGGCTGGATTGGCAGCCTGTGTGGTAAAGGCTCCCGCTCCACGGAAGAGATGAACCTGCCGAAAAACCTCAGTTTTTTACGCGACAGTTCTATCTCGATTTCGCTGACCATGATGATTATCTATCTGATCATGGCAGTCAGCGCTGGGCGTGAGTATGTCGAAGCGACGTTTAGCGGCGGGCAAAACTATCTGGTGTACGCCATCATCATGGCAATCACCTTCGCCGCCGGCGTGTTCATCATTCTGCAAGGCGTCCGTCTGATTCTGGCTGAAATTGTTCCGGCCTTTACCGGCTTTTCAGAAAAACTGGTGCCAAACGCGCGTCCGGCGCTGGACTGCCCGGTGGTGTATCCCTATGCCCCTAACGCGGTACTGATTGGCTTCCTGTTCAGTTTTCTCGGCGGGCTGGTGGGGCTGTTCCTGCTGGGACAGATGAAGCTTGTGTTAATCCTGCCTGGCGTTGTGCCGCACTTCTTTACCGGCGCGACCGCAGGCGTCTTTGGCAATGCCACCGGCGGTCGCCGCGGGGCGATGATCGGCGCATTTGCTAATGGTCTATTAATCACTTTCCTGCCAGTGCTGTTACTGCCGGTTCTCGGCGCGATCGGCTTCGCCAATACCACGTTCTCGGATGCTGACTTTGGCGTAATCGGTATTTTGTTGGGCAACCTGGCGCGTTATCTGTCGCCGATGGCTATCACGGGGCTGGTGGTGGCGCTATTCGCGCTACTGGTGGCGTACAACGTGTTGGCCAAAAACAAAAAAGCGACTGCCGAAGTGCAGGAAAATAGCGGAGCGAAAGAATGAACGTAACCGAAATCACCCAACTGGCGCGCGATATTCGCGTCGCCACGCTCAAATCCTTAAACCATCTTGGCTTTGGTCACTATGGCGGCAGCATGTCGGTAGTGGAGACTCTGGCGGTTCTGTACGGCGCGGTGATGAAAATCGACCCTGCCGACCCGGACTGGCCGGAACGCGATTACTTCGTACTGTCGAAAGGCCATGCGGGCCCCGCGTTGTACAGTACCCTGGCGATTAAAGGCTATTTCCCGCGCGAAGAGCTGAATACGCTTAACCAGAACGGCACCCGTCTTCCCAGCCATCCGGATCGGCTAAAAACGCGCGGCGTGGACGCCACGACCGGCTCACTGGGACAGGGCATCTCTATTGCGGGCGGAATGGCGTTGTCGCATAAACTGGCGCGGCGACCCAACCGGGTATTTTGCATTGTCGGCGATGGCGAGCTCAATGAAGGGCAGTGCTGGGAGGCGTTTCAGTTTATTGCCCACCACCGCCTGAATAATCTGACCGTTTTCATTGACTGGAATAAACAGCAGCTTGACGGCGAGCTGGAGGAGATTATCAATCCATTCGATCTGGAAGGGAAATTCCGTGCGTTTGGTTTCGATGTCGTCACCGTCAAAGGCGATGATATCGCCGGACTACTGGCGGTGGTTCAGCCTGTGCTGCCCGCTGATGCCCGGCCACGGGTTGTGATCCTTGACAGCATTAAAGGGCAGGGGGTGCCATACCTGGAGCAGTTAACGAATTCTCACCACTTACGCCTGACGGATGGCATGAAGCAGACGCTCAATGAGGCCATTCATCAACTGGAGGTCATGCATGATTAAGCTTGCGCCCGCAGGGCTTAAAGACGATATCGAAATGCGCAAAGTTTACGCCGGTTTTGTCGCCGGGCAGATTGAGGCCGGAAGCCCAATTATTGCGCTTGAGGCTGATTTAATGAGCTCAATGGCGATGGACAGCGTGGCGCGTGACTACCCGCAGCATGTCATTAACTGCGGTATTATGGAGGCGAATGTGATTGGCACTGCGGCGGGGCTGGCGCTGACCGGTCGTAAACCGTTTGTGCATACCTTTACCGCTTTTGCCAGCCGTCGCTGTTTTGATCAGCTCTTCATGGCGCTGGATTATCAGCGTAACAACGTCAAAGTGATCGCCTCCGATGCCGGAGTGACGGCGTGCCATAACGGCGGCACCCATATGTCTTTTGAAGATATGGGGATTGTTCGCGGGCTGGCGCACTCCGTAGTACTGGAGGTGACGGATGCGGTGATGTTCGCGGATATTTTACGCCAGCTAATGGACCTGGACGGTTTTTACTGGCTGCGTACCATCCGTAAGCAGGCGACGAGTATCTATGCGCCAGGCTCTACCTTTACCATTGGCAAGGGCAACGTACTGCGCGAGGGCGATGATATTACGCTTATCGCCAACGGCATTATGGTGGCGGAGGCGCTGGAGGCGGCGCGCCAACTGGAGCAGGAAGGCGTGAGCGCCGCGGTCATTGATATGTTCACCTTAAAGCCTATCGATCGCATGTTGGTGAAAAACTACGCGGAAAAAACGCGGCGTATCGTCACGTGTGAAAACCACAGCATCCATAATGGACTGGGGTCAGCGGTGGCGGAAGTGCTGGTGGAAAACTGCCCGGTGCCGATGCGCCGTGTTGGCGTCAAAGAGCGTTATGGGCAGGTAGGAACGCAGGATTTCTTACAACAAGAGTACGGACTCACCGCCGAAGCGATTGTAGAAGCCGCGAAATCACTGCTTTAATCATGGAGATATTGCCGGATGGCGCTGATGCTCATCCGGCATTTTGGATTAATGATATCCCATCATCTGCGCGCCAATGACGACCACGCTGGACATAATAAACAGTAGTCCCAGCAGCGACGCTCCCACTTTCAGCCAGTTGCGAAAATCGACCCGGCACACGCCCAGCGTGGCCATCAGCGAGGCTGATGTCGGATAGATAATATGGCTGAAGCCATCGCCAAACTGGAAGGCCAGAACAGTCACCTGACGGTTAACACCGACCAGATCGCCGAGCGGCGCCAGTAATGGCATGGTTAACGCCGCCTGACCCGAACCGGACGTGACAAAGAAATTAAATACCGCCTGGAAGAGCAGCATAAACCAGGCGGCGATAGCATTATTAAGCCCGCTGATGCCATGCGCGATACTGTTAAGCAGCGTATTGAGCACGCTGGGTTCCCCGGCTTCACCGTTGCCGACCAGCAGCAGAATGCCTTTAGCAAAACCCACCAGCAAGGCGGGCGCGATCATCATCCTCGCCCCTTCGGTGAATGAGGACGCCATCACGTTGACCGTCATACCGTTGAGGCGGAAGATAACGCCGATGAGGCCGATCACCACGCCCATGGTGAAAAACTGGCTGGCGATCTCCGGAATAAACCAGGCGTGGACAATCACGCCCCAGACGACCCAAATCATTACGCCGGTCAGGACCAGCAGTACCAGCCAGTCACCGAAGGTGAAAGGGCGCTGGACGACTTCATCCTGCTGTTCGCGGAAATAGCGATCGGATTCGTGGACGCGGGACAGCAGCGGATTCTTTTTCACGCGTGAGGCGTAGACCAGTGTAAAAACCAGCCCAATCAGCGTGGCGACAATCCAGACCACAATACGCAGCCCGGAGCCGGAAAGTACCGGCACGCCGGCAATCCCCTGGGCGACGACTACGCAGAAAGGGTTCATCCACGAACTGGCAAAGCCAATTTGGGTGGCGATATAGGTCACCAGGACGGTGGTAATGCTGTCATAGCCCAGCCTGACCATCAGCGGGGCTATGATAATTGCAAAGGCGACCGCCTCTTCGCCCATGCCAAATACGGCGCCCCCTAACGAAAAGAGGACAAATAGCACCGGAATAAACAGGACTTCGTTGCCCCGCGTGTGGCGAATAAGCGCCAGAATGCCGTTATCCACGGTGCCGGTACGCATCACGATGCCGAATGCGCCGCCAATCACCAACATAAACATAATGATGCCGACGGCAGTGCCGAATTTCGATCCGGATGTTAACCCTTCAAACGGAAAATTCATCAGCCCTGGTCTTTCATCGCCGGTAGTGAAAAATTGTACGCGATGATACTGCGCTTCCCCGGCCTCATTGGTCACAATGCGAAAAGAGTGCGGGTCGACGACTTTGCGGGTTTTTGTCTGACCATCGACCTGATACTGCACTTCCTGGCTATCAAACATCCCAACGGGTACGACCCAGGTGGCGATACTGGTTAAAATGGCGACAAAAAAGATGATGACCAGCGTATCGGGCATTGCCCATTTTCTGGCTGTTTTTGATTCTGTAACGACAGACATGACAGACTATCCCTGTTGCAAAGCAAAGAGGCTAAGTATGAGAAGAAGGGAATAGTTATTCATTGATGCAGCGCAGTTAAGCAAAAAATTCCGCTTTGCAGGGTAAATAGCAGAATGCCGGATGGCGATGCTAACGCGTCTTATCCGGCCTACAACGGTATCTCACCTGTAGGCCGGACAAGGCGTTCACGCCGCCATCCGGCATTAGCTTTTACTGTTACTGCTGCTGTTGGGAAGCCTGGATCGCCGTCAGGGCGATGGTATAGACGATATCGTCAACCAGTGCGCCACGGGACAGGTCGTTCACCGGCTTGCGCATACCCTGCAGCATCGGCCCGATGGAGATCAGGTCGGCAGAACGCTGTACCGCTTTGTAGGTGGTGTTACCGGTGTTCAGATCCGGGAAAATGAACACGGTAGCGCGACCCGCAACCGGCGAGTTCGGCGCTTTGGATTTCGCTACGTCAGCCATGACCGCGGCGTCGTACTGCAACGGACCGTCGATCATCAGGTCAGGACGTTTTTCCTGCGCCAGACGCGTCGCTTCACGTACTTTCTCTACGTCGCTGCCCGCGCCAGAGGTGCCGGTGGAGTAGGAGAGCATTGCCACACGCGGTTCGATGCCGAAGGCAATGGCGGAATCCGCAGACTGAATCGCGATTTCTGCCAGCTGCTCTGCAGTCGGGTCTGGGTTGATTGCGCAGTCGCCGTAAACGTAAACCTGTTCCGGCAGTAGCATAAAGAACACAGAAGAGACCAGGGAGCTACCCGGCGCCGTTTTAATAAGCTGCAGCGGCGGACGGATGGTGTTGGCGGTGGTATGAACCGCGCCGGAAACCAGGCCGTCGACTTCGTCTTGCTCCAGCATCAGCGTGCCGAGCACCACGTTGTCTTCCAGCTGCTCGCGGGCAACCGGTTCGGTCATGCCTTTGCTCTTACGCAGCTCAACCAGGCGAGCGACATAGCTTTCACGCACCACTTCCGGATCGACGATTTCAATACCTGCGCCCAGCTCAACGCCCTGAGATGCCGCGACGCGGTTGATTTCATCCGGGTTGCCCAGCAGAACGCAAGTGGCGATGCCGCGTTCAGCGCAGATTGCCGCCGCTTTGACGGTACGCGGTTCGTCGCCTTCCGGCAGCACTACGCGTTTACCGGCTTTACGCGCCAGCTCGGTCAGTTGGTAGCGGAACGCCGGCGGAGAGAGACGACGGCTACGCTCGGAAGTGGCGGTCAGCGACTCGATCCACTCAGCGTTAACGTAGTTCGCGACGTATTCCTGAACTTTCTCGATGCGCTCATGGTCATCAACCGGGACTTCCAGATTGAAGCTTTGCAGGCTCAGCGAAGTCTGCCAGGTGTTGGTGTTCACCATAAAGACCGGCAGACCGGTGGCGAATGCGCGTTCGCACAGTTTAGAAATGCGTGCGTCCATTTCATAGCCGCCGGTCAGCAACAGGGCGCCGATTTCTACGCCGTTCATCGCGGCCAGGCAAGCTGCGACCAGTACGTCCGGACGGTCAGCGGAGGTCACTAACAACGAGCCTGCGCGGAAATGTTCCAGCATATGCGGAATACTACGCGCGCAGAAAGTGACGGATTTAACTCGGCGGGTTTTGATATCGCCTTCGTTAATGATGGTGGCGTTCAGGTGACGCGCCATATCGATAGCGCGGGTCGCAATCAGGTCGAAGCTCCACGGCACCGCGCCCAGAACCGGCAGCGGGCTGGATTCCTGCAGTTTAGCAGGATCGATTTTGATCACCTGCGCTTTGGAAGAGTCGTCAAAAATCTCCGACAGATCCGGGCGAGTACGACCTTGTTCATCAACCGGTGCATTCAGTTTGTTGATGATAACGCCGGTGATGTTGGTGTTTTTCGCGCCGCCGAAGCTGCTGCGCGTCAGTTCGATACGCTCGTTCAGCTGTTCTGGCGTGTCGGTACCCTGAGACATGACAAAAACGATTTCCGCATTCAGCGTTTTCGCGATTTCATAGTTCAGAGACTGAGCGAACTGATGTTTACGGGTCGGAACCAGACCTTCAACCAGCACCACCTCCGCGTCTTTGGTATTCGCATGGTAGTTCGCGATGATCTCTTCCATCAGCACGTCTTTCTGGTTGCTGGAGAGCAGAGATTCAACGTGGCTCATCTTCAGCGGTTCAGCCGCCGGCAGGGTAGAGTTCGCGCGAACGATAGTGGTGGTCTGGTCAGGCGCATCGCCGCCAGCGCGAGGCTGGGCGATAGGCTTAAAGACGCTCAGACGAACGCCTTTGCGTTCCATAGCACGGATGACGCCGAGGCTGACGCTGGTCAGGCCGACGCTGGTTCCGGTAGGGATCAGCATAATAATACGGGACACGGTTTATCCTCTTTCGTTACCGTCTTTTGGGGACGGGTTACAAAACAGCACCGCCAGCGAGGCTGGCGGTGTGAAATCAGGCAGTCAGACGGCTCGCGTCCTGCGCGATAACCAGTTCTTCGTTGGTTGGGATCACCACCGCCGGACGGGTACCTTCTTTGTTGATGAAACCAGATTTGCCGAAGCGGGCCGCCAGGTTACGTTCGTGGTCGACTTCAAAGCCCAGCACGCCCAGTTTACCCAGAGACAGTTCGCGAACCATCGCGGCGTTTTCACCGATACCGCCGGTGAACACGACTGCATCCAGACGACCGTCCATCAGAGCGGTGTAAGAACCGATGTACTTCGCCAGGCGGTGGCAGTAAACGTCCATCGCACGTTTTGCGTCTTCTTTGGTGGCGTAGTTGTCTTCAACATAACGGCAGTCGCTGGTCACTTCAGTCAGACCCAGCAGACCGGACTCTTTGGTCAGCATTTTGTTGATCTGATCCACGCTCATACCCAGAGTGTCGTGCAGGTGGAAGATAATCGCAGGGTCGATATCGCCGGAACGGGTACCCATGACCAGGCCTTCCAGCGGGGTCAGACCCATAGAGGTATCCACGCATTTACCGTTACGGATAGCGGAAACAGAACCGCCGTTGCCCAAGTGGCAGGTGATAATGTTCAGTTCTTCTACCGGCTTGTTCAGCATTTTTGCCGCTTCCTGAGTTACATAGAAGTGGCTGGTGCCGTGTGCGCCATAGCGACGAACGCCGTGTTCTTTATACAGGCTGTACGGCAGGGCATACAGGTAAGATTCTTCCGGCATGGTCTGATGGAAGGCGGTGTCGAATACTGCAACGTTTTTATCTTTCAGCTGCGGGAAAGATTTCAGCGCTTCGGCGATACCAATCAGGTGAGCCGGGTTATGCAGCGGTGCGAAAGAGGCGGAATCTTTGATGCCCTGAATGACGGACTCATCAATGACTACGGAACTGGTATACTTCTCGCCGCCGTGTACGATACGGTGACCAATTGCAGTTAACTGCGCAGACAGTTCTGGTTTTTGTGCCAGAATAGTGTTAACGATAAAGTTCAGCGCTTCACTGTGAGCGGCGCCTGCACCTAAAGCCGCTTCTTGTTTACTGCCGTCCATTTTCCATTTGATGCGTGCTTCTGGCAGATGGAAACATTCGGCTAAACCAGAAAGGTATTCATCACCATTAACTGCATCAATAATTGCAAATTTCAGTGAAGAACTACCGCAGTTCAGAACCAGTACTAACTTACTCGACATGGAAGTACCTATTTATGATACGTGGCTAAAAAAACGTCAGTGAGCCATAGAGCGTAGCGCATGATAGCCCTGACATTTATGATTAACATCATGCGCAGGAGTTTTTTTGGGCATGATGGAAGAAATACCTTTGAGTCTATGCCATTTTGCGTATTTTTCAGCCAATGGCATACTATGTGTAATATTGACGACTCAATGATTTTAAACTACCGGCCTTTGACAGGCCGACACAGGATACCTGATAGTGGGTATCGAAGACAAAATGTTTTGAACGTTGTCCCTCGCAGTTGTTGTTTTGCACAAATTTTTTAAATTTTATATGTGAAGTTGAGGTAGGCCATGTCGACACCGGATAATCGCTCCGTAAATTTTTTTAGCTTATTTCGCCGGGGGCAGCACTACGCGAAGACGTGGCCGATGGAAAAGCGGCTGGCGCCCGTTTTCGTCGAAAACCGCGTCATTCGTATGACGCGCTATGCCATACGATTTATGCCGCCTGTCGCCGTCTTTACATTATGCTGGCAGATAGCGCTGGGCGGTCAGTTAGGTCCGGCCGTGGCGACCGCCCTGTTCGCCCTGAGCTTGCCTATGCAGGGATTATGGTGGTTAGGGAAACGTTCCGTGACGCCGTTGCCGCCTTCAATCCTTAACTGGTTTTACGAAGTTCGCGGTAAATTGCAGGAGGCTGGACAAGCGCTGGCGCCGGTAGAAGGAAAGCCGGATTACCAGGCATTAGCTGACACGCTTAAGCGCGCCTTCAAACAACTGGATAAAACTTTCCTGGATGATTTGTAATTGACCCCGGATTACGCATATAAAAGAAGGCATACCAATGCCTTCTTTTTTTCATCGCCATAGCGTGATACAGGAGTTCAAAATGGAAATGACCAACGCGCAACGTCTGATTTTGTCTAACCAGTACAAAATGATGACGATGCTCGATCCCACCAACGCCGAGCGTTACCGTCGCTTACAAACAATTATTGAACGCGGCTACGGCCTGCAGATGCGCGAGCTGGATCGCGAGTTTGGCGAGCTGACGGAAGAGACCTGCCGTACCATCATCGATATTATGGAGATGTACCATGCGCTGCACGTCTCCTGGACCAACCTCAAAGATACGCAAGCCATCGACGAACGTCGCGTCACCTTCCTGGGGTTTGACGCCGCGACGGAAGCGCGCTACCTCGGCTATGTCCGTTTTATGGTGAATATAGAAGGACGCTACACTCACTTTGACGCCGGGACACACGGCTTTAATGCCCAGACGCCGATGTGGGAAAAATACCAGCGGATGTTGAATGTCTGGCATGCCTGCCCGCGTCAGTACCACCTGAGCGCGAATGAAATCAATCAAATCATTAATGCCTGAGGAGGCTCGCGTGCAGTGTAAAGGTTTTCTGTTTGATCTGGATGGAACGTTGGTTGACTCATTACCTGCCGTCGAACGCGCGTGGTGTAGCTGGGCCGATCGTTTTAACCTTGCTCATGATGAGGTGCTGGGCTTTATTCATGGCAAACAGGCGATCACCTCGTTGCGGCATTTTATGGCGGGTAAATCGGAGGCGGAAATTGCCGCTGAGTTTACGCGCCTGGAGCAAATAGAAGCCACTGAAACCGCAGGGATCACCGCGTTGCCGGGGGCAGTCGATTTACTCAATCACCTGAATAAAGCGGGCATTCCGTGGGCTATCGTCACCTCCGGTTCAATGCCGGTCGCGCGTGCGCGCCATCAGGTCGCGGGCCTTCCAGCGCCAGAGGTGTTTGTCACCGCCGAACGAGTCAAACGCGGCAAACCGGAGCCGGATGCGTATTTGCTGGGCGCACAACTGCTTGGCCTGGCCCCTCAGGAGTGCGTCGTAGTAGAAGATGCCCCGGCTGGCGTGCTGTCCGGGCTGGCTGCGGGCTGCCACGTCATTGCGGTCAATGCGCCGGCCGACACGCCGCGTCTGGCGGATGTTGATTTTGCGTTGGATAGCCTGACGCAATTATCGGTCGCTAAACAACCAAACGGCGATGTGGTGGTGTTAAGAAAGACGTGATCATGATATCGCCCCGCTTTGGCGGGGCATATTTATGGCAGAATCGCGTTATCTTCTCATCTGACAAGGATATGTTGTGAACGGTGAATTGATTTGGGTTCTCTCTTTACTGGCGATTGCCGTCGTGTTGTTTGCGACGGGCAAAGTACGTATGGATGCGGTGGCTTTATTCGTCATTGTTGCTTTTGTCCTTAGCGGTACCTTGACCCTTCCGGAAGCCTTCTCCGGCTTTAGCGATCCGAATGTCATTCTTATCGCCGCCTTATTTATTATTGGCGACGGCCTCGTGCGCACCGGCGTTGCGACGGTGGTCGGTACCTGGCTGGTTAAAATGGCGGGCAGCAGTGAAATCAAAATGCTGGTTTTACTGATGATCACCGTCGCCGGACTTGGCGCTTTCATGAGTTCAACCGGCGTGGTGGCGATCTTTATCCCCGTTGTTCTTAGCGTTTCTATGCATATGCAGACCTCGCCTTCGCGCCTGATGATGCCGCTGAGTTTTGCCGGGCTTATCAGCGGAATGATGACGCTGGTGGCGACGCCGCCGAACCTGGTGGTTAACAGTGAACTGCTGCGTGAAGGCCTGCACGGGTTCAACTTTTTTAGCGTGACGCCGCTGGGGATAGTGGTGTTGGCGCTCGGCATTGTTTATATGCTGGTGATGCGCTTCATGCTAAAAGGCGATGCGCCCGGACAACAGGCCGGTAAGCGGCGCACTTTCCGCGATCTTATCCGCGAGTACCGTCTGACGGGGCGCGCTCGCCGTCTGGCGATTCGCCCCGGTTCGCCAATGGTGGGACAGCGGCTGGACGACCTTAAACTGCGCGAACGTTACGGCGCCAATGTCATCGGCGTTGAACGCTGGCGGCGCTTTCGGCGGGTTATCGTCAATGTGAACGGCGTATCGGAGTTTCGCGCTCGCGACGTTCTGCTGATTGATATGTCGGCGGCGGAGGTTGACCTCAGAGAGTTCTGCGCCGAGCAACTGCTGGAACCGATGGTATTGCGTGGAGAATATTTTTCCGATCAGGCGTTGGATGTTGGCATGGCGGAAATTTCGCTTATTCCGGAGTCTGAACTGATAGGCAAGTCGGTGCGTGAAATCGCCTTCCGTACACGTTACGGGCTGAATATGGTCGGCCTGAAACGCGACGGCGTCGCGCTGGAAGGGTCGCTGGCCGATGAACCGTTATTGATGGGCGATATCATTCTGGTCGTGGGGAACTGGAAGTTAATCAGCCTGCTGGGGCAAAAAGGCCGCGACTTTGTGGTGCTGAATATGCCGGTCGAGGTCAGCGAAGCCTCTCCTGCGCACAGCCAGGCGCCGCACGCCATTTTCTGCCTGGTACTGATGGTGGCGCTGATGTTGACCGATGAAATTCCCAACCCGATCGCGGCGATTATCGCCTGCCTGCTGATGGGGAAATTTCGCTGTATTGATGCTGAAAGCGCGTATAAAGCGATCCACTGGCCGAGTATTATCTTGATTGTGGGTATGATGCCGTTTGCGCTGGCGTTGCAAAAAACCGGCGGCGTCTCTCTGGTCGTGCAAGGATTAATGGATATCGGCGGCGGCTATGGGCCGTATATGATGCTGGGATGCCTGTTCGTGCTGTGCGCCGTCATAGGACTGTTCATTTCTAACACGGCAACGGCGGTGCTGATGGCGCCGATTGCGCTGGCGGCGGCGAAATCGATGGGGGTGTCGCCCTATCCGTTTGCGATGGCGGTGGCGATGGCGGCATCCGCCGCCTTTATGACGCCGGTTTCATCGCCGGTCAATACTCTGGTTCTGGGGCCGGGAAACTATAGCTTTAGCGATTTTGTGAAGCTTGGCGTGCCGTTCACGCTTATTGTGATGGCGGTTTGTATTGTGATGATTCCGATGTTGTTTCCGTTTTAACCCCAGACAGGAAAAGGCCTGATGGCGCTACGCTTATCAGGCCTACGGATATCACGCTACGTCCAGGCCGGATAAGACGTTGACGTCGCCATCCGGCAAAACCGTTTAAAGCGGTGAATCCTGGCTTATCTCGTCAAGAGAGAGATGGAAACTTGGTACGAACACCGCCATAAAATAGTCCATCTCCTGGCTGCGACGTAATTCCAGCGTTTTTTCCAGCCGCGTTTTTGCCAGTCCAAACTCATTGTTTCCCGCTGAGAGCTCCTCCAGGCATTTCAGGTAGGCGCAAAGCGCATCGGCCTGTTTTACGATTGCCTGTTCTTCTTCGCTCCAGGCATTCTCATCAATAAGCGGTGCGAAAATATCGCGTAATTCATCCGGCGCCATATCAACCAGCTTTTGCTGGGCGATTTTTTCGATCGCTTTATATTCCTGGGCTATCTGGGAATTAAAATATTTTACCGGCGTCGGCAGATCGCCGGTCAGTACTTCCGAGGCATCATGATACATCGCCAGAAGCGCGATGCGTTCAGCATTGAGCTGACCGCCAAATTTACGGTTTTTTATCGCCGCCAACGCATGGGCGACCATCGCCACCTGCAGACTATGTTCGGAGACGTTTTCCGTACGCACGTTACGCATCAGCGGCCAGCGGTTAATCAACTTCATGCGGGAGAGATGGGCGAAAAAATGGCTCTGCTTCATAGATTACCTTTTGTTTTCACTGCGGCAGACTTCATTGTGCGGGGAGGGTGATGAAGATGCAATTCAGGCTACCGAAGTAGCCTGAATTTAAGATTATTGATGGTAACCTGAGAGGAAACGCCCAAAACGGTTGATGGCCATCTCCAGGTCATCTTCACGCGGTAGCGTCACAATGCGGAAGTGATCCGGCCACGGCCAGTTAAAGGCGGTACCTTGCACCAGCAGCACCTTTTCCTGTAGCAGGAAGTCCAGCACCATCTTCTGGTCGTCGTGAATATTAAAACGTTTAGCGTCGATCCTGGGGAACATGTACAACGCGCCGCGCGGTTTTACGCAGGAAACGCCGGGGATATCGTTAATCAACTCCCAGGCGCGGTTACGCTGTTCATACAGTCGACCGCCCGGCAGAATAAATTCGCTAATGCTTTGATAGCCGCCGAGCGCGGTCTGAATAGCATGTTGCGCCGGGACGTTGGCGCACAGGCGCATTGAGGCTAACATCTCCAGCCCTTCAATATAGCCCTTCGCATGTTTTTTCGGCCCGTTCAGCACCATCCAGCCCTGGCGGAAGCCGGCGACGCGATAGGTTTTAGACAACCCATTAAAGGTGATGGTCAGCAGATCAGGTGCCAGTGCGGCGATAGAGTGATGCTCGGCATCGTCATAGAGAATCTTGTCATAAATTTCATCGGCGAAGATGATGAGATTATGCTCGCGCGCAATGTTGACAATTTCCATCAACAATTCTTTAGAATAGACGGCGCCAGTAGGGTTGTTTGGATTAATAATGACAATACCACGCGTACGTGGGGTGATTTTGGCGCGGATATCGTCAAGGTCCGGGAACCAGTCGGAAGATTCATCGCAAAGATAATGTACCGCCTTGCCGCTGGAGAGCGATACCGCCGCTGTCCATAACGGATAATCGGGCGCGGGAACCAGCATTTCATCGCCACTGTTAAGCAACGCCTGCATCGCCTGAACGATCAGCTCGGAAACGCCGTTACCGATATAGATATCTTCCACGGTTACATCGCGCATTCCACGGGCCTGATAATGTTGCATAATCGCTTTACGGGCAGAATAAAGCCCTTTCGAGTCGCAATATCCTTGCGCCGTCGGCAAATTACGAATGACATCGACCAGAATTTCGTCCGGCGCTTCGAATCCGAAGGGGGCGGGGTTGCCGATATTCAGTTTAAGAACTTTATTACCTTCTTCCTCAAGGCGTTTCGCTTCTTTCAGAACGGGGCCACGAATGTCATAACAGACATTTTCGAGTTTGCTGGATTTTTCAATGGGGGACATGAATCTTGACCTTTTAGCTGTTATTGCCACTCCCTGCCGTGGAAGTCAGCACGAAACAATGTACTCCCACGACGGTGAGTTTTGAAGAGTGAACAGAAGAAGATTTTGTTTATTTTTAACGCGCTTTCGTGCTGTTTAAAACTTCATAAAATCATTTGGTTAGATGTATTTTCTATTTTTGTTTGTATGTATAGTGTTTTATTCTATGTGATTGCGCGTAATGTGGTTTTTTATGTTGTCAGAAATTATCTGTTTTATGAGAGATAAGCATTCATCATTAGTGTCGCGTCGGCTATTTCGGAAATACTGAGTATTAAAGGTAAAATGAGAAGGTTAGACCTTTCCGGCGGCGGGGGGTGTGAAACTATTGTTAAGTATAATTAATGAATGGTAGAAATCTTAATTAATTATTATTTAATATTTAAAAAGCATTTACTAAAGTCGTAATAATATCTTTCTGGTCCGATTAGTATAACATATCCCAGGTTAAGATTATTCGTAATAATACTTATAAATATAGCGGTTTTAGGTTAAGATAATGATCCGAAACGGGGGCGTAGTCTGCGTTGTCTGCTAATTATCATGACGCGATTTTATACATAACCTATTGTTCAATATATTGTTTTTGTATCTGTGCGTCTCGGTAAACTATTTGACGCTGTTACAAGATTTACACGTCCATCATTAGCAGAAATCTGTAGACGCCTAAAGGTATGACACATTCTCTTTGATATATCCAGATCGGTTGCATTTGGTATTATATCAGTAAGTAAGAGAAGTGTTTTGGTCGTATTTTCAATTACATTCTAACATTTACCTGGGTAACCAGGCGGTACTGCGAAGGATGCACATTACAAATGGAATTGCTTGTTTCTGAATGCACAGCATTAACCAGGTCAGCCCGATATGACCCGCCAGTAAGTGAAAAATTATGATAAATGCAAATCGTCCGATAATTAACCTCGATCTCGATCTGCTGAGAACGTTCGTGGCCGTTGCCGATCTGAACACCTTCGCCGCGGCGGCGGCGGCGGTATGTCGTACTCAGTCTGCGGTCAGTCAGCAAATGCAGCGTCTTGAGCAACTCGTGGGAAAGGAATTGTTCGCCCGCCATGGTCGTAACAAACTTTTGACCGAACACGGTATCCAGCTTCTGGGGTACGCCAGAAAAATCCTGCGTTTTAATGATGAGGCGTGTTCATCATTAATGTTCAGTAATCTTCAGGGAGTGTTAACAATCGGCGCTTCTGATGAATCAGCTGATACTATCCTGCCTTTTTTGCTTAGCCGAATCAGCTCGGTTTATCCGAAACTCGCGCTTGATGTACGGGTAAAACGCAACGCCTATATGGTGGACATGGTTAAATCGCAGGAAGTAGATTTGGTGGTGACGACTAACCAACCTCATTCGCTGGACTGTCTGAATTTGCGGACCTCGCCCACCCATTGGTATTGTGCGGCTGAGTATGTTTTGCAAAGGGGAGAGCCCGTACCACTAGTCCTGCTGGACGATCCCAGTCCATTCCGCGATATGGTGCTGGAGACGCTAAATGCAGCGGGTATTCCCTGGCGGCTGGCCTATGTGGCGTCTACATTACCGGCGGTACGCGCGGCCGTTAAAGCCGGTCTTGGCGTAACGGCTCGACCTGTCGAAATGATGAGTCCCGACCTTCGCGTGCTGGGCGCCGCAGACGGATTACCGCCTTTGCCGGATACGGAATATCTGTTGTGCCGCGATCCCAATAGCCAGAACGAGCTGGCGATGGTGATTTTCCATGCGATGGAAAGCTATCAAAACCCATGGCATTACAACCAGTTTTCTGCAGAGGGCGGAGATGATCCGCTGATGGTGGAAGGGGGTTTTGAGTAGCTCGCAGGCAAAAGGCGCTAAGTCGTAAATGTAAAAAAGAGCCGCTGGCGATGAAAAAACGCTCAGTGGCTCTTTTTTTGTGCCCATCTGTACGCGCTTAACCGCACAAATTGTAAAAGTTGCGGTAAATCAGCCAGTAGCGATTCGCAGTTCAATGTGGGTAAAAAATAACCAGAACATCCATTTTATGAATTTGCATGTTAAAAAACTAGAGAAATTGTTGCTGTTTTAGGGGGTGAATTAACAAAAGCGTGTCACAGATCAAGAAAATACTCCCATTTAGGGGGAGGCATCTTCACAAATTCCTGTCAAAATAGGTGTGTGTTATTTCTTTTGCTTCACAACGGACACGATTCAACAACATAAAATCCCCCCTGGTCGAAGAGTCATTTTCTCCAGGATGGCACTTAATGTTAATGATGATGAATTGATGTAAATTAATGTGAAGGAACTTTTGTTAAAGTTGACAAAAGGTTATAGAAAGGAGTAAAAAACCACATCAATTAGCTGTTTTTATCATTTTCTACAGTAATTGTAGGGTTTTTTTTATTCCTCCCCATGAATCGATGTGGCGTCCATCTGCCGTAAAGAGCAGAGGAACTGGCGCTACTTTTGATGAGTAAGCAATGAGTATGTCAACATCCACTGAAGTCATCGCTCATCACTGGGCATTCGCTATCTTTCTTATCGTTGCCATTGGCCTGTGCTGCCTGATGCTGGTAGGCGGTTGGTTTTTGGGCGGTCGCGCACGCGCGAGGCACAAGAACGTTCCGTTTGAATCAGGTATCGACTCGGTCGGCACCGCCCGCTTACGCCTGTCTGCCAAGTTTTACCTGGTAGCCATGTTCTTCGTTATCTTCGACGTTGAAGCGCTGTATCTGTTCGCATGGTCGACTTCTATCCGCGAAAGCGGCTGGGTTGGCTTTGTGGAAGCTGCAATTTTTATTTTTGTGTTACTGGCTGGTCTGGTTTATCTGGCGCGTATTGGCGCGTTGGACTGGACGCCCGCGCGTTCACGCCGCGAGCGTATGAACCCGGAAACGAACAGTATCGCTAATCGTCAACGCTAACCGCGAGGCATTAAGATGGATTATACGCTCACCCGCATAGATCCTAACGGTGAGAATGACCGTTACCCCCTGCAAAAACAGGAGATCGTAACCGACCCCCTGGAGCAGGAAGTTAACAAAAACGTGTTCATGGGCAAACTGCATGACATGGTTAACTGGGGCCGTAAAAACTCAATTTGGCCCTACAACTTCGGCCTTTCTTGCTGCTATGTAGAGATGGTGACCTCTTTTACCGCAGTGCATGACGTTGCCCGTTTCGGCGCGGAAGTGCTGCGTGCGTCGCCACGTCAGGCTGACCTGATGGTGGTGGCCGGGACCTGCTTTACCAAAATGGCCCCGGTTATTCAGCGTCTGTATGACCAAATGCTGGAGCCAAAATGGGTCATTTCTATGGGCGCCTGCGCCAACTCCGGCGGCATGTACGATATTTATTCGGTAGTGCAGGGCGTTGATAAGTTCATCCCGGTGGATGTGTATATCCCTGGCTGTCCGCCGCGTCCGGAAGCGTATATGCAGGCGTTGATGCTGCTGCAAGAATCGATTGGCAAAGAGCGCCGTCCGCTCTCATGGGTGGTGGGCGATCAGGGCGTGTATCGCGCCAATATGCAGCCAGAACGCGAACGTAAACGCGGCGAGCGTATTGCCGTCACGAACCTGCGTACCCCGGACGAGATTTAATTTGCGCCTGTCGGCAGCAGCACTTCACTTCGCTAACCACTATTTTAATAGCGCGAAGCACTGCCGACCACCACGGACCATTTGCAATGGTGAACAATATGACCGACTTAACCGCGCAAGACGCTGCATGGAGTACCCGCGATCATCTTGATGATCCGGTTATCGGCGAACTGCGCAACCGTTTTGGGCCGGATGCCTTTACCGTTCAGGCGACCCGCACCGGTATCCCCGTTGTTTGGGTCAAGCGTGAACAACTACTGGAGGTTGGCGATTTCTTAAAGAAACTGCCGAAACCTTACGTCATGCTGTTTGACTTACACGGCATGGATGAACGCCTGCGTACGCACCGTGACGGGTTACCCGCCGCGGATTTTTCCGTTTTCTACCACCTGATTTCCATTGAGCGTAATCGCGATATCATGCTCAAGGTGGCGTTGTCTGAAAACGACCTGCGCGTGCCGACCTTCACTAAACTTTTCCCTAACGCCAACTGGTACGAGCGTGAGACCTGGGAGATGTTTGGTATTGATATCGAAGGCCACCCGCACCTGACGCGCATCATGATGCCGCAAACCTGGGAAGGCCATCCGCTGCGTAAAGATTATCCGGCGCGCGCGACCGAATTCGACCCGTTTGAGCTGACCAAAGCCAAGCAGGATCTGGAAATGGAAGCGCTGACCTTTAAGCCGGAAGACTGGGGGATGAAGCGCGGGACTGACAACGAGGACTTTATGTTCCTCAACCTCGGCCCGAACCACCCGTCTGCGCACGGTGCGTTTCGTATTATCCTGCAACTTGACGGTGAAGAAATCGTCGACTGCGTGCCGGATATCGGCTATCACCACCGCGGCGCCGAAAAAATGGGCGAGCGACAGTCCTGGCATAGCTACATTCCCTATACCGACCGTATCGAATACCTCGGTGGTTGCGTCAATGAAATGCCGTACGTGCTGGCGGTAGAAAAGTTGGCAGGGATCACCGTCCCGGATCGTGTGAACGTCATCCGCGTGATGCTCTCCGAACTGTTCCGCATTAACAGTCATCTGCTGTACATCTCGACCTTTATTCAGGACGTCGGCGCGATGACGCCGGTCTTCTTTGCCTTTACCGACCGGCAGAAAATTTATGACCTGGTGGAAGCCATTACCGGTTTCCGTATGCACCCGGCCTGGTTCCGTATCGGCGGCGTCGCGCACGACTTGCCGCGCGGTTGGGATCGCCTGCTGCGAGAGTTCCTTGAGTGGATGCCGAAGCGTCTGGATTCTTACGAGAAAGCCGCGCTGCGTAACACTATTCTGAAAGGGCGTTCGCAGGGCGTTGCCGCTTACGGCGCGAAAGAGGCGCTGGAGTGGGGCACCACCGGCGCAGGGCTGCGCGCGACCGGGATCGACTTCGACGTACGTAAATGGCGTCCATACTCTGGCTACGAAAACTTTGACTTTGAAGTGCCGGTGGGCGGCGGCGTTTCCGACTGCTATACCCGCGTGATGCTGAAAGTGGAAGAGCTGCGCCAGAGTCTGCGCATTCTTCAGCAGTGCCTCGATAACATGCCGGAAGGGCCGTTCAAAGCGGATCACCCGCTGACCACGCCGCCGCCGAAAGAGCGCACGCTGCAACATATCGAAACCCTGATCACCCACTTCCTGCAGGTCTCCTGGGGCCCGGTGATGCCGGCGCAGGAGTCCTTCCAGATGGTGGAAGCGACGAAGGGGATTAACAGTTACTACCTGACCAGCGACGGCAGCACTATGAGCTACCGTACCCGCGTGCGCACGCCGAGCTTTGCGCACCTGCAGCAGATTCCCTCGGCGATCCGCGGTAGCCTGGTCTCCGACCTGATTGTCTATCTGGGTAGTATCGATTTTGTTATGTCAGATGTGGACCGCTAATTATGCACGAGAATCAACAACCACAAACCGAGGCTTTTGAGCTGAGTGCGGCAGAGCGTGAAGCGATAGAGCACGAGAAGCACCACTACGAAGACCCGCGTGCGGCGTCCATTGAAGCGCTGAAAATCGTTCAGAAGCAGCGTGGCTGGGTGCCGGACGGCGCGATCTACGCTATTGCCGATGTGCTGGGTATTCCGGCGAGCGACGTCGAAGGCGTCGCCACATTCTACAGCCAGATTTTCCGTCAGCCGGTCGGTCGCCACGTGATTCGCTACTGCGACAGCGTGGTGTGCCATATCACCGGCTATCAGGGGATTCAGGCCGCGCTGGAAAAAAATCTCAACATCAAACCGGGGCAGACGACCTTTGATGGTCGCTTTACGCTGCTGCCGACCTGCTGCCTGGGGAATTGCGATAAAGGGCCGAACATGATGATTGATGAGGATACTCACAGCCATCTGACCCCGGAAGCCATTCCTGAACTACTGGAGCGGTATAAATGAAAAACGTTATCCGTACTCCCGAAACCCATCCGCTGACCTGGCGTCTGCGCGATGACAAACAGCCGGTCTGGCTGGATGAATATCGTAGCAAAAACGGCTACGAAGGCGCGCGTAAGGCGCTGACCGGCCTGTCTCCGGATGAAATCGTCAGCCAGGTAAAAGACGCCGGTCTGAAAGGGCGCGGCGGCGCGGGCTTTTCCACCGGTCTGAAGTGGAGCCTGATGCCGAAAGATGAATCCATGAACATCCGTTACCTGCTGTGTAACGCCGATGAAATGGAGCCGGGCACCTATAAAGACCGTCTGCTGATGGAACAACTGCCGCACCTGCTGGTGGAAGGCATGCTGATCTCCGCGTTCGCGCTGAAAGCGTATCGCGGCTACATCTTCCTGCGCGGCGAATATATCGAAGCGGCTGTACATTTGCGCCGTGCGATTGCTGAAGCCACCGAGGCCGGGCTGCTTGGCAAAAATATCATGGGCACCGGGTTCGACTTTGAACTGTTTGTCCACACCGGGGCAGGGCGTTACATCTGTGGTGAAGAAACGGCGCTGATTAACTCCCTCGAAGGCCGCCGCGCGAACCCACGCTCCAAGCCGCCCTTCCCGGCGACCTCCGGCGTATGGGGCAAACCGACCTGTGTGAATAACGTCGAAACGTTGTGCAACGTCCCGGCAATCCTCGCCAACGGCGTGGAGTGGTACCAGAACATCTCGAAAAGCAAAGATGCGGGTACCAAGCTGATGGGCTTCTCAGGCCGCGTGAAGAATCCGGGCCTGTGGGAATTACCGTTCGGCACCACCGCGCGCGAGATCCTCGAAGACTACGCGGGCGGTATGCGCGATGGCCTGAAATTCAAAGCCTGGCAGCCTGGCGGGGCGGGAACCGACTTCCTGACCGAGGCGCATCTTGACCTGCCGATGGAGTTCGAAAGCATCGGTAAAGCAGGCAGCCGTCTGGGCACCGCGCTGGCGATGGCGGTAGACCACGAAATCGGCATGGTGTCGCTGGTGCGTAACCTGGAAGAGTTCTTTGCCCGCGAATCCTGCGGCTGGTGTACGCCATGCCGCGACGGGCTGCCGTGGAGCGTGAAAATTCTGCGCGCGCTGGAGCGTGGCGAAGGCCAGCCGGGGGATATCGAGACACTTGAGCAACTGTGTCGTTTCCTCGGACCGGGTAAAACCTTCTGCGCGCATGCGCCGGGCGCGGTTGAGCCACTGCAAAGCGCAATTAAGTATTTCCGCGAAGAATTCGAAGCTGGCATCAAGCAGCCGTTCAGCAATACCCATTTAATCAATGGTATTCAGCCGAACCTGCTCAAAGAGCGCTGGTGAGTTAACGATTTTTAATTTGGAAGCATGCTAATGGCTACGATTCATGTAGACGGCAAAGAATACGAGGTCAACGGCGCGGACAACCTGCTACAGGCATGTCTGTCCCTCGGCCTTGATATTCCGTATTTTTGCTGGCACCCGGCGCTGGGAAGCGTCGGTGCTTGCCGCCAGTGTGCGGTGAAGCAATACCAAAACGCGGAAGATACGCGTGGTCGCCTGGTGATGTCCTGTATGACGCCAGCCACCGACGGTACCTTTATCTCTATTGACGACGAAGAAGCGAAACAGTTCCGTGAAAGCGTGGTGGAGTGGCTGATGACTAACCACCCGCACGACTGTCCGGTCTGTGAAGAGGGCGGTAACTGCCATCTTCAGGATATGACCGTGATGACGGGTCACAGTTTCCGTCGCTACCGTTTCACCAAACGTACCCACCGCAACCAGGATCTGGGGCCGTTCATCTCTCACGAAATGAACCGCTGCATCGCCTGCTACCGTTGTGTGCGTTACTACAAAGATTATGCCGACGGCACCGATCTGGGCGTCTATGGCGCGCATGACAACGTCTACTTCGGGCGTCCGGAAGACGGTACGCTGGAAAGCGAATTCTCCGGTAACCTGGTCGAGATTTGCCCGACCGGCGTCTTCACCGATAAAACGCACTCCGAGCGTTACAACCGTAAATGGGACATGCAGTTTGCGCCGAGCATCTGCCAGCAGTGTTCCATCGGCTGTAACATCAGCCCGGGCGAGCGCTATGGCGAATTACGCCGTATCGAAAACCGTTACAACGGTACCGTTAACCACTACTTCCTCTGCGACCGCGGTCGTTTCGGCTATGGCTATGTGAACCTGAAAGACCGTCCGCGTCAGCCGGTTCAGCGCCGTGGCGACGACTTCATCACCCTCAACGCCGAGCAGGCGATGCAGGGCGCGGCGGATATTCTGCGCCAGTCGAAGAAAGTGATCGGTATCGGTTCGCCACGCGCCAGCATTGAGAGCAACTTTGCGCTGCGTGAACTGGTTGGTGCGGAAAACTTCTACACCGGTATCGCGCGCGGCGAGCAGGAACGTCTGCAACTGGCGCTGAAAGTGCTGCGTGAAGGCGGCATTTACACCCCGGCGCTGCGGGAAATCGAATCTTATGACGCGGTACTGGTCTTGGGCGAAGACGTTACCCAGACCGGCGCGCGCGTTGCGCTGGCGGTACGTCAGGCGGTGAAAGGTAAAGCGCGTGAAATGGCGGCGGCGCAGAAAGTGGCCGACTGGCAGATTGCGGCCATCCTTAACATCGGCCAGCGTGCCAAACATCCGCTGTTCGTGACCAACGTGGACGACACCCGTCTGGATGATATCGCCGCCTGGACCTATCGCGCGCCGGTGGAAGATCAGGCGCGCCTGGGCTTTGCGATTGCCCATGCGCTGGACAATACAGCGCCTGCGGTTGACGGTATCGACAGCGACTTGCAAAACAAAATTGATGTCATTGTGCAGGCGTTGGCCGGCGCGAAAAAACCGCTGATTATCTCCGGCACTAACGCCGGTAGCAGTGAGGTGATTCAGGCGGCCGCCAACGTGGCGAAAGCGCTGAAAGGCCGTGGCGCCGACGTCGGTATTACTATGATTGCCCGCTCCGTGAACAGCATGGGGCTGGGTATGATGGGAGGCGGTTCGCTTGACGATGCGTTGGGCGAGCTGGAAACCGGCAGCGCGGACGCGGTGGTGGTGCTGGAAAACGATCTCCACCGTCATGCAAGCGCTACGCGCGTGAACGCCGCGCTCGCCAAAGCGCCGCTGGTGATGGTGGTTGACCATCAGCGCACGGCGATTATGGAAAACGCGCATCTGGTGCTTTCCGCGGCAAGCTTCGCCGAAAGCGATGGTACGGTCATCAACAACGAAGGCCGCGCGCAGCGCTTCTTCCAGGTTTATGATCCGGCCTACTACGATAACAAGACGATTATGCTGGAAAGCTGGCGCTGGCTGCATTCGCTGCACAGCACCGTCGAAAACCGCGAAGTGGACTGGACACAGCTTGACCATGTGATCGACGCGGTCATTGCCGCCATGCCGCAATTTGCCGGCATTAAAGACGCCGCGCCGGATGCGACCTTCCGCATTCGTGGGCAGAAGCTGGCGCGCGAACCGCATCGTTACAGCGGTCGTACGGCGATGCGCGCCAATATCAGCGTGCATGAACCACGTCAGCCGCAGGATAAAGACACCATGTTCGCCTTCTCGATGGAAGGGAATAACCAACCGACTGCCCCGCGATCTGAAATTCCGTTCGCCTGGGCGCCGGGCTGGAACTCCCCGCAGGCGTGGAACAAATTCCAGGATGAAGTGGGCGGCAAACTGCGTCACGGCGATCCGGGCGTGCGTTTGATTGAAGCGACTGAGGGCGGTCTGGATTATTTCACTACCGTGCCGGCAAGCTTCCAGGCGCAGGACGGTCAGTGGCGTATTGCGCCGTATTACCACCTGTTTGGCAGCGACGAATTGTCTCAGCGTTCTCCGGTCTTCCAGAGCCGTATGCCGCAGCCGTATATCAAACTTAACCCGGCGGATGCCGCGAAGTTGGGCGTCAATGCCGGGACGCGCGTCTCCTTTAGCTACGATGGCAATACGGTGACGCTGCCGGTTGAAATCTCTGAAGGGTTAGCGGCAGGGCAGGTAGGGCTGCCGATGGGTATGCCTGGCATCGCGCCGGTTCTGGCTGGCGCGCGTCTTGAGGATCTGCGGGAGGCGCAACAATGAGTTGGATTACACCGGATCTGATTGAGATCCTGCTGAGCATTCTCAAAGCGGTGGTGATTCTGCTGGTGGTCGTCACCTGCGGGGCCTTCATGAGCTTTGGCGAACGTCGTCTGCTGGGTCTGTTCCAGAACCGTTATGGACCAAACCGCGTTGGCTGGGGCGGCTCGCTCCAGCTGGTCGCGGATATGATCAAGATGTTCTTTAAAGAAGACTGGATCCCGAAATTCTCGGATCGCGTCATCTTTACCCTGGCGCCGATGATCGCATTTACTTCGCTGCTGCTCTCCTTCGCCATTGTGCCGGTTAGCCCTAATTGGGTGGTGGCCGATTTAAACATCGGGATTTTGTTCTTCCTGATGATGGCCGGTCTGGCGGTTTACGCGGTGCTGTTCGCCGGTTGGTCGAGCAACAACAAATACTCGCTGCTGGGCGCGATGCGCGCGTCTGCCCAAACGGTGAGCTATGAAGTGTTTCTTGGTCTTTCCCTGATGGGCGTGGTGGCGCAGGCCGGTTCATTTAATATGACCGATATCGTCAATAACCAGGCGCATCTGTGGAACGTGATTCCGCAATTCTTTGGGTTTGTTACTTTCGCCATCGCGGGCGTAGCGGTCTGTCACCGTCACCCGTTTGACCAGCCGGAAGCCGAGCAGGAACTGGCGGACGGTTACCACATCGAATATTCCGGTATGAAATTCGGTCTGTTCTTCGTGGGGGAGTACATCGGTATCGTCACCGTTTCCGCGCTGATGGTAACGCTGTTCTTCGGTGGCTGGCATGGCCCGTTCTTACCGCCATTCGTCTGGTTCGCGCTGAAAACCGCGTTCTTCATGATGATGTTCATTTTGATTCGTGCGTCGTTACCGCGTCCGCGTTATGACCAGGTAATGTCCTTCGGCTGGAAAGTTTGCCTGCCGCTGACGCTCATCAACTTGCTGGTAACGGCGGCTGTCATTCTGTGGCAGGCGCAATAAGGGACACAAAGACCATGACCTTAAAAGAATTATTAGTAGGTTTCGGCACTCAGGTACGCAGTATCTGGATGATCGGCCTGCATGCGTTCGCCAAACGCGAAACGCGGATGTATCCGGAAGAGCCGGTCTATTTACCGCCCCGTTACCGTGGCCGTATCGTGCTCACGCGCGACCCGGACGGCGAAGAGCGCTGCGTTGCCTGCAACCTGTGCGCGGTAGCCTGTCCGGTAGGCTGTATCTCTCTGCAAAAAGCGGAGACCAAAGATGGCCGCTGGTATCCGGAATTTTTCCGCATTAACTTCTCACGCTGCATCTTCTGCGGCCTGTGCGAAGAAGCGTGCCCGACCACGGCGATTCAGTTGACCCCGGACTTCGAACTGGGCGAATACAAACGTCAGGATCTGGTGTACGAAAAAGAGGATCTGCTGATTTCCGGTCCGGGCAAATACCCGGAATATAACTTCTACCGGATGGCGGGTATGGCAATCGACGGCAAAGATAAAGGCGAAGCAGAGAACGAAGCCAAGCCTATCGACGTCAAGAGCCTGTTACCGTAAGGAGAGGGCAATGGAATTCGCTTTTTATATCTGTGGCCTGATAGCCATCCTCGCGACCCTGCGAGTGATCACCCATACCAATCCGGTACACGCGCTGTTGTATCTGGTGATATCGCTACTGGCGATTTCCGGGGTGTTCTTTTCGCTGGGCGCTTACTTTGCCGGTGCGCTGGAAATTATCGTCTACGCAGGCGCCATCATGGTGCTGTTTGTGTTCGTGGTGATGATGCTCAACCTCGGCGGCAGCGAAATCGAACAGGAACGCCAGTGGCTGAAGCCGCAGGTGTGGATTGGTCCGGCGGTTTTGTCGGCCATTATGCTGGCGGTCATTGTGTACGCCATTCTGGGCGTTAACGACCAGGGCATCGACGGCACGCCGATTAGCGCGAAAGCGGTGGGCATTACGCTGTTCGGGCCTTATGTTCTGGCGGTCGAACTGGCGTCTATGCTGCTGCTGGCAGGCCTGGTGGTGGCGTTCCACGTCGGTCGTGAAGAGCGTGCGGGCGAAGTGCTAAGCAACCGCGCCGATGACCGCGCGAAAAGAAAAACGGAGGAGCGCGCATGATCCCCTTAACACACGGACTGATCCTCGCTGCGATTTTATTCGTCCTGGGTTTAACCGGTCTGGTTATCCGCCGCAATCTGCTGTTTATGCTGATCGGGCTGGAAATCATGATTAACGCCTCCGCGCTGGCCTTTGTGGTCGCCGGGAGCTACTGGGGCCAGACCGATGGTCAGGTGATGTACATTCTCGCCATCAGCCTTGCGGCTGCGGAAGCGAGTATTGGACTTGCGCTGTTGCTGCAACTCCATCGCCGTCGCCAGAACCTGAACATCGATTCAGTAAGTGAGATGCGTGGATGAACATGCTTGCCTTAACCATTATTCTGCCATTGATTGGCTTTGTACTGCTGGCGTTCTCTCGCGGACGCTGGTCGGAAAATCTCTCCGCGACTATTGGCGTGGGCTCCGTTGGTCTGGCGGCGTTGGTGACAGCGTTTGTCGGGATGGATTTCTTCGCCAACGGCAAACAGGCGTTCAGCCAGCCGCTGTGGACGTGGATGTCGGTCGGTAACTTCAACATCGGTTTTAACCTGGTGCTGGACGGCCTGTCGCTGACTATGCTCTCTGTGGTCACCGGCGTCGGCTTCCTGATCCACATGTTCGCGTCCTGGTACATGCGTGGGGAAGAGGGCTACTCCCGCTTCTTCGCTTATACCAACCTGTTTATCGCCAGCATGGTTGTTCTGGTGCTGTCCGATAACCTGCTGTTGATGTACCTCGGCTGGGAAGGCGTGGGCCTGTGCTCTTATCTGTTGATCGGCTTCTATTACAGCGATCCGAAGAATGGCGCAGCGGCAATGAAAGCCTTCGTGGTGACCCGTGTCGGTGACGTGTTCCTCGCCTTCGCGCTGTTCATTCTCTACAACGAACTGGGCACGCTGAACTTCCGCGAAATGGTCGAGCTGGCGCCAGCGCACTTTGCTGACGGCAACAACATGCTGATGTGGGCGACGCTGATGCTGCTGGGCGGCGCGGTCGGTAAATCTGCGCAGCTACCGTTGCAGACCTGGCTTGCCGACGCGATGGCCGGCCCGACGCCGGTCTCCGCGTTGATCCACGCCGCGACGATGGTTACCGCCGGTGTCTACCTGATTGCACGCACGCATGGCCTGTTCCTGATGACGCCGGAAATTCTGCATCTGGTGGGTATTATCGGGGCGATTACGCTGGCCATGGCGGGTTTCGCCGCGCTGGTGCAGACCGACATCAAACGCGTGCTGGCCTATTCCACCATGAGCCAGATTGGCTACATGTTCCTGGCGCTGGGCGTGCAGGCGTGGGATGCGGCGATTTTCCATCTGATGACCCATGCGTTCTTCAAAGCGCTGCTGTTCCTGGCGTCCGGTTCCGTCATTCTGGCCTGCCATCACGAACAGAACATCTTTAAGATGGGCGGTCTGCGTAAGTCTATTCCGCTGGTGTATGCCTGCTTCCTGGTGGGCGGCGCGGCGCTGTCGGCGCTGCCGCTGGTCACTGCGGGCTTCTTCAGTAAGGATGAGATCCTGGCTGGCGCGATGGCGAACGGTCATATCAATCTGATGGTGGCAGGTCTGGTCGGCGCGTTCATGACCTCCTTGTACACCTTCCGGATGATTTTCATCGTATTCCACGGTAAAGAACAAATTCATGCTCATGCAGGGAAGGGGATTACCCACCATCTGCCGCTGATTGTCCTGATGATTCTGTCTACCTTTGTTGGCGCGCTGATTGTGCCGCCTCTGCAGGGGGGGCTGCCGCAGACAACTGAACTGGCGCATGGTCGTGTGTTGACCCTGGAAATTACCTCTGGCGTAGTGGCGATTGCCGGCATCCTGATTGCCGCATGGCTGTGGCTGGGTAAACGTACGCTGGTGACGTCGATCGCCAACAGCGCGCCGGGCCGTCTGCTGGGCACCTGGTGGTATAACGCCTGGGGCTTTGACTGGCTGTACGACAAAGCATTCGTCAAGCCATTCCTCGGTATCGCCTGGCTGCTGAAGCGCGACCCGCTTAATGCGTTGATGAACATTCCGGCTATCCTTTCCCGTTTTGCAGGCAAAGGCCTGGTACTGAGCGAGAACGGTTATTTGCGCTGGTATGTGGCATCCATGAGCATCGGCGCGGTTGTAGTGCTGGCGCTGTTGATGGTACTGCGTTGAGTTTGTTGGCTGGATGAACGACTGCCGGATGGCGCAGTGCTTATCCGGCCTACAAACCCAAAAATAATTTTTAGAATTCGTTGAAAATCTGTTCCTGAAGTACAGGCGTCATCGGCGAAGTCAGACCGGATACCGCCAGCGCACAGCAACCGGAGCGTACTGAAGTACGTGAGGATGATTCGCGAAGCTCACCCCTACGGGGCCGTCCTTACGGACGTTCAAAACGCGCTGCGTTTTGTGTGAGCACTGGCAGGATTTGGGCTGACGAGTGAGATAGCCTGAGCAGGAGTAAATATAAGGGACATACTTAGCTATGTTATTACCCTGGTTGATATTAATCCCCTTTATCGGCGGCTTTCTGTGCTGGCAGACCGAACGCTTTGGCGTGAAGGTGCCGCGCTGGATAGCGCTGATTACCATGGGGCTGACGCTGGCGCTCGGTCTGCAATTGTGGTTGCAGGGCGGCTACTCACTGACGCAATCCGCCGGTATTCCACAGTGGCAATCTGAATTTGTTCTGCCGTGGATCCCGCGTTTTGGCATCTCTATCCATCTGGCGCTCGACGGACTGTCGCTGCTAATGGTGGTGCTGACCGGCCTGCTCGGCGTTCTGGCGGTGCTTTGCTCCTGGCGAGAAATCGAAAAATATCAGGGCTTCTTCCACCTGAACCTGATGTGGATCTTAGGCGGCGTTATCGGCGTGTTCCTGGCCATCGACATGTTCCTGTTCTTCTTCTTCTGGGAAATGATGCTGGTGCCGATGTACTTCCTGATAGCGCTGTGGGGCCACAAAGCTTCTGACGGGAAAACGCGTATCACGGCGGCGACCAAGTTCTTCATCTACACCCAGGCGAGTGGTCTGGTGATGCTGATTGCCATCCTGGCGCTGGTCTTTGTGCACTACAACGCGACCGGCGTGTGGACCTTCAACTATGAAGAGCTGCTGAATACGCCGATGTCCCACGGTGTGGAATATCTGCTGATGCTGGGCTTCTTCATCGCCTTCGCGGTGAAAATGCCGGTGGTTCCGCTGCATGGCTGGCTGCCGGATGCGCACTCCCAGGCGCCGACCGCCGGTTCCGTCGACCTGGCCGGTATCTTGCTGAAAACCGCCGCTTACGGTCTGCTGCGTTTCTCCCTGCCATTGTTCCCGAACGCGTCGGCGGAGTTTGCGCCTATCGCCATGTGGCTGGGCGTTATCGGCATTTTCTACGGCGCGTGGATGGCCTTTACCCAATACGACATCAAGCGCCTGATTGCCTATACCTCCGTTTCCCACATGGGCTTCGTGCTGATCGCTATCTACACCGGCAGTCAGCTGGCGTACCAGGGCGCGGTGATTCAGATGATTGCACACGGTTTGTCCGCAGCCGGTCTGTTCATTCTGTGCGGCCAGTTGTACGAACGTCTGCATACGCGTGACATGCGTATGATGGGCGGCCTGTGGGGCAAGATGAAGTGGTTGCCTGCGCTGTCCATGTTCTTTGCGGTGGCGACGCTCGGTATGCCGGGCACCGGTAACTTTGTCGGCGAATTTATGATTCTGTTCGGCAGCTACCAGGTGGTGCCGATGATTACCGTGATCTCCACCTTTGGGTTGGTATTCGCCTCTGTATACTCGCTGGCGATGCTGCATCGCGCTTACTTTGGTAAAGCGAAGAGCCAGATTGCCAGCCAGGAACTGCCAGGGATGTCGCTGCGCGAGCTGTTTATCATTCTGTTGCTGGTGGTGCTTCTGGTACTGCTTGGCTTCTATCCGCAGCCGATTCTGGATACCTCGCATTCTGCGATGAGCAACATCCAGCAGTGGTTTGTTAATTCTGTTACTACTACAAGGCCGTAAATCGCCATGACAATAACTCCACAACACCTGATTGCGCTGCTACCGCTGCTGATCGTCGGCTTGACGGTGGTGGTTGTGATGCTCTCCATTGCGTGGCGACGCAATTATTTCCTCAATGCCACGCTGTCGGTCATTGGGCTTAACGCTGCTCTGGTTTCGCTTTGGTTTGTCGGCCAGGCTGGGGCAATGGACGTCACGCCGCTAATGCGCGTTGACGGCTTTGCGATGCTCTACACCGGGCTGGTGCTGCTGGCGAGCCTCGCCACCTGCACCTTTGCCTACCCGTGGCTTGAAGGCTATAACGATAACCAGGAAGAGTTCTACCTGCTGGTGTTAATCGCCAGCCTGGGCGGAATTCTGCTGGCGAACGCCAACCATCTGGCGGCGCTGTTCCTCGGTATTGAACTGATCTCACTGCCGCTGTTCGGCCTGATTGGTTATGCTTTCCGCCAGAAACGCTCGCTGGAAGCCAGTATCAAATACACCATCCTCTCCGCCGCCGCCTCGTCTTTCCTGCTGTTCGGGATGGCGTTGGTGTACGCGCAGTCCGGCAACCTGTCTTTCGAAGCGCTCGGTAAGAGCCTCGGCGATGGTATGCTGCACGAGCCGTTGCTGCTGGCGGGCTTTGGCCTGATGATTGTCGGTCTGGGCTTTAAACTCTCTCTGGTGCCGTTCCACCTGTGGACGCCAGACGTTTACCAGGGCGCGCCTGCGCCGGTTTCCACCTTCCTGGCGACGGCGAGCAAAATCGCTATCTTCGGCGTGGTGATGCGTCTGTTCCTGTATGCGCCGGTAGGCGACAGCGAAGCGGTACGCGTGGTGCTGGGCATTATCGCCTTTGCCTCTATCATCTTCGGTAACCTGATGGCGCTGAGCCAGACCAACATCAAACGTCTGCTCGGTTACTCTTCTATCTCTCACCTCGGCTATCTGCTGGTGGCGCTGATTGCCCTGCAGAGCGGCGAGATGTCGATGGAAGCGGTAGGCGTTTATCTGGCCGGTTATCTGTTCAGCAGCCTCGGCGCGTTTGGCGTGGTCAGCCTGATGTCCAGCCCGTTCCGCGGCCCGGATGCCGACTCCCTGTACTCTTACCGTGGTCTGTTCTGGCACCGTCCGGTTCTTGCCGCGGTGATGACGGTGATGATGCTGTCGCTGGCAGGTATCCCAATGACGCTGGGCTTTATCGGCAAATTCTACGTGCTGGCGGTCGGCGTTCAGGCCAGCCTGTGGTGGCTGGTCGCCGCCGTGGTGGTGGGTTCCGCGATTGGTTTGTACTACTACCTGCGCGTTGCGGTGAGTCTCTACCTGCACGCGCCGCAGCAACCGGGACGCGACGCGCCGACAAACTGGCAGTACAGCGCAGGCGGTATCGTGGTGCTGATCTCCGCGTTGCTGGTGTTGGTACTGGGCGTCTGGCCGCAGCCGCTGATTAGCCTTGTGCAACTGGCGATGCCGCTGATGTAATGCCGCGTTGATGATGTCAATAACCGCCGATTTATCGGCGGTTGAGGCTGATGAGCAATACCTGAGCCTCTAAATGTTGGATTGCATCCAACTTATGAAAACCTGTGACGCATAGAGACCATAGACTCGTTGGGTGAGGCGTAGCCGAAACCCAACACTTTTCCGATGAACGCAGAGCCGGATGTTGGGCGGTTCCGTAAGCGCCAGCGGTTTCATATGGGTAATTCACAATAATTGTCGAAGTGATAAACATATGGCCCATTACTCCGCTATAAAAATTATAACGTGACTGTCATTTCTCAGGCATCGCTGATAAAAACTCAGCAGTTTGTCCATTTCTTGCATCAGGCAGTGGAACAACTCTCCCAACTGTTTTCGTGACCCGTTTCCCGGATAAATGTCTATCTCATCGACTTCAATGGGAAAAATTTGATCTGAAGCGTATTTCTGTCAGCGTTTTTCAAGGCGTCCGATCGCGCTCACTTCATTATTTCATGTGACGGCGGCATATAATATCTTTCCATCAATAACGTGAGTGTCGGCACGGCTTAATAGATTGCTGTTTGGTGGGTTGTAAAAGGAAGTATCGGCGAGGGCACAGTGCAGATAGTCCCCCATCTTATATATTCACTTTTGGTAAATCGGTCACCTGTAAATAGTGTTCTTCACGCAGAATCTGTGGGTCGAACGCCAGCAACTGATTAAGCCGTTCATCTTAAACGTAAATATTATTTACCTCAAAAATATAATTATCTTTTTTATTATTGGTGGCTATTAACGCAGGTAAAATTATTTTCTACTTTCGTCATGCTGATAATAAAAGTAAAGCGGAATATAATGCAGGACATCTGCAGAAAATTACCCGAATATAATTGAAAAGGAATTTGTATGCTTAATGGAAAAACATTAATGCTGTTGTTGGGTGGGGTTGTTCTCTCGGGCTGTGGGCCGGAGCCCTCCGACCCACAGGGAAATAATCCGGCTGAGTTAAAACAGGAGCAGGCTATCCAGAAAGAAAATAGCGCTCAGGCCGGGGATGACACTGTCCAGAAAAGACAAGCCGAGGCCGCCCAACAGGCTGCGAAAAAAGCAGCCGAATATAAAGCGAATACTGAAGCCAAAGCCCTGGCAGATGCCAAAGCGGCATCTCTGGCAACAGCCGAAGCACCGCAATATGAAATGCGGACACGTGCCGCGGCATCAAAAGCGTTCGCTGCACAAGGCGGTAATGTAATGGGGACCGCGCGTTACGAACACTACGATGAAAATCCGATTAAACAGGTAAGTCAGGCGCCGCTCGCCACGTTTAGTCTGGATGTAGACACTGGCAGCTACGCTAACGTGCGGCGCTTTCTGAATCAGGGACAACTGCCGCCGCCGGAAGCCGTGCGGGTAGAAGAGATGCTCAACTATTTTCCCGCGCCTCAGCCCGTTGCGGATAAGCAGGATAACACTAAACCCATTGCGGCCTGTATACCGATGCCATTTGCGGTTAAATACGAACTGGCTCCCTCGCCGTGGAACGCGCAGCGTACGCTATTAAAAGTTGATGTTCAGGCCCGGGACATGCAGGTCAGGGATCTGCCACCTGCCAACCTGGTTTTTCTCATTGATACTTCTGGTTCTATGCAGCCAGCGGAACGCCTGCCGCTGATCCAGTCGGCGCTAAAACTGCTGGTGAACGATCTGCGTGCGCAGGATAACATCACGATTGTGACCTACGCGGGCGGCACTCACGTCGCGTTGGCGTCTACAGCGGGAAATAACACAACCGCGATTAAAGCGGCAATTGATAATCTGGATGCTTACGGGAGTACCGGTGGTGAAGCGGGATTACGGCTAGCCTACGAGCAGGCCGAAAAAGGGTTTATCAAAGGCGGCGTTAACCGCATTTTGTTGACCACCGACGGTGATTTTAACCTCGGTATTACCGATCCCAAAGACATCGAAGCGCTGGTAAAAAAAGAGCGTGAGAAAGGTATTACCTTATCTACGCTGGGCGTCGGCGATGACAATTTCAACGAAGCCATGATGGTGAGGATTGCTGATGTGGGTAACGGCAATTACAGCTACATCGACTCCCTCTCCGAGGCGCAAAAAGTCCTCAAGGATGAGATGCATCAAACGCTGGTCACCGTTGCCAAAGATGTAAAATCGCAAATCGAATTTAATCCGCAGTGGGTGACTGAGTACCGGCAGATTGGTTATGAAAAACGCCAACTGCGCGACGAGGATTTCAATAACGATAAGGTTGATGCCGGTGATATCGGCGCGGGTAAACACGTCACGCTATTCTTTGAACTGACGCTTAACGGGCAGAAAGCCTCGGTGGATAAACTGCGCTACGCTCAGGACAAAGCCGCCTCAAAGCCAACAAAATCAAGCGAGCTGGCGTGGATCAAATTGCGCTGGAAAGCGCCGCAGGGCAGCGAAAGTACATTAGCCGAGTTCCCGGTCGTTATGGGAAAAATGCCGATCTTTGCTGACGCCTCTGAAGATTTTCGTTTCCGCGCGGCGGTAGCGGCTTTCGGGCAAAAACTGCGTGGCTCAGAAACGCTGGCAGATACGACCTGGCCGCAAATTATTAAATGGGGTGAACAGGCGCGCGGGGAAGATAGACAAGGCTATCGCGCGGAGTTTATTAAACTGGTAAAACTGGCGGAAGGCTTGTCTCACTAAGCGTCAGGGGATGCCTGTACTGTAGGCATCCCCTGTTACGTCAGGCGCTTTTGCGGCTGATCAGTGGTCCCTGGCTGTTTGTTGCTGCGCGCTCCAGCACTTCCTGAATGACCGAAGAGAGTTCGTTAATCTCAAACTTGGCCACGTAGCCGTCGGCCTTCACCTTACGTATATGATCTTCGTTGGCGCTGCCGGAAAGGGAAGAGTGAATAACGACCGGGATCTTTTTCAGCCGTTCATCGGTTTTAATTTTACGCGTTAACGTAAAGCCATCCATCTCCGGCATCTCAAGATCTGTCAGGACCAGCGCGATTTTCTCGCTAATTGGCTTACCTTCGGCCTCCGCTTCCTGCGCCAGTTGCTGGATTCTCTCCCATGCATCCTTGCCGGTCACATGCATCTGGTGCGGAATTCCCATCGCGTTCAGCCCTTTTTCCAGCATCGCGCGGGCGACTTTGGAGTCTTCCGCCACAATGGCTACCGCGCCAGGGGTAATATAAAATTTATTGGTCTTCAGATTGGTGGCGCGCAGGTCGTGGCTGGAGGGGACAATATCATAAAGGATCTGCTCAACGTCGAGCACCAGCGCCAGGTTGTTGGTTTCTTTGTTATCATCCAGGCAGGCAATACTGGTGATGTAGCGACCGTTGACGGCTTTCTCGGCGGTATGCACCTGTTGCCAGTCAAGACGCATAATATTTTCCACCGACTCGACGGCAAATGCCTGTACGCTGCGCGCATATTCGGTGATCAGCAAAATATTCAGCCCGGTTTCCGGCTTGCAGCCCGCTACCGCTGGCAAATCAATCACTGGAATGACCTGATCCCGAATATTGACCATGCCCAATAGCGGCGCTTTCATGCCTGCCGGGCGCGTAAAGGCGGGCATTGGTACGATTTCGCGCAGCTTAAATACATTGATGCCGAACAGCTCTGACTTCTGTTCATGCAGCGATGTACCAAGACGGAATAACAGCAGTTCAAAACGGTTGGACAGGGTTAAATTGGCCCTGTCATCAATATCTTTCTGAAAATTGTCCATCCTAACCTCATTATGAAAGCCTGCCTTTTTTAGTGTTATCGGCAATGAGGACAAAAAATGGAGCGCTAAACCGGGAAAACAGAAAAATCGTAAGCCAGCTCCGTCGCCGGGAAAATAGCGCGGCATTCCGCCAGTAAGCGCTGACAGCCTTTATCGTCATAGCGTGAGCTAATATGGGTCATGATCAGCCGACCGACGGCAGCTTCCCGCGCCAGCGTCGCGGTTTGACGGGTGGAGCTGTGTCCGCGAGCGTTGGCTTTCTCCTCCATTGACGCATCCAGCGTGGTTTCATGGACCATCACATCCACGCCTTGCGCCAGCGCGAGGGCGGCCTCGCAGGGCGCGGTATCGCCGAAAATCGCCACTGATTTCCCGGCCACGGCGGGAGCAAGGTAGTCGGCGCCATTGATCTGCCTTCCATCGGCAAGTGTGACGGTTTTTCCTGCCTTCAACGCCTGAAACAGCGGGCCGGGCGTAACGCCTGCGGCTTTTAACGCCCTGGCATTCAGCGCGCCAGGCTTGTCATGTTCAACAACGCGATATCCGTAGCACTCCAGTGGATGCTCCAGCCTGAATGCGGTCACTTTACGCAGACCGTCGTCAAGAATATCGCCTGCGCTAACTTCTTCAATTTGCAACGGAAAATCGGTCCATGAACCGCTAAGACGCAGTGTGGTTGCAATAAACTCACGCACGCCTTGAGGCCCGTATACGGTTAGCGGATGGGGGTTCCCCGCCATCGACCGGCTGCATAGCAGACCCGGCAGGCCAAACAGATGATCGCCGTGAAGATGGCTGATAAAAATGCGCTCAAGCTTACCGGGATGAAACGCGGTATTAAGCATTTGATGCTGTGTCCCTTCGCCGCAATCAAAAAGCCATACTCCCGGCTGCGTTGGATGTTGCAGATGTAATAAAATTGCCGTTACATTGCGTGAGCGCGTGGGAACGCCTGCGGACGTACCTAAAAAAATTAATTCCATCTTGTCCATACACGTTTGGTTATCGTTTAACCCAAGATTACCACAACACAGGAGCGCATCATGATTGACTGGCAGGATCTCCACCATAGTGAACTTACCGTTCCTCAACTTTACGCGTTACTCAAATTGCGCTGCGCGGTCTTTGTGGTAGAACAGCGCTGTCCTTACCTGGATGTGGATGGCGATGATTTAGTCGGCGACAATCGGCATATTCTGGGCTGGCATCAGGATGAGCTGGTGGCGTATGCGAGGATTCTGAAAAGCGATAACGAATCAGACCCGGTTGTCATTGGCCGGGTGATCGTCAGCGATGCCTGGCGAGGGGCGAAACTGGGCCAGCAATTAATGGCGAAAACGCTGGAATCTTGTGGGCGGCACTGGCCGGATAAGCCGCTATATCTGGGAGCGCAGGCGCATCTGCAACCTTTTTATGCGCGGTTTGGTTTTATTCCCGTCACCGATGTTTATGACGAAGACGGCATTCCGCACCGGGGAATGGCGCGGGAGGTTCATCAGGCATAAACCGAAACCGTTGACTATAGTTAGGAGCAGGTGTTAACACAACGGAGAATGAGAATGTCATATCAATTTGGTGAATCACGTGTTGATGATGATCTGACTTTGCTCAGCGAAACGCTGGAAGAGGTTTTACGTTCCTCAGGCGATCCCGCCGATCAAAAATACATTGAGCTGAAAGCCCGCGCGGAACAAGCGCTGGAAGAGGTGAAAAACCGCGTAAGCCATGCGTCGGATAGCTATTATTACCGGGCAAAGCAGGCCGTTTATAAAGCGGATGACTACGTTCATGAAAAACCCTGGCAGGGTATTGGCGTAGGCGCGGCGGTAGGACTGGTGCTTGGACTGCTGCTGGCGCGGCGCTAAATCCCCCCACTGAACAGAATTGCAACCCTCCCTAAATGAGGTACTGCTTTTTTAGGGCAGTACCCCGTATAATGTGGGGTTTTTAACAGGGAGGGTCCGCGTGCATTCTATTACTACTGCGCTGGAAAATCTGACGCGTCAGCTATCGCAAGAGATACCGGCGACGCCAGGGCTTTGCGTTTTCGATGCGCCTTTCCCTTTAAACGATGCCTTCGATGCATTGAGCTGGCTGGCCAGCCAGTCATCCTTTCCGCAATTCTACTGGCAACAGCGCAATGGCGACGAAGAAGCTGCCGTTCTCGGGGCCATCACCGTATTTTCATCGCTCGATCTGGCGCAACGGTTTTTACGTCAGCACGCGCAGCCTGACCTGCGTATTTGGGGGCTGAATGCGTTCGAGCCGAAAGAGGGCTACTTATTGCTGCCGCGGCTGGAGTGGCGACGTAGCGGTGGTACGGCGACCTTACGCTTACATCTGCACAGTGACGTTTCGCTACGCGATGATGCGCGCCAGGCGAAAGCGTTTCTCGCTTCTCTGGTCGGCATTAAGCCTGTTCCGGCGCTACGCCTTTCGCTCACGAGCGAACAACACTGGCCGGACAAAGACGGTTGGGTGAAGCTGATTCAGCAGGCCACCCACACCATTGCGCAAGAGGCGTTTGATAAAGTTGTGCTGGCGCGGGCCACCGACTTACAATTCTCCCGTCCGGTCAATGCCGCCGCGATGATGGCGTCCAGTCGTCGTTTAAATCTCAACTGCTACCACTTTTTTATGGCCTTTTCCGCCGATACCGCCTTTCTGGGATCATCGCCGGAGCGGCTCTGGCGGCGGCGTGAAACGGCGCTGCGTACCGAAGCGCTGGCTGGGACGGTGGCGAACCATCCGGATAACCATAAAGCCTGGCAGCTTGGCGAATGGTTAATGAAAGACGATAAAAACCAGCGAGAAAATATGCTGGTTGTCGAAGACATCTGCCAGCGACTGCAAAACTGCACCCACTCGCTGGATGTGCTGCCGCCGCAGGTGCTCAGACTGCGCAAGGTTCAGCATTTGCGCCGCTGTATCTGGACGGCGCTTAATCAGGCGGACGACACGCTCTGCCTGCACCAGTTACAGCCTACCGCAGCGGTCGCCGGGATCCCTCGTGAACCCGCGCGTTGTTTTATAGAACAACATGAGCCGTTCGAACGTGAATGGTATGCCGGGTCGGCAGGCTATCTCTCCACGCGGCAAAGTGAGTTTTGCGTGACGTTACGTTCAGCCAAAGTGACGGCCAATGTGGTGCGATTGTATGCCGGCGCGGGAATCGTCCGCGGCTCCGATCCGGAACAGGAATGGCAGGAAATAGATAATAAAGCGGCCGGGTTACGTACCTTATTGCAGATGGATGCGTAATGAGTCACATATTCCCGACCCATATCAATAATCCATTTTTGCAGCTCTTTATACTTAGTCCCAATGATTGATACCGGACAAACTCATGTCAGTAAGTGCATTTAACCGGCGCTGGGCGGCGGTCATCCTGGAAGCCTTAACCCGTCATGGCGTCAGGCATGTTTGTATCGCCCCTGGTTCCCGTTCCACGCCGCTCACGTTGGCGGCGGCAGAGAATCCTGCTTTTATTCACCATACGCACTTTGATGAGCGTGGGCTTGGTCATCTGGCGTTAGGGCTGGCGAAAGTCAGCCAACAGCCGGTTGCCGTTATTGTCACTTCAGGTACCGCCGTGGCGAACCTCTATCCGGCGCTGATTGAGGCGGGGCTGACGGGCGAGAAGCTCATTTTACTTACCGCCGATCGCCCGCCGGAGCTGATTGACTGCGGCGCCAACCAGGCGATCCGTCAGGCGGGGATGTTTGCCTCGCACCCCTCCCAAACTCTGTCGTTGCCGCGTCCCACGCAGGATATTCCGGCGCGCTGGCTGGTGTCGACCATCGACAATGCGCTCGCCATGCTTCATGCGGGCGCGCTGCACATTAACTGTCCTTTTGCCGAACCGCTGTATGGCGATATGAATGACACCGGTCTGGTCTGGCAGCAGCGTCTCGGCGACTGGTGGCAGGATGAAAAACCCTGGCTGCGCGAAGCGCGTCGACTGGAAAGCGACAAACAGCGCGACTGGTTTTTCTGGCGACAAAAACGCGGCGTCGTTGTCGCCGGGCGTATGAGCGCGGAAGAAGGCAAAAAAGTGGCGCAGTGGGCGCAAACTCTGGGATGGCCATTAATTGGCGACGTATTGTCGCAAACCGGGCAGCCGCTGCCGTGCGCCGACCTGTGGCTCGGCAACGCCAAAGCGGTGACCGAACTGCAGCAGGCGCAGATTGTCGTCCAGCTTGGCAGTAGCCTTACCGGAAAACGCTTACTGCAATGGCAGGCAACCTGCGAGCCGGAAGAGTATTGGGTAATCGACAATATTGAAGGTCGTCTGGACCCTGCGCACCATCGTGGACGCAGACTGGTAGCGAAAATCGCCGACTGGCTGGAACTACATCCGGCGGAAAAACGTAAACCGTGGTGTGTAGAGATCCCGCGTCTGGCGGAACTGGCGTGGCAACGGGTGGTCGCGCAGCGGGACACCTTTGGCGAAGCGCAGCTGGCGCACCGTATCCGCGACTATCTGCCGGAGCAGGGGCAATTGTTCGTGGGCAATAGTCTGGTGGTGCGTCTGATCGACGCGCTGTCACAGTTGCCGGCTGGCTATCCGGTATACAGCAATCGCGGGGCGAGCGGCATTGACGGCCTGCTTTCCACGGCGGCAGGCGTGCAGCGCGCCAGCGCCAAATCGACGCTGGCTATCGTCGGCGATTTATCCGCGCTGTACGATCTTAACGCGCTGGCGTTACTACGTCAGGTATCCGCGCCGTTTGTGTTGATTGTGGTCAACAATAACGGCGGGCAGATCTTTTCCCTGCTGCCGACGCCGCAAAGCAAACGCGAGCGCTTTTATTTGATGCCGCAAAACGTCCATTTTGACCATGCGGCCGCCATGTTTAACCTGCGCTATCATCGCCCGGAAAACTGGGAAGAGCTGGAGTCTGCGCTGGCTGGCGCGTGGCGAACCCCGGCGACAACGGTGATTGAGCTGGTGGTAAACGATACGGACGGCGCGCAGACGTTGCAGCAACTTTTGGCTCAGGTAAGCCATCTATGATGTTGCACGCGCAGCACATGCCCGGACAGCCTGGGGCGCCCTCACTGGTTTTCCTGCACGGTTTTTCTGGCGATTGCCGTGAATGGCAGCCGGTTGGCGAACAGTTTCACGGCTGTTCGCGGCTTTATATTGACTTACCGGGACATGGCGGATCTGCGGCTATTCCGGTCGGCGGCTTTGCCGATGTCATCAGATTACTGCGCGCTACGTTAATTAGTTACAACATACTAAAGTTTTGGTTGGTGGGATACTCCCTTGGCGGCCGGGTGGCGATGATGGCAGCCTGCCAGGGAATACCAGGCCTGTGCGGCCTGGTGGTTGAAGGCGGTCATCCGGGGCTGCAAAATGAACAGGCGCGCGCTGAAAGACGATTGTCCGACGGGCGCTGGGCAGAGCGTTTTCGTCATGAACCATTGACTGAGGTTTTTCACGACTGGTATCAGCAGCCGGTGTTCGCCTCGCTGACGGCGCAGCAAAGACAGGCGCTAACGGCGCTGCGTAGCCAGAATAACGGCGAAACGCTGGCTGCGATGCTGGAGGCGACATCGCTTGCCGTCCAGCCGGATTTACGCGAGGCGCTCAACGCGCTGGCATTTCCGTTTTATTATTTATGTGGCGAACGCGACAGCAAATTCCGCGCCCTGGCGCAGGAAGTGGCGGCGACATGCCATGTCATTCGTAACGCCGGACACAACGCGCATCGGGAAAACCCCGCTGGCGTGGTAGACAGTCTGGCTCAGATTCTGCGTCTCTGACTAAAGGACACACTATGATCTATCCTGATGAAACAATGCTTTACGCACCGGTAGAATGGCACGACTGCTCGGAGGGTTACACCGACATTCGTTATGAAAAATCCACCGACGGTATTGCAAAAATCACTATTAATCGTCCGCAGGTGCGCAATGCATTTCGTCCGTTGACCGTCAAAGAGATGATTCAGGCGCTGGCGGATGCCCGTTACGACGACAACGTGGGCGTGATTATTCTGACCGGCGAAGGCGATAAAGCGTTTTGCGCGGGCGGCGACCAGAAGGTGCGCGGCGATTACGGCGGTTATCAGGATGACTCCGGCGTGCATCACCTGAACGTGCTGGACTTCCAGCGCCAGATTCGCACCTGTCCAAAACCGGTTGTCGCGATGGTCGCGGGTTACTCCATCGGCGGTGGTCATGTGCTGCACATGATGTGCGACCTGACCATCGCGGCGGAAAACGCCATCTTCGGCCAGACCGGTCCGAAAGTCGGCTCCTTTGACGGCGGTTGGGGCGCTTCGTATATGGCGCGTATCGTTGGTCAGAAGAAAGCGCGTGAAATCTGGTTCCTGTGCCGCCAGTACGATGCGCAACAGGCGCTGGACATGGGGCTGGTTAACACCGTCGTTCCGCTGGCGGATCTGGAAAAAGAGACCGTGCGCTGGTGCCGCGAAATGTTGCAAAACAGTCCGATGGCGCTGCGTTGCCTGAAAGCGGCGCTGAATGCCGATTGTGACGGTCAGGCCGGGCTGCAGGAGCTGGCGGGCAACGCTACCATGCTGTTCTACATGACGGAAGAAGGGCAGGAAGGCCGTAACGCCTTTAACCAGAAGCGTCAGCCTGACTTCAGCAAATTCAAACGGAACCCATAATGCGTAGCGCGCAGGTATACCGCTGGCAGATCCCCATGGACGCGGGGGTGGTTCTGCGCGACAGGCGGTTAAAAACTCGCGACGGGCTGTATGTTTGTCTGCGTGACGGCGAGCGTGAGGGATGGGGAGAGATCTCTCCGCTGCCGGGCTTCAGTCAGGAAACGTGGGAAGAGGCGCAGACGGCGCTCCTGACGTGGGTGAACGACTGGCTTCAGGGGAGCGAGGGATTACCGGAGATGCCTTCGGTCGCGTTTGGCGCAAGCTGCGCGCTGGCGGAACTGACTGGCGTCTTGCCGGAGGCGGCGGACTATCGCGCTGCGCCGTTATGCACTGGCGATCCTGACGATTTGGTGCTGCGGCTTGCCGATATGCCCGGCGAGAAAATCGCTAAGGTCAAAGTGGGTCTTTATGAAGCGGTACGCGACGGCATGGTGGTTAATTTGCTGCTGGAGGCGATCCCGGATCTGCATCTGCGTCTGGATGCGAATCGCGCCTGGACGCCGCTAAAAGCCCAACAGTTCGCAAAGTATGTTAATCCGGATTACCGCGCTCGTATCGCCTTTCTCGAAGAACCGTGTAAGACGCGGGATGATTCCCGCGCCTTTGCCCGTGAAACCGGCATCGCGATTGCCTGGGACGAAAGTCTGCGCGAAGCGGATTTCACCTTTGAAGCCGAAGAGGGCGTCAGGGCTGTGGTTATCAAACCTACGCTGACCGGATCGCTTGATAAAGTGCGTGAGCAAGTCGCTGCCGCCCATGCGTTGGGACTGACGGCGGTCATCAGCTCTTCGATCGAGTCCAGCCTCGGCCTGACGCAACTGGCGCGGATTGCCGCCTGGTTGACGCCGGGAACGCTGCCCGGACTGGATACCTTGCATCTGATGCAGGCGCAACAGGTTCGCCCCTGGCCCGGTAGCGCGTTGCCTTGTCTGAAGCGTGATGAGCTGGAACGACTGTTATGACATTCACGGATTGGCCGTGGCGCCACTGGCGTCAGGTTCGCAGCCAGGCGCCCGCTCTGCGCCTGAACGATGAAGTGCTAAGCTGGCGCGCCCTCTGTGAGCGTATTGATGCGCTGGCGGGCGGGTTTGCCGCGCAGGGCGTACGCGAGGGCGACGGTGTCCTGCTGCGCGCCGGGAATCAGCCGCGCACTCTGTTGGCATGGCTTGCGCTGATGCAGTGCGGCGCGCGGGTTCTGCCCGTCAATCCGCAGTTGCCCCAGACGTTGCTGGAGGCGCTGGTGCCGAAGTTAACGCTGCGTTTTGCGCTGACACTGGAAGGCGAAAACGCGTTTTCCGGATTAACCGCGTTGCAGATACAAAAGAGCACAGCGGCGTATGCTGTGGACTGGCAACCGCAGCGTCTGGTTTCCATGACGCTGACATCGGGTTCCACAGGATTGCCAAAAGCGGCTGTACATACGTGCCAGGCGCATCTTGCCAGCGCGCAGGGGGTGCTTTCGCTAATGCCGTTTGGCCCTCAGGATGACTGGCTGCTATCGCTGCCGCTGTTTCATGTATCCGGGCAGGGTATTATGTGGCGTTGGCTCTTCGCCGGGGCGCGCATGACGGTACGCGATAAGCAACCGCTGGAGCAGATGCTGGCAGGGTGTACTCATGCTTCGCTGGTGCCGACGCAGCTGTGGCGGCTGCTGGCGAATCGGGCGGCGGTGACGCTGAAAGCCGTTTTGCTCGGCGGCGCGGTGATTCCGGTTGAACTCACCGACCAGGCCAGCAAACAAGGGATTCGCTGCTGGTGCGGGTATGGGCTCACGGAGTTCGCGTCTACAGTATGCGCCAAGGAGGCCGATGGTTCTGATGATGTGGGCGCGCCGCTCCCCGGCAGAGAGATCAGAATCGTCGATAATGAAGTCTGGCTGCGCGCCGCCAGTATGGCGGAAGGTTACTGGCGTGATGGCAAACTGATCCCGCTGGTTAATGACGAGGGCTGGTTTGCCACGCGCGATCGCGGCGATCTGAACCACGGCAGGCTAACCATCGCCGGGCGGCTGGACAACCTGTTCTTTAGCGGCGGCGAAGGCATTCAGCCGGAGGAAGTCGAACGCGTTATTAATGCGCATCCGCTAGTGCAACAAGCCTTCGTCGTGCCGGTAGAAGATAAAGAGTTTGGCCATCGTCCCGTTGCGGTTGTGGAGTATGCATCGCAGGCCGGAGACGTGAACCTCGCTGAATGGGTCCGCGATAAGTTGGCGCGTTTTCAGCAGCCGGTTCGCTGGTTGACGCTGCCGTCAGAACTGAAAAACGGAGGGATTAAAATATCTCGCCGTGCGCTCCAGCAGTGGGTGTGTGAGAACTGTAAAAATTAATGTTAGGTTAATATACAACCATTCCATCGCTATTGCCGTTTTGTTTATCCGTTGATGTGTAACGTGTTATGAACAATCAGCGTGAAACGGGGGCGCTATGGAATGGTTGGTTAAGAAATCGCATTATGTCAAAAAGAGGGCGTGCCATGTTCTGGTGCTGTGCGATAGCGGCGGTTCGCTAAAAATGATCGCCGAGGCGAATTCCATGATATTACTGAGTCCCGGCGATATCCTGTCGCCTTTACAGGATGCGCAGTATTGTATTAATCGGGAAAAACACCAGACCTTAAAAATCGTTGATGCACGCTGTTATTCCTGCGACGAATGGCAGCGGTTGACGCGCAAGCCATCATGATCTGGCGGGCAGAAAAATCAGCATTACCCCCGCCATAATGCACAATACGCCGAGCATCGCTTTTAGGCTGAAAGCGCCTTGCAAACCGGGTAACAACATTGAGGCTACCCAGACAAGCACATAGCTGAGACTCAGCAGCGCATAGGCTTTGCTGAGCGCGAGCGTGTGTAATGTTTTATGCCAGCAGAAGACGGAAACCAGATACCCCGCCAAACCGGCGAATAGCGCCAGGGTCGCGGCATTAAGAGCGCCCAGCCCGGAAATAAACGCCAGTGGATGCGCTATCGATGGCAGTCGCATCATGGCGAATCCTAAACTCAACTGGGCGAGGGAGGCAATCGCAACGCTTATCAGTCCCCACATTACGCCCATTATGCCGCACTCCCCAGAATGATAATGCCGCTGATAATTAATGCGACGCCAAACCAGTGGCGGGGCGGAACCTGTTCATGCCAGATTTTCCAGGCCGCCAGCGTGACCCAGACAAAATTCAGACTCAACATCGGGTAAGCAATTCCCACCGGCAGGGTTTGTAGCACCAGCAGCCACAGCACCATCGCTGCACCCATGCATATCAGCGCCAGGCCCAGCCACAGCATCAAGTGACGGCGGCGTCCGCCCACCGTCAATGGCCGTGTCGCTTGCTTCTGGCAGAGCTGACCGCCAACGCTGAGCAGACTGGCAAGCACCAGAATGACGCCGATCATTTAGGCCGATACTGAATTAACACCAGACGCCCCTGATAATCAACATTGTCCGCAGGGGGAAGGGAAAGAGCGCTGATGTCTTCGTCTTTGGCTATTGAAAGTACTAGCGTAATAATGCCCTCCTGACGATGCTGGTTGAGCCAGGCGTTAAAATCGTCGGCTTTAACGAATTTATCCTGCACATCAGGATAGCTAAGACCATACCTGAGTTCGCCCGCGTGTCCGTAGAGCATAATATCGTCTCGTTTCAGACTCCAGGCCAGACCGGCGGCGACGCCGACGTTGTCGGCAAGAATATAGCGGCTTGATGCCAAAGGCGCCTGGGTCATTTCGACAAAAAACTGTGGCTGTTTGGACTCCATCACCCTGTCGGGGATGGAAAAGCCGAACAGCAGCGCCAGTCCCAGCGGACAAAACGCGGGTAATAGGTATTGTTGGCTATGACAGAGGCTATACCAGCCCACAAACGCCCAAACAGTAAAGACGCCCCAGACGCAAAACACTTTATAGGTTTCGATATGCGTCCACACCGGCGATTTCAGCGGGCCCCATGAGGAGACGACAAACGCCGCGACGATCCCGATTATCCCGAACACCAGGTTGATCCCGCCGTTGACACGTAGCGCGGCGACGCCTTCTTTTACGTTATGCAGGACGAAGCGCGCCATGAGTATCGCTATCGGTGCGAAACAGGAAAGAACATAGGTGGGCAGTTTCCCTTTCGCAATGCTGAAAAAGAGAAGCGGCATGATCGTCCATCCGAGCAAATAGAATGCGCCGTTTCGCTCGCGCCAGCCCAGTTTAAGCGCGCCAGGCAGTAACCCCAGCCACGGTAAACTTCCCGCGAGCAGTACCGGCAGATAGTACCAGAAAGGGGCTTTATGCTGGGCATCGCTCATGGCGAATCGCTGGATATGCTCCACCCAGAAAAAGTAATGCCAGAAATCGGCTTCGCGTCGCGCAATGGCGATCGCCCAGGGAAGGACAACCACAAAGCAGCTCAAGACCGCCAGCCAGCCGTATAGCAAAAAGTCCTTCCAGCGTTTCTGAACAATAACCCACGGCAGCACGCTCACCACCGGTACGGCCAGGGCGAGGAACCCTTTAGTTAATACACCCAGACCGCAGGTTGCGCCCAGTAGCAAAAACATCCCAATCTTGCCCGTTCGGGTCGTGGCCTGCATCCCCTGCCAGAAACAACACATCCCGGCCGTAAGCCAAAGCGCGATCATCGGGTCGAGTACCGCATACGTCCCGATACTGTAAACGGCAAAGAGGGAGAGAAAGATAACGGAGGCGAGCAACGCGGTACGTTTATCCCGCCATAAGCGGAACGTCAGCCACGCCACCAGCGCTGCGGCCAGCAATGTCGTTAAAATAGCGCCAGCCCGCACGCCAAAATTGGTAGCGCCAAAAAGCCACTGACCCAGACTGTTTATCCAGTAACCGGCTATCGGTTTTTCAAAATAACGTAATCCCAGAAAATGCGGCACGATCCAGTCGCCAGACGCCAGCATCTCCCGACTTATTTCGGCATAGCGCGTTTCATCCGGCTGCCAGAGCAGGCGGCTATTGACAGGAATAACATAGTAGAGCGCGATAAATGCGGCGAAAGCCAGATAATAGCGTATCGATTTCATCATGAGGCGCTCGCTGCCTGTTGGCACCCCAGCCAACCTTCACGGCCAGGGATGTGCCCACGTACAATTTGCCCCAACGGCAGAGACTCAGGCGATGTCGGCAGCAGTTCGCCCAGAGGACAAAAGGTGATCCCCGCGTCACGTGCACGAACGAGCAAATCTTCAAACAGCGGCTGATGGACAATACCTTCGACTTCCGCATGGATGGTATATACCGGCGTGCCTTTGTCCTGCAACATACGGGAGATAATCCAGGTATTGAACGACTGCGCCTGAACGGCGGGGCCGATAACCTCATCCCACGTGGGTAAGGTGACCGGGATTTGTGGCGTCCCGGTCTGGCCCGGCATCAGTAGCGGACGGAATAAGGTGGTTCCACGGCAATCGCTGTTATACCGCAGGTTGAACGGCTCTTTCGCACGAACAACGCGCCCATCCGCTCGCCAGCCGGCCGCGGCTGAGCAGGTGACGGGTTTTCCGATAATGGCCTCAAGCGCCGTTATGCCGCGCGCGATATCTTCTTCAAGCTGGCGGATACTCCAGTGGCCGCTGTGAGTCTGCCACGCATGGTGATCCCAGGCATGTAGTCCCGTCTCATGGTATGTTGCCGTTTCACGAATAATCCCGGCATTGGCGTTGCCGATATTTTTTCCCGGCCAGGCGGTACCGGCCAGCAGGATATCCCAGCCGTAGAGCGAAGCGGCGTTTGAACGTAGCATTTTCCATAAAAATCGCGGTCTTATCAGACGCCAAAGATGACGTCCCATATTGTCCGGCCCGACGCTGAAGAAAAAGCTGGCCTGAACGCCGTGGCGATGCAATGTCGCCAGCAGCCGGGGAACACCTTCACGCGTTCCTCGCAAGGTATCAACATCAATGCGTAAACCGACTTTCGTCATGATGCGCGTTCCGCGACATCTACGCTGCGCAGGAAGAAGTCCAGCGTTTCTTCAACCGTATCACGCATCGCAATAGACGGTTCCCAGCCCAGACAGCGCCTGGCATTGTCGATACTGGGTTTCCGGTGTGCGACATCCTGATAACCCTTGCCGTAATAACTACGGCTTTCGACGACCTGGAAACCGGCAAACGGTGGGAAATGGCAGCGCAGCGGATGCTTATCAAAACTGTCGAGCAACAGCGTCGCCAGTTCCTGAATACTGGCTTCGTTGTCAGGGTTGCCGATATTAATGATTTTGCCATCGCACCGATCGCCATCATTCACAATAATGCGGAATAATGCTTCGATCCCATCGCGAATATCGGTGAAACAGCGTTTCTGCTGACCGCCGTCGATAAGCTTTATCGGCGTCCCTTCTACCAGGTTCAGAATCAACTGCGTTATCGCGCGTGAACTGCCGATACGCGCCGCGTTCAGGCTATCCAGCCGCGGCCCCATCCAGTTAAAGGGACGGAAAAGCGTGAAGCGCAATCCCTCTTTTTCGCCATAAGCCCAAATCACCCGGTCGAGAAGCTGTTTGGAAACGGAGTAAATCCAGCGTGGCTTATTCACCGGCCCGACGATCAGATTCGATTTGTCCTCGTCAAAAGAGGCGTCCGTACACATGCCGTACACTTCAGAGGTAGACGGGAAAACCACGCGTTTACGGTATTTCACGCAATAACGGATAATCCGCAGGTTTTCTTCAAAATCAAGTTCAAAGACGCGCAGCGGGTTGCGGGTGTATTCAATCGGGGTTGCAATTGCTACCAGCGGCAGTACGACATCGCATTTTTTGACATGATATTCGATCCATTCTGAGTGGATGCTGATATCTCCCTCCACGAAATGAAATCGAGGGTGGAGCAGGAATCGGCTAATGGCGTTGCTGCCGATATCCATACCGTAGACCTCGTAATTCTCTTCATTCAGTAACCGTTCGGTCAAATGATTGCCGATAAAACCGTTGACGCCGAGGATGAGAACGCGAATGCGACGTTTACCGCTGGTCGCTGGTGGACGGTTCAAACGCGCGCCCGCCACCAGACCAAGCGTCTGTGCAAGCTGCGAGCCCTGTACAGTAATGCCGTCTCCGGCCTGGCCGGTAATAATCTCCAGCGCGCCATCAGCGCAGGCGACCCGCAGCGGAGAGACCGAAATTACCGAGCCGGGAAGCGCGCCCTGCGCATCCGGACAAATTCGGGAAGACCAGATAGTGAATTTTTGCGAGCCGTTATAGCTGAACGCGCCGGGCCAGGGGGCGGCTACCGCCCGCACCAGGTTATGCACCGTGGAAACCGGTTTGTGCCAGTCGATAAGGCCATCTTCCGGCCTGCGGCGACCATAATATGTAGCGTCAGACTCACGCTGGGGAACAGAAGGTATATCGCCGCATTTCATGGTGGGCAGGATGCTATTAAGCAACTGGCGCGCGGCCTGACATAGCTTATGATGCAGGGTAAGCGCAACATCGTCCTGCGCAATAGCAACGCGTTGACTGGCGACAATCTCTCCGGCGTCGGCACGTTTAACCATACGATGCAGCGTTACGCCCGTTTCGCTTTCGCCGTTAACCAGAACCCAGTTTAGCGGCGCACGGCCACGATAGGCAGGCAATAGAGAACCGTGCAGATTGAACGCGCCAGCCGGGGCGAGGTGCAGAATTTCTTCGCTTAACAGGTTGCGGTAATAGAACGAAAAAATAATATCCGGCGCAAGCTCAGCGATGCGGTCGACCCAGATAGGATGGTTTACGTTATCCGGTGCATAAACCGGAATCCCTAATTCTGCCGCCAGCCGGGAGACGGAGCCAAAAAAGGTGTTTTCCGCAGGATTGTCGGCATGAGTGAAAATCGCGGCAATCTCATACCCGGCATCCAGTACGGCCTGCACCCCCTGACATCCCATATCGTGATAGGCAAAAATAACGGCTTTCATTGGTGGCTTTCCTCAGTAAACGGCGTGCTTTCCGGGTAGATAACTTGTTGAACAAAATAGCGGGGGCGGGCGCGGACATCGTTATAAATGCGACCGATGTATTCGCCCAGCAGTCCCATACCGATGAATTGCGCGCCGATGAAGGTAAACAGAACGGCAAAGAGCATAAATACGCCTTCCGCCGCCCACTGCGGCCCCAGCGCCAGGCGAAGTACAATAAGCAATACCGACAGGCTAAACCCGCCGATGGCGATAACGCTGCCCAGCAGACTCAACAGGCGCAGCGGCGTCGTCGTCAGGCAGGTCACCAGGTCATACATCAGGTTAATGAGACGCATAAAACTGTATTTAGAGTCGCCAAATTCACGTTCAGCGTGATGCACCGGGATCTCGGTAGCCCGACGAGCGAAAATGTTGGCCAGAATAGGGATAAAGGTGCTGCGTTCATGGCAGCGCAACATAGTATCGATAATAGGGCGGCGATAGGCACGTAACATGCAGCCGTAATCGCCCATCGCTTTGCCCGTTGTGCGCTGGATCAGTAGATTAATGATTTTTGACGCCGATTTGCGAAACAGGCTGTCCTGTCGGTTCTGGCGCACGGTGCCTACCACATCGAACCCTTCATCGGCTTTCGCCACCAGGCGCGGGATCTCTTCCGGCGGGTTTTGCAGATCGGCATCCAGCGTAATGATGAGATCGCCGCTTACATGGCTAAACCCCGCCATGATCGCTGCATGTTGACCGTAGTTACGGTTGAGTAAAATAGAGATGATATGGCTATCGGCTTCCTGGGACGCCTTAACCATCAGCTCCGCCGAGCTATCGCTGCTACCATCATCTATCAATAAAATCTCCCACGCTTTGCCCAGACTCTCGCAGGCGGCGGTGGTGCGTCTTATCAATTCCGGCAGGCTTTCCTGTTCGTTATAGACAGGAATAACCACCGAGACTTTTTTTATGGGGGCGGCGTCAAACATGCTTATTGTCCTGCTATCTGATGAAGGGCGGTAATGACCCGATCAAAGTCACTCTCGGTCATGTCCGGGAAGAGCGGCAGTGAGCAGATCCGCTCGCTGTTCCACTCGGTGTCAGGCAGCGTGAGCGTTGGGAAACGTTCGCGATAATATTTTTGCGTATGCGCGGCGCGGAAATGCAGCCCTGTGCCGATGCCTTTCGTTTTCAGCGATGCCATCAGAGCATCCCGGGTAATACCGCAACGGGCTTCATCGACCCGGATAATGAATAAATGCCAGGCGTGAATATGTTCCCACGACGGAAGGCTCAGAGGCTGAAAAGGCAGGTCTGCCATTGCCTGGTGGTACTGCGCTGCGATGGCGGCGCGGCGAGCGTTAAGCGCATCCAGTTTCTGTAACTGAGCAAGCGCGATAGCGGCGTTGAGGTCGGGCAAATTATATTTGTAGCCCGGCGCCAGGACTTCCGCTTGTGGCGCGCGTCCTCCGCTCTGTCGATCCCAGGCATCAACGCCAAGCCCGTGAAACTTGAGACTGCGCAGTTTATCGGCGAATTGCGGGTTATCCGTGACGACGATACCGCCTTCAGCGCAGGTGATGTTCTTAATGGCGTGGAAGGAGAAAATCGCGGTGCCCCGGGCGCCAATGTGGCGACCTTTGTAGCTGGTTCCTGTCGCGTGCGCCGCGTCTTCAATCACCGGGATGCCATAACGCTCGCCAAGAGCGTAAATAGCGTCCAGATCGGCGGGCGCGCCAGCGTAGTGGACGGGGATAATTGCTTTGGTTTGTGGCGTAATCGCGGCTTCGATATGTTCAGGCGTGACCATCAGCGTATCGCGATCGACATCGACCATGACGGGGGTCGCGCCGAGTAAAACGATCATATTTAGCGTAGAAACCCACGTCATTGACGGTGTAATGACCTCGTCGCCTTCACCAATGCCCAGCGCCATCAACGCGATGTGCATACCGGCAGTGGCTGAACTGACGGCAACGGCATATTGATTGCCAGTTAGCCGACAAAACGCCGCTTCCAGTTCCTGATTTTTCGGGCCGGTTGTTATCCAACCTGAGTCCAGTACGGTCTTAACGGCAGCGAGCTCTTCCGCGCCCATCGCCGGACGGGAGAAAGGCAAAAAGTCCGACATCATTTTTCCTTCAGCCATTGAAAGCCGCTTTTCAAATATTTCGGCAATAGAAAAGGGCTTATTTTTTAACGCATTTAGCTGAACCCTACTGGATGAAGATTAAATTAACATTAAGAAATTAAGGTGAAGTAAAAAGATAATTTTTAACGGAATTATGCTTTGCTTTCGCCGAAAGTTTAAGGCATTTTATGCATGCCCAAAAGCTGTTTTTATGTTTCTGGCCTGGTCTTCCGTCGCGGAATTTCATTTTAATTGTATTGCTATTAAGTTAGCTGCACTGTCTGCCTGAGAGGTTAATGTGCTGGCATTTACCCTACGCTTTATTAAAAACAAACGCTATTTCGCGATTCTGGCGGGGGCGTTGGTTATTATCGCCGGGTTGACCTCACAACATGCCTGGAGTGGTAACGGTCTACCGCAGATTAACGGTAAAGCGCTGGCGGCGCTGGCGAAGCAGCATCCGGTAGTCGTGTTATTCCGCCATGCCGAGCGGTGCGATCGTTCCGATAATACCTGCCTGTCAGACAGCACGGGGATTACGGTCAAGGGTGCGCAAGATGCCAGAGCGCTGGGTAAAGCCTTCAGTGCCGATATACAAAATTACAATCTCTATTCCAGTAATACGGTGCGCACCATCCAGTCGGCAACCTGGTTTTCTGCGGGCAGGTCGCTTACGGTGGATAAAAAAATGATGGATTGCGGCAGCGGTATTTATGCTTCAATCAATACGTTACTGAAAAAGTCGCAGAATAAAAATATAGTCATTTTTACCCATAATCATTGTTTGACGTATATTGCAAAAAATAAGCGCGGCGTAAAGTTTGATCCGGACTATCTTAATGCGCTCGTTATGCATGCGGAAAACGGAAAACTCTTTTTAGATGGTGAATTTGTTCCCGGCTAGCCGCATGTTAAAAGCGTAAAGACAGCCTGAAGCGGCTGTCGTCATTATAATAACCCTTTCAATGCTAATGTGTGGCGTGTCGCTACATTCAAATCATACAGCGCCAGTTCTTCTGGCTTGACCCAGGCGTAGTCCTGAAATTCGTCGTTAATACATATATCGCGATTAGCGGAAACACAGTCGAAGATGAGATAAATCATATAAATCTCTTCTTGTCTGCCATCAGCGTAGGTTTTAACGCGGATATCGTCGCGGAAGGTCCACGGCGTAATATCGCTCAGAATCAGTTGTTCGCCGAGTTCTTCCCGAATCTCCCGACGCAGCGCCTCTTCAATGCGTTCGCCTGGCTCGACCCCGCCGCCCGACAGCGCCCACTGACCGGGAAAGACGCCGCGGTTGTCGGCCATTTTGCACAGCAGATAACAGCCATCATTTTGAATTAATGGGCAAACTATAGTTCGTTGACGCATAAGTCGCTTCCTTAAACCACCAGGTCATCAGCTTAACAAATCATTCTGCGAAATTCTTTGTGAAAAATGGAAGCGATAACGCAGACTGCGTTTTTTGTTAATCCTGTTGATGCAGGCGTCACCATGTGATGGCGCAATGATGCGGCATGGCGAAAGTAGTATTTCGTTACAATATGTTTTTGGAATGGTTTCTTAGTGCATTGATTCCTCAGCGTCTGGCAGTACAATTCTGCCGTTTTGGGGAGTTTTTCTTTATGTGCTTGCTGGAAAGGGTAAAAATGAAAAAAAGCATATTATTAGGTTTTGCCGGAATGCTGTTCGTTTCTGCATCGGCGCAGGCCATCAGTATTAGCGGCCAGGCGGGCGAAGATTACACCAACATTGGCGTGGGTTTTGGTACGGAATCGACGGGACTGGCGCTAAGCGGCAACTGGATGCACAACGATGATGATGGCGATGCTGCGGGCGTGGGTCTGGGGCTGAACATTCCGGTGGGACCGCTGCTGGCGACGGTAGGCGGTAAAGGTATTTATACCAATCCGAAAGACAGCGATGAAGGCTATGCGGCGGCTGTCGGCGGTGGGCTACAATGGAAAATCGGCAACAGCTTCCGTCTGTTCGGCGAGTATTATTATTCACCAGATTCGCTGTCCAGCGGTATCGACAGTTATGAAGAAGCGAATGCAGGCGCGCGTTTCACCATTATGCGCCCGCTGAGCATTGAAGCCGGTTATCGTTACCTGAACCTGGCGGGTAAAGACGGCAACCGCGATAATGCGATTGCTGACGGCCCTTATGTTGGCGTAAACGCCAGCTTTTGATGCTAACGGCGCGGCAATCGTCGCGCCATATTCCTCCTTTTCCCGTCATTCTTCTTTCCACGTCCTATTCCTCTTTGCGTTATAGTGTTTTCATCATAAGAGCAGGAGAACACAATGCTAAATGTGGAAATGCTATCCACCGGGGATGAGGTGTTGCACGGACAAATCGTTGACACCAATGCCGCCTGGCTGGCTGATTTTTTCTTTCATCAGGGCGTTCCGTTATCACGGCGAAATACGGTAGGCGATAATCTGGACAGTCTGGTCGCTATCTTGCGTGAACGCAGTCAACATGCTGATGTTTTGATTGTTAATGGCGGGTTAGGGCCGACCAGCGATGATTTAAGCGCGCTCGCCGCGGCAACGGCAAAAGGCGAAGGATTAGTACTGCACCAGGCGTGGCTGACCGAAATGGAACGCTACTTTCAGCAGCGTGGCCGCGTGATGGCGCCGAGCAACCGTAAACAGGCGGAACTGCCTGCCAGCGCGGAGTTTATTAATAATCCGGTCGGCACTGCCTGTGGATTTGCGCTCCAGCTCAACCGCTGCCTGATGTTTTTCACCCCCGGCGTACCGTCGGAATTTAAGGTTATGGTGGAGAAGGAAATCTTACCGCGGTTACGCGCGCGTTTTTCGCTGCCGGAGCCGCCGCTTTGCCTGCGGTTAACGACTTTTGGACGTTCAGAAAGCGACCTCGCGCAGCGTCTCGATTCACTGCCGTTGCCGCCCGGGGTGACGATGGGGTATCGCTCATCAATGCCGATCATTGAACTGAAATTGACCGGCCCGGCTACGCAACGGGAGGCGATGCTGGCGTTATGGCCAGAGGTCAAACGGGTTGCCGGGCAGAACCTGATTTTTGAAGGTACGGAAAACCTGCCGGCGCAAATAGCCCGCCGCCTGCAGGAAAGGCAGTTGAGTCTGACGTTGAGCGAGCAATACACCAGCGGCTTACTGGCGCTACAGCTTTCCCGCGCCGGGGCGCCTGTTCTTGCCAGCGAAGTCGTTCCTTCTCAGGAAGAGACGCTGGCGCAAACGGCGCACTGGACGACAGAACGGCGCAGCAATCATTATGCCGGTCTGGCGCTGGCCGTGTCGGGGCTGGAAAACGAACATCTTAATTTCGCGCTGGCGACGCCGGATGGCACGTATGCCTTACGCGTGCGTTTTAGCGCCAATCGGTATAGCCTGGCAATACGTCAGGAGGTCTGCGCGATGATGGCGCTAAATATGCTGCGCCGCTGGCTTAATGGCGAGGACATTACCAGCGAGCATGGCTGGATAGACGTGGTTGAATCATTGACATCATAATCCCTTTCTCTTATCTGCGATGGGAACGACATCGTGAGCCGGATAAGGCCGCTATGCCATTATCCGGCAATATCATCTGCTTTTTTGTCCAGCCAATTGTACTGAATACAAAGTAATACGTGCGTTAATTCACATTTATATGGTTAACCCTTCCACTCCGTTGGAAGGCGGATAAGCTTTGACGCGCTTCACAATTTTTTCCCTACTGACCTTTCACACTGATTCCAGTGTCTCAGACTGGAGTCCAATATGTTGGAATCAAGTAAAGTCCCGGCTCTTACTCGCGCAATCGACATCCTCAATTTGATCGCGCGTATTGGCCCATGCAGCGCGGCAATCATTATTGAAACGCTGCGTATTCCAAAAAGCACCGCGTACCTGCTGTTGAATGAATTAAAACGTCAGCGATTTATTAGCCTCGATCATCAGGATAACTACTGCCTGTGGACTAAGCTCGTTGAATTGTCGGGTCATGCGCTCAGCAAGATGGATCTGCGGGAGCTGGCGCGTCCTCGTCTAACACAACTGATGGATGAAACCGGGCTGCTGTGTCACTTGGGGATCATCGACCACGAAAATGCGTATTACATACTGAAAGTGGAATCCTCATCCACTATCAGCGTGCGCTCGCATGAGGGGAAAAGCCTCTCTCTTTATCGTTCCGGCATCGGCAAATGCCTGCTGGCATGGCAGCCGGCCGCCGTACGCAAAGCCATTATTGAACAACTGGTATGGGAGCGAGCCACGCTGACCACCATCACCGAGCCGCAACAATTGAATGATGAGCTGGAACGCATTCGCCAGCGTGGATGGAGCTTTGATAACGGGGAGGATTATCCGGATGTCCGCTGCGTTGCCGCACCGGTATTTAATGCCAGAAACGAACTGACCGCGGCAATTTCAGTGGTCGGCACGCGCCTGCAAATCAACGAAGAGAATCTTGATTATTTGGCCGGTAAAGCTATTGCCTGTGCCAAAGATATTTCACGCCTGTTGGGATGGAAAAGTCCCTTCGACTCACTCGCATCTTAAAATGGAGAATATTATGACTCTTCCTAAAATTAAACACGTTCGAGCCTGGTTTATTGGGGGCGCTACCGCAGAGAAAGGGGCTGGCGGCGGGGATTATCACGACCAGGGAGGAAATCACTGGATTGATGACCATATCGCCACTCCCATGAGCAAATATCGCGACTATGAGCAGTCTCGTCAGTCTTTTGGAATCAACGTGTTAGGGACGCTGATTGTCGAAGTAGAGGCGGAAAATGGGCAGACGGGGTTCGCCGTTTCGACAGCAGGGGAGATGGGCTGTTTTATCGTAGAAAAACATCTTAACCGGTTTATTGAAGGCAAATGCGTAAGCGATATCAAACTTATTCACGATCAGATGCTCGGCGCGACCATGTACTACTCCGGTTCCGGCGGTCTGGTGATGAACACGATTTCCTGTGTGGATCTGGCGCTGTGGGATCTGTTTGGCAAGGTGGTTGGGCTGCCGGTTTATAAATTGCTGGGCGGAGCGGTGCGCGATGAAATTCAGTTTTACGCCACCGGCGCACGCCCGGATCTGGCTAAAGAAATGGGCTTTATCGGCGGTAAAATGCCGACTCACTGGGGGCCGCACGATGGTGATGCGGGGATCCGTAAAGATGCCGCGATGGTGGCGGATATGCGTGAAAAGTGCGGGCCGGATTTCTGGCTGATGCTCGACTGCTGGATGAGTCAGGATGTGAACTATGCGACTAAACTGGCTCACGCCTGTGCGCCATTTAATCTCAAATGGATTGAAGAGTGTCTGCCGCCGCAGCAGTATGAAGGCTATCGCGAATTAAAACGCAACGCGCCTGCAGGGATGATGGTTACCAGCGGCGAACACCATGGTACGCTGCAATCCTTCCGCACTCTGGCAGAAACCGGCATTGATATTATGCAGCCGGATGTTGGTTGGTGCGGCGGATTAACCACGCTGGTTGAGATCGCCGCGCTTGCCAAATCGCGCGGGCAACTGGTGGTGCCGCACGGTTCGTCTGTCTATTCGCACCATGCAGTTATTACTTTCACTAATACCCCTTTCAGCGAGTTCCTGATGACCAGCCCGGACTGTTCCACCCTGCGTCCGCAATTTGACCCGATTCTCCTGGATGAGCCGGTGCCGGTGAATGGACGCATCCATAAATCAGTGCTGGATAAGCCGGGCTTCGGCGTCGAGCTTAACCGTGACTGTCACTTGAAACGCCCTTATAGCCACTAATAACTCGTGCGTTGCCTTTGTACGGCAACGCCCTCATCCTGTTGAGGATATTGCTATGAGCATCACTTTACTTGACGGCGTAGTGAAGAAAAACCGCGCACGTTTAATTCCTTTTATGTTGGCACTGTATGTACTGGCGTTTCTGGATCGTTCAAATATTGGTTTTGCCAAAGAGACCTATCAGATAGATACCGGGCTAAGTAATGAAGCCTACGCGCTAGGGGCCGGTATTTTCTTTGTGGTTTACGCTTTCCTTGGCGTACCGGCTAACCTGCTGATGCGCAAATTTGGCGCAAGAACCTGGATCGGCACGACTACCCTGCTGTGGGGCTTTCTCTCTGCTGCGATGGCCTGGGCGGATAGTGAAGCAAAATTCCTGATAATCCGCACGCTATTGGGCGCGGCGGAGGCTGGATTTTTCCCCGGCATGATCTATCTAACTTCACAATGGTTCCCGCAGCGTAACCGTGCCAGCATTATGGGGCTATTTTATATGGGCGCGCCGCTGGCGTTAACGTTGGGTTCGCCGCTCTCCGGCGCTCTGCTGGAGATGCATGGTTTTATGGGGCACCCGGGATGGTTCTGGATGTTCGTTATCGAAGGCCTACTGGCGATTGGCGCAGGGATATTCACCTTTTTCTGGCTTGATGACACTCCGCAGCAGGCGCGTTTTCTTAGCCTGGAAGAAAAGAACGCGCTTATCAGGCAACTGGCGAGCGAAGAAGAGAAAAAGGTCACGTCAAGGCTTGCGGATGCGCTGCGTAATGGACGCGTCTGGCAACTGGCTATTATTTATCTGACGATTCAGGTGGCGGTATACGGACTCATCTTTTTCCTGCCGACCTAGGTTGCCGCGCTATTGGGCACTAAAGTGGGCTTTACCGCTTCGGTGGTAACAGCGGTTCCCTGGGTGGCGGCTTTGCTTGGCACATGGCTTATTCCTCGCTACTCCGACCGTACCGGCGATCGCCGTAACGTTGCGGCAGTGACGTTACTGGCTGCGGGTATTGGCATTGGCCTGTCAGGTCTGGTTTCTCCGGTGCTCGCTATTCTGGCGCTCTGTGTTGCAGCAGTAGGATTTATTGCCGTTCAGCCCGTATTCTGGACCATGCCGACGCAGCTACTTTCCGGTACGGCTCTGGCGGCAGGAATTGGTTTCGTTAATCTGTTTGGCGCTGTGGGCGGTTTTATTGCCCCAATTCTGCGCGTAAAAGCGGAAACGTTGTTTGCCAGCGATGCGGCGGGCCTGCTGACGCTGGCCGGAGTCGCCATCATTGGCTCATTAATTATCTTCACGCTGAGCGTTAATCGTCCGGTGGCGCAATCCGGCGCTGCGCATCATTAATCTTATCTACGTTGTAAGGATCGCTATGAACGCATTGTTATCAAATCCTTTTAAAGAAGGATTACGTAAAGGGGATACGCAAATTGGTTTGTGGCTCAGTTCAACCACCTCTTATATGGCGGAGATTGCGGCGACGTCGGGTTATGACTGGTTGTTAATAGATGGCGAGCACGCGCCTAATACGGTGCAGGACTTGTATCATCAGTTACAGGCCATCGCCCCATACGCCAGCCAGCCGGTGATTCGCCCGATCGAGGGAAGTAAAGCGCTCATTAAACAGGTACTGGACATCGGGGCGCAAACGCTACTGATCCCGATGGTTGACACCGCAGAACAGGCGCGCCAGGTCGTTTCCGCTACCCGATACCCGCCGTTGGGGCAACGAGGCGTTGGCGCGAGCGTGGCGCGTGCGGCGCGCTGGGGGAGAATCGACAACTATATGGCACAGGCCAATGAGTCGCTCTGCCTGTTGGTGCAGGTTGAAAGCAAAGTGGCGCTGGAAAACCTTGACGCGATTCTGGAGGTTGAAGGCATTGATGGCGTCTTTATCGGTCCGGCAGATCTCTCTGCTTCATTGGGTTACCCCGATAATGCCGGACACCCGGAAGTGCAGCGAATCATTGAATCGTGTATTTATCGTATTCGCGCTGCCGGAAAAGCGGCGGGTTTTTTGGCGGTCGATCCGGCAATGGCGCAGAAATGTCTGGCGTGGGGCGCGAATTTTGTCGCGGTCGGGGTAGATACGATGCTCTACACCGAGGCGCTGGACAGCAGGTTGGCGATGTTTAAATCTGTTCAGTCAGTAAGCACGGCAAAACGTAGTTATTGAGAAAAATGCCGGATGGCACGTATGCCTTACGCATGCGTTTTAGCGCCTATCGGTATAGTCTGGCAATACGTCAGGAGGTTTGTGCGGTGATGGCGCTAAATATGCTGCGCCGTTGGCTTAATGGCGAGGACATTACCAGCGAGCATGGCTGGATAGACGTGGTTGAATCATTGACGGCATAGAACTTTTAGTGGGAAGGCCTGGCCTTCCCATCCTTATATACTTATAAATTCTTGGCAGAGCATCATTTCAGGATAAGTACTCGCCATTACTGGAGACTGTATTCATATATTTGTCGCCGGGTTTGGGTGTTAAATAGTGTTTGTTCCTCTACTGAAAGCGTTAAGAAATTTTCCGCAAACTCTCGTAGTGTGGTAGCAGGATCGTTTTGTCCTGCATTCGATAAGAGTTGAATTGCATGGTAACAAAATAGACCACAGCCGTTGGGTACATTATTTTGTAAATTAGTTTCAATAAAATCAATATTTTCGTTTTCTGATATACCTGCAATTTTTGCTGCTTCTATAATCTCTTGCTTAGTATTTTCATTTAAATCATAATAAGTATTAAATATAAGGCATTTTATTTTTTCTGCAAGTTTATAAAATAAACAGAGAAGCCAGTGATCTCCTGTATTTACCAGGAAGACTTCATTGTGAGATAATCCTGATTGAGCAATCTTTTCAAGTAGCTGAGTGCTTAATATATTTTCTTTGGTGGTAGGATGAATCAGCCCAATAGGATAGTTTACCGAGAGAAGAGGTGATTCTTGAACCAGACCTTGCGTTGCAGCTGCCAGCTCATCTGACGACAACATTCGCGCACCACACCAAAGATTTTCAACTCCTACCTGTTCTTGATCTGTCTGAGCGAACTGGTCGCCCATAATTTTATGTGCTATTCCTATTTTTTTAGAAAGGTCGGTTGTCGCTGAACCGGCCATATAAAGTAATCTGGAAGGGGCATGTAGCTTTTTCCACTCAGTATTATTTTTTGTTATATCGTTATTGGCGATTTGATGTAATACAAGGCAAGCCTGATTGATTTTTTTGTCTATATCTGGTGATCCCGATCTTTTTCCGCTAAAGAGATCAAAAAGTAATTTCTCAACTTTATGTCCCAGGTCATCGTTGCGTAACGCAAGATTGCATAACAGATCAATACAATTCTGATTACCGTTCTCTACTTCGCCAATCAACAACGCAAGCGCCTCATCGCTCACATCTTCTGAATATAAACTGTGAAATTGCGGTGTGCTCAATCGGTAAAGTGAATTTACACATATATTCATTTTGCTCTGTTTCCTGGTAGGTGAAAGTAACGAATATGATGTCATGTATAATTATTTGTAAAAATATTATTGTTAGTGGGAGATATATTAAATCAGGCATAGACCTGATTTTATTATTATTCACATAACACTCAATTATTATTGGAGATATTCAGTTATCCCCCTCTTTAAAGGAGGCTGGTAACGCGGCGATACAAGAGATATTGCTCTATAAACAGTAACGTCGTTATCTGTCATGCCACCGTGGGTTAGCGGTCATGGTTAACCAAATAGGGCAGGTTATTGCAAAGAGACATCCGCGTTTATACCCAAAATAATCCGTAGCCAACACATAAGCAACTTGAAGTATGAAGGGTATATGTCTGATGGAAAATCGTCCCTGGTGAGTAGGGTAATAGCGCCGGAGGGGCTCCGGCGCTTTTTACTTAGCCGAGCGCCTGGGCCAGTAGCGTAATGGGGTGTTCGCAGCGTTTGCTTGTAGACATCTCAATTTGCCACTTACAGGTTTCACAATCGGTGACGACAATGTCGGCGCCGCTCTCTTCAATCTGGCGGAACAGTGGCGCGCCGATGGACTGTGATGTCGGATAGTTTTCCTTTTTAAATCCATACGTACCGGCAATGCCGCAGCACTGTGAATCAAGTACCGTCAATTCAAGCCCCGGAATTTGCCGCAACAGTTCAAGCGTGTAAAGCGTCCAGCCCATTTTTTCCATATGACACGGCGTATGGTAGACCACTTTCAGCGGTAAAGGATTAAGCGGCAGCGTTTTCCCGGCATCCAGTTTGCGCCATAGCCAGCGGGTGGCCAGCTCGATATGTTCGCGCAGCCCGGCGTTGTCCACGTCCAGCACTTCAGGATATTCATCGCGCAACGCAAACGTACAGGTGGATGACGTGGCGATGACCGGAATACCTTTGACGGCAATCGCCTCGCGTAGCGACTCCACATTGCTGATAGCCTGTTTGCGAGCTTTATCCGTAAAACCGTTAGCGATCAGCGGTACGCCGCAACACTTCTCTTTACTCAGTAACTGTACGCCAGTACCCATTGCGTTCAGCACCTTAATCAGATCTTTTCCGAGCTGCGGATGGTTGTAATTCACAAAACAGCCATGGAAAAAGGCGACCTGATCTTTGTATTTAGCCTGCTGCGCCGCCACGCTACGATACCAGCGGCGGAAGGTGCCGAAAGAGTATTTTGGTAAGGTGCGGCGATGATCGATTTTGAGCGCGTAATCAAGCAACTGGCGCACTGGCTTTAATGCGGTGGCGGTATTGACCACCGGCGCGAACGGCGTTGAAACGCTGCCCATCAGATCGGTATGGCTGAGAATAAAATTACGCAATGACGGGCGCGTCGTATCGTATTTTGCGCGGGCGCGCTGGATGATATCGCCAATCTTCACGTCCGACGGACAAGCGACCTCACACCGTTTGCAGTTAATGCAATATTTCAGCGCCTCATCATACAGTGCGCCGTCTTTCAGACGCAGGCGCTCGCCATCCGGTCCGGCCTGTTTAGGGCCAGGGTAGCCAGGATTAACGCGGCTGACCGGGCATGCGGTGGTGCACACCGTACATTTAATACAACTTTCAAAACGTGTGTCGCTCATTGCTGTTCTCCTGCACGCTCAGCGATATGGTGCGCGGCCTGGAGGGCGCTGACTGCGCAGACACCGCCGCCGCATCCCTCAGCTATAGGATCGAATCCCGCCAGCACAGAACCTATTGCATACAGATTTTCTACCGTGTTGCCCGCAAGGGAGGGGCGGAAGGCGTCATCCGTCACGACGCCAAACTGCTGCCAGGGCTGTGGGTCAAAGAAATGTTGTTGATACCATTCGGCGCGGGTGGCCGTTTGCTGTACGTCGAGCCCTAAAATAGGTTCGCGGATCCCTTCGCGCTCGGCAACCAGACCGCTACTAAAGAAGCTACCGCTGGCAAGTACGGCAAAACGCGGGCGCAGTGGGATATCGGCATGGTTGCGGGTCCATATTTCGCTCACGGTACCGCGACGGCAGGTGACTTTCTTCACTTCATCGCCCGGCATCCAGATGCCGCCCTGACGGACAAACTGGCGCTGGAGCTGATTGTGCAGACGAATACCGAGCACCGATGGCGGCAGCGTTGGCAGCAGCGTGAGCGCGCAGGGCAGACGTTCGTTAAGCCAGCGCCACAGCGTATCGTTCGCCAGCCCGAAACAGGCGGGCATGATGATCATGTCGCAGTTTGTCGCTATTGGCGACAGCGCGTCGTACAGCAGCGGCCATTTTTCTTCGTTATCAAGCAGACGCGCAATATTGACCGCGCGAAATTCCGTCGGGTTATCACGCAGTACGTCCAGTTCCGGAAGGTCGATTTCTGCGGTTTCCACGTTGAGGTCGCGTTGGCGCAGCGACGCTGCCGCAAGGTGCGCCTGGAAATCCAGTAATCCGCTAACGCCGACGACGCAAATTCGCTGTGCGGATAACGGCCAGACCGGTACTTCCGGCGAGCTAAGCCAGGTTGAACGCAATGTGCCAAGCGGCGTGACACGCTGGTGCGCCTGCTGTACGTCACCGTATAACTGCGCGCCGCTGGCGTTAAGTAGCGTTTGCGCCTGTTGCGCCAGCGTAAGGACTTTTTGCGCGCCTAAACGCGAATAAGGATGTTCAGGCGCCTGGCGGCACAGCGCATCAAGCCCGGCGGTAATGTCGGTCACCGGTTGGCCGTCGGGCAGGGCGCTGAGTAGATCCAGCGAGCCGGAGGAAAAATGCAGCGCGCTTTGTCCGCGGGTGACGATGGCGCAGCGTAATCCATGCTGCTGGAGTTGCAGTCCGCATAGCAAACCGGCGAGACCGCCGCCCATAATAACCGTATCAAATTTCATCCTGGTGCTCCTTCTCCAGACCGCATAATCCCTGATAAACCCAGCGCGTGAATTCGCTTTCGCGCAGCGCGTCTCCCCAGGCGACAGGTTGTACGCCTTTCCAGCGCTCATTCAGAAATTCAGAGAGTTGCGTAATAGATTGCGCCGCGGTCGTCACATTAAAACGCTGCAATAGCCCGGCCGCGCGGCAGGCGCACAGTTCGCCCTGGCAAGTGCCCATCCCTACGCGGGTGCGACGGCGCAGATCCAGCAGGCTATTCACGGTTAAGTTTTCGACGGCATACTGCACTTCCCCCGCCGTGACGGCCTCGCATTCACAGACCAGGCTACGGTGTTGGCGGCCTTCACTCAGCCACCCCGGCGTGCGATCGCCATGCCGATAAACCGCCGATCCGCGTAGCGGCGCGGGAAGCGAGATAATGCGTTTCAGCGTATGTTCCGTGGACTCTTTTGAGCCAGGCAACGGCGTATCCGCCGTGATGCAGGGGCGAGTATTGCCCAACTTGCGGCACACGGCGTCGGTCGCCCATTCCGCCATCAGGCGGTAAGTCATTAGCTTCCCGCCGGTAATGGTAATGAAGCCATCAAGCCCGTCGCGTTCGGCGTGGTCGAACAACACAATACCGCGGCTGACGTTCCGACCGCTGGGATCGTCATCGCTGGCCACCAGCGGGCGGACGCCGGAATACGCGCGCAGAATACGCGTTTTCGCCATGACAGGGGCCAGTTTTTCCCCTTCACGCAGCAGGATATCGACTTCATCTGCGGTGACGCGGTTGCTGTCTATCTCATTGTAATCAATATGGGTAGAGGTAGTGCCGATCAATGAAATCGTATCGCCAGGTACCAGAATGTCGGCATCCGATGGTTTCCGGCAGCGGTTAATGACATGCTGGTTGATCCGATGGTCCATGATCAACAGCGAGCCTTTCGCCGGGAACATGCGAATACTCAGGTCGGCGTATTCGGCGATCCGTTGCCCCCAGATACCAGCCGCATTGACCACCACCGGCGCGTGAAGCGTCTGGGTTTCGCCAGTGAGATGGTTGCGCACATGGACGCCGCAGACCGTTGCGCCTTCACGAATGAGCCCGGTCACTTCATGCGCCGTTAACACGATTGCGCCATGTTCTCTGGCATCCAGCATATTGGCGGCGGTAAGGCGGAAAGGGTCCACGGTGCCATCCGGCACTTTTACCGCACCGATGAGCGCAGGGTTAACGGAAGGTTCGATGATGCGAGCCTGCTGCGGATCGATGGCTTCAGCGCGAATGCCCGCCGCTTCACAGGCGCGAATAAAGGTGGCCTGAAACGCAAGATCATCTTCCGGCAACGTAATAAACAGACCATCCGTCGGTTCGACGCAATGGCGGGCGATCCGTTTTAAAATCTGGTTTTCACTAATGCACTCGCGCGCGGATTCCGCGTCGGTAACCGCATAACGAGCGCCGCTGTGCAGCAGTCCGTGGTTACGCCCGGTCGCGCCGGTCGCTATATCATGCCGTTCCACCAGAATGACACGTAAACCGCGCAGCGCGCAGTCGCGGGCGATCCCTGCGCCTGTTGCTCCACCGCCAATGATAATCACGTCACTTGCTTGCGAGTCGCGAGTTTTCATTGTTTTTCCTCACAGTTCGTTTTTTATCATTTAGCCATACAAATCATATGGAATGTTTGATTTCGCGCATAATCGCTCACTATTCGAAAATGAAACGTGATTTCGTGCGCCTTTCTGAACATTAGTCATAAATCTGTAACAATATGTGCTGTAATTCACATTAACGTGACGTATCTTTACTTAACATCGCGGCCACACTGGGAGCAGCGGGGTTGTTTGAACGAACTGCGGTGTTTACCTCTAAATAAAATATGGGCCACGGAGGCTACAATATGTTGAGTATTTTTAAACCAGCGCCGCATAAAGCGCGCTTGCCAGCGGCGGAGATTGATCCGACCTATCGCCGATTACGCTGGCAGATTTTCCTGGGGATATTCTTTGGCTATGCCGCGTATTATCTGGTGCGCAAGAACTTTGCCCTCGCGATGCCCTACCTGGTAGAACAGGGTTTTTCACGCGGCGATCTGGGCTTTGCGTTGTCCGGGATTTCCATCGCTTATGGTTTTTCGAAATTTATAATGGGTTCGGTGTCCGATCGCTCGAATCCGCGCGTTTTTCTGCCGGCAGGGTTGATTCTGGCCGCAGCAGTCATGTTGTTTATGGGCTTTGTGCCGTGGGCGACATCCAGCATCGCCGTGATGTTTGTGCTGTTGTTCCTTTGCGGCTGGTTCCAGGGGATGGGGTGGCCGCCGTGCGGACGTACGATGGTTCACTGGTGGTCGCAGAAAGAGCGCGGCGGCATTGTGTCGGTCTGGAACTGTGCGCATAACGTCGGCGGCGGGATCCCGCCACTGCTGTTCCTGCTGGGGATGGCGTGGTTTAACGACTGGAAAGCGGCGCTCTATATGCCAGCCTTTGGCGCGATTGTGGTGGCGCTGTTCGCTTTCGCAATGATGCGCGATACGCCGCAATCCTGCGGTCTGCCGCCTATCGAAGAGTATAAAAACGACTATCCGGACGACTACAACGAAAAAGCGGAAGAAGAGCTGACTGCGAAGCAGATCTTCATGCAGTACGTACTGCCGAACAAATTACTATGGTATATCGCTATCGCCAACGTGTTTGTTTATCTGCTGCGCTACGGCATCCTCGACTGGTCGCCGACCTACCTGAAAGAAGTGAAGCATTTCGCACTGGATAAATCCTCCTGGGCCTACTTCCTGTATGAATACGCGGGTATTCCGGGCACGCTGCTGTGTGGCTGGATGTCGGATAAAGTCTTCCGCGGCAACCGCGGTGCGACCGGCGTGTTCTTTATGACCCTGGTGACTATCGCGACCATCGTTTACTGGATGAACCCGGCAGGGAACCCGAACGTTGATATGGCTTGTATGATTATCATCGGCTTCCTGATCTACGGCCCGGTAATGTTGATCGGTCTGCACGCGCTGGAACTGGCGCCGAAAAAAGCGGCGGGTACGGCGGCGGGCTTTACCGGTCTGTTTGGTTACCTGGGCGGTTCTGTCGCTGCAAGCGCCATTGTGGGTTATACCGTTGACTTCTTCGGTTGGGATGGCGGCTTTATGGTGATGATTGGCGGCAGCATTCTGGCGGTAATCCTGCTGGTGGTCGTGATGATTGGTGAAAAACGCCATCATGATGAGCTGCAGTTAAAACGCAACGGAGGCTAATAACATGAAAACCACACTGAAAAACCTTAGCGTGGCGTTAATGTTGGCAGGAATGACCATCGGAAGCGGCGCCGTGGCGGCTGAAAAAGTCGTTATCGCCCACCGTGGTGCCAGCGGTTATCTGCCGGAGCATACGCTACCGGCGAAAGCGATGGCGTATGCGCAAGGGGCAGATTATCTGGAACAGGATTTAGTGATGACAAAGGACGACCATCTGGTCGTCCTCCATGACCACTACCTTGACCGGGTGACTGACGTCGCTGACCGTTTTCCGGACCGGGCGCGTAAAGATGGGCGCTATTACGCTATCGATTTTACGCTGGATGAAATTAAATCCCTGAAGTTTACCGAAGGGTTTGATATTGAAAACGGCAAAAAAGTACAAACTTATCCGGGCCGTTTCCCGATGGGAAAATCTGATTTCCGCATTCATACCTTTGAAGAGGAAATTGAATTCGTTCAGGGATTAAATCACTCTACCGGTAAAAATATCGGTATTTATCCGGAAATTAAAGCGCCGTGGTTCCATCATCAGGAAGGGAAAGATATTGCCGCGAAAACGCTGGAAGTGCTGAAGAAGTATGGTTACACCGGCAAGCAGGACAATGTCTATTTGCAGTGTTTTGATGTCGCTGAGCTGAAACGTATTAAGAATGAACTGGAACCCAAAATGGGGATGGATCTCAATCTGGTTCAACTTATTGCGTATACCGACTGGAATGAAACACAGCAGAAACAGCCGGACGGTCGTTGGGTAAATTACAACTACGACTGGATGTTTAAGCCGGGCGCTATGAAGCAGGTGGCGGAATATGCGGACGGTATTGGTCCGGATTACCATATGCTGGTTGCGGAAGGCTCAACGAAAGGGAATATCAAGCTGACTGGAATGGTGCAAGACGCGCATCAGAATAAGATGGTAGTGCATCCTTACACTGTGCGTGCCGATCAATTGCCGGACTATGCCACAGACGTCAATCAGTTGTACGACATCCTGTATAACAAGGCGGGCGTCGACGGGCTGTTCACTGACTTCCCGGATAAGGCGGTTATGTTCCTGCAAAAAAATGACTAAAGGTTTGCCATAGTCGAAGTGACGCGCCGGATGAGGGCATAAACGCCTCATCCGGCCTGGCGCAACGTTTGCCAGCGTAAGTCTGGTAAACGCAATGCCATCAGGCGGGGTTGTTTTATAGCAACCCCTCATCGGTCAGTGTTTCCATACATTTTTGTAATAAAAATAACGGACTTCCTTCTACCGGCGGTTCTTTTGCTAACAGGGAAATTTGTCGATAAAAGGTGGGTTCCAGCGCCACGGAGCATAATTTTCCTGTCGTGGCTTTTAAGGTTAATTCTGGCAATAAGGCGATACCTAATCCCTGGCGAATAAAATTCAGCGCAGTATCGGGATGGTTAAATTCATATTTAAATATCGGCTCAATACCCTTTTCTTTAAACAACGCCATAATGCTTAATTCATAACGACCTTTACTGACAATAAGTGGTTCGTCCATCAGTTCTTCGACCGTTACCGTACTATTGGCCGCCAGGGGATGATTTTCAGGCACCACTACGGTGAATTTATCCCGGTAAATGGGGACGCAATACATACCGTTGACCGGAAAAGGAACGAAACCGGCATCAATACTTCCGTCCTGCAGCGAATCAATAATAGCCGTACTGTTCTCTTCATAGGGGATAATTTTTACATTTGGATGATGGCTTTCAAAATAGCGAATGACGCCGGGTAAAATGCAGGCGCAGGCGCTGGGAAAACAGCCAATCCGTAGCGTACGGGCCGGGTTCTTTTTTTCTTGTTCGGCAATCTCTTTTACCGCGTTGACGTCGCGCTGGATCGCGCGTAAGTGCCTGACGATGCGGCTACCGGCGGCGGTAAGCTCAATCTCTTTACGACGCTCACGAATCAATATGTCAACGCCGAGCTCCTCCTCAAGCGCGGAGATGGCCTGGCTGACGGCGGATTGCGTCATGTATAGCCGTTTGCTGGCCTCGGTAAATCCGCCGTACTCCAGTACGGCAAGCAGGGCGTGGATTTGAGTTAGTGTCATTAGTAAAACCTAATTAATATAATTAAAACGATTAATTTTTCTAATAGAGTGCACTTGTTTATACTGCGATTCTATCGAATACATCACATTTTGACGCACCTGATCGGTGTTCAGTTGAGCTGAGCGTTGCCTGCGTGCGCCATCTGAGCGGGTCGTTAAGAATGAAAGAAAAATTATGGACGAAGGATTTTTGGGCAATCACCATAGTCAGTTTTATTATCTTTTTTGTTTTTTATGTACTGCTAACTTTATTACCCATTTATATCGCTGACCGCCTGCATGCTTCTGCAGATAAGGCCGGGCTGTTAGTGACATGTTTCCTGGCCGCGGCAATTGTTATTCGGCCATTTGCCGGACAATGGGTGGGAAAATATTCGAATAAAAAGATTCTGGTGCTCTCTTCTCTGGCTTTTTTGGTGATTACCGCGCTGTATCCGGTTTGCCATTCTATCGAGTCGCTGCTCTTTATCCGCGTACTTCATGGGATTACGTTTGGTGTTATTACCACGGTAAAAGGAACTATTTCAGCGCGGTTAATTCCGGCCTCCCGACGTGGAGAGGGCATCAGCTTTTTCTCTTTAGCGATGGGCCTTGCGATGGTCGTAGGACCGTGGATCGGTTTGAATATGGCCCGCTGGAACGCGTTCACTGCCGCATTCTGGCTTTGTTCCGCTGTAGCGGCGTTAGGGATTGTACTTTCCCTGATTGTGACGGTCCCTCCGGTAATTCGTCATGCCGATGGTTCGAAACCGAATCTGGGTTTTGCCGCGATGTTTGACCGCGCCGCCTTGCCTTTTGCGCTGGTCACCTTTTTTATGACTTTCTCCTATGCCGGCGTATCGGCTTTCCTGGCGCTGTATGCGCGTGAGCTGGATTTAATGGCGGCGGCCAGTAATTTCCTGCTGTGCTACGCGATTTTCCTGATGATATGCCGTACCTTCACCGGGAATATTTGTGATAAAAAAGGGCCGAAATATGTTGTTTTCCCATGCCTGTTGGCTTTTACCATCGGTCTGGTGGCGCTGGGCTACACCAATGGCAGCATCATGATGATTATTTCCGGCGGTCTCATCGGTATCGGCTACGGTTCGGTCACGCCGGTTTTCCAGACGCAAATTATCAGCTCGGTTGAACCGCATAAAATCGGCGTGGCGAATTCACTGTTCTTTAACGCGATGGATGCCGGAATGGCGATTGGCGCCTTTATCATGGGAATGATGGTTGAGTCGGTTGGCTATCGTATGATTTATGTCGCTGGCGCGGTGCTGGTGGTACTCGCTGGCGCACTGTATGCCGTGCAGATGAAAAAACGTGGCGTGATGCCTTTGGTTTCCACCAGCGAGTTGCACTGAGTTACATCTCGATTTCGATATCGCCTTTTGCCCTGCAGCAGCAGGGCAAAATCTCTCCTGGCTGGATAAACGCTAAAGGTTCCGTAATCCAGTCAACCTGACCGGCAACCAGTCGGGTACGGCAGGAGCCGCAATAACCTTCGCGGCACTGATACTCCACCTCAACGTTATGCGATTCCAGCGCGGCCAGCAGAGAAGGGTGTTCATCCTGGCACAGCAGCTGTGTGCCAGTGATACGCAGCGTGACGCGTCCCATCAGAGCTGGAAATTACTCAGATCGTCGGTATCGACTTCCGAATCGATTTGTCCGACCAGATAAGAACTAACTTCCACTTCCTGTGGCGCAACCTGAACGTTATCGGACACCAGCCAGGTATTGATCCACGGGATTGGGTTGGAGCGGGTCTGGAACGGCAGATCCAGCCCTACCGCCTGCATACGAATATTAGTAATATATTCAACGTATTGACACAGGATATCTTTATTCAGGCCGATCATCGAACCGTCGCGGAACAGATAGTCCGCCCACTCTTTTTCCTGCTGCGCCGCCTGCACGAACAGGTCATAACATTCCTGTTTACACTCTTCGGCGATTTCCGCCATCTCCGGGTCGTCCACGCCGCTACGCAACAGGTTCAGCATATGTTGCGTGCCGGTCAGATGCAGAGCTTCGTCACGGGCGATCAGACGGATAATTTTGGCGTTGCCTTCCATCAGTTCACGCTCGGCAAATGCGAAAGAGCAGGCGAAGCTGACGTAGAAGCGGATGGCTTCCAGCGCGTTCACGCTCATCAGGCACAGATACAGTTTTTTCTTCAGCTCACGCAGATTCACGACAACCGTTTTGCCATTAACGGTATGGGTGCCTTCACCGAGCAGGTGCCAGTAACTGGTCATCTCAATAAGTTCGTCGTAGTAGGCGGAGATACCTTCGGCGCGCTTCTGAATTTGCTCATTGGTCACGATATCGTCAAACACGACCGCCGGATCGTTGACGATGTTACGAATAATGTGGGTGTAGGATCGTGAGTGAATCGTCTCAGAAAACGCCCAGGTCTCTACCCACGTCTCCAGCTCCGGGATGGAAATGAGCGGCAGCAGGGCGACGTTCGGGCTACGTCCCTGAATGGAATCCAGCAGCGTCTGGTATTTGAGGTTGCTGATGAAGATATGTTTTTCGTGCTCCGGCAACGCCTGATAATCGATACGATCGCGGGAGACGTCGACCTCTTCCGGACGCCAGAAGAAAGAGAGCTGTTTTTCGATCAGTTTTTCGAAGATGTCATATTTCTGCTGGTCATAGCGTGCAACGTTGACCGGCTGGCCAAAGAACATGGGTTCCTTGAGCTGATCGTTTTTCGTCTGTGAAAAAGTGGTGTATGCCATTGAAGTGAATCCTTTATGGGATGAGCGCCGGATGGCGGCGCAAGCGCCTTATCCGGCCTACAAACCGTACAATCGTAGGCCGGGTAAGCATAGCGCTACCCGGCACTATTCATCAGATCTTACAAGCGCCGCTTTCGCAGCCATCGTCCTGAATAGAAGGCGCCAAATCGTCCTGCGCATCTTCCGCGCCGTCGCGGGTATTTTGATAGTACAGAGTTTTCACGCCAAACTTATACGCGGTGAGCAAATCTTTCAGCAGTTGCTGCATCGGCACTTTTCCTGACGGGAAACGTGACGGATCGTAGTTGGTATTGGCGGAAATCGACTGATCGATAAACTTCTGCATGATACCCACCAGTTGCAGATAACCGTCGTTGTTCGGCATCTCCCACAACAGTTCGTAAGCGTCTTTCAGATGCTCATAATCCGGCACGACCTGACGCAAAATACCGTCTTTCGAGGCCTTGATGCTGACGTAGCCGCGCGGCGGCTCAATGCCGTTGGTGGCGTTGGAGATCTGGGACGACGTTTCCGACGGCATTAGCGCCGATAGCGTGGAGTTACGCAGACCGTGGGTTTTGATCGACTCACGCAGCTGTTGCCAGTCGTAGTGCAGCGGTTCGTTGACGATCGCATCCAGATCTTTTTTGTAGGTGTCGATCGGCAAAATGCCTTTTGCATAGGTGGTTTCGTTGAACCATGGGCAGGCGCCTTGCTCTTTCGCCAGTTCGTTGGACGCTTTAAGCAGATAGTACTGAATGGCTTCGAAGGTTTTATGCGTCAGATTATTGGCGCTGCCGTCGGAATAACGCTTACCGTTTTTCGCCAGCCAGTAGGCGAAGTTAATCACGCCAATGCCCAGCGTACGACGGCCCATTGCGCCGCGTTTGGCAGCCGGAATCGGGTAATCCTGATAATCGAGCAGAGCATCCAAAGCGCGTACTGCCAGAATAGCCAGTTCTTCCAGCTCGTCCAGAGTTTTAATGGCGCCCAGGTTGAATGCAGACAGCGTACACAACGCAATTTCGCCGTTTTCATCGTTGACATCGTTCAGCGGTTTGGTTGGCAGGGCAATCTCCAGACACAGGTTAGACTGGCGTACCGGGGCGACAACCGGATCGAACGGACTGTGAGTATTGCAGTGGTCAACGTTCTGGATATAGATACGACCGGTAGAGGCGCGTTCCTGCATCATCAGCGAGAACAGTTCGACCGCTTTCACACGCTGTTTGCGGATGCTGTCGTCGTGTTCATATTTCACGTACAGGCGTTCGAATTCGTCCTGGTCGGCGAAGAACGCATCGTATAGCCCGGGTACATCCGACGGACTGAACAGCGTAATGTCGCCGCCCTTCAGCAGGCGGGTATACATCAGTTTGTTGATCTGTACGCCGTAGTCCATGTGACGTACGCGGTTGCCTTCCACGCCGCGGTTGTTTTTCAGCACCAGCAGGCTTTCCACTTCCAGATGCCACATCGGGTAGAAGAGGGTTGCCGCGCCGCCGCGCACGCCGCCCTGCGAACAGGATTTCACCGCCGTCTGGAAGTGCTTGTAGAACGGAATACAGCCGGTGTGGAACGCTTCGCCGCCGCGAATCGGGCTGCCCAGCGCACGAATGCGTCCCGCGTTGATGCCGATACCGGCGCGCTGAGAAACGTATTTCACGATAGCGCTGGAGGTGGCGTTGATGGAATCCAGACTGTCGCCACACTCGATCAGTACGCAGGAGCTGAACTGACGGGTTGGGGTACGCACACCGGACATGATGGGCGTCGGCAGCGAGATTTTGAACGTAGAGACCGCATCGTAAAAACGTTTTACATAGTCAAGACGCGTTTCACGCGGGTAGTTCGAGAACAGGCAGGCCGCTACCAGAATGTAGAGGAACTGTGCGCTTTCATAGATTTCGCCGGTCACGCGGTTTTGCACCAGATATTTCCCTTCCAGCTGCTTAACGGCAGCGTAGGAGAAGGTCATATCGCGATCGTGAACGATAAACGAATCCATCTGCTTGAACTCTTCTTCCGTGTAGTCTTCCAGCAGATGATTGTCGTATTTGCCAAGCTCAACCATTTTTACCACATGGTGGTAAAGTGCGGGCGGCTCAAACTGGCCGAAGGCTTTCTTACGCAGGTGGAAAATCGCCAGACGCGCAGCCAGGTATTGATAATCCGGCGCATCGCGAGAGATCAGGTCTGCGGCGGCCTTAATGATAGTTTCATGGATATCGGAGGTCTTAATCCCATCATAAAACTGAATATGCGAGCGTAGCTCGACCTGAGAAACCGATACGTTATTCAGTCCTTCTGCCGCCCAATCAAGCACGCGATGAATTTTGTCGAGATTGATGCGCTCAGTACGGCCGTCACGCTTTGTCACCAGCAGACTCTGATTCATGTGGTTTTCTACCTGTTTACCTGTCCGTGAAAGAAAAATATCCCCCCGCTTATCCACAACGCCACGTTGTGACTAACTCTGTGGATAAATACTATATATAGGGGGTAATCGATAAGTGAAACGCTATATGGTGAGTATTCTAGTAGGGATTCTTTTGAGTACAAGAGTTGATTTTGGCGTTAAATTGCGGTTGTAAAAGAGTAAGAATCGCTAAATGCGCGTCTGATAAGGCCTGGAGAGGATGTCAACAATTCATAAAAAAAAATCAAAATTTGATCGAATGCTGATTTCTTCATCGAAGAGAAAGGTTGCGCCCGATGATCTAACGCAACCCTTATAGGAAAATTCTTTGATGTCAGGCTTTTTTAGCGCGGGTATGCAACATGTAGTTAACGTCTACTCCGGGACCGAGTTTGAAAGTATTGGTTATCGGGTTGTAGTGCAGCCCGGTGATATGTTGCTCTTTCAGGACGGTTTCATCTACCCAGCTTAACAGTTCAGCAGGCTTAATGAATTTCTTCACGTCGTGCGTGCCTTTTGGCACCATGCGCAGAATATACTCAGCGCCGACGACCGCCATCAGCCAGGATTTCCCATTGCGGTTCAACGTTGAGAAGAACACCTCGCCGCCGGGTTTAACCAGTTGGGCGCAGGCGTGGACGACCGATTGCGGATCGGGAACGTGCTCCAGCATTTCCATACAGGTGACGACGTCGTATTGCTGGGCGTGTTTTGCCGCATGTTCCTCAACCGTCTCCTGCATGTACTCTACCTCGATGCCGCTTTCCAGCGCATGCAGTTTGGCGACCTGCAAAGGCTCAAAGCCCATATCCAGCCCGGTGACGGTTGCGCCTTCGCGCGCCATGCTCTCCGCCAGAATACCGCCGCCACAGCCGACGTCGAGCACCTTTTTACCAAACAGGCCGCCTGAGCGCTCAGTAATGTAGCCAAGGCGTAGGGGGTTGATACGATGCAATGGCTTGAATTCGCCCTCCAGATCCCACCAGCGCGACGCGACGGCTTCGAATTTGGCGATTTCATTATGGTCAACGTTGTGAGCTACCGACGGTTTTTCAGTGTTCATGAGTACATGAGATTCCGCTATTGATCTATCGGGGCAGTATAGCAGGTGCAAAGTCGCTGCGTTATATCTACTGCCGTCTTTATTACGCTTTCAGCGCAAGAAGTTTTCTTGCGCGTTCTGTAAAACCGCTACCGATGTGGTGCGTGATAAAATTACAGACGCCCTCGACGTTGTTGTTTTTTAACATATCCAAAATAGTGGCATGTCCACGGTTAGAGCTGGTGATATATTCAGTGGTAAAATCCAGTCTGTAGCGAATTGCCAATAAACGTGCTGAGATCAACAGGTGTGCTTGTGAAATGTATTTATTATCGGCATATTTCACAAAAACATAATGAAAATCATGATCCAGTTTGAGGTAAGCTTGCGTATCGCGCTCTGCATTAATTTTTGCTGACTTCGATAAAATATTGCTTAATTCGACTATGACATTGTTAGCATTTTTCTCCATCGCTTCACGAATTGCGCCCTGTTCAAGGATAACCCTCATTTTGATGAGATCATTGATATCCTCGTCGGTGACAGAAAAAACAAATGTCCCACTGCGGGGAATGATGTTGACTAAGTTTTCATTATAGCTCAGCCAAATAAAAGCTTCACGAATTGGTGTTTTACTTACCATCAGAATATTTGATAGTTCATTTTCACTGATCGCTTGCCCAAGATCGAAATCGCCATGGATAATCATCTCCCTTATTTTCTCTTTAATCACCTGGGTGATGGATTTGGGTATTTCAATTGATATGTGACTAAAGTCACGCTTTAATCTATTTTTCATTTTCTTCTCCTCCATGGTTAAACCCGGCTCCATTGTAATTAATTTATTCAAAATTAACGGATCTAATATATCAGATATAAGAAAATTTACATACTTTATTGTTGTTATTGTATATTTCATTAAGTTTGCTTGCTGATATATCAGATATGACACATTAGCTTTTGAATTGTATTGTTTTTTACGTAACATCAATTCCGGTCAATACCCTTATTCATTGAATCATAAAAGGTGATGCAAAATGAGTAGTCCACAAGAAAATTTATACGATGCAATTCGTATTGTAAAAAGGAAAATCATTCCTTTGGCCTTTATTCTTTACTTTTTTAACTATATGGATCGTGTCAATATTGGGTTTGCTGCATTACGCATGAATGAATCTCTCGGTATTACGCCTGAGGATTTCGCTAATATTTCTTCTGTATTCTTCATATCATATTTAATCTTTCAAATTCCGAGTAGCATTGGCTTGCAAAAGCTTGGCGCAAGAAAATGGATTAGTTCCATTATTATCGGCTGGGGAGCGGTAACAGGGCTGATTTTTTTTGCTAAAGATACTCAACATATTTTGCTGGCTCGCATTTTTTTGGGGGTATTTGAAGCTGGCTTTTTCCCGGGCATGGTTTATTATCTTGCATGTTGGTTCCCGGCTCGTGAACGCGGAAAAGTCAATAGTTTCTTCATGTTATCTATTGCTGTTGCATCGGTATTGGCTGCACCGATGTCTGGTTGGATCATCGAGCATTTGAATACCCCGGATTATGAAGGCTGGCGCTGGCTTTTTGCTATTGAAGGTATCCCTACCGTATTCCTTGGCATCCTGACATTTTATTTACTGCCTGACAGTCCAGAAAAGGCTAAATGGCTTACGCCACAGCAGATATCGGCCTTAGTTAATAAATTACGTACTGACAATGAAACCGCAGCTGCATTAAATAAAAATACCAACTCATCCTTTCTTTCCGTAATCAAAAATCCAGTTTTGCTTCAGCTTTCTTTCGCCTACATGTTGATTCAGGCGGCTGCTCTGGCGGCAAACTACTGGTTGCCGGGGTTGGTGAAGGGATTTTCAGCTGATTTTACGGATACTGACGTTGGTTTAATCATGAGTATTCCGTTTATTTTCGCTATGTTCAGCATGCCCTGGTGGGGCTGGCATTCCGATAAAAAGAATGAACGAAAATGGCATGCTGCATTACCCATGTTTCTGGCAGGCTGTGGTTTTCTGATGATTGCTCTTGTCCCCTCAATGTCGCTGAGAATGCTGGGGCTAACGTTCTATGGTGTTGGGATCCTCAGCTATTACGGACCTTACTGGGCGCTGCCTTCTGCATTATTGTCGCCGTCAGGGTTGGCTATCAGCATTGCGTTTATTAACTCATGTTCAAGTCTTGGCGGATTCCTGATTAATAAGTCACTGGGATTTGTTTCTACTCATTATGGTGCGACAGGAATATTTATTGTAGAGGCAATACTTTGCTTCGCTGCGGTAGCCGTTTTGGCGTTAATGAAAATTGATGTGAAAAAAGAAAAAAGCCAACAAACAAATGTTGTATCACGAACCTGATAAATGGAGAAATTATGAAAATTACATCTATTGAAGTTTTTGACTGTGAATTAAAAAAAAGAGATCAAACGATGTCATCCTATAATCCAGTACTTATCCGGGTGAATACCGACTCAGGATTAAGTGGTATTGGCGAAGTAGGACTGGCCTATGGCGCAGGCGCTAAAGCTGGCGTAGGGATCATCAGAGATCTGGCGCCATTGGTTGTGGGTGAAGATCCATTAAATATCGAAAAAATTTGGGAGTTCTTTTTCAGAAAGACTTTTTGGGGGATGGGGGGCGGAAACGTTTTTTATGCCGGAATGAGCGCTATTGATATTGCTCTTTGGGATATCAAAGGTAAATATTTAGGTGTACCTGTTTATCAGCTCCTTGGCGGGAAAACTAATGAAAAATTAAGAACCTATGCTAGTCAGTTACAATTTGGTTGGGGGGATAAACGCCAGATATTAGTGACACCTGAGGAATATGCTGAGGCGGCGCGTGCGGCTCTTGACGATGGATATGATGCGATTAAAGTGGATCCACTCGAAATCGATCGTAATGGCGATGACTGTGTTTTTCAGAATAAAAATCGTAACTATTCAGGATTGTTACTGGCCGATCAATTAAAAATGGGGGAAGCGCGAATTGCCGCTATGCGTGAAGCAATGGGGGATGATGCTGATATTATCGTGGAAATCCATTCTCTTCTCGGTACAAACTCAGCTATTCAATTTGCGAAGGCGATAGAAAAGTATCGTATCTTTCTTTATGAAGAACCGATTCATCCATTAAATTCTGATAATATGCAGAAAGTTTCCCGTTCAACAACGATTCCAATCGCCACTGGCGAGCGTTCCTACACAAGATGGGGATACAGGGAATTACTGGAGAAGCAGTCTATTGCCGTAGCGCAACCTGATTTGTGTCTCTGCGGCGGAATTACCGAAGGAAAGAAAATCTGTGACTATGCTAATATTTATGACACCACTGTACAGGTGCATGTTTGCGGCGGTCCTGTTTCCACGGTAGCCGCGCTGCATATGGAAACAGCAATTCCCAACTTTATTATTCATGAGCATCATACCAATGCGATGAAAGCATCTATTCGGGAACTTTGTACCCACGATTATCAACCGGAAAATGGCTATTATGTCGCGCCGGAACAGCCCGGATTGGGTCAGGAATTAAACGATGAGGTAGTGAAAGAATACCTGGCCTATGTGATTAAATAGCATCTGGTGATACTGATTATGGTTTATGCCTCCCGGCATATCCCCTAAATAATTCGAGTTGCAGGATAAAATGGTTAACCGTCTTGAACAGCGCTTGCGCTAACCCCGACGGGGCGAGGCCCAGGGATGGGCCGAGTAACTTGCCGCCAACGCACATGAAACTTGAAGTATGACGGGTATACGCGGGAGGTATTGATTTTCCAGCCTCTTCCTGGCCAGACCCCGATCTCCCCTGTGTCGCCTCTGAAACCGATCGCCGATAAACGCCGAGACCACGCTTATAAATGAAGAGAGCATGCGGCACCCGAATAAAGCATTGTCTGGCTGCATTCCGTTTACCAGTACGTGGGCGAATGTGTTATAATTTGCGACCTTTGAATCCGGGATACAGTAGAGGGATAGCGGTTAGATGAGCGACCTTGCGAGAGAAATTACACCGGTCAACATTGAGGAAGAGCTGAAAAGCTCCTATCTGGATTATGCGATGTCGGTCATTGTTGGCCGTGCGCTGCCGGATGTCCGAGATGGCCTGAAGCCGGTACACCGTCGCGTACTTTACGCCATGAACGTATTGGGCAATGACTGGAACAAAGCCTATAAAAAATCTGCCCGTGTCGTTGGTGACGTAATCGGTAAATACCATCCCCACGGCGATTCCGCAGTGTATTACACCATCGTTCGTATGGCGCAGCCATTCTCGCTGCGTTACATGCTGGTGGATGGTCAGGGTAACTTCGGTTCTATTGACGGCGACTCCGCGGCGGCAATGCGTTATACGGAGATCCGTCTGGCGAAAATCGCCCACGAACTGATGGCCGATCTCGAAAAAGAGACGGTGGATTTCGTGGATAACTATGACGGTACGGAAAAAATTCCGGACGTCATGCCGACCAAAATTCCGAATCTGCTGGTGAACGGTTCTTCCGGTATCGCAGTAGGTATGGCGACGAATATCCCGCCGCACAACCTGACGGAAGTGATTAACGGCTGCCTGGCGTATATCGACAACGAAGACATCAGCATTGAAGGGCTGATGGAACATATTCCGGGGCCGGACTTCCCGACCGCCGCGATCATCAACGGTCGTCGTGGTATCGAAGAAGCCTACCGTACCGGTCGTGGCAAAGTGTACATTCGCGCCCGCGCGGAAGTTGAAGCTGACGCGAAAACGGGCCGTGAAACCATCATCGTCCATGAAATTCCCTATCAGGTGAACAAAGCGCGCCTGATCGAGAAAATCGCCGAGCTGGTGAAAGATAAACGCGTGGAAGGCATCAGCGCGCTGCGTGACGAATCCGACAAAGACGGGATGCGCATCGTGATTGAAGTGAAACGCGATGCGGTGGGCGAGGTGGTGCTTAATAATCTCTACTCCCAGACCCAGCTACAGGTTTCCTTCGGTATTAACATGGTGGCGCTGCATCACGGCCAGCCGAAGATCATGAACCTGAAAGACATCATTTCAGCGTTCGTGCGCCACCGCCGTGAAGTGGTGACGCGTCGTACTATTTTTGAACTGCGTAAAGCCCGTGACCGCGCGCATATCCTTGAAGCTCTGGCGATTGCGCTGGCTAACATCGACCCGATTATCGAACTGATTCGCCGCGCGCCAACGCCGGCAGAAGCAAAAGCGGCGCTGATTTCGCGTCCGTGGGATCTGGGCAACGTTGCTGCGATGCTGGAGCGCGCTGGTGATGACGCTGCGCGTCCGGAATGGCTGGAGCCAGAATTTGGCGTGCGTGACGGTCAGTATTACCTGACTGAGCAGCAGGCGCAGGCGATTCTGGATCTGCGTTTGCAGAAACTGACCGGCCTGGAGCATGAAAAACTGCTCGACGAATACAAAGAGTTGCTGGAGCAGATTGCTGAACTGCTGCACATTCTGGGCAGCGCCGATCGCCTGATGGAAGTGATCCGCGAAGAGATGGAGTTAATTCGCGATCAGTTCGGCGATGAGCGTCGTACCGAAATCACCGCCAACAGCGCCGATATTAATATCGAAGATCTGATTAGCCAGGAAGATGTTGTCGTGACGCTGTCTCACCAGGGTTACGTCAAATATCAACCGCTGACGGATTACGAAGCGCAACGTCGTGGTGGGAAAGGTAAATCTGCCGCGCGTATTAAAGAAGAAGACTTTATCGACCGCCTGCTGGTGGCCAACACCCATGACACCATCCTCTGCTTCTCCAGCCGGGGCCGTCTGTACTGGATGAAGGTCTATCAGTTGCCGGAAGCCAGCCGCGGCGCGCGCGGTCGTCCGATCGTTAACCTGCTGCCGCTGGAAGCCAACGAACGTATCACCGCGATTCTGCCGGTTCGTGAATACGAAGAAGGCGTCAACGTCTTTATGGCGACCGCCAGCGGTACCGTGAAGAAAACGGCGCTGACCGAATTCAGCCGTCCGCGTTCCGCCGGTATTATCGCGGTGAACCTCAACGACGGCGACGAGCTGATTGGCGTTGACCTGACTTCTGGTTCTGACGAAGTCATGCTGTTCTCGGCCGCGGGTAAAGTGGTGCGCTTCAAAGAAGACGCCGTCCGTGCGATGGGGCGTACCGCGACCGGTGTGCGCGGTATTAAGCTGGCGGGAGACGATAAAGTCGTCTCTCTGATCATCCCACGCGGCGAAGGCGCTATTCTGACCGTAACGCAAAACGGCTACGGGAAGCGTACCGCAGCGGACGAGTACCCGACCAAGTCTCGTGCGACGCAGGGCGTTATCTCTATCAAAGTGACCGAGCGCAACGGTTCCGTTGTCGGTGCGGTACAGGTAGACGATTGCGACCAGATCATGATGATCACGGATGCCGGTACTCTGGTGCGTACCCGAGTGTCCGAGATCAGCGTCGTGGGACGTAATACCCAGGGCGTTATCCTTATCCGCACGGCGGAAGATGAAAACGTGGTGGGTCTGCAACGCGTTGCTGAACCGGTAGATGACGAAGAACTCGACGCTATCGACGGCAGCGTGGCGGAAGGGGATGAGGATATCGCCCCGGAAGCGGAAAGCGATGACGACGTTGCGGATGACGCTGACGAGTAATGTTATTGCTGTGCGAGGGCCGGATATCCGGCCCTTTTTCTTTGCCGTTGCGGGCTACGTCATTTACCGCTACCTTAGTCACACTCTATTTACATCCTGAGGCGGAGCTTCGCCCCTTTGAAATACCTTGCTTCCTTTCGAACTACGCTGAAAGTCTCGCGCTACTTATTCAGAGCGTTAGCGTTACTCATTTGGCTCTTAATCGCCTTTGTTTCGGTGTTTTACATCGTCAATGCCCTGCACCAGCGGGAATCTGAAATTCGTCAGGAGTTCAACCTTAGCTCCGATCAGGCGCAGCGTTTTATCCAGCGCACGTCGGATGTGATGAAAGAGCTCAAATATATCGCCGAGAACCGTTTAACGGCGGAAAACGGCGTCATGTCGTCGCGTGCGCGTGATGACAAAATGGTGGTGCCGGACTTTGAACCGCTATTTGCCGACTCAGACTGTGCGGCGATGGGCTCCGCCTGGCGCGGATCGCTGGAGTCGCTGGCCTGGTTTATGCGTTACTGGCGCGACAACTTTTCAGCGGCGTATGATCTTAACCGCGTTTTCCTGATTGGCAGCGATAACCTCTGTATGGCGAATTTCGGCCTGCGTGAAATGCCCGTGGAGCGCGATGATGCGTTAAAAGCGTTACATGAGCGGATTATGAAATACCGCAACGCGCCGCAGGAAGAAAGTGGGAATAACCTTTTCTGGATAAGCCAGGGCGCGCGTCAGGGCGTGGGCTACTTTTATGCGCTGACGCCGGTGTATCTGGCCAACCGTCTGCAGGCGCTGCTGGGCGTCGAGCAGTCCATCCGTATGGAAAATTTTTTCACGCCCGGCAGTTTGCCGATGGGCGTCACTATTATTGATGAGAACGGCCATTCGCTGATTTCGTTGACCGGTCCTGACGGCAATATTAAAGCGGAGCCGCGCTGGATGCAGGAGCGCTCCTGGTTTGGTTATACGCCAGGTTTTCGCGAACTGGTACTCAAAAAAAGCCTGCCGCCATCCTCGCTCAGTATTGTCTATTCTGTGCCTGTAGATTTAGTCCTGGAGCGTATTCGTATTCTTATCCTGAACGCTATCCTGCTGAACGTGCTGGTGGGCGCAGGGCTGTTTACGCTTGCGCGGATGTATGAGCGGCGAATTTTCATTCCGGCGGAGAGCGATGCCCAGCGTCTGGAAGAGCATGAACAGTTCAACCGTAAAATCGTCGCCTCCGCGCCGGTGGGGATCTGTATTTTGCGCACTATTGATGGTGTCAATATTCTGAGTAACGAACTGGCGCACACCTACCTGAACATGCTCACGCATGAAGATAGACAGCGCCTGACGCAAATCATTTGCGGCCAGCAGGTTAACTTCGTTGATGTATTGACCAGCAATAATACCAATTTGCAAATTAGCTTCGTCCATTCCCGCTATCGCAATGAAAACGTCGCGATTTGCGTGTTGGTAGATGTGAGTACGCGCGTCAAAATGGAAGAGTCGCTGCAAGAGATGGCGCAGGCGGCGGAGCAGGCAAGCCAGTCTAAATCCATGTTCCTTGCGACGGTCAGCCATGAATTGCGCACACCGCTGTACGGTATCATTGGCAATCTCGATCTGCTGCAAACCAAAGAGCTGCCAAAAGGCGTGGATCGGCTGGTCACGGCGATGAATAACTCCTCCAGTCTGTTGCTGAAAATTATCAGCGACATTCTCGACTTCTCGAAAATTGAGTCGGAACAGCTAAAGATTGAGCCGCGCGAATTTTCACCGCGAGAGGTGATGAACCATATCACCGCCAATTATCTGCCGCTGGTGGTGCGTAAGCAGCTCGGCCTGTATTGTTTTATTGAGCCTGACGTGCCGGTATCGCTGAACGGTGACCCGATGCGTTTACAGCAGGTTATTTCAAACCTGTTGAGCAACGCCATTAAGTTTACCGATATTGGCTGCATCGTGCTGCATGTGCGCTGTGATGGGGATTATCTCAGCATTCGCGTGCGGGATACCGGCGTCGGTATTCCGGCAAAAGAGGTGGTTCGCCTGTTCGATCCCTTCTTCCAGGTGGGAACCGGCGTACAGCGTAACTTTCAGGGGACCGGTCTGGGGCTGGCGATTTGCGAAAAATTGATCAGCATGATGGACGGCGATATTTCCGTCGATTCGGAGCCGGGCATGGGGAGCCAGTTTACGCTGCGCATCCCGCTTTATGGCGCGCAATACCCTGTGAAAAAGAGCGTGGAAGGACTCGCCGGAACCTGCTGTTGGCTGGCGGTGCGCAATACTTCTTTGTGCCAGTTTATTGAGACCAGTCTGGCGCGTAGCGGCGTTCATACGCAGCGTTATGAAGGGCAAGAACCCGCCGCGGACGATATTTTGATTGTCGATGACGCGCTGGAGCATACCTGGCAGGGGAGGGCTGCGGTCGTCTTTTGCCGCCGTCATATCGGGATTCCGTTGGAAAGAGCGCCGGGCGAGTGGGTGCATAGTGTGGCGTCGGTGCATGAGTTGCCCGCGCTGTTGGCGCGTATCTATAGTATTGAGCTGGATAGTGAAGCGCTTTCCAGCGCATTGCCGACGACGGATAAAACCGCAGATTCAAATGACGACATGATGATTCTGGTCGTTGACGATCATCCGATCAATCGCCGCTTGCTGGCCGATCAACTGGGATCGCTGGGGTATCAGTGTAAGACAGCCAATGATGGCGTGGACGCTCTGAATGTGCTGAGTAAAAATGCTATCGATATTGTTCTGAGCGATGTGAACATGCCGAACATGGACGGCTATCGCCTGACGCAGCGTATCCGTCAGCTTGGGCTGACGCTGCCGGTCGTCGGCGTGACGGCGAACGCGCTGGCGGAAGAGAAACAACGTTGCCTGGAGTCCGGTATGGACAGTTGTTTGTCGAAGCCTGTGACGCTGGATGTGTTGAAACAGACGCTGGCGGTGTATGCCGAGCGGGTACGTAAAACGCGGGCATAAAAAATGCCGGATGGCGGCGTCGCCTGTCCGGCCTGCAAAAGATGAGTCGACTGGTAGGCCTGATAAGCGTAGCGCCATCAGGCTGGGTAACGTAAAAGTGATTTATTCTTTGTCTGTCGGACTCAGGGTGACGGAAGAGAGATAGTTGAGCAGCGCGATATCATTCTCTACGCCCAGTTTCATCATCGCCGATTTCTTCTGGCTGCTGATGGTCTTAATGCTGCGGTTGAGCTTCTTGGCGATTTCGGTGACCAGGAAACCCTCGGCGAACAGGCGTAATACTTCGCTCTCTTTTGGCGACAGGCGCTTATCGCCGTAACCGCCTGCGCTGATTTTCTCCAGCAGACGAGAAACGCTTTCCGGGGTGAATTTTTTGCCTTTTTGCAGCGCGGCCAGCGCCTTAGGCAGATCGGTTGGCGCACCCTGCTTGAGTACGATCCCTTCAATATCAAGATCCAACACGGCGCTCAGGATCGCCGGATTGTTGTTCATGGTCAGAACGATAATAGACAGGCTCGGAAAATGACGCTTGATGTACTTGATCAAGGTGATCCCATCGCCGTATTTATCTCCCGGCATGGAGAGGTCAGTGATCAACACATGCGCATCTAATTTCGGCAGGTTGTTGATCAATGCTGTGGAATCTTCAAATTCGCCGACAACATTCACCCACTCGATTTGTTCAAGTGATTTGCGAATACCGAACAGTACAATCGGGTGGTCATCGGCAATAATTACGTTCATATTGTTCATGTATTGGGCTACCTTGCTACAGCAAGCTTTTGACGTAGGCGTCAATGTCGCTGATATATTTTTCTATACCTGGAGCATCTTTCTCACGAATCAGATGTTCCAGCGTTTCACATAACTGCTTGCCGGGTACCAGATTAAGCATGGCAAACACCCCTTTCAGGCGGTGGGCCGTTTGGGCCAGCGCAGCGAAATCGCTGGTTGCCGCCTCAGTATACAACCTCTTAACATCATCCGGTACTGTGTCTACAAATAGCGCATAATAGCCGCTGGCATGAAGCTCGGCATTTTCATCTCCGCCGAGCGGGGAGGCGGGAATCTCTTCCTGCGCCAGCTGCTCTTCGATAAGTTGTAGTACAGCTTCCTGCATAGCATTGCTCATATTAAAGTTGACGCGCAACTGACCCGGGCCAATTTTCCGCACGCCTGACTCATCATCGCTTAAAAGCAAGCCCGAGGCAGTAAGATTAGACGGATTATCCGTTAAAAAGAGATCATATTCTTGACTTATCTGCCTTTCATCCGGCGTGATGCAGGTGGCGCCCCAGTTTTCTAACTGACGCAGCACAATCGCGCGAACCTCGTTGGACGTCACATCGACCATCACGCTCACGTCGTCCAGCAGGCGCTCTTCGACCTGAGTATGCTGATCGTGAGGAAGCATTTTGACATGAACGGTATAGCGCGTGCCCAGCGTTTCTCGCGCTTTAATGTTGAGATGACCGCCCAGTTTGCGCGCCAGTTGATTGCACAGCCAGAAGGTGAGCGGATTCGCTTTGCCGTAACGATCGCCCTGCGTTTCATTCATATACGGGAAATGCAGATTATCAATCTCGTTTAACGTTACGCCTTCGCCCGTATCCAGAATACGGAAAGTCAGACGCTCCGCGATAGATTCATCCTGCTCGACTTCAAGCGTAATTTTACCCATAGCGGTCGTTGTGACGGCATACTGAATCAACAGCAGCAAAATCCGACGCAGGGCGTCGCGATCGCCCCAGCGTTCATCGTTGCCGCTAAGATGGTTATTAATCAGCAGTTGCAGCCCTTTACGCTTAATGGCGGGCAGCACTTCCGGCACGACTTCGTCAATAAGATCCTGCAGGGAGAACAGCGTGGCTTCGCTCTTCCATGCGTCATTTTCCAGCATATTCGCCAGTTGGATTTCATCGATCATACGTACCAATACATCCGCCTGATCCGCCAGTTTCAGGCTTTCCGGCGTGGTGACTGCCGCGGCGTTAACCGCCAGTTGGCGTACGGGCTCTTTAAGCGTGTTGCTGATATTTTGCATAAAGGCGGCGCGACCCTGCTGATTCTTCTCATACAAACGCTGCGCCTGTTTAAGCTTCTTATTCACCAGCACTTCCCGGTCCTGATCGCGAATAATAAAGATCTGCGTGCGGGGAGCGATCTGGCTGCGAAACAGACGGATCTCATACAGTTCGTTATTAATTGTCGCCTGAATCACGCCCTGATGCTGTTCCGCCATGCTGGTAATATTTTGCAGGTTAAGATGCGGCAACAGATGATCGGCGATTTTATTGCTGATCACGGTGCGGTTGCCTTCCTGATCGTAGACCAGCAGACCCAGCGGCAGCAGAGAAACGATCTCTTCATTAATGGCGCGTAAGACGCGAAGCTCGTTATTCGCCGCGTTGCCGGATGTCGATTCCGTCGACCGTCCCGGCTGATGACGGAACGTGGCGTAGCCAAATAACGCCAACGCCAGCAGCCCGATGTTCAGCAGTAAAGGCAGCAGAATATTTTGCAACGTATCAAGCAAAAGCGTACCGAACGGTACCTGCCAGATCAGGCGCATTCCGGTAGAGTTAAGCGCTGAGGAGATCTCAATTTTTGAACCGTTAAAGCTAATCGTGACGCTATCTGGCGCTTCCTTTTCACTGCTTCGCCCCGTCGCCTGGGTTGCGTCAGGCTCTATCCGAAAACTGTCCAGCGGCATTCCCGGCGGGATTAAATCATTAATGGGCAGATCAAACGCCACCACGGTCGCCAGATGTCCTGGCTGATTGAAGGTCGTGCGCAGCGTAAAATAGTGACCGTTTTGCCAGGCCAGTTTTCGCAATGAGGAGAAACTTTCGCGCTCATCCAGCGCATTCGCCTGCTGCAACATCTCTGCCCGGCGGGAATCGACGATATTGCCAATAGTGGACTCTTTAAAGCCGGAAGAGAGATCTTTCAACGGTAGGGTAGAGATAAGAATCAGGCTGTTATCCTGTCCGTTGAGATAATACATTGACCACGGCACGTTTTCCGCGCCCCACAGCGTATCCAGATAGGTTGACATACGCTGCGTCATTTCCAGCGTGGCGCTGTCATGGGAACCGAAAATCAGCGCTTCAGTTTTACGTCGCGGCTTTTCAAGATAATACACATCCTGTTTCAGACGCGTTTCCTGAAGTCCTTCACCTGTCGATGGCGTAGTGGTGGCGGCGATGTTGTCATAAATTTGCCAGGTAACATACCGCCAGGTGTCCACGCGTTTATGAATAGCGTGAGTGATATCGACAATTTGATAGCTTTTGTCTTTCAACCAGGCGTTGACGGCGCTCTGTACCATAACGCCCATCGTTACCAGCAGCACAATGATCAGCAATAAGAAGAAACGGGTAATGCTTCCCGGTAGAAGGGAGAATCGGGTAGAGACCGTTGTGTCAGACTGACTCATTTATGTTTACGACCTGTAAAAGCAACGCTGAAGGTGAAGGGCAGTATAAAGGGTAATGAATGAATTTCCAGACTCTTACGTCATGCCGGGCAACTTAACACGCGCTCCGTCGGCGGGACGGGAAAAGCGTACAACCTTCGCAGAACGGTACAAATATAAAGACTACTTATAAATGTTTAGCACTAAATATCAAGAAATTATTTGCTAATGTCTTACGAACGGTCGAGCAGGGGAGGGTAGTGAATAACCGTGATAGTTTTAGGCAGTAGCATAAATCTGCCGGGTGTGTCTGAAAAAACGTAAAAAAACCGAATGCGAAGCATCCGGTTGAAATAGGGGTAAACAGACATTCAGAAGTGAATGACGGTAATAAATAAAGTTAATGATGATAGCGGTCACTATTTTAGTTGCGAATGAAGATTCTGTTTTATCATTCAGTGCTATGAATTTCATCAATTTAACCCATTGATTTTAAAAGTCTCGTGAATATATTTTGTCTATTTGTGCTTATTTTTACTTGATTTTTGCTTTAAAAAAGTTCCGTAAAATTCATATTTTGAAACATCTATGTAGATAACTGTAACATCTTAAAAGTTTTAGTATCATATTCGTGTTGGATTATTCTGTATTTTTGCGGAGAATGGACTTGCCGACTGGTTAATGAGGGTTAACCAGTAAGCAGTGGCATAAAAAAGCAATAAAGGCATATAACAGAGGGTTAATAACATGAAAGTTAAAGTACTGTCCCTCCTGGTACCAGCTCTGCTGGTGGCGGGCGCAGCGAATGCGGCTGAAATTTATAATAAAGACGGCAACAAATTAGACCTGTTTGGTAAAGTTGATGGCCTGCACTACTTCTCTGACGACAAAGGCAGCGACGGCGACCAGACCTACATGCGTATCGGCTTCAAAGGCGAAACGCAGGTTAACGATCAGCTGACCGGTTATGGCCAGTGGGAATATCAGATTCAGGGCAACCAGACTGAAGGCAGCAACGACTCCTGGACGCGTGTGGCGTTTGCGGGTCTGAAATTCGCTGACGCAGGTTCCTTCGATTATGGTCGTAACTACGGCGTAACCTATGATGTGACCTCCTGGACCGATGTTCTGCCGGAGTTCGGCGGCGACACCTACGGCGCTGACAACTTTATGCAGCAGCGTGGTAACGGCTATGCCACTTACCGTAACACCGACTTCTTCGGCCTGGTGGATGGCCTGGACTTCGCGTTGCAGTATCAGGGCAAAAATGGCAGCGTGAGCGGTGAAAACACCAACGGTCGCAGCCTGCTGAACCAGAACGGTGACGGTTACGGCGGATCGCTGACTTATGCAATCGGCGAAGGCTTCTCTGTCGGTGGCGCTATCACCACGTCTAAACGTACTGCCGATCAGAACAACACCGCTGACGAACACCTGTATGGTAACGGCGATCGCGCTACGGTCTACACCGGCGGCCTGAAATACGATGCGAACAACATCTATCTGGCAGCGCAGTATTCTCAGACCTATAACGCAACCCGTTTTGGTACCTCTAACGGCAACAATAAGTCCACCTCTTACGGTTTTGCCAACAAAGCGCAGAACTTTGAAGTGGTTGCTCAGTACCAGTTCGACTTTGGTCTGCGTCCGTCTGTGGCTTACCTGCAGTCTAAAGGTAAGGACATCAGCAACGGCTACGGCGCCAGCTATGGCGACCAGGACATCGTAAAATATGTTGATGTCGGCGCGACTTACTACTTCAACAAAAACATGTCCACCTATGTTGATTACAAAATCAACCTGCTGGATAAAAACGACTTTACCCGCGATGCGGGCATCAACACCGACGACATCGTAGCGCTGGGTCTGGTTTACCAGTTCTAATCAGCAAAAGATGTTGCTAAAGGGCCTGCGGGCCCTTTTTTCATGCCTTATTCCGGCGTACAAATACGACGTTTTGATATACGCTTGCGTCCATTCGAATGAGGATAAACAGCGATGAAAATGACTTTTTGCCGGGCCGTGTGTCTGGCGGCGGCTTTTTTACTTATGGGCTGCGATGAGGCTCCCGAAACGACAACAGCGTCACCTGCCGCTCAGGTGCTGGAAGGTAAAACGATGGGGACCCTCTGGCGGGTGAGCGTGGTTGGCATCGATGCGAAACGCGCCGCAGAGTTACAGACTAAAATCCAGACTCAGCTTGATGCTGATGATTGGTTGCTTTCTACCTATAAAAATGACTCCGCGCTAATGCGTTTTAACCATTCACGCAGCCTTGCGCCCTGGCCGGTCAGCGAAGCCATGGCGGATATCGTGACCTCGGCGCTACGTATTGGCGCGAAGACGGATGGCGCGATGGATATCACCGTGGGCCCGCTGGTCAATCTGTGGGGGTTTGGGCCGGATCGGCAGCCGCTGCATATCCCAACACCAGCACAAATCGATGCGGCAAAAGCGAAAACAGGCCTGCAACATTTGCAGGTTATCGACAGGGCTGGACATCAGTTTTTGCAAAAAGATCTGCCGGATCTTTATGTTGATCTCTCCACGGTCGGGGAGGGCTATGCGGCGGATCATCTGGCGCGACTGATGGAGCAGGAGGGCATTGCGCGTTATCTGGTCTCGGTGGGCGGCGCATTAAGCAGTCGCGGGATGAATGCGCAGGGGCAGCCGTGGCGCGTCGCGATTCAGAAGCCGACCGACCGGGAAAACGCGGTGCAGGCGATTGTGGATATCAACGGGCATGGCATCAGCACCTCCGGCAGCTACCGTAACTATTACGAGCTGGATGGCAAGCGCGTATCGCACGTTATCGATCCACAAACGGGGCGCCCCATTGAACACAATCTGGTATCGGTTACGGTCATCGCGCCAACGGCGCTGGAAGCGGACGGCTGGGACACCGGCCTGATGGTGCTCGGTACGCAAAAGGCGCAAGAGGTCGTGCGGCGGGAAGGGCTGGCGGTCTTTATGATCATGAAAGAAGGTGAAGGCTTTAAAACCTGGATGTCGCCGCAGTTCAAAACGTTCCTGGTGAGCGATAAGAATTAAAACGCAAGATTACGGGTTTTTGTGGGCGGATTTACGGACACACTGCATGTAAGCAAGCACTATGCTTAATGAAGGAGTCTATGATGAAAAAAGCGTTACTTACCGATGATGAATGCTGGCTGCGGGTGCAGGCGCGCGATGCCAGCGCGGATGGGCGTTTCGTTTTTGCAGTGCGAACCACTGGCGTTTTTTGCCGCCCTTCTTGTCGCTCGAAGCGGGCGTTACGTAAAAATGTTCGCTTTTTTGCCAACGCGGAGCAGGCGCTGGACGCCGGTTTTCGCCCCTGCAAGCGCTGTCAGCCGGATAATGCGCGCGCGCAGCAACGGCGGTTGGATAAGATTGCCTGCGCCTGCCGTTTACTTGAGCAGGAGACGCCGGTAACGCTGGCGTCTCTGGCGCAGGCGGTGGCGATGAGCCCGTTTCATCTGCACCGTCTGTTTAAAGTGAGCACCGGAATGACGCCGAAAGGGTGGCAGCAGGCGTGGCGCGCCCGGCGGCTGCGTGAGGCGTTGGCGAAAGGAGAGCCGATCACGGCGGCTATTTATCGCGCTGGCTTCCCGGATAGCAGTAGCTACTACCGTCATGCCGACCAGACGCTGGGCATGACGGCAAAACAGTTTCGCAAAGGCGGCGATAATGTCTCCGTTCGCTATGCGCTGACGGACTGGGTTTACGGACGGTGCCTGGTGGCGGAGAGCGAGCGGGGGATTTGCGCGATTCTCCCCGGTGATAGCGACGACGCGCTACTGGCTGAATTACACACCCTTTTCCCGACGGCCCGCCACGAACCTGCCGACGCGTCTTTTCAGCAACGGGTGCGGCAGGTTGTCGCGGCTATCAACACACGCGATGTGCTGCTCTCGTTGCCGCTGGATATCCAGGGAACCGCGTTTCAACAGCAGGTCTGGCAGGCGTTATGCGCAATTCCCTGCGGCGAAACCGTAAGCTATCAACAGCTTGCCGCGACTATCGGCAAACCCACGGCGGTACGCGCGGTCGCCAGCGCGTGCGGCGCGAATAAACTGGCGATGGTGATCCCGTGTCATCGGGTCGTGCGTCGCGATGGCGCGCTCTCCGGTTATCGTTGGGGCGTGCGTCGAAAAGCGCAGCTATTAAAGCGAGAAGCGCAAAAAGAGGAGTAGCAATGCTGGATCTATTTGCTGATGAAGCGCCCTGGCAAGAGCCCCTGGCGCCTGGCGCGGTGGTGTTGCGCCGCTTTGCGTTTCGCGCGGCGCAGTCGCTATTAGACGATATCGGGTTTGTCGCCAGTCAGTCTCCGTTTCGTCAGATGGTGACGCCGGGCGGCTACACCATGTCGGTGGCGATGACCAACTGCAGCGCGTTAGGGTGGACCACCGATCGTCACGGTTATTGTTATGCCGTGCGCGATCCGTTGACCGATAAACCCTGGCCTGCGCTGCCGTTATCGTTTGCCAGCGTATGTCGTCAGGCGGCAATCGCGGCAGGGTATGCGAGCTTCCAACCGGACGCCTGCCTGATCAATCGCTACGCGCCCGGCGCAAAACTGTCGCTGCATCAGGATAAAGACGAGCCGGATCTGCGCGCGCCTATTGTCTCAGTTTCGTTGGGGGTGCCGGCGGTTTTTCAGTTTGGCGGCCTGCGTCGCAGCGATCCGCTCCAGCGGATCTTACTGGAGCATGGCGATATCGTGGTCTGGGGCGGCGAGTCCCGTCTGTTTTATCATGGTATCCAGCCGCTTAAAGCGGGCTTTCATCCCATGACCGGTGAATTTCGTTACAATCTCACCTTCCGTCAGGCGGCTGAAAAAGAATAAAAATAAGAATTATTTGCTGTGCAGGTGGAGTTAGTTAAACTGCGGGCTGTTATTATCGGTCCGGGTTGTAAGCATGGAACTTCTTATTCTTGTCTGGCGGCAGTACCGCTGGCCATTTATTAGCGTGATGGCGCTGAGCCTCGCCAGCGCGGCGCTGGGGATTGGCCTGATCGCGTTTATCAATCAGCGCCTGATTGAAACGGTGGACACCAACGTCATGGTGCTGCCGGAATTTCTCGGCCTGCTCCTGTTGCTAATGGTCGTCACATTAGGTTCCCAACTGGCGCTCACCACTCTGGGACACCATTTCGTTTACCGCCTGCGCAGCGAATTTATCAAGCGCATTCTGGATACGCACGTTGAACGCATTGAGCAACTGGGCAGCGCCTCTTTACTGGCCGGTCTGACCAGCGATATTCGCAATATTACTATCGCCTTTGTGCGTCTGCCTGAGCTGGTGCAGGGCATTATCCTCACCGTCGGCTCGGCGGCGTATCTGGCGATGCTATCGACAAAAATGCTGCTGGTTACGGCTATCTGGATGGCGGTCACTATCTGGGGCGGATTCGTGCTGGTGGCGCGGGTTTACCAGCATATGGCGACCCTGCGCGAGACCGAAGATAAGCTGTACAACGACTATCAGACGGTGCTGGAAGGACGCAAAGAGCTGACGCTAAACCGCGAGCGTGCGGAGCAGATTTTTCAGCAATGCTATACCCCGGACGCCAAAGAGTACCGTCATCACATTATCCGTGCCGATACTTTTCATCTGAGCGCCGTCAACTGGTCGAATATCATGATGCTGGGGGCGATAGGCCTGGTCTTCTGGATGGCGAATAGTCTCGGCTGGGCGGATACCAACGTCGCGGCGACCTATTCACTGACGTTGCTGTTCCTGCGCACGCCGCTGCTGTCTGCGGTGGGGGCGTTGCCAACCCTACTGACCGCCCAGGTGGCGTTTAATAAACTGAATAAATTCGCGCTCGCCCCGTATAAGCCTGATTTTCCACAGCCGAAAGCCTTTCCCGACTGGAAGACGCTGGAGCTGCGCAACGTGGTTTTCCACTATCAGGATAACGCGTTTTCCGTGGGGCCCATCAACCTGACGATTCACCGCGGCGAACTGCTGTTTTTAATTGGCGGCAACGGTAGCGGGAAATCGACGCTGGCCATGTTATTGACCGGTTTATACCAGCCGCAATCGGGAACGATTTTACTTGACGGTCAACCTATTGCCGCCGGGCAGCCGGAAGATTATCGCAAACTGTTTTCTGCGGTGTTCACCGATGTGTGGTTATTCGACCGCCTGCTGGGGCCGCAGGGGAAACCCGCCAATCCCGCGCTGGTCGAAAAGTGGCTTGAGCACCTGAAAATGACGCACAAGCTGGAGCTAAACGACGGGCGCATTTTGAATCTTAAACTGTCGAAAGGGCAAAAAAAGCGCATTGCGCTGCTGCTGGCGCTGGCGGAAGAGCGCGATATTATTTTGCTGGATGAGTGGGCCGCCGATCAGGACCCGCATTTCCGCCGGGAGTTTTATCAGGTGCTGTTGCCGTTAATGCAGGAAATGGGCAAAACCATTTTCGCCATCAGCCATGATGATCACTATTTTATTCACGCCGATCGTCTGCTTGAAATGCGCAACGGACAGCTAACCGAACTCACCGGCGACGAACGTGATGCCGCCTCGCGTGATGCGGTTGCGCGTACTGCGTAATGGCCGGATGAACCGCCTGATGGCAGCCCTACGTCCGCACGCGGGTAGGCCTGATAAGATGCCACGCGTCGCCACCAGGCATCGGGCGAGCGGATTTCCAGACGTGTTTTGAAAAGAACCCCGGAGCGCTGCGTGAGCCGGCGTGTTCAGATGCCCGGTAAGTGTGACCGGGCAGCGTAACGTTATCGCGCGACGGCGTTCTGTACGTTAGCGTCCGCTTTCCAGATGCGGTATTTCACGTCCACATTCGCCGGGGTATACACCACGATCGGCAGCTTGCTGTTGTAGCGCAGCATCCCGTCTTCACCCAGCCAGGCGGTGACGAATTTTTGCTCTTTCTTACCTTCAGGGCAGGCCATCATGGTTGATACCGGAGAGGTGACGTTATCAAAGACATAATAGTCATAGCCCCAGCCTTCCAGCGTTTTTGTTTCCAGCGTGCCGCCGAGGCGATGCTGGTTACAATCCACATTCAGCGTTTGACCAATCAACAGTTCCACTTTGAGGGTAGATTCATCCTGCTGAGGGGTAAGGGTTATCACTTGCCGCTTCATTCCTTTTTCCGCCTGCGGATAGGGGGCGATTTTTTCCAGCGGCTGGGCGGTATCACCATTGTTAGCCCAGGCAGAGGCGCTGGCGAGGGCGGCGAAGACAACGGCAGGGACAAACATCTTCATTTGATTGTTCACGGTATTTCCTTTCTGCTGTTTTCGGTATGCACGGGCAACAGATTAACACATTCATATTATCTATTAATCTGTATTTACTCATATTTTCAAGATTATTAATAAAATAGCGTCTTTTTATATAGTGGAATATTCCGATATTGATAATGTAAATGAAATTATCAACTATTAGTGATTTTCGTTATATAAGCATCTATATAACTCATTGAAATGTGAGAAAAAGCACGTTTACGGGTCTTTACCTGGCACTCTTTTGATCCGGCAACAGCATTTACCTCTATCGGGGTATGCATCTCTTACACATCCTGAAATATCTTATTTACAAAAACAACTACTCATAAATTGTACGGTTTTTATTGGTATTCACTCCCTATGGAAGCGTGTCGTTATGGAAGGGCGATATCATGGTTGATTTATCCCGTCGAAGCATGTTGACCGGCAGTTGGCGCAACGCCAGCAATGGGATTCTTCCGCCGTGGGCCAGAGAAACAACCTATTTTCTCGCACATTGTCTGCGTTGCGACGCCTGCATCCAGGCGTGTGAGGCCGACATCCTGCAGCGAGGGGCGGGGGGATATCCGAGCGTAGATTTCAAACGGGGCGAGTGCAGCTTTTGTTATGCCTGTGCGCAGGCCTGTACTGAATCGCTTTTTCTTCCGCGCCACACCAGGGCCTGGGATCTGATTTTTACGCTCACGGAAAACTGCCTCGCCAGGCAATCGGTTGAATGCCATCGCTGCCAGGACAGTTGTGAACCTATGGCCATTACCTTTCGTCCCACGCTATCCGGCATTTACCAGCCGCAGCTTGACTCGCAGGCCTGTAACGGATGCGGGGCGTGTGTGGCTATCTGTCCCGTGTCAGCCATCAAAGCGGAGAACCACCATGCGCACTAACTGGCAGGTCTGTAGCCTGGTCGTGCAGGCCAAAAGTCAGAACATCGCCGCCATTGGCACACAGTTGAACACGTTGCCGGGTTGCGAAGTCGCGTTAAGCGACGTTGAAAGCGGGCAACTGATCGTGGTGGCGGAAGCAGATCAGAGTGAAACGCTGATGCAAACAATTGAGTCAGTACGCAATGTCGAGGGCGTACTGGCGGTGTCGCTGGTTTATCACCAGCAGGATGAGCAAGGTGAGGAAACACCATGAAACTCAGTCGTCGTAGCTTTATGAAAGCTAACGCCGTTGCGGCCGCTGCGGCGGCTGCCGGTCTGAGCGTGCCGGGCGTCGCCCGCGCCGTTGTCGGGCAGCAGGAAGCCATCAAATGGGATAAAGCGCCGTGCCGTTTTTGCGGAACGGGTTGCGGTGTGTTGGTGGGAACGCAGCAGGGCCGTGTGGTCGCCTGCCAGGGCGACCCCGACGCGCCGGTCAACCGTGGTCTGAACTGCATTAAAGGCTACTTCCTGCCCAAAATCATGTACGGTAAAGATCGTCTGACGCAGCCGATGCTGCGCATGAAAGACGGCAGCTATCACAAAGACGGCGAGTTTACGCCGGTGAGCTGGGAACAGGCCTTCGATGTGATGGAGGAGAAGTTTAAAACCTCCCTGAAAGAGAAAGGACCAGAAGCGATCGGCATGTTTGGATCGGGTCAATGGACCATCTGGGAAGGCTATGCCGCCGCGAAACTGTTCAAGGCTGGTTTCCGCTCTAACAACATCGACCCGAACGCGCGTCACTGCATGGCCTCGGCGGTGGTGGGCTTTATGCGCACCTTTGGCATGGATGAACCGATGGGCTGCTACGACGATATTGAGCAGGCCGATGCGTTTGTGCTGTGGGGTTCCAACATGGCGGAGATGCACCCGATTTTATGGTCGCGCATCACTAACCGCCGTTTGTCCGACCCGAACGTGAAGGTTGCCGTCCTCTCCACCTTCCAGCACCGCAGCTTTGAACTGGCGGACAACGGTATTGTCTTTACCCCGCAAAGCGATCTGGTGATCCTTAACTATATCGCGAATTACATTATTCAGAACAACGCGGTAAATCAGGATTTCTTCACAAAGCATGTGAACCTGCGTAAAGGGGCGACGGATATCGGCTACGGCTTACGCCCGACGCACCCGCTGGAAAAAGCGGCGAAGAATCCGGGCTCCGACGCTTCCGAGCCGATGAGCTTCGACGAGTATAAAGCCTTCGTGGCAGAATATACGCTGGACAAGACCGCTGAAATGACCGGCGTGCCAAAAGATCAACTGGAACAGTTGGCACAGCTCTACGCCGATCCGAATAAGCGCGTGATCTCTTACTGGACGATGGGTTTTAACCAGCATACCCGCGGCGTGTGGGCGAATAACCTGGTTTACAACCTCCATCTGCTGACCGGAAAAATCTCCCAGCCTGGCTGCGGTCCTTTCTCGCTGACAGGCCAGCCTTCCGCCTGCGGTACGGCGCGTGAAGTGGGAACCTTCTCACACCGTCTACCCGCAGACATGGTCGTGACGAACGAAAAACACCGTGATATCTGCGAAAAACACTGGCAGATCCCCGCTGGCACTATTCCGGCAAAAGTGGGTTTACACGCGGTGGCGCAGGATCGCGCGTTGAAAGACGGCAAGCTGAACGTCTACTGGGTAATGTGTAATAACAATATGCAGGCCGGGCCGAACATCAATGAAGATCGGATGCCGGGCTGGCGCGATCCGCGTAACTTTATCATTGTTTCCGATCCTTACCCGACGGTGAGCGCGCTGTCTGCGGATCTGATCCTGCCGACCGCCATGTGGGTTGAGAAAGAAGGCGCTTACGGCAACGCCGAACGCCGCACGCAGTTCTGGCGTCAGCAAATTAAAGCGCCGGGCGAAGCTAAATCCGACCTCTGGCAACTGGTGCAGTTCTCCCGTCGTTTTAAAACCGAGGAGGTCTGGCCGGAGGCGTTGTTGGCTCAGAAGCCGGAGCTGCGCGGCAAAACGCTGTATGACGTTCTGTTCGCCACGCCGGCGGTCAGCAAATTCCCGCTGAGCGAGCTGAAAGAGGATCAGTTAAACGATGAGTCTCGTGAGCTGGGCTTCTATCTGCAAAAAGGGCTGTTTGAAGAATACGCCTGGTTTGGACGTGGCCACGGGCACGATCTGGCGCCGTTCGACGATTACCACAACGCGCGCGGTCTGCGCTGGCCGGTCGTCGAAGGCAAAGAGACGCAATGGCGTTACAGCGAAGGCAACGACCCGTATGTAAAAGCGGGGGAAGGGTACAAATTCTACGGTAAACCGGATGGCAAAGCGGTGATCTTCGCGCTGCCATTTGAACCCGCGGCGGAGTCGCCGGACAACGAGTACGATCTGTGGCTTTCCACCGGTCGCGTGCTGGAACACTGGCATACCGGCAGTATGACGCGCCGCGTGCCTGAATTGCATCGCGCCTTCCCGGAAGCGGTGGTCTTTATTCACCCACTGGATGCGAAAGCGCGCGATCTGCGTCGCGGGGATAAGGTTAAAGTGTCGTCCCGCCGCGGTGAAGTGATTTCGATTGTCGAAACGCGTGGACGTAACCGTCCGCCGCAGGGACTGGTGTATATGCCGTTCTTCGATGCCGCTCAGCTAGTGAACAACCTGACGCTGGATGCGACGGACCCGCTCTCTAAAGAGACGGACTTCAAGAAGTGCGCCGTTAAGCTGGCGAAGGTGTAACGCGTTATGTCCCGTACAGCGAAACCCCAAAATGGCCGCCGCCGCTTCCTGCGTGATGTTGTGCGCACTGCGGGCGGGCTGGCGGCGGTTGGCGTGGCGCTGGGCTTGCAACAGCAAACCGCGCGCGCATCGGGCGTGCGGCTGCGTCCGCCTGGCGCGCTGAATGAAAATGTCTTCGCCAGCGCCTGTGTGCGCTGCGGGCAGTGCGTTCAGGCGTGTCCATACGACACGCTAAAACTGGCGACGCTGGCCTCCGGGCTATCGGCAGGCACGCCCTATTTCGTCGCTCGCGACATCCCCTGCGAAATGTGTGAAGACATTCCGTGCGCCAAAGTCTGCCCCAGCGGGGCGCTGAATAAAGATATCGCCTCCATTGATGACTCGCGCATGGGGCTGGCGGTGCTGCTGGATCAGGAAAACTGCCTCAACTTTCAGGGGCTGCGCTGCGACGTTTGTTACCGCGAATGCCCGAAAATCGATGAGGCCATCACGCTGGAGCTGGATCGCAACATGCGCACCGGCAAACATGCGCGCTTTCTGCCCACCGTACACAGCGACGCCTGTACCGGCTGCGGCAAATGCGAAAAAGTCTGCGTACTGGAGCAACCAGCGATAAAAGTGTTGCCGTTGTCATTGGCGAAAGGGGAGTTAGGACACCATTACCGCTTCGGCTGGCTGGAGGGGAAAGATGGCAAATCGTAAACGCGACGCCGGGCGAGAAGCGCGGGCGAAAAAAGGCTGGTGGCGTAGCCACCGCTGGCTGGTGTTACGCCGTATCAGCCAGTTTATGGTGCTGGGGATGTTTCTCAGCGGCCCGTGGCTGGGCTTTTGGGTTTTGCATGGCAACTACAGCAGTAGTTTGCTGTTCGATACCCTCCCGTTGACCGATCCGCTGATTACCCTGGAAAGTCTCGCCAGTGGACATCTTCCCGCTACCGTGGCGCTGACGGGAGCAGTGATTATCGCTGTGCTGTATGCGCTGGCGGGAAAGCGACTATTTTGCAGTTGGGTTTGCCCGCTAAACCCCGTTACCGATTTGGCTAACTGGATGCGCAGGAAATTTGACCTGAACCAGTCTGCGACGATTCCACGCCATATACGGTACGTCCTTCTGGTGGTGGTGTTAATCGGTTCGGCGTTGACCGGCACGCTGCTGTGGGAATGGATTAATCCCGTGTCGCTGTTAGGCCGTAGTCTGGTTATGGGATTTAGTAGCGGCGCGTTGCTGATTATTGCTTTGTTTTTATTTGATTTATTAGTCGTTGAGCACGGTTGGTGCGGCCATATTTGCCCGATGGGCGCGCTGTATGGCGTGCTGGGCAGTAAAGGCGTAGTGACCGTGACGGCCAAAAAACGTGAAAAATGTAATCGCTGTATGGATTGTTTTCATGTTTGCCCGGAACCGCATGTGCTACGTGCGCCGGTGCTGGATGAGCAAAGCCCGGCGCAGGTCACCCACCGCGACTGCATGACCTGCGGCCGCTGCGTGGATGTCTGTTCTGAGGATGTTTTTACAATAACGATACATAACATCATTCGGGATGCATCGCGGCGGTAAGCGAGGAAATCCCCAGGGGCATAGATAACGATGCGACTGGGATTTTGGAGCGCAGCCAACAAAGAGGCAGCTCGAAGGATGAAGTGTAAATGCGATGGAGTTCGGGAGCGAAACAATGAAAAGCCATGACCTGATGAAAGCGCTGTGTCAATGGATGGCCACGCTTGCCCTGGTGGTAAGTGGTGCGGTTTGGGCGGCAAACGGAGTGGATCTGAGCCAGTCGCCGGAAGTATCCGGGACGCAGGAAGGGGCGATTCGTATGCCGAAAGAGCAGGAGCGTATGCCGCTAAATTACGTCAACCAGCCACCGATGATCCCGCACAGCGTCGAGGGCTACCAGGTGACGACCAATACCAACCGCTGTCTGCAATGCCACGGCGTGGAAAGTTATCGTACGACGGGCGCGCCGCGTATCAGCCCGACGCACTTTATGGACAGTGACGGTAAAGTGTCGGGCAACGTCGCGCCGCGTCGTTATTTCTGCCTGCAGTGCCACGTACCGCAGTCTGATACCGCGCCGATTATCGACAATACCTTTACCCCCTCGCAAGGTTACGGGAAATAAGAGGTCATTATGGAAAATTCTAACCGTAAACCCGGCTGGATAAAGCGCGTCTGGCGATGGTGGCGCAGCCCCAGCCGCCTGGCGCTGGGGACGCTGCTGTTAATCGGTTTTATCGGCGGCATCATCTTCTGGGGCGGCTTCAATACCGGAATGGAAAAGGCTAACACCGAAGAGTTTTGTATTAGCTGCCATGAAATGCGCAACACGGTGTATGAGGAGTATATGGAAACCGTCCACTACAACAACCGTAGTGGCGTTCGTGCCACCTGTCCTGACTGCCATGTGCCGCATGAGTGGGGGCCGAAGATGATCCGTAAGATCAAAGCCAGTAAAGAGCTGTATGCGAAGGTATTTGGGCTGATAGATACACCGCAGAAATTTGAAGCTCATCGCCTGACAATGGCACAAAATGAGTGGCGGCGCATGAAAGACAACAACTCGCAGGAATGCCGTAACTGCCACAATTTCGACTTTATGGATCTGACCGCGCAAAAAGGCGTCGCGGCGAAAATGCACGATCAGGCGGTAAAAGACGGACAGACCTGTATCGATTGCCACAAAGGGATCGCGCATAAACTGCCGGATATGCGTGATGTTAAACCAGGTTTCTGACAGGACGTTGATGAGTGGGAATGCTTGAAGCCAGAGATCTGCACTGCGAACGGGACGAGAGGACGCTGTTTCGCGGGCTGTCGTTCACCGTGGACGCCGGGGAGTGGGTGCAGGTCACCGGCGGCAACGGCGCCGGAAAAACCACCCTGCTGCGCCTGCTGACCGGGCTGGCGCGCCCGGACGGCGGGGAGGTGTACTGGCAGGGCGAGCCCCTGCGCCGCGTGCGCGACAGCTTCCATCGCAGCCTGCTGTGGATAGGGCACCAGCCGGGGATTAAATCCCGCCTGACGGCGCGGGAGAACCTGCACTTTTTCCACCCCGGCGACGGCGCGCGTCTCCCGGAGGCGCTGGCGCAGGCCGGGCTGGCGGGATTTGAGGACGTGCCGGTCGCTCAGCTCTCGGCCGGGCAGCAGCGCCGGGTGGCGCTGGCCCGCCTGTGGCTGACCCGCGCCGCGCTGTGGGTGCTCGACGAGCCGTTCACCGCCATTGACGTTAACGGCGTGGCGCGCCTCACCCGGCGGATGGCGGCGCACACGGCGCAGGGCGGGATGGTCATTCTCACCACCCACCAGCCGCTGCCGGGGGCCGCGGACACCGTCCGCCGCCTGGCGCTGACCGGCGGGGGGGCCGGGCTGTGATGTGGCGTGTCTTCTGTCTCGAGCTGCGCGTGGCGTTCCGCCACGGCGCGGACATCGCCGGCCCGCTGTGGTTCTTCCTGATGGTCATCACCCTGTTTCCGTTAAGCGTCGGGCCGCAGCCGCAGCTGCTGGCGCGTATCGCGCCGGGCATCATCCAGGTGGCGGCGCTGCTGGCCTCGCTGCTGGCGCTGGAGCGGCTGTTTCGCGACGACCTGCAGGACGGCAGCCTGGAGCAGCTGATGCTGCTGCCGGTGCCGCTGCCGGCGGTGGTGCTGGCGAAGGTGCTGGCCCACTGGGCGGTGACCGGCCTGCCGCTGATGATGCTCTCCCCGCTGGTGGCGCTGCTGCTGGGGATGGACGTGTACGGCTGGAAAATCATGGCGCTGACGCTGCTGCTCGGCACGCCGGCGCTGGGGTTTCTCGCCGCGCCGGGCGTCGCGCTGACGGCCGGCCTGCGGCGCGGCGGCGTCCTGCTGGGCATTCTGGTGCTGCCGCTGAGTGTCCCGGTGCTGATTTTCGCCACCGCGGCGATGGACGCGGCATCGATGCATTTACCCGTTGACGGCTATCTGGCGGTGCTGGGGGCGCTGCTGGCGGGCAGCGCGACGTTAAGCCCGTTCGCCACCGCGGCGGCGCTGCGCCTCAGCGTGCAGTAGCGCCCCGGCGCGACGGACATTTTACTGGTTTCAGGAGGTCAGGTGACAACGATGTGGAAAACCCTTCATCAGCTGGCGGCGCCGCCCCGGCTGTATCAGATTTGCGGCAGGCTCGTGCCGTGGCTGGCGGCAGCCGGCATCATCGCGCTGGCCACCGGCTGGGTCCGGGGCTTTGGTTTCGCCCCGGCGGACTACCAGCAGGGGGAGAGCTACCGCATTATGTACCTGCATGTCCCGGCGGCCATCTGGTCGATGGGTATCTATGCGGCGATGGCGGTGGCGGCGTTCACCGGGCTGGTCTGGCAGATGAAAATGGCCAGCCTTGCCGTCGCGGCGATGGCGCCGGTGGGGGCGGTGTACACCTTCATCGCGCTGGTCACCGGCGCGGCGTGGGGCAAACCGATGTGGGGCACCTGGTGGGTGTGGGACGCGCGCCTGACCTCGGAGCTGGTGCTGCTGTTTCTCTACGCCGGGGTCATCGCCCTGTGGCACGCCTTTGACGACCGTAAAATGGCCGGGCGCGCGGCGGGCATTCTGGTGCTGGTCGGCGTGGTGAACCTGCCGGTTATCCACTATTCCGTCGAGTGGTGGAACACCCTGCACCAGGGCTCGACGCGGATGCAGCAGAGTATCGACCCGGCGATGCGCTCGCCGCTGCGCTGGGCCATCGCCGGCTTCCTGCTGCTCTTTATGACGCTGGCGCTGATGCGGATGCGCAACCTGATTTTACTGATGGAAAAACGCCGCCCGTGGGTGAGCGAACTGATACTGAAAAGGGGGCACCGGTGAGTCCGGCATTTTCATCGTGGAGCGATTTTTTCGCCATGGGCGGGTACGCCTTTTTTGTCTGGCTGGCGGTGGCGATGACCGTGGCGCCGCTGGTGCTGCTGGCGCTGCACACGGTGCTGCAGCGCCGGGCCATTCTGCGCGGCGTGGCGCAGCAGCGGGCGCGCGAGGCGCGGATGCGTGCCGCACAGGCGCAACAGGAGGCCGCGTGAACCTGCGACGTAAAAACCGGCTATGGGTGGTCTGCGCGGTGCTGGCGGGCCTGGCGCTGACCACCGCCCTGGTCCTGTACGCGCTGCGCGCGAATATCGACCTGTTCTATACCCCCGGCGAAATCCTCTACGGCAAGCGCGAGACGCAGCAGCTGCCGGCGGTGGGCCAGCGCCTGCGCGTCGGCGGGATGGTGATGCCCGGCAGCGTCAGGCGCGACCCGGACTCGCTGAAGGTGAACTTCAGCCTCTACGACGCCGAAGGGTCGGTGACGGTGAGCTATGAGGGGATACTGCCGGACCTGTTCCGCGAGGGACAGGGGGTGGTGGTGCAGGGCACCCTGGAGAAGGGCAGCCACGTCCTGGCGCAGGAGGTGCTGGCCAAGCATGACGAGAACTACACCCCGCCGGAAGTGGAAAAGGCGATGCAGGAAAACCACCGCCGCCCGCAACGCGCTGATAAGGACACCTCATCATGATGCCTGAATACGGCCACGCGCTGCTGTGCCTGGCGCTCGGCGTGGCGCTGCTGCTGTCCGTTTACCCGCTGTGGGGCGTGGCGCGCGGCGACGCGCGGATGATGGCGTCGGCCGGGGTGTTCGCCTGGCTGCTGTTCATCTGCGTGGCGGGCGCGTTTTTCGTGCTGGTGCACGCCTTTGTGGTTAACGACTTCACCGTGGCCTATGTCGCCGGCAACTCGAACACGCAGCTGCCGGTGTGGTACCGGGTGGCCGCCACCTGGGGGGCGCACGAGGGCTCGCTGCTGCTGTGGGTGCTGCTGATGAGCGGCTGGACCCTGGCGGTGGCGGTGTTCAGCCGGCCGGTGCCGGCGGATATCGTCGCCCGGGTGCTGGCGGTGATGGGGATGGTCTGCGCCGGTTTTCTGGCGTTCATCCTGTTCACCTCCGGCCCGTTCGCCCGCACGCTGCCGGCCTTTCCGGTGGAGGGGCGCGACCTGAACCCGCTGCTGCAGGACCCGGGGCTGATTTTCCACCCGCCGCTGCTGTACATGGGCTATGTCGGCTTCTCGGTGGCCTTCGCCTTCGCCATCGCCGCGCTGCTGAGCGGGCGTCTGGACAGCGCGTTCACCCGTTTTGCCCGCCCGTGGACGCTGGCGGCGTGGGTGTTCCTGACGCTGGGCATCGTGCTCGGCTCGGCGTGGGCCTACTACGAGCTGGGCTGGGGCGGCTGGTGGTTCTGGGACCCGGTGGAGAACGCCTCCTTTATGCCGTGGCTGGCGGGCACCGCCCTGCTGCACTCGCTGGCGGTCACCGAACAGCGCGCCGGCTTTAAGGCGTGGACGCTGCTGCTGTCCATCTGCGCCTTCTCGCTGTGCCTGCTGGGCACCTTCCTGGTGCGCTCCGGGGTGCTGGTGTCGGTGCACGCCTTCGCCTCCGACCCGGCGCGCGGAATGTTTATCCTCGCCTTTATGGTGCTGGTCACCGGCGGCTCGCTGCTGCTGTTCGCCGTGCGCGGGCACAGGGTGCGTTCGCGGGTGAACAACGCGCTGTGGTCGCGCGAGTCGCTGCTGCTCGGCAACAACGTCCTGCTGATGGCCGCCATGCTGGTGGTGCTGCTGGGTACCCTGCTGCCGCTGGTGCACAAACAGCTGGGGCTGGGCAGCATTTCGGTGGGGGAGCCGTTCTTTAACACCATGTTCACCTGGCTGATGGTCCCCTTTGCCCTGCTGCTGGGGGTGGGGCCGCTGGTGCGCTGGGGCCGGGACCGGCCACGTAACATCAGGAAACTGCTGTGGGCTGCCGTTGTCACTACCCTGGTGCTGTCGGTACTTTTGCCGTGGCTGCTGGAAGATAAAATCATCGCCATGACGGCGGTGGGGATGGCGATGGCCTGCTGGATTGCGGTGCTGGCGGTGGCCGAAGCCGTACAGCGCGTGTCCCGCGGCACGAAAACCTCTCTCAGCTACTGGGGAATGGTGGCGGCGCACCTCGGGCTGGCGGTGACGATTACCGGCATCGCCTTCAGCCAGAATTACAGCGTGGAGCGTGACGTGCGGATGCGGGCGGGCGACAGCGTGACCATTCACGACTACCGCTTCACCTTCCGGGAGGTGCGGGACATCACCGGGCCCAACTACCGCGGCGGGGTGGCCCTCATCGGGGTGACGCGCCACGGCGAGCCGGAGGCGGTGCTGCACGCGGAGAAACGGCTCTACAACACCAGCCGGATGGTGATGACCGAGGCGGCGATTGACGGCGGGCTGACCCGCGACCTGTACGCCGCGCTCGGGGAGGAGCTGGACAACGGCGCGTGGGCCGTGCGCCTGTACTACAAACCGTTTGTCCGCTGGATATGGGCCGGGGGGCTGCTGATGGCGCTGGGCGGGCTGCTGTGCCTGGTGGACCCGCGCTACCGCCGCCGTAAACCATTGCCGGAGGCCGGATGAAACGCAACGTACTGTTATTACCGTTACTGATTTTTCTGCTGATTGCCGCGGCGCTGCTGTGGCAGCTGACGCGCAACGCGCAGGGGGATGACCCGACGAATCTCGAATCGGCGCTGACCGGGAAGCCGGTGCCGGCGTTCCGCCTGGAATCGCTGGAGACGCCGGGTCAGTACTATGAGGCGGAGGTGCTGACGCAGGGGAAACCGGTGCTGCTTAACGTCTGGGCCACCTGGTGCCCGACCTGCCGCGCCGAGCATCAGTACCTGAACCAGCTTTCTGCGCAGGGTATCCGGGTGGTCGGGCTGAACTATAAGGACGACCGGGCGAAGGCGGTGGCCTGGTTAAAGGAACTGGGCAACCCGTATGCGCTGAGTTTATCGGACAGCGACGGGATGCTGGGGCTGGACCTGGGCGTGTACGGCGCGCCGGAAACCTTCCTCATCGACGGCAGGGGGATTATCCGCTACCGCCATGCGGGCGATTTGAATGCCCGGGTGTGGGAGAGTGAACTGAAACCGCTGTGGGACAGATACAGCCGGGAGGCGGCGCAATGAGACTGTTACCGGGCATGGTGATGCTGATGCTGGTGCTGGTTATCTCCGGGTCAGCGCGGGCGACCACCGACGTGATGCCGTTTAAAGATGAAGCGCAGGAGCAGCAGTTCCGCCAGCTCACGGAGCAGCTGCGCTGCCCGAAATGCCAGAACAACAGCATTGCGGACTCGAACGCGATGATAGCCACCGACATGCGCCGCAGGGTGTATGACCTGATGCAGGAGGGGAAGAGCCGCCAGGAAATCATCGATTACATGGTGGCGCGCTACGGCAACTTCGTCACCTACGACCCGCCGCTGACCCCGTTGACGGTGCTGCTGTGGGTGCTGCCGCTGGCCGCCATCGTAGCGGGCGGGTGGATAATCGTTGCCCGCACGCGCCGGCGGGTGCGCCTGCGCCGGGAGCCGCTGCCGGCGGACACCCCGGTTTGCGGCGCGCGCGCCGGGTGGGGCGTTTACGTGCCGGGGGCCGTCATTGCGCTGGCGGTCGGCGCCGGCAGCTACGCCCTGACCGGCAGCTATCAGCAGGTCAGGGCCTGGCAGCAGGCAACGGCGCAGACGCCCGGGCTGCTGGCGCGGGCGCTGGACCCGGCGGCGCAGCCGCTGAATGAAGAGGAGATGGCGCGGCTGGCGCTGGGGCTGCGCACCCGCCTGCAGAATGATGCCGGCAATGTTGAGGGCTGGCTCATGCTGGGGCGCACCGGTATGGTACTGGGTAATGCCGGTACCGCCACCGGGGCGTATGCGAACGCCTACCGTCTGGCCCCGAAAAACAGCGATGCGGCGCTGGGCTACGCGGAGGCGCTGACGCGCTCGTCCGACCCGGAGGATAACCGCCGCGGCGGGGAGCTGCTGCGTCAGCTGGTGAGCCGCGACCACACGGATATCCGGGTGTTAAGCCTGTATGCGTTTAACGCCTTTGAGCAGCGGCGCTTTGGCGAGGCGGTGGCGGCCTGGGAGATGATGCTGAAACTGCTGCCGGCGGGTGACGCCCGGCGGGCGGTGATAGAGCGCAGTATCCGGCTGGCGCAGGAGAAATAAGACCCTGACGGCCCGGTGACGTGGCGCCATCGGGCCTGGCTTGTTACTGTATTCCGCGTGTTTGTAAAAATAGAATGGTCGCCGCGACGCGTGAGCGCACGTTTAGCTTGCGAAGTAGATTACGAATGTGCACCTTAACCGTCTGCTCAGAAATATTCAGTACTGACGCAATCTGTTTGTTAGAAAGCCCCTGCGCCAGCTCATGCAAGACATCTAACTCTCGTTCGGTCAGGATACTAAAGGGATCTTCCTGCGCGCCAAACCGTTCGCGCTCACGCAGATATTCATTGACCCGATCGCTAAAGACTTTACCGCCGTTAGCGCCTTTGCGAATGGCCTCCAGCAGCACTTCCGGATCGCTATCTTTGAGCAGATAACCGTCGGCGCCGGCGTCGATCAGCGCGTAGATGTCGCTGGCGGAATCCGAGACGGTAAGAATAATAATTTGCGCCGTCACACCATCCCGGCGTAGCGCGTTCAGGGTATCTAACCCGCTCAGACCTTTCATATTCAGATCCAGCAGGATCAGATCGGGCTCAATGCGATTCGCCAGATCGATCGCACTCGCCCCGTCACCCGCTTCGGCAACGACATGAAAAGCCGGGTCCAGTTCCAGTAATTGACGAATACCTCGCCGCATAAGTGGATGGTCGTCCACAATAAGCACCTGAAAAGGTGTTACTTCAGGCATGCTGTATCTCCTGAGTTTTATTAGAATGATTATTGTTTTCAGCGCGGAAATCGTCCAGATTTGCCACATTGTCAAGCGCGTAAATTTTACCCTAATTAGTGCATGGGTAAGTAGTAAAACCTGTGACAGGCGAGTAATTAGCTGAACGATAGAAAGGATAAAACAACCCGTTGTGAGAGAAAACAGAATACTCCCTGAAGTTGAATACTGGTCTGGACGCTTTTTTCGGACAATGTGACATAACAGAAGTGTGGCATATGTTGCTGCGCCATTGCACCCGTAAGTCCAGACTATCTTTACTGGCAGGAAATTCCTTATTAAAAGTCATAGCGTCTAAAGCTTGTCATTATTAACAAATTATTTTAACTGAATTTATTTATGGTTTTATTAATGTCAATGAAATACATCTGAGCAGAACGAATAAACCGCGACATCTGTTAAATTAAATATTAAGTCAATAGCAGAGGTATTTTTATGCGATAAAGAGATTCTGACGATATTCTTATCATAAATGAAAATGTGGTCAGGAATGAGCGTCATTCACTTATAACTTATCCTGGATGTGCCTGAACAACACTCGCGGCGTTTTGAGCACCCGTTGGGGTGACTCAAGGGGAGAACGTAGTGTGGATGCTATATCAGCCGTTTCTGTGAGCGTAAGCGTGGCGTAGAAAATTTTAAATATGTTAGCCGGTTAAAAATAACTATTGACATTGAAATGGTGGTGGAGTGTATATGAAGAGAATATTTATATATCTATTATTACCTTGTGCATTCGCATGTTCTGCTAATGATAATGTTTTTTTTGGCAAGGGCAACAAGCATCAGATCTCTTTTGCTGCGGGAGAAAGTATAAGAAGAGGAGGGGTTGAGCACTTATATACGGCTTTTCTGACATACAGTGAACCCAGCGATTTTTTCTTTTTACAGGCAAGAAATAATCTGGAGTTAGGAGGATTTAAGGCTAAGGGTAGCGATGATTGCAGTAAACATTCTGGCAGCGTTCCCTGCAATAAATATAACCAGGGCGTATTGGGTATCTCGAAGGATGTGGCGCTGGTTCATTTCGCTGGTATCTATACCGGTATTGGTCTGGGGGCTTATATAAAATCTAAGTCGCGAGATGATATGCGTGTCAATTCTGCATTTACCTTTGGAGAAAAAGCGTTTCTTGGCTGGAACTTTGGGGCTTTTTCTACAGAAGCTTATATCCGGCATTTCTCGAATGGATCACTTACGGATAAAAATTCAGGGCATAATTTTGTAGGTGCTTCAATTAGTTATAATTTCTGAAGTTGAATAACAATTAGCGAGTTGCTGGCTGAAGGAGTAATTAATCACCGTACGTTGTCTACAAAACGTGTTGTGAATAGCCGATCGTTATCTACCCTATGGCGACAGGGAGGCTAATTGTTAGTGACAAAGAAGTGGTAGGCCGTTTACCTTACCAGAACGTTTTATTATTGCTGCGACAGATTGCTTACTCATTTACCTGCCACTACAAACATTTCTTCCAGCATAGGGTGTAGATGCGCTTTTTCTGTTTTAGTACAAACATGGTTTACGTTATTTGCCTGCATTGACTTTACGTTGACCACTGCACAGGAAAGATGTCCAATCAGTTCATGCAAAATCAGTTCATGCAAAATAACGTCTCTGGCATCAGCTAACTTTTTAATTGTAGGCATAAAAAAAACCAGCCCTGACAGGCTGGTTTTCAAGGGGAATTTTGGTCGGCAGCTTCATCCGCAGCATCTGCGGAGAGCAGCGCAGGTACGGCGACCACAAAAGCCGGGGAGGCATCAGCCAGCGCGGCGTCGGCTGACACAGCCAGAACGGCGGCAGCCGCCTCGTCATCAGCATCGGAGGCATCCACCCACGCCGCCGCATCTGATACCAGCGCATCACTGGCAGCGCAAAGCAGAGCTGCAGCCGGAGAATTGGCAACCAGAGCCGAAGAGGCCGCGAAACGGGCCGAGGATATCGCAGACGTGATTTCCCTGGAAGATGCAAGCCTGACGAAAAAAGGTATCGTTAAATTAAGCAGTGCCACGGACAGTGACAGCGAAGCGCTGGCGGCCACACCAAAGGCGGTAAAAACCGTTATGGGTGAGGTACGGACCAAAGCGCCGCTGGACAGCCCGGCATTCACTGGAACGCCGACCACACCGACGCCGCCAGGCGATGCTAAAGGGCTTCAGACAACAAACGCGGAGTTTGTCCGCAAACTGATTGCCGCGCTGGTTGGTTCCGTACTGGAGCCACTGGACACCCTGCAGGAACTGGCTGACGCGTTGGGAAATGATCCGAACTTTGCCACCACGGTACTGAATAAACTGGCGGGCAAGCAGCCGCTGGACGAAACCCTGACGGCGCTGTCAGGAAAAAGCGTTGACGGTCTTATCGAATACGTTGGTTTGCGAGAAACCATAAGTCGTGCCGCCGATGCATTATAAAAATCACAGAATGGCGGCGATATTCCGGACAAGGATTTGTTTGTGCGTCGTATCGGTGCCGCGCGAGCGTTTGATGGCGCAGTTACTATCGGCTGTGATGATAATCCGTGGACGACGGCGGAGTTTATCGTCTGGCTGGAGTCTCAGGGCGCATTCAATCACCCTTACTGGATGTGTCGTGGCTCCTGGTCTTACGCTTATAACAAAATCATCACGGATACTGGCTGCGGTACTATCTGTCTCGCTGGCGCAGTGATTGAGGTAATGGGAGTGCGTGGCGCGATGACTATTCGGGTGACAACGTCCCATTCAGTATCTGGTTGGTGATACGTGGGTGACAGCCCCAAGTGTATAAGAAGGAATAATTATGACAGCGGAAAAAAAATAAAAAGAACAAACAGTTTTTAAATATTAAAAATTTCATTCCGTATGCACCGGAACCAGATGACACATTATTCGCCGATGCGGCGTATCTTAAATCAGAGGATGGTCAGGACTGGTATGGGTGCCAGCAATTATTTTCAGCAGACACGCTGAAAATTACCTACGACGATAACGATGTTATTACGTGTATTACGCGTGATGTTTCCGGGCTGTGGCCTGCTGGCCAGAGCGTTGCAGAGTTGCCTGATACGGATGAAAACCGTCGCGCTGATATTCATGCTGCTGGCAGTTTAAAGACGGTAAAGTCGTTCAAAGGGTTTATTCGCCGGAAGAGCTGTGCAGGCAGGCAGAATCGAAAATTGAACGCCCGGGCGTTGATACCGGATGATCTGGTCATCGTGGAAAGCGACCCTGAAAAAATCGACACTTTAGCTGTAAAATGACAGTCCCGCCATCCGGTCATCATAACGGATTTTTCTTCTGCACCTTCTGAAGCCCGCCATGTCAGGACGGCCATGAATCCGCCGATAACCTTATTGTGAAATTAAGACCAGGAAGAGATGATGTCTGCCGGACAGATACTATATGTAAATTTATAAAGGTTTTTTGTTATGCCCTTTCATATTGGAAGCGGATGTCTTCCCGCCACCATCAGTAATCGCCGCATTTATCGTATTGCCTGGTCTGATACCCCCCCTGAAATGAGTTCCTGGGAAAAAATGAAGGAATTTTTTTGCTCAACGCACCAGACTGAAGCGCTGGAGTGCATCTGGACGATTTGTCACCCGCCGGCCGGAACGACGCGGGAGGATGTGGTCAGCAGATTTGAACTGCTCAGGACGCTCGCGTATGCCGGATGGGAGGAAAGCATTCATTCCGGCCAGCACGGGGAAAATTACTTCTGTATTCTGGATGAAGACAGTCAGGAGATATTGTCAGTCACCCTTGATGATGCCGGGAACTATACCGTAAATTGCCAGGGGTACAGTGAAACACATCGCCTCACCCTGGACACAGCACAGGGTGAGGAGGGCACAGGACACGCGGAAGGGGCATCCGGGACATTCAGGACATCCTTCCTCCCTGCCACAACGGCTCCACAGACGCCAGCAGAGTATGATGCTGTCTGGTCAGCGTGGAGAAGGGCTGCACCCGCAGAAGAGTCACGCGGCCGTGCAGCAGTGGTACAGAAAATGCGTGCCTGCCTGAATAATGGCAATGCAGTGCTTAACGTGGGAGAATCAGGTCTTACCACCTTGCCAGACTGTTTACCCGCGCATATTACCACACTGGTTATTCCTGATAATAATCTGACCAGCCTGCCGGCGCTGCCGCCAGAACTGCGGACGCTGGAGGTCTCTGGTAACCAGCTGACTAGCCTGCCGGTGCTGCCGCCAGGACTACTGGAACTGTCGATCTTTAGTAACCCGCTGACCCACCTGCCGGCGCTGCCGTCAGGACTATGTAAGCTGTGGATCTTTGGTAATCAACTGACCAGCCTGCCGGTGTTGCCGCCAGGGCTACAGGAGCTGTCGGTATCTGATAACCAACTGGCCAGCCTGCCGGCGCTGCCGTCAGAATTATGTAAGCTGTGGGCCTATAATAACCAGCTGACCAGCCTGCCGACGTTGCCGTCAGGGCTACAGGAGCTGTCGGTATCTGATAACCAACTGGCCAGCCTGCCGACGCTGCCGTCAGAATTATATAAGCTGTGGGCCTATAATAATCGGCTGACCAGCCTGCCGGCGTTGCCGTCAGGACTGAAGGAGCTGATTGTATCTGGTAACCGGCTGACCAGTCTGCCGGTGCTGCCGTCAGAACTGAAGGAGCTGATGGTATCTGGTAACCGGCTGACCAGCCTGCCGATGCTGCCGTCAGGACTACTGTCGCTGTCGGTCTATCGTAACCAGCTGACCCGCCTGCCGGAAAGTCTCATTCATCTGTCTTCAGAGACAACCGTAAATCTGGAAGGGAACCCACTGTCTGAACGTACTTTGCAGGCGCTGCGGGAGATCACCAGCGCGCCTGGCTATTCAGGCCCCATAATACAATTCGATATGGCGGGAGCCTCCGCCCCCCGGGAAACTCGGGCACTGCACCTGGCGGCCGCTGACTGGCTGGTGCCTGCCCGGGAGGGGGAACCGGCTCCTGCAGACAGATGGCATATGTTCGGACAGGAAGATAACGCCGACGCCTTCAGCCTCTTCCTGGACAGACTGAGTGAGACGGAAAACTTCATAAAGGACGCGGGGTTTAAGGCACAGATATCGTCCTGGCTGGCACAACTGGCTGAAGATGAGGCGTTGAGAGCAAACACCTTTGCTATGGCAACAGAGGCAACCTCAAGCTGCGAGGACCGGGTCACATTTTTTTTGCACCAGATGAAGAACGTACAGCTGGTACATAATGCAGAAAAAGGGCAATACGATAACGATCTCGCGGCGCTGGTTGCCACGGGGCGTGAGATGTTCCGTCTGGGAAAACTGGAACAGATTGCCCGGGAAAAGGTCAGAACGCTGGCTCTCGTTGATGAAATTGAGGTCTGGCTGGCGTATCAGAATAAGCTGAAGAAATCACTCGGGCTGACCAGCGTGACGGCAGAAATGCGTTTCTTTGACGTATCCGGCGTGACGGTTACAGACCTTCAGGACGCGGAGCTTCAGGTGAAAGCCGCTGAAAAAAGCGAGTTCAGGGAGTGGATACTGCAGTGGGGGCCGTTACACAGAGTGCTGGAGCGCAAAGCGCCGGAACGCGTTAACGCGCTTCGTGAAAAGCAAATATCGGATTATGAGGAAACGTACCGGATGCTGTCTGACACAGAGCTGAGACCGTCTGGGCTGGTCGGTAATACCGATGCAGAGCGCACTATCGGAGCAAGAGCGATGGAGAGCGCGAAAAAGACATTTTTGGATGGCCTGCGACCTCTTGTAGAGGAGATGCTGGGGAGCTATCTGAACGTTCAGTGGCGTCGTAACTGATGCACCAGGTGAATGAGGTGCGGTGCGACAAAGATATTCCCGGACGAACAACATCAGACAGTACGGATGATGTACAGGTGAAATAGGGGAGACTTCTTCAGTCAGGGCGCGGCGAAACTTTTTCGATGATAACGCGCCGCGCGCCGGTAGCGAGAAGCCGATGGAAGTACTGGATCACCTGAATGCAAAGAAGGGCTGGGGAAAGCTGTACTTTGCCGGGGAGGGTATCCAGCAACAGTGGGCTATGAAGAGAAACATACTGTCATCCCGATATACCACCCGCTATGAAGACCTGCTTCAGGTTAAGTGACAGGTTTACCCTGATTTTCAAATTTCTGATGTGATGGTGTGCCGCAGCCACATTGTATGCAAGAACGGGCTGCGGCAAACTGGCGATCGTTCGATAGTGCGTGTATTGAATAGTTACCAGTCGTGGCGGATTCTACTGGTTAAGGATGACTAATCAATGTATTTAAGTCATCTGTTCAACTTTTCGCGTTGGAGGGAGCTTGAAGTCAATTTGCAGTGACCTTCGATAGCTATTTCACCATCATTTCACCATTTGCAAATTGGATATATAAAAAAACCAGCCCTGGCAGGCTGGCTTTTAAGGGGAATTTTGGTCGGCACGAGAGGATTTGAACCTCCGACCCCCGACACCCCATGACGGTGCGCTACCAGGCTGCGCTACGTGCCGACTTGTGGGTGCTAATACTACCTCTTTCCAACGCGAATGCAAGGGGAAACGGTGCTAACTGATTTATAATTAATCAGTTAGCGATAAAACGTTTCTCTTCTGTTAGCACTTGCAGCAGCAGACTGAGCTGCGGCTTCTGATCTTTGATCTTCTCGCCGTGTAAGTCATAGGTCTGATAATGACCGTTATTATTGAGCACCAGGGTCATTTGCGGCGTCGTGATTGCCAGCGTACTGCCGTCTGCCGCCGTTACCCAGTTATGACGACGTGGAACGGTAAAGATGTCCTGGCCCTGTGAATATTCGTTCGCTGGCGTGCTGACATGTAACAGGCGTTGCATCAACGTGGTCATCACATCGGTATGATCGGTAAGCACATTAATACGCTGCGCAGGCGTCCCCGGCCAGTGGATCACCAGCGGTACTTGCAGATGACCTTGCGACCAGTCGAAGCGATTTTCTTCCGGCGTCAACGGTATGCCGCGTCCTGCGGTAATGATCACGACAGTATTCTCGAATTTACCGGCCTCTCGCAGCGCGTTCAGAACCCGATTGATTTGCGCATCCACGTCGCTGGCGGCACTGGCGTAACGCTTAACAAAATTTTTCTGGTTACTGTCATCAATATTAGTACCGTTAAACGATATCCATGAGAACCAGCGGTTATCTTCCTGTGCGTAGCGCCCAAGCCAGTCTATCCACTGGCTGGCCGTTTGCGCATCAGACTGCGTTTGCGCTGCCGGCATCGAGAAATCGGACAGTAATGCCTGACGATAAAGCGGGCTGGCGAAGCCATCCGAAGAAAACAGTCCCAGTTGGTAGCCTTGCTGATTCAACGCGGTAATGAGCGCCGCAGGCGTTCTGGTGGATAACACGCCATCCATATAGCCTGGCGATATGCCATAGAACAGGCCGAAAATACCGTTATCAGTGGTATTCCCTGAACTCATATGACGGGTGAAGTCGATGTTTTGCTCGGCAAATGTAGCCAGCTCCGGCATCTGCTTCTCAAAGCGAGAATAGTTCAGGCCGTCTACGGTAATGAGCAGCACATTCTGACCGGTGCCCATATCGCGATAGTGCAAATTGCTGAGCGGGTACTGAACGGAGACCGCTTCCGGATTGCCTTGCTCTACCAGACGGCGCTGATATTCCTGCGCATCCAGCAGACCGTGTTTTTCAAGAAAACGTCGCGCCGTCATCGGATAAGAGAGCGGCAGGTTTGCCCGCTGCATGGTAATCGGCCGGTAAAAATTAGCATCTGCCCAGATGTAGATAAGATGCGATGCGATAAAGGAGACGAAAAAGAATGCCGCAAGCGGCCTTGCGAAATGGCGACGGCGCGTGAGACTGCGCAGCTTTTGCCAACTCCATGTCGCAAATAGCATCTCAATCAATAAGATAACCGGCACGCTAATAAACATAAGCTGCCAGTCGCGCGCCATTTCGTTCTGGTCAGGGTTGATGACCAGCTCCCAGACAATGGGATTAAGATGCAGGTGAAAACGGGTAAAGACTTCGCTGTCGATAAGCAACAACGTCATACCCGCGGTCGCCAGAATGGCTGATATAAACCGCATCAGCCGCTGGGACATCACGATAAACGTGAGCGGAAAAAGAATAAGCAAATAGGTGGCGAACACCAGAAAGCTAAAGTGCCCGACAATGCTCAGGTAGGAGTATATGCGACCCGCAAGCGTTGTCGGCCAGTCGGCGACAAACAGGTAACGGCTGCCGAGCAACGTAGCCAACAGTATATTGAACAGAGCGAACCAGTGCCCCCAGCTAACCATCTGGGAGACTTTTTCACGGTAGCGCTGACGATGAGTTACCATACCTGTCGCTTGTTTCTCCGGAGTCGGCTTTTTAGTGCGCGTTGTCTTCGCTAATCGAAGACTGCAAGGCGCGGGCAAAAGAGTTCGCAATCGCCTGGCGTTGAGCTGGCGCAACGCTGGTGTTGATAAGGTTGGTGACCATATTTCCCAGCACCATCAGGGAAAGATCGGTCGGCGCCTTATGTTTTTCCAGTACACTGAGCAGTTCGCTCAGCAATTGTTCAACATGTTCATCACTATAGCGGGAGAGTTGTGGCATAAATCAAAATCTGTTTGTTCATGAAAGGGCAACATATTACCGTAGCAACAGTTTTTTTTCTGCATTTTTATCCCCTAAATCATTCGCGTTACGGATAACGCCTGAAATGACAGGGCGATTGCTTGCGTCTTCCGGCAGGCGGTGGTTGAATACCGCCCGGTCTTAAAGGAGAGTTTATCATGAGTCTGGATATCAACCAGATTGCCCTGCACCAGCTTATCAAGCGCGATGAGCAAAATCTTGAGCTGGTCTTGCGCGATTCATTGCTGGAGCCGACAACCACCGTTGTCGAGATGGTGGCTGAACTGCATCGGGTCTATAGCGCCAAGAATAAGGCGTATGGCCTGTTTAATGAAGAGAGTGAACTGGCGCAAGCGCTGCGGTTGCAACGTCAGGGGGAAGAAGATTTTCTTGCCTTTAGCCGGGCGGCGACCGGACGCCTGCGTGACGAACTGGCGAAATATCCCTTTGCGGACGGCGGCATTGTATTGTTCTGCCATTATCGTTACCTGGCGGTGGAGTATCTGCTGGTTACGGTACTGAACAACCTGAGCAGTATGCGGGTCAATGAAAATCTGGACATTAACCCGACGCATTATCTTGATATCAATCATGCGGATATCGTGGCGCGTATCGATCTTACCGAGTGGGAAACTAATCCGCAATCGACCCGCTACCTGACGTTTCTCAAAGGTCGGGTAGGGCGCAAGGTCGCTGACTTCTTTATGGATTTCCTCGGCGCCAGCGAAGGGTTGAACGCCAAAGCGCAGAATCGCGGCCTGTTGCAGGCAGTGGATGATTTCACCGCAGAAGCGCAGTTGGATAAAGCAGAACGTCAGAACGTGCGTCAGCAGGTGTACAGCTACTGCAACGAGCAGTTACAAGCCGGGGAAGAGATTGAGCTGGAATCGCTGTCTAAAGAGCTTTCCGGCGTCAGTGAAGTCAGCTTCAGCGAATTTACTGCCGAAAAAGGCTATGAGCTGGAAGAGAGCTTCCCGGCAGATCGCAGTACGCTACGCCAGTTAACCAAATATGCCGGCAGCGGCGGCGGGTTAACGATTAACTTTGATGCGATGCTACTGGGCGAGCGGATTTTCTGGGACCCGGCGACCGATACCCTGACTATCAAAGGGACGCCGCCGAATCTGCGCGAGCAGTTGCAGCGACGCACGTCGGGCGAGAAATAAAGGCATACGACATAAAAGGACGCCGTAGTGAGTAAAGGAATACGACAGAAGCCGCCTGTTAATTTCAGTTTATTTCGGCAGGTTTTGTATGCGCACATTGTCGCATTTTTGATGATGTTGGTGCTCGGCATGGTGTTCACCGTTCTCTCGTTGGTACTGTTTTATACTTATGGTGCCAACTGGTTACTGAGCTTGTTCATATGCCCGCTGTTCTTGTTAAGTGGTTTATTCATTACTGGATTTGCTTTTAAATCAACTTGGTCCAGCATACGTTACTATTACGACAAGGGGCAGTTGAAACGGTATGGACTCAATCTTGATGCAACTTTGACGCATAAAGAGAAGGTGGAAATACGCATCGATAATGCAAAGCGTCAAGTGCGTGTAGATGAACTGGAGCTCCATGTCTTATTTGATTTTCAGTTTGATAGCAAGACATGGAGCTGCGGCGACTTACTGACCAATGAAAAGGTATTTGATGCGTTGAATGACGGGCAAACTATACCAATACGAATTTTGCCATGGAAACCGGAAAGTGCCAGCGTTCGTCAACGGGCATTATTCAATCGGCTTAAAGGTATGAATACCGCGGCGGAAACTACAGATTCTCGATTAGGGGAGGCGCTAATTGAATGTGGCGAGGTGTAAGAAAGCAGAAAAGCAAAGTGGTTTCTCGTTGCTCTGCATGTCGTCAAATTCAATTAAACGCATAAAAAACCCCGCCGGGGCGGGGTTTTTCTTCAACTTCCAGGCGATTACGCGCGAACGAAGTCGATGTGAGTCAGCTTCGGTTTGTAAGCGTGACGCTGTACAGCCTGAGCTTTAACTTTTACTTCTTTACCGTCAACAACGAGGGTCAGAACTTCGCTGTAGAATTCAGCTTTAGCTTGCATGTTCATCACCTGGTCGTGGTCCAGTTCGATAGCAATCGGGGCTTCAGAACCGCCGTAGATGATTGCCGGGAACTTGTTAGCGGCGCGCAGGCGGCGGCTCGCACCCTTACCCTGCTCTTTACGTACTTCTGCGTTGATAGTAAACATTTAAATCTCTCTTTAATAATTCCTGCTACAGGCGACCCAGCAACAGGTAAGTGATCTGCTTTGCGTATGCAAAGGCGGGCGAGATTCTATACTCAAATCGCCGTTACATCAATGAAAAGTACGATTAACCACGTAATTCGTGCGCCCGGCGGAAGCGGCCTTCATAGTCGAACACTTTTTCACGCACCTGCCAGTACTGGCCTTTCATCCGCGCGACCACAAAATCGGGATGCCGCAACAGCGCCTGCTGCGCGACAATATCCGCCGCCGTGATCCAGCGTAAAGGAACGCCGGGCGTGCGGGTATGCGGGCGAATAAATAGCTGTTCGAAAGCGGTACGCTGGGCGGGCGTGTGCAAGCGGAAGCGCTCACTGACATCCGCGCCGTCCTCGTCATAGTAAGTGATTTTCAGCCATTCGCCTTTCTCATCCTGCCCATGCTGCATCGTCATTCCGCTACAGCGCAGGACTAACGCATCCTTGAGTCTGAGCGCCGCTTTTAACATATCGTCCGGGTCGACCAGAATAGCGTCACATTCCCGGCAGCGTCGGGCGGCAATATCGTTTTCGGCATTACACTGCGGGCAGTTTTTGAAGCGAAAGCGAAAATCGCACTGCTCGCGATGGCCGTCGTCATCGTCAAACCAGCCCTGGCAGCGACGGCCAAAGTGTTCAATCAGCGTGCCGTCGGCAGTGGTTTTCCCCCAGAAGGTGTTGGCAAAGCCGCAGGCCGGGCAAAATACCTGGACAGGGACGTTATCGCTTTTTCCCTTCGGGCTACCGACCTCCGGGGCATACAGGTCGTGCGGGTTGCCTGCGTAATCAAGAATCAGGCAATCGGTCTTTCCCGGCGCAAGGCGCAGACCACGCCCGACAATTTGTTGGTAAAGACTAACTGACTCGGTGGGACGTAGAATCGCGATGAGATCAACGTGTGGGGCGTCAAAGCCGGTGGTCAGCACCGAGACGTTAACCAGATAGCGAAAACGCTGCGCCTTGAAATTATCAATCAGCGCGTCGCGCTCGGGCCCTGGCGTATCGCCGGTAATCAGCGCCGCGTCGTCCGCCGGAAGCAGACCGACAATCTCTTTCGCATGTTCGACCGTGGCGGCGAAAATCATCACGCCTTTGCGCGTTTGCGCAAATTCCATAATCTGGCTGATGATGTGCGGCGTAATCCGCTGCTGCTTTTTCAGCTCACGGTTCAGGTCGGCTTCGCTGAACAGCCCATTGCTTTGGGCCTGCAGGCGGCTGAAATCGTATTGGACCACTGGCATATCAAGCCGCTCAGGCGGCGTCAGATAGCCGTGTTTAATCATATAGCGCAGCGGCAGTTCATAAATACAGTCGCGAAACAGCGCGTTGTCGTTGCCGCGCACCATACCGTGGTAATGAAATTGATAAATCCAGCCTTTTCCGAGGCGGAAGGGCGTGGCGGTTAGCCCAAGCAGACGTAAGTGAGGATTAACTTTACTCAGGTGAGTGAGGATTTGCTGATACTGACTGTCTTCATCGTCACCGATGCGGTGGCATTCATCGACAATCAACAGCGAAAACTCCTCCTGGAAGGCGTCAAGATTACGCGCCACCGACTGTACGCTGCCGAACACGACTTTGCCCTGACTCTCTTTACGTTTGAGTCCGGCGGCGAAAATATCTGCTTCCAGCCCCAGCGCGCAATATTTGGCGTGGTTCTGCGCGACCAGCTCTTTCACATGCGCCAGCACCAGTACCCGTCCGCGGGCGACGCGCGCCAGTTCGGCGATCACCAGGCTTTTACCTGCGCCGGTCGGCAGAACAATCACGGCGGGCGTACGGTGGCGGCGAAAGTGGCTGAGCGTGGCGTCTACGGCTTCTTGCTGGTAGGGGCGGAGTGTAAAAATCATGGTCTCACTACGTTAAACGGTTCCGGGAATAGTATGCCATGAATCATTTCCCTTGAGGGATATAGTTAGCCCGCTATACTGAGCGGATAGCAATTCCCTTTTTTCGGGTAGAATGCCCGATTTCCGTATTATTACAGGCTAAATCACACACATGCGACTTGATAAATTTATCGCTCAGCAGCTTGGCGTCAGCCGCGCTATTGCCGGGCGTGAAATTCGTGGTAACCGCGTTACCGTCGATGGCGACATCATTAAAAATGCGGCCTTCAAACTGCTCCCGGAACATGCGGTTGCGTATGACGGCAATCCCTTAGCGCAGCAACACGGGCCACGCTATTTTATGCTTAACAAGCCGCAGGGATACGTTTGTTCAACCGATGATCCCGATCATCCAACGGTACTGTATTTCCTGGATGAGCCGGTGGCGTATAAGCTGCATGCCGCAGGACGTCTGGATATCGATACTACCGGTCTGGTGTTAATGACAGATGACGGTCAGTGGTCGCACCGCATTACGTCGCCGCGCCATCACTGTGAAAAAACCTATCTGGTGACCCTGGAGTCGCCGGTGGCCGACGATACGGTAGCGCAATTTGCGAAAGGCGTGCAGTTGCATAATGAAAAAGATCTCACTAAACCCGCTACGCTGGAGGTGATAACGCCTGTGCAGGTCCGTCTGACCATCAGCGAAGGCCGTTATCATCAGGTGAAGCGGATGTTTGCCGCAGTAGGCAATCGCGTTGTGGAACTGCACCGCGAACGGATTGGCGCCATTACGCTGGATGAGAATCTGGCTCCCGGCGAGTACCGCCCGTTGACTGAAGAAGAAATCGCCAGCGTCGGCTAACTATCTCGTTAAATTCAGGAGTTCGATGTGACCACCCGGCAGCACTCTTCCTTTGCCATTGTCTTTATCCTTGGCCTGTTGGCCATGTTAATGCCGCTGTCGATTGATATGTATCTTCCTGCGCTGCCGGTGATTTCTGCGCAATTCGGCGTGCCTGCCGGTAGCACGCAGATGACGCTCAGTACCTATATTCTGGGGTTTGCGCTGGGTCAGCTTATCTATGGACCGATGGCGGATAGCCTCGGGCGTAAGCCGGTCATCCTGGGCGGGACGCTGGTATTTGCTGCTGCGGCGGTCGCCTGTGCGTTGGCGCAGACTATCGATCAACTGATCGTGATGCGTTTCTTTCACGGTTTGGCGGCCGCGGCGGCAAGCGTCGTCATCAATGCGCTGATGCGGGATATTTATCCAAAGGAAGAGTTTTCGCGCATGATGTCATTTGTCATGCTGGTCACTACGATAGCGCCGTTAATGGCGCCCATTGTCGGCGGCTGGGTGTTGGTATGGTTAAGCTGGCACTATATCTTCTGGATACTGGCCATTGCGGCGATTCTGGCGTCAGTCATGATCTTTGCTCTGATTAAAGAGACGCTGCCCGTTGAGCGGCGTCAGCCTTTTCATATTCGTACCACAATAGGTAACTTTGCCGCGTTGTTTCGCCACAAACGCGTACTGAGCTATATGCTGGCGAGCGGGTTTAGTTTTGCCGGTATGTTCTCTTTTTTGAGCGCGGGGCCGTTTGTTTATATCGAAATTAATCATGTTCCGCCGCAGGATTTCGGCTACTACTTCGCGTTGAACATCGTATTTCTGTTTGTGATGACGATTATCAACAGCCGTTTTGTCAGACGGGTAGGGGCGCTAAACATGTTTCGGGCCGGGCTATGGATTCAGTTTGCGATGGCGGTGTGGATGGTTTTCAGCGCGCTGATGGGCATTGGATTCTGGGCGCTGGTGGTCGGCGTTGCGGCGTTTGTCGGCTGTGTGTCGATGGTTTCGTCCAATGCGATGGCGGTCATTTTGGATGAGTTTCCGCATATGGCCGGAACGGCGTCTTCGTTGGCGGGCACTTTCCGCTTTGGTATTGGCGCTATCGTCGGCGCGTTGCTGTCGCTGGCTACCTTTACCAGTGCGTGGCCGATGATCTGGTCGATTGCGCTTTGCGCCGCCTGTTCCATTCTGTTTTATCTCTACGCCAGCCGTCCCAAAAAACGGTGACGGGCGCGCTGTCCCTCAATGGCGCCGAAGAATGCGCAGGCGGCGTTGGGGGATGCTATCCGCTACACGATGGCAAAGCCAAACGGCTTTCATAGTTGATGTATATCAATTACCAATTCATCATTTTCCTCCTTTATGTTTATTTTATGTAAAATCCATTTATGTAAAAAGTCACATCATTGTAGTTAAAAAGGTTGAGTTAGATCGCAGAAACGGGTACATATAGCCCGCCGCTATCTCCGCGTCGGTAAAACTATTTTAACTCCCGCTTGCTGTAGAGCCACTGACGGAGAGAAGGGCGTTAGCAATCTGTTTAAGGACGGGTTGTCAATGATGTGTTAATATAAATGTAAGCAAATTGTGAAGTAATTGTGCTTCCGGGGAAAGAAAGTGAATACATTACAGCTCTCAATTGTTCACCGTCTGCCGCAAAACTATCGCTGGTCGGCGGGTTTTGCGGGGTCAAAGGTTGAACCGATTCCGCAAAACGGGCAGAGCACCGAGAATAGTCTGGTGGCGCTTAAACTGTTGAGTCCGGCAGGCGATAGCGCGTGGTCAGTGATGCATAAGCTCAGCCAGGCGCTAAGCGATATTGAAGTTCCTTGCTCCGTGCTGGAGTGCGAAGGGGAACCGTGCCTGTTCGTTAATCGTCAGGATGAGTTTGCCGCCACCTGTCGGCTGAAAAATTTCGGCGTGGCGATAGCGGAACCTTTTTCTAACAATAATCCTTTTTAGGCGTCAGCTTAACGCGAGTAGCTGACGCGTATAGGCCTGTTGCGGTGCGGTAAACACGCGCTCGCATTGCCCCTGTTCAACCACCTCCCCCTGCCGCAGCACGATAACCTGATGGCACAGCGCGTGTACTACATGCAGATCGTGGCTAATGAAGATATAGGCCAGACGGTGCTTTTGCTGGAGCGATTTCAGGAGGGCAAGAATCTGCGCCTGAACGGTTTTATCCAGCGATGAGGTCGGTTCATCCAGAATAATAAGCGACGGTTTTAAAATCAGCGCCCTGGCGACGGCGATACGTTGACGCTGGCCGCCGGAAAACTCAGCGGGGTAACGATGCCGCGTTTCCGGGTCCAGGCCGACTTCCATCATGACCGCTTTCACCTGCTGTTCTCGCTGCGCGCCTGAAAGCGTAGGCTGGTGGACGCGCAGGCCTTCTTCGATAATTTGCAACACGTTTAAACGCGGGTTTAGCGATGAGTTTGGGTCCTGGAATACGACCTGGATACGGTGGCGAACAGGTAAAAGCTGGCGGCGGTTTAACGTATCCAGCGATTGACCGTCAAACACGATGCGGCCTTCGGAGCGGATAAGCCGTAACAGCGCCAGACCGGTGGTGCTTTTTCCCGATCCTGACTCGCCGACCAGACCCAGCGTTTCGCCTGGATGCAGGGTGAAACTGATATTGTTAACCACCACATTATGATCCACGACGCGCTTCAGAATGCCTTTGCGGATTGGGAAGGCGACGCGCAGCTTGTCCACTTCCAGCAACGGCGCCTGCCCGGCGGGGAGCGGAACCGGATCGCCTGTGGGTTCGCTGTTGAGTAGTTTTTGCGTGTACGGATGGGTCGGCGCGGAGAGCAGCGTGTCGGCGCGTTGGTTCTCTACGCACTTGCCGTGTTGCATTACCGCCACTGAATCCGCCAGTTTTTTTACAATGCTGAGGTTATGGGTGATAAACAGCAATCCCATATTAAGCTCGCGCTGGAGTTCCCGCAGTAGAGATAAGATCTGCGCCTGTACGGAGACGTCGAGGGCGGTGGTCGGCTCATCGGCGATCAGTAATTCCGGCCGTGTTAACAGCGCCATGGCTATCATGACGCGCTGGCGTTCGCCGCCGGAAAGCTGATGCGGATAATCGCGCAGACGCTGGCTCGCCTGGCGGATACCGACCCGATCCAGACAACCGATCATCTCCGCCCTTGCCGCCTCCCGACGCATTCCCCGATGGAGCGACAGCACTTCATAGAGCTGTTTTTCCAGCGTATGCAGCGGGTTAAGTGAAACCATCGGTTCCTGAAAAATCATGGCGATTTTATTGCCGCGCACGCCGCGTAGCGTCTGCTCGCTGGCATGAAGCAATGATTCGCCGTGAAAGCGAATATCGCCGGAGAGGTAGACGGCGGGAGGGGTAGGCAAAAGACGCAGAATGGAAAGCGCCGTCACGCTTTTCCCTGACCCGGACTCGCCGACCAGCGCCAGCGTTTCCCCGGCGTTCACCTGTAACGAAATGGCGTTAACGACAGGACGCACGTGCTGTTGCTGACGGAAACCTACCGATAAATTTTCAATCGCAAGCAATGGAGATGTCATCTTATACCGCCTTAGCAGGATCAAAGGCGTCGCGTACCGCTTCGCCGATAAAAATCAGCAGCGATAGCAGAATGGCGACAGACAGAAAGGCGGCGATCCCCAGCCAGGGAGCCTGTAAGTTGTTTTTCCCCTGTAAAAGAAGTTCGCCGAGAGAAGGGGAGCCAAGCGGCAGACCGAATCCCAGAAAATCCAGCGACGTCAGGGTGGTGATGGAGCTACATAAAATGAACGGTAAAAATGTCAGGGTAGCGACCATCGCATTAGGCAACATATGGCGCAGGATAATGTCACGATCGCTGACGCCAAGCGCCTGCGCGGCGCGGATATAGTCAAAATTGCGGGTCCGTAAAAACTCGGCGCGCACTACGCCCACCAGACTCATCCAGCCAAACAACACGGTTATGGCCAGCAGCCACCAGAAGTTAGGCTGCACTACGCTGGAAAGTAAAATAATCAGAAACAGGGTCGGCATCCCCGACCAGACTTCGATGAGACGTTGCCCCCATAAATCGACTTTGCCGCCATAATAGCCCTGTAGCGCGCCCGCCAGTACGCCCATGACGCTGGAGCAAATCGTTAACATCAGGCCGAATAAAATAGAAATGCGGGTGCCGTACAGGATGCGGGCGAAAACGTCGCCGCCATTCGCATCGGTGCCCAGCCAGTTTTTCGCCGAAGGCGGGGAGGGGAAAGGCTGCGTGGTGGCAAAATTAATGGTATTGGCGCCAAAGCGTACGGGGGCCCACAACACCCAGCCCCGATTCTCAAGTTGCCGTTGTAGCCAGGGGTCCTGATAATCTGCCGTTGTCGCCAGCGGGCCGCCGAAATCGCGCTCGCTGTAATTTTTTACCAGCGGAAAATACCACTGGCCTTCATAGCGCACCAGCAATGGCTTATCGTTAGCAATCAGTTCCGCGCATAAGCTCAGGCTGAACACGACCAGGAAAATCCATAGTGACCAGTAGCCCCGGCGATTATGGCGGAAACGCGCCCAGCGGGCCTGATTGACCGGGCTTAATCGCGGCATTATCGTCCCTCAAAATCAATGCGTGGATCGACCAGCGTATAGCTGATATCGCTCAGGATATTCAGTAATAAGCCAATCAGGGTAAAGATATAAAGCGTACCGAACATCACCGGATAGTCGCGCGAAACGGTTGCTTCATAACCCAGCAGCCCCAGGCCGTTGAGCGAGAACATGACTTCAATTAGCAACGAGCCGGTGAAAAACATACTGATAAAAGTGGCGGGAAACCCGGCGATCACCAGCAGCATGGCGTTACGAAAAACATGTTTCCAGAGAATGTTTTTTTCACTCACGCCTTTCGCGCGAGCGGTAACGACATACTGTTTACGCACCTCGTCGAGAAACGAATTTTTCGTCAGCATCGTCAGGGCGGCAAAACCGCCGATGACGGTCGCCAACACCGGCAGCGTAATATGCCACAAATAATCGGTGATTTTCTGGTACCACGGTAATGTGTCAAAGTTGGCGGAGACCAGGCCACGTAGCGGAAAAATATCGTAGTAGCTGCCGCCGGCAAAAAAGACGATTAATAAAATAGCAAACAGAAAGGCGGGGATCGCATAACCAATAATGATAAACGCGCTGCTCCACACATCAAAGCGACTGCCGTTATGGACGGCTTTGCGAATCCCCAGCGGGATAGACACCAGATAAATAATCAGCGTGCTCCATAATCCCAGGGTAATGGAGACGGGAAGGCTGTCTTTGATTAGCGTCAGTACGGATGCGCTGCGAAACAGACTGTCGCCGAAGTCAAAAGAGAGATAGTCCCGTAGCATCTTGAAATAACGCTCATGCAGCGGTTTGTCGAAGCCGTAGCGATGGGTGATCTCCGCGATCACCTCCGGATCGAGTCCCCGGCCGCCGCGATAATGGCTGTCGCTGATATTGCCGACGCCGGTTTGCGCATGACTGGCGCGAACGCCTTCGCCGCTGGCGCCGGGCAACGCGCCGCCCTGGCCAAATTCAATCGCGGCAATCGCCTGATCGACAGGGCCGCCGGGAGCGATCTGCACGATAAAAAAGTTAATGGTAATAATGGCCCATAGCGTGGGGATCACCAGTAACAGACGGCGGATAAGATAGGCGCCCATTGATTCTTACTACCTCCTGGCTGCCGGTAGTTTGGCGGCTTTGTTGACATCATACCACCAGGTATCTAACCCGATGGTATATACCGGGCGAATCGCCGGATGGGAGAATTTATCCCACCAGGCGAGCCTGTCTTGCGCCATATACCACATCGGCAGCATGTAATAGTTCCAGGTCAGCACGCGATCCAGCGCCCGTCCCAGCGGCACCAGTTTCGCTTTATCACCCTGCGCTGCGATAATTTGCGCGATCAGTTTATCCACCACCGGGCTTTGTACGCCGGGAGCGTTATAACTGGAGTCAATGTATTCCGACGCCCATGAGATTTGTAGATCGGAGCTGGGCCAGGGCATCGCCCGCCATAGCCTCGGCATCATGTCATAGTCGCGGCTGCGCATCCGGTTGGTGAGCTGAGAATTATCAACCTGACGGATAGTCATCGTAATGCCCAGACGCTGAAGATTATGCTGGAAGGGCAGAACCCACTGGCTATTACTGCTGGCAGGAAGGAGAAGTTCAAACGTCAGAGGCTTACCGGTGACGCTATTGACCCGTTGCTGTCCGTTGATCACCCATCCGGCCTGCGTCAACAAGGCGTCAGCTTTAAGAAGATTTTCGCGATCGTAGCCGTCGCCGTTAGAGACCGGCGGCTGATAGATCTGAGTGAAGACTTCAGGAGGAAGATCTTTTTTCATCGGCGCGAGTAATACCAGCTCATCGGCGTCAGGATAATTTCTGGCGGCGTACTCGGTATTCTGGAAGTAACTGTTGGTTCGGCTGCAGGCATTATAGAACAGCGCTTTATTCATCCACTCAAAATCGAAGGCCAGGGTGACAGCTTCACGTACCCGCCGGTCTTTAAATACCGGGCGCTGAATGTTAAAGGCCAGCCAGCGTGTGTCCTGCGCCGACTCGTTTTTCTGCTCTTCTTTAATGATGTAATGATTATCGAAATTTTTACCGATGTAGCGCGTTGCCCAGTTTTTAGCGTCGTTTTCCAGCCGTAGATCAAATGCGCCCGCTTTAAACGCCTCGAAAGCGACATTGTCATCAAGGTAGTAATCGTAGCGGATAGTGTCGAGGTTAAAACGTCCACGATTGACCGGCAGATTAGCCGCCCAGTAGTTTTTGACGCGTGAATAGACAATGTACTGGCCCATTTTCCACTGAGTAATCCGGTATGGGCCGCTGGCTAAGGGCGGCGTTGAAAGCGGATCGCTGAGCTTGTGATTTTTCCAGAATTTTTCGGGCATGATCGGTAATGAAAACAGACTAAGCATGTCTTCTTTACCAGGCTTCGCCAGCTCAATTCGCACGGTTAAAGGCGCAATCGCCTTCACGGTAGTACCTTTATAGACCAGACGGAACTGCGGTACGCCTTCGGTCATAAACTTATGAAAGGTAAAGGCCACATCGCGGGCGGTAATGGGCGTGCCATCGTGAAAACGAGCGCGGGGATTAATCGAGATTTCCACCCAGGAATAGTCGGCGGCATAGCGGGCATGGTCGGCAATCAGCGGGTAATAGCTTCCGGGTTCATCATCCGAGGTGGTAAAAAGCGTATCGTAAAGGGCTTCGGTACGTACGCCGGGATTGCCGCGCAGCGAATAGCGATTGAAATTATCGAACGTACCAATGGCGGAAAGCGTCATCTGACCGCCTTTCGGCGCAGCAGGATTCACATAATCAAAGTGATCAAAGTTAAAAGCATACTTAGGTTCGCCGAGTACGGCGAAAGCGTAGCTTTCTTTGATTTCCTGGGCCTGGGCGCCAGCGCTAACCAGTGCGACAAGCAGAAGCATTACGCGCGCAATCATCTGAAGGCGGTTTCCTTATCGTATTGCCCGCTGCAAACCGGCAGGCGTTTCGCTGAATAATAAGTGACGTTGCGTCTGATGTGAATCCGTTAAAACCGTAAGGGGGCTACCATTCAGGCACAGAAGGCGCCGACATCCACAGCACGAAATCTTGTAGGGGTAAAGGACGACTAATCCAGTACCCCTGCAAGTAATTAACACCGTGATCGCGTAGCCAACGGGCCTGCTCCGGCGTTTCAACGCCCTCGGCCACCGTCAGCATATTCAGGCGTCTGGAGAGCGTCAGCACGGTATCCAGAACCGGAGACGTGACGGTTTCCGTGCCGATCGCCTGGATAAAACCGCGATCGATTTTCAGATAATCTAAAGTAAATCGCTCCAGATAAATCAGGGCGCTATGGCCTGTACCGAAATCATCTATAGCGATTTCAAACCCGGCGGAATGCAGCCATTCGAACAGTTTGGCCGCTTCATACTGCTGGAGCATATCGCGTTCAGTGATTTCCAGCACGATATGAAAATGGTGCGCGGGCAGGGCGTCCCTGAGCCGGTGCATATCCTCTTTAAAACTGTCGCTGTGCAGATGTTCCGGCGCGATGTTAATGCCAAATTTGGCACCGACGGGCATCACCTTCTGTAACGTGGGCGCGTCGCGGGCGATCAGCTCGAACAGATGCTGCGTTAACGGTACGATAAGTTGCTGCGCTTCGGCATAGTGGATAAAGGCATCCGGCGGAATCTCTCCTGCCGTAGGGTGACGCCAGCGCAGTAAGACTTCAAGCCCGGTGACGCTCAGCGTACGAGTATCGACGACGGGCTGATAAACCACATAAAACTGCTCGTGTTTGATCGCCGTTAAAATCTCTTTGCCCGGTCGCGTCCGGAGGGCATAGATAAAGTAACAGATAAACCCCGCTACGATGCCGCTAATGCAGCCCAGCATCAACGCATACCACAAGTCATTGTAGGTCCAGCTATCGGCATAAAGCTGTATTTTAAGCGGCAGGCCGTTGATAGTTGCCTGTCGTGAAGGCGTGCCCGGCAGCTCCGCGACGGTCAGCAGACGCGAAGAAAAGGTCGACAGCGCGGTATTGCCGACAATCAGCGCGATGCCGTTAAAATCATCCTGGCGCGTGGTATAGAGTAAGTAGGGCGTCAGGTTAATATTCAGCGATGTGAATACGCCGCTGTCATTTAATAATGGGTTTCGATACCAAATCACCATTGTCGGTTTGTTGGGCATCATTGGCGTGCCGGGCAGAATCGCCATAGCAACGTCTTTGCGGATATCTATATCCGGTACCAGTTGCTGAAGCGGCATATTCATGGCGCCAGTGGCGGAAGAGCAGAACACTTTTTTATCTTTAATCAATAAGAAGGCGCGGACATTAAGGCTAAAAGCGGCTCTTGAGGTGAGTTCTGCGCCAACCTGCTGACAGGTGTTGATCGTCAACGGCTGAAGAATATCGGTGGTGGCTTTCAGGTCGGCGAAATAGCTGGCCAGGTAATGTTGTACATCAGAAAGGAGCGTATTGTATTTAACATCCCGTTTATGCCACGACAGGAAAAATTGCAGGCTACCAATAAGTAATGCTGCCGCTATCCCCGTAATGATACAGGTAAGCAGGATTTTCCGACCGGAAGAGGAGTCGCGTGTAAGCATAATTCCTGGTGTGACCTTAAAAGGCGGATGCCGGTTAAACTGGTTGATTTATAAGACTATAGCCTGGATTACCCCGGATAGTCATGCTTTTCTGTGATGCGCAGGAAAGCGTATTGTCGCAGTAGTCGTTGGCGGAAACGACCTGAATGTCTGATGGCGCTATGTTTATCAGGCCTATGTTCGTGTGTTGTAGGCTGGATAAGAGGCGACACGTCGCTATTCGGTAAAACGGGTTCAGAAGGGATAATAAGCAAAAGCACTGCCGAAGCAGTGCTTTTTATGTCGTCTCATCAGGTAAGCCAAGGGAGGTGCTGCCTGATGAAGATTAACTGCGGCTCAGAACTCGACGCGCTTCATTGTAGCGTTTTTTCCAGTACGGTTCGTTCATACTGGAGATAATGACGCCGCTACTGGTAGACGCATGGACAAACTGGTTATTGCCGATATAAATACCGACATGACGACCAGTGGAACCGGCGCGGAACAGAACCAGATCGCCCGTACGCAGGTTATTGCGTGAAACTGCTTTGCCCATTTCCTGCTGTTCATAGGTTGAACGCGGAAGCTCTAAACCAAACTGTTCACGGAAGGTGCGCTGTACAAAGCTGGAACAGTCGACGCCTTTCTTGGTACTGCCGCCCAGGCGGTAACGCACGCCTTTCCAGTCAGCATACTGATCCATAATCCGCGACTTAACGTCGAGGTTACGCACCATATTTTCAAATTCATCCTGAGAGGCTTGCAGTGAAGAGCTATCGCTATTGCCCACAGCATGCGTCTCAGAATGCATATTCTTTGCGGTATTGGTGGTTGTGCTACAAGCAGAAAGCAGAACCGCAACTGCAATCGCAGGAATCCCGCGCAAAATATATCTCAAAATCGGTTGAGATTTGACCATGTTGTTTGTTTTCCCTTGAAGTCCTTAACGATAAATATCGTTATAAAAATGCCAAACGTGATGAGACTAATTACCTGCACAGCTTGAGACAATTCTTTGTGCACAAATCTGTGGCGGAACGCACAAATTTATTCGCAATGAGAATAATTATCTGGCGAGGCAAAACGAGTTTGAGATTACCCGATTGTTGCTGTCATTGCGAGCGATTTCGCGTGATTTTTTATAAGAATTTATGATACGAAAAGTGAGCTATCAGCACGGGTCAAATTAAGCGCAAATCGTTTAAAAATCGTGCAACCTGTTCATTTTGCAGAGGAATAATATGACCGAAAAATGATGGGCTGGGGGAATATCATCATAAATTATCTTCAACGATGTAAAACTATCGCTGAAGGTAATGTTAATTACATGGGTTATTTGTTTAAAATTTGTTTATTTCCGCCCGGGAGATAATTCTCAAAAAGCGCTATCGCCCGGTCGCTGAGCGGGGTCATCAGCCACCAGGGGAGGCCAATCAAAATAACCGTGAGCGACCCGACCACAATATCGGTGAACCAGTGAGCGCCAATCATAACGCGCGGAAACGCGAAAACCACAAATATAATAAGGGCGATAATCCCCGCCGTTTTGCCGAAATAACGCAGCATAAAGGCGGAAAATATCAGCAGCATCATACCGTGATCGCCTGGGAAACTGTCTTTTGACGCGTCTTTTGTCGGGATGTGCAGCAACTCGCTGACGCGATAAATATGCTCAAAAGAGAGCGTTGGGCTGGCGCGCTTGACGGGGATCAGCGCCTGACCGAGTTGGTTAAGCACCACCGCTGTTAGCAGCATGACCAATCCGATTATCACAATGCGCCGCCGGCCCGACGCGTCTTCTTTTAGCCAGAAACTGAGCATCAGTCCGCCCATCGCCAGCAGCGAACAGCCGTCAAACGCCCGATTATTGGTAATAGCGACCCACCAGAGGAACGCGTGGCTTTCCACCAGTTTCTGGTTAAAGAAGTGGAATATGCCGGAATCAATGGTGAACCAGAAACCGTGATTGACGGGAAGATACCATGACAAAAACAGCGCCAGACCGGCGGCATTAAGCAGAATTATCAAGGAATAGCGGGTTTTCATCGTCATTTCGCCATAGTTTTTAAACGGTGGCAACCTTACGCGTGCGTCGCTAAACGAAGCTTCAACAAGGCCGTCTGTAACGTATTCCAGTCGGTTTCTGTGTTTGAGATAAGTTCAACCCGGCTATCCGGCGGCGCGACACTCTGTGTTTCGATGTGCAGGTCATCGCCCTGGCGATTGATGCGTACCAGCCCCTCTTGTATGCGCATAACGCCTTTCACCCGGCCCACCGGCGCCAGACGAGCCCATTCGAGGAGGCCAATGGTGTCAAACACGGTATCGGCATCGAAAATCCAGCCGCAGGCCTGATGACCCTGTCCGCTATTAAGGCTGCGTCGCCAGCGCTGCTGGGCGGGCAGATTTAGCGCGGCGAGTCCTTTTTTACTGGCATGAGTGTGAGAATGCGCGGCGCTGGCCGGCAGTTCCGCCAGATTTTGTCGCGGTAAATCCAGAAGCTTACCGTCTATCTGTCCATGTTCGGCATGAATCAGTTGACGATCGCCGCCGTACTGTCGCCACCACTGTTGCAGGGCGGCATCGCTCTGCGCCGTGGCGCGATCGGTCTTATTGGCGATGATAATATCGGCTGAGGCGAGCTGATCGCGGAAATTTTCATTGGCGACGTTCTGTTGGTCCAGTAGCAGGCGAGGGTCAAGGATGCAGAGCGTAGCGCGTAAATCAATCCACGGCTCATAAACCGGCGCAGTTAATAAATCCAGAATCTGTTTTGGGTGCCCCAGTCCGGTTGGTTCAATCAGCAACCGGTCAGGTTTGCCCTGGCGCAGCAGCGTGTTGAGCCCCACCTGCATAGGCAATCCATTGACGCAGCACATGCAGCCGCCGGGGATCTCTTTTAGCAGTGCGCCGCTGTCGGCAAGCAGCGCGCCGTCAATACCCACTTCACCAAATTCATTAACCAGGACGGCCCACTTTTCAGCCGGATCTTTATGAGCTAATAAATGAAGGATAGAGGTGGTTTTTCCGCTACCGAGAAATCCAGTAATAAGATTGGTTTTGGTCACGTCAGCTCCAGAATATTGATACAACATAACAACTTTTAATAATCTTGGCGAATAAACGTGAAAAAGAGAAGTGCTGAGTTGACGAAGTCGTGCTTCTGCCATCTTAAGAGCAGAAAATGTTAAATTTTTAACGTTTCTCTTGCCTGGTGCAGAACAGTCAATAAATAAAAGGGGCAGACTGCGCCCTGGGGCGCAGCCGAAAAATGTGAAACTTAATCCGCGCGCCCCATATAACGGCGCTCTTCGATATGAATGCGGATTTTCTCTCCTGCGCTCAGGTATTCGGGAACCTGAATCACCAGACCGGTGCTTAATGTCGCGGGTTTGTTACGTGCGCTGGCGGACGCTCCTTTAATACCCGGCGCGGTTTCGACGATTTCCAGATCCACGGTCTGCGGAAGCTCTAGCGCCAGCAGTTGGCCGTCCCAGGTCAGAACCTGCATATCCGGCATTCCGCCTTCAGGCATAAACAGCAACTCTTCTTCAATCTGATCTTTGGTGAAGGTATACGGCGTATAGTCTTCTTTATCCATGAACACATATTCGTTGCCATCGACATAAGAAAAGTCAACGCCGCGACGGCTCAGGGTGACGGTATCAACGATATCGTCGCCTTTGAAACGTTCTTCCACTTTCAGACCGGTGCGGACATCGGAAAAACGCATTTTATACAGTGTGGCGGCGCCACGGGCGGTAGGCGACTGAATGTCGATATCTTTCACAATCAGCAATTTGCCGTTGTAGTTCAGTACCATACCTTTTTTGATTTCGTTCGCTCTTGGCATCGAGGAGATCCTGTTGTAGAGATTATCTAAAATATCGCGTAAAACTACTCGCGCCGGGCCATCCAGGCAAGTGGAATTGTCACTTTTGCTGGTGCAAAAAAGGTGATACTGTTCGCCCGCTTTCCGCTCCGCGTTCAACGAGAATAGGCGATGGCATGTCGCCCGGAGGGGGGAAGTGTGCTGTGTTGTCCCTTCTGTTTCCAGCCTTGTCTTCGGAATGTCTGAGGGCAGGTCTGATCATGATGACGTCCACATTTTAAATCTGGATTTTTCTTTGGACAAATTCTGTTATCTTTCATTTGGTTATAAATAGAGGGGCTGAGCATGGACTGTCGTAGCGGTTGTGGTGCTTGCTGTATTGCGCCTTCAATTTCGTCGCCGATACCCGGAATGCCGAATGGCAAGCCGATGAATACCAGATGCGTGCAGCTTTCGGAAGATAACTTGTGCCTTATCTTTGGCTCGCCTTTACGCCCAAAAGTGTGCTCTGGTTTGCAACCGACAGGGGACATGTGTTTAACGACCCGGGAAGAGGCCATTATTTATTTGCTGGAACTCGAACAGAAAACCTTACCATGATCTAAGCCGCTTTTGATAAATGTGCAGGGGCTTACGTTATATCCCGAAATAGTCTGCAAAAGCTGCGCATCAAATTACCTCCTTTTACCATTAAATAGCGTAATACATGCTTCCCTTATTTCGTGGCTTCTGAAGCGGTAGATGCCGCCGCTCAACCCCGTTGGTGCCTGAACGTGTACCGAACAAACCGTCACATAAAACAAAAACGATCAATTTTATTTATATGATAGTTTTTATCTATTAAAAAGAGGAATCTTGATCGATTTTAATTATTTATAACGATCGATATCATGAATTTGATAGTTTATATCTATCATTGATGTATTTACCGATCGATATAACCAGTGTGAATGTGTTGTTATTTTCCTTTAAAATACTCGAATTCTTATGTGTGGGTTTTATCTTATGAAGAAATATACGTTCGCAGCCAGGGCGTTTATTTTTACGCTGGTGTTGCTTTTTGTTATTTCAGTATTCGGGTTGACTATTAGCGTTTTAAAAGGGATGTGAAATGCGGGGAGAAAATAGTGAAATTGATTTAGTCGACGTTTCCTTATTCCTTATAAGAAAATGGCTAAGTATCGTGATCGTTACCTTTATTTTTGTCGCCATTGGCTATGTTTTTGTGAGCGTGCAGCATGATACAAAGGTTGTGAGTATTACAATCAAACCTAATCTGGATACGCCTGCTACCTATGCGTTATGTGGCTATACTAATGATATTCAATGTAAAACAACGGTTATCCTTAACCAGTTTAGCCGTTTCTTGCCTGCGGAATATAAAAATAAAATAAGTTTTGACGCGAAAAATCAGCTTGTTCTTTTTAAGGCGCAGGGGAGGGAAGAAAGCGTCAATAATATTATTTCCACCCTGAAAAATAGTGTCGATAAAATGGCGGCATGGTATATCGATGATGGTGACATTAAACGTTATAGCGTGCATAAAAATATGTTACAAACGGAAACATATGCAAAGCTATCCTTGTTGTCGGAGGCGGTTAAAAATAATGCTAACATTGAAGTGATAGATGTTGCTGTCACACCAAAATATAAGATGCGGCTGGTGTTGGTTCTTTGCGGACTGATGGGCGTAATTTTCTCAATAACCGGTCTTTTATGTAGGAGGGCGCTTACAGAATATCGTTTTGAGAAAAAGACAATGAATGACCGCGCATGAACATTGCGCAGAGATAAACTCTGCGCTGAATGTGTCGAAGAGTAAAAGTATCAGGCTTGCAAGTTAAACATCTTTAATACGCGCCAGGCAGAACATGGTGGCGACAATCATGACTAACGCAAACCAGAAGACCGCATGATAATTCCAGATTTCTGCGGCGATTCCCGCCAGCGAACCGGCAATGATCCAGCCGACGCGAATGGTATTGGTATACAGCGTGGTGGCTGAACCCGCCTGGCCTGGCATGAGATCCTGAAAATAGAGCATGCCAATCCCGCCAAGAATGCCGATGTAAATCGCGTTCAGCAACTGCAAGCCGAGTAACGTTGCCGGCGCGTGCGCCAGCAACATCCCCGCATAAAAGCACAGTCCGGCGACAACGGCGATGCACATTAACAGGCGTTTTCCCAACCGTTTGGCGAAGTAACCTGCAATCAGCATTGTGGGAATCTCCAGCCCGGCGGCGGTGCCCATCATCACGCCTGCAAGTTTTTCCGGAAGATGCAGCTCATTGATGATAAACAGCGGCATATTAATGATATACAGGCTGTTAGTTCCCCACATTAACGTACAGATGACAAACAGCAACAGCGTATCGCGGCGATTACGACGCGGTGCTTCCAGCGTGCCGGTTGCCAGCGGCGCATCTTTGCGCATTGACGGTAAAAAGAACCACACCATGACGCCGCAGACGATAAAAGCTACCGCCGCGCTCAAATACATCACCGTAAAGCTAAAACCCATCGCCAGCGCATAGGCCAGCGGCGGCCCAATGACCCAGGCCAATGAGACCTGGGCGCGGAGGATTGAGCTGAACATCACCGCTTCACGACCTGTACGATCGGCATGTTCACGGGCGAGCGCAAACATCTGCGGGTTGGCGGTAGAGCCGAAGCTACTGAGAAAGACGCCGATAAACAGCAAAATAAAGTAGTTGCGGTTCCAGGCAAACAGCACGCAGGCCAACATGCCCAGCACGCAACAGAAAACGATCAGTTTTTTGCGATCGCCTTTTTTATCTGAGCGACCGGCCAGAAACTGGCTCACGATAATGCCGATAACCGCGCTGCCGGTAAAAAAGAATCCCACCATGCCGGGGCGGGCGTGAACCTCATCCGTCAGAAAAATACTGAGCGTCGGCGTCTGTAGCGCACCGGCAATACCGGTGAGAAAAGCGACGATCAAAAAGGCGGTAGACGTCAGGTCAAACGATTTAGGCGCAGCGGCGGCGGGACTGTTGTGCATGTTTCTATATCAGTGGTGTGAAGAGAGGCGGAGTTTACGCTGCCCGTCAGAAAATAAACAGGCGTCTGAATCAAAATCGACACGAAAAATCAAAATAGCATTCCAGTTTGTTACCAGGGCGTGCTGACGCAAGCTGAAAGAAAAAAGCTGAAGCCTTTTATGCGTCAGCTATTGAGGGTCTGTTGGAGAAAAAATGTGCTTCACCTCAAAAAATTGCTACAAAACCGGTAACTTTTCTTGCGTGCTGAAGCAGAAAGATCCAGACTTCTTGAAACGTTTCAGCGCGATCTGGTTTTTTTGATAACTCAGATTGGCGCTTTTTTTCTCATAGTGGCTGAATCGTTTCAATTCAGCGGGAGAGGAGACACATGTTCCAGTTATCGGTTCAGGACATTCATCCGGGCGAGCAGGCCGGAAATAAAGAAGAGGCCATTCGGCAAATCGCCGCCGCGTTAGCGCAGGCGGGGAATGTGGCGGGCGGCTATGTTGACGGTATGCTGGCGCGCGAACAGCAAACCTCGACCTTTCTTGGCAATGGTATTGCGATTCCCCATGGCACAACAGACACGCGCGATCAGGTGCTGAAAACCGGCGTTCAGGTCTTTCAATTTCCGCAGGGCGTTACCTGGGGAGAAGGCCAGGTCGCCTACGTGGCGATTGGTATTGCCGCCAGTTCGGACGAACACCTCGGCCTGCTGCGTCAGCTGACGCATGTGCTGAGCGATGACTCCGTGGCTGAACAGCTGAAATCCGCGATAACGGCGGAAGAGCTGCGCGCATTGCTGATGGGCGAGAAGCAAAGTGAACAATTAAAACTTGATAACGAGACGATGACGCTGGATGTCATCGCCAGCTCGCTGGTCACATTGCAGGCGCTAAATGCGGCGCGTCTGAAAGAGGCGGGAGCGGTTGATGCGGCGTTTGTCGCAAAAACGATTAACGATAGTCCGATGAATCTGGGACAAGGCATCTGGCTGAACGACAGCGCGGAAGGCAATTTGCGCAGCGCTGTTGCGGTAAGCCGTGCGACCCAGGCGTTTGACGTAGAGGGTGAAAAAGCAGCCTTATTAGTCACTGTCGCGATGAACGACGAGCAGCCGATTGCCGTGTTAAAACGCCTCGGCGACCTGTTGCTGAACAATAAAGCCGATCGTCTGCTGAGCGCCGACGCCGCGACGCTGCTGGCGTTGCTGACCAGTGATGATGCGCTGACGGATGACGTACTGAGCGCGGAATTTGTAGTGCGTAATGAGCATGGTCTCCATGCCCGTCCGGGCACCATGCTGGTGAATACGATTAAACAATTTAACAGTGAAATTACCGTGACAAACCTTGATGGAACCGGCAAACCGGCAAACGGACGTAGTCTGATGAAAGTGGTGGCGTTAGGCGTGAAGAAAGGCCATCGTCTGCGCTTTACCGCGCAGGGTGAAGATGCTGAACAGGCGCTGAAAGCGATTGGCGATGCGATCGCCGCCGGTCTCGGGGAGGGCGCATAATGAGCAGGCGTGTCGCCACCATTACCCTTAATCCGGCTTACGATCTGGTTGGGTTTTGCCCTGAAATCGAACGCGGCGAAGTGAACCTGGTGAAAACCACGGGTCTGCACGCGGCGGGCAAAGGCATTAACGTTGCCAAGGTGCTAAAAGACTTAGGCATCGACGTCACCGTCGGCGGTTTTCTCGGTAAAGATAACCAGGACGGTTTTCAGCAATTGTTCAGCGAACTGGGCATCGCTAACCGCTTTCAGGTGGTTCAGGGCCGGACCCGCATCAACGTGAAGCTGACGGAAAAAGATGGCGAAGTGACCGACTTCAACTTTTCCGGCTTTGACGTGACCCCCGCAGACTGGGAACGCTTTGTTAACGACTCCCTGAGCTGGCTGGGCCAGTTCGATATGGTCTGCGTCAGCGGTAGCTTACCGGCTGGCGTGAGTCCGGAAGCGTTCACCGACTGGATGACGCGTCTGCGCAGCCAGTGTCCATGCATTATCTTTGATAGTAGCCGTGAAGCGTTAGTCGCCGGTCTTAAAGCTGCGCCGTGGCTGGTGAAACCGAATCGCCGCGAACTGGAAATTTGGGCGGGTCGTAAGCTCCCGGAAATGAAAGATGTAATTGATGCGGCGCACGCGTTACGCGAACAGGGTATCGCTCATGTGGTGATTTCGCTGGGGGCGGAAGGCGCGCTGTGGGTTAACGCCTCAGGAGAATGGATCGCTAAACCACCGGCAGTTGACGTGGTAAGTACCGTCGGCGCAGGCGATTCCATGGTTGGCGGATTGATTTACGGCCTGCTGATGCGCGAGTCCAGCGAACATACGCTGCGTCTGGCGACGGCGGTTGCCGCGCTGGCGGTCAGCCAGAGCAATGTGGGTATTACCGATCGTCCTCAGTTGGCCGCAATGATGGCGCGTGTCGACTTACAACCGTTTAACTGACAGCAGGAGAGGCATAATGAAAACGCTGCTGATAATTGACGCTAATCTCGGCCAGGCTCGCGCTTACATGGCGAAAACCCTGCTTGGAGCGGCGGCGCATAAAGCAAATCTGGAAATTATCGACAATCCGAATGATGCTGAGCTGGCGATCGTGCTGGGCGAATCTCTGCCGAACGACAATGCTCTGAACGGCAAAAAGGTTTGGCTGGGGGATATTGGTCGCGCCGTCGCGCATCCGGAACTGTTTCTGAGTGAAGCCAAAAGCCATGCGACCCTTTACAGCGCCCCTGCTGCGGCTGCTCCTGCGGCGAGCGGCGGTCCGAAACGCGTGGTCGCGGTAACGGCCTGCCCGACCGGCGTCGCCCATACTTTTATGGCGGCTGAAGCCATTGAAACAGAAGCGAAAAAACGCGGCTGGTGGGTAAAAGTCGAAACGCGCGGCTCCGTGGGGGCCGGCAATGCCATCACCCCGGAAGAGGTGGCGGAAGCGGATTTAGTGATTGTGGCGGCGGATATCGAAGTGGATCTGGCGAAGTTTGCCGGTCTCCCGATGTACCGCACGTCGACCGGCCTGGCGCTGAAAAAGACGGCGCAGGAGCTGGATAAAGCCGTAGCGGAAGCGACGCCGTATCAACCGGCGGGTAAGGCATCGCAAGCGGCGACCGAAGGGAAGAAAGAGAGCGCTGGCGCATACCGGCATCTGTTGACGGGCGTTTCTTACATGCTGCCTATGGTGGTTGCCGGGGGACTGTGTATTGCGCTTTCCTTCGCCTTTGGTATTGAAGCCTTTAAGGTGCCGGGCACGCTGGCGGCGGCGCTGATGCAGATTGGCGGCGGTTCGGCGTTTGCGCTGATGGTGCCGGTACTGGCGGGTTATATCGCTTTCTCCATCGCGGATCGCCCAGGCCTTACGCCAGGTCTGATTGGCGGTATGCTGGCGGTTAGCACCGGTTCTGGTTTTATCGGCGGGATCATTGCCGGCTTCCTTGCCGGGTATATGGCGAAGCTTATCAGTACCAAACTGAAACTTCCGCAAAGTATGGAAGCGCTGAAGCCAATCCTGATCATCCCGTTAATTTCCAGTCTGGTGGTGGGGCTGGCGATGATTTACCTGATCGGTAAACCGGTTGCCGGGATTCTGGAAGGGCTCACCCACTGGCTGCAAACCATGGGGACCGCAAACGCGGTGCTGCTGGGCGCGATTCTCGGCGGGATGATGTGTACCGACATGGGTGGCCCGGTGAACAAAGCGGCGTATGCGTTTGGCGTTGGTCTGCTGAGTACGCAAACTTACGCGCCGATGGCGGCGATCATGGCCGCAGGTATGGTACCGCCGTTAGCGCTGGGTCTGGCAACGATGGTGGCGCGTCGTAAGTTCGACAAAGCGCAGCAGGAAGGCGGTAAAGCGGCGTTGGTACTGGGGCTGTGCTTTATCACTGAAGGCGCTATTCCGTTTGCGGCGCGCGACCCGATGCGTGTACTGCCGTGCTGTATCGTTGGCGGCGCGTTGACCGGGGCTATTTCTATGGCGGTAGGCGCAAAATTGATGGCGCCGCATGGCGGTCTGTTTGTTCTGCTTATCCCAGGCGCAATTACGCCGGTATTGGGATACCTGCTGGCAATTGTGGCCGGTACGCTGGTGGCAGGACTGGCTTATGCCGTCCTGAAACGTCCGGAGACGGAAGTCGCGGCAAAAGCGGCATAAGAGAAACACGCTAAAAAAGGCAGAGCGCGCTCTGCCTTTTTTATTGCCTGAAGAACATTGAGCGTCAGGCCATCGCTTCGGCAATTTGCTGGGCTTTTAACCACGCAATCTCTTCCGCCCAGATATCAGGATTGATGGTCTCCAGTATCAGCGGAATACCGTCAAAACGCCCATCCTGCATAATCCAACGAAACGCATCGTGGCCGATATTGCCTTCACCCAGACTGTGATGGCGGTCAACGCGGCTACCGAAGGCGCTTTTGGCGTCGTTCAGGTGCATTCCGCGCAAATACTGAAATCCGACAATTTTCCCGAATTCGGAGAATGTTTTTTCGCACGCCTCTGGCGTACGCAGATCGTATCCGGCGGCAAAGGCATGGCAGGTATCGATACAGACGCCAACGCGCGACTTATCTTCCACGCCGTCGATGATGGCGGCTAACTGTTCAAACTCAAACCCCAGATTACTGCCCTGACCGGCTGTATTTTCGATAACCGCCGTAACGCCCTCGGTCTGCGCGAGGGCAATATTGATGGATTCCGCGATCCGCGCCAGGCAATCCTCCTGTGCAATCTGCATCAGATGGCTACCGGGATGAAAATTAAGCAAGGTTAAGCCGAGTTGTTCACAGCGCTGCATTTCATCGAGAAAGGCATCGCGTGATTTTTCCAGCGCTTCACTGACCGGATGGCCCAGATTAATCAGGTAACTATCGTGGGGAAGAATTTGCGCCGCCGAGAAATGATACTTTTCACAGGCGATTTTAAAGTCATCAATGACCTGGGGAGTAAGGGGGGCGGCACGCCACTGACGCTGGTTTTTTGTGAAAAGCGCAAAGGCCGTTGCGCCAATTTCAGCCGCGCGGGCAGGGGCGTTAGCCAGACCGCCAGCAGCGCTGACGTGCGCTCCGATGTATTTCATAAAAGACTCCTGTTAAACCCGCTAACGGTTCATTACGAACGCTATGATAACGGGTTAACAGGCGTGAAACGTAATAATTTATGCGATAAGGCTATGGATTAGGACGTTAATGGCGCCACCGCCAATAATCAGCCAGGCGAATAGTGCCAGCGCCATCAGCAGCGGTTTCGCCCCCGCTTTTTTCAATGCGCTAACGTGAGTGGTCAGACCCAACGCCGCCATCGCCATCGCCAGCAGCACTGTGTCCAGCGTCACCAGCATATCCACCACGGCTTTCGGCAGCAGGTGGAAAGAGTTGAAGATCGCCACTACGATGAAGAAAATAGCAAACCACGGAATGGTAATTTTGCTTTTTTCCGCGCCGGTCGCCGGTGAAAGCTGTTTAACGCGTGCCGCCAGAATGATCAGGAACGGCGCCAGCATCATGACACGCAGCATCTTAGCGATAACTGCCGCATTTTCCGCATCCGGGCTAACGGCATGACCCGCTGCGACCACTTGCGCGACTTCATGCATGGTTGAGCCGATATAGATGCCGTAAGTTTCCGGGCTGAACCAGTGCGCCAGCAGCGGATACATTGCCGGGTAAAGGAAAATAGCGATGGTGCCGAAAATAACGACAGTCGCGACGGCTACAGTAACCTTACTGGCTTCCGCTTTTACCACCGGTTCTGTCGCCAGTACCGCCGCCGCGCCGCAGATACTGCTACCGGCGCCAATCAGCCAGCTGGTATGCCTGTCCAGACCAAAGACTTTTTGGCCTAAGAAGCAGGCCAGCATGAACGTGCTGGAAAGCGTTAATACGTCAATCACAATACCGCTAATACCCACGTCGGCGATTTGTGAAAAGGTAAGGCGGAAGCCGTAAAGGATAATCCCTAAACGCAGCAGATGTTGTTTTGCAAACAGCACGCCGCCGTCGCATTGTTTCCATATTTGTGGATAGACGGTATTCCCGATAACCATACCCAGCAGGATAGCCAGGGTCAGGGCGCTGAACCCCGCGCCTGCAACGGCAGGGATAGCGCCGCCCCACAGGGCGACTCCTGTAATGACGGCGCTCAGAGCGAGCCCCGGTATAAAATGCCACATTGTACGACGATGATTCTGCAAGGTGAGTTCTGTCATAACCTTCTCCTGTATATGGACAATAAGGTTACGGTGATCTGGTTTAAAAATAAAATTGATTATATATTTATAATTAATCTTTATAAGTGGTAAGTGAAACGCTATCGGTGGGATACGACTATGCATATTACGCTACGACAACTTGAAGTGTTTGCTGAAGTACTGAAAAGCGGTTCAACAACCCAGGCGTCGGTCATGCTGTCATTATCGCAGTCCGCCGTTAGCGCCGCGCTCACCGATCTGGAAGGTCAGCTCGGCGTACAGTTGTTTGATCGGGTGGGGAAACGGCTGGTGGTCAACGAACATGGGCGCTTGTTATACCCGCGCGCGCTGGCATTGCTGGAGCAAGCGGTAGAAATTGAGCAGCTATTTCGTGAAGATAACGGCGCGATACGGGTTTATGCCAGTAGCACCATCGGCAATTACATTTTACCCGCCATGATTGCCCGCTATCGCCAGCATTATCCGGCCTTGCCGCTGGAACTCAGCGTGGGAAACAGCCAGGACGTGATTAACGCGGTGTTGGATTTTCGGGTTGATATCGGCCTGATTGAAGGGCCGTGTCACAGTACAGAGATTATCTCTGAGCCGTGGCTGGAAGATGAGCTGGTGGTCTTTGCCGCGCCGTCCTCGCCGCTGACGCAGGGGCCGGTGACGCTGGAACAGCTTGCGGCATCCCCATGGATTTTACGCGAGCGCGGTTCCGGTACGCGGGAAATTGTCGATTATTTGCTGTTGTCGCATTTGCCGCGCTTTCATATGGCGATGGAGTTGGGGAATTCAGAAGCGATCAAACATGCGGTGCGTCATGGACTGGGGATAAGCTGTTTATCGCGCCGGGTGATTGCTGAACAACTCCAGGCGGGAACCCTGGGCGAAGTCGCGGTGCCGTTACCGCGCCTGGTGCGCACGTTGTGGCGTGTTCATCATCGGCAGAAACATCTTTCTAACGCGTTGCAGCGTTTTTTGAGTTACTGTGAATAAAGGTGAAGAGGAGGGCTGCCCGGGCGGCATCGCCATTTTTAGTATCCGCTTACGTATACGTTATTCTCTGCTTTACTTATAATCCGTGGCCGGTCATGAAGGTCTCTTATAACCGCGCATTTGTGTCGGAAGGATAGTATTTCGTCTGTTACAATCGCGCCTCATTTTTTGGATGGATAGCATTTTCACATGGGTTCCAAAACTAAAACCACAGAAGCGCCCGCGCTACGTCGCGAATTAAAGGCGCGTCACCTGACGATGATTGCCATTGGCGGCTCCATCGGGACAGGTCTTTTCGTTGCATCTGGTGCGACAATTTCTCAGGCGGGGCCAGGCGGCGCGCTGTTTTCTTATATTCTGATTGGTTTGATGGTCTACTTCCTGATGACCAGTCTTGGCGAGCTGGCGGCCTATATGCCAGTATCTGGCTCGTTTGCGACATATGGTCAGAACTATGTGGAAGAAGGCTTTGGTTTCGCGCTGGGCTGGAACTACTGGTACAACTGGGCGGTGACTATCGCTGTTGACCTGGTTGCCGCGCAATTGGTGATGGGCTGGTGGTTCCCGGACACGCCGGGCTGGATCTGGAGCGCGCTATTCCTCTGCGTCATTTTCTTGCTGAACTACATTTCTGTACGCGGTTTTGGCGAGGCGGAGTACTGGTTCTCGTTAATTAAAGTCGCGACCGTTATTATCTTCATCATCGTTGGCGTAGCGATGATTATCGGTATCTTTAAAGGTGTCGAGCCGGTCGGCTGGAGCAACTGGACGACGGGCGATGCGCCTTTCGCTGGCGGTTTTGCGGCAATGATTGGCGTCGCGATGATCGTGGGCTTCTCTTTCCAGGGAACTGAGCTGATTGGTATTGCCGCCGGGGAATCTGAAAACCCGGAGAAGAATATTCCACGCGCGGTGCGTCAGGTGTTCTGGCGTATTCTGCTGTTTTATGTTTTCGCGATTTTGATTATCAGCCTGATCATTCCTTATACCGATCCAAACCTGCTGCGTAACGACGTCAAAGACATTAGCGTCAGTCCGTTTACCTTAGTGTTCCAGCATGCGGGCTTGTTGTCTGCGGCGGCGATAATGAATGCGGTTATCCTGACGGCGGTACTGTCTGCGGGTAACTCCGGGATGTATGCCTCGACCCGTATGCTCTACACCCTGGCCTGTGACGGTAAGGCCCCGCGTATTTTTGCGAAATTGTCCCGCGGCGGCGTACCGCGCAATGCGCTTTATGCCACCACCGTGATTGCCGGTCTTTGCTTTTTGACCTCAATGTTTGGCAACCAGACGGTCTATCTGTGGCTGTTGAACACCTCCGGTATGACGGGCTTCATCGCCTGGCTGGGGATTGCCATTAGCCATTATCGCTTCCGTCGCGGTTACGTGTTACAAGGGTATGATGTGAATGATTTGCCGTACCGTTCCGGGTTCTTCCCGCTGGGGCCGATTTTCGCCTTTGTACTGTGCCTGATTATTACGTTGGGGCAGAACTATGAAGCGTTCCTGAAAGATACCATCGACTGGGGCGGCGTCGCGGCGACCTATATCGGTATTCCGCTGTTCCTGCTTATCTGGTTCGGCTACAAGCTGATAAAAGGTACGCATTTCGTGCGCTATAGCGAAATGCACTTCCCGGAACGCGTTAAAAAGTAACGCGGTATTTTCGTCGTAGGCCGGATAGGCTTTTATGCCGCTATCCGGCACTGACTGCCTGAATCTGACTCTTCTAACCCTCTCATTCGAGAGGGTTTTTTGTTTTTTCTTCATGATTGGTTCAAATGACATAATTATTAACAATTAAATTGATAATTATTATCGTTTGCTTTATCGTTACGATCGAAATCAGAAAGGATGAAGATTCGGGCGCGACCGTCACTCATGAGCCCGACTCGCCTGAATAAAAAGAGTTCGCCGTGATAACCGTTATCGCAGGCGAAACGTAATGCGTTGTGAGCGATAACCGATTTTTTTGTCGTATTTACCTCATGGAGAAATGGAATGTTTAGGTTTAACCCTTTCGTTCGGGTAGGGCTTTGTATGTCCGCAGTTACGTTGGCCTGGCCGGTTGCCGCGGCAACGGATGATGGTGAAACCATGGTCGTTACCGCGTCCGCCATCGAACAAAATCTGAAAGATGCGCCAGCAAGTATCAGCGTCATTACCCAGCAAGATTTACAGCGCAGGCCCGTGCAAAACCTGAAAGATGTCCTGAAAGAGGTGCCGGGCGTACAGCTCACTAACGAAGGGGATAACCGTAAAGGCGTGAGTATTCGTGGTCTGGACAGCAGTTATACGCTGATCCTGATCGACGGTAAGCGCGTTAACTCCCGTAACGCGGTCTTCCGCCATAATGATTTTGATCTGAACTGGATACCGGTTGACGCTATCGAACGCATTGAAGTGGTGCGTGGCCCCATGTCCTCGCTGTATGGTTCCGATGCGCTGGGCGGCGTGGTCAACATTATCACCAAAAAAATTGGTCAGAAATGGCACGGCAGCGTCACGGTTGACTCCACTATTCAGGAACATCGCGACCGTGGCGATACTTATAACGGTCAGTTCTTTACCAGCGGTCCGCTGATCGACGGCGTGCTGGGAATGAAAGCCTACGGTAGCCTGGCGAAACGCGAAAAAGACGAGCAGCAGAGTTCCGCCACCACCGCTACGGGTGAAACGCCGCGCATTGAAGGATTTACCAGCCGGGATGGAAACGTCGAGTTTGCCTGGACACCAAACGAAAATCATGACGTTACCGCAGGCTACGGTTTTGATCGCCAGGACCGGGACTCCGACTCGCTGGATAAAAACCGTCTGGAACGGCAAAACTATGCGTTGAGCCATAACGGACGTTGGGATCTCGGCAATAGTGAGCTCAAATTCTACGGCGAAAAAGTGGAAAACAAAAACCCCGGCAACAGTAGCCCTATCACGTCAGAAAGCAATTCGATTGACGGGAAATACGTTCTGCCGTTAGCGGCTGTCAACCAGTTCCTTACCTTCGGCGGCGAATGGCGTCACGATAAACTGAGCGATGCGGTCAACCTGACCGGCGGTTCCAGTACTAAAACCTCCGCCAGCCAGTATGCTCTGTTCCTTGAAGATGAGTGGCGCATCTTCGAACCGCTGGCGCTGACCACCGGTATTCGTATGGATGATCATGAAACCTATGGCGATCACTGGAGCCCGCGTGCTTATCTGGTCTATAACGCAACGGATACCCTGACGGTGAAAGGTGGGTGGGCCACGGCCTTTAAAGCGCCGTCGCTATTGCAATTAAGTCCGGACTGGGCGACCAACTCCTGCCGTGGCGGATGCCGCATTGTCGGTAGCCCGGATCTGAAACCTGAAACCAGTGAAAGCTGGGAGCTCGGCCTTTATTACCGGGGCGAAGAAGGCATACTGGAGGGCGTGGAAGCGAGCGTTACCACGTTCCGTAACGATGTGGACAATCGCATCAGCATTAGTCGTACCCCTGACGTTAACGCCGCGCCCGGCTATTCCAACTTTGTCGGTTTCGAAACCAACAGTCGGGGACAGCGCGTTCCGGTCTTCCGTTATTACAACGTGAATAAAGCGCGTATTCAGGGCGTGGAAACCGAGTTGAAAGTTCCGTTTAACGAGGCGTGGAAACTGTCGTTGAATTACACCTATAACGACGGACGCGACGTCAGTAATGGCGGGAACAAGCCGCTTTCCGATCTGCCGTTCCACACCGCGAACGGTACGCTGGACTGGAAACCGGCGCAGCTCGAAGACTGGTCATTCTACGTATCAGGGAAGTATACCGGGCGTAAGCGGGCCGACAGCGCAACAGCGAAAACGCCGGGCGGGTACGTGGTCTGGGATACCGGCGCGGCATGGCAGGCGACGAAAAACGTTAAACTGCGTGCGGGCGTTCTGAACGTGGGCGATAAAGATCTCAAACGCGACGACTACGGTTATACCGAAGACGGACGTCGTTACTTTATGGCGGTGGATTACCGTTTCTGACAGAGACTGGCGACAGCCGCGTTTTGCCGCTGTCGCCAGAATGTTATAACCGATGCAGCCTGGAGAGCAGCGCCAGCGACAGAGTCGTTAGCAGAATGGCGATCACCGCATAGATATAAACGCCCGACCACGCCCAGCTATTTTTCACCATAATTACCGGCACACCGGCCATTGCCGCGCCGACATAGCTGAACAATCCTCGAAAGCCGGTAATCGATCCCGCCGCATCCTTATGGGTCACATCCAGACAGCCGACGGCAAAAAGCATATGCGGTCCGTATAAGGCGAAGCCCATGATGGTGAACAGAATCGCGGTGAGGGTGTAAGAGGTATCCTGAACCAGCGGCACCAGCACGATGCATATGCACAGCGCTAACGCGAAGATTAATCCGGTCATCCAGCGGTTACTTTTGAACATAAAGCCAGACAAGTAGCCTGCCAGCAACCCACCTGCCAGTCCGCCCGCCTCAAACCAGGAAATAATCGAGTTCGCTTTTATCAGGCTCCAGCCGTGAACCTGCGAATAGTAAATCTGCGGCCAGTCGTTAAGGATGGTGCGCGCAATATAAACTGACATATCGCCGATAATAATGATCCATACCAGTGGATTGGTCAGGATATATTTTACAAAAATCTGCCAGAAGCTCAGGTTGACCGGGCTGGCCTTGACCTGGGCCAGTTCTGTCGGGTCGTTACGCCACTGCCCCACGTTGGGCAAACCTAACGTACCGGGACGATCTTTAATGGTAAATAGCGCCACTATCCCCATCAGCAGCGAAATGGCGCCGGGAACATAAAACCCCATTTTCCAGCTACCGCTAAAGGCGATAGCAAAGCTGGTCAGCAGCGGCGCGAGGCTGCCGCCGATATTGTGCGCCGCTTCAACGATAGCCCACCAGCGTCCCCGTTCGTTTTTCGAAAACCACGAGGCCATAATTTTCGCCATCGGCGGAAAGCTGGTGCCCTGTAAGATCGCGTTGAGGCTGTACAGTACGTAGAATGCCGCCACACTATCGGAAAAGCCGAACAGAATATTTACAATCCCCACGCCAATCAGCACCGGGCCGGTCATGGCTTTCGGGTTAATTTTATCGACCAGCATCCCGCCGACAAACTTCATCGCGCCATAAAGAATGTAAAAAATAGAAGACATAATGGCGAAGTCTTCTGCGGTCAGCGACGTTTCCGTCAGCATGGCCGGCATCGCGGCGGAGAAGTTTTTACGGGTAAGATAAAAGACGGCATAAGAGATAAAGACCGAGGCGATAATCTCAAAACGAAATTTTTTATAGGTCTGGTCTATCTCTTTTTTCTCTTTTACAATCGGCTTATCGGGCTGGCTGAAAATAAATGTTTTTATACTCATTTTAAAATTCCCTTCCGGCGAGGTGAGTCGCGTTATAATTCATCTTCAATAAGAAAAAGAAGCAATTCGAAACCGTGATAATTAATCTGATGGTGGATTTTTTCCCGTACAACCGGCTTCGCTTTCCAGGCAATACCGGTGCCAGCATGTTCTAACATCGGCAGATCGTTGGCGCCATCACCGCAGGCAATAATATTCTCCGTGGCAATATTTAACCGGGCAGCCAGGTCAACCAGAGTCTGTTTTTTGTTTGCGGCATTCATAATCGGCAAGGTAATGTTATCCGTCAGAACGTTATCGCGTATTTCAACCGTATTCGAAAAGGCATAATCCAGTTGATACCGCGCTTTTAGACGCTGGGTGAATATATCCAGTCCCCCGGAGATAATCGCGGTTTTAAATCCTTTGGCCTTGATGACTGGCAGAATAGTTAACAGGCCTGGCGAAAGGGTCATGCGATCGCATACGGCGTTCAGCACTGCTTTCGGTGTGCCTTTCAACATTCCGATACGTCGGGTAAAACTGGCGTTAAAATCAAGCTTGCCCTCCATCGCCTGTTGGGTAATGGCGGTGATTTGCGTCGACATGCCAAGCTCGCGGGCAATTTCATCCACGCCTTCTTCCGCAATAAATGTCGAGTCCATATCAAACGCGATAATACCGTTAGCAGGCAGTGGCTGCGGCTTAATAAAAAAATCAAACTGCCATTGCAATGAGAGTTCGCGTAAATAGCGATAAAATTCAGGCGTCAGACATTCCGCTGGCAGCGTAAGCTTTAAATAAGCGGTATTGATAAGCGCGGCATAACGTTTATCAAATAATAGCGGAAACGGCATGGTGACGGCATTAAATAACGTTTCCTGTAATTTTTTCTGAAACGTATCGATATCCTGTGTAGTAATAAAATAAATAATGCTCATATGATAACTCCCTTAATTTACGGGTATTATAATGGCTCTTTTGCGGCGTGGAATCTCGTGCTATCACAGATATCACAGCCAGAAAAGGGCTAAAAAAGCGTTGTTTTTGATACCAGGTAAAGTTCAGACACAAAAGGTATCACTTTTGATATGCCAACTGTGCGAGGATGTTATTTATTACTGAACGCGAATGACACTGAAAGGATTGATATAACGATGGAGAGTTGCCTTGATATATTCAAAATAGTAATAGGTCCATCCAGCTCACGTACCGTAGGGCCGATGCGCGCCGCCTGTCACTTTATTTCATTGCTCAGAGAACAAGAGACGTTGCCGCTAATTCGGGAAATTGAAATCGAGCTGTATGGCGCGTTATCGTTAAGCCGCAAGTGCCACAATGTGGATACCGCCCTTTATCTTGGGCTGCTGGGTTGCCAGCCGGAGAATGTCGATCTCCGTTCGCATATGGCGGTGATTAAGCGTGCGGAAAATGAAAACAAAATCGAACTCCCGCTCTCCGACGCGGGCGGAATCACGATAAAAGTCAAGATTATCGCCAATCACCAGGCGCATCCAGGCCATCCTTATGCCATGACGTTTCGCGCCAGAGATGATTATTTCACGGTGTATGAAGAGACCTGGTTTTCGACCGGCGCCGGACAGGTTCGCAAACATGGCGAGCCGCTGACGCCATCGCTTCCTTTGCGTACAGTGTCGCCCTTTGAATTTAGTCATGCCGCGCAGTTGCTGGCGCTGTGCCGACGTAATGGCCTGTCCGTGGCGGCGCTGATGATGAAAAATGAGCTGTGCCGCCACTCGCCACAGACGTTGCAGAATTATCTGGCGCAAATATGGGACGTGATGCAGCAGGCGGTTTATCGCGGCCTGCATACTGAGGGGGTATTACCCGGTCCCTATCAGGTACCGCGGCGCGCCTGTGCGTTACATAAGACGTTACAGGCTAACCGCTCCGCCAGCGATTTTTTAACCGCGCTGAACTGGGTCAATGCCTTCGCGATTGCGGTAAGCGAAGAAAATGCCAGCGGCGGACAGATTGTTACCGCGCCAACTAATGGCGCGTGCGGCATCATTCCGGCAGCGCTCTGCTGGTATGATAAATTTGTCACGCCGCTGGAGCCCGGTGCTCTGACCCGTTTCTTCCTGACCGCCGCCGCTATCGCGATATTGTTTAAACAAAACGCCTCTATTCTGGGATCTGAAGTTGGCTGTCAGGGGGAAATCGGCGTGGCGTGCTCAATGGCGGCGGCGGGCCTGGCTGAACTGATGGGCGCATCCGTGGAGCAAACGCTGAGCGCCGCTGAAATTGCCATGGAACATCATCTGGGATTGACCTGCGATCCGCTGGGCGGGCAGGTACAAATTCCCTGCATAGAGAGAAATGCCATCTCTGCCGTGAAAGCGATAAACGCGGCGACGATGGCGATGAGTCGCGTAAGCGAACCCTGTATTTCGCTCGATGAGATCATTGCTGCGATGTACGAGACCGGTAAAGACATGAGCGCTAAATACCGTGAAACGTATCATGGTTCGCTGGGGAAAATTCAGCCGCGCAAGAGAGGGTAACAGCGTGAAATACAATACGATGAATAACGACGAGATTATCCTGTCGTTGTGCGCCCGCTTAAAGGAGACGCGTCTGTCTCTTTCGATGACCCAGCAGCAGCTTGCCGATCGCGCGCACGTTGGCATCGCCACCATCAAGCGTATCGAGAAGGGGGGAGGGCTCAATCTTGATACGCTAATTTCTCTCCTGCGGGCGCTGGATAAGTTGCATAATCTTGATGCGGTGCTGTTTGAATCCGAGCTGCGTAATTTTCACGAAAGTTATGAAGGCGGAGAGGGCAGCGGCCGCCTTCAGGTACGCCAGCAGGCCGCGGATTTAAATAATAAATCTTCCGCGCCGCAGTCGGAGGAGGTGAACTACAGCGCGGCGCTGGAAAATTCATTATGTTGGTGACGTCTCACGCTCGTCCCGTAAATACCTGGCATGAAAGCGCAGATGGTCCTCGATGAAGGACGCAATAAAATAATAGCTATGATCGTAACCAGGCTGGATTCGTAGCGTCATCGGCCAGGCGGTTTGCCGCGCGGCTTCCGCCAGTACGGCGGGCTGAAGCTGATCGGCGAGGAATTGATCGCTGTCGCCCTGATCGATGAGCACAGGAATGGCGTCCTGCGGCTCGCTGGCCAGCATTAATTCGCAGCTATCCCACTCAGTCCAGGCTGATTCATCTTCGCCGAGATAAGCGGTAAGCGCTTTGATTCCCCACGGCACGCGGCTGGGGTTGACGATAGGCGCAAAAGCAGAGACGCTGGTGTATTTGCCCGGATTTTTCAGCGCCATGATTAATGCGCCGTGGCCGCCCATCGAGTGCCCGCTGATGGCGCAACGGTCGCTGACGTTAAACTGTGTCTGGATAAGCGCCGGAAGCTCATCGCGCAGGTAATCGTACATGCGATAATGGCTGGCCCAGGGCGGCTGTGTGGCATTGAGATAAAACCCGGCGCCGTGGCCTAAATCGTATCCGCTATCGTCGGCGACCTGTTCACCGCGTGGACTGGTATCCGGCATCACCAATACAATGCCCAGTTCTGCTGCGATACGCTGCGCGCCTGCTTTGGTGGTAAAGTTCTCATCATTGCAGGTCAACCCGGACAACCAGTACAGTACCGGAGGCGGTTCATTATCCTGAGTCGGCGGAAGAAAAATGCTGAATGTCATGGCGCAGTTTAGCGTGGCGGCATGATGACGCCAGCGCTGCTGCCAGCCGCCAAAACATCGGTGCTCTTCGAGCATTTCCATGCGGGGGCTCCTTTTATAGTGAACCTGATAAGGTATGCAGATTCTTCATAATACAGATTATTCACCGCGTTGTGAGTAACTTTCACTTCCGTAATACATAAACATGCTTCATCATTTAAATAACGTTGCGTTAACAAATATGCCCTTTGTCCTGCCATCATTTTCGCACCGGAACAGATGTCATGAAAGGCAGCGACAATTTCAACAATTATGGGCGTGAATACTGGATTATGTGCGCTACCTCACGCACAATAATCACACTGTCACAATATTGACAAACTTTGCCCCATGCAGGGCAGAGGCGCCACACCTGCAGGAGAACACGATTAATGCCATCACTCAGTAAAGAAGCGGCCCTGGTTCATGACGCGCTGGTTGCCCGGGGGCTGGAAACGCCGCTGCGCCCGCCTATGGATGAACTGGATAATGAAACGCGAAAAAGCCTTATCGCAGGGCATATGACTGAGATTATGCAGTTGCTGAATCTCGATTTGAGCGATGACAGTCTGATGGAAACGCCGCATCGTATCGCTAAGATGTACGTTGACGAGATTTTCGCCGGCCTCGACTATGCCAATTTCCCGAAAATTACCCTCATTGAAAATAAAATGAAGGTGGATGAAATGGTCACCGTCCGCGATATCACGCTGACCAGCACCTGTGAACATCACTTCGTGACCATTGATGGCAAAGCGACCGTCGCGTATATCCCCAAAGATTCCGTGATCGGCCTGTCGAAAATTAACCGCATCGTGCAATTCTTCGCCCAGCGTCCACAGGTTCAGGAACGTTTGACCCAACAAATTCTGACGGCGCTGCAAACCTTGCTCGGCACCAATAATGTAGCGGTATCGATTGATGCGGTGCATTACTGCGTGAAAGCGCGCGGTATTCGTGACGCAACCAGCGCCACGACGACGACGTCGCTGGGTGGATTGTTTAAGTCCAGCCAGAATACGCGCCAGGAGTTTCTGCGTGCCGTTCGCCATCATCCATGATTAAGGCGGAGACGATGGAGCGTAATGTCACGCTGGATTTTGTACGTGGCGTCGCTATCCTCGGTATCCTGCTTCTTAACATTAGCGCCTTTGGATTGCCGAAGGCGGCTTATCTCAATCCCGCCTGGTACGGCGCGATCGTTCCCGAAGACGCCTGGTCCTGGGCGATTCTCGGTATTGTGGCGCAGGCTAAGTTTCTTACGCTGTTCGCGTTGTTGTTTGGCGCGGGGCTACAAATGCTGCTTCCGCGTGGTAAACAGTGGATTCAGTCGCGCTTAACGCTATTGGTACTGTTAGGTTTTATCCATGCGTTATTCTTTTGGGACGGCGACATTCTGCTGGCCTACGGTCTGGTCGGGTTAATTTGCTGGCGACTGATACGCGATGCGCCTTCGGTAAAAAGCCTGTTCAATACCGGCATACTCCTTTATCTGGTAGGGATTGGCGTGCTACTGCTGCTGGGCGTGGTATCGAGTAGCGAAACCAGCCGCGCCTGGACGCCGGATGCGTCGGCAATATTGTATGAAAAATACTGGAAGCTGAACGGCGGCATGGAGGCTATCAGCAACCGGGCAGAGATGCTGTCGAATAGTTTACTGGCGCTCGGCGCGCAGTATGGCTGGCAACTGGCGGGTATGATGCTGCTGGGCGCCGCGCTAATGCGTAGCGGCTGGCTGAAAGGTCAGTACAGTCTGCGGCACTATCGCCGTACCGGGGCTCTGCTGGTGGCGTTAGGGCTACTGATCAACCTGCCTGCGGTCATTTTACAATGGCGGCTGGACTGGGCGTACCGCTGGTGCGCCTTTTTATTGCAGGCGCCGCGTGAACTGAGCGCGCCGTTGCAAACGCTGGGCTATGCCGCGCTGATGTTTGGCTTCTGGCCGCAGCTTAGCCGATGCAGACTGACGCTTGCCATTGCCTGCGTAGGGCGAATGGCGCTGACCAATTATCTGCTGCAGACGATCATCTGTACCACGCTGTTTTATCAGTTTGGCTTATTTATGAAATTCAATCGACTGGAACTCTTGTTCTTTGTCGTTCCGGTATGGGCAATAAACCTTCTCTTTTCCGTCATCTGGCTACGTTTCTGGCGACAGGGACCGGTCGAGTGGTTATGGCGTCAACTCACGTTGCGCGCGTCAGGATCGCTCAGATAACGATCTGGATCACATTCATTAACAAAATGGCTGTAACCGTTTCCATCCCTGTGATGTTTCTCACGCAGCCCTGGGCAGGGTGCTGACAAAATAGCCGCCTGCTAACGGGGCATTTGTGAGCATTTTTGAACTCAAACAGGGCAGTGAATATGATCACCATTCGTGATGTAGCGCGCCAGGCTGGCGTGTCTGTAGCGACCGTTTCCCGCGTACTGAATAACAGCGCGTTGGTCAGTCCCGACACCCGTGACGCCGTTATGCAGGCCGTCACCCTGCTGGGATATCGGCCAAATGCGAATGCGCAAGCGCTGGCCACCCAGGTGAGCGATACCATCGGCGTCGTGGTCATGGATGTTTCCGATGCCTTTTTCGGCGCTCTGGTGAAAGCCGTAGATCTGGTCGCGCAGCAGCACCAGAAATATGTTCTCATTGGCAACAGTTATCATGAGGCGGAAAAAGAGCGCCATGCGATTGAAGTCTTGATCCGTCAGCGTTGTAACGCATTGATTGTTCACTCAAAAGCCTTAACCGATCGCGAGCTGAGCGACTTTATGGATCAGATCCCCGGTATGGTGCTGATTAACCGTATCGTGCCGGGTTATGCGCATCGTTGTGTTTGTCTCGACAATGTGAGCGGCGCCAGAATGGCGACCCGAATGTTGCTGAATAATGGACATCAACGCATCGGCTACCTGGCCTCCAGCCACCGTATTGAAGATGACGCGATGCGCAGAGAAGGGTGGTTACACGCGCTGCAAGAGCAGGGGATTGCTGCGTCGGAGAGCTGGATAGGCACCGGCACGCCGGACATGCAGGGCGGCGAGTCGGCAATGGTTGAGTTGCTGGGACGCAATCTGCAACTGACGGCGGTATTTGCCTATAACGATAACATGGCGGCGGGTGCGCTGACGGCGTTAAAAGATAACGGCATCGCCATTCCCTTGCATCTGTCTGTCATCGGTTTCGACGATATCCCTATTGCTCGTTATACCGATCCTCAGTTGACTACCGTGCGCTATCCTATTGCTTCTATGGCGAAAATCGCGACCGAGCTGGCGTTACAGGGGGCTGCAGGCACGCTGGATATCACGGCGACGCACTGCTTCATGCCGACCCTGGTACGGCGCCATTCGGTGGCATGGCGACAGAATGCGGTACTGATCACTAACTGATTACGCACCGCATGTAACCGTTTTCAATCTGTGAGTAAATTCACAGTTTATTAACATTGTGATAGCTATGATGACAACGTTTGTCGCACTGTAACTAACGTGTAACAGTTAGTTGTCAGTTTTGCTGGGGTATTTCGCTTATAAAAACCGTTATCACAATATCCCGCGACTACCGGACAAAAATAAAGAGTTGAATAAGAGCTTATCCCATTAGGGCTATTTTACTTGCCATTTTGGACCTGGGCAGTGCTCGCCAAAACGCGTTAGCGTTTTGAACGCCGCTTGCGGCGGCCCGAAGGGCGAGCGTAGCGAGTCAAACCTCACGTACTACGTGTACGCTCCGGTTTTTGCGCGCTGTCCGTGTCCAAACTGGCTGCGCCAATAACGCCTGGTGGGATAGGCTCTAAATACGCTTCGGCGTTCAGTAACACGCGTTAACGTGCTGAACAGCCGGGCATTTTTTTACGCTATACCCTACATAATAAAACCGGAGCTACCATGAATAAGAAGGTACTGACCCTTTCTGCCGTGATGGCAAGTCTGTTATTCGGCGCGCACGCGCAGGCGGCTGATACTCGTATTGGCGTGACGATTTATAAATATGACGATAACTTTATGTCCGTGGTGCGTAAGGCTATTGAAAAAGATGGCAAATCCGCGCCGGATGTTCAGCTACTGATGAATGACTCGCAAAACGATCAATCTAAACAGAATGATCAAATTGACGTTTTATTGGCGAAAGGGGTTAAAGCTCTGGCGATTAACCTGGTCGACCCGGCAGCCGCCGGTACGGTGATTGAGAAAGCGCGCGGGCAAAATGTGCCGGTGGTGTTCTTTAACAAAGAGCCTTCCCGCAAAGCGCTGGACAGCTATGACAAGGCGTATTATGTCGGGACTGACTCTAAAGAATCCGGTGTGATTCAGGGCGACTTGATTGCCAAACACTGGCAGGCGAATCAGGGTTGGGATCTGAATAAAGACGGTAAAATTCAGTATGTTCTGCTGAAAGGCGAGCCGGGGCACCCGGATGCTGAAGCTCGTACGACGTATGTGGTGAAAGAGTTAAATGCTAAAGGTATTCAGACCGAGCAACTGGCGTTAGACACCGCCATGTGGGATACCGCGCAGGCAAAAGATAAGATGGATGCCTGGCTATCTGGCCCGAACGCTAACAAGATTGAAGTGGTTATCGCGAATAACGATGCGATGGCGATGGGCGCGGTAGAGGCGCTGAAAGCGCATAATAAATCATCGATTCCGGTCTTTGGCGTCGATGCGTTACCGGAAGCTCTGGCGCTGGTGAAATCGGGCGCGATGGCCGGTACGGTACTGAATGACGCCAACAATCAGGCGAAAGCGACATTCGATCTGGCGAAAAACCTCGCCGAAGGCAAGGGCGCGGCTGACGGCACCAACTGGAAGATTGAGAACAAAATCGTGCGCGTGCCTTATGTCGGCGTGGACAAAGACAATCTGAGCGAATTTACCCAAAAATAACTTTTCCGTCTGTGGGCGCAATTTTGTTGCGCCCTGAAACCGTGGAAGGGTGACGTGCCGCAGACCGGATAACGTATTTCTTTTGCCATCCGGCGCGGATAGTCATAATTAAAAAGGCCGACAGGGTATCATTATGGGCAGCACGATCTCTCCGTCGTCGGGTGAATATTTGTTGGAAATGCGTGGCATTAACAAATCATTTCCCGGCGTGAAAGCGCTTGATAATGTCAACTTAAACGTTCGTCCGCACTCTATTCATGCATTAATGGGCGAAAACGGCGCAGGCAAATCAACATTATTAAAATGTCTTTTCGGTATTTATCAAAAAGACTCCGGCAGCATTGTATTTCAGGGAAAAGAAGTGGACTTCCATTCGGCGAAAGAAGCGCTGGAGAATGGGATTTCGATGGTACACCAGGAGTTAAACCTGGTATTACAACGTTCGGTCATGGATAACATGTGGCTGGGGCGTTATCCTACCAAAGGTATGTTTGTCGACCAGGATAAAATGTACCAGGATACCAAAGCGATATTTGATGAGCTGGATATCGATATTGACCCGCGCGCGCGCGTAGGAACGTTATCCGTTTCGCAAATGCAGATGATCGAAATTGCGAAGGCGTTTTCCTATAACGCTAAGATCGTTATTATGGATGAACCGACCTCATCGTTAACTGAGAAAGAGGTTAATCATCTGTTCACCATTATTCGCAAGCTGAAAGAACGCGGCTGCGGCATTGTTTATATCTCGCATAAAATGGAAGAAATTTTTCAATTGTGCGATGAAATTACTATTTTGCGCGACGGTCAGTGGATTGCCACCCAGCCGCTGGAAGGGCTGGATATGGATAAGATCATTGCGATGATGGTCGGGCGTTCCCTGAACCAGCGCTTTCCGGATAAAGAAAATAAGCCGGGCGACGTGATTCTGGAGGTTCGTCACCTGACCTCGCTGCGCCAGCCTTCCATTCGCGATGTCTCCTTTGATTTGCACAAGGGCGAAATTCTGGGCATTGCCGGTCTGGTTGGGGCAAAGCGTACCGATATCGTCGAAACGCTGTTTGGCATTCGTGAGAAGTCGTCCGGGACAATCACTTTACATGGCAAGAAAATTAATAATCACACTGCGAACGAAGCGATTAACCACGGTTTTGCGCTGGTGACGGAAGAACGTCGTTCCACCGGAATTTACGCCTATCTGGATATCGGATTTAACTCATTAATTTCGAATATCCGTAATTATAAAAATAAAGTGGGGTTACTGGATAATTCCCGGATGAAAAGCGACACCCAATGGGTCATTGATTCCATGCGGGTAAAAACGCCGGGGCATCGCACGCAAATTGGTTCGCTTTCCGGCGGCAATCAGCAAAAGGTGATCATTGGTCGCTGGCTATTAACGCAGCCGGAAATATTAATGCTGGACGAACCGACCCGCGGCATTGATGTCGGCGCAAAGTTTGAAATTTATCAGCTTATTGCGGAACTGGCGAAAAAAGGCAAGGGGATCATCATTATCTCTTCTGAAATGCCGGAGCTGTTAGGGATTACCGATCGTATCCTGGTGATGAGTAACGGTCTCGTTTCCGGCATTGTCGATACTAAAACAACAACGCAAAACGAAATTTTGCGTCTTGCTTCTTTGCACCTTTAAGATCAGGGGCTCCTTATGAGTGCGTTAAACAAGAAAAGCTTTTTGACCTGGCTGAAAGAGGGCGGAATTTACGTCGTTCTTTTAGTGTTGCTGGCGATTATTATTTTCCAGGACCCGACTTTTTTAAGTTTGCTGAATTTAAGTAATATTCTGACGCAATCTTCGGTACGTATTATTATCGCGCTGGGCGTGGCGGGACTCATCGTCACCCAGGGGACAGACCTGTCGGCGGGGCGTCAGGTAGGGCTGGCGGCGGTCGTGGCGGCAACATTACTGCAATCAATGGAAAACGCCAACAAAGTGTTTCCGGAAATGGCGACCATGCCGATTGCGCTGGTCATCCTGATTGTCTGCGCGATTGGCGCGGTGATTGGCCTGGTGAACGGCATCATCATTGCTTACCTGAACGTGACGCCGTTTATTACCACGCTTGGCACGATGATTATCGTTTATGGGATCAACTCCCTTTACTATGACTTTGTCGGCGCTTCGCCCATTTCCGGCTTTGACAGCGGCTTTTCCACCTTTGCGCAGGGCTTTGTGGCGATGGGCAGTTTCCGGCTCTCATACATCACCTTTTACGCTCTGATTGCGGTAGCGTTTGTCTGGGTGCTGTGGAATAAGACCCGTTTTGGTAAAAACATTTTTGCTATTGGCGGCAACCCGGAGGCGGCGAAAGTTTCTGGCGTAAACGTGGCGCTGAACCTGCTGATGATTTATGCGCTCTCCGGCGTGTTTTATGCCTTCGGCGGCTTACTGGAAGCAGGGCGTATTGGTTCTGCCACCAACAACCTCGGCTTTATGTATGAACTGGATGCGATTGCCGCGTGCGTGGTCGGGGGCGTATCGTTTAGCGGCGGAGTGGGGACGGTCTTCGGCGTGGTGACCGGCGTCATTATCTTTACCGTCATCAACTATGGCCTGACCTATATAGGGGTAAACCCGTACTGGCAGTACATTATCAAAGGCGGCATTATCATTTTCGCCGTGGCGCTGGACTCGCTGAAATACGCGCGTAAGAAGTAGTTATCCAGACCTATTACTTTGCTTATCAGATAACCCGGCGCAGCGAAACTGCGCGCCGGGCTTCATACCGTGAGCTACAGCGTTAACGCGTGTTCTTTTTCGCCTTTTTTAAATTTGACCTCGCCTAAATCAATACAGGCGACCGGGCAGACATGACCGCACAGCAGACAACCGACGCATTTTTCCGTATTGCAATGCGGCGTGCGGCTGTGTTCATCCCACTCCATCGCCTGATGACCGCCGTCATAGCAGGAGATATAGCAACGTCCGCAGCCGACGCATTTCTCCTGATTAATCCGCGGATAGACGATATAGCTGCGATCCAGGTCTTCCGCCGGGATAATATTGCCATTCGCCAGCCCGATCATCTCCTGTAATGAGGCAAATCCCTGATCGGCCAGATAGTGGCTGAGGCCGCTCGCCATATCTTCTACAATGCGGTAACCGTATTGCATAATGCCTGTCGTCACCTGTAGGGTCGCCGCGCCCAGCAGCAGAAATTCGGCAGCGTCTTCCCAGGTTTCAATGCCGCCGATACCGCTAATCGGGAAATCGCGCAGTTCAGGGTGCATTCGCAACTGCTGGATAAAACGCAGCGCAATGGGTTTCACCGCTTTTCCTGAATAACCGGAGATACTGGATTTACCGTTAACCACCGGCATCCCGATTTTGCGGTTCAGGTCGATGTTAGTAATGGATTTCACGGTGTTGATGGTGGCGATACCGTCGGCTCCGCCGCGTTTGGCGGCCAGCGCGACTTCGCACATATCGCCAATATTCGGCGTCATTTTCGCCAGCATTGGCAAAGATGAACCGCGTTTTACGGCGCGGCAGTATTTTTCAACCAGCTCCGGGCTTTGCCCTACATCGCTTCCCATGGCGTGCGAGGTCATCTGCGGGCAAGAGAAGTTACACTCAATCATATCCGCGCCGGCTTCTTCAACCAGACGCGCCAGTTCCTGCCACTGCTGCTCATTTTCCCCCATGATGGAAGCAATCAGCACCTTATCCGGATAATCCTGTTTTAGCCGTCGAATGGCGGCCAGATTCTCTTCCAGCGGATGCTCAGCAATTTGCTCCATGTTTTTGAAACCAATAAAACCGGTATCTTCTTTCGTCAGGTGATCAAAACGTGGAGAGACTTCGTTGGCAATAAAAAAACCAATGGTTTTAAAAACGATCCCGCCCCAGCCGGTATCATAGGCTTTGGCGCACATCTCATAACAATTGCCTACCGGAGAAGAAGAAAGACAAAACGGATTGGGAAACTTAACGCCGCAAAAGGTAACAGACAAATCTTTTGTTAACATGAGCAGGCCTCCTCTAAATAATGATGAATAGCCTGAGCGGCTTCTTTTCCGGTTTTTACCGCATAAACGACGGTCTTATCACCTTTAACAATATCGCCAGCGGCAAAGATCGCCGGGTCGTCGGTTTGATAATTATGCGTGTCGATAATATTATGCTGCGCTTTTATCTCCGCAAAGGTATCCAGTCGCGCGTGCTGCCCCACGGCCAAAATAATATTTTCCGCTTCCAGCGTCAGTTCTCCTGAGTGGCGTACATGGTGGAAGGTCACTTTATTTCCGCTGACGGCGACAGGCGTAAAGCCATCAATAATCGATACGCCTAATGCCTGCGTGCTGGTAAATTCTTTTTCGCTGGCGGGAAATTGGGCTAATTCTTCCCGCGCCACGCAGGTGACGGAAGGGCAGCCGAGAATTTTTAACGTACTGGCGACATCCATCGCTACGTCGCCGCCGCCAATAATTAATGCACTACGCGGAACGCTAATATCGCCGTCGGCCTGACGGGCGCGCTGTAAAAAATCAACGGCAATCTCTACGTGACTGGCTTGCTCAAATAACGGTAAATCAGAGCCACAGGACATCCCGACGGTCATCAGCACGGCGCGATATTCGGCTTTGAGTTGCGCAAGTGATAGCGACCCGCCCACGTCACAATTACATTTAATATTGACGCCCATTTCTACAATGCGGGCAATTTCCTGATCGAGTACGCTTTGCGGCAGACGAAATGCCGGGATGCCGTGACGCAGCCATCCGCCGGGCTGCGGCTGTTTTTCGTAAATGGTGACGTCATAGCCTAAATGTGTGAGCGTCACGCTTGCCTGCAAACCTGCCGGACCCGCGCCAATAATCGCGACTTTCCCGCGTGTTTTACTCCCGGGCTGATAAATCTGCATGGCAGTCTGCTGTTCAAAATCGGTAATAAAACGTTGCAGGCGTGCAATATCAATAGGTTTATCTATTCCGGAACGTGTACATCCGCGCTGGCATAATTTTTCCGTCGGACAGACTCTGGCGCAGACAGCACCAAGCGCATTATTTTCCCGGATAGTTTCCGCTGCGCCTTTAAAATTGCGAAAGTAAATAGAACGAATAAATTTCCCCGGATCGGTTTGCGCCGGGCAATCCTGACTACAGGGCGCATCGTGACATAATAAACAACGTGAAGCCTCTTTTATTGCCAGTAATGGCGTAAAACCAGGCGTGAGTTCATCCAGATAATTTTGTTGCGGCATATAATCTTCCTTAATGCTTGAATAAATTAAGGCGAAACGCAAATAACGCGTTTTAATGATCTAAAATCTACCGCCAGCCTAAGCATTGAAAGAAGGGTATTCTGTGAAAGAATTCACAAAAAAATGAAACCAGAATGCAAAACAGCATTTGTTCCTTATATCATAATAATAACTATTCTCAATTTTAAAGGGATAATAAATAGATTAACGATAAAAAAGAAGATAAATAATCATTCCAGTAAATAAAAAACCGCAACCGGTATAAAGAAAAAGATAAGACCAATATTGTACGGGATCGGCATGGCGATAGACATAAACCGGTTTTCGCGCATTTTTGACAACTTTATCTACCGCGCCGGTTCGCCAGCCTTTCCAGGCCTCACGGAAGCAAAAAAGCGGGAGTAGCAGAAAGGCTAATATGACAAATATCGTCTGTACATCCATGATCATTTCCCTTTTTTCTTTTCCAGTTCAAGCAATTGTTCCGGCGTAACTGCCGGATACCCCTGGGCGTCATTCGGCACCTGATGCTGCGTGGGAATAGGTACCAGCGGGCCTAAAAAACGCGGTTCGCGTTTAAAAATATAGAGATCCGCCAGCGCGCTAAAGCGGGCGCCAAATTCGCGCAGGCGCACTGTCAGCATATTTTTGGGCGAAGGTACCGCGTAACACTGCGCCTGAATGCCCATATGCAGCGCAATAAACAAGGCGCGTTCGCAGTGGAAGCGCTGAGTGATGATAATAAAGTCGTTGGTATCAAACACTTTGCGGGTACGCACAATGGAGTCAAGCGTACGGAAGCCAGCGTAATCAAGCACAATGTCCGCAGGATCGACGCCCGCCGCGATAAGGTCTTTGCGCATGGTCATCGGTTCGTTATAGCTTTGCAGGGCATTGTCGCCGCTGAGCAGCAGGTAATTGACTTTACCGCTATTGTAAGCGTTTAACGCGCCCTGGATACGATAACGATAGTACTGATTAATGACACCCTTGCGATAGTATTTGGCTGTCCCTAACACGACGCCAACCTGGCGGTAGGGGAGATCCTGTAGCTCGTCATAGATATAGGGCGCTGTTTTCCAGCTCATCCACCGATCGAGGCCAAGCACCGTCAACAGCAGCAAGCCTACCAGGACCAACAGGCTGTAAAACACGCGCTTTAACATGCAGGAAACTCGATACCAGGATGAAAGTACGATCAGGCTACTGTACCCGAAGACGTAGCGCAAGAAACCGCCGTCTGATTGCGGAGATTTTCAGCATGATTTCCCTTGTATCGAGTCGCGGGAGAGGAGAGTCAGGCCGGATAAGACGCCAGTGCGTCGCTATCCGGCACATTTGCTTAGCCGAGAAGGACGCGGTCAATATTATGGCAACCTAACGCTTTCAGCGTTGCGGCGGTGGCATCCCATTGAATTAATGCTGCATCGCCTTTTTCCGCCAGAATCGCGCGCTGAATATCCGCATAGTCATAGCCATTGAGACTCAGCAGGTTTAGCGCGCCTTGCAGCGGGGGAAGCGTAGGGTTAAAGGCGGCGTTTTCCGCATAGCTGCCGGTGAAAATACGGCCATCTTTACATTCCAGCGCCACGCCGCTCGGTGAGTGGCTATAAGGCATATGGCTCTTATTGGCTGCCGTTATCGCCGCTTGCGTTAGCGTATCGCCCGTTAACGTAAAGCCATGATCCTGCTCGTCCATCAGCAGCGTTTTGATCTCCAGATCTTTTGGCCCGAAAGCGTCAGGCAGATAATCGCGTAACGTATGCGGCGCGCGGCCCGGCAGATGAATGCGCAGATCCAGACCGCTGTTCAGCTCGTTCATAAACTGGCGACAGTGGCCGCAAGGCGTGTAGTTAACGGTGACGGCGGCGAGCCCTTTTTCGCCGCGTAGCCAGGCGTGGCTAATCGCGCTTTGTTCAGCATGCACAGTTTGTTGCATGGTGGCGCCCAGGAACTCCATATTCGCGCCGAAATACCAGTTGCCGCTGACGCCGCGCGCAATCGCGCCGACGTTAAAATGGGACAAATCGGTACGGGCGCAGGCCGCCGCCAGAGGTAACAGTGCGAAAGCCAGCGCGTCTTCGTCCAGTCCCGCCGTATTTTTAAGCGTCGAGACCTGCTCTGCGGTCAGCATGGCGGGAAAATGGTGGTCCGCCAGGATAGGGGCCAGCGCTGATTGCAAATTATCCGCAAGCTGGGCAAAAGCAGTTTGAAAACGTGGATGCATGGCGTTGCCTCATAACAATGTAATGGAACCGTAGTTTACGGGCCTGCTATGTCTTAATATGTGATCTAAATCTCATTGCTTATGCAACTTGTGAAACTTAAATGAAAAATGCGCGACGTATCGCAAATTTTAACCCGGTCTTTTGTCCCGTCGTTAGCGCATTACCGCCAGAATGAGCGGAAACAAAAAGGGCGCTACCAGCGAGGTAATAATGCCGCAGATCACCAGCGCCAGGGAGCTAAACGCGCCTTCCTGGTAATCCAGCTCGGCGCAGCGCGCAGTACCGAGCGCATGTGAGGCGGTCCCCATTGCCAGCCCGCGTGCGGCCTTAGTACGGATGTGCATCGCGTTTAACAGCGTGTGGCCAAACACCGCGCCCAGAATACCGACAAAAATTACGCATACCGCGCTGATCGCGGGGATGCCGCCGATGCTGCCGCCCACCGCCATCGCGATAGGCGTAGTCACGGATTTAGGCAGTACCGATGCCGCGATTTCAGGCGTTGCGCCCATCAGCAAGGCAACGGATGTCCCGGTAATCATCGCTACCAGACTGCCGACAAAACAGATGCTAATAATGGATTTCCAACGCGCGCGAATCTGGTGCAATTGTTCATAAAGGGGATAGGCCAGTGCCACTACCGCCGGTTGCAGCAGATCGTTAAGTACTTCGCTGCCTTTGAAGTAGTGCTCGTAGGGAATACCGGTCAGCAACAGAAAAGGAATAATGACTACCATTGCCACCAGCAGCGGATTCAGCAACGGCATTTTAAAATGCGCCGCCAGTCGGCGGGCGGCGAAAAATACCGCCAGCGTCAGCGGTAACGACCACCAGATATATGTCATCATTTTTTCGTTCCCTTCTGCCCAACCACTTTACGCTCACCGTGTATCAGATGTGAACTCCAGCTTACGACCACAAAAACGACCAGCGTACTGATAGCGCAAGAGACCACCACCGGGCCGAATTGCGCGCGCAGTAAGTCAAAATATTGCATGACCCCAACGCCAATCGGCACAAACAGCAACGCCATATAACGAATCAGCACATAACAGCCGGGGTTAACCCACTTTGCCGGCAGAATTTGCAGCGCCAGCAATACAAACAGAATTAACATCCCGATAATGCTGCCGGGAATAGTGATAGGAAGCAGTGATGCAAGAAAAATGCCTGCGTACAAACAGGCATAAATCAATACAAAAGCGCGTATATATTGCCAGATAATATTCAGTGACTTACTCATGTTTAAAGCCCTTGATGAGATGGATTCATCATACAATTAAACGTTAAAACGTGCTACCGATCACATCATGAATTCTTAGCATAGTGGGTATAGACAGCAGGAACATCGGGCAATGCCCCTGGTCGGCGGCGTTAAACCTGGGCTAAAAAATACAAAAAGCGACTCAGGGCCAAAGACGGCGTCTCATTCTTACGCCAGAACATCCCTACGCTGCCTTTTTGCTCAATTTTTGGCAAGTTTAAAATCGCCAGTTGCCCCTGGCTGGCATAGCGTTGCGCCAGCCGTAAAGAAAGAATAGAGATCATATCGCTGCTTTGCAGCAAATTGGTGCTGACGTTCATTGACGCCGATTCAATGGTGTTTTCCGGGAGCATGACGCCATTATCGACGAGGGCGTTATCAATACTGATGCGAATAGGGGTGCCGGTTGGCCAGACTATCCACCGCCAGTGCGCCAGATCGCTCCAGGCGATCTGCGCTCGCGCGGCCAGCGGATGGTGCGGACGCGCCACAAAGCAGACCGGCTCGGTATAAAGTACCTGATAATTAAGCGGCAGTTGCAGGGCGCGGCCGCCGACACGCCCTACCACCACATCCACCTGACCGGCAAGCAAATCGTGCAGCAGCGGCGTCATTACCTTCTCTTCAATATTCAGATGCAGCGTCGGCATTTCGTTAAGCAGGCTCAGAATCGCCTGTGATACGCAGTCAGTCGCCACGGGCGAACAGCCGATCTTCAGGCTGCCAACCAGGCCGCCCTGCTTGAAACGGGCGATTTCATACTGTGAACGCTCCAGATCGTTAATTAGGCGCTGGGCGTGCTGGAGCAGTAATTTACCGCCTTCCGAGGGGCGTAGTCCTTTACTGTGGCGCTCAAAAAGCGTGATGCCTATCTCATCTTCGAGTTGAGATAGCCACTTCGATAGCGCCGGCTGGGAGATATTCATCATCCGGGCGACGTGCGTCAGGTTGCCCTGTTCGCCCAGCGCAACCAGCGTTTGCAGGTGATGTAATTTCAATTTCTGCGCCCAGTTCGCCATTCGCTATAACCTCCAGGTTATGTCTCTGCCTGAAAAGCCATTGTACATTTTATCGCTCACTCTACAAACTCGTAACATAGCAAACATAAAAACAACATCTATCTCCCTGCACTGAGGCATTAGCTATGACTCAACGACGTGATCTACAAGCCCTTATTGATGCCGCGCCCGTCGGCAAAATGCAGTGGCGCGTTATCATCTGCTGTTTTCTGGTGGTTATGCTCGACGGTTTTGACACCGCCGCGATTGGCTTCATCGCCCCGGATATTCGTACTCACTGGCAGCTAAGCGCCAGCGAACTTGCGCCGCTGTTTGGCGCAGGGCTGCTGGGGCTTACGGCCGGCGCGCTGCTATGCGGGCCGCTGGCGGATCGTTTTGGCCGCAAGCGGGTCATTGAGCTTTGCGTGGCGCTATTCGGCGCATTGAGCCTGCTTTCCGCTTTCTCGCCGGATATAGAAACCCTGGTGTTGCTGCGCTTCTTAACCGGTCTGGGACTGGGCGGAGCGATGCCGAATACCATCACCATGACGTCGGAATACCTTCCCGCTCGTCGACGCGGAGCGCTGGTCACGCTGATGTTCTGCGGTTTTACCCTGGGGTCGGCGATGGGCGGGATTGTGAGCGCGCAACTGGTGCCGCTGATTGGCTGGCACGGAATTCTGGCGCTAGGCGGCATCTTGCCTTTGATGCTGTTTTTCGGCCTGCTGTTCGCGCTGCCGGAATCTCCCCGCTGGCAGGTACGCCGCCAACTACCGCAAGCCGTTGTCGCCCGGACGGTCAGCGCCATTACCGGCGAGCGCTATCACGATACGCAATTCTTTCTGCATGAGACGGCAGCCGTCGCCAAAGGCAGTATTCGCCAGCTTTTTGCCGGGCGACAGCTTGTCATTACCCTGATGTTATGGGTGGTGTTCTTTATGAGCCTGCTCATTATCTATCTGCTTTCCAGCTGGATGCCGACGTTACTTAACCATCGCGGTATTGATCTGCAACAGGCGTCGTGGGTGACTGCCGCATTCCAGGTTGGCGGCACGCTTGGCGCGCTGTTACTCGGCGTGTTGATGGATCGGCTTAACCCGTTCCGGGTACTGGCGGTGAGCTATGCGCTGGGCGCGGTTTGCATTGTCATGATAGGCCTGAGCGAAAACGGCCTTTGGCTGATGGCGCTGGCGATTTTTGGTACCGGCATCGGTATTAGCGGTTCACAGGTCGGGCTTAATGCTCTGACGGCGACGCTGTACCCCACCCAAAGCCGGGCGACGGGCGTGAGCTGGTCGAACGCCATTGGACGCTGCGGGGCGATTGTCGGTTCGCTCTCCGGCGGCATGATGATGGCCCTCAATTTCTCTTTCGATACGTTGTTTTTTGTCATTGCTATTCCGGCGGCTATCAGCGCGGTAATGCTTACCCTGCTGACGGTGGTTGTCCGCCTTTCGATTTCTGTACCTGACGACCTGCCGCGTGCCAGCGTCGTAAACGAATAAGGAGAATCTCCATGTATGAAATAAATCAGAACGTAAAAGATAGCCGTCAGCAGTATTACCAGCATATTTCCGGGCAGAATCTGACGCCGCTGTGGGAATCGTTACATCACCTGGTACCGCAGACGCCAAACGCCAACTGCGCGCCGGCCTACTGGAATTATCAGGAAATTCGTCCGCTACTGATGGAAAGCGGCAATGTCATTGGCGCGAAAGAGGCGATCCGCCGGGTGCTGGTGCTGGAAAATCCGGCATTGCGCGGTCAGTCGTCGATCACGGCGACCTTATACGCTGGTTTACAGCTGATCCTGCCCGGCGAAGTCGCGCCGAGTCATCGCCATAACCAGTCGGCGCTGCGTTTTATCGTCGAAGGTAAAGGCGCATTTACCGCGGTGGACGGCGAGCGCACGCCAATGCATACCGGCGATTTTATCCTGACGCCGCAGTGGCGCTGGCACGATCATGGTAATCCGGGGTCAGAGCCGGTGGTATGGCTGGATGGTCTGGATCTGCCGTTAGTCAACCTCCTGGGCTGTGGGTTTGCGGAAGACTATCCCGAAGATCAGCAGCCGGTGACGCGAAAAGAGGGCGATTATCTGCCGCGCTATGCAGCGAATATGCTGCCGCTGCGCCACCAGCGCGGGAACTCGTCGCCGATTTTCAACTACCGTTACGACCGCAGTCGCGAGGCGTTGCACGATCTGACCCGTATGGGCGATCCGGATGAGTGGGAAGGCTACAAGCTGCGTTACGTTAATCCCGTCACCGGCGGTTATCCGATGCCGTCGATGGGCGCGTTCCTGCAACTGCTGCCAAAAGGCTTTGCCTCGCGTGTGGCGCGGAGCACCGACAGCACTATCTACCACGTCGTTGAAGGGGCAGGGCAGGTCACTATCGGCAACGAAACTTTTCATTTTTCCGCAAAAGACATTTTTGTGGCGCCGACCTGGCATGAGGTGTCGTTTCGCAGCAGCGAAGACACGGTGTTATTCAGTTTTTCGGACAAGCCGGTTCAGGAAGCCCTGGGGCTGTTCCGCGAAGCACGTTATTAATTAGGGAGAGAGAACATGACCAAATATGTATTCCAGCCGCAGGCTCCGGTAACAGTACCCGTGGCGGGCAGTGATGAGCAGTTTCCGGTACGTCGCGTTTACTGCGTGGGTCGCAACTATGCCGCCCATGCCCGTGAAATGGGCTTTGATCCCGACCGCGAACCGCCGTTCTTCTTTTGTAAACCAGCGGACGCTGTCGTCCCGGTAGCGGCGGGGGATACCCTAGAACTGCCGTATCCGGCGCAGACTGATAACTACCATTATGAAATTGAGCTGGTGGTGGCGATTGGTAAAAAAGGGAGCGATATTCCGCTGGAAAAAGCCCATGAATATGTCTGGGGATACGCCACCGGTCTGGACATGACGCGTCGCGATCGTCAGATGGAAATGCGTCAGATGGGACGCCCGTGGGAAATCGGCAAAGCGTTCGATCTCTCCGCGCCCATTGCGCCATTACACAAAGCCGCTGAAACGCATAATGTGGATAACGCCCCTATTTGGCTACAGGTTAACGGCGAAGACCATCAGCGCAGCGATATTCGTCACCTGATTTGGTCGGTGAATGAAACCATCAGCTATTTGTCCGGCTTTTTTGAATTGCAGCCAGGCGATTTGATTTTCACCGGTACGCCAGAGGGGGTGGGCGCCGTGGTGAAAGGGGATGTCATCACCGGGAACGTAGAAGGTCTGACGCCGATTGCTGTGAAAATTGTCTGAGGTGAACGATGAAGCTGTACAGTTTCTTTAATAGTTCGGCGTCTTATCGTGTACGTATTGCGCTGGCGTTAAAGGGGATTGATTACCAGACGGTGGGCGTCAATATTCGTATCGGCCAGCAGAATGCGCTGGCCTACCGACGGATGAATCCGGTAGGCCTGGTGCCGACGCTGGTCACTGATGACGGCGAATCGTTGGGGCAATCGCTGGCCATCGTCGACTGGCTGGACCGACATTTTCCGCAAACGCCGCTGCTGCCGACGAGCGACCCGGCGCGCAGCCAGGCGCTGGAAATTGTCTACGCTATCGCCTGCGATATACACCCAATCAATAACATGCGCGTGTTGCGCTACCTGACCGATGAGCTGAAGGTTAGCGAAGAGGATAAAAAACGCTGGTACGCCCACTGGATACAGCAAGGGTTAAGCGCGGTAGAGCAGCTATTGCGTAAAAGTCAGTCCGGACGATTCTGCGTGGGCGACGCGCCAGGACTTGCGGACTGCTGCCTGATTCCTCAGTGGGCGAATGCGCTCAGGATGGGCTGCGATTTATCAGGCTATCCGCGCTGTAAAGCCGTTTATGACGCCTGCGTACAGCTACCGGCGTTTATTGCCGCCGCGCCGGAAAATCAACAAGATAAAATCCCGGCCTGAAAAGGAGAATGACCATGACTCACGTGACAAGCGCAATTATTGTAGGTGGCGGAATTGGCGGCGCGGCGACCGCGCTGTCCCTGGCGCGCCAGGGAATAAAAGTCATGCTGTTGGAAAAAGCGCACGAAATTGGCGAGATTGGCGCGGGTATTCAGCTTGGGCCGAACGCTTTTTCGGCGCTGGATAGTCTCGGTGTGGGCGATGTTGCCCGCCAGCGTGCGGTGTTTACCGATCACATTACCATGATGGATGCCGTGAATGCCGAAGAAGTGGTATGCATTGAAACCGGACAGGCGTTCCGCGACCATTTTGGCGGGCCGTATGCGGTAATTCACCGGGTAGATATTCATGCAACGGTATGGGAAGCGGTGCTGACGCACCCTGGCGTGGAGTATCGTACCTCGACCCATATTGTCGATATCCGCCAGACGCCGGATGACGTTACGGTGTTTGATGAGCAGGGAAATAGCTGGACGGCGGATATTCTCGTGGGCTGCGACGGCGTTAAATCGGTCGTGCGGCAAAGTTTACTCGGCGATGCGCCGCGCGTAACGGGGCATGTAGTTTATCGGGCGGTGATTGATTGCGACGATATGCCGGACGATTTACGTATTAACGCACCGGTGCTGTGGGCAGGCCCGCATTGTCACCTGGTCCATTATCCGCTCCGTGGAGGTCAACAGTACAATCTGGTGGTGACATTCCACAGCCGCCAGCAAGAAGAGTGGGGCGTGAAAGACGGCAGTAAAGAAGAGGTGCTCTCTTATTTTGCCGGCATTCATCCCCGCCCGCGCCAGATGCTGGATAAGCCGACCTCCTGGCGCCGCTGGTCGACCGCCGATCGCGAGCCGGTCGCGAAATGGGGAACCGAGCGTATCACTCTGGTGGGCGACGCCGCGCATCCGGTGGCGCAATATATGGCCCAGGGCGCCTGTATGGCGCTGGAAGACGCCGTCACGCTGGGCAAAGCGCTGGAACGCTGCGACGGCGACGCGCAGCAGGCATTTGCGCTGTATGAGTCGGTGCGTATTCCCCGCACGGCGCGTATCGTCTGGTCTACCCGCGAGATGGGACGTCTCTATCACGCCGCCGGGGTGGAGCGTCAGGTGCGTAATCTGCTGTGGAAAGGGAAATCGCAGGAGGCGTTTTATCGCGGTATCGAATGGCTGTACGGCTGGAAAGAAGATAACTGTCTTGAGCCGCGTTGAGCGCCTTACGTGACGTAGCGTAGCGTTTGCGCCGCCACCCGGCAAAAAGTTTTGCTCATCGCAGAGAGGCGTTATGATAGCGCCTCTTTTTTTGCTGTGGATACCGATATGCGTGTTTTACTGGCGCCGATGGAAGGCGTGCTCGACGCGTTAGTGCGCGAGCTGCTGACCGAAGTGAATGATTACGATCTCTGCATCACCGAATTTGTGCGCGTGGTGGATCAGCTGCTGCCGGTAAAAGTGTTTCATCGCATCTGCCCGGAGTTGCATCACGCCAGCCGCACGCCGTCCGGCACGCCGGTGCGTATTCAGCTTCTGGGCCAGCATCCGCAGTGGCTGGCGGAAAACGCCGCGCGGGCGACGGCGTTGGGATCGTATGGCGTGGACCTGAACTGCGGCTGTCCGTCAAAAGTGGTGAACGGCAGCGGCGGCGGCGCGACATTGCTCAAAGATCCCGAACTCATCTATCAGGGCGCGAAAGCGATGCGGGCCGCGGTACCGTCGCATCTGCCGGTGACGGTAAAAGTGCGTCTCGGCTGGGATAGCGGCGATAGAAAATTTGAAATCGCCGATGCGGTGCAGCAGGCCGGCGCCAGTGAACTGGTGGTGCATGGTCGTACCAAAGCGCAGGGCTACCGCGCCGAGCATATCGACTGGCAGGCGATCGGCGAAATACGCCAGCGTTTGACTATTCCGGTTATCGCGAATGGCGAAATCTGGGACTGGCAGAGCGCGCAGGCATGTATGGCGACCAGCGGCTGCGATGCGGTGATGATTGGCCGTGGGGCGTTAAATATTCCTAACCTGAGTCGGGTGGTGAAGTATAACGAACCGCGTATGCCGTGGCCGGAAGTGGTGACGTTATTACAAAAATATACCCGACTGGAAAAGCAGGGCGATACCGGTTTATACCATGTCGCGCGTATTAAACAGTGGTTGGGATATTTACGTAAGGAATATATTGAGGCGATAGAACTTTTTCAGTCGATTCGGGCGTTAAACCGTTCGTCCGAGATTGCGCGGGCGATTCAGGCTATTAAAATCTAATCTCTACAGCGTCCAGAACGTGTGCCGGGCAGATACTATCGCTGCCCGGCGCAGGAATCAGAAAATCATCTTAAACACGCCCGTTACCACCAACAGCCCAATCAGAAAAATAATTAAGATTGCCCATAGAAGAATTTTCATTGTTTGTCCCTTTATTGGTAAATACAAACAAAGTATAGGAAAGTATTAAGCCATCTGCTGCCTTGTTGGGCGCGGCGACGTTTAACTCATGAAGGCTGCTGGCGCGTATTGCAGCAAAATCGTTCATTTATGAACGGGTTAGTGGGACTTTTCATTGAAGTATTACATCAAAAAATGTATCAGATGAAATTATTTGCTAATCATATAAATTTCAAAATATGTCTTTTGTTGTCTGATGATGTATTGCCACGCGTAACTAAAAAATAGATCGCCGTAAGACGTACTCTCTGCGCACCTTTTTTTATCAGAACACCTCCATGAATCGTAATTCTTTCCTTGCCGCGACAGCGAGCTTACCGCTTTTTATTTTGCTGGCGGGTTGCGCCCCCATGCACGATACCCGCCAGTCGCTGACCCAGCAGACGCCCTCTTCTCATGTTGATTCCAGCCTGCCGGCGGCATTGAAAAACGGTTGGCCGGATAGCCAGTGGTGGAAGGCGTATCACGATGCGCAGCTTGACGCGCTGATCGATAATGCCATACAGCATTCGCCGGATATGCAGGTGGCTGAACAGCGTATTCAACTGGCGGAAGCGCAGGCGAAAGCGGTTGAGGCGCAGGACGGCCCGCAGCTCGACTTTTCTGCCGACATTGAGCGCCAGCGAATGTCCGCGGAAGGGCTGATGGGGCCATTCGCGATTACCGACCCCGCGGCGGGAACGACCGGGCCGTGGTATACCAACGGTACATTCGGCCTGACGGCGGGCTGGGATCTGGATTTATGGGGGAAAAACCGCGCTGAAGTTACCGCGCGGATCGGGGCGGTCAAAGCGCGCGAAGCGGAGCAGGAGCAGACCCGACAATTGCTGGCAAGCGGCGTGGCGCGACTCTACTGGGAGTGGCAAACACAGGCAGCGCTGAAAAATGTGCTGATGCAAATCGAGCATGAGCAGCAAAACGTGGTGGCGGTAAACCGGGAGTTGTATCAACACGGTATTACTTCTTCTGTTGAAGGGGTCGAGACCGATATCGACGCCAGCAAAACCCAGCAGCAGTTGAATGACGTTAACGGTAAAATGAAGGTTATTGAAGCGCGGCTCAGCGCGTTAACCAATACGCAATCGGCGGCGCTCAAGCTGCGTCAGGTGAGTCTCCCCGCCGTTGAAAGCCAGTTACCGTCGCAACTGGGGTATTCGTTGCTGGCGCGCCGGGCGGATCTACAGGCCGCGCACTGGTACATTGAATCCTCGTTGAGCAGCATTGACGCCGCGAAGGCCGCGTTTTATCCCGATATCAATCTGATGGCTTTTTTACAGCAGGATGCGTTACATCTGAGCGATCTGTTCCGCCATTCCGCACAGCAATATGGCATTACCGGCGGGCTGACGCTGCCGATTTTCGACAGCGGCAGGCTGAATGCCAACCTCGATATCGCCAAAGCGCAAAGCAACCTTTCTATCGCCAACTACAACAAAGCGGTGGTAGATGCGGTTAATGATGTGGCGCGCGCCGCCAGTCAGGTAGAGACGCTGGCGCAGAAAAATCAGCATCAGCAGCAGATTGAGCATGACGCGCAGCGTGTGGTCGGTCTGGCGCAAGCGCGCTTTAATGCCGGCATTATTGCGGGTTCCCGCGTGAGCGAGGCCAAAATCCCGGCACTGCGCGAGCAGTGTAACGGCTTGCTGTTGCAGGGCCAGTGGCTGGATGCCTCTATTCAGCTTACCAGCGCGCTGGGCGGCGGTTATCATTCCTGATTTTTCCGGATGATTCAGACAGGGTTCCTATACTTAGGCTGTGTATGAATCATCCGGAGAGGAATATGACCAAAGTCGCAATTGTAACGGCATCAGATTCGGGAATTGGCAAAGCGTGTGCGTTGTTATTAGCACAAAACGGTTTTGATATTGGTATCACCTGGCATTCCGATGAACGCGGCGCGCAGGAGACGGCGAAAAAAGCGGCGCAGTTTGGTGTGCGGGCAGAGACCATTCATCTTGACCTGAGCCAGTTACCCGAGGGCGCGCAGGTCATTGAACATCTTATCCAGCGCCTGGGGCGCGTTGACGTGCTGGTCAATAATGCCGGGGCGATGACCAAATCCGCGTTTATTGATATGCCGTTTACGCAGTGGCGGCAAATTTTTACCGTGGATGTCGATGGCGCGTTTCTCTGCGCGCAGATCGCCGCCCGGCATATGATTAAACAAGGAGAGGGAGGGCGCATTATCAACATCACCTCCGTCCATGAGCATACGCCGCTTCCGCAAGCCAGCGCCTATACCGCGGCGAAACATGCGTTGGGGGGATTGACTAAATCCATGGCGCTGGAACTGATTGAGCATCATATTTTGGTCAACGCCGTCGCGCCAGGCGCTATCGCCACGCCGATGAATGATATGGATGACAGCGACATTGAGCCGGGATCGGAACCCTCGATCCCTATCGCCCGACCGGGTTCTACGCATGAAATAGCCAGCCTCGTCGCCTGGCTGTGTTCGGAAGGAGCAAGCTATACCACCGGTCAGTCGCTGATTGTCGACGGCGGGTTTATGCTGGCGAATCCGCAATTCAACGCCAAATAAACGCCGGGTGCCGGATGGCGGCGTTATGCCATCCGGATACCATCGGGTTTAACGGGCCTCCGCTTTGCCGCGTCTTTTCAGCCACCAGCGCACGCCCACCACCAGGACGATGGCCAGAATCAGCCAGACCCCGTGCCTGAGATGCTGATCGAGGTCGTGCAGCCATGGCGCGATCACCTCGCCGCCAAGATATCCCAGCGTGGTAAACAGCAGCGCCCAGATCAGCGCGCCTACAATATTCAGCGGCAGAAAAATTTTAGGCGGCAGGCGGCTGGCGCCAATCAGCAGCGGGCCAACCACCCGGAAGCCGTACATAAAACGCGTGCCGATCACAAACAGATACGGATGGCGTTGGATCATTTTCTGCGCGCGACGAATCTTCGTATGATAACGCGGGAAACGACGCAGGATCTTCCCGCCATAGCATCGTCCTAACAGGTAAAGTAGCTGATCGCCCATCATCCCTCCCAGCGCGACGGCCGCCGCCACCAGCGGAAACTTGAGTAATCCCTGATGCGCCGCGACGCCCCCCAACAGGGTAACGGTTTCACCTTCGGCCATACTGCCGATAACCAGCGCCGCATAGCCATAATGCGTAATAAGCGTGTTGATATCCATGCGTAAACCACCTCCGGCATTAAGCATACACCCTGGCAAGAGGCGTGCGCGGCAAAGCCGACGTTTTGCCGGAGACTATTTTGCCATTGTTCATAAAATAACCAGAAACTGAATTATACTTGAACATACTGGCATCTGAGGCAGCAGAAGGGGGCAGTATGAACCATGTATGGGGGCTTTTTTCCCATCCCGATCGGGAAATGCAGGTGATCAAAAGCGAAAACGAAACCGTTTCGCATCACTATACGCACCATGTTTTGCTGATGGCGGCGATTCCCGTCGTCTGCGCCTTTATCGGCACGACGCAAATCGGCTGGAATTTTGGCGACGGCAACGTGTTACAACTCTCGCTGTTTACCGCTTTTGCGCTGGCGGTCTTGTTCTACGGCGTGATGCTGGCGGGCGTCGCGGTGATGGGACGCGTCATCTGGTGGATGGCGCGAAACTATCCGCAACGGCCATCGCTTGCGCGCTGTATGGTTTTTGCCGGCTATGTCGCGACGCCGCTGTTTTTAAGTGGTCTGGTGGCGCTCTATCCCCTGGTATGGCTATGCGCACTGGTCGGCGCTGTCGCGCTCTTTTACACCGGCTATTTGCTGTATTTGGGTATTCCGACTTTCCTTAACATTAATAGAGAGGAAGGATTAAGCTTCTCCAGTTCGACGCTCGCTATCGGCGTACTGGTCCTGGAGGTGCTACTGGCGATCACCGTGATCCTGTGGGGATACGGCTACCGCCTGTTCTGATGCGAAAAAGGGCTGGCGCAAAAGCCAGCAATGCAGCATTTGCTGACGATTCTTCTGTAGCGGCAACGCTGGCGTGCCGCTATGATGCCACTGCTAGCTTGAGTATAATCTTAGCTCAGGCGGTGTGCGTTACGACGCGCGTGAATCATTATCAGAAATCTCATCATGCTGAAATTCCGAGCTTCATTCCTGAGCCTTGCTCTGATGTTGGCCGTTCCTTTTGCCCCGCAGGCTGTGGCGAAAACGGCAGCGACAACCGCGGCGTCTCAACCTGAGATTGCCTCCGGTAGCGCAATGATTGTTGATCTCAACACCAATAAAGTGATCTATTCGAACCACCCGGATCTGGTGCGTCCGATTGCCTCGATAACCAAATTAATGACAGCGATGGTCGTGCTCGACGCGCGATTGCCGCTGGATGAAATACTGAAGGTCGATATCAGCCAGACGCCGGAAATGAAAGGGGTTTACTCCCGCGTGCGCCTGAACAGCGAAATTAGCCGCAAAAATATGTTGCTGCTGGCGTTGATGTCATCCGAAAACCGTGCGGCGGCAAGCCTGGCGCACTATTATCCTGGCGGTTATAACGCGTTTATTAAAGCGATGAATGCGAAGGCGAAAGCGCTGGGCATGACGCATACCCGCTTCGTTGAGCCGACGGGGCTGTCGATTCATAACGTCTCGACCGCGCGGGATTTAACAAAATTGCTGATTGCCACGAAGCAATACCCGCTGATTGGCCAGCTAAGCACCACGCGCGAAGACATGGCGACATTCTCGCATCCGGCGTATACGCTGCCGTTTCGCAATACCAACCATTTGGTCTACCGTGATAACTGGAATATCCAGTTAACGAAAACCGGCTTTACTAATGCGGCGGGGCATTGCCTGGTGATGCGTACCGTGATCAATAACAAACCGGTCGCGCTGGTGGTCATGGACGCGTTCGGCAAATATACTCACTTTGCGGACGCCAGTCGCCTGCGTACATGGATTGAAACCGGTAAAGTCATGCCCGTTCCGGCTGCCGCGCTGAGCTATAAAAAGCAAAAAGCCGCGCAAATGGCGGCAGCCAGCGCCAGCGCCGGAGCGCAAACCGCACAGAACGATTAAGTCGCCGCAGGCCCGGCAGGCATCGCGCCGCCGGGCATTCACGGTAAACCACTCGGTGTTAATGCGTTTCGTCGGGCGTATTTTCCTGCCAGAATTTCCGCTTACTCGTTTTGCCGATACCGGGGTTCATACTGTTGGTTGGGTCATTTTGCCGATAAAAACGCGTCAGCGTTTCCGGCGCTTTATACAGATGTCCAACGTTGTGCTCCGCCGGGTATTGTGCCCCCCGCGCCTGCAACAGCTCCAGCATTTGCGCTTTCAGCGCGTGGACGTCGACGCCTTTCTTCACGATATAGTCCTGATGAAAAACGTGGCACATAAAGTGGCCGTAATAGAGTTTATGTACCAGTTGGCTGTCGATTTCCGGCGGCAGATGCTCGAACCAGTCGGTATCGTTGCGGCGCAGAGCGATATCCAGCGCCAGGATATCTTCCACTTCATCAGCGTGTACGGCCTGATAACGAATCGCCGCGCCAGCAGCGGCGAAGCGGTGCAGGAAGGCTTTGCTGCCTTCTTCCGGCGTACAGGTGAAGAAACCGCCCTCAGCGGATTTAAAAAATTCATTCAGCCAGCGTTGCGCTTCTGCGACGCCGTCTCCCGCCATTTTTAACAGCAGATGATGCTCATATTTATCGCGCCAGTTTTTCATTCGCGGCGGCAGATGGCTGGGAAACAGATGGCCGAATTTCTGCATCGCGCGGTCGGTGAAATGCGGACGGAAAAATTTTACTTTTTCCAGCATCGCATCGGTTCGGCCTTTTAGCGTGAAAAAGAATGGCATCTTGTCGGTGCCGAGTTTATCGATCATCAGAAAGGTATCTTTACCGTACTGCTCCGCAATATCGTAGATATCGCGATGCATATATTCTCCCGCCACTGGCAGATTGTCGAAGTTCGCCAGAATATGCCGACGGATTTCAGTCAGTACCGCGGGCTGATTGGTGCCGATATAAAAAACCTGCTGATTTTTTTCCGCTGCAAAGGTATCAAGGCGAACGGCAAAAACCGCCAGTTTTCCGGCGCAGCCGGAAGATTCAAACAAACGGTCCGGGTCGGCGTTATAGCGGGCGGGCGTATCGGCGTTGATATCTCGTACCCGCGTCACGTAGTCGTGATCGTGCGCATGACGACCATCGTGGCGCACATCCTCATCTTTAATCCGTTCGTCATCCAGCTTGCTCAGGATCTGCTCCGGCGTATGCCCAAGATCGATACCCAGATGATTGACCAGTTGCAGTTTGCCTTGGTCGTCAATACGGGCAAAAAGCGACATCTCGGTATAGGCCGGGCCGCGCTGCACCAGCGAGCCGCCGGAGTTATTACAGATACCGCCGATGACCGACGCGCCGATGCACGACGAACCAATCACCGAGTGCGGTTCACGGCCCAGCGGTTTAAGCGCTTTTTCCAGCGCATAGAGCGTCGTACCGGGCCAGGCCAGAACCTGTTGGCCGTTATCCAGTAAGTGCAGCTTATCCAGTCGCTGGGTGCTGATAATCACAATATCGCGATCGTAGTCGTTGCCGTTCGGCGTGGAGCCTTCCGTCAGACCGGTGTTGGCGGCCTGCATCAGAATAATTTTGTCAGCGTTAACGCAGGCGTTGAGCACGCGCCACAGTTCCAGTAACGAACCCGGGAAAACAACGGCCAGCGCGTCGCCCTGACCGGAACGGAAACCCTTGCGATAGCGGGCGGTTTTGGCGGGGTCTGTCAGCAGGTGAGAATGGCCTACCAGGCGGGCCAGCTCATTCAGGAACGTTTTATTATCAGTCATTGTTATGGAAGACATTCTCCACTCCTTGTGGTGGGACAAAATATCAGCGTTAAGCATAGCGCTTGGTATGACAATACGCTTTCTCATTCAAATTGTCTCTGTGTTGGTGGTATTCATTTGCCGCCTTGATACCATTTGCTGGCGGTTGCGTATTCGACTGTGTGGAAAATTAGGAGAATAACCTTCGCTTTCTTCTCCTCTCGCGTTTAGGCTTATGGCAAACTGCGGTTTTTATTCTGTTTTTACCGCCTCGTCGGGATAAAGATAAAGAGAGACTCAACATGAAATGGTTATGTTCAGTAGGTGTTGCTGTGAGTCTGGCGATGCAGCCAGCATTGGCGGAAAACCTGTTTGGCAATCACCCGCTGACGCCCGAAGCGCGCGACGCGTTCGTCACGGATTTACTCAAGAAAATGACTGTCGATGAAAAAATTGGTCAGTTACGTCTGATTAGCGTCGGCCCTGATAACCCGAAAGAAGCGATTCGCGAGATGATCAAAGACGGGCAGGTAGGGGCGATTTTCAATACCGTCACCCGCCAGGATATCCGTCAAATGCAGGATCAGGTGATGGCATTGAGCCGCCTGAAAATTCCTCTCTTTTTTGCCTATGACGTGGTACACGGCCAGCGAACCGTCTTCCCGATAAGCCTCGGTCTGGCTTCTTCTTTTAATCTGGATGCGGTAAGAACCGTAGGACGCGTATCGGCGTATGAAGCGGCGGACGACGGTCTGAATATGACCTGGGCGCCGATGGTGGATGTCTCCCGCGATCCGCGTTGGGGACGCGCCTCCGAAGGCTTTGGCGAAGATACATATTTAACCTCTATCATGGGCGAAACCATGGTGAAAGCGATGCAGGGCAAAAGCCCGGCGGACCGCTATTCGGTGATGACCAGCGTGAAACATTTTGCCGCCTATGGCGCCGTTGAAGGCGGTAAAGAATACAACACCGTGGATATGAGTTCCCAGCGTCTGTTTAATGACTACATGCCGCCGTACAAAGCGGGGCTGGATGCGGGGAGCGGCGCGGTGATGGTGGCGCTGAACTCGCTGAACGGCACGCCAGCGACGTCAGATTCCTGGCTATTGAAAGATGTCCTGCGCGATGAGTGGGGCTTTAAGGGAATTACCGTTTCCGACCACGGCGCTATTAAAGAACTGATTAAACACGGTACCGCGGCCGACCCGGAAGATGCGGTGCGCGTGGCGCTAAAGGCAGGGGTGGATATGAGCATGGCGGATGAGTATTACAGCAAATATCTGCCGGGTCTGATTAAGTCGGGCAAAGTGACGATGGCGGAACTGGACGACGCGACGCGCCATGTGCTCAACGTAAAATATGACATGGGATTGTTTAACGACCCCTATAGCCATCTGGGACCGAAAGAGAGCGACCCGGTGGACACCAATGCCGAAAGCCGCCTGCATCGTAAAGAGGCACGGGAAGTGGCGCGGGAAAGTGTGGTACTGCTGAAAAACCGGCTGGAAACGCTGCCGCTGAAAAAATCGGGCACCATTGCCGTTGTTGGGCCGCTGGCCGACAGTCAACGTGATGTAATGGGAAGCTGGTCTGCTGCTGGGGTCGCGAATCAGTCAGTGACGGTGCTGGCGGGTATTCAAAATGCCGTCGACGACGGGGCGAAGATCCTCTATGCCAAAGGGGCGAATATCACTAACGATAAAGATATCGTCGATTTCTTAAACCTGTATGAAGAGGCGGTGAAAATCGATCCGCGCTCACCGCAGGCGATGATTGATGAGGCGGTGCAGGCGGCGAAACAGGCCGATGTAGTGGTCGCAGTGGTAGGCGAGTCGCAGGGGATGGCGCATGAAGCCTCCAGTCGTACCAATATCACCATTCCGCAGAGTCAGCGCGACTTAATCACCGCTCTGAAAGCCACCGGTAAGCCGCTGGTACTGGTATTAATGAACGGCAGACCGCTGGCGCTGGTAAAAGAAGATCAACAGGCCGATGCGATTCTGGAGACCTGGTTTGCCGGGACGGAAGGCGGCAACGCCATTGCCGATGTGCTGTTTGGCGATTACAACCCGTCAGGCAAACTGCCGATCTCCTTCCCGCGTTCGGTGGGACAAATTCCGGTCTATTACAGCCATCTCAATACGGGACGCCCGTATAATCCTGAAAAGCCAAACAAATACACCTCACGCTATTTTGACGAAGCGAATGGCCCGCTCTATCCGTTTGGTTACGGTCTGAGCTACACCACATTTACGGTGTCTGACGTCACGCTCTCCTCACCGACAATGCAACGCGACGGCAAAGTCACGGCCAGCGTAGAGGTCACGAACACCGGTAAACGCGAAGGGGCCACGGTCATCCAGATGTACTTACAGGATGTCACGGCGTCGATGAGCCGCCCGGTGAAGCAATTAAAAGGCTTTGAAAAAATCACCCTCAAGCCCGGCGAACGTAAAACCGTGAGTTTCCCGATTGATATCGAGGCGTTGAAGTTCTGGAATCAGCAGATGAAATATGACGCGGAACCCGGCAAGTTCAACGTCTTTATCGGCGTGGATTCCGCTCGCGTTAAACAAGGATCGTTCGAGCTACTGTAAGCCTGCCGTCAACAGGGCGCGATAGCTGCGCCCTGTCTGGCAATGACTTTTTCTGTCCCCCCTTTTATTGCCTGCCACGTCACTTAAACTGCCGGAAAATCCCAGGTTAAACGCAGACTTTTCAACTATGCTTTTTTCTCAAGTCTCTGAAAAAGGCCGTAAAAGGATGAGGAAAGCATCATGACGATCTCAAAGCTATGGGTAAGTTCGCTGGCGTTGCTGGCGACGGTGAGTTTACCTCTACAGGCGGCATCGCCCGTGACGGTCGGGTCAAAGATTGATACCGAAGGCGCACTGCTCGGCAACATGATTTTGCAGGTACTGGAAAGCCACGGCGTTAAAACGGTCAATAAAATTCAGCTCGGGACGACGCCAGTCGTTCGTGGCGCGATTACCGCCGGAGAGCTGGATATCTATCCGGAATACACCGGTAACGGGGCGTTCTTTTTTAAAGATGAAAACGATCCGGCATGGAAAAATGCAAAGCAAGGCTTTGAGAAAGTCAAAAAACTGGATGCGGAGCAGAATAAGCTGGTCTGGTTGACGCCTGCGCCGGCAAATAACACCTGGACCATCGCGGTACGCCAGGACATCGCGGAAAAAAATAAACTCTCCTCGCTTGCCGATCTCAGCCGTTATCTGAAAGAGGGCGGCACTTTTAAACTGGCGGCGTCTGCGGAATTTATCGAACGGGCGGATGCGCTGCCGGCATTTGAAAAAGCCTATGATTTTACCTTGAATCAGAACCAGCTCTTGTCGCTGGCGGGCGGCGATACGGCGGTCACGATCAAAGCCGCCGCGCAACAAACATCCGGCGTTAACGCCGCGATGGCGTATGGCACCGACGGCCCTGTCGCCGCGCTGGGTCTGCAAACCCTGAGCGACCCGAAAGGCGTCCAGCCTATCTATGCGCCCGCGCCGGTAGTGCGTGAATCGGTGTTACAGGCCTATCCGCAGATAGCCGACTGGCTGCAGCCCGTTTTCGCCAGCCTTGATGAGAAAACGCTGCAACAGTTGAACGCCAGAATCGCCGTAGAAGGGCTGGATGCGAAAAAAGTCGCCGCAGATTACCTCCGACAAAAAGGGTGGGTGAAGTAATCTGTGAGTGATGCTGCCAAAAAAATCACGGTTAATCGTGTGCTGTTGCTGTTGGTTGTTCTGACCCTGCTTGCTGTCGCGCTGCCTTTCATTAATTACGCCCCGAATCGTCTGGTGAGCGGCGAGGGGCGCCAGTTATGGGAGATCTGGCCGGCGACCATCTGGATGCTGACTGGCGCGGGATGCGCGCTGTTTACGTTGTGCTTTGTACCCGGTAAACGCGGTAGCGTACTGACGCTGATGATGGCGCAGACGCTTTTTATTGTCATGCTGTGGGGAGTCGGCAGGGTGGCGACCCAATTGGCGCAGGAGGGCAGCCCGCTGGCGCGTACCAGTCTGGGAAGTGGATTGTGGCTGGGCCTCGGTCTGATGCTGCTGGCCTGTAGCGATGCGATCCGCCGTATTACCACTGGGCCGCTGTGGCGCTGGTTGCTGCACGCGCAAATTGTCATTGTCCCGCTGGTGCTGCTGTTTTCAGGCACGTTCGACAACCTCTCGCTTCTGAAAGAGTATACCAACCGCCAGGATGTTTTCGATGCCGCGCTGGTGCAACATTTGATGTTACTGGCGGGCACGGTGCTGCCGGCGTTGGCGATCGGACTACCGTTGGGCGTCTGGTGTTATTTTTCCGCCTCACGCCAGGGGCCGGTGTTTACCGTGCTGAATGTGATCCAGACTATCCCTTCCGTCGCGCTGTTTGGCCTGCTGATTGCGCCGTTGGCCGGGCTGGTGAAACAGTTTCCGTGGCTTGCCGAATTCGGCGTCGCGGGAACCGGCATGACGCCTGCACTGATAGCGCTGGTGCTCTATGCGTTATTGCCGCTGGTGCGCGGCGTGGTCGCCGGGCTCAATCAGGTGCCGCGCGATGTGCTGGAGAGCGCAAGAGCAATGGGAATGAGTAGCGGCCAGCGCTTCAGGCATGTGCAACTGCCGCTGGCGCTGCCGGTCTTTTTACGTAGCCTGCGGGTAGTAATGGTTCAGACAGTGGGAATGGCCGTCGTCGCCGCGCTGATTGGCGCGGGAGGTTTCGGCGCGCTGGTGTTTCAGGGGCTATTGAGCAGCGCCATTGATTTAGTCCTGTTGGGCGTCATTCCGGTGATTGCGCTGGCGGTAGTGATCGACGCGCTGTTTGATTTATGGATCGCGTTTTTGAAGGGAGCAACCGATGATTGAATTTAACCATGTCAGTAAAACCTTCGGCGATCAACAGGCTGTTAGCGACCTCAATTTGCACTTTAGCGAAGGCAGCTTTTCGGTGTTAATTGGCACCTCCGGTTCGGGAAAATCGACCACTCTGAAGATGATTAACCGGCTGGTAGAGCATGATAGCGGAACGATCCGTTTTGCCGGGGAAGAGATCCGCAGCCTGCCGGTGCTTGAACTGCGCCGTCGCATGGGCTATGCCATTCAGTCTATCGGTCTTTTTCCCCACTGGACGGTGGCGCAAAATATCGCCACCGTACCGCAACTACAAAAGTGGTCGCGTGCGCGGATTAACGATCGTATTGATGAACTGATGGCATTATTGGGTCTGGAAAGCGCGCTGCGCGATCGTTATCCGCATCAGCTTTCCGGCGGGCAACAGCAGCGGGTCGGCGTTGCGCGGGCGCTGGCTGCCGATCCGCAGGTATTGCTGATGGACGAGCCTTTCGGCGCGCTTGATCCGGTAACGCGCGGCGCATTGCAGCAGGAGATGACCCGCATTCATCAGCTACTGGGGCGCACCATCGTACTGGTGACGCACGACATCGACGAGGCGCTACGCCTCGCCGACCATCTGGTGCTGATGGACGGGGGCAATGTTATCCAACAGGGATCGCCACTTTCTATGCTGACCTCGCCGGAAAATGATTTCGTGCAGGCGTTTTTTGGCCGCAGCGAGCTGGGCGTAAGGCTGCTTTCGTTACGTAGCGTAGGCGATTATGTACGTCGGCATGAACAGCTCAGCGGCGACGCGCTGGTGGAAGAGATGACGCTACGCGATGCGCTATCGATGTTTGTCGCCCGTCGGTGCGACGTCCTGCCGGTGGCGAATCAGCAGGGCGAGCCCTGCGGTACGCTCCATTTCCGCGATCTACTTTCGGAGACGTCCCCCCGTGAAACGACTGTGTGATCCGCTTCTCTGGCTTATTGTTCTGTTCTTGCTTCTGCTGTTTGGATTGCCTTATAGCCAGCCGTTCTTCGCCGCGCTGTTTCCCGATTTACCGCGCCCGGTCTACCAACAGGAGAGTTTTGCCGCCCTCGCGCTCGCCCATTTCTGGTTGGTGGGCATCTCAAGTCTGTTTGCCGTCGTGGTGGGCGTCGGCGCAGGGATTGCGGTCACGCGAGAAAGTGGGAAGGAGTTTCGTCCCCTGGTGGAGACTATCGCCGCCGTCGGGCAGACCTTTCCCCCGGTCGCGGTACTGGCGATCGCGGTACCCGTCATGGGTTTTGGTCAGCAACCAGCCATTATCGCCTTGATCCTGTATGGAGTGTTGCCCATCCTGCAGGCGACCCTGGCCGGGCTGGGCGCGGTGCCTGCCAGCGTGATGAGCGTTGCCAGCGGTATGGGAATGAGCCGTCGCCAACAGTTGTATCAGGTTGAACTGCCGCTGGCCGCGCCGGTGATTCTGGCGGGCATCCGAACCTCGGTGATTATCAATATTGGTACGGCGACCATCGCTTCAACAGTGGGGGCCAGTACGTTAGGCACGCCGATCATTATCGGGCTTAGCGGCTTTAATACGGCCTATGTTATCCAGGGGGCGCTGCTGGTGGCGCTGGCGGCGATCATTATCGATCGCCTGTTTGAAAGGCTGACGCGCGCGCTTACCCGGCACGCAAAATAAAACTGTAACCTGCCAGCATCACGCCGCCGATACCGCCAATAGCCATCAGCAGGAAAAGGGCGATCACCCCGATTTTCGCTACGCGCATTATGTACTCCTTATGTTAATAAAAGGAGTATACATTAAAGCGAATTTGTTAGCTGCTGTTTAAACGCCAAGGGGATGAATGTCGCGTCCCTGGGCGCGCCATGCCAGGAGTTGCTGCTGCTGCGCCAGCGTCTGGTTTTCTCCGCACCATACCAGTAACGTCTTGCCGTCAAACAGTTCCGGGCGGAACTGGCTAAGCGAATGCGCCAGCACGTCGATTCGCCATCCCTGTTGGCTGGCGACCCAACCTTCCAGCCACAGGCGGGTGGTATCATGGATATTCCAGCCGATCACCAACGCATCTTTTCCCTGTTTCTTACGCGCAGACGCCAGGCAGAGCGCAATATAGTTGATCAGGATACCGTCAAGAATGCCGAGCAGCGCCTGAAGGGCAGGTTGTTGGCACTGTAATCGTCGCCGCAGCGGGACGAACAGGTTAGTGGTCAATGTTTGGGCTGGATAATCCTGACAGCGTTCTTTGACCCATAACCGTAAACTGTGCAGATTACTGCTTTGCAGGTAGTGCAGCAGGATCTCCTGCTGTTCGCGCCAGCCGTTAGGTTGTTCGCTACTGTCGCTACTGAGCAGCACTTTGACTTTGCTGACCTGGACGCCGTTATTTATCCAGCGCTTGATTTCGCGGATTCTGTCGATATCGGCATCGTTAAACAGACGATGACCGCCATCCGTTCGCTGTGGTTTTAAAAGTCCATAACGTCTCTGCCACGCGCGCAACGTGACAGGATTGATATCACAAAGCAAAGCCACTTCACCAATTGTGTAAAGCGCCATCGTTTCACCCTTGCTCGCGAGGTCCCGGTTTAACTTTAGACGCTCTTTTACGAACCAGGAAGTTTTGCCTGTTTTTTATGCATTAAAACGCGAAGTAGCGGGTTGCGGCGGGGTGTTTAAGTGATCGTATTCACGAATTCATATTTTTATGCAACAGTTCAAAGAAAGTTAATCGTACTCAATGTATGTTACGCGCTTTTAATTGAAGTGTGGTTTGCGGGTATGTACGAGTTTAATCTGGTGTTGCTGCTGCTTCAGCAGATGTGCGTGTTTCTGGTCATTGCGTGGCTAATGAGTAAAACGCGTCTGTTCATCCCGCTTATGCAGGTCACGGTTCGTCTGCCGCACAAGCTTCTGTGTTACGTCACGTTTTCTATCTTCTGCATCATGGGCACTTATTTTGGGCTGCATATCGAAGATTCGATTGCCAATACCCGCGCAATTGGCGCGGTGATGGGCGGCCTACTCGGCGGGCCGGTCGTCGGCGGGCTGGTCGGTCTGACCGGTGGGTTACATCGGTATTCTATGGGCGGCATGACGGCGCTGAGCTGTATGATTTCCACCATCGTCGAAGGGCTGCTGGGCGGGTTGGTACACAGCGTTCTCATACGTCGCGGACGCCCGGACAAAGTGTTTAGCCCGCTGACGGCGGGAGCAATTACGTGTATTGCCGAACTGGTGCAGATGCTGATCATTTTACTGATAGCCAGGCCGTTTGACGATGCCTTGCATCTGGTCAGTAATATTGCCGCGCCGATGATGGTGACGAATACCGTTGGCGCCGCGCTGTTCATGCGTATTTTGCTCGATAAGCGCGCCATGTTCGAAAAATATACTTCGGCATTTTCTGCTACCGCGCTGAAGGTCGCCGCGTCAACGGAGGGGATTCTGCGTCAGGGATTTAACGAAGTGAACAGTATGAAGGTGGCGCAGGTGTTATATCAGGAGCTGGATATTGGCGCCGTCGCCATCACCGATCGCGAAAAACTGCTGGCTTTTACTGGTATTGGCGACGATCACCATCTACCGGGCAAACCCATTTCATCAGGTTATACGCTGAAAGCAATTGAAACCGGAGAGGTGGTTTATGCCGATGGCAACGAAGTGCCGTATCGCTGTTCGCTACACCCGCAGTGTAAACTCGGCTCGACGCTGGTGATCCCGCTGCGTGGCGAAAATCAGCGAGTCATGGGCACCATTAAATTGTACGAAGCGAAAAACCGGCTGTTTAGCTCAATTAACCGCACCCTGGGAGAGGGTATTGCGCAGCTTTTATCCGCGCAGATCCTGGCCGGGCAGTATGAACGGCAGAAGGCGTTGCTGACGCAGTCAGAGATCAAGCTGTTGCACGCGCAGGTGAACCCGCATTTTCTGTTTAACGCGCTCAATACCATTAAAGCGGTGATTCGCCGCGACAGCGAACAGGCCAGCCAACTGGTGCAGTACTTGTCGACCTTTTTTCGCAAAAATTTAAAACGCCCGTCGGAAATCGTCACGCTGGCGGATGAAATTGAACACGTAAACGCTTATCTGCAAATTGAAAAAGCGCGTTTTCAGTCGCGTCTGCAGGTACAGCTTGATGTTCCATCGACGCTTTCACGTCAGAAATTGCCTGCGTTTACATTACAGCCGATTGTTGAGAACGCCATTAAACATGGCACGTCGCAACTGCTTGATACCGGCAACGTCGCTATTCGCGCCCGGCGCGAAGGGCAGCATTTGATGTTAGATATTGAGGATAATGCGGGACTGTATCAGCCTTCCGCCGGCAGTAGCGGGCTGGGGATGAGTCTGGTTGATAAACGTCTGCGCGAACACTTTGGCGATGATTATGGTATTAGCGTGGCCTGCGAGCCGGACTGTTTTACCCGAATTACATTACGACTTCCACTGGAGGAGGACGCATGATTAAAGTGCTGATTGTGGATGATGAGCCGTTAGCGCGGGAAAATCTGCGGATTTTGCTCCAGGGGCAGGATGACATTGAGATTGTGGGAGAGTGCGCGAACGCGGTAGAAGCGATTGGCGCGGTACATAAGTTGCGACCTGATGTGCTGTTTCTGGATATTCAGATGCCGCGTATCAGTGGACTGGAGATGGTAGGAATGCTTGATCCGGAACACCGCCCGTATATCGTTTTTTTAACCGCGTTTGACGAATACGCCATCAAAGCCTTTGAAGAACACGCTTTTGATTATCTGCTCAAGCCGATAGAGGAGAAACGGCTGGAAAAAACGTTACATCGTCTGCGTCAGGAGCGCAGTAAACAGGATGTTTCGTTGTTGCCGGAAAACCAGCAGGCGCTTAAATTCATTCCCTGTACCGGACACAGCCGGATCTATTTGTTGCAAATGGATGATGTCGCCTTTGTCAGTAGCCGTATGAGCGGCGTTTATGTGACCAGCAGTGAAGGGAAAGAGGGGTTTACCGAGCTGACGCTGCGCACGCTGGAAAGCCGGACGCCGCTACTGCGTTGTCATCGTCAGTTTCTGGTGAATATGGCCCATTTGCAGGAAATTCGGCTGGAGGATAATGGGCAGGCAGAGCTGATTTTACGCAACGGCCTGACGGTGCCGGTAAGCCGTCGCTATCTGAAAAGTTTAAAAGAGGCGATTGGCCTGTAAAAGACTGTTAGAATATCGTTTTGCCATAGAAACGACCGAAGGCCTCATGCTGAGTAACGATATTCTGCGTAGCGTGCGCTACATTTTAAAAGCTAATAATACCGATCTGGCGCGTATCCTGGCGCTGGGTAACGTTGATGCTACGCCGGAGCAGATAGCAATCTGGTTGCGCAAAGAAGAGGAAGAGGGGTTTCAGCGTTGCCCGGATATCGTGTTGTCCTCATTTCTCAATGGCCTCATTTATGAAAAACGCGGCAAAGATGAGGCGGCGCCTGCATTGACGGCGGAACGTCGTATCAACAACAATATTGTGCTGAAAAAGCTGCGTATTGCCTTTTCGCTAAAAACAGATGATATCCTGGCGATACTTACCGGTCAGTTGTTTCGTGTCTCAATGTCAGAGATCACCGCGATGATGCGCGCGCCGGACCATAAGAACTTCCGCGAATGCGGCGATCAGTTTATGCGTTATTTTCTGCGCGGTCTGGCGGCCCGTGAACACGCGGCGAAGTAATTCTGCGGTATTGTTCCCGGCAGCGTCCTGTCTGACCGGGAAAACGCATTATTATACTAATTGATTCTATGATACCCGCTCTCTTCCAACAGTTTCTGCGAGCGAATCATTGACAGATAGTACGCGGAACAGTTGTCAATTGATGATCCTGGCAATTTACAGAGGTCGCTTATTTTTGCCTGGGTAAAATCAATATCCACATATTCCGTAGCATAGCTATCATAATAGTCGATTCGTTCAGTCAAACCCGGCATACCCTGATAAGCTTCGCCGACTTGACTCAGCATTTTTTGTGCTTCTTCTTTATTATTGGCTTTCAGGGTCTTATAAAGTAGTTTATGTTCAGATATTTGACGTAAAACGATATCCCCTTTGTAGTAATAGGTTAACTTGATTTCAATACCGTTGAGATTACCTACATAGCGTTGTGTTTCCTCTGACTCTTTGCTAGCGGCTATCTTCTTGATAAACGCTGTCATGTTATTTTGCTTTCCCTGGAGAGTATCGTTTTTCTGATCGCAGCCAGTTATGCTAACCGATAGAGAGAGCGCGAATAGTGGCAGTGCCATAAGACGTAGAACCTGCATAACAATTCCTTGTCGTTAAGTATTGGTGTGGCCAGGAATTCAGGGATTATAGGCTTTGGCGAGGGGACTTACAGCGAGGCTGTCTTTTTTCGGAATTCATAAAGAAAAGACGCTGCCGAAGCAGCGCCCTGAGCGACTTTACCAGTCGATGCAATACATTATGCCTGCCAGTTATTTCGCTTCTTTAAAACCAGCAGCTTCCAGCAGCGTCTGGGTTTGTTTCATGCTGATACCTTTGCTGGTATCGCCGGACACCATCGTCCCTGAGATTTGCTGTAACGCTTTAAAGTCCACTTTTTCCATATCCACAGAGACGTTTTCCTGGGCATAGGTATCTTCATAGGTTAATTTTTCTTCCACTCCGGCGATATTTTTATATTTCGCGCTCAGCGGATCGAGAATTTTGGCGGCATCTTCTTTCGTTTTAGCGCCTACAGTGGCATAGCTGATTTTACTTTCAGACGTCTGCTTAATGATTTTGTCACCTTTATAGGTGTAAGTAATTGAAATTTCTGTCCCCGCCAGGTTTGCGTTAAAGGTCTTTGATTCTTCTTTATCGCCACAGCCAGCAAGAGAGAACACCAGTACGGAAGCCAAAGCCGTGGACAATAACTTGCCAGAAATTTTCATCTAAAACTCCATTTTATATAATAATTGGGCTTTTAAAATAATTTCAATGAATTAATTTAACCCAGTAATAGCAATGTATCAGGGAGAGATAGAATATGACTTTTAGCCGTTATTTAGCAGTCCGGATATGGAGTCTTAGCGCTATTGCTTATTAAGGAAAAAGTTAAAACGTGCGGAGGAGGCGATATGCCAGTCAGGATTAAGCGGTTAAAAAAGCCGGAGCATGCTCCGGCTTGTTGCTTATTTCACCTGTTGGCCAGGCTTCGCGCCGTCATCAGGGCTTAACAGGAAGATATCTTTCCCGCCAGGGCCTGCGGCCATCACCATTCCCTCGGAGACGCCAAAGCGCATTTTGCGCGGCGCGAGGTTGGCGACCATTACCGTCTGGCGGCCGATCAGCGCCTGCGGGTCCGGGTAGGCGGAACGAATGCCGGAGAAGACGTTACGCTTCTCGCCGCCCAGATCCAGCGTCAGACGCAGCAATTTGTCGGAGCCTTCCACGAACTCAGCGTTTTCAATCAATGCTACGCGCAGGTCAATTTTGGCGAAATCGTCAAAGGTGATGGTTTCCTGAATCGGGAAGTCGGCTAACGGGCCGGTAACCGGTGCGGCTGCGGCTTTCACCTCTTCTTTAGACGCTTCAACCAGCGCTTCAACTTGCTTCATGTCGATGCGATTGTAGAGCGCCTTAAAGGTGTTGACCTTGTGACTGAGCAGCGGCTGTTCGATGGCATCCCAGTTCAGTTCGCTGTTCAGGAAGGCTTCAACGCGTTCAGAAAGCGTCGGCAGTACCGGTTTCAGATACGTCATCAGCACGCGGAACAGGTTGATGCCCATCGAGCAAATGGCCTGCAGGTCAGCGTCGCGGCCTTCCTGTTTAGCCACCACCCACGGCGCTTGCTCGTCAACATAACGGTTAGCGACGTCGGCCAGCGCCATAATCTCACGGATAGCTTTGCCGAATTCACGGCTTTCCCATGCTTCGCCAATCACCGCAGCGGCGTCAGTAAAGGTTTTGTACAATTGCGGATCGGCCAGTTCAGCCGCCAGCACGCCGTCGAAACGCTTATTGATAAAACCGGCGTTACGGGATGCCAGGTTGACTACTTTATTGACGATATCGGCATTGACGCGCTGGACAAAGTCTTCCAGGTTCAGGTCGATGTCATCAATGCGTGAAGAAAGCTTCGCGGTGTAGTAGTAGCGCAGGCTGTCGGCGTCAAAGTGTTTCAGCCAGGTGCTGGCCTTAATAAAGGTGCCGCGAGACTTAGACATCTTCGCGCCGTTCACCGTCACGTAACCGTGAACGAACAGGTTGGTCGGCTTACGGAAGTGGCTGCCTTCCAGCATGGCAGGCCAGAACAGGCTGTGGAAATAGACGATGTCTTTGCCGATAAAGTGATACAGCTCGGCGTCGGAGTCTTTTTTCCAGTACTCATCAAAACTGGTCGTGTCACCGCGCTTATCGCACAGATTTTTGAAGGAGCCCATATAGCCAATCGGCGCGTCCAGCCAGACGTAGAAATATTTGCCCGGCGCGTTCGGGATTTCGAAACCAAAATACGGCGCGTCGCGGGAAATGTCCCACTGTTGCAGGCCGGATTCAAACCACTCCTGCATTTTGTTCGCCACCTGCTCCTGCAGCGCGCCGCTGCGGGTCCACGCCTGCAGCATTTCGCTGAATGACGGCAGATCAAAGAAAAAGTGCTCGGAGTCACGCATTACCGGCGTCGCGCCGGACACCACGGATTTCGGCTCGATAAGTTCGGTCGGGCTGTAAGTTGCGCCGCAGACTTCACAGTTATCGCCGTACTGGTCCGCGGATTTACATTTCGGGCAGGTGCCTTTCACAAATCGGTCCGGCAGGAACATGCCTTTTTCCGGATCGTAGAGTTGAGAGATAGTGCGGTTCTTAATAAAACCGTTCTCTTTCAGGCGCGTATAAATCAGCTCGGACAGCTCGCGATTCTCGTCGCTGTGCGTTGAGTGGTAGTTGTCGTAGCTAATATTAAAACCGGCGAAATCGGTCTGGTGCTCCTGGCTCATTTCACCGATCATTTGCTCCGGCGTAATACCAAGCTGCTGCGCTTTCAGCATGATCGGCGTGCCATGAGCGTCATCGGCACAGATGAAGTTAACCTCATGGCCGCGCATTCGCTGGTAACGGACCCAGACATCAGCCTGGATGTGCTCCAGCATATGGCCGAGGTGGATAGAGCCGTTGGCGTACGGCAGCGCGCACGTTACCAGAATTTTCTTCGCGACTTGAGTCATAGTGGGTATTACTTCTTCTGTTGTAAAAAAGGGCTTTGATAGTACCAAAATGGTAATTACTGCGCCAATCGATAAGGGCATTTATCCGTAAATGAATAATTGTTACCGCTGGAGTAAACTACAAAGTTACAATCGTACTTTTCAGAACTACAAAAGGAGTCGGGATGAACGAACAATCCCAGGCCAAATCACCAGATACCCTGCGAGCGATGGTCGCCGGGACGCTGGCGAATTTTCAGCACCCAACCCTGAAGCATAACCTCACCACGCTTAAGGCGTTGCACCACGTCGCCTGGATGGATGATACGCTGCACGTTGAGCTGGTCATGCCGTTCGTCTGGAACAGCGCGTTTGAGGTATTAAAAGAGCAATGCAGCGCCGATCTGTTACGTATTACGGGCGCAAAAGCGATCGACTGGAAACTGTCGTACAACATTGCGACGCTGAAACGCGTCAAAAATCAGCCTGGCATTAATGGCGTGAAAAACATCATTGCCGTGAGCTCCGGTAAAGGCGGGGTGGGGAAATCGTCCACGGCGGTAAACCTGGCGCTGGCGTTAGCGGCTGAAGGCGCAAAGGTCGGGGTTCTCGATGCCGATATTTACGGTCCGTCGATCCCAACCATGCTTGGCGCAGAAGATCAGCGCCCGACATCGCCAGACGGTACGCATATGGCGCCGATTATGTCTCACGGCCTGGCGACCAACTCGATCGGCTATCTGGTGACTGACGATAACGCGATGGTATGGCGCGGCCCAATGGCCAGTAAGGCGCTGATGCAGATGTTGCAGGAGACGCTGTGGCCGGATCTGGATTATCTGGTACTGGATATGCCGCCGGGAACCGGGGATATTCAGCTAACGCTGGCGCAGAACATTCCTGTTACCGGCGCGGTGGTGGTGACTACGCCGCAGGATATCGCGCTGATCGACGCCAAAAAAGGTATCGTGATGTTCGAGAAGGTGGAAGTGCCGGTGCTCGGCATTGTGGAAAATATGAGTATGCATATTTGTAGCAACTGCGGCCATCACGAACCGATCTTCGGCACGGGCGGCGCGCAGAAGCTGGCGGAAAAATACCATACTCAGCTTCTGGGTCAGATGCCGCTGCATATTAGTCTGCGCGAAGATCTCGATCGTGGTACGCCGACGGTGGTTAGCCGTCCGGAGAGCGAATTTACCGCGATCTATCGCGAACTGGCCGATCGCGTTGCGGCACAGCTTTACTGGCAGGGTGAAGTGATTCCGGGTGAAATCGCCTTCCGCGCGGTGTAATCCTCCTGACGTATTCCAAAGAGAATATGACATTCACTGCATTAATATATATTGATGCAGTGAATGTATTAATAAAATAATAGCCCCCGCATTGTTAATTCCTGCTTAAACAGACAGGTGTTTATCTGAAATAATCGGCAAAAACATTATTTGAATTGATCATACCTATCCTACTGATTTATTTTTTCAATTGGTTTTAAGGTATCGATACGTTCATACTGCTCATCAGGACGGCCTGCATACTGTTTGACGTTCACCAGAGGAACAATTACTCACTATGAAAAAATATTTGCTGATGGGAATTATAGTTTCGGCTTATGGGATAAGCGTACCCGTTTTTGCCTCCGACACCGCAACATTAACCATCAGTGGAAAAGTGACCGCGCCAACGTGCAGTACAGAAGTGGTAAACGCACAGTTGCAGCAGCGTTGCGGCAACACTATCCACGTTTCAACTCTGCAAACACCCGCCGCTACGCCGATGAGAGGTGTGACAACGCAGCTATACACGGTGCCTGGTGATAGCACCCGACAGATTGTTGTTAATCATTACGACTAATTCTTATTAATTCCGCAGGCCCATATCATTGATATCAATGATATGGGCTTTTTTATTTGTTGTGTTTATGTTTAAGGGCAGTAAATTTCGGAAATTAATAAGTTTACAAAATAATGATAAGCAATGATTATTTGTTGCAATTATATTGCAATCTGTAAATTGTTTTAAATCAACAAAACATCGTGTTTACATTGCGATAACTTCCTGTCTATGAGAATTTTCGTTGCAAGGGTTAATAACTCTTAACAAATAGAAATTACTTCATTAAGGAAGAGATTATGAGACGTTCACTTATTGCTGCTTCTGTATTGTCTGCTGTATTTATGAGCGCTGGGGTTTTTGCTGCTGATGAAGATATGGGGGAATTAAAAATAAACGGAGAAGTGGTGGGAACATCCTGTACTTTCGAAGGTGCAAATAGCGCGACTATTGAATTATCCCAGGTAGGTGTTGATAGATTGACTGACTTAAACCCTGGCGATATATATACAGGATACACTAGCCCAGAAGCGATTTTAAAAGTAAGATGTACGAATACAGCTAATCCACGAATTAGTTTTAACCGTTCTCAATTTGTGGATAACATGCAAATCACCAAAAATAATGCTACTAATAATGGTGCGGGCTTCGCTGTTTATCTTGATGGTATTCAGGTGAAACCGGATGAGGCGGGGAATTACACTCTGAATTCAAGTAAGTTTGAAAATGGTGTATATACCCTGAACTTTTCTGCCCGCTATGCCGCCGTTGAAAATACTGTAACACCAGGTTCTGTTGAATCTGTACTGACGATGACGGTATTAACTGATTAACAATCGTTTTTTGGCGGCTAAGCTTTTAGCCGCTTGTATCTCTTTTATAAGGTTATCGGCCATGAAATGGATGATTGCATTATGCCTGGCTTGTGCCGCTATGCCTGCGTGGAGCGGCATTTATATATATGGTACACGTATTATTTATCCGGCGCAGAAAAAAGATATTACCGTACAATTAATGAATGACGGTAAACGAAGTTCACTCATCCAGGCGTGGATTGATAACGGTGATACCAGCCTGCCGCCAGAAAAATTACAGGTTCCATTTATTATGACCCCCCCTGTAATTAGAGTTGCGGCAAATTCAGGTCAGCAATTAAAAATAAAGAAGCTCGCTAATAATTTGCCTGGCGATCGTGAAAGTCTTTTCTACCTCAATGTATTGGATATTCCACCAAATTCAGACGAGAACAAAGATAAAAATATCATTAAATTTGCGCTACAAAACCGGATAAAGTTGATCTATCGCCCACCGGGGGTACAGAAAGTCGATAAAGCAACATTTTCCCGCTTGCAGTTGCTTCGTGCGCCAGGGAGTATTAGCGTGAAAAATAATTCCGCAAACTGGATCACTATTCCAGAAATTAAAGCAAAAAGTAAAGTAAATAAAGAAACCTTATTACTGGCTCCATGGTCATCGCAGAGTATCACCACAACGGTAGTCGTAAATAGCTATACCGTGACGCTAATTGATGATTCTGGTAATTATTTAAACGAGACTGTCAAAATAGAAAATTAAAAGCGGGGAATCCACCTAAGGATAGATAATGGAAAAGTTAAACGCCATCACGCTGTCACTTTTTGCAGCATTACTTATTTCACCCGCCTGGGCTGAAGAAGAAACATTCGATACTAACTTTATGTTCGGTGGGTTGAAAGGTGAAAAGGTGTCTCGTTATCAGATTGATAGCACCAAACCCATGGCTGGCGTTTATGAAATGGACGTTTATGTCAATAAAGAATGGCGTGGAACTTATGAGGTTAATATTCAGGATGACCCCGATAGCACCTGTATTTCTCCGGACCTGATCGCCAGCCTGGGAATTAAATTTACCCCGCAGAGTACAACAGTAGAAAATGAATGTATTGCGCTGAAAACGGTGGTTCATGGAGGTAGTGTTTCTTATGACACTGCCGCTTTTAACCTTTATCTGAGCGTCCCTCAGGCTTATGTGCTGGAATATGAAGCGGGCTATGCGTCTCCAGAGACATGGGACCGTGGAATTAACGCTTTTTATACATCGTATTATGCCAGCGAATATTACAGCCATTATAAAAGCGGCGGTAGTGAGAAAAATACTTACGCAAATTTTGTCAGCGGATTGAATCTGCTTGGATGGCAATTACATTCTAACGCTAATTTTTCCAAAAGTGAAAATTCAGCTGGCAAATGGCAGAGCAATACTCTGTATCTGGAACGTGATTTCCCGGCGGTACTGGGGACAATGCGTCTGGGGGAACAGTACACCAGCGGGGATATGTTTGATACGGTGCGCTTTCGCGGGGTGCGCTTCTGGCGTGATATGCAAATGCTGCCGCACTCTAAGCAAAATTTCGCTCCGGTTGTGCGTGGCGTGGCGCAAAGTAACGCCCTGGTGACGGTTGAACAGAATGGCTTCATTGTTTATCAAAAAGAAGTTCCGCCTGGCCCCTTTGTATTTGAAGATCTTCAGCTGGCAGGGGGGGGAGCCGATCTGGACGTGAGCGTTAAAGAGGCTGACGGTACTGTTTCACGGTTTATTGTTCCGTATTCTTCCGTTCCCAATATGGTGCAGCCCGGCGTAGCAAAATATGATTTCGCCGCCGGACGAAGCAGAATTGAAGGAGCCTCTCAGCAAACTGATTTTCTCCAGGGAACCTATCAGTACGGGGTCAATAACCTGCTAACGTTGTATGGCGGAACGATGTTAGCCAGCGATTATCGCTCATTTACCCTTGGCACCGGATGGAACACGCTGATTGGCGCGGTATCTGTCGACGGTACGTTGTCTCATAGCAAGCAGGATAATGGCGATGTTTTTGATGGGGAAAGCTACCAGGTTGCCTGGAATAAATATCTCCCGCAATCGGCCACCCATTTTTCTCTGGCAGCGTATCGCTACTCATCACGTGATTATCGCACTTTTAACGATCATGTCTGGGCTAATAACCGGGATAACTATCGTCGCGATGATGACGATATTTATGATATTGCTGATTATTATGAGAATGACTTTGGGCGTAAAAATACTTTCACTCTCAATATTAATCAGACGTTACCCGATGGGTGGGGATATTTTACTGCCAGCGCTCTGTGGCGCGACTATTGGGGGCGTAGCGGCACGGGAAAGGATTATCAGTTAAGCTACAGTAATACCTGGCAGCGGCTCAGTTTTACGCTATCGGCAACTCAGACGTATGACAGCAATAACCGTGAAGATAAGCGCTTTAATATCTATTTATCGATTCCCTTAACATGGGGATTAAAGGAGAATGGGGGAAATCGTGATATCCATTTATCGAATTCCACCACCTTTGACGATCAAGGTTATGAGGCGAATAACACCAGCCTTAGCGGCACGTTCGGTAATCGCGATCAGTTTAATTATACGACTAACCTCAGCCAGCAGCGACAGGAACACCAAACGACATTCGGGGGATCGGTAACCTGGAACGCCCCGCTGGCGACAGTCGGCGGCAGTTACAGCCAGTCCAATAAATACCATCAGGTGGGCGGAAATATTCAGGGAGGGCTGGTTGCATGGGCCGATGGCGTGCATTTAGCCTCTCGCCTTAATGATACTATCGCGATTATTAACGCGCCGTACCTGGAAGGCGCGGCGGTGCAGGGGCGTCCCTATTTACGTACCAATGCAAAAGGTTATGCCGTATTTGAAGCATTGACGCCATACCGGCAAAATTTTATCTCTCTTGATGTCTCTGAGAGTGAAAGCGATGTCGCCCTGTTGGGAAATCGAAAAGTTACAGTGCCTTATCGCGGAGCCGTAGTATTGGTTCATTTTGAAACAGAGACCAGTAAACCTTTTTATTTCCTGGCGCGGCGCGCAGATGGCGAGCCTTTAACATTTGGTTATGAAGTGGAAGATGACGAGGGAAATAATGTAGGACTGGTAGGTCAGGGGAGCCGGGTATTTATTCGTACTGAAAAGGTTCCCATTTCGGTAAAAATCGCAACAGATAAACAACAGGGTCTTTTCTGTAAGATCACTTTTGATAAACAGATTGATGAAAATAACGTTTATATTTGTCGGTAATCTTTAGGTGACGCCATGAAAAGACTACTATTTTTATTAATGATGATGCAGTTTACGCAGTTGGGTTACGCGGCGTGTAATGCGACCTTAACCAACACGAAGGATTATACGATTCAATCCGACAGCTTAATGCTGGGGGGGGAGGAGTCAGCCATTATTACAAATGGTTTCACAGATGCCAATTGTTCTAATAGTGATGTTGTGACTAAATTAGAGACATCCGATCATATTATCGGTATGGGACCGAATGACAGTGTTAAGTTAAAGTTAAAAGTTGAATGGCAGAGCAGTAGTGCGATAAATATGCGCAATCAAAACGGTGTAATTGAAGCCCCCTATAAGATAACGATTTCAGAAATAAACTCACTGGAGGCGGTGACTGTGTCTGCCAGGGGGGGGTACTCGGTTACGATAGATAATATAACGGTGATGTCGGGTGCAAAGAATCAATGGAGCAGTAGCGATTGGGTGGTATTTATTTTAAGATATATTGGCTGTTGGGGGAATAGAGAGTGTGTTGCAAACGTTATCACTGATCTGAATGGGAAAGGCGTTTATAAAGCCAGTTTAACGATAAATTACAACCGTAAAGAAACTACCTGCGCCCCCCAGAATCTCACCATCACACTGGACCCGGTGCCTATGACTAAACTCCGTGCTAAAGGAGAGGTTAGTGAGTTTTCTAAGCAGGGTGATATTATTCTGGATTGCAAAAATCAGGTGCGGAATGCGATGCTGACATCACGGCAAATAGCGGTAAATCTACGTAGTGATTTAGTCTGGGATGAGAATGAAGCAGTCCTGAAACCGGATAACGATAATGGCGTTGGGTTTATCTTAAGAGATTCAAATCGGAGCCTGCTTAAAATAAACAAAGGAGTAGCGATAAATAGTATTTTCAAAACCTATGCCAAAGGCAGCGCAGTGAATTCGGTGGAAGCTATTCCTGTCTTTGCCACATATTATGTTCTCGATCCTGCAAAAGTTAAAGCGGGGCCATTACAATCGAAAGCATTAATCGTGGTATCTTATAATTAAATTTATGCGGTACGCACTCTTTATAGAAAGAGTGCGTATATCATTATCGATGATAAAAAATCTCGCCATCATAGGCTTTGATAATTTTTCCATCGGTATCGTTAATCAGTACATACGCGCCGCCCATATAGGTCCAGTGAGTACCGGCATCTGGCGCGGGCAGATTACGTAATTTCCACTGTTTAATATTATACTCATCGGTGCGGTACATTTGCGGAACGGTATCGCCGGGCTTGAAGTGGGTGAAGTCGGCGATAAAGCTTTTTAACTCATATTGATCAATGCCCGTTGTCGCGGGGGCGGCCCATGCAAAACTGGTTGCAAGCAACAGCGCGCAAGGCAGCAACTTACTTTTCATATTTTTACCCTCCACATATGCGGGTCAGTTAACATCGTGTGTATCATTTCTGCTGGTGGCGTATCTGACAAGCGCTATTTTGTTATCTCACGCCCCTTTTCGTAAAAAGTGTAAACGAAAGCGTCGTGCAGCAACATATCCGCCAGCAAGTTTGCCAGAACCGAATAGGTTTTGAGAACTATCTGATAACGCTGAAATTATCGTCCGCGGCTGGCTGTAAATTTACATTGTCTGGCGCAGACAGTATGCTTAATAGCGAAACCCCGCTTAACACGGTGGGGCTTGACGACTCGGGGTGCCCTTCTTTGTGAAGGCTGAGAAATACCCGTACCACCTGATCTGGATAATGCCAGCGTAGGGAAGTCTGACACTGCTCGTGTCCCTTCTTCACGCGGGCAGGAGCTGAACCATGCAGCCTGACCTGCACTGCCGCACGCTTGCGGCGCATACGTTAAAACACTTTCGCGCGCTCTCCCCGCTTACGCACTGTATGACGAATGACGTCGTACAAACGTTTACCGCCAATACGTTGCTGGCGCTGGGCGCTTCACCCGCCATGGTGATTGATCCTGTCGAGGCCAGACCGTTTGCCGCCATCGCCAACGCCTTGCTGATTAATGTCGGAACATTAACTGCCTCACGCGCTGACGCGATGCGTGCGGCGGTAGAAAGCGCTTATGATGCCAAAACGCCGTGGACGCTTGATCCTGTCGCGGTGGGCGCGCTGGAATTTCGTCGGCGATTTTGCCTGGATCTCTTGTCCCTGCGCCCGGCGGCAATACGCGGCAACGCCTCGGAAATCCTGGCGTTATCCGGCATGGCGCTGGGCGGACGTGGCGTAGATACCACCGAGGCGGCGTTGGCCGCACTGCCTGCGGCGCAGGCGCTGGCGCGTCAGATAGACTGCATCGTTGTGGTTACCGGAGAGATAGATTACGTCACTAATGGTCAGCGCACGCTGAGCATTCCCGGCGGCGATCCGTTAATGACTCGCATTGTAGGCACCGGCTGCGCGTTGTCGGCGGTCGTCGCCGCCAGTTGCGCGTTACCGGGCGCCGCGCTGGACAATGTCGCGTCGGCCTGCTGCTGGATGAAACTGGCTGGACAGGCCGCGGCAGAGCGTAGCGAAGGACCTGGTAGCTTCATCCCGGCTTTTCTTGATGCGCTCTATCATCTGGATGTGGAGGCGGCCAATGCAACGAATTAACGCGCTGACGATTGCCGGCACCGATCCCAGCGGCGGGGCCGGTATCCAGGCGGATCTCAAGACCTTTTCCGCGCTGGGCGCATATGGCTGTTCGGTCATCACCGCGCTGGTGGCGCAAAATACCTGTGGCGTACAGTCGGTGTACCGGATAGAGCCGGACTTTGTCGCCGCTCAACTTGATTCCGTGTTCAGCGATGTGCGCATTGATACCACAAAAATCGGCATGCTGGCGGAAACCGATATTGTCGAGGCCGTGGCGGAGCGACTACAGCGTCATCATGTACGTAATGTGGTGCTGGATACGGTGATGCTGGCGAAAAGCGGCGATCCGCTGCTCTCGCCCTCTGCGATAGAAACATTACGCGTCCGGCTGTTGCCACAGGTATCGCTGATTACGCCTAATTTGCCGGAAGCCGCAGCGTTGCTGGATGCGCCCCATGCACGTACGGAACAGGAGATGCTGGCGCAGGGGCGGGCGTTACTGGCGATGGGGTGTGAAGCGGTATTGATGAAAGGCGGGCATTTAGAGGATGCGCAAAGCCCGGACTGGCTCTTTACCCGTGAGGGCGAGCAACGTTTTAGCGCGCCGCGTGTGAACACCAAAAATACGCATGGGACGGGCTGTACGCTGTCGGCGGCGCTGGCGGCGTTACGGCCCCGGCATCGCTGTTGGGGAGAGACGGTAAACGAGGCGAAGGCATGGCTTTCGGCGGCGCTGGCGCAGGCGGACACGCTGGAAGTGGGGAAGGGCATTGGTCCGGTACATCATTTCCACGCGTGGTGGTAGTATACTGCCTACAGACCCGTCGTCAGGAAAGATAAATGGAACAAGCGCATACCCGGCTCATCGCGCAACTGAATGAACGAATTTCAGCGGCGGATAATACGCCGCTATACATGAAATTCGCCCAGACGGTAAAGGATGCCGTGCGCAGCGGTATTCTTGAGCACGGTAATATTTTGCCTGGCGAACGCGATCTCAGCCAGCTTACCGGCGTCTCGCGCATCACGGTACGAAAAGCGATGCAGGCGCTGGAAGAAGAGGGGGTCGTCACGCGCGCCCGCGGCTACGGTACGCAAATCAATAATATCTTTGAATATTCCCTGAAAGAGGCGCGGGGATTTTCTCAGCAGGTTGTCTTGCGCGGCAAAAAACCGGATACGCTATGGGTTAACAAACGCGTGGTAAGTTGTCCGGATGAGGTCGCGCAGCATCTGGCGATCCCCGCAGGCAGCGACGTCTTTTTACTCAAACGCATTCGTTATGTTGATGAGGACGCGGTATCGATTGAAGAGTCCTGGGTGCCCGCGCATCTGATTCATGATGTCGACGCGATTGGCATTTCGCTGTATGACTATTTTCGTCGCCAGCACATTTACCCTCAGCGTACCCGATCCCGCGTCAGCGCCCGGATGCCGGATGATGAGTTTCAGTCGCATATTCAAATGGATGGTAAAGTGCCGGTGCTGGTGATTAAGCAGGTGGCGCTCGATCAGCAGCAGCGGCCTATTGAATACAGCATCAGTTATTGTCGTAGCGACCTATACGTTTTTGTGTGCGAGGAGTAGCGCCTCGCGCGTGGGCGCGCAGTCGCCGCCGCGATGCCCGACCACCCAGCTCGCCACCGCATTTCCCAGCAGTACGGCATCCGCGAGCGACCAGCCTGACGCCAGTCCTGCCAGCACGCCGCCAGCATGGCTGTCGCCTGCGCCGATGGTATCCACCACGGTTGCCGGAAACGCTGGCACAACGCCGGAAGATTGCGCGCTAAAATACCACGCTCCGTCTTTATCGTGGCGCACCACCAGCGGCGCGGAAAAGCGTTTTACCCATGCTTCGCCGAAAGTGCGGGTATCGGTCGCAAGCCCGGCGCGTTCCGCGGCGATGATGGCTTCCTGGCGATTGAGGGATACGATGGGCCGGCAGGCCATAATGCGCGCCATTGCATCGTCTGTAATATCACCGATTCGCGGGCCAAAATCGATAAAAGGCGTTACATCGTCGACGGTTTCCAGCCACTGGATCAGTGGCTCGCCACAGGACGAGGCCAGTTGATAGCCGGACAGGTAGACAAGACTGCCCCGCGGTGTCCTGAGCTGCGACAGCCAGTCCGCATTCCACTGGTTTTCCACGCCGCTAAAAGACATAAACGTGCGTTCGCCATCCGGTTCGACTAACGCCAGACACCAGCCGTTATCTCCTTCAACCGCGTCAATCACGCTGGATAATCCCTCTTTTGCCAGACGGCGGCGAATCCTCTCCGCCCACACGCCCTGGCCCAGCGGCAGCGCATTGCTGGCGTCAATCCCCAGTCGTTTCAACGCCACGGCAATATTCAGCGCACAGCCGCCGACATTGACGCTCTGTTGTTGCAGTTCAATATCGCCTCCGCGACGCGGCAACGTCCAGGCGTCGGCAATGATATCGATCACTGCCGCGCCGATAACGGTGAGCGGACGCCGGGTATGCAGGGTCGGTAATAATGTCAGCAACCGTGCGCCGTTCATAGTGCCTCCCGCCGTTGACGATAGCTCGCCAGCGCAACGGCATAGCGCGCAAAATCCAGCTGATTAACCTTGTCCAGCGTTTGCTTTAACTGGGGGTTAATGGCGCTTACCCCGTGCAACGCGCCGCAAATGGCGGTAGCCATCGCGCCGATAGTGTCGGTATCGCCGCCGAGGTTAGCGCACAGCACGGCACAGCGGTTAGGATCGGTATTCGCCAGCTCCACCATGGCGATAGCGCAGGGAACCGATTCAATGGTGCTGGTTCCCGCGCCGATGATCTGATAGAGCTGTTCGCTGGCAGATTCGACGCCGTCGGCGTGGCGGACAATGTTTAGCGCCAGTTCCAGACGTGCCGATAGCGAGGCGCTAAACGTGGTAATACGCGCTGTCTGCGCCTGATGGGCGATGGCGGGGAGCGAGTCGGCAATACTTTGCCACGTGTCGCCGTTAACCGCTCGCGAGACGGCCCAGGCGACAACCACGGCGCCAGCCACCGCCAGATCGGATTTATGCGTCGGGCTGGAGGCTAACGCTACTTCTGCTATAAAGGCTGTCAGGTTAGTTGGCGGCAACAGGCAGCCCAACGGCGAAACGCGCATGGCCGCGCCGTTAGTCACGCCGTTATTTTCCAGCGCCGCGATGGGTTTGCCGTCGCGAATCGCATTCAGCGCAATTTTTGACGTCGGGCCGAGTACATTTTTATTGAACGCATCAAAGCGTTCCGCCCAGGCGAGGATGTTACGCCCAATAATCTCGGGATCAATGTTGCCTTCGCATTCGAGTAGCGCGTCGGCCAGGCAGAGCGCCATTGCGGTATCATCCGTAAACTCCGCGCGGTTAAAATAGCAGGCGGCATTATTCTCTTTTGGCCCGGGCAGAAAGCGGTCAATCCAGCCGAAATGCGCTTTGACGCGCGTTCTCGGCCACAGCTCAGAGGGCATTCCCATCGCATCCCCTAACGCTTGCCCGTAAAGAGCACCGAGAATACGTTCTGCTTTCATTTTACTTCCCCTTGTGTCAACGCAATATCGCGATCGTCAATAGCAGTGATCTCTTTGTCCGATTCGCGAAAGAAAATCATAAACAGTAGCGCGATGACGGCAATCATCACTGCGCCAAACGTCCACATGCCCGCCCAGTTGAATGTCAGACCGTTAACCGGTTGCGGATAAGCAAACATTTTTTCCATCATCACGCCGCCGAGGCGATACCCCAGCAGGCTGCCGAATCCCTGACAGCAGAGGGTGATAAGCCCTTGCGCAGCGGTACGCATATGAACCGGCGCTTTTTTATCGACATAAATGTAGGCGGTGACGTAGTAGAAATCGTAACTTACGCCGTGCAGCAAAATACCGAGGAACAGCAGGGCGTAAGTGAAGTACGTCTCCGCGCCGCCATAGACAAAAAAGCCGTAGCGGATCGCGGCGGTAATAAGACCAAGTAATAATACCTTTTTAATACCAAAGCGCTTAGTGAAAAAGGGTAGCGCCAGCATAAAGAAGATTTCAGAGAACTGGCCGAGCGTCATCCAGCCGGTGGCGTTTTTCATTCCCACTTCTGTCAGATAGCCGTTAGCGAAGATGTAGTAGAAGGCCAGCGGCATCGCAAACAGGAAGGAACAGAAGAAGAAAACGAGAAAGTTTTTATCGCGCAGCAGAACCAGCGCATCCAGCCCCAGCATCACTTTAATATCCATCTTGCCGGTGCTTTTTGGCGGCGTGTCTGGCAGACAGAACGCAAATACGCCCAGCAACGCTGAACTTGCGGCGGTTATGAGCAGTGGAATGTTGGTGGGGGAAATATCGTTATAGCCTAACATTTGCGGCAAGAATCCACAGGCGAGGCCGGAGGCAATCCACCCAATGGTTCCCATAACGCGAATGCGTGGAAAATCGCGTTCAACGTCCGGTACGTTAGCGAAGGCAATGCTGTTTGTCAGCGCGATGGTCGGCATATAGGTCAATGAATAGGCCAGGAGCAGCGGAAAGAATCCGGCAAAGGTGGTTTGCTGTGCCGCGAAATACATCAGTACGGCACCCGCAAACATCAGTACCGCCAGGACTTTTTGCGCTGAGAAAAAACGGTCGGTAACGGAGCCGACCAGAATCGGCGACAGGATCGCCGCAATGGCGGTACAGGCATAAGACCAGCCTATTTCACCGGCGGAAAACCCGCTTTTATTTAGCCATAGCCACAGGGGGACGAACCAGGCGCCCCAGATAAACCACTCCACGAACATCATGAACGACAGTTTAAAGGTCGTTTTCATTTTTGAATCCTTCATGACAGGTAAGGTACGCCACGACAATACCACTTAATAATACCTTTTAAATACCATTGAGCATTAATTTTGACCGATCTAACACTTTTTCGGACGTGAATCGAGTCAGCAGATAGCGCCGAAAAAATGCGCTAAAGTTGGCAAAAATGGTCGGTCAGTACCAGGCTTATTGCGACCCGCAATCTGCGGGGCAGGACTATTCACCTTCCGATACCCTATCGGAACTTACGGGAGCATAGCTATGACTGATATTGCGCAGTTGCTTGGCAAAGACGCCGACAGCCTTTTACAGCATCGTTGTATGACCATTCCTTCCGATCAGCTTTATCTACCCGGCAAGGATTACGTTGACCGGGTGATGATTGACAATAATCGTCCACCAGCCGTTCTGCGTAATATGCAGACGCTCTATAATACTGGACGCCTGGCGGGAACAGGATACCTTTCGATACTGCCCGTCGATCAGGGAGTGGAGCACTCCGCCGGCGCTTCTTTTGCGGCCAACCCGCGCTACTTTGACCCAAAAAATATTGTTGAATTGGCGATTGAGGCCGGCTGTAACTGCGTGGCCTCTACCTACGGCGTACTGGCCTCGGTTTCACGGCGCTATGCGCACCGTATTCCGTTTTTGGTCAAACTGAATCACAACGAAACATTGAGCTATCCGACAGAGTACGATCAGACCCTGTACGCCAGCGTTGAGCAGGCGTTCAATATGGGCGCCGTGGCGGTAGGCGCGACGATCTATTTCGGTTCGGAACAGTCCCGTCGCCAGATTGAAGAGATCTCCGCCGCTTTTGAGCGTGCGCATGAGCTGGGTATGGTGACCGTATTGTGGGCTTACCTGCGTAATTCTTCCTTTAAAAAAGACGGCGTCGATTACCATGTATCCGCTGACCTGACGGGGCAAGCCAACCATCTGGCCGCTACGATTGGTGCGGATATTGTGAAACAGAAAATGGCCGAGAATAATGGCGGTTATAAAGCGGTCAACTTCGGCTATACCGACGATCGCGTGTACAGCAAACTGACCAGCGATAACCCGATTGATTTGGTTCGTTACCAGTTGGCGAACTGCTATATGGGACGCGCCGGGCTTATCAACTCCGGCGGCGCGGACGGCGGTGACACTGATCTCGGCGACGCGGTTCGTACCGCGGTGATCAACAAACGAGCCGGTGGAATGGGACTAATTCTGGGACGTAAAGCCTTTAAGAAATCGATGGCTGATGGCGTGAAGTTGATTAATGCCGTACAGGATGTCTATCTGGATAGCAAAGTCACCATCGCCTGAGTTCAACGAAGAAAAGCCGGATGTGAGCGCATCCGGCCAGCGACTGGTGTTATTAACGTAGCAACGGGCAGTCTGGCGGCAGCCGACAGCGTAATGCGCCAGGCAGCACCTCAATATGAAATTCTTGCCCGCTGAGTGGTTCGCCATCCAGATTGAACGTGATTTCATGCGGTGCATGAATATCAAACCACGCTGAGGCGCCGTCAATAATATTCGGATTGTCATCTGACTGCGTGAGTGTGGAAAACAGCGCCGGCAGCAGTTCTTCGCCGGTAAAAATCCGTAGCTGTAACAGTCCGTCGTTAACCAGCGCGGTAGGACATAATTGCTGCCCGCCGCCGGCCCTGACGACCGTTGCCGATGCCGATCACCAGCGCATCTCCCTGCCAGTGAAAGTTTTCGCCACGTATTTCGCAGCGGTCAGGGGTCAGCGTATCCATTCTCATCAGACCGTGAATAAGATAGGAGACGCCGCCCAACGCGGCTTTAAGTTTTTCCGGCGTTTCGGTGGTAATGCGGGTGCCAAAACCGCCCGTCGCCATATTGATAAAACAGGTTTTATCATTGACCCTGGCCATATCAATTTCCATCGCGTTTCCGGCAATCGCCAGTTTCAGCGCTTTGTCCAGCGCTTCAGGAATACCGGCGCTGGTGGCAAAATCGTTGGCAGTGCCGAGCGGCAAAAGGCCCAGTGCAGGGGCTACGCCGTCGCGGATCTGGATGAGCGCGGTCGACACTTCATTAATGGTACCGTCTCCGCCGCCGGCAATCACCGTTTCAACGCCCAGTCTACGGGCTTCATCAACGTAACGCTGCGCGTCGCCTTTTTCCCAGGTTACCCGAACGTGAATCTGTATACCTTCGTCGCGAAGTAGAGTAATGGCCTCACGTAGCGGCTGGTTATCAGCGCTTTTGCCATTGAGGATCAGTAAGCTGGCGGGAAAGTTAGCCATCCGTTATGCCTTAATAGGTTGAACAACAATCTCCAGAAAGTGTATAGCAGAAATGAAAAAGCGAGGTCAGAACAGGATGAAAATTGAAATGTTGCGCACTTATTGCTTTACCGTTTTTCTTCCTGCTGTACGCAGCGGTAAGTGAAGCATGGTTTAAGGCAAATGGCGACAAGAGAGATGCCGGTATGCGCATTGAGTAGCGCTTGTGAGAGTGCAAGGAAATCACAAGGGGTAGTCAGACGCTTTCCGATATAGCGCCTTTGATAACGAAACGGAGAATTAACAAGACGAACATACGTCAGTTATCAGTATTAATTTCAAACACCATAATATCAGATAAAAACCTGATATTTATTACCAAACATACTTTTTAATAGCATAAAATCGAAATGTTCTTTAGACTCTTTAGCAGAAACACGGCGCACTATTAGAAGCACGCTACTATATATCAAATAAAACCTATTTAGATGATGGCTTAGCGCGGTGTCCTATAGTCGTACCGTTGCCTGATGTATCGCTTTTCTCATAAACATAAACAGGCATGTGCATGAAGAGGTTTATATGAATGTCACTTCAGGCGTGAATGCGCAAACGCCATTGCTCCCTCCTTCTGAACGGGGTAATGACGAAAAACCGGTAGCTGAAATCGTTGATTTTAACGCTTATGGCAATAAACCCAGATGTTTAATGTGCCTGGGAACCACGGCATTGTTTGCAGGTGTTTTCAGTGGGGTATGCTCAGGGGCTGTCGCCAGTGTCAGTAGTGGTACTGCATATACTACCGCCCTGACGGTTTTAGGCGCATCGTTTGGCATGGGGGGAATTGGTATGATGGGAATATGCGCCGGACTATACCTTAGCGCAAATGGCATCAGAACCCGGCCAGCCTGGCCATAAATGAGCAAACACAGCAAGTCATAGGGAAAAGACGAATTCCGACGATGACACGGGGTGTTAAGCGTCCAGACCAGAGGCTTATGACTTATATAGGAACGCTTTAGATAGAGTATGGGGTGTTATGTATTCAAGAGCCGATCGCTTATTAAGACAGTTTTCACTAAAATTAAATGCCGATTCAATTGTCTTTGACGAAAACAGATTATGCTCATTTATTATAGATAACCGTTACCGTATCTTACTAACAAGCACTAACAGTGAGTATATAATGATATACGGTTTTTGCGGAAGACCTCCGGATAATAATAATCTTGCTTTTGAATTTCTCAATGCTAATTTATGGTTTGCAGAGAATAATGGACCACATTTGTGTTATGATAATAACTCACAATCATTATTATTGGCTCTCAACTTCTCACTAAATGAAAGTTCTGTAGAGAAACTGGAATGTGAAATTGAGGTAGTTATTAGATCAATGGAGAAACTGTATCACATTTTACAGGATAAAGGAATAACTCTGGATACCGATTATACGTGACGGTGGGAAGGGGATTTGGTGATCTGGTGGCAATAGAGGATAATCAATCCCAGCAAAACTTACATGGCCTGATGAAGGTGGACTGAGCGTAGGTGCGATGGTTTGAGTATTACTTTGACATGAAATCAAACCTCTAATCCGGGAAACATTATTTTAATCCTTGTAAAAGCGGCATTAAAACGTGCCATACCTTTACACGCTTAAATTATCAGTTTTTAACCTTAATTTAATAATCTGGAAACTTTTTGTGTAAGTTCTCACAAAGCAGTTATTGATTTAATTCACTGATGTTAAACGTAAAAGTCAGAATGCTAAGTCCTGAGTCCGACCGGATGCGGGGAGGATTGTGACTTGCTGGCTGGCCATGAATAGGGGAGGTCTGTAAACCTAAGCGCCCATTTGCGCTTTGGTTAGTGTGGTCAATGTTGGCTATGGCGGGAAGTACCACTTTTTTATTGATTATACGCAAAAAATAAGCCTGCGTAAGGGAGATTACGCAGGCCAAGGAGGTGGTTCCTGGTACAGCTAGCATTTATGGGTTATGTTTTTCAGCGCGTTGAATAATACCCGCATTGAGCGAAGCGGTATGTGATCAATTTCTAAGAATCTTCCCGCCATGAAAAAATAACCGCAATTAACTACTTAGCATGGGGGTTACGCGTTGATTCGCCTGAGAAATTACGCATCAATAGTGCGTAATCCAGCGTAACGTCCTGCGGGACGGGCATCCAGACGGTATAGCCATCGCCAGGTGCCACCGGCATAGCGTCGCCTTTGGCGTTCTCCATCTGTTCCAGGGTGAAATTGATATTTCCCTGCGGAGTCATCAGCTCCAGACTATCGCCAACGGAGAATTTATTCTTCACCGCCACGGCCGCCAGTTGGCCTTTACGCTCGCCGGTGAACTCGCCGACAAATTGCTGGCGTTCGGAAACGGAGTACCCGTACTCGTAATTCTGGTAATCGTCGTGCGTATGGCGACGCAGGAAACCTTCGGTATAGCCGCGATGAGCCAGACCTTCCAGCGTTTCCAGCAGCGTAGGGTCGAAGGGTTTACCCGCGGCGGCGTCGTCGATGGCCTTACGGTAGACCTGTGCGGTACGGGCGCAGTAATAAAAGGATTTGGTGCGGCCTTCGATTTTCAGCGAGTGGACGCCCATTTTCGTCAGGCGCTCCACGTGGGCGATAGCGCGCAAATCTTTTGAGTTCATGATATAGGTGCCATGCTCGTCTTCGAACGCGGTCATGTATTCGCCCGGTCTTTGGGCCTCTTCTATCATAAACACTTTATCCGTCGGCGCGCCGATACCGAGCGTCGGCTCAACGTTCTGTACCGGAATCGGTTCGTGCTTATGCACGATGTTGCCGACAACGTCTTCTTTTCCTTCCTGCACGTTATATTCCCAACGGCAGGCATTGGTGCAGGTGCCCTGATTCGGATCGCGTTTATTGATGTAGCCGGAAAGCAGGCAGCGGCCGGAATAGGCCATGCATAGCGCGCCGTGGACGAAAATTTCTATTTCCATATCCGGCACCTGCTGGCGAATTTCCTCAATCTCTTCCAGCGACAGTTCGCGGGAGAGAATCACACGGGTCAGCCCCATCTGCTGCCAGAATTTTACCGTCGCCCAGTTTACGGCGTTAGCCTGTACCGACAGGTGAATCGGCATTGCCGGGAAGTGCTCGCGTACCAGCATAATCAACCCTGGATCGGACATGATCAGCGCATCCGGGCCCATCTCGACGACGGGTTTCAGGTCACGGATAAAGGTTTTGAGCTTGGCGTTATGCGGGGCGATGTTCACCACCACGTAGAATTTTTTTCCGAGCGCGTGGGCTTCGTTGATGCCAAGCTGCAAATTTTCGTGATTGAATTCGTTATTACGCACGCGTAAAGAGTAGCGTGGTTGGCCCGCATAGACGGCATCGGCACCGTAAGCGAAAGCGTAACGCATATTTTTCAGCGTTCCCGCCGGCGAAAGAAGTTCTGGTTTAAACATCATTTTCTCGTTCTGATGACAGGTCAGATCCGCCTCACCTGATGAGGCGGCTTGAGGAGAGTCCTCACTTTAAGGGCGGGCATTGTAGCGCCGTGGGAGAGGGGAGTAAACCACCTTACACCATTGAGTTGACCTGTCCCGGCAGCTCTGAATTCGGGATGCGGACGGTATACCACGCGAAACGGAAGCGTTTCCAGAAAGAATCGAAATGCAGGTGGTCCAGGCAGTCCATAACGATTTCATTATCCGGGTAAAGCGTGAAGGCAAAATGCGCCCAGCGTGCGCTTAGCTTCATATTAAACAGCGTTCGATCGTGTTTATTACCATGCAGGCGCGATAGGGTCACCATAGCGTGTAGCGTGCCTTTGTTGGCTTCTTGTTGCACCAGTTCCAGATGCTTATGCGCCAGCGTAATATCCTTCACTTCAAAAATATTCAGCAGGAACAAGCCCCAGGCCTCTTTATGCCCGTACTGATGCGCCAGCCAGAGATTATCGAGCAGTTCTTTTTCATAAGCGGAACGTTTTTCGGTATCAGGTTCTTGTTTACTCAGACGCTGGTTGCAGATGCCAATGCTGAAATGAATATTTTGCAGGTCATTTTCATAGTCGGTATAGCCTCCGTTATCTATTAATTTGTACGGGGGGCTCTCGCGCAGCGCTAACTGCCGGTGCAAAATCTCCGCCGCGCGCTGAAAATACCCTAACGCGATGGCAGGATCGTAAGGTAGTAGGCCGTTGTTCTCTTTATTATTGTGTTCAAGGCCCAGCAGGTTTAGCGCGGCGGGTATATTTCTTTGTGCGCCCAGCTCTGCCAGCGGCACGAAATGTTCCGGGAGCCCGAACCAGTCGAAATTTTTAATCGCCGCCCGCCAGTTATGGTTATATTGAATGTCGGCGACGCTATCGAGCCAGGCGAGGCCTTGCGCCTCATCCTTTTCGAAACCCAATAACCCGGCGTACTGAAAGTAGCCACGACGGATTTTCGGCACTGCGAATTCCGTTTGCTGCGCATTCTGACAGAGAAAATTATACATCCACCAGGTGTCAGGAAAATCGCGCAGGGCGAACTTTATCGTGTCATCAAAGAAGTAATTGTTGAACTTAACTTTTTCCACGATCGAACGCTGAAGGGTTCGCCAGAGCGCGTCATTATCGTCCAGATCGCTATAGCAGACCCGCAGCCACTTCAGCGTGTTATGGCGAGATTCCTGGATATGCGCTCGCAGGCTAATCTCTTCGGCTTTGGCGATAATGCGTTCCTGTTCTGCCGGGGAGTCAACCTCTTTGATGCGCAGATCGCGGTGATCGTCCCACCAGATCAATAGCTCCAGATGTTCACGTTCTGCGGCAGAAAGGTGATCGCATACGCTTGATTCCAGAAATTCGCGGATTTCCTCGTGAGACCCTCCCCAGCGCGGCATACGAAACGGGATATATTCATCCAGCACGTAAAATGCCGTCGGGAAAATAGCCAGGCAGACGGTGAGCCAGTATTTTTGCCCGGCATCGTCATTGCACTCCGGCAGCACGGACGGGCGCGGCAAATTTGGGCAAACCGCGTCGGCAAACGACAGCCCGGAATGGGCCATCAGCGCGTCCACCTCCTGCGGTGAATGGCGATGATATTCAGCCAGATCCTCCATTAATGGCTGCCCGGCAACATCCGCGCCCTCGAGGAACTCAACCAGCCAGTCGGGCTGGCCGAAGACTTTTGAGTTGGTGCTGGTCAGGGCCGCCGCCATCCACTGGCGCGGTTCACAGTCGATAGCATTGAGCACGGCGATGACCATCCGTTCGTTGCAGGCGGCGGCGCAGATCCACATCGCTCGGGTGGTTTCTCTCGCCCAGCCATAGCTGCGATACAGCCACGCACGGTGATTCCAGTATTGCGCCTCGGCAAGCCAGGCGTGAGTGGAGCGGGGGCGGGCGCGCTGCCAGTTTTTGATCAGCGCTAATCCTTGCGGCCCAGCCTCAACCAGCGTGTCCATATCGTAAAAAGGGTTGTCCATTTGATTCCAGGCGAAGAAATAGCGCTTTTCCGCTTCGCGGCTGGTAAAGCTCTCCGTCAGCGTCTGGTTGTAGCGTTCGTCCAGTTCGTCATAGCGTTCTTCGCGCAGCAGGCCGGAAATATCGGCGATATGCCACTCTCGTTGCCCGTCATTGAGGGGATTTTTGTGGTTGCACATCTCAAACATAGCGTTGAGCAGACGATCATCCTGTTCCATAAATAGTCCTTTAAATCGGCTCGAAAATTTTGAATTCATTCCACGGCAGTTGTCGCCAGCGGCTGACAGGGTCTTGCAGATAATGGGTGGCTTCCTGTAAATCCCGTCCGGCAAGCGCTGTTGGCGTGTCACGTAGCGTGAGCCATACCCGGCGAGCGCGAACGTAGGCGGTGGCGTAATCCTCCCAGGAATCAAAACAGTCCTGAGCGCGCTGGGCGTTGAGCAATAGCACCAGCCAGGCCTCGTTTTCGTTACACCAGCCGAGCCCGGCGATACAGCGGGTCAGAAAGGCGGTGCGCATACAGTCGAAGGCCAGCGCGTCGCGGACCTGGCCCTGGGCCGCCAGATGATGATAAAACGTGCGCGGCGAGCTGCCGATGCCCGCAGGCCAGCGGCGTAAGATATCCTCAACCTTGTGGCGTAACGCCGCGCCGTCGAGGTTTTCGCTCAAGCCCAGCTCTTTTTTTACCTGCTGCGCCAGATAGCGGCGTTTGTCATCGTCAAGTTTAAATACCAGCTCAACGCCTTTGATCGGTAGCCCGTTGCGCCGGGCGAGGATATCAGCTAGCGCCAGCGCCCATTGCCGCCGTCGGGTATCGCGACGCAGGTCTTTCAGGCGATCTTTTTCTTTCTCCTCGGCGATACGGGCCGCAATCAGCGGTTTGTTTTTTTTGTAGTTGCGCCAGCTAAAAAATAGGGCGGCAATAATAAGAACAATCCAGAACATTATTGCACCTCCTTGATGACAGGGAGGTAACGCGTGGTTTGTAGCGTCAGGCTTTCAATTTCGAAAGGTTCGCTACTGGTGTTTTTCCCGGCAAGCGTAGGATGCCATTCATGCTGCGGAAACAGCATTTCCGCAGCCGTCGCCACGTTAGGATCAACAACCTGAAGGTAGCGCAGTGCCTCCGGGGCGCTGTGCAGCAGCAGCCACTGTAAAGCCACCGGAGGCGTAGGGAAGTGCTCCATTAAATGAAAATTGTCATGCAGCACATTGAGCAGAAAATTGAGGTCATGAATATGAGTAATAAATTTCCAACCTGAATATTCCGGCGTCGATTCATAAACTATTCCCATCCCTTCGCAATCAGCGTGGCGCTCAGGAAGTGGTTGCAGATGGCGTAACAGAGATAAAACATCGTTAGCATATTTCTTAATAGGATGGCGATTTTGCTTACCTTTAATCTGATCAATGCTCAGGCCGTTATTACCAACCACCAGGCTTATTGTGACGTGGGGAATATTATTGCCGTCGCGCAGGCTGAACAGGCGAAGTTTTTGTTGTTCCATTTGCCGGGCGTAGTAATCGCCGTAGCCGCCGGAAAGCGCGCCTTTATTATCAAAATCTCCGTCGCAGTGTTGCATATGCCAGGATTCATACGCCATCTCACTGCGCAGGCCGGGATTTGTTGCATCAAGTTCAACCAGCACACCGTTATTCACCGTCATCACCGGTTTTAGCGCCTCGCTGTTGGAGGGATACCAACCTTGTTCACGCAGGCGCTGCATTTTTTGATGCTCCGCTTCGCGCATTGCCAGCACGGTAAAGCAGTTGATGCGCTGCAGTTTAGTTTCCAGCCGCGTTCCTTCCTGACGCGAAAGAAATTCCACTAAATCTCTTTCCATTGCCACAAGTTGCGGGTGCTGAACGTTAAGGTAGTAAAAGCGCTCATCGCCACCCAGCTTTGGCGCCAGCCAGGCGGGGATTTCTGCATCAGCGCTAAAATAAACGGCATAATCGGCGACGGAACGCACAGGATAAACATGAGGAAAGTCACCGATGATCCAACGATAAAAATGGTTGCTTAACCAGCGCTGGATATTTTCGCTGTCGCCGCGTTGTTGGCTCCGGGAAAAAATAGACGATTTTACATTTGGCGCATTTATTATATTGCGTGGTTTATAGCGGTGAGATGACGTTTCTGTCATAAAAATCCATGTATAATTAAGCTGGTATTATGTTTATGTATTTTTAGATTCACTTAATGAATTAATGCGCAATAAGTTTAAAAAACTACTCATAGTATATCGGTAAACTAAAAAGAGCGGCCAAATAATTTATTGTCCCCGACCGCGTTCGTCGTGGTTTTCGGGATACCGCTCGGCCAAAGGAAAGAGGACTGTGTGTTAATTCCGCCAGAATAGCGTTGGCGGAAAATATCGTCTTACGACCTTGTTATTGTTATGCCAATAATCATTATACCAGGCGACACGCATCCGCTTCCCAGCGATATCCCACCCCGTAGACCGCGCGTATAAATGACTGTTCGGCATCCAGCGATTCCAGTTTACGGCGCAAGTTTTTAATGTGGCTGTCGATAGTACGATCGGTCACCACACGGTAGTCGTCGTAGAGGTGGTTTAACAACTGCTCGCGGGAAAAAACTTTACCCGGTTCAAGCGATAAGGTTTTTAGCAGGCGGAATTCAGCGGGGGTTAAATCCAGCGCTTTACCACACCAGGAGGCCTGAAAGCGGCTTTCATCAATCATTAACGGGCTTTCGGCATCCTGCTGCTGGAGTTCGCGCTGCGGTTTACAGCGGCGCAAAATGGTTTTCACGCGGGCCACGACTTCGCGCGGGCTGTAAGGCTTACAGATATAATCATCGGCGCCGATTTCCAGCCCCAGCAGCCGGTCGATCTCTTCAATTTTGGCTGTGACCATCACAATGGGGATGTCGGAAAAACGGCGAATCTCCCGGCATAGCGTCAGACCATCGGTACCCGGCAGCATCAGATCCAGCAGAATCAGATCCGGCGGCGTTTGACGCACATACGGCAGTACCTTGTCGCCGTGATTGATGAGCGTGGGGGCGTAACTCGCCGCGCGTAAGTAGTCAATAAGCAGCTGACCCAGCTTGGGTTCATCTTCAACAATCAAAATGCGCGGCGTGTTTTCATCAATGGGTAATTCAGTCATACTTCTCTCTGTAAATCGCGATCCAGCGGTAACTCTACTGTAATGCTAACCCCGCCAAAAGGCGAATGAGCGGCGTGAAGATGACCGTTATGCGCGTGTACAATATTGACGCATATTGCCAGCCCCAGTCCAGAACCGCCGCTGGCGCGGTTACGGGACACTTCCGTGCGGTAAAAACGGTCAAAAAGCTTTTGTAACTGTTCATCGCTGACGCCCGGTGCAGAATCGGCAAAGGTCAGGAATAATGATTTGTCGCGTTGTTCGGCGGAAATATGCAGGCCGCCGCCGCTGTCGGTGTAGCGCAGACTGTTTTCCAGTAGATTATTAAACAGTTGCATCAGGCGATCCGGGTCGCCGAAGACGGTCATACTATCCGGCAACGCGTAATGTAGCGTTAGCCCCCGGCTGGTAAAGCGCTCTCTGAACGCGCCGCCAGCGACTTCCAACAGGGGAACAAGATCGACGGTCGTTTTTTGGTAAGCCAGCGCGCCCTCGTCAGACAACGACAGCTGATGCAGGTCGTCAACCAGTTTGGTAAGCGTACCGACTTCCGCCTGTAGCGAGGTAACCGATTCTGGCGTGAACTGGCGAACGCCATCCTGAATGGCTTCCAGTTCGCCGCGCAATACCGCCAGCGGCGTGCGCAGTTCGTGGGAAATATCCGCCATAAAGTCGCGGCGCATCTGCTGGTTTTTTTCCAGCGTACTGGCAAGCTGGTTAAAGTCCTGCGCCAGTTTTCCCAGCTCATCGGCGCTGGTTGGGGTCACGCGCGTGGTAAAATCCCCCGCCGCCAGTCTGTGCGTACCCTCGACCAACCGTTTGACCGGGGCGAGCAGGCCACGCGCCAGCAAAAACGTCGCCAGCGCGGCCAGCAACGTTGATAACGCCACGATCATCCAACTGGCGCGCCGCTGCTGCATATCAAAATTAATATCCGTATTGCGCGTCAGCCGCTCGACAGGAGAGGCGATAATCGCGCCGACTTCGGCGCCATTGACCAGAATGGGGCGGCGAGTACCGTCATGCGGCACCGGACCGCGTGGGCCGACCAGCACCCGGCCATTTTGATCGACGACCCAGAATTGGGTGCGCCAACCGTGCGGCGGCATACCGGGGCCGGGTTTATCCCGGTCGTTGTCATGCTCAAATGAACGCAAAATCTGGAAAACGAAGCGATCGTTGTTGCGTAAAAAACGCCAGTTGCCGTGTTGCTGGTACTGGTCGCCCAGCGCATCGCCCAGCATTTGTAGCCGCTGCTCGTTGCCGTGTTTGATATAGTCAATAAATCCGCGTTCAAAACTGACGCGCACGGCCCAATGCATACTGATCAGCAGCACGATGCAGGTGGCGAAAATCGCCAGAAACAGCTTGCCGGTGATTCCGGGCCGCCAGACTTTCATTACAGGCTCCTTTTACGCCGTGAAATGACCATGTTTTGCTGTGTATCGTTCGGCACGCGGGCAAAAATTATCGCCGGTAGCGCGATAATAACCGCCATACATAACCAGGTGTACATAAAGACGTGATGTGTGGCGCTACTGTCTATCCCGATATGCTGTTGGCCAAACATACCCAGCAGCATTCCGGCAATAGTGACGCCGATACTCATCGAGAGCTGCATAATCATCGATAATAAGCTATTGCCGCTGCTGGCCAGCGTATCGGGAAGGTCTTTTAGCGTTAAGGTATTCATGGAAGAAAAGCGCGCCGAGTTCACCATTCCCTGCAAAAGCAGTACCAGCGGCAGGAGATAATACCAGCCGAGCAGCGCGACCGACATAAACAACAGGCTAACCAATGCCAGTCCGAGCGTAGTCGCCACCAGAACCCGACGATAGCCAAAACGGTTAACTATCTGCACCACAATCCGCTTCATTCCCATGCTGCCTAGCACCATGGGGATCATCATCAAACCGGCATGAAACGGTGAAAAACCAAGACCAATTTGTAAAAAGACCGGCGTCATAAACGGCAGCATACCGCTGCCGATACGCCCGGCAAAACTGCCCAGCAACCCCAGTGAAAACGTGGGCGTGCGGAACAATCGCAGGCTGAATAACGCGCCTGAGTTTTTTTTGGCATGGAAGAGATAGAGCAGAATGGCTGCCGCGCCGCCCGCAGCAAGTCCGGCTAATGTCCAGGGCGAAATCCCCATGCTTTTACTACCATCCAGCGCCAGCGTGAGTACCGCCATGCCGATAGCTAACAGCAGGAACCCCGGCAGATCAAAGCGCCGGGTCTCTATGGTGTAGTTTGGCATCAGCATAAAGGTTGCCATAGCGCCGACGATTCCCACCGGGATATTGATCAGAAAGATCCAGTGCCATGAAGCATATTCCACCAGCACCCCGCCCAGCGCGGGGCCGAGTAACGGCCCGATCTGTCCCGGTAGGGTGACGAAGGTCATCGCCGCCATATATTGCGCGCGCGGCACGATTTTCATGACCGTCAGGCGTCCGACCGGCACCATCATCGCGCCGCCTACGCCTTGTAAAACCCGCGCTAATACCAGTTGATTAAGCGTGCCGGAAAGGGCGCAAAACAGCGAACCCAGCGTGAACAGCACAATGGCGGCAAAGAAGATATTACGCACGCCGATTTTATCTGCCAGCCAGCCGCTGGCGGGGAGCATTACGGCGACGGTAAGAACATATGACACCACTACCATGTGCATATGCAGCGGGCTTTCCCCCAGGCTTTTCGCCATGGAGGGCAGCGCAGTGTTGACGATGGTGGTATCCAGCGACTGCATAAAAAAGCCGAATGCCACAATCCAGAGTTGCCAGCGGGTATTGTCAGGAAGTTCTGTCATATTTCTACTACCGGTTTGCTATTTTTACGCGAAAAACGCAGCCGCAGACGATCGAAAAAGAGGTACACCACCGGCGTGGTATAGAGCGTCAGGAGCTGGCTCATGACCAAACCGCCGACAATGGTTATCCCCAACGGCTGCCGTAATTCCGAACCGTCTCCGCCAGATAACACCAATGGCAGTGCGCCGAACAGCGCCGCCAGCGTGGTCATCATTATTGGACGGAAGCGTAACAAGCAGGCCTGGAAAATGGCTTGTGCCGGCGTCAGGCCGCCGCTTCGTTGCGCTTCAAGCGCAAAATCGACCATCATAATGGCGTTTTTCTTCACAATGCCAATTAATAGCATGATCCCTATCAGGGCGATTAGGCTGAAAGGGGCATTGAAGAGTTCCAGCGCCAGAAGCGCCCCAACGCCCGCCGATGGTAGAGTAGAGAGAATGGTCAGCGGATGGACGTAGCTTTCGTACAGTATCCCCAGCACAATGTAGACGGTAGCGATCGCCGCCACTATCAAAATAAGCTGTGAATTCATGGTCTGCTGGAAGACTTGCGCCGTTCCGGAAAAACTGCCGCGTACCGTCGAGGGGACGCCAAGCTGCGTCATGGTGCGATTAATGGCCTCTGTCGCCTGCGATAACGATGTGCCGGTCGGCAGGTTAAAGGCAATCGTGGACGCCGCGGAAAGTCCCTGATGGTTCACCGACAGCGGCGCATTGGCGGGCCGCCATTGGGCGAAATAAGAGAGGGGAATCGCTTTTCCGTCACGGTTGATAACGAACATTTTCTCCAGCGCGCTGATATCCTGGCTATAGCGCGGATCGACTTCCATCACCACTTTATACTGGTTCATCGGCTGATAAATGGTGGAAATTTGCCGCTGGCCGAAAGCATTATTTAACAGACTGTTTGCGGCCTGAACATCAATACCCAGCCGTGACATGGTGTCGCGGTCGTAGATAAGGTTCATCTCCGCGCCGTTATCCTGCTGGTCGGAGTTTACGTCCGCCAGTTGCGGCAGGGCCGAGAGCGCTTTGCGTATTTTCGGCTCCCATTCGCGCAGCGCCGCCAGAGAGTCAGACAGCAACGTATATTGGTAACTGGCGTTAGCCTGCCGCCCGCCGACGCGAATATCCTGTACCGCCATCAGAAACAGCCTGGCGCCAGGTTCTTTTGCCAGTTTGACCCGCAGTCGATCAATGATTTGCTGCGCCGTCTCTTTGCGTTCGCCACGCGGCTTCAGCGTAATAAACATCATGCCGCTATTCACCCTCGATCCGCCGGTAAAACCAGTGACATTATTCACCGCCGGATCGTCGCGAATAATTTTCATAAAATCCTGCAGCTTGCCGCGCATGGCCTGGAAAGAGATGCTTTGGTCAGCCTGAATACCGCCCATCAACACGCCGGTGTCCTGCTCCGGAAAGAATGTTTTAGGGATGGCGATATAAAGCCAGATGTTCAGCGCAACGGTGCCAAGAAAAACCACCCCGACAAGACGCGTATGGTTAAGCACCCATTTTAACGACGTGCCGTAACCCTGTTGCAAGGCGACCAGCAAACGGCCAACGCCCCGTTTACGCGGTTGGGTGCGCGGTTTGCTTGATTTAAGCATCCAGCCGCACATCATCGGCGTCAGTGTGAGCGAGACCACCAGCGAAATGCCAATCGCCACCGAGAGGGTAACGGCGAATTCCCGTAATAATCGTCCTGGCAGGCCGCCCATTAACAGCAGCGGCAGAAATACCGCCACCAGCGACAGACTCATGGAGATGACCGTAAACCCGACTTCCCGCGTACCCTGTAATGCCGCCTGCAAAGGTTTCATTCCCGCCTCCAGATGGCGGGCGATATTTTCCAGCACCACAATGGCATCATCAACGACAAATCCGGTCGCGATAGTCAGCGCCATCAGCGACAGATTGTTGAGGCTGAAGCCGCACAGATACATGGCGGCGAAGGTGCCGATGAGCGAAACGGGAACGGCGACGGCGGGGATTAGCGTGGCGCGCCCGGAACGCAGGAATAAAAACACCACCAGGATCACCAGCGCAACAGAGATAGCCAGTGTCTCTTCTACCTCTTGCAGCGATGCGCGAATCGTCGGCGAACGATCCTGGGCGATTTGTAAATCGATAGCGGCGGGGATCATTGCCCGCAGTTCCGGCAGTTTTGCCCGGATGCCGTCGACCGTCTGAATAATGTTGGCCTCCGGCAGCTTGCGGATCATCAACAAAATAGCGGGTTTAGCGTTCGTCATCCCGGCGTTACGGACATCCTGCACCGAGTCAGTGACGCTGGCGACGTCGCCCAGGCGTACCGCCGCGCCGTTGTTATAGTGAATAATCAGCGGCTGATATTCGGCGGCGGTTTTCAGTTCGTCGTTGGTCTGGATTTGCCAGCGGTGGACGCTATCTTCAATTGCGCCTTGTGGTCGGCGTACGTTGGCGCTGTCGATCGCTTCGCGGACCTCATCCAGCGAGACGCCCTGGTTAAAGAGCGCCTGCGGGTTTAAGCCTACACGTACTGCGGGCAGGGAGCTGCCGCCGACGTCAACATCGCCGACGCCGTCAATTTGCGCGATGGTTTGCGCCAGTTGGGTAGAGGCGAAATCATACAGTTTGCCCTGTGACCAGCTCTCCGAGGTAAGCGTTAAAATCATAATCGGCGCGTCGGACGGGTTGGCCTTGCGATAAGTCGGGCGGCTGGGCATTCCGCCTGGCAACAAGCTTTGCGCGGCGTTAATGGCGGCCTGCACGTCGCGCGCCGCGCCGTTAATATCACGATCGAAATTAAATTCGAGAATAATGCGTGTACTGCCGAGCGAGCTGCTGGAGGTCATTTCATTGACGCCTGCAATGCGTCCCAAAGAACGTTCCAACGGCGTCGCCACCGACGAAGCCATGGTTTCCGGCGAGGCGCCCGGCAGCGAGGCGCTAACCATAATCACCGGGAAATCGACCTGCGGCAGCGGGGCGACCGGCAGCAGACGAAAGCCCAGAATGCCGCACAGCGTAATGGCGGCGGCAATCAAAATGGTGGCGACCGGGCGGTAGATGAAAAGGGCGAAAAAGCGCATCTACGCCTCCTCTTTATGGCGCGGAAAGCGACTTTTCACGTACAGCGACAGGCGGTCAAACAGGAGATAAATCACCGGTGTGGTAAACAGAGTTAATACCTGGCTGACCAGTAGGCCGCCCACCATCGCGATCCCCAACGGGCGACGTAATTCCGCGCCAACGCCGGTACTCAACATTAATGGCAATGCCCCGAGCAACGCCGCCAGCGTGGTCATCAGAATCGGTCGAAAACGCAGCAGACAGGCCTGGAAGATAGCGTCGCGCGGACTCATCCCCTGTTCGCGTTCAGCGGCGAGGGCGAAGTCAATCATCATGATGGCGTTTTTCTTCACGATACCGATCAGCAAAATAATGCCGATAATGGCGATAATATCGAGCTCGCTACCAGCGATGATCAGCGCCAGCAGCGCGCCGACGCCCGCCGTCGGCAGCGTTGAGAGAATCGTGATCGGATGGATAAAACTCTCATACAGCACGCCGAGCACGATATACATCGCCACCACGGCGGCGACAATAAGCCAGACGGTGCTGCCTAGCGCCGCCTGGAAGGCGAGCGTACTACCCTGAAACTGCGTTGTAATATCTGCTGGCAGGGCGAGCGTTTTTTCCGTATCGAGAATCGCCTGCACCGCATCGCCGAGCGAATAGCCCTCCGGCACGTTAAACGAAAATGTCGTAACCGGGAACTGATCTAAATGATTGATGGAGAGCGGAGCGAAGCGCTGCTCAATGCGGGCAATCGCGCTGAGCGGTACGGTGCCGCCGTCGCGGCTCGTCAGGCGAATCGTCTCCAGCGCCGCCAGGCCCGGCGTGCTGGCGGTATTATGTTCCAGCACGACGCGGTACTGGTTCGCCTGGGTATAAATCGTTGAAATCAGGCGTTGTCCGAACGCGTTGTAGAGCGCGTTATCCACATCCGCCATGCTGATACCCAGACGGCTGGCGCTGTCGCGGTCGACATTCACCCAGGCCGCTAATCCTCGATCTTGCCAGTCACTGCTTACCTCAGAGAGCTGTGGTAACGACTGTAGCGCGTTCTGCAGTTTTGGCACCCAGTGGCTGAGCGCATCGAGCGTCGTGGCCTGCAGGGTAAACTGATACTGCGTGCGGCTGACCTGCGTGTCGATGGTTAAATCCTGCGTCGGCTGGAGATACAGCGCCACGCCGGGAATCGTCGCCACGGCGGTTTGCAGCCGGGAGATCACCTGCTGCACGCGGTCATCACGCGCATCCAGCGGCTTGAGGTTAATTTGCAGGCGCGCGCTATTGAGCGTGGGGTTAGCGCCGTCTACGCCAACAAAAGTCGTCAGGCTTTGCACCGCCGGGTCCTGTAATATCCGCTCCGCCACCTGGCGTTGACGTTGCGCCATACTGGCATACGATGACGATTGCGGCGCCTGCAGCGTCCCCTGGATAATGCCGTTATCCTGTACCGGAAAGAACCCTTTCGGAATGACTATCCACAGCATAACGCTGAGCAGGAGCGTGGCGAATGCCACGCTCAATGTAAGCCACGGATGGTTGAGCACTTTCGCTAATCCGCGTCCGTAGCTGGCGATCACGCGGTCAAACATCCGCTCGCAGGCGCGGGAAAAGCGGTTTTGTTTACGCAGAGACTGCTGGCTGAGCATACGCGCGCACATCATGGGCGTGAGCGTCAAAGAGACGACGGCGGAGATTAAAATCGCTACCGCCAACGTCACCGCAAATTCGCGGAACAGTCGACCAACAATATCGCCCATAAAGAGCAACGGGATCAGCACCGCAATCAGTGAAAAGGTGAGGGAAATAATGGTAAAGCCGATTTCGCCCGCGCCTTTGAGCGCCGCCGCCAGCGGTTTTTCTCCTTTTTCGATGTAGCGCGAGATGTTCTCGATCACCACAATCGCATCGTCCACCACGAAACCCGTGGCGATAGTGAGCGCCATCAGCGTCAGGTTATTAATGGAAAAATCCAAAAACACCATCACCGCAAAGGTGCCGATAAGCGACAGCGGTACGGCGACGCCGGGAATAATTGTGGCGGGAATATTACGTAAAAACAGATAGATAATCATGACGACCAGCGCGATCGCCAGCATCAGTTCAAACTGGGTATCGCGCACGGAAGCGCGAATATTGGTGGTGCGATCGGACAGGACCGTGACCTTCACCGATTTCGGCAGGCTTTCGGTAAGCTGGGGCAGCATCTGGCGAATGCTGTCCGCTGTCGCAATGATATTGGCGCCGGGCTGGCGTTGAACGTTCATCACGATAGCCGGCGCTTGATTCGCCCATGCGCCGAGCCAGCTATTTTCCGCCCCCTGTTCGACGGTGGCGACATCGCCCAACCGTACCGGCGCGCCGTTTTGATACGCGATGATAAGCTTGCGGTATTCGTCGGCAGACTGCATCTGATCGTTAGCAGAAAGCGTCACCGCCCGCTCGGGGCCATCCAGACTGCCTTTCGCCGAGTTGACGTTGGCGCCGGTAATTGCGGTACGGACCGTTTCGCTGGTCAGACCGAGCGCGGCGATAGCCTGAGCATTCAGTTTTACGCGTACTGCAGGGCGCTGCCCGCCGGCAAGCGTCACCAGTCCGACGCCGGAGACCTGCGAGATCTTCTGCGCCACGCGGGTTTCTACCATGTCCTCTACCTGAGTCATTGGCATCGCGTTTGAGGTGACGGCAAGCGTCATAATCGGCGGGTCCGCCGGATTGACTTTGCTATAAATCGGCGGATTCGGCAGGTCGGAAGGCAATAAATTGGTGGCTGCGTTAATCGCCGCCTGTACTTCCTGCTCGGCAACGTCCAGCGGCAGCGTCAACTGAAACTGTAGCGTTACCACCGACGCGCCGCCGGAGCTTTGCGACGACATCTGCTTCAGTCCTGACATCTGGCCGAACTGGCGCTCAAGCGGCGCGGTGACGGCGGAGGTCATGACATCCGGGCTGGCGCCAGGGTAGAGCGTAACAACCTGAATAGTGGGGTAGTCGACCTCCGGCAAAGCGGCGACGGGCAGGAAGCGATAGCCGATAATCCCGGCGAGTAAAATCGCCGCCATCAGCAGAGTGGTGGCCACGGGGCGCAGAATAAACAGACGCGAGGGGCCGCCCGTGCTGCCCGGAGGTAATACCTGCATCAGGCGCGCGCTCCTTTTTGACCTTCATGGCGGGAAGGGGATTTTTCATCCGCCACGGTGGTTTGCGGCTCAACGACCTCGACTTTTGCGCCTTCCGTCAGCCGATCAATACCATCGGTAACGACGCGATCGCCTGCCGACAAGCCAGCGCTGATCACCACGTTTCGGTTATCCTGAATACCGATTTTTACCCGCTTCTTGCTGACGTTATTTTCGTCGTTCAGCACCCACACAAAGTGGCCCTCATTGCCCATTTGCACCGCCGCGGCAGGCACCACAACGGCATTTTGTTCGGTATCGACCAGCATCCGGGCGTTCACAAATTGATTGGGGAACAGCGTATCGTCCTGATTGGTAAAGCGCGCTTTAATTTTGATCGTTCCCGTTGTGGGATCAATCTGGTTGTCCAGACTGAGCAACACACCTTCGCTCAATTTGTGCGAGTTAGTCCGATCCCAGGCTTCTACGACCAGCGTTTTCCCCGCTTTCTGCGCCTGAACCACGGTCGCGATATCGCTTTCCGGCAGAGTAAAAATGAGATCAATCGGGTGCGTTTGCGTAATGACGACAATACCTGCGGTATCGCTGCTGGAAATCTGGTTGCCGACATCCACCTGTTTCAGACCCACGCGTCCCGAGACCGGGGCCGTGATACGACTCCAGTCGAGCTGTAACTGCGCGCTGGCGACATTGGCTTCATCCGCTTTAATGGTTCCCTGGGTTTCGTTGACCAGCGCCTGTTGCGCATCCAGTTCCTGACGGGAAACCAGATTGGTTTTTGCCAGTTGCTGATAGCGCGCCAGATCACGACGCGCATTCGCCAGCGTAGCGTTATCTTTCGCCAACTGTCCCTGAGCCTGCGCCAGGGCGACCTTAAACTGGCTGGGATCGATTTGCGCCAGCAGATCGCCTGCGTTGACCTGCTGACCTTCCTGAAAGTGCAGGGAGATGAGTTGACCATCCACGCGGCTACGCACCGTAACGGTATTCGCGGCGGTCACGGTACCCAGCCCGCTCAGATAGCGCGGTACGGCCTGCGTGGTCGCGGTCGCGGCCTGTACCGGCGCCAGAGGGCCGTCGCGCATACCGCGGCGACCTGCGGCGGCGGTATGCGGCGCTTGCGCGGCGACGCCCGGCGCGGCGGTCGGGCTTTCGCTACGGCTATGCCAGAACCAGAATGCGGCGGCGGCCACTACAACCCCAATCGCTATTGCCCAGCGGAAAGTATTACTGCCTTTCATCGGTATAAGTTTCTCATCCTGAAACGTTTTGCGGAATGTTGCTTCCTCTATTGTAGTCAGCAGGGAAGGGAGAAAAATGGAGGAATTATGGAACACGGTCGGGATTATTCTGAATGGCGACTCGCTTTGCGAGGCGCTACGCAACTCTCATCGGTGAAAATCGTTAACGCGCCGGAGTGCGGTAAAGTGGCGGCACGGCAATGAAGGTAAGCCACCGATTTCAGCAGGACGCTGAAACGGGAAAGCCCCTCCCGAGGAAGGGGCCAAAATAAGGAAAGGGTTATGATGAAGGTAGTCATCATACTGGTGATACTCTTAGTGATTAGCTTCCAGGCTTACTAAGACACCAGGGGGAGGAGGAATCCTCCCTAACCCTCACTCCTGACGTTAAGCCACATCAAGAATAATGTCAATCCATCAGCGCTGGGCTTGCGAGGCGCTTAGCGGAAAACGACCTCTGCCCAGCGAGCCAGTCCTGCGGTGACGGAGCCGAAATCATCGCCGCCAGCGACGGGTATGCCCGGTAACTGTTCGGAAAGCGCTTTTTTAATCAATGGCGAACGGGCGCTGCCGCCGGTCAGATAGATGACATCCGGTTTTTCCTGCGCGCTGTCCAGCGCCAGTTGCACCTGTTCCAGAATACGCGCCAGCGGTTGATCCAGCGCCGCTTCCAGTCCTTGCTGGCTGATAGCGACCGCAAGGTCGTCGCTGATAAATGGCAGCCTCGCCGTAACATCCGCCTGGCCGGAAAGGGCGATTTTGCTCTCTTCCGCGCAGCGTACCAGGCGGTAACTAAGCCGCTGACGCCAGACCTTGAGCAGCAACGCGACCTTGTCTGCTTCACGCGCGTTGCGAACCAAATCGTTCAACAGACGACCATTCGCGCTACTGTAAAAATCGCTTTGCGCCGGGACGTCGTTAATCGCCACGGCGTTCCACCACGGCAGCACCGGTAGGGCGATGCCTTTTTCGGTTTCGCCGCCCATGCCCAGCAAAGGCATCAGATTTTTAAAGGCCAGCGCGATATCCAGATCGTTTCCGCCCACGCGGCAACCGCTGTGCCCCAACAGGCTGTTTTCACGATCGGCGCGCTGACGCCACTGCGGCCCCATCAGCAGCATGGAACAGTCGGTGGTACCGCCGCCAATATCCACGACCAGCACACGCTTCTCTTCCCGCAGCGTAGCTTCGTAGTCCAGGCCCGCCGCAACCGGTTCATACTGGAATACCACCTCCTGAAAACCGGCGCGTTTTGCCGCCCGCTCCAGAATACCCTGCGCCTGGCGGTTCGCGTCATCGCCGCCGAGTCCCTGAAAGTTGATCGGGCGACCGATCACCGCCTGGGTAATGGCCTCCGGCAATTGGCTGTGCGCCGTATGACGAATATGTACCATCATGGCGCAGACTAAATCTTCAAACAGCGCGACCTGCTGCGGTTTCAGGCCGCTGGCGCCTAAAAAGGATTTCGGCGATTTGACAAACCAGACCTCCTGGGGATCGTCAATATAGTGCGCCAGCGACGCCAGACCAAACTGTACGCTTTGCGCGCCAACCTCAATATCTTCCTCGCGGTTGTAGCGTATCGCGCGGCGTAGCAGCGCCTGGGTTTCTTCGTCCGTTGCCGGCACATCATGATGGCGATACAGCCACTCGCTCACCGCTTCGCGCGTCGGCGCGCACAGCATAGACGGCAGTAATGCGCTGTTATTCTCCATTGTCAGCAACTGTGGATGCCCGTCGCGCATAATGGCGACCGAGCAGTTTGCCGTACCGTAATCAAATCCGATAAACACCTTAAAATCCCCATGCCAGTGAAGAAGGGGCGTGACTTTAGCGAAATGTCGTCGCGGCGACAACTGGAATATGAAAGCAAGGCGTTACGTGCGATTAGCGTTTATGCTGAAAGGTCAAATAAAGGAGAAAAGTATGTTTACCCTGAGCTGGCAGCCGCCTTACGACTGGTCGTGGATGTTGGGCTTTCTTGCCGCGCGTGCGGTGGACGGCGTGGAAACGGTAGGCGAGGGCTTTTATGCGCGCAGCCTGGTGGTGGGCGAGCATCGCGGACTGATCAGCGTGAGCCCCCATCTGCCCACCCACACTGTGCAGGTCAGCGTGAGCGCCGGATTACTTCCCGTCGCGCCGGCGTGTCTGGCGAAGGTTTCGCGTCTGTTTGATCTTGACTGCCAGCCCGCGCAGGTTGCCGCCGTGCTGGGGCCACTGGGCGAGGACAGACCGGGGCTGCGTTTACCGGGATCGGTTGATACGTTTGAACAAGGCGTGCGGGCGATACTGGGGCAACTGGTGAGTGTCGCGATGGCGGCAAGGTTGACGGCGAAAGTGGCGCGCCGCTATGGCGAGGCGTTGCCGGATGCGCCCGATTATGTCTGTTTTCCCGGTCCGGAAACGCTGGCGTTGGCCGATCCGCTGGCGCTGAAAGCTCTGGGGATGCCGCTGCGGCGCGCCGAAGCGCTGATTCATCTGGCGCAGGCGACGCTGGCGGGAAAACTGGCGCTCGCCGCGCCGCCGGATATTGAGCAGAGCGTTAAAAATTTACAAACGTTTCCGGGAATTGGCCGCTGGACGGCGAACTATTTCGCCCTGCGCGGTTGGCAGGCAAAAGATATCTTTTTACCCGATGATTACTTAATTAAGCAGCGCTTCGCCGGGATGACGCCCGCGCAGATCCGTCGCTACGCGGAGCGCTGGAAACCGTGGCGTTCCTACGCGCTACTGCATATCTGGTATACCCACGGCTGGCAACCGTCAATGGATAGCGAAATAGCTGGTATTCAGTAATAAATCCAGCGGTTGCGCTTCGGCGATAGTGTCGCCATAAATCAGATCCACGCCAATACAGGAGAGCGTATCCAGCACCTGTGGGTTTTGTACCGGCCCGGCGAGCGTTTTGATGTCCAGATGCTGGGCGTGTCCCTGGATGATCGAGGTCAGCATTTCATCCATTAAACTTTCATGAACGTTGGCGATAAGGTCGCTATCCAGCAGTAAATAATCGACGATATGCGGGGGCAGTAAATTAAACAGCTGTAAATCGCGCCCGACATGGCTGAGAATCACCTGGCAGCCGCGTTGCCGCAGTTTTCGCAGAGTCGCAGCGGCGGTCTGCGCCTGCTTAACGATAACGTCAGCCGGGATAATCAGATGTAATAACCGTGGCGGCAGTGGGCTATGCTCCAGTTGTTCCAGCAGCTCATCAATAAGGGTCGCGCTGTATAATCCCGCGGCGGACAGCGGCAGCGCAACGCTTAATCCCTTGCTGGCGACGGCGGTCGCCGCATGGTGGAAAAACTCATGGAATACCCGTCGGTCAAGCGCGTGATGCAGCGCGGAGTCGGCTAACCCTGCCCGGAACGCGCGCTCTTCCAACACTTCCCCTTCGCTGGTCCACAGCCTGAGTGAGACCAGCCAAAAGCTGGTGGCCTCCGGCGTACGCGGCGGCGCGACGTTTCTGGCAAGCATCAGCAGGTGGTTATTTTTAATCATATGCCACTGTTCTTCCAGCGGCATCATTCCCTTTGAGGAGGTTAATGCGTGCTGCGGTTCGTACACGGTCAGACGGCCGCGACCGCTATTTTTCGCGGCGTAGCAGGCTATATCGGCCTGAGACACGACCTCTGTGAGCTGGCAGTTATGTTCATTTATCATTGTGATCCCGGCGCTGGCGCCGATCCGATGCAGGCGTCCTTCCCACATAAAGTGATACTCATTAACGGCGTTGATAAGCCGCGTCACGATAAAGCGTGCGCTGTCACTATTACAATCCGGCAGCAACAGGCCAAACTCATCGCCACCCAGACGGGCCAGAAGATCGCCGGATCGAAGCATACTGAGCATCAGTGACGCGAGTTCGCGCAATAAGGCATCGCCGGCGGCATGTCCCGCGCTGTCGTTAACCGCTTTAAAACGGTCCAGATCGATAAACACCAGCGCATGATGTTGAGGCGATTCCTGTATTGTTTGCAGGCGCTGTTGAAGCTGTTTTTCAAAACTAGCGCGGTTGGCAAGATGGGTGAGGGCGTCATGCGTTGCGCTGTAGCTGAGCTGGCGTAACATTTTTCGTGATTCGGTAACGTCCTGGATAACCAGAACCGAACCAATCTTATCGCCGTCAAGCGTACTGAGCGGCGTGATACTGTAATGAATATCGTAGCTGCCGCCGTTATGACAATGGAGCACTATCTCCTGTTCCATGTCCGATCGCGACCTGTCGGCGCGATAAATATCCTCCAGCAGCGGCCCCTTATCACCTGACGTAATGCGCAGAACCGTTAATAATGGCGCGCCTAAAGCATCCTCTTGCCGCCAGCCGCTCATCTTCTCGGCGATCGGGTTCATAAAGGTGATATTCATCGCGACATCAATACACACCACCGCTTCTCCGATAGAGTCAAGCGTGATGTGCAACCGTTCTTTTTCCTGAAACAGCGCGTCGTTCGCTTGTGTAATACGTTCCATCAACCGCTGGTTTTCCTGCTCGCTTTGCTTGAGATCGTTAATATCTTCAATCTGAGCAATAAAATAGAGAGGTTTATTGTCTTTATGACGAACCAGCGAGACGGCCAGTAGCGCCCAGACGACATCGCCGTTGCGGGTGTAGTAGCGTTTTTCCATGGAATAGCTATTGATGTCGCCGCGCACCAGCATGTTTAGCTGTTCAAGGTCATTATTCAGGTCTTCCGGCCAGGTCAATTGCTGAAATGTCATCGTGCGTAATTCATCCTGGCTATAGCCAAGAAAATGGCTCAGAGATTTATTGACCTGTAGCCACTGACCCTCCGTACCGACCAGCGCCATACCAATGGCGGAATACTCCATCGCGTTGCGAAAGCGGGATTCGCTCTCGGTGATATGTTTGCGCTCCGTGCGAAACGCGTACATCACCATCGTCATCATATTGGCAGGCAGCAGGATCATTAAAAAAGGCAGCCACGGCATATTGACCATCACGTCGGTTTTCGGCGTGGCGAGCAGCGTGGGGTCATTGGCCAGCATGAGCGAGACCACGATAACGGTAGCTAAAAAAATTAAAAACGCCTCCATTCGCGGCAGGCGCACCGCACTCCACATCAACAGGACGATAACGCACGTAAACGGCCACGGAATATAGCGCATAGCGAGCCAGCTTAGCGCCAGCGTAATGACCAGCGTCAACAGCGTTTCCAGCAACAGATGCGGGTCGCGATGACGCAATAGATAGTGTGGTTTAAACAGTAAACCTAACGGCACCAGCGTCAGCGCGCCGATGGCTTCCGATAATACCCAAATCAGAAACGCTTTCGAGGCGACCGCTTCCGGCGCTATCAGCCAAAATAACAGGCCGCCGAGTAGCGGCGGAATCACGGCGCTGCCGATAGCCAGACGAAACCAGTCATTCAAATTTTGTAAGGGATTGTAGCTGGGGAGCAGTTTTCGCAGCAGTATCGCGCCAGTGGCCGCCTCGATAATATTTATTGCCGTCCAGCTAAAGTTAAGCGAGGCGGCAGGAAATAAAGTCAGTGAGGCTCCGATGCTGCCGAGCGAGCAGGCGACCGCGATCCCTGGCCACAGACGGCCCGCATGGCGGTAAAACGCGACCATCATAATGGAGGTGGGGAACCACAGCGGCGCGAGTTGGGTGCCGACACGCGATAATACGAGCGAAAAGAGCGTAAAGACAAACGCGACCAGGCCTAAACTGACCAGACGCAATAGCGGGTGGGGGACGGTAACGAAAACATGTTGGGATGGTTTACTCATTACCACTCTATCCGAATCGCCGGTAACGTCGCGGAATACCGGACGCGTCAGTTTACTCTGTGATTATGCTAGTATAAACGCGTAATGATTTATACGCTGGCTGAATATAAATTGTGGCTCCCGGCGTATTCCTCCTCCAGACGGGGCGATAAATCCGCTGTCCGCGTTAAAACTGAACGCTTTTACGTCGCGACGTCGAATACGCCGCCAACAAATTCACCGTGGCATAGCGCCGGACTGGTATCGCGCTGCTGAAATCCCTATAATTGCCGCGTTTGGCGTTTCGGCGCCCCCCTTCCTTACATCCAGGTTAATCAGGTCGCTAAATTTATGACTGATCAGTCTCATCAGTGCGTCATTATCGGTATCGCTGGCGCATCGGCTTCCGGCAAGAGTCTTATTGCCAGTACCCTTTACCGCGAATTGCGTGAACAAGTGGGTGACGAACATATTGGCGTTATTCCCGAAGACAGTTATTACAAAGATCAAAGCCATCTGTCGATGGAAGAACGCGTAAAAACTAACTATGACCATCCGAATGCGATGGATCACAGCCTGCTATTTCAGCATCTTCAGGCGCTCAAGCGCGGTTCGGCGATTGAATTACCGGTATACAGTTATGTTGAGCATACCCGTATGCAGGAAACGGTTCGCGTAGAACCGAAGAAAGTGATTATTCTTGAAGGTATTCTGTTACTGACCGACGCGCGTTTGCGTGAAGAGATGAACTTCTCTATTTTTGTCGATACGCCGCTGGATATCTGTTTGATGCGCCGTATCAAACGCGATGTGAACGAGCGTGGTCGCTCAATGGATTCGGTGATGGCGCAATATCAGAAAACGGTGCGTCCGATGTTCCTGCAATTTATTGAGCCTTCCAAACAATATGCGGATATTATCGTGCCGCGCGGCGGTAAAAACCGCATCGCTATTGATATTCTGAAAGCGAAAATCAGCCAGTTCTTTGAATAAATCTGGCGAATTGTGTACCGTTCAGTGATAACCTGGTTAGCCCTTGATGTGCTTGATTTAAGGGCTTGATGCGCGAAAGGAGAAAGTGCCATGCGTTTATGCGACCGAGATATTGAAGCCTGGCTGGATGAAGGCCGTTTGTCTATCACCCCGCGACCTCCCGTAGAGCGCATTAACGGCGCGACGGTCGATGTACGTCTTGGCAATAAATTTCGAACCTTCCGTGGCCATACGGCGGCGTTTATCGATCTGAGCGGGCCGAAAGACGAGGTCAGCGCGGCGCTGGATCGCGTGATGAGCGATGAAATCGTTTTGCCGGACGGCGAGGCATTTTATCTGCATCCGGGCGAGTTGGCGCTGGCTGTCACCTTTGAATCCGTTACCCTGCCGCCGGATTTAGTGGGCTGGCTGGATGGTCGCTCCTCGCTGGCGCGTCTGGGATTGATGGTGCATGTGACGGCGCACCGTATCGATCCCGGCTGGTCGGGCTGCATTGTGCTTGAGTTTTACAACTCCGGGAAGCTGCCGCTGGCGTTGCGTCCGGGTATGCTCATCGGCGCGCTGAGCTTTGAGCCGCTGTCCGGCCCGGCGGCGCGGCCTTATAACCGCCGTCAGGATGCCAAATATCGCGATCAGCAGGGCGCTGTCGCCAGCCGGATTGATAAAGACTGAGCCATTCGGCGCAATACTGCCGGTCCATTGAGGGTAGCATGAGACGATTTCTGACGACGCTGATGATTCTCCTGGTCGTGCTGGTGGCCGGATTCTCTGCGTTGGTATTGTTGGTCAATCCGAATGATTTCCGCGCCTATATGGTGCAGCAGGTTGCCGCGCGTAGTGAATACCAGTTGCAACTGGACGGGCCGCTGCGCTGGCACGTATGGCCGCAACTCAGCATCCTTTCCGGGCGAATGACGCTAACGGCGCGAGGCGCCAGCGAACCGCTGGTGCGGGCTGACAATATGCGCCTGGATGTCGCTTTATGGCCGCTGTTGAGTCATCAGCTTCATGTTAAGCAGGTGATGCTGAAAGGCGGGGTGATTCAACTGACGCCGCAAACGGAAGCGGTACGCAGTGATGATGCGCCGGTCGCGCCGAAAGATAATACCTTGCCGGACGTAGCGGAAGATCGCGGCTGGTCGTTTGATATTCGTAGCCTGCGCGTTGCCGACAGCGTGCTGGTTTTCCAGCATGAAAATGATGATCAGGTCACGGTGCGCGATATTCGTCTGAATATGGAACAAGATGCCGAGCATCGCGGCACGTTTGATTTTTCGGGACGCGTGAACCGCGATCAGCGGGATCTTGCTTTATCGTTCAGCGGAACGGTGGATGCTTCCGATTATCCGCATAACTTAACCGCGGGTATTGAGCAACTGCGCTGGCAATTGCAGGGCGCGGATTTACCGGCGCAGGGGATTGAGGGGCAGGGACAGCTGCAGGCGCAGTGGCAGGAGGCGCAAAAACGTCTTTCATTTAACCACTTAAATTTAACGGCGAATGACAGTTCTCTGACCGGACACGTTCAGGTAACGCTGGCGGAGCAGCCGGAATGGCAAATTGACCTCCAGTCCAGCAAGCTTAATCTGGACAACCTGTTGCCGCATCATAGCGCCGTGGCTCAGACGGGCGGCGCGGTGTCGCAGGGGCAAAATACGCTCCCCCTGACCAGGCCAGTTATCGCGTCGCGTGTTGGTGCGCCGCCTTATCAGGGGCTGCAAAGCTTTACGGCGGAGATTGCTTTACAGGCGGATTCAGTTCGCTGGCGGGGAATGGACTTTACCCAGGTTTCGACGAAGATGTCTAATCAGGCCGGATTGCTGGATATTACCGAGTTGCAGGGGAAACTGGCCGACGGAGAGATGTCGCTGCCCGGCACGCTTGACGCCCGCACCGCCAGTCCACGCATCGAGTTCCACCCTCGCCTCAACCATGTTGAGATTGGGACTATCCTGAAAGCCTTCAATTATCCGATTAGCCTGACCGGTAAGATGTCGCTGGTTGGCGATTTCTCCGGGGCGGATATTGACGCGGAGGCATTTCGCCACAGCTGGAAAGGAAAAGCGCATGTTGACATGAGCAATACGCGCCTCGAAGGAATGAATTTCCAGCAACTGGTGCAGCAGGCCGTAGAGCGAAGCGGCGGCGACGCGCAGCAGTCGCAGGAAAATATGGACAACGCGACCCGACTGGATCGCTTCACGACCGATCTGACGCTAAATAAGGGCACGCTGACGCTCGACGACATGGTCGGGCAATCTTCTATGCTGGCGTTAACCGGCAGCGGAACGCTGGACCTGGTTAAGCAGAGCTGTGATACGCAATTTAATCTGCGTGTGCTGGGCGGCTGGAACGGCGATAGCAACCTGATCACCTTCCTGAAAGAGACGCCGGTGCCGCTGCGCGTCTATGGCAAGTGGCAGGAGCTGAACTATACCCTGCAAGTGGATCAGTTATTGCGTAAGCATTTACAGGATGAGGCGAAGCGTCGGCTCAACGACTGGGCGGAGCGCAATAAAGATACCCGCAATGGTAAAGATGTGAAGAAACTGCTGGATAAGCTGTAGTTTTTGGCCAAAGGGCAGAGCCGGATGGCAAGGCTAACGCGCCTCCGGCCTGCCTGGTAAGCAGGCCGGGGCAGGTGAACAGGCGTTACATCTCCTGGTCTGGCTCGCCGTTATGCAGCGGAATTAACTGCACTTTCTGCACTCGATGGCTTTCTACCTGCAATGTTTTCAGCAAATAATCACCCACCTGAACCTCTTCACCGGTTTGCGGTATGCGCTGCAAATATTCCATCAATAATCCGGCAATCGTATGGTATTCCCGTTTTTCATCCAGCGGTAGCGGCACGTACTGCACCAAATCCTCCAGCGGCATATGGCCGTTTGCTGTCCAGGAACCGTCCGGGTTCTTCTGAATATCGTGGCGGGCGTCAATTTCCTCGACTTCATTCGGCAAATTACCGGCGATAGTCTCCATGACATCGCTTAATGTCACAATGCCTTCAACCGAGCCAAACTCATCTACGACAAAGGCAAAATGGGTTCTGGCGTTACGGAACTGCTCCAGCGCAGGCAGCAGCGGCAATGTTTCCGGGAAAACCAGCGGTTGGCGAATCAGCGCCCGCAGGTTGAGCGGTTCGCCGCGCAGCGATTGTTGCAACAGATCGATGACGTGGACGACGCCGAGTAAATCTTCCTGTTCATTCTCACCCGTCACGACCAGACGCGTATGCTGGTTCTTTTCCAGCAGAGCGCGGATTTCCGCTTCCGGCGCGTTGAGATCGATATGCTCGATATCGTGACGCGACGTCATGATGCTACTTACGGTGCGCTGGTTGAGATTCAGCACCCGCTTAATCATCCTGCGCTCCTGCGGATTAAAAATCTGGCTGTCGTCATGGTCTGCCAGCATCGCGGCGGTTTCCGCATCCAGTTCGGCATCCTCTTTTTTACCGCTAATCAGCCGCATCACGGCCTCCGTTGTGCGCTGGCGCAGCGTATGGTTAGCGGAAAGAAAACGGCGGCGGTTAAAAATAGCCAGTTGGTTGAGCGCCTCGATCATCACCGAGAAGCCGATAGCCGCGTACAGATACCCTTTCGGAATGTGGAAACCAAACCCTTCCGCCACCAGGCTAAAGCCGATCATTAGCAGGAAGCTAAGACACAAAATGACAATGGTGGGATGGTTGTTCACAAATCGGGTCAGTGACTTGCTGGCGAGCAGCATCAGGCTAATGGCGATTATCACGGCCGCCATCATGACCGCCAGGTGATCGACCATCCCCACGGCGGTAATCACGGAGTCGAGAGAAAAGATAGCGTCCAGCACCACGATTTGCGCGACCACCGCCCAGAATTTCGCCCCCTTACGCTGGGTAGGGTTGGCGCTATCTTTCCCTTCCAGCCGTTCGTTGAGCTCCATGGTGGCTTTAAAGAGCAGGAAGAAGCCGCCGAACAGCATAATCAGATCGCGGGCGCTAAAGCTTAACGCCTGTACGCTAAAAAGCGGCTTAGTCAAGGTGACCAGCCACGAGATTGACGCCAGCAGCAGCAGGCGCATGATCATCGCCAGTATCAGGCCGGTAATGCGCGCGCGGTCGCGCTGCCCCGGCGGTAGTTTTTCAGCGAGGATGGCAATAAAGACCAGGTTATCAATGCCGAGAACAAGTTCGATAACGATTAACGTTACCAGTCCGGCCCAGATTGACGGATCGGCAATCCATTCCATAGTAAGAGCAATACCTTCTGTAATATGATAATTGTCACAATTCGATCATGGATAATACGGCGGAAAAATGCAATGCCGCAGCGCAATTTATCTTTGTTACTCGGCTATAAAATAACTTTAAAATAGCCGTAATGTTTCTGTCAGAAATTAAATAATGTCAAGAATATATTTAGGAAATATCGCAGGTGGAGTGGAGTAAATAAATATTGTCAACATCAATAAAATCCTAAAATCATCTGTTAATTCATTTAATATTAATCTTAAAAATATAGAATGGCGGGTTTGTTACCTTGCCTGTCATTAGGTTAGCTGCAACAATTCTTGCAGGATTAAGATAGCGCTCTTAAATATCCTGTCACGACATCGAGAAAACTATTAATACGTAACCTTTATTTCGCTGAAGATTTTTATCTGAACGAGGATAAAATCTGAGGGGAATGCGAAAATTTAGAATAATCAGTGTATTGGTAGCTAAGAAGCCAGGGGCGGTAGCGTGCCTGAAAGCCTGAATATAAGCCTTTATTATTCTGTCAATAGCCTGCGGATGAATTGATTTTTTTTCAGAATGATGCCAGTTAATTTTCTCTGCCATTAACTGCAAGGTAAATGTGCACGGACGAAGCCGCTATTTAAATTGCACAGGATAATGACTCTGCCAAAGTGATAAATAATCAATGATGAAATCCAAAATGAAATTGATGCCATTATTGGCGTCGCTCAGCTTGATAAGTGGTTGCACAGTACTTCCGGGCAGCAATATGTCTACGATGGGGAAAGATGTGATCAAACAGCAAGACGCTGACTTTGATCTCGACCGGATGGTCAATGTGTATCCGCTGACGCCACGGCTGGTTGAGCAATTACGCCCGCGGCCCAATGTCGCGCAACCGAATATGTCGCTGGACCAGGAGATCGCCAGCTATCAGTATCGCGTCGGGCCTGGCGATGTGCTGAATGTCACCGTCTGGGATCACCCGGAATTGACCACGCCAGCGGGCCAGTACCGTAGCTCAAGCGATACCGGCAACTGGGTACAGCCGGACGGCACCATGTTTTATCCCTACATTGGCAAGGTTAGCGTCGTCGGTAAAACTTTGTCAGAGATTCGCAGCGATATTACCGGGCGTTTAGCGAAGTACATCGCGGACCCGCAGGTGGATGTCAATATCGCCGCTTTCCGCTCGCAAAAAGCGTATATCTCCGGCCAGGTGAATAAATCCGGTCAGCAGGCCATTACTAACGTACCGCTAACCGTCCTGGATGCGATTAACGCCGCGGGCGGCCTGACCGATATGGCGGACTGGCGCAACGTCGTGTTGACGCACAACGGCAAAGAACAGCGCATTTCGCTACAGGCGCTGATGCAAAATGGCGATCTTAGTCAGAACCGCTTGCTCTACCCTGGCGACATTCTGTATGTGCCGCGCAATGACGATCTGAAAGTCTTTGTCATGGGCGAAGTGAAAAAACAGAGCACCCTCAAAATGGATTTCAGCGGCATGACGCTCACCGAAGCATTGGGCAATGCGGAAGGCATCGATCTGACCACCTCCAACGCCAGCGGCATTTTTGTGATTCGTCCGTTGAAAGGCGAGGGGGAACGCGGCGGCAAGATCGCCAATATCTACCAGCTTGATATGTCTGACGCCACGTCATTGGTGATGGCGACGGAATTCCGACTTCAGCCTTACGATGTGGTGTACGTCACGACCGCGCCGGTTGCTCGCTGGAACCGTCTGATCAATCAGTTGCTGCCAACCATTAGCGGTGTCCGTTATATGACGGATACGGCCAGCGACATTCATTCCTGGTAATCGTTATGTTTAACAAAATCTTAGTGGTCTGTGTGGGGAATGTTTGCCGTTCCCCGACGGCGGAACGTTTGCTAAAACGCTTTCATCCCTCGCTGACGGTTGCGTCCGCAGGATTAGGCGCGCTGGTCGGCAAAGGCGCCGATCCTGCGGCGGCGAGCGTGGCGAGCGCCCACAATCTGTCTTTGGAAAATCACTGCGCAAGGCAAATTTCCGCGCGTCTGTGCCGGGAATATGACCTGATTCTGACGATGGAGAAACGTCACATCGCCGCCCTGTGCGACATTGCGCCGGAAATGCGCGGCAAGGTAATGCTGTTTGGTCACTGGGACAGCGAGCGTGAAATACCGGACCCGTATCGCAAAAGCCGCGATGCGTTTGAGGCGGTGTACACATTACTGGAAAGGTCTGCCCGCCAGTGGGCGCAGGCACTGAATGCAGAGCAGGGAAAACCATGACAGAAAAAGTAAAACAATCTGCGGCGGTTACGGGTAGCGATGAAATCGATATCGGGCGCCTGGTCGGAACGGTGATTGAAGCGCGTTGGTGGGTGTTGGGGACGACGGCCATATTTGCGCTGTGCGCGGTAATTTATACGTTCTTCGCCACGCCCATCTATAGCGCCGATGCGCTGGTGCAGATTGAACAAAACGCCGGTAATTCGCTGGTACAGGATATCAACAGTGCATTAGCGAATAAGCCGCCGGCTTCCGATGCGGAAATTCAGCTCATTCGATCGCGCCTGGTGCTTGGGAAGACCGTTGACGATCTGGATCTGGATATTGCCGTCACCAAAAACACCTTTCCGCTGTTCGGCGCCGGGTGGGAACGGCTGATGGGGCGTCACAATGAAATGGTGAAAGTCACGACATTCACCCGACCAGAGACGATGAGCGGACAGATCTTCACCCTCAAAGTGCTGGGCGACAAACGTTATCAGTTGGTTAGCGACGGCGGATTTAGCGCGCAGGGCGTTGTGGGCCAGCCACTCAATAAAGACGGCGTGACGATGCAGGTAGAGGCGATTGACGCCCGTCCTGATACAGAATTTACGGTGAGTAAATTCTCAACGCTTGGCATGATTAATAACCTGCAAAATAACCTCACCGTAACGGAAACCGGCAAAGATACCGGCGTTCTGAGCCTGACGTTCACGGGAGAGGATCGCGACCAGATCCGCGAAATTCTCAACAGTATTACCCGTAACTATCTGCAACAGGATATTGCGCGGAAATCTGAAGAGGCGGGGAAGAGCCTGGCGTTTCTGGCAAAACAACTGCCGGAAGTCCGCAGCCGTCTGGATGTGGCGGAAAACAAGCTAAACGCTTTCCGCCAGGATAAAGACTCGGTGGATTTACCGCTGGAGGCGAAGGCGGTGCTCGATTCGATGGTTAATATCGACGCCCAGTTGAATGAGTTGACGTTTAAAGAGGCGGAAATTTCCAAGCTCTTTACCAAAGCGCATCCGGCCTACCGCACCCTGCTGGAAAAACGTAAAGCGCTGGAAGATGAAAAAGCCAAACTGAACGGGCGGGTGACGGCAATGCCGAAAACCCAGCAGGAGATTGTGCGTTTGACCCGCGATGTGGAGTCCGGCCAGCAGGTTTATATGCAACTGCTTAATAAACAGCAGGAGCTGAAAATCACCGAAGCCAGCACCGTTGGCGATGTGCGCATCGTTGACCCGGCGATTACCCAGCCGGGCGTGCTGAAGCCGAAAAAGGCGTTGATTATTCTCGGCAGCATTATTCTGGGATTAATGTTATCGATTGTCGGCGTGCTGCTGCGCTCGCTGTTTAATCGCGGTATCGAAAGCCCGCAGGCGCTGGAGGAGCACGGGATCAGCGTCTATGCCAGTATTCCGCTGTCGGAATGGCAAAAAGCGCGCGATAGCGTCAAAACCATTAAAGGGATTAAGCGTTACAAGCAGAGCCAACTGCTGGCGGTGGGCAATCCGACCGATCTGGCGATTGAGGCGATTCGCAGCCTGCGCACCAGCCTCCATTTCGCCATGATGCAGGCGCAAAATAATGTACTCATGCTCACAGGCGTCAGCCCCTCTATCGGTAAAACCTTTGTTTGCGCCAACCTGGCGGCCGTCATCAGCCAGACGCATAAACGGGTATTACTGATCGACTGCGATATGCGCAAGGGCTACACCCATGAACTGCTCGGCACCAATAACGTGGACGGCTTATCTGACATTCTGGCGGGCAAAGGCGAGATAGCCTCCTGCGCGAAACCTACGGCGATCGCTAATTTTGATCTTATTCCGCGCGGTCAGGTGCCGCCTAATCCATCGGAACTGCTGATGAGCGAGCGCTTCGGCGAGCTGATCGCCTGGGCAAGCAGCCGCTACGACCTGGTATTAATCGACACGCCGCCGATTCTGGCCGTGACGGACGCCGCGATTGTGGGTCGCCACGTCGGGACGACGCTGATGGTGGCGCGTTATGCCGTCAACACCTTAAAAGAGGTGGAAACCAGTCTGAGCCGTTTTGACCAGAATGGCATTCAGGTCAAAGGCGTCATTCTCAACTCCATTTTTCGCCGGGCGACGGGCTACCAGGATTATGGTTATTACGAGTATGAATACCAGTCAGATTCCAAATAAAAAATAAGGCGTGCCGGATGGCGCGGCCTGTGACTGTAGGCCGGACAAGCGTAGCGCCATGCGGCAAAACTATCTGGGGAATAAGCATGACAACAGACAATCCGCTGATCTCAATTTATATGCCAACCTGGAACAGGCAGCAGTTGGCTATCCGGGCGATTAAATCAGTACTACGTCAGGACTACCGCCACTGGGAGATGATCATCGTGGATGATTGCTCCTCGTCTTATCAGCAGCTACAACAATTTGTTGAGGAGCTGAACGACCCGCGCGTCCGTTATACCCATAACGCCAGGAATACCGGCGCCTGCGCGGTTCGCAACCAGGCCATTATGCAGGCGCAAGGACACTACATTACCGGTATTGATGATGACGATGAATGGACGCCAAACCGTCTGAGCGTGTTTCTGGCCCATAAACACCAGTTGACTACGCACGCCTTTTTGTATGCCAACGACTATGTGTGCGAGGGCGAGGTCTACTCTCAGCCTGCCAGCCTGCCGCTGTATCCGAAATCCCCTTATTCGCGCCGCTTGTTCTACAAGCGCAATATTATTGGCAATCAGGTTTTTACCTGGGCCTGGCGTTTTAAAGCGTGTTTGTTCGATACCGAACTCAAGGCGGCGCAGGATTACGACATTTTTCTGCGCATGGTGGTGGAGTATGGCGAACCGTGGAAAGTTGAAGAGGCGACGCAAATTTTACATATCAACCACGGCGAGATGCAGATTACCTCTTCGCCGAAAAAGTTCTCCGGCTATTTCCATTTTTATCGTAAGCACAAAGATAAATTCGATCGCGCCAGCAAAAAATACCAGCTTTTTACGCTGTACCAAATTCGCAATAAGCGAATGACCTGGCGCACGTTGCTGACGTTGCTCTCCGTGCGTAACAGCAAACGCCTGGCGGCCGGGCTGCGGGGGCGATAACGATGTTGGAAGACTTACGCGCGAATAGCTGGAGCTTACGCCCCTGTTGCATGGTGCTGGCCTACCGTATCGCTCATTTTTGTTCCGTCTGGCGCAAAAAGAATGTGCTGAATAATCTGTGGGCCGCGCCGGTGCTGGTGCTGTATCGCGTGATCACGGAATGCCTGTTCGGGTATGAAATCCAGGCCGCCGCGACCATTGGTCGGCGGTTCACTATCCATCATGGTTACGCGGTAGTGATTAACAAACATGTCGTCGCCGGCGACGATTTTACCATTCGCCACGGCGTCACCATTGGCAATCGCGGCGCGGACAGCCTGGCTTGTCCGGTGATTGGTCACGGCGTTGAGCTGGGGGCGAATGTCATCCTGCTTGGCGATATTACTATCGGTAATCACGTCACGATTGGCGCGGGTAGCGTGGTACTTGACAGTATTCCGGACCATGCGCTGGTGGTGGGAGAAAAAGCACGGGTGAAGGTCAGCACATGAATATTCTGCAATTTAATGTACGGCTGGCGGAAGGCGGCGCGGCGGGAGTGGCGTTGGATCTCCATCTGCGGGCGCTGCAAAAAGGGCTGACGTCACGTTTTGTCTATGGTTATGGCAAAGGCGGAAAAAAAAGCGTCAGCCACCACCGTTATCCGCAGGTGATAAAACAGACGCCGCGCGGCACGGCAATCGCTAATATCGCGCTGTTTCGTTTCCTGAATCGCGATCTGTTTGGCAATCTCGACAATCTTTACCGCACGGTTATCCAGACATCCGGCCCGCTGGTGCTGCATTTTCATGTTCTCCACAGTTACTGGCTAAACCTGGCGGATATCGTGACGTTTTGCGAAAAAGTCAAAGCGCAAAAACCGGACGTCACGCTGGTCTGGACGCTGCACGATCACTGGAGCGTCACCGGGCGTTGCGCCTTCACCGACGGTTGCGAGGGCTGGAAAAGCGGCTGCCAAAAATGTCCGACCCTAAGCAATTATCCGCCGGTCAGGGTGGATCGGGCGCACCAGCTTATTGGCGGCAAACGTCAGCGCTTTCGGGACATGCTGCGGCTGGGCTGCCAGTTTATTTCGCCGAGCCAGCATGTGGCCGAGGCCTTTAACAGCGTTTATGGCGCGGGACTCTGCCGGGTGATTAACAACGGTATCGATCTGGCGACCGAGGCGATTCTCGCGCAACTATCACCTGTGCCGCTGAATCCGGGCAAACCGCGGATCGCCATTGTGGCGCATGACTTGCGTTACGACGGCAAAACTGACCAGCGTCTGGTACACGACATGATGGCGCTGGGCGAAAAAATTGAACTGCATACCTTCGGTAAATTTTCGCCTTTTACCGGCCAAAACGTTGTTAATCACGGTTTTGAAACCGATAAGCGCAAATTAATGAGCGCGCTCAATGAGATGGATGCGCTGGTCTTTAGCTCGCGGGTCGATAACTATCCGCTGATCTTGTGTGAAGCGCTCTCGATCGGCGTACCGGTGCTCGCTACCCACAGCGAGGCGGCGCAGGAGGTGCTGGCGAAATCCGGCGGCCAGACCTTTGCCGCTACAGATGTACTGCGCCTGGCGCAGCGGCGTAAGCCAGAGATTGCTCAGGCGGTATTTGGCGCCACGCTGGACGCCTTTCGTATGCGTAGCCGCGTCGCGTACAGCGGTCAACAGATGCTGGAGGAGTATGTCTCGTTCTATCAGAATCTGTAGCTATCTGCTGCTGCCGCTGATCTACCTACTGGTCAATGTCAAGATTGCCCAACTGGGGGAAAGCTTTCCCATTACCATCGTCACTTTTTTACCGCTGTTGCTGCTGTTATTTGTGGAACGCATTAGCGTAAAAAAATTGATGATCGCCTTAGGCATCGGCGCGGGGCTTACGGCATTTAACTTCCTGTTCGGCCAGTCGCTGAATGCCGGTAAATATGTCACATCCACGATGCTGTTTGTCTATATTGTGGTCATTATCGGGATGGTCTGGAGTATCCGATTCAAAACCATTTCCGCGCATAACCACCGAAAGATTTTGCGTTTTTTTTATCTGGTGGTGGGTATAGTGGTCGCGCTCGCCGCGGTTGAGATGGCGCAAATTATCCTTACCGGCGGCAGCAGTATTATGGAAGGAATTTCGAAATATCTCATTTACAGTAATAGCTACGTACTGAACTTCATAAAATTTGGCGGTAAGCGTACCACTGCGCTTTATTTTGAACCGGCATTTTTCGCTTTGGCACTAATCTCAATTTGGCTGAGCATCAAACAGTTTGGTATCAAAACACCGAAAAGCGATGCTATGATTCTGGCAGGGATAATATTATCAGGATCATTTTCAGGGGTAATGACCTTTATCCTGTTTTACCTTCTGGAGTGGGCGTTCCAATATTTGAATAAGGATGCGATAAAGAAAAAACTTCCACTGGCGCTGGTCTCATTAACCCTGTTTTTGGTTGGGGTAATTATTGCATTTCCTTATATCGCGACACGACTTGGCGATTTAGGGACGGAAGGCTCATCTTCTTATTATCGTATTGTGGGCCCCTTAGTCATGGTCGGATATTCCTTGACCCATATTGATGGTGTAGTCAGATTTGGCTCACTTTATGAATATGTCGCATCATTCGGAATCTTTAACGGTGCGGATGTCGGGAAAACCATAGACAATGGATTGTATCTGCTGATTATTTATTTTTCCTGGTTCGCAGTGCTAATGACGCTGTGGTATATGGGGAAAGTTTTAAAAATGGCGCTAAATGCGTTTGGCGATAATCGCAATTTTCGGGTACAGCTCTATCTTTTTACGCCGGTGTCACTGTTTTTTACCGGTTCAATATTTAGCCCGGAATATGCTTTTTTAATCGTCTGTCCGTTCATTTTGCGCAAGGCGTTAAAAATTTCATAACGGGGTGGTGGCATGTTTTTAAGCGTCGTTACCGTCGCCTTTCGCAATTACGAAGGGGTGGTAAAAACCTGGCGCTCGCTGCGCAATCTGGCGCGCGATCCGGGTCTGTCATTTGAATGGATCGTAGTGGATGGCGGTTCGGAGGACGGCACGCGCGAATTTCTGCAAAAACGTCACGGTGAGTTTAACCTGCGTTTTATCAGTGAAAAGGATCGCGGTATTTATGATGCCATGAACAAAGGCATTGCGCTGGCGCAGGGGCGTTATACCCTGTTTCTTAATTCCGGTGATGCGTTCCATGATGATGCCGCGCTGTTTGTCCGCCAACTGGCGCGGCAAAAGGGCGAGGCGATGTATATTGGCGACGCGCTGCTGGATTTCGGCGGCGGGCATAAAATACGCCGGAAGGCTAAACCCGGGTATTATATCTACCATAGTTTGCCAGCCAGCCATCAGGCGATATTTTTCCCGACGGCAGCGTTAAAAAAGTATCCTTATGATCTGCAATATCATGTTTCTTCAGATTATGCGCTGGCGGCCCGTCTTTATAAAGCAGGCTATCCTTTTCGGCGAATTAACGGACTGGTATCTGAATTTTCGATGGGCGGCGTGTCAACCTCGAATAATCTGGAATTATGTCAGGATGCAAAAAATGTACAGCGAAAAATATTACGTGTGCCAGGATTTTGGGCGCAATTATCCTATTTATTACGTCTGAAAACGACGGGTAAAACAAAAGCGCGGTATAACAAAGTCTAATCACCGGGAGTTATTATGCAGGATCTTAGCGGCTTTACGGTGCCGAAGGGGTTCCGCGGCGCTAATGTGCTAAAAGTACAATTATGGTGGGCGGTACAGGCGACATTATTCGCCGGGTCGCCGCAAATATTGTATCGCTGGCGAGCCTTTTTGCTGCGTCTGTTTGGCGCCAAAATTGGAAAGAATGTGGTTATTCGACCGTCAGTAAAAATTACCTATCCGTGGAAATTAACCGTCGGCGATTATGCCTGGGTAGGCGACGACGCTGTGTTATATACGTTGGGTGAAATTAATATTGGCGCACATGCGGTCATTTCACAAAAAGGGTATTTGTGCACCGGTAGCCATGATTATACCAGCGCCCATTTCGATATTAACGCCGCGCCGATTGTTATTGGCGAAAAATGTTGGCTGGCGACCGATGTTTTTGTCGCGCCCGGCGTGACGATAGGTCATGGCACCGTCGTCGGCGCGCGCAGCAGCGTATTTAAATCATTACCGGCAAATGCGATTTGTCGGGGCAATCCCGCAGTGGTAACGCGCCAGCGCGTTCAGAAAGTTACTCCCTAACGGGACTATTTGAGGAAATGAAAATGTCAAAAGTCGCTCTCATTACTGGCGTAACCGGACAGGATGGGTCTTACCTGGCAGAATTTCTGCTGGAAAAAGGGTATGAGGTGCATGGTATCAAGCGCCGCGCGTCATCGTTTAATACCGAGCGCGTGGACCATATTTATCAGGACCCGCACAGCTGCAACCCGAAATTTCATCTGCATTATGGCGACCTGACCGACGCCTCCAACCTGACCCGCATTTTACAGGAAGTGCAGCCGGATGAGGTCTACAACCTGGGCGCGATGAGCCATGTGGCGGTGTCGTTTGAGTCGCCGGAATATACCGCCGATGTGGATGCGATGGGCACGCTGCGCCTGCTGGAGGCGATCCGCTTCCTCGGTCTTGAAAAGAAAACGCGGTTCTACCAGGCCTCCACCTCTGAACTGTACGGGCTGGTGCAGGAGATCCCGCAGAAAGAGACCACGCCGTTCTACCCGCGTTCCCCCTATGCGGTGGCGAAACTGTACGCCTACTGGATCACCGTTAACTACCGTGAATCCTACGGTATTTACGCCTGTAACGGCATTCTGTTTAACCACGAGTCCCCGCGTCGCGGCGAAACCTTCGTCACCCGTAAGATCACCCGCGCCATCGCCAATATCGCCCAGGGACTGGAGTCCTGCCTGTATCTCGGCAACATGGACTCGCTGCGCGACTGGGGTCATGCGAAAGATTACGTGCGGATGCAGTGGATGATGTTACAGCAGGAGCAGCCGGAAGATTTCGTGATTGCCACCGGCGTGCAGTATTCCGTGCGCCAGTTTGTGGAGCTGGCGGCGGCGCAACTGGGGATAAAACTGCGCTTTGAAGGCGAAGGCATTAATGAGAAAGGGATTGTGGTATCCGTTACCGGACACGATGCGCCGGGCGTGAAACCGGGCGATGTGATTGTGGCCGTTGATCCGCGTTATTTCCGTCCGGCGGAAGTGGAAACCCTGCTGGGCGACCCGTCCAAAGCGCATGAGAAACTGGGCTGGAAACCGGAAATCACCCTGTCGGAGATGGTCTCCGAGATGGTGGCGAACGATCTGGAGGCCGCGAAAAAACACTCACTGCTGAAATCTCACGGTTACGAGGTGGCCATCGCGCTGGAGTCCTGAGAATGAATAAGCAACGAATTTTTGTGGCGGGCCATCGCGGGATGGTGGGCTCCGCCATTGTACGGCAGCTTGCGCCGCGCGGCGACGTGGAACTGGTGCTGCGCACCCGCGATGAGCTGGATCTGCTCGACGGGCGCGCGGTACAGGCGTTCTTTGCCGGGGCGGGTATCGACCAGGTTTATCTGGCGGCGGCGAAAGTGGGCGGCATTGTCGCCAACAACACATATCCGGCGGATTTTATCTATGAAAACATGATGATAGAGAGCAACATTATTCACGCCGCGCACCTGCACAACGTGAACAAACTGCTGTTTCTCGGTTCGTCCTGTATCTATCCGAAACTGGCAAGGCAGCCGATGGCGGAAAGCGAGCTGCTGCAGGGGACGCTGGAGCCGACCAACGAGCCGTATGCCATCGCCAAGATCGCCGGGATTAAATTGTGCGAGTCCTACAACCGGCAGTACGGTCGCGACTACCGTTCGGTGATGCCAACCAACCTGTACGGCCCGCATGACAATTTCCATCCGGACAATTCACATGTGATCCCGGCGCTGCTGCGCCGCTTTCATGAGGCCGCGCAGAGCCACGCGCCGGAGGTGGTGGTGTGGGGCAGCGGCACGCCGATGCGCGAATTTCTGCACGTTGACGATATGGCGGCGGCCAGCATTCACGTGATGGAGCTGGCGCGCGAAGTGTGGCAGGAGAACACCGCTCCGATGCTGTCGCACATTAACGTCGGCACTGGCGTGGACTGCACCATCCGCGAGCTGGCGCAGACTATCGCAAAGGTGGTGGGTTACCAGGGCCGGGTGGTGTTCGACGCCACGAAGCCGGACGGCACGCCGCGTAAATTGCTCGACGTCACGCGCCTGCATCAGCTTGGCTGGTATCACGAAATTTCACTGGAGGCAGGGCTTGCCGGTACTTACCAGTGGTTCCTTGAGAATCAGCACCGGTTCCGGGGGTGACAATGTTTTTACGTCAGGAAGATTTCGCCGCCGTGGTGCGGACCACGCCCCTCATCTCCCTCGATTTCATCGTGGAAAACGGCCAGGGGGAAATTTTACTGGGCCAGCGTCTCAACCGTCCGGCGCAGGGCTACTGGTTTGTGCCGGGGGGGCGGGTGTGCAAAGACGAAACGCTGGAGGCCGCCTTTGCACGCCTGACGCAGGCGGAACTGGGCGTGCGTCTGCCGCTGGCGGCAGGGACGTTTTATGGCGTCTGGCAGCACTTCTATGACGACAACTTTTCCGGTGAGGATTTTTCAACTCACTACATCGTGCTCGGCTTTCGTCTGCGCGTGACGGAGAGCGATTTACGCCTGCCTGATGCCCAGCATGGCAGTTACCGCTGGCTGACGCCGGAACAGCTTCTGGCAAGCGACAATGTTCATGAGAACAGTCGGGCCTACTTCCTTCCTGACGCGCCGGCGGTGGGCCTATGAAGATCCTGGTCTATGGCATTAACTATTCGCCGGAACTGACCGGTATCGGCAAATATACCGGCGAAATGGTGGCGTGGATGGCGCAGGAAGGCCATGAGGTGCGGGTCATTACTGCGCCGCCGTACTACCCGCAGTGGAAGGTCGGTGAGCGCTATTCCGCCTGGCGCTATCGCCGGGAAGAGGGCGAGGCTACCGTCTGGCGCTGCCCGCTGTATGTGCCGAAACAGCCCTCCACCTTAAAACGACTGCTTCATCTGGGGAGCTTTGCATTGAGCAGTTTTTTCCCACTGATGGCGCAGCGTCGCTGGAAGCCGGATCGGATTATCGGCGTTGTACCGACGCTCTTTTGTACGCCGGGAATGCGCCTGCTGGCGACACTCTCCGGCGCGCGTACCGTTCTGCATATTCAGGATTACGAAGTGGATGCCATGCTCGGCTTAGGAATGGCGGGAAAAGGCAAGCGCGGCAGCGTAGCGCGGTTAGCGACGGCCTTTGAACGCAGCGCGCTGCGTAACGTTGATAATGTTTCGACCATCTCTCGCTCCATGATGAATAAAGCGCGGGAAAAGGGCGTCGCGGCGGAAAAAATCCTCTTTTTTCCGAACTGGTCGGAAGTGGCGCGCTTTCAGGACGTTAATGACGCTGACGTGACGGCTTTGCGTCAGCAGCTTGGCTTGCCAGAGGGCAAAAAAATTGTGCTTTATTCCGGCAATATCGGCGAAAAGCAAGGGCTGGAAAAGGTGATTGACGCCGCGGAACGATTACGCGATCGACCGTTGATTTTTGCGATTGTCGGCCAGGGGGGCGGCAAGGCGCGGCTGGAGAACATGGCCCGCGAACGCGGCCTGGCAAATATTAAATTCCTCCCGCTGCAGCCTTACGACGCCTTACCCGCGCTGCTGAAAATGGGCGACTGCCATCTGGTGGTGCAAAAGCGCGGCGCGGCGGATGCGGTACTGCCCTCCAAGCTGACTAACATTCTGGCGGTCGGCGGTAATGCGGTGATTACCGCTGAGCCGCACACCGAATTAGGACAACTTTGCGCGCGCTATCCGGGCATCGCCGTTTGCGTGGAACCGGAGTCGACCGACGCGCTGGTCAACGGGATTAGCCAGGCGCTCGCCATGCCGAAAAACAACACGACGGCACGTGAATACGCCGAACGCACTCTCAATAAAGAGAACGTGCTACGCCAATTTATTGCAGATATTCGGGGATGATAATGCGTCAGACAAAACTTTACCCGGTTGTGATGGCCGGTGGCTCCGGTAGCCGATTGTGGCCGCTTTCTCGCGTGCTTTATCCAAAACAGTTTCTGTGCCTGAAAGGCGATCTCACCATGCTGCAAACCACCATTTGCCGTCTGAACGGCGTGGAGTGCGAAAGCCCGGTGGTGATCTGTAACGAACAGCACCGTTTTATCGTTGCCGAACAGCTCCGCCAGCTCAATAAGCTGACGGAGAACATTATTCTTGAGCCCGCCGGGCGCAATACCGCGCCGGCGATTGCGCTGGCGGCGCTGGCGGCGACGCGCCAGCATACGGACTGCGATCCGCTGATGCTGGTACTGGCGGCGGATCATGCAATCGCCAATGAAGAGGCCTTCCGCGACGCGGTGCGCGGCGCCATGCCCTATGCCGACGCGGGCAAACTGGTGACCTTCGGTATCGTGCCGGATCTGCCGGAAACCGGCTATGGCTATATCCGGCGCGGTGATGTCGTGCCGGGCGCGACGGATGCGGTGGCTTTTGAGGTGGCGCAGTTCGTTGAGAAGCCGGGGCTGGAAACCGCTCAGGCCTACGTCGCCAGCGGCGATTACTACTGGAACAGCGGCATGTTTCTGTTCCGCGCCGGACGCTATCTGGAAGAGCTGAAAAAGTTCCGCCCCGATATTCTGGCCGCCTGTGAACAGGCGATGCGCGGCGTCGATCCGGATCTTGACTTCATTCGTGTGGATGAAGAGGCCTTCCTCGCCTGTCCGGAAGAGTCCATTGACTACGCGGTGATGGAGCGAACGGTGGACGCGGTGGTGATGCCGATGGACGCGGGCTGGAGCGATGTCGGCTCGTGGTCCTCGCTGTGGGAAATCAGCGCCCACACCCCGGAGGGAAACGTCCACCACGGCGACGTCATCAGCCATAAAACGGAAAACAGCTACGTTTACGCCGAATCCGGCCTGGTGACCACCGTCGGCGTGAAGGATCTGGTGGTGGTGCAGACCAAAGACGCCGTGCTGATTGCCGATCGCCACGCGGTGCAGGACGTGAAAAAGGTGGTGGAGAAGATCAAGGCCGACGGACGCCATGAGCACCACATGCACCGTGAGGTTTACCGTCCGTGGGGCAAATACGACTCCATCGACGCGGGCGAGCGCTATCAGGTGAAGCGTATTACCGTCAAGCCGGGGGAGGGACTGTCGGTGCAGATGCACCATCACCGCGCCGAGCACTGGGTGGTGGTGGCGGGGACCGCCAGAGTCACCATCAACGGCGAGGTTAAGCTGCTCGGTGAAAACGAGTCCATCTATATTCCGCTGGGGGCGACTCACTGCCTGGAAAATCCGGGAAAAATACCGCTCGATTTAATTGAAGTGCGTTCCGGCTCGTATCTCGAAGAGGACGACGTGGTGCGGTTCGAGGACCGTTACGGGCGGGTCTGACGCCTGCAATTATGCCCGGTAAGCGCAACGCGCCATCCGGCAATGAATAACAATAACGATGCTGGCCATTTACGGTCAGGGCTAACTGTTGCCTGAAGAAGGGTAAGCACATGACAAAATTAACCTGTTTCAAGGCCTACGACATTCGCGGCAGGCTGGGCGAAGAGCTCAATGAAGATATCGCGTGGCGGATTGGCCGCGCCTACGGCGAATATTTAAAACCGAAAACCATCGTGCTGGGCGGCGACGTGCGTCTGACCAGCGAGGCGCTGAAGCTGGCGCTGGCGAAAGGGTTACAGGACGCGGGCGTTGACGTGCTGGATATCGGTATGTCCGGCACCGAAGAGATTTACTTCGCCACCTTCCACCTTGGCGTGGACGGCGGTATTGAGGTGACCGCCAGCCATAACCCGATGGACTACAACGGTATGAAGCTGGTACGCGAGGGCGCCCGCCCGATAAGCGGCGACACCGGTCTGCGCGACGTTCAGCGTCTGGTGGAAGCGGGCGACTTCCCGCCGGTGAACGAGGCCGCGCGCGGCAGCTACAGACAAATCAGCCTGCGCGACGCCTACATCGGCCACCTGCTCGGCTATATCAGTGTTAACAATCTCACCCCGCTGAAGCTGGTGTTTAACGCCGGCAACGGCGCGGCGGGGCCGGTCATTGACGCCATCGAAGCGCGCCTGAAGGCGCTGGGCGCGCCGGTGGAGTTCATCAAAATCCACAACACCCCGGACGGCACCTTCCCGAACGGCATTCCCAACCCGTTGCTGCCGGAGTGTCGCGACGACACCCGCAAGGCCGTTATTGAACACGGGGCGGACATGGGCATCGCCTTTGACGGCGACTTCGACCGCTGCTTCCTGTTCGATGAGAAAGGGCAGTTTATCGAGGGGTACTACATCGTCGGGCTGCTGGCGGAAGCGTTTCTGGAAAAACACCCGGGGGCGAAGATTATCCACGACCCGCGCCTGACCTGGAACACGGAGGCAGTGGTGACGGCGGCGGGCGGGACGCCGGTGATGTCAAAAACCGGGCACGCCTTTATCAAGGAGCGGATGCGTACGGAGGATGCCATTTATGGCGGGGAAATGAGCGCGCATCACTATTTTCGTGATTTTGCCTACTGCGACAGCGGGATGATCCCGTGGCTGCTGGTGGCGGAGCTGGTGTGCCTGAAGAGACAGTCGCTGGGTGAGCTGGTTCGCGACCGGATGGCGGCGTTCCCGGCGAGCGGGGAAATCAACAGCAGACTGGCGGAGCCGGCGGCGGCCATTGCGCGGGTGGAAGCGCACTTTGCGGAAGAGGCGCAGGCGGTGGATCGCACGGACGGTCTCAGCATGTCGTTCGCCGACTGGCGTTTCAACCTGCGCTCGTCGAACACCGAACCGGTGGTGCGCCTGAATGTGGAATCACGCGGCGATATTCCGCTGATGGAAGCGCGAACACGCACTCTGCTGGCGCTGCTGAATCAGTAACGTCAGATCTCCCCTTACCGCCTGCGGGTAAGGGGCCAAACACAGGAACAACGATGACAAATCTAAAAAAGCGCGAACGAGCCAAAACCAATGCATCGTTAATCTCTATGGTGCAACGCTTTTCAGATATCACCATCATGTTTGGCGGGCTGTGGTTCATCTGTGAAGTCAGTGGACTGCCATTCCTGTACATGCACCTGTTGGTGGCGCTGATTACGCTGGTTGTTTTTCAAATGCTGGGCGGGATGACCGATTTTTATCGCTCCTGGCGCGGCGTCAAAATGTCGACAGAGTTAACGCTGTTACTGCAAAACTGGACGCTGAGCCTGATCTTCAGCGCCGGTCTGGTGGCGTTTAATGATGACTTTGACAACCGCCTCGCCACCTGGCTGGCTTGGTATGCGCTGTCCAGCCTGGGCTTAGTGTTATGCCGTTCATTTATTCGTTTCGGCGCGGGCTGGCTACGCAATCGTGGTTATAACACTCGCCGGGTCGCCGTCGCCGGAGATTTGCCTGCGGGTCAGGCGTTGCTGGATAGCTTCCGTAATGAGCCGTGGCTGGGTTTTGAGGTGGTGGGCGTCTATCACGATCCTAAACCGGGCGGCGTCTCTGCTGACTGGGCCGGGAACTTCGAGCAGTTAATTGACGATGCGAAAGCCTCGCGAATTCACAATGTTTATATCGCCATGTCGATGAGCGACGGCGCCATGGTGAAAAAACTGGTGCGCGAGCTGGCCGACACCACCTGCTCGGTGATCCTTATTCCCGATGTGTTCACCTTTAATATTCTCCACTCGCGCGTGGAGGAGATGAGCGGCGTTCCGGTCGTTCCGCTGTATGACACGCCGCTATCAGGGATTAACCGTCTGCTTAAACGGGCAGAAGATATCGTGCTGGCGTCGCTGATTCTGCTGCTCATCTCACCGGTACTGTGCTGCATTGCGCTGGCGGTCAAATTGAGCTCGCCCGGGCCGGTGATTTTCCGTCAGACGCGCTACGGGATGGACGGCAAGCCGATCAAGGTCTGGAAGTTCCGCTCAATGAAGGTGATGGAGAACGATAAGGTCGTTACCCAGGCGACGCAAAACGATCCGCGCGTCACCCGGGTAGGTAACTTTTTGCGTCGTACCTCGCTGGATGAATTGCCGCAGTTTATCAACGTATTAACTGGCGGGATGTCCATCGTCGGTCCTCGCCCGCACGCGGTGGCGCATAACGAACAGTATCGTCAGTTGATTGAAGGTTACATGCTACGCCACAAGATGAAGCCGGGCATCACCGGCTGGGCGCAAATTAATGGCTGGCGCGGTGAGACCGATACGCTGGAGAAAATGGAAAAACGCGTGGAATTCGACCTGGAATACATCCGCGAATGGAGTATTTGGTTCGATATCAAAATCGTTTTTCTGACGATTTTTAAAGGGTTTGTTAATAAAGCGGCGTATTAAGAACCTGACCCACAAGGCTATTTTACTTGCCATATTGCACCAGGGCAGTGCTCAATCTGGCTGCGCCAATGACGCCTTGTGAACAGGTTCTGGAGAAAAGAATGAGTTTACGACAAAAAACGATCAGCGGCGCTAAATGGTCGGCTATCGCCACGATAGTGATTATCGGTCTGGGGTTAATTCAGATGACGGTGCTGGCGCGGATCATCGACAACCACCAGTTTGGCCTGTTGACCGTCTCGCTGGTGATTATCGCGCTGGCCGACACGATCTCGGACTTTGGCATCGCGAACTCGATTATCCAGCGTAAAACGATTGGGCATCTGGAGCTGACCACGCTCTACTGGCTAAACGTTGGGCTTGGGATTGTGGTATTTGCGGTGGTCTTTTGGCTGAGCGATGCGATTGCCCATGTTTTGCATAACCCGGATCTCGCGCCGTTAATCAAAACGTTGTCGCTGGCGTTCATCGTGATCCCTCACGGGCAGCAGTTCCGCGCTCTGATGCAAAAAGAGCTGGAGTTCAATAAGATCGGCATGATCGAAACGACCTCCGTGCTGGCGGGGTTCACCTTTACGGTGATTAGCGCCCATTACTGGCCGCTGGCGTTAACCGCGATTCTCGGCTATCTGGTGAACAGTGCGGTGCGAACGCTGCTGTTTGGTTACTTTGGCCGCAAGATTTACCGTCCGGGGCTGCATTTTTCGCTGGCATCGGTGTCCACGAACCTGCGTTTTGGCGCGTGGCTGACGGCGGACAGTATCGTCAATTACATCAACACGAATTTATCGACGCTGGTACTGGCGAGAATTCTCGGCGCAAGCGTCGCCGGGGGATATAACCTCGCGTACAACGTGGCGGTTGTGCCGCCGGCGAAGCTTAACCCCATCATTACTCGCGTGCTATTTCCGGCATTCGCCAAAATCCAGGACGATACCGAGAAGCTGCGCGTCAACTTCTATAAGTTGCTTTCCGTGGTGGGAATTATCAATTTTCCCGCGCTGTTGGGCCTGATGGTAGTGGCGAACAATTTTGTGCCGTTAGTGTTTGGCGAGAAGTGGAACAGTATTATCCCGATCCTGCAATTGCTGTGCGTGGTGGGGCTGTTGCGCTCGGTCGGCAACCCGATTGGTTCGCTGCTGATGGCGAAAGCGCGCGTGGATATCAGCTTTAAGTTCAACGTCTTTAAAACGTTTCTGTTTATCCCGGCAATTCTCATTGGCGGCCATCTGGCGGGGGCGATTGGCGTGACGCTGGGGTTCCTGGTGGTGCAAATCATCAACACCATTCTGAGCTATTTCGTGATGATTAAGCCGGTACTCGGCTCCAGCTATCGTCAGTATATTCTCAGCCTGTGGCTACCGTTTTATCTCTCATTGCCAACATTTATTACCAGCTACGGCGCAGGAAAGCTGGCCGACGGCTATTTACCGTTGTCAGGGGTATTCGCACTACAGGTTATGGTCGGTATTTTGAGTTTTATTTTGATGATTATTTTTTCACGCAATGCGCTGGTGATGGAAATTAAAAATCAGCTTGTTGGCAGTGCAAAAATGAAAAAGTTATTACGTGTCGGATGACGGGGATATAAGAGGCTATTTATGAAATTATTAATTTTAGGCAACCACACATGCGGCAACCGTGGTGATAGCGCCATTATGCGCGGTTTGCTTGATGCCATCCGTCAACAGGCGCCGGAGGCGGAGATGGATGTGATGAGCCGTTTCCCGGTGAGTTCCGCCTGGTTGCAGGGGCGCCCGATTATTGCCGACCCGCTGTATCAGTTAAGCCAGAAACAGCAGGCGGCGGCAGGGCTTAACGGTCGGGTGAAAAAAGTATTACGCCGTCGTTTTCAGCATAAAATTTTATTGTCTAAAGTCGCCCAGGAAGGATCGCTGCGTAATTTTGCTATCGCGCCGGAATTTGCCGAATTCGCGCAATTTATTGCGCAGTATGACGCCGTCATTCAGGTGGGCGGTTCAAACTATGTCGACTTATACGGTTTGACTCACTTTGAATATCCGCTGTGCGCGTTTATGGCGAACAAACCAATTTATATGGTGGGACATAGCGTCGGCCCTTTCCAGAATCCTGACTTTAACCAGCTCGCCAATTATGTTTTTGGCCGCACCAGTGCGCTGATCCTGCGTGAAACCGTCAGCCGCGATATGATGACCGCCGCGCAGATCGATACCCGGAAAGTGGAGCAGGGGGTGGATACCGCCTGGTTAGTCGAACGCCGTCACGACGAGTTTGTTGCCAGTTATGCTGTGCAGCACTGGCTGGACGTCACCGCGCGCCGCAAAACCGTCGCGATTACGTTGCGCGATCTGGAGCCGTTTGATAAACGCCTGGGCACCACTCAGCAGGCCTATGAGCAGGCATTTGCCCAGGTCGTGAATCGCCTGATTGCGGACGGTTATCAGGTACTGGCGCTGTCAACCTGCACCAGTATCGATCGCTATAACCGCGATGACCGGATGGTTGCGTTACGGATGGCGAAGTATGTAAACGACTCAGAGAATTTCCATATCGCGATGGACGAACTCAATGACGTGGAAATCGGAAAGATCCTCGCCTCCTGCGTACTGACCATCGGGACGCGCCTGCATTCCGCCATTATCTCCATGAATTTTGGCACACCCGCCATCGCCATTAATTATGAACATAAATCCGCCGGGATTATGCAGCAGCTAGGCCTGGCGGAATTGGCCATCGATATCCGTCACTTGCTGAACGGTTCATTACAAAGCGTGGTGGCCGATACGCTCAATCAATTGCCTGCGCTAAAGGCAAAAGTGGCTAACGCCGTCACCGAGGAGCGGGCGAAAGGGTTCACGATGATCAAATCTGTTCTCGACAGAATTCGGGAGGCGCAATGAAAGTCAGCTTTTTTCTGCTGAAATTTCCACTCTCATCGGAAACCTTTGTGCTGAATCAGATTACTGCGTTTATTGATATGGGCCATGAGGTGGAGATTGTCGCGTTACAAAAAGGCGATACCCAACATACTCACGCCGCCTGGGAGAAGTATGGCCTGGCGGCGAAAACCCGCTGGTTACAGGATGAGCCCCAGGGACGGCTGGCGAAACTGCGCTACCGGGCATGTAAAACGCTGCCGGGGCTGCATCGGGCGGCGACCTGGAAAGCGCTCAATTTTACCCGCTATGGCGATGAATCACGCAATTTGATCCTTTCCGCGATTTGCGCGCAGGTGAGCCAGCCTTTTGGGGCGGATGTGTTCATCGCACACTTTGGTCCGGCGGGCGTGACGGCGGCCAAACTACGCGAACTGGGCGTGCTTCGCGGCAAAATCGCGACTATTTTCCACGGGATTGATATTTCCAGCCGCGAAGTGCTCAGTCATTACACGCCGGAGTATCAGCAGTTGTTTCGTCGTGGCGATCTGATGCTGCCCATCAGCGAACTGTGGGCCGGTCGCCTGAAAAGTATGGGCTGTCCGCCGGAAAAGATTGCCGTTTCGCGCATGGGCGTCGACATGACGCGTTTTACCTATCGTCCGGTGAAAGCGCCAGGGATGCCGCTGGAGATGATTTCCGTCGCGCGCCTGACTGAGAAAAAAGGCCTGCATGTGGCGATTGAAGCCTGTCGGCAACTGAAAGCGCAGGGCGTGGCGTTTCGCTACCGCATTCTGGGCATTGGCCCGTGGGAACGTCGGCTGCGCACGCTCATCGAGCAGTATCAGCTAGAGGATGTCATTGAGATGCCGGGGTTTAAACCGAGCCATGAAGTGAAGGCGATGCTGGATGACGCCGATGTTTTTTTGCTGCCGTCGATTACCGGTACGGATGGCGATATGGAAGGTATTCCGGTAGCGCTGATGGAGGCGATGGCGGTAGGGATTCCCGTGGTATCTACCGTGCATAGCGGTATTCCGGAACTGGTGGAGGCCGGCAAATCCGGCTGGCTGGTGCCGGAAAACGATGCGCAGGCGCTGGCGGCCCGACTCGCTGAGTTCAGCCGGATTGACCACGACACGCTGGAGTCGGTGATCACGCGCGCCCGTGAAAAAGTGGCGCAAGATTTTAATCAGCAGGCGATTAATCGCCAGCTAGCCAGCCTGCTACAAACGATATAAACGAGGTGGTATGCCCGTGAATAAGTTCTCCCGACGTACCCTCCTGACGGCAGGTTCCGCGCTTGCTGTTCTTCCTTTTCTGCGCGCCTTGCCGGTACAGGCGCGTGAACCTCGCGAGACCGTCGATATTAAGGATTATCCGGCGGATGACGGTATCGCCTCGTTCAAACAGGCCTTCGCCGACGGACAGACCGTGGTCTTACCGCCAGGATGGGTGTGTGAAAATATCAATGCGGCGATAACGATTCCGGCGGGAAAAACGCTGCGGGTACAGGGCGCGGTGCGTGGGAATGGCCGGGGACGGTTTATTTTGCAGGACGGGTGTCAGGTGGTGGGGGAGCAGGGCGGCAGTCTGCACAATGTGACGCTGGATGTTCGCGGGTCGGACTGTGTGATTAAAGGCGTGACGATGAGCGGCTTTGGCCCCGTCGCGCAAATTTTCATCGGCGGTAAGGAACCGCAGGTGATGCGTAATCTCATTATCGATGACATCACCGTTACCCACGCCAACTACGCCATTCTCCGCCAGGGATTTCATAACCAAATGGACGGCGCGCGGATTACGCATAGCCGCTTTAGCGATTTGCAGGGGGACGCCATTGAGTGGAATGTCGCGATTCACGACCGCGACATCCTGATTTCCGATCATGTCATCGAACGCATTGATTGTACCAATGGCAAAATCAACTGGGGGATCGGCATCGGGCTGGCGGGTAGCACCTATGACAACAGTTATCCTGAAGATCAGGCAGTAAAAAACTTTGTGGTGGCCAATATTACCGGATCTGATTGCCGACAGCTGGTGCACGTAGAAAATGGCAAACATTTCGTCATTCGCAATGTCAAAGCCAAAAACATCACGCCCGATTTCAGTAAAAATGCGGGTATTGATAACGCAACGATCGCCATTTATGGCTGTGATAATTTCGTCATTGATAATATTGATATGACGAATAGTGCTGGGATGCTCATCGGCTATGGCGTCGTTAAAGGAAAATACCTGTCAATTCCGCAAAACTTTAAATTAAACGCTATTCGGTTGGATAATCGCCAGGTTGCTTATAAATTACGCGGCATTCAAATTTCCTCCGGCAACATCCCCTCTTTTGTCGCCATCACCAATGTACGGATGACGCGTGCTACGCTGGAACTGCATAATCAACCGCAGCACCTCTTTCTGCGTAATATCAACGTGATGCAAACTTCAGCGATTGGCCCGGCGTTAAAAATGCATTTCGATTTGCGTAAAGATGTCCGTGGTCAATTTATGGCCCGCCAGGACACGCTGCTTTCCCTCGCTAATGTTCATGCCATCAATGAAAACGGGCAGAGTTCCGTGGATATCGACAGGATTAATCACCAAACCGTGAATGTCGAAGCAGTGAATTTTTCGCTGCCGAAGCGGGGAGGGTAAGTACCGCTATTTTTACGAAAATTCCTGGGAAAAAGTTGTTCATACTTAATGTTATGGTGCCGACTAAGACGTAATGTAAAGCGTGCCATCATTATCCCTGGCAGCAGAGTAATTCATGCTGGCGAAAACAAGCTAAAGAGCTATAATTCAGCAACCATTTTACAGGTGGAAGAAACAATGATGAATTTGAAAGCAGTTATACCGGTAGCGGGTTTGGGTATGCATATGTTGCCTGCCACCAAGGCAATCCCAAAAGAGATGCTACCGATCGTCGACAAGCCAATGATTCAGTACATTGTCGATGAGATTGTGGCTGCAGGGATCAAAGAAATCGTACTGGTGACTCACGCGTCTAAAAACGCCGTTGAGAACCACTTCGACACCTCTTATGAACTTGAATCACTTCTTGAGCAGCGCGTTAAGCGCCAGCTTTTGGCGGAAGTGCAATCTATCTGCCCACCGGGCGTGACGATTATGAACGTTCGCCAGGCGCAGCCGTTAGGGCTGGGGCACTCTATTCTGTGCGCGCGTCCGGTCGTGGGCGATAACCCTTTCATTGTGGTACTCCCGGATATTATTATCGATGATGCTACCGCCGATCCGCTGCGCTATAACCTTGCGGCGATGGTGGCGCGTTTCAATGAAACGGGTCGCAGCCAGGTGCTGGCGAAGCGCATGAAAGGTGATTTATCGGAGTATTCCGTTATCCAGACGAAAGAACCTCTGGATAATGAAGGCAAAGTCAGCCGGATTGTGGAGTTTATCGAAAAACCGGATCAGCCGCAGACGCTGGATTCCGATTTGATGGCGGTAGGCCGTTATGTGCTTTCAGCCGACATCTGGGCGGAACTGGAAAGAACCGAACCGGGCGCCTGGGGCCGTATCCAGCTCACCGATGCCATTGCAGAACTGGCGAAAAAACAGTCGGTTGACGCGATGCTAATGACGGGTGACAGCTATGACTGCGGTAAAAAAATGGGCTACATGCAGGCATTTGTGAAGTACGGGCTGCGCAACCTGAAAGAAGGAGCGAAGTTCCGTAAGAGCATAGAGCAGCTTTTGCATGAATAAGTATTAACAACCGTGATAAATGGTTGGTGATAAACATAATAACGGCAGTGAACATTCGAAGCGGCAAGTTGGCTGAAGCGAGTGTTGACTGCCGTTTTAGTTTTGTATAAAGGGCTTAAGTAACAAGGGGTTATCTGGAGCATTTTAATGCTGATTTTATAAGATTAATCCTTGTTTCCGGATGCAATTAATAAGACAATTAGCGTTTAAGTTTTAGTGAGCTTTGCCCTGCTGGGCGAGGTTTGTAACAAGTCGATATGTACGCAGTGCACTGGTAGCTGATGAGCCAGGGGCGGTAGCGTGTGTAACGACTTGAGCAATTAATTTTTATTGGCAAATTAAATACCACATTAAATACGCCTTATGGAATAGAAAAGTGAAGATACTTATTACTGGCGGGGCAGGTTTTATTGGATCAGCTGTTGTCCGCCATATTATTAAGAATACACAGGACACTGTAGTTAATATTGATAAATTAACCTACGCCGGTAATCTTGAATCCCTTTCTGATATTTCTGAGAGTAATCGCTACAATTTTGAACACGCGGATATTTGTGATTCCGCTGAAATAACGCGTATTTTTGAGCAGTACCAGCCGGACGCGGTGATGCATTTGGCTGCGGAAAGTCATGTGGACCGTTCGATTACCGGGCCAGCAGCATTTATTGAAACCAATATCGTCGGCACCTATGTACTTCTTGAAGTTGCGCGTAAATACTGGTCTGCGCTTGGCGAAGATAAAAAAAATAATTTTCGTTTTCATCATATTTCCACTGATGAAGTTTACGGCGATTTACCGCATCCTGATGAAGTTGAAAACAGCGTTACGCTGCCGTTATTTACTGAAACGACGGCATATGCGCCAAGTAGCCCCTATTCTGCGTCAAAAGCATCCAGCGATCATTTAGTCCGTGCCTGGCGGCGTACCTATGGTCTACCAACGATCGTTACCAATTGTTCTAATAACTATGGCCCTTATCACTTCCCTGAAAAACTGATTCCGTTGGTCATTTTGAACGCACTGGAAGGAAAGCCTTTGCCAATTTATGGCAAAGGGGATCAGATTCGCGATTGGCTATATGTAGAAGATCATGCTCGCGCGCTTCATATGGTAGTGACTGAAGGCAAGGCGGGGGAGACTTATAACATTGGTGGCCACAATGAGAAGAAAAATCTCGATGTGGTATTTACCATCTGTGATCTGCTGGACGAGATTGTACCCAAAGCGACTTCTTATCGTGAACAAATCACTTATGTCGCGGATCGTCCGGGCCATGATCGTCGTTATGCCATTGATGCAGGTAAAATTAGCCGCGAATTAGGCTGGAAACCGCTGGAGACCTTTGAAAGCGGTATTCGTAAAACAGTGGAATGGTACCTTGCAAATACTCAATGGGTAAACAATGTTAAAAGTGGGGCGTATCAGAGTTGGATAGAACAGAACTATGAAGGACGCCAGTAATGAATATCTTACTTTTTGGTAAGACAGGGCAAGTAGGCTGGGAGTTGCAACGTTCTCTGGCACCAGTAGGGAATCTGATTGCCCTGGATGTCCATTCAAAAGAGTTTTGCGGTGATTTTAGTAATCCGAAAGGCGTTGCCGAAACCGTTCGTAAGCTTCGTCCCGATGTGATTGTTAACGCAGCAGCACATACTGCAGTAGATAAAGCAGAGTCTGAACCAGAACTGGCGCAGTTACTTAACGCCACCAGTGTGGAAGCCATCGCTAAAGCAGCCAACGAAACTGGCGCATGGGTAGTGCATTATTCAACCGATTATGTATTTCCTGGTACCGGCGATATCCCATGGCAGGAAACGGACGCTACGTCGCCGCTGAATGTCTATGGCAAGACCAAACTGGCGGGAGAAAAGGCCCTGCAGGATAACTGCCCTAAGCATCTTATCTTCCGCACCAGTTGGGTTTATGCAGGTAAGGGCAATAATTTCGCAAAGACAATGCTTCGTCTGGCGAAAGAGCGTCAGACACTTTCAGTCATCAACGATCAGTACGGTGCGCCAACCGGTGCAGAATTACTGGCTGACTGCACGGCTCATGCGATCCGTGTGGCGTTAAAGAAACCAGAAGTCGCAGGTCTTTACCATCTGGTTGCCGGGGGAACCACAACCTGGCATGACTACGCGGCCTTAGTCTTTGACGAGGCGCGCAAAGCAGGGATAACGCTTGCGCTGACTGAGCTTAATGCTGTGCCGACCAGCGCCTACCCGACGCCGGCGAGCAGACCAGGCAATTCGCGTCTCAATACTGAAAAGTTTCAGCGTAATTTTGACCTTATTCTGCCGCAATGGGAATTAGGAGTTAAGCGCATGCTGACTGAAATGTTTACGACGACAACCATCTGATAAATTTAAATGCCCATCAGGGCATTTTCTATGAATGAGAAATGGAAATGAAAACGCGTAAGGGCATTATTTTAGCGGGGGGCTCCGGCACCCGTCTTTATCCGGTGACCATGGCGGTAAGTAAGCAATTGCTACCAATTTATGATAAACCGATGATTTACTATCCCCTTTCCACGCTTATGCTGGCAGGCATTCGGGATATCCTGATCATCAGTACGCCACAGGACACGCCGCGTTTTCAACAACTGCTGGGAGACGGCAGCCAGTGGGGGCTGAATCTTCAATATAAAGTACAGCCAAGCCCGGATGGCTTAGCACAGGCGTTTATTATTGGTGAAGAGTTCATTGGTAATGATGATTGTGCATTAGTACTGGGTGACAATATCTTCTATGGTCATGATTTACCAAAGTTAATGGAAGCTGCCGTTAATAAAGAAAGTGGTGCTACCGTCTTTGCTTATCATGTAAACGATCCGGAGCGCTACGGTGTGGTTGAGTTTGACCAAAGTGGCACAGCCGTTAGTCTGGAGGAAAAACCGTTACAACCGAAGAGTAATTACGCGGTAACGGGGCTGTATTTTTATGATAATAGCGTGGTGGAGATGGCGAAAAATCTTAAGCCTTCCGCTCGCGGTGAGTTAGAAATCACGGATATTAACCGTATCTATATGGATCAGGGAAGATTGTCTGTCGCCATGATGGGGCGCGGTTATGCCTGGCTGGATACAGGGACGCATCAGAGTTTGATAGAGGCCAGTAATTTTATTGCAACCATCGAAGAACGCCAGGGGCTAAAAGTGTCCTGCCCGGAAGAGATCGCATTTCGTAAAAATTTTATAAATGCACAACAGGTTATAGAACTGGCCGGGCCATTATCAAAAAATGATTATGGCAAATATTTGCTGAAGATGGTGAAAGGTTTATAAGTGATGATTGTGATTAAAACAGCAATACCAGATGTCTTGATCTTAGAGCCTAAAGTTTTTGGCGATGAGAGGGGATTCTTTTTTGAAAGTTATAACCAGCAGACCTTTGAAGAGTTGATTGGACGTAAAGTTACATTTGTTCAAGATAATCATTCAAAATCCAAAAAGAACGTACTCAGAGGGCTACATTTTCAGAGAGGAGAAAATGCACAGGGGAAGTTAGTTCGTTGTGCTGTCGGTGAGGTTTTTGATGTTGCGGTCGATATCCGAAAAGAATCGCCTACTTTTGGTCAATGGGTTGGCGTAAATCTATCTGCTGAGAATAAGCGACAGCTTTGGATTCCAGAAGGTTTTGCTCATGGTTTTGTTACTCTTAGTGAGTATGCAGAGTTTCTGTACAAAGCAACTAATTATTACTCACCTTCATCGGAAGGTAGCATTTTATGGAATGATGAGACAATAGGTATTGAATGGCCTTTTTCTCAGCTGCCTGAGCTTTCAGCAAAAGATGCTGCAGCACCTTTACTGCATCAAGCCTTGTTAACAGAGTAAGCATCGTGTCTCATATTATTAAGATTTTTCCATCAAATATTGAATTTTCCGGTAGAGAGGATGAATCAATCCTCGATGCTGCGCTATCGGCTGGCATCCATCTTGAACATAGCTGCAAAGCGGGTGATTGTGGTATCTGTGAGTCCGATTTGTTGGCGGGAGAAGTTGTTGACTCCAAAGGTAATATTTTTGGACAGGGTGATAAAATACTAACCTGCTGCTGTAAACCTAAAACCGCCCTTGAGCTAAATGCGCATTTTTTTCCTGAACTAGCTGGACAGACAAAAAAAATTGTCCCATGCAAGGTAAATAGTGCTGTACTGGTTTCAGGCGATGTTATGACTTTGAAGTTACGCACACCACCAACAGCAAAAATTGGCTTCCTTCCAGGGCAGTATATCAATTTACATTATAAAGGTGTAACTCGCAGTTATTCTATCGCTAATAGTGATGAGTCGAATGGTATTGAGTTGCATGTAAGGAATGTTCCCAATGGTCAGATGAGCTCTCTCATTTTTGGGGAGTTACAAGAAAATACTCTTATGCGCATTGAAGGACCTTGCGGAACATTTTTTATTCGTGAAAGTGACAGACCTATAATCTTCCTTGCAGGCGGTACTGGATTCGCTCCAGTTAAATCAATGGTTGAGCATCTCATTCAGGGAAAATGTCGTCGTGAGATCTACATCTACTGGGGAATGCAAGATAGTAAAGATTTTTACTCTGCATTACCGCAGCAGTGGAGTGAACAGCACGACAACGTTCATTATATCCCTGTTGTTTCTGGTGATGACGCCGAATGGGGGGGAAGAAAGGGATTTGTCCATCATGCTGTGATGGATGATTTTGATTCTCTAGAGTTCTTCGATATATATGCATGTGGTTCACCTGTGATGATCGATGCCAGTAAAAAGGACTTTATGATGAAAAATCTCTCTGTAGAACATTTCTATTCTGATGCATTTACCGCATCTAAATAATATTGAGGATAATTTATGAAAGCGGTCATCCTGGCTGGTGGACTTGGTACCAGACTAAGTGAAGAAACAATTGTAAAACCAAAACCGATGGTAGAAATTGGTGGCAAGCCTATTCTTTGGCACATTATGAAAATGTATTCTGTGCATGGTATCAAGGATTTTATTATCTGCTGTGGTTATAAAGGATATGTGATTAAAGAATATTTTGCGAACTACTTCCTTCACATGTCAGATGTAACATTCCATATGGCTGAAAATCGTATGGAAGTTCACCATAAACGTGTTGAACCATGGAATGTCACATTGGTTGATACGGGTGATTCTTCAATGACTGGTGGTCGTCTGAAACGTGTTGCTGAATACGTAAAAGATGACGAGGCTTTCCTGTTTACTTATGGTGATGGCGTTGCCGACCTTGATATCAAAGCGACTATCGATTTCCATAAGGCTCACGGTAAGAAAGCGACTTTAACAGCTACTTTTCCACCAGGACGTTTTGGCGCATTAGATATCCAAGCTGGTCAGGTCCGGTCATTCCAGGAAAAACCGAAAGGCGATGGGGCAATGATCAATGGTGGTTTCTTTGTGTTGAATCCATCGGTTATCGATCTCATCGATAACGATGCAACAACCTGGGAACAAGAGCCATTAATGACATTGGCACAACAGGGGGAGTTAATGGCTTTTGAACACCCAGGTTTCTGGCAGCCGATGGATACCCTACGTGATAAAGTTTACCTTGAAGGGCTGTGGGAAAAAGGTAAAGCTCCGTGGAAAACCTGGGAGTAAGTAGATGATTGATAAAAATTTTTGGCAAGGTAAACGTGTATTCGTTACCGGCCATACTGGCTTTAAAGGAAGCTGGCTTTCGCTATGGCTGACTGAAATGGGTGCAATTGTAAAAGGCTATGCACTTGATGCGCCAACTGTTCCAAGTTTATTTGAGATAGTGCGTCTTAGTGATCTTATGGAATCTCATATTGGCGACATTCGTGATTTTGAAAAGCTGCGCAATTCTATTGCAGAATTTAAGCCAGAAATTGTTTTCCATATGGCAGCCCAGCCTTTAGTGCGCCTATCTTATGAACAGCCAATCGAAACATACTCAACAAATGTTATGGGTACTGTCCATTTGCTTGAAGCAGTTAAGCAAGTAGGTAACATAAAGGCAGTCGTAAATATCACCAGTGATAAGTGCTACGACAATCGTGAGTGGGTGTGGGGCTATCGTGAGAACGAACCCATGGGAGGGTACGATCCATACTCTAATAGTAAAGGTTGTGCAGAATTAGTCGCGTCTGCATTCCGGAACTCATTCTTCAATCCTGCAAATTATGAGCAACATGGCGTTGGTTTGGCGTCTGTGAGGGCTGGTAATGTCATAGGCGGAGGCGATTGGGCTAAAGACCGTTTAATTCCCGATATTCTGCGCTCATTTGAAAATAACCAGCAGGTTATTATTCGAAACCCATATTCTATCCGTCCCTGGCAGCATGTACTGGAGCCTCTTTCTGGTTACATTGTGGTGGCGCAACGCTTATATACAGAAGGTGCTAAGTTTTCTGAAGGATGGAATTTCGGCCCGCGTGATGAAGATGCGAAGACGGTCGAATTTATTGTTGACAAGATGGTCACGCTTTGGGGTGATGATGCAAGCTGGTTACTGGATGGTGAGAATCATCCTCATGAGGCACATTACCTGAAACTGGATTGCTCTAAAGCAAATATGCAATTAGGATGGCATCCGCGTTGGGGATTGACTGAAACACTTGGTCGCATCGTAAAATGGCATAAAGCATGGATTCGCGGCGAAGATATGTTGATTTGTTCAAAGCGTGAAATCAGCGACTATATGTCTGCAACTACTCGTTAAGAAAATAAGTTTAAGGAATCAAAGTAATGACAGCAAATAACCTGCGTGAGCAAATCTCTCAGCTTGTCGCTCAGTATGCGAATGAGGCATTGAGCCCGAAACCTTTTGTTGCAGGTACAAGCGTTGTGCCTCCTTCCGGGAAGGTTATTGGTGCCAAAGAGTTACAATTGATGGTTGAGGCGTCTCTTGATGGATGGCTAACTACTGGTCGTTTCAATGATGCCTTTGAGAAAAAACTTGGGGAATTTATTGGGGTTCCTCATGTTTTAACGACTACATCTGGCTCTTCGGCAAACTTGCTGGCACTGACTGCGCTGACTTCCCCAAAATTAGGCGAGCGTGCTCTCAAACCTGGTGATGAGGTTATTACTGTCGCTGCTGGCTTCCCGACTACAGTTAACCCGGCGATCCAGAATGGTTTAATACCGGTATTCGTGGATGTTGATATCCCGACATATAATATCGATGCCTCTCTCATTGAAGCTGCAGTTACTGAGAAATCAAAAGCGATAATGATCGCTCATACACTCGGTAATGCATTTAACCTGAGTGAAGTTCGTCGGATTGCCGATAAATATAACTTATGGTTGATTGAAGACTGCTGTGATGCCCTTGGGACGACTTATGAAGGCCAGATGGTAGGTACCTTTGGTGACATCGGAACCGTTAGTTTTTATCCGGCTCACCATATCACAATGGGTGAAGGCGGTGCTGTATTCACCAAGTCAGGTGAACTGAAGAAAATTATTGAGTCGTTCCGTGACTGGGGCCGGGATTGTTATTGTGCGCCAGGATGCGATAACACCTGCGGTAAACGTTTTGGTCAGCAATTGGGATCACTTCCTCAAGGCTATGATCACAAATATACTTATTCCCACCTCGGATATAATCTCAAAATCACGGACATGCAGGCAGCATGTGGTCTGGCTCAGTTGGAGCGCGTAGAAGAGTTTGTAGAGCAGCGTAAAGCTAACTTTTCCTATCTGAAACAGGGCTTGCAATCTTGCACTGAATTCCTCGAATTACCAGAAGCAACAGAGAAATCAGACCCATCCTGGTTTGGCTTCCCTATCACCCTGAAAGAAACTAGCGGTGTTAACCGTGTCGAACTGGTGAAATTCCTTGATGAAGCAAAAATCGGTACACGTTTACTGTTTGCTGGAAATCTGATTCGCCAACCGTATTTTGCTAATGTGAAATATCGTGTAGTGGGTGAGTTGACAAATACCGACCGTATAATGAATCAAACGTTCTGGATTGGTATTTATCCTGGCTTGACTACAGAGCATTTAGATTATGTAGTTAGCAAATTTGAAGAGTTTTTTGGTTTAAATTTCTAATTTTTGAGGGGGGGGGATTCCCCTCTATGATTTCATGAAAATTCTAATAATGGGAGCGTTTGGGTTCCTTGGATCACGACTTACATCCTACTTCGAAAGTCGACATACTGTGATTGGCTTAGCAAGGAAGAGGAACAATGAAGCTACCATAAATAATATTATTTACACGACAGAAAATAATTGGATCGAAAAAATAGTAGAATTTGAACCGAATATTATTATTAACACTATTGCTTGCTATGGAAGACATAACGAACCTGCAACAGCTTTAATAGAAAGCAATATTCTTATGCCTATCAGAGTATTAGAATCTATCTCATCACTTGATGCAGTATTCATAAATTGTGGAACATCACTGCCACCAAATACGAGTTTATATGCATATACTAAACAAAAAGCAAATGAACTCGCCGCCGCCATTATAGATAAAGTTTGTGGTAAATATATAGAGTTAAAATTGGAGCATTTCTATGGAGCTTTTGATGGAGACGATAAGTTTACCAGTATGGTTATTAGACGTTGTTTAAGTAACCAGCCAGTAAAGTTAACATCTGGTTTGCAACAGAGAGATTTCTTGTATATAAAAGATCTACTAACAGCGTTCGATTGTATTATAAATAATGTTAATAATTTCCCCAAATTTCATAGTATTGAAGTTGGTAGTGGAAAGGCTATATCAATTCGTGAATATGTAGAGACTGTTAAAAATATCACAAAAAGCAATTCTATAATTGAATTTGGTGTGGTCAAAGAAAGAGCCAATGAATTGATGTATAGTTGTGCTGATATAGCAGAACTTGAAAAAATAGGATGGAAAAGAGAGTTCTCTCTTGTTGATGCATTAACTGAAATAATTGAAGAGGAAGGGAAATGAAGCTTTTAATTACCGGTGGATGTGGCTTTCTTGGGAGTAATCTTGCCTCCTTTGCTTTAAGTCAAGGGATTGATTTAATTGTATTCGATAATCTATCACGTAAAGGTGCAACAGATAATTTACATTGGTTATCCTCCTTAGGAAACTTTGAGTTTGTACATGGTGATATTCGCAACAAAAATGATGTTACAAGATTAATAACTAAGTATATGCCTGATAGCTGTTTTCATCTTGCAGGTCAAGTGGCAATGACTACATCTATTGACAATCCTTGTATGGATTTTGAAATTAATGTAGGTGGAACTTTAAATTTACTTGAGGCAGTACGGCAGTATAATTCAAATTGTAATATAATTTATTCATCAACAAATAAAGTATACGGCGATCTTGAGCAATATAAATACAATGAAACAGAAACTAGATATACTTGTATAGATAAGCCTAATGGATATGATGAGAGCACACAATTAGATTTCCACTCACCATATGGTTGTTCAAAAGGTGCTGCAGATCAATACATGCTTGATTATGCAAGGATTTTTGGTTTGAATACAGTGGTGTTCAGGCATTCATCAATGTATGGTGGGAGACAGTTTGCTACTTATGATCAAGGCTGGGTAGGTTGGTTTTGTCAAAAAGCGGTTGAAATTAAAAATGGTATTAACAAACCCTTCACTATTTCTGGTAATGGTAAGCAAGTTAGGGATGTTTTGCATGCTGAAGATATGATTTCGTTATATTTCACTGCCTTGGCAAATGTATCAAAAATTAGGGGGAACGCTTTTAATATTGGTGGTACCATTGTCAACAGCCTATCATTACTTGAATTATTCAAATTGCTTGAAGATTATTGCAACATTGATATGAGGTTCACTAATTTACCAGTAAGGGAAAGTGATCAGCGTGTTTTTGTTGCAGATATTAAAAAAATCACTAATGCAATTGACTGGAGCCCGAAAGTCTCGGCAAAAGATGGTGTCCAGAAAATGTATGATTGGACTAGTTCTATATGATGTTTCTGCCCGCGAAAGCGGGCATAATTAAAGAATGAAATATTTTTTATAATTAAAAGATGAAGCTGACGTGAGGAAACTGAGGTTGGTTAGAATTCCAAGACATCTTATTATTGCCGCTTCCTCTTGGCTTTCAAAGATAATAATTGCCGGTGTTCAGTTAGTAAGTGTTAAATTTCTTTTGGAAATTCTTGGCGAAGAATCATACGCTGTATTTACTCTTTTAACTGGATTATTGGTCTGGTTTAGCATTGCAGATATTGGGATTGGTAGTAGTCTACAAAATTATATATCTGAGTTGAAAGCTGATAGAAAATCATATGATGCATATATCAAGGCCGCAATTCATATTCTATTCGCATCCTTAATCATTTTAAGCTCTACATTATTCTTCTTATCAGATAAATTATCGTCACTATATCTTACTTCATTTAGCGATGAATTGAAAAACAACTCAGGAAGTTATTTTTTTATAGCAAGTATATTATTTATATTCATTGGCGTTGGGAGTGTGGTCTATAAAATATTATTTGCGGAACTGTTAGGGTGGAAAGCTAATATAATTAATGCATTATCTTATCTTTTAGGTTTTTTAGATGTAGTTGCGATCCATTATTTAATGCCAGATTCGAGTATTACCTTCGCTTTAGTAGCATTGTATGCTCCGGTAGCAATACTGCCCATTATATATATATCGTTTCGGTACATATATGTTCTTAAAACGAAAGTAAACTTTAACACCTATAAATTATTACTATCACGTTCATCAGGGTTTCTGATTTTTTCGTCCTTATCGATAATAGTTTTACAAACTGATTATATTGTGATGTCTCAGAAATTATCTGCTGCAGATATTATAAAATATACTGTAACGATGAAAATATTTGGTTTAATGTTTTTTATTTATACTGCGGTATTACAAGCATTATGGCCAGTATGTGCTGAATTACGAGTGAAAATGCAGTGGAGAAAGTTGCATAGAATCATTTTCCTAAATATTATTGGTGGGGTATTTTTTGTTGGTCTTGGTACGTTATTCATTTATGTTTTAAAGGATTATATCTATAGCATAATTGCTAACGGTATAGATTATAATATTAGTGGGGCTGTTTTTGTTTTACTGGCTGTGTATTTTAGTATAAGAGTTTGGTGTGATACATTTGCTATGTTACTTCAAAGTATGAACCAATTAAAAATTCTTTGGCTCATAGTTCCGTGTCAGGCATTAATTGGTGGTGTGACTCAATGGTATTTTGCAGAGCATTATGGAATAGTTGGTATTTTATACGGACTAATTTTATCGTTCTCGCTAACTGTTTTTTGGGGATTGCCAGTGTATTATATGTATAAGAGTAAAAGGCTAGCATAATATGAAGGTATCATTTTGTATCCCAACGTATAATCGAGTAAAATTCATTGAAGACCTTCTTGAAAGTATTAATAATCAATCTTCTCACTCCTTAATTGTAGAAGTATGTATTTCAGATAATGCATCAACTGATGGAACGGAAGAGTCAATAAATATCTGGAGAGATAGATTTAATTTTCCAATTTTGTATCAAAGGCATAACGAAAATATTGGGCCAGATAGGAATTATTTATCTGCAGTTAATATGGGGACTGGAGATTATTGTTGGATTTTCGGAAGTGATGATATTCTTACAAAAAATTCCCTTGCATTGATGGAAGATAAATTGGCTGCCGGAAGTGACATTTATTTATGTGACAGACGAGAATTAGATATTTCAATGACGAAAATATCTAATCCACATCGGCGATGGTTAAATGGTGGCAGTAGATTATTTTCTTTTAGCAATGAAGCTGATTTGATAGAGTACTTTAGTAAATGTAACTCAGTCGGCGGACTTTTTAGCTACTTAAGCTCTATTATAGTGAAAAGGAATAAATGGTCTGACGTCATATTTGACGAGTCATACATTGGTACAGCTTATGCGCATGTATATATTTTATTAAGAATAATTAACAATATGAATTCGACCCTGCAGTACATATCACTGCCACTGGTTGATTGCAGAGGAGATAACGATACATTCGAAAGTAATGGGAAGGCTCGTCGAATAAAAATTGATTTCATCGGTTATTTAAAACTGAGGGAGGATTTTTATAATAACAATACAAAAATATATATCTCATTTGGACGGGTTCTTACAAAAGAGCGTCCTTGGTTTTATACTTCTTTAGCTATGGCATGTTATGGTGATTCCACCGATAGGGCTGAACTTGCATCATTTTATAAGAAGTTGGGATATCCGAAAATAGCCACCAATTTAATATTTCGTCTTAAAGGGCTGGCTAGCTACACTAAAAAAATAAAATTAGCAAAAATGGTAATAAAAAAAATATTTTCATAGTATCAACATCAATACAAATCGAGTTTATAGTATAAAAAATGCTTATGCTATTATTGTCGTGACTATTTAGCGTATAGTTTATACGTGTTTTGTAGGATGATTTATTTGCAATTTCCTTAATTAGAACCTTTAAATACTCTTGCTTTTTCGGATACAGTAACAGATGCTATATATGTATCTATAATATGTATGGACGGGGTTGTTTTTGACTATTTATCAATTTCAAAATTAAGACTTGTGGCAATTAGAGATTGTCGGAAACCCTAGTTTTCTTTCTTTTGCTTACTATGCTCTTGCATATCTTAGTGTTTACCATAGAGTGAGTATATTATGGCAGATGCTATTTTTTGTGGCATTTTTACTTGGTATAATATTTGGCTTAGTATTATGAACTGATTTTAATGGTGATTTTATAATAATTACAAGGCTTGCTTATATTTATTTGGATATGATTCCTTATTCATTTTTAATTATGATCCGTGGTTCATTTTAATGAAAATGTTTCCTAATAACTATTGGTCGTCCTTGTGATAATCGCTATACAAGCATGAATGGAAAAACGGAGAGCTATTCAATGATCGTTAACCTATCACGTTTAGGTAAAAGTGGTACGGGAATGTGGCAATACTCGATTAAATTTTTAACGGCACTGCGAGAAATAGCTGATGTTGACGCAATAATCTGTAGCAAGGTACACGCTGATTATTTTGAAAAGCTCGGTTATGCAGTAGTTACTGTTCCGAATATTGTTAGCAACACATCAAAAACATCGCGACTTAGACCATTAGTATGGTATGTATATAGTTACTGGCTTGCGCTGAGGGTTTTAATTAAGTTTGGTAATAAAAAATTGGTGTGTACTACACATCACACTATCCCCTTACTGAGAAACCAAACGATAACCGTACATGATATAAGACCTTTTTATTATCCAGATAGTTTTATTCAGAAAGTGTATTTTCGCTTTTTATTAAAAATGTCCGTTAAGCGATGTAAGCATGTTTTAACGGTATCTTATACCGTTAAAGATAGCATTGCTAAAACTTATAATGTAGATAGTGAGAAAATATCAGTAATTTATAATAGTGTTAATAAATCTGATTTTATACAAAAAAAAGAAAAAGAGAATTACTTTTTAGCTGTTGGTGCAAGTTGGCCACATAAAAATATTCATTCATTCATAAAAAATAAAAAAGTTTGGTCTGACTCTTATAATTTAATTATTGTATGTGGTCGTACTGACTATGCAATGTCTCTCCAACAAATGGTCGTTGATCTGGAACTAAAAGATAAAGTGACTTTTTTACATGAAGTCTCATTTAATGAATTAAAGATTTTATATTCTAAAGCCTACGCGCTTGTTTATCCATCTATTGATGAGGGTTTTGGTATACCTCCTATTGAAGCGATGGCATCAAATACTCCAGTTATAGTGTCCGATATACCAGTATTTCATGAAGTGTTAACCAATGGTGCATTATATGTGAATCCGGATGATGAAAAAAGCTGGCAGAGTGCAATTAAAAATATAGAGCAGTTGCCTGATGCAATTTCCCGATTTAACAACTATGTCGCACGGTATGACTTTGATAATATGAAGCAGATGGTTGGCAATTGGTTGGCGGAATCAAAATAAATGAAAATAACATTAATTATTCCCACATATAATGCAGGGTCGCTTTGGCCTAATGTTCTGGATGCGATTAAGCAGCAAACTATATATCCGGATAAATTGATTGTTATAGACTCAGGTTCTAAAGATGAAACGGTTCCGTTAGCCTCAGACCTGAAAAATATATCAATATTTAATATTGACTCTAAAGATTTTAATCATGGAGGAACCAGAAATTTAGCAGTTGCAAAAACTCTGGACGCTGATGTTATAATTTTTCTAACGCAAGATGCAATTCTCGCGGATTCGGATGCAATTAAAAATTTGGTTTATTATTTTTCAGATCCATTGATAGCAGCGGTTTGTGGTAGACAACTTCCTCATAAAGATGCTAATCCCCTTGCAGTGCATGCCAGAAATTTTAATTATAGTTCAAAATCTATTGTTAAAAGTAAGGCAGATATAGAAAAATTGGGTATTAAAACTGTATTTATGTCCAATTCTTTTGCTGCCTATCGCCGTTCCGTTTTTGAAGAGTTAAGTGGGTTTCCTGAACATACAATTCTTGCCGAGGATATGTTTATGGCGGCTAAGATGATTCAGGCGGGTTATAAGGTCGCCTACTGCGCTGAAGCGGTGGTAAGACACTCCCATAATTATACCCCGCGAGAAGAGTTTCAACGATATTTTGATACTGGTGTATTTCATGCTTGTTCTCCGTGGATTCAGCGTGACTTTGGCGGAGCCGGTGGTGAGGGTTTCCGCTTCGTAAAATCAGAGATTCAATTCCTGCTTAAAAATGCACCGTTCTGGATTCCAAGAGCTTTATTAACAACCTTTGCTAAATTCTTGGGTTACAAATTAGGCAAGCATTGGCAATCTTTACCGTTGTCTACATGTCGCTATTTTAGCATGTACAAGAGTTATTGGAATAATATCCAATATTCTTCGTCAAAAGAGATAAAATAAATGTCTTTTCTTCCCGTAATTATGGCTGGCGGCACAGGTAGCCGTTTATGGCCGCTTTCACGCGAATATCATCCGAAGCAGTTTCTAAGCGTTGAAGGTAAACTATCAATGCTGCAAAATACTATAAAGCGATTAGCTTCACTTTCTACAGAAGAACCCGTTGTCATTTGCAATGACAGACACCGTTTCTTAGTCGCTGAACAACTCCGTGAAATTGACAAGTTAGCAAATAATATTATTCTCGAACCGGTAGGCCGTAATACTGCACCAGCGATCGCTCTTGCCGCGTTTTGTGCGCTCCAGAATGCTGATAATGCTGATCCTCTTTTGTTGGTTCTTGCTGCAGATCATGTGATTCAGGATGAAATAGCTTTTACGAAAGCTGTCAGACATGCTGAAGAATACGCTGCAAATGGTAAGCTTGTAACTTTTGGTATTGTTCCAACGCATGCTGAAACGGGTTATGGATATATTCGTCGTGGTGAGTTGATAGGAAATGACGCTTATGCAGTGGCTGAATTTGTGGAGAAACCGGATATCGATACCGCCGGTGACTATTTCAAATCAGGGAAATATTACTGGAATAGCGGTATGTTTTTATTTCGTGCAAGCTCTTATTTAAACGAATTAAAGTATTTATCACCTGAAATTTATAAAGCTTGTGAAAAGGCGGTAGGACATATAAATCCCGATCTTGATTTTATTCGTATTGATAAAGAAGAGTTTATGTCATGCCCGAGTGATTCTATCGATTATGCAGTTATGGAGCACACACAGCATGCGGTGGTGATACCAATGAGCGCTGGCTGGTCGGATGTGGGTTCCTGGTCCTCACTTTGGGATATATCGAATAAAGATCATCAGAGAAATGTTTTAAAAGGAGATATCTTCGCACATGCTTGTAATGATAATTACATTTATTCCGAAGATATGTTTATAAGTGCGATTGGTGTAAGCAATCTTGTCATTGTTCAAACAACAGACGCTTTACTGGTGGCTAATAAAGATACAGTACAAGATGTTAAAAAAATTGTCGATTATTTAAAACGGAATGATAGGAACGAATATAAACATCATCAAGAAGTTTTCCGCCCCTGGGGAAAATATAATGTGATTGATAGCGGCAAAAATTACCTCGTTCGATGTATCACTGTTAAGCCGGGTGAGAAATTTGTGGCGCAGATGCATCACCACCGGGCTGAGCATTGGATAGTATTATCCGGGACTGCTCGTGTTACAAAGGGAGAGCAGATTTATATGGTTTCTGAAAATGAATCAACATTTATTCCTCCGAATACTATTCACGCGCTGGAAAATCCTGGAATGACCCCCCTGAAGTTAATTGAGATTCAATCAGGTACCTATCTTGGTGAGGATGATATTATTCGTTTAGAACAACGTTCTGGATTTTCGAAGGAGTGGACTAATGAACGTAGTTAATAATAGCCGTGATGTTATTTATTCATCAGGTATTGTGTTTGGAACGAGTGGGGCTCGCGGTCTTGTAAAAGATTTTACACCTCAGGTATGTGCTGCTTTTACGGTTTCATTTGTTGCCGTTATGCAGGAACATTTTTCCTTTGATACCGTAGCATTGGCAATAGATAATCGTCCAAGTAGTTATGGGATGGCTCAGGCGTGTGCTGCTGCATTGGCGGATAAAGGCGTTAACTGTATTTTTTATGGAGTGGTACCAACCCCAGCTTTGGCCTTTCAGTCTATGTCTGACAATATGCCTGCGATAATGGTTACGGGAAGTCATATTCCATTCGAGCGGAACGGCCTCAAGTTTTATCGTCCTGATGGTGAAATCACGAAACATGATGAGGCTGCGATCCTTAGTGTTGAAGATACGTGCAGCCATTTAGAGCTTAAAGAACTCATAGTTTCAGAAATGGCTGCTGTTAATTATATATCTCGTTATACATCTTTATTTTCTACTCCATTCCTGAAAAATAAGCGTATTGGTATTTACGAACATTCAAGCGCTGGGCGTGATCTTTATAAGCCTTTATTTATTGCATTGGGGGCTGAAGTCGTTAGCTTGGGTAGAAGCGATAATTTTGTACCTATAGATACAGAGGCTGTAAGCAAAGAGGATCGGGAAAAAGCTCGCTCATGGGCTAAAGAGTTCGATTTAGATGCCATATTCTCGACAGATGGGGATGGTGATCGCCCTCTTATTGCTGATGAGGCCGGTGAGTGGCTAAGAGGCGATATACTAGGTCTATTATGTTCACTTGCATTGGATGCAGAAGCCGTCGCTATTCCTGTTAGTTGTAACAGCATAATTTCTTCTGGCCGCTTTTTTAAACATGTTAAGCTTACAAAAATTGGCTCGCCTTATGTTATCGAAGCTTTTAATGAATTATCGCGGAGTTATAGTCGTATTGTCGGTTTTGAAGCCAATGGCGGTTTTTTATTAGGAAGCGACATCTGTATTAACGAGCAGAATCTTCATGCCTTACCAACTCGTGATGCTGTATTACCAGCAATAATGCTGCTTTACAAAAGTAGGAATACCAGCATTAGCGCTTTAGTCAATGAACTCCCAACTCGTTACACCCATTCTGACAGATTACAGGGGATTACAACTGATAAAAGTCAATCCTTAATTAGTATGGGCAGAGAAAATCTGAGCAACCTCTTAAGCTATATTGGTTTGGAGAATGAAGGTGCAATTTCTACAGATATGACAGATGGTATGCGAATTACTTTACGTGATGGATGTATTGTGCATTTGCGCGCTTCTGGTAATGCACCTGAGTTACGCTGCTATGCAGAAGCTAATTTATTAAATAGGGCTCAGGATCTTGTAAATACAACGCTTGCTAATATTAAAAAACGATGCTTGCTGTAAAAAATTGAATGTTATTTACTTAATATGCCTATTTTATTTACATTATGCACGGTCAGAGGGTGAGGATTAAATGGATAATATTGATAATAAGTATAATCCACAGCTATGTAAAATTTTTTTGGCTATATCGGATTTGATTTTTTTTAATTTAGCCTTATGGTTTTCATTAGGATGTGTCTATTTTATTTTTGATCAAGTACAGCGATTTATTCCTCAAGACCAATTAGATACAAGAGTTATTACGCATTTTATTTTGTCAGTAGTATGTGTCGGTTGGTTTTGGATTCGTTTGCGACATTATACATACCGCAAGCCATTTTGGTATGAGTTAAAAGAAATTTTTCGTACGATCGTTATTTTTGCTATATTTGATTTGGCTCTGATAGCGTTTACAAAATGGCAGTTTTCACGCTATGTCTGGGTGTTTTGTTGGACTTTTGCTCTAATCCTGGTGCCTTTTTTTCGCGCACTTACAAAGCATTTATTGAACAAGCTAGGTATCTGGAAGAAAAAAACTATCATCCTGGGGAGCGGACAGAATGCTCGTGGTGCATATTCTGCGCTGCAAAGTGAGGAGATGATGGGGTTTGATGTTATCGCTTTTTTTGATACGGATGCGTCAGATGCTGAAATAAATATGTTGCCGGTGATAAAGGATACTGAGATTATTTGGGATTTAAATCGTACAGGTGATGTCCATTATATCCTTGCTTATGAATACACCGAGTTGGAGAAAACACATTTTTGGCTACGTGAACTTTCAAAACATCATTGTCGTTCTGTTACTGTAGTCCCCTCGTTTAGAGGATTGCCATTATATAATACTGATATGTCTTTTATCTTTAGCCATGAAGTTATGTTATTAAGGATACAAAATAACTTGGCTAAAAGGTCGTCCCGTTTTCTCAAACGGACATTTGATATTGTTTGTTCAATAATGATTCTTATAATTGCATCACCACTTATGATTTATCTGTGGTATAAAGTTACTCGAGATGGTGGTCCGGCTATTTATGGTCACCAGCGAGTAGGTCGGCATGGAAAACTTTTTCCATGCTACAAATTTCGTTCTATGGTTATGAATTCTCAAGAGGTACTAAAAGAACTTTTGGCTAACGATCCTATTGCCAGGGCTGAATGGGAGAAAGATTTTAAACTGAAAAATGATCCTCGAATCACAGCTGTAGGTCGATTTATACGTAAAACTAGCCTTGATGAGTTGCCACAACTTTTTAATGTACTAAAAGGTGATATGAGCCTGGTTGGACCACGACCTATCGTTTCGGATGAACTGGAGCGTTATTGTGATGATGTTGATTATTATTTGATGGCAAAGCCGGGCATGACAGGTCTATGGCAAGTGAGTGGGCGTAATGATGTTGATTATGACACTCGTGTTTATTTTGATTCCTGGTATGTTAAAAACTGGACGCTTTGGAATGATATTGCCATTCTGTTTAAAACAGCGAAAGTTGTTTTGCGGCGAGATGGTGCGTATTAAGCTTACCGAGAAGTACTGAATAATAATTGTATAAAATAGCCTGCGTAAAATCTGAACGCATCAATCGCTACCTTAATATCATACCTTTGAGTTAACATACTATTCACCTTTAACCTGCCATGACCGTTTGTGGCAGGGTTTCCACACCTGACAGGAGTATGTAATGTCCAAGCAACAGATCGGCGTCGTCGGTATGGCAGTGATGGGGCGCAACCTCGCGCTCAACATCGAAAGCCGTGGTTATACCGTCTCCGTTTTCAACCGCTCCCGTGAAAAGACCGAAGAAGTGATTGCCGAGAATCCCGGCAAAAAGCTGGTGCCTTATTACACGGTGAAAGAGTTTGTTGAATCCCTCGAAACGCCTCGTCGTATCCTGTTAATGGTGAAAGCGGGTGCAGGTACTGATGCAGCTATCGATTCGCTGAAACCGTATCTGGAAAAAGGCGATATCATTATTGATGGCGGTAACACCTTCTTCCAGGACACAATCCGTCGCAATCGCGAGCTGTCTGCGGAAGGTTTTAACTTTATCGGTACCGGTGTTTCCGGTGGTGAAGAGGGCGCGCTGAAAGGGCCATCTATCATGCCTGGCGGTCAGAAAGATGCCTATGAACTGGTGGCGCCGATCCTGACGAAGATTGCTGCTGTGGCGGAAGATGGCGAACCGTGCGTGACCTATATCGGCGCCGATGGTGCTGGTCACTACGTCAAGATGGTCCACAATGGTATTGAATATGGCGATATGCAGCTTATCGCTGAAGCTTACTCCCTGCTGAAAGGCGGCCTGAATCTCAGCAATGAAGAGTTGGCGAACACTTTTACTGAGTGGAATAACGGCGAGCTGAGCAGCTATCTGATCGACATCACTAAAGACATCTTCACTAAAAAAGATGAAGACGGAAACTACCTGGTGGATGTCATTCTTGATGAAGCCGCCAACAAAGGGACCGGTAAATGGACCAGCCAGAGCGCGCTGGATCTGGGTGAACCGCTGTCGCTGATTACCGAATCCGTCTTTGCGCGTTACATCTCTTCGTTGAAAGCGCAACGTGTTGCCGCATCTAAAGTGCTCTCCGGGCCGAAAGCGCAGCCGGCAGGCGACAAAGCTGAATTTATCGAGAAAGTGCGTCGCGCGCTGTATCTTGGCAAGATCGTCTCCTATGCGCAGGGCTTCTCGCAGCTACGCGCCGCGTCTGATGAATATCACTGGGATCTCAACTACGGCGAGATTGCTAAGATTTTCCGTGCGGGCTGTATCATTCGCGCTCAGTTTCTGCAGAAGATCACTGATGCTTACGCAGAAAACGCTGGTATCGCTAACTTGCTGTTAGCGCCTTACTTCAAGAAAATTGCTGATGAGTACCAGCAGGCGCTGCGTGATGTTGTGGCTTACGCGGTGCAGAACGGCATTCCGGTGCCGACATTCTCTGCGGCAGTGGCCTACTATGACAGCTATCGCGCCGCAGTACTGCCAGCTAACTTAATTCAGGCGCAGCGTGACTACTTTGGTGCGCACACCTATAAACGTACTGATAAAGAAGGCATTTTCCATACCGAGTGGTTGGAATAATTTCTGCAAAAATGTTTAAGCCCGGTTTAATACCGGGCTTTTTTTTATCTCTATTCTTATTGATTTATCGCTTTTGCTTAATATTAACTTAATAATCTGTGTTTATCGTAATGAAGATAATCTGAATTGTTTTCGTCTGCGTTGCACTTTATATACTCAGGCGTTAAAACTTTAATATCTTATCAGGATGCGAAATACATCATGATTCATAATTAAGTTAATTCTGAGAGCGAATAATGAAAATCACGATATCCGGGACGGGTTATGTTGGCTTGTCTAATGGTTTGCTTATTGCACAACATCATGATGTGGTGGCGTTAGACATTGTTCCTTCCCGTGTTGAACTGTTAAATGATCGGATATCTCCGATTGTTGATAAAGAAATTCAGCAATTTTTAAAGGAAGATAACATCAGATTCAGGGCAACGCTGGATAAGTTTGATGCGTACCAGAATGCAGATTACGTCATTATTGCTACGCCTACGGATTACGATCCCAAAACCAACTATTTTAATACGTCCAGTGTGGAATCGGTCATTCAGGATGTGATCAGCATCAACCCCGCAGCCGTGATGATTATTAAGTCTACGGTGCCGGTTGGCTTCACGGCGGCAATGCGTCAGAAGTTTGCGACAGAAAATATCATTTTCTCTCCGGAGTTTTTACGTGAAGGTAAAGCCCTTTACGATAACCTTTATCCCTCCCGTATCGTGATTGGGGAACAGTCTGAGCGCGCCAGAGAATTTGCCGCATTACTCCAGGAAGGCGCTATTAAACAGGAGATTCCAACGCTGTTTACGGACTCCACTGAGGCGGAAGCTATTAAACTTTTCGCCAATACTTATCTCGCTATGCGAGTCGCTTATTTTAATGAATTAGACAGCTATGCTGAAACGTTAGGATTAAATACCCGACAAATTATTGAAGGGGTGTGCCTCGACCCGCGTATTGGCAATCATTATAATAATCCCTCTTTTGGTTATGGCGGATATTGTTTGCCAAAAGATACCAAACAGTTGCTGGCCAATTATCAGTCGGTGCCTAATAATATTATCTCCGCTATCGTTGAAGCAAACCGTACGCGTAAAGATTTTATTGCCGACGCTATCCTCGCCAGAAAGCCTAAAGTGGTGGGCATTTATCGCCTGATTATGAAGAGTGGCTCCGATAACTTCCGCGCCTCATCGATTCAGGGGATTATGAAGCGCATTAAAGCGAAAGGCGTAGAGGTCATCATCTATGAGCCGGTAATGGAAGAAGATACTTTCTTTAACTCACGTCTTGAACGTGATTTGCACTGCTTTAAACAGCAGGCGGATGTCATTATTTCCAACAGGATGGCGGCAGAGCTTTTGGATGTTGCTGAAAAAGTGTATACCCGCGATCTTTTCGGTAGTGATTAATAAGGCAATCGGGGCTGATGAGTCCCGATGATTTATTGACCAAATGGAAATAATGTCTGATTTTTATCATTAATCCTATGGCATATATTTGCTTTATGACTACACTGTCTCCAGCTTCATCCTTTTTTTAGTTAGGGTATCTATGACAGTGGATAGTAATACGTCTTCCGGGCGTGGGAACGATCCGGAACAGATTGATTTGATTGAGTTATTGCTACAGTTATGGCGTGGGAAGATGACCATTATTGTAGCCGTTATTATCGCCATTTTGCTGGCCGTAGGCTACCTGATGATAGCCAAAGAAAAATGGACATCCACGGCGATTATTACCCAACCTGATGCCGCGCAGGTTGCCACCTATACCAATGCGCTCAACGTCTTGTATGGCGGGAATGCCCCCAAAATCTCTGAAGTGCAGGCGAATTTTATAAGCCGCTTTAGCTCTGCGTTTTCCGCATTATCGGAAGCGCTGGATAATCAGAAAGAGCGGGAAAAGCTCACCATTGAACAGTCGGTAAAGGGGCAGGCGCTGCCACTCTCGGTTTCTTATGTGAGTACTACCGCTGAAGGGGCGCAGCGTCGGCTGGCGGAATATATCCAACAGGTGGATGAAGAGGTCGCTAAGGAACTGGAAGTTGACCTGAAAGATAACATCACGCTGCAAACCAAAACGTTGCAGGAGTCCCTTGAGACGCAGGAAGTTGTGGCGCAGGAGCAAAAAGATCTGCGTATTAAGCAAATCGAAGAAGCGTTGCGCTATGCGGATGAGGCCAAAATCACGCAGCCGCAGATTCAGCAAACCCAGGATGTTACCCAGGACACGATGTTCCTGCTGGGGAGCGATGCGCTAAAATCGATGATACAGAACGAAGCGACGCGTCCACTGGTCTTTTCTCCGGCCTATTACCAGACGAAGCAGACACTGCTGGACATTAAAAATCTGAAAGTGACTGCCGATACGGTGCACGTCTATCGTTATGTGATGAAGCCGACGCTGCCGGTCCGTCGCGATAGCCCGAAAAAAGCCATTACCCTTGTGCTGGCTGTATTGCTGGGCGGGATGATCGGTGCCGGGATTGTGCTGGGGCGCAATGCGCTACGTAGCTATAAGCCAAAAGCCTTGTAAGCTTCTTTGCCGGATGGTGGTCGGCTTCGAAAGGTAAAATTTCTCATAAAAAACCGGGCGTTGCCCGGTTTTTTATGCTTATTGATGACGCTTACGAAGATTGTCGATCACGGTGGTGAGGTTGAGATCCTGATCCTGCAACAGCACCAGCAGGTGGTACATCAAATCAGACGCTTCATTGGTTAATTCAAAACGATCATTGACGGTGGCCGCCAGCGCGGTTTCTACACCTTCTTCGCCAACTTTTTGCGCAATACGTTTGGTACCGCTGGCGTACAGTTTCGCCGTGTAAGAGCTGGCCGGATCGGCGGTTTTGCGCTCTGCCAGTAGCTGCTCCAGTTGATACAGGAATAACCACTGATGGCCGGCGTAGCCAAAGCAGCAGCTGGTACCTTTGTGGCAGGTCGGCCCGACAGGATTTGCCAGCACCAGCAGTGTATCGTTGTCGCAATCCGGCGCAATGCTGACGACATTCAGCACATGGCCTGAGGTTTCGCCTTTGGTCCATAAACGCTGTTTCGTGCGTGAGAAGAACGTGACATGGCCGGATTCAATGGTTTTGTCCAGCGCTTGTGGGTTCATATAGCCCAGCATCAATACTTCGCCGGATACCGCATGTTGCACGATGGCTGGCATCAGGCCATCGGTTTTTTCCCAGTCCAGCTCGCGGCGTTGTTGCTCTGTTAACATATCCTGATCTCCACGCCCTGGCCTGCCAGGTACGCTTTTAATTCGCCAATATTGATGATTTGCTTGTGAAAAACGGAGGCGGCAAGCGCGCCGTCGACATCGGCATCACGGAATGCCTCAAGAAAGTGTTCCATCGTGCCCGCGCCGCCGGAGGCGATCAGCGGCACGCGGCAAACGTCACGGACTTTTTTCAACTGCGTCAGATCGTAACCGTTACGCACGCCGTCCTGGTTCATCATATTCAGGACGATTTCCCCCGCGCCGCGCTGTTGTACCTCTTGCACCCAATCCAGCGTCTCCCACTGCGTCACGCGGGTACGGTTTTCATCGCCGGTATACTGGTTAACATGATATTTCCCCGTGGCGTCGTCAAACCAGGTATCAATCCCGACGACAATGCACTGTACGCCAAAACGGTCAGCCAGACGGGTAATCAGCGTTGGGTCAGCCAGTGCAGGGGAATTGATAGAGATCTTATCCGCCCCGAAAGAAAGAATTTTGGCGGCGTCGTCAATTGACCGGATGCCGCCCGCTACACAAAACGGAATGTCGATCACCTCGGCAACGCGCGCCACCCAGCTTTTATCGACTACGCGACCATCGCTGGAGGCGGTAATGTCATAGAACACCAGTTCGTCCGCGCCTTCGTCGGCATAGCGTTTGGCCAGCGGAACGATATCGCCAATGATCTCATGGTTGCGAAACTGTACGCCTTTCACCACCTGACCATCACGAACATCCAGACACGGAATTATACGTTTTGCCAGCATTGGATGGCCTCCTTAACGGTAAATTTCCCTTCCAGCAGAGCGCGTCCGACAATCACGCCGCGCACGCCGGTGCCGCGCAGGGCGGCAATATCATCGATATCGCCAATACCGCCGGAGGATTGAAAGGCGATCTGCGGATATCTGGCGCATATCTCTTCGTACAGTGAAACGTTAGAGCCCGCCAGCGTGCCGTCGCGAGAAATATCGGTACACAGTACATGTTTCAGGCCGACGGGGAGATAGGTCTCCACCAGTTGTTCCAGCGAGACGCCGGAATTTTCCTGCCAGCCGCTAACCGCCACCTGCTTGTTGCCGTGTTCGTCTATGCGAACGTCCAGCGCCAGTACCAGCGCCTGCGCGCCAAAACGTTCAAACCAGCCTTTCACCACGTCAGGAGATTTCACCGCCGTTGAACCGATGACCACACGGGCAACGCCAGCTTTCAGTAATGCCGCAACGTCTTCTTCGGTACGCACGCCGCCGCCGACCTGAACAGGCACGTTCACGCCCGCGACCAGGGTTTTAATCAGCGGTATCTGTCGCTTAGCCGGATCTTTAGCGCCGGTCAGATCTACCAGATGCAGCACCCCGGCGCCCTGGGCGGCGTAATCCTGCAAACGGGGCAGGGGATCGTTACCGTAATCCCGCTGCCGGGCGTAGTCGCCCTGGTGGAGACGCACCACGGTGCCGTCAATTAAATCTAATGCCGGAATAATCATTACATCTCCAGGAAGTTTTTCAGCAACTGTGCGCCCGCCGCGCCCGAACGTTCCGGATGGAACTGTACGCCGAAGAAATTATCTTTCTGTACCGCCGCGGTAAACGGCTCGCCGTAATTGCACTGGGCGATAGTCCACGGGTTGACCGGCATCGCGTAGCTGTGAACAAAGTAAAAATAGGCGCCATCTTCAATGCCCTGAAACAGCCGGTTGCCCGCCTGCGGATACACGCGATTCCAGCCCATGTGCGGCAGCGGCAGACCAAAGTCGGTCATTTTCGGCACGTCTTGTTCGATAATGTTCAGCAGATCCACGCCGCGCGTCTCTTCGCTGCGACGACCCAGCAGTTGCATCCCTAAGCAGATACCCAGTACCGGCTGAGTACACGCTTTAATTAAGTCGATCAGTTCACGTTCGCGCAGTTGATCCATAGCGGCCTGCGCCGTGCCGACGCCGGGCAGAAAGAGTTTGTCAGCGCGTAATACGATTTCCGCTTCGCGGCTGACCACCGGGGTGTAACCGTGGCGCGCCACGGCGGATTTTACCGAGCTTAAATTGGCGCAGCCGGTGTCAAGGATGACGACGTTCATCACAGCACTCCTTTCGAGGACGGTAATGTATCGCCCTCCACGCGAATAGCCTGGCGTAGCGTCCGACCAAAGGCTTTAAACAAACTTTCGACACGGTGGTGATCGTTTTTACCTTTAGTCTTGAGATGCAGAGTGACGCCCATCGTGTAAGAGAGTGAGCGGAAAAAGTGTTCAATCATCTCTGTGCTCAAATCGCCCACACGCTGGTAGGTAAATTCAGCTTTATATTCCAGATGCGGACGACCGGAAATATCCAGCGCGCAGCGCGCCAGACATTCATCCATCGGTAGTACAAAGCCAAAACGGCAGATACCGCGCTTGTCGCCGAGTGCCAGTTTTAATGCCTCACCGAGCGCCAGTCCAGTATCTTCTACCGTGTGGTGATCGTCGATATAGAGATCACCCTTAACGGTAATCTCCATGCGAAAGCCGCCGTGGGTGGCGATTTGATCGAGCATATGGTCAAAGAAGCCGACGCCGGTATTAATCTTGCTGTTGCCTTCGCGATCCAGCCAGACACTGACATCAATCTGTGTTTCTTTGGTGTTACGGATCACATGCGCATAGCGATCGCGTTTCGTTAGCTGTTCGCCAATCATCGTCCAGTTCAGCGTTTCACGGTGATAGCGTAAACCAGTAATGCCCATGTTATCAGCGAGCTGGATATCGGTCGCACGATCGCCAATCACATAGCTGTTGGCGCTATCCATCGCTTGTTCCGCAAGATAACGCTCCACCAGCTTCACTTTGGGCTTGCGGCAGTCGCAGTCGTCTGCGGGCAGGTGAGGGCAGATCAGCACCTCATCAAAGCATACGCCCTGAGAGGTGAAAATCTGCATCATCAGGTTGTGCGGTCCGTCGAAGTCCGCCTGCGGGAAGCTTTGCGTGCCAAGTCCATCCTGGTTAGTGATCATCACCAGCTTAAAACCGGCTTTTTGCAGCTTCAGCAATACGGGAATCACCTCTGGCTCAAAGGCCAGTTTATCAAAGCGGTCTACCTGAAAATCGCTCGGCGGTTCGGAAATTAAGGTTCCGTCCCGGTCGATGAAAAGATACTTCTGACTCATACTGGCTCCGCACGTAAGGCGTCAATGACGCGCTGGTTTTCCTGGCGGGTGCCGACCGTAATCCGCAGGCAGCCGCTTAAAGAAGGTTGTTTATTCTGATCGCGTAAGATAATGCCCTGATCCCATAAGGATTTAAACACGCTGCTGGAGGCGGTAAACCGCGCCAGAATATAGTTGGTTTCAGAGTCAAAGACGTGTTCTACGCAGGCGGTCTGTTGCAGGGCATTCACCAGATACTGACGTTCCTGCACTGTCTGCGCCACGCGATCGCGCATTGCGTTTATTCCCTGCGGGCTCAGCGCCTGGGCGGCGATATCCGCCACTGGCGTAGAAAGCGGATAAGGGGCGATCACTTTTAACAGCAGGTTGATCACCTCTTCATTAGCCAGTGTAAAGCCGCAGCGCAGACCCGCCAGCGCAAAAGCTTTCGACAATGTGCGCAGGATAACCAGATGAGGATATTCAACCAGCCAGCCTGTCAGCGTGGCCTGCGGGCAAAACTCAATATAAGCTTCGTCGGCGACGACTATCGCTTTACCGCGTGTCAACTCCAGCAGCGTGCGCAGATCCTGCGGGTTGATAAGTTGTCCGGTAGGATTATTGGGGCTACAAACGAACACCACTTTTGTGCCGTCAAGGTTGTCGGAAATCCCCTGTAGATCCAGCTGCCAGTTTTCAAGCGCGGGAACCGTCCGGCGCTCTACGCCAATGGTTTCGGCGCTGACGCTGTACATACCGTAAGTGGGCGGACAGTAGAGAATAGCGTCTTTCCCCGGTTCACAGAAGGCGCGGATCACCAGCTCGATCCCTTCATCCGCGCCGCGGCTGACCAGCACCTGCTCCGGCTTTACGCCAGCATATTGCGCGTAGTTTTCAATCACGGCCTTTGGCTGGCATTCCGGGTAGCGGTTAAGCGTTTGTTGGGTGAGCTGAAACTCCACCGCTGTCGGGAATTCATTCGCGTTCAGCCAGACATCGCCGTTACCGCCCAGACGGCGGGCAGACTGATACGGTACCAGGTTGCGGACATTTTCACGGGCTAAGTCAGCGACGCTGAGAGTGTTTTCAGTGCTCATGCTTGCTCCTTGAGGGCGTTTACGCGCAGGGTCACGGCATTTTTATGGGCGGTCAGACGTTCTGCCGCCGCCAATGTTTCAATGGTTGATGCCAGAGCGGAAAAGCCCGCTTTCGACAGTTCCTGAACGGTCATCCGTTTCTGGAAATCCGCTAACCCAAGGCTGGAACAGGTAGCAGTATAGCCATAGGTCGGTAAAACATGGTTGGTTCCGGAAGCGTAATCACCGGCGGATTCCGGCGACCAGTCGCCGAGAAATACCGAACCTGCGCTGGTAATCGCATCCACCAAATCGCGCGCATTGCGCGTCTGGATAATTAAGTGTTCCGGCCCATACTGATTAGAGATGGCGACGCACTGCGCTAAATCTTTGGTCACAATCAGACGACTGGCGCTCAGGGCCTGCCTGGCGGTGTCCGCGCGCGGCAGTTCTGCCAGTTGACGTTCTACCGCCTCCGCCACCTTGCAGGCAATGTCAGCATCAGGCGTCAGCAGAATCACCTGCGAATCCGGACCGTGCTCAGCCTGGGAGAGCAGGTCAGAAGCGACGAAATCCGGTGTTGCGCCGCTGTCGGCGATCACCAGTACTTCAGACGGCCCGGCTGGCATATCGATAGCCGCGCCGTCGAGGCGTTGGCTGACCTGACGTTTGGCTTCGGTTACAAAGGCGTTGCCGGGGCCAAAAATTTTATCCACTTTCGGTACGGACTCGCTGCCGAAGGCCAGAGCGGCAATCGCCTGCGCGCCGCCGACGTTAAAGATTTCCTGCACGCCACACAGTTGCGCCGCATAGAGGATTTCATCAGCGATGGGCGGCGGCGAGCACAGAACCACGTTCTGACATCCCGCAATACGCGCCGGCGTCGCCAGCATCAGCACCGTTGAGAAGAGCGGAGCCGAGCCGCCGGGAATATACAGACCGACAGACGCGACGGGACGCGTAACCTGCTGGCAACGCACGCCTGGCTGGGTTTCCACATCTACAGGCGGTAGCGTCTGCGCGGAATGGAACGTTTCAATATTTTTGACGGCAGCGGCCATCGCCTGTTTTAATTCGTCGCTCAGACGCGCGCCGGCGGCGGCGATCTCTTCAGGGGTGACGCGTAGCGCTGTCACTTCTGTTTTATCAAATTTAGCGCTGTATTCACGCAGGGCATCGTCACCGCGCGTTTTTACATTATCCAGAATATCGCTGACCGTCCGGGTAATACTGTCAGAGGCGGAAATCGCCGGACGCGTCAGCAGCGCACGCTGCTGTTCAGGGCTACAGCTGTTCCAGTCAATCAGGGTATTGAAGCTCATGGTCTTTACTCCATCACAGGGTTCCGCCTTATCCGGCCTACAGAACCCAAAATATCAACGCATTACGTAGGCCTGATAAGCGCAGCGCCATCAGGCGTCAGATCACTCCATCATCTTCTCGATCGGCAGTACCAGAATCGAGCTGGCGCCAAGCGCTTTCAGTTTCTCCATGGTTTCCCAGAACAACGTTTCGCTGCTGACCATGTGCATCGCCACGCGCTGTTGCTCGCCTGCCAGCGGCAGAATTGTCGGCCTTTCGGCGCCTGGCAGCAGGGCGATAACCTCTTCCAGGCGTTCACTTGGCGCGTGCATCATGATGTATTTCGATTCGCGCGCCTGAATCACGCCCTGAATACGGGTCAGCAATTTATCGATCAGCTGTTGCTTGCTCTGTGCCATCTCACCGTCGCGCTGAATCAGACAGGCTTTAGAGCGGTAGATAACTTCGACTTCACGCAGGCCGTTAGCTTCAAGCGTCGCGCCGGTAGAGACCAAATCGCAGATAGCGTCGGCCAGCCCCGCGCGCGGCGCGACTTCGACAGAACCATTTAACAGACACGATTTAAAAGAGACGCCTTTCTGGTCGAGGTAGCGTTTGAGGAGGTGCGGATAAGAGGTAGCGATACGTTTACCGTCCAGCGCGGCCGGGCCGTCCCAGGCTTCGTCAACCGGCGTTGCCAGCGATAAACGGCAGCCGCCGAAGTCAAGACGGCGCAGGGTAAAATAGCGCGGATCTTCACCCTGCGCGCGGCGGTTGAGTAGCTCTTCTTCCAGCACGTTCTCGCCGATAATGCCGAGATCGACCACGCCATCCATCACCAGACCCGGAATGTCATCATCACGCACGCGCAGGATATCAATCGGCATGTTTTCCGCCATCGCAATCAGGCGCTGAGTGTGTAAATTAATTTTTATGCCGCAGCGGGCCAGCAATTCTCGTGAATCATCGCTTAAACGGCCTGATTTCTGAATAGCTATGCGTAAGCGGGTGTTGTCTAACATTCTGCGTTCCTCTTTATCCTGTCTGAACCGGTCTGTATCGCGCGCCAAAAAAAAGCCCCCGGAAGATGATCTTCCGGGGGCTTTCTCATGCGTTCATGCACCACTGGAAGATCTGAATGTCTTCCAGCACACATCGCCTGAAAGACTAGTCAGGATGATGGTGATGATGGTGGTGTTTAAATTGAACGCGTGTCATAAAAATTCCGATGAATGCTTATTCATTTGATACCTTTTAACCTAAACCACTTTTACGCCTTAAAGCAAGCGCTTTTTTCATTTCGCATTTATAGTATGAATTGTCAGTCACGGCGGGCTGGCGTAGCCTTATGTATAAGGCGTTAAAGTCAGGAGAAAATGGATGAAAAAGGTCGCAATTGTCGGTTTAGGTTGGTTAGGCATGCCGCTGGCAATGTCGCTGGCAGCGAGAGGCTGGCAGGTTACCGGCAGCAAAACCACCCTTGACGGGGTGGAAGCGGCCCGTATGAGTGGAATTGAAAGCTATCCGCTGCGTCTGGAGCCGGAGCTGGTCTGTGAGGCGGACGATCTTGACGCTCTGCTGGATGTCGATGCGCTGGTGATAACACTGCCCGCGCGCCGTAGCGGTCCGGGAGAGGATTTTTATCTGCAGGCGATGCAGGAGCTGGTCGACAGCGCGCTGGCTTATCGTATCCCGCGTATTATTTTTACCAGTTCGACGTCTGTTTACGGCGATGCGCAAGGCGTGGTGAAAGAGAATACGCCGCGTAATCCGGTCACGGCCAGCGGGCGTACCCTGAAGGAACTGGAAGATTGGCTGCATAATCTGCCGGGCACGTCAGTAGATATTCTGCGGCTGGCGGGGTTGGTCGGGCCTGGACGCCATCCCGGTCGTTTCTTTGCCGGAAAAACCGCGCCGGATGGTCAACACGGGGTCAATCTGGTGCATCTTGAAGACGTGGTTGGCGCAATTACCCTTTTGCTACAGGCGCCAAAAGGGGGGCACATCTATAATATATGTGCGCCGGCGCATCCAGCCCGCAACGTGTTTTATCCGCAAATGACGCGCTTGCTGGGAATGGCGCCGCCGCATTTTCGTAACGCACCGGACAACGGCAAAGGGAAGATTATCGACGGTAGCCGGATTTGTAATGAGCTGGGATTTGAATATCAATATCCCGATCCGCTGGTGATGCCGATGGAGTGAGTCGCTGTCCAGCAGGTGGTCGCCATATAGCGCAAGGGGACGAGTATGAAACCACTGCTGGACGTTCTGATTATTCTTGATGCGTTAGAAAAAGAAGGCAGCTTCGCGGCGGCGTCGGCAAAATTATTTAAAACGCCGTCCGCCCTCAGTTATACCGTTCATAAGCTGGAAAACGATCTTAATATCCAATTGCTCGACCGTAGCGGGCATCGCGCGCGATTTACGCGAACCGGTAAGATGCTACTGGAAAAAGGCCGTGAAGTGCTGCACACCGTTCGCGAGCTGGAAAAGCAGGCGATTAAACTGCATGAAGGCTGGGAGAACGAACTGGTCATCGGTGTGGATGATACCTTTCCCTTTTCTCTTCTGGCCCCGCTTATCGACGCTTTTTATCAACGCCACAGCGTGACGCGCCTTAAATTTGTCAATGGCGTTCTCGGCGGTTCATGGGAGACGCTGACGCAGGGAAGGGCGGATATTATTGTTGGCGCCATGCGCGCGCCGCCGCCTGACACCGGCTTTGGCTTTGCAAGACTGGGCGATCTTGAACTGGTGTTTGCTGTCGCTCCGCATCATCCGCTGGTTCATGAAGAGGAACCGCTTAGCCGCCAGACGATCAAACGTTTTCGCGCGATTGTGGTTGGCGATAGCGTCCATTCCTCGCGATCAATAGGGTCTGAACTGCTCGACGCTCAGGAAGCGATTACCGTGTTTGATTTTAAAACCAAGCTGGAGCTGCAAATTAGCGGCCTGGGATGCGGCTATTTACCGCGTTATCTGGCGCAGCGATTTTTGGAAAGCGGCGCGCTTATAGAGAAGAAAGTTGTGGCGCAAATCGTCTATGAACCGGTGTGGGTTGGCTGGAATGAACAGACCGCCGGGCTGGCCAGCGGCTGGTGGCGGGATGAAATTTTAGCAAATAATGCTATTGCTGGGGTGTATGCAAAATCGACGGTTTAAAAATCAATCGCTTATGAAAAATAATTTTTTGAACGCGCTCGCATTCTCTTGTCATTTCACTTCAATTTAGGGCAGAATACGCCGCTTGCAAAAAATGACACTAACCGACGTTTTAATACGCGTCGGTTATTTTTTTGCTTCAAACACATCATTCAATACCAAGAGGCCGGGCTTCGTACCGGATAGATACTTACTTAAAAATCGACAGTTGTTGTCGCTGAGGAATCCAGAAAATGGGGCAATTTTTTGCTTACGCGACGGCATTCGCCGTAAAGGAGAATGACCATGTCGCATAACGTTACTCCAAACACCTCTCGCGTGGAATTACGTAAAACGCTTACGTTAGTTCCGGTTGTAATGATGGGTCTTGCCTATATGCAGCCGATGACGCTGTTCGATACATTTGGTATCGTTTCAGGCCTCACTGACGGTCACGTACCGACGGCGTATGCATTCGCGTTAATCGCGATTCTGTTTACGGCGTTGAGCTACGGGAAACTGGTGCGTCGCTATCCTTCCGCGGGTTCGGCGTACACCTATGCCCAGAAATCCATCAGCCCGACCGTTGGCTTTATGGTGGGTTGGTCTTCTCTGCTCGATTATCTGTTCGCGCCGATGATCAACATTCTGTTGGCGAAAATTTATTTTGAAGCGCTGGTGCCCTCCATTCCGTCATGGGTGTTTGTCGTGGCGCTGGTGGCCTTTATGACGGCCTTTAACCTGCGCAGCCTCAAATCGGTCGCTAACTTCAACACCGTGATTGTAGTGCTACAGGTGGTGCTGATTGCGGTCATTCTGGGCATGGTGGTTTATGGCGTATTTGAAGGCGAAGGCGCCGGTACGCTGGCGAGCACCCGTCCGTTCTGGTCCGGCGATGCGCACGTTATCCCGATGATTACGGGAGCGACGATCCTGTGCTTCTCCTTTACCGGCTTTGACGGCATCAGTAACCTGTCGGAAGAGACCAAAGATGCTGAGCGCGTGATCCCGCGTGCGATTTTTCTGACCGCGCTGATTGGCGGCCTGATCTTCATCTTTGCAACCTATTTCCTGCAATTGTACTTCCCGGATATCTCTCGCTTTAAAGATCCGGATGCGTCTCAGCCGGAAATCATGCTGTACGTGGCGGGTAAAACCTTCCAGGTGGGCGCGCTGATCTTCTCTACTATCACCGTACTGGCTTCCGGTATGGCGGCGCATGCAGGCGTAGCGCGCCTGATGTACGTAATGGGGCGCGACGGCGTATTCCCGAAAAGCTTCTTCGGTTACGTTCATCCGAAATGGCGTACGCCAGCGATGAACATCATCCTGGTCGGGGCGATCGCGCTGCTGGCGATTAATTTTGACCTGGTGATGGCGACGGCGCTGATTAACTTTGGTGCGCTGGTCGCGTTTACCTTTGTTAACCTGTCGGTGATTTCGCAGTTCTGGATCCGTGAGAAGCGTAATAAAACGTTGAAAGATCACTTCCAGTATCTGTTCCTGCCCATGTGCGGCGCGCTCACGGTTGGCGCGTTGTGGGTTAACCTGGAAGAGAGCTCAATGGTACTGGGCCTGATCTGGGCAGGTATCGGGCTGATTTATCTGGCGTGCGTAACTAAAAGCTTCCGCAACCCGGTTCCACAGTACGAAGACGTCGCGTAATCGCGCGTATTATCGGCAATAGTAAAACCGGAGGCAGTGCCTCCGGTTTTTTGTTTGTCATCCAGCACGTTTACCGGATGGCGGCGTCACTCTTTATCCGCTCTGGATTAACAATGCTCGTCAGGCATTGGTCAATTACACAATCTCAGTTGCGTACTGCCACAGTGATTTCAGCAACCCCAGCTTCGTTTTATCTTCCGCATACTGCTGAGAAAGCATCTGCAATTCATTGGCATATTGTTGTAAAAACTCCGGCGTCAGCACCTGACGGCGATGCTCTAGCCAGCGCTGCTGCTCTGCGTCATCCAGCGTACCGGGAAAATTGCGTGCGCGGTAATTAAACAGCAGCTTCTCAATGCGCTTATCGACAAAGGTAATGTCCAGCGCGGGCAGGTTACGTGGCTCGGTTTCGAGTACGATTTTCATGGCTGCGCGATCGGCATCGCTGAAAAAACCATCATAGAGCTGGGCATCAACGTTATCCGAGGCGGCAAAAGGTTCGGCTTCGGCGAAAATCGCCACCACTTTGTCGCGAACCTGCGGGTTTTCACGCAACACTTTCAGGTTATCCAGGCAATGCTGGCGGTTAATTCCCAGCCGGTCGGCATCCTCCGGGCGCAAGGTATTCGCCTGCGCCAGTACCGGACATTTATTGATATGCACCAGCTTTACCGGCACTGCGGCGTGATCGCCAAGATCGGCTTTGGCCGTATAAAGCCGCTCGCGAAGGGTGTCGCTGTCCAGCTCAAGAAGAGGAGAAATATCGCCTGCTAAATCGACCATGATCACCGCGTTACGGTTTTCAGGATGCCACGCCAGCGGCGCGACCCAGCTTGTATTACCGCGCCACGCGCCAAACATGCCGGAGACATGCACCAGCGGCTTCATTTGCGGGACGTCAATCAGCGCCGCCAGTTTATGTTTACTGCGGTGGCTATAAAGATAATCAAACAGCCGCGGCTGGCGTGTTTTCACCAGTTGCGCCATCGCAATAGTGGCGTAGACATCCGCCATCGCATCATGCGCGTTGCTGTGTTCGATCCCGTTCGCCTGGGTTAAATGTTCCAGACGAAAGCTGGGCAGGCCGTCGTCGTTTTCCGGCCAGTTAATTCCCTCCGGGCGCAGCGCATAACAGGCGCGCATGACATCCAATAGATCCCAACGTGAATTATCATGCTGCCAGCTCCAGGCATAGGGATCGTAAAAGTTGCGATAAAAAATATTGCGCGTGACTTCATCATCAAAACGCACATTGTTGTAGCCCACAACGCAGGTTTTAGGAACGGTAAACAGCGCATGAATGCGTCTGGCGAAAGCGGCTTCGTTTTCTCCTTTCTCACGCGCTTCCTGCGGCGTGATGCCGGTAATCAGCACCGCGCCGGGCTGCGGTAGATAATCATCGGCGGGTTTGCAATAAAACACCTCCGGCTCGCCGATAACGTTGAAGTCGTTATCCGTACGGAGCGCGGCGAATTGCGCAGGTCTGTCGAGGGCCGGATGCGTACCGAAGGTTTCGTAATCGTGGAAGAGGAATGTGCTCTGTATGCTGTCGTTTTTAACTGTCACTTGATGTACACGCCTGATGTTATCTGTATATGAAATATTTTATTCTTTTATTTTGTCGTTGATTGATTGTATTTGTACACCAATTGATATTGTTGCTAATGTTCGTACATGCGATGGTGAGTACATAAACATTAAAATCATTGAGTACAAAATACTAAAATGACCATCAGCGACACTAAACTACGCTCCCTCTATGGTAAACCATATTCCGGTCCATCTGAAATTACTGGTTCTGATTTAGTACTGTATGGAATTTAGGCCAGGGGCAATCTGGCCGGGATCTCAAAAAATGCATGGACTAAAACGGGTCTATGTACAGAGGGACACAACGCTGTGTCCCTTAATTTCATGCGGGTTGAGGCTGGACTAGGCCCAGGCCAGTGGCAGGATGGATGACAGAACACTCGGGAAATATTTTCTGGCATGACGTTGCATACTATCCGCCACAACGCTGGTACAGGTAAAGGCGCCATGGAGGCCGTGAAAACGGTCGGACCAGTCGGTAAACTGTTCGCTGGACGGGAAGATCGCCGGAGACAGCTCCCAGGCTTTCTGCATCAGCGCCTCCGCATAGCCTCTCAGGGCCGGCGGAGAGTCATGCTCAGTGCCGAAAATGGCGCTGGAGGAATAGCGTGCGAATGCGGTACTGAGACAGAACAGGGTTTCCGCCTGCTTCTGTGGGGTGGCGTCCGTCAGGTGATAAGCACTGAGGATGTGCTGGTAGTGTGCCGGGCTGAGTTTGCCTTCAGGAAGCAAGGGGGCAAAAATGGTGGCCAGACGCGACACTGAGGCATCATCAATCAACTTCACGGTGGAATGTTTCTGGTTCGTGGCGGCAATAAACTGCTGGTTCAGCTCCCCGTGCTCTTCAGTGCTGAGGATGATATCAATCAGCTCCCCAAAGCGTCGCTGCGTGGCCTGCTGATTAAATGCGGCGAGAAACACCGGAAAGTCATGACGGAATAACTCTACCGGAGAGATTTGCGCGGTGGAAACGTTCTCTCCGGCTCGCAGCAGGTAAAAGTTGTCCCATGCAGTGTCAGGAGTAGGGTTTAGCATTGTTAACAGCGTGTCAGTGGAGAGCATCATCGCCGTGTCTGAATCTTGGGAGGAAAGCAGCAGGAAATTATCTGCAGCGCGGGTTGTCCAGTCCGGGCTGCCGTCATAATTGCCGAAGAGCCCATTATGGATGTGGGGAGACACCGCCGGGTGAGCAAGATACTGTTCATAAAGCGCTGCAGCTTTCTGGCGGGTGCCATCAGTGCAGTCCACGCCTGTCATACAGTGTAAAATCACCTGATTAAAGAGTCCGCTGTGAGTGGTCATGGCGGCGCTGTTCCTGTCAAACGAATCCAGCAACACAGGCAGTATGCGCTGCTGATAATATGTGTCAGGAGTCGGCAGGGGAACGTCATTATAGGTCTGGCACTGGTGGGCAAAAAAACGTTCCTGAACAGGCCCGAGCCACTCGCGGATAAGCGCACTTTGCGTATAGGGAGGGTGGGCCAGTACGCTTACCAGCGAACTTTCAACTGGCCGGATACATGCCTCTGTTAAGCGGCCACCCCGCAATGACTTAACCAGGTCTTCCATTGCCTGGACTTTTTCCTGACTGTATTTATCGGGCAGGCTGTCAATGGTCATCAGAATACTTTTACCATTATTGTGCTCATGATTTAAAAATCCATCCACAGCGTTCTCAGTCCAAAGGAGTGGCATTTGCAGCCAGATATCACCTAGACGAATAAAATTTCCGCCCCCTGACACTGACGGAGGTGATGAATTATCCGGTTCATTTAAAATAACGCCAGAGAGGTTGGCTTTGTGACGTATAAGCGTATTTTTTAATGTTGTATCAATAAAAGAGGGCTGTTGTTGTGTAGTAATTGAATACTGTAAAAACACTTCATTCATGTCTGAATTACTAAATTTCGTATTACTGCAGACTACATCACTCAGTGTCGAATAAGTGAATCGGCATTCGTCAAAATGTAAATGAGATATATCAGAATAAGTAAATTTTGAATTTGAAAAGTTGAACCCCTTAATAATATCGCCGTCTCGCTCCATGAAGCTGGGGGGCAATATTTTGCTGAATGTAATATTACGGAAATCTGCGTTTGAAAAATCGCGATCTGCGGCCGTAAGGGTTTCTCCGGCTTTCTGTCGTAAAACTGCATCCGTGAGTTTCTTAGCCCAGTCGGCAGGTGATGACGGGGAAGACGTAGCCTGAAGTGAGAGGGAGGGGGATACTGGTGGTGTTCTACCTTCAGAAACCGTGGGCCTGTTATTGGCTGATACAGAGACTCCACCGGGGAGCGGGGCCGCACCTGTCATTCTGTAATTATAATCACATGTTTGATTTGCAATATGCTTACGCATGAATGCTGCATTCATTTTTGAGACATCTTCTGCTGAAATATTTTTCTTGCCTGCATTATTTGTGTCTTTAATATTTTTAACAGTAATCAATGTTTTGTTTAAGGTGTTTTTATCTTTCGGCTGAAAGAAGTCTTTTATTTTTTGTGGTAACGCGAACTCAATCGATGAGCTCTTTCCTGTTTTAAGTTTTTCATTTAAAGAAGCATGCGTGTTTTTAACACTGGTTATTTTTGAGGCGAGCCCGTTTTTCGTATGTTCACGAATAGAGGTAATTAATTTTTTAACCTGGTTAGGAATAGTAGAAAAATTAATTGCGCCTGATGATATCTTCATTAGAATTCCTTATCAACATCATTATGGAAAAACGGTCTGGATTTTTAACGCCTTAAAAGTAAGCTTCATATATCGGTATGGCGATGGAGATCACAATTCACCATGCTATCTGGAAGGTTTCTTTCAGAAAGTGTCCATTCTGTCATCATGTCACCGTATTGTGGGACGCTGACGTATCTGCGGAAAAATCCAGGCATAAGAGAGCGGGTCGGGTAACGGAGCCCGTGTGCACGCAAAAGTAAACCCGCTTCGATGCTCAACCAGTGTTTTTTCGCCGGCATTCGGGATATCGTCGGCGGACGGTCCGGCGCGTATGAGAAAGAACTGCGTAAAGCGCGTGAAATCGCTTTTCAGGAAATAATCGTTTTCTTTTAAATATTATTACGTGTTATTGGAATTGTATCATTTTTATAATTAACAGCGGGTTGTTTGGTAATTCTGCTGATTATTCAATGACAGTCCATGTGCGTGTTCAGGAAATGTAAAATATTTATAAAATAAAAGGTTTTATCGTGTTGGCATGCTCATTTTAACAACTATTTCAAATTGTGATTGAAGCCGACATTTCATAATACAAATTAAATATAATCTTCAGCTATATCTAATAACAGGAGGTTATATGAGCATTAGTCGTCGTTCTTTTTTGCAGGGGGTAGGCATAGGCTGCTCTGCCTGCGCGCTGGGCGCTTTTCCGCCCGGGGCGCTGGCGCGCAACCCGATTGCCGGCATTAACGGTAAAACCACGCTAACGCCAAGTTTGTGCGAGATGTGTTCCTTTCGTTGCCCTATTCAGGCGCAGGTAGTCAATAACAAGACCGTTTTTATCCAGGGCAATCCTTCTGCGCCGCAGCAGGGGACGCGCATATGCGCCAGGGGCGGGAGCGGCGTCAGCCTGGTCAATGACCCGCAACGGATTGTAAAACCTATGAAACGCACCGGGCCACGCGGCGACGGTGAATGGCAGGTGATTAGCTGGCAACAGGCTTACCAGGAAATCGCGGCGAAAATGAATGCCATCAAAGCGCAGCATGGCCCCGAGAGCGTGGCTTTCTCTTCCAAATCGGGCTCGCTCTCCAGCCATCTTTTCCATCTGGCTACGGCCTTTGGTTCGCCTAATACCTTTACTCACGCCTCAACATGCCCTGCCGGGAAAGCCATTGCGGCAAAAGTGATGATGGGCGGCGATCTGGCGATGGATATCGCTAACACGCGCTATCTGGTTTCGTTTGGCCACAATTTGTATGAAGGGATTGAAGTTGCCGATACCCATGAGTTAATGACCGCGCAGGAGAAGGGGGCCAAAATGGTGAGCTTCGATCCGCGTTTGTCTATATTTTCCAGCAAGGCGGATGAGTGGCACGCTATTCGTCCCGGGGGGGATTTAGCGGTTCTGCTGGCGATGTGCCACGTCATGATTGATGAACAGCTCTACGATGCGTCTTTTGTTGAGCGTTATACCAGCGGATTTGAACAGTTAGCACAGGCGGTAAAAGAGACGACGCCGGAATGGGCCGCCGCGCAGGCCGATGTCCCAGCCGACGTTATTGTCCGGGTGACACGCGAACTGGCTGCCTGCGCGCCTCACGCTATTGTCAGTCCTGGTCATCGCGCGACGTTCTCGCAGGAAGAGATCGATATGCGGCGTATGATTTTTACGCTTAATGTGCTGCTCGGTAATATTGAGCGCGAAGGCGGGCTATATCAGAAAAAAAACGCGTCTGTTTACAATAAACTGGCCGGAGAAAAGGTCGCGCCAACGCTGGCGAAACTCAACATTAAAAATATGCCGAAACCGACGGCGCAACGCATCGATTTGGTCGCACCGCAGTTTAAATATATCGCCGCTGGCGGCGGCGTGGTGCAAAGCATTATTGACTCGGCGTTAACCCAGAAGCCTTACCCGATAAAGGCGTGGATTATGTCGCGGCATAATCCTTTCCAGACCGTCACCTGTCGTTCGGACCTGGTAAAAACCGTTGAGCAACTGGATCTGGTGGTCAGCTGCGATGTCTATTTGAGCGAGAGCGCGGCATATGCCGACTATCTGCTGCCGGAATGCACCTATCTCGAACGGGACGAAGAGGTATCCGATATGTCGGGACTGCACCCGGCTTACGCTCTGCGCCAACAGGTCGTAGAGCCGATTGGCGAGGCGCGTCCGAGTTGGCAAATCTGGAAAGAACTTGGCGAGCAGTTGGGATTAGGGCAGTACTATCCGTGGCAGGATATGCAGACGCGCCAACTCTATCAGTTGAACGGCGACCATGCCTTAGCGAAGGAACTGCGACAGAAAGGGTATCTCGAATGGGGCGTTCCGCTGCTATTACGCGAACCAGAATCCGTTCGTCAGTTTACGGCGCGTTACCCCGGCGCTATCGCGACGGACAGTGACAACACCTATGGCGAACAGCTTCGCTTCAAATCGCCCTCCGGCAAAATCGAACTTTATTCCGCAACCCTGGAGGAATTGCTCCCTGGCTACGGCGTTCCGCGCGTTCGTGACTTTGCGCTGAAAAAAGAGAATGAGCTTTACTTCATTCAGGGCAAGGTGGCCGTGCATACCAATGGCGCGACGCAGTACGTACCTTTACTCAGCGAGCTAATGTGGGATAACGCGGTCTGGGTTCATCCGCAAACGGCGCAAGAAAAAGGCATTAAGACCGGCGATGAGATCTGGCTGGAAAATGCCACGGGTAAAGAGAAAGGTAAGGCGCTGGTGACGCCCGGTATCCGCCCGGACACGCTTTTTGTCTATATGGGATTTGGCGCTAAAGCTGGGGCCAAAACGGCGGCGACGACACACGGTATCCACTGTGGCAATTTACTGCCGCACGTGACGAGTCCGGTATCCGGTACGGTAGTGCATACCGCAGGCGTGACGCTGAGCCGGGCATGAGGGAGGAGGGAACCATGAATCATTTAACGAATCAGTACGTCATGCTGCATGATGAAAAACGTTGTATCGGCTGCCAGGCGTGTACCGTTGCCTGCAAAGTGCTTAATGACGTACCGGAGGGATTTAGCCGCGTACAGGTACAAATTCGCGCCCCTGAACAGGCATCCAACGCACTAATCCATTTTCAATTTGTCCGCGTCTCCTGTCAGCACTGTGAAAATGCGCCATGTGTCAGCGTTTGTCCTACCGGAGCGTCATATCGTGATGAAAACGGGATCGTGCAGGTGGATAAATCGCGCTGTATTGGCTGCGATTATTGTGTTGCCGCGTGTCCTTTCCATGTGCGCTATTTGAATCCGCAAACCGGCGTCGCCGACAAGTGTAACTTCTGTGCCGACACGCGGTTGGCGGCTGGCCAGTCTCCGGCGTGCGTATCCGTTTGCCCAACGGACGCGCTGAAATTCGGCAGACTGGATGAGAGCGAGATCCAGCGCTGGGTCGGTCAGAAAGAGGTCTATCGCCAGCAGGAAGCGCGTAGCGGCGCGGTCAGTCTGTACCGTCGTAAAGAAATCCATCAGGAGGGTAAAGCATGAATACTATCTGGGGAGCGGAACTACATTATGCGCCAGATTATTGGCCGCTGTGGTTAATTTATGCAGGCGTCGTGGTGCTGCTCATGCTTGTTGGGCTGGTTATCCATGCGTTATTGCGCCGGATGCTGGCGCCAAAAACGGCGGGCGGCGAAGAGCATCGTGACTATCTCTACTCGCTGGCGATTCGCCGTTGGCATTGGGGAAATGCGTTACTGTTTGTTTTATTACTGTTAAGCGGTTTATTTGGTCATTTTTCTCTCGGCCCTGTAGCGCTAATGGTACAAGTGCATACCTGGTGTGGTTTTGCCTTACTGGCTTTCTGGGTCGGGTTTGTGCTGATCAACCTCACCACAGGTAACGGGCGTCACTATCGGGTAAATTTTTCCGGACTGGTAACGCGCTGCATACGCCAGACGCGTTTTTACCTTTTTGGCATTATGAAAGGGGAAGCGCATCCGTTCGCGGCAACAGAGCAGAATAAGTTCAATCCACTGCAACAACTGGCATATCTGGCGATTATGTACGCGCTGGTACCGCTGTTAATCATCACCGGTTTGCTGTGTCTCTATCCGCAGGTTGCGGGTCTGGGCCCTGTGATGCTGGTGCTGCATATGGCGCTTGCTATCATCGGCTTACTGTTTATTTGCGCGCATCTCTATCTGTGTACTCTTGGCGACACGCCGGGACAAATTTTCCGTAGCATGGTTGACGGCTATCATCGTCATCGTACCGCGCCGCGCGGGGATAAGTCCGCCGTCTGAGCGTATCCATAAAATAATGTCAGCAAGAAAATGTGCCTTGTGTCACATTTTCTTGCAATTTATCCATGTTTGTTTAACTGAACTTCCGTAAAAAGAACGGCAAATAGAGACCATCCTGAGGACATGCTGTTGAAACGCCGTTTGTTTATTGCCGCTTCTTTATTCGCGATGCACCTTTCTCCTGCGCTTGCGGCCGATGCCGTAAGTTTTGCTCCCCAACCGCCAGCCATTGATGCAGGCGCCTGGGTGTTGATGGATTACACTACGGGGCAGGTTCTTACCGCCGGTAATGAACACCAGCAACGTAATCCCGCCAGCCTTACCAAGCTAATGACGGGCTACGTCGTCGATCGCGCCATCGATAGTCATCGTATCAGCCCTGACGATATCGTCACAGTTGGGCGCGACGCCTGGGCGAAGGATAATCCGGTGTTTGTCGGCTCCTCGTTGATGTTTTTAAAAGAAGGGGATCGCGTGTCGGTACGCGATTTAAGCCGTGGCTTAATTGTGGATTCCGGTAACGATGCCTGTGTGGCGCTGGCGGATTATATCGCGGGCGGGCAGCCGCAGTTTGTGGCGATGATGAACAGCTATGTGAAAAAACTCAATTTGCAGGATACCCATTTTGAAACCGTCCACGGTCTGGATGCGCCGGGACAACATAGCTCCGCGTATGATCTGGCCGTACTCTCCCGGGCGATTATTCACGGCGAACCTGAATTTTATCACATGTACAGCGAGAAAAGCCTGACCTGGAACGGCATCACGCAGCAGAACCGCAACGGCTTGTTGTGGGATAAGACCATGCATATCGATGGGCTTAAAACCGGACACACATCGGGGGCGGGATTTAATCTTATCGCATCGGCGGTGGACGGGCAGCGTCGACTTATCGCCGTCGTGATGGGGGCGAAAAGTTCGAAAGGCCGTGAGGAACAGGCGCGAAAACTGTTGCAGTGGGGCCAGCAAAACTTTGCGACGGTGCAGATTTTGCACAGCGGTAAAAAAGTGGGCAGCGAGCGAATCTGGTATGGAGATAAAGAAAAGATTGCGCTGGGTACGGAACAGGATTTCTGGATGGCGCTGCCTAAAGCGGAAATTCCGCATATCAAAGCAAAATATGTGCTGGATAGAAAAGAGCTGGAGGCGCCAATCGCCGCTCATCAACGGGTAGGTGAAATAGAGCTATACGATCGGGATAAACTGATCGCTCAGTGGCCGCTGGTCACTCTGGAGTCGGTGGGTAAAGGCGGTATGTTCTCTCGTCTGAGCGACTATTTTCAGCATAAAGCGTAAGCCGTTGTCACACACCGTTCACCGTCATCTGAGGTGTCAAAAGGGCGGGATTGCGAGGTTGCTCACAAAATGATCACGCTGTCCTTGTGACCGTAAAAGGCTGTAATTATACTGTACATTCATACAGTATAGTAAAGTGACGGAGGCAGCATGGATTACGAAATCAGGCAGGAACAAAAACGCAAGATAGCCGGTTTCCACATGGTCGGTCCATGGGAACACACCGTGAAGCAGGGTTTTGAACAACTGATGACGTGGGTGGATCGACAGCGGATCGTGCCAGTTGAATGGATTGCCGTCTATTACGACAATCCAGATGTCGTACCTGCAGAAAAACTCCGCTGCGATACCGTGGTGTCCGTGGCAGAGAATTTCATCCTGCCGGACAATAGCGAAGGCGTAATCGTGACCGCCATTGAAGGCGGCGAATATGCCACTGCTGTCGCGCGAGTGGAAGACCGTGACTTTGCGAAGCCGTGGGAACGGTTTTTTGATGTCCTGGAGCAGGATAGCGCTTATCAGATAGCCTCTGCGCCCTGTTTTGAAACCTATCTGAATAACGGCATGGAAGATGGATACTGGGATATTGAAATGTATATTCCGGTACAGCGGAAGTGAACGACTGGTTTCCTGGCTGAAAAGAGCGGACGGATAATGTGTTCCGTCCGCCAGTGCGCTATTTTTGCTATAAAGCAGGTACAATGCATTTTTTGCCATTCCCGTAAGGAGCGCAAGCGTGCGTGCCGATAAGTCATTAAGCCCTTTTGAAATACGGTTGTACCGTCATTATCGCATCGTGCATGGCATACGTATCGCCCTGGCGTTCATTCTTACCTTTCTGCTGGTTCGTCTGTTTTCTATTCCCGAGGGCACATGGCCGCTAATCACGTTAGTGGTGATTATGGGGCCCATCTCATTCTGGGGAAATGTAGTGCCTCGTGCTTTTGAGCGCATAGGCGGTACGATTCTGGGCGCGGCGTTAGGGCTGGTGGCGCTACGCCTGGAGCTCTTTTCCTTACCGCTGATGCTGGTGTGGTGTGCGATAGCGATGTTTTTGTGCGGCTGGCTGGCCTTAGGGAAAAAACCGTATCAGGCGCTACTGATAGGCATAACGCTTGCCGTTGTTGTCGGCGCTCCCGCTGGTGATATGGATACGGCATTATGGCGTGGCGGGGATGTGATTTTGGGGTCGCTACTGGCAATGTTGTTTACCGGCATCTGGCCCCAGCGCGCCTTTTTGCACTGGCGCATCCAACTGGCTCATTGCGTCACGGCGTATAATCGGGTGTATCAGGCAGCGCTGTCGCCGAATTTGCTGGAGCGCCCCCGGTTGGATAAACATTTGCAACGGTTGCTGAACGATGTCGTCAAAATGCGCGGGCTGATAACGCCTGCCAGTAAAGAAACCCGGATACAAAAATCTATTTTCGAGGCCATTCAGACCATCAACCGCAACCTGGTTTGTATGCTTGAATTACAAATCAATGCCCACTGGGCGACGCGCGCCAGCCATTTTGTGATGCTTAACGCGCACACATTGCGTGAAACCCAGCAGATGACGCAGCAAACCTTGCTAACGATCGCCCACGCGTTGTTTGAAGGCAACCCGCAGCCGGTACTGGCAAACACCGGTAAACTGAATGATATTGCTGCCGAGTTGCGGCAGCTAATGAACGAGCAGCAGGGCGACGCGGTGGCTGAAACCCCCATCCACGGCTATGTTTGGCTAAGTATGGAAACTGCCCGACAGTTGGAACTGCTTTCACATTTGATCTGCCGGGCTTTGCGCAAATAAAAAGCAGATGGGGCGAATGAATTTGTTGCTGCTTCGATTCAGCAAAGATTAAGAGTATGATACTAATATAAGGATAAAATGAGTGCTACTGGCAACGATTTTATCCCCGAACCTTCAGGTTTCCCCAGACGGCGACGTAACGGTGTTTCCTCTGGCGGCTTGAAGTATGACGGGGATAAACGTAATGTTTATCCACTAGCAGTTGCTTAACGAATCCGAATCTCACATTATCAGGGGTGTAAAAATGGAAACAACCAAGCCTTCTTTCCAGGACGTGCTGGAGTTTGTTCGTCTGTTCCGTCGCAAAAATAAACTGCAGCGTGAAATTCAGGACATTGAGAAGAAGATCCGTGACAACCAGAAGCGTGTGCTGCTGCTGGACAACCTGAGCGACTACATCAAGCCAGGTATGAGCGTTGAGGCGATTCAGGGTATCATCGCCAGTATGAAAAGCGACTATGAAGATCGCGTTGATGACTACATCATTAAAAATGCCGAAATCTCCAAAGAGCGTCGCGACATTTCCAAAAAGCTGAAAGCGATGGGCGAAATGAAACACGCCGATGTAAAAGCCGAATAATGCGCTACGGCAGTGGGAGCGTATATCAGGCTCTCACTGCAGTTTGACCCCGCCTGTGACCATCTTGAGTAAATGTTGTTTTGGCCAGTGTCGGGTAAGTTTTTTCTCTGCCAGCTTACCTTTCAGGCGCGCAATATCATGACGTTTTCGGTCCAGCATCAGACCCACCACGCTACCGCTATGCGCCACGTTCAATCCGTATAAATCACACTCTTCGACCAGCGACAGCAGGGCGGTAAAGCCCGGCTTAGGTAACAGCGTCTGGCTGGCGATAGCGCTAAGCGTAGCCGCCTCACCCAGTCGGAGCGGATTTTGCGTTATACAGGCTTCCTGCACCAGATTCCAGGCCTGCTGCAAGGTTGCTGAACTTGCTATTAATTTCTGCTGGCGAGGGAGACGGTGGTAATCTTGCGTGCGCAGGGTGACCGGGCTTTCCAGTACCAGCAAATCGATTGGCGGCGGTGGCTCGCAGGCGATTTGCGTGACCGCATTATTATGATCAAACAGCGTTAACTGATGAAAAACGGTGCTATCAGTGGGTTCGATTGAGACGCAAAGCTGTGCAAGGGTAGTTTCATCCAGCGAATGGCCAAGATGATGCGCCGTTGCCACCGCCGTAGCGGCGATATCTGCGGTGCTGCTGGCCATGCCTTTGGCAACGGGAATTGACGAACGCACATCGACGCGAATCTCGTTACTCCAGTGCGCAGGATACTGCCAGTGCGCCAGAACGCGCTCCACCATCGCCCGCGACAATGGACGCTCGTTTACCAACGGCGGCGCAGCCGTGACTGCTACGGTGCTGTACCAGTCAACGGGGCAGGAGACCAGTTTCTCACTGCCCAGAATCCATCCCTGGATAAGTTCCCCGCATGAGGCGGGGCATTGCGCAACAGCCACGTTATCACCTTTCAGGTACGAATAGTGTGCGCGCATAGTGTCATGGTAAAAGCATTATTACCATGACTTGCCGCAATGCGTCGTTTAACCCTCTCAGGCTGGTACACAAAGCCCTTCCGTGGCCGGTAGCGCAATGCGCATAACGTCTTGTGCGATCATTAACTCTTCGTTGGTGTTGATGACGGCGACTTTCACCAGGGCATTCTCCGTCTGGATAAATGTCGCATTACGCTGATTTTTCTCTTCATCAACGGCTAAGCCCAAAAATTGCAAATTATGGCACACCGCCGATCTGGCGCGCGCTGAGTTCTCGCCAATGCCCCCAGTGAATACCAGCGCATCCAGTCCTCCCATTTGCATAATATAGCTGCCAATGGTGGCGCGAATGCGTTCGGCAAACAGAGTGAGAGCGAGTTTAGCCTGCCGGTTACCGGTATTGGCTGCCTGTTCGACATCGCGGTAATCAGACGACACGCCAGAAACGCCCAGCAAGCCTGACTCATTATTTAATAACTGATTCAACTGTTGCGGCGTTTTGCTTTCGCGCTGGGCTATCCACGGCAGAATAGAGGGATCAATATCTCCGCTACGGGTGCCCATCATCACGCCTGACTGCGGCGTAAAGCCCATCGACGTATTGACCGAACGCCCGTTCTTGATGGCGCAGATGCTGCTACCGTTTCCAAGATGACAACAAATCACCCGTAATGCGCTGAGTGGTACGCCCAGCTTTTCCGCCAGAACGCCGCTGACATACTTATGGCTGGTGCCATGAAAGCCATAACGGCGAATCCCCAGTTCCGCGTAATAATGCCAGGGAAGCGGGTAAATATAGGCGGGTTCATCCAGCGTCTGGTGAAATGCCGTATCAAACACGGCTACGGAAGGGGCATCAGGCAACAGTTGACGAAAAACGTGAATACCCAACGCGTTTACCGGGTTGTGAAGCGGGGCCAGTTCAGCAAGACGTTCGATTTGCGCTAACGTTTCATCCGTGACCAGCGTCGAGTCTTTAAAAAACTCACCGCCGTGCGCCACACGATGGCCCACCCCGTCAATGTCCCGCAGACTGTTAATGATTTGATAACCCAGCAGCTTTTCCAGAAGCAGCGTTACCGCATCGCGATGATCGGCAACGGGGACGGTTTCCTGCCATTTTTGGCTGTGCGTCTTAATTGTCACCTGCGCATCCGCCATACCGATACGCTCAATCAGCCCCTGACAGAGCATGTCGCCCTGCGGCATCTCCAGCAGCTGGAATTTTAACGATGAGCTGCCGGCGTTAATGGCCATTATTTTGTAAGACATAAAGGTTCCTTCGAATTCAGAAAATCCAGCACGGCGTCGAGACCCGAATTATTCAACGCGCTGGTAATAAAAATCTGCCGGGCGCCAGCCTGCGTAAGCCACTCCGCAACCAGCGAAATACGCTGCGGCTCGGCGAGATCGGCCTTGGTGACCAGGCCAATCGTCGGGCGGTTCATCGGGGCGGTAAAACCCGGAGAAAAGGGCGACCACTGGGCGTCGGCATTCAGCACCAGGGCGATGACGTCGGCCTCGCAGGCGCTGGTCAGCAGGGCGCTGTACAGGCAGCGGTTCTCCAGATATTCGCCCGGCGTATCGATGGCCATCGGCGACCATTCAATGGCCTGAGTTTTCTTATAATGGAGCGCTTCGCCGCGCAGGCTTTGGGTCAGCGAGGTTTTTCCGCACTGGCTGGGGCCGATAAACATCAAACGCTTCATGACTTTACGTCCGGGTGATCGAGCAAGTGGTGAACTGCATCATTTCGCCCAGCGTGCGCGTTACCTGCTTGAGGGCATACTCGACGGCAGAAACATCGCCAGTCAGCACCACCGCGCCGGTAAAGCGGTCAAGAAACCCAATCTCCACCGCGCCGGATTTGGTAGCAATATCGCAAGCAATAATAGATGCTTCGCTCGGCGTGATGGTAAGGATGCCAATGGCGGACACCGCATCCTGCAGGCCCAGCTTCTTAAAGAGATCTTTCCCTGGATTAGCAATCAGGTGCGCGAGAGTGACCTGTTTCCCCGGCACGTATTCCTGAATCATGCGATCCGTTGTCGGTTGTCTTTCCATTATCCCTCCACCATCTGTCGCCACATGGCTTCATGCGGGCGTGGGATCACCGAACGGTAAACCAACAACCCTTTCTCGCCCGCGCTTTCGCTGGCAACCGTCACGGCGTTATTGACGTCAGAAACGTCGCCCGCCACCACCATGTAGCATTTACCGCCGATACCGAAGGCCATATGCACCCGCACCAGGGTGACGTTTGAGCCTTTCACCGCCCGGTCTGCGGCGCTAATGCAGGCCGCCACGCTCCAGGTTTCGACGATACCTACCGCCTGGCGCTTATCGACGCTGTTCAGGCCGCTGATGGCCGGAAGTACGCTGGGATGAATATTCGCCAGCACCAGGCTGTCGACGAGCATTTCGCCGGCCTGCGACGTACCGGTTTCAATGGCCTGCTGGATAGCGCCGATATCGCCGCCCAGCATCAGTAAAAACTTCCCCGGGCAGATGGTCTTGCTGACCAGTAGATCGACGTTGGCGCTTTTCAGCATCGCATCACCAAGCTCCATCCCTTTGGCGATGCTGGTGAGTTCTAAAATTCCTATAGCCTGAGACATGGTTAACCTCTTACAACCGTGATGGCCTGTTCGCTGATGGCCGAAACAATGCCGTCGATGCTGGCGTGAATAGGTGCGCCGAGCGCGCCAGGCGGGACATCGGCAACGCATTGCCCGCGCGTCACGCGTTCTCCCACCGCAACGTTCGCTACCGCGCTGGCACCAATATGCTGGCGCAGCTGCAAAGTGACTTTTTCTACTGACGGCTCTTCTTCAACCAGCGGCGCTTCCTGGTACCAGGGGCTTAGTCCCAGTTTGGCGATCAGCCGCTTCACCGGCACCAGGCGATATTTCGCCATTTCGTCGGACGGATTCAGCGGCCCTTCGTAGCGCTGGTTTTGCGCCCGCAGCTCGCGTTTTAACATGCGGTTGATGCGCATCGGCGAGATCCCCACCGGACAGGCCACGCTTTCGCAAACGTTGCATTCCGAGCAGGTAAGGGCGCTCAGCAGCAGCTGCGGCGTGGCAGCCTGGTGAAAGTTCACCGCCCGCACCAGCAGGTGCGGAGAGAGTTCGTGGCCGATCAGGTGTCGCGGACAGAGATCGGTACACAGTCGGCACTGTTCGCAGACGGTGCGCGCGACGGAAAGCACCGTGCGCTCGTCCTGCATTCTCCGCTGGATAAGCGGATGGCTTTTGGGGAGCACCAGCAGGCCGCCGGTAGTTTTCGTCACCGGATTATCAAGAGAGGTAATCAGGCCACCCATCATCGGGCCGCCGTTAATAAAACCAGGGTCGTCGACCGTTGCGCCGCCCGCCAGCGCCAGTACTTCCCGCAGCGACATGCCAATGGGAACAGTAACGGTCAACGGTCTGGCGACCGCGCCGTTCACGGTCAACGTGCGACGAGTGACCGGAAACTGCTGCTCGACAGCCCGGGCAATATTCAGCACCGTTTGCACGTTATTGACGACCACGCCGACGCTGGCCGGTAGCGCAGCCGGGGCGACCCGGCGGCCGGTTGCCATCCAGATAGTCAGCACCTCATCGCCCGCCGGATAAACATCCGGCAGAATATGCAGGCGGATACCGGCGGGCAGTAGCGGGGTAAGGGCGTCGATGGCCCAGCGGTATTTTTCTTTCAGGGCAATCACCCCTTCGCGCGCGCCGGTCGCCGTCATGGCGTACTGTACGCCGCGCACAAGGCGCGCAGCTTGCTGCCACATCAGTTGCTGGTCAACTTTGAGCATCGGTTCACACTCGGCGGCGTTCACCAGAAAAATCTCTACCTGCGCCTGTAGTTTGACGTGAGCGGGAAAACCTGCGCCGCCTGCGCCGACAACGCCCGCTGCGCGGACGCGCTCACGAATTTCATCGGCGCTAAGGGACATTTCAACGCTGTTGATGGCGGTGCTCATAGCAGTTCCTCCAGCAGTTCACGAATTTCTTCGGCGCTGGCCGGGCGCGGGTTGGTGCGCAGCGTAACGTCCGCCAGCGCGGCCTGCACCATCGCCGGAATGCGTGCGGAAAAGTTGGATCTTCCTTCTTTAAGCGCAACGGCCAGTGAGGGAAGGGCGCAGCGTTGCTTAAGCAGTTCGATTTGCTGAATCAGCGCATTGATCGCCGCGATATCATTGGCTTCTGCCGGGCAAAAACCGCAGGCTTTGGCCAGCCGCGCGTAGCGTTTGGCGGCGCGCGGAACGCCGGCGTTAAAACGGATAACCGTGGTTAACAGCAGGGCGTTGGCCAGGCCATGCGGCAGATGAAACTGCCCGCCAAGCTGGTGGGCTATCGCGTGGTTAAGCCCCAGCCCCGCCTGGCTGAAGGCCATCCCGGCGAGCGTTGAGGCATTGTGCATTTTCCCGCGCGTCGCCACGCAGTCGCCTTTTTCCACCGCCGTGGGCAGATACTGGAACACCAGTTTGGCGGCTTTTTCCGCTAGCGCGTCGGTAAAGTCGCTGGCGCGCGGTGACACCCAGGCCTCCAGGGCGTGGGTCAGCACGTCCATGCCGGTGTTGGCGGTAATCTGCGGCGGTACGCTGACCACCAGCTCCGGGTCGAGGATCGCCATATCCGGATACAGCGCATTGTTGAACAGCGGATACTTGATGCCTTTATCCGGGTCGCTAATTACGCAGGCGCTGGTCACTTCCGAGCCGGTGCCGCTGGTGGTCGGGATCGCCACGCAGGTTTCGATGTTGATCCCGCTCTGCTGGCTAAACCAGACAATCGCTTTCGCCGCGTCCATTGCCGAGCCGCCGCCAAAACCGATCACCACCTGCGGTTGCAGAGCCTGCATTTGCGCAATGCCCTGAACCACTGTGTGGATGGTGGGGTCCGGCGTTATCTCGCTAAAGACGCTGATGCGGTTATCTGCGGGCAGCGCATTACGCAGGGTATCCAGCAGCGGAGAGCGCGCCAGAAAGCCATCGCAGATTATCCAGATGTGCTTATTGGTAAAGCGCTTGAGCACCGCCAGGCTGCCCTGACCGCTGTACAACCGCGTTTGTAGTGAGAAGGTATTCATCGCGACCTCAGTTAGCGAATAGAAAAGCCGTTGGTCAGTACGCAGCGCCGGGAACGGGCAAAAGTACGCGCTGACGTGGTCCCTTCACCGGTTGGCGTGGCGATAGTGAAGGTGGTAAAGCCTTCGCCGCCGACGCCGATCCCGGCATAAGAGGGGCCGTTTTTGACGAATATCGAGGTTTGCAGGGTGCGGGCCGCGAGGTTCAGGCGTGACACGTTCTGCGAGTGCATAATGGCGGTATGATGCAGCCCCTCTTCAACCTTCAGGGCCAGCGCCAGTGCGCTATCGAAATCGCTGACTTTTACCACCGGCAGCATCGGCATCAGCTGTTCGCTGGTGACCCACGGATCGTCGGCGTTGACAACGGCAATCAGCAGACGCGGCGCTTTTGCCGGGACAGCGATCCCGGCGGCTTCCAGCATGGCCGATGGGCTCTTGCCGACCAGTTTTTTATTCGCCTGGCCTTCAGGCAGGCAGACGGCGCGGAGTTTGTCGGTATCGGTCGGGCTTAGCAGCAGCGCGCCGAAGGTTTGCATTTGCTGCACCAGACGTTCGGCGACACTCTCCACTACGATCAGGCTCTTCTCGGCAATGCAGGGCAGGTTGTAATCGAATGACGCGCCGTTGATGATATCTTCCGCCGCTTTCACCAGGTCCGCCGTTTCATCAACGATGCAGGGCGGGTTACCCGCGCCAGCGCCAATCACCTTCTTACCGCTCTTCATGCCCATTGCCACAATGCCGGGGCCGCCGGTAATGGCCAGTACTGCGATTCGCGGGTGGGCCATCATCTGCTGGGTCGCTTCGAAGGTGGGTTCAGCTACAGTCACCACCAGATTGCGGATGCCGCAGCAGCGGAAGGCAATCTCTTCAATCAGGCTGATGAGCTTCAGAGAGACCTTTTTCGCCCCCGGATGCGGGCTAAAGTAGACGCTGTTGCCCGCCGCCAACATGCTGATGCTGTTGTTGATGATGGTTTCCGTCGGGTTGGTGCTCGGTGCGACCGAACCGATAACGCCAAACGGTGAGTATTCAAACAGCACCATGCCGCCGTCGCCGGTCAGCGCGGTGGTGGTGAGGTCTTCTACGCCCGGCGTGTTGTCCAGCGCAGCCTTGTTTTTGAGGAATTTATCTTCTTTGTTGCCCATCCCCGTTTCATTGGCGCTCTCTTCCGCCAGGGTCGCCAGCAGCGGCGTCAGCTCCTGACGCATCGCGCTGATAATGGCGCTGCGGGTTTTTAGCGGGCACTGCTGATAACGTAAGAACGCCTGGTGCGCGGCGTCGATGGCCTCGCTCACGGACTGGAAAATCCCTTTGCCCTGAGGCTGGACCGGCGTTTGCGCCGGCGTGGTTAATTGCTCGCTAAGAATGGTGCGAATCAGGGTTTCGAGTTCAGAAGTATTCATTGATGTGTTCCCACGTTAATAGCCGCGATGGCGGTCTGTGCTATGTCCATGTCCTGCTCAACGCTGCCGCCGCTGATGCCAAGACCCCCAATTAATATGCCGTCGCGCCATAGGGCGTAACCGCCGCCAAAGGTGACCACTTTTCCCTGTAAATGACTTTCCAGGCCATAAAGCGCGGCGCCTGGCTGAACAACATCGCTCAGCTCATGGGTCGCCGTTTTCATTGCCACTGCGGTCCAGGCCTTTTTCGGCGCCAGTTCGCTGCTGACCAGCAGGGCGTCCGGCATCCGCCAGGTCACAGTTTCCGTGCCGTGCGCGTCAACGATGCTGACGACTACCGGAACCTGCAGTTGCTGCGCGCGTTCAACGGCGGCGCGGGTGAGCTGGTGCAGATCGTGGAATGAGAGGGCCACGGGCGTTGTCTCCTTGCTGCGGGTCGGCTGGCTGGCAGCCAGATAGCGCTTGCTAACTTCGCGGATGATGTTGGCCTGGTGCGCATCGCTATCTTCCGCGCGGGCCAGGGCGTACAGGCAGTCCGATAAGCGGTTGATGTAGCGCATCAGCACCTGGCGTACGTTGACTTCAGTTGCCAGTTCAACCAGACGGCGTTCGGCGCGGCGCGCCAGCGTGCGGGCAAAATGTAAGCGGCTCGCGGCTTCGCAGCGTCCGGGTAAAATAAAGCTGTGCAGCGGTTCGACGCGGGCCATTGCCCGATCGATAGCGGCTTCCAGGGCCGAAATCTCTTCGCTGCTGATGTAGCGCTGTTTGGGCGATGGCTGCTCGCTGTCGCTGGCCAGCTCTGCGCTAAACCAAAAAAGTTGCTGCTGGATGGCCTCGAGTAAGGTGCGGTGATTTTCATCCGCAGCGGCGCAGGCGCACAGGCTCAGCGCGGCATTCAGCTCATCCAGCGTGCCGTAGGCTTCAACCCGCGGGTGCGTTTTGCTCACCCGCTGGCCGGTAAACAGTGATGTGGTGCCTGCGTCACCTGTTCGGGTATAAATCGCCATATTCGCCCCTTAACGTGAAAGCGTATCGACAATGCCGACAACGGCGAGGTCGATGGCCTCATTTGGCCCGGAAAAAACGTGCCTGGCGCTGGAGCCGCCGCTGAGCAGAACCAGCTCGCCGATGCCTGCGCCGACGGAATCCACGGCCACTTCATCGCCGGAGGTTGGCGAGGCGGGGAGTTCGCCATCGGCGCTGACCCGACGCACCAGCAGCAGCTTTTTCCCAATCAAAGAAGGTGATTTTTGCGTGGAGACAACCGCGCCCGTGACTCGTGCCAGATGCATGATTTACTCCTGCTTAATTAATTGAATATTCCGCGCATTAGCTGCTTCGCGCGCCAGGGCCGTCACGATGCATTTGCGGTGGACAACCACACGCCCCCGGCTTAGCAGCGCGACATCGCGATAGCTCAGCACCGAACCCGCGTGCAGAACCAGCGGCAGTCCGCGCTCATCGGTGAATACCAGCGGCAGACGAGCCAGTTTTTTTACCGGGATAACCGGCAGCAGCTGGCTGTGCAGGCTGAGCTGTACGCGGATGCCAAACGCCAGCGCGTCGTGAATTTTCCGGGCGGCGGTATCGTCGGTTTCTGCATCCGCAAGCTGACCCAGCAGCGGCAGGTCGACGAGCAGGATGCGCAGCGACGCGTGCTGACAGAACAGCGCTGGGCAGTCGGCATCGCGAAGCTGCGCAACGCTCAGCGTCACCGTGCTCTGGGCACGGCGCTGCAGTCGGGAGACAATCTCCTCGACAATGCGCTGCAGAGTTTCGCCGTTCATCGCGGGCCTACCAGCCGGGCAAAGGCCTGCGGGTTATCGGCACCAGCGGCGTTGGCTTCATCGGTATCAATGTGCATTTCGAGGCGCATGTCCGGTGAAACGCGAATCGCCACATTGTTGAAAATCAGCCCGCGCTCGTCGCCTTCAATCGCTACCGAAACCCTATCGCCGTGGGAGACCTTCAGGATCAGCGCATCAAGCGGCGACATATGAATATGCCGCTGCGCGACGATAACCCCGGAAGGTAGCTCCAGTTCGCCAAAGGGGCTGACCAGGCGGATGCCAGGTGTGCCCTTCAGGTTGCCGGACATTCTCAGCGGCGCGGCAATCCCCAGCGTTCTCGCATCGGTACGCGAAATTTCCACCTGGCTTACCGAGCGCAGCGGGCCGAGCAGGCGCACATTGTTGAGCTGTCCTTTCGGCCCTACCAGGGTGACGGTTTGCTCCGCAGCATATTGTCCCGGCTGCAGTAGCGCTTTTTTTTCGCTGATGGGATGGCCGGGAAACAGCCGCTCATAATCCTGCGCGGACAGGTGGATATGACGGTTTGAGACGCCCAGCGGAATAGGCCGCTGGCGCATCTCGTCGAGAACTTTACGGACCGTTGATTGCAAAAGCTCTTTATCCATTACGCTTCACCTCGCTTGCCGGAATGAATGCAAAGCGTACGAGGTTCGCCCTTCTGGCGCGGACATTTTGGATCCAGACACAGATTGCAGCTGACCAGTTCTGATTCCTGCGGGGCCTCTTCGGCTGGCGCTTCAGAAACGACATCAGCTATCTCTGACGCTTCAGGCTCAGGTTCAATGACGGAGGGGGAGGGTGTCTCTGCGAGCAGGATCCCTTCTCCGGGCCTGGCGATAACCTTGTGGGCCACCAGACCATTCCGCTGTTCGGCAAATTGCGCACCGGTGGTGATGGCCGCCTGCACGGAGGCCACATCACCGGTAATTTTAATCACCATCCAGCCTGAACCATTGGTCTTTTCGAGGGCGAGCAGCGTGATAGAAGCGGATTTCGCCATGATATCGGCGCAGCTGATAGCCAGTGCCAGACCACAAACTTCAAGTAATCCCAGTGATTGCTTCACGCGGTGCTCCTTATTCGCCATCGATTAGGCTGATTTCGGTAAAATGGCCTCAACATCACTGTGCGGACGCGGGATAACGTGGCAGGATTTCACTTCACCCACGACGCTTGCCGCCGCGCTGCCGGCATCTACGGCTGCTTTAACCGCGCCGACATCGCCGCGAACCATGACGGTAACCAGGCCAGAACCAATTTTTTCGTAGCCCACCAGCTGTACGTTGGCGGATTTAACCATTGCATCGGCGGCTTCAATGGCGCCGACCAGCCCTTTTGTTTCAACCAGTCCCAGTGCGTTATTCATACTGCCGTTCTCCTGTGATTAAGCATGGAGATCCCGAAAGGGGATCCCTTTGACCAGCCGTGCCGCGTTATTACCGGTGTTGCGTTGGGCCTGACTGTCCTGATGATGCATCAGCGTAAAAAGCGGCGCCGATACGGGTAAATTCTTGTAATGTACGACCAGCGTATGTCGATCGCAGGCAATGCCGACCAGCAGCGGCGAGCTGCGCGCCGCCTGCCAGGCGCTGTCAACGACATCTCCAGCCGGGTGATGCTGAAGCAGGAAAGGGATGCCTTCCTCTTCGATACCCAGCAGCACTTCGTGCCAGAGGCTGGCGCAGTCGTTGATAACGGTAATGACGATGGCCGGGGCGCTGTGATTACTGTCCATGTGCAAACTCCTTGTGCCAGGAGAGAATCAGGCCGGTGGCCACCGCGTTTCTTGGGCCTTCGCTGCCGCGAATATTTCCTCGCCCGGCGACCAGGCGGTAGTGCGCCAGCGCATCGGTGACCAGCTGCGGAACTTCGAAATCCAGCGACGAGCCGCCGACCAGCACCACGAACGGAATATCGCGAATGTTGCCGGTTGGACTGACCTGGCGCAGCGCGCGCAGGGCGTTGGTGACAAAGACGCGTTCTTTAGCGCTGCGGCGAATGGCGCGCACTTTTTCCAGCGCTAAGTCGCCGGGAAGCGGCACCAGTTCGTCCGGTTTCACCACGCAGACGCGGGCGAACACGGCGGGAGGCAGCGGCGTCGGGAAGAACTGGACGCTGCCGTCCTCGTGGCGTAAGTGGAACAGGCTTTCGACCTTCGCCAGCGGGTATTTTTTGATCTCTTCCGCCAGATAGCGGTCTTCCAGCCCCAGCTCGCGGGCAATAATCATCGTCACCATGTCGCCTGCACCGGCGAGGTGAGTGGCGATGATTTCGCCTTTAGGGTTGATGATGGAGGCATCGGTGGAGCCCGCGCCGAGGTCAAGGATCGCCAGCGGTCGGGTGGTACCCGGCGTGGTCAGCGCGCCCAGAATGGCGGCTTCAGCCTCAGCGCCGCCGATCTGCACGTCGATATTAAGCTTCTGCTCAATTTCACGGGCAATCATCGCCATCTGCAGACGGTCTGATTTCACCATCGAGGCGATGCCGACGGCCTGCTCCAGTGAGAACTCCCCGGCCAGACCGCCGGTGACGCTCACCGGAACCGAGGTGTCAACGGCCAGAAGATCCTGAATGAAAATCTCGCTGCTGGGCTTATTGGTTAGCTCGGCCATGGTCTGGCGTACGTGCTCCAGCATGCCGCCGATATTGGTCCCGGCCTCGCCGGTGACGTTGTCGAGCTTGCCGCAGCCGTCCACCGCTTTCATGATAGCTTCGGCACCGGCGGCAACATCCACGCGCACGGTACGACCCTGAGCCTGCAGCTCCAGGTTACCGGCGGGTATTGCGCGCGCTTTGACGTCGCCGGATGGCGTTTTAACCACCACGGCGGAACGGTTGCCAATCAGCGCGCGCGCCATCGGGACGATGTTTTTCGTCTCATCGGCGTTGAGGTTGAATACGGTGGCGATGCCGTAAGGGTTGGAGAGGGTCTCGATAACCTTCCCCGGCACGGCGACTTCAATCGCCGCCAGCATCCCCAGCGGAATGCGGTCGATGTAGAGCACTTCGTCAACGATCGGCAGCGATTTTTCCAGCCGGTTGCTGACCAGCACGCCATCGTCGCGCTGCAAAATGACGCCGGTAATCTGGTATCCGGCGCGCATTGAGGCGTTGATAACATTGGCGATGTCGGCAAAATCGAATGCTGACGATACCACCAGAATATAGGACGAGTCCGCAGGGCGGGTTAACAGCTCCTCCGGCGTAATCGTGATACCCACACCAAGGCCTGCTCCGCCCGGCGTTTTTGGGTTATGGCCGATCATTGTCGATTCGGTGATGATGGTTTCGGTAATGGTTTCCATCGCCACATCGCCAATCACCGGCGTGGCTTCGTTAATGCGGATGAGCGAAATATCGCTGACATTGATCCCCGCGCGCTTTGCGACGAGGGCGAGCGCTTCCTGAATGCCGAACACGTTACGCAACGTGCCTTTGATCCCGGTGGTTTCCGCCAGCGCGCTGTGCGTAATCGTCAGTGCGCCAGTCTCATCTTGCCGCGCCAGTGCGACTTCCGTTGATGAGTTACCGATGTCAATGCCAGCTATATATCGCATACGAAATCCTTAATCGTCGCCTTTGAGTTTTTTACGCTCAACGTACAGCCCTGCCGCTTCACGAACGAAAGCTGCGCAAATCTTTGCCTGATAACGGTTTTCGAGATCGTCGGCGATAGCGAGCAGCTCTTCTTTCGTTGAACGATACGGACGAAGGGCGTTGTAGATTTCAAGAATGCGATCGTCCGGTACCGCGGTCAGTTCGGCGGCGCGTTCGAAGTTCATCGCCAGCCGGTCGCGGCCCGCATCTTTGGCGATAGACGCCTGTAAGCGCAGGGTTTCCGGGGTAATGCGCATATCCTGAGCGGTGACTTTATTGCTCAGCACGTTTTCCAGCGTAAAGTCGTCCAGCGTTTTATTGGTGGCGGTTTTCACCCATTCCGGGTGTTTGTTCGCCAGCGGGTAGTCGCTGACCTTTGCGCTGCGGGACGTGCCGCCTGCCGCAGGAGCCGCTGCTGGCGCATCGCCCTGCAGGCTGTTCATGCGGCTCAATACGTCCCGAACCATCGATTCAATTGCGTCGGTATTCATGGAGTTATCCTTTATCAAAGCGCCACGCGCAGTTCCTGCGGGTTTTTGCCCGTCACGACGTACTTGGTCTCTTTAATGTGCAAAATGGCCGACTTTGCCTGGTACTTCGGGCGTGCCATCTGGTCATTGAGCGTAGGGACCGGCTGTGGTGATTCGCGTTTCGCATAACGGGCGGCGTTTTTACCAATCTGACGGTAGGTTTCCAGCGTCAGCAGCGGCGCCTGTGGGAACAGCTCCAGGTTGGAGAGCGGCGGTAGCCCCTGCTGGTGGATAACCGTAGTGCCTTTCGACTGGATGCCGATGGAGATGCCGGAGCCGCTCAGGCGGTTACCTTCCACGGCGACGAACGCCACGTCGGAAGATTTAAAGCAGCGAATCACGCGCGCCCTGATACCTTCTTCTTCAATACCGGCAATGACTTCGCGCAAAATGCTCTTATGCGGTAAGCCGACGATATTGACGGTTTGCGCCAGGCCAAATGCCGGGCCGACGGCGATAATGACTTCGTCCTGCTGAGTGCCCTGGCGCGCTTCGCCCACTTCGGTCAGAAAGCCGTCGCCCGCAGGCGCAGCGGTCTGTGGTGCTGTGGATACCGCAGGCGCATTAAACGAGACGGGTTTATCGCTGCCCTTCATATCGCGAAGCACGTCTTCAATTATCTGGCGCAGCAATTTTTCATTAATTTCCATTTCTCACCCCTTAATCAATCTCGTTGGGATCAAGAGCGCCAGGGATGTTTTTAATCTCTTCCCAGCGTTCTCCCTGCAGGCGATAACCTGTTGCCGGACCGGCATAGTCATTGACGTCATTAACCGCAGAGAGCACTTGTCCGTCGCCGACGATAATGGCGGAGGTGTGCAAATAGTCGCCGGTTAGCTTGGCTTTCTGGATGTTGAGCATGTCCTGGGCCACGTCGGTAAACCCGCCCTGCGCCAGCGCTTTAACGACTTCCAGACCGTTGCGGTTTTTATTGATGATTTCTTGGGCGAACTTGATGTCTTCGACGATGTTACGCTCCGGCATATCTTTCGAACCGTGGGCATAGGTCGCAGCTTCAACTTCTTCATCGGTAATCGGCGGCAGTCCCATTCCGGCAAACACGGCCTGCAGCGCGCGGGCGGCTTTGTTACGGATGGCGATAACGTCCTCTTCGCGAACCGGGCGCAGACCACCGTCCACTTTCAGGTCACGCTGGATAACGTTGTAGTCGTCAAAGTCTTCCGCATCTTCGTTGGAACCGGCGAACATGTTGTCGTAGTTCGGCACCGCGGAATAACCAGAGGAGATAAAGTCGGTACCCGGCAGGAACTGCATCAGCAGGCGCGCGGTACGACGCATATCGGAGTGGGTGAAGGTCTGGTCGTTACTGGAGGCGCATTCCAGATCCAGCGAAGAGCAGATCAGGTTTTCCGCCAGCACGGCACGAATGCCTGACGGCACGGCAGACGGTACGCCGATGCAGCTTACGGAGCCGTTTTGCAGCCCCTGAACGCCCGCGGCTTTGGTGATATAGATGCAGCGCGCTTCCAGATACAGCATGGATTTGCCTTCGGCGTAGCCCATCTGCACTTCGGAGCCGGAGCCGGAGGTGAAGCGCATTTTCAGGCCGCGAGAGGCGTAGGAAGAGGCTAAGAAGCCCTTCGACCATGGGGTATCGTCACCGTCGGTGAAGACCGGCTCGGTGCCGTAAACGGAGATGGTTTCGGCGTAGCAGGTGTGGCCCAGCATGCCGAGCTTCAGCTCGGTGGCTTCTTCCAGCGAGCATTGAGTCAGTACCCCCGGACGACCTACCTGAGAACCAACCAGCAGCGCGATGGCGTTGAACGGCGCATAGCGCGCTACCGCAACCGTCGTCTCTTGTTCGTCAAACCCGCGCCATGCGCCTTCGGCGGCATCGGCGGCAATTTGCACCGGGTTGTCTTTAACGTTGGTGACGTGCGCCTGTTGAGATGGAGTACGGCGGGCGCGCATTTTCTGCATCGCCATCATCATCTCAACCACGTTCATATGCGAAACCACTTCGACAATTTTCGCTGGGGTCATCGCGGTGGTTAGCGGAACGATTTCGCTGCGCTTGACGTTCGGATCGCACAGCATGTTAGCCAGCTTGACCGAATCCATCGCCATCACTTCTTCGGCGCGGTTCAGGTTGATGCCGTAGCGGGCGATAAAGTGGTCGATCAGGTCGAATTCGCTAACCGGTTTTCCGTCCAGCTCGGTTACCGCGCCGTTAACGATTTTTATCGACGGTTTTGGGTCGTTCGGGCTTTCCATCGCGATAAAGCCTTCTTCGATCCACTCCTTAACAAAGCCGTCCTGATTCACAGGGCGTTTCGCCAGTGCTTCAAATCTTTTCGATCTCATGAATCAGCCTCGTGGGTATCAGATGTAGGACGGGCGATCGTTTTTCGGTTCAGAACCGAGGGTCGCAAGGACGGTTTTGCCGATTTCGCGGGCGGAGGTCACCGCCTGACGGACCGCGCCGGAGTCGCCGGAAATCACCAGAATAGCTTCGTTACTAAAGCTGGTGCCGTGCGCCGGAGAGCTGTACGCCACGACTTCAACGTTGGCTGACTTCAGCGCGGTATCGGCCATCAGTACGCCGACGGAAGCCGGAGCGCCGACGATAATGCCGCAGGCGCGGCCAATCGGCGCGCCGAACGCTTTTTCCAGCGCATAGCTGGCGCGAGCGGTGTACTGCAGCTCGATATGTCCGGCTTCGTTGCCGTAAACATCACCGAAGGTGCGGTCCAGCTCTTTCAGCGCGACTTCGATACCGCGCTTGACGTCGGATACATCGTTACCGCCTAAAATAATCAGCGAACCGTGGCCCGCTCCGCCTTTGGTATCGCGCGGCAGCTCAATGCTGACCACTTCGGTGTTGGTGGCTTTCACCGCTTCGTCCGCCGCCATAATGTGCGGGCCTGCGCCGGTGCGGGCGCCGAGAATACCGATGGAACGATAGCGCTTCTCAAGCTTCATCGCGTCCAGCAGGGCGGTATCGACGTTGGCGATAACCAGGCCCAGGGTATCGCCAATGGCGGTCCCGACAAATTCCGTTAAACTGCAGCTTTTTTCTGCCATAGCCGTCTCTCGTATAGGTTGGGGTTGACCAGGGATGGCCTGTTGTTCCGGCGTTGCCACACGGGCAATCACCTGCGCCATGATCTGTTCCACCAGCTCATTGCTGCTCATTGGCTAATTCCCTTCGGTAAGATTTTTTCTACATCGGTGTGAGGGCGTGGGATGACGTGTACGGCTTTCACTTCACCCACGTTGCGTGCGGCTGCGGCACCTGCATCGGTGGCCGCTTTGACCGCGCCAACATCGCCGCGCACGATGACGGTTACCAGCCCGGAGCCAATCTTTTCATAGCCCACTAACATCACATTGGCTGACTTAACCATTGCATCAGCGGCCTCTATGGCTGCGGTTAAGCCTTTGGTTTCTACCATTCCTAGTGCTTCTTGTTGCATAAAGACCTCGCATGGAGTGTTCCGATAGTTGGGACTATAAGAAGATGCGAGGAAAAAGAATGGCTGACTTGCTGTTGAGCATCAGAAAATAATGAGAAAGCAATATGACTAAATTGCCTTTTATTTTTATAACTCATTGATAATCAATATTTAATTTATTATTGTCTATATGATTATTTTGTTTTTATTATTTCATTTTTACATTTTTGTTAGTGACGAGAGTATTTTTATTTGATATGGCGAAAGACGCAAAATGTGATGTTTATTCGAAATTGATAAGTTGGCTTGTGCAATATTTTATTATTTCAACAGGCGTATTTTATAGCTCAAATTTCCCGTGTGATGGGCTGATAAAAATATCGGAAAAGCAAAATTTTGCTATCGCAACACGATTTTTCCGGAAGGCAGGCCCGCAGGTTGCCAACAATTTACAGGCGGCACTTTTTATAGTGAGGTTAGCTGTACTCTACCGCCAGCCGAAACTTGCGCTGGCCAGGACACGAACTTTGCTCAGAAGGTGTCACATGAATGATTCTCTAAAGGCGCAATGTGGTGCGGAATTTTTAGGCACCGGACTCTTTTTGTTTTTTGGTATCGGTTGTTTGAGCGCGCTCAAAGTCGCAGGCGCCAGCCTCGGATTATGGGAGATTTGCATTATTTGGGGGCTTGGAATTTCACTGGCCGTTTACCTTACTGCCGGAATCTCCGGCGGACATCTTAACCCTGCGGTGACGATTGCGCTGTGGCTGTTTGCCTGCTTTCCCAAACAGAAAGTATTGCCTTATATTATTGCCCAGTTTGCCGGCGCTTTTGGCGGCGCTCTGCTGGCGTATGTGCTTTATAGTAGCCTTTTTACTGAATTTGAGACTGCGCATCATATGGTGCGCGGTAGCGTCGAAAGTTTGCAATTAGCCAGCATTTTCAGTACCTATCCGGCCGCAGCGCTAAATGTATGGCAGGCTGCGTTGGTGGAAGTGGTCATTACGTCGATTCTGATGGGCATGATCATGGCATTGACGGATGATGGCAATGGCATTCCTAAAGGGCCGCTTGCGCCTTTGCTTATTGGGATATTGGTTGCCGTTATCGGCGCGTCTACTGGACCCCTTACCGGTTTTGCAATGAACCCGGCGCGTGATTTCGGTCCCAAACTGTTCACATGGTTAGCGGGGTGGGGGAACATGGCGATGAGCGGTGGGCGAGAGATCCCTTATTTTATCGTGCCGATTGTCGCGCCTGTTATCGGCGCCTGTGCCGGAGCAGCCATATATCGCTATTTTATTGGTAAGAATTTACCTTGTAACCGCTGTGAACTGTAAGAAAATGCGAACCAGATTCACAGCAATGATGTATCGTAAAAACAGGTGAGATAATTTCGTGATCTGCTTTCACGAACTGATCAAAAGTCTCCCAGCAATGGGAGACTTTTGATATTGTCATTGTACTTTTTATCAGGGCCAGGATAATGCTAATAAAAAGTGAATGTAAATAATGTGTTTTGTTTATAACAATAAATTAACTGAGGGGTTTTATCATGATTTCTGCGAGCGCTCTGAACTCAGAACTCATTAATAAAATCGCACAGGATTTTGCACAAGCCACCGGTCTGGCGGTTGTGGTTGTCAATATTCATGGTGATGAAATATCTGAGCTATTCAATTTCACGCCGTTTTGTCAGTTGATGCGGCAGCATCCCCAGCATAGTACACGTTGTCGTATGAGCGATCGCTGCGGGGGACTGGAGGCATCGAAGTCCGATCAACCCTGTATTTATCGTTGTCATGCCGGTCTAACGGATTTTTCTATTCCGCTGGTAATCGCAGGGCATTTAGTTGGCTTTGTTTTATGCGGGCAGGTTCGTTTAAGTAATGACGTGGAGCTGGTAAACATTCTTAATGTCGACGATCGCTGGCAGGCTGATCCTGAGCTCTTGAATGAATTTCGGAATGTGCCAGAGATGGACTATTCACGCGTTATCGCTTCCGCCGATCTTCTTAAACTGATAGTTGAGAATTGCCTGAAAAAACAGCTCAATTTCGTGGTTATCAAAGACAATCCGCAGCAATCGGAGGCAAATAAAACCACTCGTGGTCCCACTCCGCATGACAGTAAAATGAAAAAAGCGCTTCGCTATATTGATGCGCATTTGTCCGACGATCTTCGTCTTGAGGATGTCGCCTCACATGTCTATCTCAGCCCCTATTACTTCAGTAAGCTATTCAAAAAATATCAGGGAATCGGATTTAATGCGTGGGTAAACCGCCAGAGAATGGTTAGCGCCAGAGAATTGCTTTGCCATAGTGACTGGAGTATTGCCAGTATTGCGCGTAATTTAGGCTTTTCGCAAACCAGCTATTTTTGCAAAGTCTTCCGCCAGACCTATCAGGTTACGCCGCAGGCTTATCGCCAGCAGATAAATGAGAATTCTCATCCTCCATCGTTATGAATAGCAATATTTTGCTATTGCCGATTTTTGATAGTCTTTTGTATCTTAATCATTTCAGAAAGAAAATTTATCTGGTGTAACAATAAATTGTCATAGCGCAACAAAATAATAAAATTTAGGGCATAAACTGCATCAGTTTTTATTTTTGTGATGAAGTACAGTGTCAGGAAAGATAAGTTTTATTACGCTTTGTCGATACGTTTTATCGTCAATATACCGGTAAGGATGAGTAGATTAACGTCAGATGAGCAACCGCTCAGGCTATTGCTCACAGAAATGTAAAACGTAGCACATTATTAATTGCCGTTATGGGTGTGCCGTACAGCCATAACGTAAACCAACAGGTTTGCCACATTTGTGGTAGGGAAGGGGGTGAAAATCCCCCGCAGCCCCCGCTGCTGTGATGCTGACGACCCCGTAAAGACCACTGATCGCAAGATTGGGAAGGACGGGCGAGGAGGACGCTAAGCCAGAAGACCTGCCTGTCGGTGATAACCAACAACTTCGGTGGGAAGTGGGTTGCGAAGACGCGTACAGTCGAAAGACTGAACATGCGCGTACCTGTATACCCCTACCACCCTGAACAGGATCAGGGTAATGGCGGCAAGGCATCACGCATTTATTCTTGCAGGCACAGGAAGCGGTTGCGGCAAAACCACGGTGACGCTTGGTTTGTTGAGGCTGCTGCAAAAACGCGCGCTGCGCGTACAGCCGTTTAAAGTTGGGCCAGATTACCTTGATACCGGCTGGCATACCGCTATCTGTGGCGTGGCGTCCCGTAATCTTGACAGTTTCATGCTTCCTCCTCCTGTTCTCAACGCCTTATTTTGCGAACAAATGCGGCAGGCGGATATCGCTGTCATTGAAGGCGTCATGGGGCTGTATGACGGCTATGGCGTCGACCCCAATTACTGCAGCACAGCCGCGATGGCCAAACAGCTTGGTTGCCCGGTCATCCTACTGGTGGACGGCAAGGCTGTTTCAACGTCGCTTGCGGCTACCGTTATGGGATTTCAGCACTTCGACCCGACCCTCAACCTCGCGGGCGTGATTGTGAATCGCGTCACTAGCGACGCCCACTATCAGCTCCTCAAAAATGCCATTGAACATTATTGCTCACTGCCGGTACTGGGGTATGTTCCTCCTTGCGACGGCGTCGCATTACCTGAACGCCACCTGGGGTTGATTACCGCCAGAGAATCCCTCGTCAATCAGCAATCATGGCATGATTTTGCCGCCTCGCTGGAACAAACAGTGGATGTGGATGCGCTACTCTCGCTGAGCGTGTTATCAGCGCTTCCGACGGGAATGTGGCCTGAGCGCCCCGATAACACAGCGGGGGCAGGGCTGACGCTTGCTCTGGCGGATGATGAGGCCTTTAACTTTTATTATCCCGATAACATCGATTTTCTGGAGCGTGCCGGCGTTAACATTGTGCGTTTTAGCCCACTGCATGACCGCGCATTGCCTGATTGTCAGATGATCTGGCTGGGCGGTGGATATCCTGAATTATACGCCGCGGATCTGGCGGCAAATACGGCGATGTTAAAACATTTGCGGGCGGCGCATCAGCGCGGCGTGGCGATTTACGCGGAGTGTGGCGGTCTGATGTATCTGGGGAGCACTCTGGAGGATAGCGGTGGGGAAATTCATCAGATGGCGAATATTATCCCCGGTCACAGCAAAATGGGTAAGCGACTTACCCGCTTTGGCTACTGTGAGGCGCAGGCTATGCAGCCAACGCTATTGGCGGCGCCTGGCGAGATAGTGCGCGGCCATGAATTTCACTACTCAGATTTTATCCCCGAAACACCCGCCGTTATGGCCTGTCGTAAGGTTCGCGATGGCCGCGTGTTACAGGAATGGACTGGCGGCTGGCAGACAGGCAACACGTTTGCCAGCTATCTGCACGTCCATTTCGCCCAGCGTCCGGAAATGTTGCAGCACTGGCTGGCGGCGGCGAGGCGCGTATTATGACGATCCTTGCCTGGTGTATCGCCTGGGTGCTGGATTTTATCATCGGCGACCCTCAACACTGGCCCCATCCGGTACGCTGGATAGGCCGATTAATTACGTTTGTGCAGCGTATTGTGCGTCGCTATTGTCCCGGCGATAAAGCGCTGCGGATTGGCGGCGGCGTAATGTGGGTTGTGGTTGTCGGGGCGACCTGGGGCGTGGCATGGGGCGTACTGGCGCTGGCGCAGCGGATTCACCCCTGGTTTGGCTGGAGCGTCGAAGTCTGGATGATCTTTACCACGCTGGCCGGACGCTCTCTGGCCCGCGCCGCGCAGGAGGTTGAACGACCGTTGCGGGAGAACGACCTTGCGGAAAGCCGAATAAAACTCTCCTGGATCGTCGGGCGCGATACGTCGCAACTTCAGCCAGCGCAGATCAATCGCGGCGTGGTGGAAACGGTTGCAGAAAACACCGTTGACGGCATTATCGCGCCGCTCTTTTTCCTCTTTCTCGGCGGCGCGCCGCTGGCGATGGCCTACAAAGCCGTCAATACCCTGGATTCAATGGTGGGCTACAAACATGAAAAATACCGGGCGATTGGTATGGTCAGCGCCCGTATGGACGACGTAGCGAACTATCTTCCTGCCCGACTGAGCTGGCTGTTGCTGGGCATTGCGGCAGGACTGTGTCGCCTGAGTGGTTGGCGTGCGCTGCGTATTGGCTGGCGTGACCGTTATAACCACAGTAGCCCAAATTGCGCCTGGTCGGAAGCGTGTGTGGCCGGCGCCTTAGGTATCCAGCTCGGCGGCCCAAATAACTACTTTGGCGAGCGTGTGGACAAGCCCTGGATAGGCGACGCGCAGCGCGATATTTCCGTGGACGATATTTCCCGAACGATTCGATTGATGTGGGTCGCTTCAACCCTGGCGCTGGCGCTGTTTATTGCGGCGCGGTGCGGGTTATCTGGCGTGGCCTGAGGACGACAGTATGCATTATATCCAGCAGCCCCAAACCATTGAGGCCAACAGTTTCACCATTATTAGCGACATTATTCGCGAAACGCGTCCTGATTACCGTTTCGCCAGTCCGCTCCATGAGGCCATTATCAAGCGGGTTATTCATACCACCGCCGATTTCGACTGGCTGGACATTTTGTGGTTCTCTGCCGATGCGCTGGAGCAGCTTTGTGATGCGTTACGCCATCCGTGCATTATTTATACCGATACCACGATGGCGCTGTCCGGCATTAATAAAAGATTACTGGCGACGTTTGGCGGCGAGTGTCGCTGTTATATCAGCGATCCGCGCGTGGTGCGCGCCGCACAAACGCAGGGGATTACCCGTTCAATGGCCGCCGTCGATATCGCTATCGCCGAGGAGGAGAAAAACAAGCTCTTTGTTTTCGGTAATGCGCCGACGGCCCTGTTCCGTTTGCTTGAACATAACGTGACGGTGAGCGGCGTGGTGGGCGTACCGGTAGGCTTTGTCGGCGCGGCGGAGTCCAAAGAGGCACTCACCCATAGCCATTTCCCCGCGGTTGCCGCGTTAGGGCGTAAAGGCGGCAGTAACGTGGCTGCCGCTATCGTCAATGCGCTGCTCTATCATCTCCGGGAGGCCTGATGAGCGAGCTTTCTTTTGACGCGCCGGTCTGGCACCACGGTAAAGCGTTACGTAAAGGATATACCACCGGTTCCTGCGCGACGGCGGCGGCAAAAGTCGCCGCGCTGATGGTATTACGTCAACATCTGATTCATCAGGTCTCCATCGTCACGCCGTCGGGCGTCACGCTATGCCTGAACGTGGAGTCGCCGCACATTGAAGGCCAGCAGGCGATAGCCGCAATTCGTAAAGATGGCGGCGATGACGTGGATGCCACGCACGGAATGCTGATTTTTGCCCGCGTTACGCTCAACGACAGCGGTGAGATTACGCTCACTGGCGGCGAAGGTATTGGTACGGTAACGCGTAAAGGGATTGGACTGCCGCTCGGGAGCGCCGCCATCAATCGTACGCCGCGCCATACCATTGAGTCAGCGGTGCGCGAAGCGATAGGCCCGGCGCGTGGGGCCGATGTGGAGATTTTTGCCCCGGAAGGCGAAGTGCGGGCGCAAAAAACGTATAACTCGCGGCTTGGCATCCTTGGCGGCATTTCCATTATTGGCACTACCGGCATTGTGACGCCGATGTCGGAAGAAAGCTGGAAACGCTCACTATCGCTGGAACTGGAGATCAAACGGGCGTCAGGATTAACGCGGGTGATACTCGTGCCGGGCAACCACGGCGAACGGTTTGTTCGCGAACAAATGGGCGTCGACACACAGGCAGTCGTCACCATGAGCAATTTTGTCGGCTACATGATTGAAGAGGCGGTACGGCTGGGATTTTGCCAGATAGTGCTGGTGGGGCATCCTGGAAAACTGATCAAAATCGCCGCCGGGATCTTTCATACCCATAGCCATATTGCCGATGCGCGCATGGAAACGCTGGTCGCGCATTTAGCTTTACTGGGCGCGCCGCTGGAGTTACTCACCCTGGTCGGCGATTGCGATACCACTGAAGCGGCAATGGAGCACATTGAAGCATATGGCTTCGGGCATATCTATAACCATCTTGCCAGGCGTATTTGTTTGCGAGTCATGCAGATGCTGCGTTTTACCAAAACGCCGCCTGTCTGCGACGCCATCCTGTTTTCTTTTGATAACCATATTCTCGGCAGTAATCGTCCCGTCGACGAGATTGCTAAGGAGCTGCAATGCTAACGGTCGTGGGAATGGGGCCCGCCGGACGGCATTTGATGACCCCTGCGGCGCTGGAAGCGATAGACCACGCCGATGCGCTGGCAGGCGGTAAACGGCATTTGGCGCAGTTTCCGGCGTTTGGCGGCGAACGATTTACGCTGGGCGCGGATATTGGCGCGTTGTTGTCCTGGATTGCCGCCCGCTGGGATAAAGGGATCGTGGTGCTGGCCTCCGGCGATCCGCTGTTTTATGGCATCGGTACACGCCTGGTGGCGCATTTTGGTATCGAACAGGTTCGCATTATCCCTGGCATCAGCGCCGTACAGTATCTGTGCGCGCAGGCTGGAATTGATATGAATGACATGTGGTTGACCAGTAGCCACGGTCGTTGCGTCAGCTTCGATCAGTTGGCGAGCCATCGCAAAGTGGCGATGGTCACGGATGCCCGCTGCGGGCCGCGAGAAATCGCGCGGGAACTGGTCGCGCGGGGCAAAGGGCATCGCTTAATGGTGATTGGTGAAAATCTGGCGATGGAAAATGAGCGGATCCACTGGCTACCCGTCAGTGCGGTCAACGCCGACTATGAAATGAATACAGTGGTGATCCTGGATGAAAGATGAGCTTTTTCTGCGCGGCGAGAACGTGCCAATGACCAAAGAGGCGGTACGGGCGCTGGCGCTGTCGAAACTTGAGCTCCACCGCGCCAGTCACCTGATTGACGTCGGGGCGGGAACGGGAAGCGTCTCAATTGAAGCGGCGCTGCAATTTCCTTCGTTGCAGGTGACGGCTATCGAGCGTAATCCTGCCGCGCTACGGCTGCTTGATGAGAATCGTCAGCGCTTTGCCTGCGGCAATATCGATATTCTCCCCGGCGAAGCGCCAATGACCATAACCGGGAAAGCCGATGCGGTGTTTATGGGCGGCAGCGGCGGACATCTGACGGCGCTGATTGACTGGGCGATGGGCCATCTGCATCCCGGTGGCCGTCTGGTGATGACCTTTATCTTGCAGGAAAACCTTCATAGCGCGCTGGCGCATCTTGCGCACATCGGCGCATGTCGAATGGACTGTGTACAGCTTCAGCTTTCATCGTTAACGCCGCTGGGGGCGGGGCACTATTTCAAACCGAACAATCCTGTTTTTGTTATCGCCTGTCAGAAGGAAGAAAACCATGTCAGAGACATTTGATCCACGCTGTGTATGGTTCGTCGGCGCCGGGCCGGGCGATCGCGAGCTGATCACGCTTAAAGGCTACCGCCTGCTGCAACAGGCGCAGGTAGTTATCTATGCCGGTTCGCTGATCAATACCGAACTGCTGGATTACTGCCCCGCGCAGGCAGAACGCTACGACAGCGCCGAACTGCATCTTGAGCAGATTATCGAGCTGATGGCGGCGGGCGTGAAAGCGGGAAAAACGGTGGTGCGTTTGCAAACGGGCGATGTCTCGCTGTACGGCTCCGTACGTGAGCAAGGCGAAGAGTTAACCCGCCGTGGTATCGACTGGCAGGTAGTGCCTGGCGTCAGCGCGTTTCTCGGCGCTGCGGCGGAGCTGGGTGTGGAATATACCGTACCGGAGGTATCGCAGAGTCTCATTATTACCCGTCTGGAAGGGCGTACGCCAGTACCGGCGCGCGAGCAACTGGAGGCGTTCGCCAGTCACCAGACGTCGATGGCGATTTATCTCTCCGTTCAGCGTATTCACCGAGTGGCGGAACGTCTCATTGCCGGCGGTTATCCGGCAGCTACGCCTGTCGCGGTCATCTATAAGGCTACCTGGCCGGAAAGCCAGACCGTTCGCGGCACGTTAGCGGATATTAGCGACAAAGTACGTGATGCTGGCATCCGTAAGACGGCGCTGATTCTGGTCGGGAATTTTCTGGGTAAGGAGTATCACTACTCAAGACTTTATGCAGCGGACTTTAGCCATGAATACCGTAAAGCCTGAATCCATTGCGTTGTTTTGCCTGACGCCCGGCGGCGTGGCGCTGGCAAAGAGACTCTCCGCGATGCTGCCGTTAACCTGCTTTACCAGTGAAAAACTGCGGGAAGAGGGATTTATTCCCTTCGATGGCGGATTCGCTAATACCGCCCGGCAGGCTTTTACCACTTATACCGCGCTTATTTTTATCGGCGCGACCGGCATTGCCGTTCGTGTCCTGGCGCCGTTAGTGAACGACAAGTTCAGCGATCCGGCGGTGGTCGTCATTGATGAACGAGGTCAGCATGTCATTAGCCTGCTTTCCGGTCATGCGGGCGGGGCCAATGCCTTGACGCGCTACCTGGCAGGAATGTTAGGCGCCGATCCGGTGATTACCACGGCAACGGATGTCAATGAGATGTCCGCGTTGGACACCTTAGCTTTCCAGCTTAACGCCCGCATGTCCGATCTTCGCACGGCGGTAAAAACCGTTAACCAGATGTTGGTCAGTCATCAACGTGTGGGGTTATGGTGGGATGCCGAACTAACGGAAGAGATCGGCCAGTGCGATATTCGCGGTTTTATCCCTGTTGATGATTTGCAGCGGTTGCCTGAGCTGGATGCGCTTATCTGCGTCTCTTTGCGTAATGACCTCCCTGAGCTTCCCGTACTGCACTGGAAACTGGTGCCCCAGCGTGTGGTGGCGGGAATTGGCTGTCGCCGCGATACGCCATTTCCCCTGTTAGCGACATTACTGGCGCGTCAGCTTGAAGCGCAGAAACTCGATCCGCTGGCGTTAAAAGCGATTGGCAGCGTCACGCTCAAAAAAGGGGAGCCGGGGCTTATTCAGCTCGCCTCCTGCTGCCGCGTGCCTTTTAAAACCTTTACCGCCGAAGCGTTGCGTGAATTCGAACACCATTTTCCCGGTTCTGGCTTCGTCAGAAAAACGGTGGGCGTTGGCAGCGTATCCGGCCCGGCAGCGTGGTTATTAAGCCAGGGACAATTGTTAGGCGAGACCCTGCGAGAACAGGGCGTCACTATTACTTTGGGAGTTTCACACTGATGTTAAGCGTAATCGGAATTGGCCCTGGCTCACAGTCAATGATGACCATGGAAGCGATTGAGGCGTTACAGGCGGCGGAAATCGTCGTGGGCTACAAAACCTATACCCATCTGGTTAAAGCATTCACCGGCGATAAGCAGGTGATCAAGACCGGCATGTGTAAGGAAATTGAACGCTGCCAGGCGGCTATTGAACTGGCGCAGGCTGGGCATAACGTAGCGCTCATCAGCAGCGGGGATGCGGGAATTTACGGCATGGCGGGTCTGGTGCTGGAACTGGTCGGCAAGCAAAAACTGGACGTCGAGGTGCGGCTCATTCCTGGCATGACCGCCAGCATCGCCGCCGCCTCTTTACTGGGCGCGCCGTTGATGCATGACTTCTGTCATATCAGCCTCAGCGACCTGCTGACCCCGTGGCCGGTTATTGAAAAACGTATTGTTGCCGCCGGAGAGGCAGACTTTGTTATCTGTTTTTACAACCCGCGCAGCCGCGGGCGCGAAGGGCATCTGGCGCGCGCGTTTGACCTGCTTGCCGCCAGTAAAAGCGCGCAAACGCCGGTTGGCGTGGTGAAATCCGCCGGACGTAAGAAAGAGGAAAAATGGCTGACTACGCTCGGCGATATGGATTTTGAACCGGTAGATATGACCAGTCTGGTCATCGTTGGTAATAAAACGACCTATGTTCAGGATGGGCTGATGATAACGCCGCGAGGTTACACGTTGTGAATGAGGGGGAGGTGCTGGTGGTGGGCGGCACCAGCGATGCGCGCGCGTTATGCCGACAACTGGATGCGGCGAACGTCGCGTACACCTTATCCGTGGCGACGCCAGCCGGAAAAGCGCTGGCTGGCGACATTAAAGGACAGGTGCGCTGTGGTCGTCTGGAGTACGGGCAGATGGTCGCCTGGCTAAAAGAAAACCGTACTCGCTGGGTAATAGATGCATCGCATCCTTATGCAGAAATGGTCAGCCATAACCTCCTTCGCGCCTGTGAAACGGCGGGCGTGTTGTTAAGTCGTTATCAGCGTCCGGAGCAGCTTAGCAATCTGACGCATCCGCTTCTCTATACGGCGCGCAGTATTGCCGATGCCTGCGAGATAGCGAGGCGTTTTGGTCCGCGCGTGTTACTGACGACCGGCAGTAAAGATCTGGCCGTCTGGCGTGCCGGGCTGGCGGAAAAAACGTTGCTGGCGCGCGTACTGCCCGTGGCGGAGGTGATTCAACGCTGCAGCGAACTGGGGTTCGGCGTTGGAGAAATTTTCGCACTGTGTGGGCCGTTCAGCGCTGATTTTAACGCCGCGTTTTACCACCAGTGCCGGGCCGACGTAGTCATTACCAAAGCATCCGGCGCGGAGGGGGGATATCAGGAAAAAGTTCAGCCCTGTCTGGATGCGGGCATTCCCTGCATCGTTATTGCGCGCCCGACGCCGCTTGTGACGGGTGATGAGTTACTGGAAAGCCAGGCCGCCTTTGCGCAGCGTTTATCGCGCTGGCTGGCCGCAGCTAAGGAGTAAAAATGAAAAAAGCGCTTCTGGTGGTCAGTTTTGGCACCAGCTATCACGACACCTGTGAAAAAAACATTGTGGCGTGCGAACGTGATCTGGCGGCGTCCTGTCCCGATCGCGACCTGTTTCGCGCCTTCACTTCCGGAATGATCATTCGCAAGCTTCGCCAGCGTGACGGTATCGACATCGATACGCCATTACAGGCTTTGCAAAAGCTTGCCGCACAGGGATATCAGGACGTGGCGATTCAGTCGTTGCACATTATTAACGGCGACGAATATGAAAAAATTGTCCGTGAAGTACAACTCTTGCGTCCGTTATTCACTCGCCTGACGCTGGGCGTGCCGTTGCTGAGCAGCCATAACGATTATGTGCAGCTAATGCAGGCGTTGCGACAACAGATGCCATCGCTCAGACAAACGGAGAAAGTCGTTTTTATGGGCCACGGCGCCAGCCATCACGCATTCGCAGCTTATGCCTGTCTCGATCATATGATGACCGCGCAGCGCTTTCCGGCGCGCGTCGGCGCCGTAGAAAGCTACCCGGAGGTCGACATCCTGATCGACAGCCTGCGTGACGAAGGCGTCACCGGCGTACATTTGATGCCATTAATGCTGGTGGCGGGCGATCACGCCATTAATGATATGGCTTCAGACGACGGCGACTCATGGAAAATGCGCTTTAACGCGGCGGGCATTCCGGCGACGCCGTGGCTGAGCGGGCTGGGAGAAAACCCGGCTATCCGGGCGATGTTTGTCGCGCATTTGCGCCAGGCGCTGAACATGACGGTAGAGGAGGCGGCATGAACGGTAAATTATACGCATTAAGTACCGGGCCAGGCGCGCCCGACCTGATAACCGTCCGCGCAGCGCGGATTCTTGGCTCGCTGGACATTCTGTATGCGCCCGCCGGTCGTAAGGGGGGCGATAGCCTGGCGCTGTCGATTGTGCGCGACTATCTCGGCGAGCAGACGGAAGTACGTTGTTGCCATTTCCCTATGAGCGCTGACGGCGCCGAGAAAGAAGCGGTCTGGAACGAGGTTGCCGCCGCGCTTACCACAGAGGTGGAAGCGGGTAAACAGGTCGGTTTTATTACCCTGGGCGATGCGATGCTATTCAGTACCTGGATTTTTTTACTCCAGAGAATCGGCTGCCCGGAGTGGCTGGAGATTGTCCCCGGCGTCACGTCCTTCGCCGCGATAGCCGCCCGCGCGAAAATGCCGCTCGCCATAGAACGGCAATCGCTGGCGGTTATTTCTTGTACCGCGCCGGAGGCGGAAATAGCCCAGGCGCTACAACAGCATGATAGCCTGGTGTTGATGAAAGTGTATGGCCGATTCGCCCGTATTAAAGCGTTGCTGGCGCAGGCTGGCCTGCTGGAATGCGCCTTAATGATGTCCGAGGCCACGCTGCTCGGCGAGCAGTGCTGGCGCCACCTCCACGAGGTCAACGATGATCGAGCGTTGCCCTATTTTTCGACCATTCTGGTCAATAAACAGTGGGAGTATGCAGAATGAAACTTGAACAGCAGCTTAGACAGTTGTCTTTCAGTGGACTGGCTGCAGCGCTATTGCTGATGGTTGTCCCGCAACAGGCGTTTGCGATGCATATCATGGAGGGCTTTTTACCGCCAGTGTGGGCGCTGGCCTGGTGGTTACTGTTTTTACCCTGCTTGTGGTATGGGCTGGTACGCTTACGGCGTATTGTGCAGGAGGATAATCATCAGAAGGTACTGCTGGCGCTGTGCGGCGCGTTTATTTTTGTCCTGTCCGCGCTCAAAATTCCGTCGGTAACGGGGAGTTGTTCACATCCGACCGGCGTTGGTCTGGCGGTTATCTTGTTCGGGCCTGGGGTGGTGGCGATTCTCGGCGCGGTTGTGCTGTTGTTTCAGGCGCTATTGCTGGCGCATGGCGGCCTGACGACGCTTGGCGCAAATGGAATGTCGATGGCGGTGATTGGCCCGGTTGTCGGTTATCTGGTGTGGAAAATGGCCTGCCGTGCCGGACTGCGCCGCGATGTCGCCGTTTTTCTGTGCGCGATGCTGGCGGATTTGGCGACCTATTTTGTGACTTCAGTCCAGCTTGGCGTTGCGTTTCCAGATCCCCATGCCGGAGCGACAGGGTCTGTTGTGAAGTTTATGGGGATTTTCTGCCTCACACAGATTCCTGTCGCTATTGCTGAAGGTTTATTAACCGTCATGATTTATGACCAGTTAACCAAACGGCAAGTGATTACCGTACAAGGACATTAAAATGAAAAAAACGTTGATGTTGTTAGCGATGGTGGTGGCGTTGGTGATTCTGCCGTTTTTTATTAACCATGGCGGTGAATATGGCGGTTCAGACGGCGAAGCGGAAAGCCAGATTCAGGCTATTGCGCCGCAGTATAAACCCTGGTTTCAGCCGTTATATGAACCTGCCAGCGGTGAAATTGAAAGCCTGCTGTTTACCCTTCAGGGCTCTCTTGGCGCGGCGGTGATTTTTTATATCCTGGGGTATTGCAAAGGTAAACAACGCCGTGATGACCGGGCTTGATCGACTCAGCTATCAAAGCCGCTGGGCACACGTTGCGCCGCAGCGCAAGTTTTTGCTGTGGCTGGCGATGATAATACTGGCGTTTGTTCTGCCGCCTGTAGGGCAGGGCATTGAGCTGCTGATCATTGCCGGATTGAGCTGTTGGCTATTGCGCATATCCCTCTGGCGCTGGTGTCGATGGATGGCGATACCTTTTGGATTTTTGTTGGTCGGCGTGATAACGATTATCTTCAGCATCAGCCGCGAGCCGCAAATGCTGCTGGCTGGCATATCTGTTGGGCCGTACTGGATCGGGATTACCCGTGCGGGCGTGGTTACGGCGAATGAAACGTTCTGGCGTAGCCTGACGGCGCTGTCCGCGACGTTGTGGCTGGTGATGAACCTACCGTTTCCGCAGTTAATTAGCTTGCTTAAGCGCGCGCATATTCCACGCCTGCTTACCGAGCAAATCCTGTTAACGTGGCGCTTTCTCTTTATTCTTCTGGATGAGGCGGCGGCAATTCGTCGCTCGCAAACGCTGCGTTTTGGTTATTGCAGCCTGCCGAACGGCTATCGATCTCTGGCAATGCTGACTGGACTCCTGTTTACGCGGGTGTTAATGCGTTATCAGCAAATGACTACCACGCTGGATATCAAACTGTATCAGGGTGATTTTCACCTGTAAGGACTATTATGCTTGCCACTTCAGACCTGTGGTTCCGATATCAGGATGAGCCGGTACTTAAAGGGTTAAATCTGGATTTTTCGCTCTCGCCTGTTACCGGTTTGGTGGGCGCGAACGGCTGTGGGAAGTCTACGCTTTTTATGAACCTGAGCGGCCTGTTGCGTCCGCAAAAAGGGGCCGTGTTGTGGCAGGGAAAACCGCTGGATTACAGCAAGCGCGGACTACTGGCGCTGCGCCAGCAAGTTGCGACGGTTTTTCAGGACCCTGAACAGCAGATTTTTTATACTGATATCGATAGCGACATTGCGTTTAGTTTACGTAATTTGGGGGTGCCGGAGGCGGAAATCACGCGCCGCGTCGACGAGGCGCTAACGCTGGTTGACGCCCAACATTTTCGCCATCAGCCCATTCAGTGTTTGAGTCATGGGCAAAAAAAACGTGTGGCTATCGCCGGAGCGCTGGTGCTACAGGCGCGCTATCTATTGCTGGATGAACCCACTGCTGGTCTCGATCCCGCAGGGCGCACTCAGATGCTTGCTATCATCAGGCGGATTGTGGCGCAGGGCAATCATGTCATTATCTCCAGCCATGATATCGATCTTATTTATGAAATTAGCGATGCCGTATACGTGTTACGCCAGGGCCAGATCCTGACGCATGGCGCGCCTGGCGAGGTTTTCGCGTGTACGGAAGCGATGGAACAAGCGGGGCTAACCCAGCCCTGGCTGGTCAAACTTCATACTCAACTGGGACTGCCGCTGTGTAAAACAGAAACGGAGTTTTTTCATCGAATGCAAAAGTGCGCATTCAGGGAGGCGTCATGACGCAGGCAGTTATGTTGCAGGGGACGGCATCCGACGTCGGCAAAAGTGTGCTGGCGGCGGGTTTATGCCGCATTTTTTATCAGGATGGTCTGCGTACCGCGCCGTTTAAATCGCAAAATATGGCGCTTAATTCTGGTATTACGTCGGATGGTAAAGAGATGGGGCGGGCGCAGATTTTTCAGGCGGAAGCCGCGGGGATCACGCCAGATGTGCGTATGAACCCGGTGCTGCTCAAACCGACCAGCGATCGCCAGGCGCAGGTCGTGCTGATGGGGAAAGTGGCGACCAATATGGATGCGGTGAGTTACCATGACTATAAACCGCGTTTGCGTGAGCAAATCCTTGCGGTCTATAACAGCCTGGCGCAGGAATATGACGTTATTGTGCTGGAAGGCGCCGGAAGCCCGGCGGAAATCAATCTGCGCGATCGCGATATCGTCAATATGGGAATGGCGGAAATGGCCCAGTGTCCGGTTATTCTGGTGGCGGATATCGACCGAGGCGGCGTATTCGCCGCTATTTATGGCACGCTGGCGCTGCTGCATAAACAGGAGCGTGACAGAGTAAAGGGCGTCATTATCAACAAATTCCGCGGCGACGTGGCGCTACTCTATTCCGGTATCGAACAAATCGAATCGCTTACCGGCGTCCCGGTCCTGGGAGTGATGCCGTGGCTGGATGTGGATCTGGAAGATGAAGATGGCGTCGCGCTGCAAAACGATAAATATCGCGGTAACGCCCCCCGTGATATCACTATTGCCATTGTGCAACTGCCACATATTTCTAACTTTACGGATTTTAACGCTCTGGCGGCGCAGCCGGATGTGCGCATACGCTATATTCGCCGCCCGGAAGCGTTGACTGACGCTGATCTGGTGATCCTGCCGGGCAGTAAGAATACGCTGAGCGACCTCGCCTGGCTGCGCGAAAGCGGGATGGCGGATGCGCTATTGCAGACACATCGGCAGGGCGTGCCGGTGATGGGAATTTGCGGTGGCTACCAGATGCTGGGCGACACTATTGTGGATGAGGTGGAGTCGGGGCTGGGTACGCAGCCGGGCCTGGGGCTGCTTAATACGATCACTCGCTTTGCACAGGATAAAATCACGACGCAGGTTAACGCGACAATGTCAGGCGAGCTGCCCAGCTGGCTGGCTGCCGCGGCGGGGCTACCGGTACGCGGTTATGAAATCCACATGGGGGAAACGGTGCTGCAGGAAGGATGCTGTACGGCCATGACGTTACAGAAAAATGGATGCTCTGTGGCGGATGGCGCGGTCACCGCCGACGGACTGGCGTTTGGCACTTACCTTCACGGCCTGTTTGACAGCGATGCGTTTACCCGTGCGGTGGTCAATGGGTTACGGGCACGAAAAGGGCTTGCGCCGTGGGAAACGACTTTTTGTTATGCGGAGCATAAAGCGCGGCAATTTGATCTGCTGGCGGAAGCGATGCGGCAACATATTGATATTGATAAAATTTATACCATCATGCAACAGCATCAGGAGCCGGTATGATGATTCTGGTGACGGGCGGGGCGCGTAGTGGTAAAAGCCGTCATGCTGAAGCCTTAATTGGCGATGCGCCGCAGGTACTGTATATCGCCACCTCGCAGATTCTTGATGACGAGATGGCGGCGAGAATTCAGCATCATAAAGATGGCAGGCCGGCACACTGGCGGACCGCAGAATGCTGGCGGCATCTTGATACGTTGATTACCGCGGATCTTGCCCCTGACGACGCGATTTTGCTGGAATGTATTACCACCATGGTGACGAATCTGCTGTTTGCGCTGGGAGGCGAAAACGATCCCGAACAGTGGGATTACGCGGCGATGGAGCGCGCCATTGACGATGAAATTCAGATTTTAATTGCAGCCTGCCAGCGCTGCCCGGCGAAAGTGGTACTGGTGACAAATGAGGTGGGAATGGGGATCGTCCCGGAAAACCGTCTGGCGCGCCATTTTCGTGATATTGCCGGTCGGGTCAACCAACGACTGTCGGCAGCGGCGGATGAGGTCTGGCTGGTGGTCTCAGGTATTGGAGTCAAAATTAAATGAGTAAGCTGTTTTGGGCCATGCTCGCTTTTATTAGCCGCTTGCCCGTGCCGTCACGCTGGTCGCAGGGACTGGATTTCGAGCAGTATTCGCGTGGGATCGTGATGTTTCCCTTTATCGGGTTGATTCTGGGAGGGGTAAGCGGCCTGATTTTCATCCTCCTGCAACCCTGGTGCGGTATTCCGCTAGCGGCGTTGTTCTGTATTCTGGCGCTGGCGTTGCTGACCGGTGGTTTTCACCTGGATGGGTTGGCCGATACCTGCGATGGTATTTTTTCCGCGCGCCGCCGTGAGCGAATGCTGGAGATTATGCGTGATAGTCGTCTGGGAACCCATGGCGGGCTGGCGCTTATTTTTGTGCTACTGGCAAAAATTCTGGTGGTCAGCGAACTGGCGTTACGTGGAACGCCAATGTTGGCGGCGTTGGCGGCGGCCTGTGCGGCCGGACGCGGCAGCGCCGTTTTATTGATGTACCGTCATCGCTACGCCCGTGAAGAGGGGCTTGGCAATGTATTTATCGGTAAAGTCAGCGGACGGCAAACCTGCATTACTCTGGGATTGGCGGTAATCGTCGCCACGGTATTACTGCCTGGTATGCAAGGGTTGGCCGCAATGGTGGTCACATGCGCGGCGATTTTCATCCTTGGCCAGTTGCTTAAACGTACGCTTGGCGGTCAAACCGGCGATACGCTGGGCGCGGCGATCGAACTTGGTGAATTGATCTTTCTGCTGGCTCTGTTATGAGCCGATTATTACGGACGAGACATCTTATGCAGACACTACACGCTTTACTCCGTGACATTCCTGCGCCGGACGCCGAGGCGATGGCGCGTGCGCAGCAACATATTGACGGCCTGCTCAAACCGCCGGGCAGCCTGGGCAGACTGGAAACCTTAGCCGTTCAGCTCGCGGGTATGCCGGGTCTTAACGGTACGCCGCAGGTAGGTGAAAAGGCGGTGCTGGTGATGTGCGCCGACCATGGCGTCTGGGATGAAGGCGTAGCGGTTTCGCCCAAAATCGTGACGGCGATTCAGGCGGCGAATATGACGCGGGGAACAACCGGCGTATGCGTGCTTGCCGCTCAGGCCGGTGCGAAGGTGCATGTCATTGATGTCGGTATTGATGCCGAACCTATTCCTGGCGTAGTTAATATGCGCGTCGCGCGCGGCTGCGGAAATATTGCCGTTGGCCCGGCGATGAGTCGCTTGCAGGCTGAGGCGCTTTTGCTGGAGGTTTCCCGCTACACCTGCGACCTGGCGCAACGCGGCGTGACCTTATTTGGCGTAGGGGAGCTGGGAATGGCGAACACTACGCCAGCCGCCGCGATGGTCAGCGTTTTTACAGGAAGTGATGCAAAAGAGGTGGTGGGGATTGGCGCGAATCTTCCGCCTTCCCGCATCGATAATAAAGTGGACGTCGTGCGGCGGGCGATTGCGATTAATCAGCCCAATCCGCGCGACGGCATTGATGTGTTGTCGAAGGTGGGTGGTTTTGATCTGGTCGGGATGACCGGCGTGATGCTTGGCGCGGCAAGGTGTGGCTTACCCGTATTGCTGGATGGCTTTCTTTCCTACTCGGCAGCGCTGGCGGCCTGTCAGATTGCGCCTGCGGTGAGACCTTATCTGATCCCGTCGCACTTTTCGGCGGAAAAGGGCGCCCGCATCGCGCTCGCGCATTTGTCTATGGAACCCTATTTGCATATGGCGATGCGGTTAGGTGAAGGAAGCGGCGCGGCGCTGGCGATGCCGATCGTGGAAGCCGCGTGCGCCATGTTCCACAACATGGGGGAGTTGGCGGCCAGTAATATTGTCCTGCCGGAGGGGAACGCAAACGCAACATAACCCGGGCGCACAACACCAGCCATGTGAGAAAAAAGCTATACTTAACGCGCACCTGCCGCGACAAAGGAAGGGATATAATGCGTCGTATCACACCTTTTTTTCCGTTTTTCGTCTTGTTGGTAAGCCATTTCTCGCTGGCTATAAGCTATCCGTTGCCGCCCGAAGGCAGTCGTCTGGTAGGACAGCCTGTCACAATCGCCGTACCGCAGAACAATACTCAGCCCTTAGAGTCATTTGCCGCCCGCTACGGTCAGGGGCTGAGTAATATGCTTGAAGCGAATCCCGGCGTGGATGTGTTTTTACCTCAGTCTGGTTCCACACTGGTGGTGCCGCAGCAGTTGATTCTGCCTGACACCGTTCGTGAAGGTATTGTGGTAAACGTCGCCGAGATGCGCCTTTATTATTATCCCGCAGGCACGAATACGGTTGAGGTGCTACCTATTGGTATTGGTCAGGCTGGCCGTGAAACGCCGCGCAACTGGGTAACTGCGGTTGAACGCAAACAAGATGGCCCGGTTTGGGTGCCAACGGCTAATACGCGTCGGGAATATGCTAAAGAGGGAAAAACGCTGCCCGCGATGGTGCCTGCGGGGCCGGATAACCCTATGGGGCTATACGCAATATATATCGGCAGGTTATATGCCATCCATGGCACTAACGCTAACTTTGGCATTGGCCTTCGCGTCAGTCAGGGCTGTATCCGTTTACGCAATGACGATATTAAATATTTATTCGACCATGTTCCTGTAGGAACCCGCGTTCAGATTATCGACAGGCCCGTTAAATTTTCGGTAGAGCCGGATGGCAGTCGTTGGCTGGAGGTACACGAACCGCTTTCTCGCAACCGTGCTGAATTTGAGTCAGACAAAAAAGTTCCATTGCCCGTTACGCCAGTGCTGCGCACGTTTATCAAAGGGGATGACGTTGATACTTCGCGGGTTAATGAGGTGCTGGAGCGCCGTTCCGGAATGCCGGTCAACATTAGCGCGGGCAGGCCTGGCCTTTAAATATCCTGTCGCATTGCTGGTTTTCATGGGCTGGAGTATCTGTATTAGTAGTGAGTGTCATGGCAGGGGCTTCATTTTCTCAACGAACCGCTAGCCCTCCGATTAAGTCCCCAAAAACTATGGGCGTCAAAAAACCCGGCAAACCTTATCAGGTCAACCGGGTAAAGATAAGTTCTTGTTTTTTAAACGTCTCCGGACTCACCAGGATGTCCCGAAACTAAAATCTGGCTCCTCTGACTGGACTCGAACCAGTGACATACGGATTAACAGTCCGCCGTTCTACCGACTGAACTACAGAGGAATCGTGTGGGGTCGTATATTAGCGGCGGAAAAATTTTTGTCAAACCCCATTTAACCTCTTACAGATTCGATTGCGGGTTATCTCATCACTTTGTTGCATTTGCAGACATTTTTTCTGCAAAAAGCTTTGCAGCCTTACGATTTCTCGCTCATTATTGAAATGTGGTTTCAACTCTCTTCTTTAAGGTCCATTTTGAACGTCTCCACTGCCTTACGCCAGGCTGTCGTCCGTACGCCCTGGTATGCCAAACGCAAGAGCTACAAAGTGTTGTTCTGGCGTGAAATCACCCCACTTGCTATCCCTATTTTTCTGGAAAATACCTGTGTTTTGCTAATGGGCGTGCTCAGTACTTTTCTCGTCAGTTGGCTGGGCAAGGAAGCAATGGCGGGCGTGGGGCTTGCCGACAGTTTTAATATGGTAATTATGGCTTTTTTTGCGGCTATCGATCTTGGTACTACGGTGGTGGTTGCCTTTAGCCTGGGCAAGCGCGACAGGCGACGGGCAAGGGCGGCGGCGCGCCAGTCGCTGGTGATTATGACGCTATTTGCCGTTGTGCTGGCAGTGGTCATTCATTATTTCGGCAGTGAAATTATTAATATTGTCGCAGGCGAGGCGACGTCAGAAGTAAAGGGGCTGGCGTTAACGTACCTTGAACTGACAGTGCTGAGTTATCCGGCTGCGGCAATTGCGCTAATCGGTAGCGGCGCGCTGCGTGGGGCAGGGAATACGAAAATCCCGTTGATGATTAACGGCGGGATGAACATTCTCAATATTATCATCAGCAGCATCCTGATTTACGGGGCTTTCTCCTGGCAAGGGCTGGGTTTTGCCGGCGCGGGGCTGGGATTAACCATTTCGCGCTACATCGGCGCAGTAGCGATTATTTGGGTGCTGATGATTGGTTTTAATCCGGCGCTGCGCATTCCGCTGAAAAGCTATCTGAAGCCGCTGAATTTCGGCATTATCTGGGAAGTGATGGGTATCGGTATTCCGGCGAGCATTGAATCAGTGCTGTTCAACGGTGGCAAGCTACTGACGCAAATGTTTGTCGCCGGAATGGGCACTAACGTTATTGCGGGTAACTTTATTGCCTTTTCCGTGGCGGCGCTTATCAACCTGCCGGGTAACGCCCTTGGTTCGGCGTCGACTATTATCACCGGTAAGCGTCTTGGTACCGGACAAATTGGTCAGGCAGAGCGTCAATTGCGCCATGTATTCTGGATGTCGACTATCGTACTTACGGCAATCGCCTGGGGGACAGCGCCGTTCGCGGGTCTGTTTGCCTCATTTTATACCCAGGAGCAGGACGTAAAAGAGGTAGTGAAAGTTCTGCTCTGGCTTAATGCTGTCTTTATGCCAATTTGGGCGGCCGCGTGGGTGTTGCCGTCGGGTTTTAAAGGCGCGCGCGATGTGCGATTTGCGATGTGGGTATCGATGCTGGGGATGTGGGGCTGTCGCGTTGTGGCAGGGTATACGCTTGGTATTGTGCTGGGTATGGGGGTTGTAGGGGTTTGGCTGGGGATGTTTCTTGACTGGGCCGTGCGCGGCGCGCTGTTTTACTGGCGTCTGGTAAGCGGGCGCTGGCTGTGGAGATACCCGCGCGTAAAGAGGGAGTAAGCGCTTTTTGCTGTGAAAATCATCAGGAAACGGTGAATTTTAACCGAAGTGTGGAATAAAGCAGCAAACGAACTTTTTTTGTGAAAACAGGCTTTGACAAGCCAGGGGCACCTCGTTAATATTCGCCCCGTTCACACGATTCCTCTGTAGTTCAGTCGGTAGAACGGCGGACTGTTAATCCGTATGTCACTGGTTCGAGTCCAGTCAGAGGAGCCAGATTTTAGTTTCGGGACATCCTGGTGAGTCCGGAGACGTTTAAAAAACAATAAATTATCTTTACCCGGTTGACCTGAGAAGGTTTGCCGGGTTTTTTGACATCCATAGTTTTTAGGGGCTTAATCGGGGCCTCGCGGTTCGCTGAGAAAATGGAGCCCCCACCTATGGCATTAACCGATACCGCTATCCGCAAGATCAAACCCGTATCAGTATGCTGACATATAGATGTGTTCGGTTCAAACGGAGCGATCACACAAGCTTGCCAGGTGATGCCCCTGGTGGGAATCGCGACTGTCTCTTTCATCTGATTTCAGATATTTCCCGTGATCTTGATCCGTTCTTTCCCAAAAGATTGATTTCTTTCATTCGAAACAAGGATGTACAATAAGTAAACCAAAATAGTAACTATAGAGTTTCTAATGGATACAGTAGAAGAACTAAATGGAACATACTTCTATGCAGGAAAATCCAATCTGACTGCTGCCGAACTTCTGTTATGATTTTCTGTGAGAATACCGCAAGCCAGTTTGGGATTGGTGTTGCAGATTTCGGGGCTGTTGTTGCTTTGGCATCAGGTCGTAATAATCTTTGGACAAGGGCGAAACCCGCTGGAGCGACTAAAGGCACATCATACGCGTCCAGGACTGCACGTGCAGTGTTTAAAAAGTCAAAATTTCCCTTTGGAATATCCCTTCCGACATGGTTAGGCGGTTACACCCCGTGGACAGCCAGACGTGTTATGGTTCGTAACATTGCGCCGTTTGTTGGACGTTTCATTCCTTTGATCGGGGAAATTATCCTTGCCGCAGATGTGTCACAAATAACATATCGCACTATACGCGACTACAATACCATTGCTCGGGGCAATGATAAGTTATGGTAGACAATATTGAACAGCAAGTTTACGAGCTTGTACGGCCTTATGCTGGCACATATCTGTTCAACATTAAGCAAGTGGAATTAACACCAGAGATTGACCTTGATACTGATCTGAGCATTGATGAACTTGAAGCCGAAGATCTCATGAATAAATTCTTCGAGAAACTCAATGTCGAGCGAGGTAACTTCAGAATAGAAACCTATTTTCCTAATCACCCTTTTTCATGGCATCCGTTCAAGAAAACGGAACCTGTACCCGTCCCAGATTTCACTATCAGCATGCTGATCGAGTCAGCAAAAGCCGGGAAATGGTTATATGACTAATTGTAATGAACTTAACAAATGGCTGTACCAGTACCCTTCTTTTTGAGCGATGATGGTGGCGCTAAGATAGTTCTCTTTTCTTTTTAAAGGGTTCATGTTTACTGTCGCCACCCCTACGCTAACCCCTTTAGTTTCCTCCTTTGCTGTCATACTATCGAATGACGTGCCTCACCTGTGAACGCTAAGGAGAATAATATGGAAAATAAAGGCACAAACCTAACGCCCGAGCAGGCGCTGGATCGCCTGGAGGAGCTATACGAGCAGTCGGTTAACGCGCTCCGTGAAGCCATCGCTGACTATGTTGATAACGGTACGCTGCCCGATCCCCACGCCAGGCTTAACGGACTGTTTGTTTATCCTTCGCTGTCTGTAAGCTGGGATGGCGCGACACCGAACCCGCCTAAAACACGCGCTTTTGGACGCTTTACTCATCCCGGCTGTTATACCACTACCGTTACGCGGCCTGCGCTATTTCGCGCTTATCTTCTGGAACAGCTTAACCTCGTTTACCATGATTATGGCGCGCATATTGCGGTAGAGGCCTCGCACCATGAGATCCCGTATCCTTATGTGATCGATGGCTCGGCTCTGACGCTGGATCGTTCTATGAGCGCCGGGCTAACGCGCCATTTTCCTACCACAGAACTGGCGCAGATTGGCGATGAGACGGCAGACGGTCTGTTCCACCCCGGCGAATTCTATCCGCTATCGCACTTCGACGCGCGTCGTGTTGACTTCTCGTTGGCCCGGTTACGGCACTATACCGGTACGCCGGTTGAACATTTTCAGCCCTTCGTTTTGTTTACCAACTACACCCGCTATGTCGATGAGTTTGTGCGCTGGGGATGCAGCCAAATTCTTGATCCTGACAGTCCCTATATCGCGCTTTCCTGTGCCGGCGGAATTTGGATCACGGCAGAAACGGAAGCGCCGGAAGAGGCTATTTCCGATCTGGCCTGGAAGAAGCATCAGATGCCCGCCTGGCACCTGGTAACGGCAGATGGGCAGGGGATTACGCTGGTAAATATCGGTGTCGGCCCTTCAAATGCTAAAACGATTTGCGACCATTTGGCCGTGTTGCGGCCTGACGTCTGGCTTATGATTGGGCACTGTGGAGGGTTACGAGAAAGTCAGGCGATTGGTGATTATGTGCTGGCCCATGCCTACTTACGCGATGATCATGTGCTGGATGCCGTTCTGCCGCCTGATATTCCTATTCCAAGCATTGCGGAAGTACAGCGTGCGCTGTACGACGCTACCAAAGCGGTTAGCGGAATGCCCGGTGAAGAGGTGAAACAGCGACTGCGCACGGGAACGGTCGTCACCACGGATGATCGTAACTGGGAGCTTCGTTATTCCGCATCGGCGCTGCGATTCAACCTTAGCCGCGCGGTCGCGATTGATATGGAGAGCGCGACGATTGCAGCCCAGGGCTATCGCTTCCGCGTGCCTTACGGCACGCTGCTTTGTGTTTCTGACAAACCTTTACACGGTGAAATTAAACTGCCCGGGCAGGCAAACCGGTTTTATGAGGGGGCTATTTCAGAACATTTGCAAATTGGTATTCGTGCTATTGATTTACTACGCGCAGAAGGTGATCGTTTGCACTCACGTAAATTACGCACGTTTAATGAGCCACCGTTTCGCTAACGAAATGAGCTGTCGCCTGCTGCTGGACAGGAGTGGAAGAGGCGTATTTATGTGATATGGAAAGCGGCTGAATGAAGCCTTAGCGGGAGGCGATTCTGCATCCCGCTAAGGCCTTATTGTGCCGCGAGCTTCATCACCATCGCCGGATACCTGTCGCCGATAACCGCGTCTATGCCAGGAAACGCGCCGGAAGGCGAAAACATTGCGCCACACTTCACGCTCCTTGAGCGCCTGACCCACAAGCCCGGATTAACAAGCAGATACCGACCGTGAGAATCGATCAGCTTAAAGGGGTTATCAGAAGGCTTGATACTGAGGATTTTCGCGTCGGACAGGGATATAGGGTGGTCACGCCATTATCGAACTCATAGCGCCACGAGTGGCGCGGAAAGCCTTCATCATCATAGTGGCGCACGTCGGTAAAGCGCACCAGCCGGTGCTCGCCGTTCCATTCAAATCGGTGCTCCCGGCACTGCGCCTTGCCCCAGCGGTCAGCGATGGGATTGCCGAACTCGTCGTACTCATAGTGGTGGTCTGCCCTGTAGCAGCAGGCGGTCGCCTTTGACTTTCGCCTGATGCTCGCCACCTTCGGGCGGCATGTTCATGCCCAGCAGGTTGTCGTCGTCGTCAAAGCTGAACTCCTCGTGCAGGGCGTTCCAGCGCGGGTCTTCCGGCAGGCGGTGTTGGGTCAACATTAATATCTTGCGGTAATCTCTGTGGGTTTGGATTCGAATTTACGTTAGTGCGTGTGACCGGTAAATCCCGCGACGATCTGCAGGCAGCGATGGTGCTGATGCGCGGCGGCAATCTGGGCCAGCCGTTCCAGTTCAAAAACTTCCGCGATTGATTTTTCCCGCCCGCCGCCTTCCCGCATGTGAGAAAGGTGGCCGGGCGGGTAAATCGATTAAGGCGTGGCTTTTTTAGGCTCTGCGGCCTTGTTATACAACGCCTGAATCAGCGCCTGCTGTTCCGCTCCCGGTATGATACCCAATCTGTGAAAAATATTCCCAATCTGATAAAGCTGCTGATTACCGGTGTCGTCCTGGCGGGTAATCGACGCCTGCGTGGTTAATTTTTTCAGCGTAAAGGTAATATGTTCCTGACACTCGGGCGTGTTTTCAGAACAAATCTGGCGTAACAGCATCAGGTTTTTATTATCGACCCTATCTGCGTTAATCATCAATTCCCTTGCCTGACTCCACTGTTTTGCATTCATGTAGTGGTCGATCATCGCCTCCTCTTCGAGAGAGGGAACGTGCTGGTGTAACACCCGTTTGGCATTCACCGTGTCGTTGCCATAGCCGTAAAGCTCTGCAAGTCTTTGAAAGGAACGCGACATATCTTCATCAGGCCAGGCTTTTGCTTGGCTGAGGTAAATCGCCTCGGCGCTGACGGCTAATTTTTGCGCTGCCTCAGGATGGCCAATTTCTTTGAGTACTTCACCTATTTCATTTGTTGCATCTTCCCATTCGGCGAACGTCAGGGTTTGCGCCTCGGCGGAGAGGGTTGCGATATGCTTTTCCGCCACAGCATTCTGCTTATGCTGAAAGAGATTCTTCAGCGCTTTGATTTTGTACTCGTAGCAATACCTGTCGTCGTAGCAGGTATATTCCGGCGCGCTCATCAGCAAATCGATACGCTTATTCATCAGCGCAACATCATCAAGCTTGCTTAATAAATCAATCAGCTCCATTTCAATGCGCGGCGAAGGGGCAAAATTGAATATTTTATCGACCTGCGTCACATAGGTTGAAAGCGTCTCCTGATAATTCTGTGTCAGCTCGTTTTTCTTATAAAAAGAGAGCAATCCCGGTAATGAATACTGGAAATAGCTTCCTTTATTGCCGGTTGCTTTGCGCAATCTCGCAGACAACGCCATCGCCTTCTCTTTATTACCCGTGGCGTAATAGATCTCCATCAGGTCGAGATACTCCTGATAACGGTAGGCTTCAGCACTCGGTTGTTGAGCAATAGCCGTATCAAACATTTTCAGCGCGCTATCTGCGTAAACCAACGCCTTTGCGGTGTCGCCCTTGGCATGGTACTGCTTCGCAATAATAAGCAGCATTTTTAGCTGAGTATAAGGAACAACAATTTTATCAGCGTAATTTTCATTATAAATAGCGGCGGTTTTATCAGGATCTGAGTGCCAGGATTTTAAAACCGTGGCTAAATAAAAATTCCTCGCGTCGGCATTTTTGCTAAGAAGGGCTAAGGCTTTTTCAGGCTGTTTGCGATTAACCCAGCCATCAACGTAGCTCTCGTAGGCGGTAATGCTCGACGGTTTATCGAGACCAATTTTGGACAGGAAAACCATCGCGGCATCCGGGCTATTATTTTCAGCGATCCACGAGGCCTCATGGTTTAGCGAAAACTTCGCATCATTCGATTGTGTGTCCAGCTTTTTCAGTAATGCATCCGCACGGCTCATCGGGCCGTACATAAACAGTTCCCTGTGTAATTCAAACCAGGCTGCCTGCGATTTAAAAGTGGTGTTTTCATTTAAAGGGACGGCATTTTGCAGTTTCTGTTCGACAACTGACCAGACATCAGGCGATTGCTGACTTTGTGCAACGCTCTGATAAGAGTAAAAAACCGTGGCGGCTGTGAGTAATGTGGCGAATTTAAATTTCATAGCAACGTGTATCCTTTCAGTTCCGTTTGAATAGCCTCTTTACAGCAAAGTCATATTTACTTAGTTTGAGGCGTTAATTCCTTTAAGGCTGCCAGTGCAGGTTTGACGCCGCCTTTTACCGCCGCTGTAAGATGAAGTTTGGCTTTGTTGAGGTCTTTCTCAACGCCATCACCATTCCTGTACATGAGTCCAAGGTTATAGTGCGCCTGAGCATTTCCCTGGTCAGCGGATTTTTTAATCCACTTATAGGCTTCCGGCAGGTTTTTCGGCATTCCTTCGCCGATAAGATTTAAATATCCCACTTCTAACTGCGCATCACTTTCGCCAAGCTCTGCCGCTTTGAATAAATAGGAGAGATATTTTTTGCTGTCTTGCGTTACGCCATCACCGTCGTTGTACGCATAGGCCAAAAAGAGAAGCGCGCCGGGATGATTTTGCTCTGCGGACTGAGTTAACCATTTCATCGCCGCATCGTAGTTTGTGCATTCAAACTCATACTTACCTAAATGATATTGCGCAGTGCTGTCACCCTGCTTTGCCTTATTGGTGACGTCAGTCGGCGCATATAGCTCTGAAAGCTCTTCATCGTTGTGGTAACAACGGATGTATTTTATGCCGTCTTCATCATAGGCTTCTTCTGTACCTTCCTTGTCGCCATCGACATAGGGCAGCGCACTTAAGACCTTACCCGTACGATCGTTAAACTCTCTTTTCAGGCCGTTTCTTTCATCATTAGCAAACATAACCTCTTCAACAAGTTTACCGGTACGTTCGCTCCAGCGGCGATCGGCTCCCTGCTTTTTATCGTCTTTATATTCGGTGGTATAGGTGAGTTTGCCCTGTTCATTCCAGTGCTTAGCATCCCCATTTAGCATACCGTTTTTATAGGGATAGACTGATTCGCGGTGACCATTTTCGTACCACTTTTCGGAATCCCCGTCTAACACATCATGTTTATACATTTTGGATGAGGCAGGCTTTCCGTTGCTGAACCATTCTTTGACCGCACCATGTTTACGGCCTTCACTATCAAAAGAGGATTCTTCTTTGGGATGCCCATTTCCATACCAGCTCTGAGCAGAAAGCTGTTTGCCATTTTTATAAGTCGCTTTAGAAAGGAGTTTGCCCTCTTCACTGTATTGTTCGAACGTTCCGTCGTTTTCACCTTGGTTATTTCTGTGGTAAACACCACGAATTTTACCGGTAGAATAATATTCCGTACTGGTGCCGACAATGGTGCCTTTTCTGTATGAATATTTCCCCTTTATTTTCCCATCAGGGAAATATTCAAATGCCGGGCCTTCCAGTTTCTGATTTAAATAGCTGTGTTTTTGTTTTAAAACGCCGTTATCATAAAAATGTGGGCATTCGCCATCTTTAATTTTACCTTGGGCAAAGTAACGTTTACTTTCAACGGCTCCGTTTTCATGGTATACGATGTATTCCCCTTCGGGTTGACCATCTTTAAACGTCAGCGTTTCCGCTATTTTGTCTTTTTCATCAAAGTAAGTTTCAGCTTTTCCGTCACGCTTATTTTGCGCATTATAATGATAAATATTTTTGAGATTGCCGCTTTCATAGAAAGATTTAAATACAGAAACACGTTGTCGGTTAGCGAAGTTTTCTTCGTTGGTATAGCCTTCAAAGGCTATCTGTTTACTCTGCATCACCTCCCCTGTTTCTTCTGAGGATTCCAGATACCAGCCGGTGACTTTCCATAATTTTTTCTCTTTGTCATAGGGGAGGGGCATATGGACTACTGTTGTTGCCTGACGTTTAACCGTCGGTTGCAGTTCATCATCCAGCCACAAGTCAGACGATCTTTTCATGTATTCGGCACCGCACAGCGCTTCGGTACATAGCTCGATTCCAGTCAGCATGGGCGTGCCGCCAGCATCGCACTGATCGACCGTCAGGTAAAAATAACGGTCATCGAGAATAGCCGGTCTTAAACTGCGTATTTTATTAATATATTCTTCTGTCGTCAGTCCCATTGATTCTGCGCGCGCAGAAAGGGTATTAGTATTACAGGGTGTTTTATCTTTAAAATAATAACGGTCGGCGAGTAAAAGTTTCAGGTCACTGCTAATGGCGGTTTTATTAAAATCGATATTTTCAATTTGGGCGATGAAATTAACGGGTTTGGATTCTGTACTGGGGGATTGTTTTGCACATATATTCGCGCAATATAATGAAACTATAATTGTTATGAATATTTTCTTCAAGATGTTCTCCTTGTATGAATAATAACTCCCTGAAACTTATTTCATGCTATAGAAACAAAGAGTTAATGTAAAGGATGCGAGGAGCATATTCTGGCAGGAGAGAGTTTTCTTCAGTTACCAGTAAGAATAATTTAAGTATTACGAGCGCGTTGTTTTTAATTTGATAATAACGCGCTGATGATTATTAACGATTATATACCCAATAAACCTCAAGATGCGGGAGTGAGCACCTGAAAGTGATCTTTAATTCGGGATGTCAGTGAGTCCGCTATATCCGGCAGCCTCTGGTTAAAAAAGACAGATATTGCGTCCCTGAACTCTCGCGTACTGCTGAAGTAGCGATTATTCCGGGCATGTTCGTTCATTAATTTCCACATTCGTTCTATCGGATTCAGGTTTGGACTGTAAGGGGGAAGGTAATGCAGCCTGATATTTACCACCTCCGCCCAGTCTTTCACTAACTGTGAACGGTGGTAACCTGCTCCATCCGCTGCTCGCTCTTAGCCAGCTGTCAAATTTGCCCATACACCTGCGCCACATACCGCCCACGCCCGTCCCCATGCCCCAGATCCATTGCACACTCTGCACCGCTTCCTGTGAACGTAAGCCCATCAGCCTCGCCAGTTCCAGCGCCGCCGCCAGTCCCGGATCTTTCATGCGGGCCGTCTCCAGCACATGATGATAATGTTCCGGCGTGATCGCCTGTCGCGTCCCGCTGCGCGATGCACCAGCCAGACCCAGCGATTTATTAGTCAGCCACTCATGCTCTGCCACCTGTTTACGCCCGGCCTGTTGCAGAACAGCGCGCAGCGAGGCCATTTCATTTTGCAGCGTGCGTTTGCCGATCCCCTGCGCCAACCTTTCATGAATATAGCTTTCAATGTGGCGCACCTTAATCTGCGCAACCCGCTGCATATGGACGTTCAAAGCCCGTAAGTGATGATCGAAACGCTGCACGATATGAATGCAATCGTTCACCGTTTTATGGCTACCGCCACAGTGCTTTGCCAGTGCCTTCATTTCACCACCTAACTTGCCCATACACTTCTCCTATGATTTTGAGAACACAAACAGTCTCCGGCGTATGCTCTTTGGCTGCGCCAGAACGATACCTTTACGCCGGAGTGGCAGTTTGTTGAGGTATAGGGAGTTTCAGACTGTACGCGGTACAGGCTGCCTGCGTGAGCAGAAATTCTCCGGGGCATCAGCCCCCCCCTCGGTATCGATCTTTTTCTCTTCTTTCTTGCTGACAGCGGCCCCAAAAAGGCGTGTCAGATTCGGGAATGAACGCCGGAACCCCGAAAACAGGGGCATGGCGCGGTGTAGTGGTTGTGCGTCACTTTGTCGCTTTGCGCGACGAAAGTGACGCACCGGTTGAGTGCCGGGCGCGAAAGATCGCGGATTCTGGCGCAGATTGACGGTCACGCGGCAGCAAAGCCGGACGTCTTTGCAGGCCGCAGCCCGTAAAGTAAAAGGCGCTGATGTGGTAACAGGTGCCGGGTGGAATCGCTTCCGTCACGGTGCAGCATTGACCAGAGATCTGGCGCAGGTACCATCGAGATACTCTTTCAGTTCTTTGGTACCGAACGTGTCGATAGCCCGCTGAGCTGCGCCAAGATTAGACGCCAGCTTGTCACCGCCAATGTCTTTATCGGCTTTAACTGCCGCAGCCCAGTCTTCTGTTTGCTTCTGCCATGACTCCGCTTGCTGTTGTTGCACTCCCGCCAGCACTTTCGGATAGACGTCCACCAGCTTCTGCGCCTGCTCCTGCGTCAGGTTCAGTTCACGCGCCACTGGTTCGAACTGCGCCAGCGCGCTGGTATCGAGTTCCTGACCTTCAGGGGCGGTGAACGCGTATTTCTCCGGCGCGCCGGGCGGCGTTTCTTCTTTCGGTGGAGTGGGCTTATTGGGATCGGCGGGTGGGTCGTGTGGTTTTTCAGAAGCGGGACCATCTGACGGTGGATCGGCGGGTGGATTTTCTGACGGTTTTCCTGTACCCGGATCGGTCTGCGTGCCGCCAGCGGTATCGGTTAATGCCATAGGAGGGGGCTCTATTTACTCAACGAACCGTGAGGCCCCGATTAAGCCCCAAAAACTATGGATGTCAAAAAACCCGGCAAACCTTATCAGATCAACCGGGTAAAGATAATTTCTTGTTTTTTAAACGTCTCCGGACTCGCCAGGATGTCCCGAAACTAAAATCTGGCTCCTCTGACTGGACTCGAACTTCATCTGTAGCTCCTGCTGTTAGTGGCTTTCAAAAAATGGCGTCTGTTTTTACCATCATATTTACCAGCATTTTTAATGCTGTATTACCATAAAGTCAATTACTATCAATTAGTTATGACAATACACTTCACTGAACCTTACTGAACGATCTTCCTGTGCTGCTATAAATTTTATCTCGTTTATTCAACAGATTACCGCTATTGCCCGATATGTTTCCTCCCGGAAAGATAAGTAAGGGCAGAAGAATACGTTATGACCAATGCTGAGATAGCCAGCCATCTTTATTCCCTTTCTCTATGCTGCTGGATGCGTTAACGTCAATGTAATGAACATCAACATTTTTAGGGAAAAGAATGACAAAAAGATTGCCTGTCGCGGAGATAGTGGAAGCATTAAGCAAATGGTTTGATGTTAGCCGCTATGATGCGCTGAAAAACCTCACTCTGGAACAAATTTATGCGGAACTGGAAAGGCGCATGTTTGCCTACAAAGCCAGACAACAATGGGAAACACTGGATGATAAGCATCGTAATGCCGTTATTCACCATGATGCGATGATCCACTCTGGCAGGGTCTTGCTGGAGGATAAATGGATCTCTGATAGCCACATGCTGGCTCATAGCTATGCCGTCAGGCCAATGACAAGGGATTCACTGTTTAACTATGGACGGGCAATGTATCGACTGGAGAATACACCTCCAGAAGAAAATGTTTCAGTGAGTTCGGATTACATATCTGAATACCTGAAACAGGGAGGGCTGAACCCTGCTAACAAGATGCTGATTGAAATTGATTTGGAAGAAGCCAGTAGCGACGATCTGGCTGAACACCTGAAAGTGCTTATCAATCAATGGCAGAAGCACCTGAAAGTGCCTAAACCACCGGAAAAAGATTTTCGTTTTGGTCATAAAACATTCCAGAAGATACTCGATTACAAGATTATCCCTCTGATGGACCTCATAGCTTGGGAACAGCTCAACAATCAGAAAATCAAATACCCTGTATTGGCTGGTATCCTGCACCCTGATATGCGTTATGCCAGAGGTAGCGAGCAAATCAAAGACACTGATTATCCGCTTGCCCACGGTTTTTTAAACAATGACAATTATTTCAAGTCACTGAATGATTTTTTCATAAAAAACAATCTGGTGAAAAACTCACCTATTCTTGATGTCATCGCAATGAATGACAAACCAGAAACAAAAAAGAAAACAAGGGACATCCACTAACCCTGAACTTCCCCTGTATTCATATTATATAAACATCCCCTAAACTCACTGGTCCTGAACATCCCTCCGGTTCAGGACTGGTGAACCAACCTAGTTTTTTACAAGCGATCTCCATACAATTATCTCCATCGAATAACACAGGAGATAAATATGGTTAAAAGAGAAATAAAAGCAAAGACAACGTTTATCCGTTTGCCAGAAGTAATAAAACGCACCGGATTTGGTAAAACGTGGATTTACGAACTGATTAAGGCCGGGCGTTTTCCATCTCAGGTGAAAACAGGGATAAGAGCAGTGGCATTCATTGAAAGTGAGATTGATGAATGGATTGAAGCGACTATTCGAAACTCACGCCAGAACGCAGCATAAAAACAGAAATAGGATCTCGTGTCGAACAGATATCTGTTCGTACAGGGCATCTTATTACCCTAAACAATAATGGAGAAAAACATGAAGATAGAACTTATTACAACAAAACAGTTTATTGAACAAGCCGAATGTTATTTCAGGAACTATATGGACGGATTGCGGAGGAATGCACCAGATGATTTTTATTATTTTCTCAACAATAAATACAATATGAATGACATTATGGAAAGTATCATTAAAAAAACGAGATATTATTTTTATGATGACACCGAAGAAGGCAAAAGGAATCGGATTTATGGAGAAGTAAGTCACTGTAAGGTAAAGCAACATCTTCGTCAGCTTTGGATTATCTATAAGTGTGTATACCGCTAATACTACAGCATTTCATTTTTAATATTAACCAAAAGGAAAAGCCAATGAATACATTTAAAAATAAAACTACTGAAATCTTTTATGTTGTGTCCTTGCATATCTATGCGGAGCTTTTTAACTCAAAGGATAAAACAACCAGTAATATGATTATGACGCATGTAATGGATCATGAGTTTGTCTGTAGGCTAATCGATCTGGCAATGAGGAATGCTGAGAAGCATCTTCTGAAAAAAGCATGGAAAAAAAACGCTGCTGAAAAACTGTCAGAGGTGGATTTTAAAGGGGTTAAGCAGGCATTAGCCAAAATGCACTACACCGTTCTGGCAGAGTCAATATGTTGATGTGTTCTGACGTATACCGGCCCCTTCATGGGGCTGATAACCGGACAATTAAGGTGCTGTTCTGCGGCGAGACTTGTTTTGCTGCTGTTCGAAGGTTGGACTAATGTCTGACAACTGGTCAGGGCACTCTATTTATAACTATAAATTTGATTGAGATCATTTTTTAATAGAAAATTAGCGTATTACACATTGATAATCTCTTTTATGGAAGCATATGTAATTGATGACCTTAACAAGGAAATTACATGAGCACCGCAACTGACTTTAAGACACTCCTCGACAATATAAAAATAGATAATGCAGGCCAGATTAGTAAAAGGTATGGTCGTATAACTAAGGCTTTGAACCAATACTTTTATAACTTAGATTCTAAGACAGCCAATTCACTACAGGTTGGTTCCTATGGGCGCTTCACAGGGATTCGAGGGATCTCTGATCTTGATATGCTTTACTTTCTACCTGCAACTGCATGGCCAAGATTCCGAGATCGACAATCGTATTTATTACAGGTTGTGAAAACAGAAATCAAGAAAACTTTCAAAAATACAGATATTCGCGGTGATGGGCAAGTTGTTGTTGTTAAATTTAAGAATCAAGAGGTTGAGGTAGTTCCTGTATTCAGTAATGAAGATGGCACTTTTACATACCCGGATACACATGATGGTGGATCGTGGAAGGTATGTAACCCTAGGGCCGAAATGTCGTCTTTTAGGGCACTGAATGATGATAGGAAGGGACATCTGAGACGTCTATCTAAAATGATTCGAGCATGGAAAGCTCGTCATGAAGTTGAGATAAGTGGATTCTTAATTGATACACTGTGTTATAATTTTTTCTCTAATCTAACTGAATATGATGATAAGAGTTTCAAAAGTTATGATCAACTTTCGCTTGATTTTTTCACTTTCTTAGAGAATGAAGGTGACCGAGTATTTTATTATGCTCCCGGTAGTCGCTCAAAAGTGAGCGTAAAAAAATCATTTAATAAAGTAGCAAAATTAACAAAAGAATATTGTGAAGAAGCTTTATCTGCTACAAGTGAAAACTCAAGAAACTTAGCTTGGAAAAAAGTTTTTGGCAGGCCTTTTCCAAATTATACGACAAAAGCACTCAGTAATGTCAATGTATCTGAACAGTTTATTGAAGATCAATATGAGATGAATTTATATGGTCATGTTTCGATAGAATGTGAGATTAGAAAGAATAATTTACTGGAAGCTCTTCTTTCAAATCTTCTTGGCGAAGGGCATGATATTAGCACGAATCGCAAGTTAAGATTCTATGTTGATGAGATAAATAATATATCTCACCCATATAAGATTAAATGGAAAATAAAAAATGTAGGTGATGAAGCTGAGCGCCGAGGAAATGTTAGAGGTGAAATTTTAGACGATGAAGGCGGTTCTGAGCGTTTCGAGACCGCAGATTTCTCAGGACCTCATTTTGTTGAATGTTATGTTATTTATGGTAATCAAGTTGTAGCAAGAGATAGAATCGACGTACCTATACATAATTAGTCCCACTTTATGTTAGGTTAGTGTTAAACTAACATTAACCTAACATATGATAATGGTGAGTCGGATGGATAATAATATATTAGAAGGGCAATTAAGAGAATGCTATGGAAGGGTCGTTTACACACATAAAACTCACGAGAAATGTGCAGATATCCTTCAAAAAAAACTAGGCTGCATGAAAAATTTACAGTTAGTTCTTTTAGCAATAACTACCGGTAGTTTTATAACTACAGTGGTGGGAGATGCTAAAACAGGTGCTATAATTGGGTCAGTACTTTCCGCTATCCTCCTATTTTTAAACTCATATTTAAAGGATTATGATTTAGGCTCTATAGCTCAAAAACACAGACAAGCTGCTGGGGATATGTGGTTAATCAGGGAAAGATATTTATCTCTTCTCACAGACTTGAAAATGCAAACTAAAAGTATCGAGGAAATTCTTAAAGAAAGAGACGCCTTGATGATTGAACTTTCTGCAATTTATATCGGAGCACCATCCACGAATTACAAGGCATATTCAATGGCTCAAAAGGCACTGAAGGAACTTGAGGATATGACTTTCTCTGATGAGGAAATTGATAAATTTCTTCCCACTGAATTGAAACGGAAATGAATTTATTTATTCATAGATTAGATAATTCGCATTGGCTCAAATCAGATCTGACAGTTATCAGTTATTTATACAGATATCTGTCAGATTCTATTTAGCTTAAATTCTTTTTAGCCCGAATGCGTTTTCCATCAGGTAATATTTTCATTGGTGTCCGGCCACAGCCCATTTTCCCCTGATGAATTTATTCATTATTATAGTTAACCAGCAATTCATCAAGATCTGTTTGTAATAATCCAAGAGAGCCTTCTCTTCCTTTGGCAGTCTCTATCTTCAGTACTGGCAGTGTCCTGAGACTAATAAAATGGCAATACACCACTTTTCAGTAAATCGGCCGCCGTAATCAACGTTTTGATTACGTAGAGCTTACAGCGAACGAAAGTAAAACCGCCAAATTAGATTGACGGTTTTATTGTGATCAGAGTGCGAAGTCTTCCAGTTTTTTACCTGCTTCGATAGCAGCAGCGATCGCTTTAGGAGTGCGACCCTGACCTGTCCAAGTCTGCTCGTTGCCGTTTTCATCTGTATATTTGTATTTGGCAGGGCGTGGAGCGCGGGTCGATTTGGTTTTAGGTTGGGATGAGCCAACAGCAGCAAGGAGTTCTGCCGGGTCAATACCATCTTCTAACAGTTTCTGACGGAAAGCTTCCAGCTTAGCCTGACGTTCTTCTTGTTCCTTACGGACGGCACTTTCTTCCTCACGACGATCTTCAACGACAGCGGAGAGTTTTTCCAGCATCTCTTCCAGAGTTGCCAGATCTGTTTCACGAGCATGTGCGCGAAGTGTACGAATATTGTTCAGTGCCTTGAGAGCTTCACTCATAGTATGTTGTCCGGTGTTTTAAAATAGGTGATTAATAAGGTTAATGTATATAATGCTGTTGAACAGTCAAAAAATACCAACCAGTAAATAATATAGTAAATATTATTGATTAAGCAATCTTAAAACATCCTATTTAACACGGATAACATAGGGCATTTCTTTAAAGAGACATTTTCCTGCGCTTCTGGCTTGATGGGGCGAACTCTGACGAGATGTGAGAGAGTTGATTCAGGCTTTGTTCTATGGAACGCTTGAACTCAACAGCGGCTTCTGTACGCTGTTTTATGACTAAGGCAATTATTTCTTCATCGCTTTTTTCTGAAAGTGCTTTACGGTATAACACGCGTTCGTTAAATAAATCGAGATTACCAGTTGATCTCGCTGATGTGTTAGCTTTTGAACTGCTAATAGGATTTAACTCGTCAATAAAGTATTCAATAAGAGATTCTCTCTTCTTTTCAAGTCTGCGAAGCTCAGTATGTGCAGACTTAAATTTTTGAGACTTAACCAATGGAATGTCATCAGAGCGTAGCCTACGATATTCATTCCTGTATTCATCTATCGAAATATGATTTTTTAGTTCTTTGACTGTATTTACGTATTCGATTAAATCACTGTTGTCTGTTTTTACTTTTCTCATAAACAATACCTCGGAAATAAAATAGTGGATATATTTATATTACGAGATATGGTTCAGGTGTCAAATTGGCATAGGCATAAAAACATTACTTGGTTTTATACCGTTCAAAAATAAGCTCGCCTGTATCTGTATAAATTTCTATTTTTCCTACTTTCCCATCAGTGCCTTTTATCGAGAAACGAATTAATCTTTCATTATGATATTTGTCTAACAGGTCTGGTCGTTCAGTAAAATATCTTGATTTTGTGGAGCGATCTTTCAGATAGTCGCAGCTTGAACAAACCTGCTTTTTGAAATCCTTCTCAGATAAATCACTTTCTTTTATTTTTGAAGAAATAAAAGCCTTTAAAGGTCGTTCATACTCCTCTCTTTCTTTAGCTTTGCGTATTTGTTCTTCTTTCTTGCGCTGTTCTTCAATACGGTAAAGTCTGCCTTGTTCTTCCTGCGCGCGTATTATATCCACTTCAATTATTTTACTAATGATTGAGGCAGGAACAACACTGATACCTTCAGACCACCCACGATAAGGATTATTGTTTTGTATGTTTCGGACTGTAGCAGATATTCTGTTTATATCCAGATCTTTATCAAAGGAAACAATACGTTGTCCGTTTTCTTTTGATATGAGTTTAGCCGTGTTCACAGGGGATTCAAGACCCTTTAATTTGAATGTGGCTACGGCACTGTTGCGACTTCTGTAATATAATGCTTTTTTCTTATCTCCAATATAGCATTCAAGATAAGAGAAAATCTTAAACTCCTGAATGCCAAATGTTTCCTCAAGCATGGTCATCTGCTCAGCTAATATATTTAGTATATCACTCTTGGATAGTTTTTCGTGGAGCTTAATCTCAAGAGAACCGGGTAGTTTTTTCATTGTTATTTCCTTGTTGTTGTTGTTATTTTATCAGGATACTTTCTGCATATGAGAGTCTGCGTCAACAGCGTTTCTTCTTGCTTCCTCATTTTCCTTTGTTCTTTTATATACTTTTCGTGGTTTATCAACATGTATGCTGTTATTGGGATTAGGAACAGCGTTATTCTTTTTCTTCTTACTGAAAACAAATGCGTCAGTATAGATTTCTTTTGTTTCAGTTTCTAAGAATAGGGTTCTTCTTTCACTTTTTGACATAGCTGAATAACTTTCTGGATACTGTTCTATTTCTGCGCAAAGATTGCGAGCGTTGCTCAACTGTTCTTTACGTTTCTGATCCAGTTGATGACTCATTCCTTTAGCGAAAATGTTAGAGTTGATATAGAGATGACCATGATGCTCGACGAGTATTCCTTTCTGTCTGAGTTTTTTAAAAATGTTAGACATATTACCGGAAGCGATATTCAATGCTTTGCACAGCGATGATTGTGAAAGATTGATCAGATTTCCAAACTCCATATACTCCAAGATATAGGTTAATACACGGAATTCATTCTTGGATATATCAAGATCAGAGAAAACACGAAAGTTGGAAGTAAAAGCAAATACATAAGGTTGTGAAAACGAAATAGCTTTATCTTCCTCAGAAGAAATGACTGTTGTTGATTTTATTTCTTTGTTTTGTAGTAAGCGTCTTGCGATATCAATCTTTTGCTCGGTAGTTAATGATTCAAATAAGTGTAATAGATCAGCATCTGGTGTATTCATATTATTCCCTCTTATTATTTTTGTTATATCTGTTTTAATACTATGCAAAAAAGTGAAAGTCAATAGTAGAACTATAAATAAAATAGAAAGTATATTTTTATGACAATGTTATATGTTAAAAAAACTATGTTCGAACATAGATCTTGCTATGTTCGAACATAGGACGGATCTATGTTTGAACATAGGAGTTTGCTATGTTCGAACATAGGAAAAAAGTTGTGAAGCCGCGATTTTACTGGTCCGGGACTATGCTTATAATTAAATAATTAGTAAGAAGTTAAGAGAGTCCAGTTTTACTTTTGCGTTATGTTTTAGTGGTTTTACAGAGGGTATTGTATTCCTTAATAACTGCTATCAGCGAAGTGATTGTTTCGAACAATCACGAACCGCTGCTTTTATTGTGAGAGCTTAATTAAGATTTCTTTTGTTTTATTAGCGTCTACGCCGCGATCTTTTTTTGGATAAATCCATCATTAACAGGGGCAAGCCCTGTCCAGCAAAGTGATTGTTGCCAACAATCACGAAGTGCTGCTACCAAGGATATAGTTTTCCTATGTGTTTAAGAGCAAATGCTATATGTCAGAGGGAAGATGGTATATTCAAGCATAAGATCTGAGTTCTAACTCGGTGGAGGGAATGATCTTTATACTGATCGCTTTATTTTCCATTGATAAAATATTAATAACTTATAAGTGAACAAGGAAAATAGTTTTATACCAGTATCAGGGGCGTAGCCGTGCGCCAGCACAATGGATGTATTTTCAAAAAATAATAATTGAATGTATCAGGTAAAAATAAATATCAATAAGCATAAGTAAGAGTGTTCTATAAACTGTTAATAAACCGCACAGGAAGCTTGGTAAGACCTTGGGAACAGAAATATAACACATATAACCATCTTCACACTTAAAGCTCTTATAACTGATTACAGGCACTAATTTTATATGGAAAAAATTATTAATTGAAAAAACATCTTTAACAGGGGCAAGCCCTGTCCAGCAAAGTGATTGTTGGCAACAATCACGAAGTGCTGCTACTAAAGATATAGTTTTCCTATACATTTAAGAGCAAATGCTATATGTCAGAGGGGGAATGCTATGTTTAAACATAGGATCCGAATTAAAATTTAAAAGGAAAATAGAACTGACTATGATCGAATACATTCGCTTATTACTTCATAGTAGTAAAATACAAAATGTCAGTTTTAGGGCGTAGCCGTGCGTAAGCACAGAGATAAAGATCTTTTCAAAAAGAAGTTTAATAATCAGTAGTAAAATCATAAATTAAATAAAAATATATTTGATTTTTACGCTTACGATAGAGTATTAAACAGTAATAAAATAATAAAAGGAAAATACAATGAACAATATCAAAATGATCACACTCTTCCATCCACATGACAAAACACCATTTATGATCTGTATTGTAAGCAAAGTAGAAGATACAGAACACGGATTGAAATTAACCCTTGAAAACGGCAACAACATTTGTGTCAATAATTATAGTCATTATCTTTTATCAGATTCTGTAAGTCGTTGTGATAAAGACAGGTTGAAAAATATTTATATTCGCTTGGTTTCAGAACTCACACAGATGAGTGAAGAAACTATAAAATCACAGATGTTATAAAATATTTATCAAAATATCATAAATATTTTTGATATTACGACTGGTTGCATGGTATTAAATAAAAACGATAACAGGAAAAATGTCATGCGGAAAATAAAAACAAAGATCTATATACCTACAACTTTAACAGGAAACATGGGTAGACACTATATCCCTGTTTTAGAGGATTTAAGAAAAACAATATACAGCGACAGAATATTATCAAGGCTTGCAGATAGCGGCAATATTGTTATCCACAGTTCAGTTGGGTATCCGGTTGCTAAATATAAAAACACGGGGATTAGCATAGGCATAGAACCATTAAATCCAATGATAAGACAAGATCTAACTCTTGGATATATCGTGGTAATCAGAAACGGAAAAGCATCACAGGAAGTTAATGGTTTACTTAACAGGTCATTGCCAAAAGCGATAAGCACTTTTAAGGACCATATTAATGAATATGAAGCAGCAAAAAGTAAAATGCTATAACAACCTATGATCTGGTAAAATATTTAATCTGATAACTACAGGAGGAGGATGAGCGATGGAAGGTCAGTTAATTTTTTGTTCCGATTCAATACTACGGTTTCAGTCCGATTACGATGAAACCGCTGCCGTTCCATTGCTATCCATCCAGAACGTCATAGCCGATACCGATCCGTTCTTTCTTCTCCGTTTCTTCCACCATACCGTTCTGATTGAAGAAGGAACAACGCTGGCAAGTATCTTTCTGGCAATAGAACCGTGGAAGGCTTTGTTAGCGGCTTATCTGGACAGAGATGTTGGTGCTTATATAGATGAGGTAAGAAAACCGTCCGGGCCAACGACATGGGATATTGAATGGATTGGGATTGATCGCCGTAGCATGGTTTACCGCGCTTATAAACGTCAGGAGATGCAGGATGGAGAGGATTTTTCTGACTATTTAAACCGGGAACGCGTTCTGACAGATGAATTTGAGATTGAAAGTGGCTGTGAGGCTTCTGGCTTCATTAAAGGTGATAAAGAACGATGGAGCATCAGTGGTGATGTTCACGAGATAAAGAATCTGCCTGTAATCCTCTATAGCAAACAGACATTGATGACTTCACCGAAAGACGGTTTGTTGAAGAAAAACATATCGGGTGTGAAGAGTTCGAAGCACAGTTGCTTCATTTATGGCGATACCTCGTTTTCTTTCAGTGAGGTTATGGAAGCCATCTTCATTAGCGGGCTGTTCTTCTATGCACCAAAAGACGCCGCCAGCAGTCTTGATGAGCTGAAAGCGAGTCTGGCTGAACTGGAAGAAGAACGCGCTGAAAATCCAAATGCGGAGTCGACTGGCAATGAAACAGATGAAGAACCTACCATCGTTGTAGCCGAAGGTGCATTTGATTCGCTCGCTGCTCACATGGAGTCTGAAAAAGCGGAGTGGCAATCCATTAAGAAGTTATGCCAGCAAGAAGGTGGGCTGCCCATACGCATTGGCAACATTAAAATGTCTGAGTCTATTCAGATTATACCTTAGTTGATATTTTTACTAAAATGTGAATGCTAAATCATAGAGTGGAATTTAATAATGTATAAAGAAGAAAATAAAAATATAGCTCGTAAAAGTGTTTTAAAAGCTGCGATTGAGGCGCTTACTTTGTGTAGAAAAGACTCGACTTTAGCTCCTAAAGACTATATTCGAAAAGTTAAAGCGTTTTATAGGAAAGACGAGAGTGATCCACGTGCGTTTATTGTTGATGAGTTATCGGAGGAAACAATAATTCGGTGGGAGGAATTCTATGATTCAGTGATTCAGGATAGGACTGCACGTAGTATTAAAGTCGCATATTTATCTGGGCCTAACCCTGAAAATGATTTAACTGAAATGACTGATATGGGGCTTTTGCCAGAAAATATTTGGGCATTTGAAAGTGATGCTAAAATATATAATGAGGCTGTAATTTCAGCACTTTCTTCAAAATTTCCGTTTATAAAATTAATTAAAGCTAATGTTGGGGATTTTTTTGAGGTGTCACCGCAGAAATTTGATCTTATATATCTTGATTTCTGTGGGCCATTGCCGAGTAAGAAAGCTGGTCAGAAAACATTAAAGGCAATAACATCAATATTAAAATATCATGCGCTTTCACCTCTTGGTGTTATGATAACAAATGTAAGTCTACCGTCAAAAGAACAAAACGCGAATGAACATAAAAATATCGTAAATTTAGTTGCGAGTTATCTCTATCCAAAATCAACACTGGAGAGTAATAATCCTGAATGGAACTGTACTGATGGTGCAATTTCTGAAGGTTATAGCCTTGATGAGTGGCATAAAAAAGTTGAATGTGAAATTGAAGATTTCTATGGGCAGTATATAACGAGATTATTAGTTGATCTGATTTCGGTGATCTCTCCATATGATAATTTCACCTCATCGCATTCTTTATATAAAAATATGTTTAAAATTTCTAATTACAACGATCTAACTAAAAGCGTAAATGATTTATTTCATTTTGATAGTAATGGGAATGGTGGGGATATTATAGTTGATTCAGGGCTATTTCCAATCCTTTGGACAATTGCATCAATAGATAAAAAATACAATAATAAAGATAAGAATTACTATCAAGATATTTATTGCGATGATGATTTTAACGATTATGCTCAGTCTTTTTTATCGCAAATGAGTGCTAATGGTAATGCTCATGATTTAATAAAAAACATTTCTAATATGCACTTTCTATTAAATGAAGGGCGTACAGAGAATAATTTCTATAGTGATTCTCTGCGAAATCTCAATAAAATAAATTGGTATCAAAAAGTTTATCCATTTTGTGATCTTTTTTTGTTTCATCAAATTAAAGAGGTTTTATTCAGACAGTTATCCGTACCTTATCATGTAAATATGGAAAAAACACTGAGATGGAAATACAAAGCAAAAGACACCAATATGTATATGGATATGTTGGTGCTTGATGAATGTCGTTACCTATACGATTGGATGCCTTCACTTGATATGTTTTATAGTGGGATGATGGATATCGAGAGGCAATTTAGTTTTAGGTTTATTCTTGATGCTGTAGCTAAGCATCGAATGGTTTATAATAATGAATTCTTTTATGGGACTGCATCTGTTAGTAAATTCGAAACTGATTATGTTGAAAAAGTATTGAGTGTTAGAAAGAATATAATCTAATCATATAGAGTAAGATCACTTCCTTGGGAAATGATCTTACTCATGAAGTTAGTTTTCATAAAAATAAAATGAAACCACTAATCAATCATACCTCGTGTAACTTTACTGGCTGTCTGACTAAAATTATAACGTTCCACAACATCACCTTTAAACCAGATATCCAGTGATTTAATGTGTGCCGTGCTGCTATTGGTCAATAGGGCAAGGCCGGGTATGTAGTTAGATAATTGGCTTTCTCCCGTCATACTTGAGTAGTTCCACATCTCCTGTCCATCATTCGTAGCGCGTGTCTGAGGTTCTCCAAAGGCAGCAAGAATTTCTCGTTGGGTAGTTTTACCCTTGACGATTTTTAATTTAACCGTCTGATGATTTTCATCAGTTAGAGATTTATTACCATGAACGGTACAGCCACCAAGCGGAAGTATGATAAAAATAGCAAATAATAATTTTTTCATTTTTGTTCTATAAATAGATGAAAGGTAACAGGTTAGAAAACATACTTTTTAAATACCAGCATCCACCGCTCGCAAAGTTCGTGATTTGAGGTGCTTTTATTTTTCAGGGGAACATTAACTTTCCACATGGGATTTTTAATATCATCGGTAAAATATTTAGACCAGACCGTTTATTAGCTGAAAGTTGTTCTCTCCAGTTAGCAATAGCCGCATTATTCATACCTCGTAATGTTCCATTGCCGTAAAACTTACCACCCTCTGAAAGCGTATAATTTATTTCCCGGATTTCATCAAAAGTATATGTGCTGTCTTTATCTTTATTGAAAATACGGACAGTATGTTTTTGAGTATCAATAACAATACCTGTCTGCTGGCATTCATACGAAAGAATGTCGCCGTCCAGAACTTCCGTAAAGCTGTTGTAGTGCTTTTTCTTCTGTATATCTGCTGCGGTCATGATAATGACGAAGAGCACCACTAAAAATACGATACCTGTTGCTTCCACTCTTACTTCCTCCATGTAAATGAGTTAAAGAGACTGAACCCGCTCACAGAGCTTTGCTTCGTTTTATACGTCCTACAGCACCAAACTCATGGCGTCGGTCTCGGCGTTGCAAGGCTATCAGAACTTGAAATTATGATCGATATAAAAGATCGATAATTAGTTATCGATAGATTATAACGATTGAAAGTGTGATATCGATCGGTTATTAATTGTTATTATCGATCGAATATCTATTTATGATAGTTAAAAACTATCATAAGATTGTTTTTGATCGTTTTAAACGATATGACGAGACGCTAAAAGAATTGAATCCTATCAATTGGTTAAGCGGTGGTTTTGCCATGTGATATCAGCCGGATCCCGCAACAACTCTAGCCCTGACCGGATTAGGTCAAAAAATATACGCAATTTTGATTATCAGGATGGATAAGCAGATGAAGAAGATTTTACTCGTTGCTGGCGCGGCTCTGGCGCTGGCGGGATGTGGTGAGAAAGGTGAGTTTGAGAAAGCGATCAATGCCAAGATTGGGCAGGACAAATACTGCTTCTCGCTGGATAACAATAACACCAGCTTCCCGATCCGTCTTGCCAAGCCACGGCTTGATTCGACTGGCACAGGGACGAATTCAGTGATCCTCGACGGTTTTATTGAGCAGGGCCTGATGGTTTTTGAACAGGGCTATGACTCGAACGTATTAGGGATAACAGAGGAAGGCAAAAAAGCCAAAGTCTGGAGCACAACAGACGGTGCCTGTGTTGGTCGTCGTGCTGTTGACGAGATTAAGGAATGGACTGAGCCGGGAAACGGTAATCAGAAAGTAGTTCGTGTGTCTTATACGTGGAAGCTGGTTGACGTTCCGAACTGGATTGACAAAAAGGCATTCGCCAGTGTTAAAGGAATGAATGAACCTGCTGATGGTGCAATGAATCTCTTTAAGACCAGCAATGGCTGGAAAGCCAATTAAGGAAACCAATATGGAAAACAATACCATCAAATGCCCGTTCTGTTTCAAAGAGAGCCAGCGTGGGGTTCACGTTTGCACAGGTTGCTTAGCGACTGTGTTATGTGGCACTTATCCCGGCTGGTATGCTGCTGTTGTTTTGTTGTTGACTTTTGGTTTATCGACGTTGATCGGTATGGCAGGAGCTACTATCAGCCTTCCGATAATTGCTATCGTAGGGTTTGTTGCTGGCAAAGTTATTTTTGCTGATAATGTAGTGTTTAGGCGAAGAATGTAATTAAGCATAAAACAAAAACCATATTCTTGATTTATAGGAGTATGGTTTATATCTATATAAGAGGATTGGATAGAGTGCCCTTAATCGACCTTGAGCTGAGACCTTAATAAATCAGGTTCGCATCTTACCTGACAAATTGCTCCCTGATATTAGAAACAGATGTGCTGGTAATGAAATTGTGTGGTATGATGATTTTAGAAATTGTCTCTTATAAAAGGACTTTGAATAAGATGAATACAATCTATCATTATTGCAGCCCTGAATCTTTCTTCAGTATTATTCAGAATCAGCGATTATGGCTAAGCTCTATGGATCATATGAACGATTACATGGAGAAAAAGTGGTTTTACTCTACACTTAAAAAATATTTATATAAAAACTTAGATGCTAACTGCGTTGACCAGTTTATAGCACATTTGGATGACAATATATCTATTGGAACACCATTTGCTTGTTGTCTATCTAAATCTGGGGATATTTTAAGTCAATGGCGTGCGTATGCAAAAGATGGCTTTGGTGTATCCATCGGATTCGACAGAGAAAAGCTCGATGTCTATGATGGGATTATAGGTAATAACCTTGATCCTAAACACCGACTAACTCTTAGCGATATATCTTATATGGATATTAACGTAATTGAATGCTTAGCTGAAAGGATATTATCAAGATATTCATTCATAAAAAAATACTATATGAATGAAATTATATCGACATCAAAATTTAACCGCTACGACAAATGCATCCTTGAATTAATTTCCAATATTATTCACTTAAATACCACGACTAAAAACCCAGCATTTAAGGAGGAAAAAGAAGTACGATTAGTTTATCAAACTCTTGATACAGGAAGATATGAATACCCAGAATCATCATCAATTAAAGATCTGAAATATAGAATATCCAATAATCAAATTATATCATATTACGAATTAGGTTTCCCAAAAGATGCCGTTTCAGAATTGATATTAGGTCCAAACAATAAATTTAAAGAAAGCGATATTGTTAACTTTTTGCAGTATAATGGTTTTGAACACAGCATAAAAATATTGAAATCAAAGGCCAGTTATGGAGCTTAAATAAAAATGTATTTTCTATTTTGCTATTCATTATAATTATTATTACGATATGCCAGTGGTCTCAACTTTGAAACATGGGACTTTCCTGAATACTCTGAGGGGCTTGATGGTATGAGATCTATGTATTTATCAATCTCTGTTTGTACATCTTTCGGACGACTTGGAAAACGAACGGTTTTGTCATGGTCTGATTCATTGCCATAGATGCTTGCTTCTGGTGATGTCTGGTCATTGTTAAATTTAGCGCGTTTTTCAAACTCCGAGCGTGGAACATTGATACCCAGCACTTCATCATAGACATAGTTCTCTGCGATACGCTTATCATGGTCAGCATCAGTGGTATCGGGTTTCCTTCTGGCCCATATAAATTTCTCTCTTATATATCCTACTATCAGTAGCGTGAAACGTTTAAACAAACCATTCTGGCGGGGCTTGGTCTGTTTCCTACTCCTCATCGGAGCGCGGTTCTTCGCTCTGGTGTTTTGAATAGATGGGGTTTTCAATTTAGTGGATGCAGTTGGTTCAGGAACAATCAGAACGGGAGATTTCTTCCCTGATACATTTACTTTACTGACCTTATTGGGATTACGGTAAGATTTTGTTGCTGGTCTTCTGCTTGTGGCGTGTGTCGTCATAACAGGTTGCTGTTTAGTTGTAGCCGGGAAGTCAGGGATAACGATTTCTTCGGGTTCAGCAAGATGTGTAATCGTAAAGCTTCTGACATCAACCACGATCTCCAGTGGTAGCTCACTGAATGTGTTGTAGACCTTCTTCGCTTCCTCTATTTGCTGATCACGTAAAGCTTGTTCTGTAGCTCGCTGTTCCTGTGACTCGGTGTTATTCCACTTGGCACGATGAACTCGTTGCATTGCTGGACGGTTTGTTTCGGTTGCTTTGGCAAGCCAGAAGGCTTTTTCTTCAGCGCTGAATGCTTCTTCTGCTTGGGCAAGGGCATCAGCACATTGAGTTCTGAGAGAACGGTGATCGATACGTTCTTCACGGCCTGCGGTCTCAAGGTAGCTGTTTGACATCGTGGCCCACGACTCACGCCACTGAACAACCATCTTCTTATCATTCCAGCTTCTGTCTTTTTTGCCGAAGCCTTCTGGACCAATGGTTTTCAGGGTTAACATGACGTGAGCATGTGGGTTTTTACTGTCCAGATCATGAAATGCGATATCAGCAATCATCCCCTTATCGACAAAGTTTTTCTGGCAGTATTCGGCAACTAATTTTTTCTTGTCATCATTGCTGAGTTCTACGGGGATAGCGACATCAAAATAACGCGCTGTTTGTCCGTTGTTCTGGCGTTCCACTCTTTCAACTTCATTCCACAATGCTGAGGAGCTTTCAACAATATGAGCAGGTGCGGAAACAGGTGCCAATATAATATGACCATGTAGATCTGTTCTGTGGCTGAAATCGTATGTTTCACCGATGCGATCATCTGTAATACGTGTACGGGTATGGTAGGCAGCCTTCGCAACGGAAGTCATGCCTTCGCTTCGTTTCACAATTTTAAAATCCAGATGAAAAATCGCCATTAATAAATTAACCTCAAATATAAATGCTGCCGTTAGTTTTACGTAAGAAAAACTTCGGGGTTGACGTTGGTTTTGCTTTTAGCCTGCGGCAGGCAACCGTCGGTAGACCCCACACACTGCGTAGCAGTGTATAGGTGGGCATTGTCTTTAAAAAATAAGCCAATGTAAAAACTCCCCCTTAGTTAATTAATACGAAATATACTGATAGTTGTAAAATGATGCGTTAAATTAAACGACACGAACTGGATTAAAGGTGTAGGTTTCACGTCCGAAGGGAAAAAATAAAGAAAAGGCCCGTAATGGCAAAAGAAGTATTAATTGTTCCCGCCGAAAGGCGGGATAGCTAAAATTGAAGAAAAAAGCTAATAAAACGGAGAGTGTTATGTGTTGCACAATTCACAGGTTGAGGTTGAAAAATAGAGTTTAAAGCTGATAGGTGAAAATAAAATAACAAAAGTACAAAAATAAGTAACGCGGAGAGTGCCAGATGTTTTGTGTTAGTGATTACTATCGCATGTATTGCACTATTTTATTTATGGATGCTCCAGAACTATTCCTTCTGACAAAACGGTGTAAATTTGACGTTATTTACCTTTGTGATAATTAAATACGTATAAACAATAAGAGGTAATAATCATGGATAATGAAACTAAAAGATCAAGAACAGAAAAAACATTAAAACAAAAGGTGGCATTTGCTCAACTTGAACTTAACCGTTTAAAGTCAATGGAGAAATCAGAACAAAAGAAAGTTGAAACAAGGCTTAAGATTATTCTTGGGGCAGAAGTAGCCAAGGCTATGAATTGTGGTATCGAACAGGTGGATAAGGAACTTGTTATGGGGATTTTACTTTCAGCATCTGAGTTGAATGATATTGAAAGAGTCAAATATATAAAAGCAGGGAGATGGTTTCTTGCTCAAATGGATGGCAGACAAAAATAAAAAATATTAAATAAATTTCATGACAGGGGTTGATATCTAATTAATATCTGTTATCTATATAAAAGAACAGAGCGCAGGATAATACTTTATTAATACATATTTTTTCCTTTTCAATCAATCATGCGTTCTGTTCGACCAGTAATCTGTTAATTTTTATCTTTATGTAGTAAACGTCATTATTACTTTTTCATCGGATATGATTATATATCTCATGGGAAGGTGATAATGACAAACGCTGTGATAATAAATGTTGTATTTAAATCTCCCAAAAGGCAAAGAGCGATCTTTGCCTTTTTCAATTCATCCGTCTATCAGATAGAGTTAAATATATCTTACGCCATCTATTGCCAGAAATGAGAGAAGCGTTATAACAGGAGATATCATTAAAATAAATAAAGGAGATAATAATGGTTTTATTAAATAGTAAAAGAAAAAGCAAAAAAGGTTTCTCATTACTCGAATTATTACTTGTTCTGGGGATTATTGCCGCATTAGTAGTAGCGGCTTTTATTGTGTATCCCAAGGTTCAGGCTTCACAAAGAGCGCAAGCGGAAAGTAATAATATTGCCACCATACAGGCAGGTGTCAAAGCACTCTATACATCAGCATCCAGCTTTACTGGGCTAACGAATACCGTAGCTGTTCAGGCAAAAATCTTCCCTGATAATATGTTAAGTGGAACAGGCAATGCAGCTAAACCAATTAACGCATTCAAAGGGAACGTGACGCTGGCTGCGGCAGCTACAGGTCCGTCATCTGCGGCAGGTTCTTCTTTCACTATCACATATGACAACGTGCCAGCAGCAGAATGTGTGAAAATAACCACAGCGGCGGCAGGCAATTTTTACACTGCTAAAGTGGGTTCTAAAGTAGTAAAAGCTGCAGATGGTACCCTTGATGTAGCAGCTACCGCCGCAGCATGTAATAACGCTACAAGTAATACATTAGTATTCACGTCTATTTAATTAAAGGGGCACTTTATGCCCCTTTTTGGATCATATTTTCAGATGGGAGATATAATTATGATAAAGAAAAGAGGATTTACTCTATTAGAGATCACCATCGTTTTAGGTATAGGTTCTCTTATTGGTTTTATGAAGTTTCAGGACATGAGGAAAGAACAGGAAGCAGTAATGGCACAGGCGGTAGGCTTTCAAATGAAACAGGTTGGCGAAGCAGTTAACCGTTATATTAGCATTCGCTATAATAAGCTTTCCACACTGTCATCTTCACGCAGTCAAAGTAGCGATCCGGGACCAAGAACCTGTACGGCTAATGGCTGTGAAATCACTTACCAGACGCTGGTGAATGAAAGTCTCTTGCCCTCTACATATGCGGGAGTTAATGCCCAAAAGTCTTCTTATAAAATCCTGTTAAAACGATCAGGCGTATCACCAAACTATGTTATCAATGGTTTGATTGCTACGACGATACCTTGGGTCGAAGGTGGAAAAACGCGATACGACCTGTTAGGAAAATCGATGCAATCAGCAGGTATTGATAGCGGTATGACGAAATCGCCTGCTCAGGCATCAGGATATAATGGAGTGTGGACAGAAAAGTCTACTGATTACCCGGCAATTAATAAAGCAGGATTACTGGTTTACCGTGTGGGCTATGATAGTTCTATGTATTCTGTTTACTTGCGTCGCGATGGAACATTGCCTATGACTGGAAATCTCAATATGGGCACTAACGATATTAATAATGCCAAGAACATTACCGCATCGGGAACGGGGATCTTTGGTGGGGATGTTTCTTCCGCAGGGAAAATAATCGCAGCACAAGAAATAATAGCGCATAATGGTTATGGTGATGCCATACATTTTGGCGGCGATGCTGTTAATAACGACTATGAAATAACCATGTCTAAGGATAAGACCTTATCTATTCATATGGCAAGCAATCGAACAGATCTCACTACGCTGAAAATTAGTGGAGGGCTGTCTACGATTGGTAATGGAACGATTAGTGGAACATTAGATACAGGTAAAAGTATCACATCCGGTGGACAATTTAATGGTCATAACGGTGGTGGTGATAGTTTCAGTATTGGTGGTGGAGATGCTAACGATTATGAGTTCAGATTAGATACTGTTAAGCCGCTAACCATCTGGCGAAATGGTGGCACCAGTACTGAAACAAGGCTTCAGGTTTTTGGGAAACAAACCAACCAAGGTGATTTTGCTATTACTCCGGGGACAGGAAGCACTGGTAGTATTGCAGCATCTGGAAATATTCAGGGACATACTCTACAACCTACATCGACGAATACAACTGGTGGGACATGTCCAAGTATAGGCCTGATATCTAAAGACAACATGGGAAATATATTATCCTGCGTTAATGGAAAATGGTCTGTTGTCAGTAACCTGCCAGTTGGTTCACCTGTTCCTTGGCCTTCAAATACAGCGCCTGTAGGTTGGTTAATATGCAGGGGACAATCTTTTAATACTGCCCTATATCCTCAGTTAGCAAAAGCCTATCCAAGAGGAAGACTTCCTGATTTAAGAGGAGTATTTATTCGAGGGCTGGATTCGGGAAGAGGACTTGACTCAGGAAGAGTTATTAATTCTTATCAGGATGATCAGATTCAAAATATTACAGGTCATATGGCGGCTGATGTATCACAGAGTGGAAACATCGGTAAATATGTGAGTGGCGCTTTCGCGGATAGTGGTGCGTTAGGTGAAGGTGATGAAGGTCATAAAAGCAATGAAGTAAGGAAATATACGTTTGATGCTTCGAGAGTCGTTCGGGCAGGTAATGAAACAAGACCTAAGAATGTTGCCATGAATTATATCGTTCAGGCACAATGACTATTTTAATGATCAGGCGACTTTAAATGCGAAATGTACGCCTAATGGTCTGGTGGGCCGAGACAGTATGGGTAAGGTTTTATCCTGCGTCAGTGGTAAGTGGCAAACAGTAAGTGGTGATAGATTAAAAGGTATTTATATCACGATCACAGACCAAGTATCGGGCTATAAGTGTGTAATACCAAACAGCGATACAAGGGGATGTTCTTGTCCGGGATCGGCATATAGCTCAAAATACAGCTATTTATCAGGAACGTTAATTGCTCAATATGATGATCAACGTTGTGGTGGTGGAAAGAATGATCACTTTTATAGTAATTACAGAAGATTATATGCATGCCAATAATGTTAACTGTTGAGGAATTAATGTTTGTGTTTAAACATTATAATAAAATTTAACTTTTAATAAATAACATATTATTTAATAAGTGTCTTTTAAAGATATTCACTTTTATAATATATCTGATTGTCTAATATATAGGGAGTAGTTTACAGCTCAATGAGTTGATTCAGTTTTCCCAAGTGATATGTATTCTCTCCAATGGAGAGTTCCCTTTCGCTTAAATATTTATTTCATTTCAATAATGATTCAAGCTGTTCAGCAATTTCATCAATGGTATTTATCGATGTATTTAATGCCATTTTATCTACTAGTGTAGGGCTGAATTTTAAAATATCAGATTTAGATACTTCGTGCCAGATAGGCAGTATTACTTGGTTTTCACCGCTCATCTCTCTAGCAGTCAAACCATTTAATTCATACTCTGTCCAGTCCTTTTTGATAAAGGATTTAGATAAAACAACAACTCCAAACCGAGAATTTGCTAATCCATAATCGATTGTCTTACGTAGACTTTTACCCCAGCCTAAAGAGAATTCGTCATACCATACATTTATCCCTTTTGCTCTTAACAACTCAGCAAGGGGACGGACAAAACTATCTTTATCTTCTGTTGCATGAGAGATAAAAACATCATAACTCTCTGTAATATCTTCTGTCTCATCAGATTTGTTGATGACTGGACGATTGAATTTATGGCTTGGAGATATTGCCCTTTTCTGCGATTTCAATTCTCGTGTGATTTTCTTCTGGTAATCTAATTGTTCTTTTTCAAGTTTCTTCTGTGCAGCAATTCTTTTTTTCTGGTCATTCTCTTGCTCTTTAATGAGTTGTAATTGATAACGGTGTAAGTCTCCAGTTTTTGCTGTTATTTTTTTATTAATATCTGCTTTTTTAGAGTTACATCTTGAAATATCATTTTTATGACGAGAGATCTCTGACATTTTGGAATTCAATGTGCTTAAAGACGTTGACTTAGTGACGCTACGCTTTATTTGATTGATTTTTCCTGAAAGTTGGGCCTCTTTACGCTGCTCATCAGAAAGTTGTTTTTGTAGACTAGCAATGTCTTTTTGTATTCTGTTGATATTTGACATTGTGGTGCTTATAGACATCAGATTAACTCCCTGAGATATTTACATATGGTGTATACTACACTATCTATGTACTTGTAGGCGATTGATTTTACCTAATAATATATCGATAAAAGAGGACTTTCTTATCAGGCCGTTCTAACTCTATACTTCAACACCTGAACATGATCTCCATCATTGAAGTATTTAGCTCCGCTGGTAAAGGTGCTTAGTCTTTTGGCGTGCCCGGAATGACCACTGTTGCTTGGCGCGTGGACAATAAATTTACGCGTTTAGTTGGTCATTTTTGCTCCAATATTCTTAATGGATACATTCCCCTTCATTATGAAATTTGCATTAATATCATTAAAATGAATGTCATTTGATATTTATTATTAGGTATAGAAATGTGTATAATCGATTATTGTTTTATGTATACGATATGGTGGGAAATGAGTAATACTACAGATTGGATTAATACTATATCTAATGTGATGATCGCCGGTTCTGCGATTTATGGCGCTTTTAAGGCTAAGAGCTATTTCAAAAGTAAAAATGATGAGGAAGCATATAATGATGCAAAAAAATTGATATTTGAACTGTATCCTCAATATAGAATTGATTTGCATAAATTGGTTATCGTTTTGTTATCAATGACATCCAATAGAATTCCAAATGATATATTGGAAACTCGGTTGGAGAAAATTACCAATAGACTGTCTAATACACAAATTGAAATTGTAACTATCAGTTCCAATATTATTGAACGCCATAGATGGAAGATCAGAGATGATTTTAAAGAGTCTTTTGAAATAATTAAAAATATCTATAGGAATAAATTAAGTTTTCCATTGATTAATGTAGTGGATGAAGTAAGTCAAAGCACAGAAACTGAAAGGCAAAATATACTTAGAGAATTAATAGGGAAATGTCATGAAGGTATTGATGCCATTCATACATTCACAGATAATAAATTTAGAGTTGACGAGTATTTCGTTCGTCCCTTTTTAAACTAATTTTTCTATAAGAAGATTGATATGAGCAATGAGAAAACATCAGAGGAATCATTTTTCAATAACATAAAAAGTTCCTTGATCGAGCGTTTCACGACACCATTATATGTATATGTTATTTCAGCCTTCTGTATTGATAATTGGGATAAGATATTATTTATTATGTTTGGAAAAGGGAACATTGAGTATAGGACGTCGATAGTTCAAATGCAGGGCATTAACTTTTGGCAACCTATTGTTTACGGTATAATCATAACCATAATAATGCCTTTTTTATCAAGAGCGATAGAATTTTTCCATCTTAAGTCGGACAGATATTATCTGTACTCTTTCCTCCAAAAGGGACTCTCGTAGGGTAAAAAGTATGAACTCTATTAGAGTGATTGAACGTCAACATGAAATAGATATGATTGAAGGTGAAGCAAAACATAAAGCAGAACTTGAAAGAATAAAATCTGAATCTCAATACAATACGAGCGAGTTAAAAGAAAAACTTGAACGGCTTGATATAATTGTCAAAAACCAAGAAGCGCGAAATAATGAACTATTAGAAGAGCGAAAAAAATTAGATGATGATCTCAATAATATATTCATTTTTGTAGATGATCTTAGGGAAACTGTATTGAGAGTAAATAATGCTTATAATCGGTCTATGAAAGAAGATGATGTTGTAAGGAAAAACATGATATTATCCCCTATATATGAGATAATAAAGGAATCAAAATTTAAAGACATAGAGAAATATCTAGAAAAAGTCGGTGTTCTTGAAAATAGTTTAAAACGTCTCCGAGACTCCGAAAGAAAAACATTTTCAATGGATGAACTGGAAAATAACGACTATAATGCAATAAATGCCGATTAAGACACGTTATTTAAAATAATTACCTAAGCATGATAATCATGTTGTAAATATATAATACTGTATTGATAAACAGATTGGATACCACTTGTGCGATACCCCGTCCAATCATCCATCAATGCCACATGCTTAGCCCATAGCGTCCCATGTTGATACTCTGCTTTGGCCTTATCTTCTAACTGGTGAGCTAACGCATGTTCAATGATATTCCTCGCGTATTATGAGCACGGCCTCCCCACTGATTTTCAGAAGGCAACAATTTCAGGATGACAATGAGCTTTTAGCGTATCTTGTTCCTGTTAGACAAAATATTTTTATAAATAAAATCAATTAACTACACGTATACTGTGATTTTATACAGCAATGATGTTGTCTTTAGTGGAATTAAAGCTTATAAAGAATATGGTTATAACTGCATATAGTGATTTTTTTGATGAAGACACTACATAAGTGATGTTCATGACTTTTGGGGATGCGTTTAATGAGTAAAAATGTAAAACAGACTTCTGAAAATGTGGCTTCTACTGCTGCAAAAACGCTGACTGATCCTAATGCCTCAGCCATCCAGAAAAGCCTTGCGGGTTCCGCGCTTTCTCAACGTGGGACGTCAAACCAGACCAGTGGCAAAATGGAACATAAGGCATCATCGGCCCTTGATAACCCACGCTCTAGCGAATTAACGAAGCAGCTTGCTGCTTCGGTATTGGCACAATCAAACAAAGGGCGTAAGTGATAAGTAACAGGGAGAGTAAAACCTCCCTGTATTTTTTGATTTAATGCGATTGTTTGCTTGTAGGAAGGTGATTATTGTTTCTGAGCAAACTCAAACGGCCTGACCATCTCATACCGATTCTCATCAAGAAAATCAGCCCACCACTGGAGCATCAGGCGGCGTTGGTCAAGATGCTTGGCCTTATGGGTATAGGCTGCGCGAACGCTGTTACTTTCCTTATGGCTCATTTGAAGCTCTACAGCATCTTCTGACCATAGACCAGACTCAATTAAGGCACTACACGCCAGTGTGCGGAAACCATGACCGCAGATGTCCTGTGTGGTGTCATAGCCCATCTTACGTAGCGCCTTGTTAATAGTGTTTTCACTCATGGGTTTGAATGAATCATAACAGCCAGTGAAAATTAATTCTGCTTCGTTACCTTCTTCATAGGTAAGCTGGCGGATCTCTTTCAGTATCTTGAGAGCCTGCCTGCAAAGGGGAACGAAGTGCTGACGTTTCATTTTAGCCCCACGAGTCGAGTGCTTGACGTTTTCAATCGCTTCCCGCTGTTCGGGGATCACCCATAACTTACTTTTGAAGTCGATTTCCGACCACCGGGCGAAACGAAGTTCGCTGGAACGAATGAAGATCAGCAGATTGAGTTTAATCGCTAGCGTAGTCAGTCCACGACCTTTGTAGGCATCAATACGTTCAAGCAGTAGCGGGATCTCTTCCAGCTCCAGTGCAGGGCGGTGTTCCGTCTCTGGTTTCTGGACAGCGCCTTCCATATCATAGGCCGGATTATGACGCATAAGCTTTTGCTGGACGGCATGACGTAGGATCGCGGTGATGTATTGCTTAATCCGCATGGCAATTTCAAGGTAGCCGAGTGTTTCCGCTTTTTTGACCGGGACAAGCAGATCACCCGTATCCAGTTCTGAAACGTTTCTGTCGCCTATATCCGGGAAGACATAGGTTTCAAGGCGCTTCCAGACAGTATCGGCGTAATCTTCTGACCATTTTGTTTTGGTGGCAAACCAGCTTTTGGCGACGACACGGAACGAGCGGGTTTTATCCCGCTTCTCCTGAAGGACTTTTTCATCAGCCTGTTTTTTAGCGTTCGGGTCAATCCCCTGAGTCAGCAGCCTTTTGGCCTCGTCCCGGCGTTGTCTGGCATCGGCAAGTGAAACCGCAGGGTAAACCCCAATGGAAAACACCTTCTGTTTGCCATCAAAGCGATAGCCTAACTGCCAGTATTTTGAACCGTTAGGATGCACCAGCAGATAGAGGCCAAACCCGTCAGTGAGCTTGACGGCCTTTTCCGATGGTCTGGTATTTTTTACTTTGGTATCAGTAAGTGACATGACGGTTCCCTCCGCGTGCTGGTAAAACACAAATCGAACCAGCTTTACCAGCATTTTTACCAGCAAAAGGGTATGGCTTCGAGTGGTTTTTAGTGAACGAGAGTGAACCTGAAGAAGGGAATAACCAGTTGATATAAATGCAGAAAGCAGACGTCAGTGAACGTCTGCTTTCCTTAATTTGGCTCCTCTGACTGGACTCGAACCAGTGACATACGGATTAACAGTCCGCCGTTCTACCGACTGAACTACAGAGGAATCGTGTGAACGGGGCGCATAGTAACGATGTGCGATCGGCTTGTCAAAGGGGGAAATAAGGTTGCGCGTTTGTTTGCTGACAAAAACAACAAAGCGTTGAAGTTTTGATCTAATTTCTACTTTGCCCCGGCATGGCGCAACTTTGTCTGTAATTGCACAAGTCAAATGCTGTGACCTTACCGCAATGGCTATGTGCCGGCGTCTGATGAAACGTGAAAAACTGGCAGGCACTTGGCAAATAATTCTGAGACATAACGCCGTAGAGATTAAGGGCAGGGGGCAGAATGAACTTTAGACGTGAAATATTTTGTAAAAATGGTTGATACAGGCAGTCTGACGCCGGTAGCGGAAATGGCAGATAAATTTCTGGTGCAGGCGAAAAGATTTCCGTCAATATCATAGGCAGAATTATGGCGCATCAGCTTTTGGCGACGACACGGGACGAGCGGGTTTTATCGCGCTTTTCCTGAAGGATTTTTTCATCAGCCTGTTTTTTGCGTTCGGGTCAATCCCCTGAGCCAGCAGCCTTTTGACCTCGTCACGGCGTTGTCTGGCATCAGTAAGAGAAACCGCAAGGTAAACCCCAATAGAAAACACCTTCTGTTTGCCATTGAAGCGATAGCCTGTCTGCCAGTATTTTGAATCGATAGAGGCCAAACCCGTCAGTGAGCTTGACGGCCTTTTCCGCTGGTCTGGCATTTTTTACTTTAGTATCAGTAAGTGACATGACGGTTCCCCCCGCGTGCTGGTAAAACGCAAATCGAACCAGCTTTACCAGCAAAAGGGTATGGCTTCGAGTGGTTTTTAGTGAACGAGGGTGAACCTGAAGAAGGGCATAACCAGTTGATATAAATGCAGAAAGCAGACGTCACTGAACGTCTGCTTCCCTAAATTTGGCTCCTCTGACTGGACTCGAACCAGTGACATACGGATTAACAGTCCGCCGTTCTACCGACTGAACTACAGAGGAATTGTTTCAACGAGGCGCATAATACTGGGCCGGCTATAACGTGTCAACAGTAAAATTAACGCGCCAATTCAATTGGTTAATTAACCCACAAAGTGAGGAATTAATGTTCGGATTCCTCGCCGTAGTCGCCTTCGGCAGCGCTTACCCGTAAGCGCTGAGAAGGATCCTGGCGATAGAACTGGCAAAAACGCTGCCATAGTGCCGGGAAACGTGGAGCAAACAGTTCTGGCGCGCTGAAAAAATACTCTGACAACACGGCAAAACATTCTGCAGGGTCGGTGGCGGCATAGGCATCTATACTGGCAGCGCTTTCGCCAACAAGATCGATTTCATCCTGAATATTATTCATTGCCGCGTGGAGATCGTGTTCCCAGCCAGCCACATCGCGTAACGGGATGAAAGGGATGCCGCTGGCGCGATCGCCATTACGCATATCCAGTTTGTGCGCGACTTCATGAATAATGAGGTTGAAACCCGAAGCATCGAACGAGTCCTGGATATCCAGCCAGTTCAGAATGATGGGCCCTTGTTGCCAGCTTTGCCCCGACTGTACGACACGCTGGCTATGCACCAGACCTATGTCATCTTCCCATTCATCATCTACCACAAAGGGCGCGGGATAAATGAGCACTTCATGAAAACCATCAAGCCACTCAATACCGAGCTCCAGGATCGGTAAGCAAAAAATTAACGCAATACGTGCACTTTTTAACGAGTCGAGCTCAAATCCCTGTAGCGCTACCAGTCTTTTCTGCTGCAAAAAACGTTCGGCTAGCGCAATAAGCCGAGCCTGTTCTTGCGCGGTGAGGTTTACCAGAAGAGGTATAGCCAGCGCATCATCCCACGGCCAGTCTTCGTTCTGGGTTATTTCTTGTGCTTTCCAGGGCCACTTAATCATCGTTTTGCTCGTAAACTCGTCACTTGAACAAAATTACCCGAATAGGGTCTGTTAAAATGCCAAATTACCTGGCATCATTGCAATATACGGAGAGATGCCGGAGCGGCTGAACGGACCGGTCTCGAAAACCGTTGCGGGGGTAACTCCGCCGAGGGTTCGAATCCCTCTCTCTCCGCCACTATTCAAGCACTTACGTGATTTTCTTATAGTGATGAAAATCACGTTGAGAAAAAATGAGAAAATTCGGTGAGAAAAAAACGCCAGAATTTTAACTGGCGCACATCGAAAAGCTCAACGCTTCCTGTCCAGGGTTGGGCTCATTTTCACCTTGCGATCGTAAACAAGAACCTGGGATTCGGTTTTGTGGCCACTGTACTTCTGCTTGTCTTTTGCCGTTCCCTCATAGTCTGAAATCCCCTTTGCCTTTAGATCGTGGAAAGTGCAGTCAAGAGGACGTCCCAGATCATCCCCCGCAGCCTTTCGCGCCTTTCTCCACGCCTCGTTAAATCCTTTATAAGAATAACGCTCGCCATACATAGTCCTGATAACAGGGCCTTCCTCTCCCCATTCACGACATATTTCAACGGCATCACGTAAGCGATCTGTCCAGGATTTAATTTGTTTAACTCCGGTTTTTCCTTGCTGAATAAAAATTCCTTTCTCCAGTATTTGATTCCAGTTCATTTTCAATACATCAGAAACTCTGGCAGCACATAAATAAGCTATTTCCATTGCAGCCCTGACGGCTGGCGTTGCGTTATTATATATCGCTCTGTACTCTTCATCGGTAATATATCGATCGCGTTGAGGCTTAGGAAACTTATCCACACCAACGCAAGGATTACCAGGAACATAACCACGTTGATAACTCCAACGAAATACGCGCGACATAGAGCTGTGTTCATGATTCGCCTGGACACGGCTTTTTTGCCCACGGGCATCCATATAACGCCGGATATGTTCTGGCTTTATTGCTTTAGCTTCGGCATCACCAAATACGGCAAGTATATATTTCTCATGTGCCAGATAATCTTTCTGCGTTCTTGGGGCCAGATCAGCATAATCGGCACTGGCAAGAAATTTTCGCCATAATTGTGTGAATGTAATTCTGTTTTTTCTACCCTCAACTTTTTTTTCGTAAGCCACCCAGACCTCAGCTTTAGTTGCATCAGCTGGAGCTATATTTTCTGTTGATCCTCCCGGTTTCCAGTAGTAACCAGAAGGGCGAAAGAATACACCCTTTGGCATCCACTCATTACCGGGCGCACGTTTGCGACCCATGTTAACTCTCTATAGCGTCAAAATTCATGCCTGGTACAGGCTGATACCCTGCTGGTGGAAGAAGGCGCGAAACTGGGTGATTTATATGATACCAGGTTGTTCTGATTGAACCGTCCCGGCGTTCTATAAAATAAATACCGTTCAGCGTTAATACTTCTTTCTGGAGTGACTTCTGGCTTGCTCCTGTAGCATCTTCCAGTTCCTCCTCAGTCAGGAAGCGATCGCTCATGAGTTGCTTCTCCATCTAACCGGCTGCACCCGGTTTAAATCAGATATTGTTGCTGGTGGGCGGGATCAGTTTCTGCCAGATAGCTGAAACGTATTTCGCCTGATGCCTGGCATCAGCCAGCGCGTTGTGCATATCGCCTTCGAACGGCATGTCACGTTTGGGATCGAAGCCGATTGCACGACCCAAAGTAACCATCGTGCGGACGTCATGATCGTTCCGGTAATTCCACAGGCAGGGGAGGCTGGCACGTTCGAAAGCGCCACGCAGGATAACGTTATCGAAATTGGCACCGTTACCCCATACCTTCAGGTATTTCAAATCGTCGGCGTGACAGGTGATAAAGTCATTGAACTCAATAAGCGCGGTCGTAACAGATACTGCATCAGCGCAAATAGCCGCTCGCGCTTCCGGGCTTTGTCTTAACCACCATAGAATGGTATCGCCATCAGGAACGGCACCTTGTTCCATTGCGCTTTCAAGGCTAACGGCGGTATAGAACTCAGGTCCAATTTCACCACTTTGCGGATCGAAGAACACAGCACCGATGGAGACAACAGGCGCGTTAGGTTTTTTACCCATCGTTTCAAGGTCGACCATTAAGTTGTTCATTCGTTATTTATCTCCGGTTTTGGTGCTGCTGGCACTGGCATCCAGTGTGTAACAAAGATGTGCTCAATACAGTTCATCTGATTGCCGCCTCGCATGTCAAAAAATAGTCCAGAATGCTCATCAAAATATGAAACATAACGGTATCCCAACTTGTTATGAACAATTACTTCTTGCTCGTCTTCTGGCATCCGCTCACTACAGCTTATCCAACCATCCGGAATTACCGGAGAGTTGCCAGCATTTGGATGCAGAGCGCGAATGCCTTCGGCCAATTCTTCCAGGGTGGATGAATATCCGCGTTGGGCATCATTGCCGAACTCGAACGCTCCGGTATCAGGATCAGACCATCCATGCTCGCTGTCGTATGCCTCACGCTGCTGATCTATCCATTTGGCGGCGGCTTCAACGCCATCGCGATAGAAAGTGACTACCGGCGCTGACTGTTCTTTGCCAACCAGACGCGTTATTTCTGATTCCAGAAGTGAACCTAAAACTGTACTCGTGCAGTGCTCAGCCCATTCGTTGTTTTCCAACAGGCTGATGATATTTAGCACATCATTGTAAACGCCAGTTTCCTGTACTGGCTGGGCGGTGTAAAAATACGGTCTGATAGTCCACTTTTTATTCCAGAAATCTCGCGTTTTCTCGGCTTCCTCAAGCGTTGCAACACTACAGCCAACCTTTCCGCACTCTTTGATTACGTGATATCCGGCTGGCTCAGCTTCCAGCGATGCCAGCGCACGCTTCAGCACAATAAGAACTTTGGCGTCGTCATCGCTCAGGCCAAACGGAATATCGTCGCGAGTGTTTTCAAATTCAGCGATAGTTTGCTGTAGCCATTCTTTGGTAATAGTGGTCATGGTGTACTCCAGTTATCTTCGATAGCCACACTAAGTCGGTGCAGCCAGTCAGCTAATTTCAGCATTGCTTCGCGTTCGCTAAGCCCTTCCGGAAAATCTTCAAGTTCAACGAAAGGCTTAAACCGTCCGAAGGCGTCGTTCTTAACTGTCAGCTTCTGTTCAAGCGTGGTCTTCTTAACCTTGCTGTGATGCCGTAGAAGGTAAACAGACTGAGATTTTTCGGTTTCCGGATCGTATTCGTAGGCAGTTAGAATCATCTGGCTGCCGCCGCGATTTAATCCTCTCCACATAGTCACTTCCCCTTGCCGATGCCAGCGGCGTTTAATTTCTGCCGTAATTCTACTAATTTGGTTTGTACCGCTCTTTGCCTGTGCCATTGCAGGACGAGCATTTCGGACTACCGTTGTGGTCGTAATAACCACTGCCGTTACACGCCGTGCAGGGACGCAGCTTCCAGCCAAAAACGAAACGTTGGTAATATTCAGTTCGACGAACTTTGCGTTCGTGGAAGTTACACATCTCACCCCCTCTCAATACGCAGCGCCTGTTTATCGATGTTGCTCATTGGGCTGTCTCCTGTGGATAACAAATATCGTCGAAATATTTTTCTGCTACGCGCATGTTGAAGTGATCGAGATTCATCTCCTTCACCTGGAGTTTTGCCCCAACAATGCCTGTGCATTGATTGACGTAATCCCGGTTTTCTGGGGATTCCGTTACCCACTCCATAAGGTTTTCGGTGACACTTTTTAAGCAACGTAAAGCGCAGTCCAAATCAGTAAAATGCTGAGCATCAGTTATGCAGGAGACGACATAATACGTGGTGACTTTTGGCCCATCAGCGCGTCGTTTAAGCTCTCTTTCGATAGCGTTTTTCAGATCAACCAGTTCATGGTCATTGAGTTTGTCGATGTTGCTCATTGGGCAGCCTCCATTAGTTGCATTACGTGTCGCTTGTGCTCTTCGCTTTGCGGAACACCTGTAAAGTTCACCGCCATGAAATAAGCCAGGCGATCCTTGTACGTCACCTCATCCAGCACAACTGCTGGGAGTGGACGACGCCCAAATGCCAATTGCTCCGCACGAGTCATATCTCGCCAGTAAAGCGGACCATCAGCCAAGATGATTGGAATCTCATTGGTGATGAGTTTTTTCAGGGTTGTGAGACGCTGCTTGCCGTCAACAACTTCTATGTAAGGAAGTTCACGCGAACACCAGTCAGGTGCCTTTGCCAGCGCCACTGAGCCGATAGGAAAACCAGAAATAACTGCGTTTAAGAATGCCTGCTGCTCTTCATGCCCCCAGACATACCCGCGCTGATAATTGGCATCAAAATCAAGTTCACCACCAATGATCCAGCGAATGTACATATCAACCGGGTACTCACCGGTGCGCGCGTCGAATACCTGAGCATTGCGAATTCGGTTGCTCATTGAGCTGCTCCTTCAGCTTTCTTTTCATCAACGCTCCACGCCGTAGCCAGCGCACTTGTTACCTGAAGAAACGAGTGTTTAACCCTCACGGTGAAAGTTTCTCCGGTGGCTGAAATAGTCTCGATGACTGTTAACTCGCCGCCGCTTTTGTAGTCTGGATAGAACTGTGTTACCAGATTGCTATCAACAATCACCGATCCGTCCAGGGTGTACATTTCCAGTTTCATGCTGCACCGCCTTCAACGCGCTCCCACAAAAGTCTTGATCTGATTGCCTTCACTACAGACTCTTTATCTTTTATGCAGCACATTGGCGTAGCTCCATCAGTTCATTAAAGCGGGCCATAAACAGGCCGAAAGCCTGACCGGGGCGAAGTGGGTAGATTTCGAATAAATCTGTCGGGGGGATACCTTCCAGTATTACCCAGGGAATACTGTCATCAATATCCAGATCACGGCGTTCAGTTGCCAGCATGGTCAGATCTGCATACTTCACTACGCTGGCTTCTTCCAGTGGCAAGCCAAACTTAAAGCGGATCAGTTGATCGGTACGTTTCTCAATCTCGCGATAATCAGGCAGTAACGCTTTTAATGGGGCAGGGATATCCTGGCAATACGCTTCGGCTGCGTCGTGCATCAGGGCTTCAAAGGCAAACTCCGGTGATACAAGCTGGCTGCACAGTACGGAATGCTGCGCCACGCTATAAAATTCAGGAAGATGTCCGGAGAAGCGGCAAATATTGGAAAGCGCCACGGCGATATCTTCAATATCAATGTCGTCAATAGTTGCGCTGAGATAATCAAATTGTTTACCTGAAAGTGTTTGAATAAAACTCATCGTTGGTTCTCCTTATAATTTATTTCGCGCTGCACCGCGTGAATTTTGAGTACAGCAACCCAACCCACGATGTGGGGTTAATTGCCGCTATGAGTTATCGCTTGGCTTCGCCGCCGAGGGCAGCCGTTAAATCAGAAATAAGATTACTGAGTTCGCCTGTCATCAGCGTAATGTCAGCATCAAATCGCTGCACGACATCTTCGCTGTCGATATCGTCGTTCTGGCTGATTAACTGATCTGCAAATTTTATGCGTTTCAATATACCGTCACAAGAAAGGGTGAAACTGATACGCTGCTGCCATTCCATTGAAATCTGGGTAACTACCTTCCCAGCTTCGATATGGGTAAGAATTTCATCGCAGGCAAGATCCTGCTTTTTAAACCGGCCTGTGCCACCATCTTCGAGAATAGCTTTAAGGACCGCTTCATCGCCGATGGAGAACCCGGAAGGAGCCGCTTCGCTACGAACCCACTCAGTTAGCGTGAGCTCGATAGGGTTTTCCATCGTCAGCGGCACGACTGGCAAGGAACCTAGGGTTTTACGAAGCAGGGCGAGAGAATCTTCTGCGCGCTTGATGCTGGATGTATCAACAACGATAAACCCGGCTGCAGTGTTTATCCAAATACGAACCAGACTGTTTTTAGTAAACGCCCTGGGTAACAGGGAATGAAGAACCTCATCACGAATAGAGTCTTTCTCAGTTTTCTTAAGACGGCGGCCTTGCTCTCGCTCAAGCGTGGAAACCTTCTTATTAATCTCATCGGCGATCGTTTGTTTAGGTATGATTTTTTCTTCACGACGAATAACCAAAAGTAACTGGTTATTGACTGCATGATATAGCACATCTGAATACTGGACTAATGGTGAAAACCATCCGCTTTTTGCCATATCCTGGCTTCCGCATGGTGAGAAGCGAAACAGCTCAAGTTTCTTATCAAGAGAGTCTATGTCGATGTTAAAGTCGCGGCTGAAGCGATATATCAGCATATTTTTAAAAAATGGGTTATGCATTTTGTTTCCTTAACGCCTCTGCACTGGCGTTTTACGTTGGTTTCTCCACAAAACAGAAAAGAGCACCTGCTGTAACAGCTTTCCGGGTGGATTGGGTAATGAGCCCGTCGCGCGGAGATGCTCTTTTCTGTTGTGTAAAAAGGTCGGCGTCACGGCAGAACACTGTCGCCTTCCTCCTGTTGTTGGAAGAGCCGGACGCCGACAAGACTTCACACAGCAATAACGTTGTGGTGGGGCTGTCACTCAGGCGCATGGTCAACCTGACAACCCGGTGTCCTACTGGGTACAAATGGAGAAAAACCCGCCATACTTACCGCCGCGCCATTTCGCGGATTACCACAACGAAGAGAGCACTGCCGGTGTCCGAATTGAACGGACCTTTTCTCTGCCCAACCCTCCTGACTAAACAGGACTGTCTGGAATCGAACCAGCACTTATGCCTTGCTCGTCAATGCTCTCATCGTTGTGTGCCTGTCTTTTCACCACATCAGGCTCGGTGGACCTTGCTATTCCCCAACAGTAAGGATTCGGGTAATCTTTTTAATTCCCCAACAACATAAGGGCTTAACATGTCTCAGAAGGATGATATTCCTGTCTTTCCCGTAACCGGCTGGCAGGCTGGACCGCTTCCTGGTTACGACGCTCTGGTAGTGAAATTCCAGTTTCTCTCATCACCGATGCAACCAATTGAGTCTGCTCAGGAAACGCAATTTTTAGTACTTACTCCTGAGATGGCTGAGAGCCTGGCTTCAGACTTGCAAAGGCATATTCAGGATTTGCGAAATTCCGACGTTCACAGCCCACAAGAAGGCAAGCACTAATAAGGAACACCTGAACTACTTCATTTCCCTTAAAGCGCCGTTGGGTGATGGCGCTTTTCTTTGCATTAACCAGCATCATTCCCCCTTCGTGACGTTCAGTTTTACTGGCTTTATCACGGCTGCGTAGTTGATAAGAATGTTTACGCATGAAACAACGCACTCGGAACAGATAGCTGGCTCGTCCTTACTTCCTTTAGCGATGAGCTTTTTTGCATCCAGCTCACTGACCCCGCAGAAGGAGCATGTGTAGTAGTTATTCATCTGAACTCCTGTGTAATGCATCATTGCGAATCATCCGGTCATTCGTATGCCACCGGCGGCTACTTCGTGGGCGTCCTGCCTGTTCGCTGCTCTATGAGTGCAAATTACATTTAAATTGCACATTGCGCAAGTATAAAATTGCGATATATGCAATTTTGAGTCAAAAAAAAAGCCACTATAATGGTGGCCTTGTCGACGCTTTCTATTAATTGTGTCGTTTGAGTGACTGCGTCTGGCTTATCAGAACCTTGCCAAAAACACCGAACCTGCACTCGTTGTCTTTGGTAATACTCCATTCCCTGTAGTTAGTGTTATCAGATATCACCAGTAATTTATCGGGGATCATCTGTAGCCTTTTTACGTATATTTTATCATCAAAGCCAAAGACATAGATGCCATCACCATCGAACTGGTTGATGCTTATATCGACAAAAATAAGATCTCCGGGTTCAATTGTTGGTGCCATGCTGTCACCACGCACGTTAATCACTTTAAGCTCAGCGGCAGGACGCCCGCCGAACATAGCTAGTGCTTTGTCCTTGTTATATTCGATAGCATGGATTACATCGATAACATCACCGCCCTGAATGAGTCCATTACCGGCGCTTGCACTGACATCCAGTATCTCGATACGGAACAAATCCTTCACGTTAGCTGAATCCTTCCTCATATCACTGTGTTTACATACAGTATTACCTTTTGGGTCTGAGGTAAAGAGTTCTGCTATATCAACACTTAAGCAGTCAGCCAGCCTAGAAAGTGTTTGTTCGGTAAATTGCTTTTGCTTGCCAGTCTCCAGACGAGAGATGTTTGCGGCATCCACGCCGATCGCTTCTGCTAGCTCAGCAATTTTCATGTTCTTCGCGCGGCGAAGTTGTCTGACACGGTTTCCTATATTCATGCGTTCATTACATTAATTTTTTGCGCATTGTGCAAATCAACTTGCGCAAGTTTGCTGTATGAAATAACATGCGACATACGCAAAAGAAGGAGGTTTTATGCAATCACCATTGAGAAAATTGCGGAAATCGCATGGTTATACGTTACAGCACGTCGCTAAAGGGGTTCAGGTTGATCCTGCAACATTAAGCCGGGTTGAAAGATGCGAGCAGGCTCCTTCAACAGAGCTTGCTGAGCGCCTGGCTCAATTTTACGCCGGAGAAATTAGCGAGATGCAAATTTTGTATCCAAACAGATATCAGCTTAGTGATTCGGCGATTTGACCGCCACCACAGCAGAAGGAGTAGATCCGTGGGACATGAACCTGAATGGAAAGTTGAAAAGCAGCCCCGCTGGCTGGTGGCTGCGATTAAAAAGACGATTTCCAGTCTGCATGGCGGTTATGAAGAAGCTGCGGAATGGCTGGATGTCACCAAAGATGCTCTGTTTAACCGCCTGCGTACTGGTGGTGATCAGATCTTCCCGATTGGGTGGGCGCTGGTACTGCAACGTGCCGGAGGAACCTATCACCTGGCACATTCAGTAGCCAGGGCATCAGGTGGCGTTTTTGTTCCGCTGGCAGATATGGAAGAAGTGGATAACGCAGATATTAATCATCGCCTGCTGGAAGCGATTGAGCAGATCACCAGTTATTCCCAGCAAATCAGGGTGGCTATCGAAGATGGCGTTATTGAGCCACATGAAAAAGCCGTGATTGATGAGGAGTTGTATCAGGCGATCGCAAAGCTGCAACAGCATTCGACACTGGTATACAGAGTTTTTTGCGTGCCAGAAAAGGGTGACGCCCGCGAGTGTGCAGCTCCGGGCGCCGTGGCGTCAAATTTTATGGAGAAAACCAACGCATGAACAGTTTAACGGTAAATAACCGTTTGTCGCAACAACCGGGGATGTATGAGTACCGGCCGTTGCGTCATGAATGCAGATTATCAAATAGCCTGGTCGTGCGTAACCACAGGGAACACAGCCTGACCGTGGGGGATGAATCGTGCAGGAACTTAACCGCTGGTTTCGGGATGGAAGGGGACTTTATGTCCATGTCATTCGCTGGGAACCAGAAACTGAGCGCGTTATCTATCTGCGCAAGGGCTATCCGCATGAGTGTTTTAGCCCTTTGTGGAAATTCAGGCGTGATTTTGTTGAGTGTGAAGCGCCAGGAACACATTGATTCTGCAATTCCGGGACGTTACACTGTTCAGGCACCTCATAAAGCGGGTGCCGGGCGTGGAAACCCGGAATTCAATATAGAGCACAACCGCGCTCATGCGGTTTTTTCTTGTCATGAGCATTGTTACGCCCAAATTATGGTGGGGCGTGCAGGGCCAGTTTCGGCTGGGCCGGGTTCTATGTTGACCGGTATTTCCACCCCTGTACGTCTCACCACCTATAAGGTCGTGGAAAGCCTTGGTGGTGAGTTCATTGAATTCAACATAGAGGCTGCCACTATGGCTACTGTCCCAACCCTCGCTCAACCTGAAATTAGAATTATTAACGGCCAAGCCGTTACTTCCTCCCTGGCTGTTGCCGACTACTTCATCAAGCGTCACGCTGATGTTATCCGTAAAATAGAATCTCTCGAATGTTCCACTCTATTTCGTAAACGCAATTTTGCGTTTACATCGATTTCAATAAATCAGCCCAACGGCGGTACTCGCAAACTCCCATGCTATCAAATCACACGCGATGGTTTTGCGTTTTTGGCAATGGGTTTCACTGGTAAACGTGCTGCTCAGTTTAAAGAGGCATACATCGATGCCTTTAACCAGATGGAGAAACAGCTTTCAACTCCATCGGTGCTGAGCGATGCAGCACATAATGCCAGCGTTCTTTATTCCTACATTTCATCCATTCATCAGGTTTGGTTACAGCAGCTTTATCCCATGCTGGAAAAAGCGGAATCTCCGCTGGCTGTAAGCCTGCACGATCGCATCAATGACGCTGCGGCGCTTGCGAGCCTTATCAATATGACACTGAACCGTTCAGAGGTAAGGGGGCGCAAATGATCCGGAATATTTTTAAACGGTTCACCAGCCAACGTTTTCATTGCCCTCGTCCAGGACAGTGGTACAGCACACCAGAAGGGTACGTTCTGCGTATTAGCCTGGTCGATCGCGAATGTCAGAAGGTTGTCTGTGAGCCTCTTGGGCGTAATTACCGCGTCAACATGCCGCTTATTGCCTTTCGTTCCGGCAAAAACATGAAGCATCTCGGAGGTGCTGCATGAGTTCCCTTATTCAATTACTCGATCGCCCCATCGCCTACAACCCTGCTTTTGCAAAACTGAAAGCCGGGAAGGTAAAAGCTGGCCCGGTTGCGGCAGTATTCCTGTCCCAGCTTGTTTACTGGCATAACCGGATGGATGGCGGCTGGATGTACAAAACACAGGCTGATATTGCCAGTGAAACGGCGCTAACCCGCGACGAACAGGAAACAGCACGTAAACGTCTGGTAGCACTTGGTGTACTGGAAGAAGCCCGTCGCGGTGTACCTGCCACCATGCACTACCGCATCAACACCGCACGGCTTGAAGCGCTGTTGCTGGAAACGGCGAAGCCAGTGAAAAAGGGCGCTCAGGAGAAAACCAGATTGCGGGACTTCCAGAATGTGGAAACCCCGCAATCTGGATTGGTGCAACCCCGCAAACCAGATTGCGGTGATGCCGCAAACAAGAATGTGGAAACCCCGCAAACAAGTACGGGGCAACCCAACGAACAAGCATGTGGCGATCCCACAATCTTTCCTACAGGAGATTACACAGAGACTACTCAGGAGATTACACAGGAGAGTAAAACCCCTTTTTGTCCGGTTGCTGAGCAACCCGACCCCGAAGTGACGCTCACCGATCAGGCGATTGAGGTTTTAACCCACCTGAACCAGGTAAGTGGCTCCCGGTATCAGAAGTCAAAAACCTCCCTGGAAAACATCCGTGCCCGACTGCGTGAGGGGTACAGCGTTGCTGATCTGCAACTGGTTATCGACCTGAAGCATGAGCACTGGCACGAGAACGACGAGCAGTACCAGTACATGCGCCCGGAAACGCTGTTCGGTCCGAAGAAATTCGAGAGCTATCTGCAAAGCGCTACCCGCTGGGATCAGAAGGGGCGGCCTAAACGCGCTGACTGGGGTGCGAAGAAGCGCGATGTGATGGCTTTTGGTCCGGTTGATACAACGATTCCGGAGGGATTCAGAGGATGAGTCTGTTAGCAAAAGTGCAGGCGTTTATCGAGCTTAATCCGGGGCTGACATCAAATGAGATTGCCGATGCTTTTCCTGAATACGCACGCTTTGATGTGCAGCGTTCAGCGAGCAAGTTGTATCGGTGTAAGCGTGTTAACCGCCGCCTGGATGGAGATGTATTTCGCTATTACGCGGGTAAAGACGAGGCAGTGATTTTGACGTTACGACAGAAAAGGTCAGGTCATACAGGTTCGGGTGATCCGATGGTGATTGCAAAGCTGGTAAGCCGCGCTGAAGAACTGGAATCCAGAGGGTTATTTAATCGTGCATCGATAGTGTGGCTGGAGGCATTTAGCGAAAGCCAGTTTATCTACGAACGCGAGGAATTTTTACGCCGCCGTCAGAAGTGTCTGAACCGCATCAAAAAGAGAATCAGACCCGTAGAGCAGGTTTATCTGGCAGGGCGATTTGTGGGGAACGTGGAATGACCAGTGAATCCGTTTGTATTGAAAGCAGTGATGTAACGATATCTGTTGATGAATCCGCTTCGCGCACCTGGCGTCGCCCGTTCCTGAAATGGGCAGGCGGTAAATATTCCATGTTACCCGATCTTTACCAGGTCATTCCGGCAGGTATGCGCCTGATTGAACCGTTTGTCGGCGGTGGTTCGGTGTTTCTCAACTCAGACAAACACGCCTGCTTCCTGCTGGCCGATGTGAATACCGACCTTATCAATCTGTATCAGATGCTGGCTGTTGTACCTGGTGCGGTGATAAGACATGCTAGGGTAATGTTTGACCGTCTCAATGACGCTGAAAGCTATATGGCGCTACGGGAAGAGTTCAATGCTCAGGTGATGGACGCTCCGGAACGCGCCGCCGCTTTCCTTTTCCTTAATCGTCACTGCTTCAATGGCCTGATCCGGTACAACCGCAACAACCAGTTTAACGTTGGCTGGGGCAAATACCCGTCGCCTTATTTCCCGGAAGAAGAAATCAGGGCATTTACCGAAATGGCGCACAACTGCGTATTCATGGCGGCAGGATTTCGCCGGACGCTGGCACTTGCGGGAGAGGGTGACGTTGTGTACTGCGATCCACCCTACGAACCGATGCCCGGCAAGGATGGTTTTACTCACTACGCCGCTGGTGGCTTTACCTGGGATGATCATATCGCGCTGGCGGAATGTTGTGTTGCTGCTCATCAGCGAGGTGCCAGAGTCGTGATCGGCAATTCCACATCTCCGCGTGTTATCGACCTGTACTCGCAGCACGGCTTTGAAATCCGCTATATCAGCGCCCGCCGCTCAATATCAAGTAAGGGCAGTACCCGCGAGAAAGCGAAAGATCTCGTGGCGATTCTGTAGGGGGCGGCATGAAACTGACATTGCCATTTCCACCCAGCGTTAACACCTACTGGCGGGCTCCGAATAAGGGACCGCTTAAAGGTCGTCACATGGTCAGCGCCAGCGGCCGGAAGTATCAGAGCGAGGCGTGCGCGGCAGTGATTGAGCAGTTACGCCGTCTGCCAAAACCTTCAACAGCCCCGGCAGCGGTGGAAATCACCCTGTATCCGCCAGACAAGCGGATCAGGGATCTGGACAACTACAACAAGGCGCTGTTTGACGCCCTGACCCACGCGGGTGTGTGGGAAGACGACAGCCAGGTGAAAAGAATGCTGGTGGAGTGGGGACCAGTTTTCCCGAAGGGGAAGGTAGAAATCACGATCACGAAATTTGAAACAGGGGCGGGTGCAGCTGCCTGAACATGGAGAAAGAAGCATGAATAATTTAATGGTCATTGATGGTATCGAAGTTCGCCGCGACGTTCATGGGCGCTATTGTCTTAACGATTTGCACCGGGCTGCGGGTGGAGAGCAGAAATACCGTCCGAAGTACTGGCTTGATAATAAGCAAACCCGTGAGCTGATTGAGCAACTTTTCACCGAGGGCGGAATTCCACCCTCGGAACAAAATCAATCTGTTAGCTTTTTTCAGGGCGGTAGTGATACCCGAAGTTTGGCACGTGCTCCAGTAAATACTGTTCGCGGTGGTGCTGAACAAGGTACATACGTATGCAAAGAACTGGTATTTGCTTATGCAATGTGGATCAGTCCGTCTTTCCATCTCAAGGTGATCCGCACGTTCGATCGGATTACCAGTGCGCCACAAATATCTTCTGGTATGGCTGCCGATAAGATGCAGGCGGGGGTGATTCTGCTGGGTTTTATGCGCAAAGAGTTAAACCTGTCCAATTCATCGGTACTGGGCGCGTGCCAGAAACTCCAGGAGGCAGTGGGACTACCTAACCTGGCGCCACAATATGCCATTGATGCTCCGGCTGGCGCGCCGGATGGTTCAAGCCGCCCGACGCTTGCACTGAGCGCGCTGTTAAAACAGCATGGTATCCGGATGACGGCTAATCAGGCGTATCAGCAGTTAGCAAAGCTGGGTGTTGTTGAACATCGTGAGCGTTACAGTCGCTCCGCGATTAACGGCATTAAAAAATTTTGGTCGCTGACGGCGAAAGGCTGCATGTTCGGCAAAAACATCACCAGCCCGGCAAACCCTCGCGAGACGCAGCCGCATTTCTTCGAATCCAAATTCCCTGAGCTGCTGAAGCTGCTCGATACCGTTCATTGAGGTGATCGTGAGAGCGTTACTGACCCCTGAAATTGCTCCTCGTATGGGCGTTGTATTGTTCAGGCCGGGATCGGAACTGATGCCCCTGTTTATGCAGGGGCGTGTTCTGCTTGAACCAGAGCCGGAACAATATTCATCTTTCGCCTGCGGCGCGGTCCCGGCGGTATCACAGCCGCTGGCGGATGATCCTGCTGTTCGTGATGTGTTCCGTAATGAGTCGGTTATCTATCGTGCTGGTGGTCTCGATAGTCTGGAAAGCTGGCTACTCCGGGGGAATGGCTGTCAGTGGCCGCATTCAGTCTGGCACAGCGAACAGATGACAACCATGCGCCACGCACCGGGGGCAATCCGACTGTGCTGGCACTGCGATAACCTGCTGCGCGAACAGTTTACGGAACGGCTGGAATCAATAGCTGTGGAGAACACGACAAAATGGGTTTTATCGGTTGTTTGTCGTGATCTGGGTTTTGACGATATGCACGCAGTCACGCTCCCGGAACTGTGCTGGTGGATGGTACGCAATGACCTGGCAGAAGTCTTACCGGAGAGCGCTGCGAGAAAAGCATTAAGGATGCCGAAGGCAATTGTCCAGTCAGCTACCCGTGAAAGTGAAATTGTCCCCTCGGTGCCGGCCACCAGCATTGTACAGGATAAGGCGAAAAAGGTACTGGCACTCAGGGTTGATCCGGAATCGCCGGAAAGCTTCATGTTACGTCCGAAACGCCGTCGATGGATCAATGAAAGATATACCCGCTGGGTTAAATCCCAGCCGTGCGCGTGCTGCGGGAAGCAGGCGGATGATCCGCACCACCTGACAGGCCACGGTCAGGGAGGGATGGGAACAAAGGCGCATGACCTCTTTGTGCTGCCGTTGTGCAGAACGCATCACAATGAGTTACATGCGGACACCGTGGCATTCGAAGAGAAATACGGCTCTCAACTGGAGTTGATATTTCGTTTTATCGATCGCGCGCTGGCGATCGGCGTGCTGGCGTAAATGGAGAACACGCATGAACCTTGAAGCCTTACCAAAATATTACTCACCAAAATCTCCAAAATTGAGCGATGACGCTCCGGCGACAACCTCCGAATCTTTGACGATTACGGATGTAATGGCGGCGCAGGGGATGGTGCAATCGAAAGCACCACTGGGGTTTGCTTTATTCCTGGCAAAAGTTGGTATTCAGAATCCTGACTTCGCGATTGAAGGGCTGATTCATTACGCGGTGGCACTGGATAACCCGACACTGAATAAATTGAGTGAAGAAACTCGGTTACAGATTGTTCCTTACCTCGTGAATTTTGCATTTGCTGATTATTCCAGATCTGCTGCAAGCAAGGCTCGCTGTGAGCATTGTGCTGGTACGGGATTTCATCATGTATTACGTGAAGTGGTGAAACACTCCAGAAATGGTGAACCCGTCATCAAAGAGGAGTGGGAGAAGGAACTATGTCAGCATTGTCATGGTAAGGGAGAAGTCAGCACGGTGTGCAGAGGGTGTAAGGGTAAAGGTATTGTCTTGGATGAAAAAAGAACTCGGTTTCATGGCGCGCCTGTTTATAAGATTTGTGGGCGTTGCAATGGAAACCGGTTTAGTCGTTTACCAACCACACTGGCGCGGCACCATGTCCAGAAACTGGTACCGGATCTGACGGATTATCAGTGGTACAAAGGATATGCAGACGTCATTGATAAACTGGTTACAAAATGCTGGCAGGAAGAAGCATATGCAGAAGCGCAATTAAGAAAGGTGACAAGATGAAAGATTTTCAACGAAGATAGCGACATGATGCTTGCATATTTCAAAAAATATGGATAAGATTCTCCCAACGATGGGCTTTGTATGTCTATCGTTGATAAGTCTCAAGAACCCGCCTCCGAGTGGGTTTTTTATTTGTGATCACTTTATTTTTTGTCTTGCTAAGTTATTGTATGGACAAGAACTAAAATTAAGTGGTGACATTGTGCTCTCTAATAACGAACGTTGGGTTTCCTTTTTTGACTTTGCTTTTACGCCTACACACGCAGCGGCGCCGAGTATTCCCATTGAAGACATACTCAAGAAATTGAAGGTACTGGTGAGCTCAGGGAGTGCTGTAAAGTTATACAATCATAGGTCTAGAGCGCTTAGGATTTCGGAGATGAAATATTCTATTGGGGATAGCCAGGCGACTCTACTTATCCAGCTTTGTGATAAAAATGGTTCTGACCCTGTTTTTGGTGAGTTAACAACAGGCAACCTTAGAGTAGAACCTAAGCTTGCCGGTGAAGGTATCGCAGTTTCTTGTCACATTGTAATATCCACAGATGTTGTCAAAAACACTGCCGATCACCACAAAACTCTCGTTGAATCTGTCCCCGGTATCAGTAAGTCAGTTCTTGAGCCATTTTTAAATGCTATGCTCAGAGAAGCCTTCGCTGGATGTGAGTTTAAAAATCCTGCAACTAAAGGTATGTGCCAGCACCGCCCAAAGCTGGAAATCTATTCTCATGGTTCACAAACGCTGATGGATGCATTAAAAGGTGCAAAGATTCATAACGTTAAACTTGTGAGTACAAGAAGGAAAGGTGGATTGGACCAAACGGCGTACACTGAGCTCTCAGAAAGGTCCGTAAAGTATAAAATCATTAGACAGCCGCCATTGAAAGATAAAGAAAGGTTGTTAGAGATTTTAAGAAAGAAAGGGCAGCAGTCTGGATATACCAAGGTTTCAATTAGTTACTCAAAAGATGGCAAGCAAGCCAGTTTGGATCTTGACCGTAACGAAGATGCTGCCACAAAACTGTTCACTAAAAGTGAGAGGGTAATATTAGGTAACCTCATCAACCAATGTGAAAGCACAGTACATCTGCAGCTTGAAACAAAAATGATAGGGTTGCTCTAACGGGAGTTTCATATGAAACTTTTTTCACCGCTGAGTTATCTCCGCATCAAGCATGAGGAAAAGGACTGGTATGATTACAAAATACCAGCTGCAGTGTCTCTAATCGTCACTATTGTTTATTATTTTCACGCTAGCAAAATTTCTTTAATCGAGACTAACGGACTCCTGCTTCAGGTTAATGGGTTACTTCAAGTCTTGATTGGTTTTTATATCGCAGCACTGGCTGCGGTTTCTACTTTTTCTAGCTCTTCGATCGACGAAGTAATGGCGGGCGTACCTCCGACTCTAGTAGAGAAATTCCGAGGGCAGAAGCTTACTGTAGAACTGACGCGCAGGCGCTTTGTTTGTTACCTTTTTGGTTATCTAGCTCTTGTGAGCTTTATGTTATTTTGCTTAGGGATGATTTCTATTCTGATTGGGAAGCCTTTCCATTTGTGGCTGCTCACATTCTGTTCTCCTGATGCAATCTTGTGGCTTAAAACGGTATTTGTTGGCGTTTATATATTCATCTTAATGAATATCATAACAACAACTTTGCTGGGACTTTACTTCCTTGCAGTTCGGTTCCACCAATCATCGCTGTAAAAAATCTAAATACTTTTAGGCTGCCTTCGGGCGGCCTTTTTTATTTCCCCTCATAACTGAGAGGACCCACATAACCAGAGGGGGATGAATGTCCGAACCTGTATCCAGTGCGACAGTGTTGGCTGGTGGATTAATGGGGGCCAGTGTATTCGGTCTGGCAACCGGAACTGATTATGGTGTGGTATTCGGCGCTTTTGCCGGCGCGGTGTTTTATGTCGCCACGGCAACCAACATCGGACGCATCAGGCTGGTCGCTTATTTTATTACATCATTTATTGTGGGAGTGCTTGGTGCCGGGCTGATAGGTACTAAGCTTGCGGCAATAACGCATTATGAAAAACCACTGGATGCACTTGGCGCAGTGATTATTTCTGCAATGTGTATAAAGTTTCTCACTTTTCTCAACAGTCAGGATCTGAACACCCTGTTCAGTATTCTCTCTCGTATCAGGGGAGGGGGATCAGATGGTAGCAAATGACCCTTCTGCAGCTCTGAATGCCGTAATTTGTGGGGTGATAGTCATCGTTCTGATGTTTTACCGACGCGGTGATGCGACACACCGCCCCCTGATTTCGTTACTGGCCTATGTCATGGTGCTGGTATATGCCAGCGTCCCTTTCCGGTTTGTTTTTGGTTTATATGAATCATCCCACTGGCTGGTGGTGATGGTGAATATCCTTATCTGCGCCGCTGTGCTGTGGGCTCGCGGTAATGTGGCGCGTCTGGTCGATGCACTGAGGCACTGATGAATCAACAACAATTTCAGCAGGCGGCTGGTATTAGCGCCGGGCTTTCTGCACGCTGGTTTCCGCACATTGATGCGGCAATGAAAGAGTTTGGTATTACAGCAGTTAATGATCAGGCCATGTTTATTGCACAAACGGGACATGAATCAGCAGGATTTACTGTTCTGAAGGAAAGCTTCAATTATTCGGTGGAGGCGCTGAAAAAGACGTTTGGTAAACGCCTGACGCCGTATCAGTGTGAAATGCTGGGGCGTATTGATGGTCGCCAGGTTGCCCACCAGCCGCAAATAGCCAATCTGGTTTACGGTGGCCGCATGGGTAACAAAGACGCCGGAGATGGCTGGAAGTATCGCGGGCGTGGTCTGCTTCAAATCACCGGCCGCGAGAACTACGTCAAATGCGGAGCTGCGCTGAAGCTTGATCTGATCAGCACACCAGAGTTGCTGGCACAGGAGAAGCATGCAGCCCGTTCTGCTGCATGGTTTTTCACATTACGTGGTTGCCTGATGTATTCAGGTGATGTTGTCCGTGTAACGCAGATCATCAACGGTGGCCAGAATGGACTGGCTGACAGAAATAGTCGTTATAACAAAGCGCGGGCGGCGTTGCTGGTATGACAGCGGTCTTTGCTTTCGTTAAGGCGCGGTGGAAAACAATCATTGTTTTGCTGATGTTGGCTGGTGCATTTCTTGCCGGGATCATCTGGAGTGATCGGGGCTGGCAAAAGAAGTGGGCTGACCGCAATAGCATGGAATCTTCACAGGAAGCGAACGCGCAGACTGCCGCACGCTGGATTGAACAAGGGCGCATAATTGCCCGTGATGAGGCTGTAAAAGATGCACAAGCACAAGCCGCTAAATCTGCTGCCACTGCTGCTGGCCTGTCTGCCACTGTTAGCCAGCTGCGTACCGAAGCAACAAAGCTTGCCGCCCGCCTGGACGCCGCAAAGCACACCTCAGATCTTGCCGCTGCCGTCAGAAGCAAAACAGCCGGAGCCGACGCCGCAGTGCTCGCCGACATGCTCGGACGCCTTGCAGAAGAAGCTCGATATTATGCTGAGCGATCTGACGAAAGCTACCGCGCAGGAATGACGTGTGAGCGTATTTACAACTCGGTGAGAGAGTCAACCAACAATCCCATAGCCCCGCACTAGCGGTGCTTTTTACCGGAGTTTATATGCCACCAAGAACACCTAAATCCTGTCGTGTTCGCGGCTGTCGCAGTACAACAACAGATCCATCCGGATATTGTGAAAGTCACAGAAGCGAGGGCTGGAAACAATACAAGCCAGGACAATCCCGTCATCAACGCGGTTATGGTTCGAAGTGGGACGTTATCCGTGAGCGCATACTGAAGCGTGATAAAGGTTTATGCCAGTTATGTCTGCGTGCCGGTGTGGTGCGTGAGGCGAAAACTGTTGACCACATTATCCCTAAAGCGCATGGCGGAACTGATGCCGACAGTAATCTGCAGAGTCTGTGCTGGCCCTGCCATAAGGCGAAGACGGCTCGTGAACGGCTGAAATAAAAACCAGTTTCCACAGCCAGAGGGGAGGGGCGGGGTAAATCCCTGTGGCCTGACGTCTTCCGGACTGCCCGCCTCATCAAATTTTTACGCGCCAAAAATAAGAAACTTTTTTCCGGAAGGTTCAACCTATTGAACTGGAGGTTTTGATGGGTGCTGTTGTGAGATCTTCCGGTGGTGGCCGTAAGCGCAATTTGCCTTCGGGCCAGAAAAGCAAGCTGACCAGGATCGCACCGCCGGAAGAGTTAATGAGTGATATCGCGATCCGCATCTGGAAAACGCAGAGCAAAATTTTAATTGAGCGGGGCGTTTTTGATCTTGAAGACGCGCCGCTACTCCTGGCGTACTGCAATGCGTTTCACTTGATGATTGAGGCCGAAAAAGTCATCGCGGAAGAAGGCCTGACCGTATCAAGTGAAATGGGTGGTGAGAAAAAACACCCTGCAGTCAATGTCCGTAATGACTCCGTTTCGCAGCTCGCCCGTCTGGGTTCACTTCTCGGGTTAGACCCGCTCAGCCGCATAAGAATGACCAGCGGAAAAAATGATCCGGACGATGAAGGGAATGAATTTGATGAGTTTGACTGATGGCTACATATCCGAACGTCAATGCGGCGAACCAGTATGCGCGGGACGTCGTGAACGGGAAGATACTGGCCTGCCGGTTAACCATGCTTGCCTGTCAGCGACATCTTGACGACCTGGAACGTGCCAAAGATCCGCATTGGCCTTACCGCTTCGATAAAAATAAAGCAGAACGTTTCCTTCGCTTTTCCCAGAAAATGCCGCACACCTCCGGAGAGTGGGCTCGCCGGAAGTTGCGGATAGAATTTGAACCCTGGCAAAAATTTGCGCTGGGCGTGCCGTTTGGCTGGGTGCGCAAGGATACCGGTTTTCGCCGCTTCACTGAGATTTACATCGAGGTACCGCGTAAAAATGGGAAATCGGCGATTGCGGCCGCCGTCGGTAACTATATGTTCTGTGCAGATGGCGAGTACGCAGCGGAAGTTTACTGTGGTGCCACAACGGAAAAACAAGCCTGGAAAGTTTTTGCGCCTGCACTGGCGATGGTGAAAAAGCTGCCGGCGTTGCGTCAGAAGTTCTGTATCAAACCCTGGGCAAAGAAAATGACTCGCCCGGATGGTTCCCTGTTCGCGCCAATTATCGGTGACCCTGGAGATGGCGACTCACCATCATGTGCGATCATCGATGAGTACCACGAGCATGATACTGACGCGCTATACACCACAATGACTACCGGGATGGGGGCGAGGGAGCAGCCCATCACGCTGATCATCACCACGGCAGGCTTTGATATTGCCTCGCCTTGCTATGAAAAACGTACTCAGGTGGTCGAGATACTGGAGCGCATCCGGGAGGGTGGTGAAAACGAGGCAATTTTCGGGATCATCTATACCCTGGATGATGACGATGACTGGACACAGCCGGAAGCTCTGATCAAAGCCAACCCGAATTACAACATTTCGGTGAAAGAGGGATTCCTCAAGGCTAAACAGTTGCTGGCGATGTCCACGCCAGGCCAGACCAATAAAATACTCACCAAGCATTTCAACAAATGGGTGAGTTCTAAAGCAGCTTACTACAACCTGCAGAAGTGGATGACCGCAGCAGACAAAACGCTCAGACTGTCCGATTTTGCAGGTGAGGAGTGTTATCCCGGCATCGACCTGGCATCAAAACTTGACCTTAATGCAGTGGTGCCGGTATTCCGCCGTGAAATAGACGGCCTGAGTCATTATTACTGCGTTTCGCCTATGTTCTGGGTACCGGAAGACACCGTCTACGCCACGGACCCGGCGTTGAAAACTATTGCAGACCGTTACCAGTCTTTTGTTAATCAGGGCGTGCTGGTTCCGTCAGACGGTGCAGAAGTGGATTACCGCCTTATCCTGGAAGCGATCCTGAAATTACGGGAAACGGTGAAGATAGCCGCGAGTCCGATTGACCCCTACGGTGCAACAGGCTTATCTCATATGCTGCAGGATGAAGGGCTTGAACCTGTCACCATTACCCAGAACTACACGAACATGAGCGACCCGATGCGTGAGATTGAGGCTGCGATCGCTGCTGGCCGATTCCATCATGACGGTAATCCCTTGATGACCTGGTGTATTTCGAACGTGGTTGGCAAGTACCTGCCTGGTAGCGACGATGTTGTTCGCCCGGTGAAAGAAGGCGCAGGCAACAAAATTGATGGTGCAGTTGGCCTGATGATGGGGGTTGGCCGCGCAATGCTGAACGAGCCGAAAGACTTTCTTTCTAACCTCGATCCTGATGAGGAACTGTTATTCCTGTGAAATCACTAATTATCGATGTGGCCGGGGTGGCAGGCTTCGGCGCGCTGGTGGGAGGTATTTACCTCAAATTTGGCGCGGCGGTTGCTCTTATGGCTGGTGGTAGTGGCCTGCTGCTGTGGGCACTGCTGGCGGCCAGGAGAATAAAAACATGCTGATTGATGCCATTTTCAGAAGCAACTCGCTGGAAAACCCAGCTGTTCCGGTCACCGTTGAAGCGGTCGAAAACGACGGGATCTTTAATGGTGATGTGATTGTTAACCCCCGGACGGCAATGAAACTGGCGGCGGTGTATGCATGTATCTACGTTATTTCATCCAACGTTGCGCAGATGCCCCTGCACGTCATGCGGCGAACCGGGAAGAAGGTTGAAACTGCCCGCGACCATCCTGCCTTTTACCTGGTTCATGACGAACCCAATTCCTGGCAGACCAGCTATAAATGGCGCGAGCTCAAACAACGTCACATTCTGGGCTGGGGTAACGGATATACCAGAGTTCTCCGTCACCGCCGAACCGGTGAAGTCACTGGCCTTGAAGCCTGTATGCCGTGGGAAACAACGCTGCTGAACACCGGCGGGCGCTATACCTACGGCGTGTATAACGAAGAAGGTTCCTTTGCCATTAATCCTGATGACATGATCCACGTCAGGGCGTTGGGTAACGATCAGAAAATGGGGCTCAGTCCGGTTCTTCAGCACGCCGAAACCATCGGTATGGGTATGAGCGGGCAGAAATACACGGAAAGTTTTTTCAGCGGTAACGCCAGACCAGCGGGCATAGTTTCAGTAAAAGGAGAATTGAATGACGGCTCCTGGAAAAGGCTGAAAGAGATGTGGCAAAAAGCCACGGCGATGCTGCGCAGCCAGGAAAACAGGACAATGTTGCTCCCGGCTGAACTGGATTATAAAGCGCTGACGGTTTCCCCAGTCGATGCCCAGCTCATCGACATGATGAAGCTCAACCGTTCCATGATTGCCGGGATTTTCAACGTGCCGGCACACATGATCAACGACCTCGAAAAAGCCACCTTCTCCAATATTTCCGAACAGGCGATTCAGTTTGTTCGCTACACAATGATGCCGTGGGTGACGAACTGGGAGCAGGAGCTTAACCGTCGGTTGTTCACCCGCGCCGAACGGGAAGCCGGGTATTACGTGCGCTTTAACCTGGCGGGTTTATTGCGCGGTACTGCCAAAGAGCGCGCGGAGTTCTATCACTTCGCTATCACCGATGGCTGGATGAGCCGCAACGAAGCACGCGCGTTTGAGGATATGAATCCGAAAGACGGCCTTGATGAAATGCTGGTCAGCGTTAACGCCTCCCGGCCAGCCAAATCCACAACCCAGGAGAACACTCAAGATGAGTGAACGTGAAATTCGCTGTTACAGCGGCGAGGTGCGCGCAGAAACGCACGACAGCGAGCCCAGCCGGATCATCGGGTATGGTTCGGTCTTTGACAGCCGTTCTGAACTGATTTTCGGTTCGTTTCGCGAAATCATCCGGCCCGGTGCGTTTGATGAAGTGCTGAATGACGATGTACGGGCGTTATTCAACCATGACCCCAATTTTATCCTGGGTCGCAGAAGTGCGGGCACGCTGGCACTGACGGTTGATGAGCGGGGTCTGCGTTATGACATCACCGCGCCAGAAACTCAGACAATCCGTGATCTGGTGCTGGCACCAATGCAGCGCGGGGATATCAACCAGTCCTCTTTTGCATTTCGCGTCGCCCGCGACGGAGAGGAATGGTACCAGGACGAGGATGGTGTGGTGATTCGTGAGATTACCCGTTTTTCCCGTCTGCTGGATGTCAGCCCTGTGACATATCCGGCGTATCAGGAGGCAGATTCCGCCGTCCGCTCTATGAAAGCCTGGCAGGAGGCGCGCGATAGTAGCGCACTGCAGAAAGCCATTAACCAACGAATGGCGCGTGAGCGCGTCCTGACCCTTCTTAACGCGTAAGGAAAAACCATGAAATTGCATGAACTGAAACAAAAACGTAACACCATCGCGACCGACATGCGCGCGCTGAACGAAAAAATCGGCGATAACCCATGGACGGATGAGCAGCGTACCGAATGGAACAAGGCAAAATCTGAACTGGAAGCACTCGACGAGCGCATCGCCCGCGAAGAAGAGCTGCGCCGCCAGGACCAGACCTACGTTGATGAAAACGAGGAAGAGCAGCGCAATAATCAGGATCCTGATAAAGACCCGCAGCAGGACGAAAAACGCGGCCAGATTTTTGATAAATGGATGCGTCACGGCGCCAGCGAACTGAGTTCCGAAGAGCGCAAAGCCTTACGCGAACTGCGTGCGCAGGGTGTGGCGCCGGATGAAAAGGGCGGCTATACCGTGCCTGATACCTTCCTGGCGAAAGTGGTCGAACAGATGAAATCCTACGGTGGTATTGCCAGCGTGGCGCAGATCCTCGCTACATCCGATGGGCGCACTATGGAATGGGCCACTGCTGATGGTACCGCTGAAGTGGGTGTGCTGCTGGGTGAAAACGAAGAAGCGGGTGAAGAAGATACCGAATTCGGTATGGATAGTCTGGGCGCGCTGAAAATGACATCCAAAATTATCCGCGTATCCAACGAGCTGCTACAGGACAGTGCGATCGACATGGAAGCCTATCTCGCCCGCCGTATTGCGGAGCGCATTGGCCGCGGTGAAGCGCGTTACCTTATTCAGGGGACCGGCACCGGTACGCCAAAACAGCCTAAGGGTCTGAAAGCATCCGTAACCGGCACTACGCAGACGGCCGCTGCCGGAGCTGTTAAATGGCAAGAGATTCTGGCGCTGAAACACAGTATTGATCCGGCGTACCGCCGCGGGCCGAAGTTCCGCCTGGCGTTCAATGACAATACGCTGAAACTCATCAGCGAGATGGAAGACGGTCAGGGCCGTCCACTCTGGCTGCCTGATATCGTCGGCGTGGCGCCAGCATCAGTGCTGAATGTTCCGTACGTTATTGATCAGGAGATCGATGATATTGGCGCGGGCAAAAAATTCATGTTCTGTGGCGACTTCGACCGCTTCATTATCCGCCGTGTTCGCTACATGATCCTGAAGCGCCTGGTGGAGCGTTACGCGGAATTCGACCAGACCGGCTTCCTGGCGTTCCATCGCTTTGACTGTATTCTCGAAGATACCTCTGCGATTAAAGCGCTGGTGGGCAAAGGCTCGGCAAGCAGCTAATCCCTCTCACCTCTGAACAAACCATGCCGCGTTAAGCGGTTTTTTTGTGCCCGCCACCCGGCGGGCGCAGGAGGATCCTATGTTGCTTTCTCCTGAGGAGATCAAGTTGCAGCTCAGGCTGGATGAGGATTACGCCGATGAAGATAAATTTCTTGAGCTGTTGGGGCGGGCGGTTCAGGCCAGGACAGAAAATTTTCTGAACCGGAGACTTTATACGGCGGAGGCGGGGGTGCCAGCCGACGATCCGGAGGGGCTTATTCTCTCGGATGACATCAGGATGGGGATGCTGCTTCTGGTGACGCACTTCTACGAGAATCGTTCTACCGTCACCGAAGTGGAGAAAGTCGAACTGCCGATGAGCTTTAACTGGCTCGTCGGTCCATACAGGTACATCCCGCTATGAAACTCAGGCAGGCGCAGGCCAGCGCCACATACCTTTTGCCCGACCCAGGCGAACTTGACCAGCGCATTGTTATCCGGCGGCGTGTCGATGTTCCGGCTGATGACTTTGGCGTAACGCCGACGTACCCGGAGCAGATCCGGGCGTGGGCCAAAAAAGCGCAACCCGGCGCGGCAGCTTATCAGGGGGCTGTGCAGATAGAAAACAGGGTGACGCACTATTTCACCATCCGTTTTCGCCGCGGTATCACCGCCGATCATGAAGTGCTCCACGACGATATTTCTTATCGGGTTAAACGGGTCCGTGATCTGAACAGTAAACGCCGCTTTCTGTTGCTCGAGTGCGAAGAGCTGGGTACCGATAACGGGAGTGACTATGCCGCAGAAAGCATATTTACACGTTGATTTTGAACAGCCGGAAACGCTTGTTTTTAACCGGGCGCGTATGCGCCGGGCGTTTGTCAGTATCGGGCAGGTACATATGCGCGATGCCCGCCGCCTGGTCATGAAGCGGGGGCGTTCCGGACCCGGCGATAATCCTTCATACAGAACGGGAAAACTGGCACGCTCCATCGGGTATTACGTTCCGCGGGCATCCAGTCGCCGTCCTGGATTGATGGTGAAAATTGCCCCTAATCAGAAGAACGGGGAAGGGAACCGCCCGATCTCAGGCGCATTTTACCCTGCCTTTCTGTTCTACGGTGTTCGCCGTGGGGCGAAGCGTAAGAAAGGCCATCATCGAGGCGCATCAGGCGGCAGCGGCTGGCGTGTGGCACCACGTAACAACTACATGACTGAGGTTCTGGATAAACGCCGCAGCTGGACACGTTATGTGCTCTCCCGCGAATTGCGAAAATCACTCCGTCCTCAGCGAAGGAAGAAAAAATGAAATTAACCCCGATTATTGCGGCACTTCGCAGCCGTTGCCCTCGGTTTGAAAACCGTGTGGGTGGCGCAGCGCAGTTTAAAGCGATACCGGAGGCCGGAAAGCTCAGGCTACCAGCCGCGTATGTTGTGCCAGCCGAAGACGTCACGGGTGAGCAGAAATCGCAGACCGACTACTGGCAGGATTTGACGGAGGGTTTTTCCGTCATCGTGGTACTCAGCAACGAACGGGATGAAAAAGGGCAGTGGGCTTCTTACGACGCAGTTCACGACGTCAGGCAGGAAATCTGGAAGGCGCTGCTGGGGTGGGAACCGGACCCGCAGGCGCATGAAATTCAGTATGCGGGTGGGATGCTTCTCGATCTGAACCGCCACGAACTGTATTACCAGTTCGACTTCACGGTGAAGTATGAAATTACCGAAACAGACACCCGCCAGCAGGATGATCTGGACGGCCTGCCCGACCTTAAAACGCTCAGTATTGATGTTGATTTTATCGAACCCGGTACCGGGCCAGATGGCGACATCGAGCACCACACCGAAATTACATTTCAGGAATAAACCATGTTTGTGAAACCCGCAAAAGGGCGATCGGTTCCCGATCCGGCCCGTGGCGACCTTTTACCTGAAGGAGGTCGAAATGTTGATGAGAATAACTACTGGCTGCGCCGCGAGGCCGCTGGTGATGTCCGGCGCACGAATAAAAAGGTGAAAACAAATGGCGATTAGTTTTAATTCCATCCCGTCAGATACGCGGGTTCCGCTGTTTTATGCCGAGATGGATAACTCGGCGGCAAATACCGCCCGGGACAGCGGGGCATCACTGCTGATTGGTCACGCCAGCAATGATGCGTCAATTGCCGTCAACAGTCTTGTTCTGGTGTCATCGGTTGATTATGCCCGTCAGATTTGCGGTGCAGGAAGCCAGCTGGCCCGTATGGTCGGGGCGTACCGTAAGACCGATCCATTTGGCGAACTGTATGTCATTGCCGTACCTGAATCCACAGGCGCGGCAGCAACCGTCGCTTTGACGGTAACTGGCGAAGCGACGGAAACCGGAACGGTGAATGTCTATACCGGCCGAACCCGCGTTCAGGCTCCCGTGACCAGCGGTGATGACGCTGCGGCGGTGGCTGTGAGCATTAAGGATGCGGTCAATGCAAACCCTGATCTTCCCTTTACGGCAACATCAGAAGCGGGGGTGGTGACACTGACTGCGCGCCACAAGGGGTTATATGGAAATGAAATTCCGGTCACTCTCAATTATTACGGCTTTGGCGGTGGGGAGGTGTTACCGGCAGGTGTGAATATTACGGTTGCCAGCGGCGTGAAGGGGGCTGGTGCGCCAGCTCTTAACGACGCGGTGGCAGCGATGGGAGATGAGCCGTTCGATTATATCGGCCTTCCGTTTAACGGCACGGCATCGGTGAACACGATGGCAACTGAAATGAATGATTCCAGCGGTCGCTGGAGTTATATCCGGCAGTTGTATGGTCACGTTTATACGGCGAAGACGGGGACGCTGTCGGAGCTTGTGGCCGCGGGTGACCAGTTTAACCTGCAGCACATCACCCTGGCGGGCTATGAGAAAGACACCCAGACGCCTGCTGATGAACTGGCTGCAAGCCGTACTGCCCGTGCTGCGGTTTTTATCCGTAACGATCCGGCGCGCCCGACCCAGACCGGGGAACTGGTGGACATGCTGCCGGCACCGAAAGGCAAACGCTTCACGACGACTGAACAGCAGACGTTACTTTCCCACGGTGTGGCAACGGCGTATGTGGAAAGCGGCGTGCTGCGTATTCAGCGGGATATCACGACGTACAGGAAAAATGCGTATGGTGTGGCGGATAACAGCTACCTTGACAGCGAGACGCTGCATACCAGTGCTTATGTGTTGCGCCGTCTGAAATCTGTTATTACCAGTAAATACGGGCGCCATAAACTTGCTAATGATGGTACGCGTTTCGGGCCTGGTCAGGCCATTGTCACGCCTGCCGTTATCCGTGGTGAGCTGGGATCAACATATCGCCAGCTGGAGCGGGAAGGCATCGTGGAAAACTTCGATCTGTTCCAGCAACATCTGATAGTTGAGCGTAACGCGAACGATTCGAACCGCCTTGATGTGCTGTTTCCGCCTGATTATGTCAATCAGTTACGTGTGTTTGCGGTGCTTAACCAGTTCCGTCTGCAGTACAGCGAGGAGGCTGCATAATGGGAAAAATTGCGGGAACAACATATTTCAAAATCGACGGACAGCAACTGTCGGTAACCGGAGGGATTGAAGTCCCCATGAACACCAAAGTTCGTGACGACGTGATTGGCCTGGATGGTTCCGTTGACTACAAGGAAACCAGCCGGGCACCGTATACGAAGGTGACCGCCAAAGTGCCGAAAAACTTCCCGGTCGATAAAATTACGTCTTCTGATGTCATGACCATCACATCAGAGCTGGCAAATGGTCAGGTGTATGTTCTCTCAAACGCCTGGCTGCACGGCGAAGCCAACCATAACCCGGAAGAGGGCACCGTGGATCTTGAGTTCCACGGTGAGGAGGGATTTTACCAGTGATAAAAGAACTTGTGCTCAAAAAGCCGATTATGGCGCATAACGAAAAGCTTCATGTGCTGGAGCTGCGCGAACCGTCCTACGATGAAATCGAAGCCATTGGTTTTCCGTTCACCGTTTCCGGTGATGGCGGCGTCCGGCTGGACAGTTCGGTTGCTCTGAAATATATCCCTGTGCTGGCAGGTATTCCACGCTCCTCGGCAGCGCAACTGGCAAAACTGGATATTTTCAAAGCCTGTATGTTGATCCTCAATTTTTTTACCCGGTCGGAGACGGAGGAGGACTCAGAAAGCGGGTCTACAACACCGCATACTTCTGGCGAATAAATCCCCTGGAGCTCCGGCGGGCGGCGATATCCGATTTTCTGGAGCTGGAGTCGGAGGCTGTCCGTATCAATGAGGAAATGAAGCATGGCTGACAGTTTCCAGTTAAAGGCCATTATCACTGCCGTTGACCAGTTATCGGGTCCGCTGAAAGGGATGCAGCGGGAACTGAAGGGATTTCAGAAAGAAATGGCCGGGCTGGCGATCGGTGCTGCCGCTGCCGGGACCGCTGTTCTTGGGGCGCTGGCGCTGCCCGTGAATGCTGCGATCGGCTTTGAGTCAAAAATGGCTGACATCCGGAAGGTGGTTGACGGCCTGGATGATAAAAAAGCATTCGCGCAGATGAGTGACGATATCCTGACGCTGTCCACACAGTTACCGATGGCGGCGGAGGGAATTGCAGAGATCGTGGCGGCGGGCGGGCAGGCAGGCATTGCCCGCGGCGATTTGATGCAGTTTGCGAACGACGCAGTGAAAATGGGTGTGGCGTTTGATACCACTGCCGAAGAGTCCGGTCAGATGATGGCGCAGTGGCGGACAGCGTTCAGACTGACGCAGGAAGACGTGGTTGTCCTGGCCGATAAAATCAACTATCTGGGGAATACCGGCCCGGCAAATGCGAAGAAAATTTCTGATATCGTGACGCGGATTGGTCCGCTGGGCGGTGTTGCCGGAGTGGCATCCGGCGAAATTGCCGCGATGGGCGCCACCATTGCCGGGATGGGGGTTGAATCAGAAATTGCCTCCACCGGCATCAAAAACTTCATGCTGTCGTTAACCGCAGGTAATTCGGCAACCAAAGCCCAGAAACAGGCTATGGCTTTCCTGAAGCTGAATCCCCGGAAACTCGCTGAGGATATGCAAAAGGATTCGCGCGGGGCCATGCTGAAGGTGCTGGACTCGCTCGCGAAAGTGCCAAAAGCTAAACAGGCCGCCGTCATGAATGCGCTGTTTGGCAAGGAGTCACTTAGCGCGATTGCCCCGCTGCTGACCAACCTGGATTTGTTACGCACCAATTTTGATCGTGTGGCTGATGCCCAGGAATATGGCGGCTCGATGCAGAAGGAATACGCATCCCGCGCGTCCACAACAGAAAACCAGCTGGTTCTGCTGAAAAACAGCGTCAATGCGATTTCGGTAACGCTGGGCGATACCTTCCTGCCCGCCATTAACGAAGCTGCAGAAGCGGTCATGCCTTACCTGGAGCAGCTCCGGACATTCGTTCGCGCGAATCCTGAACTGGTTCAGTCTGCGGCGAAGTTCGGCGCGGCGCTGCTGGCTGTTGGCGTATCCATTGGCAGCCTGTCCCGGGCTGTCAAAATCCTGAACAGTGTCATTAACCTCTCTCCGGCGAAAGTCGCCATTGCGGCGCTGGTGGCCGGCGCTATGCTGATCATTGAGAACTGGGACGATGTTGCTCCGGTGATTAAGGCGGTATGGCAGGAGGTCGATAACGTTGCGCAGGAGATGGGCGGATGGGAGACGGTGATTGAAGGGGTTGGTCTGGTTATGGCTGGTTCTTTTACCGTCAGGACCATTGGTGCCCTGCAGCAGTCCGTCCTGCTGGCCGGACGGCTTTCCGGTCTGCTGGGTAAAATTGGCCGGATGGGGGCCATGACGCTGACAATTGGCGTGGCGGTGTCACTCTTTAAAGAGCTTAAGGATCTGGAGCAGGGGGCAAAGGATGCGGGTATGGATGCTGGCGCATTCGCTGTACAGAAGCTGCAAACGAAGGAGCGTGAACGCGGGTATAACGGTTTTATTCCCAGACTCAAAGAGCTTCTTGGTATGGACACCCCGATTCCGCAGGGGCGTTATCAACCTTATGTGCCACTGACCCGGCGTTCTGGCGTACTCGGGCGAGCTGTCCCGCCATCAACGCAGCGCAGCGAACTCAAAGTGACATTTGAGAATGCACCACAAGGTATGCGTGTGACTGATATACCGAAATCCGGTAATCCATTGATGAACATCAGCCATGATGTGGGTTACTCACCCTTTCGTACATCACGATAAACCTGCTCCGGCAGGTTTTCTTATGGGGTAAATATGGCTTTTTTCTCCTCAACTGGCTGGCGCGGGCGCCTGCGTGATGCATCATTTCGTGGAGTGCCTTTCTCCGTTGAAGATGATGAAAGCACGTTTGGACGCCGCGTACAGGTACATGAATATCCGAACAGGGATAAGCCCTGGACGGAGGATTTAGGTCGCGCCACGCGCCGCCTGACGATAAATGCTTATCTTGTCGGTGATGATTACGCAGACAGGCGGGATCGTCTTATTGGTGCCATTGAAACCGCAGGCCCTGGTACGCTGGTCCATCCGCAGTATGGCGAAATGCAGGGCAGCATTGACGGACAGGTCAGGATCACTCACAGCAGTACAGAAGGGCGCATGTGTCGTGTCTCCTTTCAGTTTGTGGAAAGTGGTGAACTTTCTTTTCCTGTGGCGGGAATGGCAACGGCGAAGCGCCTGGAAACATCAGGCGGGCTTTTCGACGATGCGATTGACAGTATGTTTTCCACATTCTCGTTGTCAGGTATTTCTGATTTTATCCAGAACGATGTCATTGCCGATGCTGCCTCCATGCTGGGCGATGTTGCCGATGCTTTCAGGATGGTTGACTCCGGCGTGTCTGCCGCAATGCGGCTGTTACAGGGGGATTTGTCTGTCATTCTGATGCCACCGGGCGCCGCAAGTGATTTCGTTAACGCACTGCAAAAAGCCTGGCGCTCAGGTGACAGGCTCAGAGGCAGTACATCGGATCTGGTCACGATGATAAAAACGATGTCAGGTATCACCCTTGATCCCGGTCTTTCCCCCCGTGGCACCTGGCCCACTGACTCCGGATCTGCTGCGAAACAGAAAATGCAACGCAATATGATCGCAGCCGCCATCAGGACAACAGCCATCAGCACAGCCGTCCACGCCGTGACAACACTGAAGCAGCCGCGTGATGTACCTGATGTCCGGGGCGTAAATCAGCCTGCAGGAACAGGCCGTGACTCAGACATTATCACTGTCATGCACCCGGCGCTGGATGGTGTACAGACAGTCAGTAATGGCAGCTTTCCACCGAATTATGAAGATCTGAAAGCTATCCGGACCGCGCTCAATGCTGCGATTGACCAGGAGCAGTTGCGTATCCGGGATGATGTGCTTTTCCAGCAAATTTCCGTTATGCGGACGGATCTCAATCGCGATATTTCTGCACGACTGGCACAGGTTGAACGTACTGCATTGCGAACGCCTGATGATGTTCTGCCTGCACTGGTACTGGCTGCAGCCTGGTATGACGACGCCGGGCGGGAATCTGATATCCTCACTCGTAATCCCGTTCCCCATCCGGGATTTATCCCGGTTGAGCCGCTGAGGGTTCCGGTACGATGAATAATACGGTTTTTTTACGCGTCAACGGGCGTGACTGGGGAGGATGGACGTCAGTACGGATAAGTGCGGGCATTGACCGTATTGCCCGGGACTTTAATGTCTCGATCACCCGGCAGTGGCCTGGTGGAGAAGACGTACCGCCAGTAAAAAATGGTGACGCTGTAGAGGTACTCATTGGCGATGATTTAGTTATTACCGGCTGGGTTGAGGCGTTACCGCTACGTTATGATGCGCAGACCATTATGACGGGCATTGTCGGGCGCAGCAAAACGGCAGATCTTATCGACTGTTCTGCATCGCCTGCACAGCATAACGGGAAAAATTTATTCCTGATCGCCAGCGCACTTGCCCGGCCATTCGGTGTGGACGTTGTTGATGCAGGCGCGCCGGCAGCCGCCGTTATTGAGGCTCAGCCGGAACATGGTGAAACGGTTGTGGACTGTCTGAACAGGCTGCTTGGACAGGCTCAGGCGCTGGCATATGACGACGAACGGGGACGGCTGGTTCTCGGCAGGCCGGGCAGTATGAAAGCAGCCACGGCACTGGTACTTGGCGAAAATATTCTTTCCTGTGATACCGAGCGTAGTGTTCGTGAGCGTTTCTCCAGTTATCTGGTTACGGGGCAGCGTCCTGGTACGGATGACGATTTCGGCGAGGCAACCATTGCTGCTATCCGGCAGAGTACTGGTGATGCAGGCGTCACGCGGTATCGTCCCCACACCATTCAGCAGTCAGGAACTGCCACAACTGACAGCTGCAAATCCCGCTGTGAATTTGAAGCCCGTCAGCGTGCGGCGAAAACGCTGGAAACCACCTATACCGTACAGGGATGGAGACAGGGGAATGGCGAATTGTGGAAACCGAATCAGGCCGTGGTGGTGTATGACCCGCTGAACGGTTTTGACAATGAAACGCTGGTGATCGCCGAAGTGACGTACAGCCAGGACAATAACGGCACCCTGACCGAAATCCGGGTGGGGCCTGCGGATGCCTATCTTCCTGAACCATTCAGGCCGAAAGCGAAGAAAAAAGTCAGTGAGGAGGCAGATTTCTGATGGCTAACCATCCTCTTCAGAACATGATAACGCGCGCAGTCATTACCGCGATTGATACCGTCAGAAAATGCCAGACTGCCGGACTGAAACTTATTGCCGGTGAAAAAAAAGAGAATGTGGAGCATCTTGAACCTTACGGTTTCACCTCTGCAGCACAGAATGGCGCAGAAGCGGTGGTATTGTTTCCCGGCGGTGGCCGTTCGCACGGAGTGGCTGTGGTTGTGGCTGACCGCCGCTTCAGACTGAAAGGGCTGGCGCGCGGGGAAGTCGCGCTATATGACGATCAGGGGCAGTCGGTCACATTAACCCGAGCCGGAATAGTGGTAAATGGCGGCGGAAAGCCAGTTATTTTCACGAATGCCACTAAAGCACGTTTTGAAATGCCGATCGAATCCACTGGCGATATCAGGGACAACTGTGACAGCAGTGGAAAAACGATGGCTGAAATGCGCACGACCTATAACGGTCATACCCATAAAGAAAATGGCGATGGCGGCGGTATAACCGATAAGCCTGGCCAACCCATGAGCTGACACCATGATCCTTTATGTTAATGGAATCCGTAAGGATGCCACGGCTTCGCTCGACTTTCTGACGCGGGCAGTGGTGATTTCTCTTTTTACCTGGCGCCGGGCGGAGCGGGATGACAGGACCCCACAGCCATACGGCTGGTGGGGGGACACCTGGCCTGCTGTTCAGAATGACCGCATCGGTTCCCGCCTCTACCTGCTGAAACGCCGCAAACTCACCAATAAAACGCCGCAGGATGCCCGCGAATACATGCAGCAGGCGCTGGCGTGGATGACAGACGATGGCGTGGCGGCACGTATTGATGTGACATCTGAACGCACAGGAACAGATACCCTGGCAGCTGGCGTGACGATATATCAGCGGGACGGGGTAATTCACAATATTACATTCGATGATATATGGAGCAAACTTAATGGCTGACAGTCAATTTGCACGTCCTGAACTTCCTCAGTTGATTGCTACCATTCGCAGCGATTTACTGACCCGTTTTCAGCAGGATGTTGTGTTACGTCGCATGGATGCCGAGGTTTACAGCCGGGTACAGGCTGCTGCCGTACATACGCTGTATGGTTATATCGATTATCTGGCCCGGAATATGCTGCCTGATATGTGTGATGAGGACTGGCTTTACCGTCACGCGAGGATTAAGCGTTGTCCCAGGAAAAATGCCGTATCTGCGAAGGGATTTGCACGCTGGGATGGTATTGCCGGAACGCCGGAGATCCCCGCGGGTACACAGATTCAGCGGGATGATCAGGTTACATTCACGACCCTGCAGACGGTGAAAGCTTCCGGCGGCCTGTTACGTGTGCCGGTTATTGGTGATGTGGCGGGAACTGCCGGTAATACTGACGATGGTACGGCGTTACGCCTTGGCACGCCGATTACTGGTATTCCTTCTACAGGTTACGCTGACACTCTGACCGGGGGGGCTGATACAGAGGAGCCTGAAACGTGGCGCGCGCGCGTCATGGAACGCTATTACTGGATACCACAGGGGGGCGCTGATCCTGATTACGTCATCTGGGCAAAGGAAATCGCGGGAATAACCCGTGCGTGGACATTCCGCCATTATAAGGGGACCGGCACCGTTGGTGTGATGGTGGCTACCAGTAACCCGGTGAATCCGGCTCCTGGCGACGATCTCGTTAAGGCTGTACGTGACCATATTTTGCCGCTGGCACCTGTTGCTGGCGGCGGACTCTTTGTTTTCGCTGCCACTGAAAAAAGCATTCCGGTAACAGTCGCACTGGCCAAAGATACCCCGGAAATTCGTACTGCCATTATTGCGGAGCTAAATGCGCTGATGCTGCGTGATGGCGCGCCGTCCGGAAAAATTTATGTTTCGCGAATCAGCGAGGCGATAAGTCTGGCGACCGGGGAAGTGGCACATCAGCTGCGTGTGCCGGCGGCAGATGTGGTGCTGGGAAAAACTGAACTTCCTGTCCTGGGGAATATAACCTGGGCCACCTATACCGGGGAGAACGGATAACTATGGCATTACAGGACGAATATACGCAGTTACTTTATCACCTTCTGCCGGAAGGGCCTGCCTGGGACGGAGAAAACCCACTGATTGAAGGGCTGGCGCCGTCGCTGAACCGGGTACATCAGAGAGCGGATGAACTGATGGCTGAAATTGATCCGGCCAGAACCACAGAACTGATAGACCGTTATGAACAGCTGTATGGCCTGCCTGATTCCTGTGCACCGGAAGGCGTTCAGACATTACAGCAGCGCCAGCAACGGCTGGATGCAAAGGCAAATGTTGCTGGCGGTATAAACGAGAGGTTTTATCGGGAACAGCTTGATGCGTTGGGGTATACCGCTGCCACCATTGAGCAGTTTCAGAATCTCGACAGCACACCCGATCCTGAATGGGGGGAATTCTGGCGTTACTACTGGCGTGTGAATATTCCGGCTGATGCGAACATCAGCTGGCAGACCTGTACAAGCACCTGCGACTCTGCGATCAGAACGTGGGGCGATACTGTTGCTGAATGTGTGATTGATAAGCTTTGTCCGTCACATACGGTTGTTGTTTTTGCTTATCCGGAAGGAAAAGAGAATGCACAGAATTGATACGCCCACCGCGCAAAAAGATAAATTTGGTCAGGGAAAAAACGGATTTACGAATGGTGATCCCGCCACGGGCCGCCGCGCAACGGATCTCAACAGTGATATGTGGGATGCAGTCCAGGAAGAGGTCTGTACTGTTATTGAAGCCGCCGGCATACCACTCAGTAAAGGCGAACATACGCAGCTTCACGCCGCCATTGGCAGGCTGATCGATGAACAGGTTAAAACCCGTCTTGAAAAAAATCAGAATGGCGCGGACATCCCGAATAAGCCGCTGTTTCTCCAGAACGTCGGTTTAGGAGAAACGATAAATCTCGCTGCAGGGGCCCTGCAAAAATCGCAGAACGGCGGCGATATTCCTGACAAAAAACAATTTGCGAGAACCATCGGTGCGGTAACGTCAACCACCATTACACTTGGCGAATCAGGCTGGTTCAAAATCGCCACGGTTGTAATGCCGCAGGCTACATCAACTGCGGTGATTAAACTGTACGGTGGGGCGGGGTTTAACGCTGGTTCACCTGAACAGGCGGCAATCAGCGAACTGGTATTGCGTGCCGGTAATGGTTCACCTGTTGGAATAACCGCCACATTATGGAGGCGTTCACCTTCTGCTGCTAACGAGGTCGCATGGGTTAATACATCAGGCGACACCTACGATATTTATATTAATATCGGCCAGTATGCGTACTGGTTAATTGCGCAATATGATTACACCGGTAATGCAAATGTCACGCTGCACAGTACGCCTGAATATTCATCAGTTCAGCCGGGAAACTCAACCAGCGGTCAGACATATACACTGTTTAATAGTCTGATGAAACCCACAGCCGGTGACGTTGAGGCACTGTCAGTTAATGGAGGGAGGCTAAACGGTCCGTTAGGCATTGGTACTGATAATGCGCTGGGTGGTAATTCGATTGTATTCGGAGATAACGATACAGGGTTTAAGTGGCACAGTGACGGCGTTCTGGGGATTTATGCCAATAATGCTCTGGTTGGTTATATCGACAATTCCGGGCTGCACATGTCAGTAGATGTTCTCACTAATGGTGCCGTACGCGCAGGCAACGCAAAAAAACTGTCACTGACGAGCAATAATAATTCGACAATGACAGCCACGTTTAATTTATGGGGCGACGCAAACAGGCCAACAGTTATTGAACTGGACGACGATCAGGGATGGCATCTGTACAGCCAGCGAAATCCTGACGGTTCGATTGTCTTTACGGTCAATGGAGATATCACCGCTAACACGCTTCGTGCAAGCGGGGCTATCTATCAGAATAACGGCGACATCTTTGGTTCGCTATGGGGAAATGGCTGGTTAAGTACCTGGATTAATAATAATCTCGTCTTAGATGTTCAGTTAGGGGCTGGCACATCAGTGACTACCTGGAACAATGCAGGTTCCTGGCCTAACACTCCCGGATATGTAGTTACCTCCGTCTGGAAAGATTATCAGGGCGAAAATATTGATGGTATTAATTATGCGCCTTTGCAAAAACGAGTCGGGAGTCAGTGGTATACCGTACAAGGGGGAACGGTATAATGAAAAAATATCAGAATATCAAAAATTTCAGACTTATTGACGCGCCCGTAAACAGGGATAAAACTCAGGCTGAAATAAATATAGGTGCATATTTTCTGGAGTCGGACGATGGACAGGACTGGTATGAGTGTCAGTCATTATTTTCTGATGATACTGCAAAAATAATGTACGACCATGAGGGGGTTATCTGGGGTGTTGTTAATAAGCCAGTCCCGCAACGAGGAAACACATATTCTGTATCAATGTTGTGGCCGGTTAATATGTCTGTTGCGGAAATAGACGCTGCTGACTGCCCTGATGATTGCCGTGGTGATGGTACGTGGTTATATCAGGACGGTAAAGTCGTTCAACGGGGTTATTCTCCGGAAGAGCTGCGTAAAAAGGCGGAGGCTGAAAAAGTTCGCCGCCTTGCTGAGGCTGAATCAGCCATCGCACCACTGGCACGGGCAGTAAAACTAAAAATTGCCACAGATGAAGAGATTAAACGGCTGGAAGCATGGGAACTTTATAGCGTAATGGTAAACAGGGTGGATACATCTGCGCCTGACTGGCCGGATATACCACGCTAAATATTCAGGCGGGTTTATTACCCGCCTTTTCTTTTTCCTGTCGTTGTGCCATCAACCTGACAGCCGGTACAAATAGCCCCCTCTTGTGTACTGACCTGAAAATATACTCACCCCTTAACCACGGAGTTAACCGGATGAGTGATTTTCACCACGGCACGCAGGTCATCCAATTTAATGGAGGTACGCGCGTCACATCCACGATATCGATCGAAATCGTCAGTATGGTCTTTACGTTTAGCTTTGCCGAAACATTGCTCGCGTTTATATCATACGTTTGCAAATAATTATCTCCAGGAGCTGATAGTCAAACTGCTGGTATCCATAAAAATATGTTCATGCTTAAATTCTATAAAATTACAAAACTCTTCATAATTGTGCCGTATAGAACAATTAAAATAATGCCTTAGCCCACCGCAGACACCATCAATGTATGGATCGCCATAAGGTTTACTGTGCATAATTTCAAGTCCTTTTTTCAATGCCGGATGCTCGCTGCGGTTAACGGCGATAATCCCATTTTCAAGACTCATGCTATTACCTTTACGACTTACATGAACAGCAATACCATCAGGTAAATACAAAGTGCCGAGTTTACCTGTAAGTAACATATCAGCATCAAGATATATGCAGCCACCTCCAGGTTGCAGGTGATGGCAGCCATGTTTGCCCGCCTCCAGAAAAGCATTACTTCCTTTTAATAAAAAAAGATTTCTGTAAAAATCAAACCGTACATGTCCCAAGCGTTTATCATGGGACGAAACAAGGGACTCCTCTGGATTGTTCTTTAAAACTTCATTTAAACTCTTTTTTATCTCACCAAGCAGATATTCATCTCTGACATTTGCTGGTTGAGCTTCAATTTTAGCGATGTTTTCTAAATAAATATCTGATAGTTTCTTGTCATACATGCTATAATCCAGGTCGGAATTATAGATAACCTTTATATTTTCATATTGTTTTTCCAGCTTTGCTAATGCTTTCTTTTGTCCAGCACTAAAATTCCCATCAACTAAAACCCCGATAGTTCTCTCTTTTTCTATTATAGCGGCGTTGATAATATTATTGAGATAGGGGTTTTGTTGAGTATTAATAATTGGGATCTGGTTTTCCCCAAACCTGCTTGGGTTTCGTTCAAACCATTGAAAAAGTAGGGGGGTGTGCTGATCTAATGGCAATAAAGGATATTCAACTCCGGCAAAGTTTGCACTACCTGATGAAGGCAGAGTAATAGCTGGAGTTGCAGTATGAGAATAGTTCTGGCATGAAAGAAAACCTCTGACTCGAGAAAACATTTTTCAACCCTTACGCTATTAATATAACATACCATGATTTGAGATTGATAAGATATCGGGTTTTAACCTTAGTTTAATAAATTGGAAGATTTTTGTATGAAGATTTGCTACCGTATTTTCGTGCCATAGCTATCTGAAACGATAGTTTTTACTTGGTTAGGGGGGGCTTAAAATTACATTTTTGAATAAGTATTTTATACTTCTTATACGATATGTTTTTATTGTATTGCAGGGGGACAGGGGAGATTGGCGGGCGAAGACCAAAGTTATCACCTGAGCAATGGGCGCAGGCCGGGCGTCTGATTGGGGCAGGAATACCGCGACAGCAGGTAGCGATTATTTATGATGTGGGGCTGTCGATACACGGGCTGTACTGGATTCTGTTATCGGCTAACCGGAAGGGAGTTAAAAAACGGGATTACCGCGCTAACTAGAAGCATGAGGGAAGGTTGTGGCATCCGGTGAACCTGTAGGAATCCCATAACTGATTAAGGACGGAAACCACCAGATGCCACGAAGATGTTATGGCGCATGTTGTTGTGGGAAGTCAATAAAGGAGATGGTTTTGTTTAAAAAATAGTCTATCATGGTGAGAAAATGATTTTGATAAGTAGGCTAACTTTCTGAAAATACTGCGTACAAAAATGCTACTTTTTTCTCATGTTATTAGATAAGTTAATGTTAAATAAGAATATTGGGACGGTCTCGAAAACCGGAGTAGGGGCAACTCTACCGGGGGTTCAAATCCCCCTCTCTCCGCCAATCATTCAACAAAATCAATCACTGACAAAGCGTTTTTGATTTCGTCATACATAAATCCCTGCATTAAAATTTCTTTCACTCGCTCGATTTTTCTTACTACTGATGCTGTTTTTTACCATTTTGCTGCGCGTCGGGCATCCACTTTTATCTTCTTTAGCTCACAAGCTCACACTCTTTTGCAACGCCCATCTCACATCTCTGGTGACAAAACAGTTTAACTGCCGTTGCTTCACACGGATCCTGTGAGGGTATCTTAAAGGAAATGGATTGCTGGAGGATGGAGGAAAAGAGGCGAAATCTTTTTCAGTGGTGATACCGCCTCCCCTGGACATGAGCTTGCCAGAACCTACGCGGTAAATCCTACGACACGAAGCCACGCGCAATTTTATGCGAAAACGCTGGCAATAGCCTTGCTGACTGATGCAAGCTATCTAAAATCGCTTGAAGATGACATCATGCAAAACAATCGCTTAAAAGACTCACCTGTTGATAAGCATGTTGAGGACGAAAAGAAGAAGAAAAATGCAGCCAGGTAAAAAGGGTTACGTTCGCCGTAAGCGAACGTGATCGCATCCAGCCTTAACGAACCTTTTTCCGTTCATCTCCCTTCATGTTTTCAAAAAACTCTTTTATGAATGCCCCTAAAACGTCATACGCGAATTCGCTATTATTGTTCCCGTCGCGACAACATAGGGATTACGTAAAAAAACAGAGGGCAGACATTGAAAATATTGGAAATAACGTAAAACGATTTGTCCGTGTTTTTATCTGTCATTTAAACTTACAGAAATGGCTGTACTGCTATCAGTATAAAGATAATTTCAGTTGTCCAGATAAATCATTTTTAAAACTATTTGTATTAACAGGGTTTATTCATTTATTGAATGGATGCGTGCTCGTTTGGTCTTGTCATCTTGACGCTTTGAGATCACATATTCTATTCTATCATAGACAGCAGGGAAAATTAGCTGCTGGGATCGATTTTTGATTAATAAAATATTGGATGGAACCACGATGCAATTACCAGAACAGGATGAGTTTTCTGATTTTTTTGCTGCCAATGATGATGAACAAGCCTCTTTAAGGCGTAAGTTTTTTTTGGAGAAACATAAAGAACCGTGTCTGTCTGAGTCTGCATTAGAGGACTACCAGGCGCTGTTTATGAGTATCTACGGAATTAATATTGACTGGAAAGAGGGGACTTTTAGCCTGCTTGAGGCACTTTCAGATAATCAGGGAGGGAAGCCTGTCACGGTCAAATTCGATTATGACAGTGAGATTGAAACAGCAACGATAAATTTGGTTGATACGCAGTATGTGTTTCATCACTACCCAATGGGAAGTGATGGTTTTGATACAGAACTGGTGCGCATTGAGCATATATTGGCTAATAGTGGATATAGTTTGCGGGTATATCAGAACAGCACTTTTAGTGATACATTATCGTTCTTACTCATTCCGTCAGATGAGTGGAAACGTGTTGAACAGCATTATAGCCCAGAGCATATTTCTGAATACTTCGTTCCGTATGGAAAACAACTTGTTATTCCTGAGGTTACTGCTCCAGTCGTAAATTATGTGCCATCCGTTAAACAAGAAGCATCAAATGTCCCAGCGTTGTTTAATGCTCGGGGTATCCGTATTTGTTTTTTAAGTATAATGCTAATCGCATTTGCAATTTATATTTTGTGGAATATCCTGACAAAAATAGAGCCTTTATCATCAGGCCAACCTGCTGGCTGTGAAAATCTACAAAATTTATACTCAAAATTACGTCCAGAAGTAGCCGAGCCATTAAAAGAAAAAATGCGTAAGAGTTTGGGCTGTAAATGATAAATTTTCAGTTTAAGAAAATTACACTAATGGATAGGTAATAGAGATATATTTAATTTGATATTGTGTTATCGAAATAGTAATAACAGATAATATACATATTCTTGCGGTGGTGGATGAAGCGATTTTTATCTTATTTGTACAGGAAAAGAAAAAGAGTTTTTTTAGCTACCATGACTCTTATTAATTTTGTTGCCGCAAATCAAAAATACTACGCTTTTAATTTGTTGTCAGTGTTTATCATGGTGTTCTGGTCAGTTCAGTACCTCCTGCAGCATCTCCTTGTCCAGACTCAGGTCAGCCACCAGCTTCTTCAGCCGCTGATTCTCATCCTCCAGTTGCCGCAGACGCCGCAGTTCCGTCACGCCCGGCCCGGCAAATTTTTTCTTCCAGTTAATGGGATGGACTACTTCCTCCCGCTGCGGTTAACTGTACGAAATGTGCTCACCAGGAGAATCACCATGAATATCGTATTTCTGGGTATTGATCTGGCTAAAAATGTTTTTCAGCTCTGCGGGTTAAACCAGGCCGGCAAACCGGTTTATACGAAACGCACTGGCCGAAAAGAATTGCTCCAGACGCTGGCAAATATTCCTGCATGTCTGATTGGGATCGAAGCGTCCACCGGGGCATTTTACTGGCAGCGTGAGTTTGAGAAACTGGGGCACAAAGTAAAGGTCATCAGTCCTCAGTATGTAAGACCCTTTGTCCGCGGGCAAAAAAATGATGGTAATGATGCACAGGCCATCGCAGTGGCTCTGATGCAACCGACAATGCAGTTCGTGCCGCCAAAAAGCCCCGAACAGCAGGATATCCAGGCTTTACACCGGGCAAGGCAGCGTATTGTCAATCACCGCACTGCTACAGTCTGTCAAATAAGGGGGCTGTTACTTGACCGGGGGATCCCCATTGGCAGTGCTGTCTCCAGAGCTCGCCGTGCTATTCCTCTTATCCTTGAAGATGCAGAAAACGGTCTAAGTTCCCGTATGCGCAGAACAATTGCCGAACTCTATGATCTCTTTAACGATCTCGGGCGTCGGATCCATTTTTTTGATAAGGAAATTGAAACAGTATTCAGGCAATCAGAAGCCTGTCCGCGTATCGCCAAAGTTAAAGGCATTGGTCCTAAAACGGCCACGGCCGTTGTTGCTGCTATTGGCAAAGGAACTGAATTTAAGAATGGTCGCCACTTTGCTGCATGGCTGGGTCTGGTTCCACGCCAGCATTCGAGTGGCGACAGGCAGGTGCTGATGAATATGACGAAAAAAGGCGACAAGCATCTGCGGACACTTTTTATTCATGGTGCCCGCGCTGTCGTCAGGGTTGCCACGAATAACAATGATGGTCATATGAATCAGTGGGTTAACCAGTTAAAGGAACGGCGCGGATTTAATAAAACGACCGTGGCGGTCGCTAACAAAAACGCGAGAATAATCTGGTCGATGCTGAGAAATGATACCGGGTATCAGGTAGTGTGTAATTAATCCCTTGCCAGCAAAAGTTGCAGCGTACTGAGAAATGATGACAGGTTGCACCTGCACAATCGGAACCTGATTTTTATACTGGCCTCAGAGGCCGTCCAGTTGTTGAGGCTACCCATTTGGGCACAGATTTTCCTGATGCCGGATAGATGTAAGCAACAAGCCAAAACCAGATTCAGTACTTGCAAAACGGAGGTAGTCCATAGATGTAAAATGTGGCCTCAGAAATTCCCATCTTTCTGCAGACTTCCCCGACGCGGGTGCCGGTTTCAGCCTGTTTCAGGGCAAATGCAATCTGTTCTTCGGTATAACGGGTCTTTTTCATGACAATGCGGCTCTCTGTGAGATGGAAGAAAGACTGGAAACTTCAGTTTAGACTGATACTGTTTACAGGGGGAAGGTCAAGCGCGAGGGGCAGGGGATACTTGATTGTTATCTTTCAAACGCGGTAAGCCTTCTAATAAAGCAACAGCAGCATCAGGCAGAGGAACTCGGTGCTTTTTACTACCGAGAGATACTTATGCAAACTTTTCTAAAGCGTTTCAGGTAGGGGAATGGGGCTGTTTTTTCACAATCTACAGCAACTTTCCCATAGCAGCCAAAGGTCCAAAAATAAACCTTTCATCAGGAAAATCACAGCAAAAACAAGAGGTTAAGATGCAAAAAAAGTCCGTTTACACGAGCTTCTTTATGCAGTATTTTATGCAGGACAAAACCAATATTACGTTGTAATCGATTGATTTTGTATCAAATATGGCGGTGAGGGGGGGATTGACTCGCTGCGCTCGCCCTTCGGGCAGTCTCCTCGCAAGCTCGTCGTCTGTCCAACTGGCTGCGACGCTACTCAGCCCATCCCTGGGCCTCGCCCCTTCGGGGCCAGAGCAAGCTCTGTTCAAAAATGCTCCCGGCGTTTTTGTGTCGAACCCCGGTCGGTGGTTCTCATCCCCCCTTGGTTTGGGGGATACATAATAAGCAAAAAGCCCGTACTTCTGTACAGGCTCTCAACTTAAATATGGCTGTGAGGGGGGGATTGACTCGCTGCGCTCGCCCTTCGGGCAGTCTCCTCGCAAGCTCGTCGTCTGTCCAACTGGCTGCGCCAGTTGTCGAACCCCGGTCGGTGGTTCTCATCCCCCCTTGGTTTGGGGGATACATATAAGCAAAAAGCCCGTACTTCTGTACAGGCTCTCAACTTAGATATGGCGGTGAGGGGGGGATTCGAACCCCCGATACGTTGCCGTATACACACTTTCCAGGCGTGCTCCTTCAGCCACTCGGACACCTCACCAAATTGTCGCTCCAGCATTACTGGAACGGGCGCTAATGTAGGGAAATATCTTTTCTACGTCAATCAACTTTTTTAAAAAAAAGCGCGTTTATACAAACTTCCACCAATCTGTGGTTTTAATAAGCGAAAACTGCTTTTTTTGCCCGCGCCGGGAAATTTGCTATGCTGCACATCCCGTTGAAAACGCTGATAACAGGCGCAATCACATTCCGCACAATACTGCTCAGGAGATAACATGGAGATAATTTTTTATCACCCGACATTTAACACCGCCTGGTGGGTAAATGCGCTGGAGAAGGCTCTCCCACATGCGCGCGTTCGTGAATGGAAGGTCGGTGATAACAACCCCGCAGACTATGCGCTTGTATGGCAGCCCCCGGTTGAAATGCTGGCCGGAAGACGCTTAAAAGCCGTCTTTGCGCTGGGCGCGGGGGTGGATGCAATTCTGAGTAAATTAAATGCGCATCCGGAAATGCTGGACGCCTCCATTCCTCTATTCCGTCTGGAAGATACCGGAATGGGCCTGCAAATGCAGGAATATGCCGTAAGTCAGGTATTACACTGGTTCCGTCGTTTCGATGATTATCAGGCGCTGAAAAATCAGGCGCTATGGAAACCGTTGCCGGAATATACCCGCGAAGAGTTTAGCGTCGGTATCATGGGCGCAGGGGTACTGGGCGCAAAAGTGGCAGAAAGTCTACAGGCGTGGGGGTTCCCGTTACGTTGCTGGAGTCGTAGCCGCAAATCCTGGCCTGGCGTGGAAAGTTATGTTGGGCGTGAAGAGCTGCACGCTTTCCTGAACCAGACGCGGGTGCTGATTAATCTGCTGCCGAATACGGCCCAAACGGTAGGAATTATTAATAGCGAATTGTTGGATCAATTGCCGGATGGCGCTTACGTGTTGAATCTCGCGCGCGGCGTGCATGTTCAGGAGGCGGATCTGCTGGCTGCGCTTGATAGCGGTAAGCTAAAAGGCGCGATGTTGGATGTCTTTAGCCAGGAACCGTTACCGCAGGAAAGTCCATTATGGCGCCATCCGCGAGTCGCCATGACGCCGCACATTGCGGCAGTCACCCGTCCAGCGGAAGCCATCGATTATATTAGCCGCACCATTACCCAGCTGGAGAAGGGAGAGCCGGTGACGGGGCAGGTGGATCGGGCGAGAGGATATTGACATCAACCCGGCGCGGGCCGGGTTTCGCTAAAAAACGCTGGCGATACCTGCTATCCTTGTCGGAAATGACTACAGGAGAGAGCAATGTATCCCGTTGACCTGCATATGCATACCGTCGCCAGCACTCATGCCTACAGTACTCTGAGCGATTATATCGCGGAAGCCAAACGCAAAGGCATTAAACTTTTTGCGATTACCGATCATGGTCCGGACATGGAAGATGCGCCGCATCACTGGCATTTTATTAACATGCGCATCTGGCCGCGTCTGGTTGACGGCGTGGGGATACTGCGTGGCATTGAGGCGAATATCAAGAACATTAACGGTGAAATTGATTGTTCCGGAAAGATGTTCGACTCGCTGGATCTGATTATCGCAGGCTTCCATGAGCCCGTTTTTGCGCCACATGATAAAGAAACCAATACCCAGGCGATGATCGCGACCATCGCCAGCGGCAAGGTGCATATAATTAGTCACCCCGGAAATCCAAAGTATCCAGTGGAGGTTAAAGCCATCGCGCAGGCGGCGGCGAAACACCATGTAGCGCTGGAAATCAACAACTCTTCTTTTCTGCATTCGCGTAAAGGAAGCGAAGATAATTGCCGCGCGGTCGCTGCCGCCGTACGCGATGCGGGAGGCTGGGTAGCGTTAGGCTCTGATTCCCATACGGCCTTTACGCTTGGCGATTTCACCGAATGCCGGAAAATTCTGGATGCGGTGAATTTTCCGGAAGATCGAATCCTGAACGTCTCTCCGCAGCGCTTACTGGCCTTTCTCGAATCACGCGGTATGGCGCCTGTACCGGAATTTGCCGAACTTTAATCGTTATTTACGGGAAGATATCAATGAATGAGTTTTCAATCCTGTGCCGTGTGCTGGGATCGTTGTTTTACCGCCAACCGCAAGATCCTTTACTGGTTCCGCTGTTTACGTTAATCCGTGAAGGTAAACTGGCGGCAAACTGGCCGCTGGAGCAGGATGACATGCTGGCGCGTTTACAGAAAAGCTGCGATATCACGCAGATTTCCACTGATTACAATGCGTTATTTGTTGGGGAAGAGTGCGCGGTAGCGCCATACCGCAGTGCGTGGGTCGAAGGCGCGGAAGAGTCTGAGGTGCGCGCTTTTTTAACGTCGCGAGGGATGCCGCTGGCCGATACGCCTGCCGATCACATTGGCACTTTATTGCTCGCGGCCTCCTGGCTGGAAGATCAGTCTGCCGAAGATGAAAGTGAAGCGCTGGAAACCTTATTTGCCGATTATCTGCTTCCCTGGTGCAATACCTTCCTCGGTAAAGTTGAAGCCCATGCCGTTACGCCATTCTGGCGCACTCTGGCGCCGCTAACGCGTGATGCGATAGGGGCCATGTGGGATGAACTTCAGGAAGAAGATGAAGAATAATGTGATGTAAATCACCCTTAACTGCAACTGGTTTTACATCATTGCATAAAATGTGTGCGTGATCTCATTAATGCGCCGCTTTTCTGTTATGATGCGCGCCATGAACATACTTCTTTCTATTGCTATCACGACGGGCATCCTTTCTGGAATATGGGGATGGGTGGCCGTCTCCCTGGGGTTACTAAGCTGGGCCGGTTTTTTAGGTTGTACGGCTTATTTCGCCTGTCCGCAGGGCGGCTTTAAGGGATTGTTAATTTCCGTCTGTACGCTGTTAAGCGGTATGGTGTGGGCGCTGGTCATTATTCACGGTAGCGCGTTGGCGCCGCATCTGGAAATTGTCAGTTACGTGTTGACGGGGATCGTGGCATTCCTGATGTGTATCCAGGCAAAGCAGCTATTGCTTTCTTTTGTTCCGGGAACATTTATCGGCGCCTGCGCGACATTTGCAGGGCAGGGTGACTGGCGGTTGGTATTACCGTCGCTGGCGCTGGGGCTAATCTTTGGCTATGCCATGAAAAATAGTGGGCTATGGCTGGCATCACGCCGCGAGCAACATTCAGCGAATACGGCGGTCACAAAATAAAAAAGCGTGGGGTTCTTCCCCACGCTTTGTCGTATTCATCAGGATTCTGGCGGTACTGACAGCTCACGGTATTTCACCAGAATATCATTTTGCCTGTCCGCTTTATTCTGCAAATCCCACAGTCCGCGATCGATACCATCATTAATGAGGAAGATAACGCCGGTTTCAATGGCTGACATCAGACACAGCATCACCGGTTCGTTCGAGGTATAGCCGATTTCGCCTTCCAGTAAGCGCTGGTAATCAATAAAACGGAACACGCCTGCCTGTACTTCATAGGAAAGGATTGTTTTACTGGTGTTCACCGAAGAAAGGATCTCGCCTGTACTGACGTTAACCACGCGCAGGTTGACAGCAATCTGATCCAGCTGATACTGCGTATCGGCGCCAATACCGAAATATCTTGCGCCGACCCCGCCGGATTTGACGTTACTTTCATAACCAATAATAGAACCTTCCACCATAATATTTGCCGCCGTCAGCGACTGAAGCGGGATACGGTTATTCATCGCCACGGTGCCGTTTTCCTGGGCTGCGCGAATAATTTTCCGTTCATTCAAAAGATTCTGTAAGCCTTGTCGTTCCAGCGGGATAAACCAGCGCGAATCTTTCAGCGCAGTGACCAACATAGCGGTGGCGCTCTGCGGCACAGCCGTAGAAAAGTTACTTGCCGGGTAAGGTTTAAATTGGCCCGTTTCATCCTGAATGTTATATACCGAAACAAAGATCTTACCGGTGGGAGCAGGTAAGTGCGTCAAATCTTTGTAACTTTGTGCGCGGGGCATTAATGTCGGTTTCGCAGCTTGTTTCGGCGGGGCAGTTAAGCATCCGCTCAACAATAAAACGGCAACCAAAATAAGTAAGCGCGGCATGATTTATATCCTTTAGTGACTGTAGCTTAAAAATCGGTTGACTGAGTTTGTAAACCTGACACTTCGATGGTCGAGGTTCTTCCCGTTTTTCTGTCCGTGACGTTGAGCTGGAGCTGTCCGTCGCGATTAGCGATATCGATAATAAAATCGTTGGTCACCATACGTCCTGGTTTCCCGGTATTAATATTGGTCAACAAGCCGCCCAGAATTTGCGATTGAATAGCCTGCGTAAAGTTATCCAACGCTGAGGGGGTTTCGATACCAAAATCGTTATCATAAGCGGGGTCTTTATATGAATTTTGCGCCTGGGCGCTATTCAATAAAAAGGAACCGTTATTGGGGTTTCCACCAAAGTTAGGATTACGGAACTGGAACGTCATATTTCCAGCCCAGGTTAATGGCGAAAAAAGCATGAGCAGCACTACTGCATGTTTAACACGCATGACAGCCTCCGGATAAAAATCATGTTTTAGAATTCATCACGCGCTAAATCACTCGTACTTAATAGCGTTTGATCTATTTGTCGGCGATTTAATGCTTCCTCTGTTTGCGCTAATGCGAAGACGACGGTTTTCTCGAAGTCTCTTTTCATTGGAAATAAAAAGGTCTGGAAAATAACGTCCTGATTTACCGTTATGGTGATCCAGCTTCCCCAACGCGCACTGGGTCTTTCATTAATGGTCAGATTGCCGGTGTATTCGCTTTCCCATTTGTCGCTGAATGCACGATAGAATTCATGTCCTATCGAAGAGACGGTATGGTCGGTTAACAATCCGGGAACCTCGACTTCAACTTCATTGGCATGCAGGTTTCCGGTAGCGAACAGTAACTCTGCTGCTACAATCCAGGTCAGATAGCGTTTCATGGCCTTACCGCCTGAGATTATCGTTTGCCCATGAAACTGCCTGGGTGCGATTTTTGACAGCTATCTTTTTGAAAAGATTATAAAGATGTGTCTTAACCGTATTCTCGCTGATAAATAGCGACCTCGCGATTTCATTATTAGAGGCACCAATACGTAACTTATTGAGGATCTCTTTTTCGCGATGAGTGAGTAATGCGGACTCGGTGCTGTTGTAGCGGTAATTTCCTGAGTGCGTAATCAGGTAACTGGCTAATTTTTGTGAAAAATAGCATTCGCCACGCAGAATACCCTGTAATCCGCTGACCACGTGTTCCTGGTCTTCAGTGGCGTAAAACACGCCGTTAATATGAGGCCAGTTTTCAATTTCACGGTAGGGATAATCGTCAGGGGTATTTAACAATAATGTTTTTATATTATTGTTTTTGCGGCTTAAATTATCCTGCCAATAGTGGATAAGCTTCTTATCCGCTTCCATCATATCCATTAAAACAATGCAACCGGCTGAGATATCTTCCAGAGAACGTTGAATATTATGCAGTTTTCCGGTTATGGCCAGCGATTGCTTTAAATGTTGCAATAATGCCGTAGCTTGCAGAGATGGCTTTGTGATCAACAATAGTGTGTGACCATGACTACTATGGACTTCATTAAACATGATGAAACTCCACTTTTTTTAATCGCACATCTGACAGCTGCCCCCATAAAATAAAGGCACCAGAAGTACTGACAGATGTTGCACTGCTGTGGGTTGAAATAGCCCATTATCCAGAAAGAGAAAAATATTTACGAAAATACTTTTAACTGTTTTCAATCTAGCCATTACAAATCTTAAAGCAAGTGTTAAACTTGTAACAAGATGTAAAAATATATATTAAAATGTTGTTTTTGGGTTTTTTTGAAGTTTAGATTTGATAGTAAAGTTGTACATTTCGCTGTTATTGCATAGATTTAAAAAATCATACAAATTATAATAATTCATTGATTTTTAATCATTTTAATTATTGTGTGTCATGTTTTGATTTTATTTTTTCTTAAAATTTGAGACGAGGCATTAACCTGGACAGCACAAAGACAAAAAAAACGAAGTGTGTCACGTCTTGTGCGTATTGCCCCCCATAGGAAGCATAAGAACATCCCCATGGCGGCATAACACACACCAACACTTCATTTTTTGGGTTCGCGATACACTATCTTCTATGGCCAAAAATCAATTATAAAAAATCACATGGCTATCGTTTTATTAGCACTTTGGTATGAGCTTAAATAACAAAATACCACGCGTGGGTGAGTTATTAAAAATTTTTCCACGGACATACTCTTCATCGTAACGACGCGTTAACAAAAAACGCATGTCGCTAACAAGGTAATAGATAATTTTCGCTATGTACGACCAGGTCCAGGGTGACAGCATGAAAAACAAATTGTTATTTATGATGTTGACAATACTGGGTGCGCCTGGGATTGCAACCGCGACAAATTATGATCTGGCTCGTTCAGAATATAATTTTGCGGTAAATGAATTAAGCAAGTCTTCATTTAATCAGGCGGCCATTATTGGTCAAGTCGGCACGGATAATAGTGCCAGAGTACGCCAGGAAGGATCAAAACTATTGTCCGTTATTTCACAAGAAGGAGGAAATAATCGGGCGAAAGTCGACCAGGCAGGGAATTATAACTTTGCGTATATTGAGCAAACGGGCAATGCCAACGATGCCAGTATATCGCAAAGCGCTTACGGTAATAGTGCAGCTATTATCCAGAAAGGTTCTGGAAATAAGGCCAATATTACCCAGTACGGTACGCAGAAAACAGCAGTTGTAGTGCAGAAACAGTCGCATATGGCTATTCGCGTCACCCAACGCTAATACCGTTACGACTTTTAAATCAATCCGATGGGGGTTTTACCATGAAACTTTTAAAAGTGGCAGCATTCGCAGCAATCGTAGTTTCTGGCAGTGCTCTGGCTGGCGTCGTTCCACAATGGGGCGGCGGCGGTAATCATAACGGCGGCGGCAATAGTTCCGGCCCGGACTCAACGTTGAGCATTTATCAGTACGGTTCCGCTAACGCTGCGCTTGCTCTGCAAAGCGATGCCCGTAAATCTGAAACGACCATTACCCAGAGCGGTTATGGTAACGGCGCCGATGTAGGCCAGGGTGCGGATAATAGTACTATTGAACTGACTCAGAATGGTTTCAGAAATAATGCCACCATCGACCAGTGGAACGCTAAAAACTCCGATATTACTGTCGGCCAATACGGCGGTAATAACGCCGCGCTGGTTAATCAGACCGCATCTGATTCCAGCGTAATGGTGCGTCAGGTTGGTTTTGGCAACAACGCCACGGCTAACCAGTATTAATTTAGCGTCTGCGCTAATAAAAAAACAGGGCATAAGCCCTGTTTTTTTTCGGGAGGAAATTATGCATACTTTATTGCTCCTTGCCGCACTTTCAAATCAGATTACGTTTACCACGACTCAGCAAGGCGATATTTACACGGTGATCCCTCAGGTCACATTAAACGAACCCTGCGTCTGTCAGGTGCAAATTCTCTCTGTGCGCGACGGCGTCGGGGGACAAAGCCATACACAGCAAAAACAAACGCTATCTTTACCTGCTAATCAACCGATTGAGTTGTCTCGTCTTAGTGTAAATATATCTTCAGAGGACTCGGTTAAAATTATTGTTACTGTTTCGGACGGACAATCACTGCATTTATCACAACAATGGCCGCCTTCTGCACAGTAGTTTTTGATGGTGGCGGAAATGGATTGGCTGACCTGGGTATAAAGAGGCGATAAAAGCGTCTCATCGTCTCGGCATGTCGCTATAAGGTAACGCCGAACCCTCGAGGATGACTGATCATTGAGGAGTTAACATGTCCGTAATCAAGAAAAATATCCCTGGCATAGGCCTGTGTATCTGCGCTTTTTTTATCCATTCTGCGGTAGGGCAACAAACGGTACAGGGCGGCGTTATCCATTTTCGCGGCGCGATTGTTGAGCCACTGTGCGATATTTCTACTCATGCCGAAAATATTGATTTAACCTGCCTGCGCGAAGGTAAAAAGCAAATGCACCGGATTGACCTTCGGCAGGCATCTGGATTACCGCAGGATATTCAGTCCATTGCGACGGTGAGGCTGCATTATCTCGATGCGCAAAAAAGCCTGGCGGTGATGAATATTGAGTACCGTTAACGGCGGTGTCATAGATATAAAAAGAGCGACTCTGTTGAAAGCCCTGCTGTACACTTTGCAGATAAGGTGAGACAAAAGGGGGGGTTATGACATCACGTCTTCAGGTCATACAGGGTGATATCACTCAACTTAGCGTCGATGCGATTGTGAATGCCGCTAACGCATCATTAATGGGCGGCGGTGGCGTAGACGGCGCGATTCATCGCGCGGCGGGGCCGGCATTGCTGGACGCCTGTAAACTCATCCGTCAGCAACAGGGCGAATGTCAGACGGGACATGCGGTTATCACGCCTGCTGGCAAGCTTTCGGCAAAGGCGGTTATTCACACAGTGGGGCCCGTCTGGCGAGGCGGCGAACACCAGGAAGCTGAGCTACTCGAAGAGGCATACCGGAATTGTTTGCTGCTTGCCGAGGCGAATCACTTTCGTTCCATCGCTTTTCCGGCAATCAGTACCGGCGTTTATGGCTATCCACGCGCCCAGGCCGCTGAAGTCGCCGTCAGGACGGTTTCAGATTTTATTACCCGTTACGCTCTGCCTGAACAGGTATACTTTGTCTGTTATGATGAAGAAACTGCCCGGCTTTACGCAAGATTACTTACTCAGCAAGGCGACGACCCTGCCTGATAAAACACGCCTGGAGCGTGCCGTTGAACCGCTATGCGCGCGCCATCCCGGAGAGTGCGGCATTCTCGCGCTGGATAACAGTCTGGACGCTTTTGCCGCCCGCTACCGCCTGACCGAAATGGCGGCGCGGACGCTGGATGTGCAGTATTATATTTGGGAAGACGATATGTCCGGGCGACTGCTCTTTTCGGTACTGCTGTCGGCGGCGAAGCGCGGCGTTCATGTTCGTCTGCTGCTGGATGATAACAATACGCCTGGTCTGGATGATACGTTGCGCTTGCTGGATAGCCATCCTAATATCGAAGTTCGTCTGTTTAATCCTTTCTCTTTTCGTACGCTACGCGCGCTGGGATATTTGACGGATTTTGCGCGGCTGAATCGGCGGATGCACAATAAAAGTTACACTGCCGACGGCGTAGTGACGCTGGTCGGTGGGCGCAACATCGGCGATGCCTATTTCGGCGCTGGCGAGGAGCCGCTATTTTCCGATCTGGACGTGATGGCCATTGGCCCGGTGGTCAATGATGTCGCCAATGATTTTGAACGTTACTGGCGCTGTAGTTCAGTGTCGACATTGCAGCAAGTATTATCCCTTTCTGAGCAGGAACTGACGCAGCGTATCGAACTTCCCGAATCCTGGTATAACGATGAGATCACCCGCCGTTATCTGCATAAGCTGGAAACCAGCCAGTTTATGGCGGATCTCGATCGCGGAACGTTGCCGCTGATTTGGGCAAAAACACGCTTGCTTAGCGATGACCCTTCTAAAGGCGAGGGGAAGGCGCAGCGCCATTCGCTTCTTCCGCAGCGATTATTTGACGTGATGGGGTCGCCGACGGAGCGTATCGACATTATTTCCGCTTACTTTGTCCCTACGCGCGCAGGCGTGGCGCAGTTGCTTAATCTGGTCAGGAAAGGCGTGAAGATCGCCATCTTAACTAACTCTCTGGCGGCCAACGATGTGGCGGTCGTTCACGCAGGGTACGCGCGCTGGCGCAAGAAATTACTGCGCTATGGCGTGGAGCTCTACGAACTGAAACCGACCCGCGAACATGAAACCGCCGTACATGATCGCGGACTCACCGGGAACTCAGGTTCCAGCTTACATGCTAAAACGTTCAGTATTGATGGTAGTAAGGTGTTTATCGGGTCGCTTAATTTTGATCCCCGTTCAACGCTTTTAAATACCGAAATGGGCTTTGTCATTGAAAGTGAAACGCTGGCGACGCTTATTCATAAGCGTTTTACGCAGAGCCAACGCGATGCGGCCTGGCAACTGCGGCTGGATCGCTGGGGACGAATTAACTGGATCGATCGTCAGCAAGAAGAGGAAAAGGTGTTAAAGAAAGAACCCGCTACGCGTTTCTGGCAGCGAGTTCTGGTACGGTTGGCGGCAATTTTACCTGTGGAATGGTTGCTGTGAACCCGCGCGCGGAAAACTACCCGATCGCGGCGCGGCTTTCTTGTTTTACCGGCGGTTTACCTGAAAAGAGAAATTTCAGGAGCGGGATGCGTAAATGAATTTCATACAGAATTAACGCAATACCCATGACAAATATCAGCCCACACAAGAACCCGATCAGGTTGGAGGAGATATGCGGCGTAATATACGCGCCAAAGAAAAGCGTTAAGGGATGATGCACCAGATAGATAAACAGCGAAGCATTCACGAAATAGGTGACACGCGCGGACTGGAAGTTTAACAAGCGATGCCCCAGTGAGAATACCACGTTCACCATCCACAGCCCCATTACCATCGTAATCACGGATTCGGTTTCGTACATCCAGGCGTCGCCGCTCCCATAACGTTGATTCAGCAGATACGCGATAAAAGCAACGGCAGCGCCTAAAGTGCATCCGCGTGAGGGCGTGGTGAAGCGCGCTTTCAGATCGGGGTGAATGAAGGCCAACGCACCGAGAATAAAAAACGGCACATAAAATAGCGTTTGCATCACAATAAAATTGAACATGCCGTCACTGAGGATTGCTGGATATACGATGAAAATAATGCGCCTGATAGCGGCGTAAGCCATCCCCAGCAGGAAAAAAATAAGCGAAAGCCTGACCAGTGAAATAGCGGCGGGACGAGGCTTGCTTGTTTCCTGCCTTTTTTGGAACCAGGTAAAAATCCCGATGCTGACGGTGGTTAATATCACCAGCACCAGTAAAAACCACAGATGTGAAATGAGTTCCCACGCTAACGTATTATATTTTTCATAGGCAGAGAGTGTAGGCCAGTTCTCTGTTTTCTCTTTGACATATTGCAACAGGATAAATTGCGGCAAGGTAAGCAAAGGGATTGCGGTAAGCATGGGAATACCCACACGTTCTACCCGTACTTTCCACCAGCGTTTTAACGGATAACGTAAAAACAACATGTACGAAAAATAACCAGAAATAACAAAAAACACCTGCATACGAAAAGCGTGGATAAAATCGTTAAACAGAGTTAGCCACCACGATGGCGTGGCGCTATTGACATGCCAACTGTGAGTGGAATAGATCAACGAGATATGAAAGGGAATCCCTAACAACATCAGCCATGCGCGGATAGAGTCAAGAAAATATTCACGCGGCGCGGGTACAGAGCTCATATAAGGTCACGTATTCTCAGATTTTTCACCTTATCCATAAGGCGAATTATAGTTACATTCGGTAGCAACCCTACACCAACTCCGACAACCTGTCTCCAGGATAAGCACGCAAAGTGAAAACAGGCGCGGGAGGTGCTTAATCCATGAGCCAGCGCGCTGAACAAAGCCTGGATTCAGTTGTCGTAATGCCTGATTATCCATTAAAATGGATCGGATCGATATAAGCACACAAAGGGGGAAGTGCTTACTTATTATGAAACATAAACGACAAATGATGAAAATGCGTTGGTTGGGCGCAGCTATTATGTTAACGCTCTACGCATCATCGAGCTGGGCGTTCAGTATTGATGACGTGGCAAAACAAGCTCAATCTTTAGCCGGGAAAGGCTATGAGGCGCCTAAAAGCAACTTGCCCTCCGTTTTCCGCGACATGAAATATGCGGATTATCAGCAGATCCAGTTTAACAGCGATAAAGCCTACTGGAACAACTTAAAGACCCCTTTTAAGCTCGAATTTTACCATCAGGGGATGTACTTCGATACGCCGGTCAAGATTAACGAAGTGACGGCGACGACGGTCAAAAGAATCAAATACAGCCCGGATTACTTCAATTTTGGCAATGTTCAGCACGATAAAGACACGGTAAAAGATTTAGGCTTCGCCGGGTTCAAAGTTCTGTACCCCATCAACAGTAAAGATAAGAACGACGAAATCGTCAGTATGCTTGGCGCCAGCTATTTCCGCGTTATCGGCGCAGGCCAGGTATATGGCTTATCTGCGCGCGGCCTGGCGATTGATACCGCCTTACCATCTGGTGAAGAGTTTCCCCGCTTTCGCGAGTTCTGGATTGAGCGTCCAAAACCCACCGATAAGCGTTTGACCGTCTATGCATTACTGGATTCTCCGCGCGCGACCGGCGCTTACCGTTTTGTGATCATTCCTGGCCGCGATACCGTGGTGGACGTGCAGTCAAAAGTCTATCTGCGCGATAAAGTGGGCAAGCTGGGCGTTGCGCCATTAACCAGTATGTTCCTGTTTGGGCCAAACCAGCCGTCGCCGACGACCAACTATCGTCCGGAACTGCATGACTCGAACGGCTTATCCATTCATGCGGGTAATGGCGAGTGGATTTGGCGTCCGCTGAACAATCCAAAACACCTCGCTGTGAGCAGCTATGCAATGGAAAACCCTCAGGGATTCGGCCTGTTGCAGCGTGGTCGCGAGTTCTCGCGCTTTGAAGATTTAGACGATCGCTACGACCTGCGTCCAAGCGCCTGGATTACCCCGAAAGGCGACTGGGGCAAAGGTAAGGTTGAACTGGTTGAAATTCCGACCAATGATGAAACCAACGATAACATCGTCGCTTACTGGACTCCGGATCAACTGCCGGAACCGGGTAAAGAGATGAACTTCAAGTACACTCTGACCTTCAGCCGCGATGAAGATAAACTTCATGCGCCGGATAATGCCTGGGTGCTGCAAACACGCCGCTCAACGGGCGACGTTAAACAGTCGAATCTGATTCGCCAGCCCGACGGCACTATTGCCTTTGTGGTGGATTTCGTTGGCGCCGACATGAAAAAACTGCCGCCGGATACGCCTGTCGCTGCGCAAACCAGCATTGGCGATAACGGTGAAATCGTTGACAGTAATGTACGCTATAACCCAGTCACTAAAGGCTGGCGTTTAATGCTGCGCGTGAAAGTCAAAGACGCGAAGAAAACCACGGAAATGCGTGCCGCATTGGTGAATGCCGATCAGACGCTAAGTGAAACCTGGAGCTACCAGTTACCTGCCAATGAATAAAACAACTGAGTATATTGACGCACTGCTGCTTTCTGAACGTGAGAAAGCGGCATTGCCGAAAACTGACATCCGCGCCGTGCATCAGGCGCTGGATGCCGAGCATCGGACTTACTCGCGAGAAGACGATTCACCGCAGGGTTCCGTAAAAGCCCGCCTTGAACACGCCTGGCCGGATTCATTGGCGAAGGGGCAGTTAATTAAAGATGATGAAGGGCGCGATCAGTTGCAGGCTATGCCAAAAGCGACGCGCTCTTCGATGTTTCCCGATCCCTGGCGAACCAACCCGGTTGGCCGTTTCTGGGATCGTCTGCGTGGGCGGGATGTAACGCCGCGCTATGTTTCTCGTCTGACAAAAGAAGAGCAGGCGAGCGAGCAAAAATGGCGTACCGTCGGCACTATACGCCGCTATATTTTGTTAATTTTGACTCTGGCGCAAACCGTCGTCGCGACCTGGTATATGAAGACCATTCTGCCTTATCAGGGATGGGCGCTCATCAATCCTATGGATATGGTGGGGCAGGATATTTGGGTCTCTTTTATGCAGCTCCTGCCCTACATGCTGCAAACCGGTATCCTGATTCTGTTTGCCGTGCTGTTCTGCTGGGTGTCAGCCGGATTCTGGACGGCGCTGATGGGCTTCCTGCAACTGCTTATCGGGCGCGATAAGTACAGCATCTCCGCGTCTACGGTTGGCGATGAGCCCCTCAATCCGGAACACCGGACGGCGCTGATCATGCCTATCTGTAATGAAGACGTTAGTCGCGTTTTCGCCGGTCTGCGCGCGACCTGGGAGTCCGTTAAAGCCACAGGCAACGCCGCGCATTTCGACGTCTATATCCTTAGCGACAGTTATAACCCGGATATCTGCGTGGCGGAGCAAAAGGCGTGGATGGAGCTTATCGCGGAAGTGCAGGGCGAAGGCCAAATTTTTTACCGTCGCCGCCGCCGCCGTATGAAACGCAAAAGCGGCAATATTGACGATTTTTGCCGCCGCTGGGGCAATCAGTACAGCTATATGGTGGTGCTGGACGCGGACTCAGTGATGAGCGGCGAGTGTCTGAGCGGCTTGGTGCGCCTGATGGAAGCGAATCCAAACGCCGGGATTATCCAGTCTTCGCCGAAAGCGTCGGGGATGGATACTCTGTATGCCCGCTGCCAACAGTTCGCGACCCGCGTCTATGGGCCGCTGTTTACCGCCGGGCTGCACTTCTGGCAGTTGGGGGAGTCGCACTACTGGGGGCACAATGCCATTATCCGCGTGAAGCCGTTTATCGAGCACTGCGCTCTGGCGCCGCTGCCGGGAGAAGGTTCGTTCGCCGGATCGATTCTTTCCCACGACTTTGTGGAGGCGGCGCTAATGCGTCGGGCAGGGTGGGGCGTCTGGATTGCCTACGATCTCCCCGGCTCCTATGAAGAGCTGCCGCCAAACCTGCTGGATGAGCTTAAACGCGACCGCCGCTGGTGTCACGGCAACCTGATGAACTTTCGTCTGTTCCTGGTGAAAGGAATGCACCCGGTGCATCGCGCCGTGTTCCTGACGGGGGTAATGTCATATCTGTCCGCGCCGTTATGGTTTATGTTCCTCGCGCTTTCTACCGCGCTGCAGGTCGTTCATGCGTTAACAGAGCCGCAATATTTCCTTCAGCCGCGCCAGCTTTTTCCGGTCTGGCCGCAGTGGCGTCCGGAACTGGCAATCGCGCTGTTTGCATCAACGATGGTGCTGCTGTTCCTGCCGAAGCTGCTCAGTATTATGCTGATCTGGTGTAAAGGCACCAAAGAGTATGGCGGTTTCTGGCGCGTTACGTTGTCGCTGTTGCTGGAAGTGCTGTTCTCCGTGTTGCTGGCGCCGGTGCGTATGCTGTTTCATACCGTGTTTGTGGTCAGCGCGTTCCTCGGCTGGGAAGTGGTCTGGAACTCACCGCAACGCGACGATGATTCTACGCCGTGGGGAGAAGCCTTTATGCGTCACGGCTCTCAACTGCTGCTGGGGCTGGTCTGGGCGGTGGGTATGGCGTGGCTGGATTTACGCTTTCTGTTCTGGCTGGCGCCGATTGTCTTTTCGCTGATTCTGTCGCCATTTGTTTCGGTGATCTCCAGTCGTTCAACGGTAGGATTACGCACCAAACGCTGGAAGCTGTTCCTGATCCCGGAAGAGTATTCGCCGCCTCAGGTGTTGGTCGATACCGATAAATATCTGGAGATGAATCGCCGCCGTATTCTGGACGATGGCTTTATGCATGCGGTATTTAACCCGTCGCTTAATGCGCTGGCGACCGCGATGGCCACTGCGCGTCACCGCGCCAGTAAGGTGCTGGAAATAGCCCGCGATCGTCATGTGGAGCAGGCGCTAAACGAAACGCCGGAGAAACTGAACCGCGATCGGCGTCTGGTTTTGCTCAGCGATCCGGTGACAATGGCGCGTTTACACTATCGGGTCTGGAATGCGCCAGAGAGATACTCTTCCTGGGTAAACCATTATCAGTCTCTCGTCCTGAATCCGCAGGCGTTGCAGGGACGAACATCGTCAGCGAGATAAGGTCTTCAGGTCTGGAGTGAGGTGAAAAATACCGGCGTGATGCCGGTATTTTTATAGTGAAATGAGGTATCAGGTGCGTATATTCGCGGTGAGCATAATGGTGATTACCCTGAGCGGCTGCGGCAGTATTATCAGCAGAACGATCCCCGGACAAGGACACGGCAACCAGTATTACCCTGGCGTGCAGTGGGATATGCGTGATTCCGCATGGCGCTATATCACTATCCTCGATCTGCCCTTCTCACTGATCTTCGATACACTGCTACTGCCGCTCGATATTCACCACGGGCCTTATGAGTAATTAACGCTCATCCCATTCGTCTGCCGCAGTACGGCCTTCCTCGGTATCAAGCGGGGGTTCAAGCTGGAATTCCCCTTCATCCCATTCATGCAAAGTATTCTCTTCCTGCCATTCCTGGCGGATCTCTATCTCATCATAATCGCCGTCAAACACGCTCTGCGCGGCTTCACCACTCAGCATCGGCAGACATTCGCCATCTTCACCTTCATCGGCGAAAAATTCGACCTGCCACATGATGTCCCCATCCTGCAGTACATATTTCTGAACGTTGAACTGCTGCACATTCGCTTCATCTTGTTCGAGGCCTGGATGGTCAGCCAGAAATTCTTCCCGGGCTGCATCGATAGCTTCTTCCAGCGTGGCATACATGGTCATCAGTGTCTCCCTTTGATTTGATGAGGTATTTAGGGAAAGAATAGCTGATTCTGTAATATTGCAAGTATGAAAGCGCAAAAATTATTCTATTGCCAGTCTGCGCCGTCGTAAGCTGTTCCATGAATAGATAGCATTGAACAACACCACGCCTGCCGTGACGCAGAATACGGCGCGGAAGCCATAGCTCGCGGAAATTGCGGCACCCATGAGAGGGCCGGTGACGTTGCCGATATCGCGGAAAGATTGGTTGTAACTGAATATGCGCCCGGCTATCTGGTTGGTAGAGTTGTAAACCAGCAGAGTTTGAACGGCTGGCAGCAGCGCGCCATCCGCCGCGCCAAGCAGAAACCGCAATAGCGCGAGCTGCCACGGCGTTTGCACAAAAGACATTGGAATCAGCAGCAGTACGGAAATAATCAGCGCGACGATAAGGATCTTTTCCGGGCCAATTCTGTCGCCAAGCTTGCCGAGCCGGGGGGCGCTAAGTAATGCCGCCACGCCGGGAACGGACGCTATCATCCCGCTAATGAACGCAATATTACTGACATTTCCCGCGAGTTCGCGCACATAGAGCGTCAGGATGGGCGCAATAGACCCCGTCGCCACCTGAATAATCAGCGTGGTGACAAACAGGCTTAACACCAGGCGGGGATTTTTTAACGAGGCGACCACTTCCCGAACGTGAAGCATCTCTTTTTTGCTCACCGGCAGGAAATTCTCGTGAATGAAAAAGAAGGTGAGCAGAAAACAGATAAACAAAACGCTGGCGGTAATAAAAAAGACCGGACGAAGGCCGTAATGGTCGGCGAGCAGACCGCCCGCAAGTGGGCCAAGCAGAGCGCCGCTGACGCCGCCAGTAGAGAGCGTCCCTAACGCCCAGCCGCTTTTGTGGCGCGGCACCTGAGTGGCGATGAGCGCATTGGCGTTGGGAATAAATCCGCCCAGCAGGCCTAATAACGCGCGGAGGATCAGAAATTGCCAGATATTTTGCGCCATGCCCATTAACAGCATCACAATGGCCATGCCGAGAGCGGAACGCAACAGCATGATCTTACGCCCTTTACGATCCGCCAGACCGCCCCAAAAAGGGGAAGCGATAGCTGAAAAGAGGAACGTAATACTAAAGACCAGCCCGGACCACATGTTGAGCGCGCTATGGCCTGTTACGCCGAGTTGCTCAACGTAGAGAGGGAGAAAAGGCATGACCAGACTGAATGCTGCGCCGGTTAAAAAACAGCCCAGCCAGGTAACGGTTAGATTGCGTTTCCAGTTTATGGGGACATCAGAGGGTGACATAGCGTTCCACAGTATGATGCGCGGTTTGCGCTATCATCAATTTAATTATGAGCGTACTAATTATAATTATGCGCCGACCTTACCAGCCTCGCAATGTGGGGAGCTTTTAAAGCTAAAAGAGGGGAAAAATTGCAGCCTGACGGCTGCAATCCTGTCAATAGCGCGACGGTACGCCTTCAGGGCGAGTTTTAAAGCGGCGATGCAGCCACATATACTGCTCTGGCGCCATCATAATGCACTGCTCAACAATCTTATTCATCCATGCGGCAGTCGCTTCTGCGCTCTCCAGCGGAGGCGAATATTCCGCAGGAAGAATGATCAGTTCGTAGCCTTTCCCATCGGGTTTACGGCGAGGCACGAAGGGGATAATACAGGCTTTAGACATGCGCGCGAGCATCCAGGTACCGGAGGTCGTAGCGGCCTGGTCGACGGCGAATAACGGTACAAAGACGCTGGCGCGCGGGCCGTAATCGTGATCCGGCGCATACCAGATCAATTCGCCGCTTTTCAATGCCTTAACCATGCCTTTCAGATCTTTGCGATCCAACATCGATTTATTGGAGCGTAAGCGTCCCCAGGTCTGTAACCAGTCGAGCAACGGATTATCATTCGGGCGATAAACTCCGATCCCCGGGTTATGCATACCAAACATGCGGGCGCCAAACTCAAGGGTAAGAAAATGTATTCCTACCAGAATGAACCCCAGCCCCTGCGCCTTAACTTCACGGATATGCTCCAGACCGCTCGCTTCCATCCAGCGGTTCACTCGCCGATCGGGCCAGAACCAGGCCATGCCGGTTTCCATCACGCCCATACCGACGGATTCAAAGTTTTTGACCACCATAGTGTGGCGTTCCTGCGCGGTCATTTCCGGAAAGCATAATTCAAGGTTGCGATAGGCGATTTTTGCGCGGCGTTTCATTACGCGTCGCGCCAGGTGGCCCAATGCGCAACCCAATTTATAGATGACCGGGTAGGGGAGTTGCACGACCAACCAAAGCGCGCCTATACCCAACCAGGTTAACCAATAGCGCGGGTGCAGTAAGGCCACGGAGAATTTAGGCAACTTCGTCATTTCTATCCTGTCTTTCAACGAACAATTCCCCGTATTCTCGCATCTTTTTGCGTTGAGCAAAAATATGTAGCAGGAGAGTGGCGATTAAATCGGCAATTGTTGTTAATTATTTAGTGTAAAGCAGGAAATGTAGCGCAAAATGTGTGGATGTAAATTGGCGAGACTTGCCTTATCATGCCTGCCCACTTTATTTTTTGCTGATTGCAGGATACGTACACCATGCCAGTGTTACACAACCGCATCTCTAATGACGAGCTGAAAGCCAAAATGCTGGCGGAAAGCGAGCCGCGTACGACAATTTCTTTTTATAAATATTTCACTATCGCCTCGCCGCAGCAGACGCGGGACGCGTTGTATCAGGTGTTTACGGCGTTGGACGTTTTTGGTCGTGTTTACCTGGCGCATGAAGGCATCAATGCGCAAATCAGCGTGCCGCAAAGCAAGGTCGAGACCTTTCGTCAACAGCTTTATACGTTCGACCCCGCGCTGGACGGGCTGCGTTTAAATATCGCGCTGGAGGATGACGGAAAGTCATTTTGGGTGCTGCGTATGAAAGTTCGCGACCGTATCGTCGCTGACGGAATTGACGATCCGACTTTTGACGCCAGTAATGTCGGCGATTATCTGAAGGCGGCAGATGTGAATGCGATGCTGGACGATCCTGATGCGGTCTTTATTGATATGCGCAACCACTATGAGTATGAAGTCGGCCATTTCGAAAATGCTCTGGAAATCCCGGCGGATACGTTTCGTGAACAGTTGCCAAAAGCGGTTGAAATGCTGCGGGAACATGCAGATAAAAAGATAGTGATGTACTGTACCGGCGGTATTCGTTGTGAGAAAGCCAGCGCCTGGATGAAACACAACGGTTTCAATAAAGTCTGGCATATTGAGGGTGGCATCATTGAGTACGCCCGTCGCGCGCGCGAGCAGGGGCTTCCCGTTCGCTTTATCGGCAAAAACTTTGTATTTGATGAGCGAATGGGCGAACGAATCTCGGATGAGGTTATCGCGCATTGCCATCAGTGCGGCGCGCCCTGCGATAGCCATACCAACTGCAAAAATGACGGTTGCCATCTGCTGTTTATCCAGTGTCCGCAGTGCGCCAGTAAATTTAACGGCTGCTGTAGTGAACAATGCTGTGAAGAGTTGGCCTTGCCGGAGGAAGAACAGCGCCGACGTCGCGCGGGTCGCGAGAACGGCAATAAAATTTTTAATAAATCGCGTGGTCGGCTTAATAGCAAACTGAGCATTCCCGATCCGGCTGAGTAATATTTTGCCGGATAGCAGCGTAAAGGCCGCTATCCGGCATTTCGCCAGGCGTTACTTCTGCTGAACGCCTTCTACTGAGATGATAAGCTCAACCTCTTGTGAGGCCGGGCCGAGATCGGTAGTTATATTGAAATCCTTCAGCTTAATTTTTCCTTCGGCCTCAAAGCCCGCGCGCTTACCGCCCCACGGATCGTCGCCCTGGCCCATCAGCTTCGCTTCCAGCGTCACCGGTTTAGTCACGCCATTGAGCGTCAGATTGCCGGTAATATCCAGTTCATCGCCCTCTTTTTTCACGCTGGTAGAGGTGAAGGTTGCCTGCGGGAATTTCGCAACATTAAGAAACTCCGCGCTACGCAGGTGTTTGTCACGTTCGGCATGGTTAGTGTCGACGCTATTGGTGTTAATGGTCACGTTCACTTTGTCTGCCGACGGATTTTTTTCGTCAAAAGTGAACGTGCCGTCGAAATCTTTAAAGGTGCCGTATAGCCAGCTGTAGCCTAGATGCTGAATGCGGAAATTGACGAACGCATGTTGGCCTTCTTTATCAATTTTATACTCCGCCGCCACGGCGGAACCGGTCGTGAATAACAAGGATGCGAGGGTGAATCCCAGCAGGTTTTTTTTCATTTTTGAGCTCCATAGTCAGATGACGACATTCCTGTCATACGTTTCAGTGTGTCGTCTTTATCGATGAAATGGTGTTTTAGCGCCATAACCCCATGCGAGAGCGAGATAATGACCAGCGACCAGGCAAACCACAGATGCAGCGTTCCGGCGATGTCAGCCTGCGCGCCCGCGTCCGTAAGCGTGGCCGGAATCTCAAACCAGCCAAAGACGCTAATCGGTTTACCGTCGGCGGTGGAAATCAGGTAGCCGCTAATGATTATCGCAAAGAGCAGGAGATACAGGAGGAGATGACCTGCGGCGGCGCCAGCGCGCGTTAAGCGGGAATAGCTGGTCAACGCAACGGGAGGCGGAGAATAAAGCCGCCAGATAATACGCACGATCAGCGCCATCATCAGTAATATGCCAATACTTTTATGTATTTCCGGTGCCTGGTGATACCAGCCGTCGTAATAACTGAGCGTGACCATCCATAAACCCAACGCAAACATGCCATAGACCACCAGGGCGGTCAGCCAGTGGAGCGCGGCGGAAACCACGCCATAACGCTGTGGAGTATTTTTAAATTGCATAAACACACCAATGAATATTTCACGAGAGAATGAAAATGGCGTGGAAAAGCGCCGAATGCAACTTATAAATAAGAATTTGAATGATATTTATTTTTATTTCAATAATTTTGATGTTGTTTGCGGTTCAGCTTCAGAAGTTTCGAGATATTTCACTCCTGTAACCGCGCAACGGCAGGAACTGGCATTATTGTCGTGCTTCAACGTTATGAAATAAAAAGTGAGGAATTTTCAGGAAGTGTCAGTTAGCGTCAATGAAAAGCAATCAGAAGAAAAGGAGATAAACAATATCCATCACCGCTAGCAGTGACCAAAGAATAACGTAAAGCATGAAATGTTCGCGAATATTATTCATCAGAAAATGAAAGAGACGGCGCATAGGTTACCTTAATAAACAGCCCCTTTACGGGGCCGACAAATTATTGGCTAAAACGGGAAAGCCGGAACGGCGTCAGATCAAAGGAGGATGTTTTTCCCAACGCAAAATCCGCAGCGATTTCTCCTAACACCGGGGCGAATTTAAAACCATGTCCGCTGAGTCCAGTGATGACAAGCGTGTTCTCATGGCCAGGCAGCGTATCGATAATAAAATTCTCGTCCGGCGAATTATCATAGGTACATGCCGCCCCATGTAAACAACCGCCGATACCCGGCAGTACGTTACGCAGGAAAGGAAATGCTTCCGCGCCATCGCTGGCAACGGCGGCAAAGGGCTTGCGCTCTTCCGGAGCCTGTATTAGCTGTCCGCCATTGTGTTTGCCGATTTTTAACTCGTCGTTCTCCGCCGGGAAGCCGTAATATTGATCGCCGTTGGGCATTTCGCCGGTAAAGGCCGGAAAGCGGTTTTTAGTGCTGTAACGTCCATCCGCCTTAAACCAGGCAAAAACTTTACGTACGGGCTGAACGGGCAGCTCCGGTACCAGCGCTTTGACCCAGGTGCCCGCGCTAATTAGCGCCTTGCTGGCGTGGTAGCTGCCTTCACTCGTCTCTATCGTCACACCGTTATCATCATGATGAATATGGCTTACCTGGCTGTTGAATAGCTGTGCGCAGCCAGCCTCTCGGGCCAGACGAAGCCATGTGGTAATGGCTAATTCGCTGCGCAGAAAACCGGAGTCAGCTTCAAACAGCCCGATATAATTATCGGGCACGCGAATTTCCGGCCAGCGCGTCATGAGGGCCGTCGCGTCCAGGCGCTCGACGTTCAATTGCCACTGTTGCGCGCTTCGTGCGACGTTGGCTAAGAAAGCGGAATCGGCCGGGCCGAGGTTGACGACGCCGGAGCGGACAAAAATAGGCTCTTCATTGTGTGTGGAGAGTTCATCCCAAAGCGTCTGGGCGCGAAGCATCAGCGGGACATATTTTTCGCCTTCACCATAAGCATGGCGGATAAGACGGGTATCGCCGTGGTGGCTGCCCTGTTGATGAGGCGGCATATGCGCATCGGTCATCAGGACCTTTAGCCCGGCGCGGGTGGCGTAATAACCAGCGGCGGCGCCAACCGAACCGCTGCCGATAATAATAAGGTCGTATTTCATCAGCTTCTCTCTGCTATCGCGATGATTTCAGGGTAAATAACTGCGCTGAGATATACAAGCCAGAAATAAGTGAGGCACCTTACGGTGCCTGAGAGAGGGGGAGCGCGTCACGCTAATGGCGACGATACTCGTTTTCCTGGTAATCACCTGATTCTATTTTGGCGATGCCGGCTTCTAATATTGAAATAAATTGCCTGGCTACATCTGTCGTTAACCAGAGCGTTTGACCAACTTCAGTCCCTTCCGGTTCCGGACGATTTGGGGTCTGGTAGTGCAAACGCAGCATCAGCGCATCATAGCTATCGACGGTGCTGATGTCCCATCCTACAAGCGGATGGGTCTGAATGACTTCATTATTCTTTTCCATCATGCCCCCCTGGTACGTGTTATAAGACAACGGTTCTCGAGGTTCAATGCGTGTTTTTCTTCTGAAGCAACTTCAGTATACCAATTAATAAGGCTATTCACTGCGTTTTTAAAGAGACCGGAGGATAAATTTCTCTTTTTAAGAATTATATGAACAATAAAGCGGCAGTTCATTCATATTTTTTTAGGATGTTGTGCAATTATTTTGACGGTCAGGCGAAATATTCATCAGTTGCGCAAATAAAAAAGCCGGGGCGACCCGGCAAACATACATCACTGCATATCATTTTTTATTCATTGATGAACCAGTCATCAGCGCTCTCCCAGGTCTCCTGGAGAATCTCGCTAATGCGTTCTTTGTCCTCTTTTGATGCGCCAATGACGGACAAGTTGTTGGCGGTAGCGTAACGCACGGTGACGTTACCCAAGTTCTCAGGAAAATGATGGCTAATACGACGGGAGAGTTCGCCCGCCAGCGCATCAATCGCACCGGCAGGCAGAGGTGACGTTTTGGCTATAGTGACTTCAATACGCATAATGGCCCCCTGTTGAATATACTGGATATATATACAGTTAAATCTAATATATAGCAACAGGTAAGCGCATTTTTTATTTTTTTACTGACCAGCGTACTGTTTCACCCGCTAAAAAAGGCACCAGCGAATCATCAGCCAGCGCGATATTTTCCGGTACCTGTTGTTCATCGCGAACCAGTTCCACCCACCCCGCATTCACCGGCAGGCCATAGAATTGCGGGCCATTCAGTGAACAGAACGCTTCAAAGTGCGCCAGCGCGTTCATTTCCTCAAACACGGCGGCATAACTGCCAAGGGCGGAGGGAGCGTTGAAACAACCGGCGCAGCCGCAACTAGTCTCTTTACGATGACGTGAATGCGGCGCTGAATCCGTCCCCAGGAAGGCGCGCGTAAAACCACTGGCAACCAGTTCGCGTAACGCCTGCTGGTGAATATTGCGTTTCAGAATCGGCAGACAGTACAGGTGAGGACGAATGCCGCCGACCAGCATATCATTACGGTTAAACATTAAATGTTGAGGCGTAATGGTAGCCGCCAGGTAGTCGTTGCCGTCACGTACATACTGCGCGGCATCTTTGGTCGTGATGTGCTCAAAGACCACTTTAAGCGCGGTCAGACGCTGGCGTAGCGGTTCCATTACGGTGTCGATAAAACGCGCTTCGCGATCGAAGATATCAACCTCCGCATGGGTCACCTCACCGTGGACCAGCAATGGCATTCCGAGTTTTTCCATCCGCTCCAGTACCGGCATGATAGCGTCGACTGACGTTACGCCATGACTGGAGTTAGTGGTGGCATTGGCCGGGTAAAGCTTAGCCGCAGTAAATACGCCTTCATGGAAACCACGCTCCAGTTCATCGGCATCGAGCGAATCCGTTAAATAGCAGGTCATTAACGGCGTGAAATCATGCCCGGCGGGCACCGCATCGAGAATACGCTGGCGGTAGGCGATCGCTGCATCAACGGTCGTGATGGGGGACGCCAGGTTCGGCATCACGATAGCGCGACCATAAATTTCGCTGGTATAGGGTACGACCGTTTTTAACATGTCGCCATCGCGAAGGTGAACGTGCCAGTCGTCCGGGCGGCGGATCTTTAAAACCTGGGATGGTGCAGTCATTAATAAGCTCCGGCTGAGGAATAGTCTTTTTGCCGGAAACAAAGGATAAGCGGAAACGTTTTCGTTTGCACGTAAAAAAAAGGCGCGAGCGCGCCCTCCGAAATCAATTGGTGAAAGGAATAACGATTTCACCAGGTTTAACTTCAATGCCTTTCGCGAGTTTCTTTGCTAACGCTTCGCCTTTACTGCTGTCCTCACGCAACACGTAAGCGGGCCGCTGGTTAAAGTAGCTACGTAAAGACTGATTTAAATAAGGCAGGAGCGTTTGTAGCACCGATTGCATTTTCTCCGGCGTCACGGTGGCGTCTACTACTTCCATCTCCTGAAGATAGATGGCGCCTTTTTCTTTATCAAAGACCGGCAGGGCTTTTAGCTTGAGTTTCATCGTCGCTTTTTGACTGCCAAACAGGGAATTCATATCCAGCCTGGCATCGCCAGTAAGGGTGACTTTATTAGGTTCTTCCCGACCAATCTGGCTGACAAGGTTAGTCAATACGATATGCGCGTCGGCAATGCCGGGCAGACCAATATCTTTTGAGAAATTATTCCGTTTTTCAAGCGCTTGATTGATTTCTTGTTCGCTAATGGTGTATTGCGTAAGTTGATTACAACCCACTAACAGGCCGCTAACTACCAGCGCAGCGGCAAAAAAAAACTTTTTCATGGCGTTCCTTAGCATGTTGCCTGTGCCCTAATCTTGACACAAAGCAGCATGTCGCGCCAGCGGACATGGTGCCACTAGAAAAAGCTGAAAAAGGCGGCAAGAAAGGGTTGCCGCCTGGCGGGAGTTAGATAGCCATTGAGGAGAGTAAATTAATTTGCGTCTGCTTCGCCATATTATCGCGATAGTCCGCGACTTTTGTCGGCCAGTGGATACCGGCGACCAGCGTCAGATTACGCAGAAGCGGAAACAGATGAATATCATCTTCCGATAATTCGCCGTTAACGGCGTTAGGCTGTACGATGAGTTTATCCAGCAAACGTAAATCATCGCCGATCTTTTTAATCAGTCCTGCAGAGTGCGCAAGATGGTTGTCAAAACTGCCAGATGAGGCTTCTTTTTTGCGGATAAAATACTGACGCGCCGCAGGGGTAGAAAATTCATCGAAAGCGGATTTTGCAAATCGCGGCAGCAGTAGCTGATTAACGTAACCGTTAACTTTGCGCAACCACTCTTCAATGGCTGGATTGCGTTTCCCGGTTAACAGCGGTTTGCCGTCGAGGTTGTCGACATAATGTACAATATCCATACTTTCAGGAAGGTAGCGACTATCATCTTTTTGCAGGATGGGCACCATCTTTTGACCAATCATCCGGGTGGGCGTCGCCTCGTCGTCATTTTGTAACACGTTAAGTTCAACGGGGATGTTCTTCAGGCCGAAAATCATGCGGGCTTTAACGCAGAAAGGGCAATGATCGTAAATATAAAGCTTCACGTTTCTCCTCCATTTGACTGTCGGTATCTGACCAGTATGGAGGAGATAGCGACAGGTATCAAATCAGGCGCCGGGTTCCAGCATCCGGCGCGGCGTGCGTTTATGACTAAATTGCCAGCCTAAAGCCAAAAAGGTGATAAAGCCGATAATACCGAGCATCATCCACGGTAGTTCAGGCTGCGCAAGCGCTTTCCCCATATCAAACAACCAGCCGCCGCCGATATAACCAATCGCGCCGCCAATGGCTAATCCCAGACGGCTAAAGCCCATATAGCTTCCCCGCGCCCTCGCGTCTGCGAGCGACGCGCTGAGCGTTTCGCGCGCCGGTTCGGCGATAACCGAGCCGATGTAGAAAGCGCAAATAAGCGTAAAAAGCTGCTGTAAATTGCCCACCATCCCGATGGGGAGCATGCTCAGCGACATGACGAGCAAACCGGCCATCAGCCGATGCTCCAGCCGAAAACGCTTTTCGCTCCAGCGGGCAATCGGGTAGAGCAACGTCAGCGAGAGACACGCCTCAATAGCGTACATCCATTTCACGGCAGCAGGCGAACCGGCGATATCGTTTACCATAATCGGCAGCATTAACATGACCTGTACCGCCAGCATATAGTAGCCCGCCAGCGTCAGCACGTAGGTGACAAACCTTTTATCGCTCATGACGCGGCGCATTCCTTCACGCACCGGCGTTCTGACCGTTGATAGCTTCCAGGCCGGAAGCAGCCATGCGTTGAAAAGGGCGCATAATATGAACAAAATAGCGCCTGTCGCGCAGACCAGGCGAAAATCGTATTGTAGCAACCAGCTTCCCAGCAGCGCGCCAATCACCGCGCCCGCGCTGTCCTGCATCATCAACAGAGAGAAGAAGCGGCCCCGTTGCTCCGGACGAATTAATTTGACCACCAGCGCTGAACGCGGCGGGTCAAAAAGCGTACCGCCGAGACCGGAAAGAAAGCAGGAAAACCACAAGAGCCAGGGCTCATGCGCGATACCCATGGTGGCAAAGCCGGCGGCGCGCATCAGCATACCGGTGACAATCATCGGTTTCGCGCCAAAGCGATCGGCGATGGCGCCGCCAAAAATGCCCAGACCTTGTTGAATAAACTGGCGCAGGCCGAGCGCGATCCCTACCATTACGGCAGCCCACCCCATTTGATCGACAAAGCGAATAGAGATGAGCGGGAAGACGACGAAAAAACCCAGCACCACTAACATGTTATCGATGAGAAGAAAATATTTACCCAGGTTCCTCGCCTGCGAGACGCGCGACATTTCCCCTCCCGGGAAATAAAAGATGAGCGTCTTCTATTCTGCGGCGGCGTTTCGTTTTTTCCTACCGTTAGCGGGACAATATTTTTTTATCAAAAGTCCTTTTTAATCGAGAGTTTTCATCAAAATGTGGCAGCAATTCAAAAAATGACGATTTGCGCTTTTCACAGAGCCTGGTTGCGCAGGTATAGTAATGTTACTGGCGTGCTGAAGACGTTACAGGAAGGAGTAGGTATAGAATGTTTGGCTATCGTAGTAACGTGCCAAAAGTGCGCTTAACCACCGATCGTCTGGTGGTACGTTTAGTGCATGAGCGTGATGCCTGGCGTCTGGCCGATTATTACGCGGAAAATCGTCATTTTTTAAAACCCTGGGAACCGGTCCGTGATGAAAGTCATTGTTATCCTTCAGGATGGCAGGCGCGTCTGGGAATGATCGGTGAATTTCACAAACAGGGCTCCGCCTTCTATTTCGCGCTACTTGATCCGGAAGAAAAAGAAATTATCGGCGTGGCGAATTTTTCCAATGTGGTGCGCGGTTCTTTTCATGCCTGTTATCTGGGCTATTCCATTGCGCAGAAGTGGCAGGGGCAAGGGCTGATGTTTGAAGCCTTAACCGCTGCGATTCGCTATATGCAGCGCACTCAGCATATCCACCGTATCATGGCGAACTATATGCCGCACAACAAACGTAGCGGCGCGTTGCTGGCGCGGCTTGGCTTTGAAAAAGAAGGCTATGCGAAAGATTACCTGTTGATTGATGGACAATGGCGCGACCATGTCCTGACGGCGTTAACCACGCCGTTATGGACGCCGGGGCGTTGAGCGGCTTACGGAATGAGAGGCAAAGGGAGAAAACGATGAAATATGAATTAACCGCCACTGAAGCGCGAGTGATTGGCTGTCTGCTGGAAAAGCAGGTGACAACGCCGGAACAGTATCCGCTTTCCGTCAACGGCGTGGTGACAGCCTGTAATCAGAAAACCAACCGTGAACCGGTGATGAACCTGACGGAACAAGAGGTACAAGAACAGCTCGATAACCTGGTGAAACGCCACTTTTTGCGTACGGTCAGCGGGTTTGGCAATCGCGTCACCAAATATGAACAGCGCTTCTGTAATTCCGAATTTGGCGATCTGAAACTTAGCGCGGCGGAAGTGGCGCTTGTCACTACGCTGCTGCTGCGCGGCGCGCAAACGCCCGGCGAGTTGCGTAGCCGGGCGTCGCGGATGCATGAATTCAGCGATATGGCGGAAGTTGAATCCACGCTGGAACGGCTTGCCAGTCGTGAGGACGGCCCGTATGTCGTCCGTCTGGCGCGTGAACCGGGTAAGCGCGAAAGCCGTTATATGCACCTTTTTTGCGGCGACGTCGATGAACTGTCTCTCCAGACGTCTGCGCCGGAAAGTGCGTCGGGCGATCTTCAGTCGCGCGTCGAAGCGCTGGAAAGCGAAGTGGCGGAGTTAAAGCAGCGGCTGGATTCTTTGTTAGCTCACCTGGGAGAGTAATGTGAGAACATTACGGATTGGCATTGTCGGATTAGGCGGTATTGCGCAGAAGGCCTGGCTGCCGGTATTAACCAACACCGCCGGATGGACGTTACAGGGCGCCTGGTCTCCTTCGCGGGATAAAGCCTTACGTATCTGCGAAAGCTGGAGCATACCGTATGTGGATTCGCTGGCGAATTTAGCGTCCGGCTGCGATGCGGTCTTCGTCCACTCCAGTACCGCAAGCCATTATGCCGTGGTCAGCGAACTTCTCAATGCCGGCGTCCATGTTTGCGTGGATAAACCGCTGGCGGAAAATCTACGTGATGCCGAACGGCTGGTGGCGCTGGCGGCGCAAAAAAAATTGACGCTGATGGTTGGCTTTAATCGCCGTTTCGCGCCGCTGTACCGCGAACTGAAGACGCGCCTCGGCACTGCGGCGTCACTGCGTATGGATAAACATCGTACCGATAGCGTCGGGCCGCACGACTTACGTTTTACTTTGCTCGATGACTATCTGCATGTCGTGGATACCGCTCTGTGGCTGGCGGGCGGCGAGGCGCGCCTTGCCAGCGGCACGTTGCTCACCAGCGAGTCCGGCGAAATGTGCTATGCGGAACATCATTTTTCCGCCGACAAACTACAAATTACCACCAGTATGCACCGGCGCGCCGGAAGTCAGCGTGAATCGGTCCAGGCCGTCACCGACGGCGGGCTATATGACGTGACGGATATGCGTGAATGGCGCGAAGAGCGCGGGCAGGGTATTCTCATCAAACCCATTCCTAGTTGGCAAACGACGCTTGAACAGCGTGGTTTTGTCGGATGCGCGCGGCATTTCATTGACTGCGTACAAAATCAGACGGTTCCGGAAACGGCGGGGGAGCAGGCGATTTTGGCCCAGCGCGTCGTGGAGGCGCTGTGGCGGGACGCCATCAGCGAATAACCCTCTGTAACATCTGGCGGTAGTAATTCATCGTAATCCAGGTACTATACCCTCAATAATTCGAGTTGCAGAAAAGCTAACGCACATGCAGCTCGAAGTATGGCGGGTATATATGCCCACTCTACACAATACCTCTTTTCACAGTGAATAATGGCAAACCGTGGGGAGTCTGTAAGGCCTGATAAGACGTTTTAACGTCGCCGTCAGGCGCGGTGATACAGCCGGATACGGCAGAAGTTGCGTTATCCGGTCGATGGATCAGCCATGCAGGAGTTTTACGCCAGGGTCTGGAATACAAAAGAAATGAATTTATTGAAATCGCTGGCTGCCGTCAGCTCGATGACTATGTTTTCACGCGTGTTGGGCTTTGCCCGTGATGCGATTGTCGCCAGAATTTTTGGCGCAGGGATGGCGACCGACGCCTTTTTTGTGGCGTTTAAACTCCCCAATCTACTACGCCGGATCTTTGCCGAAGGCGCTTTTTCTCAGGCCTTTGTGCCTATCCTGGCGGAATATAAGAGCAAGCAGGGTGAAGAAGCGACGCGGATCTTTGTCGCTTACGTTTCCGGCCTGTTGACGCTGGCATTGGCCGTCGTGACGGTGGCCGGTATGCTGGCCGCCCCGTGGGTGATTATGGTAACCGCGCCGGGTTTTGCCGATACTGCGGATAAATTCGCGCTGACGACGCAACTGCTGCGGATTACGTTTCCCTATATTCTGCTGATCTCGCTGGCTTCACTGGTTGGCGCCATTCTCAACACCTGGAATCGCTTCTCTATTCCCGCTTTTGCGCCGACATTTCTTAATATCAGCATGATCGGTTTTGCATTATTCGCCGCGCCATACTTTAATCCGCCGGTGCTGGCGTTAGCCTGGGCAGTCACCGTCGGCGGCGTGCTGCAACTGGTGTATCAACTTCCGTATTTGAAAAAGATCGGTATGCTGGTGCTGCCGCGCATTAACTTTCGCGACACCGGGGCGATGCGGGTGGTCAAACAGATGGGGCCGGCGATTTTGGGCGTATCCGTCAGTCAGATCTCTCTTATCATCAATACCATTTTTGCCTCGTTTCTGGCCTCCGGCTCGGTCTCATGGATGTACTATGCCGATCGGTTGATGGAGTTCCCGTCCGGCGTGCTGGGCGTGGCGTTGGGGACCATCCTGTTGCCGTCATTGTCGAAAAGCTTTGCCAGCGGCAATCATGATGAGTACTGCCGCCTGATGGACTGGGGGCTGCGTTTGTGCTTTTTACTGGCGTTGCCGAGCGCGGTAGCGTTAGGCATTCTGGCGAAGCCGCTGACGGTCTCGCTGTTTCAGTACGGTAAATTCACCGCCTTTGATGCGGCGATGACGCAGCGGGCGTTAATCGCCTATTCGGTGGGGCTGATTGGCTTGATCGTCGTAAAAGTGTTGGCCCCGGGCTTCTATTCTCGCCAGGATATTAAAACGCCGGTGAAAATCGCCATAGTGACGTTAATCATGACTCAGTTAATGAACCTGGCGTTTATTGGACCGCTGAAACACGCCGGGCTGTCGCTCTCTATTGGTCTGGCGGCATGTCTCAATGCGTCGCTGCTGTACTGGCAACTGCGCAAACAGAATATCTTTACGCCACAACCGGGTTGGATGTGGTTCCTGATGCGTCTGATCATTTCCGTACTGGTGATGGCCGCCGTATTGTTCGGCGTGTTGCATATTATGCCGGAGTGGTCGCAAGGGTCGATGTTATGGCGTTTGCTACGTTTGATGGCGGTAGTGATCGCGGGTATTGCGGCCTATTTCGCCGCGCTTGCCGTGCTGGGCTTTAAAGTGAAAGAGTTTGTTCGCCGGACGGCGTAAATTCAGTGCCTGATAGCGCTGTGCTATCAGGCCTACAAGGCATTCAGGCCGGAAAGGCGCAACGTCGCCATCCGGCAATGATTAGATAGAAATTTTTTTACCGCCGCGGTGAGAGACGGAAGTCTGACCGTCAGCCCCGTACAAGGTCGGCTCCTGGTGAGGTTTCAGCACCTCCAGCGCCTGTTGATTACGCTCGATTTGCCCTTCCAGCAGCCAGCCGTTGTGCTGGTTGAGGTCGCGAAGATGCTGCGTTTTTTCGGTAATCGCCTGCCAGCGCTCTGCAATGTCATCGTTTGCGCTACGCTGCGCGTTCTGCTCCAGACGGCGCTGTTGTTCCAGATAATCCAGCGTCGCCAGCAACGAGCTTTTTTCTTCTGTAATACGCTGTAGCTGGCTGCCGTTAATCTGGCCTACGGAAAGCTGTTGTTGCTCGGCGTCCATCACCGTCTTCAGGTCATTCAGGACGGTGGTCATCTGGTCAAGTATTTCTGACAAACGAGTCATACGCTTATTTACTCTGTAAGTAGCTCTGCGCCTCGCGAATGAGCGAGTCTGCTATTTTTCCCGTATCCATTTTTAACTCACCGTTACGGATAGCCGTTTTTAATGCTTCGACGCGTTCCATATTAATGTCGCTGACGCCTGGCTGCATGAGCTTCGCTTGCGCGTCGCTTAACGTTACGCTGGCGCTCGTCGCGGCGGACGTTTTTTCCTGACGCGTTTTTTGTACCGGCGTGTCGCTGGTTTCGCGCGTCTGGACAGTGCTAACGGGTTTCAAAGGTGAGGTACGGTCAATGCTCATTTATTTATCCTCATCGAGGGTTACGTTGTAGCGGCCAGCTACCATCATGGTTGAATATCTCATCGGCAGCCGCGACAAAATCTTTACACAATTATAGGTTAATAAGAATATTCCCATCAGAATCGACGGTTCCACTCACGATTTGACCCGATGTCATGCGCACGCGCGCATTTTGCGCGACGGCGGCATTATTCATCGCCTGACCTTCCGCATTGACGCTGAACCCCTCGCCATTGGCGATGACCTGTACTCGTTGCCCCGCTTTGACGCGCCAGGCCTGACGTATCATCGTAAGCTGTACCGGCTGCCCGGGTGCGAGATCGCGCAAACTGACGGCATCCTGAATCTGACGGATATCCAGTACCGTCCGCGGCGGTAACTGATCCAGCCTGCCACGTTTTAGCGTGACGTTGGCCGGCGTCAATTTTCCGCCGCGCGCGACGGGCGCGGCAACGGCGACATAATTGCCGGTCGCTTGCACATTCACCTGCAAATAACGTTTTTCATTGGCGCAGCGCGCCACCACATTGACGTTGCCCCACAGCTTCGCGCTGCCCGTCATGCTGAAGGCTGGCTGTTCGCAGCTCGGTAGCAGATTGGGCGATGAACGGAGCGTGACAACCACCTCGTCGCTGAAGCCAGCCAGACGCTGGGAAAACCACGTGGTCAGCTGGGCGTTGATGTCCTGCGCCATTGTCAGGGGGCTGAACAGCAAAGCCGCCACGGCGAATCCTCGTTTTAACGTTTGCATGGTACTTCCCCCTGGTTGATGTCATGACAGGATTCTACCCGTGTGAAGCAGGCATCAACGCAATAAATAGCGACGCATTTTGCGTTTATTCCGGCGATAACGCGCGCGTGAAGGCATTTAAGCTGTCGGCTGAATTTTGCCATTTGCGGAGGAGATATGCTCGACAGGCTCGATGCCGCCTTACGATTTCAGCAGGAAGCGCTTAATCTGCGCGCGCAACGTCAGGAAATATTAGCGGCGAATATCGCCAATGCCGATACGCCGGGGTATCAGGCGCGCGATATTGATTTTGCCAGTGAGTTAAAAAAGGTGATGGTGCGTGGACGGGAAGAAACCGGCGGCGTCGCGTTAACGTTGACTTCCTCTCACCATATTCCCGCCCAGGCGGTCTCTTCTCCCGCAGTGGATCTGCTTTACCGCGTACCCGATCAGCCTTCTTTGGATGGTAACACCGTAGATATGGACAGGGAACGTACGCAGTTTGCGGATAACAGTCTCAAATATCAGATGGGGCTTACCGTTCTGGGTAGCCAACTCAAAGGCATGATGAATGTGCTACAGGGAGGAAACTAATTCGTGGCGCTGTTAAACATTTTTGATATTGCCGGATCGGCGCTTGCCGCGCAGTCCAAGCGGTTGAACGTTGCGGCCAGTAACCTGGCGAATGCGGATAGCGTCACCGGCCCGGACGGACAGCCTTATCGCGCCAAACAGGTGGTTTTTCAGGTGGACGCCGCGCCGGGTCAAGCCACTGGCGGGGTAAAGGTCGCCAGCGTGATTGAAAGTCAGGCACCGGAAAAGCTGGTTTATGAGCCAGGCAATCCGCTGGCGGACGCTAATGGTTACGTCAAAATGCCCAACGTCGATGTGGTCGGCGAAATGGTCAACACGATGTCAGCCTCGCGCAGCTATCAGGCAAATATCGAAGTCCTGAATACCGTAAAAAGCATGATGCTTAAAACGCTGACATTAGGCCAGTAAAGGAGGCGCGTATGTCTATTGCCGTAAATATGAATGACCCGACCAACACGGGCGTCAAAACGACGACCGGCAGCGGGTCGATGACCGGAAGCAACGCTGCCGATCTGCAAAGCAGTTTCCTGACCTTACTGGTCGCGCAATTGAAGAACCAGGACCCGACTAACCCATTACAAAATAATGAGTTAACGACACAGTTGGCGCAAATCAGTACCGTGAGCGGCATTGAAAAACTGAATACGACGCTGGGGGCTATTTCCGGGCAAATCGATAATAGTCAGTCCCTACAGGCGACCACGCTGATTGGACATGGCGTTATGGTGCCTGGCACCACAATTCTGGCGGGTAAAGGCGCGGAAGAAGGGGCCGTGACGTCCACGACGCCGTTTGGCGTGGAATTGCAACAGCCTGCGGACAAAGTGACGGCAACCATTACCGATAAAGATGGCCGGGTGGTACGGACGCTGGAGATCGGTGAGTTGCGAGCCGGGGTACACACCTTTACCTGGGATGGTAAGCAAACGGACGGAACAACGGTACCGAATGGTTCTTACAACATTGCGATTACCGCCAGCAATGGCGGAACGCAACTGGTGGCGCAGCCGCTGCAATTCGCTCTGGTACAGGGCGTGACGAAGGGCAGTAACGGCAACCTGTTGGATCTGGGTACCTACGGCACCACCACACTCGACGAAGTTCGGCAAATAATCTAAGCCCTTACACTTATCAGGAGTCAGTCATGTCTTTTTCTCAAGCGGTTAGCGGCCTGAACGCTGCGGCCACCAACCTTGATGTTATCGGTAATAACATCGCCAACTCCGCCACCTATGGCTTTAAGTCCGGTACGGCATCATTTGCCGATATGTTCGCCGGTTCCAAAGTGGGGCTGGGCGTAAAAGTGGCGGGGATTACCCAGGATTTTACCGACGGTACGACAACGAACACCGGGCGCGGGCTGGATGTCGCGATTAGCCAGAACGGTTTTTTCCGCCTGGTAGACAGCAACGGTTCCGTGTTCTATAGCCGCAACGGCCAGTTCAAACTGGACGAGAACCGTAACCTGGTCAATATGCAGGGGATGCAGTTGACCGGCTATCCGGCCACCGGTACGCCGCCGACCATTCAGCAGGGGGCGAATCCTGCGCCGATCACCATTCCGAACACGCTGATGGCGGCGAAATCGACCACCACCGCGTCAATGCAGATCAACCTGAACTCAACGGACCCTGTACCGTCTAAAACGCCCTTTAGCGTGAGTGATGCGGATTCGTATAACAAAAAAGGCACCGTCACCGTTTATGACAGCCAGGGTAATGCCCATGACATGAACGTCTATTTTGTGAAAACCAAAGATAATGAATGGGCTGTGTACACCCATGACAGCAGCGATCCTGCAGCCACTGCGCCAACAACGGCGTCCACTACGCTGAAATTCAATGAAAACGGGATTCTGGAGTCTGGCGGTACGGTGAACATCACCACCGGTACGATTAATGGCGCGACAGCGGCCACCTTCTCCCTCAGCTTCCTTAACTCCATGCAGCAGAACACCGGGGCTAATAACATCGTCGCCACCAATCAAAACGGCTATAAGCCGGGCGACCTGGTGAGCTACCAGATTAACAACGACGGCACCGTGGTTGGCAACTACTCCAACGAGCAGGAGCAGGTGCTGGGGCAGATTGTGCTGGCTAACTTCGCCAACAACGAAGGTCTGGCATCCCAGGGCGATAACGTCTGGGCGGCGACGCAGGCTTCCGGGGTTGCGCTGCTGGGGACTGCCGGTTCCGGCAACTTCGGTAAGCTGACGAACGGCGCGCTGGAAGCCTCTAACGTGGATTTGAGTAAAGAGCTGGTGAATATGATCGTCGCGCAGCGTAACTACCAGTCGAATGCGCAGACCATCAAAACTCAGGACCAGATCCTCAATACGCTGGTTAACCTGCGCTAAGCGCCTGACGGGATAGCTTAATGGATCACGCAATTTATACCGCTATGGGGGCGGCCAGCCAGACGCTTAACCAGCAGGCGGTAACGGCCAGCAACCTGGCTAATGCCTCAACGCCGGGCTTTCGCGCGCAGCTTAACGCGCTACGCGCGGTGCCCGTTGATGGCCTCTCTTTAGCAACGCGCACGCTGGTTACGGCGTCGACGCCCGGGGCGGATATGACCCCGGGTCAGTTGGACTACACCTCCCGTCCGCTGGATGTCGCGTTACAGCAGGACGGCTGGCTGGTAGTGCAAGCGGCGGATGGCGCTGAAGGATATACCCGTAACGGGAATATCCAGGTGGGTCCGACCGGGCAGTTAACCATTCAGGGACATCCGGTTATCGGCGAAGGCGGCCCGATTACCGTTCCTGAAGGGTCGGAAATCACCATTGCGGCAGACGGCACGATCTCCGCGCTCAATCCCGGCGACCCGCCAAACACGGTGGCGCCCGTTGGGCGACTGAAGCTGGTCAAAGCGGAAGGCAATGAGGTGCAGCGGAGCGATGACGGTTTATTCCGCCTTACCGCCGAGGCACAGGCTGAACGCGGGGCGGTACTGGCCGCCGACCCGTCAATTCGCATTATGTCGGGCGTGCTGGAGGGCAGTAACGTCAAGCCGGTTGAAGCCATGACCGACATGATCGCCAACGCACGTCGTTTTGAAATGCAGATGAAGGTTATCACCAGCGTAGATGAGAACGAAGGGCGAGCTAACCAACTGCTGTCGATGAGTTAATACAGGACATTTTATGATCAGTTCATTATGGATCGCCAAAACCGGTCTGGACGCGCAGCAAACCAATATGGATGTGATTGCCAATAACCTGGCAAACGTCAGCACCAATGGTTTTAAGCGTCAGCGCGCGGTATTTGAAGATCTGTTGTATCAGACCATCCGCCAGCCGGGCGCGCAGTCGTCCGAGCAGACGACGCTGCCTTCAGGGCTGCAAATCGGTACCGGCGTGCGTCCGGTCGCCACGGAGCGTCTGCACAGTCAGGGGAACCTGTCGCAGACCAACAACAGTAAAGATGTGGCGATTAAAGGGCAGGGCTTTTTCCAGGTCATGCTGCCGGACGGTACGTCTGCCTATACCCGCGACGGCTCTTTCCAGGTGGATCAGAATGGTCAACTGGTGACGGCGGGCGGTTTTCAGGTGCAGCCGGCAATCACCATTCCGGCCAACGCGTTAAGCATCACGATTGGCCGCGACGGCGTGGTCAGCGTTACCCAGCAGGGGCAGGCCGCGCCGGTTCAGGTCGGGCAGCTTAACCTGACCACCTTTATGAACGACACCGGGCTGGAAAGCATTGGCGAGAACCTCTATATCGAAACGCAATCGTCCGGCGCGCCGAACGAAAGCACGCCGGGGCTCAACGGCGCGGGGTTGTTGTATCAAGGGTATGTCGAAACGTCGAACGTTAACGTGGCGGAAGAGCTGGTGAACATGATTCAGGTTCAACGCGCCTATGAAATTAACAGTAAAGCAGTATCGACGACCGATCAGATGCTGCAGAAACTGACGCAACTCTAAGGGGCCGCCGGTGGGGGATACGCCACCGGCTCCCTGATTTTGAAGATGAAGGTAATGCAAAAATACGCGCTTCACGCTTACCCAGTTATGGCCCTGATGGTCGCGACGCTGACAGGATGCGCCTGGATACCCGCTAAACCGCTCGTGCAGGGGGCGACCACGGCGCAGCCGATACCTGGCCCGGTACCGGTGGCGAATGGCTCCATATTTCAGTCTGCGCAGCCGATTAATTATGGCTATCAGCCGCTTTTTGAAGATCGTCGACCGCGTAATATCGGCGATACGCTCACGATTGTGTTACAGGAAAACGTCAGCGCCAGTAAAAGCTCGTCGGCAAATGCCAGTCGCGACGGCAAAACCAGTTTTGGTTTTGATACGGTACCGCGTTATCTGCAGGGATTATTCGGTAATTCCCGCGCGGATATGGAGGCCTCCGGCGGCAACTCTTTTAACGGCAAAGGCGGCGCGAATGCCAGCAATACCTTTAGCGGCACGCTGACCGTGACCGTCGATCAGGTTCTGGCCAATGGCAATTTACACGTCGTGGGGGAAAAACAGATCGCGATTAATCAGGGAACGGAATTCATCCGCTTCTCCGGCGTGGTAAATCCACGCACCATCAGCGGCAGCAACTCCGTTCCCTCGACACAGGTGGCGGATGCGCGGATTGAATATGTCGGGAACGGCTATATTAACGAAGCGCAAAATATGGGCTGGCTGCAACGTTTCTTCCTTAATTTGTCGCCGATGTAAGCGAGGTGTATGTGTTTAAAGCTCTTGCAGGAATCGTTCTGGCACTGGTTGCCACTCTGGCGCACGCCGAGCGTATCCGGGATCTGACCAGTGTCCAGGGAGTACGGGAAAACTCGCTGATCGGCTACGGGCTGGTGGTCGGGCTGGACGGTACGGGCGACCAGACGACCCAGACGCCATTTACCACCCAGACGCTGAATAACATGCTGTCACAACTGGGGATTACGGTCCCCACCGGCACCAACATGCAGTTGAAAAACGTGGCGGCGGTGATGGTGACGGCGTCGTATCCGCCTTTTGCGCGACAGGGACAAACGATCGATGTCGTCGTTTCCTCAATGGGGAACGCTAAAAGTCTGCGTGGCGGGACGTTATTAATGACGCCGTTAAAAGGGGTGGACAGCCAGGTGTATGCTCTGGCGCAGGGCAATATTCTGGTCGGCGGCGCGGGCGCTTCCGCAGGCGGCAGTAGCGTGCAGGTTAACCAGCTTAATGGCGGGCGCATCACTAATGGCGCGATTATCGAACGCGAGTTGCCGACTCAGTTCGGCGCTGGCAACACCATTAATCTGCAATTGAACGACGAAGATTTTACGATGGCGCAGCAAATTACCGACGCCATCAACCGCGCCCGCGGTTACGGCAGCGCCACTGCGCTTGATGCGCGAACGGTACAGGTACGCGTGCCCAGCGGCAACAGCTCGCAGGTGCGTTTTCTGGCGGACATTCAAAATATGGAAGTCAACGTGACGCCGCAGGATGCAAAAGTTGTGATCAACTCGCGTACCGGTTCGGTGGTCATGAATCGGGAAGTCACGCTGGATAGCTGCGCTGTGGCGCAGGGCAATTTGTCAGTGACAGTCAATCGCCAGCTCAACGTCAACCAGCCGAATACGCCATTTGGCGGCGGGCAGACCGTGGTGACGCCACAGACTCAAATAGATTTGCGTCAGAGCGGCGGATCGCTACAGAGCGTGCGTTCCAGCGCCAATCTGAACAGCGTAGTGCGTGCGCTGAATGCGCTTGGCGCGACGCCGATGGACCTGATGTCGATTTTGCAGTCCATGCAGAGCGCGGGCTGTCTACGCGCCAAACTGGAAATCATCTGATGATCGGAGACGGTAAATTGCTGGCCAGCGCGGCCTGGGATGCGCAATCTCTGAACGAACTGAAAGCGAAAGCGGGCCAGGACCCGGCGGCGAATATCCGTCCTGTGGCCCGTCAGGTGGAAGGGATGTTTGTGCAGATGATGCTGAAAAGTATGCGCGAGGCTTTACCCAAAGATGGTTTATTCAGCAGCGATCAGACGCGTCTGTATACCAGCATGTATGACCAGCAGATCGCCCAGCAGATGACCGCCGGTAAGGGATTGGGGCTGGCGGATATGATGGTTAAACAGATGACGGGCGGGCAGACGATGCCTGCGGATGATGCGCCGCAAGTACCGCTTAAATTCTCCCTGGAGACGGTAAACAGCTATCAAAATCAGGCGCTGACCCAACTGGTGCGCAAAGCCATACCGAAAACGCCGGACAGCAGCGATGCGCCGCTCTCCGGCGACAGTAAAGACTTTCTGGCCCGGCTTTCGCTCCCGGCGAGGCTGGCCAGCGAACAAAGCGGGGTGCCGCATCATCTGATTCTGGCGCAGGCGGCGCTGGAGTCCGGCTGGGGGCAACGGCAAATCCTGCGGGAGAATGGCGAACCCAGCTATAACGTATTTGGCGTGAAAGCGACCGCCAGTTGGAAAGGGCCGGTGACGGAAATCACCACCACTGAATACGAGAATGGCGAAGCGAAAAAAGTGAAAGCGAAATTCCGCGTCTATAGCTCGTATCTGGAGGCATTATCGGATTATGTCGCGCTGTTAGCGCGTAACCCACGCTACGCTGCCGTGACCACTGCCGCCACGGCAGAGCAGGGCGCAGTGGCTCTGCAAAACGCCGGATACGCCACTGACCCGAATTACGCGCGTAAATTGACCAGCATGATTCAGCAGTTGAAAGCGATGAGTGAAAAGGTCAGCAAAACCTACAGCGCGAATCTCGACAATCTCTTTTAAATTGCTCAAGTCCACGTAGTCGCTGCCGATAACAACGAGTATTGAAGGATTAAAAGGAACCATCATGTCCAGCTTGATTAATCACGCCATGAGCGGACTTAACGCCGCGCAGGCCGCGTTAAATACGGTCAGTAATAACATCAACAATTATAACGTTGCGGGTTATACCCGGCAGACAACTATTCTGGCGCAGGCAAACAGTACGTTAGGGGCTGGCGGCTGGATAGGTAATGGCGTTTACGTTTCAGGCGTACAGCGCGAATATGATGCGTTTATCACTAATCAGCTACGCGGCGCGCAAAACCAGAGCAGCGGCTTGACCACGCGCTATGAACAGATGTCGAAAATCGACAACCTGCTGGCCGATAAATCCAGCTCACTGTCTGGTTCGTTGCAGAGTTTTTTTACCAGCCTGCAAACGTTAGTCAGTAATGCGGAAGATCCTGCGGCGCGTCAGGCGCTGATTGGTAAAGCGGAAGGGCTGGTAAACCAGTTCAAAACCACCGATCAGTATCTGCGCGATCAGGATAAACAGGTCAATATCGCGATTGGCTCCAGCGTGGCGCAAATCAACAATTACGCGAAGCAGATAGCTAACCTGAACGATCAAATCTCCCGTATGACGGGCGTAGGCGCGGGCGCATCGCCGAACGACCTGCTCGATCAACGTGATCAGTTGGTTAGCGAGCTTAACAAGATCGTTGGCGTCGAGGTGAGTGTACAGGACGGCGGCACCTATAACCTGACGATGGCCAATGGCTATACGCTGGTGCAGGGGTCGACGGCGCGTCAGTTGGCGGCGGTTCCCTCCAGCGCCGACCCGACGCGAACGACTGTCGCTTATGTCGATGAGGCCGCCGGTAACATCGAAATTCCGGAAAAGTTGCTGAACACCGGTTCGCTCGGCGGGCTACTGACGTTCCGTTCCCAGGATCTGGATCAGACTCGTAATACGCTGGGCCAGTTGGCGTTGGCGTTTGCCGATGCGTTTAACGCGCAGCATACCAAAGGTTATGACGCCGACGGCAATAAAGGGAAAGACTTCTTTAGCATTGGCTCGCCGGTGGTATATAGCAACAGTAATAATGCCGATAAAACGGTATCGCTAACCGCTAAGGTGGTCGATAGCACGAAGGTTCAGGCGACGGATTATAAGATTGTTTTTGACGGTACAGACTGGCAGGTTACTCGCACTGCGGATAACACCACCTTCACGGCGACAAAAGATGCTGACGGAAAACTGGAGATTGACGGTCTGAAAGTGACGGTAGGGACCGGCGCACAGAAAAACGACAGTTTTCTTCTCAAGCCGGTTAGCAATGCTATCGTCGACATGAACGTTAAAGTGACGAATGAAGCCGAGATTGCGATGGCGTCTGAGTCAAAACTCGATCCTGACGTGGATACCGGCGACAGCGATAACCGCAATGGTCAGGCATTGCTGGACTTACAAAACAGCAATGTAGTGGGCGGCAACAAAACTTTTAACGATGCTTACGCCACGTTGGTCAGCGATGTGGGTAACAAAACGTCAACGCTGAAAACCAGCAGCACCACGCAGGCGAATGTGGTTAAACAGCTTTATAAACAGCAACAGTCGGTTTCCGGCGTTAACCTCGACGAAGAGTACGGCAATTTGCAGCGTTATCAGCAGTATTATCTGGCGAATGCGCAAGTATTGCAGACCGCGAATGCGCTGTTTGATGCGTTATTGAATATTCGCTAAAGGAGAAGGATGACATGCGTATCAGTACCCAGATGATGTACGAACAAAATATGAGCGGCATCACTAATTCTCAGGCCGAATGGATGAAGCTGGGCGAGCAGATGTCTACCGGTAAGCGCGTTACCAACCCATCTGACGATCCAATCGCCGCGTCGCAGGCGGTAGTACTCTCTCAGGCGCAGGCGCAGAATAGCCAGTATGCCCTGGCGCGTACGTTTGCCACCCAAAAAGTGTCGCTGGAAGAAAGCGTACTCAGTCAGGTGACGACGGCGATTCAAACCGCGCAGGAAAAAATCGTCTATGCCGGAAACGGCACGTTAAGCGACGATGACCGCGCGTCGCTGGCGACGGATTTACAGGGGATCCGCGATCAGCTGATGAACCTGGCAAACAGCACTGACGGCAATGGTCGCTATATCTTTGCCGGGTATAAAACGGAAGCGGCGCCATTCGACCAGGCGACAGGTGGTTATCATGGCGGCGAGAAAAGTGTTACCCAGCAGGTGGATTCCGCACGCACGATGGTAATTGGCCATACGGGAGCGCAAATTTTTAATAGCATCACCAGCAATGCGGTGCCGGAACCGGATGGCTCAGACTCCGAAAAGAATCTGTTTGTCATGCTCGATACGGCAATTGCCGCGCTCAAGACCCCGGTGGAAGGCAATGACGTGGAAAAAGAAAAAGCCGCTGCCGCCATTGATAAAACCAATCGCGGCTTAAAAAATTCGCTTAATAACGTCCTGACCGTTCGTGCGGAACTGGGAACGCAACTGAGCGAACTCAGTACGCTGGATTCACTGGGAAGCGACCGTGCGCTGGGACAGAAACTGCAGATGAGCAACCTGGTAGATGTGGACTGGAACTCGGTCATTTCTTCCTACGTCATGCAACAGGCGGCATTACAGGCGTCCTATAAAACGTTTACCGACATGCAGGGAATGTCGCTTTTCCAGTTGAACCGGTAACACCTCTTTTTGAAACATATCACGAAACTGGATATGTTTTGTCTGCCCGCGCCATCCACCCCGGCGCGGGCATTTTTTTAGTCGTCATTGAGTTAGTGGTCATATTGTCGCGCCCGTAGCGACGCCATCCGTACGTATTATCCCGCCCGATCTCATAGTGACTAAAAGACGCCATGGGGTGAGGCATCGCCCTGTAAGGGGCATAAAAAAGCCGACCTGGCGGTCGGCTTTGTATCAGCATTTACATCATTCTACCGGCTGTGGGCGTGTCGCCGGGGCGCTGGCATGACGTGTAGCGCTGTGTCCGCCTGCCGCGCCTTTACCTTCAAAGTGGAAGGAAGGGCGCTGCCAGTCGCTATGGTGCGGGGTTTCCGGCACATATTCCGGCGCTGGCGCACGCGTCATCGGCGCGCTGGCGTGATTATGATCGTCGTCAACGCAGACAACGTCCTGCGGCTTTTCCACCACCTGGGCCGGTGCGATAACGGTTTCTTCTGCCGTGTGCTCCACAACAGCCGCTTCCGCTTTTGTCTCTTCTTCTGGCTCGACAACGACAACATCAGCCACGTTTTCAGCCACCGTAATGGACGCGTCGGCGGTTTCTGCTACCGGTTCGGCGTCAGCAATAACCTCTTGCGCTTCCGGCGTATCGCTTTCGGCAATCAGTTGCGGCTGTTCATCAACCGGCGCGGCAATCACTTCCGGATGCGTTGTCTCGACCTTGACGACTTCCGGCGCCTGTGGTTCGGCGACGGTCTGCGGCTCAACGGCAACGTTTTCTACCGCCTGTACCGACGCTTGTGGTTCTAACGCTACGGTCGCAGCGATAACCTGCGGTTCAGCGACAACCGGTTGTGGCAGCGCCAGATCTGCTTCACGCTGCTCTTCAACAACCTGCGTTTCCTGAGGACGGACAATCGGGTAGCGGATCCAGACTTTACCGGACGCCATTTCCGGCGACGCGCAGGCGACGGTTAACGGCATCGGCGATTGTGTCGGGTAGCGCTCGTCACGATAGCGACGGCGACGCTGACCGCTTACGCGCAGGTGGCGCGGAGAACGGCGGGAGCGACGCGGCATACCGGTATTATCGCGAGGTTCTACGCTATCATCCTGCTCCGGCGCGATATCGGCGACGACAGGTAAATCAACTTTCGCCAGCTCGGTACGCGGCGCTGGAACGGGCTGTTCAACGTTTTCAACCGGGCGTGGTTCGTCGACGACGACCGGCGTGTCAACCGTTTCAACCACTGCGCTGTTGGTAAAGCGGACTTTCTGATTAAGCTGACGCTGCTTGCGGCGCGGCTGAACCTGCTGAACGCGTTCTTCCTGCTCGGTCTCCTGGACAGGCTGTTCTTCGCGGTTAAGCGCTTTTACTTCCTGCTGCGCCTGGCGCTTGTCATCATTGCGGCGGCGGCTGCGTTCGCGACGCGGCGTCTGTTGCTGTTCATCGCCGGTTTTCACTTTTTCCGCCGTTTCCTGCTGGCGGGTATCGCGCGCTTCCGCATTTTGCTGCTGCGTCTGGCGACGGTTACGACGATTATCGTCGCGGCTCTCGCCGCCGTCACGTCCGGCACGGTTATCACGGGTGTCGCGGCGTTCGTTACGATCGCGACGGTTGTTCTGCCGTGGCTTGCGACGATCCTGCTGACGCTCCGCTTTTTCTTCCGCTTTCGGCGCGGCTGTTTCGACGGCTTTCGTTTCTTCACCGCTGAACAGTTGTTTCAGCGCGTTAAGGAAGCGGCTAAACAGACCCGGCTGGGCAGGCTGCGCGGCGGCAACATTATCCTTTTTCGCCGTGGCGACGCTAACCGCCGGTTCGACAGGCGTCGGCGCCGGAGGCACATCTGGCATAGCGAATGTCGCCAGCGCAGGCTGTTCCGGGCGTTTACGCTCGGCGTACTCTTCTTCAGAAGGCAGCGCCATCGCTTCTTCGTGCAGCTTCGGCAGCATGTAGCTCAGGGTCGGCGTTTCTTCCCCTTTGCGTACGCGCAGCACGGAATAGTGCGGCGTTTCCATCTGATCGTTCGGGACGATGACACAGCGGACGCCATCCTGACGCGTCTCAATAGCGTTAACTGCCGTCCGTTTTTCGTTAAGCAGATAAGAGGCGATCGGCACCGGAACAATGGCATGGACTTCCTGCGTATTCTCTTTCAGCGCTTCTTCTTCAATCAGGCGCAGAATGGACAGCGACAGAGATTCGTTATCGCGCACGGTGCCGGTACCGCTACAGCGCGGACACACGTGATGGCTGGATTCGCCCAGCGACGGGCTCAGGCGCTGACGCGACATTTCGAGCAGGCCGAAGCGGGAAATATGGCTAATCTGAATACGCGCCCGGTCCTGACGCACCGCTTCACGCAGACGGTTTTCTACCGCGCGCTGGTGACGTACCGGCGTCATATCGATAAAGTCGATAACGATCAGGCCGCCCAGGTCGCGCAGACGCAACTGGCGGGCAATCTCATCGGCCGCTTCCAGGTTGGTATTAAACGCCGTTTCTTCGATATCGCCGCCGCGAGTCGCGCGGGCGGAGTTGATATCGATGGCGGTTAACGCTTCGGTACTGTCAATGACGATGGAGCCGCCGGAGGGCAGGCGCACTTCACGCTGGAACGCTGACTCGATCTGCGATTCGATCTGGTAATGGCTGAACAACGGGATTTCACCGGTGTACAGCTTAATTTTGCTGCTAAAATCCGGGCGGCCCAACGCGGCGATATGCTGACGCGCCATTTCCATCACTTTTGGATTGTCGATCAGGATTTCACCGATATCCTGACGCAGATAGTCGCGAAACGCGCGTACGATGACGTTGCTTTCCTGATGGATCAGGAACGGCGCGGGACGGCTTTCAGCGGCTTTCTGAATGGCCTCCCAGTGTTTCAGGCGGAAGCTTAAATCCCACTGCAACGCTTCGGCGGATTTACCCACGCCCGCGGTACGCACGATAAGCCCCATCCCTTCAGGAAGTTCCAGGCTGGCCAACGCTTCTTTTAACTCGGTACGATCGTCGCCTTCAATGCGACGGGAAATACCACCCGCGCGCGGGTTATTCGGCATCAGTACCAGGTAGCTGCCCGCCAGACTGATAAAGGTGGTTAACGCCGCGCCTTTGTTGCCGCGCTCTTCTTTATCGATTTGAACAATGACTTCCTGGCCTTCGCGTAACACGTCTTTAATGTTCGGGCGACCATGAGCGCTGTAGTTAGCGGGGAAATATTCGCGGGCAATTTCTTTTAACGGGAGGAAACCGTGGCGTTCTGCGCCGTAATCAACAAAAGCCGCTTCCAGGCTCGGTTCAATACGGGTAATTTTGCCTTTATAGATGTTCGCTTTTTTCTGCTCGTGTCCGGGGCTTTCTATATCCAGATCGTACAGACGCTGCCCATCTACAAGGGCGACGCGCAACTCTTCCTGCTGAGTCGCGTTGATTAACATTCTTTTCATCGTAACTTACTCATTATTCTTACGTTGACGACTAAGCTGCGGGCATGGTGACGCCTTACCGGGCATGAACCGATGGCCTCGTGACTATTTCGCGTCGCCAACCTCACGGTTATCGTCAGCTCAAAGAGGCGCAGAGTGTCGGTTGCCTGTATTTCATACGGAAACACAGCGCAATTATCAGGGAAGCAGCCTGGGCATTACTCTCCAGAGAAGATCCTATCTACCGGTAAGGACTGCAACCCGCAGCCCGCTAACTGTCTGAAAAATCAATACGTCTTACGCCATTGCTGCGTTGATGATCGGTCAGACAAAATGGGTTATTCCGCTAAACTTTTTGTTTTAACAAGTTTCGGTGCGGAAACCGCATCATTATTCCACTGCTAACCTTGTTATAGCAAGATGACTTTTACCATTTATCACCCGCTTACTCACAGTTTTTTCACCAGCGCGAGCCAATCGCTTTAATAACCAGCAAAACCGCAGTGAAAAATGTTCATCCACTGGCGTAGACGTCTCTATAAGCATAGAAAAATGTGTGGCGCGAATCTCACAGGCTATTTAGAATCGCCCCCCATGAAAACAGAAACGCCATCCGTAAAAATTGTTGCTATCGCCGCTGACGAAGCGGGGCAACGCATTGATAACTTTTTGCGCACCCAACTGAAAGGGGTACCAAAAAGTATGATTTATCGCATCTTGCGTAAAGGCGAGGTGCGGGTGAACAAAAAACGCATTAAACCGGAATACAAACTGGAAGCGGGCGATGAAGTCCGCATTCCGCCGGTTCGCGTTGCTGAACGCGAAGAAGAGGCCGTGTCGCCGCATTTGCAAAAAGTGGCGGCGTTGGCGGACGTCATTTTGTATGAAGACGACCATATTCTGGTGCTGAATAAGCCTTCCGGCACCGCCGTACACGGCGGGAGCGGGTTAAGTTTTGGCGTCATCGAAGGGCTGCGGGCGTTGCGTCCGGAAGCGCGATTCCTGGAACTGGTGCATCGTCTTGACCGCGATACCTCCGGCGTGCTGTTGGTGGCGAAAAAACGCTCCGCGCTGCGTTCGCTGCATGAGCAACTGCGCGAAAAGGGAATGCAGAAAGATTATCTGGCGCTGGTGCGCGGCCAGTGGCAATCGCACGTTAAAACCGTACAGGCGCCATTATTAAAGAACATTCTGCAAAGCGGCGAACGTATTGTTCGCGTGAGCCAGGAAGGCAAACCGTCAGAAACGCGCTTCAAGGTGGAAGAGCGCTATGCCTTCGCCACGCTGGTGCGCTGTAGCCCGGTAACGGGCCGTACGCATCAGATTCGCGTACATACCCAATATGCCGGTCACCCTATTGCGTTCGACGATCGCTACGGCGACCGTGAGTTTGATCAACAGCTTACCGAAGCGGGAACCGGTCTTAAACGTCTCTTTCTACACGCCGCGGCGCTGAAGTTCACGCATCCGGGAACGGGCGAAGTCATGCGCATTGAAGCGCCGATGGATAACGCCCTGAAGCGCTGTCTGCAGGTGCTGCGTAACGCAAAATAGTTCCTCTCTCGGGCAGGTTATCTGCCCGAATCTCACTTTTCTCATAATATTTTTGTTTTGCTGTATCCGACGCATTTTTACCGTTGTGTACTGTTTATTCTTGCGATCCGGATTTCGGCGTGTTTAAGGACGAACAGATGGCCAATACTAGCTGGATGCGCTCATTTACTCAGCGTTGGGGAAAATACGTTATCGTGCCGCTCGTGATCGCGATGCTGACCGGTTGCGAAGGGAAGGGCGATAGTTCACGACGGGCTTTCGTTGAGTATTTGAATACGCAAATCATTACGTCTCCCGTGGTGGGCGTCTGTGAGTTGACGCCAGCCCAACGTCAGGCTTTTGGTCATTACGCCGATGACTACGATGTACTATTAGCTGCCTACGGGCAAATCTTTGCTGTGGTGTATGAGACCGGCCAGGAGGATAAGATCACCGGTGTTATTCAGTCTGAGCGTGATAATCTGGTTTTCCTGAACGAGCTACGTGTGGCTCGTGACGTAAACAATCGATTTATCCTTCGGTTGAAAAATGTGAGTAGTGAAAACAGAAAAAAATATTCTGCTTTAAAGCTCCCCTCTGATGTGAAGCCTGTCTTTGACGCTGCGTGGAATAAAACCGTAACACCGCTGGATGAGACGATGACTCGCTATTATTTTCTGCGCGGAAAGCGGCTCGACCAGCTGGTCGCAATGGGCGAGTTTCTGCAAAAACAGGGAAATAAAGTCCGCTTTGAAACGGATGGAAAAGCGGTTTTTGTCGACCTGGCAGCAAAAGAACACTTTCAGGATCAACAATTTAATTTTTTCATTACGCAGAATGATATAAACCATCTTACTCAGCAGATGGTTGAATTTATAAATAGTCAACAAGATGCGGCGGATGCTGGCGGCGTTAATTAAAGGAATGTGTCGTGAGGTGAAGCAATGTTAGGGGGGCGTAAACTCATCGCGAGATGGAATTTAACGAGTCGCAAAGGGAAGGTTTCAGGACAGTAAACGTCCTGAGAGTTGCTCGCGAGAATAAGTTTGTAAGCCGCTTTTGACGCCGTAGAGCGCGTCAGGCGAGTATTGAGAACATGTGTTTTTACAAAACTGAACTGAGATGGGGAATTCATTAACGCGCACGTACACCGCTGTTGATACCCTATGGGATAAAACGCACCGTACATCGGTTCGTAATACCAATGCTTTTTTTCTGGTCGGTGAATGGATTGACCAGGAAACGGGCCCGCACGAAGAGAGTGAAGATCGGCAGGCGCTAAATTGTTCACAACAAGCGCTTTCCAGTTGGTTAGAACTGGAAGCGGTCGAAACTGCTCCCCAATAAACGGGAGATAACTACCAACACGTGCAGAAACGGCTTTTAGCGGTATTTGAAAAGCCTACAGAATATCCGTTTACTGCAGTAGCGGGTTGAAGCCTTCCCGTCGCAGCATCTGGCACAGAGCAATAAGCGGCAAGCCGATCAGCGTGTTCGGATCGCGGCCCTCCAGGCGCTCAAATAATGCAATGCCTAAACCTTCGCTTTTAAAACTTCCCGCGCAGTGCAGCGGATGCTCTTTACGGACATAGTCGTCTATTTCCGCTTCGCTTAAATGGCGAAAATGAACGTCAAAAGGCTCCACTTCGGTTTGTAAGTGCCCGGAGGCGGAGTTATACAGTGCCAGTCCGGTATAAAACGTCACAATATTTCCGCTGGCTTTGGCTAATTGCTGACGCGCTTTTTCTTCCGTCAGCGGTTTGCCGGTGATTTCGCCGTCCAGAACACAAATTTGGTCGGAGCCAATAATCAAATGATTCGGGAAACGCGCGGCGAGCGATTGCGCCTTCGCCTGCGCCAGCCGCAGCACCAACTGACGCGGCGCTTCGCCCGGCATGGGGGTTTCATCAACATCCGGCGTGGCGCATTCGAAAGGAATCGTCAGCTTTTCCAGCAGCGCGCGACGCCAGGGAGAGGTAGACGCAAGGATGAGACGGGGCATATTTTTTCCCTCAGATATAGCGTAATGATGAGAGCCATCTTAAACTATGCTCTTCGGTCTTCAAGCCTGTCATACTGACTCGTCTTGAGCGAAAATAAGTCTGTAACCCGCAATGTGTGCGAATTATTGGCAAAAGGCAACCGCAGGCTGCCTTTTTCTTTGACTATATGACGTTACGAAGTTAATATGCGCGCCCTATGCAAAAGGTAAAATTACCCCTGACTCTTGATCCGGTTCGTACCGCTCAAAAACGCCTTGATTACCAGGGTATCTATACCCCCGATCAGGTTGAGCGCGTTGCCGAATCTGTAGTCAGTGTGGACAGTGATGTGGAATGCTCCATGTCGTTCGCTATCGATAACCAGCGTCTCGCCGTTTTAACCGGCGATGCGGTCGTTACGGTGTCGCTCGAATGCCAGCGTTGCGGGAAACCGTTTACCCATCAGGTTCACACAACGTATTGTTTTAGCCCTGTCCGTTCCGACGAGCAGGCTGAAGCACTGCCGGAAGCGTATGAGCCGATTGAGGTAAACGAATTCGGCGAAATCGATCTGCTGGCGACGGTTGAAGATGAAATCATCCTCGCCTTGCCGGTAGTTCCGGTGCATGATTCTGAACACTGTGAAGTGTCCGAGGCGGACATGGTCTTTGGCGAACTGCCTGATGAAGCGCAAAAGCCAAACCCATTTGCCGTATTAGCCAGCTTAAAGCGTAAGTAATAGGTCTTCCCCGCGGACGCAGGGATAAACCGTAATTGAGGAGTAAGGTCCATGGCCGTACAACAGAATAAACCAACCCGTTCCAAACGTGGCATGCGTCGTTCCCATGACGCTCTGACCGCAGTCACCAGCCTGTCTGTAGACAAAACTTCTGGTGAAAAACACCTGCGTCACCACATCACTGCCGACGGTTACTACCGCGGCCGTAAGGTCATCGCTAAGTAATCGCGCGATACTCGATGCCTTTTGCATCACAGGCGTGCCTGTGGTGTAAAAGCCGAAGAGTACAAGCGTGATAAAGCTTAGTGAGGATTTCTCCGCGTAAGCGGAGAACACCGAACCAGGCAGCGACGATACCTTGACACGTCTAACCCTGGCGTTAGATGTCATGGGGGGCGATTTTGGTCCTTCCGTGACGGTGCCTGCAGCATTGCAGGCACTGAACGCTAATTCGCAGCTCACTCTTCTTTTAGTCGGGAATCCCGATATTATCACGCCATTACTTGCCAAAGCTGACTTTGAACAACGTTCGCGTCTGCAGATTATCCCTGCACAGTCAGTTATTGCCAGTGATGCCCGGCCTTCGCAGGCGATCCGCGCCAGTCGCGGGACATCCATGCGTGTGGCCCTGGAGCTTGTGAAAGAAGGCCGAGCCGAAGCTTGCGTTAGCGCCGGTAATACCGGGGCGCTGATGGGGCTGGCGAAATTATTGCTCAAGCCTCTTGAGGGGATTGAGCGTCCGGCGTTGGTGACGGTATTACCGCACCAGCAAAAGGGCAAAACGGTAGTGCTTGATTTGGGGGCCAACGTCGACTGTGACAGTACCATGCTGGTGCAGTTTGCCGTGATGGGCGCCGTTTTGGCGGAAGAGGTCGTCGGGATCAAAAATCCCCGCGTGGCGCTACTCAATATCGGGGAAGAAGAAACCAAAGGCCTCGACAGTATTCGCGAAGCCTCTTTAATGTTAAAAACAGTCCCAACCATCAATTACATCGGCTACCTTGAGGCGAATGAGTTACTGACGGGAAAAACCGATGTACTGGTGTGTGACGGCTTTACAGGCAATGTCACACTTAAAACGATGGAGGGGGTTGTCAGAATGTTCCTTTCACTGCTGAAATCACAGGGCGAGGGGAAAAAACGGTCGTGGTGGCTGCTGTTATTAAAACGTTGGTTACAAAAAAGCCTGACGAGGCGATTCAGTCACCTCAACCCCGACCAGTATAATGGCGCCTGTCTGTTAGGATTGCGCGGCACGGTGATAAAAAGTCATGGTGCGGCCAATCAGCGAGCATTTGCAGTCGCGATTGAACAGGCAGTGCAGGCGGTGCAGCGACAAGTTCCTCAGCGAATTGCCGCTCGCCTGGAATCTGTATACCCAGCCGGATTTGAACCGCTGGACGATGGCAAAGGCGTAAACCTGCGGGCGCACAGATAATATCGCTGTCTCCCCGGCGCCGCCAGCGTGCCAGACGTTTACAGGTAACGGTATATAACCGAAAAGTGACTGAGCGTACATGTATACGAAGATTATTGGTACTGGCAGCTATCTGCCCGAACAAGTGCGGACTAACGCCGATCTGGAAAAAATGGTTGAGACCTCTGACGAGTGGATTGTCACTCGTACAGGTATTCGTGAACGCCATATCGCCGCGCCTAATGAAACTGTCGCGACGATGGGCTTTACCGCTGCGAATCGCGCGATTGAGATGGCGGGGATCGATAAAGACCAAATTGGCTTGATTGTGGTGGCTACCACATCAGCAACGCATGCATTTCCAAGCGCGGCATGTCAGATTCAAAGTATGCTCGGTATTAAAGGTTGCCCGGCGTTTGATGTCGCGGCAGCGTGCGCAGGTTTCACCTACGCGTTAAGCATCGCCGACCAGTACGTTAAATCCGGCGCGGTTAAACACGCGCTGGTGGTCGGTTCCGATGTATTAGCCCGCACTTGCGATCCTGGCGATCGCGGTACGATCATTATTTTCGGCGATGGCGCAGGCGCGGCCGTACTGAGCGCTTCTGAAGAACCGGGTATTATCTCCACTCATCTTCATGCCGATGGCCGTTACGGTGAATTACTGACCCTGCCGAATGCCGATCGCGTAAATCCGGATAACCCGATTTACCTGACGATGGCGGGCAATGAAGTCTTTAAAGTGGCGGTCACTGAACTGGCGCATATTGTCGATGAGACGCTGGCGGCTAATAACCTGGATCGCTCAGAACTCGATTGGCTGGTGCCGCATCAGGCTAACCTGCGTATCATTAGCGCGACAGCGAAAAAACTCGGCATGTCGATGGACAATGTCGTCGTCACGCTGGACAGGCACGGCAATACCTCCGCGGCTTCTGTGCCGTGCGCGCTGGATGAAGCCGTGCGTGACGGGCGAATTAAAGCCGGTCAGCTGGTATTGCTTGAAGCCTTCGGGGGTGGATTCACCTGGGGCTCCGCGCTGATTCGTTTCTAGTATAAGGATTTAAACATGACGCAATTTGCATTTGTGTTCCCCGGTCAGGGTTCTCAGAGCGTTGGGATGTTGGCCGAGATGGCGGCAAATTACCCTATCGTAGAAGAAACGTTTGCTGAAGCTTCTGCGGCTCTGGGATATGATCTGTGGGCGCTCACCCAGCAAGGTCCAGCGGAAGAACTGAATAAAACCTGGCAGACGCAGCCGGCGCTATTAACCGCTTCCGTCGCGCTTTGGCGCGTTTGGCAGCAGCAGGGCGGTAAAATGCCTGCGTTAATGGCAGGTCACAGCCTGGGCGAATATTCCGCGCTGGTTTGCGCTGGCGTCATCAACTTTGCTGATGCCGTTCGTCTGGTGGAAATGCGCGGTAAATTCATGCAGGAAGCGGTTCCGGAAGGTACTGGCGGCATGTCTGCGATCATAGGGCTGGATGATGCCTCTATTGCTAAAGCCTGTGAAGAATCTGCCGAAGGGCAGGTTGTTTCACCGGTTAACTTTAACTCGCCGGGACAGGTGGTTATCGCCGGGCATAAAGAGGCGGTAGAACGCGCAGGCGCAGCCTGTAAAGCCGCTGGCGCGAAACGCGCGCTGCCGCTGCCGGTGAGCGTACCGTCGCACTGCGCGCTGATGAAACCAGCGGCAGATAAGCTGGCGGTTGAATTAGCCAAAATTACCTTTAACGTGCCAACGGTGCCGGTAGTAAACAACGTTGACGTGAAATGTGAAACCGATGCCGCCGCTATCCGCGATGCGCTGGTTCGCCAGTTGTACAATCCGGTACAGTGGACGAAGAGCGTGGAATTTATCGCGGCGCAGGGCGTTGAACATCTTTATGAAGTGGGTCCAGGTAAAGTCCTCACTGGTCTGACGAAACGTATTGTCGACACCCTGACAGCGTCGGCGCTGAACGAGCCGGCGGCGCTGTCTGCGGCACTTACGCAATAAAAGAGGAAAACCATGAGCTTTGAAGGAAAGATTGCGCTGGTGACTGGTGCAAGCCGTGGCATAGGCCGCGCAATTGCAGAGACTCTCGTTGCCCGCGGCGCGAAAGTTATCGGGACTGCGACCAGTGAAAATGGTGCGAAGAACATTAGCGACTATTTAGGTGCTAACGGGAAAGGTTTGATGCTGAATGTGACCGATCCTGCATCTATTGAATCTGTTCTGGAAAATATTCGCGCAGAATTTGGTGAAGTGGATATCCTGGTTAATAATGCCGGTATCACTCGTGATAATCTGTTGATGCGAATGAAAGATGATGAGTGGAACGATATTATCGAAACCAATTTATCATCCGTTTTCCGCCTGTCAAAAGCGGTAATGCGCGCTATGATGAAAAAGCGTTGTGGTCGCATTATCACTATTGGTTCTGTGGTTGGTACCATGGGAAATGCAGGTCAGGCAAACTACGCTGCGGCGAAAGCGGGCCTGATCGGTTTCAGTAAATCACTGGCGCGTGAAGTTGCGTCCCGTGGTATTACTGTCAATGTTGTGGCTCCGGGTTTTATTGAAACGGACATGACGCGTGCGCTGTCTGACGATCAGCGTGCGGGTATCCTGGCGCAGGTGCCTGCGGGTCGCCTCGGCGGCGCTCAGGAAATCGCCAGTGCGGTTGCATTTTTAGCCTCTGACGAAGCGAGTTACATCACTGGTGAGACTCTGCACGTCAACGGCGGAATGTACATGGTTTAATCACGATTGAAAAATATTTGCGTTATTAGGGCGAAAGGCCGCAAAATAACGTAAAATCGTGGTAAGACCTGCCGGGATTTAGTTGCAAATTTTTCAACATTTTATACACTACGAAAACCATCGCGAAAGCGAGTTTTGATAGGAAATTTAAGAGTATGAGCACTATCGAAGAACGCGTTAAGAAAATTATCGGCGAACAGCTGGGCGTTAAGCAGGAAGAAGTAACCAACAATGCTTCTTTCGTTGAAGACCTGGGCGCAGATTCTCTTGACACCGTTGAGCTGGTAATGGCTCTGGAAGAAGAGTTTGATACTGAGATTCCGGACGAAGAAGCTGAGAAAATCACCACCGTTCAGGCTGCCATTGATTACATCAACGGCCACCAGGCGTAAGTGAACATCTCCAGGCGGTCGTTCGACCGCCTGAGTTTTATCTTTTTGTCCCACTAGAATCATTTTCCCTCCCTGGAGGACAACCGTGTCTAAGCGTCGTGTAGTTGTGACCGGACTGGGCATGTTGTCTCCTGTCGGCAATACCGTAGAGTCTACCTGGAAAGCTCTCCTTGCCGGTCAGAGTGGCATCAGCCTGATCGACCATTTCGATACTAGCGCCTATGCAACGAAATTTGCTGGCTTAGTAAAGGATTTTAACTGTGATGACATTATCTCGCGCAAAGAACAGCGCAAGATGGATGCCTTCATTCAATATGGAATTGTCGCTGGCGTACAGGCCATGCAGGATTCTGGCCTTGAAGTGACGGAAGAGAACGCAAGCCGTATTGGCGCCGCTATCGGCTCCGGTATCGGTGGTCTCGGTCTGATCGAAGAAAACCACAGTTCGCTGGTAAAAGGCGGACCGCGTAAGATTAGCCCGTTCTTTGTCCCGTCGACGATTGTTAACATGGTAGCAGGCCATCTGACTATCATGTATGGCCTGCGTGGGCCAAGCATCTCTATTGCGACTGCCTGTACTTCAGGCGTGCATAACATCGGCCATGCCGCGCGTATCATCGCCTATGGCGATGCGGACGCGATGGTGGCAGGTGGCGCAGAAAAAGCCAGTACGCCGCTGGGTGTAGGCGGTTTTGGCGCAGCGCGCGCGCTGTCGACCCGCAACGATAACCCACAGGCGGCGAGCCGTCCGTGGGATAAAGAACGCGATGGTTTTGTACTGGGCGACGGTGCCGGTATGTTGGTGCTTGAAGAGTACGAACATGCGAAAGCGCGTGGTGCGAAAATCTATGCTGAAATCGTCGGCTTTGGTATGAGCAGCGATGCTTACCATATGACGTCGCCGCCGGAAAATGGCGCAGGCGCTGCGCTGGCGATGGTTAACGCGTTGCGTGATGCCGCGATTGAGCCTGCTCAGATTGGCTACGTCAACGCGCACGGCACGTCGACGCCTGCCGGCGACAAAGCTGAGACGCAGGCGGTTAAGTCAGTCTTTGGCGATGCCGCAAGCCGAGTGATGGTGAGCTCGACCAAATCGATGACCGGCCATCTGTTGGGCGCCGCAGGCGCAGTAGAGTCTATTTTCTCTATTCTGGCGTTACGCGATCAGGCCATTCCGCCAACCATTAATCTGGATAACCCGGATGAAGGTTGCGATCTGGACTTCGTGCCGCATGAAGCGCGCCAGGTCAGCGATCTGGAGTACGCTCTGTGTAACTCCTTTGGCTTTGGCGGAACTAACGGTTCCTTGATTTTTAAAAAGATCTAAGTTAAGCCAGAGACAGACATTAATAAAAAGGTCCGCTTGTCGGGCCTTTTTTATCAGGCATATCACCTCTTGTTCTGCGTTATTCATCCTGCCACACTAGCAGGCGACGGATAAGGAGCCACTATGTTTTTAATTAATGGCCATGCGCAGGATCAACTTGCTGTAAGCGACCGGGCGACGCAGTTCGGCGATGGCAGTTTTACGACCGCACGTATTGTTGATGGCAACATTTGCCATCTGGAAGCGCATCTTCAGCGCTTGCAGGTTGCCTGTGAAAAATTACGGATCGCTTTTAGCCATTGGGCGACCCTTCGGCAAGAGATGACAATGTTGGCCACAGGGCATGATTCAGGCGTGTTGAAAGTGATCATTAGCCGTGGTAGCGGTGGCCGGGGATACAGCGCCATGAATTGTCAGGCAGCTACCCGAATCCTCTCCGTTTCTGCTTATCCCGCTTATTATTCTCAGTGGCGTAAGCAAGGCATCACTCTTACCCTTAGTCCCATACCGCTTGGGCGCAATCCTTATCTTGCCGGATTAAAACATCTGAACCGCCTCGAACAGGTGTTGATTCGCTCTCATCTTGAGCAGACGGACGCCGATGAGGCGCTGGTTCTTGACAGCGAGGGATGGGTTACGGAATGCTGTGCGGCTAATTTGTTCTGGCGTACAGGCGACATTGTTTTTACGCCGCGTCTGGATCAGGCCGGGGTGAACGGCATTATGCGACAATTTTGTTTACGCCAACTGGCGCAATCTCCTTTCCAGGTTCTTGAAGTACAGGCGAGAGAGGAGGCAGTCAGGCAGGCGGATGAGATTATCATTTGCAACGCGCTAATGCCGATTATTCCCATACGCGCCTATCACGGGACGTCGTATTCTTCGCGAACACTGTTTCAATTTTTAGCCCCATTTTGTGAGCATCCGAATTAGTTATGAAAAAATTGTCAGGCGTTTTCCTTCTGCTGTTGGTTGTGCTGGGTATTGCCGCGGGCGTGGGGATGTGGAAAGTTCGCCATCTGGCGAACAGCACGTTACTTATTAAAAACGAGACTATCTTTACGCTCAAGGCGGGAACGGGGCGGCTGGCGCTTGGCGACCAGCTTTATGATGAAAAAATCATTAATCGCCCCCGGGTATTTCAGTGGCTGCTGCGCGTGGAGCCTGAGTTATCGCACTTTAAAGCGGGAACTTACCGTTTTACGCCGGGGATGACCGTACGGGAGATGCTTGAGTTGCTGGAGAGCGGCAAAGAAGCGCAATTCCCGTTGCGGTTTGTGGAAGGGATGCGCCTTAGCGATTACCTGAAACAGTTACGAGAGGCGCCGTATATTCGCCATACATTGCCGGATGATGACTACGCCACTGTCGCTCAGGCATTAAAGCTTGCGCATCCGGAATGGGTAGAAGGGTGGTTCTGGCCCGATACCTGGATGTATACCGCCAACACCAGCGATGTCGCTATTCTCAAGCGAGCGCACCAAAAGATGGTGAAAGCTGTCGATACTGTCTGGAAAGGCCGGGCCGAGGGGCTGCCTTATAAAGATCAGAACCAACTGGTGACAATGGCCTCGATTATTGAAAAAGAAACGGCTGTCGCCAGCGAACGCGATCAGGTGGCCTCAGTCTTTATTAATCGCCTGAGAATCGGTATGCGCCTTCAGACCGATCCCACCGTGATTTACGGAATGGGGACGAGTTATAATGGTAACTTGTCGCGTGCGGATCTGGAAAAGCCGACGGCTTATAACACGTATACCATAACCGGGCTGCCGCCAGGACCGATTGCATCGCCCAGCGAAGCGTCATTGCAGGCGGCGGCGCATCCGGCGAAAACGCCGTATCTCTATTTTGTGGCCGACGGTAAAGGCGGTCACACATTTAACACCAATCTTGCCAGCCATAATCGGTCAGTGCAGGAGTACCTGAAAGTGCTTAAGGAAAAAAATGGGCAGTAATTATATCGTCATCGAGGGCCTGGAAGGCGCCGGAAAAACCACTGCGCGCGACGTGGTGGTGGAGACCCTTGAGCAACTGGGTATTCGTAATATGATTTTTACCCGAGAGCCGGGCGGGACGCAACTTGCCGAAAAACTAAGAAGTCTGGTGCTGGATATCCGATCGGTAGGCGACGAAGTGATTACCGATAAAGCGGAAGTGCTGATGTTTTATGCCGCTCGCGTACAGCTCGTCGAAACGGTAATCAAACCCGCGCTGGCGCAAGGCATATGGGTGATCGGCGATCGCCACGATCTCTCGACCCAGGCGTATCAGGGGGGAGGGCGCGGCATTGATCAAACCATGCTGGCGACACTACGCGATGCCGTGCTGGGCGATTTTCGTCCTGACCTGACGCTGTATCTGGATGTCACGCCGGAAGTCGGGCTAAAACGCGCCAGAGCGCGCGGCGATTTGGATCGCATTGAGCAGGAATCTTTTGATTTCTTTAACCGGACTCGCGCGCGCTATCTGGAACTGGCGGCGCAAGACTCGCGTATCCGCACCATTGACGCGACCCAGCCGCTGGATGCCGTCATGCGCGACATTCGCGCCACGGTGACGAAGTGGGTGCAGGAGCAAGCGGCATGAAATGGTATCCATGGTTACGGCCCGCCTATGAAAAACTGGTAGAAAGTTACCAGGCGGGACGTGGGCACCATGCGCTACTGATTCAGGCCTTACCTGGCATGGGCGACGAGGCGCTGTGCTATGCGCTGAGCCGTTATCTGTTATGCCAGCAGCCTGAGGGCCACAAAAGCTGTGGGCATTGCCGTGGTTGTCAGCTTATGCAGGCTGGCACGCATCCGGACTATTACACGCTGACGCCGGATAAAGGCAAAAGCAGCCTCGGCGTAGATGCGGTACGCGAGGTCAGCGAGAAATTGTACGAGCACTCCCGTCTGGGCGGCGCGAAGGTGGTGTGGATTGCGGATGCGGCGCTATTAACCGACGCCGCCGCCAATGCGTTGCTCAAAACGCTGGAAGAGCCGCCGGAGCAAACCTGGTTTTTCCTTGCCAGCCCGGAGCCTGCTCGTCTGTTGGCGACATTACGTAGCCGCTGTCGGCTGCATCATCTGGCGGCGCCGTCCGAATCGTATGCGATGTCATGGCTGTCGCGAGAAGTGACGGCGTCACAAGAAGCATTGCTCACGGCGCTACGCCTGAATGCGGGGTCGCCCGGCGCCGCGCTGGCGCTGTTGCAGTCTGAACGTTGGGCGCAGCGTGAGGCGCTGTGTCAGGCGTTGATGGACAGTTTACATACGGGCGACTGGTATGCGTTATTAACGGCGCTCAATCATGAGCAAGCCCCGGCGCGCCTGCATTGGCTGGCGACGCTGCTGGTAGACGCGCTGAAACGTCAGCACGGCGCGTCGTACCTGACAAACGTTGATGCGGACGCGGTTGTTGCCGCGCTGGCGGGGCCGCTATCCCCGGCGCGTATTCAGGCAATCCTGAACGATGTTTGCCATTGTCGTGATCAATTACTTCATGTGACCGGATTAAATCGCGAACTGGTATTAACCGATCTCATTCTCCGCATCGAGCATTACCTGCAACCAGGCACCTTGTTGCCTGTTCCTCATCTTTGAGAGAGACATTATGTTTTTAGTCGACTCACACTGCCATCTTGATGGTCTGGATTATCAATCTTTGCATAAGGACGTGGACGATGTGCTGGCGAAAGCCGCCGCGCGCGATGTGAAGTTCTGTTTAGCGGTGGCGACGACGCTGCCGGGGTATCGCCATATGCGCGAGCTGGTGGGCAAGCGCGATAATGTGGTCTTTTCCTGCGGCGTGCATCCGTTAAATCAGGATGAAGCATATGACGTAGAAGAACTGCGCCTCCTTGCTGCAGAAGACGATGTGGTGGCGATGGGCGAGACCGGGCTTGATTACTTTTACACGCCTGAGACCAAAATCCGCCAGCAGGCGTCTTTTATTCATCATATCCAGATTGGCCGCGAATTGCATAAACCGGTGATTGTCCATACTCGCGACGCGCGTGCCGATACGCTGGCTATCCTGCGCGAAGAAAAAGTGACGGATTGCGGCGGCGTACTACACTGTTTTACAGAAGACAGAGAAACGGCCGGCAAATTGCTGGATCTGGGGTTTTATATCTCTTTTTCCGGCATCGTAACGTTCCGTAACGCTGAACAGTTGCGTGATGCGGCGCGCTATGTGCCGCTGGATCGGTTATTAGTCGAGACCGATTCTCCTTATCTGGCGCCGGTGCCGCATCGCGGTAAAGAGAACCAGCCTGCGATGGTACGCGACGTCGCAGAATATATGGCGGTATTGAAAGGGGTTGCCGTTGAAGAACTGGCGCAGATCACCACCGATAACTTTGCTCGCCTGTTCCATATTGACGCGTCTCGCCTGTCATCAATCCGTTAAACGAGTTTTTTTAAAGCTCGTAATTAATAAGCAAAGCGCGTAAAGTTCACCGCCACAAAAGGGGCGGTGAACGAGCTTGTGGAAACATTCGGAAACTCATTTTGGCAGAATGTGATACTTTTTAGGCTATCTGGCGCTGAAACGTGATAGCCGTCAAACAAAATCAGACGTATTTATTTTACTCTGTGTAATAAATAAAAGGGCACTTAGATGTCCTGTCCACGGCGGGGTTCTCCCCCCTCGCCAATGCGTGAGAACGTAGAAAAGCACAAATACTCAGGAGCACTCTCAATTATGTTTAAGAATGCATTTGCTAACCTGCAAAAGGTCGGTAAATCGCTGATGCTGCCGGTATCCGTACTCCCTATCGCAGGTATCCTGCTGGGTGTCGGTTCCGCTAACTTCAGCTGGCTGCCAGCCGTTGTATCGCACGTTATGGCAGAAGCGGGCGGATCTGTTTTTGCCAATATGCCGCTGATTTTCGCTATCGGCGTGGCGTTGGGCTTCACCAACAACGACGGCGTTTCGGCTCTGGCGGCGGTAGTAGCGTATGGCATCATGGTGAAAACCATGGCTGTGGTTGCGCCGCTGGTTCTGCATTTACCTGCTGAAGAGATCGCCGCTAAACACCTTGCTGATACGGGTGTTCTCGGGGGGATTATCTCCGGTGCGATCGCAGCGTATATGTTTAACCGCTTCTACCGTATCAAACTGCCTGAGTATCTGGGCTTCTTTGCGGGCAAACGCTTCGTGCCGATCATTTCGGGTCTGGCCGCTATTTTTACCGGTGTGGTGCTGTCTTTCGTATGGCCGCCAATCGGTACGGCTATCCAGGCGTTCTCGCAGTGGGCGGCTTATCAGAATCCGGTTGTCGCGTTTGGTATTTACGGTTTTATCGAGCGTTGCCTGGTGCCGTTTGGTCTGCATCATATCTGGAACGTTCCTTTCCAGATGCAGATCGGCGAATACACCAACGCAGCGGGTCAGGTATTCCACGGCGACATTCCGCGCTATATGGCGGGCGACCGGACGGCGGGTATGTTGTCTGGCGGCTTCCTGTTCAAAATGTACGGTCTGCCGGCTGCGGCCATTGCTATCTGGCACTCTGCTAAACCGGAAAACCGCGCAAAAGTGGGCGGTATCATGATTTCCGCCGCGCTGACCTCGTTTTTGACGGGTATTACCGAGCCTATCGAGTTCTCCTTCATGTTCGTGGCGCCGATCCTGTACATCATTCACGCGATTCTGGCAGGTCTGGCATTCCCGATCTGTATCCTGCTGGGGATGCGTGACGGTACGTCGTTCTCCCACGGTCTGATCGACTTTATCGTGCTGTCCGGTAACAGCAGCAAATTGTGGCTGTTCCCGATTGTTGGTGCCGGTTATGCGATTGTGTACTACACCGTGTTCCGTGTGCTGATCAAAGCGCTGGATCTGAAAACGCCGGGTCGTGAAGACACTACTGATGACGCAAAAGCGGGCGCGACCAGCGAAATGGCGCCGGCTTTGGTTGCGGCGTTTGGCGGTAAAGAGAACATCACTAACCTGGATGCCTGTATCACGCGTCTGCGCGTGAGCGTAGCCGATGTAGCGAAAGTGGATCAGGCTGGCCTGAAGAAACTGGGTGCGGCAGGCGTTGTCGTCGCGGGTTCCGGCGTTCAGGCTATTTTCGGTACGAAATCCGATAACCTGAAAACGGAAATGGATGAGTACATCCGTAACAGCTAAGCAGTAATGATGTTGGGGAGAAAAAAGGCAGCCATTCGGCTGCCTTTTTTAATGGCGCTTTACATGCCGCTCTCCGACAGTCTGTCAGAACTGATAATTGGCGGTGAGGCTGACGTTACGCGGCGCGCCGTAAACAATGGAACCATCAATATTGGTGTCGTAGGTTTTATCAAACAGGTTGTTGATGTTTCCCTGTACGGAGAAATTTTTCGTCACCTGATAGCGGGTAAACAGATCGACCAGCGCATAGCTGCCCTGTTCGGCGCGGAAAGTGCCGTACGGCGTCGTGGTATCTTTGTAAACCCGATTCTGCCAGTTCACGCCGCCGCCGACCGTCAGCTCCGGTATCGCCGGCAGACGATAGCGGGTGAATAACTTCACGCTGGTGCGCGGGAGATTAGGGTTCACGGCGTTACCTTCATTGTCCTCGGCAACATACCGGGTAGCCCCGAAAGTCATCTGCCAGTTATCGGTAATTGCGCCGTTCACTTCAAATTCGACGCCTTTGCTCACCGTTCCGTCAGTAGACTTCCAGGCAAACTCCCCATTACTGCCAGGGATGGGAATAGTGGTTGCCTGAGCGACGTTATTCTGCTCAATGCGGAACACGGACAACGTGGTGGTGAGGCGACTGTTCATCCAGTCGGACTTCAGACCCGCTTCATAGTTATTACCGGTAATCGGAGCCAGATATTGACCCGCTTTGTCGCGTTTATTCTGCGGCTGAAAGATAGAGGTATAACTGGCATAAGCGGACCAGTTGTCGTTGATATCATAAATCAGCCCGGCATACGGCGTGGTATGGTTTTTCTCCATGCTGTAGGTCAGTGTATCAACACGCCAGTTGGTATAACGAGCGCCGAGAATCAGATGCAGCGGGTCGGCCAGCGAAATGCGCGTAGCGGCATACAGCGATTTCATATGCGTGGTATCGTCCTGCGCCAGATTTTGTGGCGCCCAGTGGGTTTGGGGGAAATTACCGTTAAAGGCGCTGAAGTTGCCAATGTCGTCCGGAAAGACGTTCGCCCAGGCGCTAAAATAGCGGTTATTCTGTTTACTATAACTGCCGCCAAACATCATATTGTGCTGACGGCCAAACAGCTCATAAGCGCCATCGGCAAAGAGATCTATGGCATCTACTTTGCGCTTGCCGCTGTTCCAGCCCGTACCGCCGACCACGGGGTAGCTTGCGCCATAAGGACTCACCAGCGTACCTGTCTCTTTATCGACTAACGCATCGATATACATCATTTTACTGTCGAATTTGACCTCAGTATGGGTCGCATTCAGGGTCGCCTGCCAGCTTTCGGCAAAACGCTGTTTAAGCGTGACGAAGAATTTATTTATCTCTTTGTTGTTATAAGCCCAGTCCGGGGCGGTACTACGCGCGCGGTCATAGCTATTTTTGCTGCCATCGGTGTTCCAGCGCGGCAGACCGCCCCAGGTTGGGCTGTTGACATCAATTTTTTGATATTCATAACCGGCTGAAAGGTTGGTGGTTGTACCCAGATCGGCATCGACAATTCCGGAAAAGAACGCTTTCTCACTGTTATAGCGGTCCAGCCAGGAATCATTATTCTGATAACCCGCCACGATGCGCCCACGGACATTGCCGTCCGCGGTGAGCGGACTTTGCAGATCCATGACGTAACGCTGCTTATTCCAGCTACCGTATTCTGTGGAAACGTTACCTTTGAACTCCCGACTGGTGGCGTGTTTACGGATCATATTAATTGAGGCCGAAGGATTACCGGTCCCGGTCATCAGCCCATTCGCGCCGCGAACCACCTCCACGCGCTCATACAGCGCGGTATCCGTTAGCGCATCGCCCAGATTCCAGCGGGACTCAAAATACGTTGGAATACCGTCAACCATATAGTTGTCAATTTCAAACCCGCGCGAGTAATAGCTGATGCGATCGGAGTCAGCCTGGCTTCCGCTGATCCCTAGCGTATTGGTCATCACTTCGCCCAGGGTTTGCAACTGCTGGTCTTCCATACGCTGCTGGCTGACAATACTGACCGACTGCGGGATATCGCGCTGAGTCATCGGCATTTTGGTGCCCGCTGCGGTCGTTTTCACGCTGTAATCCTGTTCTTCGCGGTTTACGGCGTCAGCGGTCGTCGCGCCTTCGACAATAACGGTATCCTCAGCCGCGAAGGCGGCAGGCATAAATGCCATCGCCATACCCATAGCTAACAGCGACGGTGCGGCGGTGGACGGAAGGTGTTTGTCCCGGCGGTATTGAATGAAAGACATCTGAAAATCCTTGCTTGTTATTGGGGTAAGTTCAGGACGTATGACGTTGAACCTTTTCATTCTTTGCTAGTTAATGTGTATAAAAATGCAAATGAGAAATATACGCATTTGTATTAAATGTGTAAAACGGTATAACCAGGGAAACTAGAAATATTTTTTAAGCGTACAAAGGCGTCATGGCAGGGGGATATGGCGGTAAGTCCAGCATGTAGTCATTTTTCGCTTAATATATCGTGGGTTAAAGTTGAAAGAGCGTCGGTAACTCGCTCATACTCTATACTCGCAGTATGGCTCGGCGTAGCATGTGCGCTGCAAGGGCTATTATGAAAAAGGAAAACGTCGTGGCAGAAGAAACTATATTCAGCAAAATTATTCGTCGTGAAATCCCTTCGGATATCGTTTATCAGGATGAGCTGGTCACCGCCTTTCGTGATATTTCACCGCAGGCGCCGACGCATATCTTGATTATTCCCAATATCCTGATCCCAACCGTCAATGACGTGACGGCGGAACATGAACAGGCGTTAGGTCGGATGATCACCGTGGCGGCGAAAATCGCCGAACAGGAAGGCATTGCCGAAGATGGGTATCGTTTAATCATGAATACCAACCGTCATGGGGGCCAGGAGGTTTATCATATCCATATGCACCTACTGGGCGGCCGCCCGCTAGGCCCGATGCTGGCGCATAAAGGCTTGTAAGTATGATCAAAGGATGCATCGCGGTTTCTCTGGGCTTGCTGCTGCTTACCGGCTGCCGGTCACACCCTGAAATTCCGGTAAGCGACGCGCAGTCGCTGGTGATGGAGTCCACGGTTCTGGCGGCGGGCGTCACCGCAGAGCCGCCTGAACTGACGGCGTCTGATATCCAGCCATCAGCCTCTTCCCGCGTCTATAACGAAAGGCAAGAGCCCATAACCGTTCATTATCGGTTTTACTGGTATGACGCGCGGGGGCTGGAGATGCATCCGCTGGAGGCGCCGCGTAGCGTAACCATACCCGCGCGTTCGTCGGTAACGCTATTTGGCAGCGCCAATTATCTGGGGGCGCATAAGGTCAGGCTTTATCTTTATTTGTGAGGAGTGAATTTTGATGACAAAAATGCATCGCTACGCCGCCATTGCTGCGCTGGCGATATTTCTCTCCGGGTGTATGGCGCAACGTCAACCTGCGCCAGTTGAAGAGGTAAAACCAGCGCCAGAACAACCCGCGCAGCCACCGCAACCTCCTGTTGTGCCGTCTGTGCCAACCATTCCACAGCAACCGGGGCCGATCGAACATGAAGATCAAACGGGCCAGCCAGCGCCTAAGGTGCGCCACTATGACTGGAACGGCGCGATGCAACCGCTGGTCAGCAAAATGTTGCAGGCTGATGGCGTGACGGCCGGAAGCGTATTGCTTGTCGACAGCGTGAATAACCGGACGAATGGGTCGTTAAATGCGAACGAGGCAACGGAAACGTTACGTAATGCGCTGGCGAACAACGGTAAATTTACGCTGGTCTCCGTACAGCAACTCTCGATGGCAAAACAGCAGTTAGGGTTGTCTCCGCAGGATAGTCTGGGAACGCGCAGTAAAGCTATTGGCATTGCGCGCAATGTCGGGGCGCAATATGTACTTTACTCCAGCGCATCCGGTAACGTTAACGCGCCTGCATTACAGATGCAGTTAATGCTGGTGCAAACGGGCGAGATAATCTGGTCAGGTAAAGGTGCGGTCCAACAACAATAATCCCTTAACGCGCGACGAGATCCTGTCGCGCTATTTTCCCCAGTATCGTCCCGCCGTCGCCGCATCGCAGGGGCTAAGCGGCGGGAGCTGTATTATTGCCCACGATACTCACCGTATCGTGCTGCGCCGTCATCACGACCCCGACGCTCCACCAGCCCATTTTTTACGTCATTACCGCGCCTTATCCCAATTGCCGGCCAGTCTTGCGCCGCGAGCGCTTTTTTATACGCCGGGCTGGATGGCGGTAGAATATCTGCATGGTGTGGTAAATTCCGCTCTGCCAGATGCCGACGAACTGGCGGCCTTACTGTATCATTTGCATCAACAGCCGCGTTTTGGCTGGCGTATCGCGCTATCGCCACTATTGGCGCAGTACTGGTCGTGTTGCGATCCGGCGAGGCGTACGCCGTTTTGGTTGCGGCGGCTCAAACAGTTGCAAAAAAACGGTGAACCTCGCCCGCTGCGGCTCGCGCCTTTGCATATGGATGTCCATGGCGACAATATAGTATTAACGTCCGCCGGGTTGAGACTGATTGACTGGGAGTATGCCGGCGACGGCGATATTGCGTTGGAGCTGGCGGCAGTATGGGTTGAGGATGAACGCCAGCACCGACAACTGGCAGACGCGTATGCAGCGCGCGCGCGAATCGACGCCCGGCAGCTATGGCGACAGATACGATTATGGCACCCCTGGGTCATTATGCTAAAAGCAGGGTGGTTCGAATACCGCTGGCGACAAACCGGCGAGCAACAATTTATCAGGCTGGCCGATGAAACCTGGCGCCAGCTACGTATGAAAGGATAAGGAGAGCAGTGTGGGCCCAGTAATGTTGAATGTCGAAGGATGTGAGCTGGATGCGGAGGAGCGCGAGATACTGGCGCATCCGCTGGTTGGCGGGCTTATTCTGTTCACGCGTAATTACCATGACCCGGAACAGCTGCGCGAATTAGTGCGCCAGATTCGGGCGGCATCGCGTAACCATCTGGTGGTGGCCGTCGATCAGGAAGGCGGGCGCGTACAGCGTTTCCGTGAAGGGTTTACCCGCCTGCCCGCGGCGCAATCTTTTTTTGCGCTGCATGGGCTGGAAGAGGGGGGGCGACTGGCGCAGGAGGCTGGGTGGCTGATGGCCAGCGAAATGATCGCGATGGATATTGATATCAGTTTTGCGCCAGTGCTGGACGTCGGGCATATCAGCGCGGCAATTGGCGAGCGTTCTTATCATGCCGATCCCGCAAAAGCGTTGGCAATGGCAACACGCTTTATTGACGGTATGCATGACGCCGGGATGAAAACGACCGGTAAGCATTTCCCCGGCCACGGCGCGGTCACGGCGGACTCCCACAAAGAGACGCCGTGCGATCCACGTCCTGAAACGGACATCCGTGGCAAAGATATGTCGGTGTTCCGCACGCTGATTAGCGAGAATAAACTGGATGCGATTATGCCTGCGCACGTGATCTACCGCGCTATCGATCCGCGTCCGGCAAGCGGTTCGCCGTACTGGCTGAAAACGGTGCTGCGTCAGGAGTTAGGCTTTGATGGCGTCATTTTCTCCGACGATCTGTCGATGGAGGGCGCGGCGATTATGGGCAGCTATGCTGAGCGCGCTCAGGCGTCGCTGGATGCGGGTTGCGATATGATTCTGGTCTGCAATAATCGTAAAGGCGCAGTCAGCGTGCTGGATAATCTGTCGCCGATCAAAGCAGAACGTGTTACACGTTTGTATCATAAAGGTTCATTTTCACGCCGGGAGCTCATGGACTCAGCACGCTGGAAAACAGCCAGCGCCCAGCTCAACCAGTTACATGAACGCTGGCAGGAAGAAAAAGCAGGTCATTAACTCGAGTTTTCGTGAGGGTGCCAGATGATTATTTATTTACACGGTTTTGATTCAAATAGTCCGGGCAACCATGAAAAAGTGTTGCAATTACAGTTTATCGACCCGGATGTTCGGCTGGTAAGCTACAGTACGCGGCATCCTAAGCACGATATGCAGCATCTGCTGAAAGAAGTGGACAAAATGTTGCAGTTGAATGTGGACGAGCGCCCTTTAATCTGTGGCGTGGGGCTGGGCGGTTACTGGGCGGAGCGGATTGGCTTTTTGTGCGATATCCGTCAGGTGGTTTTTAACCCGAACCTGTTCCCCTATGAAAACATGGAGGGGAAAATCGATCGCCCGGAAGAATATGCGGACATCGCTACAAAGTGCGTGACCAACTTTCGCGAAAAAAATCGCGATCGTTGTCTGGTGATCCTCTCGCGTCATGACGAAGCGCTGGACAGCCAACGCTCAGCGCAAGCGCTTCACCCGTATTATGAAATTGTGTGGGATGAGGAACAGACTCACAAATTCAAAAATATTTCGCCGCATTTGCAACGTATCAAAGCGTTTAAAACGCTGGGATAACGCCATCCGGCAATATGGCGTTATCAGTGACCGGATAACCAGCCTTGCGGCTGGTTTTTTTATGCTCAATTCTCGCAAACTGTCTATCTTTTCAGCATGAAAACTTGATGCACATCAATTTTGGTATGACCAATGCACCGTTCATGCTATTCTCATATCAGAAGCTTATTCTCATTAACGTAACTTGTTGTTAATTAAAGGCTATACTAATAACTTTTAATTAACAATTGGTTAATAAATTTAAGGGGGTCACGTTGACTACACCATTAAAAAAGATCGTGATTGTCGGCGGCGGCGCTGGCGGGCTGGAAATGGCGACGCAGTTAGGCCATAAACTGGGGCGCAAGAAAAAAGCGAAAATCACGCTGGTAGACAGAAATCACAGCCATCTGTGGAAACCATTGCTGCACGAAGTGGCGACTGGCTCTCTGGACGAAGGCGTGGATGCGCTGAGCTATCTGGCTCATGCGCGTAATCATGGTTTCCAGTTCCAGCCGGGGTCGGTGATGGATATCGATCGCGAAGCGAAGACCATCACCATTGCCGAGTTGCGTGATGAAAAGGGCGAACTGCTGGTGCCGGAGCGCAAAATCGCGTATGACACGCTGGTGATGGCGCTGGGCAGCACCTCTAATGATTTCAACACGCCGGGCGTGAAAGAGCACTGTATCTTCCTCGATAACCCGCATCAGGCGCGCCGTTTTCACCAGGAGATGCTGAACCTGTTCCTCAAGTATTCGGCTAATCTGGGCGCGAACGGTAAGGTCAATATCGCCATCGTTGGCGGCGGTGCGACGGGGGTTGAGCTGTCGGCTGAACTGCATAATGCGGTAAAACAGCTGCATAGCTATGGTTATAAGGGGCTGACCAACGACGCGCTGAACGTGACGTTGGTTGAGGCTGGCGAGCGTATTCTGCCTGCGTTGCCGCCGCGTATCTCCAGCGCCGCGCATAATGAACTGACCAAACTGGGCGTTCGCGTGCTGACGCAAACTATGGTCACCAGCGCCGACGAAGGCGGTCTGCATACGAAAGAAGGTGAATATATTCAGGCCGATCTGATGGTGTGGGCGGCGGGTATCAAAGCGCCAGATTTTATGAAAGAGATTGGTGGTCTGGAAACGAACCGCATTAACCAACTGGTGGTGGAACCGACGCTGCAAACCACGCGCGATCCTGATATTTATGCGATTGGCGACTGCGCTTCCTGCGCACGTCCGGAGGGAGGTTTTGTGCCGCCTCGCGCTCAGGCGGCGCATCAGATGGCTACCTGCGCGATGAATAACATTCTGGCGCAGATGAATGGCAAACCGCTGAAAGCTTACCAGTATAAAGATCATGGATCGCTGGTCTCTCTGTCCAACTTCTCTACCGTGGGTAGTCTGATGGGGAACCTGACCCGCGGTTCAATGATGATTGAAGGACGTATCGCCCGCTTCGTGTATATCTCGCTATACCGTATGCACCAGATAGCGCTGCATGGATACTTTAAAACCGGCCTGATGATGCTGGTGGGCAGTATTAACCGCGTCATTCGTCCGCGTCTGAAACTGCATTAATTTCTCTGCGCCTCACCGGCTGCTCGCGCCGGTGAGCGCTTCTCCATCTCTTGCTTCGGAGTTGTCCGAATCCTTCAGCTTTACCGCCTCATCCCGCATTTTTCATCCTCATTCCGATTGGCTTTGTTCGCATACTGGTTGCAAAATTGTTACCAATAGCAACGAAGGAGGAGCTCCCGTGAATAAATCAATGTTGGCGGGTATAGGGATTGGCGTAGCGGCTGCGCTGGGTGTGGCGGCAGTGGCCAGTCTCAACGTATTTGATCGTAGTCCGCAATATGCGCAGGTGATATCGGCTAAACCGATTAAAGAGACGGTAAAAACGCCGCGTCAGGAGTGCCGTAATGTCACGGTCACGCATCGCAGACCGGTTCAGAACGAAAACCGTATTGCCGGCTCGGTGCTTGGCGCAGTAGCAGGCGGCGTGATTGGACATCAATTTGGCGGCGGTCGTGGTAAAGATGTGGCGACGGTCGTCGGGGCGCTGGGCGGCGGTTATGCTGGCAATCAAATCCAGGGGTCAATGCAGGAAAGTGATACTTACACTACCACGCAGCAACGCTGTAAGACGGTGTATGACAAATCTGAAAAGATGCTTGGCTACGACGTGACCTACAAAATTGGCGATCAGCAGGGCAAAATCCGCATGGATAAAGACCCCGGAACGCAAATTCCCCTCGACGGCAATGGCCAACTGGTTCTGAATAACAAAGCATAAAAAAGCTGTACTCTGCAAGTTAGCCCCTCATTCGCTCAGGCTGAGGGGCTTTTTTTATCCGAAGCCGCGTCGTTCAGGACTTAAGTAGTTCAGGCCAGATGCGCAGAGTCGTACGCGTAATTTGCATCAGTTGTTCGAAGGTGGCTCCTTCACGGGCGCTGATCGACATTCCCTGTAAAATACAGTTTATATATTCCGCGAGCGCCTGCGGGTTACAGTGCGCCGGAATTTCACCGCGCTCCTGACGTTGGCGCAGAAACTGGATGAGCGTCTGTTCCTGCATGGCGTGGCGTGATTTTACCGTGCGGGCGATATCGCGCGAGGAGGCGGCGAGGGTGGCGGACGTATTAATCATAAAGCAGCCAGCCGGCGTGTCTGTACTGGTAAAGCAGGCGGCAATTTCTGTGAAGTAATCTTCCAGCGCCGATTCCACGCTTTTCTCTTCACAAAAGAGCTGGGCTTCGTGCTTTGAGGCAAAGCGAGTGATGTAGCGATCCAGGACAGCGCGAAATAATCCTTCTTTATTAGTGAATTCCGCATAGAGAGTAGGCGCTTTCGCCCCGGTAGCCTCTACGAGATCGGCAAGCGAAGTTGCTTCATAGCCGTGCTGCCAGAAGAGAGTCATGGCCTTATCAAGCGCGGCTTCCCTGTCGAACACTTTTGGTCGGCCACGGCTTTTCTTCGCGCAACTCGTGGTATCCGTTGTCATGATGCCGTTGTACCTGTTTAAAGAGCGGTCTCTCTATTATAAAAACAAACCACTTCTGGCTCCAGAGTATTCATTAGAAAAATAAATCAATTCTATTCACATGAAAAATAACATCTTTATAAATTATATAACGATCATTATAAAAAGAAGTTGACGTGTGATGTAGATCACATCTATGATTAATTTATCGATCGTTAAGTTAATGCTTACGACACCCATTCATCTGCTAAAGGTCATCACTATGAAAAACGTAAAAAACCTCATCGCTGCTGCCGTACTGAGTTCGCTCTCATTCGCCAGCTTCGCCGCCGTTGAAGTTCAGGCAACGCCAGAAGGTCAACAGAAGTTCGGTACCATTTCCGCGAATGGCGGCACGAATCTGGGCTCGCTGGAAGATCAGCTGGCGCAAAAAGCGCAGGAGATGGGGGCGAAGTCTTTCCGTATTACCTCTGTTACCGGCCCGAATACCCTTCACGGTACGGCGGTAATCTATAAGTAAGCATTAACCCTCATTAATGCCGCTGCGATTGCCACAATAAAAAAAGAAAGCCTCGCGATGCATCGCGAGGCTTTTTTGTCGGTCAGCTATTCACGCTTACAGCGACTGCGGTTTCGCCTCTGCTTGACGGGTTACATCCACCGGCATTCCGGAACGCACTTCCATAACATGTTCCATCACCGCAGCATCGGTCTGCGGCGCGTCCTTAAAGGCCTGCATCGGGCCATTCAGCACAATCGGCAGCACCTGCGGATCGTCGCCTATATTTTTAGACAGCGGCTGATGAACTTCCACCAGTCGCACGCCGCCTGGCTCCACCGAGGCTTTAATCGGCGTATTGATAATATTCACTTTGGTTCCCGGCGTGACCTGACGGAACAATGTCTCTATATCACCGTCGCGCAGACGGATACAGCCGGAACTGACGCGCATACCAATGCCAAAATCGGCATTCGTGCCATGTAACAGATAGACGCCGCCGTAGGCCGCTAAACGAATCGCGTGATGCCCCATTGGGTTATCGGGACCGGCAGGCACCACGGCGGGGAGATCGATGCCTTGCGCTTTATAACGTGCGCGAATATTGGCGGTCGGCGTCCAGGTTGGATTGGCGCGTTTATCCGAAATGGTCGTCACCATCGTTGGCGTCAGGGTATCGCCGCCCAGTTGGCCAATCCCGATAGGGTAGACCGTGACCGTATTTTTCCCCGGTTGATAATAGTAAAGCCGTAATTCCGCGAGGTTAATGACAATCCCTTCACGTGGCGCGTCCGGTAGCAGCGTTTGCAGCGGAATCGTCAGCACGCTGCCTGCGCGTGGCACGTAAGGATCAATGCCGGGGTTGGCCTGTAACAGGGCTAAAAAGCCCACGTTATATTTTTTGGCGATCGCCTCCAGCGAGCCGCCGTCGTCTTCAACGACATGGAATTTATTTTCTCCCACCAGTCGACTGCCGGGGGGCGGAAGAGGCCACGTATTCGCCTGCGCGGGAAGGGCAAGCATGATGGTCGCGGTAAGCGCAAACAACGCCCACCAGCGAGAGAGTCGCGTATTGTTGAACATTATAATAAGCCCATGATTATTATGTGGTTATTTTTATAAAAGAGGAAATAAGAATTATGGCGGTTGGCTGTGTCTGGAACTGCAGGGAAGTGCAAAGAATTTGTAAAGATTAGGCCGGACGCAGAGTAATGACGCCCGGCCTGACGCTTATGCAATAGCGTTTTCTTCCAGTTGCTGCATAAACTGGCGTACCCAGTCTATACGCGTTTTACGTTCGCTTAAATCCTGAATAAACTTGAGGCGCGTCGGGCCATCCAGACGGAAATGCTGCGGCTGTTTTTGCAGCAACCCGATAAGCCAGGCGGGGTCAACGTGGTTTTTCTCGGCGAACTCAATCGTTCCGCCTTTCTCGTTACCCTCCAGTTTTCGGATGCCGAGCTTTTGCGCCTGTTGGCGCAGGCGGGCGATATCCAGCAGATTACGCGCCGGATCGGGCAGCAGGCCGAAGCGGTCGATCAATTCCACTTTGATCTCCTCCAGCTCGTTTTCGTTCTTCGCGCTGGCAATGCGTTTATAGAATGACAGCCGGGTATTAACATCCGGAATAAAATCATCTGGCAGCAACGACGGCATTCGCAGCTCGACTTCCGTTTGCTGACTGGTGAGATCTTCCAGCGAGGGTTCGCGGCCTGCTTTCAGCGCATCGACGGCGTTTTCCAGCAGTTCCATGTAGAGTGAGAAGCCAATGGTTTCCATTGAGCCGCTTTGCTCTTCGCCAAGCAGTTCGCCCGCGCCGCGGATCTCCAGGTCGTGGGTCGCCAGCGCAAACCCGGCGCCTAAATCCTCCAGCGACGCAATCGCCTCCAGCCGTTTTTGCGCATCGGTGGTCATGGCCTTAGGATGTGGCGTCAACAGCCAGGCGTAGGCCTGGTGGTGCGAGCGCCCAACGCGGCCACGCAGCTGGTGCAACTGCGCGAGGCCGAAATGATCCGCGCGTTCAATGATGATCGTGTTAGCGGTGGGAATGTCGATCCCCGTTTCGATAATGGTAGTACACACCAGCACGTTAAAACGTTGATGGTGGAAATCGTTCATGACCCGTTCCAGCTCACGTTCACGCATCTGCCCGTGGCCTATAGCGATTCGCGCTTCCGGTACCAGTTCCGCCAGCCGCTCTGCGGCTTTCTGAATATTTTCGACGTCATTGTACAAATAGTAAACCTGACCGCCGCGCAGGATTTCACGCAGAATCGCTTCCCTTACTACCAGGCTATCATACTCGCGAACAAAGGTTTTTACCGCCAGACGACGGGCAGGGGGAGTGGCGATAATGGAGAGATCGCGCATACCGCTCATCGCCATATTCAGCGTCCGCGGGATCGGCGTCGCCGTGAGCGTCAGAATATCGACATCGGCGCGCATCGCCTTAATTCGCTCTTTGTGGCGCACGCCGAAACGGTGCTCTTCATCGACAATCAGCAGGCCCAGGTCGCGCAGCTTCACATCGCTTTGTAGCAGTTTATGCGTACCGATCAGAATATCGATCTTACCCTCGGCGGCTTCCGCCAGGATTTGTGTCTGCTCTTTGGCGCTGCGAAAGCGGGACAGCATCTCAATGCGTACCGGCCAGTTGGCGAAACGGTCGCGGAAGTTATCATAGTGTTGCTGCGCCAGCAGCGTGGTTGGCACCAGTACCGCTACTTGTTTATGGTTTTCCACTGCCAGGAACGCGGCGCGCATCGCCACTTCGGTTTTGCCGAAGCCGACGTCGCCGCACACCAGCCTGTCCATCGCCAGCGGTTGGCACATATCGCTCAATACGGCGTTAATCGCCTGTGCCTGATCGGGCGTCGTTTCAAACGGGAAGCTGTCGCAGAATAACTGATACTGCTCACGATCATGCTTAAAGGCAAACCCCTCTTTTGCCGCCCGTTGCGCATAAATATCCAACAGTTCCGCTGCGACATCGCGCACTTTTTCCGCCGCTTTCTGCCGGGCGCGCGACCAGGCGTCGCCGCCCAGTTTATGCAGCGGCGCACTTTCTTCCGCGCCGCCGGCATAGCGGCTAATCAGATGCAATGAGGAGACCGGCACATACAGTTTGGCGTCATTGGCGTAGGTGAGCATCAGATACTCACCCTTGATGCCGCCAGCCTCCAGAGTGGTCATGCCGGCATAGCGTCCGACGCCGTGCTCCAGATGCACTACCGGCTGACCGACGTGGAGCTCCGCCAGGTTACGAATCAACGTATCCGGGTTGATCGTGCGGCGGGAATCCAGGCGGCGACGCGCCACCCGCTCACCCAAAAGATCGCTTTCACAAATCAGCGCCAGATTGCGTTGGGTGTCGATAAAGCCATGTTCTGCGGCGCCAATCATCAGATAGCGTCCCGCATCCTGCGCCTCGTCCTGGCGTAATATCCGCTTCGGCGCGATTTTTATGCGAGCCAGGAGCTCTCCCAGCGCTTCGCGGCGTCCTTCGCTTTCCACAGAAAAAATCACCGGGCCGCTGAAAGATTCGAGGAACTTACGCAGCGCGTCCAGCGGCGCTTTCTGCTGTGCCTGGATAGCCAAATCCGGTAATTTCTGGAAACCAAGATTGGTATTGGCGGCTTTTTCCGGCAGATGGTCGGTTTTAAGCTGGAGGCGAGGCCAGCGTTTAAGCTCGGAAAAGAGCTCATCTACCCGTAGCCAGAGGGCTTCCGGCGGCAAAAGCGGGCGCATAGGATCGACGCCGCGATTTTCAAAACGCGCCAGCGTATCGGCCTGAAAGCGTTCGGCGCTGGTTTCCAGCGAGCCAGTATTCACCACCAGAGTATTGGCGGGGAAATAGCTAAATAATGGCGGTAACGGTTCGCTGAAAAAGAGCGGCTGCCAGTATTCGATCCCGGCGGGCAAGGTGCCTTTGCTGACCTGCTGATAGATGTGTTCGGCGTCGCGTTTTACCTCAAAGGTATCGCGCCACTGGCTACGGAAAAGCTCAATAGCGGCTTTGTCGGTAGGAAATTCGTGCGCGGGCAACAAATTGATGGCCTCGACCTCCTCCAGCGTACGCTGGGTATCCGCGTCAAACAGACGCAGGCTGTCGATTTCATCATCAAAAAAGTCGAGGCGATAAGGCTGTTCGCTGCCCATCGGAAAGAGATCCAACAGCGCGCCGCGCGTCGCGTATTCGCCATGCTCCATCACCTGATCGACATGCCGATAACCGGCGCTGTCAAGCTGCGCGCGCAGAGCGTCGCGGGACAGCCGCTGGCCTTTTTTCATCACCAGCGCATGACCATGCAGATAGCTATGCGGACAAACGCGCTGCATCAGGGTGTTTACCGGTACAATCAAGACGCCGCGCTGCATCGACGGCAACTGGTAGAGCGTGGACAGGCGCGAAGAGATAATTTCCTGATGCGGGGAGAAGCTGTCATACGGTAGCGTTTCCCAGTCCGCCAGGTTCATCACCATCTGATCGGTAAACTGGCGGATTTCATCATGCAATCGCAGAGCATTTTGCATGTCAGGCGCTATGAGTACCACCGGACCGGCATGGCGTTCGGCTATCTCCGCCACCAGCGTAGCGCAGGCGGCACCGGTAAGTTCGCCCAACTGGCGCTGATCGCCCGCTTTTGTCGGCAGCGTGTAACGTTGTTTTTCAGGCATAACGGTTGTCAGTATCTCTTTTTGTTTTACGCCGCACTCTACGCGTCACCCTTCAGGCTGCTTCATGGTTGGCTGCGCGCCGGGACAGCATGAAGGACTCAGGTATTCAGGGGCATATGACTGATAAGCAATGTTCTTTATTATCCGCGATCGTTGTTTATTAGCAAATTGAATCCGCCGGATAACGCGCCGAACAGGTAAAGTATGAACATGTAAGTGACTTGATTTGTCGGCCTTTTTCAGAATAACGCTGACGAACTCTTACGGTTCAGACATTTACGCATTCCGCTTTCGCTTATATACTCGGGACTTTGCTAACAGCAACCAGACGGATTACATGTATCAACCTGTCGCTCTATTCATCGGCCTGCGTTACATGCGCGGGCGTGCAGCAGATCGCTTCGGTCGCTTCGTTTCCTGGCTTTCCACTATCGGCATTACCCTGGGGGTGATGGCGCTGGTCACGGTATTGTCGGTGATGAACGGTTTTGAGCGCGAACTGCAAAATAACATTCTTGGTTTGATGCCTCAGGCCATCCTCTCTGCTGAACATGGTTCTCTTAACCCGAGTCAGATGCCGGAAAAAGCGGTGAATCTGCAAGGCGTTAACCGTATTGCGCCGCTGACGACGGGCGATGTCGTACTGCAAAGCGCGCGTAGCGTTGCGGTTGGCGTGATGTTGGGTATCGATCCGGCGCAAAAAGATCCGTTAACGCCGTATCTGGTCAATGTGAAGCAAAGCGAATTACAGCCGGGTAAGTATAATGTCATCCTCGGCGAGCAGCTCGCCGGACAGTTAGGGGTCAACCGTGGCGATCAGATTCGGCTAATGGTGCCATCTGCCAGCCAGTTTACGCCAATGGGACGCCTGCCCAGCCAGCGTCTGTTTACGGTGATTGGCACATTTGCCGCCAATAGCGAGGTCGATGGCTATGAAATGCTGGTCAATATTCAGGACGCGTCGCGTTTAATGCGCTATCCGGCAGGCAATATTACCGGCTGGCGTCTGTGGCTGGATGAACCGCTGCAAGTCGATACCCTCAGTCAACAGACGCTGCCGCAAGGCACGAAGTGGCAGGACTGGCGCGAACGCAAAGGCGAGTTGTTCCAGGCTGTGCGCATGGAAAAGAACATGATGGGATTGTTGCTGAGTCTCATCGTGGCAGTCGCGGCTTTTAACATTATTACTTCGTTGGGCCTGATGGTCATGGAGAAGCAGGGCGAAGTGGCGATTTTACAAACTCAAGGGCTGACGCCGCGACAAATTATGATGGTCTTTATGGTGCAGGGCGCCAGCGCCGGGATTATCGGCGCGCTGTTGGGCGCCGCGCTGGGCGCATTGCTTGCCAGCCAACTGAATAACCTGATGCCGATCATCGGCGCGTTTCTGGATGGCGCTGCGTTGCCCGTGGCGATAGAGCCGTTACAGGTGATCGTTATCGCTCTGGTGGCAATGGCCATCGCGCTGCTTTCTACGCTTTATCCTTCCTGGCGCGCTGCCGCCACTCAACCCGCTGAGGCTTTACGTTATGAATAAGATCCTGTTGCAATGCGACAACCTGTGCAAACGCTATCAGGAAGGCACCGTACAAACCGACGTGTTGCACGATGTCAGCTTCAGTATCGGCGAAGGCGAAATGATGGCGATCGTCGGCAGTTCCGGTTCGGGTAAAAGTACGTTGCTGCATCTGTTAGGCGGGCTGGATACGCCCACCTCCGGCGATGTGATTTTTAGCGGCCAGCCGATGAGCAAACTCTCTTCTGCGGCAAAAGCGGAATTACGTAACCAGAAACTGGGGTTTATCTATCAGTTTCATCATCTCCTGCCGGATTTTACGGCGCTGGAAAACGTGGCGATGCCATTATTGATTGGCAAAAAGAAACCGGCGGAGATTGACGCTCGGGCGCGAGAAATGCTGCACGCCGTAGGGCTGGAGCATCGCGCAACCCATCGACCTTCGGAACTTTCCGGCGGTGAGCGCCAGCGTGTCGCGATAGCGCGCGCGTTGGTGAATAACCCGCGTCTGGTACTGGCGGATGAGCCGACCGGTAATCTGGATGCGCGTAATGCCGACAGTATTTTTGAGCTTCTGGGCGAGTTAAATCGTCTGCAGGGAACCGCGTTTCTGGTGGTGACTCACGATTTGCAACTGGCGAAACGTATGAGCCGCCAGCTTGAGATGCGCGATGGCCGCCTGACGGCGGAACTGAGCCTGATGGGGGCGGAGTAATGGCGTCGCCTTTATCATTGTTAATTGGCTTGCGCTTCAGCCGTGGGCGGCGGCGCGGCGGTATGGTTTCGCTCATTTCCGTCATTTCTACCATCGGTATCGCGCTGGGCGTGGCGGTATTGATTGTCGGTTTAAGCGCGATGAACGGTTTCGAACGCGAGTTGAATAACCGTATTCTGGCGGTGGTTCCGCACGGGGAGATTGAAGCGGTCAATCAGCCGTGGACCAACTGGCGTGAAGCGCTGGCAAAAGTGCAGAAGGTGCCGGGCATTGCCGCCGCCGCGCCGTATATCAATTTTACCGGCCTGGTAGAGAGCGGGGCGAATTTGCGCGCCATTCAGGTTAAAGGCGTCGACCCTAAGCAAGAGCAGCAGCTTAGCGCGTTACCGTCATTTGTGCAAAATCACGCCTGGGATCATTTCAAAGCGGGCGAACAGCAGATCATTATCGGCAAAGGCGTCGCCGATGCGCTGAACGTGAAACAGGGCGACTGGGTGTCCATCATGATCCCCAATGCGAATGCCGACCATAAGCTGCTCCAGCCCAAACGCGTGCGTTTGCATGTCATCGGGATTCTGCAACTGAGCGGCCAGCTCGATCACAGCTTCGCCATGATCCCGCTTGAGGATGCGCAGCAGTATCTGGATATGGGGTCCAGCGTTTCCGGTATCGCGCTTAAAGTCCACGACGTGTTTAATGCGAACAAACTGGTGCGTGACGCGGGTGAAGTGACTAACAGCTATGTCTACATTAAGAGCTGGATCGGCACCTACGGCTATATGTATCGCGATATCCAGATGATTCGCGCCATTATGTATCTGGCGATGATTCTGGTGATCGGCGTGGCCTGTTTTAATATCGTTTCCACCTTAGTGATGGCGGTAAAAGACAAAAGCGGCGACATTGCGGTATTAAGAACGCTGGGGGCGAAAGATGGTTTGATTCGTGCCATTTTCGTCTGGTACGGGCTACTGGCGGGCTTGCTGGGCAGCTTGATTGGCGTGGCGATCGGCGTTGTCGTTTCGCTTCAGCTTACCGCCATTATTAATGGGATTGAAAAGGAGATCGGGCATCAGTTTTTGTCCGGCGATATCTATTTTATCGACTTCCTGCCATCCGAATTACATTGGCTGGACGTTGTTTACGTACTGGTCACGGCGTTGTTGTTAAGCTTACTGGCGAGCTGGTATCCGGCGCGGCGGGCGAGCAACATTGACCCTGCGCGAGTATTGAGCGGGCAGTAATCGCGGAATATAAAAACAAGGAGCGGTGATGTATTACGGGTTTGACATTGGCGGAACAAAGATTGCGTTAGGCGTATTTGACTCAACGCGGCGGCTGCAGTGGGAAAAACGGGTTCCCACGCCCCATACCAGCTATAGCGCCTTTTTAGACGCCGTATGCGAACTGGTCGCGGAAGCCGACCAGCGATTTGGCGTAAAAGGGTCGGTAGGGATTGGCATACCCGGTATGCCGGAAACCGAAGACGGCACGCTGTACGCCGCGAATGTCCCGGCAGCCAGCGGTAAGCCGTTGCGCGCCGATCTCAGCGCCCGACTGGATCGCGATGTGCGTCTGGACAATGACGCTAACTGTTTTGCCTTGTCCGAAGCCTGGGATGATGAATTCACGCAATATCCTTTGGTTATGGGGCTTATCCTCGGCACCGGCGTCGGCGGTGGCCTGGTGCTAAACGGGAAGCCGATTACCGGTCAGAGCTATATCACCGGCGAGTTTGGTCATATGCGTTTGCCGGTTGACGCGCTAACGTTGATGGGGTTTGATTTTCCTCTCCGCCGTTGTGGATGCGGTCAGATGGGCTGCATTGAGAATTATCTGTCCGGGCGCGGGTTTGCGTGGCTATATCAGCATTATTATGATCAATCGCTGCAGGCGCCGGAGATTATCGCGTTGTGGGAGCAGGGCGATGAGCAGGCGCACGCGCATGTTGAGCGCTATCTGGATTTACTGGCGGTTTGTCTGGGGAATATACTGACGATTGTCGATCCCGATTTATTGGTGATCGGCGGCGGACTATCGAACTTTACGGCAATAACAACGCAACTGGCGGAAAGACTGCCGCGCCATCTCCTCCCTGTTGCCCGCGCGCCGCGCATTGAGCGTGCGCGGCATGGGGATGCAGGTGGGATGCGCGGTGCTGCTTTTTTACATCTTACCGACTAATCAAAAAAAGAGGTTGTTATGCAGTCGCGTCGGTTTCATCGATTAAGCCGCTTTCGTAAAAATAAACGTCTGTTGCGTGAACGTCTGCGCCAGCGGATCTTTTTCAGAGACAGAGTGGTGCCGGAAATGATGGAAAACCCAAGAGTATTAGTCCTTACAGGTGCAGGAATTTCTGCAGAGTCTGGTATTCGTACGTTTCGCGCGGCGGATGGCCTTTGGGAAGAGCATCGGGTTGAAGACGTGGCAACGCCGGAAGGATTCGCCCGTAATCCGGGGCTGGTGCAGACATTTTATAATGCCCGCCGTCAGCAGCTTCAACAGCCGGAAATACAACCCAATGCGGCGCATCTGGCGTTAGCGAAGCTTGAAGAAGCGCTTGGCGATCGCTTTTTGCTGGTGACGCAAAACATCGACAATTTGCATGAACGCGCGGGCAATCGCAACATCATTCATATGCATGGCGAGCTGTTGAAGGTGCGCTGTTCGCAAAGCGGCCAAATTCTGGAATGGAACGGCGATGTGATGCCGGAAGATAAATGTCACTGCTGCCAGTTCCCGGCGCCGCTACGTCCGCACGTGGTGTGGTTTGGCGAGATGCCGCTTGGCATGGATGAAATTTATATGGCGCTGTCGATGGCGGATATTTTTATCGCCATTGGCACATCCGGTCATGTCTATCCGGCTGCGGGGTTTGTGCATGAAGCAAAACTGCACGGCGCACATACGGTGGAACTGAATCTTGAGCCAAGCCAGGTCGGCAGCGAGTTTGAAGAGAAGCACTACGGCCCGGCAAGCCAGGTTGTGCCGGAATTTGTTGATAAATTCCTGAAAGGGCTGTAGTGCTGTTTGCCCGGTAACGCCTTATCCGGCCTACATTTCACGTTACGTTCATCTGTAGGCCCGACAGGCGCTTTGGCTGAATTAGCGTCCTGCTTTTAGCTTCTGATAATACTCTTCATAAATGGCGCTGGCGTCGCCGACATCGTTTTGCCACTCGCCTTTGCTGATGGTTTGCGCATCCGGATAGAGCGACTTATCATTGGCGACCTCCGGGCTTAACAGCTTACGCGCCGCCAGGTTGGGGGTAGGGTAGCCGATGGTTTCTGCCACCTCTTTCGCGACGTCAGGACGCAGCAGGAAGTTGATTAGCTTCAGCGCGCCCTCTTTATTTTTCGCGTTTGCCGGAATAGCCAGGCTATCCATCCAGAAAATACCGCCTTCTTTCGGCCAGACGACCTCCAGCGGCGTGCCAGCCTGACGAGCAACGAAGGCCGAACCGTTCCACACCATCCCCAGATTGACTTCCCCTTCCATATACGGATTCGCCGGATTATCGGAGTTGAAGGCCGCTACGTTCGGCATCAGTTTTTTCAACTCTTCATATGCCGCTTCGATCTCTTTCGGATCGGTAGTGTTACCGGAATAACCTAGCTTGCGCAGCGCCATCTGGAAGACTTCTCGCGCATCGTCGGTTAAAAGCAGGCTGTTTTTATATTCCGGTTTCCACAAGTCAGCCCAGCTGGTAATGGTTTTTGGATCGATAGCATCGCTGTTCACGCCAATCGCCGTTGCGCCCCAGATATACGGAACAGAATAATCGTTGTTGGGGTCAAACGGTTTGTTGAGCATTTCCGGATCGAGGTTGTGGAAATTGGTTAATTTCGACTTATCGATCTTCTGGATCATGCCTTCTTTGCGCATTTTGTCGACATAGTATGTAGAAGGAACAACCAGGTCATACGCGCCATCTTTATAGGTTTTGAGTTTGGCATACATGGTTTCGTTCGACTCGTAGGTCGAATAAATCACCTTAATGCCTGTCTCTTTAGTGAACTGTTCCAGCAGGCCCGGCGGTACATACTCAGTCCAGTTATAGAAATAGAGCGTGTCGTTGTCGGAGGCATGAGCGGCACTCATACCCAGCGCCAGGGCGCCCGCCGCGAGCAGGTGGCGTGACCATTTTTTCATTTAACGTCCCCTGAATTACGGGCCTTATCGGCCCTTGGTTTTATCACGAGCAATAAGCTGGCTGGCAATGACCATTACCAGAGACAGCACCAATAAAACGGTCGCCAGCGCGTTCACTTCTGGTGAAACGCCGACTTTTACCATGGAATAAATCTTTAAGGGTAAAATTTCATAGCCCGGCCCGGTGACAAACGACGAGACCACTACATCGTCCATCGACAACGTAAAGCTCAGCAACCAGCCCGCCGCCACCGCCGGCATCGCCAGCGGCAGAATGATTTTGCGTAAAATCGTTACCTCACTGGCCCCCAGGTCTTTTGCGGCTTCCAGCATTCTGACATCAAAGCCTTTCAGGCGCGAATAGACCGTGACGACCACAAACGGCAGGCTAAAGGTGATGTGCGAGAACAGCAACGACCAAAAGCCCAGTTGAATGCCGAGTAACATAAACAGCACCAGCAGGGAGATCGCCATCACGATATCCGGCGACATCATTACTACAAACAGCATCCCGCTGACGAATGGCTTCCCGCGAAAGCGGTAGCGATAAAGCGCCACCGCGGTTAACGAGCCAATCAACGTGGCGAAGGTCGCTGAAAAAATCGCCATCGTCAGTGAATGTTGAGCGGCCTGCAACAGACTGTCGTTATTGACCAGGAGTTCGTACCATTTAGTGGTAAAGCCCTGCCAGTTAATGCCGAACCGCGAACTGTTGAAGGAGTTCACGATCAGAATAATGATGGGAATATACAGATACGCATAGATGGCAGTCATGAAACCGCCACGGAGCAGCCGACCGATCATTCAAGTTCCACCTTCTTATTCAGAGGATGGGGTGCTTTTAGAGTATTGAAAATGATCAATTTTTTCTCTTCTCCAAAATCTCTCCAAAACGTCTCGCGGTTATCAGCAGCCAGGAAGAAGCAAGCTGCCGCTTGAAGCCGCGAATTTTACAACAAATTGCCAGACGAGCGGGAAAAAAAGGCCATTTAAATGACTATTCTCATCCGATCCGGTCATATGCGGCATTATTGCACCAGGCAAGAGGTTACTCTGTAGGCAAACATGGAGTACGTGAGTAAACCCTGAACGTGACGTTTGAGAAAGCGTCGTCTGATTTTATAAAAAACAACATAAACAGCCGCTTTGTTGTTCTGAGCGAACGTGTAGCGTGGTTAACTGTTCTTCCGCCATTTTTTGTATAGCCTGGGGGTCTATTCTAAAAATGGCGTGAAAAACCTGATCAGAGATGGTTTCGATTATCTCAGCTAACATACTTTGGCTGGTGCTGGGATCCGTTACGAGGAACGCCTGAAACGTCTTATCCGCTAGTAAAACCTCTTTTACCATTTTTTCAATAGGTATGTGGGTATGCGGTGGTGGTATTTCAAGCTGTTTTAATCCACACATCGCCATTGTTTCTAAAAATGCGTTTTGCTGAGTACTTTCGGATATATTCGCATGGTGTAAAATGCGCGTTGTCTTTTCAATCCCAGACTGAATTTTCGCTGCCAGGTAGGTTGCCTTTTCTTGCGCTTTCCACCCATCTAAATGTCCTTTTCTCAATTCAGTATATAAATACCCCTCTATGTTGTCTAATGGAACCGATAATATCGGCGCGCCAGCAGGATTGAGACATAATGTCGAAGGGAGGGGGTAGTCTACGATTTCGCTATATCTTCTCTTAATCATGGCCGTCATTTGTGGATGCGATTTTAAAATATCCGGGCGATCTTTCATTAAAAAATAAAGATTCCCCATGACTTCACAGCTAAAGGTATCGGTATTTTGAGTGATACGTAACAATTCGTTCTCTTCGTTTTGATCCATGATGCGAAGAATAATGGTGGCATCATTTTCATGAGGATTATGAACCTGAAATCTATCTCTTTGCGATGCGCAGGCTAACTCTTTCAACTCAAAAAAAATCTCTGTAAGCCGCTCTCGTGTGGGGGCGCGTTCGGCAAACAACATCTCATGTAGACAACGGTCCGCTTTTGCTTTGCCAGTAGAAAAAAAGAAGTCTTTAATTTTTTCCCATAAAACTTTCCACCATGCTTCTTTCGTATTCCTTGGGGAGTTGGTAAGGATTTCACTTTTTAAAAAACCATTCCCTATAGTAATCGGCATATTAATCTCACTTAAACTGGAGTAAAAATGACTACATAATTGATTAAATCGACCCTTTTTATCTCAACTGCGGGCGCATCGGATGTAATATAATTTTTAAAAGAGACTGACAATCAGTATAAAACCTGAGAGCTTCGCGTATAAACGCATTACTGTCTGTGATAGCGTCGCTACAGGTAAAAATAAAAGAAGGCCTGGCGCGGATGATGTTGTAGATTTGCAATACTGGCGGCAACTGCTTTCATGCGTTTTTTATGCCGGAGGCATGAAGTTTACCCTTGAATAAACTTCATGCCTGGATGCGTGTGGATTTGTTAGCGTTGCGCAATTAATCGCTTATATCACTCACCTTCTTATTCAATAAGCGGGAAGCCCGCCAGTAAATCAATAGCATGAGTCCCATCACAATGGTCAGCGTAATGCTGGTAGCCGCGCCAAACGGCCAGTCGCGAATATTCAGGAACTGTACCTTAATGACGTTACCAATCAGCAGGTTTTTCGCGCCACCCATTAAATCGGAGACGTAGAACAGGCCCATTGCCGGTAGCATCACGAGCAAGCAACCGGCGACAATGCCCGGCATGGTTAATGGAATAATGATGCGGATGAACGTTTGCATTTTACTGGCGCCGAGATCGCGTGCGGCCTCCAGTAGTGGTTTGTCGAGCTTCTCAATGCTGGAGTAGAGCGGCATGACCATAAATGGCAGCAAAATGTAAACCAGGCCGATAATAACGGCGCTCGGGGTGAACATGATGCGAATCGGTGTATCAATCACGCCCAGCCACAGCAGGAATTCATTGAGATAACCTTTAGTGCTCAGGAATATTTTCAGCCCATAGATGCGGATCAGTGAGTTGGTCCAGAAAGGAACAATCAGCAAAAACAGCAATAACGGACGTATCTTTTCCGGTAACTTCGCCAGAAACCAGGCAAAAGGATAGCCCAGCACCAGGCAGGAGAGGGTGGCGATCAGCGCCATATTCAGAGAGTGCAGGAGCACTTCAAAATAGAGCGGATCGAGCAGGCGCGCGTAATTATCCAGCGTAAAGACCATCTTGACGAAACTGGCGTCGTCACGGGTCAGAAAGCTGGTGCCAATGATCATCAGGTTGGGCAGAAAAACAAATAACACAAGCCAACCGACGATAGTGACAATCACTACATTCTGGAATTTACTTGTGTTCTTCATCAGCCAGTACGACCTCCCAGCTTTCTACCCAACTAATGGCCATTTTTTGGTCAAGTGAATGGTCGAAGTCAGGATCGTCTTCGTTGAAGAATTCGCTGACCATCACCATTTTGCCATTTTCCAGTTCAACCACCGACTCCAGCGTCATACCTTTATAATTGCGCTCGCGCACGTAGCCGATAAGCCCTTCGATGTGGTTATCATCGTTGATCTCTTCGACGCGTAGATCTTCCGGTCGCAGCAGGACGTTCAGTTTTTGGCCCGGTTCGACAGCGAAATTGACGTATATATTGCACTCCCGACCTTCTACGCTGGCGCGGACGCGCTGTTCATCAAGCCGTTCAATGACGGTTGCGTCAAAGCGGTTAATTTCGCCGATAAAACCGGCGACAAACAGGTTTTTTGGCTCTTCATAGATTTCACGCGGCGTGCCGTCTTGCTCAATCACGCCATTACGCATTACCACGATACGATCGGACATGGTGAGCGCTTCTTCCTGATCGTGAGTGACAAAAACAAACGTGATACCGAGTTTACGCTGTAATGCTTTAAGCTCGTTCTGCATTTGTTTGCGCAATTTATAGTCCAGCGCGGAAAGCGATTCATCCAGTAATAACAGGCGAGGTTTATTCACCACCGCGCGAGCGATAGCCACACGCTGCTGCTGTCCGCCGGAAAGCTGGTGCGGTTTACGTTGTGCAAACTCTTCAAGCTGCACCATACGCAGCGCATCGGTCACGCGAGGCGCTATCTCGGCGGCTGGCGTTTTTTGCATTCGTAAGCCAAACGCGACATTTTCAAACACCGTCATATGCGGAAATAAAGCGTAGCTTTGAAATACGGTATTTACATAACGATTTTCGGCGGGAACGTGGGTGATATCCTGGTTATCCAACATGATATGCCCGGCATCAACGGTTTCCAGGCCGGCAATCAGGCGAAGAACGGTTGTTTTACCGCAGCCGGAAGGGCCAAGCAGCGTGAGGAATTCGCCATTGTTAATGGTCAAATCCAGTTGCGAAATGACCTCTTTGCCATCGAAACTTTTGCTAATTCCAGACAAAAGCACCAGCGGTGAAAGCGAACGCGGTTGATTATTCAATTTCTTACTCTGTCCCATGTAAACGCAACGGATGGCTGACCGCTGCGGGGTTTGTGGTTAACCACCTTAATCACTCTTAATGAGGGCGGTCATTCTACGGCAAACCACTGTGATCGCCAATCCTTGTTGCGAATTACTGACTTAGCTTTATAGTCAGAAAGCGTGTCAAAGTGAAATATTCTTGTTTGCAGGGATAAAAGTGACCTGACGCAATATTTGTCTTTTCTTGCTTATTAATAATGTTGTCACGAAAAGTGAGGGTGACTGCATGGATAAACTACTTGAGCGTTTTTTACACTACGTATCGCTGGATACCCAATCAAAGTCGGGTGTTCGGCAGGTTCCCAGCACTGAGGGGCAGTGGAAGTTACTACGTTTGCTCAAACAGCAGCTCGAAGAGATGGGGCTGGTTAACATTACATTAAGTGAAAAAGGGACGTTGATGGCGACGCTCCCGGCCAATGTTGAGGGGGATATTCCCGCCATTGGTTTTATCTCCCATGTGGATACCTCTCCGGATTTCAGCGGTAAAAACGTTAACCCGCAGATTGTCGAGAATTATCGCGGCGGCGATATAGCATTAGGGATTGGCGATGAGGTGTTGTCACCCGTGATGTTCCCGGTACTGCATCAATTACTGGGACAGACGCTGATTACTACCGATGGTAAGACATTGCTGGGCGCGGACGATAAAGCCGGCGTTGCGGAGATCATGACCGCGCTGGCGGTGCTGAAAGGTAATCCTATTCCCCACGGTGAAATTAAAGTGGCGTTTACGCCTGACGAAGAGGTAGGGAAAGGCGCGAAGCACTTCGATGTTGAGGCCTTTGGCGCGCAGTGGGCCTATACGGTCGACGGCGGCGGCGTGGGCGAACTGGAGTTTGAAAACTTCAATGCCGCCTCGGTGAATATCAAAATCGTCGGCAATAACGTGCATCCCGGTACGGCAAAAGGCGTGATGGTCAATGCGCTGTCGTTGGCGGCGAGGATTCACGCGGAAGTGCCGGCGGATGAAACGCCTGAAACCACTGAAGGTTACGAAGGGTTTTATCATCTGGCCAGCATGAAAGGCACCGTTGACCGGGCCGAAATGCACTACATCATTCGCGATTTCGACCGTAAGCAGTTTGAAGCGCGTAAACGCAAAATGATGGAGATTGCCAAAAAAGTCGGTAAGGGGCTGCATCCGGACTGCTATATCGAACTGGTGATTGAAGACAGTTATTACAATATGCGCGAAAAAGTGGTTGAGCATCCGCATATTCTCGATATCGCCCAGCAGGCCATGCGTGACTGTCATATTACGCCGGAGATGAAACCAATTCGCGGCGGTACAGACGGGGCGCAACTGTCGTTTATGGGCCTGCCGTGTCCTAATCTCTTTACCGGCGGATATAACTATCATGGTAAACATGAGTTTGTGACGCTGGAGGGGATGGAAAAAGCGGTACAGGTGATTGTACGTATCGCGGAGCTGACGGCGAAGCGCGGCCAGTAGCGAATGTTACGCATTGTGGTGAAGCGTTTTATTATTTATGGCGGGATATTTTCCGCCATCAATTTTTCTGCCTGGAGCGCCGAATATACGCCTTCCTGGTCCCAGCGCCAGCAACAATCTGCAGCATGTTTTATGACCGGCGATGAAACCTGCATGACGTTTATTGATGATGCGGTGAGGCTGGCCTCGCAGCAATATGGCAAACGCTCAATACAGCTTGTTCGTAGCCTGCTATTACAAAGCGATATTTATCAATGGCTGGGTAAACCTGAATTAACGCCGCAAATGCTGCTGCGAGCGCGGGCAATAATGAAAACATTTCCGGCGGGCACTTATCCGGGCGATCGGGCCGATATGTTTGAACACCTGGCGGCCTTTTATGTTTACAGTGACGATCGCCATATAGAGTATTCATCTACAGAGCAGTGGCGATACGAGATTAAGGTTGATTACCGTCAGCGAATAGCCTGGCAAGAGCAGGCATTAACGTGGCGTCTTAAAGACAAAAAGGCATCGACGGAGGCATTGGTTTATACCTTAAACAGGATGCGCGACGCTTATTCTGATGCGCTGGAAGAGCGGGATGTCGAATGTGATAGTGCGCGTAAAGCCTATTATTTGGCGAAGATAGACACAACGGAGCGGCAGTGGCTGAGCGTTATTTTACGAGATAAAACCTGGGATAATCGTGAGCGCGTCGCCTCTTTTTTGCAGCAGAAAGCGGATATTGCTTATAATGCAGGGCATATTAGCGAGGCGATTAATGCGCTAAGTCAGGCGCTAAAAATTGAGCAAACGCTTTATGGCGCCGAATTCGGCGAAATGACGGTTGACAGCAATAATCTTGCTGGCTTTTATGCACAGGGCCATCATTATAAGGAAGCGAAAGATCTCTACCTTAAACTTATCGCGTATTACCAGAGCCGTTTAACGCCAATGGCGACGGTAATATCACGATTACGCTTTTATTTGCCCGAAAACATCGACCTGGACAGTACCTCCCCCTATCTCCCATTGCTGGAAGAATATAAACGTCGGCAGTCCGACGTATCCATGGTGTTGTATGGTATTTCGCTGCTTTATCAGAATAATCAACAGCTTGAACAAGCAAAAGACTTTGCGGAACGCGCCTTTACGCTTGATGCCGTAGCTTATCCAGCAAAGATGCAGTATGAACGATTACAGCGACTGGCTAATATTGCCGAAGGTCTTGGCGATAACGTACTGGCGCGACGTTACCGACAATTGTCATTTCGCCATCGAATGGCCCACTCGATTTATCCGGGCGATCCGCAATATAACGATTTCGCCAAACCTGGCGGCGATCGTTGTGGATAGTTTGCGTCAGCCCGGCGGTCGCCGGGCATTGCGATGTTCTTATCCTTCGAAAAACCAGTATCCGCTATTCACCAGCGCCGCCAGCATCGCGAGGAAGGACGGGTCTTCCAGCGCATCGCCGAAGTTTTCAGCGGTCAGTGCAATATGACTGGCGAGCGCCTCCAGAGCGGGGCGATGCGGAGAGTCTATTTTTTCGCCATTCGCATAGACCTCATCGCCGATACGCAACACGCGAAGCCCGCCGAGACGTACTAATACCTCGCCTTGCTTTAAGGCATCGTAAATTTCATCAGGCTGATACGGCGGCTCCGGCGGCGCAATATCCAGTTCGTGGCGTGACTGAGAGAGAAACTCGCCAAGCCACTGTTGGAAATGCGCGGGTTGATTGATCAAATCGAGCATCATATTACGCAGTTTATCCATCTCCTGCGGCAGGATATCCGCCGGATGCTTGCGGGACGGCATATCCGGATCGCTGTAGTATGTATTGCCCAACTCCCGTTGCAGGACGTAATCGGCAAAACCGCTGATCAGCTCACGGCTATTGGGCGCGCGAAAACCGACCGAATAGTTCATGGCGTTTTCCAGCGCATAGCCTTCATGCGGGAATCCTGGCGGAATATACAGAATGTCGCCCGGCTCCAGCTCTTCATCAATAATGGCCTCGAACGGATCGACTTGTAACAGGTCGGGATGCGGGCAGTGCTGACGCATTTGCAGCTTTTCGCCCACGCGCCAGCGACGGCGACCGGTTCCCTGAATAATAAACACATCATACTGATCCAGATGCGGGCCAACGCCGCCGCCGGGAACGGAAAAGGAGATCATCAGATCGTCGATACGCCAGTCCGGCAGAGCGCGGAACGGGCGCATCAGCGCGGCGGTGGGTTCGTGCCAGTGGTTTACCGCCTGTACCAGCAGCGACCAATTGCTCTCACCCAGATGATCGTAGCTTTCGAAAGGGCCATGGCTGACCTGCCATTTGCCATCCTGATGGCTAACGAGTCGGCTGTCGATTTCGCTTTCCATCGCCAGCCCCGCCAGCTCATCCGGCGAGAGCGGATCGATAAAGTTGCTAAACCCACGTTTTAAGACCACCGGGCGTTTTTGCCAGTGGCGTTCAAGAAAGTCGGGCCAGTTAAGAGTTAATTGGTATTCCATGTTAAGTATCCGCAGGCTGGTATCTGACACCGATTATAACGGATGCTTAACGAGATGCGTGGAAGAACGCACAGAAATGTTTATTCCTCTTTCTGTGTGGGATGCTGTCGGCCAAAAACGACCTCCATACGGGCACCGCCGAGCAGACTGTCGCTGGCAATGATCTGCCCGGCGTATTGTTCCGTAATCTCGCGCGCGACAGCCAGCCCCACGCCTTGTCCTGGTCGTAGGGTATCGGCGCGCTGACCGCGATCAAACACCAGGGAACGTTTACTGTGGGGAATGCCTGGGCCATCATCTTCGACGAAAATATGCAAATGATCGTCGGTCTGGCGAGCCGAAATCTCGACAAACTCCAGACAATATTTACAAGCGTTGTCCAGTACGTTGCCCATTACTTCGACAAAGTCGTTTTGCTCGCCGACAAAACTGATCTCTGGTGAAATATCCATACTGATATTCACCCCTTTACGCTGATAAACTTTATTTAGCGCGGAGATCAGGTTATCTAACAACGGCGCGACGGGATGCAGTTCGCGGCTTAACAACACGCCGCTACCGCGCATACTGGCGCGATGCAGATAATAGCCGATCTGCTGGGAAATCCGGCTGATCTGTTCCAGCATCACCGGTTCAGCTTTGCTGACGCTCATCTTTTCGTTGCGTAAAGAGCGTAATGTACTCTGCAAAACCGCGAGCGGCGTTTTTAAACTGTGTGTCAGGTCGGTCAGGGTCGTGCGGTATTTGTTATAACGTTCACGCTCGCTTTTGAGCAGTTGATTAAGGTTGCGCACAAGGCTGGTCAGTTCACGCGTCGTCTCCGGATTGAGCATTTCGCGGTGATGATCTTCAAGCTCGCGGACTTCCCGTGCCAGCGCCTCGATAGGGCGTAAGCTCCACCAGGCGGCGATCCACAGTAAAGGAATGACTAACAGTAAATTGGCGGCCAGCACGTATACGAACCAGCTCCACACCATATAGGAGCGTTTTAGTTCTATCGGAATGGTATCGACCACCACGATGGTTAACTGCGGCATCCGCGCCGTGGCAGGATAAATATTTACCGCTACCGAGTGGGTCATCTCCGCATCATCGTCATCTTCACGTACTTCTTTGAGTTTTTCCTGCGCGGAATGGTCCTCGCTCAACAGCGTGCTGGTGGCGTCTACGTTGGTTTCAATTTCATGGAAGCCGTTCGTTTTTAACCATTCCGGTTGAATGCTTTTAATCAGCCAGGGGATATTGCGCTGCGTCCATAATAATTTGCCCGTTTCATCGTAAATCAGCGTCATGGTCGGGCTTTGCATGTCCAGATTTTCAGGCAGCTCAACGCTGATTTTATTATTTTCCCATTTGGCGAGGGTATAAAACAGGTTGCTTTCGCCGCGCAGCAAACGAAAGGTGGTTTTATCAAAACTTACGCTATAGCCGACCAGCGCCACTATGCCATATGCCAGAGAAAGCACCAGCACGACGCCGGCTGTCGCCAGCAAAAAACGAACCCGCAGCGACAGCGGCAGAAAATGGCGAGCAAATTTATTCATTAGCGCAATTCAAAAAGATATCCTTGTCCGCGTACGGTGGTAATGACATCGTGCGGATACTGGGCCTGTATTTTTTTCCGCAGACGCCCCATGAGAACATCAATGGTATGACTTTCCCGCAGTTCCGCATCCGGATACAGCTGAAGCATCAGCGAATCCTTGCTGACCACTTTACCGTTGTTACGGATAAGTGTTTCCATAATGGTGTATTCGAACGCCGTGAGTTTGATGACCTCTTCATTGACGGATAATTCCCGGCGTGAGAGATCCACCTGGAACGGCGGGATGTTGATCACTTGGGAGGCCAGACCGCTATTACGGCGCATTAACGCCTGCATACGCGCCATTACCTCTTCGATGTGGAATGGCTTCGTCACGTAGTCATCGGCCCCGGAGCTGAGAACCTCGACTTTATCCTGCCAGCCTTCGCGCGCGGTTAACACCAGAACCGGCAGTGAAACATCACTGCTGCGCCAGCGGCGTATCAAGGAAAGGCCGTCTTCATCCGGCAGACCTAAATCGACAATAGCGATATCCGGAAGGTGTTCATTAAGGTAGTAATCAGCTTCCCTGGCATCTTCTGCGGCATCGACCTGGTGACCTGAATCCTGGAGCTGAACCTTCAGGTGGTGGCGTAATAATGCATTATCCTCTACAACCAGTACGCGCATCATCTCTTCTCCCTTGTGTTAACAATAAGAACAGTCTAGCGTTGATTATGGTGCTTTGGGGATAAACAGTTAATAAACCAGACAAATAGTCACCCTCTTTCTGAAGAAAAGAGGGTGAGGCAGGCATTATTTAAGTTCGTCGACCAGAGTCACAGCGCGACCGATATAATTTGCCGGCGTCATGGCTTTAAGGCGCGTTTTTTCTGCTTCCGGCAGGGCCAGACTATCAATAAACTGTTTCATTCCTTCGGCATCAACACGCTTGCCACGGGTCAACTCTTTCAGTTTTTCATATGGTTTTTCAATACCATAGCGGCGCATGACGGTCTGGATCGGTTCGGCTAATACTTCCCAGTTGTGATCCAGTTCGTCAAGCAGATGATCGCGGTTTACTTCCAGCTTGCTGACGCCCTTCAGGGTGGACTGATAAGCGATAAGCGCATAGCCGATGCCGACACCCAGGTTACGCAGGACGGTTGAGTCGGTCAGATCGCGCTGCCAGCGGGAAACCGGCAGTTTGTTTGCCAGATGGTGCAACACTGCGTTAGACAGACCGAGGTTGCCTTCTGAGTTTTCAAAGTCAATGGGGTTAACTTTATGCGGCATGGTAGAAGAACCGATCTCCCCGGCGATGGTTTTCTGTTTGAAATGGTTCAACGCAATATAGCCCCAGACATCGCGATCGAAATCGATCAGGATGGTGTTAAAGCGCGCGATACAGTCAAACAGTTCCGCAATATAATCATGCGGTTCAATCTGGGTGGTGTAAGGATTCCACTGGATGCCCAGCGAGGTGACGAACTCTTCGCTGAACTGATGCCAGTCAACTTCCGGATAGGCGGCGATATGCGCGTTATAGTTGCCTACGGCGCCGTTAATTTTACCGAGGATCTCCACCTGGTTGAGCTGGCGGAACTGACGCTCCATCCGATACGCCACGTTCGCCATCTCTTTACCCAGAGTGGAAGGCGTTGCCGGCTGGCCGTGGGTGCGGGAGAGCAGAGGAATGTCGCGATACTGCGTGGCGAGATCTTTAACCGCGTTAATCATCTGACGCCAGTAAGGCAGGATCACTTCATCGCGCGCGGTTTTGAGCATTAACGCGTGCGACAGGTTGTTAATGTCCTCAGAAGTGCAGGCAAAGTGGATAAATTCGGAAACGTCATGTAGCGCCGGGATCGCGGCGACTTTTTCTTTCAGAAAATACTCAACCGCTTTCACATCGTGATTCGTGGTGCGCTCAATGGTTTTAATGCGCGCGGCATCTTCTTCATTGAAGTTTGCAACAAGCGTATCCAGGTAACCGTTTGCGTCGGCAGCAAAAGCAGGAACTTCCTTGATCGCTGCGTGCGCGGCTAATTTCTGCAGCCAACGTACTTCGACTTGTACACGAAATTTCAGCAAACCGTATTCGCTAAAAATTCCGCGCAGCGCGCTGACTTTATCGCCGTAGCGTCCATCGACAGGGGAAACGGCGGTCAGTGAGGATAATTCCATAGATCATAACTCCGGGGTTAAATGAGCAAGAATTTGTTTTGCCTGAGTCGTCAGGCGATGACGAGAAAACATAAGCTGTAGGCGACCACCGCCTACCTGATGCCAGAGCACGGCTGCACGGATGCCTGCCAGTAGCGAGGCGCGGACTTTGGCCTGCACCTGCGGACTTTGCAGAACGGCCGGGGAGCCCGTCACCTGAATGCGCGGGCCCAATGGGCTAATCACATCCACGTAGATGCCCGCCATGGCGCTCATTAACGTGTCTGACTGTAAATCAAAATGGTCAAGCTGGCGCTGCAGGCCGTTAATGCGATCGCCTAACGTATTCAACGCGCCTTTGGCGGATGACAGCTTGCGCTCCAGCACCATCAGGCTAAGCGTATAACGCGTCAGTTCGGCGTTAAGTCCTTGTCGGCTGCTGGCATTCAGCACGCCGAGCAGTGTTTCCAGACCAAGACGCAGGTTAGCTTCGCTGCCGCCGAACACGCCCAGAGTAGAACTGGGATTCATATCAATGACACTGTTGAGTGAAACGTGCAACGCGTCGGCATCACAGTGCCCCTGGTGCGCCAGTTGTTGCACCAGGCGTGCCGACTGGCAAATGCCAGACAGCGCGAGGGTGATGTCATAATAATTCTTTGCCACAATCACTGCTTCCTTGTATCAAATAAAATACACTTCATCTTTTAAGCCGCTTTGAGGCGACTTGAATGGTGTTGTGTATTGAATAATCAGACCGTCAGCGGCAGTCGCTGCTCGATAATGCCGCCGCCCAGGCAGACTTCGCCGCTGTAAAAGACAGCGGACTGGCCCGGCGTAACGGCGGCAACCGGCTCGTCAAAAATGACCTCGATACGATCGTCATCCAGCGCGTTAATCGTGCACGGAATATCGGTCTGGCGGTAGCGGGTTTTTACCGTACAGCGCAGGGTGCCGGTGAACGGTTCGCGATCGACCCAATGTAGCTGCTGGGCGATGAGGCCTACCGACATCAGACGTGGGTGCTCATGCCCCTGGGCGACAATTAACACATTGTTTTCAACGTCTTTATCCACCACATACCAGGGGTCTTCGCTACCGTCTTTGGTGCCGCCGATTCCCAGCCCTTTACGCTGACCGAGCGTATGATACATCAGACCCTGATGCTCGCCGATTTCATCGCCGTCAACGGTAATGATTTTCCCCGGCTGCGCAGGCAGATAGCGCCCTAAAAAGTCGCGGAATTTGCGCTCGCCGATAAAGCAGATACCGGTAGAATCTTTTTTCTTGGCGGTTACCAGCCCCAGATCTTCGGCGATTTTACGCACCTGCGGTTTTTCCAGCTCGCCAACCGGGAACAGACTTTGCGCAATCTGCTCATGGCCAAGCGTATAGAGGAAGTAGCTCTGATCTTTGTTGCCGTCGAGCCCGCGCAACAACCGGCTTTTGCCGTTTACATCCGCGCGGCGAACGTAGTGACCGGTGGCGATATAGTCGGCGCCTAAATCTTCTGCGGCAAATTCAAGGAAGGCTTTAAATTTGATCTCTTTATTGCACAGAATATCCGGGTTCGGCGTACGGCCCGCTTTGTACTCTTCAAGGAACAGTTCAAAGACGTTATCCCAATATTCTGCGGCAAAATTAACGGTATGCAGTTCAATGCCAAGCTTGTCGCACACGGCCTGCGCGTCAGCCAGATCGGCTGCCGCGGTACAGTATTCCTCACCATCGTCCTCTTCCCAGTTCTTCATGAACAGGCCTTCTACCTGATAACCCTGTTGTTGCAACAGCCAGGCGGAAACGGAGGAGTCGACACCGCCGGACATGCCGACGATCACTTTTTTTGGGCTTTCTGACATTGGAATACTCGCGACATTGAACTTCAAGGCGGCGTATTCTACCACGCAGCCCTTTACTTGACACCCTCTGTAAACGGCCAGTTAAATTCGCCCACTATAGATAAGGGGTAACATTGTCCCGTTTGATAACTGCGAATGCTTTCAGCCACCAGCGGAGAACGTAAATTCGGCGCGTTCAGAATCTCGTCGGCGCTCACCCAACGGCAGCAATCGATGTCATTGTCATGGGGTTCGGTCGCGCAAATATGATCAAGCTTGATAGCGAATAAAAAGCGCAGGAACGGGGTCTTATCCGGCGCAATCCACTGATGCATACGGATAAAATACTGTGGTTGCGCCGTGATGCCAGTCTCTTCCCACAGTTCACGCGCGGCGGCCTGCGCCAGCGTTTCATCTGCCTCCAGGTGTCCGGCAGGTTGATTCCATAACGATTTACCGTTGATGGTCTCTTCCACCACCAGAAATTTATCTTCGGCATGTACGATGCAGGCAACGGTCACGTGCGGCTTGAACATAGGCATCCTTATTAAAGCGGTTTATCAATGTGGTCATAGATCGCGTCAAGCTGTTTCAGACGCTCGTTATAAGCTTTTGTCAGGCAGGTGACATCGGCCTTGCACTGCTGACGCTGTTTAAGCCAGCTCTGCTGGGCGTCCTGCAGCGCGCCGCGACTGCCCATCGCGAACAACCCTTTCAGAAACTGATATTTGGTGTGCATTTCCACGTTTTTATCATTCAGCGTCAGGTGCGCGCAGATAGCCTTTTCATCCGCAGCCTGCGCTTTCTGGCAGTCGAAGCTGGCCGCATCGACGGATAACGGTGTTAATAAAGCAAAAGCAATGAGAAGCCGTTTCATCTGTCTTTCTCCTGTGCGATCTCGCGCCACTGTCCATTATCGAGGCCGTTGAGCGTGTAGTCGCCCATGCTGTAACGAATTAATCGTAGAGTGGGATGACCGACATGCGCTGTCATGCGTCTTACCTGGCGGTTGCGGCCTTCATATAAGGTGACTTTTAGCCAACTGGTGGGAATATTCTTCCGTTCGCGAATCGGCGGGGTGCGCGGCCACAGCCAGTCAGGCTCCGCGACAATCTCAATACCGGCGGGCAGGGTAGGGCCATCGTTGAGCGTGACGCCAGTACGAAGCGCCTGCAGCGCTGCATTATCCGGGATACCTTCTACCTGAACATAGTAAATCTTGCCGGTGCGTTTGCCCGGTTGCGTGAGGCGCGCCTGCAGCGCGCCGTCATTAGTCAGCACCAAAAGCCCTTCGCTGTCGCGGTCCAGGCGGCCTGCGGCATAAACGCCTTGCACAGGAATAAAATCTTTTAACGTGCGGCGACCTGCTTCATCCGTGAACTGCGGCAACACATCGTAAGGTTTATTGAACAAAACCACGCGTTTTGGCTGGTTTTCTTTCCGTGATTTAGATGCTTGTCGTGAGCTGAATCGCTTAACGTAGTGATTTCTAAAAGAAGTTTTTTGCATGGTGTTTTCAGAACTTATTAATTGCCGCATTATAGCGCAATAATGAGTGTCTTTCATGGCGGCAAACAATAGGGTAGTATTGACATGCTCATTACAAAACATTAACAAAAAATTGCTCTAACGCAGTCGTGCAGCAGGACGCCATTGCACATGCAGCGCGATGACAGACGAGCAAACCAGAAGCGCTCGAAGGAGAGGTGAATGGAAAGCAAAGTAGTTGTTCCGGTGGAAGGTAAGAAGATCACCCTGCAAAACGGCAAACTCAACGTTCCTGAGAATCCGATTATCCCGTTTATTGAAGGCGATGGTATCGGTGTTGATGTCACTCCAGCCATGCTTAAAGTAGTCGATGCCGCCGTCGAGAAAGCCTATAAAGGCGAGCGTAAAATTTCCTGGATGGAAATTTACACCGGAGAAAAATCCACACAGGTTTACGGCCAGGATGTCTGGCTTCCCGCTGAAACCCTTGATTTAATTCGTGACTACCGCGTAGCGATTAAAGGTCCATTGACCACGCCGGTTGGCGGCGGTATCCGCTCTCTGAACGTTGCCCTGCGTCAGGAGCTTGACCTGTACGTTTGTCTGCGTCCCGTTCGTTACTATCAGGGCACGCCAAGTCCGGTGAAACATCCGGAGCTGACCGATATGGTCATCTTCCGTGAAAACTCTGAAGACATCTACGCCGGAATTGAATGGAAAGCTGACTCTGCAGACGCTGAGAAAGTGATCAAGTTCCTGCGCGAAGAGATGGGCGTGAAGAAAATTCGCTTCCCGGAGCACTGCGGTATCGGTATCAAACCGTGTTCTGAAGAAGGCACTAAACGTCTGGTTCGCGCGGCGATTGAATACGCTATTACCAACGATCGCGATTCCGTCACGCTGGTACATAAAGGCAATATCATGAAGTTCACCGAAGGCGCGTTTAAAGACTGGGGCTACCAGTTGGCGCGCGACGAGTTCGGCGGTGAGCTTATTGACGGCGGTCCGTGGCTGAAAATTAAGAACCCGAACACGGGTAAAGAGATCGTGGTTAAAGACGTTATCGCCGATGCGTTCCTGCAACAAATCCTGTTGCGTCCGGCGGAATACGACGTTATCGCCTGTATGAACCTGAACGGTGACTATATTTCCGATGCCCTGGCGGCTCAGGTTGGCGGTATCGGTATTGCACCGGGTGCGAATATCGGCGACGAATGCGCGTTGTTTGAAGCGACTCACGGGACTGCGCCGAAATATGCGGGCCAGGATAAAGTCAACCCAGGCTCCATTATTCTGTCTGCGGAGATGATGCTGCGCCACATGCAGTGGTTCGAAGCCGCAGACCTGATTGTTAAAGGTATGGAAGGCGCGATTGCCGCGAAGACCGTGACCTATGACTTTGAACGCCTGATGGAAGGCGCTAAGCTGCTGAAATGTAGTGAGTTTGGTGACGCGATTATCGCAAATATGTAATAACGATAATTGTTAAAAACTAAAACGGGGACTTAACGTCCCCGTTTTTATTATTAGTATTCGAACGGTTATCAAAACTTTATCAAAAAAATTTATCAAAACTCCCTCAATTCAGACCGCAATAGTAGTTCATCCTTTACCCCGATCGTCATGATAACCTGAGACCCCCCTGAAAGCTGATAGTTACCGATTTTGATTGTAGTGGTTTTCTTAATAATGTGTGATTTGGCTATTTTTTGAAAGTGCCTTACCAGATTTATTGTTATTATCAGGATAATTTTTTAATAAAAAGTGATGGTTTATTGACTACAATAGTGGGTAGGTTAAGTATTTTATAAAATTATTAGCATGCTTTATTTGCTTTTCTACAAGGCTGCTAAGAAGTGTTGAAATATCAGCCTGATAAAGAATACGTCAGCGAAAGTGAATGCTATATTAGTCATAAAAATTCAGGAGACATATGCTCAAACCTATCTGCCATAGTGGAAGTATAAAGGTTCCGGAATATCTGGAAACAGATAAGGAAAAAAATGCCGGACGTACTCCACTGTCTTCAGACATTCAGCAAGTTAGAAATGTTGTTGAAGATGTTCCGCCATTTCCAGAAAGCAGAACGGCGAGAGGTTCTGTGAGCGCAGCGTACAGGCTTTCTTTTGACGAAGTGTTTTGCGGTCTCAGCAATGAAGAGCGTAAAAAGGTGTATGGTCGCCTTTTTGGAAAACAAGTACTTGCGCATATTCATTCCAGGTGTCAGCGAGACGCTGACATAATAAGAGAAAAAGCGCTCAGGCGGATAAGCCGTGAGTGTGGTACCGAAATAGATTGCACTCTCTTGCTAAATAAGATGGTGGATATTTTACAAAATGCCCGGCTGACAATAAATTTTAATGCGGCAAAAATTGACTTTGCCTCTCTCTTAAAAAATAAAGAATATCTGAACTCTTATGCATTAGGTTGCAGACCAGGAGATTTACCTGCTTATAATGTCGGACGTGATTCAGTTGAAACTAAAGCATTTGAACTGGAGAGGCTTGCAGATTCACCTTATGCCCCATATGGTCAGACAGGCGGTTTTTCCGTAGCATATACTCCCAACAGTAGAACTTTTAGCCCTACAAGCAGACCAATTTATGCTGCACTGGACTTTCTGAACGGTGAAAATGGAGGTGCCAGCGCCTATGGGAAATCATTTTTTGAATTAAATGATAATGTAAAAACAAATTGTACATTATCACCTTTTGATATCTACGGCCACAGATTTGGTCTGGATACGAGTAAACTATCAACATTTTGGCATATGGAGAACCTGATTGCATCCTGTCAAAATGATTTTTTTGGTTATAATTGCTTTAAGAGTTTGGTTAAAATGGCTAAGGGCGAAAAATTTTTAGCTCATTCTAATTATGGTAAAGGCTATGAAGGGAATTATATAGAAGCTCATATTCATGGTGATGTATGTTTATTCAGAGATATAAAACACGTTTATTTGTCTTTGCAAGAAAACTCTTACTCGGAAAGTCAACTATATGATTATGCAAAACAAATAAACCTGGTGCTTAATAGAGACTGCATAATATTATATTGACAAGCTTATTATCAGGCTCTTTAAAAGAGCATTAAATGATCATGAGCGCATACTTCTTGAGGTAGGCAGTAGCTGCTATATTTATTAGCTTAGGATCAATCTGGCAGATACCTGGGTGGCGCTCCAGTATGGCCTAGCAAAATAGAGGAATATGGACCAGTAGAAGCGCCTGCTGGCTACTTTTCACTTAAATCGCTGGACTTCACCGGCGCTTCAGATGAAGCGACCTTCACAGTCATCAAGTGGCCTGTATTACCACAGGAGTGATTTACTGGCTATCGATATTCCTGCTCATATCAATGACAGTATTTCGCTCTTTCCCGTACATTGCTCTCCCGACCAGCTCACGGTCCAGTACATGACAGTCCTTTTCCACTTCGCTACGCCTAATTTTTTTTTAGTTGCTCTGTTTTATTGCGCTGAATTTGTACCTCAAAACAATAATTTTAAATACTTATTTGAATATTTTTTTTATGATTTTTTCACGAAATGAGTAAAAAACAAAATGAAGAATGATATAAATAATTAATGCAATAAAAAATGATATCACACCAATTGATGGTCCTGTTTTGTATACGAATAACATGCATAAAAATATAGCAAATAGATCAAGGGAAATATCCGCGATGAAATCAGTAATTATTTTGAAAAAATTCTTCATATTACCTCTTTAAAATATCTATTTTATTCATCATTTTTAGGTCGGGCAGTGCTCGAAATTCTCACGTACAACGTATACGCTCCGGTTTCTGCGCGCTGCCCGGCTTCACACTGGCTCCAACAAGTACGCCCGCTGGAATAGATTCCTGGCGTCACATAACTTCACCTGGTTATCCACAAAAGACTCAATAAATAAACATCTTGAGTACGAAAAATTACAGTGTCAGAGAATGAAATAGCGATTCGCTGTCTTCAAGCAGTGCCTTAGTACCTGGCACGCGCTCTTTCGCGCTATAATTTTTATCAATGTTTGTATCGCCTGCTATTTTTTAAATGTCTGCTGTATTTCGTTCATCTTTTCAGCTGCTTTTTTACGCTGACTTTCAATGTCTTTTCTCGATTGTTCAACAAGTTGCTGTGCTTTTTCGGCTTATTTTTTTGGGTCGAAAGGTTCTTTGATCTCATATCCGGCAATAGAACCATCCTTATTTAAGGTCATTACCGCACGTGCTGTATTTTTAGCAGTGATGGTAATGTCATAGACGAATTCGCCATTATGAGCTATCTCTGCTCGTACAACGATATCGCTATCTTCCGTAACGGAAATGATGCCACTGGCGTTAGCGCGTTTAATTGTTTCCTGAATACGCTCTGGTATAATGCTGAAATTGATCGAGTCGAATTTGAATAAAGCCTCTTTTAGTGCTTCTTGTTTTTGCTCCTCTGTTATAGTGCCAAAGATGGTTAAGTTGACAGGCGAAGGTCCCCCCCAGTAGCCGTTGTTAAATTTAAACATCTCTACTTTAGCAGGGGTGTTAACGCTTTGTCGAATGAATGAATACCCGCCCTTGAAGAAACGGACTTCAATAATCGCAAGATTGGCTCCACCTTTTGCGTTGATATTGGCAATAGCTTTTTGCATTTCGGCTTTGTCGTAAAAGAACATTGATTGCTGGTGCTCTTTTTGCTGGATTTTTTGCATGTATTTCTCTTGATTTTTTTCAGCTTCCGCCATGGCATCTTTATCGTTATCACAGGCGCTAATTAGAGTTGCTGCAATGAAGGTAATCGGAAGTAAGAGATTTTTATATGTAACATGTATTTTATTCATGTGAAGTATTTCCCTTTTTTATATAAAATAGATAGTCTTGACTGGTCGAGACTATCTTGGAAACATAGTAATAATGCGTGTGCATATCTGCAGTAAGTTTTAGTTATGCTGGTTTTATTTCGGATTTTTACCTGTTACTTTTTGTTCGTAAATAGGTATTTTACGTATTGATGATAAGTTTAGAACCTATCCCAGTAGGCGTAATCGTTAAAGCCAGTTTGGCGAATAAAAGAGTCTAATGGGATAGGCTCTTAATAAACAACAAAACCAAACGTACTTTCAGATTTCAGGCTGGAATGCGCACAGCTGATTGTTGATAAGGGCTACTCATACCGACAGGCCAGTGAAGCGATGAATGTCGGTTCCACATACCGGTCTGAGGTATCAACAACAACATGTTCTGAGTGGTAGCGTTTGCGTTATATCGTCACAGACAGCGCCTCAGGGCGCTGTTTTCGATCGGACATGTCGCTTTCGCAGGAGGGGACGTTATTCGGCGACCAGCCACATATCAGCCTCTTCAAACATCTCTTCCAGCATACGGTGCAGCCGTTCTTTCTCGGTTTTTGTACAGTCACTGTTTAATGCGTTCGCCTGCATTGGCTTAACTTTCACTTGCGCATCGGGAAAAAGTTGATGTACGCGTTTTGTGAGTTCATTGAGGATGATTTCGCGTGCGCCTGGCAAACCTTCAACATTTCGCTTGTCATAAACGAGTTCGACGAACATCGCCATTTCCTTTTTACTGGTTGGATGACCAGTATTTAAGCTGGGTATATAACTGGTGTCAAGGTTTAGCCGCCGTTTTGTCATCCTGACGTTGCGGACGTAAAGTAAATTGATCGCACGTGGAAGTAAAGGTCGCTAACCTGTTGTCGTGTCAAGAGGTTAGCGGCACTCTCTTCACAGCGGTGTCCTGCTACCTGATGGTAAATTCCAGGGCGCGACTAAAATCGCAATCGGCCAACACAACAGGGTCGCCTTTTCTGACAATAATGCTATTTGTGCCCAGGCATTTTCGGCTCTGTTTCCCCTTAATTTTGTTATCATCAGTGAGCCAGCGCTGGTTATCATTACCCGTGCATGAATAAAGAATGATTGGTGTGCCTTCTTTTGTACCTTGTCCTGCGGCATCCAGACATTTCTCACCCTGCGTGATTCTGTCTCGGTGAAATGAGAAAAGCTGAGATTGCACATGCTTACACTCCCGCAGCGTCAAACGATTCTGTTGATCTGGGCCTGTATCAAGGCACAGACCATCAGTTGTCCGAATTTGTTCCGCGTCATTTATGTAATAACCACCGGAATTAATCTGGTTTTGTGTAATGACCGGGAACGACAAATTAATACTATAAGGTGTGGGTAAGCCGTTCGTCGTACATCCACATAAAATAGAGGAGAGGCAGAGAACCAGTGTGGTTTTTCCTGAAAGCAAAGTCATTCAATTATTACCCTAAAAATAAATAGCGTTACAACTATATTGGCGATTTATACCCACTGAATATGACGTAGCATTGAGCGGCAATAGAGATAATTCCGATAGAATCACATAAATACTTCGGTTAAATGCGCGCAGCCAGCCACTCCTGTGACGATGGGTATATAGCGTTAAATACTTTTGCAATATTAGATGCTATCACAGTGAAAAACGGCTGTACATTTCTTCACGTTAAACAAAGTGAGAAGGGGGGGGCACCCGATATATGATAAAAGAGGTCACAGGAGTCATTAGCAAAATAAATCTTTTAGATTTTCGCCACTGAAAACATTCTGCAGCCTTTCAGGCAAAGCCTCATAGCAGGCTGCGGAGGTAGACGTACTCGCTAAATTTTTCTGAAAAAATGCCGGGTGACGAATTATGAAAGATAAACGTTGGCGGCGGTAGGTCCGCGGAGGCCATTAATACGACAAAACTCAACGCGTATACCGGGGATAAGCGCTTCTGTTTCGTGTTGGCGACATGCTGAAATGTGGACCTGAACATCTTTGCGTCCATCGGAGGGGGTGATGAGACCTTTACCGCTCTTACAATCAAAGGTTTTGACAATTCCTGTCATTTTACGAGACAAACAAATTCCTTAATGGGGATAACGAGGCGCACTATACACGTCAGGAAAAATAATGCCAGCTATATTTGATGGCAATCAAGATTTCCGGATGGCTAAAAGTAGTCGTTCGGCACCATTGTAGATAAATAACATTATGTTCTGGAGAAAGTATTCCCTTTCCTGGCGTCATTGACTGGTGCGGACATCATGGGTTTTGTCGTCGGGCAGGACGGTGAACTAATCTGCCTGGCTTGCTTTTTATCAGTATTTGTAGGTGGTTGCGGGGTTTTACTACCAAAATCGTAGATAAAAATATCCCATGATGCCTGTTGTAAACCAGAACAATGGCCTGAACTGGCCAAAACATGGAATGAAAAAATAAGTAATGACCAAAGCATAAAAGCATGATGTTTCATAGCACCTCCTGTTATATATAATGACTTGTGAAGTTCATCTCCTGAATTATGGAACGTCATTGACATTTTTTATTCAACGAAGAGTTAACCACTCTTAATAATAATGGGTTTTATAGCGAAATAGACTTTTTTATCGCGTGTTCAATATTTGCGTTAGTTATTATTTTTTTGGAATGTAAATTCTCTCTAAACACAGGTGATATTTATGTTGGAATTGTGGTGTTGATTCTATTCTTATAATATAACAAGAAATGTTGTAACTGATAGATATATTAAAAGATTAAATCGGAGCGGGAATAAAGCGTGCTAAGCATCATCGTGAATATGATTACAGCGCCTGCGATGGCATATAACCGTATTGCGGCTGGAGCGTCACGTGAGGACTGTGAAGCACAATGCGATATGTTCTGGTTATATGGCGAGTTTGCTTAATGACATGTTTTTAGCCGATCGGTGTCAGGTTTCTTAATGTGGTTGTGAGATTTTCTCTTTAAATATCAAAATGTTGCATGGTGGGTTTGTTGTTCTATAGTGGCTAAACACTTTATGGTTTCTGTTAAATATATATGCGTGAGAAAAATTAGCATTCAAATCTATAAAAGTTAGATGACATTGTAGAACCGGTTACCTAAATGAGCGATAGAGTGCTTCGGTAGTAAAAATATCTTTCAGGAAGTAAACACATCAGGAGCGATAGCGGTGAATTATTCGTGGTTTTGTCGATTCGGCATAGTGGCGATAACTGAATGCCGGATCGGTACTGCAGGTGTTTAAACACACCGTAAATAATAAGTAGTATTAAGGAGTTGTTATGAAAAATATTATTTTATCCACTTTATTTATTACTACAAGCGTTTTGGTTGTAAATGTTGCACAGGCCGATACTAACGCCTTTTCCGTGGGGTATGCACAAAGTAAAGTTCAGGATTTCAAAAATATCCGAGGGGTAAATGTGAAATACCGTTATGAGGATGACTCTCCGGTAAGTTTTATTTCCTCGCTAAGTTACTTATATGGAGACAGACAGGCTTCCGGGTCTGTTGAGCCTGAAGGTATTCATTACCATGACAAGTTTGAGGTGAAGTACGGTTCTTTAATGGTTGGGCCAGCCTATCGATTGTCTGACAATTTTTCGTTATACGCGCTGGCGGGTGTCGGCACGGTAAAGGCGACATTTAAAGAACATTCCACTCAGGATGGCGATTCTTTTTCTAACAAAATTTCCTCAAGGAAAACGGGATTTGCCTGGGGCGCGGGTGTACAGATGAATCCGCTGGAGAATATCGTCGTCGATGTTGGGTATGAAGGAAGCAACATCTCCTCTACAAAAATAAACGGCTTCAACGTCGGGGTTGGATACCGTTTCTGAAAAGCATAAGCTATGCGGAAGGTTCGCCTTCCGCACCGCCAGTCACAAAACAGGGCTTCTTTACCAGTAACACGTACCTGCCTGTCTTTTCTCTCTTCGTCATAGTGACGCTGTACATAACATCTCACCAGCATAAGCACAGATAAGGGGTTGTGGTAAGCAATCAAGGTTGCTCAGGTAGGTGATAAGCAGGAAGGAAAATCTGGTGTAAATAACGCCTGATCTCACAAGATTCACTCTGAAAAATTTTCCTGGAATTAATCACAATGTCATCAAGATTTTGTGACCGCCTTCGCATATTGTACCTGCCGTTGAACGACTACTGAAAAGTAGCAAGGTATGTATTTTATCCAGGAGAGCGCCTTTTTTGCGCCTGGCAGAAGTCCCCAGCCGCCACTAGCTCAGCTGGATAGAGCATCAACCTCCTAAGTTGATGGTGCGAGGTTCGAGGCCTCGGTGGCGGTCCAATGTGGTTATCGTATAATGTTATTACCTCAGTGTCAGGCTGATGATGTGGGTTCGACTCCCACTGACCACTTCAGTTTTGAATAAGTATTGTCTTGCAATCCTGTTACAGAATAATTTCATTTATTACGTGACAAGATAGTCATTTATAAAAAATGCACAAAAATGTTATTGTCTTTTATTACTTGTGAGTTGTAGATTTTTCTTATGCGGTGAATCCCCCTTTGCGGCGGGGCGTCCAGTCAAATAGTTAATGTTCCTCGCGAACCATATTGACTGTGGTATGGTTCACCGGGAGGCACCCGGCACCGCAATTTTTTATAAAATGAAATTCACACCCTATGGTTCAGAGCGGTGTCTTTTTACATCAGGTGGGCAAGCATAATGCAGGTTAACTTGAAAGATATGATCAATAGCAGAAACCAGTGATTTCGTTTATGGCCTGGGGATTTAACCGCGCCAGAGCGTATGCAAGACCCTGGCGCGGTTGGCTGGTGATCGTTCAATAGTGCGAATATGAATGGTTACCAGCCGCTGCGAATTCTACCTGGGTCACTTAATAAAGCAAAACATTTAAACGCTCAACAACGACAATTCAGACAGTTCGAACTTTTCTTTAAAAATAGGATTAACCATGCTTAAAAGTGGTTACTAATTAGCCATTATACTACGGTAGTGATTCACATATTCTTTAACGTTACGTTACAGGAAGGTTGAAGTGGAAATGCCTGATGAGTCTTCAGGCATTTCTTAAGGTTAGTTAGCTAAGGAACAGTTACTGAGAACAGGTTTATCATCACCTTCCACCAGTTCAGCCGTTTTGCCTTTGGTATAAAGTTTATAAGTATAATTTTTGTCTATGGCTTCGTAATTTGCTCCGGAGGCCATTTTCATTAACCGCATCGGGATCATCTCGTTTACCTGACTGATAATCGCATAGGCGTTTCCAGCCTCGGTGTTGACGTAAATCACCTCCATAACCTGGTTATCATTACAGGTGTATATAGATTTAGAAATCTCCTGCGAAGCTGCTATAGAGGTGGTACTGGCGCTAAGCGCAGCGAGAAAGAGGGTAAATGGGATCAATTTACGTTTCATCATTAGTATCCTTTGTGCATAAAATTGTCGTTAATTCCCTGAAGAACGGGAGATAAAGCGGCATCAATACGATGAATGCTGTAGTATTCCTGTTTACTGACGAAAAGTGCGCCAGAAAAGCGTATTATAATTTATCCATCACTGACATATGTGATGAGTAGACAAATCTTAAAATCATAAACTATAGGCTGCAAATCATTATGGTGCGATAGAAAATGATTGTCACCACTGCTCAATACTATGGCATAAAAACCGAAGAAAACGGTACTGTTCACTGTCTCGTTTCATACGGTATCTGTCAGTGAAACTATTTCTTCAAATGATGGTCTTTTTATTATCGATCAGATAATGGCATCAACAGGGGTTATTCAGGAGTATATGTGAAAAAGTGGCTTATAGGAGGGATATTGATCGCAAGTTTTCTGACCGGTTGTCTGATGTGGCACAACATTGATAAATGGTTTAATAAAGATATAGAATTTTTCTACGTCGGAGACGATAGCTAAAATTCCTGTGAGTTGGCAACGGGTGTCATATCTTTAGGTATGGCGCCCGGAGCCGCCGGGCGCAAATTGTAGGTGTATAAATGTCATTTCATTAAAATTTTAGCGACAACATGGACAGTCACTACCGCGTGCTAACGGCCCTCTGAAGTCACAAGATGAATAAGCCAGTTTTTTGTTTCAGCGGTGACTGAAACATATTTTGCTCCTGGTGGGCTTACCGCCAGTTGCTGAAAAAGACAACGATGATGTAACTGTTGCAGAGACTGACGAATACGACGACCGTGAATTTTATTTTTGGCGACCATATTTCCTCCCAAAAGGCCGCCCGAAGGCGGCGCTGGGTTTGATAATGGAGAAGGGCGTTGGTCACTGCCATAACCAACCTGTATACATTAATGCAATTGATAATCATTATCAATTGTACTGGTGGAGAAAAATTGTAAAGATGAAGGGACAGAGGAAATGGCAATGAACGGGATGAGATTTTTCGTTAACCACTTAAATTCGTGACTAAAAAAAGGCTTTTATAGACTTGAAAATGTTTTTCCCGTCCCTATGTAGTCAGTGGACAAGCAATGCTTGCCTTGATGTTGAACTTTTGAATAGTGATTCAGGAGGTTAATGATGGCACTCAGAACCTTGTCAGCACTTCCCGTGTTTGCTGATTCTCTTTTCTCTGACCGTTTCAACCGTATTGATAGACTTTTCAGTCAATTAACAGGAGATACGCCAGTCACTGCGACGCCAGCTTACGATCTGCAAAAGCGCGATGCGAATAACTATCTGCTTACCGTGAGCGTTCCTGGCTGGAAAGAGGAAGAGCTTGAAATTGAAACGGTTGGCGGCAACCTGAATATTACGGGTAAACACACTGAAGAGACGGTAGAGGATCAGACGCACTGGATTTATCGTGGTATTCGTAAGGCGGATTTCCAGTTGAGTTTTTCTTTGCCTGAACATGCTAAGGTGAATAATGCGAAACTGGAACAGGGCCTCTTGTTGGTCGAGATTTACCAGGAGATCCCTGAAAGCGAGAAACCGAAAAAAATTGCCATAGAAAGCAAACCAAAGGCGATTGAACACAAATCATAATCGCGTTAATGAAGGCCCGTTTAGACGGGCCTTCATTGCCTGTAGCGAAAAGTATCCCGTCATGCTTGTAGGCACAGATCGCTAAATATTATAGCCCTGACCTCTATATTATCCCGTGCCACTGACCTCGTCGCCATTGGACGGCGGTAAGTTGGAATTATCCGCGAGGTCAGTCCAATTTTTGTCCACTCTCGACATTCTGCCTGTTATGGGCGCGATACCTGAATATAAATTCGTATAGCGGTTGATCGTTTTCACCGCGTTGATGCTATTTCTGCTAACACTACTTTCATACGTAAAAAAGCTGATGCTTTTTACCTTATTTAATAGAGGCAGGTATGAAATTAGTGCTCGTCAATCGGCAGGTCATTTTACCGGAAAGCGGAACCGAGTCCTTCCAGTGCCATGCCTCTACGCTTGTTCGCTTACCGTGCGGTACGCTCGTGGCCGCATGGTTCGCGGGGTTGCGCGAAGGAAGCGAAGATACAGCCATCTGGCTATCTCGCTATGAACATAATATCTGGACAACACCGCAGCGAGTGGCGGCACGCGAGGGGGAAGCGCACTGGAATCCGGTGTTATTTTACCCGTCGGATAAATTGTGGTTATTTTATAAAGTAGGCAGCGACGTACACGTGTGGAAAACCTGGTTTATCACCTCCAGCGATCGAGGATTTACCTGGAGTACGCCAGCTCCGTTGGTTAACGATGATATTTTGCCGCGCGGTCCCGTAAAAAATAAACTCCTGCTGGCATCAAATGGCGCCTGGATTGCGCCAGGGTCGATTGAAAGTCCTGAACGGTGGAGGGCATTTGTGGATCGATCCTCTGACGAAGGAAAACACTGGAATATCTCTTTTGTTCCGCTGGAGCCTGATAACGCTATTTCCGGGACAAACGTAGCGTTGTGGGATGGTGTAAAAAAGGGGATGTTGTGGGAATGTTGTCTGGAAAACCTCCTGCGCTGGGATGGCGTTATTCAGCCTACGCTGTGGGAGTCTTCTCCGGGGCATATCCATATGTTGTTACGAAGCACACGCGGGGCAATTTTTCGCAGTGATTCAATCGACTATGGCGCTACCTGGTCTGTTGCCCGCGCGACATCTTTACCGAATAATAATAGTGGTATCGATCTGGTTAGTATGCAGGACGGTACGCTGATTCTTGCGTTAAATCTGGTCAACGGCAACTGGGGAAAGCGCTATCCGCTTTCACTGATTGCTTCCCAGGATAATGGCGAATCATGGCTACCGCTACTGGACCTGGAAAGTGACCACGGTGAGTATTCTTATCCCGCTATTATTAGCGAGGGCGGCGTCGTACATATCACCTACACGTGGAACCGGAAAAATATCGTATATTGTCGATTACAAACGGTGTAAGGCGCTATCAGTCGAAACCGATAGCGCTGGAATAATAATGCCTTGCCCGGCGTGCTCTCTCACGCCGGGATGGCCGAAATAGTCATGATTTACCGGGTAACATCCTTGAAAATGTATCATCTTTTTGTATGTAATGGTGAAACAACGCCGCTGCTGCATGCATGGCAATCAGGAAATAGCCGATATTGGCCAGCATTTCATGAATACGCTTTATATCCGATTTTAGGGCGCTATCTGGCGTCAAAAATACCGGTACAGTAAAACCAAAAAAGCTCCAGCTTTTCCCGCCTGATGCCATCATCGCGACGCCCAGCAGCGGTAAGGCGAGAAAAGTGAGATAAAGCGCGATATGCATTAATTTAGCGGCTACGTGCTGCCAGTGAGGAGGGGGAGGCGTAATGACCGGATCCGGGTATTTGTGTTTAAGATATAACCGTAAAAACATCAGCGCCCAGACCAGAACGCCCATATCATAGTGCGTGTCTTTCATAAACAGGTAAACGCTGGAGCCTTTTGGCGCCCACCCCCGTAACTCAATAGCAGCATATGCGATGCCTGTCAGGAGCAGTGTTAACCAGTGAAGCGTTATTTGCAGTCTTGAGAAATGTGCCATTATTATTATCCTTTATTAACAACTGCTTGTAGAGTATGCGTAAAATCTTAACAGAACCTTAAAGCGGGGGCTGAGTCGCAAGGAACAGACAGAGATAGCGGCACGTAAAATGGGATAAAAAGCCGGCGGCATCGCCGGCTTACTGTTGTTATTGTCCTCTTACGACAACACAGGTTTTACCATAAAACGGATATGAACCTGTAGTTTCATAATCAACACTCGACACTAAAGAAATATCGCCCGCTTTTTTCGCTGAATCAATAGATGCGTCGCCGGTATTTACAATACCCAATACCGTTTGCGCACACGCTTTACCGGTTTTGGTTGCCGGGAGACTCGTGGCAGTAATTGGCCCTTTAACATCCGTATATAAGCCAATCCCTGTCGGTGATGGTCCTGTAGCACACCCCGTTAAAAGAGAACCAATAAAGATAATTGAAAAAATGTGTTTTTTATTTGTCATGGGATTAGTCCATTATAAATTAATAGAAAACTTACCGTCCGAAAATGTCCGGACAGTCATTAAAAAAGTGGTGTATATTAAATATGCGATATTACTCTTTGCACCCTCCTGTTGATGTCGTACCTGACGGACAAATATCCGTTGAAGCCGGATATATTCCCCATGCCGTGTTTTTATAACTTGTGCATCCTGTCAGCAATGAGAACATTACGGCTAAAAAAATCATCACGAGCCCTGGCGGCGTTAACATTTTTCGGTTGGACTCCATAGCATGTCATTTCATCGGGTTGCCATATGACTGGCGTTCTGCTGGTAAGTTTCATTAACGCCCGGTTCGTTTAATATTGGTTTAGGTTTAAAGCCAGGAGGCGCTAATTACGATACCTTCTTACGTTTCAGTACTGACTAATAATGTTGAGAAAATGAACAGCGTCGGGTGGGAAGACGCAATACAGAATAGAAAGGAAATAAGAGAATAAGATGGCGTTAATTAACCCGGTATTCCTGGCGTCATTTCCCTTGCGTTTTATCCCCGTCAAAAGCGGCCTTTAGCTCACGTTGGCGCTCCCGACGTTTGTGCGTATGATGTTTTTAAAAGATCGTCATACTTTCTGTTCTGCGTCAATTTTTTCATTACAAATGCTCGCCATAATGCCGTCCTCAGGAGGTCTCCCGACGTTTATGCTGCGCCGGGAGAAACAAAAACAACGCATAATCTGGGACAAATTGATGATTAAAGGCAAACTGGCGCTCGTGACGTGCGCGCTGACTCTGGTATTCACTTCGTCGCTTTTCGCCGCGTCGGACACGGCAGACGGTCGTACCCTGAAGCTGGCCATTGGCCCTGAGCCAACGGAAGGCTTTGATCCTATGCTGGGCTGGAGCCACGGCAGCTACTTATTGCTTCATGCGCCGTTGCTTAAGCAAAACGCCGACATGAGTTGGGGTAATTTACTGACGGAAAAAGTGGATACCAGCCCCGTCGGTAAAATCTGGACGCTAACCTTAAAGCCCGGGCTGAAATTCTCCGATGGCTCGCCATTAACTGCCGAAGATGTCGTTTTTACATACAATAAAGCGGCGAAGAGCGGCGGTAAAATTGACATGGGCAATTTTAGCCATGCGCGAGCGCTGGACGCACGCCGAATTGAGATGACGCTGAGCCATCCGCAGAGCACCTTTGTGAATGTACTCGGGTCGTTAGGGATTGTTCCGGCCAGCCGTTATGATGAAAAAACGTTCGCCCGCGAACCGATAGGCGCCGGTCCGTACCGACTGGTCAGCTTTCAGCCGGGTCAGCAACTGATCGTTGAAGCTAATCCCTGGTATGCGGGTAAAAAGAATGACTTTAACCGGCTGGTTTTTGTCTTTCTGGATGAAGATAATGCTTATGCCGCCGCGCGCAGCGGACAGTTGGGACTGGTGCGCATTGCCCCTTCTATGGCGGTGGCCCCGCAGCAGGATAATCTTAAACTCTGGGTACGCGATAGCGTTGAAAACCGGGGCATTGTCTTCCCGATGGTGCCTGCCGGTAAAAAGGATGCTAACGGTTATCCTGTCGGCAACGATGTGACCGCTGATGTCGCTATCAGACGCGCAATTAACTATGCCATTAATCGTAAGCAACTGGCGGAACAGGTGATGGAAGGCCATGCGATACCCGCCTATAGCGCGGTGCAGGGATTGCCGTGGCAAAATCCTTCAGTGATATTCAGCGATGGCGATATTGCAAAAGCGCGCGCCATCCTGGAAGAGGCTGGCTGGAAGATAAACCGTGCGGGCGTGCGTGAAAAAGCGGGTAAAGAAGCGCGTCTGACCTTATGGTATGCCAGTGGCGACAGCACCCGACGGGATCTGGCCGAGGCGGTGCGCGCCATGTTGCAGCCTTTAGGCATTGTCGTCTCGTTGCAATCGGGAAGCTGGGAAACTGTAGAGCGCCATATGCACGCTAACCCTACGCTGTTTGGCTGGGGAAGTCTGGACCCGATGGAACTCTTCCATCACTACAGTGGGAAAGCCGCTGGTGTGGAATATTATAACCCGGGCTATTACAGCAACCCTGCGGTAGAAGCACATCTGAAACAGGCTATAGATGCGCCTGACTGGCAAAAGGCGATTCCTTTCTGGCAGCAGGTTGAGTGGGATGGGAAGCAGGGCGCGGGCGTCCAGGGCGATGCGGCATGGGCATGGCTGCTTAATATTCAGCATACCTATCTGGCCAACCCCTGTATTGATCTGGGAAAAGGCGCGCCAGAAATCCACGGTAGCTGGTCGGTGTTAAACAATCTTGATGACTGGACCTGGACCTGTCGGTGATGAAATTGTTCTTCAGTCATTTTTTGCGGCTGATTATTCTGTTGGTGCTGGTGGCTGCCGGCACCTTCATTTTGCTTAGCTTTTCGCCCGTTGATCCTATCCGTGCTTATATTGGCAACGATCTGCTCCATGTTCCGCCAGAACAATATGCGCGGATTGCGGCGCGCTGGGGGCTCGACCAGCCGCTGTGGGAGCGTTTCGGTCACTGGTTTTGGCGTCTGCTCCAGGGTGACATGGGGTATTCCATGCTGTTCAACATGCCTGTCGCCAGCGTGATCCGGGAACGTTTTGCGACGTCATTCGCGCTGCTGGCGGGCGCCTGGCTATTGTCTGGTGTGCTGGGCGTGACATTGGGTTTTCTGGCCGGACGTTTTCTCCACCGTTGGCCGGATAAGATGATTTGCCGTATCAGCTACTTATTGTCATCGTTGCCCACTTTCTGGATAGCAATGCTGTTGCTGGCGCTATTTGCCGTCCGCTGGCCGGTATTACCTGTTTGTTGCGCCTGGGACCCCGGAAATAATGCAGGAACAGCTCTTTTATCGGAACGTTTACGCCATCTTGTGTTGCCGGTATGTGCGTTAAGTCTATTGGGCATGGGGCAAATTGCGCTGCATACGCGAGAAAAAATAGCCAGCGTAATGAAGAGCGAATTTATTCGTTTTGCGCGCGCTCAGGGGGATAAAGGATGGTCGCTGTTACGTCACCAGGTGTTACGTCATGCGATTACCCCAGCACTCTGTTTACAGTTTGCTTCTCTGGGCGAACTGATGGGGGGAGCGTTACTGGCAGAAAAAGTCTTTGCGTATCCGGGGCTGGGACAGGCCACTATCGATGCCGGTCTGCGTGGCGATGTCCCGCTACTCATGGGGATCGTTTTATTCTGTACACTATTAGTGTTTGCCGGAAATACGATTTCAGCCTGGCTTGTGGTGGTGCTTAATCGATCGCTGGAGCGTCCCGATGCTCTATAATCCTGCCCCGACGTTGTTTCGTCTGATCCTCTCCGTTACCTGTCTGCTGTTTATTGCCGGATACGGTTATGCCACGTTGAGCCAGCCGCCAGAGGTTAATCTGCTTGCCCGGCATCTGTCGCCTGATATCCAGCACTGGTTTGGCACCGATAATCTGGGGCGCGATGTATGGCTTCGTTGCTTTCAGGGGGCCTTCACCAGTTTACAAATTGGCGTTGGCGCCGCGCTGTGCAGCGGCGTTATCGCGCTAGTGATGGCGGCAGTGGCGCGCATTCATCCCCGGCTGGACCTCCTGATGCGGTTGATAACCGATGCTATGCTCGCCATGCCGCATTTACTTTTGCTGATCCTTATCTGTTTTACGCTCGGCGGCGGTAAAAGCGGCGTCATTGCGGCCGTGGCGTTAACGCACTGGCCCCGTCTGGCGCTGATTCTGCGCGCCGACGCGGAGCGGGTAGCGCAGAGTGACTACCTGACATTGACCTATCGTCTGGGGCATGGACACCTTTATTGCTGGCGATATCACTATTTTCCGGCGCTATTGCCGCAATGGTTGACGGGAACGTTATTGATGTTTCCTCATGCGGTATTGCACAGCGCGGCATTAAGTTTTCTGGGGTTTGGGCTGGCGCCGCATGAGCCTTCGCTGGGGCTGTTGCTGGCGGATGCGTTACGGTTTATTAGCCATGGTAACTGGTGGCTGGTGCTGTTTCCCGGCCTAATGTTATTCACGCTGGTGATGCTCTTCGATCAGTTTGCGCGCGCCATTCAGCGGCTGTGGCTAAGGAGTGACGTATGCTAAGTTTACAACAGGTTACGCTGGAAAGCGCGCGTTATCGCTGGTATGGCACGAGACGCTGGTCGCCGTTATTACAGAATGTCTCTTTTGATATCGCACCCGGCGAAATGGTGGCATTGGTTGGCGGCAGCGGGGAGGGAAAAAGTCTGCTGCTGCAATGCCTGCTCGATCTGCTGCCGGAAAACTTACGCTTTCGGGGGGAGATTACGCTTGATGGCAACCGGCTGGACAGACATACCATCAGGCAGCTTAGGGGCAATACGTTTAGCTACGTGCCGCAGGGGGTACAGGCGCTTAATCCCATGCTGAATATCAGAAAACATTTGAACAGAGCATGTCATCTGACCGGACGCGCCTGGGATGAGACGCAGATGGTACAGCTATTACAGCAAAGCGATCTTGAACCGACAGTCCTGGAACGCTTTCCCCGCCAGCTCTCTGGCGGGATGGCTAAACGAATTCTGGCGTGCCACGCCTCGCTCAGCCAGGCTCGTTATATCCTCGCGGATGAGATCACCGCCTGGCTTGATACCGCACTGGCAAACCAGTTGCTTGAGCACTTGCGAGGTCTCTGCGAGCGGGGATGCGGCGTGCTGTGGGTGACTCATGACCTGCTGCTGGCGGCGCGGTATGCCGATCGCATTGTGGCGCTGCATCAGGGTTATATCACGGACAATATCCGCTGCGAGCAGTTACAGCCGGAAGAGATGAGTGAGCCGTTAAAACGGCAATGGCAAGCATTGCCTGAACTAAACCCGTTATTTATGCCGACCGGAGAGGGAATAGAATGCTGAGCTGCCGCGACCTCGTTATTCGTCAGGGCGGGAAAGTCTTATGGCAGAACCTGACGTTTAGGATTTCTGCCGGTGAACGGGTAGGAATTCATGCGCCAAGCGGAACGGGGAAAACAACGTTGGGGCGCGTCCTGGCCGGATGGCAAAAGCCGACGGCGGGCGACGTTCTGCTGGACGGCAGCCCGTTACCCCTGCATCAGTATTGTCCGGTACAGCTTGTCCCCCAGCATCCTGAACTGACGTTTAATCCCTGGCGAAGCGCCGGAGACGCTGTACGTGATGCCTGGCAGCCTGACCCGGAAACGATGAGGCGTTTGCATGTGCAGCCCGAGTGGCTGACGCGTCGGCCAATGCAGCTCTCAGGCGGGGAGTTGGCGCGTATTGCGATACTGCGCGCGCTTGACCCACGAACGCGTTTTCTGATTGCCGACGAAATGACGGCGCAACTCGATCCGTCTATTCAAAAAGCGATATGGGTATACGTGCTTGAGGTGTGCCGCAGCCGTTCATTAGGGATGTTGGTGATTAGTCATCAGTCTGCGCTACTTGATCAAGTCTGTACCCGCCATTTACAGGTGGAATAGCCGCAAGTCGTTTCTCCGCATTGCCGTGTCGCCGTTAACGCACCGGGAACCCATGGGTTCCCGGTATTGTCGGCAGAGATTTTACTGCATGACGCGTTTATCTGCGTTTTTTGCATCAGCGGTATTACTGTAGTCCCTGGTCTCTTCAACCTGTACAGGGGCTCTGACAACCAGACTAGGCAGCGCCAGTTCGATATCATTCTCAATGAGTTTTTCAATAATACGGATATTTATCTCTTGCTGAATATCCATGTATTTATTGTAATCCGCGGTATTGACGATATGCACCACCTCATAGGTCAGCCGATCCTGACCAAAGGCCAGTAGATGGGCGCGGTCGAATTGTGTTTCGCCGACATCGGTAATAATCTTTTTCACCATATCGCCGATGAGGCGTAACTTTTCCGGCGGTGTCGCAGTGGCGACGCCAAAAGTAAACACGATACGACGCGTTTGCATCCGCTTATAGTTGTGTATGGTTTGCTGCAACAATTGCGCGTTCGCACAAACGATCTGTTCGCCGCTGAGGCTACGGATGCGAGTGGTTTTCAAACCGATATGTTCAATCGTACCGGCTACATCATTAAAGACGACGAAATCGCCGATCTCGAAGGGCTTATCGAAACCAATCGACAGCGAAGCGAAGACATCGCTCAGAACGGTTTGTACCGCCAGGGCAATAGCAATACCGCCCACGCCGAGGCTGGCTACCAGTGCGGTAATATCCACGCCGACGTTCGCCAGGATGGAGAGCAACATCATAGACCAGACGAGCACGCGCAAAATCATACCAAGAATGACTAACGTCACCGGGTTTTTATTGGAGCCTGGGGCATACAGTAAATGACGCATCCATGACTGTACGCCCTGATCAAGCCAAATCGCCATTTGAATCGCAACCACTAAAAACCAGGCGTGAGAGAGGGTAGAGAATAACCGGTCGGGCAGGGCGACAAAGCGCAGGCTAAAGAGAAATGCGGCAAAAAAGATTAGCATCTTACTGGTCTTTTTCAGCATCTCGAAAACAATAGGCCGCAGCCGCCCATGAGCATCATTCTTTTTATCCGGGCGTTGTAGCGCTTTATAGACCACATTAAGTAGCCAGTTGATGAGCCAGTAAGTAATGAGGGTGACGAAAAAAACGACCGCCAGATTGATCCAGAACGTCGTTGACATCAGCATCGCAACGATATTTAGTCGTGCTAAATACTCCATTTTACCTCCGATGAAAAGCAGATGAACATTACAGTATAGACGTCACATCACGGAGGCCGATTTCCGGCTTTACTATTGCTGTTTTATTCAGCACTTTTGTTCAAAAAGTATGAAAAAGAGGGGTAGCCGTTTGGCTATCCCGGCGTTTCTGTGCAGACTTATCTACTCCTCTTAATAAAATAAGGAGTCATTTATGCAACAAGAACATCGTGAGTGTATTGAGCAGTGTTATGAATGCGCGGCGGCGTGTGATATCTGCGCCTCTTCTTGTCTGCGTGAAGATAACGTCGAAATGATGAAGCACTGCATCCAGTTAGATATGCAATGTGCGGCCATTTGTCGCCTGGCGGCGCAATTTATGGCATTGGAAAGCGAGTACTCACAAAAATTATGCCGCCTGTGCGCGGATATCTGCAAAGCCTGCGCCGAAGAGTGTGCAAGGCACGATCACGACCATTGCCAGAATTGCGCGCGGGCATGCAGCCAATGCGCAGACGCCTGCCTTAAAATGGCCGCGTAATTTTTCTTCCGCCATTAGCTCAACCGGATAGAGCATAGAGCTTCTACCTCTAAGGTTCGGGGTTCAATTCCTCGATGGCGGACCAGTTGATATCAAAAAAGGCCACCTGCGCGGTGGCCGCTGAGTTTCTGTTGAAATAAGTGCAATGTTATAATATAACAATCATCTTTCTAAGAAAGATGAGGGTAACGTTTTGGTGATTCATTTAAAAAAACTGACAATGCTTCTGGGAATGCTGTTGGTCAATAGTCCTGCCTTCGCGCATGGTCATCATGCTCATGGCGCGCCGATGACGGAGGTTGAGCAAAAAGCGGCAGCGGGCGTGTTTGATGACGCGAATGTACGCGATCGCGCGCTCACCGACTGGGATGGTATGTGGCAATCCGTCTATCCTTATCTGGTCAGCGGCGAGCTGGACCCTGTCTTCAGACAAAAGGCGAAGAAAGACCCGGAGAAAACGTTTGAGGATATTAAAGCGTATTATCGCAAAGGATACGTGACGAATGTTGAGACGATCGGCATTGAAAATGGCGTTATAGAATTCCATCGCGACAATAACGTTGCATCCTGTAAATACAATTATGCCGGCTATAAAATTCTGACTTACGCATCGGGTAAAAAAGGGGTGCGCTACCTGTTCGAATGTAAAGATGCGAATAGCAAAGCGCCTAAATATGTTCAGTTTAGCGATCATATCATTGCCCCGCGCAAATCGGCGCACTTCCATATCTTTATGGGAAATACCTCGCAGCAGGCATTGTTGCAAGAGATGGAAAACTGGCCTACCTATTATCCTTATCAGTTAAAGGCGAATGAGGTCGTTGACGAAATGCTACATCATTAAGTCTGATTGCAATGTTAAAAGCTCGCTATGAATAGCGGGCTTTTTTTCTGCCGTTATGCCATATTTCTGGCAATCAATATAAAAAATACCTGCGCCCCCGGAGCAACGATGACGCTGTCCATACCGCCCTCGATTCAATGCCAAACGGAAGCGGCGTGTCGCCTGATTACTCGTGTCACAGGCGATACGTTGCGTGCTATTCATTTATATGGTTCCGCTGTCGCGGGCGGTCTGAAGCCAAACAGCGACATTGATCTACTGGTGACAATATGCCAGCTGCTGACGGAGGCCCAACGCGCAACGCTGATGCAGGAATTGCTGGCGCTTTCATCGCCGCCGGGGGCGTCGGCAGAAAAACGCGCTCTGGAGGTCACTGTCGTGCTTTATTCGCAGCTGGTTCCCTGGTGTTTTCCACCTGCCCGGGAAATGCAATTTGGCGAGTGGCTAAGAGAGGACATTTGTCAGGGGATTTATGAACCAGCGCAGCAGGACTGGGACATTGTGTTACTGATAACCCAAATTCTGGAAACCAGTATACCGCTAAAGGGAGAACGCGCGGAACGGCTGTTCACGCCAGCCCCTGCGGCGCAGTTGCTGAAGGCCTTGCGTTATCCCCTCGACCTTTGGCAATCCACGGCAGATGTGCAGGGAGATGAGTATCATATCGTTTTAACCCTGGCGCGTATCTGGTATACCCTTTCTACCGGGAGATTTACCTCTAAGGATGCGGCGGCTGACTGGCTGTTACCTCAGTTGCCAGAAGATTATGCTGCCACGTTGCGTGCGGCGCAGCGTGAATATTTAGGTCTGGAGCAACAGGACTGGCATATTTTGCTGCCTGCGGTCGTACGCTTTGTGGATTTTGCCAAAGCGCACATCCCCACGCAGTTCACATAAGATGCCCCAGGACGTCTGTCAGGTTGCGCAAACGGCGTTCCTCAACTACTACTTAATAGGTTCTCATCGCTGAAGTAAGCAGATGATCTTATGCGGGCCATCGAATGGATATTCCCACATGGCTCTCGTTTTGTTGAGGTGGATATGACTGGTTCCGCATCATCTGTTTTAAAGACAGATACAAGACTATTGAGCGAAAACCTGTTTCTTAATTATGGTCTGGAGTCCTTATTTAAGGACGTCGCAATAATAGCTGGCAACGTAAATTATATTATTTTTGATATCGACGATTACTACACCGTACAGCAGTATATTACTTCCACATTTAAAGCGGTACTCATTGGAATTGTTACCCATAATGAATATAACTTTATTGATGAACATCATGCTATATATCGAATAAAGGTCGATGCCTCTATTGCTGAGTGGCGCGAATTACTAATTTTGGCCGCTGCTGGTCAATTTTTTCCCAGGTCAGAGAAAGTCAGATTAACGGCGAATGAAAGAAATGTTTTGGCGATGCTTGTTAAAGGAATGGATATCCGACAAATAAGCTGTGAGCTGAATGTACATTTAAAAACTATTTACTCAGTACGCTACCATGTTCTGACTAAATTAGGTTGTAGAACAGTTCTGGACTATCAAATACTGTCCGTTTCTAAAGCCTTTACGCACTGGCTTACAATAAATAATGTTGATAATGTAATTTCCCGTGTAAATAGTAAGGTCATTGCTTAATAATGATTTGCTTCTGATGGCGTTTAGGTTCACTATGCTTTCTTACATCATCATGAGGCCAGACAGGCATGGCTACTTTTAGTATTAGCGCAATGGCGGCGCAGTGTGGTGTCACAACAGCAAATATCAGGTCCTGGGAACGCTATGGCCTGCTTCAACCTACCAAAGATGAAGCTGGCAATCGTTTTTATTGCATAGAAGATGCTATCAGAATACAGCATATTATCGACGCGTTAAGCAAAGGCTTTTCATTAAAAGAGATTAAACCTGCCCTCTATGGTGAAGAAACGCATTGCCGCTCGGGATGGTTATTCTACCAGGAAGAGATTTTAGCGCAGTGTAGAAAATTCGAACCCGCCAAATTGCGAAAATTACTCTGGCGTTATGGTCGGGAAATTCCGCCGTGTATCGTAATTGAGTCAATACTGCGTCCTTTACGGCTGTGGTTGTCCGCAGGCGATGATGATGCACGCCGATTTGAAAAGGCATTACTGGATACTGCGATTATTGAATACGCCACGTTCCAGCTAAGTAGCGTACGAAAGGCGCCAGCAGGCACAATGCTTATTGCTGCGTTTTCGCTGAACGACCCCATTGAGCTATGGCTGGAAACGATTAAATATTGTAGTGAAGGTATGCGAGTTGAAGTCATCCCCTGGCAGGCGCCGATGCCCGATCTTTTATCAACGTCTTTCGAGCATATTGTTCTGTGGCATGATGAGACATTAACTCCCGCGCAGGAAAATCTTATTCAGGCTTTAAAAGAATCGGGTAAATTTAGTCTTCATGTGAAAAATGGCTCAGGCTTAACATTACTGCCAGCCGTATACCGGCAGCATGAGATGCCCGAAAGCATGCAGCATGTTGCACCGCAAATCCATGCAAACGGCTACGAAAAATCAGGCACCGCACGTTGAGGCATCTGCATTATTAACGAACAGGGGAGGAGTAACCCCTCCCTTGTTTATACCCTTCATACTTCAAGTTGCTTATGTGTTGGCTACGGATTACTCGGCCCATCCATAGGCCTCGCCCTGACGGGCCGTCGCAAGCGACGTTCAAATCTGCTCCCGGCAGATTTGTCGTTCACCCCAGTCACATAGTTATCTATGCTCCTGGGGACTCACTCCCTTGCCGCCTTTAAGCAACTCGAATTATTTTGGGTATATATTAGATGTCGTCAGGTGTCTGAAACAAAACGGCTTCTAAGGCATTACGGTAAATATCAAGCTGCACTACGTCTTTTTCTGTTTCCAGTTTTTCAATAAGTTTGGCGATGATATCCTTATTTGAGACATGCTGCTGCGATTGCAATAGTTCGTAAGTAATTTCCTGAATAGCTCGCTGTTCACATAACATATGTGCAGAAAAAGGATTGCCAGTACTATTTTGTTCGTTGACTAGTGTAATGGTAGTCATATTTCACCATATTCGATGTAAATTGAAGCCGATCTCCCTGAGCGGGGGAGAGAAATTAGTGACCTATTAAAGTTAGACCTATATCATAAAACTGTAATAAAAAATCATAAAAACGTGATATGCATCACATTTGTGTGATTTGTTGTATATTTTATACACTTTAAATGAAGGTGAAGATTCCGCAGAATCAACGGCCTGTTCTTTCTATCACTCCAGTTTAAACGAATAAGCATTAATACCCATCTGTAATAATTACTTAATGTTATCTTAATAAAGGTAAATTACTGTCAAGCCTCCGTAAAAGGAGGTTGATTAATGATTCGTCATATCGCCATTTTTCTTTGTTCTTTATTGATGTGCAGCACCACTTTTGCCGATTCGGTAACGTCGGTATCGCTTGGCGCGCTCTTAACCGCGCTCAATGAACGCATGTTATTAATGAAAGATGTGGCTGCTTATAAAATGAAGCACCATCTGCCGATAGAGGATTTCACACGTGAACAAAATGTTTTTGCCGAGGCTGAAGAAGAAGCGAAAAATAACGGTCTGGACCCGCATTCGATAACCCCTTTTATTCGTTCGCTAATGGATGCCAGTAAAGCGATACAGTACCGCTATTTAGCGCAGTGGCGAACCGGCTCGGAACCCTCCTTTCCGATACAAACCTTGTCGGTCACCCGGCAACGTATTCGACAACTTGATAATCAAATGTTGATCATTATCAGCCAGCGCTTGATGGTCGGCGCTTTCAGCCACGACGATATGGTGTGGCTGAGAGCGCAGTTTAATGCGCCGAATCTGAATGAGAGCGATATCAGTAATGTGTTGGCAGCCTTATCTTTGGTGCGACGCGCGCGTTAACTCCACATGAGGAGAGGTGGGCCAATACCTGGTGATTGCCTGCGGAGGTAGCGATAAAAGAACGCTTTTAGGTGATTTGGATATAAGCGTGGCGGAATAGCGGCTGGTGAGACGTGGTTTCGCTTCCCATCTTCCGGTGCATTCGTTAGCATACTGTTTCGCAGCTAAGCGTAAATGTTTTCAGGAAGAGGTTAATGTGTTCGCGGAGTATGGTGTTCTGAATTATTGGACGTACCTGGTCGGGGCGATTTTTATCGTTCTGGTACCGGGGCCGAATACGCTTTTTGTGCTTAAAAATAGCGTGGGACGCGGGGTTAAAGGAGGATATCTTGCCGCATGCGGCGTGTTTATCGGCGATGCGATATTAATGTTTCTGGCGTATGCGGGCGTGGCGACGCTGATCAAAACAACGCCGGTTCTGTTTAACATTGTTCGCTATCTCGGCGCGTTTTATCTGCTCTACCTTGGCGCAAAAATCCTTTACGCCACTCTGACCTCAAAAGGGCGTGCGGCGACGGAAACGGTAGTTCCTTTTGGCGCTATTTTTAAGCGTGCTTTAATTCTTAGCCTGACGAATCCTAAAGCCATACTTTTTTATGTTTCCTTTTTTGTGCAATTTATTGATGTTACTGCGCCGCATACTGGCGTGTCATTTTTTATTTTGGCCACCACCCTTGAAATTGTCAGTTTTTGCTATCTGAGCTTTTTAATTCTTTCTGGCGCTTTTGTAACCCACTATATTGGTACCAAAAAGAAACTGGCAAAAGTGGGCAATTCTTTGATTGGCCTTCTTTTCGTCGGGTTTGCCGCCCGCCTGGCAACGCTCCAGTCTTAACCCTCCCGGACCCGTCGTCAACGGCGGGTCATTGCTCTCCTTTCGGTGTTATTGCGTGGAAAACAGCAAAATAGTAACCAATAAATGGTATTTAAAATGCTGTTTTTGGAGCGTAACCTTTTTACGACAGCGATGAGATTATCGCTGAGTAACCTGCGGGAAGAGGGAAGCAAATGCGGCAAATTCCACAAAATCATATCCATACACGTTCCACGCCCTTCTGGAACAAAGAGACGGCGCCTGCCGGAATTTTCGAACGCCACCTTGATAAGGGAACGCGACCCGGCGTTTATCCTCGTCTCTCGGTGATGCAGGGGGCGGTCAAATATCTCGGATACGCTGATGAACATTGCTCTGAGCCGGAAGAGATCATGGTGATCAATGCCGGCGAGTTTGGCGTGTTTCCTCCGGAAAAGTGGCACAATATTGAGGTCATGACGGATGATACCTATTTTAACATCGACTTTTTTGTCGCGCCGGAAGTACTGATGGAAGGGGCGACCTCACGAAAAGTCATTCATGCCGGGAGAGAATAATAATGGGAAAGGCCACTTATACCGTCACGGTCACGAATAATAGCAACGGCGTCTCTGTGGACTATGAAACGGAAGCACCGATGACGTTGCTGGTACCTGAAGTTGCAGCAGAAGTTGTGAAGGATTTGGTCAATACCGTGCGTTCCTACGATACCGAAAACGAACACGACGTTTGCGGTTGGTAAGGATCTTGTAGTATCTATTTGATATAAAGTGATTTTTTAAATCAGAAGCCGCATCGCGCGTCGCCAGCGTGATGCGGTTTTTGCGTATTGAAAAGCGCTGTTTATTTACATCAGACATGGGTTGAAAAGAAACATTAAGAAAACATTAAGAATATCGCATTGTTTGCTAATGAGAGCGTATTCATAAAACTTATGATTGGGTATTAAAAACCAGAAGAGTCTTATAATCATGAAACTCGATACCCGATTAACTTCGTCAGCACTTACTCTTGCGCTTGCCGCTGTGGTCATCCCGTTTACGGCGGACTGGCAATTGCCTTTGCTTAACGGCGTGGTGGTCCGATGGATTGAAAACGGACAAGCGTTATGGTTACTGTTTGGGGCGCTATTTACCGCCTGGTATATACGGCCACTTTCCCGTCCCGAAGGGGCAAAGCAGTTTTGGCTATGGGCTGTTGTCTGGTGGGTGGTGCTATTGGGTAGAAGCACCAGTTGGGGGCGTGACTATTTCCCTGACGAGCCGCGTATGCTGTTCAGAACGATTTCAGTGCTATTAATTGCTGCGTTAGTCTTGCCAGTCCTGTTTTCTGCCGGGCTCCGTAAGGAGATTGTTCGTCGCCTACGGGACGCTCCTCTGCCATTGTGGCTGTTTACCGTGACGGCATGTTCATATCTGATTTCCGACACTGTCGAGCATCATCGGTGGTTGTCGCCGATATTCCTGCATAACGCTCGTTACACAGATTTGATTGAAGAGCTTTATGAAGTGCCATTTATGATCGGTTTGTTTATGGTGACCGTGGTGTTTATGCAGCAGGACAAGCAGGATGAATGTACGGCGCTGGAGATGACCCCGTATCACGCAAAATAGCGCGGCTGAAAAAGACCATGAATTCGACATGGGATAGATAGCGGTTAGCAAAAAAAGCCCGCACTCGGTGAGGCGGGCAAATAATACTGGAAGCAATGTGAGCAATGTCGTACCGAACAGGTGGGTTATAAACTCAACTACTCGGTGTTGATAAAGATAATCGTTATCATTAATGATTGCAACCCTGATATTTATGCGCTTTTATCCACGACGCTAAAAGGTGATGGATATCACAAACTTCACTTTCCTGACGATGTGCTATTCTTTTTAACGGCAAATAAACCGCTAACGTTAAGACATAAGTGAGGAAAAAATGGGCATTCTTTCATGGATTATTTTTGGACTTATTGCGGGTATTTTGGCTAAGTGGATCATGCCAGGTAAAGATGGCGGCGGATTCTTTATGACGATCATTCTGGGGATCGTTGGTGCGGTAGTCGGAGGATGGATCAGTACGTTCTTTGGCTTTGGCAAAGTGGATGGTTTCAACTTCGGCAGCTTTGCAGTCGCGGTGATCGGTGCGATTGTCGTGCTGTTAATCTACAGAAAAATCAAAAGCTAAACGCAGAACTTTCAGAGATAATAAAGGCTACGACAGGTAGCCTTTATTATTCAAAATGAATTTACCACCAGCCCAGTTCGGTACCCGCCGCCGCAATTAGCGCGATGCCCATCAACACCATCGTTGTTTTCCTCATGGTTATGCTCCCGGCGCGGCGTAACCGCCAATAAAAAACCATGCCAAAAATAATATTGCCGTAATGAAAATGACGACAGGGAAGAGGATACCCACTCTCATGCTATTACCTTCACTGTTCAGGGGGCGCCAGAATAGCAGGGTTTTCTCAGCGACAAAAGGTCGGTTGCTTTGTGACAGGGCGTGGCTATTACTGACTTAACCCGGGATAAACACCCACTAAAGCGCTGACAGAAAGTATGGAAATAGCGTACCCGCCAGGTTATCCTGGACAAAATATCGCTTTAAGGAGTCGTTATGAAATTTACGTGGATTGCGTTGCCAGGCGTATTGCTGCTGAGCGCTTGTTCATCGTCGCAACCCAACGCCCCCCGGCCGCCGCGCATTGGGATGCCTAATCCGGCAGCCGTCTACTGTGAGCAACAGGGCGGTACGCTGATGCCGGTGCAGACCCCACAAGGCGTGCGTTCCGATTGCAAATTGCCCAATGGCGAAATCATTGATGAGTGGGCATTATGGCGCAGAGAGCACCCTGATACGAAAAAGTGACAACCTGCGGTCCGACGGGATATGATTAAGAACAATCTGATAATGAGTTTCATGCGGCGCAAGAAAATATGTTTCAGTTAAAGCCGGGCGCGTTGGCAATAGTTATTGGCGCTAAGACACCCGCCGGACGGCGGAATATTGGTAAATCGGTTGAGCTATTTTGCCTGTGCCAACCCGGAGATGAATTCATTAATCCGGTAAATGGACACGTCACCTTACTGCCGAAAGAAGCGCCTCGGGCGCTGTGGCTGGTTACGGGCGACGTAGCCTCCGCCGATGGTCAGCACGGTTTTGCCTGGGTGCGAGCAGAACATTTGATGCCGTTGTCCCCGGACAGACAACCAGGCCAGGCGGCGGCACGACAATCACAGCTCTCGTAGCCACTCTGCCAGCACAATGGCATGGTTCTGGCGAGTATCTTTAGCGGCGTATAGCAACGTTAGCGGCTGGTGTCGGGCAATATCCGCCAGCCGTTTGCCTTCGTGATGCTGTTGCGCAAGTTCTGCCCGGTATTGCTGCGCGAAGTGGTTAAAATCAATCAGTTCGCTATGAAAGGCTTTGCGCAATTCGGTGGAGGGCGTAATGGCCTTATTCCATTCATCATAGACCAGCGCCGATTTTTTAATGCCGCGTGGCCATAGCCTGTCAACCAATACCCGATAACCATCGTCTTTTTCCGCCGGGAAATAGACGCGCTTACACTGGATTCGCATTTTTCCCTCCTGTGATGGTGTCGCTTACGGTACTTTTGTCGGATAGCGGTAATGATTTTAATGGATCAGGCCTGATAAACGAAGCGTCATCAGGCATTCAAGTGGGTATCAGGTTTATTTATGACGCTATCTCTCGATCGCGTCCGGCGTAGAGGCCTAAAATCGCCATGATGATAGCCAGAACCGTTACGCCCGATAGCGGCAGATACCAGCTACCGCTGGCATCATGAAGTTTTCCCATGACGGGCGGCCCACATGCCGCCAGTAAATACCCGACCGACTGCGCCATGCCGGAAAGCGCCGCCGCCTGATGCGCCGAACTGGCGCGCAGGCCGATAAACGTCAGGCCGAGGATCATCGTCGCGCCTGAACCGAAGCCGAACAGTAGCGTCCAGATGATCGCCTGGCCCGGCACAAACCAAAGCCCCGCCGCGCCCACTGCGCACAAGAGTGAGACCAGCGCGGCAATCCAGCGTTGATCGTTAAAGCGAGGCAAAATAAGCGGAATGGCTAACCCAGGCGCCGCGGTCGCCAGTTGCAGCAGGCCATGTAGCGATCCTGCCTGTGCTTCGCTGTAACCGTGGCTGATGAGTATTGTTGGTAACCAGCCGATAATCACATAATAAATCAGTGAGTTAAGTCCCAGAAACAACGTAACTTGCCTGGCTAAAGGCGAACGCCAGATACCGCGTTCATGTAATGCCCGGGAGCTACTCAGGTTAGCTGAGCGGGTAGTGCGCCACTGCGGCAACCAGATAAGAAACGCCAACAGCGGAAACAGCATTAGCATTAACAGCGCGCCGCGCCAGCCAAAACCGTGCAACGCCAGCGGAACCACCAGCGCGGACCCCAACGCGGCGGCGGCGCCCATCGTCAATGAATACGCGCCCGTCAGCCTGGCGACATGTTGTGAAAAATCGCGCTTAATCAATCCTGGTAGCAGCACATTACCCAGCGCTATCCCGCACCCAATAATGGCAGTTCCGGCAAACAACAATGCAGCGGAGGGCAGGGAGCGGAGAGCAATACCCGCGCAAATCAGCAGCATTGCGGCAAACAGACTGCGTTCCATCCCAAACCGGCGGGCAATACCGGCCGCCAGCGGCGAAACCAGTGCAAACGCCAGAAGCGGCAAGGTTGTTAGCAGGCCCGTCTGGGCGGTGGAAAGACCGTAATCCGAACGGATTGTCTCCAGCAACGGCGCAGCGCCGGTAAATGTTACGCGCAGCGTAGTGGCTATCATCAAAATACCGGCAATCAGTAAAGCGCCCTGTTTGCCGCGTGGTGAAAGGGCTGTCGTCATCGTTTTCTCATCTCGTCAGGCGAGGCGATACCTTAACAGTTTTTACTGTTTGGATGAATCAAGCTAAAATGACAATTTATCGCTAAAATCGGACAATATAATGATTGGCCTGAGACTGGACGGTTACGATCCCGACCTTCACCACGATGCCGCTGTGGCCTTTTGTATTCGCGCCAGGGATGATGAACTGTTTAGCCCTCGCCATCAGCATCGCAAGGGACAGTTGATCCTCGCTCTGCACGGCGCGATCACCTGTGAGGTGGAAAATGCGATGTGGATGGTTCCGCCCCAGTATGCCGTCTGGCTCCCCGGCTCGCTGCCGCACAGTAATCATGTGACCGCAGGGGCGGAGCTGTGCTTTTTATTTATTGAACCTGCGGCGGTCGTCATGCCGGAGCGTTGCTGCACGCTGAAAATTTCGCCGTTATGCCGGGAGTTGATTTTGTCGCTGGCGCGCAGAACCGATCCCGAAAGAGCGCAAATGCCAACGCAGCGCCTTATTCAGGTGTTGTTTGATGAACTGCCGCAGCAGCCGCAGGAACAATTGCAATTACCGGTATCGGGGCATCCGAAAATCCGCCAAATGGTTGAGACAATGGCGCAGGAGCCCGCGCGATGGAATACGTTAGGGCAGTGGGCCAGCGTATTCGCGATGAGCGAGCGTAACCTTGCCCGGCTGGTCGTCAAAGAGACGGGGCTAAGCTTTCGTCGCTGGCGTCATCAGTTGCAATTAATTCTGGCGCTACAAGCGCTGATCGCGGGACGTAATGTACAGCAGACGGCGCAAATGCTGGGTTATGATTCCACCACGGCATTCATTACCATGTTTAAAAAAGGCCTGGGGCAGACGCCAGGCCAGTATCTGACGGGCGAGTTACTGCTTCCCCACAATTAAAGAGACCAGCCCCGCCGCAATCAGTGGGCCGACCGGCACGCCGCGAAACAGCGCGACGCCAAGTACCGTACCGACCAGCAGCCCGGCGACGAGCTGCGGTTGGTTTCCCATCAGCGTAATGCCGCGACCGCCCAGCCAGGAGACGAAAACGCCGACGGCAATCGCGACCAGCGATTTCCAGTTCACAAAAGAGTGGATCAATGTGGAGGGCGGTAGGGTTCCGCTGGCGATGGGGGCCATCACGCCGATGGTCAGAATGATAATCCCGACGGTGAGCCCCTGTTTTTCAATCCAGGGAAAAAAGGTATTCAACGGGGTTACGCGGACAATAATCAGCACCAGAATTGAGACGGCGACAGTGGTGTTGTGGCTGATAAATCCCAGAGCTGCCAGTCCGAGCAGGATCAGCAGAGTGACATCAAACATTATGGTTTCCTTGCCAAAAAGTAAGCCTGACTACTTTACGCCCAAACGGGAAAGCGCACAGGCCTTTTTAACGATTGATGCGGATTTCAGGCAACTGCCTGAAAGACAATTTCTACGTGAAAAACGGCGTTGTCATTAAATTGCCATCAACGCAGCGTACTGCTAACCGGTGAACCGTCATTGTTGTCTTCCTGAGGATACAATTATGTACGATCCACCGTTTCTTGAAGCGCTGATGATAACGGCGTCGTTTTTCGCCATTTTTATCATTATCGTTGTGTCTGTATTGCTCCTTGAAGGGGAAGGGGACTAAGCCGTTGGCGATGACTGAAAGCGGCGGAAGACTGCCAGTTCTGGTCGGGCGATGCGCAGATAGTCCTGTGTATTCATAATGACTGATTTTTCCAGCAGGCCGGCATTAAAGGCAATTTCATCGAAACGCTCAAACAGGAGCGGATCGGCGACCAGTTTCAGATTGGGGTGAAAACTGAAAGGCGGGATCGCGCCAAAAACGCAGCCGGTCAGCATATCGACTTCCGCCGGGCTGGCAAGGGAAGCGCGTAAGCCGCCCAGATGTGAAGCAAGCTGAGAGAGGTCGGCTTGCTGATCGGCCGCCAGAATAGCAAGAACGTGCTGGTTGACGCCGTTGCCTTTGACTTTACAGACCAGCGCTTTTGCGCCCTGGCCCAGCGCAGTACCGCGTATTTCAGATACCGCTTCGCATTTCCCTACCGCTTCATGGTTCACCACACGATAGCGCGCGTTCTCCTGGGTTAATAAAGCCACTAAACGTTGGTGTGTAGCGACACCCTTTGCGACTTCAGTCATTTCGGCCATTTCTTACTCCTGGTGCAATATGAACATTTACTGCGAAGCACTATGATGAACGATGTTGTTTTTGCTGTTTGTTCAGATAGAGCTGCGCATCGGAAGCCTGGTAGGCATCATTAATCGTATCATTGGGCTGCATATTATAAATCCCGGCGGAAAAATGGACTGTCTTATCCGGTGCAATAATTTGCAGGTTACGAATAATACGCTCCGGCAGATGGATAGCCAAATCCGCCGCGTAATCAACAAGAATAATACAGAACTCATCGCCGCCGAGGCGAATGGCGTAATCGCTTTTACGAATCGATGTTTTAATCGCTTTCGCCAACAGGGTAATAATTCGGTCGCCTTCCTGGTGCCCCTGGGTATCGTTGATCAGTTTTAACCTATCGCAATCAATAGCGACAAATGTCACCGGCGTCCCGGCATTGACCAGGCGTTGCAGTCGCTGTTCCAGCTCCGGTGTTAATATTTTACGGTTGTAAAGCCCGGTCATGGCATCGCTAATATTTTCGCGTGTGACGTTGCGATAAAGCCGAAAGTGCATCCGTACCATATTAAGCAGGAGCGCCGTTGCCAGTAAGTAAAAGGCCAGCGCTTTCCAGGACGAGACAAGGAAATAGGTTAAATCAAGGGACAACGAAACGCGCAGTCCACCCGGGATATCATGGCTATAATTCACATATTGAAACAGATTATTTTTGCTTTGATTAATAATAATTTCTTTTCCGGAGTCCATGTCCTTTAGTGTTACGTTAAGATAACGCCAAACCAGCGGACGGTCCTGGGTATAAAAAATATTTTTTAAATTATCCTGGTTAACATCCACCATCACGATACCTTTTAACGTTCCCGCCAGATAGACTGGCGTTAAAAAGCTCATGACGTTTTCCTGGGTAATATCATCCATGTAAATACTTGAAATAACCGTACGGCCGGTAAAAAGTTTATCTATATCTTTTCTGTTAATACCCATTGTGCCTTTTTGTAAAAAAGTCCAACGATGCATGGCGAAGCGCCGTGAGTTGATTAAATCATAGAAATGGACATAATGTTTATTTAAATCAACGTAATAACGGAATTTAAGCTCCAGTGTGCCCAGCCCGTGACTGTGGTCGTCCTGCGAACGGTTGATGCTTACCGCCTGATCAAATGCAGGCAGTAAAAGGGCGTCATCAAGATTATCGGTACACTGTGTAGCGGCGGTTTGCAGGGTGCCATGTAGCCCCGGATAATTATGCCGGGTCAGGTTGACGCCGTGCGTACCGTTAATAGCCTCAAAGGCGTCGCAAAACGCGCGGCGTTTTTCTGCAGTGACGGGGTCTCCCGGCGCTTCAAAAGTTCGCATCAAATGTGCGGCGATGCTCTGATTCTGGTACTTATCGTACAAAAACGACGAATCGGCTCTCTCCATGATATAACGCATATAGGCATTCATTGCCCTGTCGCTGGCAATAAGTTCGTAAATCAGGAAGGACGATGTCAAAACGATGACGCTTGCCGAGATAAAGTGCCTGAGCGCTTTATGATGCAAATTCATGATGAACTACAGCCCTGAAAGTCGGATGCGTTAGTTTACCATAGCGATGAGAATTCCTCTAATAGACTGTTTAAAAATAAAACGTGTTGATGTTATGAAATAAAAATCATTCTCGATTTAATAAACCAATTAATACGCTGTGTTTATATTTTCATGTGTGACTATTGTGATAAAAACTAAATTTTTAACCAACAATACTGATCTATTTGTGACAAAAAGAAAATAACCTTTATTATGATGATGAAAAGAGTGTGAAGTGGTAAGAATAATAATTTACTTCCGTTCTGAGGCTCTATGAAACGATTTAAAGAGATGGCTGTGATTTTATTTTTTGCATTACTGGCAGCAGGTTTTACGTCGTCGGCGATGGCGGATGATCCTTTTTCACATGTTTTGGATCATGTTTTTGATAAAGTCCCTGCCTGTCACATTGTTCCTCCTGGAGTGGGGCAACCAGGACATTTGGGGCCTTGGTCTTGGCCTTGGTGTTATTAACATGATGGAATTCTATTAATGGGTTAAATTACCCGATATGCCGGAATACCTTCATTCAGACTATTCGCGGGTAATTGCTTCAGTCATAAAAACCGAACACCAGGTTTATTAAAATCCGCCCGACATATGAACGGGCGGATTTATTTATACGCTTTGATTGGCGCTCTGTTTCTGAAACAATTCGCGGAATACCGGATAAATATCCTCCTGATCGCGAATATGCTGCATGGCGAAGTTATCGAACGTCGCCTGCAGATGTTCATACTCGCGCCATAAGGTCTGGTGGGCGCGGCGGGTAATCTCGATATAGCTGTAATAGCGCACTACCGGCAGCAGCTTTTTCGCCAGAATCTCATGACACAGCGGTGAATCGTCGGCCCAGTTATCACCGTCTGACGCTTGCGCCGCATAGATGTTCCACTGCCCCGGGTCGTAGCGCTCTTTAACCACTTCATCCATGAGTTTAAGCGCGCTGGAGACAATCGTCCCCCCGGTCTCTTGCGAATAAAAGAACTCATGTTCGTCCACTTCCTTCGCCTGGGTATGGTGGCGGATATAAACCACTTCTACGTTCTTATATGTTCGGCTCAAAAACAGATAGAGCAGAATGTAAAAACGCTTGGCCATATCTTTGGTTGCCTGGTCCATCGAACCCGAGACGTCCATCAGACAGAACATCACCGCCTGGCTGGAGGGCTCAGGCCGTTTTTCATAATTTTTATAGCGTAAATCAAAGGTGTCGATAAACGGCACTCGCTCGATTTTAGCCCGTAGTTCGGCAATTTCCCGACGTAACCGCTCCTCTTCAAGCAGTTGCGCTGGTTCGCTATGGCTGATGGTCTCCAGTTCCGTTTCCAGCGCGTGCAGTTCGCGGCGTTTTCCTGCCGTCATTGCTGTACGGCGCGCCAGAGAGTTTTGTAGCGAACGTACCACGCTGATATTGGCCGGTACGCCGTTTGAGGTGAAACCGGCGCGGTGAGTTTTATACTCGTTAAGCTGGCGATGCTGGTTTTTCTTCAGATTAGGCAGCGCTAAATCTTCAAAGAGCAGATCCAGATATTCATCTTTTGAAATCTGAAAAACAAACTCATCCTGGCCTTCGCCGTCCTGGCTGGCCTGACCTTGACCGCTGCCGGAACCGCCGCCGCCACCGCCTTGCGGACGCTCAATGCGATCATTCTGGATAAAGTGATCGTTACCCGGATGGACGCGATGGCGCAGACCGCCGCGCCCCTGATGAAACATCGGTTCGCTAATATCATCGGTTGGAATAGAGACGGACTCTCCGCTGTCGACATCGGTCACAGAGCGTTTATTAATCGCTTCGGAAATTGACTGCTTAATTTGTGCTTTATAACGGCGCAAAAAGCGCTGGCGATTCACCGTGCTTTTATTTTTGCCGTTAAGACGTCGGTCTATGAACCAGGTCATATGCCCCCCGTACTGCCAACTGAGCGCCTGTTCTGTCAGTGCCGGATAGCGCTAATGCTTAGCCAGTCTACAGAACATTACTTTGTAGGCCCGGTAAGCGCAAGCGCCACCGGGCATTAACATCACGACGATTTACGCACGCGCAGGTACCACTCGCACAGCAAACGAACCTGCTTACGGGTATATCCTTTCTCCATCATCCGATCGACAAAGTCGTCATGCTTTTTCTGCTCGTCAGTCGACGTTTTGGCGTTAAAAGAAATGACCGGCAACAGCTCTTCAGTATTAGAGAACATTTTTTTCTCAATCACCGTGCGCAGCTTCTCGTAACTGGTCCAGTTTGGATTACGGCCGCTATTGTTGGCTCTGGCGCGCAGGACAAAGTTTACTATCTCATTACGGAAATCTTTCGGGTTACTGATACCCGCTGGTTTTTCAATTTTTTCCAGTTCGGCGTTCAGCGACTCGCGATCGAACAGTTGACCGGTATCCGGGTCGCGATACTCCTGATCCTGAATCCAGAAATCCGCATAAGTCACGTAACGATCAAAAATGTTCTGCCCGTACTCAGAATAAGATTCGAGATAGGCCGTCTGGATCTCCTTGCCGATAAATTCGGCGTATTTCGGGATCAGGTAGCCTTTCAGGAACTCCAGATAACGCTCAGCTTGCTCCTGCGGGAACTGTTCACGCTCGATTTGTTGTTCCAGAACGTAGAACAGATGTACCGGGTTTGCCGCCACTTCCGCATGGTCGAAGTTGAATACGCGGGAGAGGATCTTAAAGGCGAATCGGGTGGAGAGACCGTTCATCCCTTCGTCCACGCCCGCATAGTCGCGATACTCCTGGTACGATTTAGCTTTAGGGTCGGTATCTTTCAGGCTTTCACCGTCATAAACGCGCATTTTCGAGTAAATACTGGAATTTTCCGGCTCTTTCAGGCGGGAAAGAATCGAGAAGCGCGAAAGCGTTTCCAACGTGCCCGGCGCGCAGGGCGCATGAGCCAGCTCGCTATGATTAAGCAGTTTCTCGTAGATTTTGATCTCTTCGGAGATTCGCAGGCAATAAGGCACCTTCACGATATAGACACGGTCGAGGAACGCTTCGTTATTTTTATTGTTACGGAAAGTCACCCATTCAGATTCGTTTGAGTGGGCAAGTATGATGCCATTAAAGGGCAGGGCGGAAATACCTTCCGTACCATTGTAGTTACCTTCCTGAGTTGCGGTCAGCAAGGGGTGCAGCACCTTAATAGGCGCTTTAAACATCTCGACGAACTCCATGATCCCCTGGTTAGCGCGGCACAGCGCGCCAGAGTAACCATACGCATCCGGATCGTTCTGGGCGTGATGTTCGAGTTTACGAATATCCACCTTGCCGACCAGCGCCGAAATATCCTGGTTGTTTTCATCGCCGGGTTCCGTTTTGGCGATGGCAATCTGCTCCAGAATGGAGGGCCAGACTTTCACCACGCGGAATTTAGTAATATCGCCGCCAAACTCATGCAGGCGTTTGGCCGCCCACGGGGACATAATCGTACCGAGATAGCGGCGCGGAATACCGTACTCTTTTTCCAGAATCTGCGCGTCTTCCTGCGGATTAAACAGGCATAACGGATGATCGTTGACCGGACTACGCTCGCCGTTGGCGCTTAAAACATAAATTGGCACGCGCTGCATTAGCGATTTCAGCCGTTCAGCGAGCGATGATTTGCCACCCCCCACAGGTCCCAGCAAATAGAGAATTTGCTTCTTCTCTTCCAGCCCTTGCGCCGCATGTTTCAGATAAGAGACAATCTGTTCAATCGCGTCTTCCATGCCGTAAAACTCTTCAAACGCAGGATAGCGAGCAATAACCCGGTTGGAGAAGAGTCGGGAAAGTCGGGGTTCCTGGGCAGTGTCGACCATATTAGGCTCGCCGATAGCCATTAATAGCCGCTCTGCCGCGTTGGCATAAGCACTGCGATCTTGCCGACAAATGGTAAGAAAATCCTGCAGTGTGAACTCTTCGTCCTTGGCAGCTTCGTAACGCTGGCGATAGTGATCGAATATATTCATGATATGCCATCCTTTCGTTTTTTCGCACATGTTAAGAGCCGTTCATATGAATAGTAGAGGCTCCCGGAAGAGGTAGACTGAACGCCGTCTCTGCTAAGGAAAAAAAAGCAACTCTCATGCCATTTTATTGGTCAGAAGATCAACGTGTCCGGTGATACACCTTCTTAACATTAAGCGTAGATGGCATTTGCAAAACTTGCCTGTACGCGTCAGTGGATTTCGATGACATATCAATAACTCATCAGGTAGAAAAGGCTGGTGGATATCAGAAAAAGCGTTCCCGGTCACATAACGATCATCAGCCGATCATCTGAAAATAATCGGTGATGGTGATATTAAACGGTTACATTGTGTAAAATAGTTGGGCTTACAGGTATTGGCGGTTACACTTTTGCCGCAGAACATTTGAATAAGGAATTATGGATTGTGACCAAACTTAAACTTCTGGCTCTTGGCGTGTTTATTGCAACATCCGCCAGCGTCGCGCACGCTGAAAGCAACCTGACGTTGGGCGCAGGCGTTGGTGTGGTTGAACACCCTTATAAAGATTACGATAGCGATGTTTATCCGATACCGGTCATCGCTTATGAAAGCGAAAACTTCTGGTTCCGTGGTCTGGGCGGCGGGTATTACTTGTGGAATGACAATGCCGATAAGTTGTCAATCATGGCATACTGGTCCCCGATGTACTTCAAACCGGGCGACAGCGATGACCATCAGTTGCGTCGTCTGGACAGGCGTAAAAGTACTATGATGGCGGGCGTTTCTTACGCGCATCACACCCAGTATGGATTCCTGCGTACCTCACTGGCAGGGGATACGTTGGATAACAGTAACGGTATTGTCTGGGATCTGGCCTGGCTGTATCGGTATACCAATGGCGGGCTGACCTTAACGCCAGGTATCGGGGTTGAATGGAATAGCGAGAACCAGAACGATTACTATTACGGCGTATCACGTAAAGAATCTTCGCGTAGCGGCCTGCGCGGCTATAACCCGAACGATAGCTGGAACCCGTATCTTGAACTTAGCGCTAACTATAATTTCGCCGGTAACTGGAGCGTATATGGTACTGCGCGCTACACCCGCCTGTCGGATGAAATTACCGACAGCCCGATGGTGGATAAATCCTGGACCGGTATCCTTTCTACTGGCGTGACCTATAGATTCTGATTGATTGAATTTGCCGGAAAAACCATGACAAAGCCTGCGTTATGCAGGCTTTGTGCTAACTGAAACGCGAACATGGCGGCTTGCATAAATGCGCTGTTGACCGGGTATGGTACAGCCTTACGTGATTTATACTTTGTTACATCAATTTAAAAAACTAGCCTTTTATATGAAAAATCCAGGTGATTACAACTGCGCTAACAATTAGCGTAATAATTGTTGCAATGCTGGCTGATATCGCCCTGTCACGTCCCGCTTATGCTATACCCATTCTTCACAGTGAGTAAGACGAATGAGCATAGTATTCAATACCGTAGCCAAGCCCAGCGGCAGTCTGTGTAACTTATCCTGCAAGTACTGTTTCTATCTTGATAAACCCCGGGGGCAGCGCGTCATTTCTGACGATGTGCTGGAGACGTATATCCGCCGGGTAATTGATGATACGCCATCCTCAGAGGTCTCGTTTTGCTGGCAGGGGGGAGAGCCGACGCTATGCGGTCTTTCTTTTTACCAAAAAGTGGTGCGCTTGCAGCAACGCTATGCCAACGGCAAAACTATCTACAACAGTCTGCAAACCAATGGCGTATTAATCAATGAAGAGTGGGCGGCTTTCTTTGCGCAGCACCAGTTCCTGATTGGTATATCGATTGATGGGCCGCAAGTCGTTCATGATAATTACCGGAAAACGCCGTCAGGGCGGGCGTCTTTTTCCCGAGTCGTTAATGCTATCCGCCTTCTGCAGGCAAATGATGTCGAGTTCAACACGCTCACTGTCGTGAATGATGCGTCATGCCGTCATGGCAACGCTATTTATCATTTTTTGACGCAGGAACTGGAAAGTAAACACCTGCAATTTATTCCCATTGTTGAGCCGCTCGCGCAAAAAGCGCAGCGTTCTTTGACGTTATCTGACAATGAGGATTCGCCTTCGCTGATGCCCTTTTCCGTCACGCCTGAAGGGTGGGGCGCCTTTATGTGCGATGTTTTTGATCAATGGATACGTCACGATGTCGGACGCATATTCGTACAGCTTTTTGATAACTTACTTGGCGTCTGGATGGGGGAGCCCGCCACGCTTTGTACGATGCAGTCGACCTGCGGGCAAAGTTTGCTGGTGGAGCAGAATGGCGACGTGTTTAGCTGTGACCATTTTGTTTTTCCCGCCTATAAACTGGGCAATCTGCAGCAACACTCTTTAGAAGAAATGGCGGCCTCTCCTTTTCAGCAGCAGTTTGGCGCGGCTAAAGCAAACCTTTCCTCACGCTGCCAGAACTGTACGTGGCGCTTTGCCTGTCACGGCGGTTGTCCGAAACATCGAATTTGTATGGACGGCGGCGAACGGCAAAATTATCTCTGTAAAGGATATCTGGAGTTCTTTCAACATGTGACGCCCTATATGAATGTGATGCGTCAATTATTACTAAATCAGCGACCCGCCGCGCATATTACCCGCATCGTCGACATGATTGCGGATGACGTTCGTCAGTGACAAGAAAATCGCCCCCTTGCGCGGTATGATGCCGGACATTACCGTAGGGTCTAAGAGTCCTGTATTGTTTTACCGTCGAGTGACCTTGAAAAGGAAATAAAATCAGTGAAAAACGTAACGTTTTGCGGGCAGGTGACGCTTCCTGCCATCGGACAGGGAACATGGTATATGGGCGAGCGCGCGGATCAACGTCAGCGCGAGGTTTCGGCGCTGCGCGCGGGGCTGGATTTGGGGTTACGCCTTATTGATACGGCGGAAATGTATGCCGACGGCGGGGCGGAAAAGGTCGTGGGCGAGGCGCTGGCAGGGCGACGCGATGAGGCATTTCTGGTGTCAAAAGTGTACCCGTGGAACGCTGGCGGCCAGAAGATAGTTGCCGCCTGTGAGGAAAGCCTGCGTCGTCTGAAAACAGATTATCTCGATCTCTATCTATTGCACTGGGCCGGAAGCTTTTCATTCGAAGAGACCGTTGAAGGTATGGAGCGGCTAATCGCGCAGGGGAAAATTCGCCGTTGGGGAGTCTCTAATCTTGATTATGACGATATGCAGGCGCTGTGGCGCATCCCTGGGGGACAGCAATGCACGACAAATCAGGTGCTCTATCATCTGGCGTCACGCGGTATTGAGTATGATTTATTGCCGTGGTGTCAACAACAGCGAATGCCAGTGATGGCCTATAGCCCGCTGGCGCAGGCTGGCCGGTTACGTAGCGGTTTACTGAATCATCCGGTGGTGAATGAAATTGCGCAAGCGCATAACGCAACGGCGGCGCAAATCTTACTGACGTGGGTGATTGCACATCCGGGCGTGATGGCGATCCCGAAAGCCGGAAGTACAGAACACGTGAAGCAAAATGCGGCGGCGCTTGAGATCGCCTTGTCAGCAAACGAACTTGCCTTACTGGACAACGCCTGGCCTGCGCCAAAAGGGAAAACCGCGTTGGATATGGTGTGACGCCGGATAAAATGTGTAAGCGCCGCCATCCGGCAGGTCATGCCTGATGGCGGCTGACGCCTTTCAGATCCTATAGCAACGCCGTTATCCATTCACTTTTAGCGTTTAGCGACGCAGATAGTCTGCGCCAGACGAGAGGGTTTTTCTTCTGTGGCTTGTTGCGGCGCAGTAGCGTAAACCGTTTCAACGCAGACAAACGTTTTATAGCCGTCATCCGGCATGTCGCCCATGCTGACGGACAACGCCGGGCCAGGGTTCCAGCCTACGACGTTAAGGTGATGGTGGTGAACTACATCAATCGTGCGGTTTAATGTCGCATCGTGGATCACGCTACATGCTTCAGGATTGAGGTAAACGCGATCGGTACGGTCCGGAAAGGTTTGTATACCGCCGGCCAGGACACCTTCTTTAGCGTCGTTAACTTTATCAATAAACCGATCGCCGAGTCCGCTGACCTTAACGTTGGCGATGTCGCCAACGTTAAAATAGCTGTGGAGCGCGGATGTGGTTGCAAACTCGCCATGCGCTTCCAGTTCAATTTCACAGGTTTTGCCCACTTTAAAACGTGCCAGCAGCGTGAAATCGTGCGGCCAGTATTTCCGGGTGGCCTCACTGCTTTGCAGCTCAAATGTCAGCATTACGCCATTATCATCTTCATTATGCGCTTTTAGCGCCCACGGTAGATTACGCGCAAAGCCGTGTGACGGTAGACCCTGTTGAGCCGCAGGTCCAAACCAGGGCCAGCAGATCGGTACACCGCCGCGTAGCGCCACGCCGGTTTTGAAAGGCGTATTATTACTGAGCCACAATACCTCTTCCTCGCCAACGGGTTTCCAGGAGAGAAGGTGCGCGCCCTGTAATGCAAAAGAGGCTTTAACCTGCGGATGGTCAACGACGATCAGATCCAGGTCATCAAGCTGACGACGGGAAAGGACAGGGGTAAGCTGTTCGATAACCGGGAGGGCAAAAATTTTATTAATCATTACGCAATCCTCTTAACCCTAAATAATTCGAGTTGCATGACAAGGCGCTTGTGCCTTGACCAGTGCTTGCGCTGGCCCGTAGAGGCGAGGCCGCAGGCCGAGTAACGCGGCAAGTGAACGACAAATTCATCGGGAACGAATTTGAACAACCGTAGGTAACCTCCGGCCAGGGACATCCCTGATTCATCCCGATAAGTTCGACTTCCGTCAGTGATTCGGGTGAGAAAGCATAGCCAACACACCTGCAACTTGAAGTATGACGGGTATATCTTTAAGCAAAAAAAAGAGCGACCTGAGTCGCTCTTACCAATGACTGTGTCATCTCAACTTATTTGGAGATGTGAGCAATCAGGTCCAGTACTTTGTTGGAGTAACCGGTTTCGTTATCGTACCAGGAGACCAGTTTCACGAAGTTGTCGTTCAGCGCGATGCCTGCTTTAGCATCGAACACGGAGGTGCATACTTCGCCGTTGAAATCGGTAGATACAACGTCGTCTTCGGTGTAACCCAGAACGCCTTTCATTTCGCCTTCGGCAGCAGCTTTAACAGCAGCTTTGATCTGCTCGTAGGTAGCCGCTTTTTCCAGACGAACGGTCAGGTCAACAACGGATACGTTCGGAGTCGGAACGCGGAACGCCATACCAGTCAGTTTGCCATTCAGTTCTGGCAGTACTTTACCTACCGCTTTAGCAGCGCCAGTAGAGGACGGGATGATGTTCTGAGATGCGCCGCGGCCGCCGCGCCAGTCTTTGTGAGACGGGCCGTCAACGGTTTTCTGGGTTGCGGTAGTCGCGTGAACAGTAGTCATCAGACCTTCGATGATGCCGAAGTTGTCGTTGATAACTTTAGCCAGCGGCGCCAGGCAGTTGGTGGTGCAGGAAGCGTTGGAAACGATGTCCTGGCCTTCGTATTTGTCAAAGTTAGCGCCTTTAACAAACATTGGGGTGTTGTCTTTAGATGGACCCGTCAGAACCACTTTTTTCGCGCCAGCGGTGATGTGTTTACGCGCGGTTTCGTCAGTCAGGAAGATACCGGTAGCTTCAGCCACTACGTCAACACCAACTTCGTCCCATTTCAGGTTAGCCGGATCGCGTTCAGCGGTAACACGGATTTTTTTACCGTTAACGATCAGATGACCGTCTTTCACTTCAACAGTACCGTCGAAACGGCCGTGAGTGGAGTCATATTTCAGCATGTATGCCATGTACTCTGCGTCTAACAGGTCGTTGATTGCAACGATCTCGATGTCAGAACGTTTCTGAGCAGCACGGAAAACAATGCGACCGATACGGCCAAAACCGTTGATACCTACTTTGATAGTCATATATTCCACCAGCTATTTGTTAGTGAATAAAAGGTTGCCTGTAAAATTACAAAAACCTTACGCAGCGTCAAGCGGAATCGTGTCAATCATTGCGACAAATCAATCCTCTGCACAACCTTTGCGCGGCTGATTCGCCTCACTCTTCCTTTCGGCTTGAAACCACATGGGGGCGCCGCCCCGAATTTTAAAGGGCAACCGAGATAATAATGTGACATCAGTCACGATTCGTGAGCCGCCATTTCGCAATGATCAAGTTTAGAACAAAAGTTGGTACTGAGGTGTTAATGTTTTGTTAGAATCGGTCAGGCAATGTGAGCACGTTTAAAGTGAGATGTGAGCAAATGGCTAACCAACCTTCAGCAGAAGAACTCAAGAAAAAATTGTCCGAAATGCAATTCTACGTGACGCAGGATCGTGGCACAGAACCGCCATTTACCGGACGCCTGCTACATAATAAACGCGATGGGGTTTATCACTGCCTGGTCTGTGATACGCCGCTTTTTCACTCCCACACCAAATACGATTCAGGCTGCGGCTGGCCTAGCTTTTACCAGCCTGTCAGCGAAGAGGCGATTCGTTACATAGACGATTTTTCTCATGGCATGCAGCGTGTCGAAATTCGTTGCGGTAACTGCGATGCGCATCTCGGACACGTTTTCCCGGACGGGCCGCAGCCAACCGGTGAGCGCTATTGCGTTAACTCGGCCTCGCTGGCCTTTTCTGACGAGAAAAACGGCGATCAACTGAAAGGCTGAAAAAACGATTCAGCAAATTATTCCACAGGAGCGGACACATCATGAATCTTGATGAGATCATTAACAGCATGACGCCGGAAGTGTATCAACGTTTATCCACCGCCGTTGAGCTGGGTAAATGGCCGGATGGCGTGGCGTTGACGCCGGAACAGAAAGAAAACAGCCTGCAACTGGTGATGCTATGGCAGGCGCGGCACAATACCGAAGCGCAACATATGACGATCGATACTCACGGTCAGATGGTGATGAAAAGCAAGCAGCAGCTCAAAGCGGATTTCGGTATTACGTCAAAGCCGATTGCGACATTGAAAATGCAGTAACGGCAGCCGGATAAGAGGTAGCCGCCATCCGGCGGTTTCATTGCCAATGCGTTGTGCTTACCGGGCCTGCTCATTGCTGTCAGGCACAGGCCCGCCATATTTTTACCCATTAACGCTTAATGTCCAGCGAGTCCGCCAACTGTTTCGCTAACTGATTATTGTCATCGGCGGCCTATTCCCAGAACATTGCGCCGGCCAGTCCGCGCTTTTTAATCTGGTCCGCGTTGATCGATCGCCACCGAGCGCGGATTTTCATAAGAGAGGGCAAGCAGTGCCTTCCTCCGGCAGACTTCACTGACAGCAGCAGGTCAGGCGTTTGAGTCATACGTATTGGCGTTGAAATACTGTGTGCCATAGGGCCATGTCGTAAGTCATCAGATTGATAAAATCGAGCTACGGGGCTATAGCTTTCACGTCCAGCCAGCTTTTCGGACTTTCCGCATTCGCGCCGACGACGAGGGTGACCCATTGGCCCATTAGCTGACGAAGCGCTTTTAAATGCGACGTTAAACGAATATTCCCAGTCAAGATCGATCCCATCGAGACCATATTTGTCGACAATCTTCTGCGCCGGTTGAATAAACACCGCACAGGCTTCTTTAACGATCCTCTTCGACATCTAAAACAGAAACACGCCACAGAATGGAGTGGCGAAAAAATAACCGCAGCAGATTAGCATCTTCATCCATGGAAACCTGCGCAGGCGTTCACGCCGTCTTTCGCGATACGGCTTCCATCTTTTTGGTTTTATCGCCGTTTGTTTCGTTGAGTTTGTGATCTTGGTTGGTAAATACAGATCATTATCTGTGTTTTAAAGATTTATCGTTGACCTTAAAGATTTTATGGTTAAGTATGATGAGCATTGATGCACACCAAACACAAAGGAAGATGCAATGAAAGCACTGGCGAGATTTGGCAAGGCCTTTGGCGGCTACAAAATGATTGATGTCCCGGAGCCGGTATGCGGTCCGGAAGACGTGATTATCGAAATCAAAGCGGCGGCGATCTGCGGCGCGGATATGAAGCACTATAACGTTGACAGCGGGTCCGACGAATTTAACTCCGTTCGCGGTCATGAATTCGCCGGACGTATCGCGCGGGTGGGCGAAAAAGTGAAAGACTGGAAAGTCGGCCAGCGCGTGGTTTCTGACAACAGCGGACACGTTTGCGGCGTTTGCCCTGCCTGTGAACAAGGCGATTTTCTGTGTTGTACAGAAAAAGTGAATCTGGGTCTGGATAACAACACCTGGGGCGGTGGATTTTCCAAATACTGCCTGGTTCCGGGAGAAATCCTGAAAATCCATCGCCATGCCCTGTGGGAGATCCCGGAAGGCGTGGATTACGAGGAAGCCGCAGTACTGGACCCTATCTGCAACGCCTATAAATCTATCGCCCAGCAATCCAAATTTTTACCCGGCCAGGACGTGGTAGTCATCGGCACCGGTCCGTTAGGTCTGTTTTCGGTCCAAATGGCCCGCATTATGGGGGCGGTAAATATCGTGGTGGTTGGCCTGGATGAGGATGTTCCTGTCCGTTTCCCTGTGGCCAAAGAACTCGGCGCGACGGCGTTTGTTAACGGCTCCACGGAAGATGTCGTCGCACGCTGCCGGGAGATTTGCGGCAAAGACAACCTCGGTCTGGTGATCGAATGCTCCGGTGCCAACATTGCGCTTAAACAGGCCATCGACATGCTGCGGCCAAATGGTGAAGTGGTTCGCGTCGGTATGGGGTTTAAGCCGCTCGATTTCTCCATTAACGACATTACTTCCTGGAACAAAAGCATCATTGGGCATATGGCCTATGACTCCACATCCTGGCGCAATGCGATTCGCCTGCTTGCCAGCGGCGCTATCAAAGTAAAACCGATGATCACCCATCGTATCGGTCTTTCTCAGTGGCGCGAAGGGTTTGACGCAATGGTCGATAAAACAGCCATTAAAGTGATCATGACCTACGACTTTGATGAATAACCCTTCTGCTAAAGGAACGTTATCGCATGGAACAGATAACAAAACCGCACTGCGGCGCCCGGCTGGATCGCCTGCCGGATTGCCGGTGGCATTCATCAATGTTTGCCGTCGTCGCCTTTGGTCTGCTTGTTTGCTGGAGTAATGCCGTCGGCGGATTAATTCTTGCCCAGCTCAAGGAGTTAGGCTGGACCGATAATTCCACGACAGCCACCTTCTCCGCCATTACCACGGCGGGGATGTTTCTCGGCGCGCTGGTGGGCGGCATTATCGGCGATAAAACCGGACGCAGGAACGCCTTTATTCTTTATGAAGCGATTCACATTGCCTCGATGGTCGTGGGCGCATTTTCACCGAATATGATGTTCCTGATTGCCTGTCGTTTTGTGATGGGCGTGGGATTAGGGGCACTACTGGTCACGCTGTTCGCCGGATTTACCGAGTACATGCCCGGCAGAAACCGGGGAACCTGGTCGAGTCGCGTTTCGTTTATTGGCAACTGGTCATATCCATTGTGTTCCCTGATTGCAATGGGGCTGACGCCGCTAATTAGCGCGGAATGGAACTGGCGCGTGCAGTTACTGATCCCGGCTGTGCTGTCGCTGATTGCTACCGCGCTTGCCTGGCGATACTTCCCTGAATCTCCCCGCTGGCTGGAATCGCGCGGGCGTTATCAGGAAGCCGAAAAGGTTATGCAGGCCATTGAAGCAGGCATCGAACGTCAGACAGGAAAACCGCTGCCGCCGGTTGTTATTGAAAACAGCGGCAAGCCGCCGCGTTCCGTACCGTATTCAGCGTTGCTCACTGGCGTATTACTGAAACGCGTTATTTTGGGTTCCTGCGTGCTGATTGCCATGAACGTTGTGCAATACACGTTAATTAACTGGCTGCCCACCATCTTTATGACACAGGGCATCAACCTCAAAGATTCGATCGTTTTAAATACCATGAGTATGTTCGGCGCACCGTTTGGCATATTTATCGCTATGCTGGTAATGGATAAAATTCCGCGCAAAACCATGGGTGTCGGTTTATTAATTCTGATTGCCGTGCTGGGATATATTTATTCGCTGCAAACCAGCATGTTGCTTATCACCTTAATTGGCTTTTTCCTGATTACCTTTGTCTATATGTATGTCTGTTATGCCTCGGCGGTCTATGTGCCGGAGATCTGGCCAACAGAAGCGAAACTTCGCGGTTCCGGCCTGGCGAACGCTGTCGGCAGAATCAGCGGTATCGCTGCCCCCTATGCGGTGGCGGTATTACTCAACGGTTATGGCGTGACGGGCGTTTTCGTCCTGCTGGGCGCTGTCTCGATTATCGTCGCCGTCGCAATAGCGACTATCGGAATCGAGACCAAGGGTGTTTCGGTTGAAAGTCTGAGCATTGATAAGGTCACGAGTAAATAAAGGAATAAAAATGAAAAATTCAAAAGCGATACTAAAAACGCCGGGCACCATGACAATTATAGCGGCTGATATTCCAGTACCAAAAGAAAACGAAGTATTGATCAAAGTGGAATATGTCGGTATTTGCGGTTCAGATGTTCACGGTTTTGAATCCGGGCCATTCATTCCGCCGAAGGATCCAAATCAGGAAATTGGTCTCGGTCATGAGTGTGCTGGTACGGTCGTTGCGGTCGGCAATCGGGTAAGCAAATTTAAGCCAGGCGATCGGGTTAATATCGAGCCGGGCGTGCCGTGCGGCCACTGCCGCTATTGTCTGGAAGGAAAATACAATATTTGTCCGGATGTTGATTTTATGGCGACGCAGCCGAATTATCGCGGGGCCTTAACGCACTATCTGTGCCATCCGGAAAGTTTTACGTACAAGCTTCCGGACAATATGGACACTATGGAAGGTGCGCTGGTGGAACCTGCTGCTGTTGGAATGCACGCGGCAATGCTGGCGGATGTTAAACCGGGTAAGAAAATCGTCATTCTCGGCGCGGGCTGCATTGGTTTAATGACCCTGCAAGCGTGTAAGTGTCTGGGGGCGACCAATATCGCGGTAGTGGATGTGCTGGAAAAACGGCTGGCAATGGCTGAACGACTGGGCGCGACAACCGTTATCAATGGGGCGAAAGAAGATACTGTCGCGCTCTGCCAGCAGTTCACCGACGATATGGGCGCCGATATTGTGTTTGAAACCGCCGGTTCCGCCGTCACAACTCAGCAAGCGCCGTATCTGGTCATGCGCGGCGGGAAGATCATGATTGTTGGCACTGTCGCAGGAGATTCAGCGATTAATTTCCTCAAAATTAACCGTGAAGTCTCCATCCAGACGGTATTCCGCTATGCCAACCGCTATCCGGTGACTATTGATGCCATCTCCTCCGGGCGTTTCGATGTGAAATCAATGGTGACGCATATTTACGATTACAAAGACGTACAACGTGCATTTGAAGAGTCGGTGAATAACAAACGCGACATTATTAAAGGCGTTATTAAAGTTTGCGATTAATGAAAAACGGGAGAAACAGCGATGTTGGCAGATATAAAATATTGGGAAAATGATGCACAAAATAAACATTACGCGATTGCGCACTTTAATGTGTGGAATGCGGAAATGTTGATGGGAGTGATTGATGCGGCGGAAGAGGCAAATTCGCCGGTTATTATCTCCTTTGGTACCGGATTTGTGGGCAATACTTCATTTGAAGACTTCTCTCATATGATGGTTTCCATGGCTAAAAAAGCCACTGTGCCGGTAATTACCCACTGGGATCATGGACGTAGCATGGACATTATCCATAATGCCTGGACGCACGGCATGAACTCGCTGATGCGTGACGCTTCTTCCTTTGATTTTGAAGAAAATATTCGCCTGACCAAAGAAGCCGTGGATTTCTTCCATCCGCTGGGTATTCCGGTAGAGGCGGAGTTAGGACACGTAGGGAACGAAACGGTGTATGAAGAGGCGTTGGCGGGGTATCACTATACCGACCCGGATCAGGCGGCGGAATTTGTAGCGCGCACCGGTTGTGACTCGCTGGCGGTCGCCATCGGCAACCAGCATGGCGTGTATACCTCTAAACCAAAACTGAATTTTGAGGTCGTGGAGCGCGTGCGCCAGGCAGTTTCCGTACCGCTAGTGTTACACGGCGCTTCCGGTATTAGCGACGCGGATATCAAAAAAGCCATTTCGCTGGGCATCTCGAAAATCAATATCCACACCGAACTGTGTCAGGCCGCGATGGTAGCGGTAAAAGAGAATCAGGATCAGCCGTTCCTGCATCTGGAACGCGAAGTACGCAAAGCGGTAAAAGCCCGTGCGCTGGAAAAAATCAAACTGTTTGGTTCAGATGGTAAAGCGGAATGATGATATGGACGAAATTGAAGTTCTTTGCATAGGGGCGGCCATTGTCGACATTCCTTTGCAACCGGTTAGTAAAAATATCTTTGATGTCGATTCGTATCCATTAGAACGAATTGCCATGACCACAGGGGGAGATGCGATTAATGAAGCCACGATTATTTCGCGTCTCGGGCATCGCACTGCGCTAATGAGTCGCGTTGGCGACGATGCGGCAGGATATTTTATTCTCGACCACTGTCGGAAGGAGAATATCGATATTCAGAGCCTGAAGCAGGATGCGGATATTGATACCTCAATTAATGTTGGGCTGGTGACTGATGATGGTGAGCGCACCTTTGTCACTAACCGTAACGGCAGCCTGTGGAAGCTAAATATTAACGATGTCGATTTTGACCGTTTTTCTCAGGTCAGGCTGTTATCACTGGCAAGTATCTTTAACAGCCCGCTGCTGGATGGCAAAGCATTAACGGCTATTTTTACGCAGGCGAAAGCGCATCAACTGGTTATCTGCGCTGACATGATCAAACCGCGGCTGAATGAAACTCTGGACGATATTCGCGAAGCGCTAAGTTTTGTCGATTATCTGTTTCCTAATATTGATGAAGCCAAAAAGCTGACCGGGAAAGAGACGCTGGATGATATTGCCGATTGTTTTTTGCAATGTGGCGTAAAAACAGTGGTGATTAAAACTGGCAAGAAAGGCTGCTTTATCAAAAGCGCCGATATAAAAATGGAGGTGCCTGCGGTGTCAGGCATTACCGCCATCGACACTATTGGCGCTGGTGATAATTTTGCATCGGGATTTATCGCCGCGCTACTGGAGGGAAAAACGCTGCGTGAATGCGCACGGTTCGCCAATGCGACGGCCGCGATATCGGTACTCAGCGTGGGCGCCACAACGGGCGTGAAAAACAGAATGCTAGTGGAACAACTCCTGAATGAATACGAAGGGTAATAGCGGCAGATGAAAATGATACCTTTAGGTAATACAGATATAGCGCTTTCCCGTATGGGACTCGGCACCTGGGCTATCGGCGGCGGTCCGGCATGGAATGGCAACCTCGATATGCAGGTCTGCATCGATACTATCGTTGAGGCGCACCGTTGTGGTATTAACCTGATTGATACGGCGCCGGGCTATAACTTTGGCAATAGCGAAGTGATTGTCGGCCAGGCGCTGAAAAAATTACCGCGTAACGAGATGGTGGTGGAGACCAAATGCGGGATCGTCTGGGAGCGGGAAGGGAGTCTGTTCAATAAAGTCGGCGATCGCCAGCTCTATAAAAATCTTTCTCCGGACTCTATTCGTAAAGAAGTCGATGCCAGTCTCCAGCGACTAGGGATTGATTATATCGATATCTATATGACCCACTGGCAGTCGGTACCGCCGTTTTTTACGCCGATTGCGGAAACCGTTGGCGTGCTCAATGCTCTGAAAGCAGAGGGGAAAATCCGTTCTATCGGGGCGGCGAATGTAGATGTCAGCCATATCCGCGAATACCTTAAACATGGCGAGCTGGACATCATACAGGCGAAATACAGCATTCTTGACCGGGCGCTGGAAACGGAGCTGCTGCCGCTATGCCGCGAGCACGGCATCGTGGTACAGGTTTATTCGCCACTGGAGCAGGGATTGTTAACCGGCACCATTACCCGTGACTATGTTCCCGGCGGGGCGCGCGCGAATAAACTCTGGTTCCAGCGTGAGAATATGTTGCGGGTTATTGATATGCTGGAGCAGTGGCAGCCATTGTGCGACAAATACCATTGCGCCGTCCCGACGCTGGCGCTGGCGTGGATATTGCGACAAAGCGAGCTGATTTCGATACTGAGCGGCGCCACGTCGCCGGAGCAGGTACGAGAGAATATCGCTGCGCTGTCCATCACCTTAACGGATGACGATGCGTTATTGATGAGACAAATGGCGGAAGCGCTGGACAATCCATAAGCAATACATTACACCTCTTTTTTGGCGAAATGCAGATAAAATCTGTTATTCAAACGGCTTATTTTGAAAGTAAACATAGTCTGTGAGATACTCAACGTTTATCATGACGTCGAAAACAGAGGTGTAATCGTGGCGGCGAAAGACAGGATTCAGGCGATCAAACAAATGGTCGCTAATGATAAAAAAGTAACAGTCTCTAACTTGAGTTCAATTTTTCAGGTAACCGAAGAGACAATTCGACGCGATCTGGAAAAACTCGAAGATGAAGGCTTTTTGACTCGAACTTATGGCGGTGCGGTATTAAATTCGGCGGTGCTGGCTGACAATATCCATTTTTATAAGCGTGCAAAATCGTTCTATGAAGAGAAGCAAATTATAGCCCGTAATACGCTTCCGTTTATTAAAAACAAAACAACGATGGCCGCCGACTCCAGCAGTACGGTAATGGAATTGCTAAAACTCCTGAAAGACCGAAACGATCTTACTTTGTTAACTAACTCAGCGGAAGCTTTCCATGAACTGGCGCAATCGGACATTAATCTTGTTTCTACGGGCGGTGAGTTAAATAAAAATACGCTATCGCTGCAGGGGCGTATCACTAAAGAAATAATCAGCCGTTATCATGTTGATATTATGGTAATGAGTTGTAAAGGGCTGGATATGGCGAGCGGGGCGCTTGATTCTAACGAGGCGGAAGCTGAAATCAAAAAAACGATGATTCGCCAGGCCACAGAGGTGGCGTTATTGGTGGACCACTCAAAATTTGATCGTAAAGCGTTCGTGCGGTTGGTCGATTTTAGTCATATCCATTACCTGATAACGAATAAAACGCCAGGTGATGAATGGATCGCATTTTGCGATAAAAATAATATCCAGCTTGTCTATTAATCGATAGATTATCCTTGCCTGGATTGTTTTCGCCTGGATTATGCCAAAAAAAACGGCAGATGATAGCAAGTGCGGCAAATACCCCTTTGCCGAGAGACAATAATTTATTATTTTGCTGCGTTAGAGGCCATCCAGATGGAAGACAATGATCATATCGGCGCCAGACTAGACCGCTTACCGTTATCCCGGTTTCATTTTCGTATTTTTGGAATAATTAGTTTTGGCCTGCTATTAACGGGGTTTTTGAGTTATTCAGGAAATGTGGTTCTGGCCAAATTGATAAACAATGGCTGGTCGAATAATTATCTTAATGCCGCGTTCACATCGGCACTGATGCTTGGCTATTTTATTGGTTCGCTTACCGGCGGTTTTATTGGGGATTACCTGGGGCGTCGAAAAGCGTTTCGCATTAATTTGTTGCTTGTGGGCATCTCCGCAACGGCTGCCGCATTTGTTCCCAATATGTACTGGCTGATTTTCTTTCGTTGTCTGATGGGGACAGGCATGGGGGCATTGATTATGGTTGGATATGCTTCTTTTACCGAGTTTATCCCTCCCATTGTACGAGGAAAATGGTCCGCGCGTCTCTCTTTTGTAGGGAACTGGTCACCGATGCTGTCTGCGGGAATTGGCGTAGTGGTCATTGCGTTTTTAAGCTGGCGGATGATGTTTCTTCTTGGTGGGATAGGGATGCTGCTGGCGTGGTCTCTTTCGGGGAAGTACTTTATCGAATCGCCCAGGTGGTTAGCAGGTAAAGGGCGGCAACGCGAGGCTGAACAGCAGCTTCTCATGATTGAATCGCAAATAGAAAAAGAAAAAAGTATTGTTTTGCCGCCGCATCAGGAAAGCAATAAATCCACGGAATCGCGCTTTGAAAACGGTACATTCTGGCTCTTATTCAAAGGACAAATGTTGCGGCGCACGTTAGTGGCGATCACTGTATTGATTGCGATGAACATTTCGCTTTATACCATTACGGTATGGATCCCGACAATTTTTGTTAATTCAGGAATTGATGTTACAAAATCCATTTTCATGACCGCCATCATTATGATTGGCGCGCCGGTGGGCATATTTATCGCCGCGCTCATTATTGATCATTTCCCCAGACGGTTATTTGGTTCGCTGTTGCTTATCGTTATTGCGGTAGTAGGATATTTTTACTCAATACAGACTGAGGAATGGGCCATTCTGGTTTATGGACTAGTCATGATTTCCTTTCTGTATATGTACGTCTGCTTCGCCTCGGCGGTTTACGTTCCCGAATTATGGCCTACGCACCTTAGACTACGTGGATCGGGTTTTGTGAATGCGGTAGGGCGGATCGTCGCTGTCTTTACCCCCTACGGCGTGGCGGTTTTACTGACCCGGTATGGATCTGTCACCGTTTTTGTTGTGCTGGGTATGCTGCTGGCGGCGTGCGCGCTGATATTATTTTGTTTTGGCATTGAAACGAGAAGAGTTTCGTTAGAAGCGCTCTCCAGCCTGCGTTGAGCTTTGCCTGGTAGCGGCGCTGACGTGACGTATCCGGCCCAAAGATCTATGCAATGGTCTCACCGTTGCGTGATGTATTGACCGGATACGATACCTGCTCCGCTACCTGGCGACAGCCTGGCCCTGCGTCTCTTCCCAGTCTGCCAGCGTATACAGCGTCGCGCCTGCCGACGCCATCTCCATAAACGCGTGTGCGCTATCCTGCGGGTGAATATTCACGCCGCGACAGCCATCGGTGATAACGTTAACGGCATAGCCCAACTCTAGCGCATCCAGCACCGTAAATTTTACGCAGTAATCGGTCGCCAACCCCATCACGATAAGCTCGGTAACGTCATGCTCGCGAAGCCAGGTATCAAGGGTAGTTTTCTGCCGATGTTCGTTGTCAAAAAACGCGCTGTAGCTATCAATCAGCGGGTTCTCACCCTTATAGATGCAGGCGTCAATCGCATGTTGGTTAAGCAGGGGATGTAACGCCGCGCCGTCGGTATGTTGAACGCAGTGATCCGGCCAGAGCGTTTGCGGCAGCCCGTCCAGCTCTCCCTGACTATAGGGTTCCGCCTGATGCTGGCTGGCGAAGCTGCCATGCTGCGCGGGATGCCAGTCCTGGCTGGCCAGCACCGGAATCTGCCGGGGCTGGCACCAGTCAATAAGAGCGTTGGCGATGTCGATGGTACTGTCGCCTTCCGCTACAGCCAGCGCGCCGCCGGCGCAAAAGTCATTTTGCAAGTCGACCAGTAATAAGGCCCGGTTTGTCATTATCTTCTCCTTGTCGTCGGGATTTTTTAATCATCCGGCGTCAATTCACCACGCAAGTTTTGCGCCATCGCGCTACGAATCGCCTGAGTGTCCAGACCCTGGCTTAACAAATAATGCAGTTTGGTTAAGGTAGCTTCGACGGTCATATCGGCACCGCCAATCACGCCAGCGTGCGCCAGCGCATTACCGGTAGCGTACCCGCCCATATTGACTCTCCCTGACATGCATTGCGTCAGGTTAACCACCACGATGCCGCGCGAACTGGCCTCTTTCAGCTCCTGTAAAAACGCTTTATTTTGCGGCGCGTTGCCTACGCCATAAGAGCGCAGAATCAGCGCTTTTACCGGCTGACGCAGAAAGTTACGTACTACCTCGGCGGAAATCCCCGGATAAATCGTCACTACGCCTATCGGCTGCGGCGTAATAGGGTGAACGATTAATTCACCAGAACCGTAGGGCGCGGGAGGCGTATTTAAACGGCGAATGTGAATTCCTGCTTCCAGCAAGGGCGGCAGATTAGGAGAGGCAAAAGCGTCAAAACCATCCGCATGTGCTTTGGTCGTGCGATTGCCGCGGAACAGACGATTATTAAAAAACAGCGTTACTTCATTAACAGGGTAGTTGGCGGCGACATAAAGCGCATTCAGCAAATTAATTTGCCCGTCGGAGCGCAGCTCAGCCAGCGGAATTTGTGACCCTGTCACAATAACCGGTTTACCCAGATTTTCCAGCATGAAAGAGAGCGCCGATGCGGTATACGCCATCGTGTCGGTGCCGTGCAGAATAACAAAACCGTCATACTCATCGTAGTGCGCTTTGATATCTGCAGCGATATGCTGCCAGTCTTCCGGCGTCATATCTGATGAATCCATCAGCGGGGCATATTCATGGATGGTAAAATCCGGCATCTCCGGGCGGTGGAATTCCGGCATCAGCGCCAGCTGGCGCTGAAGGTGCCCGGACACCGGGATATACCCTTTATCTGAGCGCTGCATACCGATAGTACCGCCGGTATAGGCAACGTAAATTGATTTCTTTTGCATGATAATGTTCAGTCGTGTCGCGAAGGACGTATTAATGATTATCGGATGGCGGCTATGAGCAGACGCCGCCATCCGGTATGGCTATTGATGAAGCATTAGCGAACGTTCGCGCAAGTCAAACAGAACGCATAACGGTTTTGGGGATCGTTAAATGCCGCCAGTTTATCCCCCTCGGCCTTCACCGTGTTGGCGGCGGAAACGAGCGGCGCCGGGAGCATAGCCTGAATGGCCTCCGGCAGCATGGCGCGTACTGATCCGGTCATACTGTCCATGACCATATCAAGGACCGTCGGTTCGTCCTGATAGTAATCAAGATGCCACTGTTTCAGTTTCGCCAGCTCCGCCGCTTTGGCGACGGCGTCGTCAAAGTCGCCGAGACTGTCCACCAGACCATTGGCTTTCGCGTCTTCTCCGGTCCAGACATGGCCTTGTGCGATTTTATCAATTTGCTCCGGCGTACGCTTACGCGCGTCTGCCACCAGCGTGATAAAGCGTTTGTAGCCGTACTCAATACTGAGTTGCATCATCTGCTGCACTTCCGGTGACAGTGCTTTGGTCATCGAAATATCCGCCAGCGGCGAGGTGGAAACGCCGTCGCTGTGTACGCCAATCGACGACAGGCTGTTTTCTACCGTATTGATGACGCCGAAGATGCCAATTGAACCCGTCAGCGTGCTGGGGCTGGCCACGATATAGTTTGCCGGCGTAGAGATCCAGTAACCGCCGGAGGCCGCCATGCCGCCCATTGAGACCACCACCGGTTTGCCAGCCGCTCTTGCTGCCGCCAGTTCGGCGCGGATAACTTCGGAGGCGTTGACGCTCCCGCCTGGGCTATTGACGCGCAGCACAATCGCTTTCACTTTAGGATCAAGGCGTGCGTCGCGGATCTGCGATGCCGTAGTGTCGCCGCCGACATTCCCTGGCGTTTCTTCGCCATCCATAATCGCGCCATTGGCGAAAATAACCGCAATAGTACCGCCGGTATCCGCAGGCGTTTTCAGCGAATAATCGTAATAGCTGATCGCGCGATAGTTATTTTCGGTTTTGCTCCAGCCAAACTGCTTCGTCAGCGCTTTTTCAACATCTGCGCTGGAGGCGAGGGCGTCCACCAGTTTATGGTCGAGCGCATATTTGGCGGTGTCGCCGCCCACGCTGGTTAACCCGTCGATAATAGCCTGCGCGCCGGGGAACAGTTGTTGCGGCGAAATCTGGCGATTGGCAGAAACGGTATGCAGGTAGTTCTGCCACAGTTCGCCTATCCAGCGGCTGTCGGCCTCGCGGGCGGCGGGCGACATATCGTCGCGGATAAACGGCTCGACGGCGGATTTATAGGTGCCGACCCGGAAAACGTGGGTAGAGACTTTCAGTTTATCCAGCAGCGTTTTGTAGTACAGGCCATTCGTAGCGAAGCCGTGAAGATCTACCTGACCCTGTGGGGAAAGCCAAATTTTATTGGCGAAACTGGCGAGGTAATACTGACCCTGGCTGTAGTTTTCACCCACGGCGAAAACCGGTTTGCCGCTATCGCGGAATTCGCGCAGCGCTTTACCGATATAGCGCATTGACGGCTGATCGGCACCGGTGAAGTTTTTCAGATCCAGAACGATACCCGTGATGTTACGGTCATCTTTCGCCTGACGAATAGCGTTGACGATGTTAAACAGAGAGTTTTCCTGCAGACGGTCGGAGCTGGCGCCAAATAACTGGCGACCCAGCGCGCCCAGACGATGATTGGTGGAGGGTTTATCCACAATGACGCCGGAAATATCCAGCAGCAGAGCGCCGCGCGCCGTTTGTTCACTGTTGCTGCCGTTACCGATCTGCATCCAGATCCCAACGCCCACCAGGACCAGAAAAATAAAGAACAGGTTGAGTACCATTTCACGGACGAAGTTCAACACTCGCCACGTCCATTTAAAAAATCCGGCAATAAATCGCCACAGGGTTCGCATGTATTCTCCCTATCTGAGTAACAACGCTTATACCTTGGTGAGGATAAAGCATTAAGATGTGGCTATCGTAATGACCCATCAGGCAGTTGTCAGCAGGAATCACTGCCTGCGCTGTAACAAAATCCGCTCCCGTGTTAATTTTGTGAATAAATATCATTGCTGGAGTTAATCAAATGGATGCACTAGAACTGCTGGTCAACCGTCGTAGCGCCTCTCGTCTCGCAGAACCGGCGCCTGTCGGAGAGCAATTACAGAACATTCTGCGGGCGGGAATGCGTGTTCCCGATCATAAATCTCTACAGCCGTGGCGTTTTTTTGTGATTGAAGGAGAGGGGCGCGACCGCTTCAGCGCCGTGCTTGAACGAGGCGCTGTCGCTGCCGGAGGCGATGAGAAAGCGATCGAAAAAGCGCGTAATTCGCCGTTTCGCGCGCCGCTGATCATTACCGTGGTGGCGAAATGCGAAGAAAACCATAAGGTTCCCGTGTGGGAACAGGAGATGTCTGCCGGATGCGCGGTGATGGCGATGCAAATGGCGGCGATTGCGCAAGGGTTTAATGGTATCTGGCGTAGCGGCGCATTAACGGAGAGCGCTATCGTGCGGGAAGCCTTTGAGTGCCGCCCGCAGGATAAAATTGTTGGTTTTCTCTATCTCGGCACGCCGCAGCTCAAAGCGTCAACGACGATCAGTACCCCCGACCCCACGCCGTTTGTGCGTTATTTCTGACGCTGAGGGATAAAACTGTCTGGATTCTGAGCAAAGGCGCGGTAATTCAGACAGTGATACTTACCACATCAGGGAATGAGCGCTACCATAGCGCGAATGCAATGACAGGAGATGTCCATGAGCGAGCAAGCCATTCGTTTAACGCAATACAGCCACGGCGCTGGTTGCGGTTGTAAAATTTCCCCTAAAGTGCTGGAGACTATCCTGCATAGCGAGCAGGCGAAGTTCGTCGACCCGAACCTGCTGGTGGGTAATGAAACCCGCGATGATGCGGCGGTTTACGATCTGGGTAATGGCACCAGTATTATCAGCACCACCGACTTCTTTATGCCGATAGTCGACAACCCGTTTGATTTTGGCCGCATTGCGGCAACAAACGCCATCAGCGATATTTTTGCGATGGGCGGCAAACCGATTATGGCGATCGCGATCCTTGGCTGGCCGATTAATACCCTGTCGCCCGATATTGCGCGTGAAGTGACCGAGGGGGGGCGTTTTGCCTGCCGTCAGGCCGGTATCGCGCTGGCGGGCGGACACTCTATTGACGCCCCGGAGCCGATCTTTGGTCTCGCGGTCACAGGCGTAGTGCCGACCGAACGGGTGAAGAAAAACAGTACCGCGCAGGCGGGATGCAAACTCTTTCTGACCAAACCGTTGGGGATTGGCGTGTTGACCACCGCCGAGAAAAAATCGCTGCTTAAACCTGAACATCAGGGGCTGGCGACGGAAGTCATGTGTCGGATGAACGTTGCTGGCGCGGCGTTTGCCAATATCGACGGCGTAAAAGCCATGACTGACGTTACCGGTTTTGGCCTGCTGGGGCACCTGAGCGAGATGTGCCAGGGCGCAGGCGTGCAGGCGCTGCTTTGCTATCAGGACATCCCTAAACTGCCGGGCGTGGAAGAGTATATTGCTCTGGGCGCCGTACCGGGCGGCACAGAGCGCAACTTCGCCAGCTATGGTCATCTGATGGGCGACATGTCGCGTGAAGTTCGTAGCCTGCTGTGCGATCCGCAAACGTCAGGCGGTCTGCTGTTGGCGGTAACGCCGGACGCCGAAGACGATGTTAAAGCCACCGCGGCGGAATTTGGTATCGATCTGACCGCGATTGGCGAACTGGTCGAGGCCCGCGGCGGTCGCGCTATGGTTGAGATTCGTTAACCTGATGCGGTTGTTTATTGCCGAAAAACCGAGTCTGGGGCGCGCCATTGCGGATGTGCTGCCAAAACCGCACCGTAAAGGCGATGGTTTTATTGAGTGCGGAAACGGGCAGGTCGTCACCTGGTGTATTGGTCATTTGCTGGAACAGGCGCAGCCGGATGCGTATGACAGCCGTTATGCGCGCTGGAATCTGGCTGACCTGCCTATCGTGCCGGAAAAATGGCAGCTTCAGCCTCGTCCTTCCGTCACCAAACAGCTCAATGTGATTAAGCGCTTTTTGCATCAAGCCGGTGAAATTATTCACGCCGGCGACCCGGATCGCGAAGGACAGCTTCTGGTTGATGAAGTGCTGGATTATCTCCAGCTTCCTGCCGAAAAGCGCCAGCAGGTGCGGCGTTGTCTGATAAACGACCTTAACCCGCAGGCGGTCGAGCGTGCTATTGACAGGCTGCGGGCGAACAGCGACTTCGTGCCGCTGTGCGTCTCCGCTCTGGCGCGAGCGCGAGCGGACTGGCTGTATGGCATTAATATGACCCGTGCTTACACGATCCTGGGCCGTAATGCCGGCTATCAGGGCGTGTTATCCGTGGGACGCGTGCAGACGCCTGTACTGGGGCTGGTGGTGCGGCGAGACGAAGAGATTGAGAACTTCGTCGCCAAAGACTTCTTTGAAGTAAAGGCGCACATCGTTACGCCTGCCGACGAGCGTTTTACCGCTATCTGGCAGCCGAGCGAGGCGTGCGAACCTTATCAGGATGAAGAGGGGCGCTTGCTTCATCGTCCGCTGGCGGAGCATGTAGTGAACCGAATCAACGGTCAGCCCGCGCTGGTAACCAGTTATAATGATAAACGGGAATCAGAATCCGCGCCGCTGCCGTTTTCGCTCTCGACGCTACAGATTGAAGCCGCCAAACGCTTTGGCCTGAGCGCGCAAAACGTGCTTGATATTTGTCAGAAGCTATATGAAACCCACAAACTGATTACCTATCCGCGTTCCGACTGCCGTTATCTGCCGGAAGAACACTTTGCCGGACGGCAGGCGGTCATGAACGCGATTAGCGTCCACGCCCCGGATTTACTGCCGCAGTCTGTGGTTAATCCTGACACGCGCAATCGCTGCTGGGATGACAAAAAAGTGGATGCGCACCACGCGATTATCCCGACGGCGCGCAGTTCTTCTGTCCATTTGACGGAAAACGAAGCGAAAGTGTACACCCTGATTGCGCGTCAGTATCTGATGCAGTTCTGCCCGGACGCGGTGTTTCGTAAATGCGTTATTGAACTGGAAATCGCCAAAGGAAAATTTGTCGCCAAAGCGCGTTTTCTGGCGGAGGCCGGTTGGCGGACGTTACTGGGCAGTAAAGAGCGCGACGAGGAAAACGACGGTACGCCGCTGCCGGTTGTCGCCAAAGGTGATGAGTTGCTGTGTGAAAAGGGGGAAGTGGTCGAGCGCCAAACCCAGCCGCCGCGTCATTTCACCGATGCGACATTGCTTTCCGCGATGACCGGAATTGCCCGCTTCGTGCAGGATAAAGATCTGAAAAAGATCCTGCGCGCGACCGATGGGCTGGGGACGGAAGCCACGCGCGCCGGGATTATCGAGCTGCTGTTCAAACGTAGCTTTCTGACCAAAAAAGGGCGCTACATTCATTCTACCGATGCTGGCAAAGCGTTAATACATTCGCTGCCGGAAATGGCGGCCCGTCCAGATATGACCGCGCACTGGGAATCTGTTTTGACGCAAATCAGCGAAAAGCAGTGCCGTTACCAGGATTTTATGCAACCGCTGGTCGGCACGTTATATCAGCTGATCGATCAGGCTAAGCGCACGCCGGTGAAGCGTTTCAGAGGGATAGTCGCGCCAGGCGGTGGAGAAAAGAAAAAGAGCGCGCCGCGTAAGCGAGCGGGCAAAAAAAGCCCGCCTGCTGAGGAGACAGGCCGTCAGACCGAATAAGCGCAAAGCTATCTGGCCTGACGACGGGATTAAATGACGCCCTGCGCCAGCATGGCGTCGGCGACTTTCACGAAACCGGCGATGTTGGCGCCCTGAACGTAGTTGGTATGCTTATTATCGCCGCCGTACTCGACACAGGCGTGGTGGATATCCAGCATAATGTGATGCAGACGGGCGTCCACTTTCTCGGCTTTCCAGCTCAACCGCGCGGCGTTCTGCGCCATTTCCAGCCCTGATGTCGCCACGCCGCCCGCGTTGGCGGCTTTACCCGGCGCAAACAGTACGCCCGCTTCAAGGAAGAGATCGGTCGCTTCAATCGTGGTTGGCATATTTGCCCCTTCCGCCACGGCTTTCACGCCATTGGCAATCAGTACGCGCGCGGCGTCAACGTCCAGTTCGTTCTGCGTCGCGCATGGCAGGGCGATATCCACCGGTACGCTCCAGGGCTGCTGGCCTTCCAGATAGGTTAAGCCAAACTCACGGGCGTAGTCAGCGACGCGACCGTCACGGCTGGCTTTAATTTCACACAGACGCGCCAGCTTCTCTGGCGTGAAGCCACTTTCATCGACCACCGTCCCGCTCGAATCCGACGCGGTAACCACGCGCGCGCCAAAGGCCATCGCTTTCTCAATGGCGTATTGCGCTACGTTGCCGGAGCCGGACACGGCGACGCGCATCCCTTCAAAACCGAGACCATGACGTTTAAGCATCGCTTCGGTGAAGTAGACCAGGCCATAGCCCGTCGCCTCCGGACGAATCAGGCTGCCGCCGAAGGAAAGCCCTTTGCCGGTGAAGACGCAGGCGCTGTTATTGGAAAGCTTGCGCATCATTCCCGCCATAAAGCCCACTTCGCGCCCGCCCACGCCGATATCCCCGGCAGGCACGTCGGTATCCGGCCCTAAATGGCGATACAGTTCAGTCATCAGCGCCTGGCAGAAACGCATCACTTCGCCTTCGCTTTTCCCTTTCGGATCGAAATCGCTGCCGCCTTTACCGCCGCCCATCGGCAACGTGGTGAGGGCATTTTTAAAGGTTTGCTCAAAGCCGAGGAACTTAAGGATGGAAAGGTTTACCGAAGGATGGAAGCGCATACCGCCTTTATAGGGGCCGATAGCAGAGTTGAACTGCACGCGCCAGGCGCGATTTACCTGCACCTGGTTTTTGTCGTCCAGCCACACTACGCGAAACTGAATTACGCGCTCTGGTTCAACCAAACGTTCCAGTAAAGACATGTGGCGGTAACGGGGGTTTTGTTCAAGAAACGGCCACAGGGTGGTCATGACTTCACGGACGGCTTGCGCGAACTCGGTTTGATGCGGGTCGCGCTTTTGTACATGGTTGAGGAACGATTCCAGAGAACATGTCTGATCCATAGATATAAAAACCTCTTATATATTAATGTGGTTGTATTTGCGTTTTATCAGAATATGTATTTGCAGTTTTCGACTATACCATCAGCAATGTGACGGTAAGCAAGAAAAAAATGACGCTGCTAAGTAAATTCATAACGGGGCGAGGGTCATAACTAAAAGCGATGACAAAAGAGGATTAAAGTTTTCACGGCGGCTTACCGTTATACTGAGAATATACTTAGAAAAATAAGGAACTCCTATGTGCCGAAGCCTCGTGGTCGCCGTGATGGCGATAATGCCAATGGTCGGGCTGGCAAACCAGAACAGTCGTCCTGATATTCAGGTGAATGTCCCGCCGGAAGTTTTCAGCACGCGCGGTCAGTCGTCCCAGCCCTGCATTCAGTGCTGCGTTTACCAGGATCAGAATTACTCCGAAGGCGCGGTAATAAAAGTGGAAGGCGTCGTGCTCCAGTGCCAGCGTGACGAAAAAACCATCAGCACGAATCCGTTAGTCTGGCGTCGCGTAAAGCCATAAACGCCTGCAATAGCGGAATATCCGCCGGGGCGAGGGGGTATTCCAGCGCCTCTTCCGGCGTACACCAGGCTAATGCCTGATGTTCCAGCGCACGTATCAGACCGTTAAACGCAGGCACATGCCAGGCGTGCAAATGAATCCGTCGGCCAGACACGTCGCGTTGATGGCTGGCGATATAGACGCCGGGCGTGGCGTCAATCCCTAACTCTTCGCGTAGCTCGCGGATAAGCGCCTGCGGCTGGGTTTCGCCGGGTTCGACTTTACCGCCGGCAAACTCCCATAAACCGGCTTGATCCGCATGAGCTGGGCGCTGGGCCAGCAGAATTTTGCCGTCGCATTCAATGATGGCGGCAACAACATCGAGTTTTTTTATCATTGTCGTTAAGGTCGTTATTCCTGCCGGGAAGCGTCGCGCTATCCCGGCCTTACGGTTAATCAGATAGCGGAATCAAACACGAAACGTCGCCCAGACCGGCGCATGGTCGGAGGGTTTTTCCATACTGCGAATGTCGTAGTCTATACCGGTTTCTGCGCAACGTTCCGCCAGCGGAGCGCTTGCCAGCAAGAGGTCAATGCGCAGTCCGCGATTATCCACGAAACCTTTTGAGCGGTAATCAAACCACGAAAATTTATCCATCGTTTGCGGATTCGCCTGACGGAACGTGTCCACTAATCCCCACTTCAGTAACCGTGACATCCATTCACGCTCCTCCGGCAGGAAGGAGCATTTACCGGTACGCAGCCAGCGTTTGCGGTTCTCTTCGCCGATGCCAATATCCAGATCGGTCGGGCTGATATTCATGTCGCCCATAATTAATACCGGATTATCGCACTTGAGTTCCGTTTCAAGATAGTTTTGCAAGTTCTGGTAAAACTGCGCTTTCGCGGGGAACTTCAACGGATGATCCCGGTTTTCCCCCTGCGGGAAATAGCCGTTAATGACGGTGATATTACCCAGCGGCGAGGGGATTTCCGCCATGATAATGCGGCGTTGCGCCTCTTCGCCATCATCCGGGAAACCGCGTCTGACGGAAATGGGCGTGGCTTTTGTTAGCAGCGCGACGCCGTAATGGCCCTTTTGTCCATGATAGAAAACGTTATAGCCCAGCTTCGCGACCTCTTCGAGCGGGAACATTTCGTCGTGGACTTTTGTCTCCTGTAGACCGATCACATCGGGCTGGTGTTTTTCGACAATCGCTTCAAGCTGATGGGGACGGGCGCGCAGGCCGTTGATATTAAAAGAGACAAATTTCATAGTCACTGCCACTTTGCAAGGTGAATCGTGTTGGGATGGTAACAGAAATTTTACCGGGTGACTGCCACTCATCGTCAGATTCGGCCAATGGAAGCGTATGGTGTTTTCTATAGCGCGAAAATGGCACGGTTTGCGTGCAGATGCGCCAGAACGGGGCGGTAATTTCCAGTAAATTTCGTATAAGATCACAATTCCAGAATTATATTTGGCAACTGAATAATATTTCGCTTTTTCCTCTTTTTAGCCACCGATTATGCGGAAATATTCACTTTTCATGCAGTAAAAGTGAATATCGCTACGCTGTAACCCATTGATTTACCGTTTATCACTTCTGTTTATGCAATGTTAACGCTGGCTGGCACGAATGCTGCAATCTACATTTACAGCGCAAACACTCATATTAATTAACATATAAATAACTTTATTTTTACCAAAAGAGGTCGCTATGTCTCTGTCAGTTACGCGCGAAAACTTTGATGAATGGATGGTGCCGGTATATGTTCCCGCGCCTTTTATTCCTGTACGCGGAGAAGGCTCACGCCTGTGGGATCAGCAGGGGAAAGAGTACATTGATTTTGCTGGCGGGATCGCGGTCAACGCATTGGGACATGCGCATCCGGCGCTGCGCGAGGCGTTAAATGAACAGGCGAATCGCTTCTGGCATACCGGGAACGGTTACACCAATGAACCGGCGCTGCGACTGGCGAAAAAACTGATCGACGCGACCTTCGCCGAACGCGTTTTCTTTTGTAATTCAGGCGCTGAAGCAAATGAAGCAGCATTAAAACTGGCGCGCAAATATGCCCACGATCGTGTCGGCAATCATAAAAGCGGCATTGTAGCCTTTAAAAACGCGTTCCATGGTCGCACGCTCTTTACCGTCAGCGCTGGCGGTCAACCCACCTATTCACAGGACTTTGCGCCGCTGCCGCCGGATATTCGTCATGCAGCCTATAACGATCTGAACTCCGCCAGCGCGCTCATTGATGACAATACCTGCGCCGTAATCGTAGAGCCTGTGCAGGGCGAGGGCGGCGTGATCCCCGCCACGAAAGCTTTTTTGCAGGGGCTGCGTGAATTGTGCGACCGGCATCAGGCGTTACTGATTTTTGATGAGGTGCAGACGGGCGTCGGACGTACCGGCGAACTGTATGCATATATGCATTATGGCGTTACGCCCGATATCCTGACGACTGCTAAAGCGTTGGGTGGGGGCTTCCCGATCGGCGCGATGCTGACCACGCAAGACTATGCCAGCGTTATGACGCCAGGCACGCATGGCACCACCTACGGCGGTAATCCGCTGGCGACGGCAGTTGCCGGAAAAGTACTGGATATCATCAATACGCCGGAGATGCAAAACGGCGTCAGACAGCGCCACGATGCGTTTATTGAGCGCCTAAATACCATTAATGCACGTTTTGGCATGTTCAGTGAAATTCGCGGTCTGGGGCTACTGCTTGGTTGTGTGCTACAGACGGAGTTTGCCGGAAAAGCCAAACTCATCGCCCAGGAAGCGGCAAAAGCAGGCGTGATGGTGCTCATCGCCGGCGGCGACGTGGTGCGTTTTGCGCCAGCGTTAAATGTTAGCGACGAGGAGATAGCCACCGGGCTTGATCGTTTTGCCCTGGCGTGCGAACGCCTTCAGACGGGAGGCGCATCATGCGGGTGATTCGTCCTGTCGAACATGCGGATATCGCCGCGCTGATGCAGCTTGCAGGCAAAACGGGCGGCGGCTTAACCTCGCTACCGGCAAATGAAGCGACGCTGGCGGCCCGCATTGAACGCGCGCTAAAAACCTGGTCCGGCGAGCTGCCAAAAGGCGAACAAGGATATGTATTCGTTCTCGAGGATAGTGAAACGGGTGAGGTCGGCGGGATCTGCGCCATTGAGGTCGCGGTCGGCCTTAACGACCCCTGGTATAACTATCGTGTCGGTACGCTGGTTCATGCCTCCAAAGAGCTGAATGTATATAACGCGTTGCCAACATTATTCCTGAGTAATGATCATACCGGCAGCAGTGAGCTTTGCACGCTGTTTCTCGATCCCGAATGGCGTAAAGAGGGTAACGGCTACCTGTTGTCAAAATCGCGCTTTATGTTTATGGCCGCGTTTCGCGATAAATTCAATGAGAAAGTGGTGGCGGAAATGCGCGGCGTCATTGACGAGCACGGTTATTCTCCCTTCTGGCAAAGTCTCGGCAAACGCTTTTTTTCTATGGATTTCAGCCGGGCGGATTTTTTATGCGGTACCGGGCAAAAAGCGTTTATCGCCGAGCTGATGCCCAAACATCCTATTTATACCCACTTCTTATCTGAAGAGGCACAGGCCGTGATTGGCGAAGTCCACCCGCAAACGGCGCCAGCCCGCGCGGTGCTGGAAAAGGAAGGTTTTCGCTATCGCCACTATATCGACATCTTCGACGGTGGGCCGACGCTGGAGTGTGATATTGACCGCGTGCGGGCCATTCGTAAAAGCCGACTGGTGGAAGTCGCGGAAGGGCAACCCGCGCCTGGCGACTATCCGGCATGTCTGGTCGCCAATGAAAACTATCACCACTTTCGGGCCGCGCTGGTGCGTGCCGATCCGCAGACTTCACGGCTTGTACTTACCGCCGCGCAGTTGGATGCGCTGAAATGTCGCGCGGGCGACCACGTTCGGCTGGTACGCCTTTGCGCTGAGGAGAAAACCGTATGACGCTATGGATAAACGGCGACTGGATAACCGGTCAGGGCGAACGCCGCCGCAAAACGAACCCGGTGAGTGCGGAGATACTTTGGCAGGGGAATGACGCTAATGCGGCACAGGTCGCCGAGGCCTGCCAGGTGGCGCGCGCGGCGTTTCCTCGTTGGGCCAGACAGCCTTTTGCGGCACGACAGGCTATCGTAGAGAAATTTGCCGCCCTGCTGGAGGCGCATAAAGCCGAGCTCACGGAGGTCATCGCGCGTGAAACCGGTAAACCGCGCTGGGAGGCGGCAACGGAAGTGACGGCGATGATCAATAAGATTGCCATCTCGATTAAGGCTTACCATGCCAGAACAGGCGAACAAAAAAGCGAACTTGTCGATGGCGCCGCGACGTTGCGCCATCGTCCTCACGGTGTGCTGGCGGTATTCGGCCCTTATAACTTTCCCGGCCATTTACCGAATGGCCATATTGTGCCCGCGTTGCTGGCAGGCAATACGCTGATCTTCAAACCTAGCGAGCTAACGCCATGGACCGGGGAAACGGTAATAAAACTCTGGGAACGGGCGGGGCTACCGGCAGGCGTTCTTAATCTGGTGCAGGGCGGCCGGGAGACCGGACAAGCGCTAAGTTCGCTCGACGATCTCGACGGACTGCTGTTTACCGGCAGCGCCAGTACCGGATATCAGCTTCATCGCCAGCTATCCGGCCAGCCGGAAAAAATACTGGCCCTTGAAATGGGCGGAAACAATCCGCTCATTATTGAGGATGTGGCAAATACAGATGCGGCGGTACATCTGACGCTGCAATCGGCGTTTATTACCGCCGGACAGCGCTGTACCTGCGCGCGACGCCTTCTGGTAAAACAGGGTGCGCAGGGAGATGCATTTCTGGCGCGGCTGGTTGACGTCGCCGGACGTCTGCAGCCCGGCAGATGGGACGACGATCCGCAGCCGTTTATCGGGGGACTGATTTCAGCGCAGGCGGCACAGCATGTGATGGAGGCCTGGCGTCAACGAGAGGCATTAGGCGGTCGCACGCTACTGGCGCCGCGGAAGGTCAAAGAGGGAACCTCTCTGCTGACGCCTGGCATCATTGAGCTGACGGGCGTCGCGGATGTGCCGGATGAAGAGGTGTTTGGTCCGCTGCTGAACGTCTGGCGTTATGCGCATTTCGATGAGGCGATTCGTCTGGCGAATAATACCCGTTTTGGTCTGTCGTGTGGGTTGGTGTCGACGGATCGCGCGCAGTTCGAACAGCTCTTGCTGGAGGCGCGGGCAGGGATCGTTAACTGGAATAAACCGCTCACCGGGGCAGCGAGTACCGCGCCGTTTGGTGGTATCGGCGCGTCTGGCAACCATCGGCCCAGCGCCTGGTATGCCGCCGATTATTGCGCCTGGCCGATGGCCAGTCTGGAATCTCCCGAACTGACGTTGCCTGCGACATTAAGCCCCGGCCTCGACTTTTCTCGCAGGGAGGCGGTATGACGGCGCATGAAGTTAATTTTGACGGGCTGGTGGGGCTTACGCACCATTATGCCGGGCTATCCTTCGGCAATGAGGCATCGACCCGCCACCGTTTTCAGGTGTCGAATCCTCGTCTGGCGGTAAAGCAGGGGCTGCTAAAGATGAAAGCTCTGGCGGATGCCGGCTTTCTCCAGGCGGTGATCCCGCCGCATGAGCGGCCTTTTATTCCGGCGTTGCGTCAGCTCGGCTTCACGGGTAGCGATGAGCAGATTCTGGATAAGGTTGCGCGTCAGGCGCCACGCTGGCTTTCCAGCGTGAGTTCCGCGTCGCCAATGTGGGTTGCGAATGCGGCGACGGTTTGCCCATCGGCAGACGCGCTGGACGGGAAAGTCCACCTGACGGTGGCGAATTTAAACAATAAATTTCATCGCGCTCTTGAGGCGCCTGTGACCGAAGCGCTGCTACGCGCCATATTTCGCGATGAAAACCAGTTTTCAGTGCATAGCGCGTTACCGCAGGTCGCATTATTGGGAGATGAAGGCGCGGCGAATCATAACCGTCTTGGCGGCGAGTATGGTTCGGCAGGCGTGCAGCTTTTTGTCTATGGGCGCGAAGAGGAGAATGAAATACGACCCGCTCGTTATCCGGCGCGCCAGAGCCGCGAAGCCAGCGAGGCCGTGGCGCGTCTTAACCAGGTGAATCCGCAACAGGTTATCTTCGCTCAGCAGAACCCGGAGGTCATCGATCAAGGCGTATTCCATAATGATGTCATCGCCGTTTCGAATCGACAGGTATTGTTTTGTCACGAAGCGGCGTTTGCCCGGCAGAAAGTGCTCATTAATCAGTTGCGTACGCGCGTTGACGGTTTTATGGCGATAGAGGTGCCCGCCGAAGAGGTTTCTGTATCAGATGCTGTGGCGACCTACCTGTTTAATAGTCAGTTGCTAAGCCGTGACGACGGCTCAATGCTGTTAGTGTTGCCGCGGGAATGTCAGGACCATGCCGGCGTCTGGCGCTATCTGAATAAGCTGGTGGCGGAGGATAACCCCATCAGCGCGATACAGGTGTTTGATTTGCGAGAAAGTATGGCCAACGGCGGCGGCCCGGCCTGTCTGCGATTACGCGTGGTGTTAACAGAAGAAGAACGACGGGCGGTGAATCCAGCGGTAATGATGAATGACGCTCTGTTTACGGCCCTTAACGCGTGGGCGGATCGTTATTATCGCGATCGCCTGACCGCCGCCGATCTGGCCGATCCGTTATTATTGCGAGAAGGCCGGGAGGCGCTGGATGTGTTAACGCGTCTGCTGGATTTGGGGTCGGTTTATCCTTTCCAGCAAACGGGGGCGGCTGATGGATAACTTTCTGGCGTTGACGCTAAGCGGCACGACACCACGGGTGAGGCAGGGGAAGGGCGCGGGTTTTCGCTGGCGCTGGTTAAGCCATGGTCTGCTTGAACTCACGCCCGATGCGCCGGTCGACCGCGCGTTAATTCTTTCTGCGGGGATACACGGCAATGAAACCGCGCCGGTCGAGATGCTGGATAAGCTGCTGTCGGCGCTGTATTCAGGCAGCTTGACGTTAACGTGGCGAGTGCTGGTGGTACTCGGCAATCCGCAGGCGCTGGCGGCGGGAATACGCTATTGTCACAGCGATATGAACCGTATGTTTGGCGGGCGTTGGCAGTCCTTTGCCGAAAGCGATGAAACGCGGCGGGCGCGTGAGCTGGAGCTAAGTCTGGATACCTTCTTTTCATCTGGCCAGGCGCGGGTACGCTGGCATCTGGATCTGCATACCGCCATTCGTGGCTCGCATCATTTGCGTTTTGGCGTATTGCCGCAGCGCGACCGCCCGTGGGAGACAGATTTTCTGGCGTGGCTGGGCGCGGCAGGACTAGAGGCGTTGGTATTTCATCAGGCGCCCGGCGGTACGTTTACGCACTTTAGCTCTGAACATTTCGGCGCGCTTTCCTGTACGCTGGAGTTGGGAAAGGCGTTGCCGTTTAGGCAAAACGATCTGACGCAGTTCAACGTAACCTCGCAGGCGTTGTCGGCGTTGCTGAGCGGTGTCGAAACGTCAACCTCGTTTTCGCCGCCGCTACGCTATCGGGTGGTGTCGCAAATCACGCGTCACAGCGACAAGTTCGCGCTTTATATGGATGCGCAAACGCTGAATTTTACTGCCTTTGCGAAGGGAACGTTGCTGGCCGAGGAGGGGGATAAGCGCGTGACGGTGACGCATGACGTTGAATATGTTCTCTTTCCTAATCCCTCTGTCGCCTGCGGATTGCGGGCTGGATTAATGCTGGAAAGACTGCCCTGATAAATGTCCCTGTAAGCTCACGTTAGGATTACAGGGATGATTTGGGACACAGTTTCATGCTATTACGGATTATTCCTGGAGAATTGCTTTATTAATAAGCGTTGCTGCGTTATAGTTCTGCATAATTTCTGCTATATCATGCTGTTGTATATTTCTCTTTCAACTCTGCGCAATTTATTCTTTTTTTCTTCACAATTGGCGAAAAAGTGTTTTTTATACTTTCATTGTTTTACCGTTGTTATGACTAATTGACGCTAAGACGGTTAAAGTTAATCACGACAACACGGCGCTGTTTTAAATATGCCGTAAAAATAACTGAAAGGAAGGATGGAAATATGCGTAAACTGACTGCTCTATTTGTTGCCTCTACCCTGGCGATGGGGGCTGCGAATCTGGCTCATGCCGCTGAGACTACCACCGCCGCGCCAGCGGATGCGAAGCCAATGATGCAGCATAAAGGTAAATTTGGCCCACATCACGATATGATGTTTAAAAACCTGAACCTGACAGACGCGCAGAAGCAACAAATTCGCGACATTATAAAAGCGCAGCGCGAGCAAATGAAACGTCCGCTGCTGGAAGAGCGTCGCGCCATGCATGATATTATTGCCAGCGATACCTTCGATAAAGCCAAAGCCGAAGCGCAAATTACGAAAATGGAAGCGCAGCGCAAGGCCAATATGCTGGCGCATATGGAAACCCAGAATAAAATTTATAACGTTCTGACGCCGGAGCAGAAAAAGCAATATAACGCTAATTTTGAGAAGCGTCTGACAGAACGCCCGGCGCAAGAAGGTAAAATGCCTGCTGCGGCAGAATAACTTTCCGCATAATTTAAGACCGCCGGTCTTGTCGACAACACAATCGTTGAGGTGGACAGGATCGGCGGTTTTCTTTATGACTGGCGACAGTCGGTGTGCAGTTCAATGATCTCATATTGACCTGACATTAACGGTTTACAGAGAATCTTATAGCCGTCCTGATCAAAGCCCGCAGGGGTGCGCACCAGCGTGGCGGCCTCATCCAGCGAGGGGACCGCCCCCAGCCATAACCAGTTGTTGATAATGTGGAACTGGGTCATTTGTGGACGGCTCTCTTTTAACGCGATAGCGCCTTTCCAGGGCCAGCAAACCACACGTAACCGTTCCAGCGAGGCCTGCAGACGAAGAAAATGCGCCTGCGGGGTTTCTTGCCCACAACACGCGCCAGCGCAGCGCTTCAGAGCGAAACGAAAACAGGCGCGCCCACGGCTTACCGGTTCAAGCCCCAGCAGGCCATAACACAATTTTTGTTCATCGGCGAGGTTCTGTAAGCTTTGCAGCGCCGCCCGACGGTTGGCGAAGAGGCCAAACAGGTTTGGCTCATGGGAAAAATCGACGCTGCGGGCGGAAACGACCTCAATTTTTTGTTCGCTCAACTGTAGCGAGCAAAGCTGGCGATTACGACGTAACCGCTTGTTAAACAGCGGCTGTTGTTCTTTGATCAGCCGTGCCTCCAGCAGCAACGCGCCCATTTCCCCAGCGGTGCAGATCCAGCTTATCCGCCGCGCCTGTCGCAGCATAGCGGCCTCGTCAGGCGTTCGCAGATGTGAGAGCACCCGGCTGCGAATATTCACGCTTTTACCGATATAAAGCGGCAGCGTATCGCTTTCGCTATGAAATACATAGACGCCCGGTAAGGCTGGCGCTTCGCTGAGGAAAGGACGTAAATGTTCTGGATATTCGTAAATGGCCGCCGCTTCAAACTCAAGGCGGGGGGCTGATTGACGCCGTACCACAGTGATCTCCGTTAACTGGTTATTCATCCAGTATAACAGCGGATGGGTGATTAAAAAAGAGGCTGGGAAGAGAGGAGGCCGGATAGACGAGCGATATCCGGCACAACAGTAGAAGTACGCTTACCTTTTCCAAAAGTCGTCGAATACCGTAATCGGTAAACGGCGCTTATGTTCAGTTTTTACATACCAGCCTTCGATAGTTTTAGCGATGGCGGGGTCCAGCGTTTTGCCTTCCAGGTAATCGTCAATATTGTCATACGTTACGCCCAGCGCGGCTTCATCAGGCAGTGAAGGGCGGTCGTCTTCCAAATCGGCGGTGGGGACTTTTTTATACAGATGCTCAGGACAGCCCAGCGCTGCGAGAAGCTGTTTGCCCTGGCGTTTGTTAAGGCGATGAAGCGGGTTAATATCGGTACCGCCGTCGCCATATTTGGTGAAGAACCCAGTTATCGCTTCCGCCGCATGGTCGGTGCCCACCACGACGCCGTGAGTCATACCGGCGATGCTATATTGCGCTTTCATTCGCTCACGCGCTTTTTCATTGCCGCGAACAAAATCGCTCAGCTCAATTCCCGCTTCGCGCAGCGCCTGTTCGCTGGCGAGGACGGCGCCTTTAATATTGACGGTGAGTACTCTGTCCGGCTGAATAAAAGCAATGGCGTCCTGGCAATCCTGTTCATCGGCCTGTACGCCATAAGGCAGACGAACGGCGATAAACTGCAGCGCATTATCACCGGTCTCTTCTCGCAATTCGGCGATAGCCATCTGGCTGAGTTTCCCGGCCAGCGTCGAATCCTGCCCGCCGCTGATGCCTAACACCAGCGATTTCAAAAAGGGATAGGTTTCCAGGTACGCTTTAAGAAAATCCACGCTGCGGCGAATTTCTTCTTCAGGGTTGATATGCGGTTTCGCGCCAAGCGCCTGGATTATCTCTTGCTGCAGAGTCATTTAACCCCCTTCGACATTAAAAAAATGAATCTTTACCCTGTTAAAGCTAACCCTTCGCCGCTGAAACAACAAGGTTTGGCGGGCTAAGCGGTGTTTAAAACAACATGTCGCTGCGTTAGAGAATTTTCCGAAAGACTTTTTGTGGCGGGTCGCGGCTTGAAAAATATTCTGATGTATTCCAGGCTTACATAACACGCTGATAAACAAGAGGACGGAAAATGAACAAGAACGTAGCAGGAATTTTAAGCGCAGCGGCGGTAATGACTATGCTGGCAGGCTGTACGGCGTATGATCGTACAAAAGACCAATTTGTTGAGCCTGTCGTTAAAGATGTTAAAAAAGGAATGAGCAGGGCGCAAGTTGCGCAGATTGCGGGCAAACCGTCATCTGAAGTGAGTATGATTCATGCGCGCGGTACCTGTCAGACCTACATCCTGGGTCAACGTGATGGTAAAGCGGAAACCTACTTTGTTGCGCTGGATGATACCGGGCACGTGATTAACTCCGGCTACCAGACCTGTGCGGAGTACGACACTGACCCACAGGCGCCGAAGCAGTAACAACTGTACATTGCCTGAACATTCAAGGAAACCGGCCTGCGAGCCGGTTTTTTTGTGCCTGCCATAACCTTATTTATTATCGCGAATTATTTGCCCGAAATGTGAGGGGGGTCATAACGCCAGGTCAATGAGAGACAATTTAGTGGGTCAAGGAAATACCATCCGGCGGTCCGATCCCGTATACTCATTTCAGCCACCTAAAAAAGTAAATCCGGTTACGCAAGTCGCCCAGAGTATGGATGCAGGTTGAGGCTTGCGGCGTATCTGGTTGACAGATAATCGCACATGAGGAAGGTTTTTATGGAAAAGAAACACATTTATCTGTTTTGTTCTGCGGGCATGTCAACATCGTTACTGGTATCAAAAATGCGCGCTCAGGCTGAAAAATATGAAGTGCCGGTGATTATTGAAGCATTCCCTGAAACCCTGGCCGGTGAAAAAGGCCCGGCAGCGGACGTCGTGTTATTAGGCCCGCAAATTGCTTATATGCTCCCCGAAATTCAGCGTTTATTACCCGGTAAACCGGTAGAAGTCATTGATTCAATGTTGTACGGCAAGGTAGATGGCTTAGGCGTGCTTAAAGCTGCGGTAGCGGCAATTAAAAAAGCCGCCGCGAATTAATTATTTTTTAATTTTTCCCGTCAAAGAGTTATTTCATACACTAACCGCAATATTTTATTGCGGTATTTAAGGGTATTTTTCTATGAGTAACGTCATTGCTTCACTTGAAAAGGTACTCCTTCCTTTTGCTGTAAAAATAGGAAAGCAGCCACACGTTAATGCAATCAAGAACGGCTTTATTCGTTTAATGCCATTAACCCTTGCGGGGGCGATGTTTGTATTAATTAATAACGTTTTCCTGAGCTTTGGGGAGGGGTCGTTTTTTTATTCCATGGGCATTCGGCTTGATGCCTCAACCATTGAAACACTTAATGGATTGAAAGGCATCGGCGGGAACGTCTATAACGGCACATTGGGCATTATGTCGCTCATGGCGCCATTTTTTATCGGCATGGCGCTGGCGGAAGAGCGCAAGGTTGATGCGCTGGCCGCCGGATTGCTTTCCGTGGCGGCATTTATGACCGTAACGCCGTATAGTGTCGGCGAGGCCTATGCCGTAGGCGCTAACTGGCTGGGCGGCGCGAATATTATCTCCGGTATTATTATTGGCCTGGTGGTCGCGGAGATGTTTACATTTATTGTCCGGCGCAACTGGGTGATTAAACTACCGGACAGCGTACCGGCTTCGGTGTCTCGTTCATTCTCAGCATTAATTCCCGGCTTTATTATTCTCTCTATTATGGGGATTATTGCCTGGGCGCTGTCTAATTACGGTTCTAACTTCCATCAGATTATTATGGACACTATCTCTACGCCGCTGGCATCGCTGGGTAGCGTGGTAGGGTGGGCATATGTCATTTTTGTACCGCTGCTGTGGTTCTTTGGTATTCATGGTTCGCTGGCGCTGACCGCGCTGGACAGCGGCATCATGACGCCCTGGGCGCTGGAAAACATCTCTATTTACCAGCAGTATGGCTCCGTCGATGCGGCACTGGAAGCCGGTAAAACGTTCCATATCTGGGCGAAACCGATGCTGGATTCTTATATCTTCCTCGGTGGTAGCGGCGCAACGCTGGGTCTGATCATCGCTATCTTCCTGGCATCCCGTCGCGCGGACTATCGCCAGGTGGCAAAACTGGCGCTGCCGTCAGGTATCTTCCAGATTAACGAACCCATCCTGTTTGGCCTGCCGATTATTATGAACCCGGTGATGTTTATCCCCTTCATTCTGGTTCAGCCGATTCTGGCGGCGATTACGCTGGTGGCTTACTATTTGGGTATTATTCCGCCGATTACCAATATTGCGCCGTGGACCATGCCAACCGGGTTGGGGGCGTTCTTTAACACCAACGGCAGTGTCGCCGCGTTGCTGGTTGCGCTATTTAACCTGGCGGTCGCTACCCTGATTTATCTCCCCTTCGTGGTGGTGGCTAACAAAGCGCAGAACGCCATCGAGCAGGAAGAAAGCGAAGAAGATATCGCTAACGCACTGAAATTCTAAACTCCGCGCCGGCATGGGATGCCATGCCGGGCTGAATCAGAGGAAAGACTATGTTTGATCTTGAAAATGTTGTAGATAACCAGACAGCGGCTGAGGAACTCGAAGAAGTCGTTATGGGGCTTATCATCAATTCTGGTCAGGCGCGCAGCCTGGCATATGGCGCGCTCAGAAAAGCGAAAGAAGGCGATTTTGAGGCGGCGAAAGCGATGATGGACCAGTCGCGCATAGCGCTCAATGAAGCGCATCTTGTGCAGACAAAACTCATCGAAGGCGATCAGGGCGAAGGCAAAATGAAAGTCAGTCTGGTCCTGGTTCACGCTCAGGATCATTTGATGACCTCAATGCTGGCTCGTGAACTGATCGCCGAGTTGATTGAGCTCCATGAGAAACTGAAATAACAGGGGGCGGATGATGCAGCTACAGGTTAACGCAACGGAAATCAAAACGGTTTATGAGCAGCAGCTCTTCAATGGCAAAAATTTCCATGTGTTTATCTATAACAAGACGGAAAGCGTCACCGGGCTGCATCAGCACGACTACTATGAATTTACCCTGGTATTAACCGGACGTTATTACCAGGAGATTAACGGGAAGCGTGTGCTGCTGGAACGTGGAGATTTTGTTTTTATCCCGGTGGGGTCGAATCACCAAAGTTTCTATGAGTTTGGCGCAACGCGTATTCTGAACGTAGGAATTAGTAAACGTTTTTTTGAACAGCATTATCTTCCGTTACTGCCGTTTTGTTTTGTGGCATCGCAGGTATACAGGGCGAATAGCACCTTCCTTACCTATATTGAAACGGTGATTGCGTCGTTGAATTTTCGCGGCAATGGGCTCGACGAATTTATCGAAGTGGTGACATTTTATATTATAAACCGCTTACGCCATTACCGCGAAGAGCAGGTTTATGATGATATTCCACAATGGCTGAAAGCAACCGTGGAGATAATGCATGATAAAACGCAGTTTGGCGAACATGCGCTGGAAAATATGGTGCGCCTGTCGGCAAAATCCCAGGAGTATCTGACGCGCGCCACCCGACGTTATTACAGCAAAACGCCGATGCAAATCATTAATGAGATTCGCATTAATTTTGCCAAGAAACAGTTGGAAATGACCAACTATTCGGTTACGGATATTGCTTATGAAGCCGGGTATAGCAGTCCAAGTCTGTTTATTAAAACGTTTAAGAAGATGACCTCATTTACGCCGAATAGTTATCGGAAGCGATTGACGGAAATTAATGAGTAACGGTTTGCATTGCTCGATTAATTACATTTCACGCTTGCCCCAATAGCGCGGGGAACGTCACGCTATTTCTTACGAGCGGGCATAGCGTAATACATATCAGTGTCATACACTGAAGGGAGATATTATGAGCCAGAAATTAAAAGTCGTCACTATTGGTGGCGGGAGCAGCTACACCCCTGAATTACTTGAAGGCTTTATTAAGCGCTACCATGAATTACCTGTTACCGAATTATGGCTGGTTGACGTTGAAGACGGGAAAGAGAAGCTGGGCATTATTTATGATCTCTGCCAGCGAATGATTGATAAAGCAGGCGTTCCGCTAAAATTGTATAAAACGCTGGATCGCCGGGAAGCGCTGAAAGACGCTAATTTTGTCACTACCCAGCTACGCGTTGGTCAACTCAAAGCCCGTGAACTGGACGAGCGTATCCCGCTTAGCCACGGCTATCTGGGGCAAGAAACCAACGGCGCTGGCGGTTTATTTAAAGGGTTGCGTACCATTCCGGTTATTTTTGACATCATTAAGGATGTTGAAGAATTATGTCCGAATGCGTGGGTCATTAACTTTACTAACCCGGCGGGGATGGTGACGGAAGCGGTTTATCGTCATACCAACTTTAAAAAGTTCATTGGCGTATGTAATATTCCTGTCGGCATGAAAATGTTTATTCATGACGTGCTGGCGCTGAATGAGACTGACGATCTTTCCATTGACCTGTTTGGTCTAAACCATATGGTCTTTATTAAAGATGTGCTGGTGAATGGCACCTCACGGTTCGCAGAATTACTGGATGGCGTGGCGTCCGGTCAGTTGAAAGCGTCAACCGTAAAAAATATCTTTGATCTGCCGTTTAGTGAAGGATTGATTCGCTCGCTGAACATGCTGCCGTGCTCTTATTTGTTGTATTACTTCAAGCAAAAAGAGATGTTGGCGATTGAAATGGGCGAATATTACAAAGGCGGCGCGCGCGCTCAGGTCGTACAAAAAGTGGAGAAACAACTCTTCGACTTGTACAAAAATCCTGAGCTAAACGTGAAGCCGAAAGAGCTTGAGCAACGCGGCGGCGCTTATTATTCCGATGCCGCTTGTGAAGTCATTAACGCTATTTATAATGACAAGCAGACTGAGCATTACGTTAATATTCCACATCATGGGCATGTCGAGAATATCCCGGCGGACTGGGCGGTGGAAATGACCTGCATTCTGGGACGCAATGGCGCGACGCCGCACCCGCGTATCACCCGTTTTGACGAAAAAGTGCTGGGGCTTATCCACACTATTAAAGGATTTGAGGTCGCGGCCAGCAATGCGGCGCTGAGCGGAAACTTTAATGATGTGCTGCTGGCGCTTAACCTGAGTCCGCTGGTGCATTCCGACCGCGACGCAGAAGTCCTGGCGCGTGAGCTCATTCTGGCGCATGAAAAATGGCTGCCTAATTTTGCCGCTTGCATCGAAGCGCTTAAAGGTAAGCACCACTGACAGAGGTAGGCTATGGAACGCGTGTTGATTGTGAATGCCGATGATTTTGGCCTGAGTAAAGGGCAAAATTACGGCATTGTTGAAGCATATCGCAACGGCGTTGTGACCTCCACGACGGCGCTGGTCAATGGCGAGGCTATTGACCATGCGGCGCAGCTTAGCCGCGAGCTGCCTGCGCTTGGGGTGGGAATGCATTTTGTTTTGACGTTAGGCAAACCGGTGTCAGAGATGCCGGGCCTGACGCGAGACGGCCTGTTGGGGAAATGGATCTGGCAAATGGCGGAGGAGGATACGCTTCCGCTGGATGAAATTGCGCATGAACTGGCGTGTCAGTATCAGCGTTTCATCGACGTATTTGGCCGCGAGCCAACGCATCTCGACAGTCACCATCATGTGCATATGTTCCCGCAAATTTTCCCCATCGTCGCCCACTTTGCGGCGCAGCGCGGGATTGCGTTACGTATTGACCGCCAGACGGTGTTGAACGCCGACGATCTGCCGTCGGATTTGCGCAGCACTCAAGGATTTAGTAGTGAATTTTACGGCGAGGAGATCACCGAAGCGTGCTTTTTACGCATTCTGGATGCCTCGGCGCATCGAGGAGAAGCCTCTCTGGAGGTGATGTGTCATCCGGCGTTTGTGGATAACATTATTCGCCAGAGCGCCTATTGTTACCCCCGCTTAACTGAACTGGAGGTGTTGACGTCTGCGTCACTCAAGGCAGCGATTGCGGAACGTGGATATCGTCCTGGCTGTTTTCTTGATATTTAGCTCCTGAGTTTGCGGCGCAAGAATGCGCCGCATTTTTTGCCGTTTATGCAGGAATCGCGTTAATTTTCCCCGCACGCGACCAGACACGGTGTGCCGCCATCAGCGTCAGCAGAGTGTCCATAAAGTGGTGGTCAACGTTATCTGCCTCAACAAGTCCTTCTTCCCCCTGGCTATCAATGTTTAAAAGCGCCTTAAACCGTCGGGCGTCGCCTGCCAGTGCGATGGGCTTCAGATGTTTGTAGGCTTCCAGAAGGTAGTAACGAGCATCGCCGCAACTCTCGATATCGGCAATATTGCCGCACGGTACTATTACCGCATCGACCGTTAGCGACGGCGCGCCGGCAAAGGTTGCCGCAATAGTTAATGTTGAACCGTCATCAGCCGTTACTTCACCCATCCGTGAATAGAGCAGTTTTGCGTGGACGCCTTTGGCTTTTAAAGCCTGCAAAATGGTCAACAGTTCGGCGGCGTTAACCTTGTCGTTCAGCAGAATAGCGACCACTCGGCCTTTAACATCGCCGTCCGGCACCGCATACAGGCTGAGCGCCGGATCTTTTTTCAGACCGTTGACATCAGGAGGCGGGGCAATTTGCGTTTGCTCATGGGTGAGTGCAAAACCGAGATTATGCGCGACGCCCTGAGCCAGCGTGACATCAATATGCGCTAACTGATCGACCACCCGCTCCCGAATATACGCGCGGGCGACTTTACCCAGTTCAAAGCTGAACGCGTCAATAATATGCTGCTGTTCTATCGGCGTCTGACTGAGCCAGAACAGGCGAGGATGCGAGTAATATTCACCGAAAGAGGGGCTGCGTTCGCGTATTTTATTGCCATCCACGCGTTCCTGGTATGATTCGAAGCCGCCGCGTTTTGGCGCTGGCGGCGTTTCGCGCGGCCAGTTGTCATTAATGGAGTTCGGTTCATAGTTCGCCGGATTGGTGTCGATATCCATCCGGTGCATACCGTCACGCTGGAAGTTATGGTAGGGGCAGGTAGGGCGGTTAATCGGAATTTCGTGGAAGTTTGGCCCGCCCAGACGACTGATTTGCGTGTCGGTATAAGAGAACAGACGCCCCTGTAACAGCGGATCGTTGGTAAAATCAATGCCGGGAACAATATGCCCTGGATGAAATGCCGCCTGTTCGTTTTCAGCGAAAAAGTTATCCGGATTACGGTTTAACACCATTTTGCCGACGCGTTGTACTGGCACCAACTCTTCCGGAATCAGTTTGGTCGGATCGAGCAGATCAAAATCGAATTTAAATTCATCCTCTTCGGCAATGAGTTGTAGGCCCAGCTCGTATTCCGGGAAATCGCCCGCTTCGATGGCCTCCCACAGATCCCGGCGGTGAAAATCCGGATCGCGACCGGTCAGTTTTTGTGACTCATCCCATACCAGCGAGGCTTTACCCGCCAACGGTTTCCAGTGGAAACGGACAAAGGTCGCTTTCCCTTGCGCATTGATCAGACGGAAGGTGTGAATGCCGAACCCTTCCATCGTCCGATAACTGCGTGGAATGCCGCGATCCGACATTGCCCACATGACGTTGTGCAGCGTCTCAGGCTGTAAGGAAACATAGTCCCAGAAGGTGTCGTGCGCGCTCTGTCCTTGCGGAATGGCCCAATGTGGTTCGGGCTTAACGGCGTGCACAAAATCCGGAAACTTATGCGCATCCTGGATAAAAAAGATCGGCGTGTTATTACCGACGAGATCGAAAATTCCCTCTTCGGTATAAAATTTGGTCGCAAAACCGCGGATATCACGTACGGTATCAGCAGACCCCGCGCCGCCCTGTACTGTCGAAAAGCGAACAAAGACCGGGGTAATTTTCTGTGGATCGCACAGAAACGCGGCTTTCGTGATGTCGCTCAGGTCTTTATATGACTGAAAATAGCCGTGCGCTGCTGATCCGCGGGCGTGAACGATCCTCTCCGGGATACGCTCATGGTCAAAGTGGGTAATTTTTTCGCGCAGGATAAAATCTTCCAACAGCGTAGGGCCACGGCTGCCGGCGCGAAGAGAATTTTGATCGTCGGCGATGCGCACGCCCTGATTGGTGGTCAGCGCATAATTTTCGCTGCCTTTACGAAAGGCGTCGAGGGCGGTGAGCTTATCATTCGCGGTCTCGGGCGCTTTTAAGCTGCCGGGGGCCGTTGGTTGCGCGCCCGGCGGCGTCGGTTCTGGCGTTGGGCGATGTGAACCGTCTGACGGCGCCAGGGAGTCCAGGCCGGGCTGTGATTCACGGGTATCATGCACGGGGGACTGATGGGGGGATTTCTCATTATGCGACATTGAACTCGTCTCCTGCTTTCATCACTGAAATGGGCGTGGTAGTAGTCAAAATCACTCTAACTATAGAACATTTCAGCAATTATGCCGGGGGAGAGCGGAACGGCAGACAAGGCTCAATAGGGAAATCGCACGCGCGGAACAGGACGTCGGGGGCGAAGATCGGCTAAAATAGTGTTTTTCTGATTTTTAGCCTTAGAGCCTATCCCAGTAGGCGTTATTGGCGCAGCCAGTTTGGACACGGACAGCGCGCAAAAACCGGAGCGTACACGTAGTACGTGAGGATTTTGAGCACTGCCCAGGACCAAAATGGCAAGTAAAATAGCCCTAATGGGATAGGCTCTTAGCCTCTTTTAGTGAAGCATTAATGATGAAACCTCTTCGCCAGCAAAATCGCCAGATTATTAGCTATATTCCGCGTGTTGAACCCGCGCCGCCGGAACATGCGATAAAAATGGATACGTTTCGCGACGTCTGGATACTGCGCGGTAAATATGTTGCCTTTGTTCTGACGGGGGAGTCATTTCAACGGTCGCCCGCCTTTAGCGTGCCAGAATCGGCGCAACGTTGGGCGAATCAGGTTCGCCAGGAAAACGAAATCGCTGACTAAGAAAAAAACAAAACGCCGGTACTGGAGACCGGCGTTTTTAGTGACAGACATTTTGAGTTGCCGATCGTCGTGTCTCAGACGATGTGAACTCCCGATAATGTATTATCGATGCGCCAGTTCAGCGTCTTCTTCGCTATCGAGAATGGTTTTATCGGTCTGCTTCAGCCACTGGCTGGTCAGCGTACCCGCGGTCATTGAGCCGCTCACGTTCAGTGCGGTACGGCCCATATCAATCAACGGTTCGACGGAGATTAACAGCGCGACCAGCGTGACCGGTAAGCCCATGGCAGGCAGCACAATCAGCGCGGCGAAGGTCGCGCCGCCGCCAACGCCGGCAACACCCGCCGAACTTACGGTAACGATACCCACCAGCGTGGCTATCCATACGGGGTCTAAGGGGTTGATGCCGACCGTCGGCGCAACCATTACCGCTAACATTGCAGGATAAAGACCGGCACAACCGTTTTGGCCGATGGTCGCGCCAAAAGAGGCAGCAAAGCTGGCGATGGACTCCGGCACGCCCAGGCGGCGGGTTTGCGCTTCGACATTAAGTGGAATGGAGGCGGCGCTGGAGCGGCTGGTAAAGGCAAATGTCAGCACCGGCCACACCTTGCGGAAATATTTCAGCGGGCTAATCCCGTTCACGCCCAATAGTATGCCGTGAACCACAAACATTATCGCCAGACCAAGATATGACGCTACCACGAAGCTTCCAAGCTTAATGATGTCCTGCAGATTAGAGCCGGCAACCACTTTCGTCATCAGCGCCAGTACGCCGTAAGGCGTAAGTTGCATTACCAGACGCACCAGCTTCATCACCCAGCTTTGCAGGGTATCGATAGCAACAAGCACACGCTCGCCTTTTGGCGCATCATCTTTCAGCAGTTTAAGCGCGGCCACGCCCAGGAATGCGGCGAAAATCACCACGCTGATAATAGACGTAGGATTTGCGCCAGTCAGATCCGCAAACGGATTTTTCGGTACAAAAGACAGCACCAGTTGCGGCACGCTGAGATCGGCCACTTTGCCGACATAGCTCGTCTCAATGGCATTCAGACGCGCGGTTTCCGCGCCGCCCTGAACCAGACCTTCCGCCGTCAGTCCGAACAGATTGGTGACCAGCACGCCCACCAGCGCTGCGATAAGGGTAGTAAACAGCAGCGTGCCGATAGTCAGAAAACTGATTTTCCCCAATTGAGAGGCGTTATGCAGTCGTGCCACGGCGCTTAAAATAGAGGCGAATACCAGCGGCATCACAATCATTTGTAGCAATTGCACATAGCCGTTGCCGACAATATTGAACCACTGAATGGAGTCTTTTAACACCTGACTGTCAGCGCCATAAATGGTGTGCAGGGCCAGACCAAAGACCACGCCCATCACAAGGCCGACAAGCACTTTTTTAGCCAGACTCCACTGTTTATGACGGGCCTGCGCCAGTACAAACAGCAGAATGACGAACACCGCAATGTTCGCAATTAATGGAAAATTCATCCCCGTTCTCCTGATTTTTTTATTATGAAGCGCTGTGTTTTAGCGATTCTGTTCGCGCAAGATTAGCAGAACTGTGAGCTGGCTCTTATATTCAAATGGAATGGTTTATACCAAAAATGATTTTGGCGTTGATTTACTAATCAATCTGGTGATTTATAAAACGATTGAACTGCATTTGCAGGATAGTAATCATCTGCGAAGACCAGCGTATGACGTTGTTTTCCGGCATGGACTGTGGCATCCACACCGCCCAGGCAAACAACGCCATGCATAAAAATCGCTCCAGTTGATTGCCTTTGCGCGGCGCCAGAATAGGCAGGCGGAAACGCCAGCGGCACGGCCACAGTAAGGGAACGCCTGCGGGGGTGAGCATATCCGCGACGATATGGCTTAAATAGCCAAGTACCATGCCTTGCAGCGCATCCGCCGGGATAATCCACGTATCCGGTACCTTGAGATAAAAGGTCGCCAGTAGGGCAAAGACCGCCAGCAGACTATGGGTAAACCCCCGGTGACCGAACGCGCGGGCGATCGGTTTCGATACCCATTTCAGGCGCTGACCAAGAAAAGATTTGGGGTGGTCGATATCCGGCAGCAGACAGGTCAAAATAGCCGAAGGAATAATATGCCACCAGTCGCCGTGCGCAAGGACGGGCGTTAACTCGGCATTCTTGGCGAAAACCGCGCTGGCTATAGAAAAAAGAAGATGTCCTTCCGCCGTCATGATAAAACCCATTAAACTGTCAATTCATACAGTATAGGGTTTTTATACAGTAGGCGGAAGTGGTGACGTTGTAACTCTTTGTCTCTGTCAAAGCCGCTTGCCGTCTGGCTCAGCGGCTAATTGCCCGTTGACTTTGTTTCGGAAACATCTTAACCGAGTAGATGCGCCGCCGTCAGCTCTGTCAGTGAGTTAAGTTTGACATTCGCCAGCGCAAAGCGCGGATCAGGCTGGTTTTCTTCTGCTGGCACCACAATGGCGCGCATTCGCGCCGCCTTTGCCGCGATTAGACCATTCACCGAATCCTCCAGCGCCACGCAGGTTAATGGATCAACACCTAATTTGGCCGCACAATCCAGATAGACCTGCGGATGCGGTTTGCTGTAGGGCAATTTTTCCGCAGAGGCCAGCGCGTCAAAACTGTCGCGCAGTTCAAACATGGTGAGCACTTTTTCCAGCATATGCAGCGGCGATGCCGAGGCAAGCCCCACTAATAGCCCCTGCGCTTTACACAGCGCCACGGCCTCGCGCACACCCGGTAAAAGAGGGCGCGTCTCTTCGATAAGCGTAATCGCGCGGGCAATAACACGGTTTGTCACTTCCTGGCGATCGGGGCCGTTCCACGGTTGCTGCGCAAACCAGAGATCGACAACCATATCAATGCGTAGCCCAAGCGTGTCTGGCAGTTCATGGCGCCGAGTAATATCTACGCCTAAACTTGCCATCACGTCCAGTTCAGCGCGATCCCAGAGCGGTTCGGAATCGATCAGTAGTCCATCCATATCGAAAATTGCAGCAAGAATTTGACGTGGGGTTGACATCACAACCTCTCCTGTTGAGATTAAAAAATAACGAATTAAGCGTTCATTATGACCATGTTCTTAGTATATCGCCCTTAAAGATCAGGCGAAAACGGGAATCAACAGGTAGACTTAGGCCAAAACGACGCGTCTTTATCAAGGGGAACTCATGACGTATCAACAAGCTGGACGCATTGCAATCCTAAAAAGAGTTGTTGGGTGGGTTATTTTTATTCCGGCACTGCTTTCCACGCTCATCTCAGTCCTTAAATTTATGTATGCGCACAGTGAAAAGCAGGAGGGGATAAATGCGGTATTGCTGGATTTTACCCACGTAATGATAGACATGATGCGCGTGAATACGCCGTTTCTGAATGTTTTTTGGTACAACTCGCCGACGCCGAATTTTCAGGGAAGCCTGAATATCGGTTTCTGGCTCATTTTTATTCTGATTTTTGTCGGGTTGGCGATGCAGGATTCCGGCGCCAGAATGAGCCGCCAGTCACGTTTTTTGCGTGAAGGCGTGGAAGATCAGTTGATCCTGGAAAAAGCAAAAGGCGCGGAAGGGCTAACGCGTGAGCAGATAGAGTCACGTATCGTGGTGCCGCACCATACCATCTTTTTACAGTTTTTCCCGCTCTATATTTTGCCGGTCATTATTATCGTGCTCGGCTACTTTTTCTTTTCCTTGTTAGGCTTCATGTAAACTGAAAAATGCCGGATAGCCCGTATCCGGCATGGGCTGTACCTATACCGCAAGCAGCCGATCCATCGCTTTTTGCGCAGTGGCCAGGTGCTGACCGCCAAACAGCCTTGCCCGATTAAGCAGGGTGTAGAGCTGGTAAATCGGCTGCCTGTCGAGAAAATCCAGCGGTAGCGGCGAAACGGACTGATAGCCGTCATAAATCTGCGGTGGCTGATCGGTATGCAGCGGCAGCATCGCCAGATCGCATTCTCTGTCGCCCCAATAGCAGGCTGGATCGAAGATATAGGGGCCGTCAGGGCCAAGCGCGCAGTTCGCCGACCATAGATCGCCATGCAAAAGAGAAGGCTGCGGTTGATGCGACGCCAGACGTTGCTGAACATGTTCAACAATGGCGTCAATATTACCAAAAGTAATGCCTTTTTCCGCGGCGAGTTCAAGTTGCCAGCCAATGCGCTGTTCGGCGAAAAAAGTCGACCAACGGCGTTGCCAGGTATTCGGCTGCGGCGTGGTAGAGAGCGCGTTGTCAAAATCGAGGCCGAATTGAGGTTGGTCGCTCCATTGGTGCAGGCGCGCCAGCTGTTGCCCAAGAATAAACGCATTATGGGCATCCAGCGGGCGGGGCGAGAGGTAGTCCATGACTAAAAAGCTGTAATCCCGATCCGAACCTACCGCCCATACCTTAGGCACAACAACGGTTTTACTGCGGGAGAGCAGCTCCAGCTGATCGGCTTCAGCGGTAAAACCGCGAAGCATTTCTCGTTCATCGCACTTTACGAAAAAATCATGGCCTGAATAACGTAAATGCCATGCGGCATGAACTTCTCCGCCAGGCAGTTCATTACGCAGTTCGATTTCGCCTTCACCGACTTGCTCGCTTAAAAGACGACTGATAGCTTGCCACATAATGTCTCTCCCCACGTTGTCTGCCAGATCATAAGGTTAGCGCAAAAATGCGGTTAAAAAATACGAACTAACGCACATCGCGGACGCGCCGCGGCGGGAATGGCACTTATTGTGCGTTTTTACTCCACGCCTCCCAGGTCGCCACGGTAATGTCGACATCCTTATCTAATGCGCTTTTCGCAAGTCCGGCGACAAGCGCTTTGATTTCATCAGCGCTCTGAGCGCTAACAAAGCCAAACGTATTGGTGCCGAGCTCATGCACATTCCCTTCATCGTCCGTTAATGTCAGCAAAAAACCGCTGCGCGTCAGATGATTATTGAGTTCGTTAATCTCGGTCAGGGAATCTTCATGGAAGGTTACGGTAATAACATAACGGGTAATATCGCCACTGGCCATCGTTCACCTCGTTGGGAGCAACTGTGTTTTTAACAGCGGCGGATGCGCCGCCCGTTACCGATTTTCCGGTATCCCCCTCGCCGAGGGGGATACGATTATTGCGCGGAAAGATAGGCGTATATTTTTTGGGTATCGTCACGGGAACACAGACGCGTACCTTGATTGAGCGTAGCGGCGCTGCCTGCCGCCACACCAAAGCGCACCATCTCTTCCAGCGACGCGTCTTGCGCCAGTTTTAACGTCATCGCGCCCACCATACTGTCGCCTGCGCCGACAGTACTTTGACTTTTCACCGGGGGAGGAACAACCTGGATGCAATTCTCACTGTCTATGCCCAGCGCCCCTTGCGGCCCCAGAGAGACCACTACCCGGCGAGCCTTGCCGCTTTGCACTAATTCCTGGGCCGCTTTACGCACATCATCAGGCTGCGTCAGATCGCGATTAACCAACGCGCTCAATTCTTTCAGGTTAGGTTTCACCAGTTCGATATCGCCAAGCGCCAGCGCGGCGGTGAGCGCGTCGCCAGAGCTATCAATAATGCAGCGAATGCCTTGCTTCTGTGCGGCGGAAATCAGTTGCGTGAGTTTCTCGACCTTAACGCCGGGCGGAAGGCTGCCGCTGATAACCAGAATTGCCCCGGATTCAATTTCCAGTACCTGTTCTTCGAGCTGGCGAAATTCGTCATCGTCCAGCGTGGCGCCGGGCATAACAAAACGATACTGTTCGCCGCTGGACTCGACGTGGACGTGCAGGTTCTGACGCGTCCAGTCTTTCGCATCGACGGTAGACACGGGGACATTTTCGTCAGCCAGTAGTGCGACCAGATGTTCGCCGGTAGCGCCGCCAGCCGGGAAAATTGCGGTCGCGGTGCCGCCAAGATGCGCAATGGCGCGAGCGACATTAATACCCCCGCCGCCGGGTTCGAATACCGGCGCGGAGCACCGCAGTTTACCTTCGGGATAAATTTGCGGCGTGATTGTTGCGCTATCGAGAGAGGGCGCAAGCGTCAACGTATAGATACGTACCATCGTTACCTCCTGTTAGGCTGATTTCAGTCTGGCACTTAATCCCCGGAAAGTGAAGGAATTAACAATATGATTTTCCGGATCTTTATTTAAAGAAGTACGATGTAAAGTTATATAAATAAATGAATGCTTCGGGAGGGTTCTTATTCAAAAAATGAAATAGTAATTGATTGCTATGTTATTCGGGGCTTCTTATAATTCGCTACCTTTCCAGGGGCGTTTGTCATTGATCCCTATGAAAGTTTCCGGGACCGTCGTGGTCTCTTTTTTAGTTGTACGGACTCTATATAAATGAAGCTTTTGAAGGCAGTACCCGCTGTAGTTATGCTGGCGGGTGGCGTGTTCGCGTCTCTGTATGCCGCCGCCGATGATTCCGTTTTTACTGTCATGGATGATCCCTCCACCGCGAAAAAACCTTTTGAAGGTAATCTGAATGCGGGCTACCTTGCTCAGTCAGGCAATACTAAAAGTTCTTCCTTAACGGCTGACACGGCGATGACCTGGTATGGACAACGTACTGCCTGGTCATTATGGGGCAATGCCAGCAATACCTCCTCTAATGATGAACGCTCTTCAGAAAAATATGCGGTAGGCGCGCGTAACCGTTTTAATATGACGGATTATGATTATACCTTTGGCCAGGCCAGTTGGCTGACAGACCGTTTCAACGGTTATCGTCAGCGCGACGTACTGACCGCCGGTTACGGGCGGCAGTTCCTTAATGGTCCAGTGCACAGCTTCCGTTTTGAATTTGGTCCAGGGGTTCGCTATGACGAACATACGGACGATACCACTGAAACGCAGCCGTTGGGTTATGCTTCCGGCAGCTATGCCTGGCAGTTAACTGACAATGCTAAGTTTACACAGGGGGTGTCAGTATTTGGCGCAGAAGACACCACACTAAATTCGGAAACAGCCCTCAATGTCGCCATTAACGAACATTTTGGTCTAAAGGTGGGGTATAATTTAACGTGGAACTCGCAGCCGCCTGAATCAGCGCCTGAACATACCGATCGTCGCACTACGGTAACGCTGGGCTATAAGATGTAATATTGTACCGGGTTACGTTACGTAACCCGGTTATTCCGTGGTGACGCCTCAGAAGAAGAAGGTGATGTCTCCGTTGATATAAGAATAGTCGTCTCCGGTGCGAAATTCCGACGTGACTTTGTTTAAAGAAAGAGAAAATGCGACGGGAGAATAGCCGATGGTGGCACCGACGCGATATTCATCCACGGTTTTATTAATATCCACCGTTTCCATTTTTGTTTGCAGCGTTTTCCCCTGTAACGTGTAGTTTTTATCAACTTCCCTGCGCTCAACGCCAGCAAATACTTTATAGATCAATCCCTCTTTTTGAGTGTGTATTAACCCTCGGCGGGACAATAACCCAAACCCATTATCAGAGTTGAAGGTCTTATCATTTCCCAGCGCAACGGTTGCGCCGTACCCCAAATACTGGAAGAGATTGCCGCCGACAGCAGAGACTTCTGGATAGAAGCCCACATTGACACCCAGAATATCAATAGCTGGCGTAAGGGAGACCATTCCTTTTGCCGTGTAACCATAACGGTTTTCAATTTGATCCTGCCAGGCAGGGTATTTTTCTGCGCCTATTATTCGATGCGCCCGATTCTGAACCTCCTGACCGCCTGCGTCAGGACCAATAACGCCGATATCGGTACCTAAACGATAACGTAACCAATTGGTGGCTAATGAATTCCACTCCAGTCCGGTATGAAGAAAGGCGCTGAACGCGCGGTCGCCTTTGACGGCTTCAGGCTTTCTCTTATTGGCGCCTGATGGAGAATAAATATCTTGCGCGATATGAAAAGAGAGTTGACTGGCGTCAGTGAGATCGTGGCTGTAGCCTAAAAAGAGCCCGGCAGTATAATCACCCCGGTCTGCAGCCGGGTGCCCATAAAGGGCATTTAAGGATGGTTGAAATATACCTGCATCATCATTCGCCACTGAAATAGCAAGGCTACTGGCATTGGCCATTGTGGTCGTACTGAGTATGGCGGCAATCATCGTTGCGCAATAGCTGTATTTGTTCACTTTTTACCCCTGAATATGAAAGTGAATACTCTTATTTTTACAAAGTAATAAGCACAGCCGCATGATGCGCAGTGCTTATTGAATCTTTAAATATAACTAAACTCCTGCCAGCAGCGAGTCATTGAGAGGATACGTTGCCTTAATGTTGAAAAATGGTGTTAAAAAACACGCGCCAGATATTATTGAATATCCATTTTTCATTCGCTATCTGAGTGCGAGAAATTATTGGCTTCACGATTATGCATATAATACGATGTTTTTTGGTATCAATATGAATATCACGTTGTATTCTTTTGAGCTCATTTTCTATGATGTCTTCGATGTTTATCTGTTATTAATTTTTACCGTGATAGTGTTGTCTTTAATGATGAGCGCATCTAACGGCTGGTAGGGTAATATAACAAATTATTGCCATCTGAATTATTAGGGTAGTTATTATTAAGGAAGAAAAAGTGAATAAAACCATTAATCTGCTAAAATTACTGCCCGTAGTATTATTAAGCGCATGTACTACATCGTATCCTCCCCAGGATATAATATCGGCACCCGAGTTACCCCATCGTAACGTACTCGTTCAGCAACCTGATAACTGTAGCGTTGGCTGTCCTCAAGGAGGAAGTCAACAAACAATCTATCGCCATGTCTATACGCTCAATAATAATAGCGCCACGAAATTTGCCAACTGGGTTGCCTATAGCGTGACAAAGACCAGCCAGGCAAGCGGTCGCCCGCGGAACTGGGCGCAGGACCCCGATTTACCGCCCTCGGATACGTTGGCCCCTTCGGCCTATAAAAATGCCCATACGCTATTAAAAGTCGACAGGGGACACCAGGCGCCGTTGGCAGGATTGGGCGGCGTTTCGGACTGGCCGTCGTTAAATTATTTATCGAATATTACGCCGCAGAAATCCGCCCTGAACCAGGGAGCATGGGCTGCACTGGAAAACCGGGTGCGCGAACTTGCCAAACAGGCTGATGTATCTGTAGTGCACGTAGTGACCGGCCCCCTTTTTGAGCGGCATATCGCCACATTGCCAGAAGATGCGACGGTAGAAATTCCCAGCGGGTACTGGAAGGTTTTATTCACCGGAACGGCGCCGTCAAAAAGTGAAGGAAATTACGCTGCGTTTATTATGGATCAGAATACGCCCCGTTCGGCGAATTTTTGCGACTATCAGGTTACCGTGGAGGCTATCGAACATAAAACGAAGCCAGTGCTGACGCTGTGGTCTGCCTTGCCTGAAGCGGTAGCCAGCGAGGTGAAAACGACAAAGGGGAGTCTGGTGCAGAAGTTAGGTTGTCGATGAGAAGCGCTATACGGCGCGTAGAAAGATAATGGAGAAACCCTGTCAAGGGTCTTGATTTGCTACAGAGTGATGCAATCTCCCTTTTTTTAGTGTTACCATCGTCATGCCGGACGAAAATAGCGATTTTCGTCTGTGTCGAAGGTTGTGCGCCAATTTAGCAATGGTTGGCTAGATGGATACACAACTCACTGTCAATAAATTCATTTTCTCTTTGTATGTGATCTTGCGTATAAGTACTATCCTTCATTCACATCCATTCACGTTCGTTTAAACCTGTTTCACCAGTTCCGCGTTATTACTAGTAATAACGCATATATATGTTTCATACCGTTTCACATTGATCCCTTTCGTGCCGTAAGATGTGTGTACCTAATCTAACTTAAGCAGGGAACTGTCATTCATAACACAGCGTTTATTGATATCAATGGTAGATTATATTACGGTGATAATCTCGGGATGATCCGCATATGAGTAGATGTGGATTAGGGCAGAGTAGCGGCAGGACTAATAATAACCGGCGGCGAGAAATATATAATTGAGGGGCTATTCATAAATCATTATTAGGAAACTCAAGCACTATCATGAATGCATCAAAAGTAATTTACGTTGGTAATGCTGTTCAGCAAACCCAACAAGATTTACGCTCCAAAACTAAATAAAACGGCGGCATTGCCGCCGTATAAATTATTTATCGCTTCTTAGTAAAACGAATCTTATATGCGCTGAAAAAACAAAGGAAGATGCAATGTATACTATAAAGGCAATCATCAAATGCTCAGGGAACAACCATCCCATGCTAACAGGAATCACACTTATTCCAATGCAAAATAGGAACATTATGAAATAATGCGCTGACTTTGTTTCCTGAGTTTTATTGGAGAAATACTTAGCCAGGACGCCTTTAAATACTCCAGATATAACTAACCAAACTGGTGTAAAAAGCCCGAAATCTGCGTATAGTTCACCATACCCGAAAGCAGGAGCGCCCTGATTCCTGTAGAATGCATCAGGGAAAAATACTTTTGCCAGATACAATGCGCCAAAATCTTCAGGCTTATCAGGCCAAATAGCCCTCGGAATTCTCGAGTAAACCTCGCTCTCCATTAGTAATTTTCCGTACATAAAGTCAAAGTTTGAGGAAGCAACAAGAACAGCATTACGGGTATAATCCGAGTAATTCGCCATATTTTCTATCGGATTCCCATCAGTAAACGTATATGCAAAGAATGCCGTTACAATGACTGCTATAACAGCAAACGATTTCACCAGGAACATAAATTTAATTTTTTTATTTTCAATATATGAAAGATAAAGGATGAATGCTATAAATATACTAAATATTGGTCCTTTGTTACCATGCAAGAAAATAAGTATACAGTTAAATAAAACTATGGAAATACAAAATAACTTTGATTTTTTGTATGTAAAGAACGCGCAAATAGAAGCGACAAGAGAAAACATTAATGAAGGATAGAAGTATATACCATACCCTGTTCTGGTTAATTCGTATATTCTTCTTGGGCTAAGTATGTACTCTCTGAACTCCATCAACACTGGAAGGTAAATGATAAAAGCAAGGAAGGTGAATAACAATGAAGTAAACACATACCTTGGTTTATTTTTTGTGTTTGATTTGTTGTATATGGGTTTTCTTTGTGTGTAAAGATAAGAAATAACAAATGATGCTATGTATGTTATATAGCAAGTATAGAAAAACAAATATTCCACTGTATACTTCCGCACCTCTGAGAGGTATACAAATATACCTTCAAACACGTACAGTGTAGGCACTGTTATTATCAGGTATGGGACCATTACATTTATTATTTTTCCCTCAATTCTTACGGAAAGAGTATAGAGATAAACTATAAATAATAAGCATAATACAATGTATGAAATTATAAGCATATAGAGCCTTTAGAAAAAATGCTTAGTATTAAAAATATTAATAATATTGCCATCAGGCAAACAAGGTGTGGTACGGAAAATCTTCTGGCAAGATATTCTGAATCTGGTAGTCTATAATCATTACTCATCACTATCTTCCCGATATCAAAACCGTGTTATTGACATATTAACACTCATTAACACTCCTATCTACTGCGCCTCCGATAGCATGAAGCTATCAAGCGTTTGCGGCACAAACATCAAGCAATGTAAATGCTTTTGATAATTACGCATGATTGTTACTGCGTTTATATACAGTGGTATTCGAAGGTTCATCATGAGGTTCCCGAGCCCTGTAAAAGACTATACAGAGAAAGGGCTATCACTCGACGAGTAACTCATCTCACATCGTGCCGCGACATACTTCAAGCAACACAGACGAATTACAAGTACGGCATCATAAGGGAGACGTTGCTAGTTATAGAAGCTTCATAGCAGCATGTAATGGCTCTTTGCTGGTATGTGCTTTGGAAAGTGGGTTTCGTATTGTGCGTTATCGCATGCTGCCAGGTCCCCATCTGGAGAATATAGATAGCGGTCGTCGAAAGCTATCTGATGTGAATGACTCATACGGTGGCAGTAAGTCGAGACTCAGAGTGACCATGTACATCATTAACGATACGCGTGCTGGGTAGTGTGTTGGGATTCAGGTTCTGTAGAACAGAAAGATGCAATCTCCCTTTTTTTAGTGTTACCATCGTCATGCCGGACGAAAATAGCGATTTTCGTCTGTGTCGAAGGTTGTGCGCCAATTTAGCAATGGTTGGCTAGATGGATACACAACTCACTGTCAATAAATTCATTTTCTCTTTGTATGTGATCTTGCGTATGGGTCACCACTGCAAATAAGGATATTACATGCCTGTTATTACTCTTCCTGATGGCAGCCAACGCCATTATGACCACCCTGTAAGCCCGATGGATGTTGCTCTGGACATTGGTCCTGGCCTGGCGAAAGCCACCATTGCGGGCCGTGTGAATGGCGAGCTGGTTGATGCTTCCGATCTGATTGAAAATGATGCGACGCTTGCCATCATCACCGCAAAAGATGAAGAGGGTCTGGAGATCATTCGTCACTCTTGCGCGCATCTGTTAGGTCACGCAATCAAGCAACTTTGGCCGCACACGAAAATGGCGATCGGCCCGGTTGTCGACAACGGTTTTTACTATGACGTTGATCTTGACCGCACGCTAACTCAGGAAGATGTCGAAGCGCTCGAAAAGCGGATGCATGAGCTCGCCGAGAAAAATTACGACGTTATCAAGAAAAAGGTGAGCTGGCATGACGCGCGCGAAACCTTCGTGAAGCGCGGCGAGACTTACAAAGTCGCTATTCTTGATGAAAATATCGCCCATGATGATAAGCCAGGCTTGTACCATCATGAAGAATATGTCGACATGTGTCGTGGTCCGCACGTGCCGAATATGCGTTTCTGCCATCACTTTAAACTGATGAAAACTGCTGGCGCATACTGGCGCGGTGACAGCAATAATAAGATGCTGCAGCGTATTTACGGTACGGCATGGGCAGATAAAAAAGCCCTGAACGCTTATCTGCAGCGCCTGGAAGAGGCCGCAAAACGCGACCACCGTAAAATTGGTAAGCAGCTCGACCTGTATCATATGCAGGAAGAAGCGCCGGGCATGGTGTTCTGGCATAACGACGGCTGGACTATCTTCCGCGAGCTGGAAGTCTTTGTTCGTTCTAAACTCAAAGAGTACCAGTATCAAGAAGTTAAAGGCCCGTTCATGATGGACCGTGTGCTGTGGGAAAAAACCGGGCACTGGGACAACTATAAAGATGCGATGTTCACCACATCCTCAGAAAACCGCGAATATTGCATCAAGCCGATGAACTGCCCGGGCCACGTTCAGATCTTTAACCAGGGTCTGAAATCCTATCGTGATTTGCCGCTGCGTATGGCGGAATTCGGTAGCTGCCACCGTAACGAGCCATCAGGCGCGCTGCATGGTCTGATGCGCGTACGCGGCTTTACGCAGGATGATGCGCATATCTTCTGCACCGAAGAGCAGATTCGCGATGAAGTTAACGCTTGTATTCGTATGGTCTACGATATGTACAGCACCTTTGGCTTCGAGAAGATCGTCGTCAAGCTTTCCACTCGTCCTGACAAGCGTATCGGCAGCGATGAGATGTGGGATCGTGCTGAGGCGGATCTGGCGGTTGCGCTGGAAGAAAATAATATCCCGTTTGAGTATCAACTGGGTGAAGGCGCATTCTACGGTCCGAAAATTGAATTTACCTTATATGACTGCCTCGATCGTGCATGGCAGTGCGGTACAGTACAGCTGGACTTCTCCTTACCGTCTCGTCTGAGCGCCTCCTATGTAGGCGAAGACAACGAGCGCAAGGTGCCGGTAATGATTCACCGTGCGATTCTTGGGTCGATGGAACGCTTCATCGGTATCCTGACCGAAGAGTTCGCTGGTTTCTTCCCGACATGGCTCGCGCCTGTTCAGGTAGTCGTGATGAATATTACCGATTCGCAGTCTGAATACGTTAACGAATTGACGCAGAAACTACAAAATGCGGGCATTCGTGTAAAAGCAGACTTGAGAAATGAGAAGATTGGCTTTAAAATCCGCGAGCACACTTTACGTCGTGTCCCTTATATGTTGGTCTGTGGTGATAAAGAGGTGGAAGCAGGCAAAGTTGCCGTTCGCACCCGCCGCGGTAAAGACCTGGGCAGTCTGGACGTAAATGACGTGATTGAGAAGCTGCAACAAGAGATTCGCAGCCGCAGTCTTCAACAACTGGAGGAATAAAGTATTAAAGGCGGAAAACGAGTTCAAACGGCGCGTCCGAATCGTATTAATAGCGAAATTCGCGCGCAAGAAGTTCGCTTAACAGGTCTGGAAGGCGAGCAGCTTGGTATTGTGAGTCTGAGAGAAGCTCTGGAAAAAGCTGAAGAAGCCGGAGTAGACTTAGTCGAAATCAGCCCTAACGCCGAGCCGCCGGTTTGTCGTATAATGGATTACGGCAAATTCCTCTATGAAAAGAGTAAGTCTTCTAAGGAACAGAAGAAAAAGCAAAAAGTTATCCAGGTGAAGGAAATTAAATTCCGTCCTGGGACAGATGAAGGCGACTATCAGGTAAAACTCCGCAGCCTGATTCGCTTTCTCGAAGAGGGCGATAAGGCCAAAATCACGCTGCGTTTCCGCGGTCGTGAAATGGCCCACCAGCAAATCGGTATGGAAGTGCTTAATCGCGTGAAAGACGATTTGCAAGAACTGGCAGTGGTCGAATCCTTCCCAACGAAGATCGAAGGCCGTCAGATGATCATGGTGCTTGCTCCTAAGAAGAAACAGTAAGGCCTTCAAGTAACAATTCTGTGAAGCCTTCGGGCTTCACAGGTTTTGTTCGCCTATGTTTCGTTTATTAACAATGCGAAGTGGAAGTTATTAAAATGCCAAAAATTAAGACCGTACGCGGTGCTGCTAAGCGCTTCAAAAAAACCGGTAAAGGTGGTTTTAAGCACAAGCACGCTAACCTGCGTCACATTCTGACCAAAAAAGCGACTAAACGTAAACGTCACCTGCGTCCGAAAGCCATGGTTTCTAAAGGCGATCTGGGCCTGGTTATCGCGTGCCTGCCGTACGCATAAGCCGTTAACGTTTTTAACTTTTTAATTAGAATAGATACAGGAGAGCACATATGGCTCGCGTAAAACGTGGTGTAATTGCACGCGCACGTCACAAGAAAATTTTGAAACAAGCCAAAGGCTACTACGGTGCGCGTTCTCGCGTATACCGCGTTGCCTTCCAGGCAGTTATCAAAGCTGGTCAGTATGCTTACCGTGACCGTCGTCAACGTAAGCGTCAGTTCCGTCAACTGTGGATTGCGCGTATCAACGCAGCAGCACGTCAGAACGGTATTTCTTACAGCAAATTCATCAACGGCCTGAAAAAAGCCTCTGTTGAAATCGACCGTAAGATCCTGGCTGATATCGCCGTATTCGACAAAGTCGCGTTCACCGCGCTGGTTGAAAAAGCGAAAGCAGCTCTGGCATAAGCCAGTGAAAAGAGGGAGCCTGGCTCCCTCTCTTTTATTTACTGTTCAGTGAGTTGACAATTGACCTGTAACCCTTTTCAATAAAGGATATTCGGTTTTACCACATAAGGTAACGCAAGCATGAACGCTGCTATTTTCCGTTTCTTTTTTTACTTTAGCACCTGATCCCAGGAGGCTAGCGCGTGAAAAACGAAACGAAAAACAGCGCAAAAAAGCCTCCTGATGGAGGCTTTTTTTGTATCTGAAATCGAGAGATTACGTCCAATGAACCGGTGTCTTCACCGACACAATGAGGAAAACCATGTCACATCTCGCAGAGCTGGTTGCCAATGCAGCGGCCGCCATTAACCAGGCGTCAGATGTTGCCGCGTTAGACAATGTACGCGTCGAATATTTGGGCAAGAAAGGGCATTTAACCCTTCAGATGACGACCCTACGCGATCTGCCGCCGGAAGAGCGTCCGGCAGCCGGGGCAGTCATTAACGCCGCGAAAGAGCAGGTACAACAGGCGCTTAACGCGCGTAAAGCCGAGCTGGAAAGCGCAGCGCTTAACGCCCGTCTGGCCGCTGAAACCATCGATATCTCCCTGCCGGGGCGCCGTATTGAGAACGGCGGTCTGCATCCGGTCACGCGTACCATTGACCGTATTGAAAGTTTCTTCGGTGAGCTTGGTTTTACCGTGGCGACTGGCCCGGAAATCGAAGATGACTACCATAACTTCGATGCGTTAAACATTCCGGGTCATCATCCGGCCCGCGCCGATCATGATACCTTCTGGTTTGACGCGACCCGTCTGCTGCGGACCCAGACGTCTGGCGTCCAGATCCGGACGATGAAAGCGCAGCAACCGCCGATCCGTATTATTGCGCCGGGCCGTGTATACCGTAATGACTACGACCAGACGCATACTCCGATGTTCCATCAGATGGAAGGTCTGATTGTTGATACCAACATCAGCTTCACCAACCTCAAAGGTACGCTGCACGACTTCCTGCGTAATTTCTTTGAGGAGGATCTGCAGATTCGCTTCCGTCCTTCTTATTTTCCGTTTACCGAACCTTCTGCAGAAGTGGATGTGATGGGGAAAAACGGCAAATGGCTGGAAGTGCTGGGCTGCGGGATGGTGCATCCGAATGTGCTGCGCAATGTCGGTATCGATCCGGAAATCTATTCTGGCTTCGCTTTTGGTATGGGGATGGAACGTCTGACCATGTTGCGTTATGGCGTCACCGACCTGCGTTCATTCTTCGAAAACGATCTGCGTTTCCTCAAACAGTTTAAATAAAGGCAGGATAAAACAATGAAATTCAGCGAACTGTGGTTACGCGAGTGGGTTAACCCGGCAATTGATAGCGATGCGTTGGCTAACCAGATTACGATGGCTGGCCTGGAAGTAGACGGCGTTGAGCCGGTCGCGGGAAGCTTCAATGGCGTTGTGGTTGGGGAAGTGGTTGAGTGCGCCCAGCATCCGAACGCTGACAAATTGCGTGTAACGAAAGTCAACGTCGGCGGAGAACGCCTGTTGGATATCGTCTGCGGCGCGCCAAACTGTCGTCAGGGGTTGAAAGTAGCGGTGGCCACCATTGGCGCTATTCTGCCGGGCGATTTCAAAATTAAAGCGGCAAAACTGCGCGGCGAACCGTCTGAAGGGATGCTGTGCTCCTTCTCCGAACTGGGGATTTCCGACGATCACAGCGGCATTATCGAACTGCCGGCGGATGCGCCGCTGGGTACCGATATCCGTGAATACCTGAAGCTTGACGACAATACCATCGAAATTAGCGTCACGCCGAACCGTGCGGATTGCTTAGGTATCATCGGCGTTGCGCGTGATGTGGCGGTACTGAACAAAGCGCCGCTCCAGGAGCCTGAAATGGTGCCGGTTACGGCAACCATCAGCGATACGCTGCCGATTACGGTAGAGGCCGCTGATGCGTGTCCTCGCTATCTTGGCCGGGTGGTAAAAGGCATCAATGTTAACGCGCCGACGCCGCTGTGGATGAAAGAGAAACTGCGTCGCTGCGGTATTCGCTCCATCGATGCGGTGGTTGACGTCACGAACTATGTGCTGCTCGAACTGGGTCAGCCAATGCATGCTTTCGATAAAGATCGCATTGATGGCGGTATTGTCGTGCGGATGGCAAAAGAGGGTGAAACCGTCGTCCTGCTGGACGGTAGCGAAGCGACGTTAAATGCGGACACGCTGGTGATCGCCGATCACCATAAGGCGCTGGGGATAGCCGGTATTTTTGGCGGCGAACATTCCGGCGTGAACGGCGAAACGCAAAATGTGCTGCTGGAGTGTGCGTACTTTAATCCGCTGTCTATCACCGGTCGCGCTCGCCGCCACGGTCTGCATACCGATGCGTCTCACCGCTACGAGCGCGGGGTGGACCCAGCGCTGCAATATAAAGCGATAGAGCGCGCTACTCGTCTGCTTCTTGATATCTGTGGCGGTGATGCGGGTCCGATAATTGATGTGAGCAACGAAGCAACGTTGCCGAAACGCGCCACCATTACGCTGCGTCGCAGTAAACTGGATCGCCTGATCGGGCATCATATTGCGGATGAGCAGGTCAGTGATATTCTGCGTCGTCTGGGCTGTGAAGTGACCGAAGGGCAGGACGAGTGGAAAGCCGTAGCGCCGACCTGGCGTTTCGATATGGAGATTGAAGAAGATCTGGTGGAAGAGGTGGCCCGCGTTTACGGCTATAACAATATTCCGGACGAGCCAATTCAGGCCGGTTTAATCATGGGGACGCACCGTGAAGCCGATCTGTCGTTGAAGCGGGTTAAAACCATGCTGAACGACAAAGGCTATCAGGAAGTGATTACCTATAGCTTTGTCGATCCTAAAGTACAACAGCTCATCCATCCAGGCGCAGAAGCGCTGCTGCTGCCAAACCCTATCTCCGTTGAGATGTCGGCGATGCGTCTGTCTCTGTGGAGCGGATTGTTGGCGACGGTGGTCTATAACCAAAACCGTCAGCAGAATCGCGTGCGTATTTTTGAAACCGGTTTACGTTTCGTTCCGGATACACAAGCCAATCTGGGTATTCGACAGGATCTGATGCTGGCTGGCGTGATTTGCGGTAACCGCTATGATGAGCACTGGAACCTGGCAAAAGAGACCGTTGATTTCTATGATTTGAAAGGCGATCTGGAAGCAGTATTGGATTTAACCGGCAAACTGGGTGATATCCAGTTTAAGGCGGAGATGAATCCGGCTCTGCATCCGGGACAGTCTGCGGCGATTTATCTGAAAGATGAACGTATTGGTTTTATTGGGGTTGTTCACCCTGAACTGGAACGTAAACTGGATCTGAATGGTCGTACGCTGGTGTTTGAACTGGAATGGAATAAGCTCGCAGACCGTATCGTGCCGCAGGCGCGGGAGATTTCACGCTTCCCGGCCAACCGTCGCGATATTGCGGTTGTTGTTGCAGAAAACGTTCCCGCAGCGGATATTTTATCCGAATGTAAGAAAGTTGGCGTAAATCAGGTAGTTGGCGTAAACTTATTTGACGTGTACCGCGGTAAGGGTGTTGCGGAGGGTTATAAGAGCCTCGCTATCAGCCTGATCCTTCAGGATACCAACCGTACACTCGAAGAAGAGGAGATTGCCGCTACCGTCGCCAAATGTGTAGAGGCATTAAAAGAGCGATTCCAGGCATCATTGAGGGATTGAACCTATGGCGCTTACAAAAGCTGAAATGTCAGAATATCTGTTTGATAAGCTTGGGCTTAGCAAGCGGGATGCCAAAGAACTGGTTGAACTGTTTTTCGAAGAGATCCGTCGTGCTCTGGAAAACGGTGAGCAGGTGAAACTCTCTGGTTTTGGTAACTTCGATCTGCGTGATAAAAATCAACGTCCGGGGCGTAACCCGAAAACGGGTGAAGATATTCCTATTACAGCACGGCGCGTGGTGACCTTCAGACCCGGGCAGAAGTTAAAGAGCCGGGTCGAAAACGCTTCGCCCAAAGAAGAGTAATCAGATCCAGGCATAACATCCATCAGGGTGTATTGCGGCAGATACGCTGCCATCCCGAAAGTAGATCAGCGGGATGACAGCGTATCTGTCAGCCTGAAAGATGACCCGTATAACTAAAAAGGCCGCATTGCGGCCTTTTTTCTTTCAAGTAAAGGATACCCACCGTAAAATCACGCTACCTCTTTTCAGCTGAATGGATAACATGCTGACTTTTGCCCGCCAACAACAGCGACGAAACGTTCGCTGGCTTCTGAGCCTGTCACTGCTGGTGCTACTGGCTACACTTCTGAGCTTATGCGCAGGCGAACAGTGGATTGCCCCCGGTGACTGGTTAAGCGCCCGGGGGGAACTGTTTGTCTGGCAAATTCGCCTTCCCCGCACGCTTGCGGTATTGCTGGTTGGCGCTGCGCTGGCGCTATCTGGCGCCGTGATGCAGGCGCTGTTTGAAAACCCACTTGCTGAACCGGGTCTGCTCGGCGTTTCGAATGGGGCCGGTGTTGGGCTTATTGCCGCCGTCTTACTGGGGCAGGGGCAACTGCCAGGATGGGCGCTGGGACTGTGCGCTATAGCCGGCGCGCTCATTATTACGTTAATCCTGCTGCGTTTTGCGCGTCGCCATCTCTCTACCAGCCGCTTGTTGTTGGCGGGCGTCGCGCTGGGCATTATCTGTAGCGCGCTGATGACGTGGGCTATCTATTTTTCCACCTCTTTCGATCTGCGGCAATTAATGTACTGGATGATGGGAGGATTTGGCGGCGTTGACTGGCAGCAGAGCTGGCTAATGATTGCGCTCATCCCGGTACTGATCTGGATATGTTGCCAGTCGCAACCGCTGAATATGCTGGCGCTAGGGGAAACCTCGGCGCGGCAGCTTGGCCTGCCGCTGTGGTTCTGGCGCAATTTGTTGGTCATCGCCACCGGCTGGATGGTGGGCGTCAGCGTGGCGATGGCGGGGGCGATTGGTTTTATCGGTCTGGTTATTCCGCACATCCTGCGCTTATGTGGTTTAACCGATCACCGGGTTTTACTTCCCGGCTGCGCGCTGGCCGGGGCTATCGCCCTGCTATTGGCTGATGTGGTCGCCCGACTGGCGCTGGCGTCGGCTGAACTGCCTATCGGGGTGGTCACCGCCACATTGGGGGCACCAGTGTTTATCTGGCTGCTACTCAAATCCGCGCGTTAGCGCATCGGTAAACAACTGCTTTCATCATTCGCAGTCTATGATTAAAGGCTAACGATGAAACCCGCTATTCTACCGACATCAGGGAGACACCATGCAAAACTCGCTTCTTAATACTCACGTTACGACGATTGATGGAGAGGTCACTACACTTGAAAAATACGCCGGAAAAGTGCTGCTCATTGTAAACGTCGCCTCCAGATGTGGCCTGACGCCGCAATATGAACAGTTGGAAAATATCCAGAAGGCGTGGGCAGATCAGGGGTTTGTCGTGTTGGGTTTTCCCTGCAACCAGTTTATGGGGCAGGAGCCAGGCAGCGAAGAGGAGATTAAAACCTATTGTGCCAGCACCTGGGGCGTCACGTTCCCGATGTTCAGTAAAATTGATGTGAATGGCGACGCGCGCCATCCGCTGTATCAAAAACTGATAGCCGCTGCGCCAACGGCAGTCGCGCCGGAGAAGAGCGGCTTTTACGAACGGATGGTAAGCAAAGGGCGTACGCCACTCTATCCGGATGATATTCTGTGGAATTTTGAAAAATTTTTGGTAGGCCGGGATGGTCAGGTGGTACAGCGTTTTTCGCCGGATATGACGCCTGAAGATCCTATTGTGATGGAAAGCATAAAAATCACGTTGGCAAAATAATGTCTCAATTGATGCAATTAAAGGATGTCGCCGAGAGCACCCGCCTGGGGCCGCTTTCCGGCGAAGTAAGCGCAGGAGAGATCCTTCATCTTGTCGGGCCGAACGGTGCCGGGAAAAGCACGCTACTGGCGCGTATGGCGGGGTTAACCTCCGGCGAGGGGAGCATCAGGTTTGGCGGAGCGCCGCTGGAGGCATGGGCGACGGCAACGCTTGCCCAACACCGCGCTTATCTTGCGCAACAGCAAAATCCGCCGTTCGCCATGCCGGTCTGGCATTACCTGACATTGCATCAACCTGATAAAACGCGAACCGGGCAGCTTAACGAGGTGGCCGATATGCTTGGATTAGGCGACAAACTGGGGCGAAGCGTGAATCAGCTTTCCGGTGGCGAGTGGCAGCGTGTTCGCCTTGCTGCCGTTGTACTACAAATTCATCCCGACGCTAATCCGGTCGGTCAATTATTGCTGCTTGATGAGCCAATGAACAGTCTCGATGTTGCGCAACAAAACGCTCTGGATCGGGTATTACATCATTTATGTCAGGCAGGAATTGCGATTGTGATGAGTAGCCACGATCTGAACCACACGCTGCGCCATGCGCATAAAGCCTGGTTACTAAAGCGCGGTAAACTCATTGCCTGCGGCCGCCGGGAAGAGGTGCTCACCCCCTCTTATCTGGCGCAAGCCTACGGTCTGCGCTTTCGACGACTCGACGTCGAGGGGCATCCAACGCTCATTTCGGCCACTTAAGTAAAATCGTTTCTTGAAAAGCAGGTAATTTCGACGCTAAATTAATACCAAAATAAAAACAGAGGATTGTTGCGGCATGCGTTTTTGGCTTCTTGTTATCACAGCATTGTTCCTGGCAGGATGCAGTACTCATCGGGCACCGGCGCCAAATGCCAGATTATCAGACTCCATTACCGTCATTGCGGGTCTGAACGATCAGTTGCAGTCCTGGCGCGGTACGCCATACCGTTACGGCGGCATGAGTCGCAGAGGCGTGGACTGTTCCGGCTTTGTGGTGGTCACTATGCGCGACAAGTTTGATTTGCAGTTGCCTCGTGATACGCGTGAACAATCAAAAATCGGCACCAGAATCGATAAAGATGAATTGCTGCCCGGAGATTTGGTTTTCTTTAAAACCGGTTCGGGCGAAAGTGGTTTACATGTTGGTATTTACGATACAAATAATGAGTTTATTCATGCCTCTACCAGTCGTGGCGTGATGCGTTCATCGCTGGATAATGTGTACTGGCGAAAAAACTTCTGGCAGGCACGGCGAATTTAACCTCGCAGACGATATAAATTTTATAGTCTATTTTTAACATATCGCCGGTTGAACTTATGACATCTGTTGTCATCATATATAATGATATAACCGTAGCATTTACAAACGTACTTTTATTAAAAACGGGCGTGTTCACGCCCTGTGAAAAGTACAACATTGGATATTGGTTTATAATCAGAGTAAGTTAAAAAAAGGAACCGGTTCACCGGTAAACAAGAAAAATGATGACGCTTCAATTAGTATCTGAAGTTACGTCTGTTTCCGTCCGTAGTGACTGGATGGCGAATAGCGCCCTAACCATGGGACTGGCGTAATGATTGCTTCACTTGATGAGCTTTACCATTCCGAACTCTTTTTCCTTCCCGTCATGGATGAAAATGCTCGGCTTGTTGGTTTAGAGATTATTGCAACGTTTGCCGCTGAAGACGGCGCCGTGCGGATGCCGACTGAGTTGGTAGCGCCTCGTCTTTCGGTGGAGGAACAATACTGTCTGTTTGTTGAAAAACTGGCGTTGTTAGAAACCTGTCAGCACTTTTTTATTCAGCATAAACTTATTGCATGGCTTAATTTACCGCCCGCAATTAGTGACTTATTATTATTAGATAGCGAACTTTTTTCCCGGGCAGCGCGCTTTCCGTTTCTTGAATTAGCTATAAATGAGAACTATCCTGGGTTAAACCAGGGCAAAAACAATGAAACGTTAGCTAATCTGGCAATGCATTTCCCATTAATGCTGGCAAATTTTGGGGCAGGCGAGGCGTCGACTAAAGCTATTTTCGATGGGCTTTTCAAACGAGTCATGTTGGATAAAAATTTTATTCAGCAGCGAGCTGAAATGATCTCATTCGAACCATTCATGCACGCTATTGTTGCCCAGATCTCCTCCAGCTGCGAGTCGCTGATGATTGCCGGTATTGATAATGAGGCGATGTTTTCGCGCGCAGCGCCATTGGGATTTAGCGCATTCCAGGGCGGACTATGGCCTCCGGTGCCGGTAAGCCAGCTCATTAAACTCGTTCAGCGATAACCTTTCTGTTTGCCGGTGTTTAACCGGTGATTAACCGTCTACACTGAAGACAGGAGGCCCTATGACCCTGTCTTTTACTGCCCGTTGGCGCGATGAACTGCCAGCAACGTATACCGCGCTTTTACCCACACCGTTAAAAAATGCGCGACTGATTTGGTATAACGACAAACTGGCGCAGCAGTTAGCAATTCCCGCGTCGTTATTTGACGCTACCAATGGCGCTGGCGTTTGGGGCGGCGAAACCTTATTACCCGGTATGTCGCCTGTCGCGCAGGTATATAGCGGGCATCAGTTCGGCGTCTGGGCGGGACAACTCGGCGACGGACGCGGTATTTTGCTGGGCGAACAGCTCCTGGCGTATGGCTCGACCCTCGACTGGCATCTGAAAGGCGCCGGATTAACACCCTATTCGCGAATGGGGGATGGACGCGCCGTCCTGCGTTCAACCATACGAGAAAGCCTTGCCAGCGAAGCCATGCATTATCTGGGTATTCCCACTACGCGCGCGTTATCTATCGTAGCCAGCGATACGCCGGTTCAGCGAGAGACGCAGGAAACGGGCGCGATGTTAATGCGTCTGGCGCAAAGTCATATGCGTTTTGGTCATTTCGAACATTTCTACCACCGCCGTGAGCCGGAAAAAGTTCAGCAACTGGCTGATTTCGCTATTCGTCATTACTGGCCGCAATGGCAGGATGTCCCGGAAAAATATGCTTTGTGGTTTGAAGAGGTGGCGGCGCGTACCGGAAGACTCATCGCCGAGTGGCAAACCGTCGGTTTTTCGCACGGCGTTATGAATACGGATAACATGTCGATTCTGGGGCTGACCATCGACTATGGCCCCTTTGGTTTTCTCGACGACTACGATCCCGGCTTCATTGGTAACCATTCCGATCATCAGGGACGTTACCGCTTCGATAATCAACCGTTGGTGGCGCTGTGGAATTTACAACGTCTGGCGCAGACGTTAACCCCTTTTATTGAGATCGACGCGTTAAACAGAGCGCTGGATCGTTACCAGGACGCGTTGTTAACGCACTATGGGCAGCGAATGCGCCAGAAGCTGGGTTTCTTTACCGAGCAAAAAGACGATAACGCTTTACTGAATGAATTGTTTAGTCTGATGGCGCGCGAAGGGAGTGACTATACCCGTACATTTCGGATGTTAAGCCATACGGAGCAACAGAGCGCTTCCTCGCCGTTGCGGGATACGTTTATCGATCGCGCGGCGTTCGATGCCTGGTTCGATCGCTACCGGGCGCGATTGCGCACAGAGGCGGTGGATGACGCGCTGCGCCAGCAGCAGATGCAACGCGTGAATCCTGCGGTTGTGTTGCGCAACTGGCTGGCGCAACGCGCGATAGATGCGGCTGAACAAGGAGACATGGCGGAACTGCATCGGTTACATGAAGTTTTACGTCAACCTTTTACCGATCGAGATGATGACTATGCCAGCCGACCGCCGGAGTGGGGAAAGCGGCTGGAGGTCAGTTGTTCAAGTTAGCCTGACGCCAGCAGCATCGTCTGCTGGCGGAGCGTTATTTGGTTAACAGTAGCTTACCAGCCTGAGTTTTGCGCAACAGATACTCCTGACCGTTGTGATCGATGATGACTTTGCCGTCCGGACCTAATAGCGCCTGACTGTTGACGCGCCGTTCAGCGGCAGGGAGAAGCGTTTCATTGTCTATTTCCTTAGGGTGAGGCAGCTCGGTGTTATCCATACGCGACATGTTATTTATTAATAATCAAACTCACAATGATTATTATTATCAATAATTAATGCGATAACAGCAAGTGCTAATTCTGTGGAGTGATATACGCGCGGGGAGAGAAAAGGGCGGGTAACGCATCGAAGAAACGCCCATCCCGGCAGGATGGGCGAGCTATTAAAAGCGGCTGTCTACCGCTGCGGCAAGTTTTTCCAACAAAACTTCCGTATCTTCCCAGTTCAGGCAGGGATCGGTAATGGACTGACCATAGATTAATGGTTGACCGCTGATAATTTTTTGCGTGCCTTCCCGTAAAAAACTCTCGGCCATAATCCCGGCAATTGCCGTGGAGCCATTACGAATCTGCTGGCAAATATCATCACATACCTCCAGCTGGCGGCGATGCTGTTTTTGACAGTTGCCGTGGCTGAAGTCGACGACCAGATGTTCCGGCAGATCAAATTCATGCAACGTATCGCAGGCGGCGGCAATATCTTCAGCGTGGTAGTTCGGTTTTTTACCGCCGCGCATGATGATGTGCCCATACGGGTTGCCACTCGTCTGGTAGATGGTCATCTGTCCGTCTTTATCCGGCGAGAGAAACATATGGCTGGCGCGGGAGGCGCGAATAGCGTCAACGGCAATGCGAGTATTGCCATCCGTACCATTTTTAAAGCCGACCGGACAAGAGAGCGCAGAAGCCATTTCCCGATGGATTTGGCTTTCGGTGGTACGCGCGCCAATCGCTCCCCAACTGATCAGATCGGCAATAAACTGGCCAGTGACCATATCAAGAAATTCTGTGGCGGTCGGTACTCCCAGTTCGTTCACCTGCAATAGCAAGCGACGCGCCAGTTCAAGCCCATAATTGACGCGGTAACTTCCATTCAAGTCAGGATCGGAAATCAGGCCTTTCCATCCCACAACGGTGCGCGGTTTTTCAAAATAGGTGCGCATGACGATTTCCAGACGCGCCTGATGCTTTTGGCGTTGTGCCTGGAGCTGCGTCGCGTATTCCATGGCAGCATTCAGATCGTGAATCGAACAGGGGCCAATGACGACCAGTAGCCGTGGATCTTCACCATTTAAAATCTTTTCTATCCGGCGTCGGGAGTCGGTAACGTGACTGGCGACGGAGGACGATACAGGATACCGCTGCGCGAGTTCGGTCGGTGTTACCAGGCTGTCGATACGCGCAGTACGGAGTTCGTCGGTTCTGTTCATTACAAGTCTCAGAAATTTGTTGCTTCAACGGCAGGACTACCGGGAAGTGATGGGCATCACGATAAACCAATCCCTGCTGATTTCAAGTGCGAGGCGTGTCACACCTCGCAGGCAGAACGGCATGATAACAAAAACCAACCCATTAAACTAGTTTGCTAGTACATCCTGCGGTTAAGCCCCATAATATCGAGAATCTTGGTGGCTATCTCTTCAACGGAATAATTAGTGCTGTTCAGGCAGGGGATCTGATTCTTACGATACAGCGCTTCGACCTCCGCCACTTCCATGCGGCACTGACGCAACGAGGCATAGCGACTGTTTTCACGGCGTTCTTCGCGAATTGCCGCCAGGCGTTCAGGGTCAATTGTCAGGCCGAACAGTTTATGTTGTAGCGGTTTTAACGATGTGGGCAGCGTCAAATTATCCATATCATCGGCGATGAAAGGGTAGTTAGCCGCACGAATACCGAATTGCATCGCCAGATAGAGGCTGGTGGGCGTTTTTCCACAGCGCGAAACGCCAAGTAAAATGACCTGAGCCTGATCGAGGTTGCGCAATGAAATGCCATCATCATGCGCCAGGGTATAATCGATAGCGGCAATACGGGCGTCATACTTGTTCAGGTTACCCGGATTAAGCCCATGAGTACGATGAGCGATCGGCGTCGGATCCAGTTTCATCTCCTGCTGAAGCGGCGCCACCAGCGCCTGGACGATATCCTGGCAGAAACCTTCGCTCTGTAAGATGATGGCGCGAATTTCAGGTAAAACAATCGAGTAAAACACCAGCGGGCGAACGCCGGTTTGCTGATAAATGGCGTCAATTTGGTCTTTGACGGCGCGGGCGCGACTTTCGTTTTCCACGAATGGCAGCGTGATGCTGCTGATCGTCACCGGAAACTGCGACATAACCGCGTGACCCAGGACCTCGGCGGTGATGGCGGTACCATCAGAAATATAGAAAACATGGCGATCAACAACATTATCCATTCTGTTCATCCTGAAGAGTAAACATAATTATCTGAAAGCATAAATTAAAAGTAACGGGAAACGTATAACTTGTCGCTTATTTTATAAAATGACAGGCGCTTTTTATAATTAATGAAAAGTGTGTTTCATTTCCTGGAAACGCAGTTTATACCGGGGGTTATTCAGGGAATGCCGTGCTATGCGCGGGTTTGCGCAACTACGTAAACAATCTGAAAAAATGAAAAAATAAATTTGCTTGAACGATTCACCGTTTTTTTCGCGGGTTTAAGTATGCCAGGATAAATACGCAACTATGTGTTTCTTAAACTCGTTCATTTATCACAAAAGGATTGTTCGATGTCCAACAATGGCTCGTCACCGCTGGTGCTTTGGTATAACCAACTCGGCATGAATGATGTAGACAGAGTTGGGGGCAAAAATGCCTCCCTGGGTGAAATGATTACTAACCTTTCCGGCATGGGCGTATCCGTTCCGAATGGTTTTGCAACCACTGCCGATGCGTTTAACCAGTTTTTGGATCAAAGCGGCGTAAACCAGCGCATTTATGAGCTGCTGGATAAGACAGATATTGATGATGTCTCCCAGCTGGCGAAAGCGGGCGCGCAGATCCGCCAGTGGATTATCGACACTCCTTTCCAGCCGGCGCTGGAAAACGCCATCCGCGATGCCTATGCGCAGCTTTCGTCGGATGATGAAAATGCCTCTTTTGCCGTGCGTTCCTCCGCCACGGCGGAAGATATGCCAGATGCTTCGTTTGCGGGTCAACAGGAAACGTTTCTTAACGTTCAGGGCTTCGACGCGGTGCTGGTGGCAGTGAAACACGTATTTGCTTCTCTGTTTAACGATCGCGCCATCTCTTATCGCGTTCACCAGGGATATGATCATCGCGGCGTAGCGCTTTCCGCTGGCGTGCAGCGGATGGTTCGCTCCGATCTCGCCTCGTCAGGGGTGATGTTCTCTATCGATACCGAATCCGGCTTTGACCAGGTGGTCTTTATCACCTCGGCATGGGGACTGGGTGAAATGGTGGTGCAGGGCGCGGTTAACCCGGATGAATTTTATGTCCATAAGCCAACCCTGGCGGCAGGCCGTCCGGCCATCGTACGCCGCACCATGGGGTCGAAAAAAATCCGCATGGTTTACGCCGCCACCCAGGAGCACGGCAAGCAAGTGAAGATTGAGGATGTGCCGCAGCAACAGCGCGACATTTTCTCGCTCACCAACGAAGAAGTGCAGGAACTGGCGAAACAAGCGGTGCAGATTGAGCAGCACTATGGTCGTCCGATGGATATCGAATGGGCGAAAGACGGTCATACCGGTAAGCTCTTTATTGTGCAGGCACGTCCGGAAACCGTGCGCTCCCGTGGCCAGGTGATGGAGCGTTATACGCTACATGCGCAGGGGAAAATCATTGCCGAAGGTCGCGCCATTGGTCATCGTATCGGCGCGGGTACGGTAAAAGTTATTCATGATATCGGCGAAATGAACCGTATTGAGCCTGGCGATGTGCTTGTCACCGATATGACCGACCCGGACTGGGAACCGATCATGAAAAAAGCGGCGGCGATTGTCACTAACCGTGGCGGGCGCACCTGTCACGCGGCGATTATCGCCCGCGAATTGGGCATTCCGGCGGTTGTCGGCTGCGGCGACGCCACCGAACGCATGAAAGATGGCGAAAAAGTAACCGTCTCCTGTGCGGAAGGTGATACCGGTTATGTGTATGCCGACATGCTGGATTTCAGCGTAAAAAGCTCCAGCGTAGATACCATGCCAGAGCTACCGCTGAAGGTCATGATGAACGTCGGCAACCCGGACAGGGCATTTGACTTTGCCTGCCTGCCGAATGAAGGCGTAGGTCTGGCGCGACTGGAATTCATCATTAACCGTATGATTGGCGTTCACCCACGCGCGCTGCTGGAGTTTGACGACCAGGATGCCGCGCTGCAAAACGACATTCGTGAGATGATGAAAGGGTTTGACTCGCCGCGTGAATTTTACGTTGGTCGACTGACGGAAGGGATCGCGACGTTAGGCGCCGCCTTCTACCCGAAACGCGTCATCGTTCGCCTGTCTGACTTTAAGTCCAACGAATACGCCAACCTGGTCGGCGGCGAACGTTATGAGCCGCATGAAGAAAACCCGATGCTGGGCTTCCGCGGCGCGGGCCGTTACGTCGCAGAAAGTTTCCGCGATTGTTTTGCGCTGGAATGCGAAGCGGTGAAACGCGTGCGCAACGATATGGGCCTTACCAACGTCGAAATCATGATCCCGTTCGTGCGGACGGTCGACCAGGCGAAAGCGGTCATCGAAGAGCTGGCGCGCCAGGGGCTTAAACGCGGCGAGAACGGGCTGAAGATCATCATGATGTGCGAGATCCCGTCCAATGCCTTGCTGGCTGAACAGTTCCTCGAGTATTTTGATGGCTTCTCGATTGGTTCTAACGACATGACGCAGCTGGCGTTGGGGCTGGATCGCGATTCCGGCGTGGTGTCTGAACTGTTTGACGAGCGTAACGACGCGGTGAAAGCGCTGCTGTCGATGGCGATCCGCGCGGCGAAAAAACAGGGCAAATATGTTGGAATTTGCGGTCAGGGTCCGTCCGACCATGAAGACTTTGCCGCCTGGCTGATGGAAGAGGGGATCGACAGCCTGTCGCTGAACCCGGACACCGTGGTTCAGACCTGGCTGAGTCTGGCGGAACTGAAGAAGTAGTGTAATACCGGATGGCGGCGTTAACGTCGCCATCCGGCAATTTATACCGCAGTGTGCTCCTGGCGCAGCCGCTCAATAATATCCTGCCGCAACAGAAACTTCTGCACTTTGCCAGAGGCGGTTCTGGGCAGTTTTTCTACGATGACGATCCGTTCCGGATATTTATACTTCGCTACCCGTTTTCGACTGAAAAAAGCGATCACCTCTTCCAGCGTCAGCGAAAGGTGCGGCGGTTTTAAGACTACATACGCGCATGAACGTTCGCCTAAGCGTTCATCAGGCATAGCAACGACGCAAGCATCGTGTATGCGGGGGTGTTGCAATAAAATATCCTCCACCTCGCGACTGCTGATATTTTCACCTCCACGTATAATAATATCCTTTTTGCGCCCGGTAATTTTGATATAACCGTCTTCATCCATGCGGCAGAGGTCGCCGCTGTAATACCAGCCCTCGTTATCCAGTGCGCGGGCGGTAAGTTCCGGCTCGTCCAGGTATCCCATAAAAACGTTCGGCCCGCGCGAGGCTTCTTCGCCTTCGTGGCCTGCTGGAAGCGTATTGCGATCTTCATCCACGATTTTAATTTCTACACCGGTGGCGGCATAACCATCGGTATTCATCATGCGTGAAGTCGAATCACCCAGATTAACCATCGAGTGTGGAGAACTTTCTGTAGAACCGTAAATACTCAATAATTTGATACCGCGCTGCTGGCAGTCGCGGGCAACCTTTTTGGGAATAATCGTGCCGCCGCATAAGAAGAATCGCAGTGAGGAGAGGTCGGCAGGCTGTTGCTCAACGGCACAAAGCAGATCGTAAATAAACGGCGTCGCGCCTGACATACAGGTACAGCGTTGCTGCGCTAATAAGGTAAGGCAGGCTTCTGGGGTAAAGATGTCCAGCAATACGCTACGCGCCCCGATTAAAAAGGGCGCGGTGACGCCGTGTAAAAATCCGGTGGCGTGGCCCAGTGGCGCAGGCATCAGGAACACATCTTGCCAGGTTAAATTCAACCGCGCGCAATACGCCCGTTCACTGGCAAGAATATTATTGTGGGTCAACATCACCCCTTTCGGCATTCCTTCTGTGCCGGAGGTAAACAGCACTGCCGCCAGTTCATCACCGTGAATGTTAATGTCTGACTGCAACGGTTCGCTGCGGTCGATGATTTGACTAAGCGCAAGCGCTGTGGTGGCAGGCGCCAGTTTATCCACGCCGACAATATGCGTCAGATGGCGCAGTTGATTTTGTAGCGGAAGGATAAGATCGACCGGACGATTCTGTTTGAATACGGTGGGGGCGAAGAATATTTTAGCCTGACATTTGTTCAGCACCCAAACCAGCTCTGCTTCTCGCCAGGCGGGAAGTAGCGGGACAGATACCGCGCCCGTTTTCAGGCAGGCCAGATAAATGAGGGTAAACTCACACCAGCCCGGAAGCTGAAAGGCCACGCGATCGCCCGGTTGAATCCCCTGAGACAGTAACCAGTTTGCCAGGCGGCTTGCCGCGTAGTCGAGCGCGGCGTAGGTCCAGGACGCGCCATGATTATCGACCACGGCGATTTTATCGGGTACGGCGCGTGCGGTTTGCCGCCAGTAGTCGCCCAGTGAAGCATCGCCCCAGTAGCCGGACTCGCGATAGGTTTTCCGCCTTGCGGCGTCAAACGTTAATGTAACACTCATTGACTTGTTCTCTATTAATACAAATGACGTAATCTCCGGGGGCAAGCCGAATAAGAGCCTATCCCATTAGGGCTATTTTACTTGCCATTTTAGACCTGGGCAGTGCTCAAAATCCTCACGTACTACGTGTACGCTCCGGTTTTTGCGCGCTGTCCGTGTCCAAACTGGCTGCGCCAATAACGCCTACTGGGATAGGCTCTAAGACGCCGTAGCGTCGTTATCCGGTGTTTCAGAGCGTCAGCCGTAGCGAAACTCAACGCCGAACGTTCCCGCCGGGTATTCCCATTTTTCGAGAAGAGTATTGCCGCAGAGAACCCTGCAGGTCCCGCATTCCAGGCAGCCCGCGGAGTCAAAATGAATATTTCCCGCATCGTCCAGCTTATAGAGTCCGGCAGGGCAGGCTTTTATTAATTTATTAAACTCCTGCATGTCAGGCGAGGAGCGCAAAATGATATGTGGGTGTCCTTCATCTACGTAAAATTTATTTACGCCCAATTTGACGTCAACATTCACCTTATTGTCCGAACTCATAATGCCGTAGCCCCTTTTATGCCGTCTTTTAATAGATTCACCAGTCCAATTTTTTTCGCATGTGACAGGATAGTTTTACGCAACGGTGGGACTGGACCACCATCAACGGTGAACAGATCGCCCACAATGTTTGCCGCCATTCGCGGGTACTCGGTAAAAAGCCGTGGGTTTTCCATTAATCCGGGGAGTTTGCGGAAATGCCGCATATCGCGTAACACGCCGTTTTTCTCCAGCGCGCGTTTGTAACCGGCAAGACTCGCGGCGGAAAAATCTTGCCGCGCTTTAGCGTCAATGGCGGTTTGAGCGGCCGCTTGCGCGGACGCGATGGCTAAATCCATGCCGCGGACGGTATAGCCGAGATTCAGGCAAAGACCGGCGGCGTCGCCGACAATCATCACGCCGTCATTTGCCAGCTCCGGCATCATTGCTATGCCGCCTTCGGGCACCATATGAGCGGAGTATTCGAGCAGCGTTCCCCCCTGAATCAAAGGGCGTATCGCCGGATGCTGTTTAAAATCTTCCAGCATTTGCGGTACGCTTTTGGTCGCGTGAGCAATGTCGCCCAGGCCACATACCAGCCCCAGAGAAACCGAATCGCGGTTGGTATAAAGAAACCCGCCGCCCATGAGCCCGTTGGAGGGCGCGCCAGCGAATAACCAGGCGGCGCCTTCATGGGACGCCAGATTAAAACGCTCTTCAATAAGTGCCGGAGAGAGCCCAATCAACTCTTTTACGCCGACGGCATAGTGATGCGCAGACGAGGCAGGCACCATGTCCAGTGAACGGCCCAGCATGGAATTCACGCCGTCCGCGAGAATCACAATATTCGCATCAAGAATATCATCCCCGGCCTGAACGCCAGTGACGCGATTGCCTTCACGTACCAGAGCGTCGACCCGTACACCTGGGATAAACTGCGCGCCAGCCTGCTCCGCCTGCGCCATTAACCACGGGTCCAGTTTGTTGCGCAGTACGGTATATGACGTAAGGGGCGGAGTAGGGGGCGCGCGGTGAAAATCAAGTGTGACGGCGCTTTCTTCGGTTAAAAAGGAGATTTTTTCACGGGTAACGACGCGTTCGATGGGGGCGGACGTTGCGAATCCCGGCATAATACTTTCGATACTGTGAGCGTAGAGCCGGCCACCGGTCATATTTTTGCTGCCCGCGCTGTTTCCGCGTTCAATAACCAGTACATCCAGTCCCGCTTTTGCCATCACATACGCGGCGACCGTTCCTGCTACGCCTGCGCCCACCACAATAGCGTCAAATTTATCATCCGACATGCTTTATGCTCCTTTCCCGCCGTATCGACGACGGGAGATGTGCGTTGAAAAAGGAATTAGCGGCTTAACTGGTCGATGAGGGCAGGAACAACCTTATAGATATCGCCCACCAGGCCATAATCGGCATAATTGAAAATGGGCGCGTTTTTATCTTTGTTAATTGCGACAATAATTTTTGCGCCGTTTCCACCCACCATATGTTGAATTTGGCCGGAAATGCCCAGCGTCAGATAGAGATCGGATTTCAACAGAACGCCGGATACGCCAATATAACGCTCACGTTCCATCCAGTTTTCACCTTCCGCAATGGGGCGGGAACAGCCCACTTCTGCGCCGAGAACGGCCGCCAGTTTATGCACCATATCCAGATCGCTTTGCGCCGCCAGGCCTCGCCCTACGCCGATGACCCGTTTGGCTTTGCTCAAATCGACGCTGCTTAGCGATTTCGCGCGCCGCTGCTGGCACAATACCTCGTGGCGTGGGGCAATATATGCCAGCGTGGTCTGCGGGCAAGTATGACCGGGGAGAGGGGCGGCGGGTTCCAGCACGCCGGGTGCCAGCGTAATAATCGCCTGCGGACTGTTTAATTTCTCTTTGCCGAAAGCAAGTCCGCCGTACATGCGATGCTCTGCGTGTAGCGTCCCGTCGAGGAGGTCAATAGACGTCGCGTCGTTCACCATCATGGCGTCAAGCTGGATGCTCAGCCGGGCGCCCAGCGCTTTACAGCGCTTGGTCGCCGCCATGAGCAGCAGCCCATTTTGGTCGCCTAATAATGAGGCCAGCGTTTCGGCATAGTTTTCCACGCGCTGCAAATCCGTATGCGATTCAAGAACGACTATCTCATCAGCGCCAAGCGCTTTCACGTAGTCGATCTCCGTGTTTCCTTGCACGATGGCGTAAACTTTTTCTCCCCACTGCCGCGCGCCGGTCATTAATTCGGCATAACGCTCTACGTTATCGCTAAATACCCATACGTTAGCTAAATGATTCATGATAATTTTTCTCCGTTGGGTTTAGTTCAGGGATTTTTTCAAATGGTCGGCCAGTGCGGTAATGGCTTCCGGCGAATCGTTATCGAGAATGATATGCTTGCGTTCTGTCTGCGGCGGTACCGAGATGGCGACCAGTTCCGCCAGTGGCGTGGTTGGGGTCCAGTGGATATCGCTCGCCAGCCACGACGTAACGGCTTTTTTCCCGGCGCCGAGAATGGCTTTCATTGACGGGATGCGTGGAACGTTAATATCTGAGGTCACGCAAAGCACCGCGGGCAGCGTGAGCTCGATAATTTCAACGTCTTCTTCCAGTGTGCGTTCAACGATGATTTTGTCGCCGTCGCGTTGAATATGGCTTACTGCGTTGATGACGGGGAGTTTCAGGAGTTCGCCAGTCAGCAGGCCCACCTGTTGGGCATAAATATCGCCGGAGCCCTCCCCGAAGAGCAGCAGGTCAAAGCCAATTTTCTCCGCCGCGGATGCTAGCGCCAGCGCGGTTTCTTTGGGCAGGGCGTGCTCCAGTTGCGCATCCTGAACCATGAAAAGCGCATCCGGCCCGCGGGATAACACATCTTTGCGGACTTTTGAATTTTGTAACAGAGAGCCGCCGACGGTGAGCGCGGCGATCTCGTCGCCACCGCCAGCTAACTGCGCGGCGGCCTCAATTGCATTTAAATCAAACTGGCTGATTTTGGCCTCGGCACGATCAAAATTGAGCGAATGCTCCGGGGTCACGGTAATGTCCTGTTCTTCAGGCACCAACTTAAAGCAGGTTATTATTTTCATTGCATCTCCAGTGAGTCGCGTGCGGATAAGTAACGTAAATCTGACTGAAAATAGTCTGCGGCAGTCTGAAGAGGTTTACGATGGGTCAATCTGTTTTCCTTGCCAACAATCTTGCACAAAAAATCTGCGAACAGAGAATCGTTAGCAACCATCTGAAAAGGGCGTCATAAAAATATAAATACGGTAGTGAGAATAATAAGTGCGAAGCATATCATCATTTTTTAACATGAAACGTGCGATGTTGTTTCTGTGAGGTTAAAAGAAAACATCAAAGATATGTCGGCTATGTATTTTTGTCTGATAATACGCCATCGACAGGTAATCTGAGCTGTCTGCAAAAGAACATAATATCTTGCATTCGGAACGAATAATCTTGTTTTGCTGGTAATCTCCACGGTTGTACAACACTGACGCTCGCTTTATTTTATCCTGGTTATCTTTTTAAACCTGACAGAGGTTATTATGTATCAGCGCTGTTTTGACTCCGCCGCGGAGACGATTTTTGAACAGGACAAGACCCCTCGATTTTCACGTTTTGTCATTAGCGATGATCCAAACTGGGAGTCTGGCCATCATATGCATGATAATGAAACAGAGCTTATTTACGTCAAAAAAGGGATAGCCAGGTTAATTATTGACTCTTCACTCTACGTCGCGCATGCGGACGATATTGTCGTCGTTGAGCGGGGGCGGCTACACGCTGTAGCATCCGACAGCAATTCGCCGGCTACCACCTATACCTGTGCGCTGTATGGGTTTTGTTTTCCAGGTTGGGAAGAAAACCAACTATTGCAGAGTCATTCCTGTCCGGTGGTTTCCGTGGTTCAGGGGAAAGAGGTCATTAAAAGTATCTTTAATGAATTAAGCGTGTTACTTCCGCAGGGGAAAAACGTATTGGCTTCCTCTGTATACGATGCATTTGCTTACACTCTGACCGCACTTTACTATGAAAATTTTAAAAATGCCTATCGTTCTGAACAAGGCTACATTAAAAAAGATGTATTAATTAAGGATGTGCTTGTTTATCTCAATAATAATTATCGTGAAAAAATCACGCTTGACCAGCTATCGAAAAAATTTCGTGCCAGCGTCAGTTATATATGCCATGAATTTGCCAAAGAATATCATATATCCCCTATCAACTATGTTATTCAACGACGTATGACCGAGGCCAAGTTTGCGCTGACAAACACTGAGTCGCCACTGGCAGAAATTTCATGGCGGGTAGGATATGAAAATGTGGACCATTTTGCCAAATTGTTTATGCGGCATGTAGGATGTTCTCCCAACGATTATCGTAAGCAATTTAAAAATAGTCTGGTTGAGCAGGCGTATTTGCTGCCAAATACCTGACGGCGAAATATATCTGATTTATTCGGCCTGATGCCGTAAAGCAGTCAGGCCGAATAAGACGTTCCGGTACGATCCTTACTTGTTCTGATAGTCTTTCAGAATCTGGCGTCCTGCCACATAGATCATAATTTCATCCGTGCCGCCACCGATACGTTCGCAGCGAACATCGCGCCAGAAGCGGGAGACACGGGCTTCGTCAGTATAACCAAGCCCACCCATAATCTGAATCGCATCGTCAATCACTTCCATCGCTGTGCGTGCGCAATACAGCTTAGCCAGCGCGGCGCTGGTACGCAGTGACTCTTCCCGATCGGCCTGCCAGGCGACTTTCAACACCATATTGCGCATGTTTTCGATTTTGATGGCCATTAACGCCAGCTTTTCCTGGATCATCTGGTTATGGCCGATGGGTTTACCAAAGGCGATACGCTGGTTGGCGTAACGGGCGGCATCTTCAAATGCGCATTCGGCGAAACCTGTACTGCGCGCCGCATTAATCAAACGCTCCATCTCAAAATTGTACATGACATTGAGGAAACCCATGCCTTCTTCACCGACCCGGTCGCTTTCGTCCACCTCGACATTATCGAGATAAACTTCGCATGTACTCAACATGTGCCAGCCAATTTTGTGCAGCGGATTAATCTTTATGCCCGGTTTATTTGAGTCCACCCACCAAAGCGTGAACGCTTTTTTAGGATCTTTTGGCTCCGTATCGCGCGCCAGAACCAGCATGTAAGGATATTCTTTTGCACCGGTGATAAATGTTTTTTGGCCGTTAAGATAAACCTTGCCGTTTTTACGCGTCCAGGTTGTTGTGGCGCTATTATTATCAGAGCCCGCGCCAGGTTCTGTTAAGGCTAGCGCATATGCTGGATCGCCGGTGGCCAGAGTACTTTCTGCTGTTTTACGCAGTTGTTCTGCGGAACCAAAACGGCGCATGCTGTGAATGCATTGGCCGTTGGTAATCAAAAAGGCCGGAGCGCCGCATTTTGAGATTTCCATCAGCGCCAGCATTTGCGTTACATAGTCAGCCGGAATGCCGCCGAATTCTTCCGGGACGCCCAGCATCGAAATACCGTTTTCCGCCAGCGCCTGCATAAATTCTTTGGGATAGGTGCCCGTTTGATCGCAGGTACGGAAATACTCTTCCGGAAAATTGCTGGTGATTAACTCGCGAATACTGGCCAGTAATAGTTCTTGTTCTTCAGTTAATGAAAAATCCATATTTGTACTCCTTTTAATGTGTTGCGTCAGGAAGCGTGAATCCCATAGTGCTATCGGTAAATAATCTTGTGTCCATCAGTTTTAAATCTGGTGAGATAACCGGTGAAAAATCCATCTTGTCAAGAATATCCCGTTGCAGATCGACGCCAGGCGCAATTTCAATTAAATGCAGGCCATCTTGTTTGAGAGTGAAAACCGCACGTTCAGTGATGTAACGCACGTCTAACCCGCGCTCAAGCGCAATTTTTCCACTGAACGTAATTTCCGGCAGTTCGCTGACGAATTTTTTCACGCGACCTTCCTGCAGAATATTTAATTTGCCATCGGTAATTTCAGTTTTTAAACTTCCGGCCGTCAGAGTTCCGCAGAAAATAATTTTTTGCGACGTTGCGCTAATATCGATAAACCCGCCGGTGCCCATAATTTTGCCGTTGAATTTATGTACACCGACATTACCGTGTTGATCCACTTCGGCAAAACTTAAATAGCAGACATCGAGCCCACCGCCGTGATAAAAATCAAATTGTGAGGTCATATCGAGGATCGCGCGGGTATTGACATTGGCGCCGAAGGCCACACCCTGAGAGGTAATACCGCCCACCGGGCCAGTTTCTACGGTCAGCACGAAGTCATCGGCGCAGCCTTCCTCGCGAGCGACCAGACCAATGCCGTCGGCAATGCCTACGCCCACATTGCCTACCGCGCCTTTACGCATTTCAAACAGCGCGCGTCGGGCTACCAGCTTGCGCTGATTAAGGGGCAGGGTAAGCTGGGTACTATCATCAAGAGTAAAATCCCCGGAGATAAATCGGTTCACCGGCGCGCCGCCATAGAGTTGCGTCTGGTCGGCGTCGACAACCACAATATCCACCAGATAGCCGGGAATACGCACGGATTTTGGATGCAGCGTGGCTTTTTTTACCATTTTCTGCACCTGCATCATTACAATACCGCCATTATTGTGAACGGCCTGGGCGATCACCAGTGCATCAAGATACATCACCTCATCTTCAAATGATGCATAGCCTTCGCTGTCGCAGGTGGTGGCGCGGATAAAAGCCACATTAGGCGCTATCGCTTTATAATAGAGATATTCTTTATTATCGATCTCTACCAGCTTAATGAGATCTTCTTTAGTCACGTCGTTTAATTTTCCGCCCTGTTGGCGAGGGTCGACAAAGGTACCAATACCGATATCGCTCAGAATACCCGGCTGGTGTGCGGCGCTGGCGCGCAGCGTCTGGGTTAATACGCCTTGTGGGTAGTTATAGGCGGCGATTTTATTTTGTTCAGCCAGTTCAGAAATACGGGGAGATTGCCCCCAATGTCCGCATAGCGCCCATTTTACCAATCCCTCCTGCGCCAGCGGGCTGATGCCGCGATCGGCGCGGTCACCTAATCCGGTAGGGCTAATAATAGATAAATCTCGTGGTGACTGGGTTGTTTGATATTTATCTGCCAGTGCGGTAATTAATGTTGTCGCTTCGAGAATACCGCCGCCAGCGCCCAGAATACATAAAGTGGCCTCATCTGGAATATAATTTACTGCTTCTTGTGCAGAGAGCACGGGAACGCGGCCATTAATGCGTGATGGCTTATTGATTTTCATATTTACTCCACTATTATCCCTGAAAGCAATATCGATATAACCGTGTTAAGGTAATAAAGACAGCGGCTTTCAATGAATATGGAACATATTCATATCAGATAACTATTTATTTTATTGTGGCAGAAAGAGAATATTCCGCCACACGATAAAGTATTACGCCTGGTGCAATATAGTTAATACGGTACGCAGATCGGCTACCGATATTTGTCCCGGCGCAGATGCTTTTTTCACCGCGCCAAACGTTGCTGCAGAACCGAACACTTCGCCGGCAAGACGAGATATTACCCCGGTTTTCGACATCGACATGGTAATAATCGGACGATCCGCATAGCGCTCCTGCATTTCTACAGTGGCGGTAAGTAAGGTCAGGACATCGGCTTTAGTCTGTGGCATGACGGCGATCTTCGGAATATCGGCGCCCAGTTCCTGCATTTTACGCAGACGCTGAACAATCTCTTCCGCTGCGGGCGTTTTATGAAAATCATGGTTAGACATGATCACCGCAACATTGTGTTGATGAGCATAGCCGACGGTGGCTTTCACCTCGTCGTCGCCGGTAAAAAGCTCAAGATCGATCATATCGACCAGACCGCTGTCAACCGCTGCACGATTCAGAGCGATATACTGTCCGGTAGTTAGCGCCTGTTCGCCGCCTTCTTTCGCGCTGCGGAAGGTAAATAGCAAGGGTTTATCGGTAATAATCTCCCGGATGGCGCCGGCGGCCTCAAGTACGCTTTCCGCCGTTGTCACGTTGGCAAAATGGTCAACGCGCCACTCCAGAATATCGAAATCCGCTTCACGGTAGGCGAGTGCTTCCGATTTCACATCGGTAATGGTTTTTCCCATTAGCGACACAATGATCTTTGGCGCGCCTTCGCCAACCACGAGATCTCTTACAGTTACGGTTTTCATTTGGTACCCTTCATTGTCATTCGTCGCAATTATAATTTTACCGGTCAGGCTGTGAATCCCATCACCTGCTTCACATAGTCCAATGGAAATGCTTTTCCTGTCCACAGTTCAAACTGTTCGGCTCCTTGCCATAACAACATGCCGTAACCATCAATTGTTTTGCAACCAGCTTGTTGCGCCTGCTGCAATAACTTTGTCATATGCGGATTATAAACACATTCGGTGACCAGCAATTCAGGGCGGAGCAGGGAAACATCGCCGATCAGGGATTCGTTCTCCAATGGTTTCATGCCAACTTTGGTGCCGTTCGTCAGAATATCTGCGCTGGCAAGCGCTTCAGTAAAAGCGTGCTGATCGGCAAGATCGGTGACGGTAACGACGCAATCGGTGTTTTCATTCACCCGCTTCGCAAAGGCAACCGCTTTTTCGAAAAAGTCATCTTTACGGTTAAACAGTTTAATTTCCTTAATGCCTTCAATGGCTGCCTGGGCGCCAATGGCGGTAGCCGCGCCTCCCGCGCCGAGCAGCACCATGGTTTTTCCCCGAATATCGAAACCGCTTTCTTTAATTGCCCGAATATGGCCCGTACCATCCGTGTTGTAGCCGCGTAGATAGCCGTCATCGTTAACAATGGTGTTGATAGCGCCAACCAGTTTTGCTGCTGGCGTTAATTCATCGACATACTCACACGCGAGCTGTTTGTTTGGCATGGAGACGCCCGTACCGCGCATTTTTAATGCTTTCAGTCCTTCAATGGCGCTGGCAAACGTCGTGTTATCCACTTCGAAAGCCATATAGGTATACGGTAGCCCCGCTTTTTCTAACGCTTTGTTTTGCATTTCGGGCGATAAGCTATGACGGATAGGATACGCCATAAGACCAATTAATTCATATTTTGCGGTAACATCCATTTTATACTCCTTAATAAGTGGACAGTGCAGAGCAGGGCGCATGCCTGTTGCGCATCGTTAACATTTTTACTGGAAATAACGCTCGCCAAATCGGACATCGTTTTGCGGGATCTTAAATACGCGATAATAGCGAATAAATACAATAATGGCGGTGATAAATGTCAGTAGTGCAAAGGCAAAATCTAACAAAATGATATATTGCAGGCCAATAGTAGAGAGATAACCGGTGATCAGTGGAATAATAAAGTTAGCTACGCCCCCCATCATCATATATATACTGGTGACTTTAGCTTTACTCTTAGGGAAAAATTCCGACATTACCGATACACCTAATTGTAAAATACCTCCAGCAGCGGAAAAACCAATCACGAAGGCGCCAGCATTACAGATCAGTGGAGAGGGATACAGGTAAATTGCCGCAGCGGTGAGTGTCGCCAGCCCGGCATTGAAAACATTGGCCCAGATAGGGCGAACCATTTTTTTCAGCAATGCGGCAAAAATAAACACGCAAACCAACGATCCCATACTGTAATAAGAGATGGTTTTCAGCGCGTCGGATTCCGCCATTCCGGCGAAGGCCATCGCATATTTAGGCATCCAGACCACAATCACATAGAAGGTTGAGAACGCGGCGACGCCAAATAAAACGGAAGCTACGCCTTCCAGCCAGACGAGGGGAGTACTGTTCATCTGGGGTAATTCTTTCGCAATACTGGCATCGACAAGTTGGCTGGGAAAACGGCTTTTCAACAGCATCAACGTGATGAGGACGAAAAGGATACCGGGGATTACCACCGCGTAGCCGTACCAGATATGGTTGACTAACAAGGCGCTGACAATAAGGGGATAAATCATTTGCCCAAAAGAGACCATCGCTTTAACCAGAATAACTGCCGAGCCCGATGCTTTGGGAAAACACTCCATTAATGCAGGGTATCCGCCGGTATCCAGCGCGGAGTTCGCCACGCCGACACACACCGCTAATATGAAAGCGATCATCAGGTTAGGACTGGCGGGAATACCGAAGAAAAATAGCATATATAGTACGGCGCCAAGCAGTATTATTGCCCGACGGCCAAATTTATCGGACAGTACGCCAAAGAATAAAATACTGACCAGACGACCAAGACCAATGCCAGAGATTAAATAGGCGATACCGGCACTATCCGTGGAGAATTTCTGTGCAAGGGAGGTCATGTTCTGGGCTAGTGTAATAACACTCATGCCGTGGAGAAAGTAACTAAAATAAATGCAGATAACAGCCAGCAAATATGGCATGTTGCGAGCCTTGTTCTGAGACATTTGTTCACAGCTCCTTGCTGATGGTTTGATTCAATGTCCTGCTTATTACTGCTTTACTACATGCAGCGATTGTTCAGTAACACTATAAGTCGGTACTGTCGTTATATGTACATAACATGGCGTTTAAAATGCCAGGTTTATTGCATTGATAGCATTTCATTTGTTAGCCATGAAATATAAAAATTGCTGCGAATTTGTTGTTTAATACATATAACTCGTGATGCTCATCGCAATTTTTCTGATAAGTGTGAAGATAATGAATAATAATTAACACGAAAATTACATTTTTTGTTTCCCGGTGATAATGGCTAACGTTTTATTTTGCATAGCAAGGCAATAATATTGCAACTGGCACGCTAACATTTATTGCGCGGTTGACGCTGCTTCAGCGTGATGTTGTGATTCAGCCCGACTTCGGTAACCGATGAACAGTGCGAGGAGAAATCCCACTGCGGCGATACCGGTATCAAACCACATAATATGTGCAATGCTCATTTCTGAAATCCGCGCTGTGATCAACGGAATAGTGAACGTCGCGATACTGCCGGCGCTGTAATAAATGCCGGTCGCTTTACCTTTCTCCTGTGGAAAACGGGCCGCCATCAGCGTCAGGCCGATTTGTACTACGCCACCGGCGGAAGAGAATCCAATGACGAATGCGAAGATCATAACAACATAGGCCTGAGGATGCAGGCAGACCGTCAGAAGCGCAATAAAAGAGATAAAGGTATAAAACATCAATAATGTGGTAGAGCGAATTGTTTTTCTGACCAGCGGGGCGGTTATAAAAACGCAGAGTAGCGATCCGCAGGTATAAATACTTAACAGTTTGATGGATTGGGTATACGACATTCCTGCGACGAACTGTCCATACTGCGCCAGCCACTGGCTGATAAGATAAAAGGTTGCCATCGAGATATAGCCATAAAGGGTGTAGCTGATAAGATCGATGAGGGAGCAATGATGTACGCCTGCGACAGGCGCTTGCGAGATTTTGGGCTTCAATATCCGACCAGGATAGGGTGGAAAAGGACAGCGTAATAAAAACAGAGCATTAATAAGCATGATCGCCCCGGCAAGCAGGAAGGACCAGCCAAACCACATATTAGCCCAGACTAATAAACTGATAATAATGGGCAACAAGAATTGCCCGCCAGAGACAAATGCTTTGATCAGAATATTTGCCGTACTGGGGGAGCGAGGGAAGGCTTCCATCAAACTGGGATAGGTACCTGCATCCAAAAAACTGTTGGCCATACCCGCTAAAAAGCCACAGGCATAAGCGACAAAAATCGTCTGAGCATAAAGAATGCCAATGAAAAAAATCAGGTAACAGGCGGTCCCCAGAATGATAAAAGGACGGCGACCAAAGCGATCGGAAAGCATACCGGCGATTAACAAAACGCTTAGCCGGCCAATACCAAGCGAAGAGATCACAATAGATACGCCTGCGGCACTGGTATGCCATTGCTGTTCAAGCGATGACATGTTCAGGCTCATCAGGATAACCCCCATGCCATGTACAAAGTAATTAAAATACAACCCTACAGCGGTAGGGAAATAACGATTTTTCATATTATCTGACTCAGAGATGCCGCCTGAAAGTTACAGTGGTATACACAGGCAGGAAGCATATTGGATAGGGTGACAAGTCAATGTCGTGATTGTGTGGTTTTCTATCCGGTATCAATACGATGCGGCGATAAAGTTTACGTCTAACACAGCCGCTCCAGATCATGTGCGAAAAGTTCGGCAGCAACAGATTGATAAATTTTCCACTCGATAAAATCACCCTCTGTATAAATGGACTGAAAAGAAGATAAATCAGGGAAGTAACGCATTGTATTATTGCCGATGCGGTTATTTATTTTGTCAACAATGGCGTTAATTCGTCGCTGTCTCCTGGCTTTCATTTCCTTCAGCCTGGCAATGATTTCTGGAGAGATGGGTGTGTCGCCAGCTTCCCATCGTTGCCAGGTTGTCGAATTATTATCCTGGGTGATATAGATTGTGCATTCTTCAATCGTCATATCAAAAATACGCCGTAGTGCTTGTAGTTCTAACGCGTTCATCATTTTTTAGGCTTTTATATGAAAAAAGTGATGCTATAAATAGCACCACCGACACCGTTTCGACTTGAACAGAATCACACTATTTTGTGCAATATTATTTGTTCGTTGCAGATATCGCGGTGTTGAAGGGAAACGGGAGCTGGCTTATGTAACAATGCAGCGAAAAAAGTTAAAAAAAAAGCCCATCGTAGGAGACGGGCAAAGACTACACACAGCAATTCGTTGTTTCACTCAGGGGATTTCCATGCTTATAAATCAATGTGTTGATTTATAACCGTGTGCTAATAGTAGGCATGAGCACTTTTTGCGTCGATCAGATTCGTCTCAATAGTTTAAAAACTGTAACGGATTTGCGACAGAAATGAGATGCGGCGGGGAACAGACGGGCGAATCAAAATGGGGTGTGCGTTGAATTGATAAACGTCGCTAAAGCATCGGGCGGCGATGCCGCCCGACGGGATTATGACTGCTTGTTGGCTTCCTCGATGTCATCCAGCTCTTCAAGGATCTCCTCTGGTTCATTCGTCGGCGCCGGAACTTCATGTACCCATGCGGAGAACAAACGCCAGGTCACGGCCAGAAGCACCGGTCCAATAAACAGACCAATCATACCGAATGCAATCAGGCCGCCGATTACCCCGGAAAGGATCAGAAGCAGCGGTAAATCGGCACCCATGCGGATGAGTACCGGGCGAATCACGTTATCCAGAGTGCCGACGACGGCGCTCCAAACCAGCAGCACGGTGCCCCAGGTGGTGTCGCCTGTCCAGTAAAGCCAGATAATGGCTGGAATCAATACCGGCAACGGCCCCAACTGAACCAGACACGAAAGGATCATCACTACCGTCAACAGGGTAGCGTAAGGCACGCCGGAAATCGCCAGCCCGACGCCGCCAAGTACCGCCTGTACCAGCGCGGTAACCACCACGCCAAGCGCCACGGCGCGGATCGCCTGGGCAGCCAGCAGAACCGCCGCATCGCCGCGTTTAGCCGCGAGACGACAGGCAAAATGGCGTATACCCATCGCCACTTGTTCGCCGCGCCAGTAAAGCAGGGCGCTAAACAACAGCATCAGGGCACAGTGCATCATAAAGCGTCCGATATGCGCCGCCTGACCGACAAACCAGGTCGTGGTTGTGCCGATATAAGGCCGCACTTTCGCCATAATAGCGCTACCGCCCATATCCAGCAGGCTATGCCATCCGGCATACAGTTTGGCGCCAACCAACGGAATATTATTTAACCATGCCAGATCGGGTAGCGTCATATCGCCGCCGGTTACTGCATGGATGAGCGGGCCGCTACCATCGACAATGCTGTTCACCAGCAAGGCGACGGGAATAACGAAGAGCAGCACTAACAGCAGCGTCATGACCAATACGGCAAGCGAGCGGCGGCCCCACAATATTTTTTGTAATTTCAGCAAAACGGGCCAGGTCGCGATAACAATCGTACCTGCCCATGCAAACCCCAAAATAAAAGGCTGTACTATCCACAAACAGGCCACAATCATGATGGCTAAAAACAGCACCGATAGCAGCACTTGCGCAATATCCCTGGGCTGACGAACATTTACCATAAATACTTTTCACCTTTGTCTTTGCGCCAGAACGTTGGCGCGACGTGAACATGCAAACCACACCCTATAATGATGAGCAATTTCAGCGGTTTTTAACAGGCCGATTCTGCATGTAATTCTGTTGGGCGCACAGGAAAAAAATGTGATACAACAAATAACGCAACACGCAAACGATTAAGCATCCCTTCCTGTGCGTAGACCGCTCGCGCTCGCCGGGTTGGGCGCCACCGTTCACAACATAGACCGCAGGAAAAGGTCAATATAATGATTCCACAAATTTCTCAGGCACCCGGCGTCGTTCAGCTGGTGCTCAATTTTTTGCAGGCGCTGGAGCAGCAAGGGTTTACGGGCGATACGGCAACCAGCTATGCCGACCGTCTGACAATGTCGACCGATAACAGTATCTACCAGCTTCTTCCCGATGCTGTTGTGTTTCCCCGTTCTACGGCGGATGTCGCGCTTCTTGCCCGTCTGGCGGCGGAGCCGCGCTTTACGTCGCTGATATTTACCCCTCGAGGCGGCGGTACTGGCACGAATGGCCAGGCGCTAAACCAGGGCATTATTGTTGATATGTCCCGCTATATGAACCGCATTATTGAAATTAATCCTGAAGAGGGATGGGTGCGGGTAGAGGCGGGAGTGATAAAAGATCAGCTTAATCAAGCGTTAAAGCCGTATGGCTATTTTTTTGCGCCGGAACTTTCCACCAGTAATCGCGCCACGCTTGGCGGTATGATTAATACCGATGCCTCCGGTCAGGGTTCGCTGGTCTATGGAAAAACGTCAGATCACGTCTTAGGCATACGGGCCGTATTGTTGGGGGGCGATATCCTTGACACGCAATCGATGCCCGTAGAGCTTGCCCGGACGCTGGGTGAAAACACGACGACGCCAGGCCGCATCTATCAGACCGTCTATCAGTCCTGCCTGGAAAACCGCCAACTTATCCTCGATAGCTTTCCAAAGCTCAATCGCTTCCTGACAGGCTACGATTTACGCCACGTCTTTAACGATGACATGACCCGCTTCGATCTCACCCGCATCTTAACGGGGTCGGAAGGGACGCTGGCGTTTATTACTGAAGCCCGGCTGGATATTACCCCGATACCCAAAGTCCGCCGTCTGGTGAATGTAAAATACGACTCCTTTGATTCCGCGCTGCGTAACGCCCCTTTTATGGTTGATGCGCGCGCCTTATCCGTCGAGACGGTCGATTCCAAAGTCCTTAACCTCGCGCGGGAAGATATTGTCTGGCACTCCGTTAGCGAATTGATTACCGATGTGCCGGATAAAGAGATGCTTGGCCTGAATATCGTGGAATTCGCGGGTGACGATGAAGCGCTTATTGACGGACAGGTCGAGGCGCTGTGCCACCGGCTGGATGGCCTGATGGCGCGAGCGGAAGCGGGCGTGATCGGCTGGCAACTTTGTACCGATTTGACGGGTATTGAGCGTATTTACGCGATGCGTAAAAAAGCGGTAGGGCTGCTGGGTAATGCGAAAGGCGCTGCCAAACCGATTCCTTTCGCGGAAGATACCTGCGTGCCGCCTGAACATCTGGCCGATTACATCGCCGAATTTCGCGCTCTGCTGGATGGTCATGGCTTAAGTTACGGCATGTTCGGCCACGTGGATGCCGGGGTGCTGCATGTGCGTCCGGCGCTGGATATGTGCGATCCGCAGCAGGAACTGTTGATGAAACAGATCTCCGATGAGGTCGTCGCGCTGACCGCCAGATACGGTGGGCTGTTGTGGGGCGAGCATGGAAAAGGTTTTCGTGCGGAATACAGCCCGGCCTTTTTCGGCGAAGTTCTGTATGGCGAGCTGCGCAAAATAAAAGCGGCTTTTGATCCGCATAATCGACTTAACCCGGGTAAAATCTGTCCGCCGCAGGGGATAGAGGCGCCGATGATGAAGGTGGATGCGGTAAAACGCGGCACCTGGGATCGGCAAATTCCGCTGGCGGTACGGCAGACCTGGCGCGGCGCTATGGAGTGTAATGGTAACGGCCTGTGCTTTAATTTCGATGCGAAAAGCCCGATGTGCCCGTCGATGAAAATTAGCCTTAACCGGATCCACTCGCCGAAAGGGCGGGCGACGCTGGTGCGGGAATGGCTCCGTCTATTGGCCGATCGCGGCGTCGATCCGTTGAAGCTGGAAAAGGAGTTGCCAGAAAAACGCGCCAGCTTACGCACGCTGATTGCCCGCACCCGGAATAGTTGGCACAAACGCAAAGGCGAGTATGACTTTTCCCATGAAGTTAAAGAGGCCATGTCCGGCTGTCTGGCGTGTAAAGCCTGTACGACCCAGTGTCCGATTAAAATCGATGTTCCGGAGTTTCGTTCACGTTTCTTACAGCTTTACCATACGCGTTATCTGCGCCCGGTACGCGATCATCTGGTGGCGACGGTCGAGACCTACGCGCCGCTGATGGCGCGTGCGCCAAAGACCTTTAACTTTTTTATTAACCAACCGGTGGTTCGTAATCTGGCGAAAAAACATATCGGTATGGTGGATTTACCTCTGCTTTCTGCCCCTTCATTGCAACAGCAACTGGTGGGCCATCCGTCTGCCAATATGACGCTTGAGCAACTGGAACGCATGAGCGCCGAGCAAAAAGCGAAAACGGTACTGGTGGTTCAGGATCCGTTTACCAGCTACTACGACGCCCGGGTCGTGGCGGACTTTATCCGCCTGGCGGAAAAACTGGGCAGGAGGCCGGTATTGTTACCGTTCTCGCCGAATGGTAAGGCGCAGCATATTAAAGGTTTTCTTAATCGCTTTGCGAAAACGGCGAAAAAAACCTCTGAGTTCCTTAATCGGATCGCCGCGTTGGGGATGCCGATGGTGGGCGTCGATCCGGCGCTGGTTCTGTGTTATCGCGACGAATACAAACTGGCGCTGGGTGAACAGCGCGGCGATTTTCATGTGTTGCTGGTGAATGAATGGCTGGCGCAGGAAATAAATGCAAGACTGTCCGTCGAGGTGAGCGGCGAACCGTGGTACTTTTTTGGTCATTGTACGGAAGTCACGGCTTTACCCGGCGCGCCTGCGCAGTGGGCCGCCATCTTTGCCCATTTTGGCGCGAAGCTGGAAAATGTCAGCGTAGGCTGCTGCGGTATGGCGGGCACTTATGGACATGAACTCACCAATCATAAAAATTCGCTGGGAATTTATGAGCTATCCTGGCATCAGGCGATGCAACGTCTACCGCGAAACCGCTGCCTGGCAACCGGCTATTCCTGCCGAAGCCAGGTTAAACGCATTGAAGGTACGGGCGTGCGTCACCCGTTGCAGGCATTACTGGAGATTATAGGTTGATCTGGAAACGTGAAGTGACCCTCGATGCGCTTAATGCGATGGGGGAAGGAAATATGGTTGGCCTGCTTGATATCCGCTTTGAGCGTATTGGGGACGATACGCTGGAAGCGACAATGCCCGTCGATCATCGCACCAAACAGCCGTTCGGCTTGCTGCATGGCGGAGCGTCTGTGGTGCTGGCGGAAAGTATCGGCTCGGTCGCAGGTTATCTGTGTACGCAGGGGGAGCAAAAGGTGGTGGGGCTGGAGGTGAATGCCAACCATGTACGGTCGGCGCGTCAGGGGCGCGTACGAGGCGTCTGTAAAGCGTTGCATACCGGGGCTCGCCATCAGGTCTGGCAGATAGAGATCTTTGATGAACAGGGACGTCTGTGCTGTTCTTCGCGTCTTACTACGGCGATTGTGTGACGTTGTCACCATAAAAGTGTGATGCATATTGCTTTTGGTCAAAATGTGCGCAGAAAAAGGTGATATACTGTGCACGTTTACACATAAGCGAGGATGATATGTCTACTGATTTAGACCCGACCCAACTGGCGATTGAATTTTTACGCCGTGATAAAACCGAACTTTCTCCCGCGCAGTATTTGAAGCGTTTAAAACAGCTGGAGTTAGAGTTTGCCGATCTCCTCACCCTCTCTGCAACCGAACTGAAAGAAGAGATCTATTTCGCCTGGCGGTTGGGCGTGCATTAATAAAGTCTGTGTAGGCCGGATAAGGCGTTAGCCGCCATCCGGCTATGTTACCAGGCAATCTCACCAGACACTGTCCCCAGGTAATAGATAACCCCCTTGATTTTGTTTAAAAAAAATACAGATCGCCATTTGTGCTAAAAAGGCGCGCGTTCTTTATGAGATTATTCTTATGCCCCTTCAAGAGCTAAGCCATTAAGAGTGCCGGAGATAAGCGCCGGATGGGGCCGGAACCCTTAAGCCTGTATTGAACAGACTTAAGGGTTTTTCTTTTCCGGGCGCGTAAAAAACTAAGGTCTGTCAATAACCGCTGGCATGTCGTCAGCCGTATGATTATTCAAAATACGGTTAGCCAGCACACCTGACATCATCGATCCGTTAACGTTCAGAGCCGTGCGGGCCATATCAACGATAGGTTCGATGGCAATAAAAATACCGACCAGCGCAACGGGAAAATTCAACGTCGACAGGACAATCAGCGCCGCGAACGTACCGCCGCCGCCGACGCCGGCTACGCCAATAGACCCTAGCGCAATGGCAGGCAACATCGCGGCCAGAAAATGCAGCGAGAGCGGATCAATGCCGATGGTGGGCGCAATCATCGCTACCATAATAGCCGGATAAATCCCGGCGCAGCCATTTTGCCCCATACTGGAGCCAAACGAGGCGGAAATATTGGCAATAGTGCTTTGTACGCCAAATTTTTCCTGGGCGGAAATGGCCAGCGGGATAGAGGCTGCGCTGCTGCGGGAAACAAACGCAAAGGTTAAGACGGGCCAGACCATACTGAAATAACGCGCTGGATTATTACCGCTGAGGATCAGCAAGATGGCATGCACGATAAACATCATGAAAATCGCGATATAACAGGCGCCGATAAAACCAAGTAAGCTGGCGAATTGTTCAAAGTGGTATGATGAAAATACGGTAGTCATTAATGCCATGACGCCATAGGGCGTTAATGCAATAACGATACGTACCATCTTCATGACCCAGATCTGGATAGCGTTAATGCCTGCGCTTAATTTCTGACCTTCTTCCGGCGCCTCTTTTTTGACCTTTAACAGAGCGATCCCCGCTATTAGCGTGAAGATAACGATGCCGATAACGGAAACACTTCTGGCTCCCGTAAGATCAAGAAAAATATTAGTCGGGATCAGCGATGTCACTAACTGGGGAATCGACACCGCGGCAGTCTTATTGACTTCTTCTGTAGTTAACATTGACGGCATGTGCACAAAAGCGCTGGCGTCAAGCCCCAGCACATGAGCGGTCAGTAATCCGATAAAACCGGCAACCATCACCAGGCATAACATGCATCCGACGATCGTCAGCGACATTTTTCCGATGCCGGCGCTATTTTCCAGTTTATTGATGGCGGAAAGAATAGAAATAAAAATTAGCGGTATAGCGACCAGTTTTAACAGGTGGACGTAACCATTGCCGACGATGCTGTACCATTCGATAATAGTTTTAGTGTGATTTGCTGAAATAAAATGCAGGGATAAACCAATAACAGCCCCTAAAAAGATAGCGATAAAAACGCTTTTCGACAGGGAATCGCTTTTTTGATTAATTCTCAAGATGACCCACGAGAAAACCAAAAAAAGTGCGATATACGCGAGCGTAACAACCATATTTTAAGCCTCTTGCCTCATTCAGCACCTGAAATGCCGGAAAGAGTTTACATAAACCTATAGCTCAAACTGAGTTATAGAACCGCAGCGGATTATAAAGAGCGCAACGCCAGGTATCCATACAAAAAATGGGGTTCTGACCTCGCCGCCCGGCAATGTCGACAGCCTATTAATTAAATAGTCATTTTCTATACATCTTTTCGTTTTTGACCTGCCAGAACGGTTAATATCTTATAAATCATTACTTATCAAAAAGTTAAGTTGTTTTTTGTCTGTTGTATGACCTGGCGGACAGGGTCTATGCTTAATAAAAGGCGCTCAATATGACCATTTGTTGGAAAGCCCCTGCGGTTAAGGGGTTGAAGTGATAATCATTATCACTAACATGTTGTTATATCCTGGTGATTTAGAACGCGAGGTAACTCTATGGAATTGCATTCAGACACGTTTAACCCGGAGGACTTCCCCTGGCAAGGGCTGACGCTAACGCCAGCGGCGGCAGCGCACATACGTGAACTGGCAGAAAAGCAGCCGGGCATGTTGGGCGTGCGGTTAAGCGTAAAACAGACGGGATGTGCCGGATTTGGCTATGTTCTGGATACCGTTCGGGAGCCGGATAAAGACGATCTGGTTTTTGAAGCCGAAGGCGCAAAGCTTTTCGCACCGTTACAGGCGATGCCTTTTATTGACGGAACAGAAGTGGATTACGTACAGGAAGGGCTGAACCAGTTATTTAAATTTCATAACCCCAAAGCCCAGAATGAATGCGGCTGCGGCGAAAGTTTTGGGGTATAGGCGGTACTATGTCTCGTAACACTGAAGCAACGGAAGAGGTCGGCATCTGGACAGGCGGACGCCTTAATTACAAAGAAGGATTTTTCACGCAACTACCCACTGATGAACTGGCAAAAGGCATCAGCGAAGAGGTGGTGCGCGCGATTTCCGCAAAGCGTAACGAACCTGAGTGGATGCTGGAATTTCGTCTCAATGCCTATAGAGCCTGGCTGGACATGGATGAACCGCACTGGCTGAAGGCGCACTACGATAAACTGAACTATCAGGACTACAGCTATTACTCTGCGCCATCATGCGGAAACTGCGACGATAGCTGCGTTTCCCAGCCGGGAGCCGTACAGCAAACGGGCGCGAATACCTTTTTGAGTAAAGAGGTTGAAGACGCCTTCGAGCAACTTGGCGTTCCGGTTCGCGAAGGGAAAGAGGTCGCCGTCGATGCGATTTTTGATTCGGTCTCCGTAGCGACCACATACCGTGAAAAACTGGCGGAACAGGGCATTATTTTCTGTTCTTTTGGCGAAGCGATACACGATCACCCTGACCTGGTCAGGAAATATCTTGGCACCGTCGTGCCGGGGAACGATAACTTTTTTGCCGCGCTGAATGCGGCAGTCGCTTCCGATGGGACATTTATCTATGTTCCCAAAGGCGTGCGTTGCCCAATGGAGTTATCCACCTATTTTCGCATTAACGCCGAGAAAACCGGTCAGTTTGAGCGCACGATTCTGGTGGCGGATGAAGGCAGCTATGTGAGTTATATCGAAGGCTGCTCCGCGCCCGTACGCGACAGTTATCAGCTCCACGCCGCGGTAGTGGAAGTCATCATCCATAAAGATGCTGAAGTAAAATATTCCACCGTACAAAACTGGTTCCCGGGCGACAACAACACGGGCGGCATTCTGAACTTTGTGACCAAGCGGGCGTTGTGCGAAGGGGAAAACAGCAAGATGTCGTGGACCCAGTCGGAAACCGGTTCGGCGATTACCTGGAAATACCCGAGCTGTATCCTGCGCGGTGATAATTCTATCGGCGAGTTCTATTCCGTTGCGCTGACCAGTGGACATCAGCAGGCTGACACCGGCACCAAAATGATCCATATCGGTAAAAACACGCGCTCAACCATTATCTCAAAAGGCATTTCTGCCGGCCACAGCCAGAACAGCTACCGTGGGCTGGTAAAAATTATGCCGACGGCAACCAACGCCCGAAATTTCACCCAATGCGACTCCATGTTGATTGGAGCGGACTGCGGCGCGCATACGTTCCCGTATGTTGAATGCCGCAATAACAGCGCGCAGCTGGAGCACGAGGCGACAACATCACGCATCGGTGAAGATCAGCTTTTCTATTGTCTGCAACGCGGCATCAGCGAAGAAGACGCTATTTCGATGATCGTCAACGGTTTCTGCAAAGACGTTTTCTCGGAACTACCGCTGGAGTTCGCCGTTGAAGCGCAAAAACTGCTGACGATTAGCCTTGAGCACAGCGTCGGTTAATGATGAAGGAAAACCCATGTTAAGCATTAAAGATTTACAGGTCAGTGTGGAAGAAAAAGCGATTTTGCGTGGCCTGAATCTGGAGATTCGCCCCGGCGAAGTTCACGCCATTATGGGGCCGAACGGTTCCGGGAAAAGCACGCTCTCCGCCACCCTGGCGGGACGTGAAGATTATGAGGTCACCGGCGGCTCGGTTACGTTCAAGGGTAAAGATCTGCTTGAACTGTCGCCGGAGGAACGGGCGGGCGAAGGGATTTTTATGGCCTTCCAGTACCCGGTAGAAATCCCCGGCGTCAGTAACCAGTTTTTCCTGCAAACCGCGCTGAATGCCGTGCGCGCCTACCGCGGGCAGACGTCGTTGGATCGCTTTGATTTTCAGGATCTGATGGAAGAAAAGATCGCATTGCTGAAAATGCCGGAAGATTTACTGACCCGTTCGGTAAACGTCGGTTTTTCCGGCGGGGAGAAAAAGCGCAATGATATTTTGCAAATGGCGGTGCTGGAGCCGGAACTGTGCATCCTTGATGAGTCGGACTCCGGACTGGATATCGATGCGTTGAAAATTGTGGCGGAAGGCGTCAACGCGTTACGCGACGATAAACGCGCTTTTATTATCGTGACCCACTATCAGCGCATACTGGACTATATCAAACCCGATTACGTCCATGTCCTCTATCAGGGGCGAATTGTCCGATCCGGCGATTTTACTCTGGTCAAACAACTGGAGGAGCAGGGTTATGGCTGGCTTACCGAACAGCAGTAAAGCGCTACAGCAATGGCAGCATCTCTTTGAGGAAAAAAGAGAAAGTCGAACTGAGCAGGCAAGACAACATTTACAACAGATGTTACGTCTGGGATTGCCGACGCGTAAACATGAAGACTGGAAATACACGCCGCTGGAGGGCTTAACCCATAGCCAGTTTATCCAGCAGTGTGCGACTATCAGCGCCGCACAGCGTGATGCGTTGGCGCTGCAAATCGATGCCGTGCGGCTGGTGTTTGTCGATGGTCGGTTTATGCCAGAGCTCAGTGATAGCACGCAAAACAGCGGATTTGACGTTAGCGTCAGGGATGAGCGCCAGACGCTTGCCGCGCCGGTACAGCCTGAGGTTTTTCTGCATCTGACGGAAAGCCTGGCGCAATGTGTCACGTATATACAGGTACGGCGAAATCAGCGTCCGACCAGGCCGCTACTGTTAATGCATATCACGCAGGGCGTGGATGGCGACGAGCTGAACACCGCGCATTATCGCCACCATCTGGCGCTGGCGGAAGGCGCGGAAGCGACGGTTATTGAGCATTATGTCAGCCTTACAGCGGCAAAACATTTTACCGGCGCGCGTCTGACGATGAACGTTGCAGACAATGCGCAACTGCATCATATCAAACTGGCGTTTGAAAATGCGTCCAGCTATCACTTTGCGCATAACGATCTTCTGCTGGCGACAGACGCCTCGGCGTTTAGCCACAGTTTTCTGCTGGGCGCCGCAGTACTACGTCACCACAGCAGCTCACAACTGAATGGTGAAAACGCGACGCTTCGACTGAATAGTCTGGCGATGCCGGTGAAAAATGAAGTTTGCGATACGCGGACATGGCTGGAACATAACAAAGGCTACTGTAACAGCCGCCAGTCGCACAAGACCATCGTCAGCGACAAAGGACGCGCGGTCTTTAATGGCCTGATTAACGTGGCGCAACACGCCATTAAAACCGACGGCCAGATGACCAATAATAACCTGTTGTTGGGGAAACTGGCTGAAGTCGATACCAAACCGCAATTAGAGATCTATGCCGATGACGTGAAGTGCAGCCACGGCGCGACGATCGGGCGTATTGACGATGAGCAGATGTTTTATCTGCAATCACGCGGCATCAGACAGCAGGAGGCGCGGCACATGATTCTTTACGCGTTTGCCGCAGAGTTAACGGAAGCTATCCATGATAGCGCCCTTAAACAGCAGGTGCTGGCGCGAATCGGCCAGCGACTGCCCGGAGGCCTGGTATGACATTTCCTGTAGAAAAAGTACGGGCGGATTTTCCCATACTGCAGCGTGAAGTTAACGGCCTGCCGCTGGCTTACCTGGACAGCGCAGCCAGCGCTCAAAAACCTAATCAGGTGATTGATGCTGAATCTGCCTTCTACCGTCACGGCTATGCTGCGGTACATCGAGGTATCCATACGTTAAGCGCGCAGGCGACCGAAAGCATGGAGAATGTGCGTAAGCAGGCGTCGCGGTTTATTAACGCCCGCTCCGCAGAAGAACTGGTGTTCGTGCGCGGTACGACGGAGGGCATTAACCTTGTCGCCAACAGTTGGGGAACGGAAAATATTCGCGCCGGGGATAACATTATCATCAGCGAGATGGAGCATCACGCCAACATCGTTCCCTGGCAGATGCTGTGCGAGCGCAAAGGCGCTGAACTGCGCGTGATCCCGTTGCATCCTGACGGTACGCTGCGGCTGGAGACCTTAGCTGCGCTGTTCGATGACCGGACCCGACTGCTGGCCATTACCCATGTTTCCAATGTGCTGGGGACGGAAAACCCACTGCCGGACATGATTGCGCTGGCGCGCCAGCATGGGGCGAAAGTGCTGGTGGATGGCGCCCAGGCCGTGATGCACCATGCTGTTGACGTCCAGGCGCTGGACTGCGATTTTTACGTTTTCTCCGGCCATAAACTTTACGGGCCGACCGGCATCGGCATTCTGTATGTTAAAGAGGCGTTGCTGCAAGAAATGCCGCCGTGGGAAGGGGGCGGGTCGATGATCTCGACCGTCAGCCTGACGCAGGGAACGACATGGGCGAAAGCGCCCTGGCGTTTTGAGGCGGGAACGCCGAATACTGGCGGCATCATCGGTCTCGGCGCGGCGATTGACTATGTGACGTCGCTGGGACTGGATAAGATTGGCGATTATGAGCAGATGCTGATGCGCTATGCGCTGGAGCAACTGGCGCAGGTGCCTGATATCACGCTGTATGGTCCGGCGCAGCGATTGGGCGTCATCGCGTTTAATCTGGGTAAACACCATGCTTACGACGTCGGCAGCTTTCTTGATAATTACGGTATCGCGGTACGAACGGGACATCACTGCGCAATGCCGCTCATGGCCTGGTATGGCGTGCCGGCAATGTGCCGGGCTTCGCTGGCGATGTATAACACCCATGAAGAAGTGGACCGACTGGTGGCAGGATTAACGCGTATCCACCGCTTATTGGGATAACAGTGAGGTTTTATGGCTGCGCTACCGGATAAAGAAAAACTGCTGCGTAACTTTACGCGTTGCGCTAATTGGGAAGAGAAATATTTATATATTATTGAGTTGGGGCAGCGCCTGGCGGAGTTAAATCCGCAGGATCGTAATCCGCAAAATACGATTCATGGCTGTCAGAGCCAGGTGTGGATCGTGATGCGGCGAAACGCCAACGGCATTATCGAATTGCAGGGCGACAGCGACGCGGCGATCGTTAAGGGCCTTATGGCGGTGGTATTTATTTTGTACCACCAAATGACGGCGCAGGATATTGTGCATTTTGATGTCCGGCCATGGTTCGAAAAAATGGCGCTTGCGCAGCACCTCACACCTTCTCGTTCTCAGGGGCTGGAAGCAATGATTCGCGCAATTCGCGCTAAGGCCGCCACTCTTAGCTAAACTGTACAGACAGCGTTCTACCTGATGTCAAATCCTTTGTCGGACGGCGACGTCGCTTTATCCAGAGTGGACAGAGCGTATATTTTGTTGTTCTGATAAGCGAAGCGCTACCAGTCGTCGCAGAGGGCATCACCAGGAATACAGGAGGTTTGGTATGAAACGTGCGTCTTTCATTACGCTAACTATTATCGGCGCGTATAGCGCGTTACAGGCAGCCTGGGCGGTTGATTATCCATTACCGCCCGAAGGCAGCCGTCTTATTGGTCAGAATCAAACCTATACCGTACAGGAAGGTGATAAAAACCTGCAGGCTATCGCCCGGCGTTTTGATACGGCGGCGATGCTCATTCTTGAAGCGAACAATACGATTGCGCCGGTGCCTAAGCCCGGTACGCTAATTACCATTCCCTCGCAGATGCTATTGCCGGATGCGCCCAGGGAAGGCGTTATCGTCAACCTCGCGGAGCTACGGCTGTATTATTACCCGCCGGGAGAAAACCGCGTTCAGGTGTATCCCATCGGCATCGGTTTGCAGGGACTGGAAACTCCCGTCATGGACACCCGGATAGGGCAAAAGATCCCCAACCCGACGTGGACGCCGACGGCGGGCATACGCCAACGTTCGCTTGAGCGGGGGATCACGCTGCCGCCGGTGATCCCTGCCGGGCCAAATAACCCGCTGGGACGCTATGCGCTGCGTCTGGCGCACGGTAATGGGGAATATCTCATTCATGGCACCAGCGCGCCGGATAGCGTAGGTCTGCGCGTGAGTTCCGGTTGCATTCGCATGAACGCGCCGGACATCAAAGCGTTATTTGCGCAGGTCAGAACGGGGACGCCGGTAAAAGTGATTAACCAGCCGGTGAAATTCTCTGTCGAGCCGAATGGCATTCGTTATGTAGAGGTGCACAGGCCGCTATCGCCGGAAGAAGAGCAAAACGTGCAGACGATGCCCTACGTGTTGCCTGCGGAATTTACCGCGTTCAGAAACGCGCAAGGGGTGGATAGTCGCCTGGTCGATAAGGCGCTATACCGGCGAGCCGGGTATCCAGTCAGCGTGAGCGCCGGGCAGACGCCAGCGGTAAATACGACCGCAGTCGAATCCGCTCAGAACGGTTTTGTCGGGGAAGAGGGGCAAACGCGCGCGACGCAGTAGCCTTCGCGCAAACGACGGACAAAAAAATGGCGCACGATGTGCGCCATTTTATATCGTGCGTCAAATTACTTACGGACGTGGGATACTACTTTGTTGTCCAGACGCTGGTTCTCGCGAGCTGCGTCGTCTTTAGCAGCCTGAACGTCGGAACGCATTGCATTTACGTCATTACTCAGTTGCTCAACTTTAGCGCTCAGCGTCTGTACATCGGAAGACAACTGATCGATTTTAGCGTTGTTTGAACAACCGGCCAGTAACGTGGAACCCAGAACTACTGCACCTAAGATCAGCTGGTTAGTACGGTTCATAACAATAACATTATACTTTGCGTGGTTATATGGGTAAAAAAAATGGCGCACGATGTGCGCCATTTTTATTACGCAGGTACTATTACTTACGGTATTTAGTAGCCTGGTTGTCCAGACGCTGGTTAGCGCGAGCTGCGTCGTCTTTAGCAGCCTGAACGTCGGAACGCATTGCGTTCACGTCGTTGCTCAGCTGGTCAACTTTAGCGTTCAGAGTCTGAACGTCAGAAGACAGCTGATCGATTTTAGCGTTGCTGGAGCAACCAGCCAGCAGAGTAGAACCCAGGATTACCGCGCCCAGTACCAGTTTAGTACGATTCATTATTAATACCCTCTAGATTGAGTTAATCTCCATGTAGCGTTACAAGTATTACACAAACTTTTTTATGTTGAGAATATTTTTTTGATGGGAATGCACTTATTTTTGATCGTTCGCTCAAAGAAGCATCGAAATGCATGAAAGTCCCTAAAAAACCGAAAGAAAACAGGGGGCTTCCATCGGATTCTTCTTAGATAATCCGCAATTAGATAGTAAAATCCGATTTGATTTTTTTATTAATAGTGGCTATCGATTAAATAAAAAAAGCGCCGGAAGGGCGCTTTTTTAAACAAATTAATTCACACAACAATTATTACAGTACGTGAACAGAGGCGGTGTTAGTGGTGCCGCTTGGAACCAGCGCGCCGGAGACCATCACTACGACGTCGCCTTTCTGGGCGAGGCCGCTTTGCAGGGCGACATCTTTGCCCAGACGGTAGAAATCATCAGTAGAATTGATTTCTTTCACCAGCTGCGATACCACGCCTTTGCTCAGTACTAACTGACGGGCGGTCACTTCATTGGTGGTCAATGCCAGGATGGTGGCGTCCGGGAAGTATTTGCGCACGGCGCGAGCGGATTTACCGCCCTGGGTCGCTACCACGATCAGCGGCGCTTCCAGTTTTTCGGCGGTTTCTACCGCGCCGCGGCATACTGCTTCCGTAATGCGCAGTTTACGGCTGTCGTTGTTGTAGTCCAGACGGCTGTTCATGACGCGGTCGGTACGTTCGCAGATGGTCGCCATGATAGAAACGGCTTCCAGCGGGTATTTCCCTTTGGCGGATTCGCCGGACAGCATAACCGCATCCGTACCGTCGAGGATGGCGTTCGCTACGTCGCCTGCTTCTGCGCGGGTCGGACGCGGGTTTTTGATCATAGAATCCAGCATCTGAGTCGCGGTGATCACGACTTTACGTGCGCGGATACATTTTTCGATCATCATTTTCTGCGCAAAAATCACTTCTTCAACCGGGATTTCTACGCCCAGGTCACCACGCGCAACCATGATGCCGTCGGAAGCTTCGAGAATTTCATCGAAGTTGTTCAGGCCTTCCTGGTTTTCGATCTTAGAGATAATCTGGATGTTTTCGCCGCCGTGGGCTTTCAGATGCTCGCGAATTTCGACAACGTCAGAACGTTTACGGATAAAGGACGCAGCAACAAAGTCAACGCCCTGTTCGCAACCGAAGATCAGGTCCTGTTTGTCTTTTTCAGCCAGCGCTGGCAGAGCAATAGAAACGCCCGGCAGGTTAACGCCTTTGTTCTCGCCCAGATCGCCGTTGTTCAGCACCTTACAAATGACTTTATTGCCTTCGATGGCGGTCACTTCCATACCGATCAGACCATCGTCAACCAGGACGGTGTTGCCAACGCTCAGGTCGCTGGTGAAGCCTTCATAGGTGACGGCAACGATTTCATTATTACCGACCACGGATTTGTCGGTGGTAAAAGTGAAGGTTTGACCCGCTTTCAGCGAAACGTCGTTACCGCCTTCCAGTTTAATGGTGCGGATTTCTGGTCCTTTAGTATCAAGCAGAATAGCGGCTTTTTTCCCGGTTTTGCTCATCACGTTGCGCAAGTTCTGGATACGCTGACCGTGTTCTGCATAATCGCCATGAGAGAAGTTCAGACGCATCACGTTCATGCCCGCGTCCAGCATTTTGCTTAACATCTCTTCGGATTCGGTTTTCGGACCGATAGTACAAACAATTTTCGTCTTTTTCATGACAGTCTTAGTCTTTAAGTTGAGGAGGATATGGAAATCTGGCTTCGGGCGCGCACGGCCCGGAAGCTAAGCCTGTGTTGCTAAAGTGATGATGCCTCGCTCTAAGGATAGGTGACATCGAAAGAGCGTGCAGAGGAATGTGTGCTCGCGTTTCAGCCCAACGGGAAGGGGATAATTTTAGTCGTTGAGTTTTACAGTCCAATGCGCTGAAACCATTCAAGAGACAATTGGCGCGCATTATACGCTGAAATTTACAAAAAAGGAAAATGAAAACCCTGTTTCAAAAGACATCTGTGCAGATCCACAACGGTTTGTTATTACGCTGTTTACGATGTCGCTGGCGATAACGCCGCCCGAACAGGGGCGGCGTTGCGCAACAGTGGGTGTTGTTGCGCATAATGTCAATCGAGCAACTTTTTGCCTTCCAGGTCGATGGCGATGTTTTGGTTATGTGCTTTTCGATAGCACAGAATCGCTATCCCGATCGCCGCCCAGCTAATTCCGAGTATCAGAGCGTGAATGTTCATGTTTAAACAGACGTAGCCGATGACGATCATCCCCATGATCGGCGAAATGACATGGGCGAAAATGCGCCGCTGGGCTTTCATCCGGAAATTGAACAGGATAAACACACACAGGTTCACGACAAAAAAAGCGAAAAGCGCGCCAAAGTTCACCAGCGTGGAGATAGACTCAATCTTGCCGGAAAACAGGTAGCTGAGCAGCAGGGTGACGCCGCCGGTAAACAGAATGGCATAATCCGGCGTTTTACGCGTGGTATGGACGTGAGCGAGGAAGGCGGGCAACATTCGGTCGCGCCCCATTGAAAATAGCACTCTGGACACCGCCGTTTGCGCGGTAATAATGTTGCCGACGGCGCACACAAACGCCACAATGATGGAAAATGCCACTTTGAGCCAGATACCGCCAACGTTGCCGGCAATGGTGAAAAATGCTTCATTCGTCGCATTGCCTTCCGCGAAGCGGTCGACATTACCGGTGGCGAACGCCGCAAACGCCACAACGATAATAAACAGTACCGTCGCCAAAACTAACGCCAACAGCGTTGCTTTACTGACGGCGCGTCCCCCGCCTTCGCTTTCTTCACTTAATGTACTGATAGCGTCAAAGCCGAGAAAGTTCAGCGCAGCCACCGAAATCGCCGTCGCGATGAGCCCTGGGGTGAACCACTGTGAATCGAAAAAAGGCCGGAAGGAAAGCGTTATCTGACTACTGTCCAGCAGCATCAGACGGACAATGAGTAGCACGAAAATCGCCAGAATACCGAGTTGAATAAAGACCAGTAACTTATCGAATTTCGCCGTTTGCTGTATCCCGAGATAGTTGACTCCGGTGCCGATAGCCACATAAATCAACGGCCAGACCCAGACCGGGATTTGCGGTAAAATAGCGTGGACCGCGACGCCGCCCAGCACTGCCACGAGCGTAGGGAACAAAAGATAATCCAGCAGTAATATCCATCCGGTCAGAAACCCTACGGCGGGATTAATGCATACGCCAGCATACGCATAGGCCGAACCCGACGAGGAGATATGCTGCGATAAGGTAGAGTAGCTGTACGCGGTAAAAAACATCGCGATAGCGCCAATAATATAAACCAGCGCAACCATACCGTGCGAAAGATTATAAACGACGCCATAAAGAGAGACTGGCGCGATAGGCACCATAAACACCAGACCATAAAGCACTAAATCGGTAAGAGACAATTTTTTGACTTTTTTCATGATAAATACCTTAATGGCTTTTTATGCCAGATCGCGTAAAAACGCGCTTACCGCTGCGAGGCAGGGCGCGATATTTTCTTCATGCGGGTTATGGCTGCTGCCAGGAATAGTGACCGCGCGGCAGTCTGAAATGTGAGAGAGAAGCGGAGAGACGACGCGCTCGGTTGCCTGATCGTTTTCGCCGCGCAGTACCAGAACAGGACAGCGTATCTGGCACAAATGGGGCGTAATATCCCAGTCGGCAAGTTTGCCATTTGCCGCCAGTTCATTGGTTCCCCATAAAATGTGATAACCCGTAGGGTCGGCGGCGAACTGCGCATTAGAGCGCTGAACATGAACGGCTTCTTCCGCGAGGGTATAAACGTGTCTGGCATAATAAGCGACCAGCTGTTCCGGTGGGTTTTGATAAATGACGGCGGGCATAATGACGTTTTTGATATCGTCATCGGACATTGGCGTCAGAGCGTTAAAGAGCCGTATGGCTTCCTGTTGCCACAGGGCGATACTGGCCGGCGAACTGGCCAGTATCGTCCCGCGAAGCCCGGCAGGCTGTAAGCAGGCGTGCTCTGCGGCAAGCATTCCGCCCCAGGAATGTCCCAGTATCGAATACCCGTGTCCAATACCCAGGTGATGAATTAATTGGGTTAATTGACTGAGATAACGCGCAATAGTCCAGAAAGACGCGTCAGCATGAGGAAAATGCGTTGAACGACCGCAGCCATATTGATCGTAAAATATTACCATGCGCCCGTCATCAGCCAGACGGCGATAATTTAATAAATAATCAAAGCCGCCAGAAGGGCCGCCATGAAGGATAATGAGCGGCGTGAGTAATGATTTTCTGTCTCCATAAATCCGATAGCTTGTCAATATGTTTTCAGAAAACATTTCGCCATAGAGATAAGTATCATTCATATTCTTAATGACTCAGTGTGTGGCAGGGCAGGCGAAATTTATATTCGCCTGGGTAATATTATTTTTTTATTGTGTGTAAAACATTACACCAGAAGGTGGCGTAATGTTCCCATTGCAGAAACTGCGGGCTTCCCCAGTGCGGCGAACAATCACTGGCAAAGCAACATACTTTCCCTTTATGGTAAGTACCCATAACTAACAGTGGATCGCCATTAATTTCAGCAAGGACTTGACTATTTTCTTTGGCGATAAGCTTGTTATAGCCCAACAGCGGCGGCCATTCGCTAAATGGCTGGGTAATAACATGCTCTACCGCAGTATTTACTGCTTTACATCCTTGCGGTAGTTCTACGCGGTCATCTACATCCAGCATATCAACCGGCAATACCTCCGCCAGAACCGTATTTTTATAATTGGCTTTTGCTTCTATTCCCGTAAAGGATAAATACCCGCCGATCATCAACAGACCGCCGCCCTCAGCAACATAATCGGCGATAAGTTGTAATGCATCAGGAATAATGTCCATATTATAAAACGTTCTGTTTTGTAGCAGGAACGTATTGCTACCGATATCACTGATGACGATCGCATCATAGCAGGCTAATGCTTCGGCGGTATGTGGAAAACGAGTTTGCACAATATGGGCAGGCATGTAGTCCACATCGATATTACCCTGGCGTAAGCAGGATAATAAATAGTCTGCGCCTTCTTCATATTTGCTCGATGTAAAGCTATCAAAACCTTTAGAGTGAATCATATGAATGTGCCAGGATTCGCCAATAAATAAAATTTTCATTATGTCACCTGTTAATTAATGTGAATGACTTTATTAGATTGGGTACGCATTCGATGTAAAACCTGCAAGTGCTGAGGCATACTCGACGCACCGACTTGTTCCACCGCCAGAGAAGCGAAAGCGGAGGCATATTGAATGGCTGCGACCATGTCTGCTTGTCGCGCCAGCGCGGCGGCTAAGGCGCCATTAAAAGCGTCACCGGCCCCGGCGGCATCTTTTACCACGGCGCTCCACGCAGGAATATACAACGTGCGGGCGTGCTCACAGAGCAGAGATCCACGGGCGCCAAGGGTAATGATGACTTTTTTCACCCCGGATTGCAGAATAATATTTCCGGCTTTTTTCGCATCATTAATATCAGTAATGGTTACGCCGGATAAAAAAGAGGCTTCAGTTTCATTCGGCGTGATGATGTCAATATCAGATAATAAATGCGTCACCTGTTTCGTATAGGGGGCAGGATTCAGCATGATCATTTTATTTTCTTGTTTGCCCAGACGAATAAATTCAGTCAACGCTTCAATGTTCGTTTCGAGCTGCATTAACATAACGTCAGACTCGGCGATATAACGGTGTTGCTCGTTAATCTCTTGCGTGGTGAGCATCATATTGGCGCCAGGGTAGATGGCGATAATATTATCGCCATCCACGGCGGAGACATAGATCAATGCGCTACCGGTGGGCGCTTTATCTGTTTGATACGCGCTGTATGAGGCGATACCTGATTGAATAATATGATTCATAGCAAATGCGCTGAACTGATCTTTGCCCACTTTAAAAATAAAATGTGCCGCAGCGCCGGCATTGTTCGCCGCTAAAGCCTGGTTGGCTCCTTTACCGCCAGGATAGAATCCAAATTGACTGGCCAGAATGGATTCTCCGCTTTGTGGAAACCACGGCACGGTTGCTGAAACATCAATATTGAATGAGCCTAAAACACACACCTTGCCTGCTTTTTTTGGGTTTTCCCGGCGCAGTTTTGCATCCTGATGGATTGGCGTGGCGATAGTGCTGGAGATATCAATCTTATTTTCAGTGATAAGCTTACTCAGCGCGTCACGGTTTAAAATCCCTCCGCCATAGCAACGCTGAAGCATACCTGATTTCTGGAAATAGCGTAGATCGGAACGAATAGTCTCCTGGCTAACCTTATAAAGGTCTGAAAGTTTACTGACGCTAACACTATTATCCTTTATCAGTAAATTAATGATGGCATGACGTCTTTCTTCTTTAAACATATTGCCTCCGGGTAGTGAGTTGAATTGTATTTATGGCAATGTTGTCATGCGGTGAATTCAATCACAGATTATGCGGTCAACCGGAAGTAACCCCAAATGAATGTCAATAATCAGAAGCGCAGCTAATGTGTTAAATATTAATTGCTTACAGAAGGGGAAAATAGTTTTGTGAGTGTTGTCATATATTTTCTATGTAATATGACGGGGTGAACGTAAAATAGTTGGGCTTGCACGATTCAGTGAGTATATGCAGCCGGACAGCGTTCGCTTATCAGTCGCTACCCTCGACGAAATAAGACGATATCGCTCTCCGGCCCGGGGGTTATATACGCTCGATTTTTGCCGGCAGCCCCTGACGTACTGCCGCGCCAGAAACCCAGTCGAGCCAGGTGTTGGTAATGGTTCTTGTCGGATCGGCAAAGCCCAGATCGTTAAGATTTATGCCTGCCCTGATTTGTGGATCATACGGCATAGGCACGCCATCCAGAGAGTGCTGCGTTGCGCCCATCTCGCGGTGGCCATATCCGTGTTCGATGGCGATGACGCCTGGCATCACGCCATTTAACAAACTGATTTGCGCCACGACCTGACCGCCCGGCGTAATGATCCGTACCCGATCGCCATGTTGCAGTCCATAACGCTCGCCGTCTTGCGGATTCAGCGCCACCAGGTTTGCTGGCTTCACATGGTGTAAGCGCGGGATGACGGCTGTTGAGCTGGACATGGTATTTGATTTAAATGAAATCAGTTTCAGCGGCCATTGCCCAATGGGAAACTGGTCGTCAATCGCACGACCATCTGACAAACGCGCCGGATACCAGACCGGGCAACCGCTGAAGCGCTCCCCGGTGATGGCGTGACGGTGGGCGGCGACATCTGCATTCCAGATCTGTAAGGGTTTTTTCCACGCGTTACCTAACCGTTGCTCCGTATAGCCGCTATCCTCGGGCGCAAACCGGCCGCCACGCGAGTAGATAAACGCCACGCGACCGACCTCATCAGCTTTAAGCGTGTGCTGAATTGCTGGCAGAATGCGGCTGACGCCGGTAAGCGAAATATCTTCCTGATTTGCCAGCGCGACCGGCGTCTTGCCCATAAAGGCGATATTAGCGGCTACGCGCAGATAGAAGTCTTCCGCCCGGTTCAGTGGAAAAGTATTGCCCTGCGGATCGGTTATCGCCCGGTCGCCGAAGCCGGGCAGATGGAGCCGTTTTGCTACCGCAATACAAAATGCTTCCATTGAGACAGGTTGCCCGTCCACCGTTCGGCGAGTGGCGGGGGCGACAACCGGCCAGCGGGCGGTAGTGGCTTTACTGGCTACGCCGCCCCAGGGCGCCGTAAAGCCCCAGCTCTCAAAATTGTGCGTATCCGGCACAATGTAATCCGCCAGCGCCGTCGTTTCATTCATAAAGGCGTCAATCGCGATAAAGAGCGGCAGTCGGCGAGGGTCTTTTAGCTTTTCTTCCGCCACGGCGCGTAGACCGGGAACACCGTAAAACGGGTTGCTCATATTGGAAATCCAGGCTTTAAGCGGATAAGGATAGCCTTCGAGCGCGGAGGTCAACAGTTCGGTAAGCTGGCCTGCCACAAAGGGATACCACGGCGCTTTGGCTGGATAAGGGGATTGCCCGCCGGCAATTTTGTCGCGGTATTCTTCCGATGCTTCATAAGCGGTTTTGCTACGGGCAATACTTAACCCGGACGGTTTCACTTTTCCGGCAAAACTGTTCATGTTGTAGCGGGGGCCGTCGCTAACGCCGTTGAATTTGCCGCCGCCGACAAAGACGCCGCCGGACAAGCTGAGGTTGCCGATCAGCGCGTTAAGCATCATGACCGACCAGGCGTTATAAAACCCATTGCCGGCCATCATGCCGCCGTGACTGATGACCGCGGCTTTACGTCCGTGACTGGTAAAGGTTTCCGCCAGCGCGATAATTTGCGCTTCCGGTACGCCGCACTGTTCGCTGTATTGCGCCAACGAGAGCTTTTCTGCCGCCTCTTTCAGGCGTTGCAACCCGCTCTTCACCGTGACCCGTTGGCCGTCGGCGAGCGTAACGTACTGCGTCACGAAAAGCCGTGCCTGTCGGCAAGTGGACGCATCGACCAACTCGCCGTCGGTATTCAGCACGACAGGGGTCTCTTCGCCATCGGGCGTAAGATGGCGCAGCGTCAGGTGTTGTCCGGCAAGCGTCGGCAGTTCATCCGCAATGACCAGGTGCGTGGCGTTGGTCCAACTTTGCTCGCCGGCCTGCTGCATAGCCTGTACGCCGGGAATCGCCAGATAATCAGCATTATAACGTTCATTATCCATGATCCAGCGGATCATCCCCATTGCCAGCGCCGAATCGCTGCCGGGCATGACCGGTTGCCAGCGACCGCGAGGATCGGCGAGCACCGTTGATAAGGGGAGGGCGGGGGCAACCACGACGTATTGAAAATTCTCACGCAGTCGGGCGCTCGCCAACTGACGTGCCTGGCGTTTAAACGGATTGCCGGACTGTGCCGGGGAGGTGCCCATAAAGAGCGCAAACTCCACGTTTTCCCAGTCGGGTTTGACATGCGGGTTTTTATCCAGATCGCCCATCAATGCCCCGGAGCCGGCCCGGTAAGCCAGTCCACAGTAGGCGCCATGCGCGCCGAAATTCTTGCTGCCGAAGCTATTTAGCGCAAAACGACGCAGAAACGCATCGCGGCCTTCGTCGCTGGTATTCGTGACCAGTAACTGATTGGTTTTGGGCCCGAAACTGGGGTGCTTTGCGTCAATTGGCGTATCCGGCGCATGAATAGCGCGCAGTCCGTCCACATGACCTTCGCCAAACAGATCGCCGCCTTCCACGGCTTCTTCAATAAGTTGCTCAAAGCTGATGCGCTGCCATTTCCCTTCGCCGCGTTTACCCACGCGTTTCATCGGTTCAAGCAGTCGTAGCGGACTGTACAGGCTTTCCAGCAGCGTGGCGCCGCGCGCGCAGGCGGTTGAGCGGGCGTCAAGACCGCTTTCTCCCGCCAGTTGCTCCATGGCTTCGCTAAAAGGGACGGACGAGTCAATCGGGTGTTCCTGCGACAAGGGGTGATAGGGATTGCCGGCGATGCGTATCACTTTGCCATCGGCATTAACCCGGGCGCGGATACCGCACTGTGTCCAACAGCCGAAGCATTGCGTCATGGCGATGGTTTGTTGTGGATTTTGCTGCCAGTGCGTTTGCGCCTGCGCCTCCGGAATTAACGCATTGCCAAAGATGCGGTCGCGCGTTACCTTGCCGGATGTCCCGTTTAACAGGCCATCAATTGCGCGTTTCGCCACATCACGGTAGCTCAGACCAAAAGTGACCATCCCACCGACGGCGAGACCGACTTTTAGCCACTGACGACGGGTTAAATTAGCCATGTTGTAATCTCCTGGTGAGTCCGTTCAGCGTTTCACGAATAATAATCAGTAGCGCTATCCACAGGCCGAAGGTGCCGAGAATAGCCAGCCAGCCATCCGTTCCGCCTGGTAACGAGTAAGGGTTAAATTGCGCGTTGAACTTGGGGACGGTTTGTACCTGAATCAACAATGTCCAGCGCATCAGCCAACATAGCGCCAGCGCGCTGAGAACCAGCAGGACGCGTCTTAGCTGCGATAACGGATGACGTAGCGTCAGGCTACAGAACAGCAGCGTGAATACCCACAGCGCTAGCCAGCCGACAGCGTAATATTTGGCTGACAGGGCGACGGTAATCCACTGACGGATTGCCGTGCCGGAAAGCGTATCGCCGCTAACCCACATGGCCACAACCAGCCCCAGCGCCGCCAGCGTCCAGATTTGTCCCCACAATATTTTTGGCAGCCTTACCGAGTCGCGTCGGGCGGCGACAATCATCAGCGCGAAGAACGCCTGTAAGGCGCTAAGGAACATCGCCACGGGGAAGGCGTAGCTAAACCAGATTGGGCGCGCCAGCACAACGGAGACTTCGCGGCCGGTATAAATCAACAGGCCCACCGCGCAAAGCGCGCTGGCTAACGCCAACCATTTAGTGACGTTGTAACTTTTATTGAATAATCGTTTAATCTGCTGCGCCAGGAACCACAGAGCGAGAAATCCGGTAAACAGCGGCAGGAACAACGCTCCCCAGGGCATCCACGACCAGGGCGTCGGCCAGGCATAGAAATGCCAGACGCGGGCAGTCTGGTGCAGATCCGCCGTCAGCGCCAGCGGTGCGGTAATCGCACAGGTAATGGCAATCAGTAATGCCCGATTTTCTTCTGTTGCGGCGTCTTTTTTCCGCCAGTGAAGATAACAGGCAAACAGTGCGGCGCAGGCGGCAATGCCAATAAAAAAGAAATATTGTACCGCCCACGGCAGCCAACTAATGTCCTGCGGGTGAGCCAGCACTTCTTCAATGATGAGTGAATGCGTCATTCAGACCTCCTGCCAAAGCGCGGGCTGCGCACGGCCCATTAATGGGGTGACAAAGGCGTCGTCCAGACCCAGGTAGAAAACATGGGGCGACGTGCCGTTTTCCGGCTTTAATACCTTGATAGCGTCGCGATGCTGATGAAGCATGGTGGCGATGCGGCTATGGGGATCTTTGATATCGCCAATAATACGCGCGCCGCCGACGCAGGACTCTACGCAAGCGGGTAACAGCCCGGCTTCCAGACGATGGACGCAAAACGTGCATTTATCGGCAGTTTGCGTTTCATGATTGATAAATCGGGCGTCGTAAGGACACGCCTGGACACAATAGGCGCAGCCGACGCAGCGTTTGTTATCCACCACCACAATGCCATCTTCCCGCTGAAAGGTGGCTTGTACCGGGCAGACCGGCACACAGGGGGGGTTATCGCAATGGTTGCACAGACGCGGCAATAGCACATTCGTGACTTCCTGACTACCTTCACGCTGGACCTGGTATTGGTTCACCGTCGTACGAAACGCGCCCTGCGGCGTTTGGTTTTCAATAGTGCAACTTACGGTACAGGACTGACAGCCGATACAACGCCGCAGGTCGATAAGCATGGCGTAACGGTGTCGGGGAGAGCCTTCATGCCGCTCCGGCGAAAAAGGAAATTTCGCTTCAGCCAGCGGAACCAGCGAGGCGCCAGCGGTCAGGACGCCGAGCTGCTGGAGAAATTGCCGTTTACTGCTGTCCATATTGACTCCCGTCCACATTGCCAACAATGAAACATTTGTCACGATGTTGGTTCATGTGTAATGAATAAAAAATGTTGATGATTTACAGTGTAAAAATCGAGACGGGGTGTGCTCTATTGTGGTTAACCACATACCCGGCTTGTTGTTGATCTAAAACAACATAATTGACAGGGATATTGGGGTGAGAGGTAAAACCGTAAGGCGCCTGGCGGTGTTGGCGGCAGTAGGGCTACTTTGTCATGGCGCGTGGGCAGGGACGTGGAATATCGGTATTTTGGCCATGCGCGGCGAGGCGTCTACGCGTAGCCACTGGCAACCGTTGGCAAAGACATTAAGCCAACAGCTTCCAGGCGAAACCTTTCATATCCAGCCGCTGGATCTGCATCAAATGCAGGAAGCCGTTAACCAGGGAACCGTGCAGTTTGTGATAACCAACCCGGCGCAATTTGTCCAACTGAACAGCCATGCGCCGCTGCGCTGGTTAGCTTCCCTGCGTTCCACGCGCGATGGGAAAGCGGTGAGTAATGTTATTGGCAGCGTGATTTTGACCCGGCGCGATAGCGGCATCACCACGGCGCATGATCTCATCGGTAAGACAGTCGGCGCGATTGATGCTCAGGCGTTTGGCGGCTATTTATTAGGCTATAAAGCGCTCAGCGACGCGGGCTTACGCCCGGAGCGCGATTTTCATCTTCGTTTTACCGGATTTCCTGGCGATGCCTTAGTCTATATGCTGCGCGAAAAAGCGGTGCAGGCGGCAATTGTGCCAGTGTGCCTGTTAGAAAATATGGATCAGGAAGGATTGATTAATAAAAAGGACTTTATCGCGCTGCTTTCCCGACCGACGCCACTGCCTTGCTTAACCAGTACGCCGTTATATCCTGACTGGTCGTTCGCGGCGCTACCTGCGGTAAGCGATGCGCTGGCGGATCGCGTAACGCGAGCGCTATTCAACGCGCCCGCCGCCGCGTCATTTCACTGGGGCGCGCCAGCGTCGACCAGTCAGGTGGAAGCTTTGCTGCGTGATGTTCGTCAGCACCCTCAGCAGCGCCGACTGTGGCTGGATGTCAAAAGTTGGTTAATCCAGCACCAGCTAATGGTCGGTGGCGTGATTCTGGCGTTCCTGTTGCTCACGCTCAATTATATTTGGGTCATGCTGCTGGTGCGTCGACGCGGAAAACAACTGGAACGTAATAATGTAGTCCTTCATCAGCATGAGCGGGCGCTGGAAACCGCCCGGCAAATGAGCGTGTTGGGTGAAATGACCTCCGGGTTTGCCCATGAGCTTAATCAGCCGCTTTCCGCGATTCGACATTATGCCCAGGGGGGCCTGATTCGACTGCGCGCTGCAGATGAACAGCATCCCTTGCTGCCGGCGCTGGAGCAGATTGACCAGCAGGCGCAACGCGGTGCGGATACTCTGCGTAACCTGCGTCACTGGGTCAGCCAGGCGCAGGGCAACCCGGTGCTAACCGAAGCGTGGAAGGCCATAGCCATTCGCGAGGCGATTGATCATGTCTGGCAATTGTTGCGTATGGCGCAACAGTTTCCGACAGTGACTCTGCATACCGAGGTTAGCGCTGCGCTGCGCGTAACGCTGCCGTCAGTGCTGCTGGAACAGGTGCTGGCGAATATCATTCTTAATGCGGCTCAGGCGGGCGCCACCCATTTATGGGTCGTTGCTGAACGCACTGAACACGGCATCAGTATCGCTTTACAGGATAACGCCGGGGGAATCGATGAGGCGCTATTACGTCAGGCGTTTCAGCCGTTTATGACCACCCGCAAAGAGGGGATGGGCTTAGGGCTGGCGATTTGCCAGCGGCTGGTGCGGTATGGGCGGGGCGATATCAGTATCAGGAACCAGACCGCGCCGGACGGTCTGTCGGGAACGGTGGTCACGATACATTTCTTACATGAAAATGGGGGCAGGGATGGCGACAATTCATCTACTGGATGATGATACGGCGGTCACTAACGCGTGCGCGTTTTTACTGGAAAGTCTGGGATATGACGTAAAATGCTGGACGCAGGGGGCGGATTTTTTGGCGCAGGCCAGTCTGTATCAGGCCGGGGTCGTATTACTGGATATGCGAATGCCGGTACTGGATGGGCAGGGCGTTCATGATGCGTTGCGCCAGTGCGGAAGTACCCTGGCGGTTGTTTTTCTTACCGGGCATGGCGATGTACCGATGGCCGTGGAGCAGATGAAACGCGGCGCCGTCGATTTTCTGCAAAAACCGGTATCGGTAAAACCGCTACAGGCGGCGCTGGAGCGTGCGCTGACGGTTTCATCGGCAGCGGTGGCGCGTCGTGAGATTATACTGTGTTACCAGCAGTTGACGCCGAAAGAGCGTGAGCTGGCCAGCCTGGTGGCAAAAGGATTTATGAACCGTGAAATTGCGGAAGCGATGAATATCGCGGTGCGTACCGTAGAGGTGCACCGCGCCAGAGTCATGGAAAAAATGCAGGCCGGTAGCCTGGCGGAACTGATTAGGCGTTTCGAAAAAATGGCCTCGCCAGAGACCAGAATACGAACAACGTATGAGCCATGAATAATAAACCGCGTTATTTCTTTGATTTTTATCAAATTTTGTTTAATTGAGAAGACTGTTATATTCTGTTGGTTTGAGCTGGCGACGAGTAAAGCGTATGACAAAACCGACAAAAGATGACGAACTGTACCGCGAGATGTGCCGGGTGGTGGGCAAGGTCGTGCTGGAAATGCGCGATCTGGGGCAGGAGCCTAAATATATTGTTATTGCGGGCGTGTTAAGAACCGCGCTGGCGAATCAACGCATCCAACGTAGCGCGTTAGAAAAACAGGCTATGGAAACCGTGATTAACGCTCTGGCGCGGTCATAGCCGGTATCATGGTGGGAACGGCCTGTTGGCAATGACGAAATGCTAGTGGGCATCGCCTTTGAATCGTCGCGATTGTCACCATGGCGGGCTGGTTGCCCGCCGTTAGCGATGCGCAGGGTTATCAGGTGATGGCTAAGCGCAGCCCTAACGTATCAGGGTACGGCTCAAAATAATTCTGGCTGCGTAGATAGTCATCTGGATGTTCCGCCAGATAGTGCTTCAGCAGCGTTAACGGTGCCAGGATAGGTAGTTGGCCCGCCCGGTAGCCGAGAATCACCTCGCGTAATTCCGCGCGTTGCCTGCTGTTCAACGCGCGGTGAAAATAGCCCTGGATATGCATCAGCACATTGGTGTGATTTTTACGTGAAGCGGGGTGGCGCAGGATAGCCATCAGTTTTTCTCTGTATCGGACAAAGAAGGCATCCAGATCGCCCCACTCATGCAGACGCGCGACGAAAGGGCCAATTTCGCGGTAGCCGGCCTGGTGGTGGGCGAGAAGCTGAAGTTTGTATCGGCTATGAAACGCGAGCAAACTGTGACGACTCAAGCCCTGCGCGCGTAGCGCATTTAATTCATGTAGCGCGAAGATACGTGCGATGAAATTCTCGCGTAGTACCGGATCGTGCAGGCGACCATCTTCCTCTATCGGCAGCCAGGGATATTTGTCCATCATCGCGGCGGTAAACAGCCCCGTGCCAGCTTTGCGGCCCCTGTTACCCTTTTCATCATACAGGCGAACGCGCTCCATTCCGCAACTGGGCGATTTTGCACACACAATAAACCCCGCCAGTTCGCCTATTGTTGGCAGAAACCGATCGGCAAAGGCATTCATTCGCTCGGTGACGTCATCGTGCGGGGCATGGCTATAGCGCATCCGAATGTCGCCACAGGTCGTCTGGATAAGACGCAGCGCAGGGCGAGGCACGGGCAGGCCGATCGCCACCTCCGGGCAGATCGGTTTGTAGTCCACCCACGGCGCCAGAGAGTTCATGACAAAATCCATACGCTTATGTCCGCCATCAAAGCGTACCGTGGCGCCAGTCAGACATCCGCTAATGCCGACTACGGGTTTGTTATTCATGATTCCCCCTTATTGAAAGTACGACGACTGACGCCAATGGCGCAAAATGTTATCTCACGCTTATTTAAAACTTACACAACTTTGTTTTTTTGTCTAAGTTTTCGCGGAGATTTTTTTTGCGTAGTTAAATATCAATAAGATAGAATGAAGGGAAGAAATCTATTTCAGCGCTTATAGCGTGATAACCTCCAGCGAAGCGACCACGTTGCGCCACTGGGCAAGCTGTTTTTTCTGCCCGGCAGTGAGCTTTCCGGTGGTCACCAGGAACCATTTTCTCTGGGCGAACAGCTCGGGCGCCAGCGCGGCTGGTGGAGAGGGAAGCACATTGAGCCGCAGCTCTTGTCCGGTACGAGTCAACGCTTCCAGCCAGATTTCACAGTGATCCGAGAGATGCCATCCGCTAATAAAGGCATTGTTGCCAGGCGCTTTTCTGTCGCCTTCAAGGCAAAAAGAGGTGTAAGCAATAATGATGCCATCCAGTATTTCGCGCAGCGTCATCACGGCGGGAAGGTGCGCGGACACTTTGCTGCGCAACGGACGCAATAAATGGGTCACCAGTTCTGCGCGAGGATATTCCCGGCCACAGTCATAAATCAACAGCCGCAGCGCGTCAATTCGCCCTTCGTGGAGATGTTGGAGCATCGTCTCCTGGATCGTTATCCAGTTATCGCCCAGGCGAATGACCGGACGCGACAGTAAGGGTTTGACCTGGCTTATCGGTACGCCTTTTCTCACCCAGTCGAGGATGCTAAGCGCTTGTCGAATATCGTCATCGCTGTATAAGCGATGCCCGCCATCAGTACGCTGCGGTTTCAATAAACCATAGCGTCGCTGCCATGCCCTTAGCGTGGCGGCATTGATACCGCATAGTCTGGCAAATTCGCCTATAGAATACGACATGGTAAAGCCCGTTAAATAAGGGGATTCTACTATATCATGATCAAATGAAGACTAAGGTAGTGATAAATGGTGCGGCATACCAGGGCATCCGTATGGATTTTGTCGATGATGAGCAATACTGCGTGGCGTAAGGCTCATCAAAATATGACCAATGCTTAATACCATCGGACGCCCCTGGTTAATACTCTATTAACCTCATTCTTCGGGCACAGTTAAGTAACTCTGTCACTTTATGAACCTGTAGCTTTCTCATCATATTCATCCGGTGTGTTTCGACGGTTTTTATACTGATATGTAGCTTTTCGCTGATCCCATGATTGGTATACCCCTCGTCAATAAGTTTAAGAACCTGACGCTCGCGCAAAGTAAGCAGTTGATGATTGGTCGTGTCAGCGTTTAATTCAGCCAGGATAGCTTCCCGATTCAACGTTGGGTCAATGTAACGCTTGTTTACTGCTACTGTTTGCAATGCCGCTAACAGAACTTGCTGACTACTGCTTTTTAAAACATAGCCATTAGCACCTGCGGCTAAAGTTTTAATGGTCATATACTCTTGTTGGTATGCTGTGTAAACCAGAATATTCATTGCTGGCCAACGCTGATGTAATTGAGGAATGATATCCAGGCCATTGATGCCAGGTAAGCTAAGATCAAGGATAAGTATGTCAGGCTCGTATGCGCAACAGGCATTATAAACCTCAAGACCATTTTTAACATGCTCTACAATTTTAAAATGAGGCCAGGGTAATAAGGCATTCATAATGCCGTTAATGATGATTTCATGATCGTCTACTAATAAGATCTTATATTCTTTCATTTTGCTGCCCTCGCGAAAATTAAGATAATATTAAGTAATGGTGTAGTTTTTGAAGATCATACGTATTTTCTGGCGTAAGTCGGTTAGTTCCTCCAGCGCGATGATTTTCCCCATTTTTACGCGATTCTCAATGTCTATGACATAGCATACCAATTCAGTCTGCCCTATTTGACCTAAACAGCCTTTTAATGTGTGAATTAACTGATCGATTTTTTGTCCAGCCGATACAGCATTTTCAATATCAGCCAGCAAGAGGTCCAGTGATTGGAAAATCTTGCTATTAATGACCATATCATCTGTCGCCAGTAACGCTGAGCAGCGACTCGGATCCTGCTCCTGTAGCTCTATATTTCGCAAAAGTTGATATTCTGCGGCAATACTGATATAGCGAGCTAAGGTAGCCAATGTCACTGGTTTGGTAATGTAATGATGAATCCCATTTTTTTTACAACGATGAATATCTTCTGTCGCTACGCTAGCGGATAGCGCCACAAACATGCAGTCAGGATCTAAATTATTCGGCTCATCGTGCCATAATTGTACACATTCAATACCATCTATTTCTGGCATTCTAATGTCAATCAGTACTAAATCGAATCGCTGCTGTTGTGATAAAGTCAGAGCCTCGTTACTACTGGCGGCAACAGTGACGTGTTGTCCCAGGCTGACAAGCATTTTGCCGATGATATCCCGATTAATATCGGCATCATCAACCAAAAGAATCTGCAACTGCCAGGGGGGTAACAAATTATTTATTACTGGTATATTTGGTGTACACAATATTAACTGTTGCGCCAGGTCGTAGAGTTTTCCGGGGAAATACAAAAGCTCTGCGTTGAGAAGCGCATTTTGCTGGTGGGGTGGTTCGCCGCGTATTCCCCAGCAAGCCAGTTGGCGATGCAGGCAGAACGGCGCTGATAGTGTCCCTTTAATTGGTTGAGGCGGCTGGTATTCTTGTAAGGGTAATACTAGCGAGACACAGGTTCCAACCCCGGGGACACTTTTTAGTGTCAGATTACCGCCCATCATTTTAGCCAGGCTTGACGCAATAGTCAGTCCAATTCCTGTACCTTGCGAATTTGTGTCTGCTTGATAAAAAGCAGTAAAGATTTGAGACTGCTGCTGTATTTCAATCCCTTTACCGCTATCGCTAACCAGAAATATTAATTGTTCCTCATGACGCTTGACCGTCAGACGTATCCCTCCGGTTTCGGTAAATTTTACCGCATTCCCGAGTAAATTAACCAAAATTTGCCGTAAACGGATACTGTCGGTATGAAAATAGAGAGGGACATGTTGACCGACAAAAGTACGTAATGACAGTTTTTTGCTTTGCGCTGGCCCCTGGATGGTTTGCATTGCCTGGTCTAGTAACGGCAGTAACGCTGTTTCTTCCATATGTAATGTGAAATGACCAGACTCGATGCGTGAAAAATCCAGCAGATTATTAATAATAGCTAACAAAGACAGTGTACAATTTCTGGCGGTATCAGCTAATCCTTGCTGCTCTATGTTTAAAGGGGTGGTTTGTAATAATTCAATCGCACCGAGTACGCCATTCATCGGAGTACGTAACTCATGACTTATTACCGTAAGATGAATGCTTTTACGTTTGTTAGCTCGCTCAGCGCGTTTTTTTGCTTCATTTAGCGCCTGGGTGCGCTCTGCGACTTTGTTTTCCAGATTGTCGTATTGGACTTGTAGAGTATCAAGCAGTTGGTTAAAAGCACCGGCAATACTATCTAATTCATCCAGTCGTTGTGCTGGTAAACGTGTGCTCAGCGGTGCAGTTGCGGTTTTATTAATGACATCGACAAAACGCCATAACGGTTTGGCCAGTGAGCGATGTAGTAACCAGCAAAAAGCCGACGTCATCAACACCAATGCTGTTAATGTAAAGGGGATTTGTTGAAGGATAATTTTTAAGATGCGATTATGTAGATTACCGTATGGGTACAGCGTAACCAGACTCCATCCGGGGCCATGCAAGGTTGTGCGTAATATCAGAAATCCGGGAATTTGCTGCCATCCATCATGCAGCGTTACATTTTCTAACTGTGTACGTATTTTTTGCGGGATGTATGAAAACGGCAATAAGTGGTTGTTTTGATCCAGCCATACTCGAATACTATCATCTAATGGCAGGTGGCTCTTAGTAATGAGATCGGGAAGTTTAACCGTCACCCCAAAAAATACGCCTTGCTGATCGGCAACCGCAACGGAAGCGTGCCATCCTTTGCCGTTTATGTATTCTGGTTCACTCCAGTAAAACCCGGCATGGGTTGGGTATAAAGGAAAGCTTTTTCGCGTTAAAGGCTGTAGAGTTGAATAATCTGAAGGGTTATCAGTAGATAATAACGAAATCTCATTTTTATGATTAAGAATAAAACTATCGCGACGAAAGCTATTTTCATCGATATCAGAGGACTGCAGAAAGAGACGGTGCTTCTCTCCGTTTAGCGTCGGCGTGCAATTTGAAGGACCGACAGATAGATGCCGGCTCACCTCAGGGAAAATATCGTTATGATGAATCTCAGTCGCTAATGAGCATTGATACATTAAATTTTTAGCGTCACGTTCAGCTTCTTCAAACCGTTGATTGCTTAGTACAATATTCATCTCGGATAGAACGGATAAATCCTCTATTATATGCTGCCGTTTCTGAACCATTGATATATAAGCTGCGGTAAGCACAGATAGCAGCCAAATAATTATTGTTGTTAATAAAAATAAAAAAGTTAGCCTGATTACTAAAGATGTTTGCAGCGTATTCTTGAGATTGAGCAAATTCATAATGCTTCCCTCCAGTTGCCTGTTGCAAAATCTTTGGCACTTGATCACTATCGCAGTACATATAGTTTCATCAGAAGATTAATCGATGGTGTTATCATTAGGAAGATAAATTTCTTCATATATAACCCAGTCGATGACTACAATTACTTTTTAATAAGATGGCGATGTAAAAACATCGTAACAGTTTATTTAATAAATAATTTTTCAAATTGTAAGTTTTTATGTCAGTGCTGAAAATGTAATTGTGAATTTATCGGAAAATCCGAATGATAGAGTCGCCTGTGACAAGGTATATGTAGACAGCATCCTGATATTGTACAAGAAAAGTATAGTCGAAATAAATGTGAATCAGGCTTTTTACGGATGTGGTTGTGAGCGAATTTGATAGAAACTCCCATTTATGTCTGAGGAGGGATTCATGCTGGCAGTTTTAAAAGGCATTGCATTAATTCAGGATATCAAGGCCGAAGGTAATAGCCGATCCTGGATAATGACTATTGATGGGCATCCTGCCAGAGGAGAAATTTTCTCAGAAGCATTTTCTATTTCTTTGTTCTTAAATGACCTGGAAAGCTTACCTAAGCCTTGTCTTGCCTATGTGACACTACTGCTTGCAGCACACCCGGACGTCCATGATTATGCTATACAGCTCACAGCGGATGGGGGATGGTTAAACGGTTATTATACCACAAGTAGTAGCTCTGAGCTTATTGCTATTGAGATAGAAAAACACCTGGCTTTAACTTGCATTTTAAAAAATGTAATACGCAATCACCATAAACTTTATTCGGGTGGGGTATAAAATGGTAGTAAATAAACGTTTAATCTTAATTTTACTATTTATACTCAATACAGCAAAGAGTGATGAGTTATCATGGAAAGGTAATGACTTCACCCTTTATGCCAGACAAATGCCATTAGCAGAGGTTTTACATCTGCTCTCAGAGAACTATGATACGGCTATTACTATTAGCCCATTGATAACAGCTACATTTAGTGGAAAAATTCCGCCTGGACCACCGGTCGATATTTTGAATAACCTGGCAGCACAATATGATTTGCTTACCTGGTTTGATGGCAGCATGTTATATGTATATCCTGCATCGTTATTAAAACATCAGGTTATCACTTTCAATATTTTATCTACTGGACGGTTCATTCATTACTTACGCAGCCAGAATATCCTTTCATCACCGGGATGCGAGGTTAAAGAAATTACCGGTACCAAAGCTGTGGAGGTGAGCGGTGTTCCCAGCTGCCTGACTCGTATTAGTCAATTAGCTTCAGTGCTGGATAATGCGTTAATCAAACGAAAAGACAGTGCGGTGAGTGTAAGTATATACACGCTTAAGTATGCCACTGCGATGGATACCCAATACCAATATCGCGATCAGTCCGTCGTGGTTCCAGGGGTCGTGAGTGTATTGCGTGAGATGAGTAAAACCAGCGTACCGGCGTCATCGATGAACAATGGTTCACCCGCTACACAGGCATTGCCCATGTTTGCTGCCGACCCACGCCAGAATGCAGTGATCGTTCGTGATTATGCGGCCAATATGGCCGGGTATCGGAAACTTATCACAGAATTAGATCAACGCCAGCAGATGATAGAGATTTCGGTGAAAATTATCGATGTTAATGCTGGAGATATTAACCAGTTAGGCATCGACTGGGGAACGGCAGTGTCGCTGGGTGGCAAGAAAATTGCGTTCAATACAGGTTTGAATGACGGTGGTGCTAGCGGTTTTTCAACGGTAATCAGCGATACCTCAAACTTTATGGTGCGTTTGAATGCCCTAGAAAAAAGCTCTCAGGCTTATGTACTTTCCCAGCCATCTGTGGTGACTTTAAATAATATCCAGGCTGTGCTGGATAAAAATATTACTTTCTATACCAAACTGCAGGGAGAAAAAGTGGCTAAACTTGAATCCATCACTACGGGTTCTTTGTTGCGCGTTACACCTCGCTTGTTAAATGATAATGGCACGCAAAAAATAATGCTTAATCTTAATATTCAGGATGGACAACAAAGTGATACGCAAAGCGAAACAGACCCGCTGCCCGAAGTGCAAAATTCTGAAATTGCTTCGCAGGCCACATTATTGGCCGGGCAAAGTCTATTGCTGGGAGGATTTAAACAAGGTAAACAAATCCACTCGCAAAATAAAATTCCTTTATTGGGCGATATTCCTGTCGTAGGCCATTTGTTTCGCAATGATACGACTCAAGTACATAGTGTAATCAGGCTTTTTTTGATTAAAGCCTCAGTAGTAAATAATGGCATATCTCATGGTTAATCCAAAGAGTTCCTGGAAAATACGTTTTTTAGGTCACGTTTTACAAGGCCGGGAAGTATGGCTGAATGAAGGTAACCTGTCACTGGGGGAGAAAGGATGCGATATTTGTATTCCGCTTACTATAAATGAAAAAATTATTCTGAGAGAACAGGCAGATAATTTATTTGTTGATGCCGGGAAAGCCAGAGTTAGAGTTAATGGCCGCAGATTTAATCCAAATAAGCCGCTACCATCCAGTGGGGTTTTGCAGGTTGCGGGAGTGGCTATCGCGTTTGGTAAACAGGATTGTGAACTTGCTGATTATCAAATACCCGTTTCCAGATCAGGGTACTGGTGGTTGGCTGGCGTATTCTTGATTTTCATCGGTGGAATGGGTGTCCTGTTAAGTATTAGTGGTCAGCCTGAAACGGTAAATGACTTACCTTTGCGGGTTAAGTTTTTATTAGACAAAAGCAATATTCATTATGTGCGGGCGCAATGGAAAGAAGATGGCAGCCTGCAGTTGTCCGGTTATTGCTCGTCAAGCGAACAGATGCAAAAGGTGAGAGCGACTCTCGAATCATGGGGGGTCATGTATCGGGATGGTGTAATCTGTGATGACTTATTGGTACGAGAAGTGCAGGATGTTTTGATAAAAATGGGTTACCCGCATGCTGAAGTATCCAGCGAAGGGCCGGGGAGCGTGTTAATTCATGATGATATACAAATGGATCAGCAATGGCGTAAGGTTCAACCATTACTTGCAGATATTCCCGGGTTATTGCACTGGCAGATTAGTCACTCTCATCAGTCTCAGGGAGATGATATTATTTCTGCGATAATAGAGAACGGTTTAGTGGGGCTTGTCAATGTTACGCCAATGCGGCGCTCTTTTGTTATCAGTGGTGTACTGGATGAATCTCATCAACGCATTTTGCAAGAAACGTTAGCAGCATTAAAGAAAAAGGATCCCGCTCTTTCTTTAATTTATCAGGATATTGCGCCTTCCCATGATGAAAGCAAGTATCTGCCTGCGCCAGTGGCTGGCTTTGTACAGAGTCGCCATGGTAATTACTTATTACTGACGAATAAAGAGCGTTTACGTGTAGGGGCATTGTTACCCAATGGGGGAGAAATTGTCCATCTGAGTGCCGATGTGGTAACGATTAAACATTATGATACTTTGATTAACTATCCATTAGATTTTAAGTGAGTGGAAAATGACAACTTTGACCCGGTTAGAAGATTTGCTGCTTCATTCGCGTGAAGAGGCCAAAGGCATAATTTTACAATTAAGGGCTGCCCGGAAACAGTTAGAAGAGAACAACGGCAAGTTACAGGATCCGCAGCAATATCAGCAAAACACCTTATTGCTTGAAGCGATCGAGCAGGCCGAAAATATCATCAACATTATTTATTATCGTTACCATAACAGCGCACTTGTAGTGAGTGAGCAAGAGTAAAGTAAAAATATCTTAGAGCCTATCCCACCAGGCGTTAATTGGCGCAGCCAGTTTGGACACGGATAGCGCGCAAAAACCGGAGCGTACACGTAGTACGTGAGGATTTTGAGCACTGCCCAGGTTCAAAATGGCAAGTAAAATAGCCCTAATGGGATAGGCTCTTAGTTAGCACGTTAATTATCTATCGTGTATATGGAGGGGAATGATGATAAAGAAAAAGGCTGCGTTTAGTGAATATCGTGATTTAGAGCAAAGTTACATGCAGCTAAATCACTGTCTTAAAAAATTTCACCAAATCCGGGCTAAGGTGAGTCAACAGCTTGCTGAAAGGGCAGAGAGCCCCAAAAAGAGCAGAGAGACAGAGAGTATTCTTCATAACCTATTTCCACAAGGCGTTGCCGGGGTTAACCAGGAGGCCGAGAAGGATTTAAAGAAAATAGTAAGTTTGTTTAAACAACTTGAAGTACGACTGAAACAACTTAATGCTCAAGCCCCGGTGGAGATACCGTCAGGAAAAACAAAAAGGTAAAGCATAATGTCTTCAGGAAACATCTTATGGGGAAGTCAAAACCCTATTGTGTTTAAAAATAGCTTCGGCGTCAGCAACGCTGATACCGGGAGCCAGGATGACTTATCCCAGCAAAATCCGTTTGCCGAAGGGTATGGTGTTTTGCTTATTCTCCTTATGGTTATTCAGGCTATCGCAAATAATAAATTTATTGAAGTCCAGAAGAACGCTGAACGTGCCAGAAATACCCAGGAAAAGTCAAATGAGATGGATGAGGTGATTGCTAAAGCAGCCAAAGGGGATGCTAAAACCAAAGAGGAGGTGCCTGAGGATGTAATTAAATACATGCGTGATAATGGTATTCTCATCGATGGTATGACCATTGATGATTATATGGCTAAATATGGCGATCATGGGAAGCTGGATAAAGGTGGCCTACAGGCGATCAAAGCGGCTTTGGATAATGACGCCAACCGGAATACCGATCTTATGAGTCAGGGGCAGATAACAATTCAAAAAATGTCTCAGGAGCTTAACGCTGTCCTTACCCAACTGACAGGGCTTATCAGTAAGTGGGGGGAAATTTCCAGTATGATAGCGCAGAAAACGTACTCATGAAAAAAGACCCGACCCTACAACAGGCACATGACACGATGCGGTTTTTCCGGCGTGGCGGCTCGCTGCGTATGTTGTTGGATGACGATGTTACACAGCCGCTTAATACTCTGTATCGCTATGCCATGCAGCTTATGGAGGTAAAAGAGTTCGCCGGCGCAGCGCGACTTTTTCAATTGTTGACGATATATGATGCCTGGTCATTTGACTACTGGTTTAGGTTAGGGGAATGCTGCCAGGCTCAAAAACATTGGGGGGAAGCGATATACGCTTATGGACGCGCGGCACAAATTAAGATTGATGCGCCGCAGGCGCCATGGGCCGCAGCGGAATGCTATCTCGCGTGTGATAACGTCTGTTATGCAATCAAAGCGTTAAAGGCCGTGGTGCGTATTTGCGGCGAGGTCAGTGAACATCAAATTCTCCGACAGCGTGCAGAAAAGATGTTACAGCAACTTTCTGACAGGAGCTAAAAATGAATCGAATTCACAGTAATAGCGACAGCGCCGCAGGAGTAACCGCCTTAACACATCATCACTTAAGCAATGTCAGTTGCGTTTCCTCGGGTTCGCTGGGAAAGCGCCAGCATCGTGTGAATTCTACTTTTGGCGATGGCAACGCCGCGTGCCTGTTATCAGGGAAAATTAGTCTTCAGGAGGCAAGCAATGCGTTGAAGCAACTGCTTGATGCCGTACCCGGAAATCATAAGCGTCCATCATTGCCTGACTTTTTGCAGACCAATCCCGCGGTTTTATCAATGTTGATGACGACATTAATACTCAGCGTTTTTGGTAATAACGCTCAATCGTTATGCCAACAGCTTGAGCGGGCAACTGAGGTGCAAAATGCATTACGTGATAAGCAGGTAAAGGAGTATCAGGAGCAGATCCAGAAAGCGATAGAGCAGGAGGATAAAGCGCGTAAAGCGGGCATTTTTGGCGCTATTTTTGACTGGATTACCGGCATATTTGAAACTGTGATTGGCGCCTTAAAAGTTGTGGAGGGTTTTCTGTCCGGTAATCCCGCAGAAATGGCTAGCGGCGTAGCTTATATAGCCGCAGGTTGTGCAGGAATGGTTAAAGCCGGAGCCGAAACGGCAATGATGTGCGGTGCTGACCACGATACCTGTCAGGCAATTATTGACGTGACAAGTAAGATTCAATTTGGTTGTGAAGCCGTCGCGCTGGCACTGGATGTTTTCCAGATTGGCCGTGCTTTTATGGCGACGAGAGGTTTATCTGGCGCAGCTGCAAAAGTGCTTGACTCCGGTTTTGGCGAGGAAGTGGTTGAGCGTATGGTAGGTGCAGGGGAAGCAGAAATAGAGGAGTTGGCTGAAAAGTTTGGCGAAGAAGTGAGCGAAAGTTTTTCCAAACAATTTGAGCCGCTTGAACGTGAAATGGCTATGGCGAATGAGATGGCAGAGGAGGCTGCCGAGTTTTCTCGTAACGTAGAAAATAATATGACGCGAAGCGCGGGAAAAAGCTTTACGAAAGAGGGGGTGAAAGCCATGGCAAAAGAAGCGGCAAAAGAAGCCCTGGAAAAATGTGTGCAAGAAGGTGGAAAGTTCCTGTTAAAAAAATTCCGTAATAAAGTTCTCTTCAATATGTTCAAAAAAATCCTGTATGCCTTACTGAGGGATTGTTCATTTAAAGGCTTACAGGCTATCAGATGTGCAACCGAGGGCGCCAGTCAGATGAATACTGGCATGGTTAACACAGAAAAAGCGAAGATCGAAAAGAAAATAGAGCAATTAATAACTCAGCAACGGTTTCTGGATTTCATAATGCAACAAACAGAAAACCAGAAAAAGATAGAACAAAAACGCTTAGAGGAGCTTTATAAGGGGAGCGGTGCCGCGCTTAGAGATGTATTAGATACCATTGATCACTATAGTAGCGTTCAGGCGAGAATAGCTGGCTATCGCGCTTAATCTGAGGATAAAAATATGGAAGCGAGTAACGTAGCACTGGTATTACCAGCGCCTTCCTTGTTAACACCTTCTTCCACTCCATCTCCCTCCGGGGAGGGAATGGGTACTGAATCAATGCTTCTGTTATTTGATGATATCTGGATGAAGCTAATGGAGCTTGCCAAAAAGCTGCGCGATATCATGCGCAGCTATAACGTAGAAAAACAACGGCTGGCCTGGGAACTGCAAGTCAATGTTTTACAGACGCAAATGAAAACAATTGATGAAGCGTTTAGAGCATCAATGATTACTGCGGGTGGCGCAATGTTGTCGGGTGTACTGACGATAGGATTAGGGGCCGTAGGCGGGGAAACCGGTCTTATAGCGGGTCAAGCCGTAGGCCACACAGCTGGGGGCGTCATGGGCCTGGGGGCTGGTGTAGCGCAACGTCAAAGTGATCAAGATAAAGCGATTGCCGACCTGCAACAAAATGGGGCCCAATCTTATAATAAATCCCTGACGGAAATTATGGAGAAAGCAACTGAAATTATGCAGCAAATCATCGGCGTGGGGTCGTCACTGGTCACGGTTCTTGCTGAAATACTCCGGGCATTAACGAGGTAAACATGGTGCAAGAAATAGAGCAATGGTTGCGTCGGCATCAGGTGTTTACTGAGCCTGCATATTTAGGGGAGACCGCCATATTACTTGGGCAGCAGTTTATATTATCGCCTTACCTGGTGATCTATCGTATTGAGGCAAAAGAAATGATTATTTGTGAGTTCAGGCGCCTGACGCCCGGGCAACCTCGACCACAGCAATTGTTTCACTTACTGGGACTTTTACGCGGGATATTTGTGCATCACCCGCAGTTAACATGTTTAAAGATGTTGATAATCACCGACGTTCTGGATGAAAAAAAAGCCATGCTACGCAGGAAATTATTGCGCATCCTGACAGTAATGGGAGCGACCTTTACACAGCTTGATGGCGATAACTGGACAGTTTTATCCGCCGAGCATCTTATCCAGCGACGTTTTTAAATGACCTTCCTGACGTAAATCATTATCACGTGAAAATAACAATCAATAGGTATGATGATGAAAGAAGATCAGAAAAATAAAATACCCGAAGACATTCTGAAACAGCTATTATCCGTTGATCCGGAAACCGTTTATGCCAGTGGTTACGCCTCATGGCAGGAGGGGGATTATTCGCGCGCCGTAATCGATTTTAGTTGGCTGGTGATGGCCCAGCCATGGAGTTGGCGTGCCCATATTGCATTGGCTGGCACCTGGATGATGCTTAAAGAATACACGACGGCCATTAATTTCTATGGACATGCCTTGATGCTGGATGCCAGCCATCCAGAACCGGTTTACCAAACGGGCGTCTGTCTCAAAATGATGGGGGAACCCGGGTTGGCGAGAGAGGCTTTTCAAACCGCAATCAAGATGAGTTATGCGGATGCCTCATGGAGTGAGATTCGCCAGAATGCGCAAATAATGGTTGATACTCTTATTGCTTAAATAACAGAACGAAATATGAAAATTCATATTCCGTCAGCGGCAAGTAATATAGTCGATGGTAATAGTCCTCCTTCCGATATACAAGCGAAGGAGGTATCGTTTCCTCCCCCTGAAATTCCAGCGCCTGGTACCCCCGCAGCCCCTGTGCTGCTTACGCCTGAACAAATAAGGCAGCAGAGGGATTATGCTATACATTTTATGCAATACACTATTCGTGCGCTGGGTGCGACAGTCGTGTTTGGGTTATCGGTTGCTGCAGCGGTAATTTCTGGCGGGGCAGGATTACCCATTGCTATTCTTGCGGGGGCGGCGCTCGTGATTGCTATTGGGGATGCTTGCTGTGCGTATCATAATTATCAATCGATATGTCAGCAAAAGGAGCCATTACAAACCGCCAGTGATAGCGTTGCTCTTGTGGTCAGTGCGCTGGCCTTAAAATGTGGGGCAAGTCTTAACTGCGCTAACACCCTTGCTAATTGTCTTTCTTTATTAATACGTTCAGGAATCGCTATTTCTATGTTGGTTTTACCCCTACAGTTTCCACTGCCCGCGGCTGAAAATATTGCGGCCTCTTTGGACATGGGGAGTGTAATTACCTCCGTTAGCCTGACGGCGATAGGTGCGGTACTGGATTATTGCCTTGCCCGCCCCTCTGGCGACGATCAGGAAAATTCTGTTGATGAACTTTATGCCGATCCCAGTGCGTTATTGGCGGAACAAATGGCAGCGCTCTGTCAATCTGCTACTGCACCTGCATTAATGGACAGTTCTGGTCATACATCTCGGGGAGAACCATGAAACCTGTTAGCCCAAATGCTCAGGTAGGAGGGCAACGTCCTGTTAACGCGCCTGAGGAATCACCTCCATGTCCCTCATTGCCACATCCGGAAACCAATATGGAGAGTGGTAGAATAGGTCCTCAACAAGGAAAAGAGCGGTTATTGGCCGGACTTGCGAAACGAGTGATAGAGTGTTTTCCAAAAGAAATTTTTAGTTGGCAAACGGTTATTTTGGGCGGACAGATTTTATGCTGTTCCGCTGGAATAGCATTAACAGTGCTAAGTGGTGGAGGCGCGCCGCTCGTAGCCCTGGCAGGGATTGGCCTTGCTATTGCCATCGCGGATGTCGCCTGTCTTATCTACCATCATAAACATCATTTGCCTATGGCTCACGACAGTATAGGCAATGCCGTTTTTTATATTGCTAATTGTTTCGCCAATCAACGCAAAAGTATGGCGATTGCTAAAGCCGTCTCCCTGGGCGGTAGATTAGCCTTAACCGCGACGGTAATGACGCATTCATACTGGAGTGGTAGTTTGGGACTACAGCCTCATTTATTAGAGCGTCTTAATGATATTACCTATGGACTAATGAGTTTTACTCGCTTCGGTATGGATGGGATGGCAATGACCGGTATGCAGGTCAGCAGCCCATTATATCGTTTGCTGGCTCAGGTAACGCCAGAACAACGTGCGCCGGAGTAATCGTTTTCAGGTATATACCGGATGTTCATTGCTTTCTAAATTTTGCTATGTTGCCAGTATCCTTACGATGTATTTATTTTAAGGAAAAGCATTATGGATATTGCACAATTAGTGGATATGCTCTCCCACATGGCGCATCAGGCAGGCCAGGCCATTAATGACAAAATGAATGGTAATGATTTGCTCAACCCAGAATCGATGATTAAAGCGCAATTTGCCTTACAGCAGTATTCTACATTTATTAATTACGAAAGTTCACTGATCAAAATGATCAAGGATATGCTTAGTGGAATCATTGCTAAAATCTGAAGTTATTAGCGACGATGTTCGACGGTTGCTGCTGGAAATCATGTTTGCGGGCGTTAACCATAGCCTGATTTCCCAGGTACATGCGATGTTACCAGCGCTAACGGTTATTGTTCCGGATAAAAAATTACAGTTGGTATGTCTGGCATTATTGTTGGCGGGTTTAAATGAGCCGCTAAAAGCCGCGAAAATTTTATCGGATATAGATTTGCCAGAGGCTATGGCGCTGCGTCTGTTATTTCCTGCACCAAATGAGGGGTTTGAAAATTGAATATTTCTGATATGAGCGTAGTGCCTGTAAGCACTCAATCTTATGTAAAGTCCTCTGCAGAACCGAGCCAGGAGCAAATTAATTTTTTTGAACAATTGCTGAAAGATGAAGCATCCACCAGTAACGCCAGTGCTTTATTACCGCAGGTTATGTTGACCAGACAAATGGATTATATGCAGTTAACGGTAGGCGTCGATTATCTTGCCAGAATATCAGGCGCAGCATCGCAAGCGCTTAATAAGCTGGATAACATGGCATGAAGGTTCATCGTATAGTATTTCTTACTGTCCTTACGTTCTTTCTTACGGCATGTGATGTGGATCTTTATCGCTCATTGCCAGAGGATGAGGCGAATCAAATGCTGGCATTACTTATGCAGCATCATATTGATGCGGAAAAAAAACAGGAAGAGGACGGTGTTACCTTACGTGTCGAGCAGTCGCAGTTTATTAATGCGGTTGAGCTACTTAGACTTAACGGTTATCCGCATCGTCAGTTTACAACGGCGGATAAGATGTTTCCGGCTAATCAGTTAGTGGTATCACCCCAGGAAGAACAGCAGAAGATTAATTTTTTAAAAGAACAAAGAATTGAAGGAATGCTGAGTCAGATGGAGGGCGTGATTAATGCAAAAGTGACCATTGCGCTACCGACTTATGATGAGGGAAGTAACGCTTCTCCGAGCTCAGTTGCCGTATTTATAAAATATTCACCACAGGTCAATATGGAGGCCTTTCGGGTAAAAATTAAGGATTTAATAGAGATGTCAATCCCTGGGTTGCAATACAGTAAGATTAGTATCTTGATGCAGCCTGCTGAATTCAGAATGGTAGCTGACGTACCCGCGAGACAAACATTCTGGATTATGGACGTTATCAACGCCAATAAAGGGAAGGTGGTGAAGTGGTTGATGAAATACCCTTATCAGTTGATGTTATCGTTGACAGGACTGTTATTAGGAGTGGGCATCCTGATCGGCTATTTTTGCCTGAGACGCCGTTTTTGAGCCGACCTGATCCCGAGGTGTTGCAACTTTATCGTTATTTCTGGCAACCTGCTCGTTACGCTGTACCGGAATGGCTGGATAAGCTGGGCTTTCATCTTTCAAACTGCTGGCGTTATGGCGATCGGCCCGAGTTGGATCGTCTTCTTGACAGAGCGTTAAATAGACTAAGAGGAAGCTCTGTTATTCCAGCCTGTTTAAATGACAGGCAAAAACGGCAGGTTCGTCTTGCGCCGCGTATATCGGCATTTGCCTTTGGGCTGGGATTATTCAAACTCAGGTGTAGTGACTATTTTATGCTACCAGAGTATCGGCAATTGCTTCTACAGTGGTTTAGCGAGGATGAGATCTGGCAGCTATATGGTTGGTTGGGGCAAAGAGATGGCAAATTACTTCCTCCGCAAGTGATGCAACAAACTGCATTGCAGATCGGTACCGCCATTCTTAATCGGGAAGCGCATGACGATGCGGTTTTACATGCGCTATTAGTATTATTACCCCCTCCGCAGCGTATACTTTGGCCGAAGACTTCTCTTACCGAGATTATCTTCATGGAGCATTTGCTATGAGTTTTACTTCACTTCCTCTGACGGAAATTAACCATAAGCTACCCGCTCGAAATATTATTGAGTCACAGTGGATAACATTACAATTAACTTTATTTGCGCAAGAGCAACAAGCTAAGAGAGTTTCACATGCTATTGTGAGCTCCGCTTACCGTAAGGCTGAAAAAATCATCCGAGACGCCTATCGTTATCAGCGTGAACAGAAAGTTGAGCAGCAACAAGAACTAGCGTGCTTGCGTAAAAATACGCTGGAAAAAATGGAAGTGGAATGGCTGGAACAGCATGTAAAACATTTACAAGAAGATGAAAATCAATTTCGTTCATTGGTCGATCACGCAGCGCATCATATTAAAAATAGTATAGAACAGGTTCTGTTGGCCTGGTTCGACCAACAGTCGGTAGACAGTGTTATGTGCCATCGTCTGGCACGCCAGGCCACGGCTATGGCGGAAGAGGGAGCGCTTTATTTGCGTATTCATCCTGAAAAAGAGGCATTGATGCGTGAAACTTTTGGCAAGCGGTTTACGTTGATTATCGAGCCTGGTTTCTCTCCCGATCAGGCTGAACTTTCCTCAACACGATATGCCGTTGAGTTTTCACTTTCTCGTCATTTCAACGCGTTACTGAAATGGTTACGTAATGGTGAAGATAAAAGAGGTAGCGATGAATATTAAAATTAATGAGATAAAAATGACGCCCCCTACAGCATTTACCCCTGGCCAGGTTATAGAGGAACAAGAGGTTATTTCGCCTTCAATGTTAGCTCTCCAGGAGTTACAGGAAACGACGGGGGCAGCGCTCTATGAGACGATGGAAGAAATAGGAATGGCGCTGAGTGGTAAACTGCGCGAAAGTAATAAATTCACTGATGCTGAGAAACTGGAGCGCAGGCAGCAGGCTTTGCTGCGTTTGATAAAACAAATACAGGAGGATAATGGGGCAGCGTTGCGTCCGCTTACCGAAGAGAATAGTGATCCTGATTTACAGAATGCGTATCAAATTATCGCTCTTGCAATGGCGCTTACTGCCGGCGGGTTGTCAAAAAAGAAAAAACGCGATTTGCAATCGCAACTGGATACGCTTACAGCGGAGGAGGGATGGGAACTTGCCGTTTTTAGTTTACTGGAACTTGGCGAAGTGGATACCGCTACGCTGTCCTCGCTGAAGCGTTTTATGCAACAGGCGATAGACAACGATGAAATGCCCTTATCGCAGTGGTTCAGACGCGTGGCAGACTGGCCGGATCGCTGTGAACGGGTCCGTATTTTGCTAAGAGCAATAGCCTTTGAACTTAGCATATGCATCGAACCCTCGGAGCAAAGTCGTTTGGCCGCAGCATTAGTACGTTTGCGTCGTTTGCTGTTATTCCTTGGCCTTGAAAAAGAGTGCCAGCGTGAGGAGTGGATTTGCCAGTTGCCGCCTAATACATTACTGCCGCTACTACTCGATATTATTTGTGAGCGCTGGCTTTTCAGTGATTGGTTGCTTGATAGACTTACCGCTATAGTTTCTTCATCGAAGATGTTCAATCGGTTACTCCAACAACTTGATGCGCAGTTTATGCTGATACCCGATAACTGTTTTAACGACGAAGATCAACGTGAACAAATTCTCGAAACGCTTCGTGAAGTAAAGATAAATCAGGTTTTATTCTGATACCTGGCTTTCAATATTTAGGTAAATTGGCTTTCTGGCTCATCATGAGGCGTCAGGATGGATTGGGATCTCATTACTGAACGTAATATTCAGCTTTTTATTCAATTAGCAGGATTAGCTGAACGGCCTTTAGCGACCAATATGTTCTGGCGGCAAGGACAATATGAAACCTATCTAAACTATCATAACGGTCGTATTCACTTATGTCAGATACTCAAGCAAACCTTCTTAGACGAAGAACTGCTTTTTAAAGCGTTGGCTAACTGGAAACCCGCAGCGTTCCAGGGTATTCCTCAACGATTATTTTTGTTGCGCGATGGGCTTGCAATGAGTTGTTCTCCACCTCTTTCCAGCTCCGCCGAGCTCTGGTTACGATTACATCATCGACAAATAAAATTTCTGGAGTCGCAATGCGTTCATGGTTAGGTGAGGGAGTCAGGGCGCAACAGTGGCTCAGTGTATGCGCGGGTCGGCAGGATATGGTTCTGGCGACGGTGTTATTAATCGCTATTGTGATGATGCTGTTACCTTTGCCGACCTGGATGGTTGATATCCTGATTACTATCAACCTTATGTTTTCAGTGATCCTGCTCTTAATTGCTATTTATCTTAGTGACCCTCTCGATTTATCGGTATTTCCGTCTTTATTACTTATTACTACATTATATCGTTTGTCACTCACAATCAGCACATCACGGCTGGTACTGTTACAACATAATGCCGGTAATATTGTGGATGCTTTCGGTAAGTTTGTCGTAGGAGGAAATCTCACCGTTGGGTTGGTCGTATTTACCATCATTACTATCGTGCAATTTATTGTCATTACAAAAGGTATCGAGAGGGTGGCGGAAGTTAGCGCACGTTTCTCGCTTGATGGGATGCCAGGCAAACAAATGAGTATCGATGGCGATTTGCGTGCCGGAGTTATCGATGCAGACCATGCCCGTACATTAAGACAGCATGTCCAGCAGGAAAGCCGCTTTCTCGGTGCGATGGACGGTGCGATGAAATTTGTTAAAGGCGATACGATTGCCGGTATTATTGTTGTTCTGGTGAACATTATCGGCGGTATCATTATCGCTATCGTACAATATGATATGTCGATGAGTGAGGCTGTTCACACTTATAGCGTACTGTCAATCGGAGATGGTTTATGTGGGCAAATTCCATCGCTGCTGATTTCCCTTAGCGCGGGAATTATTGTCACCCGTGTCCCGGGTGAGAAACGCCAGAACCTGGCGACAGAGTTGAGTTCTCAAATTGCCAGACAACCTCAGTCGCTCATATTAACCGCTGTGGTTTTAATGCTCCTCGCTTTAATTCCTGGCTTTCCTTTTATCACTCTCGCTTTCTTTTCAGCGTTGTTAGCATTGCCAATTATCCTCATTCGCCGCAAAAAGTCTGTGGTTTCCGCAAATGGCGTCGAAGCACCGGAAAAAGATAGTATGGTTCCCGGCGCATGTCCTCTAATCTTACGTCTTAGCCCGACGTTACATTCTGCCGACCTGATTCGTGATATTGACGCCATGAGATGGTTTTTATTTGAGGATACCGGCGTCCCTCTCCCTGAGGTGAATATTGAGGTTTTGCCTGAACCCACCGAAAAATTGACGGTACTGCTATATCAGGAACCCGTATTTAGTTTATCTATTCCCGCTCAGGCGGATTATTTATTGATAGGCGCGGACGCTAGTGTGGTGGGTGACAGCCAGACGTTACCGAACGGGATGGGGCAGATCTGTTGGCTTACAAAAGACATGGCCCATAAGGCGCAAGGTTTTGGACTGGACGTTTTCGCGGGCAGCCAACGTATCTCTGCCTTATTAAAATGTGTCCTGCTTCGGCATATGGGAGAGTTTATTGGTGTTCAGGAAACGCGTTATCTAATGAATGCGATGGAAAAAAACTACTCTGAGCTGGTGAAAGAGCTTCAACGCCAGTTACCCATTAATAAAATCGCTGAAACTTTGCAACGGCTTGTATCAGAACGGGTTTCTATTAGAGATTTACGTCTTATTTTCGGCACCTTAATTGACTGGGCGCCACGTGAAAAAGATGTCCTGATGTTGACAGAATATGTCCGTATCGCGCTTCGCCGTCATATTCTGCGTCGTCTTAATCCGGAAGGAAAACCGCTGCCGATTTTGCGGATCGGCGAAGGTATTGAGAACCTCGTGCGTGAATCCATTCGCCAGACGGCAATGGGGACCTATACTGCGCTGTCGTCTCGTCATAAGACGCAGATCCTGCAACTTATCGAGCAGGCGCTGAAGCAGTCAGCCAAATTATTCATTGTCACTTCTGTCGACACCCGACGTTTCTTGCGAAAAATTACAGAAGCCACCTTGTTCGACGTACCGATTTTGTCATGGCAGGAATTAGGAGAGGAGAGCCTTATACAAGTGGTAGAAAGTATTGACCTTAGCGAAGAGGAGTTGGCGGACAATGAAGAATGAATTGATGCAACGTCTGAGGCTGAAATATCCGCCCCCCGATGGTTATTGTCGATGGGGCCGAATTCAGGATGTCAGCGCAACGTTGTTAAATGCGTGGTTGCCTGGGGTATTTATGGGTGAGTTGTGCTGTATAAAGCCTGGAGAAGAACTTGCTGAAGTCGTGGGGATTAATGGCAGCAAAGCTTTGCTATCTCCTTTTACGAGTACAATCGGACTTCACTGCGGGCAGCAAGTGATGGCCTTAAGGCGACGCCATCAGGTTCCCGTGGGCGAAGCGTTATTAGGGCGAGTCATTGATGGTTTTGGTCGTCCCCTTGATGGCCGCGAACTGCCCGACGTCTGCTGGAAAGACTATGATGCAATGCCTCCTCCCGCAATGGTTCGACAGCCTATCACTCAACCATTAATGACGGGGATTCGCGCTATTGATAGCGTTGCAACCTGTGGCGAAGGGCAACGAGTGGGTATTTTTTCTGCTCCTGGCGTGGGGAAAAGCACGCTTCTGGCGATGCTGTGTAATGCGCCAGACGCAGACAGCAATGTTCTGGTGTTAATTGGTGAACGTGGACGAGAAGTCCGCGAATTCATCGATTTTACACTGTCTGAAGAGACCCGAAAACGCTGTGTCATTGTTGTCGCAACCTCTGACAGACCCGCCTTAGAGCGCGTGAGGGCGCTGTTTGTGGCTACCACGATAGCAGAATTTTTTCGCGATAATGGAAAGCGAGTCGTCTTGCTTGCCGACTCACTGACGCGTTATGCCAGGGCCGCACGAGAAATCGCTCTGGCCGCCGGAGAGACCGCAGTTTCTGGAGAATATCCGCCAGGCGTATTTAGTGCATTGCCACGACTTTTAGAACGTACAGGAATGGGGGAAAAAGGCAGTATTACCGCATTTTATACGGTACTGGTGGAAGGCGATGATATGAATGAGCCGTTGGCGGATGAAGTCCGTTCACTACTTGATGGACATATTGTGCTATCCCGGCGGCTTGCAGAGAGGGGGCATTATCCTGCCATTGACGTGCTGGCAACGCTCAGCCGCGTTTTTCCAGTCGTTACCAGCCATGAGCATCGTCAACTGGCGGCGATATTGCGGCGGCGCCTGGCGCTTTACCAGGAGGTTGAACTGTTAATACGCATTGGGGAATACCAGCGAGGAGTTGATACTGATACTGACAAAGCCATTGATACCTATCCGGATATTTGCACATTTTTGCGACAAAGTAAGGATGAAGTATGCGGACCCGAGCTACTTATAGAAAAATTACACCAAATACTCACCGAGTGATCATGGAAACTTTGCTGGAGATAATCGCGCGGCGTGAAAAGCAATTACGCGGCAAGCTTACCGTACTTGATCAGCAGCAACAGACGATTATTACGGAACAGCAGATTTGCCAGACGCGCGCTTTAGCAGTGTCTACCAGACTGAAAGAATTAATGGGCTGGCAAGGTACGTTATCTTGTCATTTATTGTTGGATAAGAAACAACAAATGGCCGGGTTATTCACTCAGGCGCAGAGCTTTTTGACGCAACGGCAGCAGTTAGAGAATCAGTATCAGCAGCTTGTCTCCCGGCGAAGCGAATTACAGAAGAATTTTAATGCGCTTATGAAAAAGAAAGAAAAAATTACTATGGTATTAAGCGATGCGTATTACCAAAGTTGAGGGAAGTCTTGGGTTGCCATGCCAGTCTTATCAGGATGATAACGAGGCGGAGGCGGAACGTATGGACTTTGAACAACTCATGCACCAGGCATTACCCATTGGTGAGAATAATCCTCCTGCAGCATTGAATAAGAACGTGGTTTTCACGCAACGTTATCGTGTTAGTGGCGGTTATCTTGACGGTGTAGAGTGTGAAGTCTGTGAATCAGGGGGGCTAATTCAGTTAAGAATCAATGTCCCTCATCATGAAATTTACCGTTCGATGAAAGCGCTAAAGCAGTGGCTGGAGTCTCAGTTGCTGCATATGGGGTATATAATTTCCCTGGAGATATTCTATGTTAAGAATAGCGAATGAAGAGCGTCCGTGGATGGAGATGCTTCCAACGCAAGGCGCTACCATTGGTGAGCTGACATTGAGTATGCAACAATATCCAGTACAGCAAGGGACATTATTTACCATAAATTATCATAATGAGCTGGGTAGGGTGTGGATTGCAGAAGAATGCTGGCAGCGCTGGTGTGAAGGGTTAATTGGCACCGCTAATCGATCGGCTATCGATCCTGAATTGCTATATGGAATAGCTGAATGGGGGCTGGCGCCGTTATTGCAAGCCAGTGATGCAACCCTCTGTCAGAACGAACCGCCAACATCCTGCAGTAATCTACCACATCAGCTAGCGTTGCATATTAAATGGACAGTTGAAGAACATGAGTTCCATAGCATTATTTTTACATGGCCAACGGGTTTTTTGCGCAATATAGTCGGAGAGCTTTCTGCTGCGCGACAACAGATTTATCCTGCCCCTCCTGTAGTAGTCCCTGTATATTTAGGCTGGTGCCAGCTTACGTTAATTGAACTTGAGTCTATCGAAATCGGCATGGGCGTTCGGATTCATTGCTTTGGCGACATCAGACTCGGTTTTTTTGCTATTCAACTACCTGGGGGGATCTACGCGAGGGTGTTGCTGACAGAGGATAACACGATGAAATTTGATGAATTAGTCCAGGATATCGAAACGCTACTTGCGTCAGGGAGTCCAATGTCAAAGAGTGACGGAACATCTTCAGTAGAACTTGAGCAGATACCACAACAGGTGCTCTTTGAGATCGGACGTGCGAGTCTGGAAATTGGACAATTACGACAACTTAAAACGGGGGACGTTTTGCCTGTAGGTGGATGTTTTGCGCCAGAGGTGACGATAAGAGTAAATGACCGTATTATTGGGCAAGGTGAGTTGATTGCCTGTGGCAATGAATTTATGGTGCGTATTACACGTTGGTATCTTTGCAAAAATACAGCGTAAACCTGATAAGAAAAATAATATGCGAACAATATAATAGCGTTCCAGGTCGTGTCATGAGAGATACAGTATGTCTTTACCCGATTCGCCTTTGCAACTGATTGGTATATTGTTTCTGCTTTCAATACTGCCTCTCATTATCGTCATGGGAACCTCTTTCCTTAAACTGGCGGTGGTATTTTCGATTTTACGAAATGCTCTGGGTATTCAACAAGTTCCCCCAAATATCGCACTGTATGGCCTCGCGCTTGTACTTTCCTTATTCATTATGGGGCCGACGCTATTAGCTGTAAAAGAGCGCTGGCATCCGGTTCAGGTCGCTGGCGCTCCTTTCTGGACGTCTGAGTGGGACAGTAAAGCATTAGCGCCTTATCGACAGTTTTTGCAAAAAAACTCTGAAGAGAAGGAAGCCAATTATTTTCGGAGTTTGATAAAACGAACCTGGCCTGAAGACATAAAAAGAAAGATAAAACCTGATTCTTTGCTCATATTAATTCCGGCATTTACGGTGAGTCAGTTGACGCAGGCATTTCGGATTGGATTACTTATTTATCTTCCCTTTCTGGCTATTGACCTGCTTATTTCAAATATACTGCTGGCTATGGGGATGATGATGGTATCGCCAATGACCATTTCATTACCGTTTAAGCTGCTAATATTTTTACTGGCAGGCGGTTGGGATCTGACACTGGCGCAATTGGTACAGAGCTTTTCATGAATGATTCTGAATTGACGCAATTTGTAACGCAACTTTTATGGATCGTCCTTTTTACGTCTATGCCGGTGGTGTTGGTGGCATCGGTAGTTGGTGTCATCGTAAGCCTTGTTCAGGCCTTGACTCAAATACAGGACCAAACGCTACAGTTCATGATTAAATTATTGGCAATTGCAATAACCTTAATGGTCAGCTACCCATGGCTTAGCGGTATCCTGTTGAATTATACCCGGCAGATAATGTTACGAATTGGAGAGCATGGTTGAATGGCACAACAGGTAAATGAGTGGCTTATTGCATTGGCTGTGGCTTTTATTCGACCATTGAGCCTCTCTTTATTACTTCCCCTATTAAAAAGTGGCAGTTTAGGGTCCGCGATTTTACGTAATGGCGTGCTTATGTCACTTACCTTTCCCATATTACCAATCATTTACCAGCAGAAGATTATGATGCATATTGGTAAAGATTACAGCTGGTTAGGGTTAGTCACCGGAGAGGTGATTATTGGTTTTTTAATTGGGTTTTGTGCGGCGGTTCCCTTTTGGGCCGTTGATATGGCGGGGTTTCTGCTTGATACTTTACGTGGCGCGACAATGGGTACGATATTCAATTCTACAATAGAAGCTGAAACCTCACTTTTTGGCTTGCTTTTCAGCCAGTTCTTGTGTGTTATTTTCTTTATAAGCGGCGGCATGGAGTTTATATTAAACATTCTGTATGAGTCATATCAATATTTACCACCAGGGCGTACTTTATTATTTGACCAGCAATTTTTAAAATATATCCAGGCAGAGTGGAGAACGCTTTATCAATTATGTATCAGCTTCTCTCTTCCTGCCATAATATGTATGGTATTAGCCGATCTGGCTTTAGGTCTTTTAAATCGGTCGGCACAACAATTGAATGTGTTTTTCTTCTCAATGCCGCTCAAAAGTATATTGGTTCTACTGACGCTCCTGATCTCATTCCCTTATGCTCTTCATCACTATTTGGTTGAAAGCGATAAATTTTATATTTATCTAAAAGACTGGTTTCCATCTGTATGAGCGAGAAAACAGAACAGCCTACAGAAAAGAAATTACGTGATGGCCGTAAGGAAGGGCAGGTTGTCAAAAGTATTGAAATAACATCATTATTTCAGCTGATTGCGCTTTATTTGTATTTTCATTTCTTTACTGAAAAGATGATTTTGATACTGATTGAGTCAATAACTTTCACATTACAATTAGTAAATAAACCATTTTCTTATGCATTAACGCAATTGAGTCATGCTTTAATAGAGTCACTGACTTCTGCACTGCTGTTTCTGGGCGCTGGGGTAATAGTTGCTACTGTGGGTAGCGTGTTTCTTCAGGTGGGGGTGGTTATTGCCAGCAAAGCCATAGGTTTTAAAAGCGAGCATATAAATCCGGTAAGTAATTTTAAGCAGATATTCTCTTTACATAGCGTAGTAGAATTATGTAAATCCAGCCTGAAAGTTATCATGCTATCTCTTATCTTTGCTTTTTTCTTTTATTATTATGCCAGTACTTTTCGGGCGCTACCGTACTGTGGGTTAGCCTGTGGCCTGCTTGTGGTTTCTTCTTTAATAAAATGGTTATGGGTTGGGGTGATGGCTTTTTATATCGTCGTTGGCATACTGGACTATTCTTTTCAATATTATAAGATTAGAAAAGATCTAAAAATGAGTAAAGATGACGTAAAACAGGAGCATAAAGATCTGGAGGGCGATCCTCAAATGAAGACACGGCGTCGGGAAATGCAGAGTGAAATACAAAGTGGGAGTTTAGCTCAATCTGTTAAACAATCTGTTGCGGTAGTGCGTAATCCAACGCATATTGCGGTTTGTCTTGGCTATCATCCCACCGATATGCCAATACCACGCGTCCTGGAAAAAGGCAGTGATGCTCAAGCTAACTATATTGTTAACATCGCTGAACGCAACTGCATCCCCGTTGTTGAAAATGTTGAGCTGGCCCGCTCATTATTTTTTGAAGTGGAACGCGGAGATAAAATTCCTGAAACGTTATTTGAACCCGTTGCAGCCTTGTTACGTATGGTGATGAAGATAGATTATGCGCATTCTACCGAAACACCATAAATGCTTTTGGTATGCTTCTTCAGGCCACTGCGAAGGTTAAGAGGGTAATAGCGTATAGAGCAGTGCTTGACGATAAAGGTGAGAGACTGAAAATAATCGCTTTTAGCCTGGCACAAGCACCAGATAGCGTATTTTAAAATTAAACAAGATAATGGATTGGTGCGTCTGAATGGACTCGAACCATCGACCCCCACCATGTCAAGGTGGTGCTCTAACCAACTGAGCTACAGACGCATTAAAATGATGGTGCGTTCAATTGGACTCGAACCAACGACCCCCACCATGTCAAGGTGGTGCTCTAACCAACTGAGCTATGAACGCAACGTTGTAGGTGACAACGGGGACGAATATTAGCGTCACAACCGCAATGAGGCAAGAGGGAAATCGCAATTTTCTTCCTGAAATCACCTGATTGCGGTGGAAATATGCAACATGTCGAGAAAATAGCCGCCATGCGACGGCTATCGTCGTATTATCGCGCAGCGCGCTGCAAAATGATGGCGGACGGCTGACGTTGTAGATAGCGCATCCGTAGCATCATTAACACCGCCGCCGAGGTCAGGCCGATGATGAACCCCATCCAGAAGCCTGCCGGTCCCATACGATCCACCACCAAATCCGTTAACGCCAGGATATAACCGCTGGGTAAACCTAACACCCAGTAGGCGGTAAAGGTGATAAAAAAGATGGAACGCGTATCTTTATAACCGCGCAGAATACCGCTGCCGATAACCTGTATAGAGTCGGAAATCTGGTAAACCGCAGCGAGCAGCATTAATTGCGCGGCAAGCGCCACGACCTCAGGGTTGTCATTGTAGAGCAAAGCAATATGCTTACGCAGAGTAACGGTAAAAATAGCGGTAACCACAGCCATACAAATGCCGACGCCTAAACCGGTACGCGCTGCGGTTTGCGCATCCAGCGTTGAGCCCTGGCCCAGACGATAACCCACTCGAATCGTTACCGCCGCAGCCAGCGACATCGGCAGTACGAACATCAGCGAGCTAAAGTTAAGCGCAATCTGATGACCGGCGACATCCACAATACCTAATGGCGAAACCAGCAGCGCAACGACCGCAAATAACGTCACTTCAAAGAACAGCGCCAGCGCAATCGGCAACCCCAGTTGAATCAGGCGCTTCATGACGATGCTATCAGGTTTGCCAAAGCCTTTTTCATTACGAATATCACGCATTGAACGCGCGTGTTTAATGTAAGAAAGCATGGCGATAAACATCACCCAATAGACCGCCGCAGTCGCAACGCCGCAGCCGATACCGCCGAGTTCCGGCATACCAAAATGGCCATAGATAAAAATATAGTTCACCGGAATATTCACCAGCAGGCCCAAAAATCCCATCACCATACCCGGTTTGGTTTTGGCCAGACCTTCGCACTGGTTTCGCGCTACCTGAAAGAAAAGGTATCCTGGCGCGCCCCACAGCAGCGCGCGAAGATAACCCACGGCTTTATCGGCCAGCGCCGGATCAATATTATGCATAGAGCGGATAATGTATCCGGCATTCCACAGGACGATCATCACCAGCACGGAGACAAAGCCCGCCAGCCAGAACCCTTGTCGAACCTGATGCGCGATACGCTCACGACGGCCGGAGCCATTGAGTTGCGCAATCACAGGCGTCAAGGCCAGCAGTAAGCCGTGACCAAACAAAATGGCGGGAAGCCAGATAGAGGTGCCGATAGCGACGGCAGCCATGTCCGTAGCGCTATAGCCTCCCGCCATGACGGTATCGACGAATCCCATTGCGGTCTGTGCCACTTGCGCAAGGATCACCGGTATCGCTAACGCTAATAACTGACGCGCTTCACTGGTATACTTCTGCACGTATTCACCTTTTATTTTGTTGTTATATGAAAGACTAAAAAGCCGCCGTAGTGGCAGCCAAAAGAAATAGCAGGGGAAATTTCAGTCTATTGTAGCGGGGTATTACTATTTCTCCAGTGAAAAAACAGTTGTTAACGGCGCATTGCTGGCAAGCTGTTTTTCCACCTGCTATTGTGCTGAACAGTTCTGCTTTTATTTATTTCAGGAGTTGAAGATATGTTTACGGGGATCGTACAGGGTACCGCGAAACTGGTATCGATTGATGAAAAACCCAACTTTCGCACCCATGTGGTGACGTTACCGGACTACATGCTGGAGGGGCTGGAGACGGGGGCGTCGGTAGCGCATAACGGATGCTGTTTGACGGTGACTGAAATAAACGGCAACCAGATAAGTTTTGATCTGATGAAAGAAACGTTGCGCATCACCAATCTGGGCACGTTGAGGGTAGGTGATGAGGTCAACGTAGAGCGTGCCGCTAAATTCAGCGATGAAATCGGTGGTCATCTGATGTCGGGGCATATTATTACGACGGCGGAGATCGCGAAAATCCTGACCTCCGAAAATAACCATCAGGTGTGGTTTAAAGTGCAGGATGCGTCCCTGATGAAGTATATCCTGTACAAAGGCTTTATCGGCGTCGACGGCATCAGTTTGACCGTCGGCGAGGTAACGCCAACGCGCTTCTGCGTGCATCTCATTCCGGAAACGCTGGAACGTACTACGCTTGGCAGAAAAAAACTGGGTGAGCGTGTGAATATCGAGATCGATCCGCAAACGCAGGCGGTTGTCGATACCGTAGAACGCGTACTGGCTGCGCGAGAAAATGCGGTCAGAAATCAGGCCGACATTGGCTAACGGAAAATAAGATTCCCCCGCATGAAATGCGGGGGAGATGATTAGCGAGGAACGCGCAGTCCGTTTTCAACGCCGCGCGTAAATACCACCTGCCAAAGCTGGATATCACGCGCGCGAAACGCACCCGCGCAGGCGTTGAGATAATAGCTGAACATACGTTTAAAGCGCTCGTTATAATTGCCCGCAATCTCTGGCCAGGCATTGATAAAGCGCTCATGCCACGCCATCAGAGTCGTGTCATAGTCGGCGCCAAAGTTATGCCAGTCTTCCATTACAAAGTGTGATTCGCTGGCCTCGGCGATTTGACGAACAGACGGCAAGCAACCGTTGGGGAAAATATACTTATTGATCCACGGATCGACATTATGATCGGTTTTTTTAGAACCAATAGTATGGAGCAGGAAAAGACCATCCGGTTTTAAATTCCTGTCAACAACCTCAAAATAGGTGTTGTAGTTTTTTGGCCCGACATGTTCGAACATGCCGACGGAGACGATTCGGTCAAACTGATCGTTAAGGTCGCGATAATCTTCCAGGAGAATGGAGACATCCAGACCTTCGCAACGCGTCTGCGCCATTTTTTGTTGTTCAGCGGAGATCGTTACGCCCACCACGCTAACGCCATAATGGGTCGCCATATATTGCGACAGACCGCCCCAGCCGCAGCCGATATCCAGCACACGCATCCCCGGTTGTAGCTGTAGCTTTTCGCAAATTAATTTCAGCTTGGCTTGCTGTGCCGCTTCCAGCGTATCGGCATCTTTCCAGTAGGCGCAAGAATATTGCATATAGGGATCGAGCATACGGGAAAAAAGGTCATTACCAAGATCGTAATGTTCCTTGCCGACAATCCAGGCGCGTTTTTTACTTTGTAGATTAATCAGACGCGCGCCGAGGATACGGAGCGTATCTTTAACATGGTGGGGGAGTTGATTTTCAAGACCGGCACGTAAGACTTTGCTGAAGAAAATATCCAGACGCTCGCATTCCCACCAGCCATCCATGTAACTCTCACCTAACCCCAACGATCCTTCCTGAAGGACGCGTTTAAAAAAATCGGGATTCTTAACACGAATGTCAGACGGGGCGGAACCATTAATTGTAATATCCGCGCGACTTAACAATTCGTTGGCGATTCGGTACCAGTTATCATCCGGTACGCTGACTTCTTCTATACACGATGAACTCATAGTTTCTCCATCACTGGACGGTGATCAGAACCTTAAAACAGCGTAGACGCTTTTTTGGCTTTGTGAGAAATCCCACGGACAATTCCGTGAGCCAGTTATCCGACGTAGAACAGAGGAAGGGAGGAACCCTTGCCGAAAAGGCCATCCATGGTGAATCGGGAACGCTCCGGTTCCCGTTAATGCCTAATAATTATCGTAATATAAACAACCGGGAATCAGTATAGGCCGCAATTTTTGATGATTCAACCGAAAATTGTTAGCGTGCTAATTACCAGCGGTTAACAAGTCTTTAGTGAGACTTGTCGTGGGCGACATTGGCATGGGGAAATCCGGTCTCAGCGCAATCTGCATGAGACTGCATTTTGTAGCCTAACGCCGCCAGAACAACGGTAGAGAGCATTACGCTGGTGGTGGTCAGCAGCGGCGTGCTGATGAGCCATGAAACCACCAGGCTTGCCAGGAAACATAACCCCAGTTGCAGCGTATTTTGTAGCGCCGCAGCGCGCCCCGTGGCTTGAGGGAAAGGGCGTAACGCTTGCGCGACGACGATAGGGTAGATGGCGCCATTAGCAATCGCCATTACGCAGAAAGGAATCAGGATCTCCACCAGTGAGGCATTATTCAGAAGGCCCGCTCCCCAGGTGGCGATAACGCTCAGCGCGTACAGCCCTAACAGCCACGGAAGCAATTGGTAGCCCTGCCATTTTTGTAGCGCCGCGCGGCAACCATATCCGCCAATCAGAAAAGCGATGGTTTGCGGAACATAGCTCAGGCCAATCACTGCCGGGCTGTAACCCATCGCGCTGAGAATAAACGGGGACCCTGTTAGCCACGCAAAAAAGCTGGCGGAACAGGCGGCATAAATCAGCACATTACCGCGATAGGTTTTAGAGCGTAACAACGTCGCGAAAGTGAGTTTATCCTGTCCTTCGGTACGCGCTTTTACCGATGGTTTTAAACGCAGCGCCGGCAACATCAGCAACAACGTAATCACGAACAGAGTGGCGAAAATCGCCTGCCATGAGAAATGCGTCAGTATCCAGCTTCCCAGTAAGGGCGCAAGCGCCGGGGATAATCCCACCAGTGGCATGATCGTGGCGAAGATACGGTTAATTTTTTGCGAAGGGTAATAATCGGTCACCAGCGCTTGCCAGATTACCGTTGCCGCGCAAACGCCGACGGCCTGCACGAAGCGCAGCGTCAGCAGTGCTGCCGCGCTTTCTACCCACAGCATCCCCAGACTTCCGAGTGCAAAGATAGATAACCCTAGCAGTAAAATCGGTTTACGGCCATAACGATCCGATAGCGGTCCCCAGAGGAGTTGCGCGACGGCAAAGCCAGCTAAAAACAGGCTTAGGCTGGCGCTGACCGCGGCGGCAGGCGTTTGTAAATCCGCCTGTATGGCGGCAAACGCGGGCAGGTACATGTCCGTAGCCAGAAATCCCAGCACGCTAAGACCGGCTAACCAGACTAAAAAACCTTTTCCAGGTTGCATATTTGTTTCTCTTTCTTATCAGACAGACATTGTCGCAGAGTGTAGGGAGTGAAATTACGGTTGTGAAACGTTAATATTTGTCCAGTGAATTCAAAATTTTTGTAGGCAAATTATGTGGTCGGAATACTCGCTTGAAGTGGTTGACGCCGTAGCGCGCAATGGCAGTTTTAGCGCGGCGGCGCAGGAACTGCACCGTGTGCCTTCAGCAGTCAGTTACACCGTTCGTCAGTTAGAGGAGTGGCTGGCCGTACCGCTTTTTGTACGACGTCACCGTGATGTTGAACTGACGCCTGCTGGCGTCTGGTTTTTAAAAGAAGGGCGTTCTGTTATCAAAAAAATGCAGATCACTCGCCAACAGTGTCAGCAAATTGCTAATGGTTGGCGTGGGCAGTTAGCTATTGCGGTGGACAATATCGTCAGACCAGAACGTACCCGGCAGATGATCGTCGATTTCTATCGCCATTTTGACGATGTGGAACTGCTGGTTTTTCAGGAGGTGTTTAACGGCGTCTGGGACGCGCTCTCCGACGGGCGTGTCGAACTGGCGATTGGGGCGACGCAGGCGATTCCGGTAGGGGGGCGTTACGCTTTTCGGGATATGGGGACCCTGAGCTGGAGCTGCGTAGTGGCAAGCGATCACCCGCTGGCGTCGATGCCTGGGCCGTTAAGCGATGATACCCTGCGCAACTGGCCGTCGCTGGTCAGGGAAGACACTTCGCGAACCTTACCGAAACGGATTACCTGGCTGCTGGATAACCAAAAAAGGGTCGTCGTACCGGACTGGGAGTCATCGGCAACCTGCCTGTCGGCAGGACTATGCGTGGGAATGGTGCCGACGCATTTTGCCCGACAGTGGATAGACAGCGGAAAATGGGTGGCGCTGACGTTAGAGAATCCGTTTCCCGATGCGGCCTGTTGCGTGACGTGGCAGCAAAACGAAGCCTCGCCCGCGCTGGCATGGCTGCTGGACTATTTGGGCGATAGCGAAACGTTGAATCGGGAGTGGCTGCGGGAGCCAGAAGAGGCTCCCGACAGCGGGGATTAACGCCGATAGTCGCGGAACGGGCCGTCAGCGACCGAGCGACGCTCAACCAGGCGTGGATGAACTTCAATAGACTGTGACTCTTCGCGCTTATTGACGATGCGATCCAATAGCATATTAAATGCGGTTTCGCCTAAAGAGTCTTTGGGCTGGTGAATCGTCGTCAGCGCCGGGGTAAAGTAACGGGCGTTACGCACATTGTCATAACCGATCACCGAAACGTCCTGCGGTACGCGAAGCCCCATTTCGTCAGCCGCGCAAAGCGCGCCCATCGCCATAATATCGCCGCCGCAGAAAACGGCGGTAGGGCGATGTGACTGCGATAAAATTTGCTGCATCGCGTGGTAACCGGATTCCGGCTCGAAGTCGCCCTGAACAATCCAGTTGTCCGGCACGTTGATCAGCGCCTCCTCCATGGCTTTCATAAAGCCTGCCAGCCGGCCCGCGCCGGTGTTGCGCTCCAGCGGGCCGGGAATAACGCCGATATCCCGGTGGCCGCGCTCAACCAGATAACGACCCGCCATATAGCCGCCTGCAAAGGCGTTATCAATCACCGTGTCGGTAAAATCGGCCTTCGCTTCACCCCAGTCCATCACCACCATCGGAATATGGCGATACTCTTCCAGCATGGAAAGCAGAGGTTCTGGATACTCAGAACACATCACCAGCAGGCCATCCACGCGCTTTTGCGCCATCATGGACAGGTAGGCGCGCTGTTTTTCCAGGTTATTCCAGGCGTTGCCTAAAATCAGCGTATAGCCTTTCTGGAAACAGTTTTTTTCAACCGCCTCGATAATTTCGGCAAAATAGGCCGCTTCGCTGCTGGTCGCCAGTAAGCCTATCGACTTGGTATGGTTAACCTTCAGGCTACGCGCGACGGCGCTGGGAGAGTAGTGCAGCTCTTTAATTGCCGCCCAGACCGCGTTACGCGTTTCTTCAGCGACAAAACGCGTTTTGTTGATTACGTGTGATACAGTTGTAGTGGAAACGTTTGCTCGTTTCGCTACATCTTTAATTGTTGCCATTACATTTCACTCCAGACCCTCGCTAAGCTCCTGAGAAACGCCAGGTAAACGTTTGCCTACACACACCCTAATCGCAACATCAGGGTTGCGGCACGCCGGAAAAACGACACGGAACGTCAGGAAGGGGTCAATGGCCGTTACGCTAATTCAGTAAGCCTGGAATTTTGTCTGATCTTGAGGAAAAGGGGAAGCGTTAAAAACAGTTATCAATATAAAACATGAGAGATTTTTGTGCGGGAATGTGCAAAAATGCGCTATATCACTTTTTGTGTGGGAATAAAAAGGAGAAAACTTGATGAGTACCGACCTGAAATTTTCGTTGATTACTACGCTGATTGTTCTGGGCGTGATTGTCGCAGGTGGATTAACGGCCGCTCTGCACTGATTTCCTCTCTTCTGAGGGTGGGCGTCTCCTCTATTCTATCCCTCTCTAAAACGCAGAAGGCGTACCTTCTGCGTACTCAGACTTATGCGGCGAGATTTTTCGCAACAAATTCCCAGTTAACCAGCGCCCAGAAATGCTCCAGATAGTTTGGACGGGCGTTGCGGTAGTCGATGTAATACGCGTGTTCCCACACATCAACCGTCAGCAACGGCGTTGCATCCGTAGTCAGCGGCGTACCGGCATTTGAGGTAGAAACGATAGCCAGTTTGCCATCAGCGCTTTTTACCAGCCATGTCCATCCGGAACCAAAGTTTTTGATAGCGGCATCGGTGAACTGCGCTTTAAATTCCGCGAAGCTGCCAAAAGATGCCGCGATAGCATCAGCCAGTTTCCCGGTCGGTTCGCCGCCAGCGTTTGGCGCCAGGCAGTTCCAGTAGAAGGTGTGGTTCCACACCTGAGCGGCGTTATTAAAGATGCCGCCTTCGGAAGTGCGCACGATCTCTTCCAGCGATTTGCCTTCAAACGCCGTGCCTTTGATCAAATTGTTAAGATTGGTCACGTAAGTCTGATGATGTTTGCCATAGTGATATTCCAGCGTCTCAGCAGAAATATGCGGCGCCAGAGCATCTTTGGCATACGGTAATGCAGGTAATTCGAACGACATTGCTTCTCTCCTTATTATTAATATTGCGCACGCACAATACCCCTGGTGCGCGTAAGGATAGGGTAGCAAATTGAGCGGTGGCGCAAAAGAAGAAGTTATCCTGTCGTTAAACGACAGGATAAAATATTAGCGAATTGTTTTAGGCGTCATCACCCGGCGGGCGCCGACATAATGACGTTGCCAGTATTCTTCGTTCAGTGAGGTGATCTTAATTTCCTGACCGCTGCGCGGAGACTGGATAAACTTACCGTTGCCGACATAGACGCCAACGTGATCGGCGGTGCCGCGCCCCTGCGTACGGAAGAACACCAGATCGCCGTTTTTCAACTCGCTACGCTCAATGGGCGCCGCGTCACGCAGGTGATACATCTCATTCGCCGTTCGGGGGATACGGATCTTCACTAAATCTTTATAGGCATAATAAACCAGACCGCTGCAATCAAAACCGGTACGCGGCGACGCGCCTCCCCAATGATACGGTTTACCAATCTGGTTCATGAGTTTGGACATCGCGGTTTTCGTCGCTTTTTGTACTTTTGCACGATGCGCATCGGCAATAGAGACCGGCAATGTTCCTTTCCCCTTCACGCAGTGCGGCTTACGGCCTTTACGCGTCGTGCATTTTTCCGTTACGTCGAGGGCGGCGATTGACGCGGGCGCGGTTCTGTTACGACGATGCGTCGTATGACGAGATTTCGTGGCGGCGGTGGTACGTTTTGGCGTAGAAGCGGAAGAAGAACGGCTGGTTTTTGAGGTTTTTTTTACGTTTTTTTTGCTGGTCTTACTGATCTTTTTCGTTGTGCTTTTCTTTTTATCTGCCGTTTTCGTGACATGAGAAACAGCAGGCGTCGCTTTGGCTTGCCTGGAAGCATGGGCCATTGGCGTAAAAGGGAGAGTAGTAAAAAGTAAAGCACAGAGCGTGATCGAGATTTTGTTTATCCGCGCCACTGAGCAATCCTCTGTTAAAGGCAGGCGATTCATGCCTGCGTATGATTTACAAAACCTGATAATTCTAATCTACAAAAGCACAGATTGGTAATTGCTTTTGGTTTCTGAAGCTGTGTTTCGTTAACAGATGTAAAAAAAATAGCAATTAATGCTAAACACGAACGCGTTATCGACGAATCACTGCGTGGCAACCCGCTTAAAAGATATTTTGTATACAACTTATTCCCGCAGACGGTAAAATAATAAGGCATGATGAAAATGTTATTTTCCGTTGCCAGCCTGACCCGTTACAATGACAGGCTTCAGTCGTAAAAGTAGTTTAAGGAAGCGAGACAATGAGCACCACTATCGAAAAAATTCAGCGCCAGATCGCTGAAAACCCGATTCTCCTGTATATGAAAGGTTCACCGAAACTGCCAAGCTGTGGTTTTTCTGCGCAGGCCGTTCAGGCGCTTTCAGCCTGCGGGGAACGTTTTGCCTATGTTGATATCCTGCAAAACCCGGATATTCGCGCTGAATTACCGAAATACGCCAACTGGCCGACATTCCCACAACTGTGGGTGGACGGCGAGCTGGTCGGCGGGTGTGATATTGTGATTGAGATGTATCAGCGTGGTGAGTTGCAGCAGCTTATTAAAGAAACTGCGGCAAAATATAAAACTCAGGAGCCGGACGCAGAGTAATCTGTGAAAGGGGAAAGCGACCTGTAAAGGTCGCTTTTTTACCGCCATCGTGAGCAAAAGCGGCGTCGTTAGCCACGTTATTTATCCGTCGGCAAAGGTAACGGCCAGCCGCCCAGGCGCTTCCAGCGATTGACGATTTCACAAAACAGCACCGCTGTCCGCTCGGTATCATACAAAGCGGAATGGGCCTTTTCGCCGTCAAACTCCATACCTGCCGCCAGGCACGCTTTTGATAACACCGTTTGCCCCAGCGCCAGTCCGCTCAATGCCGCGGTATCAAAGGTGACGAACGGATGAAACGGGTTACGTTTCAGCGAGGCGCGCTCTGCGGCGGCCATCATAAAACTGTGATCAAAAGTGGCGTTATGCGCGACCATAATGGCGCGGCTACAACCGCTTTCTTTGATACCTTTACGCACCATTTTGAAAATAGCGTGTAGCGCCTCATATTCACTCACCGCGCCGCGTAGCGGGTTAGAGGGATCGATACCGTTAAACGCAAGCGCTTCCGGCTGTAAGTTGGCTCCAGCGAACGGCTCCACATGGAAATGCAGCGTCATGTCCGGCATCAGCCAGCCTTGTTCATCCATTTTCAGCGTGATGGCGGCGATTTCGAGCAGCGCATCGGTTTTAGCGTTAAATCCTGCAGTTTCAACGTCGATGACGACAGGATAAAAACCACGAAAACGGTCGCACAGACCGGAAAGTTGAGCGTTATCGGACATCTGAGTCTCTTAATACGAAAAAATGCAGCGCGTATTATGGCAAATTTTACGCCGGGATGCAGTAAAACAACGGGCGCAGTGACCTGCGCCCGGCGGGGGATCAGTTACCCAGACCGCGGCCTGCGTCTTTAGCTTCAATCAATTCGATTTTATAGCCATCCGGATCTTCAACGAAGGCGATGATAGTCGAACCGCCTTTTACCGGCCCCGCTTCACGGGTCACGTTGCCGCCGTTCTGACGAATGCGTTCACAGGCTTCAGCGGCATTGTCAACGCTCAGCGCGATATGCCCGTACGCATTGCCCATGTCATAGCTCTCAACGCCCCAGTTATAGGTTAGTTCGATGACCGCTTCTTCCGTTTCCGGACCATATCCCACAAAGGCCAGCGAGTATTTGTATTCCGGATTCTCACTGGTACGCAGCAATTTCATGCCCAGAACGTTGGTGTAAAAAGCGATGGAACGCTGCAAATCGCCGACGCGCAGCATAGTATGCAATAAACGCATTTTCGTTGTCCTTAAAATAGTCAAGATATTCAAAGTATAGCGGCGATGTGCGGCCGCTATCAATGAAATTACAGAGTAGGGTAGTCAGTGTAGCCTTCCGCGCCGCCGCCATAAAAACTTTCGGGACGCTGTGGATTAAGTTCCGCTTTACGTTGCAGACGCGCCACCAGATCCGGGTTAGCGATGTAATCGCGACCAAACGCCACGGCGTCAATCAGCCCTTTTTCGATCAGATCTTCCGCTTTTTCTGGCGTATAGGCGCCAGCGCCGATGATGGGGCCGTGGAAACACGCGCGCACTTTTTCACGGAATGCGTCGCTGTACGGTTCTCCGCCCGCCCAGTCTGGTTCAGACATATGCAGATAAGCAATGCCGCGTTTGCCTAACGCTTCAATCAGATAAAGGGCGTCAGCTTCTTCATTCGGGCCGTTATCGACATTCTGGAAAGTGCCGACAGGAGAAAGGCGGATGCCGATACGGTCGGCGCCCCATTCCTTAATGCCGGCATCAACCACCTCCAGCACCAGACGGGCGCGATTCTCTACGCTGCCGCCGTACCGATCGGTACGGTGATTAGAAGACGGAGAGAGGAACTGGTGCAGCAGATAACCGTGCGCGGAGTGCAGCTCCACCAGGTCGAAGCCTGCCTCTCGGGCATTGGCGATAGCCTGGCGGAAATCGTTGACGATCCCGGGGATCTCGTGAGTATCCAGCGCGCGCGGCGTGGAAGTTTCTACGCGGATGGCCTGGCCGTTTTCGTCACGCAAAGAAGTGCGAGTTCCCGCATTGATAGCGGATGGCGCAACGGGCGCTTGTCCGCCTGGTTGCAGGCTGGCGTGTGAAATACGGCCCGTATGCCACAGTTGCACCGCCATATGGCCGCCCTGAGCATGAACTCCCTGAGTGATTTTTTTCCAGGCGGCGATCTGCTCATCGCTGTGTAATCCCGGTGCGCCGGCATAGCCTTTCGCCTGTGCGGAGATTTGTGTGGCTTCGCTGATGATCAATCCGGCGCTGGCGCGTTGACGGTAATATTCCGCCATTAACGGCGTAGGAATGTCGCCCGGTTCAATACTCCGCAAACGCGTCAAAGGCGCCATAAATACGCGATTTGTCGCCGTGATGGCACCCACCTTGAGGGGGGTAAACAGTTTTGCTGATGACATAGTGGCTCCTGATATAAGTAGACCGGTCGTCTTGTAATAAAGGAAATAAAAACGCCTGTTACTGCTCAGGCGTTGCAATGATGGTCTTAACATGCGCCAACGCATTTTCCAGCGGCGCGGCGCTACGGGATATTTTGGCCTGCAAATTGGCGCCCAGCCACAGGGCATAAAGTACCTGCGCCTGTGGCAACGGCTGGCCGGTGAAATGTAAACAGTGGCTATTACGGCCATCTTCCAGCGCGCGTGCAAGCAGTGCCATGATCTCCTGCGCCCCTTTATCCATCGTAGAGCGCATATCCTCCGACAGATCGCAGACCTCCGCTGACAGTTTCACCGTCAGGCAACCGCTGATGGCGCCTTGCTGGCAAAACTGCTTTAACGTTTCCTGATACCAGGCGAGAAGGCGATCGCGATGATTACCGGGACCGGAGGTGAAGTGCGCCGTAAGACGCTGATGATAGCAGGCGTAATGTCGCTCAAGCATGGCGACGCCGAAGGCTTCTTTCGAGCGAAAGTAGTGATAAAACGACCCTTTAGGCACCTGGGCGGTTTTGAGCAATTCGCTAAGCCCCATGCCGGTAAAACCCCGTTGCATACAAAGCTGCTCGCCGGTGGCCAGCAGATGTTCGCGGGTATCATGTTCGGTTTGCTTATTCATAGCAGGCAGTATAGTAGACCAGTCGGTCTACTGCAAGCAGAGTTGCCATAATGTCAGTTAGCGTCTTCAATAGTCATAAGCGCCAAACGTTGAGGAGGGGATGTGGCCGAGCAGTTGGAGTTTTTTCCTGTAGCAAGCCCATGTCGCGGTATCTGCCAGTCTGATGAGCGTGGCTTTTGTCGGGGCTGTATGCGCAGCCGCGACGAACGGTTTAACTGGCAAAAAATGAGCGATGCCGAGAAACAAAATGTACTGCGGCTTTGTCGCCAGCGTTTCTTGCGTAAAATACGCGCAAACAAGCCTCTCCCATCGGAAGATCCTCAACAACCTTCACTCTTTTAAACGCGGAATTGCGTATACTCAACCTCATTATTCTCTATGAGGAATCTGTTATGGTTCAGCGTGTCACCATCGCTCCACAAGGCCCGGAGTTTTCGCGTTTTGTCATGGGTTACTGGCGTTTGATGGACTGGAATATGTCCGCGCGTCAGTTAGTGAGTTTTATCGAAGAACATCTGGATTTGGGCGTCACTACCGTTGACCATGCGGACATTTATGGCGGTTATCAGTGCGAAGCGGCATTTGGCGAGGCGCTAACGCTGGCGCCGCATTTGCGGGAAAGACTGCAAATCGTCACCAAATGCGGTATTGCCACCACTGCCAGAGCGGAAAATAAGCTCGGTCATTATATTACCGATCGCCGCCATATTATTCTGAGCGCCGAACAGTCATTAAAAAATCTGGCGACAGATTATCTGGATATGTTGTTAATTCACCGTCCCGATCCGTTAATGGATGCGGATGACGTCGCCGAGGCGTTTCAACATCTGCACCAAAGCGGCAAAGTGCGCCATTTTGGCGTTTCTAATTTTACGCCAGCGCAATTTACGTTGCTGCAATCGCGCCTGCCTTTCACCCTGGCGACCAACCAGGTGGAGATCTCGCCGGTTCACCAGCCTTTGTTGCTGGACGGCACATTAGATCAATTACAGCAACTGCGTATTCGTCCGATGGCCTGGTCATGTCTTGGCGGCGGTCGGCTGTTTAATGATGAGGCTTATCAGCCGTTGCGCCAGGAACTTTCCGTTATCGCGCAAGAACTCAACGCCAGTTCTATTGAACAGGTGGTCTATGCCTGGATTTTACGTTTGCCGTCGCAGCCGCTGCCGATTATTGGCTCGGGTAAAATCGAACGCGTACGTGCCGCACTAGAAGCGGAAACGCTGTCATTGTCGCGTCAACAGTGGTTCCGAATCCGCAAGGCGGCACTGGGTTATGACGTGCCGTAATCGCCAACTCGTTGACTTTCCGTACATGTTTTCGCCAGTGGTTTACACTTAACAGGCGACCACATGTAACGGAGGTTTTATGAAGCGATTAAGTTTAGCGATGGTGACGCTGCTGGCCTGTGCGGGTGCGCAGGCTGCCAGCGAGAAAGTAGAGATGAATCTGGTGACGGCGCAAGGCGTAGGACAGTCTATCGGCACCGTCGTCATCGATGAAACCGAAGGCGGCTTAAAATTTACCCCACACCTTAAAGCGTTGCCGCCGGGCGAGCATGGTTTTCACATTCATGCCAACGGTAGCTGCCAGCCAGCGATTAAAGACGGCCAAGCGGTTGCCGCAGAAGCCGCTGGTGGTCATCTGGACCCACAAAATACCGGCAAGCATGAAGGACCGGAAGGCCAGGGGCATCTGGGCGACCTCCCGGTGTTAGTCGTTAATAATGATGGTATCGCCACCGAACCGGTTACTGCGCCGCGTCTGAAGTCTCTTGATGAAGTGAAAGATAAAGCGCTCATGATCCATGTGGGCGGCGATAACATGTCCGATCAGCCGAAACCGCTCGGCGGCGGCGGAACGCGTTACGCCTGCGGCGTCATTAAATAACCCGGAGACAGTGTTCCCTGCGCTGGAGCCTGTTCCAGCTGCGACAGCGAACAGTGTAAACGCCAGATAATCGCCGCCAGTTCATGCGCGGCGGGTTGATGATGATGTGCGAGCGTGTCGCAGATACGCTGTAGTTCCTGTAGCGTAACGGCAAGCGGGCGTTGCTGTACGCCGCGCTCGCTCATCACATCGCGCAGCAGGGATATACAAATATCCCGCACCCGGGAAAGCGGATCGGAACGCGACTCCCAGGCGCGCAGCTGCCACACCACATGCGAGCAGTTCAGCAGTACCACTCCCCAACGTAATAACCACCGGCGCGCCAGCGCATCCTGGCTATTGCTGAGCTGACTGACGTGATGATAGGTCAGCGATTCAAACTCGCTTTCGTTATGGGAAGGGTGACGGCTAAGCTGATCGACGAAATCGCGGCGTAGCGCGCGGATATGGCGGCGGCTTTTTACGGCATCGGAACCGGGGCGCAAAATCGCAAACGCCAGCCAGGAAATCGCGACGCCGACGATCTTGGCGGTATTATCGTTAAGGAAGTCGGCGAAGTCGTACACCGGTGGATTGGTCACGGCGATGAATGAGCCCATAAAAACGATAAGCTGCCCCCACAGTCCCGCCAGCTTAGGCATCTGCAGTTTAAGCAGTTGCATCGTGACGAACAGCGGAAAAAGGAAAAGCAAGAATTGCCACAGATCGGTGATTTGCACCATCAGGCCAAATTTCACCACGAAGCTGAATAAGGACAGCAGCACTAAAGTACGCATCAATAAGGAAAGCGACTTAAACGGCGTGGCGACGATGGAGTAGAGGACGCAACTGATCGCCGCCAGGGTTAATGCGCCGGGCCCGGATTCCCATTGCGCGCCAATACTCCAGGCGCCAATTACCGTGAGCGTGCAAAAGGTACGCACGCCGCTCCAGATGGCCTCTGCGTTATCCGTATGCCGCGCAAGGCCGGGAGTGCGGCGGATATGGATTTGATCTACCGGCGCGCCGCTTTCGATCAGATATAACTGACGGCTGCTGCGCAGATATAGCTGGCAAAAATAGCGTAATCGCTGCCAGAACGCGAGGTGACGATAATCCTGTTCATCCTGCGGGCGTAGCGGCGCAATAATCCGCGCCACGGTGTAGCTGTCCGCGCGCGGTTTTGCCAACTCAGCTAAGAGTTGTTCAATGACTTCGCGGCTGTTTTCCGGCGGCGTCGGCCAATTTAAAAGCATTCTACGCAGACTGGAGATCACGCTGGTTAGCCGTAATTGCTGGTGTAACAATGCATTTAGCAATGCATTCTGGCGGCGAAAACGGTAGTGACTCCAGAAGGCCTGAATACGCAGCAGGTTCATGGTCAGGATTTGCCCAATGACCCCCTCATGCGCGGAGCGGATAGCGTCGGTAGTCTCCGGCTGCCACAGTAGACTGGCATGTTCCAGCAAGCGCGCATGCATGTTTTTCAACGCGGTGAGCAGGGCGGTACCATCCGATGTGCTGGGTAGGATCATCATCATCATGCCGCCACAGAGGATGCCGACGATAACTTCACATACACGTGCCTGGGCGATATCCCACAACTGCGTGATTTCTACAATATTAACCATCGGGAACGCGATGATCGCCGCCGTGTAGCCGGACAACTGGAAAGCATAAGCGGCATTATTGGTAAAATGCGCGCAGGCCCAGGTACAAAAACCGATCCAGGCGGCCATGCTAAATAAGAACAACCAGGGTTCATTCAGCGTATGGCCGGCAATAATCAACGCGGCGGTCGCGCCGAGTAAACTCCCGGCAATACGCCCCAGACTTTTACTGATTACGCCGCCTACGGTCGGAAAGCTCACCACTGCGGCCGAAGTCATCGCCCAGTAGGGCTCATCCAGATTGAGATAATAAGCGAATGTCAGCGCGAGACACATGGCAATGGTATTGCGCAACGCGTAACGCCACTGGCCGGAGGTCGCTTTAAACCAGGGCGTATTTCGCAGGGCTGGCAGGGAGAGTTTCATTACCGCTGCCCAATGGCTACGCTGCAGGTAGTGCCGGAGACGAGCGTGATATCCTGCGGCAAAGCGTCAAATTCGATACGTACCGGTACGCGTTGCGCCAGACGTACCCACGGTACGTTGGGTTTAATATCGGGCACTAAACCGGAGTCACTTTCCACGCTTTGGTCGTAAATAGCGCGCCCGATACTGCCAACGTGACCCTGTAACTTAACATTGCCACTATACAGTGTTATTAATGCAGGCTCACCTTCGCGGATATGGCGTAGTTTGGTTTCTTCGAAATATCCCATTACATAAAATGAATGGCTATCTACCAGGGCGAAAAGTGGCTTACCGGTACTGGCATAATCACCGGTACGCGTGGAAAGGTTGGTCACCCAGCCGGATACCGGCGCTTTTACTTCCGTCTGGCTAAGCTGCCACTGCGCCTGTTTTAACGTCGCCAGTGCGACATCTACGCTGGCCTGCATCGCTTTAACATTCAGATTGGCGCTATCCAGATCTTCAGCAGAGATGTAGTTACGCGATAAATGTCGACGTCGATCGGCTTCATTATTCGCTTTTGCCAGATCGGACTGCGCTTTGGCCAACTGCGCCTGCGCGTTAAGTTCTGCAATATGGAAGGGCGTTTTATCAATGACAAAAAGAACGTCCCCGGCGTTGACGAACTGATTATCTTTGATATTGAGTTGGGTAATGCTGCCAGAAACCTGCGGCGTTACGCTGACCTGTTCCGCGCGGATTTTACCATCGCGCGTCCACGGTGACTGCATATAGTAATTCCATAACCACCATGCGGCCAGAACGGCGACGACGGCGACAATGAGAGTAGAAAAATATTTTATTGTTTTTAACGACATATTTACCACGCGATCAGTAAAACGAGGCCCAGACATACGCAAAGCGTAAAGAGGGAGAGATCCATTAACAGGGGATGCCAGATTTCATCAGAGTATATCCGGTCACGCAGGAGTCGGTGAATAAACAACCAGATAACGAACCCAAGCGCAAAGGCTTTAAAGAATGGCGGAAAGTAAACAGATGCTCCCAACATGAGATCTTGTAAGGGCAATCCTGTGGCGTTGAGTATACACTTCACAAGCAATGTTCCTTTGCGTCAGACATCGATGCTTTAGTTTTAGCCAAAACTGAAGCTACAGGTGCCAGGTGCGCACTATGTCTGAAAAAATGTCTATTGGTAAGCAAATTTAGCAATACATTTGTTTTGAGAATACAAATACTGCACACTATTCTAAAATCAGCATAATAACTTAGCAAGCTAATTATAAGGAGATGAAATTGGAATCGCCACTAGGTTCTGATCTGGCACGGTTGGTGCGCATTTGGCGTGCTCTGATTGACCATCGCCTCAAGCCTCTGGAATTGACGCAGACACATTGGGTCACGTTGCACAATATTCATCAATTGCCGCCTGACCAGTCGCAGATTCAATTGGCTAAAGCGATAGGCATTGAGCAGCCATCGCTGGTACGCACGTTGGATCAACTTGAAGATAAGGGGCTAATTTCGCGGCAAACCTGCGCCAGCGATCGTCGCGCTAAGCGCATTAAACTGACCGAGAAAGCGGAGCCGCTGATCGCTGAGATGGAAGCGGTCATTCATAAAACGCGCGGTGAAATTTTGGCTGGGATTTCTTCAGAGGAGATTGAGCTTCTGATTAAACTTATCGCCAAACTTGAACACAATATTATGGAATTGCACTCTCACGATTGAGGTGCAGGGGCATACGTGTGGCCATGTGACCACACGTAAAGCCTGGTTTAGCGTGGAGAGACGGTAACCTGGCTGCCGTTGCTGGCCAGCACGACACGCTGACCTGCCGAGAAACGCGTATTTCCTTGTTTCTGCACAACCATAATGGTGTTGCCATCGTCTTTACGAATTTCCAGTTCCACACCCTGGGTTTTATTCATTGCGCTCTGGACGCCCTGGCCCGCTACGCCGCCAGCCACCGCGCCTGCCGCGGTCGCCAGTGAACGACCCGTACCGCCGCCGATAGTGTTGCCGAGGAATCCGCCCAACACCGCGCCGCCGATAGCGCCAATCACGTTAGAATCATCACCGCCCTGAATTTGAACCGGACGAACGTTAACGATAGTACCGTACGTTACATTCTGAACTTGTTTAGCCTCGGATGCGGTATAAACATCACCCGAAAGGCTATCATTGTTAACACACCCAGCTAAGGATAACCCCATCAGTGAAACGGCCAGTACACGTTTAATCATTTACCCATCTCCTGTTCTTCACGAAACGCTATGTCAGCATCCCTATAGCTAAATTATATGGCATTTATGCAGTTAAGGTCATATCTTCTGCTGAAAGAATGTAAAAATCATAATCAGAAGTTAATTAACCAATCTTAAACGAAGTCGGAAGCAAGAAAAGATAGGTCATTGATATCCGTGGACGACACGGCAAAAAACGTGACGTGGGCATAGCATTACAAAATACGTTATGCCGAGTGTTAAGGCTTAACCCAGCTTAAAAGGAAGAGGTATGAAATCGGGCCGTTTTATTGGCGTTATGTCCGGAACCAGCCTTGATGGCGTGGATGTTGTACTGGCGGCAATTGATGAAACTATGGTTGCGCAACAGGCAAGTCTCACCTGGCCTATTCCCGTTCATCTGAAAAAAGGCATTCTCGATATTTGCCAGGGACAGCCGCTTACGCTCTCGCAACTCGGCCAGCTGGATACCCAGTTAGGCCGGCTTTTTGCACAGGCGGTTAATGCGCTGTTAGCGCGACAACGTTTGCAGCCGCGGGATATCGTCGCCATTGGTTGTCATGGGCAAACGGTCTGGCATGAACCGACCGGCGAGGCCCCGCATACGCTGCAAATTGGCGATAATAATCACATCGTCGCCCATACGGGGATTACAGTGGTCGGCGATTTTCGGCGGCGGGATATTGCGCTGGGCGGACAAGGCGCGCCGTTGGTGCCTGCTTTCCATCACGCGCTGTTGGGACATCCGACGGAAAAACGTATGGTCCTGAATATCGGCGGCATTGCCAATTTATCTCTGCTTTTCCCCGGACAGGCGGTGCGCGGGTACGACACGGGGCCGGGTAATATGTTGATGGATGCGTGGATTTGGCGACAATGCGCGCAGCCCTACGACAAAGACGCGGCATGGGCGAAAGAAGGTCAGGTTATTCTTCCATTGCTGCAAAAGATGTTGCGCGATCCGTACTTTGCTGCGTCGGCGCCCAAAAGTACAGGACGCGAATATTTCAACTATGGCTGGTTAGAGCGTCATCTTACGGCTTTCCCTGGCGCAGACGCGCGCGATGTACAGGCCACGCTGGCGGAGCTGACGGCGGTCTCCATCGCCCAACAGGTGCTGCTCAATGGCGGCTGCGAGCGGCTGATGGTCTGTGGCGGCGGAAGCCGGAATCCGTTAGTGATGGCCCGTCTGGCGGCGCTGTTGCCCGGTATCGAGGTTTCGACCACCGATAAGGCGGGGATCAGCGGCGATGATATGGAAGCGCTGGCCTTTGCATGGCTTGCCTGGCGAACGCTCGCGGGCCTGCCGGGAAATTTACCTTCCGTGACGGGGGCTACAGAAGCCAGTGTTTTAGGCGCTATTTACCCGGCTAACCCAATAACTCAGAGTTAACTGAATTTTTCCCGGACCCTATATCGGTAAACTAGCAAGGTCAGGAAGGGGCGTTTGCCCTTCCAGAAGCAGGAGAGCTTTCGGGATATGCCTATGAAAAAGATCGCAATAATGTGTTTACCTGTGCTGCTGACCGGCTGTAGCGTTTATCAACAATTTGTTGAACGTATGCAAACGGATACGCTGGAATACCAGTGTGATGAGAAGCCGCTTACCGTTAAAGTCAATAACCCGCGTGAAGAGGTCAGTTTTGTTTATGACAATAAGCTGCTGACCCTGAAGCAAGGAATCTCGGCCTCGGGCGCGCGTTATACCGACGGGATTTATGTTTTCTGGTCGCAAGGCGAGAGCGCCACGGTCTATAAACGAGACAGAATTGTGCTTAATAACTGTCAGTTACAAAATCCGAAGCGTTGAGATTTTCAGTATGGGGGCGCACAATAGCGCCACCCACTGATTATTTCTGATCAACTCCATGTCTGATAACGACCAATTGCAGCAGATCGCGCATCTGCGCCGTGAATACACGAAAGGCGGCTTGCGTCGCCGCGATTTACCCGCTGAACCGTTAACCTTATTTGAGCGCTGGCTTGGGCAAGCGTGCGACGCCAGACTGGCCGATCCGACGGCAATGGTCGTGGCGACCGTAGATGACAAGGGGCAACCGTACCAGCGTATTGTATTGCTCAAGCATTATGATGAAAAAGGCCTGGTCTTTTATACCAACCTGGGAAGCCGCAAGGCGCATCAAATTGAGCACAATCCGCGTATCAGCCTGTTATTTCCCTGGCATATGCTTGAACGCCAGGTGATGGTGACAGGCAAAGCCGAGCGTCTCTCCACACTTGAGGTGGTGAGGTATTTCCACAGCCGTCCGCGCGACAGCCAGATCGGCGCATGGGTTTCTAAACAATCCAGCCGCATTTCCGCGCGCGGTATCCTCGAAAGCAAATTCCTGGAGCTCAAGCAGAAGTTTCAACAGGGCGAAGTGCCGTTACCCAGCTTTTGGGGTGGTTTTCGCGTGAGTATCGAACAGATGGAGTTCTGGCAGGGCGGTGAACATCGTCTGCACGATCGCTTTTTATACCAACGCGACGACGGCGCATGGAAAATCGACCGTCTTGCGCCCTAAAGATGCAAAAATCTTGTTTTAAGCACTGGTGCGGATGAATCCGCCGTTTTATGCTATGTCTCTTTCGCGTCTGGCGAAAAGTCGTGTACCGGCAAAGGTGCAGTCGTTTTATACATGGAGATTTTGATGGCAAGCAGTAACTTGATTAAACAATTGCAAGAGCGGGGACTGGTAGCCCAGGTGACGGACGAAGACGCGTTGGCAGAGCGACTGGCGCAAGGCCCGGTCGCGCTCTATTGCGGCTTCGATCCTACCGCTGACAGCTTGCATTTGGGGCATCTGGTTCCATTGTTATGCCTGAAACGCTTCCAGCAGGCAGGGCACAAACCTGTTGCGCTGGTAGGCGGCGCGACCGGTCTGATTGGCGACCCGAGCTTTAAAGCCGCCGAGCGTAAACTGAACACTGAAGAGACCGTTCAGGAGTGGGTGGCGAAAATTCGTAAACAGGTTGCCCCATTCCTGGACTTTGATTGCGGCGAAAACTCCGCCATCGCGGCCAATAACTATGACTGGTTCGGCAGCATGAATGTGCTGACTTTCCTGCGCGATATCGGTAAACATTTTTCCGTTAATCAGATGATCAACAAAGAAGCGGTGAAGCAGCGTCTGAACCGTGACGATCAGGGTATCTCTTTCACGGAGTTCTCTTATAACCTGCTACAGGGGTACGACTTCGCTTGTCTGAATAAACTGCACGGCGTTGCCTTACAGATTGGCGGTTCTGACCAGTGGGGGAACATCACTTCCGGTATCGACCTGACCCGTCGCCTGCACCAGAATCAGGTATTTGGTTTGACCGTTCCGCTGATCACCAAAGCTGACGGCACGAAATTCGGTAAAACCGAAGGCGGCGCTGTCTGGCTGGATCCGAAGAAAACCAGTCCGTACAAATTCTACCAGTTCTGGATTAACACCGCAGATGCCGATGTTTATCGCTTCCTGAAATTCTTCACTTTTATGGACATTGAGGAGATCAATGCCCTGGAAGAAGAAGATAAAAACAGCGGTAAAGCGCCGCGCGCGCAGTATGTACTGGCCGAGCAGGTGACGCGCCTGGTTCATGGTGAAGAGGGGCTGGTCGCGGCGAAACGGATCACTGAATGCCTGTTCAGCGGTTCACTGAGCGCGCTGAGCGAAGCTGACTTTGAGCAGTTGGCGCAGGACGGCGTACCGATGGTTGAAATGGAAAAAGGCGCCGACCTGATGCAGGCGCTGGTAGACGCCGAACTCCAGCCGTCGCGTGGTCAGGCGCGTAAGACTATCGCCTCCAACGCTGTCACTATCAATGGTGAAAAACAATCCGATCCTGAATACATCTTTAACGATGAGGACCGTCTGTTTGGCCGCTATACCTTATTACGTCGCGGCAAAAAGAACTATTGTCTGATTTGCTGGAAATAAGGCATTAAGTAACAGGGAGTGAGAAATCACTCCCTTATTTTTGATGTTCAGGTAAAAAAATGAAGAATATCCTCGCTATCCAGTCCCATGTTGTTTTCGGACATGCGGGCAACAGCGCCGCCGAATTTCCCATGCGCCGTCTTGGCGCGAATGTTTGGCCGCTGAATACCGTTCAGTTTTCTAACCACACGCAATATGGTAAATGGACCGGCTGTGTCATGCCGCCCAGCCATCTGACTGAGATTGTCCAGGGGATTGCGGACATTGGCCAGTTAGCGCACTGCGACGCCGTACTTAGCGGTTACCTGGGATCTGCCGAGCAGGGAGAACACATTCTCGGTATTGTGCGCCAGGTTAAAGCAGCAAATCCGCAGGCAAAATATTTCTGCGATCCCGTGATGGGGCATCCGGAAAAGGGTTGTATCGTGGCGCCTGGCGTCGCAGAGTTCCATGTGCGTTATGCGCTACCCGCCAGCGATATTATCGCGCCTAACCTGATTGAACTGGAAATTCTCAGCAAACATAGCGTGAATAATGTGAATGACGCCGTGCAGGCGGCGCGAGAACTGATTGCTCAGGGGCCAGAAATTGTACTGGTAAAACATCTCGCCCGCGCCGGTTACAGTTCAGAACGCTTTGAAATGCTGCTGGTGACAGCGCAGGAAGCCTGGCATATTAGCCGTCCGCTGGTGGATTTCGGTTCACGTCAGCCGGTTGGCGTTGGCGATGTCACCAGTGGTTTATTGCTGGTCAAACTTTTGCAGGGCGCGACGTTGCAGCAGGCGCTGGAGCACGTTACGGCGGCAGTCTATGAGATTATGATCGCCACCAAAACGATGCAGGAGTACGAACTGCAGGTCGTGGCGGCCCAGGACAGGATCGCTAACCCTGAACATTACTTCAGCGCAACGCGGCTGTAATTATTGCTGCTAAAAAGAGGCCGGATGGCGGTACAGCGAGCTATCCGGCAACATGACATTAATTCAGTCCTTCCGCTTTAAGCGCTGCCGCAACGGTCGGTCTTTTTGCGACACGCTGCATATAACTTTCAATATGCGTTAACCCGTCCATATTCAGTTTTACGCCATAGGCCCAACGCAATACGGTAAACAGATAAGCGTCTGCGATGGTAAAACGCTGGCCGCAAATCCACTGGTCGTCTGAAAGCGATTCATCCACATACTGAAATTTCTTTTCCAGAGCGGCGCGAACGGCGGGTTTAAGAGTTTCCGGCGTGTCAGGGCGGAACAGCGGGGTAAAGCCTTTATGCAGTTCCGTTGCAATATAGTTGAGCCATTCCAGCGTATGATAGCGAGCAAGACTACTTACCGGCGCCAGAAGCTGGCGGTCGGGAACGCTGTCGGCGAGGTACTGCATAATGGCGACGCCTTCAGTCAACAGTGTGCCGTCATCCAGCAGCAGAGCCGGAACCTGTCCTTTAGGGTTGACTGCCAGGTAATCATCACCGTTTTCCAGGCGTTTTTTTGCGAGATCGACGCCATCAAGCGTAAAGTCTTTGCCAATTTCGCGCAGGGTAATGTGGGAAGCAAGAGAGCAGGCACCCGGTTTGTAGAACAGTTTCATCGGTAACTCCTTTTTGCTGAGGTTTAAAGTATGGTAGTGCGGGGACGAGCAAAAAAAAAGCCGCTAACGCACAGTTAGCGGCCTGAATGTTGTTTCCTGGAAAATTAAACTGTAGCGGCTTTAGAGCCTTTTTCAGCGGTATCATCGTCCTGGGTCATACGGTTCAGCTTAGGCGCTGTCAGCAGCATCAGGACGGCGATAACGGCGGTTGCTATGCCAATCTGCATAAATACGCGACCATAGACTTCCAGGGACATCAGTGGGTCAGTCACGTCGCTCGGCACAGCCATCAGGTTGGCGACATAACCGCCGATGATGTTAGCGCCTGCCGTTGTCAGGAACCAGCTACCCATGATGAAACCCATCAGACGCTGCGGAACCAACTGTGCGACCATTGCCAGTCCCAGACCGGAGATCATCAGCTCACCGATACTTTGCAGGCCGTAGCTTGCGATCAGCCAGTTTACGGATACGATGCCGGCATCGTTCGCAAATTTGGCGCCCAGCGGCAGAATCAGGAACGCGCCGGAACACAGCACCATACCAATGGCGAATTTCATCGGCATCGGCAGCGTATCGCCCATCCTGTTATAGATAGCGGCCAGAATCGGGCTGCCGATAATGATCCAGAATGGGTTCAGCGCCTGATACTGTTCCGGTTCGAACGCGATACCGAGAATAGAGTGCTCGACGTTACGAATGGCAAAGAAGTTCAGCGACGTCGGCATCTGGCTGTACAGTACGAAGAAGATAATCGCCTGCAGCATCAAAATAAAGGCGACGATCATTTTACGGCGAGCCGCGCCGTGCATGGAAAACGCTTCTTTACCGAAGATAATGACGATGCCAAGAGCGATTACGCCCAGCACCATACGCGCGATATCCTGGTTGTGCAGCAGCCAGGTGGCGACCGCAATCAGAACGACAATACCCACGATTGTCAGCAGCAGATTACGGAAGTTGATCGGTTCAAAGTCGGGTTTGGAACCGTAGCTTTTCACCCAGCGCTGGCAGAAAGCAAAGTTAACGACGGTTATCAGCATACCGACGACGCTAAGCGCAAACGCGGTGCTCCAGCCATAACGCGCCGCCAGCCACGGCGTCGCCAGCATAGAGAAGAAGGAGCCGATGTTGACGGACATATAATACATCGTAAATGCGCCGTCGAGACGCGGATCATCCTTCGCGTAGCAGGTAGACAGCAGGGAGGACGGGTTAGCTTTAAACAGACCGTTACCCACAGCGATAGCCGCCATGCCCATATAGACGATGCCAGCGTCATGACCAGACCATGCGACCAGCGCATAACCGATAGCCAGCACCACGGCACCCAACATAATAACGCGTTTGGTGCCCAGAATTTTATCACCTAACCAACCGCCAATGGCGACCAGGCCGTACACCAGCGCACTGAAGGAAGAGAAAAGGGTGATGGAATCCGCTTCTGACATACCCAGTTGTTTTACCAGGTAGACGGCCATAATGCCTTGCAGGCCGTAATAACCAAAACGCTCCCATAACTCTATCGAGAAGATGAGATAGAACGCCTTCGGTTGTTTGAAAGCGTTCAAACTGACGCTTTCAGTTGGTTTTTTGTTTGCAGTAGACACTTTTACCTCTTTTTTACGCCCCGTATTAACAGGGATTGTCTGGCGCGTGATGAGTCAGACTCATCCGTCCGATTGTTATATTGGAGGGGAAACGGCAGGTAATGTTCACTATCTTTCCTCTCCAGACAAGAGCTTTGTAATAATCTGTTACATATAACTCTTCTGGTTGAATCGTCCGATGTCAGAAATGTTATCCAGCGTTAAATTTCTTCATTTGAAGAATGGCAGATTTTTACACTGCAAAAAGGCCATTAGTTTGGGTGAAAGGCGATATCTTCTGCTATTTAAGGTAAAAAGCAGTGATATAGGCCATTATCTGAAAAAATGGCAGAGTAATGTTTTGTAGTGAAAATGGGGCGTCAGTCTATCCGGTTGTAAATGTAACCTTAGATGTCATTAAATTTCACATGAAGTTATCAAAGTGATCCTGATCACGGATAGATAGAAATTTTTGCGATTAAAAAATGATTAACCTGACGTGGAGGGAAAACGAAAGCACATTACATCAGAAAAAGGACAGAGACTGGAATGATTGATGGCTAAAATAGATCCAGGCCGAAGGTGGGAGCGCGCTGGTGTGACGGACGCACTCCGACCATATCAAATATCGACTTTTTCTTTGTATTCGCAAAGGTCTTCAATGAGGCAGGAGCCGCAGCGGGGTTTTCGGGCGATACAGGTATAGCGGCCATGCAAAATTAACCAGTGATGGCAGTCCACTTTGAACTCATTCGGCACCACTTTCAGCAACTTCTCTTCTACCTGTTCGACATTTTTACCCGGCGCGAACTGTGTTCGGTTGCATACACGAAATATATGCGTATCAACGGCGATGGTCGGCCAGCCGAAGGCGGTATTTAGTACTACGTTAGCGGTTTTTCGCCCCACGCCGGGAAGCGCTTCCAGCGCCGCCCGATCCTCCGGCACTTCGCCATTATGCTTGTCCAGTAAAATACGGCAGGTCTTAATCACGTTTTCCGCTTTACTGTTAAATAAACCGATGGTTTTGATATAGGATTTCACGCCTTCTACGCCCAGTTCCAGCATCGCGGCTGGCGTATTGGCGACCGGGTAAAGTTTGGCGGTAGCCTTGTTCACGCTGACGTCGGTTGCCTGCGCGGAAAGCAACACGGCAATCAGCAACTCAAACGGCGACGTGAAATTGAGTTCCGTTGTGGGGTGCGGATTGTTGTCGCGCAGGCGCGTCAGAATTTCCAGCCTTTTTGCTTTGTTCATCAGACTTTCCCTGTTTCACCTGCCGGAACAGCGGAAGGCGCGGTTTCGGCGCGGCGTTTCTTCATTTTTTCATCAATAAGATATTTTACCGCCAGCATGAGCCCCAGGCCGATAAACGCGCCTGGCGGCAGCATCGCCAGCAGGAAAGGCGAGTCGGTGTGAAATATCTCGACCCGTAATACTTTTGCCCAGCCTCCCAGCAGGCTATCCGCGCCATCGAAAAGCGTACCATTCCCGAGGATCTCGCGCAGCGAACCCAGCACGAACATCGCGCCTGTCGCGCCCATGCCGATAGAAAAACCGTCCAACGCGGAAAGCCACGGTCCTTTTTTCGCGGCAAACGCTTCGGCGCGACCAACAACAATGCAGTTCGTTACAATCAGCGGAATAAAAATCCCTAAAGACTGATACAAACCGAACGCATACGCATTGATCAGCATCTGTACTGCGCTTACCACCGAGGCAATGATCATAACGTAAATCGGGATACGGATTTCTGCCGGCGTCCAGCGACGTAGTGCGGACACCGTAAGGTTGGTCAGCGTTAATACCAGCGTTGTGGCCAGACCCAGCCCCAGAGCGTTGGTTGCCGTAGACGTCACTGCCAGTAAAGGGCACAGGCCAAGTAGCTGCACCAGAGCAGAGTTATTTTTCCATAACCCCTGAACAACAATGTCTTTTATTTCGCTCATGGCTATTCTCCACAGGCGGTTAAATGGGGGAGCTGAGCGGGCAGTGATTCGGCGTACAGCCCGGCGCGTTTAACCGCATTCACTACGGCACGCGGCGTTATTGTCGCCCCGGTAAATTGATCAAAATCACCGCCATCTTTTTTCACCGCCCAGTGCGTATCATTTTCACCGCTGATGGTTTTACCGCTAAAGTGGGTAATCCAGTCAGACAAACGGCGCTCAATTTTATCACCTAACCCTGGCGTCTCATGATGTTCCGTCACACGCGTCCCCAGGACGGTACCGTTGAAATCTGCGCCAACAATAAGCTGGATAGCGCCGGAATAGCCATCTGGCGCGGTGGCCTCAATGATGGCCGCTACGGGTTTATCATCCTTGCGAGCGATAAAAACACGGTGTGTGCCTTTGCCGAGGGCGGGCGCATCGACCAGATAACAACTCTCTTGCAGATTATTATTGTAACGATCTGGCGGCAATACCTGATCGAACAGGGCATGTTGTTGTTGCAGCGCTTGTTCGTGGATGGTTGATTTTGTCATCTGATTAATCACCGCGGTCAATCCCGTAGAGCCTGCGGCAAAAAGCGCCAGCGTAATACCGTGTTTACGAATCGTTTTCAGCATGGTTTATCCTTTGCGATGTCCATAGACGCGGGGGCGCGTGTAGTAGTCGATCAGAGGAACCGTGATATTCGCCAACAGGACAGCAAAAGCAACGCCGTCCGGATAGCCGCCGAAGCTACGAATCAGCCACACTAATACCCCAGCCAGCGCGCCGAAAATTAAACGTCCATGGTTGGTCGTGGAGGCGGTAACCGGATCCGTTAAGATAAAAAATGCACCCAGCATGGTGGCGCCTGACAGCAGATGAAGCTGCGGCGAGGCCAGCGTAGCGGGCGAGAAAAGCCAACCTAACGCGGCGCATAGCGCCAGCGTCAGCAGAAAACTGACCGGGATATGCCAGCGGATAGCTTTTTGCCACAGCAGGAATACGCCGCCGACAAGCCAGGCGAGGTTAACCCACTGCCAGCCCACGCCGGCCAGCGCGCCGCTGTATATCGGGTACTGCATAATTTGCTCAACGGAATGTCCGGCGCGCAAGGACGTTTTAAACGTATCCAGCGGCGTCGCCTGGCTGATACCGTCAATACCGATACGTAGCAGCGTCATATCGCCGCCGCTGGCGGTATGCCCGCTAAAAATCATCCGTAACGTGTCCAGCATATCGGGCGTTGTTGCGGCTATTTCATAAGGCGGCAACCAGCTTGTCATTTGTACCGGAAAGGAAATTAATAGCACCACGTAACCGATCATTGCCGGATTAAAGGGGTTTTGTCCCAGCCCGCCATATAACTGTTTAGCGATAATAATGGCGAATCCGGTTCCCAGCACGACCATCCACCAGGGCGCAAGCGGAGGGATGCTGACCGCCAGCAAAAGCCCCGTCAATAACGCGGAATAATCCTGCAGGTGACTGGCGACCGATTGTTTGCGCAGCCTGAGGACAATGGCTTCTGCGACGAGCGCCGTGATAGCAGCCAGAACGATCTGGAAAAGCGTTCCCCAACCAAAAAACCACGTCTGCGCGGCAATCCCCGGCAGAGCGGCGATTACTACCAGCAACATGATTCGCGATGTCTGGCGCTGGTTATGGGTATAAGGCGAGCTTGCGATTCTGAATACCATTTAATCCTCGTTAACAACCTGCTGCTGTGCTGCTTTTTTTGCCTGAACGCGGGCGATAGCCGCAGCAACCGCGGCTTTACGCGGGTCGGCCGGTTCGGCAGGTTCGCTTCCGGCCTGCTGCTCCTGCTTACGGGCTTTGGCGCGGGCGATGGCCGCTTCCACCGCGGCTTTACGCGGATCGACCGGTTCGGCAGGTTCGCCTCCGGCCTGCTGCTCCTGCTTGCGGGCTTTGGCGCGGGCGATAGCCGCTTCCACCGCGGCTTTGCGCGGGTCGACCGGTTCGGCAGGTTCGCTTCCGGCCTGCTGCTCCTGTTTGCGGGCTTTGGCGCGGGCGATGGCCGCCTCCACCGCGGCTTTGCGCGGATCGACCGGTTCGGCAGGTTCGCTTCCGGCCTGCTGCTCCTGTTTGCGGGCTTTGGCGCGAGCGATAGCCGCCTCCACTGCGGCTTTACGCGGGTCGCCGCCGGATATCGCGCTGTCAGCCACCGGATGAGCGGCTTGTTTAGCGCGCGCTTGCGCTTTACGCGCTTCACGGGCCGCGATGACGGCGCTATTGTCTGGCAGACTACCCGCCTGAATAACCACCGGTTGCGTGGCCTGCGCCTGTTTCTCTTTTACCCGCGCCAGCGCAGCGGCAATGGCATCCTGATCTTTTGCCGCTGGTTGTACCGCTGCGCTCTTATGACGTGCAAGGCGGGCGGCTTTTTCGCGCTCCAGTCTTGCCTGACGAGCCTCAAAACGCGCTTTGGCTTCGGCGGCGCGTTTTTCTTCAAGCCTGATCGCATTAATCTCCGCTTTTTCCTGACGGAAATATTGGACGAGCGGAATATTACTGGGGCAGACCCAGGCGCAGGCGCCGCATTCTATACAATCAGCAATATGGTGAGCGGTAGCCTTGTCATGCTGCTGCCCTTTGCTGAACCAATAAAGCTGCTGCGGTAAAAGGTCGGCAGGGCAAGCGTCAGCGCAAGCGCTGCAACGAATACAGCTTTTCTCTTCCTGAGGCGCTCCCATTTCAGTCACGGATGGCGCCAGCAGGCAGTTGGTGATTTTTACGACCGGTACGTCAAGCCAGGGAAGGGGGAATCCCATCAACGGGCCGCCCATGATGACCATCTGGTCAGCAGAAGGGCAGAATCCGGCATCGTTAAGCAAATGACGAACGGGAGTGCCGAGCCGCGCCCAGACGTTACCCGGACGGCTTACCGCTTCACCCGTTAAGGTGACGACGCGTTCTGTGATCGGTTCGCCGTCAACCACGGCGCGTTTAACGGCATAAGCCGTACCGACGTTTTGCATCAGCACGCCAATATCAGAGGAGCGCCCGCCGTGGGGAACCTGTTTTCCCGTCAGTATTTGGGTGAGTTGTTTTGCGCCGCCGGAAGGGTATTTGGTTGGGATCACACGTAACGAAATGTCGTGAGCGTCAGCCAGTACGGCGCGCAGCATGGAAATAGCCTGCGGTTTGTTATCTTCAATGCCGATTAATACCTCACGCGGTTGCAGAATATGCGCCAGGATGCGAATACCTTCCACAATCTGCGCGGCGCAGTCCTGCATCAGACGATCGTCCGCCGTAATGTAAGGTTCGCACTCTGCGGCATTGATAATAAGCGTGGTGATTTTATCGCCGCCGCCCTGCAATTTAACGCCGGTGGGAAACCCTGCGCCGCCAAGCCCGGCAACGCCATACTGATGAATGCGTTCAATGAGCGCTTCACGGCTGTGGGCGCGGTAATCAGACCAGCCCTCGCGTTCAATCCAGCGGTCCTCGCCGTCGGCATCAATGATGACGCTTAACTCCGCCAGCGCCGAAGGATGTGCCGTCGAGTGGGGGGCAATAGCGATAACCGTCCCGGAGGTGGGCGCGTGTACCGGCAGCATTCTCCCACGTCCACGGGTCAGCGCCTGGCCGCGCAGCACGCGATCGCCGACGCTAACGCACAACTCGCCCTCAGCGCCAATGTGCTGTTTTAAGGGGATAACGAAGCGCGGCGCTAAAGGCACCTGACGCAGCGGCGTGCCGTTTGACTGGGTCTTCATTTCGGGCGGATGAATACCACCGTCGAAATCCCAGATTTTATCTTTTCTGAAAGCGGAAAATAGTTTAAGCATGTTGTTCCACGGGAATGATGCGAACGGGAATGGTGTTCAAATCCCATTTCCAACTGTCGGGCGTCTCATTCACCGGACGTAATTCGATGCAGTGCGTCGGACACGGATCGACGCACAGATTACAGCCAGTACAGAGATCGCTCATGACCGTGTGCATGGCGCGCGTTGCGCCAACAATGGCGTCAACCGGGCAGGCCTGAATACATTTTGTGCAGCCAATGCAGTTATTTTCATCAATAACTGCCAGCATACGTACTGGCGCGGCCTGCTGTTCTTCACCATCGCATGGCTGCGGCTCTACGTTTAGCAGCTCTGCCATTTTCAGCATGACGGCTTCGCCGCCGGGCGCGCAACGATTGATTTTCTCGCCCTGGAGACCCACGGCTTCAGCGTAGGGGCGACAGCCGGGATAGCCGCACTGACCACACTGGCTCTGCGGCAAAATCGCATCGATTTTTTCAACAACCGGATCATCTTCAACCGCGAATCGGCGGGAGGCATAACCCAGAATGGCGCCGAACACCAGGCCCAGAAGGGTCAGGGCGCCAACGGCAATCCAGATAGTATTCATTACAACTTCACCAAACCACTAAAGCCCATAAAGGCCAAAGACATTAATCCTGCGGTAATCAATGCTATCGCGTTACCACGAAAAGGGGCGGGCACATCCGCCACGGCAAGGCGTTCGCGGATGGCGGCAAACAGAACCATCACTAATGAAAAACCGACGGCGGCGGAAAATCCGTACAGCGCCGACTGAAGAAAGTGATGACCGAGATTAATATTCAGTAACGCTACGCCCAGAACCGCACAGTTAGTGGTAATCAGTGGTAAGAAGATGCCTAACAAGCGGTATAACGCCGGGCTGGTTTTCCGTACAACCATTTCGGTAAATTGCACGACCACAGCAATGACGAGGATAAAGGCCAGCGTCCGCAGATAAATCAGATCCAGCGGAATAAGTATCCAGGTGTCGATAAGCCAGGCGCATATCGACGCCAGCGTCATGACAAAGGTCGTCGCGAGGCCCATCCCCATGGCGGTTTCCAGTTTTTTGGATACGCCCATAAAGGGACAAAGGCCCAGGAATTTGACCAGTACAAAGTTATTGACCAGTACAGTTCCGACAAAGAGCAGCAGGTAATCAGTCATGTTTCGGCCTGAAATAAAAAAGCCGCCTATTATCTGTCAAACTACCACAGGCGACAACAGGTTAACTGTAGGGTTATTACGGATTAACAAACGTTGTTTTAACGCGCGCTGAACGTTTGAGATAAGGCACAATGAGCGCCGTCGCCAACAGTGGGAAGAGTAACTGACGCACGGCAAAGGCATCTGAGACGGGCGAAAAGGCAAATGCTTTAACCGCCAGTAACACCGACACCAGCAGCCAGATAATGTAATGCTTCGGCACGCAGCGTCTGCGCTTGAAGAATGCGATCGTCAACCACAGGGTATAGTACCACATGGCGATAGCGGTAATAAATGAAATGCCCCATAGCAGTAAATTACCGGTTTCCTGTCCGCTAAGCGTCTTGAACGTTTGCGGTGTGGCAAGCGCCATAACGTAGAGTAATAACGCCAGCGAGGCGCTCAACAACGCGACTAACAGCCAGGCTAACGGGCCAAGAAGCCAGCCTCCAATTCGTTGTGGCGGTGTTGTAGTCATATCTTCTCCGGGGTTACGCGCATTAACGGTCATGCCGCTCATTTTGGGGCAAATATTATAAGGTTTTTGATGTTAAACGCTACTTTCTTTATTGCACATAGCGCCAGACGGATTGCGGAACCTGACCTACATCAAACAGGCGTCCTCCGGAAACCAGTTCGGCACGGCGGTGATCTGCAGCGCGATACATATTAACAATGTCCATGTCATCAGTAAGGGTATAGTTAAGGTGGTCGAACAGTTTTTCCAGACTTTCGAGCGAACTAATTTTGCGGAATTTTAATAGATAATCCTGAACAGTCATATAAAGTTGATCCATATTAAATATAATGCCAACGGAGTAGTCACTGATAAAAAATAAACAAAACCGCACCAGTGAGAGGTCAGGGGTGCAGGTAAAAAGGGAATATTCTTACCGGTAAAGAGTCAGGCGCCACATGGCGCCTGGGGCGAAAGGTTAACGCGCTTTCCTACAACAGGCAATAAACGTCAGACCAGATAGGACATACTTTCGTTTTTTTTGCCGGTTTTTGACTTTTCTTTGCCCCCCCGGGGCGCCGCTTACCGTGCCACGCGAAAATGCCTTTACATTATCTGACGCTTACTTCTTCTGAACGGAAGCCGTGGGCTCTGGTGGTTGGTAATTGTCAATATGGTTGGCAATACCTAAAAGAATGACTGAGATAACGAGAACTATCCACCCAGTTAATTCAATAAGACGATTCATTATTGACGACATTTGCTTTGATTTATCCATAAACACAGGGGGTAAATGTTACTTTCCTGGCGAACGGTCGGCAAGAGGGAGGGAAACGTTTTCAGCCTCTGTTCTGTAACAAGTTAATCATTTGATGCTACGTTGATGGTCAGGACGCTATTGCGGCTAATCGCACGATGGTGTGGAATAGCGATATCTAAAACCGGAGGCAGTGAGATGAATGACAAAATCCGCGTTGGGTTAATCGGTTATGGCTACGCCAGTAAAACCTTTCATGCGCCCTTAATTATGGGAACGCCAGGGCTAGAGCTTGCGGCGGTATCCAGCAGCGATGAAACAAAAGTGAAAGCAGATTGGCCGGCGGTTTCCGTGGTCTCTGAGCCCCGACATTTATTTAACGATCCGCATATCGACCTTATCGTGATCCCGACGCCCAACGATACCCATTTCCCGCTGGCGAAAGCTGCGCTGGAAGCCGGTAAACATGTGGTGGTTGATAAACCCTTTACCGTGACACTGTCACAGGCGCGAGAATTGGATGCGCTTGCGCGGAGCACTGGCCGGGTACTTTCCGTCTTCCACAACCGACGCTGGGACAGCGATTTTTTGACGCTGAAAGCCTTGCTGGCGGATGGCGTGCTCGGCGAGGTGTCCTTGTTTGAATCCCACTTTGATCGCTTCCGTCCCCAGGTGCGCGACCGCTGGCGCGAGCAAGGCGGGCCGGGAAGTGGTATCTGGTACGATCTGGCGCCGCACTTGTTGGATCAGGCCATTCAGCTTTTTGGCCTGCCGGTCAGCATGACGGTGGATTTAGCGCAACTGCGTCCGGGCGCGCAATCTACAGATTATTTCCACGCGATTTTATCCTACCCCCAGCGCCGCGTGATTTTGCACGGTACGATGCTGGCCGCGGCGGAATCCGCGCGATACATCGTTCATGGTTCGCGCGGTAGCTATGTTAAATATGGCCTCGATCCCCAGGAAGAACGGTTAAAAAACGGCGAGCGTTTACCGCAGGAAGACTGGGGATACGACATGCGTGACGGCGTATTGACCCTGGTTGAGGGAGAGACGCGCAAAGAAGAGAACTGGCTTACGTTGCCGGGTAACTACCCGGCATATTATGCCGCCATCCGCGATGCGTTAAACGGTAACGGTGAAAATCCCGTGCCGGCAAGCCAGGCGATTCAAATTATGGAGTTGATTGAACTGGGCATGGAATCGGCAAAACATCGCGCGACGCTGTGTCTTGCCTGAGATGTCGCATTTCTCCGCCTGGGATAGCATTAAATCGCAGGCGGAGAGAGGGCGTTAGCATCAATAAAGCAATCTTACGCCGCGGCCACTTTTTCGCGCAGCGCACGTTTTTCGCCATCGCTCAAAAAGGCGATTTCCAGACCGTTAATCTGCGCCTGGCGAATCTGTTCGCGGCTCAATCCTGCCGCTGGCGCGGCAACGTGATATTCATGGATAATATCTACGCCCTGAACAGCCGGATCGTCCGTATTAAGACTGGCGAGAACGCCATGCTCAAGGAAGGTTTTGAGCGGATGATCTGCCAGCGATGCGACGGTACTGGTCTGAATATTCGAGGTCAGACAGGATTCAATACCGATACGCTGTTGTACAAGAAAATCCATTAACGCGCGATCTTCGACAGCTTTTACGCCATGTCCGATACGCTCGGCCCCCAGTTCGCGAATCGCCTGCCAGATACTTTCCGGCCCTGCGGCTTCGCCAGCGTGAACGGTAATATGCCAGCCCGCATCGCGCGCCCGATTAAAGTGCGACAAAAACAGACTGCCGGGAAAGCCCAGCTCATCACCGGCTAAATCCAGCGCGGTGATGTTCTCTCTGTGCGCCAGCAGCGCATCAAGCTCCTGTAAACATGCCGCCTCGCCGAAGGTACGGCTCATAATGCCAATGAGTCGCGCCTCGACGCCAAACGTGTTACAGCCGTCGCGTACGCCGTCGATAACGGCTTCAACCACGCCTGCTATCGGTAACTGATGCGCCATCGCCATATAGCCGGGCGAAAAGCGAAGCTCGACGTAATGCAGGCCGTTACGTGCGGCATCTTCAATATTTTCAAAGGCCACACGGCGGCAGGCGTCAAGCGATGCCAGGACTTTTACCCCCCAATCGAGCTTCGTGAGAAAGCTCACTAAATCGGGTTCGGTTGAGGTGACCTGGACATGCGGAATCAGCGTTTCCAGCGTTTGGGCGGGAAGGGCGATGTTGAACTGCCGACCAAGATCCAGAATTGTTTGGGCGCGAATGTTGCCATCAAGGTGGCGGTGGATGTCAGTCAAAGGAAGCGTAATATCAATCATGGGCGCACTCAATTTTTAATAAAAGTGCGCACCATTATACTACAGATTGATAATGCTCTGGAAATTTTGCAAAAACGGAGTCATTACGTTGCAACTTCGCGAGAGCGCGGGAGAAATTTTGTATCATTCTCTTTAACGCGCCCCCAGTCAGCTCACGGGGGCCGTCTCTGTTATCGCCTCTCAGGATAAAGGGTCAACCCCCCGCTTGTAGACAGTATCAGCGAACGGTGCGGTGGCAAAATCCATATCCGAGATCGTAAAGGGGAGCAGATCGGCTTCGCCAAAACGATCGGCGACATAATCCCACTACGTACACCATGTCCCGCGTCGGTCAACTTCCTGTGAAAAATCGAACATATCCCTTCTTTATGCCTGAACGGTATTCATCAGGCCAACCATTTCATCTTTTACCGACTGAACCTGCGGGCCGATAATTACCTGCAAATTATGCTGATTGAGCTGTACGATGCCTGTCGCGTGATTGTCCTTCAATGCCTGGACATCGACAAACGACATATCTTTCACTGACAGGCGTAGGGGGGGATGCAGTTGTCCAGACTCACGATGTTTTCCGTGCCGCCTAATGCTCACGACGAGCACCATGTGCGGAGTCAAACGATAGCCGCTCGCCTGGTAACGCAAAAGTAGAGGCTGCGCGTCGTTCGGCGCAGACCGGGTGCAGCGTCGCGACACCCGGCAAGGCGATTATTGTTGAGGCAGCGCCGGAACGTCCGGTACGGAAAGCGCCGGCATCCCAAACAGGCCGACAAAGTCTTCCAACGGCATTTTTTGTCCGTTGAGCGTGATCTGGCCATTGGCGTACTGCAAACTGGAGGCGATAGTATTATCCTTCAGCGTTGTCAGTCGGAACATCTGACCCATTGCGGACAGCCCCTGCACCTGCTGTTTTGCCAGTTTTTCCGCATCATCCTGCTGATAGCCTTCCAGCTTTGCTATCTGCGTCATAAACTCGACCGCCATGTCCATCGGAATTGCCAGTTTCGCATCCAGCGATTTCACGGAGCGGTCGACTTCCTGCGCCAGCGTTTGCGGTTGTGCCGTTGTGGTTGCCGGATCTTTGAGGAACAGCGACAGATTCAGCGTGGTTTCCCCTTTGGCGTTTTTCCAGCTAAGCGGCGCCAGGGTCAGTACCGGATCGCCTTTTAACAGCACGGGGAGAGCGCTAAAGAACGCTTCAGTGACTTTTTGCTGATAAAGCTCAGGATTCTGCGCCACGTCCGGCTGATTCAGCAGCGCCTGCGTTTGTGCATGATATTGCTGACTAAACTGGTGCCAGGCTTCGCCGTCGATTTGACCGACTTTCAGCGTTAATTTACCGCTGCCCAAATCCTGATTCTGCACTTTCAGGCTGTTAAGCGAGTAATCCAACTGGCTGTTAATGGTTTTTCCGTCGTTGACGAGATCGGACTTGCCGGCAATTTCCATCCCTTCCAGCACCGCCATCTCTTTACCCTCAATGGCGATGGACAGTTTATCCAGCGTTAACTTTTGGTCGCCCACACGTTCGCCAAAGCTTGCCAGTTTACTGGTACCGTCGGTTTTCAAATTATTAAAGGTGAGTTGGACCTTCTGGTTATATTCGTTAACGGCATCGACCAGGCCGCTCTGCGCTTCGCCCGACAGCGAAACCACATTACCGTCTTTATCGGCGTTAAGCTGGAACTCGCCGCCGCTAAAGGCGACCTTTTCACCGGCATTCTCGTAGTTTAACGGCTTGAGAGAGATATCGGAGCGGGTATCGCCGCCATAACCAATGCGGGTATTGATAACAAAGGGCGTGTCGCCTTTCGCGATATCAAAGAGGGGTTTTGCCGCATCGTTATTCACCAGCGTGGTTTTTACCGACGCCATAGAAGGGATCAGATTGAGCGTTTTGAGCTGGGCGAGCGGGAAGGGGCCATGTGAAACGGACTCGTCCAGCACAATGCTTTGCCCGGGCTTCAACCAGGTAGTGTCTGCGCCGGCAACCGGTTTGACAACCAGTTGCAGATGGCTACTGAACACGCCACGCTGGTAGTTTTGATAACTTAATTCGACACCGGCCTCCGGCGCAGTACGCTTGAGCTGTTCATTGGCCTGAGTCACCATTTCTGAAAGATGGTTCTCCAGCTTTTTCCCCGTATACCAGGCGCCGCCTGTCCAGACGATGCCAAGTGCAATCACTACACCTGCAGCTACCAGTGTTTTTTTCATATCAATTGTCCATAAAAATGAAACCAGGCGGATTAAACCGCCTGGAGGAGTTTTACGTCTGTTATAAGCTTAGCAAGAGTTGTTAAAAAATTCAGTACGTTGCTACAGCTTGTTATAAACACGCGCTAAACGGCCTGTGCCGCTGGCGTTAACCGGAGACTCATCCGCGCCGATAAAGGCCGATTCACCCGGCTTCAGTACCAGACGCTGTTCATCTTTACGTAACACCGCCTCACCCTCAACGCAGAACAGAATCGCGGCGCTGTGTTGGCCGATGCTCGTCTCCTGAAGCGCCAGGTCGTGCAGTGAAAAAGCAAAATCGTCAACCGGAATTGGGAAGTCCAGCTCCGCGCCGCTTTTCACCGGGGCAGTCAGCAACTCGCCGGCAGGTTTAGGTTCGAACTTCACGTTCGCGACCAGCTCAGGGATGTCGATATATTTTGGCGTAAGGCCAGCGCGCAGAACGTTATCGGAGTTCGCCATGACTTCCAGCGCAACGCCCTGCAGATAAGCATGAGGCGTTTCGGCAAACAGGAACATCGCCTCGCCGGGATTCAGTTTGACCACATTCAGCAACAAAGGAGAGAAAAGCCCGCTGTCGTCAGGATAATACTCTGAAATCACGCGGATCGTTTGCCACGGTTCGCCTTGCTGGCTGTTAAGCGCCGCTTTGAGTACGGCTAACGCGCGGGATTTTTCTTCGCCTTGCATATTCAACAGGCTGGCGAAAAGCTGGCTCAGACGTTCAGCATTCGGCGCCTGCAAAAAGTGGGCGATAGCGGAATGCGCGCCGGCGACAGGTTGCAGTAAAGAGACAATGTCAGAAAATTCGCGGAACGCGTTCATCGCCAGGAAAGGCGTCAGGGCAAAAACCAGCTCTGGTTTATGGTTAGGATCTTTATAGTTCCGCTCTGCGGCATCCATGGGGATACCCGCCGCATTTTCTTTCGCGAAACCGATTTCGGAATTGCGCTTATTCGGGTGCACTTGAATAGAGAGCGGCTGCGCGGCGCACAGTACTTTAAACAGAAACGGCAGTTCGCCGAAACGGTTGGCTACCGCTTCGCCCAGCATGGCGGTTTTATTCTTTTCGATGGCGTCACGCAGGGAGACGGTTTCGCCGTTGGCGGTGGTGATTCGCGAGCTGCTTTTGGGATGCGCGCCCATCCAGAGTTCAGCCATTGGCTGCTGCTGCGGATTGGCGATGCCATAAAGTTCCGTTAACGCAGTTTTACTTCCCCAGGCATAGTTTTGCACTGAGTTAATGAGTTTTTGCATTATCAAGCCCTGTTTCAATGTGGAGATCAATGGGAGGTATTAAACCAAGAAACCCGCATGAAGTAACCTCCGGGCGTAAAAAGTCGTACTTGTCTCAGTTTTTGTTAAAAAATTGTGTAGGATAGTGTTACTCGCTTTGAGTCGGGCAATGGAACACCTGCCCAGAGAATAACCATACCGAGCGGTAAGTGAGAGCACAATGTCAAACAAACCCTTCTTTTATCAAGACCCTTTTCCCCTCAAAAAGGACGATACCGAGTACTACTTGTTGACCAGCGAACATGTTTCCGTCGCCGAATTCGAAGGACAAGAGATCCTGAAAGTCGCGCCGGAAGCGCTAACGCTGTTGGCGCGTCAGGCCTTCCACGATGCGTCTTTTATGCTACGTCCCGCGCATCAGCAGCAGGTGGCGGATATTCTGCGCGATCCGCAGGCCAGTGAAAACGACAAATATGTCGCGCTGCAATTCCTGCGAAACTCCGATATCGCGGCCAAGGGCGTGTTGCCCACCTGCCAGGATACCGGTACGGCCATTATTGTCGGCAAAAAAGGCCAACGCGTCTGGACTGGTGGAGGTGATGAAGCGGCGCTGGCTCGCGGCGTATATAACACCTATATCGAAGATAACCTGCGCTATTCGCAGAACGCGGCGCTGGATATGTACAAAGAGGTCAATACCGGTACTAACCTGCCGGCGCAGATCGATCTCTACAGCGTCGATGGCGATGAATATAAATTCCTTTGTATTGCTAAAGGCGGCGGTTCGGCGAATAAAACCTACCTCTATCAGGAGACAAAAGCGCTTCTGACGCCGGGTAAGCTCAAAAATTATCTCGTCGATAAGATGCGTACGCTGGGCACCGCCGCCTGTCCGCCGTATCACATTGCGTTTGTCATTGGCGGCACCTCGGCGGAAGCGAACCTGAAGACCGTTAAGCTGGCCTCGGCAAAATACTATGATGCGCTACCAACCGAAGGCAATGAACACGGGCAGGCCTTCCGCGATATTGAGCTGGAAAAAGAATTGTTGCTTGAGGCGCAAAATCTTGGCTTAGGCGCGCAGTTCGGCGGCAAATATTTCGCTCACGATATTCGTGTCATCCGATTGCCGCGTCACGGGGCATCGTGTCCGGTAGGTATGGGCGTGTCCTGCTCCGCGGATCGAAACATTAAAGCGAAGATCAACCGGGAAGGGATCTGGATCGAGAAGCTGGAGCGCAATCCCGGTAAATATATTCCTGAGGCGCTGCGCCAGGCGGGAGAGGGCGAGGCGGTGCGCGTTGATCTTAACCGTCCCATGAGCGAGATACTGCAACAATTGTCGCAGTATCCGGTATCAACGCGCCTGTCGCTGAACGGCACAATTATTGTGGGCCGCGACATCGCGCACGCTAAACTGAAAGAACGGATGGACAGCGGCGAAGGTTTGCCGCAGTACATCAAAGATCATCCTATCTATTATGCGGGGCCGGCAAAAACGCCGGAAGGGTACGCCTCCGGGTCGCTTGGGCCGACTACCGCAGGACGGATGGACTCTTATGTTGATCAGCTCCAGTCGCAGGGCGGCAGTATGATCATGTTGGCGAAAGGCAACCGCAGCCAGCAGGTGACCGATGCCTGTAAGAAACATGGCGGCTTCTACCTGGGCAGTATCGGCGGCCCGGCAGCCGTTCTGGCGCAGGGCAGTATCAAGCGCCTGGAGTGCGTGGAATATCCTGAACTGGGTATGGAGGCTATCTGGAAAATTGAAGTGGAGGATTTTCCGGCCTTTATTCTGGTGGATGATAAAGGCAACGATTTCTTCCAGCAGATTCAGTCATCGCAGTGCGCACGCTGCGTTAAGTAATGTCGCCGCCCTGCGGGGCGGTAACATGATTCGCTATTTTGCCGGAGAACGGCGCAAGCGCCTTATCCGGTCTACACCGTTGTGTTGTTATCGTTAATACTCATAAGACCGCAAACATGTGAGCAATGTCGACACATGATCTCATCAACTTGAGTAAGGAGCAGGTAATGGTAACGGTACGCCGCGAGAAAGATTCAATGGGCGCGATTGAAGTCCCGGCAGATAAACTGTGGGGGGCGCAGACTCAACGTTCGCTGGAGCATTTTCGGATTTCCACGGAGAAAATGCCCGTCTCGCTCATTCACGCTCTGGCGTTGACCAAGCGCGCCGCTGCGAAGGTCAACCAGGACTTAGGGTTGTTGGCGGCGGAAAAAGCCAGCGCGATTATCCAGGCGGCTGATGAAGTGCTGGCGGGAAAACATGCTGATGAGTTTCCGCTGGCGATTTGGCAGACCGGGTCCGGTACGCAAAGCAACATGAATATGAATGAGGTGTTAGCGAACCGCGCCAGTGAAATTTTGGGCGGCGTTCGCGGTATGGAACGCAAGGTGCATCCCAATGATGACGTCAATAAGAGTCAAAGCTCAAACGATGTGTTCCCAACCGCCATGCACGTGGCGGCGTTACTGGCGTTACGCGAACACCTTATCCCGCAATTATCCGCATTAACGGATACGCTTCGCGATAAATCCCACGCTTTCGCCGATATTGTCAAAATTGGCCGTACTCACCTGCAGGACGCGACGCCGCTCACCTTAGGCCAGGAGATTTCCGGTTGGGTAGCCATGCTGGAACATAACCTCAGGCATATTGAGCACAGTTTACCGCACGTCGCGGAACTGGCGCTCGGCGGAACCGCAGTAGGGACAGGGCTTAATACCCACCCGGAATATGCCCGGCGCGTGGCCGAGGAACTGGCGACGATTACCGCGGCGCCGTTTGTTACCGCCCCGAATAAATTCGAAGCGCTGGCGACCTGTGACGCGTTGGTACAGGCGCATGGCGCATTAAAAGGACTGGCGGCCTCGCTGATGAAAATCGCCAACGATGTTCGCTGGCTGGCGTCCGGCCCGCGCTGCGGCATTGGCGAGATTGCTATCCCGGAGAATGAGCCAGGCAGTTCCATTATGCCTGGTAAAGTGAATCCGACCCAGTGTGAAGCGGTAACGATGCTATGTTGCCAGGTGATGGGTAACGATGTGGCCATCAATATGGGGGGCGCATCGGGCAACTTTGAGCTCAACGTCTATCGTCCGATGGTTATTCATAATTTTCTGCAAACGGTGCGCCTGCTGGCCGATGGCATGGCGAGTTTCAATCAACACTGTGCGTCAGGAATCGAGCCAAACCGCGAGCGTATTACGCAGTTGCTGAATGAGTCGCTGATGCTGGTCACTGCGCTCAATACGCACATCGGTTACGATAAAGCGGCGGAGATTGCGAAGAAGGCGCATAAAGAAGGGCTGACGCTCAAAGCCTCAGCCGTGGCATTAGGATACCTTAGCGACGAGGAGTTCGACGCCTGGGTACGTCCGGAGTTGATGGTTGGCAGTATGACGCCGGGACGTTAATCCGCCACATACAGGTGCAGTCGCGGAATAATCAGTCGCAGCGGCTGCGCCTGTGGTTTAAAACGGTGCTGAATATTGTCGGCGTCATAGTTTTCCAGCCCGCCAATATCCGGCACGCCAGCGCCGTTGTCCGTGTTGATTAATGCGATAATCGGCGTGGGGCAGGCGTGTTGCACCTGTTTTTGCTGGCCTTTATACCAGATGCGGGCGATCGGCTGTACTTTAACCGGACGCTTAATCTTGAGTCGGGCCTGCTGCGGTAAGGCAGCGATATCCTGATATTCCCGTTCCAGCTTGAATTGCCATTGTTCGCGCGTCCACGGCGGGACGCTGCGCGGCGACGCGAGGCTTTTTTTCAACTGGCTCAGAACCTCATCCCGGCTTAAATTTTTAATAATATGTTTATTTGCCCAACCGAAACGTATGGTGGCGGGGTTATTGATAAGCGTCAGCGTGCGGTAAGCGTTCAGCGTAATTAAGCCGGGTAGATGCCGATGCACCCACTCAAAACGTGCCGCTGAGGGAAGACCGGACTCTACCGTAACCATCTGCTCGAAGGTGGTTTTCAACTGGTTAATGCGCTGTACCTGATTTTCCAGATCTAGCTGTGTCGCATTATCCACTTGATAGCATAAAACGCCAGGCAGGCGGACGGCGGCTTTACTGCTGCGGTTTTCGGACTGCTGTTGAATAAACAAATGGCGATAGTGACGTAGCGCCAGCGTTTCGGCCTCTTTCCCCAGATGTTGCGTTACCTCGATAGTATCCAGCGGCGCATGTTCCGCCTCTTTGGTCACCTGCGGCAGTGAAAAGACACGGGCGATAAGTAGCGAATGCTGCTGTAGATTATCCGTCAGCGCCGCCAGGTGTTGTTCTATCTGGCGAAAAGTGCCATTCAGGCGTTCAACGAGATCGTAGCGGGACATGGTATCACTCACTTTAGTTACAACATACTATCTATATAGCACAGTTCCCGCCGCTCAACCAGCGTGCAAAATGCGTCAGGCAGCGGTCATGTCGGGCATCGCGTGCCAGACCGGCCAGCGAAAACTAAATTTTGCGCCGCCCAGTTCGCTCTCGTCACAGACGACGCTACCGCCCATCGCCAGGGCGATAGAGTGTACGATGGCGAGTCCAAGCCCGCAGCCGCCTGTCGCCCGGTCTCTACTGGGGTCGAGTCTGACAAAAGGTTCAAATATGCGCTCACGCGCATCCGCTTCAATGCCGGGGCCATCATCTTCGACTATCAACGTTGCCTGACTGCCGTCGAGTAACAGGCTGACCTGAACGGTGGTACGACTGTAGCGCAACGCATTATTCAGCAGGTTATCCAGCACTCGCGACATTAACCGCATATCAAGCGCGCCATAATCGCCGATTACACATGTGAGAAGGTTTACGGCACGTTCCGGGGTCACGCTCTGCACATCCTGCAAATGCGCGAGCAACCATGCGGGGAGGTCGGGTTCGGTCAACATCAGTTCATTTTGTGGTCGGTCAAGGCGCGCATAGGTGAGCAGTTCTTCAATCAGCGCTTCCAGTTGACCAATATCGCGATTGAGCGCCTGTGATTCCGGCGGTGTCAGATTTTCACTCATTTCAAGCCGATAGCGTAAACGTACCAGCGGCGTGCGAAGCTCATGGGCGATACCGTCAATCAGCTGTTTTTTACTGGCGATCAGGGCATTAATGTTATCCGCCATCTGGTTGAACGCGACGCCCAGACGTTCGAAACTGGAGCCATTATCGAAGTGCAGGCGTTCAGTCAAATGACCCTCGCCAAAGCGCTGCGCGGCGGATTCGAGCCTGAGCATTTCTTGCCAGTGCGGGCGCATCCAGATAAACACAGGAAAGGCGAGAGAAAAGGCAATGAGCGCCATTAAGGCGATATCCAGCAGTCGCATTTGATGCAGGAAATAGAGATAGGGAACCGGGCCAACCGCCAGGACGTAATGGCTGCGCGGGATACGCTGAATAAAGGTGTATTGATCGTCAAGCGCGACAATATCGCCTTCACGCAGTCGCTGCGTGGTGGCGGCATCAAGCTTATAGTGATTTAACGGTTCAACGCGTAAATCGAAAGAGAGGTTCAGGTCCATCTCTTTTAACGTTTTCCCCCATTCACGCGGCGGAATTTCCCGCAGTTCGCTGCGCATCAGATAGAGCGAACTTTTCATCAGATCGTCGAGCGATTGCCTGCCCGCGCGTTCGGCGGTGAATTTGTACACCAGTCCGACCAATAAGGTCATGACCAGAAAACAGACGAACAGCAAAAGGTAAAACTGCACAAACAGCTTTTTCATCAACGCCCACCGGATCTCAATACATTAGCTCTATCGCGCGCTGACGAAAAAGATTTCCCGTCAGCGCCGCTGGTGGGTTATAAAAGCAGGCTTTGCGTCAACTGACAACCTCATTGTCCGGCGTTAAGGTCCGGACTTTCGTGAACAATGCGTCCATCGACAAGCGTCAAAACAGCGCGAATGGTATCAATTCTGTCTTCCGGCATCGTCATAAATGGCTGATTGAGTACCGCCAGATCGGCCTGTTTTCCGACGCGAAGCTGGCCCCGGTGTTGTTCGGCAAAGGCGAGCCAGGCGGCATGACGTGTATATAACGCTAGCGCTTCCAGACGCGTGAGCCGCTCGCTGGCGGGTTTACGCACGGAACCGCCTGACGCTATACCGGTGATATGATATTCGATAGCGTGCCAGACACCGGCAATGCCAATACGCGTCGAATCGGTACCGCCAGCTACGACAAGCCCTTTATCCAGCGCCAGTCGAACCGGCGGCGAATTGTCCGTCGCGCCGGGTGGATTGGCGTCACGGATGGCAAGCCCCTCAAAGTAAGGCCCCATTTGCACAGTGTATGCCAGACCCAGCTTACGCATTCGCTCAAGCGTCTGTGGCGAACCGGTATTCAGATGCGCAATAGACCAGCGGAGAGGGCGCAGATCGTACTGCTGCGCTACCTGCTCAAAAATCGTCAATATCGCGTCGGCGCTGTCATCGGTATAGGCGTGGATCTCAAGCGGTATTCCCCGTTTTGCCGCAAATGTCGCGACCTGGCGAAGCGCGGTTTTGTCCTGCTCTGAGGAAGAAAACCCTGGGGCCATCCGCACGCCGTCATTCATTCCGGCCACCAGGCTTTCCCCCAGGCCAAGAAAAGCCAGTTGCCCGTCATCGGCACGCGCCGGGCGAAAGGCCATCAGGTTGCTGAACCACTGCGCTTCATGACCTTTCGCTTCTGGCTGTACCGGAATGCGATACCCCACGCGCAGCGGTAAATCCCCCTGGTTTCGCATTGCAAATAAAGGCTCATAAGCGGCGGCAGGCCCGGCAGAGGGGTCAATGATGCCGGTCACGCCGCGAGCGTTCATATCAGCGAAAAATTGTCGCAGACCGCCCTCGCGATCGGCGTTACTACTTATGCTGGCAAAAAGCTGGTTAAACGCGGCGATGTCACCAAATAATTTCCCCGTGGCGCTACCTTTTGCGTCGCGCTCTACGCGGATTCCCGCTAAATCAGGAGGAGGGGTGTCGTTAAGGCCAAGTACGTCTATACCGCGCTGATTCACTAACGCATAGTCGTAAAGATACTGAATATAAGCCGGATGATCGGGAAGGGCGTGGCTCAATTCGGCTACCGTCGGCGCCCGGTTTTCTGCAAATTGCGCCGGTATCCACGATCCCACTACGGCTACCCATTGATCGTGGGGACGACGGTTAGCGTCGGCGCGTAATTTATCCAGCGCGTCTTTAAGCGAAGGGCTGTCGTACCAGTAGGTTTCGAATGTCCAGGTTTGTCCGCCGCGAATGGCGTGGATGTGGGTATCGGTCAGGCCGGGTATCACGGTTTTACCCTGTAAATCGATGGTACGGGTATGGTCGCCGCGCCATTCATCTGTCGCCGTATCATCGCCAATCGCCACAATCCGCGAGCCGGAAATCACCAGCGCGCTGGCCTGCGGCTGGGCATCATTCAGAGTGATGATATTACCGTTATGCAAAATAATATCCGCTGCCGGGCGGGCGGCGGTGGCTGCGCCTGTGGCCGTGAGCAGAAAGAGAAGCGCGGTTCTGGAAAGCAGAGGCGGGACGAGACTGATCATTAGCATGTTCCTTTTGTCGGGCGATAAGCAAACCATAGAGAGCGAACAAGAATTGTTCAATCTGTGCCCAGGGAACAGTGCGTTCTGTTTTTAGAACGGTGGTGATAAAAAAAGAAAAGCCCGCCGAAACGGCGGGCTTGAGAAGAATTAATGAATAATTAGAACTGGTAAACCATACCCAGCGCGACGATATCATCAGTGCTGATACCGGCATCTTTATAGAACTGGTCGTCATCATCCAGCAGGTTGATTTTATAATCAACATAGGTGGAGAAGTTTTTGTTGAAATAGTAGGTAGCACCTACATCAGCATATTTAACCAGGTCTTTATCATCGCCATTAACGTTGTTATAGGTCAGATCTTTACCTTTAGACATCAGGAAAGAAACCGCCGGGCGCAGACCGAAATCAAATTGATATTGGGCTGTAACTTCGAAGTTTTGCGTTTTGTTTGCTACGCCGCCAGCATAACCCGCATCCGTTTTACCATAAGGCGTCATATTACGGGTTTCAGAATACATAGTCGCTAAATAGATGTTGTTGGCATCATATTTCAAGCCAGCTGTCCATGCATCCGCTTTGTCGCCGCCAGCAATCGTGCCGCCAGCATTGACTTGCTCATTAGTACGATCGGAAGTGGTATACGCAGCGCCTGCGCTGAAGCCCATGCCAATATCATAGGTAGTAGAAATACCGAAGCCATCACCGTTATCGTAACGAATATCGTCGCCATTATTACGGTTATTGGTACCGATATTTACATCGTCAGCGCTTTGGCTTTCATTTTTACCCTGATATTGCAACGCGAAGTTCAGACCGTCTACCAGACCGAAGAAATCAGTGTTACGGTAGGTGGCCACGCCGTTAGCACGACCGGTCATGTAGTTGTCAGCGTAAGTATAGGAGTCGCCGCCGAACTCAGGCAGCATATCGGTCCAGCCTTCTACGTCGTACAGGACGCCGTAGTTACGACCATAGTCGAATGAGCCGTAGTCGCCGAATTTCAGGCCGGCGAATGCCAGACGAGTCCAGGAATTAGCGCCTTCGCCTTCGGTAGTGTTAGCCTGAACGTTATATTCCCACTGGCCGTAACCGGTCAGTTGGTCGTTAATCTGCGTTTCGCCTTTAAAGCCGACACGCATATAGGTCTGATCGCCATCTTTAGAAGAGTCATCAGAGAAATAGTGCAGGCCGTCTACTTTCCCGTAAAGGTCCAGTTTGTTGCCGTCTTTGTTATAAATTTCAGCGGCGTGTGCTGCGCCAGCAGCCAGCAGAGCCGGGATGACAAGTGCCAATACTTTTCTTTTCATTTTTTTATCCTTAAAAACTTAACTTATTTGCAAAAGATTGAACTTCTACAGATTCGTTGAATCAAAGGCATCCTAATCTGAATAATATTATTTCAGCAAATGCTAACTTTTCTTATATGTTATTAATTAATACAAAAGTTACTATCGGAAACGCATATATTTATGGTGAATATATTTGTTATTATGTATTCATGTATGTGATTTGTTTTATTTCACAATTTGCGAAAAAAGATGGCAATATAGCGGCGGGCAGACATTCTGTTATCAATTTTGTGAACTGGCTTCGAGTTTTTTTAATTTAACTTTCTTGAGCGAAAAAGACGTAATCATGAACCACAACGCAGAGAAAACGGTAATAAAGGGGCCGTTTCGACTAATAAAAATAGCATTCATGTATACAATGTCTGTTTTTTGAACAGTGGCGGTGATGAGCATCGCCACTATGACTTGATAAAGGCAGGTAAAATTTGTCGGCTAACTTATCCCGTCGTTTCGTCCCAGGCATGAGGGGCAAAAAGATAGCCTTTATTGCGAATGGTCTTTATACGATAGGGCTCAGCAGCGCTATCCAGCAGTTTCTTACGCAGGCGGGAAATCGCCACATCCACGCTGCGATCCAGACCATCATAATTGACGCCGCGCAGCGTTTTTAGCAACGCGTCGCGATCCATAATTTGTCCGGCGTGTGTCGCCAGTTCCCAGAGCAATTCAAAATCGGCGGTGGAGAGCGATATGAAATCGCCATTGAGCTGGACCGCCCGGTTAAGGGGATCGATGGTTAACGCGCCAAAACGCAGCGCTTTATGCGGCGTAAGCGCGCTCTCCTGAAGACTTTTTGCCTGTTGCGTTTGTTCGCTTTGCCGCAGGTGTAAGCGCAGACGCGCCAGCAAAACGGCCGGAGGCGTGGTTTTGAGGATGTAGTCGCAGGCGCCCATCTCCAGCGCCAGAATATGATTCATATCACTGTCCAGCGAGGTGAGCAGGACAATCGGGCCTTGCCAGCGGTGGCGTAAATCGCGACATATCGTCATGCCATCTTTACCTGGAAGCATAATATCCAGTAAAACCAGATCGGGCTGAGTGGTGAGGATAAGATCCTCCGCCCGGTCACCACGCGGCTCAACAATGACATCAATATCATGTTTCGCCAGATAAGCGGCAATGAGAGAACCCACTTCAGCGTCGTCTTCAACAAATACAATGCGGTTCATATTATAAATGGAGAATAGAAAACGCCAACATACACCGCCTCTGTTTTCCCTTCCATAAATCTTTTCTAAACGAGAGCGGTTCCGTTATGCTACACGCTGTTGTTATTAGCGTGTTAAGGCAAGGTAATGGGACTCGTGATTAAAGCTGCCCTGGGGGCGCTGGTCGTCGTATTGATTGGTCTGCTGTCAAAAACGAAAAATTATTATATCGCCGGATTAATTCCTCTGTTTCCAACGTTTGCGCTTATCGCGCACTATATCGTGGCCAGCGAGCGGGGCATCGACGCGATGCGTACCACCATCGTCTTTAGCATGTGGTCGATCATTCCTTATTTCATTTATCTTGCAACGCTATGGTATTTCAGCGGCGTGATGCGCCTGCCCGTCGCGCTTGGCGGTGCGGTGGTCTGCTGGGGGCTAAGCGCGTGGCTGCTGATTTTTTGCTGGATTAAATGGCATTAATATTGGCAAAGACCGTGGTTTCCCCATCGTAATACAGACGGATATTACGATGGGGAGGTTGTCAACCCACCAGCATCCACGTAGCCGGAACCGCCGCGACCAGCAATAAACCAATCAGCACGACTTCCTGACGATTTAACACGTTGTCATGCTTGTGCGTCCGACGCGCATACAGGAAAACCAGTAATCCAGGCGCGTACAGTACGACGGACAGCAGCAGGTGCATGGGACCCGACGCGTATAACAACCATAAGCCATAAATACAGGCTCCGATACCGACCGCCCGATGGAGGGGACGTGTTGCAATCTTCAGCAGAAATGCGCCGACCAGAAAGTAGGGCACCAGAATCATTTCTGACGCAATCGTCAATAGCGTGTTGTAGTCCGAACCGGTCAGCCAGATCAGCACCAGACAGATTTGCACACAGATATTGGTGAGCCATAACGATGCAGAAGGCGCGCCTTGCGCATTTTGTCGCGCGAAGATGCCCGGGAAGGATTTATAGGCTGCCGCCAGAAACGGCACCTCTGCCGCCATGATAGTCCAGCTTAGATAAGCCCCGCAGACAGACACAATCAGTCCCGCTGCAATAATAATTTCTCCCCACGGCCCCATCATTTTTACCATCAGTCCGGCCATCGACGGGTTACGCATCTCCGCCAGTTCCGGACGCGCAAGAACGCCAAGAGAAAGCAGCGTGACCAGGAGATATATTCCCAGCGCCGCGAGAACCGCCAGTAGCGTGGCGCGGCCTACATCGCGTTTATTTTTCGCTCGGGCCGAGACGACGACGGCGCCTTCAACGCCAATAAATACCCACAGCGTAATAAGCATGGTGTTCTTGACCTGTTCCCATACGGGAATACCGAGTTCAACACCGGTGAAGTCCAGTGTGAAGGTATCCAGTTTGAACATCATGATAGCCAGCACAATAAACGCGCCGAGCGGCAACAGTTTCGCCAGAGTCGCGACCAGATTGATGCTGGCTGCCGTTTGTACGCCGCGCAGGATGAGGAAATGGACAATCCAGAGCAGGACTGAAGCGCCGACAATAGCCTGCCAGGTATTACCGTCGCCAAACAGACGCAGCGCAGGCGTATCGGTAAAGAAACTCAGCGCTGAAAAAACGATAACCAAATAGGATACGTTGGCGATGACCGCGCACAGCCAATAGCCCCAGGCAGAACAAAAGCCAATCAGTTCGCCGAAGCCTTCGCGGGCGTAAGTAAAGATGCCGCCGTCAAGCTCGGAGCGAATGCGCGTAAGGATTAACATGGCGAATGCCAGTAAGAGTATCCCCACGCCGGTAATGGCCCAGCCAATTAACAACGCAGCCGGACTGGCAACGGCGGCCATATTCTGGGGCAGACTGAAAACACCTGCGCCAAGCATTGAGCTTAAAACCAGCGCGGTCAGCGCGCTCAGTCCCAGTTTTTTTTCCATTGGTATCCAGCTATAAAAATGAAATTGGAAGAATAATTATTATGGCAAAACGCATAAAAATGGTGAAAGCCACTAAGGCGCGGGATTTTACGGAGAGAAGGGACCGCATGCAACGGCCTGGATAAGATTTATCGCCAAAAAAGCGAAAAGTGAGATTCATCGCGATATTTGACGGAACTGGCATCCCGCGAGAAAGTGCCGGATGGTGGCTTATCAGGCCTGCCGTTGAACGATCGTGTAGGCCTGATAAGGCAGGTATGCCGTCATCCGGCGAGAAAGCCTGATGGCGGCGCGCGCCTTATTTATAGAGGTCGGCGCTGATGGTGATGTTATTGCCGCGCTCCTGCCACTGACGCGTAATATGATAATACTTAGCGCCTTTCTTCGCCGCGCGTTTGGCGACCTGATAGGAGATTTCTGTCATATTGCCGTAGTTGCCGGTGAACTTAACGCTGTCGAAAGGCACCATCATCGCAGCCGTCGCTTTATTCAGCTCCTCAACTTTTGTGCCATCCGGAAGTGTGACAGTGTAACGTCCGCCTTTGGAGGATTGCGTTTCGAAGAAACGGCCTACTTCGGCGCTCGGCGAGGCTGACGTGGCGACGCCTGGAATTTCGACTTTCTTCGCAGCTTCGCCGCCCTGAGCCAGCGCGGCGCGGCCAGCTTCAGAGTCTGCCGGAATAGCGTCCGGGCTCTGGACGATGCGTTTTTTCGCATCTTGTTTATAGATAAATGCAGTGATGCGCTGGTTTCCGCCCTGATTCGCATCTATCTGACGAACAATATAGAAAGCGTATGCGCCTTTTTGTTTCGCCGCTTTCGTAATGGCATCGTTAACTTCCGGCTGGCTACGGTAGAAGCCCTGAACGGTGACGGTATCATACGGTTCTAATTGTACGGCCTGGTCTTTCGGTAATTCCACGATGCCATTAATGACACGATTTTTGGGCGCGTCGGCTTTCGGCGCGTCGGCTTTATACACGTCCGCCACAACACGCCAGTTACCACTGTTGCCGAACTCCGAGGTGTCGACAACATAGAAGGAGGCTGCGCCTTCTTTATCTGCGCGGCGGGACACGGCGGAGACCGCATCGCCAATAGCATTAAAACGACCGGTAATAACGATGCGGTCATAAGGTTTTAGTGCAGCCGCTTGCTCCGGCGTCAGTTCTGTTGCTGCATGGACAGAAAAAGCAGCCGCAGAAAGCAGAGCCGACGCCAGGAGAGTGTTCTTAAGCTTCATAAAAATAATCCTTCGCCTTGCGCAAACCAGGTACTGGTATTGTTATTGACTAGAAACGTGGCTGATTATTGCATTTAAACCATATGGATGTCTGCGGGATTTTTCACGCATCGTGTCATGTATCCTATCTTTGATGATAACATTTGCCGATATGTCGAAAAAAACGGCGTCCGGGCGGCTAAGCTAATGAAGCGCATAAATTTAATAAGTTAATTTAATGTTAATTTCTTGATCGCGCCAGGGGTTTAATGATGTTTTGCTGTCAAATTTGAGCGAATTATCAGCCCTCGCAGGCCATTTTCAAGGCATTATGGCTGCTTAGCGGCTGAATCGTTCATGTTTTGCAAATTTGATAAAAAATTCTGTTTTTTGGCGCTAGATCACAGGCGTTATTTTCAGTAGGTTATAGAGAGTTTGTAACGGTTTTATTCTGCTGGGGTAACATTTACCTCAAACGCGGGCAGGCGTACGCTTCTCGCGCTTACTGACAAACCATCATCAAAAATATCGATGGAAGGGAACATTTATGCGAATTGGCATACCAAAAGAGCGGTTACCCAATGAAACCCGTGTCGCTGCGACGCCGAAAACGGTAGAGCAGCTACTGAAGCTGGGGTTTAGCGTCGCTATCGAAAGCGGGGCGGGTCAACTGGCAAGTTTTGACGACAAAGCGTTTGCGCAGGCTGGCGCGGATATTGTAGACGGCAATGCTATCTGGCAGTCGGAAATTATTCTCAAGGTTAATGCGCCTGAAGAAGAGGAAATCGCTTTACTGAACCCCGGGACTACGCTGGTCAGTTTTATCTGGCCTGCGCAAAATCCTGGGTTAATGGAGAAACTTGCCGAACGTAAGGTTACGGTGATGGCGATGGACTCCGTGCCGCGTATTTCCCGCGCGCAATCGCTCGACGCGTTAAGCTCAATGGCGAATATCGCGGGTTATCGCGCCATTGTAGAGGCCGCGCATGAATTTGGGCGCTTCTTTACCGGCCAAATCACTGCCGCCGGGAAAGTGCCGCCGGCGAAGGTGATGGTGATTGGCGCGGGCGTTGCCGGTCTTGCGGCTATCGGCGCGGCAAACAGCCTGGGGGCGATTGTCCGCGCGTTTGACACTCGTCCTGAAGTCAAAGAGCAGGTCCAGAGTATGGGGGCTGAGTTCCTCGAACTGGATTTTAAAGAGGAAGCCGGTAGCGGCGATGGTTACGCCAAAGTGATGTCCGAGGCGTTTATCAAAGCGGAAATGGCGCTCTTTGCCGCCCAGGCCAAAGAGGTCGATATCATTGTTACCACCGCGTTGATTCCGGGCAAACCTGCGCCGAAGCTGATTACCCGCGATATGGTCGATTCTATGAAGGCCGGCAGCGTGATTGTCGACCTGGCCGCGCAGAACGGCGGTAACTGCGAATATACCGTCGCTAATCAGGTTGTGACGACGGACAATGGCGTGAAAGTGATTGGCTACACCGATCTACCGGGGCGTTTGCCGACGCAGTCATCCCAACTTTATGGCACCAACCTGGTTAACCTGCTGAAGCTGCTGTGCAAAGAGAAAGACGGCAATATTGACGTGGATTTTGACGATGTCGTGATCCGTGGCGTGACGGTGATTCGTGACGGCGACATTACCTGGCCTGCGCCGCCAATCCAGGTTTCCGCGCAGCCACAGGCCGCGCCTAAAGCAGCACCTGCGCCAAAAGAGCCGGAAAAGCCCGCTTCACCCTGGCGGAAGTATGCGTTAATGGCGCTGGCGATCATTCTTTTTGGCTGGCTGGCCGATGTCGCGCCAAAAGAGTTCCTCGGCCATTTTACCGTGTTTGCGCTCGCCTGCGTGGTTGGTTATTACGTGGTGTGGAACGTGTCTCATGCGCTTCATACGCCATTAATGTCGGTGACCAACGCAATTTCAGGGATTATTGTTGTCGGGGCATTATTGCAAATTGGTCAGGGCGGCTGGGTCAGCTTCCTGAGCTTTATCGCGGTGCTTATCGCCAGCATTAATATTTTCGGTGGCTTCACCGTGACTCAGCGTATGCTGAAAATGTTCCGGAAAAACTAAGGGGTAACACATGTCTGGAGGATTAGTTACAGCTGCATACATTGTTGCCGCGATCCTGTTTATTTTCAGTCTTGCCGGGCTTTCAAAGCATGAAACGTCCCGCCAGGGGAATAACTTCGGTATTGCCGGGATGGCGATCGCGTTGCTGGCGACCATTTTCGGGCCGGATACCGGCAACGTGGCATGGATTCTGGTCGCCATGATTATTGGCGGCGCGATTGGCATCCGCATGGCGAAAAAAGTTGAGATGACCGAGATGCCGGAGCTGGTCGCGATTCTGCACAGTTTCGTGGGCCTGGCGGCGGTACTGGTTGGCTTTAACAGCTATCTGTACCATGACGCCAGTCTGGCGCCGGTGCTGGTGAATATTCATCTGACCGAAGTCTTCCTCGGTATCTTTATTGGCGCAGTCACTTTCACTGGATCGATCGCAGCGTTTGGTAAACTGCGCGGCAAAATCTCTTCTAAGCCGTTGATGTTGCCTAACCGTCACAAAATGAACCTGGCGGCGCTGGTTGTTTCTTTCCTGTTGCTGCTGGTTTTTGTCCGCACCGAAAGCGTGGGTCTACAGGTTCTGGCGCTGCTGCTGATGACCATTATCGCGCTGGCGTTTGGTTGGCATCTGGTCGCCTCTATCGGCGGGGCGGACATGCCGGTGGTTGTTTCAATGCTGAACTCCTATTCCGGTTGGGCTGCCGCGGCGGCTGGCTTCATGTTGAGCAACGATTTGCTGATTGTGACCGGCGCGCTGGTCGGTTCGTCAGGCGCGATCCTGTCTTACATTATGTGTAAAGCGATGAACCGCTCTTTCATCAGCGTTATTGCTGGTGGGTTCGGTACTGACGGCTCCTCAACGGGCGACGATCAGGAAGCTGGCGAACATCGCGAAATCACGGCGGAAGAGACCGCTGAGATGCTGAAAAACTCCCACTCCGTCATTATTACGCCGGGGTACGGGATGGCGGTGGCGCAGGCGCAGTATCCGGTGGCGGAAATCACCGAAAAACTGCGTGCGCGCGGTATCAATGTGCGTTTCGGCATTCATCCGGTGGCGGGTCGCCTGCCGGGGCATATGAACGTGCTGTTGGCAGAGGCGAAAGTGCCTTATGACATCGTGCTGGAAATGGACGAAATCAATGATGATTTCGCCGATACCGATACCGTGCTGGTGATTGGCGCGAACGATACGGTGAACCCGGCGGCGCAAGACGATCCCCGCAGCCCGATCGCCGGTATGCCGGTTCTCGAAGTGTGGAAAGCACAGAATGTCGTGGTCTTTAAGCGTTCAATGAATACTGGTTATGCTGGTGTGCAGAACCCGCTGTTCTTTAAAGAGAATACGCAAATGCTGTTTGGCGATGCCAAAGCCAGCGTGGATGCAATTCTGAAAGCGCTTTAATCTTTTAAACGTGCGGCGGCCTCTTCGGAGGCCGTTTTTATACACTTCATCCTTTACGCTGCCTCTTTGTTGGCTGCGCTCAGAAACCCCGGTCACATCGTTATCTATGCTCCCGGGGATTTCTTCCCTTGCCGCCGCGAGGCATCTTGAATGATTTTGTGTATGTATTGCATTTTATCTTTTGTTTAAATCGCTAAGCAGAACGGCGATACTCTGCCCGCCGGTGGTCTGTTCGAGGGCGATTTTGACAATGATGGTTAACGGAACGGAGAGCAGCATGCCCACCGGACCTAATAGCCAGCCCCAGAAAATTAACGACAAAAATACCACTAAGGTTGAAAGGCCTAAACCACGTCCCATGATTCGTGGCTCAAGGATATTGCCGAAGACCAGATTAATCAGCAGATAGCCTGCCAGCACCAGCAGCGCATCATAAAACCCGTTAAATACCAGCACCTGAATAATGGGCGGCAGGGCAGCGAGCACCGATCCAATATTAGGAATATAGTTCAGCGCGAAGGCCAGTAGTCCCCAGACAAAGGCGAAGCGGACATCCAGCGCGGCCAGCATTCCCCATGCGACCAGTCCCGTCACGATACTGATCGCTGTTTTTAGCACCAGATAATGGGAAACGCTATCAAGCGCGCGTTGAATTGCCGCCATGCCCTCCACCGGACGGCTCATCATCTGCTGCAGTTTTTCAGGCAATTGTGGAACCTCCAGCAGCATAAATACCACGGTCAATAACAATAAAAAGATGGACGACATGGCATTGGACAGCTGGGTGAGCAGGTTCGTTACCAGAGTCATTGCGGCGTTTGGATCGATATATTTCGCCAGCTCATCAACCGACACGCCAATGCCTGCTCGCTGCAACCACGGTTCGATACGTTGCAACGGTATCACCAATGAGGAGCGATACTGCGGTAGGGTACGGGCCAGTTCATTTAATGATGTCCCCAAATAGGCCAGTAGCAGTACCATTAGCATGACAATAATCACAATGAGCAATGACACGGCGATAACGCGCGGAATTCGACATCGGGTCATCCGTTGCACAACGGGATTGAGAACGACCGCAATAAATAACGCCAAAATAAAGGGAACAATGATATCTGCGGCGAAGCGGATACCGCTCAGAATAACCACCAGCATTCCCAGCATAATGACGATTTTTAGACCATTGAGCGTGATGATCGGTTTTGCCATATCAGTCCCTGTTTTCTGATGCCGACACGAATAATAATGTGATGTCGGTCGACCTGTTCTGGTTAAAATCAAATACTTCAGGTAAAGAAGTGAAAATATTTTGAGTTAATTCCTGGCTTATGATACAAATCAGGCGTGTTCAACTACCGAGGACAATTATCATCCGCGATGACGAGAAGCAACACTGCGGATAATTGTAATATTATGGACAATATGTTCAGCGCTTTTTTCTCCACGCAAACGCATCTTCACTCTACCTCCTTTTTCCTGCTTATCGGCGAGCAGCACTGGCGTAACGCACTTTAGTCTCTCACTTCTGCCTGAGCTGGCGCAATGCGCTGTGCTAACTGATTTTATTTTTTAGTTTGCTGCGTGCAGCAGACTCGAAAGAGTATATTCTCATGCAGGAGAAGTGTCATGTTTTACTGGATTTTATTAGCTCTGGCTATCGCGACTGAAATTACCGGCACGCTCTCAATGAAATGGGCTAGCGTGGGTAATGGCAATGCGGGTTTTATTTTAATGCTGGTGATGATCACGCTGTCATATATATTTCTTTCTTTTGCGGTAAAAAAGATTGCCCTGGGTGTAGCGTATGCCTTATGGGAAGGGATCGGCATTTTATTTATTACCATTTTTAGCGTGCTGCTATTTGATGAAGCATTATCAACCATGAAGATTGCCGGCTTGCTGACGCTGGTCGCCGGCATAGTATTGATCAAATCAGGGACGCGTAAACCCGGCAAACCGGTGAAGGAGGCGACTCGTGCAACAATTTGAATGGATACACGGCGCCTGGCTTGGGCTGGCAATAATGCTGGAAATCGCGGCTAACGTACTGTTGAAATTTTCGGACGGCTTTCGCCGTAAATGCTATGGCATCTTATCGCTTGCCGCTGTTCTGGCCGCCTTCAGCGCGCTTTCCCAGGCGGTAAAAGGGATAGACCTGTCGGTGGCGTATGCGTTATGGGGCGGTTTTGGTATTGCCGCCACGCTGGCGGCGGGCTGGGTGCTCTTCGGCCAGCGCTTAAACCCCAAAGGCTGGGTTGGCGTGATATTGCTGCTCGCCGGAATGGTCATGATCAAATTTGCCTGAGACGATCGCTGCCTGTCGGTTCAGGCAGCGATTCCCGCATTAATCCTGCGCCAGAGCTTTCAGCTTATCGCGAAAGCCGGTGACGGATATAGCGCGGTTATCGGCGCGCCAGCGATCTTTAGCCGCAGGGGCGGAGCTTTGTACGCCAATGAGCTGCCATCCGCTATCCGTGTGCAATAAGAGCGGCGAGCCGCTGTCGCCAGGTAACGTGTCGCACTGGTGTGAGAGTACGGCATTCTGCGCCCAGCCGGTCACGACGCAATCCTGATGGGAATAGAGCGCATTCAGATGATCTTCCGGATAACCGGACTGCGTGACTTTTCGGTCTGCGGCTTTCAACGCCGCAGTGAGCGCCGCTTTATCGCCGGTAAATAAAGGCACTGGCGTGATACCGGAAGGTGGGTAGCGCAATATTACCAGACCAAAATCCCAGCTTGCCGCGGCAGGCGGCACAATCCAGCCATCGCCATCCGCTTTCAGGCGTCGGCCCAGCGACGGTTCAACGCGGCCTTCAATGCCGTGGATTTCATAGCGCCATACTCCTTTTCGCGCCACAAAACGCAGCGCAACCGCCTTGTCTGGTTTTCCTTTCGGTGGCGTTAGCAGGCAGTGACCTGCTGTCAGGGCGATATGCGGGGAGATAAGCGTTGCCGTACACAAATTACCGCTGGCGGTCTCTAGTTGCCCGATGGCATCCCACGGCGATTGGGTAGGATCGGCGACGGGCACCCGATCATCATGGTTAAAAAAAAGCGTTTTGACGTCGCTGGCATCCGTGGCGTCTGTTTCAGCCCCCCTGGCTTTCGCCATAACCGGTAAAAAACACACTATGCCCAGTAATACAGCAATGGTTTTATGCATATCACACTCTGGTGGGTAATTATGATTATTAACAACAAACCCTCAGTACTACTATAGACGTGACGGTAAGAAAGTGGGAGTAAAATCAGATAACTACACTCAGGAAAGATAGAAATGCGTGGCAATAGCGGCGCATAAAATAAGCACGATAAGAATGAGCTCAAAGCGGTAGCGAGACACTTTTTTGCCCTCCCGGAAGGCGGCGCTAAACCAGAACAATTTAGCGCCGTAAAAACGGGCGCGGGGGCGCGCCGCAGCATGTTACGACTTACGCAGCCGGTTGAGTAGTTGGTTTTGACGGGGTTTTGGCTGGCGCTTTACCACCTTTTTTCTGGTGCTTTTTAGCCGCCTGCGCTTTTTGCTCAACGGTTTTTTTATGCTGTTTTTTGTGGTGCTGGGTGTTCTGGGTTGTTTTGGCAGGCGCTGCGGTTTTCGCAGGCGTTGCAGTCTCAGCCGCGAATGCTGCGGAAGAGAGACCCATTGCAGCGGCAACAACCAGAGCTAATACTTTTTTCATTTTGATACCCTCGATTTGGTTTTCATTCAACCCCACTGCGGGGCCGGTGAAATGACTATATCGCTGTTATCAAAAGGCTTCCGTGAGTGATTGGTTTCGGCATGTAACGCTATGTACAATCCCCCGGTAACGCGATGTCAGCCCCCACCATAATAGGTAGCTTTACGTTACCGGCCGTTATTTTTGGCCGCAGAGTCGGTAATATCCGCCCTCCAGAATAACAGGCACACCGTATATGAATCCGATAATCTGGGTGGTATTTACGCTTCTGGCGCTGGATGCAATCAGAGAAGTTATGGGCGTATCAAGCCTGACAGGTCTATGGTGAACAGTGAGTCGTGGCGTGAAACCAGCCCGGCGATAGCGCACGTTGCTATCGCCGGAATATTTCTTTTCAGGCATGAAGACGGTGATGTAACCGCGTCCCGACCAGGATGGCCAGCACCAGCATTAGCGCGATAAAACCACCTACGCCGTTCCAGCCGTAACTATGCCAGAATACACCGCCTAGCGTCCCGGCAATACTGGACCCCAGATAATAGCTGAAAAGATAAAGTGACGAGGCCTGTCCCTTCGCCCGACGCGCACGCGGGCCAATCCAGCTACTGGCCACGGAGTGCGCGGCGAAAAAGCCGGCGGAAAAAAGCAGCATCCCAGCAAAAATCAGCCAAAGCGAGGTAAAAAGCGTCAGTAAAAGCCCACCCAGCATTACTGCGGTAGAGAACAGCATCACCGGCCCCCGGCCATAGCGTGAGGTCATGGCGCCAGCTTTCGGCGAGCTCCATGTGCCGGTGAGATAGGCTACGGATAACAGTCCGACCACGGCCTGGCTTAATTCCCAGGGGGAGAGCATCAGGCGATAACCAATGTAGTTAAACAGGGTGACGAACGCGCCCATCAGTAAAAAACCTTCTGCAAACAGCAGAGGTAACCCCCGATCGCGCCAGTGGAGACGGAAATTAATAAATAGCGTTTTAGGCCGTAGCGACGTGGGACGGAAATGTTGCGAGGCGGGTAAAATCTTCCAGAACATCAGCGCGGACGCCAGCGCAAAGCATCCGATGGCCGCCAGCGCGATGCGCCAGTTAAAAAAGTCGGTCATGACGCCGCTTAATAAACGCCCGCTCATCCCGCCGATGGAATTACCGCTAATATAAAGCCCCATAGAGAAAGCGACAAAGCTGGGATGGATTTCTTCGCTCAGGTAGGTCATTCCCACCGCGGCGACGCCGCTTAACGACAGACCGATCAGCGCGCGCATAATCAGAATACCATGCCAGCTGGTCATCATGGTTGATAACAATGTGCAGCAGGAGGCTAATAACAAGGCGGTGACCATCACCGGTTTACGGCCTATCGCATCAGAAAGCGGGCCGGTAAAAAGTAAGCCGATAGCCAGCATGGCGGTAGAAATAGAAAGTGAAACGCTGCTGCTGGCGGGGGAGACGCCAAACTCCTGGGAAAGTACCGGTAGTATAGGCTGAACGCAATAAAGGAGCGCGAAAGTCGCCAGGCCCGCGGAAAAAAGGGCCAGCGTGACGCGCATGAAAGGCGCTGTACCGCGTTTAATAAATTGAACCGGCTGAGAATGGCGTTGTTCATCGATATCGCTCGCCGTGGCGTCATCGAGAATAGTTGTACGACTCACGTTAAATCCTTGCTTTACATCTCCGTCAACAGGAGACGGGTATAACCGACATGTAAAGCATAGAAAAAGCAAAATATTCTGTCTAATATATTAATTGTCTCAAATAAGACGTTAAAAATATGAATATCGAATTACGTCATTTACGTTACTTTGTGGCGGTAGCAGAAGAGCTGCATTTTGGTCGCGCCGCCGCGCGCCTCAATATCTCGCAGCCGCCGCTGAGTCAGCAGATACAAATTCTGGAGCAGCAGGTCGGCGCGCGATTACTGGCGCGGACTAACCGCAGCGTAGCGTTAACCGCCGCCGGGCGACAGTTTCTGGTGGATAGCCGACACATCCTGAGTCTGGTAAACGACGCCGCCGCTCGCGCCGAGCGGTTGCATCAGGGCGAAGCGGGTGAAATCCGTATTGGCTTTACGTCTTCAGCGCCTTTTATTCGGGCGGTATCGCATACCTTTTCGCTGTTCCGCCAGTCCTATCCGGGGGTGCATATGCAAACGCGTGAAATGAATACGCGTGAGCAAATCGCGCCGCTCAACGAAGGCGTACTGGATATTGGCTTACTGCGGAATACGCCGTTGCCCGACACACTTAATCGCGAGGTGATTTTGCATGAGCCGCTTATGGCCATGATCCCGCGCGAACATCGGCTGGCGCAAAAGCCGGTCGTCAGTCTGACAGAACTGGCGGAAGAACCTTTCGTCTTTTTCGATCCGCATGTCGGGACGGGCCTCTACGACGATATCCTCGGCCTGATGCGGCGCTATAACCTGTCGCCGACCATCACGCAGGAGGTTGGCGAGGCAATGACCATTATCGGTCTGGTAGCGGCGGGACTGGGTGTCTCGATTCTGCCGGCATCCTTTAAGCGTGTACAGATGAGCGAGATGCGCTGGGTTCCCCTGGCGGAAGAGGACGCCGTATCTGAAATGTGGCTGGTATGGCCAAAGCATCATGAACAGAGTCATGCCGTACAGCGGTTTTGCCAACTGCTATTACTGGCTGCCCGACGGGATTAATTACGCTTAAAAAGGGTGAAAATGTGCAGTTAATCACACGGCTAAGCAAAAAGTTGACGGCGAGTATTGAAGTGTTTCACCATAGCACACAGATTATTTCGGAGCGCGAAAATAAAGGGAGTGAGCGGTGGTTGCTGATAGTCAGCCTGGGCATATCGATCAAATTAAGCAGACCAATGCTGGCGCAGTGTATCGCCTGATTGATCAGCTCGGACCGGTATCGCGAATTGACCTGTCTCGTCTGGCGCAGTTGGCGCCTGCCAGTATTACGAAAATTGTTCGCGAAATGCTGGAAGCGCATTTGGTTCAGGAACTTGAAATTAAAGAGGCGGGCAGTCGCGGACGTCCCGCCGTAGGGCTGATGGTGGAAACGGAAGCCTGGCACTATTTATCTATTCGTATTAGCCGTGGCGAAATTTTCCTTGCACTGCGCGATCTTAGCAGCAAACTGGTGGTAGAAGAGTGTCTGGCGCTGCCGTTAAACGAAGCTACGCCGTTGCTTGAGCGAATTATTACGCACGTTGATCGGTTTTTTACCCGCCATCAGCAGAAACTGGAGCGTCTGACCTCCATTGCCATTACGTTACCGGGCATTATCGATACCGAAAACGGCGTTGTGCACCGGATGCCGTATTACGAAGATGTCAAAGAGATGCCTTTGGGAGATGCGCTGGAGCGGCACACCGGCGTACCGGTTTACATTCAGCATGATATTAGCGCCTGGACGATGGCAGAGGCGCTTTTTGGCGCCTCACGCGGCGCGCGCGACGTTATCCAGGTGGTGATTGATCATAATGTGGGGGCGGGCGTTATCACCGACGGTCATTTGCTTCATGCGGGTAGTAGCAGTCTGGTAGAGATTGGGCATACCCAGGTCGATCCTTATGGTAAGCGCTGTTATTGCGGTAATCATGGCTGTCTGGAGACCATCGCCAGCGTCGATAGCGTGCTGGAACTTACGCAGCTTCGGCTTAATCAGTCGATGAGTTCAATGTTGCACGGCCAGCCGTTAACGGTAGATTCACTGTGTCAGGCGGCGATGCAGGGAGATCTATTAGCAAAAGATATTATTAGCGGCGTTGGCGCGCATGTCGGACGCATTCTGGCTATCATGGTGAATTTATTTAATCCGCAAAAAATTCTTATTGGTTCGCCGCTAAGTAAAGCGGCTGATATCCTTTTTCCAGCCATTGCTGACAGTATCCGTCAACAGGCGCTGCCCGCCTACAGCAGGAATACGGTTGTGGAAAGCACGCAGTTTACCAACCAGGGTACGATGGCCGGGGCGGCGTTGGTAAAAGACGCGATGTATAACGGCTCTTTGTTGATTCGTCTATTACAGGGTTAACATTTTTTAACTGTTGTACAAAAATTTGCGCTAACTCAAGCTGATTGCCCTTGCCATATCTTAGACTTTCTCCACTGTATTATTTTCCTGGCTTATATTTTCGAAGCATAACGGTGGAGTTAGTGATGCTGAAGCGTTTCTTTATTACAGGTACAGACACTTCTGTTGGGAAGACGGTGGTTTCCCGCGCATTACTACAAGCGTTAGCGTCGAGTGGTAAGAGCGTTGCAGGGTATAAACCTGTCGCTAAAGGGAGCAAAGAGACTGCAGAAGGGATGCGCAACAAAGATGCGCTGGTATTGCAAAGCGTCTCTTCGCTGGAGTTGCCGTATGAGGCGATTAATCCGATCGCGTTAAGCGAAGAAGAAAGCAGCGTCGCGCATAGCTGTCCTATAAATTACACCTTGCTGTCCAACGGTCTGGCGAGCCTGAGCGATAAAGTGGACCACGTTGTTGTGGAGGGCACTGGTGGCTGGCGTAGTTTGATGAATGATTTACGTCCATTGTCTGAATGGGTGGTACAGGAACAGTTACCGGTATTGATGGTGGTAGGGATTCAGGAGGGGTGCATTAATCATGCGCTACTGACTGCGCAAGCTGTCGCTAATGATGGACTGCCCTTAATTGGCTGGGTGGCGAATCGTATCAATCCTGGCCTGGCGCATTATGCTGAAATTATTGATGTGCTTGGGAAAAAACTGCCAGCGCCGCTGATTGGCGAGCTACCGTACCTGCCGCGCGCCGAGCAGCGTGAGCTGGGGCAGTATATTCGTTTGTCAATGCTCGGCAGCGTGCTGGCGGTAGATAGAATCATGGCGTAACGTTCGCGAGAGCACTGACGCGACTACACAGGCAATCAGCAGACCGGGGAGTAACTGATACTCGCCGGTCATTTCACAAATCATCAGGGTGGACATTATCGGCGCATGGGTTGTCGCCGCCAGTAGCGTCGCCATACCCGCCAGCCCCAATAAAATCGCTATTTCATCCGAGCCTGGCAGCCAGAATCCCCATATCCGACCCAGAAACATTCCAATTGATAATCCGACAAATAATGTTGGCGTAAAGACGCCGCCCGGCGCGCCAGACCCGCTGCTGGCGAGCACCGCCAGGATTTTGCACGCAAAAATTCCGCCAATCAGCGAGAATAGCGGCGGAGAGAGCAAAAATGATTGTACGACGCTATAGCCGTTTCCCCATACCGTGGGCGTGAGTAACGACAGTAATCCGACAATAAGCCCGCCCAACGCCAGTTGCCAGGGCGGGGACAGTTTTAAGCGTAAGAAACTATTATGGCTGGCCGTCATCAGCCACATCAGTAATGGACCGCACAGACCGGCGACCAGGCCGGTACTGACTATCATGACGTACTCCCGCGCGTGGAGATCAACGGTCAGATGTACGGTATAGAGTAGTGAATCGCTACCGTTTAATAGATGGGTGGTTAGCAGGGCGACGACGGCGGAAACGACAACCGGGCCGAGGGAAGCCAGCATTAAGGTACCGAACAGGATTTCCGCGATAAACAGGCTGCCCGCCAGCGGCGCATGGTAAGCGCCCGCCATGCCCGCAGCGGCGCCGCTGGCGATCCATAATTTCCATTCCTCACGCGGCGTGAAGCGTCGGGCAAAGCTGGATGCCGCCAGCGCGGCGAGGAGGATCATTGCGCCTTCGCGACCAATTGCGCTGCCGCTGACCACGACCAGCAGCGAGGCCAGCGATTTCACCAGACTGGCGCCAACGTCAAATTGCCCGTCGGTTTGCAATGCTTCCATATAGTCAGTGGGCGCATGGGGGCGCTGTTGGTTCATTTTTTGCCACCCCCACAGCAACAGACCAGCGGCCAGGCCGCCAAGCGCTGGCGTAATCAGCCGTCGCCAGGGCGAAAGCCCCTCAGCCGCATTCACCAGACTGCCGGTGTCATTACTCAGGAAAATCCACTCCAGCAATTGCATCGCATGACGGAAGGCGGCGACAGCCAGCGCCGCGAGAATACCGATGAGCGTAGCGATCAGCAGGCGACGAAACATCGCGCGCAGATCCGGGTAAGCGTGTAAACGATGCATGAGCGGGTAAATAGGGAGTTTCAGGATAGCCTATTCTGCGGGGAAATGGCGTCAGACGCAAAAGCACTATGTGCGATATAATATTGCGTACAATAATGATACTGCCGGATAGCGAGAGGCCATCCGGCGGCAACGTTAGCTGCTTTCGTGAATATTTAGCGCCCGACGCGTGCGGCCTGAGCTGAGATAATCGGCGATGTAATCCTGAGAGATTTCACCGTTATAGCGTCCGTCTTCATCAACGATCGGCATCCAGCTAGTATTACTTTCGTACAATCTGGACAGCACAATACGCAGATTATCTTCCGCTTTGCCCGTAATACGGAAAGGATGGGTGATATCGGCGCAGATTCCGCTGGCGTTCCGCGCTTCCCGGCGCTTCACAAATCCCAGTGGCTTACCGTCGTTGTCAATGACGGTAATGGCGCGAATATCGTGATCATCCATAATGCCGAATGCCTCGCTTAACGGCATGGAAGGCCGCGCGGTAATGGTTGGCTGTTGGTCGGTAACATCGCCCGCGGAGACCAGTAGCAAACGCTTTAACGTTCTGTCCTGACCGACAAACGACCCGACAAACTCGTTAGCCGGTTTGGCCAGCAGTTCATCAGGACTGGCGCACTGTACAATTCGCCCCTGACGGAACACGGCGATACGGTCGCCGAGCTTTAGCGCTTCGTCGATATCATGGCTGACCAGCATCACGGTCTTTTTTAGCTTACGCTGCATATCCAGAAACTGGTTCTGGATCACTTCGCGGTTAATGGGGTCCACCGCGCCGAAGGGCTCATCCATCAGCAGTACCGGCGGATCGGCGGCCAGAGCGCGGATCACGCCAATACGCTGTTGCTGTCCCCCGGACATCTCCTTTGGATAGCGATGCAGAAATTTTCTGGCATCCAGCGCCACCATGTCCATCAACTCTTCGGCGCGTTGCTTACAGCGCGCTTTGTCCCAACCCAACATGCGCGGCACAACGGTAATATTTTCTTCAATCGTCATATTAGGAAACAGGCCGATCTGCTGGATAACATACCCAATATTGCGGCGTAGCGTTACCGTATCCATATCGTTGGTATTCTCGCCGTTGATAAGAATATTACCGCTGCTGGGCGCGATCAGCCGGTTGATCATCTTTAACGTGGTGGTTTTGCCGCAGCCGGAGGGACCGAGTAAGACGCACATTTCGCCTTCCGGCACGTTCAGGTTGACGTTGTCGACGGCTTTTAGCGGCTGACCCTTTTTCTGTACAAATTGTTTGGTGAGATTTTCCAGTTTTATCATTATCGTATCCCCTTAGGTGTCAGTACGACTTGCAGACGATGCAACAGCCAGTCAAGTACAATTGCCAGTAGACAGATCATTAGCGCGCCGGCAATTAACATGCGAATATCGCTGCCGCTAATGCCGTTTAACAGTAGCAGCCCCAGACCACCAGCGCCGATCACCGCGGCAATCGCCATCACGCCGATATTCATCACTACCGCGGTGCGGATACCCCCGAAAATAACCGGTAGGGCCATTGGGATTTCGACCCAGCGCAGCCGTTGCCAGAAAGTCATACCGATGCCGCGTCCCGCTTCACGCAGACCGGGCGGCAAACTATCAAGCGCAGTATGGGTATTACGGACAATCGGCAGTAAAGAGTAGAGAAAAACGGCCGTCACAGCGGGCAGAACGCCAATACCATGCCCGATCAGCGAAAAGAGCGGGATCATTAATCCAAACAGCGCGATAGACGGAATGGTAAGAAGTAGCGTGGCGGCGCCCAATACCGGCATTGCCAGCCATTTGTGGCGTACAATCAAAACGCCTAACGGTACGCCGATGATAATCGCCAGACCGACGGCCAGCGCGACCAGCCAGAGATGCTGAAAGGTAAGGCTGGCGAGATAGCCTGCATTATCCAGCATATAATGTATCGTATCCATAGGCGCTCCTTACAGCAGACCTTTGTCCTGCAAAAATTGATGGGCTACCTGTTGCGGCGTGCGATGCTCGATATCGACCTGGGCGTTTAGGGTCGATATCACATCGTTATTGAGCAGGCCGGAAAGGGTGTTTAAGGCGTCATCAAGGCCAGGATTGGCTTCCAGCACCTCTTTACGCACCACGGGCGTGACAGCGTAACTTGGAAAGAAGCCTTTATCATCTTCCAGCACTTTCAGATCAAACCCTTTCACCCGTCCGTCGGTGGTATAGACCAGCCCGGCGTCAACCAGCCCATCCCGAACGGCGTTATAGACCAGCCCTGGGTCCATCTGTCGTATTTGCGGGCGATCAAGCTGCATTTGGTAGGCTTGCTGAAGGGGCTTCATCCCATCGCTGCGCCCGGCAAATTCCAGATCGAGACCGAGCATCCAGTTGTGGTCAGGATCGTTCTGCCGGACCTGTTCGATTTTTGCCACCATTTGCGAGATGGTGGTGATATTTTCCGACTCGGCGCGTTTGCGCTGCATCGCGAACGCGTAAGTATTGTTCATGTCAGCCGGTTTGAGCCATACCAGGCCCAGCTTCGCATCCAGGCGTTTTACCGTGTCGTAGGTTTCCTGTGGACTCATGCGCTTATCGATACGGTTGAAAATAATCAGCGATGTACCGGTGTATTCCCAGGTAATATCAATTTGTTTATTCACCATCGCATTACGTGAAATCACCGCGGCGATATTGGTTTGCGGCTGAACCTGAAAGCCTTTCTTCTGCAAATACTGAACGGTCATAGCGGAAAGAATATGCTGCTCGGTAAAGCTTTTGGTGGCGAGAACCAGCGGCGCGGCCTGCGTCTGGCTACTGAACAACAGCGTTGCGGCAAGCCATCCCAACAGGTGTTTTTTGAATCTCATTTAACGCTCCTTATTGTTATTTATGCGTTCAGACGGTATGAGGGCTAAGGCGTCGCCCAAACCAGGCAAGCAGAGTGTCAAGAATCAGCGCGAATAACGCCGTGGCCGTTGCGCCGAGGATCAACGTCGGAAAATCGTTGAGATAAATTCCCGGGAAAATCAGCTCGCCGTAGCTGCTGGCGCCGATCAGAAAGGCCAGCGGCGCGGTGCCGACATTGATGGCGGTCGCGATGCGAATACCGGACAGCATCACTGGCCACGCATTAGGTAGCTCTACCTGACGAAGCCGCTGCCATTTTGTCATCCCAATCCCGTTCGCCGCTTCAATCAGTGAGGCGGGAACGGAACAGAGGCCCGCATAGGTATTGCGGACGATAGGCAGAAGGGAGGCCAGAAATAGCGCGACAATGGCGGGCGTATCGCCGATCCCGATAATCACCATCGCTAAGGCCAGAACGGCCAGCGGCGGCAAGGTATTACCAACATTAAAGATTTGCATGACATATTCAGCAAATCCTTTTGCCGCAGGTCGGCTGAGTAAAATCCCGCTCGGGATACCGACCAGTAAAGCAAAAAACATGGACGTAAAGACCAGCATCAAATGCCGTTGCCCGAGATACAGCAGATCGACCTGACGCGCTTTCAGCGTCTCCAGACCGATTCCCCAGATAAACAGCGCCAGTAACAGCAAAATGACGATAGTGAACCCAAGTACACGTTTTAGGGTGAGGGTGTGCATTGCGGTGTGTCTCCCTGTTTGCATGTGTTATGGCGACGTTAAGAGTCGCGTGTTGTTATGCCATGTTCCGGCAGGGTACTTTGAGCTATAGCAACAGGTTGGGAAGGATTCCAGCGAAGCGTGATGTTTAACACTATTAAACATCTATTAACAATTATGCTTTGCCCTTATGCGGCTTAGCGTAAACATTCACGATAAAGAATTATCTTAAAAACAGAAATGTAGTGTGACGTTGTCACTTTTTGTAGATAAAAATAGGCCGCAATGGGAGAAAAGGCAGGTAAAATCCTGCCTTTTGTGGGGATTAACGGAATAACGGTTTTACAGCGACGGGAATAATAAGTTGAGCTTGCCATTGCGCCAGAGTCAGACGCGCCAGTTGCCCCAACGCCTGATAAAACGGATGCCCGGCATGATCGATAAATACGTCCAGAAAGCGGGACGACCACGGAAACAGATGCCAGGCCAGGAGTTGTTCGCATTCATGATGACGATCATTCTCGGCAAGCCAGGCCGCCAGCAGCAACAGCGACCCAAAATGATCTTCTGGCTCGTTTTGTTGCATTTCAAACTGAATTCCGTTTTCGCGCATCCACTGACGTAGCGCCAGCGTAGAATCGCCAAATAATACGCTCTCACGATCCAGCCAGACGGAACCCCACGGCGGAGACGGCAGAGCGTAAGGGCCGATAAACAGACGCTGCCAGGCCTGTGGCAACGACTCTTCGCTGTGGGTCTTAAACATAGCCGCCACAGGCGCAAGCGCCTCGGCATCAAGCGGCCACTGCGCCTGCCAGTCGTCGGTTAATAGCGCCTGAACCAGAGGAGCGGTTTCGTGGCTTTCCGGCGAATAATAAAACAACGCGCCAAGAACACGCGCCGTTACTGAAAAATCATCACGTTGTAAAAAAGTGGTCATTCAAACAATCCCGAAAGGTGCGGGTCGCCCCGCACGCATAAATTAACCTGCGATGGCCATACCTACGGTCATATGCAGGCCATAAAAAAGTCCGCGGCCAATAATTTCGCCCGCCAGCACCAGCACGACACCGAGCAGCAAACCAACGGTATGCGGTTCGCGGCGACGGATTAGCGGACATAGCCAGCAGCCTAATCCGGCGGCAAGCAAGACAATGCGCCAGACCTGTAGCATACCGTAATCCGGCGCGAGATGGCTGGCCTGTTGCACGGAACTGTGAATGGTTGAGAGAGACAGTCCTTGTAGTACGATGACCGCCACGCACACCACCAATGCTAGGCCGCTAATACTGGCAAACGTCACGCTGCAAAATGGGACGCGCGCGATGCGTAGCAGTAGCGCCGCAAACACCGGGCCGCACAGGAATGCCGTGAGGAAAAAGGCCAGCGTGGTGTAGCCATTATACCAGGTTGGCACGGTATCTATCTGATAAACGAGCGTCATTGCCCAGATGAATGCAACGCCGAGCGCCATACTGACCAGCAGCCACACTTTACCCAGCGCCGGGGGCATTTTACCGAGTACCGCCACCAGCCACCAGATGCCGCCTACGGCAAAGAACACCGATCCTGCGGCGATTTCATTACTCAGTGCGGAAGCGCCTACGCGGTTAAGCGAGTTAAACGCGCGCATCGGCGAGCCGAGATGCATAATCGACGCGAGGAATCCTAGTCCCATCACCAGCCACAGAAAAAACATGCTACGCACGATGCGCTGACGGGCGATGGTATCGTCTTTTGCCGTCAGCCAGCCCAGTCCGCTAACGATTAACGCGCCGACCACGCACTGACCAAAGACCGTGAAGATCATCAACGGCCATTCATGCCATCCACTTCCCATCTTATACCTCCTTCGGATTGGCCAGATAACCGGTAGTGTCCCCGGTCGGGCGGCTGTTGGCGTTCGGTTTAATCACAATATTCGGCTTCGTGAAATGCGCGCGCGGCAACGGCGCGACGGCAGCCAGCTCTCCGTGTTTTTTACGCAGTTCGTCTATCGGGCCAAAGTCCAGCGCCCGCAGCGGGCAGGACTCCACGCAAATCGGCTTTTTGCCGTCGGCGACGCGATCATGACAGCCGTCGCACTTAGTCATATGACCTTTGGCGGCGTTGTACTGCGGCGCGCCGTACGGGCAGGCCATGTGGCAGTAGCGGCAGCCGATACAGACCTCTTCGTTCACCACCACAAAACCGTCATCGCGCTTGTGCATCGCGCCGCTCGGGCAGACTTTGGTACAGGCCGGGTCTTCGCAGTGGTTGCATGAAATGGAGAGATAATAGGCAAAGACGTTCTGGTGCCAGACGCCGTTATCTTCCTGCCAGTCGCCACCTGCGTATTCATATATCCGCCGGAAACTGACGTCGGGAGTGAGATCTTTGTAGTCCTTGCAGGCCAGTTCGCAGGTTTTGCAACCGGTGCAACGACTGGAATCAATAAAAAATCCATACTGGGTTGTCATCGGTTACTCCTTACGCCTTTTCAACCTGAACAAGATTACTGTGTGACGGATTACCTTTCGCCAGTGGGGAAGGCCGGTGCGACGTCAGAATGTTAATGGAGCCGCCGCGATCGACTTTGTCGCCAAACATGTCGGCATTTAACCAGGCGCCCTGGCCGATAGCGGTGACGCCAGGCAATATGCGCGGCGTGACTTTTGCCAGAATGAGCATCTCTCCATTCTGGTTAAAGACCCGCACGGTGTCGCCATGCTGAATGCCGCGCGCTTGCGCATCAATCGGGTTGATCCAGATCTCCTGCGGACACGCCTGTTGCAGGATGTCGATATTGCCGTAGCTGGAGTGGGTACGCGCTTTATAGTGGAAGCCGGTTAGCTGTAGCGGGTAGCGCTGACGAAGCGGATCGTCCCAACCGTCAAAGCCTGGCGTATAGGCGGGTAAAGGATGGATAATCTCATCTTTCTTCAGCTCCCACGTGTTGGCGAGGGTTGCCAGACGCTCGGAATAGATTTCGATTTTACCGGACGGCGTTTTCAGTGGGTTGGCGGCAGGGTCTTCGCGGAATGAGCGGAAAGCGACGTAGTGCTCCTCCGGGCATTTTTTCTTGAAAATCCCTGTCTGTTTCATCTCTTCGTAATCCGGCATTTCCGGGTTACGCGCTTTGGTTTTTGCGTGCAGGTATTTGACCCACTCATGCTGCGTGCGGCCTTCTGTGAAGGTCTGGTATACGTCCGGACCAAGCCGTTTAGCCACTTCACTGAGCGTCCAGTAAATGGGCTTTCTTTCAAATTTCGGCGAGGTGGCGGGCTGACCAAGAATGACATAGCCCATATTGCCTGCGGATTCGTGGGAAATCAGATCTTCCTGCTCGGTCGGCATTAAATCAGGCAGCAGAATGTCGCAATATTTTGCCGACGCGGTCATAAAGTGCTCGATGCCGACGATCATTTCACATTTACTGTCGTCCTGAAGCACCTCGTGGGTGTGGGCGATGTCGCCATGCTGATTGATCAGCGTATTACTGGCGTAGCACCACAAAAATTTGATCGGCACGTCGAGCTTGTCTTTTCCCCGCACGCCGTCGCGTGTGGCGGTCATTTCCGCGCCATGATCGATAGCGTCGGTCCAGGTAAAGACCGAAATCTGGGTTTTTACCGGGTTCTCCAGCATAGAAAACCATTCGACGCCCAGATCCCAGGTGCCTTCGCGCACGCCGGAATTACCGCCATTTATGCCGACGTTACCGGTGAGTACAGACAGCATGGCGATTGCGCGTGCGGTCTGCTCCCCGTTAGAGTGGCGTTGCGGTCCCCAGCCCTGGCAAATGTAAGCCGGTTTCGCCGAGCCGATTTCCCGCGCCAGTTGAATGATTTTTTCCGCCGGAATACTGGTAATCTGCGCGGCCCATTGCGGTGTTTTAGCAATACCGTCGTCGCCCTGACCCAAAATATAGGCTTTATAGTGCGCGTTACGCGGGGCCGAGGCGGGCAGAGTGGTTTCGTCGTAGCCGATGCAGTATTTATCCAGAAACGGTTTATCAATAAGATCTTCGGTAATCAGCACCCAGGCGATTGCCGCCGCCAGCGCGCCATCGGTACCAGGGCGAATCGGCAGCCACTCGTCTTCGCGGCCGGCGGCAGTGTCGTTATAACGCGGGTCAATCACGATCATCCGGGCGTTGGAGCGCTCGCGCGCTTGTTCGACATAGTATGTCACGCCGCCGCCGCTCATACGTGTTTCCGCGGGGTTATTGCCAAACATCACCACCAGTTTTGTATTGGCGATATCATCCGGACTGTTGCCGTCGTTGCCGCCGAACATATAGCTCATGGCCGCGCTGATTTGGGCGGTGCTGTAGCTACCGTAACGGCTGAGATAGCCGCCGCAGGCGTTCATCAGGCGATACGGTACGTTAGAATTGGTAATATTGCCGCCGTCCACGCCGGTACCGTAAAGGACATGTACCGCTTCGTTGCCGTAGTCCTTGAGGATACGTTTCAGGTTATCGCCGATGGTATCCAACGCTTCATCCCAACTGATACGTTCGAATTTGCCTTCTCCTCGTTTACCAACGCGTTTCATCGGATATTTCAGGCGATCGGGATGATTCATCCGGCGACGAATAGAACGGCCGCGCAGGCAGGCGCGTACCTGATGGTTGCCATATTCATCGTTGCCCGTGGTATCTGATTCAACCCAATATACGGTGTCATCTTTTACGTGTAGGCGCAGCAGGCAGCGGCTGCCGCAGTTAACGGTACATGAACTCCAGACCGCTTTTTCTGCCACATTGCCGGATGCGAGGTCTGCTGCGGCGTGTGCGATGCGGGAGAACGGAAGGGTGAAAGCGCTACTGGCAAGCGCAAGGCTACCGATAGCGGAGGTTTTCACCAGGCTTCGTCGGCTGATACTGGCCGCCATTAATGCCTCAGGGTTGGTGATTTTCATAACAGCTCACTATGCTCATCCAAAAAAGAGTTTTAAATGTCGTTGTGTTCGCAAAACGGGGAGCTCCGGGCGCGTAAAAACGTCCCGGAGCAGGCGGCTTAGATTTTTTCGATTTCCACCAGATTTGTATGTTGAGGATTCCCTTTTGCCAGGGGGGAAGGACGCAGCGTCGTGAGCGTATTGATGCAGGCGCCGTGGTCAATTTTATCGCCAGCCATATCCGCATTATGCCATGCGCCCTGACCCATCGCGCTGACGCCCGGCAGAATACGCGGCGTGACTTTGGCGGGTAGACGCACCTCTCCACGATCGTTAAAGACGCGAACCTTATCGCCATTCGCGATACCACGTTTTTGCGCATCGAGCGGATTTATCCACACCTCCTGGCGACAGGCGGCCTGCAGAACATCAATATTGCCGTAGCTTGAATGGGTACGGGATTTATAGTGAAAGCCAAACAGCTGTAGCGGGAAGGTGCTCCGCTTCGGATCGTCCCATCCTTCAAAAGTAGGGGTATAAATCGGCAGTGGGCTTATCACGTCGCCTTCCGCCAGCTCCCAGGTACTGGCGATGTGAGCGAGTTTGCTTGAGTAGATTTCGATTTTACCGGACGGCGTTTTTAACGGATTGGCCTGCGGATCTTCACGAAATTTTTTATAGGCGACAAAGTGGCCGTTGGGATCTTTGCGTTTATAGATGCCCATTTTTTTCAGATCGTCATACGCGGGCAATGCCGGATCTCTTGCCTGCATTTTGGCGTACAGATATTGCAGCCATTGCGCCTGTGTACGGCCTTCGGTAAACCGCTGATACACATCGTCGCCGAGGCGTCTGGCGATTTCGCTGAGTACCCAGTAGATGGGCTTGCGTTCAAACTTAGGCGTCGTCGCCGGTTGGATAAAAATCAGATATCCCATATTGCCGGCGTAATCATTGGGGATGATATCTTCCTGTTCGACGGTCATGAGATCCGGCAGTAAAATATCGGCGTACTTCGCGGAAGAGGTCATAAAATTGTCGATGACCACAATCATTTCGCATTTCGTTTCATCCTGAAGAATTTCATGGGTTTTATTAATATCCGAATGCTGATTAATCAGGGTGTTGCCAGCGTAGTTCCATAGAAATTTGATCGGGACATCCAGCTTATCTTTGCCGCGTACGCCGTCGCGCAGGGCGGTCATTTCCGGGCCGCGCGCAATGGCGTCCGTCCAGCTAAAGCAGGAGATGGTGGTTTTAACGGGATTCTCCAGGACCGGCAGACGTTCAATGGTAATGGTGTAAGTGGATTCGCGTGCGCCGCTATTACCGCCATGAATGCCGACGTTGCCGGTCAGAATCGGTAACATGGCGATGGCGCGAGCGGTTTGTTCGCCGTTCGCCTGACGCTGCGGGCCCCAACCCTGACAGATGTAGGCCGGCTTGACGCTGCCTATCTCGCGCGCCAGTTTGATAATCCGATCGGCGGGGATGCCGGTAATATGCGATGCCCACTGCGGCGTTTTGGCGATACCGTCCTCGCCCTGGCCCAAAATATAAGCCTTATAATGGCCATTGGGGGGCGCGTCAGCCGGAAGGGTCTTTTCATCGTAGCCGATGCAATAGTTATCGAGAAAAGGCTGGTCAACGAGATTTTCGTTAATCAATACCCAGGCAATTCCCGCCACCAGCGCGGCATCGGTGCCGGGGCGAATCGGTATCCACTCGTCTTCACGTCCGGCAGCGGTATCGGTATAGCGCGGATCTATTACGATCATGCGCGCATTTGAGCGTTCACGCGCTTGCTCCAGAAACCAGGTAATGCCGCCGCCGCTCATGCGTGTTTCAGCCGGATTATTGCCGAACATGACCACCAGTTTACTGTTTTCGATATCAGATGTGCTGTTGCCGTCGTTGGAACCATAGGTGCAGGGCATGGCGCAAGAAATTTGCGCGGTACTGTATGAGCCGTATTGATTCAACGAACCGCCGTAGCAGTTCATCAAACGCTTCACCGGCGAGGCGGCAGGCGACGAGCGGGTTATGTTGCCGCCTACGATGCCGGATGAATAGTGGATATAAACGGCTTCATTGCCGTAGGTCTCTACGGTCTTTTTCAGGCTGGCGCTAATGGTGTCCAGTGCTTCCTGCCAGCTAATGCGTTCAAATTTGCCTTCGCCGCGGCGGCCAACGCGTTTCATGGGATAGTTAAGGCGATCCGGATGGTTAATACGCCGACGGATTGAACGGCCCCGCAGGCAGGCGCGAACCTGATGATTGCCGTAGACATCGTCGCCAGTGTTATCAGTTTCAACCCACCAGACTTCATTATCTTTTACATGCAGACGCAGGGCGCAGCGACTGCCGCAGTTGACCGAACAGGCGCCCCAGACGATTTTATCTTCTTCGTTGCGCATAGCCTGCTGCACCGCCGCGGCCGCGGTACGCATCCCAAACGGTAAAGATACGCCTCCGGCAGCCAGCGCCAGTGAGCCAAGCGCCGCTGATTTCACTAACGTCCTGCGGCTAACGCCTGTTTGTTGCTTTTCTCCGGGCATCACTCACTCCATTGTCGTTATTATTTCGCTATATATTGATAACTATAACGAAATTATTAACATGCTAATGATGTAATGAGTTTACCCCTTTGGGAGTAAGGATTATTAATCCATGTCAAAGAGCGTTACCCTCCGGACCCGGAGGGCAGGAGGAGGTTATTGCGGTTCGGCGGATGAACCGTCCTGAGCGGGAGAGGTATTGGCTGGCGCATTGCCGCTGCTGGTGCGGGTATAAAGAATTTTATGCGTGTCGTTCGCGCAATGGCCCACCACCTGTGAGTCCGGCTGATCGGCCTGGTCGTTAGGAACGATAGTGAGCGTAAAATTATCCGCCGGCACGCCGTTATTGATGATACGTTGTTCAATATCGCTTTTTACTCTCTCGCACGATCCCGGTGCCGCCATCACCAGCGAGGGGGCGCTAACTAACGCCAGAGCGGCTATTGCAGTTGCGATTTTCATCATGAACTCCTGTGATTAATGACGATGTTCTAAGCTTAGCATTTTTCGTGTAAATAACTGTATTTGCTAATATGATGATAAATATCTTTTCATCCTGGTGATACGTGTGAAGAAACCCCTTTTACTGACGTTATTGTGCATGATACTGGCAGGTTGTGATAACCCGAAATCCCTTGAGTCTTTTACGCCGGAAATGGCCAGTTTTTCGAACGAATTTGATTTTGATCCATTACGTGGTCCGGTAAAGGATTTCAGCCAGACATTGATGAGTGAGAATGGCGAAGTGGCGAAGCAGGTCACCGGTACGCTTTCACAGGAAGGCTGTTTTGATACGCTTGAGTTACACGATCTGGAGAATAATACGGGGCTGGCACTCGTGCTGGATGCCAATTATTACCGGGATGCTCAGACGCTGGAAAAAAAGGTGCAGTTACAGGGGAAGTGCCAGCTGGCGGCGTTGCCTTCGGCGGGCGTGACCTGGGAAACGGACGACAACGGTTTTGTGGTATCGGCGACGGGCAAAGAGATGAAGGTCGAGTACCGCTATGATAGCGAAGGCTATCCGTTAGGTAAGACAACCATAAACTCGCAGAATACGCTCTCTGTGACGGCAAAACCCTCCGCGGACCCGCGTAAAAAGCTGGATTATACGGCAGTCAGCCGGGTGGATGATCGACAGGTCGGCAACGTCACACAGAGCTGCGAATATGATGCGTACGCGAACCCTGTTGACTGCCGGCTTGTTATCGTCGATGAGAGCGTTAAGCCGGCAGTGTTCCACCATTACACCATTAAAAATCGTATCGATTACTACTAAACCGGGCGCGGTGCGACTCTCCGTGACTACCGCGCCGCGTTTACTGCGCGGTGGGTTTCAGGAGCGTAGAACCGGACGTTTTATGTTCATCCAGATACTGCTGCTGGAAGATACACATGCGGATGGTGTTACGGTATTCGCCGTTAATGAAGAACTCATGAATCAGCTCGCCTTCTACTCTAAACCCGAGTTTACGGTAGATGTGAATCGCTTTTTCATTCTCTTTATCGACGATCAAATACAATTTATAGAGATTGAGTACGGTAAATCCGTAATCCATCGCCAGTTTGGCCGCGCGTGACGCCAGGCCTTTTCCCTGGTACTCCGGCGAGATAATAATCTGAAATTCCGCCCGCCGATGCACATGGTTAATTTCCACCAGTTCTACCAGCCCGGCGTTTTCACCGTCGCATTCGACGACAAAGCGCCGTTCGCTTTGGTCGTGGATGTGTTTGTCGTAGAGATCCGACAGTTCGACAAAAGCCTCATACGGCTCTTCAAACCAGTAACGCATAACGCTGGCATTATTATCAAGCTGGTGGACAAATCGTAAATCTTCACGCTCAAGCGGGCGCAGTCTGACCTTGTAGTCACTTGTCATACTGTATCCTTACACTTCCTTTTAGTTATCCTGCATTAGGGCGTAATAACGCGACCTGTACGACGATCCAGACACCGCAGCGTATTGGGCTCCCAATAGGCGTTGATGTTGGCGCTTTGCTCGCATTTATCGCGGTTATCAAAGGCGGCATCGGCTTTGTCCCACTCTTTTTCTGCGCGGGTATTCACTTTCTGGCGCAGACTGCGAGTGTCGTTCCATTGTTCCTTTTCCATAGCCGCTTCCTGACGACTTTGTGCGCTATCTCCCGATTCAATCACCAGTTTACTGGTTTCAGCGAATGCGGAAGTAGTATATACAACGGCCGCCAACGTAAGCATTGCCGTCAGGCACAGGCGTTTGCTCAGCGTATTGTTCATCACAACATCCTTTCATTAGAGGGGAAAAGCGGTAAACCACCTGTAAATTCTACACCAATCCTTATGCCTGGCATATACACAAGAATGGCCGGATAACCGTAACGATATTCTGTTGTATTATCACTTATCATTTCGTAACCAAATGAATCTCATGCTAAAGACGACTCTGCTTTTCTTTGTCACCGCCCTCTGTGAAATCATTGGATGTTTTCTTCCCTGGCTATGGCTTAAGCGCGGCGCCAGCGTGTGGTGGCTTCTGCCCGCCGCTGCGTCACTTGCGTTATTCGTCTGGCTTTTGACCTTGCATCCGGCGGCGAGTGGGCGGGTTTATGCGGCTTACGGTGGGGTATATGTCTGTACTGCGCTCCTGTGGTTACGTGTTGTCGATGGCGTCCGGCTCACGGTTTATGACTGGTGCGGCGCGCTGATCGCGCTGTGTGGAATGCTGATTATCGTCGTCGGATGGGGACGTACGTAACATTGCCGCGCGACCAGAACATTTTGTGATCTGGCAGCGCTTTTTACATCAATATACTTGTATGGTAGTAGCTCAGTTGGGTAAATTTCCTGCATCCCATAATGCGATGTAAGGAATAAAAATGAAGATTGTAGGGGCTGAAGTTTTTGTTACGTGTCCAGGGCGTAACTTCGTCACCTTAAAGATAACCACGGAAGACGGGATCACCGGTCTGGGGGATGCCACCCTGAACGGACGCGAGCTCCCGGTGGCCTCGTACCTTACCGATCACCTGTGCCCACAGCTCATCGGGCGGGATGCTCGCCGCATCGAAGATATTTGGCAGTTCTTCTACAAAGGCGCGTACTGGCGCCGTGGCCCTGTCACCATGTCCGCCATTTCCGCGGTTGATATGGCGCTATGGGATATTAAAGCCAAAGCCGCCAATATGCCGTTGTATCAGTTACTCGGCGGCGCTTCGCGTGAAGGCGTCATGGTGTATTGCCATACCACAGGCCACACCATCGACGATGTGCTGGAAGACTACGCGCGTCATAAAGAGCAAGGGTTCAAAGCAATCCGCGTGCAGTGCGGCGTTCCGGGGATGAAAACCACCTACGGCATGGCGAAAGGCAAGGGGCTGGCCTATGAGCCCGCGACAAAAGGCCAGTGGCCGGAAGAACAATTGTGGTCAACGGAAAAGTATCTCGATTTTACGCCAAAGCTGTTTGACGCCGTGCGTAATACGTTCGGGTTTAATGAACATCTTCTGCACGATATGCATCACCGACTGACGCCTATTGAGGCTGCCCGCTTTGGCAAAGGTATTGAAGACTATCGTTTGTTCTGGATGGAAGATCCGACGCCGGCTGAAAATCAGGCATGCTTCCGCCTCATCCGCCAGCATACGGTCACGCCGATTGCGGTAGGCGAAGTCTTTAACAGTATCTGGGATTGCAAACAGCTCATTGAAGAGCAATTGATTGACTATATCCGCACCACGCTTACCCATGCCGGTGGTATTACCGGGATGCGCCGCATTGCCGATTTTGCCTCGCTCTACCAGGTGCGTACCGGTTCGCATGGGCCGTCCGATCTGTCGCCGGTTTGTATGGCCGCTGCATTACATTTCGACCTGTGGGTGCCTAACTTTGGCGTGCAGGAGTTTATGGGCTACTCCGAACAGATGCTGGAGGTTTTCCCGCATAACTGGACGTTCGAGGGCGGCTATATGCATCCGGGCGACAAGCCAGGACTGGGCATTGAGTTCGATGAAAAACTGGCGGCGAAATATCCGTACGATCCAGCCTATTTGCCGGTGGCCCGCCTGGAAGACGGCACACTGTGGAACTGGTAAGGAGCGAAAAATGAAAAGCATCGTAATCGAAAAACCGAATACATTAACTATCGAAACGCGCGCGCTTCCGCAGCCTGCGCCGGGCGAAGTTCGCATTAAAGTGAAACTGGCGGGTATCTGCGGTTCCGATAGCCATATTTATCGGGGACATAATCCCTTTGCAAAATATCCCCGTGTCATAGGCCATGAATTTTTCGGTGTCATCGACGCGGTAGGCGACAACATCAATCGCGACCGGATAGGAGAACGGGTATCCGTCGATCCGGTGATCAGTTGCGGGCATTGTTACCCTTGTTCAGTCGGTAAACCCAATGTGTGTACCTCGCTGGTGGTGCTGGGCGTGCATCGTGACGGCGGTTTCAGCGAGTATGCGGTGGCGCCGGCCCGTAATGCTCATCGCATACCGGACAACATCGCAGATCATCATGCCGTCATGGTTGAGCCGTTTACCATTGCGGCAAATGTGACGGGACAAGTGAATCCGACCGAGCAGGACGTGGCGCTTATCTATGGCGCAGGCCCGATGGGACTGACGACCGTACAGGCGCTGAAGGGGGTTTATCAGGTTAAAACGGTCATAGTCGTTGATCGCATTGAAGAGCGTTTAGCGATGGCGAAGCAGAGCGGCGCTGACTGGACCCTCAATAATGGTCAACATTCACTGGCGGAATTTCTACAGCAGAAGGCGCTAAAGCCGACCTTGATTGTCGATGCCGCCTGTCATCCCGCTATCCTGCAAGAGGCGATTACACTTGCATCGTCTGCGGCACGCATTGTCCTGATGGGATTTTCCAGCGACCCGTGTGAGATTGTACAGCAGGGTATTACCGGAAAAGAGCTGGCTATTTATTCATCGCGTCTTAATGCCAATAAATTCCCGGTCGTGATTGACTGGCTGAATAAAGGGCTTATTGATCCGGATAAGCTGATAACGCATACATTTGATTATCAACATGTCACCGACGCGATTGAGCTTTTCGAGAAAGACCAGCGTCAATGCTGCAAAGTCTTACTCACGTTTGCGAAATAATATAAATAATTGCGAGTAAGTGGTACGCATCTTACCTCTTAGAGATTGCCTATATGACACAAATAAAGCATGAACGATCGACTCAGGATTTAGTGCGCGCTGCCGTATCTGGATGGTTAGGCACCGCGCTTGAATTTATGGATTTTCAGTTATATTCACTAGGCGCGGCTCTGGTCTTCCATGAGATATTTTTTCCGGAACAGTCTGCCGCGATGGCGCTTATTCTGGCAATGGGCACCTATGGTGCAGGTTATATAGCCAGAATTATCGGCGCCTTTGTTTTTGGTAAAATGGGCGACCGAATCGGACGAAAAAAAGTATTGTTTATTACCATCACCATGATGGGGATCTGCACCACGCTGATTGGCGTACTGCCGACGTATGCGCAAATCGGCATTTTTGCGCCAGTATTACTGGTGACATTGCGAATTATACAGGGGCTGGGCGCCGGGGCGGAAATTTCCGGCGCGGGTACTATGCTGGCCGAGTATGCGCCGAAAGGAAAGCGTGGTATCATTTCCTCGCTGGTCGCGATGGGCACCAACTGCGGTACGTTGAGCGCGACGGCGATCTGGGCGGTGATGTTCTTTGCGCTTGAACGCGAACAACTGATCGCCTGGGGATGGCGTATTCCTTTCCTGGCGAGCGTCGTTGTTATGATATTCGCGATCTGGCTGCGAATGAATCTGAAAGAAAGTCCGGTATTCGAAAAAGTAAGCGAAGGCGAAAAATCGCCAGCGTTAACGCCTGCGTCAGAAAATACATTGGGCGCGATGTTTACCAGCAAATCTTTCTGGCTGGCTACCGGTTTACGTTTTGGGCAGGCGGGCAATTCCGGGCTTATTCAAACCTTCCTTGCCGGATATTTAGTTCAGACGTTATTATTTAACAAATCTATCCCAACCGATGCGTTAATGATAAGTTCCGTAATTGGTTTTATCACTATCCCACTCTTGGGGTGGTTGTCCGATAAATACGGTCGTCGGCTGCCGTATATAATATTGAATATCTCCGCGATTATTCTCGCCTGGCCGATGCTGTCTATTGTGGTAGATAAAACGTATAGCCCTGGCGTAATTATGGCGGCGCTCATTGTTATTCATAACTTTGCCGTGCTGGGATTATTTGCGCTGGAAAACATCACCATGGCGGAAATTTTCGGATCGCGTAATCGCTTCACCCGGATGGCGATTTCAAAAGAGGCAGGGGGGCTGGTGGCGGTCGGTTTTGGCCCCGTCCTCGCAGGGATCTTTTGTAACATGACCGATTCCTGGCTGCCCATCTTAATTATGCTGGTGCTCTACTCGTGTATTGGTCTGATTTCTGCGTTGTTGATGCCGGAGGTCAGAGATCGCGATCTGAGCTTGCCTGAGGATGCGGCGGAAGCGACAGCGGCAGAGAAGTTACGCCACTCCGCAACCCAGACGAGTTAAATCGTGTCGACGGTATGGCCGGAACGCTAATGCGGTTTCGGCCATGCTGCCCGGTCACTTTTGTTTAATTAGCGTAAATCCAAATGTACCAGGGCAGGCGTTACTCTGCGACTGTTCCGCTTTCAGAATATAGAGGTTATAAAATGCAAAACAGGCTTTTATCGGCAAAGGCGACGCTTCCTGATTACGATCGTGCGGCGCTGGTGGCGCGGATGGTCCATCTCGGTTTTGGCGCGTTTCATCGCGCGCATCAGGGGGTTTATACAGATATTCTGGCTGCGGAGCAGCATAGCGACTGGGGCTATTATGAGGTTAATCTTATTGGCGGCGAACAGCAGATTGCCGATCTAAAGCAGCAGGATAACCTCTATACCGTGGCGGAGATGTCGGCGGAAGCCTGGACGGCGCGTGTGGTGGGCGTCGTCAAAGCGGCGTTGCATGTTCAGGTTGATGGTCTGGAACGTGTGCTGGCGGCGATGTGCGAACCGCAAATAGCGATTGTGTCTCTGACCATTACCGAGAAAGGGTATTGTCATTCGCCAGCCACGGGCCAACTTCTGCTGGAACATCCCATGATTGCCGCCGACCTGCAAAATCCGCATCAACCGCTAACGGCACCGGGTATTATTGTCGAAGCGTTAGCGCGTCGTAAAGCCGCAGGCTTACCGGCATTTACCGTGATGTCCTGCGACAACATGCCGGAAAATGGGCATGTGACGCGTCAGGTTGTGACGGCTTACGCCCGGGAGGTGGATGCGGAACTGGCGATATGGATCGAGCAAAACGTGACATTTCCGTCAACCATGGTTGATCGGATTGTCCCTGCGGTCACGCCGGAGACGCTGGATAAAATCGAACAACTGACCGGCGTGCGCGATCCGGCGGGCGTTGCCTGTGAACCGTTTCGCCAGTGGGTGATAGAGGATACGTTTGTGGCGGGTCGTCCGCTGTGGGAAAACGCGGGCGCGACGTTGGTCGCCGACGTGGTTCCGTTTGAAGAGATGAAACTGCGAATGCTTAACGGCAGTCATTCATTCCTGGCTTATCTGGGGTATCTTGCCGGCTATCAGCATATTAATGACTGCATGGCTGACGACAACTATCGTCTGACCGCGCAGGCGTTAATGTTACGCGAGCAGGCGCCCACGCTGAAAGTCCAGGGGGTAGATTTACAGCGTTATGCCGATCAGTTGATTGCGCGTTACCGTAATCCGGCGCTGCGTCATCGTACCTGGCAGATTGCGATGGATGGCAGCCAGAAACTTCCGCAGCGTATGCTGGACTCCGTTCGCTGGCATCTTGCTAATCATAGCGATTTTGATTTGCTGGCGCTGGGCGTGGCGGGGTGGATGCGTTACGTTGGCGGCGTGGATGAGCAGGGTAAGGCGATCGACGTCAGCGATCCGCTATTGCCGGTTATTCAGCGCGCCGTGGCAAACAGTGAAGAAGGCGCCAGTCGTGTTAAGGCGCTGCTGGGAATGGCTGAAATTTTCGGCAACGATTTGCCGCAGGCGGAGCGGTTTACGCAAAAAGTGCAAGAAGCCTATGACAGTTTACTGACATATGGCGCGAAAGCGAGCGTGGCGAAATATGCCGAGCGCTTGAAATAGCGTAACAGAGACCCGGTAGCATTATGCTACCGGGAAGGCCGGAACGGTTCCTGGCGGCCTGTGGTATCAGTTCATGCCAAGACGAATCAATTCAACCGGCGCGAATTTACCTTCACAACCTTCGACAATCACCGTTTTGCCGCGGCGAATTTGACCTGCATCCAGACCTTCGCTCTCAATGGCTTTGATAATCCCGGTATGACCCGTGCCGCTTATCATGACCCGGCTACCGGTAGTGATTGCGTTACGGTTACGATCGTATGTCATCATCGTGTTTTCTCCTTTCAAACTTACTGCCAAAGCCCGCAGGTTTCCCCGCATGACGGGCGACATATAAATACGCTTATCGTTGCGGATTTTTTTTGTTTTTGATCAAGCTCACGGCTTTTTAGGCGGGAATGTGCAGGGTGAGAAAGCGGAGAAGGCGTCTCACCCCGACGTTAAAGGGGGGTTAGTCTTCGCTAAACCAGCCGCTGTTTTCCTGACGGATAAGCTGGACGGATTCGCTAATTTCCTGCAAATGCTGGGTCATTGCGCTCTCAACCGCATTGCCGTCACGATTTTCCAGCGCGGAGAAAATATCATGGTGCTGGCGCAACAACATCTCCGGCGGAGAAACATGATCCAGACTCATATAGCGAACCCGGTCGATTGTCGCTTTGATATTTTCAATGGTATCCCACGCTAACTGGCAATCGGCGATCTGCGCCAGCTTTTGGTGGAAATCGTCATCAAGCTGGAAAAAATCATCAATCTGTTTGCGCTCGATAGCAATATGTTGCAGGTGCAGGTTTTGCGCCAGTTGATAGCACTGGTTGTCGGTGATCATCGCCGCCGCACGGCGGACCACCGCGCATTCGATCGCCTGCCGAACAAAGCAGCCATTCTGTACCTGAGAAAGCGAAATCTTATTCACATAACTACCGCGCTGAGGGCGGATCTGAATCAACCCATTTTCCGCCAGCTTTATAAAAGCCTCGCGCACCGGTTGACGCGAAACGTTAAAACGGGTTGAGACCTCTTTTTCTGATAGCGGCGTGCCAGGCGGGATAAGACAATGCACGATATCACGCCGAAGAATACGGTAAATTTGCTGGTTGACAGGCTGTGTAGGGTTAAACTGCGTTTCGACGGTCATTCATTCTTACTTTTTAGGCGGTTGACCCGGATACTCTACCACTTTTCCGTGGCGGTCTATACCGATCATGTTTCTGGTTGCAGATACGTTTGCCAGGGATTACCCGGCCCGCAGACCGGGTATAACCTCTTAGCTACGGTGGACGCTGAGCCCTGCGAAAGATTGGGTAACAGGCATCATTTCAACGGTATTAATATTCACATGCGCGGGGAGTGTGGCCACCCACCATACCGCTTCGGTAATGTCTTCTGGCGTGAGCGCGGTGGTATTTTCGTAGGTTTTACCCGCTTTCTCATCGTCGCCTTTGAAACGAACGCTGGAAAACTCGGTACCGCCAACCAGGCCCGGTTCAATGTCGGTCACGCGAACCGCCGTGCCGTGTAAATCCGTGCGCAAATTCAGGCTAAACTGGCGCACAAAGGCTTTCGTCGCGCCATAGACGTTGCCACCAGCATAAGGCCAACTGCCGGCGGTTGAACCGATGTTAATGATATGACCGCGATTACGTTCGACCATTCCTGGCAGCACGGCGCGGGTCATATAAATTAAGCCTTTATTATTAGTATCGATCATAGTTTCCCAGTCTTCTACGCTGGCTTTATGCGCCGGTTCAAGACCCAGCGCCAGACCGGCGTTATTGACCAGCACATCAATATCGCGCCACTGCGCAGGCAGAGAGGCCATCATCTCTTCGATGGCCGCGCGGTTGCGCACGTCCAGTTGGGCGGTCAATACGTTCTCGCCAAGCTCATCTTTTAACGCTTGCAGGCGTTCATGACGACGTCCCGTGGCAATGACTTTATGTCCATTCTCAACAAAACGGCGTGCAATGCACTCGCCAAACCCTGCGGTTGCTCCAGTTACTAAAACGATCATCACACAGTTCCTCAACGCTTTTTGTGTTGTATTACCATAGCACGCGGCGTTTATGAAAGGGTAATCCTGGTTAACACGGTTGCGGTCAGCATAGGGGGAAGCTTACTCTTATGATCAACCTATTTTCAGGAGTGAAAAATGTCGACGAATCCTTTGTTAGACCAGAGTATGTTGCCCTATCAGGCACCGCGTTTTGATCGGATCAAAGATTGCCATTATCGTCCTGCTTTTGATGAGGGCGTTCGGCAAAAACGCGTGGAAATCGAGGCCATCGTCAATCATCCGGCGGCCCCTGACTTTACGAATACGCTTCTGGCGCTGGAGCAAAGCGGGGCGCTTCTGTCACGCGTCACCAGCATTTTTTTCGCGATGACGGCCGCGCACACTAACGATGAACTCCAGCGGTTGGATGAGGCCTTTTCTGCCGAGCTGGCGGCGCTCTCCAACGATATTTATCTGAATAGCGCGTTATTCGCTCGCGTGGATGCCGTCTGGCAACAGCGTCACTCACTGGGGCTGGATGATGAGTCGCTACGGTTGGTCGATGTGATCCATCAGCGTTTTGTGTTGGCAGGCGCGCAGCTTGCCGAAGAGGATAAAGCGCAACTGAAGGTATTGAATACTGAATCCGCGACCTTAATGAGTCAGTTTAATCAGCGTCTGCTGGCGGCAAGTAAAGCGGGCGGGCTGGCGGTCGATGACGCGCATTGCCTGGCAGGATTAAGCCCGGAAGAAATGACCGTCGCTGCTGAAGCGGCGCGTGAAAAAGGCCTGGAGGAGCGCTGGTTCATTCCGCTCCTTAATACGACGCAACAGCCTGCGCTTGCTACGCTGCGCGATCGCCAGACTCGCGAAAATTTATTCGCAGCGTCATGGACTCGGGCGGAAAAAGGAGATGCCCACGATACCCGCGCTATCGTTCAGCGTCTGGTAGAGATTCGTCGCTGTCAGGCAAAACTGCTGGGTTTCCCCAATTATGCCGCATGGAAAATGGCCGATCAGATGGCGAAAACGCCGCAAGCCGCACTGAGCTTTATGCGTGGCATTGTGCCGCCAGCGCGTCAGCGTGTACTCAATGAACAGGCGGAAATTCAGAACGTCATTGATGGTGAGCAGGGCGGCTACACCGTTCAGGCCTGGGACTGGATGTTCTATGCCGAACAGGTACGGCGGGAAAAATATGCGTTAGATGAAGCGCAACTGAAGCCCTATTTTGCCTTAAATACGGTGTTGCAAGAGGGGGTTTTCTGGACCGCCAACCAGCTATTCGGCATCACCTTCGTCGAGCGTTTTGACATTCCGGTGTATCACCCTGATGTTCGGGTGTGGGAGATTTTCGATTCCGATGGTGTCGGCATGGCGTTATTTTATGGCGACTTCTTCGCGCGGGACTCGAAAAGCGGCGGCGCGTGGATGGGGAATTTTGTCGAGCAATCCACACTCAATGAAACCCGGCCCGTTATATACAATGTATGTAACTATCAGAAACCGGTTGATGGGCAGCCTGCATTACTGCTTTGGGACGACGTTATTACGCTCTTCCATGAGTTTGGTCATACGTTACATGGTTTGTTTGCCGTTCAGCGCTATGCCACGCTTTCAGGTACCAATACGCCCCGCGACTTTGTCGAGTTTCCCTCCCAGATTAATGAGCATTGGGCGAGCCATCCACGCGTGTTCGAACGCTACGCGCGTCATGTCGACAGCGGTGAAAAAATGCCCGCTGATTTACAGGAAAAAATGCGCAAGGCGAGTTTATTTAATAAAGGTTACGATATGACTGAATTGCTCGGCGCCGCATTGCTGGATATGCGCTGGCATATGCTGGAGGAGAGCGTAGCAGAGCAGTCTGTCGCTGAGTTCGAGCAGCAGGCGCTGGCCGCCGAGCATCTTGATTTACCGGCAGTGCCGCCCCGCTATCGCAGCAGTTATTTTGCCCATATCTTCGGCGGCGGCTACGCAGCGGGATACTACGCCTACCTGTGGACGCAAATGTTAGCGGATGACGGTTATCAATGGTTTGTAGAGCAGGGCGGCCTGACGCGTGAAAACGGGCAGCGTTTTCGTGATGCTATCCTTTCCCGGGGGAATAGTACTGATTTAGAAACGCTTTATTCAGCCTGGCGTGGACATGAACCGCATATTGACCCCATGTTGCAATATCGTGGGCTCGATCGCTAAGCTGATACGGTTGTTCGGCACTGTCGAACAACCGCCTGAAAATGAATCCTGCACTTCTGATGACAGCCAGTTAAATTTATGGGGTTAAATTGTCTGAATATAAAGAGGGCGTGCATTCGGATTTTTCTACTTATTTTCCCGTGGTGGCTTGATTGCCAAAGATTTATTACCGCTTCGCTGCTGATGTTTTAAAAAATATATTTTCCGCCATGTGATGGTATTATGTAAATAATGCAGAAATGAATTTGACACTGCGCACAGGGCGACTAGATTTAGAACTGTATCACATGATATGAGAAGACATATCATATTTAAAACGCAACATCATCATGAGGATTATATTATGGCAGAACATCGCGGCGGTTCCGGTAATTTTGCAGAAGATAAAGAGAAAGCCTCAGAAGCAGGTCGTAAAGGCGGCCAGCATAGCGGTGGGAACTTTAAAAACGACCCACAACGTGCATCTGAAGCGGGTAAAAAAGGTGGCCAGAATAACCACAGTGGCGGACGGAAATCCGGCAATTAATTTTACTCCTGATATTTCGTAAATATATTCTGAAATATTGCACATACGATGCGGGCCATAGGCTCGCATTTTTTTATTCTGACCGGGAGTTGTTCTGACCGGGAGTTGTTCTGACCGGTCAGATGAAATTATTGTTTATGCTTTCTTCGTTAACAGAAAAAGCAATTCAGCGAGGGCGAAGTGTACGCATTTTTCTAATACTTCCTGACAATCTCCGTTGAAATGTTGTCGGCTTGTAAAAGTTGTATTGTTAATATTCCAGGCAAACCAAACGGTGCCCGCCGGCGTGCCATCTTCGCCGCCTTCCGGACCGCCATAGCCGCTGATCGCTATGCTGATATTGACCTCAGCCTGATCCTTAGCGCCCTGTGCCATTTCAGTAACGACCGCTTCGCTGACGGCGGTATGTTCGGCAAGGCTGTGGCGTTGTACGCGTAAGATTTTTGCTTTGGCTTCATCAGTAAAGGTGACATACCCCACACCGTAAAATGAGGGCGTATCTTCTGCTGCGCACAATGCTGAAGCCAGTTTCCCGCCAGTGCAGGATTCTGCAGTGGTCAGACGGAGTTTCTGGTTAACCAGTAAATCACCAAGTTTTTTTGTCAGGCTATCGACGGATTCGGCTTCATCAAGGGTGACAATATCGTGCTGTTCTAATCTCATCGTTTATTTTTCCGTTACCAGAGACAAAAGAAATCTGTTCGTTCTTCTCAAGTATGGCATATTTATTTTATGACATTGTCAGTGAATGATTATTTTATCCAGTTACCAACAAACCCGCTGTTGCATAACTTGCTTACTTTCTTACGGCGATGACTGTCATTGATTATGCGTAAGGCCATTATCCTCAAAAAATAAAGCCGATTAATCTGAATTGCTATCAAAACGTTGATGCATATGACTTCAGCTATGTGGCAAGTTCTCTATTACGCCGTTACGCTTTCGCGCTCACCGGCGCTGATGTCGGTTGCATATTAATCCGGATGGGTTGATTTTATTGCTTAATATTCTGCGGGTAAATTCATGTTTGTAAAAACTAAAAATAGCGGCCAGACTTAATACGTCAAATAGACGTTATTAAGGAGAGAGCATGAAACTACAGGTGGCTGCATTTTTAAGTTTTCTGATAATGCCTTACGCGCTAGCGGAAGATCAGGGGGGATTAAAAAAAGACGTGGCACCGCCGCCGCCTCATGCTATTGAGGATGGTTATCGCGGTACGGATGATGCAGAAAAAATGACCATCGAACAGGCAAAAACCCTGCATGATGGCGCGACCGTTTCGCTGCGCGGCAACCTTATTGATCATAAAGGTGACGATCGCTATGTATTTCGTGATAAATCCGGCGAGATTAACGTGATAATTCCTTCCGCCGTATTTGATGGGCGGGAAGTTCAGCCGGATCAAATGATCAACATTAACGGTAGTCTGGACAAGAAAGCGAAGGAACCGCTTGTCCGCGTGAACCGACTGCAAAAATAACGCGCGCTAACCGGCAATCTCCAGGTCAGCCATACGGGGCACGCGGCTGGCCTGATACCATGGGTCTTGTAAAAGCGCCTGGGGGACAAAAGGTCCCATAATGTCTTATTCAGGTCTGGTTGCGTATCGTTTAAGCTTCATTGATATTGACGGTGCTACAGTCGTTAGCGATCCGTTATCCTCGCAAGAATTTGCCCGGTAGCGTATAAGCAAAACACAAATCTATCCATGCAAGCATTTACCGCTGGTGAACCGGCGGTTTTTTTTTGCCTGCCATCCAGACAAAAGCGGCCCCTTGCGCAACGATGCAGCAAGGGGCCGGCTCTGCGAGGGATTATCTCCGTTCATTAATCATCCCATTTATGACTGAACCAGGCGGCCAGAAATCCGGAAAATAAAATAATTCCTAATACAACGATAAAAAGGTTAATACTGCCTAACATCTCGTTTCTCCTTATTTTAGCGTGCATCCTCTTTTTTAAAAAACCTCGTACAGACTATAGTACTAATTTATACTTAAGCAAAGTCTGAATTGCGTATTTATTTTACTGGAAGGGTAAAGCATTAGAATATTTTCGTCAGCGCCCAGGAATATTCCTGAATTACCGCAGTGACAGCAGATAATTAGCCTGCAATATATAGGGTTAACCCGGTGCGCCAGAAACGGCGCACATGACTGGCTGCAGATAATTAACAGGTGATAGCCTGTTGCGTAGGGGTAATCCGCATTCCTTTTAACATCAGTGCCCATGCGAACACAATGGCGATTATCAGGACAACGAAAAGCGACCAGGCGGGAAGCGTCGTCAGGATGACGCCGCTGACCAGCGGGTTTACCGCCGCACCCAGCCAGCCCAGCGATTGCGCTGAAAAATAGCTGGCTTTCATCCCGGCAGGCGCAATGTTGTCAATTAACATATATTCGCCGGGGGCATAAATAATTTCGCCAATCGTGAATACTGCCGCTGAAAGCCCCCAAAAAAACAGATTGTCGCCTGAAAAAATAAATCCGATGAGCCCGGCGATAAAAAAGACGGTGCCGGTCGTCATCATTGGTCGAATATTGACGGCGGTAAGTCGACGGCCCACGGCGTATTGCAAACTGACCACAATAACCGCATTAACCGGCAGGACGACGGCTACCACTTTTTCCGCGAAGCCGCTATCGGCAACGACCATAACGTACTGTGAAATACAGGACGCAAAGGCCCCCCCCACAAAGGAGGCCAGAAATGCCGAAAGCGTAAACCACAATAATGCTTTGTCGCGCAGCAGAACGGAGGGAGACCAGATAGCGGCATTTTTCCCCTCGCTGGCGGCAACCGATCGTGTCACCCATACCTGAATAAAGACCAGCGGGAATGCGGAACAGATGGCGGCAAGCCAGAAGGGTAAATTGATGCTTTGCATCACCAGCAGCGTGCCGAGCGGCGGGCCAACCGTCCAGCCGATATTGAGTACGGTATAATTGAGCGAAAAAATCCGTGTTTTTGTTGTCGCGGTGAGGTTATCGGCGAACCAGGCCTTCAGGACGGTAGAAAAAACCGAATAGGCGCAGTTAATAAGCGCAAAAAGCAGGACAACCAGTACGACATTATGCACCATTGGGATGGCGATAAATCCGCAGGCGAAGGCGATAATCGCGAGTAACATGTAGCGCTTTTTATCAAACTTGTCCGCCAGAATCCCAAAGCCAAGACTAAAGATGACGCCGATCGTTAACGCGCTGGTCAGCGCGTAGCCAATCAGATCCACGCCTAAACCGTACTGACGGTTAAGATAGATGGTCATAAAGGGGAGCGTGGCACCGCGTCCAATTGTCAATAACAGCGATGAGGCGAGTAGAGCCAACGTCGAACGTCTCAATCCTGGATTCATTTTTCCTGCCTGAAATGGAGGTTACGTATCGGGACGTTTTAATCTACCGTGCCCGCAAAAGCATGATGTCTATACGCTATAGCGTAGTCTTAACATACCATAACGCAGGATTTTGCCCATCGTGTGTTGTTCAATGCCATGCTCACGGTAAAAAGAAAAGTCCTGTTATGGCGCACTGATTTCCGATAACTTACCTTTTTACAAAATTTTAATAATGACAGGGGCCGATGATGTCGCGTAAAGACGGTTTTTTGGCGTTACTGGTGGTTGTCGTATGGGGGCTCAATTTTGTTGTCATCAAAGTAGGCCTGCACCATATGCCGCCATTATTGCTGGCAGGATTACGATTTTTACTGGTGGCGTTTCCGGCAATTTTCTTTGTCGCCCGGCCTAAAGTCCCGCTTACGCTGTTGCTGGGCTATGGGCTGACGATAAGCTTTGGGCAGTTCGCCTTTCTCTTTTGCGCGATAAAGTTTGGTATGCCCGCAGGACTGGCGTCGTTGGTATTACAGGCGCAGGCCTTTTTTACCATGGCTTTGGGGGCGTTTGTTTTTAGTGAGCGGTTACAACGTAAGCAGTTAGCGGGGATCGCCCTGGCGATTATAGGTGTACTGGTATTGATTGAAGCCAGTCTCAACGGACAGCATATAGCGATGTCGGGATTTATGCTGACTCTGGCGGCGGCATTTAGCTGGGCCTGCGGCAATATCTTTAATAAAAAAATTATGCAACATAGTCCGCGCCCGGCGGTGATGTCGCTGGTGGTCTGGAGCGCGCTGATCCCGATCCTGCCGTTCCTGCTGTCATCGCTGCTACTGGAGGGGGCGGATCACATTACGCAAAGCCTTATTACCATCGATATGACGACGATATTGTCGCTGCTTTATCTGGCTTTTGTCGCCACTATACTTGGCTACGGCATCTGGGGCGCGTTACTGGGGCGCTATGAGACCTGGCGCGTGGCGCCGTTATCATTGCTGGTGCCGGTAGTCGGGCTGGCGAGCGCCGCGGTGTTACTCGGGGAAACGTTGACCGGGATGCAGCTTGCGGGCGCAGTACTGATTATGGCTGGACTCTATATCAATGTGTTTGGATTTCGTGTGCGCCGTACTGCCCGCGTCAGGGGATGAGGCATTATGTTACTAAGAAGACAAACGCTAATTTCAGACCATGCCGCGAGGTAATAGCGGCGGACTTGTCATCGCCAGACGGTACTAAAAAAATGCCCCGCAAAACGGGGCAAAGAGGTTAAAGGTGTTGGTCGTTATAATAGGGCACGCCTAATTCATCTGACTTATCGCTGTTCACGCTCACGGGGTGAAGGTCATTTGGCGGATCGCCTACACAGGGCAGCAGCATCACATCGCGGCTATTTTGCGCCACAGGTAACAAAGTTTGTTCTGCAATGCCATATCCGGAGGCGATAAGTAACAGACCCGGCAGGGCGGGAAACAGCATTTTCATAGTGCTCTTCGCGTGGCGCATAAACAAACTAGTAGTTGCCATGGTTCAGCGGCAGCATATACCGTGATTCGCCATGCATATTGGTGATCCGGTATTTGTGTGGCGGCACATCAAAGTAGTTTTTGAACGTCCGGGTCAATGTTTGCTGTGACTCAAAGCCATAGCGTTCCGCCAGATAGAGAATGGGCTCGTTGCTCTCTTTTAATTTTTGCGCGATTTCCGTCATTTTACGGCTGCGGATGTATTGGCCTAATGAATGACCGGTCTCTTTTTTAAACATCCGTTGCAGGTGCCATTTGGAATATCCTGAACGCTCAGACACTTTTTCCAGTGAGAGCGGCGACTCCAGGTTATCCTCGATCCAGTCCAAAATGCTATGAATAGTAATAGCGTCAGTGTTGCGTCTGGACATCGTCATACCTCTTTTTTGTCTACGGCAGAATTTTCTTGAGCAAATACTCAAGCGTTGCCACTTCGTCCGCCGTTAAGTTTTTTGTTAATTCCTGATGCAGGTCTTGCCCTGGTCGTTGATGACATTGCTCACAAATTGCCGCGCCGTCCGGCGTTAGCTTCACCAGTACGCCGCGTTTGTCATTAGGATTCGGCAGTCTTTCGATCCAGCCTTTGCACAGCAGGCGGTCGAGCATTCGCGTCAATGCGCCGAGATCGACAGACAGCACTTTTTTAAGTTCAACCGGGGTAATACATCCCGCGCAGCGTATCGAGCAAAGCACTTTAAACTGTGTTGCGGTGATATCCAGCGGGGATAAATAGTTATTTAACAGGCGATCTTTTTTTTGATTTACCATGTAGATCAAGCGACCCAGCGGAATGATTTCATTGAACAGATCACTGGTGCTTTTCAAAATGGTTGCCCCGGCAAGTAATTAATTTCGTCAGATACTATTGCCCAGGCAAGTATAAGTCAACTAAATGAATTGGCCGATGCCACGATTTGCTAAAAGGCGTCCGGGGTATTGTGCTGTGATAACTTGTAACTAATTGATAATTACAGGTTATAGGTTGTAAAGAATATTGACTTGCACACTGGCGAAATGGCGCGCCTGGGCAATATCACTTTATACTTCCGGTTCATGAAACGCTGATGGGTAAGAGATAGTATTATGATGGATTTGTTTAAAGCGATTGGATTGGGGCTGGTCGTACTGCTCCCGTTAGCCAATCCGCTAACCACCGTGGCGCTGTTTCTTGGCCTTGCGGGCAATATGAATAGTGCGGAACGCAACCGGCAGTCCTATATGGCTTCGGTTTATGTCTTCGCTATTATGATGGTGGCGTACTACGCCGGGCAGTTAGTTATGAACACCTTCGGTATTTCGATTCCAGGGCTACGGATCGCCGGGGGGTTAATCGTGGCGTTTATCGGCTTCAGAATGCTTTTCCCGCAGCAGAAGGCGCATGAGTCGCCGGAAGCGAAAAGCAAATCGGAGGAGCTGGCAGACGAACCGACGGCTAATATTGCATTTGTTCCACTGGCTATGCCAAGCACCGCAGGACCGGGGACCATCGCAATGATCATCAGTTCCGCTTCCACGGTGCGTCATGGCGGCGAGTTTCCCGACTGGGTCATTATGGTCGCGCCGCCGATTATTTTTCTTGCCGTGGCGGTGATCCTGTGGGGATGCTTACGCAGTTCTGGCGCTATTATGCGGCTGGTGGGTAAAGGGGGGATTGAAGCGATCTCCCGCTTAATGGGATTCCTGCTGGTGTGTATGGGCGTGCAATTTATTATCAACGGCGTGTTGGAAATTATTAAAACGTACCACTAAGGCGCATTTTCGTCTGCCGGAAACCTGTTCCCGGCAGACGAATGTCTTAATGCGGTTGTTCTTCCAGCGTCACTGGCCATTTGCGGAATATGAGCACAGCCCATACCAGCGCGGCACAGGCGGGTATGGCGCCAATATAGCCGATGGCCGACATTGACCAGTGCAAACTCACCTGATTGCCTACCAGCGCGCCAGCGCCAATACCAATATTAAAGATGCCTGAAAATAGCGCCATTGCGACATCGGTCGCGTCCGGGGCCAGCGCCAGTACTTTCACCTGCATACCGAGCCCTATCACCATAATCGCGATGCCCCAGAAAATGCTCAGTATGGCCAGATGCGCTTCGCTATCCGCCGCAGGCAGCAGCAGAAGCAGACAGACAACCAGCAGGGCAATAGCGATACTGACGAGCGACGAGGCATGGCGATTACCCAGTTTACCAAACACGAGGCTGCCGATGATCCCGGCGCCGCCGAGGATCAGTAACAGGACGGTAGCAAAATTCGCACTGAGCCCGGCGACATTCTGAACGAACGGTTCAATATAGCTATAAGCTGTGTAATGCGCAGTCACCACAACGACGGTCAGCACATAGAGGCTCATCAGCGCCGGGCGCCGGAATAGCAAAGGTAAACTTTTTAGTGAGCCGGAATGCTCGCTCGGCAATTTCGGTAGAAGCTTAATCAGACATAGCAGCGTAATTAATGCGCCCATGCCGATGGCAAAAAAGGTGGTGCGCCAGCCAAAATACTGACCAACAACGCGACCTATCGGCAGCCCAAGCACCATGGCCAACGCGGTGCCGGTCGCTATCAGACTTAATGCCTGCGCGCGTTTCCCGGCAGGGGCCAGGCGGATCGCCAGCGAGGCGGTTATCGACCAGAAAATAGCGTGGGCGAAAGCGATACCAATACGGCTAATGACCAGCACGGTAAAGTTCCATGCCAGAAAGGAGAGCACATGGCTGGCAATAAACAAAACAAACAGACAAATTAGTAGCTTACGGCGCTCCATTTGACTGGTAAGAAGCATAAAAGGCAGCGACATGACGGCAACTACCCAGGCGTAAATGGTTAGCATGATGCCGACCTGCGCGGTTTGCATATGAAAGCTTTCAGCAATGTCTGATAGCAAACCAACCGGCACAAATTCTGTGGTATTGAAAATAAAAGCGGCAATAGCAAGCGTAACTACCCGTAGCCACGCGACCTTGCGGGAAACTGGATTGATTGTCATAAAAATATTTCGGGTTAGTTGCGAGAAGGTGAGGCCGCGATCTTAAAACGTTTACTGGCGAAAAGACAATCATTTTGTGACCTGCTTCTCATTTACTTCGCAGGCCGTTTCGTCTTCAGTCGACGCTCGCCAGTTGGGCGTTAAGTAACTCGATAAAGGCCTCAAGCTGACGCGTCATCGCCCCGCGCCGCCACATTAGCCATGTGTTAAGCCAGCGCCACTTCTCCGCCAGCGGCCAGGCTTCCACCTGATGATGTCCTGGCATACTGTTGAGCATACTTGCTGGCATCAGCGCAATACCTGCGCCGGCAATTACGCACGCCAACATTCCATGATATGACTCCATTTCGTGAATCGTACCGGGGGTCGCGCCATCGGCATGAAACCAGCTTTCGAAATGCCGTCGGTAAGAACAGTTGGCGCGAAAAGCATAGATGTTATAACCATTCACCTCGCTGGCCCGCGAAACGACGGAATGGCCGTGTGGCGCGACGATCATCATCTCTTCCTGGTAAGCCGGTATACCTTCCAGCCCCGGATGCATTAGCGGGCCATCAATAAAGGCGGCGTTCAGCTTTCCCTCGAGCACGCCATCCAGCATGGCGCCGGAAGGACCGGTCGTTAACGCGAACTGAATTTTAGGGTAACGCTGGTTATAACCCGCCAGCAGCGCGGGGATACGTACGGCGGCAGTACTTTCTAACGCGCCGAGTGAAAACAGTCCTTGCGGTTCCTCTCCGGCAACCACCATGCGGGCTTCATCGACCAGCGCCAGGATCTGCTGGCTGTAACGTAAAAAGTTATGCCCGGCTGGTGACAGCCTGAGTCGCTGGTTTTCGCGAATAAACAGAGAGACGCCCAGGTCGGCTTCAAGCTGGCGGATACGCGTGGTCAGGTTGGACGGAACGCGGTGTACTTTTGCCGCCGCCTGCGTAATGCTGCCCGTCAGAGCGACAGCGTTAAACATTTCCAGTTGCGTCAGGTCCATGGTTTTCTTAATTCGTGAATAGTCTGGTTAATATTATTCATTTTTCAGAAATGGTAAAGGGCGTCATGATGGTACAACTCCCCTGATAACGAGAGAAAGAACATGACCATGATGACTGCAACACAGGCGTTATCCGTTAATCCTGCGACCGGCCAGACGCTGGCGGCAATGCCCTGGGCTAACGCGCAAGAGATTGAACATGCGCTGAGTCTGGCGGCGAGCGGTTTCAAAAAGTGGAAAATGACATCAGTAGCGCAACGGGCGCAAACATTACGCGATATTGGTCAGGCGCTTCGCGCTCATGCAGAAGAGATGGCGCAATGTATTACGCGTGAAATGGGTAAACCCATAAAGCAGGCGCGTGCGGAAGTGACGAAATCCGCCGCGTTATGCGACTGGTATGCGGAACATGGCCCGGCAATGCTGAATCCTGAGCCTACGCTGGTAGAAAATCAGCAGGCGGTGATTGAATACCGTCCGCTGGGCGTCATTCTGGCGATAATGCCGTGGAATTTTCCTTTATGGCAGGTGTTACGCGGGGCAGTGCCGATACTGTTGGCGGGGAATAGCTACTTGTTAAAACATGCGCCCAATGTCACGGGTTGCGCGCAGATGATAGCCCGAATCTTGACGGAAGCCGGTACTCCCGCTGGCGTCTATGGATGGGTGAACGCCAATAATGAGGGCGTGAGTCAGATGATTAACGATCCGCGAATCGCGGCGGTGACGGTGACCGGTAGCGTGCGCGCCGGCGCGGCGATTGGCGCTCAGGCTGGGGCGGCGCTGAAAAAGTGCGTACTGGAACTGGGGGGCTCGGATCCGTTTATTGTACTCAATGATGCCGATCTCGAGCTGGCGGTAAAAGCTGCGGTTGCAGGACGCTATCAAAACACCGGACAAGTCTGCGCCGCCGCCAAACGTTTTATTGTCGAAGAGGGCATTGCGCAGGCGTTTACCGATCGTTTTGTGGCGGCTGCCGCAGCATTAAAGATAGGTGATCCTCTGGTTGAAGAGAATGACCTGGGGCCGATGGCGCGCTTTGATTTGCGTGATGAACTCCATCAACAGGTGCAGGCTTCCGTCGCCGAAGGCGCACGGCTACTGTTGGGCGGGGAGAAAATCGCCGGGGAGGGCAACTATTATGCCGCGACCGTTCTGGCGGATGTTACACCTGACATGACTGCATTTCGTCAGGAACTTTTTGGGCCTGTTGCCGCCATTACCGTCGCAAAAGATGCGGCGCACGCCCTCGCGCTGGCGAATGACAGTGAGTTTGGCCTGTCGGCGACGATCTTTACCGCCGACGATACGCTGGCCGCGGAGATGGCGGCGCGTCTTGAGTGCGGCGGGGTATTCATTAATGGGTACAGCGCCAGCGATGCGCGTGTGGCATTCGGCGGGGTGAAGAAAAGTGGCTTCGGTCGCGAGCTTTCGCACTTTGGTTTACACGAATTTTGTAATGTGCAGACCGTCTGGAAGAACCGCGTCTAATTGCCCTGACGTCGCGTGGCGCCCTCTGCTATACTCGCAGGCCTTTTCAGACCTGCGAGCAAGGAGCATGTTGTGGCCTGGGCCATGGATAATGCAATTTTAGAGACGATTTTACAGCGCGTTCGCCCCCTCATTGGCCAGGGCAAAGTCGCTGACTATATTCCGGCATTAGCGTCCGTCGAGGGTTCAAAGCTGGGGATAGCGATTTGTACCGTGGACGGGCAGCATTATCAGGCGGGCGATGCGCACGAACGCTTCTCTATTCAGTCTATTTCGAAAGTGCTCAGTCTGGTGGTGGCGATGCGTCATTATCCGGAAGAGGAGATCTGGCAGCGCGTCGGAAAAGATCCTTCCGGCTCGCCGTTCAATTCGTTGGTTCAGTTAGAGATGGAACAAGGCATCCCGCGTAATCCATTTATTAATGCGGGCGCGCTGGTGGTATGCGACATGTTGCAAGGCCGGCTTAGCGCGCCGCGTCAGCGGATGCTGGAAGTTGTGCGCGCGCTTTGCGGCGTATCGGATATTACGTATGACGCTACGGTCGCGCGCTCTGAATTTGAGCATTCCGCCCGTAACGCCGCTATTGCTTGGCTGATGAAATCATTCGGTAATTTTCATCATGATGTGCCTACCGTGTTGCAAAATTACTTCCACTACTGTGCGTTGAAAATGAGCTGCATGGAACTGGCGAGGACGTTTGTCTTTCTGGCGAATCAGGGCGAGGCGTTTCATCTCGACGAGCCGGTAGTGACCCCCATGCAGGCCCGGCAAATTAATGCGCTAATGGCGACCAGCGGGATGTATCAGAATGCCGGAGAGTTTGCCTGGCGGGTAGGATTGCCCGCTAAATCCGGCGTGGGCGGTGGTATTGTCGCCATTGTGCCGCATGAAATGGCGATTGCCGTCTGGAGTCCGGAGCTGGATCCTGCGGGAAACTCTCTGGCAGGTATCGCCGCGCTTGAACAATTAACACAAACGTTAGGACGTTCGGTATACTGATGAATGCGCTTGAACCGCTCTTTGCCCGCCTGGCGCGATCGACATTTCGTTCGCGTTTTCGTCTCGGGATAAAAGAAAGACAATATTGCTGGGATAAAGGCGCGGAGGTGATTGATAAACACGCCGCCGATTTTATCGCCCAGCGACTGGCGCCAGCTCACCCGGCGAATGATGGTAAGCAAACGCCGATGCGGGGCCATCCGGTATTTATCGCGCAACATGCGACGGCAACCTGCTGTCGCGGGTGCCTGGCGAAGTGGCACCAGATTCCTCAGGGAGAACCGCTGAGCGAAGCGCAGCAACAGTATATTGTCAGCGTTATCCATTACTGGCTGGTCATACAAATGAATCAGCGGTAGAGCAGCGCGTCGTTGCTGACGCTTTCCCCGATAAATCACCCTATACCACTGATAGCAGCCGTTGACCGTTATATATCTCATGTGCTGAAGTGTCTTTTTAGTTACAACATACGTTTGGTTGTTTTTTTTCAATGCCTGTCAGCACTGTGCAAAAAATGTTCTACAGGGCAGGGGATCCGTGTATCACCAGAAGCTTGCAACCTTGATCTGGATCACGTTTAATGACAGTGCTTTTTTACCTGCTGAAGATAATCATGATCGTTAGACCACAACAGCACTGGATTCGCCTGATATTTGTCTGGCATGGTTCCGTGTTATCTAAAATCTTTTCACGACTGCTCCTTAACTTTCTTCTTTCTATCGCCATTATTATCATGCTGCCCTGGTACACAATGCTGGGTATTAAGTTTACCCTTGCGCCGTTTAGCATACTGGGCGTCGCTATCGCCATTTTTCTGGGGTTTCGCAATAATGCCTGTTATGCGCGTTACGTCGAAGCGCGACATTTGTGGGGGCAGTTGATGATCGCTTCACGCTCAATACTGCGTGAGGTGAAAACAACCTTGCCTGATGAACGCGGTATCGAGGATTTTGTTCGGTTACAAATCGCTTTTGCCCACTGTTTGCGTATGACATTGCGTCGACAGCCTCAAACGCAAGTTCTGGGCAACTATCTTGACCAGGAGGCGTTACAGAAAGTTGTCGCTTCCCATTCCCCTGCTAACCGTATCTTATTGCTGATGGGAGAGTGGCTGGCGATTCGCCGCCGCAGCGGAAAGCTTTCCGATATTTTATTTCATAGCCTCAACAACCGTTTAAATGATATGTCGTCAGTGTTGGCCGGCTGTGAACGCATCGCCAACACGCCGGTGCCTTTTGCCTATACGTTAATTTTGCATCGTACGGTTTATCTTTTCTGCATTATGTTGCCATTTGCACTGGTGGTTGATCTGCACTATATGACGCCGTTTATTTCGGTGCTTATTTCTTATACGTTTATCGCGTTGGATGCGTTAGCGGAAGAGTTGGAAGATCCGTTCGGTACTGAAAATAATGATTTACCGCTGGATGCGATATGCAATGCGATAGAAATCGATTTACTGCAAATGAATGATGAAAGGGATATTCCGGAAAAACGGATACCGGATAAGCGCTATCAACTGACCTGAGTTTGTCTTAACAGGCGCAGAATGTTCATCTGCGCCATAACCTGAAGAGCAAAGCTTAATAGCCTTCTCCAACGCCGGTTTTGGCTGGACCGGAGTAGTGGACATGAACGATTCGCCATCCTGTGTTTGGTATCTTCGCCCACACCTGGCTTTCGCGGCCTGTCGTGTGTTGAGTCTGCCCATTATCACGGCGTACCGCGGTAAAATGCCAGTCGAACTCTGCAACGGCGGCATTGCCATACACATGAATAGCAGGGGGAGCGTCCAGTTTTAATGTGCGTTTACTGAAAGTTTTACCCATAGTGGTGCCATAAAAATTTTCAGCGATCTGCGACCATCCGCGTTCGTGACCGCGTGGATGAATAAAACTGGTTTCCGGTGAAACATAAAAGAGCTGCTTGCCTAACGTTGGGTCTGCCTTATCTATTGAATAAAGGTAACGGTTAATGCCTTCTGTAATTTCTTGTTTAACGGTCGACGTAGCTTCATTTTGTGCGGCGGTTGGCGTTGCCGCTGATGCCGATGACACCATCAGAGTTAACGTTATCGCGGCGGCCGAAAACAATAGTGACGTTTTTTGCATAATAGTTATACCCATATGGTCTGTTTTTGAGACGCTTTATCTTTCCTGTTACGTTCACTTTTATACTAAAGGAGCATGGCTCACGAACAATAAAAAACATCCTTCTATAAAACTACCCCGAAAAGGGAGTAGTGCAATTAAGAATATCGTATTTGTTTGTAACGACATGACTCAAAATATCAACATTTAGAGTTTCAGTATTGTTGTTGTCCATTGACTTACTTTTATGTTTATTACCGCTGGTAAATAGTTAATCTTATGAATAGTGATATGCAAATGACCGTTTGCGCTATGTGATAATTAACCATAGTAAAAATACACGAAGCGAAGAAGTGCTATTTCAGTAGTACTGATATTTTCATAACGCTAATTTAGAAATAAATGTAAACGTAACAAATTATACACAAAAATAAGAAGGACTGTGGCCTCAACTGACTTGATTATGATTCCGTCTTAACGAATGTCAGCCGAGTATTCAGTGCCATTCTCGCCCTGGCATCCCCGACCGTAAGCCAGTTCTCTACTGGTAACCCCCTTGTTATTACAGCAGAAAACAGGGCATATCATTGATGTAGTCATGCTTAACTTGCATTTTAACATCACTAATACATAGCAAGCTAATATTACACTTTGAAACTTAACGCACGGTAATTGTTAGTGATATTGTCCTGGACAGTTCCGCGAGCAGGTTTTGCGGAAAGTCCAAAAATAAGACAAATAAGGCATATAAAATGAAAAAAGTAGTGGTGTTATCTGCGGTAGCCGCAGCCGTAATGATGGCTGGAGCCGCCAACGCAGCAGAAATCTATAACAAGGATGGCAATAAACTGGATTTGTATGGCAAGGTCGACGGCCTGCATTATTTTTCCAGTAATCATAGTACGGATGGCGATCAATCTTATATCCGTATGGGTATTAAAGGCGAGACTCAAATTACCGATCAACTAACCGGTTTTGGACAGTGGGAGTATCAGGTCAACGCCAATCGTCCGGAAGATGGTGACTCCAGCGGTTCCCCGCAAAGCTGGACGCGTCTCGGTTTTGCTGGTTTGGCATTTGCCGATATGGGGTCTGTTGATTATGGTCGTAACTATGGCGTGTTATACGACATTGGTTCATGGACTGACGTACTGCCTGAATTTGGTAATGATTCGTATGAAGCTTCCGATAATTTTATGACCGGACGCGCGAATGGCGTTCTGACTTATCGCAATAATGATTTCTTTGGTCTGGTTGATGGTCTGAATATTGCGTTGCAGTATCAGGGTAAAAATGACGGCCTGTCGAAAGAAGGCGATCCTTTAAGTAATAATGCCAGAAAAAGTATCGCGTACCAGAATGGCGATGGTTTCGGGGCATCAGCGACATATGATTTGGGCATGGGGGTGAGCCTGGGGGCAGCCTATACCAGTTCCAAACGCACGCTTGATCAGATGACGCAAGATAAATACGACAATGGCGACCGCGCTGAAGCCTGGACTGGCGGCGTGAAGTATGATGCCAATAATATTTACCTGGCGGCAAACTATACCCGTACTTATGATATGACCTATATGGGCGATACATTGGGCGGCTTTGCACATAAAACCGATAACTGGGAAATGGTAGGGCAATATCAATTTGATAATGGCTTACGCCCGTCACTGGCATTCCTGCAATCCAGAGCCAATGATGTTGATGGACTGGGTTCGTTCGACCTTGTGAAATATATTGATGTGGGTTCCTATTACTACTTCAATAAAAATATGTCCGCGTATGTTGACTACAAAATCAATCTGCTAAAAGATGGCAACCCATCGAATCCTAATACAGACAACACCGTGGCGCTCGGCTTAGTCTACGAGTTTTGATAAAACTTGCTGATTAAGACAGTTTAGGGATACCCTCCTTTTCCCAAAACTGGGTCACTGCTTAACCTTTATTATTGTTAATTTATTCTTTTATTATTTCAGGACGCTTCTGGCGTCCTTTTTTATTGCCTATTCGTTGACTATTCGACTTCGATCTCGCGAATGCGCATTCTGCTACTGTCATCTATCTGCACTTTGCCTGAATGACAAAAGGGACAACAGAGTGTGGATGTTTGAGAGGTGAAGGGTTGATTACAGGACAGACACCAACCTTGCGCCGGTGCGATAGTAATGTGGAAACGCGCATTGTCGGCAAGGGTATGACGAGCGGCGACGTCCAGGCCAAAATGCAGCGCCGGCACCTCAACACAGGCCATAACGCCAATCTCCAGCCAGACTTGCTTTACCTTGCTGAACTGGTGATTTACTGCCTGTTCCTCCAGCAATTCGATAATATTTTGCGCCAGGGCTAATTCATGCATGGGCCAGCTCCTTCATTCAACAATATTTACGGCGACACAAGGATCAATTACCTGTAACTGTTGCGACCACAATGAGAGTGGAATAGTGGCCAGTTCGCGAGCAATGACGCCGTCAGGTTGGGCGTGACGTGTGGTAGGCGAGATAATACGGTAATCAAGAATATTGCCTGACGTCGTCAGTCTGGCCTGATGAACTAACCATCCTCGCGCGGTTTCCACTACCGCTATTTTCCATTCGCCATCATCAAAACGATTCCAGCGCAGGGTGGGAAGGGCGCTCAAACTTCGGGCGAGCGTAATGCAGCGGGCCAGCAGACGTAGCGCAGTCGTTTTACCGCTAAGACAACAGGCTGACAGCAGCGGATATTCGATAGCCAGAGGCGAGACATCCAGGGGACCATGGGTTATTAACGTATGGTCCGGGGACGATGCCATCGGTAGTGTAGGTGTAATGATATTCTGTACTGCCGCCAGCCAGCGGGCGGTTTCAGAACGCTCTTGCAAAAACCAGGCTTCCCAGCCCTTTACGCCAGCGGCAAGCCAGGTCTGAGGATCATCGTCAAAAAAGATTGTGCTTGCCAGCGGGGATAACTCTCCGCGACGTAACAACGCCCATTCTTCAGCGGTTGCCTGTCGGTGGCTAAACAGGGGGAGCCAGTCTGTCAACGCGCGACGGAGCGTTTCTCGCGCCAGCTCTTGTTGTGCGGCCTGCATATCTGGCTTCTTTTCAGGAAACAACAGTAAAGCCGCCGCCGCGCTGTGCGCCTGAGCGCACAACGTAAACAAACGTGAAATAAGCGTTTTTGCGTATACCGGCGTTGCGCCCTGTAACAAACGACCGATCGGCGCCTCCTGCCAGATAATCCGTAGCGGGTGAGAATAGACGGTCAATCTTTGCACGAACTATTACCTTCATCGATCACCATAAACCCGGACTTACTGGTTTCGCAAACCGGACAGCACCAGTAATCAGGTAACTGGCTGAAGGGCACACCGGGTGGAATTTGCCATACGTCATCGCCCAGCGCAGGGTCGTAAACCCACCAACATACTTTGCACTCCATGCGCACCACTGGCTCATTTTCTGTAACCGGGTATTCTTTCAACCATTCCAACGTATTTTTTAGCCCCGCGTAGGCATCTTCGATATCATCGATGCCTGCAACGGCGATATCAGGAATGTCCGCTATCTCAATCATATCTTGCAGTAATGTGTTCATATCATTGAAATAATTGACCCGCCATACGCCGGGAAAATGCGTGCTTACAATCCGGCATTTACCATATCCGCGTGAAAAAATAGCGCTACAACCTTCGCCTAAAAAATGATCCAGATACTCGCGATCGGCATCGTTTACTGGCAACAGCGTTAAGTTAATGATATGCGGCTCTTTTACCGGCTGTTTTACGCGCTCGGCTATTTCATGCGCGATAAAGGCACCATTCATCAATCCCGCCGGTTGTGGCGGCAATTCTGGCGTAATCGGCGGCTGCGGATGCGTCTGCCAGATGCTCTCTGGGATCGGGCCAATGATAATTTCATCGGCAACCCGTTGCTGGTCAGCGTTATATTCACGCACACGCCAGACGCCCGTAAAAACCGTCTCCTGAATACGCTGTTCTTTTCCATCGGATAATAGTACCCGGGCGGAGATTTCACCTTCGCCGAGCAGTTGATCCAATAAACCGCTATTCTGTTGCTCAGTGGCATTCAGCTTATAGCTCAGGGGAAAGGGGAGCGTTGCCACTGGGTTATCCATATCGCGAATAAGCGTAGTCAGGATGTGTCTGGCAACACGGAGCTCAGCGGGCAGCGCCTGTTCCGGTAAAACCGGCGTCAGCGGGAGATTAATGCCGGCGGGGATAGGAAGAAAGTTAAAGTCTTCCTCTTCTGGCTGCGAGCCTGGTCCGGCAATATTAACGACTGGAATAGTTCTGGAATAATTCACGTGTGTTACCTTTCATTCTATTGCGTGATAACGGGAATATCCTGACGATAGCCCGGTGTGGTCAGCAATGCGGCCACCCGCTGAGAGTATTCTTGCCAGCTATATAATCCCGCCAGACTGCCGACAAAACGGTGCTGGCGAAAGAAAAGCAGCGCCGGATATTTCAGAATGCGATACTCCCGGGCGATCAGTTCACTCTGTTCGCTATCCGCAAATGCCGCGGTATAAGACGTCGCCGGAAATTGCTTGAGGATCTCCGGGATGATGACCCAACTGTCGGCGACTTCCGGATGTTTGTTGGGGTCGCTTTGCAGCAAAACCAGCACAGTCGGATGCGCATTAATCAACGACGGGAGCGTTTGCGCATCGGTAACCAGAAAGCCTTTATCCGCCAGTGGACAAACAGGATTTTGGGGTGAGATAGTCATTTTTTTAAATGCTCCGGTAATTCAGGCGTGCGAGACAATAAATCGGCAAAACCGGTCAGCGGATCGCTTTGCGTGAGCATGGCCTGTTCCAGTGAGTCCAGCGCCGCCAGTACCTCAGCGGCTTCCGCTTCGTCCATTTCTCGTCGTGCTGCGCCGCCAAATGTCAGCAGCCATGCGCCTGCTAAGGGGGGAGCCACAAGCCGAATATCAACGTCGATAAGCTCGCCGTGTCGGTCGCGGCATTTGGCGAACCACTGACCGGGTGAAATAACCTGCACAGGAACGCCGATACACATTATGATTTCTCTCTCTGTAGCACCCGAATATCGCCGACCCGGCAAGCGCTTTGCGCATCTGGGCGTTCATCTTCGTAGCGTTCCATACACAGGCTGTAATGATTGAGTCTTTCAGTGGGCAAGGCCGCTGAAGAGGCGGTGATACCCCATTGCGCCAGCACTTCCTGCGCGAGATAGACCGCAGGCATCAGTTGCGCCTTTACCTGCGGCGTAAGACTCCCGCCATAGTCATCCAGACATTCCGGCTGCACGCCAATCAGCACAATCTCCGATAACTGGCCGCCGGTTAATTGCAGCAATGCCAGCACTTCAGAAAAACTGGTCTGATGTAAACTGAGTTTTTTCGCCGTCAGATAGGCGGGAACCTGTTCATCACGAAACATCGCCAGCGAACCTGGCGCCATACCAAAATCGATAGCATCCATGATTAACAGTTTTTCGGTCTGTTGCAGCCAGGGCAGCAGCGCCAGCCCCTGCGTACCGCCATCAACAACGTCAACTTTCTCGTTATCGGCATACTGTTCAAACAGCTTTTCCGCCGCTCTGACGCCGAACCCTTCATCTGCCCAAAGCAGGTTGCCAAGCCCTAAGATTGTTACTTCTGCCATTGTTATCACCTGAACCAGCGCCAGCCGCTTATCATGACGGAAATCACGCTTTGTCGGCTCATAATGTCTTCGCGGATAGCGGTATAAACATGCGCAATGACGAAGGCGATAATGAACCACATGCCCAGCCGGTGCCAGAAATGCAGCGCGAGGCTATCGTTGCCAGTCAGGCGAATCATCCAGCCAAACCATTGATACGCCCAACTGTCTGTTCCAAGTCCTTCGCCATAGAGCGCAAAGCCGCTACACACCATCAGTACGGACATCCAGAAATAGAACATTACCGCCAGTCCCGCTACCGGATTATGTCCATAGTAACGATGGGCCTCTTTTTCGAGGAAAAAATACCAGCGGATTTCGCTGATAACGCCTTTGCGCCAGGCGCGGCGCCAGAACGGAACCAGAAACATCTCCCTGGCGTACTCATTGCCGACACATGCCCAGTAAATACGAAACAGCAGCGCGACAGTAAAAATATACGCCGTGGTAAAATGGATCAGTCGTATCCAGCCCATCCAAAACATAAAGGTCGCTTCACCTTGAATCGATGGCAGGGGGCGGCCAATGAAATATCCTGTAACAGCCAGGACGACAATGGATAACGCCGTGATCCAGTGCCATAAACGGACCGGAGCTTCATAGATATAGTACCCCTGGCTGGTTATTTCTTTGAGATGCATTGAGACCTCCGAATCGTCGTCATCGTACCTGAACCCTGACCAGCTCCCCTCCATGATTATCAATAACATGGGTGGAGCAGGCCAGGCAGGGATCGAAGCTGTGCAGAGTACGTAAAATCTCCAATGGTTGATCGGGAACGGCGAGTTTAGTCCCCATTAACGCCGCTTCGTACGCGCCAATTTGACCTTTATCGTCACGTGGCCCGGCATTCCAGGTTGTCGGTACCACACACTGATAGCTGTCGATTTTCTGATTTTCAATTTTTATCCAGTGCCCCAGCGCGCCACGCGGCGCCTCGCTGAAACCAACGCCTTTTGCCGATGTAGGCCAGGTATCGGGTTCCCAGAGCGTGACGTTTGCCGTCGCCGTATCGCCGGACTTGAGGTTACGCATCAGACGATCGAAGAAATATTGCAGCGTATTGCCTGCCCATACGGATTCCAGCGCACGCGCGGCAGTACGTCCTAATGTAGAAAAGAGCGCTTCTTTAGGCAGCTTTAATACACTCAGCAGTTGATCCACGGGCTCTTTAAATTCCGGTTTATTTTGATGATATCCAATCAGATAACGCGCCAGCGGACCTACCTCCATCGCATGTCCCTTCCAGCGCGGCGATTTAATCCATGAATATTTAGCGGACTCATCCACCTGTTCGATAAAAGTTTTTGTGCCTTTATAGTGTTCGCCCATGACCAGTTGCGGTTCGGTCAGACCATCCCAGGGATGCAGGCCCTTATCGTTATTGCCGTTACCATAGGTATACCAGGAGTGAGTGACAAACTCCTGAATCTCATCGGGGGCGGTTAAATCGACAGGATGAATTTCGTCGAAACGACCGTTAATGATAGCCCCACGCGGAAGCAGAAGATTACTGGCGGAATAATCGTTAGGGTTATCCGGAAACTCGCCATAAGCCAGCAGGTTCATGCTCGATAACCCGCCGCCGATTTTTGCCCAGTCTTTGTAATAACTGGCAATCAGCAAGACGTCCGGAAGATAAACCTGTTCGCAGAACTGGCGAGCTTTTTGGATGATGGAACTGACAAGGTTCAGGCGTTCCATATTCACTGCGCCGACCGCGCCCGTTTCGTCAAGGTTGATGGCGCAAGGAACGCCGCCCACCAGCCAGTTAGGATGCGGGTTTTTACCACCGAAAACGGTGTGAATTTTTACGATCTCTTTTTGAAAATCGAGCGCTTCAAGATAGTGGGCGACCGCCAGCAAATTGGCTTCCGGCGGAAGTTTCATCGCCGGATGTCCCCAGTAGCCATTACGGAAAGGGCCAAGTTGACCGGACTCGATAAACCGCTTCAGTCGATTTTGCAAATCGCGGAAATATCCCGGCGAGGATAGCGGCCATGCGGAAAGGCTTTGCGCGATGGCGGAGGTCTGATGCGGGTCGGCTTTCAGGGCGGCAACCACATCAACCCAGTCCAGCGCGTGCAGATGATAAAAATGCACCAGGTGATCGTGAACGTGTAGCGTAGCCTGCATCATATTACGGATACAGTTTGCGTTGTCCGGAATCGCGATTCCCAGCGCATTTTCTACGGCACGGATTGAGGTCAGAGCGTGTGTACCGGTGCAGACGCCGCAAATGCGTTCAACAAATGCCCAGGCGTCTCGCGGATCGCGACCTTTCAGGATAACCTCCAGGCCGCGCCACATGGTGCCGGTCGACACGGCGTTAGTAATGACATTATTACTGTCGATATTCACTTCGCAACGCATATGCCCTTCGATGCGAGTAACCGGATCGACCACAATTCGCCGTCCGCTATTGTCCAGCGTAAAACCCTGAGTCTGATAAGGATATGCCATAATTATTTTTTCTCTTCCGGAGCGTTTTCTGATGACGTGTTGTTTTTATTGCGGGCGTGTTTTATGGCGCTCACCGTGGCGTGAGCGATGGCGGCAGCGCCCGCGACGCCGGCAACGCCCAGTCCGATTTTATCGGCGGTAGCTTCAATGCCGGTTTGCGGAATGCCCGTTGCCCGGCTGTAAAAAGAACCGTAATCCCAGAATCCATCTTCCGAACATCCGAGGCATCCATGACCCGACTGGATAGGAAAAGACACGCCATCATTCCAGCGAACGGTTGAACAGGCGTTATAGGTGGTCGGGCCTTTACAGCCCATCTTGTACAGGCAATACCCTTTTCTGGCGCCTTCGTCATCCCACGCTTCCACAAACTGACCGGCATCGAAATGCGCGCGTCGGTAACATTTGTCATGAATTCGCTGGCCATAAAACATTTTTGGTCGTCCAAGACGATCAAGGGGAGGGATGCGATCAAATGCCAGCATATAGGTGATAACGGCGGACATCACTTCAGGTATAGGCGGGCAGCCTGGCACTTTAATAATGGGTTTATCGGTAATTAATTTGTGAACCGGCGTGGCTTTAGTTGGGTTGGGACGGGCTGCCTGCACGCAGCCCCATGATGCGCAGGCCCCCCAGGCGATAATCGCTTTAGCATCCGCGCTGACGCGTTTTAACTTCTCCAGGAACGGCTCGCCAGCCAGTATGCAAAACATCCCATCTTCATTCAGCGGCGCGTTACCTTCCACGGCAACGATATAATTTCCTTTGTACTCACGCATCACATCCGCCAACGCCTGCTCAGCTTGTTGCCCTGCGGCGGCCATAATGGTGTCGTCATAATCCAGGGAAATGAGCGACAAAATGGCATCTTTTGCCAACGGGTGCGCAGAGCGAATGAAAGATTCGGTACAGCAGGTACATTCAAGACCATGCAGCCATATCACTGGCGTACGCGGTTTATTCTCCAGGGCATAAGCTATCTGAGGAATCATCGAACTGCTCAGGCCTAAAGACGTTGCGGTAAGGCTGCAAAACTTGAGGAAGCTACGCCTTGTCACGCCGTGTCTACGCATAACTTGATAAAATGTATCTTGTGTTTGCATAACGTTTATCCCAAACCACTATAGTTAGTGTGGGCATCATATGTTGCATTTCTTGTCTTTCTCAACGTGTTTTAGTAGCAATTATGTTTCTAATTCGTAACAACTGATTACATGTGTGCTACTCACATTACTCAAAAACATAAATTAATTTAATGTTATTGGTGATGTGGAGTAAATATAGCGTTGTGAAGATATCTCTTAATGTTGATAAGAAACCGTGTTTTTTATTTATAACATGATGGGATTTTTTTAAATGGTCACACGGATAACGCGTTTCATGTTAGTTCGCTGTGTTTAACTCTCCTTTAAACCCGTCAGTTAAATTTATTAGCTTGTAAAATAAGATCACAATTAATTACGTGCTGCATAACCATTGATAGGTTTAATTTAATATATTCATCCAATTCATTTTACAAACAAGGAGAGCATGATGAAAAAAAGTAAAGCAATTTTATTTATCGCTCCGGCGCTGTTTTCATACGCCATGGCTGCACAGGCCTGCACAACCCTTGCTATTCAGGATAAACAAGGCGATATTTTTCATGGGCGTACGCTGGAATATATGCAGGATTTACCCTCATGGTTAACGTATTACCCGGCGGGAACACAGTTTGATAAAAAAACGCCGGATGGCAGCCAGGGGATAAGCTATCAGGCGAAGTATCCGATACTGGCCATTACTTCCACCATTACTGATGGCGATAGCAGAGACATACTTGAAGGCATGAATAGCGCGGGATTGTCATTTAGTGAAAACATGATCATGAATGCGCAGTTGCCGCCATTGCCCGCGAGTGAATATAAACAGGCAATTCCTGTCACCTCGTTGGGAGAATGGGCGCTGGCCCGTTTTGCTACTGTCGGCGAGGTAAAACAGGCAATAAAAGAGGGCAAATTCTGGTCACCGGAACTGCATCGGTTTGGCGATCTGAAATCGCCATTTCATTACGCGTTTTACGACAAGAAAGGAGGAAGCATTGTCGTTGAAGTGGAAAATGGCAAATTCCATGTCTATGACAATCCCACTCGCGTGATGACAAATGGTCCCGCATTCCCCTGGCATCTGACAAATCTGAATAATTATACGCAATTAACCAATGTGGACCGCTCTTCAGGCACATTGGGCGGGATAAAAGTGATGCAGCCTGATAGCGGGATTGCTATTGCAGACTTGCCATCGTCCGATACGTCGGTTTCCCGTTTTATACGCGGCGTTTATTACACCACATATGCGCCGCAAGCGACATCCGCCCACGACGCAATGAATACGCTTGCACATATTATGAGCCGTTTCGATCGTCCGAAAAATATTACGGTTGATTATATGGGGAGTGAAGGGGAAGGCAACGCTACCCGCAAACCGGTCTCAGAATATACGGTCTGGACAACGCTGTCTGACTTAACGCACGGTGAGATGATGGTGCGCGGCTACAATGATATCAACTATAAAACCTGGTCTCTTTCTCAGTTTAAGAACGCGACAGCGCCCGTGTTCGAGAAAATCAACGTCAAAGGATAAATAGCTCATCTCGGTTTAGTTTCCCCGGTAGTCTCGGCGAAGGTAATGGAGGCTACCGGCGGTTGCTTCTCTTTATCATGCACGGTAATTAATTATCACGATCACCAGCGCCAGGATGGTATGCTAAATCCATTCAAAATCCCCTGGATATGGATTGGAGGGCGCATGGTTATACCTGAGGTCAGGCAGGAGAGGCTCTATCAGAAGATAGCCAACCTCATCATTAAGCTGATCAATGATAATATTTTTCCCCCGGGAACTTTTTTACCGCCAGAACGCGAACTGGCAAAACAGCTTGGCGTGAGCCGCGCCTCCTTGCGAGAAGCCCTTATTGTACTGGAGATCTCCGGATGGATCGTGATTCAGTCCGGTAATGGGGTTATCGTTTCAGATAAAAAACACCTTGCCAGCGACTATACCATCGAAGAAATTCTCTCTACTCGCGAGCTGGTTGATAGCCATTGTGCGCGCTTAGCCGCACAAAACGATAACGTTGACGTCATCAACCAAATAGAGGCGATTTATCATCGTATGGATCAAGCCATTAACGATAATAACGTCCACGGCTTTTACTCGCTGGATAAAGAGTTTCACCTTGCGATCTCTGAGGCTAGCCGTAACCGGGTGTTGTTCGATATGTCCCGTATGTTATGGGAACAACGGATTAATATCCCTTATGCCGGGCTTGATGAGCAGTCTGGAGACAGAAATGTTTTACTTAATCTCAACAAACAACATAAAGCGATAGTGGATGCAATGCGCCAGTCTGATGCTGACAGCGCTTATGAGGGATCGCTGGAACATTTACGCTATGTGAGAAAGATTGTCGGCGGCTAAGTTTGTCGGTAAATAACACCGCATGGCGGATATGCCATGCGGTAGAACTCGCCGTAAATCAATGGAAAACAGCATTAATCTTTAAGTAGCGCTCCGGATAGCGATCAAGTTCTTTAACTGCATCAGGGATCTCATCAAGATTGACGACCTTACTGACAACATCTTGCGGATTAATCTCCAGCGTTGACAGCATGCGTAATGCCTCATCAAATTCACCGGCACTGGTGCGGGAACCGCGTAAATCCAGTTCTTTATAGGTGATCAGGTTCGTCGGCAGCGACGTTTCCTGTTTTGGCCATCCGGTAAACGAAATACGACCAGCAAACGATGCTAAATCAAGCGTATTTCGAATAGCGCTATTTGCGCCGGAAGCTTCTATCACGACCTGCGCCATGGTGCCGTGGGTGATATTTTTAATAGCGTCGATAACCTGATCGTCAGCGGCGTTCAGCACATAAGGAACGCCAAGCTTTTGCGCATAGCGTAGCCTTTCTTCCACAATATCGATCAGAATAGGCGTTGCCTTGTAATGACGCGCGCTTAATGCCGCCATAAGACCAATGGCCCCCGCGCCGATGATGGCAACATATTCCCCAGCCTTAACGTTTGCCCGATGCAGCGCGTGCAGAGCGATGGTCAGCGGTTCTGCCAGCGGCGCCATTTCAGAAGGCACATTATCTGGTATTTTATGAATTAAATGTGCGGGATGAGTAACCACCTCCTGCATTGCGCCATCGACATGCACGCCAATGACGTTTAAATTTTCACAGCAATTAGTTCTGCCGACAGAGCAAGGGTAGCAGTGACCACAATAAATATAGGGGTCAACAATTACGCGGTCACCTTCTTTAATATTGTCCGGCATTCCGGCGCCTTCCTGAAGAACAATTCCGGTCACTTCATGCCCAATAATTCTTGGGTAAGTAACCAGTGGGTTCGTTCCACGAAAAGCCCCGATATCCGATCCGCAAATGCCTGCAGCATCAACCTTAATTAATACTTCATTTTCTTTCTTATGGGGATAATCCACCCAGCGGGTTTCAACTTCACCAGGCTTATTAATGAACACAGCTTTGACTTTCATTGGCTTTGAATCCTTTACTTTTTACAAACACGAAGACCAACAGGCTTGAAACGATAGCGATAGCACCAGCCAGATAGAACGCATAGTCATATTTACCGCTAAATTGAACGATAAAACCGGTGACAAGCGGACCGATAATACCGGATATATTAGCCAGGCCATGCATGGCTCCTCCGACGCTCCCTACCTTATCTTTATGAACAACATCCTGAATAACCGCCCAATAAATTGGGCCTGTTAAATAGAGCAGGAAGAGTGAAACTGACATGAGCGTAATTGCGCTACCAATAGTGCTAACGGTACCGGAAACGGCAACACATACCGCCGCGCCTGCCAGACATACGCCCAGAATAAGTCGACGTGAGAGCAGAGCATTACCGGTAATCCGATAAATTACATCAGAACAGACGCCGCCGAGTACCATACCAATGGCGCCGATGACCCAGGGAATTACCGTGGCGATACTAATTTCTTTAATATCGAGATGTAACGAATGGTTCAGGTAACTTGGGAACCAGGTCAGGAAGAAAAAAAGAATATAGTTGTAGCTGAAAAAAGCCAGAGTTGTCGCCCATACCATTGGTTGTTTCATGTAATAGCCGAGTGAAGGCGTAGCCCGGCCATCATCAGATAAAATAACGTCCTCATGATTTTCAAAATCAATGCGTTCTTCCGGCGCCAGGCGTTTACTCATTGTTGGCTTATCGCTAACGATAAAGTACCACAGTAGTACCCAGACCAGGCCAAATAAGAAAATAATGCCAAATGCGGGGCGCCAGCCTAAGGATAACGCCAGCAGGCCCACTATCGGCCCGGACACCGCGCCGCCGAGCGGGGAACCGGCGCTAAAAATTCCGATCGCCGTGGCAGACTCCTTTCGGGAAATCCAGTTATTGATGATTTTATTTCCGGCAGCGCTGACCGGTCCTTCAGCCATACCGAAAAGAACGCGCACGATAAGCATTGTCCACAATCCGGTGACCAAACCAGTTAAGCCACAAAATACAGACCATAGTAACGCTGCGATGAGAAAAACCGTTTTTGGCCCAACTTTATCGCTGGCCCAGCCACCAATAAAATTAAACAGGGCGTATCCGATAAAAAACGCGCTGAAGATCATCCCCATCTCCGCGGCGTTAAATCCTAACTCCTTTTCGATCAAGGGGGCAGTTATCGACAATGCTGAACGATCCATATAGTTGAGCATGTAAACTATAAATAGAAGAAAAACGATAAGCCATCCCATTGTTTTTCTTTTCATGATTAATCCTCTTATTGTGGTCTAGCGGCCTGACCACAATATTTTAAGGTTATTTTCAAATCACCTCTCTTGTGGTTAGAACGTGATCAATATAACAAAAATTTATCGCAGAGGATTTTTATCCATCGCAAGCGTGATGGATAAAATTATTTAAACTCAGATAATTACTTGAAAATTCAATCGGGGCTATCGTTTTCCCCTAATCCACGCCCCGGTAACGTTTGACATGCGGCGTTAACGGAAGGTGGTGCTGTCTGTGGGTATTTTTCATCGGGCGTAATATAAACCTGACTCGTGGCGACATAGCCATCATTAAAAGTGGCTTCGATATAGGTAGCTTCCCAACCTGTCTTCGGTTCATTTAACGTAATACTGATCTTATTGTTGGCGGGAATATCTATTGTAAGCGGCTTATAGCGGATGCCACAGGCATAACGAAAATCACGCGCATTTGGATTGTTAGCTGTCCAGCGAACGACTTTTACCGGCGCTTCTGAGAAATAGACCGTAAGAAGATGGTGGTGAATAAGGCCGATCAACTGTGGTAATGTTTTTTTACTTTGAAACCTATTAATAAAAGGAACGAGGCTTTCTTCAGCGAACTGGTTAATTGAGTAGTGGTTCATATTAGGCACTATACGTAATGATTTTACGCCAGGAAGTTTGCTATAATAAAAGCGAGTGTTGTCTGGTACGAAAAAATCATCGCCACTTGCATTAATAATATATTTCGGTATTGCAAGTCGGGGTTGATAAATAGTATTGAGATATCTTAACGGATCTATTATTTGCCTTAGTTGGGTAAATGTGGGGGATTTTATTTTCTCATCTATGCCTTGCTGGTAGTAGGGGTAGAATGTAATGGGCCAATTTCCACCGTATGATTGATAAATATGCTCAAGTGAAGCATCAATATCAAGTAGATCAATGGCGAAGGGAACAATTGCTTCAACATCAGGATCGGCGATAGCTGACAACCAGGTGGTCCACCCACGCTTTGAAATACCTGTAATGATAAAGGAATTTATATTCCATTGCGTTAACTCCTTTTTTGCTAATCTCATCGCTTGCGATAGGGCAGTGACCATAGGAATATTTAAAGGCATTAACTCACGTTTCTCCGGCGCTTCCATAAATAATGCCCAGCTTCGGGAAACGCTCTCGTCCTCTTTCAGTGGTTTTTTATCATCCTGAAAGGTTAAATATTGGTTAGGTATATCACTCACTGATATTACGATGGTATTCGTATCACGGGAGATGCTTGCCAGTGTTTCCTGGGGGAAATCACCGGGTTTACCAGTGATTTGTACGCCTTTATCATAATTAATTCCGTTGTTTACAACCACCAAAGCATGGTGCTCTTTTGCCGTTTCAGGGATATAAATATCAACGTTATGTCGCCATTGCGCAGGGGTTACCATGTCATCTGGCGACCAGTGTTGCGATAATAATTCATAGTGTCTGACTACCACCTGTGCTAATGGAGCTGTATTAATCAAGGTATATTTTAGCGGTGTGCCTGAAATCTGCTCCCGGTAGTCGGGGAGAACATGAGACAAATCACACTCCGGGCTGTTTCGACAAAAGAAGATGTTGTTATGAAGTAGTGTATAAACTTTTGTAGAAATGAAAAACAGTACGATAACAACGAGATATGTTTTTTTCATGCTTTCCCCGCGCTTTACAAGGGCAAATGCCAGCCAGCATAATTTCCATAAATACCTCTTAAACATTCAATATAAGTACAATACTTTTGATAAATAAGGGAAGAAGGGAACAATAATGTTTGTGACGTTGTCATATTATTCTGTTTCTGGTTTCACTATTAGCACTGAACTTTTTGAAAGGTAAATCATTGCCGTCACCAGACCAATAATGGCGACAGAGATAGCTATACCGATCCAGACTCCATACAGAGCATAACCCAGGACAAATCCGCCCAATACGGGGGATATAAAATCAGCGATTGCGATTAATGCCTGCGCCGTTCCGATGACGATACCTTGTCGGGCAGGCGATACATGGACGGACAAGGCGGCAAGATAAGTGGGTTTGGCTAGCGCATCAGCGATGCTAATACAAACGATAGCAAAAACAAGCACAGGTATGGTCGTGGCGATACCCGCAGTGAGAAATCCAGTACAAAGAAGAGCGAAGATGAGGATAATTAGCTTTCGCTCCGAAAAATATTGGCTCACCCAACCTAACAGAAATAGCTGAACGAAAATATTAATAACCCCGTCCGCCATTAACAGATAGCTTAACGCTTTTGGCCCAAAGGGAAGCCCATTCCAGATGAAGGTGTCAGAAAGAAAAACAGGTAATTGTGAAGAGTACATGCCATAGGCGAAGAAATGACAAAGCATTACGATGATTAAGACGCGAAGGACAGGCATCTTTAAAATAGCGCGGGCAGAGAACGCCGCTATTTTATCTGTGGTACGTGATGTTGTGGAAGGGTCTTTTAACCCCCAAATCGCGACCAGGGCAGACCCAAGGACAAGTATAAAGGCGGCGTAGATCGGCGCGCTCAGACTGATACGCGATAACCACCCGGAAACGCCTGCCCCGACAATACCGCCTAAACCAATGCAGCCTGTGAGGATACCGATTGCCTGACGCCGATTTCTGACGTGCGTACAATCGGCAATATAGGCTGCGGCGGCTGACAAATTCCCGGCGCTAATGCCAAAAAGCGTGCGGGCGAGCAGGATAAACAGGATACATTGCGCGTTGGCGAGTAATAGTAAACTTATCGCCGCAATAGCCAGCGTGACAATCAGTATTCGCTTGCGGCCAACGCGATCGGAAAGGTGGCCAATCAGGGGCGCCGCACAAAATTGGCTAAAAGCTTCAGTGGCGATGATGATTCCAATGATAAGCGGCGAACCGCCCATCTCGCGGATATAAAAAGGCAGTACCGACATTACAGCCGCTGTACTGGCGGCGTAAAGGCCGACAAGCAGGAAAACAGGCAAAATACGCCGCTTGTTGAGCGGGGTGATAGTTTCGCTGTCGGTGTTCTCATAGACATTAGTATTCATCTTTAATCCCTATGGCAAAACGAGAGAGATAATTTTCAATATCGTTGCTCTGTTTGCCGTGAAAGAATGCGCCGACATAGCCATCGGGTCGAATCACCACGCATTGACCCGGCGCCAGATGATAGGATTCCCGGAAGTGCCCCAGGGTATCGATGAGCTCGTCCTGCTCGCCAATGTGATGAATACGCAGTCCTCGCCGCGCATCGATGACCTTACCGTGGGTTTCGTAGGCCAACAGATTCCAGTCCGGACCTTGTAGTAACTGAAATAATCGTAATGATTGGCCGCCGGCGCCCAAAAGAGGAGCATCCGGAGCTCTTTCTCCCGCTTGTAACCCATGCTGACGTTCGGGCAACGTGTGGGCTAAGGGGGAGTCGGTATACTGGATGTCAAGTTGTTGAACGTCGCGTTCTCGTTTGATGCCACCCTGTTTTTGAGAGTCAAGTAATCGGGTCGAAAGGTGGAGCAGTGATTCGGCTACCGGGCGGCGTTCCTGTTCATAGCTATCGAGAAGCTCTTCTCCTGCGCCCCGCAGCGAGGCTGCCATTTTCCACCCCAGGTTATAGGCATCCTGGATGCTGGTATTTAATCCTTGCCCACCCGTCGGCGGATGCACATGAGCGGCATCACCGGCTAAAAATACCTTACCCACACGGTAATGTTCCGCTATGCGCGCATTCATCTGGTACTTCGATACCCAGGGAATCGAATGGATGCGAACATCCGTCCGCCCGATTCGTTCAGTAAGAAAAGCCGTGAGCACGTCGGCTGAGAAATTCTGCGAGTCGTCCGGGGCCAACAACGCCTGGATTTGAAAGAGCTGCGTGCCGGCGAGAGGGCAAATCGTTATCATCCGCGTCATATCGCCATCGTTAAAATGGTGCCATACATCCCGGTTTAGACCGGAAAGTGAAGCGTCAGCCACAAGCGCATGGATTCCCAACGTACGACCGGGGAAGCTGACGCCTAATTTTTTTCTGACAAAGCTTCCGCCGCCATCCGCACCTATCAAATAATGCGCGATGATGACCTCTTCTCCAGCCGGCCCGGCAACATACGCGGTGACTGTGCGTGGGGTTTGCGCAAAATGTCGTAACTCGCAGCCGAACTCCACCCGATGTCCCCATGCTTTTAATTGCTCTCGCATAATCGTTTCTGTCACGTTCTGTGGAACCATCAATGGCAGATGGTAGGGTTCGGCGTGGGTCGGTTTTGTATGATGCGCAATATCTGAATCTACATAGCTTCCGTCGTGACGGTAGGTTCGTAGTCGGGGATAGAGCCCGCCGGCGGCGACCACTTTATTGAGTATTCCAAGATCCTCGAAGATTTCTTGCGTTCGCGGCTGAATACCTTTACCGCGGGAGCCGATAAAAGGCGTCGTTCTTTTCTCAATCAGGCGAAATGAGACCCCGTGACGCGCCAGTTCGATGGCTAAAGTAAGCCCGGTAACGCCAGCGCCGCAGATCAGTACATCTGTAGTGGTGTATCTTGTCATCGTCTCTCCGATATGTGTATTATGCACATAAGAGGAGACATGCTATGTCAGAAAATAAAAATGTGCAAGATACACATATTTCCGAGCAAATGAAGGCGCTTCACGGTGCGTTGATTCGCGTGGTGAGCGCGCTTAACCGGCCTCGTAATGATGAGAAATTAATTGCAGAGGCGGGGATACAACTCGATCGTGCGCTATTTTCGATCCTTATTAGTATCGAACGTTTAGGGCCGATTGGCGTTGTTGAGTTAGCCGAACGTGCCGGTCGTGATTATACGACGGTAAGCCGACAGGTCGCCAAACTGGAGAAGTTGGGATTGATAATACGGCAACATAATGCCATCGATCGTCGTATACGCGAGGCCGTTATCTCCCGTACAGGAAAGGCGATGACGGAGCGTATAGACGCCGCTCGAGAGCAAATGGGCAAAGTTGTTTTTAAAGACTGGCCTCAGGATGAACTTGATGTCTTTGTTCGGCTAATGCAAAAGTTTGCCGATGCAATGGATAGCGATGCTTCAATGCCGGAATAAGCAAAAGAAAAGGGCGGTCAAATCCGATCGTCCAGGCTAATATCGGTATCTGACATTGATTAAATAGCCAGCAAAGTAAATATAACAACAACATTTATCGAGTTAATTTTCACCCTTTGAAAGGCCAACGTATACTGCAGAATACGGCTATATAACAATCGCCGTATCAATGGTTTTTCAAAGGGTAAATATATGCTTACCGAAAAATATGATTTTCGCATTACCGATCAGATGACTATCCCACTCAGACCTCATTGGATAGCCAATGATTCATACAGGGAAAAGTGTAAAATGCTTGTCCTCAACCGGAGTAAAGGGGAAATTCATAAGGTAGACTTTAGTAAATTAACAGATTATATCAAAGAAGGTGATGTAATCTGTTTTAACGACAGTACTATAATAAACCATATGTTTATCTGTAAAACAAGACAGAATAGGCTAATTAAAATTGTTTTAGAGGGATTTTTACCAAATAATAGAGTAATTATTTCCGGACTTTTAAAGGAAAGGCTTAACGCGAATGATGTTTTCTATTTGGTTGATAACCCTGAAATTTCCATTAAGATAGAGCAAAGGTTTAGCGAGGAGAGCCAGTACCGGGCCGTCGTGGAAAATCATGAGGCCTTAATTTGCTATTTAGCCAGTCATGGTGAGCGTCTTGATGAGTATGTGGACTCCAGCTTGTTTTATAAATATCCAGATGCTTACCGTTCCGTTTTTTCTAAAAAGTATGGTTCTTTGGAAATACCTTCTGCCGGCATTCATTTTACCTGGGATCTTATCCAAAAAATCAAAGATAAAGGTGGGTTAATATCCTTCATCACTTTACATGTTGCATCAACAGAAATGTTGTCCAACAGAAAAATACAAACAAAATGTGTAGAGGAAGTGACTATCAACGAAGAATACTACGAGGTTCCGCAAGCAACAGCGGATATCATTAATACTGCGAAGCAAAATGGCGGACGTATTTTTGCCGTAGGAACTACCGTTACACGATGCCTGGAGTCCGCGTATTCGAGGGAGCACAATTGCCTCAAAGCAAGTTCTGGCTGGACTGCGCTTTATATACATCCAGGCTATCAACTGAAAGTGGTTGACTGCCTGCTAACGAACTTACATCAGCCAAAAACGACGCATATGGTGTTAACTGGTCAGTTTGCTGGGGTTGATCTACTCATGAAGGCCTATGCCTCAGAAGATATCCAGTCATGTCAGTTCGATATGTTTGGTGATTGCATGTTAATCATACAGGATGAAGGGTAGGGATGAATAAAATAAAACCGGTACACATAATGCTACCGGTTTTACCGAGAATAAGCATCAGGGGATTCGGGCAATAACCTTTATTTCGAAATCAAAGCCGGCCAGCCAGGTAACGCCAACAGCGGTCCAGTTAGGATAAGGGGGATAGGCAAATATCTCCTGTTTCACCGCCATCACGTCGTTAAGTTGTTGCTCTGGATCGGTATGGAAGGTGGTGACATCCACTATGTCATCGAATGTGCATCCTGCTGCAGTCAGTGTTGCTTTCAGGTTTTCAAAAGCAAGCCTCACTTGTTTTTGAAAATCAGGCTCCGGCGTTCCGTCTGTGTGACTGCCTACCGTTTGACGGGAAAGAGAGTATTTCCTGAGTGATTAGCTTCTGTGTCGTGTCATTTTGTAGACGGCATCATTTTCACGCTTTCCAACACCAATGATAGTTACCGTGATAATTTCATCTTCGACGCTGTAGACCAGTCTGTATCCTGCACCACACAGCTTAATTTTGTACTAGTCAGGGATTACAAACGCATTGCCAGAGGAAGCGATAAAATATGGTAAGTGATACTCTTGAACAGCGGATTTATGAACTGGTAAGAAGCCATGATGGAATTTACCTCTTTAAGAAAAAAGAACTGACACCGTCAACAGATTTGGATTCAGATCTACGGCTGGAAGATGATGAAGCACTGGCATTGATGGATGATTTTTTTACGACATTTAATGTAGATAGAGGGAGTTTCTCGATCACAACATACTATCCGCCAGAACCACCGCTAAAGCATTTGCTTAATCCGTTTCGCAAAAACGATATTCCTCAGGTGGCGGATTTCACTATAGGTATGCTCATTGCGTCTGCCAGGGCTGGTCGCTGGTTGTATGACTGATTCACGCTGGGGGGCTGCTTTTCGCCTTCCGCCATTATGGTGCGCATAATGTATATTATGTTAAATTCACCAGAACATTTAAAAGACATGTTAAAGCGGCTGGATTCGTGTATGTCAAAAAACTTCTGGCCCATAAGTTTGATCCCTTCCCTGCCGTGACGCTGCGCGAATTCTGTTGATTTGCACCCGCTTATCCTGCACACGATTTCACGCAGCACACGCCACGCAGGCATAAAAAAACCGGCCACTGTGACCGGTTCGTCGCGCAGGTTTTTGGCTCAGTGGGTTTTACCCTGGTCCGCTGCTTTTTCTGACTGATGTTCTGCAGCTCTGACAACGGCTATAAACGCTTTGATACCCGGATCCACATCCGGCGACAACATGCGCATTGTTGATTTGGCATTCCTGCCGAACCTCGTCAAAAATCGCAGGATAAGCGAACGTGACTTTAATCAGCGTGCGCAGCATCCTTTTGGCGACTTCCATTTCACCCGCCAGAATTAATTCGTGTATCTCCTGGATAATCTGAACCCGCGGCCCGATGTCCTTTTCGATGTCATACGCGGCCATGTTTTTTACTCCTATAATCAGCACGATATTTTTCGACGGCACCCAGGTCGTTATGATACTGACAATACACTGGAAAATCGGTAGCTACTAAAATTTGCAGTTACCAGGATTTAAGATGATTTTAAAAATGTTTATAAATTCAGGCTGCGCCGCAGTGATTGCACTGATTTCCACGTAACATGATAATCAATGGCTTTGATACCCTTTAAACGAACAAATATGAGCTTAACATGGCGACAATAAAGGATGTTGCATCCATGGCCGGTGTATCAACCGCGACTGTATCACGCGTCATTAACCAGACCGCGTGGGTTGAACCCGTCACGCGCGAACGTGTAGAGAAAGCCATGCGCGATCTCAATTATCGCCGGAATGCCGCCGCTATCGCGCTGGCGAAACGTAGCGGCGATATGCTCGGATTGTTAACCGGCAATCTGGCCGATCCTTTTTTTGCCCGCCTTGCTCGCGGCGTAGAAGATGTTTCTCGTAAGCAGCAGTATCGCTTGATGGTATGTAGCGGCGGCCACGACGAAGAAATGGAAAAAGCGGGACTGGATTTTCTGGTTAATCAAGGCTGTGAGGCTATTGTTGTACACGCCAGCCGATTACCGGATAAAGAGCTGCTGCGCTACGCAGCCCACTTTCCAGCGCTGGTTGTTGTTAATCGTTATATCGCCGGTATGGCCAACCGGTGTATCTGGCTGGAAAATCGCAGCGCCGCCAGGGAAGCGACCCGATATCTCCTGGCGAACGGGCATCGGCGCATCGCCTGTGTGACATCTGACTTGCCAATTATCGATCGTCAGGAACGCCTTGATGGTTACCGTCAGGCGCTGGAAGAATATGGTATTTCTCCAGACCCTCGCTGGGTGATTAGCGTTCCGTTTAACGAAGAAGGCGGCGAGCGGGCCGCGCATCAACTTATTAATAGCGGGCTTCCCCTTACGGCAGCGGTCACGTTTAACGATGTGATGGCCGCTGGCATTATGCGTATTCTTCATCAACGCGGCGTTCAGCTTCCGCAACAGCTCTCTATTGTCGGCTTTGATGATGTGGTGCTGGCCCGGTATCTTTATCCGGCGTTAACAACAATGCATTATCCGGTCGAACAAATGGCGCGTTGTGCCGCGCAACTGGCGATACAGTTATACCAGGGCATTACGCCGCCGCCCAGCAGCAATCATTTCAATGCCGAACTGGTGATCCGCGATTCTGTCGCGCCCTATTTTTCACGATGAATGCGTCGTCAACAGTAAAAACTGTGATGACTATCAAATTAACCCTTCTCATGTAATCGGTTACATGGACGAAAGTAATGGATCACAGTAGTGAGAAGCGTATCCCCCTACCCTTGAGCTACCTTACTGACCGGAGCTCCATTATGAGTGCATCACAAAACAAGAAGAAAACGCTGTCATTGGGTTTAGCGCTAATCCCAGTCATCTCCATGTTGTTATTGTTGATTATCGGTTACGGCATCATGGGGCTACGTATCGAACCGCTCCTTCTGTGCTCTGCGGCGGTAGCGGCAGGCATTGCATGGTGGCAAGGATACTGTTGGGAAGACATCATCAACTCAGTGGTGGATAAGCTGGCTAAAGCAATGCCGGTTATCATGATCCTGATCTGCGTGGGCGGTTTGATTGGCACCTGGATGTTTAGTGGCACCATTCCCTACATGGTGTACTGGGGGCTAAAACTCATAAGCCCGGAATATATTTTGATTGCAGCCTTCTTTTTAACCAGCGTGGTCTCCGTCTGTACCGGTACATCATGGGGATCCGCCGGGACGGTTGGCGTTGCGTTAATGGGGGTTGCCGCCGGGCTGGACGTGTCTCTTGCAGCAGCAGCTGGCGCCGTTGTTTCTGGCGCTTATTTCGGCGACAAAATCTCACCGTTGTCCGACTCGACTAACTTTGCCGCGATTGTCGCAGACACTACTCTGTTTGAGCATATTCAGCATTTACTTTGGACGACCCTGCCAAGTTTCCTGCTTGCCGCCGTGGTTTATCTTATCGCCGGACACAGTAATATGCTGGGCGAGGTGGCTACGCCGCAGCGCGTTACGGACATCATCCACTCGCTGGAGTCGCTATACCATTTTAATATTATTCTTATTTTGCCGCCGGTGATCGTACTGTGGGGCGCAATTCGCAAAAAGCCTGTCATCCCATTAATGTTAAGCGCCTGCGTACTTGCCTTGTTCCTCGGCGTCATCATGCAGGGACTGAGCATCAAACAGGGACTGGACGCTTTCATTGATGGATTTGATATCGCCATGTTCCCACAAGGCGCAGAAGGTGTCGTGGCCGATGTTCCGCGACTGCTAAACCGGGGCGGAATGTTCTCGATGATGGGAACGATACTGTTAGTTTTCTGCGCTTTTTCATTTGCCGGAGCGCTAACGTTAACCGGCGCGTTAACGATCATCATTAACCGACTGCTGACCATTATTCATAGCGTTGGTCAACTCATTGCCGCCACTATCGGCACCACAATTTTGGTCACAGGAGCGACCAGCGACGGTAAACTGGCATTGTTAGTTCCCGCCGAACTGTTTAAAGATGCCTATCGTCGTATGGGGCTGGATACTAAAAACCTTTCACGGACGATAGAAGATGCCGGTACCGTTATCGAACCTCTCCTGCCGTGGACCTCGGCTGGCGTCTACATGGCAACCACGCTGGGCGTTAGCACGCTTGATCTTCTGCCCTGGGCTATCCAGTGCTATGCGGCGATCTTCTTCGCATTAATTTATGGTTTTAGCGGAGTTGGTATTGCCAGAACTGCCTCCGCTTCAGAAAAGTCGCCGCAAACGTCAGTGACGAAATAATAAGGAAACAAGATGGATTTTAACCAGATTATCAATCGCAACAATACTGGTTCGGTAAAGTGGGATTTTATTGAGCGTCACTTTGGCGACGGCGCTGGGAAACTGCTGCCGATGTGGGTTTCTGATTTCGATTTTGCCTGCCCGCCTGAGGTTCAGGCGGCATTGCATCAGCGAATCGAGCACGGCGTATTTGGCTATAGCGAACGTGATGAGGCCTATTTTAACGCCCTGCTTCACTGGTTTTCGTCACGCCACCAGCTTACGTTAAAACAGGAATGGGTATGCAGCGTGGAAGGCGTCGTACCAGGGTTGGCGCTCTTAGTGCAAATGTTGACGCATCCAGGCGACGGCGTAGTGGTACAGGGACCATACTATGGCTCCTTCGCCAAAATAATCACGCTTAATGGTAGAAAACTGCTGGAGAATCCCCTTAGCGAGTCGCCGGACGACGGCTACCAGATGGATTTTTGCCAACTGGAAAGGCTGTTTCGCCATGAGCGCCCTCCGCTGATGATTTTGTGTAATCCACATAATCCAACCGGGCGTTGCTGGTCGGCCAACGAGCTGGAGCAACTGCTTTTATTATGTGAAGCTTATGATGTCACTCTCATCTCGGATGAAATATGGGCCGATCTATTGCTGCCCGGCGAAACCTTTACCTCGGTACTGCATTTAGGGGAGCGCTGGCATAAACGGGTCATCTCCGCCACTGCGGCCAGCAAAACGTTTGGCTTATCGTCGTTGCGAATTTCTAATTTTCTCATTCCCGATCCTACGCTTCGCCAGCGATTCCTGTCTCGTCTGGACGCTCATGGGCTGGACGTCTTTAACGCCCTCTCCGTTCAGGCGGCGACTACCGCATGGAATGAAAGCAGACAGTGGCTGGATTCGCTACTGGATTACCTGGCGGAAAACCGCCGCTGGTTTGTTGAACAGGCGACAGAGCACCTTCCCTGGGCAAGAATTGTCCCGGCGCAGGGAACCTATTTATTATGGATGGATTGTAAAAAACTGGGACTGGATGACGAACAGCTAAAATGGGTAATGGCGGATGTCGCGGGTATTGCTCCTTCAATGGGCAGCGGCTTTGGCCCGGCGGGCAGCGGATTTATCCGTTTAAATCTGGGATGTCCACGTACCTACCTTGAAATGGCAATAGACGGCCTGAAGCGAATATCGGTGAAGACAATCAAAGGAATACCAACAGGCGGATGAATTTTTCGGGCGGTAAACTGACACCGGTGTTATTTCTGCGGCATGATATCGCCTGAGCGCCAGTAAAAAACCGGCCATCAAGGCCGGTTGGGTCCGGAGCGCGGTTTCACTATCAGGGGCGTCTGAATAACACGATACTGCGCCCGGCCAGATCGAAATCCATTTCTTCGGTAATCCGTATTCCCTGCTGCGCGTTATCGGCAGTCGTCAGTTCAAGTACCCAGCCGCCTTCTCCCCACATCGGAATACGGAACGGTACGCTGCCTTCAAACGGATTGAAAAGCAGTAAGGCGTCATGCCAGATCCCCGCTTCCGGCTGAAGATCGGGACGACTAATGCATACGCCTATGGTCGATCCCTCATCCCATTGTTCGGATTGCTGCGCCCCTCCGCCGGCGTTAAACCAGCGGATCTCCAGACCGTCACGCCAGCTTTCCCGGCGCAGCAGCGGTTGCGTGGCGCGCAGTTGAATCAGATGACGGGTAAACTCCCGTAGCGCATTGGCGGTTTCCGGCAAATTATCCCAGTGGACCCACGATATTTCACTGTCCTGACAGTAGCCATTATTATTGCCCATCTGACTGCGGCCAAACTCATCGCCCGCTAATAACATCGGCGTGCCGTGCGAGAAAAGCAAGGTGGTCAGGAAATTACGTTTCTGTCGCTCGCGTATCGCATTGATGCCCTCGTCGTCGGTTGGCCCTTCTGCGCCATAGTTACAGGAGCGGTTATCATTATGCCCGTCATTATTATCTTCGCCATTGGCTTCATTATGTTTGTCGTTATAAGACACCAGATCGTTCAGCGTGAAGCCGTCATGGGCAGTAATAAAGTTAACGCTTGACCAGGGGCGACGGCCGCGCAAATCATAGAGATCGCCGGAACCCAGCAGGCGTGCGGCGAAATCATTTGTGACGTTGTCACCTTTCCAATATTCGCGTACCGTATCGCGGTATTTATCATTCCATTCGCCCCACCCTGGTGGAAAGCCGCCAACCTGATAGCCGCCCGGTCCGATATCCCAGGGTTCGCCAATCAGTTTCAGTTTTGCCAGCACCGGGTCTTGCGTTACCGCATCAAAAAAACCGCCTCTCTGATCAAAGCCTTCCGGCTCACGACCAAGAATGGTGCCCAAATCAAAACGAAAGCCGTCGACATGCATTGACTCCGCCCAATAGCGAAGGGAATCCATCACCATTTGCAGTACCCGTGGATGAGAGGTATTGACGGTATTACCTGTCCCTGTATCGTTAATGTAATAGCGATGCTGATCGGGCATGGTGCGATAGTAAGAGAAGTTATCGATACCTTTAAATGACAGCGTGGGGCCAAGCTCATTCCCTTCTGCCGTATGGTTATAGACCACGTCCAGTATCACTTCGACGCCGGCATCATGGAAAGCGCGCACCATATCGCGGAATCCCTGAATACCTTTTGGACCATAGTAGCGCGTCGCCGGCGCAAAAAAGCCCAGCGAGTTGTATCCCCAGAAATTTTTCAGTCCTTTATCGAGCAGATGCTGATCGTCCGGGAACCAGTGAACGGGTAAAAGCTCGACGGAGGTAATACCCAGACTTTTAATGTAATCCACGCTGGCTTTATGTCCCATGCCCTCAAACGTACCGCGTAGAGGCTCAGGGATCGCGGAATTAAGCTGGGTAAAGCCTTTTACATGCGTTTCATAAATAATGGCGTTCGACCACGGTATGGAAGGCCGTTGTCTATCCTCCCAATTCGCCTCAGCCGGATCAATCACCCGGCATTTAGGCGTAAATGGCGCGCTATCCTGGTCATCAAAGGTCAAATCTTTATCGTCATGAAGTAATTGATACGCGAAATGCGCATCGTTCCACTGAATATCGCCCACCAGCTCACGGGCATAAGGGTCAATAAGCAGCTTGTTGGGGTTAAAACGATGACCATTTTCCGGGTCATAAGGACCGTAAACGCGGTACCCATACAGCGCGCCGGGCTGCAACTTCGGGACATAGCCGTGCCATATTTCGTCGGTATATTCCGGTAACTCCAGACGAGCGATTTCATGCTCCCCGCTCGGATCGTAAAGACAAAGCTCGACGCGTTCCGCATGGGCGGAAAAAATAGCGAAATTCACGCCTTCGCCGTCATAATTTGCGCCAAGCGTATGGCTGTATCCTGATCTGATTTCAAAAGCCCTGTTTGTTGTCATTCTCTTTCTCCACCCACGGTAAACGTTGTCCTGTCACGGCACATCAACACATAAACTCAGTCGCTCATTAAAACCAGTACGCCGCCCTGGTGTGAGGCCAACGACAGGCGTTCACCAGGCATTAACCTCTCCTGGGTAAGCACATTGCGATAACGATGCTGATTAAGCTGTCCGGGTATAATAATGTCGGTTCCTGACCAGAAACCGCTATGCGATTGTGACAATAAGCCGTCACATTCGGCGAACACCAGTCGGGGCGCAACAACAATCAGCGCATCATCATGATTGACTCTGGCGTAAGCGATGACCTTGTCGGCACGCTGACCAACAGCCCGCAGCGGTATATAGTCGCCAAAACGGAAGAGCTCATGATTCTGCTGACGCAAACGCAGTAAGGCGGCGGTGACATACTGATTCACCTGCCCGTTCAGCCAACTCTCTTCGCGCGAGAAAACTCCCGGCGTTAGTTGGTCTAACTGCTGCGCCAGCGTGGCGAAATCCGGTTCGCGGCGGTTGTCGGGATCGACAAGACTAAAATTCAACGCCTCGCTTCCCTGATAGATATCAGGTACTCCCGGCGCGGTTAACTTGATAACGGTCTGCGTCAGGCTGTTAACCAGCCCTGCGCGGATGAAGGGTTGCAAGGAACGATAAAAATCCTGCAAAAATGTCTGATTATCCGGCGCCAGTAAATAACGGGCGTAATCAAGCATTGCCGTTTCGTAAGCCTCATTACTGTCCACCCAATCGGTACGTAGCTTCGCTTCGCGTAGCGCTTTCTCCACAAAGGCTTCAAAGCGTATTTTCAGCGCGTTTAAACCTGTTTCGTCCTGTGGTTGTAGCATCGGGGGCCAGACGCCGGTCAGCGCCTGATATAACATCCACGTATCCGCCGATTTTGGCGCAGTGCCATCATTCAAAAATTTGACATGGGTCTGGTTCATCTGCCGCCAGCGGGCAAGGCATTCGCTCCACTGTTCCGGCGCTTCGGTAAGCGTATACAGGCGTGCTCGCGCATCCTCGCCTCGCTTGGTATCGTGGGTCGACGTACCGGATAACGCATCAGGCTGTCGCGCCTGTCGGGTTTTCATCTCATGGTGAAAGCGTTCGATGGAGAAGTGATGCGTGACGGGCTCGGCGCCGACTTCATTTAACGCCAGTCCCATGTTTTGACGAAAGAAAAGCGTATCCTCTACCGATTTCGCCATCAGCGGACCGGTGAGTTGCTGGAACCGAACGCGAAACTGTGTCGCCTCCTCCTGGCTGGAGGCGGGAACATCGCCAGTAAGAAGACGGCTCAGAAATGTAAGCGCTTCTGGCTGCGGAGGATTTTCAAGCGTCTTTACCCGTTCCACAATACGGTGTAACAGGCAAATATCGGTCGGCGGTAGCCCTTCTGCCGTGCCGTAAGTGCGATATACGGGAAAGGCAATTAATAACTCGCGTAACGCCTGCCGAACGATGCTCTCTTCCTGTGCGATCTGTAGCTCGCTGGCAATCGACAGCGCAAGCGCGAGCAGCCGGGTAAATTCCCCCTCGAAATTGCGATCGACCATCAGCAATTTAGCCGCCCGTAATTCCGCCCGCATATCCACTGGCGCGCCTTTAACGGTCTCGTAAGCCTGGCGCAGATTGTCTATCTGCTCATCGTCAACCAGCACCTCCGCCAGCGAGGCGATAAATTCATAGCCTGTGGTGCCGGAAACCGGCCAGTCATCAGGAAGTTGCTCGCCTTTAGCGAGAATTTTTTCCACGGTGATATAGCACGCCGGCCCCACTTCCTGACGTAAACGCGCAAGATAGGCTTTCGGATCGGCAAGTCCGTCGATATGATCGATACGTAAACCGTCAACCGCCCCCGTTCTGACCAGCTCCAGAATCAGCCGATGTGTATCGTCGAAGACGGTTTTATCTTCCACCCGCATTCCTACCAGCCCTGTGACCTCAAAGAAACGCCGATATGAAAGCGAGCGAGCGGCATCGCGCCAGGACATTAATTTCCACGGCTGGCGCTCATGCAAATCAGCAATAGCGGCTTTATCGGTAAGCGCCAGTATTTCGGCCTCGCGCCCCTGCCACGTCGCCGGCGCAAGCGGATAATAGTTATCATAATAGGCGAACGCGGGTTTACCCGTAGCGGGATCGGGCTTGATCGCAATTTCTCCGTTTTCCAGCACGGCGTCAAACGTGTCGCCTAAAAAAGGCAGCGTCAGTCGGCGCGACCAGTCAATATCGAAATGGCGCGCGTAACGGCTCTCCTTGCCATATTCAAGCACGTCGCGCCACCAGGCGTTTTCCAGCGAGCTGGCCATGTGATTAGGCACAATATCGATGATCAATCCCAGACCTTGCGCTTTAAGTTCGGCCACCAGTCTTTCAAATCCTTCGCGCCCGCCAATAGAAGGCTCAATCTCATTCGCATCGGTGACATCATAACCATGCGTTGACGCTTTGGTGGCGGTAAAGATGGGTGAGGCATAAAGATGGCTGATACCCAGATTTTTAAGGTAAGGCACCAGCGCCGCAGCGCGATCGAAGGTCATGCCATTACGAAACTGAAGACGATACGTTGCAGTTGGGATCATGATGCAGACTCTCCCTGGGCTAAGCGGACAATAAGAGAATGTTGGGAAAGCGACCCGGTGGATTCATTCGGCCAGGCGAAGAGGGTCTTACCCGGTAAATCGGGCAGCAATACCGTCGTGGCGCTAATATTCAGCGCCAGTGACAGCGTTCCTCCCGGAAAACGCCAGCTAACGGCAATAAACCCGGGCGCGGTTTGCAATACCGTTCCTGAGCTCTCACGGGCAGCGGACAACAGCGGCACGATATGCTTCTGGCGCAAAAGCAGTAGTTCGCGGGTAAATGCCAGCCACGCTTTACCCTCTTCACTGTGCTGTTGCTTCCAGTTAAGTTTTGAGCGTTGAAAGGTCTCTGGCGCATTCGGGTCCGGAACATTTTCCCCTGCATGATCGGCAAACTCTTTTGCGCGACCTTCACGAACGGCGCGGGCTAAATCCCCATGGAAATCGGTAAAAAAAAGAAAAGGACGGCTTTCGCCATACTCTTCGCCCATAAAAAGCAGCGGAATATGCGGTGAAAGCAGCAACGTGGCGAGCAATACTTTTGTTCGTTCAGCGCCCGCCAGGGTTATCAGTCTGTCGCCCTGGGCGCGGTTACCGACCTGATCGTGGTTCTGAATAAAATCCACAAAGGCGACCGGAGGTTGTCCGGTACTTTTTACGCCGCGAGGTTCGCCGGTTTGGGGGGAAATTTCTCCCTGATAAGCGAATCCTTCGGCCAGCGCTCTCGCGAGGTGTTTTTCCGGGGTATCAGCAAAATCGTTGTAGTAGGCCTGGGTCTCTCCGGTCGCAAAAACGTGGACGGCATTATGAAAATCGTCATTCCATTCGGCGGTAAACAGCGGCGCATTGCCATCCTGATCACGGGGATGCAGAGAAATAATATTGCGGCTATCTTCGGTAGTCAGATGAATGGGTCTGTCGGTAATGTCTTCCCGAATACGTTGTGCGATTTCAACCAGCACATGCCTGGCGCTACTGTCCTCAATCTGATCGATAGCGTCAAAGCGTAAGCCGTCGAGATGGTATTCTGTCAGCCAGTATAACGGCGCCTCGATGATATAGCGCCGCACGGCGTCGACATCATAGGCGATACCATTTCCCCACGGCGTCATGCGCTCTTTGTGGAAAAACGCCGGCGCCAATAGCGGTAAATAATTTCCCTCCGGGCCGAAATGGTTCAGCACAATATCCAGGACGACGGAAAGACCATACCCATGCGCGGCGTCAATAAACGCCTTGAAATCATCCGGCGTCCCATAGGCAGAATGCGGCGCGTAAAGCAGTACGCCGTCATAGCCCCAGCCACGCTCGCCGCCAAATTGCGCAACGGGCATCACTTCAATAACGGTAACGCCGAGTTCAGCGAGATAAGGCAGCTTCGCTATTGCGGCGCGGAAGGTGCCTTCCGGAGTGAACGTGCCTGTATGCATCTCATACACCACGGCCTGCTCCCAACGGCTACCTTTCCACCCGGTGTTGCGCCACGTGTAGCTGCCTGGATCAACCACATATGACGGACCGTTGACGTCAGTTTTTTGGGCGCGGGAAGCCGGATCGGGGACCACCATGCCATCGTTGAGTACAAAGTTATACTCCGTACCTGGCGTCACCCCGGAGACGTCCAGCGTAAACCAGCCGTCACCGCTCGCCTGCATTTCCTGGTCTTTACCCGCAAGCCTGAGCATAACCTTTTGCTGACCGGTGGCCCAAAGACGAAAGCGGACAACATCAGCGGCGATATATTCAGCCCCCCAGCTTTTGCAAAAAATTTTTGAACTCATTTGTCGCTCCGTTTAACCCATAACCTCTACAACATCCGAAGAACAAGCATAGACTATGGGGCTAATCTTTACGTGACACTGTCACTTAACAGGCATTCTTTTTCCTATCTGCGTGTAAAACCGTGGAATTATTGTCGGGATTGCTCAGATGTACCGAAGTGCGCGGTATCGCCTCGCCCGTGTTCGCCAGAGCCCTGAACACGCTGTAGCTGGATAACCTCCCCCTGCTCCCAGGCGTTAGCCCCCTTAACAACGGGATGTTCAGGCAGATCCTGCCGCTCGCGTTTAATGGCCTGGGTATCAATTCCCAGACGGCGATCCCGATCGGCCAGCAGCGCGGGGTCAAGCTGCCCGTCGCCAGTAAAGCCCATCATCAGCGCAGGGATACCCATTGGCAGGGTTTTATCCCGGTCGGTATGCCAGGTGTGCCAGGTCTTGCCATAAGTATTAACAATCTTACTCATCAACGCTTTATCAGCGACCTGCGGTAAGCCAGGCGCCACCAGGCTACCGGATTTCACCTCGTACTGGTGGCTGTGCCACAGTTTTTTCTCCTCGGGAGGAAGCGTTTTAAATAAACGTTCGCTGATAATGTACTCCACCCCCATCAGGCGCGCGTTTTTCGTATTGCCGTCGTAAATCACCGCCTGCATGACATCTTCGTTCAGGACGGTAACGTAATGGTGCGCTTCCATCTGTCCGTTTTTATCACCGCTATAAAAATGGAACCCGTCAAGGTAGGTACTGATGGCATCGACAGGTGGTCTGGATTGAATAGCCGCCGCGCCTGTTTCCAGGGTACGTAATTTGGCAGAGGTTTTTTCCCCGGGAATAGGCGTTTGCGGCGGCGTATTATTGGCGCCGCATCCGGCCAGAAAAGGAATGATAAAGAGTGCCAGCGGTAAAATTTTCATTAGGTCTCCATATAGTGAAAGGGCTCTAATGAAAATAGTGCAATACCACGTGATTGGTAGAAGAAATGGAAGATGTTATTTGTGACGGTGTCACAAATAGTAAAACCCGACACACAGGCCGGGTTTTGATATCAGTTTACTCTTATTTTGAGAGTTCTTTCTTGATTTCGTCTTTTATTTTGCTTAATTCACTCTGCGGGTTTTTCTTACAAAGCTCAACGGCTAGCGGCACTGCTGTCGTCTCAGTTTCCTGGAAATCTACGTAGTCCCCGCCTTTAAAATCTTCATCTTCATTCAGCACCCAGAAAGCGACTGGCGCCATCGTCTGCGGATTGAGGTCAACAAACTCCTGGCAGCTCATACCTTTAGGCGTAACGTTTGTTTTAGTAGTATCTGTTGCCGCATTCACGCTAACACTGGTTACCAGCGCTGCCACGATAATACCTGCTGTAGCAAGGGAGAATTTATTCATTGTTGTTGCTCCAATAATTATATAAATAACCTCTACATCTGCGCGTTAACCCGTTAATGTAGAACACAGAAAATAATACCCCTCCTCTCTCAGGAATAAAGATCACCCTCCGTGATATGGCTATTATTGATATTTACGTTGACTGATTTTGATGTTTGATGAATAAAGCAACATGGCGAGCAGATTTTAAGGCGGAAAAGTAGGCCACGACAATAGCCGCAGACGTGGTCTACGGCGCGTTGAGGTGATAGAAATACGGCAGGATCTCAGATAGACCGGGAGCAAGCCCTCCGTCTGAAAGTATATTCATCAGCCCGATCAACCCATCGTTACCGGGCTGGAGAGGTTATCAGGCGTTAAGCTGGTAGTCGAGGGTGATTTCCGCATTCAGAACCTGCGATACCGGGCACCCGGCTTTTGCTTTCTGGATGATTTGATCGAAAGTTGAAGCATCAATATCTGCTACCGCGACTTTGCTTTGTAGCGCAATTTTGGTAATGGCGAAGCCCGCCTCCACCTTATCAAGCGATACGTCAGCGGTGGTGTCAATGGATGTCGGCGTAAATCCAGCCTCTCCCAGCATGAGTGATAGCGCCATGGAGAAACAGGCCGCATGTGCGGCGCCAATTAACTCTTCCGGGTTGGTTCCCTGCGCGCCTTCGAACCGGGTATTGAATCCATACGGTTGTTGATTAAGCACGCCGCTTTCTGTTGATACAGTACCTTTACCCCGTTTGATGTCGCCTTCCCAGTGTGCCTGACCTTTCTTATGGATTGTCATTTTTGCTCTCCTGTTGGCTCAAAAAATAAAGTATAGACCATGCTGCTAATCTGCGTTGTCCATGCCGATGGAGGTAGCATGTTGTCGATTACCCGCACTTCAGATATAGAAAATAGTTGTATGCTTTTTCAGTGATGAATATTAAACCAACAGGGCTCCCTTTCTTTAAAGAATATATCCCTCCTTTTGTCCTTACTTTTTCTTCTGGAGGCGTATTCCATTATGTATATTTTATATGTATATTGAGATTTATCCTATCACATTGTAATAAAGGATAAAAATCACAATAAGTAGCCTTTTAAATGTATATTAATTGACCACTATTTGTATGAGGATATGTAATTGGCAAACGTAATATATTTTCTTCAGGGGTAAACAATTAGAGTTCCGCCTTGCGTTAAAATAACTCCAGGACTAATCTTAACCACAGCCGCAAAAATATTTGCCATGCTGAATACGAATTAATTTTCTGCGAGCCGTACTAAATAAATACATGTTCACGGAGGCATTATATGTTTACTTATCACTCAGCAAATACCTCAGCAGCACAACCGGCCTTGGTCAACGCGATTGAACAAGGATTACGCGCGGAGTTAGGCGTTGTCACTGAAGATGATATTTTAATGGAGCTGACCAAATGGGTTGAGGCTTCCGACAATGACATCCTCAGTGACATCTACCAGCAGACCATCAACTATGTGGTAAGCGGGCAGCACCCGACTCTGTAAAACCTGCTATGCTGTATCGGCAACCTTAGGGGTTACGTTTCTTTCGCGTAAGCGAATTTGTCCTTAAAACTAGCAACAGGATTGAGGAGTTAACATGAAATCGAACCGTCAGGCTCGTCATATACTTGGACTGGATTACAGAATTTCCAACCAGCGTAAGGTTGTTACTGAAGGCGACACCAGCAGCGTGGTGAATAACCCAACCGGCAGAAAGCGCCGCGCCGACAGCCAAAAGTAATCGTACAGTCCTGAAATGACGTTAAACACCATTGCATCTGCAATGGTGTTTTTGTTTATAGGAATGACCTTAACGTCTCACAATGCTTTATACTCAGGGTCGGTTCCCTGGTGGAAGGCAATATATGATGATAAACGACGGTGCCAGGGACAGTTATTCGAAAAAGAGTGAGTAACATGGAAACTATAACCAAGAAAGCACGTTCCCTTTATATCCCTTACGCTGGCCCTGTATTGCTGGAATTCCCCCTGTTAAACAAAGGTAGCGCTTTTAGCGTAGAAGAGCGCCGCAACTTCAATTTGTCAGGGCTGCTGCCAGAGGTCGTCGAGTCGATTGAAGAACAGGCCGAACGCGCCTGGCTCCAGTATCAGGGGTTTAAAACAGAAATCGATAAGCATATTTACCTGCGTAACATCCAGGATACCAACGAAACGCTCTTTTATCGACTGGTGCAAAACCATCTTGAAGAGATGATGCCGGTTATCTATACCCCGACCGTGGGCGCGGCCTGTGAGCGCTTCTCTGAGATTTATCGCCGGGCGCGCGGCGTATTTATCTCTTATCCGAACCGTCACAATATGGACGACATTTTGCAGAATGTGCCTAACCACAACATTAAAGTTATTGTGGTGACGGATGGCGAGCGGATTCTGGGGCTTGGCGATCAGGGCATCGGCGGGATGGGGATCCCTATCGGTAAGCTGTCATTATACACCGCCTGCGGCGGCATTAGTCCGGCCTATACCCTTCCCGTTGTGCTGGATGTCGGCACCAACAATCAACAGTTACTCAACGATCCGCTTTACATGGGCTGGCGTCATCCGCGCATTACCGACGATGAGTATTATGCGTTTGTCGATGAGTTTATTCAGGCCGTTAAGCAGCGCTGGCCAGATATCCTGCTACAGTTTGAAGATTTCGCGCAGAAAAACGCAATGCCGCTGTTGACGCGCTATCGTGATGAGATTTGCTCCTTTAACGATGATATTCAGGGCACCGCAGCCGTGACCGTCGGTACGTTGATCGCCGCCAGCCGCGCTGCCGGCAGTCAGCTTAGCGAGCAGAAAATCGTTTTCCTCGGCGCGGGTTCCGCCGGATGTGGGATTGCTGAACAAATCATCGCGCAGACTCAGCGTGAAGGTTTAAGCGAAGATGCCGCTCGACAGAACGTTTTTATGGTCGATCGCTTCGGCCTGTTGACGGACCGGATGCCTAATTTATTGCCGTTCCAGGCAAAACTGGTGCAGAAATGCGACAATCTCCAGCACTGGGATACCGAAAATGACGTGCTGTCGCTGCTGGATGTGGTGCGTAACGTGAAGCCGGATATCCTGATCGGGGTTTCCGGCCAGACCGGGCTCTTTACTGAAGAGATCATCCGCGAGATGCATAAGCATTGCCCTCGCCCGATCGTCATGCCGCTCTCTAATCCCACCTCTCGCGTGGAGGCCACGCCACAGGACATTATCGCCTGGACGGAAGGCAACGCGCTGGTGGCAACCGGCAGTCCATTCTCGCCGGTCATCTGGAAAGATAAGATTTATCCGATCGCACAATGTAATAACGCCTATATTTTCCCCGGCATCGGTCTGGGGGTTATCGCTTCCGGCGCATCGCGCATTACTGATGAAATGCTGATGTCAGCCAGTGAGACGCTGGCGAAACATTCTCCGCTGGTCAATAACGGCGAAGGATTAGTGTTACCAGCGCTTAAAGACATCCAGGTCGTGTCGCGCGCTATCGCTTTTGCCGTAGGTAAAATGGCGCAGCAACAAGGCGTAGCGGTGAAAACCTCTGCGGAAGCGCTGCAACAGGCGATTGACGATAACTTCTGGAAACCGGAATACCGCGACTACCGTCGGACTTCCATTTAATACGTACCCGGCGGTGAATGCCGCCGGATATCATTTTCTTCTTTAGTTTTAGTGAGTCTGTCGACACACCTGAATTCCTTTCCCTGCTTATTTGTCAAGCTACTAATATTAGCCACCTTTATGTATTGAACGGGGATTTATCAGGATAATCCTGGCTAAACTATTACATTGTATTTCTGCCGCCTTGCATAACTCATCAGAAATATTAATCCTAAAGAGGTAATAGCACCTTACCTGCTATTACCTGCTATGCAGTTCACTATTAATAAAAGGAGAAGGTTATGAAAGCTGCTGTTGTCACACAAGATCATCAGGTTGATGTTACTGAGAAAACGCTGCGTCCCCTTCGCCACGGTGAAGCTTTGCTAAAAATGGAGTGCTGCGGCGTATGCCATACCGATCTACACGTGAAAAACGGCGATTTCGGTGACAAAACCGGCGTCATTCTGGGACACGAAGGCATTGGCGTCGTGGCGGAAGTCGGTCCTGGTGTCACCTCGCTGAAACCCGGCGATCGCGCGAGTGTCGCGTGGTTTTATGAAGGATGCGGACACTGTGAGTATTGCAATACGGGCAATGAAACCTTATGCCGCAACGTGAAAAATGCCGGTTACACGGTAGATGGCGGCATGGCCGAAGAGTGTATTGTCGTCGCGGATTATGCGGTGAAAGTACCGGAAGGTCTGGACTCTGCGGCGGCAAGTAGTATTACCTGCGCGGGCGTTACCACGTATAAAGCGGTGAAGATTTCTCATATTAAACCTGGCCAGTGGATTGCCATCTACGGTCTGGGCGGTCTGGGTAATCTGGCCTTGCAGTACGCGAAAAACGTTTTCAATGCGAAAGTGATCGCCATTGATGTCAATGATGGACAACTGAAACTGGCCGAGGAAATGGGCGCAGATCTGACCATTAATTCACGTACGGAAGATGCGGCTAAAATTGTGCAGGAAAAAACCGGTGGCGCGCACGCAGCGGTGGTTACCGCGGTCGCTAAGGCGGCGTTTAATTCCGCAGTAGATGCCGTTCGCGCCGGAGGTCGCGTGGTGGCAGTCGGGCTGCCGCCAGAAGCCATGAACCTTGATATCCCTCGCCTGGTGCTGGATGGCATTCAGGTTGTCGGTTCGTTGGTGGGGACACGCCAGGATCTGACCGAAGCCTTCCAGTTCGCGGCGGAAGGAAAAGTCGTGCCAAAAGTCGCTTTACGTCCGCTTGAAGATATCAACGTTATTTTTAAAGAGATGGAACAAGGGCAAATTCGTGGCCGTATGGTCATCGATTTCCGTCGTTAAACGATTTGCTGTGGTCGTCTGAGTATACAGACAGCAGATGAAAACAAGGCGCTACCAGGATAGCGCCTTGTTTATCAGATTGCGAAAGAATTACTGAATACCTTCTTCGCTCTCTTTTTTTGCTTCCGCCTTCTCGATTTCACGATACCAGCGTGGATGATGTTTCTTCGCCCAGCGACGGCTGACCTTCCCTTCGATCATGCCTTTAATCGAGCCTTTCACCCAAAATGCCATATACATATGGATGAGGATCGCGTGCATTAAAATAATGCCCGCCGCCGCATGAATTAACAGGCTATAACGCACCACCTGCATGGGGAAATACTGCGCGAAATACGGACGCCAGATAATCACGCCAGTCACCAGCAGCACAAAAATCATGCTCATAATGGACCAGAACATCATCTTCTGTCCGGCATTGTATTTGCCGACATCCGCCACCTTATGCTCATTGCCTTTCAATACTTCGACAATATTTTTCAGCCACGGAATATCTTTTTTATCCGGGATGTTGTGGTGGACGAAACGCACGAACATAAACATCAGCGCGATGAAGATGGCAATACCGAAGAACGGGTGCAAAATACGTCCCATCTGCGGCGTGCCGAAAGTTTGCGTCAACCATTGTAGCGTCGGGAAGAAAAACGAAATTCCCGACAGCGCTACCAGGAAGAAGCAGATCACCACCGTCCAGTGACAGGCGCGGTCGACAAATTTCGTGCGCACAATCATTTTCGACTTACTCATGATGATCCTCCTCATCGTCGTCCGTTTCTTTATTCGGGCCAATACCGATGTAGTGGTAAATCAGACCGGCGAAAGTGGCGATAAAGCCCGCTGCGGCCAGCGGTTTTAGCGCCCCTTTCCACAGATTGATTGAGGTATCGATCTGCGGATCTTTCGGCAAGCCGTGGTACAACTCCGGCTGATTGGCATGGTGCAGCACATACATGACGTGCGTGCCGCCGACGCCCTGCGGGTTGTAGATACCGGCATGTTCAAAGCCACGCGCTTTTAACTTCTCCACGCGTTGCTCGCCCAGTTCCAGCATCTCTTTTTTGGTGCCGAAGTGAATAGCCCCGGTCGGACAAGTTTTGACGCAGGCCGGTTCCTGGCCCACGCTGACGCGATCGACGCAGAGCGTACATTTATAAACGCGGTTGTCCTCTTTGTTGAGGCGCGGAATATTAAACGGACACCCGGCGATACAGTAACCACAGCCGATACAGTGTTCAGATTGAAAGTCAACAATCCCGTTCGCGTACTGGATGATAGCCCCGGCAGATGGACAGGCTTTAAGACAGCCTGGATCTTCACAGTGCATACAACCATCTTTACGAATCAGCCACTCCAGCTTGCCGTTCTGCTCGGTTTCGGTAAAGCGCATCACCGTCCAGGACTTGGCGCTGAGATCGGCAGGGTTATCGTACACCCCGACACAATGACCAACGTTATCGCGAATATCGTTCCATTCAGAACAGGCTACCTGGCAGGCTTTACAGCCGACACAGGAGGAGACGTCGATCAGTTTCGCGACTTCGGCTTTGTAATCACGCGCCTGCGGAGGCGGCGTGATGGCGTTTGTTGCGGACCGTTTAATAATGTCCTGCGTTTCCATAGACATATGTTCGCCTCCCTTACGCCTTCTCGATGTTAACTAAAAACGCTTTGTATTCCGGCGTTTGCGAGTTGGCATCACCGACATTTGGCGTCAGAGTATTGGCGATATAGCCTTTGCGCGCGACACCCTCAAAGCCCCAGTGAATCGGGATCCCCACCGTTTCAACCTGCTGACCGTTGACATGCAGGGTGCGAAGACGACGAGTTACCACCGCGACCGCGCGAATAAACCCGCGTTTACTGCTCACCTTCACATAGTCGCCGTTAGCAATACCTTTCGCTGCCGCCAGCGTCTCACTGATCTCCACAAACTGTTCCGGCTGAGCGATAGCGTTAAGTAGCGCATGTTTGGTCCAGGTATGGAAATGCTCTGTGAGGCGGTAAGTCGTGCCCACGTACGGAAACTGCTCCTTCTTACCCATGCGCAGCGCATCTTCTTCATACAGACGCGCAGCCGGGTTCGAGACCACATTCGGGTGCAGCGGGTTAGTGCCCAGCGGCGTTTCCATCGGCTCGTAATGCTCAGGGAACGGCCCTTCCGCCATTTTATCAATAGCAAACAGACGTCCCAGCCCTTCCGGCTGCATGATAAACGGATTGGTCCCGCTCCCCGGCGCCGCGTTGTTAAAGTCCGGAATATCGTTCCCTGTCCACTTCGCGCCGTTCCACTGGATCAGCATCCGTTTTGGATCCCACGGTTTACCCTGCGGATCCGCCGAAGCGCGGTTATACAATACGCGACGGTTTAGCGGCCACGCCCACGCCCAACCCAGTGTATTGCCAAGCCCTGACGGGTCGGCGTTATCACGTCTGGACATCTGGTTGCCCTGCTCCGTCCAGCTACCGGTATAAATCCAGCAGGAGGAGGATGTCGTACCGTCATCGCGCAGTAATGCAAAACTACTCAACAACTGGCCTTTCCTGGCAAGCAGTGTACCGTTGGCGTCATAGAGATCTTCCAGCGCATAGCCGTTGTTCTCTTTCGCCACTTCTTCCGAATGCGGTTCATCCGGCTGCTTGTAATTCCAGCTCATCTTCAATAGTGGTTCGGCGCCTTTACCGCCTTCTGCGCGATACATTTCACGCAGACGATGGTAAATACCGGCCAGAATCTCGCCGTCGTTACGCGCTTCGCCCGGCGCGTCCTGACCTTTCCAGTGCCACTGTAACCAGCGACCGGAGTTAGCGATAGATCCATCCTCTTCCGCAAAACAGGTAGACGGCAGACGGAAGACTTCGGTCTGAATCGTTGTCGGATCGACATCATTAGATTCGCCGTGGTTCTGCCAGAACGTTGACGTTTCAGTCACCAGCGGATCGATAACGACCAGATACTTCAGTTTGCTTAAGCTTTGCACCACTTTGTTTTTGTCCGGGAAGGACGCCACCGGGTTAAAGCCCTGACAGAAATAGCCGGTGACTTTCCCGCTATCCATCATGTTGAAATATTTGATCACGTCATAGGACTGATCCCACTTAGGCAGCCAGGCAAAGCCCCAGTCATTCTCTTTCTGCGCCGCATCGCCATAGAAAGATTTCATCAGGCTGACGAAGAACTTAGGATAATTACCCCAGTAGTTGACCTGATCGGCCAGCGTCGCTTTGGGGGTATTCGCTGCCAGATAAGTTTGCAGATCGGCCTGTTTTTCTGACGGTAGCGTCAGGTAACCCGGCAGGCTGGTGGAGAGCAGTCCTAAATCCGTTAAACCCTGAATATTAGAGTGGCCGCGCAAGGCGTTCACACCGCCGCCAGCCATCCCCATATTGCCGAGCAGCAACTGGATCATCGCCATAGTACGGATGTTCTGCGCCCCGACGGTATGTTGCGTCCAGCCCAGCGCATACAGGAAGGTGGTAGTGCGATCCGGCGCGCTGGTAGAGGCCAACACCTCACACACCTTCAGGAAATCCGCTTTCGGCGTACCGCAGATGTTTTCCACGACGTCCGGCGTGTAGCGCGAAACGTGCTGCTTCAGCAGATTCCACACACAGCGTGGGTGCGTCAACGTTTCATCACGTTTGGCATAGCCGTTTTCATCGAACTGGTAGTTCCAGGAGGATTTATCGTACTGACGCTTTTGGGCGTCATAGCCGCTGAAAAGACCGTCATCAAAGGCAAAATCATCCCGCACCAGCAGGCTGGCGTTGGTGTAATGCTTAACGTATTCAGCGTTGATTTTGTTATTTTCGATCAGGTACAGCAAAACGCCGGACAGAAAGGTAATGTCTGTACCGGAACGTATTGGCGCATAGATATCCGCCACCGACGCCGTACGCGTAAAGCGTGGATCAACGACAATCAGCGTCGCATCGTTATTATTTTTCGCTTCCATCGCCCAGCGGAAACCCACCGGATGCGCTTCTGCGGCATTGCCGCCCATCACCATCACGACGTTGGCGTTTTTAATATCCACCCAGTGGTTGGTCATCGCACCGCGACCAAATGTTGGAGCAAGACTTGCTACCGTTGGTCCGTGTCAGACGCGCGCCTGGTTATCTACCGCCAGCATACCGAGAGAACGCGCAAACTTCTGCGTCAGCATACCCGTTTCATTGCTGGCCGCCGAGGCGCACAGCATCCCGGTAGAGAGCCAGCGGTTAACCGTGACGCCCTGCTCATTCTTTTCAATAAAGTTGGCGTCGCGGTCGGCTTTCATTAATTTAGCAATACGAGTGAAAGCGTCATCCCAGCTAATGCGCTGCCACTTGTCGGAACCCGGCGCGCGGTATTCCGGATAGCGTAGGCGATCTTCACTGTGAACATAGTCCAGCAAACCGGCCCCTTTCGGGCACAGCGCGCCACGGCTTACCGGATGATCCGGGTCGCCTTCAATATGGTAAATCGCTTCTTTCGCGTTTTTTGCCCCATCTCCCAGGCTATACATTAATAGCCCGCAACCTACGGAACAGTATGTGCAGGAGTTACGGATCTCTTTTGCGCGCAACAGCTTATAGTTTCGCGCCTGAGCCAGGGCCATTTTAGGGGTAAAACCCAGTGCGGCCACCGTTGTTCCCGCCATACCGCCCGCGCAGATTTTAAAAAATTGTCTGCGGCTGACGTCCATTGCTTTCCTCTTTTTTCCACGGATGCACGCCTCCTTCGAACTGCAGCAAAACCTCAGCCCAGGATGCGTGTATAACTTCGCGAGGAAACTAACAGCAAAATCGATAACTTTTTTGCGTCAAATCAATATTGAAACGGTTCCGCTATTAAATAGCCCTATTTTTAAACCGCAATAACTCCAGGGAGGTACTAAAAAATGACACTGCATGGCATCGCCCTCGGAAAAAGTGCTATAAGTGGCAGTTTATTTTGCGCGGTATTCAGGACAGTCACAAAGCATGACATCACAAAAAGCAACGCTAATAGGGCTTGTTGCCATCGTTCTGTGGAGCACGATGGTTGGGTTAATTCGCGGCGTCAGCGAAGGTCTCGGACCGGTAGGCGGCGCAGCCATGATCTATTCATTAAGCGGTCTGCTGCTGATTTTTACCGTCGGATTACCTGATATCCGCCGTTTCCCGGGGCGATACCTCATCGCAGGCAGCGTACTGTTTGTCAGTTATGAAATATGCCTGGCGCTTTCTCTCGGTTATGCCGCCACTCGCCATCAGGCTATCGAAGTCGGCATGGTTAACTATTTATGGCCCAGCCTGACCATTCTGTTTGCCATTCTTTTTAATGGGCAAAAAACTAACTGGCTTATTGTTCCTGGATTGCTTATTGCACTTACTGGCGTTTGCTGGGTTCTGGGGGGCGAGAATGGTCTTAATCCAGGAGAAATTATCAGCAATGTCGCCACCAGTCCGCTAAGTTATTTACTGGCATTTCTTGGGGCGTTTATATGGGCGACGTACTGCACCGTCACAAATAAATATGCGCGTGGTTTTAACGGTATCACAGTCTTTGTGTTACTCACCGCCGTGGCGCTGTGGTTCCACTATTTTCTTACGCCGCAACCTGCCATGATATTTAGCCTACCGGTGATTGCTAAACTTTTTACCGCGGCATTAACGTTAGGGTTTGCCTACGCCGCATGGAATGTGGGCATACTTCATGGCAATGTGACTATCATGGCCGTAGGGTCTTATTTTACCCCCGTCATGTCCTCTGCTCTGGCCGCGCTGTTACTCAGCTCACCACTGTCATTCTCCTTCTGGCAAGGCGCAGTCATGGTTTGCGTAGGTTCGCTACTTTGTTGGCTGGCAACGCGGCGGCGCTAAGCGACGGGCGGGCCGATATTGATATTAAATCGACCCGCTGTACCTTGACACTCTTCATAACACAACTACGCTTTTATCTATTGCCTGTGCGTATTTGACGATTTTCCATTTTCACGTGCTCCTCCTGCGCCATACCAGGATTGCGCTGGTAAAAATGAATTTTATAAAATCGTTAAACATGTTAATGCAATGATATAATTATATTAACAAATATATAATTAACGTTAGCTCGCAACTGTTATTAGTGCATATAATAATCAGTAGTTACTACCAAAAATAAAACCATAAACAGCCCAATAGTCCCCTCCGAAAATATATCTTATTAGACAGTCCCTATTTGAATTAATACTCTCAAATGTATTAAGGAGATCTCGATCACACAAATTAAAATAATTTGTAATCTTATGAAACTTATTATTGAACTTATGCCACTCCGTCATTTAAAAATAGTCTGCCATTGACAAACGCCTCGTTTAACAATGGTTGAGGAAACACGCTAAGAAAATTATAAGGATTATTAAAATGAAACTTAAGTTAGTGGCAGTGGCAGTGACTTCCCTGTTGGCAGCAGGCGTTGTAAATGCAGCCGAGGTATATAACAAAGACGGCAATAAACTGGATCTGTACGGTAAAGTTCACGCTCAGCATTATTTCTCTGATGATAACGGAAGTGATGGTGACAAAACTTACGCGCGTCTGGGCTTTAAAGGCGAAACTCAGATCAACGATCAGTTAACCGGTTTTGGCCAGTGGGAATATGAATTCAAAGGCAACCGTACTGAAAGCCAGGGCGCTGACAAAGACAAAACCCGTCTGGCGTTTGCTGGTCTGAAATTCGCTGACTACGGTTCTTTCGACTACGGTCGTAACTACGGCGTTGCTTACGACATCGGCGCATGGACCGACGTTCTGCCAGAGTTCGGTGGCGATACCTGGACTCAGACTGACGTCTTCATGACTGGCCGTACTACTGGTGTTGCCACCTACCGTAACACTGACTTCTTTGGCCTGGTTGAAGGTCTGAACTTTGCCGCGCAGTACCAGGGCAAAAACGACCGTGACGGCGCGTACGAGTCTAACGGCGACGGTTTCGGTCTGTCCGCAACGTATGAGTACGAAGGTTTTGGCGTAGGTGCGGCCTATGCGAAGTCTGACCGTACTAACAACCAGGTGAAAGCAGCGAGCAACCTGAATGCTGCGGGTAAAAACGCTGAAGTCTGGGCTGCTGGTCTGAAATATGATGCGAACAACATCTACCTGGCGACCACCTACTCCGAAACGCTGAACATGACCACCTTTGGTGAAGATTCAGCGGGTGATGCGTTTATCGCGAATAAAACCCAGAACTTTGAAGCAGTTGCTCAGTATCAGTTCGACTTCGGTCTGCGTCCGTCCATCGCTTACCTGAAATCCAAAGGTAAAAACCTGGGTACTTACGGCGACCAGGATCTGGTTGAGTACATCGATGTCGGTGCTACCTACTACTTCAACAAAAACATGTCCACCTTCGTTGATTACAAAATCAACCTGCTGGACGACAGCGACTTCACCAAAGCGGCTAAAGTGTCTACCGACAACATCGTTGCTGTTGGTCTGAACTACCAGTTCTAATTTTGTTGTAGTCTGAATACAAAGCCAGTCCTTTCAGGGCTGGCTTTTTCTCTTGATGTAGACTCGGTCATAAGGAGTATGCCGTGCAGACGTTCACTGGTCGTTGTCTTTGCGGACAGAGCCATTTTACCGTTGACGTCGAAATGCTGGATGTCTATGCCTGCCATTGTACGCTGTGTCAAAAATGGTCGGGTGGAATAGCCATGTATCTGGAAGCCTGCGGGCAACCACAGCTAGCCCCCCTTTCCCCGGAACCGCCATACTTTTCATCCTCTTCGCGCGGCGAACGCTACTTCTGTTCCGGCTGCGGGTGTCCGCTGTGGTTTCGGCTTACCGATACCGATCGCTATTTTATTCCCTGGACCTTACTGGAACTGAACGAAGTTGATCGCCGTCGGCTGATTCTGGCTGCGGAAATTTATACCGAAACCCAGCCTGCCTTCTGGCGACTGACGGGGCAATACGCACGCCTCAGCGGTAAAGAGGTTGAGGAAATGGACTCCCCCTGCCAGCTAGCGCATTAAGCGCTTATCTCACCAGGCGTTATGTTATCGGCGTTGGGCTTTTGCCAGGCTGAACCACATCCCTACCGCCAGCAAAAGAAGCATACTCCCGGCGCTGCTTAACGCCACGCTATGCGACCAGATAAAGGCATGTCTGGCGGCGTCCAGTATTGCCTGCCCCTGCGTGGGCGGTAGGCTATTCGCCAACTGCACGGCTTCTCCCATTGAAGATGACGCTCTGGCAATCTCTTGCGCCTCAAGCCCGGCAGGCAGACGGATAGACGCGGAGAAGCTACGGCTTAACAACAGACCGAAAATGGCAATGCCCAGTCCCGCGCCCAGTTCATAAGCCATCGTTTCTATCGCGCCGGCCGCCGCCGCTTTTTCTGCCGGCGCAGCGGCCATAATTGCCGACGTGGAAGCCAGCAATGCGCTGGCGGCGCTAAATCCCAGCAGCGCCATCAGCCCCCAGGCCTGCCATTGTTGGGTGCTGAAATCCGTCATCGCCAGGCCATAAAAACTCAGCGCGCTTAACGCCATGCCGCCCGTCGCGACCAGCCGTAACCCCAGACGCGAGACCAGCGCGCCCGCAATCGGCCCGCTGAATCCACTGGCGACCATCACCGGCAGCATAAATACCCCGGCCTCATAAGGCGATAGCCCGTGAACAAACTGTAGCTCTTGCGCCATCAGCAGCTCAAAACCCACCAGAGTGATCATCGCGGTCATCGCCATCACGACGCCGCTCAGGATAATGCGATGGGTAAATAGTCGCATATCAATCATCGGACGCGATGTCGCAAGCTGTGTGCGGAGAAAGAGTCCCAGGAGCAGCGTGCCGGTAAGCAGGGTAAGCGAGATGGCCCACAGCGACAAATTCCCTTTCAGCGCGGTTTTAGCGCTATAGACCAACAGCAAAATGGCAATAATCAGCATCACCGCATGGCCAAGATTGAGCGGTTGATCGCGACGGCCCGCCTGGCGAGGAACATAGCGGGCGGTTAAGCCCATGACGACCAGCACAATCGGCACGTTGATCAGGAAAACCGATCCCCAGTAAAAATGCTCTAATAATATGCCGCCGATGAGCGGCCCAAACGCCGCTCCGCCCGAACCTACCGCTGCCCAGACGCCCAGCGCCATGTTGCGATGCTTCTCTTCACAAAAGGTAGCGCGTATTCCGGCCAGCGTCGCCGGTACAATCATCGCCGCGCCAATAGCCAGTAATACCCTGGTGGCGATAAGCCAACTGGCGGTATGCGAAAACGCTGCCGCCAATGACGCCAGGCCAAAGAGCGTCCCGCCCAGCATCAGCAGGCGTTTAAAACCGATACGATCGCCAAGCGCGCCCATCGGCAACACCATGCCAGCCATGACCAAAGAATAAATATCAATGATCCACAGCAGCTCGTTGCCGCTGGCCCCCAGTGTCATACTCAGTGTCGGGGCGGCGACATGCAAGACCGTGGCATCAATGGCGACAGGAATATAGACCAGCACAATAATGACTAACGTTAACCACTGACGAAACATAACTCTCCCTTCAAAAACTCAAATTTGGACGCTTGTCCAGCTTCAGGATCCTACGGTAAGTTGAACGAATGTCCAGCTTTTTGTTACACTGCGCGCATTGGCTAATGTGGGGAAAATATGAGTTACCTTAACCGGGATGAACGCCGCGAAGTGATCCTGCAAGCGGCGATGCGCGTGGCGCTGGCAGACGGGTTTGCCGCCATGACGGTGCGACGAATTGCATCAGAAGCCGATGTCGCCGCCGGCCAGGTGCATCACCACTTCAGCTCGGCGGGCGAGCTCAAAGCGCTGGCCTTTGTCCATTTGATCCGCACCCTGCTTGATGCCGGGCAAGTTCCGCCGCCCGCCACCTGGCGTGCACGGCTTCACGCTATGTTGGGTAGCGAAGACGGCGGCTTTGAGCCTTACATAAAATTGTGGCGAGAGGCGCAAATTCTGGCCGACCGGGATCCGCACATCAGAGATGCTTATCTCCTCACGATGCAGATGTGGCATGAGGAAACGGTCACAATTATCGAGCAGGGCAAACAGGCAGGAGAATTTACGTTTACTGCTAACGCCACGGATATCGCCTGGCGGCTTATCGCACTGGTGTGCGGGCTGGACGGTATGTATGTACTGGGGATTCCGGAAATGGCCGATCCCGCGTTTAAATTCCATCTGGATCGTATGATTACGCTTGAACTCTTTGCGTAAAGTTACAAATAATTTAATAAAAATCGCTTTTAATTTACAAATAGTAACAATTAAGAAACATCATATCTCCTCATCGCGCCGCGCTGGCCTGGTTTTTTATCTATTCTTTCACTCAATATTCTAAAAAAACTTCAATAAGTTCTCAAAAGAGCGCGTGACGCTCTGTCTCTTTTTTGTGTTTTTCTTCAAATGATATGCGCATGTGAGGGGTAAAATGACACGACAAAACGAGAATTATAACCGTTATCTCTTGAGTGACTGGCGACCCGAAAATCCAGCCTTCTGGGAGAATAAAGGGAAAGGCATCGCCAGAAGAAACTTATTGATTTCAGTAAGTTGTTTGCTCCTTGCATTTTGCGTCTGGATGTTGTTTAGCGCTGTTGCCGTCAACCTCAATAAAATTGGATTTAATTTTACCACCGACCAACTCTTTTTATTAACCGCACTACCTTCTCTTTCCGGCGCAATATTACGCGTTCCCTACTCCTTTATGGTACCACTGTTTGGTGGCCGTAAATGGACCGTATTAAGTACCGTAATATTGATTATTCCCTGCACCTGGCTGGGATTCGCCGTGCAAAATCCTGCCACCCCTTTCGGGGTATTTATGCTCATCGCTCTGTTGTGCGGTTTTGCGGGGGCAAACTTCGCGTCCAGTATGGGCAACATCAGTTTTTTCTTTCCAAAAGCCAGACAAGGTAGCGCGTTGGGTATTAACGGCGGACTGGGAAATCTTGGCGTCAGTGTGATGCAGTTGATTGCGCCGCTGGTTATTTTTCTGCCGATATTTACTTTTTTAGGCGTCCGGGGCGTGCCGCAACCTGATGGCTCCCTGCTCGCCCTCACTAACGCAGCCTGGATCTGGGTGCCGTTACTGGCTGTCGCGACGCTTGCCGCCTGGTTTGGTATGAACGATATCGGCAGTTCAAAAGCGTCTGTCGCCTCGCAATTGCCGGTGCTAAAACGTCTGCACCTGTGGCTGCTTAGCCTGTTGTACCTGGCGACATTCGGGTCATTCATCGGCTTTTCCGCAGGTTTCGCCATGCTCGCCAAAACGCAATTTCCCGACGTAAACATTCTGCAACTGGCGTTCTTTGGCCCCTTTATCGGCGCGCTGGCGCGATCGGCAGGCGGCGTGATCTCCGATAAATTCGGCGGCGTTCGCGTCACGCTCATTAATTTTATCTTTATGGCGCTGTTTACCGCCTTGCTATTCCTCACACTGCCAGGCTCCGGCGCAGGCAGCTTTAGCGCGTTCTATCTTGTTTTTATGGGCCTGTTTTTGACAGCGGGTCTCGGCAGCGGTTCTACCTTCCAGATGATTGCGGTGATCTTCCGTCAGATCACGCTCTACAACGTCAAACTGCGCGGCGGGAGCGATGAGCAGGCGCAGCGCGAAGCGGTGACGGATACCGCCGCCGCGCTCGGTTTTATCTCCGCTATTGGCGCTGTGGGCGGCTTCTTTATTCCAAAAGCGTTTGGCACCTCTTTGGCCTTGACCGGCTCGCCGGTGGGCGCCATGAAAATCTTTTTGCTGTTTTACATCGCTTGCGTCCTGCTGACCTGGCTGGTCTACGGGCGTCGTAAGCCTAAACAACAATAACAACATACGCACCTGTAGGACGGCCATCCGGTAATGGTTTAACGCCAAATCGACAGGATGGCGGAAAATTTATCGAAGCAGGAGAAATGTCATGAGTAAACTGTTGGATCGCTTTCGTTACTTTAAACAAAAAGGCGATACCTTTGCCGACGGCCATGCTCAGGTGATGCATACCAACCGCGACTGGGAAGACAGTTATCGCCAGCGCTGGCAGTTTGATAAGATCGTGCGCTCAACCCACGGCGTCAACTGCACGGGCTCCTGTAGTTGGAAAATTTATGTCAAAAATGGTCTGGTGACGTGGGAAACCCAGCAAACCGACTACCCGCGCACGCGTCCCGATTTACCGAACCATGAACCGCGCGGCTGCCCGCGCGGCGCCAGCTACTCATGGTATCTCTATAGCGCCAATCGTTTGAAATACCCTCTGGTGCGTAAGCGGCTGATAGAACTGTGGCGCGAGGCCCTTTCCCGGCACAGCGATCCGGTACTGGCATGGGAATCTATAATGAACGACCCGCAAAAATGCCAAAGTTACAAACAGGTGCGCGGACATGGCGGCTTTATTCGTTCGAACTGGAAAGAGCTGAATCAGCTCATTGCCGCTGCTAACGTCTGGACAATCAAAACCTATGGTCCGGATCGTGTGGCGGGGTTTTCACCTATTCCGGCAATGTCGATGGTTTCTTACGCCGCCGGAACACGTTATCTGTCATTGCTTGGCGGTACTTGTCTGAGCTTCTATGACTGGTATTGCGATCTTCCACCCGCGTCGCCAATGACCTGGGGCGAGCAGACTGACGTGCCGGAGTCCGCCGACTGGTATAACTCAGCCTACATTATTGCCTGGGGCTCTAACGTGCCGCAGACGCGTACCCCGGACGCCCACTTCTTTACCGAAGTGCGCTACAAAGGCACCAAGACGATCGCCATCACCCCGGACTATTCCGAAGTCGCTAAACTGTGCGATCAGTGGCTGGCGCCAAAGCAAGGTACCGACAGCGCGCTGGCGATGGCCATGGGTCACGTTATTTTAAAAGAGTTTCATCTCGATAATCCCAGCGACTATTTTCTTAACTATTGCCGCCGTTATACCGACATGCCAATGCTGGTTCTGTTGGATGAGCGCGCAGACGGCAGTTATGTGCCGGGGCGTATGATGCGCGCGTCGGATCTGGTGGATGGACTGGGAGAAGCCAATAATCCGGAATGGAAAACCGTCGCGCTCAACAGTACGGGCGAACTGGTCGCGCCCAATGGTTCTATCGGTTTTCGCTGGGGCGAAAAGGGAAAATGGAACCTGGAACCGGTGGCGGCGGGCGTCGAAACTGAACTGTCGCTCTCTTTACTCGGTCAGCATGATGACGTGGCGGGTGTCGCCTTCCCCTATTTTGGCGGTAACGAAAACCCGCATTTTCGCAGCGTGCGGCAGGAACCGGTGCTGGTACGTCAGTTACCGGTGAAACGCCTGGCTCTGGCGGACGGTAGCGAGCGGATGGTCGTCAGCGTTTACGATCTGGTGCTGGCTAATTATGGGCTGGATCGTGGTCTGGATGACGGCCATAGCGCCAATAATTATAACGACGTAAAAGCCTACACGCCGGCCTGGGGCGAACAGATTACCGGCGTGCCGCGTCGACATATCGAAACTATTGCACGTGAATTTGCCGAGACCGCCCATAAAACTCACGGTCGTTCGATGATCATCCTCGGCGCGGGAGTGAATCACTGGTATCACATGGATATGAATTACCGTGGGATGATTAACATGCTGGTGTTCTGCGGCTGTGTTGGACAAACCGGCGGCGGCTGGGCGCACTATGTCGGCCAGGAGAAGCTGCGGCCGCAAACCGGCTGGCTGCCGCTGGCCTTCGCGCTGGACTGGAATCGCCCGCCACGTCAGATGAACAGTACCTCGTTTTTCTACAACCATGCCAGCCAGTGGCGCTATGAAAAACTGACTGCGCAAGAGTTGCTGTCGCCGCTGGCCGATCCGGCTAAATTTTCCGGACACCTGATCGATTTCAACGTGCGCGCGGAACGTATGGGCTGGCTACCCTCGGCGCCGCAGCTTAATCTTAACCCGCTCAGCGTGAAAGCGAGCGCCGATAAAGCCGGGCTGTCTGCGGCGGATTATACCGTGCAGGCGTTGAAATCAGGCGCTATCCGTTTTGCCTGCGAACAGCCTGACAGTGGTCATAATCACCCGCGAAATTTATTTGTCTGGCGCTCTAACCTGCTCGGCTCCTCCGGGAAAGGTCATGAGTACATGCTCAAATATCTGCTGGGCACCGACAGCGGTATTCAGGGCGAAGCGCTGGGTTCCAGCGAAGGAATTAAGCCTGAAGAGGTGGAATGGCAGTCCGCCGCGATTGAGGGCAAGCTCGATCTGTTGGTCACGCTTGATTTCCGTATGTCCAGTACCTGTCTGTTTTCCGATATCGTTTTGCCGACCGCCACCTGGTATGAAAAAGACGATATGAATACCTCGGATATGCATCCGTTTATCCACCCCCTTTCCGCCGCGGTCGATCCTGCCTGGGAATCCAAAAGCGACTGGGAGATCTACAAAGGTATCGCCAGCGTCTTTTCTGAAGTGTGTGTCGGACATCTCGGACAGGAAACCGATGTGGTGTTACACCCGCTCCAGCATGATTCCCCGGCGGAACTGGCGCAGCCATTTGATATTCTCGACTGACGTAAAGGCGAGTGCGAACTTATTCCGGGCAAAACCGCCCCCAATATCGTCGTGGTTGAACGCGATTATCCGGCCACCTATGAACGTTTTACCTCGCTGGGTCCCCTGCTGGATAAATTAGGCAACGGCGGTAAGGGTATTGCCTGGAATACGCAAGATGAAGTCGATTTCCTCGGTAAGCTCAATTACACCAAACACGATGGCCCGGCGAAAGGACGTCCGCGGATCGACACCGCGCTGGATGCTTCGGAAGTGATTCTTGCCTTAGCGCCGGAAACTAACGGCCAGGTGGCGGTGAAAGCCTGGCAGGCGTTGGGCGAGATGACCGGGCGCGAGCACACCCATCTGGCCATCAATAAAGAAGATGAGAAAATTCGCTTTCGTGATATCCAGGCGCAACCGCGCAAAATTATCTCCAGCCCGACCTGGTCAGGGCTGGAAAGCGAGCATGTCTCTTATAACGCCGGCTATACCAACGTACATGAACTGATCCCGTGGCGCACGTTGTCGGGGCGTCAACAACTCTATCAGGATCATGCGTGGATGCGCGCTTTTGGCGAAAGCCTGGTGGCATATCGTCCGCCGATTGATACCCGCAGCGTCAGCGAAATGCGAGAAATTCCGCCCAACGGTTTCCCGGAAAAAGCGCTTAACTTCCTGACGCCGCACCAGAAATGGGGAATTCACTCCACCTACAGCGAAAACCTGCTGATGCTGACCTTGTCGCGCGGCGGGCCGATTGTCTGGATCAGCGAAGCCGATGCCCGTGAATTGGGTATTGAAGATAACGACTGGATTGAAGCCTTCAACGCTAATGGCGCCCTTACCGCTCGTGCGGTGGTCAGCCAGCGCGTCCCGCCGGGTATGACCATGATGTACCACGCCCAGGAGCGGATTATGAACATTCCGGGTTCGGAAGTGACCGGGATGCGCGGCGGGATCCATAACTCCGTGACCCGGGTCTGTCCAAAACCGACGCATATGATCGGCGGCTATGCGCAACTGGCTTACGGCTTCAACTATTACGGAACCGTGGGTTCGAATCGCGATGAATTCATCATGATCAGGAAGATGAAAAACATTAACTGGCTGGATGATGAGGGCCGGGATCAGGTACAGGAGGCGAAAAAATGAAAATACGCTCACAGGTTGGGATGGTACTGAATCTTGATAAATGTATTGGCTGTCACACCTGCTCCGTCACCTGTAAAAACGTCTGGACCGGACGTGAAGGGATGGAATACGCATGGTTCAATAACGTCGAAACTAAACCGGGTATCGGCTATCCCAAAAACTGGGAAGACCAGCAGGAGTGGCAAGGCGGTTGGGTTCGTGATGTTAATGGCAAGATAAGGCCCCGTCTGGGCGGCAAAATGGGGGTAATTAGCAAAATTTTCGCCAACCCGGTGATTCCGCAAATCGATGATTACTATGAACCCTTTACCTTCGATTATCAGCATTTACATAATGCGCCGGAGAGTAAGCATCAGCCCACTGCCCGTCCTCGTTCACTGATCGACGGAAAACGGATGGACAAGGTGATCTGGGGGCCAAACTGGGAAGAGCTGCTCGGCGGCGAGTTTGAAAAACGCGCCCGCGACCGCAACTTCGACAACATACAAAAGGAGATGTACGGTCAGTTCGAAAACACCTTCATGATGTACCTGCCGCGCCTGTGCGAACACTGCCTCAACCCCAGTTGTGTCGCCACCTGCCCAAGTGGCGCTATTTATAAGCGTGAAGAAGACGGCATCGTGCTAATCGACCAGGATAAATGCCGGGGCTGGCGTTTGTGTATCAGCGGCTGCCCGTACAAAAAAATCTACTTTAACTGGAAGAGCGGCAAGTCTGAGAAATGCATATTTTGCTATCCGCGTATTGAATCCGGCCAGCCGACCGTTTGCTCGGAAACCTGCGTCGGGCGCATCCGTTATCTTGGCGTTCTGCTCTACGACGCCGACAGGATTGAAGAAGCGGCCAGTACCGAACACGAGACGGATTTGTATGAACGTCAGTGTGATGTGTTTCTCAATCCGCACGATCCGGCGGTCATCGAAGAGGCGCTTAAACAGGGCATCCCGCAAAACGTCATCGACGCTGCCCAACGGTCGCCGGTGTACAAAATGGCGATGGACTGGAAGCTGGCGCTTCCGCTGCACCCGGAATACCGTACCCTGCCGATGGTCTGGTACGTACCGCCGCTGTCGCCCATCCAGTCATACGCCGACGCGGGCGGGTTACCGCACAATGGCAATATTCTGCCGGCGGTGGAGACGCTGCGTATTCCGGTCCAGTACCTGGCCAATATGCTCAGCGCGGGCGATACCGGTCCGGTCATTCGGGCTCTAAAGCGGATGATGGCGATGCGCCACTACATGCGCTCGCAGACGGTTGAAGGCGTGACGGATACCCGCGCGATTGACGAAGTCGGTCTGAGCGTACAACAGGTTGAAGAGATGTATCGCTACCTGGCGATTGCCAATTATGAAGATCGTTTTGTCATTCCCACCAGCCACCGGGAAATGGCGCGCGATGCCTTTCCGGAGCGCAACGGCTGCGGCTTTACTTTTGGCGACGGTTGCCACGGGTCGGATACCAAATTCAACCTGTTCAACAGTAGCCGTATTGATGCCATCAATATCACCGAAGTACGTGATAAAGCGGAGGGGGAATAATGCAAATCCTCAAAGCGATTGGCCTGTTGATGGAGTATCCGGACGACGAGTTGTGGGAATGTCGGGATGAAGCGCTTGCCCTTATCCAACACGATGCGCCAATGCTGGCCGACTTCACTCGCGAGCTGCTTTATGCGCCGTTACTGGATAAACAAGCAGAATGGTGTGAAGTGTTTGACCGCGGGCGCGCCACTTCATTGCTGTTATTCGAGCATGTTCATGCGGAGTCCCGCGATCGCGGCCAGGCGATGGTCGATTTGTTAAGCCAGTATGAAACCGTGGGCCTGCAGCTCAACTGCCGCGAACTGCCGGATCACCTGCCGCTCTATCTGGAATACTTAAGCGTGTTGCCGGAAGCGGAAGCGCGCGAGGGATTACAGAATATTGCCCCTATTCTGGCGCTACTGGGCGGTCGTCTGAAACAGCGAGGAGCGCCGTGGTATCAACTGTTTGACGCCCTGCTGACGCTGGCGGGCAGTACGCTTACAAGTGACAGTGTCACCAAACAGATTGTTCAGGAATCGCGGGATGATACCCGTCAGGCACTGGATGCCGTCTGGGAAGAAGAACAGGTGAAGTTTATCGAAGATAACGCCACGACCTGTGACAGTTCACCGTTACACCATTATCAACGACGCTTTAGCCAGGACGCGGCGCCGCAGTACGTCGACGTCAGCGCGGGAGGCCCGAAATGATACAGTACCTGAACGTCTTTTTTTACGATATCTACCCCTATATTTGCGCCACGGTCTTCTTCCTCGGCAGTTGGCTGCGCTATGACTACGGACAATATACCTGGCGCGCGTCGTCCAGCCAGATGCTGGATAAGCGTGGGATGGTGATATGGTCGAATCTGTTCCATATTGGCATTCTGGGGATCTTTTTTGGCCATCTGTTTGGAATGCTGACGCCACACTGGATGTATGCCTGGTTCCTGCCGATTGCGGTAAAACAGCAGATGGCGATGATCCTCGGCGGCGTGTGCGGCGTATTAACGTTGATCGGCGGCGCGGGATTACTGTGGCGTCGTCTGACCAATCAGCGTGTGCGGGCGACATCCACTACACCAGATATTATCATCATGAGCATTTTGCTGATTCAGTGCCTGCTTGGCCTGAGCACTATTCCGTTTTCGGCGCAATATCCGGATGGCAGCGAAATGATGAAGTTGGTGGGCTGGGCGCAAAGTATTGTCACCTTCCGCGGCGGGTCTTCGGAAATGCTGAGCGGTGTGGCGTTTGTTTTCCGCGTTCATCTGGTGCTGGGAATGACTATTTTCCTGCTCTTCCCGTTCACCCGTCTGGTTCATGTCTGGAGCGCGCCGTTTGAGTATTTCACCCGTCGCTACCAGATTGTTCGTACCCGCCGCTAATTCTCTTTGCCCGGGGGGACGCTTACCGGGCAAAGAAAAACGTCTGGGCGTCGTCATTCGGCAACGCACAGGCTATGATGATTCTTCAGTCAAAGGAGAACATCAATGAAACCGCAGATTTACCATGTTGACGCCTTCACCAGCGAACCCTTTCGCGGCAACTCTGCTGGCGTTGTCTTACATGCGGATACGCTAAGCGACGCGCAGATGCAGCTGATTGCCCGTGAACTTCGTCACTCGGAAACCGCCTTTTTGCTAAAAAGCGAAGAGAGTGATGTGCGCATACGCTACTTTACACCGACAGTAGAAGTCCCCATCTGTGGTCATGCCACCGTGGCCGCGCATTATGTTCGGGCAACGGTACTGGGGTTGGGAAACACCACCGTCTGGCAAACCTCGTTAGCGGGCCGTCATCGCGTTGAAATTCATGCCGAACACAACGACTATCGCATCACGCTGGAACAAGGTCAGCCCTCTTTTGAACCACCGTTAGTCGGAGAGATTCGGGCTGCCATTATCACCGCACTGAACCTGACTGAAGATGATATCGTGCCGGGAGCGCCAATTCAGGTGGCTTCAACAGGACATGCAAAAGTGATGATCCTGCTCAAACCAGACGTTGATATTGATGCCCTTTCTCCGAATCTGGCAGCCCTGACGGCAATCAGCCAGCAAATTGGCTGTAACGGCTTTTTTCCTTTCCAGATTCGTCCGGGAAAAAACGAAACCGATGGGCGAATGTTTTCCCCGGCGATAGGAATTGTGGAAGATCCGGTAACGGGAAACGCCAATGGCCCGATGGGGGCATGGCTCGTCCATCATGGCCTGATGGCGCATGACGGTAAAACGCTGCAGATTCAAGGCCATCAGGGGCGCGCTTTAGGCAAAGAGGGTACTGTTGATGTTACCGTCACCATTCGCGATAACCAGCCGGAAAACGTCACCATCTCCGGCCAGGCGGTCATTCTGTTTCATGCCGAATGGGCCATTACTTTTTAATCTTTGTCAGGCCCGCAAATCCTCGCGGCAAAAAATTATTTTCCCGCCTCCGGATGGGTATCAAATGCAGCCATTACCGCGGCCAGCTCCGCCTCGGTAAAACCGTGCTTTACATCATTTACGCCGAGACCAAACTGCTGCTGAAGTAACTGATACAACGACGGTACATCCGGTACATTGACCTGTTCAACGGCATGTCCCTGGTGGTAACGCGTGAAGTGGAAATTCGTTAATGTCAGCTTGCCGCCATCAGGCAAATGGCGGCACATCAACAAATGATGACGAAAATGGGATTGCGGCCAGTGAGCCGACCAGAAATTGCCCATCACATGATCGCTCTGCTGCTGCACCCCCAGATCAAAACAGTACATCGACTGCCAGTGCTCATGGTGGCGGAATTGTAAAATCCATGTGCTTCCCTCCTGCATCAGGCGGTATTCGCCATGCGGCGTTTGCTGGGCAATTTCAGCCTGCAGACGAAGCGGCGCGGTTAGCGTTTGGCCGCCAAACCCCACGTCAGCGATCCACTGTTCATCCTCAACATCAACCAGCAGCAAACGGTGCGTGCGCGGCGGTAAACTGGCGGGATGAGACAGAATGACCCGCCCCAATAAGCTTCGGACGTTAAAACCGATGTCGCGTAACGCACGTTCAAACAGACCATTCAGTTCAAAACAGTATCCACCGCGTCGGGCATAAAGCAGTTTCTCCTCTAATGCCGTCTCATCGAGCTGTATTTCACGAGGCAGTAGCACATCCAGATTTTCAAAAGGAATCGCGCAGTTGTGCGCTAAGTGAAGCGTTCTGAGCGCTTCAACCGTAGGAACCCCCAACGGCTGACAATGTAATCGCGTAAAATAAGCATGTAAAAAAGAGGTCATCTGAGGCTTCCATTAACATTAATGCTTGCGTTCGGCACACAGGCTGAGGCGGATATCGCTGCGCAACAGGATACCCTATCCGTGGAATAGCGTTGGATACTTTTGAAAAAATAAGACAGGCCGGCTGTCGCGCCGGAGGTACGTGGAATTTTGGCGTACAAACGGAAATCGGGTTCTGAGAATCTCTTTGCGACACGCCGCCAAAATAGCGGCGTGTTAAAATTTTTAACGCCGGCTCAGCGAGTCTGATTTCTAACAAAACTGGCTAAACATAAACGCTTTTTAATAATTGTCCAAATAGTTATGGTAGCGAGCTTTTATGTCGGCCGCCCATTGCGCTTTCGCCTCCTGCATGTTGCTGGCCCGAGCGATATAATATTCTAAACACGGAATGGCGCCTAATGCCTGAGGTAAGGCATTATATGCTGCCATTCGCTCTCTGACGGTTTTATATTTTTCATCAATATCATAATCATAGTACGCTGGCGCTTCAAAAAAGCCCTCTTCCAGTCTCATACAAATCTCTTCAAAGGACCCCTTAACCTCAACGGTATGTTCGCCATCCGATATCCTGACGATTGGCTCACGTCCAGCCATCAGCGAGAGTTGTTCGAATGTTAACCTCCGACCATCAGAAAGGTCGACATCTATAGTATACAGCCCATCACACACAGCATCAGCAAGGTGATTATGGATATTCCCTGCATTGGCACAGAACTCATCAACTTTAGGCGTAACATTGCAATAATGTTCAATTACTCGCGTAAATCCGTAGGCCAGTCCTGCGGTAAGCACATACAAGATGCCTTTCATGATTTTTGTTGATAATTTATTTTCATAATCTCCTGCAGCAACATGAGGTAGCTTATTTCCTGATAAAGCTCTGGCATAGGTAGAAACTGATGTATATGGCATATCCTGCTCCTTCAAATTTTGCTCAATAGCTTTATATGTCCTACTCCTCTCTCATTATGACGATATGTCAATCAACAAAATTGCTCAAAGGCATACATTTTCAGGAGGAAATGAGAATAACAGGCGCAACGGCCTGATCTTATGCTGCTTCAATATCGTCAGGTGGTTTATCGTTCGAGGTCATATCTATGACCATAAATCCCTGCAGGGATTAACCCTGATTAATTATTGCGCAACGCAATCACTGCGGATTTGTGCTGAAAGCTTATCTGGCTGAATCGTGACCACACCGCACCACATCTGACCGCACAAATAAACACGACATCCTCATTTTCTTCTTTCCGTATGTTTTGCGTCATTTAACAATTGCAGGTAGGATGCTCCGCCGGCGGTTTTATCCCTGTCACAGAATCAGGGAAAAGCGGCATTCGCCATTGCAGGCAATCGATTGGTGAGCGCCCGTCGCGGCATAAGGAATTTTTCTGTCAGGACAGGCTATAACAGGTAACGTAATGAAAACACAGACTACGCACGCCGCAGAACAACATGCGGCGAAACGACGCTGGCTGAACGCCCATGAAGAGGGGTATCACAAAGCGATGGGGAATCGTCAGGTTCAGATGATTGCTATCGGCGGCGCGATTGGCACCGGTTTATTTTTAGGTGCAGGCGCCCGATTGCAAATGGCCGGACCGGCACTGGCGCTGGTCTATCTGATATGCGGCATTTTTTCTTTTTTCATTTTACGCGCGCTGGGCGAACTGGTATTGCATCGCCCTTCCAGCGGGAGCTTCGTCTCCTACGCCCGTGAATTTTTGGGTGAAAAAGCGGCCTACGTCGCAGGCTGGATGTACTTTATTAACTGGGCGATGACCGGGATCGTCGATATCACCGCAGTGGCGTTATACATGCACTACTGGGGCGCATTTGGCGACGTTCCGCAATGGGTGTTCGCGCTCGGCGCGTTAACCATTGTCGGTACCATGAACATGATCGGCGTAAAATGGTTTGCCGAAATGGAGTTCTGGTTCGCGCTGATAAAAGTACTCGCCATTGTTATCTTCCTGGTGGTAGGCACGATTTTTCTCGGTACCGGTCAACCGCTTGAGGGTAATGCCACCGGTTTTCACCTGATTACAGATAATGGCGGCTTTTTCCCGCACGGCCTGTTGCCCGCGCTGGTACTGATTCAGGGCGTAGTGTTCGCTTTTGCGTCGATTGAACTGGTCGGTACCGCCGCTGGGGAGTGCAAAGATCCACAGACGATGGTGCCAAAAGCCATCAATAGCGTGATCTGGCGTATTGGTCTTTTCTATGTAGGATCGGTCGTATTGCTGGTTTTGCTGCTGCCGTGGAACGCCTACCAGGCGGGGCAAAGTCCGTTTGTCACCTTCTTTTCTAAACTTGGCGTGCCTTATATCGGCAGTATTATGAATATCGTGGTGTTAACCGCCGCGCTTTCCAGCCTGAACTCCGGGCTTTACTGTACGGGGAGAATTTTACGTTCAATGTCGATGGGGGGTTCCGCGCCGAAATTCATGGCGAAAATGAGCCGTCAGCATGTGCCCTATGCGGGTATACTGGCGACTCTGGTGGTTTACGTGGTCGGCGTATTCCTGAATTACCTGGTCCCCTCCCGCGTGTTTGAGATCGTTCTTAATTTTGCCTCGCTCGGCATTATCGCGTCGTGGGCGTTTATCATGGTGTGCCAGATGCGTTTACGCCAGGCGATAAAAGAAGGCAAAGCCGCAGACGTCAGTTTTAAACTGCCCGGCGCGCCTTTTACCTCCTGGCTAACGCTGCTGTTTTTACTAAGCGTGCTGGTACTCATGGCGTTTGACTACCCGAATGGAACTTACACTATCGCCTCGTTGCCGCTGATCGCCATTCTGCTGGTCGCCGGCTGGTTTGGCGTGCGACGTCGCGTGGCGGAGATCCATCGCACTGCGCCAGTGACGGCGGATTCGACAGAGAGTGTCGTATTGAAAGAAGAAGCAGCGACATAACATTCCCCTTCCCCGGCAGCCCCAGGCCTGCCGGGTTTAATGCGCGTTGCCGCCAACACCGCATCGCGCCCAATGCTTAGTCAGCCTTAATCAACTGCGCCACATCATTGCTGTTAATTTCCCGCTGGTTGCCTTCCTGATCGGTATAACTGGTCATCCCCGTCTCTTTATCTAACTGCGGCTTACCCTGAGTTACGATCGTTTGCCCATTCTTCGTCGTCATCACATAGTTGGTTGTACAACCCGCAAGCATAAAAAACATCATGCCCAAACCTGAGCATATAAATAACTTTTTCATATTTTCCTCGTGAATATAATGAGTTAACTACAGCAAAAAGGCAGTGTAATTCTCACAGAATCATCAGGCTATCGGCGGGGTGTAACGAGGCGTATCGGTGCGTTTAAAGAGATGACTGGAGGGGTTTCCCCCTCCATACCCTATTTACAGAGCAATGCGAATAACATCATCCGGCTGCGTCGCTTCCTGTTCACGTGTCGATTTCTGCTTCACGCTGACGTAGAGCGTTTTACCGTCTGCCGATAGCGCCAGGCTATTCGGGTACGTCGGCGTATCGAACGTTTTAACAACGTTATAGGTCTTCGCATCGATCACGCTGACCTGACCTGCCTGACGATGTGTCACATACGCCTCGTTACGTGTCGGGTTAAACAGGACGGCCAAAGAAGCAGGCGCCGCGATTTTGGCAAGAATATTGCCATTACGGGTATCGACAACCAGAACCTCAGTCGCCTTCGAGTCGGTGATAAACGCGCGATGACCTGCGGTATCGAGACTCAGGTTAATAAAGAAGTGTTCTTTACCGTCATCCAGCAACTTCTTACGACTGAGAATTTTATTGCTGGCGGTATCGATGGTGATAAATTCGCCATCCGCATTGGTGGTGTACAGGCGTTGCGCTTTACTGTCGAGCGCCAGACCCGTACTCATTTTGCCGGTATTTTCGATCGTCGTTTTCAGTTTGATGGTTTCGCCATCCACTACCCAAATAGCACTCTCTTTACCAACACCGCTAATGTAGATCGTGTTGGTCGCCGCATCGGCAACCAGCTCACGGGGCTGTAACGGACGAACCTCTTCAGTACGTTTGCGCGCATCAAGTACCAGACGACCTTTTACATCACCCGTTTTGGCATCAATCGCGGTAACAGCGCTGTTAATGGTATTGCCAAACCACAGCGTTTGGGTCGCGGCATTGATGGTGGCGCCGAACGGCTTGAGATCGTTATGAATCGCTTGCGTGATTTCCAGCGTCACCGGGTCGAGACGATAAACTACGCCGCCTTTATCCAGTTTACGGCTTTGCGATGTAGCCAGCCAGAGCGCGTTTTCTTGCTGACTCCAGGCCATCTCATAAGCGCCTTTGCCTACTGCTTTACGCAGCATGTCTTCCGCCGCCAGCGTGCTAAATGAGGATGCCACGAGGAGCGAACCTAACAATAAAGAACCACGCAGGCGCGGCGAAAAAAGATGACGTAAGTGCATGACGACTCCCTTTGATAAAAACGTGTATAGCTGCTTCACACTACTTCGCTGCGCGGGATCTTCGTTCCGCACTTATTATAAGTTGAGAATAATAATCATTATTTATCAGAAAGTGGAGCTTTTCCTCGCCTGCGAATGTCATGGCTCTTAAATACCGCACATTTTCTTAACTTAATGTGCGATTAAAATTTCAAAACTTTACATATTGACTACCCTTAATGTCACGTTTTCCGTTGATACGCTTACATTTATCCGGCATTTTCATGAAAATTATTTCCGTTAGACAGCGACTTTATCCCGCCCTCTTATTGCCTCTGACCTTCTCCCCGGTCCTTCAGGCCGCCAGCGCGTCCAATGAACAAACCATGATAGTCACCGCAACGCCGCAAACCGTATCCGAACTGGATACACCTGCCGCCGTTAGCGTCATTGAGGGAGAAGACATGCGTCTGGCGACGCCGCGCGTTAATTTATCTGAGACTTTAACCAGCGTCCCGGGATTGCAGGTGCAGAACCGGCAGAACTACGCGCAGGATCTGCAAATCTCTATCCGTGGATTTGGCTCGCGTTCCGCCTTTGGCGTGCGCGGCATTCGTCTGTATGTTGATGGCATTCCCGCCACCATGCCGGATGGACAAGGCCAGATTTCGAATATTGATATTAACAGCATACAAGACGTTGAAGTGTTACGCGGCCCCTTCTCAGCGCTATACGGCAATGCTTCCGGCGGCGTAATAAATGTCACCACCGAAACCGGGATTGAGGCCAGCAGCTACTACGGCAGTTATGGAAGCTGGCGCTATGGGCTAAAAGCCACGGGCGCGATGGGTGACGGCACACAGCCTGGCGACGTGGATTACACGGTATCAACTACCCGTTTCACCACCCACGGCTACCGCGATCACAGCGGCGCGCGAAAAAATCTGGCTAATGCCAAACTGGGCGTGCGCCTTGACGATGTCAGTAAACTTTCGCTGATTTTTAATAGTGTGGACATTAAGGCGGACGATCCCGGCGGACTTACCGAATCTGAATGGAAAGCCGATCCGCAACAGGCGCCGCGCGCTGAACAGTACAATACGCGTAAAACCATCAAACAAACTCAGGCAGGATTGCGTTATGAACGTCAGCTCAGCGCGCAGGATGATATCAGCGTGATGGCCTACGCCGGAGAGCGGGAAACCACGCAATACCAGTCTATTCCCCTGGTGGCACAGCTAAAACCAGCCCAGGCTGGCGGCGTAATTACACTGCAACGCCACTATCAGGGAATTGATTCCCGCTGGACTCACCGGGGAGAATTAGGTGTGCCGGTCACCTTCACTGGCGGGTTAAACTATGAAAACATGAGCGAAAACCGCAAGGGTTACAATAACTTCCGTCTCAACAACGGCCCCCCTGAGTTCGGGCATAAAGGCGATTTACGGCGGGATGAGCGTAACCTGATGTGGAATGTCGATCCTTATCTGCAAACCCAGTGGCAGCTTACGCAAAAACTCTCGCTGGATGCTGGCGTGCGCTACAGTTCCGTGTGGTTCGATTCTAACGATCACTATATCGCGCCCGGCAATGGCGATGACAGCGGCGACGCCAGCTATCACCACTGGCTACCCGCCGGATCGCTAAAATATGCGTTAACTGACGCCTGGAATCTCTATCTTGCTGCCGGTCGCGGATTTGAAACTCCCACTATCAATGAACTTTCTTATCGCGCTGACGGCCAAAGCGGGTTCAACTTTGACCTCAAACCGTCGACCAATGATACGGTGGAAGTCGGCAGTAAAACGCGGATTGGCAATGGCTTGTTGACCGCCGCGTTATTTCAAACCGATACCGATGATGAAATTGTCGTCGCCAGTAGTATGGGAGGACGCACTACCTACAAAAACGCGGGCAAAACGCGCCGCCAGGGCGCAGAGCTCGCGTTGGACCAGCGCTTCGCCGGCGACTGGCGGGTGAAAGCATCATGGACCTGGCTGGATGCGACCTATCGCAGTAACGTTTGTCAGGGGCAAAACTGTGATGGAAACCGGATGCCCGGCATCGCCCGTAATATGGGATTCGCCTCATTAGGTTTTATCCCGGATGAGGGGTGGTACGCCGGAACAGACGTTCGGTATATGGGCGATATCATGGCCAATGATGAAAATACCGCCAAAGCGCCTTCGTATACCGTTGTTGGACTAAATACAGGGTATAAATTTAATTACAGTCAGCTTACCGTCGATATTTTTGGGCGGGTAGATAATCTATTTGATAAAGAATATATCGGTTCGGTGATCGTTAATGAATCTAATGGCCGATATTATGAGCCAGCGCCAGGGCGTAACTATGGCGTGGGGATTAATCTGGCATGGCAATTTGAATAAATATCCGGCAATAGCGGGGCATCCCCGCTATTGATTAGTCATAGTTTCATGAAAGTTACATGAAGTACTGATTTTTAATCGTCGCTACGTTTTGTTGCAAAACGTTCTGTAGGCAGTGGCGACTGGCTTCTTTATCACCAGTCACTAACGCATTAAGCAATTTTCTGTACAGATTAACGCCGTTTTGATAATCATCAAGTTTAAAATTATCATATAAAAAATGCAGACTTGGCCCCAGGCGTACCCATAATTGCTCGATCATGGCATACAGCGTTGGCATATCCGCGTAGTGGTAGATCTCAAAGCGGAATGCGCGGTTGGCCAAAAGAATTTTCTCCATAACGCCACTTTCCAGCGCCTGTTGAAATTCATCTAATAGCGCATTCAGCGTCTGCTCGCGATCCGGGGTAATCTTACCCGCAGCGGCGACCACCGCCATCTCCTCCAGGGCAGTACGAATCGTATTAATTTCCAGCAAACTTTCCAGCGAGATCTCCGGCACCATAAACGCCTGTGCTGGCGCCACCGCCAAAGCACTGGAAGAGACCAGCCTTAACAGGGCCTCACGCACTGGCGTAATACTGACGCCTAACTCTTGAGCGATATTTTTAGTGATAAGCCTTGCGCCTGGTTTTAATGCGCCAATAGACAATTGATGCTTTAACCGATTTTCAACCTGTGTGGTCAGGCTTATATGTTGTGTTTTTTCCGTACCCGGCATTTTCCTTCCTTCACCTCTTGGCAGAACAACATCGCAATCGAGTCCCGAAGAAGTTTCGGAACTTAATTGTAAAAAAGATAATCCAGGCCTGAACGGCCAAATAAATAAAAGTGATAATTTACTTGCGTGATATTCTCATCTTTTACAACAATACAGGTTTCTTTATGGCAACCGTTTTATCTCCGTCATTCCTTCATGTATCGAGATTTTTGACCGGTTCAGGCCGCTGAGCGAGATAAGCTGCCCCACCGCGATCTGAATGATGAATATAAGTAAAGCCGGAATTTTAAAATTTGCACATTTTTATGGCGACATAATGCCGCCATTTTTTCTTTACGCATCGTCCGCTAAACGTATCACGACTTTGCCAAAGTTCTTCCCCGCCAGCAGCCCCATAAACGCTTCTGGCGCATTTTCCAGCCCATCAGTAATCTGCTCCCGGTAATGTATTTTCCCTTCTTTGATCCAACGCCCCATTTCTTGCTGAAACTCATGTATCCGGTGACCATAGTCCTGGTTGATGATAAAACCTTGCAGACGAATACGCTTTTTAAGTAATGTCGCCATCAGCAGAGGCAGTCTGTCTGGACCGTCCGGCAACGCTGTCGCATTGTAGCCGCTGACCAGACCGCAGAGCGGAATCCGCGCCGACGTATTCAGTAGCGGTAAGACGGCGTCAAAGACTTTACCACCGACATTCTCATAATAGATATCGATACCCTGCGGGCAGGCCTGCGCAAGCTGTTGTGGGAAATTATCAGCGTGATGATCAAGGCACAGATCAAATCCCAAAACGTCTGTCGCATGACGGCATTTTTCCGCGCCGCCAGCAATACCCACGACCCGGCAGCCCTTCAGCTTACCAATTTGCCCAACCGTTGCGCCTACGGGGCCGGTGGCGGCGGCGACAACCAGCGTTTCGCCCTCTTTCGGCTGGCCGATATCCAGTAACCCCATATAGGCGGTAAACCCCGGCATTCCTAAAATACCCAATGACCAGGAAGGATGTTGCGGATTATCACCCAGCTTTACTAACCCTTCGCCATCTGAAATGTCATAATCCTGCCAGCCATTGTAACTCAACACCCATTCGTCTGGTCGGTAATCAGGATGGTTTGACGCGACAACGCGACTGACCGTACCGCCAACCATAACGCAGCCAGGTTCAACAGGCGGCGCATATGAGGGTTCATCGCTCATGCGGCCACGCATATAAGGGTCGAGTGATAAAAAAACGGTACGCAATAGCACCTGCCCTTCACCGGGCGTCGCGACGTCATCTTCTTCGAGGCGGAAGTTATCCATCTGCGGCGCGCCGTGGGGACGCGAGGCCAAAACCCAACGACGATTTCGGTTGGTCTGTTGCTTCATTCTATTCTCCTCATGCCTGGCATAATCCATCAATAATAGTCGAACATTAGCTTTCTGAGGGAGTTAAACACTCTCAGATATCAGGCTGTGCGCTTTTATGAACGACTTTCTTTCCCCTCTCGCTAAATATGAATTCTTGCGCTAATTCGTTGATTTATGCCGCCTTCAATAGTATTTCTAACACTATCGTAAACATTCCCTGGGGTTCCCTATGACGATTCGCTTTGCCGATAAAGCAGACTGCGCCGCGATTACCGAAATCTATAACCATGCGGTATTACATACTGCGGCCATCTGGAACGATCGGACGGTCGATACGGATAATCGCCTTGCCTGGTATGAGGCCCGTCAATTACTGGGCTATCCGGTGCTGGTAAGCGAAGAAAATGGCGTGGTGACTGGCTATGCATCATTTGGCGATTGGCGCAGTTTCGACGGTTTTCGCTATACCGTCGAGCACTCGGTTTATGTTCATCCGGCGCACCAGGGGAAAGGACTGGGGCGAAAGCTGCTCAGCAGACTGATCGACGAAGCCCGACGCTGCGGCAAGCATGTGATGGTGGCCGGTATTGAGTCACAGAATGCCGCCTCGATACGCCTGCATCATTCGCTGGGATTTACCGTTACCGCGCAAATGCCGCAGGTCGGCGTAAAATTTGGCCGTTGGTTAGATCTTACGTTTATGCAGCTCCAGCTTGATGAACACGCCGCGCCGGACGCCTGCTGATGAACCAGTCTTTGACGCTTATCTTTTTGATCGCCGCCGGCGTCGGGCTGGTGGTACAAAACAGTATTATGGTGCGTATTACGCAGACATCATCGACGATTCTGATCGCTATGCTGTTGAACTCGCTGGTAGGGATCGTTTTATTTGTGACGATATTGTGGTTTAAGCAAGGCGCTGCGGGTTTCGGCGAGCTGGTCGCCAGCGTTCGCTGGTGGACATTGATCCCCGGTCTGCTGGGGTCATTTTTTGTATTTGCCAGCATTAGCGGGTATCAGAACGTTGGCGCCGCGACGACTATCGCGGTACTGGTCGCCAGCCAGTTAATCGGCGGACTGGCGCTGGATATCGCGCGTAGCCACGGCGTCACGTTACGCGCAATGGTCGGGCCGGCGTTTGGCGCGCTGTTGCTGGTCATTGGCGCATGGCTGATTGCGAAGCGCCAGTTTTAATGGGTTACAGGATCGTGCCGCCTTTGGTGAGCTGCTCGCGGCGCGCGTCCCGATCTTCTTGATATTGCCTGCCGTGATGCGCGATAGCCGTGCGTAAACGCTGCTGCTGCACATAACGATCTTCGCGACGTAATTCAGCGTCATCGCTCAAGGCAATCAGCAATTCATTCATATGGGCAATTACGCTCTCCGCGATGGCGGCATCCACGCGGGCGCTCACTTCCTCCAGGTGCGACATAAGCTCTCCTACTCTTTATTCTGTAACAGCATGATTCGCCTATTATACGCGTTATTGTCGCCCGATGCGGTAATTCGCCGCTGCCCTCCTGATTTAACTTACGTCAAGTGAAAACACGGGGCTTAATAGACCGAGAATTCGCGCCTTTTTGCCTTTCTTCCGCCGTTTGCTTGCGTATAGACCCCGTAAAGTAGACGCGTGAAGAAGTCTAAGGGATAACAACGTGGCAAAATCTCTCTTGCGCAGCGGCAATCTGGATGATTATCAGGCCGTGGGCGGCGGCGGTCAGGCCGTATTTGAATCAGCATTGCAAATTCGCGAAACGCTTCGTCTGCGTAAACAGCAGGCGATGGTTGACTGTCTGGCGATTCCGCAACTTAACGATAATGGCGATCGGGTTGACTGGTATTCGCCGATTGAAGGTCAGGCGATAGCGTGGAAAGCGGCTGACGAAGAGACACGTTCTCGGGCTTTACGTTATTTAGCCAGCACTTTTGAAAGCGCGGCTGCACTCAGTCGCAAAAGTCTGCAATCCGGTAAAACAGCGCTCCAGCTATTTGGGTCGCTACTTGAGAAAGCGACGCAATTTCCCGGCGAAAATCATGTTTTCCTGGTTAACGGCAAACCGGTTATCACCTTCTGGGGATTCGTTAATCTCAACGAAAATACACGCGATGATGTGCTGGACTGCCTGCGGGTAACCGAGGCAATCCCCGACATCCCTCTGGTCGAGCCGGAGCCGGAGCCCGAAGAAAAGCCGCTGGTAGAGGCGGCATTTAGTCAGGCGGATGAACCTTTGTTAACGTCTGTCATTGAGCCGCCGAAAATGCCGGAGGAACCTGTTGCGCCGCCCGTTATCGTTAGCGAGCCGAAGCCGGCCACACCCATCCCGGTTGCTGAGGCGAAAAGAGCTCGCCGTCTACCGCTGTGGAGCTTACCTGTCGCTGCCGTGGTTATCGCCGCCGTCGCCACGCCTTTTTTCTGGCCATCTTCATCCGTTGACGGGTCCTCTCCTGTTCGCGCCGCGCCTGTCGCTACCGCGAAAACTGACGTTACCCCATTGCCTGAACTCACCGCGCATTTGCCGCTGCATCGCGCTGAGGTGACGCCCGCCCCCAAAGCGGCGCCGCTGCCGGAAGCGCCTGTTATCATTGCCGCTATTCCCAAAGACGCGCTGGTGATGGACAGTACGCAGATGAAGCTTGGAACCACGCGCTTTTTAAACGGTAGCTGGCGGGTCAGCGTGGATGTCAAAGATCCGATTACCGGCAAGCCGCCCTCTCTGCGTTATCAGATCCAAAATAACAAAGGTATCGCGCGCGTAGTACATGGCGATAACGTGGTTTGTCGGGCGGAAATTTTCTCTGGTCTGCATCAAACGGGCGAGCTGATGATTAAAAGTCGCGGCAATGCGCGCTGCACCGACGGTTCACGTTATCCGATGCCGGAAATTACCTGTAAAGCAGGCGTCAATGACGTCGCAACCTGTACCGCCCGTTATGGCGACCACGCGGCAATTCCGTTGACGTTTAAAAAGATAGGTGCCTGATTTTATGTTGGTCAATCTGTGTGATTACAAACAGAGCGTCACGCTCATTGCAAACAGTGGCGTCCAGTTTCTTGATTTTGGCTTAACGCCGCAAGAGTCGGCCCACTACGGACGTTTTGTGCGCAAAACGGCAAACGGCCCGCTACTGCGCCTCGATTTTGATCTGACCAGCGGGCGCTACACGTTGCCTGGACGTGCTGGCGGCCAACCCGAAGTCGTGAAACCGGAAAGCACTCAGACGCTGCACTATTCTCTGGATGTACTCGACGGAATCTGGCTTCCCCTGCCGTTCCTGCGTTTTAATCCGCCGCGTACCTTTATTGACGGGCCGGATAACTGGGCGCGCATTCAGGTACGTAAACTCAGCGAGCCAGATAGCGCCGGAAACACACACCGGATCACCCTCGCCTTCGACAGTCAACTGGCAAAAAATATGCCTGCGGCGTTGGCGCCTTGCGAAAACGATCTGCTCAATGGCACACGTTTTGCGCTCGCCTGGCAGGATGAAGAAGTTGCCGATTTTCTTGACCAGACATGGATTGACGGCTGGCTGCGCGAGTCGTTTCTTCAGTATGCCTCACAGGTGGAAAACCGTTCGGAACAGGCCATACAACAAGCGCTGCGTAGCTTTGAGTATCAGGCGCACTGGTTGAATTTACTGACGCTGTTAGGCGAACAGCTTACGGTGCCGGAAGTAAAGTTTGTGACACATACGTTAAGCACGCCCGCAATCCCGGTCGATCTGATTCTGGATGTCGGCAATACGCATACCTGCGGCGTCTTGATCGAGGATCATGGCGATGCGAATGACGGGTTACGCCAGACGGCAGAGCTTCAGGTGCGTTCTTTAAGCGAGCCGCAGTATCTGAACGATCCTTTATTTACCAGCCGGGTGGAATTCTCGGAAGCACGCTTTGGCAAGCAACACTTTTCTGTCGAAAGCGGACGAGACGACGCCTTTGTCTGGCCTTCCATTGTGCGTGTGGGCGACGAGGCTCGCGCCCTTGCTATGCAGCGTGTGGGCACCGAAGGCAGCAGCGGCATCTCCAGCCCGCGTCGCTACCTGTGGGATGAAACCCCCGCCTTGCAGGACTGGCGTTTTAGCCAGATCCACGGTAAAACGCAGCGCGAAGCGCTTGCCACCGCGTTTCCGCTGATGAATCTGATGAACGATGACGGACAGCCGTTATTCCGCCTGCCGCATGAAGAAAGGCTACCGGTTTTTTCGCCGCAATACAGCCGTAGCACCTTGATGACGCATATGTTGTGCGAAATTCTGGCTCAGGCGCTGGGGCAAATTAACAGCGTCGCCACCCGGCTGCGGCTCGGCTTTCCCGCCTCGCCGCGCCAGCTACGCACCCTGATTTTAACGCTGCCTTCCGCCATGCCGAAACAGGAGCGAGAAATTTTCCGCCAGCGAATGTTTGAAGCGCTGGCGCTGGTCTGGAAAGCCATGGGCTGGCATCCGCAGGATGAGGATTTCACCACGCCTAAGCAGCGTGAAAAAAGCGTGGTGCCGGTACCAGAAATACAGATGGAATGGGACGAAGCAAGTTGCGGCCAACTGGTATGGCTTTATAACGAAGCCATTTCGCATTACGCCGGGCGTACCGAATCCTTTTTTAATGCGCTCGCCAGACCGGATCGCCAGCCTGAACCCGGCGTCGTCCCCGGACGCGCGTTGCGCGTGGCATCGATTGATATCGGCGGCGGCACGACGGATATGGCGATCGTTCACTATCAGTTAGATGACGGCGTGGGGGCCAATGTAAAAATTACGCCTCATCTCCTGTTTCGCGAAGGTTTTAAAGTCGCCGGGGACGATCTGCTATTGGATATCATTCAGCGCTGTGTACTCCCTTCCCTGCAAACGGCGTTGCAACGGGCAGGCGTTACGGATGCCGCCGCCCTGCTGGCGACCTTATTTGGCGATTCGGGACGAATTGATACTCAGGCCATTTTGCGTCAGCAAACGGCGCTGCAATTATTTATGCCGCTGGGCCATGCGGTACTTTCCGCCTGGGAGCAAAGCGACATTAACGATCCGTTTGCCGGTTTACACGCGACATTTGGCGATCTGCTGATCCGCCGCCCAACGAGCAACGTGATGAACTATATCCAGCAGGCGATCGATCATGCCTTACCGTCTGGTTCGCCGACATTTGATATATTCAATGTGCCGTTGCAAATCCAGTTTAGCCAGCTTCAGGAGGCTCTGCTGGCCGGTCAGTTTACGCTAACAACGCCGCTTCATGCGGTCTGCGAAGCGATCTCCCACTATCACTGCGATATCTTGCTGGTGACGGGGAGACCGACCTGCTTACCCGGCGTACAGGCGCTCATCCGGCACTTACAACCGGTGCCGGTTAATCGCATTGTGTGGATGGATAAGTATCAGGTACATGAATGGTATCCCTTCAGTCAGCAAGGGCGTATCGGTAACCCAAAATCCACTGCCGCGGTGGGCGCGATGTTATGCAGCCTGGCGCTGGACTTACGTCTGCCGCGTTTCAATTTTAAAGCGGCTGATATCGGCGCGTATTCGACTGTACGTTATCTCGGCGTACTGGATAATACCGTTAATACCCTTCGCGATGAAAACATCTGGTATCACGAAATCGATTTGGATAAACCCGGCGCAACGCTGGACGCTCGCTTGCATTTTCCGCTACGCGGTAACGTGACGTTGGGCTTTCGTCAACTGGCGAACAGTCGCTGGCCGGCAACACCACTTTATTGCCTGAGCATTAATTCCGCCGAACTGGCGAAAACCATCGCTGGCGACGGCGTACTGAATGTGCGACTGAAATTACGCGGCAGTAGCAAAGATAGCGCCCCGGAATCGTTCATATTAAGTGATGCCTGGCTCCAGGACGGGACGCCGGTCGCCGCCGATGCGCTGACATTAAAATTGAATACGCTGGCTGACCGCCGCCACAGCGGCAGCCACTACTGGATAGATAGCGGGAGTGTATACCTGAAATGACAAAACCGTTAAACGCCACCCAGGCTGTTATCGAGTGGGTTAACAACACGCGCCGTTACGCAACGCGACTGGATGACGAAGCCGACGCTCTGCTGGCGCAACTTACGCTTGCCGCGGCGGATGAGTCAGCGCTCAACGCCGCCTGCGCGTCACATGGCTGCGTTGGTCTGTACGGGTATGCGCAATCCGCAAAAGCGCATCTGTTAACGACGCTATGCGGTAACGAGAATGGCAAGCTGGAAATTATCACGCCGGACCGTGACTATGATTATTTCAGCCACATCAATCCGGGTCATGCGCCAGCGAATATGGCTATTCGCTTTACGCGCGACATTTTTTCAAACGAGAGCGGCTGGCCGTTGCGCCTGCGCTTGATCAGTGAAGCCGAACTGGTGCAGATCTTTATTGCCTGGACCAGCGCGTCCCCCATTTGTCGCCAGGTCGAAAAATCCATTATCACATCACGCCTGGAGAAATGGCAATCGCTTCGCCAACCGCAGCCCGTCCCCGGCGTTACCGCTGAAGAGGTAGCGACCATCGCGAGTTTCTGGCGCTCTTGCCTGCCGTCCGCCAGACAACATATTGATGATGCGACATGGCAACACTTTGCCTCGCTCTTGCCTGCGCTGGATCTCACGACACGGGCGCACGCCTGGGCATTACTGTGGGGAGAGCAACCGGAGATCACCCAGCAATGGCTGGCGCTGGCGCATATGTTGCAACAAACCGGCCATGCCGGGGAACTGGCGGCGCCGCTCAGCCTGCTGGTCGATCATTTTGGCTTACCGGCGGAAAACTTCCTGACGCAAATGGCGCTAACCGCCAACGATACGCAAATCGATGTGGTGGTGCATCCGGTTAAGGAAGGCCGACTGCTCAATGCGGTCAGCCTTTCGCTTGATTCTCTGGCGCTGCTTACCCGCGAACTGGTGCTAACCGTTGAAAACAACGTACTGGATAACGTAGATTTACTGGATATTCCGGTCGCGCCAGACAGTCATCCTCATCCGTTATGGCGGGCGAAATTAGGCTGGATGCTGGCCCATTACCGCCAACAGGTACAGCCCGATGTTCTGGTGATTTGCAATGCTCTGGCATCTCGCTCGCAAACGTCCACTGCCGCCCGTCACTTACTGGAGTGGGTTAACGCCACGCAGCCGCAGCATGAATCAGCGTTACCCGGCGTCGTCTGGGCTATTACTCCACAGGATGCCCGTTTTGCCACCCAGCAAAATCTGGATGAAGCCGTCCAGCAGTTGATGGGTAAACCTGGCGTGCATTGGGGAACGTTGCAGGCGCTGGATAAACACAGTATGCAGCGTTTGGTGGAATGGTTATCGCAGGCGACATCGGCACCACAGCGACAGGCGCGCTTACAGGCGTTACGCGAACAACTGCGAGGCCGCGTGCGCGATCTGTTACCGATGTTTGATGACGCGCGGCTACCGGTTGAAACCGTGATCCGGCGTCTTCAGGCCCAGGCCGCCAGACATGGCGACCTGCTGGCCGGGCTGTTACCGCCAGTACAGAATTTCGAAGCGTTGCTGCGCACCCGACAGTCACGAGAAGAACAGGTCTGCGGTTTATTTAATGACGCGATCGATCTCTTTGCCGACGAACCAACGCGCGCTTCAGCGTCAGAAGGTCACGAAACAGGCTACCAGGCGCACAAAATGTGGATCAATCATCTGCGCCAGTGGGCCCACTGCCGGGATAATGCGCAGCGTCTGGGACTGGAACCGCAGATGCTCAACGCCGTGGCGGAGATTTTAATTACCGCCAGCTATCGCCTCGGTTTACCTCAGCAGTTACAGAAAACCATGCAGCGCGAGGAGGTGAGCGGCGCGCAGCTTCATGCCATCATTGGTAACTTCATCGCCTGGCTCGGCTACGCCAATATCGAGGAGGCCCAACGCCCGGCCAGCCGCGTTCAGAAAGGCGCAGCCATTTTCGCCGCAACACCGCGTTCGACAATGTTGCGTCTAACAAAGCTTGACGAACAGCCCGTTCACGCCGCCAGCCGCTATGTCTATGACTGGCTTGTTGCGCTGTATACCCTGGCCAATGAGAACGCAGGATATCGGCATCCGCAGGACGTTACCGACGTAGACAGAGCGCAATTAATTGCCCTGATAGCCTGACCTGGCGGAAAAACCATGCCCGGTAACCTGTATCGGGCTTGAGGTCAGAAAAGCGAAAACAGCAATGCGACGGGGAAACTTATTGGCCATGTCGCGCCAACCAAAAAGGCGCTCAGGAAACGAATTCGTTTTTTGTCATGAGTCAAAAACCAGGTGATCAGGGATGATATCACCGCCATGACGGCGTAAAAAATTAATATCTTTTGAAAGAGGGTCATATCAGGCATCCGCGCCAACCAGAGGAAAAAACGCGCGCAATATGCTCTTTTTATTTGACGCACATCAAGGTTTATCAGCCTTAACAGCAAAACGTTCTCAATGCACGGCTCCGCTCACAGAATATCCTGTTTACGTATTATTGCGGATCTCGCCAACCCGTACTATACCCATAGGGGTTATGATGAAAGGTGGCGAAAATGAATGTTTCCAGTAAAACCGTCGTGCTGATTAATGTCTTTGCTGCTGCAGGACTTTTGGGTCTGATCTCGTTGAGATTCGGCTGGTTTGCTTGAGGTGTTCAACCTTTGAGTACTTGCTGCGCATGTTGGCGGGGAGGTCCCCCTCTCCGCCGACACCCGCCTATTTTTTCACGATTTTTCTGAACAGTAAATGATCCTTAATGCTTAACCATGATGTGACGGACAAGTGTGTAGTCTTCCAGACCATACAATGACATATCTTTGCCGTATCCCGACTGTTTTTGCCCTCCATGCGGCATCTCGCTAACCAACATGAAATGGGTATTAATCCAGGTACAGCCATACTGCAATCTGGCGCTAAGCCGGTGCGCCCGCCCAACGTCCTGAGTCCAGACGGAGGATGCCAGACCATAGCGAGAATCGTTGGCCCACCTCAGAACCTGATCTTCATCATCAAAGACGGTTATACTGACCACCGGGCCGAAGACCTCGCGTTGCACGATGGCATCTTCCTGTTTTGCGTCTGCCAGCAACGTCGGAGCGAAATAGTAACCTTTACCTTCCGTTTGACTTCCGCCAGTAATCACACGGATATGGCTGAGGGCCTTCGCCTCCTCTACAGCCGCTGTGACGCGCTTCAGGTGCGCCAGCGAACTTAACGGCCCCAGCTCTGTCGACTCATCCTCCGGCGCGCCCATTTTCAGGCTGCTCACCGCGTTCCCTAGCTTTTCGACCAGCGCATCATAGATACCGCGCTGCGCGTATATACGGCACGCCGCAGTACAATCCTGTCCGGCATTATAGAAACCAAAAGTCCGGACGCCCTGCGCCACCGCATCCAGATCGGCGTCATCAAAAACAATCACCGGGGCTTTACCACCGAGTTCCATATGCGTACGTTTTATCGCTGGCGCAGTATGGCGCAGAATATGCTCCCCGGTCGCGATAGAACCGGTTAAAGAGACCATGCGTACTTTTTCATGACCGGTCAATACATCGCCAACAGTCTGCCCTCGTCCGAACAGGACATTGAGCCCCCCCGGCGGAAAGATATCCTTCGCCAGCGCGGCAAGTTTAAGCGCCGTCAGCGGCGTGATTTCAGAAGGCTTAATCACCACGCAGTTACCTGCCGCCAGCGCTGGCGCCAGCTTCCAGGCCGCCATCATGAGCGGATAATTCCACGGCGCGATAGAGGCAACCACGCCAATCGGATCCCGGCGGATCATCGACGTATGTCCTTCCAGATATTCGCCCGCCGCCAGCCCACTCAAACAACGGGCCGCGCCGGCAAAAAAGCGAAAGACATCCACGATTGCCGGAATTTCATCATTAATTACGCAGTGCAAAGGCTTACCGCAGTTTTGCGATTCAAGCCGGGCGAACTCAAGGGCGTTTTGCTCGATGCTGTCCGCCAGTTTTAACAGACATTCCGCCCGTGCTTTGGGTGTGGTCTGCCCCCATTCGGCAAACGCGCTATCGGCGGCCAGCACTGCGGCGTCAACCTGCGCGGGCGACGCTTCCGCAATCTCAAGTATGACCTCGCCTGTCGCCGGGTTATAAACAGACTGCCTTTCTCCCTCACCGTCCACCAGCACGCCATTAATCAGTAATTGATATTGCATAGCATTTTCCCATATCGTCATTAATCGATTTCCGGCGAACGGGCCGCCGCTTTCCTAAAAATAGACGGCGCGCCAGATGCTCACCCGGCACACTCGGGAAATTTAGTCAGGTTGTGAGCTGACACGCATTCCACCTCACACAAGGCTTTTAGCGCTCAGCATCTCGCGAATCAGGCTGCCAAGCTGTTTTACGGCCTGTTCTTCCCGTTCTCCCCAATGCCATGCGGTGTTAAAACGAAAGAAACGCGTCCAGGCGCCGGACGTTGAAAACATTTTCCCCGGCGCGATACTGATAAGGTGTTCAAGCGCTTTGGCGCTAAGTTCACCGGCATCAAGCTGCTCAGGTAGCTCCAGCCAAAGAAAATAACCGCTATCGTTATGGTGAATTTTTACTTCCGCCGGGAGATGGCGCAAAAGGGTTTGCCAGGCTTGCTGTTTACGTTCGGCAAGCTGCCTTCGCAATCGTCGCAGATGCGCGTCATATCGACGTGTCGAGAGATAATCCACTAACGCCAATTGCATGGGGGAACTGGTGGATAATGTGCTCATTAACTGCAAACGCTGAATTTGTCTGGCATGGCTTCCTCCCGCAACCCAGCCAATGCGAAAACCGGGAACCAGACATTTGGAAAAAGACGAACAATGCAACACGGTATCGTCGCGATCCCATGCTTTGGCAGGCAGAGGTTTCTCGCGGCCAAAGTAGAGTTCGCTATAAACATCGTCTTCAATTAGCGTCACGTTATGGTGCGTGAGTAACGCAACCAGCCGCGCTTTTTTCTCAGCACTCAGCGTGAACCCTAACGGATTCTGGCTGTTGGTCATTAACCAGCACGCTTTCACCGGATATTCCTGTAACGCCTGTTCCAGCGCCATAAGATCGATACCTTCTTTAACATCGGTAGGTATCGACAACGCTTTCAGGCGCAATCGCTCCAGGGCCTGTAGCGCACCGTAGAAACAGGGGTTCTCCACCACCACCCAGTCTCCCGGCGCCGTCACCGCCTGTAAACTAAGATTCAACGCTTCCAGCGCGCCGGCGGTAATGACAATCTCGTCAGGAGAAACGGTAATCCCCTGCTGCGCGTAACGGCGTGCTATCGCATAGCGCAATTCTGCATTACCTGGCGGCAAGTTTTCGATGACGCTCATTGCCGTCGCGGTTTTACTGACCTGCGCCAGAGAGCGGTTCAATTGCGGCAAGGGAAACAGACGCGGATCGGGAAACGCTGAGGCAAAGGGCACCACAGAGGTATCACGGCTCGCCTGCAGCATCTCAAAAATATAGGTATTGATATCTACGGCTTCATCCCGAATAACGTGCGCTGCCGTCGCGACTGACCGACAAACCGGATGCGGCGCGACATAATAACCAGATTGCGGACGGGCGATAATCCGTCCCTGACTTTCCAGCAACTGGTACGCATGACCGACAGTCATAAAACTCATGCCGCTACTGGCGACCTGCTCCCTCAGCGAGGGTAATCGATCGCCGGGTTGCCAAACGCCAGAGGCGATTTGTTCTCTAATTTGCTCCGCCAGACGTTGATATTTTTTCATTATTCGATCTCATTGAGCGCTGCTTGCAGGTGGCAACCGCAGTGTATATCAGTTGTTAAAATTAACAATGATTTGCTAACTGTTATGGTGCTTTCCAACAGGCGTAATGATTAGATTTCGCAACAAAACGCCGTTTCAGGGTCTCTGCTTAACGGGAAAGTCAAACCAAGTGTTCGGGTATGGTTCATGAGTAAGAGAGAAGTGCCACCATTCAGTATCCAGTGGCGTAAAACCCGCATCACGCATCAATGTTTGTAATAACAACCTATTTGCGCGTTGCTGAGCGGTAAGCATGACATTATCGGGATGGGATAACGGACTAAAACAGTCAAAGCCGGTACCAAAATCCAGACTATTATCTGGCGAGCGTTGCGCCGCGGACGCAGTACAATTCACCAGTGGTCGTCCGGGATCGTATATTGGTATTTTACTGTCAAGTGGAACAATCGTTAGATCAAGCGTACTTCCCCGACTGTGGCCGGATCTGGCGGCAAGATAACCTTCCTCAAACAGACGATTTTTCTCTACCTGCGGATAAAATTCGTTTTTCATTTGGTTTTGAGAAGGATCTTTGGCCCACGCGATAAAGTCGTTCACTGCGCTTTGCGGACGGTAGCAATCATATATTTTTAAGGTAAGTCCGAAGGGGCGTAAACGATCGGCGACCTGCTTCACTGCGTTCGCGGCTGGTCGTGTTAACAGGCAAACAGGCGCGTTATAGCCTTTAATGGGGCGACCAATAAAGTTATGGGAACTGAAGTATCGCATGTCTACCTGTACGTCGGGGGCGACCGTAGTAATATCGACAAAGTCTTTTGGCTGGTGGAGATCAATATGGTTTTCAGCTGACATTGCCTGAACGGACAACAGGCTGAACAGGAGGAAAGAAGATACGCATTTTACCATATGTTACACCTCGCGAGAGTCACAGGGGTGATTATGTATTTGAGCAGGTAAAGATTAGCGGACACCGCTTAAACAGATGGTTAAAATAAACATCATTCCCCCTGTAATCTGTGCCTTATCACAAACGGAGAGTTTATATTTTGCTTATACGACCACTGCGCCTCCTGTTCTATACCCAAAATAATTCGAGTTGCGTAAAGGCGGCAAGGGAGTGAGTCTCAGGAGCACAGATAACGATGTGTTTTCACAAAGGCGAGTCTACCTGACCAGAAAGGTCATTTGATAATCAGTAGTACAGTTGTTGTCGCCTTCCATAACTAAATAACATTGTTTCGCCAAAGATAAGACCACTATATAGTCAGGAAGGCAATTAGTGAGGAACACGTCGATTGTCGGCGATAATGCACTGAAATTACGATTCACTGCAGTTGTGCAAACACATAGAATCCCCCTCGAACCGAGATAATTCGGTCTGCTGGTCATAGCCATTATTCAGTAAGACCGCAGGTTGCAGCGGCGGATCACGGGCGTGAAGAAAAATCCTGTGCCCCAAATTTTTTGGACAAGCGCTGAACCTGCCGTATACTTTTACTTAACGTACACTCCGCCATAAAAATAAACCCTGCGATGATACCGTAATGCCATAGGCATAACTTAAGGATATGCCATAAATCAAGCGAAGCATGATTTAACTTCTCAGTGATTGCGATAGTCTGTACAAATATTATGGGATGAAATAATAAGACGCCTAACAAAAATATCCCTGCCACGATCATGGCAAGTAATTGAAAAAAAGCCCATCCGATAACGAAACGGTAAAGTAACAGCAATAATAGCCGTCCACATTTTCTTAGCCATTCTGACTGCAAAATGCCCCAGGATGCTGTCTTTTCGTGAATTTCACCATCTGATTTCTTCATTTTGAGCCTCCTCGCAGGTTTTTATAATTTTATCGCCCAACTGGAAATAAAGCCGTCAGCTAATCGTTACAACAAATATAATTAAGACAAAAACTAAAGAGTAAGGTATTTATATCATAAGCACTATCAGTATTGGCCTTCTGCCCTACCGCTAAACATCTCATTGTTGTTAGCCTAATAATACTTTTAGTTTAACTTCTTATAAGACAATTTCTACACGGTTGAGCAACTATTTACTTTCTCTAAAAATAATATAGTGCGTAATTAATCATTACTCATAGTACATGATGATGTGAGAATTAAGAAAACCGTTTTACTTTCATTCGTTTTATCTGACATATTTCATGGCCAGGAGGCGTGGGCATGACTAAAGCTACGGGTCGATTTGAACAATTGAACAATAATGTTGACGGTTCAGGACAAAGCAAAAATCAGGTGTTTCACCGATAGGCAAACCGATGGGCAACATGGGATAATATTTCGAATACCACCTATTCCAGTAATGAAGTATCATATAATCACTTGTGGTCTACATTATGCCAATTACTATCGGGAGAGGATTTTTAAAGAGTGAGATGTTTTCTCAAAGTGCTATCTCTCAACGCTCCTTCTTTACGTTACTATGGGAAAGGATTAAAGATTTTTTTTGTGACACGCAAAGATCCACTGCCGATCAATATATAAAGGAATTATGTGATGTTGCCTCTCCGCCTGACGCGCAACGTTTATTTGATTTATTTTGCGCGTTATATGAATTATCATCTCCGTCATGCAGAGGAAATTTCCATTTTCAGCACTATAAAGATGCTGAGTGTCAATATACAAATCTCTTTATTAAAGATGGCGAAGATATTCCGTTATGCATTGTGATACGTCAGGATCACTACTATTATGATATAATGAATAGAACAGTGCTCTGTGTTGATACTCAGCCTGCCCACCTGAAAAGATATTCTGATATTACTATAAAAGCTAGCACTTATGTTTGTGAAGAGCTATGTTGCTTGTTCCCTGAGCGGTTACTACTCTCGCTATCCGGCGGTATAACATTTCCCGTTGACCTAAAAAATATAAAAGAGACGCTTATCGCCATGGCAGAAAAGGGTAATTTATGTGACTGGAAGGAACAGGAAAGAAAAGCCGCCATCTCCTCCAGGATTAATCTGGGCATTGCCCAGGCAGATGTACCACCTATTGACGACGCTATCAAAAACAAAATAGCCGCAAAGGTTATTGAGAATACTAACTTAAAGAATGCAGCGTTTGAACCAAATTATGCACAAAGCTCAGTTACTCAAATTGTTTATTCATGTTTGTTTAAGAATGAGATACTAATGAATATGCTGGAAGAAAGTTCCTTTCATGGCCTGCTATGTTTAAACGAGCTTACTGAATATGTAGCGCTACAAGTTCATAACAGCCTTTTTTCTGAAGATTTATCTTCACTCGTTGAAACAACAAAAAATGAGGCTCATCACCAGAGTTGATCACACCATAAATAGTATGGATTTACAATCCCCTGGCAATACCAAAACCATCTAATACAATAACTTTAAATATATACTCCCAGGGAATAATGGATTTACTATGGAACGAATTGGCTCGTTATTTTTATAATTGATATACTGAGTATAAGTATATTTTCTCATACAACTTATCGCACTTATTGACAAACCGTTTTCGCTAATTTGAAGTGTGGAATAATAACTCAAAGAAATTATTGGCATCATAGCCTCACGACGTAACTGGAAGGTGGCATGATGCTTACAAAAACGTTATCAGTAGTTTTACTGACCTGTGCGCTGTTTTCAGGCCAGTTACTGGCGAAACAGCAAGACCACGCGTTCGTATGGTTTGCGACGGGAGGGCACCAGCTTAGACACGAAGCCGACAGCGATGAATTACGGGCGGCAGCGGAAGAATCCGCGGAAGGCTTGCGCGAGCACCACAACTGGCAGAAATCGCGCAAACCAGAAAGCTATTTTCGTTAATTAAACGCCCCTGCGCTTCGGCAGCGTTTTCATCAGCGCTTCAGGGCTCACTGAAGCGACAACGCTGCCGGGCTGGGGCATTTTTAAGATGTGGTTTTTAATTTTGCCAATGACATGCATTTCGCAAGGGCGGCAGTCGAATTTTAGCGTCAGTACCTCATCGCCATGCACCAACTGCATCGGCGTGGCTTTCCAGCTCTTAATATTTCCTTTCGCCTGCTTTGGACAAAGGTTGAACGCAAAACGCAGGCAGTGTTTGGTGATCATGACCGGTACCTCGCCCTTCTCCTGATGCGCCTCATAGGCCGCATCAATCAATTGTACGCCGTAACGGTGATAAAATTCCCGTGCTTTGTGGTTGTAGACATTAGCGAGAAAGCTGAGATGCGTTTGCGGATAGACCGGCGCAGGCTGCGCCACGGGTTTACGACGACCTCGTTGATAATGGGCCAGCCGCGCCGCGTCAAGCATATCAATCGCCTCCCGACGGAACTGATTGAGCAGGCTATTTGGCACGAACAACGCCGCCGGTAATGTCACCTGCATATCACGCGCGTAGTAAGGCGTCTGTCCCAGCTTCGCCAGTCCGGCTTTTAGGTTATTCAACGCTTTTTCAGAGTTGTTGGCTTCCTCAAATACCCCGTCAAGCGTATGCGTGATGCAGACACCGTCTTCACTGGTCAGCGTCAGAATAAGCTGTTCCTGCCAGCCGCCCAGCATGATATCAACCGCCACACGGCGCTCACTGGAGGTTTTTGTCAGCGCTTGCTGCCAGTTATGATCCAGATTACGATTCAACGGATGATGCGGACGGACTTTATGCAGGTCGGCAGGCATATCATTTGGCCAAACGCGGTAGCGGTTATGACCGGTTTTCTCCACCGTATTGGCGCGAAAACCTACCACTTCACGCTTAATCAACACGTTCAGACCATCGCCATTCGCCAACGGCTCCGTAGCTTCTACGTCGAGATAATCCTTCGCCACATTCAGCACCTCACCTACCGGCAAGCCAATAAATTTTGGTGAATCAAATGCGCCAATATCACCTTTACGCGCGTTAACAAAATAGTCGGTGCTGCCGCGATGGAAAGTTTTCTCCGTGGAGGGAACAAAAAAGTGTTCGGTCCGACCAACCGACGCACGCGCCAGATCGCCACGTTGCTCGATAATCGCGTCCAGCATCTGACGATAATGCGCGGTGATGTTTTTGACATAGCTCATGTCTTTATAGCGCCCTTCAATCTTGAAGGAACGTACGCCTGCATCGATCAACGCGCCGAGGTTAGCCGTTTGGTCGTTATCTTTCATCGATAGCAAATGTTTTTCGTAAGAGACCACCCGCCCCTGATCGTCTTTTAACGTATACGGTAAGCGACAGGCTTGCGAACAGTCGCCCCGATTGGCGCTGCGCCCGGTTTGCGCATGAGAGATATAACACTGCCCAGAATAAGCGACACACAGCGCGCCATGAATGAAGAACTCAATCGTGGCGTCAGTAGCCTGATGAATAGCCGCTATCTGACTCAAATTAAGCTCGCGCGCCAGTACAATCTGTGAAAAACCGACATCGGCAAGAAACTTCGCTTTTTCCACGCTGCGAATATCACACTGTGTACTGGCGTGAAGCTCAATCGGCGGGATATCCAGTTCCAGAATGCCCATATCCTGCACAATCAGCGCATCCACCCCGGTGTCGTACAAATCGGTGATTAACCGCTGCGCGGGCTCCAGCTCATCATCATGCAGGATAGTATTCAGCGTGACAAAAATCCTGGCGCCATAACGGTGAGCAAACGGAACCAGATCGGCGATATCGCGCAGACTGTTACTGGCGTTATGACGTGCGCCAAAACCGGGTCCGCCGATGTAGACGGCATCTGCGCCATGCAAAATCGCTTCGCGAGCAATTGCGGCGTCACGGGCCGGACTTAATAATTCGAGATAGTGAGGTTGCTGGCGCATACAGTCTTTCTTATCCAATAGCAGCGAAATGGCGGCTATTGTAGTCAGAAGCGCAAACTAACGAAATAGTTTTCCCGCTTAACCACGCGGGTAATGGATCAGCGAGTGAAAATGAACCGTCTGGTCACTGCTATTGCGATAGGTATGCGCCATATCACCGGCAAAACGCAATCCTTTACCGGCGTCTATGGTTTGCCATACCCCACCAGTACACATGTCCAGCCGACCCTGAATCACCACCACATGTTCGACAACGCCGGCTTTATGCGGCGTTGATTCGCTGACCGCGCCAGGCGCCAGCAATAGGGAAAAATAGTCAAAACAGAGTTCAGGATCCCATGGAAACAACGGTGTGATTACCATCGCTTGCTGCTGGGGATCGAAGGTCGGAGGAAATTCGGCCTGCGGCGGCGAAATAAACACTGAGAATGGAACGTTCAGGCCCGTCGCAATTTTCCACAGCGTTGCGACTGTCGGGCTGGATTCATTACGCTCTATCTGCCCCAACATGGCTTTTGAGACGCCGGAGATCTCCGCCAGACGCGATAAACTCCAGCCTCGCTGATGGCGTAACATTCTTAACGTGGTCGCCAGATAGTGTGTCAGGTTATCCATTTTCCCCCCCCAGTAAGGCCATAGCGTATCACTTGTACGCTATAACGCACAATGCTACATTGACTGACCGTTATAACGCACAAGAGGCGATCATGCGTCTGTTATCACTGCCGTTACCTACTGTATTATCCGGTCTGGTCGCCGTTCTGGTCGGCTATGCAAGTTCCGCCGCCATTATCTGGCAGGCGGCGCTTGCCGCTGGCGCAACACCCGCAGAGATCGCCGGCTGGATGACCGCCCTCGGTATAGCCATGGGCATAAGCACACTAACGTTAACCTTGTGGTATCGTGCGCCGGTTTTAACCGCCTGGTCAACGCCTGGCGCCGCTCTGTTGGTAACAGGGCTTCAGGGATTATCGTTGCCAGACGCGGTGGGCATATTCATTGTCGCCAATGCCCTGATTGTGCTGTGCGGCGTCACGGGATTGTTTGCGCGTTTGATGCGGATAATCCCCCATTCTCTTGCCGCTGCAATGCTGGCGGGAATACTGCTACGCTTCGGCCTGCAGGCGTTCGGGACGCTCAACGGAGAGTTTGTCATGTGCGGCGGTATGCTATTGGCGTGGCTACTCTTTAAAGTATTCGCGCCCCGCTATGCCGTTATTGCTGCCATGGTGATGGGAATAACGGTGGCGCTCATCCAGGGTAAGGTGGCGATGAGCGGTATTCATTTCGCGCCGGTGTGGCCCACCTTCGTTCCCCCCCACTTTTCATTCGCTCAAAGCCTGAGCGTCGCGGTACCGCTCTTCCTGGTGACGATGGCATCGCAAAACGCCCCCGGCGTCGCCACAATGAAGGCGTCTGGCTATCAGCTTCCTGTCTCTCCGTTAATGATTTTTACCGGATTGCTGGCGCTGCTGCTTTCGCCATTTGGCGTTTATTCTATCTGCATTGCCGCCATTACAGCCGCCATTTGTCAAAGCCCGGACGCGCACCCCGATCCAACGCGTCGCTGGTTAGCGGCCGCCGCCGCAGGCGTTTTTTATTTACTTGCCGGGTGGTTTGGCGGTTCGATAACCGGGCTGATGGTCGCCCTGCCGGTTAGCTGGGTGCAAATGCTGGCTGGTCTGGCACTGTTAAGTACGATTAGCGGTAGCCTGTATCAGGCGCTTACTCACGAAAGTGAGCGTGACGCGGCAGTTATCGCATTTCTCGTCACCGCCAGCGGGCTAACGCTGATGGGCATCGGATCGGCATTCTGGGGGTTGATCGCTGGCGGGATAGGCTATGCAGTATTAACGAGAACGCGCCGCCCATCGTTGTCTGGCTGATGGTGACCGCTAATCTGCCGGGGTTTGCGCCATCTTGCGATGGCGCCGCAGAATTATTTTTTGTTAACGTCAAACATAGAGGTATCCGTCGCCATATCATCCACGACCTGTTTCAACGTCTCAAACGCCATTGGCGTACTGGAGTTACTCAGGTCTTTACCTTCACCCTGGCGTACTACCTTGACGACCGGCTTGTTGGTCGCGGCATCTATCAGCTCACCTTCAAAATAGAGGTGGGTATCCATGGTCCGGTGGCCCGTCGCCATTTGCGTGCCCGCCACAATCAGCGCTACAGGGATCACCTCATAGAATTGCAGCCCTTCTTTGCTGGTATCCACGCCCGTAATCGCCCCGCGGAAAATCAAACTGCGCGGCCCTGGCGTCGTGACCAGCGGTTTGCGCTGTTCAATTGCTGATTTTACTTTAGTGTTCGTATAAGCCAGCAGTTTATCAAGAACTTGCTGCCCGACCTGGGTCGTTGGTTTGGGGACGGGATAGTATGTTATCGGATTGTAAACAATACTGTCATAGTTAGAGTCATTGAAATGTGGATCTACCCAGCGCAACACCGGTTTCCCCGTGGCGGAGGTAGTTTCCTGCAGGTCCGAATAATTTTTTAAGAATCCAGAATACTTATCCGGCTGTGTGACTTTAGACGCACAGCCGGATAACGCCAGCAAGCCAGTAAGCACTGCAACTTTAAATAAAGTATGAGTACGCATGAAACGATCCCTTTAGTCTTCGCAATGATGCAAAGGAAATAATAGCAAAACGAAATCATTCTGGATGCACTAAAAATGGTAACGACAGCACAATTTGAACGCAGCGCCCGACAAAAAAATGCCGAACGCAGCGAGACTTACAGAACTTGCATCGCTCAGGCCGTTTTTCTCGCCAGCATCGTAGCAAAGCGCAGTTTGATACGGTTGCCGTTTTCGTCCGTGCGGTGAAGCTCGCCGACATCTTCGTTGTATTTCAGCATGTCCCATCCTTCGTAATAGCGGCGTAATTCGCCTTCTTTAAAAGCAAACGGGAATCCCACCGTACAGGGAAAGTCCGGCGTATCCATTGCCGCAACAATCAAATTATACCCGCCGGGTTTTGTGCAGCGTTGCATATTGGCAATTAAACTGGGAATGGTTTGCGCCTCAAGAAACATCATAACCACCGTCGAGAGAATAAAGTCGTACTCACCGTCAAAGGTCAATGTATTCAGATCGACAAGGTCGGTTTGCAGATTATCCAGCCCTTCTGCCGCTTTAATACGCTCAAGATTAGCCATACTGGCCGGATTTTTATCCCACGCGGTAACGTCATAACCGTTCGCGGCCAGATACAGACTATTACGGCCATTGCCACATCCCAAATCCAGCGTTCGGCCTGGCGCGACAACCTTTGCCGCCGCCAGCACATCCGAATGCGTGCGGGTTAAACCGTATTTCTCAGTAAAGTAATTTTCGTCACGAACGGTCATTTTTTTCCTCCGTTTTCAACAGTGCAGCGCGCTCAGTGCGAATAAGCAACGTCCCCTGCACCAGCAATAGAAATGTACGAACCAGCAATAAAGCGATAATAGCGTTAGTGAAAATAAACAGCGGGACGGCCAGAATATGGAAAAGCCCTGATTCACTACCGTGACCAAGATGTAACCCCGTGGTCGCCAGCGCGGAAACGCCGAACGAAAAACTCCAGAAGGAAGCATTAAACGGTTGTGATAAATACCAGGGCATTAATCGCAGCATAAATAAAAGCTGTAACAGACCGTAGCCGAATAGCATTTTCGCCAGCGTGTCGCCCTCCCCGCCATTGACGCTCAGCCAGGCGCTACAGGCGACCAGCGCGGGCGCCAGTTGGATACCCAGCGACGTACGCAGCACCGCCGGTAATTCGCCGCAGCTACGCAGTCGCTGCAAAATAACCGGCTCCAGACTTAACCACGAAAAGACGCCTGCGCCTAAAAACACCAGTCCGGCATCATTGTAACCGAGCGCTCCACAGGCCATAGCGCTGATAAAATTATTCGCTACCGTGGGCAGATAAAGCCCCGGGGTTGTCGCTTCTTCCGGATGCGCTCCGCGCCAAAGTCCCGCCGTCTGCCAGGCGGCATACGCCAGTTGTATGACGACCCCCACGCTGAATAGCGCAACGGCCAACGGGCGATACCAGGGAACGAAACCGATCGCGACCAGCATCGTGGTGGCGGGAAACAGGCTGACAAAACTGCTCATTACCGGATGTCGCACTTCAGCCATCACGCTATGGGGAAAGCGCACCAGACGGCTAAGGAACGCCAGGGTCAAGAGTGCCCAAATAATCATCGCCAGGATCACCATGATGTCGCCGGGCCAGTGGCTTATTCCCCATATCTGGCTGGCATAACGCCAGGCGAATCCCATACCGATAGTGCCAAGGACGATGCCAAAATAGCCCGCAGGCAGATTGAGCACGCGATCGCTCTGCTTGTGATTACGCATTTTGTTTAATTTATAAAGTATATTTGAAATGCATTTTATGGAATTTCTGGTTGTTCCGCCAGTACCTTTGCTACGGTTATCTTAATCGTTCACACGGAATTTCCCTATGATCAAATATCGACTGAGTGAAGAACCTCGTGCTTTTACTTATCAGGTAGACGGTGAGAAGAAAAGCGTCTTATTACGACAAGTTATTGCCGTAACGGATTTTAACGATGTTAAAGCCGGAACCTCCGGCGGCTGGGTTGATGCCGATAATGTGCTGTCACAACAGGGGGATTGCTGGATTTATGATGAAAACGCGATGGCCTTTGCGGGCACGGAAATTACGGGTAACGCGCGTATCACGCTGCCGTGCACGCTCTACAATAACGTGCGAATAGGCGATAACGTCTGGGTTGATCGCGCTGATATCAGCGATGGCGCACGGATAAGTGACAACGTCACCATTCAGTCCTCTTCCGTGCGCGGAGAGTGTGCGATTTATGGCGATGCCCGCGTGTTAAACCAGTCAGAAATTCTCGCCGTTCAGGGACTAACGCATGAACATGCGCAGATTTTACAAATTTACGATCGCGCCACCGTGAACCATTCGCGGATTGTCCATCAGGTACAGCTTTATGGCGACGCCACTATCACACACGCTTTTATTGAGCACCGGGCGGAGGTCTTTGATTTCGCGCTCATCGAAGGCAACAAAGACAATAATGTCTGGATCTGTGACTGCGCCAAAGTCTATGGCCATGCGCGGGTTATCGCCGGTACAGAGGAAGATGCGATCCCTACCCTTCGCTACAGCTCGCAGGTAGCGGAACATGCGTTAATCGAAGGCAACTGTGTGTTAAAACATCATGTGCTGGTAGGCGGACATGCTGAGGTACGCGGAGGCCCGATTTTACTGGACGACCGCGTGCTGATTGAAGGCCATGCCTGTATACAGGGCGAAATTCTGATTGAGCACCAGGTCGAGATTAGCGGACGGGCGGCGGTGATAGCCTTTGACGGCAATACTATTCACCTGCGCGGCCCAAAAGTGATCAATGGCGAGGATCGTATTACGCGTACCCCCTTAGTCGGTTCCCTTTAATCCGCATCAATAATGCGGGCATACATATTAACGTCGTGATAGTCGCCGTTAAGATACTCTGCCTGTTTCATACAGCCTTCCAGCGTAAAATGGTTGCGCCGTGCGACCGCGTTACTGGCCTGATTATCAACGCGGCATTTAATGACGAAGCGCCGAATATCGCCGCGCCGGGCATAATGTGTCATCAGCGCCTGTAATGATTGCGACATTATCCCTTGTCCCTGGAGGGACTCATCCAGCCAGTAACCGATATAGGCGGCTTTGTTTACCGGTTCAATGGCATTAAATGAGAGTACGCCCGCCATCTCATTCTGGCAGAAAATCAGGTACATTTTGGCGTAACCACGCTGGTGCAACAGTATATTACCCTGCACATGCTTACGCGTTTCCTCCTGCGACGTGACATATTGCGGCCAGTCGAGCGACTGTTGTAGCCACGCTTTGTTTTTGAGTACCAGTTCGTGCAGCGCCGGAACATGACTTTCATCTGCCGCTCGCAGTTCCAGCGTCGTGCTAACAGGAATAATTTCCACCATCGCGTTGCCCTTCTTCGTTGTTGGTCGTGATCACATAAATAGCCTGGTTTACCGATAACCCGCAGGTGATATGAGCGTTTTTATTGTATCGCCATCACATTATTTTTTATTGGCCATATTTAGCGTATTTCCGCGTGACACATTTCACACTTATCCAACCATTCTCCGCCTATAAAACGCTCAACGACTGATTGTTTTATCACCACGGAGACGCCAATGACCTTTTCTGTGCAGGAAACGCTTTTTTCTTTACTGCGGCTAAACGGGATTTCAGGACATGAAAGCAGTATTGCAAACGTTATGCAGCACGCGTTTGAACAGCAGGCCAAAGACGTCTGGCGGGATCGCTTAGGCAATGTCGTCGCCCGTTATGGCAGCGACAAATCCGACGCGCTTCGCCTGATGATTTTTGCGCATATGGATGAAGTCGGTTTTATGGTACGCAAGATCGAACCCTCCGGCTTTTTACGTTTTGAACGCGTGGGCGGCCCGGCGCAAATTACTATGCCCGGTTCGGTCGTGACGCTTGCCGGACGTTCAGGCGATATCATGGGCTGTATCGGTATTAAAGCATATCACTTCGCGAAGGGTGACGAGCGCACCCAGCCTCCCGCGCTCGATAAACTCTGGATTGATATCGGCGCAAAAGATAAAGCGGATGCCGAACGAATGGGTATTCAGGTGGGGACGCCAGTAACCCTTTACAACCCGCCGCACTGTCTGGGCAACGACCTGGTGTGCAGTAAGGCGCTGGATGACAGGCTGGGGTGTACGGCGCTACTGGGCGTCGCCGAGGCCCTCGCCTCCACACCGCTCGATATCGCGGTATTCCTGGTCGCGTCGGTACAGGAAGAGTTCAATATTCGCGGTATTGTTCCCGTTTTACGACGCGTGCGCCCCGACCTGGCGATTGGTATTGATATCACCCCCTCCTGCGACACGCCTGACCTGCAGGATTACTCTGATGTGCGGGTCAACCACGGCGTCGGCATCACCTGTCTGAACTATCACGGACGCGGTACGTTGGCGGGACTGATTACGCCGCCGCGTTTGCTGCGGATGCTGGAGACCACCGCGCACGAAAATAATATTCCCGTACAGCGAGAAGTCGCGCCAGGCGTCATCACCGAAACCGGCTACATTCAGGTTGAACTGGACGGTATTCCCTGCGCCAGTCTTTCTATTCCCTGCCGCTATACCCACTCGCCAGCCGAAGTCGCCAGCCTGCGCGACCTGGCTGATTGTATCCGTTTACTGACTGCGCTGGCTAACATGTCGCCAGAACAGTTTCCCATTGAGCCTGAAACAGGCGCTACACAAGAGGCACGACCATGATGAAAAAGATCCTTGTGGCATGTGGTACCGGCATGTCGACATCAACCATGATTGCACAAAAACTGCAGGACTTTCTTGCGGAGCAAGGCATTGCGGCAACCACGGCGCAATGTTGTCTGAATGAGATCCCGTTGAATTGTAACGGTATGGATCTCATCGTAACGTCCATGCGTACGCACAGTGACTATGGCATCCCGACGCTCAACGGCGCCGCCCTGCTGACAGGCATCAACGACGACGCATTAAAACAAGAAATCAAGGCGCTGTTAACACAATAAAGGGGGCATTATGTTTGATTACATCCTGTCTCTCGGCGGCACCGTTTTTGTGCCCATCATTATGATTATCATCGGCTTAATCTTTCGTATTCCCTGGCTGCAGGCGGTGAAAGCCGGGGTGACGGTCGGCATCGGTTTTGTCGGCATGGGGCTGGTGATCGTCATGGCGATCGACAGTCTCAGTCCGCCGATTAAAGTGATGATTGAGCGTTTTGGCCTGACGCTGCATGTGTTTGACGTCGGCGCCGGGCCCGCATCCGGCGTCGGCTATGCGACGGCCATCGGCGCGATGATCATTCCCGTTATCTTTCTGCTCAACGTCGGTATGCTGGTGACTCGTCTGACCAAAACCATGAACGTTGATATTTATAACTACTGGCACTACGCCATTACCGGAACGGTCGTCCAGTTGATGACCGGCAGTCTGATTTATGGCGTACTGGGCGCGATTTGCCACGCCGCCTTGTCGTTGAAAATGGCCGACTGGACGGCGAAACGAGTACAGAACATTGTGGGTCTGGAAGGGATTTCTATTCCGCAAGGGTATGGCTCCAGTTCCGTGCCGTTGTTCGTATTGCTGGATGCGATATACGAAAAAATACCGTTTATGAAAGGACGCAATATTGATGCTCAGGAGATCCAAAAACGGTATGGGATGGTTGGCGACCCGGTGATCATTGGCGTTGTTCTCGGGCTGATCTTCGGACTTGCCGCAGGCGAAGGCTTTAAAGGGTGCGCAACCTTAATGATTACCGTGGCGGCGATTATGGTGCTGTTTCCGCGCATGATTCGCCTTATCGTTGAGGGATTAATGCCCATTTCCGACGGCGCGCGTAAGTTCTTCCAGAAACACTTTAAAGGGCGCGAAGTCTTTATCGGTCTGGATACCGCAGTGACGTTAGGCCACCCGACCACCATCGCGGTTGGACTGCTGTTAATTCCCATCATGTTAATTCTGGCGAGCATACTGCCGGGCAATAAAGTCCTGCCGCTGGCTGATTTACCGGTTGCGCCGTTTTTTATCTGCATGGCCACGGTTATTCATCGCGGCGATCTGATTCGTACTCTGCTCAGCGGCATCATTGTCATGATTACCGTTTTGCTGATCGCCACCCAGTTCGCGCCGTACTTTACCGATATGGCGCTCAAAGGCGGCTTTAGCTTCGCCGCTGAAAACGCGCAAATTACCGCGCTGTCGGTGGGAAATATGTTTGGCTGGTCAATATCTGAATTGATGTCGCTGGGCATGATTGGTGTGGTTATTGTGGTCGGCATTGTCGCCAGCATCATACTTGTCTTACGTAAACGTGAACTACCGGAATAAGGAGCAACCCAGAATGAGTTGGCTAAAAGAGGTAATAGGAACGGAAAAAGCCGTTATCGCCATGTGCCATTTACGGGCGCTGCCGGGCGATCCCGGGTTCGATACCAGGAAAGGCATGAATTGGGTAATTGACCGCGCCCATGACGATTTAATGGCGCTACAAAATGGCGGCGTGGATGCGGTGATGTTCTCCAACGAATTTAGTCTGCCTTATTTAACGAAAGTCAGACCGGAAACGACCGCCGCGATGGCAAGAATCATCGGTCAGTTAATGAGTGAAATCCGCGTACCGTTTGGGGTAAACGTGTTGTGGGACCCTGTGGCCTCGTTTGATTTGGCGATGGCGACCGACGCAAAATTTATTCGCGAAATTTTCACCGGCGCTTACGCCAGCGATTTTGGCGTCTGGGATACGAATGTCGGCGAAACCATTCGCCATCAGCATCGCATCGGCGCAGGCCACGTGAAAACGCTGTTTAACATCGTGCCGGAAGCGGCGGTGTATCTGGGAAACCGGGATGTCTGTTCAATTGCGAAATCGACCGTATTTAACAATAACCCCGATGCCCTGTGCGTCTCGGGGCTGACGGCGGGCGCTCGCACGGATAGCGCCATACTGAAGCGGGTAAAAGAGACCGTCCCCGACACGGTCGTGCTGGCGAATACCGGGGTGTGTCTGGAAAACGTCGAGGAGCAGCTCTGCATTGCCGACGGATGCGTAACGGCAACCACGTTTAAAAAAGACGGCGTCTTCGCCAACTTTGTCGACCAGGCGCGCGTGGCGAAGTTTATGGAGAAAGTACGCCATATCCGACAATAAAATGGGGATAAGCAAAACGCTTATCCCCTGCAGAGAGCGATAACTCTTCTGCCGATCTCCGTCGCCTTCGCCAAAAGACACGCCGGGGATCGGTTTCAGAGTAACCCGAACCGGCAAGGAGTCAACGATCGATGATTAATGATGTTAAGTGGGTTCAGGCGCAACGCCATGCCAGCGACTGGCGACACGCGCTGGATATCGCCGTTCGTCCGCTGATTACCTTCGGCGCGGCGGCCCCCTGCTACCTGGACGGTATTATTGAGAACACCCTTAAATGGGGGCCATATTATCTTATCGCGCCGGGGATTGCGTTGCCCCATGCCAGACCAGAGCAAGGCGCCAACCATAATCAAATCAGCGTCACTACGTTAGCAACGCCGGTCGCTTTCGGCAATGCGGATTGCGATCCCATCTGGCTGTTGCTTTGCGCCAGCGCCACGGATGCCGAAGCACATATTCGCACCATTCAACGCATCAGCCAGTGGCTAGACTCGCCGGAAAGCGTCGCGATGCTGCAAGATGCGCCAAATGACGCCGCGCTTTTCGCGCAATTAACCGCATTGCGCTGATGGAGGTTTCGATGATCCTGCACCCTTCACTGGCCTCCGCCGATCCGCTGCGCTATGCCGAGGCGTTGACCGCTTTACACGATGCGCCCCTCGGCTCGTTGCATCTGGATATCGAAGATACCAGTTTCATCAACAATATTACCTTCGGTATGAAAACCATTCAGGCAGTCGCACAACACACCCGCCATCCGCTCTCATTTCACCTGATGGTCTCATCACCGCAACGCTGGCTACCCTGGCTTGCAGCTATCCGCCCCGGCTGGATTTTCATTCATGCCGAAAGCGTGCAAAACCCCCCGGAGATTCTGGCGGATATTCGCGCTATCGGGGCGAAAGCAGGACTGGCGCTTAACCCGGCAACGCCGCTATTGCCTTATCGTTATCTGGCATTGCAACTGGATGCGCTGATGATCATGACCAGCGAACCCGACGGACGCGGACAGCAATTTATCGCCGCGATGTGTGAAAAAGTGAGCCAGGGCAGAGAGCATTTCCCTGCTGCGGAATGCTGGGCGGACGGCGGTATTACACTTCGCGCCGCACGGCTGCTTGCCGCCGCAGGCGCACAGCATCTGGTGATTGGCCGGGCGTTATTCACGACGGCGAACTATGATGTGACGTTGTCACAATTCACCGCGCTATAAAGGAGTCATATGCTGATGAGCCAACAGCGCCCCGACCGTATCAAACAGATGTTGCATTACCTTTGGCAACACAGGCACCTCTCAACACAGCAAGCTATTGAGCTTTTTGGCTATGCAGAGGCAACCGTGCGCCGGGATTTTCACTATATTGCCAGCCGTTATCCCGGTATGGTTCGCGGCCATGGTTGTATTGACTTCGACGACAGTACGGAAGATAAAGAATATGTTTTCGACGTTAAGCGGACGTTACAAAGCGAGGCGAAACGCGAAATCGCTGCCCTCGCCCGCACGTTCATCAAGGATGGAGACTGCTTTTTTCTCGACTCCGGCTCCACCTGTCTGGAACTGGCAAAATGTCTGGTCGACGCCAAAGTAAAAGTCATTTGCAATGACATCAAAATCGCTAATGAACTGGGTGGCTTCCCACACGTAGAGAGTTACATTATCGGCGGACTGATTCGCCCCGGTTACTTTTCGGTGGGCGAGAGTCTGGCGCTGGAGATGATTAACGCCTTTGCCGTTGAACGCGCCTTTATCTCCTGCGATGCGCTGTCGATTGAAACGGGCATCACCAACGCTACCATGTTTGAAGTGGGCGTTAAAACGCGCATTATTCAGCGCTCACGCGAGGTCATATTGATGGCCGATCACTCAAAGTTTGATACTGTAGAACCCCATGCGGTGGCGACGCTGTCCTGTATTACTACCATTCTTAGCGACAGCGCGCTCCCGTCTGCTATCGCCCGACGTTATCAGCAGGCGGGGTGCCGTCTCATCATGCCAGACCCCTCATCAGGAGTGCGTTAATGGACATCAGGCAAATGAACAAAACCCATCTGGAGCACTGGCGCGGATTGCGAAAACAGCTCTGGCCCGGTCACCCGGATGACGCCCATCTGGCAGACGGCGAAGAAATCCTGCAAGCCGATCATTTGGCATCATTTGTTGCGATGGCAGACGGGGTGGCGATTGGCTTTGCGGATGCCTCAATCCGCCACGATTATGTCAATGGCTGTGACAGTTCGCCCGTGGCTTTTCTTGAAGGTATTTTTGTTCTCCCCTCGTTCCGTCAACGCGGCGTAGCGAAACAATTGATTGCAGCGGTGCAACGATGGGGAACGAATAAAGGGTGTCGGGAAATGGCCTCTGATACCACGCCGGAAAATACAATTTCCCAGAAAGTTCACCTGGCATTAGGATTTGAGGAAACAGAGCGCGTCATTTTCTACCGGAAGCGTTGTTGAGGGAAATATTCAGGCTCCTTATAGAGAAGTGGTCACTGATTAAAAAGCAGCCTCAATATACAATAATTCCTGTTTCTAAAACGGAGTCCATCAGGACGTCGGGAATAAGACCCGGCAGATGCAAGCCGGGCCTTCATTGCTTACGGTCTTGAGGCCGTACCGTCTGGTGTGCGCGCCATTGTCCAGGATGGGATTCCCCCCTCGCACGGATATTTCGCCGCTTTGGCTTCATCAATGTCAATACCCAGACCCGGCTTATCGTTCAGATAGGCATAACCGTGGTCAATCTCAGGGCAGCCCGGGAAGACATCACGCAGCGCGTCGTTCATTGGCGTGTATTCCTGAATGCCAAAGTTCGGTGAACTCAAATCCAAATGCATATTGGCGCAAACCCCAACTGGAGAAATGTCGCCCGGCCCGTGCCATGCGGTGCGCACACCGTTCAGTTCGCTGTAGACAGCAAGTTTCCTCGCCGGCGTAATGCCGCCGATGGTACTCACGTGGCAGCGAATGTAGTCGATGAGCCTGTTGTCGATGAGCGGCTTCCACTCATTCACATTCACAAACAGCTCACCCATGGATATCGGAGTGGAAGACTGCTGGCGCAGCATTTTCAGCCAGTCGATGTTTTCCGGTGCCACCGGATCCTCAAGATAAAATAGTTGATACTGTTCAAGCGTTTTGGCCAGATTAATGGCAGTCACCGGGGTCACGCGCTCATGTACATCATGAATAAATTCGATGCCAAAACCGAGCTTGTTACGCAGGTGGTCGAACAGACGCGGAACGCTTTTGGCGTAGGCGTCCGGGTCAAAGTAGATGCCGGGCGTTTTGCTGCGCGGTGAACGTTTCGGCTGAATGTTCTTCGCACGTGCCAGCTGCGTGGCGATCAGTTTAAGGTCATCGGTCCCCGCACCGCCATACATTCCCATCTGGCAGCGAACGTACTGGTAACCCTCTTCCATTCTGGCTCGGATGTTATCTTCCACTTCAACTTCATCACCACCATCGGTGTGGCAGTACAGTGGGATCCCATCACGACATTTGCCGCCCAGCAGATCATAAACTGGCATCCCCGCTAGCTTACCTTTGATATCCCACAGTGCCATGTCCACGCCGGACAATGCATTGTTCATGATCGGGCCATTGCGCCAGTAGCCGCTCACCACGCCTGACTGCCAGATGTCCTCAATACGGGTCGGATCTTTGCCAACCAGAAAAGGCGCCATGTACTCATCGATCGCGCTTTTTACCGCGAAGATACGCTGGGTAAATGTCGCACATCCCAGCCCATACAGCCCTGGCTCGTTGGTTTCTATCTTAACGACTGCCAAATCAATGCCGCCCGGCGCCGTCAGAATCGTTTTCACGTTGGTAATTTTCAGGTTACTCACTTTCACTCCTTAACTCAGCGAATTTACCGCATGTCATACCGTTGTGGATGATACAACAGATATACGTAAGTTGTCCTACAACTTTATGCTGTTATATCACGCTTCTTTTACAGCGGATCGCTGCGAGTGCCATTCTGTGACAGCGATCAAACTGCGTTAAATTTAAACCAAATATATACATATAATTCAATTAATTAATATTAATTACGCGGTCGGCATGTGGAGCTGTTTGTGATCCTTGTTGCAAATTCATGGGTGAACTGTTGATTTTATCAGGGCGAAAATTCAACCTAAAAAAGGATAGTCGTCATACAAATTAAACAAGTGAGGAAACAACATGACCGCTTTATTTGATTTAACTGGGAAAACGGCGCTGGTAACGGGTTCTGCACGAGGACTGGGCTTTGCCTACGCAGAGGGTCTTGCCGCTGCGGGTGCACGGGTTATCCTGAATGATATTCGCGCCACGCTGTTGGCCGAATCAGTGGATACGCTGACCAGAAAAGGCTACGACGCGCATGGCGTGGCTTTTGACGTCACCGATGAACTGGCGATTGAGGCAGCTTTTAGCAAACTTGATGCAGAAGGGATCCATGTTGATATCCTGATCAATAACGCCGGTATTCAGTACCGCAAACCAATGGTCGAGCTGGAGCTGGAAAACTGGCAGAAGGTGATCGACACTAACCTGACCAGCGCATTTTTAGTCTCCCGCTCGGCGGCAAAACGGATGATCGCCCGCAACAGCGGCGGCAAAATTATTAATATCGGCTCGCTTACCAGCCAGGCGGCCCGCCCGACTGTTGCCCCGTACACGGCAGCAAAAGGCGGCATCAAAATGCTCACCTGCTCGATGGCTGCTGAATGGGCGCAGTTTAATATCCAGACTAACGCCATTGGACCTGGCTACATTCTGACCGACATGAACACCGCGCTTATTGAAGACAAGCAGTTCGATAGCTGGGTGAAAAGCAGCACCCCTTCTCAACGTTGGGGTCGTCCGGAAGAGCTCATCGGCACCGCCATCTTCTTATCATCCAAAGCATCAGATTATATCAACGGGCAGATTATTTACGTCGATGGTGGCTGGCTCGCAGTTTTATAAGTCGCCCGCACTCTACCTACTCGCCTTTAAAATTGATGGCATGTGTTTACCCCGATGCATGCCGATATAACACAGGTATTATTATGAAGGCTTCAAGACAACGACTCTTTATTCTCACATTGCTGTTTATTGTGACTGCAATTAATTATATGGATCGCGCCAATCTTGCCGTCGCTGGTTCGAATATCCAGAATGATTTCAGTCTGACGCCAACACAACTGGGTTTGCTTTTCTCCATGTTTACCTGGGCCTACGCTGCCAGTCAAATTCCTGTCGGCTATGTTCTTGATCGCATTGGCTCACGTATTCTTTATGGTGGTGCGATTATTCTGTGGAGTATTTTTACCTTTATGATGGGGTTCGCCTCACACCATTTATTCGCGACGGCAACCGCTTCATTTGCAATGCTTCTGGCCTGCCGCGCATTAATTGGTGTTGCCGAAGCGCCATCCTTCCCGTCTAACACAAAAATAATCGCCACCTGGTTCCCGGACCATGAACGTGCCCGTGCGACCGCGATTTATTCCAGTGCACAATATATCGGTCTCGCGCTGCTGACGCCTGCCCTCGCCTTTATTGTGGCTAACTACGGTTGGGAAATGTCGTTTTATCTGTCCGGTGGCGCCGGTATTCTGTTTGGCATCTACTGGCTTATGTATTACCGCGATCCACAGCACAGCACTGCTGTGAACCAGGCCGAACTGGATTATATCAAAGCAGGCGGCGGCTATGGCTCGGAGAACCAATCCTCCGTGAGTGCAAAAATCAGCTGGCAAAATATTAAATTCTTCCTCAGCAAAAAAACGATTTGGGGTTTGTTCATCACCCAGTTTGCCTGCTCGTCTACGCTCTATTTTTTCCTGACCTGGTTTATTGTTTACCTGGAAAAAGGACTGCATCTCTCTATTTCCAAAGCCGGGATAGGCGCCATGCTGCCCTATATTATGGCGATGCTTGGGGTGCTCTGTGGCGGTACGCTAAGCGACATGCTGCTGAAAAAAGGAAAATCCCGAACGCTGGCACGAAAATTACCCGTTATGGCTGGCCTGTGCGTCACCATGATTATTGGCCTGGTCAATTTCTTTGAAAACCAGCCAGTTATTGCGATTGTCATTCTGTCTGTTGCGTTCTTTGCCAACGCCTTTTCAAACCTGGGCTGGGTGGTCTGGAGCGATGTAATTCCCCGTAATTTTCTCGGGACTATGGGTGGCTTTTTAAATATTTGCGGCAACCTTTCGGGGATCGTTAGCCCAATTGTTATTGGGGTTATTCTCCAGCGCACGCAAAACTTCCAGTATGCCATGTGGTATATCGCAGGCGTCGCCGGACTGGGCTTATTAGCCTACATATTCCTGGTGGGCAAAATTGAAGTGATCCTGCCTGGAAAAAAGAATGCCGACACTGTGGATAAGAATGCCATTAACCCGGCAACTGCCAACAAATAATGAGGTCATTATCAAAATGGAAAAAATAACCTGTAACGCTTGTCTGGCCCATGCGGAAAAAGACGTACGCTTTGAATCACGTGAAATCGAGCACAGTGAACATGACGTCGTCGTGAAGGTCGCCTGCGGCGGCATCTGTGGCTCTGATATTCACTACTATCAGCATGGCCGCGCGGGGATGTCTGTCCTCAAGCATCCGATGGTGATTGGCCATGAGTTTGTTGGCGTGATCAGCAAAGTGCCAGCAGGCAGCGACCTGAAAGTGGGCCAGACGGTTGCGGTGAACCCGTCCAGCCCATGCAATCAGTGCGAGATGTGCCTTTCCGGCCATCAAAATCTGTGCGGCTCCATGCGCTTTATGGGCAGCGCGCAGTTCAATCCGCATGTGAATGGCGGTTTTTCTGAATACGTGGTGGTAAAACCGGAGCAATGCATTCCTTACGACAGGCGCGTGCCCGCAAACGTGATGGCCTTTTCGGAGCCGCTGGCGGTCGCCATTCATGCAGTAAAAAAGGCAGGCCAGTTGACCGGCAAACGCGTACTGGTGATTGGCGCAGGCCCCATTGGTTGTCTGATCCTCGCGGCGGCGCGCAGTGCCGGAGCATCTGAACTGGTAGCATCCGATCTCAGCCCACGCTGTCTGGAACTGGCACGCCAAATGGGGGCCACAGCGGTGATGGATCCGCGCGATGAAGAACAGGTTGCCCATTATCAGCAGCATAAAGGCTACTTTGATGTCGTGTTTGAGGCCTCCGGCGCGCCGATTGCCGTGGCATCCACCGTCGACTTCACCCGCCCTGCCGGCACCATCGTTCAGGTGGGGATGGGCGCCAGCCCGGTAAGCTGGCCGGTGTCAACGATGCTGGTTAAAGAACTCAACTGGGTCGGCTCATTCCGTTTTATCGGTGAGTTCATCACCGCGGTACGCTGGCTGGAAGATGGGCGCGTCGATCCTCGCCCGCTTATCAGCGCCGAGTTCCCGCCCCAGCAAATTGAAGACGCGCTGATTACCGCCACAGACAAAAATGTCTCTGCTAAGGTACTCATTCGTTTCGATTAACGGTGAAAAGCGCCCGGCCGGGCGCTTTGTTCTTAAAAGAGAATTGTTATATAATAAAGCACTTCAGCGACATCTTAACGGATACCCATCTTGAGCATAAAATCCATTCAAAAACAGAATGTTGTAAATGAAATTTATGATCAGATAAGTAGCAAACTGCTGGACGGCAGTTGGGCGCCGGGTAGCCGTTTGCCCTCAGAAGTGGAACTGACCGCCTCATTTAACGTCAGCCGGGTCAGCGTTCGCAGCGCAGTACAGCGTTTTCGTGACCTGGGGATTGTGGTGACGCGTCAGGGCAGCGGCAGCTACGTGAGCGAAAACTTCACCCCGCAGATGTTGAGTAACGATCCCCGCCCAATCATGCACCTTAGCCGCGAAGAGTTTCACGATATGATGATTTTTCGTCAGACCGTGGAGTTCAAATGCGTGGAGCTCGCCGTCACACACGCCACCGATGATGACATTCGCCAGCTCGAGGAAGCATTGAACAACATGCTGATCCACAAAGGTGATTATAAAAAATACTCGGAAGCGGACTACGAGTTCCATCTGGCGATTGTCAGGGCATCGCACAACAGCGTGTTCTACAACGTGATGAGCTCGATTAAAGACATCTATTACTACTATCTTGAAGAGCTTAACCGTGCGCTGGGTATTACCCTTGAAAGTGTGGAAGCCCATATCAAGGTCTACATGTCGATAAAGAATCGCGATGCCAGCACGGCCGTCGAAGTGCTCAATGAAGCGATGTCAGGCAATATTATTGCGATCGAAAAAATCAAATCTACAGAGACATCAGGGACAAAATAACCGTTGGTTACAAGCTCAAGTAGTAGAGCAATTTAACATATCTGAATCCGAAATAGTTGCCATCAACTATTTAGTGACATAGTCCCACTTTAAAATCGTGGCAGTGCGGCCTGAAATCAGCGAAGCTTCAAATAGCCAAGCCCCCTTAACATACAATAATTTTCATCATCATTCCCTTTATTGCTTAACCGCTTCTGCCTGAATTTTTATATCGACAACTTTCGTCATCCCCATATCGACCAGATAATCTACCCCCCACTGGGTGCGATCTATTTGCGTGACAAAATCACCACCGCAAACCTGCGCCTTGAATATCGGGCTCATATAACAGCCAAACTTGGTGGTGGTTAAGGTGACGGGCTTCGTTACTCCCTTCATTGTTAGCAAACCGTCAATAGAAACCGGTTTATTATCTTCAAAATGCCATTTTGTTGATTTAAATACCATTTCTGGATATTTTTCCGCATCCAGAATATCGCTACTGCGAATATGGTTATCAAACGCATCCACCCCGGTATTTAAGGCGCTCACGGGAATCGTCACGCGCATCTCTGCATCTTGCTTTTCCGGCTGATATTTCAGTTCGCCGCTAATAGCATAAAACCCGCCATGATTGGTTGAGGTCTGGAAATGATCGATATTAAATACCGCATTGGTATGCGTATTATCAAATTTATATACATCTGCATGAGCAGCACTTAATAAACCCAGAGACAGGACAACACCAAGAAAGCTCTTTTTCATTATATTCACTTTATATCTTAAATAAGGTGAAGCTATCTTAATGTTCCCTGTCCGCAGGATCGAGAGGGATAAACAGGAAGGACTGTTGCAAAAATAGAACGATGGAAAGGCCGTGTCACAAAAACAGCGGCTCACGAATGAGTTTATGTCAGGGCTATTTCCGGAACCTGTACCGCCTTTGTGGCGGTACAGAAGGCAAACTGACTAACGCATGATACGATCGTCGACATAACGGCGCTTATCCGGCGCGGGCGGGAAATACTGATACAGCCAGGTTTCGCTGATAGCTTCCCCCTGGCAGCGCAGGAACATACGCATATCCACCGGTGCCGTAGAATCCGAGGTCGGATACCAGTCAAACTGGATACGATAACCGTCGAAAGGCTCGACGTAGAGGATCTCAATCTGCTTCGCCTCGCCACTGGAAAGCGTAATCACCGGCTCAATGCCTTTTGGCGCGGCCGCTTTCAGATCGCCGCCGACAAAATCAATAGCAAAACGGCGCGCCCATTTATCCGGGTAATGTTCGCCCGGCGCCCAACCTTCGGGAAAGCCGCCCATCCCTGTACGGGTCGCCATGACCCGCGCAAGCGGAGATTGTACCGGCGGCTGCGCGCTCCAGTACAAACGATAATTAAACGCCAGCGTATCCCCGGCTTTGATCGCTTTTTCCGGCTGCCAGAAACAGACCACATTATCCAGAGTTTCGCCAGTGGTTGGGATCTCCATCAGGCTAACTGCGCCTTTCCCCCACTTACTACGCGGCTCCACCCACAGGCTCGGACGTTTGTTGTACCAGCCCATCACATCCTGATAATGCGAGAAATCGCGATCGAGTTGCAGCAGGCCGAACCCTTTTGGGTTATCGTCCATATATGCATTGAACTGCAATTTCTGCGGATTATTCAGCGGGCGGCAAATCCACTCGCCGTTACCCCGCCACATCGCCAGCCGATCGGAGTCGTGAATTTGCGGGTGAATGGTGTCGCATACCCGACGTTCATTATTCCCACAGCTAAACATACTGGTCATCGGCGCAATGCCAAGTTGCTTTATATCTTTACGGGCGTAGAGATGGTTTTCTACATCCATGATCACCTGCGATTTTTCGCAATGAATCACAAATTTATACGCGCCCGTCACGCTAGCGCTGTCCAGCAGAGCGTAAACGGTAAACGTAGTATCGCCCGGCTTCGCGGTGTCAAACCAGAATGCGGTGAAGTCAGGGAACTCTTCCTGACCGTCAGTATAGGTATCTATCGCCAGCCCGCGAGCCGACAGGCCATACTGATAAGTATCATCTACCGCCCGGAAATAACTGGCGCCCAGGAAGGAGACGACATCGCGCCGCGCCAGTTCCGGCGCTTTAAAGACACGGAAACCGGCGAAACCGAGATCGCTCTGCCCTTCCAGTTGCGTCGTATCGACGCCGGCATCGTTGTATTTAAACAGTTCCGGGCGAAAATGAATCTCGCGAGCAAGATGCGTCGTCGTATCAACGGAAAACATGCGTACGCGACGACGAAAGCCCATCCCTACGTGGAAAAACTGAATATCGAGCTGCCGGTTGGCAACACCGTTCCAGAGTGAATGCGCCGCGTCATACTGAATGCTGTTATAGGCCTGCGGCGTCAGATTGGCGAGCGTATCCGGCAAGGGTCCCGGCGCGCCGCCCCAGGGCTTTTTCGCTAACGCCTGGGCCATTGATTGCAGACCAGCAAAATCAAAACGGACAATTTTACCATCCGCAATATCGGATTCCGCGGCAAACGCCGCCTGAGAAAAGAGTGAAGCAATACCGCTGGAACCGCACACGGCGGCCATTGCCATTGAACCTTTAATAAATCGTCTACGATTCATACCTGAAAATGAGTCCTTCTGGTCTTGTGAATGGTCCCGCGCTGGTTTTTTCAGCAGCAAGAATGTGCCCGTTTCTGACCGCTCACTCTAGACAAAATTCATTAATAATCCAATTGTTGGTCGCCTGGAAACTGTGCAAAAGCGTAAATATTTTATGTCGATAAGAACCGACCGAATCGGATGTAAACCTCACGCAGCATTCTTCAGGTTATGAAAAGTTTATTCCAGACTAACGTGATGTTTCATGACTCGTTTAAACAGCGCCAGACGCGCACGCATAAAGCGGTTTTCCACTTTAAAACCGGCAAGTTTGTTCAGCCCAATCCGCAACAGACGATCTCGCCCCCGAATGCTGGCGGGCCAGCGAACCGGGCCGTGCAGCACGTCGCGCGTGCGGCTGGCATGACGAGCGAAATTCACCCAGTAATCCGCCACCTGCGAGGCAAAGGCCAGGTCATTCTCATTCACATAATGGCATGTGGGCTCAGCCCGCGTTAACGTATCGAATACATACGGTATTTCATTGCCATGACAGGCGCCATTCGCGTAGGTGTTATGCTCCGCCTCGGCGACATAATCAAACCAGTAACGCCAGCACGGTTCGCCGATCCGCTGCTGCGCTTGCATGACGACATAACCCAACGTGGTAAATACCATATCCCGACAGACCTGCCGCCCTAGCGCTTCGTCGCCTTTCACTCCAGGATAAAGCAGCCGGATTAACCCCAGGCCAACACGCCGCTCACGGCGCATTTTTTGAATTTGACCGGCAATATCGACGCCAAAAACGGCCAATACGCTGGCTTCATCGCTATTCGAGCCGATCATCACCGGTATTGGATGCTGTTTCGCCGCAAAGAAGGTTTCCAGCATCGGATGCGGCAGCACGACGTCGCCGGAAATCGGCGTCGGCGCAATTTTAAAAGGCGCGTCCAGCGGCCAAAACGTCTCTGCCGGTAAAGCGCGTAGCTGTTCGGCAGTGGCATGGGCTAAACCAAGATGTTCCGCCAGCGCAACGCCTTTTTTTAGCGCCACCTCGCGGGGCGTATCCGGCAGCGTATAACCACTCTGAATAATCGCTTTATGAAAAAGCCCCTTCGCCAACGGCGAAGCCATCAACGACAGCACGCTGCGGGCGCCGGCGGATTCGCCAAATAACGTCACATTCTGCGTATCGCCGCCAAATGCGGCAATATTGTCCTGCACCCAACGCAGCGCAGCGATTTGATCGAGTAAAGCGAAATTATGAATACACTCCGCCCCTTCGCCTTCCAGCGCCGGATGCGCGAAAAAGCCCAGATGGCCAAGCCGATAATTGACCGTCACCACGATTGCGCCGCGCTTCGCCAGCGCTTGACCGTCATAGGGCGGCAAACTCCCCGCGCCAATGGTGTAACCGCCGCCGTGTAGCCAGACCATGACCGGCAACGGTTCATGACGCACGGCGGGAGCCCAGACGTTCAGATAGAGACAGTCTTCGGAAAAATTTCCCGGATCGCCGCCGCCGAGTTCGCGACACCAGGTAATATCCTGCCAACTGGCGCAGGAGAAACAATCCGCCTGGCGCACATCCTGCCAGGGCGTAACAGGCTGCGGCGCACGCCAGCGTAGCTCCCCTGTTGGCGGCGCGGCATAAGGTATACCGCGCCAGATATGGGTTTCTTCCTGTACGACGCCCACGATTTTACCGTGACGCGTCGCCACCAGCGGGATGGAGGGATTCAACATAACGCCTTCCTTTTACAGTATCCTCACAGCCTGTGAAGCTTACCGCTTTTAAAGCAGACCGCAACGGCGTTTACTGCGTTCTTCCGCTTCCTGATATAACGAAAATTCATCCCGTACAGCACATCCCAGCGCCTGTTCAAAGGCGTCGCGGCTGGCATTGCCGTGGCTTCTGGCCAGCGTTTCATTTCCCAAATTCGACTGAAAAATGCCGGCTGCGCTGACCGGAAGAAAATCTTCATAGGTAATCGGCTGCGCGATTACCCAACCGCGCTCAATAAGCGGCTGCGGATCGTCGCCAGGATGGATCGCCTGACGATGCGCCTCACCGGAAGGCGTTAAGCGATAGCGGAACCAGGCAAGCCCCTGCTGGCGAAGCAGAAATTCGCTATCCGGAAAGGCGTTAAAGACCTCCCGCAAATGGAGTTGATGCGTGAAGTTATCCTTACCCGTTCCCGCCTTGTGCAACAGCTCGTCATATAATCGACGACCTTTTGGCGTCAGCGCGACGCCACGTTGCTCAATTTCGCCGAAGCGCGCCGTGTGCGTACCCTGCTTTTCATCAACGAAGAGCACCTGCTCTTCCAGGGCTTTGAAACTGGTTTGCCGCAACAGAATAGGCACTTCGCGGCGAGGCGGACCTTCGATAAGAGTTTTAGGCGTAATGCCGCACTCCGGCATCATGGCCTGTACCCGGTCGATATCCAGAGTACGCGGCGTCAGATGGTTAATGTGACATCCCGGAAAACAGACCACGTCGGCAATTAAACGATGCTCACGATGCAGGCTGCGGTACGTTTCTTCATCAACGGTAGCCTGACGATGCCAGCGAAAAGTCTCCAGCGTTTCACGGACAAATTCTTCGGCCTGAGCAGCACTAAAACCGCCCTGCTCGTCGTACTCATCCAGCAATTGTCGGCAGCGCGATGTAAAAATATCCCGCTGCGATAAGATTTCCGCCGCCCGCTGGCGTAATGCCGCGTTTTCAATGAGCTCCAGGCGTAATAGCGAAGTGAACATGCGAAAGGGATTACGCGAGAGCGAAGCCTCGTCAATGGGACGAAATGCCGTGGAGTGCACAGGCACGCCCGCCTGAGAGAGATCGTAATAACTTACTGGGTACATCCCCATGATGGCGAATATCCGACGCAAGGTAGAAAGTTCTTCTGCGGTGCCAACACGAATGGCGCCATGCCGTTCCACGTTCAATCGCGCCAGTTCATCGGCATTAGCCAACTGCTCATGCAGTTTGGGATTATTTTCCAGCACCGCCAGATTCACGTCAGCCACAAGTTCCAGTAACGTACCGTACTGCGGAACTTCCTGCTGGTACATTGCCGACATTGCCTGCGAAAAGTGTTCCCGAATCTCATCTGCCGTGATGGTGTTCGCCATAATGTCATGCCTCCAGTGAATGTTACCTGGAGTGTAGAAAACCTCATCCATTCCGGGGAGAAGAATTTATAAAGTGTGATCCGACCTGAATTCATTATGCAGAACGGATTGACATGAGCTGGCATATCCCCGACCAGATCGCGGCTTAACACGCTTAACGGCAGTTGAATCATCAGTAAAATAAAACAGTTGTAACTTGAAATGGTAAAATGTTAATAATATTTTGCTATCAGGTTATCAAAAACAAACAACTTTACTTGTCACCCGCACGGCTCTGTTTTTAACATCGCTTATGGAAAAAAATGGTCTGTTTAGTCAGCGCATTCGGTTGCGCCACCTTCATACATTTGTAGCCGTTGCGCAACAGGGAACTCTGGGGCGCGCGGCTGAAACTCTTAACCTGAGCCAGCCAGCGCTTTCTAAAACGCTGAACGAACTGGAACAACTCACCGGAACCCGTCTGTTTGAACGCGGGCGACTGGGCGCGCAATTAACGGTTCCTGGCGAACAATTTTTGACTCATGCGGTAAAAGTATTAGATGCATTGAATACCGCCGGGCAGGCGCTGAATCGCAAAGAGGACGCCAGCGCCGATGTGGTGCGTGTTGGCGCGCTCCCCACCGCTGCGCTGGGTATACTCCCGGCGGCTATTGGGCGGTTCCATCAACAGCAAAAATCGACCTCGTTACAGGTCGCGACCATGAACAATACGATGTTGCTTGCGGGTCTGAAATCAGGCGAGATCGATCTGGGTATTGGCCGCATGTCAGACCCGGAATTAATGGGCGGTTTAAATTACGAACTGCTGTTTTTAGAATCGCTTAAATTAGTGGTACGCCCCGGTCATCCCCTGTTACAGGAGACGATCACGCTCAGCCGGGTTATGGAATGGCCGGTAGTCGTCTCGCCAAAAGGCACGGTACCGCGCCAGAATGCGGAAGCCCTGTTGCAAAGCCAGGGGTGTAAAATGCCTGCCGGATGTATCGAAACGCTATCCGCATCGTTATCACGACAACTGACCGTAGATTACGATTACGTCTGGTTCGTCCCCTCTGGCGCGGTTAAAGAAGATCTTCGCCAGGCGACGCTGGTCTCATTACCCGTGCCGACCCAGAGCGCGGGCGAGCCGATAGGTATTCTTACGCGAGTTGATATCCCGCTCTCAACCGGGGCGCAAATGCTGATTGCGGCGATCCGTAAATCGATGCCGCTGTGATAGCGGCTGTCGGAGAATAAACGCGCCCGCGGCTAAAATAGCCCGCTGGCGCGACGCTTACTAAAGGAAGGATGATCGCATCGTCGCGCCAGTATCCTGTAAATGAAACGCATCAACGGCTTGCGTCAAGCGGGCGGCCTGTTCTTCAAGCGAAGCCGCCGCCGCGGACGCCTCTTCGACCAGCGACGCGTTTTGTTGCGTAACCTTGTCCATCTCAGAAATCGCCTGACTGACCTGAACAATACCGCGACTTTGCTCATCAGAGGCTGCCGCGATATCGAGCATAATATCGGTGACGCGTTTGACGGCATCCACAATCTCATTCATGGTGCTCCCCGCAGCGATAACCTCTTCAGATCCTTGTTCAATCAGGCTGACCGATGCGCCGATCAAGCCTTCAATCTCTTTTGCCGCCTGCGCGCTGCGACTGGCGAGGGTACGAACCTCACTGGCGACCACCGCAAAACCGCGTCCTTGTTCCCCGGCGCGTGCCGCCTCGACCGCCGCGTTCAGCGCCAGGATGTTGGTCTGGAAAGCGATACTGTTAATGACGGCGGTAATTTCCGAGATTTTTTTCGAGCTGGTGGAAATATTCCCCATCGTTTGTACGACCCCGGAAACCATCTGGCCTCCGCGGCTGGCTTTACCGGAAGCATCTTCCGCCAGTTTGCTGGCGTGATGCGCATTATCCGCATTCTGCTTAACGGTTGCCGTCAACTGTTCCATACTGGCCGCGGTTTGTTCAATGGCGGCAGCCTGCTGTTCAGTACGAGAAGATAAATCCGTATTACCAGCGGTAATTTCGCTGGTGCCTCGATAAATTTCCTCCGCCCCCTGACGCACCGCCCCTACCGTTTGTTGCAACGCATGCTGCATCTGCTGAAGATGATGACTCAGGCGACCAATTTCACTGCGTCCTGTGGGCTCGTCAGCCATGGTCAGATCGCCGGCCGCAATGCGTTCGATACGTGACGCAGACTGCTGCAAGGGTTGTATCACCGTGCGACGCAGCACCATGAAGGTCATTAACGTCAATACCAGCGCCAACGTAAATGCGCCAATCATAAACATCATACCGAGTCGGGTACGTTGGTAAGCCTGCTCGCTAAGTAGTCTTGCCCGCTCGGTGCGCAGTTCAATCGCTTTCAACAGGACATGGTTATATGCTGCATCCAGTTGTTTTGCCTGCTCGTTTTCATGATTAATGATCGCTTCGAACATGCCATTTTTGGCAAATTTCAGCATCGGTTGCAGGCCGTTGATATAGGCGGTGTAGCGGGCGTTTAACTCGTTATCTAACGCGTCATCAGCGGGTGTTTTCACCGCTCTGGACATATAAGCGTTAAAGCCGTCCTGAGACTGCTTGATCCGCGTTTCCGCAGCGGCAATATTGGCTTTCATTTCATCCATTTCAGCAATCCGGCTCGCCGCGCCAGCGTGGATCATATTGATACGTGCGGTACGTAAGTGGTTAGCGCTGTTGGATAATCCCATCCGTACCTGAATCTCGTCCGTGACATCACGCTGATCGCGATCGGCCTGTAACAGAAAATAGCCTGCCAGCCCGGCGCTCAAAGCAAAAAGAAGAAGGATGCCACCGAGAATGGAGGAAAACAGCGGAACCAGCCGAATATGATGCAGGAAGCCCAGTTTATGCGAGGCTTGCATCGAGAATGTGTTGCCCATGACCGTCGACTCTCTTGTAGGTTTTATGCGTAAAACACGCCCGTTAGATAGTCATCGGCACTTCGTGACGTTTGCTTATCGCGAAAAGCATCGCCTTCGTCACATTTTCACAACATTCATTCCAGAAAATTCAGAAAAGCGCCAGCGGAAAATCCGCTGGCGGATGAATCAGTTATCGCCAAAGTGGATAACAGTACGGATGGATTTACCCTGATGCATCAGTTCAAAGGCATCGTTAATCTGCTCCAGCGGCAGGCGGTGAGTAATAAAAGGATCTAAACGGATTTTACCGTTCATCGCATCTTCGACCATCCCTGGCAGCTGCGTGCGCCCTTTCACGCCGCCAAAGGCGGAGCCACGCCAGACGCGACCGGTCACTAGCTGGAAGGGACGGGTTTTGATTTCCTGCCCTGCCCCCGCTACGCCAATAATAATGCTTTCGCCCCAGCCTTTATGACAACATTCCAGCGCTGCTCGCATCACGTTAACGTTGCCGATACATTCAAAACTGAAATCTACGCCGCCATCAGTAAGCTCAACAATAACGTCCTGGATCGGTTTGTCGTAATCATTCGGATTAATAAAGTCCGTGGCCCCCATTTCGCCCGCCAGCGTAAATTTTTCCGGATTCGTGTCGACAGCTAAAATACGCCCGGCTTTAGCCTGAACCGCGCCCTGAATAACCGCCAGCCCAATACCGCCTAAACCAAAAACGGCAACGGTGTCGCCCGCTTTCACTTTAGCGGTGTTATGGACGGCGCCAATACCAGTCGTCACGCCGCAGCCCAACAGACACACTTTATCCAGCGGCGCCTGCGGGTTCACTTTCGCCAGAGAAATTTCCGCGCAAACGGTATATTCGCTGAACGTGCTGGTTCCCATATAGTGATAAACGGGTTCGCCGTTATAAGAAAAGCGGGTAGTGCCATCCGGCATCAGCCCTTTTCCCTGAGTGGCGCGTACGGCCTGACAAAGGTTAGTTTTACCGGACTTACAGAACTTACACTCGCCGCATTCCGCCGTATACAGTGGAATAACATGATCGCCGGGTTTCAGGCTGGTGACCCCCTCGCCGACCTCGACTACCACGCCGCCGCCTTCGTGACCCAGGACTGCCGGGAATACGCCTTCCGGATCATCGCCGGAAAGGGTAAAAGCATCGGTATGGCAAACGCCGGTATGAGTGATTTTGACCAGAACTTCGCCTTTTTTCGGCGGCGCAACGTCAATCTCGACAATTTTTAACGGCTGACCGGGACCAAAAGCAACTGCTGCACGTGATTTCATATATCTCTTCCTGTTACGGTGAGGGAAATTGTTATTTTAGATAAGCGCGAAGAAGATGGCCGATTTCCGCCATCCGAACCGCGCGCTGATCTGGCGTAGTCTCCCCGCTGACCAGCTCATCTTTCAGATGGATTTCAACCATTTCACTCATCAGGCCATTAGACGCGCCGCGCACGGCGGCAATCTGTTGCAGAATCGCCAGACAAGGTTCGCCAGACTCAAGCGCCCGCTCCAGCGCTTCGACCTGCCCGCGTATGCGACGAACACGGGTAAGGATACGTTTTTTATCTTCAGGTGAATGCGGCATTCGACCTCCATATACTATAGGGGGGTATACTATCAGAATTTTATGTTTATGTAATTGTAAAATTACACACAATATAAAAATCAATAGCTTATAGATTTCCGGCATAGACCATCAAGAATCAGTTCACATTCAGCATATTCAGCTCATGGGAACTTTTTCAGGCCACAGACAATAAACACCAAAGCTTTCTTTCTAAGCTGCAATGTTCTGCCCGACTGGGGCACAGAGGTAATGCCGGTAAATCCAGTCCCATTACCCAGAAGTAAATATTTGCTTAATAGTTTTTATTTACTCACCAGGTGGTAATGAATAAAGGTTATGATATGCAGATGTCAGTCTTGTAAGAACGTAACATCACAACTGCGATACACCGCCGACGGGTAGCGAAAATATCTTAACCCTGTGTCTTTCCAGGCTTAGTCAATGTGGACAAAAAATCAAATGAGCGTTATTTGAAAGATTTTTAATACCCAAAAGCGTCATCATTATTGTTAATTTGAAATCAATCTCAGGTAATAATCCATGCCTATTTCGATTTGTAAACATGGTGCTCCTTTTGTTGTTCAACATGAAAATCGGTACGGTTCCGGTGCAAGTCAGTCATCATCACTTTCAAAATCAATCCGCCATATTAGCAACTCTCATGAGGAAATAAAATTTATAAGTTGCTATAGTGCAAATGGAGCCTGTTTTTCCAATGCACAGATGCTAGCCAATGCCTCAGGGAGGCCTGTTATAGGTTACTATGGGAAAATAAATAAGTTAACAGCCAGTCTGGATAATAGCGGTCGTATATTCCGCCCACAGCATAAGCTTGCGGCCAATATTTGTTATGTAGGTAATCGGCTTCTGAGCGCTCCAGTTCAACTTGGGTTTGGCCTGAAACATCTGCTAACCTGTCACTCAAATGGTAATGTCAGATAAAGTGTCATGCCATGTCCTTCCCGGCATTGCTATTCCACATCCTACAGATATGGGCGCTCAGTTCTTTCCTCAATCGTTGCTATGGGAAGTTCTGCCGTCATTTCACGCTCTTGCCAACCAGCATTTTATTAAAGCCTGACTTTTACCAGAGTAATTTCATAAGAGTGCCCATCTTCTGGTCTAAAAATAATAAATCTATTGTTATTTTTAGTAAAGGATTTCGACAAAATAAAACTATCATGATATCTGGCCAGGACGTAGTACCAGCCTCCATCATACAATATCATTTCGTATTCTTTCTTTAATTGTGGTTTATAGATCCCAACAAAAAAAGAAAATATAAAAAAATATATAATAAAACCAAGCATAACTATAGTGAAACAATGCCTTCGCACCCAACTGAGTTGCGTAAAACAAATCACCGGCATCAATTTACTATAAAAACGCATCCCCACCGATAAGCATAAAGCCACCAGTAAAATGATAAAAAAAAGCTCCCACAAAAACGATTCTGTTAAGAGAGAAAACTCGATAACAATTGGAATAAAGAACAAAACCGCTGCCAAAAAAAGACGTAAAAAGCTAAGGTCGTGGATACGTGCTTTTTGCTTTACTAGAAAAAATAATAGAATACCCACTCCCCACGCTATTATGAATATAGCCATCAGGCTAATCGCATGGAATAGACTTCGGGCAATGTTGTCAGGGCCGACGCCTACATACCACCACGGGAAACCATAGTACGCGGAGACGCCCCAGCCATAAAAATAGGCGCTTCCCCATCCCAAACCACCTAAATAGGCCAAAAGCATCGAAGAGTTTTTAATAATTGAATCATCATTCATTATAGTTAACTCACTTAAGAAATATTTAATATGAAAATAGAAATCAAAATGTCACATAAAACACTAGCACTTTAGCAATAATAGTCGGATGATAAGTTTGTCTGTTTTTCCTGAGTATCAAGCCAGCTCATACTCACGCCAGCACACTAAAATCAGGAGTGGCTTCTTTTTTAGATCTTTGCCTTAGCCAGGCGCACACTCAATAATGATAGCAGTCAGATAATATGTACCAGGTATTAACCTCACGTTGTTGATGATATATTTACTTCGTTGAAAAACAATAAACATTGTATGTATTTTATTGGCGACGAAAAACTGTTAAAGAAGCGTAATTCCATATACACCATTTACCTGATTACTTTTCTTGCTAATATTTGCTAATTAATTATTTGCTAAAGCGTGTTTAATAAAGTAAGGAGGACACTATGCCATTGAGTGTTGGACAGGGTTATTTCACATCATCTATCAGTTCTGAAAAATTTAATGCGATAAAAGAAAGCGCACGCCTTCCGGAATTAAGTTTATGGGAGAAAATCAAAGCATATTTCTTTACCACCCACCATGCAGAGGCGCTCGAATGTATCTTTAATCTTTACCACCATCAGGAACTGAATCTAACACCGGTACAGGTTCGCGGAGCCTACATCAAACTTCGAGCCTTAGCGTCTCAGGGATGTAAAGAACAGTTTATTATAGAATCACAGGAACACGCCGATAAGTTGATTATTAAAGATGATAATGGTGACAATATTTTATCTATTGAGGTTGAATGTCATCCGGAAGCTTTTGGTCTTGCCAAAGAAATCAATAAATCACATCCCAAGCCCAAAAATATTTCTTTGGGTGATATTACCAGACTGGTATTTTTTGGCGACAGCTTGTCTGACTCCTTAGGGCGTATGTTTGAAAAAACACATCATATCTTACCCTCCTATGGTCAATACTTTGGCGGAAGGTTTACTAATGGATTTACCTGGACTGAGTTTTTATCATCTCCACACTTCTTAGGTAAAGAGATGCTTAATTTTGCTGAAGGGGGAAGTACATCGGCAAGCTATTCCTGCTTTAATTGCATCGGTGACTTTGTATCAAATACGGATAGACAAGTCGCATCTTACACCCCTTCTCACCAGGACCTGGCGATATTTTTATTGGGGGCTAATGACTATATGACACTACACAAAGATAATGTAATAATGGTCGTTGAGCAACAAATTGATGATATTGAAAAAATAATTTCCGGTGGAGTTAATAATGTTCTGGTCATGGGGATTCCCGATTTGTCTTTAACACCTTATGGCAAACATTCTGATGAAAAAAGAAAGCTTAAGGATGAAAGCATCGCTCACAATGCCCTGTTAAAAACTAATGTTGAAGAATTAAAAGAAAAATACCCCCAGCATAAAATATGCTATTACGAGACTGCCGATGCATTTAAGGTGATAATGGAGGCGGCCAGTAATATTGGTTATGATACGGAAAACCCTTATACTCACCACGGCTATGTACATGTTCCCGGGGCTAAAGACCCTCAGCTAGATATATGTCCGCAATACGTCTTCAACGACCTTGTCCATCCAACCCAGGAAGTCCATCATTGTTTTGCCATAATGTTAGAAAGTTTTATAGCTCATCATTATTCCACTGAATAAAGTTCCATCGGCTGCGGTACGCCTTGAGCAAAACACAGCTCAATATCATAGTGCCGGTGGCATGAAAATATGATGCTATCTTTGCTGCCGATTGGTCAATAAGTGATACATAGTCTATGTTCAGTAAGACAAAAATGGATAGAGTCGATAAATCGCCACCGTAACTAAAATACTCACTATCACACTGACAATAAAGTATGTTTTGAATGGCTGCTTTTGCGTTTTATGACGGAAGAGTTGTTGACCAACAATCGCCCCAGGCCACCCACCGACAACCCCAAACACCAACAAAGTGGATTCCGGCACTCTGCGCCAGGTTTTACGTGCCGCCGTTTTGTCTATACCGTAGATCGCCAGCGTTAGCACATTGGCGAGCAGGAACCACATCGCGACGGGATGCGATGTAAAAATGCTTCCGACCGCAGCGAAGATCAGGAGTAAATAACAAAAGCGGTTAAGATACATATCATTATGTCATAGCAATAATTAGGGGCATCGGAGCCCATTATACGCGATACATGCGCCTATGTGATGTAGAATTTTTTTTCACTCAGCCAACGAGTCATTAAGGATTCATTTTTAATTACCATGGTAATCATAAGGTAATTAACGGCTGTGAACACGATTAAAATGGGTAAAGCCACCGAAAATGTTATCACCTTAATCGTTGCCAGGATAACTTAATGAAGAACCCTCTTTATTGCTGTTTGTTATCCGGTTGTCAGTCTCAGTTTTGGATTTATTAATCGTATTTATATTTATTACATAAGATGTACGATGTTAATTTGAGAATTTTATCTCAACAACCGTATATATTCAGATATTTCTGAATTAAGATTATCATCGATTAAAACAAGTTAACGTTTTGATAAACATAACAACATCGTCAAAAATCCTGACTTGTTGTCGTTTGTTCATGAGACAAATAATTTATATGCTTGTAAATATAGATAGCACGCAAATCAACTTAGCTCAAAAAATGTATTTGACAAGAAAAGATAAGTCTTTATATTGGCCCTGGATAGAGTGGTAAGATGATAATTAGAGACATGAAAGGCACCGTCACTGAAGCATTTATCTGCTTATCATGTAAATATGTATGCGTAAATGGAGCATAAACTATGTCCAGTATACTAATGTCTATGGTATCTTTACATTTTCACCTTTCATGGTGTCGCTGCACTCATATCCAGTTGATATCTTATGGTATATTCAATCCATTCCCTTTGATGATTCCTGTCAAACCTCCTGATTAAATTACTTAACAGCGATGGAATACATAACGTTAAGTACTTTACGCCTGCAAATGTCAGGCTCACGCCCTAATGCTTAATTTATAATACGCATTACCTTACTACAGGAAATAGATAGCATGTTATCCAAAAAATTTGGCTTATCGATGATAGTGTTGGGAATAATGTCGTCTTCAGCGTTTGCTGATAGCATCGTTGAAGGGAGAACACTCAATGTCGCAGTATCACCAGCCTCTCCCCCTATGTTATTTAAAAGTGCTGATGGCAAATTGCAGGGGATAGATCTGGAGCTTTTTTCGTCTTACTGTCAGTCACGGCATTGTAAGCTAAACATCACCGAATATGCCTGGGATGGAATGCTTGGCGCAGTGGCGAGTGGTCAGGCAGATGTAGCATTTTCGGGAATTTCAATCACAGATAAACGTAAGAAAGTTATTGATTTCTCTGAACCTTATTACATCAACTCTTTTTATCTGGTCAGTATGGCCAATCATAAAATAACGCTCAATAACCTCAATGAATTAAATCAATATTCTATTGGATACCCTCGAGGAATGGCTTACTCCGACCTTATCAAAAACGATCTGGAGCCCAAAGGATACTACTCGTTAAGTAAAGTAAAATTGTATCCAACCTATAATGAGACGATGGCTGATCTAAAAAATGGCAATCTTGATCTGGCTTTTATAGAAGAGCCGGTTTATTTTACCTTCAAAAATAAGAAAAAGATGCCGATAGAAAGCCGTTATGTTTTCAAGAATGTTGATCAGCTTGGCATTGCCTTTAAGAAAGGCTCTCCCGTGCGCGATGATTTCAACTTATGGCTTAAAGAGCAAGGGCCACAAAAAATATCTGGCATTGTCGATAGCTGGATGAAATAGTAAGCTATGTCATCAGGTAATATGCTGGCTATCTTTTATTTCCTATTGGAAGGGATTGGTAATACGCTGCTTGTAACATTTACCTGTTTTCTCTCAGCGTTTTTGTTTGGGCTTACAGTCGCCGTATTACGGCGACTATCCCCCCTTCCACTACAGAAGATACTCGACGTACTGGTCTTTATTCTTCGGGGAATTCCAATACTTATTGCTGTTTTTCTTGTTTATTTTGGATTGCCATCGATTGGCATATATGTTTCACCTCTGGTGGCCATGAACCTCAGCGTCGGCTTAATCAGTGGGAGCTATCTTGCCGAGGTGTTCAGAGGGGCGCTTAAATTAGTTGAGCCATACGAAATTACGGTAGCGAAAGTAGCAGGAATGCGTCAATTACAGGTTATAATAAATATTGAACTGCCACAGATGTTGCGATTTTCTGTGCCCGGTATTATCAATGAGTTTTCTTCTGTATTAAAAGCGACGCCCTTTGCTTATACTGTAGGTATCGCTGAAATAACGAAGCAGGCAATGTCACTGACAGCCATCACGCTGAACGGGTTACAGATCTATACTCTTGACGGGGTATTATATTTCATTATTTATAAAGTTTTTACTCTTCTGGCCGGAGTGTTTGAGAAAAAATATCGCATCAGTTGAACCATAAAAATAGAGGTGATACTCATGGCTTTACTGAAACTAAAAGAGATAAGTAAGGAATATTCAGGAAAAAAGGTTCTTGATACGGTTAGTCTGAAAATTCAATCGGGAGACATGAAAGTAGTCATGGGGCCATCAGGTTGTGGAAAAACGACGCTTTTACGCTGTCTGCTTCGATTAGAAGAACCTGATTATGGCAATATTTATTTTCACGGGAAAAATATTTACGACAAAGAATTTACTATTCTTGAGTTCAGAAAAAAAGTTGGTTGTGTCTTCCAGAATTACGCTTTGTATCGCCATCTTAACGTCATGGATAATATTACCCTTGCCCTATGTAAAGTGTTTGGCATGCCGGGACAACTAGCCCGGGAGAAAGCCTTACATGAGCTACAAAAACTTGATATGGCCTCGCATAGCGCGAAATACCCTTCGCAATTATCGGGCGGCCAGCAACAGCGCGTCGCCCTGGCCCGTACAATGGTCACCGACCCAGAACTCATTATTTTTGATGAGCCGACGTCTGCGCTTGATCCGCTCATGACTCGTGAAGTCGGAATGTTGATCAAGCAACTTCACGACAATGGCGTCACTATATTATGCGTCACTCATGATATTCGCCTCGCCAGATTACTAAGCGATAACGTAACGTTTCTTAATCATGGCAAGATTCGTGCAGAAGGCGCTTTTACCGATCTTGCCTTACGAGAAACGGATCCAGATATCCACTGTTTTTTTAGCGAGGCACAACGATGATCGCTGGCTGGTCTCTCTTCTTTAATGACCTGACTGAACAACTGCCACTTGTTGTGGACGGTATTAAAGAAACCTGTAAACTTGCGCTGATTGTTTCCATCACCGGTTTTTTGTGGGGAATTATTATTTTCTTTCTGAGCCTGAGCCATCGCCCCGTGGTAAAAGCCATAACTCGACTGTACATGGATTTCTTTATCGGTACGCCACTCATTCTTATTCTATTTGTTATCTATTATGGTTTACCTCAATCTGGCATTCACCTGTCCTCTTTTACCGTGGCGGTTACAGGTTTTACCTTGAATGTCGGCGCATATAATGCCGCGTACATGACAACGGCCTATAACGCATTGAATAAGTATGAAACGGAGGCAGCAGTCGTTCAGGGGTTGAACAAACGGCAGGTCTTTTTGTGGATTATACTGCCTCAGGTATTGCTGTCTTCCATTCCAGCCTTAACGAATCAGGTGATTAATAACCTTAAAGACAGCACCATCGTTTTTCTTATCCAATATACTGAGTTTTTCGCGCGAATTCAGGAGGTTGCTGCAACCAGCTTTAAATTCTTCCATGCTTACCTTTTTGCCGCCATAGTGTATCTTATTGGCGTTACCTTTCTCGTCGGTTTGACCCGGTTTTTAGAGCATAGACTGCTTCGCCATTACGGTCAGGGTTACTGAGTTGCACTGCACTATTCTGATTAATTCACCACTGACATTATCAAAGTTATTTTTATTTAGTGTTGGTTAAGATTTTAACCTTCATTATTGCGTTAGGTGTCCATTCTGGTCTAAGTCTTACTCCATTGAGGATATTATGGCGCTACCACAACTATCAATATGGCAGCCCGGCGATGGGTTAAGAAAAATAAAGTATAAATATCATGTTTGTCTCATTGTCATATTCTCCGTCCTTATACGGTTGCTGTTTTTAACTGACCGCTACCTTTGGTGTGACGAAGCGTCCAGCGTGCTGATTAGTCGACATAGCGTAGATAATCTGCTATTCCATACCGCTTTTGACGTGCATCCCCCGCTTTATTATCTGTTACTGCATGACTGGATCATATTATTGGGTGATAGCATTGCAGCGGTACGCTCTCTCAGTCTACTCTTTGGGATCCTGACAGTTGTGCTGGTTATCGCGCTTACGCGATGGCTGGCAAATGAACGTACAGCCTTATTGGCGGGATGGTTCGCCGCCCTGATGCCGATGGCAGTTCATTACAGTCAAGAAACGCGCATGTACGCGTTAATGGGAATGCTAACGCTCGCTGCCGCGTTAGCATTGATGATGTGGATAAAAACACCCACCCATAATCGCTATCTTATCGCGTATGCTTTACTTATGACGTTCAGCTTTTACACCCATTATTTCACCCTATTTACACTTATTGCCCACTGGATCGCAGTAACAATATTATCCTGCCAAAGCCATAAAACGGCCTGCTACCTTAAACTTCCTGGCTGGTGGTTTGCTAACCTGGCGATTGCTGTCGCTTATCTCCCCTGGTTGCCCGTATTGTTTAATTTACTGACTCATCTGGCGCAGTTGAGAGCCGGTAATGATATCGGTTGGATTCCCCCCGTAACATGGCGTGACCTGCCTGCGATGTATTGGCATTTTTTACCGGAAACAACGGACAGGGTTTTCCGTCGTTCATTCTGTGGCTGGCTGTGGGAGGTTTTATCGGTACTGTGGGGCGAATATCTTTATGCAACGGAGAATATGAAAGATATCAGCTGATATTATTTTGTAATCTGGTCATCCCTGTAATGCTGGTCTTCATCATTTCCTGGTGGATGCCGTTATTTATCGATCGTTATTTCTTCTTCTCATCGCTGAGCATTCCTCCCCTGCTCGCGGTATTACTTACCCGCGCAAAAAAAGCGGTTTGTGGCTTCTGGTTTATCTTATTCACCTTATTATTCGGCTATGGTTCATATCATAATAACCCTGAGCACATAGACGAGTTTAAACCACTGGTAAACTATATTAATACCCGTCACCAGCCTAATGATGCCGTGGTAGTCAGTAAAATGTTCGATTATTTAAGTTATGTGTATTATAATAAGCGAGATTATCGTACGTTTCTTTATACACCGCCTAACGCTCATGGAACATCAGGCAGACCGAATGCCTATGGATTTGGTTCACTGTTTTATGCGCAAGCCGATCAGACATATATTGATACTCTGACAACGCTTTCAAAAAGTTACCATCGTGTCTGGTTGGTAAGCGGCGGTAACTTTAGTCAGGATTATCCCTTGCCGTCAGAATGGCAAAATATCGCAAACTTCAGAAGTGGTAGATTTCAGGTACAGTTATTTGTAATACCGACTCAACAGGCGCGTCAAATGCAATGATTACCGTTTTTTATCCAGTGCAGTGATAAACAGTACTGCCACTGCCAGACCGCCTAAAAGTAAGGTCCAGCCAAACGCTTCAAAAACCTCAATCATATCGCCTCCAGGTAGGTGATATTAAATAAAGATGGCTATCTCAGCGTAACATTTAAAATATCAATTAATGTGTAATAATCGCTTTATGTGTTTGAATAAATATTGTTCTTCCTGCATTTAATTGCATTGTTATTATCAAAGGGCTTAATACGCGTACATCAACGATTATTAATTATCAGCTTATAATAATATGACTGTTCAATTCATTTATCAGCTATTATTATCCTCTATATTCTTTAAGATAGCCGCTTAATTCATAATATCTCCTTTATTCATCGCATTAAATTACTCACTCACCTGATTAATGCTTGCCTAACGATTGCTTCGTTGTTTTAATTCCAGCGCGAAATTATTTAGTGAGAGAACAATGAAGCATACACAACAATCAGGCGCAAAAGTCTATAACCCATTCACGCTTAGCTTATATGACTGGTGGGTACTCAATATCTCAAACAAATATGCATGGAAGTGTCCTACTGATACGCGACTACTTCCTTTCTTCCTGCATCACATGGGCGAGACTCACCTGGATATTGGCGTAGGTACAGGTTATTACCTGAAACATGCACCTGCGACTCATGCCATTTCGCTGATGGATTTAAATCCGGATAGCCTGAAAATAGCCGCCAGCCGAGTGGGTAATACGAAAATCCGCGCCACACTACAACACGATGTTTTCGACACGTTCCCGGCGGACTGGCACGGGCGCTTCGATTCCGTTTCGATGTACTATCTTCTGCACTGCTTACCCGGTGAGATGACAACAAAAGCGAAGGCAATTAAAAATGCCGGTATGGCGCTTAAACCCGGCGGCACACTTTTTGGCGCCACGATTCTGGGCAAAGAGGTTCCTCACAATGCTTTTGGTAAGAAATTAATGGCTGTTTATAACAAGAAAGGAATATTCAGTAATACCAATGATTCAGCCGATACGTTACGCAGCGTGTTGGACGAACATTTCGCTAAGGTGACTTTGGAGCAACATGGCGCCGTTGCGCTATTTTCCGCCACTATGCCACGTTCATTGTAAGTGTAGGCACTTCCGGGCGGTCGGCAGCGCGATCATGTGGGTTTAACCCGTTGATTAAACATTGGATTACGGAATAGTAATTGTTTATTTTATTTGTCATACAAATAAGTATAATACCCGCTTCCGATGTAGACCCGTCCTCCTTCGCCTGCGTCACGGGTCCTGGTTAGACGCAGGCGTTTTCTGTATGGAATACGCCATCCCCTCTGATAGATGCCTTGTTTGCCTGAAGCAGTTAACCCCGCCTGTAGCAAACGTCATACAGGACGGTCAGTTACGCTTACGCGGCATCATCCGTAACAGCGTATTGTCTTTCCAGAAATAGTGATGCATCAAAGCAGCGATGGCATGAAGTCCAATAACAAAATAGCCCAGATTCGCCAGCGTGACGTGCCAGGATTTCAGCATATCTACGCGTTCAAAGTTAGCTTCGGCGGCATGCGGCATAGTAATGCCAAATGCGACCCAGGGATTGCCGCGGTTATACATCATGACCAGACCAATAACAGGCAGCACGATAAATAACAGGTAAATCACCAGATGTCCTAAATGCGCCATTCCGGTCATCATCGGTTTTGGACGAGGAACAATGGGCGGCGTGGGATATTTCAGCCGAATAATCAAGCGCGCCACCATTAAAAGCAAAATAGTGATACCACATGAAACATGCGTCATATTAAACCAGGGCCGATAACTACTCGGCGCAAAACCGCGCAGTTCCATCGCGGCGTAAGCCACAATAACCAGAAAAAAGACTAACCAGTGAATACCAATTTGCAGGCCGGAATACTTATTGCCCATAGCGCGTCCTGAATGAAAACCGTAAAGCGACAACATAACCAGCTTTTATAAATAATTCATCAAATTTATGAGATGGTGGTCGCACTTGCCCGTTCACCCTCGCAAACGGGCGATTTTTAGCGTAACGCTCTCTGTTCTAACGCACTGCGCAGCGTCGTATCTGCCTGCAATACCTGCCATGCGTTTTCAATATCGCGTGGGATATCAACGTGAATGATAAAATCTTTACCGCGCGGTCCATACCCTGTTTCATCGTCACGCAAACGTGGCAGCTCGCCGGCAATCAGAGACAGATAACGCTCCACCGTCCAGATGCCCTCTTCAACGTTGGCAAAACGTGTACCGCCGTTAAGGTGGCGCAGTACCGGAACAAAACCAGGAAAACTCAGCCAGCGCGGCGCATCGGTGTCGTCGTTTGTCACGCGCCGGAATGCCGCGATAGTGCGCCGCTGCATGGTGGGGTCTTGCACAACGATAGCCGTGTTAATGTTTTCTTTCGCCTGACGGATCAGTGCGCAAGAGAAACGGGCATTTTCGCCGCAATTAGTTGACCGATCTTCCAGCCAAATTTTCTCAGCCGGAATATGCCAGAACTGGTTCGCGATATCCGCGAGGATCGCGGCTTCAGCGCGTCCGGTTGTGCGAATAGTGTGGTAGCGCGGATGCCGGGCAATCACGGCGTACAAAAACGGCGTCGAATGACCTATACCGCCGCTAATCAGTAAAGGAACGCCTTGCGCTTTGGCGATGCGACAGGCCGCGTCGATAGTGGGGATCACCGCATTGCCCGCCAGGACGACGCAATCCGACGAATAAGGTTGTTCGCCGGAAAAATCATTTTGCGCCAGCCACTGTCCGACGGTATTCACCGCCAGCAATGTTTCCGCAGAGAGCGCCGGAAATGGCGTTGTATTCATAATTCCTCCTTTTTGTTCCGAACTTGTACCGGATCGCTTTGAAAGACGTCGTCGCCTGGCTTTTTAGGCCGTAATCTGATCCATGGCCTGTAAAATACGCTTATCGGAAATAGGATAAGGCGTACCGAGCTGTTGGGCGAAATAACTGACACGCAGTTCTTCAATCATCCAACGGATCTCTTTAACATCATCATCTTCGCGACGCGCTGGAGGCAATTTATTTATCCATTGTTGCCACGCCTGCTGGACGCTTTCGACTTTCAGCATTTGCGCCCGATCGCGGTGCGGATCGACAGCCAGTTTCTCCAGCCGCTTTTCAATTGCCTGCAGATAACGCAGCGTATCGCCGAGACGTTTAAAGCCGTTGCCAGTCACAAAACCACGGTATACCAGACCGCTCATCTGCGCCTTGATATCGGAAAGCCCCAACGCCATGCTCATATCCACCCGCCCTTTCAGACGCTTATTGATATTGAATACGGTCGTCAGGATCCGCTCAACCTGCTTCGCGATATCCACCACAGTATCATTCAGCTCGGCGCGAACCTTTTCGTGCAGCGCGGTGAAACCTGCTTCGCTCCAAACCGGCCCGCCGTTGGCATCTATCAGCTTATCTACCCCGCAGGCGATACAGTCATCAATCAACTCCAGTACTTTGCCGTACGGGTTAAAGTACAGCCCCAGCTTGGCTTTATTCGGCAATTTCTCATGCAGATACTTAATCGGTGAAGGAATATTGAGCAACAGCAGACGGCGTAAACCGCACCACATCGCCTGTTGTTGTTCCAGCGGATTATCAAACAATTTGATAGCGACGCTGTCACGCTCATCCACTAACGCTGGCCACGCCTTCACTTTATAATTACCGCGTTTCTGTTCGTAGCTTTCCGGCAGCTCGCCGAAACTCCAGATATGCAGCCCGCTCTGCTCGATGCCGTCATCCGCCACCGCCGAGAGCGTCTCCTGCACTTTGCCTTTCAGCGCATTTTTAAGCTCGGCGAGCGAACGCCCTTCCTGCAGTTTCTTGTTTTTGTCATTCACCACGCGAAACGTGATTTTCAGATGCCCGGGCACCTGATCCCAATGCCAGTCTTCCCGGTCGACCGTGACGCCGGTCATCCGGCGCAGTTCACGCTCCAGAGCGTCCAGCAGCGGCAGCTCCAGCGGCGTTACGCGACCCAAAAACGCTTCAGCATAGTTTGGCGCCGGAACAAAGTTGCGACGTACCGGTTTTGGCAACGATTTAATCAGCGCAATCACTAATTCACGGCGCAGCCCCGGGATCTGCCATTCAAAACCGCTCTCGTCAACCTGGTTAAGTAGCGGCAACGGAATATGGACGGTCACGCCGTCAGCATCCGCGCCCGGTTCAAACTGATAGCTCAAACGCAGCTTGAGATTGCCCTGGTGCCAGAAATTCGGGTAATCCAGTTTGCTGATTTTTTCCGCGCCTTCTTTAATCAGCATACTTTTTTCAAAGTTGAGCAGATCCGGCGTCTCGCGGCTGATTTTTTTCCACCAACTATCAAAGTGGCGGGCGGAAATAACGTCATGGCTAATACGCTGGTCATAAAACTCAAACAGGGTATCGTCATCCACCAGGATATCGCGGCGGCGAGATTTGTGCTCAAGTTCCTCGACTTCCGCACGCAATTTCAGATTCTCACGGAAGAAGGCATGACGGGTTTGCCAGTCCCCCTCCACCAGCGCATGGCGGATAAACAACTCACGACACAACGCCGGGTCAATCTGGCTGTAATTCACCTTGCGCGCGGCGACAATCGGCAGACCGTAGACAGTAACCTTTTCCGTCGCCATCACCGCGCCTTGCGCCCGCTCCCAGTGCGGTTCGCTATATGAACGTTTAATCAGGTGCTGGGCTACCGGTTCCACCCATTCTGGCTCAATGCGGGCAGCGATGCGCCCCCACAAACGGCTGGTCTCCACCAGTTCTGCGACCATTGTCCATTTCGGCGGTTTTTTGAATAAACCGGATCCGGGGAAAATAGAGAATCGGGCGTTACGCGCGCCGGTGTACTCTTGTTTATCGGCATCTTTCATCCCGATATGCGACAACAGCCCCGTTAACAACGCAACGTGAATTTCCCGGTACTCTGCGGGTTCGCTGTTTACCGGAATCCCCAGCTCTTTTACCACCTGACGCAGTTGGGTATAGATATCCTGCCACTCACGCACGCGTAAATAGTTCAGATAGTCGGTGCGACACAGACGGCGGAATTGATTCGACGACAGGGCCTTTTGTTGCTCGCCGAGGTAATTCCACAGGTTAACAAACGCCAGAAAATCGGATTCCTTATCATGAAAGCGCCGGTGTTTCTCATCGGAAGCCTGCTGCTTATCCACTGGGCGCTCGCGCGGATCCTGAATAGAGAGTGCGGAAGTAATGATCATCGCTTCGCGCACACAGCCATGCTTTTGCGCTTCCAGAACCATACGCGCCAGGCGCGGGTCGACCGGCAACTGGGATAATTGTCGGCCCAGCGGCGTCAGCTTATATGCCGTTTGCTGTTCGTCGGCGGTAATCGCCCCCAGCTCTTCCAACAAACGCACGCCATCCTGAATATTGCGCTTATCCGGCGCTTCAACAAACGGGAAGGCGGCGATGTCACCCAGCCCCAGTGCGGTCATCTGCAAAATAACCGACGCCAGGTTGGTACGTAGAATTTCCGGGTCGGTAAATTCCGGACGTGACAAAAAGTCATCTTCCGAATACAGACGAATGCAAATCCCTTCCGATACGCGTCCGCAACGCCCTTTACGCTGATTGGCGGAAGCCTGTGAGATCGGTTCAATCGGCAGGCGCTGCACTTTAGTGCGGTAGCTGTAGCGGCTGATGCGCGCAGTGCCAGGATCGATCACATACTTGATACCCGGCACCGTCAGCGAGGTTTCCGCCACGTTAGTCGCCAGCACGATACGGCGTCCGCTGTGCGACTGGAAAACGCGGTTCTGTTCGCTGTTCGACAAGCGTGCATACAGCGGCAACACTTCGGTATGCCGTAAGTTCAGCTTGTTCAGGGCATCGGCGGTATCGCGGATTTCCCGCTCTCCGCTCATAAAAATCAGGATATCGCCGGGACTTTCACGCCCCAGTTCATCAACAGCGTCGAAAATTGCCTGTAGCTGATCGCGTTCAGTGTCGTCAGCCTCTTCCACGATGGGGCGATAACGAACTTCTACGGGATACGTTCGGCCAGAGACTTCGATAATCGGCGCGTTATTAAAGTGGCGCGAGAAGCGTTCCGGGTCGATGGTCGCAGAGGTAATAATCACTTTCAGATCGGGGCGACGCGGCAGAAGCTCTTTCAGATAGCCGAGCAAGAAGTCAATATTCAGGCTGCGTTCATGCGCTTCATCAATAATGATGGTGTCATACTGCATCAATAGTCTGTCCTGCTGGATTTCCGCCAGCAGGATACCGTCCGTCATCAGTTTGACCATGGTGTTGCTACTGACATGATCGCTGAAACGAACTTTATAGCCGATGCAGCCGCCTGGCTCCGTTTGCAACTCTTCGGCAATGCGGTTAGCGACGGTGCGCGCCGCCAGGCGACGCGGCTGAGTATGACCAATAAGTCCTTTAATTCCACGTCCCAGTTCCATACAAATTTTCGGCAACTGGGTGGTTTTACCGGAACCGGTTTCCCCTGCTACGATCACTACCTGATGATCGCGGACCGCTTCCAGAATGTCCTGTTTCTTCTGGCTAACAGGCAGATTTTGCGGATAAGTGATTGAGGGGCGCGCCGCTTCACGGAGGGCGACTTGCGCCACAGCCTGTTCAATTTCTTTCGCCATCGTCTGGAAAATGGCCTGTTGCGCATCAGGATTTTTTACTTTCTTTACGCCATGCAGGCGGCGCGCAAAGCGCTGTTTGTCGCGCAGCATCAGTGCATCCAGCCGCTGCTGTAACACCTGAAGCGTCAACGTAGATTGTTCAGTCATAAAGCTCTTGGGCAGCATTCTGCCTGTTTAAAATCGTTTTAAATGATAGGTATAGAGTACCACATTGGGGCTTTTTTTGTGTTGTTCAATAATTTCGAACAAAGGGTTCGATATATTGCGCTATCCCTGCGACATATTTGTGAATAAAGTGTCAACAAGCAACGGGGCACGCCCCTTCAAACACATAAAAGGAAACACCCATGAGCAAGGTATTAGTTCTTAAATCCAGTATTCTGGCAGGGTACTCTCAGTCTGGTCAGTTGACTGACTATTTTATTGAACAATGGCGCGAAAAACACGTCGCAGATGAAATTACTGTCCGCGATCTGGCGGCCAACCCTGTTCCGGTGCTGGATGGCGAGCTGGTGGGCGCGATGCGTCCGGGCGATGCGCCTTTAACGCCACGTCAGCAGGACGCTCTGGCGCTGTCTGATGAACTCATTGCTGAACTGAAAGCCCACGACGTCATCGTTATTGCGGCGCCGATGTACAATTTCAATATCCCGACGCAGCTGAAAAACTACTTTGATCTGATTGCCCGCGCCGGTATCACTTTCCGCTATACCGAAAAAGGCCCGGAAGGTCTGGTAACCGGTAAACGCGCGGTGGTTCTCTCCAGCCGCGGCGGTATCCATAAAGACACCCCGACGGATTTGATTGCGCCTTACCTGAAAGTGTTCCTTGGTTTTATCGGTATCACCGACGTGAATTTTGTCTTTGCCGAAGGCATCGCCTACGGGCCGGAAGTGGCGGCTAAAGCTCAGGCCGATGCTAAAGCCGCGATTGACAGCGTCGTGGCCGCTTAAATATTTTTGCCTCCCGTTTCGACGGGAGGCAACGTCTCCGGTTCGTAGCGCAAATATCCTACCACGCCGCTACTGCCGCCATCGCTGGGATGCGTTACCCCATCATTGACTTCAACGCAGGCGAAATCAAAAGGCGACACATTTTCGATGCACGCCACATTGACCCCATATTGATCGGGATTGGATCGGCGCTGATGAAAAGTATATATCCCGCATACCGAACAGAAAAAATGCACCGCCTTGCCCGTATTGAAGCGATATTCGGTAAGCTTATCCTGCCCTTTTAGCACTTTAATACCCGATAGCGGCGCAGACACTGCCACCGCTCCGCGCATCCGGCAAAACGAACAGTTGCAGCGCCTGGCGGTATGAAAGCCATCGCTAAGTTGAACGGTAAACACGACGCTGCCACAATGGCAAGCAGCAGATAATTTTTCAGACGTCATACCTGGTTACTCTCGCGAATAGTGATACCAGTCGACAGTATAGAAATAGCCTTCCGGTTCGCCTAATGTAAATACGACCTCCGTATTCAAAAATTACCAATATAAAAATGCATTTTGCGGTAAAAAAATTGTCGGGAAGCGGTTATTTACGCATCCATTTGCCATTAATTCCCTGGACATATTCTCCCGGCCTGGCGCGCTCAACCAGTTTTTGCCCTGCCATCTTCGCCACCTCGTCCACGGGAAGATGATTGCTATCCGCTAACTGCTGATAACTGGCGCGGCGGGCATGATTAATATCAAGCACCAGTTTCTGGGTTTCGGCATCATTCTTTAAGGCCACCAGATAGCCATTCAGCGTTTCCCCGACCCGGCCCTGCGTGCGCGCTTCGTCCAGGGTTAAGGCCCACACAGAAGGTGTGAGCAAGCTCAGCGTCAGCACCCATAGCATTAAATACTTTTTCATTATGGCCTCAGAATAGATCGCTGCGTGATTTCAGGAGTTCTTCAACATCTTTATCGACTTTGATATGTATTTCATGCTCGATCTTTACATTCATGTTGATGGTAATCGGCTGTTCCGGCGCGGCGACTTCAATACGTGGCGTGCAGCCCACCACGATAAATGACGCAAGCGCTGACAGCATGGCAATACTCATTTTCATTATTTATCCTCACAGTCCTTGTCTTTCCGGCAAGGAGGTTGCGGCAACACTGTATTTTGTTCAAGCCATGCCTGTAAATTGTCGCCAAAACGCAAACTGCGCCACAGCGTAAACACATTTTCTTCATGGGTATAGTTCAAGTTAACGATCGCGGTTTTACCATCTACCCGGCTTTTGCCGGTAATAGCCGCCTGCATCGTTAGTACGCCCAGGTTATCAACGTTAATTTTCGTCCACGAATGCGTAATCTCCATATAACGTAGCCAGTTGATCGCCGAGCCTGCCGTGACATTATCCTTCACCACCGCATCCGCAGTATCTTTATCGATACGCAACGTCATTGGCCCAGGATTCGTAAGCCAGCCATCTTTGATTATCCATTTTTCATTGTTCAGCCACAGCGGCAGCGCGCCGCTGACCGGACCAGACATGGCGAATTGCTTTGGATTTATGGCGCTAATCAATTCGCTGGATGAAATATTTTGCACCCGCAAAAGCGCCGGGTCGTGCTGCGGCATTCGCAACTGTTTCATAATGATTTGACCGCCCAGCACGTCTACGCTGACATCGCTTAGCAGTAATGGATTCGACTCGCTCCAGGGATAACCGCCCTGTAAATCAGCGGTGATATTTTTCGCCGTGACCTGGTTAACTATCCCGGCGATACGCAGCGAGATGGGCCCGCGCGTCCCCAATTGCCACGCGCCGTTGTGGAAGCGAAATGGCAGAATGAAATCGACGCCGTTGATTTTGTTATCCGGCATCCAGGCGCTGCCGCCTTTTAACACGCCGTGTCCACCTGCTTCAAACCCCTGCCCCTGTGCGGCGGAAAAAGCCACCTGCGCATACAGTGAGCCTTCGCGCAGCGTCATTTTCCAGTCCGGTGGAAGCAACGGCTGGAAAACGATAAGCGACTGCTTCGGCCACCAGGCCTGTCCACGAAGGCGTTCGCCATCCCAGCGCCCATTCAGCCGTACCGGCCCTATCGCCCCCGCCCGAAGGTCGCCTTTAAACTGGAACAGGGTTGGCTCTCGCCCTTCAACGCTAAAATTAAGGGTAGAAGGCGGCAGCACGCTCCCACTGGTAAATACGGTTTTCCCCGCCACCAGAGACAGCGCGCCCTGTAGCGACGGCGTTGTGGCGTCGCGAACCCAGACAATAGGTTTATTCAGCGCCAGTCTTGGCGATGTGACAGTCATTGCGCCATAGTGCAACTGATCAAAACCGGTGGACAAACTGGTCAACCTGATGGTGTTATCATGCCATTCGCCCTGTCCGGCAATATCCCAGTGGGCGCGCATTGGCGTAAAGCTTCCTTGCCCCCAATAGCGCCACCGCCAGCGACCAGCATCAGGGAGAAAATCATTGGCCAGGCCATCAAGATGAAGAACGAAATCGCCCATCTCATTTTCGTGCGCCCGTAAAATAGCCTGTAATCGGCCATCAACGCCGCGCGGCGTCACCTTAACGCCCGCCAGCGGCCAACGAATTTCATCAATATCTAACGCATCAATCACCCGCCCGCGCGAGCGTAGCAATGCGCCAGGTGCAAAGGTGAGCTGCGGATCGGCCAGACTGCCGCGGAACATAGCGGGCAATACGGCATAAAAGATTAAATCCTTCTGTTTAGCCTCGCCGGTAAGCTGTAGAGGCATCTCACTGCTATCCATGCTGAGTTTTCCCGGGCCGATAGTCAGTACAGCGTTCGCTTTACCGGCATCGCCCTGGGTCAGAATATTCAGGCGTCCGCTGACTTGCGCATTATCCAGCCCGGCTTGCCAGTTATCGATATTAAAAGCCAGACGTCCGCTCAAGGGGAATCCCTGATATGGCCAGTTCCAGCGGCCATCGCTGATGGTAAGCCGCTGACGCGTTACCGCCCAGGGGAGATCGAGAATCGGGTCAGGATTACCTCGCGCCATCACGATGAGCTGTCCGGCGTTATCACGCCACTCCAGTTCCGCATCCACCAGCGACGGTTCCTGCGGCAGACGCAAGGTCGCTGCCGCATGACCGCTGACCGGCAGGCCATCCGGTACCAGCGGCAACACAAATTCCCCCGCCAGGCTAACGGGAGGCTGGTTGGCCAGCGCGGCGATCTCCAGTTGGCTCACCGTCAATGCCTGACCGCGTAGCTGCCCTTGAAATTTTACTTTTTCGCCCTGATAACGTATCTGCTGAATGACCGGCGTCATGGAGATCGCCAGCTTGCCCTGCCATTCCGGCCAGGGCGCGAGAATGACATTATCGATGTTAATCCAGGTATTGGGCAGCATTGACTGCCACTGCGCCAGCGTACGCGGCGCGGCGGGAGAAGCTTCCGTAGCGGGCAGTTTCGCCAGGCATGCGGCATCCAGTTTAAGGCTTTTAATATTCAGCAACCAACGGCTGGGATGCGTCAGTTCCGCCTGGGTAATATGCGCTAACGAACAATCATTGACCAGATAGCGAAGATCGGGAATCACTAACCCATGACGTGTCAGGCGTGGACTTTGTTCCAGAGCGATACGGGTACCGACGGGTAGCCAAATTCCCGCCAGAGTGGGAACCCACAGCCCGAGGGTCATCAGTAGCGTCAGAGGGATAAGAATCAGCAGTAACAGTAGCGCAAGGGCGGCTTTATATTTACCCTTCATGGGCCATTAATTTCCTGATTTAACGAAAAATTCAGTCGGCTATCTCTTTATTTTGGCATGATTGCCCGTACATAGCCTAATAGTTCATGTTGCAGGGGCGCCCTCCGGCTATTTGAGGCGTTGTGGAGAATGATAACCTAAAATTATTCATTATATGTATGACTATCAATTATTTTTGATTTTTTGTAAGATAATTTTAAGCATATTTGTGTGATTCAAACATCACTGGAGAAGGTCATATGAAACTCGCCGTCTATAGTACCAAACAGTATGACAAGAAATATCTACAGCAAGTGAACGAAGCGTTCGGTTTTGAACTGGAGTTTTTTGATTTTCTGCTAACCGAGAAAACGGCGAAAACCGCCAATGGATGTGAAGCAGTTTGTATCTTCGTGAATGACGACGGGAGCCGACCGGTACTGGAAGAGCTGAAAAAACACGGCGTGAAATACATCGCGCTGCGTTGCGCCGGATTTAATAATGTCGACCTGGATGCCGCAAAAGAGCTCGGTTTGCAGGTGGTGCGCGTACCGGCTTATTCTCCGGAAGCCGTCGCTGAACATGCGATTGGCATGATGATGACATTGAACCGCCGTATTCACCGCGCTTATCAACGCACCCGCGACGCTAACTTTTCCCTTGAGGGACTGACCGGCTTTACCATGCACGGAAAAACCGCTGGCGTCATTGGTACCGGTAAAATCGGCGTCGCCGCGCTGCGTATCCTGAAAGGCTTTGGAATGCGTTTACTGGCGTTTGATCCCTATCCCAGCACCGCCGCGCTTGATCTCGGCGTCGAGTATGTGGATCTGCAAACGTTGTTTGCCGAATCGGATGTCATTTCCCTGCACTGCCCGCTCACGCCGGAAAACTACCATTTACTGAACCATGCGGCATTCGACCAAATGAAAAATGGCGTTATGGTCATTAATACCAGTCGTGGCGCGCTGATTGATTCCCAGGCGGCTATCGAAGCTCTGAAGAATCAGAAAATCGGCTCGCTGGGGATGGATGTGTATGAAAACGAACGCGACCTGTTCTTTGAAGATAAGTCAAACGATGTTATCCAGGATGATGTTTTCCGCCGTCTGTCGGCCTGCCATAACGTACTGTTTACGGGGCACCAGGCATTCCTGACCGCAGAAGCGCTGATCAGCATCTCTGAAACCACGTTACAAAACTTAAGCCAGCTTGAGAAGGGCGAAGCCTGCCCGAACGCGCTGTTCTAATCCTGTCGCTCCCCTGCGCTCAGGGGAGCATTTTCGGATAACCCCTGAAGATCTATCCGGTCATATCATTACTATAGTCAGTGTTAACTATCAGATTACAGAGAATATCAATGAAGAAAAGCGTCACGCTGGTCGCCCTGAGCATCATAATGACAGGGTGTGTGAGCAGTGGAAAAGTGTCCGTCAAACGCGAGCAACTGGAGCACCACCGCTTTGTTCTGGAAAGCGTAAACGGTAAAACGGTCACCGGCCCGGAGCTCAGCTTTGGCGAGGACATGACGGTATCCGGCAAAATGTGCAATCAATTCACCGGCGAAGGAAAACTGTCGGACGGCGAATTAAAAGTGAAAAATTTAGCGATGACCCGAATGATGTGCGCCGATCCACAGCTTAACGCGCTGGACGGCACCCTCAGCAAGCTCTTCAGCAAGGGCGCACAGGTCGATTTAACCGCGAACCAATTAACGCTGGCGACGGCAGAAACAACGCTAATGTATAAACTGGCGGATTTAGCGCACTAAGCCATTAAGTGAAAAGTTATACGCGTCAGGCGAAACGCCGCGCTTAATAACTCCCGCAGCTTCCGGCGGCAAGCGACTGTTCGCTACAACGTTTGCCGTTGGGTAGCGCGCACATACCAATTACTGAACCATCAAGCTGCCGGGCCGCTGAAAGCGAACCGCCAATCATAGCGCAATTCGCTTCGCCGGCGCTGGACATCGCCGCTTTCATCCCTGGCGAAACATGTGCCGCGGTTGCCTGCTGAACAGGTTCGCTACTGCAAGCCGACAATAATAACGCGGCACATCCCACCCAAAACGCTGCGCGCATTTCTCTCCCCTCTGTTTATTCATCCAAACGACACCGCCCTAAATAATAGGCAGCAGAAACTGACGCGTCGAGAGGCAAAGCGCGCATTTATGCGCTTCATTAACATTTATTGGCAATTTTTTACGTCTTTTCGGCAAGAAATCGCCATTCTCCTCCCGCCAGGGACACAAAAGCGAAAATGGGGCTTGAAGGGCTTTGCTAAAATAAAAGGATAACTACAGGATGCGCTCACGATTATGCGTGTCCCTCTTTTTTGCGCAATGTAAGGGTGTCATATGCAAACAATTGACGGTAATGGCGCAGTAGCGTCGGTGGCGTTCCGTACCAGCGAGGTTATCGCCATTTACCCGATTACGCCCAGTTCAACAATGGCTGAACAAGCGGATGCCTGGGCCGGCAATGGGCTTAAAAATGTCTGGGGCGATACGCCGCGTGTGGTAGAGATGCAGTCGGAAGGCGGCGCGATCGCCGCCGTTCACGGTGCGTTACAAACCGGTTCGCTTTCTACGTCATTTACATCATCGCAGGGGCTGCTGCTGATGATTCCAACGCTGTATAAACTGGCGGGGCAGCTCACGCCGTTTGTACTGCACGTTGCCGCGCGCACTGTCGCCACACACGCGCTTTCTATTTTTGGCGACCATTCCGATGTGATGGCGGTCCGCCAGACAGGCTGCGCGATGTTATGCGCCGCCAGCGTTCAGGAAGCGCAGGATTTTGCGCTGATCGCACACAGGGCTACGCTGAAAAGCCGCGTTCCGTTTATTCATTTTTTTGATGGCTTCCGTACATCGCATGAAATCAACAAAATTATACCGCTAACGAATGAAACCATTCTGAACCTGATGCCGCAGGCGGAGATCGACGCTCACCGCGCCCGCGCGCTGAATCCGGAACATCCGGTGATTCGTGGAACTTCAGCGAATCCGGACACCTACTTCCAGTCTCGCGAAGCGACCAACCCGTGGTACAACGCCGTTTATGATCATGTTGAAGAGGCGATGAAGGCATTTGGCGACGCTACGGGCCGTCAGTACCAGCCATTTGAATATTATGGCCATCCCCAGGCTGAACGCGTCATCATAATGATGGGCTCCGCCCTCGGCACCTGCGAAGAGGTCGTGGACGAGCTACTGATACGCGGAGAAAAGGTCGGCGTTCTGAAAGTCCGTCTGTTCCGCCCCTTCTCCGCCAAACATTTGTTACAGGCATTACCGGAAACCGTTCGCGCTATCGCCGTGCTGGATCGCACCAAAGAGCCTGGCGCCCAGGCCGAGCCGCTTTATCTGGACGTGATGACCGCACTGGCGGAGGCCTTTAATAATGGCGAGCGCGAAACGTTGCCGCGCACCATTGGCGGCCGTTATGGGCTATCATCCAAAGAGTTCGGCCCGGCGTGCGTACTGGCGGTCTTTAATGAACTCAGCCGTGCGAAACCCAAGCCACGGTTTACGGTGGGCATTTATGATGACGTTACTAACCTCTCGCTGCCATTACCGGAAAATACCCTGCCCGGCAGCGCTAAACTTGAAGCGTTATTTTACGGTCTGGGAAGCGACGGCAGCGTATCCGCCACGAAAAATAATATTAAAATTATCGGTAATTCTACGCCGTGGTATGCGCAAGGTTATTTCGTTTATGACTCTAAAAAAGCTGGCGGGCTCACGGTATCGCACCTGCGCGTCAGCGAAAAACCCATTCGTTCCGCTTACTTAATTGCTCAGGCGGATTTTGTCGGCTGCCATCAATTACAGTTTATCGATAAATATCAGATGGCGGAGCGTCTGAAGCCCGGCGGTATCTTTCTGCTTAATACGCCGTACAGCGCCGACGAGGTCTGGTCGCGTCTGCCGCAAGAAGTTCAGGCGGTGTTGAATCAGAAAAAGGCGCGTTTTTACGTGGTTAACGCGGCGAAAATCGCCCGCGAATGTGGACTTGGCGCCCGCATCAATACCGTCATGCAAATGGCTTTCTTCCACCTGACGCATATTCTTCCGGGCGATAGCGCCCTGGTTGAGCTGCAGGGCGCGATTGCCAAAAGCTATAGCAGCAAAGGACAGGATCTGGTTGAGCGTAACTGGCAGGCATTGGCTCTGGCGCAGGAATCGCTGGCGGAAGTGCCGTTGCAGGCGGTTAATCCGCATAGCGCGCATCGCCCGCCGGTCGTCTCCGACGCCGCGCCGGATTTCGTGAAAACCGTTACCGCCGCCATGTTGGCGGGCCTCGGCGACGCACTGCCTGTTTCCGCCCTGCCGCCGGACGGAACATGGCCAATGGGCACCACCCGCTGGGAAAAACGCAATATCGCCGAAGAGATTCCTGTCTGGAAAGAGGAACTGTGTACACAATGTAATCACTGCGTCGCCGCCTGCCCTCACTCGGCGATTCGTGCAAAAGTCGTTTCCCCGCAGGCGATGGAGAACGCGCCAGCCAGTCTGCATTCGCTGGACGTGAAGTCCCGCGATATGCGCGGCCAGAAATATGTGCTGCAGGTCGCGCCGGAAGACTGTACTGGCTGTAATTTATGCGTAGAGGTCTGCCCGGCTAAAGATCGGCAAAATCCACAGATCAAGGCTATTAACATGATGTCGCGCCTGGAGCATGTGGAAGAAGAGAAAGTGAATTATGACTTTTTCCTCGACTTACCGGAAATCGATCGCAGCAAACTGGAACGAATTGATATCCGCACATCGCAGCTTATTACGCCGCTGTTTGAATATTCCGGCGCCTGTTCCGGCTGCGGTGAAACGCCGTATATTAAACTGCTGACTCAGTTATATGGCGACAGAATGTTAATCGCTAACGCCACGGGGTGTTCCTCTATTTACGGCGGTAACTTACCCTCTACGCCTTATACCACCGATGCCAACGGACGCGGCCCGGCGTGGGCGAATTCGCTATTTGAAGATAACGCGGAATTTGGCCTCGGTTTCCGTCTGAGTGTGGATCAGCACCGGGCGCGCGTCATGCGTTTACTGGCGCAATTCGCCGATCGCATTCCGGCGGAATTAAACGATGCGCTGCATGCCGAAGCAACGCCTGACGTTCGGCGTGAACAGGTCGCCGCATTACGCCAACATCTGAAATCGGTTGCGGGCGCAGAGGAACTGTTAAAGGATGCTGATGCGCTGGTAGAAAAATCAATCTGGCTGATTGGCGGCGATGGTTGGGCATACGACATCGGCTTTGGCGGTTTAGACCATGTGTTAAGCCTGACGGAGAATGTCAATATTCTGGTTCTGGATACGCAGTGTTATTCCAATACTGGCGGCCAGGCGTCGAAGGCGACGCCGCTTGGCGCCGTCACTAAGTTTGGCGAACATGGCAAGCGTAAAGCCCGTAAAGATCTTGGCGTCAGCATGATGATGTATGGTCATGTTTATGTCGCGCAAATTTCGCTGGGCGCGCAGTTAAACCAGACGGTGAAAGCCATCCAGGAGGCCGAAGCCTGGCCAGGACCGTCGCTGATCATTGCCTATAGCCCCTGTGAGGAACATGGTTACGATCTGGCGCTAAGCCATGACCAGATGCGCCAGTTAACGGCGACCGGTTTCTGGCCGTTATACCGCTTTGATCCCCGCCGTGCGGATGAAGGCAAGCCGCCGCTGGCTCTGGACTCTCGGCCACCGTCTGATGCCCTGGCGGAAACGTTGCTTAATGAACAGCGTTTCCGTCGCCTGAATGCGCAACAGCCTGAAGTAGCTGAACAATTATGGCGAGATGCCGCATTGGATTTGCAAAAACGCTATGACTTTCTTGCCTTGCTGGCAGGAAAAGCGGAAAAACCCGGCGCAGATTAAAAAATATTCTAAGGATTAACCTGGAAACAAAAAAAGCCCGAACATCCGTTCGGGCTTGTCAATTTATACGCTGGAAAGCAAAGGTTAACGCAATGGCCCAGCGACAAAATGAATATGTGACAATAAAGGCATATAACAGGCGTAGAATATCGTAACCGAATGATATTGTATAATTTTTATTTCGTATAATACCCCCAAAAGCATTCGTATAAATTATATCTATTTCACTGCGAATTATTTCATTAATTATTGAATTAAACGGTAACATCTCTTTTTAGGTCTTTCCTGACAAGGCAGAAATAACGTTTTAACGTCAACTCGCTGATTATTTACGTGGAATACGCGTAATATTACGTCGCCCTCCCCTGTAGGCAGTCCCCGCAGAGTATCGTGGAGCAGCACCTAAAATGTGACGTATGTCATTGTACATAAAGTGCCTTTAGGGAGTAGAATTTCAGTGGATACTTAAACAGGAGGTTTTATGAACAGAACGATTCTTGTACCCATCGATATTTCAGATTCAGAATTAACTCAACGCGTAATTTCGCATGTTGAAGCTGAAGCAAAGATTGACGACGCTAAAGTGCACTTTTTGACTGTAATCCCGTCTTTGCCCTATTACGCTTCACTGGGACTGGCTTATTCAGCAGAGCTTCCCGCAATGGACGATTTGAAAGCCGAAGCCAAATCTCAACTGGAAGCGATTATCAAGAAATTCAACCTTCCTGCGGACCGCGTGCAGGCTCACGTTGCAGAAGGCTCTCCTAAAGATAAGATTCTGGAAATGGCAAAAAAATTACCGGCCGATATGGTGATTATCGCCTCGCATCGCCCGGATATTACTACCTATCTGTTGGGTTCCAACGCCGCAGCCGTTGTGCGTCATGCGGAATGCTCCGTACTGGTGGTACGCTAAATACCCGAGCCCGCATAAGAGAGTGCGGGCTCAAATCAATCATCATCGCCTAGTGACTGACACTTTTTGAAAACAGATTGATTACGATTACGCCGCAGATGATAAGCAACATGCCAATAATAGCCGGCATATCCAGTTTTTGGCCGAGAAATAACCATCCTATCAATCCAATAAGAACAATCCCTACCCCAGACCAAATAGCATAAATGATACCCGCAGGGATGGTTCGCATTGGGATGGTAAGACACCAGAACGCAATACAATATCCGATGATAGTAACGAGGCTCGGTACCAGACGCGTAAAACTATCTGATAATTTTAATGAGATCGTGGCGATAACTTCTACCACGATGGCGATAAATAGAAAGATTACAGCTTCTTTAGTCATACATCTCTTCGTTCCAATATTTTTCGGGGCGTGATGATATCTTAAGTAATACGGATGACAGAATAAAGACGCTTTTGAACCATTGCGTATCTTGCCATAAAAACGTGCTGGCATTCGTCGCCGTAATCCGTACCATACGCGACATGCTTTTGCCTGCTGGCTGTTGACGGCAGGAGCGAACCCGGCATTTATCGCCAGCCAAATGGGGCATGAAACTGCGCAGATGGTGTATGAAATTTACGGTATGTGGATTGATGACATGAACGACGAACAAGTAGCGATGTTGAATGCGCGGTTATCGTAATTGCAAAGTTTGCCCCCAATTTGCCCCATTTAGTACCAGAGAACTGAAATAATGCAAGAAATTCAAAAGAATACAAAGAAAGAGCAATACAACCTCAACAAGTAAGGGCAAAAATCACAACCATCTGATGCATAATAGTTTTATTTATTTTTCAATGCGTTAAGCATTATCAGCAACAACAATAAGCTACGATAATCCACTCTTTTGTTGCCCCATTTTTGCCCCTTTTACAGCATTTTGCCCCATTTTTGCCACCGAAAAAATTCCAAAACTTCTCAACCTCAGCACGTTCTTGAATATGGCATATGACAATTTCCTTTACGATTTATATGCTGTTATAAAAATCCCCAGTTGTCAGCAACAACTGGGGATTTACTTTTCAGGCCCAAAAGACGTTCACTACGACTCTGCCCGGCAGCTTCGAATATCTGGCGCGCCTTATCCAGGCTGGCGCACCCCACCAGTAAAAAAGGCACCAGTATCGCTACCAGTGCCCATTTCGCCGCCATTCGCGGCATTCTGTGTGTCCAGTGTTTTCGGTTCATATCAATACGCGCTCTTTCATCCAGCCATAGACAAACGACTCGTCAGCCTCCCGCTTTTCCGCCAGCTCCAGATAGCGCTCCCCCTGCGTGCAGTTCAGCGCCACCAGCAGTACACGCTCGCCATCCTTACCGCGCTTTTCCAGATAAACACGTAACGCGTTAAGGGTTCGCGGCCCGATGCGCCCGTCCGTATCCATATCCGGATACAGCCTCCCGCCCTGGTTGAACACGTTCAGCCAGCGCTGCAACATTTTCGCTGCCACCGACGGCCCCATGTTCACGCCCGTGTCACACAGTTCGGCAGCAACATCCGGCGAGGCCTTCGCCACCCGGTCAAAGCGGGGACCGTACCAGTAGTCGGTCTCCAGAATTTCCAGCGCCTGTCCACGGGTTAAATTGCGCATATCACCACGGTATCCGTGGGCGCGGGCAACTTTTTCCGTAATACCCCATTTTGTCGGCCCGCCTTTATCGTCCGGATGGTTGACGTAGCCGCCTTCCTTACCCAGAATTTCATCAAAAATTTCGTCCTTCGGTTTCATCGCAGCCTCAGCAGTGAAAGTATTTTCGACACATTACCCCGCGCCCACAGCACCAGCCCGCAGAACAGCGCGTTCATCAGCACCACAGGCCAGGATGAAGACGGGTAATGTCCGGCCAGAAAACGGAACGGAACCAGCGCATAGCCCAGCATCAGCAGGTACGACAGCCAGGCTATTCCCGGTTTGTATCTGGCGCCGTTCCGGCGGTAGAGAAAAAGGGCCAGCACTGTCACCAGGCACAGGCCCGCATTCAGTGTGCCGGTCAGATTACTTTCCATGACCACTCCCTCCTCCCCGCATCCGTGAAAAAACCCCGGTCAGCGATGAAATGTCCTGGTCATGAATGAAGGTCAGAAATTTCACTGACAGCACCGACATCACCACTGCACACAGCGCATCCAGCGGTTTACCGTTGTAGTCAGCAAGGCGGGACAGGAACGAGGCCAGTACAGGCACAGCACATCAACCGCTTCTGCTGTTCCTGCCACGTCAGCCAGCTCACGCAGTGCCTGAGCATTCGCGCTACGCGGTGACGCCTCATAGCGGGCGCGGATATTGGCACTCATCTGGGCAATCTCGCCGGAGAACGGCGCAAAGGCAGGAAGTGCCGCGATGGTTTTCTCCAGCACTGCAATTTCTTTCGCGTCACAGGTGCCATCGGCGTATGCAATGGAATATGCGCCCCAGACGGTCGCCTCCACCGCATCCCGGTTCTCCATCTTCTTCACTTCAACAATAGCCTTGCGGGTTTTCTTTCTGAAAATACCTAACATCGTGACTTTTCCTTTTAGTGGGTGAGCCTGCGCCCGGGGGTGACCAGCCCACAGAGAAAGTCACACTGACCATCCCGTAAGCTCACCCCTGAAAGGCTCCGTGGTTAGTTATGAATGTGCGCCGGGCGTGGCGCGGGGAATGAAATAAGCCTTACCGGAAAATAAGGTTGTTTCCGGGGTTCCGGTCTTATTTTGTTATGAGTAAAATAATGGCGACCTCCCGAAAGGGATAGCCTGAAATTTTTCAACTATCTATCACGGACATTGTCCCGCGGCTTAAATCCGACAGCCGCGCTTCTTTTTTAATTCATTATTTCCCGCCCCGGATACTTCCCGCACCCTGGTCTGAAAACGTTAACTTTATTATATGGCGGGCAGAACTTTTTCCCGGAATAAAAAAAACCGCCTCACGGGAGGCGGTGCTCAATATCTGAAGCATGTTTTATAGTTATCGACTGGAAAAACAGTAGAGGTGTCGGGTGCCTCCCGAAAACACATATTAGCCCGGTATGTGTCTGTGACCATCGGCAGAACATTTTTCCCGGTCACCCCCGCACTGGGGAACACCTCAATAAATAATGCAGTGCCGGAATTATCTCCGGAGGGCCGTTGGTCAGTCACCATGACCCGCAGACGAAAATAAACGCACCTCATATCCTGTTTATGCCCCACTTTATGTGGGTTTCACTGCATTCAGATGGCGTACCACAAATCCCGTATGTGTTACAAGAGCATCAGACAGTGGCGCAAGCAATGACCGTTTTTTTGCAGTACGCCATCTGAATGCAGTAAAAAAATTGCGGTGCCTGATTCACTATCAGGAGGTTAAATTAAAGGAACATTAATGTAACCACCCCATATCCATATGCCTGCACCACAAAGAGTAAGAACGATACCTATATCAATGGAATCTTAATTTCACCTTAATGCCAAATCGAGTGATGATTCTTTAATCAGACGACTCAGGAGGTATAAAGAATCAACTCTCTTATTCGACGGAGTGGAGAAATCTGCCAGTCACCTCCGCCAAACTGTCGACAATAATAAATCATAAAAATTTCATTTCAACAAGCAGTCGCGTCAAGAAATGTAAATTTATCATTAGATGTTTATTTATTCCAAATGTTTTGCATTAATTCAAAAAAGACAAAATACAATCAGGGCATATTCTGATGACTCCATCTTATTTCTGCAATTTGCGGGAATAAAAAAACCACCTCATGAGAGAGAGGTGGTAATCATAACATGGAGTTATTATTATAGTTTTATTGATGGCGATAAAAAACCTGAGGCGCCGGGGACTCCCGAAAAATATTGCTGTGTCAGGTGTTGTATTGACAAGAATTTTCCGTATGTTCTGCCTCTGTGATATGAAGATTTTTAGTAATAAATGCAGTGCCGGGATGCCCCGGAGAGTCTTTAGTCAGCCACTATGACCCGCTACAAATTGATCAAACGCAGACAATGCTGTTTAGCTCTGCTCAGAGCAGATTTCACTGCATTCAGATAGCGCACTGAGAACCCCGCATTACCAACACACTGACATTCTCATTTATCCGATTCACAGTACGCTATCTGAATGCAATAAAAAATTGTGGCACTGAGTCCATCGGGGCTTCTCCGCCCCCACAAACCGGATGCTGTATCAGGATATACATCATGCACTCATCATAAACGCACTATCCACACTTTACGTGCCAGCACCACCAACGGAGTAATTACGATAGTTGTATCGAAAAAAACGCCTCTTCTTCTCTGGTTGAGAGCCGGTTCCTTCACGTGAATTTTCCAGGATGCACAAAAAAACCGGCTCTCTGATCCTCGGGGGCAGAAGAAGGTTATCCATCATCCCCTTCGGACCGATGAAAATAATACGAGTCAGAACAGGCGTTTCAACAATTCATTGTGTCAATAAACGTAAAGTTATTATTACATTTTTATTTTATCAAAACATTTCACATTAATTTAATGTACATAAAACATATTTAAAACGCACCATGTTTAACAACCCGGATTACACTGGCGAATATTTTTCTGTATTGCAGAAACGACAAAACCCGCACGATGGCGGGTTTCAAAATGCGTTCATGTCTGTCATTAGCCTCGCGATACAGCTTTGCGAAGCGTACTGGAATTGAAGCAGTTTGTGGCTCATTTTGCAAATGATTTTTTAAGCATAATCGAACGCTTTTCTCATAGGTGAATACAAAATGAACTCAGCGATACTCAACCACTGCTCAACACGGCGTCGGCATGTAATCAACGCCCACTCTGGGTACTGTTCGTTTAGTAACTCGGCCATCCTTCTCTTACTCATCCCCCGCCCCACGTAACGCTGGTTCAGGATACCAAGCAGCCCCGGATGATCCGTCAGTACCTCGCCTACAACCCGATCGATAATCAGCGCTTCCGTATCCGTACAGTGTGCCAGCCAGCTTTTTTGCTTTCCGTTGATCATCTCTCTCAGGAACACTTCCAGTTCAGGTTTCTCCAGCCCCGCTTTTTTCATACGGCGCAAAGCATCGTTAATGGCCGTCTTCGTCAGTTTTTTGGACGCCAGCAACTGGTTAAACATATTCCCTGTTTTGCCGCCACCAATGTATGACCAGCGCCCCCACATACGCAATTTCCCCTGAATCCACACACTTTCCAGCGTGCTGAGACGAAGGTGTTCTCCGCTTTTTCCGGTGTTTGTTGGGTAAATCATAAAATGCCTTTCTCTCTCCAGATTTCCTGCGTGCGGAAAACGCCCTCTGCGTGCATCAGGCGAATTTCTGTTTTCGTGAAGTCGTCGATTTTTACCCGCCCATCGACAATATCGTGGCACGAGCTACAGGCAATTGCTGCCTGCATATCGTTTGGTTTTGTCGCCGTTCCGCACGTACCCGCCAGCCGGTAATGTGCCAGTACGGACGTTTCAGGATTATGGTTGCAATGGCCGGGAATTCTTACCGTACACATCAGGCCCCGCGCCGCTTTACGTAAATCCGCCATTACGCAAACTCCAGCAGTTGCGCTGCGACATTTTCGACCTCTTCCGGAGAGGAGAATTTACGAAACAGAATCCAGTTCCACAGGACGTTCAGTACGGCCTTATAAACCTGCTGAAACTCGGTTTCGTCCATATTCGCAAAAGCGATGGATTTCGCCCGGCGCCCACGGCTGCCATCCGGATAATAATGCTCAGTATAAAACCCGGCCTGAATGGTTACCCACTCGCGGAAAGCGTCGAAGGACTTGAGCAGCGCAACATCGAGCGTTCGGTTGACAGCAACCTTATGCAGGTACTGTTCCGCCGCGTCACTGAGTGCGGGACTGTGGCCCTGCGCTGCTGACTCACACAGGAAATCGACAAAGCCGGTAATCAGCTCCTGTTCCTGAGGCAGGATCGCCCCGCCGATCGGAGTCCAGTAATCGAAACCAAGCTGAAGGAGCTTGAAAAAACGTTTGTGGAACGCGTAGTTACGTACTCGCTTAAAATCGGCGTGTATCCACGCACCGATTTTTACTGAGCGCAGGAAGTCCTCACTCTCCGGCGTTGCCGGGAGCAGAAGCCCTGATGAGGTTTGTTTAACAAGTTGTAGATGCGCCATCGTTCTCTCCGGTGGCGCTGTAGGTTGCTGATTGTTCAGGTCAGCCGTAACATATTAAAACATTAATAACTGACAGTGAAACCCAGTCTTATCAGATAATCAATAAACGCTTCAACAGACAGAATCAGATGGTCGTCAGGAATTAGCGTACAGAATGAGATTTCACCATTTTTTACACGTACTGCATAAAGCCCGTCTTCATCTAACTCTAATAAATCCTTGAGTTTTTTCACGTTACCTCCAGACAACTAAGGAAAAATGAAAAGGTGCGATTTCAACGCGATTTCTGTTGAGGCGGGAAATATAAACACTGCGACTATTTATTTCATTATATAAATTTGCTTATTTTATGTTCACCAGCAAGGACATTTTTCACTTGTTGCGCAACCAATCTGAAAGTTGATCATTTTTATGAATTTTTATTTTACGGGTAACAAAAAACCCGCCGAAGCGGGTTAAGTGTGGGTGCGTTGAGGATGCCTGACACGTCAGAGGTGGCGGGGATTTCTCCCCGCCAGGTCTCTTACTCCTCAGGTTCGTAAGCTGTGAAGACAGCGACCTCCGTCTGGCCGGTTCGGATTCGTACCTCGCAGAGGTCTTTCCTCGTTACCAGTGCCGTCACTATGACGGTTAAACAGATGACGATCAGGGCGATTAACATCGCCTTTTGCTGCTTCATAGCCTGCTTCTCCTTGCCTTTCGGCACGTAAGAGGCTAACCTACATGTGCAAAGCATGAAATTGGCCTCAGATTAATGTTAAGCGTCTTGCCGGACGCGTAATGTTAACTGGGGCTTTTCTCTATCTGCCTTTTGGTGTTCATGCCTGAGGCAGATAGCCTCAAGCACCCGCAACAATTCTACTTAACTCTCCTTTTCCCGCAAACCGTTTTTATCCCCAACGCAAATTTTACCAATACCCCTTAATACATCTCCCTTGCCCTGACGATACATCCCTCTTTACACAGACCAAAATTTATGTATTATCGCTTGAAAACAATCATTTAAGAGCTATCGGTGGGTGAATTCGCCCTGCGGTAGCTTTTCCTTTATGCATTGCATACATTTATGTTCTAGTATATTCCTGTATACTCAAAAGGATTTTTCATGCACAGCGTTAATTTCTATTCATTCCGCGTATTGACCCATAAAGGCAGTCGAGCCAGCAAAAAACTTAATGACTTAGGTTTAAGTAATAAAAAAACGGCATATGAACTTTTTGTTGATTATTTTACTCTTTATAAAAACACCCCCATCGAGTTCGGCGTTTCAAAAACTAAAATATCTCTGGAACAACATACTAAACTTCACTTTGATAACACAAAAAAAATCATATATGGTTATATAAAAGTTGGAAAATATGGAGAAAGCAGTGAAATAAAAGATGTAAAACTCAAAAAAGTCCATTACAGAACAACTGCTTATGATGTAACACTCAAAGAGCGTTATATTTTAATATATCTACCAGATAATCTTGAAGAAGGAATTATTGCATTCCATTCATGCGATAATATTTCTGCTCGAGGTGTTCTTTCTGATTCTATCACTGAATATCTAAAAAAACAATTTCAACTAGAAGCAAGAATCAATCCATTACATCATAAGAAAATCCCTCAATACATTCTCAATTCTGAATTGAAACAAATTAAAGCTCAAGGATATAAAGCACCAGAAGATATTGCTGATTCCTTTGGTAAAAACAAAACAAACATCAAGACAGACTTAATAATAAAAGCAAACGATGGCATATTCGGAAGTTTCAGGGATTTAAGAAACAAGAATATAGGAAACATCATTGAGATTATTGAAGATAAATGTGATGCAATAAAAGTAAGCTTACAGCTCGGCAGTCGGACTGTCGTTTTCAATTATGATACCATACTAAAAAAAGGAATTTCAGCAGAGTTAGATGATAATGATCTAAAAATCAACCCATTAACAGGTATACCTGATCTAACAGCACTTCATGACACGATAAAAAACCTTTCCAATGATATATTGGAAGAACTGCACTGTGGAAATAAAGGGGTGATTATATGAATAAAATAAATGTGCTGGGTGTAATAATAAAACACTACAAAACAATGTCAGATCAGCGTGGAACAATGTTGATGAGCGACATTACCGTACATTTTATAGTTCCTCTATCTCTTTCTTTCGTTCTGTGCTGGACATACGGAATAATGAAACCGGCAATTGCTTCCGTCTTCGTTAACTTCGGGGCTATTACAACAGCACTATTAATGAGTGCAGTAATAATGATTTATGAACAAAAACAAAAAACCATTACTAAGATATCAGATATAATTGAAGGAAACAAATCAAGAGACAAATTGATATCATTAAACACTAACAAAACCATATATGAGCAGTTATGCCACAACGTCGCTTATGCAATATTAACTTCAATAGTATTGGTTATATTTTCAGTAATAATATATTTCCTGCCTGACAATGCAGTGGATTTAATGAAATGGTATTTTCGCGCACCCGCATATATCGTTAGCTTTTTAGCCTATACATCCTTTTTTATCACTGTCATAACTTTCTTAATGGTAATAAAAAGATTTAGCACGATTTTAGACAATTAAGCAATGGAGCTACCGCCCTTTCGGGCGGTCTCCTGGTGTTCTGAGCGTGCAGGAATCCATCCGGTTAAGGATTAAAGTTTATTTACATCACTAAATTTAATTATTCATATTTGGATTATGCTTTCTCTTTCACTTCACGCAGTTCCGATTGTTAATTTGGCTCACAACAGCACCTCCTGAAAGTTTCCCCGATAAAACGCCAGTACCCGCTGCATGTACTCGCTTTTACGACACTCACGACAAATTACGTTGTGGTGCCTGTCGTAACGACGTACCTCACCGTCAGGCAGCTTCCAAATCAGGTCAGCGTCCACTTTCGCCTGTTTCTTCCAGGCACGATAAGCCTCTTCTGACGGGAAAATCCCCCCTCTTCTGCCCGCCTGGTACACATCCCCACAACGTTCTGCCTTGTCCAGGTAGTGGCGGGTCGAATAAATGGTTAACCCCGTCATCCTCCTCAGCTCCGTAAGTGTTATCAGGCCGGAGTTCATGAGGTGTAACCTCGAAATTCGTAGCCTCTGCGATACGCAATACCTTTTCGGGGCTTAACTGACTACGGCCAGTAGTAACAAGGCTAATCATCGATTGCGAACAACCAGCCAGCGTGGCCAAACAAGACTGTCGTACACGATTTTTTTTCAAATATTCATCTAACGTCATAAAGGTCACCTTAGTAATTCTCGCTAAATATTAACCATACTAATTTAAATGATCAATACTTATATCAGTTTGAGTTTATGAGTCACATTCATAAGATGAGCGCATGAGAAAAAAACGTGAAGAAATAGCTCCACCAGAAGCTACCCAGCGCTTACGCGCCATCTGGGACGCCAAAAAGCGAGACCTCAAACTTACTCAGGAGATCGCCGCTGATCTTATGGGCTTTGAGACACAATCTACCGTCAGTCACTATTTGAACGGTAAGGCACCTCTCAACACTGATGCGGCCTTAAAATTTTCTGTTCTATTGAGAGTTAAACCCGAAGAGTTACGACCGGATTTGGCCGATCTAATGAACTACGTTCGTTCTTCTGGTACTTACGATGACAACTTCGAAGGTGGTGGCTGGCGAATGGTGAGCAGACAACAGGCTGATTTACTAAACCTTTTTGATATACTCCCTGAATCTGAGAAAGAAAAACTCATTGACCGGCTTAAAGGTCAGAATGAGCTATATAAAGAGGCTTTCCAGAACATGCTCGCTGCACAAAAGCGCCTAAAAAATCAGTGACGAACCAACCACATCAAACCGCCTCTCCCGGCGGTTTTCTTTTGGCTAAAGCTCCTCCCTCCCCCTCTTGCATCAGATAAAACACATTTATTTTCATTAGGATAGATCATATTTATGATATATATGTATATTTATCTTGATCAACTATATGAATATCGCTAATATAATCTCAGAAACAGCACGGCGCTGTAGGTTTTAGTTCCGCCACCCGGCGTTAAGGGGAGAGGGAAAGATGGGAAGGAATGAAGTGATTCAGTATTTGATGGATAGTTGCAACGTCAGCTTTAGCGCAGCTCTCCAAGCATTGCGCGACAATGGATGGGATATGTTTTTGGCTCAATGCGAGCTACAGGAACAGTATTATCCGGGGTGATAATGGACAAGCTGCAAAAAATCCACCTCGGCAATAACGAATCCCTGGTGTGTGGCGTGTTCCCCAACCAGGATGGAACGTTCACCGCCATGACGTACACCAGAAGCAGGACGTTTAAAACTGAAACAGGCGCACGTCGCTGGTTAGAAAGAAACTCAGGTGAGTGATATGGATTTCGACACAATCATGGAAAAGGCTTACGAAGAATACTTTGAAAGCCTTGACGAAGGAGAAGAAGCACTCAGTTTCAGTGAGTTTCTGCTGGCGCTTTCAGCTAACGGCTAATATCGAACCGTTTTGTGCAGGGATTCCAGGTGGAAAGCATTAACGACTCATACTCGGGTTCGATTTTGAACATCACAGAAACACCGTCGATACACGAACCAGCCGGACGAACGATACCTGCCTTAACCAGAGCATCTGCATCAGGGTTATCCCAGGACGCCCGGAAAGTGGGAGAATGAGTTTTAAGAAAGGGTTCAAGTAAAAACAGCTGTTCAGTACTCAATGAATTAAGCGTTTTTAACATGCGTTTTGCCCTGCCCCTACGCTGGCACAACGGCAGCGCCGACACGAAAAAATAACCAGTGACTTTGAGGATCAGCACTATAAGGTAAGCCACAGCAAAACTAAAAATCTGAACGGCATATGGTAAATCGCTACGCGCCTCAATAAGCTCCGTAATATCTCTAGGAATGAAGATGATAATTAAGAAAAATAAAGCCACTGTGAGCATAAATTGTCCGACGGATTTACCAATTAGGAATTTTACGATAACCAGAGCGGTTTCTGACATATCAATAACTCTCAACTGTAAGGGTATTGAAATGTTAACACAGGTTCTCGCTGTAGGGGTATAGCCGAGACCACCGAAGCCCGGAGGTGGTTAAATAAAGCCGGGCACAACACGAAGGCGCATTTCTGATGTTTTCTGAGTCGGTCTTGTCTGTAAATCCAAATAGTGGAAGTGCGCCTCCGGTTGTAGTTGCCACTGCGACAATAATGCTGTGTGTAGTACTTGGCGGCATCAGTTTTTCTTAGTCCTTTCTGATGTCCGCCCTTTTTAAAGTGAATTTTGTGATGCGGTGAATGCGGCTAAGCGCACGCGGCACAGTTAAAACTCCCTGAATCAGTATGGGTGGTTTAAGTCGGCATTAATTGTTAACTGGTTAATGTCACCTGGAGGCACCAGGCACCGCACCACAAAATTTATTTACCAGAAATGGAGGGGCTATGATTGCTCATCACTTCGGAACGGATGAAATACCGCGTCAGTGTATTACGCCGGGAGATTATGTTATCCATGATGGTCGTACTTATATCGCCTCAGCGAATAACATTAAAAAACGCCGTTTATATATCCGTGATTTAACAACGCAAAGATGTATTACCGATTGCATGGTAAAAGTCTGGCTGAACAGAAATGGTCTGCCTGCCAAAGCTGAATCATGGTAACAGAACAGTAATCGTTTAAACCATCCTGTTTTTAAATATGCCTGCAATGGCAGGAATTCACTCAACCTGAAAAAAGGAATCTATATGAAAAATGTACCTGAATCAGTAATTGCAGAGCTCCGCCAGCTTTCAGGAAAAATTCGTACGTTATGTATCGAAAACAATATGCCCTGTGTTGTTTCTTATGCCCGGGACTGTGACGATGAAAGTGTTTCCAGAACTCTTGTTGCATATACAGACAGTGAAACAGGCGCATATGACAGGTCAATAACAGCCGCAATAATGCTGTTAAAAATGAACGAAGCTCCTCCCGAAAATTTTATTTCATTGTTGAAACTGATGGAGTGTAAAGAGCTCGTCACGAACGCATTCTGCTCAATGAAAAATGAAAGTCTTCATTAAGTATGATTTGTAATAAGGGTAATGATAATGAGCGACAATAAAACAGAATACTCATATTATATTAAGGTTAAAAATGAAAGCGCCCGGAAACGTCTCGGCTTCCCTTTTGCTTTCTGGTGGAAAACTGAAAGCAGCGAAGCCGCTGCCACAGCACGCCTTGCCGTATCAATGCTTGACGCCGGATTCGAACCGACAGATTTTGCAAAACCGGTTCGCGTTAATTCCCCCGCTGTTAACGAACTTCCGCCGGAGGGAAGTTTTGATACCACCTTCTGTCAGAAATATGAGCTGGGCGGCGAAGATGGCAAAACATTTATGCTCATCCCCGGCACGCCCGCTACTGACGCCCACGACGAAAAAACGGAGGAATGCGCCGACGACGCTGGCACCGAAGAAAGCGGGACAGACACCAGTGACAACGACGAATGTCAGGACTGCGAAGTTTCCGTCGCCACCCTGCCGTTCCCCCAGCGCGTGTTGCACATTTTTACTTACGCTGCCACAGACAAAAAATATTTGCATCACGCCACCCGCGCTCAACGCAGGCATATTACCGTTCTCGAAATGGAACAGGAAAACAGCTATATCCAGAACCTGTTAATGGTATTGCGGAAGTCTGAACAGGTTCATGCCCAGGATGAGTAAAGGAAAACAGAAACCTTATTACTCGGTAAGCAGTTTAGGGGCAAGGTGGAATGCGGCAGTAAAACGTGCTGGTATTCGCCGCCGTAATCCGTACCATACGCGACATACTTTTGCCTGCTGGCTGTTGACGGCAGGAGCGAACCCGGCATTTATCGCCAGCCAAATGGGGCATGAAACTGCGCAGATGGTGTATGAAATTTACGGTATGTGGATTGATGACATGAACGACGAACAAGTAGCGATGTTGAATGCACGGTTATCGTAGTTGCAAAGTTTGCCCCCAATTTGCCCCATTTAGTACCAGAGAACTGAAATAATGCAAGAAATTCAAAAGAATACAAAGAAAGAACAATACAACCTCAACAAGTTGCAAAAGCGCCTGCGCCGTAACGTTGGCGAAGCGATTGCCGATTTTAATATGATTGAAGAAGGCGATCGCATTATGGTTTGCCTTTCTGGCGGCAAAGATAGCTATACGATGCTGGAAATTTTACGTAATTTGCAGCAAAGCGCCCCGATCAATTTTTCACTGGTCGCCGTCAACCTCGATCAAAAGCAGCCAGGTTTTCCGGAACATATCCTGCCAGCCTACCTTGAGCAGCTGGGCGTAGAATATAAAATCGTCGAAGAAAACACCTACGGCATTGTGAAAGAAAAGATTCCGGAAGGAAAAACCACCTGCTCGCTGTGCTCGCGTTTGCGTCGGGGTATCCTGTATCGTACGGCGACTGAACTGGGCGCGACCAAAATCGCCCTGGGCCACCATCGCGACGATATTCTGCAAACCCTGTTTCTGAATATGTTCTATGGCGGAAAAATGAAAGGGATGCCGCCGAAACTGATGAGCGATGACGGCAAACATATCGTGATCCGCCCGCTGGCTTACTGCCGCGAGAAAGATATTGTCCGTTTTGCTGAGGCCAAAGCCTTCCCTATCATTCCTTGTAATCTGTGCGGTTCGCAACCAAACCTGCAACGCCAGGTGATTGCCGACATGCTACGCGACTGGGATAAGCGCTATCCTGGACGGATCGAGACGATGTTTAGCGCCATGCAGAATGTCGTGCCGTCTCACCTTTGTGACACTAACCTGTTCGATTTCAAAGGAATCACTCACGGTTCCGAGGTCGTCGACGGCGGCGATTTAGCGTTCGATCGTGAAGAGATTCCCTTGCAGCCCGCTGGCTGGCAGCCGGAAGAAGATGACACCGCCTTAGAGGCGTTGCGGCTTGATGTTATCGAAGTGAAATAATCTGCAGGCGTCTCAGCACTCCGCTGAGACGCCATGCTATCGATCATTTTAATAGCCGTACCCGGCATGACTTGCCTTTGATCTTCCCGTTTTGCAACTGCTTCCAGGCTTTTTGCGCTACTGCTTGACGTACGGCGACGTAAACGTGCATTGGATGCACGTTAATTTTGCCAATATCCGCCCCGTCTAATCCAATATCGCCGGTCAGCGCGCCCAAAATATCTCCCGGACGCATTTTCGCTTTTTTGCCGCCGTCAATGCATAGGGTAGCCATCTCTGCGGCCAGAGGGAGTGACGGCTGCCGGGCGGGCGCATTCAGCCAGTTCAGCTTGAGTTGCAGCATTTCTGAAAGAATATTCGCCCGCTGCGCCTCTTCCGGCGCGCAGAAACTGATCGCCAGGCCGCTGCTTCCCGCGCGCGCCGTACGGCCAATACGATGGACATGCACCTCCGGGTCCCAGGCCAGTTCATAGTTAACCACCAGTTCGAGCGATTTAATGTCTAATCCTCGCGCGGCAACGTCGGTGGCAACCAGAATGCGCGCGCTACCGTTTGCAAAACGCACCAACGTCTGGTCGCGGTCGCGTTGTTCCAGATCGCCGTGGAGCGCCAACGCGCTTTGTCCTACCGCATTAAGCGCATCACAAACGGCCTGACAATCTTTTTTGGTATTGCAAAATACCACGCAGGACGCTGGCTGATGCTGGCTAAGCAACGTTTGTAGCAGCGAAATTTTTTCATGCGCAGACGTTTCGAAGAACTGTTGTTCGATAGCCGGTAGCGCATCTACCGTATCGATTTCAATACGTATTGGCTGCTGCTGTACACGACCGCTAATCGCCGCGATGGCCTCAGGCCAGGTTGCTGAAAACAATAACGTCTGGCGCGTCGCAGGCGCAAAGCGGATCACCTCATCAATGGCGTCACTGAATCCCATGTCCAGCATTCGGTCTGCTTCATCCATTACCAGAATATGCAGCGCATCCAGCGATACGGTTTCTTTTTGTAAATGATCCAGCAGGCGCCCCGGCGTCGCGACAATGATATGCGGAGCGTGCTGAAGCGAGTCGCGCTGTGCGCCAAAGGGTTGCCCGCCACACAAGGTCAGAATTTTGGTATTTGGCAGAAAACGGGCCAGGCGACGTAACTCTCCGGCAACCTGATCCGCCAGCTCCCGCGTCGGGCACAGCACTAATGCCTGTGTCTGGAACAGAGTGACGTCAATTCGATGCAAGAGCCCAAGACCAAACGCCGCCGTTTTGCCGCTACCGGTCCTGGCCTGCACACGCACATCATTACCCGCCAGAATGACGGGTAATGCTGCGGCCTGAACAGGCGTCATCTCAAGATAGCCCAGCTCAGTAAGGTTATTGAGCTGGGCGGCGGGCAAAACATTCAGGGTTGAAAAAGCGGTCACAATTTACTCTCGCGGTAACGACTCATAGTCAGCAGGCGCGTATCCTCGCAGATCCGGGCGTTTGATGCGACATTTTAATCGGTTCTTCGTCCGGCGGCGGGTCGGGCATCGGCTGAGGACGGGGAAGCGGCTCAGGAATGGGAACAGGGTCAGTGGGAATCGGGTCCGACAAGGACGAGTGTAGATATAATAAGGTCAAAAGACAGCTCATATTACCCTCCAGAATGTCATTCAGACTCTTAAAGGGTAGACGCTGATATTCTACAGGCAAAAAAAAGCCGACTAATCTAAGCCGGCGTCGTACGAATCAATTGTGCTATGCAGTAATTCAAAAAAGGAAGTAAGACAATATGGAGCGCAACGCCCATCGCTTGACGTTGCATTCACCTGCGAGAGAGATATTGCCCCGAATAGGTAGATGGTTTATTGACTTCGCTCAAATTTCTCGGCGTTTTTTCATACGAAATGGTCTGAAAAGCGCTTTTGTTACAACCATTTACTGCGATGCAACCATAAAGTAACACCACCGATCAGGACAACTAACAGAATACAAAACAGAGAAAAGCCGAACCGCCATCCGCCGCCAGGAATACCGCCCAGGTTAACGCCAAATAATCCTGTTAAGAAGGTGCTGGGCAGAAAAACCATCGCCATAAGCGACATGGTATAAGTTCTGCGCGCCAGAGACTCCTGCATCACCTGGGCAATTTCATCCGCCATGATGCCAGTACGCGCGATACAAGCGTCAATTTCATCCAACCCCCTTCCCAGCCTGTCGGCGATATCCTGCATTCTGCGCCGGTGATCGTCGCTCATCCACGGCAGCCGTTCACTCGCAAGCCGGGCATAGACGTCGCGCTGCGGCGCCATATAGCGGCGCATAACAATTAGCTGTTTACGTAGCAATGCGAGGAAACCGCGTGGTGGGATTTGCTGGTCGAGAAGATTATCTTCCAGATCGATAATTTTATCGTGTAGCTCTTCAATAAATTCACTGGCGTGATCGGTTAACGCATCGCACACATCTACTAACCAGCTGCCGCAATCTACGGGCCCGGTGCCCTCCTGCAAATCACTGACCACATCGTCCAGCGCCAGAACCTTTCGCTGACGGGTAGACACAATGAATCGCTCGTCCATATATAAACGCATTGCCACTAATTGATCCGGGCGTTCGTCAGTACTGCCATTAATACAGCGCAGCGTAATGAGCGTCCCTTCCCCCATACGACTTACGCGCGGGCGCGAGCTTTCACCAGCCAGCGCATCACGCACGTTATTGGGGAGTAAAGGCGTTGAAGCCAACCAGCGGGCGCTGTCCGGGTGGGTATAATTAAGATGTAGCCAACAGGGATGCTGACTATCGATCACATCATTATCTTCGAGCGGTTTTACTCCACCACGACCATCCAGTAGCCATGCGAAAACGGCATCCGGCACGTTCACATCCGATCCCTTAATGGCTTCCACAGCGCCTCCACGTTACAACTCTGATGCCGTTAGTCTAGCTTTCGGGAAAGGTTAAGCAATCTCTCATTTTCTCATTGCGCAAAAAGAATTACGGGAACGTGCGAAAAAAGCGCCTTAGCAACAGGCGCTTACCAAACATGTATTATCAGGCCTGGCCGCGCCTGGTGATGGTCGAAAGAGGTGATACATGAGAGCGCGACAGCGCATGTTCACTGTAACCCGGCTGGCTTAAACGAAATTTGTCGGTTTTAGTCTGTAACTCGATCACCTGCGCCTTTAAAACATCCGAAGAAGCAGATAACGCTTCAACCATTAAAACATTGCTATGGGTTGCGCTTTCCAGATCGCTCAACGCCAGTGTTATCTGGTTAATGCCTTTTTCCTGCTCCCGCGTGGTGGTGGAAATTTCACTCATCAGCACGTTTAATTGCCCGGAGCCGCCAACAATCTCCTGCATATTTTTTTCAGCCTCCTGCACTATGGCGGCCCCCTGCCGCACATTCTCATGCGTAACGTCGATCAGCGCCTTGATACTTTTTGCCGCCTCGGCGCTACGATGCGCCAGGTTACGCACTTCCCCGGCCACCACGGAGAAACCTTTTCCATGATCGCCCGCCCGCGCAGCCTCTACCGCCGCGTTAAGCGCCAGAATATTAGTCTGGAATGCGATACCGTCAATCAATGAAATAATCTCCGTCATCTGCGAGGCACAGTCGGTAATAGAACGCATATTTTCTGTAACCCGCACCATTAATTCACCGCCTTTACGGGCGCATTGGGTTGCACAATCCGCCTGTATGCTCGCCATTCGGGTATTATCCGCATTGTTTTTGGTACTCGCCGCCATTTCATCCATACTGGCGGCAGTTTGAATTAACGAGGCCGACTGCTGTTCCGTCTTTACGGATAGCGACATACTGCGCGCCGCCAGTTGTTCGGAAAGGGTCATTGCCGTTTGCGAAGAGGATCTGATTTCGCGTACCAGCGCGGAAATATTCTCCGACAGGCTATTAATTCCGGGGATGAGTCGCCCGGCGCAATTATTGCCAAATTCGGAGATATGAATAGACAAGTTTCCTGCTGCGACCTCTTCAATACTTTTCTTCACGGTATTAATCGGCACTACCAGATAGCAGGTCATATACCACCAAAGCAGTAATGTCGAGATCAGATAAATGATATTACACGTAATTAAAATAGGGAGATCGTGCAGAAAGGTTATTTGTAAAGTATCCACCAAAAGAAACGTACATACCATGAATAGAATAATGCATGTTCTGACGCTGATATTTCTCAACATTTTTGACGGCCTACAACCAGGATAGGAGACAGGTTTTATTTTTATAGCATTTCAGATACCTATTGCCATTCGTTTCTTTGACATTCTCCATATTCAATACCAGACCATCGCCATTTCCCTTAGTGCAACAGATAAAATCACCTATATTCGCTATGCCAGGATATTCATCCATCCATATTGACAAGTGATGTACTTATCACCATTTTCTGCTTAATAGTTAAGTCGAAAGCCAGTATATTTTAATAGACGCTTAAATAAGCGAATGACTGTTTCTCCGTGTTATTACTGTGGACAGCGTTATCGCCCGTTCTCTTGCAGAATCCTGAGCGTTTGGATAAGGCGTTATATCAGGCATAAAATCGGGTTCGCGCGAGCTTGCGCTGGCGGTCCTGTCCGCCAGCGGCAACGATTTACCGACTACGCTTCGCATGGCGCTCCCAGTTATCCTGTTTAGCCTGCACCGTTTTACGTAACGCGACATAACATGCCCCGCCGCCGCCATGATGCGGCAGCGCCGAACAATAAGCCTGTACATCCTCAAACTCTGTCAACCAGCGGGCCACATAGCTTCGGACGATATTGGCATGCGACTTCGCCTCTCGCCCTTTACCATGAATGATCAGGACATTACGCAACCCCTCTTTCTGCGCCTCCAGGATAAAACGAAATAGCATTTTTCGGCACGTTTCGACCGGCTGGCGTAACAAATTGAGGCTGGCCTGCTGAGGGTATTTCCCACTGCGTAACTTGTCGATGACACCCTGCTGCAATCCTTCCCGACGAAATTCCAGCGGTTCATTCAGCGGCAGAATATCCAGAAAGCCCGTCGTCAGGAAATTATCAAGCTGAAGCGTGTCGATACGCTGGGGCGTTTTAAGATTACGCGTTGGCTGCCAGTGTACATCAGTATGGCGTTTCAGCGGCTGGACATCCTCCATGGCGTCAAGAAACAGCGCTTTATCGTCAAGGTTCATGGTTCATCCTCCAGCGTTTTTGCGACTGCCGTTATCATAACCGTGCCCTGTTATACCGACAACGGTTTACAGTTATTTCCAATAACAGCGACAATGTCAGGCAATTAACCGCCTCGCCAGGCTCTCTTTTTCTCCGCCTACGATATTACTGGCGCTAAATGTGTTATCCCTGACTATCTTTTAAGGAGTATGGTTGCGGGTATTCCTGGCATGATATCTTGTCTCTTACGTTAGATTAAGACGATGTGAGAGAACGGATGCTGAGATTACTTGAAGAGAAGATAGCCACGCCATTAGGTCCGTTATGGGTGGTTTGCGATGAGCAGTTTCGACTGCGGGCCATTGAGTGGGAACAGTACCGCGATCGTATGGAACAACTGCTAAATATCCACTACCGTCACGAAGGCTATGAACGCGTTTCTGCAACTAACCCCGGTGGACTCAGCGATAAGCTTACAGATTATTTTGCAGGCAATCTCGCCGTAATTGATACCCTGGAAACCGCCACGGGGGGCACACCTTTTCAACGGGAAGTATGGCAGGCGTTGCGCGCTATCCCCTGCGGGCAGGTGATGCACTATGGTCAGCTGGCGGCGCAATTGGGACGACCGGGCGCCGCACGCGCAGTCGGTGCTGCGAATGGCGCTAACCCCATCAGTATTGTTGTTCCCTGCCATCGCGTCATTGGGCGTAACGGCACTCTGACCGGATACGCCGGTGGCGTGCAGCGAAAAGAGTGGCTATTACGCCATGAAGGCTATCTTTTATTATGAATATACAGGCAAAAGTGCCTTATCGGTCACACTTTTATGTAAAGCAACAACAAATAAATTACGTATTTTCAAATAGATAAAAGTATTCATCAAACTTATACTTGAATTATTCCTTCTCCGGGATAGCTCAGACTTACGCGCTCACCAAAAAGATGTTAAAATTGACAAATATCAATTACGGCTTGAGCAGACCTATGATCCCGGAAAAGCGAATTATACGGCGCATTCAGTCTGGCGGTTGTGCTATCCATTGCCAGGATTGCAGTATCAGCCAGCTTTGCATCCCGTTCACACTTAACGAGCATGAGCTTGATCAGCTTGATAATATCATCGAGCGCAAAAAGCCCATTCAGAAAGGGCAAACTCTGTTTAAAGCAGGTGATGAATTGAAATCGCTCTATGCTATCCGCTCCGGAACGATTAAGAGCTACACCATTACCGAGCAAGGCGATGAGCAGATTACTGGATTCCATTTAGCAGGCGACCTGGTGGGTTTTGACGCCATTGGCAGCGGTCATCATCCGAGCTTTGCACAGGCGCTGGAAACCTCAATGGTATGTGAAATACCCTTTGAGACACTGGATGACCTGTCCGGCAAAATGCCTAACCTGCGTCAGCAAATGATGCGTCTGATGAGCGGTGAAATTAAAGGCGATCAGGATATGATTCTGTTATTGTCGAAGAAAAACGCCGAAGAACGTCTGGCTGCGTTTATTTACAACCTGTCCCGCCGCTTTGCGCAGCGTGGTTTTTCACCGCGTGAATTCCGCCTGACGATGACCCGTGGCGATATCGGCAACTATCTGGGCTTAACGGTCGAAACCATTAGCCGTCTGCTGGGGCGTTTCCAGAAAAGCGGCATGCTGGCGGTGAAAGGTAAGTATATTACTATTGAAAACAGCGATGCGCTGGCGGCCCTCGCCGGTCATACCCGCAACGTCGCTTAAACGTCAGCTAAACCATTGATGTTATCTTCTGCCATATCGTTAAATTTTTCTCATTTATTGATCTGGCAGAAGCGCTTCCTCTGTTTCATTCACCATATTTGAGTTACTCTTTAGTTACAAACTGCGATGACAGTTGTAAGGAGACCCTGTATGGCTATGTATCAAAATATGCTGGTGGTCATCGATCCCAATCAGGACGACCAACCCGCATTACGGCGAGCAGTTTATTTGCATCAACGGATTGGCGGCAAAATTAAAGCTTTCCTGCCTATTTACGATTTCTCGTATGAGATGACCACCCTGCTTTCTCCTGACGAACGCACCGCAATGCGTCAGGGCGTAATAAGCCAACGCACAGCCTGGATACGTGAGCAGGCGAAATATTATCTTGAAGCCGGTGTCCCCATTGAAATTAAAGTGGTCTGGCACAATCGTCCCTTTGAGGCCATCATCCAGGAGGTTATCGCCGGCAGTCACGATCTGGTGTTGAAAATGGCGCATCAGCACGATCGACTGGAAGCGGTCATTTTTACCCCTACCGACTGGCATTTGCTGCGTAAATGCCCAAGCCCCGTGTGGATGGTCAAGGATCAGCCGTGGCCAGAGGGCGGCAAAGCCCTGGTCGCCGTGAACCTGGCAAGCGAAGAGCCTTATCACAATGCTCTCAACGAAAAGCTGGTAAAAGAGACCTTACAATTGGCGGAGCAGGTTAATCATACCGAAGTGCACCTGGTCGGCGCCTACCCCGTTACGCCAATCAATATCGCCATTGAGCTGCCGGAATTTGATCCCAGCGTGTATAACGACGCCATCAGAGGCCAGCATTTACTGGCGATGAAAGCGCTGCGCCAGAAATTCAGCATCGATGAAAAAGTTACGCATGTAGAAAAAGGCTTGCCGGAAGAAGTTATCCCGGATCTTGCTGAACATCTCCAGGCGGGGATCGTTGTGCTTGGCACTGTTGGACGTACCGGACTCTCGGCCGCGTTTTTGGGGAACACGGCCGAACAGGTCATTGACCATCTGCGCTGCGACCTGTTAGTCATTAAGCCTGATGAGTATCAGACACCGGTTGAACTGGACGACGAGGACGATTAATCCCTCTTGCGTCCTGCCGGATGGCGCTGCCATCCGGCCAACACCTCATCCCTGTTACTCATCTCCGCCGAGGAAATAGATCCCCAAAGGAATCGCCAGCAGAATAGTGAACACCAGACTGTAAACGAAAATCATTGCCGACTGAATGGCATACATAGAGCTTGTCCACTCGGACAGTGGAATATGATACTGCTCAATCACACCGCCGATAGTCGCGCGCGTTACCACCGATGCCGCAACGATAAACACTGCCAGCAGGCATAACAGAAATTTTTTCCCCTTCGCCGATTTCAGCTTCATCATGATCATAGTATTGTCCTTTACAGATGACTTTGTTACCTGATAGCAACAATACCATGACAATCACGCGATGTCTGCTCCATAAAACGTGACATTGTATTTACATAAAAAGTAAACCGCTGAGATTAAAGCTGATAGCACTATTTCTTCTTTTTACTTATCGATGATCTACGCGTTTATCCTGGGTAAAATACCTGTTAATCAGGTCATTCTGAGCTGTTATCGTAGGAAGGAGCGGAAAACAATAATGTTCACTGAATTTTTTCTCAAAAACGCATTTAATCTGGCGATACTTTTCAGTTGCGGTATGGCGTTGCTGGTCGTGAGATTTTGGCTCAGCCGTAACGTACAGTGGAAGAAAGGATTCACGTTCCATGCGGCACAGTTTTTTATTTACGCGATTATTATTGGAACCATCGGGAGCATCCTGAATAATGCTATTGAAGATTATAATTTGCGTTTTATCTCTTCCGGGGTCATTGATTTTATCTGCACCTCGCTCATTGCGCTTATTCTGACGATAAAACTTTTCCTGATTATTAACCAATTTGAAAAAGCACAGGTCAATAAAGGTAGAGATGTCACCAGTACCCGTATTCTGGCACGGGTCATAAAAATAACCATTATTGTCGCGATTGTCTTACTGTATGGCGAACATTTTGGCATGAGTCTGTCCGGTCTGCTGACCTTTGGCGGTATCGGCGGTATCGCTGTTGGTATGGCGGGCAAAGATGTCCTGAGCAATTTTTTCTCCGGTATTATGCTCTATTTCGATCGCCCCTTCAGTATCGGAGACTGGATTCGTTCTCCTGACAGAAATATCGAAGGTACGGTCGCCGAAATCGGCTGGCGAATTACGCGAATTAACACATTCGACCACCGCCCGTTGTACGTGCCTAATTCCGTCTTTTCATCCATTAGCGTTGAGAATCCGGGACGGATGACCAACCGTCGAATAAAAACGGTTATTGGATTACGTTACGAAGATGCCGACAAAATTGGCCTCATTGTTGACGCTATCAGAAACATGCTGCAGGCGCACAGAGATATCGATCAGAAACAGACGCTGTTGGTCTATTTTAATGAATTCGCCGACTCTTCGCTGAATATTATGGTGTATTGCTTTACCAAAACAACAGTATGGCAGGAATGGCTTGCCGTACAGCAGGATGTTTACCTGAAAATTATTGCGATTGTCCAGGAAAACGGCGCTGACTTCGCCTTCCCAAGCCAGACGCTCTATATCGATGACCCGGAGGCCGCGCCTGCGACAAAATAAAAGATAGCCGGTGCCCGATAACGCTTATCGGGCACCGAGGCTTCCCTGTCCGGATGACGGGTTGTTAGCACCTTACGGTGATCAACGGCTCTTTTCATTCACCGTCATGGTAAATTCAAGCACCTCATTAGTGTCGTTAACGTAGGCATGAGGCATGTCGGTTCTGGCTACAGCGGAGCAGCCCTCCCGAATAATAAAGCGTCTACCATTGACTGTTAATGTCAGTGTTCCCTGATTAACAAACAGTAATTCACAGGTGTCTGCCGGATGCCCTGCCGATTCAAACTGTTCACCAGGATGCATTATCCATTGCCAGAGTTCCAGCATATCCGGCCCGCTGGTTCCCGCCATTAGTTTTGCACTGCCGCCTTTCTCGCCGCGCCACAACACCGGAATAGCATCCCGGTCGATAAGATGAACCATCGGCTCGCTGGCGACGTTGACAAAATCCGCCACGGACACTCCCATTGCCGCCGCGATCTTACATAACAGCGCAATGCTTGGATTGGCTTTACAGCCTTCAATTTCCACCAGCATTCCTTTACTGACGCCGGAACGCCGCGCAAGCTCATCCAGCGACATCTTTTTTTGGCTACGAAATTGTTTGATACGTTGGGAAACAGCTTCATTTATTGTGCTGACGTCGGCGCCCGTCGTGGTCGATAAGTTGACTTTTTTGGTCATTGGTCGATATCATAGAAGAAAATAGTCATTACAGGATTATGCGATGTCTTCTATGTTACCGTCAATCAGCCCGGAACTGGCCCGTATCGCTCCCGGCTTTCGTGCATTAAGTATTAATGTTATTGCCGCTCCGATTCGCGATGCGCAGGTCGGAGAAATCGCGCTAAAAGAGGCCTGTCAGGCCGTAATTAACGGCCAACCGACGTGGGCACAGGCGCATATAGACGCCTGGAATGCGGTGTTTAAAGCATTCGGCGCAAAACCGAAGCGCACCCCCTGCTCGGCTGAAGCGCTACGAAAACGCGTGTTGAAGGATGGAACAATGGCGGCGCTGGACCCGGTCGTTGATCTTTATAACGCCGTGAGCCTGCGCTATGCCGTACCGGTAGGCGGCGAAAATAGCGCGGCTTATTGTGGATCGCCGCGGCTGGTTTTCGCAGACGGAAGTGAAACATTTGATACCCTGAAAGAAGGACAACCCGTCACCGAGTCGCCAGAACCGGGCGAAGTTATCTGGCGCGATGACAGAGGCGTCACCTGTCGGCGCTGGAACTGGCGTCAGGGAGTACGTACCCGACTAAGCGCTTCAGATAAAGCGATGTGGTTTATCCTTGAAAGCTTGCCGGAAATGCCGGTTGATGAATTGTACGCGGCAGGAAACATGCTGACTGACGGCCTTGAAAAAATGATGCCAGGTTTACGTTTTGAATCCACGTTGATGGGTGTTTGATTGATATTGCGTAACAGGAGAAATACCATGTCGCTGTTTCTGACAAGTTTTATTTTCGAAAAAAAAGAGTACGACGAAGAGTTTTATCAACTGGATGGCTGGATTGAGCGCTATACACAGACTATTGATGGCTATATTGGGATGGAAAGCTATACCGATGCCGCCAGCGGAAGAATGGTTAATAATTATTACTGGCAGACCCGCGAATCAATGGAGCTATTGATAAATAATTTACAGCACCAGCAGGCCAAATCACAAAGTCATAAGTGGCTTTCCGGTTACCAGACGATTATTGCAGAAATTCAGGGGTGCCATAACGTTAACCTGCCCCATCCGCTGGCATCATTTTCAGTTCCTTATGCGTGATGCAATAGTATATGTGTTAAATGTGGGGGCACTACAGGAGGATGCCTGCGCCCCTGCATTGCCGATTATTCGGTTCTCTGTGCAGGGACGGTGCTGATATAAGTGATTAGTAAACAGGAAGATGAGTGATATCTCGTGGTACAATAACACGCGTAACCACATTATTTTCATCGCACTCTATCAACGCTCTGGCAAAAATACTGAGCTCATTAATTTTCAGCCCGGAATTATCCAAAAACTGGCGGCAAGCGTAGTCAGAAACAAAGGTTATGCCGGGATGAATATCATGTTCCAGAATAAAACGGGCCTGAGCAAATGGCGTATCCATACTCAGCACATATACCGCCCGGTTTGAGTGGCTACCCGCTGATTTAAGGCGGTTACTATAGTCTTTTACCTGCCATTCACAAACCGGCGTATCCAGTGACGGGACGACAATAATCCGCTTTTTTATCCCCGGGATACAGTAACCCGGTAATAAATTATGGCTCACCAGCCCCTTTGTGCAGGGTAATGGTTCGCCTTCAGCCAGTATACCGGGTTTGAGGGTCAGTTGCGTTTTGCCAAAGGTGACAGCGTGTTCCTGACCCAATGAAATATAATCTTGTGTTGTTGCTGGTGTCATAAAAACCTCTCCTTTTAACGTTTGTATTCTTTTAGCCATAATAATTATTTAGCAATCCGCTAAAAAACCAGGTAAACATCCATAATAAGATGATGGTGATAAAAAGAATTACATTACCCATAATGATTAATATAGTTTTATGGTCTTCCTCTGATGGAAATTGTTTTCGTAAAAGCCGCTGAATATTTAAAAGATATGTCAATACGCTCATTACTATGCCCACGATAGGTTATAACTTGTGTATATTTACCTGGAGCATTTTCTTTCTTAAGAGGACCATAATCCCATAAGCACTCTAAAATTTCACACGCTACAGACTTATTAATGTAAACTTCATTTATAGGATTCCCGTCGATATCCTTAACAATAGTTGTGATGGTGGCACTTTCACCCGGCGATAATACAGACTTATCTATACTCATAACTGTTAAATCTCGACTTGGCGTATTAGATATAGTTTCTGTTTCAATATACTGAAATTCAGATACCGATGGCGCAGGCGTGTACCCTGACGCTGAAGCCATATCCGTTTCATTATAAATTTCTAGTTTAATCTTTGAACCCCGATGTTCCTTTTGGATATTAAATTTATGCTCACATGGATTTTCACGTTTAAGTATATGCTGAGAGTTATCTTTATTTATCTGATAATACGTACATACTGTAGTAAAAGTTTCCGCAGACTGATAGTTATTATCCGGATCTCTGATGCCTACATTTCTGGCATACCTCTCAATAGTCATTCCCGGAAAAGGTGTATACTTTTCAATAGAAAAGTCAAGTCCATTAAACTTCAATTCGTAGCCATCGCGAGGTGTTCCAGGCCTGTGCCCAACGCTCGGCGCCGTAGGAGGAGAAAACATCCCGACGGTTGCCGCGGAAGTTGTCGACGAATCCGCCAAGACGCTTATCGGCGCAGCCGCCAGAAGCAGGCTATAGATAATAAGATTATGTTTCGACATACACACTGTTGATCCTTTTTAAAACATTAATTCGCATCAGATGCTGCGGTAGAACTCTTGGCATTTTCTTTATCAGAAATAATTCTGACGCGGATATATTTATTCTGTAGCGATTCCCCATTAAGGCTATAAGGGATAAGCCAGGTGGCCTTTGTCGCCCCCGGTACGGATTGCCAGGATTTCATTTCATCCGAGATTTCCCACTGATAATTAAACGCATCAGTACAGTCCGTGTTATTTACACAAAGCGTTCTGGCTCGCATTTCTGTTCCGACGACTGGCGCAGTAACGCTTCCGTTGGCTTCTTCAGTACCCGGCGTAAAAAGCACCTCCACAGAAGTGACCTTCTGCGCAATGCTGTCTGGCTGCGCTTGCAGCAGTACGGTCCCCTTCACCGGATGTTTATCGTCTGGTCCGCTTGCTTCAATATGTAATTTGAGCGAGCGGGTATCATCGCCGATATGGGTCACCAGAACCCGTTCAACCCAATGGCCGTCACGCTCTGTGCCACCGAGCGCTTTAAATGCCAGACCCGGCATATCTGATTGATACTTAATATGACGTGGTTTGAGCGACGCCCACTCCTCTTCAGAGCGCTCGCGCACGTAGTGCCACTCAATAACCTTCCCCTCTTCGCCGGCAGGAAGCGGCGTACTGATAACAAAGTTGCCGTCCTCAACCTGAACATCGTCATTGATAACATTTATCCATGAACGGAAACTGGTCTCATCCTGTGTCACCCTTACCGGGATACGCTCGGAGGTCACGCGAGTACCCCGGCTGTCAGTCACCGTTAAATAAAGGCTATACTCCTGACCGTCGGTCACCGTCAGCGGAAGTTGTGGAAGGATAAGGCCGCTGCCCAAACTCCCCTGAAGCTGGAGTCCGGCGAGAAGTTCCGCATCACCCGACCACTCAACCTTCTCAATCGGGTAACGGCTATCTACCGTCGCCATTAATGTCACCAGCGTCCCGGACAGGCCTGAAACCGGCATTGCCGTAATGCGGATTTTACTGGCCTGCTCCCGATACGCCATGACGATATCGTAATTACGATCGACAAAGGCACGCCGATTAGTCGTATTTGACGGCGCACCAACGTTGCGGTAATCAAGCTGTTCATGTAACGGCGTACCGAAGGAATAGTTGACTCTCAGACCGCCCTCTGCCTGCGAGCCGCCGTTACCGGCGTCCCGATATCCTGCTCTGACCTCAAGCAAGGGGACAGGATTCCAGACCAGATCCGCACCTGCGGCGCGGGGATTCCGGCTTAATGTACCGTTACCCAATAGATCAACTTTATCCCCGTAATACTGTTCATATGTGAGCTCGCCACTGAACCAGGGAAAATCGGGAAGCGTGCCTTTTGTTCGCAGATCAAAGCCATATGCCGGACGCTCATCATGTAATTCATGCGCTGCTGACGTTTTCCAGCCGGTGAGAGGGAAATAATAGTTGCCGGAAAAGGCCAGACTGTCTTTATAAACTTCCCCGCCAATGCCGCCACGTAAGTGGGAATAACGGATGTCGGCATCCAGAAACGTATTGACGCCGAGCAGCCATCCATTGACCTCCTGGCGGTAACCCATACCAACGTTAACATAGGTGCGGCCATCGAAACTGCTGTTGTCGTGGTCGCGAAAGCCAAGCTGACCAAAGAGTAAAGACGATGTTGTTTCCTGGACGGGAATAAACATATCGAACTCTGATGAGCGATATTTCGCGCCATCTTCAAGATTGACGCCACCACGGAAAATAATCTCCGGAAAAGCGCTCTTTATCCCCTCGTTCACCAGATGATTAGCGGCCTGCCCTGGTAACGCCTTTATTTTTCCTTTGGCATAATCCTCCAGCGTCCCCTCCTGCAGATGCGGAGAAATAGACGATGCCGTCCCCGCAATCCACGACTGAATTTCATTATCGCTATCAGCAATGACCGGCAGTGGAATCTGACTGGTAACAATGGCCCAGGTTATATATTTAGTAATGGGTTTTTTAGAAAAAACCACTTTATTGTCTCCTGCTATATCCCCCTGCCTGGCAGAGGGAGTATTTAAATAAGATGTTTATTTGGCGATAACCATCAGCGACGGATAGCGCGTTTATTCTCCGGCGTGGCTTTCGTCGTTTTAGGCGTAACGTGGACACGGAACAGTTTATTCTGCTCAGTTCCCTTAATAATATATTTATGCTTTTCAGCGTTGGTATTATTCAGATCGGTGAACTTATCTGGTGTCCCGGCATCCGCCATCTGCCAGGTAAAGTTATAATTACTGACCTCACACTCAGCCGCCGCTGTGGCGGCACATTCCAGTACCGCTTCAAGGGTGCCGCCTACCACTGGAGTGTTGGCGTCATTGGTACCGTTGAGTTCATCAGTCGGTTTACCACTTTCATTCACCACATTGATAGTGACAGAACGTAGCTTATTAGAAATTGTACCGTCTGCGGCGGAGTCGCCGCTCACCCCAGAAGATGCAGAAGTTAATAAGACAGTGGCAGGCAAGAATGCACTATCCGGCGTCCCCGTTGCCGTCTTAATCCGGTAAACGATTTTAATTTTTTTACCGCCTGCATCAGCAGGAATGGTAAAAGCCGTCCCGGTTGCCGCCGGGGTTCCAGAAGGATCGGCGGCCTCATTATCCACCAGATACCATTTAATATCGTCGGCATTATTCATTTTATCCAGCGATAAGGGATCCCCATCCTCATCCCTAATAAAAACATCCGCTATCTGGAGGGTTGAACCGGTCGTCAGTTCCCCAGACACTTCTATTTTTTTTGCATTAGTAGTTGCCACAGGACGGTGACCAACAGAAGCAGGTGTAGCAGAAGAAGCCATATCATTGGCTCTGGTATTCGCCACCGTCTCTACTGAGACCACGGATGCACAAATTGCTAACGCTAATAAAGATCTTTTGAAGTACAAAACAATTCCCTTTTATTAAATCATTAGAAATAATTATGAGATTTATAATCTCACGAGCTAAAAATTCAGGGTTATTCAATCATTTTAACCGCCTGTGAAATTATGCCCTTCGCCATGCCAATTACTTAGCTTTACTGGCAAAAGCCGATCTCCAAGTGTAAAGTTTATTCAGAAACGTCAAGCAATTTAAATCTTTCTTGTTTTGCCAGAAAAGCTAACAACCCCCCACCAGTTTAATAACACAGTATGTCAAACACCTTAAATTTTTATATTTTCGGCTTCAATAGAGAGGAATGATGATGAAAAAAGCCATAATAATCTCAGTATTAGAGCAAATAGAAAAAAATCTTGAAGAGAGGATTGATATTGAAAAGCTGGTTGTTATAACAGGTTATTCGCGAAGGAGTTTGCAGGATTTTTTTAAAGAAAAGTGTGGCGTCTCAATCGGAAAATATATCAGACAACGCAAGTTGAGCAGAAGCGCCACTCTGCTAAAGCTGACCTCTCAGTCGGTCACAGATATCGCGTTCAGAATGGGGTTTGATTCAGTGCAGTCCTATAGTCGAGAGTTCAAAAAAACATTTGGCGTCAATCCCAATAACTATCGCAAGGCTGATTTCTGGGATCTCAGAAACCTACGGCCTCCCTACTGGCTTGACTGTGATGAGCATTATCAGTTCGAAATTTGTCAGCTTACGTCAAAAGAAATTTTCGGATTTCAAACGTCTCATCAGATCGCAACAAATGACCTTCCTAAAAAAGCGTCGCCTATAAAATGGAAAATCATTCATGAGACGCTCAGAACGTGGGGCGAAAATGTGTATTGTCTCTCGTCTTTTAAGCCGGATAATACCAAAGACCAGGTCATCGCCGTAAGCAGTTTTTTTGGTATGGAACATAATTCCGTCGATGGAGGCAAAATACCCATGTCGAGGGTAATAAAATGTGGTAAATATGCAAAATTCCATTTCGTTGGTCATAAAGAACAATATCAACAATTTTCCAATACAATATATATGTGTATATTGCCAAAACTGAATCTTATCAGGAGAGAAGGAGAAGATATTGAATACTTCCATTTGGCATCCGTCCAAAAGCAACAGAGTAATGAATCCATTGTCGATCTTTATTATTACATCCCTGTACTGTAATGACTTCGTACCATCCACGCATTTCATCTGAAAAGCCTTCTCTTTTCAGAGCGGTAATAAAACCCTCAGTATTGATTCTGATAAAATAAGTGACTATTAATATAGTTAACGTTTTGAAAGAATTGAAAAAAAATAACTTGCGTGCACGCGACACCGGGGACAGATTTCTGACAGTACTGTACGGTGTAGTGATCAGGTAATATTGGCTACAGTTTACGGTAAAAGCAAAGTCCATACTTTAACTATTAATGGGAGTATGCTGGCCGGGCGGCTTGCGGGGCCTTCATGCTCCCACATCTATAATGTTGGTATGATTACATTCTCTCTATACTTTACTGTGCTAACCTTTTATCTCGTTGAGATAACGTTTAATTAAAATGCTCTCTTTTTGATGTACATTATAAGAGGAGACATTATTCATATTTTCGAAATCAGGGCAGACGATATGTATACAACCATCAGAAACACAACGCTAGCAATGGTAGCGTGTTTTTCGTATATCGCACATGCCAGTACCCACCCTCCTCTTATTATCACCAGGGGAGCCGGAGGAGACGCCTCCGGAGCCACAGTCATTCATGATAATTGGCGGCATGGCACTCCTGACCTGGTCAATCTTACCGATATCCCCATAGATAAAATCAGACCAGAAAAATACCGTTGCGTACTGATTATTGGGCAAGGAGCTATAAAAGAGATGCTTCTTGCGAACAATGCCTCAGCAATACTTTCCGGAAAAACTGTTGGTCTTTACACTCATCTGATCGATCAGAACACGCTCAGATTACTTCGGCAATTGCAGAACAAAGTGAGATTCAATCTCTTTTTTACCCGCTCACAGATAACTCTACTAAAACTAAGGAACATTTCAGAATATAATTTTTTGAGTTCTAAAGTAAATAATGTCTGGGGACAAGACTCACTAGCAATTGAAACAGTGGCACCTGACAGGGGTAATATACCGGAAAAAACGCTTCCCCTCAAAACAACAGATTATGTGATCTGGCTGGGTGGAAACTATACTACCTCCTCTGGTACGCAGCGTATCTTCACAAACGATCAGATTGTTGTAGCCCTGAAACCACTACATAATGTTATTTCATCAAATGCATCGATTGCTATTATGCTTTCACCACGTTTTTTTGATAATAGCATGAGTAAAGAAGCAAAAGTTAAACGACTGAAGGCAGTGCTTAACACCTTTTCGCGAAACAGGGTCACATTTTATATGAGTAAGGAGATGCTTGCTAATCTGAAAGAATTTGATTTGCCTGTTCAACTATCCCCTCCTTACGCAGAGCTGATGCGAATGCCCTGGGCCAGCGCTACCCAGCATTTTGCCTCTGTGGATCAATATAACCTCTTTGCTGATCTCATACCTAAAGTCACGCCGTTTCTTCTTGAACCGAATGATGCCGATCAAGCTCTCTATGCGACGGATTATCTTAATACCCGGCGTGTAAGTCTGACCCAAAATATTCTTAACCACGGTTGTGACTAAATAAAACGCGCAGAATCCGGGATAGTTAGCAATCCAAAACAGACCGTTAGCCATGAGTACTGTTTATCTTCACTATACAGGGAACAACCAAATAACTGACAACACAAATCAAGCCGATACCCGGAATTCGGCTATACAGGCGCTCTATTCAATTCAGGCCCAGAAACCGTCCGGTACCCATACTGGACACGGCCTCCCAACTGCTTTAGCGCATTACCAGTCCAGCTTCGATGCGCCTTCTGTTGTCTGCACTATTTCACTGGTTTTAATAACGCGATGATAACCATAAACATCAGCGTATTTCGTCATTCCGGTTGCGGAGTCAACCTCCGGCTTACCCTGCGTTTCAATAATCTCTCCCGTCCGGGTCGTCATGGTATAGGTCGTTGTACATCCGGCTAGCATCAACACTGATAAGCTAAGTACCGTAATAAGACTACACTTTTGCATTTCTTGTTTCCCTGACACCTCTATTTTTGATGTACTTTACCGAATACCGCAACGGCAAGATGGATGATTAGGGCTATTGCTCCCTGTTTGTCCGTATCTGACTGGCTCAGGTTTTTTGATGCGCTGCGTTAATCCGGCAGTAATCGCTCCAGCACATCCCCAGCCAGAAGCACGCTCTCCTGAAGACGCTCCAGGCTATACCCCGCTCGCGCCTTGGCGGAAAGCCCCGCCATTAGCGTCCCCATAAAGTCCGTCGTCCGGTCAGCCTCTTGCGGATACCGCATGGCGACATAAGTGCGAATCAGGTTTTCAGCAGCGATGTAAAACTCGCAGGCGGCCTCTCGTGCCGGTTTATCGTTACAATGAGCGCCCTCCAGAACCAGACATCCAGTGGCATCAGGATCGGCAGCGTAACGTCTTGCCGCTTCCATCAGCACATCGATAAGGCACTTCGCGGTCGGGCGATCGTGACGCAGAAGCGCCCCGAGCGGAATCGCGTCGGTCATCCTGTAACGCTTTAATACGCGAGTATACAGCCCCAGCTTGCTGCCAAACGCCGCATAGAAACTGGGAGGATTGATCCCGAACGCTTTTGTCAGATCCGCTACGCTCACCGCGTCGTATCCGCGCGAATGAAATAAGTGTTGAGCGGTTTCAATGGCTTGCTCCGGATCGAACTGGCGAGGGCGACCCGGCGTTCGGCTATGTTTTGTAGTCATTACTACATAACTCCTTGACGGCATGATTTCATTACGCATATTGTAGTGGCTACTACAATATCATAAAGGACATCCTGATGATGCTATTTCGCAACAAATCTGTACTGGTTTTAGGGGGAAGTCGTGGTATCGGCGCGGCTATTGTACGACGCTTTAGCGCTGACGGCGCATCGGTCGTTTTCAGCTACGCCGGATCGCGTGAAGCCGCCGAAAAACTGGCAGCGGAAACCGGAAGCACCGCCATCCAGACGGATAGCGCCGATCGGGATGCCGTCATCAGCCTCGTGCGTGAGTACGGACCACTGGATATTCTGGTCGTCAATGCGGGCGTGGCTCTCTTCGGCGATGCGCTGGAACAAGATAGCGATGCGATAGATCGTTTGTTCCGTATTAATATCCATGCGCCTTACCATGCGTCAGTCGAAGCAGCCCGCAACATGCCGGAAGGTGGACGCATTATTATTATCGGTTCCGTGAATGGCGATCGGATGCCCGTACCGGGAATGGCCGCGTACGCCGCCAGTAAATCAGCCCTGCAAGGGCTGGCGCGCGGCCTGGCCCGTGATTTTGGCCCCCGCGGGATTACGATAAATGTGGTGCAGCCAGGCCCCATTGATACCGACATCAATCCGGAAGATGGCCCCATGAAAGAGCTGATGCACAGTTTCATGGCAATCAAACGACACGGAAGACCTGAAGAAGTGGCTGGAATGGTGGCATGGCTTGCCGGCCCGGAAGCCTCTTTCGTCACCGGCGCGATGCACACCATCGATGGTGCCTTCGGCGCCTGACGGCCAGGCGAATATCACACGGTTGCCGTCTACGCTCCGGCAACCGTGTTAGAAGCTGTTCATGCGAGAAAACATCCGCAAGCGCCGGGATCAATCGTAGATTTTAACGCCAAGACAACCGCGAACAAATTCAGGATTAAAATGCTTCACCGCTTCGCCAACGTAGCCTAAATCAAGGGCGTTGATTTGAGCCATTTCATTATCCGTTAGTGAGAAATCCCAGATGGCAAAGTTCTCTTCAATGCGTTCCTGTCGAGTGGATTTAGGAATAACCGTGACACCACGCTGCACGTTCCAACGCAGGACAACCTGCGCGATGGTTTTTTGATGGGCATCGGCAATCCTTTGAAGCATGACATTTTCATACGGTTTATGTCTCCCGCCGCCTAACGGCGCCCACGCTTCAGGCTGAACGTTATAATGCTTCATGGTTTCCAGCGCGGCGGGTTGTGCAAAGTATGGATGCAATTCGACCTGGTTTACCATTGGCGTAATTCTGACGGTTTCACAGAAGTTGGCTAACACATGCGCATAGAAGTTGGACACGCCAATGGCTTTTAGTTTACCGGCTTCATAAGCGTCTTCCAGCGCGCGCCACGCACTAAAATAATCGCCCATTGCCTGATGCAATAAATAGAGATCAAAATAATCTAACCCGGATTTTTTCAGCGACGCTTCAATACCTGCTTTGGCCAGATCGTAGTTAGCCATATCTTGCACCCACAGTTTAGAAGTAATAAATAACTCCTCACGGGTACACAGACCTGTCGCGATAGCTTTACGAACAGCGTCACCAACGGCATCTTCATTGCCGTATACCGCAGCGGTATCGATAAGACGATAACCGCTGCGAATAGCGCTTAACACTGACTGCTGACATTCTTCTTTGTCGGTTACCTTAAAAACGCCAAAACCCACCATAGGCATTTTAAGGTTGTTACTTAATATTGAATATTCCACGCTAAAGCACCCTTTCGTCGTAAAGACGCCATGATAAGAGCAAAATACAGGTACAATGAGTATTGTTAAATCCGATTATATTTATACAAAAAGTTCATTAATAACAGTTGTACAGATTTTTTATTGCATCCAAACGTTCCGTGCTTGCTATATCCTCGCCGTGTAGCACCTGTTTGATAATGCCTTTTACTTATGCGTCAAAAACCAGTACCGTCATTTTGACCGTCTGTGAAAAAGTTTTCTGAACAGGCAATGCGATATCCGGAATAATATTTTTAGCGAAGAGGCTCCGGCTGGTTCAGCGCCGTTTTGCACCAGTCATAAAAAGCGCGTACCGCAGGCGGCAGAAACCTGTTTTGCGGATAGACCAGCGCAAGCGGCAAATCATAAAAATGGTTGTCCATGCAGGTCACCAGCGCCCCGCTGTGCAGATACGGCGCAACCAGATAGCTGGCGACGCGAATTAACCCCAGCCCCTGTATTCCGGCCTGAATATAAGCGTCCGTATCATCGACAACCAGCGTCTCCTGCACCCGCATCGCGTAATCCTCCCCCTCACGCGTAAAAAACCAGTCGGTGGTACGCCCGGTGCGGTGGTTCAGGTAGCCGACCGCATGGTGTTTTTGCAGATCATCTAAATTTTCAGGGCTACCGTAACGCTCAATGTAAGTGGGCGATGCTGCTATCACCCAGTTAAAGCTGGCAAGTGGACGGGCAACCAGCGTGGTGGAATCATCGATTCTGCCGGCCCGAATCACGCAGTCATACCCTTGAAGGATAATATCCTCCACGCTATCGCTGGAACAAAGTATCAGCTCCAGCTCCGGATACTGGCACAAAAAGGCCGGGAGCGTAGGAATAATGCAATGCCGGGCGAGAGATTGCGGCATCCCCACTTTAAAACGCCCTTTGGGTTGTGCCGCCCGGCCGGGAAATGACGACTCCATGGCCGCGATATCTGCCAGCACTCTTTTGCACTCTTCGTAGTAACGCCGCCCCTCTGCGGTCACGCTAAGTTTGCGGGTTGTACGTTGCAAAAGTTGAATCTTAAGCCAGGATTCCAGTTCTTTAACCACTCGCGATACCGTTGAGCGCGGCACGCCAAGCACTTCGGCGGCTCTGATAAAACTATGGGTATCCACTACGCAAACATAGACCTGCATCGCTTCCAGCTTGTCCATTTTCCCCCCGCCAATTATCCCATTTATCAGAACAGTCTAACCCGTCTTCGGCGTCTTATCGAACGCAGATCCCTGACGTAATCTCTATCTACAGGTGAATCAACACAGAGAGGTGCAAATGAAACAATCCAATAATCAGGTGGGTGAAAAAGTATTGGTGCTGGGCGCGGGACAACTGGGGGCGTCAGTGCTGGCGTCGTTGGTTCCGGCGGTCACACAGCGTAATGGTTCCGTTTGCGTTATTGTGTCAGGGCGATCCAGGGATAAACAGAGCAAACGACGTTCCAGCATTCATCAACAACTGGCGGATGCCGGTGCGCGGTTTATCCCGGTCGACATCGCAGGCAGTTCGGTTGCAGCGTTAAAAGATCAATTCCACGGTTTTGATACGATCATCAATTGTATGGGGTTTGTCGCCGGTGCGGGTACCCAGATAAAAATCACCCGCGCGGTACTGGAGGCGGGCGTTAAGCGCTATTTCCCCTGGCAGTTTGGCGTGAATTACGATGTGGTCGGCAAAGGTAGTGGCCAGCCGGTGTGGGACGAACAGTATGACGTCAGGACGCTTTTGCGCGAGCAAAACGTCACGGAGTGGGTGATTGTTTCAACCGGTATATTTACCTCTTTTCTCTTCGAACCGGCCTTTGGTGTGGTCAACTTAGCCCAAAAAACCATCAATGCCCTCGGCGGATGGGAAATGCAGGTCACCGTCACGTCGCCTACGGATATTGGTCGCCTGACCACTGAAATTTATCTGCATCAGCCGCGTATCACTAACGAAGTCGTCTTTGTCGCGGGGGAAACGACCTCTTATGCAAAACTGGCGGAAACGGTCGAACGCGTGACGCAGCAAACTTTTACCCGAGGCGTATTGACGCTACCTGACTTACAGGAGCAGCTCCGTTTACATCCGCATGACCCAATGCTGCGCTATCGCGTCGCCTTCGCGCGTGGTGACGGTATGTGGTGGCCGATGAGTGACACCTGGAATGCACAACATCATCTGCCGACACAGGATATTGCCGCCTGGCTGAAAACACAGCAATGAGAACGGCGGCATCAGGCGCTCGCTTAATCCCCATGCCTTCTGCCAGCATCAGGCGGCGGGCTTGGCTACCTTGAGTTAACAAGAAACCAGTACGCATCAGTGCTTCACGATATACATTGTACGGCTATAGGCCACATCTTCCGGGTTAGTAATGGGGTATCCCTTTACCCACGGTTTAATTAACCGGCCATTGGTATACTGATAAATAGGCGCTATAGGCGCTTGTTCCGTTAAAATTTTCTCCGCTGCATTGTAATCCGCGTTACGCGCTTCGGCGGTATTTTCCATCGTCGCTTGCGTCAGGATTTTGTCATAAGTCGGATTAGTAAAGCGTGAAATATTCCCCGTATGCGTGGACGTTAATAAGGATAAGAAAGTCGACGGTTCGTTGTAATCACCCACCCAGGAGGCGCGAATAACATCAAAATTACCTGTATTCCGGCTGTCGATATACGTTTTCCACTCCTGGTTTTGCAATTTCACATCCACCCCCAGATTTTTCTTCCACATTGACGCCACCGCAATCGCGATTTTCTGATGGTTTTCTGAGGTATTGTAAAGCAGAGTTAATTTAAGCGGCTTCTGCGATCCGTAGCCTGCTGCACGCAGCAATGTTTTCGCCTGGGCGTTAAGTTCTTCCTGGCTCATTTGTTCAAACGGTGAAGGATCGGGCTTAAATCCTGCCGTGACATCCGGTGTAAAATGCCAGGCCGGTTTTTCACCGGTACCTAAGACTTTTTCCGCCATCAAACGGCGATCAATGGTCATACTTAGCGCCAGACGAACGCGGGAATCCGCCGTCGGCCCTTTCTGCGTATTAAACGCATAATAATAAGTCCCTAATTGCGGCGGCGTATAAACTTGCCCTGGAATATCCTTCAATAATTTCTGGTACATATTTTTAGGGAAAGATTCGGTGATATCAATATCACCGGCAAGGTAACGTTTCGTCGCAGCCGATTCTTGGTTAATGGGTAAAAATGTTACTTTTTGCAGTACCGTTTTCGCGTTATCCCAGTAATGCGTATTAGGCACGACCACCAGTTTTTCATTTACCACGCGCTCTTTAAGCACATACGCGCCATTGCCAATCAGTTTTCCCGGCTTCATCCAGTCTTTGCCGCTTTCGACATTCGCTTTTTGGACCGGATAAAAGGCAAAACTGGCGGTCAGACTGGCAAACCAGGGCAACGGCTTGTCAAGCTGAACACGCAAAGTGTGCGCGTCCACGGCACTGACGCCAAGCTGATCCGGCGTGACTTTACCGTCGATAATGGCTTGCGCATTAGTGATGCCAGCCAGCGCGGCAAACCAGGCGAAGGGGGAAAGCGTTTTGGGATCAACGAGACGTTGCCAGCTATAGACAAAATCCTGGGCGGTCACCGGCGTTCCATCGGCCCATTGCGCATTATCCCGCAACGTAAACGTCCAGATACGATTATCATTGCTCTTCCACTGGCTGGCGACGCCAGGGATAATTTCACCCTTTTCGTTCTGGTTAACCAGCCCTTCAAACAGATCGCGGATCACCTGAATTTCAGGCAGCCCAACGGCTTTCGCTGGATCTAACGAAGCGGGCTCATCTTTGATATGACGCACCAGTTCTTGTTTTTCTGCCAGTACCGTTCCGCCGGGAACATCCGCAGCATATGCCAGGGAAAAGCTGCTAACCAACAGCGCACAACAGGTTACTGAAACAGAATGTCTCATAGAAGTTCCTCAAAGATGAGTTAAATGACAACGTAATTATTTGTTTCAGCAAAAAGAAATGCAATTATCTTCCGCCAGAAAGTTGATATCGCGCCATACAAGAGGGTAAATAGAAACCATTTGATAATCGGCGGGTTTTACACAACACTACGATGATTACCCTACTGGTCTCAGCTTCGGGAAACGCGTATGACTGTCACCCGCCCCCGTGCCGAGCGCGGCGCATTTCCGCCAGGCACTGAACATTATGGACGTTCGCTACTAGGCGCGCCGCTAATCTGGTTTCCGGCACCTGCAGCCAATCGCGAAAGCGGTCTGATACTGGCTGGCACCCACGGGGATGAAACCTCATCCGTGGTGACGCTCTCCTGTGCGTTACGCACCTTAAATCCAACCCTTCGCCGTCATCATGTCGTACTTGCCGTTAATCCTGATGGCTGTCAACTGGGGTTAAGGGCAAATGCGAATGGCGTTGATCTAAACCGTAACTTTCCCGCCGCCAACTGGAAAGCGGGTGAGACAGTTTATCGCTGGAATAGCCGCGCGCAAGAGCGTGATGTCGTGCTGCTAACCGGCGACCATCCCGGCTCAGAACCGGAAACCCAGGCGCTTTGCCAGTTAATTCATCGACTCCAACCCGCCTGGGTCGTCTCTTTTCACGATCCGCTAGCCTGCATTGAAGATCCACGTCGCAGCGAGCTAGGCGAGTGGCTGGCCGATGCGTTTGCGTTGCCGCTGGTGACCAGCGTAGGTTACGAAACGCCCGGTTCGTTTGGCAGCTGGTGCGCCGACCTCAACCTGCACTGCATTACCGCCGAGTTTCCCCCTGTTTCTGCCGATGAAGCCAGCGAAAAATACTTGCTGGCTATGTCGAATCTGCTCCGCTGGCATCCTAAAGATGGAGTTGACCCGTCGTAAAGCGTAGCGCGGGCTCAACATCAACCGCCAGCCATGTTGGGCCATCAAGATCGGCGAAGCTCACCTGCGGCATAAGCGGCAGCGCGGCGCTAATCGCTCTTGATGTACAGAGCATACAGCCCAGCATCAGGCCGAATCCTTGCTCCCGCGCCTCCGTTGCCAGCGCCAGCGCCTCAGTCAGACCGCCGGTTTTATCCAGCTTAATGTTGATCATATCGTAGCGCCCCGTCAGGGCTTTCAGACTACTGCGAGTATGGCAGCTCTCATCTGCACAGATGGGCAACGGATGAATAAAATTTTCCAGGGCGGCGTCATCCTGCGCGGGCAGCGGTTGCTCCAGCATCGCGACATTCAGATCCGCCAGTAACTGGCAACGCGCCGCCAGCCCCTCCGGACGCCACGATTCATTGGCGTCCACAATGAGCGTCGCCTCCGGCACCGCCGAGCGGATCGCCACCATACGTTCGCTAATCAGACGAGCATCGAGTTTAATTTTCAGCAACGTCGCCCCTTTTTCCCATAGTGCCGCCGCACTGGCTGCCATCTGTTCCGGCGTACCTATCACTACCGTTTGCGCGGTAGTAAAAACCGGGGACAGCGTCACGCCGAGCAGCCCGGCAAGGCTTTGCTGCCGCTGGCGGGCCTGCAAATCCCATAAGGCGCTATCCACCGCGTTGCGCGCCGCGCCTGCCGGCAACAGTTTCTGCAATGCTTCGCGAGTCAGCCCGTTTTCCAACTGAGGCACAATACTCATGATTTGCGCCATGACCGAGGCATCACTTTCACCATAACGTGGATATGGCGTACATTCCCCGATGCCTTTTACGTCCTCTTCTTCCAGTTCGACAACGACAACATGCGCTTCGCTTCGGCTACCACGCGCAATAACAAAAGGCGTATGTAACGGCCAGGTTTCCTCATATACCTTAACAGATCTCATCTCTTCCCCTCTGATAGCGCCGGACGCGGCTTGCTACAAATAGTATTTGCCGTGTTAATGAATAATGACTTAAACTGGATTTCGACGTTAACTATAAGTAAATAGGAACATAATTATGTCACAGACTGTACATTTCCAGGGTAACCCGGTCACCGTTGCCAACGTTATTCCGCAGGCTGGTAGCAAAGCACAGGCTTTTACTCTTGTCGCAAAAGATTTGTCTGACGTTTCCCTCAGCCAATATGCAGGCAAACGCAAAGTGCTGAATATTTTCCCAAGCATTGATACTGGCGTATGCGCCGCATCAGTTCGTAAGTTTAATCAACTGGCCACAGAAGTGGAGAATACCGTCGTATTGTGCGTTTCTGCTGACCTGCCTTTTGCACAGTCGCGTTTTTGCGGCGCGGAAGGCCTGAGCAACGTTATTACGCTTTCCACTCTGCGTAATAACGAGTTTCTGAAAAACTACGGCGTCGAAATCGTTGACGGCCCGCTGAAAGGTTTGGCGGCGCGCGCAGTCATCGTGCTTGACGAAAACGACAACGTTATTTTCAGCCAGTTGGTGGATGAAATCACCCACGAGCCGGATTACGACGCCGCGCTTAATGTCCTGAAGGCATAAGCCAGCGCCTGCTGGCGCTACGTTTGTCAGTACTACAGGCGGTGCTCTTTTGTCACAAGAAGGCCTCTATCCGGAGGCCTTCTTTTTTTCTACTCTTCACCCTTCTTCTGGCTCAGACCATATTCACGCAGCTTATTGGCAATCGCGGTATGCGATACCCCCAACCGTTTCGCCAGTTTACGCGTACTCGGATAGCTACGATAAAGCTGGGTCAGGACAGAACGTTCAAAACGACTGGTAATGTCATCCAGCGAGCCTTCCATCGCATCCTCGCCGACTGCCACCGTCGCGGCATCGTAGTCAGGCAGCAGGATATCCTGCGGACGCAGCTCATACCCTTCCAGTTGCGTCAGCGCCCGGTAAATCGCATTTTTAAGCTGGCGAACGTTACCCGGCCAGCCGTAACGAGTGAGGACCGTACTCAGATCGGCAGACAGTTTCGGTCGCGGAACGCCCTGTTCGTCGGCAAAACGCGCCACGAACAGTTCGGTCAACGGCATAATATCCTGCGGACAATCGCGCAACGGCGGCAAATTAAGCGTCAGAACGTTAAGTCGATAATAGAGATCTTCGCGGAACAGTCCTTTTTGCACCAGCTCCACCAGATTTTTCTGCGTGGCGCAGATAACGCGGACATCAACATGAATTTCGTGATCTTCGCCGACGCGACGGAACGTACCATCGTTGAGAAAACGCAGCAGCTTCGCCTGCATACGCGGCGACATTTCGCCAATTTCATCCAGCAGCACCGAACCGCCATTCGCCTGTTCAAAGAAACCTTTTTTACCTTCCGGCGCATGGCCAAATAGTTCGCTTTCTACCGCATCTTCCGGGATTGAAGCGCAGTTGAGCGCCAGATACGGTTTCGCTGAACGAGGGCTTGCCTGGTGACAGGCATAGGCGAAAAGATCTTTGCCGGTTCCCGTATCGCCGGTAATCAGCAGCGGCGCGCTGAGCATCGCCAGTTTGCGCGCCTGCTCAACGACGTGCTTCATCTTTGCGCTCACGGCAATAATCTGACTAAACGCGCTCAGATCCTGCGTGGACAAATTCTGTAGCTGCTGTCCCATACGAATCGTGGAACGCAACATCACGACCGCCCCGGTCAACACGTATTCGTCATTTTCGTTTTGTAAATGTACCGGCGTAATCTCCATCAGGAAGTTTTGCCCGTTGATCACGACATGTTCGTTATGGGAGCTTTGCGGGTTACCGTCCAGCCAGCGCTGAAAATTGAAGCCGTTGATTAATTGTGCGGCGGTATGGTGCCGCATTCGCTCCTGGCTCTGGGCAAAAAGTTGACAACTCGCCGGGTTCGCCATCTCCACTTTACTCTTCATATCCAATGAGAGCACCGGCTCCGGCAACGCCTCAAGCAGCGCGCTCAGGGCCAGATGTTCACGTTCGGACGGCATCCAGGGAACGGTACGGACATCCGTTACGCCGGAAATACGGCGGATTTCTGCCATCAGGCTGCTGAAGTCGGTGAATTCCAGCTCAGCAAAATTAAGATAAATTCGCCCAATGGGATCAATCTCGATTCCGCGTAAATCAATGCTACGTAACACCAGTAAATCAAGTAATTCGCGGGTCAGACCAAGTCGGTCTTCACAAAAGACTTCCAGACGCATGGGAACCTTCACCTGAATAATGAACCATTAAATAGATGATAAGCCACTATTCGGCTGGCAGGAAGGATTCTGTCAACAAATATTGACAGCATGACGGAAAAACGGGCGCTGCGGCGTAAAGCCAGGCAATCAGCGCCCTGTGGAAGGTCATTTCTCAGGCGACGACTTACTCTTTTGCAGCGTCTCTTTTAGCTGACCGATAAGCTGACGACGAAAATCACCGAGACGTGGTTTATCGTTATCGATCCACGGCAATGGTCGACATAGCTCCATCGCTTTTATTCCCAGTCGAGCGGTAAGGAGACCTGCGCCAATCCCCTGCGCCGCGCGCGTAGACAGGCGTGCGGCCAGATCCTGAGACATCCAGTCCATACCGACTTCACGCACCAGCTCACTGGCCCCCGCGAACGCGATATTCAGCAACACCAGACGGAACAGACGAAGGCGGCTGTAATAACCAAGTTCAATGCCATACAGCGTTGCGATGCGGTTAATCAGGCGTAAATTACGCCAGGCAATAAACGCCATATCCACCAACGCTAACGAGCTGACGGCGATCATCAGAGTCGATTCCGCGGCGAAACGGCTAATCTCACGTCGCGCCTGCGCGTCAAGTACCGGCTGTACCAGATGCGCATACAAGCCGACGATTTCCCTGTCGTTTTGCGTTTCGTGAATAGCGGCATACCAACGTTGTAATGCCGGATGTGATTGATCAATCCCCGCCTGCTGCGCCAGTTTTTCGCAAAATGCGCGACCTTTCCCGACGCTATGGCTATGTAACAGTTCACGCGCCTCATCGCGCTCATGCGCCCGCTGGCGCAAGCGCCATAATCGCCGCCACTCCGTGACCACCGATCCCACGCCAGCGCCAATGATCAGCGCGCCTGCGGCACAGCCGCCTAAAGCGACCCAGTCCTGAGTTTGCCAGGCATTCATTGTCCACTGTACGCCTTGCCCGACCACGCTCGCGCCAAACAGCGCCAGCCCTCCCATCACCATTTTACGCCACAGACTGCGTTTGGGGCGCAGCGCGGCATCGACCGCCGCTTCTGCCACGCCTTCGTCTTCCGGGCGCTCATCGATAGCTGCAGGCGCAAATGTACGCGACTCCGCTTCGCTAAAAGTTTGCTGCGCTTTGAAGGCCGACGTAGGTTCCTCCTTTAGCGGTTCTGCAAAATCAATACGCGGTTTTAACGGTTCGCTCATCGCAGCTTATCTCCTATTAAAAACTCCAGCGCAGCGTCCAGACGAATATGTGGTAACGGTTTATCAACATCCATCACCTGCGGACGAAAGGCTTCGAACTGAAAACCCTGACTATCCCAAAACGCTTGTCCCGGCAAACGCGAAGGCACTTCGCCGGGGTACACGGTTAACGGCGCGCCGTCACTCAAACGGTTTCCACGTAAAGCCGGGATTTTTTCACCGTTGACCTCAATCACGCCGCTGGTGGTCGCCTGTACCGACGCCAGCCCTAGGCAATCCATACTAATGCCTTCAAACGCGGCATTTTGCCAGGCATCCTGAATAAGCTGCTGGAGCAAGGCCACCATATTGGCATGTTGGTCGAGGGTGACATGGTCGGCTTTCGTCGCGGCGAACAGCAATTTATCAATCACCGGCGAAAACAAGCGGCGAAACAGAGTCCGCTGGCCATAGTGAAAACTTTGCATCAACTGCGTTAAGGCGAGACGCATATCATTAAACGCCTGCGGCCCGCTATTAAGCGGTTGCAGACAGTCGACCAGTACAATCTGGCGATCAAAGCGTAGAAAATGATTTTTATAGAACCCTTTGACCACTTTTTCGCAATAGTAGTTAAAGCGTTCGCGCAGCATTCCAGCGTTGGTCTGTTTATCCGCCTGCGCCAGTTTTGACTCGCCGAAGGCGTCCACATCCGGCCACGGGAAAAACTGCAACGCTGGCGCACCCGCCATATCGCCCGGCAAAACAAACCGTCCAGGTTGAATAAAATGCAATCCCTGCGATTTACACTGATGCAAATAATCCGTCCAGGCGGCGGCAATCTCCGCCAGCCGGTTTTCATCGGCGGGTGCCAGCGGATCGAGCCCGTCGCAAAGTTGCCGCCATTTTGCGGCCCACTCAGCGCGTTGTCCTTGTAACAAGCCGTTCATCTGACGGGACCAGCTTAAATAATCCTGAGCCAGCATGGGCAGATCGAGTAACCATTCCCCTGGATAGTCCACAATCTCCAGATACAATGTCGAGGTATCTTTAAAATGGCGCAGCAGCGAGTCGTTGGAGCGATAGCGCAACGCCAGCCGAATCTCACTGACGCCGCGCGTCGGTGTGGGCCATGCGGGAGGATTGCCATAAAGCTGAAGTATCCCCTCATCGTAGGTAAAACGGGGAATACCAAAATCACGTTGAGGCACGCGCTTTACGCCAAGCAGGCGTTCTTCGCGTACCGCGCTGAGCAACGGTAAGCGCGCGCCCGCGTGGACATTAAGCAACTGGTTAACCATCGCCGTGATAAACGCTGTTTTACCGCTGCGGCTCAACCCGGTTACGGCAAGACGCAAATGCCTGTCTACCCCACGATTGACCAGCGCGTTGAGTTCAGTTTTAAGTCGCTTCATTGACATCCTGTTGAGCCTGAAGAGAAGAAAAAATAATAACGAGCCTGCGTTATAGATATGTGCAAAAACGTTATTATCAACTACCCGGAGAGATCAACAACGGCGCATTAAGCGCCGCGGTTAGTATGAGTATTGAGCAATAGATTATCTATTTTTTTACTTTCGGCATATCAAGACGACTGATGCCGCCCATATTCATCGCGTGCGTATACCCCATATCAAGCAACATTTGTTTTGCCATGCCCGACTGTCGTCCGGAGTTGCAATATAACTTTACCGTATCGTTCCTGTCTGGAACTACCGTTTCGATATGAGATTTAATCTCCTTCAATGGGATATTAATCGCGCCCTGAATATGCTCACGCTGATATTGTTCCGGAATGCGGACATCTATCCAGTATTCTGCGGCATAAAGCGGCATGGCTACGAATAACGCTAACGCAAATATTCCTTTTTTCAACATACTTCCGTCCTGACACGTAATGTATTTCGCACACACTATACGCCAGAGCTTAACGAAATATTATGACCAGACTCGCTATTTGTAACGCTGCGAAATTTTATTCGCCGCCTTACGAAGTACTGGCTCCAGCGCAAACGCCAGCAACATTTTTAGCGGACGACGGGCGACGGATTTTACCGCCCATCCCGCCACGCCGGCAGGCCCGTAGCGTAACGCGGTCAACAGAACCAGCTTACCTGCTATTTTGAAGCCGGGCTTCACCTTCTGCCCGACGCGTTGCCAGCGAGTATTCATCTTCACCTTCCCGATATAACACTTAAAGTTGACGGAAACGACTACGCAGTGTGAACGTATCTGACGTGACGTAGCGTTCCATTTCTCGCAAACGCTTTTCGCCTGCGGCAAGCTCTCTGTCTACGGTATCCAGCAGTTCGCCGCTGGTCGGCTGCGGTTTGCCTGCGGCCAGATTATCCGGCATAGGGTCCAGTACAAAAGACAGAACGATATAGGCCACTACGGTAAAAAACGCCAGCCCAAAGAAAATCGACAGCACGACCAGAATACGCACCAGTTTTACCGGTACATCAAGGTAGTCGGCGATCCCGGCGCAAACGCCACGCACCATGCCCTTTTGCGGCATACGCCATAGTTTTTTATTCAGATTGATTCCACCCATTAGCGCTCTCTCCAGTTCGGATGCTCTGCATCAAGAATGTCTTCCAGCGCCTGAATGCGCTCGCGCATACGTTGCGCATCGTCTGTGAGTTGCAGTAAGCGTTGCTGCTCGCTTTGCGACAGTTCTCCCCGACCGGCGCGGTTGCTGTAATGCAGCCACAGCCAAATCGGTAACACAAACAACACAAAAATGGTTAACGGGATGGCCAAAAATAGCGCGCTCATGCGTTCTCCTTACACCTAAAGCTGATGAGCGACGGCGCGTATCGGCGCCGCCATTGTCATTATTGATTATCTTGCTTCATTTTGGCTTTCAACTGCGCCAGCTGCTCGCTGATTTCATCATCGGCTTTCAGGTTGGCAAACTGTTGGTCCAGCGATTGCTGCTTACCAAAACGATGGCTTTCCGCTTCCATTTGATCGATACGACGTTCAAAGGATTCAAACCGCGCCATGGCTTCATCCAGTTTGCCGCTGTCAAGCTGACGACGGACATCGCGGGAAGAACTCGCCGCCTGATGACGCAGCATCAGCGCCTGCTGGCGAGCGCGTGTTTCGCTGAGTTTGTTTTCCAGCTCGCCAATCTCTTTCTTCATGCGCGCCAGCGTGTCATCCACCAGCGTGACTTCCTGTTCAAGCGTAGCAATTAAATCGGTCAGCTTTTGTTTTTCAATCAATGCGGCGCGCGCCAGATCGTCTTTATCTTTGCGCAGAGCCAGTTCCGCTTTTTCCTGCCACTCGGTCTGCTGAACCGTAGCCTGTTCAATGCGACGGGATAACTGTTTCTTTTCCGCTAAAGCACGCGCGGAGTTCGAGCGAACCTCCACCAGCGTATCTTCCATCTCCTGAATCATCAGGCGCACCAGCTTCTGCGGATCTTCCGCTTTTTCCAACAACGCATTGATATTGGCGTTCACGATGTCGGCAAAACGAGAAAAAATACCCATAATTCAATCCTCACATAATGTTCTGATAACGGGCGATGCCCTGCTACATGGTTAATACAATTTGCGTGCCAACTTTTTATACCACTGATAGTAAAGGAATTATTTCGTTTTACCTCGCCAGCAAAAAAGGATAAAGTGGTGAAAAACACTAACAAGTGGCGATTTTCATCATGGCTGAATTTAAAGATAACCTGCTCGGCGAGGCAAACCGTTTTCTTGAAGTACTGGAACAAGTCTCCCGGCTCGCGCCGCTGGATAAGCCAGTGCTGATTATTGGCGAACGCGGTACGGGTAAAGAACTTATCGCCAATCGCCTGCACTATCTCTCTTCACGCTGGCAGGGGCCGCTTATCTCGCTTAACTGCGCAGCGCTTAACGAAAATCTGCTGGACTCCGAACTGTTTGGTCATGAAGCGGGTGCTTTTACCGGGGCGCAAAAACGCCATCCCGGTCGCTTTGAACGCGCCGATGGCGGCACGCTGTTTTTGGATGAACTGGCGACAGCGCCAATGCTGGTACAGGAAAAGCTACTGCGGGTGATTGAATATGGCGAGCTAGAGCGCGTCGGCGGCAGCCAGCCGTTACAGGTTAATGTGCGATTAGTATGCGCCACCAATGCCGATTTACCCGCCATGGTAAAGGAAGGAACATTTCGTGCCGATCTGCTCGACAGGCTGGCTTTTGACGTTGTACAACTGCCGCCGCTGCGCGAACGTCAAAGCGATATTATGCTGATAGCCGAGCATTTTGCTATTCAGATGTGTCGTGAGCTACGTCTGCCCTTATTTCCCGGTTTTACCGATCGGGCAAAAGAAACGTTGTTGCATTACGCCTGGCCGGGTAATGTCCGCGAGCTGAAAAACGTAGTCGAACGTTCAGTGTATCGCCACGGCAGCAGTGAACATCCTTTGGATGAAATTGTTATCGATCCTTTTCAACGCCATTCCGCCGAACCGCCCACGCCCGCCCTGCCAGCGGCATCCGCCACGCCTGACCTGCCGCTCAAGTTGCGGGAGTTTCAACTGCAACAGGAAAAAGCGCTGCTGCAACGTAGCTTACAACAGGCGAAATTTAACCAGAAACGAGCCGCCGATTTGCTGGCACTCACCTACCACCAGTTTCGCGCCTTGCTTAAAAAGCATCAGCTTTAGCTATTTCTCCGGCTAATTGACGACATTTACGCCAGTTATCCACCGACATTTTTACGTGGCGGGCCGAAGTGCGATACACTTTGCAAATTGAACTTCAAAAACTTAACTATTATGCGCCTGGTTTTATCGTCTCTGATCGTGATAGCGGGTCTACTGAGTAGTCAGGCTACGGCTGCGGCTGCGCCCGAACAAACTGCGAGTGCAGATATTCGCGATAGCGGCTTTGTGTATTGTGTCAGCGGGCAGGTCAACACCTTTAATCCGCAAAAAGCGAGCAGCGGCCTCATCGTCGATACCCTGGCAGCCCAGTTATATGACCGCCTGTTGGATGTCGATCCCTATACTTATCGTTTAGTCCCAGAGCTGGCAGAAAGCTGGGAAGTGCTGGATAACGGGGCAACGTACCGTTTTCACCTGCGCCGCGACGTTTCCTTTCAAAAAACCGCCTGGTTTACGCCGACCCGAAAACTCAATGCTGATGATGTCGTCTTTACCTTTCAGCGGATTTTTGATCGTCGGCATCCGTGGCATAACATCAACGGCAGTAGCTTCCCCTACTTTGATAGCCTACAGTTCGCCGACAATGTAAAAAGCGTGCGTAAGCTGGACAATAACACCGTTGAGTTTCGCCTGACGCAGCCAGACGCCTCCTTTTTATGGCATCTGGCTACACACTACGCTTCCGTCATGTCCGCTGAGTACGCCGCGCAGCTTAGCCGAAAAGATCGTCAGGAACTGCTAGACCGCCAACCGGTCGGCACCGGGCCTTTCCAGCTTTCGGAGTACCGTGCCGGACAGTTTATTCGTCTCCAGCGCCACGATGGGTTTTGGCGCGGCAAACCGCTGATGCCGCAAGTGGTAGTGGATTTAGGCTCCGGCGGTACCGGGCGTTTATCGAAATTACTGACCGGTGAATGCGATGTTCTGGCCTGGCCCGCCGCCAGCCAGCTAACTATTTTACGCGACGATCCGCGTTTACGTCTGACGTTGCGCCCGGGGATGAATATCGCCTATCTGGCCTTTAACACCGATAAGCCGCCGTTGAATAATCCCGCAGTGCGCCATGCGCTGGCCTTATCGATCAACAACCAGCGTCTGATGCAGTCGATTTATTACGGCACGGCGGAAACCGCAGCCTCCATTTTACCGAGAGCCTCATGGGCTTACGATAACGATGCCAAAATTACGGAGTACAATCCGGAAAAATCGCGCGAACAGCTAAAAGCGCTGGGCATTGAGAATCTTACGCTGCATCTCTGGGTGCCGACCAGTTCTCAGGCCTGGAACCCAAGTCCGCTAAAAACGGCGGAGCTTATTCAGGCGGATATGGCGCAGGTTGGCGTAAAAGTGGTCATTGTGCCGGTTGAAGGTCGTTTTCAGGAGGCGCGCCTGATGGATATGAATCACGATCTGACCTTATCCGGCTGGGCCACGGACAGCAACGATCCGGATAGCTTTTTCAGACCACTGTTAAGCTGTGCGGCCATCAATTCGCAAACCAATTTCGCCCACTGGTGTAACCCTGAATTTGACAGCGTGCTGCGTAAAGCACTGTCGTCGCAGCAGTTGGCTTCGCGCATAGAAGCATATGAGGAAGCGCAGAATATCCTGGAGAAAGAGCTGCCGATACTGCCGCTGGCATCATCACTACGCCTGCAGGCTTACCGCTACGATATTAAAGGGCTGGTGTTAAGCCCGTTCGGCAATGCGTCTTTTGCCGGCGTCTCCCGCGAAAAACACGAAGAGGTGAAAAAACCATGATTATCTTCACCCTGCGTCGGTTATTGCTGTTGCTGGTGACGCTATTCTTCCTGACCTTTATCGGCTTTAGCCTGAGCTATTTTACGCCGCACGCGCCGCTACAAGGCGCATCATTATGGAATGCCTGGGTTTTCTGGTTCAACGGTCTGCTGCACTGGGACTTTGGCGTGTCCAGCATTAACGGCCAGCTGATCTCCGAACAGCTTAAAGAGGTGTTTCCCGCCACGATGGAGCTGTGCATTCTCGCCTTTGGTTTTGCGCTGATGGTCGGCATCCCGGTCGGGATGCTGGCTGGCGTGACGCGTAGCAAATGGCCGGATCGTTTTATCAGCGCGCTGGCGCTATTAGGTTTCTCAATTCCGGTTTTCTGGCTGGCGCTTCTGCTCACACTGTTCTTTTCGCTCACGCTGGGGTGGCTGCCGGTATCCGGGCGATTTGACCTGCTTTATGAAGTTAAACCGGTTACCGGTTTCGCCATCATTGACGCCTGGATTTCAGATTCGCCATGGCGTGATGAAATGGTGATGAGCGCCATACGGCATATGGTTTTACCGGTGCTCACGCTCTCCGTCGCGCCGACCACAGAAGTGATCCGCCTGATGCGAATCAGCACTATTGAGGTCTACGATCAGAACTACGTTAAAGCGGCGGCCACGCGCGGCTTATCGCGCTTTACGATTTTACGCCGTCACGTGTTGCATAATGCGCTGCCGCCGGTCATTCCCCGTCTTGGTCTGCAGTTTTCAACCATGTTAACGCTGGCGATGATTACCGAAATGGTTTTCAGCTGGCCTGGGCTGGGACGATGGTTAATTCACGCCATTCGTCAGCAGGACTATGCCGCTATTTCCGCTGGCGTGATGGTCATTGGGTCGCTGGTTATTGTGGTCAATGTGATTTCCGATATTTTGGGTGCTATGGCTAACCATCTGAAACATAAGGAATGGTATGCCTTACGATAGCGTATACAGCGAAAAGCGCCCGCCAGGCACCCTGCGCACTGCCTGGCGTAAATTTTATAGCGACGCGCCTGCGATGGTGGGTCTGTATGGATGCGCCGGTCTGGCGTTGCTGTGTATTTTTGGCGGCTGGATCGCGCCCTATGGTATCGATCAGCAATTTCTGGGCTATCAGCTACTGCCACCCTCCTGGTCACGCTATGGCGAAGTCTCCTTTTTTCTGGGGACTGACGATCTGGGGCGCGATGTGCTGAGCCGCCTGTTAAGCGGCGCGGCGCCCACGGTCGGCGGCGCGTTTATCGTAACGCTGGCGGCTACGCTATGTGGATTAGTCCTCGGCGTAGTGGCAGGCGCGACGCACGGTTTACGCTCTGCCGTGCTGAACCATATTCTGGACACGCTGCTTTCCATCCCTTCGCTCTTGCTGGCGATTATCGTCGTGGCATTTGCCGGCCCACATCTGTCACACGCGATGTTTGCCGTCTGGCTGGCCCTGTTGCCGCGAATGGTACGTTCCGTCTACAGCATGGTGCATGATGAACTGGAAAAAGAGTACGTCATTGCCGCCCGTCTGGATGGAGCGACAACGCTGAATATTCTGTGGTTCGCCATTTTACCGAATATTACCGCCGGTCTGGTCACCGAAATTACCCGGGCGCTGTCGATGGCGATTCTGGACATCGCCGCGCTGGGATTTTTAGATCTCGGCGCGCAGCTTCCCTCTCCTGAATGGGGCGCCATGTTGGGGGATGCGCTGGAGCTAATCTATGTCGCGCCGTGGACCGTTATGCTACCCGGCGCGGCGATAACGCTCAGTGTTTTACTGGTAAACCTGCTCGGAGATGGGATTCGTCGTGCGATTATTGCGGGGGTGGAATAATGCCGTTACTGGATATCCGCAATCTCACCATTGAATTTAAAACCAGCGAAGGTTGGGTAAAAGCGGTCGATCGCGTCAGTATGACATTAAGCGAAGGTGAAATTCGCGGCCTGGTAGGTGAATCGGGTTCCGGAAAGAGCTTGATTGCTAAAGCTATTTGCGGCGTCGCGAAAGACAACTGGCGAGTCACTGCCGACCGTATGCGTTTTGATGATATCGATCTGCTGCGCCTCTCCTCACGTGAACGGCGTAAGCTGGTCGGACATAATGTGTCGATGATCTTCCAGGAGCCGCAGTCGTGCCTTGATCCTTCCGAACGCGTCGGCCGCCAGTTAATGCAAAATATTCCCGCCTGGACCTATAAAGGCCGCTGGTGGCAGCGTTTAGGCTGGCGTAAACGGCGTGCAATTGAATTACTGCACCGGGTGGGAATTAAAGATCATAAAGACGCGATGCGCAGTTTTCCCTATGAACTGACCGATGGCGAGTGTCAGAAAGTTATGATCGCTATCGCGCTGGCGAATCAACCGCGACTCCTGATCGCTGATGAACCCACCAACTCAATGGAACCGACGACGCAGGCGCAAATTTTTCGCCTGTTGACGCGACTGAATCAAAACAGTAATACCACCATTCTGTTGATTAGCCACGACCTGCAAATGCTGAGTCAGTGGGCTGACAAAATCAACGTTTTATACTGCGGCCAGACGGTAGAAACCGCGCCAAGTAAAGATCTGGTGACGACGCCACATCATCCTTATACGCAGGCGCTTATCCGTGCGATTCCGGATTTTGGCAGCGCGATGCCGCATAAAAGCCGTCTCAATACGCTGCCGGGCGCGATCCCGCTACTGGAGCAGTTACCGATAGGTTGTCGTCTGGGGCCGCGCTGCCCTTACGCGCAACGAGAATGCATTATCACGCCACGCTTAACCGGCGCGAAAAATCATCTCTATGCCTGTCATTTTCCGCTGAATATGGAGAGAGAGTGATATGGTGGAAACTCTGCTTGAAGTGCGCAACCTGAGTAAAACCTTTCGCTACCGGACAGGATGGTTTCGCCGCCAGACCGTCGACGCCGTGAAACCATTAAGCTTTACGCTTCGTGAGCGTCAGACCCTGGCCATTATCGGCGAAAACGGTTCCGGCAAATCCACGCTGGCAAAGATGCTGGCCGGCATGATTGAACCCACCAGCGGCGAGCTTCTTATTGACGATCATCCCCTGCATTACGGCGACTATTCGTTTCGAAGCCAACGTATTCGAATGATTTTTCAGGACCCCTCAACGTCACTGAATCCACGTCAACGTATTTCGCAGATCCTTGACTTCCCCCTGCGCCTTAATACCGATCTGGAGCCGGAACAGCGGCGCAAACAGATTGTCGAGACGATGCGTATGGTGGGGCTATTGCCCGATCACGTGAGCTACTACCCGCATATGCTGGCGCCGGGGCAGAAACAGCGTCTGGGCCTGGCCCGCGCGCTGATTTTACGCCCTAAAGTCATTATCGCGGACGAAGCGCTGGCTTCGCTTGATATGTCCATGCGCTCGCAGCTCATCAATCTGATGCTTGAATTGCAGGAAAAGCAAGGCATCTCCTATATCTATGTCACGCAGCATATCGGCATGATGAAGCATATTAGCGATCAGGTATTAGTGATGCATCAGGGGGAAGTGGTTGAACGCGGCAGCACCGCCGATGTGCTCGCCTCTCCGCTACATGAGCTTACCCGCCGTTTAATCGCAGGCCATTTTGGCGAGGCGCTGACCGCTGACGCATGGCGAAAGGATCGCTAAGCGAAACAAATACCCTCAGTTCGATTCTCTGAGGGTGTTCATGCGACTGCCCAACAGCAATGTTTCAACCTCTTCTAACGCAACGGAAGGAAATAACGTGCCCTGGGTTGCCCAAATGCCTGCCGTTTTTAACACCGGCAAATAGCGTGTGTTTTCCTGGCCCCCCACCACGATCTTGTCACAATAACGCCGGATATGTTTGACAAGCAGCGGAAACGTCATTTTTTCAATTTGTGAGACAAAAAAGCTGCGATCAAGTTTTACGCCGCTAAAACACCCGCAAACTAATGGCACAGCAGTTGCATTCCCTACGCCCAGGTCGCCCAGCCATAATGGATTAGGTTGCTTATGAAGCGCGTGTATTAAAGGATCGATTAAGGCGTTATCTTGACATGAAAAATGTTCAGCGACCTGCAGCTCCACAAATAGCATGGCGTGTAGTAATGCGCGAATATCTTTATCCTGAAGGACAAGCTGCGCCATACCCCGATCAATATTTACGATACAGAATAGGCCGTGGCGTAGAAACCAGCCATGTTTGGCCGCGATTGTCCGCAACAGATCAAGCAGAAAACGGCGCTTCTGCGAATTGTCCCATGACGAGATAACAAACTCAGGGTGTAGCGGACGAGCGGGCGACGATGCAAAATGGGTAGTGATTTCGACACCCAGTAAATCCCCCTCCATTGCCCTTATCGGCTCTGCCATAAAAAAATAGCGCATGTGACCACTCCACTTGATCTTAACTCCCTGATAATGCGCTTTTAACGCAAATCAATCAATAAAAACGATCAATATATAAAAAATGATCGAAAAAAACAATATATGTTAACTTCATGATAACTTGCTAATTTTATGTTTTGAGAATGTTCCTCTATTGCTATAAGGAAATTTACATACTACGCCGAACAACGCTAATACGACGGCATGAGACCATCCGTAAAGCCAGGTTTTTCTTGTCAGGCAGAGGGGAAAAATCAAGGCGAGTTAATGTTGTTACACCATTGCGAGGCATTTCACCCACTATGGCAGCGCGGCATCGCCAACCCTAGTGGCGAGTTGCATCTCCGCTACAGGCTGTCCAGATCCCCCGAACGACCTTTAAGCGAATAGCAACTCTCAATAATTGATCGGTAAATCTGTAGCGAATGTGCCCCCGGCGATTCGCAGAAAAGAACGGAACTAAATGCTATTTTTTTAATTCATCCTTTAATACCTTAGCCACAAGAGTCCCTTCCTCCGGCGCGGCTAGTTTAAAACGTCTTCCTGGCGCAGGTGTCTGTTCTTCCTCTCCGATTAACGCATCAAGATCCGTAATAAGTGACTTATAATATTCAACATCTTCAGTATTTCCTTCGGTCTCGGCCCGCTTTAATTTTATCATGTGATGGGCCTTAATTTGCTCTTCCAGTTGCCTTGTTGCAAGAGAAACGCTTCGCTGTTGCCGTGATTCTTGTGATAACACGATTTGATCGCCATCCACAAAGAAAAGAACCCCCTCTTTAACCAGAATATTACCTAAGATATTTATATCATGCATATAAACCCCCCGGGATTTAAGAAGCGCCTCCGCCATTCGATAGTTATCTTCATCTTCAACATCGAACTCCTGACCTTGAATATATTTTGAAACTAAAACCGTAACGTCTTTACCATTAATATTCATGATGGCCGAACGAGAAAAATTCTTGTCGCCATTGGCCATATTCAAATACTTACTGACACGCTCAGGATGACAATTACGATGTTCCTGAGAGTTAACATCCACTTTTATTCCCCGCTCATTAATTGGAATCTTAACAACAAAGTCATCATGTAACCGATAGACTGTCCCATAACTTCCGCTACCTATTTTATTTTTTTCAATATCACGCATGCGAATATTTTTCTGAAACTCCGGCGAGTTAATAAACGCCTCTATTGCCGCTGGTTGTGATGCATCCGTCTGATCAATAGCGCCGCTCTCATCACCAGACGCCGTGGCGGGCGTGGTCAGGAAGCCTATCAAACGTTGCTCAAAAGCCTCATAGATTCCATTACTACCTGCCTCGCTCGGCGGTAGATTATCATTACCCAAAGCGGCAAGCGTAATTTCCCCGTTATTATAATTAAACATCGTTTCTTTTAAAAAATCGACGCAACGTTCAGAACACTCCGTCTCGGTCACTAATACTCCATCGTAAAACATCTGTAGTAGTAACATATTTTCTTGATGTGCTAATACCTCTACAGTGTATTTATCTATTGTTTCAGGTCTGGAGGCATCAATAAGTTTAATATATCCAAGAAGGGGGCGCCATCGTGTACAGTCTTCATCTCGCTTCGAAAATGGTCCTGGAGAGAAAGGCCCTTTAATATCGGGATGCTCTTTTTTTTGGCACAGTAGATTATAGATTTCTCTATAATCAGAAATTAAACTTCGCCTGGTAAATATATTCCTGAAAAAATCTATAAATTTCTCACACGTTGAAAAAACATGTTCTCTTTTATTATCGATGATATCTCTTAAATACCTTTCTGATATCTGGCAACTATGATTTCCGATATGAAATGTAAACGGCATATGTCTCATCCTCTGAAAATTTATTATAATACACATGCAAACATATAAAAACCTGGTTTGTAACTACTGTAATCACCTGATTTCCAAAATTTTTCATATTCAGTATTACTCTGCATCAATAAATAGAGAAAACCTTCAGCGCTTAAAAAAGAAATTATTTTTGTTAAGCATTTGCTGGTTAAAATTACATGTCCATAACACCGCTAATAGGTGAGGTAAACCATTTGGATGAATATTCAGGCTTCCTACAGAACCTTTATTTGTCTGGTGGAAAGCGCATCGCTATCGTACTTGCTATCCGTCCCGGTGTCTCTGGTTGGATGAGGCGAACCTTACACCAGCTGGTATACTGCACCCTAGGGCCTGTCCCATTAGACTCTTTGATTTGCCAGTTTGGCCCTGGGAGTGCTCAAAATCCTCAGGGGCTTCGTTACCGTGTGGTTTTAGAACGTCACCTGCCGGAGATAGCGGCGGAAAAATAGCGTGACACACGGGGCCAGGAGTGGGATATAATTTCAGACTAATTTCGAATAATGTTGAAAAGTTGCTGTTAACCATTGTTCGTAAAAGCAAAAAATAAGCAATGACTATAAGGATTAAAGCTATGGGTTTTCTTTCCGGTAAGCGCATTCTGGTCACTGGCGTGGCCAGTAAACTGTCCATCGCCTACGGTATCGCACAGGCGATGCACCGCGAAGGAGCTGAACTGGCGTTCACCTACCAGAACGACAAACTGAAAGGCCGCGTAGAAGAATTTGCTGCCCAGCTGGGTTCCAGCATCGTTTTACCGTGTGATGTCGCTGAAGATGCCAGCATTGACGCTATGTTTGCGGAGCTGGGTAACGTTTGGCCGAAATTTGACGGTTTTGTACACTCGATCGGTTTCGCGCCTGGCGATCAGCTGGACGGCGATTATGTTAATGCGGTTACCCGCGAAGGCTTTAAAATCGCTCACGATATTAGCTCTTACAGCTTTGTTGCCATGGCGAAAGCCTGCCGCACCATGCTGAATCCGGGTTCTGCGCTGTTGACCTTGTCTTATCTGGGAGCGGAGCGCGCCATCCCGAACTACAATGTCATGGGTCTGGCGAAAGCCTCTCTGGAAGCCAACGTGCGTTATATGGCAAATGCAATGGGGCCGGAAGGCGTTCGCGTCAACGCCATCTCTGCGGGTCCAATCCGCACGCTGGCGGCGTCCGGTATTAAAGACTTCCGTAAAATGCTGGCGCATTGTGAAGCCGTTACGCCAATTCGTCGCACCGTGACCATTGAAGATGTGGGTAACTCAGCGGCGTTTCTGTGTTCCGATCTCTCGGCAGGCATTTCTGGCGAAGTCGTCCATGTTGACGGCGGGTTCAGCATTGCGGCAATGAATGAACTGGAACTGAAGTAAGCGCATTAAGTTTATTAGCGGGCGGCACGGCTGTGCTGCCCCATTCCCCTCACTCACCGCTCATCTCGTTATATAGCGTTCTGATATTTGTTATCACCTAACAATCTTTCATCCCTTTCCCGCATACGCCAGGATAATCCAGCATAAACGATCCGACGCCGAATCATTATCGATCGCCATTTCATCCTCGGGAAACCCTATGGAACAATGCCGAAAAGCGGGTAAAAGCCACTGGTATCATGAAACACAATCCACTATGTCGTCACAACCCCCGCTTTCGCTGATGCCGGAAGCCGCGTATGTTAACGATCGTTTTTTACTGGATTTAACGGTATCAGAAACCGCGTTGACGCCTTTTGAGTCATGGTTAAAGCCCGCTCACCAGTTGGCGGATGTCTTATTTCCCCGCACGGTTCTCAACGACCGGCTTCATACGTTTAGCACCTATGAACGTATGAGCACCGCGCTGACCGCCGCTCAGGTATTTGGGGTTCAGCGTTTGTGCCGCTATTATGCCGCGCGTCTGGCGCCGCTACCTGGCCCTGATGCCTCAAGAGAGAGCAATCAACGGCTGGCGCAAATTACGCAATACGCTCGTCAGCTTGCCGGCTCCCCCTCCGTTATCAATACGCGAGCCCGCGAACAGCTTGCAGAGGTGGGATTAACCGCCCGGGATACCGTACTCATCAATCAGATCATTGGGTTTATCGGTTTTCAGGCGCGGGTAGCGGCGATATTTCAGGCGTTTTGCCGTCTGCCCGTGCGCGAACTGCCCGGCCAGGAGATGCAGCGCTTTGCCAGGGCCGCGCGGTTTCAAAACCCCCAGACGATATGGCGGCCCGCCGCCAGTCTGGTAGAATATCCTCCAGCCCATACCAAAGTTCGGCGGCAATATTCGTCTTCACAATGCCAAATGATGGCGCCGGTACTCATGCGCGATCCGTCTTCATTCGCGTTACTCGAACGCATACTGACCAGCACATTACACACTGCATCGCCCCCTTCTTTACTTCCACTTATCACGCTCCTCACATCACGTATCAACGGCAGCGCCGCCTGCTTTAACGAACAGGCAACCCAACCTGGCGCGTGGCGTCGCGCTGTCATCACGTTACGCCAGGAAGACGACGACATCGCTCGTTGGGAACTTGAGCCTGCGCTGACACAGGCGATACAATGGCTCACCAGAGCGCCCGATCGCTTTAGCGCCGCGCATTTTTTCCCGCTACTCACCAGGGGAGTTTCATCGGAGCAGGCCATTAATATGTTAGGCTGGTGCGGCGTGTGCGGATGGTTAAATCGTTTAAAAATCGCGTTGGGCGAAACCTATTAACTCATCCATTACTGAAAGAGCGCTTGCTGCGCCAGGCAGAATCGCGTAAAACTGTCAGCCGCTCTTTTGGCTACGAAAATAGACGAATATGTTTCAGGACAACCCGCTGCTAGCGCAGCTTAAACAGCAACTGCATTCCCAGACGCCGCGCGCTGAAGGGGTCGTAAAAGCCACGGAAAAAGGCTTTGGCTTCCTTGAGGTTGACGCGCAAAAAAGCTATTTCATTCCTCCGCCGCAGATGAAAAAAGTGATGCATGGCGATCGTATCGTCGCGGTCATCCACACGGAAAAAGAACGTGAGTCTGCCGAGCCGGAAGAACTGATCGAACCGTTCCTGACGCGTTTTGTGGGAAAAGTTCAGGGTAAAAATGACCGCCTGTCCATCGTGCCGGATCATCCGTTGCTGAAAGACGCGATTCCCTGCCGCGCCGCGCGCGGCGTTCAGCATGAGTTCAAAGAAGGTGACTGGGCGGTTGCCGAAATGCGCCGCCATCCGCTTAAAGGCGACCGTTCGTTTTACGCCGATTTAACGCAGTACATCACCTTTGCCGACGATCACTTTGTTCCCTGGTGGGTTACGCTTGCCCGCCATAACCTGGAAAAAGAAGCGCCGAACGGCGTAGCGACGGAGATGCTGGACGAAGGGCTGGAGCGTCAGGATCTGACCGCGCTGAATTTCGTCACTATCGATAGCGCCAGCACTGAAGATATGGATGACGCGCTATATGCTGAGGAATTAGCGGACGGCAGACTCCAGCTTACGGTGGCTATCGCCGATCCTACCGCCTGGATTGCCGAAGGCAGTAAGCTGGATAACGCCGCGAAAATTCGCGCCTTCACCAACTACCTGCCGGGCTTCAATATTCCTATGCTGCCACGTGAGCTGTCTGACGATCTGTGCTCACTGCGCGCCAACGAAGTGCGTCCGGCGCTCGCCTGTCGCATGATAATCTCCGCGGACGGCACCATTGACGATGATATCGCCTTTTTTGCGGCCACCATCGAATCGAAGGCCAAGCTGGCGTACGACAATGTCTCCGACTGGCTGGAAAATAACGGCACCTGGCAGCCGGATAACGAAGGCATTGCCCACCAGATTCGTCTGTTGCACCGTATTTGCCTAAGCCGCAGTGAGTGGCGTCATCATCATGCGTTAGTCTTTAAAGACCGCCCGGATTACCGCTTTGTGCTTGGCGAAAAAGGCGAAGTACTGGATATTGTGGCGGAACCGCGCCGTATCGCTAACCGTATCGTAGAAGAGTCGATGATCGCCGCTAACCTTTGCGCCGCGCGCGTACTGCGCGATAAGCTCGGTTTCGGTATTTACAACGTACATACGGGCTTCGATCCCGCGAATGCCGACGCGCTGGCCGCGCTGCTGAAAACGCATGGTCTGCATGTCGATGCCGAAGAGGTGCTGACGCTGGAAGGCTTCTGTAAACTGCGTCGCGAACTGGATGCGCAGCCCTCCGGTTTCCTTGACAGCCGCATTCGTCGCTTCCAGTCTTTTGCGGAAATCAGCACCGAGCCGGGGCCGCATTTCGGTCTTGGTCTTGAGGCTTACGCCACCTGGACCTCTCCTATCCGTAAGTATGGCGATATGATTAACCATCGCCTGCTGAAAGCGGTCATCAAGGGGGAGGCTATTGCGCGTCCGCAGGAAGATATCACCCAGCAAATGGCGGAACGCCGTCGCCTGAACCGCATGGCGGAGCGCGATGTCGGCGACTGGTTATATGCACGCTTCCTTAACGATAAGGCGGGGACAAATACCCGTTTCGCGGCAGAAATTATTGACGTCAGCCGCGGTGGTATGCGTGTGCGACTGGTCGATAACGGCGCTATCGCCTTTATCCCTGCCCCGTTCCTGCACGCCGTTCGCGATGAACTGGTATGCAGCCAGGAAAACGGTACGGTACAGATTAAAGGTGAGACGGTTTATAAAGTGACGGATGTCATTGATGTCACTATTGCGGAAGTTCGCATGGAAACCCGCAGCATTATTGCCCGACCGGCAGCGTAACCACGCTTAGCTCGCTCAACGGCCTTTGCTGAGAAGGCAAAGGCCGTTTCTTTTCTTCTTCTCCCTTCCGTCATGCTCTAAGTTTAATCTTATTCAAGCGCCCCATTTCTTGTTATTTTTAGCTGGCGACTATGCTTTTTCCAGAATCTGGATTACATATGAATACATAGATAAAACAATACGTTCAGCCATAATTACCCTTATGTATAACATGGCTAACCTTTCTTTTCGGGCACCTGGCGCTTAAATGGGATGGTACGCATGATGAAACAGATTCAGGAACAAACGGCGCTAAATCCCCTTCACTCTCACTGGCGTCTGGCTGATGACCGCAACGTGCTGTATCTCTCCCCGACAGGTGAAACGGATACAGAAAAAACGGTCGAGCTATCGCCGGAGCAAGCCGGGCGTATCCGGGAAATAACGGCGATTACGTCCAGTCTGCTGATAACGTTGTTGATAGAAAAACAGGTTACCGCTGTGCACCTGGTAGGCCGTAAGATTAATAACCGTGAATGGGCTGGCAGCCTGGCAACCTGGCCTGATACGCCTGCCGTCGCGCCAACGCAGGCGCAGGAGCTCTCTTTTGCCGAGCAAATCGTATCAGAAGCCAACTCAGTCATTGCGATACTGGATAGTCGGGGAAAAATCTGTCGATTTAATCGGTTATGCGAAGAGTACACGGGCTTAAAAGAGCGAGATGTAATTGGTCAAAGCGTCTTTAAATTATTTATGAGTCGCCGGGAGGCGGTTGCCTCCCGGCACTACATTGAGAATTTTTTTCGCAATGGCAATGCCTATGAAATCGAACGCTGGATAAAGACCCGTAAAGGCCAACGCCTGTTCTTATTTCGTAATAAATTTGTCCATAACGGTAGCGGAAAAAACGAAATTTTCCTGATCTGCGCAGGCACGGATATCACCGAAGAAAGGCGGGCTCAGGAGCGTTTACGCATACTGGCGAATACAGACACCGTCACCGGCCTGCCCAATCGCAATGCGATCCATGAATTTATTAATCATGCTATTGCCTCGGCTGGCGAGTCGCAAGTGGGTATCGTTTATCTCGATCTGGATAACTTCAAGAAAATTAATGACGCCTATGGGCATATGTTTGGCGATCAGCTCTTACAGGCCGTTTCGCTGGCGCTGTTGAGTTGTCTGGAGGAAGATCAATTGCTGGCCAGACTGGGGGGAGATGAATTCATTGTCCTCGCTGCCCATACGTCTCAGGCCGCGCTGGAAGCAGTAGCCTCACGAATCCTTACCCGTCTGCGGCAACCGTTTCGTATTGGACTCATTGAAGTTTACACGGGATGCGCCATTGGCATTTCGTTGGCCCCCCGGCACGGACAGGACAGCGACAGTCTCATTCGCACTGCCGACACCGCAATGTATAACGCCAAAGAAGGCGGCCGCGGTCAGTTCTGCGTTTTTTCGCCGGAAATGAATCAGCGCGTATTTGACTATCACTGGCTGGATACAAACCTGCGAAAAGCGCTGGAAAACGACCAGTTACTTATTCACTATCAGCCCAAAATTACCTGGCGCGGCGAAGTACGTAGCCTGGAAGCGCTGGTACGCTGGCAATCGCCGGAACGCGGATTAATTCCGCCGCTGGAGTTCATCTCATACGCCGAAGAGTCAGGACTCATCGTCCCGCTGGGCCGCTGGGTGATTCTGGATGTGGTTCGCCAGATTGCGAGATGGCGCGATAAGGGGATTAACTTGCGCGTAGCCGTTAACTTTTCGGCGCGACAACTGGCCGACCAGACGCTTTTTACTGCGCTTAAACAGGCTTTGTACGATCTGAATTTTGAGTATTGCCCGATCGATGTCGAGCTAACGGAAAGCTGCCTGATCGAAAACGACACGCTGGCGCTATCGGTTATCCAGCAATTTAGTCAGCTCGGCGCCCAGATTCATCTGGATGATTTTGGCACCGGGTATTCTTCGCTTTCTCAACTCGCCCGGTTCCCTATTGATGCCGTTAAACTGGATCAGGCTTTCGTCAGAGATATCCATAAGCAACCGCTGTCGCAATCTCTGGTTCGGGCGATTGTCGCGGTGGCTCAGGCGCTAAATTTACAAGTGATTGCCGAAGGCGTAGAAAATGCTAAAGAAGATGCCTTCCTGACAAAAAACGGCGTCAATGAACGACAGGGCTTTTTATTCGCCAAACCTATGCCCGCCGTTTCTTTTGAACGCTGGTACAAACGTTATCAGACGAAAAAAATGCGTTAATGGCGGCGATAATAGGGAGAACAGCCTGTGCAGACAGGCATAGCCCTATTTTTCCCTTCTCTTTTCAGATTAATTTCTGCATCATGAATTGAAACCTTTTCTGACATTAAGGATGACAAACATGTCTGATATCGAAGCACAACGAATTGCCGCACGCATTGATACCGTGCTGGATATCCTTGTTGCTGGCGATTACCACTCGGCCATCAATAACCTTGAAATATTGAGAGCAGAGCTGTTAGATCAGGTTAAAGACGGTATCTCGCCATCCCAGGCTCCCGGGTCGCCCTGGGAAATCTGATAGCGATTATTTGTCCGGGATGGCCGTTAGCCCTTCCCGGCTCTCTGACTGTCTGTTGACTCCTCTTAACGAATAAAATTAATACTATGAACTCCCGACAACAATCAATTTTGCAAATGGTGGTTGATAAAGGCCAGATGAGCGTTGCTGAACTGGCGAAAATTACCGGCGTATCTGAAGTCACGATTCGTCAGGATCTGAATACCCTGGAAAAGCAGAGCTATTTACGCCGTGCGCACGGTTTCGCCGTTTCGCTTGAGAGCGATGACGTAGAGACTCGCATGATGACGAACTACACGCTAAAACGCCGACTGGCGGAGTTCGCCGCCTCGCTGGTCAGTCCAGGGGAATCCGTTTTTATTGAAAATGGCAGCAGCAATGCGCTATTGGCCCGGACGCTGGCGGAACAAAAAGATGTCACGATCATCACCGTGAGCAGTTATATCGCGCACCTGCTCAAAGAGACCCCTTGCGAAGTCATTCTCCTCGGTGGAATCTATCAGAAAAAAAGTGAAAGCATGGTAGGGCCGTTGACGCGACAGTTTATCCATCAAGTGCATTTCAGCAAAGCATTTATCGGTATTGATGGCTGGCAGGCTGATACCGGTTTTACCGGACGCGACATGATGCGATCGGATGTGGTTAACGCTGTTCTGGAAAAAGGCTCAGAAGCGATTGTCCTCACCGACAGCTCCAAATTTGGCTGTGTGCATCCCTATCCCCTGGGCCCGCTCTCTCGCTTCCATCGTGTCATTACGGATTCCAAAATTTCCGCCAGCGATCAAATGCAGTTAGAACATGCGGGGCTGCTAGTCAATGTTATTGGCTCATCCGTTTAAAATATTTCCCGATGGTTTGCCCTATGGCAAATCATCCTCTCTCTAAGACTTTTCTGACATCCCAATTAAGACTATTTACCTGTTGTAACGAGCGTAACGTCGTAAAATTAATATTAGCGAAATAACAGGAAGTGACTATCACCTGCGTGATATACCCCTGCGCAATCAGGTTTTACGGAAAATCTCTTAACAGGTTTTATTTTAACTATAGTTATAGTGAGCTTAATTCCGTGAATCGTTAATTCAGGAGAGAGTATTATGTTTATGACGAGCAAAAAAATGGCCGCTGCTGTGCTGGCAATCACCGTAGCAATGTCTCTGAGCGCCTGCTCAAACTGGTCCAAGCGCGATCGCAACACGGCTATTGGCGCAGGTGCGGGGGCGTTAGGCGGCGCAGTGTTAACGGACGGCAGTACATTAGGCACCCTGGGCGGCGCGGCGGTCGGCGGCGTGATTGGTCACCAGGTTGGAAAATAATCCAGACGTTTAAATATTGAACGGCTCAAAATAATACGTTTATTCTTTTCAGGTCTGGATTACAAAAATAGACAAAGTTGACTTTTACGCCACGGTAATTTACAACCGTGGCGTTTTCATTAGCCGCCAGCTAATTTTACTTTCATTCCTTTAGCTTCCAGCAATGATTTTATCAAGTCGCGTTTATCACCCTGAATTTCAATAATCCCTTCTTTTACTGCCCCGCCACAGCCGCATTTTTTCTTCAGTTCAGCCGCCAGTTTGGTTAATTCCGCATCATTCATCTCGATACCGGTAATCAAACATACGCCTTTACCCTTACGGCCACTGGTTTGACGCTGAATGCGAACGATACCATCCCCTTTGGGACGAACCGGCGCCGTTTTAGGTTCTTCAATGCGCCCCGTCTGTGTTGAATAAACCAGACGACTATTGGAATCGCTCATTATGCCTCCCGTTTCAGTGACGCGTTAATATCCTTCAGCGTTTGCGCCGGATCTACCGATTGCGTAACCGGGCGGCCAATCACCATATAGTCGACGCCAGCGGATAATGCCTGTTCGGGCGTCATAATGCGTCGCTGGTCGCCTGCCTCGCTGCCTGCGGGCCGAATGCCCGGCGTCACCAGCTTAAATGCAGCGCCAAAGGCCTGTTTAAATCTGACAGCTTCCTGAGCGGAACAGACCACGCCATCCAGCCCGCATTGCTGCGTCAGGCGCGCCAGCCGCTCCGCATGTTCCGCCGGTGACAACGTCACGCCCAGATCGTGTAGATCGCTGGTTTCCATACTGGTCAACACGGTCACGGCAATGAGCAACGGCGCATCTTTACCGAATGGCGCCAGCGCGTCGCGCGCTGCGGCCATCATTCTCGCCCCACCAGACGCGTGAACGTTTACCATCCAGACGCCCAGGTCTGCCGCTGCGGCGACTGCCCGGGCCGTGGTGTTGGGAATATCATGAAATTTTAGATCAAGAAAGACATCAAACCCACGTTGCTGGAGATCCCGAACGAGTTGTGGACCAAACAGCGTGAACATCTCTTTGCCCACTTTTAAGCGACAATCGCGAGGATCGATTTTGTCGACAAACGCCAGGGCTTTATCGCGTTCATGGTAATCCAACGCCACAACGACAGGCGATTCAGTAATAGCGCAGGAAGAAGATGAAGCAGTAAACGTCATGACCAGACCTTCTTGATGATGGGCACCGGAAGTGGCGCAAATTGGATAAACGGCGTGCATTCTACCTGCGGCGCAGGGAAATTAACAGGTTCGATTGACAACCTGATAAGCCCTGGCCGCCGATGCCAGCGTCGTTTCTAGCTTTACGTCATCAAGTATGTTGTAACTAAATTGAAGCTTTTTTTATATACTACTGCCCATCAAGTCCGCGAATAGGTTTAATGGTCGACCATGCCCGGCAGGACGGACAGTGCCAGTACAAGGTATAGGCGGTAAAACCGCATTTCTGACAACGATACCGCGGTTTACTGCGCACCTGCTCGCCAACCATATCACGCAGTACCATCAGGCTTTCTTTCGCTCGCCCTTCTTCCGCCTCGTTGAGATGGTAATCCATCAGCTTATGGAACACCCGCATGGTAGGATGTCGCTGTAGCTGACGCGTGATATAGACTTGAGCTGCGTCACTACCTTCACGCGCTTCCAGAATATCGGCAAGCATTAACTCAGCGCCAGCACCGGTATTCTCCTCAACGGCGCGACGTAAAAACTCCGCCCACTCGGCATTTTTACCGAGCTGTTGATAACAGGTTTGCAGCATCTCCAGCGTTTCGCTGACCAGCTCTTTATCCTGAACGATCACACGTTGCAGGCTTTCGACCGCTTTGGCGTAATCCCCTCTCGCCATATAAACGCGCCCCATCATGATAGACACCCGGGCGCTATTTTTATCTGCGGCGGCACCTTTTTTCAGCAACGCCATCGCGCGATCCATGTCGTCGTTGCCCATCTGCTGTAACGCTAACTCACAGTAAAAATGGGCGATTTCGATACGTTGTTTATCTTTGCCCAGCTTCACCAGCCGTTCTGCTACTTCGATCGCCTTTTGCCAGTCGCTGGTTAGCTGATAGATTTGCAAGAGCTGCTGTAACGCGCCTACGCGAAATTCCGTTTCGTCGGTAAGTTGGTTAAACATATCTTCCGCGCGGTCATATAAACCGGCGGCCATATAGTCGCGCCCCAGTTGCTGAACAGCCAGTAAACGCTGTTCATAGGTCAATGAAGCGCTTTCCATGAGCGTTTGATGAATACGAATGGCGCGATCGACTTCGCCGCGAGAGCGAAACAGATTACCGAGAGTGAGATGAGCCTCAACGGTGCCCGTATCCTCTTTAAGCATATCGAGGAACAGATCCACCGCTTTATCTTGTTGGTTACTCAGCAGGAAGTTAACCCCTGCGACATAATCGCGCGACAGGCGGTTAGCTTCATCCTGTTTTGTTTGTTGCGCACTTCTGCGACCCATATACCACCCATAGGCAGCGGCTACAGGCAACAGCAGAAATAACAACTCCAACATAAATGATTATTCCTTTACAACCGACGAGTCGGCAGGGACCGCAACGTCGGTTGCTGGCGAGAGCTTGTTTTCCAGTCGTTTAATTTTACGTTCAGCACGGGCAAGGGAAACGCGGACCCGCAGCCAGAACAGGCCGCAAATCAGCCAGCCAATCGCAAAACCGACGGCGAACAACACAGCAAGCAACGTGGAGATACGATACTCCCCTTGCGCCAGCAGGTAGTTAAACGTCACCTGTTGATCATTCTGCGCGCCCAGCGTCACCGAAATAACAAAAATCGCCAATACCAGTAAGAAAATGAGTAAATATTTCACATTACTTCCCGTTATGTGGTTTGCGCGAATAAATCGTGTCCAACTTACCGCATCCAGCCTTCTAAATTACCATTTTCCCGCCTCGCGCGAAATGGAAATGCGCCCACCATCAGATGATTTAAGGGCAATAGTCAGAAAATCAACCGTTGTCAGCTTTCCTGCTCGCGTTCAGCAATTTCTTGCGCTTCTTCGCGAGGCGGCATAAGCGGCCCGCAAATTCGCTGCGCCAGCCAGGTCGCCAGGGTAACTAATAGCCAGGAGATGAGCGTGGCGACCACTAAATCTCGCGGCCAGTGCATTCCCAGAAGCAAACGGCTGCCCATTACGCCGGTCGCCCAGACTAACAAAAACGCGATGGTGAAAGTCCGTCTGCGCGGCCATAACAGACCCACGGCCAAAAGCGCCCAGCTCGCTGCAAACATGGTGTGTCCGGAGGGAAACGCAAAGCCCGTCTCTTTTTGCCAGTGCTGACGCAGGAAAACGGGGATGTTCTGTTGCCCGGCCAACTGCTCTTTCACTAAATGTCCGCGTTCTGTACGCTTTAAAGTGTAGAACTCATCGACGGGAATATGGTGCGTTTTTTCAAGCCAGACCACAAATGGCCGCGGCTCCTGTACGCGCTCCTTTACCCATGACTTCACACCCTGCCCGACGATAATCGCCCCGCCGAGGATCGCAAACAGCATAATGGCGGCGCGCAGGCGAAATCGCAGGCACCATAAGAACCATCCACAAAGAATCACATGCGTGATAACGCCCCAGGGTTTGGTCACGGTTTCCGTTATCCAGAATAGCGTTTTTAGCCACCAGACCTGATGTCCTGGCTGCCACTGCCAGCCTGATACCCATACGGCAAGCGGCATGATAAGCAACAGGGCGGCGCCTGCCGCGGTGCGCCTCGCAATTGAAAGCATGGATGCTCCTTTTATAAGTAAGTATCACAATCATAACTGAAAATTCTCGCCGGACTGGAAAATTGACAAATTTGTGCCATTCCTGAGCAATTACGTGGTAGTGATTAGGTGATGACCGCCGCCTTATGGCAAAATAGCGGGATACAATCCAACAGGCGACGACACCGCAGGCGTCAGCATAATCTGGAGAAATACATGCAGCTTAAACGTGTGGCAGAAGCCAAACTGCCAACCCCATTGGGTGACTTTCTGATGGTGGGATTTGAAGAACTGGCAACCGGACACGACCATGCCGCGCTGGTTTTTGGCGATATTTCAGGTAAAACGCCGGTCTTGGCTCGCGTTCATTCCGAATGTCTTACCGGGGACGCGCTTTTTAGTCTGCGCTGTGATTGTGGTTTTCAACTGGAAGCCGCGCTGACGCATATTGCGGAAGAAGGACGCGGTATTCTGATTTACCACCGTCAGGAAGGCCGCAATATCGGCCTGCTTAATAAAATTCGCGCTTATGCGTTACAGGATCAAGGCTATGACACGGTGGAGGCCAATCATCAGCTCGGCTTTGCCGCCGATGAGCGTGATTTCACCCTGTGCGCGGATATGTTCAAATTACTGGGCGTAGATGAAGTTCGCCTGCTGACCAATAATCCGAAGAAAGTCGAAATACTGACCGAGGCGGGAATTAATATCGTCGAACGCGTTCCGCTCATTGTGGGTCGTAATCCAAATAATGAGCATTATCTCGATACTAAAGCGGCCAAAATGGGCCACCTACTAAGCAAGTAAGCCACCGGTATTAAAGCGCGGGCCTGCCTGTTTACGGCAGGCCCGATAAACGGCTTTAGTTCAGCATATTTCTAATGACATAGTGCAATATGCCGTCATTCTGGTAGTAAGTCAGCTCGGTGGCGGTATCAATGCGACAGCGGCAAGGCACCGTTTCTTTGCTGCCGTCCGATCTCGTTAACGTCACCGGAATGGTCGCGCCAGGGCGCAGGTTTTGCAGATCCGCGATATCAATCACCTCTTCCCCGGTCAGTCCCAGCGTTTTACGCGTTACGCCCTGTGGAAACTCCAGCGGCAGGATCCCCATCCCAATCAGGTTTGAGCGGTGGATACGTTCGAACGACTCGGCGATCACCACGCGGATACCTAACAGCCGCGGACCTTTTGCCGCCCAGTCACGGCTCGATCCCGACCCATACTCTTTCCCGGCAATTACCGCCAGCGGCGTTTTTTCCTGCTGGTAGAGCATCGCAGCATCATAAATCGACATCGCTTCCGTACCCGGCAAATGCCGCGTCATCCCACCTTCGACGCCGGGCAGCATTTCGTTGCGAATACGAATATTGGCGAACGTACCGCGCATCATCACTTCATGGTTGCCGCGCCGTGATCCATAGGAGTTAAAATCCTTCCGCTCAACGCCGTGGTTTTGCAGATAGCGTCCGGCGGGACTGTCCGGCTTGATACTGCCGGCCGGAGAAATATGGTCGGTCGTTACCGAATCCCCCAGCATCGCCAGGATACGCGCGCCGTGGATATCTTTGACTGGCGCAGGCTGGGCCTGCATTTCATCAAAGAAAGGCGACAGGCGAATATAGGTTGAATCCGACTGCCAGCCGTAGGTATCGGACGATTCAACCTGAATCGATTTCCATTCTTCCGTGCCCTCAAACACTTCCGCATACTCTTTACGGAACATATCTGATGATACCAGTTCAACGGCGCGGGCAATTTCCTGCGCCGAAGGCCAGATATCCTTCAGGTATACCGGATCGCCTTTACGATCGTACCCCAGCGGGTCTGTCGCGAGGTTAATATTCATGTTTCCGGCCAACGCATACGCGACCACCAGCGGCGGCGACGCCAGCCAGTTCGTTTTCACCAGCGGATGGATACGCCCTTCAAAATTTCGGTTACCGGAAAGCACGGCCCCTACCGTCAGATCGCCTTTTTTAATCGCGGTCTCAATAGGCTCCGGCAACGGACCAGAGTTCCCGATACAGGTCGTACAGCCATAACCGACCAGGTTAAAACCGAGCTCATCCAGATAAGGCGTAAGTTTGGCCTGCGCCAGATAGTCAGATACCACTTTTGACCCCGGCGCCAGAGAAGCCTTGACCCACGGTTGACGCTTCAACCCCAGCGTTACTGCTTTTTTCGCCAGTAATCCCGCCGCCATCAGCACGCTGGGATTCGAGGTATTCGTGCAGGAGGTGATGGCGGCAATGACGACAGCGCCATCCGGAAGCTGATATGGCTGTCCGTTCATCGTATAGTCAACCGGCTGGCGATCTCTTTGCGCGGTATTCAGCTCCAGCTCGGCGCTGGCGGCAAAGGCTTTCGGCACATCGCCTAACGCCACGCGATCCTGCGGGCGTTTCGGCCCGGCCAGGCTGGCCTCGACATCGCCCATATCCAGTTCCAGCGTACTGGTAAATACCGGTTCGTCTCCGGGATTACGCCACATTCCCTGCGCCTTCGCGTAGGCTTCAACCAGCTCGACCAGATCGTCGCTACGTCCGCTTAATCGCATATATTCCAGGGTGATGGCGTCAATAGGGAAGAAACCACAGGTGGCGCCATATTCCGGCGACATATTAGCGATGGTCGCGCGATCCGCCAACGGCAGCGAATCCAGACCATCACCATAAAATTCAACAAATTTACCCACGACGCCATGCTTACGCAGCATTTGCGTGACGGTTAGCACCAGGTCAGTAGCGGTGATCCCCTCCCGAAGCTTACCGGTTAACTTAAAGCCGACAACATCCGGGATAAGCATCGACACGGGCTGACCAAGCATCGCCGCTTCCGCTTCGATACCGCCCACGCCCCACCCCAATACGCCCAGACCATTAATCATGGTCGTATGGGAGTCAGTCCCCACCAGCGAGTCCGGGTAAGCAATCCACTCCCCGTCCTGTAATTCGCTCCAGACGGCTTTACCCAGGTATTCCAGGTTAACCTGATGGCAAATGCCGGTGCCGGGCGGCACCACGCTGAAACGGCTGAATGCCTGCTTTCCCCATTTCAGGAACATATAACGCTCATGGTTACGTTCCATTTCCAGCCGCACGTTTTCTTCAAACGCATCGTCATCGCCGAAATGATCGACCGTCACAGAGTGGTCAATAACCAGATCAACCGGCGATAACGGGTTCACTTTCGACGTATCGCCGCCGAGGCGTTTAACGGCTTCACGCATCGCCGCCAGGTCGACAACGGCAGGCACGCCGGTAAAGTCCTGCATCAGGACACGGGCGGGCCGCCAGGCAATTTCACGATCGGCATGGGCATTTTTAAGCCAACCGGCCAGCGCCTGAATATCTTCATCAGTCACAGATTCGCCGTCCTGCCAGCGCAACAGGTTTTCCAGTAACACTTTAAGTGATTTGGGCAAACGGGCGATATCGCCCAGGGATTTGGCAGCCAGCGGCAGACTGTAGTAATGATACGTTTTATCTTTGGCCTGCAATGTATCCTTACTGGCTTCTCGTAGGGTTGACGACATAGCTCCTCCTTAAATGACAGGGTTGCGTTACCCTGATTCTCCACAGGGTTGTATTAAAGATAACACAAACAAAATGTAACGTTTTGATAACAACCCAAATTGCTAAAAGAGGAGAAACCTAACAGGCGAGGAACGAAGATGAAAAAGCCCGATAAATAACGCATTATCGGGCTTTGACGAGATTAGACGGCAATCCAGATTAACTCGGCCCAGAACAGTAGCGATAATATAAACGCGCCAGTCCATGACCAATACTTTATATTTGACGTTAACATAGGCGACACCAACTGTGTTTAATCAATACTGAGAAGCGCTCAGCACACGGTTGCTGCGGTGTAATAAGACAGCGTTAATAAAACAGTAACGCCAATAAAAAGACGAATATTATTTTTGTGACACCTCGTCAGCAAAAGCATCAATAAATGCCCGCTGCTGCGGTGTGAGCGTCCAGTGTTGCGGAACAGACCGAAAAACGGTCGTATCCGGGGTGTTATCATCGTCACCAGATTGAATCGGGGGCGCGACCACGCGCTCGCGTTCCGACGTAATGCTCACTTAGCCCCACCAATGCCAGATAACAAGCGCTACCACTACCCAGAACAACGCAGAACTCACAAAAACCGCCAGCCATGCTTTACGTTTGAGCTCAGGGTCGCGGCGCGGTTCCTGGTTTTCAGAAGGCATTACTAACCTCATGCTATCGGTATCACTTATCATTTCAGCACCAAACAATCGGTACAATTAATCATCAGATGAGACAAATCCTAAATAAACTTTAGTCAAAAATCCAGTCAATTTACGAATCGTTGCCAGTGAATAAATCAATCTTTTGACTCAAGATAACTATTTGGAAAAAGAAACTGGCGGGACGGGTAATTCAACACTATTTTGCTGATCATTACCCGTAATACTTCGAGGGATATTGCAAAAGGCGGCTTTGTCTGCCATGCCACTACGACACAAACCGACGGTGATATTACTTTTCAGGCAGCTTTATATCCTGAAACATCGCTTCAATTTCTTCATTAGAACGCAACGCCACCGCCGTATCCACCACATCACGCGTCAGATGTGGCGCAAAACGCTGGATAAAATCATACATATAGCTGCGTAAAAAAGTACTACGGCGAAAACCAATTTTTGTGGTGCTGTGGCTAAAAATATCGTGCGCGTCAATCCGCACTAAATCAGGATCGGCAAGCGGATCGACCGCCATGCTGGCAATGACGCCAACGCCCAGTCCCAACCTGACATACGTTTTAATCACATCCGCATCGGTTGCAGTAAAGACGATCCGCGGCGTTAATCCTGCGCGATTAAAAGCGGTATCCAGTTCGGAACGCCCGGTAAAGCCGAAGGTATACGTCACCAGCGGATACTGCGCCAGCGCTTCGATCGTTACGGAAGACGTTGCCGCCAATGGATGATCCGGCGTCACCACTATCGAACGGTTCCAGTGATAGCATGGCAACATCACCAGATCGTCATATAAATGCAGCGCTTCCGTGGCAATCGCGAAATCGGCGTTCCCTTTCGATACCGCTTCCGCAATCTGCGTTGGCGACCCCTGGTGCATATGCAGCGAAACGCGCGGGTAACGCTCGATGAAGCCTTTAATCACGCCTGGCAATGCGTAACGCGCCTGAGTATGGGTAGTGGCAATATAGAGCGAGCCTTTATCCGGCCAGGTGTGCTCGCCGGCGACCGACTTAATGGCATCGACTTTGGAAAGCACCTCACGCGCAATACGAATAATCTCCTGACCTGCGGGCGTCACCTGAGTCAGATGCTTACCACTGCGGGCGAAAATCTGGATGCCAAGCTCATCTTCCAGCATCCTAACCTGCTTGCTGATCCCCGGCTGGGAAGTATACAACCCCTCAGCGGTAGAGGAGACGTTAAGGTTATGATTAACCACTTCAACAATGTAACGAAGCTGCTGCAATTTCATAATACATCATCCAGATTAGCGCCATCAGGCCATCGTTTATCTGCAGACTTAATCGGGCTGCTAATACGATTTAATAATAAAAAAGGTGTTAACTATAACCACTATATCATTTATATCTGAACTGTATAGCCAGCGCGATAAAATAATAAGACCGCTATACCTAAAATAATTCGAGTTGCTTAAAGGCGGCAAGGGAGTGAGTTCCCAGGAGCATAGATAACTATATGACTGGGGTGAGCGACAAATCTGCCGGGAGCAGATTTGAACGTCGCGTGCGACGGCCCGTCAGGGCGAGGCCATAGATGGGCCGAGTAATCCGTAGCCAACACATAAGCCACTTGAAGTATGAAGGGGATATAAAAAAGGGCCGCTTACGCGGCCCGCTTGACTACAGTGGCGACAGGCCGGGGTTATTTCTTACCTTCAACCCACTTGCCGTCGACGAAGAACGCTGACCATCCCGTCGCCTTCCCGTCTTTTTCCGCCGCAACGTACTGCTGTTTTGTTTTGCGGCTAAAGCGAACAACGGTTTTATTACCTTCCGGATCCTGCTGCGGCGCATCCGCCAGATACCGCAGTTTTTCCGGCAGGCGATCGCGGAACCGGTAAAGCTCCTCGACTAATGGCGCGCGCGTTTCGCGTGATTTCGGGAACGTATTGGCCGCCAGGAATATCCCTGCGGCGCCATCGCGCAGCACAAAGTACGCGTCCGATTTTTCACACGGCAGTTCCGGTAATGGAACAGGATCTTCCTTCGGCGGCGCAACTTCGCCGTTACGCAAGATCTTACGGGTATTTTTACATTCGTCGTTAGTACAGGCCATGTACTTACCAAAACGCCCCATTTTAAGGTGCATTTCGGAACCACATTTCTCACACTCAACGATCGGGCCGTCATACCCTTTGATGCGGAACTCGCCTTCTTCAATCTCGTAGCCGTCACAGGTCGGGTTATTACCACACACATGCAATTTACGCTTCGGATCGATCAGATAGCTGTCCATCGCCGTACCGCACTTCTGGCAGCGACGCTTGGCGCGCAGGGCGTTGGTTTCGGCGTCGTCGCCTTCCAGCACGTTCAGAACTTCATTTTCCGGCACCAGGTTAATGGTCGTTTTACAACGCTCTTTCGGCGAAAGCGCATAACCTGAACATCCAAGGAAAACGCCCGTACTGGCAGTACGAATTCCCATTTTACGGCCACAGGTTGGACAGTCGATGCTGGTCAGCACCATCTGGTTAGGACGCATCCCCCCTTCTTCCGGATCTTTCTCGGCTTTATCGAGCTGCTGAGTAAAATCGCTGAAGAAGTTATCCAGTACCGCTTTCCACTCGGCCTGGTGATTCGCAACCTGATCCAGACTATCTTCCATCTGCGCAGTAAAATCGTAGTTCATCAATTCGCGGAAGTTTTCTTCCAGCCGATCGGTGACGATTTCACCCATTTTTTCCGCATAGAAGCGACGGTTTTCAACGCGAACATAGCCGCGATCCTGAATGGTCGAGATAATCGACGCATAGGTAGACGGACGACCAATACCGCGCTTCTCAAGCTCTTTAACCAGAGAAGCCTCGCTGAAACGGGCTGGCGGTTTAGTAAAGTGCTGAGCAGGCGTCAATTCAAGTAGCGTCAGCGCATCGCCCTTATTCACGGCAGGCAATGTGCGATCTTCATCGCCTTTACGCAGCGCCGGCATCACTTTTGTCCAGCCGTCAAAGCGCAAAATACGCCCACGCGCTTTCAGACGGAACTCGCCTGCACCAACGGTAAGCGTAGTGGAGTCATATTGTGCTGGCGTCATCTGACAGGCGACAAACTGACGCCAAATTAGCTGATACAACTTCTGCGCGTCAGCCTCCATGTCTTTCAGCGACTCCGCCATGACCGCAACGTCGGAAGGACGGATCGCTTCGTGCGCTTCCTGAGAGTTTTCTTTGCTGGCGTACTGGTTCGGGTTATCCGGCAGGTATTTCTTGCCGAAATTATCGCCAATATAGCCGCGCACCATGTTGACCGCATCCTGACTCAGGTTGGTGGAGTCTGTACGCATATAGGTGATGTAGCCCGCCTCATACAGACGCTGCGCCATCATCATGGTTTTCTTCACGCCAAAGCCCAGCCGGGTGCTGGCCGCCTGTTGTAGCGTGGAGGTGATAAACGGCGCGCCTGGCTTGCTGCTGGTCGGCTTGTCTTCTCGCTCCAGCACGCTATAGCTGGCTTTTTCCAGCAGGCTCACCGCAGCAAGCGTCTGCTCGCGATTTACCGGCCGGAATGGCTTGTCGTTCTGATGCGTGACCTGTAGCGGTAGCGCCTCGCCAGACGGCGTCGTCGTATTAGCGTCAATTTCCCAGAACTCTTCCGGAACAAACGCTTTAATCTCGCGCTCGCGTTCAACGACCAGACGGACCGCGACAGACTGAACGCGACCTGCCGACAAACCACGGGCGATCTTTTTCCACAGCAGCGGCGAGACCATATAGCCTACCACGCGATCCATAAAGCGGCGCGCTTGCTGGGCGTTGACCCTGTTAATGTTCAGCTCGCCCGGCTGTTCAAACGCCTGGCGAATGGCATTTTTGGTTATTTCGTTAAAGACTACGCGACTGTAGCGCGCGTCATCGCCGCCGATCACTTCCCGCAGGTGCCATGCAATGGCTTCCCCTTCGCGGTCAAGGTCGGTTGCGAGATAGATGTGGTCGGCTTTTTCCGCCAACTGTTTCAGTTCAGAGACGACCTTCTCTTTACCGGGCAGCACTTCATAGTGCGCATCCCAGTTGTGCCACGGGTCAACCCCCATACGGTTGACGAGAGCGCCACGTTCATCCTTTTTGGGCTTTTTAGCCGTTTTGGTGGAGGTAGAGTCGGCGCTCTTTTTAGCTGCTGAGCCACTGGTCGGCAAATCACGGATATGACCCACGCTGGATTTCACCACGTAGTCATTACCCAGATACTTGTTGATCGTTTTGGCTTTTGCCGGGGACTCAACGATGACAAGAGCTTTACCCATATTCACCTTTACCTAAGTTGATTCTTCCAGGAATGCGTCGCACGTTGATTCACCTTCCACTGGCGACGAGACAACGATATATGGTCTCTGCGTCTGCGGATATCAACCCCTTGTACTGGCTTTGTGTACGAAATGTAACCCTCAGGTGACTGAGTTAACAGGCTTTTTTGCACACACGCGCTATAGCACGACGGAATTTTGGTCGAATGTCAAGCAATTCTGTTGCCAGATTGACGAAAGCGTCACACTGTACCTGATAAAATTCGATACGCAACTTTATTAGCATGCAAAAACAAATCTTGCCAGTGAACGCAACATGACAAATCCATCAATTTCCTGTGAGAATATTTGCCCATCAGAAGTGCTCAGCGTAGACTAATCTCCTTGTTTAAGGAGTAAAAAATGCATAAAGAGACGCAACCTATCGATCGCGAAACACTGTTGCTTGAAGCCAACAAAATTATTCGGGAACATGAAGACACGATGGCAGGTATTGTCGCCACCGGCGTAACGCAGAGAAATGGCGTGCTGGTTTTCAGCGGCGATTACTTTTTAGACGAGCAAGGGTTACCGACCCCTAAAAGCACCGCGGTGTTTAACATGTTTAAACACCTGGCGCATGTGCTGTCTGAGAAGTATCACCTGGTTGATTAATCCATGCCGGATGGCGCTGAATGCCATCCGGCAATAGCGGTTTACATCAACGGCTTTTGTCCACGCTGCCACCAGCGCAGCAGCAGCCGATCCGCGCTTTCCGCCGCGCTGCCGGTAACACGATCGATCAGTTTTTTACGCTGCATATAGCGCACATTCAGCACCTCGCGCCCTTCCATCAGGCCGAGGATAACCTCATCGCTGGTGTTAATCTCATCAACCAGTCCCTTCTCCAGCGCCTGCTGACCGTACCAGTGTTCGCCCGTGGCGACCTGTTCAATGTCCAGAGCCGGACGCATCCGCTGCACAAACTCTTTGAACAGATGGTGCGTTTCGTTGAGATCTTCACGAAACTTCTGCCGCCCTTCTTCCGTATTCTCGCCTAACAAAGTCAGGGTACGTTTGTACTGCCCTGCGGTATGCAGTTCAATATCAATGTCTTTACTTTTGAGAAAGCGGTTAAAGTTCGGGATTTGCGCGACAACACCAATTGACCCCACAATAGCGAACGGCGCCGCGATAATTTTTTCCGCCACGCAGGCCATCATGTAGCCTCCGCTTGCCGCGACTTTATCCACCGTCACGGTCAGCGGAATATTTTTATCGCGCAGGCGCTGCAATTGCGATGCCGCCAGGCCATAGCCGTGCACAACGCCACCGGGGCTTTCCAGACGCACAACCGCCCGATCGCCGGGTTTCGCCACTGCCAGCACCGCCGTGACCTCTTCGCGTAACGCATTAACTTCGTGAGCGTCCATACTGCCTTTGAAATCTATCACCCATACGCGCGGTTTGTCCGATGTCGCAATGTCCCCCAGCTTCGCTTTCGCTTTGGCGGCTTTCGCCTCCTGCTTATGCTTTTTTTTCTGCGCTTTATGCCACAGTTTTTGCTGATGGCCATCCATCAACGCCGCAGCAAGGTCATCCTTCATCTCCTGATACTGCTCGCTCAAATTGGTCACGCGCAGCTCGCCGCGCTGACGTTTGCGTTGCGTAGCATTCACGATCAGCAGCACAATGACGGCAATGGCCACCACAACGGTGAGGATTTTTGCCAAAAATAAGCCATATTCAGACAACAATTCCACGACTCCCACCTTGATTAAATAACGCGACTTGCGCTCAGTGTACAACAGGCATCGAAGTCAGTCTCTCTTCATCCGTATGCCTGTTGAGGAAGAAAAAGTATGACAAGACGTTCATTTTACGGCGTTATCGCCCCTGTCTGATTGAAAAAAAAGGCGCTTTCAGGCATAAACCCGAAAAGTTAACGCGAAGATAAGACAACCTGGCAGGACGGTGCACCACACCGTTGAGGAGTAGCCATGCATTACCAACCGAAACAAGATCTATTGCAAAACCGCATTATTCTGGTCACTGGCGCCAGCGATGGCATTGGGCGGGAAGCCGCGCTTACGTATGCGCGTTACGGCGCAACGGTGATTCTGCTGGGACGCAACGAAGAGAAACTGCGTCGGGTCGCGCAGCACATTGCTGACGAGCAACATGTTCAACCACAGTGGTTTACGCTCGATCTGCTGACCTGCACCGCTGAAGAGTGCCGGCAAGTGGCCGACCGCATCGCCGCGCACTATCCCCGCCTGGATGGCGTCCTGCACAATGCCGGGTTACTGGGGGAAATCGGTCCAATGAGCGAACAAGATCCGCAGATCTGGCAGGATGTCATGCAGGTAAACGTTAACGCCACCTTTATGCTCACCCAGGCGCTGTTACCGTTATTGCTGAAGTCCGATGCCGGCTCGCTGGTCTTTACGTCATCAAGCGTTGGCCGTCAGGGACGCGCCAACTGGGGCGCCTATGCCACCTCGAAGTTTGCTACTGAAGGAATGATGCAGGTGCTGGCGGACGAATACCAGAATCGTTCTCTGCGTGTTAACTGCATTAACCCGGGCGGCACGCGCACCAGTATGCGCGCCAGCGCCTTTCCGACGGAAGATCCACAGAAATTAAAAACGCCTGCCGATATTATGCCGCTTTACCTGTGGCTTATGGGCGACGACAGTCGCCGTAAAACCGGTATGACCTTTGACGCCCAACCGGGCCGTAAACCAGGAATCGCCCAATGAGTGATGAACGTTATCAGCAGCGCCAGCAGAAGGTAAAAGATCGGGTTGACGCCCGTGTCGCCCAGGCACAGGAAGAGCGCGGTATTATTATCGTGTTTACTGGCAATGGTAAGGGCAAAACCACGGCGGCTTTCGGAACTGCCGCCCGCGCCGTAGGACACGGTAAAAACGTAGGCGTGGTGCAATTTATTAAAGGCACCTGGCCCAACGGCGAGCGTAATCTGCTGGAACCGCATGGCGTCGAATTTCAGGTGATGGCAACGGGATTTACCTGGGAGACGCAAAATCGCGAGGCAGACACCGCAGCATGTATGGCCGTTTGGCAGCATGGGAAACGGATGCTGGCCGATCCGCTGCTTGATATGGTGGTCCTGGATGAGCTGACCTATATGGTGGCGTATGACTATTTGCCGCTGGAAGAGGTCATAAGCGCGCTAAACGCGCGCCCTGGTCACCAGACGGTGATTATTACAGGTCGCGGCTGTCACCGGGATATTCTTGATCTTGCGGATACCGTCAGCGAACTGCGTCCGGTTAAACATGCTTTTGACGCGGGCGTAAAAGCCCAGATGGGAATTGATTATTAACCGTAGGCCGGATTAAGGCGTTTGCGCCGCCATCCGGCACAAACCCTCTTGTCTGATGATTCTCGGCCTATAGACCGCGGTAGAGATTACCCGTTGTTATTACGCCCACCGGAGCGGCGTCCGCCAGCGATCTGGCTGTGGCGTTTTACCGCCCGACGGATCTGGTTCGCTTTCATACGACGGCGGTCTTTTTCGACGGCAACCTTCGACGAGGTTTCCGGCGGGAGCTCTACCAGACCACGCAGATAGTTCGTTTGCGCGAGGTCGAGCTCAGTCCAGCCGCCGCGCGGCAGGCCTTTCGGCAGCGGGATATCGCCGTAACGAACGCGGATCAGACGGCTGACCTGAACGCCTACCGCTTCCCACAGTCGGCGAACTTCGCGGTTGCGCCCTTCCGTCAGCGTCACGTTGTACCACTGGTTAATGCCTTCGCCGCCGCTGAATTTAATGGTCTTAAATGCCGCCGGACCATCTTCCAACTGTACGCCACGGCTTAAATCACGCAGTTTCGATTCATCCACCTGACCGAACACGCGCACGGCATATTCACGTTCAACTTCACGACTAGGGTGCATCAGGCGGTTCGCCAGTTCACCGTCGGTGGTAAACAACAATAGCCCGCAGGTGTTGACATCCAGACGTCCTACCGCAATCCACCGCGCGCCGCGCAATTTCGGTAAGCGATCAAAAACGGTTGGCCGCCCTTCAGGGTCATTGCGGGTACACAGTTCACCTTCTGGTTTGTAATAGGCCAGAACGCGGCAAATTTGTTCCGCCGACTCTTTCACCGAAATCAGGTGACCGTCGATACGGATTTTCAAACCGGGAGTGACTTCAACACGATCGCCAAGCGTGGCGATTTTACCGTCAACGCTGACACGTCCCGCTTCAATAATGGATTCGATTTCACGGCGAGAGCCGTGGCCAGCGCGCGCCAGCACTTTTTGTAACTTTTCGCTCATAGAGCTTCCTTCAGGTGTCGCCTTCACAGGCGTCGAACAGGAGAATGAACGGCGCGTTGCCGCGCCATTTTAAGGCCGCGTAGTATACAGGCTTACGCCCTTATAAGAAAGGTGTAACGTCGCCGACGCCTTCGCGCAGCACCACCGGGGAGTCATTGGTCAAATCGATTACCGTGGTAGGCTGTTGACCGAGGTAACCACCGTGGATGATCAGATCCACCTGCTTCTCCAGCCGATCTTTAATCTCCTCCGGGTCCGACTCGGTAAAATCGCTGCCAGGCAGCATCAACGACGTCGAGAGCATCGGTTCGCCCAGCGTATCCAATAACGCCAGCGCAATCGGGTTTGACGGTACGCGCAGGCCGATAGTTTTACGCTTTTCCTGCAACAGACGGCGCGGCACCTCTTTTGTCCCCTTCAGGATAAAGGTGTAATTACCCGGCGTATTGTTTTTCATCAGACGAAATGCCACGTTGTCGACGTAGGAGTAGGTCGACAACTCGGACAAATCGCGGCACATCAGCGTGAAGTTGTGGCCGTCCGGCAGATGACGGATGCGGCAAATGCGCTCCATTGCGCCTTTGTCTTCAATTTTACAACCAAGGGCATAGCCGGAATCGGTTGGATAAACAATAACACCGCCTTTACGCACAATGTCGACGGCCTGATTAATCAGCCGTTGCTGTGGGTTATCCGGATGGATATAAAAAAACTGGCTCATACTTCCCTCACTGTGATATTTGCGGCTGTTCCCATGCCTGCCATACGCCTTCAACGCCAGCGGGCAGCCAGAGTTTACGCCCCAACTCAATCCACGGGCAGGGCTGATGGAAATCAGATCCAAGCGATGCCCATAAATGATGCTGACACGCAAGCGTCGCCAGTTGGGTGCGTTCATTGGGTGATTGTTGGCACTGCGCCACTTCCATCGCGTCGCCGTGATGGTCGGCAAAATGCGCCACTAATCTTTTCAGCCACTTAGCGCTAAGGTCGTAGCGTCCCGGGTGGGCCAACACCGCCTTACCGCCAGAATGATGAATGACATCAATAGCTTGTTCTATTGTACACCACTGCGGCGGAACGTAACCGGTTTTCCCACGCGCGAGATATTTTTTAAAAACATCCGCCATGGTCGCGGCTTTGCCGCACTCCACCAGAAAGCGGGCGAAGTGGCCGCGCGTCACCGCGCCGCCATTGGCCAGTCTCAATGCCCCTTCCCACGCGCCGGGAATATGGGCTTTTTCCAGACGCTCCGCAATGAGCCGACCACGCGCCTGACGCCGCTGTGTCTGCTGCGCCAGAAAATCGCGCATTGCCGGATGCGCAATATCAATATTCAGACCCACAATGTGAATCTCATGATTCTCCCAGACCGTTGAAATCTCCACGCCGGGAATAAGATTCAGGGCCAGCCCGGAACGTGAAATTTCTTCTCTTGCCGCAGGAATCGCGGCTGTGGTGTCATGATCGGTAATCGCCAGCGTGCCGACTCGCATCTCTACCGCACGGTGTACTAATGTTTCTGGCGTCAACAGTCCATCGGACGCCGTGGTATGACTGTGCAGATCGTAAATCACTGCGTAATTCGTGTCGCTCAAGGCGGCTCCCATAGAGATAAAGTTATGTCATGTACATCATAACGGTTCCGGCAAATATACTGAAATAGGTGTTGACATTATTCCATCGAACTAGTTAACTAGTACGAAAGTTCACATGAAGAGGGTATCTAAAATGGCAGCGACATTTGCATTACACGGTTGGTGGCGCACTTCCTGATAGCGGGCGGTGTATGAACAGCTGTAATCAGCCAAACGATACCCGGCCCGCCTGTTAAGCGGGCTTTTTTTTGAACAAAATAATGAGAATAACCATGCAAACACCAAAACCCACGCTCGAACTGTTGACCTGCGATGCCGCCTATCGGGAAAACCCAACGGCGCTTTTTCACCAGGTCTGCGGCGATCGCCCGGCAACGCTGCTGCTGGAATCCGCGGATATCGACAGTAAAGATGATTTAAAAAGCCTGCTGCTGGTAGATAGCGCGCTGCGCATTACCGCTTTAGGTGACACTGTCACCATTCAGGCGTTATCTGATAATGGCGCCTCGTTATTGCCGCTACTGGATACCGCCCTGCCCGCTGGCGTGGAGAACGAAGTCCTGCCTGCCGGTCGCGTTCTACGCTTCCCGCCCGTCAGCCCATTATTAGATGAAGACGCCCGTTTATGCTCTCTGTCGGTATTTGATGCGTTCCGTCTGTTACAGGGAGTGGTGAACATACCGACGCAAGAGCGGGAGGCTATGTTTTTCGGCGGTCTGTTTGCCTACGACCTGGTCGCTGGCTTTGAAGCGCTGCCACACCTTGAGGCTGGCAATAACTGCCCGGACTACTGCTTTTATTTAGCGGAAACGCTGATGGTCATAGATCATCAGAAAAAAAGCACCCGTATTCAGGCCAGTCTGTTCACCGCAAGCGACCGGGAAAAACAGCGCCTGAACGCCCGCCTGGCTTACCTTAGCCAACAGTTAACCCAGCCTGCGCCGCCGTTGCCGGTCACGCCGGTGCCGGACATGCGCTGCGAATGCAATCAGAGCGATGACGCGTTCGGCGCGGTGGTACGCCAGTTGCAAAAAGCCATCCGCGCGGGGGAGATATTTCAGGTGGTGCCGTCGCGCCGCTTTTCACTGCCCTGCCCGTCGCCGTTGGCTGCCTACTACGTGCTGAAAAAGAGCAACCCCAGCCCGTATATGTTCTTTATGCAGGATAATGATTTCACGCTTTTCGGCGCGTCGCCGGAAAGCTCGCTGAAATATGACGCCGCCAGTCGTCAGATTGAGATTTACCCCATCGCGGGTACCCGTCCACGCGGTCGCCGCGCCGATGGTACGCTGGACAGAGATCTCGACAGCCGTATTGAGCTGGACATGCGTACCGACCATAAAGAGCTTTCCGAACATCTGATGCTGGTCGATCTGGCGCGCAATGACCTGGCGCGCATCTGTACGCCGGGCAGTCGCTACGTTGCCGATCTGACCAAAGTTGACCGCTATTCGTACGTGATGCATCTGGTTTCCCGGGTAGTGGGCGAACTGCGTCACGATCTCGACGCGCTGCACGCCTATCGCGCCTGCATGAACATGGGCACCCTGAGCGGCGCGCCGAAAGTACGCGCCATGCAGTTGATTGCCGATGCGGAAGGACAGCGCCGCGGCAGCTATGGCGGCGCGGTCGGTTACTTCACCGCCCACGGCGATCTGGACACCTGTATTGTTATCCGCTCCGCGCTGGTGGAGAACGGTATCGCCACCGTACAGGCGGGCGCCGGAATCGTGCTGGACTCTGTTCCGCAGTCTGAAGCCGATGAAACCCGTAATAAAGCGCGCGCCGTATTGCGTGCTATCGCCACCGCGCATCATGCACAGGAGACCTTCTGATGGCTGATATTCTGCTGCTCGATAACATCGACTCGTTTACCTGGAACCTGGCAGATCAGCTACGGACCAACGGTCATAACGTGGTGATTTACCGTAACCATATTCCGGCGCAGACGCTTATCGATCGCCTGGCAACAATGAAAAATCCGGTGCTAATGCTCTCCCCCGGTCCGGGCGTTCCCAGCGAGGCAGGCTGTATGCCGGAGCTGCTGACCCGACTACGCGGCAAGTTACCGATCATCGGCATTTGTCTGGGGCATCAGGCGATTGTCGAAGCTTACGGCGGTTATGTCGGTCAGGCGGGAGAAATCCTGCATGGCAAAGCCTCCAGCATTGAGCATGACGGTCAGGCGATGTTCGCCGGGCTGGCGAATCCGCTACCGGTCGCGCGTTATCATTCGCTGGTCGGCAGTAATGTTCCTGCCGGGCTAACCATTAACGCCCATTTCAACGGCATGGTGATGGCGGTACGTCATGATGCGGATCGCGTTTGCGGTTTTCAATTTCATCCTGAGTCCATCCTGACGACACAGGGTGCGCGTCTACTGGAGCAAACATTAGCCTGGGCGCAGCAAAAGCTGGAACCGACCAACACCCTACAGCCAATTCTGGAGAAACTCTATCAGGCGCAAACTCTGACGCAACAAGAGAGCCATCAGTTGTTTTCGGCGGTCGTCCGCGGCGAACTTAAACCTGAACAGCTCGCCGCCGCGCTGGTGAGCATGAAAATTCGCGGCGAGCATCCCAATGAAATTGCCGGCGCCGCCACTGCGTTGCTGGAAAATGCCGCCCCGTTCCCGCGCCCGGACTACCTGTTTGCGGATATCGTTGGTACCGGCGGCGATGGCAGTAACAGTATCAATATCTCTACCGCCAGCGCCTTTGTCGCAGCGGCCTGTGGACTGAAAGTGGCGAAACACGGCAACCGTAGCGTGTCCAGCAAATCGGGGTCATCCGATCTGCTGGCGGCGTTCGGTATTAATCTGGATATGAACGCCGATAAATCACGTCAGGCGTTAGATGAACTGGGCGTCTGTTTCCTGTTCGCGCCGAAATATCACGCCGGATTCCGTCACGCGATGCCGGTTCGCCAACAGTTAAAAACGCGAACCCTGTTCAACGTACTCGGCCCGCTGATCAACCCGGCGCATCCGCCGCTGGCATTGATTGGCGTCTATAGCCCGGAACTGGTGCTGCCGATTGCGGAAACCTTACGGGTACTGGGCTATCAGCGCGCGGCGGTGGTACATAGCGGCGGCATGGATGAGGTTTCGCTCCATGCGCCGACGATTGTCGCGGAGCTGCATGACGGCGAAATTAAAAGCTATCAACTTACGGCGGAGGATTTTGGCCTGACGCCTTACCATCAGGATCAGTTGGCTGGCGGCACGCCGGAAGAAAACCGTGACATTCTGACGCGGTTATTACAAGGTAAAGGCGATGCCGCGCATGAGGCCGCCGTCGCCGCCAACGTGGCGATGCTGATGCGTCTGCATGGTCAGGAAGATCTCAAAGCCAACGCGCAAACCGTGCTTGATGTTCTGCGCAACGGCACCGCATATGACAGAGTCACCGCACTGGCGGCAAGAGGGTAAATAATGCAAACCGTTTTAGCGAAAATCGTCGCAGACAAGGCGATTTGGGTAGAAGCCCGCAAACAGCAACAGCCGCTGGCCAGCTTTCAAAATGAGATCCAGCCAAGTACACGCCATTTTTATGATGCGCTCCAGGGCGCGCGTACCGCCTTTATTCTGGAGTGTAAGAAAGCATCGCCATCAAAAGGCGTGATTCGCGATGATTTCGATCCGGCGCGTATTGCCAATATTTATCAACATTACGCCTCGGCAATCTCGGTGCTCACCGACGAAAAATATTTTCAGGGTAGCTTCGATTTTCTGCCGGTCGTTAGCCAAAGCGCACCGCAGCCGATTCTGTGTAAGGATTTTATTATCGATCCCTATCAGATCTACCTTGCCCGTTACTATCAGGCCGATGCCTGTTTACTGATGCTCTCGGTTCTGGATGACGAACAGTATCGCCAACTCTCCGCCGTCGCGCACAGTCTGAAAATGGGCGTGCTCACGGAAGTCAGTAATGACGAAGAACGGGAGCGCGCGATAGCGTTAGGCGCAAAAGTGGTAGGTATCAACAATCGCGATCTGCGCGATCTGTCGATTGATTTGAATCGCACCCGCCAGCTGGCGCCAAAACTGGGCCACGGCGTGACTGTCATCAGCGAGTCCGGGATTAACACCTATGGTCAGGTACGCGAACTGAGCCACTTCGCCAACGGTTTTTTAATTGGCTCGGCGTTAATGGCGCATGACGATCTTAACGCCGCCGTCCGTCGCGTGCTGCTTGGCGAAAATAAAGTCTGCGGCCTGACCCGCGCCCAGGACGCTAAAGCGGCCTGTGACGCTGGCGCAATATATGGCGGGTTGATTTTTGTGCCCTCATCTCCACGCGCGGTGAGCGTTGAGCAGGCGCGAGAAGTGATAAGCGGCGCGCCATTGCAGTATGTCGGCGTTTTCCAGAACGCTGATATCGCCGATGTTTGCCAGAAAGCCGCCGTCCTGTCGCTTTCTGCCGTACAGCTACATGGCAGCGAAGACCAGGCGTATGTCAACGCGCTGCGCGAGGCGTTGCCGCGCAATGTGCAAATCTGGAAGGCGCTGAGCGTTAGCAATGCCCTTCCCGCACGCGATTATCACCATGTCGATAAATACATTTTCGACAATGGGCAAGGCGGCAGCGGGCAGCGCTTCGACTGGTCACTGCTACAGGGGCAACCGCTGGATGATGTGTTACTGGCGGGCGGGCTGGCGGCCGATAACTGCGTCCAGGCGGCGCAAGTCGGCTGTGCCGGTCTCGATTTTAATTCAGGTGTGGAGTCACAGCCGGGCATCAAAGATGCTCGTCTTCTGGCCTCGGTTTTTCAGACACTGCGCGCATATTAAGGAAAAAACATGACAACACTTCTCAACCCCTACTTTGGTGAATTCGGCGGCATGTATGTGCCGCAGATCCTGATGCCTGCGCTGAACCAGCTTGAAGAGGCCTTCGTCAGCGCGCAAAAAGATCCTGAATTTCAGGCGCAATTCGCCGATCTGCTAAAAAACTACGCGGGACGCCCCACCGCGCTGACGAAATGCCAGAACATTACCGCCGGTACGCGTACCACGTTGTATTTAAAGCGCGAAGATTTACTGCACGGCGGCGCACACAAAACCAATCAGGTACTGGGTCAGGCGCTGCTGGCCAAACGGATGGGTAAAAGCGAGATTATCGCTGAAACCGGCGCCGGTCAGCACGGCGTCGCCTCTGCGCTCGCCAGCGCCCTGCTGGGTCTGAAATGCCGTATCTATATGGGTGCCAAAGACGTTGAGCGCCAGTCGCCGAACGTCTTCCGTATGCGTCTGATGGGCGCTGAGGTTATCCCGGTTCATAGCGGCTCCGCTACGCTAAAAGATGCCTGTAACGAGGCGCTGCGCGACTGGTCCGGTAGTTACGAAACCGCGCACTATATGCTCGGCACGGCGGCAGGACCGCATCCCTATCCCACCATCGTTCGCGAGTTCCAACGCATGATTGGCGAAGAGACGAAAGCGCAAATCCTCGACAAAGAGGGCCGTCTGCCAGATGCCGTTATCGCTTGCGTCGGCGGCGGCTCAAACGCTATCGGGATGTTTGCGGATTTTATTAATGATACCAGCGTCGGGCTAATAGGCGTTGAACCTGGCGGTCACGGTATTGAAACCGGCGAGCATGGCGCGCCGCTTAAACATGGTCGCGTTGGCATCTATTTCGGGATGAAAGCGCCGATGATGCAAACAGCGGACGGGCAAATTGAAGAGTCCTATTCCATTTCCGCCGGGCTCGATTTCCCATCCGTTGGGCCGCAACATGCGTACCTGAACAGCATCGGACGCGCGGATTATGTCTCCATTACCGATGATGAGGCGCTGGAAGCCTTCAAAACGTTGTGCCGCCATGAGGGAATTATCCCGGCGCTGGAATCCTCCCACGCGTTGGCGCACGCTCTGAAAATGATGCGCGAGCAGCCGGAAAAAGAGCAACTGCTGGTGGTCAATCTCTCTGGCCGCGGAGATAAAGACATCTTTACCGTACACGATATCCTGAAAGCGCGAGGGGAAATCTGATGGAACGCTACGAAAATTTATTTGCACAGCTCAACGATCGCCGGGAAGGCGCTTTTGTCCCCTTCGTGACCCTGGGCGACCCTGGCATTGAACAGTCACTGAAAATTATCGACACACTGATTGACGCTGGCGCCGACGCTCTGGAACTGGGGGTTCCCTTCTCCGATCCGCTGGCCGATGGCCCTACCATCCAGAATGCGAACTTACGCGCCTTCGCCGCTGGCGTCACGCCGGCTCAGTGTTTTGAAATGCTGGCGCTGATTCGTGAAAAACACCCGACCATTCCGATTGGCCTGCTAATGTACGCGAATCTGGTGTTCAATAACGGCATAGATGCGTTCTATGCCCGTTGTGAACAGGTTGGCGTAGATTCCGTGCTGGTCGCAGATGTCCCGGTTGAAGAGTCGGCCCCCTTCCGCCAGGCGGCGTTACGGCATAATATCGCGCCGATCTTCATCTGCCCGCCAAATGCGGATGACGATCTTCTGCGCCAGGTCGCATCTTACGGCCGCGGTTACACCTACCTGCTTTCGCGTTCGGGCGTCACCGGCGCGGAAAACCGTGGCGCATTGCCGTTGCATCATCTCATTGAGAAGCTTAAAGAGTACCATGCCGCGCCTGCGTTACAGGGCTTCGGTATCTCCTCGCCGGAACAGGTGTCTGCGGCCGTGCGTGCCGGGGCGGCTGGCGCTATCTCCGGCTCAGCCATTGTCAAGATTATCGAGAAAAACCTCGCGTCTCCCGAACAGATGTTGGCGGAGCTCAGGTCCTTTGTCTCAGCCATGAAAGCCGCCAGCCGCGCATAACGAGTTAAGCCGTCAGCATAACGCTGGCGGCTTAATGAGTGGCTGGCGCCGAACCAGAATCACGATTCAGATGTACATCATCAATCTTTTTGGTGTTATTCCCCGTCCAGCTTTCAAAAAGTCTGAAGTCAATTTTTGCTAAGAAAACTCCTAATCACGCCGAAAAATTTAGCGTTTTCACGTCAATTTCCCCCGCCTTTATGTAAAGAAATGTCAACAAACAATGCATTAACGTTTCTATGGCTGCAGATAGTGACGCTTGTTATTAATAACAATGCAAAGCATTTTCTGTTAAATCGCTTATTCTAAAAGAAAATATAGAATATATTATCTCTAAACCATTTTTTGTGCGTTATTTACGCGGTAAATCACAACTATTTCCGTCAATTTGACTAATCGGTTTAACCAACTAATTTTAATAGGGTGTCGACACGGTTAAAACCGATTTTTTCAGCAAGCAACGAGACAGGAGAAATAATATGGCCGAACATCGTGGTGGTTCAGGAAATTTCGCCGAGAATCGTGAAAAAGCATCTGAAGCGGGCCGCAAAGGCGGTCAGCATAGCGGCGGGAATTTCAAAAACGATCCGCAACGAGCTTCTGAAGCCGGTAAAAAAGGTGGTCAGAATAGTCACGGCGGACGTAAATCCGATAATTCCTGATTTACTGTAATGTAAATACAACACATGCTTTTATCAAGCAATCTGCGAGTCTTCTGGCTCGCAGTATTTTGCCCAGGAGAATTAGATTTATGAATATCAAAACCGTTGAAGACCTTTTTATCCATCTACTTTCAGATACCTATAGTGCAGAAAAACAATTAACCAAGGCTCTTTCTAAACTAGCCAGAGCCACGTCCAATGAAAAATTAAGCCAGGCCTTTCAATCTCATCTTGAAGAAACCCAGGGTCAGATTGAACGTATTGATCAGATCGTCGAATCTGAATCTGGCATTAAACTGAAAAGAATGAAATGCGTCGCTATGGAAGGGCTGATCGAAGAAGCCAATGAAGTCATCGAAAGTACGGAGAAAAACGAAGTACGCGATGCAGCGCTTATCGCCGCGGCGCAAAAAGTCGAGCATTACGAAATCGCCAGCTACGGCACGCTAGCCACCCTGGCCGAGCAGCTCGGCTATAGCAAGGCATTAAAACTGCTCAAAGAAACCCTCGACGAGGAAAAACAAACTGATTTAAAACTTACCGATTTAGCAGTCAGCAATGTTAATAAAAGTGCTGAACGCAAATCGAAATAATATTTTTAATTATCAGCTTGCATGATTCCGATTTTATTATCGGAGCAGATTATCACGCATTGAGGAATGTAAAATGAATTATACTGAACATTATCATGACTGGCTTCGTGACGCCCATGCCATGGAAAAACAGGCAGAATCGATGCTTGAATCTATGGCCAGCCGTATTGAAAATTATCCTGATATAAAAGCCAGAATTGAACAACATATTAGTGAAACCAAACATCAAATTACCATGCTCGAAGAAGTATTGGACCGTAATGGCATTTCTCGTTCGGTGTTGAAAGACTCCATGAGTAAAATGGCAGCAATGGGGCAATCTATCGGTGGCATGTTCCCTTCCGATGAAATTGTCAAAGGCTCAATTAGCGGTTATGTTTTCGAGCAGTTCGAAATTGCTTGTTATACCTCCCTGCTGGCGGCGGCAAAAAAAGCTGGCGACACTGCCTCAATTCCGACGATTGAAGCCATTCTGAAAGAAGAAATGCAAATGGCTGACTGGCTGATCAAACATATTCCGCAGACAACGGAACAATTTTTACTGCGATCTGAAGCAGATGGCGTTGAAGCCAAAAAATAAATAATAAGCAGGAGGCAATATGTTTCGACACGTAAAACAACTTCAATATACTGTGCGAGTGAGCGAACCTAATCCTGGATTAGCGAACCTGCTGCTGGAACAGTTTGGCGGCCCGCAGGGCGAACTGGCGGCCGCCTGCCGCTACTTCACGCAAGGTTTAAGCGATGATGATGCCGGTCGTAGAGAAATGTTAATGGACATCGCCACCGAGGAGCTGAGTCATCTGGAAATTATCGGCTCACTGGTAGGAATGCTTAATAAAGGCGCTAAAGGCGAGCTGGCGGAAGGTACCGAAAACGAAGCGGAACTTTATCGCTCGCTGACGCAGAATGGTAATGACAGCCATATCACCTCTCTGCTGTATGGCGGCGGCCCGGCGTTGACGAACTCCGGCGGCGTACCGTGGACCGCGGCTTATATTGATACTATCGGCGAAGTCACAGCCGATCTACGCTCAAACATCGCGGCAGAGGCGCGAGCGAAGATCATTTATGAACGCCTGATTAATCTGACCGACGATCCCGGCGTAAAAGACACGCTCAGTTTCTTAATGACCCGTGAAGTCGCGCACCAGCTCTCTTTTGAAAAGGCGCTGTATTCGATTCGTAACAACTTCCCGCCGGGTAAATTACCGCCGGTAGAACAGTATACCGACGTGTACTACAACATGTCGCAAGGCGACGATCCGCGAGGTAGCTGGAATAGCGATGAGAACTTCAACTATGTCGCAGAACCGATGCCTGCTGTTGATGGCGGCGATGGCCTGGCGACAGTGAAATTGCCGCGCGAGCAGATGGCGCTGCTCAAAGCGATGGCAGAAAGAACGAAATCGGACCCCACCGTTGATCCTCTCACTGGCGCAGAACTAGGCTGCGGCGAACCGAAAGAAGACAAGTGAGTTCCGACAAGTAAAATCCGTGTGTCATGTCCTTTTTTGACCCCGCCTGGCGGGGTCTTTTTTCGTCACAACATCACGCGATTAGAAACGATAGCCTGCCGAGAACATAAATACCCATGGGTCCAGACGCACGCTGTCATGATGCTGAACGCCGCCCATTTTATAATTGGCGGTAGTATCAATATCCATGTACCAGACAGAGGCGCCAATTAACCAGTCGCGGTTAATCAGGTAATCTACCCCAACTTGCCCTGCCGCGCCCCAGGAATCCTTAAAGCTCAGATCGGACAGCCCGGCATTTTTACCATTATCGTTAAAGTCGTTATCGAAGAAGGTGGTGTAGTTCACCCCCACGCCGACATAAGGACGCACTTTGCTGCTGGAATCGCCGAAGTACCACTGCGCCATTAACGTTGGCGGTAACAGGTGAACCGTGGCGATATCTCCCGTCGCGCCCGTACCCACCTTATGGCGGAACGGCGTGGCCGCCAGCAATTCAACCCCGATATTGTCCGTCGCCATGTAAGTGAATGTCAGGCCGAGTTGCGTGTTATTACTCACATCAAACCCGTTTAAATGCCCCAGCGTACCACCCGCCCCTTCTGTAGGTCTGACGGTTGCCGGACCTGCACGCATAAAGAATTCTCCGGCTTCGTGCGCGAAAGCGCTGCCTGAGAGAAGAGTTGTTAACGCCAGTGCCGCCACTGTAAATTTTTTCATACCCGCTCCATCGTTATGGTTATAAAAGCGTGATGAATATACCCACAATGAAGTAATAAGTGATCTAACACAGATCACATTTGTTCTTATAATTTAACATTTATTGATCCAGATTAATTTAGAACTTGTATTGAAAATCCTGGTTATAGGAGTTCAGATCAATTTTGACATATTCACGCTATGCAAATATTTGTCTGCTCCTGTTGCCCTGGCGATAAAGGCTGGCTAAGGTAATCAATGTCCCGCAATGGCGCGTGGCGGTAAGATTCGCGAACACTGCGGGACAGATTAATTTCCGTTGTAATCTATTGATACGTGAGTTTTTTGCAGGTGAATCATGAGCGTTCTTAACCCATGCATGACATGCGGTGCCTGTTGTGCCTATTTTCGTGTCTCCTTTTATTGGGCTGAAGGCGACGATGCCAGCGGACGCGTTCCGGCGTCATTAACCGAGCCTGTTACCCCTTTTTTACGTTGTATGGCCGGTACCAACCAAAAACAGCCGCACTGTAAAGCGCTAATTGGCACGCCGGGTGAAAACGTCAGTTGCGCTATTTATGAAAACCGCCCTTCAACCTGTCGCGAATTTTCGATATCGGGCGAAGGAGGCGAAGTGAATGAGGCGTGTAATCGCGCCCGCGCGCGATACGGATTACCGCCGCTTTACAAAGATATGCTTTTCCATACAACTGCTGATGCTGCCACTGTAGAGTTATCCAGGGTACAATTGCCCGCAAATTAACACCTGCAAAACTCAAGGAGAGTGCATGTCTATCACGGCGAAGTCCGTTTACCGTGACGCCGGAAATTTTTTCCGAAATCAATTTATTACTATCTTGCTGGTTTCGTTGCTGTGCGCATTTATCACGGTGGTCTTAGGTCATGCCTTTTCACCCAGCGATGCGCAAATCGCGCAACTCAGTGAAGGAGAACATCTGGCAGGCAGCGCTGGCCTGTTTGAGCTGGTACAAAATATGACGCCGGAGCAGCAGCAGATCCTGTTGCGCGCCTCTGCCGCCTCGACGTTTTCCGGGCTTATCGGCAACGCTATTCTGGCCGGCGGTATCATCCTGATGATTCAGTTAGTTTCAGCGGGACATCGGGTTAGCGCGCTGCGCGCTATCGGCGCCAGCGCCCCTGCATTGCCTAAACTGTTTATTCTCATTTTTCTGACTACCCTGTTAGTGCAAATCGGTATAATGCTGATTGTCGTTCCGGGGATTATTATGGCCATTGTGCTGGCGCTTGCGCCAGTGATGTTGGTTGAAGAGAAAATGGGCGTGTTTGCCGCAATGCGCAGCAGTATGCGTTTAGCCTGGGCTAACATGAGACTGGTCGCGCCTGCGGTGATAGGCTGGTTACTGGCTAAAACATTGCTATTGCTGTTCGCGCCCAGCTTCGCTGTACTGACCCCAAATGTAGGCGCTGTACTGGCGAATACGTTGAGCAATCTGATTTCCGCAGTATTGCTTATCTACTTATTCCGCCTGTATATGTTGATTCGCCAATAATCCGCAATGCGCCGTTACGCGGCGCATTCGACGCTCGTTGATGATGGAATCGAAGAATGAAGCAGTTTCTGGATTTTTTACCGCTGGTTGTCTTTTTTGCGTTTTATAAACTTTATGACATCTATGCGGCGACCTCCGCACTGATTGTCGCGACGGCAATCGTGCTGATTTATAGCTGGGTGCGCTATCGGAAAATAGAGAAGATGGCGCTGATTACCTTTGTTCTGGTTGCCGTCTTCGGCGGTCTGACGCTCTTCTTCCATAACGATGAATTTATTAAATGGAAGGTGACGGTTATTTATGCGCTGTTCGCCGGCGCGCTGTTAATAAGCCAGTGGGTGATGAAAAAACCGTTAATCCAACGTATGTTAGGTAAAGAACTGGCGTTGCCGCAGCAGGTCTGGTCAAAGCTGAACCTGGCGTGGGCGCTGTTTTTTATTGCGTGCGGTCTGGCTAACATTTATATCGCCTTCTGGTTGCCGCAAAATATCTGGGTCAACTTTAAGGTCTTTGGACTCACGGCGCTGACGCTCATTTTTACCCTGCTGAGCGGCGTCTATATCTACCGGCATCTGCCACAGGAAGATAAATCATAACCCTCCCGTGACTTATCATCGCCAGACTGCGAACGCCTGGCGATATTTTCTTCGCCTTTACGCCCTGCGCTTTCCCGTCAGTACCTTTATTCCCACTATTCTCCACACAAAATTCATAGTAGCATCGCGGCTGTAATTTTTTCTGATAGTCGGTTTTACAATGACAACAATGGATAATACTCCTCAGGGCGAGCTGGTTTTACGTACATTGGCCATGCCTGCCGATACCAATGCGAACGGCGATATTTTTGGCGGCTGGCTGATGTCGCAAATGGATATTGGCGGCGCGATACTGGCCAAAGAGATCGCGCACGGTCGGGTTGTAACCGTACGCGTGGAAGGAATGACATTTCTGCGCCCCGTCGCGGTTGGCGATGTCGTATGCTGCTACGCGCGCTGCGTTAAACGCGGTACGACGTCTATTAGCATCAATATTGAAGTCTGGGTGAAAAAAGTCGCGTCAGAACCGATTGGACAGCGCTACAAGGCCACCGAGGCGCTGTTTATTTATGTTGCCGTCGATCCGGACGGTAAACCTCGCCCGCTCCCGGTTCAGGGTTAAGTATGCCCGCTTACGCCGCCAGCAGGTGATGGTATATTCCTACTGGCGGCGCCAGAGATTACTCAATCTGCGCCGTACCGTTCAGACGGAAGATAATATTGACCACCAGCCCGGAACCCGGCTTGCCTGCTTCATAGCGCCATTTACGCATCGCATTCTTAACTTCACGCTCAAACATATTGGCTGGCTGCGCGGACAGAATCTGTACATTTTCCACTCGCCCAGCAGAGGTCACATCAAACTTAACCTTTACGCGGCCTTCAATACGTAACGCCTGTGCTCGCGCCGGATACTGCGGCTGGTTACGGCTCAGAGCGCGAGGTCCAGTGGGTACGCTCACCGCCGGCTTGCTGGTCGCCGAGGCGGTGCTGCTTGTTGGCCGCGCCGGGGCGCTATTTTCAAACGGTGAGGCAGGACGAGGCGCGGCTGGTTTGACTTCGCGCTTCGGCTGCTCTTCAACCTTTTTCACCGGTTCCGGTTTCGGTTTTGGCTTGGGTTTTGGCTTAGGTTTGGGTTTCTCAATCACCACGGGCGCTTCTTTAGGCGGTTCAGGGATCGGCTCTGGCTCCGGTTCGGGTTCAACCACTGGCTCCGGCGGCGGCTGAACCGCCTGGGGCGGCTCCAGGTCAGCGGGTGAAACCATTGTCACCGTGATAGGCTGCGCTGGCGCAGGCAATTCAATAACCTGATGTACCGAGGTATAGAGCAAACCTGCCACTACAGCACCATGAATGCCTACGGAAAGGAGTGTCGGCCAGGGAAAGCGACGAGGTAAATCAAGGGTCATTGAAGTCATAATCGTTTCAGTTGAAAAACCAGAGCTGAATTTTAAATGCAAATAGCAATCATATTCAATAAGGCATTGCCGATAGCGGCATTTAAAAGATGATATCGCGCAAAAACACCACACAAAATGTGCATGTTTAACAAAGTCGGTATCTTTACATTGCAGTTAAATGCCCTTTCCAATAACGTAATCAGCAACTTTTACCGATTAAGGAGCTCTACCCGTGCTGTATGTTATTTACGCTCAGGATAATGCCAACTCGCTTGAAAAACGCCTCTCGGTACGGCCCGCGCATCTGGCGCGCCTGCAACTTCTGCATGATGAAGGGCGATTATTAACTGCCGGGCCGATGCCCGCAGTGGACAGTAACGATCCTGGGGTAGCCGGATTTACCGGGTCAACGGTGATTGCTGAATTTGAATCTTTAGAAGCAGCGCAATCCTGGGCTGATGCGGATCCCTACGTCGCAGCGGGCGTCTATGCGCAGGTTTCGGTCAAACCGTATAAGAAGATCTTTTGAAAAGGATGGCCTGTTGGGCACCGCATACGGTGCCCTTTCTGGCTCACACACCGTGAATCGCAAAGAGTAATGAATTACGCTGACGATTAAAGATGCATTTCCTGATAGTATGGATACGCATATTACGGCGTGATTGCCCTTCAAGCCAACGCGCTTTACGGCGGCTCGCCTGACGTAGCATTCGCCAGCGCCCCACTTCCGTTCTACTACGCTTCATGTTTACGACTCTCACTGTAACAGAAGCGCCATTATACCCCCTCGCCGGATGCAGACCAGCGCTTTTCCCGTGTTTTTATTTGCCATGTGAATCCTGACGCGTAAACTCTTAACAACACGCTTTCTAAAGGATTTTTAAAGTTATGACAACCTTCTACACCGTGGTGAGTTGGCTGGTCATTTTGGGATACTGGGTTCTCATTGCCGGCGTCACATTACGTATTCTAATGAAACGGCGCGCAGTTCCCTCCGCAATGGCCTGGTTGTTAATCATCTATATCCTTCCGCTGGTCGGGATCATCGCCTATTTGTCCGTGGGCGAATTGCATTTAGGCAAACGTCGCGCCGAGCGTGCCCGCGCCATGTGGCCATCTACTGCCAAATGGTTGAATGACCTCAAAGCCTGCAAACACATTTTCGCGCAAGAAAACAGTAGCGTCGCATCGTCCTTGTTTAAGCTGTGCGAACGACGTCAGGGGATTGCGGGCGTCAAAGGCAACCAGTTGCAATTACTTACCGACTCCGATGATGTCATGCAGGCGCTTATTCGCGATATCCAACTGGCGCGGCATAATATCGAAATGGTGTTTTACATCTGGCAGCCAGGCGGCATGGCGGATCAGGTCGCTGAATCGCTAATGGCCGCCGCCCGCCGCGGCATCCATTGCCGGCTTATGCTGGATTCCGCGGGTAGCGTCGCTTTCTTCCGCAGCCCCTGGGCGGCCATGATGCGTAACGCTGGCATTGAAGTCGTAGAGGCGCTGAAGGTGAATCTGATGCGCGTCTTTTTACGCCGTATGGATCTTCGCCAGCACCGTAAAATGGTGATGATTGACAATTACATCGCCTATACCGGCAGTATGAATATGGTGGACCCGCGTTTTTTCAAACAGGATGCCGGCGTTGGACAATGGGTCGATTTGATGGCGCGGATGGAAGGCCCCGTGGCGACAGCAATGGGGATTGTTTACTCCTGCGATTGGGAAATCGAGACGGGTAAACGCATTCTGCCTCCCCCGCCGGATGTGAATATTATGCCGTTTGAGCAGGCCAGCGGGCATACCATTCATACCATTGCTTCCGGTCCTGGTTTTCCGGAAGATCTCATTCACCAGGCACTATTAACCGCCACCTATGCTGCGCGCGAATATTTAATTATGACCACGCCATATTTCGTCCCCAGCGACGATCTGCTGCACGCCATTTGTACCGCTGCGCAGCGCGGCGTGGATGTCAGTATTATCCTGCCCCGTAAAAATGATTCACTGCTCGTCGGCTGGGCCAGTCGCGCCTTTTTCAGCGAGTTACTGGCGGCGGGCGTGAAAATCTATCAGTTCGAAGGCGGGCTGTTGCATACTAAAAGCGTGCTGGTCGATGGCGAACTGAGCCTGGTCGGTACCGTGAATCTCGACATGCGTAGCCTGTGGCTTAATTTCGAGATTACGCTGGTCATTGATGATACGGGTTTCGGCGCCGATCTGGCTGCGGTACAGGACGATTATATTTCGCGCTCCCGTCTCTTAGATGCGCGTTTGTGGGTAAAACGTCCGTTATGGCAGCGTATTACCGAGCGATTGTTTTACTTCTTTAGTCCATTGCTGTAAAACGTGACCAACATGAGTAAACAGGTAGTCACTATGGAAATGGATCTGAACAATCGCCTGACTGAAGACGAAACGCTTGAGCAGGCTTACGATATTTTTCTTGAGCTGGCGGCGGATAATCTTGATCCGGCTGATATCATTCTGTTCAATTTGCAATTCGAGGAGCGCGGCGGCGCGGAGTTGTTTGATCCCGCTGAAGACTGGCAAGAGCACGTCGATTTTGACCTGAATCCAGACTTTTTTGCCGAGGTAGTGATTGGCCTAGCGGATACCGAAGACGGCGAAATTAACGACATTTTCGCCCGCGTTCTGCTGTGCCGGGAAAAGGACCACAAGCTGTGCCATATTCTCTGGCGCGAATAAGCGGTTCAGGCCGGATGGCGTCTGATTGCGCCCTCCGGCAAGCCTGTTTAATCCGGTAGCTTACTGCCGCATCGGTTACAATATTGCGCGCTATGTTCATGCTGGCTTTGCTGGCACTGCGGACATTTTCGCTGCCAGTGACGTTTTTGAAACGCGCTGCTCATGTGCGTGGTAATCAGTCCTGTAGGAATCGCAATCACCGAATAACCAATCAAAATAAGCACCGACGCGACAATACGTCCCAGCGGCGTATGCGGCGTAATATCACCATACCCCACGGTTGTGACTGTCACTATCGCCCAATACACCGAGGCATTAAGCGTCGTGAAGCCATATTTCGGTCCTTCAATAAGATACATCAGGGCACCGAAAATAATCATCACGATCGCAATAAATGAATAGAACAGAATAAGCTGATGACGCGCGCTAATAATGGCGCTCCAGAATACGCGCAGGGATGGCATAAAGCGTAGCAGTTTAAGAATACGCAGCACGCGAATCGCTCGCATAGCACGCCAGGCAAACATATAGTTCAGGCTAATTTCCGGCCACAGCCACATGACGTACAGCGGCAAAATCGTCACCAGATCAATAAATCCCCAGAAACTAAAAACGTATTTTGCCGGTTCGGGCCAGCTAAACAGTCTGAGCAAGTATTCACCGGTAAATATCAGGGTAACGCAGAGCTCCAGCCAGACAAAAATATGCCATTCATCAAATGTCAGGTGATATTCCGTTCCCACGCCTGATTCAACAAAAATGACCAGTACGCTAAGCAGCGCAAACAGCGCGCATAACCCTTCAAAACGGCGACCTGAGCGCGTAGTCAAATCGAACAGATTATGATAAAGACGACGGCGAACCGACGACAAAGAAAGTGACACGGTAACCTCACCTAAAAGAAGGGCTGACAAATTGTCAGCCCTTGCGATTATAACGGGTCTACTTTAAGGCAGGAAACGGCATGGCGAAAACTTCCTTCCAGCACCGGTCGCGTTTGCGCGCATTCTGGCCCGGCTAGCGGACAGCGTGTACGGAACACGCAGCCGGAAGGCGGGTTAATGGGCGAAGGTAATTCGCCCTCCAGCAATTGTATCTTCTTATTTCGCTCCAGATCGGGATCGGGAATCGGTACCGCCGACATCAGCGCTTTGGTATAAGGATGCAGTGGATTATGGTACACCTCATCATAGGTGCCCAATTCTACTGCATGACCGAGATACATCACCAGGACACGATCGGATATGTGCTTTACGACCGCCAGGTCGTGCGCAATAAAAATCAACGACAGCCCCATCTCTCGCTGTAACTGCTGGAGCAAATTCACCACCTGCGCCTGAATAGAAACGTCCAGCGCCGACACCGGCTCATCGCAAATAATGAGCTTAGGTTCCAGGATCAACGCCCGGGCGATACCGATGCGCTGGCACTGCCCCCCGGAAAATTCATGAGGATAACGGTTGATGAGATTCGGCAGCAGCCCCACTTTCAGCATCATGGCTTTCACGCGGTCACGCACGTCCTGGCGCGAAAGTTTAGGATGATAAGTGCGCAGCGGTTCCGCGATAATTTCGCCAATCGTCATTCGCGGGTTGAGTGACGCCAGCGGGTCCTGGAAAATCATCTGGATATCGCTGCGCACTTCGCGCCACTCATCCGCTTTCATGCCCAACAGATCTTTTCCCAGCCAGGCGACTTTACCGTCTGTCGCCTTCACCAGACCAATAATGGCGCGCGCAAACGTCGACTTGCCGCAGCCGGATTCACCCACCACGCCAAGCGTTTCGCCTTCATACAGGCGTAGCGTAACGCCGTCCACCGCTTTCAGAGTTTTCGGCGGTTGCCAGAACCACTGCTTCCCTTCTTTGATATCAAAATGTACTTTCAGATCGGCGATTTCGAGGAGAACTTTACGTTGTTCAATCACAGCATTCATAGCAGTTCCTCCACCGGTTTAAAACAGGCGCGCAAGCGACCAGGACTAAACGCTTCAAGTGGCGGCGCATTATTGCAGATCTCCATCGCATGAGGACAACGCGGCTGGAACGGACAACCTTTAGGCAAACGCAATAAATTGGGAGGATTGCCCGGAATCGTCAACATTTCCGCCCCCTCGCTATCCAGACGCGGCACCGCATTAAGCAAGCCTATCGAATACGGATGAACGGGCTGATAAAAGACATCGCGCGCCTTACCGTATTCCATGGTACGCCCGGCATACATTACCAGGACCTTATCGCAAATACCCGCGACCACGCCCAGATCGTGGGTAATCATGATAATGGCGGTATTAAATTCGCGCTTTAGCTCATTAAGCAAGGTCATAATCTGCGCCTGCACGGTAACATCAAGCGCGGTGGTAGGCTCATCGGCAATAAGCAGTTTCGGCCTGCACAACAGCGCCATCGCAATCATCACACGTTGACGCATTCCGCCGGAAAATTCGTGCGGGTACATTTTCATCCGTTTGCGCGCTTCCGGCATTTTTACGGCATCCAGCATTCTGACGGACTCTTCAAAAGCTTCCGCTTTGCTCATCCCTTTATGCAGCATCAGGACTTCCATTAACTGCTCCCCAACGCGCATATAAGGATTTAGCGAGGTCATCGGGTCCTGAAAAATCATCGAAATCTGTTCTGCGCGCAGCGTATTCAGTTCGCGCTCAGGTAGATTAAGAATTTCACGTCCGTTGAAGGTCGCAGAACCGCCGATTCGACCATTCGTCGCCAGCAGTCCCATTAATGCGAACGCCGTTTGCGATTTCCCCGATCCAGACTCGCCAACAATACCTAACGTTTCTCCAGCGCGAAGCGTAAAGTTCAGATCGTTGACCGCCGTCACATCGCCATCAGGCGTAGCGAACGTAACACGAAGATCGTTTACCTCCAGCAGTACATTCGCCGGTTGCGGCGCCTGAGTTGCGGTTTCTGATAAGCTCATGGCTGTACTCCTTAACGATCTTTCGGGTCGAGGGCATCACGCAGGCCATCGCCAATAAAGTTAAAACAGAATAACGTCACCACGAGAAAGCCAGCCGGAAACAGCAGCAGCCACGGTGAGACTTCCATTGAATTTGCGCCATCGCTCAATAACGCTCCCCAACTGCTTAACGGTTCCTGCGTCCCAAGCCCCAGGAAACTGAGGAAAGACTCAAACAGAATCATGCTGGGCACCAGCAACGATGCATACACTACCACTACGCCCAGGACGTTAGGCACAATATGGCGGATCACAATGCTGGCAGTCGACACACCACCCACCTGCGCGGCTTCGATGAATTCTTTACGTTTAAGACTTAGGGTTTGGCCACGCACGATACGCGCCATATCAAGCCAGGAGACCATGCCGATGGCGACGAAAATCAACAGAATGTTCTGCCCAAAAAACGTCACCAGCAAAATCACAAAGAACATAAACGGGAACGAGTTGAGGATCTCCAACAAACGCATCATCACAGAATCAATTTTGCCGCCCAGATAGCCGGACAGCGAGCCATACAGCGTTCCGACAATGACCGCCACCAGCGCGGCGGCAATCCCGACCATTAATGAGATACGCCCGCCGATGGCAACGCGCACCAACAGATCGCGCCCGGAAGAGTCAGTGCCGAAATAGTGACCGGACGCCATATCCGGCGCACTGGACATCATGCCCCAGTCGGTATCGAAATAGGTAAATTGCGACAGCATAGGCGCCACTGTCACGAACAGGGCTATCAGAAACAGGACAATAAGACTGGCCACCGCCGCACGGTTATGCATAAAGCGCCGACGGGCATCTTGCCAAAGGCTGCGACCTTCCACCTCCAGCTTTTCACTGAAATTTTCCAGCGTCTCGCTGTTTTTCTTACTTAACATCATCGCGAGCTCCAGTATCAATAGCGAATTTTCGGGTCGATAACGGCATAGAGCACATCGACAATGGCGTTAAATAATATGGTCAGCGCCCCGACCAGAATGGTCAAACTTAACACCAGCGAGTAATCGCGGTTGAGCGCGCCATTAACGAAAAGCTGCCCAATGCCCGGTAAGCCATAAATAGTTTCAATCACCATTGAGCCGGTAATAATGCCGACAAAGGCTGGCCCCATATAGGATAAAACCGGCAGCAGCGCAGGTTTTAACGCATGGCGGAAGATGATTCTGCGCATCGGTAATCCTTTTGCCCGCGCGGTACGAATAAAGTTCGAATGCAGAACTTCAATCATTGAGCCGCGCGTAATACGAGCGATGCTGGCAATATAGGCCAGTGAAAGCGCGACCATCGGCAGGATCATAAATTTTAACGCCCCGCCGTTCCAGCCGCCGCCAGGCAGCCATTGCAAGGTTATTGCAAAGACCATCACCAGTAGCGGCGCTACCACAAAACTGGGGATAACGACGCCGGTCATGGCAAATCCCATCACCGTATAATCCCATCGCGTATTTTGCTTTAGCGCGGCAATCACGCCAGCACTGACACCAATAATGACCGCCAGCAAAAAAGCGGCAGCGCCAAGTTTCGCCGAAACGGGGAAGCTGGCGGCAACCAGATCGTTGACCGTGTAATCTTTGTATTTAAACGATGGTCCAAAATCGCCATGCGCCAGCTGCTTCAGGTAGCTGAAGTACTGCGTCATGATGGGATCGTTCAGATGATATTTTGCTTCAATATTGGCCAGCACTTCCGGCGGCAATGCGCGCTCGCCAGTAAAAGGGCTACCCGGCGCGAGGCGCATCATAAAGAAAGAGATGGTAATAAGAATAAACAGCGTCGGAATCGCTTCCAGACAGCGGCGTAAAATAAATTTCAACATTGCCCGTACCTTCTGGCCTGTGCCTTTACTTCCCGGACGTGACAAAAGATCCGCCAGGGAAAGTTATAGTGCGATGAAAAAAGACACCATGGGACAACCGCAGTTGTCCCATGTCTTGCCATTAATGTTTGATAATATATAAGTTTTTCACATAAATATTATCCAGCGGGTCTTTACCGGTATACCCGCCCACCCAAGGTTTCACCAGGCGCGCGTTAACGTAGTAATACACCGGCACAATAGCCGAGTCTTTATCTAACTGCTGCTCCGCTTTAGCGTAGAGTTCGCTGCGCTGCGTATCGTCCGCCACTTTCAGCGTGTCAGCAATCAGCTTATCAAACGCCGGGCTATTATAATGCGCGGTGTTATTTGAACTGTCGGACAACATAGTATTCAGGAATGAGGTCGGTTCATTATAATCTGCGCACCACCCGGCTCTGGCAACATCAAAGGTGCCCTGATGACGGGTATCCAGGAAGGTTTTCCATTCCTGATTCTCCAGATTCACATTGACGCCCAGATTTTTCTTCCAGATAGACGCCACGGCAATGGCCAGTTTTTTATGCAGATCGGAGGTGTTATACAGCAGGTCGAATGTTAAGGGCTTATCCGCCGTAAAGCCGGCTTCAGCCAACAATTTCTTCGCTTCTTCATTACGCTTTTGCTGGGACCATTTGAACCACTCAGGCTCTACCAGTTTTGCGCCATCGGTATACGGCGGCGTGTAGCTATAAGCGGGTAAATCGCCCTGATTTTTAACCTTATTAACAATAATGTCGCGATCTAACGCCAGTTTCAGCGCGGTACGCACGCGGACATCGTTAAACGGCGCTTTTTGATTATTAATTTCGTAATAATAGGTACACAAATAAGGGTCTACGCGGACTTCATTCGGGATCTCTTTTTTCAGTTTCTGGAATAATTCGATCGGCATATTGTTATAAGTCATATCGATCTCGCCGCTGCGGTAGCGGTTGACATCCGTCACCTCCGAAGAGATAGGCAAATAAGTTACCTGATTGATGACGGTTTTGTCGTTATCCCAGTATTGCGGGTTACGCTCCAGCACGATACGTTCGTTCACCACCCAGTTTTTTAACTTATAAGCGCCGTTAGTGACAATATTGGCCGGTTGTGTCCACTTATCGCCAAATTTTTCGACCGCTGATTTCGGTACAGGAGACACTGAAGGGTGGACCAACAATTTGTAGAAATAAGGCACCGGCTCACTTAAGGTCACTTCAAAGGTGTGATCATCAAGCGCTTTTACCCCCAGATCGGTGGCGGGTTTTTTACCGGCGATAATGTCATCGATATTAGCGATATGACCGTATTGCAGATAGCTGGCGTACGGCGATGCCGTATTAGGATCGGCCAGGCGTTGCCAGCTATAAACGAAATCATGGGCAGTGACGGGCGTACCATCTGACCATTTCGCATTTTCACGTAGATGGAATGTCCAGACTTTAAAATCTTTATTCTCCCATTTTTCCGCGACGCCCGGTGAAGGATGCCCCTCGACATCACTAATTAATAAGCCTTCAAAGAGATCACGGCTAACGTTCGATTCCGGCACGCCTTCAATTTTATGCGGGTCGAGAGACTGCACTTCTGATCCATTATTACGTACCAACGTTTGCTTGTCGGCTAACTGAACACCGGCGGGCACGTCTGCCGCAGTCGCGGCGCTGGCGGCGATGAGCGCAGTGAGTATTCCCACTGCAATTAAACTTTTTTTCGTGATGTTAGACATTGTGTTTGTACTCCACTCATTATAATTACTGGTTTTTACCAGCCTGTTTAATCCCGTCAGGGTTCCTGTACAGCACTGGTGGTGTACTGCCAGGTCTGTCACTGCTTTTGCTATCACCGACTTTATTTATTCTGACGATTCGTTCGATCGCCTTTCGTCGATTCGGTATACGACGTACCTGCCCACGTCGCACGTTATTTCTGACAACCATCTAAATGAAAATAGTTATCAACAATGTGAAATCTTCTACAAAAATGTTTGGCCGAAAAGTATCAAATGCGTTTCTGAACCGCCAATTCATTTTACAATTTTGTTAACCAATTCTCTTTTATGGAAAAATCCCTGCCCAAAAAAACAGTTAAACAATGTTAAAAATCTTTGATTTATTCTTTATAATCAATAAGTTGAAAGAAAAATATCTCTCTGTCGCATCGTAGGTTATGCCTGCGCCAGAAAACACACACAAATTTAACAAATGCTCATTATTTAGCACATTCATCTACGATGGAGCTGAAACAACTAATAACATTTCAATAATCCTTCATCAAGCCCCAGAGTATGGTGTGAATAAAATAACAGACCTACCGCTTCTCACGGTCTCAGTAATGTTGATAATAGTTTGATTAATAAAAATAAATAGCGTTAGATTATATTAGTATTTTTATCATTTAAACGCTGAATGCTTATCAAAGTAAGAAGTGTTACGTGGGAATGTCACAAGGCGGCCCCTTAGGGCGCCGCCTGTAAATCAGCAGGTGGGAGTTTAGTTGAGCAAGCCGGGGAAAATGCCTTTTATTCCTGTGACAATAAATTCGATGCCGAGCGCCATTAACAACAACCCCATGATTCGGGTAATAACGTTGATACCGGTTTGCCCCAGCAAACGAACCAGCCACGGCGCCATACGGAACACGCCCCAGCAGCAAAGCGCAAAAAGCGCAATGGCAACTGAAAAACCAAGCAAATGCGCGATGCTGTGATAACGCGTCCCCCAGACGATAGTGGAGCTGATCGCCCCTGGCCCCGCCATTAACGGCAGCGCTAACGGCACAACGCCAATGCTCTCGCGTATGGCCGTCTCTGACTTTTCTTGCTTGTTTTGTTTATCTTCCCCCAGCTTCCCGCTGATCATCGACATTGCAATGGTGACAACCAGGATACCGCCCGCAATTCTGAACGAGTCAATAGAAATACCAAACAGCTGCAGGATGCCATCGCCGAGGAATAAGGAACTCCACAAGATAATCGCAACCGACAGATTCGCGGTGAGGTTAGTTTTATTACGCGCCGTGGCCGTCTGGTAGCTGGTCATGCTGATGAAAACGGGGATAATCCCCACCGGGTTAACCAGCGCAAAGAGCCCGATAAAGAACTTAAAGTAAACAGGAAAATCAAAAAGCGGTTGAATCACGGTTAGCTCCGAAGCGTTAGCCGGATGAAGTCAATGTTCGTTAATGATCAAAACGCGCAGAAGATACGCCTTTTATTCGCATAGTTCACCTCTTATCTACACCTAATTTCATCCATTCATCGCTGTTATTTATATGTACTCGTTATGCTAATCCACTTACTCTTCATGACAACGATTTCTTAACAATTTACATAAAAGGCTAAAATGGCCTGCTGAAAGGTGTCAGCTTTGCGTAATCTTGATTTAGATCACACAATCGCTACTCAGAAGTGAGTAATCTTGCTTACGCCACCTGGACGTAACGCGTTAGAGTTAAATGATACTAACGCAGAAGCTCTTTTAGTAAATCAGAGCGAAACGGACGTTAAGTAACCACCTGAATTTCAGGCATTTATACAAAGTATCGTCGATCTGTCTATACTCACGTATCGCGCAGATGATTTACTAAAAAAGTTTAACATTATCAGGAGAGCATTATGGCTGTTACTAATGTCGCTGAACTTAACGCACTCGTAGAGCGTGTAAAAAAAGCCCAGCGTGAATATGCCAGTTTCACTCAAGAACAGGTCGACAAAATCTTCCGCGCCGCCGCTCTGGCAGCCGCTGATGCCCGCATTCCGCTGGCCAAAATGGCCGTCGCCGAATCCGGTATGGGCATCGTGGAAGACAAAGTGATTAAAAACCACTTCGCTTCTGAATATATTTACAATGCTTATAAAGATGAAAAAACCTGCGGTGTGCTGTCTGAAGACGACACCTTCGGGACCATCACCATTGCCGAACCTATCGGCATTATTTGCGGTATCGTTCCAACCACTAACCCGACCTCTACCGCGATCTTCAAATCGCTGATTAGCCTGAAGACCCGTAACGCCATCATCTTTTCTCCGCATCCGCGTGCTAAAGAAGCAACCAACAAAGCGGCAGACATCGTTCTGCAAGCGGCTATCGCTGCCGGCGCGCCGAAAGATCTGATTGGCTGGATCGATCAACCTTCCGTAGAACTGTCTAACGCGTTGATGCACCACCCGGATATTAACCTGATCCTCGCCACTGGCGGTCCAGGCATGGTTAAAGCTGCATACAGCTCCGGTAAACCGGCTATCGGCGTAGGCGCAGGCAACACTCCGGTTGTCATTGATGAAACTGCGGATATCAAACGCGCTGTGGCGTCTGTTCTGATGTCTAAAACCTTTGATAACGGCGTAATCTGTGCTTCTGAACAGTCTGTTGTCGTTGTTGATTCCGTCTATGATGCCGTTCGCGAACGTTTCGCCAGCCACGGCGGCTACATGCTGCAGGGCCAGGAGCTGAAAGCGGTTCAAAACGTTATCCTGAAAAATGGCGCTCTGAACGCCGCTATCGTCGGTCAGCCAGCCTACAAAATTGCTGAACTGGCAGGCTTCTCCGTACCAGAAACCACCAAGATTCTGATCGGTGAAGTTACGGTCGTTGATGAAAGCGAACCGTTCGCACACGAAAAACTGTCTCCGACTCTGGCGATGTACCGTGCGAAAGATTTCGAAGAAGCGGTAGAAAAAGCAGAAAAACTGGTCGCTATGGGCGGTATCGGTCACACCTCCTGCCTGTACACTGACCAGGATAACCAGCCAGAACGCGTTGCTTACTTCGGTCAGATGATGAAAACCGCGCGTATCCTGATCAACACCCCGGCCTCTCAGGGTGGTATCGGTGACCTGTACAACTTCAAACTCGCACCTTCCCTGACGTTGGGTTGTGGTTCCTGGGGTGGTAACTCCATCTCTGAAAACGTTGGTCCGAAACACCTGATCAACAAGAAAACCGTTGCTAAGCGAGCTGAAAACATGTTGTGGCACAAACTTCCGAAATCTATCTACTTCCGCCGTGGCTCTCTGCCCATCGCGCTGGATGAAGTGATTACTGATGGCCACAAACGTGCGCTCATCGTGACTGACCGCTTCCTGTTCAACAACGGCTATGCAGACCAGATCACCTCTGTGCTGAAAGCGGCTGGCGTTGAAACCGAAGTCTTCTTCGAAGTTGAAGCCGACCCGACTCTGAGCGTTGTGCGCAAAGGCGCTGAGCTGGCGAACTCCTTCAAACCAGACGTGATCATCGCGCTGGGCGGCGGTTCCCCGATGGACGCCGCGAAAATCATGTGGGTCATGTACGAACATCCGGAAACTCACTTCGAAGAGCTGGCGCTGCGCTTTATGGACATCCGTAAACGTATCTACAAGTTCCCGAAAATGGGCGTGAAAGCGAAAATGATCGCCGTCACCACCACTTCCGGTACCGGTTCTGAAGTCACACCGTTTGCGGTTGTGACCGACGATGCAACCGGTCAGAAATATCCGCTGGCTGACTACGCCCTGACCCCGGATATGGCGATTGTCGACGCCAACCTGGTGATGGATATGCCGAAGTCCCTGTGTGCGTTCGGTGGTCTGGATGCGGTAACTCACGCCCTGGAAGCTTACGTTTCCGTACTGGCTTCTGAGTTCTCTGACGGTCAGGCTCTTCAGGCTCTGAAACTGCTGAAAGAAAACCTGCCGGCGTCTTACCACGAAGGGTCTAAAAACCCGGTTGCGCGTGAACGTGTTCACAGTGCAGCGACTATCGCCGGTATCGCGTTTGCCAACGCCTTCCTCGGTGTATGTCACTCCATGGCGCACAAACTGGGCTCTCAGTTCCACATTCCGCACGGTCTGGCGAACGCCCTGCTGATTTGTAACGTTATCCGCTACAACGCGAATGACAACCCGACCAAGCAGACCGCTTTCAGCCAGTACGATCGTCCGCAGGCACGCCGTCGTTACGCTGAAATTGCTGACCACCTGGGCCTGAGCGCGCCGGGCGACCGTACCGCCGCTAAGATTGAAAAACTGCTGGCATGGCTGGAAAGCATTAAAGCTGAGCTGGGTATTCCTAAGTCTATCCGTGAAGCAGGCGTGCAGGAAGCTGACTTCCTGGCACACGTTGACAAACTGTCTGAAGATGCCTTCGATGACCAGTGCACCGGCGCTAACCCGCGTTATCCACTGATCTCCGAACTGAAACAGATTCTGCTGGATACCTACTACGGTCGTGATTTCACCGAAGGTGAAGTTGCAGCGAAGAAAGACGTCGTTGCCGCACCGAAAGCAGAGAAAAAAGCGAAAAAATCCGCTTAATTCGTTATCTGTTTTAGCATGACAATAACGGCCTCAATTGAGGCCGTTTTTTTGTTTTACCTGTTTATCTGATGCCTGAAGGCGCTATGCTGATCATCTGGCCTACGTGCTCACGGCACGCCCTTCGTCAGGAGGCCTGAATAATGACCTCCAAAGCGCTACAGGGCGTTTTATAAGCCGATCTTTACCTCAGGTATCATATGTGCCGATGACGCTCCTGAATCGCCGTCAGTGAGTCCTCCTCCAGCGCGTCCTTATAATGCTTACGGCAAACTGAAACGTAGCGTTCATTCCCGCCAATAACCACCTGTTCGCCTTCGTTATAAGGCCTGCCGTCCTGATCAAGGCGCAGAACCATACTGGCTTTACGACCGCAGAAACAGATAGTTTTTAATTCCACCAGCTTATCTGACCATGCCAGCAAGTATTGGCTGCCGACAAAGAGCTCCCCACGAAAGTCTGTTCGTAGCCCATAGCAAAGTACTGGAATATCTAATTTGTCGACAACCTCGGATAATTGATAAACCTGCTGGCGAGTCAAAAACTGGCTTTCGTCGACTAACACGCAATGTATTGTCTGCCGCGCGCTCTCGGCACGAATCTCTTCAAACAAGGATGTATTTTGGTTAAACAATTTTGCCGGCGACGACAAACCGATACGAGAGCTGACTTTGCCTGCGCCGAAACGATCGTCGATTTCCGCCGTATATACGACGGTACGCATCCCGCGTTCCTGATAATTGTATGAAGATTGCAGCAGTGCAGTCGACTTACCCGCATTCATTGCCGAATAGTAGAAATATAGCTGTGCCATTGGTCGCAGGACCTCACCTGAGTGAAATAAAGATTGGCGGGATTGTACCATAATTTACCGACGCGACGGCGCGGCTCGCGCTCCGGTGAGTATTAAGAATTGTACAAACATCGCTCACTATACCCAAAATAATTCGCGTTGCTTAAAGGCGGCAAGGGAGTGAGTCCCTAGGAGCATAGATAACTATGTGACTGGAGTGAGCGAGCGTAGCCAACGCATAAGCAACTTGAAGTATGAAGGGTATATACACATTCCTTCACAAATTATGCCGTTAAAATTCATCAACAATGCTTATCATCACCCGCCAATATGAAAACCTTGTACTTATTGTTACCGTTACTCATACCCGGTGCAAAGTAATAGGGTTTTCTTGTAAGGAAATCTAATACAAGAGATTGATATCTCAGCAATGAGATCGTATTTCATCATGATAAAATGTGACCTGACTCCTAAATTTTTAGCGACAGACGGTGAGTATCCCCCCTGCCAATAAGCTCTTTTTTGTGCGGCGCCTCAAGGAAAATTTAAGTTGAGATAATTAAAACGTGTGCTTAATAAAGCGTAATTTTGAATTCCTTACATTCCTGGCTATTGCACAACTGAATTTATCGCTCTATTATTAGCTCAACAAACCACCCCAATATAAGTTTGAGATTACTACAATGAGCGAAGCACTTAAAATTCTGAACAACATCCGTACTCTTCGTGCGCAGGCAAGAGAATGTACTCTGGAAACGCTTGAAGAAATGCTGGAAAAATTAGAAGTTGTCGTTAATGAGCGTCGTGAAGAAGAAAGCGCTGCTGCTGCTGAAGTGGAAGAACGCACTCGTAAACTGCAACAGTATCGTGAAATGTTAATTGCCGACGGCATTGACCCGAATGAACTGCTGAATAGCATGGCTGCCGCTAAATCCGGTACCAAAGCTAAACGCGCAGCTCGTCCGGCTAAATATAGCTATGTTGACGAAAACGGTGAAACTAAAACCTGGACTGGCCAGGGTCGTACACCGGCTGTAATCAAAAAAGCAATGGAAGAACAAGGTAAGCAACTGGAAGATTTCCTGATCAAGGAATAATTTACTTCCTGGATGCTTAAAATCCCGCCGCTGGCGGGATTTTTTTTGCCTGAGTTCTCCGCTGACGACCCCAGGCATAAAAAAAGCGCCGGATTTACCAGCGCTTCTGTTAAAAAATTTATAACGTATCGTTACTTCTTAATACCCATTTCTTCTTCAAGCCAGGCTTTAAATTCAGCACCCAGCGAATTATGACGGATGCCATATTCAACGAATGCCTGCATATATCCTAACTTATTACCACAGTCATGGCTTTTACCCTTCATGTGGTAGGCTTCAACCGTTTCTTTTTCGATCAGCATATCGATAGCATCGGTCAACTGAATTTCATCCCCGGCGCCCGGAGGGGTTTTCGCCAGCAACGCCCAGATATCCGCGCTCAACACATAACGCCCGACAATCGCAAGGTTAGACGGCGCGACATCCGCTTTTGGTTTTTCAACCACGCCAACCATCGGCACACTTTCGCCCGGTGCCAGCTCAACGCCTTTACAATCGACCACGCCGTATGCAGTCACATCTTCTACTGGCTCAACCATAATCTGGCTATTGCCGGTTTCATCGAAACGGCGGATCATTTCAGCCAGGTTATCCTGAGACAGGTCGGACTCATATTCGTCAAGAATAACGTCTGGCAGAATAACAGCGACAGGTTCGTTTCCGACAACGGGATGCGCGCACAATACGGCATGGCCCAGGCCTTTTGCCAGCCCTTGACGTACCTGCATAATAGTGACATGCGGAGGGCAAATAGACTGAACCTCCTCCAGAAGCTGACGCTTAACGCGTTTTTCCAGCATCGCTTCCAGCTCAAAACTGGTATCAAAGTGGTTTTCAATAGAGTTTTTAGACGAGTGCGTAACAAGCACGATTTCAGTAATGCCAGCAGCGATACATTCGTTCACGACGTACTGAATTAATGGCTTATCAACCAGCGGCAGCATCTCTTTCGGGATAGCTTTGGTCGCTGGCAGCATCCTGGTTCCCAATCCCGCGACCGGGATAACGGCTTTTTTGACTTTCGAATTAAGGGCAGCCATTTAAAATTCTCCTGGACTGTTCATGTATTGAACGTGTTCATTAATCTGTATCGTGTTCCAGTATATCAGTACCAGAACAAGCCTCAGGTCCAAAAAGGACTTATATTGGTATAATTAAGACAAATACTTATAAATCTGCCGCAGATAGTAACACTCGTCGGGAAAGGCCGGTAAAGCAATTTCCGCTCACTCTTCCGTTTGGTCATTCCGCAGACAACATCAATCGCAGACGCCCTCCTGCGCCCCATATTTGACACTGCCACGAGTCGCAACGCTGGCTTAATTGGTTAAGGTAGGCGTTACCCAATGTTCCTAGCGGCACGCCGCTGCTAATTTGAACCTGATGAGCGCCCGTATTTAAGGTGGCGTTCAATCCGGCGGAGACGAGAATCAAATTTTTGAGCTCACTGTGATAGTAGCCGACAAATAGCGGGAATTGCCCAGGTAAATTGGCTTGTCTGAGCAGATGATTTACCTGTTTTAATAGCGCGCCTAACTCCGGTAAACGGTGCTTTTGTTGGCCGAGCTGATCCTGCAATAAGCCGTTAAATAGCGCCCGCAGCAACAATGCGGCTAACACGCCGTTATCGCCCGCCCGGGTGACATCCAGGCAATAAAATGCCAGTTCGTTATCAGATAGCGGCGCAATATCCAGCACCAGTCCAGGCTGATCGGCGGAGACGAGCTGCCGGTAATTAATGCGGCAATGAGAAATCACCTGCTGTACCGGGGGCTGCAATTCCTGCAACAATTGCGCTGCGGCGGTCGGATTACTCACCATTGCATCCCAGTCACGAAACAGGCGTTCTTCTTCTTCAACCCGCGAGTTAAACATATTAGGGTACAAGCAAGCGAATACGGTTTCCCGCAAGCGGTTGAGATCTTTTACCGGCTTCAGCAAGACATCTTCAACCCCAAGGCGTAACGCTTTGGCGATATCCGCCATATTTTCTGTTGCGGAAATAACCAGAATAGGCGTCTGGTCTCCGCGATTACGTAAGTTTTCTACCAGTTTGAGACCGTTCATTCTCGGCATAGCGATATCACATATCATGAGATCAGGGGTAAAACGCCCCATCAACTCCAGGGCATCTACCCCGTCGCCTGCCAATGCCGTTGTCGCTCCCAAAGAGGAAAACCACGAATCCAGAAGCGAGCGAAATACAGGCTCGTCTTCAACAATAAGAATCTGTTTTCCGACCAATGGCTGCGTCATGTTCTCTCCCCTGACTGGCTTTAATCAATAGTGGCATGGTATTGCCGCTTGCGCCTGTCAGAATTTGCTTAAGTGATCGTAAAAGGTACATTAAACGTCGGTACGCACCAAGGGTATAAGTTCGTCCATCTTTTTCTCTACGGCTAACTGACCCGCCGCAATAGCGGCATGGGCGCGATGAAAATCCAGCGTTGAGATTTGCGGACAGAATGGTTGAATGAGAATATCAGGCGGATCGCCAGCCATACGGTTACGTTTAAGACGATTTTCCAACACCTGGATGGAGGTTGTCATGATTTCCATTGCCCCAGGCGAACTCACGCCACGGCGTGAAGTCAGGCTACTGAAACGTTCTTTTAAACGCTTATGCCAGGGCAGCGCATCATCGCTCTCTTCATTGATATTCCCGACATTTACAGAGAGCAAATCTTGCTGCATGAGGTGGGCATCATGTTGCAGGTCTACCGCAATAACGATATCAGCCCCCAGCGCCCTGGTTAACGAAACAGGTACCGGATTAACGACTGCGCCATCTACCAGCCAGTAACCGTTATGCTCAACCGGAGACATCAGCCCTGGCATACTGCACGACGCGCGTACAGCAAGGTGTAGATCGCCTTCAGTAAACCATAGCTCTCGTCCCGTGCTAAGATTCGTCGCGACCGCGCCAAAACGTCTTGAACAGTGGTCAAAATCCGTGACGGGCATAATATCCCGATAGTGATTAAATACGCGTTCGCCGCGAAGCAACCCTCCTCTGCCCCAGGATACATCCATCAGGCGTAAAACATCCCAGTAGCGGAATGAACATACCCACTGTTCAAGCGCCGATAATTTATTACAGGCATACGCGGCGCCGACCAGCGAACCTATTGAGCATCCTGCAACGATATCAATATCAATGCCTGTTTGCTTGAGGGCTTTGATGACCCCAATATGAGACCATCCTCTCGCTGCGCCAGATCCCAGCGCCAGCCCTATTTTCATTTTTCTCATCGTACTTAACGACTTCCCCTGGCTTCAAGACGTAGCAACATCGCCACTGCTCAGTTAACATAATGCCACCCTGGCGTTCAACGCCGTTTTTTATATTCAGGGAGATTATTGTGTCTCAGCCTTGTCCCTGTGGTAGCGCTGACGAGTATAGCCTATGTTGTGGTCGTATTGTGTCCGGAGAACGAGTAGCACCCGATCCGTCACATCTCATGCGCTCTCGTTACTGCGCTTTTGTGATGAAAGACGCAGATTACTTAATTAAGAGCTGGCATCCAACCTGCAATGCGGCCGCGTTTCGTGATGATATCATCGCCGGATTTGCCAATACCAGGTGGCTCGGCCTGACTATTTTTGAACATACCTGGTCAGAAGCAGAAAATACAGGGTATGTTAGTTTTATCGCGCGTTTTTCCGAACAAGGGAAAACCGGGGCGATTATCGAACGTTCTCGTTTTATCAAAGAAAACGGTCAGTGGTATTATATTGACGGTACCCGCCCGCAGTTGGGTCGAAATGATCCCTGCCCGTGCGGTTCAGGCAAAAAATTTAAAAAGTGCTGCGGCCAGTGACGCCTGACAGTATCGATACAGCAAACACTCTCAACAGGATTTTTCCGGCAATGCAATCACTACAACGTAAAGTTCTGCGTACTATTTGTCCCGATCAAAAAGGCCTTATCGCGCGGATTACCAACATTTGCTATAAGCACGAGCTTAATATTGTGCAAAACAATGAATTTGTGGACCATCGCACCGGACGCTTTTTTATGCGGACCGAGCTGGAAGGCATCTTCAATGATTCCACTCTCCTGGCCGATCTGGATAGCGCCTTACCGGAAGGCTCTGTTCGTGAACTCAATCCCGCCGGACGCCGTCGGGTAGTGATTCTGGTTACCAAAGAGGCGCATTGTCTGGGCGACCTGCTGATGAAAGCCAACTATGGCGGGCTGGATGTTGAAATCGCCGCGGTCATTGGCAACCATGAAACGTTACGCTCGCTGGTTGAACGTTTTGAGATCCCTTTCGAACTGGTCAGCCATGAGGGATTAACGCGTGAAGAGCATGACACGAAGATGGCGGACGCCATTGATGCCCATCAACCGGACTATGTAGTGCTGGCCAAGTATATGCGTGTTTTGACGCCAGGTTTTGTGGCGCGCTTCCCGAACAAAATTATCAATATCCACCACTCATTCCTGCCGGCGTTTATCGGCGCGCGTCCTTATCATCAGGCCTATGAGCGCGGCGTGAAAATCATCGGCGCTACCGCGCACTATGTGAATGATAATCTGGATGAAGGCCCAATCATTATGCAGGACGTGATTCACGTCGATCACACCTACACCGCAGAAGATATGATGCGTGCCGGGCGCGACGTTGAGAAAAACGTATTAAGCCGCGCGCTGTATCAGGTTCTGGCACAGCGAGTCTTTGTTTACGGCAATCGGACGATTATTCTTTAATCGTCAGTAATATGAATTGATTAGCTTTAATCCGTTACGGATGAAAAGTACGCAAACAGTTCATTTCAGGCAAAGGAATGCTTTACAGCGGCGTGTCATTTGATATGATGCGCCCCGCTTCCCAAAAGGAAGCGGGCCAGTATTAAGCATTACCCCGTGGTGGGGTTCCCGAGCGATCATAAGGGAGCTGACTGCAAATCTGCCGTCATCGACTTCAAGGTTCGACTCGAGCAATAGTGAGAGAACGTTGCCGCAGGCAACGGCCCGAAGGGTGAGGAGCTTTAGCTCCGAATAATCCTTCCCGCTATAGAATGCAAGCAGCATAATGAATTTATCCCGTGGTGGGGTTCCCGAGCGGCCAAAGGGAGCAGACTGTAAATCTGCCGTCATCGACTTCGAAGGTTCGAATCCTTCCCCCACCACCATTATTCACTACAGCGATGTAGTTAACTCGATGAGCAATGCAGAAGTCTGCACTTGTCGGGGAAGGGTGAGAACCCTCGATTAAGGTTCGACTCGAGCGAAAGCGAGAGAACGTTGCCAACGGCAACGGCCCGTAGGGTGAGGAGCGAAGCGACGAATAATCCTTCCCCCACCACCATCTTCAAGCTTTACCTACAATTTGAATTACCCCTGGTGGGGTTCCCGAGCGGCCAAAGGGAGCAGACTGTAAATCTGCCGTCATCGACTTCGAAGGTTCGAATCCTTCCCCCACCACCATCACTCCCGTCGCGTATCTTATCCCCGCTAAGCACAGTGCCTTATATCTCTCTGTACGGGAAGGATGAGAAGCTTCGACTAAGGTTCGATTCGAGCGTCAGCGAGAAAGCGTTGCCGCAGGCAACGACCCGAAGGGCGAAGCGCGCAGCGCTGAGTCATCCTTCCCCCACCACCATCACTTCCGTCGCGTATCTTATCCCCGTTAAGCACAGTGTCTCATATCTCTCCGTACGGGAAGGATGAGAAGCTTCGATTAAGGTTCGATTCGAGCGCAGCGAGAAAGCGTTGCCGCAGGCAACGACCCGAAGGGCGAAGCGCGCAGCGCTGAGTCATCCTTCCCCCACCACCATCACTCCCGTCGCGTATCTTATCCCCGTTAAGCATAGTGTCTCATATCTCTCTGTACGGGAAGGATGAGAAGCTTCGACTAAGGTTCGATTCGAGCGAAAGCGAGAAAGCGTTGCCGCAGGCAACGACCCGAAGGGCGAAACGCGCAGCGCTGAGTCATCCTTCCCCCACCACCATGACTTCATAAGGCACCAATTTCAAATCAATCAGCACTGCCCCGTATCCTTACCCCACAGGCAGACTTCACACCATGGCGCCATAGCTTATTGGCTATCTTATCAATACTTCTTCCTGGCAATCTTTTTCGCCTCCTTTGACTGGTTGATTTTTCGCCTGATGAGATCAAAGGCGGCATATGTCTCGCTAAGTTGATCTGGGGTAAGCGTTCCCTTGAGTCGGTTTCTTTCGGCAATGAGCGCTGAACAATCATCCTTAGATTTTTCCGTATATATACTTGCCATGTAATACCAAATATAGGCCTGCTTATTATCTTTAGGCACCCCCTGGCGCCCATGAGCATAAATTTCCCCAAGCGCTAATTGTGCCGGAGTAAACCCCTGCTCTGCCGCTTTAAGGTACCACTTCAGCGCATTCCGGCTATTTTCAGGCACGCCTCTTCCCGTGCTATATGCTACGCCAAGCTGATATTGCGCTTTCGCAAAATCCTGTTTTGCTGCTTTTCGATACCATGCGATAGCCTGTCTGTCGCTTTGCGCGACGCCGCGACCAAAAGCAGACATGATGCCCAGATGCGTTTGCGCAGCAGGCAGTCCCTGGCGTGCGGCTTTGCGATACCACGCCAGCGCCTGTTGGTAGTCCTGAGATACGCCCTCACCCTGCATAAACATCACGCCGATCGCATCCTGCGCCTCGGCCAATCCTTGCGCTGCGGCTCTGCGATACCACTCCAGCGCCAGGTTGTGATCTTTCAATAAGTGATAACCGTTGTAATACCATACGCCAAAATTGTACTGTACCTTTGCCATCACGCGTTGCGCTGTTTTTCGATACCACGTCTGAGAGTGAACCTGGTCAGCGGGATGCGCTTTATCATAGAGCGCATTCAGCGGAATGTGGCCTGGCGTATAGCTGCTTGGTATACCTTCATTAAGCCAGTAAACTGCCTGACGATAATCCTGAGGCACGCCTTCACCATAAAAATAGGCAACACCGAGATAAAGTTGCGCGGGGTAGTACATATTTTCCGCCGCTTTACGCATCAAGATCGCCGTTTGCTGATAATCCTGAGGGACGCCCTGACCGTGGGCGTACATTACTCCAAGCTTAAATTGTGCTGACGAAGCTGAACCCTGGCCGCGGACAACGCCCGCATCATTGGTTGGAGAGGCGGCTTTTCGATACCACTCCAGCGCTAGCTGGGTATTTTGGGGAAACCCATCGCCATACATATAGGCGTCACCGAGGATTTCTTGCGTACTACTATCCCCTAGCTCTGCCGCCTTGCGATACCACTCCAGCGCTTTTTGTCGACTAAGTGGAAAATTTTCACCATAGTTGTAATGATAGCCAAGGATGAAATAGGAAAAATCAGAACCTTGTTTACCCGCTTTCTCCAGCCATTTTATGGCTAGTTTATAATCAGGCTTAACATATCGCCCCTCCGCATACCAGCTTCCAAGCGCGAACTGCGCGCTTTCATCTCCTTGTTCCGCTTTTTGCTCTAATTCCTGAACGTACTGGCATTCTTCTGAGTCGGGGGGATAGCGCTCCTCGCAGACAGCAGAGTGAGCCATTTTTGAAATAAATATATTTAATATTATTATTTTGAAAATTGATGAAAAACGCATACAACTATCCTTATTGTCGTTTATGGCGTGATTATATGCTGCATCATCCTTTTTCTGCTTACAAAAAACTCGCACAGATGCTGAATAAACTCAGAAACAAAGAGTCCGGATTCAGATGCCAGACATGGCAGATCCGCTGTAAACGAAACAAGGCGGCGGTCGATAAGGCATTTATGCCGCACTCCGGCAAACAGCCATAAAAAAACTCCGCCGAAGCGGAGTTTAGGGCATCGAGAGAAAATCAGTGACGTGCACGAACAATCTGGTATTTGCGGGTCAGGTACTCGACCGGCACGCTCCAGATATGCACCAGGCGCGAGAATGGGAATAACAGGAACAGCGTCATCCCCAGTACCAGGTGCATACGGAAGATAAAGGCCACACCGTCCAGATGTGCGGATGCGCCACCGTGGAAGGTCACAACTGACTGCGCCCACCCGACCAGCTTCATCATTTCACTCCCGTCCATATGCTGGGCGGAAAACGGAATGGTCAGCAGGCCCAGCGCGCACTGAATCACCAGCAGCGAGAGAATCAAAATATCTGCGCCGGTAGTGGTGGCGCGGACACGTGGGCTAAACAGACGACGCTTGAGCAGTAAAATACCGCCAACCAGTGTCAGCACGCCGCAGGCGCCGCCGGCAATCATCGCCATCTTCTGCTTCACGTCGACCGGCAGAAAAGCTTCATACATCCAGTGCGGCGTTAACATGCCCAGGAAGTGACCGGCGAAAATACCCAGAATCCCAATGTGGAACAGGTTTGACGCCAGGTTCATTCCTTTGCGATCCAGCATCTGACTGGAAGCCGCCCGCCAGGTGTACTGGCCGTAGTCGTAACGTAACCAGCTACCGATCAGAAATACCGATCCGGCAATGTACGGGTAGATATCAAAGAAGAACATATTCAGGAAGTGCATTAGTGCTGTCCTCCGGTGGTGATATTCAGATATTGCGGTGCCACGGCCCCGGCAAAACGACGCTGGTGAGCGGAGATTTCCGACTCACCACACCCTTGATCGGCGAAGAATTTCACCTGCTCTTCTTCCCAGACCGCATCCAACGCCTGCGGGGTATCATCACGTGCTTCATTCGCAATTTTTTCAGCCACTTTATCGCTGTCGATAACGGTATTCGCCAGTTTTAACAGCAGATCGAACAGCACCGCATAACGGCTGTCACGCTGTTGCAAACGTGCGCTGAGCAGCGCCAGAATCGGCGCGATATCCTGTAAACCCCCTAACGCTTCGCTTTTCGGCAATTGCGCAAGGTATTCCAGATACAGCGGCAGATGATCGGGAAGTTCGCGACTGTCGAGCTGCAAACCGTGCTGCTCATACTGTGCCATCAGGTCAACCATCGCCTGACCGCGATCGCGGGATTCCCCGTGTACATGTTCAAACAGCAGCAGCGATGTGGCGCGACCACGGTCAAACAGTTCGCTATAAGCGGCCTGTACATCCAGCAGGTCCTGCGCGGTTAAATCGCGCAGGAAAACGCCCAGAGTCTGGGCATCCTCTTTCTCCAGGTTCTCAGATGACGCGAGCGCATCGAACAACTCCTGCTGATGCTGCCACAGGGCAGCATCCGGGTACTCGAGCAGACGCGAAACAATGACGAGTTCAATCATGCGTGCGGCTCCGTTTTGCTGGTCACATCAACAGCGTCGATGCGGCGGCTGTTGAACAGATTGAATTTGGTATCAGACCCGTGGCAACCATCGCCGAAGGTAAAGCCACAACCGCTTTTCTCCGGGAATGCGTCACGCGCCAGTTCACGATGGCTGCTCGGCACCACAAAGCGATCTTCATAATTAGCAATTGCCAGGTAACGATACATTTCCTGCGCCTGGGCTTCGCTTAAACCCACCTCTTCCAGCGCGCGGGTATCCACTTTACCGTCTACGGTTTCCGCACGTTTGTAGTGACGCATCGCCAGCATCCGTTTCAGCGCCAACAGTACCGGCTGAGTGTCGCCAGCGGTCAACAAATTCGCCAGGTACTGCACCGGGATACGCAGACTGTCTACATCCGGCAGAATACCGTTGCTGCCCAGTTCACCCGCGTCGGCGGCAGACTGAATCGGTGACAAAGGCGGCACGTACCAGACCATCGGCAGCGTGCGGTATTCCGGATGCAGCGGCAGCGCCAGCTTCCAGTCCATCGCCATTTTGTATACTGGCGATTGCTGCGCCGCATCGATCACGCTCTGCGGCACGCCGTCCTTCAACGCCTGCTCAATGACAGCCGGATCGTTCGGATCGAGGAACACGTCCAGTTGACGCTGGTACAGATCTTTTTCGTTTTCCGTACTGGCGGCGCTTTCAATGGCATCGGCGTCATACAGCAGTACGCCAAGATAACGGATACGGCCCACGCAGGTTTCCGAGCAAACAGTCGGCTGACCCGCTTCAATACGCGGATAGCAGAAGATGCATTTTTCAGATTTGCCGCTCTTCCAGTTGAAGTAGATCTTCTTGTACGGGCAGCCGGTAATACACATCCGCCAGCCGCGGCACTTGTCCTGGTCGATCAGCACAATGCCGTCTTCTTCACGCTTGTAGATGGCACCGCTTGGGCAGGTCGCCACGCACGCCGGATTGAGGCAGTGCTCGCACAGGCGCGGCAAGTACATCATGAAGGTGTTTTCGAACTGGCCGTACATCGCCTTCTGCATGTTTTCGAAGTTCTGGTCTTTGGCGCGTTTTTCGAACTCGCCGCCCAGAATCTCTTCCCAGTTTGGCCCGCTAGTAATTTTGTCCATCCGCTGGCCGGTAATCAGCGAGCGCGGACGCGCGATCGGCTGATGTTTGCTGCCTTCCGGCGCGGTATGCAGGTTCTGGTAGTCGTAATCAAACGGCTCGTAGTAGTCGTCGATGCCCGGCAGATGCGGGTTAGCGAAGATTTTACCCAGCAGCAGCGCCCGGTTGCCCATGCGCGGCTGTAGTTTGCCGTTGATTTTGCGGATCCAGCCGCCTTTCCATTTTTCCTGATTTTCCCAGTCATTCGGAAAACCAACGCCAGGCTTACTTTCTACGTTGTTGAACCACGCGTATTCCATACCTTCGCGACTGGTCCAGACGTTTTTACAGGTGACTGAACAGGTATGACAGCCGATGCACTTATCGAGATTCAGCACCATGCCGACTTGTGAACGAATTTTCATTTTACGCTCTCCTGTACCTGGTCATTGCCTTCGCCATCCAACCAGTTAATGTTCTTCATCTTACGTACCACCACAAACTCATCGCGGTTGGAGCCGACGGTACCGTAGTAGTTAAAGCCGTAGGCTAACTGCGCATAGCCGCCGATCATATGGGTCGGTTTCGGCGTAATGCGCGTCACCGAGTTATGAATACCGCCGCGCTGCTGGGTAATTTCCGACCCCGGCAGGTTTACGATACGTTCCTGCGCGTGGTACATCATGGTCATGCCCGTCGGTACACGCTGGCTGACCACTGCGCGTGCGGTCAATGCGCCGTTGCTGTTGAAGACTTCGATCCAGTCGTTATCTTCAATGCCCAGATCTTTGGCGTCGGTTTCGCTCATCCATACAATCGGGCCGCCACGCGACAAGGTCAGCATCAACAGGTTATCGCTGTAGGTCGAGTGGATACCCCATTTCTGGTGCGGCGTCAGGAAGTTGAGCGCCTTCTCCGGATTACCGTTGGATTTACGCCCCATCACCGCTTTCACCGAGCGGGTGTCGATCGGTGGGCGATACACCAGCAGACTTTCGCCGAAGTCGCGCATCCACTGGTGATCCTGATACAACTGTTGACGACCAGACAGCGTACGCCACGGGATCAGCTCGTGAACGTTGGTATAACCGGCGTTATAAGAAACATGCTCATCTTCCAGACCAGACCAGGTCGGGCTGGAGATAATTTTGCGCGGCTGGGCCTGAATATCGCGGAAGCGGATTTTCTCTTCTTCTTTATTGGTTGCCAGATGCGTATGGTCGCGACCGGTAAACTCGCTCAGCGCCGCCCAGGCTTTCACCGCCACCTGACCGTTGGTTTCCGGCGCTAACGTCAGGATCATCTCTGCCGCGTCAATCGCCGTGTTGAGCATCGGCTGGCCTTTCGCCGGACCGTCCGCTTTGGTGTAATTGAGCTTACGCAGCAAGTCCATTTCGCTCTGCGTGTTCCAGGCAATCCCTTTCCCGCCGTTGCCGATTTTCTCCATCAGCGGGCCGATAGAGGTAAAGCGTTCGTAAGTCGCCGGGTAATCGCGCTCAACGGTCATGATGTGCGGCGCGGTTTTCCCTGGAATCAGATCGCATTCGCCTTTTTTCCAGTCTTTCACGTCCAGCGGCTGCGCCAGTTCAGCGGCAGAATCGTGCTGGATCGGCAGCGTCACGACGTCAGTCTCTTTACCCAGGTGACCTACACAGACTTCGGAGAATTTCTTCGCAATGCCTTTGTAGATTTCCCAGTCGCTTTTCGATTCCCAGGCCGGATCTACGGCGGCAGACAGCGGATGAATAAACGGATGCATATCCGAGGTATTCATATCGTCTTTTTCATACCAGGTGGCGGTCGGCAGTACGATATCGGAGTACAGGCAGGTGCTCGACAGGCGGAAGTCCAGCGTCACCACCAGATCCAGTTTGCCGTCCAGGCCATTGTCACGCCACTCCACTTCTTCCGGCTTCACACCGCCCTGTTTACCCAGATCCAGCCCCTGAATACCATGCTCAGTACCCAGCAGATATTTCAGCATATACTCGTGACCTTTACCGGAAGACCCAAGCAGGTTTGAACGCCAGATGAACAGGTTACGCGGGTGGTTTTTACCGTTTTCCGGCTGCTCGGCGGCAAAGCGAATCGAACCCTCTTTCAGGGATTTGACGGTATAATCTACCGGCGTCATACCGGCTTTTTCCGCTTCACGCGCAATATACAGCGGGTTGGTACCTAACTGCGGTGCCGACGGCAACCAGCCCATACGCTCGGCGCGCACATTGAAGTCAATCAGATGGCCGCTATAGCGGGATTTGTCCGCCATCGGCGACAGTAATTCCTCGGCGGTCACCGTCTCGTAGCGCCACTGGCTGGAGTGGTTATAGAAGTAAGAGGTGCTATTCATGTGACGCGCCGGACGCTGCCAGTCAAGGGCAAACGCCAGCGGCTGCCAGCCGGTCTGCGGACGCAGTTTTTCCTGGCCGACGTAGTGCGCCCAACCGCCGCCGCTCTGACCAACGCAACCACAGAACACCAACATATTGATCAGCCCGCGATAGTTCATATCGAGGTGATACCAGTGGTTCAGACCGGCGCCAACGATAATCATTGAACGCCCGTGCGTTTTGTCCGCGTTATCGGCGAACTCCCGTGCGATACGGATGATCTGCGCCCGCGGCACGCCGGTGATCTGCTCGGCCCATGCTGGCGTATACGCTTTGGTATCATCATAACTGGCGGCACAATTTTCATCGTTCAGGCCGCGTTCCAGACCATAGTTCGCCATGGTCAGGTCATACACGGTGGTGACTAACGCTGAAGAACCATCGGCCAGTTGCAGACGTTTTGCCGGCAGTTTATGCAGCAGGACGTTATCCAGCGCCACATGATTAAAGTACTCTGAACCCTCGCCGCCGAAATACGGGAAGCCCACGTCAGCAATCTCATCCTGGCTGCCCAGCAAGCTGAGCTGCAATTCAGTTTCTGCACCGGTAGTCCCGTCGCGCTGTTCGAGGTTCCATTTGCCTTTTTCGCCCCAGCGGAAACCAATTGAACCGTTTGGCGCCACCATTTCACCGTTGCTGTTGATAGCGACGGTTTTCCATTCCGGGTTATTTTCCTGCCCCAGCGAATCAACGAGATCGGCAGCGCGCAGCATACGACCTGCGGCATAATAACCATCACGCTCTTCAAGCATCACCAGCATTGGCATGTCGGTATAGCGACGGACATAATCGGTGAAGTACTGGCGCGGGTTGTCGAGGTGGAACTCGCGCAGCATGACGTGGCCCATCGCCAGCGCCATCGCCGCATCGGTCCCCTGCTTCGGCGCCAGCCACAGATCGCACAGTTTGGCGATTTCAGCATAGTCCGGCGTCACCGCGACGGTTTTAGTGCCTTTGTAACGTACTTCGGTAAAGAAGTGGGCATCCGGCGTACGGGTTTGCGGCACGTTAGAGCCCCAGGCGATAATATAGCTGGAGTTGTACCAGTCAGCGGATTCCGGCACGTCGGTCTGCTCGCCCCAGGTTTGCGGGGAGGCTGGCGGCAGATCGCAGTACCAGTCGTAGAAGCTCAGGCAGGTACCGCCAATCAGTGAAAGATAACGTGCGCCGGAAGCGTAGGAAACCATCGACATCGCCGGGATGGGTGAGAAGCCCGCGACGCGGTCAGGGCCATAGGTTTTCACGGTGTACACGTTGGAAGCGGCGATCAGTTCGTTCACTTCCTGCCATGAGGAGCGAACAAAGCCGCCACGACCACGCGCCTGTTTGAAGCTTTTGGCTTTATCGGCATCTTCAATGATGGAGGCCCATGCCTCTACCGGATCGCGATGCAGTTTTTTCGCCTCGCGCCACATCTTCATCAGACGTTTGCGCATCAGCGGATATTTCAGTCGGTTAGCGCTGTAGAGATACCAGGAGTAGCTTGCGCCGCGCGGGCAGCCGCGAGGTTCATGGTTTGGCATATCGGGACGGGTGCGTGGGTAATCGGTTTGCTGTGTTTCCCAGGTCACCAGACCATTTTTGACATAAATTTTCCAGCTACAAGAACCGGTGCAGTTCACCCCATGGGTTGAGCGCACAATTTTGTCATGCTGCCAACGTTGGCGGTATCCGTCCTCCCAGTCCCGGTTTGTTTCGAGAAGCTGGCCGTGCCCATCGGCAAAGGTTTCGCCCTTCTGCTTGAAGTAGCGAAACCGGTCCAGGAATTTACTCATCGGGTTTCTCCTGTGTGGAACCTTACGGCTCTCTGATAAATCGACATTGCTTAACTAAGGGCGAAGGTAACGCGCTGAATGGGCGTGAGAATTGATAACGATCAAGGCGGACAGGGATGCAAATGGCGCGCAAACCTCCTGCATACTCCTTTTGGAGGAGGAGTTTTATTTATATATATTACTGATTTAATTACATAAAATTAAATTTACGCACAAATTGAATGTTAAATTTTCAACAAGTGGGTATTAAGGGGTATCCCCCTGGATGACCGATAAAAATGTGCGTGGTCAGCCCTGTCGCGCCTCTCTTCTTGACTATAAGTATGTTGTAACTAAATACAGGTAAAAAAAAGCGCGGTCTAACGCCGCGCAAAGGATAATCAAAAATTACTTTTTATTTTTAGAATGACGTCCATATACCGCCCAGGTAATAACGACGCAGGCGATATAGAAAATAAGAAAGACTTTCATCGCGCCGACTGGAGAACCAGTTAATGCTAAAGATGAACCAAACGCTTTCGGAATAAAAAAGCCGCCAATCGCGCCAATCGCGGAAATAAAGCCCAGCGCCGCCGCCGTATCGGTCGCCGCTTCACGCATGGCTCTTTCGTCCGACCCGCCTTCCGCTTTAACCCGGTCCATCGTCAGTTTACGGAAGATAACGGAGATCATCTGGAAGGTAGAACCACTCCCCAACCCCGCCGTCAGAAATAGCGCCAGAAATACCCCGTAGAACGCGATAAAGCTACCTCCAACGCCGCCAGTAGGTAATGTCAGGAACAGCAGACCGCTGAAAATCGCCATCAGGACAAAGTTGATAAGCGTGACGCGAGTCCCCCCCAGACGGTCAGAAATTGCGCCGCCTGCCGAACGCGCCAGCGCGCCGATAAACGGACCGAAAAACGCATAATGCAGGATCTGCACATCCGGGAATTGTGTTTTAGACAGCATAGCGAACCCCGCGGAGAAACCGATAAACGATCCGAAGGTCGCCAGATACAGCAGACTCATGATCCACAGATGACCACGTTTGAGCACCGGCAGTTGCTCTTTTAGCGAGGCCTTAGACGTCGCCAGTTCGTTCATGCCGAACCACGCCGCCAGCGTAAAAATGGCCAGGAAAGGCACCCAAATCCAGGCTGCGTTCGCCAGATAGAGCTGAGAACCGTCCGGCTGCTCTACACCGTGGCTGCCAAAGGCGGCAAAGATAGAGAGCGAAACCACCAGCGGCGCAACCAGCTGCATCACACTCACGCCCATATTGCCCAGACCACCGTTCAGACCCAGCGCGCCGCCCTGCTTTTGTTTAGGAAAGAAAAAGCTGATGTTCGCCATACTGGAGGCAAAGTTCGCGCCGGCAAAACCACACAGCAAGGAAATAATAATGAAAGTGCTAAATGGCGTACTGGTATCCTGAACGGCAAAGCCTAACCATACGCAGGGCACGATGAGGATACCGGTACTGAACGCTGTCCAGCGACGTCCGCCAAATAGCGGCACCATAAAGGAGTAAGGCACCCGTAGCAGCGCGCCGGAAACAGATGGCAGCGCAGTCAACATAAAGAGCTGATCGGTCGTAAAATTAAATCCCACTTTCGGCAGGTTCACCGCCACTGCGCTGAATAGCATCCAGACGCAAAACGCCAGCAGTAAACACGGGACAGAAATCCACAAATTACGGCTGGCGACACGATGGCCGTGCTGCTGCCAGAATGCCGGATCTTCCGGACGCCATTCCGTGATAACAGCGCCAGTTGCCCTTTCCGGGGCGGATGAGTGACTCATAGACACCTCTGATTCTTGATTTGATGTCTGCCACATTAGGGTTTACTGCCGAAGGTAAGTTGATATAAATCAAAGGAAAAGTCGTCATCACCGGCGACTAAAAAGCGTTATTACCCTTAATGAGTAGGCTATTTTGGTAAAAAAGCTGTGGTTTTTCACCATGCTGTGTCTGTCTACTCCTTCCCGTCGCAGATACCTCTCTACGGCGGCAATTAAGGAGTAACTCGTTATAGGTATGGGTATACTCCGCTGTATCGTTGAGAATAGCGGCACAGCCGATTGACGCCCCTCTTTTTTGCTACGTTTTTTCGGCGACATTACCCCGAAGAAAGAAGGTAACATGTTTAAACGGTGTTTCTCTCCTCTTACGCTGGTTAACCAACTGGCGCTGATTGTCATGCTCTCTACCGCTATCGGCGTGGCGGGGATGGCGGTTTCCGGCTGGCTGGTTCAGGGCGTGCAGGGTAGCGCTCATGCGATTAATAAAGCGGGCTCATTGCGTATGCAAAGCTATCGACTACTGGCCGCTGTCCCGCTGGATGCTAAAGATCAAAAGCTGCTGGATGAGATGGAGCAAACGGCATTCAGCCCGGAACTGACCCGCGCCGCTGAGCGAGACGGGCAGCAAAAGCAGCTTAAAGCGTTGCAGGATTACTGGCATAACGAACTCTCGCCAGGGCTACAGCACGCGCAAAACGCGCACGCGGTCGCAGAAGATGTCACGCGCTTTGTGGCGGGCCTGGATCGCCTGGTGACGTCGTTCGACCATACTACTGAATTGCGTATCGAACGCGTGGTATTAGTTCACCGGGTAATGGCGATCTTTATGGCGCTATTGCTGGTATTTACGATTATCTGGCTACGTGTTCGCCTTTTGCAGCCCTGGAAACAGTTGTTATCAATGGCGCGCGCCGTCAGTCAGCGCGACTTTACCCAACGTGCCAATATCAGTGGACGCAATGAGATGGCCGCGTTGGGTTCTGCGCTCAATAATATGTCTGAAGAACTGGCCGAAAGTTATGCGGTACTGGAACAGCGCGTACAGGAAAAAACAGCCGGTCTGGAACATAAAAACCAGATTCTCTCGTTTTTGTGGCAAGCCAACCGCCGACTGCATTCACAGGCTCCGCTATGTGAGCGTCTTTCTCCGGTACTGAATGGCCTGCAAAATTTAACCCAGTTGCATGATATTGAGCTGCGAGTCTATGACCTGGAAGATGAAGATAATCACCAGGAATTTACCTGTCAGTCGGACATCAGTTGCGATGATAAAGGCTGCCACCTTTGCCCACGTAGCGCCCTGCCGATGATTAACGGCGGCACCACCTTAAAATGGCGGCTCACCGACTCTCACACCCAATACGGTATTTTGCTGGCGACGCTGCCCTATGGACGCCATCTCAGCCACGATCAGCAACAGTTGGTGGACACGCTGGTTGAACAGCTTACCGCGACTCTGGCGCTCGACAGGCATCAGGAGCGCCAGCAGCAGTTGATTGTCATGGAAGAGCGTGCCACCATTGCCCGCGAACTGCATGATTCTATTGCCCAGTCGCTCTCTTGTATGAAGATGCAGGTGAGCTGCCTGCAAATGCAGGGCGACGTGTTACCGGAAAGCAGCCGTGAGTTACTCAGCCAAATTCGCAATGAGCTGAACTGCTCCTGGGCGCAACTGCGCGAACTGTTAACCACTTTCCGCTTACAGTTGACGGAACCCGGGCTACGTCCGGCGCTGGAAGCAAGCTGCCAGGAGTTCAGCGCCCGGTTTGGCTTTACGGTAAAACTGGATTATCAGCTTCCCCCCCGCCTGGTGCCTTCACACCAGGCGATACACCTGTTGCAAATTGCCAGGGAAGCCCTCAGCAACGCCCTTAAACACTCTCATGCCGACGATGTGGTGGTGACAGTGACGCAATGTGGCAAACAGGTCAAACTAAAAGTACAGGATAATGGCTGCGGCGTCCCGGAAAACGCCGAACGCAGTAATCACTACGGCATGATTATCATGCGCGATCGGGCGCAAAGTTTGCGCGGCGATTGCCAGGTACGCCGACGCGAGACTGGCGGAACAGAGGTCACTGTTACTTTTATTCCAGAAACAAACTTCACAGAAACCCAGGGAGATACCCATGAATAATCAGGAACCGGCAACCATCCTGTTAATCGACGACCATCCGATGCTACGCACGGGTGTAAAGCAGCTTGTGAGTATGGCGCCCGATATCAGCGTGGTCGGAGAAGCCAGCAACGGTGAGCAGGGTATTGACCTGGCGGAATCGCTCGATCCCGATCTGATCCTCCTTGATTTGAATATGCCGGGAATGAATGGCCTCGAAACGCTGGATAAATTACGCGAAAAAGCGCTGTCAGGACGTATTGTCGTTTTCAGCGTATCCAACCATGAAGAAGATGTCGTCACGGCGCTAAAGCGCGGCGCGGACGGTTACCTGTTGAAAGACATGGAGCCGGAGGACTTGCTCAAAGCGTTACAACAGGCCGCCGCCGGCGAAATGGTATTAAGTGAAGCGTTAACGCCGGTACTGGCGGCCAGCCTGCGGGCCAACCGCGCCACCACCGATCGCGATGTAACGCAACTCACCCCGCGTGAGCGCGATATTCTGAAGCTCATCGCGCAGGGATTGCCGAATAAGATGATTGCCCGGCGTCTGGATATCACCGAAAGTACGGTCAAAGTGCACGTGAAACATATGCTCAAGAAAATGAAGCTGAAATCGCGCGTGGAGGCCGCCGTCTGGGTACATCAGGAACGCATCTTTTAATTATTGCTCCTGGAACGGTTGCCAATGCGGATTATCGTCCGGCATCGTGATAAACGGTTCAGTCAGCGCGAGCGTGATCTCATTGGAAGAGACACGCTGATCTTTTTCATCCTCAACCACCACCGATAAACGCCAGCGATTTGCCGCGCCTTCGCGGTGATCCCAGGCCGGCATAATGATTGTCCAGCCCTCGGTACTGCGGGTGTCCGTTCCTGCCGTCAAACTTAATGCCTGTGTATCGCCCTGCCAGCTCAAATGACGAATACCGTGCACGCTGCGCACCTGCAATTTTAACGCAACCGTCTCACCAGGCGTAAGATCCCAGGGCGGCGTCGCCAGAAAAACCGTTAACGTTTTACGCTGCCGATACTCCATTGTCGGCAGCGAGTTACGTTGCGGCGTATCATAGCGGCTACCGCGTAATGACTGGCTTTGCGCCACTTCACTGGCGGCAAGCTGCTTTTTGAGCGGCACGCCGAAGCGGTAGTTAAGCGTCAGCCCCAGGTTATTTTGACTGACCCCGCTCTCGCCCTGTTTGTGCTGGGCGGTCATGGTAAGCAAAGGTACTGGCGTATAGTTGAGACCCAGTTTTAACGCGACAGGATTGTGATACCCCGTTCCGGAGTCAAACAGATCCACGCTATCGCCAAAGTACTGCTCCAGACTAACGCTGGTATTGATATGCTGGTAAAACGGCAGCCGCATTTGCGCGTTGATATCATACCCGCGCGCCATTCGCTGTTCTAAGGTCGCCGTATGCGTCTGCCAGTCGGCAAAAGGCTGATAATAGTTGGCGGATAAACGCAAATATTCTCCCCACGCCTCCGCGCCAAAGCCGGCGCGCTGCAGATTTTCATCCAGCAGATTATCGTAAAAGGTATTATAGCCAAGAAGCCAGCCATCCTGCGCCCAGCGCTGTCCTATGCCAACGTTGCTTACCAGTCCATCAGTCTGTTGCGTAAGACCAAGCTGGCTCCAGGTCAGATAGCGCTGTTTATCCTGTAAAGGGATAAACCAGCTTCCGTGACTGCCGTTAAAATGACCTTCGTTATCGACGTTAATATCCACGCTGGCGCTGCCCCAGGCTGATAGCCAGCTTTCAAGCTGCTGGTTAACCTGCTCGCTGACCACATCGCGTACCTGTCCGAAAGCGAATTGCCGCGCCTGTTCACCAGTATCCAGATCGTTATTTTTCATGCTGGCTTCGCCAAACGCTTTGGCCATCTCGGCAAAATGCTTTTCCCCTTCGTGGGATTCCGGCATCATGCCTAAATCCGGCAGACGGTTTTGCGTGAAAGGGTCTTGCGCCTGCGCACGGATCGTACCGCTGGCAGCCAGCAAGAGAAGCGAGAGTGAGAATGAACGAAAAACAATACGGCTCAACGTGTCGGCAACTTCTACAACAAAAGATAAGAGGAATGGCATCAGAGTAAACCATAACGTGTCCGGACAGGTTTTGCAGCCTTTTCTCGTGCTTCCAGGAATATCCTTATTTTTTCCGCAGAGCGTCCCGGGATTTTATCCACGCATTTGGCGGTACCCGGTTCCCGAGGTAACATAACGCCATTGCCGACAAAATTTCTCAAGGAGAAGGGTTATCCATGCAAAATATCGTCATTATCGCTAACGGCGCCGCCTACGGCAGCGAATCATTATTTAATAGCCTGCGTCTGGCCATTGCGCTGCGCGAGCAGGAAAGCCATCTCGATTTACGCCTGTTTTTGATGTCAGATGCCGTAACCGCAGGGTTACGCGGTCAAAAACCAGCCGAAGGCTACAATATTCAGCAAATGCTGGAAATTCTGACCGCGCAAAACGTACCGGTAAAATTATGCAAAACCTGTGCGGACGGACGTGGTATCACTCCCCTGCCGCTGATTGACGGTGTGGAAATCGGAACGCTGGTCGAGCTGGCGCAATGGACGCTGGCGGCGGACAAAGTGCTGACATTTTGAATCTGTACGCGGGAAAAGCTCCCGCGTCAGGATAGACTTCCGGCAAGAAAATCAGGCTAACACGTGAGTAATACCGCGTTTATTTTTTCTTATGCCATTTATCATTCTCGCCTTTTTCATAATCGTTTTTAACCGCCGCCCAGGCGACTTTGTGTGCGGTTTCCTCGCGGCTGGCGTCATCACGACGATCGGCTTTATCTTTATATTGCTCCCAGGCGCTATTAAAGGCTTCTTTGTAAATGTCCTGGGCATGGGTTGGAAGAACATTCCGCACATTATCGGGTAAATCACTTTTGGCTTTATACGGCATCAGCGCCTCCGTCTTCAGGGAAAACATTAAGTGTGGTAAACAATGCGTTATTACGCCAGTCGAGGAGGATTTTTGCTTTTTACGGAAATTAACTTTTTGTTATTTAAACACTGTTAAAACAAGATCGTTGTTTTACTGACCTTGAAAGAAAAAAATCGTCTACGCCGTAAAACTACGTAAAAAACCACTAAAAAAATACAAATTTCTGCTATTTTTACCTTCTTTACTCTTTCCAAAATATTAACACCTGCACAAGGGAGACCCTCATGACACATGCCTGTGAGGCGGTGAAAACCCGCCATAAGGAGACTTCGCTTATTTTCCCGGTTCTTGCGCTGGTAGTGCTGTTCCTTTGGGGAAGCAGCCAGTCACTACCAGTGGTTATTGGCATCAATATCCTTGCACTTATTGGTATTTTAAGCAGCGCATTTAGCGTGGTCCGTCATGCCGATGTATTAGCGCACCGACTCGGCGAACCCTATGGATCGCTTATTTTAAGCTTGTCCGTCGTTATTCTTGAGGTGAGTTTAATTTCCGCGCTGATGGCTACCGGCGATGCTGCGCCAACGCTTATGCGCGATACGCTCTACTCTATTATTATGATTGTCACCGGGGGACTGGTCGGTTTCTCGTTGTTGTTGGGCGGGCGTAAATTCGCAACGCAATATATGAATTTATTTGGGATTAAGCAGTATCTTATTGCGCTATTTCCGCTGGCGATTATTGTGCTGGTTTTTCCCATGGCATTGCCGCAAGCCAATTTCTCTACCAGTCAGGCATTATTGGTCGCGTTAATTTCCGCCGCGATGTACGGCGTATTTTTGTTGATTCAAACCAAAACGCACCAGAGCTTATTTATCTATGAACATGAAGATGAAGGCGATGATGACAATCCACACCACGGTAAACCCTCCGCGCACAGTAGCGGCTGGCATACGGTCTGGTTACTCATTCATTTAATTGCGGTCATTGCCGTTACCAAAATGAATGCCAGCCCGCTGGAGGCGTTGCTGACCAGCATGAACGCCCCGGTCGCCTTTACCGGTTTCCTGGTCGCGCTGTTAATTCTCTCGCCGGAAGGACTGGGCGCGCTGAAGGCGGTACTGAATAATCAGGTTCAGCGGGCAATGAATCTGTTCTTCGGATCGGTGTTGGCGACGATTTCATTAACCGTGCCGGTCGTCACGCTCATCGCCTGGGCGACAGGTAATGATCTGGTGTTTGGTTTAGGCGCGCCGGAAATGGTAGTGATGGTGGCCTCGTTAGTGCTGTGCCATATTTCGTTCTCTACCGGACGCACCAACGTGCTAAACGGCGCGGCGCATCTGGCTTTATTTGCCGCCTATCTGATGACGATTTTTGCCTGATATAAAAAAGCCGGATAGTATCTTATCCGGCCTACACAAGCTAAAAACCGCAATCAGTTCTCGGTATCCAGCTCGTCGAAGCTTTTCACCAAATCATCAATCGCTTTTATCTGGGTCAGGAACTGCTCCAGTTTCGCCAGCGGCAGCGCGGAAGGACCGTCGCACTTCGCGTTAGCCGGGTCCGGATGCGACTCCAGGAACAGGCCCGCCAGACCGACAGCCATACCGGCGCGCGCCAGCTCGGTCACCTGACCACGACGACCGCCCGAGGCAGCGCCAAATGGGTCGCGGCATTGCAGCGCATGGGTAACGTCGAAAATCACCGGCGAGTTGCCGGAGACCTTTTTCATCACGCTAAAGCCCAGCATATCCACCACCAGGTTGTCATAACCGAAGTTCGCGCCGCGGTCGCACAGAATCACCTTATCGTTACCGCCCTCATGGAACTTATCCACGATATTGCCCATCTGACCCGGGCTTACGAACTGCGGCTTTTTCACGTTAATCACAGCGCCGGTTTTCGCCATCGCTTCCACCAGGTCGGTCTGGCGCGCCAGAAACGCCGGGAGCTGAATCACGTCAACCACATCAGCCACAGGCTGCGCCTGGCTGGCTTCATGGACGTCAGTGATCACTTTTACGCCAAATGTCTGTTTGAGTTCCTGGAAGATTTTCATCCCTTCTTCCAGGCCCGGCCCACGGTAAGAGTGAATAGAGGAACGGTTGGCTTTATCAAAAGAGGCCTTGAACACGTAAGGAATACCCAGCTTCTGGGTAACGGTTACGTAGTGCTCACAAATGCGCATTGCCAGATCGCGTGACTCCAGCACGTTCATACCGCCAAACAGCACAAACGGCAGGTCATTTGCCACCTTAATGTCACCAATGTTAACCACTTTTTGTTTCATAGGATCGCCTTACACTTATAGGTAAAATGTCGGTTAATTAATGTAGAACAATTTGCTTGTGCGCAATGGTGTTGATCTGCGCACGAATCATTTCGCTGATCGGGTCTTCCGGACACTGTTCAACGAAGTAGCTTAAATCAGTCAGCGCAACGTGTTCACACTCAAGCTGCGCGTAGATCAACCCGCGGTCACGGATTTCGTAAGGATCTTCCGGGTTAAATTGCAACAATGCTTCGCTAACGCGTAGCGCCAGCTCCATTTGCCGTTCCTCCATCAGCGAGGATTTCAGCGTATCCAGTAGCTTACGAATCACTTCGGCGTTATCCGCCTCGTCCAAATCTTCGTTAAACAACTCGGCGACCGGACTAATATTGCCTTTTAACCAGACTTCGAGGGTATGTTCATCAAGCGTTTCACCGTTGAACGGGTTAATCAGCCACATTTCCCCTTCCAGCGATTCAATACGCAAAATCAACTGCGTTGGGAAGATAACGGGCACCAACGGCAAATCAAGACGGTTTGCTATCCATAATAAAATAGCGCCCAACGATACCGCGCTACCCTGGCGTTTTTTCAGGACTTTATCGAGCCATAAAGCATCAGAAAGACGGTAGACGCCGCGGGAGTCCGTGAACCCCCACTCGCCGTAAAAAAGTGCCAGCAATTTTTCCAGTTGCTCATCCTGAGACAGGAGCTGGCTAATTTCTTCCTGCGCCAGACTGACCAGACGTTCCAGTTCGTCGTAGACAAACTGCGTGGGAAAATCCAGGCGAATCATCTCTGATGCCAGGATCATGCCATCACACAGCGGCGCATTGTTAAATTCGAAATCAGCTAACGACCTCATGACTTACCCCAGTAACGGTATTTTTGTGGTGGCGAGTTTAATGATGATGTACAGCACCACCAGCGCCAGCGGGAAAGCGATAAAACGCGCCTGCTGGCTGCGCGCCTGACGATAATCAAGCGCAATAAAACCCAAAACGATGTAGATGATAACGCCAAACAGTTTTCCAGTCAGCCATGAGCCCGACTCCGTGAATGGCAGGATGTGCGTTTTAACGATTAACCCAATACCGCTAAGCAGTAACAGGGTATCTATGACGGGAGGCACGATTCGTGTCCAGCGCGCGGCGGCCAACGCATGGCCGCAATAGCGCCACCAGTAACGAGCGACAAACAAACTGACGGAGAGCGCAACACAGATAAGATGAAGCGTGAGCAACATTGCAATTGTCATGGCGTAAAACGTCCGCAGGTCACGCGTTCATTACCGCCATAATCACGACACGTTTCTACATCCGAGTAACCAGACCGCCTGAAAACCGCTCTTACCGCTTCGCCCTGCTGCCAACCGTGTTCCAGCAGCAGGAAGCCGCCGGGCGTTAACATCTGGCGGGCGTTATCGATAATATGCGTAAGATCCGCCATACCGTTTTCGTCCGCCACCAACGCCGAGCGCGGTTCAAAGCGTACATCGCCTTCGCTAAGGTGCGGGTCCTGCGCGTCAATGTAGGGCGGATTGCTGACAATCATGTCGAACTGCTGCCCCGATAGCGCGCTGAACCAACAACTTTGCAGTATACGCACATTCCGGATAGCCAAATGTTCCGCGTTGCGTATCGCCAGCGCAACCGCATCAGGCATACGATCGACCGCAGTCACCTCGCAATCCGGTCGCTCGCAGGCCAGCGCCAGCGCAATCGCGCCGGTTCCGGTGCCTAAATCCAGAATACGACAGGTTTTTACCGGCAATCGCGCCAACGCCTGTTCAACCAGACATTCGGTATCCGGGCGCGGGATTAGCGTGGCGGGAGAAACGAAGAGCGGCAGCGACCAGAATTCGCGTAAGCCCGTCAGGTACGCAATAGGTTCGCCCTGTTTACGCCGCTGCAGCAGGTCCGCGAGCTGTTGTTGCTGGACGTCGGTAAGCGGCGTTTCGCCAAAGGCCATGATATACGTCCGCCCCTTGCCCGTAACGTACTCTAGCAGGATCTCGGCGTCGCGCCGGGGGCTGTCGCTGTCCCGGAGCTGGTTTACCGCCTCATGCAGCCAGTGCTGAAAATCCATTATTCCTGCTCGGATAAGGCGGCTAACAGGTCAGCCTGGTGTTCCTGAACAATCGGCTCAATCAGCATATCCAGCTTACCTTCCATCGTTTCATCAAGGCGATATAACGTCAGATTAATACGATGATCGGTCACGCGCCCCTGCGGGAAATTATAGGTCCGGTTACGATCGCTGCGATCGCCGCTGCCAAGCAGGTTGCGGCGCGTTGACGCCTCGGCCTGCTGGCGTTTTGCCGTTTCGGCGGCGTGAATGCGCGCCCCGAGCACCGAGAGCGCTTTCGCTTTGTTTTTATGCTGCGAACGCTCGTCCTGGCATTCCACCACGATGCCGGTCGGCAAGTGGGTAATACGGATAGCGGAGTCGGTGGTGTTAACGTGCTGACCGCCCGCGCCGGAAGAACGAAACGTATCAATGCGCAGATCCGCCGGGTTAATATCCGGCAGCTCGGCTTCCGGCAGCTCCGGCATCACGGCGACGGTACAGGCGGAGGTATGGATACGCCCCTGCGACTCGGTCGCCGGAACACGCTGTACGCGGTGTCCGCCGGACTCAAACTTCAGTCGGCCATACACCCCGTCGCCGCTGATTTTGGCGATGATCTCTTTATAACCGCCATGCTCGCCTTCGCTCATGCTCATGATCTCCACGCGCCAGCGGCGCGCTTCGGCATAACGGCTGTACATGCGGAACAGATCGCCGGCAAACAGCGCGGCTTCGTCGCCGCCGGTACCGGCGCGAACCTCAAGGAACGCGTTTCGTTCATCGTCCGGATCTTTCGGCAGCAGCAGTACCTGTAACTGTTGCTCCAGTTGTTCGCTTTTTTCTTTCGCTTCGCGCAGTTCTTCCTGCGCCATTTCTCGCATTTCAGGATCGTCGAGCATCATCTGAGCCGTCTCGATATCGTCCTGAACCTGTTGCCAGTCCGTAAAACAGCGAGAAACGTCGCTTAATTGCGCATATTCGCGCGACAATGCGCGAAAGCGGTCCTGGTCGGCAATAATTCCCGCATCGCCCAGCAACGCCTGAACTTCCTCATGGCGTTCGTGCAGGGCTTCCAGTTTGGCAACGATAGAAGGCTTCATAGGCGTAAATTCACCCTGTAAAAAAGTGTGGTGTGTGCTGCTACTCCAGCCCGAGGCTGTCGCGCAGAATATTCAGGCGTTCGTCATCCCCGTCACGGGCAGCCTGTTGAAGTGATTTCGTTGGCGCATGAATCAGGCGGTTGGTCAGTTTCCATGCCAGATCCTGCAAGATGGCTTGCGCATCACCGCCCTGTTGAAGGGCCGACAGCGCTTTGGTAGTCAGTTCGTCACGAATCTGCTCCGACTGACTACGGTATTCCCGAATGGTCTCGCTGGCCCCTTGGGCGCGTAGCCAGGCCATAAACTCGCTGGCTTCCTGCTCAACAATCGTTTCCGCTTCCACCGCCGCAGCCTGACGCTGCGCCAGATTATGCGAAATGATGCTCTGTAAATCATCGACGCTATAAAGATAAGCGTTCGCCAGTTTGCCGACTTCCGGCTCAACGTCGCGCGGTACGGCGATATCCACCAGCAGCATCGGCTGGTTGCGACGGCTTTTTAATGCGCGCTCCACCATGCCTTTACCGATAATCGGCAGCGGGCTGGCGGTCGAACTGATGATAATATCGGCATCCTGCAAGCGGGCGTCGATATCGCTGAGCGAGATAACCTCAGCGCCTACCTCATCCGCCAGGGCTTGCGCGCGCTCGCGGGTTCGGTTGGCGATAATCATCTTTTGTACTTTATGCTCGCGCAGGTGACGCGCCACCAGTTCAATGGTTTCGCCCGCGCCAACTAACAGTACGGTGACCGTCGACAGCGATTCAAAGATTTGGCGGGCGAGCGTACAGGCGGCAAACGCGACGGAGACGGCGCTGGCGCCGATATCGGTTTCAGTCCGCACTCGCTTGGCGACGGAAAAAGACTTCTGAAACATTCGCTCCAGCGCGCTGGCGTTAAGGTGGCCTTTTTGCGAATCCGCAAACGCTTTTTTCACCTGACCGAGGATTTGCGGTTCGCCCAGCACCAGTGAATCCAGACCGCTGGCGACGCGCATCAGGTGGCTGACGGCGTCATTGTCCTGATGCCAGTACAGACTGTTGCGCAGATCGTCCTCGTTCAGGTTATGGTAATCGCATAACCAGCGGATCAGCGCTTCTTGCAGGTTATCCTGCTCTTCCACGCTCAGATACAGCTCTGTACGGTTACAGGTTGACAGCACGACCCCGCCCTGCACCATTGGCTGCGCAAGCAGGCTGTCCAGCGCCTGATCAAGCGTGTCCGGCGAAAACGTTACGCGTTCTCGCAGCGATACAGGTGCCGTTTTATGGTTAATACCGAGCGCTAAAAGGGTCATGTCTGCGGGAGTAGTACCAGCGTTGATATGGTTAGTCTGCTTGCATCATACAGGATGCGCGTGGTCAATAAAAGAGAGAGCCCCCTTTTGGAGTAATTGGCAGCGCTCGCTAATTTGATGATTTAAGACAACTTGAAAGTAGACGATGTCACCAGGCGGCGCTAGCATTAAAGGCTATAACTGTAACCGATAGCAAAAATTTGCCGAATCGCGGCGCGAACGTTTTTACAGCCTGCAGGTTCAGTTTTCAGGCCTGATAAGCGTAACGCCATCAGGCAATTATTGCACCGTATCACAAGGATTCGTCATCACTATGACCCTGCCCGATTTTCGCCTGATTCGTCTACTGCCGTTAGCAAGCCTGGTTCTCACCGCCTGTACGCTTCCTGGGCATAAAGGCCCGGGCAAGAGCCCGGATTCCCCTCAGTGGCGCCAGCATCAGCAAGAGGTGCGTCATCTGAATCAATACCAGACGCGCGGCGCCTTTGCTTACATCTCAGATGATCAGAAAGTCTATGCGCGCTTCTTCTGGCAACAGACCGGACAGGATCGCTACCGCCTGCTGCTTACCAACCCGCTGGGCAGCACCGAGCTGGAGCTTAACGCCCAGCCGGGCAACGTCCAGTTGGTGGATAACAAAGGCCAGCGTTATACCGCCGATGACGCCGAAGAGATGATCGGCAAACTCACCGGGATGCCGATTCCGTTAAACAGCCTGCGGCAGTGGATCCTCGGTCTGCCTGGCGATGCCACTGACTACAAACTGGACGACCAGTACCGCCTGAGCGAAGTGAACTATCGCCAGGATGGTAAAAACTGGAAAGTGGTTTACGGTGGCTATGACAGCAAAACGCAGCCTGCCATGCCTGCCAATATGGAGCTTTCCGACGGCAGTCAGCGCATTAAGCTGAAAATGGATAACTGGATTGTGAAATGATGACCCATTGGCCTTCTCCGGCAAAATTAAATCTGTTTTTATATATCACCGGACAGCGTGCAGACGGCTACCACACGCTGCAGACGCTGTTTCAGTTTCTGGATTATGGCGACACACTCCACATCGAACCGCGTCGCGATGGCGAAATCCATTTATTAACGCCGGTAACCGGCGTTGAAAATGAAGACAACCTGATCGTCCGCGCCGCGCGGCTGTTGATGAAAGTCGCCTCGGAGAGTGGACGCCTGCCCGCCGGAAGCGGCGCGGATATCAGCATTGAGAAGCGCCTTCCCATGGGCGGCGGTCTGGGCGGCGGCTCGTCTAACGCCGCGACCGTTCTGGTGGCGCTCAATCATCTTTGGCAATGCGGGCTTTCCATTGATGAACTGGCGACGCTCGGCCTGACGCTCGGCGCCGACGTCCCGGTCTTTGTTCGTGGCCACGCCGCGTTTGCCGAAGGCGTAGGCGAAATATTAACGCCGGTGAATCCGCCGGAAAAATGGTATCTGGTCGCGCACCCTGGCGTAAGCATTCCGACGCCGGTTATCTTTAAAGATCCTCAATTGCCGCGTAATACGCCAAAAAGGTCAATAGATACGTTACTAAAATGTGAATTCAGCAATGATTGCGAGGTTATCGCAAGAAAACGTTTTCGCGAGGTTGATGCGGCGCTTTCCTGGCTGTTAGAATACGCGCCGTCGCGCCTGACTGGGACAGGGGCCTGTGTCTTTGCTGAATTCGATACAGAGTCTTGTGCTCGCCAGGTGCTTGAGCAAGCCCCGGAATGGCTCAATGCTTTTGTGGCGAAGGGTGTCAACCTTTCCCCATTGCATCGAGAGTTACTCTAACGCATTCGGGTTTCAGGAAGATGGCGAAATGACGAGTCGCCGGTCATATATGCCGTATTTGACCGGTGTGAGGCATTGATACCAGCGCACATGAAACGTGAATGAAGACGAGTAAGCCGGGCAAGCTGAGCTTCGGTGACAACGTCACCTTGTTCCAGACGTTGCATCGCGCTCTTTAATACACCGCCTGGATAGGATTTTGCCTGGCCCGCACAGTTTTCGGCAGATTCTTTCCACCAATGGACGCATGCCTGAGGTTCTTCTCGTGCCTGATATGAAGCTTTTTGCTGGTAACGCCACCCCGGAACTAGCACAACGTATTGCCAACCGCCTGTACACTTCTCTCGGCGACGCCGCCGTAGGTCGCTTTAGCGACGGCGAAGTCAGCGTACAAATCAACGAAAATGTACGCGGTGGTGATATTTTCATCATCCAGTCCACTTGTGCCCCAACCAACGACAACCTGATGGAATTGGTCGTTATGGTTGATGCCCTGCGTCGTGCTTCCGCAGGTCGTATCACCGCCGTTATCCCCTACTTTGGCTATGCACGTCAGGACCGTCGCGTACGTTCCGCCCGTGTGCCGATTACCGCAAAAGTTGTCGCTGACTTCCTGTCCAGCGTCGGCGTTGACCGCGTTCTCACCGTAGATCTGCATGCTGAACAGATCCAGGGCTTCTTTGACGTTCCGGTTGATAACGTGTTCGGTAGCCCAATCCTGCTCGAAGATATGCTGCAACTGAATCTGGATAACCCGATCGTGGTTTCCCCGGATATTGGCGGCGTGGTTCGTGCCCGCGCTATCGCTAAGCTGCTGAACGATACCGATATGGCTATCATTGATAAACGTCGTCCGCGCGCGAACGTTTCTCAGGTGATGCACATCATCGGCGACGTCGCTGGCCGTGACTGCGTGCTGGTTGATGATATGATCGATACCGGCGGTACTCTGTGCAAAGCAGCAGAAGCATTGAAAGAACGTGGCGCTAAACGCGTGTTTGCCTACGCGACGCACCCGATCTTCTCAGGCAATGCGGCAAACAACCTGCGCAACTCCGTCATTGATGAAGTCGTTGTCTGCGACACCATTCCGCTGACCGACGAAATCAAAGCGCTGCCGAACGTGCGTACCTTGACCCTGTCAGGTATGCTGGCCGAAGCGATTCGCCGTATCAGCAACGAAGAATCGATTTCCGCCATGTTCGAGCATTGATCGAACCCGGATCTGAAACCCGCTGCGGCGGGTTTTTTTGTCTGTAACACCCTTTTGTATGACTTATGCCTCCTTCACCTGCCATTTAGTTGACAGATGATGCGCTCATGGATGAAACATTATTGTGAACAAATTATTTTCCTCACATGTGATGCCTTTCCGCGCTCTCATCGATGCTTGCTGGAAAGAAAAATATACCGCCTCCCGGTTCACCCGCGATGTGATAGCCGGGATCACCGTCGGGATTATTGCTATCCCGCTGGCGATGGCGCTGGCAATTGGCAGTGGCGTTGCGCCGCAGTATGGCCTCTATACCTCCGCTGTCGCCGGGATCGTGATCGCGCTAACCGGCGGCTCGCGCTTTAGCGTTTCCGGCCCTACCGCCGCGTTTGTGGTGATTTTGTATCCGGTATCGCAACAGTTTGGTCTGGCGGGCCTACTGGTCGCCACGCTGATGTCGGGCTTCTTCCTGATCCTTTTCGGCCTGGCGAGACTGGGGCGATTGATTGAATATATCCCGGTGTCGGTCACGTTGGGTTTTACCTCAGGGATTGGTATTACCATCGGTACCATGCAGATTAAAGATTTTCTTGGTCTGCAGATGGCCCATGTGCCAGAGCACTATTTGCAGAAAGTCGGCGCGCTGTTTATGGCGTTGCCCACCGTCAATATTGGCGATGCCGCCATTGGCGTGGTAACGCTGGGAACGTTGATTTTCTGGCCGCGTCTCGGTATTCGTCTGCCAGGACATCTTCCCGCGCTGCTGGCCGGTTGCGCCGTAATGGGGATTGTTAATCTGCTGGGCGGCAATGTGGCGACTATCGGCTCACAGTTCCATTACGTTCTGGCTGACGGCACTCAGGGCAACGGCATCCCGCAGCTCCTGCCGCAACTGATGCTGCCGTGGAGTCTTCCTGGCTCCGATTTCACGCTAAGCTGGGATTCACTGCGCGCGCTGCTGCCAGCGGCCTTCTCGATGGCAATGCTGGGGGCAATCGAATCATTGCTCTGCGCCGTCGTGCTGGACGGCATGACCGGCACCAAACATAAAGCTAACAGCGAACTTATCGGCCAGGGGCTGGGGAATATGGTCGCGCCGTTCTTTGGCGGCATCACCGCCACCGCCGCGATTGCCCGCTCTGCCGCCAACGTCCGCGCTGGCGCGACCTCTCCCATCTCGGCGGTAATTCACGCTATCCTGGTCATTCTGGCTCTACTGGTCTTGGCCCCGCTACTCTCCTGGCTGCCGCTTTCCGCGATGGCGGCGCTACTGCTGATGGTGGCATGGAATATGAGTGAAGCCCATAAAGTGGTGGATCTGTTACGCCATGCGCCGAAAGACGACATTATCGTTATGCTGCTGTGCATGTCATTAACGGTTCTGTTTGATATGGTCATCGCCATCAGCGTGGGGATTGTCCTTGCTTCCCTGCTGTTTATGCGCCGTATTGCGCGAATGACTCGACTTGCGCCGGTCAATGTTGATGTACCTGAAGATGTGCTGGTGCTGCGTGTTATCGGTCCGCTCTTTTTCGCCGCGGCGGAAGGGCTGTTTACCGACCTTGAGTCACGTATTAAGGGCAAACGTATCGTCGTTCTGAAATGGGACGCAGTACCAGTGCTGGATGCAGGCGGGCTTGATGCTTTTCAGCGTTTTGTGAAGCGTCTGCCGGAGGGTTGCGAATTGCGTATCAGTAATCTGGAGTTCCAACCGCTGCGCACAATGGCGCGTGCCGGTATCAAACCTATTCCTGGGCGTCTGACCTTCTTCCCAAACAGGACGGAGGCGTTAGCGGATTTACTAAGTTAATGGACAATGCCCGGTGGCGATAACGCTTACCGGGCCTGAACCGGTTAGCTATGACGACGATTGTCGTTACGGCGGCAACGTTTGTCATAGTGACGTACCCACCAATATTTGTCGCTCACCTGCTCATGCCCCCCTACACGAGCCCCTGCCAGCCAAAGAACCGCCCCGACAAAAATACTCAGTATTGCGCCATGCGCAAAAAATTGCGGCAAATTAAACTGCGGCAGTTGGTTTAAAATAGAGTAACCCACGCCGACAACCATCACGACCAGCCCCAACCCCATCAGCACGTTACCGAATAACGAAGCGTTTTTGCGTTTCATATGTCACCTCCGGAACTTTTGGGTTGTTTTTAGGAAATCCCCCTAAACTTTATGTGTAAAGTATAGACAACACTTTCGTTTGTAAGTGCGGGTGCGATCACAAATGTAAAGTTTCATTTAACAAAACTTTACAAATAACACTCTGAACAGTTTACATTTTTAATAATCAATGCTGGCAATTATTTAATTTACTTCAGAGTGCCGCTGTGTTTTGTCAAGCGGGCAGACAGACAGTAAACTACGCGCCAGTTATGGATCTACTCAGGACAAAAAACGTGGCAATTAAATTGATTGTTGGTCTGGCGAATCCCGGCGCGGAATATGCCGCGACGCGACACAATGCAGGCGCATGGTACGTCGATTTACTGGCGGAGCGCCTGCGCGCGCCGTTGCGTGAAGAGCCTAAATTCTTTGGCTATACCTCACGCATCACGCTGGAAGGGGAAGATGTTCGCCTGCTGGTACCCACCACGTTCATGAACCTCAGTGGTAAAGCAGTTGGCGCAATGGCCAGTTTTTACCGTATTCAGCCGGACGAAATTCTGGTCGCTCACGACGAGCTGGATCTCCCGCCGGGCGTCGCGAAATTTAAACTTGGCGGCGGCCACGGCGGCCACAATGGTCTGAAAGACATCATCAGCAAGCTGGGCAATAATCCCAACTTTCACCGCTTACGCGTTGGAATTGGTCATCCAGGCGATAAAAATAAAGTTGTTGGTTTCGTGCTGGGTAAACCCCCTGTTTCTGAACAAAAATTAATTGATGAGGCCATTGACGAAGCGGCACGCTGTACGGAATTGTGGTTCAAAGAGGGTCTGGCCAAAGCAACAAGCCGTTTGCATACCTTTAAGGCGCAATAACCAGTGATGTGCGGCATTTTTGCCGCACGCCGTGTATAATAGGCGAAGTTATTTCCATTTCTGCAATCTGTTTTCTATAACAGGTTGATTATTAAGATATTAAGGTGAGTTAAATCATGGGATTCAAATGCGGTATCGTCGGTCTGCCCAACGTCGGGAAATCCACCCTGTTCAACGCGCTGACAAAAGCCGGTATTGAAGCGGCAAACTTTCCGTTCTGCACTATCGAACCGAATACCGGTGTCGTGCCGATGCCCGATCCGCGTCTGGACCAGTTGGCTGAGATTGTTAAACCGCAACGCATTCTACCAACCACGATGGAGTTCGTGGATATCGCCGGTCTGGTAAAAGGCGCGTCCAAAGGCGAAGGGTTGGGTAACCAGTTCCTGACCAATATCCGTGAAACTGAAGCTATCGGTCACGTGGTTCGCTGCTTTGAGAACGACAATATCATCCATGTGGCGGGTAAAGTAAACCCGGCAGAAGATATTGATGTTATCAATACCGAACTGGCGCTGGCTGACCTCGATACCTGCGAGCGCGCTATCCATCGCGTACAGAAGAAAGCCAAAGGCGGCGATAAAGACGCCAAAGCGGAACTGGCCGCGCTGGAAAAATGCCTGCCGCACCTGGCCGAAGCGGGGATGCTGCGTTCGCTGGACCTGACGGACGAAGATAAAGCGGCTATCCGTTATTTAAGCTTCCTGACGCTGAAGCCGACAATGTATATCGCTAACGTCAATGAAGACGGTTTTGAAAATAACCCGTATCTGGACCAGGTTCGCGAAATCGCCGCGAAAGAAGGTTCGGTCGTGGTTCCGGTGTGTGCCGCCGTCGAAGCTGATATTGCTGAGCTGGATGATGACGAGCGCGACGAATTTATGGCTGAACTGGGTCTGGAAGAGCCGGGGCTGAACCGCGTTATTCGCGCAGGTTATCGCCTGCTGAACCTCCAGACCTACTTTACCGCCGGAGTGAAAGAAGTTCGCGCATGGACCATTCCGGTTGGCGCAACCGCGCCGCAGGCAGCAGGTAAAATCCATACCGACTTCGAAAAAGGCTTTATCCGCGCCCAAACTATCGCCTTTGACGACTTTATTACCTATAAAGGTGAACAAGGCGCGAAAGAAGCCGGTAAGATGCGAGCGGAAGGCAAAGATTACATCGTTAAAGATGGCGATATAATGAACTTCCTGTTCAACGTCTAAATAACATTTGTTGTCTTATGAGGTTTCATTGAACCTCATGACAGCGGTAAAACTCTATAAAATCCACGCAATGGCGTGGATTTTTCATTTCATAATGTCTCAACTCATCTCGTAACAATGCTGTCAAAAATGAGTACAACATTCTTCCATCTTCATTTTAAGTAAGTACAAGAACGGTATAATAAATAAACAAGGCCCCGTTATGCTCACCGATACGCAATGCCGCACTGCCAGGGCTATAGTGTGAATGTTGTTTCGTCTAAGGTTTTGACTCTATACCAGCGAAAAGCTTTTTAGAAAGGTATAGATACCGTATAGCCTGTTTGGGTTAACTCATATCACAGTATCGTACATAGCCTCAGATCTTGTTCAGGTGTTCCCCCCTACACTCACCACCGGGGCTCTTAGGGCAACGGCATGAACTACAAAATTATAATCATTTTGCAATTCTGAAACTAATTATAATTTGCGATTGCACTGCCATTAATTTAATACGCATAATGAATGAATAAAAAATCATTAAAATCGTAGACTGTAATACTCCAGAATCGCGTGAAGGAATTCATATTAAAATATTGAGATGTTTTTTTAACAAAGAATCAACCCTGTTTGCTCTGTGACTATAGAGAAATACCGAAAGTTTTATTTTAGATCAAATCCAACCGGCTGGACGCACCATCATCAATTTTAGATTGACATTCATTAATAATAGTAGAATAGTGACCATAGAAATTTCGGTAAATATACAGGATGATGCCGTGGATAGTTTTATTTATAATTTAATCATTTTCTTATTTATTGCCTTTTTGATAACGTTTTTTATATTCACACAAAGGATAAAAGCTAAAGCAATAGATAAAATTGACAATAGTTTGACGCTTTACAGCATTATCTTTAACAAGGGCGTTCAGGACCATGTCACATCTCCTCAGAATATCATATCACATTTAAAAATCGATCGTTTTTACCCGTTGGTCACTTACCTCCCTGCAATCCCACTCTTTTTTCTTGTTTTATATTGCCAGGAAGGCTTGTCATTAGCAATATTAACAATTTCCATCATAGCATTACTTTCATTTGCTGCATTGAGTCTTACAATGTCACTTGATATATATGAAAATGCTATTGTTCATAATACTTTGCTAAGGAAAAGAGTCTTTTTATTTAGCCAACTTGACTCTATTGATGAAAAAATAGACTATGACGGTGTTCCAAACACAAAAGAAGAAGCACTAATGTATCCAAGATATTATGCCATAGTAAAAAATGGGCGAGTCATCTTTTGCATACCGAAAACACTTAGCAATTACTCCAGTTTCAAAAAAAATTTCAATGAATCGTCTATTTTTATAAAAGAAATAATAGACAACGAATATTAACCAGATAATTAACCCAGTATTTATCAGGAAGGTATAAAATGTTTCAGAATTCAGGCGAAGTGATTATGTACTTCGGTTGTTTTTTATTTTCCTTACCATTTATTCTTGTTTTAATTAGAAAAGTGTTTTTTGTTGGGCTACAATATAATTTTCTTCATAGCCACAAAGCAGGTGTCGCTTTTGGATTGCTACTTATATATGGACTTATCATCGCATACATAGGGCAGTCGTATAAAGACAGGATCTGCAATGATGTGATGCTTTCTTATTATGAACAAGGTATAAATTATTCTGAGCTAACGCCATCGCAGAGGATAAATATATTATATGCGAGTATTCATATGCCTATAGATTTCAAAAAAGGTAACGACGTCTCTAAGTACTTACCTGCGTTAGAAAAATACACATACCAATCAAAAATATATAAACATAAATCAATAGAAAAGGCCAAAGAAGAGACAAATCAATTTATGAAAACATTCACGCAATAATTATACATACTGCATACCAAGCCACAAGTGCGGTAAACACATCGACCTTTGGTGTACATTAACACTAAGAGCCTATCCCACCAGGCGTTATTGGCGCAGCCTGTTTGGACACGGACAGCGCGCAAAAACCGGAGCGTACACGTTGTACGTGAGGTTTGACTCGCTACGCTCGCCCTTCGGGCCGCCGCAAGCGGCGTTCAAAACGCTAACGCGTTTTGGCGAGCACTGCCCAGGACCAAAATGGCAAGTAAAATAGCCCTAATGGGATAGGCTCTAAGCGTCAATCCCTCTTACACAGTTATAGCAGCGCACCAGGTACAATGCATTGATGCTTAAAGACTGGTGTAGAAATTCATAATTGGAAACATCGAAGATTCAGAGTTTTCGTCAGAGATCGGGCCAGGCGGTGAGCGAGGAGAATTTATATGGTCGGTGGACTACATTATCGTCAGAGCACACCACGAAGAACGTAAAACTGACAACAGGCCAGGTTTATTCACTTTACGCCCGTCAAGATCCGGGGGATGCGTGACTGCATCGTGATCACGCAACATACCCGCAAACTCTTAAGCCTGGCTCTGATATTAGGCCAGGGTCACTCGCTAAAAACCTCATCCCGGAACAAGCTCAACCGTCCTTCCCCGCCGCGGCCCTTTCGCCGAAAAACCGATAATGGGTATAAATATACCGCTATAAGCTATACCCACACACTTCACATTGTTTCTTATCGTTAATCCGATACGCTTTTTTTACATTATTTCTGGCGATATACGCCGGTGCAAAGTGAATCGGGCTCGTTTCCGCGCTCGCGCGTAACCCAATGATTTACCTTGCTGGCGGAACGTCAACGGACCCGCAAAAGCGCCTTATGCCCCTGGCGGAGCGTGGTGCAAAAAGGAGAAAAAATACGCGTTATGAATAACGAGGAGACCTTTTATCAAGCCATGCGTCGTAAGGGAGTGACCCGACGCAGCTTTCTCAAATTCTGTAGCCTTGCTGCCACATCGCTGGGGCTGGGCGCCGGAATGACGCCAAAGATCGCCTGGGCGCTGGAGAATAAACCGCGGATTCCGGTGGTCTGGATTCATGGACTGGAATGCACCTGCTGTACCGAATCCTTTATCCGTTCCTCGCACCCGCTAGCCAAAGATGTGATCCTCTCGCTGATTTCCCTCGATTATGACGACACCCTGATGGCCGCCGCCGGCGCACAGGCCGAAGAAGTCTTTGACGATATTACCACTCGCTACGCCGGGAAATACATTCTGGCGGTGGAAGGCAATCCGCCGTTAGGAGAGCAAGGAATGTTCTGTATCAGCGGCGGCCGCCCGTTTATTGAAAAACTGAAGAAAGCCGCCGCGGGCGCCAGCGCTATTATCGCCTGGGGAAACTGCGCCTCCTGGGGTTGCGTCCAGGCCGCCCGCCCCAATCCGACCCAGGCAACGCCTATCGATAAAGTGATCACCGACAAGCCGATCGTGAAAGTCCCTGGATGTCCGCCAATCCCGGATGTCATGAGCGCCATTATCACCTATATGGTGACGTTTGATCGTCTGCCGGAACTCGATCGCATGGGCCGTCCACTGATGTTCTACGGTCAGCGTATCCACGATAAATGCTACCGCCGCGCCCATTTTGACGCCGGTGAATTTGTCGAGAGCTGGGATGACGCCGCCGCCCGCAAGGGATACTGTCTGTACAAGATGGGCTGTAAAGGGCCAACCACCTATAACGCCTGCTCCTCCACACGCTGGAATGACGGCGTCTCCTTTCCTATCCAGTCCGGTCACGGATGTCTGGGATGTTCAGAAAATGGTTTCTGGGATCGCGGCTCGTTTTATAGCCGCGTGGTGGATATTCCCCAGATGGGTACCCATTCAACCGCCGATACGGTGGGGCTGACCGCGCTGGGCGTGGTCGCGGCGGGCGTTGGCGGTCACGCTGTCGCCAGCGCGCTCAACCAACGTAAACGCCACAAACAACAGTTAGCGCAAGCCGAACAACAGCCGGACAATGAGGATAAACAGGCATGAGTAACCAGTATCAAACCCAGGGTTATACCGTTAACGACGCCGGCCGTCGTCTGATCGTGGACCCGATTACCCGCATCGAAGGGCATATGCGCTGCGAAGTGAACATTGATGAGCAAAACGTCATTACCAATGCCGTTTCCTGCGGCACAATGTTCCGCGGGCTGGAGATCATTCTGCAAGGCCGTGACCCGCGTGACGCCTGGGCGTTTGTTGAACGTATTTGTGGTGTATGTACCGGGGTACATGCTCTGGCATCGGTGTACGCTATCGAAGATGCGATTGGTATCCAGGTGCCGGATAACGCCAATATTATACGTAACATCATGCTGGCTACGTTGTGGTGTCACGATCATCTGGTCCATTTTTATCAGTTAGCCGGTATGGACTGGATTGATGTTCTGAATGCGCTGAAAGCCGATCCGCGCGCCACCTCGCAGTTGGCGCAAAGCCTTTCCGCCTGGCCGATGTCATCGCCGGGCTACTTCTTTGACGTACAAAATCGATTAAAGAAATTTGTCGATGGCGGCCAGCTTGGGATATTCCGTAACGGCTATTGGGGACATCCACAGTACAAACTGTCGCCAGAGGCTAATCTGATGGGCTTTGCCCACTATCTTGAAGCCCTCGACTTCCAGCGCGAGATCGTCAAAATCCATACCATATTTGGCGGTAAGAACCCCCATCCTAACTGGATCGTCGGCGGAATGCCGTGCGCGATCAATCTCGATCAAAGCGGCGCGGTCGGGGCTATCAATATGGAGCGCCTCAACCTGGTGCAGTCGATCATCACCCGCACCGCCGACTTCATTAACAACGTGATGGTTCCGGACGCGCTGGCTATCGGCCAGTTCAATAAAGCATGGAGTCAAATTGGCACCGGTCTGTCGGATAAATGCGTGCTGAGCTACGGCGCATTTCCGGACATTGCCAACGACTTCAGCCAGCAAAGCCTGTTAATGCCGGGCGGCGCGGTGGTCAATGGCGATTTTAAAAATGTCATGCCGGTAGATTTGGCCGATCCGCAGCAGATACAGGAGTTTGTGGATCACGCCTGGTACCGCTATCCGGACGATCGGCTGGGGCGTCATCCTTTTGACGGCATTACCGATCCCTGGTACAACCCGGGTGATGTCAAAGGCAGCGATACGCATATCCAGCAGCTCAACGAGCAGGAACGTTACTCCTGGATTAAAGCGCCGCGCTGGCGGGGTCATGCCATGGAAGTCGGCCCGCTTGCCCGAACGCTTATCGCGTACCACAAAGGGGATGCCGCCACCATAGAGTCGGTAGATCGCATGATGTCTGCCCTTAAACTGCCGCTCTCCGGTATCCAGTCTACGCTTGGCCGTATTTTATGCCGCGCGCACGAAGCGCAATGGGCCGTCGGTAAGCTGCAGTATTTTTTCGACAGGCTTATGACCAACCTGAAAAACGGCGACCTGGCCACCGCCAATACCGAGAAATGGGAACCGGCCAGTTGGCCGCAGCACTGCCGCGGCATCGGTTTTACCGAAGCGCCTCGTGGAGCGTTGGGACACTGGGCGTCAATACGCGATCAGAAGATTGAACTCTATCAGTGCGTGGTCCCCACCACCTGGAACGCCAGCCCGCGCGATCCTAAAAAACAGATCGGCGCCTATGAAGCGGCATTGATGGGAACGCAAATGGCGATTCCCGACCAACCGTTAGAAATCCTGAGGACGCTGCACAGCTTCGACCCCTGCCTCGCCTGTTCAACCCACGTGCTCGGCGACGACGGCAGCGAACTGATTGCCGTCCAGGTACGCTAAGCGTTAAGGAAAAGAACGATGACTGGAAAGCTATCTCCACGCGTCGGGGAGGCGCGTGATACTGCCGTCAACCACTATGTGTTTGAAGCGCCGGTACGCCTGTGGCACTGGCTAACGGTGGCCTGCATGTTGGTACTGATGGTAACAGGCTACTTCATTGGCCGGCCCTTGCCGTCGGTGAGTGGCGAGGCGACCTATCTGTTTTACATGGGCTATATCCGGCTGATCCACTTTGCCGCCGCGATGATCTTTACCGTGTTACTGCTGGGGCGAATTTATTGGGCCTGTGTCGGCAACCGCTATTCGCGAGAGCTGTTTATCGTCCCGGTCTGGCGTCGCAGTTGGTGGCAAGGCGCTTTCTCCGTGGTCCGCTGGTATCTGTTTCTGGAGAAAAAACCGGGAAGCGACATCGGACATAACCCTGTCGCGCAGGCCGCGATGTTCGGCTATTTCCTGTTGTCGGTATTTATGATCCTCACCGGTTTCGCTCTGTTTGGCGAGCATAGCCAGTACGCCATCTTTGCGCCGTTCCGCTATGTGGTTGAATTTTTCTACTGGACCGGCGGCAACTCCATCGATATTCACAGCTGGCACCGACTGGGTATGTGGCTGATCGCCGCCTTCATCGTCGGGCACGTTTACCTCGCTATCCGGGAAGACATTATGTCCGACGATACGGTGATCTCCACCATGATCAATGGCTATCGCAGCCACAAATTCCCCAAACCGCACGACAAGGAGCCCTCATGAATGCGCAACGCGTAGTGGTGATGGGGTTAGGAAACCTGCTGTGGGCCGATGAAGGATTCGGTATCCGGGTCGCGGAGCGTTTGTATGCCCGATATCACTGGCCTGAAGAGGTAGAAATTGTGGACGGCGGTACGCAAGGGCTAAACCTGTTAGGTTATGTTGAGCAAGCCAGCCATCTCCTGCTCCTTGACGCGATCGATTACGGCCTGGCGCCGGGCAGCCTGCGAACCTATGCCGGCGAGAAAATCCCCGCGTATCTCAGCGCCAAAAAAATGAGCCTGCATCAAAACAGTTTTTCCGAAGTTCTGGCGCTGGCCGACATCCGCGGGCATCTGCCCTGTCACATTGCGCTGGTCGGTCTGCAACCGGCGCACCTGGACGACTACGGCGGTAGCCTGAGCGAAATAGCTCGCGGCCAGCTACCGGCGGCGGAACAGGCCGCCCTGGCGCAACTGGCCGCCTGGGGGATCGTACCGCAGGCAAACGAGGTCGCACGCTGCCTGAACTATAAATGCCTGTCGATGGAAAATTATGAGGGAGTGCGCATACGTCAGTATCAGACACGTCTGGAGGGCAAAAGAAGTGGCGAATGACACCCCGTTCTCTGCGCTATGGCAACGCCTGTTAACCCGTGGATGGCAACCGGTAGAGGCTTCTACGGTAGACGACTGGATCAAACGGGTTGGAGATGGCGTCATCCTGTTAAGTAGCGATCCGCGGCGTACGCCGGAAGTCAGCGATAACCCGGTGATGATTGCCGAACTCCTGCGTGAGTTCCCGCAGTTTGACTGGCAGGTGGCGGTGGCCGACCTTGAACAAAGCGAAGCTATCGGCGATCGCTTTAATGTACGTCGGTTTCCGGCGACGTTGGTTTTTACAGACGGCGAGCTACGCGGCGCGCTCAGCGGCATTCATCCCTGGGCTGAACTGCTCACGCTGATGCGTTCGATGGTTGACACTCCCGCAGCGCAGGAGACAGTACAATGAGCAACGCCTTTTTTCATCTGCTGGGGCCAGGTACGCAGCCTGATGACGCTAGTTTCTCGATGAATCCCTTACCGCTCACCTGTCAGGTCAATGGCGACCCAAGTATGGCGGCGCTGGAGCGCTGCGCTCACAGCCCGGCGGTGATGGCATTGTTGACCGATCTGCGAGGTCAGCTTGCCCGGCGCATCCCGGAAGTCGGCGACGTGCTGGGATGGGAGTTATCTCCCCTGAATGCCGATGATCTCTCATTCCTCAATACGCTATTGGGCGAAGGCGAAGTCTCGGTACGCATTCAGCATCCGGACGGGAGTGAAAGCGAGATCCAGGAGACCATCTTCTGCGGCCTGTGGCGGGTACGCCATCTGCATAACCGACGTCTGCTGACGGATCGTCTGGAAGCGGGTAGCGCGCCCCTGACATTATGGCAAGCGGCTACCGCCGATACGCTGCCTGACGACTCTCTACTGCCTCCGCCTGTCGCTGGCCTGATGAATGGACTGCCGCTGGCCCATGAATTATTGGCGCACGTACGCGATCCGGCGTTGCAACCTCACAGCATCAATTTGACCCAACTGCCGCTCAGCGAGGCCGATCGCCTTTTTCTGGCGCGTTTATGCGGACACGGGAACATCCAGATTCGCATCTCCGGGTATGGCGAAAGCCAAATCAACGCCACAGCATTGCGCCATCTCTGGCATGTGCGCTGTCTGGACGCCCTTAAAGGGCCATTGCTCGATAGCTATGAGATTTGTCTTTTGCCGGAGCTGGTACTGGCGGCCCCGGAAGATCTGGCCGATTCGCGCCAGCGCCTGGATGAAGTCTGCCGATGGCTGGAGACGCGCTAACGCTCTCAACAGGAACGTCACCGGTGTCCGGTACTGATTAGCTTTTTACTCTCTTTCTGCCTACAGGAGTTAGCATGTGGGATGTCATTGACTTATCGCGCTGGCAGTTTGCGCTGACCGCGCTGTATCACTTTTTATTTGTTCCTCTTACGCTTGGGCTGATTTTTTTGCTGGCCGTCATGGAGACGATCTATGTGGTGACGGGGAAAACCGTCTACCGCGATATGACGCGTTTCTGGGGCAAGCTCTTCGGGATCAATTTTGCTCTCGGTGTGGCTACCGGCCTGACCATGGAGTTTCAGTTCGGGACTAACTGGTCGCTCTATTCGAACTATGTGGGCGATATTTTCGGCGCGCCGCTGGCGATGGAAGCGTTACTGGCCTTCTTTCTCGAATCCACTTTTGTCGGCCTGTTCTTTTTCGGCTGGCAGCGGCTGAATAAATACCAACACCTGCTGGTCACCTGGCTGGTGGCCTTCGGCTCCAATATTTCAGCATTATGGATTCTGAATGCCAATGGCTGGATGCAGTATCCTACCGGCGCTCATTTCAACATCGATACGTTACGGATGGAAATGAGCAGCTTCAGCGATCTGGTCTTTAACCCGGTGAGCCAGGTGAAATTCGTCCATACCGTCATGTCCGGTTATGTCACCGGCGCCATGTTTATTATGTCTATCAGCGCCTGGTATCTGCTACGTGGCCGCGAGCGTGAGGTGGCCTTGCGCTCGTTTGCTATCGGCTCAGTATTCGGCACCCTGGCCATTCTGGGAACCCTGCAACTGGGCGACAGTTCGGCCTACGAGGTCGCCCAAATTCAGCCGGTGAAACTGGCGGCGATGGAAGGCGAATGGCAAACCGAACCCGCGCCCGCGCCGTTTCATCTGATTGCCTGGCCGCAGCAGGAACAGGAGCGTAATGCATTTGCCGTGAAGATCCCTGCTCTGCTGGGTATTCTGGCCACCCATTCGCTGGATACGCCAGTTCCGGGGTTAAAAAACCTGATGGACGACGCTCTGCCGCGCCTGAAGCGTGGCCGGGAGGCCTGGCTGCTCATGCAGGAGATAGCGCAAGGCAATCGCTCGCCACAGGTACTGAATGCGTTTCACGCCGTTGAGGGCGATCTGGGGTACGGCATTCTGCTGGCGAAATATGCCCCGGATATGAACCATGTGACGCCGGAGCAGTATCGTGCGGCCCAGCGTGGCGCTATTCCTCAGGTGGCGCCGGTGTTCTGGAGTTTCCGTATTATGGTCGGCTGCGGTTCGCTGCTGTTAGTGGTGATGTTGATTGCGTTGATACAGACGCTGCGAATGCGTATCGACCAGCATCGCTGGGTATTGCGTATGACGCTGTGGAGCCTGCCGTTACCGTGGATTGCCATTGAAGCCGGTTGGTTTATGACGGAGTTTGGCCGTCAGCCCTGGGCGATTCAGGACATTCTGCCGACCTGGTACGCTCACTCCGCGCTGACGCCGGGCCAGTTGGCCTTCTCAATGGGGCTTATCCTCGGACTTTACACCCTGTTTTTAATCGCGGAAGTCTATCTGATGCAGAAGTACGCGCGTCTTGGGCCGAGCGCCATGCAACATCAACAACAAGCGCAACAACAGGGATAAAGGAGACAATCATGTTGGATTATGAAACGTTGCGGTTCATTTGGTGGCTGCTGATCGGCGTCATCCTGGTGGCATTTATGGTAACTGACGGGTTTGATATGGGTGTCGGTTGCCTGCTCCCGCTGATAGCGCGCAACGATGACGAACGCCGGGTATTGATCAATAGCGTGGGCGCCCACTGGGAAGGAAACCAGGTATGGTTGATTCTCGCGGGCGGGGCATTATTCGCCGCCTGGCCACGGGTCTATGCCGCCGCGTTTTCCGGTTTTTATGTGGCGATGATCCTGGTGCTGTGTGCCCTCTTCTTTCGCCCGCTGGCCTTTGATTATCGGGGTAAAATCGCCAATGCCCGCTGGCGCGCGCTGTGGGATACCGGTCTGGTTATCGGCAGCCTGGTTCCCCCAGTCGTATTCGGCATCGCGTTCGGCAACCTGTTTTTAGGCGTGCCGTTTGCCTTCACGCCGCAGCTTCATGTTGACTATTTTGGCACCTTCTGGCAGTTACTCTCGCCCTTTGCCCTACTGTGTGGATTATTGAGCCTGTCGTTGGTGATTATGCAAGGAGGCGTCTGGTTACAGTTGAAAACGGAGGGCGTTATTCGTCAACGGGCTCTGTCGGCCACCCGCCACAGCGCGCTGCTGATCGTGATCTGCTTCCTGCTGGCCGGTTACTGGCTGTGGGCCGGCGTTGATGGCTTTGTCTTGCTCACGCAGGATGCCAACGGCCCTTCCAATCCGCTCTTAAAAGGCGTGGCGATACTCCCTGGCGCATGGATGAACCACTTTATACGCTCGCCGCTACTGCTCATCATCCCGTTGCTCGGTATGATCCTGCCGATTCTGGCTTTCTATGCCTGCCTTCGCGGTCAGACTATTCGTGGATTTCTGTTCGCTTCCCTGACCCAGGCCTGCGTCATCTTTACCGCCGGCATAACGCTATTTCCTTTTGTGATGCCGTCGAGTGTTAGTCCTCTCTCCAGCCTGACGGTGTGGGACAGCACCTCCAGCCAGATGACGCTCGAAATCATGCTGGTGATTGTGCTGATTTTTCTGCCAATCGTACTGCTCTATACGCTGTGGAGCTATTACAAAATGTTGGGGCGTATCAACCTGGAGACCCTCCGCCGCAACGATCATGAACTTTATTAGGGAGCGGGAGCGATGTGGTATTTACTGTGGTTTGTCGGCATTCTGCTGATGTGCTCACTGTCGACACTGGCGCTGGTATGGCTTGAGTCGCGTCAACAATAAAGAGGTAAACCGGGGCCAGCGCCGTCTGACTCCGGTTATTTTTATCTTTATACGCGCCTGGCGAAGACGTTTCCCCGCCGACAGGACGACATAACATTGATACATGTCGTTATCATAATGTTTACTTTTAGAGGTGCGTCATAATTATGACAAATAGCCACCTTGCACATATTTCGCATATTTAAGCAATTAATTGCATAATTAGCAATATATCACCTCTTATAGCGGATAGTTAACCACTTCCCATCCAAAATCATAACGAAAATCCAACTGCCTGCCATTTTTGATCTGAGTTAATTGTTTAAAAAAGTGTTAAATTTATCGCTACATGGTGTGATCTACTATGTACCACGGTCAATTAAAGAACATATTACTTTTATCACTAAGGTTTATCATGGATAAGTTATCTTACGCTTCAGATAGCAGCACATCTGCCTGGAATACCTACCTGCAACAAATCGAGCGTGTGGCCCCTTATCTGGGCGAGTTATCCCCCTGGGTGGATACTCTGCGCCACCCAAAACGCGCTCTGATCGTCGATATTCCGGTACAAATGGATGATGGCACTATTCGTCATTTCGAAGGATATCGCGTGCAGCACAACCTCTCCCGAGGTCCGGGTAAAGGCGGTGTTCGCTACCATCCTGACGTTGATCTCAATGAAGTGATGGCCCTGTCAGCATGGATGACCATCAAATGTGCCGCGCTGAACCTGCCATACGGCGGCGCTAAAGGCGGTATCCGCGTCGATCCGTTCTCGCTGTCGGAAGGTGAACTGGAGCGTTTGACCCGCCGCTATACCAGCGAGATCGGCATTATCATCGGGCCGCAGAAAGATATTCCTGCGCCGGATGTCGGCACCAACGGTAAAGTGATGGCCTGGATGATGGATACGTATTCCATGAATCATGGCACGACGGTCACTGGCGTCGTCACCGGTAAGCCTATCCATCTTGGCGGTTCGCTGGGCCGTGAAAAAGCGACGGGGCGCGGCGTTTTTGTCAGCGGGCTGGAAGCCGCACGTCGGGCGAATATTGCTGTTGAAGGCGCTCGCGTTGCGGTTCAGGGTTTTGGTAACGTCGGCAGCGAAGCCGCGCGTCTGTTTGCAGGCGCTGGCGCCCGTGTCGTGGCGATTCAGGATCATACCGCGACCCTGTTTAACGCCACCGGTATTGACATGAAGGCGCTCACGGCATGGCAGACAGAACACAAACAGATAGCCGGTTTCCCGGGCGCGGAAACTATCGCCAGCGATGCGTTCTGGCGTCTGGAGATGGATATTCTGATCCCGGCGGCGCTTGAAGGTCAGATAACTCGTCAGCGCGCGGAAGCCCTGACGTGTAAGCTGGTGCTGGAAGGGGCTAACGGCCCGACCTATCCGGATGCTGATGATGTTCTGGCCAGCCGTGGTATCCTTGTGGTGCCTGACGTGGTCTGTAACGCAGGCGGCGTAACCGTCAGCTACTTCGAATGGGTACAAGATATGGCCAGCTTCTTCTGGAGCGAAGAAGAGATCAACGCGCGCATGGACAAAATCATGACCGACGCGATCGTCCATGTCTGGGAGAAAGCGGCTGAGAAATCCTGTTCTCTGCGCACCGCAGCCTATATTGTCGCCTGTGAGCGCATTCTGTTGGCCCGTAAAGATCGCGGTATCTATCCGGGTTAAGGCTACAAGTTATTGCGCTAAAATCCACGTCCCGGCGTGGATTTTTTGTCTGTATCCCCCGTTTTCCACGCGCGCGCCGATAAATTCTGTCTCAATAAAATGTCTGTTTGTTCGCAAAATAGCGGTTCAATCACGCGTATCTGGTCATCGTAGACTAAGGTTTTGTCATGGTAAATGCCGTTGGCTTTGGCTCACCGCTAAGGAGATAACTTGATGATACCCCCAGAGATTCGCCGTTCTGTTCTACTACAGAAAGCCATAAAACTGGCGCTGGCAGGGACGCTGCTGACGTTTGCATCGTTTTCGGCGACTGCCGCAGACCCGTCTTCCGACACTGAAACTCCGCAGCCGCCGGATATTTTGCTTGGCCCGCTCTTTAATGATGTCCAGAATGCAAAACTCTTCCCCGATCAGAAAACCTTTGCTGACGCCATACCTAATAGCGATCCGCTCATGATTCTTGCGGATTATCGTATGCAGCGGAACCAGTCCGGCTTCGATTTGCGTCATTTTGTTGATGTTAACTTCACCCTGCCGAAAGCGGGTGAAAAATATGTCCCGCCTGCCGGGCAGTCATTGCGTGAACATATTGATGGCCTGTGGCCGGTGCTGACCCGTTCAACTAAAAACGTCGAAAAGTGGGACTCGCTCTTGCCGTTGCCTGAATCCTATGTCGTACCGGGTGGGCGATTCAGAGAGATTTACTACTGGGACAGCTATTTTACGATGCTGGGGCTGGCGGAAAGCGGGCACTGGGATAAGGTGGCGGATATGGTAGCGAACTTTGGTTACGAAATTGACGCCTGGGGGCATATTCCTAACGGCAACCGTACCTACTACCTGAGTCGTTCGCAGCCGCCTTTCTTTGCGTTTATGGTTGAGTTACTGGCGCAACATGAAGGTGACGATGCGCTGAAAGAATACCTGCCGCAACTGCAAAAAGAGTACGCCTACTGGATGGAGGGCGTTGAGACATTGCAGCCAGGGCAACAAAACCAACGCGTCGTCAAACTGGAAGACGGTAGCGTTCTCAACCGCTACTGGGACGATCGGGATACGCCCCGCCCTGAATCCTGGGTTGAAGATATCGCTACCGTCAAAAGCAACCCCAACCGCCCGGCAACGGAGATCTATCGGGACCTCCGTTCTGCTGCCGCCTCCGGCTGGGATTTCAGCTCCCGCTGGATGGATAATCCGCAGCAGCTCAGTACCATTCGTACCACCACTATTGTCCCTGTCGATCTTAACGCTCTGCTGTATCAGCTGGAGAAAACCCTCGCCCGCGCCAGCGCTGCGGCGGGCGATCGGGCCAAAGCCTCGCACTATGACGCGCTGGCCAACGCGCGGCAAAAAGCCATTGAAATGCATCTGTGGAATAACAAAGAGGGTTGGTATGCCGACTACGATCTGAAGAACAATAAAATCCGTGACCAACTCACCGCTGCCGCGCTGTTCCCGCTCTATGTAAACGCCGCCGCGAAAGATCGCGCCGCGAAAGTGGCGGCGGCGGCCCAGGCGCATCTGCTACAGCCTGGCGGGCTGGCTACCACCTCGGTTAAAAGCGGACAGCAATGGGATGCGCCAAACGGCTGGGCGCCGTTACAATGGGTCGCTGCCGAAGGATTGCAAAATTATGGGCAGGATGACGTGGCAATGGAAGTCACCTGGCGCTTTTTAACCAATGTGCAGCACACCTACGATCGCGAGAAAAAACTGGTCGAAAAATATGACGTCAGCAGCACCGGAACCGGCGGTGGCGGCGGCGAATATCCACTTCAGGACGGCTTTGGCTGGACCAACGGCGTGACGCTGAAAATGCTCGATCTGATTTGTCCGCAGGAAAAACCGTGCGATAGCGTACCGTCTACTCGTCCGGCATCGTTAAGCGCAACGCCGACAAAAACGCCGTCTGCAGCGACGCAGTAACGCGTGTTTATAGTAGGTTGACCCGGCGCTGACCGGGTCAACGCTTACACGTTCTGCAGCGGTTAGCCGCGTCGCAGAAGGCGGAAAATCACCAGCACCATAATCGCGCCCACCACGGCGACCAGGAAACTGTGCAGATTAAAGCCGCTGATACTGCCGCCAATACCAAACATCGTCGCCAGCCATCCGCCAACGACCGCCCCGACAATACCGAGAATACAGGTCAGGATAAATCCCCCGCCATCGCGCCCCGGCATAAGCAATTTGGCGATAACGCCGGCAATCAAACCAAAAACAATCCAGGCGATAATTCCCATTTGCGAACCCTCTTTCCAGTAAAAACGTTTTAAGTATAGGCAAAGTCGAGCGTCGCATTTCTGAACACTGATTTATCTCGCGGACATAAAAATTTATTTATCGCTATTAAGTTCTTTCTACCGATGCCGATAACCCAACGATAGTCTGCGTATCAGGGGTTATTTCGTGTGAGTGGTTACAATGAGCAGTTCCTGAAAAAAAATCCATTAGCGATATTAGGCGTGCTACGGGATTTAAATAAAAATCAGGTTCCACTGCGTATTTCATGGGCGCATGGTCAATTCATTAGTAAAATTTTGGCGGTAGACCCGGAAAAACTCATCGTGGATTACGGCAGCCAGGAATATGAAAATAGCGCCGTATTACGTGCCGGGCAGGTAGCCATTATCGCAGAAACACAGGGCGCAAAAGTCGAGTTCACGTTGCCGCAACTCGTTACAGGCGAATATCAGCGGCTGCCGGCCTTTATCACGCCCCTGCCGTCGTCACTGTGGTTTGTCCAGCGCCGGGAGTATTTTCGTATTGGCGCGCCGCTGTATCCGCCTTATTACGGCGTCACCACGCTACCGGACACCCGTACGTTACGTTTTCGCCTGTTTGATCTTTCCCTGGGCGGCATGGGCGCGCTACTGGAATCCGCCATCCCCGACGGACTAATCGAAGGCGCGCGCTTTTCGCAGGTTGAACTGAACATGGGGCCATGGGGTATTTTTCACGTTGACGCCCAGCTTATCGCCATCAGCGAGCGTAAGGTGATTGATGGGAAAAATGAAACGATCACCACTCCCCGCCTGAGCTTTCGTTTCCTTAACGTCAGCCCGGCGGTAGAGCGGGAGTTGCAGCGGATTATTTTTTCGCTTGAGCGCGAGGCCCGAGAAAGAGCGAATAAAGTGCGAGAATAATCTTCACGCTAAACTACATGGCGTCCAGCGCCTGCTGAAGCTTCCAGATATAGCGCGGCGCCTGCGGCGCGGGATGATTATCAACAACATGTTCAAAAAACTCGTCCGCATCCAGATCGTTAATTTTTTCTATCGCCTTCTTCCTGTCGGATGAAAAAGTACGCAATAACGCGCCTGCGCCGTTAGCATAAGAGACGACCAGCGCATATTGCATCACCTGCGGATCTTTGATGCCGGCCAGCGGCCCATTTTCCAGAATGCTCAAATACGCCGCGCCCATTGAGATGTTACGCTCAGGGTTTTTCAGCTCGCTGGTGGTCGGTTCGCCACGCCAGCCCATACGACGGTAAACGTCGCGCCCGGAGGTCGACGCCTTTAACTGCATCAGGCCAATCGCATTGGACTTACTAACCGCGTTAGGGTTGCCGCCGGATTCAATGGCGATAATCGCGGTGATTAAATGCGGATCAACCCCCCATGCCGCCCCGGCTTTTTCACTGATGGGCATCCACTGCATCGCACGCTTTACAGGCACTTCGGCATTCCACGGCGGATTCCTGTAATCCTGTTTTGAGCTACAGCCAGCGAGTATTACTACCAAAAAAGCAAACCATCTTAATTTCACGTCATCTATCCTTATAGCCGTAACTTATCTGCCGAAGAGGTCATACCGCCCCGGCCAGGCACTTAGGTTGCCTCCCTGGTGCGCATCCAGAAACGTCGCACAACGAGGGACATCGCCTAATATATGCGGCATGATATACATTTGCATTCTATTGTCAGCAAGGAATTACCATGTCTCTGTTTCATTTAATCGCCCCGTCGGGCTACTGTATTAACCAACAGGCCGCGTTACGCGGCGTTCAGCGCCTGACTGACGCGGGTCATCAGGTGGAGAATGACGAGGTGATTCGTCGCCGCTTTCAGCGTTTTGCCGGTACGGACGCGGAACGGCTGGCCGATGTTAATTCGCTGGCCTCGCTAACGTCGCCGGATACAATCGTCATGCCGGTTCGCGGCGGCTATGGCGCCAGCCGCTTGTTGGATCGTATCGACTGGCAGGCGCTCGCCTCCCGGCAACAGCGCGATCCCTTACTGATTTGCGGTCATAGCGATTTTACGGCGATTCAGGCTGGACTCCTGGCGCAGGCCAATGTCATCACCTTTAGCGGTCCTATGCTGGCGGCAAATTTTGGCGCCGAAACGCTGAATACGTTCACCGAGCAACATTTCTGGCTGGCGCTACGCAAGGCGCAATTTACCGTAGAGTGGCAAGGCGACGGCCCTCAGTGCGACGTACAGGGCACCTTATGGGGCGGAAATCTGGCGATGTTGATTTCCCTTATCGGTACGCCCTGGATGCCGACTATCGATAAAGGAATTTTAGTGCTGGAAGATGTCAATGAGCATCCTTTCCGGGTGGAGCGTATGCTTTTGCAACTGGAGTACGCCGGAATTTTAAACCGCCAGAGCGCCATCGTTCTCGGCAGCTTTAGCGGCGCGGCGCCCAACGAGTATGACGCCGGCTATTCTCTGGAGAGCGTCTACGCGTTTTTACGTTCCCGTCTGTCCGTTCCGCTGATTACCGGTCTCGACTTCGGGCATGAACAGCGTACGGTAACGCTCCCTATCGGGGCAAACGCGACGCTTAAAAATACGCGCCAGGGGACTCAACTCACTTTATCTGGTCATCCTACGCTGCAATTGTAAAAAAAGTCCCCGACAGGCTAAGTAAAACGCTGCCCTGGCCGTTATTATGTTAATGTTAAATAATACGAAGTCGTGTGAGTCAGGAGATATAAAACGTTGGATGCTGCAACAATTATTAGTCTATTTATTTTAGGTTCCATCCTTGTAACCAGCAGTATCCTGTTAAGTTCATTCTCATCGCGACTGGGTATCCCGATTCTGGTCATTTTTCTCGCCATTGGGATGTTAGCGGGTGTGGATGGCATTGGCGGTATTCCTTTCGATAATTATCCTTTCGCTTATATGGTCAGTAACCTGGCGCTGGCGATTATTTTACTCGATGGCGGCATGCGCACCCAGGCCAGCTCTTTCCGGGTAGCGCTGGGCCCCGCGCTGTCGCTGGCGACGCTCGGCGTACTAATCACGTCGGGGTTAACAGGTATGATGGCCGCCTGGCTGTTTCATCTGGATCTTATCGAAGGTCTGCTTATCGGCGCGATAGTCGGTTCCACTGACGCCGCAGCGGTCTTTTCTCTGCTTGGCGGCAAAGGGCTAAACGAACGTGTAGGCTCCACGCTGGAGATCGAATCGGGAAGTAACGACCCGATGGCCGTTTTTCTGACCATTACATTAATTGAGATGATCCAGAAGCATGAAACCGGCCTGGACTGGATGTTTGCCGTCCATATTATCCAACAGTTCGGTCTCGGTATTGTTTTTGGCCTGGGCGGCGGTTACCTGCTACAGCAGATGATCAACCGTATTTCTCTGCCCAGCGGCTTGTATCCGATGCTGGCGCTCAGCGGCGGTATTCTGATTTTTGCTTTGACGACCGCGCTTGAAGGCAGCGGCATTCTCGCGGTCTATTTGTGCGGATTCCTGTTAGGAAACCGCCCGATTCGCAACCGTTACGGCATCCTGCAAAACTTTGACGGACTGGCCTGGCTGGCGCAGATCGCGATGTTCCTGGTCCTGGGGCTGTTGGTGACGCCTTCCGATCTGTGGCCGATTGCCGTCCCTGCGCTTATTCTCTCCATCTGGATGATTTTCTTCGCCCGCCCACTGTCGGTGTTTACCGGCCTGCTGCCATTTCGCGGCTTCAATCTTCGGGAGCGCATTTTCATCAGTTGGGTTGGACTGCGCGGCGCGGTGCCGATTATTCTCGCCGTTTTCCCGATGATGGCCGGGCTTGAAAACGCTCGCCTGTTCTTTAATGTCGCTTTCTTTGTGGTACTGGTGTCGCTGCTCCTGCAGGGAACATCGCTGTCATGGGCGGCGAAGAGAGCTAAAGTGGTCGTGCCTCCGGTTGGCTGGCCAGTATCGCGCGTGGGGCTTGACATCCATCCTGATAATCCGTGGGAGCAATTCATTTATCAGTTGAGCGCCGACAAATGGTGCGTCGGCGCGGCGTTGCGCGACCTGCATATGCCGAACGAAACCCGCATTGCCGCGCTATTTCGCAATAATGAACTGTTTCACCCCACGGGTAGCACTCGCCTGCAGGAAGGCGACGTACTCTGCGTGATTGGCCGGGAGCGCGATCTGCCAGCGCTGGGCAAATTGTTTAGCCAGTCGCCGCCGGTTTCGTTAGATCAGCGTTTCTTTGGCGATTTTATCCTCGAAGCGAATGCGAAATTCGCCGACGTGGCGCTTATCTACGGGCTGGAAGAAGGAACGGAATACCGGGATAAACAACAAACTCTGGGTGAAATCATACAGCAGCTGCTGGGCGCTGCGCCGGTCGTCGGCGATCAGGTGGAGTTTGGCGGCATGATTTGGACGGTAGCTGAAAAAGAAGATAACGTGGTACGCAAGATTGGGGTACGCGTCGCCGAAGACGAAGCAGAATAAGGTCGCCTGGCAACGTCGACCCGCCCCCAGGTGGACCGGTCGACGCCTTAGTCTGAGTTAGGTTACGTTGTCACAAATGGCACGCGCGGCGCTACGGCGCACAGTAGCTCATAGCCCAGCGTGCCTGCCGCAGAGGCGACATCATCGACCTTAATTTCTTTGCCCCATAATTCAACCGGCGTGCCGATTCCCGCCTGCGGACACGGCGTCAAATCCACCGCCAGCATATCCATTGAAACGGTGCCTACTGTTCTGGTACGGATACCGTCCACCAGCACAGGCGTCCCGGTCGGTGCATGGCGTGGATAGCCATCGGCATAACCCGCCGCGACGATGCCAATGCGTTGTTCCTGAGTCACAGAATACCCTCCGCCATAGCCTACCCTTTCACCCGCGTTCAGCGTCTGCACGCCAATAATTTCGCTACTCAGCGTCATCACGGGTTTTAGTCCGGTATCGGCAATATCCCGCCACTGTCCTGACGGCGACGCGCCGTACAAAATAATGCCCGGCCTGACCCAGTCATAATGCGCCTGGGGATGCCACAGCGTCGCTGCCGAATTTGATAACGAGTATGAACATTGAAGGCCTTCTGTCGCCAGCGCAATACGCCTCATCGCCTCCCCGATACCTTCCGGATGATCGGCCTGAGCAAAATGTGACATCAGGGTCATTTCACCGACATTGCGCATTGCCCGCAATTGCTGCCAGACGGTCTGCGCCCGCTCAGGCTGAAAACCGAGTCGGTTCATGCCGCTGTTGACTTTGACATAGATATCCAGCGGCGCGTTAAGCCGCGCATTTTGCAGCGCTTTCAACTGCCAGTTACTGTGGATGCAGGTGGTCAGCCGATAAGTGTCATACGCCTCCAGGTCTTGCGCATGGAAAAACCCCTCCAGCATCAATATCGGCCCTTTCCACCCGCGCTCACGCAGGGTAATCGCCTCTTCAAGGTTGAGCATAGCGAAACCATCTGTGGCGCCCAGCGCGCTCCAGACGCGTTCAATACCGTGGCCGTAGGCGTTGGCTTTCACTACCGACCAGACGCGCGCCTCTGGGGCCGCCCGGCGCACAATAGCCAAATTTTGTTTCATTACCTGTAAATCAAGGCTGGCCTGTATAGGGCGGGTCATTTCACTTCCTTTATCAGTTATGCGCGCTATGCAAACGTTGCGGGGGGGTGGGCGTAAAATCGGAACGGTATCGCGCCACGCTCAGATCGTCGTAGGGTATCGCTGGCGTGCGACCCGACAAGATATCGCTTAACAACTGGCCTGAACCGCAGGCCATCGTCCAGCCTAAGGTGCCGTGTCCAGTATTAAGCCACAGATTTTTATAACGGGTGCGTCCTACTACCGGCGTGCCGTCCGGCGTCATGGGGCGCAGGCCGGTCCAGAATGTGGCCTGCTCAATATGACCGCCGCGCGGAAAGAGATCGCGCACAACCATCTCCAGCGTCTCGCGGCGCGGTTGCAGTAAGTCGGTATTAAAGCCCACGATTTCCGCCATTCCCCCCACGCGAATACGCTTATCAAAACGCGTAATAGCGATTTTGTAGGTTTCATCAAGAATCGTCGATACCGGCGCGCCGTCTGGCTCGACGATTGGGATGGTTAATGAATAGCCTTTCAGCGGATACACCGGGATATCAACAATGCCTTTAAGCATCGCCGTCGAATACGATCCAAACGCCATAACATACGCATCTGCTTTAATGATCTCATCGGCGCATTTCACGCCGTAAATCTGATCATTTTCGTACAGTAATTTTTCCACGGGAGTATTAAAGCGAAAGGTTACGCCCGCCTGCTCCGCCATGCGCGCCAGACGCTGGGTAAAGAGCTGACAGTCCCCGGTTTCATCATTCGGTAAGCGCAGTCCGCCGGTTAATTTATGCGCAACCTCAGCCAGAGCGGGTTCAACTTCCGCCAGTCGGCTGGATTCCAGGAGCTGATACGGCACCCCGGCATCTTCCAGCACGGCGATATCACGGGTGGCGTTCTCATACTGTTGCGCGGTGCGGAAGAGTTGTAGCGTTCCCCCCTGGCGGCCTTCATATTCGATACCGGTCGCGGCGCGTAGCGTTTTCAGACAGTCGCGACTATATTCCGCCAGGCGCACCATGCGGCCTTTATTTTCCATATAATGCCGGGTATCGCAGTTACGCAGCATTTGCCACATCCACTTCAGTTGAAATGGGGTGCCATCCAGACGCACCGCCAGCGGCGCATGGCGCTGGAACATCCATTTTATCGCCTTCAGCGGTACGCCAGGGGCCGCCCAGGGCGCCGCATATCCCGGTGAAATTTGTCCGGCATTCGCCGCGCTGGTTTCTTGCGCCGGGCCGGATTCGCGATCGATGACGGTGACATCATGCCCCGCCTGACTCAAGTACCAGGCGCTGGTCACGCCAACTACGCCACTCCCCAGGATGACAACTCGCATAGCCACTCCGTTAATAGTAAAAGAACAATCTTCTGATTACATCTTGATAACCCAGATGAAAATATTATTCAACATATGACTTTTTTATGGTGACGTGCTTCACATATACCCTAAAGACAAGCGATCCCACTGGTTTGGGATCTCCTGCTACGCGGCATGGCTATACAGCATAAAATGATGCCAATACCCGATTTTTTGCCGTTCAATGTGGAGGAAATCGCAAAGAAAAGTTTTCACGATCAAGTCGTTTTTTAACATGGTGTTCTATGCTTGAAAGGAGGCGCTCCATACAGAGAGCGTCGCCAACAATGAGGGTGCGCGAATGGCAATGATTGATTCCATGAACAAGGACACCACACGTTTGAGCGATGGACCCGACTGGACATTTGATCTGCTGGATGTCTATCTGGCAGAGATAGACCGCGTGGCGAAGCTCTACCAACTGGATACTTACCCGCACCAAATTGAAGTCATCACTTCCGAACAGATGATGGACGCCTACTCCAGCGTCGGGATGCCGATCAACTATCCGCACTGGTCGTTTGGCAAAAAGTTCATTGAGACGGAACGTCTGTATAAGCATGGTCAACAAGGACTGGCTTATGAAATTGTGATCAACTCTAATCCCTGCATTGCCTACCTGATGGAAGAGAACACCATCACCATGCAAGCGCTGGTCATGGCGCACGCCTGTTACGGCCACAACTCCTTTTTTAAAAATAATTATCTCTTCCGGAGCTGGACGGATGCCAGCTCTATCGTCGACTACCTGATTTTCGCCCGGAATTACATTACCCGCTGTGAAGAACGCTACGGAGTGGATGAAGTAGAAAAACTGCTCGACTCCTGCCACGCGCTGATGAATTACGGCGTCGATCGCTATAAGCGCCCGCAGAAAATCTCGTTGCAGGAAGAGAAAGCGCGACAAAAAAGCCGGGAAGAGTATCTACAAAGCCAGGTGAATATGCTGTGGCGCACGCTGCCAAAACGCGAGGAAGAAAAAACTGTCGCCGAAGCACGCCGCTTTCCCGCTGAACCGCAGGAAAACCTGCTCTATTTTATGGAGAAAAACGCCCCGTTGCTCGAGCCGTGGCAGCGCGAAATTCTGCGCATCGTGCGTAAAGTCAGCCAGTATTTTTATCCGCAGAAACAGACGCAGGTCATGAACGAGGGCTGGGCGACCTTCTGGCACTACACCATCCTGAACCATCTGTATGATGAAGGCAAAGTGACGGAACGCTTTATGCTGGAGTTTTTACACAGCCATACCAATGTCGTATTTCAGCCGCCCTATAATAGCCCCTGGTATAGCGGAATTAACCCCTATGCGCTCGGCTTTGCCATGTTCCAGGATATCAAACGTATTTGTCAGTCGCCCACGGATGAAGATAAATACTGGTTTCCGGATATTGCCGGTTCCGACTGGCTGGAAACGCTGCACTTCGCCATGCGCGATTTTAAAGATGAAAGCTTTATCAGCCAGTTCCTGTCGCCAAAAGTGATGCGTGATTTCCGTTTCTTCACGGTACTTGATGATGACAGGCATAATTATCTGGAGATCTCCGCCATTCATAACGAAGAAGGTTATCGGGAGATTCGATCAAAACTGTCGTCACAGTATAACCTGAGCAACCTGGAGCCGAATATTCAGGTCTGGAATGTGGATTTACGCGGCGACAGATCGCTGACGTTGCGTTATATCCCGCATAACCGCGCACCGCTGGATAAAGGCCGCAAAGAGGTGCTGAAACATGTGCATCGGTTATGGGGCTTTGATGTGATGCTGGAGCAACAAAATGAGGATGGCAGCGTAGAACTGCTGGAGCGTTGTCCGCCGCGCATGAACACGCTGTAATCGAGATGCTGCCCGGTAGTGTTTGCGCCTACCGGGCATCGCGGGATTATCGTCCCTGAATCGCTAAATCGCCGGGCAGATTTTTCTGCATCCGATGCCAAATCTCGCCGCTGTCATGCCCGTAACGTCGCACCGTTTCATACACCTGGTCGTGCGCGCCCTGCTCGCATAACGACGATAATTTATGATAGAAACCCAGTGCCAGACTGCGCGCTTCCGGATTGGCGAAATAGTGGCGACCAATGCGGGTGTATAACCCTTTCATGCCGTTCAGGATCAAGCCGTAAATAGGATTGCCGGAGGCGAATGCCAGACCACGAAAGATGTTATAGTCCAGATCGGCGAATGCATCGGCATGGTCGGCCACTTCGTGGGCAGTGGCCAGCACTTCCTGCGCCTTATCCGGGTGTTGACGCAACGCGGTACGAATAAAGATAGTAGAAATATTGGTACGCACCGACAACAAATTGTCGATCAGTTGCGGAACGCTTTCATGATCAAGGCGGGCCAGCGTTTCAAGGATATTCAGCCCTGACGTTTCCCAAAAATTATTAACCTTTGTCGGTTTGCCATGCTGAATGGTCAGCCAGCCATCTCGCGCCAGCCGCTGTAACACCTCGCGTAATGTCGTGCGCGTCACGCCGATCAGTTCGGAGAGTTCTCGTTCTGCCGGTAAGATCGTGCCAGGAGGAAAGCGGTTATTCCAGATACTTTCAATAATATACTCTTCCGCGAAACCCGCCGGGCTCTGCGCCTTAATGACCATAGTGAGATTTCCATTACACAGCAAAACATAGTTGCACTCATCATACCAGACGGGCGTAACACCTGATAGCGGACGCAATGAAGAAAAAGGGGATCAAGGCACCATTTCTGATATCGCCTGCCAATATCGTTAAGGACTTGCTTGCATTCGTCGCGCTCGCTACTCTCTGTGTTTAAACATAAAAACGCTATTTCATTTTTCTAGGTAAGGAAAAATTTCATGGAGATCTCATGGGGTCGCGCCATGTGGCGCAACTTTTTAGGCCAGTCGCCCGACTGGTACAAACTGGCACTACTTGTCTTTTTAATTGTTAACCCATTCATTTTCTTAGCTAATCCCTTTATTGCCGGTTGGCTGCTGGTGGCAGAGTTTATCTTCACTCTGGCGATGGCGTTAAAGTGTTACCCCCTGCTGCCCGGCGGGTTACTGGCCATTGAAGCCGTTATCATCGGTATGACCAGCGCCGCCCATGTACGTGAAGAGGTTGCCGCCAACCTGGAAGTCTTGCTGCTGCTGATGTTTATGGTGGCAGGCATCTACTTTATGAAGCAGTTATTGCTGTTTATTTTTACCCGTCTGTTACTCAGTATCCGCTCGAAGATGGTTCTGTCGCTGGCCTTTTGCGTCGCCGCCGCGTTCTTGTCGGCTTTCCTTGACGCGCTTACCGTCGTTGCGGTGGTGATCAGCGTCGCCGTCGGTTTTTACGGGATTTACCATCGTGTGGCCTCATCGCGCGGCGAAGAGAACGATATGCTGGACGACAGCCATATCGATCCGCATTACAAAACGGTGCTGGAGCAATTCCGCGGATTCTTGCGTAGTCTGATGATGCATGCAGGCGTGGGGACGGCGCTGGGCGGCGTCATGACCATGGTCGGGGAGCCGCAAAACCTGATCATCGCTAAAGCGGCTGGCTGGCATTTCGGCGACTTCTTTTTGCGGATGTCGCCTGTCACCGTCCCGGTACTGGTATGTGGACTGTTAACCTGTATGCTGGTCGAGAAAATGCGCTGGTTTGGCTATGGCGAAACGTTGCCCGAAAAAGTCCGCGATGTTTTACAGCAATTCGACGATCAAAGCCGTAAGAAGCGCACCCGCCAGGATAAAATTAAACTAATAGTCCAGGCGGTTATTGGCGTCTGGCTGGTTACCGCCCTCGCCCTCCATCTCGCGGAGGTGGGACTGATTGGTCTGTCGGTCATTATTCTGGCCACCGCGTTAACGGGTGTAACCGATGAACACGCCATCGGCAAAGCGTTTACCGAGTCGCTGCCGTTTACTGCGCTGTTAACCGTTTTCTTCTCCATTGTGGCGGTTATTATCGATCAACATCTTTTCGCGCCGATTATTCAGTTCGTCTTGCAAGCCTCTGAACACGCGCAGCTAACGCTGTTCTATCTCTTTAACGGCCTGTTGTCTTCCATCTCAGATAACGTCTTTGTCGGCACCATTTATATCAACGAAGCGAAGGCGGCAATGGAAAACGGCGCAATCAGCTTAAAACAGTTTGAGCTGCTAGCCGTGGCCATCAATACCGGTACTAACCTGCCATCGGTAGCGACGCCAAATGGTCAGGCGGCATTCTTATTCCTGCTGACCTCCGCGCTGGCGCCGTTAATCCGTCTCTCCTATGGCCGTATGGTCTGGATGGCGTTACCGTACACTATCGTACTGACCCTGATAGGGCTACTGTGCGTCGAATTCACTCTTGCGCCGGCCACCGAATGGATGACTCAGGCAGGATGGTTAGCAACGCTTTCGTAACGTTTGGCCGGGCAATACACCGCCCGGCTCCGATTTTTGCCTGATAATTATCCAATTACACATTATTTCATTTCCCGCTAGTGGCGCACGAATTGAATTGGTTTACACTGCGGTCTCTACGCATGTTGCAGGGAAATTATTATGTTGCGATTTTTAAACCAGTGCTCACGGGGTCGGGGCGCATGGTTACTGATGGCGTTTACCGCCCTGGCGCTGGAAATGGTGGCGCTGTGGTTCCAGCACGTCATGTTACTTAAACCTTGCGTGCTATGTATTTACGAACGTTGCGCCCTGTTTGGCGTGATGGGCGCGGGTCTGGTCGGCGCTATAGCGCCGAAAACACCGCTGCGATACGTGGCCATGGTTATCTGGATTTACAGCGCATGGCGGGGTCTACAACTGGCGTATGAACATACGATGATTCAGTTGCATCCCTCGCCGTTCATGACCTGTGACTTTATGGCGCGCTTTCCAGACTGGTTGCCGTTGGGTAAATGGCTGCCGCAGGTGTTTGTGGCATCCGGTGATTGCGCCGAACGCCAGTGGTCGTTTTTAACGCTGGAGATGCCGCAATGGCTGTTGGGGATCTTTGCCGCTTACCTTGTGGTGGCGATAGCCGTCGTCATAGCCCAGGCATTTAAGCCTAAAAAACGCGACCTGTTCGGTCGTTGATACACACGCTCCTTCGGGAGCGTTTTTTTTGCCCGAAGCGTTGTTTGCCAGTAATTAAAAGGTGTATATTAAATACATCTTTTAATTACCACATCAGGGAGATGTCTTATGTCCCACTTACGCATCCCGGCAAACTGGAAAGTTAAACGCTCTACCCCCTTTTTCACCAAAGAGAATGTTCCGGCGGCACTGCTCTCTCATCACAACACAGCGGCAGGCGTTTTCGGACAACTCTGCGTGATGGAAGGCACCGTGACCTACTATGGCTTTGCGAATGAAACCGCGACAGAACCCGAAGTGAAAGTGGTGATTAATGCCGGGCAATTCGCCACCAGTCCGCCGCAATACTGGCATCGGGTAGAGCTGAGCGATGATGCGCGGTTCAACATTCATTTTTGGGTAGAGGAAGACCATCAGGGCGAGGAAATGTATCAACAGAAAAAAGCCTGACATCGGTAAACCAGTCACCACTGGGCGGCGTCCCGCCCAGTAGCCAGGTGATTAATGGCGCTAATTAAACGCTAGAGTAGTTTAATTTTAACGTGGTATCCCTCAAGCCCTTTCATCGTTTCTCGCGGCGCGAACTCTATTTCGGAAACCTCTTGCCCGGTTTTCTTCCGTAGTTCGGCGACCTTTTTGCTAATGAGTGCCGCGATTTCCTCTTCTGCTTTATGTGTCAACTCTTCGCTGTTCATTGATTTCCTCCTTTGAACTCGCAAACGGCTAAGCGCAATAAGACAGTGTCGTCATGGACGCGCTACTATTTTAACGTACAAAAAATTATAGGCTATCTTTCTGAGGATTATCAGGATGTTTCGCTTTAGAAGATGTAAAAAACCGCCTGGCACAGACGGTGCATCAGGCGGTTGGTTAATAGCACAAGACGCTATCTACGAGGATCTTCAACCTCATTCTGGGTATCCGGGTCGAGAGGATCGTCTCCCTCTGGTGTATCCGGAATATTTTCACCAGGAAGCGGCTCATCCTCTGGTAATGGATCGACTAAATCAGGACGTTCAGACATAAAGCCTCCAACGAACCATAGTTATTAAAGATACCCTACAGCACTACTTTTGGTTTTTCTTTGGATTTTTTCCTTCGTCTTCGGGTGTCTTATCAGGCTTCCTGGGCTGATCCTTTGAAACGCGCAACGGTTGGTTATTCATGGGGTAACTCCTCAGGATAGGCAGCGATATACTGCTTTGAAAGTATAGAGTCGCCGCCATACGTGCGCGAGCGCAGCGACAAGGCGCGTCAGGGAAGAAGAGAAGGCAGTGATAACGCCAGGTGACGGAATTTGCACGCAATTCCTGGCTTCAGGGGCCGCCCAGCGTAAATTAAAGAATTGTAAACAATCAGCCGTTTTGCCGAAGACTTATTCTGCCCACGACGGTTTATTTAAAATATGATCCTGCCAGTCCCGTACTTCAGATTCTTTAACCGCGATATGACGGACAGAAATTCGCTCGCCATGCATAGCAGCTTTCGATCCAGTCAGCAGCGGATGCCACGTCGGCAAGGGCTTACCTTCCGCCAACAAACGGTAGGCGCAGGTCATCGGCAACCATTCAAAGTCTGGCAAGTTTTCGCGAGTGAGTTTGATACAGTCGGGTTCAAATTCAAAACGGCGCTCATAATGACGGCACTGGCACGTTTTGATATTTAATTGCCTGCACGCCACGTTGGTGAAGTAGATTTCATCTGTATCTTCATCCATCAGCTTATGCAGGCAGCATTGACCGCAGCCATCGCACAGCGACTCCCACTCGGCATCGGTCATTTCATCCAGGGTTTTACGTTGCCAGAAAGGTGTATCGCTCATTAAAGTATCCGCCATTGCACTAAAGCTGCACCTTATAACCAGTCTGGCCTGCAGATGCAAGTTTTACCGCCGCTGAAGGCGGCAAGCAGATTTTACAGAACGCGGGTAGACAACGTTTCGCCATTAAAACGAATGTCCAGCTCATCGCCGCTTAATAATGGCCCCACGCCTGCCGGCGTGCCGGTTAGCACCACGTCCCCGGCTTTGAGCGTAAAATAGCGGCTCATATAGGCGATAAGGGGCACAATAGGATGAATCATATCCGCGGTCGACCCTTGCTGGCGAACCTCGCCATTAACGTTAAGTCCGATAACCGTATTTTGCGGATCGCCGCAGAAGGCCGCGACAGGGATGAAGCCTGAAATCGGACATGCGTTATCAAAACCTTTGGCTTTTTCCCAGGGCTGTCCGGCCTTTTTCATTTTCCCTTGAATATCGCGCAGGGTTAAATCAAGCGCCACGCCATAACCGGCTATCGCTTTACGTACATGATCTTCGGTCGCCTGGCGGAGCGTTGCGCCAATCAGCACAGCAAGCTCAACTTCATGATGAACAGCCCCCATATCCGCCGGAATCGCCAGCGGCTGGCGAATATCACACAATGCGGTTTCCGGCTTGATAAAAAGCACGGGTTCTTCCGGCGTCGCGCTGCCCATCTCCTTGATGTGATTTGCGTAATTACTGCCCACGCAGACCACTTTACTTACCGGGTAATCAAGCAAGGCGCCTTGCCAGTTACGATGTTGATACATATTTTCCCCTAAGATCATGATGGAATTCAGGCGCGGCGCCGAATACCGTTTAACGGTCAGCGGGCGACGTATTTTGTCCTACCGAAGAAAGATGTTGTTTCAGCAAATCTTCCGGCAGCGGCGGCAATTGTAAATAATAGCCCTGCTCGCTTAACGCCTGTTTTACTTTTTCGAGCTCGGCATTGACTAATTTTTTACGTCCATCAAGCGGCAGCATCATCGCTAACTGCGGCTGACCGAATCCTTTCATCAATGCTTCAGGCACCCGCGAAAAATCGTCTTTTTTTTCGACATACAAATAGGTTTGATCGCGCTTGCTACTTCTATAGATCACACAAAACATACTTTTACTCTGAATTAACGGGATGGTGACTTGCCTCAATATAATACTGACTATAACATGCCTTCTGGACTTCGGAATATCACTCCGTATCGGAGATGATAAATAGCAAATTGAGTAAGGCCAGGATGTCAAACACGCCAATCGAGCTTAAAGGCAGTAGCTTCACCTTATCAGTGGTTCATTTGCATGAAGCGGAACCAGAGGTTATTCGTCAGGCGTTAGAAGACAAAATAGCGCAGGCTCCTGCGTTTTTAAAACACGCCCCTGTCGTTATTAACGTTAGCGGTCTTGAAAGCCCGGTAAACTGGCCGGAACTGCATAAGATCGTGACCTCAACCGGCTTACGCATTATCGGCGTGAGCGGCTGTAAAGACACCAGCCTGAAAGTAGAAATCGATCGGATGGGTCTTCCTTTACTGACTGAAGGTAAAGAGAAAGCGGTTCGGCCTGCGCCCGTTGAGCCGGCAACGCCCAGCGAACCGCCGCAAAACGCCAATCCCATCACAAAAACGCGATTAATTGATGTTCCGGTTCGTTCCGGTCAGCGCATTTATGCTCCACAATGTGATCTGATTGTTACAAGTCACGTCAGCGCTGGCGCAGAGCTTATCGCTGACGGCAATATCCATGTCTATGGCATGATGAGAGGTCGCGCGCTGGCAGGAGCGAGCGGCGATCGGGAAGCGCAAATTTTTTGTACCCATCTGACGGCAGAACTGGTCTCTATCGCAGGTGTTTACTGGCTGAGTGATAAAATCCCGGCAGAATTTTATGGCAAAGCGGCGCGCCTGCGTTTAGCAGACAACGCTTTGACAGTTCAACCGTTGAATTGATCCCTTTTTAACAAGGAATTTTTATGGCACGCATTATTGTTGTTACTTCGGGTAAAGGGGGCGTTGGCAAGACCACCTCCAGCGCGGCCATCGCTACAGGTTTGGCCCAGAAGGGAAAGAAAACTGTCGTCATTGATTTTGATATCGGACTGCGTAACCTCGATCTGATTATGGGGTGCGAACGTCGTGTCGTTTACGATTTTGTAAACGTCATTCAGGGCGATGCGACACTGAATCAGGCGCTGATCAAAGATAAGCGTACTGAAAATCTCTTCATTCTTCCGGCGTCGCAGACCCGGGATAAAGACGCGCTAACGCGCGAAGGCGTCGCTAAGGTACTGGACTCACTGAAAGCGATGGACTTTGAGTTCATCGTTTGCGACTCGCCGGCGGGTATCGAAACCGGGGCGCTGATGGCGCTCTATTTTGCCGATGAAGCGATCATCACGACTAACCCGGAAGTCTCTTCTGTCCGTGACTCGGACCGTATTCTGGGTATTCTGGCATCGAAATCTCGTCGCGCAGAAAATGGCGAAGAACCGATTAAAGAACATCTCCTGTTGACGCGCTACAATCCAGGCCGCGTCAATAAAGGCGACATGCTCAGCATGGAAGATGTACTGGAGATTCTGCGTATTAAACTCGTCGGGGTGATCCCGGAAGATCAATCCGTACTGCGCGCATCTAACCAGGGTGAACCGGTGATTCTTGACGCCACTGCGGATGCGGGTAAAGCCTATGCAGATACCGTAGATCGTCTGTTGGGAGAAGAACGTCCTTTCCGCTTCATTGAAGAAGAGAAGAAAGGTTTCCTCAAACGCCTGTTCGGAGGATAAATTATGGCATTACTGGATTTTTTTCTCTCGCGGAAAAAGAGTACCGCTAATATTGCAAAAGAGCGGTTGCAAATCATTGTCGCGGAACGTCGCCGTAGCGATGCCGAACCGCATTATTTACCGCAGTTACGTAAAGATATTCTTGAGGTCATTTGTAAATACGTACAAATCGATCCGGAAATGGTTACCGTCCAGCTTGAGCAAAAAGATGGTGATATCTCCATCCTTGAACTTAACGTAACGCTGCCGGAAGCCGAAGAGTCAAAATAAGCTCTTTTATGGGAAAATTCCTGGATTAAAAAAGGCAGAAGAATCTGCCTTTTTTATTTTTTTACATTATTCCGAATACGGACATTTATTTCACTGGCCGTTTTCCCGGCAATTACCGCCGTTAACGCGGATACTCCTGCAACAGAAGAGTTAACTTCTCCGCCATCAGTTCGGCGCGCCAGCCGGAAATCAATTCCGGTTGCCCATTTTGCGGTTTTAATTTCCAGTGCCAGTTAAGCAACTGATTAATCTGCCGACGCGATGCCAGTAGCTCGCCGCTGACGTGATGCGACGCGCTCACCTCCGCCACCAGCGCTTTGATGGCCTTAAACGCTTTGCGATAGCCCGGCATGTCCATCAGATTCAACAGGGGTTCCGGCAATGCCTCTTCCGGTAACGCCTGTGCTTTCGCCACCAGCGATATCAACGTCTTGCCGTGAAAACGAATCTCGCTGCCGGAAAGCCCCAGGCTATCCAGCTCACCGAGACTGCCCGGCATATAACGCGCGACCGCCCACAGGTTTTCTTCACGCACAACAAAGTTCACCGCCATATCGCGCTCACGCGCCTTACGTATCCGCCAGTCAGCTAAAAGTTGCAGACAGGCTAACTGGCGAGTACGCAGTTGCCAGGCATTGGTGATATCCCGCCATGCTTCTTCCGGCGCCTGAATCTCCTGACGACGCTGCTGCATCAATCGGCATTCATCAAGCGCGGCAGGCAGCCATCCTGCGGCTTCAGTTTCAATCATCAGCTTTTTGGCGATCGGTAACAGATACCAGACATCCGCCGCCGCGTATTCACACTGACGTTCGCTTAAAGGCCGGGCTAACCAGTCGGTACGAGACTCGCTTTTATCCAGCGCCACGCCCGTATACTCTTCTACCATCGCCGCAAACCCCCACGACAGCGGACGCCCGCAAAACGCCGCCAGAATTTGCGTATCAATCAGGGGCTCCGGCAGTTCGCCAAACGCATTCAGAAATACTTCCAGATCTTCGCTACCCGCGTGCAGAAATTTGGTGATTCCCGTATCGCGCAACACCGCTTTTAACGGCGACCAGTCGCTGATGCCGAGCGGATCGATCAGGGCGACATTTGCCCCGTCAAATAACTGGATCAATCCTAACTGCGGGTAATAGGTGCGGGTACGGACAAATTCCGTATCTAAAGCAATAGCCGGACATGCGCGGACAGCCTCACACAGGCTCGCCAGCGCATCGTCCGTTTCAATCATTTGGTAATTCAAATCGTGTTCTCTTTGGTTCGCGCCAAAAAAAACGCCGGCTTAACCGGCGTCTCTCGTTAGCTGACTTAACGCTCAGGCTTTATTGTCTACTTTGCCACGGGCTTCGTCACGCAGTTCTCGTCGTAAAATTTTCCCAACGTTAGATTTTGGTAATTCCTCGCGAAACTCTACCTGTTTGGGCACCTTATATCCGGTCAGATGGCGACGGCAGAAGGTGATCAACGCATCGTCAGTCAATGCCGGATCTTTCTTAACCACAAAAAGCTTCACCGCTTCGCCGCTACTACCGGAAGGCACGCCAACCGCCGCGACTTCCTGCACGCCAGAATGCTGCATCACCACATCTTCAATTTCGTTTGGATAAACGTTGAAACCAGAAACCAGAATCATATCTTTCTTACGATCGACAATCCGCAGAAAGCCATCTTCATCCATAACCGCAATATCGCCCGTATGCAGCCAACCATCTTTAATGATTTCATCCGTCGCGTCAGGACGCTGCCAGTATCCCAGCATAACCTGAGGGCCTTTCACGCAAAGCTCTCCGGCCTCACCCGGCGCGACTTCGTTATCATCGTCATCCACCAGTTTGGCTTCTGTTGACGGTACAGGCAGGCCGATACTGCCGCTGTGATAATCAATATCATGCGGGTTGACGCTCACCAGCGGGGCGCACTCGGTCAGCCCGTAGCCTTCCAGCAGGTATTGCCCGGTCAGCTTTACCCAACGTTCCGCAACGACGTTTTGCACCGGCATCCCGCCGCCGGCTGACAGATGCAGCGAAGAAAAATCCAGCTGTTGAAACTCTTTATTATTGAGCAGGGCGTTGAATAGCGTATTAACGCCAGTCATCGCCGTAAATGGATATTTCGCCAGCTCCTTGACCAGGCCGGGGATATCACGCGGATTGGTAATCAGCAGGTTTTGCCCACCCAGCTCGATAAAAAGCAGACAGTTCATGGTTAAGGCAAAAATGTGATACAGCGGCAGCGCGGTCACTACCAGCTCTTTCCCCGGGTGCAGCAGCGGCCCATAGGTCGCTTTCACCTGCTCCAGATTCGCCAGCATATTGCGGTGGGTCAACATCGCGCCTTTCGCCACGCCCGTCGTACCGCCGGTATATTGCAGGAAAGCCAGATCTTCAGCGACAACCTCGGGTTTGACATACTGCATACGGTAGCCATGCTGTAGCGCGCTGCGAAACGAGATCGCATCTGGCAAGTGGTATTTTGGCACCAGACGCTTGATGTATTTCACGACAAAGTTAACAACCGTACCTTTGGCGGTAGAAAGCTGGTCGCCCATCCGCGTCAGAATAACGTGCTGTACCGACGTTTTCTCGACTACTTTTTCCAGCGTATGGGCAAAGTTAGAAACAATAATGATTGCCGCCGCGCCGCTATCGTTAAGCTGATGCTCAAGTTCGCGCGGCGTGTACAGCGGGTTAACGTTCACCACAATCATGCCAGCGCGTAAAATACCAAATAGCGCGACAGGATACTGCAACAGGTTTGGCATCATCAGCGCCACACGGTCGCCTTTTTTGAGTCCCAGCCCTTGTTGTAAATAAGCCGCAAATGCCCGACTACGTTCTTCTAATTTACGGAAGGTCATTACCTCCCCCATATTGACGAACGCAGGCTGATCGGCATAGCGCGTCGCCGCATGTTCAAACAGTTCAACCAGGGATTGATAACGGTCAGGGTTGATCTCCGCCGGAACATCAGCAGGATAACGGTTAAGCCAAACCTTCTTCAATGCATCACCTCTAAAATGAGTGTTCGTCGTCATCACAACCCCAGTTAATAAACAAGTCGTTAACATTATATTAACTCAGCGTACCAGTTTATTAATTACGCAACTGAAAGGTTGCGAAGCGCGTCACTATTTATTTTTATTATGTCTCTATGAATGCAGAAACAGCGGACCAGCCGCTGTTTCTTTTATTGATAAAACAAAGGGTTACTCTGTTACTATCGTCTGAACCTCTGCGGGTCCAGGGTTATACCATCCCCAACCGCCATAGCCATAAGGCCAGGCGCGTCCGCCGTAAAACCACGGATCGATCGGCTGTGGAGGCATGACGACCTGCTGAACAAGATGCCAGCGTTTATAGCCGGTAGCCTGCATCAGCATAAATTTATACGGCGTATTGCCGATTTTACCGTCAACCGTGCCGGTTATCGGGCCGACAACGGTAACTAACTGGCCACGGAAGTCCACCGGGTCCAGAAAACCGTTCACATCGGCAAAAATTCTGCCGCGCGAGGCTTCGCCCAGAACAGGACGCGCGCCGCTGTCGAGCGGTACGGTCGCGATTTCAAGCCGGGTTTTTCCCTGCTGATTTTGTACCGCCACAACTTTGCCGCCAAAACGCGCCTCTTGCCCGATATAGAGCTGCGGCGCATTCATCACCCGCACCAAATCCTGCTGCGGCGTCGGACTCGAACCTTTAATGGCATCCGGGATAGTCACGCAACCGCTCAGCATAAGCGCAAAAGCGCACGCCAGCGCCCCTTTTATTAACCGTTTTTGAACCGCCATGATGCGACTCCTTTTTCTCGACCTCTATTCCACCCCACAGCATAAAGTATGGGGGGTAATAGTAGTGAGAGTCATTCTTTGCCGGGAAGTTTCTTCCACGCCACTTCGTTACGCAAATAAACCGGCTCGGCATGTTCCACGGCAACGGTCTCTCCTGCCGCCAGCTTTTGACTGGCGATGGGCAACATATCTTCCGCTGCCGGGAGCGACACCTCCCCATCATGAAGCGTCAGGCCGCACTCCTTCGCCAGATCGGGCCATGCGGACCAACCCGTTCCTACCGTCGCCCACTCGCCGGAAAGCTGTTTCAACCGCTCACCGACCCGTTCCGGTTTCAGCACCGCTTCCGTCTCTTCGCCCTGCCAGACGCCCTGCGCATCACGCTGGTATTCCGCCCAGTACACTTCGCCCATCCGCGCGTCAATCGCGGCGAGTACGCGGGTCGCGCCGGTTTTACGCCACGCGCCCTGCGCCATCGTGGCAAGCGTCGAAACACCGATCATCGGCAGATTTGCCCCTAACGCCAGCCCTTGCGCAATCCCAATGCCGATACGCACGCCGGTAAAGCTGCCCGGACCGCGCCCAAACGCCAGCGCATCTATCTCATTGAGCGAGACGCCGCTGGCGGCCAGAATCTCCTGCACCATGGGCAGGATACGTTGAGTGTGTTCTCGTGGACAAAGCTCAAAGTGAGCATTGATAGTACCGTTGTTCCACAGGGCGACAGAACAGGCCTCTGTGGCGGTATCGATAGCCAGAATTCGCATGAGGTTTCGTGCTTAGATCAATAAAATAGCGCGCATCTTACCATACTCCGTAACAAATTACTCGGCGGATGGAATCGCAAGAAAGCGAACGGCACGGGCGATATCACGCGTGCGCGGCGCAGGAGGCAGGCTGGCGAGAAACGTGGCGCCATAGGGCCGCATCACCAGCCGGTTATCACAAATCACTAACACCCCGCGATCGTCCGCATCGCGAATTAGCCGCCCCACCCCCTGCTTCAGCGTAATCACCGCATCGGGCAGTTGAACCTCATCAAACGGATCGCCACCGCGCAAACGACAGTCTTCCATTCGCGCTTTTAACAACGGGTCGTCCGGGGAAGTAAACGGCAATTTGTCGATAATCACCAAAGATAACGTATCGCCGCGCACGTCCACCCCTTCCCAGAAGCTGCTGGTGGCGACGAGCAGCGCGTTGCCGGCGCTAACAAATTGCTGTAACAGTTGGCCTTTACTGGTTTCCCCTTGCAACAATACCGGCAGCGTCATGGTGGCGCGAAACTGCTCCGCCAGATCGCGCATCATGGCGTGTGAGGTGCACAGCATAAAACATCGCCCGTTATTGGCTTCAATAATCGGCCTGAGCATAGCCGCCAACTGTCGCGCCGCGCCGGGCTGGTTGGTTTGCGGTAGGTTACGCGGTACGCAGAGTAACGCCTGGCGCGTATAGTCGAATGGGCTGGGCAGCAGCATGGATTCTGCCTGTTCAATTCCCAGACGGGCGGTAAAGTGGTGAAGATCATCATTTACCGATAACGTGGCTGAGGTAAAAATCCAGCTACCGGGTTTCTGTTCCATCACCTCTTTGAATTTGTCCGCCACTGTGAGCGGCGTCAGCGCCAGGGTGAAATGGCGCGAGGTGCACTCATACCAGTAGCTGTATCCCGGCTGATTGATCTCTTTTAAGCGTTTCAGCCGTGAACGGTATAGCGTGGCGCGTTCAAAAGCCGCATCCAGCAGCGCCGAACGGCCCAGCGACAGCTTCGCCACGTCGTAACAAAGCTCCAGCGTATCATCCAGCAGTAAAAATGCCCGTTGGATACGCGAGTCGGCTAACAGTTCACGCAAATTTCCCCGGTAGCCGGGCTCCCCCAGTTGCAGACGAAAATCCTGGGCGCTCTGGGCAAGGCGATCGGCGCATTTTTGCAACTGTTGAGTGTCTTTCAGTTCCGTCCGGTAGGCGATGGTGATGTCTTTTGCTAAATCCAGTAACTGACGGCTGGAGAGCGATTGTCCGAAATACTGGCTGGCGATGTCAGGCAGTTGGTGGGCTTCATCGAAGATCATTACTTCAGCCTGAGGGATAAGTTCGCCAAACCCGCTCTCTTTAACCACCATATCCGCAAGAAAAAGGTGGTGGTTTACAATCACCACATCCGCGTCCATCGCCTTTTTACGCGCTTTCACCACAAAGCACTCTTTGTAGAGCGGGCAATCGCTGCCAAGGCAGTTGTCGTTGGTACTGGTGACCAGCGGCCAGGCCTGGGAATCCTCCGCCACGCTGACGCAGGTGCTGATATCGCCATCCCGCGTCTGATTTGACCAGGAGCGCAGCAATATCACGTCGCTTAACGTTTGTACCGGTAAATCGCCGCCCGCCAGCGCTTGTTGTTCCAGACGCTCCAGGCAGAGGTAGTTTGAACGTCCTTTCAACAGGGCCGTCTTACCGGTAAACGCCAACGCTTTTGCTACCGTCGGCAGATCGCGGCTGTAGAGTTGATCCTGCAACGCTTTCGACCCGGTCGAAATAATGACTTTTTTCCCGGCGCGCAACGCCGGAGCGAGGTAAGCATAGGTCTTCCCGGTTCCGGTGCCGGCTTCAACAACCAAAGGCTGCGCATTTTCAATCGCTTGTGTTACGGCAACCGCCATTTGTCGCTGTGGTTCGCGCGGTTTAAAGCCGGTTATCGCTTTGGCCAGTTGGCCATCTGCTGCAAAATCGTCCGTCACACTGCCCCCTGTTAATTTGCACAGGGATTATGTCAGGGTAGAAAGGCTTACGCCAGTTACAGAGGTGACGGCGACGCCACATTGTGGCAGTCTTGAACCATTCAAATGAAAAGCAAATGAGGAATAAGTAATGTCTATCGTGCGTATTGATGCCGAAGATCGTTGGTCAGACGTGGTGATCTACAATAATACGCTGTGGTATACCGGCGTGCCGGAAAACCTGGACGCCGATGCTTTTGAGCAAACGGCGAATACTCTGGCGCAAATTGATGCGGTGCTGGAAAAACAGGGCTCCAGTAAGTCACGTATTCTGGATGCCACTATTTTCCTGAGCGATAAAGCGGATTTTGCCGCCATGAATAAGGCGTGGGATGCGTGGGTCGTCGCAGGCCATGCGCCGGTACGCTGTACCGTACAGGCCGGGTTGATGAACCCGAAATATAAAGTTGAGATTAAGATTGTCGCGGCGGTATAAGCCGGTTATTCGTCTTCATCCTCAAAACGCGCCACTATCCGTTCGCCGGTATGGTTGGCGCGAAGTTCGCCCGCCACCTGGGCAATCGCTTCTCCGCTGCTCATACCTTGCGACATCAATTCCTGGATACGTTCTACGGCTTTTTGCTGTTGTTCATGACTGAGTGAAGGTAAACCTGCAAACATGATTAACTCCTGCTAAATTGTTAGCGCTAATTATTTCACGCTACCCGGCGGTAAGCCAGTAGTGTTGTAACGAGTCAGGAATGATGAAGACGTTATCTCCCACTGTTATCACCTTACCCTGGCGTCCGGACGCCGCTGAACACTATTTTGCGCCCGTAAATCATTTGCCCTGGGCGATGCTGCTGCATTCAGGTGATGCTATTCATCCCTATAACCGTTTTGATATTCTGGTCGCCGATCCTGTCACCACACTGACCACGCGCGCGCAGGAAACCACGGTATGTACTGCGCGCACGACTACCGTCACTTTCGACGATCCGTTACACGTTTTGCAGACTCAACTGGAGGCGCTGCCTTTTCATCCTCAGCCTGACCCTGACTTACCCTTTCAGGGCGGCGCGCTGGGTCTGTTTGGTTATGATTTAGGGCGGCGTTTCGAAATTCTGCCCGATACTGCTGCGCGCGATATCGCTTTACCCGATATGGCGATTGGCCTTTACGACTGGGCGCTGATTGTCGATCACCAAAAACAGGTGGTGTCGCTGATAAGCTATCACGATGCAGACGCCCGATATCGCTGGCTCACCAGCCAGCACGCGCCGACCCGCACGCCCTTCAGGCTTACCTCGGCCTGGCAATCCAATATGACGCGTTGCGAGTATGGCGAAAAGTTTCGTCAGGTGCAGGCCTGGCTGCACAGCGGGGACTGCTATCAGGTCAATCTTTCCCAGCGTTTTCAGGCGAGCTACGAGGGTGATGAGTGGCAGGCTTTCGAACACCTTAACCGCGCCAATCGCGCCCCGTTCAGCGCCTTTCTTCGTTTACATGACGGCGCCATATTGAGCCTTTCTCCCGAGCGTTTTATCCAACTGGAGAATGGTCATATTCAGACGCGCCCGATCAAAGGTACGCTCCCACGGCTTAACGATCCGCAGGCGGATCGTCAGCAGGCGCAGAAACTGGCCAACTCAATGAAAGATCGCGCTGAAAATTTGATGATCGTCGATTTGATGCGTAACGACATTGGCCGGGTCGCCGTGCCGGGTTCGGTGAAAGTGCCGGAACTGTTCGTCGTCGAACCATTTCCTGCCGTTCACCATCTGGTTAGCACCATTACCGCCCGTTTACCGGACTCGCTTCATGCTACCGACCTGCTGCGCGCGGCTTTCCCCGGCGGCTCCATTACCGGCGCGCCTAAAGTGCGGGCGATGGAAATTATCGACGAACTGGAGCCGCAGCGACGCAACGCCTGGTGCGGTAGCATCGGTTATCTGAGTTTCTGCGGCAAGATGGATACCAGTATTACTATCCGCACCGTCACGGCAACGCAGGGCCAACTCTATTGCTCAGCCGGCGGCGGTATCGTGGCCGATAGCAAGGAAGAAGCGGAATATCAGGAAACTTTTGATAAAGTTAATCGTATCCTGCACCCACTGGAGAACTAATACGTGGATACCAGCCGTCTGACGCTCGATCATTTCTTATCGCGCTTTCAGCTTTTGCGCCCGCAGATGACTCATGAAACGTTAAATCAACGTCAGGCCGCCGTACTGATCCCTGTGGTTCGCCGCCCCCAGCCGGGGCTGCTGTTGACCCAGCGGGCTATTCATTTGCGCAAACACGCCGGACAGGTCGCCTTTCCCGGCGGGGCCGTGGACAGTACCGATGCTTCGCTTATCGCCGCAGCGCTTCGCGAAGCGCAGGAGGAAGTCGCCATCCCGCCGCAAGCCGTGGAAGTGATTGGCGTTTTACCGCCGGTAGACAGCGTGACCGGTTTTCAGGTCACCCCGGTGGTCGGCATTATTCCGCCAAATCTCCCCTGGCGCGCCAGTGAAGATGAAGTGTCTGCGGTGTTTGAAATGCCGCTGGCGCAAGCGTTGCAACTGGGTCGATATCACCCGCTTGATGTTTACCGTCGCGGCAATTCGCACCGCGTATGGCTCTCCTGGTATGAGCATTATTTCGTCTGGGGCATGACCGCAAACATTCTTCGTGAGCTGGCGCTGCAAATCGGCGTAAAGCCCTGACTGTACACAACGCCATTCACGTTGCCTCAAGGTGGTAACAATCGCCTCCCCCAAAGAGGCAGCCTGAAGGGCAACGTGTATATACTTAACTTTACGCGCGCAAGACACGACTTGAGATTACTGTCGCAATATTAGTAAAAACGCGGTTATTCATTAGTTTAATTCATGTGAATAGTTAAGCTGATGCCAGCGTTCCCTCTTACACTATGCGCAGTTATAACATCGTAACCGGAAGCCCCGGTTGCCCTGTCAGGAGTATTATCGTGATTAGCCTATTCGACATGTTTAAGGTAGGGATTGGTCCCTCCTCTTCCCACACTGTTGGCCCGATGAAGGCCGGTAAACAGTTCGTCGATGACCTGGTCGAAAAAGGATTACTGGATAACGTTACCCGCGTCGCTGTCGATGTCTACGGCTCGCTGTCGCTGACGGGGAAAGGTCACCATACCGATATCGCCATTATTATGGGTCTGGCGGGTAATGAACCCGCTACCGTGGATATTGATAGTATCCCCGGTTTTATTCGCGACGTCGAAACGCGCGAGCGTCTGTTACTGGCCCAGGGACGTCACGAAGTCGACTTCCCGAAAGATGACGGAATGCGTTTTCACAACGGCAATTTGCCGCTGCATGAAAACGGGATGCAGATCCACGCCTGGCATGACGACACGGTCATTTATAGCAAGACGTACTATTCCATCGGCGGCGGCTTTATCGTTGATGAAGCGCATTTCGGCCAGGAAGCGACGAATGAGGTTACTGTACCTTATCCGTTTAAATCGGCGAAAGAAATGCTGGAGTATTGCAACAGTACCGGCCTTTCACTCTCCGGCATGGTGATGCAAAACGAACTGGCGCTGCATAGCAAGAAAGAGATTGAAGAGTATTTCGGTCACGTCTGGCAGACCATGCAGGCCTGTATTGATCGTGGTATGAATACCGAAGGCGTGCTGCCGGGGCCGCTGCGCGTACCGCGTCGCGCCTCTGCGCTGCGTCGTATGCTGGTTTCCAGCGATAAGCTTTCCAACGATCCGATGAACGTCATTGACTGGGTGAACATGTTTGCTCTGGCGGTGAACGAAGAGAACGCCGCAGGCGGCCGCGTCGTGACGGCGCCAACCAACGGCGCGTGCGGTATCGTTCCTGCGGTACTGGCTTACTACGACCATTTTATTGAATCAGTCAGCCCGGATATTTACACCCGCTACTTCCTGGCGGCAGGCGCTATTGGCGCGCTGTATAAGATGAACGCGTCTATTTCCGGCGCGGAAGTCGGCTGTCAGGGCGAAGTCGGGGTCGCCTGTTCGATGGCGGCGGCAGGCCTTGCTGAACTGTTGGGCGCCAGCCCGGAGCAGGTTTGCGTTGCCGCTGAAATCGGCATGGAGCATAACCTGGGGCTGACCTGCGACCCGGTTGCCGGTCAGGTGCAGGTGCCGTGTATCGAGCGTAACGCCATTGCTTCGGTTAAAGCGATCAACGCTGCGCGTATGGCCATGCGTCGAACCAGCGCGCCGCGCGTCTCGTTGGATAAAGTCATCGAAACGATGTACGAGACCGGAAAAGACATGAACGCAAAATACCGCGAAACGTCGCGCGGCGGGCTGGCTATTAAAGTCCAGTGTGATTAAACGCCGTTTCCCCTCCCTTCGCCCATCTGCTACGGATGGGCGAAATTTTTATCTCTTCCTCGTCGACTCCACGTTTCCCCACTACACTTGCTGTGTCGCGGTTGGCTTTTGTCGCCAACGCTTATTGGGCGGCCCGCATGCAAACAGCACAACGGATCATCAATCATTATCGCCGTAATCGTTTCATTGTTTGCACGATTTGTGCACTGGTCACGCTCATTCTTACGCTGAGCATCCGATTTATTTCGGAGCGGAACTTAAATCACCATCGCACGGTTGCATTCGCGAATCATGCCGTTGATGCGCTGGATAATGTTTTGCATCCTCTCCAGGTCGGACGAAACGTACTGCTCCCCTTGCTTGAGCTTCCGTGCGCGACCGCGCATCTGCCGTTGCGTAAGCAAGCCGCCCGTCTGCAAACCGTTCGTTCTATCGGGCTGGTGAAAGAGGGAATTCTCTATTGCTCAAGCATTTTTGGCGCCCGTAATACTCCCATACGCCAGCTTCAGCCCGATCTTCCCGCAGTCGGCGATCTGCTGCTACTTTCCACAGACCAATCGTTACTCAAGGGAAGCCCGATCCTCATTCAGTGGTATCCCGCCTCTGCCGATGGCCAGGATGGCGTGATGGAAATTGTGAATATTGACTTGCTGACGACTATGCTACTTGAGCCGCAGCAGCCGCAAATTACCAGCGCCAGCCTGACGGTCGGCAAACGGCACCTGTTATATGGTCGGGGCGTGGTCGATACTCTTCCGGAATTAAAAAAAGATGAAGAGCGTTACCAGCTTTCATCGCGACATTTCCCTTTTACTATCAGCGTCAGCGGGCCGTCGGCAGGCGTACTGGCGTTCAAACATCTCCCGACGCAGTTACCGCTGGCCGTATTGCTTAGCCTGTTGATCGGTTATATCGCCTGGCTGGCAACGGCCAGCAGAATGAGCTTTTCCTGGGAAATTAATCTGGCCCTTGCCGAACGGGAGTTTGAGCTATTTTGTCAGCCGTTGCTTAATGCCCGCACGCAGCAGTGTACCGGCGTTGAGATCCTGTTACGCTGGAACAACCCGCGCCAGGGCTGGATCTCACCGGATGTTTTTATTCCTATCGCCGAGGAACATAACCTGATAGCGCCGCTGACCCGCTATGTGATTGCGGAAACCATTCGGCAGCGGCACTACTTCCCCATCAACCATCAGTTTCATATCGGCATCAATGTGGCGGCAAGCCATTTCCGACACGGCGTGCTTCTCAAGGATCTTAATCAGTACTGGTTTAGTGCGGAACCTGTTCAGCAACTGGTGCTGGAGCTCACGGAACGCGACGCGTTGCTTGACGTTGATTACCGCCTGATGCGCGAGCTGCATCGTAAAGGCGTGAAGTTAGCCATCGATGATTTTGGCACAGGAAACAGCTCGCTCTCCTGGCTGGAAAAACTGCGGCCGGATATTTTGAAAATCGATAAATCCTTCACCGCCGCCATCGGTACCGATGCGGTCAATTCAACGGTGACCGATATTATTATCGCTCTGGGGCAAAGACTGAATATTGAACTGGTGGCGGAAGGGGTCGAAAACCAGACGCAGGCACAGCATTTGCGCCAGCATGGCGTGCAAATGTTACAGGGCTATCTCTATGCGAAGCCGATGCCCATTAGCGAATTTCCACAGTGGCTGGCGGGCAGCGCGCCGCCGCCCGCCCGGCATAACGGACAGATTATGTCCGCGATGCCGCATCTATAGACTTGATTCCTGCGTGTGACGTCATTCCTCTTCGTCGTGGGCAGGCTGTTCTTTAACAATTCGAACCAGATCGACACGATAGTCGTTGGCCTCGACAATGGTGATCCGCAGGGGCGGAACATCAATGACATCGCCTACACGAGGAATATGGCCATTAGCGGCGATCACTAACCCCGCGACCGTCGCAATATCGCCCTCTTCGTTCACCAGATGATCAACTTCCAGCGCCTGCTGTAGCGCATGGAGATCGGTGCCGCCCTTCACTATCCAGCCCTCGGCATCGGCAACGATTTCCAGCGTTTCATCGGCATCCGGGAACTCACCGGCAATCGCTTCCAGCACATCCAGCGGCGTAACCAGCCCCTGCACCACGCCGAACTCGTTAGTGACGATAACGAAACTGCCGCGCGCGCGGCGCAAAACGCCTAACAGATTGATAGGATCAAGCGTTTCCGGCACCACTATCGCCGGGGAAGACGCGGCGATAGCCGCAACGTCCGCGCCCTCTTCCAGCGCCACCAGCAACTCTTTCGCCCGAACGATACCGATAATTTCATCCAGCTCGCCCCGACATACCGGGAACAGGCTATGCGGAGAAGAGAGTAACTGCTGACGGATTTCAGCTACGCTGAGATTCGCATCCACCCAACTAATTTCGCCTCGCGGCGTCATAATGCCGCGCAGGGAGCGCGACGCCAGAGTCAGTACGCCGTTAATCATGTAGCGTTCTTCTTCGGCGAAGGCGCCTTCCGACACCGATATCGCGGCCGGGCTATCCGTTTCATGTTGCGTACTCGCCTGGCGTTTACCGCCCATCAGACGCAGGATAGCGTCCGCAGTACGCGCGCGCAGCGGCAACGTGGACTGATGACGAATAAAGTTGCGGCGCGCAATCTGGTTAAACACCTCGATAACGATCGAGAAACCAATTGCCGCGTACAGGTAGCCTTTCGGAATATGGAAACCGAACCCTTCCGCCACCAGGCTCAAGCCGATCATCAGCAGGAAACTCAGACAGAGCACCACCACCGTCGGATGCTGGTTGACAAAACGGGTCAGCGGTTTTGACGCCAGTAGCATCACCGCCATCGCAATCACCACCGCCGCCATCATAACCGGCAGATGGTTTACCATACCTACCGCCGTAATCACGGCGTCCAGCGAGAAGACCGCATCCAGGATGACAATCTGCGTGACTACCACCCAGAAGCTCGCATAGCCTTTACCGTGTCCGGTGTCATGCTCGCGGTTTTCCAGACGTTCATGCAGCTCGGTGGTCGCTTTAAACAGCAGGAATATACCGCCCAGCAGCATAATTAAATCGCGGCCGGAGAAGGTAAAATCCCAGACGGTAAAGAGCGGCTTTGTTAAGGTCACCAGCCACGAAATAATGGACAGCAGCGCCAGACGCATAATCAGCGCCAGCGAGAGCCCGATAAGACGCGCTTTGTCACGCTGCTTTGGCGGCAATTTATCGGCGAGGATCGCGATAAAGACCAGGTTATCGATACCCAGAACAATTTCCAGGACGACGAGCGTGAGTAAACCCACCCAAATTGAGGGATCCATTAATAATTCCATGACAAGCTCCTGCTTAAGGAATGACTAAACGGCGCCCACAACATCTCAAAGGATGCAGGCGGTAACGCAATAAACAAAGTAAGGCTATGGCAAGATATGCCAGATTGACAGGCGCAAAACGGCCAAAGAGTGAAATGACGTCGGTGACGATCCATACAACGGGCTGCTGCCCTATACCCCATTCTAATTAAACGGAAGCTAAACATAACAGAGACAACTGGTTTTTGGCAAAGATTTACCTTCCTTTGCAAAGAGATGTAACCGGGATATTTTACACTTCGAAATTTCTCATTATCGAAAACAAAATTACGGATCTCCATCACACAAAATATTTTTTTCGATATCTAAAATAATTCACGAAAATCATGCGTTTTTCGTTGTAACCCTCATCTGAATCGATTCGCTTGCGGACGGCGATTCAAAAAATACATCTGTCAAGTTGATGTGTTGACAATAATAAAGGAGGTAGCAAGTGACCATTGCTATTGTTATAGGCACACATGGTTGGGCTGCAGAGCAGTTACTTAAAACAGCCGAAATGCTGTTAGGCGAGCAGGAAAACGTCGGCTGGATCGATTTCGTTCCAGGCGAAAATGCCGAAACGCTGATCGAAAAGTACAACGCTCAGTTGGCTAAACTCGATACCAGTAAAGGCGTGCTATTTCTCGTTGATACATGGGGAGGCAGTCCGTTTAATGCTGCCAGCCGCATTGTCGTCGATAAAGAGCGCTATGAAGTTATTGCCGGCGTCAACATCCCGATGCTGGTCGAAACGTTTATGGCTCGTGACGACGATCCAAGCTTTGACGAGCTGGTCGCACTGGCGGTAGAAACCGGTCGTGAAGGCGTAAAAGCGCTGAAAGCGAAACCGGTAGAAAAAGCCGCGCCAGCGCCAGTCGCCGCCGCGCCAAAAGCGGCCACGCCGGCAAAACCGATGGGCCCGAATGATTATATGGTTATCGGGCTTGCCCGTATTGATGACCGTCTCATTCACGGTCAGGTCGCTACCCGCTGGACCAAAGAGACCAATGTCAGCCGTATTATTGTTGTGAGCGATGAAGTCGCGGCGGATACCGTACGTAAAACGCTGCTGACGCAAGTTGCGCCGCCGGGCGTTACGGCGCATGTGGTTGACGTCGCGAAGATGATTCGCGTCTACAATAACCCGAAATACGCCGGCGAACGCGTGATGCTTCTGTTTACCAATCCTACCGACGTCGAGCGCATCGTTGAGGGCGGCGTGAAAGTCACCTCCGTGAACATTGGCGGTATGGCCTATCGTCAAGGTAAAACGCAGGTGAACAACGCCGTTTCCGTCGATGAAAAGGATATCGAAGCCTTTAAAAAGCTCAACGAGCGCGGCATCGAGCTTGAGGTGCGTAAAGTTTCCACCGATCCGAAACTGAAAATGATGGATTTAATTGCCAAAGTGGCGAAATAACCGCCGGCATTTAATTAGCTTTCACACTTAAGATAGCAATAGGAGAAGTACAATGGAGATTACCACTCTTCAGATTGTGCTGGTGTTCATCGTCGCATGTATCGCGGGTATGGAGTCGGTACTTGATGAATTTCAGTTCCACCGTCCGCTGATCGCCTGTACCTTAATCGGCGCCGTTCTGGGGGACATGAAAACCGGTATTATCATCGGCGGTACTCTGGAAATGATCGCTCTGGGCTGGATGAACATCGGTGCTGCCGTTGCGCCTGATGCCGCACTGGCGTCCATCATCTCTACCGTTCTGGTCATCGCCGGGCATCAAAGCATTGGCGCCGGTATCGCGCTGGCGATTCCGCTGGCGGCGGCAGGCCAGGTACTGACCATTATCGTTCGTACCATCACCGTGGCATTCCAGCACGCGGCGGACAAGGCGGCTGAAAACGGCAACCTGACGGCGCTCTCCTGGCTGCACGTTTCTTCTCTGTTCCTGCAGGCAATGCGTATCGCTATCCCGGCGGTTATCGTTGCCATCTCCGTAGGCACCAGCGAAGTACAGGGAATGCTGAATGCGATTCCTGAAGTCGTCACGGGCGGTCTGAACATCGCCGGCGGCATGATCGTCGTGGTTGGTTATGCGATGGTTATCAACATGATGCGCGCAGGCTACCTGATGCCGTTCTTCTACCTCGGTTTCGTCACCGCGGCTTTCACAAACTTCAACCTGGTCGCACTGGGTGTCATCGGCGCAGTGATGGCTATTCTTTACATCCAGCTGAGCCCGAAATACAACCGTGTAGCGGGCGCGCCTGCAACGGCTGCTGGCAATAACGATCTCGACAACGAACTGGACTAACAGGTGAGCGAAATGGTTGATATGACTAAAACTACCACCGAGAAAAAACTCACTCCGAGCGATATTCGCGGCGTATTTCTTCGTTCTAACCTGTTCCAGGGGTCATGGAACTTCGAACGTATGCAAGCGCTGGGCTTCTGCTTCTCTATGGTGCCAGCGATTCGTCGCCTGTATCCGGAGAATAATGACGCGCGTAAACAGGCGATTAAACGTCACCTGGAGTTCTTTAACACCCATCCTTACGTTGCGGCGCCGGTACTGGGCGTAACGCTGGCAATGGAAGAAAAGCGTGCGAATGGCGCAGAGATTGACGATGGCGCTATCAACGGTATCAAAGTCGGTCTGATGGGACCGCTGGCAGGCGTCGGCGACCCTATCTTCTGGGGTACCGTCCGTCCAGTATTCGCGGCGCTGGGCGCAGGTATTGCAATGAGCGGCAGCCTGCTTGGTCCGCTGCTGTTTTTCATCCTGTTTAACCTGGTGCGTCTGGCGACCCGTTATTATGGCGTGGCTTATGGCTACCGCAAAGGCGTCGATATCGTTAAAGATATGGGCGGCGGCTTCCTGCAAAAACTGACTGAGGGGGCGTCAATCCTCGGCCTGTTTGTCATGGGGGCATTGGTTAACAAGTGGACGCATGTGAATATCCCGCTGGTGGTCTCCACCATCACCGGTCAGGATGGTCAGACACGCGTTACCACCGTGCAAACCATTCTCGACCAGCTGATGCCGGGTCTGGTTCCGCTACTGTTGACCTTTGCCTGTATGTGGCTGCTGCGTAAGAAAGTTAACCCGCTGTGGATTATCGTGGGCTTCTTCGTCATCGGTATCGCCGGCTACTCCGTAGGACTGCTGGGTCAGTAAGGCTGTTGTACACTACCGGGGCCAAACGGCCCCGTTTTTTTATTTCTCTGGAGGATAAATGACTATCACGGACCTGGTGCTGATTCTCTTTATTGCCGCATTATTGGCTTACGCTCTCTACGATCAGTTCATCATGCCCCGTCGCAATGGCCCCACTCTGCTTTCTATAGCCCTGCTCCGCCGCGGTCGCGTAGACAGCGTTATCTTCGTTGGGCTGGTCGCCATCCTTATTTATAACAACGTAACCAGCCACGGAGCGCAGATGACCACATGGTTATTAAGCGCGCTGGCGTTAATGGGGTTTTATATATTCTGGATCCGCACGCCACGGATCATCTTTAAACAACGTGGCTTTTTCTTCGCCAATGTCTGGATAGAATATAACCGTATTAAAGAGATGAATTTATCGGAAGACGGCGTACTGGTGATGCAATTAGAACAACGACGCTTGCTTATCCGTGTACGCAATATCGACAATCTGGAAAAAATATATAAACTTCTTATTGAAAATCAATAGCTTAAGATATAGCCTCAACTATGTTTTTCGAATTTTATTTCGAATCATAATATAGCTAAGGCTATATTTTCTATTGACCAATTGTTATTTAATTTAACGTTTTATTGATGAATAAATCTAAATGAAAATCGTTTTCAATTAGAAGGCAAATAATATTTTATCGCTGTTGTTTTATATTCTAAAAATATGTTAATGTTGCGCCGTCAATTGGGGAGTAGCCGATTTCCAGACTCCGGAAATGTACGCGTCAACATACTCGTTGCAAAACGTGGCGCGTACGGACCAGCCGCCGCTGGTCAGGCGAGACCATAGGCGCATCAACTGCTGTGTATTTCGTCACAGAATGGCGACATGCATGTTTGCTGGGGGCAGTGATGTGTTTAATGGATACCCCGGTCAGGACGTTGTCATGCACTTTACTGCTACTGTTCTTCTCGCTTTCGGTATGTCGATGGATGCTTTCGCGGCATCAATTGGCAAAGGCGCCACCCTACATAAACCCAAATTCTCAGAAGCGTTGCGTACCGGCCTTATCTTTGGCGCGGTTGAAACGCTGACCCCGTTAATCGGCTGGGGGCTGGGGATATTGGCGAGTAAATTCGTTCTGGAATGGAACCACTGGATAGCCTTTGTTCTGCTGATCTTTCTGGGCGGACGCATGATCATCGAAGGTATCCGCGGCGGTAGTGATGAAGATGAAACACCGTTACGCCGCCACAGCTTTTGGCTATTAGTCACGACGGCTATCGCGACCAGCCTCGATGCGATGGCGGTTGGCGTCGGTCTGGCGTTTTTGCAGGTAAACATCATCGCTACCGCATTAGCTATCGGTTGCGCCACGCTTATCATGTCCACCCTCGGAATGATGATCGGTCGCTTTATCGGCCCAATGCTGGGTAAGCGTGCTGAAATTCTCGGCGGGGTCGTACTGATAGGAATTGGCGTCCAGATCCTCTGGACGCATTTTCACGGTTAACGGTTACGCTGCCAGAGATGAAGGTTGAAATCCGTCTGGCAGCTAAGTCCGGCGCTGGCGGCCAGTTGTTCCCACACGTCTGGCCTGGCGCGCCAGGCAAATGGCGTCATTTGCAACAGTGCTACAGCCGCTTCGGCGGTGAGCTGCATGTGATAAGCAAGGCGGGTACTCTGCTGCAATGTGAATCCGTCGAGCTGCTCGGTATACGGCGCATGTAAACGCACCTCATCATAAATGAGCCCTTTTAGTTCCATCAGATGATGCGGCCCTGGCGTGGCGGTAACGACCCAACCACCAGGTTTCACCACACGCGCCAATTCCTGCGCCTTACACGGGGCGTAGATTCTGATCACCGCATCCATTGACGCATCGGCAAAGGGCAGTCGATGGCTTGACGCCACACAAAACTTCACCTGCGAATAGCGCTTCGCCGCCGCTTTGATCGCCGTTTTAGCAACGTCCAGTCCAAACGTGGTGACTCCCGGCAACGCCTCGGCAAAAGCATGAGTGTAATACCCCTCGCCGCAGCCGATATCCAGAATCGCCGTGGCCGACTGATCCAGCCGCTCGCGCAACAGGTTAATCACCGCATCGCGCAGCGGCTGATAATGGCCCGCATCAAGAAACGCTCTCCTCGCCTGCATCATTTCGGCGCTGTCGCCCGGATCGCGCGAACGTTTATGCTGTACCGGCAGCAGATTGATGTAGCCCTCTTTCGCCACATCAAACTGATGGCGCTGTGGACATATAACGCTGTTATTAATCTGCGTAAGCGGCTGATGGCAAAGCGGACAGGTAAACGACATGACAACTCCGGACTGGGGCGCTAAAGGGCGCAAGTGTAACGCGAATTGCGCCCCGGGAAAATCCTTTACGAGCCCGGAACCGCAACGTGGCTGCCATGCATCACCAGAAGGTGATCTGAATCGGCTGGCATACCGTCTGGCTCAACATTTTCCAGCCGCAGCACATCGCCCATGATCTGGCTGAATACGGGCGCAGATACCGCGCCGCCATAATAAGCCCCGTTTTGCGGATTATTAATCACCACCACCAGCGCAAATCTGGGGTTACTTGCCGGCGCGACGCCTGCGGTATATGCCACATATTTATCGACGTATTTACCATCATCGCCAATTTTTTTCGCCGTCCCGGTTTTGACCGCAATACGGTAGTCTCTTACTGCGGCTTTTGTTCCGCCGCCGCCAGGCAACGCGACGCTCTCCATCATATGTTCCACCTCGTGCACCAGTTCTTCCGGCATTACCCGCGTGCCGATCACGGGCGGATCAACTTTGGTGATCGATAACGGACGGTAGATACCAAAGCTGCCAATCGTGGCATAAACATGCGCCAGTTGCAGCGGCGTCACCATTAATCCATAGCCAAAAGCGAAGGTAGCGCGATCTAAATCACTCCAGTAACGGCGTTTCGGTAATAACCCGCTGCTCTCTCCGGTGAGACCCAGTCCGGTAGGCACGCCGAAACCAAAGCTTTTATAAGTATCCATTAATTTCTGCACCGGCATCGCCAGAGAAAGGTGAGAAACGCCGGTATCGCTGGATTTTTGCAAAATGCCGGTTAATGTCAGTTCCGGATAGTAACCGACGTCGCGGATACGGTGTCCATCGAGAGTAAAAGGATGGGTATCGATAACGCTGTCCGGCTGCACGATGCCCTGCTGTAACGCAGTCATAATGACCAATGGCTTCACAGTAGAACCGGGTTCGAAAGTATCGCTAATCGCGCGGTTACGAAAATCGTCCAACTGCGCGCCTTCACGGTTGTTCGGGTTGAAATCCGGGTAGCTCGCCATCGAGAGAATTTCACCCGTTGGGATGTTAATCAATACGGCAGCGCCGGATTCCGCTTTGTTCCAGATGACGGCGTTATCCAGCGCATCTTCGGTAACCGTTTGCAGACGTTCATCAATGCTAAGCTGAAGTTCATGAGCAGGAACCGGATTCACTTCCGTAATGTTCTCAATAACGTGACCAAATTTATCTTTACGCACCAGTCGGGAGCCCGGTTTTCCCGTCAGTTGCGCGTTAAAGCTCTTTTCAATACCTTCTATTCCCTGCCCGTCGATATTGGTAAAGCCGATCAAATTGGCCGCTACGTGTCCGGCAGGGTAAAAACGGCGCGACTCTTCCCGCAGGTTAATACCCGGTAGATTCAGTTTATCTATCCATTCGGCTTGCTGGGGTGAAACCTGGCGCGCGAGGTAGATAAAACGACCTGCCGGGTTACTGTTTACCCGTTCCGCAAGCGTACTGAGCGACAGATGCAGGGCGCTGGCCAGCGCCTGCCAGCGCTCATTGTAGCCAACGCCGCCTTTGCTTATGATAGTCTTCGGATCGGCCCAGACAGCATTAACCGGAACGCTCACCGCTAAGGGCCGCCCTTCTCTGTCGGTGATCATGCCGCGTGGAGAGGCCGTGGTCACTTCACGAAGCGAGCGCATATCTTCTTGTTTCACCAGTTTCGACGGCGTAACAATTTGCAGCCATGCCACCCGCCCTAACAACAATGCCATACTGAGCAGAATGGCAGTGCAAAGTAGTGCAAAACGTATGGGCGTAAAATTACGGGTATCGCCGTCGCTTTTCTTTTTCACCTGATCTCCAGCCGAATCATTTTTCAGGTGATTGATTTAACGGGAAACGGCCGGAAAAACCAGAAAAAACAATGCTAATAACATCGCGCCTTTGCAACAAATCGCTAACGAGAGCGCATCCAGACACATTTTGAAGGATATTGAATTAAAAAGCCCCGCTTTTAGCGAGGCTTTATATCTGAGGCTGACGCGACAAACGCATCAAATCAGTGGTGTCGATCAGATAGCTGTTACGTTAACAGCAGCCGGACCTTTCTGGCCGTCCTGAATTTCGAACTCAACGTTCTGGCCTTCAGCCAGAGTTTTGAAACCATTGCCCTGGATAGCGGAGAAGTGTACGAACACATCTTTGCTGCCGTCAGCCGGAGTAATGAAGCCAAAACCTTTGGATTCGTTGAACCACTTAACTTGACCTTTAATCTTTGCCATTTGCAAAATTCCTTAGAGTGTTTTCTTTGCCCGTAGGCATAACATAGATAAAACTGAGACATTACTGCTTGAGGCACTAATATAAGGTTCGGCAGAGAAGCGGTATTCAACGTCAACGTGTTTACTCAGGACTTCTTTACTGAAAATGCCACACATAAACAGAACTGTACCTCGTTTAACCCAAAGCCTGTTATCACATACAACGTTAATTATGGCAAGCCATTTTTAAACGTGTCTCGATCCGTCGCACAAATTACGAGAACCTTCACAAATTGACAGCACGTTTATGCAACAAAATTGCGAAAGATATATCCTCACGCGCTGACGGACTCCTGACAACGTCACTGCTGAAAAGCCATTTTTCTACCATAGCTCAATAACTTCGCTTCTTCCAGTGCATCAAATCACATTTAAAAGCTGTATTTTTCATATCACTTTTTATGCTGAGTTATGCATAAATTGTCACAATGATAAAAAACACCTTTTAATCAAAATAATAGAAAAGAAAAGCGATTTTCGACACCGCTTTTTGTGATGTTCTGCGTCTTTACAGAATGCCTTAAAATAATGAACAAACAATGACAATCCATAAAGAGAGAGAAACGTTTCGCTTTTAATAGAGAATGAGCGGTATCACAAAAATGCCATATGCCCATTTGTTATACATATAAAACTATGTTGCATATAAAGCCATATATTAGGTAAGGTGTTGATGCTGTAGTATCAGTTGCAAACGGCAACGCGGAGAGATCCGACGGGGAAATGGGGCGTATGGCACTGGCGCCATTTGCGCCCCGGTAAGCATTATCGTTCAGCAACCAGACGAATGATGTCCTCATCCTCTTTCGGTTCGCTTGCCGCTGTTGCGGGTTCCGCTTCTTTTTCTGGTTCGTTTGCTTCGCAAAGGCGGCGTAACAACGCGTTTTGCCGCTTCTGTTGATCCAACAACGCTTCGAGCAGTTCTATCTGCTCGTTGGCACGGGAACTTGCCCGGTTGACAAAGAACCAGAGCGCCAGCCCCACCACCAGAACCACCATTGATACTATTAAAGATGCAAGAGAAAACGCACCAGAGTTTAAAACGTCGTTCATTTCACCACCTCAATGTAGAGACGTCATTCTACCACTGCTACACGGGAAGGAAATCTCTGGTGTAAAACGTTTACCAGGGAATAAATTTATTGATGGCGCAAATACCGCTGAAAAATTGTACATCCTGATCGCACATGATATTAAACACCTGCGCCCACAGCAACAGGCATACTACCACCACGATGCCGAGAACGACCCATCGAAATTTTTTCACTCCACTCTCCGATCTTACATCTTATGTCGCTAAATTATCATGAGTTACTAAAACCAGGAGTAACTGTAGCGGCATTATATGTTTTTAGGAATGATTCACTTGTTTCAATCAATGTACACGCTACTCTTATTCTAACTAAAAAAGAAAAGAGGTAGTAATGCGTTTGATCATTCGCGCAATTGTATTGTTTGCCCTGGTGTGGATAGGCCTGCTGATGAGCGGCTATGGCATCCTGGTGGGAAGTAAAGTGAACGCTGCGGGGCTGGGTTTACAGTGCCATTACCTGACCGCACGCGGCACCAGCACGGCGCAATATCTCCATACCAACAGCGGCATTATTGGCTTTTCCGACTGTCCCATTTTCAGAAAAATCGCCACCGTGGTGGATAATGGCTAAGCGGCAATAAATAATTTCACAGTGAAACTATCACCAATAATTCCCCTATATTGGCTGTTGTTCATAAGTACTGTTAAATAATATTTTAATAACCGTTAAATAAGCCGACAGATATTATCTACTTTTACGATTTCATCCCACCCGATGTTATAAAAAAAGCAGCTACATTTTTCGTAGCTGCTTTTTTTTAACGTCATGCTAATAACGTTGCTTAGAAGGGATAATCGTTGTAACCCATTTGTTCAGAAATTTTACGCGCGGCGGCGTGTAACATAGCCACATATTCCTGTAGGCGTTCTTCTGAAAAACGCAGCGTCGGGAACGAAATGCTTAACCCTGCGATGACTACGCCAAAACGGTCAAATACCGGTACGCCGATACAACGTAATCCTTCTTCCTGTTCTTCGTTATCTTCACCGTATCCTTGCGCACGCACTTCATCCAACAGCGGCAGCAACGCTTCAGTGCTGGTAATCGTGCGTCCCGTGCTTTGCTTATACTCTACGCCGTCGAGAATCTGCTTAACCTCATCACGGTCGCGCCAGGCCAGAAGCACTTTACCGATGGCCGTACTGTACAGCGGATTACGACGCCCAATACGTGAGTACATCCGCAGATTGTACATAGAGTCAATTTTATGGATATAGACAATGCTGTCTTCATCCAGCGCGCCAAGATGGATAGTTTCTTTTGTCAGACGAGACAGTTCGCGCATCTGAATGTCCGCACTGCGGATGAGATCAACATTTTGCAAAGCTCGCGCGCCCAGCTCAAACAGCTTTAGCGTCAGAGAGTATTTTTCAGACTCCCCCTCCTGAGCCACGTAGCCCAGAGTTTTCATGGTTTGCAAAAAGCGATAAACGGTGCTTTTCGACATCATGACGCGCTGCGATAGCTCGGTAATCCCTATTTCACGCTCTTCACCCAGCGCCTGCAGAATGCCGAAAACTTTCAGCACAGAAGATACAGAATCAGGCTGCTTATCCAGATCTGCGTTTGCCATTTATCACCTCATTACGAGCGTTTTATAAAATTCAGAACGAGTTTTTATTATAATTTCACGCCAGGTCGCCCGCAATCCATCTTTGCTTACTTCGTTACAAATCTGCGACATAACAACTCAGTATTAATGCTAACATTATTATTCAGCTCATAACTCCCCTTATTACAAAATACTTATGGAAAAAACACGGGCCGATGGCCTGCCCCTCCCGCAGAGATACGGCGCTATCCTGACGATTATTATCGGTATTTCGATGGCGGTTCTGGATGGCGCAATCGCTAATGTCGCGCTGCCAACCATTGCGACTGATTTACATGCCTCCCCTGCCAGCTCTATCTGGATTGTCAATGCATACCAAATCGCCATTGTCGTCTCACTGCTTTCCCTGTCTTTTTTAGGCGACATGTTTGGTTATCGCCGGATCTACAAATGTGGTTTAGTGGTATTTCTGCTTTCATCATTGTTTTGCGCGCTTTCAGACTCGCTGCAGATGCTGACGCTGGCGCGCATCGCGCAGGGATTTGGCGGCGCGGCGCTAATGAGCGTAAACACGGCGCTGATTCGTCTTATCTACCCCCAGCGTCATCTGGGACGAGGCATGGGAATTAACTCTTTTATCGTCGCAGTCTCTTCCGCCGCGGGTCCGACGATCGCCGCAGCGATTTTGTCCATCTCATCATGGAAATGGCTGTTTCTGATTAATGTCCCGTTAGGTATCATCGCGTTAATTCTGGCCATACGCTTTTTACCAGCAAACATCGCCCATGACACTAAGCCGCGCTTTGACTTACCGAGCGCGGTAATGAATGCGCTCACATTTGGCCTGCTGATTACCGCATTGAGCGGATTTGCCCAGGGACAGTCGCTAACGTTGATTGGCGCAGAGCTGCTCGTTCTGGTCGTGGTCGGGTTTTTCTTCGTGCGCCGCCAGCTTTCTTTGCCCGTCCCTTTGTTACCCATCGACTTGTTACGCATTCCGCTTTTTTCACTCTCGATCGGCACGTCAATTTGCTCGTTCTGCGCGCAAATGTTAGCCATGGTCTCGCTACCTTTTTATCTGCAAACCGTGCTGGGCCGTAGCGAAGTAGAAACCGGCCTGTTATTGACGCCCTGGCCGCTGGCAACGATGGTAATGGCGCCGCTGGCGGGATACCTGATAGAACGTCTTCATGCCGGTTTGCTGGGGGCGCTGGGAATGGTGATAATGGCAGCCGGGTTGTTTGCGCTGGTCATGTTGCCAGCCTCCCCCTCCGATCTGAATATTATCTGGCCGATGATCCTTTGTGGCGCAGGGTTTGGCCTGTTCCAGTCGCCGAATAATCACACCATTATCACTTCCGCGCCGCGTGAGCGCAGCGGTGGCGCCAGCGGGATGCTGGGCACGGCGCGACTGTTAGGCCAAAGTACTGGCGCCGCGCTGGTAGCGCTGATGTTGAACCAGTTTGGCGATAGCGGTACGCATCTTTCTCTGCTCGCAGCGGCGATCCTGGCGACTCTCGCGGCGGTGGTGAGCGGTTTACGTATTACGCAACCACGCGTTCAGGCGTAAAAAAAGCGCGTCATTCGACGCGCTTTTCATACTTGCCAGTGGGCTTATTATTTCAGGTACTCACCGCTACGCAGCGCTTCAATGCGTTTATCCAGCGGTGGGTGCGTCATAAACAGCTCGCTTAACGATTTCGATTTACCGTTAATACAAAACGCCATCATGCTGGTCGCTTCTTGCGGCTCGTAGCTGGTTTTCAGGCGCTGCAACGCGGCAATCATTTTTTCACGGCCAACCAGCTTCGCCGATCCCGCATCGGCATGAAACTCACGGTAACGGGAGAACCACATGGTGATGATGCTCGCCAGAATACCGAAGACCAGTTCCAGCACCGTCGCAACGGCGAAATAGATTAGCGGATTACCGTTACTTCCTTCGCCTTCATCGCGGTTGCCGCCCAGAAAACCAGCAGCAATTTGCGCGATAATGCGCGAAATAAAGATAACGAAGGTGTTAACCACCCCCTGAATCAACGTCATCGTCACCATATCGCCATTGGCAATATGGCTGATTTCATGCGCAATGACGGCTTCCGCTTCGTCAGGGCTCATGTTTTGCAACAAACCGGTGCTCACAGCGACCAATGAGGCGTCACGGCGTGCGCCCGTCGCAAACGCGTTAATGTCCGGCGCATGGTAGATAGCAACCTGCGGCATGGCGATACCGGCCTGGCGCGCTTGCGTTGCTACGGTGTTCATCAACCAGCGTTCTCTTTCATTGCGAGGCTGTTCAATAACTTCCCCTCCTACGGATTTTAACGCCATCCATTTGGACATCAGCAATGAAATAAAAGAACCGCCAAAACCAAACAGCAGCGCCATGATCAGCAAGCCTTGCACGCTGCTCGACTGTATCCCTGTCAGGCTCAGAACCAGCCCGAAAACGACCATCACGGCCAGGTTCGTCAGCAGGAAGAGCGCGATTCGCATCATAATTTTCTTTTAACCTCAATTTAACAAAGCGCACTATGCGATTACCCACATCGTATGGGTCTTATGGCTATTTTCAAGCATCACCAGGCGGTAAGTCACGAGAAAAACACAACTTTACATTTTGTAGCATTATCCTGACGACTTCTGCGCTTGTTAAAAAAAAACAGGCACAATTTTTTGTGCCTGTTTAGCGTTACTTATTGGCTGCCGCCTGCTCCGCTGGTTTTTCTTTTTCAAGATGCGCCAGGTCCAGAGCAATCTTCACCGTTTCATCAAGGTACGGGTCCGGCTCCTGGTAATCCTTTGGCAGATCGTCCAGTTTCTTCAGCAACGGTTTACCCTCACGTTTAAACCGATCGTTAATACGCGCCAGACGCAGAGCGTCTTCTTCATTGTTCTCTTTCTCACGCTGCGCATAATTCAGAGAGACGATGTTGCGCTTATCCTTCATGGCATTGAAACGTGCAATATCCTTCATGATGTACTGAAACTCAGGATCTTTGGCGATACGCGCGTTGTGTTCTTTCAATAATTCCGGGCCAAACGGGGCCAAATCGTCCGATTTCACGTATTTCGCCGCATCAATGCTATCCCACGGCAAGGCGTTATCTTCAAATTTTTCTCCGGTTTCCGTCTCTTCATTGCCAGTCGGCATGATGATATCCGGCGTGACCCCTTTACGCTGCGTACTACCGCCGTTGACACGGTAAAACTTCTGAATGGTGTACTGCACCGAACCCAGCGCAGGCCATTCCGGGCGAAGCATCTGATCGTAAATTCGGTTTAGCGAACGATATTGCTGTACCGTCCCTTTACCGAAGGTCGGCTCACCGACAATCAGCGCGCGACCATAATCCTGCATCGCGGCAGCGAAGATTTCCGATGCCGAGGCACTGAAACGATCGACCAGCACCACCAGCGGGCCTTTGTAGTAGACCACGCCGTCGGTGTCGCTATCCTCACGCACTTTGCCGTTATTGTCGCGCACCTGAACTATCGGACCAGAAGGGATAAACAGACCGGAAAGCGAAACGGCTTCCGTCAGCGCCCCACCGCCGTTTGAACGCAGATCGATAACGATGCTGTTAACATTCTGTTTTTCCAGCTTCTGAAGCTGAACTTTGACATCATCGGTCAAGCCAACATAGAAGCCTGGAATATCCAGTACGCCAACTTTTTCCTTGCCGACGGTTTTCACCGACATTTTAACCGCGCGATCTTCAAGACGAATCCGTTCACGCGTCAGCGTGATGATACGCGTTTTCGTCCCTTTACCAGCCGGCAGTATTTCCAGTCGGACCTTGCTGCCTTTTGGCCCTTTGATCAGCGCCACCACATCGTCAAGACGCCAGCCAATGACGTCGACCATCGGTTTTCCGGCCTGCCCTACGCCGACGATACGATCGCCGACGCTAATCGACTTGCTCTTCGCTGCTGGGCCGCCGGCGACCAATGAGTTAATGACAGTGTAATCGTCATCCATTTGCAGCACCGCGCCGATACCTTCCAGAGACAGGCTCATTTCGGTATTAAACTGCTCGGTATTGCGGGGAGAAAGATAATTCGTATGCGGGTCGATTTCACGCGCAAAAGCGGTCATCGCCAGCGAGAACACATCTTCACTGTTGGTCTGCGCCAGGCGGCGAATAGCGAATTTGTAGCGACGCGTCAGCGTTTCGCGAATTTCTTTGTCGCTCTTGCCGGTGAGTTTCAGACTGAGCTCATCGAATTTCACTTTACCATCCCACAGCGCATTTAGCTCAGCCTCATCTTTCGGCCAGGGCGCTTTACTGCGGTCCAGGTTAAACGTATCGTTTCCGGTGAAATCCATTGGCCGTTCCAGCACTTTTAGCGCGTACTGGTAACGTTCAAACCGGCGCTTTTGCGCCAGGTTATAAAGATCGTAAAAAACATCCAGCTTACCCGTGCGCAGCTCATCGCCCAACACGGTTTTCTTTTTCGCAAACTGCTCGACATCGCTCGCCAACAAAACGTTGTGGCTATAGTCGAGAAGATTCAGATAGCGATCAAAGATCTTTGCCGAAAATGCCTCATCCAGATCGAACTGGCGATAGTGGGAGCGGGTAAAACGCGACGTTACGCGCTCGCTCACCGTCGCATGTTGCGTCTCTTCCTTTAGTACGGGAATTTGATCGGCACGCGTAATATCTTCCACGGCGAAGGACTGGCCTGCTAATGCAAGCAGGCCAGCTAACGCGGTAAGCCTAAAAAAAGTGTTCATGCCAGGCCTGGCCTCCGTTTCAGAACACCAGGTGTTCTGCGCGTACAATCAAAGACATACCCGAATTCAGCTGTACACGGACACCATCTTTGGTGATTTCTAATACGGTGGCATCCATCGCATTATTACCCGCTTTCACCTTGAGGGACTGCCCTACGGTCAATACTGAAATATCAGAAACCGGCGTGTGCTTCTCTTCGCGAGGCGCACGCGGCGCTTTCGTCGTCGGTTTATCAGCGCGAGGTTTACGTTCAGCGCCTTCTTTACGACGCGCTACCGGGCGAGGTTTACGCTCGCGTCGCGGCGCGTCTTCTTTTTCGCCAGCCGCCGCGGCAGCTTCGCGTTTTTTCGCTTGCTGCTCTGCGCGCTGCGCCTGAACACGGGCTTTGGCTTCTTCAAGCTGCTTACGCGCATGTTCGACATGCTGTTCTTCCAGCTCGCCGCACGGATTGCCATCAAGGTCGACGCGCGTTGCGCCCGGCTTAACGCCGTACAGGTAACGCCAGCTTGAAGTATAAAGACGTAAAGCGGAACGAAGTTGCGTTTTGCTGAGGTTCATTTCGCCCCCAACTCGCTCTACCAGATCCTGAAAAATACCAATTTTCAGCGGGCGAGCTTCGCCTTCCGCACTAAAACAGTGAGGAAAACGCTCGGCCAGAAACGCGATAACTTCTTTACTGCTATTCAACTTAGGTTGATTTTCCATGAAATTTCCTGATTACAACGGACGTAGCCAACAAGCAGCAGGCATGAACAGGCGTCATTATAATGACGCCATCAGTAATTGCTACGTTATCCGTTGATTATCCTGCAACGCTCGCAAAGAATTTTTTGTAATCCGTCGTTGCAAGCACGGTTTCAAGCTGTGCGACCAGCGTACGCAGGCCGTGTTCATCTTCTTCGGTAAAACGGCCAAACGCTGTGCTATCTATATCCAGCACGCCGATAATCCGTTCGCCAACCGTGACAGGCAGCACAATTTCGGCGTTGCTGGCGGCATCACAGGCAATATGGCCGTCAAACGCATGAACATCATCAATACGTTGAACCTTATTCTGCGCTACCGCTGCGCCACACACGCCGCGACCAACCGGAATCCGCACACAGGCGATTCGCCCCTGAAACGGCCCCAACACCAGCGTATCGCCTTCGAGGAGATAAAATCCCGCCCAGTTCACCTCGGTAAGGCGTTCGAACAGTAGCGCGCTGGTATTCGCCAGCGTGGCCAGAAAGCTGGTTTCACCTGCCATTAACGACTGAAAATCGCGGTTTAACGCCGCGTATAGTTCTGTTTTGCTCATTATATAATCACTTCGTGGTCTTACTCCTAAACACAGGCTATTAAAATAAGCATTAAATGCGTTCTTGCTCAAGATTATTCCTGTCATGAGTTAAGATTACATTATTCTAACACTTTGATTCACGATACATGGCTCTGAACACCTCACACGTCACGCCAACAAAAAAGCTAACGATCAGGTCAATTAGCGAAGCGCTGCCGCGCAGCCACTACCAGCGCTGCCCTGAATGCGACATGCTGTTCAGCTTGCCGGAGATGAGCGCTCATCAAAGCGCTTATTGTCCTCGTTGCCAGGCCAAAATTCGCGATGGGCGCGACTGGTCGCTGACGCGGCTGACCGCGATGGCGGTAACCATGCTGCTATTGATGCCGTTTGCCTGGAGCGAACCGTTACTCCATATCTACCTGTTGGGCGTACGCATTGATGCCAATGTGATGCACGGCATCTGGCAAATGACGCAGCAGGGCGATCCGTTAACCGCCGCAATGGTGCTCTTTTGCGTGGTGGGCGCGCCGCTTATTCTGGTTTTTTCAATTGCTTACCTGTGGTTTGGCAGCCTCCTCGGCATGAATCTGCGTCCAGTCCTGCTGATGCTGGAAAAACTGAAAGAGTGGGTGATGCTGGACATCTATCTGGTCGGTATTGGCGTTGCCTCTATCAAAGTGCAGGACTATGCCTTTCTGCAGCCGGGCATCGGGCTTTTAGCGTTCGTCTCGTTGGTGGTTCTTAGCATTCTGACTATGATTCATCTGAATGTGGAGCAACTATGGGAACGATTTTATCCGCAGCGCCCTGCTCAACGTGCGGACGAAAGATTGCGCGTCTGTCTTGGCTGCCACTTTAGCGGCTATCCGGATGCGAAAGGACGCTGCCCGCGTTGTCATATTCCGCTACGGTTACGCAGAAAACAGAGCATACAGAAGTGTTGGGCGGCCTTGCTGGCGTCTATTGTCTTTTTGCTGCCGGCAAACCTGCTGCCTATCTCGGTAATCTACATTAATGGCGGGCGTCAGGAAGATACTATCCTGTCGGGCATTATGTCGCTTGCCAGCAGCAATATCGCCGTCGCCGCCGTCGTTTTTATCGCCAGTATTTTGGTGCCGTTTACCAAAGTCATCGTGATGTTTACGCTACTGTTGAGTATCCATTTTAAATGCCAACAGGGACTGCGGACGCGAATTCTGTTGCTGCGTCTGGTGACATGGATAGGCCGTTGGTCGATGCTGGATCTTTTCGTTATCTCGTTAACCATGTCTCTGATTAATCGCGATCAGATTCTGGCTTTTACTATGGGACCGGCTGCGTTTTATTTCGGCGCAGCGGTAATTTTGACTATTCTTGCAGTGGAATGGCTGGATAGCCGCTTACTTTGGGATGCACATGAGTCAGGAAACGCCCGCTTCGAAGACTGAAGCGCAAATTAAAACCAAACGCCGTATTTCACCTTTCTGGCTGCTACCGCTTATCGCGCTAATGATCGCGGGGTGGCTGGTATGGGATAGCTACCAGGATCGCGGCAATAGCGTGACTATCGATTTTATGTCGGCGGACGGTATCGTACCGGGCCGTACTCCCGTGCGTTATCAGGGAGTAGAAGTCGGCACCGTGGAAGATGTCAGTCTGAGCAAAGATCTGCGCAAAATTGAAGTTCGCGTCAGTATCAAATCAGATATGGAAGATGCGTTGCGCGAAGAGACGCAATTCTGGCTGGTGACGCCCAAAGCCTCGCTGGCGGGCGTTTCCGGCCTGGATGCGTTGGTCGGCGGGAATTACATCGGTATGATGCCAGGTAAAGGCAAGCCCAGAGATCATTTCGTCGCCCTGGATACACAGCCTAAATACCGGCTTAGCAACGGCGATCTGATGATTCATCTCAATGCGCCGGATCTCGGTTCGCTTAATAGCGGTTCACTGGTCTATTTCCGTAAAATCCCTGTCGGACGGGTGTATGACTATTCGATTAACCCTAACAAACAGGGCGTGACGATTGACGTTCTGATTGAGCGACGGTTTACCGATCTGGTGAAAAAAGGCAGCCGTTTTTGGAATGTCTCCGGCATTGACGCCGATCTAAGCCTGAGCGGCGCGAAGGTGAAACTGGAGAGCCTCGCGGCCCTGGTCAATGGCGCGATTGCGTTTGACTCACCGGACAATTCCAAACCCGCCGCCCAGGATGACACGTTCGGCTTATATAAAGATTTAGCCCACAGCCAACGAGGGGTAATCGTTAAACTTGAGCTGCCCAGCGGAGACGGTCTGAAAGCGGAATCTACGCCGCTCATGTACCAGGGACTGGAGGTGGGTGAGCTTTCTAAACTGACGCTCAACCCTGGCGGTAAAGTCACCGGAGAGATGACCGTCGATCCCAGCGTTGTTCCGCTGATGCGGGAAAATACGCGTATTGAGTTACGCAATCCCAAACTGTCGCTGAGCGACGCGAATATCAGTTCGTTGTTAACCGGAAAAACCTTCGAGCTGGTGCCGGGCGACGGCGAACCGCGCAGTGAATTTGTGGTGGTGCCGGGTGAAAAGGCCCTGCTGCATGAGGCGAATGCCTTAACCCTGACGCTGACGGCCCCGGAAAGTTACGGCATCGAACCGGGCCAGCCGTTAATTTTACATGGCGTAAAAATTGGCCAGGTCATTGAGCGCAACTTATCCAGTAAAGGCGTGTCATTCACCGTCGCGATTGAACCGCAGCACCGGGATTTGGTACAGGGCGACAGTAAATTCGTGGTCAACAGCCGGGTGGATGTCAAAGTCGGCCTTGACGGCGTAGAGTTCCTCGGCGCCAGCGCCAGCGAGTGGATTGACGGCGGAATTCGTATTTTACCCGGTACGAGCGGGAAGATGAAATCCACCTACCCGCTCTATGCTAACCTGGAAAAAGCGCTGGAAAATAGTCTCAGTGACTTACCGACTACCACCCTGACGCTGACAGCCGAAACGTTGCCGGATGTCCAGGCAGGTTCCGTCGTGCTGTATCGAAAATTTGAAGTAGGCGAAGTCATCACCGTTCGCCCACGCGCCAATACCTTTGACATCGACCTGCATATTAAGCCGGAATATCGCCACCTGTTAACCAGCAATAGCGTGTTCTGGGCGGAAGGCGGCGCGAAGGTGCAACTTAACGGCAGCGGCCTAACGGTACAGGCCTCGCCACTCTCCCGCGCGCTGAAAGGGGCCATTAGTTTTGATAACCTGAGCGGCGCCAGCGCCAGTCGGCGCAAAGGCGATAAACGCATTCTTTATGCTTCAGAAACTTCCGCCCGCGCGGTAGGCGGACAAATTACGCTGCACGCGTTCGACGCTGGAAAATTGGCGGAAGGGATGCCCATTCGTTACCTCGGTATTGATATCGGCCAGATCCAGACGCTGGAATTGATCACCGCACGTAATGAAGTGCAGGCAAAAGCCGTACTTTATCCGGAGTATGTACAGACATTTGCCCGCGCCGGGACACGTTTTTCCGTTATCACGCCACAAATTTCCGCGGCGGGCGTCGAGCATCTGGATACGATTCTCCAGCCCTATATTAACGTTGAGCCAGGACGCGGCGCGGCACGGCGCGACTTTGAACTGCAGGAAGCCACGATTACCGACTCACGCTATCTGGATGGGTTAAGCATCGTCGTGGAGGCGCCAGAAGCAGGCTCGCTTAATATTGGTACCCCCGTCCTGTTTCGCGGTATCGAAGTGGGAACCGTCACCGGAATGTCCCTGGGGTCGCTCTCCGATCGCGTGATGATCACCTTGCGCATCAGTAAGCGTTACCAATATCTGGTGCGTAATAACTCCGTATTCTGGCTTGCCTCCGGCTATAGTCTCGACTTTGGTCTGACAGGCGGCGTGGTGAAAACGGGGACATTTAATCAGTTCATCCGTGGCGGTATCGCCTTCGCTACTCCACCAGGTACGCCGCTGGCGCCAAAAGCGCAAGCCGGTAAGCATTTCCTGTTACAAGAGAGCGAACCGAAAGAGTGGCGTGAATGGGGTACCGCTCTGCCACGTTAAACACCCGGCTCCGGCGTACTCGCGCCGGAGCGTTTTATGCTACACTGCGCGCCTGTTTTTTTGCCGGCGATACACCTGTGGCTCAACACGCTGTCTATTTTCCTGACGCTTTTCTGACGCAAATGCGTGAAGCAATGCCTTCCACGCTCTCTTTTGATGAATTTATTTCGGCCTGCCAACGCCCGTTGCGCCGCAGTATACGCATCAATACGCTTAAAATATCCGTGGCTGATTTCCTTGCCCTAATCGCGCCCTACGGCTGGTCGCTCACGCCAATTCCGTGGTGTCATGAAGGATTCTGGATCGAGCGCGATGATGAAGAGGCATTGCCGCTTGGCAGTACCGCTGAGCATTTAAGCGGCCTGTTTTACATTCAGGAGGCCAGTTCGATGCTGCCGGTCGCGGCCCTGTTCGCCGATGATAATCATCCGCAGCGGGTCATGGATATGGCAGCGGCGCCTGGCTCCAAAACCACGCAGATCGCTGCCCGCATGGGGAACCGCGGCGCCATTCTGGCCAACGAATTTTCGGCCAGCCGCGTCAAAGTTCTGCACGCTAATATCAGCCGATGTGGAATCGCCAATACCGCACTGACGCATTTCGATGGCCGCGTATTTGGCGCTGCGTTACCGGAGATGTTTGACGCTATCCTGCTGGATGCGCCCTGCTCTGGCGAAGGCGTAGTACGTAAAGATCCTGATGCGCTAAAAAACTGGTCGCCAGAAAGCAATCTGGATATCGCGGCGACACAGCGGGAACTGCTCAACAGCGCTTTTCATGCTTTACGACCCGGCGGCACGCTGGTCTACTCCACCTGCACGTTAAATCGCCAGGAAAACGAAGAGGTCTGCCTCTGGCTGAAAGAGACCTACGCCGACGCCGTTGAATTTTTGCCGCTGGGTGATCTGTTTCCTGACGCTGACCGTGCCCTCACCCCGGAAGGCTTCCTGCACGTCTTCCCGCAAATTTACGACTGCGAAGGATTCTTCGTCGCACGTCTGCGTAAAATGTCATCCCTTCCAGCCATGCCCGCGCCGGGGTATAAAGTGGGGGCGTTTCCTTTTACCCCCCTCAAAGGCCGCGAAGCATTACACGTTACCCAGGCGGCCAACGCCGTCGGACTGTTATGGGATGAAAATCTCCATCTTTGGCAGCGTGAAAAAGAGGTCTGGCTGTTCCCGGCAGAAATTGAATCACTGATCGGAAAAGTCCGTTTTTCCCGGCTCGGCATTAAGCTGGCCGAAAGTCATAATAAAGGCTATCGCTGGCAACATGAGGCGACGATAGCCCTTGCCTGCCCGACTCATGCTCACGCGTTCGAACTTTCTGTGCAAGAGGCGGAGGAGTGGTATCGCGGTCGGGATATTTATCCGCAAACACCCCCTGCCGCTGATGATGTCCTGGTGACGTTCCAGCATCAGCCACTTGGTCTGGCAAAACGTATCGGCGCCAGAATAAAGAACAGTTACCCGCGTGAACTGGTACGTGATGGCAAACTCTTTACTGGTAATAGTTAAAAGGCGCACAAAAAAACCGCACTTTTTGACTGGCGCTTTTGCGTACGTTGACTACGCTGAAAAATGGACGGCTAAACTGGTCGTACCACAATTAGCGTATTAACGGAGAGCACGATGATGAAAACCAGTGTGCGCATTGGCGCTTTTGAAATCGACGATGCCGAATTACATGGCGAATCGCCGGGGGAGCGAACGTTAACAATCCCCTGTAAATCCGATCCGGATTTATGTATGCAACTGGACGCCTGGGATGCCGAAACCAGCGTTCCCGCCATTCTCAACGGGGAACATTCCGTTTTGTTCCGTACTCATTACGATCCTAAATCTGATGCCTGGGTCATGCGTCTTGCCTGACTCAAAAAGAACCCGTCGCCAGGCGGGTTATTTATTCTTCCTTTTCTCATTTCCCCCCTGCGCTAACCTCTCCTACACTATCGTGTAAAGTAGTTAACATTGAGGATGTAATGTTCGCGCTGGTACTTTTTGTATGTTACCTGGATGGAGGATGCGAGGATATTGTCGTGGACATCTACGATACCGAGCAGCAATGTCTTTATTCGATGGACGATCAACGGATTCGCCATGGCGGCTGTTTTCCGGTAGAGGATTTTATCGATGGCTTCTGGCGGCCTGCGCAGCAATATAGCGATTTTTAACCCTGGGCGCTGATACCGCTATTGTATCCGCGCTAACGTCAATTGCCCGCCAAATACCGCGCCCGTATCAATATAGTGTACGTTGGCAAAATCCATGCGCCGGCGCAACGGCGTATGGCCAAACCAAAAATGATCGGCTCCGCTAATCCCGCCGCGCTTATTTATGAGCCGTTCGCGACTCCAGAGAACCTGATGTAAATCGACTTTTCTTTGCCATTGATAGGTTGACGCGGGGTAATCAGCATGAGCGATCACATGCGTGCTATGGCGGCAGCGAACTTCCAGTATCCAGGGCAGCCGCTGACAAAGGATAAAAAGCGCTTCAGCTTGCGCAGCGTGTTCAGCGGTCAGGCGGGTAAACCAGTCGCCACCATTCATCAACCACAGCGTCGACTGCAATGAGGCCCGCGCATCCAGCGCCATTTGTTCATGATTGCCGCGAACCGCCATCATCCAGGACTCACGCAGTAAAGCCAGGCAACCCAAGCTGTCCGGGCCTCTATCAATGAGATCGCCCACAGAAACTAACAAGTCTTGTTGCGGATCAAATCGACACTCACGTAACCTTTTCATTAACATTGAAAAACAGCCGTGAATATCGCCAACCACCCAGACATGCCGCCAATTCTTTGCCTCTATTCGCTGATAAATCTCTTCAGGCCGCATCATGTTTTTCCTGTCGTTCATTATCCAGGACAGATATAAAAAGATAGCGTGTGCAGATTTTTTTGCTTAGTAAGCGTGCGCTGTTGTAAATAGCGAATTTCACCATTAGCGAGTAAATGCTTTGTTATCATCGCAATAAAATATAACTGGCTGCGCCAGGGGAGGGTTATCCCCTGGCGCAGCGAGCTACTCACTATCGCCTGTTCACCTTCAATACTCTTCCTCCTTAAAAACATATCGGAAACATAAACCACATCGCCTCAGCACACGATATAGCACACTCTTTAGCGGAGTGATCCTCAAGGCAAACCAGCGCCAATGCAGGTGTCGTTACCGTGGCGACCATCGCCCCCACAAACAGGCGCAGCACAATTTTTTTTAAAGGCGGCATAACCTCTCCTGACAGTTAACAGACCATTAATCCTTATCGAGACATCATCCGTGCGCGGGTATCATAGACTTAACAACACGCAGCGTTACAAAAAAAGCTGTCTGGTTGTGCAGGTATTTAGAGTAATAACAATTATTTTAAGTTTTAAGGTTATCCATTTGATTTTTATATTAAAATAAAGATGACGACGTTTTGTTAAAAGCGTCGCCATAAAAACGAATATATAGTTTCAGAAAATCTGCTATTAATTCATATGGTTAATAGCAGTATTGTATTTACTACCATCAGGAGGCATTCTGAAGATACTTATTCGCAATATTTTCTATAGTTAACTGAAATTGTTGTGGCGTTGGCATCGTCCCCTTATTAAACAGCGGCGTAACCTCTTTCATAACGATTTTCTCAGCATACGCTTTAAAAGATACCTGCTGATTATGATTTATAAACATATGCGGATATTTAATACTCGCGGAAGCAATGAGGGGGACGACAAAAGGATTCGCCCCTGCCCCACCTGGAGTAAATACGCCATTTTTTATCTCCCCAGGTAGCTCCGCATTCTGCGCAGCCTCTCCTATCTCTTTCAAAAAGGGGGTAATACTGACCCCTTTACTGATGAGTAATTTACAACATTGATCTTTATTATTACTGTACACGGCTGATAATATGGCTTCGCATGTCTGACGAGCATAGGCCGGATCTTTACTCGCATTACCTTTGATATCCAGACTATTGAGCTTTTGCAGCATAAAATCTTTAACAGTTTTACTGGTTAATACCGCCCTACCCTCAGAAGCGTTCCCACGATGAAAATGGGTAGTCGGTATGTCTGTTTGTTGATGCAGGCTAAAACGATCTGACAGACTCGTCGACAGGCTGATAAAGCTATTTCTAACGGCAGTAATACTTTTTGCAAAAATGTCCTTCTCCGTTGTTTTTTCTTTTACTGGTTCAACGTCACTTCTATGGATTCTGTAGTGCTGGGTGGATAGTGTTATGTTAGTCACGGTAGTTCTCCTTTTAGATAACTATGCATAGCTACACTTTGTTTATATTTCTTGCTTTCAAAAAATAGCCACCTTCTCCACAACCATTTTTACTCATTGATATTTATAAATTTTATTTTCCTGATGGATTTTGTTCTTCTGTCACTTAGCCTGTTTTTTTTCGGCGCAAGGTGATCGACTTTTATCGAGGAACATTTTTATCGGGACAATCCTGAACAGGTAAAACATCACTTCAATTCAACTACTGCGTCACATAAAACATTCATGAATATTATTATTTATGCTGATGTTGTTACGATTTTGCCCCCATTCGCAGGCTGGCTACCAATTATCCTGCCAGCGAGTTAGCCGCTTTTTCAAAACCTATAAAGTCGCCACGCCAAATCTCTCCGTCACTGTAATCCTTATCTAAACATCAATTAATTAACTGATTTTTATATATTATGACTTTTCATGACGTTCAGAAAAACTACAAATGAAATGGATTGACGCATCTATTAGTGGTCAAAAAAACGCGCTACGAGAAATAATCAGTAACAATTGCAACACTATTCCAATCATAACGTAAACTATATGATACCAGGTGATTATTATTGCTTTTAGGTAACATATCTGTATGGCTGCTTTTAAGCAACAATACTCTAACACAACATATAACATTATAACTTACAATAGGTTAACAAATGGAATTACAGCTTATGCTTAACCACTTTTTCGAGCGCGTCAGAAAGGATGCAAATTTCAACGCATTTCTAATCGATCTGGAATATAATAATATCGCTTATTACATCTATTTTGTTGCTACCGGCAATGTGAAAATTATCACTCATGCAGGCCACTTCATTTCTATTAAAAGCAATAGAAAGCTGATTAAAGTCAATTCAACACCGAATACGCAATTAATAAAATTGATTTCAGCTAAACACTTTTCGGGGGAGCATTCCTATGAAAAATACTGTACTGATCTGGCAACGGCAGGCGTTTTTAAATGGATTGTTGAATTAAACCAAAAAACTCGACAATACTGGTCGAAAGACAACCAATTATTATATATAGAAAATGTGGTCATGCCGCTTTAACAAGCCAGGGTAATAATAGCGTCAGTCGTGACATCCGGCGTGTTACGACTGCGGGTTATCCAATTTAGAGACCATAATGAGAGTCTGACTGCGAGAGTTACCCTGTGCAGTCCGACCGACGCAGCAACGTTTGACACGATTCTCGACAACAGCATCTCCTGGTGCAGGAGAAATGATATTCAAAGCGATATCGACTAAAAGCTCAAAATATTTGCCTTCTATTTATATTCTATCTAATTAATACCCTCCAGGAAGTGTGGCATAATTGCAGAATCTGTCAGGATTCCGGGAGCATACCGGAGCGTAATCGAAAAAACATCTGGAGATGTATGAGCAAGGATGAAATCAGTTATCAAATTCTTTACCGGTACTCTCTGGAAAAGCTATACAGTACTCTTGCCAGAAGAGTAGATAACGTGCTGTCATTCGCCCTCGTTTTTCTCGGGGTCGGCGTCACCATAAACGTCGGGAGTCCCTTTATTCTGGGGCCAGGCATTGTGGGTATCGCCATACTAAAAAGAGTACTCCGCTTCGGCACGCGATCAGCACAGGCCGACCGGCAGTCCCGCGCCTGGCTGAAACTTTTTAATACTCAGCACCGCTTTCCTTCAGATAAAACACTGTTCCTTGCCTTCACATCGCTTGAGCAAGACGCGAGTGAAGTATGGTCCATGCTTATTGGTCCTGCCATCGTCATGACTGAGACCGCCCTCGGAAAAACGCCCATTGAGCCATTGACGGCGGGTGAAAAACTCTGTGCATTTTTGAGCGGCGCGACGAAATCCCAGCTAGCAGATCGCAATTGACCTGTCTTCTAAACGCCTGTGCCATACCACAGAGATTTAGTACAAAATTAATTAATGGAGTACTAACGCTGTCAGCAGGTTTCTCTGAGTGAAAGATTCGTATTATACGCACAGCCCAGTTTACAGTTTATATAACAGCGCAATATGTTTTTGTATCCGTACCATGCCGCCTACAAGCGGCTGTCTGAGTATCTCTAGCCGTGCCAGGGGGTATTAGCTCAAATGTGAGCTGACAGCCAAACCTAATCTGACTGTCCGCCCTGTGCCAGAAGCGGACGCTGATCATGGTGTGTACAGGCCAACGGTACGATATATTTTAAAGCTACCTGATTACAGCTTTCATAAAGCTATGGGTATTCAAATGCAGCAAAGCTATAAACCGAGCTTAATTAAATAATGCCTTTGCGAACCTACTTTAGGAAAGTCCGGTAGCGACATTTGAAGTATATAACCCTGTTTTTCATAAAAAGGGAGAGCCTGGAAGCTAAAGGTATCTACAAGTCCATGAACACAGCCTTTCCGCAAACCTTCTTTTTCGGCCATCGCCATAAGTTTGCTCCCCAGACCGCAGTTCCTTGCAGATTCACTTACCCAAAGATAGTCGATGCAGAGCCACGGACCTTTTCTGTCAGCAATTAATCCGCCTACCATTTCGCCGCTTTCGTTTCTGCAGTAGACCCCAAGCTGCCCATTTTTACTAAAATCGACGAACTGAGCATTGTAGCTTCTTAATCCGGCTAATAGTTCTTCTTTATCAAATTCAGTAACTTGATGTGTGATTTGAATGTTCATACATATCCAATTGAACAAGTTTGCATTTGGAATATAACGTTATAAATAAGTTAATTAAATGTATCAATAGAAAGTTTGTTTTTACTCCTGGGGGCAGGCCACGTCCGCTACTCACAGCTTAAAGCAGACTGTCAGCTGGAGTCTGAGCCGGTACAATTAATGTGCCACTGGTTAGAAATCAGTAATACGATTTTATCAGGCTGGTGCTCTGGCCTGTCAGGATTTGAGGTATCCACCCGGTTTACCAGCCCCCTGTATTTGGCACCAGTGGAACCCACTTCCCGATCCAGGATATCCAGTACCCACCACCGAACCTCTTTCCCCAAAAGACATGAGCAACCTCAAGCGCCTTGTCTGGATGATAACCACGGTATGAAGTTTGATAACACGTGGAATCAGGGCGTATGGTTCGCTCTCCGTTCAGCAACTGGACGCCCTTCTCCCCAGCCTTTCAGCGTTGAAGATTTGCCAGCGCAGGGTGAAGAGTGTAGGCGAATTATGAAAATCACTTCTGCCGTTTATACTTCGAAAAAGACGTTATCAGAAAGGTGGTTCGCAAGCGCGGAGTTATTAAACCTTTACTTAACGAAATACGGTTTAAGTTGCTTGAATTGCAGCAGAAAGAAAACGACGGCTTGCTGATGCTGGACAAATTAAGCGAGCATGGCATCAATGGACTGATACGCCGTCAATAAAAGGAAGGGTGCATGGACGATCCCGTCACATCACCAATCACAACAGAAGAGCACAAAACAACATTTCACAGCGTAAAGGATAAAACACGATGCCATTTTCAATCAAAAACATATGTTCAGGTCCACAAGGACACTACCCAGAAATCTCCAGACCTATACAGAACAAGCCAGTACCGAGGAATTGCACACTGATCTCAACAACATGCAAAATACAGGAGTATACAGTATTCAGCAGATGTTCCTGCAGTTTTGAAATGCGACCACCCGGTACAGAAGAAAGAACCCCACGACTAAAACTCTCAGCAACAGAGCTCTCATGGCTATCTAAAACAATAGAAACAGAGATGCGCAACACAAAAGAATGAGCCTGTCAGTAATTCTGTGTAACTGCCCAGTTATTAAAGGTGATCGCTCAGGCGGTCACCGAACTCGATAATAAAACGGCTCATCGCCAGCCACCAGTTCTGGATCGGCATACTCCATTTTTTGACGCATCCTTGATTGCCAGATAAATAACTTTTCGTACTGAGTCATCCGTCGGGAACACCTTGCGTTTCTTAATCGCGGCACGGATCACGCTGTTCAAGGATTCGATTGTGTTTGTCGTGTAGATGGCCTTGCGGATATCCGGCGGATAACTGAAGAGCGTATTGAGGTTTTCCCAGTGCGCACGCCAGCTTTTGCTGATTTGCGGATATTTATCGTCCCGGGCTTTCGCGAACGCATCCATCGCCATCAGTGCCGCCTCTTCGGTCGGGGCCTGATAGACCATCTTCCGGCCGCTGGTGACGGCTTTGTAGTCTTTCCAGGCTACGTATTTCAGGCTGTTACGCACCATATGGATAATGCACAGCTGGATATGGGTTTGCGGGAAGACGCTGTTTATCGCATCCGGGAAGCCCTTCAGACCATCCACACAGGCAATCAGGATGTCCTGAACGCCCCGGGTTTTCAGCTCCGTCAGCACGCTTAGCCAGAACTTTTCGCCTTCATTTTCGGCCAGCCATATACCCAGTAACTCTTTCTGGCCTTCGGTGTTGATACCCAGTGCCAGGAAGACGGCTTTGTTGATTACGCTGCCATTCTGACGGACTTTGACGACAATGCAGTCCATATAAACAATGGGGTACAGCGCATCCGGTTGCCGGTTTTGCCTCTCAGTGACCTGCTCTTTTACGGCGTCGGTGACTTTAGATATCAGCGAGGGTGACACATTGGCGTCGTACATCTCTTTGAAGGTGGCGACGATTTCGCGGGTAGTCATGCCTTTGGCGTAGAGGGATAAAATTTGGCTGTCCATCTGCGTAATGCGCGTCTGGTGCTTCTTAATCAGCTGCGGTTCGAAGGTATTTTCACGGTCACGCGGCGTGTTCAGTTCTATCTCGCCGTCATCGCACAACACCGTTTTGGACGAGTAGCCATTGCGGGTGTTTGAGCCTGTTTTGGGCGCATTTTTCTCATACCCGGGGTGGTCAGCCAGCTCCGCATTGAGCGCCGTTTCGACGGTTAATTTCGTCAGCATACGGGAAAACGGATTGAGGTCGGCTTCGGTATTAAGGCCTTTAGCCAGTTCAACCGCAAGGGCTTTGAGTTTCTTTTCGTCCATAATTGCCTGTCTCCGTTACTGGAGTGAACATATCAAAAACAGGCAATTACACAATTTTAATTACAGTCTCAGTTCAGCCACATTATTGATGAGCGACTGTACGTTAAGCAAATCAAGACCGAGATGAAAATCGCTCTGCCACTTTCGCTCACCCCTCCTTCCATGGGTTTACGCCTCAGTACGGTGATTGATCGTTGCCGCCTGGTAAGCCGTAGCGAATACCTTATCAGCGCTGGCATACGCAAAAACCGCCCGAATGGGAGTATTCATCCTGACAGCCTGACTAAAAAATTTGTTGCGGCACGAAAATTTACCGGAATAAATTTAGTGATAACCCACCGACATTTCACGAGATCCGCAGCTTATCCGGACGACTATATAAAGATGCTTACGGGGAAGGGTTTGCTCAGAAACTCCTGGGACATACTTCCGAGAACACCACGAAACTCTATCTCGATGAACGCGATAATAAAGCTTACGTGATGCTCTGCTTTTGCTGTAAAAGAAATGTTAAACTGGATTTGGATCTGATATAACGAAAAAGCCCGGAATACAGAAATTCTGGAAAATTTCGGAAACTTTGGATTATTGATCATAAGCAACTGATTTATAAGAAAAAAAGGGACAGAATACGATTCCTGTTTACGGCAACAATTGATCTTTCTCTTTAAATTCATAATGTTACATATTAATTAAGTGATTTTAACGATTAGAACACGTTATTTTTGATTCTAATAGATTCAATTAGTTATCACTTTTTACGTTTTAATTCGGACATATTTCGGGCCATTTTGCGTATAAATCCCCCGACCAAACAAATTAACTGCCCAATACATCACTCCCCTCTTCCATTGGGGGACTCCCGATGCCAAATACCCATGTAGACGAAGGCTTAATAGTGATGCCAACAAAAGCGATCGCGAAAAGTTGAACAGGTGGCTAGTTTCAGATTAAACACATTGGTTAGTCATCCTGAACAAGTAAAATCCGCCGCAACTGGCAACCATTCAATACTCGCACTATCGAACGATCGCCAGCTTGCCGCAGCCCGTTCTTGCATACGATGTGGCTGCGGTTCCATCACATCAGGAATGTGAAAATCGGGATAAACCTGCCACTTAACCTGAAGCAGGTCTTCATAGCGGGTGGTATACCGAGGCGAAAGCATTTCTCTTAAGGTCGCCATATAAAAACATTCTATTACAACGAGTTATCTCCTCCTGCCTCCGCCCCGGCGCAAAGCTATAGTTTTTTCTATCTCCTTGTGAAACAAACAATTATTCTTGCTATGGCGCTGATTAACAATCGTTGGCGGGCAACGTACATTCAGCGAGTTTCAGAGCTTCCTGACGGAATTCCGCCGGTGCTGTTTCCGGGGCTTCTTACTGGTTGATACAGATCCTGCCTCTTACTTGAGAATTTACTCATTTAGCCGTATGTCCATTATGGGTGGATAAGATCATTTATCATCGTAAGGGTTGAAAGCGATAAGTTAAACTTGTCCTGGCTCAACAAGGGACCCGACTAATGATGAGCTCTTCATCTTCAAGGCGTTTTATGCCTTCCAGCAAGAATAGACATTAAATCGACAACTGCTGCCAGGTCTTACAGGCGCAGTGGACAATCGTGTGGTAACAGCCTGAGTCATTTATTATTTTTCTCATTCAGCATAACTGCGTCTTCTGATAGAGAAATTTTTATCTAAACATATAAAAAACACAGTGAAGAAAACGCTACTTTTTTCTAGCTAAAAAGCTAAATTAATTTTTTTACGGAGAGGATCTTATGCGCAAGGTGTCGATATCTATATTATTCATGCTAGTTTCACTGACTTGGGGGACTACATGGTTGGCCATGCGAATTGCCGTTGAAACTATCCCTCCAGTGTTTGCAACCGGAATGAGGTTTATGTTTGCAGCACCTTTTTTAATCATCATTGCATGGTTAAGAAAAAAAACACTGTTGTTTCCTCCCGGACAACGATTATTCCAGTTTGTGATATGCATCTTTTATTTTTGCATTCCTTTCTCACTAATGATTTATGGTGAAACCTATGTCAACTCTGGGCTTGCCGCCATTATCTTTGCGAATATGCCTGTGGCCGTTTTGATAGCATCGGTTTTGTTTCTAAATGAAAAAGCGAAACTAATGCAGATCGCGGGCTTAACTATCGCAATCACTGCATTGACGGGGATACTTCTTGAAGAAACGAATACAAGTACAGAGAGTCACTGGCAGGGTATCACTGCGCTTATTTCTGCTGTGTTAATCCATGCCATAATATATACACAATGTAAGAAAAGAAGTTGTACTGTCTCTGTTATCACATTTAATGCGCTCCCGTGCCTTTTAGCTGGGTTGATACTTTCTGCGACAGGATGGTTTTTTGAAAGACCACAAGTATCAACCTTCTCAGTACACTCAATATTAGCTACCCTGTATCTCGGGGCTTTTGCCGGAGTTTTTGGTATCCTGTGCTACTTTGCGCTTCAGCAAAAGGCTAATGCCTTCCAGGCTTCGCTTGTATTTCTTATCTTTCCGCTGATTGCGGTAAGTCTGGAAGACTATATTTATGGATATGCTATTTCAACACACTCAATGCTGCTTATTATACCATTAGTTATCGGGATATTTCTTACTCTTGTCGCCAGAAATATCCCTGTAACCAGCAGATGCCGGGATAACTCATCACAGAAATAATCGATTTATAGTAACGCAAATAATTCCTGATGCCTTACTGAGCTCCGGCTAATGCGGGGTGGATAAGCTGGAATACAGACCCGGTAATACACAGCGATTATATTAACAAGCAATGTAATAAAGGAGTTTTTTATGTTCATGTTTCTGCCATTCTTGCTTGCACTGAGCGTGGCAATGGGGGCCATAAACAGAAAGGATAAAGTCAGCTACATTCTGTGGGCCGTTTTACTCATCGTCACTATTTTATCATTCATTCATCATATGACCAATTCGCTGACTTTGTCATTTTAAGGAGTGTGTATGAAAACGCATCATCATCCAACAACACTTGTTCATCTGATTAATCAGGTGGGACTCCTTGGGATATGCGTTGCTCTGGTTGTAGCCTTTTATTATCAACTCGTCAGGCATGAGCTGCCTTGTCCAATTTGCTTATTACAGCGGGCTGGCCTCATCATCGCCGGTTTTGGCTTTTTATTTAACCTCTGCTTTGGTCTACGAGGTATACATTACGGGATGGTAATTATTGGCAGTATCCTGACCGGAGTTATGGCATCCCGGCAAATATGTTTGCATATCATGCCCGGTGACACAGGATATGGTTCTGCATTTTTTGGATTACACTTTTATACCTGGACTCTGATTACGTCAATTCTGATTATTATTGCTGTTGCGGTGGTTCTGGCAATCAGTAGCATGAATGTTGCATTTCGTTCATTGAATATTAATCCGGACCTGTTCAGTATTGTCGGTTGGGTATTTCTGTTACTGATTACTGCCAACCTTATTTCAACTGTACTGGAATGTGGCGGAGGGGAATGTGCTGCTAACCCGGTCACATATAAGCTACTGTCGAAACAGGATATTGCCTTTCTGAAAACAGGCCTCCTGACGAGGGCAGTTCTCCGGTTATGACGCACTTTTAAAATGACTGATTGGTAAATATATAGCAAGCACCTGTCTTGTAGAAATTGGAATGGTTATGGGCTAACACGGAAGTTACAGTAACATTGAAATGTTGCAATAACAGGAATCAAACTTACAACCTTCGCATTACGAATTAGTAGAATCACATTTAACTAACTGTTTCAAATACACATTTCCGCATTCACATTGCTCAACTCAATGGCACATGATGTTAGAAATAGAATGATGCTTCACCATGTTTGACACAAAAATGGCACACCCTATAAAGCATCCACAGCACATATTTGGGTGGCACGCACCGTGGAAATACTGCATTACCCTAACACAGGGAATTTTCTGTACAGCGTCGACAGCCCCGCATCATAAATAATCGCTACCTGCTGTCGCGGTACTCCTGCCCTAATAAGGCACCCTGCCTGCGCCCATTGCTCCGGCGTCAGTTTTGGCCTACGGCCACCAATGTAGTGGCACTGTAGTGGCACACTGGGTACTGAAGCAATGGCCACAACTGGCGCTTGATGCTATCAGCCAGATAACCTTCCAGATGGATAACAAACATAGCAGCTATCCTGTCTGTATCGGATTTGTAAAACCAGACGTTGACCATCTTCATCAAGGTTAAAGGAACAAAGAGCTCTTTAAAGTAACTCTTTGTTCCATTACGATAGTTTAAATATGATGTTCTGGATGGGCCTTCACTACATGAACAGGAAAGGCTCAGGATAACCACTTCTCAGACATTAAAAGCAAATGAGAAAACCAAGGGGGCCTAAACCTGCCGCCAGGGAACAAACCTCTGCACATTCTTTAGTGCTACCACCGTCCCCTAAGCACCCCAGAGCGAACGCTGGCTGGGCAGCAGAAGAGTTGTTATGAATAAAACTTTACGTGATTTAATAAGAGAAAACATATTATTACCCTCATAGTAAGCAGTATTAAATAAGCCGGGATATATCTGATGTTCAATCAGTCCCTCATATAGGGTTAGCACCATAGCGAGTCGTTTTCACAAAAAACACAGACTGTTGAAACTTTATTTATCACTTTGACATTTGCAATACATGACACATGATTAGCTTCAGCCGCCATTATAGGGAAAGCTCCATTTCCATACTCATTTACTCACTTCTCCCTGCGGAAAAAGAAATGCAGTATAGCCAGCGTGGTGCTTTTGCTGAAACCAGGCGCGAGCAACACGGCAATGATGATCGGCGTCAGAATGAGTTCGGAATCGGCATTGGCAAACAAGGCGCACAGTCGTTAATACCCACCAGCAGTTCCGGCAGGACTGCGACAATGTCGTAAGAGAGGCCTTCAGCCAGGCAAAACAGCGCTACGGTGCTCCCCGGCTTGCTGAGGAAGTGAACCTGGGGCCTGAGGTACAATGTAAAAACGATAGCGTCCAGCCTGCGCCGTCAGGGTCTGCGGCGATCTCAGTCCGGAACAATTTGAAAACCAGAACCTCGCTTAAGGCTGTATCCACAATACGCGGACAGGATCAAAACTGTTAGTGTGGCTGGCTTACAAGAATGAAGTGAAGTTGATTGATATAACAAACACTCCTGATAATGTTAACTGGCCTGTTCCTCCGGGGGGGCGAGCCAGCCATGATTTGAAAAGCACATGAAATCACTTTCACATGAATTAATTTACATTGGAAATAAAATATAATAGTGCTTATCATTTTTATTTAAGTTAAATATTTTATAAATGGTTTTTATTTACTCACCTGATGGTAATGAATAACGTTTAATATCTATAGTAAAGGATGCTGTAACCGTAAGGATAGTGTGCCACAATTTAACAGGTAACATATTATGAAACACGTTAAGAGCGTATTTTTAGCAATGGTTTTAATATTACCATCTTCACTATATTCTGCTCTTACAATAGCGGCAGACTCTCAAGATCATAAAAAAGAAGAAACAATTAAGCCAATTCCTCAAAAGTGGTGTACTCTTTGGCCTGCTGGCATACCCTTCCCTGAAGATTGGTTTAAAATGTGTAGAGGTTATTGAGTATAAATTTAATATACTAACCAGTAACCATATCAGTTATGACAGACAGGCCTTCTTCATATTTGCTATAAATAAGGCCTGAGCTTTCCTGACAAATTATAAACTACTGGCTGGTTTCTCCGGCCAGACAGGCTTTAAAGTATCAACACGGTTTACCTGTACCCGGTACTTTCTCCATGCCAGAAGAGAAGCTTTTTCTTTATTGGTTGCTTCGTCCAGATCCACTGCATCCTGTAACGGCGCGATTTTTTCAGACGTTATTTGCAGGAGTCTGTTTTTCGTTCCTTCAGCTTCACGAAGTCTGGCTGCGGCCTCCGCAGCTTCATCATTCATCCAGACCTGAGCCTTACTATCCCATTTTTTGTATCCACCACCTGGTGAAACTGATGTGACGTTTTCAGGTAGCGGACCAAGATCGGAGATATAAACCTGATTGCCGGTTGTTGTGTCGTAAACCGTCTCGCCGCGGTGATCCTCCTGCAGACTCCACGTTTGGGTTTCAGCGTCAAAAACAGCAATATGACTGGAGGGAATATCAGGAGGGGCTATATCAGTACAATTTGCCGGGCGACGCTGTCCGGGGGGACCTGACCACATCCGGCCCCCATTGCAGGTAATGCAACAGATGTAATTTTCCGGTCTTCTCCGGCGCTTTTATTGTGCTGAAAAATTGCCAGTAACGCAGCCCGTGTTGCATTATAAACCGCGTCGGTGCCGTCAATAATCAGCGGAACGCGCATCGTCGGGGCGTGAACCAGCCACGGATGTTTACTGTTACCCGTTTCAATAACAAAGGCGGTGCCGACGGGCTGTTCCCCCAGGTATTCACGGATGATATTTTGCTGTACCCGTTCCTGTAATTGCGACCCGAAATATGCCGTAATAGCAGCATCCACACCGCCGTCCATAAGACCAAAGGTTTCCGCATTACCGTCTGCGACCACAATAACGACGTGTCCGTGTGGACCGATATACATGGTGTGCTCGTGTCCTCCGATATAAACTGTATGCGCATGGTCGCCAGCGGCCTGTGTCCACGCACCACCTCCTAGCTGAAATGAAGTGTGATTGGAATCTCCCCAGTATGAGTTGATATAACCGCCGAACTGGTTAGTATGATTGCCCGTGGTATTGGTCGATTTCGTGCCGTAATCAAAGGATGAGGTAGTTTTTGTCCCTAAGTCGATATCCTGCGCCCGCGCGGTGTACGAGTGCGATTTGTTGCCGTCCATCTCCTGAGAAAGTACAGCTCGCCCACTGGCGGGTTTACCTTTGATTGTCCAGCCTCACATGTCAGGGATAATGCCGGACGGATACGCTATAGCCAGTAACGGGTAAGCAGATTTATCAAACGATTGCCCCTGCATCAGAGCGTAACCTGCCGGAGTAGCATCAGACGGCCATGCTATCGCCGCACCTACTGGATACGAATCCGGTGGCGGATTTAGTGAGGTGTAGAACATCGCCCATTCTGACCACTCAGCGTCGGCGGTATCTCGATGGCTGCGAATATATGCAGGTGCAGGAGCACCATTAACCCCACTCCATCCGATTAATACTCTCCATCACCGGTTCCGGTCAGACGCAAAATATTTCCGTATTGCGTTGGGTAACCGTTATTGTAAACCTCGCCCATTATCAGGCCGCTATCACTGCCTCTTGTCGTACCAGTCAGTGCCGGAAGCCCGCCGCGTGATGCCAGTCTGTTCGCTGCAACAGCCGTACCTGATGCAGGGAGCGCTCCGATATTTTGTACAAACAGCGGCTTTTCCGGAATATCGCCACCGTTCTGTGATTTATGTAACGCATCGGCGGCATGATTTATCGTTTCCCGTAAACCAACGTATTCGATAAAACCATCAGCGCTTTTTCCTGACAGCGCCGTCAGGGTTTCGTCCAGCGGCTGCTTGCCCGCCAGTTTATTCAGTACCGTGATGGCAAAGTTCGGATCGTTTCCCAACGCGTCAGCCAGTTCCTGCAGGGTGTCCAGCGCTTCCGGCGCAGAACCAACCAACTGCGCCACTTTCGCAGCCACAAACGCTGCCGTGGCAATTTCAATACCTGCAGCTGTGGTTTCCGGCATTGGTGCCGTTGGCGTACCGGTCAGTGCCAGACTGTCCAGCGGGGCTTTGGTCTGTACCTCACCCATACCCCACCATGTTTTCCATCGCGGACTGGAACCAGTCGCCGCAGTGTGGACAGGGCCAGTACCACCGACGGCGATCGCCCCGGTTATAAAGAGAAAGAATGCCTGTCGTGGGTGGGGCCTCGTGCGGCGAAGAACGCCGCCATTTCACATCGGTGATTTCCCGACCAGGCGAACTCTCTGCCGGTGTCATCCCCGCAGACATAAAGGTGGTGGTACGTTTGGATGCCAGGGAAAAACCATCTCCCTCGCCATCGATATCTTCAGGGAAACGGTCATAGTCGGTCAGCGCCACCCGCTTGTAATCCGACGAAGAAAAAACGGTTATGGACGGCCAGCCAATTTGCAGGAATGAACCATCACGAAACATTTTATCGTGGACGTTGTTGTCATTTCGGGAAGGACTGAGACGCTAACGTGTCATCCCAAGGAACCGCCGTATTGGCACCGCGGGGAACAAACATAAATTGTTTTATTCCTTCCGCTACCGGCATTCTGCGTGGAGGCCTGAGATATTCAGCAACCTCCCGGCGTACTGCCGCTGCGGAGCCATATTTATTCCCCGTCATCGTCTGCGGTCTCCTGTATTGCCTTAACTAACAGTATTCTGGCCTCATCCACCACATCCTGGGCCTCGTTTAGCTGATCCGCAGACCATCCCTTATCCCTTTCCAGTTTATCCGACCAGACTTCAAGTACCTGCGTAATGGCCTTGACTATCGCCGCCATTTGTTGACGGACTTCCGGCAACGGGACGACCTGCTTCATCTCTTTTTCCAGCCAGAAACGCCCCTTTTCGGAGTCAAACCAGTTCTTACGCTCTTTTGGAGTCATTTTATTCGGGTCCTGATGTTCAGCAGCCTGGGAAACGGGCGTTTCCATCAGTACGCGGATCACATCCGTCAGGAGATACAGCTTGTTTTTTTCATTGCTTCCCGGTGCCAGGGGAACGCCCGAGAGGCGACTGACAACCGTCTGTCGATGTAACCCTGTAATAGCGGCAAGCTGACAGATATTGCATTTGAGGTTCTTCAGTTCGCCGTCCATTTTTACCTCTGGGGCTGTTTCTTAGCGCGCCTTCCCCCGGAAAAACAAAATATAATGAACAAAAAACATACAAACCATCATCTTTTAAAAATAAATGACATTAAAACAGAGAGTTACAACATGATGATGATGCATGAAAAATCAAAAATGCGCCAAATCCCGCGCCGCTGCCGCCCCGTGGCAGACCGCCCCGCCGGGAGTACCTTTTTAAAATACGAACAATTATCAACAACTACCACTTAATGATTATTTATTTCATTTTGCGATATTGATTATCATTTTCAATAACAACACACAGAGAACATAAATGAAAAACATCATCACTATTATCGTAGCCATTATTATCGTTTTTTATGCAGGTATGTGGTCGCAGAAATTCCTGATGGAAGATGAGTGCCTTGATTCAGGTGGTTCATACAATGAAAATGGAATTTGCAATATTGCAGGCAGTCATCAGGATGTTCCCCCTAAGTAAGCAGAATGCTTTTTAAATTCGTTACCCACCTCTACAGATAAGGAGGCGAATGGTCACTAAAAGTAAAATCCATTGCAGAAGAATTTCCGGAAAGTTGTTATTCCAGCACCCCGACAGGTTATTCAGACAGATTTCAGCTATATCAAAACTGAGTGAGTACTTATCAGTTTCATCTGGTGAAAAACCTGTTCTTATTCATCTGGTTCCATCTGATGATATGTAGTCACTTTTTTACAGCAATATTACAGGGGGAGTTTCAATGCCTCCTGTAATTATTTGACTCTCTCACCGAATCATATACTCGTTCACACGTCATTCCTGCCCGGTAGCGCTCGTCAGCGATTCCAGCATAATGTTTAGCTTCTTCTGCAATATCTCCGAGCATGTTGGCAAGCATTCTGGCGTCGGCGTTGGTTGTTTTGCTTCTGACGGCAGCGGCAAGATTTGCGGTGTGCTTTGCGGCGTCCAGGCGGGTGGCAAGTTTTTTTGCTTCGGTACGCAGCTGGCTAACAGTGGCAGACAGGCCAGCAGCAGTGGCAGCAGATTTAGCGGCTTGCGCTTGTGCATCTTTCACAGCCTCATCACGGGCAATAACGCGGCCCTGTTCAATAATACGGGCGGCGGTCTGGGCGTTGACTTCCTGAGAGGATTCAGCGCTGTCGCGATCTGCCCATTTTTTTTGCCAGCCCCTGTCACTCCAGACATTACCGGCGATAAACGCACCAGCCATCAGCAAAATAAACACCAGCTGCAACCAGTATCTTTTCAGAAGAGCAGATAACAGATTCATACCAGCACCGATTTTGCTTTCTCAAAGCGCTCCCGCCGATCACCGATGCCGTTCTACCCTCCGTTGATGATCTGCGTAACACGTACCAGGTCGCCGGAATATTTCAGACACCCTTTAGTCACAAAAAGCCACGCTGCGGATCGGGCGGCATGACGTTCTAGCTCAAGCTGTCCTGGATTCGCCACTAGATCCAGTTTCAGTGCAACGCCACATCTGGTGTAATTCTCCAGCCCGGTAATCCTGATCTTCGCCGAACGTGGTGCGAAAGCTTTCTTGCCGTTCATGGCGTTCGCGATCCGGACTGGTACGAATATGTGCCTGATAACACCCCAACAACCCATGAAGAAAATGCAGCAAGGCTTAGTCAGGCGGGCAAATGTCTGCGGGATATTGAGGCAGGGAGATTTCAGTGTGATGAAGAAAAACCGCAACCGACAGGCGAACTGGCAGATGAACCAGCAACGCCTGAAGCAGTGGAACAGGACACAACTGAACATCATCCGGCCCCACAGCCGCTGGAGAATGAACCACCTGTAAGCCAGACAGAAGCAGGCTACCAGAAAATACGGGCAGAACTGCACGAAGCACGTAAAAACATTCCACCCAAAAACCCGGTTGATGTTGGTAAACAACTGGCAGCCGCGCGCGGTGAATATGTCGAAGGCATCAGCGACCCGAACGATCCGAAGTGGGTTCATAACAATTACAGCGCCTCAAATCAGGGTGAAAAAGAAGAAGTGGTGCAGGAGGAAAAACAACCAGCAGCAGAGCCGGAGGCTGTCACCAGAAACGCGGACGGGACTTTCGATGTATCAGCGCTATTCCCGCCCCCCTCAAACCAGACCGAAAAAACGGAAGCCAGAACAGAAAGAGATGGAGAAACGCCGAAAGAGAGCAACCAGCAGGAAACGGCTGGCGATACAGGACAGGAAATTACAACGGACGGTGGATCAGGTACAACTTCATAGCGCAAAACCACACGCCAGTGGCGCTTATTGAAAAACTAAAAGGAACGGACTCATTCACTGTGTCCGCATGGATTGATCGCTATGAGGTTTTATTACAGCGCCGGAGTCTGTCGGTTAATACCTACAAGATTCGCAGTAATCAATTAGCGACCGTACGCGAAAAAATGGGGGAAATGATACTGGCAGAGGTGACCACGCGGCATATTGCTGAGTTTCTGGAGTCATGGATCGCGGAAGGTAAAAACACGATGGCGGGGGCGATGAGGTCTGTACTATCTGACATGTTTCGTGAGGCAATTGTGGAAGGAAGAATAACAACGAATCCGGTTGAGCCAACCCGAGCACCTGAAATTAAGGTTGCCAGGGAACGCCTGCAACTGGAAACATATAACGCCACGCGGACGGCGGCAGAATATCTGCCTGTGTGGTTTCCTCTTGCGATGGATCTCGCGCTGGTTACTGGCCAACGCCGTGAGGATATAGTTAACATGAAGTTTAGTGATATCGTTGATGGTCGCCTACACGTAACCCAGATAAAGACAGGAATGAAGATAGCATTCCCCCTATCCCTGACCCTTCAGGCGCCAGGGTTACGTCCGGGACGGTTATCGATCGCTGCCGACTGGTAAGCAGAACCGATTTCATGATCAGTGCCGGAATCAGGAAAAATAGCCCGACCGGGAATATTCACCCGGATGGGCTGACAAAGAAATTTGTAAAAGCCAGAAAAATTTCAGACGTTAAATGTAGTGATAACCCACCGACATTTCACGAGATCCGTAGCCTGCTCGGGCGGTTGTACAAAGACGAACGCGGCGAGGAATTCGCTCAAAAACTCCTGGGCCACACCTCAGAGAACACCACGAAACTCTATCTCGATGAACGCGATAATAAAGCTTACGTGATGCTCTGATTTTGTTGTAAAAGAAATGTTAAACTGGATTTGGATGTGATATAACCAAAAAGACCGGAATACAGAAATTCGAGGAAATTTCGAGGAATTTCGAGGGGAAACACATAACCCATTGATTTATAATCCAAATAAAAAGAGACCGAATACGATTCCTGTTTACGGCAACAATTGATCTTTCTCTTTAAATTCACAATGTTACATATTAATTAAGTGATTTTAACGATTAGAATACGTTATTTTTGATTCTAATAGATTCAATTAGTTATCACTTTTTACGTTTTAATTCTGACATATTTCGAACCATTTTGCGTATAAATCCCCCGACCAATCAAACTCACTGCCCAATATATCACTCGACCTCTTCCACTGGTGGCCTCCCGATGCCAAATGCCCATGTAGACGAAGGCTTAATAGTGATGCCAACAAAAGCGATCACGAAAAGTTGAACAGATGCCTGGTTTCAGATTAAACACATTGATTAGCCATTCTTAACCAGTAGAATCCGCCGCGACTGGCAACCATTCAATATTCGCACTATCGAACGATCGCCAGTTTGCCGCAGGCCGTTCCTGCATACGACGTGGCTGCGGCACCGATCATACCGGGCAGTCGTCAAACCTCCAGGATCGCGCATCGTCAACGATGCAGGTGATCGTGAACAAGATATAGTTTTCCACAGTTCGTACAGGATAGGCCTCCTTATTGCTGCCTTCGCAGTGACAGTAACTGTCCCTGTGTTTTCACATCCTAACCTACCATGTCCCCGATAAGTTAAGTATATGAGCGTAGAGGAGCTTTTCGACCATGGGCACAACCTCTAAATCTGAAGGGAGTTCATCAATAGATACAATAATGAACGTTTCTTTAAAGATCTTTGTAGTCAGTCCCTGTTAGGTTGTCGTGACATAAGAATATCGCTTAATTTTGAATACAGGGAAATGTAATTGATTATAAATGTTGGACATGTAGCTACAGAAAAATTCGACACAACTGGAGTGAGCGCCTGTAACAACCAACAGAGTACTTCAGTTGATTTATCCTCCTGTATTATTAATGCTGCTTCAGAATGTACCGTTTTTGTCAGAACAATAATAAAGAAATCGGACAGTTATGATGCTATGCAAATTGACAGGCTTAAAATTGATACGCAGGAAAAATACGACGCTCTTAATTTACAAAGAGAACATCACAAGAAATTTCTGCAAACTATAAAAGCAAACTCTTTTGACAGAGCTATGGCTGAAAGACCAGAAAACCCAATATCTCTGAGTCTAATATATTCTTCCATTGATTCAATAAAATATAACACAGGGAACTGTGCTGATATGTCGCTAATTTTAGGTGCGATTATTGCAAAATATATACCACAAAGACTAACCGGAATAGGATTTTCGAAAAATAATGTATTTGATGCCAGAATAAGCACATCCCTTATGTATAATAGCGCGTCAGGAGGGAATCATGTGGTCGTTTTTTTGACTTTTACTGATTCAAAAGGAATATCGGAATATATACTTGACCCTTGGCTGGATGCGCGCATTTTCAAAAAGGAAGAGTCATATGAAATTTATAAAAACAATAGCAGTGAATATATCAATGAAAATCATTGCTTCGAAGCATACGATAAATACACTGCTATAATGAATAGCGCAGAATATATAGACGCCATAACAAAGACAATAAATCTTTTATATAGAGTTAATCTTGATGAAATTCAATTAACAAATCCATTTAAGTTTATATAATTAACTCTTATGGCTGATTAAAGGAGTGTTATTTTCCCATGAATGGCATCAAAGGCATGTTACTCGCCGGAAATTTTCTGTACAACGTCGAAACGCCAACATCATAAATAATCGCTACCTGCTGTCACGGTACTCCGGCCCTAATGAGGCGCCCGGCTGCGCCCATTGTTCCGTTGTTAGTTTCGGTCGTCGGCCACCAATTTGCCCCTGCTCCCTTGCCGCTGCCAGCCCGGCGCTGGTACGCTCAACGATCAGCTCACGCTCCATTTCAATGCCAGAACAGCAAGGCTCCTCCTGAGCGAAAAGGACATTTTTTGAAAGTTTCTGGAAAATAAAAATAGTACTATTTGAGCATTAATCTAATCAGCCGATTTTTTCTAATTCATCAATCAGATGGACATAGCATTTGCTATAAAAAATAAAAGTATTCCTGCTATCTATATATAAATGAGTTATGTACATATAAAAGGAGCATTACCGTGACAAAAATAACTTTATTTCCCCATAACTTTAGAATCCAAAAACAGGAAACCACACCACTAAAAGAAAAATCAACCGAGAAAAATTCTTTAGCAAAAAGTATTCTCGCAGTAAAAAATCACTTCATCAAATTAAATTCAAAATTATCGGAACGTTTTATTTCGCATAAGAACACTGAATCTTCTGCAACACACTTTCACCGAGGAAGCGCATCTGAGGGCCGGGCAGTGTTGACAAATAAAGTCGTTAAAAACTTTATGCTTCAAACGCTCCATGATATAGATATTAGAGGTAGCGCGAGTAAAGACCCCGCATACGCCAGCCAGACCCGTGAAGCTATACTATCGGCAGTTTACAGCAAGTATAAAGATCAGTATTGTAACTTGCTCATCAGCAAAGGAATCGACATAGCGCCTTTTCTTAAGGAAATTGGCGAGGCTGCGCAAAATGCAGGTCTGCCCGGAGCAACCAAGAATGACGTTTTTACGCCAAGCGGCGCAGGAGCCAATCCTTTTATAACTCCGTTGATTACATCAGCATACAGTAAGTATCCACATATGTTTACCAGTCAACATCAGAAGGCATCCTTTAACATCTATGCGGAGAAGATCATTATGACAGAAGTTGTACCGCTGTTTAATGAGTGTGCTATGCCGACTCCACAGCAATTCCAACAAATACTAGAAAACATTGCTAATAAATATATCCAAAACACTCCCTGAACACAGAAACACCAAAAAATATGCGAGCCTCTTCCTGATTAATATGAACCAATAGTATCCATAATTTTTCCCAGGAACTAACTCTGGAGCTAAACCGTCATTTACCAGTGCTAAAATTATACACTCAACCATCAAAATAATAGCCATTGCTGCTATATAACATATAGCAGCAATCTCTACTACATAGCTATATTTTTATAACTAAGATGGTTTCTCCGGCCAGTCAGGATTTAAGGTATCCACCCGGTTTACCAGCACCCTGTATTTTTTCCATTCGTCGAGCTGCGCTTTCTCATCATCTGTTGCGAGTCCAAGATCAACCGCATCCTGAAGCGGCGCGATTTTTTCAGATGCCATTTGCAGGAGCCTGCTTTTGGTTTCTTCCGCCTGACGAAGCTGCGCTGCTTTTTCAGCCGCTTCATCCTTCACCCACGCCTTACCATCCCATTTCTGGTATTCACCGTCTGGTGAAACTGATGTGACGTTTTCGGGCAACGGGCCGAGTTCGGAGATATAAACCTGATTGCCGGTTGTTGTGTCGTAAATCCGGTCAGTTTGTGAAGTTGCTCCCCGACCGGGAAACCATCACCAGCGGCCAGACGGAAGCAGACGTGGTGTACTGCCCACGGACCCTCAGAGAGACGCTGATATCCACGACAGGTGAAGTGGTGTAGACCGAAAAGACGACGGTCTGATACATGGCCGGAATCCCTGCGGTATACGGCATAACCTCCGCCGTTTTCACCTGGCCGTTAATATTTATCGTGACGGTGATGGCACCGGTGCCACCGTTACGCTCACAGTTAGCCATCACCGTGATGGTTTTCCCTATCTGATAGGTGGCGCTGTCGGTATACCGTGTTGAGGTGCTGCGTTCGTCGTTCGTCGCCCTGATGCTCACGCCCTGCATGACTTTTGAGCCGCAGATATCACCGACAAACTCTCTTGCTTCTATCACGCCAGAAAACTTACCGGAGGTGGCATTGATTTCTCCCGTAAACGAGCCAGATACAGCGTTGATATGGCCGCTGATATCCGCATTTTTCGCAGTCAGCTTTCCATCCGGCGTCAGGGAAAATGCCGGAGGATTCCCGCCACTGGTAATGGTCGGCGCGCTCAGGTATTTCAGGAACGCCTCATTCATGATTATCTGGTCGCCCTGCATGACGAATCCGGGCGTCTCGTTTCCGTTTGCCGGGTTAATATAAGCAATGCGATCCGCCGCCACCAGGAACTGGCTTATCTTCCCGTCAGGCGTGTCTTCCATGCTCAGTCCAAGTCCGGCCACATAATATTTGCCGTCTTTGGTCTGCTCTATTTTGACGCCCCACGTGGCGCTCCATTTATCGTTAGCGTCCTGCCACTCCTTCGAAAATTGTTGCAGTTTGCTGGCGTTATCCTCCGTCAGGTCAATTTTTTTTCAGCAACTCCGTACCAAGATACGTCTCCGTAATCAGTCCCTTAAAAAAATCCAGATACCCTTTCGCGTCATCCCCCGGACGTCCGGATGCTTCCGCAAATACTGATTTTCCAGCCAGATTTACACTGCGCACGTAAAACCAGGCATCATGCAGTGGTTTCAGTCCATCCTTTATCCAGAATGACCCGACGCCCAGATACTGTGCTTTTGACTGAATATCGGCGGCAGTCGCCAGTTGCGTGGCGGAGTACCAGAACTCATACTGCACACTGGCATCGTAGACAGTCTGGTGCGGCGTCACCGTTATCTGAAAATAACCCGGCGTCATCTCAATCGTGGATGGCGCTTCCGGTGCCTGAATACTGAATGCCACGGACGCCGGTTCACCCTGCTGCCCGTAACCGTTTATTGCCCTGACTGTCAGCGTGTAGTCACCCAGTGGCAGTTCGTGGAAGGCGTACTCCGTTTCGCTGGTCGTCGCCGTTGTCACCAGACGAACCGGATCGCCCTCGTTCCCACTGCCTGTGGTCAGCCTCACCACAAAACGCACATCTTTTACCACCCGCGGCGTGCCCCACTTCGCTTTGGCCTGATACAGGGTACTGTCGTTATCCGTGCTGACTGTCAGATGCTGCACAGCGGGCGGAATAATGCTGTTGGTGGTCCCCGGTAACGGGTCAAAGTGCGCCCCGTTGTCCACGATGGACTCTTTTTCCGGAACGTGCTGCAAGGCAGTGATGGCGTATGTGCCGTCGTCATTCTCCTTAATACGCACGCAACGGAAAAGGCGGCGCTTCAGGGAGGGCAGTTTCAGCCCCCAGATACTGTATGGCTGCACGGTTTCCGGCAGGACTTTCGTTACCACCCGATCCGGTGCGGGCTGCGACTGAATCTCCGTACTGAACGGCTTACCGTCAGGCCCGACAATATTCAGCGTGGTGGCGCCGCTTTCCGGTAGTGTTATTTCCCGGTCAAGCGTCAGCGTGCGGGTGGAAATATCCAGGTCAGTGATACGCCCACCGACCGACGCCCCGGCGTAATCGTTGTCGCAGACCTCAATAATATCGCCCGGTGTATGACGCAGACCTTCCGCACCGACAGAAAAATCCACGGTCTGCGTTTCCAGCAGCTCCGTCATCATCACCCACAACCCCGTCCGGTGCGCCTGTCCACGTGAGGTACAGCCGAACGCGTCCATTTTCAGCAGATTGCGTCCATAACGGGCCTGTGAGGCATGGTCTTCCACCAGCTCCGTGGAGGTTTGCCAGCCATTCAGCGGATCGGTGTATCTCACTTCTATCGCGTTATGGCGGTCTTTCAGGGCACTGAAGCTGTATTTAAAGCGCCCGCCCACCACGTTACCGTTGGTGTAGGTCCATGCTTTATCGGAGGGGCGGTCCTGGATGAAGGTCATTTTGCGGCCATTCCATACCGGCATACAACGCATCACCGAGCAGAAATCCGCCAGAACGTCATACGCCTTACGCTGGGTGGTAATATACGCATTAAGCGTCATGCGGGGTTCCGTGCCGCCAAATCCGTCCGGCACCGGTTGATCGCAGTACTGCGCGATGGCGTACAGCGCCCATTTATCCACATCCGCCCCCCCGATACGCCTGCCCAGCCCGTAACGGGGGTGGGTCAGTTTATCCATCGTGCACCACGCCGGGTTATTCGTGTACGCCGGTTTAAACGCCCCGTCCCACAGGCCGGTATATGTGCGGGTATCCGGGTCATAGTTTGAGGGGACCTGAAAAATACGTCCGCGCAGGTGGTAGTTACGCGTGACCTGCTGGCTGCCGAACTGTTCCGCATCCACCAGCAGACCGGCAACCGCTGTGCCAGGATAACCCTGCCGGATATCGATGATTTCCGTATACGACGACCACAGCGTTTTGTTCTGAAGCCTGTCGGTGGTGCTGTCCGGTGTCACCCTGACCATGCGGACACTGAACGGGCGCGGCGGTAAATTATCAGCCACTACCGATGCCAGATATTGTGTTGTGATCTTGCCGTTAATAGTGATATCAAATTCTGTGTTCCAGATCCCGCTACGCTGAAACTGTATCAGCAGATTCACGGAGGACGGGTTACGGTCCCCCTTGTCCATGGTCTCCTGCAGCATCTGTACACCAAAGGTGAAGCGTAGCCGGTCGACATTCTCTGAGACAACAGTACGGGTAACGGGATTATCGTGTTTCACTTCCACACCCAGCACCGTTTCCGCGCCGGAAGCCTCAAAACCTTCCAGCGGTGCCTGTGGTGTCTCCCCCACCTGATATACCACGGTCACGCCGTGAATATTACTGTTACCGTCCGCGTCCACCACCGGCGTGTTATTAATCAGCACGCTCTGCAGACCGTTCCGCTTTGTATCTGGAGGGTACGATCCGCACTGCTGAGACAGGGCTTACCGTCAGGATGGCTGTGTACCAGCGCCACGATGTCGCCGCGGTTCCGGGCATTCAGGTAATCCTCCGGGGATATACGAAAATACATCGTGGGTTCAGCAGACAGATTTTCACACGGAAAATACCGCTCTCCCTGTGCTGTTCTGACCACATAACCGCACGATTCCGCAGGCGCACACTGTCGGGCATGTGCCAGAATGTCATCGTTAATCATGGGAACCTGTTAAGACAGTTTGTTGATGGAAGCGAAAAATCCGGCATTCACCAGATTGTTACGCATTTCACAGCCTTTCATGCAGTGGCTGCATTTATCCTTTTTCGGGTCTGAGGTGGGCTTATCGAACTCATCGGCCACGGGCGGGCCGTCGTATCCGCAGTTTTCATCCCGGTAATCCCACGGACAGGAGTCCGCCAGCATGGTACGCCCCGGCACCACAGAACCGTCGGTTTCTGCCGGTGATGCCAGAATAATGGTAGCAGTTGATGAATCCAGTTCTGACAACTGCTCCACGTTATAGCGCGCTACCGCCTCCTGCTCCGGGTCAGCGCCCGGATTGCCGTTACTGAAATTCACCGCATCAAGAAACTTGCTGTAAACCTGATGCCTTACCACTGACGCGCCGACGAGACTTTGCAAATCCTCCGCCATCCCCGTGACCAGACCAAAGAGATTGGCAACAACGAGGTTCGGGCGGGGAGATGCGCCTTTCCCGTTCATCTCAAAATCCTGTACCTGTATCGGGTACGGTTCGTACTGCCTCCCCTGCCAGGTTAACGGCTCGCCTTTTTCGTTCGGTTCGTTACAGAAGAAAAAGCGCTCACCGCCAATCGCGGTTAAATCAAATTCCCACAAATCCACCTTCGCGGACTGCTCCGCTTTGGTGGTCTCGCTCAAGGTTTCCTGTGGTATATCCTGCATATATGAGAGATCCTTTATTATTTATCTTGCAAAAATATACCTGCTTTTATTAATGGTATTTACGATACAACCAAAAAACGAGGTAACTAATGAAATACACAATATTGTCGCTGGTAGCTGGTGCGCTCATCAGTTGTTCAGCAATGGCAGAGAATACCCTGACTGTAAAGATGAACGATGCCCTGTCCAGCGGAACAGGAGAAAACATAGGTGAAATCACAGTTTCAGAGACACCTTACGGTCTGCTTTTCACTCCTCACCTAAATGGTCTTACGCCAGGAATTCACGGCTTCCATGTCCACACAAACCCAAGTTGTATGCCGGGAATGAAAGACGGTAAAGAGGTTCCGGCGCTCATGGCCGGAGGACATCTTGACCCCGAAAAAACCGGGAAACATCTTGGCCCATATAATGACAAAGGGCATTTGGGGGATCTGCCTGGACTGGTTGTCAATGCAGATGGTACAGCCACGTATCCGTTACTGGCACCACGCCTTAAATCACTGTCAGAACTGAAAGGTCACTCATTGATGATCCATAAAGGCGGTGACAATTACTCCGATAAACCTGCTCCACTGGGTGGTGGCGGTGCACGTTTTGCCTGTGGTGTCATTGAGAAATAACAGCAACATAGCCATATCGTCATAATTTCGTTTTACCCATAAAAAAGCCCTCTCACTGGAGGGCATTAAATCTGTATCGATGTTAAAGGTCAGAAGCTGTAACCTACGCCAAGCACCTAGGTTCCAGCTTTGACGTCACTGTCAGCATCAGTGGAAAAACTTGTATGCTCATAAGACGCATTAACGGCAATATTTTCAACCGGGTTAAGCTGAATACCTGCCCCATAAGCAAAGGCGGTTTTATTGTCAGAATTTCCCCAGTTATCCTTAATATGTCCGTTTGCTGCACCAATCATCACGTAAGCATTCAGATAGTCGTTAAAACGGTATGAAGGACCAACAAGAAGGGAGGTATAATCAGCATCACCTACCTTAAACGCTCAGCACCTCGCTGGCCGGGATCAGAGTTCTCATCTCCTTTTCCAGCTCAATACGCGTCATTTCCGACTGAAACCATGCCCGTCGATCTGAGGGTTTCATCTTATTGGGGTCATTCTCCCCGGTAACAGCCGGCATCGTCATCATGGCGGTCAGAATATCCACCAGCCGGTAGATTTTCAGGTTACTACCGTTCCCACCTGAGGTTTTTACGCCCTTCAGCCTGCTGGCGATGGTCTGTCGGTGTGCACCAGTGATGGCCGAAAGCTGTGTGATGTTTAATTCGAGGCTTTTAATTTCCTGATCCACAGTCGTGCTCTTTTCCTGTATACGGTGAAAATGGCGTTCAGTGTCGAACAAAAAACGTACCACCTCGACACTGAAAACAGTAAATGTATTGATTTTTAAGGTTATTTTTCAGTGCTGACAGAGACTAAAAAATCAAAAATCAGCCGATTCCCGCGAGCCCGAAGCCACCCGTGGCGCCCCCTGCCCGGGAGTACCTTTTTAATACAGTCACCATTGGTTACTAGTTTTTCCTGCATTACCGTGGCATTGGGTGCGAATGTACGCCTGCGCCCCTTCCAGTTGCTTTTGCATCGTCTTCACTCGCTCTTTGAGGGCGAAATAATCCCGTTGAGCGGAGTCTGCCAGTCTGGGGCTGGCTGCATTATCCATGCGGGCGGTGGAGGTGGATTTACCTGTCGGCACTGCGGGGCATGTTGCGTTGACGTACAGGCGACGGCGGCCAGCGGCAACATCATCGCGCAAAGCATCATTCTCAGCTTTCGCATCGGCTAATTCCTTCGTGTATTTTTCATCGAGGGCGGCAACGTCACGCTGGCGCTTAGTCATGTCGGTAATTGTCGCGTTCGCCAGCGTCAGCCTATGAGTAACGGTATCGCGCTGCTCTTTGTAGGTGATGGCGTTATTTCGGTAGTGATTTGCCAGCCGACCGGCAACAATTAGCGAGACAAGCAACAGGCCAACAAACATCGTTTTCCAGTTGAACATCATGACAGGAACAGAGCACGCTCCGCCTCACGCCGACGGGTAAGCCCGTTCAGTACTTTGCCACCAGCCTTATTCCAGCGCAGGAACTCATCAGCGGCGCCAGCGTAATCACCAGCGTTTAGCTTCCGCAGCAGAGTTGATGAGGATAATGTCCGGGCGCCGAGGTTGTACGCGAACGACACCAGCGCATCAAACTGGCCTTGCGTCAACTTGACCTTAACCAGTCTGGACACATCATTTTCATAACCGACTAAACCAGTGTTAAGCAAGCGCTCGGCAGTAGCCTCGTCAATCATCATTCCGGGCTTAACTGGCTTACCGTCAACAGAGTGGGTCCAGCCATAACCAATCGTCCAGGGATCTCCCCCCGTTCCCGGGTCCGGATAAGCTGTCAGGCTACAACCTTCAAACTCTTTGATTAGGGTAATGCCTTTTTCACTGATTCTCATCATTAACCCCTGCACGTTTTTTGAGTGCGCTAATTGCGATTTCGCGCAGCTTGTCCACACCGACAAAGCCAATAATTCCGCCAACGAAAGGCGAAATGGAAACCGGCAGGCCTACCACATCAAGCGCACTGGTGACACATAAGGAAAGAGCGCCACACAGGACGCCCTCAAGCCATTTATTTTTACGGGTGGCGCCGTCGTATATCAGTCGGCCGTAGGCAATGAGTCCGGCCATTAACGCCCCAAGTATCTGGGGCCACGCATTTTTGAGTCCGGTCAAAACCGCAGCCCAGAATTCAGGAGTCTTGTCATTCATTTTCATAAGCCTCACCTCCGATGATTTCGGATGGTAACTAGAGTGAGTGAAATGGTTGGGTTGCAGGGTTTAATATCTTGTAAAACAGGATTGCCTGTGGTTGCAGAATCTGAAAGTAAAATCACGCAGAGTACAATTTTAATGGAGGTGAGGCACAAATACTGCAAATTTAGCTTTTAGTTTAATTGATTGCGTGCTGAGTGAATTCTGTTTGACAAAAACATGCTATTTATAGAATGTTAATTCCATGTAATAAAAAGGATGTGTAACTCATCATGCCAACGGGAATTAAACCAATATTTATCAATAATATGATGTCAACATATGGATTATCCCATCCTCATGACAGCAAGGTATTTCCAGACCTTCCAGAACACCAAGATAATCCTTCGCAATTACGCCTCCAACATGATGGTCTTGCTACCGATGATAAAGCCAGGCTGGAACCAATGTGTCTTGCTGAATACCTTATCTCTGGACCAGGAGGAATGGATCCTGATATCGAAATTGATGATGATACCTATGATGAATGCCGTGAGGTGCTATCACGCATACTTGAAGATGCATACACTCAAAGCGGGACATTCCGCAGACTGATGAATTATGCCTACGATCAGGAATTGCGTGATGTAGAACAACGCTGGTTGCTGGGAGCCGGAGAAAACTTTGGTACTACCGTAACTGATGAGGACCTGGAGAGTTCAGAAGGCAGAAAAGTGATTGCCCTCAACCTGGATGATACAGACGATGATTCAATACCAGAGTACTATGAAAGTAATGATGGCCCACAACAATTTGATACAACACGCTCATTTATTCACGAAGTTGTACACGCGTTGACTCACCTTCAGGACAAAGAAGACAGTAATCCAAGAGGCCCGGTAGTCGAGTATACCAATATCATTTTAAAAGAGATGGGTCACACATCACCACCAAGAATCGCCTACGAATTTAGTAATTGACACTCATCAAAAAATGCAAAATCCCACGATGCTACAACACAGTAACCAGTTCAGGTCTGAGCTAATACAGGTCAGCAGTCCATAGACACTGGCTCCTGTCAGGATGCCACCTGCTAACCCAGTACCAGAAATCGATTCGGACATTCATCCCCCTCTGGTTGTGTGGGGCCTCTCAGTTATGAGGGGAAATAATAAATATCCTCCGGCATAGCCGGAGGATATTTATTCATAAAGAACACAATTAAGAATAATACCGATTTAATTAAAATAACTTGATCTCACAGTTGAAGAATGAATAATAGCGAGCCCTGCCAAGGCAGGGCATAGAAATAACCAACGAGAAGAAATAGGTAGGAACTAATGAAAAACACCGCTCTGGGTAAGTTCATTTTTATCGTCGGCACCGCGTTACTGCTCGGTGGCTGTAGTGGCATGGTCATGCCTCCCTATGCCACCCACGGTACATCGGTCGGAATCATTGCGCCAGCGGGAGGCTATAGCGAGTGGCACACGGATAGCCGCAACCACACCACAGGAGACAGTCACAGCCAGTCACAGGGAAACTGCACCCAAAGTGAAGATAGCCAGCTCAGCGAAAATAGTCTCACACGGACACACCAAAGCAACTGTAACACCCGTAGTCAAACCCACAGCAGTAGCACCAGCAAAACCCGCTCCAGCAGCGTCGGTTTCAGCGTCGGGGGGCCTGTTGGTGCTAGCATAGGGTTGATCAAGCAGATGGAGTCGATGAACCGTGCGCCAGCCAACGATATGAGTAGTAATGAGATGTTCAAGAATTTCGGTTTCTAGCACATAACGCCACCTGGTACCGTTGTGGTGTCTGGCCCGGCGGCTATCTGTAACGACTCACAATCGAAAAAAGTCAGACTCGCAATCAGCGCAAAAATAGATTGTGAGTCCATTGAATGGGGATCGTTGTGCATTTTCATAAGCCTCGCCCCCGATAGCTTGGATGGCGCTGTATTTGTAAGGGTGAGAGGCCCTCGGGCGGGGTTTTAACAACGAAGCGTGTAGATGATGATTTCCGAGGGCTGAATAAAAAAACCGGCGAAAAGCCAGGAAGATGTAAATAAGGCCATTTCGACTCTGTGGACGAAGATACCCTAACATTAGTTTGATGTGTGGCAATTCTTACCGAGGGTGTTGAGCAATCCTCTCTAAACTATTTCTGCGAGGCTATATAAAGTTCATGAGTATCAGCTAACTGCACAAATTTGTACTTAATAGCCCCCAATAAAGTACCTAATCTTGTATGACCCTCCATAAGGTGTAAGCCGCTCTCTCCAGGAATAATAAGCGAACGCTCAATAAACATCGGTGGTTCAGCCCATGTACCGAATTTAAGCCAATGGTTTGCAACCTCTTCACGGGCATCAATGCAAAACTTGCTGCCGCAGGCATTAAAGTCTTCTGAAATCTCGAGCATGTAATCAGGATATGTGGCATTTCTGCCAAACTTTGTAAACTCTGCTGTTTTCAATCTGACCAAATCCCACTTCAGTGATTTAAGATTTAGATGCCCATACAAGGTTTGAAATTCAGAATTATTAGATAACCCACAATAAATTTGCTTAAAAATTTGTTCTGGAGCTTCGATCCCATATTGCTCACGAAGGATGGCAATTCCTTCTTCTTCCTTATACAACGGGTCGGGACCAAAAACTTGAAATAAATCACGATAAAACATCATCAATTCCTATTGCTGATTAATACAAAAATCCCGTTCCTCAGCAGGCTTGCATATTTTAGGCATGATATCAAATTTACATGAAATATATGTATTTCAGTTCGGTTTTGCAAGACTTATATCCAAATTTGTCGCCTTTTGTTGTGAACGCGATCGTGTTACGGAGATAAGCGCATCACTATCAAGCCGTTTAAAGCTGTTACGCATTACTAACCAATGAGACATGTACGTCTCTGTCCAGGTAGATTTTGCCACGCCCATCAGTTCCGCCAACGTTTGGTACTCATACGTCTCACGTCTGGCCAGTTCCGCCTTCACATCCTGCGCAGCAAGCCAGATGAGCTGGCGCAACCGTGCTAAAGTCTTCTTCGCAACTCGCTTCCCTTCCAACTGCTGGCTGAATTTTTCCCAAGCCCATCGAGTTACAGTGACCTGATATTCCCAGCAGGTGTTTTCACTGTAATTCCACAATAGCCAGGCCTTATTATGTTCTTCGAGTGACAAAAGCGCACGGCGCCATGAGGAAGTGGAGTATTCTACGGGCTGCACAAGCGGAATTGCGCTTCCTTTCGCCAGTGATTGCTTACCAGCAATCGGTGGATTATTCAGCGTTATCATTTTTCCGGTCACTTCATCCCTGATACGCTGTTTTTTTCGGGGATAGTTTTTCGTATAGAGCTGGGCGTTCTCCAGCCATGCCTGCAACTGACCTTTCGTGGCGCCACTCAGATCTGCAGTCGCCACGATGAGCTGCTGTCGCACATATTCCAGATATTGTGTATTCATACGGTACCGCCCGTTATCTTCACGTAGTTTTTCAAAATCCGGTAATCGATCAGGATGGAACCCGGAAATGGTATAAGCACAACTGCTACCAGCGAGCACGGAGATGATCGGCAAAGTAGGATTCGAATGTCATGCCGCCTCCAGCTTTTTTAGCGCACGCAGATCCGCCAGTGCAGCGATCCTGATTTCTTTCAGCTCCTCAACCGTCCAACGTTGCGGAGTATTATTGCTCTCAAGTTCCAGCACCTCCGCCTCACCGTAACGCTCAACCTTCACGCCACGGCGCCGGTATCCCGCCACCAGCTCATCCGCCTCTTCGGTGGTACACACCGGATGCTGAAACCATGTCATTTTCATGCGAACTCCAGCAGATGCGCGGCCACATTTTCAACTTCTTCCAGAGAGGAAAATTTACGAAACAGAATCCAGTTCCACAGGACGTTCAGCACAGCTTTATAGACCTGTTGAAACTCGGTTTCGTCCATACTGGCGAATGCTATGGATTTCGCCCGGCGCCCGCGACTGCCATCCGGATAAAAATGCTCGGTATAAAACCCGGCCTGAACGGTTACCCATTCCCGGAAGGCATCGAAAGACTTAAGAAGGGCGACGTCCCCGGTTCGCAGGGTAGCTACGTTATGGAGGTACTGTTCCGCCGCCTCGTTAAGGGCCGGGGTATATTCCTGGCCTGCGGAGTCGCAAAGAAAATTAACGAACCCGGAGATAAGTTTCTGTTCCCGCGATGTGACCGTGCCGCCCGTTGGCATCCAGTAGTCGAAACCAAGCTGAAGGAGTTTAAAAAATCGTTTATGAAAGGCGTAGTTGCGGACACGTTTAAAATCGGCGTGTATCCACTCACCGATTTTTACTGAGCGCAGGAAATCCCCACTCTCCGGCGTCGCCGGGAGCAGAAGCCCTGATGAGGTTTGCTTGACCAGTTGTAAATGCGCCATCGTTCTCTCCGTTGGCGCAGTAGATTGGGAGTTCAGCCCGCAGACGAGTATAACAAAGGATGATTATTCATGATAACCGGCCCTGATAGTCAGCTCATTAATCAGGGTATCGCTCCCCATGATGTCATTTTGCAACAACGGCAGAAACCGGACATAGCGGCCATCCCGATACATCAATGACCTGTTGCAGTCAGGAAAAAAATCCATTTCAGCAATTACTGTCATGTCATCACGGCGAATAACAGCATATTTACAAGTGAATGTTTTATTTAAATTTTTCACGGTGTCTCCATAGATAACGAACTTGAGCATTTTTAAAGCATCTTCATTCTCAACATGAATATATAGGAGACTATTAATTATCATCATCAATAAATATATCTATTTTTTGACCATATGCAATGACATTTTCTCTGTGTTCTATTTATAATCTTATAACTGGTTATTTTTTGACATGCTCATTTCCCGGACATTAAAAAAACCGCCGGCGCAGGTATTAAGTGCGGGTACATTGAGGTTGTCTGACACATCACAGGTGATGGAGATTCATCCCCCAAGGTCTCTTACTTAGCAATGAAGACAACTACCTCCTCTCTGTCTGGCCGGTTCGATCGCAGTCTCTCCTCGTTACTGGTGCAGTCACTGTGACAGTGATGCAGATGATAATCAGGACGATTAACATCGCTGCGGTTGACTTATCCGGCAAAATTATGCTGCCATGATGCCAGTTAACCATACTGGCATCATGGCCAACCGGCATCGAAAAGCATGTTGGCCAGACTCGCAGGCCATTGAATCACGCAACAACCAGTTACTGTCATCTGATGAAAAAGGCTGTGCATAACAGAATCAGAACTGACTGGTATCAGGGCCATGTTCTTCAGCAGCAAATACATAAGATGAAGCAAGATATAAAGAATGAAGGGAAAATAGAGTATAAAAAACGTACAGAATTGTCTGAAGTAACTTCCCTGCAGCATTGACGCCGCAGGGAATCTATTTATGGTGTAACTATATTGAACCAGAACTCAAACTTGTCCATATAGCCCAGCATCTCATCCAGTTTCGCAGCATTACCGGTAACGTTGACTTCTCCTTTATCTTGAGCCTGCTTCAGAGTTTCTTCCTTCAGGATAATTTTATTCAGCGTGTCACGGTTCAGAGTAATCGTGGCATCAGCATCTTTCGCTTCAGCATTAGCCGTGTGGTTCAGCACGCCATTTTCCAGCTCAAGCTTGTACTTTCCGCCGTCGCTGCCAAGGTCAATATTAAATACCGCCCGGGCATTACCCGCTTTTTCACCGTTGATATGTACAGCCAGAAAGTCGAAGAACATTTCAGGGGTCATCGCCCGAACGGTATCCGGACTTGCTGTATTTGGCGTCGGACCTTTAACCACACCGTTACGCAGCTCCTGCGCACCGGTCAGGTAGAAGTTACGCCATGGACCAGATTCAGCCTGATACCCCAATTGCTCCAGCGCATCGGCTTCAAGGTTACGTGCATTCTGGTTATTTGGATCGGCAAACACGACCTTACTCACCACCTGAGCAACCCAACGGTAGTTCCCCTGGTCAAAGTCTGCTTTAGCTTTCTGAAGAATCGCATCGGCACCGCCCATGTATTCAACAAATTTCTTGGCCGCTTCTTCGGGTGGCAGCTCATCAAGGGTTGCCGGATTGCCATCGAACCAACCGAGATACAGCACATACGTTGCTTTTACGTCATGGCTGATGGAGCCGTAATAGCCGCGGTTGGCCCAGGTTTTTGCCAGGCTATCCGGTAGTTTAAAGTTGGCCGCTATTTCGTCGCGAGTCAGACCTTCATTGGCCATGCGCAGAGTCTGGTCATTGATATAACGATACAGGTCTCGCTGGCTTTTCAGCAGACCAACAACATTCTCGTTACCCCAGGTCGGCCAGTGGTGCTGGGCCATAATAATTTCAGCTTTGTCACCCCAACGCACTATAGCTTCGTTGATATATTTCGACCACGGCAACGGCTCACGAATTTTTGCGCCACGTAGCGAGTAAGTGTTATGCAGGGTGTGAGTGACGTCCTCTGCGGCTTCGATGAGTTTCTTCTCTTCGATGAACCACAGCATTTCCGAAGGGGCTTCCGAACCAGGGGCCAGCATAAAGTCGTAAGTCAGGCCATCAATCACTTCTTTCTGGCCGTCTTTATCGATGATATTAGTGGGCGCAATCAGTGTCACCGTCCCCGCAGAGGTGGTCGTCCCCAGTCCGGCGCCAACCTGGCCGGAGGCATCTGGTTTCAGGAGGTTGCCATACATATAGCTGGCACGGCGGCTCATCACGTTGCCGGCCATAATATTCTCGGCTACTGCTGCCTCCATAAAGCCAGCAGGCGCATACACTTTCACCTTGCCGGATTTCACGTCCGCTTCATCGACAACGCCACGCACACCGCCATAGTGGTCAACATGGCTATGAGTATAAATGATGGCGACAACAGGCTTATTGCCACGGTTTTTGAAATACAAATCCATACCGGCTTTGGCTGTTTCCGCAGAAACCAGCGGATCGACAACCGTAATCCCCTCTTTACCTTCGATAATCGTCATGTTGGATAAATCAAGGTTACGAATCTGGTAGACGCCGTCTGTGACTTCAAACAAGCCACTGATATTGATTAGCTGGGACTGACGCCACAGACTAGGGTTAACAGTGTCAGGAGATTTTTCCCCTTCTTTTATGAAAGCGTACTGCTGTGGATTCCAGATGACATTCCCTTGCTCTCCCTTAATCACCTCTTCAGGTAAACCAGCGATAAAGCCTTTATGGGCATTCGTGAAATCGGTGTTATCAGAGAAAGGAAGTTGGTTATAAAGCGCATCGTTAGCTTGCTTGGTTGAAGCAGTGGCACCTTTTGGGGCTTCCTGTGCAAATAAAGGTGTCAGCGCAGTGGAAGAGAGTAGCCCCGCCAGCGCAAAACTTTTAACGATCAACTTAAGTCTCATTTGTACCCCTCATGTAAAAATATTCTGTATCACTCAGTCTGGTAGATTAATTATCTGTTAATTCAAACAATTAAAGTTATTGCTGACCATTTTCTCTCTTTTAAATATAACCAAAACGTTACATTTCGCTATTTATGGATACAAATAAATCGTGTTTTACGTCAGCCAGTTCCATCCTCTTTTAGTAAGTGGGGTAAGCTCGCTTCCCGTTTCCGGGACCCTGCCTGACTGAAGAGCAGGCTGACAGGATACGCGCCGCGCATTGGGCAGGATTTACAGGACGGCGCGCCGGAGATGTAAAAGTTTTACCGGGCGGCGGTCAGCAGTCCTTTAAATTTTACCCTGATCATTGATGTTCAACCCTGACCGACCGCCACACCGTATAGTTGGCGGCGGTCATGAAGTAAAGAGACATGACTATGAGCTTTGTGAGACTTGAAACCTGGGGTGAATTAAATTATCCCGATGATCCACCACCTCTCACAACACTAAGACGATGGGCGCGAAACGGAAATATTTACCCGACTCCAGTATTACATGGCAGGACGTATCGGGTTGATCCGGACGCGTTTTATATCAAGCCGAATAAAGTGGGACTTGTGCTTGAACAGCACCACCCAAACGGGCGCACCGGAAAACCGAGTGCATTGCTGGAGAAGTTGATCAGTGAGTCGAAAAAAGTACGATGCTAACCTTCCGAGGAACCTCACCTACCGTAAGGCCAGTAAATCTTTTTTCTGGCGTAACCCGCTAACTGACAAGGAATTTCCGCTCGGTCAGATCGCCCGCAGGGACGCTATCACACAGGCCATAGAGGCAAACAACTTCATAGCGCAAAACCACACACCAGTGGCGCTTATTGAAAAGCTAAAAGGAACTGACTCATTCACTGTGTCCGCATGGATTGATCGCTATGAGGTTTTATTACAGCGCCGGAGTCTGTCGGTTAATACCTACAAGATTCGCGGTAATCAATTAGCGACCGTACGCGAAAAAATGGGGGAAATAATACTGGCAGAAGTAACAACCAGGCACATTGCCAAGTTTCTTGAGTCGTGGATAACCGAGGGAAAAAACACTATGGCGGGAGCAATGAGATCAGTTCTATCTGACATGTTCAGAGAGGCTATTGTCGAAGGGCATATTGTGAAAAACCCGGTGGAAGCAACCCGGATACCAGAGATTAAGGTGGCCAGGGAACGCCTGCAACTGGAAACGTATAACGCCACACGAGCGGCAGCAGAGCATATGCCTGCATGGTTCCCTCTCGCGATGGATTTAGCGCTCGTTACTGGTCAACGTAGGGAGGATATCGTAAATATGAAATTTAGTGATGTTTTTGACAACCGCTTATACGTAACTCAGATTAAAACCGGAATGAAAATAGCCATTCCCCTCTCCCTGACACTTCGGGCGACGGGGTTACGTCTGGGAACGGTAATCGATCGCTGCCGACTGGTAAGCCGCACTGATTTCATGATCAGTGCCGGAATCAGGAAAAATAGCCCAACCGGGAATATTCATCCGGATGGATTGACAAAGACATTTGTAAAAGCAAGAAAAGCCTCCGGTGTTAACTTCAGCAATAATCCACCGACATTTCACGAGATCCGAAGTCTGGCCGGGCGGCTGTACAAAAACGAGCACGGCGAGGTGTTCGCCCAAAAACTCCTGGGCCACACATCAGCGAACACCACGAAACTCTATCTCGATGAGCGTGATGATAAAGCTTATATGATGCTCTAATACTCCAATTTTCGTTGTGAAATAAATGTTAAATTTAATTTGATTGTGATATAACCAAAAAGACCGGAATACAGAAATTCGGAAAAATTTCGGAAAATTTCGGATCATTGATCATAAGTAACTGTTTTATAAGAAAAATAAAAAGAGACCGAATACGATTCCTGTATTCGGTCCAGGGAAATGGCTCTTGGGAGAGAGCCGTGCGCTAAAAGTTGGCATTAATGCAGGCTAAATCGCCTTGCCCTTTAAGAATAGATGACGACGCCAGGTTTTCCAGTTTGCGACGAAGGTGATTGAAAAAACCTGGCGTTTTGTCTGTTATCAGAGATAAAAAAACCGTAAGCCTTTTCGTGAAGGTTTACGGTTTTTTATTAAAAATCAGTCAGCTATTGGATGGATCACAAAGCTTTTGCGCACGTTCGATAAACGGCGCCAGACTCATTTTCTCACCGGGCTTCGCCGGGTTATCGATTCGAATGACGGCAATAGGCTGAGCACGCGTTTTACCCTCCGCTACTTGCTGTTCGGCAATGGCATTCAAGGGATACTGCACCAGCGTACTGGGGTTGATCACATAGAGCGCCTGGCCAGGCCGACAGGTCAACATGACCTCTTCCCGATTAAACGCCCACTTGTCTTTTCCTACTTCAAAACGACTTACGGTAATCACCTGCGGCGCCGCCAACGCTACGCCCGAAGTGGCCAGCAGAAGCGCCGGAAGGAGTATTTTTTTCATTCGTTATGCCAGTCCATCAAAAAGGTTCGAGGGTTGCAAACAGGCTGACGATCGCCAGAACTATGCCTCCAACTCCCCATTCAATTTGCGTCATCCTGACAAACCATAGGTCAGTCCGGGGATTTTCCTGTCGCATACGTGGTACGAGAACATACCGATTCGTCAGCGCAATTGCTACCATAAGCACGACCAGCGCACATTTTAACAAAAGCAACTGTCCATAGGTGGTCTGCCAGATAGCGGTAAATCCCGTGATAAATAGCGTGTTGCCAATGCCTGTGAGCAATACGCCCGCCACAAAAAAGTGACCATAACGAGAAAAACGCATCATGGCGCTAATAGCATGTTGACGCCAGCGTCCCTGAGCCATGCGCATACAATAAACCACTGGCAACAGCCCACCAAACCAGGCTGCGGCACAGAGTAAATGCAGAGCATGGTTAATCTGCTGTAATGTTCCCACTACACCGTCGCGCATCGTCGCATGTCCAACGCCTGCCAGCAGGATAAACTGAGCAACGGTGAGAATAAGAAGCCGTCGTTGCATTTTTACCGGCGCAATGACTACCACCGCCAGCGTGACCAGCGCGAGGATAATTTGCCATATCCAGACCGCGCCAAAGCGGGTTTGCAGTACCGCGCCCCACACCGAGACGGAAAAAACATCGGGCCAGCCGCCGCCCATCAGTCCGCCCTGAATCGCCAGCATAAAAGCCGCGCTGATAACGCTCCAGGCGGCGGCATGTCGTTGCAGATGTAAAAATCGACGCGTCATTAAACGACGAATTGATGCGGGTGCCAGCCAGGCGCCGTAAAGCGCGCAGCCGTAGACCAGCATCAAACTAGCAAAATGAATAAATCGGAGAGTTATCCAGACGAATGTCAGCATCATTTATTTCACGCTGAAGGTGTATTTCCCTTTTGTTTTATGTCCATCCACCGACACAACGTGCCAGTCTACCGTGTAAGCGCCAGATTTTAACGGCTGCTCAAGCGGGATAATCAACTGCGTTTTATCCTGTTCATTTCGCTTTGCCGGGCGCGTTTTGATGAGCTCTTGCTGAGGGCCAGTAATGGTTGCGCCGCTGAACCCTGGCTCAATCCCTTCAGAAAAGTTCAGGGTCAGCGCCTGTGGCGAGGCCGTAACGGCAGCATTCGCCGCTGGATACTGATGCGTCAGGTGCGCATGTGCCCAGGCCGCTGGCGTCGCAAATGTCGATGCCAGCAGCAGTAAAGCTAAACGTCGCGATGGTGCAGAAGAAGCCATATTCACTATTCCTTTTTGTTATACCTACGTTACAAAGAATAACCTTCAACAATCAATGAGTCGAGGATCATCATTTCCATCTTGCCATTACCGCGGACTCTTAGTACCTTCTGGCGGCAACAAAAAAGGAGACGCGTATGAAAACGAATCTGGCTCAGCTTGAACAAGCGGAAATGGATAAAGTCAATGTGGACCTGGCGGCAGCCGGGGTGGCATTTAAAGAGCGCTACAATATGCCAGTTGTCGCGGAGGCGGTCGAACGTGAGCAGCCAGAGCACCTACGCGCCTGGTTTCGCGAGCGGCTGATTGCCCATCGTCTGGCTTCCGTATCACTATCCCGACTCCCTTACGAACCCAAAGTTAAATAAAAATTATATAACGTTACACTTCCTTACATGCAGACGACTACATTATAAGGTGATTCTTAACCTATGCTTTTTAGAATGGCTGTAGAGACTATGAAAAGGAAGTCATTATGTCCTCCTGGAAAATTGCTGCTGCGCAGTATGCGCCCCTGAACGCCTCGCCGGCGGAGCATGTCGCCCATCATCTGGAATATATTGAGCTTGCGGCTCGTCAACAGTGCGAACTGCTGGTCTTTCCGTCACTGTCGCTATTAGGCTGCGACGAAAGGAATAAATCGTTGCCCGCCCCGCCTGACGAGGCGCTTTTACAGCCGCTCACTCATGCGGCCGATACCCACCATATGACTATCATTGTGGGTATGCCTGTTGAGCATAACTGCCGCTTCGTAAAAGGCATCGCTATTTTTGCCCCATGGCTAACGTCGCCGCTCATGTTTCACAAAAGTCATGGCGCCTGTATTGCCAGGCAGCGAAGCGCTATCAACGTGGTGGATGAGCAGCCAGAAGGTGGTGATATAGATCCCTCATTTACGTTATTCACAACCAGTCAATGTCTTAACGAACCTGAACTCCATGCTTCTACCTCACGCTTACAACGTTTTTCGCATAAATATGCGCTGGCCGTACTGATGGCCAATGCCTGTGGAAGTAGCGCGCTGTGGGATGAAAGCGGGCAACTTATTGTTCGTGCCGATTGCGGTTCGCTATTACTGACGGGCCTGCGCACAACGGAGGGTTGGCAAGGCGATATCATTCCATTACGCTAAGGTCTTTCGGTGAGGAATGAATCATGTTGCGGATTATAGACACGGAAACCTGCGGGCTGCAGGGCGGGATCGTAGAGATAGCCTCTGTTGATGTCATTGATGGCAACATTGTCAATCCCATGAGTCACCTGATACGCCCCGATCGCCCTATTACGCCGCAGGCGATGGCGATACACCGTATTACCGAAGCCATGGTCGCCGATAAGCCGTGGATTGAAGATGTCATACCGCTTTATTACGGTAGTGAGTGGTATGTCGCTCACAATGCCAGTTTCGACAGACGCGTATTACCTGAATTGCCGGGTGAGTGGATCTGTACCATGAAGTTGTCGCGACGCCTGTGGCCGGGAATAAAATACAGCAATATGTCGCTCTATAAATCGCGCAAACTAAGCGTACAAACGCCACCGGGGCTGCATCATCACCGGGCGCTTTATGATTGCTATATCACCGCCGCCTTGCTGATTGATATTATGCGAACCACCGGCTGGACCGCGGAAGAAATGGTCAATATCACGGGCCGTCCTGCGCTGTTAACCACTTTCCCGTTCGGTAAATACCGCGGTAAGGCGGTATCTGAAGTCGCAAAACGCGATCCGGGCTATTTACGCTGGCTTTTTAATAACCTTGATAATATGAGCCCGGAACTTCGCCTGACGCTTAAACACTACCTGGAAGATGTTCAGGCTGGCGAGCAACGCAGCAATGGAACACCACAATAACCCGCGACGCTCACAAGCCGTTGCGGGCGCGCGCGTCTATGCGCTATGTAAGGTTCCCTGCGCCAGGCCGATTAAAAAGGCGAACTCCAGCGCGACGCCTTCGTAGGATTTAAACCGCCCCGACTTACCACCGTGCCCGGAGTCCATATCCGTACATAGCAGCAGCAGACGTTGGTCCGTTTTTAGCTCGCGTAATTTTGCCACCCACTTCGCCGGTTCCCAGTATTGCACCTGGGAATCGTGCAATCCTGTCGTCACCAGCAGGTGCGGATAGTCCTGCGCTTTGACATTGTCATAAGGACTATAGCTTTTCATATAGTCATAATACTCAATATCCTGCGGGTTCCCCCACTCTTCAAACTCTCCTGTCGTTAGTGGGATCGACTCATCCAGCATCGTGGTTAATACATCAACAAAGGGTACCTGGGCAATAACGCCGTGGAAAAGCTCGGGGCGTTCGTTGATAGCGACGCCCATTAGCATTCCGCCCGCGCTCCCGCCCATCCCGTAACACAGCGACGGCGAACCGTAACCCAGTTTTAATAAGGCATCGCAGGCATCAAGATAGTCATTAAAAGTATTCCGCTTTTTGAGGAATTTGCCATCTTCATACCACTGCTGCCCCAGCTCACCGCCGCCGCGAACGTGTACGATTGCGTAAACAAAGCCACGATCCAGCAAGCTCAGTCGGCTGCTGCTGAAGTCGGCGTCAATACTGGAACCGTAAGATCCGTAGCCGTAAACCAGAAGCGGATTTTGCCCTTTACGAAAATACTTCTGATGATAAACCAGCGATACCGGCACTTCGACGCCGTCGCGCGCGGTGATCCACAGGTGTTCGCTCTGATAACAGCCAGAATCAAACCCAGGCACTTCCGTCTGTTTAAGTACCCGTCGTTCTCCGGTATCCATATCCAGTTCAAACAAGGTATCTGGCGTCGTCATTGAAGAATAGCCGTAACGCAGCCGGGAGGTCTCAGGTTCGGGATTATAGGCAAGCCACGTCACGTAAGCCGGATCGTCAAAGGCGATGCCTATCACTTCACGGGTTTTACGGTTAATTTGCCGCAGGCTGGTAAGCCCCCGTTGACGCTCTTCGACCACTAACCAGTCGGTAAACAGGGTAAACCCTTCCAGCATAATATGCTCGCGCGGAGGGATCAGCTCTTCCCAGGCGTTTTCATTGCGCACGCGGGTACGGTACAACCCAAAGTTTTTACCGTTCCGGTTAGAACGCAGGTAAAACTTATGTTGATAGTGATCGAGACTATATTCATGGTCTTTGCGACGCGGTAAGAATGAAAACGGCTCGGCATCGGCCAGTTCCGCGTCAAGTAATAGCACTTCGCTAGTGGTGGCGCTGGCAAGATGAATCACCACATAATGCTGCGAAGTGGTTTTATGCAGGCTGACATAAAAGGTATCGTCTTTTTCTTCATATACCAGTTCATCTTGCGATGACGGAGTGCCAATCGTGTGCCGCCAAACCTGATAGGGCAGCAGCGTCTTCTTATGCTTACGCACATAGTAAAGGGTCAGGGAATCATTGGCCCAGACAAACTCAGGCGCAACGTTATCCAGCAGTTCCGGATACCAGTTACCGCTTTCGAGGTTACGAAAACGCAACCCATACTGACGACGGGATAAATAATCTTCTGCCAGCGCCATGATGGTATTATCCGGCGTAATGGCAAGCCCGCCGAGCGTATAAAATTCGCTGTGCGCGGCCCGCTGGTTCGCATCGAGCAAGGTTTCCCACACATCCCACTCTTCGCTTAACGCCGATTGTCGTTGATAGATGGCATATTCGCAGCCGGGTTCATAGATATAACGGTAGCGATAGCCATTTTTCACATACGGAGCGGAAACTTCTCTGGGCGGGATGCGATCGATAATTTCTTTTAGAATGCGGTCCTGTAACGCCTGCTGAGAGGACATGACCTTCCGGCCATACTCATTTTCCTGATGCAGGTAATCAAGGACTTCCGGCTGCGAGCGAGTGTCATCTCGCAGCCAGTAATAATTATCAATGCGCGTATCGCCATGTACGGTCATGGCATAGGGAATTCGATTGGCTTTTGGCAACATGTCGTTTTTTCTTTTGCGTTAATATTTGTTATATATCACGCGGCAAACACAGCGGCGTAGCATGGTAGTCCCGGTCGCTCACCTCGGTAAGCGCCTGAGATGTCACTGCTTCGCCGCTATCTTGCAACATGAATGACGTAAACTATCCATCCTATAAGGGTGGCAAAAGACACGCATGATGCAAGCGAAACATGTTACTTAATGGCAGGTTATCAGCCTGGTAGCGCCTGTTTTTGCTGCTGCAAGTCCTGCTCGATACCGTCCCGAACCTCCTGAGGAATTTTTAGTGCGTCTCCTAACGCATTCAGATAGCTACGTTCCATAAAGTGGTCAATATCAATGGCGGCGCAGCTCAGGAAGTAGATTTCCAGGGCTTCTTCTTCATTACGAACGCCCTGTGCCAGACGTTGTGGATCAAGCGGCTGCTCAATAGCTTTCTCGATAAACACACGCCCTTGCTCTTCCACACCTGATTCTCGCAGTTGGTGCTCAATCGCCGCGCGTTCTTTGGCATCAATATGCCCATCGCTTTTTGCAGCAAAAACCAGCGCCAGGATCAGTCGCTCAGTGCGAACATCCAGCGGCGTACTTTGGCTGCCGAATTGCGGCTCCCCCTGATGCGCAGCGCGTACTTTATCTTTGTACTTATTCCACAATACGGAACCCGCCACCGCGCCGCCGCCCACCAGCAAAGCGCCAGTACCGTATTTAGTTAATAATTTGCGCGAAGACTTATTGGCGACCAACAGTCCAGCCAGACCGCCCAGCGCGCCGGGAACCAGCAGTTTATTTAACCCCTGTTCACCGGAAGACGATGCGGAAGCGCCTTTTTGCCCAAGAAGTGATTGTAATTGGTTCAACCAGTTAGCCATAGTACCCCTCAAATACAGACCAATAATGGTCAAGCGTACCTGAGGGGATGTCAGGAATTGTCTGTTCCGGCAAAAGAAGCGCAAATTACGCTGCTAGCGGGGCTTATATTCCGCCTTGCCGGCTTTGCAATCAACGATGACCTGATAATGAATATCGGCACTTTTACCGCGAACAGTTAGCGGAACTGTCCATTTATCATTTTGACCTACAACGTCCTGCACATTAACCCACGCGACCGGGTCAGCCTGCCCGACCTTTTTTTGGTCGTCGGCCCACCGCACGATACGATTTTGCTGGTAGTCGCGCTTCACGCTTGCCGCAATCCCGGCGGCATCCAGCCCTTCACACTGCGGAAACTTAACCGATTTACTCTCGGTGGATGCCGCAAATGCCGATACGCTGGCGGATAACAGCAGCAGGCTCAACAACGCTCCTCTTTTATTCATACTTTTCTCCTTAGCACAATGATTCAGGAAAAGCATGGTACAAAACGCCGGGAGCGCAAGTACGGGTTCAGGCGGCTTGCTTTTTCGTTTTACTCGCGGCGTCCTTTTCAACCGCCTGCGGAGAAGGCAACTTACCGGTTTTGAGGATAGTGCTTAACACCTCTTTATGTTCCGCCAGCCACAGCGACAACGCTTCGCGCTGCCCATCTTCCAGCACGACTGGCGACTGCTCAAGCCAGGTATCAAGAAGATCGGCAGTATCGAGCATTTTGTCCCAGGCGTCGGCTTCCTTTTTACTGGTAAATGACATCTTCTCCTCACCCTCGCGAATGACTACGTATTTAACTTCAACCGCCATTTTGCAGCCCCTTATTTACCTGTGTTTATATACAGTATATTGCAAGACAGCAAGAAAAGCAATCTATTCGAAAAGACATACGCAAACGTTTTCGTATATACTGCGCGCAGGTAAATAAGGGGACAGAAATATGACGCTATTAGGCACTGCGCTGCGTCCGGCAGCAACGCGGGTGATGTTATTAGGGGCAGGTGAATTGGGAAAAGAAGTGGCGATTGAATGCCAACGCCTGGGGATCGAGGTTATCGCCGTCGATCGCTATCCTGATGCTCCCGCCATGCATGTGGCTCACCGTTCACACGTCATTAATATGCTGGACGGCGAGGCGCTACGTCATGTGATTACAGAGGAAAAACCGCATTATATCGTGCCGGAAATAGAAGCGATCGCCACCGATACGCTGCGTGAGCTGGAGGACGAAGGGCTGAATGTCGTGCCTTGCGCCCGTGCAACGCAGCTCACGATGAACCGCGAAGGGATCCGTCGCCTGGCCGCAGAAGAATTAGGTCTGCCGACATCGACGTATCGCTTTGCCGACAGTGAGGCCAGTTTTCATGATGCGGTAGCCGCAGTGGGTTTTCCTTGCATCGTCAAACCGGTCATGAGCTCTTCCGGCAAAGGCCAGAGCTTTATCCGCTCGGCCGAACAGCTCGCGCAGGCATGGGAGTATGCTCAACAGGGCGGACGCGCTGGCGCGGGTCGCGTGATTGTGGAAGGCGTGGTTAAATTTGATTTTGAAATTACGCTGCTCACCGTTAGCGCCGTCGATGGCGTGCATTTCTGCGCGCCAGTCGGTCATCGTCAGCAAGATGGCGACTATCGCGAATCCTGGCAGCCACAGCAGATGAGCGAACTGGCGCTGAAGCGGGCGCAAGAGATTGCGCGTCATGTGGTACTGGCGTTAGGCGGGCATGGCCTGTTCGGCGTTGAACTCTTCGTCTGTGGCGATGAAGTCATTTTCAGCGAAGTCTCCCCTCGCCCGCACGATACCGGAATGGTGACGTTGATTTCTCAGGATCTTTCTGAGTTTGCGCTGCATGTGCGCGCCTTTCTGGGAATGCCCATAGGCGCTATTCGCCAGTATGGTCCCGCTGCCTCGGCCGTGATTCTGCCGCAGCTTACCAGTCAAAATGTGACGTTTGATAATGTACACACGGCGGTAGGGGCCGGAGTGCAGGTACGGCTGTTTGGTAAGCCTGAGATCGACGGCAGCCGTCGTCTTGGTGTAGCGTTAGCGACAGGTGAAAACGTTGAAGAAGCGGTGATAAGAGCGAAAAAGGCCGCCAGCCGCGTGACGGTAAAAGGCTAATGCGCCATCGCCTGATGGCGACGTTAGCGCATTTTTATCAGACCTGCCTGATCGCCACTCGTAAGCCCGATAAGCAAGCGCCATCGGGCATTTAACGGCTTACTGTTTCGCGCCTTCTACCGCTTCGCGCGCCAGTTTGGTGATGCGATCGTAATCACCCGCTTCCAGCGCGTCGGCCGGCACCAGCCAGGAACCGCCGATGCACAACACGCTTTTCAGCGCCAGATAGTCACGATAGTTTGCCGGAGAGATGCCGCCGGTTGGGCAGAAACGTACCTGAGAGAACGGACCGGCAATCGCCTGCAACGCTTTAGTGCCGCCATTCGCTTCCGCCGGGAAGAATTTGAACTCTTTCAGACCATAGTCCATGCCCAACATCAGTTCAGAAACGGTGCTAATACCGGGAATCAATGGGATAGTGCCTGCCGTCGCGGCTTTCAGCAGTGGCTCAGTCAGTCCCGGGCTAATCGCAAACTGCGCGCCCGCTTCCGTCACCTCCGCCAACTGCTGCGGATTGAGAACGGTTCCGGCGCCGACAATCGCTTCCGGCACGTCTTTAGCGATAGCGCGAATAGCATCCATCGCGCAGGCCGTACGTAAAGTCACTTCCAGAACGCGAACGCCCCCGGCCACCAGCGCTTTAGCCATCGGCACCGCGTGCTCCAGTTTATTGACTACAATGACCGGGACAACCGGGCCGGTGGTCAGGATTGCTTCTGCACTTGTTTTCCAGTTTTTCATCGGAATTCTTCTCTCGCCTGATTACTAGTGTGTCATCTTAAAAAGTGATACAGGTTGCGCCCTGCTCCGCACCCGACAGCTTTTCGCGCAGCGCGCCAAACAACTCACGCCCCGTTCCGACGCGCGACGCGCTCAGGTCCGGAATATGAGGCTGACGAGCGGCAAGTTCCGCCTCGTCGACCAGCAGAGTTAACTCACCTGTCTGCCCATTCACGCGAATGATGTCGCCATCGCGCACTTTTGCCAGTAAGCCGCCATCGTAGGCTTCCGGCGTTACGTGGATAGCTGAAGGCACTTTACCCGAAGCGCCTGAAAGTCGTCCATCAGTAACTAACGCGATTTTGAAACGGCGGTCCAATAATACACCAAGTGGCGGCATGAGTTTATGTAATTCTGGCATTCCATTCGCTTTTGGTCCCTGATGACGCACGACAACGACACAATCCCGATCAAGCAGACCCGCGTCAAACGCAGGCAGCACATCATGCTGACTTTCAAATACCATGGCAGGCGCTTCAATGATCTGGTTTTCAACCGGTACCGCAGACGTCTTCATTACTGCGCGCCCCAGATTACCGCTTAGCACCTTAGTGCCGCCGTGAGGAGAGAACGGCTTATCAAAAGAGGCAATGACATCGTTATCCAGTGACCTTTCCGCGCCTTCACGCCAGTCCAGCTCGCCGTTGTTGAGCCAGGGCTCCAGCGTATAGCGTTTCAGGCCGAAGCCTGCGACAGTGTTAACGTCTTCGTGCAGCAATCCGGCATTGAGCAGCTCACGCATCAATACCGGTACGCCGCCCGCCGCCTGGAAGTGGTTAATGTCCGCCGGACCGTTCGGGTACAGACGCGCCATCAACGGAACCACTTCCGACAAATCCGAGAAGTCATCCCAGTTGATCAGAATGCCCGCCGCGCGCGCCATTGCAACCAGATGCATGGTGTGGTTGGTGGAGCCGCCGGTAGCCAGCAGCGCGACAATGCCGTTCACCACGACTTTTTCGTCGATCATTTTACCGAGCGGCATCCACGTATTGCCGTTGCCGGTAAGACGTGTTACCTGACGTGCGGCAGCGGCAGTCAATGCCTCGCGCAGCGGCGCATCCGGATGCACAAACGAAGAACCCGGCAACTGCATTCCCATAAACTCCACCACCATCTGGTTGGTGTTGGCGGTGCCGTAAAATGTACAGGTGCCCGGCGCATGGTAAGAGGCGGCTTCCGACTCCAGCAGCGCCATTCTGTCTACTTTTCCTTCCGCATATAGCTGACGAATACGGACTTTTTCTTTATTCGGCAGGCCGCTCGCCATCGGGCCTGACGGAACAAAAATCGCGGGTAAATGACCAAAAGAGAGCGCGGCCATCGCCAGCCCCGGAACGATTTTGTCGCATACGCCGAGGAATAACGCGCCGTCAAACATATTGTGAGAGAGGCCTACTGCTGCCGACATCGCTATCACTTCGCGGCTGAGTAATGACAACTCCATGCCATCCTGCCCTTGCGTAACGCCATCGCACATTGCCGGTACGCCGCCTGCGACCTGACCTACCGCATTCACGGAATGCAGGGCCTGACGAATAATCTGCGGATAATGTTCATACGGTTGATGCGCAGAGAGCATGTCATTGTAGGAGGTAATAATGGCGATATTATTGCGCAACATACTTTTCAGCGAGGCTTTGTCCTCTGGCTGACAGGCGGCGAAGCCATGCGCCAGGTTGCCGCAGGCCAGTTGAGATCGGTGGACCGTGGCGGTTTTCGCCTGCTCAATGCGGGCAAGATAGGCTTCTCGGGTCTGCTGCGAGCGTTCGACAATACGCTGTGTTACGCGTAACAAATTAGGATTCATAGAGGCTCCTGAAATTTATCTGTCCGGCTACCGGGTTTACCATGCGTTTCATCAATGTGGAAAGACAGTGAAATACATGATGTCCGGGGATAATGGGGCAAAATCGTTTCAGGCAGTGTAATAAAAAAAGCCTCGCAGGTGAATCCACACGAGGCTTAAAAGTGCAAAAATGATTCTACAATCTGTGTTAGATCATGTTACCGGTAAAATACCACCTAAGAGTGAGTGGCAAATTTACTCAAACTCATTCCACGAACGACCGTCACGGGTAATCATCGCCACGGACGCTACCGGTCCCCAGGTGCCCGCCTGATACGGCTTCGGCGCGTCGTTGTCCATCGCCCATGCTTCGGTAATGGAGTCCACCCACTTCCAGGCTTCTTCCACTTCGTCACGGCGGACAAACAGCGCCTGAATGCCACGCATCGTTTCCAGCAGCAGGCGCTCATATGCATCCGCCAGGTGCGTCTGATTAAAGGTCTCGGAGTAGCTCAGATCAAGCTTCGTGATCTGCAGATTATGCTTATGATCCAGCCCCGGTACTTTGTTAAGCACCTGAATATCTACGCCTTCATCCGGCTGCAGGCGAATCGTCAATTTGTTCTGCGGCAGGTCTTGCCAGGACTCTTTAAAGAGATTCAGTTCAGGCGTCTTGAAATAAACCACGACTTCAGAGCACTTGGTTGGCAGACGCTTGCCGGTGCGCAGATAGAATGGCACGCCCGCCCAACGCCAGTTATCGATGTCGACGCGGATCGCGACGAAAGTTTCGGTGTTGCTGCTTTTATTCGCGCCCTCTTCTTCCAGATAGCCCGGCACCTTTTGACCCTGCGCAAAGCCCGCGGTGTATTGACCACGAACCGTTTTTTCACGCACGTTGGAGCGATCAATACGGCGCAACGATTTCAACACTTTGACTTTTTCATCGCGAATACTGTCGGCGCTCAGGTCAGACGGCGGTGACATGGCAATCATGCAGAGAATTTGCAGCAAGTGGTTCTGGATCATATCGCGCATCTGACCGGCCTGGTCAAAATATCCCCAGCGCCCTTCAATCCCCACCTCTTCCGCTACGGTAATCTCAACGTGATCGATAGTGCGGTTATCCCAGTTATTAACGAATAACGAGTTGGCAAAACGCAGCGCCAGCAGGTTGAGAACCGTTTCTTTGCCCAGATAGTGGTCGATACGATACACCTGGCACTCTTCAAAGTATTCGCCGACCCGATCGTTAATCTCACGCGAGGTCGCCAGCGAAGTACCCAACGGTTTTTCCATCACGACGCGCGCCGGTTTGGCGTTGAGTTTAGCCTCTCCTAACCCTTTGCAAATAGCGCCAAAGGTGCTGGGCGGCATCGCAAAATAGTTAATGGTGGTGCGGTTTTTTTGATCCAGCATATCGCCCAGGCGACTAAACGCAGGCGTATCGTTAACGTCAAGATTACAAAAATCCAGACGGCCGCTCAGCGTATCCCACAAGCCTTCATCAATTTTTTCCTTCATGAAGGTTTCCAGCGCCTCACGCACGACGTGGGTATAAGCTTCTTTATCCCAGTCCGCGCGCCCCACCCCAATGATACGGGTATCCGGATGGATCTGGCCGGCTTTCTCAAGCTGATACAGGGAAGGCAGCAGTTTCCGGCGCGCCAGGTCGCCTTTCGCGCCGAAAATGACCAGGTCACATGCCTGGGCTGTTTGCGTTACCGCCATGTCATTCTCCTCAGTTAATCTCCTGGTACTTTAGCCAGGATATCGTTGTAATTTTATTACACAGCACTGTACTGCTTTTACGAGATTACGGAAACCGTAAACGCCTTTTCATGGGTGAACCGGCGTTTGATTGGCAATATAATCGGCAAAACGCCTAATAAAATTGTCGCTTTTCCACACAAGCTGGAACTTAAAATCCGACGTCGGTCATGTAATGAAAAAAAACGACACCTTTTTTAGCCATTTTGCCCCCTTTGACAGCCGCCAGGAGTAATATCTAACAAAACGCGCTCGGTTTCGCGCATCATTGAAATCGCTAATACCCATGAGCCTTGCTAATCATGAATATGCTGGAAAAAGTCCAGTCTCAACTGGAACATTTAAGCAAATCTGAACGAAAAGTCGCCGATGTTATTCTGGCCGCCCCAGGCAGATCGATTCACTTAAGCATTGCCATGCTGGCCCAGGAAGCTAACGTTAGCGAGCCAACGGTGAACCGTTTCTGTCGCAGCATGAATACCCGCGGCTTTCCTGATTTTAAACTGCATCTGGCGCAAAGTCTGGCAAATGGCACCCCCTATGTTAATCGCAATGTGGATGAAGATGACAGCGTCGAGGCCTATACAGGAAAAATCTTCGAGTCCGCTATGGCCAGTCTCGACCATGTTCGCCAGTCGCTGGATAAATCGGCCGTCAACCGCGCGGTCGATTTACTGACCCAGGCAAAAAAAATCGCCTTTTTTGGTCTTGGTTCCTCCGCCGCGGTCGCGCATGACGCCATGAATAAGTTTTTTCGCTTCAATGTGCCGGTGATTTACTCCGACGATATCGTGCTGCAACGGATGAGCTGTATGAATTGTAGCGATGATGACGTCGTCGTGCTCATTTCGCATACTGGCAGAACCAAGAGCCTGGTGGAACTGGCGCAGTTGGCGCGGGAAAACGATGCGATGGTGATCGCCCTGACCTCCGCTGGAACGCCGCTGGCGCGCGAAGCCACGCTGGCCATTACCCTCGACGTACCGGAAGATACAGACATTTATATGCCCATGGTCTCTCGACTTGCTCAGCTGACCGTGATAGATGTGCTGGCAACGGGATTTACTTTGCGTCGCGGGGCAAAATTCAGAGATAACTTGAAGCGTGTCAAGGAAGCGCTCAAGGAATCGCGTTTTGATAAAGAATTACTCATCAAGAGTGATGACCGCTAAAAGCAATAACAATGTTCTACCCTTTTCGTCATCCGGGGACGTTCATTTTATACCGTTAAGGTTTCAGAACGACCGGATCAATGTTCACGCAACACCAAGTTGTTTTAGTCAACGGAGTATTACATGTCCAGAAGGCTTCGCAGAACCAAAATCGTTACCACGTTAGGCCCGGCAACTGACCGCGATAACAACCTTGAGAAGGTTATCGCCGCGGGCGCAAACGTAGTACGTATGAACTTCTCTCACGGCTCGCCGGAAGATCATAAAATGCGTGCTGATAAAGTCCGTGAGATTGCCGCCAAACTGGGGCGTCATGTGGCTATTTTAGGCGACCTGCAAGGGCCAAAAATTCGCGTTTCCACTTTTAAAGAAGGCAAAGTGTTCCTCAACATCGGGGACAAATTTCTGTTAGACGCTAACCTGGGTAAAGGCGAAGGCGACAAAGAAAAAGTCGGCATTGATTACAAAGGGTTGCCGGCAGACGTCGTTCCTGGCGATATCCTGCTGCTTGACGATGGTCGAGTGCAGTTGAAAGTGCTTGAAGTCCAGGGCATGAAAGTCTTTACCGAGGTCACCGTCGGCGGCCCGCTGTCTAACAATAAAGGCATTAACAAGCTCGGCGGCGGGCTTTCTGCTGAAGCGCTGACCGAAAAAGACAAAGCCGATATTCAAACCGCTGCGCTGATAGGCGTTGACTATCTGGCCGTCTCCTTCCCGCGCTGCGGCGAAGATCTGAACTACGCACGCCGCCTGGCACGCGACGCCGGCTGCGACGCGAAAATTGTGGCTAAAGTCGAACGCGCCGAAGCGGTATGCGACCAAAACGCCATGGACGATATCATTCTGGCCTCTGACGTTGTGATGGTCGCACGTGGCGACCTGGGCGTTGAAATCGGCGATCCGGAGCTGGTTGGTATCCAGAAGGCGCTGATTCGCCGTGCGCGTCAGCTAAACCGTGCAGTCATCACCGCAACGCAGATGATGGAGTCGATGATCACCAACCCGATGCCGACCCGCGCGGAAGTGATGGACGTGGCGAACGCCGTCCTGGATGGCACGGATGCAGTTATGCTGTCTGCCGAAACCGCAGCCGGTCAGTATCCTTCTGAAACCGTTGCCGCAATGGCGCGCGTCTGCCTGGGCGCAGAAAAAATCCCCAGCATCAATGTGTCTAAACACCGTCTCGACGTGCAGTTCGACAACGTTGAAGAAGCTATTGCCATGTCTGCGATGTATGCGGCAAACCATCTGAAAGGCGTTACCGCGATCATCACCATGACGGAATCCGGTCGTACCGCGCTAATGACTTCCCGTATCAGCTCCGGCCTGCCGATTTTCGCCATGTCGCGCCATGAACGCACGCTGAACCTGACCGCGCTCTACCGCGGAGTAACGCCGGTGCATTTTGACAGCGCGGCTGATGGCGTTGTCGCGGCACATGAAGCTGTTAATCTGCTGCGCGATAAAGGGTATCTGGTTTCCGGCGACCTGGTTATCGTGACCCAGGGCGATGTCATGAGCACCGTCGGTTCAACCAATACCACGCGTATCTTGACCGTGGAGTAAAACTCCCCCACGCCTGTTCATCAGGTAGTACAGGGTTTGTCAGCATAAAGCCTCTCTTACGAGAGGCTTTATTTATTTGATGGGATAAAGATCTTTACGCTTATACGGCTGAATCTCGCCTGGCTTGCGGGTTTTGAGCAGCTTCAGGATCCAGGTGTACTGTTCCGGATGCGGGCCGACAAAAATTTCGACCTCTTCGTTCATCCGTCTGGCGATAGTGTGGTCGTCAGCCGTGAGCAGATCGTCCATTGGCGGGCGAATCTGGATAGTCAGGCGATGCGTTTTACCATTATACACCGGGAAAAGCGGTATCACGCGTGCGCGGCACACTTTCATCAGCCGACCAATCGCGGGCAGCGTCGCTTTGTATGTCGCAAAGAAATCAACGAATTCACTATGCTCCGGGCCATGATCCTGGTCCGGCAGGTAGTAACCCCAGTAGCCCTGACGAACAGACTGAATAAAGGGTTTAATCCCGTCATTGCGCGCATGCAAACGTCCGCCAAAACGCCGACGCACGGTGTTCCAGATATAGTCAAAAACCGGATTACCCTGATTATGAAACATCGCCGCCATTTTTTGCCCCTGAGAGGCCATCAGCATAGCTGGAATGTCGACGCCCCAGCCATGCGGTACGAGAAAAATGACTTTTTCGTCGTTACGACGCATCTCCTCAATGATTTCCAGACCTTCCCAGTCAACACGCTGTTGAATTTTTTTCGGACCGCGCATCGCCAACTCAGCCATCATCGCCATTGCCTGTGGCGCGGTGGCGAACATCTCATCGACAATCGCTTCGCGCTCAGCTTCGCTACGCTGCGGAAAGCACAAAGACAGATTAATTAGCGCCCGGCGACGAGAACTCTTCCCCAGCCGTCCGGCAAAGCGCCCCAGCGTCGCCAGCAAAGGGTCACGGAATGATGCCGGTGTTAATGCAATCCCCGCCATTGCCGCCGCGCCCAACCAGGCGCCCCAATACTGCGGATAGCGAAAGGATTTTTCGAATTCAGGGATATACTCACTATTATTTTTTTTGGTTTCCATGCTTTTCCAGGGTCTGCTGACGCGAAAAGGAATTGTGAATAGTGTAGCGACGTCTGCGCCGCACACAAAACAAAAAAGCCGGCACACATCGCGTACCGGCTCTGTCAGCGCATTTGTTAATCGAAGCGCAGTTGTGGCAGAACCTCTTTCACCTGTGCCAGGTATTCACGACGATCTGACCCCGTCAGACCTTCCGTGCGCGGCAATTTTGCTGTTAGAGGGTTAACGGCTTGCTGGTTGATCCATACCTCATAATGCAGATGCGGCCCTGTGGAGCGCCCGGTGTTACCAGAAAGCGCAATACGATCGCCACGTTTCACTTTTTGCCCCGGTTTCACCAGCAGCTTACGCAAGTGCATATAACGTGTGGTGTAGGTGCGTCCATGACGAATCGCAATGTAGTAACCGGCAGCGCCGCTACGTTTAGCGACCACGACCTCGCCATCCCCCACCGACAGCACCGGCGTACCCTGCGGCATCGCAAAGTCAACGCCACGATGCGGCGCAACGCGTCCAGTAACCGGGTTCAGACGGCGCGGATTGAAATTGGAGGAGATGCGGAACTGTTTGGCGGTCGGGAAGCGTAAAAAGCCTTTCGCCAGGCCAACACCGTTACGGTCATAGAATTTACCGTCAGCGGCGCGAATGGCGTAGTAATCTTTACCATCGGAACGCATCCGCACGCCCAACAACTGACTCTGTTCACGCTTGCCATCCAGCATCTCGCGCGACATCAGAACCGAAAATTCATCGCCCTTTTTCAGCTTGCGAAAATCCATCTGCCACTGCATGGCTTTTATCACTGCGCTGATTTCGCTGCTGGTTAAACCTGCCTCTTTCGCGCTGGCGACAAAGCTCCCCCCTACCGTGCCTTTCAGCAGACTGTTAACCCAGTCCCCCTGCTGCATTTCACTGCTCATTTTAAAACCGTTGGCAGTGCGATCGTAGGTACGCGTTTCACGGCGGGAGACTTCCCATGTCAGACGCTGTAAATCGCCATCGGCAGTCAGTGTCCAGGAAAGCTGTTGGCCAATTTTCAGATTGCGCAGCTCCTTATCAGAAGCGGCAAGTCGGCTAATATCGCTCATATCGATGCCGTACTGATTCAGAATGCTGCTTAACGTATCGCCTGTGGAGACGACGTATTCATGGACGCCGACTTCGCCTGCGGTTTTATCGTCCAGCTCATCCTGAGGAATAGCTTCATCTTCCTGCGCGGCCTGATCGATGGGTTCGCTGGCCTCCGGTAAGAGGGAACGAATCTCGCTTTTCTCCAGTTCAATAGTTTTAACGATTGGTGCGGATTCTGGGTGGTAAACATAGGGCCGCCATACGGCGACGGCCAGTGTCAGAACGGTAAGTGACCCCAGCATAACGCGGTGGGGTCGGGGCAGATTATTAAATGCCAGGGCGACAGAGCGGGCTATCTGTTGCACGTATTCACTTCCTCGTTAATCTCCTTTCAGGCAGCTCGCATACTGGTTGGCTAATTGGCTTAAAAACGCTGAATAGCTTGTTTTACCCAGTTTAATGTTCGTCCCGAGGGGGTCCAGTGTTCCCATTCGAACGGATGTCCCTCTCGCCACGGCTTCCACGACCGCTGGCCTGAATTGTGGCTCAGCAAAAACGCAGGTTGCTTTTTGCTCAACCAACTGTGTTCTTATTTCATGTAAACGCTGCGCGCCAGGTTGTATCTCAGGGTTCACGGTAAAGTGACCGAGCGGGGTGAGTCCGTAGTGTTTTTCGTAGTAACCGTAGGCGTCATGAAAAACGAAATACCCTTTCCCCTTGAGCGGCGCGAGCTCGTTACCGACCTGTTTATCGGTTGCGGCTAATTGTGCCTCAAAATCCTTCAGGTTGGCGTCGAGTTTGGCTCGACTTTGCGGCATAAGTTCCACTAATTTTTCATGGATTGCAACCGCTGTAGCCCGCGCTATCTCTGGGGAGAGCCAAAGATGCATGTTATATTCGCCGTGATGGTGATGTACGTCACCTTTTTCCTCATCGGCGCCCGTATGCGCATGTTCATCCTCATCATCATCCGCGCCCTTCATGAGTAACGGTTTTACATCGGCAAGTTGCGCAATGGTAACCTGCTTATTATCAGGAATATTCCTGACCGACTTCTCCATAAAGGCTTCCATTTCCGGGCCAACCCAGACGACTAAGTCCGCGCCCTGTAAGCGTTTTACGTCTGATGGACGCAATGAATAATCATGCTCGGAAGCCCCATCCGGAAGTAATACTTGTGTATCCGTAACGCCATCAGCAATGGCGGAAGCGATAAACCCAAGCGGTTTAAGCGAAGCGACAACGGCGGCGTCGGCAGCCTGGGTTGCACTCCCCCAAAGCGCGGCGGATAATGCTGCGAAAAGAAGCGTATTTTTCTGTAACATAATGCGACTAATCATCGTAATGAATGTGTGAAATGTGATATTATAACATTCTATCACTTCTGCAAGCCTAAAATTAACATGACAAGTTTAGTTTCACTGGAAAACGTCTCGGTCTCATTTGGTCAACGCCGCGTCCTCTCTGACGTGTCGCTTGAATTGAGCCCCGGAAAAATTTTAACGCTTCTCGGCCCTAACGGCGCGGGGAAGTCAACGCTTGTACGCGTGGTTTTAGGACTGGTAGCCCCTGATGAAGGGGTGATCAAGCGCAACGGGCAACTCCGTATCGGCTATGTCCCGCAAAAGCTCTATCTCGATACCACGCTTCCGCTGACGGTAAACCGATTTTTACGTTTACGTCCCGGCACACAAAAAACGGATATTCTCCCGGCGCTTAAACGCGTTCAGGCCGGACATTTGATTGACGCGCCCATGCAAAAACTCTCTGGCGGTGAGACACAGCGTGTACTGCTGGCGCGTGCTCTGCTTAACAGGCCTCAGTTGCTGGTACTTGATGAGCCGACGCAAGGCGTGGATGTCAACGGCCAGGTCGCGTTATACGACCTTATCGATCAGCTGCGCCGTGAACTCGATTGCGCCGTGCTGATGGTGTCGCATGATCTACATCTGGTCATGGCAAAGACGGATGAAGTGTTATGCCTGAACCATCATATTTGCTGTTCCGGCGCGCCGGAAGTGGTGTCTATGCATCCGGAATTTATCTCTATGTTTGGCCCGCGAGGCGCGGAGCAATTAGGGATTTATCGCCATCATCATAATCATCGCCACGATTTACAGGGCCGTATTGTACTGCGCCGGGGAAATGGTCACTCATGATTGAATTATTACTGCCCGGCTGGCTGGCCGGGATGATGCTGGCCTGCGCCGCTGGTCCATTGGGCTCATTTGTGGTCTGGCGTCGGATGTCCTATTTTGGCGATACGCTGGCTCACGCGTCGCTTCTGGGCGTGGCGTTTGGCCTGTTGCTGGACGTTAACCCCTTTTATGCGGTAATCGCCGTTACGCTGCTGCTGGCCGCCGGTCTGGTATGGCTGGAGAAACGCCCTCACCTCGCGATTGATACCTTACTGGGCATTATGGCGCACAGCGCCTTATCTTTAGGACTGGTCGTGGTCAGCCTGATGTCCAACGTCCGCGTTGATTTAATGGCTTATCTGTTTGGCGATTTGCTGGCCGTCACGCCGGAAGATCTTATCTCGATCGCTATTGGGGTCGTTATTGTGCTGGCCATTCTCTTCTGGCAGTGGCGCAACTTGCTGTCAATGACTATCAGTCCGGATCTTGCCTTTGTCGATGGCGTGAAGTTACAGCGCGTGAAGCTGCTATTGATGCTGGTAACGGCGTTAACTATTGGCGTGGCGATGAAGTTTGTCGGAGCGCTGATCATTACGTCGCTGCTGATTATCCCCGCCGCAACCGCGCGTCGCTTTGCCCGTACGCCGGAGCAGATGGCGGGCGTCGCCGTTGGTGTAGGTATGATAGCGGTTACAGGTGGACTGACCTTCTCAGCCTTTTATGATACCCCGGCAGGGCCATCCGTAGTGCTGTGTGCCGCGCTGCTGTTTATCTTCAGTATGATGAAAAAGCAGGCAAGCTAAGCGTGTGTTGCCCGGTGGCGCTGCGCTTACCGGGCCTACAAAATCGCCCAGGTCTGATGAGCGCAGCGACTTCAGGCGCTAAGGCATCTCTGGCGGCGTGATCCCGAAATGGTTCCAGGCGCGCACCGTTGCCATACGCCCACGCGGCGTGCGCTGCAAAAAGCCTTGCTGAATCAGATACGGCTCCAGCACATCCTCAATGGTTTCACGCTCTTCGCCAATCGCCGCCGCCAGGTTATCCAGTCCCACCGGACCACCGAAGAATTTATCAATAACCGCCAGCAGTAGCTTGCGATCCATATAATCAAACCCTTCCGCATCGACGTTCAGCATATCCAGCGCCTGCGCGGCAATTTCCGCTGAAATAGCCCCGTCATGCTTCACCTCGGCGAAATCACGCACACGTCTGAGCAGACGGTTGGCTATACGCGGCGTACCGCGCGCCCGACGCGCCACTTCCAGCGCGCCGTCATCGCTCATCTCAAGCCCCATGTGCCTTGCGCTGCGCCCGACGATGTGCTGCAGATCAGGCACCTGGTAAAACTCCAGGCGCTGCACAATACCAAAACGGTCACGTAGCGGGGACGTTAACGACCCGGCGCGCGTCGTCGCGCCAATGAGCGTAAACGGCGGCAGATCGATCTTAATTGAACGTGCGGCAGGCCCTTCGCCAATCATAATATCCAACTGGTAATCTTCCATCGCCGGATAGAGTACCTCTTCCACCACCGGTGAAAGCCGGTGAATCTCATCAATAAACAGCACATCATGCGGTTCAAGATTGGTGAGCATAGCCGCCAGATCGCCTGCTTTTTCCAGCACCGGGCCGGACGTGGTTCGGAGATTGACGCCCATTTCATTGGCAACGATATTCGCCAGAGTCGTCTTACCTAACCCTGGCGGGCCGAAAATCAGCAAGTGATCTAATGCGTCGCCACGCCGTTTTGCCGCCTGAATAAAGATCTCCATCTGGGAGCGCACCTGCGGTTGGCCGACATATTCCGCCAATAACTTCGGGCGAATGGCGCGATCGGCGACGTCTTCTGCGATCGTGGCGCCTGCTGAAATCAGGCGATCTGCTTCTATCATCCTTTACCTCATAACGCGGCGCGTAACGCGTCGCGAATCAGTGTTTCACTGCTTGCATCCGGACGGGCGATCTTGCTTACCATCCGACTGGCTTCTTGCGGTTTATAACCCAGCGCCACCAGCGCAGCAACTGCTTCTTGTTCTGCATCTTCCGAGGTTGGGCTGGCCGGCGACGTCAATACCAGATCGACCGCTGGCGTAAAGAGATCGCCATGTAGCCCTTTAAAGCGGTCTTTCATTTCGACAATCAGCCTTTCGGCGGTTTTCTTGCCGATACCCGGCAGCTTCACCAGCGCACCCAGCTCTTCGCGCTCAACCGCATTGACGAACTGTTGCGCCGACATGCCGGAGAGGATCGCCAGCGCCAGCTTAGGCCCGACGCCATTCGTTTTAATTAGCTCTTTAAATAGCGTGCGCTCTTGCTTATTGTTAAATCCGTACAGCAACTGCGCATCTTCACGCACCACGAAGTGGGTGAAGACGATTGCCTCCTGCCCGGCCTCCGGCAGCTCGTAAAAGCAGGTCATAGGCATATGTACTTCATAGCCTACTCCCCCTGTCTCCAGCAGCACGATCGGGGGTTGTTTTTCGAGAATAATGCCTCTGAGTCTGCCTATCACATGACGCTCCTGCGTAAAGGGCTGAAAAGATAATGCACTATCATAAAAAAAGACTGGATGTTTATCCAGATGAAAAACACGTATCCCGATATTTCTCTACTCCGACAACCCGCGATGGTTAACGACGGGTACGCTCCCCGCTGCGTACAAAATAAGTCGTACACTCATTGACAACTTTTTGCGTCCTACGCGAACAACTTTTTGCCAACATGCCGTGGCGCACGTTCGGTAGTCTTCAATAATGAGTATCCTGATAACACTAATAATGTATCCAGTACGAATGCCAACAGCGGAACATCGGGCCTCCAAAAAAACAGACCCGAGAATAGATTTAATAATATTAACCACTAGCGCTGAATTTAATCGCATGTTGTTTTATCGTCGCGCGCAACAGATTTTAATTCGCCATGACACAATAAATATTGTACAAACTCATTTTTCATGCCATCGAAATTCACGGCTGGCATCCCTTCTGAATAACTATAATAAATATTCACATACTCTTCGCTACTAAAAAGTGCCTGTCGTTTTGCTGCTAACCCACGGCCTTTTGCTGCAATATACTGGAAGCAGTGGCCGCTGGCGCCACTGCTCCGCCCATCATCAACAATATATATATCGGCAGCGTTAAACAGCTGTTCCAGCCAGCACTGGCGAATCGTTCCGGCCGCACAAACCAAAAATAATGATGCGCTAATCATCCACCCGGATTTTTTTACCGATGTCATAGCCAGGAAAGCCATAAAGCACGCTGCCTGCAGGCACAAAACCAGTTCTTTATTCCCGGCAACCAAATGCCACTGGTTAAATACTAAGGTAATGAAAACTGAACTCAATGTTGCCAACAGTCTGGTCCTGAACCGCCTGGCAGGGAGAAGCAAAAATAATAATGAAATCGTCCCTGGCTTTAATAAAAAAACAACAGTATTAGCCTCTGCCATATCAATACTCAAACAATAACAAAAACTAATAAACAGATGAAAGATAATAGCAACAAAAATATAAGAAAAATAAAATACCCAACCTATTCTCATTGGTTTATCATCAACCACGTCATACTCCCTGTCAATATGAGAGATCAGATGATGAGAAATTTACCACCTTAATCCCCCCCAAATATATTTGCGACATTAATTCCAATAAATGAAATATTCACCATACATATTTCGATGACACTAAGGCTTGTCATTTATCTGGTATAATGCTAACTACCCTGTAGAATAAATAAAAGGAATTTATTTCAAATAATGGAATGCAGAGATGAAAAAACATTATTCTGTCCAATATGAAACCGGGGATACCGTCTTTACCTGTATAGGTGCCGCGCTTTTCGGCCAGATATCCACCGCTTCACAGTGCTGGAGCAACCATGTTGGGATTATTATTGGTCATAATGGTGATGACTATCTGGTGGCGGAAAGTCGCGTCCCCCTCTCAACCGTCACCACGCTGTCACTGTTTATACAACGTTCAGCCGGACAACGTTACGCCGTTCGCCGTCTGCGCGGCGGCCTGACGGTCGAGCAGAAACTCGCCATCATGGAGCAGGTTCCCGCCCGGCTGAATAAGTTTTATCACACGGGGTTTAAATACGAGTCATCGCGCCAGTTCTGCTCGAAATTTGTGTTTGATATCTATAAAGAAGCATTGTGTATTCCGGTAGGCGATATTGAGACATTCGAAGAATTACTTCACAGCAATCCTGATGCGAAACTCACCTTCTGGAAATTCTGGTTTTTAGGTTCAATCCCGTGGGATCGTAAGACGGTGACGCCCGCCAGCCTGTGGCATCATCCCAATTTAGAATTAATTAGCGCCTGTGGAATTGAAACCCCTCAACGCGAGGCTGAGGGAGAATGATTTAGCGCAACCTTCCCCGCGCCAGATTGAGTCGGCTCTCGCTCATTTGCATCGCGTTCTGGCTAACATGGCAATGCGTAATGGCGATAGCCAGCGCATCTGCGGCGTCTGCCTGCGGGTTAGCGGGCAGTTTGAGCAACGTGCGCACCATATGCTGTACCTGGCTTTTTTCCGCGCTACCAATACCGACGACGGTTTGCTTCACCTGACGCGCCGCGTATTCAAACACGGGCAGTTCCTGATTGACCGCGGCGACAATCGCGACGCCGCGCGCCTGTCCCAGCTTGAGGGCTGAATCGGCGTTCTTCGCCATAAACACCTGTTCGATAGCAAAATAGTCCGGCTGGAACTGCGTGATGATTTCCGTCACGCCTGCGTATATGAGCTTCAAACGAGACGGCAAATCATCGACTTTGGTGCGAATACATCCGCTGCCCAGATAGGTCAGTTGTCTGCCTACCTGGCGGATAACGCCATAACCGGTAATGCGCGAGCCGGGGTCAATACCGAGAATAATCGACACGCTATCCCCCCTGCCCGCCGGCGTTTAACAGCACCATTACAGGGTCGCCGCCACCTCATCAGAGATCTCACCGTTATGGTAGACTTCCTGGACATCGTCACAGTCTTCCAGCATATCGATCAGACGTAGCAGTTTCGGCGCGGTTTCCGCATCCATATCCGCTTTGGTTGACGGGATCATGGACACTTCGGCGCTGTCCGCTTTCAGACCCGCCGCTTCCAGCGCGTCACGCACTTTGCCCATCTCTTCCCAGGCAGTGTAAACATCAATCGCGCCATCATCATAGGTCACAACATCTTCCGCGCCAGCTTCCAGAGCGGCTTCCATGATGGTGTCTTCATCGCCTTTCTCAAAGGAGATGACCCCTTTCTTACTGAACAGGTACGCCACTGAGCCATCGGTACCCAGATTACCGCCGCACTTGCTGAAAGCATGACGCACTTCCGCTACGGTACGGTTACGGTTGTCACTCAGACACTCAATCATAATGGCCGTGCCGCCAGGACCATAACCTTCATAGATGATGGTTTCCATGTTCGAGTCTTCATCACCACCCACACCGCGAGCGATGGCACGGTTCAGAGTGTCGCGGGTCATGTTGTTGGCCAGCGCTTTATCTACGGCCGCGCGCAGACGCGGGTTGGCATCCGGATCGCCGCCGCCCAATTTAGCTGCCGTTACCAGTTCACGAATAATTTTAGTGAAGATTTTACCGCGCTTGGCATCCTGCGCAGCTTTACGATGTCTGGTGTTGGCCCATTTACTATGACCTGCCATAAATATTTCCTCAAAAAAAGCGCGCCTTTTCAGGCGACGTTAATGACAAACTCTTCAATCGCTTGCCGGTTACTCCAGGACTTGGTAAGCGCCGCCGCGTCAGGCGCATCAAGCCACTGGTACGTCAGATGTTCAGTGAATATCACCTGCCGCTCATGCGGTAACGCAAGGCAGAACCAGAATTCTGTATTGTGCATAACGCCCGGCGCATAGCGATGACGTAAATGTGAAAAAATTTCAAACTCCACCGTACGTTGGCAGTCGATTAAGGTCAGTTGCTCTGCCGCAACATCAATCGTGACCTCCTCTTTGACTTCACGCACGGCGGCCTGCAACGCGGTCTCCCCTTCTTCTATGCTGCCAGTCACTGACTGCCAAAAATCCGGGTCGTCGCGTCGCTGCAACATTAGCACCCGTTTCGTATCCTGCGCGAAAATAACCACCAGGACCGAAACGGGGCGCTTGTACACTTTATCCTTCACGCGACCTCGTTGTTGGCTGTTGAGTGACGCCGTGCATTGATGAGACTCGCCCTTGCGGGCCGCCGCGATATCACGCGAATGATGTCGTGTACATTGTTCATATCAGTTATTCTCGGCTTTCTTCACAACCTGAATCCCCAACTCCGTCAACGCTGCCTGGTTGGCGAAACTCGGCGCTTCGGTCATCAGACACGCGGCGGCGGTCGTTTTCGGGAAGGCGATAACATCACGAATATTGTCGGTGCCGGTCAACAGCATGGTCAGACGGTCCAGACCAAACGCCAGGCCCGCATGCGGCGGCGTACCGTATTTCAACGCATCCAACAGGAAGCCGAACTTCTCGCGCTGCTCCTGCTCATTGATACCGAGAATACCAAATACGGTTTGCTGCATTTCACCGTTGTGAATACGCACCGAACCGCCGCCCACTTCATAGCCGTTAATCACCATATCGTAAGCGTTAGCGACGGCTTCTTCCGGCGCAGTTTTCAGTTCAGACGCCGTCATGTCACGCGGGGCGGTGAACGGATGGTGCATCGCGGTCAGACCGCCTTCGCCGTCGTCTTCAAACATCGGGAAGTCAATCACCCACAGCGGCGCCCATTTGTCTTCGTCGGTCAGGCTCAGGTCTTTGCCCAGTTTCAGACGCAGCGCGCCCAGCGCATCGGCAACCACTTTTTTGTTATCTGCGCCGAAGAAGATCATGTCGCCGTCCTGCGCGCCGGTACGTTCAAGGATAGCGTCGACGATGTCGGCGGTCAGGAACTTGGCCACCGGACTGTTAATCCCGTCCAGACCTTTCGCGCGCTCGTTAACTTTGATATACGCCAGGCCTTTCGCGCCGTAGATCTTAACAAAGTTACCGTAATCGTCGATCTGCTTACGGCTAAGCTGCGCCCCGCCAGGCACACGCAGCGCTGCCACGCGGCCTTTCGGATCGTTAGCCGGGCCCGCGAAGACCGCGAACTCTACCGATTTCAGCAGGTCAGCGACATCTACCAGTTCCATCGGGTTACGCAGGTCTGGTTTGTCGGAACCGTAACGACGTTCCGCTTCGGCAAACGTCATGACCGGGAAATCCCCCAGATCCACGCCTTTCACTTCCAGCCATAAATGGCGCACCAGCGCTTCCATCACTTCGCGCACCTGTGGCGCGGTCATGAAGGAGGTCTCGACGTCGATCTGAGTAAACTCCGGCTGACGGTCAGCACGTAAGTCTTCATCACGGAAGCATTTGACTATCTGATAGTAACGGTCGAAACCGGACATCATCAGGAGCTGTTTGAACAGCTGCGGCGACTGCGGCAGCGCGTAGAATTTACCTTTGTGCACGCGCGAAGGCACCAGATAGTCGCGCGCGCCTTCCGGCGTGGCTTTGGTCAGCATCGGCGTTTCAATATCAAGGAAACCGTGATCGTCCATAAAACGACGCACCAGGCTGGTAATTTTGGCGCGAGTTTTCAGGCGCTGCGCCATTTCCGGACGACGCAAATCCAGATAGCGGTACTTGAGACGCGCCTCTTCGGTATTAACGTGGTTAGCGTCAAGCGGCAGTGAGTCTGCGCGGTTGATGATAGTGAGAGAGGACGCCAGCACTTCAATTTCGCCGGTCGCCATATCCGCATTGACGTTTTTCGCGTCACGCGCACGCACGGTGCCCGTAACTTGAATGCAGAACTCATTACGCAGTTCAGAGGCCAGCTTTAACGCGTCCGCACGATCCGGATCGAAGAACACCTGCACAATACCTTCGCGGTCGCGCATATCGATAAAGATCAGGCTGCCAAGATCACGACGACGGTTGACCCAACCACACAGAGTCACCTGCTGCCCCACGTGGGACAGACGTAGCTGTCCGCAATATTCTGTACGCATGAGATATCCCTTAACTTAGCCGCAGGCGGATTGTTGCCTGCCATGCAGGCGACGAAGTCGCAGCTTTAGCTGTATGTCACAACTGGATGAAAAAAGGCGGCTATTATACTGGAAATTCTGCCGCACGATAAGAGTCAATCCAGCATGGGAGCGATAACTTGCCCGTTTCATGCGGTATCGACACTTGGTTCATACTGACTGTACCCGGGTTTTTCACGCGGGTATTGCGTATGCTCACAAAAATTAACAATATTTGTCACCGCTTTCCTCTTTAATCGCGCTTAAGGTGTAGTGAAATACGCTATTTTTAGGAGAGTGATTATCATGCTGAAACTCAACGCGACCACAACCGCCCTGGTGGTTATTGATTTACAGGAAGGAATTCTTCCGTTTGCCGGCGGCCCGTATACGGCAAATGAGGTGGTCGCCCGCGCCGCGCGGCTGGCGGAAAAGTGTCGTGCCAACGGCTCGCCCGTGGTTATGGTACGCGTCGGATGGTCTGATGATTATGCCGAAGCGTTAAAACAACCCGTGGATGCCGCAACGCCTGCGCACGCGTTGCCGGAAAACTGGTGGACCTGGCCTACGGCATTGGGTAAAAAGGACAGCGATCTGGAAGTGACTAAACGCCAGTGGGGCGCGTTTTACGGCACCGATCTGGAATTACAGCTTCGCCGCCGGGGTATCGACACCATCATATTGTGCGGGATCTCAACCAATATCGGCGTCGAATCCACAGCGCGTAACGCCTGGGAGTTGGGATTTAACCTTATTATTGCCGAAGATGCCTGTAGCGCCGCCAGCAGTGAGCAGCATCAGAGCAGTATGACGCATATTTTCCCGCGCATTGGCCGGGTACGCAGCGTAGAGGATATTTTAAACGCCTTATGATCTACATTGGCTTGCCGCAATGGTCGCACCCGAAATGGGCGCGGCTCGGCATCACCAGTCTGGAAGAGTATGCCCGCCACTTTAACTGCGTGGAGGGCAACACCACGCTTTACGCGCTGCCGAAAGCGGAAATTGTCGATCGCTGGTATGCGCAAACTACGGACGATTTCCGTTTTTGCTTTAAATTTCCCGCGACCATTTCTCACCAGGCCGCGCTGCGCCATTGCGACGATCTGGTACAGGCGTTTTTTACCCGCCTGGCGCCGCTGGAAACGCGTATTGGCCAATACTGGCTGCAGTTGCCCGCCGCCTTTGGACCGCGCGATCTCCCCGCCTTATGGCAGTTTCTTGATGCGCTCCCCGCCACGTTTACCTATGGCGTAGAAGTTCGTCATCCGTGTTTTTTTGACAAAGGTGAGGATGAACAGCGGCTCAATCGCGGGTTACACGCGCGCGGCGTAAACCGCGTGATCCTGGATAGTCGTCCGGTACATGCCGCCCATCCCCACAGCGAGGCCGTCCGCGACGCGCAGCGAAAAAAACCCAAAGTTCCGGTACATGCTGTCGTGACGGCTAGCCATCCGATGGTGCGTTTTATCGGTAGCGATAATATGGCGCAAAACCGTGAGTTTTTCGCCGCCTGGTTGCAGAAACTCCCGCAGTGGCGGCAGACCACCACGCCTTTTCTGTTTTTACATACTCCGGATATCGCGCAGGCGCCGGAACTGGTGAATACACTTTGGCATGATTTACGCAGCGTCTTACCGGAAATCGGCACTGCTCCGTCCATTCCACAGCAATCTTCTCTTTTCTGAAAATGCCCCCTATCATAGACAGTGCCATCAGCCATTTTAAAAGGGAGTTTGTATGGTAAGCGCGCTGTATGCCGTTTTGGGTGCGTTATTATTAATGAAGTTCTCTTTTAATGTCGTTCGCTTGCGAATGCAGTACCGTGTCGCCTATGGCGACGGCGGTTTTAGCGAATTACAAAGCGCCATCCGTATTCATGGCAACGCGGTGGAATATATTCCTGTCGCGCTGGTGCTGCTGCTGTTTATGGAAATGAACGGCGCCGAAACGTGGATGGTGCATATCTGCGGCATCATTTTAATCGCCGGTCGGCTGATGCATTATTACGGTTTTCACCACCGCCTGTTCCGCTGGCGGCGGGCGGGGATGAGCGCTACCTGGTGCGCATTGTTGCTGATGGTGCTGGCAAACCTGTGGTATATGCCCTGGGAGTTGGTTTTCTCCCTGTATTAGCGCACAATATGCGCCTTTATTTTTCCCGGATGTATACGTTATGTCTCACCGCGACACGCTTTTTTCTGCGCCTATCGCCCGTCTCGGCGACTGGACTTTTGATGAACGAGTAGCCGAAGTTTTCCCCGACATGATTCAGCGTTCGGTACCAGGCTACTCCAACATCATCTCCATGATCGGCATGTTAGCTGAACGCTTTGTGCAGCCGAACACGCAGGTCTACGATCTGGGCTGCTCGCTGGGCGCCGCGACGCTGTCTGTTCGGCGTAATATCCGCCATGAGCATTGTCGCATTATCGCCGTCGATAACTCCCCGGCCATGATTGAACGCTGCCGCCGCCATATTGATGCGTATAAAGCGCCTACGCCGGTTGAAGTCGTTGAAGGCGATATCCGCGATATCACTATTGAAAACGCCTCGATGGTGGTGCTGAATTTTACCCTGCAATTCCTTGAACCTGCCGAACGCCAGGCATTGCTGGATAAGATTTACCTGGGGTTGAATCCCGGCGGCGCGCTGGTACTGTCGGAAAAATTTAGCTTTGAAGACGCGAAAGTGGGTGAGCTGTTATTCAACATGCACCACGATTTTAAACGCGCGAATGGGTACAGCGAACTGGAGATCAGCCAGAAGCGCAGTATGCTGGAAAACGTGATGCTCACCGACTCGGTGGAAACACATAAAGCGCGCCTGCGTAAGGCGGGTTTCGAACATAGTGAACTGTGGTTCCAGTGCTTTAACTTCGGGTCGCTTGTCGCGTTAAAAGCCGGAGTTGCCGCATGATCGAGTTTGGTAACTTTTATCAGCTCATTGCTAAAAATCATCTCTCCCACTGGCTGGAAACATTGCCCGCGCAGATTGCCGCCTGGCAACGCGAGCAGCAGCATGGCTTGTTTAAACAGTGGTCGAACGCGGTAGAATTTTTACCGGAAATGACGCCCTGGCGGCTGGATTTACTGCACAGCGTCACGGCTGAAAGCGAAACGCCGCTCAGCGAAGGTCAGCTAAAGCGTATTGATACATTGCTGCGTAATCTGATGCCGTGGCGTAAAGGCCCGTTCTCGCTTTATGGCGTAGATATTGATACCGAATGGCGCTCCGACTGGAAGTGGGATCGCGTACTGCCGCATCTGTCAGATTTAACCGGCCGGACGATCCTTGATGTCGGCTGCGGCAGCGGCTATCACCTGTGGCGGATGATTGGCGCGGGCGCACATCTGGCGGTCGGCATCGATCCTACACAGCTTTTCCTCTGCCAGTTTGAGGCGGTGCGTAAACTGTTGGGTAACGATCAGCGCGCGCATCTGCTGCCGTTGGGCATTGAACAACTCCCGGCGCTGAAAGCATTTGATACCGTCTTCTCGATGGGGGTGCTTTATCACCGTCGCTCGCCGCTGGAGCATCTGTGGCAGTTAAAAGATCAGTTGGTCAACGAGGGTGAACTGGTACTGGAAACGCTGGTCGTCGACGGCGACGAAAATACCGTACTGGTGCCGGGTGACCGCTACGCGCAGATGCGTAACGTCTATTTTATTCCTTCCGCGCCGGCATTAAAAAAATGGCTGGAAAAATGCGGCTTTATTGATGTGCGTATCGCTGACGTTTGCGTCACCACCACCGAAGAGCAGCGCCGTACCGAATGGATGGTTACCGAGTCGCTGGCCGATTTTCTTGACCCGAACGATCGCAGCAAGACGGTGGAAGGCTACCCCGCCCCGCAGCGCGCGGTGCTGATTGCGCGTAAACCGTGATGGATTGCCGAATGACCGTTACGTATAGCACCGTTTCTCCAAAATAGTTCAAGTTGCAGCAAGGCGGCAACGCAGCAAATCCCCGGGAACGTAGGTAGCTACGTGACCGGGGTGCGCGAGGCGGCCAACGCTGCTGCGGCTTGAAATATGAAGGAGAAAAAAAGGCCCCTGTTGAATTGGCAGGGGCCTGGTACGAGCAAGCATCATATTGGGCGACATGATGCAACGGTAAAAATCATTTGGCCTGATGGCGAACAATGATTCCTTTCATTTCAGCGACCGCCGCACCCTCTACCCTATAGCGAGAATACTCGTCCGCCTGTATATCGGCAGACATCGATAACCCCTGATTGCGATAGCGCATCGGCGAAGGCAGTAAGACTCCGGCGGAACTGTGTACTTCCCGTACTCCGGCATCGAGGAAATTCTGCAGGTTATTTGCACGAACCCCCGCACCAGCCATAATGGTTGGAGCATCCCCCTGGGCAATAAGTTCCATAATTATTGATAAACCTTGCGCCGCATCGGCTTTTTGTCCGGAAGTCAGTACTCTTGCTACGCCTGCGTCAGCCAGATTCTTTAGCGCATTGAAGGGATTAGCACACATATCGAAGGCGCGGTGGAATGTCACCGCCAGCGGTCCGGCCGCCGCCATTATTTTTTCCATTCGCGACATATCGACATCCCCATCAACGGTCAACACGCCAGTCACCAGCCCGGGAAAACCCAACTCTCTGACGAGGCGAATATCTTCCAGCATGGCGGCAAATTCGCCGTCAGTGTAGTAAAAATCCCCGCCGCGAGGACGAATAATCGGATGTACGGGAATCGTAATATGCTCGCGCACGCTGCGTAAGACGCCCAGCGAAGGCGTAAGCCCGCCTTCTTTCGGCGCGGCGCACAGTTCGATACGATCCGCGCCGTTTCGCTGCGCGGTGAGCGCGCATTCCATGCTGTAACAACAGATCTCAAGTAACGCCATATTCACTCCGCTCGGCAGGTTAATGGGCCGCCTGTTCGCTGGCGACAATCGCTTCAATCGACCATGGATGAAATTTTACCGTGATGCGGCCATCGGTCACGGCCAGCGTAGGGTTTGGCAAACGTTCATGCTCGCCCTGTGGCGAACTGGTTTTAACCACTATCCCCGGCTGACTAAGCCCCTCATCCGACAACAACGCCAGCGCCCTCGCGTTCAAGGTCTCCGGCTCGCCGGGCAGCACGATTTCAATATGCTCCCACCCCTCGTGTGGATAGCGTTTTTCTCCCGGCCACGGTAATTCGATAACAGAAAACCGCCAGTGTTCCACACATACCGGTTCATGCAGTTTAAACAGACAAATCGGCCTGCCGTTGATGATATTTTCCGACAGTAGCTCACCGCATTGTTCAAAACCGCGACGCCAACGCTCCGCCGTCGTATTCTGGTGACAGCGCAATGAAATGTGATCGGCCTCAAGGGCGCTAATCTGCAGACCAAGGCGAGTGGAAAGTTCTCTGAACGCCAGAGTGAATCGCGGTAAATCTGCGGAAATATCATGCAGTTCATCAATGTGTTGCCAGTTCGCCATATCAGGACGCTCTTCTTGCTGTGAAAACCGCTAATTTACGCTGTTGCGCCCCGGCAACCAACCTTTGATTTGATTGGGCGTTTATTGAATGCTTATGCAGATTATTGTTGCGTATATTTCAGGCGACGCGCCGCGCGCGCAATGCTGACGCCAACGGGCATTTGCAGTATACTCCCGCCCTAATTCTTAAACTGGCGCGGGCAATACAGTCCGCTTCATAAACGTAAGGTATTCCGGTGAATATTCAGGCTCTTCTCTCAGAAAAAGTTAGTCAGGCCATGATTGCTGCAGGCGCGCCTGCAGATTGCGAGCCCCAGGTTCGTCAGTCAGCCAAAGTTCAGTTCGGCGACTATCAGGCCAACGGCATGATGGCAGTTGCGAAAAAACTGGGTATGGCCCCCCGACAACTTGCAGAGCAGGTGCTGACTCATCTGGATCTCAGCGGCATCGCCAGCAAGGTTGAAATCGCCGGCCCTGGCTTTATCAATATTTTCCTCGAACCGGCTTTTCTCGCTGAACAGGTGCAACAGGCGCTGACCTCCGATCGTCTGGGCGTTTCTCAGCCGACTCGTCAGACGATTGTCGTCGACTACTCCGCGCCCAACGTCGCGAAAGAGATGCACGTCGGTCATCTACGCTCCACGATTATCGGCGATGCGGCAGTGCGCACGCTGGAGTTTCTGGGCCATCATGTTATTCGCGCTAACCACGTCGGCGACTGGGGCACCCAGTTCGGTATGCTTATCGCCTGGCTGGAAAAACAGCAGCAGGAAAACGCGGGCGACATGGCGCTGGCGGATCTCGAAGGATTCTACCGCGATGCGAAAAAGCATTATGACGAAGATGAAGCGTTTGCCGAGCGCGCGCGTAACTACGTCGTCAAATTGCAGAGCGGTGATACCTATTTCCGTGAGATGTGGCGTAAGCTGGTTGATATCACGATGACGCAAAACCAGATCACCTATGATCGTCTGAACGTCACTCTGACGCGTGACGATGTGATGGGCGAAAGTCTGTATAATCCGATGCTGCCGGGCATCGTCGCCGATCTGAAAGCCAAAGGCCTGGCGGTTGAAAGCGAAGGCGCAACGGTGGTTTTCCTTGATGAGTTTAAAAACAAGGAAGGCGACCCGATGGGCGTCATTATTCAGAAGAAAGATGGCGGTTATCTGTATACCACTACCGATATCGCCTGCGCCAAATACCGTTACGAAACGCTGCACGCCGACCGCGTGCTCTACTACATTGACTCCCGTCAGCACCAGCACCTGATGCAGGCCTGGACCATTGTGCGTAAAGCCGGTTATGTGCCGGATTCCGTTCCGCTGGAACACCACATGTTCGGCATGATGTTGGGTAAAGACGGTAAACCGTTTAAAACTCGCGCGGGCGGTACGGTGAAACTGGCGGACCTGCTGGATGAGGCGCTGGAGCGCGCGCGTCGTCTGGTGGCGGAGAAGAACCCGGATATGTCGGCTGACGAGCTGGAAAAACTGGCTAACGCCGTCGGTATTGGCGCGGTGAAATACGCCGATCTGTCAAAAAACCGCACCACTGACTATATCTTCGACTGGGATAATATGTTGGCTTTCGAAGGCAATACCGCTCCTTATATGCAGTATGCCTATACGCGTGTGCTGTCTGTTTTCCGTAAAGCGGACATCGACGAGCAGGCGCTGGCGAGCGCGCCGGTTATCATTAGCGAAGATCGCGAAGCGCAACTCGCTGCCCGTCTGCTGCAGTTTGAAGAAACCCTGACGGTGGTCGCGCGTGAAGGTACGCCGCACGTCATGTGCGCGTATCTGTATGACGTCGCCGGGCTGTTCTCCGGCTTCTACGAGCACTGCCCTATTCTCAGCGCCGAGAATGACGCGGTTCGCAATAGCCGCCTAAAACTGGCGCAACTGACGGCGAAGACGCTGAAACTGGGTCTGGATACGTTGGGTATCGAAACCGTAGAACGCATGTAAACGCGCCGTCGTTAACATCATCAGGCCTGACTCCGGATAACGGACTCAGGCCTTTTTATTGCCACAGCGGTATATCTGTAACAAATCACAAGGAATGACACATTTCTATAGAGAGATGGAACATCTTTTACCTGTGCTGGCGCTGACCGCCCCGTATCATTAGGCGGCGGATTGTTCAGGTACAGGTAATGACTTTTAAAGACTTTGATGCGGAAGAGAAACTCTTCCTGAGACGTGTGATTGTGGCGTTTGGTGTAGTGGTTGTCTGCTTTGGTATCCTGATCTTCAACCTCTATAACTTGCAAATCCGTCAGCACCACTACTACACCACCCGTTCGAATGAGAACGATATCAAGATGCTACCCGTCGCGCCCACGCGCGGCATCATTTACGATCGCAACGGCATTCCGCTGGTGCGTAACGTAACCTGGTATGATATCGCGGTTACGCCCTATAAAATTGCCGATATGGATGCGCTGCTAAAACAGCTCACCCCTATTGTTGATCTCTCCCCCGATGATATCGCCGACTTTCGCCGCGCGCTAAAATCCAGTAGCCGCTATCGTCCGGTGGTGCTCAAAAACGCGCTAACGGATGTTGAAATCGCACGCTTTGCGGTCAATCAGTTTCATTTCAACGGCGTCACGATCAATAGCTATCAGGATCGGCAGTATCCTTACGGCGCGGAGCTGGCGCATGTTCTCGGTTACGTGTCAAAGATAAACGATAACGACCTTAAAGCGCTGGATAAAAAAGGGCTGGCAGAGAATTACGCGGCGGACCATAACATCGGTAAACAGGGGATTGAGCGTTACTACGAAAACGATCTTCATGGCAAAACCGGTTATCAGGAGGTCGAGGTGGATAATCACGGGCGTATTGTCCGCCTGCTGAAAGACGTTCCTCCCATCGCGGGTAAGAACATTCACCTGACGCTGGATCTCCATTTACAAGAGTACATTGAAAGTTTGCTGGCCGGGCAGCGTGCTGCCGTACTGGTTGAAGATCCGCACGATGGTTCAGTGCTGGCGATGGTATCTATGCCCAGCTACGACCCGAACCCCTTTGTAAAAGGCATTAGCTATCAGGATTACGGCAAACTGCTGCACGATAAAAATCTGCCGCTGATCAACCGCGTGACGCAAGGGCTTTATCCTCCGGCGTCAACGGTTAAACCCTATATGGCAATGTCCGCGCTGTTATGCGGGATTATTACGCCGCAAACCACCTTCTTTGGCGCGCCAACCTGGACGCTTCCCGGCACGCAGCGGCATTACCGGGACTGGAAAAAAACCGGACACGGTATGCTGGATGTCACTAAAGCGATTGAGGAATCTGCGGATACCTTTTTCTATCAGGTCGCTTATATGATGGGTATTGACCGTATCGACACGATGTTGTCTCAGTTCGGCTATGGCAAACCGACGGGCATCGACCTTAATGAAGAGTATGACGGGCTGCTTCCCAGCCGCGCATGGAAACAGCGGGTCCATAAAAAAGCCTGGTATCAGGGCGATACCATTTCTGTCGGCATCGGCCAGGGTTACTGGATTGCCACCCCCATCCAGATGGTAAAAGCGATGGTGGCGCTCATCAACAACGGTAAGGTGATTGCCCCTCACCTGTTACTCAATGAAGAGAGCGGCAAAACGGTGGTTCCGTATCGCCCTTCAGGAACACCGGCACAGATAGCCGATCCGGCGTCGCCATACTGGGGACTGGTGCGTCAGGCGATGTATGGCATGGCGAATGCACCCAACGGAACGGGCTATAAGTTCTTTCACACAGCGCCCTACGGCATTGCGGCCAAAAGCGGCACGTCGCAGGTGTTTAGCCTGAAAGAAAATCAGACCTACAACGCGAAAATGATCCCCATTCGCCTGCGCGATCATGTGTTTTATACCGCTTTTGCACCGTATAAAAACCCTAAGGTCGCTATTGCCTTGATTCTGGAAAACGGCGGAAGCGACGGCGTTACCGCCGCGCCCATCATGCGAAAAATCCTTGACCACCTGTTTGATCCACAGGCTGATACCACACAGTCGGGTCAGGCGCCATAGTCAAATAAGCAAAGCGCCATCAGACAAGGATACGGCCGGAATATCTGCATACATCAGAAATAGTTACGCAGATATTCCGTCAAACACAGCATTGCCATCGCCTGCCCGTAAGGCATAGAGGTCAACGGAATATGACGGTAAAAATCGAGATCGTGGCCCATGCCAGTGCCAAATGACGTTTGCAGCAGTTCGCCTTCCGGCGAGATATGTTTCACTATCCCCCGAATGGCTTTTTCCGCCACCTGCGCATAGTGCCGCCCGACATAGCGTTTGCGCACCGCTTTAAGAATACCGTAGGCAAAACCCGCCGTCGCCGACGCCTCAAGATAAGAGTGCGGATCGTCAAGCAGCGTATGCCACAAACCACTTTCATCCTGACATTTCGCCAGCGCGGCGATCTGCGCATTCAGTACCTGGACCAGGTAACGGCGCACGGCATTATTTTCCGGCAAGTCCAGCAGTTCAAGAAAATCCGGGATCACAATGGTCAGCCAACTGTTGCCGCGCGCCCAGCGAGCGTTAGCGAAGTTATGATGACCGTCATAGCTCCAGCCGTGGAACCACAGCCCCGTCTCTTTATCCATCAAATTCTGCACGTGCAGCAGGAACTGATAGGTTGCCTCTTCCACATATTCCGGCCGGTTCAACAGTTTACCGATTTTCGCCAGCGGCAGCACCGTCATCATTAGCGTGTCGTCCCACATCTGCTGATGATTTTCCTCCGCCAGCGTGATGTGCTGCATTCCGCCGTGATCGGTACGGGGCATTTCATTCATCGCCCATTCGGCCCACGTTTCCAGCCACGGTAAATACGCTGGATTACGCGTCTCTTCATAGCGATACGCCAGCGTTAAAAATGGCGCCATCGTATTAACGTTTTTCGTCGTCGCGCCTTCCGCAAAACGATCGGCAAACCAGTCATCAATGATCTTACGCATCGTCTGGTCGCCGGTCTGTTGGTAATAGTGATACATTCCGTACAGGCCCACGCCGTGCGTCCACTCCCATCCGGCCCAGCCTTTAGTATCGATCACGCGTCCATCGTCCAGTCGCAATAAAAATTCGCCTGTCTCATCTTTAATATTGACCAGGTTATGCGTCACCTTTTGCACCAGGGCTTTTAGTTCATCTCTGGCGATAAAATGCTCAGGCTGACGCAATAGCGGACTGTGTTTGACTGGATAAACCATCATTTGCTTAACCTCTGTGTAATGTCGAATTCAGTGCTGCGTGCAGTTTTACCGCCGACGCAGTCGATTCGCTACAGTAAAAGCTAAGCTGGGCGGAAACCTTTTTGTTTCTGCCATTGCCAGAGCGTAAATGGCAAAAACGCAAAGAGTCCGGCAACCTACCTCACCATTTTATAAAACAGCGTTTCTATTTATTCAAAAAGAGAGTCAGGTCTGCTACCTGGCAAAGAAAGGGGCGGTTAGCGGTAGTTCACAATCACCTGATTGCTCCGCACTTTTAACGCCGGGATAAGTCGGCCGCCGCCGGGGACTTCCCAGACAAAGCGGAGCGGCTCGACTGCGGGAACATGAGCAAAACCGTGGGTCGTGCCACTCTGACCATCAAGTTCTACGCAACGGGACTGGGAACATAAACGTACCCGTAAGCCCGCGGGAGTCGGGCCATTCAGTTCATAACGCCAGGCGACCAGCGTCATCACACCGGAAACCGGCTGGCGCGCCGACAATGGCGAAGACGATGCGGAAACACCCCGGTAATTTAAGGTTACACCCATACCGCTATCCTGCCACGCGCCTTCGCCTGCGGCCTGAACCGTCAGGGGAAAGAGCAACAACGCCAGCCATTTACGCATTATTTTCCTCCAATGGTCGCCGTCATGCGGATATGACGGTTATCGGAAAGCTCAAGGTTCGACAACACCACCAGCTGCGGTAAACTGCGCCGCAAAAAGCGGGACAATAATGGACGTAGCGCATGGTTAACCAGTAATACCGGCGGCGCACCAAGCATTTCCTGGCGAGAAAGCGCCTCTTGCGTCTGCGCCAGCAGGCGATCCGCCAACCCAGGCTCAAGACCGCCGCCGCCCTGCAATGCCTGAAGCAGCAAACGCTCCAGCGCGGTATCCAGGCCAATCACCTGCACTTCTTCATTACCGGGGAACCACTGTTGCGTAATCGCTCGTCCTAATGCCACGCGTACCACGGCGGTTAATTCATGCGGATCGCTTTGTAACGGCGCATGTTCCGCCAGCGTTTCCAGAATGGTGCGCATATCGCGAATCGGGACTTTTTCCGCCAGTAAGTTTTGCAGGACTTTGTGTAAAGTTGTGAGGGTCACGACGCCGGGGACCAGATCTTCCGTGAGTTTAGGCATCTCCTGAGAGACACGATCCAACAGTTGCTGCGCTTCCTGGCGGCCAAACAGTTCGGCGGAGAATTGGCCAATCAAGTGGTTAAGGTGCGTCGCCACAACGGTACTGGCTTCCACGACGGTAAAGCCCTGAATTTGCGCCTGCTCTTTCAGGGCGCTTTCAATCCAGATGGCATCAAGGCCAAAAGCTGGATCGACGGTTTTCTCGCCCGGTAGCGTTCCCGCCGCCGTGCCGGGGTTAATAGCCAGCCAGCGTCCCGGATAGGCGTCCCCGCTGCCGATCTCTACCCCTTTCATCAAAATACGGTAGCGCGCAGGCTGTAAATCCATATTGTCGCGAATGTGGACAACCGGCGGCAGGAACCCCATATCCTGCGCGAATTTTTTACGAATGCTGCGAATACGTCCGAGCAATTCGCCATCCTGTTGAAAATCCACCATCGGGATCAGGCGGTAGCCCACTTCCATTCCCAGTGAATCCTCAAGCTGTACGTCATTCCAGGTAGCTTCGACCACCGAGTTATTTTCCGGCATTTTTACCGGCTGCGGCTCCTCCGGCGCTTTTTCTTCGCGCCCGCGCAGCCACCATGCCAGGCCGAGCAAAGCGGCGGTAAAGAGTAAAAATACCATGTTAGGCATTCCAGGCACCATGCCAAGCAGCCCCAGCACCGCCGCCGCCAGCAGCATCACCCTTGGATTACTGAACAGTTGGCCAACCATCTGCTCGCCAACATCCTGATCGGTACTAACGCGGGTCACAATGACGCCCGCCGCCGTGGAGATAACCAGCGCCGGGATCTGGGCGACCAGGCCGTCGCCAATGGTCAGCAGGGTGTAGCTTTCCGCCGCGCTGCCTATGCTCATTCCGTGCTGCAATACGCCGACCAGCAGCCCGCCGACCACGTTAATGACCATGATGAGAATACCGGCGATGGCGTCGCCGCGTACAAATTTACTTGCCCCGTCCATCGAGCCGTAGAAGTCGGCTTCCTGAGTGACTTCCGAACGCCGTTTTTTGGCCTCGTCTTCACCAATCAGACCGGCATTAAGATCGGCGTCAATCGCCATTTGCTTACCGGGCATACCATCCAGCACAAAGCGCGCGCCGACTTCGGCAATACGTCCGGCGCCTTTGGTGATGACCATGAAGTTGATAATGACGAGGATGATAAAAACCACAATCCCGATCGCGAAGTTACCGCCGACCAGGAAATGACCGAACGCCTCCACTACCTTTCCCGCCGCCGCCGCGCCGGTATGCCCTTCCATCAAAATAATGCGCGTTGAGGCTACGTTAAGCGCCAGACGCAGTAGCGTGGTAAACAGCAGGATGGTCGGAAACGCGGCAAAATCCAGAGTACGCTGGGTAAACATCGCCACCAGCAGCACCATGATCGATAGCGCAATATTAAAGGTAAACAATAAGTCGAGGATAAAAGCAGGCAGCGGCAGCACCATCATCGACAAAATCAGCAGAATGAGGATCGGCCCGGCAAGAATTTGCCATTGCGTCGATTTCAGGTTGCTGGGTAGGCGCAGCATCGCGACCAGATTAGCCATCAGTATTCTTCTCGTTCATAAAATCCAGCGCTTCTGGCACCGGAAGGTTCTCAGGTTGTGGAGGACGTTGCCCGCCCGCAAGCCGCCAGCGTTTAAGCTGCCAGACCCAGGCCAACACTTCCGCAACGGCAGCATATAACTGCCCGGGAATTTGCTGACCGATTTCGGCGTGGCGATATAATGCCCGCGCCAGCGGCGGCGCTTCTAAAGTGGGAACCCGATGTTCAGCGCCGATCTCGCGAATGCGCAGCGCTATTAATCCAGCCCCCTTCGCGACCACTTTCGGCGCGCTCATTTTGTTTTCGTCATACTGCAGCGCCACGGAATAGTGCGTCGGGTTAGTGACAATGACGTCCGCTTTCGGCACATCTTCCATCATGCGGCGCTGCGCGGCGGCGCGTTGCATCTGGCGAATTTTGCCCTTAACATGCGGATCGCCTTCGCTCTCTTTAAATTCGTCGCGAATGTCCTGCCGCGACATGCGTAATTTTTTCAGGTGGCTAAAGATCTGGAAAAACACGTCAAATCCCACCATCGGAATCACGCCCAGTACCACCAGTAACGCGCAGAGTCCAACCAGATCCAGCGCATTCCCCATTGCGACGATCGGCGACTCCGCCATCAGGCGCATCATTTGTGGCCAGTGATACCAGAGATAAAAGCCGGTAACGCAGCCGACCAGCGTGGATTTCAACACCGCTTTTAGCAGTTCCGCGCCGGTCTGCGCCGAAAACATGCGCTTAATTCCCGGCAGCGGGTTTAATTTAGAAAATTTTGGCTGTAGCGACTTACCGCTAAAAATCAGGCCGCCAAGCATAACCGGCGAGATAAGCGCCACCAGTACCACGCCCGCGATGAGCGGTAGCAGTGCCATCATCGCCGCTTTAATCAGCAAAATTATCTGCCCCAGGATCAGGTTAGGATCGTTCACCATACGGTGATCGAAGTGCAGGCCTGCTGAGAGCATTCCCGCCAGTTGCCGCGCTAACGACTCGCCGCCGAACCAAATAATACAAACGCCCACCAGCAATATCAGCAGTGAGGTCAGTTCTCTGGAACGGGGGATCTGCCCTTCTTCCCGCGCTTTTTCAAGTCGGTGGGGTGTGGGGGCTTCTGTTTTGTCGTCGTCGCTCTCTTCTGCCACGCAGCAAACCCTGGATAGATTGATAAGCGAGAATGATGCCAGAACCGCTTTACGCCAATGGGCAGAGTAAGCGGTAAAAAAGGCGGGGTTTATGGCGTTAATAGAGATAGCCGGATACGATAAGAAAGTCTCGTATCCGGCCGGGTTGACGGATTCGAACCCGATAAGCGCAGCGCCATCAGGTCAAAAAAGCTTAAAACCCAAGACTGTCCAGCAGGTCGTCCACCTGATCCTGACTGGCGACGACGCCAGCTTTCGAGGTATCCACCTGCGGGCCGTTGAGTAAGCTTTCGTTCTCGCGTTTTGGTCGTGCGCTCTGTTCCGGGATGTTTTCCAGCAGTACCATTAATAACTGGCGCTCAATCTCCTGAATCACGTCCATCATGCGTTTGATCACCTGACCCGTCAGATCCTGGAAATCCTGCGCCATCATGATGTCCAGCAGTTGCGCGTTAGTAAAGCTGGTATGGCCCGGGACATCCCTGAGAAACTGGCGCGTATCCGTCACCAGTTCACGGGCGTCGGCAAGCTCGATCGGATTGTCAAACCACTCGTCCCAACGTTGGGTTAGCGCTTTCGCCTCTTTCTCCATCGCATCCTGATGCGGCTGCGAGGCTTCGACACTGTTTAGCGCGCGTTCCGCCGCCTGCGCCGTCATCTGGACGACGTAATCCAGACGGTCGCGCGCATCAGGGATCGCCTCCGCCGCTTCGGCAATCGCCTGGTCCAGCCCCAGCTCACGCAGGCTGTCGCGCAGCATTCGGGTCAGACTACCGATGCGCGCAATGATGTCTCCTGCTGAACCTTCATCAGCAGGCTTGATAGATGGTTGCATCATCATCGCATCCTCACATGCCCAGTTTCTCAAAGATTTTGTTGAGCTTCTCTTCCAGAGTCGCTGCGGTGAACGGTTTTACGACATAACCGCTGGCGCCAGCCTGTGCGGCGGCGATAATATTCTCTTTTTTGGCTTCCGCCGTGACCATCAACACGGGTAACGCCGACATGGCGCTATCGGCGCGAATGGTTTTCAGCAGCTCCAGGCCATCCATGTTCGGCATGTTCCAGTCGGAGATAATAAAACCAAAGCCGCCCGCCTGGAGCTTGTTCAGCGCATCGACGCCGTCTTCGGCCTCTTCCACATTGTTAAATCCAAGCTCTTTTAAGAGGTTGCGCACGATACGACGCATGGTCGAAAAGTCATCCACAACCAAAAATTTAAGCTCTTTATCCGCCATAAAATACTACTCCTGGTTCAAATACGTATCGCCTGTCCGGCACTGATTTTCGCCAGCATCTGCTGGCTTACCTGGCTAAGATCGACCACTTCGCTTACGCCACCCATATTGATGGCCTCGCGCGGCATGCCGAACACCACACAACTTGCTTCGTTTTGCGCAATGGTCCAGGCGCCAGCCTGGTACATCGCTAACATTCCAGCGGCGCCATCGTTGCCCATCCCCGTAAGAATGACGCCTACGGCGTTGCGCCCCGCGTGTTTCGCCACCGAATGAAACAGCACATCCACGGAAGGCCGATGCCGGTTTACCGGCGGGCCATCATGAATTTTGATTTGATAATTCGCCCCGCTACGCGCCAGCTCCATATGCTTGTCGCCGGGCGCAATGTAGGCATGACCTGGCAATACGCGTTCGCCGTCCTCCGCCTCCTTCACGCTGATTTGACAGAGTTTATTCAGACGCTCGGCAAACGAGCGGGTAAAGCCAGGCGGCATATGCTGCGTAATAATCACTGCCGGACTGGAAAGCGGCAGCGGTTGCAGCACATGTCGGATAGCTTCAGTACCGCCCGTTGAAGCGCCGATAGCAATCAGTTTTTCGGAACTGAGCAGCGGACCGGCTTTTAAGGTTGCCGGGGCCGCCATCGGTTTATGTGCGGCGATGCGGGCCCGCGCGGCGGTACGCACTTTTTCGGCGATCATCTCGCTATACGCCAGCATACCTTCACGAATGCCAAGCTGCGGTTTGGTGACAAAATCGATGGCCCCCAACTCCAGCGCCCGTAGCGTCACTTCAGAACCTTTCCCGGTCAGCGAAGAGACCATCACCACCGGCATCGGTCGCAGGCGCATCAGTTTTTCCAGAAAATCGAGGCCGTCCATACGCGGCATCTCAACGTCCAGGGTCAATACGTCCGGATTAAATTTTTTGATGAGATCCCTGGCGACCAACGGGTCCGGCGCAGTCGCCACCATCTCCATATCGCTATGGCTATTAATAATTTCAGTCATGATTTGGCGCATTAGCGCGGAATCATCAACTGACAATACCCTGATTTTACTCATGCTTTATCCTTACTTAGCGCATACACCGTCTGTCCGCGCAGGCTAAACTCGCGCACGAGGTTGCTAAAGTTTTCTGAGTGACCGGCAAACAACAGTCCGTCAGGTTTAAGGAGTGGAACAAAACGGCGCAGAATGTCCTCCTGAGTCGTTTTATCAAAATAGATCATGACGTTACGGCAAAAAATCGCGTCAAAGGGACCGGGTACGTTGTACTGCTTTTCCAATAAATTAACGGAGGAAAATTCAACATAATTGGCCAGTTCCTGACGCACGCGCACCAGTCCTTCATGCGGCCCCGTACCGCGCATGAAGTAACGTTGTAGCTGCTGCGGCGATAACGTTTTCAGTTCGCTGAGGCGATAAATACCGCTTCTCGCTTTTTCCAGCACTTCAGTATCAATATCGCTGGCGAATACTTTCCAGCGACCGGGGGCCATCCCTAACGCATCCGCCAGCGTAATGGCGATACTGTAAGGTTCTTCTCCTGTCGATGCCGCCGCACTCCAGACGCGGTACTCGCCGTGGCGGCGACGCGCATGTTCCGCAAGGATGGGAAAATGGTGCGCCTCGCGAAAAAAAGCGGTCAGGTTGGTAGTCAGAGCGTTGATAAAAGCCTGCCACTCAGCGCTGTTTTGATTAGCCTCCAGCATACTGAGATAACGGCCAAAATCATCCAGTCCCAGGGCACGCAGCCGACGGACCAGGCGGTTATAAACCATATCCCGCTTATGGTCGGCCAGCACGATCCCTGCGCGCTGGTAGATTAATTGACATATCCGACGAAAATGCGCGTCGGACAGCGCGAGGCGCTGTGTCATCTGTAACAATACTGACGTTTGCCCGGAGGGCAGAGATGATGTCATAGCGCCTTCTTAATCACATTCAAAGTACAACGGGCGCGCCCTGCGGCAGCGCCATGCTTCCCGTATTACACATTTTTTGCTTTTATCTATGCGAACCAGACGAAATGTATCGGCGGGTTCGCAAATTAATCGAGAACCGACAGCGCACGTCGATCAGAAGGTTTCCCAGTTCGCATCATCCCCGGCGGCTACTGACCGCGGCGTATTGCCGGACTGAGCGTCCACTGACAAACGCATCTCAGGTTTATTTGCCACCAGCGGTCGCGATGCCAGGCGGAAAGCAGATACCGCCTGGGTCAGACGGCTGGCCTGCTCTTCCAGCGCGGCGGCGGCCGCTGCGGATTCCTGAACCAGCGAGGCGTTCTGTTGCGTTACGCGATCCATTTCGGAAACGGCCAAAGCGACCTGATCGATACCCCGGCTTTGCTCATCCGAGGCGGAGGCGATTTCGCCCATGATATCCGTGACGCGCGTAACGGCATTGACGATGTCAGTCATGGTTTCCCCGGCGCTTTCCACCAGCACAGAACCGGTATCGACACGCGAGACGGAATCTTCAATCAACGCTTTTATTTCTTTCGCCGCCTGGGCGCTGCGGCTGGCCAGATTACGCACCTCGCCTGCCACGACCGCAAAACCGCGCCCCTGCTCTCCCGCGCGCGCCGCTTCTACCGCCGCGTTCAGCGCCAGAATGTTAGTCTGGAAGGCAATACCGTCGATAACGCTGATAATGTCAGCGATTTTTTTCGAACTGTCGGCAATTTCGTGCATGGTGTTTACCACGCCGTCGACCACTTTGCCGCCATGACGCGCGGTCTCGGAGGCGCTTTGCGCCAGTTGCGAAGCCTGACGGGCGTTATCGGCGTTTTGCTTCACGGTGGCCGTCAGTTGTTCCATGCTGGCCGCCGTCTCCTCCAGAGCGGAGGCTTGTTGTTCGGTACGGGAAGAGAGGTCGGTATTACCGGCGGCAATTTCACTGGTGCCGGAATAAATCGCATCCGAACCTTCACGAACCTGCGTCACGGTGTCAATCAGCGAGCGTTGCATATGTTCAACCGTTCCCGCCAGTTCGCCAATTTCATTACGTCCTGAGACGGTGAGCGTTTTCGTCAGATCGCCGCTGGCAATTTCACGGATATGAGTAATCACTCGCGCTAATGGGTTAAGCAGGGCATGACGAATGCCGAACCAAACCACCATCAAAATCAGCACCAGCACGACCGCAAGCCCCCCCAGTTGCCATTGCGCAAAACGGTAGTCATGAGCGCTTTGATCAAATGTCTGGCGGTACAGGTTTTCGCTCACCCGGGCGTAATTGCCCAGCGCCTCGCCCAACGCGTTTTGCATTCCCTGGGTTGGCTGGGCGAAGTAGGCATCCATATTGCCATTGTCCAGAAACTGAATAAGTTCGGCTAATGCGGCCTGATAGCGCTGATATTTTTCATCGACGTTCGCGCTGGCCTCCGCCATCGCTGGCAATGGCGTCATGTTTTTGAAATTGGCGTAGTGCGCCGCCGCCTGTGCGAGGGTCGTTTTTGCATTCTGGAGTAAATCCGTTTTGGCGCTGCTCTGCTGGTTAGAAGCGTCCATCATCATGCGTGCGGCGGAGCGGCTCAGGTTAATGCGCGTTTGCAGCATTAAGTCCCATGTCGACGTGAGTTCGCTTTGTTGCTGGCGTAATTCGTTAGAAATAACAAAACCTTGCTGGTTATGCTGCAATGAAGAAAACAGCAAACCACCGGAAACAAGCTGTAGCAGTGCGAAAACCCCCAGCACCATCATCAGCATTGTGACAACGCGGATACGGTTAAACATAAGGCACCTTCCTGATAACGAGTTATCAACGTTATCGGCACCTGCGGTGATAACTTTACTTTTGCAAAAAGGAAATACGTTGTTCCGGAAGACGATATTGACAATAACAGCGTCGCAGCGGCGATGTCGGCACAAAATGCAGGGGCTGGGCGCGGGCGATGAAGAGGAACTCTCACCGCTGGCGGAAGCATAACGGTGAATATTGCCGGATGGCGCGACGCCATCCGGCAACGTTATTACGCGACGTGTGATGCTGCGATATCCAGCAGCGCCATCTCTTCGCTGTTAAGCAGTTTTTCGATATTCACCAGAATCAGCATACGCTCGCCGAGCGCGCCCAATCCCGTCAAATATTCTGTTGACAAGGTCACGGCAAATTCTGGCGCCGGACGGATCTGTTCCGCCGTTAACGACAGTACGTCAGACACGCCGTCTACCACTATCCCGACGACACGTTGCCCCAGATTCAGTACGATCACTACCGTATTGTCATCATACTCAACGTCGCCTTCGCAGAATTTCACGCGCAGATCGACAATGGGGACAATCACGCCGCGCAGGTTAGTCACCCCTTTTATAAAGGCCGGTGTATTGGCGATGCGCGTCACCTGGTCATAGCCACGGATCTCCTGCACTTTCAGGATATCGATGCCGTACTCTTCATTTCCCAGTGTAAACACCAGGAATTCCTGACCTGACGGCTCGCCGGCCAGTTTGCTTACATTACTCATACCGGTCATATTATTCCCTTCTCACTCAATCAGGCGGCTGTGATCGCCATACGTTGTTCGCGGTTTAAACCCTGCAATGCGGTAACATCAACAATCAGCGCGACGCTGCCGTCGCCCAGGATCGTCGCGGCGGAAATCCCCGGTACCTTGCGATAATTGCTTTCCAGATTTTTGACCACCACCTGGTGCTGACCGATGAGCTGATCGACCAGCAGCGCGTAACGGCGTCCCGCGCTTTGCAGGATCACAACAATGCCCTGCGTGGCTTCGGTTTTCGCCCCGTCCACGTCAAACACTTTCCACAATTCGACCAGCGGCAAATACTCGCCGCGAACTTCCAGAACCCGTTCGCCGCCCGCCAGCGGATGAAGATCCTCTTCACGCGGTTGCAGCGACTCCATCACCGCATTTAACGGCAGGATAAAAACTTCCCCCGCCACGCGAACCGACATCCCATCGAGGATGGCCAGCGTCAGCGGCAGCAGAATACGAATCGTGGTGCCGGAGCCTTGTTTTGACTGGATCTCAACGTGACCGCCCATCTCCTGAATGTTACGTTTCACCACATCCATGCCAACGCCGCGACCGGAGACATCCGTGACCTGTTCCGCAGTTGAGAATCCCGGCGCGAAGATCAACATGCCTACTTCATCGTCGGTCATGTTTTCATTCACCGCCATCCCCTGCGACATGGCCTTCGCCAGGATACGCTCACGGTTAAGCCCCGCGCCGTCATCGGTCACTTCAATACAAATATTCCCGCCCTGATGTTCTGCGGAAAGAATCAGATTGCCGACAACATTTTTCCCCGCCTCAAGGCGTTTTTCCGGCATTTCAATCCCGTGGTCGAGACTGTTGCGCACCAGGTGCGTCAGCGGGTCGATAATGCGTTCGATCAGGCTTTTATCAAGTTCAGTGGAGCTCCCCACCAGCGTCAGCTCTACCTGCTTGCCCAGTTTGCCCGCTAAATCGCGTACCAGACGCGGGAAACGGCTGAAGACGTACTCCATAGGCATCATACGAATCGACATCACCGACTCTTGTAAGTCGCGGGCGTTACGTTGTAACTGCCCCATACTGGTAATGAGATCGCCGTGGTTTACCGGGTCCAGCTCGTTAGAACGCTGGGCCAACATTGACTGGGTAATCACTAACTCGCCGACCAGGTTTATGAGCTGATCCACTTTCTCTACCGCCACGCGAATGCTGGTGGACTCGCGTTCACGCGCAGGTTTTTCACGCCCCGCATGATGTTCATGGGCCGCGCTTTTGGCGGCTGGCGCAACGACTGCCGGAGGCGCTACCGGCGCTACCTCGGTTTTCTCTTGCGCTTTTTCCACGGGCGCGGCGACCACTTTTTCAAAAGCGATCTGATCGGCCTCGATGACAAAACAGAGCACCGCGACAATGTCATCTTCCGCGACGCTGCCATCCAGAGTTGCCGACAGTGAATCTGCCCCCTTAACGACATCCGTCAGAGTAGCCAGATTACTCAACTCTTCTTCAAGCAGATCGACCTCACTGGCTTTCAACCGTGAAAGTACAATGCGCAGTTTACTCTCGTCACGAGGCGATTCGGTTTCGGCTACGCTCTCTTCCTGGATCGCCGCGCTTAGTGCCGCGGTTTCTACGACCGCCGGCGTGGTTTCGCCTTTCGCCTCCAGCGCCAACTGGCGTAGCGCATTGCAGATATATTCGAAGCTTGCGGCATCCGGCTCTTCGGAGTTTTTATAGGCGTCGAGCTGTTCCTGCATAATATCTTTCGTTTCCAAAAACAGGTTGATAATGTCGGTATTGAGCTGCATTTCACCGCGTCGGGCTTCATCCAGCAGGTTTTCCATTAAATGCGTGGTTTCCTGCAGAATAGTGAAGCCGAATGTGCCCGCGCCGCCTTTAATGGAGTGCGCCGCGCGAAAAATGGCGTTCAGTTGTTCAGCGTCCGGGGATTCCGGCACCAAATCCAGCAGATGCTGCTCCATATCAGCCAACAGCTCGTCAGCTTCATCAAAAAATGTCTGATAAAAATCGCTAATATCCATGCTCACGCTATCACCTCGGTTCCGCTTTTGGCGATGTGGGTACGCTTGCCGGCGGGGCTGCCGCAGGCTGTTGTAATACACTTACCGGCTCATTCTGGCTTTCAGCGTTTTCATGCAAAATGGCCTGTTCCGCCTGTTTGTTTAACACCAGCAGGCTTATACGGCGGTTGATGGCGTCATCAGGACCGCGATCGCTCAGCCGCATCGTGGCGGCCATGCCAACCACCCGTAATACTTTCCCGTTATCCAGCCCCCCAGCGACCAGTTCGCGACGCGAGGCATTGGCGCGATCGGCGGATAATTCCCAGTTGCTATAGCCTTTTTCGCCGTTCGCGTAGGGAAAGTCATCGGTATGGCCGGCCAGGCTAATGCGATTAGGTATACCGTTTAACACTGGCGCAATCGCACGCAGGATATCGCGCATATACGGCTCAACTTCGGCGCTGCCGGTTTTAAACATCGGGCGGTTCTGGCTGTCGATAATCTGGATGCGCAACCCCTCCTGAACTAAATCAATTTTCAGATGCGGACGTAACGCGCGCAGTTTGGGATCGGATTCGATCAGTTGATCCAGATCGCCGCGCAGTTTGTTTAAGCGACTCTGCTCCATCCGTTTTTTCAGCTCGTCGATATTCGGCTGCTTTTCCACTTCACCCTGCTGTTGGGTGTAATCATCGCCGCCGCCTGGTATCGGGCTCTCGCTATTGGCAATCCGATTCCCCCCCGTTACCGCGGTGGCCAACGGCGTACGAAAATATTCGGCAATCTGAATTAATTCTTTAGGGCTGGAGATGGAAATCAGCCACATCACCAGAAAAAAAGCCATCATCGCCGTCATAAAATCGGCGTAGGCAATTTTCCAGGAACCGTGCGCCCCGCCGCCGTGCGGTTTGTGCCTGCGGCGTTTTACGACGACAATGGGATGAGCCTGATTTTTCATGCTTCCTCAGTCGTCTGCTGCTGGTTTGGGTTTCTTACTGCACGAACGTGTTCTTCCAACTCAATAAACGATGGACGCTCACTGGAATAAAGCGTTTTACGACCAAATTCCACGGCAATCGGCGGCGCATAGCCGTTCAGATTAGACAGCAGTGTAATTTTTACGCACTGCATCATCTTGGTGGTTTCGGCGCTCTTCTGGCGCAAAACGGTCGCTAACGGTGAAATGAATCCATAAGCCAGTAAAATACCGAGGAACGTACCTACCATGGCATGGGCAATCAGCGCCCCCAACTCCGCTGCCGGACGATCGGCTGAAGCCAGAGCGTGAACCACCCCCATTACCGCCGCGACAATACCAAAGGCAGGCAGCGAATCCCCCACCATCGCCAGGCTGTTGGCCGGGACTTCCGCCTCGCTTTCATGGGTTTCAATCTCTTCATCCATCAACGCTTCAATTTCGAACGTATTCATGTTGCCGCTGATGATCAGGCGCAGATAATCGACAATAAAATCAAGCATTACCGCATCGGCCAGAATACGCGGATAACTGGCGAAGATTTCACTCTCTTTCGGATTTTCAATATCGCGTTCAAGGGAGAACATCCCCTGCTGACGTGATTTGGCCATCAGGCGATAGAGCAACGCCAGCAAATCCATGTACATAGATTTTGTGTATTTCGAACGACGAAATAACAACGGGATCGCTTTCATCGTGCCTTTGATGGCCTTCCCGTTGTTGCCGACAATGAACGCCCCTATCCCCGCGCCGCCAATGATGACCAGTTCAGCAGGTTGATAGAGTGCCCCAAGGTGTCCGCCGGTCATGACATAACCGCCGAAAACTGTACCGATAACCACCAGGTAACCTAATAAGATAAGCACGACATCATCCTTCCGCTGTTGACTATGACAGGATGCGCAGTCGGGCGATTAACGCGAAGGCAAGGCAAAAAAAAGCAGCGGTAATGACTTACCGCTGCTGGAGTGTTTGTCCACACCGTTTCGGTTAAACAGCCTGTTCGATCTGTTCATCCAGCAGTTGTGGAATAATATCGGCAGCATCTCGGGAAAGTTTACGTCTTTTTACTGCGCGGGATGGCGGCTGGCATAAACTACACGCAAAGCTGCCTACGGGCTGATGCGCATGGGTAATAAAGTTCCCACCGCAGCAGTTACAGCTCGACAATTCAAGCAACCCACTTTCAACAAAACGCACCAACGTCCATGCGCGAGTCAGCGCCAACAACGGCCCTTCAGGCGGTTGCGGACACTGCTCAAGATAAAGCCGATAAGCTTTAATCACCGCATCCACACCGCTGCATAAGCCGGTTTTCAGTAAAAATTGCCAGGCGTTGCAGAACATGGAGGCATGAATATTTTGCTCCCAGGTCATAAACCAGTCTGTCGAAAATGGCAGCATCCCTTTAGGCGGCGGGCTACCGCGTAATTCTTTGTACAGCCTGATGAGGCGACCACGGCTGAGCTGTGTTTCGCTTTCCAGCATTTGTAGACGAGCGCCAAGATTAATCAACTCCATCGCCAACTGGATATCGCGAGCTTCCTGAACAATGCTTTTTTCACTCATTATCATGCCCTTTTCTTACGCGCCGTATCGTCCACTTCATTGAGCAAACGCGTTGAAAGCATGATACCTGTGTGAATCTGCTGTAAATCATCGACGCGCGAATCCTGAGTCAAACGGGTGATCGTCTGATGATCGTCAAACCGGAAATGACAAACTAACTGGTTCGTCTCCGCCAGTTTGACCATCTGCGGCAGGGTCAACGCGCCCAGTGTGTTTGCCATCTCTTCGTTGATACCGAGGCGGAACATCGCAGATGCTTTGTCCTGGACGATCAAACGCTGTGCAAGGAGTAAATATGACAAATTGATGTCATAAATGTGTTTTAGCAACTCGGATGTATGCATTGTTCCCATCCAGAATAACCAACTTTATTTTTGTGCGACGTAGCCGCACCCCGTGATGTCGCCGGGAAGGCCCGGTAAAAGAAGCAAAAAGGTCAAATGCATAGCAGCGCTCAGACATTATGGACATTGTGACGTATAACGCAGCCTCCCACTGAGATTCGCCTTACACGTTTACATCAATTTTTACAAACGCCTAAGATTTTTCCTAATTCGACGCAACTCTACTCGTCAGCTTCGTGACATACAACGGAGCGGGACGGCGATTTTAGAAAATATGTGATGTAGATCACATAATCTACCGGAATACTTACGATAAAACCATCAGCATGGCTTTTACTTTGTTTAATTAATAACCTAATGTTCACTTTTTCTATTCCACACTGCTGAATAGGGGTACGTCAACACCAAATTCTTTTTTGTTTCTCTCTGTTAAAATAACGCCAGGATAATAGATAACAGGCTATTATTTCTATTTTAGAAACGCTTTTATTTTACCTTTAGTAAACAGTAGCTTAAATATTAAACGTTATTAATTAATCTCGTCACAGCATACGCCCTCCGCTGTTAAAAATAAGCTCATTTGATTTAACTTTTAGCTTTCATTGTTCACCCATTTAAATGAAGCATCCTGGTGGTGTGTAAAAAGTGTCTTATGCCACGATTCTTTACATAAGAATAATTAATGATTAATTATGATGTCCTTCACATTAATGTGGCATTAGCGCATTGCAGAAATGCGATAAACAGAGTAAAGCTAAAGCACGATCTCATATTCTTGCAATCAAGGAGCGAGTTATGAGCTACACCCATATTCTTGTCGCCGTTGCCGTCACCCCGGAAAGTCACCAGCTACTGGCTAAAGCTGTCTCTATCGCCCGCCCTGTCCAGGCGAAAGTAAGCCTGATTACTCTCGCTTCCGATCCTGAACTGTATAACCAGTTCGCCGCGCCCATGATGGAGGATTTACGCGCGGTTATGCATGAGGAGACCGAGAATTTTCTTAAGATGCTGGGGGAAAAGGCGGATTATCCGATTGAACAAACTTTCATCGCATCAGGTGAGTTAAGCCAGCATATTTTGGCTGTGTGCCGCAAACACCATGTTGATCTGGTCATTTGCGGCAACCATAACCATAGTTTCTTTTCGCGCGCATCCTGCTCGGCAAAAAGTGTCGTCAGCGCCAGCCAGGTAGATGTGTTGCTGGTACCGTTAGCGGGCGACTAGTCGCCGCTCGCGATATTTCAGGCCAGCTTAGGGAACGTCGCCACGTTGTTCTGCTGCTGGCGCTCAGGGCTACGCGGCGTGACCTCCTTTAGGTCATGAATAAAACGCTCCTGCCAGCGGTTAATGTCATTTTTAACGATCACGTCCAGCATTTCCGCATGGCGCGAAATACGCTCGGCAAGGGGCATCGTTAACGCACGATTGAGCGCCGCCGCCACGTCATCCCGATCGTAAGGATTGACGATTAACGCCGACGTCAGTTCATTCGCCGCGCCGGCAAACTGTGACAGTACCAGTACGCCAGGATTAGCGGGGTCCTGCGCGGCGACAAACTCTTTCGCCACCAGGTTCATCCCGTCACGCAACGGGGTGACGAGCCCGACGTCTGAATAACGGAATATCTTCATTAACAGTTTACGGTCGAAATGCTGATTCAGATAATAGAGCGGCGTCCAGCCCAATTGTCCATATTTCCCATTAATCCGGCCTGCTTCCGTCTCAAGCTGGTGGCGAATATCCTGATATGCCTGTACTTCGCCGCGTGACGTAGGCGCAATTTGGGTATAACGAATTTTTCCCCGATGCTGCGGGTAGTTTTCCAGTAGCGCTTCATACGCCAGAAAACGTTCCGGCAGCCCTTTCGAATAATCCAGCCGCTCGACGGAAAAAATATTCTTCACATTTTTCAGTTCCGCCTTGAGCTGCGCCAGTTTAGGCGGCAACGGCCCGGCAGCCTGCAGAGCAATCTCATCGGGCTCAATACCGATAGGATACACTTCTGTCTGGAAGTCTTTACCCCACGCGATATGCTGCTTGCCGCTGCGAGTCGTGACTCGCGTTTGACTCGAAAGGCTATCCAGAAAAGCCAGGCGATCATTTTCGGTCTGGAACCCTAGCAGATCAAAGTCACACAACTGCTCCAGCAGTTCATCATGCGGCGGTAAAGCGTTAAAAATCTCCGGGGTCGGGAATGGAATATGCAGGAAAAAACCAATTCGGTTGTTCACGCCGCGTTTACGCAGCTCGCTGGCAAACGGTAACAGGTGGTAGTCATGCACCCAAATGATGTCGTTCTCTTTAATGAGGGGCAATAACTTATCCGCTAATAGCGCATTCACCCGCATATAGCCTTCCCATGCAGGACGCTGAAACTGTACCAGGTCCAGACGATAGTGGAACGCAGGCCAGAGAACCGCATTGGAAAATTGACAGTAATAATCTTCGTAATCTTGTTCGCTCAGGTTAAACGATGCCCAGGTAATATTACCTTTTGTCACCTTTTTTAATGGCTCATCCTCGTTACCTGTCTCGCCACTCCAGCCGAACCACAACCCGCCAGCCGCTTTTAGCGCGCCAAGCACGCCAACGGCGAGGCCGCCGGCGCCGCCTTTATTATCCGGGGGGGCAATTCGATTAGATACTACGACTAAACGACTCATAGCCATCTCTCCTGTTATTCATTACTTGTTGTTCTTGTTGTGGATAATTGATTTGTTCCAGCCAGCGCCAGACATCGGGTACGCTTTCCAGCCGCCATGCCGCCTGGGTTGCCCCGACGCCCACTTTTACGGAAATTCCGCCAGCGTGATTCACCACGCCAAAGCCAGCCTCATCGGTCAAATCGTCGCCCACAAAAACGGGAATCCGTCCCGCAAAGGGCGCCTCCTGCATAAAGGCAGCAATGGCTTCGCCTTTATTGGTTCCCTTAGGTTTGATTTCCACAACACATTTACCAGGCTGCAACGCCAGTTGCGGCCAGTGCTGCGTAACGTGTTGCGCAAGTGCCAACAGCGCCGCTTCATGTTCCGGAGCCTGACGGTAGTGCAGCGCAAACGCCATCCCCTTCGTCTCCAGCTCCGTTCCGGGCAGCGCTACAAGCGTCGAACGTAATAACGCCTCCACCTCACGGACTACCGCTTCAGGAAGGCGCACGATATGGGTTTTACCATTGATGTCACGACGCTCTGCCCCGTGAACGCCAGCGAGCGGAAAGCGAAAAGGCTTCGCCAAAGCATCCAGCTCAGTCATTGAACGCCCTGAAATCAATGCCAGTGCCCCTGCGTTGTGCGCCGCGAGACGGTCTAACAACTGAAGGATTTTATGCGGTACCACTACCTGATCGGGATGAGGCTTTATCTCTGCCAATGTGCCATCAAGGTCAAAAAAATACGCATAGTTCGCAGTGAGTTCGGGGGATACGGTTAACGGTTCTGCCACCCTGGTCTCCTCCTTATCATCATATTGAGACTCACAAACGGTCTCATTAGTCATGTAAGTATAGACAGTGTGACGCTGCTCGCCATTTAGAAAGACCATCGCCAGCCGGGGTAGCGGCTGGCGATGACGTGAAGCTATACTGTTTAGTTGAGTGTTAATTCATCAAATCGTACGCTTCGCTTTTTGCTTATAATGGTCGAAGATAACTGCTGCCAGAAGGATTCAGCCGCGAACCACGTACTGTGCAAAAGGTGAAATGTTGAGCAGGTTCATCGCGTTCTCCACCGTTCCTGATATCAGTACGCTCGCCACCACATATGAGATTTTTCCGAGGCCGCCTCTCAGGAAAACGCCCCCTAATACGCACGCAGAAATAACGATTAACTCATAACCCAGGGAAGTCATTGACCTGCTTTAGCGTTTTTTATGTAGGGTAAAATCAAACGATTTTTGTTAGAGAAGACGTAAAACGGTGCACTGTCTTTCATTCATTAGATAAATGCTGATGGCGGGAATAGTTTTAGCGGAAAATGACATAACCCAGAGCGAATTCATCAGCCAAAAGGCAGGAAAGCCAGCCCATTAATCCATAACATCAGCCAGCTAATCCTTATGGCCCTGGGTGAATAACGATTACCAGGGATAATAGATATGTTCAGCCTGTTCGCGAACCGGCGCATCGTCTCCCAGCAGTCTGGCGGAAAGGGTTAGCGCGAAATCAAAGACATGACCCAAGCCTTTGCCGCTAATTAAATTACCATCTTCAACAACGGGCGCATCCACATAGACACCTTCCGGAACCGCTTTCCACAGGTCGCCGGAACAGACATAACGACGCCCCTTCAGCAATCCGTGAGCACCCAGCACCCTTGCCGCCGCGGAACAGATAGGACAAATAAATTTGCCTGCCGCATCATGACGCGCAACGAAAGCGATCACCGCCGGATTAGCCGCCAGATTAGCGCTCCCCTGCGGACCGCCCGGCAGCACTACCGCATCAAAAAGCGCCTGCTGGCGTTCACTCAGCGTGCTGTCCGCAACCATAGGAATATCATGGTAACTCACCACCGCCCGTGATTCAGCACACGCCAGCGTTTCGACGTCGATATGCAAACGTCGCAGAATATCAAGAGTAACAATGGCCTCTGCTTCTTCAAATCCTGGCGCCAACAGCACCGCGACCTTTTTCATTGACTGCTCCTTGTTAACGAGTCACCCAGCAAAACTGCGCTTAACCGAATAACGTGCTCGTATGATTAATGACATTAAAAATGATCTACCGCAAAATCGGCTAGTTTATAAAAACAGGCATATTTGCTCTCAACCGTTTATGCGTGTGATATCCAGACTGACTAATGTTTATTTTATTGAAATTAACATACTTAAAAGGCTTAACCCATGATCTGAAACAATGTTTCATAAAACAGAAAAAATAGAATATCTTTTATCTTTCAAATAGTTACAAGAATGACATACCAAAAATCATTACACCTGAAAAAATCACACCGCTGAAAATGTAAAAAAAGATAAACAATTGCATTTAAGGATTTTCTTATTTTTATTGACGCGCTATTCTCATTACCGATCGATAAACAGGAAATGAGATCGCATAAGGGACTGGCGGAACGGAGTTCTTCTGCTAAGAGTATTTATTGTGCATAGAGGTAAGAATGTGACAACGGCCCGTTGCATTCTCGTCTGTCATGCACATCAACACTTTCTGGAAATAAGGATATTGTTATGGCAGCTGTAGGAATGGTTCAAAAGCTCAACACGCCAATGAACCTTGAGTTTTACGCATCAAATCTTTACCTCCATCTAAGCGAATGGTGTTCTGAACACAGTTTAACAGGCACCGCCACCTTTCTTCGTACCCAGGCGCAAGGCAACGTGACGCAAATGATGCGCATGTTTAATTTTATGAAAAACGCCGGCGCCACCCCTATCGTTAAAGCCATTGACGTTCCGGGTGAAGAGCTCTGCTCTCTGGAAGAATTGTTCCAGAAAACCCTGGAGGATTATCAGCAACGCGCCAGCACGCTGTCGCGTCTGGCAGATGAAGCGAAAGCGCTGAATGATGCCTCAACGCTCGATTTTCTCCATACCCTGGAAAAAGAGCAGCAGCAGGATGGCGTACTTTTACAAACTATTCTCGAAGAAGTTCGCAGCGCTAAACGAGCAGGGTTATGTCTGGCGCAAACCGATCAGCATCTCCTTAACGTCGTGACCTATCAGCATCACTGATAGCGGCTCCCCGAGCGACAATATTGAGACGTTATTAGCCGGATAGCAACGCGAAGCAGCTTATCCGGCCTACACCGTTTCTGGTCTGTTTGCCAGAGGTGGCGCCTGTCGCTACTGGCGTATTATCGGCACATCATGCCAGCCGACAGGCGCGAAACGTCTCTGTCTTGTCCGGGCATTACCCCAGCATCTCACGTACAAACGCTTCTATTTCTTTATTCTGGCCGTTTTCAAACAAACATTGCTGGAAACGCGGCCCTGAAACCGCCGTTTTAACCAGTTCAGGATCGATAGCCCGCAGTGTATCCAGATAATTCTCTTTGACGACCGCGGCCTTAACCTGATTCAAAATGCCCGCATTGCGTACCTGCGGCGCTTTGCGCTCAGGCGGATACCCCTCACCTTTACGCCCGGTAAACGCTTTTTCAAAGATGAAACGCACGTTCAGCTCAGCGCCCCAGCCAAAGCCTTTCGCAAATGGCAGGGACAACGCATTGCCGTTGTTGATCTGCGCAAACAGAAAAGCATCTGCCGGATCGATGCAATAGCCACAAATGACACCTGGATGAATATTTAACGACATCAGCGCGCCCTGACCAGTGCCACAGCCAGTAACCACAAAATCAACCGCGTTTGCATTAAGCAGAATACTCGCCATGATGCCTAAATGAATGTACGTCAGGTGATGGTCATTTTCGTCGCACATGCCGACGTTAAAAACGGGAAATCCCTTTTCATTGGCGACGGCGCTAAGTTCGTTATAAATGATGGCATTTTTGCTGGCCTGGCTATTTTCCATCATCAGTGCAATTTTCATCGTGTTCCTCCTGAATGCAGACGGTCGCGCCTGCGTAAATCATGACGTTTTGCCCACATTACACATTTGCGAACACACATTCAAATTTAATGAAACGAAGTTTCATTAAATGAAAAGACGCTCACACATTTTCTGTTCCCGCTGTAAATCCCCTGCCGTTACCTTTAATCAAGGCGAATCCGTAAGTTATTCCAGCCATTGACGGTGCAAGACACGAGGTAGCATGGTCTGATACCGAACTGTCGGAGCGATTTTATGAAGCCTCTTATTTTTACTCTTTCACTGCTAGCCCTGACGGGATGCACCATTACTCGACAAGCGCAGGTCAGCGAAGCCAGCCCGATAAGCGGCATCGTGCGCCTGACGTATAACCAGCCGCTATTTTTTACTTCACGGACAGATGACTATGTATCTCACGGGACCGCAACACGCGAATGCCAGCAGATGGGCTATGCCGATGCCGTTTCGTTTGGTCAGCCGGTAGGAACCTGTAGCATTTATGCGGGCTCGTTGTGTCTGAACACCCGATTTACCCTCTCCTGGCAGTGCCGGGGCGTTGCCGTCCCGCAAATCATGCCGCTTTATTATTAAGGCGGCTGGCTTAACGCCGACACCATGTACAATGGAGGAGAGTGCAGGGTCGCTATTGCCAGCATGAAGGTGCTGGCTTTTCTTTATTTTTATACGCTATACACTGGCGTTAATGCGTTTTATTCCCATTCGTATTTTTAATAATTAAATTTAATATTTTACCTTTTGCAAATAATAAAATAACAAATTATAGTGGCGCCACATTACCGTATATCTTTTGCTATTTGTGGAGCGGAACCATGCTGAAAACAGAAATGATCGACAAACTGAATGAGCAAATGAATCTGGAGTTGTACTCCTCCCTGCTCTATCAACAAATGAGCGCGTGGTGTAGCTATCACAGTTTTGAAGGCGCGGCCGCATTTCTTCGTCGCCATGCGCAAGAAGAGATGACGCATATGCAGCGCCTGTTTGACTACCTTACCGATACCGGAAGCCTGCCGCGCATTCATACCGTTTCTTCGCCCTTCGCTGAGTACGCCTCGCTGGATGAGCTGTTCCGCGCGACCTATGAGCATGAGCAGCTTATTACGCAAAAAATTAATGAACTGGCTCATGCCGCAATGACCAGCCAGGATTATCCGACATTTAATTTCTTGCAGTGGTATGTGGCAGAACAGCATGAAGAAGAAAAACTGTTCAAATCTATTATTGATAAATTAACGCTGGCGGGAAAAAGCGGCGAAGGGCTTTATTTCATTGATAAAGAACTCTCCACCCTGGATACGCAAAATTAATCCAGCACGTCCTTACACGGTGAGACGCGCTCTCACCGTGGCGTATTAATGGCGGCAGATTTTACTCTCATGCGTTGAAAAACCGTCCTCCACCGCAATAAACTTTCCTTTCGCCGCCAGAAACGCGACCAGTTCCGCCGCCGTCATATCTGACGCTGAACAGGTGTGAAATCGTGCCCGCTCGCCAAAGCGCGCTTTTATTGCCGCCTCCAGCGAGGTATGCGTGTACTGCTCGCCAGACTCAATCATCATGTTGAGTACTTCGTGACCGTGAATGGAATCCATAACCCCTCCTGAATAAAACTCGTAGCCTAATGTGTCCGTGTGCGAGCGACTTTGCGCTAGCGCAGGTTTGCGGCGGTTGCCCGCGTCTCCTCCCATATTCGCTTTTATGCCCGGAACTGTAAATTTTACAGTACACCCATTGTAACGACCATTTGACGAAAATAGCGTAATGCCTTACCCTGCGCCGCGGATATCACCGTTCTTTGTTACCGGGGTAGTAGAAAGCGTGAAAAACAGAACTCTGGGCAGTATTTTTATCGTGGCAGGCACCACTATCGGCGCCGGGATGCTGGCAATGCCGCTGGCAGCGGCTGGCGTTGGTTTCAGCGTCACGCTGGGATTGTTGATTGGCCTGTGGGCGCTGATGTGTTATACCGCGCTACTATTACTGGAGGTATATCAACACGTTCCGGCGGATACCGGACTGGGCTCGTTGGCAAAACGCTATCTTGGACGTTACGGACAGTGGCTTACGGGATTCAGTATGATGTTCTTAATGTATGCGCTCACCGCCGCCTACATTTCCGGAGCCGGAGAATTACTGGCATCCAGTATTAATAACTGGCTTGGCGCCACGCTCTCGCCCGCTGCCGGGGTGCTGCTGTTCACCTTTGTTGCCGGTGGGGTGGTGTGTGTGGGCACCTCGCTGGTCGACCTTTTTAACCGCTTCCTGTTTAGCGCAAAGATCATTTTTCTGGTCATCATGCTTGCGTTGCTCACGCCACATATTCATAAAGTAAATCTTCTTACGCTTCCTTTACAGCAGGGGCTGGCGTTATCCGCCATACCGGTCATTTTCACCTCGTTTGGTTTTCACGGAAGCGTACCGAGTATTGTGAGTTATATGAACGGCAACATTCGCCGGCTGCGTTGGGTCTTTATGACGGGTAGCGCCATTCCGCTAGTGGCCTATATTTTTTGGCAGCTCGCCACGCAGGGAAGTATCGACTCGCCGACATTCAGAGGGCTACTGGCCAGCCATGCCGGGTTAAATGGCCTGCTGCAGGCGCTCAGAGAAGTGGTCGCTTCGCCACATGTCGAACTGGCGGTCCACCTGTTCGCCGATCTGGCGTTGGCGACCTCTTTTCTGGGCGTAGCGCTAGGATTATTTGATTACCTGGCCGATCTATTCCAGCGCCGCAGTACGGTGTCCGGACGTCTGCAAACCGGGCTGATTACCTTTCTGCCGCCGCTGGCGTTTGCACTTTTCTACCCACGTGGATTTGTGATGGCATTAGGCTATGCCGGCGTAGCGCTGGCAGTGCTGGCACTGCTCATCCCTGCTATGCTGGTCTGGCAGTGCCGTAAACAGAGCCCTCAGGCGGGATATCGTGTGGCAGGCGGCACGCCAGCGCTGGCGCTGGTGTTTATCTGCGGCATTGTCGTGATTGGCGTCCAGTTTTCGATCGCACTGGGGTTTCTGCCCGATCCAGGTTAATGCCAGGCAAAGATTACCGGGCCTGGACGCCGTCCAGGCTCGATAATCGTCACGCTATGGCCGTTTACGAGCCATTAATGCAGGCAGCACTGCTTAAATTTTTTGCCGCTCCCGCATGGACAAGGATCGTTACGCCCCACTTTCACCTCTGCTTTTATCGGCATCTGTAGCGGCGTCGTGTGCGGATGCGCCATCCACCAGGCATGAAGCTCAAGCGCCGCGATACGGATAGCGTCAACGCTTTTATCGAACGCTTCCGGGCTCATTTTATCCAACAGCGCAAAGTTTTCTTCAGTGCCGTGTAAGGCAATCGCTTCCAGCGCCGGTTTTAGCGTATCCGGCAAGTCAGACCAGTCGGACAGCGACACTCCGCGCATGTAACCAAAGCACCATTCTTCAACAATCGTTAATTCATGGCCATCAACTTCTCGCAGGCCAAACAGCGGCTCGAACTGTTCTGGATAATCTTCAAGCCGGGCGGCTGTGTCCGCCATGTGCTGGAACACCAGATCCATAAATCGCGTCATTTCTTTTTCAGATGTCCAGCGCGGTACGTACGCGGGTCCCCCCCATATCGCGACCAGCCACTGTTCCGGCTCGATGGGACGCGGAGAACTTAGTACCGCAGTAATCAGACCGTCCAGCTCCGCGACATCCAAAATGGCCTGATCGGTATTGTATTTCGTCAGCACATCATCCAGCCATTCCAGCTCGTTCTCGTTTAATGGTTCCATTTTCATAACGCTTTTCCTCAGTGATGACTTCCGCCTGTAGGCCTCTTACATTGCAGCGGATAAAAATAATTTTTTTGCAGGCAGTTTGGATGGCAACCATCAGGGGCCAGATTAACACGAAATGAGGAGGATTCCGGAAGTTAACGCACAAAAGGAGGATCAGGGCGCAGATTTTCCGCCAGGAAACGCTCGCCCCACACAAAAGCGAGAGATGGGTTTCTCGCTATATTATACTCATGCTAACTTATACCACCGCCGCGGACAGATAAAACCGCCCTCTCAAATAGAGCTTATTTTCAGTAAAAAAGTGTTTAATGAGTTCGTCTACCGCTTCTCTGTCAGCAGAAAAGGTTATTTCCATAAACAGCGTATCGTACCCTATTTTGATATTTTTTTTCTTACAGTAAACACGGATCTCATCCTGCACACTCAGCAACGGCAGGCTAAATGTGTATAGCGGTTGCGGTTCTTTTTTCGCCGCTTTCTCAAAAACTTTAGTGACCAGATCCCCAAGATCGCGCTCTGATCGGGCACCGTTATTAAAATGCAATAAATTACGTCTTTTTACCACCCAGCCTCCAGCCAGATACCACCAGCAATAACTCTCACTTCAATGTGTGAGGCACATAATCACATCCAGAATCAGCTCCAGATAGTATTTCAAATAAACAGCCCGCACTATAGCGCATACTTTTTTCAGACACAGTTTACAGGGATACTCTCTTTATATCCACGCGCACGGTTGCCTTAATCATATCTTCCGCGATAACACAGTTTGTCAACCTATTCTATATAACCAAGCTTAAACAGAACCTTACCAGCCAGCGATATCAGCTCAGGATTTTCAGGATAAAAACGCAGTAACGGCAAAAATACTGCCTCACCGATAATGCTCCGGCTATTAGCATGGTTTGGGCGCAATCCCCAGATATTCTGATAAGTCATCGGCATAACCTGCCCATTCATGGTTGTGTTACCGATATACAGCATAATATGCCCTGGAATATAGACCAGCGTAGTAAACGGCTTTCCGTATCTGGTGAGATAATCGATCCGCATTTGGGGATTTTTATGACTAAGATCGACCACCCGTCCAGCCGCCTCTACCTGCGCGGATGAATGTCTGGGCAGGAATATGCCAAACGGCATTAACAGGCTGCGGACTTCGGCTGAACAATCATTATAAAAGTTAAAATTTCCCCAACCGTAGGGGGCGCCGTGCATTGCTTTCATTAGCACGGCGATATTTTCCGGCGTCATTTTCCACGGCATAGCCGTAAACTCGTTACCGCTTAGCCAGACCCAATGGATAAACGCGCGACCGTTGCTGTCGCGAACTGGCGCCGCAATGAGGAACTGGCCCGCCCGTTGATGCCGGAACGGTAAAATAGTGCCCGGCCGCCCGGTGAAATAATAGACGCCTGCGGCATGGACAGAAACCGGCGCGTTGATAAATGCCCCCAGTTGCTTGTGAGCGAGCAAAACCCACTGTGTTATAAATTTCTGATCCGTACTGGCAATATCTTCACTATGAACCCAGCCAGTTACCGCTGGTGAAACGACATATTGCCAGCGTTGGTCTTTGCTCTTCGTCAGCGTATAGACCGGCGTACCGGGACGCAGCGAAGACATTTGTAAATTATCAAACGGATACCCCTCGCCCGCCTGACGGGGATCGTTAAAGAGCGGGTCGTCCGTTGGCAGCGCTCTGACTAAACTTTCTCTGACCATAATGCCTCGCCGGGAGGCATTATAGATATTGTCAATCTGCGTATCCGTATTCCCTCTAACCTCCTCTTTCCAGCGAGAGGTATAAAGTCTGAAGTTTTCCCCCCAATAAGCACTGCCGTCGCTAAGAAACTGCTTAATACTGGCATCCCGGGCCTGTGCTGCGTTTTTTTTCAGCAATGCGGTAATATAAAAACCATTCCACGGCGAGTGCGCTTCACTGTCCATTCCGAAATAATGAGATTTTAGTGCGTTAAAGTAGCGTTGTTGGGTAGCACTATCAATAACCGGAATAGTGTAATCAGCCGAGTCCGGAGGTATCCATTTATCAACCGACTGTGAATAATCCGCTAACGGAAAGCGTGTTTTGGTCGGGTCAATATAGCTCCCTGTGAGAATTTCATCTTTGGCTGTTGATCGGTAGGTCGTCTGGTGGCAAGCGGTGAGGCACAATGGTATCAATAAAACGGCCCAGGTTTTCTTTTGCATCATCATCTCCGTAAAGCGGGGAAAGCATAATATAGAGACTGACCAAAACCGCCATTCACGAAAACCCGAAATTATCTGTAGTTGACCTGTTATTAAGACAATATTGCAAAACGTGATTAAAGCATGATGCGGATCACATTACCTTATGATGAATATTAGTTCGCTATCTACCTTTAATTAAATTGTGCAGAAAACACCCCTGAACAGTTATATATTCGTTTAATTTGCATAAATACTCCACTGACCCGCCCCTGTTTTTTTCAGACAATACATACTGTAGCGCGTCAGTTCTACTTTTTTTATATACTCTGCAAAGTCGTTTTCATCGACGTAGCCAATAAAATTACGCGCATCACATGTTGAAGAGGAAGGCTCTCCTGGAAGAGAGTAGGTTACGATTGCACTCTCAGGCTCATACAAAATAAAAAAAGTAAAAAAGCGCAACCTACAATCCCAATATTAATGAAGCTAATAAATAATTTTGCATTATCGGTATATTTCACTGGCAGACCTACTCTCTTTAATAAAGCAGGCATAAAACATATCAGCATTTTTATACAGATTAATGGATTTTATCGGCTGATTTACCCGACGTTTAGTATTTACCGGGCATAAGTTCTTGCGGGTCGGTAGCACATAACTGTTGTACTGGCAGAAATGCCGCTACCGGTGTTTTTTACTGTGTATCGCACTGGAGAGTTCACGCTCGCGGTCGGCATACAAATTGAAGGCACAAAAAAACCACCCGTAGGTGGTTTCACGACACTGCTTATTGCTTTGATTATTCTTGTCTTTCCCATGGTACCCGGAGCGGGACTTGAACCCGCACAGCGCGAACGCCGAGGGATTTTAAATCCCTTGTGTCTACCGATTCCACCATCCGGGCTCGGGAAAAATTGGAGGCGCGTTCCGGAGTCGAACCGGACTAGACGGATTTGCAATCCGCTACATAACCGCTTTGTTAACGCGCCAAATTTTTTGGCTTTTCAGCCAGCATCCGCTTTACGCCAATGCTTTTAAACTGGAGCGGGAAACGAGACTCGAACTCGCGACCCCGACCTTGGCAAGGTCGTGCTCTACCAACTGAGCTATTCCCGCAGTATCAAGCAACTTTGTTAATCACTTGATTTTGTTATCGTCTGGCAATCAGTGCTGCCGTTCGATGCGTTGCATTCTACTTACCTGACGCACTGAGTCAACGATATTTTTCGTCACTCACGATCGTTTGCTGAAATTTGCGGCGAAACGATCACTGATCAAGCAAATCTCCACGTGCAGCGCTCAAATATTGCAACATGGACCACAATGTTAGCACCGCTGCGACAAAGAAAAGCGCGATCCCGGCATACTCTACCCAGATATTCGGACGCCACAAGAGCCACGCCAGCGCCACCATCTGCGCGGTAGTTTTGACTTTACCGATCCAGGAGACCGCTACACTACTGCGTTTGCCCAGCTCCGCCATCCATTCACGCAGAGCAGAGATAATAATTTCGCGGGCTATCATCGTCGCCGCAGGTAACGTCACCCACCAGCTATGATAATGCTCGGTGACCAGCACCATGGCGATCGCCACCAGCACCTTGTCGGCGACGGGGTCGAGGAAAGCGCCGAAACGCGTACTCTGGTTCCAGCGTCGCGCCAGAAAGCCGTCAAACCAGTCGGTAATCGCGGCAATACAGAAAATCAGCGCGCTGACCATCGGCGCCCAGGCGAACGGCAAATAAAACACCACGACAAAGAATGGAATCAGGATGACGCGAAACAGCGTGAGCAACGTAGGGATATTAAATTGCATAGTGACGGGTAACTATCTGTTGTCAGTGAAATTACCCCTATGTTGCTACAGTGGCCTCAATGTTTCAACGACCAGAAGATCTTTTCTGCCAGACCTTGCGAAATACCCGGCACTTTTGCAATTTCTTCTACGCTGGCGTTACGTAGTCCTTGCAAACCGCCCATATATTTCAGCAGCATCTGGCGACGTTTAGGCCCAACGCCTTCAATAGTTTCCAGCGTACTGGTATTTTTAACCTTCGCGCGTTTTTTACGGTGCCCGCCGATCGCGTGATCGTGCGACTCATCGCGAATATGCTGAATAACATGCAGCGCCGGCGAGTCCGGCGGCAGGCTAAACCCCTCGCCTTCCGGTTCAAAAAAGAGTATTTCCAGACCGGCCTTTCTGTCCGCGCCTTTGGCGACGCCAAGCAGCAAAGGACGATGCTTATCCCAGGGGACATCCAGCTCAGCGAAAACGGCTTTCGCCTGGGCGAGCTGCCCTTTTCCGCCGTCGATCAGAATAACATCCGGAATCTTACTTTCTTCTATGGCCTTGCCATAACGCCGACGTAGCACCTGATTCATCGCCGCGTAGTCATCACCCGGCGTGATGCCCGCGATATTATAACGACGATACTCGGCGCGTAACGGCCCGTTAGCGTCAAATACCACACAGGATGCGACCGTTTGCTCCCCCATGGTATGGCTGATGTCAAAACACTCCATCCGCTTGATCGCAGGAAGTTTTAATACCGCCGCCAGCGCGGTCAAACGCTGCGTGATGGTGGACTGCTGCGAGAGTTTAGTGATTAAGGCCGTTGCCGCGTTGGTCCGCGCCAGCTTGAGATAACGGGCGCGATCGCCGCGCGGTTTTGTCTGGACATGAATACGCCGTCCGGCAAGTTCCGACAACGAATCGGCCAGCAGCGTTTTATCACTCAGATTAAAATCGAGCAGTATCTCGCCCGGTAGCGTGCGCATCTGGCTACCCTGCAGGTAAAACTGCCCGACAAAGGTTTCCACCACTTCGCCCAGTTCCGTACCGCCAGGTACTTTTGGAAAATAGCTGCGGCTGCCCAGCACCTTACCCTGGCGAATAAACAGCACATGCACACAGGCCATACCCGCATCAAAAGCCACGCCGATAACGTCGAGATCGTCGCCCGCATTGGAGACAAACTGTTTTTCCGTGACCCGGCGTACCGCCTGGATCTGATCGCGAATACGCGCCGCCTCTTCAAATGCCAGATCCTGGCTGGCCTTTTCCATCCGGGCAATCAGCTGTGTTAAGACCTGGTCGTCCTTACCGGACAAAAACAACCGGACATACTCCACCTGTTGCGCATACTCCTCCTCGCTGACCAGTCCTGCAACGCAGGGGCCTAAACAGCGGCCAATCTGATATTGCAGGCAAGGACGCGAGCGGTTGCGATATACGCTGTTTTCGCACTGGCGGATAGGGAAAATTTTCTGTAACAGCGCCAGCGTTTCCCGCACGGCATAGCCATTAGGAAATGGGCCGAAGTACTCGCCTTTCGCATGTTTGGCGCCACGGTGCATCGCCAGACGCGGATGGGTATCGCCGCTCAGAAAAATAAAAGGATAGGATTTATCATCACGCAACAACACGTTGTAACGCGGTTGATACAACTTGATGTAATTATGCTCAAGCAGCAGCGCTTCCGTTTCGGTATGCGTTACCGTGACATCAATGTGTTGAATTTGCGCAACTAGCGCTTCGGTTTTACGCGAAGCCAGGTTGCTGCGAAAGTAGCTGGAAAGACGCTTTTTCAGGTCTTTTGCTTTACCGACATAAATAACCGTACCGCCGGCGTCATACATACGATAGACACCGGGTTGGCTGGTAACGGTTTTCAAAAACGCCTTTGCGTCAAATATTTCACTCACTGGCTTGTTAACGTCTCCGCATTACACAGGCCATGGCGGATTGCCAGGTGAGTCAGCTCAACATCACCATGAATGTTTAATTTACTGAACATACGATAGCGATAGCTGTTCACCGTTTTAGGACTGAGATTCAGCTGTTCTGAAATCTCATTGACCTTCTGACCCTTGGTGATCATCAGCATAATCTGCAACTCGCGTTCAGACAAACTGGCGAACGGCGTTTCCGTTTTTGCAGGCTCAATCTGACTGAGCGCCATCTGCTGAGCGATATCGGAGGCGATATAACGTTGTCCGGAATACACCGAACGAATAGCGCTCACCACCTCCTGAGGCGCAGCGCCTTTGCTGAGATAGCCAGCTGCGCCAGCCTGCATCACTTTGGCGGGCAACGGGTTCTCCGTATGGACGGTCAGCATGATCACTTTGATATCCGCTGTCGATCGGGCAATTTTACGCGTCGCCTCAAGGCCGCCAATACCGGGCATGTTCATATCCATCAGCACGACGTCAACGGCGTTAGTACGGCACCATTTTACCGCATCCTCTCCGCAGCACGCTTCACCGACAACTTTAATGCCCTTTATATCTTCAAGAATGCGTCGTATCCCTGCGCGCACCAGTTCGTGGTCATCAACAAGAAGAACGTTGATCAAAGGAATATCTCCAGAATAGGGATAACGCTACTGATAGTTAATCGTCCTTATATTAGCTGGTTTTATCTCAACTTTGAAACGTAAAAAAACACCGGGTATTCGATTTTGCTCTCGTTTTTGGAAATTATGTTGTACGTCATGTGGCAACTGCCAACGTTGTAGCCCCTTCTGACGGCGCTGTTCCAGGCTGCTATTTCATAATGGTGACAAAAATTTCACGTTCCGCTGTCTAAACACTAATTAGGGAATCAACTTTGTAACAATAATTAACGAGTAAAATACGCGTAATAAACAAAGAATGAAGAAAATATATGCATCACGCGGAAACGTTTATTTTGTGGGTAACCCCTCCGCTTTTTGATCAAAAAACAACCACTGCTATTTTTAGCGTAGCTTATGGTATACTCCGCCGCCTTAACATCTGCTATCGCACATTTTCACTGAAACATAACGAGGAAAATAAATGAGTACGCCTGATTTTTCCACCGCTGAGAATAATCAAGAACTGGCTACTGAAGTCAACTGCCTGAAAGCCATGTTAACGCTGATGCTGCAGGCGATGGGCCAGGCCGATGCAGGGCGCGTGATTCTTAAAATGGAAAAACAGATCGCGCAGATGGATGATGAAGCACAAGCGGCGGTATTTTCCAGTACGGTTAAGCAAATTAAACAGGCTTACCGCCAGTAGTAAAAAACCGGCTGTTAGCATCGCTTTCAGCCGGTTTCGCGTCTGGCGTGAAGCATCGTCAGCACGTCATATCAGACCTGTCGCCGCAGCGTAGCAGGCAATCTGTGTTTTATTTGGCGCATTGAATTTCTTCTGCATGTTTTTCTGATGGAAGTTAACGGTATTTTCAGAAATCGACAGAATAATGGCGATCTCCGATGAGGTCTTCCCTTCCGCCGTCCACTTCAGAATCTCTTTCTCACGTTTACTGAAACGCATCTCAGGCGCCATCACCATGTCGTCTTCAAATCTTGTCAGCGCCGAAAGACTCTCCCGCGCCAGCAGTTGCAACCTCAGCTCCACTTCATCGTAGGTAAACGAGGAGCAGCGTAAACTGCTACGGGAGAAAGATAAAAAGCCCAGCGCCCGGTTCGGCAACATCACACACTGGGTTACGCCTCTGCGTAATCCGAAACGCTGGGCGGCATCCCACATCGCCTGCGCTTCATGAAATAGCACGTCATCCCAATGTAAATGACCCTGCCTGAAATTTTCCGGCTTTAATACCGGATCGATCGCAAAATAGTTTTCGGACTGGTAATGCGTTACCCACGCCGGAGGATAAGTGGTACGAAGCGATATTTTAGGCCGGGTAAAGGGGACGGGATGACGAACACACAGGGCATAATAATCAAATTCCAGCCGCTGTGTCTGATATTGCAATTCAGTATAAACATCCTCTGCTGCCGCCATCTCCTGAAAGCGTAACAACATTGCGCGTCGCCAGGTGAAGAAATCATTTTCCTGCATATTTTATGGTCACGCCTTTGATATTGATAATCATTATTATGAATAGCTTAAATTAACACATAAATAGTATTTATATATAAGAAATATCGGACGAAACGTAGAATACTTGAGCGGCATTACAGTTTTTTGGCTTCCGCCAGAGAGCGAGGTTAATAATCTGGCAGAATGACTTCATAATTATTCATTGCGCTCGCCCGAGGCGCGGCTAATTCGGGCGAGCGTTGAAAAGGTATTATTTCACTAAAAATTTCTCAAGGAACTGGCGGGTACGCGGATGCTGAGGCTCGGCGAACAAGGTTTTCGCCGGCCCCTGCTCGACGATTTGCCCCTGATCCATAAATATTGCCCGGTCAGCCACGTCACGCGCAAAGCCCATTTCGTGAGTAACGATCACCATCGTGCGCTTTTCCTGCGCCAGCTGGCGAATCGTATTAAGCACCTCGCCGACTAATTCAGGATCAAGCGCCGACGTGGGCTCATCAAACAGAATCACTTCCGGGCGCATCGCCAGCGCGCGCGCAATCGCTACGCGCTGCTGTTGCCCGCCCGACAGGCGGCGCGGATAACGGGTCTCTTTACCGGCCAACCCGACTTTGGCTAACAGTTCCCGCGCCAGCGCCGTCGCCTCGGCTTTCGGCTCTCCCTTTACAATCACCGGACCTTCAATGATATTTTCCAGCACGGTACGATGCGGGAACAGGTTAAAACTCTGAAAGACAAAGCCGACATGCTGACGTAGCTGGCGAATCAACCCTTTTTGCTGGCTGAATGGGCGGGCGGTATCGATGATAATATCGCCCACTTTAATGGTGCCCGCTTCCGGTTGTTCCAGCAGGTTAATGCAGCGTAATAACGTTGTCTTCCCTGAGCCGCTCGGGCCGATAATGGCGACGACTTCTCCGGGCTTTACCTCAAGGTCGATACCGTGCAGCACCGTTTGACCATGAAATTTTTTGACCAGGTTGGTGACTTCGATCGCACTCATTTTGGCTCTCTCTCCTGGCGGTTAAGCTGGTTTTCAAAATAGTTTTGCAGTGCCGATAAGACGGTCGCCATTACCCAGTAGATTAACGACGCGGCCAGATACATGGTAAACACCTCCAGCGTTCGCGAGGTAATTAACTGCGCCTGGCGGAACAACTCCGGCACCTGAATCGTCGCGGCGAGCGACGTATCTTTCACCAGGCTGATAAAGCTGTTGCTCAACGGCGGAAGCGCAACGCGAGCCGCCTGCGGCAAAATAGCGCGACGTAGCGTTTGCCACGGCGTCATGCCAATGCTCGCCGCCGCTTCCCATTGCCCCTTGTCGATAGCCGAGATCGCCGCGCGCAGCGTCTCGGACGTGTAAGCCGCGGTATTGAGCGATAAACCAATCATCGCCGCCGGGATAGGGTCCAGCTCAATCCCAAATTGCGGCAGGCCGTAATAGATCATAAATAACTGGGCGATAAGCGGCGTACCGCGAAAAATCGAGATATAAAAGCGCGCCAGCCAGCGAACCAGCCATAGCGGAGACATCCGCATCAGCGCCAGCACAAATCCCAGCAGCAGACCAAAAAACATACCGCCAATACTCAGTTGCAGGGTAAAGACGGCGCCTTTAAGCAAATACGGCAGCGATTCAATAACCAGTTGGATACTTTCTTGCATTCGCGTTGATTACCTGGAGGTTATACATGAGGATGGTAGGCAAACAGCGCAGGCGCCCCACCGGTGTGAATAAAGAGAATCGGCCCGTCATCGTTAAAGCGTTTCTGGCTGATGCCGTCTATCAGACCCGCCATCGCTTTGCCGGTATATACCGGATCCAGCAACACCCCCTCCAGGCTCGCCAGCAGTTTCACCGCCTCCATCCCCGCGTCATTTGGCACGCCGTAACCCGGGGCAAAATAGTCATCCCATAAATGAATATCCGCCGTCGCCGTCAGCGCCAGCTGACCGGCAATAGCCTGCTGCAAGGCAATCACTTTGGGTTTCTGCTCGGCGACAGAACGTGAAACGGTCACGCCAATCAGTTCGACGTCAGGCATCAGATGTTCCAGCCCGACAGCTAACCCGGCGTGCGTTCCGGCGCTGCCGGAGGCCACCACCACCGAAGAGAGCCCGACAACTTCTTCACACTGCTGGGCGATTTCCAGGGCGCTCTCTACGTATCCCATTGCCCCCAGCGCGCTGGAGCCGCCGACCGGAATCACATAGGGCCTGAACCCTTGCGCTTCAATGCGCGTCGCCAGCGTTTGCAGCTGCGCATCCGGATCGGTTAGCGCATCGCACATCTCAATTTGCGTATTAAATAAATCCAGTAACAGGCGATTACCATTCGTCAGGTAATTTTCCGCGGTGGTACCGATTGGATTTTCCAGCAAAGCGACGCAATGCAGCCCCAATTTGGCCGCGACCGCCGCCGTCTGACGGACATGGTTCGACTGAATCGCCCCTGCGGTTATCAGCGTATCCGCCCCTTCTCGCAGCGCGTCGGCCACCAGAAACTCCAGCTTACGCAGTTTATTGCCGCCCATTGCAATGGGCGTAACGTCATCGCGCTTAATGTAAATCTCACGGCCAAGATAATCAGACAATCGCGGCAGGTATTCGAGCGGGGTCGGCGCGCCAATAAGCTCCAGGCGAGGAAAGCGCGTTAAGTGATGTAGTGGCATTGAGCCTCCGGTAACGTTGTGGTGTGTTCTTTTTATTATGCACGTTGATCTAACGGAAATAAAAAAGGCGCCGATTCACGCGCCTCCGTTTGCTGACATAGTATGAGGTTGATATTGCCCGGCGGCGCACTGCCTGCCGGGCAACGTAGAGCATTATTGGGTCACGTCAGCGCCAAACCATTTTTCGGAAAGCGCTTTTAAGGTGCCATCTTTTTGCATTTCCGCAATGGCGTTATCTACCGCCTTCAACAAGTCTTCGTTGCCTTTACGTAACGCAACGCCGGACTCCTGACGCGAAAACGCATCACCGGTGACGGCCAGCGTACCTTTGGTTTTTTTCACCAGATCCAGCGCCGCCAAACGATCGACTAAAATCGCGTCAATACGGCCTACGCGCAGATCCTGATATTTTGTAGGATCATCGTCATAAGTACGGATATCCACGCCCTGAACATGTTGACGTAGCCATTCTTCATAGTTAGTCCCCAGCCCAACGCCGACTTTTTTGCCCTGCAGATCGGCCGCCGTTTTGATCGTGCCTTCATTGCCTTTTTTCACCAGCGCCTGAACGCCGGAGACAGTATAAGGCGTAGAGAAATCATATTTTTTCTTGCGGACGTCTGAAATCGTGACCTGGTTTATCACTACATCAATGCGTTTAGAGTCCAGTGACGCCAGCATTCCGTCCCATTTGGTCGGCTTCAACGACGCTTTAACGCCCAGATGTTTTGCCAACGCCTCGGCGAAATCGACTTCAAAACCGGTTAATTTGCCGTCGTCGCCCTGAAAGCTAAACGGCGGATAGGTACCTTCCAGCCCTACCAGCAGCGTGCCGCGTTCTTTAACTTTGTTCAGCAAACCCTCATCGGCAAAGCTCTTCGCGCTCATTCCCGCCACCAGCGCTACAGCCATTACTCCCATCAGTGCCTGACGTCCCAGCAGTGCTAATTTCATAGTAACCCCGAATATTGCCGTTAATGACCATAGACTGTGTCCCGCCATGGCGCATCGTCACGTCTCGCGAACCTTTGGGGGACTCAGCCTAATGTAGAAGGTTTGCCACGTTTCACCAACACGACTCTGCTACATCTTATGCTTTTTTAATATATATCAGAACTGGCGGTAAAGGGGGATTTCTGTCTGGGCGCAATCTGCTGATGCGCTTTATATTGCTGGTATTTACGCAGTGCGATACGATAATTATTGGTGCTGGTTTCCGGCAACCATGGTGCCAGGCTTTCATCGAGAAAACCGTCCTGCAGCAGATCGTGGGAAATGTTTTGCTCGCTGAGGTAGTTGCCAAGACGTCGTAAACGCACGACATATTCCCGCACCGTGCCATGGCTCATCTCGGTTTGTTCAAACAAATACTGCTTGAAACCGATAATATCGAAAAAATCACTCTGCTTTTTGCAGTGCAAATCGCCGCAAAAGCGACACAGCGCCACCCACTCCTTCTGCTCCCGCTGCCAGGCAGCGTCGTCAAGTAGCATATCCAGCTGTGAAATAGCGATTTTATTAACGATCTTGCCACGGCGAACCAGCGTAATGCGGTCGAGCAGTTTGTGACAATGCGCGCAATGCGTCTGGCTGTGTTTAAAGTCTTTAAGATAGCGGCTCAAGGGCCGCCTTTTAGGTTGCTGCACCGTCATGAGAACTCCTGGTAGTCTATACGTTGTGCGGCACTTTTCGGGTGCGACCATGCGCGACCTATAACTTACCCAGTTTGGTGCGTAATCGTTTGATGGCCTGACTATGCAACTGGCTGACCCGCGATTCGCCAACTTCCAGTACCGCGCCAATCTCTTTGAGGTTGAGCTCTTCCTGGTAATACAGCGTTAACACCAGTTGCTCGCGTTCCGGCAGCGATTCAATCGCGTCCATTACCCGCTGTCGCAGGTCGCCCTCCAGCAGTTGATGTAACGGGTTTTCCTGTTGATGTTCTTCAGTCACCAGTTCGATGCTATCGCCATGCTCTTCCCGCCACTCATCGTAAGAGAAAAGTTGGCTGTTGTTGGTATCGAGCAACATCTGACGATACTCCGCAACAGGGATGCCAAGACGTTCCGCCACTTCGGTTTCCGTCGCATTACGCCCCAGTTCCTGCTCCAGTTGTCCCATCGCCTGCGCCACTTCGCGGGCATTACGCCGGACGCTACGCGGCACCCAATCGCGGCTGCGTAATTCATCCAGCATCGCCCCACGAATACGCTGCACTGCGTAAGTGGTAAATGCCGTTCCTTGCAAAGCGTCATATCGGTCGACCGCATTTAATAACCCGATGCCGCCCGCTTGTAGCAGATCGTCCAGTTCCACGCTCGCCGGCAATCGCACCTGCAGGCGCAATGCTTCGTGACGCACCAGCGGTACATAACGCTGCCACAGCGAGTGTTTATCCATTACACCTTCAGCGGTATACAGTGAATTCACGATAAACAGCCCTGCGTTAAATGAGTTATCGGCATGATTATCCGTTTCTACAGAGGGTTCTATCGAAGGAATAAGGCTATAAAAGAAGGGTTATTTCACTTATGTAACCTGTAGCGCCTTTTTAGCGGTTCAAAGAGCAGAATAAAATCAGCCAGATAGGATAAACGGGATGCGCAAAAGCCCACCCCGAACAAAACTATGTCAGAAGATGAATCATCGACAGATCGTCGCCAGTACGCACCGTTTCTATATGGCGATGAAAATTCGCCGCCACCTCGCTGTTATGCTGGCTGCGGGAGTGAAAGCTATACACAATATTGGTAACGTCATCCCACTCAAGCCGCCCGCGCTCATGCACGCTGGCTGCCGTTAATAGCTTAATAAAGGCATATTCCGCCACGATAATATACAGCGCGCGTAACGGGTCGACATTCGGCTGGTTGGGGAAATTATTTTCCCAAATTTTATAGAGAATTAAATTTCTGAAGGCCCAGTTCTTCTGCTGCTCATCCGCCTGTAAACAGCGCGCTAATGAGGACTCAATATCGCTAACCTTCTGCTCCATTGAAACGCCCTCTTCCGCCGTCAGCACCCGCAGAAGACACTGGATATAGTGATCGAGGACATAGCTTCCTCTGCTCGGTGGGAGAGCCCTGAAATAATCCTGCATCAACAGTACCAGGGATGTTTTGAATTTCTTATCCGGCGTAATATTAGCGAGTTCCTGAGTTAACGAACCGGACTGCAACTGGGAAACTAACGTGCCATACACTTGCTCAATCTCCCCTAATGCAGCGTCATCAATCCGGGGAAACTTCTGCACGTACATTACAAACTTGATCAACGCGTATAATGCCGCATCCGGATTGCTGGCAGCATGGTTAATCAAACTCAGGCAAAACAAGTTAAGTAGTTTTTGCTGTGGGGAGAATAGCGGCGCGGTATTGTACTTCTGCTGAATGATCGCCTTTTCATTGAGTGTTACCGCATCAGTATCGTTTAAAATATGCGCAGTCACTTCCGGGCAGGCAAGGCTTAGAGAATGTCGTACCTCGTTTTTATAAGTATGGAACACCCGCGGAAACGTAGTGCAGGTATAACTTAATGCTTTAGCTCCCAGTGTTTTTTGTACCTTGCACAGACGATCGTCATCCAGATAAGGGCAGCTTCCTGTCCCAGATGGTAATTTAATCTCCCCCCAGTTATTTGGGTCTTTCTTTAAAAGAATAATACTATTTTTGGCAATCTCTCTGATGGTTACATCCTTGCTGGTAAGGTACTTTTTGACCGTCGTCTTATCCAGCGTGATTTTCCAGCCCTTACAACAGTGATCGCGGCAGGCCGAGCCAGAACAGGAAAAGCGGGTGACAAAGGCAGGTTCAGTGACGGTGATTTCTTTCATTACACAGGCTCCGGAATTAAAAAAGGCAGCTTTCGCTGCCTTGATTGTGTACCACGTGTCGGTGAATCAATCGCCGGATTAACGCAGTAAAGAGAGGACGTTTTGCGGAACCTGGTTAGCCTGCGCCAGAACGGAAGTACCAGCCTGCTGCAGAATCTGCGCTTTAGACATATTAGAAACTTCCGTTGCATAGTCAGCATCTTCGATACGGCTACGCGCGGAGTTCAGATTGGTTACCGTATTGCCAAGGTTGGTAATGGCTGAATCAAAACGGTTTTGAATTGCCCCCAGAGAAGAACGAACTGCGTCCACTTTTGACAATGCAGAATCAATTGAAGCCAGTGGGTTAGCGGTACTTTTCTTGGCTGCGGCAGCGTCTTCATTGATTAATGTACTTACGCCAGAAGCTGTTTTATCAATAAACATGGTTTTGCCAGCTAAGGTGATCTTATCACCCGTGGCGTTAGCAGTATATTCAGCCCCATTTACTGTAATTTTACTTTCGCCCTTAACAGCATTGTTTGCTTCCAAATCAGAAAGTTTCGCACTCTCGTTTTTGGTTTTATCATCAAAAGTAAACTGACCGTTCACTACAGATGTATAAACATTTTTGCTTGATTGTAAGGTAGCAGCATTAACATCCGTCGCGCCAGTGGCAATATCAGCGACAGTTAACGTAACTTTTTCACCATTGATGGTAGTAGAAACCTTACCATTACCGTCATCACCAGTTTTTGTATCAATAGTAAAAGTCACGCCTTTATAATCAAAGGTATCTCCTTCCTTACCACCTTTAATGGCACCAGCTATCGCTTTGGCTTCAGCGGTACCAGCAGTAGATTTAGTGGTCTTAAAGAGATCAACCGCAGTGTTATTTTCCGCATCGTCAGTTGTTAACTGACCGTTTGCTGCATTTACATATACTTTATCCGGTGCTGCTGCATCAGTCACTACAGCACCGGAATTAATATCTACACGATATTTATCGGCACCCGCTGCATAGGTGTCGTAACCCGTAACATTCTTGAAGCTGGATTTCAGATCACCCACTGTCGCTTCTTTTGGCCCATTAACATTGAACCCATCAAGGCCAAGGCTTTTCACATCAATTTTTTGCAGATCGATGGTAATGGTTTCACCATCGTTAGCACCAACCTGGATTTTCATCTGGTTGTCCTGAGACAGGACTTTAACACCGTTAAATTGAGTCTGATTAGAAACGCGATCGATTTCTTCCAGACGTTGCTGAATTTCATCCTGGATAGATTTCAGATCGGAATCAGAGTTAGTCCCGTTAGTGGCCTGAACAGACAACTCACGCACACGCTGCAGGTTGTTGTTGATTTCATTCAGCGCACCTTCAGTGGTCTGCGCAATAGAAATGCCGTCGTTAGCGTTACGGGAAGCCTGAGTCAGACCTTTGATATTAGAAGTGAAGCGGTTAGCAATCGCCTGGCCTGCCGCATCGTCTTTCGCGCTGTTGATACGCAGACCAGAGGACAGACGCTCAATAGCGGAACTCAGTGAGGACTGAGATTTGTTCAGGTTATTCTGGGTCAACAGCGACAGGCTGTTTGTATTAATGACTTGTGCCATGATCTTTTCCTTATCAATTACAACTTGATGTTATTGGGCTGTTGCCCACGGTTTCTCACCGTAACCCTTGTATCGGCACCTGAATTTCGAACTTTAGAAAATTTTTCACTTCCCCCGATCTTTTTCTTAGCCTGCGAAATAGCCGCTTTATGCATCATTATTCCACGCATTATTTTTGCAAAATTATCATTAAACTTTGCTTCCAGATTGCCGATAACGCGTTTAACTACTGTTTGCAATCGAAAGGAAGATGGCATGGCTTCAATTTCATCATTAGGTGTAGGGTCAAACTTACCTCTGGATTCACTGCTGACTAAACTGACCAACGCTGAAAAAGGACGCTTAACGCCGATCACACAGCAGCAGAGTGCTAATACGGCCCGTCTAACGGCATACGGTACTTTAAAAAGTGCACTGGAGAAGTTTCAAACAGCAAACACGGCGTTAAATAAAGCCGATCTGTTTAAAAGTACGAATGTCACCAGCAGTACAGAAGACCTGAAAGTCTCGACGGAAGCTGGGGCCGCACCTGGAACTTATGTGGTTAGCGTAACTCAGTTAGCACAAGCACAATCTTTGAGTACAGCAACCAAAATTACATCTACCAAAGAAGTGCTGGGAGATACCACATCTGACAGCCGTACCATAAAAATTGAACAGAAAGGCCGTAAAGAACCACTTGAAATCAAGCTCACTAAAGATCAAACCTCTTTAGAGGGTATCCGTGACGCCATTAATGATGCTGACAGTGGTATTTCCGCCAGTATCGTTAAAGTTAAAGAAGGCGATTATCAGCTTGTACTGACCGCAGATAGTGGCACGGATAATCAAATGACTATCTCTGTGGAAGGCGATAGCAAACTCAGCGATCTGTTGTCCTATGATAGTAGTACTGGCACGGGCAAAATGAAGCAACTGGTTGCTGCAGATAATGCTTTGTTAACCGTTAACGGCATTGATATTGAGCGACCGAGTAATAAAATCACTGACGCTCCACAAGGCGTGACGCTTGAACTAACCAAAGAAGTAAAAGATGCCCGTATTACCGTCACAAAAGATAATGAAAAGGCGACCGAAGCCGTCAAAGGTTGGGTTGATGCCTACAACTCACTGCTTGATACCTTTAGTTCATTAACAAAATATACAGAGGTTGATCCAGGGGCTGAAGAACAGGACAAAAACAACGGTGCACTACTTGGAGATACCGTGGTGCGAACGATTCAAACTGGAATCCGCGCTCAGTTCGCTAATGGTGCAAGTACAGGTACATTTAAGACCCTGAATGAAATTGGTATTACTTCTGATGGTACCACCGGAAAACTAAAAATTGATGATACCAAGCTTAAAAAAGCGCTGGATGAAAATACCGCTTCTGTACGTGAGCTGCTGGTAGGTGATGGTAAAGAAACGGGGATCACCACCAAAATTGCCACCGAAGTGAAAAGTTATCTGGCCGATGACGGCATTATTGACAGCGCCCAGGACAGTATTAACGCCACGCTGAAAAAGCTGACTAAGCAATATCTGACCGTCAGCAGTAGCATTGACGACACCGTTGCCCGTTACAAGGCCCAGTTTACCCAACTGGATACCATGATGAGTAAGCTGAATAACACCAGTACTTATTTGACCCAGCAATTTAATGCTATGAACAAGTCCTGATAACAGAGGTTACCATGTACACCGCGAGCGGTATCAAAGCTTATGCGCAAGTCAGCGTGGAAAGCGCCGTGATGAGCGCCAGCCCGCATCAGTTGATTGAAATGTTGTTTGATGGCGCGAATAGCGCTCTGGTGCGCGCTCGCCTGTTTTTAGAACAAGGCGATGTTGTCGCGAAAGGTGAAGCGTTAAGCAAAGCCATCAATATTATCGATAACGGGCTGAAAGCCGGCCTCGATCAGGAAAAAGGCGGTGAGATTGCGACGAATCTTTCCGAGCTATACGACTATATGATTCGCCGTTTACTGCAGGCTAATTTGCGTAACGACGCTCAGGCCATCGAAGAAGTGGAAGGGTTACTCAGCAATATTGCAGAAGCCTGGAAGCAGATTTCACCGAAAGCATCTTTCCAGGAGTCTCGTTAATGACCTCAACCGTGGAGTTTATCAACCGTTGGCAGCGTATTGCGCTGCTCAGTCAATCGCTGCTTGAACTTGCGCAGCGAGGTGAATGGGATCTCTTACTGCAACAAGAGGTCTCCTATCTGCAAAGTATTGAAACGGTGATGGAAAAGCAAACTCCACCGGGCATTACGCGAAGTATTCAGGATATGGTCGCCGGATACATCAAACAAACGCTGGATAATGAGCAGCTCCTGAAAGGGCTGCTGCAACAGCGACTGGATGAACTCAGTAGTTTGATCGGACAATCCACCCGCCAAAAATCACTCAACAACGCTTATGGCCGTCTTTCCGGTATGTTACTCGTGCCAGACGCGCCTGGCGCCTCATAATATTTTCCCGTCTCGTATGAAAATTCTTCCATACTCCAGAGGTCGGCTAAACGACTTCTGGAGCACGGAAGATGAAAAACCCCACGTTATTGCAGTACTTCCACTGGTATTATCCCGACGGCGGTAAACTCTGGTCTGAGCTGGCGGAACGTGCTGATGGGCTGAATGATATCGGTATCAATATGGTCTGGCTACCGCCCGCCTGTAAAGGCGCCTCCGGCGGCTATTCCGTAGGCTATGATACCTACGACTTGTTTGACCTCGGCGAATTTGACCAAAAAGGAACTATCGCGACAAAGTACGGCGATAAACGCCAGTTACTGACGGCGATAGACGCGCTCAAAAAAAATAATATTGCGGTGCTGCTCGACGTCGTCGTGAACCACAAACTGGGCGCAGACGAAAAAGAACGTATTCGCGTTCAGCGCGTGAATCAGGATGACCGCACGCAAATCGATGACAACATCATTGAATGCGAAGGCTGGACGCGCTACACCTTCCCTGCCCGCGCGGGCCAGTATTCCAACTTTATTTGGGACTATCACTGTTTCAGCGGCATTGATCACATCGAGAATCCCGACGAAGACGGCATTTTTAAGATCGTCAATGACTATACCGGCGATGGCTGGAACGATCAGGTTGATGATGAGCTGGGTAATTTCGACTATCTGATGGGGGAAAATATCGATTTTCGCAATCACGCGGTTACGGAAGAGATTAAATATTGGGCTCGTTGGGTCATGGAACAAACCCACTGTGACGGCTTTCGCCTGGACGCGGTAAAACATATACCCGCCTGGTTTTATAAAGAATGGATTGAGCATGTACAGGCGGTTGCGCCAAAACCGCTGTTTATTGTCGCAGAATACTGGTCGCATGAAGTGGATAAACTGCAAACGTACATCGATCAGGTCGACGGGAAAACCATGCTGTTCGACGCGCCGTTGCAGATGAAATTTCATGAAGCCTCGCGCCAGGGCGCGGAGTATGACATGCGCCACATTTTCACCGGCACGCTGGTAGAAGCCGACCCTTTTCATGCGGTGACGCTGGTCGCTAACCACGATACACAACCGTTACAGGCGCTGGAAGCGCCGGTAGAACCCTGGTTCAAACCATTGGCCTATGCGCTGATCCTGCTTCGTGAAAACGGCGTACCGTCGGTGTTTTATCCCGATTTATACGGCGCCAGCTATGAGGATAATGGCGAAAATGGCGAGACCTGTCGGGTCGACATGCCGGTGATTAACCAACTGGATCGGCTGATCCTCGCTCGTCAGCGTTTTGCGCACGGTATACAAACACTCTTTTTCGATCATCCTAACTGTATCGCCTTTAGTCGCAGCGGTACTGAAGAGAATCCAGGCTGTGTGGTTGTACTTTCCAATGGCGACGACGGTGAAAAAACCCTCCTGCTCGGCGACAATTACGCTAACAAGACCTGGCGTGATTTTCTGGGAAACCGCAGTCAGCATGTTGTAACTAATGATCAAGGCGAAGCGACGTTCTTCTGCAACGCAGGCAGCGTCAGCGTGTGGGTCATTGAGGACGTGTGATGAGCGTTCCCGGCGGCAGAGCGCTGCCGGGAAGCGAAATTACGGCAGCGGCGTCGGCAGCGGCGTTTTTTCTAACGCGGCGGCGCACTCCGGCGTCGGACGAGCGACCCGTTGCAGCGTCATGCCATCATATTCCAGGGTATTCCCGTCGCGCTCAATCTCATAGAGCTCACGCTTAACCGTAACATTGGTTAAGTCATCGGAGAGCATGGTCAGCTTGCCCGGCAGAGCAATAACGCGCTGCCACTGGCGGCAGTCCAGCGTATCGCCTTCTTTAGTCACCACCAGGCTGGCGATAGCTTCAGGGCTCACCAGCTTACGTTGCGGGCCTTTTGACTGCCAGTACCCTTCCAGACCGGCCGGCGCGGGCGTTTTCACCACATCATTATAGTTTTCCACCTCGGCGCATCCGGCCAGAACCAGCAATGCGCCAACGATCGCTACTTTTTTCATCATTCATCCTGCATCAGAAGAAAGAGGAATTGTGGCATTAAAGCCCTGACGCCGCCAGCCTTTCCAGGCGCTGGCCGCAATTTGATCCAGTCGGTATTACCGCTTATTAGGTGTAGGCAAATTCTGTGATCGGTGTAGTATGCGCACTTCTTGTTTCACACCTTCTGAGTTCAGAGGCTAAACACATGTCATGGCAACACTTCAAGCAAACCTGGTTAATTAAATTCTGGGCGCCGGCCCCTGCGGTGATCGCAGCCGGTATTCTCTCTACCTACTATTTTGGCATCACCGGCACGTTTTGGGCCGTGACGGGCGAATTTACCCGCTGGGGCGGGCAAATTTTGCAGCTTTTTGGCGTTCATGCCGAACAGTGGGGCTACTACAAGCTGATTCATCTGGAAGGTACGCCGCTGACGCGTATCGACGGCATGATGATCCTCGGCATGTTCGGCGGCTGTTTCGCCGCGGCGCTGTGGGCCAACAACGTAAAACTGCGTATGCCGCGCAGCCGAATCCGTATCGTACAGGCGGTGGTCGGAGGCATGATCGCTGGCTTCGGCGCGCGTCTGGCGATGGGGTGTAACCTGGCCGCCTTTTTTACCGGGATCCCGCAGTTCTCCCTACACGCGTGGTTCTTTGCGCTAGCGACCGCTATCGGCTCCTGGTTCGGCGCCCGCTTTACGTTGCTGCCGATATTTCGCATACCGGTGAAAATGCAGAAGGTCTCCGCGGCTTCGCCACTGACGCAGAAACCGGATCAGGCAAGACGGCGTTTCAGGCTCGGTATGCTGGTCTTTATCGGCATGATTGGCTGGGCGTTATTAACGGCAATGCATCAGCCGAAACTGGGGCTGGCGATGCTGTTCGGCGTCGGGTTTGGGCTGCTGATCGAGCGCGCGCAAATCTGCTTTACTTCGGCCTTTCGCGATCTGTGGATCTCCGGACGCGCCCATATGGCGAAAGCGATTATTTTCGGCATGGCGGTCAGCGCCATTGGTATTTTCAGCTACGTGCAGTTGGGCGTTGCACCTAAAATTATGTGGGCTGGCCCGAATGCGGTCATTGGCGGACTGCTGTTCGGTTTTGGCATCGTGCTGGCGGGCGGCTGCGAAACCGGCTGGATGTACCGCGCCGTAGAAGGCCAGGTGCATTATTGGTGGGTGGGCCTCGGCAATGTCATCGGTTCAACCATCCTGGCTTACTACTGGGATGATTTCGCGCCCGCGCTGGCGACCAGTTGGGATAAAGTTAACCTGCTGAATACCTTTGGTCCGCTGGGGGGTCTGCTGGTCACCTACCTGTTATTATTTGCCGCGCTGATGTTAATTATCGGCTGGGAAAAACGTTTTTTCCGCCGTGCGGGGCTGACGCCTGCTAAGGAATCTGTATGAAAAATATCGTCCCTGATTACCGTCTGGATATGGTTGGCGAACCTTGCCCGTACCCGGCGGTCGCCACTCTGGAAGCGATGCCGCAGCTAAAAAAAGGTGAGATCCTGGAAGTGGTGAGCGACTGTCCGCAATCCATTAATAATATTCCACTGGATGCGCGCAATCACGGTTATACGGTGCTGGATATCCAACAGGATGGCCCGACAATTCGTTATCTGATTCAAAAATAAGCGCATACTCCCGCTGTACGTTACGGCGGGAGACCTTTTACGGCATAACCGGCAAAAATCTAAAACGCATAAAAGAAATCAGACAAGGTCGTCTTGTGCGCCGTGGCATAAATCTATTATATAACGTATACCGTTTTAATTTTGTTTGAGCCGATGAAAAACCCATGACTATTTTAAGCAAAACATAAAATAATTATTATTTTCCCTCTACGCCATAAAAGACTATCAGGTATTTATATTTTTACTCACTGACATCATCAGGTGATGATTTATTTATGCACAGCAGAAGCCAAAAAAATGATAAAAATTATTTTCATCTCCATTACTGGAGTCGTCTGTCTTGCCGCTGCCCGTTATTCACCCGTCACAGTGGTCAATGCACATCCGAGCGCCATTGCCCGCTGTCTCGCTGATAATCTGTCCCCGTATGGGTATATACTGGATCTCCATGAAACAGATATTCCAGGCATTAATAAAGAATTTACCGTGTATTATCGCAACGGCGCATATATTGCAGGAACATTCTGGATTGCAAACTCAATGACAATAGCGTCAGAACGAATAGTAGGAATGAACGGCGTCAGTAAACAGGCGTACCCTATTTTTAATAAGTCCCTGCAACAATGTGCAACCCGCTTATCAATAAAATGAGCGCGCCTCGCAAAAAACAAGCCCACATAATCACGCACTGGTTGCATGGGCGTCGCGTCCCCGTCGCTGACGTAGGTAAGCGCCCGGGAGTTCGCTGTGGATGTGTTGTCAGCCCTGGCTTAAACCTGCATAGACATCACTTCCTGATACGCGGCGACCAGCTTGTTGCGCACCTGAATCCCCATTTGCATGGAGACGGACGCTTTTTGCATATCGGCCATCACGTCATTAAGCGCAATGCCCGGCTCACCCAGAGTGAATTTTTCCGCCTGAACGCGCGCCGCCGTCTGTCTGTCGCTAATACGATCCAGCGCAGCATGTAGCTGGCCGGCAAAACTCACCGTCGACTGCGAGTGCGTGTCTTGCCCGCGCGCGGCCATCGCCGTCGCCTGTAACTGGCTAATAACCCCTTCAATCCCCTGTATTGCTGCCATGCTATTCCCCTGGATGATTTTTTACGCAGCAGAGATTACCAGTTTGTCAATAAGATAAAGGCGTTAAATAACGATAAAAAACCTCGGTTTTTAGCGCATAGAAAAATTCGAAACCACAAATAATGAGACCGTCAATTTTTCGAGTTTGCTGACCCGGGAGTGAGTCTTGTTCCACTTTGCAAAAAACGCCGTCCACGATCAGTCACGAGGTGCGAGATGAGTGCGACTGCATCGACTGCAACCCAACCTAAACCTCTCGAGTGGCTTAATCGCCTACGCGCGAATCCCCGAATTCCGTTAATTGTGGCGGGTTCCGCTGCCGTGGCGATCGTCGTTGCGATGGTGCTGTGGGCCAAAACGCCCGATTACCGCACGCTATTTAGCAACCTTTCCGATCAGGACGGCGGCGCGATCGTCGCGCAGTTGACCCAGATGAATATCCCCTATCGCTTTGCCAATGGCAGCGGCGCGATTGAAGTGCCCGCCGACAAAGTGCATGAACTGCGTCTGCGTCTGGCGCAGCAGGGGCTGCCTAAAGGCGGCGCGGTAGGCTTTGAACTGCTTGATCAGGAAAAATTCGGTATCAGTCAGTTCAGCGAGCAGGTGAATTATCAGCGCGCACTGGAAGGTGAACTGGCCCGGACGATCGAGACGCTGGGTCCGGTAAAAAGCGCCCGCGTTCACCTGGCGATGCCAAAGCCGTCGCTATTTGTGCGGGAACAAAAATCCCCTTCCGCCTCCGTCACCGTCACACTGGAACCGGGTCGGGCGCTGGATGAAGGACAAATTAGCGCCGTGGTACATCTGGTTTCCAGCGCTGTCGCCGGTTTGCCGCCAGGAAACGTCACTCTGGTCGATCAATCCGGTCATCTGCTCACGCAATCCAATACCAGCGGTCGCGACCTTAATGACGCGCAATTAAAATTTGCTAATGATGTGGAAAGCCGCATCCAACGCCGTATCGAAGCCATTCTGTCGCCTATCGTCGGGAACGGTAATGTTCACGCTCAGGTAACCGCCCAGTTGGATTTTGCCAATAAAGAGCAGACGGAAGAGCACTACAGCCCGAACGGCGATGCGTCGAAGGCCACCCTGCGTTCACGTCAGTTGAATATTAGCGAACAGGTAGGCGCGGGCTATCCCGGCGGCGTGCCTGGCGCGCTGTCGAACCAACCAGCGCCGCCTAACGAGGCGCCGATCGCCACGCCGCCGACCAATCAACAAAACGCGCAGAATACGCCACAAACCAGCACCAGTACCAACAGTAACAGTGCTGGCCCGCGCAATACGCAGCGTAATGAAACCAGTAACTACGAAGTGGACCGCACCATTCGTCACACCAAAATGAATGTGGGCGATATTGAGCGTCTCTCCGTGGCCGTCGTGGTGAATTACAAAACGCTGGCGGATGGCAAACCGCTGCCATTGACCGCCGATCAGATGAAACAGATCGAGGATTTAACCCGTGAAGCGATGGGTTTTTCTGATAAACGCGGCGATACGCTAAACGTGGTGAATTCACCGTTTAGCGCAGTGGATAACACCGGCGGCGAACTGCCCTTCTGGCAACAGCAGTTCTTTATCGATCAGTTGCTCGCGGCAGGTCGCTGGTTACTGGTGCTGGTGGTGGCCTGGATTCTGTGGCGCAAAGCGGTACGTCCGCAGTTGACGCGCCGCGTTGAAGAAGCGAAAGCGGCGCAGGAACAGGCACAGGTTCGCCAGGAAACCGAAGAAGCCGTGGAAGTACGCCTTAGCAAAGACGAGCAGCTCCAGCAACGCCGGGCTAACCAGCGTCTGGGCGCTGAGGTGATGAGCCAGCGTATTCGCGAAATGTCAGACAACGATCCGCGCGTTGTGGCGCTGGTCATTCGCCAGTGGATGAGTAACGATCATGAGTAATCTTAGCGGTACCGATAAAAGCGTCATTTTGTTGATGACCATTGGCGAAGACCGGGCGGCAGAGGTGTTTAAACACCTCTCAACCCGCGAAGTACAGGCGTTAAGTACGGCGATGGCTAACGTGCGTCAGATCTCCAACAAACAACTGACGGACGTACTATCAGAGTTTGAGCAAGAAGCGGAGCAGTTCGCCGCGCTGAATATCAACGCCAACGAATACCTGCGCTCCGTACTGGTTAAAGCGCTGGGCGAAGAACGCGCCTCCAGCCTGCTGGAAGATATTCTGGAAACGCGCGATACCACCAGCGGTATCGAAACGCTCAACTTTATGGAACCGCAGAGCGCCGCCGACCTGATTCGCGACGAACACCCGCAGATTATCGCCACCATTCTGGTCCACCTTAAACGCAGTCAGGCCGCCGATATTCTGGCGCTGTTTGACGAACGACTGCGTCATGATGTGATGCTGCGTATCGCGACATTTGGCGGCGTACAACCGGCGGCGCTGGCGGAGTTGACCGAAGTGCTGAATGGCCTGCTCGACGGTCAGAACCTGAAACGCAGCAAAATGGGCGGCGTAAGAACCGCGGCGGAAATTATCAACCTGATGAAAACGCAGCAGGAAGAAGCGGTTATTACCGCTGTGCGCGAATTCGACGGCGAACTGGCGCAGAAAATCATCGACGAGATGTTCCTGTTCGAAAATCTGGTGGATGTGGACGATCGCAGTATCCAGCGTCTGCTGCAGGAAGTGGATTCCGAATCGCTGCTGATCGCTCTGAAAGGCGCCGAACCGCCATTACGCGAGAAGTTCCTGCGCAATATGTCCCAGCGCGCCGCCGATATCCTGCGCGACGACCTTGCCAACCGTGGCCCGGTTCGTCTGTCTCAGGTGGAAAACGAGCAGAAAGCGATTCTGCTTATTGTGCGTCGTCTGGCGGAAACCGGCGAAATGGTGATTGGCAGCGGCGAGGATACCTATGTCTAATGAATTGCCTTGGCAAGTCTGGACCCCCGACGATCTCGCCCCGCCGCCGGAGACGTTTGTGCCGGTTGAGGCTGATAACGTGACCTTGACAGACGATACGCCGGAGCCCGAACTCACTGCCGAACAGCAGCTGGAGCAGGAGCTGGCGCAGCTAAAAATACAGGCCCATGAACAAGGTTATAACGCCGGGCTGGCGGAGGGACGGCAAAAAGGACACGCGCAGGGATACCAGGAAGGGTTAGCGCAGGGGCTGGAGCAAGGACAAGCTCAGGCGCAGACGCAGCAGGCGCCGATTCATGCCCGTATGCAGCAGTTAGTGAGCGAGTTTCAGAACACGCTTGACGCGCTCGATAGCGTTATCGCCTCACGGCTGATGCAAATGGCCCTGGAGGCTGCGCGTCAGGTCATCGGCCAAACGCCGGCGGTGGACAACTCAGCGCTGATTAAACAGATCCAACAACTGTTGCAGCAAGAGCCGCTCTTTAGCGGCAAGCCGCAGTTGCGCGTGCATCCGGACGACTTACAGCGGGTGGAAGAGATGCTGGGCGCCACGCTCAGTCTTCACGGATGGCGGTTGCGCGGCGATCCAACGTTGCATCACGGCGGGTGTAAAGTCTCTGCCGATGAGGGCGATCTGGACGCCAGCGTCGCTACTCGCTGGCAAGAGTTGTGTCGCCTGGCGGCGCCGGGAGTGCTCTGATGACCACGCGTTTGACCCGCTGGCTTACCGCGCTCGACAACTTTGAAGCAAAAATGGCGTTATTGCCGGCGGTGCGTCGTTATGGACGTTTAACCCGCGCCACTGGCCTGGTACTGGAGGCCACCGGTCTCCAGCTTCCGCTGGGCGCCACCTGCATTATTGAGCGCCAGGACGGCCCTGAAACCAAAGAGGTGGAATCGGAAGTCGTCGGTTTTAACGGCCAGCGTCTGTTTTTAATGCCGCTGGAAGAGGTTGAAGGCATTCTGCCCGGTGCCCGCGTTTACGCCCGTAACGGGCATGGCGACGGTCTGCAAAGCGGCAAACAGTTACCGCTCGGCCCGGCCCTGCTTGGTCGGGTGCTGGATGGCGGCGGTAAACCGCTCGACGGACTGCCTGCGCCGGATACGCTGGAAACCGGCGCGTTAATCACGCCGCCGTTTAACCCGCTACAGCGAACGCCAATCGAACATGTGTTGGATACCGGCGTACGCGCTATCAACGCGTTGTTAACCGTAGGGCGCGGTCAGCGTATGGGACTCTTTGCCGGTTCCGGCGTCGGTAAATCGGTTCTGCTTGGCATGATGGCGCGCTACACGCGGGCGGACGTGATTGTCGTGGGACTTATCGGCGAACGTGGCCGCGAAGTTAAAGATTTTATCGAAAATATTCTCGGCCCCGACGGTCGCGCGCGTTCGGTGGTGATTGCCGCCCCGGCGGATGTTTCACCGCTGCTGCGAATGCAGGGCGCCGCCTATGCCACCCGCATCGCCGAAGATTTTCGCGATCGCGGACAGCATGTGTTGCTGATTATGGATTCGCTGACGCGCTATGCGATGGCGCAGCGTGAAATTGCGCTGGCAATCGGCGAACCGCCAGCCACCAAAGGTTATCCGCCCTCGGTGTTCGCAAAGCTGCCGGCGCTGGTCGAGCGTGCCGGTAATGGCATCCACGGCGGCGGCTCTATCACCGCGTTTTATACCGTGTTGACCGAGGGGGACGACCAACAAGATCCCATTGCCGACTCGGCACGCGCAATCCTCGACGGGCACATTGTCTTGTCCCGCCGTCTGGCGGAGGCCGGGCACTATCCGGCCATTGATATCGAGGCGTCAATCAGCCGGGCGATGACCGCGCTCATTACCGAGCAGCACTATGCGCGGGTACGGCTATTTAAACAGTTGCTTTCCAGTTTCCAGCGTAACCGCGATCTGGTCAGCGTCGGCGCCTATGCCAAAGGCAGCGATCCGATGCTCGATAAAGCCATTACCTTATGGCCGCAACTGGAAGCGTTTTTACAGCAAGGCATTTTTGAACGGGCCGACTGGGAAGACTCTCTGCAGGCGCTCGATTTAATTTTCCCGACGGTGTGATAAAGCAGGAGGGCGACGATCATGGCACAACATGGCGCTCTGGAAACACTCAAAGATCTGGCCGAAAAAGAGGTAGATGACGCGGCGCGTTTACTGGGCGAAATGCGTCGCGGCTGCCAACAGGCGGAAGAACAGCTCAAAATGCTGATCGATTATCAGAATGAGTATCGCAGTAATTTGAACACCGATATGGGCAACGGCATCGCCAGTAATCGCTGGATCAACTATCAGCAGTTTATTCAGACACTGGAAAAGGCGATAGAGCAGCATCGCCTCCAGCTTACGCAGTGGACGCAAAAAGTCGACCTGGCGCTGAAGAGCTGGCGTGAGAAAAAGCAGCGACTTCAGGCCTGGCAAACCTTACAGGACCGACAAACCGCGGCAGCGCTGTTAGCTGAAAACCGCATGGATCAGAAAAAGATGGATGAATTTGCTCAGCGTGCAGCAATGAGGAAACCCGAATGATCACCCTGCCCCAACTGATCACCACCGATACCGACATGACCGCGGGTCTGACGTCAGGAAAAACCACCGGTTCAGCCGAGGACTTTCTGGCGCTCCTGGCGGGCGCGTTAGGCGCAGACGGCGCACAGGGCAAAGACGCCCGCATCACGCTGGCCGATTTACAGGCGGCAGGCGGCAAGTTATCGAAAGAGCTACTGACCCAACATGGCGAGCCGGGCCAGGCGGTGAAGCTTGCCGACCTGCTGGCGCAAAAAGCGAATGCGACGGATGAAACGCTTACCGATCTGACACAAGCGCAGCATCTACTGTCTACGCTAACGCCATCGTTGAAAACCAGCGCTCTGGCCGCATTGAGTAAAACGGCGCAGCATGATGAGAAAACGCCCGCGCTGAGCGATGAGGATCTTGCCAGTCTGAGCGCCTTATTCGCCATGCTGCCCGGACAACCTGTCGCGACGCCTGTCGCCGGAGAGACGCCGGCTGAAAATCACATCGCCTTGCCGTCACTGTTGCGCGGCGACATGCCATCGGCGCCGCAGGAAGAGACACATACGCTCTCTTTTAGCGAGCATGAAAAAGGGAAAACCGAGGCGTCGCTTGCGCGCGCCAGCGACGATCGCGCCACGGGGCCATCACTGACGCCGCTGGTGGTCGCTGCCGCCGCGACCAGCGCGAAAGTGGAGGTGGATAGCCCGCCCGCGCCAGTAACGCATGGCGCGGCAATGCCGACGCTCAGCAGCGCCACGGCGCAACCGCTACCTGTCGCCTCAGCCCCGGTACTCAGCGCGCCGTTAGGCAGCCATGAATGGCAGCAAACGTTCAGTCAGCAGGTCATGTTATTTACGCGTCAGGGACAGCAAAGCGCGCAGCTTCGATTGCATCCGGAAGAGTTAGGTCAGGTGCATATTTCGCTCAAGCTGGATGACAATCAGGCGCAGCTCCAGATGGTATCGCCGCACAGCCATGTCCGCGCCGCGCTGGAAGCCGCCCTGCCCATGTTGCGCACCCAGTTGGCGGAAAGCGGCATTCAGTTGGGACAAAGCAGTATCAGTAGCGAAAGCTTTGCCGGACAGCAGCAGTCTTCATCGCAACAACAGTCTGGCCGCGCCCAACACACGGACGCGTTTGGCGCTGAAGATGACATAGCGTTAGCGGCGCCGGCCTCGCTTCAGGCCGCCGCGCGCGGCAATGGCGCAGTGGATATCTTCGCCTAACGCCAGAGGTAGCATGATTATCCGCGTCTTTTCCACGCTTTGTCGTGGACAGGACACGGGATAATCAGCCAATAAGCAGTACCGAAACAGGAAGCCCGTATCAGATGACTGACTCCGCGATTAACAAAAAGAGCAAACGCTCGATTTGGATACCTTTGCTGGTGTTGATTACCCTCGCCGCCTGCGCGACCGCCGGTTATAGCTACTGGCGTATGCAGCAGCAACCGACCACGAACGCTAAAGCGGAACCGGCTCCGCCGCCCGCGCCGGTATTTTTTGCGCTGGATACGTTTACCGTCAATCTGGGCGATGCGGATCGCGTGTTGTATATCGGCGTGACCCTGCGTCTGAAAGACGAAGCGACGCGCGCGCGATTAAATGAATATCTGCCGGAAGTGCGCAGCCGTCTGCTGTTGTTGTTTTCCCGTCAGAATGCCGCCGAGCTCTCAACAGAAGCTGGCAAACAAAAACTGATTGCCGCCATTAAAGAGACTCTGGCCGCGCCGCTCGTTGCCGGACAACCAAAACAGGTCGTCACTGACGTGCTTTATACAGCTTTTATTCTGCGGTAACGATATGGGCGATAGTATTCTTTCTCAGGCTGAAATCGATGCGCTGTTGAACGGCGACAGCGACACCAAAGACGAACCCACTCCCGGTATCGCAAGCGATAGCGATATTCGCCCTTACGATCCCAATACCCAGCGTCGCGTCGTGCGTGAACGCTTGCAGGCGCTGGAGATTATTAACGAGCGTTTCGCACGCCAGTTCCGGATGGGATTATTTAACCTGCTGCGCCGCAGCCCGGATATTACCGTGGGCGCCATACGTATTCAGCCGTATCACGAATTTGCGCGTAACCTGCCGGTACCGACTAACCTGAACCTGATCCACCTGAAGCCGCTACGCGGCACCGGGCTGGTGGTGTTCTCGCCGAGTCTGGTGTTTATTGCCGTCGATAACCTGTTCGGCGGCGACGGTCGTTTTCCGACCAAAGTCGAGGGCCGCGAGTTTACCCATACGGAACAGCGTGTCATCAACCGTATGCTGAAACTGGCGCTGGAAGGCTATAGCGACGCATGGAAAGCCATTAATCCGCTGGAAGTGGAGTATGTGCGTTCCGAAATGCAGGTGAAATTTACCAATATCACCACCTCGCCGAACGATATCGTCGTTAATACGCCGTTTCATGTGGAGATCGGCAATCTGACCGGTGAATTTAACATCTGTCTGCCATTTAGCATGATCGAGCCGCTGCGTGAGCTGCTGGTGAATCCGCCGCTGGAAAACTCGCGCCATGAAGATCAGAACTGGCGTGATAACCTGGTCCGCCAGGTTCAGCACTCTGAACTGGAGCTGGTAGCCAATTTTGCCGATATTCCGTTACGTCTTTCCCAGATTTTGAAGCTGAAACCCGGCGATGTACTGCCGATTGAAAAACCCGACCGCATTATTGCTCATGTGGACGGCGTTCCGGTACTCACCAGCCAATATGGCACCGTAAACGGACAGTATGCGCTACGCGTAGAACATTTGATCAACCCAATTTTGAATTCGCTGAATGAGGAACAGCCCAAATGAGTGACATGAATAATCCGTCCGATGAGAATACTGGCGCATTGGATGATCTGTGGGCTGACGCGTTAAACGAGCAAAAAGCGACCACCACTAAAAGCGCCGCCGACGCGGTTTTCCAACAGCTTGGCGGCGGCGATGTCAGCGGTGCTATGCAGGATATCGATCTGATTATGGATATCCCGGTCAAACTGACCGTAGAGCTGGGCCGCACGCGAATGACCATTAAAGAACTGCTGCGTCTGACGCAGGGGTCGGTCGTCGCGCTGGACGGGCTGGCGGGCGAGCCGCTGGATATCCTGATTAATGGCTACCTGATTGCCCAGGGTGAAGTGGTCGTCGTGGCGGATAAATACGGCGTACGTATCACCGATATTATTACGCCATCCGAGCGTATGCGTCGTTTGAGTCGTTAATGATGAAGACAGAGGCCACGGTTTCTCAGCCCACCGCGCCAGCCGGATCGCCGCTCATGCAGGTGAGCGGCGCATTAATTGGCATTATTGCGCTCATTCTGGCGGCGGCCTGGGTGATTAAGCGTATGGGATTCGCGCCAAAAGGAAATAGCGTCCGGGGACTCAAGGTGTCAGCCAGCGCCTCGCTTGGCCCGCGCGAACGCGTGGTGATTGTCGAGGTCGAAAATGCGCGTCTGGTACTGGGCGTGACCGCCTCGCAGATCAACCTGCTGCACACCCTCCCGCCCGCGGAGAATGACACGGAAGCACCCGTTGCCCCACCGGCGGATTTCCAGAACATGATGAAGAGCTTACTCAAGCGTTCCGGGAGATCCTGATGCGCCGTTTGTTATTCCTTTCTCTGGCGGGTCTGTGGCTTTTTAGTCCCGCCGCTGCTGCGCAACTGCCGGGGCTTATCAGCCAACCATTAGCGGGCGGAGGCCAAAGCTGGTCATTATCCGTCCAGACGCTGGTTTTCATCACCTCGCTGACGTTTCTGCCGGCGATTTTACTGATGATGACGAGCTTCACGCGTATCATCATTGTTTTTGGCCTGTTGCGTAACGCGCTGGGCACGCCCTCGGCACCGCCAAATCAGGTGTTACTCGGGCTGGCGTTGTTTTTGACCTTTTTTATTATGTCGCCCGTCATTGACAAGATTTACGTGGATGCTTACCAGCCGTTTAGCGAGCAGAAAATTTCTATGCAGGAAGCGCTGGATAAAGGCGCGCAACCGTTACGCGCGTTCATGTTGCGCCAAACCCGCGAAGCCGATCTGGCGCTGTTTGCCCGTCTGGCCAATAGCGGTCCGTTACAGGGACCGGAAGCAGTACCGATGCGTATCCTCCTGCCCGCTTATGTCACCAGCGAATTAAAGACGGCGTTTCAGATCGGTTTTACGATTTTTATCCCTTTTTTGATTATCGACCTGGTGATCGCCAGCGTATTGATGGCGTTAGGGATGATGATGGTGCCGCCAGCGACAATCGCCCTACCGTTTAAGCTGATGCTGTTTGTGCTGGTCGATGGTTGGCAATTGCTTGTGGGGTCGCTGGCCCAAAGCTTTTACAGTTAGAGGCGCAAAATGACTCCTGAATCCGTCATGATGATGGGCACCGAGGCGATGAAAGTCGCTCTCGCCCTGGCTGCGCCGCTGTTACTCGTCGCGCTGATTACCGGCCTCATTATCAGCATCTTGCAGGCCGCGACTCAGATTAATGAAATGACGCTGTCGTTTATCCCTAAAATCGTCGCGGTATTCATCGCAATTATCGTTGCCGGCCCGTGGATGCTCAACCTGCTGCTGGACTACGTACGCACTCTGTTCAGCAATTTACCTTATATCATCGGATAAACAGAACGATGATACAGGTTACAAGCGAGCAATGGCTATACTGGCTGCATCTCTATTTCTGGCCTTTGCTGCGCGTACTGGCGCTGATTTCAACGGCACCCATTCTCAGCGAGCGCGCTATTCCCAAGCGGGTAAAACTGGGGTTGGGAATAATGATTACCCTCGTTATCGCGCCGTCGCTACCGGCAAACGATACGCCGCTTTTTTCTATTGCCGCCTTATGGCTGGCGATGCAACAAATTCTGATCGGTATTGCGCTGGGATTTACCATGCAATTTGCCTTTGCGGCGGTGCGTACCGCAGGTGAGTTTATCGGTCTGCAAATGGGGCTTTCCTTTGCCACCTTCGTCGACCCGGGCAGCCACCTGAATATGCCGGTTCTGGCGCGTATTATGGATATGCTCGCCATGCTACTGTTTCTCACCTTTAATGGCCATTTGTGGCTTATTTCGCTGCTGGTCGATACCTTCCACACTCTGCCCATCGGTAGTAACCCGGTGAACAGTAATGCATTTATGGCGCTCGCCAGGGCCGGAGGGCTCATTTTCTTAAACGGACTGATGCTGGCATTGCCGGTCATTACCCTCCTGCTTACGCTCAACCTGGCGCTGGGGCTATTAAACCGCATGGCGCCGCAGCTCTCGATATTTGTTATCGGTTTCCCGCTTACCCTCACCGTCGGCATTATGCTGATGGCCGCGCTAATGCCATTAATTGCGCCGTTTTGCGAACATTTATTCAGCGAAATTTTCAATTTGCTTGCTGATATTGTTAGCGAGATGCCGATAAATAATAACCCATAATTTTTATCCTGTTTTACTAAGGTTTATCCGAAAATAAATTTTAAAAAACATTCACCAGGATATATCCGCTGCCCCTTATTTGTTTTTACTTCACTCACATAACGCAACATTCACTTTACTTTAAGATGATTCCTGGCAAATTATATGTAACTTTACGGGATAGTAAGTTCGCCTGAAAAACCGCGTAAGCGTTGTCTAAGGTGACTATTCGTGTTCCGTCTGATTATGGTGAGTTATTCAGGTAAGGGGAATTATCGTTACGCATTGAGTGAGGGTATGCCATGTCAACGATTATTATGGATTTATGCAGTTACACCCGGCTAGGGTTAAGCGGGTATCTGGTCAGCAGAGGGGTGAAAAAAAGGGAAATCAACGACATCGAAACCGTTGACGAACTCGCTATCGCTTGTGGCGCGCATCAGCCTTCGGTGGTGTTTATTAATGAGGACTGTTTCATTCATACGCCTTCAGACAGTCAACAAATAAAGCAAATCATTAATCAACATCCTGACACGTTATTTATTGTTTTTATGGCAATTGCTAATGTGCATTTTGATGAATATTTATTAGTAAGAAAAAACTTATTGATTAGCTCGAAATCGATTAAACCTGACTCGCTGGATACCATTCTTGGCGATATTCTGAAAAAAGAGTCGGGTATTTCAGGAACCATAAATTTACCAACATTGTCGTTAAGTCGAACTGAATCCAGCATGTTGCGAATGTGGATGGAAGGTCAGGGAACCATTCAGATTTCTGACAGAATGAATATTAAAGCAAAAACAGTATCCTCCCATAAGGGGAATATAAAAAGAAAGATAAAAACGCATAATAAACAAGTGATCTATCACGTAGTGCGGCTGACAGATAACGTCACTAACGGCATTTTTGTTAACATGCGCTGAGACATCCGGACTGGCAATGTACCTCCAGTCCGGCTCAATTAGTCCTGCTCCGCCTTCTCGACAAAAATACCATCCTGGTGACCTGACTCATTGAAGAACCAGATGCCAAGCGGGTAATCCTCCAGCGAAACCAGGTACATTGTGCCTTCACTAAATTCTTCCACTGCCAGTACCACGCCCGGTCGGCGGGGACCGCCGTCCGTTTTAACGGTTACCCGATCATTCACCTTCATCGTTTTCCTCCTGTCGCTTTGTGCCAGTGTAGAACAATTTTCTGCGTCTGACAGCGCCTTGCCGGCGTGTTTGCTGGTTTTCTCAACGGTCTATACTTAGGCTGTCAGGAACCCGTGAGGTAGTGAAGATGAAAACGGCAAAAGAGTACAGTGATACGGCCAAGCGCGAAGTGAGCGTCGATGTAGATGCGCTACTGGCGGCCATCAATGAAATCAGCGAAAGCGAGGTTCACCGTAGCCAGGAAGATCCTGAGCGGGTGAGCGTAGACGGACGGGAATATCATACATGGCATGAATTAGCTGAAGCATTCGAGCTGGATATTCATGATTTTAGTGTAACAGAAGTAAACCGTTAAAAATGGCCGAAAAAAATCCCGGCCCTACGGGTCGGGATCAAACTTGCTTATGCAAGAAGCACTTGAAAATTCGTTACACCAGGAAATCTGATGTGAGATTTACCTTATCTGCAATTTTTTTGCATGACAAGTAAATATTTTTTACATGAATGATTAAGCGCGCTAATAGTTCGGTAGCAAAAGTGTGACAACGCATGTGCTGCCTGGAAGCGACGGGATCGGTTCCAGTTAGCGTTCGACTTCTTTCGGGTGTGCTTTAGGACTTTTCCTGGAAATAAGCCCGCCGTTGCAACGGAAAATGAGGAAAAAATGCTCTCAATCCATGACCCCTTGCTGATTTTTACCGATCTGGACGGCACATTGCTGAACAGCCACACGTTTGAGTGGCAGCCCGCGGCTCCCTGGCTTACACGCCTGCATGAAAGCGGCGTGCCCGTGATCCTCTGTAGCAGTAAAACCGCGGCTGAAATGCTCCAGCTCCAGACGACGTTAAATCTACAGGGACTGCCGCTGATTGCGGAAAACGGCGCGGTGATCCAACTGGACGTTCATTGGGAAGACCATCCCAACTATCCCCGCCTGATAGCCGGTATTTCTCACAACGAAATCCGCCTCGTCCTGCATAAATTGCGTGAAAAGGAACAGTTTAAGTTCACCACGTTTGATGACGTTGACGATCAGGTGATAAGCGAATGGACGGGCCTAAACCGGGCACAGTCTGCCCTAACCCGTCTGCATGAAGCGTCGGTGTCGCTGATCTGGCGCGATAGCGATGAACGCATGGCGCAGTTTGTCGCCCATTTAAATGACCTGGGACTGCAATTTGTCCATGGCGCCCGTTTCTGGCATGTGCTGGACGCCTCCGCCGGTAAAGATCAGGCTGCCAACTGGCTGATTGAAGCATATCGTCGGCAGTGGCGCGCGCGTCCTCTGACGTTGGGACTAGGAGACGGCCCCAATGATGCGCCTTTACTGGATGTGATGGATTATGCGGTTGTCGTCAAAGGGCTAAACCGGGAGGGCGTACATTTGCGTAACGACGATCCTCAGCGCGTCTACCGTAGCCAGAACGAAGGGCCGGATGGCTGGCGCGAAGGAATGGACTATTTCTTTTCCCGCTCCTGAGTCGCGTCGCTGGCGCAAATACGGTTACGTCCGGACTGTTTGGCGTAATAAAGCCGTTTGTCGGCCAGCGACTGCAACTGCTCAAAATCATAGTCGCCGTATTCCTCCGCGCTACTGATCCCCATTGACGCGCTGATACGAAGCGTCGTGCTTTTCGTCACCAGAATCTCTTTGTCATTAATGCGCTGGCGTATGCGTTCGGCAATCTGCAGCGCCTGCGCTTTCGTCGCGCCGGGCAGCACGATACAAAACTCTTCGCCCCCTACCCGTCCGGCGATGTCGTGCGCTCGAATGGTGCTGCCAATGAGCCCAGCGGCATGGGACAACACGCGATCGCCTGCCTGATGACCAAAGCGATCGTTAACGCTTTTAAAATAATCTAAATCCAGCTGTATCACAGAAAATGGCTGGCGGGCTTCCCGGTAGCGCTTTGCCAGCCTGGACGCTTTTTCAAACAGCGCGCCACGGTTATATAGCCGGGTCAGCGGATCGTGCCATGCCTGCCATTGCAGCGAATTTTGCAGAACAAACATGTTTTTGACCATATGTCGAATAACGCCCCAGGAGATCAACAGCATCGCCGTAAAAAGCACCCATAACAGCGTCAGCGCGATACTAATGCTGCCAAAATTCCCTTGTATGCCTTCACGTAATGTATGCACGCGCAGCAGGATGCCATCAAAATGATCCAGCCGCTCCCAGCTTACATAATGCGTTCCTAAACGCAGCCCGCCCAGGGTATCTTTTTCTATTTCACGCGCCAGTAAGGCGCGCTCACGGTCATTTAACGTATTCGCGGTTTGTTGTTCCGGCGCGGAGTCCGTCAACAAACGGAGATGGTTATCGTATAGCTGATATTCCCCTTCAATATCCTTTTCGGCCGCATCGCGCAGGAACCGCTGTAATGACGCGACGGGAATATCCATTGCCAGTACGCCATACCAGTAATTATCGTGATCCAGCGGTAGACTGGCTGTCACTTTTTTCTGCTCGTCAGCAACATAGGGCTGTGCGGAGGTAAACCACCGCACGCCGCGCTGTGGGTTACGCCGTTGGCTTTGCTCGATAAACCAGGGCTGAGTCACGTACTGATAGTAACGGGAGACAATATCGCTACCGTACGCCGTAGGGAGAGTTGAGAGGTAAAACCCTGAGCGAGAAACATACATCGTCTCCAGCGTCAGCATGGCGGATGAGCGCGCCAGACGCGCCAGATACCCTAACTCCAGCGTGGCGGTTAATTCATTTGCCAGGTCACGACTCTCCCGCGAAAGAAGCGTCGTCCGGGCGACAAATTGATCGGAAACGCCATACAACGGCAATGTCCGCCGCTTATCCAGCTCCAGTTGCCAGAAATGTCTGACGCGTCGTTGCTCAAACTGCGTCACCGCGCTTTGCAATGCGGAAAAAGCCAGCGGCGCCACCAGCGCTTCATGCATACCGTTGCGTAAAAAGATCAACCTGTCCATGTTGAATTGCAGTTGGCGGTCAAGGACATTCGCGACGCTCCCCAGATGATTGCGCTGACTGGCGACATACGCGTCTTTCAGTATCATCACTTCCCGCCAGGTAAGTAGCGTCGAGAACAGCATCACGATCAGAAAACAGGTGTTGACGACATGACCGGGACCAAAACGCCGCGCCAGCTTTTTAAACCAGCCTTGATTGTCTAACAGTGTTTCGTGCGGCACCCTGGTAACTCCTGGTTATTGATACAACTCCCCCTGATGGCTTACGGTAGCCAGACCTCATCAAGGGATACCACTCAATCCTGGCATAACCAGGTAGCAGCATGTCGCAGCGCGACGACTCTTTTTCTCCACAGCAAAACGCCCGGCATTAACCGGGCGTTTTGTCATCGGGCTTCGTCCCGCCCGCGCCTTTCCTTGCCTGGCACGAGCTCATTCTCATGGAATGCCTCCCGCTTTACGCCAAAACCATCATACCAGCGACACTCTACCATTCCGCTGGAATAACCGGTGACGATCATCCGGGGCCCACCCTCTTTCACGGTAACTTCCTCACTGACAGAAAAGACCATACCTGCCTCCTGTATCAGATGAAACGTTTTCACCTTAGACGAGGATGGGCAATTTTGCATAATTCATTGTAGAAAATCAGTGCGAAACACCGCGAATTTTCGCCACACCTTTCACCAGCGCCACCACAATGGCGCCGATAATAAAGCCGAGCACCAGATTCAGCCCCGCAGGGATCGTATGCGCCATGAAAGCCCCCTGCTGCTGCGCAAAATGTTCAATGGCATGGTGTAGCGGCGCAATACCGTGTACGACAATCCCGCCGCCGACCAGAAACATAGCCAGCGTACCAACAATGGATAATGCTTTCATTAACCAGGGCGCGATAATCAGTAATCCTTTACCGACGCCCTGCGCCAGCACGCTACGCTTTTCCGCCAGCCAGTACCCCATATCATCCAGTTTGACAATAATACCCACCAGGCCATACACGCCAATGGTCACAACCAACGCAATCCCCGCCAGCACCAACACCTGATTAAGCAGCGGCGCCTGCGCGACAATCCCCAGGGTAATGGCCACAATTTCAGCGGAAAGAATGAAATCGGTACGGACCGCCCCTTTTACTTTATCTTTTTCAAAGGCCAAAGGATCTTGCGCAGCCAGCGCTTCAAGACGTTTTTGCCGCTCCGCCGGGTCTTCTTTGTGTTTTCGCGCCTCAAAGGTATGCAGGACTTTTTCTACCCCTTCAAAGCAGAGAAACGCGCCGCCTAACATTAATAAAGGCGTGATGGCCCACGGGATAAATGCGCTTATCAGCAGCGCCAACGGCACCAGAATAACCTTGTTGATTAATGATCCTTTCGCCACGCTCCATACCACTGGTAGCTCGCGATTAGCGCGAACGCCGGTCACCTGCTGCGCATTGAGCGACAGGTCGTCCCCCAGTACGCCCGCGGTTTTTTTCGCGGCCAATTTGCCCATTACCGAAATATCGTCCAGCAGCGTGGCGATATCGTCGAGTAATGTCAGTAAGCTACTTCCTGCCAAAATGATTTCCTCGGTCTTTTCTTCTAAGACGTTAAGTATGTAGCAAAACGCGCAATGCCGAAACCGGCGGCGCGGGTCAACGCCTTTTTATTCCAAAAGGACAATTATAATGCTCGCCAGCATAATAATTTTGACGTTTACTATATTCACCCTTTTTATTTCACCGTGAGTGATTATGCGTTTCCGGCAGTTATTACCTCTTTTTGGCGCGCTTTTTGCCTTGTATATCATTTGGGGGTCTACCTATTTTGTTATCCGCATAGGCGTTGAAAGCTGGCCGCCGCTGATGATGGCAGGCGTACGTTTTCTCTCGGCGGGGATGTTGCTCATGGCGTTTTTGCTGCTGCGCGGCGAAAAACTTCCGCCGCTGCGCCAGACCATCAACGCCGCGCTGATTGGTCTACTGCTGCTGGCGGTGGGTAACGGTCTGGTGACGGTGGCGGAGCATCAAAACGTGCCATCGGGCATTGCTGCCGTCGTGGTCGCCACTGTCCCGCTATTTACGCTGTGCTTTAGCTACTTTTTTGGTATTAAAGCGCGCAAATTAGAATGGGTGGGGATTGCCATTGGACTTGCCGGGATTATTCTGCTGAACAGCGGCGGCAATTTAAGCGGCAATCCGTGGGGCGCGATTTTGATCCTGATAGGTTCGATGAGCTGGGCATTTGGTTCCGTTTACGGCTCGCGCATCGCCCTCCCTGTGGGCATGATGGCGGGTGCGATTGAAATGCTGGCGGCGGGCGTGGTATTGCTTTGCGCGGCGTTTCTTTCCGGCGAAAAGCTCGCCACGCTGCCTGGCTTATCGGGGTTTATGGCCGTCGGCTACCTGGCGTTGTTCGGTTCTATTATCGCCATTAATGCCTATATGTACCTGATTCGCAACGTCAGTCCGGCGCTGGCGACCAGCTACGCCTATGTGAATCCGGTTGTCGCCGTGTTGCTTGGCACTGGCCTGGGCGGCGAGAGGTTATCGCCCGTTGAATGGGCCGCGCTGGGTGTGATTGTGTTTGCCGTAGTGCTGGTGACTCTGGGTAAGTACCTGTTTCCCGCCAGGGCGGTGGTCACGCCGTGTAAAACGGAAGATTCACGCCAGTAGATGAATCCCCTGGGTGTCGATCTGCGCGCTGGCGCCGCCGCCGCAGATCCACTCTTCCAGGCGCTCCGCCAACGCCGCGTCGCTCAATTTCGCTCGCCCGCGCAAGGCGCACTCCCAGACGATCAGTACCCGCCAGCCAAGCGCCTGTAAACGCTGAATATCGCGCTCATCGCGCTCAACGTTCTTACCGATTTTTTCCAGCCAGAAAGCCGTTCGCGTGGCCGGCACTTTGAACAGATAACAGTGGTGATGATGCCAAAAGCAGCCGTGAGTAAAAATCACACAATCATAATCATTCACCACAAAGTCCGGCTTGCCCGGTAATGTCGCGTCCTGAGTATGAAACGTAATCCCCTGCGCGCTTAACAGGCCAGCAAGACGTTTTTCAATAGCCGTATCGCGGGTCGCTATCGCGCGCATATTTTTACTGCGCGTGGCTTTATCGTGAACGTCCGCCATCTACCGTCTCTCTCTGACGCAACGTCACCGCCTGGTGAATTTTGGGTTCCAACAGCTTTGCTACCGCAGCAAATACCGGCACCACCACGGAGTTGCCAAACTGGCGATAGGCCTGCGTATCCGAGACAGGTATCCTGAACTGGTACGTTTGCGGCGCCTCAAATCCCATTAAACGCGCGCACTCTCTCGGCGTGAGTCGGCGGGGACGATGTTGTTGGTTGCCAGCATCGTCGAAATTCACTTCGCCTTTCGCCATATCCCAACCACGATCGATCAGAATTTCGGCACCATCTTTGTAGTAGCGAGCAGATAACGTGCGCGCCACACTTTCCGGATTGTCAGGATAAACCATGCCATAGCCAAAACCGTTTCCCCGCGCCTGGTGCTTTTTCGCGTAGCGATATAAATATTTCCACAGCACCGGCGTCAGGATATATTTGGCTTCGACGACGGGCTCCAGCAGTTCTGCCAGCGTCGGACGGCGCGGTGGATAACAACGGGCGATATTGCGTAACGTAAAATCGGTTTTCAGGTTTAAATCGCGACGGAATCCCACCAACACAATACGTTCCCGATGCTGAGGAAGAAAGTGCTGCCCGTCGATAATTTTCGGATCGTCCGGGCCATTGTCAGCGGCATCCGCCACGTCATATCCCAGTTCATCGAGCGTTTGCATAATAATGCGGAAAGTGTTGCCCTGGTCGTGACTTTTAAGGTTTTTCACGTTTTCCAGCACAAACAGCGCGGGGCGGCGAGCGTCGATAATTCTTACGACATCAAAAAATAACGTCCCCTGAGTCTCGCAGGCAAAGCCGTGGGCGCGGCCCAGCGCATTTTTCTTGGAAACGCCCGCCAGAGAAAATGGCTGACAGGGAAAGCCCGCCAGCAGGACATCATGTTGCGGAATATGCTGGCGAATGTGTTCCGCCGCCTCATCATCGCTGACCCCTTCCCGGTGGCTCAACGTGATATCGCGGATATCTTCATTAAAGCGATGTTGCAGCGGATCGCAAAAATAGTTCGCTTTATATGTCCGTACCGCGTGCTTATTCCATTCGCTGGTAAACACGCACTGTCCGCCTATCGCTTCAAATCCGCGGCGAATGCCGCCGATGCCCGCGAAGAGATCGATAAAACGAAAGGCGTAATGCGGATGATGCGCTGGCGGCGTCGGCAACCCTGTTTTAAGACAGGTGAGTTCATTGTCGCTCAAACGATGCCATGCCGCGTTCATCATTACGCGCTTTAAGATGGCCGGGCTCCAGTGCTGTTCGCCCAGGCCGTTAAGGTGCGCCACCAGCGTTTTAACATCGTAGATTTCCAGCAATTGACTCAGCATCGCCTGGATCTCGCTTCCGGCGTCGTCGGCGATGAGGTTCCGGGCGTGTGTTACTGAAATATTTTCCTGCATACATTTAACCGGCCAAAAATAATTGCCGACAGACTAACATAAAATGACGCGGTTTACGTTTCAGCGGCAGGGGTTACTGATGCGTAGCAAACATCTGGATGACCGCCTCATCCCGTGTTTCATAGTCGCCTTTCAGCTCAGCGCTCAATTTCGCCATGTACGACACCAGAAAATCCGCATTACGCTGCGCCAGGTACTTGCCCCGTTCGGTCTGCATCGTCAGCGGCAGTTTCAGCAGTTTGGTTTGAAAATGGTCGAGCGCGAATTGCTTATCGTTAAGAGGCCGTCTGTCGGCAAAGGGATCGTCGGCATCAAACAGCGCGACGCCCAGCGCGCCGGAGACCGCGAAGACCCGCGCCAGACCAATGGCGCCCAACGCCTCCAGCCTGTCTGCATCCTGCACGATTTTTGCCTCTGGCGTGGTAGGCGCAATTTTTGCGCTGAAGCTATGCGCTTCGATAGCATGACAAATGCCCGCCAGTTTTTCTGCCGGAAAGTCAGGAAAATCCCGCAGAAAAATACGCCGGGTTTCTGCCGCCGCCAGAATGGAAGAACGATGCCGCTGCGGATGATTTTTCGCCAGGCTGACGATGTCATGGAAATAACATGCCGATAGCACCACCAGCCAGTCGACAGGACTGTTTTCCCCGAGCGTTTGCGCGGTTGCCCAAACACGACTAAAATGGAAGATGTCATGGGCGGCATCCTGTTCCTGGTGGTGGTGACGTAGCCAGTCTTCAAACTGCGATTGCCAATATCCTGAGTCCATACGCCCTCTCTTTATAGCAGACCATTTTTATTACATGCCTGAGCACAGGGTTCGCTATCCTGACATATCCGCCACCACTTTACATCCTTGCGTGCTTGCGCGTTTCTGGCTGAGTGTCGGCGGGATACCCCCTGTTTTTGCGAGGCCGGGTGTACCAGGCAATACTCCCCAGAATAAGCCAGACGACGCCCAGCGAAAGCGCGTTAAGCCATTTTTCCGTTGCGCTGCCAGGAGTGCTGATTGGGCCGAGAACCGGCTCGGTTTGTATGGCGGACATCAGCCACACGCAACGCGCCATCGCCCAGATGAAGTAGCCGCAAAAGGTATAAAAAACCCATAACGCTAATTTACCGCCCATGCTACGGGTGGCGTTGTCCTCCCTGGTACTCAAACTTTACTCCGCTTTTGTGATGTAAGTCATATGACATTAATTACATTATAATGTGATATTAATCACATTTCGACCATGGAATACCTCATCCACCTGTTCTGGCTATTCATTCCACAAATAGTTTATTCTCAGTTAATGTTACGTCTGGCGCTGAACCTGCTGTTAAATAAGGGAATGGTGATTGAATCGCACTCTGATGCAGAATAACCTATAACCAGAACAACTTATTTTTACGCACCGCGATAGCGTTTTATTTTATTAGCATTAAATGTCAGAATGATTCGGTTATTAGCCTTTTATCATTTATTTTATCATTACCCACATTACCGGCATTTATGCCGGTTTTTTTTATGCTTTTTCATAATCAAAGCATCAAATACATATAAAAAACAAATTATATTCACGCCAACAGCCATCAAATCAAAACACATAACTCATTGATAAAAAATGATAATTATAGACTATATATTCTTAGTCACTTATATAGCCTGTATTATAAAAAACCAAATAGAAACAAATTGAAATATTTTAAATACCTTTGTTACATGTTATTTTTTAAATTCCATGAACTTCATAGAATAGTATCAATTTGTAGTTTTGTTGAAGTGGCTACATATTCATATAAATTATTATCATAAGGGAATACATAATGAACAGAAAAGTTCTGGCACTGCTTGTCCCGGCGTTATTAGTGGCAGGCGCAGCAAATGCGGCTGAAATCTATAATAAAAATGGCAACAAACTCGACCTGTACGGCAAAGTTGATGGTCTGCGTTACTTCTCTGACAATGCAGGCGACGATGGCGACCAGTCCTACGCCCGTATTGGCTTTAAAGGCGAAACGCAGATCAACGATATGCTGACCGGCTATGGTCAGTGGGAATACAACATTAAGGTGAACACCACCGAAGGCGAAGGTGCAAACTCCTGGACTCGTCTGGGCTTTGCCGGTCTGAAATTCGGCGAGTACGGCTCTTTCGATTATGGCCGTAACTATGGTGTTATCTACGACATTGAAGCCTGGACCGATGCGCTGCCGGAATTCGGCGGTGATACTTATACCCAGACCGATGTCTATATGCTGGGCAGAACCAACGGCGTTGCCACCTACCGTAATACCGACTTCTTCGGTCTGGTGGAAGGCCTGAACTTCGCGTTGCAGTACCAGGGCAATAACGAAGATCCTGGCGCAGGCGAAGGAACAACCAACGGCAGCGATGCAGGTAGTGGTTCTCGCAAACTGGCCCGTGAAAACGGCGACGGTTTCGGTATGTCTACCTCCTACGACTTTGACTTCGGGTTAAGCCTGGGTGCGGCCTACTCTTCCTCTGACCGTACGGACAATCAGGTTACTCGTGGGTATGGTGATGGCCATCATTACTATGCCAATAGCTATGCCGGCGGTGAAACTGCCGAAGCCTGGACCGTAGGTGCCAAATATGACGCCTACAATGTTTACCTGGCGGCGATGTACGCTGAAACCCGCAACATGACCTATTATGGCGGCGGCGATGGCGGTAATGGCGGTATCGCTAACAAAACCCAGAACTTTGAAGTGGTTGCGCAGTATCAGTTCGATTTCGGTCTGCGTCCGTCCATCGCCTACTTGCAGTCTAAGGGCAAAGATTTAGGCGGCCAGGATAAAGATAGCCGTGGTAACTATCGTTACACCGACAAAGATCTGGTTAAATATGTTGACGTTGGTATGACTTACTACTTCAACAAAAATATGTCCACCTACGTTGATTATAAAATCAACCTGCTGGACGAAGATGATGACTTCTACGCAAACAACGGTATTGCAACCGATGATATCGTAGGTGTTGGTCTGGTCTACCAGTTCTAAGACGCTTTATGTTATTCAAGCCCGTGCTTAGCGCGGGCTTGTTATTATAGGGCAAGAATTAAATAACGGATAAGGGCACAAAGACAGGTTGACCTGGTTTCATCGGATAGATGAAGACAACGTCGCTTTTTTCAGGCGCTGTCTGCAAGAGAAATAACACCTTTGGGGAAAGGTAAGCCACTATAGATGATGGATGTCAGCGTCTATAGATGATAATCATCCGGGCATAAAAAAGCTCCTGTACGGAGCTAATATGAATTATTTTCTAAAATCTGGCGGAACCTGTCCTGAGCGAATGTATAATCCAACATTATCAAAAGTGATCATGGTTGACTTACAAAAAATACATTTCGCGCCAAACGGGTTTTGCTCAGTAACATCGAATGTCGATGTTCTGTATTGTGAACCATGGCAACATGGACACCGGAAGTGAATTTTATTAGTAATATTAGTTGCCTTAAAGCGCCACAACGTTGACCGCTGATGGACCTTTTGGTCCCTGTTCTACTGAAAACTCCACTTCCTGATTTTCATTCAGAGTGCGGAATTCATTACTTTGAATGGCGGAAAAATGCACAAACACATCTTTGCTGCCATCTTTAGGCGTAATGAAACCAAAGCCCTTTTCAGGGTTAAACCATTTTACTAAACCAGTGATTTTCGTCGTCATAATATTGTTACCTTTTGAATGAGCCCTTGGGCAAAATGGCCTGAAGAAAATTATCAGAGAGAAAAAAACCTAAAGGAGATCTCAAGAGGAACAAATGATGAGAAATATTACAATCACTACTTCAGATAAGTTTGTATCAAACCGCACAACCATTAACGCATGGTTAACTGCACATAGCAAGCTTTAGTTTTGTTAAAAAAATATTAATTGTTTTTTAGTATTATCACGCTGATTGCCATACTCTTTTTATCCATGCCCGTCGCTACGGCTGAAACCTGGCGTAAATAAGTGACGTCTCATAACGCCTACCTGGCAATAAACGCGCCACATTTCCTGATGTCGTAAACCAGGATACATGCGCCTCATCGTGAGAGGTTCCTGTGATCTTGTGCGACCAGTTTATAAGGGTGGTCAAGCAGAGAATTAGTGTGTTCATTATGTTTACAGGCAAGCCATAATAACCGCGACAGCGGCGTTGAAATCTGTGTTGATGGCTTAGTCTGAGAGGAATAAAACCGGCTGATGAATGACTCAAGATGCTACATTTTTACAACGAAACAGGCATCTCCTGGAAAATGATAGACAGGAAAGTAATCTTTCTTTGTTCTGTCGAACTGTATTTTATTGATTTCGTCATGGCAAAGGCTTGCTTTATCTACCGGAATTAATTGTAACTGCTGAAAAATCCTTTGCTCCAGAGACTGATATTCAAAAATCTGAAAAATATTACTTCCATCACTGACAAGAACGCCACAATAGATATTACACTGCCCGCTCTCTGGTAGCGGTAGATTCAGTGAATGCGCCAGTAATCGTTGCAGCATAACATATTCATAGCCCAGTAATGGTGTATCCATTATATGACTGGGTGGAGAGATGTAATCACCTTCAGTTTTCACCCTCCAGCTATTGCTCATAAAATGATATCACTGTTCAGGTAACAGAGTCGATTAACTGGATCATCCTTTCCCTTCATTAAAAATATTTTATTTTTTCTGGTTTTAATCCGCCGAAAGATCACCGGAGACTGAAAATAGATGGATAGCGTAGGGTGCCCATAGAGCGCATAACGCCATATTTCACTGGCTGTAATCTCTTCATTAGCTTGCTTTTTTATAATATTAACGGCTTCATAAATCGTTACCCGGACCGGCATGACAGAATTGTTACTGTGATAAGGAACCGAACTCATATCACATCCTCCTTTATTTATCTTCCAGAGGGACTCAATATCATCGTCAGTTATTACAAACAGAAACACCACTGGCAAATAAAAATCAAATACTAAAATTGATACCAGACACATTAACAATAATCAGGGAATATCAAAATAGAACATTTCATTTGATTTATGAATACAAAACAATTCTCCTGAAATTATCAATAACAGGATATAATAAAAACAATAACTAGAGTCTTTTAATTACATCGCCATCCAATACACACTTCAGGAAAACATATGAAAATCTGTTCAATGATTTATTTATGCACAACAATATTTTTATTGAGCGCCTGTGTGCGTTCCCCCATTGACGCAAAGAAAAAGGACGTCCCCAGAACGGAAAGTAGTATCAGTAAAAATATGGCCAGTCAGTTAACAGATAAAGATATCTTTGGTAACGAGACCACACTTGCCGTTTCAGAAGAAGATATCCAGGCCGCACTGGAAGGTGAGAAATTCAGCGTACCGCTGAATTCTGCCGTCATTCTGGTTCAGTCTGGTAATCGCGCACCGGAAGCTATTATGCAGCAGGAAATGAGCAAGTATTATACTGTTGCGACGTTCTCTGGCATCCCGGACAGACAAAAGACTGTGACCTGCAGTAAAGACAAAATTAAAGACGGAAATCAGGACATTGCTACTGCCGAAAATATGAACTGGATGCAGGCGCTGCGCTATGTTGCCGCGAAAGGACATCAGAAAGCCATTATCGTTTATCAGGATACGTTGCAGTCTGGCAAATATGACGCCATGACAAAAAACACCGTCTGGTCAGATTTTAAAAATGAAAAACTGACCGACAGCGTATCGTTGCGTTATCTGGTGCGTTTCACCTTAGTGAACGTGGCTACGGGCGAATGGGCCACCTGGTCGCCACTCAACTATGAGAATACAGTACTTCCACCACAGCCGGGGAAAAAAGATTCCGCAGAGGCAACTACAGAACAGCAGATTTCGCAGCTCAGGCAAAGAACCTATGCGTCAATGGTGAAAGATCTGGTGAACCGCTACCAGTAAACGAACAGTGCCAAATACGGAGCCGGTGGACTCTCCGCTGACATAAATCCAGAGGAGCTGTCGCTCCGCTTTTTAAGTCTTTGGATTCAACACTGTCAGCGGGGTTTCTGATCCTACCCGCGTAATATGGGCACAACCCTAAGCGAGGTTCTGGTTTTCAAATTGTTCCGGACTGAGACCGCCACAGGCACTGTGACGACGCCACCGATTGTAATCACACTCAATATAATTAAACACTGCTGTCCGCATTATTTCCCGGCTGACAAAGTCCTCTCCGTGGATACATTCCACCTTCAGCGTATGGAAGAAGCTTTCCGCACAGGCATTGTCGTAACAACAACCTCTGGCGCTCATACTTCCCCGCAGATTATGGCGTTTCAGTAAGCTCTGGTAATCCGTAGAACAGTACTGACCGCCTCTGTCTGTATGCACGATGACATTTTCCGGACATTTACGCCGCCACAGCGCCATCTGTAACGCATCGCAGGCAAGCTGTGCCGTCATCCGCGAAGACATCGACCAGCCAATGACTGACCGCGACCACAGATCGATAACCACGGCCAGATACCAGTGCGAAGATACGTGATGTCACCCACCCACTTCTGATTCGGGCCGCTGGCGTAAAAGTCCTGCTTCAGCAGATTCTCTGAGACTGGCAGACCATGTTTGCGGTAACTGACCGGACGGAACCGGCGCGAGGCTTTCGCCCGCAGCCCCTGCCGACGCAGGCTGGCCGCCACGGTTTTCACGTTGAACTGGTAATCCTGAGCACGAAGCTCATCCGTCAGGCGTGACGCACCATAGCGTTGTTTTGCGTCACTGAATGCTTCCCGGACGACGTTATCACAGACAAGGCGGAACCGCTGACGCCGGTTTATCTGATGACGACGCTGATGCCAGACGTACCAGCCGCTACGGGCAATCTGAAGTACACGGCACATGGCTTTGATATTGAACTCAGCCTGATGGTTTTCGATGAAGACATACTTCATTTCAGGCGCTTCGCGAAGTATGTCGCGGCCTTCTGGATAATGGCCAGTTCCTCATCCCGTTCTGCCAGTTGACGTTTCAGACGAGCGATCTCAGCGGACATCTCCTGCTCGCGTTCAGAAGAAGAGAGCTGATTTTGCTGTTTGCTTCGCCAGTTGTAGAGCTGTGATTCATACAGGTTAAGTTCGCGGGCGGCAGCGGCCACCCCAATGCGTTCAGCCAGTTTCATAGCTTCCTGACGAAATTCAGGCGTGTGCTGCTTGCGTGGCTTTTTGGTGGTTGATGCTGGTTTTGTCATGTGAGTCACCTCTTACTTGAGAGTTTACTCACTTAGTCGCGTGTCCACTATTCTGGGTAAGATCACTCTGCCTCGCCCGTCACGACTGGAATTGTGAAGGCGTTCAAGTTCAACTTTTTCTTGGTCAGTAATGAACATTTTCTTAGCGAGTAGAATGATCTTCTGTCGCTGAAAAATCAAGCATCTTCAATAATCACGGGTATAAATGCTTACACTCTTTATCTCTATCTGTGTCATCTCCATTGAGATTAGTATGGTATTTTTCAATATATTCAGTGGAAAGTGCTTTAGCTTTTTCAATTTCTTTAGTTTCTAATTTTCCCATGATTACGTTTCGTGAGGTATCAGCCTCTTTAAAACCATTATAAAATGCCACTGAGAACCAGGCGTAGGATTGCTGATAATCTTTAGATAATTCATCTGTACCATCAGAATATAATATTCCAAGATTATTTTGAGCTACCGCATATCCCTGACAAGCAGAAATATTCAATAATTTTAATGCCTTATTTCTGTCAACAGGCAGATTACCCAATCCTTTTGCATAAAATAGAGCAAGTGAATTTCTTGCGCTCATTGAACCAAGATCTTCCGCTTTGCTATACCATGTTGCAGCCTGAACATCATCTCTTGGAATGCCCAATCCATAATTATAGATGTGTCCCAGATTATAAATAGCAACTGGATTATTGGATTCAGCAGCCTTTATAAATAATTTTCTGGCTTGAACATAATCAATCCCCCCCCTTTGCCATCCATGAATAGAATGCCTAAATTTATTTGAGCATTGGTAAAGCCTTGATTTGCCGCCTTACGGTAAAATTCTTTTGCTAATTGAAGATCTCTGCTTCCACCCCAACCATTTTCATAGAAAAGACCGAGATTAAATTGTGCTGGTGCGTAACCTTGTTTTGCAGCCTGATTATACCAATACATTGCTTTTGTGTAATCCTGTGGGATACTGTTACCACTCCCATAAGCAAGCCCCAGATCTGTTTGTGCTTTCATATCCCCCTGTTCTGCTAACTTGGTTAGATGTGCTATATCACTATTCGCACTCACATTTTCCAAACTATCATTTGAATGATAAAGCCAAGCAATAACTCCTCCAAATAAAACAATTACTGTAAAAACCATCATTAATATGTTTTTCTTCATGTTATCCTTCAGCTTACTATTGTTAAAATAGATGGATTTCTTACTGTTACGTTATCCATAACAGTGATTACTGTTTCGCCTTATAGGAAAAAAGAGCGTCAATAAGGTAATCGGATACCTTACCCTGAAAACTGGAATCTCCTTCATTTATAAAGCTTTTTCCGCAAGTTAATGCCAAATTTGTTGGATCTCTTTCTCCGTCTTTTATCATGGACTTAACTACATCTTTAATACATGCAGAACCTTTTTCTGCAACAGTTGCCACTCCGAAACTCGTACCAGCTATACCAGTTATAGTTGAACCTACTGATATCCCGAAAACATATTTAGATAACGGATTGTATACGTTATGCATAGTTTCCATATTATGTATCACTCCTGCTGCTTCTTGTGGTGTTAGATAATGTACTGCCGAACCAGCTTGCTGGCATATTTCCCTAAATCCTCCATATCCAAGAGAATCCCAACCTGATAATCCTAAAGGATCTATATTCAAAATCGGATTCAGCGGATACTGATACAGGTTCAGCCCGCCTTCCAGCCCTATCGGATCTTTGGTGATATACTTTCTTTGCAACAAATCATAGTGTTGGTGATATAGATCCGGTTGGTTTCTGCATCGTACTATCGTTTTATTTTTAATATATTTTCCTGGCCCACTACAGGAATTATGCGATTCCTCTCATTATTATTCATCTTTCTCCCATGTATCTACATTTCCATCGTTCAATAACATAACGATTTCATTCTCATTAATTTTATTTTTTGAGCATTTATAGTTTTTTTTATTCTTGAATAACACTACACCTTTGTTATCTATGAAATATTCGTGATTATCTTCATATATATATATTCTAATGTTTTCATCATCGAATAGATAACATTTATTCCCATGTGGGCTTAGTAATGCTAATACTTTTCCATGATTTCGTTGCAGCAATTCTTGCACCCCTCCTTTCACTGCAAGTCTTTTAATTCCCCCCCTTGTTATTGGTGTATAGGTTTGAATACGAAAAGGAATACGGAAAAATAGCATTTTCGCATCGCAAAAAAATGGTAAAATACAGACAAGCAACAATAATGTATTTTTAATGATTTTTTGAAGATGCAAAGAAAATACATAAAATTTCATTAAGCAGGGAGGGCTTATCTTTATCATCAGTATTTCATCCTTGGTGGGATTCCCATTTCTTTGCGGACAGGGTTCTCATGTTTTTTGACATTATTCATATGTCCTGGTCCGTCGTCATTTTCACCCATTGCATGCCCCATTTCGTGGGCGATAACTACACTTAATGGCGTAGGTGTCAGTTTGCATGCTTTACCTTTTCCTTGATATTGGCATGCGGCATGGTCAGAATCTATTTCAATATAGAAAGTATATTCGGAGGGATCGTAGCATGTATGTTCCATACCTTTCCTCGGTCCTCTAAATATATAATCATGATCAGATAACTCCATTTTTTCTATCATTTCCTGACCATGTTTTGTCTTCCTTACAGATTCGTATGCCTCTTTCATAGCTTTTTGCTGTTCTTCGTCACCCTTAAAAGTCACCTTTAATCCCAATGGATCTGTACCTGTGACAGGGTTCAGCGGATACTGGTACCCGTCATGCCCATGAAAATGACGACTGGCGTACAGAACTGAATGCCTTCTGGCAGACATGGGGCGAACAGTTGAATAACGTCCTGCCGGAGCGGATGTTAGCCCCCGGCTCCCGCAGTTCCCTGTTCAGCTTTGTCCGCCAGATCCAGGGGGGCCGCGAGCCGCTGATCGCCCTGCTGAACGGGCTGCTGGACGGGGAAAATATGGATATGATGCTGCGCGGCGTGTACCTCACCTCCTCCCTGCAACGCGGCCAGATAGACGATATTTTTATGCAGTCCGCCGCCCGTCAGTTCCGGCTGGGCAGCAGTCCGCTGACCGCCTGGCCGCTGGTGGACACGTTACCGTATTTCACCCGTAATCTGTTTCCGCAGACCTTACTGGCTGAGCCGAACCTCGCCAGTGAAAGCCGCGTCTGGCTGATGCAGTCCCGCCGCCGGTTGTCCGTGTTTTCCGCCACTGGCGGCATCGCCGCCCTGCTGCTGATTATCGGCTGGCATCACTATTACAATAACAACTGGCGTTCCGGCATCACCGTACTGGAGCAGGCCAAAGCTTTTATGTCGGTTCCGCCACCGCAGGGTATGGACGATTATGGCAACCTGCAACTACCGTTACTTAACCCGGTGCGTGACGCCACGCTGGCCTACGGCGACTGGGGCGATCGCAGTCGTCTGGCCGATATGGGATTATATCAGGGCAGGCGTGTCGGCCCATATGTGGAGCAGACCTACCTGCAACTGCTGGAGCAGCGTTACCTGCCCGCCCTGTTTAACGGCCTGGTCAAAGAGATGAATGCCGCGCCTGCGGAGAGCGAGGAGAAGCTCGCGGTATTGCGCGTTATCAGAATGCTGGAAGATAAAAGCGGACGCAGCGACGAGGTGGTGAAGCAGTATATGGCGAAACGCTGGAGCGATAAATTTCACGGCCAGCGCGATATTCAGGCACAGCTAATGTCTCATCTGGACTACGCGCTGAAACACACCGACTGGCACGCGGAGCGTCAGGCAGGCGACGGCGACGCCATCAGCCGCTGGACGCCGTATGACAATCCGGTCGTGGCGGCGCAGAAAGAGCTCAGCAAACTGCCCGTCTACCAGCGCGTTTACCAGAGTCTGAAAACGCGGGCGATGGGCGTGCTGCCCGCTGATCTGAACCTGCGTGACCAGGTGGGCGCCACGTTTGATCAGGTCTTTACCTCCGGGGATGATAATAAGCTCATTGTTCCGCAGTTCCTCACCCGTTACGGTCTGCAAAGTTATTTTGTCAAACAGCGCGACGCGCTGATCGAACTGACGGCGATGGATTCCTGGGTGCTGAACCTGACCCGCAGCGTGAAATACAGCGACGCCGACCGGGCGGAAATCCAGCGCCAGCTCACTGAACAGTATCTCAGCGACTACACCGCCACCTGGCGCGCCGGAATGGACAACCTTAACGTGCGCAATTACGAATCCATTGCGCAACTGACCGGGGCGCTGGAGCAGATCATCAGCGGCGATCAGCCGCTCCAGCGGGCGCTGACGGCACTGCGCGACAACACGCAGCCTGCCGTTCTCTCTGAAAAACTGGATGACAAGGCGCTTCAGGAGGCGATGGCGGAGCCGGATTACCAGTTGCTGACCCGCCTGGGGCATGAATTTGCCCCGGAAAACAGCACGCTGGCGGTACAGAAAGACAAAGAAAACACTCTCCAGGCGGTCTATCAGCAACTGACGGAGCTGCACCGTTACCTGCTGGCTATTCAGAACGCGCCGGTGCCGGGAAAATCAGCGCTGAAAGCGGTGCAGCTACGGCTGGATCAGAACAGCAGCGATCCTATTTTCGCCACCCGCCAGATGGCGAAAACCCTGCCTGCCCCGCTCAACCGCTGGGTGGGCAAGCTGGCGGATCAGGCCTGGCATGTGGTGATGGTGGAGGCAGTTCACTATATGGAAGTGGACTGGCGCGACAACGTGGTCAAACCCTTTAATGAACAACTCGCCGACAATTATCCGTTTAACCCACGCTCACAGTCAGATGCGTCGCTGGATGCGTTTGAACGCTTCTTTAAACCGAATGGCGTACTGGATACCTTTTATCAGCAGAACCTGCGTCTGTTTATGGAAAACGATCTGAGTCTGGAGGACGGGGATAACAACGTGATTATTCGTGAGGATGTCCGGGAGCAACTGGATACCGCACAGGAAATCCGCGAGGCGTTTTTCAGCAGACAGAACGGCCTGGGCGCGCAGTTTGCCGTGGAAACTGTGTCGCTTTCCGGCAACAAACGGCGCAGCGTGCTGAATCTGGACGGGCAGTTAGTGGACTACAGCCAGGGCCGCAATTACACCGCCCATCTGGTCTGGCCGAACAACATGCGTGAAGGCAATGAAAGTAAGCTGACGCTGATAGGCGTCAGTGGCGGCGCGCCGCGCAGCATCAGTTTCAGCGGGCCGTGGGCGCAGTTCAGGCTGTTCGGCGCCGGGCAACTTACCGGCGTTCAGGAGGGGACATTCAGCGTGCGCTTTAACGTGGACGGCGGAGCGATGGTGTACCGGGTACATACCGATACGGAAGATAACCCCTTCACCGGCGGGCTGTTCAGTCAGTTCCGGCTGCCGGATACCCTGTACTGAGGAGGCTGAAATGAGTCAGGACGCACTCACGCACATTATTGTTACCGGCCAGGATCCGCGCGGCCTGCCGGAGTTCAGCGCCCTGCGGGAAGAGATCAACAAATCGTCTCACCCGTCGCAGCCGGAGCTGAACTGGAAACTGGTGGAATCGCTGGCGCTGGCCATTTTTAAAGCCCATGGCGTGGATCTGCACACGGCCACTTATTACACCCTGGCGCGCACCCGCACGCACGGCCTGGCCGGATTTTGCGAAGGGGTGGAGCTACTGGCGGCCATGATAAGCCACGACTGGGACAAATTCTGGCCGCAGGATGAGTCAGCCCGCACCGGGATGCTTGACTGGCTTAATTCGCGCACCGGCAATATTCTGCGCCAGCAGCTGTCCTTCTCCGGCGCGGACCTGCCGTTGCTGTACCGCACCGAACGGGCGTTACAGTTGATTTGCGACAAACTCCAGCAGGTGGAACTGAAACGCCAGCCGCATGTGGAGAACCTGCTTTATTTTGTGCAGAACACACGTAAGCGGCTTGAGCCGCCGCCGAAAAGCAGCGTGGACATTCCGCCGCAGACCACCGTCAGAACGTTGATCTACGCCCCGGAGAGCACGCAGCCCCTCACGGCGGAAAACCTTCCGCCCCTGCCTGAGTTGCCGGAAATGAAGGTGGAAGTCCACCACGGCGCGGTGGAGGATCCAGAGCCTGTCGCCAGGGCCACGTCAGGCCGGACTATAAAAGGCTTTATGGCCGGTGTCGTCTGCGCTGCGGCTGTCGCAGCCGCACTCTGGTGGTGGCAGGTGTACCCGATGCAACAGCAACTGGCGCAGGTAAGGGACACGGCGCAGGGCGCGGCAATGCTCTGGCTGGCCTCGCCTGAACTGGACAGCTACGGGCAGCGGTTACAACAGCTTCCCGACGCCTCGCCGCTGCAACTGCTGGAGGCGGGGATGCAGATGATGCATACCGCAGACAGCCGCTGGCCGGAGAGTCTGCAACAGCAGCAGGCAACAGCGCAGTGGAATGAAATCCTGAAAACCCGCGCGCAAAGCAGCCCACAAATGCGCGGCTGGCAGCAGGCGCGCCAGAATCTGCGTGACTTTGCTGACCTGATGATGCAGCGGGAAACGGAGAAGCAGGGCTTTACCCTCTCCTATATTAAAACGGTGACCTGGCAGGCGGAACGCCTGCTGAACCAGGAAACGCCGCTGGAGTCCCTGCTGACGCAGTACCAAGATGCCCGCGCTCAGGGACGGAATGCGGAGGTGCTGGAAAAACAAATTAATGAACGGCTGGATGGGGTGTTAAGCCGCTGGCTGTTGCTGAAAAACAATGTAGTGCCGGAAACGGCAACTAAAGCCCCCCCGAAAATAATAGTTAAATCAAGGAGATTAACATGGCCAATTTAATTTATTTAACACTGAACGGTGAAAAGCAAGGATTGATTTCAGCAGGTTGTTGTTCCCTTGACTCTATCGGTAATAAAGCACAGTTACTGCACCTTGATCATATTATGGTATATGAACTGACACATGGGTTAAGTCGGGATCAAAATGTCAATCATCATTCAGTTACGATAAAAAAACCTGTCGATAAATCATCTCCTTTACTGGGAAAAGCAATTAACGATAATGAAATATTGACCTGCACTTTTGATTTTTATCGAACAAATCGATTTGGTATTAATGAAAAATATTACAAACTGGAATTAAAAAACGCCCGAATTAGTGATATTAATTTCTCGATTGCGCATGTAGTCATTGACAGTGAAGCACAACCTCAGGAAAGTATTTCTTTTATATATGAATCCATAAACTGGGAACACTGTATTGCCGGGACCAGTGCATTCAGTTTATGGGATGAGAGGGTGTTTTAGTAAAAATTTTACAAATGAATGGAGGGTTGCACATGGTAAATCGCACAGCATCGGCACACAAAGGCATCCCAACAACAGAAAATCCGAGGGAAAGACCCCAGGTAAATACCCGGACAACAGGGAAAGGGTCTGGACACCCTCCCAAAAAACTCAGTCCTCTTGATGAGTGGAAGGCTGGCCGGGAAAAAGCGATTGGCAATCCTGACTGGTATATTTATGATAATACAATCAGGAAACTTGTATCTGAGATTAATCGGCATTTATCAACATCTAAAAACATCGAAAAATATAAGCCGCTGGACTGGAAATTGATTAAGGCAATGATATGGACTGAAACAGGTGCGGCGGTAACGGCGTGGAAAACGAGACCAATACAGATAGGAAACACAGGAGATGAGGGGATCAAAGAAGTGGTTATTCCTGCTCGCCCTAGAAAGTACAACATCATAATTCCGAAAACATGGAACACATATTTAATCAATAAGACAGATCTTATAAGGAGCAATCCAGAATATAACATCCGGGCGGGCATTGCTCTTTTAATGATAAAAATGTCAGAAACAGAAAAAGATAAAATTGTTTATGACAATGAAAATGAAGATACCTATGAAGTTGTTGAGGGTGATCGTGGTTATAGCTCCATAGCCAAGAAAATAGGTACAACACAGAGTGTTCTTACTAAACTGAATGGCGTTAAAGTCATTCACCCCGGAGATAAACTTAAGTATAAGAAAGCGCATCTGGAACAGTATATACCAGGATGGCTTTTATTTACACCTGAAAACATTCAAAAACAATATAATATAGACCCAACAAAAGCACAACCTGGTCATAGAGGGGATCACACCTATGCGGATAAAATCAGATTCACATACGCTCTCATTGTCGCAGATGAGAGTAAATAACGTTTACAAGGAATAATCAATGAACATAAAAAAAATTCTATGTCTTTTTCTTATATGTGGTGCAGCCAATGCGCATAACATCGATCCTGCGAAATGCAATAATGAGATACAACAGGATGACGTCTATTGGTGCCTTATGGATAAATACCAGCAAAGTGTTATCGCTTTAAAAAAAGAAGAAATTAATGCACAAAAAAGGCTGGAAAGATTCGATAAAAATGAAGGAAAGGAAAGAGGCCTTAATGAAGATGGGACTCTTGCATACGATTCTAACATTCACCTTGCAAGAATAACCTTCCCCGAACTTCATCGTTATTTTATCATTTACAGGGAAAAACAATGCGGCTATGCATCACTTAGTATTGGATCGCTTTCCGGTTATAGGGTTCCAATATCTTCATTATATTGTAAAACCGAGATGAATATTTCACAAATAAAATGGCTTAACGATTATATATAGAGGTTATTATGCGCAAGAAGTTCCTTATTATAATTAATTTCATTATGGCATTTTTTTACTGTAACTATTTATTTGCAGAAAATGTTAACCATATCGTTATTTATGATATGCCGCAAGACTTACGGGATTTTTTTGAAACCGCTGATTCCTGTGAAGGATGGATAAGGGATTTTGATGTTCGTCAAGAAAAATTGACTTATCAGTTTGTAGAGGATTCGATTAAAAGAGACTGCTCAAACATTGAAAATAAATTACTCTCGATGAAAAACAAATACAAGAATAATAAAGATTATTCAGCAAGACTAACGGTCTATGATGATACCATCATAATATATGACGAGTATAAAAAGACGCAAATAAAAAATGAAAGTAATGAGTGATTTTGCGACTATCATTTAATGAGCTAGTGGATGTAGTTATAATGGCGGAGGAGATTCTAAGTATGCAGAAAAATTGCCTTATGTATATGCATTATTTACCTCTGCAACAGGAAATAAAAATCAATGATTAGTATTGCACGGATTTTTATAATATTAGCCACGTTGATATTTAGCTTTTCCTCAATCCATAGTACATATGCAAATAATGTTTATTATCCCAGTAAGAACAACTGTGAATCAGGAGAAGAGGCGGAACTTGTCGACTGCCTGAGAAATGAAGTACTTGAAAGCACTATAACGCTGAGAAAGGCCGAAGAAAATATCAGATTACGTATAAACAAATGGTCTGAAGTCAAAAATGCAGCACTGGATGATGCTATCCCGATTGCACTCTACAGACTGGATAAATCTAATCAAGAGTTTATTCGTTATCGTCTTGCTCAGTGCTCGTTTGCAGAATCATGGGGAAATGGTGTGGGGAGTTTTACTCGCATATATTTCTGTATGGCTGAACTAAACAAACAAAGAGCCGAACAATTGATGCATGCTGATATTCCTAATTATACAGAGGATACGAAATAATCATGACCCGTTTACTGTTATGCTTTTTACTTTTTGTGTGCAACTCATCATATTCACGCGAGGAGCCAGAATATTCAAAAACATATACCCCAGACGAGTATTATTATTTATCTTCTAAAATCCCAAAAGAAGTTCGTCAACTGATAATGAACGTAAATATGGCCCCCCCCCTCGCCGCCATATTCAAGAAAGAGCTCGTACAGAAGTACGGGCTTTTTGCTTATATATCCCCCAAACCAAGGGGGGATGAGAACCACCGACCGGGGTTCGACACAAAAACGCCGGGAGCGTTTTTGAACAGAGCTTGCTCTGGCCCCGAAGGGGCGAGGTCCAGGGATGGGCTGAGTAGCGGCGCAGCCAGCTGGACAGACGACGAGCCTGCGAGGAGACTGCCCGAAGGGCGAGCGAAGCGAGTCAATTCCCCCTTACCGGCATCTTCAAAAAAGAGCCTGTACGAAAGTATCAGACGACTGACAAACCTTGATGCCGAAATGCGCTTCGCTTTTCCAACTGCCAAAACCATCGTTCCCGGAGGTTGGGTGGAACGGCGCGTAACCCAACATTCATACCCAATACCGCAATGTTGGGTTTCGGTTTCGCCTCACCCAACGTTGCCACGTCGGATAATGTGTAACCGCACAACAGGTTTGTCATCAAGCTCGGCTTTTTTCGCATATTGCAATTCAGCCAACCTCACATAAAGTTCATCAAGATTACTGGCGGCGTCTCCTGGCGCATAGAAGAACGGCCCACTAAGGAAGGTCGTTTCCATAATTCCAGACATTAAAATTTTTCGCGTCTCTGCATAGAGTGCTAGCATAATATCCCCTTTATATTTATGGACAACAAAATGAGTGTGCTTTGTGTGGTTGTCTTAACCTACGTAAAACCATTGCATGAAATTGATGCGCAAATCCCTGCACATGTGGAATGGCTAAAAAAAGGTTATGCCGATGGACTTTTTCTGGCTTCCGGGCGAAAAATTCCGCGCACAGGAGGCGTAATACTTGCAAACTATGATGACGCGGATGTACTGCAAAACTATCTGGCACAAGATCCTTTTCGCTTGTCTGGCGTAGCTAAAGTCGATTTGATTCCTTTTGAACCCACAATGATGGTCACGGAATTAAAAGCGGTCTTATAACCAAAAACAACAAAGCCCGACAGTCGGAGTTCACACCAGAACAACGGGCTTTTTTCATATATGTGACCCGTCCATTGCCGGATGGCGGCACAGTTCACGGGCGCCTTATCCGGTCTACATAAGCGCAGCGCCACCGGCCAATAACACCACCATCCGGCTTTCAATTTTAGCCAAGAATTTCAGTGAGTTTAACTTTGCGCCCCTCGTTTGAGGAAAGCGTCGCAGCATCAGCGGTAGCAATAGCATTTGTCGCCGCTTCTCCCGTTAGCAATTTAGCAAACTCCTCGCTTGGCTCCAGACCGTTTATCACATCATGCAAGTACTGCATCTCCAGTTTCATAATTGATGAGAGCCACATCGGCGTACGTTTACCGGGTTTACCATAAGCGATTGCGCCATCCATCTCGCTGGATATGTTACCGTTGCGACGATCATCATCCTCCGCCTGGCTTTCATGCACAAGAAAGTGTGTTTTTTTGCCCGCTTTTATTAGATAACCAGCCGTGTTTTGCATATCAATGAGAATTGCACCTGTCGTGCCCTCAATTAATACATAGTGCTCAGGGTAGTGGAACGATGATCCCCACTGAAGTGTCGCGAAACGACCGCTTTCAAACTCAAGGGTGATTAGGACAACATCATCTTCATCACCAAATTTTTCACCTTTGTGCGCAACATTCCCCGCCGCCATTGAAACCAGGGATGGGGTTTCATCCATGATGAACAGTGTACAATCTAGCTCGTGAATGTGATGGTACAGATGCCCACCTGACTTTGCGCGAATCTTCTTCCATGAGATCTCATCCTGCACGTCTTCAAAACCATTACGTTTAGTGTGAACTTGTGTAACTTCACCAATTTCACCAGCTTTGATGAGCGCTTTAGCGTGGCGAACCCCGTGAAAAAAGTTCATAACGTGACCCGCCATAAAGGTAACACCAGCTTCTTTGCAGGCATCAACCATATCCTTACAATCCTGGTAATTTAAGGCGATAGGTTTTTCACAAAACACGTGTTTACCCGCTTTAGCCGCCGCAATGACTGGCGCTTTATGTAAGTAATTTGGTGAAGCAATAATTACGCAATCCACATCAGGATGGGAACAAAGCGCCTCCATCGTTGCAGTGGCGACACAGTTCAACTCTTTCGCTATCGGAGCCGCATTTACCGGATCGTAAATCGCAGTGATTTTCGCCCCTTCAACCTTAGACATAAATCGCGCCAGTTCAGCGCCAAAATAACCTGTACCTACAACACCGTATTTCGTCATCATTTATCCTCTATTAAAATTCTTTTGTTGATTGAAAACTTTCACGACGTGCTTTTAGTCTATCCGGAATGGATAGGCCAATAATGAGTAGAATTGTTGCGGTCCAGAAAGCAACAATGAACGTTAGCGCAGCGCCTAGCCCCATTGTTATTCCAAGCCAGGTCGCCGCCATTGAATTGAATGTGCCTGATGTCGCAGCAAGATTATAAATCAGCCCGGTACCCAAACCACGAACCTCAAGAGGAAAGTAGTCGTAGAGAAATTTGGGAACCAACCCGCCAACACCTACGTTAGTCGCCATTAAACCGAATAAACATGCGCCCAGCAGTAAATAATTATCTTGCGGAATTCTGAATAACGGGAAAATGAATAAAAAGGACATGAGAAGACCAATGCTGAACGTTTTCTTCAAACCAATTCTATCTGCGCACAGACCCCAAACGATATTTCCCAATACAGTGCCGAATGCCGCCGCCGTCATTAAATTAGAGACCACGCCCGTATCAAAGCCCTCTCCCGCCAAATATGTAGGCAGTAGACCAAAGATCGGCCAGTTTGCGCCGAAAATAGAGAACAGAACAATAAATACACATAATGTCAGTGGAAATTGAGCTCGATTAAATAGCCCTTTCATTGACAAAGAGAAAACTGACCAGGCACTTTGTGAATGCTTTCCGGGACCACTGAGTTTAGCTTCTTCCCACTCTTTAGATTCAGGAGCCCTGGCCCGGATGTAGATTACTAAAAGAACGGGTAGCAAACCGACAAAAAAAGCAGCACGCCAACCATACGCTTCGGCAAATGACGGCATAAAATAGGCTGCTATGATGTTACCAATACCGAAACCTGAAACCAGAAATGCGCTCGCTTTAGATTTTAAATGCTTTGGCCAACTTTCCACGGCATAAGTAGAAGCGCAAGCATACTCCCCCGCCATCCCCATACCGACAATGAAGCGACTAAGCGTCAGCATAATTACACCGGAAGCCAGGCCACTTAACCCTGTACCTACAGAATAGGCAACTATCGACCACATCATTAACGGCTTACGGCCAAATTTGTCTGCCAGCAGACCAAATAGCGCCCCGCCAAATGGTCGCCCAATAAAGGCCGCTGTGGCAAGGAATGCGCCCTCCATATCTGTCAATCCTAAGTCAGCCTTGATCAGATACATAATGTAGAAAATCAGCATAAAGTCGAAGCCATCAAAAACGTAACCCAGCCATGCTGAAAATAAAGCATTTTTTTGTGGACGTGTTATCTCGCTATACCACGGGAAGAATTTTGCTATCACAATAAAACCCTTATTTGCTGTTACCGTCTGAAATGCTTACGGAATTAATTTTTAAGTCATATCAATTGCCGAATAAGACACTATCAATCGGCACTTTCCGACAACCGCCTGAGATCGTAGCTATGTAAGGCGTATATTCATTGTTTATCATCCTTATTCGTAGCTACGTTAAGGACGTGAATACTCAAGACAAAGTCTAACGTTCTGTAACGTAGCTACGGGCTATAAGATTATCGATATGAATACTAAGCAAAGATTAGTACAGTAACTCTTTAACCTTTCTCAAAAGTGGTATTGTAATCCAACGCGATAACGGGTCTGTCTCTCATCGGTATTATTTCTCACCGCTACATTTCCGACCTCAACGTATGGTGTAAATGACTTATTCAGTTTCCAGGCTAAAGCCACATTATGTTCATAGTTTGTTTTTTTGTTATCAAATTTAATTTGATCGCTATCCATCCAGGTAAAGTTATATTCTAATTTCAACTCATCAAAAAGATAACCTATATAAGTATCAAATCTATTCGTTTTCTCATCATCACTATAGTTAGCTGTCTTCCTTGCATAGTCATAACGGTAACGACCAGCCATATAAACACCAGAATCAAAATTATATTGCCCCCTTAAATAAGGCTTATAAATTGAAGTGTCTGGACCGCTTTCAAATATAAATCCAGGCTGCAAAACAAAATTGTCCGTAACTTTATAATTATAACTTACGCCCAGTTCTATAGCGTTTGCGACGAGATCGCTTAAATGCTTATCCTGCTCACCATCTACTCCTCCCGATTTAACGCTGGCATCGACATAAAAACCAATGCCGTTAGGAAGCTTTTCAATTATAGCAATACGGTCTTTATTAATTCTGGTTCTATCAGCATATTCATGCCGATAATCAAGGGTTGCCGCTTGTAGATATGATGAAAATGCTATAAACGAAACCATACCCAGAAGATATTTGTTGATTTTCATAAAATACTCCGCTCATCAATTAACTTTATTTTTGTATTTAAAAAATTATTTTATTAATAAATTACCATCACGCATGGTAAAGGAGGTTACAGACGAAACAGGTTTCCCTTTAGCATTTTCACCACCAATAAGGAAAACTTCATCACCATAACTTACTGATACACCATAGCCGAGAGGTTGTTTCATTTTACCCATATATTGCCAATGGCCATTAACCAAACCATAGACTTCATCTCGCCATTTTTTATTTATTCCTTCGTGGGAATAAAACTTTCCATTGGTATAATTTTGTTTTGCTCCCGGAAAATTCGCGCCACCACCGACAAGCAGGACACCGTGACTATAGCCCGAAAATGCTCCGGCCAACCCTTCTTGCTGTTGTTCTCCAGGCGATGGCGGTAACTGGCTGTTCTTCAACCATGTTAGCTTATCGTTATCCCACATGGCGCGGTAAATCACATCGGTACGTAAACCCGGTTTGAGCTCACCATTAATCAGCATCAGGAAATTATTTTCCATTACCGATGACGATCCTGCCGTCCCCGCGCCTGGCAGCTCACCGGCATTCTTCCATGTGTTCTCTTTAGCATTGTAGATAAATACGATTTTATTAAAAAAATAATCTTTGGCAGGTTTATTAAAATAATTATAGATGACTTTATTTTTTTCACTTTCATCCGCAGCTTCTATATCAATAAAATACTTATCAAAGATATGCTCATTAACCCCTCCGGTAATAAGTACCATCGTTTCGTTTAATTTTACTCCCGTATGCCCTGTTAATCCAACTGGAGATATAGTGTCAACTTTTTGCCATGTATTTTTCACCGGTGAGTATTTGTACACATCGCTATAAACCTGCAACGGTGATTCACTGTTTTTTTTCCCTACGCCACCAAAAACATAAAGCTCATCATTTAAAAATACCGACACTGATTGCTCACGAGCTCCACCAGGAAACGACTTTATACGCTCCCAGTCTTTATGTTGCTTTTTAAGATCAATTTTATACCAGGATGTCCCTGCGGTACCTAAGCCGACATAAATCACGCCATTATTATCAATAGCGCCAGTACCATTTTTCAGTGGTTCTGGTATATCAGGAAGCGTCGTTGCATATCCTGATGTGGTGATAGCGACTGATAAACATAGCGCCATTAGCGTCATCATTTTCTTAAAATTTTTCATCTGCATCCCCATGCGAAGAAATACAATTGGAGTAAAGCTTCATCATTAGTGATATTATGGTGCACAATTTCAACAATGATAATGACAAAATGTGACCAAGCGCTAAAAATAATTACATGAGGTTATCATGTGCGAGGTAAAAGCACACCATGGTGATGTTAGAAGTGATTATGGGTGACCTGTTATGGTCAAACTCATTAGTGATAGCATTCGAATAAATACAACAAGAATTATGTGATGCATTTCATACTGGCTATCCCGTGGCGTATAAGCTCCTTCTGAGCATTTTATCTTTATGCCGGAAGCAGTTAATAAAATACAGCATGCTGCCGTCAGAGTGAATTGTATTTGTCTTGTAGCTTCAGGTTATAGCCTCAAATCCGCTGGCGCAGTAATTGAATAACAAACATACCTTATGACTGTGTTCACATTTTTCTATCTTTTTGCTTGATGCAGCAACACTCCGCAACATAATATAAAACGGAGCAAAACTTCAAAATATATAAGGCGGAACTGGATGTCACTATTAGCCAGGCTGGAACAAAGTGTACACGAAAACGGTGGGCTGATTGTCTCATGCCAACCGGTACCAGGCAGCCCTATGGATAAACCTGAAATTGTGGCTGCAATGGCACAGGCAGCGGCTTCGGCGGGTGCGGTCGCTGTGCGCATTGAAGGCATTGAGAATCTGCGGGCTGTTCGTCCCCATCTTTCTGTTCCTATTATTGGGATAATTAAACGTGACCTTACAGGGTCGCCAGTCCGTATCACTCCCTATTTACAGGATGTTGACGCCCTGGCGCAGGCAGGTGCCGATATTATCGCTTTTGATGCCTCATTCCGCTCTCGCCCGGTTGATATTGATAGTTTACTGACACGTATTCGCCTGCATGGATTACTGGCGATGGCAGACTGTTCAACCGTGAATGAAGGCATAAGTTGCCATCAGAAAGGAATCGAATTCATTGGTACAACACTGTCTGGCTATACCGGCCCCATCACGCCGGTTGAGCCAGATTTGGCAATGGTGACACAACTGAGCCATGCAGGTTGTCGTGTTATTGCCGAGGGGCGCTATAACACGCCTGCACTGGCGGCCAATGCTATTGAGCATGGTGCCTGGGCAGTTACCGTTGGTTCCGCTATCACCCGTATCGAGCATATCTGTCAGTGGTTCAGTCACGCAGTAAAACGCTGAACAGGAAAAGAAAATGAACACGCTTACTATTGATATGTATGTCTCAGAGAATAATCCGACGTTAATAATGCTATCGGCAAATACGATCCCCAGGCCTGAAGCCTGTTTGAACGCAATATCGGATATCTGCTATTTCAGGTATCCGGCAGGACATACGTCTGGGCATCACCATTGGTGGAGCATAAATGCTCTGCCTTTTACATCTCATGATTACCGTCATTGAGAGTAACAAAAACTATTACTTGATCTGAATATCGTATCGTCTGAATGATGGGAAGATAAAAATACACAGACGATGACCGCAACTCTACTCAAAACCATAAGCAGGAAAGAACTATGATTACACATTCTTTCGGCATCGTTAACTATCTTGTATTATTTGGCTACCTCCTGGCCATGATGTTAGTCGGTGTCTATTTTTCCAGACGGCAAAAAACAGCAGACGATTATTTTCGCGGTGGTGGCCGGGTTCCTGGTTGGGCGGCTGGGGTCAGTGTATTTGCTACTACGTTAAGCTCAATTACATTTATGTCAATTCCTGCCAAAGCGTTTACTTCCGACTGGACGTTTATCATTGGTCAGTATCTGGCTATCGCAATTTTACCGCTGGTTTTTTATTTCTATATTCCGTTTTTTCGGAAATTGAAAGTCACATCAGCCTATGAATATCTCGAAGCACGGTTCGATGTGCGCTGCCGTCTATTCGCCAGCATGTCATTTATGTTGTTTCATATCGGACGTATCGCCATTATCACTTTCCTCACCGTGCTGGCCTTGCGCCCCTTCATCGCTATAGACCCGGTGATTTTGGTACTGTTGATTAGCGTGATGTGTATCATTTATACTTGGATGGGTGGAATTGAAGGAGTAATATGGACTGATGTTATTCAAGGCCTCTTACTTTCTGGCAGCGCGATACTGATTTTTATAGTGATATGTCTCAAAGTCCAGGGCGGCATTGGTGAAATTTTTACGGTGACGCAGCAGGCGGATAAATTCTTTCCGGCTACGCAGTTCCACTGGAGCTGGACGGAAAGCACAGTACCTGTATTGATGATTGGTTTTCTGTTTGCCAATATTCAGCAATTTACTGCCAGTCAGGATGTGGTCCAACGCTATATCGTGACTGACTCCATAGAGGAAACGAAGAAAACATTACTTACAAATGCCAAACTGGTTGCTGTGATCCCTGTTTTCTTTTTTGCTATCGGCTCGGCATTGTTTGTCTACTATCAGCAACATCCACAATTATTACCGGCGGGATTCAACACTGGCGGCATTTTGCCCTTATTCGTGGTCACCGAAATGCCAGTCGGCATTGCAGGGTTGATAATCGCCGCTATTTTCGCTGCTGCGCAGTCCAGTATCTCCAGCAGCTTAAACAGCATTTCCAGTTGTTTTAATTCCGATATCTATCAGCGTTTGAGTCATAAAAAAAGAACGCCTGAAAACCGTATGAAAATAGCTAAGTTAGTTATTCTGGTCGCGGGCCTGATAAGTAGCGCGGCCTCAGTATGGCTGGTCATGGCCGATGAATCAGAAATCTGGGATGCATTTAATAGTCTGATAGGTCTGATGGGAGGGCCAATGACCGGTCTGTTCATGCTGGGCATTTTCTTTAAACGAGCAAATGCCGGGAGTGCGGTTTTAGGAATTATTATCAGCGTCATTACCGTGCTGGGCGCACGCTATGCCACTGACCTTAACTTCTTCTTTTATGGGGTCATTGGCTCGCTAAGCGTGGTGATCAGCGGCGTTATTTTCGCCCCGTTATTTGCCCCGGCACCGCCATTGACGCTGGATGAAAAACCTGAGCCAAAGGTGACATTATGATTTCATGATACCACGCTATACCGACACAGCACACGGTGACGCCAACGCGCGGGGCGACAATACCGGGCCAGATATAAACCATCCGTCAGATGGCGCGCTATAAACACCGTAAGAGCAAACAGATTACTCTCCAGTGATGTTCTGTCATAAGTTGGCAACGCGATGTAAATATTCCCCCTCCTTTACTTACATCGCGCTTTTTTTCATGCCGCAGACTTGATAGGCTCTGCTCTGTTCGATATTGCAGGCTTTGTGCCGCAATCAGCCCTCAAGAGCAGGAACTATATGGAGCCTCAACCCCCACGTCTTAAACCCGGAAAAATCCTTGACACTCTGGGTGCTATGCAAAAAAGCCTGACACGTGCCTCCCAGCGTATTGCGCAATATATTTTAGCCTTCCCCAGACAGGTGACACAGTCATCTATTGCCGATTTGTCGCGCGACACACAGGCCGGAGAAGCCACGGTTATTCGCTTTTGTCGCACCCTGGGCTATAAAGGTTTTCAGGATTTTAAAATGGACCTGGCCATTGAACTTGCCACTACCGAGTCTGATGACAGTAGTCCTCTACTGGATGCCGAAGTTAGCGAATCCGACGATGCCCACGCCATTGGTTTAAAATTGCAGAACACCATTAGTAATGTATTGTCTGAAACGCTAAATCTGCTTGATATGCAACAGGTTCTCGGTGTCGTGGACGCCCTACGTCACTGTCACTCAGTTTATATCTTTGGTGTGGGCTCATCGGGGATCACGGCGCTGGATATGAAACACAAGCTAATGCGTATTGGTTTACGGGGCGATGCGGTAAGCAATAACCATTTTATGTACATGCAGGCTACGCTATTAAAAGCAGGCGATGTCGCGATGGGTGTCAGTCACTCGGGCACATCGCCAGAAACAGTGCATTCACTCCGATTGGCCCGACAGGCTGGCGCCACCACAGTCGCCATTACCCATAATCTGGGTTCTCCATTATGTGAAGAGGCCGATTTTTGCCTGATCAATGGTAATCGGCAAGGAATGTTGCAGGGTGACTCGATCGGTACGAAAGCCGCGCAGCTTTTCGTCTTTGACCTGCTCTATACCCTTCTTGTACAGTCCTCGCCGGAACAGGCCCGAGAAAGCAAATTACGGACAATGAATGCCCTGGACATGACAAAATAATTCCCTTCACGTACAGGCGTCATTTTCCTTTTTTGTCCATGAGTCTGCTGGACGCTTTATAGACAACAAAGCCCGGTCTCCCGGGCTCTGAAAGTCAATGCTATATTAGCTGTATGCGTGGAGCGTTCGCTGACAAAGCGCCGAGCGCACGCAGTCGTCTTTGTTGAAATGCACAATCCCTACCATTTCATCTTCTTCAAAGCGTTCCAACGCATCGCTCAATCCGGAACGCACGCCGCGCGGCAGGTCGCATTGCGTAATATCGCCATTGACAATGACCGTGACATTTTCGCCTAGTCGCGTCAAAAACATTTTCATTTGCGCCGCAGTCACATTTTGCGCCTCGTCGAGGATCACGACCGCATTTTCAAAAGTACGCCCACGCATATAGGCGAACGGGGCAATTTCTACCTTACCGATTTCCGGGCGCAAACAATATTGCATAAAGGACGTGCCCAACCGTTTAAGCAGGACATCGTAGACGGGACGAAAATAAGGCGCAAATTTTTCAGCGATATCACCGGGCAAAAAACCAAGATCTTCATCAGCCTGCAATACCGGACGCGTCACAATGATCCTCTCGACGTCCTTATGAATCAATGCTTCTGCCGCCTTTGCCGCACTGATCCATGTTTTTCCACAGCCGGCTTCGCCGGTCGCAAAAATAAGCTGTTTACTGTCGATAGCGTTCAGATAATGCGCCTGTGCTTCATTTCGCGCCTTAACAGGCGAGGTATCGCGACTATCGCGCGCCATGCCAATGGCTTCTACTCCGCCCATCTGTACCAGTGACGTGACCGATTCTTCTTCACGTTGCTTATGACTACGCGAATCTCGTCTCAACACACGCTTTGCTTCACGACGAGCTTTGATCACTGCTTTTTGTCTTCCCATGGATAGCACCTTGAGTTGTAGGTATACATCACCCGCGTTCTCTTGAACGCGATTATGCGCACACACATCTGAGGGTTGGCTTCCTTGTAAGCCTTAGCTTGCTTTTTGAAACGACGCCACACACGGCTACGCGCACCACATATGACGTCATGGGTATGGACAGTAAGAGAAATGATGAGAGCTTTTAAGATGACAAGACCACCACCGGAGAGAGAATGTCCGTACAGGGTGTTGTAACTACTGTAAACAATGTGTCCTGGTGCGGACATTACCATTCGCGATCTCCATAGTGAGTGACCATCACTGCCGGGGAACTACCGCTATTACTACTAAGTACAACACAAAACATCAATAATGCAACAATATATTCACCAAACATTAACCAAACATTATTGCGTCATTGTCAGTCTCTTACAGAAAGATTACACAATTATTTCATTGGCAGGAGACTAAAAAAGATAATCATTAGCTACTATGGGTATTAATGGTAAAACCACCCATAACCCATTGAATATTCAACATATAAAAGGTTAAAACGGAGTAATTAACGTGTCCTCTCTCCCATCGCTAAAACGGCATTATTTATGCAAAATTTTGTGCGGCATACTTACGCCGGTAACGCTGACTCGTTTTAATTTTTGTCATTACTCTATTGCGTCAAGGCTATTGGTACCATTAACAGGCGATTTCATATATGGCCAGTTAGTGATTACTCGAGACGTATTACGCCCGCGTTAACGGCGCTCAAGGGCTAAAAATAGTTTGAGAGAGCGTCCTCATTTACCTGAACATCTTCAGTCAATCGGTACGGGACTTATCAGAGGACCAGGCAGGCGTATAACGCCGCCTGGTAAAATATGTCCGATGGCGATAATGCTATCGGACATGTCGGTTATTCCGCCTGTAGCTTCGACGGCGGCGCGGAATGATAATGCGCGTCCGCTTTTGCAAAGCGTTCCTGCATCGCTGCTGTCGGCGCTTTGCCAAGCAGGCTAAAGATTACGATCCCCAGGCTGCCGAAAATGAAGCCAGGGATAATCTCATACAGATCCAGCCAGCCATATTGTTTCCAGACGATAACCGTCACCGCGCCAATAATCATTCCCGCCAGCGCGCCGTTACGTGTCATACGCGACCACATCACAGAAAACAGGACAACAGGCCCAAATGCCGCGCCGAATCCAGCCCAGGCGTAGCTCACCAGCCCCAGCACACGGTTATCGGGGTTCGCCGCCAGCGCAATGGCGATCAGCGCTACCACCAGCACCATCACTCGCCCTACCCATACCAGCTCTTGCTGGCTGGCGCTTTTACGCAGAAAAGCCTTATATAAATCTTCTGTAATCGCGCTGGAGCATACCAGCAACTGACAGCTCAACGTCGACATCACCGCCGCCAGGATAGCAGACAGCAGAACACCGGCAATCCACGGGTTAAACAGGATCTGCGCCAGTTCAATAAATACGCGTTCTGAGTTTTGGTTCACCGCCCCGGCCAGCGCGGGGTTATTGTTAAAGTACGCAATGCCAAAGAAGCCCACCGCCACCGCGCCCGCCAGACACAGAATCATCCAGGTCATACTGATACGACGCGCATGAACAATACTGTGATGGGAATCCGCCGCCATAAAGCGCGCCAGGATATGCGGCTGACCGAAGTAACCCAGTCCCCAGCCCATCAGAGAAATAATAGCGACAAAATTCAGCCCCTTGAGCATGTCGACATTCTCGATGCTCTTTTGCTTGATCACCTCCAGCGACTCGCTAAAACCGCCTACGCCGACAATAACCATCACCGGCGTCAGGATTAACGCAAAAATCATCAGGCTGGCCTGAACGGTATCCGTCCAGCTAACGGCAAGAAACCCGCCGATAAAGGTATAAATAATGGTTGCCGCGGCCCCCGCCCACAGTGCGGTTTCATAGCTCATACCGAAGGTGCTTTCGAACAGTCGTGCCCCAGCGACAATACCTGATGCGCAATAGATAGTGAAAAACAGCAGAATGACCAGCGCGGAAATAATACGCAGGACTCGGCTCTTATCTTCAAACCGACCGGTAAAATAGTCCGGTAGCGTGAGCGCGTTATTGTTAAATTCGGTATGCACGCGCAGGCGCCCGGCCACCAGCTTCCAGTTAATCCATGCGCCTAACGTCAGGCCAATGGCGATCCAGCTTTCAGAGATCCCCGACAGAAAGATAGCGCCAGGCAGCCCCATTAACAGCCAGCCGCTCATATCCGACGCGCCGGCTGATAAAGCCGTAACAAACGGCCCCAGGCTGCGACCGCCAAGAATATAGTCATCAAAGTTTTTGGTTGAGCGCCAGGCGATAAACCCAATCAATATCATGCCAAAAATATAGACACAGAATGTCACCAACATCGGTGTGCTAATAGCCATCAAGGTTCTCCAAATTTATTTATTGGCACTACCGTAGCGTGCCGTTTTGTACCCTGCCGGAACGTGGCAAGGGTGTTATGTTTACCAGGGCGACCGTATCCTGCCGGAAGCGGTGGTTATTCACAATCGATTTAACACACCATTTACATCAAATTTGATTGCAGAGGGATACTATTTTTCTCCAGGTTGCACTCTCTCACATTTTTTGCGGTTGCACCTTTTAAAAGTGTTAACTACCGCAGAGAAAATAAATCCAGATGGTTTTCCCCGTCAGACTCCCTCTTTCTTTTTTTAACAATTTATTCATTTTTAAGCTTGCAACGCAGGTCACATTTAACGCGGTTGCACAAAGTTGCAACATAGTGGATATTTTCCGCTAACTATTGGTTAGCAGATAGAGCGAATAACAGGAGTAGAGGGTATGGGAACCACCACGATGGGGGTTAAGCTGGACGACGCCACGCGCGAACGGATCAAAATGGCCGCGTCGCGTATCGATCGCACGCCGCACTGGTTAATAAAACAGGCAATCTTTAGCTATCTGGACAAGCTGGAAAATAGCGATACGCTACCGGAGCTACCTGCGCTGTTTGCCGGCGCGGCAAATGAAAGCGAGGAGCCGGTCGCGCCGCAGGATGAGCCGCATCAGCCCTTTCTGGAGTTTGCCGAACAGATTCTTCCCCAATCCGTCTCTCGCGCCGCCATCACCGCCGCCTGGCGCCGCCCGGAAACCGATGCGGTGTCAATGCTAATGGAACAGGCGCGCCTGTCGCCGCCTGTCGCTGAGCAGACGCATAAACTGGCGTATCAACTGGCGGAGAAATTGCGCAATCAAAAATCCGCCAGCGGTCGCGCGGGTATGGTGCAAGGGCTGTTGCAGGAGTTTTCCCTCTCTTCGCAAGAAGGCGTTGCGCTGATGTGTCTGGCGGAAGCGCTGCTGCGTATTCCCGACAAAGCTACGCGCGATGCGTTAATTCGCGACAAAATCAGTAATGGCAACTGGCAGTCGCATATTGGCCGTAGCCCGTCGCTGTTTGTAAACGCCGCCACCTGGGGGCTGCTCTTTACCGGCCGACTGGTCTCAACGCATAACGAAGCCAATCTTTCGCGCTCGCTGAACCGCATTATCGGCAAGAGCGGCGAACCGTTAATCCGCAAAGGCGTCGACATGGCGATGCGTTTAATGGGCGAGCAGTTCGTGACTGGCGAAACCATTGCTCAGGCGCTGGCGAATGCCCGAAAACTGGAAGAGAAAGGGTTCCGCTATTCTTACGATATGCTGGGCGAAGCCGCGTTAACCGCCGCCGATGCGCAGGCCTATATGGTCTCTTACCAGCAAGCGATTCATGCCATCGGCAAAGCGTCTAACGGTCGCGGTATTTACGAAGGGCCAGGCATCTCGATTAAGCTGTCCGCCCTGCATCCACGCTATAGTCGCGCGCAATACGATCGGGTAATGGAGGAGCTTTATCCGCGCCTGAAATCACTGACGCTGCTGGCGCGCCAGTATGATATCGGTCTCAATATCGACGCCGAAGAGGCGGATCGTCTGGAGATCTCGCTCGATCTGCTGGAAAAACTCTGCTTCGAACCCGAACTGGCGGGCTGGAACGGCATTGGCTTTGTGATCCAGGCTTACCAGAAACGCTGCCCGCTGGTCATTGATTATTTAGTCGATCTGGCCTCCCGTAGCCGCCGGCGGCTGATGATTCGTCTGGTGAAAGGCGCCTACTGGGATAGCGAAATCAAACGCGCGCAAATGGAAGGGCTGGAGGGCTATCCGGTTTATACTCGCAAAGTGTATACCGATGTCTCTTATCTGGCCTGCGCGAAAAAACTGCTCGCCGTCCCTAATCTGATCTACCCGCAGTTCGCGACCCATAACGCTCACACACTGGCGGCGATTTATCATCTGGCCGGGCAAAATTACTATCCGGGTCAGTACGAATTCCAGTGCCTGCACGGCATGGGCGAACCGCTGTATGAACAGGTCACCGGTAAAGTGGCGGACGGAAAACTTAACCGTCCCTGCCGTATTTACGCGCCGGTGGGAACACACGAAACCCTGCTGGCCTATCTGGTACGACGCCTGCTGGAAAACGGCGCCAACACCTCTTTTGTCAACCGTATCGCCGATGCCACCCTACCGCTCGATGAACTGGTGGCGGACCCGGTCGAGGCCGTGGAAAAACTGGCGCAGCAGGAAGGTCAGGCTGGCATACCGCATCCGAAAATTCCGCTGCCGCGCGATCTGTACGGCGAAGGTCGGATAAACTCCGCCGGACTTGATTTAGCGAATGAACATCGCCTCGCCTCGCTTTCTTCTGCCCTGTTAAGCAACGCCATGCAGAAATGGCAGGCCAAACCTGTGCTGGAACAACCGGTGGCCGACGGTGAGATGACGCCGGTTATCAACCCGGCGGAACCGAAAGATATTGTCGGCTGGGGACGCGAAGCGACAGAAAGCGAGGTTGAACAGGCATTGCAAAACGCGGTCAATCAGGCGCCGGTTTGGTTTGCGACGCCGCCGCAAGAACGCGCCGCCATTTTGCAGCGGGCGGCGGTATTAATGGAAGACCAAATGCAGCAGTTGATTGGCCTGTTGGTGCGTGAAGCGGGGAAAACGTTCAGCAACGCCATTGCCGAAGTGCGCGAAGCGGTAGACTTCCTCCATTATTATGCCGGTCAAGTGCGTGACGATTTCGATAACGAAACGCATCGCCCGTTAGGGCCGGTAGTCTGCATCAGTCCGTGGAACTTCCCGCTGGCCATTTTCACCGGCCAAATCGCCGCCGCGCTGGCGGCAGGTAACAGCGTTCTGGCGAAACCGGCAGAGCAGACATCGCTGATTGCCGCCCAGGGCATTGCCATTTTGCTGGAAGCGGGCGTACCGCCGGGCGTCGTGCAACTGTTGCCGGGACGGGGAGAAACCGTCGGCGCCCAGCTTACCGCCGATGCGCGTGTACGCGGCGTGATGTTTACCGGTTCCACGGAGGTCGCGACGTTGTTGCAGCGCAACATCGCCACGCGTCTTGACGCCCAGGGCCGCCCTATTCCGTTGATTGCGGAAACCGGCGGTATGAACGCTATGATTGTCGACTCTTCCGCGCTCACCGAGCAGGTGGTCGTGGATGTGCTGGCTTCCTCTTTCGACAGCGCCGGACAACGCTGTTCCGCGCTCCGCGTGCTGTGTTTGCAGGACGATATCGCCGAACATACGCTGAAAATGTTACGCGGCGCGATGGCGGAGTGTCGGATGGGGAATCCAGGCCGTCTGACGACCGATATCGGGCCGGTGATCGATAGCGAGGCCAAAGCCAACATTGAACGTCACATCCAGACGATGCGCGCCAAAGGCCGCCCGGTTTTCCAGGCCGCACGTGAAAACAGCGATGATGCGCAGGAATGGCAGACCGGTACGTTTGTTATGCCCACGCTTATTGAGCTGGAAAACTTCGCAGAACTGGAAAAAGAGGTCTTCGGGCCCGTGCTGCACGTCGTGCGTTATAACCGTAACCAACTGGCGGAGCTTATCGAACAGATTAACGCTTCCGGCTACGGGCTAACGCTGGGCGTACATACCCGTATTGATGAAACCATTGCGCAAGTCACCGGTTCCGCCCATGTCGGCAACCTGTACGTTAACCGTAATATGGTGGGCGCGGTCGTCGGCGTCCAGCCGTTTGGCGGCGAAGGCCTGTCCGGCACCGGGCCAAAAGCGGGAGGACCGCTCTATCTCTACCGCCTGCTGGCACACCGCCCGCCCAATGCGCTCAATACGACGCTGACTCGTCAGGATGCGCGTTACCCGGTGGATGCGCAGCTTAAAACCACGCTACTCGCGCCGTTGACCGCTCTGACGCAATGGGCGGCGGATCGCCCGGCGCTACAGACGCTCTGCCGACAATTCGCCGATCTGGCGCAGGCCGGCACGCAGCGCCTGCTACCGGGACCGACCGGCGAGCGCAATACCTGGACGCTGTTGCCGCGTGAACGGGTATTATGCCTGGCTGATGACGAACAGGACGCGTTGACGCAGCTTGCCGCCGTTCTCGCCGTCGGCAGTCAGGCGCTATGGTCAGACGACGCCTTCCACCGCGATCTGGCGAAACGTCTCCCCGCCGCCGTTGCGGCGCGTGTCCAGTTTGCGAAAGCGGAAACGCTGATGGCGCAGCCGTTTGACGCGGTGATTTTCCACGGCGACTCCGACAAGCTGCGAACCGTGTGCGAAGCCGTCGCCGCCCGCGAAGCCGTCGCCGCCCGCGAAGGCGCGATAGTGTCGGTACAGGGGTTCGCCCGCGGCGAAAGCAATATACTGCTGGAACGGCTCTATATTGAACGTTCGCTGAGCGTAAACACTGCCGCCGCTGGCGGTAATGCCAGCCTGATGACAATTGGCTAATACTGTGGTTAATTAAGGCTCCGTCAATGGAGCCTTTTTACTCGCGTCAGAGGACCGTATGAAACAAATTTTCCTTACCTGCGCGGCGTTGTGGTTCAGCAGTCAGGCGTTGGCCGATGAGTGTGCCAGCGCCAGTACGCAGCTGGAAATGAATCGCTGCGCCGCCGCGCAATACCAGGCGGCAGATAAAAAGCTGAACGAAACCTATCAAAGCGCGATTAAGCGTGCGCAACCGCCGCAGCGCGAGCTGTTGCAAAAAGCGCAGGTGGCATGGATTGCACTGCGGGACGCCGATTGCGCTCTGATTCGCTCAGGTACGGAGGGCGGCAGCGTGCAACCCATGATCGCCAGCCAGTGCCTGACCGATAAAACGAACGAACGCGAAGCGTTTTTAGCCTCGCTGCTGCAATGTGAAGAGGGTGATTTGAGCTGCCCACTGCCGCCAGCCGGTTAACGCACGCGAATCCCTTCAATAATAATGCGCTGAACGCTTTCGACCGTTTGGTTGAAAAAGGCTTCATCGCGAAGCGTCGCGCCGGTTACCGCCTCAACCTGAGGGGCAAAATCGGCGTAATGTTGCGTGGCGGCCCAAATCATGAAGATCAAATGGTGCGGGGAGACGGGCGCCAGTTTCCCGCTGTGCACCCATCCGGCAATCAGCGCGGATTTTTCATCTATCAACGCTTTTAGATCGCCGGTCAGTTCCTCCATTAAGAGCGGCGCGCCCGCCAGCATCTCCATGCAGAAGAGCCGCGACGCCTGCGGATAATCACGCGAAACCTCCAGCTTGAGACGGATATACTCTTTGATGGCCTCCAGAGGGGAAAATTCTGCGCGAAACGCCTTGAGCGGCGCCAACCAGACATCCAGAATCTGTCGCATTACCGCGACATACAGCGCCTCTTTCGAGGGATAATAATAAAGCAGATTGGTTTTGGAGACGCCTGCCCGCTCGGCGACCTGCTCAAGACGCGCGCCATGAATGCCATACTGGGAAAAAACAGCAAGCGCGGCAGTTAAGATAAGCTGCCGTTTTGCACCGGTGGCCTGCGAGCGTTTCCCGATTTTTTTCTCTGTGCGTTGCGACATGCGCCCTCTCCTTTTTGTCAGGACGCAAGCATACCAAATCCGGCTTATAAACAAAAAAACCGCCGGAAATCCGGCGGCGGTGGCGCATGACGCTTTTTAGCGCGAAACGCTCAGCGTCTTGCTGTTGTGACGCAGGCTAGCTATTACGGTTACTGCTTTTGCCCCCTTTTTTGCCTGCTTCGGATGCACGCTGCGGGTCATTCTTAAAATTGCCCCCGCTGTGCTGACCACCTTTACGACCTGCTTCTGATGCTCTTTCGCGGTCTTCCGCAAAATTACCGGAACCGCCACGATGGTTTGCCATTACTGACCTCCGTCATAGATTAGACATCATATTGCATAGGTAATGAGGAGTATCTCCTCGCGCCGCGTATGAACGATATCATCAGTAACGCCGCGTAAAATTAAGCATAGTGAAAAACGCCGTGGTAGGCCGCTTACCGAAATATTCTGCAACATCAGAAGCCGAATATGCAGAATAATAACAATGAGAAATAAATAAGTTATTCTTATACTTGGAAAAATCAAAGCGCTTAAAAATGTATCATTTTGCAACAAAGGTCGCCAAATTAATTATTGTTATAAATCAAAGAAATGGCGCTGAAATTTGCACTCTTCACAGGAGGGCATATCTTTAAATAGACGTAGCGAATCGCTACACACCTGATTAATCTGAGGAGTAGTACAAATGGCAAAGATTCTGGTGCTCTATTATTCCATGTACGGACACATTGAAACCATGGCGCACGCGGTGGCGGAAGGGGCAAAGAAAGTCGACGGCGCAGAGGTCATTATAAAGCGTGTGCCAGAAACAATGCCGCCTGAAATCTTCGCAAAAGCTGGCGGTAAAACGCAAAACGCACCGGTTGCCACCCCACAGGAGCTGGCGGATTACGATGCCATTATTTTTGGTACGCCAACCCGGTTTGGCAATATGTCAGGCCAGATGCGTACCTTCCTGGATCAAACCGGTGGACTGTGGGCATCCGGCGCGCTATACGGCAAGCTCGGCAGCGTGTTCAGTTCTACCGGAACGGGCGGTGGCCAGGAGCAGACCATCACCTCGACCTGGACTACGCTTGCCCATCATGGGATGGTGATTGTCCCGATAGGCTATGCCGCACAGGAACTGTTTGACGTCTCCCAGGTTCGCGGCGGCACGCCTTACGGCGCAACGACTATCGCCGGAGGCGACGGTTCACGTCAACCAAGCCAGGAGGAACTCTCTATCGCTCGCTATCAGGGGGAATACGTCGCCGGTCTGGCAGTCAAACTCAACGGCTAATCTTCAACAGGAGGATTCGAATGCCAACTCAAGAAGCAAAAGCGCACCGCGTCGGCGAATGGGCAAGCCTGCGTAATACGTCGCCGGAAATTGCCGAAGCCATTTTTGAAGTCGCTCACTATGACGAGAAACTGGCAGAAAAAATATGGGAAGAAGGTAGCGATGAGGTGCTGATCAAAGCCTTTGAGAAAACGGACAAAGACTCGCTCTTCTGGGGCGAACAAATCATCGAACGTAAAAACGTATAACACAAACGCCCCCGCCTGCGCGGGGGCATATGGCTATTTTGCAGCAGTGTTCATGACGTTATCGAACTTATCCAGCGGACAGAAGCCGTTCGCATCCACCGGACATCCTTTCAGTTCCAGGGTTACCCTTTGCGCGGGCGATTTGAGCGTTAACGCTTCCGCATTGCGTAACTGCCGGGCGCTCTGGTAGACATACTCGATTTTCATCAAATCCCGGTTAGCGTTGCCGTCATGCCAGCGTTGGAAGACAAGCTGACCGCCAATCGGCGTTCTCTCATACTGGTCATGGAGCTGATAGGGTTTAAAATCCAGCGCCGTCAGCAGCGACGCGATATTGGAATCATGCCCCACCAGCACGGTAACCTTCGGCGCGCTAACGCGATCGGCAACCAGCACCTTATCGATATATTTCACCAGCGGCGCAGCGACATTGCGTGCCACCGTGGGTGAGGTAAACAGGCTGTCCTGGTAGCCGTTTTTCAGTTTTGACAGCACCTTCCACTGCCGATCGGTGTGGATCCCGCCCCAGGCGACCTGATCCATCGGAAACCCTTCGTAATATTGCAGGGTAAACGCATCCACCAGCGAGTTCCCTACTTTCAGCGGCCCCTGCACGCCAGGCTCTTGCTGATAGTTCGCACTGAAGGTATCTTTCGCGTCGATTAGCGAACACTGATGCTTCTCTTTGCAGGACGGCGAGTCCTGATAATGCGTTATCTGCTCAAGCAGTTTATAACTCTCATCAAGATGTAGCTGACTACGCGCCTTTTCCATCGCCTGTACGGCCTGTTGCCGGAACGCGGCGGAATCATCGGTAATCACCGGATTGAAGGTAGGGTCCATAGTGCCCATTTTTTCCTAATGATGAACAGGAATATCACAGCCGGGGAAAGCGCCGGTAATGAAAAATTGCGCGGTGGCGACGGTGCGCTGCAAACTATTCGCATAGGCATATACCGTGTCGGGCGCCGGACATTCTCCCGACGGTATCAGCCCCTGCGCGACCAGCCATTCACGTGTGTAATGTCCCATATAGACTTCCAGCACGCCGCCTTTCGTCGTCAGTTGCCCGCCGGGAACGTCCCACGCCGGCCAGGCGTTCGGCGTCGACTGCGCCAGTACGCTGCCATTATTCGCCAGCGGCGCCCGCAGATTATGGCGGCTCATCATCAGCACCTGTTGTAATTGATAACCCTCCGGCGTTGTCTGCGCCTGTACGGCGGATGACAACAAAACAGCCCCTGCCACAGCAACAGCGAGTAATGATTTTTTCATCCCTATGACCTCTTGTTGTTATCAAATCGTTCTGAGTGTGACAGAAATGGATCATTTTTCCGGGAACGATTTCGCAAAACGGGGGTTTTTCTTACAGTAAACGCGTTAGCGCCGGGAAACCCCGGCGCATATTCAGAACGTTTTTGCCCACCACAGCCGAAGCTTCATGCCCCAATAGCTGGTCCAGCCGCTGGTGGTGAACACAACCCGACCTTGTGAAACCACCACCAGCGTTGGTGTCACGCTGATTTCCCAGCCAGCGGATAAGGCGCCTTTAGCATCATTGACGACCGGGAAGTCAACGCCCTTGCGCGCCAGCCAGCGGGCAACCTCAGCGTCATCGCCGGAGCGGAGCGCAACGGTCATGACGTTTTCCCCTTCAGCCGCCAGGCGAGCGACCGCAGGCGTAGTAAAGCGGCATACCCCGCACCAGCTGGCCCAAAAATAGAGCAGTACGGGGCGTTCTTCGCTCAAGGTCGCCAGAGTTGTCGACTCTCCCGTCAGCGTATGTAACGGTGTCGCGGCAAACGCCGGAGGCGCCTGCGGCGCGCGCCAGACGTCCATGACCACCATTATCGCGATGAGGAGCGCCAGAAAAACCGCGGCTTCACGCAGCCAACGCCGCAGTTTAGCCGCCATTGGCAGCCGCCAGTTTTTCTTTCACCACCGCTTCCAGCGTATCCCAGGGCACCGCGCCCGGAATCAGCTCGTCGCCAATGATCGTCGCTGGCGTTCCTTGCACGCCGACCAGCCTTGCCAACTGCAAATTAGTGCGTATCGTTTCCATGCTTTTTTCATCCAGAGTCACTGGCGTAGCCCCTGCTTTCTGCTGGGCCTGTTTAATACTGTCATCCGTATGGTAACCGCGCTTTTGCATGAGTTTTTCATGTAGCGCGAGGAACTGTTGCGGATGCTCGCGCCAGGTGGTCAGCGCAATACGCGCCGCCAGTACGGAACTCTCTCCTTTGAATGGCAGCGGTTTAATAATGACCGCAACGTCAGGATATTTCTGCACAATCTTTTCCAGCATCGGATCGAGCTGTTTGCAGTACGGGCAGTTGTAATCCGTAAAGTTCACCAGCGTCAGCTTAGGGTGTTTAGCGCCTATCCGCGGGCTGGCAGGATCGTTAAACAACGCCGCATGGATCAGATTTTCAATCTGCTTTTCCTGATCGGGCGTAAAAGGAGCGGTTTCTTGCGCGATGCTCAGCGTTGAAAACAGCGCCAGCAGTAAAACAATCATGTATTTCATTGGGTTATTCCTTTCGCTTTTTTCAACGTTTGTAATACCGCATCGCGGGTCAGCAAAGTGGGCAGTGCCTCCCCTTCCGGCAAGCCGGGGCCATATACCTGATTAAACGGCACGGCGACCTGGCCACGCGTTTTCAGAAAATCTGTAATGGCATCGGACGGCAGCGTCCAGTCTCCCCGCAGCGCCACAACATCCGGTTGTTGCAAGGCGGCCTGCACATCCTCTTTTTGCAGGACGTTGTATTTATTCACTTTACAGGTAATACACCAGTCCGCAGTGACATCGACAAATACCCGCTTATGCTGCGCCAGCGCCGACTGGATTGCCTGTTCACTCAACGGTTGCCACTGAACCGTGTCTTGCGCGCTCTTTGACGCAGTGAAGCCGAAATGCGGCAGGAGTAACGTCGCCAGCCAGATAGCCGACCCCAGCATCATCAGACCGAGGATCCTACGCAGGACATTCATCCAACGCCCGGGGCGCGGTAAACGTAGCGCAAGCCCTGGTCGTATCGCGACCAGTAGCCACGGCGCGCTCATCCCCAGGCCTAGCGCAAGGAACAGCCCCCACAGCGTCGGCAACGACGCCGTGAGCGCCACCGCGACCGCCGTGCCCAGAAACGGCGCGCTACAAGGCGTCGCCAGCAGCGTGGCGAATGCCCCCTGCCAGAAATGTCCCGACATACCGTTACCGCCGTAAGTGGCCAGTTTCGTGGTCATAGATGAGGGAAGCCTGAACTCAAAAAGCCCGAACAGGCTGGCGCTAAACAACAACATCACCAGCGCCATAAAACCAATAAACCATACATTCTGGAACTGGACTCCCCAAGCCAGCGCATGGTTTGACAGGCGAAGGAGGGTCATAAACGCCGCCAGCGCCATAAATGACGCAATGATACCGGCGACCGAAGCCAAAAATTGTCGCCTGATGTGAGAGCGGCTTTTTTCCTCTACCAATAAAATAGAGCCAAGTTTCATGCCCAGAACCGGCAGTACGCAGGGCATTAAATTAAGAATCAGTCCGCCGATCAGCGCCATCATTACAACTTGCCAGAAAGGTAGCGCCGCATTGTCCGGCGTTTGCGCTGGCGCAGCGCCAATGGTTTGCGTGCTCTCCTGGGCGATAGCGCCATCGGCTAACACGAGGGTCAGCGATTTGTTGCGCAAATCGGGCGCCTTTTCGCCCCAACTGTCCGTCACCGGCACCGTCGCCTGTAACCTGTCGCCCTCTACGCGCAGGCGAGGCTTCGCAAAATCGACGTCATCTATGGTGTCAAGATAGAGCCCGGGCGATGACCAGCCCGCCGCTCGCGTAGCAGTGACCACCAGTTCTCCCGGGCGATAGCCGACGTCAAGCGAGTCCGTTAGTCCACTGCGGAGCGGAACTTTACCCATCGCCCGCGCATAGTCATGGGCAAAATCGGCATTCTGCACAGTGGCCGTCACGGAAAAGGGGTAATCGGTCAACAGACAAACATTGCTGCAGGTTGATAACGTCAACACGCCGCTCAAGGTCGCGGGCGGCGTACCGCGCACGATCATCGGAAAGGTCACCTCGTCGTGATATCCCTGGGTGGTGATATTCGCCACATCAAAGCGCGAGGGGGTTGGCCAGAACCAGCTTACCTCAGGCATGTCACCTTTCCAGGCGATAGAGGGCGCCACGCCCCCTTCCCCCGGCGCGCGCCAGTAGGTTTTCCAGCCGTTTTCCAGTTTGACGTCAAGCAACAGCCGGGTCTCACCGTTAGCGGACGTATCGGCACGTAGCCGTATGCTGGCATGGTCGTTATCGGGCGAACGCAGCCAGCCGCTTTCCGCCGCCCAGGAGACGGGCAGCCAAAGCCATAACAGGCAGAACAGTATCCGCCTGAATAAAATCATCATATTTTTTCTCCGTGAATGAGTAATTAACCGTTAGCAATAACCGGTCTGTCATTCACGGAAGACACAAAATCGTAGATGTACCCGTAATGTGGGCGGCGAAATAGCCCGTGGAGGCGAAAACGGCAGGCGCATGACCCGGACAGGCGCCAGTAAGGAAAGCAGTAGACAAAGCGCAAGGATAGCGCCTTCAAAGAGTACCGGAGGCGCCGCCAGCAGCGACTTGGCGCTTAATTCGCAGGGGGTGACCGGCGAGCCGTCATCTGTCGAGGAGGGAGCGCTGATCACCGCAGCAGAGGCCGTCGCCTGCATCTGCAAGGCGTGCAGGCCCGCCATGCGTTGCGCGGTACAAACCATTACCACGACACATGCAAGGCAAAGAAACCACCAGCCCATCCGTTGTTGTTTCGCCATTGCGCCCTCACTGTTTAACGCGAGTTATCTTAGCCACTGGCGCGGTTTTGGCAACCTTTCCCCTGTAAAGTTATGTCGGCGCGCTGCGCAACCTTCTGATAGTCGAACAACGTAATTTATTCTTACTAATGATATAACTGGTGTTTTCATACGCACTTTTCAGGTTTACCCTACACTTAGTGGAGAAACCTTTTTGGGGTCCCTTCTGTATGTATTGATTTAGCGAGATGATGCTATGGAACTTAAGGATTATTACGCCATTATGGGCGTGAAACCGACGGACGATCTCAAGACGATTAAGACCGCCTATCGCCGACTGGCCCGCAAGTACCATCCAGATGTCAGCAAAGAACCCGATGCCGAAGCCCGTTTCAAAGAGGTTGCTGAAGCATGGGAAGTGCTGAGTGATGAGCAACGGCGCGCCGAGTATGACCAGTTATGGCAACACCGTAACGATCCACAATTTAATCGCCAGTTCCAGCAACACGAAGGCCAGCCGTATAACGCTGAAGATTTTGATGATATTTTCTCGTCTATTTTTGGTCAGCACGGTCGCCATTCGCATCACCGCCACGCCGCACGCGGTCATGATATCGAAATTGAAGTGGCGGTATTCCTGGAAGAAACGCTGGAAGAGCACCAGCGTACGATTAGCTATTCCGTCCCCGTTTATAACGCGTTCGGCCTGGTGGAGCGGGAAATTCCCAAGACATTGAATGTGAAAATCCCGGCTGGCGTCAGCAACGGGCAACGAATCAGACTGAAAGGCCAGGGCACGCCGGGGGAAAACGGCGGACCTAATGGCGATTTATGGCTCGTTATCCATATTGCCCCGCATCCGCTCTTTGATATTGTCAATCAGGATCTGGAAGTCGTCCTTCCGCTTGCCCCATGGGAGGCGGCGCTCGGCGCTAAGGTGTCTGTGCCAACGCTTAAAGAGCGTATTTTGCTGACCATTCCCCCCGGTAGCCAGGCAGGTCAGCGGCTGCGTATCAAAGGAAAAGGATTAGCCAGTAAAAAGCACACTGGCGATCTCTATGCCATCATCAAAATCGTTATGCCGCCGAAACCTGACGAGAAAACAGCTGCCCTGTGGCAACAACTGGCGGACGCGCAGTCGTCCTTTGACCCACGCCAGCAATGGGGGAAAGCATAATGGCTAACATCACTGTCACCTTTACCATCACCGAATTTTGTTTGCACACCGGCGTGACGGAAGAGGAGCTAAACGAAATCGTCGGACTTGGCGTAATTGAGCCTTACGAAGACGATAACGCCGACTGGCAATTCGACGATCGCGCAGCGAGCGTGGTACAACGCGCGCTACGCTTACGTGAGGAGCTGGCGCTCGACTGGCCTGGGATCGCGGTCGCGTTAACGCTGCTGGAAGAGAATTCACGGCTGCGCGAAGAAAACCGGTTACTACTGCAACGCCTTTCTCGCTTTATCTCGCATCCCTAATCCACGATAAAGGCAATAAACCGAGGGTGGGCTTTCTGCCCACCCCGGATTTACATGCACCCGGTATAATACCAGAATGCCTCTGACATACTTCCCCCAACGGAAGAAATATAGCCTTTCACCGCGCACAACCCGATCAACGAACCGCCAATGTCAGCCATTAATGCGCCATTGCGAAGATCATCGTTTAAATAAAGACCAGCCACACGTTCACATTTTTTAGATACGTCGGTTATTTTTACACGTTAGCGATCATTTATTGCCTGAAGAATATATTCTTTCACTGTTTTGTACTCTCTGGTTGATACGTACCTTCTCCCTGTCAATGCCGGGTAAAATGTACCGCTGCGCTTACAGGTTGCGGTATTTATAAATAAGAAATACAACAGTCACTTACAGTTTAATAATTCAGCGTTATAACATCCACTACCGCCCAATATTTACACCACGTCTAAAATACAAAAATGTAATAGAATGTAAACAAAATAAGAGCATAAAATAAATAACTTATTAAAAAATCAATATAAATAGAGTGGTCAATAAAAAACGATCGTTTTCAACGAGTTATGTTTCTCAGATTTTCATCTATCCTGAATAGGCTTACGGAAAATGTAATTTACACCATTGACTATTTCACTTAAAAGGTTTCTGTAATGGAATGGAAGGTCGTTGATACAGTTATAAGTCCCTCTACCGGAGTGTCGTTCTCATGCATACATAGCCTAAAAAATCTTAGATTGACCTTATGGTATCAGGCAGATGTTTACATGCCTCCAGGTAGCATTATCATCCCCTTTAATAAGGGGGTCTTAATAAACGATAAACTTTATCCCGTTACTGTTTACAACGTTACCAGGTTTAATCCTGTTCTATGGAAATCGCTTAAAGAAAATAGCCACTGTCCTGGTAACTGCAATCCTAAACCAGAAGCCTGCAGTTATCCTTTCGAGTGTCTGGTATCCGTTTGTCCATTTGGTTTAACCAGAAATATTCAAATAGATAATAAGAAAGTTTAGGAAATAAAGTATGCATTAGCCATACTACTGATTAAGTGTATTCGCGCACGTTTGCAGTATTTTGCAGTTAAATATGTTTGATATAAAAATTGTACAGTTCGGATATTTTTTGATTCGTTTAATCTAACCTTCACTTTGGCAACGAGGAGCCGGTACAGAGGATATTACTGATGGCCGGCAGACAAAGAAACGCATTGCTTTTAACACTGTATAAATTCCATCCGTGACATTCTTATTTAGTGATATTTCACCAGAGCAATCATCTTACCTTTATTGTGCATAAAAATCAGCAAGTAGTGTTTAGAAAAAATAATGTTTTAGACAAAAGCTCTGCGCGTCATGCTGATCGCCAAAAGCATAACGGGCTGACATCATGTCAGCCCGTGGGTTTATCCCTGCTCTGATACTTACGGTACGCTTATCGTCATATTGTCATGACCGACAATGACAGGGCCCGGGTAATTTTTCATGGCTTCCTGTTGCCAGACGTCATCCGCAACCGTCGCAGGCACCAGATGACTTAACACCAGTTTTTTCACGTGGGCCTCGCGAGCAATCTTACCGACATCTTCAATCGTGGTGTGATGCGACGCAATCGCTTCAGCCAGCGTTTTTCCGTTGCCAATACTATTAGCCAGTTTTGCTACCGAGGGGACATGTACCGCCTCATGTACCAGGATATCCGCCCCTTGGGCAAACGTTGCAAGCGGCGGAAACCAGGACGTATCGCCAGAGAAGACGATTCGCTTACCCTGGGTATCAAAACGGTAAGCAAACGCTTCACCGTCCGGGAAAGGGGAATGAGGCACTTTCAGCGCGCTTATTGTAACCAGTTCATCTTTATAGATGACGCCCTGACCAATATCGGTCGCCTTAACCAGGTTGCGCGGATCGGGTTTCCCCTCTTCTTCCATGCGTAGCGTGATATCCCTGTCAAAGACCTTCCAGCTAGCCTTCGTCATCGCCTGGGTTCCCGGCGGGCCATACACCTGTATGGTATGGTCTTTCAGGCCACTTGCCCAGGCATTCATCAGCAAGGAAGGATAATCCAGTATGTGGTCGCTGTGCAGATGGGTGAGCAAAATAGTATTGATGTTGCGCAGTGGAATGCCGTTTTTCACCAGTTGCAGACTGGCGCCGTAGCCGGCATCTATCAGCCATATTTTATCGCCGATAGTGAGCGCTGTCGCTTGCGGTAGTCTGGCTGTATTGAGCAAAGAAGGCCCGCCTTTGGTGCCCAGTAAAACAATGTTGATCTCTTGAGGCGCAGGAGCACTGGCAGCAATGGCAAGGTGGCTTTGCGCCAGCATACAAACCGCCAGCATAGCGACGCTTTTTTTCATCATGTTTTTACTCTTCTTAGTTGAGAAAAGAGGGAACTTCACGTTGGCGAAACTGCGAAGGAGAACAGCCAGCAAGGCGATTAAAGAAACGGGCGAAATAAGCCGGATCTTTAAAACCTAATTGCCAGGCGATCTCGTTGACAGCATTGTCGGAAAAAAGCAGCAGTCGTTTCGCCTCGCGTAATTGCCGATCAAAAATCAGGCGTTTAGGCGGGCGATTAGCAAAACGGCGGCAAATATCGGTCAAACGAGATTCGGTAATATGCAACTCACAGGCATAATCGGGCACCGTCCAGTGCTGATGGAAGTGGTTGTCAATTAACAGGGTAAAGCGCTGAAAAAGTTTCAGTTCACCGCGCATCCCGGTTGCGGCGTGATCGTCCAGCTTCGCATTACGCAACAGCAAGGTAAATACCGCCTGCGCCAGTAGCACCAGGGTATGTTCGCAGCCAGCCAGTTGTTCCGTGGACTCCCGCTCAATTAGCTGCCAGTAATGTTTGAGCGCCGCCAGCTCGTTGGGTTTATCCGCCAGCGACAGACAGATTCCCGGCAGGCCGAAGGCCTCTCTGGTGCCGGGATAAAGCACTTCCAGCAGCGGCCAAACCAGCTCTTCGCGTACCGTCAGAACATGACCATCGCTATCCGATTCGGTAATAAAAGCATGCGGCACCGAGGGCGGCGTTAGCACAAATAGCGGCGCCTGCACCGAATAGCGATGATCGTCGAGCTGTAGCTCAATCTGCCCGGTATCAAGAAAGTGCATTTGAAAAAACTGGTCGTGGCGATGCGCCTGCATATCACGACCAAAGAAATCCGCCATACGAGCAAACGACTGATAATGCACATCGTTACTGCCCATGCTTTCGTCATACTCTTTGCTGATATCAATATTGGCGATCGCACGTTGGCACATAGTTTCTCCTCAAGGGGTGGCGCGCGGACGCGATGCTTTCATGGGAATAAGCCAGATAATGGCGGCGCCGACGACTAACAGAGAAGCGACAAACCAGAGGCCGCTATTGAAGCTACCGGTGATATCTTTTAGCCAGCCAATCATAAACGGGCTGAGCGCGGAGCCAATATTGCCGGTGGCATTGATGACCGCAATGCCTATCGCCCTGGCGCGTAAACTGATCGACTGATCCGGCGTGGTCCAGAAGATCGCCATCGCGCTAAAGGAACCCGTGGATGCCATCACGATCCCCAGGAGCTGGATCAGGTTATGGTCGGTCGCCGACGCCAGCAGCCAGCCCGCGGCGGCAAACAGGAACGGCAACGCCGTGTGATGTTTACGTTCCTGATGTTTGTCCGAATGGCGGCTCCAGTAAATCATGCCCAGAATAGTACAAATCTGCGGGATCGCCGCCAGCAGGCCGATGGTGATATTGCTGCTGCCTTCATTAAAACTTTTCAGGATTTGCGGCGTCCAGATACTAATGGCGCTAAGCGTATTGGTAAGGCAAAAATAGGCCAACGTATACATCAGTACAATTGGCGTGAATACTTCGCGCCACAGACTACGCTGCTGCATGGCGTTATGGCTGATGGCCCCCTCCGGCTGAACCAGCGTCAGGCGGTCATTATCCATCATCTCCTGCAAACATTTTTTATCCTCTGCCGTCAGCCATTTGGCTTTTGCCGGGGTATCATCCAGGTAAAACCAGACCATAATGCCTAACAAAACTGACGGAAATCCTTCCAACAGGAATAACCACTGCCATCCATGCAGATTGAATATGCCGTCCAGCGATAAAATATAGCCGGAGACAATCGACCCCAACGCGGTAGTGGCCGGCATGGCAATCATAAATAATGCGTTGGCGCGGGCGCGGAAAAATGCCGGGAACCAGTAGGTTAAATAGAGCAGTATTCCTGGCAAAAAGCCCGCTTCGGTAATGCCCACCAGCATTCGCAGCACATACAGGCTTTTCGGTCCCACCGCGAACATCGTGGCGGTAGATGCAATGCCCCATAGCACCATAATGGTCGCAATCCAGCGGCGGGCGCCGACAATGCTCAACATCACGTTGCTGGGAATGCCGAAAATGACGTAGGTGGCGTAAAACAGCGTCGTGGCAAGGCCAAACATGGTGGCGCTTAACCCCAGATCCTGCCCCATCGTCAACCCGGCAAAACCGATGTTGATACGGTCTAAAAACGAGAAGATAAACAACACGAATAAAAATACGATCAGTCGGCGGAACAGTTTATTTATGACGGTTTGTTGACCCGTGCTGAGCGCGTTGTGCGAACGGACAGACTCGGGGCTTTCCGGAAGTGCAGATGATGTGTCGCTCATTTTTTTTTCCTCTGATGGGAATTTTGTAGGGTACTACGGTTGCCCGGTAGCGCTGCGCTTACCGGGCCAGGCTTAATAGACGCCGGACGCACCGGACAGTTTTTTTTCTGCGCCAAAGCGCGCCGCCAGCGCCTCCGCTCCGCGCGCCAGCAGCGTGGTGTCAACGCCGACGGCGACAAATAGCGCCCCCAGTTCCAGATAACGTTTCGCCAGTGCTTCATTGGCCATCAGAATCCCCGGCGCTTTCCCCGCCGCGCGTATCTGCACGATGGCGTTCTCAATCGCCGCCTGCACTTCCGGGTGCTGCGGATTGCCGGCAAAGCCCATATCGGCGCTGAGATCCGCCGGACCAATAAACACGCCGTCAATGCCATCCACGTCGAGAATTGACGCCAGATTGCTCATCGCCTCACGCGTTTCAATCTGCACCAGTACACACATGGCGTCGTTGGCCTGGTGGAGATAGTCCGGAATGCGGTTCCAGCGCGATGCCCGCGCCAGCGCGCTGCCCACGCCGCGAATACCGGCAGGCGGATAACGCGTAGCCGCTACGGCGTTTCGCGCTTCATCGGCATTCTGCACCATCGGTATCAGCAGCGTTTGCGCGCCGACGTCGAGCAGTTGCTTAATCTGTACCGGATCGTTCCATGACGGACGCACCACCGGCTGGCTGGGATAAGGCGCAATCGCCTGCAACTGGGTCAACACCGTCTGCACGTTGTTTGGCGCGTGTTCACCGTCGATCAGTAGCCAGTCGAAGCCGGCGCCCGCTAACAGTTCAGCGCTGTAACTGTTGGCAAGCCCCAGCCACAAACCGATTTGCGGGCGCCCCGCTTTTAACGCGTCTTTGAAAGCATTTTTCATCGTTTCTTCCTTACACAAACCGGCAACTGATCGCGCCCATGTTGCCGTAATCGACATGGAAGGTGTCGCCCTTGCTCGCCGGCACCGGGCGGGTGAACGAGCCGCCGAGGATGATCTGCCCGGCTTCAAGCTGGACATCGTAGGGGGCAAGCTTGTTCGCCAGCCACGCCACGCCGTTGGCCGGATGATTCAGCACGCCTGCGGCGACGCCGGTTTCTTCGATCACGCCGTTGCGATAGAGCAGCGCGGAGATCCAGCGCAGATCCAGCTCGTCTGGTTTGATGGGGCGACCACCGAGGATCACCCCGGCGTTGGCGGCGTTGTCGGAAATGGTGTCGAACACTTTGCGCGGGCGCTGGGTTTCCGGGTCGATGTTGTGGCTGCGGGCGTCAATCAGTTCCAGCGCCGGAATCACATAATCCGTGGCGTTGTAGACGTCGAACAGCGTGCAGTGAGGGCCGCGCAGCGGTTTCGCCAGCACGAACGCCAGCTCCACTTCAATACGCGGGACGATAAAACGGTCGGTGGGGATATCGCCGCCGTCATGGAAGAACATATCGTCAAGCAGCGCGCCGTAATCCGGTTCGCTGATTTGCGAGCTGGCCTGCATCGCTTTTGAGGTCAGGCCGATTTTGTGGCCTTTGAGCGTGCGCCCTTCGGCGATCTTGATATTGACCCATTCACGCTGTACGGCATAGGCATCTTCAATAGTGATGTTGGGATAATCCAGCGACACTGCGCGAATTTGTTCACGCTGTTTTTCAGCCTGATTAAGTCGCTGGGCGATCAGGGTATGGGTCTGTTTATCGAGCATAGTGTTTCCTGTTACGTCATTCGGTGCTGCTGTGCCGGGTGGCGACGCGGGTGCGTCTTACCCGGCCTACGGTTCGGTATTGCTTCGTGCATCGTTTTTTTGTAGGCCCGGTCAGCGCAGCGCCACCGGGCGAAAGAGTGTGCTATTTAAATAACGCGTGTACGTTGTTTTGTTTGTAATTGAGCGTCGGATGTAGCTCGGCAATCTCAAACGACAGCGCCAGATAGCGGTTCTCCATCAGGTCGGCGAAGTGGGCTTTAATCAGCCCAAACAGCATTTCGCCGACTTCCTGACGGCTCTCCAGGCTGCGCCCGGTACCGATTTTCAGCGTCATATGCACAAACGCATAATCATGCTTACCGTCAGCCATCTGCCAGGTATCCAGCCAGTGGGCGCGACTGCGGATACCGCCGATGGGGAAAATCCCGCTGGCGGCCAGCGCCTCGTTTACCTTGCTGAACAGGCCGGGTAAATCAGCCTGCTCGCGAATATTTTCAGTACATTCAGCAATAAAGTGCGGCATAAACACCCCTTACGCAGGCAGCGGGAAAACAGCGTTTACCTGGCCGGTACCGGAGCTGGCGAACAGGTCGGTGATGAACTCCACCTTGCCGTCGTATTTGTCCCAACCCAGCATTCCCAGCAGCATGACCGTGTCGTGCATGTTGCCTTCGCCGTAGCAGTAGTCGGCGTACTCCGGCAACATGGTGCAAAACTCCTTGAATTTTCCTTCGCGCCACAGCTTGACCACACGCTCGTCCATTTGATGATCGAACTCGCGGGTGTAGCTGTTCATCCCCTCTTCCGCCCGTTGGTCGTCAATAAAACGGTGCGACAGAGAACCACTGGCGAATACCGCTACGGTACCGTCATATTTCTCAATCGCCTTGAGAATGGCTTCGCCCAGTCTGCGGCTGTCGGCAAAATCATGCACAGTGCAGAACGCCGAGATGGAGACCACTTTGAAGTGCTTGTCGCTGTTCATGTAGCGCATCGGTACCAGCGTGCCATACTCCAGCTTCAGGCTCGGGATGTTATGCGCTTTAGCGCGCACGCCCAGTTTGACTGCCTCGTCGGCGATCAGGTGGCCGAGCTCCGGATTGCCGTCATAGTCATAGGTCATGTCGCGAATAAAGTGTGGCAATTCGTTGCTGGTATAGACGCCCTGGAAATGGTCGGCACAATTAATGTGGTAAGCGCTATTCACCAGCCAGTGGGTGTCGAATACGATAATGGTGTCAACGCCCATTTCGCGGCAACGCTTGCCAATTTCAATATGCCCATCAATGGCTGCCTGACGACAACCGTGATTTTTTCCCGGCAGTTCAGAAAGATACATCGACGGCACGTGGGTAATTTTTGCTGCTAACGCTAACTTGCCCATATCAAACTCCCCATTTTGGGATAGGATGGTCGCCCATTGAGATGCAGACGTTTTTCATTTCCGCAAACACTTCGAAGCTATATTCGCCGCCTTCGCGCCCGGTACCGGAGGCTTTCACGCCGCCGAACGGCTGGCGCAGGTCGCGGACGTTCTGGGTGTTGACGAAGACCATGCCGGCTTCAATCCCACGCGCCAGGCGCAATACTTTGCTCACGTCCTGGGTCCAGATATAAGAGGCCAGACCGTATTCGACGTCGTTCGCCAGGCGTAACCCTTCCGCTTCGTCTTTGAATGGCAGCAGACAGGCAACGGGCCCAAAGATCTCTTCCTGCGCGACGCGCATACGGTTGTCGACATCGGCCAGCACGGTTGGGCGCAGGAAGTTACCGCCTTTCAGATGCGCAGGCAGGTCAGTGGGTTTTTCCGCACCGCCCGCCAGCAGCGTTGCGCCCTCTTCAATGCCGAGGCGAATATAGCCAGAGACTTTTTCCCAGTGCTGTTGGCTAATCAGCGCGCCGACCTGAGTGTTCGGGTCGGTCGGATCGCCGACACGCAGGCGATTCGCGCGTTCGGCAAAGCGCTTCACGAACTCAGGGTAAATGCTCTGCTGGATAAAGATGCGCGACCCGGCGGTGCAGCGTTCGCCGTTGATCGAGAAGATGGTGAACAGCGCGGCGTCCAGCGCGCGCTCAATGTCGGCATCTTCAAAAATCAGCACCGGCGATTTGCCGCCCAGCTCCATCGAGTATTTTTTCAGGCCGGCATTTTTCATGATATTGCGACCGGTGGCGGTACCGCCGGTAAACGACACCGCACGCACGTCATGGTGGCGTACCAGCGCATCGCCCGCCGTCGCGCCGTAGCCCTGCACCACGTTCAGCACGCCTGCCGGAATTCCTGCCTCCAGCGCCAACTCGCCCAACCTGTCGGCAGTCAACGGCGACAGCTCGGACATTTTGAGCACCGCGGTGTTGCCCAGCGCCAGGCACGGCGCGACTTTCCAGGTCGCGGTCATAAACGGCACGTTCCACGGCGACACCAGCGCGCAGACGCCGACGGGCTGCACCAGCGTATAATTGAGCATTTTATCGTCAACCGGATAGGTCTTGCCGTTCATCTGCTGGCACACTTCGGCGAAGAATTCGAAGTTATGCGAGGCGCGCGGGATCAGCACGTTTTTAGTCTGGTGAATAGGCAGACCGGTGTCGGCGGTTTCCATCGCCGCGATTTCCGGTACGTTCTGGTCAATCAGGTCGCCAAGGCGGCGCATCAGGCGCGCGCGCTCTTTCATCGGTAGGTTGGCCCATTTCGGGAACGCCTCTTTTGCCGCCGCGACAGCCTGGTTCACTTCTGCTTCACCGCCGGAGGCTACTTCCGCCAGCACGTCACCGGTCGCCGGGTTAGTGGTCTGGAAGTAGTCATTACCTGCAACGTTTTTGCCGTTAATCCAATGATTTATTTTCTTCATTTTGCGCTCTCCTCACTGACGATTCGGTTAACCAGGCGGCCCACGCCTTCTACTTCCACGACAACTTCATCCCCCGGCACCACATCGGAAAGCCCTTTCGGCGTACCGGTGGCAATCATGTCGCCCGGTTGCAACGTCATAAATTCGCTCAGATAAGAAATCAGGAACGGGATGCTGAAGATCAGATCGGCGGTCGTCCCTTCCTGGCGCAGCTCACCGTTAACAAAGGTGCGTAACGTCAAGTTGTGCGGATCAGAAACCGCCTCTTTATCCACAATCCACGGGCCTATCGGCGTCAGGCCGTCGCGGCTTTTTACCCGCAGATTCGGACGGTAGTAGTTTTCCAGATAGTCGCGGATCGCGTAGTCGTTACAGACGGTGTAACCGGCCACATACTCCATGGCTTCGGCTTCGCTCACCTTACGCGCCGTTTTGCCAATCACCACGACCAACTCGGCTTCGTAGTGCATATATTCGACGTTGTTCGGGCGCACCGACGTTTGGTGATGTTCGGTAAAGGTGTTTGGCGCTTTGATAAATACCAGCGGCTCTTTCGGCGGCGTAAATGCCAGCTCGCTGGCGTGATCGGCGTAGTTCAACCCCAGCGCAAATAACGTACCCGTCGCTGACAGCGGCCACGTAAACGTCTGGTGGCGGGCGAATTCATCTTCTGCGACAACCGGATTTTCCAGCGCGGGTAAACCTTTCGCCAGAATACGCACCCGATCGCCGGGACGCAGCGCAACGCGATTCTGCGGCGTACCGAGTAAGATCGCATCGCCAGGGTTAAGCGTAGCGAACTCACTTAACGCGCTAAGTAGTTGTGCGGCGCTACGCTGTAAATCGGCAGTATTCCAGTGGTCCGCTTCTCGTCCGTTGATTTCCGTGATAATGGTGAGGTTATCCACATCACTCAGCGGTGCCATTTCACCCAGCGGGCAAAAGCCATCGCGACATTTCGCTTTAATCGCCGGGCGATAAAAGCTCTCTTCCGGCAGGCTGACCTCGTTAGCCAGCGCATACCCGGCGATATAGTCCGCCGCCGCTTCAGGGCGTATCCGGCTGGCGGTTTTCCCCACAATGAGCGCCACTGTCGCGCCGCTCAGTACCTTTTCTCCCTGCGGATAAGGAATGGGTTCGCCGTGACGAATCACCGTATTACGCGGTTTGATGAACCACACTGCGGTTTTAGGCGGCGCATTATAGGGAGGCTGAGAGAAAGCCTCTTGCCAGGCATCAAGCTGACTGCGATGGTTTAACGCAACGGCGAAAACAGTACCCTTCATACATAAACTCCTCAGGCCGATTCAACGGGCTGTGATTTCATTAATATATTAATGATTAGATTTATGCTTTCGCTGTACATTTAGCAAGCTGAAGTAAAGTATTTGTGATGTGATTAACAATATTTTCACAAATTTATTATTAAATGCATACATATCAAAGAGTTAAATAAAACCCCTTGTTTCTGTTAAACTTTGGACATAAAACAGATGTCATAGCTCACATCGGTAAACACGATTATTCAGGTATTAATAATTCTGCAAAAGAGAAACGCTTATGCATGATTCATTAACCATCGCCTTGCTTCAGGCGCGCGAAGCGGCAATGACCTATTTCCGCCCCATCGTTAAAAGCCACAATCTGACCGACCAGCAATGGCGCATTGTGCGAATCCTGGCCGATAGCCCCTCTATGGATTTTCACGAGCTGGCCTTTCGTACCTGCATTTTGCGTCCAAGTCTGACCGGAATATTGACGCGCATGGAGCGAGACGGACTGGTGTTGCGACTCAAGCCGGTTAACGATCAGCGTAAGTTATATGTCATGTTGACGGAGCAGGGACAAACGTTGTACGCCCGTGCCCGAAGCCAGGTAGAAGAGGCTTATCGAAAAATTGAGGCCGATTTCACGCCCGAAAAAACACAGCAATTGATGCTGCTGCTGGACGATCTTATTGCCCTGGGACGCCAGCATCCTGATAGCGAAGCGGAAGCATAGTATTCTTACCTTCCCACGCCGCCGACACGGGAATCCCCTCCCGCTTACAACGTTGACGGCGATCGCATTTTACTCTTCTTCTTCGACGTTCATCTGAAAAGTACCCGCCGTTGTCCTGAAAGTCTCTTCACAGTTTACGCTTCTGCCTATTCAATTAAACAACAAATAAGAAACATATTATTAACAAAACATTCCGATTAATGAGGAAGAGGCCGCAATGAAACCTGAAGATTTTCGTACTGATAACAAGCGTCCGTTAACGGGCGAAGAGTATTTAAAAAGCCTGCAGGACGGGCGGGAAATTTATATTTACGGCGAACGCGTTAAAGATGTTACGACACATCCGGCATTCCGCAATGCCGCAGCCTCTGTCGCACAACTGTATGACGCATTACATAAACCGTCGATGCAAGATACCCTATGCTGGAATACCGATACCGGCAGCGGCGGTTATACGCATAAATTTTTCCGCGTTGCGAAAAGCGCAGACGATCTGCGCCAACAGCGTGATGCTATCGCCGAGTGGTCACGCCTGAGTTACGGCTGGATGGGACGCACACCGGATTACAAAGCCGCCTTTGGTTGCGCCCTGGGCGCTAACCCAGCCTTCTACGGCCAGTTTGAGCAGAACGCCCGCAACTGGTACACCCGTATTCAGGAGACCGGCCTGTACTTTAACCATGCAATCGTCAACCCGCCCATTGACCGCCACAAACCTGCCGACGAAGTGAAAGACGTCTATATCAAGCTGGAGAAAGAGACGGACGCCGGGATTATTGTCAGCGGGGCGAAAGTCGTCGCCACTAACTCCGCCCTGACTCACTACAACATGATTGGTTTCGGCTCAGCCCAGGTGATGGGCGAAAACCCGGATTTCGCTCTGATGTTTGTCGCGCCAATGGATGCCGAAGGCGTAAAACTTATTTCGCGCGCCTCGTATGAAATGGTCGCGGGCGCGACGGGCTCGCCGTTTGATTATCCACTCTCCAGCCGCTTTGATGAAAACGATGCCATTCTGGTGATGGACAAGGTGTTGATCCCGTGGGAAAACGTGTTGATTTACCGTGATTTCGATCGTTGCCGTCGCTGGACGATGGAAGGCGGCTTTGCCCGTATGTATCCACTGCAAGCCTGTGTTCGTCTGGCGGTTAAACTTGATTTCATTACCGCGCTGCTGAAAAAATCGCTCGAATGTACGGGTACCGTAGAGTTCCGGGGCGTGCAGGCCGATCTCGGAGAAGTCGTGGCGTGGCGCAATATGTTCTGGGCATTGAGCGATTCTATGTGTTCTGAAGCAACCCCGTGGGTAAACGGCGCCTGGCTACCGGACCACGCCGCGCTGCAAACCTATCGTGTCATGGCCCCAATGGCCTACGCGAAAATTAAAAATATTATTGAACGTAACGTTACCAGCGGCCTGATTTACCTGCCTTCCAGCGCCCGCGATCTGAATAATCCGCAAATCGACCAGTACCTGGCGAAATACGTACGCGGCTCTAACGGAATGGACCATGTTGAACGTATCAAAATTCTTAAATTGATGTGGGATGCCATCGGCAGCGAGTTTGGCGGTCGCCATGAGCTGTACGAGATTAACTACTCGGGCAGCCAGGATGAAATTCGTCTGCAGTGCCTGCGTCAGGCCCAGAGCTCCGGCAATATGGATAAGATGATGGCAATGGTTGATCGCTGCCTCTCCGAATACGATCAGAATGGCTGGACGGTTTCGCATTTGCACAATAACGACGACATCAATCAACTGGATAAGCTGCTGAAATAACGCGGCAGGAGGTTCTCATGCAAGTAGATGAACAACGTCTGCGTTTTCGCGATGCGATGGCAAGTCTGGCGGCAGCGGTCAACATCGTAACCACGGCGGGTCACGCCGGACGCTGCGGTATCACCGCAACAGCGGTCTGTTCCGTCACCGATACGCCGCCCTCCGTGATGGTATGTATTAATGCCAATAGCGCCATGAACCCCGTCTTTCAGGGCAACGGCAAGCTGTGCATTAATGTACTTAACCATGAGCAGGAGCTGATGGCGCGCCACTTTGCCGGTATGACGGGGATGGCGATGGAAGAGCGTTTTCACCAGCCATGTTGGCAAAACGGGCCGCTGGGCCAGCCGGTACTTAACGGCGCGCTGGCCGGTCTTGAAGGCGAGATCAGCGAGGTACAAACCATTGGCACGCATCTGGTGTATCTGGTGGCGATCAAAAATATTATTCTTAGCCAGGATGGGCATGGCCTGATTTATTTCAAACGCCGTTTTCATCCGGTCAGACTTGAGATGGAAGCGCCTGTTTAACCGTCACTCATGCCCACAAGCGGGATAACCACCGCTTGTGGGAGAAGAGTCGATACGCTGAAGATTTTTATTCCCGCCGCGATGTTTGCTCGCCATAAATCGCGGCGATTAATACAATCTAAGAGCCTATCCCACCAGGTGTTATTGGCGCAGCCAGTTTGGACACGGACAGCGCGCAAAAACCGGAGCGTACACGTAGTACGTGAGGTTTGACTCGCTACGCTCGCCCTTCGGGCCGCCGCTAGCGGCGTTCAAAACGCTAACGCGTTTTGGCGAGCACTGCCCAGGTCCAAAATGGCAAGTAAAATAGCCCTAATGGGATAGGCTCTAAATTAGCTCCCGCGATAGGTTGAATAACCATACTGACTTAATAACAGCGGCACATGATAGTGCTCATTCGTTTTGCTGATATGAAACTCGACGGGAATCTCCGGGAAAAACGTATCCAGTTTTTTACTTTCAAAATACTGGCCGGTTTTAAAAATAACGCGATAATCCCCCGGCGCGGCAGCTTTTTCGGGCCACAGTGCTTTAATACGTCCATCCTGGTCGGTATGCCCGGTGTTTAATTGCGTCCATCCGTTATCCTTTTTCTGCTCCAGTACCACCTCCACGCCGGGCGCCGGTTTGCCTGTTTGCTGATCGAGAATATGTACGCTGAGAATATTGTTGCCAGCGGCCAGCGCCATTGCCGGGGCTGCAACAAGAGATGCTATCACGGTAGCCAGTATATGTCGTTTCATGCTTCACTCCTTTACGGTATTGATGCAGGAAAATATATCTGGCGCGTCCAGGATTAACCTTACACGGACATGACAATTATGTCATCTTGTTGGAGATTTACGGATTCGCTAACAAGCCTATGGCATACTGCGTTGATGAAGATTTTATTGATTGAAGATAACCAGAAAACCATTGAGTGGGTACGTCAGGGACTCACGGAAGCAGGCTATGTGGTTGATTATGCCTGTGATGGACGAGACGGATTACACCTGGCCCTTCAGGAACATTATTCATTGATTATTCTTGATATTATGCTGCCGGGGCTTGATGGATGGCAGGTTTTACGCGCGTTACGCACTGCGCATCAGTCCCCTGTTATTTGCCTGACGGCGCGCGACTCGGTTGAGGATCGCGTCAAAGGTCTTGAGGCGGGCGCTAATGATTACCTTGTTAAGCCTTTTTCCTTCGCCGAACTGCTGGCCCGGGTGAGAGCTCAACTCAGACAGCATGTCCCTGTCTTTACCCGACTGACGATCAATGGTCTGGACATGGATGCCACAAAGCAATCGGTGTCACGAAATGGCAAACCGATTTCCCTGACCCGCAAAGAATTCCTGCTCCTCTGGTTACTGGCGTCCCGGGCAGGAGAAATCGTGCCCCGAACCGCGATCGCCAGCGAAGTTTGGGGAATTAACTTTGATAGTGAAACCAACACCGTTGATGTCGCGATTCGTCGGCTGCGCGCCAAAGTAGACGATCCATTTGAAAAGAAGCTCATTATGACCGTCCGGGGGATGGGTTATCGATTACAGGCGGAAACGTCGCAGAATGGTTAAGTTATCAATGACGCTGCGCCTGACAATTTCTTTTATCGCCATCCTTATCCTCGCCTGTACCGGCATTAGCTGGACGCTCTATAACGCGCTGAGCAAAGAATTAACGTATCGTGATGATATGACGCTAATAAATCGGGCGGCGCAAATGCAGCAACTGTTACTGGATGGCGCCAGGCCGGAAAATCTGCCGCTCTATTTCAATCGGATGGTGGATACGAAGCAGGATATCTTATTGATCCATTCAGCAACAGGCCACAATGTTGCGATTAATCATAGCGGCATCCCCGACCAACGCTTTAACGAGATTCCGCTGGCTAAAAACATCACCCGCGAAACCTTATTTCGCCAGGCGGTACAAGGCACGGAACTTACCGCGGTACGAGTAAACGCCAGAAGCGGCGATGACCCGCTGACCCTTACTATTGCCAGGCTGGCGACGGAAAGGCGGCAAATGCTGACGCAATATCGCCGCAACAGTTTGCTGATGAGCCTTATCGCGATCCTCGTCTGTTCGGCGCTCAGTCCATTAGTCATCAGAAACGGGCTGCGGGCCATTACGTCGCTCAGCCGACTCACCGCGGCGACAGATAGCGGCACACTTCGCCAGCCGTTGGCGGAACAGGCGTTACCCGTTGAGCTCAGGCCGCTTGGACAAGCGCTAAATACCATGCGCCAGAAGCTTTCCGACGATTTTGAACGCCTGAACCAATTTGCCGACGATCTGGCGCATGAGCTGCGCACGCCGGTTAATATTTTACTGGGGAAGAATCAGGTGATGCTGAGTCAGGAACGCAGCGCCGAAGAGTATCAACAAGCCCTTGTCGATAATATTGAAGAGCTGGAGGGACTGTCGCGACTGACAGAAAATATTCTCTTTCTGGCACGCGCGGAGCACCAGAATATAGCGGTAAAAAAACAGCCTGTTTCGCTCAATGCGCTGGTCGAAAATATGCTGGATTATCTTAGCCCCCTTGCCGAGGAGAAGCGCATCTGTTTTATAAATCAATGTCAGGGAACGGTATGGGCTGACGAAATATTATTACAAAGAGTGCTCTCAAACCTGCTGACGAATGCCATCCGTTATTCTGATGAAAACGCCGTGATACGTATTGAAAGCGCTTATGATGATAACGTTGCAGAAATTCGGGTCGCTAATCCGGGCAGCCACCCAGCCGATGCGGATAAGCTTTTCCGGCGTTTTTGGCGAGGAGATAATGCCCGCCACACTGCCGGTTTCGGCCTGGGGTTATCGTTAGTTAACGCGATTGCTCTATTACACGGTGGTTCGGCATCTTACCGCTATGCCGATGAACATAATATCTTTTCGGTTCGTCTGCCCGATAGCGGTGATAGCTAAGGTCAGTACAGGTTCTGTTCCCCTTCCCTGCCACAGGGCTGTGGTTATCAATACAACCTCAATAAAGAGAAAATAAAGGATGCCGGCAAAGAATATTGCTGGCTCGATCACTTTCTCGGTTTCCAATCCAGGGTCAATTCATCCCATAACGCGTTATTCAGTGGGAACCTTTATGAAAAAGTATCTTGCATTCGCCGTTACGCTGCTGGGTATGGGTAAAGTCATCGCCTGTACTACCCTTTTGGTAGGCAATCAGGCTTCGGCTGACGGCTCCTTCATTATCGCGCGCAACGAAGATGGCTCGGCAAATAACGCCAAGCATAAGGTTATTCATCCCGTCGCGTTTCATCAACAAGGCGAGTATAAAGCACATCGCAACAATTTTAGCTGGCCGCTTCCGGAGACAGCGATGCGCTATACGGCGATTCATGACTTTGATACTAACGATAACGCCATGGGTGAAGCCGGTTTCAATTCGGCGGGCGTCGGAATGAGCGCAACGGAAACCATTTATAACGGCAGAGCGGCGCTGGCTGCCGATCCTTACGTGACAAAAACAGGAATCACGGAAGACGCCATTGAGTCCGTGATCCTGCCAGTGGCGCAATCGGCGCGTCAGGGCGCCAAATTACTGGGAGACATTATTGAACAAAAAGGCGCTGGCGAAGGTTTCGGCGTCGCGTTTATTGATAGCAAAGAGATATGGTATCTGGAGACGGGAAGCGGTCATCAATGGCTGGCAGTACGACTTCCGGCAGATAGCTATTTCGTTTCCGCCAATCAGGGACGTTTACGCCATTACGATCCGAATGATAACGCGAATTATATGGCGTCACCAACGTTAGTAAGCTTTGCGAAAAAGCAGGGATTATATGATCCGGCCCGCGGCGAATTCGACTTTCATCAAGCCTATTCGCAGGATAACAAAAACGATACCACCTATAATTATCCGCGCGTCTGGACGCTACAACACCAGTTTAATCCGCATCTGGATACGGCCGTTAGCGAAGGGGAAACATTTCCTGTTTTTTTAACACCAATAACAAAAATTAGCGTGGCGGCAGTAAAAAACGCGTTACGAAATCACTATCAGGGAACGTCGCACGACCCTTATGCCAGTCATAATCCACAAGAACCATGGCGACCCATATCCGTTTTTCGTACCCAGGAGTCGCATATTTTACAGGTCAGACCGAAATTACCGCAGGCTATCGGCAACGTAGAATACATCGCCTATGGAATGCCATCTCTTAGCGTCTATCTCCCCTATTATCAGGGGATGCGTCATTATCAACCCGGAGATGATAAAGGAACCGATCGGGCGAGCAACGACTCTACCTACTGGACATTCCGCACGCTGCAAACGCTGGTTATGCAGGACTACAATGCGTTTGCGCCAGATGTGCAACACGCCTGGAAAACATTTGAACAGCAAACAGCTAAGCAGCAGTATAAGATGGAGCAGAGCTATCTGAGATTATATGCGTCGCATCCGAAAGAAGCGCAACGCTTACTGCAAAATTTTGAAGATAAAACGATGCAAAATGCGCAGACGCTCGCCCGTCGCCTGACCAATAATATTATTACGACAATGACTTACCGTACAGATATGAAATATCACTTTTCAAGTACGCAACCATAAATTTAATGACAATCTATTAGCCACTCATACACAATAAGATAAAGCGGTACCAGAATTAGCCAGATATAAAAGACAATAATTATTATGGATTCATAGAGAGGATAGTTTATGACACTCCAGGCAAATATCAGCAGAGAGACAAAAGCGGCAAAAACCCAGGAGGTATATAAGCACGTTGTTCTTTTCAAAATGGCCGCCCCCTCTTACATAAGACGATAACTACAGCTTATGTCCCGTGTTACATAACTTTTCCCGACAGGCCTCTTTTACCCATGCTGAAAAATTCCGCGTCTTTTCAGATTTCAACGCGAATTCTATCTGTTCAAGCATGGAATAGGAAAAACGAATATTCTTCGTCACGGTCTTACTTGTCCGGGGCTTTGCTGGCATACACACACCTGTATAACATTTGATGTAACGCCGTTACTTTACGCAGGAGTAAATCGGTGAATTTGATCTGAGTCAAGAAGGTGGGTTTTCAATAAAAGTTGTGCCATAAATTGTGAAGTTTGTAGATTTTATGAACATTTGATGTACCGATCTCCCCCATGATCGCCACTACGTATGGACGTCAGGATGCCTCCCCGCCTGATCAGAAGCGTTTCCTCATTAAAAAGGACATTTTTTTAAAGTTCCTGGTGCATAAAAGTCACATCCTTTTAAAGGGTTGTTAACCCTATTGAATGTTCCCACTCCCCTATTCAGGAATATTAAAAACGCTATGCAAATACAGAGCTTCTATCACTCAGCTTCACTAAAAACCCAGGAGGCTTTTAAAAGCCTACAAAAAACCTTATACAACGGAATGCAGATTCTCTCAGGCCAGGGCAAAGCGCCGGCTAAAGCGCCCGACGCTCGCCCGGAAATTATTGTCCTGCGAGAACCTGGCGCGACATGGGGGAATTATCTACAGCATCAGAAGACGTCTAACCACTCGCTGCATAACCTCTATAACTTACAGCGCGATCTTCTTACCGTCGCGGCAACCGTTCTGGGTAAACAAGACCCGGTTCTAACGTCAATGGCAAACCAAATGGAGTTAGCCAAAGTTAAAGCGGACCGGCCAGCAACAAAACAAGAAGAAGCCGCGGCAAAAGCATTGAAGAAAAATCTTATCGAACTTATTGCAGCACGCACTCAGCAGCAGGATGGCTTACCTGCAAAAGAAGCTCATCGCTTTGCGGCAGTAGCGTTTAGAGATGCTCAGGTCAAGCAGCTTAATAACCAGCCCTGGCAAACCATAAAAAATACACTCACGCATAACGGGCATCACTATACCAACACGCAGCTCCCTGCAGCAGAGATGAAAATCGGCGCAAAAGATATCTTTCCCAGTGCTTATGAGGGAAAGGGCGTATGCAGTTGGGATACCAAGAATATTCATCACGCCAATAATTTGTGGATGTCCACGGTGAGTGTGCATGAGGACGGTAAAGATAAAACGCTTTTTTGCGGGATACGTCATGGCGTGCTTTCCCCCTATCATGAAAAAGATCCGCTTCTGCGTCACGTCGGCGCTGAAAACAAAGCCAAAGAAGTATTAACTGCGGCACTTTTTAGTAAACCTGAGTTGCTTAACAAAGCCTTAGCGGGCGAGGCGGTAAGCCTGAAACTGGTATCCGTCGGGTTACTCACCGCGTCGAATATTTTCGGCAAAGAGGGAACGATGGTCGAGGACCAAATGCGCGCATGGCAATCGTTGACCCAGCCGGGAAAAATGATTCATTTAAAAATCCGCAATAAAGATGGCGATCTACAGACGGTAAAAATAAAACCGGACGTCGCCGCATTTAATGTGGGTGTTAATGAGCTGGCGCTCAAGCTCGGCTTTGGCCTTAAGGCATCGGATAGCTATAATGCCGAGGCGCTACATCAGTTATTAGGCAATGATTTACGCCCTGAAGCCAGACCAGGTGGCTGGGTTGGCGAATGGCTGGCGCAATACCCGGATAATTATGAGGTCGTCAATACATTAGCGCGCCAGATTAAGGATATATGGAAAAATAACCAACATCATAAAGATGGCGGCGAACCCTATAAACTCGCACAACGCCTTGCCATGTTAGCCCATGAAATTGACGCGGTACCCGCCTGGAATTGTAAAAGCGGCAAAGATCGTACAGGAATGATGGATTCAGAAATCAAGCGAGAGCACATTTCTTTACATCAGACCCATATGTTAAGTGCGCCTGGTAGTCTTCCGGATAGCGGTGGACAGAAAATTTTCCAAAAAGTATTACTGAATAGCGGTAACCTGGAGATTCAGAAACAAAATACGGGCGGGGCGGGAAACAAAGTAATGAAAAATTTATCGCCAGAGGTGCTCAATCTTTCCTATCAAAAACGAGTTGGGGATGAAAATATTTGGCAGTCAGTAAAAGGCATTTCTTCATTAATCACATCTTGAGTCTTGAGGTAACTATATGGAAAGTCTATTAAATCGTTTATATGACGCGTTAGGCCTGGATGCGCCAGAAGATGAGCCACTGCTTATCATTGATGATGGGATACAGGTTTATTTTAATGAATCCGATCATACACTGGAAATGTGCTGTCCCTTTATGCCATTGCCTGACGACATCCTGACTTTGCAGCATTTTTTACGTCTGAACTACACCAGCGCCGTCACTATCGGCGCTGACGCAGACAATACTGCTTTAGTGGCGCTTTATCGCTTGCCACAAACCAGTACCGAAGAAGAGGCGCTCACTGGTTTTGAATTATTCATTTCAAACGTGAAGCAATTGAAAGAGCATTATGCATAATTTAATACGTCAACATACTTTCTTAATGAGATAAAACGCGATACGTATGCCCTTTACAAGAGACAAGACCAGAATCTTTGGTGGAAATGTAAGGGGCAAACGTTCATCTCTCTCATTTTGCTCTGTTTGCGGGAGCATTTTTAGTGTGTAAGTATTCCTGCTCATCAGGTTTTTACGCCATCTACGCACATTTATTCTGCTATAAGTTGAAATGCTGCAAAAAATATTAAAGCTTATTATTTTTTCTTTAGGTAAATTTTCGCTCAACAAACTTAATTGTTTATTCAATGATGATGAAGCGTAAGCTATGCTGGAAATGAAGGAAGTCAATAGCAAGGATAATCTTATTATTCACGGGTGATATTACTTCTGCTTCACCGTTATGGCAGATATCATCGCCTCTTGTCAGATGCCAGACACCTACTCATACTCAACCAAAGCTCTAAATACAAAAATCACCTTATATCTTTTTTTATTATTTCTTGTATAAATGTGACTTGACTCACACCTATAAGGAATCGACTCACTTCCATAAGAAGGAATCAAAATGCCAATAACTAACGCGTCCCCAGAAAATATATTAAGATATTTGCATGCGGCCGGTACCGGTACGAAAGAAGCAATGAAAAGTGCAACTTCACCACGCGGTATACTGGAATGGTTTGTCAATTTTTTTACCTGTGGTGGAGTAAGAAGAAGCAATGAAAGATGCTTTCAGGAGGTAATTGGAAAACTGACCACATCATTATTATATGTAAATAAAGATGCTTTCTTCGATGGTAATAAAATATTTCTGGAGGATGTCAACGGGTGTACTATATGTCTGTCATGTGGAGCAGCATCCGAAAATACGGCTCCCATGGTCATTATTGAAGTGAACAAAAATGGAAAAACTGTAACGGATAAAGTTGATAGTGAGAGATTTTGGAATGTATGCCGAATGTTAAAGCTGATGAGTAAACATAATATACAACAGCCTGATTCACTTATAACCGAGGATGGTTTTCTGAACCTGCGCGGAGTAAATCTGGCTCATAAAGATTTCCAGGGGGAAGATTTGTCAGACATAGATGCTTCTGATGCAGATTTCCGTGAAACAACTCTATCTAATGTAAATTTAGTCGGTGCAAATTTGTGTTGTGCAAATCTACACGCTGTAAATCTAATGGGTTCAAACATGACTAAAGCAAACCTGACTCACGCAAACCTGACTTGCGCTAACATGTCCGGTGTAAACTTAACCGCTGCAATTCTATTCGGCTCAGACTTAACTGACACCAAACTAAATGGTGCGAAATTAGATAAGATAGCTCTAACTTTAGCGAAATCATTAACAGGAGCCGATCTGACAGGTAGTCAACATACCCCTACTCCACTCCCGGATTACAATGATAGAACTCTTTTCCCCCATCCGATATTTTAGTCGAGATAAAGGGATTTTATAAACAAGAAGTATTCAAACAGAAGCCCCTTGTTTTATTAAATAACCCCGCTCCTAAGTTTCATTATAAATAACATTTTCAGCGTATTACTTGTTGACTTTGTCTGAATCATAGCGTTATCTGTATGTGGCACATTAACTAAAAACACTATTATTGTTTAATTTAAATAATTCATAATTGTAGTCAGGAAATAAGAAGTTATGCTTCCGGTCACCTACAGATTAATACCTCAAAGCGGAGTATCCACATATGGATTAAATACCGCAGATACACCTGTTTTCCCCGATATTCCCGAACATGCACCAAACCCCTCACGGCTACGCCTTGCTCATGACAGCCTTGCCATAAACAGTGAATTCCGTCTGGAGCCAGAGTGTGTGGTGGAATACCTTATCTCAGGCGCGGGTGGAATAGACCCTGATACAGAAATTGATGACGACACTTATGACGAATGCTACGATGAACTATCCTCCGTACTTCAAAATGCGTATACCCAAAGCGAAACATTCCGCAGACTGATGAGTTACGCATATGAAAAAGAACTACATGATGTGGAGCAGCGCTGGCTACTGGGGGCAGGCGAAGCCTTTGAAACTACCGTGGCTCAGGAACACTTCAAACTTTCAGAAGGCAGGAAAGTTATTTGTCTCAATCTGGACGATTCTGATGATTCATATACCGAACATTATGAAAGTAACGAAGGAAGACAACTTTTTGACACAAAACGTTCATTTATTCATGAAGTTGTACATGCACTGACCCATCTTCAGGATAAAGAAGAAAATCATCCAAGAGGCCCTGTTGTCGAATATACCAACATTATTCTGAAAGAGATGGGGCATCCTTCACCTCCCAGAATGGTCTACATCTTCAATAAATAGACACATCAGGAAACGAAAAGAAACTAAAAACCCACGTAGTCCGTTTTTTCGGGAAATGTTCTAGCAGTATTTTCTAACTATATTCTAAGCACCCAAAAAACAAAGGGGTTACCTTTCGGTAACCCCTTGTTTAATCTGGCGGAAGCGCAGAGATTCGAACTCTGGAACCCTTTCGGGTCGCCGGTTTTCAAGACCGGTGCCTTCAACCGCTCGGCCACACTTCCGGAATGAGGCGCACTATAAACATCCCGGTGCGTCATGTAAAGACCGAATGTGTTCGTTTGCGTGAAAAACAGGCAAATTTTCGTTAATTGCCTGAAATAGCGGCACATTGACCATTTCTTCAACACAAAAACGGGCTTAATACGTGTTGATCGTCCCCACTGTTTTACCGCTGTGATTATCAATTTTTTATCGGTAACGCGTGGCTGGCGCAGCCGCCTGTTTTATGGCGTAGCGCCAGGCATGAGCAGACCGTTTTAACGACGGTAATCACCTGAAATCTCTAAAGGAAACTAAACGTAAACGAATGCGTAAAGATGGGTAAAACCACTGGGTGACAGTGACTGTTTTTATTATTCTCCTTTATTAATTACATCTGTCATAAGAGAGTGACTAATGGATCGTATCATTACATCATCGCGTGATCGTAGCTCGCTACTGAGTACGCACAAAGTACTGCGCAACACCTATTTTCTGTTGAGCCTGACGCTGGCTTTCTCCGCAATTACCGCGACAGCCAGTACGGTACTGATGCTGCCCTCCCCCGGCCTGATTCTGACGCTGGTCGGTATGTATGGGCTGATGTTCCTGACCTATAAAACCGCCAATAAGCCGGTCGGTATCCTGTCTGCTTTTGCGTTTACCGGCTTCCTCGGGTATATCCTGGGCCCGATTCTTAACGCCTATCTGTCAGCAGGCATGGGCGATGTCATTGGCCTGGCGCTGGGTGGTACCGCGTTAGTATTTTTCTGCTGCTCCGCTTACGTTCTGACCACCCGTAAGGATATGTCTTTCCTGGGCGGTATGTTAATGGCCGGGATCGTCGTCGTGCTGATTGGTATGGTGGCGAATATTTTCCTGCAACTGCCTGCATTGCACTTGGCGATTAGCGCGGTGTTTATCCTGATTTCCTCGGGCGCTATCCTGTATGAAACCAGTAACATCATTCACGGCGGTGAAACCAACTATATTCGTGCGACCGTCAGTCTGTACGTTTCGCTGTACAACATCTTTGTCAGCCTGCTCAGCATTCTGGGCTTCGCCAGCCGCGACTAATCGACATTCCCCTCTTCCAGCCCTGCTTATGCAGGGCTTTATTTTTTGCTACACTGCCGTCCGTGTTGATTACGCAGTGAAACGTTATGTTGATCTTTGAAGGTAAAGAAATCAGTACTGATAGCGAAGGCTATCTGAAAGAGACGACGCAGTGGAGTGAAACGCTGGCAGTCGCTATCGCCGCCAATGAAGGCATTGAGCTCTCTGCGGAACACTGGGAAGTCGTGCGCTTCGTGCGCGAATTTTACCTGGAGTTTAATACCTCTCCCGCCATCCGAATGCTGGTAAAAGCGATGGCGAATAAGTTCGGCGAAGAAAAAGGCAACAGCCGCTATCTGTATCGTCTGTTCCCGAAAGGCCCGGCAAAGCAAGCGACCAAAATCGCCGGTCTGCCCAAGCCGGTAAAATGTATCTAATACCGAATACTGAAGCCTGTTAACGTCTCGCGAGGGCTGTGCGGTTCAGTGAGGATTTTGTCCACACGAGCAGAGCGCGGCCCGCCCTCTTTCAGCCACTTGATGAGCTTTTCTACCTGCGCCGCGTCGCCACAGGCCACCACTTCTACGCTTCCGTCATCCATATTCTTCGCATAGCCGGTTAACCCCAGCCGCTGCGCCTCATGCTGCGTGGTATAGCGAAACCCGACGCCCTGAACGCGACCATAAACCCAGGCGATAATGCAGACGTTCGACATGATGGTTCTCCTTTCATAATCAACGGTGAAGACGCATACAGGACATACTTAACGTACCTGACTAGGCAGACACCCATAATGTTGGCGGAATCTGGCCGTAAATCGCGACCCCGACAGGTAGCCGCACCGTAGCGCTATTTCGCCGATCGGCAGCGTCGTCGATTGCAGTTGAGAAAGCGCGCAGGACATGCGTACCTCTTCAATAATTTGCCGATAACTCTGCGATTCGCGCTGCAAACGCCGACGCAGCGTCGATGTTCCCATAGCAAGACGGCGGGCTATCTCCTGGGCTGTCCATAGCTTAGCAGGTGAGAGCATAATCAGTTGCCGCACCTGCTCCGTGAGGGTGTAACGCCGTTCAATAAGCAGCGGTCCCGCCGCGCCATCATGCAAAAGCGCTAACAGTAACCCCATCGCCTGATGTTCCTGTAGCCCGACAGGTAAGCCCTGGCGCACAGCATCCAACACGTTCTCCCACATAAATGTCAGGCTACGGCTCATCGGGGTACACAGCGATGTCAGGTTTGCCGGTGGATAATCCTGAACGTACATCGTTTTAAAGCGAGCAATAATCTCCGGTGAAAGTAACAACAGGTCGGAGCGAAAACCGTTCTGCGCAGGCTGATTAATAATCTCCAGCGGCGTGTTCGCCGGAATAATAATCAACTCGCCCGGCCCGGCGACAAGGCGGCTATCATCCTGAATGATGACTTTACTGCCCTGCGTAATATGGCAGATAGCGGCGGAAAAAAGCGTAACACGATGCAAACGGTGCAGATGACTGGAACGCACCTCTGCCGTCGTAAGATCCTGATGTCGAATATGCATCTCCTGCACCGTGCCGTCCTCTGTTTTATCTTCCGTATGTGGCCGTGAATTTTGCTTTCGCAATCACATGCGCGTTAAGCATAAACCCTACCAACGCGCCACTCGACTCACTGTCGAGCGGCAGTGTTGCCGTATTCAGCGCCCACACAGTAAACTGATAGCGATGAGGCTTATCGCCCGGCGGCGGACAGGCGCCGCCAAAACCAGCATAACCGAAATCATTCCGTCCCTGCACCACTCCAGCGGGTAACGTTTTTTTATCAGCCCCCGTCGGCAGGTCGTGAATCTGCGCAGGAATATTCACCATCGTCCAGTGCCACCAGCCGCTTCCGGTGGGCGCATCAGGATCGAAGACGGTAATAGCGTAGCTTTTGGTTCCGGCAGGCGGATTGCGCCAGCTCAGCTGCGGCGAAATATTTTCTCCGCTACAACCAAATCCTTTAAAGACGTGCTGTTGCGTTAAACGAAAATCCGCCGGAATATCCGCGCTACTGAGGCTAAACGCCGACGCGGCAGATACGCCGCCACTCAATGCCATCATTGCGGCTGCGGTCAAAGAGAAGACTGTTTTCATTGTATTTCCTTCTTCATGTAAAGAAATAACACTATAAAAAGCGTCCGCTGAAGAAACTGTGCCTTTACGATTCTATTTTGTGCAGAAACGCTCACCACCATACGCTGGTGATTGCCCCTCTCATCTGTGCTACCCTACGCGCCATTTCGTTTTCACGGTCCCAGGCTGGAACTATCATCCGGCCCGCGTCACTGTTTGTGAGAGGTTACTCCGCATGACTGAATCTACATTTCCGCAATATCCCCGTTTAGTCCTCAGCAAAGGGCGAGAAAAATCTTTACTCCGCCGCCACCCATGGGTCTTTTCCGGCGCCGTATCCCGTCTGGAAGGCAAAGCCAACCTCGGTGAAACTATCGATATCGTCGACCATCAGGGAAAGTGGTTAGCACGCGGCGCCTGGTCACCAGCCTCCCAGATCCGCGCGCGCGTCTGGACATTTGATAAAGCAGAATCCATTGATATTGCGTTTTTCACCCGCCGCCTGCGCCAGGCGCAGCAGTGGCGCGACTGGCTGGCGAAAAAAGACGGCCTGGATAGCTATCGTCTGATCGCCGGTGAGTCCGATGGCCTGCCTGGCGTCACTATCGATCGTTTTGGTCATTTTTTGGTGCTGCAACTGCTCAGCGCCGGGGCCGAATATCAACGCGCCGCATTAATTAGTGCGCTGCAAACATGCGATCCGGATTGCGCTATTTACGATCGCAGCGACGTCGCCGTGCGGAAAAAAGAAGGGATGGCGCTGACGCAAGGTCCGGTCACTGGCGAACTGCCGCCTGCGCTTTTGCCAATTGAAGAACACGGTATGAAATTGCTGGTCGATATCCAGGGCGGCCACAAAACCGGTTATTATCTTGATCAGCGCGACAGTCGTCTGGCGACGCGCCGCTACGTGGAAAATCAGCGGGTACTGAACTGCTTCTCTTATACCGGCGGTTTTGCCGTGTCGGCGTTAATGGGCGGTTGTCGCCAGGTTGTCAGCGTGGATACCTCACAGGATGCGCTGGATATCGCCAGGCAAAACGTTGAACTGAACCAACTGGACTTGAGCAAAGCCGAATTCGTGCGCGACGACGTGTTTAAGTTGCTGCGCGCTTACCGTGAACACGGCGAAAAATTCGACGTCATCATCATGGACCCGCCCAAATTCGTTGAAAATAAAAGCCAGTTAATGGGCGCCTGCCGGGGCTATAAAGACATTAACATGTTAGCGATTCAACTGCTCAATCCGGGCGGCATACTGCTGACATTCTCTTGCTCCGGACTGATGACCAGCGATTTATTTCAGAAAATCATTGCCGATGCCGCAATAGATGCCGGTCGTGATGTACAATTTATAGAGCAGTTCCGTCAGGCCGCCGATCACCCGGTGATCGCCACCTACCCGGAAGGGCTGTATCTGAAAGGGTTTGCCTGTCGCGTCATGTAACTTGAAAAGTGGAATAGTATCCTCATATAAAGGGTATCTATTTCCCGGGAGGTGACTATGATAGCCAGCAAATTCGGTATCGGCCAACAGGTCCGCCATTCCCTGTTAGGTTACCTCGGAGTGGTCGTCGATATCGACCCGGAATATTCGCTTGATGAGCCGTCGCCTGATGAACTGGCGGTTAACGACGAACTTCGCGCCGCTCCGTGGTACCACGTGGTAATGGAAGATGATGATGGTCAGCCAGTGCATACTTATCTGGCCGAGGCCCAGTTGCGAAGCGAAATGCGGGACGAGCATCCAGAACAGCCATCGATGGATGAACTGGCGCGTACCATTCGCAAGCAGCTTCAGGCGCCGCGACTACGTAACTGATTGTATGTAAAAGGCCGGAGAGCGATATCCGGCCATTTAAACTTTTATTTCGCCAGCCCCAGGCGAGGGATCTCAATCGCCGGGCAGCGATCCATCACCACGGTCATGCCTGCATCCCGCGCCAGCACCGCCGCCTGTTCGTTGATCACGCCAAGCTGTAGCCATAGCGTTTTTGCGCCGATGGCGATAGCTTCCTGCGCGACGCCCCATGCAGCTTCAGAGTTGCGAAAAACATCCACCATATCGACTTTTTCGGGAATGTCCGCCAGCGTGTCATACCCCTGTTGCCCCAGCAATGTCTTACCCGCGACTTTTGGCGCAACCGGAATCACATGGTAGCCCTGTTCAAGCAGGTATTTCATTACCCGATAACTTGGACGATCGGGTTTATCGCTCGCACCTACCAGCGCGATAGTGCGAGTGGACGTCAAAACATCAGCAATATCGGTCTCTTTCATCATCTTTCTCCTGGCTGTTTTGCAAAGTGTACGACAAACCTGACATAGCAACCATTCATCCCATACCGATGTATGAGAGCAAAACGCCAAAATATGTCTATATGTTAGTAAACATGATCTAAGAAAAATTTCGATACATTATTAGCCAGACGGCCTTTGGACAGGAGAACCTTATGAAAACCGGCGCGCTAGCCACCTTCCTTGCTCTCTGTTTGCCGGTGACTGTTTTTGCCACAACGCTCCGTTTGTCTAATGAGATTGATCTGCTGGTGCTGGACGGCAAAAAGGTGTCCAGCTCTTTATTACGCGGCGCAGAGAGCATTGAACTGGAAAACGGGCCGCATCAACTCGTTTTCCGGGTGGAAAAAACCATCCGCCTGCCCGGTAATGAAGAGCGGCTTTATATTTCTCCGCCGCTGGTGATAAGTTTCGATACCCAACTGATAAGTCAGGTCAATTTCCAGCTCCCGCGGCTGGAAAACGAGCGCGAAGCCTCGCATTTTAACGCGGCGCCGCGTCTGGCGCTTTTGGACGGCGACGCCATGCCCATTCCGGTAAAACTCGATATTCTGGCCATTACTTCTACGGCTAAAGTGGTCGATTATGAAATAGAGACCGAGCGTTATAATAAATCGGCGAAACGCGCCTCGCTTCCTCAGTTCGCCACGATGATGGCAGACGACAGCACATTACTTTCCGACGTCTCAGAGCTTGATACCGTACCGCCGCAATCACAAACTCTGACAGAACAGCGGCTGAAATATTGGTTCCGACTGGCCGACCCGCAGACACGCCATCATTTTCTGCAATGGGCGGAAAAACAGCCGCCCTCTTGATATGAGTTGTCCCAGCGCGCAATTTTTTTCTCTTTCTCTTGCAGCATCAAGCGCTTCCAGTAATCTGTAGACAGGTTAACTACGGAATCGAATTATGGAACTGACGACTCGCACCTTGCCGACGCGCAAACATATCGCGTTGGTTGCTCACGACCACTGCAAACAGATGTTAATGAACTGGGTGGAACGCCATCAGCCGTTGCTGGAAAAACACGTTCTTTATGCAACCGGCACCACGGGGAATCTGATCCAGCGCGCAACCGGTATGGACGTTAATGCGATGCTGAGCGGCCCGATGGGCGGCGACCAGCAGGTTGGCGCACTCATTTCAGAAGGGAAAATCGACGTGTTGATTTTCTTCTGGGACCCGCTTAACGCGGTACCGCACGACCCCGATGTCAAAGCGCTACTGCGTCTGGCCACCGTATGGAATATCCCTGTCGCCACTAACGTCTCAACGGCGGACTTTATCATCCAGTCCCCGCATTTTAATGACGCTGTAGATATTCTTATTCCGGATTATGCGCGTTATCTGGCCGAGCGCCTGAAATAACCGCTACGCGGGCGGGATGCTGTACCGCCCGCGCTTTAGGGCTTCCTCGCCACCGGCACATCCAGCTGTTTAAGCGCCTCCACAAAGCGCGAGGGATTATCTTTATTAAAAAGCAGCCAGACCCGCGCACGCGCGCGCGTCAACGCCACATATAACAAACGCCGCTCTTCAGCGTCCGGAAAATCCTCAACCTGAGGAAGAAGCGCACTTTCCATAATGGATTCTCGCGCCGGGGCGGGGAAACCGTCGTTACCCTCCTGCAATCCGACAAGAATCACGTAATCGGCCTGTTGGCCTTTGCTGGCATGGATAGTCATGAAGTCTATCTGTAACTTCGGCCAGCGAGTCGCCGCTTTTTGTAGACTCGCGGGTTTCAGATGGTGATAGCGCGCCAGCACCAGGATACGTTCATCTTCCTTCGCATAGCCGGATAATTTATCCAGTAACGCGTCCAACTGGCTTTCATCCAATAACGTCACCGCTTTTTTATCGCCTGGGGTCAGACTATTTAACGGTTTTTTAAGCTGGTGCGGATTCTGCTGTACAAAGCGATTGGCAATATCGCCAATCCGACTGTTAAAGCGGTACGTGGTGTCCAGGTGGCAATGCTCGCCCTCGCCGAACGTCTGATGAAACGCCGTCGTTAAGGAGAGCTGCGCCCCGCTAAAACGGTAAATCGCCTGCCAGTCATCGCCAACGGCAAACAGCGTAGTCTGGCTATTCTGCTTGCGCAGCGCCTCTAACAGCGCCGCCCGTTGCGGGGAAATATCCTGAAATTCATCGACCAGAATATGCTTCCACGGGCTGATAAAACGCCCTTTTTCGAGGATCACCATTGCCTGATGGATCAGCCCGGAGAAATCAACGGCATTTTCCGCTTTCAACGCGCTTTTCCAGGCCTTTAGCAGCGGCGCCATCAGCTTAATGCGTTTGCCAAACAGCTCGCGGCACTCCTCTGGCGCGCCAGCGATCATTTCTGCCTGCGCGCCGCCGTGCATACGCATCAAACTGACCCAACGATCCAGGCGAGGGGCCAGACGCCGCTGCAATGTCTCATCGTCCCAGAAATTACCTTCCGGCACTACCCACTGCATCTCCTCTTCCAGCCACTGACGCCAGCCTTTGGCCTGCGCTTTTTTCTCGCTACACTGCTGACGCCAGGTGCGCAGAAATAGCTGATGCCGCGCGGTGGCGTCACTTTCCAGCTTACTGACAACCGGCGCTTTTTTACTGCCTTGCTGAATAATATACAGCGCCAGCGAATGGAACGTACGGGCAGTAATCTCTTCCGTATGTAAGCGCTCGCGGATACGCTCATCCATCTCTTCTGCCGCCTTGCGACCAAACGCCAGTAAAAGAATTTGCCCCGCATCGGCTTGTCCGCGCGCCAACAGCCAACCCGCGCGCGCCACCAGCACCGAGGTCTTACCGCTTCCCGCGCCCGCCAGTACCAGTAACGATGATTCGCCGTTAACCACCGCCCTGGCCTGGGAAGGATTAAGCGGAGAGGATTCTATCTGCGTAAAAAAGTCGGCATGCGCTTCCAGCATGGCATCAGCATACGCCTGATTATGCTGCTGCCGACTTCCCTCGCTATCCTGTAACCATGCCAGACACTTACGCCATATCTCGCGACAGTGAGCAAACTCCTCCAGACGTGAGACCGGCAGCGGCAAGGCGGCAAACGTCTGGCGAATTTCGTGTTCCAGCCCCCGAACGCGTTCACGGGTAAGCCATTGGTTTCCGCCCGTTCGCTCACTAATACGCGCCCATTGCTCCTGTAATGCCTGCGCGGCGACATCACTCATCTCCTGGCTCCAGCGACGCCAGTGCGCGTCCAGATAGCGATGGAATTGCTGGGTTTCCGACCACTCGGTACCGTGCAAACGCACGACTTTATCCTCCGGCAGGACAAACTCCAGCTCGCCCCATACCAGCCCACGCTTACAGTGAATCGCCAATAACTGATTGAATGGAATAAGATATTCATGCCTGTCGCCAGACACTTTCACCCCAGCGTTGAGGATCTCGGCACGATCATACGGGTGTTGCGCCAGACGTTTTCCAAGAGAAGTTGCTTTCAGTTCCATGACTCAGCGAATCCAGACGTAAAGATGTGCTTATCAGTGTAACCGCCAGAGAAAACGTGCTCCAGTCTAAAAAAACGTTACAATTGCCCGCAGTGATAGAAAACCGGAATGAACTGAGGGTTTATGCGTACCGTTCTGAATATTTTAAACTTTGTACTGGGCGGCTTTGCCACTACGCTGGCCTGGCTGCTGGCGACGCTTGTCAGTATTGTGCTTATTTTTACCCTGCCGTTGACCCGCTCCTGCTGGGAGATAACCAAACTGTCCCTGTTCCCTTACGGTAATGAAGCCATTCACGTTGACGAACTTAATCCGGCGGCGAAAAGCGTATTAATGAATACTGGCGGTACCTTGCTGAATATTTTCTGGTTACTTTTTTTCGGCTGGTGGCTATGCCTGATGCACATTGCCTCCGGTATCGCTCAGTGTGTCACTATCATCGGGATACCTGTCGGTATTGCGAACTTTAAAATTGCCGCGATTGCGCTTTGGCCTGTCGGTCGCCGCGTCGTCTCTGTAGAAACCGCTCGCGCCGCGCGAGAAGCTAACGCGCGCCGCCGTTTTGAATGATCGGGACAAATAGCCTTTATGTTAAGTCCGTTGATTCGCCGTTATACCTGGAACAGTACCTGGCTGTATTACATCCGCATTTTTATCGCTCTGTGCGGCACCACCGCCCTGCCCTGGTGGCTGGGCGACGTCAAACTGACCATCCCGCTCACGCTCGGTATGGTTGCCGCGGCGCTAACCGATCTCGACGATCGCCTTGCCGGACGCTTGCGTAATTTAATCATTACCTTAATTTGCTTTTTTATCGCGTCGGCTTCTGTGGAGCTGCTCTTTCCCTGGCCGTGGCTATTTGCGTTGGGCTTAACGTTATCCACCAGCGGGTTTATTCTGTTGGGAGGACTGGGGCAACGCTATGCCACCATCGCGTTCGGCGCGTTACTCATTGCCATCTATACGATGCTGGGTACCTCTTTATACGATCACTGGTATCAGCAACCACTGCTCCTGCTGGCAGGCGCAGTATGGTATAACCTACTGACGCTAACCGGGCATCTGCTATTTCCGATCCGTCCGTTGCAGGATAATCTGGCACGCAGTTACGAACAGTTAGCGCACTATCTGGAACTGAAATCACGTCTGTTTGATCCTGATATTGAAGATGAAAGCCAGGCGCCGCTCTATGATTTAGCGTTAGCGAACGGGCAGTTAATGGCGACGCTGAACCAAACGAAAGTGTCGTTATTGAGTCGCCTGCGCGGCGATCGCGGTCAACGCGGTACGCGCCGCACCCTCCATTACTATTTTGTGGCGCAGGATATTCATGAACGCGCCAGTTCTTCGCATATTCAATACCAGACACTGCGCGATTATTTTCGCCATAGCGACGTCATGTTCCGCTTTCAGCGTCTGATGTCGATGCAGGCGCAGGCCTGTACGCAGCTGGCGCGCTGTATCTTACTGCGTACGCCGTACCAGCATGATCCGCGTTTTGAACGCGTCTTTACCCACATTGACGCCGCGCTTGAACGTATGCGCGCCAGCGGCGCTTCTTTAGAGCTGCTGAATACGCTTGGATTCTTATTAACCAACCTACGCGCCATTGATGCGCAACTGGCGACGATCGAGTCGGAGCAGGCCCAGGCAATGCCGCGCAATGAGTCAGAAAACCAGTTGGCTGATGATAGCCTGCACGGGTTTAGCGACATCTGGCTGCGTCTGAGCCGTAATTTTACCCCGGAGTCCGCTCTCTTTCGCCATGCGGTACGCATGTCGCTGGTATTGTGCATCGGTTATGCTCTCATCCAAATTACCGGGATGCGCCACGGGTACTGGATATTGCTCACCAGCCTGTTTGTTTGCCAGCCTAACTATAACGCGACCCGCCATCGCCTTGCGCTCAGGATTATCGGCACGTTGGTAGGCGTTGCTATCGGCCTGCCGATTTTATGGTTTGTTCCTTCGCTTGAAGGACAGTTAGTTCTGCTGGTGATTACCGGCGTGCTTTTCTTCGCATTCCGTAATGTGCAGTATGCCCATGCAACGATGTTCATCACCCTGCTGGTATTACTCTGCTTTAACCTCCTGGGCGAAGGCTTCGAGGTAGCGTTACCGCGCGTCGTCGACACGTTAATTGGCTGCGCTATCGCCTGGGCTGCGGTCAGCTTTATTTGGCCGGACTGGCGCTTTCGCAACCTTCCCCGGGTACTCCAGCGCGCCACCGATGCTAATTGCCGCTACCTTGATGCGATCCTTGAGCAATATCACCAGGGACGGGATAACCGCCTGGCCTATCGCATTGCCAGACGCGACGCGCACAACCGCGATGCAGAACTGGCATCCGTGGTTTCTAATATGTCGAGCGAACCCGACGTCACGGCTGAAACCCGGGAGGCGGCGTTCAGGCTGCTTTGCCTCAATCACACTTTTACCAGCTATATCTCCGCCCTCGGCGCGCACCGCGAAAAGCTCAGTAATCCGGACGTGTTGGGGCTTCTGGATGACGCGGTCTGCTACGTTGATGATGCGCTTCATCATCAACCTGAAGACGAACAGCGCGTACACCAGGCGCTGGAGGGTTTAAAGCAGCGAGTTCAGTCACTGGAAACACGTCCGGACAGCAAAGAACCTCTGGTTGTTCAACAAATTGGTTTGCTCATTGCCTTACTGCCCGAGATTGGACGCTTGCAACGGCAAATTTCACCGCCGACTTCTACATTAATTACCCAGCCGTAAGCGAATGAGCCCAGTCGGCAAGCTCCTGGCGACGACTCGCCGGGAGCGCCGCTTCATGTACGCCGACAATTGCGCCTTCCAGGGCATACAAAACTTTCACCGTCAGCAAGGGATTGCTTTGTCGCAACCTTAGCCAGCACATTTTCGCGCCCAGTATGCGTAACATATTTTCGTCCTTTATCCCTGACTCATTGAGCAATGTTTCCAGATGGAAGGTCATATTGGGAAGATCTTTGAGTCTGTGCTGTAAAATACGGCTGTGTTTTTCCTTCATTGCCGCGTCAAGAGAATACTTCGATAAACGTACCAGCTGCTGCTGATCGCGCCACAGGCTTTCATCCACCCGGTAATAGTTGAGCATAACGGGACGTCCACATTTCATAAACATGAGCCAGGCGGGGGGATGCTTCACACAGTAGGGTACGCTTTCTTCACAGGCGCGGAGATAAAGCTCGCCATTAGCCACCATCGCAAAGACGGTATCCTCCACGGTCAGACTATAGCTACCGAATAAAGATCGATACTGGATCGTCCCCAAAGAGGCCAAATATTCTTGCGATTTATAGATCCTGTCATAAGAGAGTGCTCTCATAAAATTCCTTTTAAATCATAAAGTAAAAGAATGATTTGCAGTAACGGATCCGTTAATGACGAAAATAGGCAACTTATACTCCGCGAGCAAGATGATTTTTATTTTTGACGCCACTAAGAATAAAAATTGCGAGACAGTTTCCGAAAATAGAGTTGATCTTTCATCGCCACAGGGGTACTGTATGAATATACAGTAACTCACAGGGCTGGATTGATTATGTACACTTCAGGTTATGCAAATCGTTCTTCGTCATTTCCTACCACTACCCACAACGCTGCGCGCACCGCTACGGAAAATGCCGCGGCAGGACTGGTCAGTGAAGTTGTCTACCACGAAGACCAGCCCATGATGGCGCAACTCCTGCTTTTGCCTTTACTCCGTCAGTTAGGCCAACAATCACGCTGGCAGCTCTGGCTCACGCCGCAGCAAAAGCTCAGCCGTGAATGGGTACAGTCTTCAGGTTTGCCATTAACGAAAGTGATGCAAATTAGCCAGCTTGCGCCTCGTCATACGCTGGAGTCGATGATCCGCGCTTTGCGTACAGGAAATTACAGCGTGGTAATTGGTTGGATGACTGAAGAACTGACAGAAGAAGAACATGCCAGCCTGGTTGAAGCAGCGAAGGTAGGTAATGCGGTAGGGTTTATCATGCGCCCTGTACGTGCGCACGCTTTATCCAGGAGACAGCATTCCGGGCTAAAAATTCACTCTAATTTGTATCATTAAGTAAAATTAGGATTTATCCTGGACTTTTTTTTACGCGAACGTATCTCCTTTGAGTGCTAACGTTTTTTTTGCGAGAACGCTTGTCAGAAGCGGTTTCCGCAATTTTTGCTGTACGATTTATCATCTGAAACTGTTAAATGATGTGTATATCCGTCATGTTTTTTTCACATGTCTGACGGAGTTCACACTTGTAAGTTTCCAACTACGTTGTAGACTTTACATCGCCAGGGGTGCTCAGCATAAGCCGTAGATATCGGTAGAGTAACTATTGAGCAGATCCCCCGGTGAAGGATTTAACCGTGTTATCTCGTTGGAGATATTCATGGCGTATTTTGGATGATAACGAGGCGCAAAAAATGAAAAAGACAGCTATCGCGATTGCAGTGGCACTGGCTGGTTTCGCTACCGTAGCGCAGGCCGCTCCGAAAGATAACACCTGGTACGCTGGTGCTAAACTGGGCTGGTCTCAGTACCATGACACCGGCTTCATTCACAATGATGGCCCGACTCATGAAAACCAACTGGGCGCAGGTGCTTTTGGTGGTTACCAGGTTAACCCGTATGTTGGCTTTGAAATGGGCTACGACTGGTTAGGCCGTATGCCGTACAAAGGCGACAACATCAATGGCGCTTATAAAGCTCAGGGCGTTCAGTTGACCGCTAAACTGGGTTATCCAATCACTGACGATCTGGACGTTTATACCCGTCTGGGTGGTATGGTATGGCGTGCAGACACCAAGTCTAACGTCCCTGGCGGCCCGTCTACTAAAGACCACGACACCGGCGTTTCCCCGGTATTCGCGGGCGGTATCGAGTATGCCATCACCCCTGAAATCGCAACCCGTCTGGAATACCAGTGGACTAACAACATCGGTGATGCCAACACCATCGGCACCCGTCCGGACAACGGCCTGCTGAGCGTAGGTGTTTCCTACCGTTTCGGCCAGCAAGAAGCTGCTCCGGTAGTAGCTCCGGCACCGGCTCCGGCTCCGGAAGTACAGACCAAGCACTTCACTCTGAAGTCTGACGTACTGTTCAACTTCAACAAATCTACCCTGAAGCCGGAAGGCCAGCAGGCTCTGGATCAGCTGTACAGCCAGCTGAGCAACCTGGATCCGAAAGACGGTTCCGTTGTCGTTCTGGGCTTCACTGACCGTATCGGTTCTGACGCTTACAACCAGGGTCTGTCCGAGAAACGTGCTCAGTCTGTTGTTGATTACCTGATCTCCAAAGGTATTCCGTCTGACAAAATCTCCGCACGTGGTATGGGCGAATCTAACCCGGTTACCGGCAACACCTGTGACAACGTGAAACCTCGCGCTGCCCTGATCGATTGCCTGGCTCCGGATCGTCGCGTAGAGATCGAAGTTAAAGGCGTTAAAGACGTGGTAACTCAGCCGCAGGCTTAAGTTTCCGTCTGATAAAAAACCCCGCGTCGCGGGGTTTTTTGCTCTGGTCTGGGTGACAACGCCTTTCAGCGTTACTTCTTGCCTAATAACGCCTGTAAATCCTGCTTTAACGTGGTCATTTGCGTGGCATATTTCTCTTTATGCTCCGCGTCTTCTATCAGTTGCACTATCGTTTCGGATAATGTTTTACCGCGTCGCTGCGCAAGGCCCGCCAGACGCTGCCAGACCATAAACTCTAAATCGATAGATTTTTTGCGCGTATGCTGATGTTCCGCATTGAAGTGTCGTTTGCGTCTTGCCCGAATGGTTTGTTTCATCCGATTAAGCAAGGCAGGATTCATATGCCTGTCTATCCAGACATTTACCCGCACCGGTTCATTTTCGAGGGCCAACAACAAATTGACGGCTTCCTGGGCAGCACTGGCTTCCACGTAGCGGGTGATCAACTCCCCTTCGCGGTGCTTTTTCACCAGATATTTCCATTTCCAACCGCTTTCAAGATTTTCAAGTTGTTGATATTTCATTGCGATCCCAACGTTACCGTGTAACTGTTATCAGAATATCAGTTTTTTAGCCATCTGAAGAAAAGAATCTCGAACCTGTGAATGGTTACACGTCTTCATATTACTTTGCATTCGCTTTCCGCGTGTGCAGCGTGACGGGTTAGGCTATAATCCCCCCTTTTACAACAGACTAAAAAACCTCAACTTTGACCATTACGAAACTTGCATGGCGTGATCTGGTTCCGGATAGCGAAAGCTATCAGGAGATATTTGCACAGCCACACGCGACTGACGAAAACGACACCTTACTCAGTGATACTCAGCCACGACTGCAATTTGCGCTTGAGCAACTTATACAGCCGTGGGCATCATCCTCTTTTATGCTGACTAAAGCGCCTGAAGAGCAAGAGTATCTCACTTTACTTTCAGATGCCGTCCGCGCTCTGCAAACCGATGCCGGACAATTAACCGGCGGACATTATGACGTTTCCGGGCATACTGTTCATTACCGCGCCGCGCAGAATGCGCAAGACAACTTTGCCACCGTCACACAAGTCGTCAGCGCGGACTGGGTCGAAGCCGAACAGCTCTTTGGTTGCCTGCGGCAGTATAACGGCGACATTATCCTGCAGCCGGGACTGGTTCATCAGGCGAACGGCGGCGTGCTGATTATTTCCTTACGAACCCTTCTGGCGCAGCCGTTACTGTGGATGCGTCTGAAAGCCATCGTTAGCCGCGAGCGTTTTGACTGGGTGGCCTTTGACGAGTCGCGTCCATTACCGGTCTCCGTGCCATCAATGCCGCTCAAACTGAAGGTGATTCTGGTTGGCGAACGTGAATCACTGGCTGATTTTCAGGAGATGGAACCGGAGCTCGCGGAACAGGCTATCTACAGTGAATTTGAAGACAATTTACAGATAGCGGACGCAGAAGCTATGACCCTGTGGTGTCAATGGGTGACGCGTATCGCTTTACGCGATAATTTGCCCCCTCCGGCACCGGACGCCTGGCCCGTCCTGATACGCGAGGCTGTGCGCTATACCGGCGAACAGGATACGCTGCCTCTTTGCCCACTGTGGATAGCCCGCCAGTTTAAGGAGGCGTCGCCTTTATGCGAAGGCGATACCTGCGGCGCAGAAGCGCTCAGCCTGATGCTTGCCCGACGCGAATGGCGAGAAGGCTTTCTGGCGGAGCGGATGCAGGATGAGATTCTGCAAGAGCAGATCCTGATTGAAACCGAAGGCGAACGCGTTGGACAAATCAATGCGCTTTCCGTCATTGAGTTTCCCGGGCATCCGCGCGCCTTTGGCGAACCGTCGCGAATTAGCTGTGTTGTGCATATCGGCGATGGCGAATTTAACGATATTGAGCGCAAGGCCGAACTTGGCGGGAATATCCACGCTAAGGGAATGATGATTATGCAGGCCTTCCTGATGTCGGAGTTGCAGCTGGAGCAACAAATTCCCTTCTCTGCCTCGTTAACCTTTGAGCAGTCCTACAGCGAAGTGGATGGCGATAGCGCCTCAATGGCGGAATTATGTGCGCTCATCAGCGCGCTGGCCAATGTGCCGGTGAATCAAAACATTGCGATTACCGGCTCGGTCGATCAGTTTGGTCGCGCGCAACCGGTGGGTGGGCTAAACGAAAAAATTGAAGGTTTCTTCGCCATCTGCGAGCAGCGGGAATTAAACGGTAAACAGGGCGTGATTATCCCTGCAGCCAATGTCCGCCATCTCAGTCTTAAATCTGAACTGCTGCAAGCGGTTAAAGAAGAGAAGTTCACTATCTGGGCGGTAGACGACGTGACCGACGCCTTACCGCTACTGTTAAATCTGGTGTGGGATGGCGAAGGTCAAACGACGTTGATGCAGACTATCCAGGAGCGTATCGCGCAGGCGACGCAACAGGAAGGCCGTCATCGTTTCCCGTGGCCATTACGTTGGCTGAACGCTTTTATTCCGAACTGATCGGACTTGTTCAGCGTACACGTGTTAGCTATCCTGCGTGCTTCAATAAAATAAGGTTTACATAAAACATGGTAGATAAACGCGAATCCTATACAAAAGAAGACCTTCTTGCCTCTGGTCGTGGTGAACTGTTTGGCGCTAAAGGGCCGCAACTCCCTGCGCCGAACATGCTGATGATGGACCGCGTCGTTAAGATGACCGAAACGGGCGGCAATTTCGACAAAGGCTATGTCGAAGCCGAGCTGGATATCAATCCGGATCTATGGTTCTTCGGATGCCACTTTATCGGCGATCCGGTGATGCCCGGTTGTCTGGGTCTGGATGCTATGTGGCAATTGGTGGGATTCTACCTGGGCTGGCTGGGCGGCGAAGGCAAAGGCCGCGCTCTGGGCGTGGGCGAAGTGAAATTTACCGGCCAAGTTCTGCCGACAGCCAGGAAAGTCACCTATCGTATTCATTTCAAACGTATCGTAAACCGTCGCCTGATCATGGGCCTGGCGGACGGTGAGGTTCTGGTGGATGGTCGTCTGATCTATACCGCACACGATTTGAAAGTCGGTTTGTTCCAGGATACTTCCGCGTTCTAAGTGTTGAATTGATATTCCGCGCTATCGGTATCATGCTTGCAAAGCCCATAAAGGCGAAACCTCCGCACTGCGGAGGTTTCTTTTTCTAAAGAGACAGAATCAGGCCATTACCGCCCTGTCCTCCATGGCTTGTCGCCAACCTCCCAACCAGTATGACCGTTGATTCAGCGTCTGATAGGGACACATTTCTTTTGATCGTCCGGCGATGCCGGCCTGATATCCACGTTGATGTGCCCGTTCCAGGCGATCTCGTTTTTGTCTCTTCATGCCTCGTTTCCCTCATATTTGTATCTGGTGGAAAAGAAAACAGTGATTACAAAATGTGCAATCACACTACACGAATACCTCTAAATGGATCGCCCGTCAATGCGCAAAATTCACACCAATGTCATATTTGTGAGCTATACGGTAAATCATTTGTACAAAAAATGTGAGCCATAACAACTATTTTTCCGGCGTCAAAAATAAAAAAACCGCCTCAGGCGCACGACCTGAAGCGGTTAAATTTACATTACTTTTATCTCAGGGAAGGCGCTTTATCTCATCTGCGATAGCGGCTGCTTCCTGACTCCATGCGCTTGCCAGTACTTTGACCATCTCATCATAGCCATCTTTCTGCTGACTGGCTTCGATATGGAAAGGCCGCTTAATCAGCTGTCCATTGTGGTTTAATAACCACTCCCCGCTGACGATAACCTTACCATCGTAGCGTCCATGGAATCCGGTTACGGTAACGTTTAACGTATCCTGGGTGGTTCCCAACGGCTGGGAAGCGACGACCCAGCCAGGAAGCCGGGCGCTAAGATTCGCCACCAGCGTGTTACGTAATTGCTGGTCCAGCGGGCTGGCCCACAGATTGTTATTGGCAATCACATACTGAACATCACTGGTTTGATACACCACGCCGTTACCTGCCAGATAGTCAGGTACGGAAACCTGCTCTACCCATAAGAGACGGTTGCCCTGGCTTGCGGTGCTTTGCACACCGCTTTGCGCTATCGGGAGCTGATAATAGCTTTTATTCTCTCCGCCGGAGCTACATGACGCCAGCCAGAACGCCATTATCACGACTAGCCATTTTTTCATTGTTTCGCCCTCTTAGGCTCAGGATCTTTTTTATCCTTCGCTTCAAATACCAGCGCGTTGCTCTTCTCGTTCAGAGTTTTCAACACCGGTTGTAACTCACGAAGCACCTGATCGAGACGCTGCATATCCGCCACCATTTTGTTATACGCCGCCGATCCAGGCTGGAAGCCCTGCATACTGCGGTTAAGTTCGCGTAACGTCGTTTGCATATCCGCCGGAAGCTGCTGCATCGACTGACTGGAGGTAATCTTGTTCATATTATCCAGCGTGGTTTGCAGCCGACGCATAGTACGCTGGCTTTCAGACAGCGTATTGGTCGCTTGTTCAATCATCGGATTCAGCGGCAGGTTGTTGATCTTATCCAACGTTTCCACCAGTCGCTGTTGAATTTGCGCCAGGCCGCTGCTGACGGTGGGAATAATTTCATAACCATCAAATTCGCGTAGCCCGGTAATCGGCGGCTCCTTAGGATAAAAGTCCAGATCGACATACAGCGCCCCGGTCACCAGGTTACCGGTTTTAAGCGAAGCGCGTAAACCGCGCTTAAGCAGTTCCGTCAAATGCGCGCCAACATCCGCATTTTCTCCCAATTGCGCTTTCAGACGCTCCGGTTCAATGCGCACCAGCACAGGAATACGGTAATCGTCGTTAAATACCTGGCGCATTTTAGACGCAAAGAAAGGCACTTTGCTTACCGTCCCCAGACGAATACCGCGGAACTCCAGCGGCGCGCCGGGTTGTAATCCGCGCACCGAATCTTTAAAGAACATCAGGTAATCGATATGATCGGTATACAGCGAATCCTGAATACTTTTTTGATCGTCGTAGAGATTAAACGCCGTTTTTTCGGCGACGGGTTGCCCCTGCTCAAGTCCTTCCGGCACATCAAAACTCACGCCGCCGCCAAACAACGTCGTCAACGATCCCATTTCCACGCGCATTCCCGCCGATGTCAGATCCACAGCGATACCGCTATCTTTCCAGAATCGGACATTACTGGTGACCAACCGATCGTTTGGCGCCTTAATGAACAACTGATAACTCATTGTCCGTTTTTGCGGATCGAAAGAGCTGGTTTCAACGGACCCTACCCGATAGCCCCGGAACAGAACGGGATCGCCAGGACTGAGCTGACCGGCCTTTTTGCTGTCCAGAATCACACGAATACCTTTGGCATCGGGCGGCGCCAACGGCGGTGAGTCAAGAAGCTGATAGCTTTCCGGCTGACTGCCCTTACTTCCTGGTTGTAGTTCAATATACGCACCTGATAGCAGCGTCCCAAGCCCGCTGATGCCTTCACGCCCCACCTGCGGTTTTACCACCCAAAATACCGAGTCTTTATGCAGCAACTTTTCCATACCGGAATGGAGCCGCGCTTTGATTTGTACGTGGGTCAGATCGTCAGTCAGCGTCGCGCTTTCAACCACGCCAACATCCACGCTGCGACTTTTGATCGTCGTTTTTCCGCCTTCAATGCCTTCCGCATTGGTGGTGATTAAGGTAACTTCCGGTCCCTGGTGGCTGTAGTGATAAAACAGAATCCAGGCTCCGATAAGCGCAGTAACAATCGGGAATATCCAGACAGGCGACCAATTTTTCACCTTTTGTACTTTGGCTTCCCCTTTTTTAGGTTCCATGCTATCAGGACTCCTCATGGCCTGGTTCGTACTCACGATCCCACGACAGACGCGGATCAAAGGTCATCGCAGAAAACATTGTCATTATGACGACTAAAGCAAACATCAACGCACCCATCGCAGGATAAATATTCATTAACCCTCCCATACGCACCAGCGCAGAGAGTACGGCAATGACAAAGACATCAATCATTGACCAGCGCCCCACAAACTCCACTACTTCATAAATAAAATGCATCCGTTCACTGTCGCGCTTACCGTGGCCTTTCGCATCCCAACAAAGCCAGGCAATGGCGATCATTTTTAGCGTCGGCACCATAATACTGGCGAGAAAGATAACCGCCGCCACCGGATAAGACCCCTCGCTCCACAGCAAAATCACGCCAGCCAGAATGGTCGACGGCATTTTCGAGCCCAGTAAGTCGGTAATCATAATCGGCAAAATATTGGCGGGCAGATAAAGCATGATCGAGGTAAATAATAACGCCAGCGTCCACTGCAAACTGTTTTTACGCCGGACATAGCCTTTCGTATGGCAACGCGGACAGACGAGACTCTCCGCAGGCAGGATCGCCGTACAGCAGGCGCAAGAACGCAAAGACTGCCGGATACCGGTAATCCCCGGCGTTAACGGCTGCGCCAGTGCAGGCTGCGGGGCGATATCATCCCACAACCAGCGGCGATCGACACACTGGAACGCCCGCAGTTGAACGAGACAAAATAAGCACCAGGGAATAAAGCTGCTGCCGATGCCGATATCGCCGTAGGCCATCAGCTTAACAAAACTGACCAACACCCCGGCGAGAAATATTTCCGCCATTCCCCACGATTTGAGGAGGAAAAAGATCCTTGCCAGCGTTTTTTTTACCGACAACGGCAGACTGGCGCGGTTGACAAGTAATAGAATAGTCACCAGGCAAAATGCCGGCACCAGTTGGACAAATAATAAAAAGAACGTGCCGAGGCTGGCGTAATCTTCAGAAAACATGACGCCGGGGATTTCCAGAAGCGTGACTTCGCTGGTGACGCCCGCGACATTCATATTCACGAAGGGAAAAAGGTTAGAAAGCAGCAACATAAATAGTGCCGCTAACGCACAGGCGGTAGGACGCTGCCGGGGCGCGTCCCACTCGGTCGTTAACGTTGCGCCGCATCGTGGACATGCTGCTTTTTGCCCATGCGAGAGGCGGGGTAAAGCCACCAGCATGTCACATTGCGGGCACAATATGTGCTTCGCAGCATGGTGATGTTCACACATAGGCGCTCCTTTCGTTATGCCCCGTTTTTCAGGCCTTCAAGATACTCCCAACGTTCGAAGGCTTGCTCAAGTTCTTGCTCCGCCTGACTTAAATCGGCCAGAACTTTTTGCGTTTGCTCATGGGGTTGGCTAAAAAAGGCCGCATCCGCAACCTGCGCCTGTAGCGCTTCCAGCTTCGCTTCCAGGTCTTCAAGCTGACCGGGTAACTGCTCCAGCTCGCGCTGCAGTTTATAGCTTAGTTTGCTACTGCCACGTTTTACAATTTCTGCTTTAGGGGCAATAACTTCCTCATTTTTTTTCGCCATCGGCTGTTTCGTCGCCAGATGCTGCTCTTGCTGCGCACGCGCATCATGGTAGCCGCCGATATAACGTCCGATTTTGCCGCCGCCCTCGAAAATCCAGCATTCCGTCACGGTATTATCGACAAATTGCCGATCGTGGCTGACCAGTAGTACCGTGCCCTGATAGCCATCAATTAATTCTTCTAATAGTTCCAGCGTTTCGACGTCAAGATCGTTCGTTGGTTCATCGAGAATTAAAAGATTGCTCGGCTTGAGGAACAGTCGCGCCAGCAGCAGACGGTTACGTTCGCCGCCGGAAAGCGCGCGGACGGGCGTCATCGCCCGTTTGGGGTGAAACAGGAAGTCCTGCAAATAGCCCAGTACATGGCGCGGCTTACCGTTTACCATCACCTCCTGCTTGCCTTCCGCCAGGTTATCCATCACGGTTTTTTCCGGGTCCAGTTCGGCGCGATGCTGATCGAAGTAGGCGACTTCCAGCTTCGTTCCTACGTGGATGCGCCCGCTGTCAGCCTGAAGCTGTCCCAGCATCAGTTTCAGTAGCGTGGTTTTACCGCAGCCGTTCGGGCCAATTAACGCAATCTTGTCACCGCGCTGTACCTGAGCGGAGAAATCTTTTACCAGTTGTTTTCCTTCTACCTGGTAATCGACGTTTTCCATCTCAAAAACGATTTTACCGGAGCGCGTCGCCTCTTCGACCTGCATCTTCGCCGTGCCCATCACTTCCCGGCGCTCGCTGCGTTCACGACGCATCGCTTTTAACGCCCGCACGCGCCCTTCATTACGGGTGCGGCGCGCCTTGATCCCCTGGCGAATCCAGACTTCTTCCTGCGCCAGTTTGCGATCAAATTCCGCGTTTTGTAACTCTTCTACGCGCAGCGCTTCTTCTTTCTCCAGCAGGTATTGATCGTAATTTCCCGGATAGGTGACCAGTTTGCCACGATCGAGATCGACAATGCGGGTCGCCATATTGCGAATAAACGAACGATCGTGAGAGATAAAAATAATCGTTCCGTTAAAGGTTTTCAGAAACCCTTCCAGCCAGTCGATAGTTTCGATATCCAGATGGTTAGTCGGTTCATCCAGTAACAATACGCGCGGATTGCTGACCAGCGCCCGACCCAGCGCGGCTTTACGCAGCCAGCCGCCGGAGAGCGACGACAGCGCGGCGTTAGGATCGAGTCCAAGCTGCGCCAGCACTTCATTAATACGGTTTTCCAGCTGCCACAGATTATGATGATCGAGCTGTTCCTGTACGCGCGCCATTTCATTGAGGTTTTTCTCGCTGGGATCGGTCATCACCAGACGGGAAATCTCATGATAGCGCTTGAGGTATTCCGCTTGTTCTTCGATACCTTCGGCGACAAAGTCATAGACGCTGCCCGCAATATTACGGGGCGGGTCCTGTTGCAGACGCGCGACGATCAGATCCTGCTCATAAATAATACGCCCATCGTCCAGACCCTGTTCGCGGTTGAGGATCTTCATCAAGGTGGATTTCCCGGCGCCGTTACGCCCCACCAGACAGACGCGTTCGTTATCTTCGATATGCAACTCTGCGTTATCGAGAAGCGGCGCGTCGCTGAACGACAGCCATGCGCCATGCATACTGATTAATGACATTTACTTTTCCTTTCAGGCGGCGCGGATCAGCCAGCAGTTATGGATCTGACGGTTACGGGCAAAATCCGGGGAAAGCGTTTTTTGCGTAATTTCTTGTGCGGTAAGCCCCAGCTCAGCCAGCCCTTCCAGATCCATACGGAATCCGCGCTTATTATTTGAGAACATGATGGTGCCGCCTTTACGCAGCAGACGTTTTAAATCTTTCATTAACGCGACATGATCGCGCTGAACATCAAACGACTCTTCCATACGTTTTGAGTTAGAGAACGTCGGCGGATCGATAAAGATCAAATCGAACTGTTCATTCGCCTCGCGCAGCCAGCCCAGGCAGTCGGCCTGAATCAGGCGATGCGCGCGGCCGCTCAGTCCGTTCAGACGCAAATTACGTTCGGCCCACTCCAGATAGGTGCGGGACATATCCACCGTTGTGGTGCTGCGCGCGCCGCCCAGACCCGCATGTACGCTGGCGCTGCCGGTATAAGAAAAGAGATTCAGGAAATCTTTGCCTTTGCTCATTTCTCCCAGCATCCTGCGGGCAATACGGTGATCGAGGAACAGACCGGTGTCGAGATAATCCGTCAGATTTACCCATAAGCGCGCATTATATTCGCTGACTTCAAGGAACTCGCCCTTCTCGCTCATTTTCTGATACTGGTTTTTTCCTTTTTGCCGTTCACGGGTTTTTAACACCAGTTTATTCGGCGGAATACCGAGCACTGACAAGGTTGCCGCAATAATATCGAACAGGCGCTGCCGCGCTTTTTGCGCATCCACCGTTTTCGGCGGCGCATATTCCTGAATCACCGCCCAGTCGCCGTAACGGTCTACCGCCACGTTATATTCCGGCAGGTCGGCATCATACAAGCGATAGCATTCAATCCCTTCCTGGCGCGCCCATTTCTCCAGCTTTTTAAGATTTTTACGCAGGCGGTTAGCGTAATCTTCCGCCACCGTCGCCGGTTTACTGTCCGCCGTGGTTTCCGCAATATGATAGTTTTTCTGCACGCAGTCCAGCGGGCCATTCTTGGCTTTAAACTGTTTGTCGGCACGTAATTGCAGGCTGCCCAGCAGATCGGGCGAAGCGCTGAACAGCGACAGGTTCCAGCCGCCAAACTGATTTTTCATGGTACGGCCCAGCAGACTGTGCAACGCAATCAGCGCCGGTTCGCTGTCCAGACGTTCGCCGTAAGGCGGGTTACTGATCACCGTACCATACGGGCCTTTCGGCAATGGATTACTCAGTTGCGCCACATCTTTCACTTCAAAGGTGATAAGCTCCCCGATACCGGCGCGACGGGCGTTGCTGCGCGCCCGCTCAATGACGCGCGCATCGCTGTCGGAACCGTAGAAATGAGAGGAATACTCCGCCAGCCCCTTACGCGCCCGGGTCTGCGCTTCGGCTTTCACTTCCTGCCAGATAGTTTCGTCATGCTGCGCCCAGCCGCTAAATCCCCAGTGACCACGGTGCAGTCCCGGCGCGCGATCGGTCGCCCACATCGCGGCCTCAATCAACAGTGTCCCCGAACCACACATAGGGTCGAGCAGCGGCGTACCTGGTTGCCAGCCGGAACGCATAACAATCGCTGCCGCCAGCGTCTCTTTAATTGGCGCCAGCCCGGTGCGATCGCGATAACCGCGCAGGTGCAGGCCATCACCACTGAGATCCAGCGCAATGCTGGCAGTTTCTTTATTCAGCCAGACGTTAATACGGAGGTCCGGCGATTCGCGGTCCACATTTGGACGCGGAAGATTTTTCCGCGTAAACGCATCGACAATCGCGTCTTTAACTTTCATCGCGCCATACTGACTATTACGGATGGTGTCGTTCAGGCCGCTGAAATGCACCGCAAACGTCGCGCCAGGATTAAAAATCTCTGTCCAGTTTATCGCCTGAACGCCGAGGTAAAGATCGAGATCGCTGTAGACCTTGCACTCACCCATCGGCAGGATAATACGCGAGGCCAGGCGGCTCCACATCAGGCTCTGGTAAATAAGCCGCGTGTCGCCCTGAAAATGGACCCCACCCTGAACAACCTGACACCCTACGGCGCCCAGTTTTTCCAGTTCAGTTTTTAACAGCTCTTCCAGCCCGCGGGCCGTACTGGCAAACAGAGAATTCATATTGTCACTTTTACGCTAAGAAAATTGTTGCGCATTATAGCTAATCTCACGCCCATGTCATAAAGTTGAAGGCTTATTTTCATTTGAGGGACTGTACGGTGGCGACGTTATCACGGCTCTTTATTCATCCGGTCAAATCCATGCGCGGCATTGGCCTGACTCATGCGCTGGCAGATATCAGCGGCCTGGCTTTTGATCGCATCTTCATGGTGACCGAGCCTGACGGCACATTTATTACCGCCCGCCAGTTTCCACAAATGGTACGTTTTACCCCTTCTCCCTTACACGACGGCCTCCATTTGACCGCGCCAGACGGCAGTAGCGCGCTGGTTCGCTTTACGGATTTCACCCCGCAGGATGCGCCGACCGAGGTCTGGGGAAACCATTTTACCGCTCGCGTCGCCCCGACGGCGATTAATCAATGGTTGAGCGGCTTTTTCTCCCGCGATGTCCAGTTGCGCTGGGTTGGGCCGCAGTTGACGCGCCGGGTCAAACGACATAACGCGGTGCCGCTGGGATTTGCCGATGGCTACCCGTATTTATTGACCAACGAAGCCTCGCTGCGCGATCTGCAACAGCGTTGTCCGGCAGGCGTACAAATGGAACAATTTCGCCCAAACTTAGTGGTTTCCGGCGTAGCGGCCTGGGAGGAAGATAGCTGGAAAGTGCTTCGCATTGGCGATGTGATTTTTGACGTCGTGAAGCCCTGTAGCCGCTGTATTTTTACAACCGTCAGCCCTGAAAAGGGGCAAAAACATCCTTCCGGAGAACCGCTGGCGACACTGCAAGCTTTTCGTACCGCCCAGGACAATGGCGATGTGGATTTCGGTCAGAATCTGATTGCCCGCAATAGCGGCGTCGTTCGCGTCGGCGATGAAGTGGAGATTCTGGCGACAGCTCCGGCAAAAGCTTATGGCGCCACAACGGTCGACGACAGCGTTACGCCAGATAAACACCCGGACGCGAGTGTAACCATCGACTGGCAGGGGCAAACCTTCTGCGGGAATAATCAACAGGTACTACTGGAACAGTTGGAGAATCAGGGGATTCGTATTCCGTATTCTTGCCGGGCTGGTATCTGTGGTTGCTGCCGGATACGTTTGCTGGAAGGCGAAGTAAGTCCGCTGAAAAAATCGGCTATGGGTGACGATGGTACGATTCTGAGCTGTAGCTGCGTGCCTAAGACCGCGTTACGACTGGAGAATTAAACCGCTTGTTCAAGGCTGAAACTGTGACAGTGAACCTGCGGTTTCAGCCTGTCGTTCATAATTTTAATCGCATCGCCAAGCTGCATGGTTCGGCCTGCTATCACCACGCCCGGCTGGGCCAGCAGACACAACGCGGCATTTTCTCCCGGCTCAACGACCAGCAAATTAACCTGTTCCGCCGTATCGCTTAACCAGACGCTTGCGGCATCGCCCGTTCCTGGGGTCCACATTTCGCCATGCGCTACAAAATGCCAGCTTTTTGGCATCTGCGGTTTGAGATAGCGAATCGCCACCAGCGCATTCAACACCAGCTCCGCGCGTTGCTCTTTGGTTAATTCGAAATCCCGGCATTTTTCTTCAAAGGAAAAATAGAGCGCGGCATCATCCACACAAAAACCGGTCGGGCAAAACGCGTCCGGCGTAAGCATTTTACGAGAGAAGCGCGAGCGAAAAAGTATACCATTGGCGAGATCGAGCATCATACGATCGTGCTCTTCATCATAATACCAGCGCCAGTTATCGTCAGGTTTAATTCGCATTACCTCTCTCCCGCTTTTAAGCAACTCGTAACAGCATTGTCCTTTTGCCGCTTCGTTTATTACCCCAATAATAAAAGCCTAAAATGTCTAAATAAGCAACAGTGGAGAAATATAAAACAACCAGCGCCGGAAATAAAGCCCTGGTTGTCTGATAAAGGCTAAAGTTTAGATGTGCGTTACGATTTCTTTAATCAATGGCGGGCCTTTAAAAATAAAGCCGGAATAAATTTGTACCAGCGTAGCTCCTGCCGCTATCTTCTCGCGCGCGGCGATAACTGAGTCAATGCCGCCGACGCCGATAATAGGCAATTGTCCCTTTAACTCCTGGGATAAACGGCGAATAATTTCTGTGCTTTTTAATTGTAATGGCCGGCCACTTAATCCCCCCGTTTGCTGGCAATTTTTCATTCCTTGTACCAGAGAACGATCGAGGGTGGTATTTGTCGCAATCACCCCATCAATATTATGACGAAGCAGGCTATCGGCAACCTGGATCAATTCTTCTTCACAAAGATCCGGCGCGATCTTTACTGCCACCGGCACATATTTATGGTGGATCGCCTGAAGATCGTTTTGCTTATTTTTAATGGCAGTTAACAGATCGTCCAGCGCATCGCCATACTGGAGCGTACGTAGCCCTGGCGTATTCGGCGAAGAAATATTAATGGCGATATAACCCGCATAAGCATAGACTTTTTCCATACAAATCAGGTAGTCATCTTTGCCATTTTCGACAGGCGTATCTTTATTTTTACCGATGTTAATTCCCAGAATACCATCAAAATGGGCTTTTTTAACATTCTCGACCAGGTTATCGACGCCCAGATTATTAAAGCCCATCCGATTGATCAGACCTTCAGCATCCACCAGACGAAAAAGACGCGGCTTATCGTTACCCGGCTGTGGGCGCGGCGTCACGGTGCCGATTTCCAGGGAGCCAAACCCCATCGCGCCTAACGCGTCGATGCACTCCCCGTCTTTATCCAGACCGGCAGCCAGCCCCAGTGGATTTTTAAAGGTAAGTCCCATGCAGGTAACCGGCTTTGTCGGTACTTTCTGGCGCACCAGCGCTTCCAGCGGCGTACCTGTAATGCGGCGTAATTGTTGAAATGTAAATTCATGAGCGCGCTCTGGATCGAGCTGGAAAAGGGCTTTACGAACGAAGGGATAGTACATGAACTCTCCTGGATTCCCGGTGTGCAAACCGGGGGCGTATTATGGGCGATAACAAGGCAAAAGGGAATTGACCTACGGCAATAAATAGCAATCGTTTTCCTTCATTCTCACTTCACGTTTCGCCAGCGAGCGTCATCGTCCGGCAAAAAAATGCCCGGCAGCGCTAACGCTTACCGGGCATGTCTTACCTCTTTATAACGGATACTGTCAGGCTAACGCTTTAGTTATCTTCTCGTACAGATCGCCGGAAAGATTCTCCAGTCCTTTTAACTGCTCCAGCGCCGCACGCATTTTCTCCTGACGCTTTTCATCGTAACGTTTCAGACGAATCAGCGGTTCAATGAGGCGAGATGCTACCTGCGGGTTACGGCTATTCAGATCGGTCAGCATCTCGACCAGGAACTGGTATCCGCTACCGTCTTGCGCATGGAACGCCGCCGGGTTGCTGCCAGCAAACGCGCCAATTAATGAACGGACGCGGTTCGGGTTGCTCATACTGAAAGAACGGTGTTTGAGCAGGCCGCGTACGGTTTCCAGTACATTTTCCGCCGGGCTTGTGGATTGCAGGATAAACCATTTATCCATCACCAGGCCGTCCTGATGCCACTTATCGTCATACTCCTGCATCAGCGTATCGCGGCACGGCAACTGCGCCGCCACCGCAGCAGACAGGGCCGCCAGCGCATCGGTCATATTATTGGCGTCGCGATACTGTTTGCTGACCAGCGTATTAGCCAGCTCCGTCTCGCCGAACGCCAGGAAGCGCAGGCAAGCATTGCGCAGCGTGCGCTTACCGATATCGCCGTGATCAACACGATACTCATCCAGATGATTGGCGTTATAGATAGCCAGGAACTCATCCGCCAGTTCTGCCGCCAGCGTACGCGTTAGCGCTTCACGAACTTGCGCAATGGCGATCGGGTCAATGACCTCAAACAGCTCCGCAATTTCATTGGCCGAAGGCAGCGTTAAAATTTCTGCGGCCAACGCCGGATCGATTTTCTCATCCAACAGTACTGCACGGAACGCATCAGCGACATGCACCGGAAGCGATAGCGGTTGCCCCTGCTGATGACGCGCCACATTCAGTTTAATGTATGTGGCCAGCAGGCTTTGCGCCGCATCCCAACGGGAGAAATCATTGCGCGCATGGCGCATCAGGAACGTCAACTGCTGATCGCTCCATTTATATTCCAGTTTCACCGGCGCTGAAAACTCGCACAGCAAGGCCGGAACAGGCTGGAAGTAAACATTATCGAAGGTAAATGTCTGCTCCGCCTGCGTGACGTTCAGCACGGCGTTGACCGGGTGACCGCCTTTTTGCAACGGAATGACGTTGCCTTCGTTATCGTACAGTTCGATGGCGAATGGAATATGCAGCGGCTGCTTCTCCGCCTGATCCGCCGTCGCCGGAGTGCGCTGGCTGATGGTCAACGTGTACTGCTCGGTTTCCGGATTATAATCATCTTTTACCGTTACAATCGGCGTGCCGGACTGACTGTACCAGCGGCGGAAATGGGACAAATCGACATTAGAAGCATCTTCCATCGCCTGTACGAAGTCATCACACGTCGCGGCGCTGCCGTCATGGCGCTCAAAATAAAGCTGCATCCCCTTCTGGAAATTTTCCTCACCCAGCAACGTGTGGATCATGCGAATGACTTCCGCGCCCTTTTCATAAACGGTGAGGGTGTAGAAGTTATTCATTTCGATTACTTTATCCGGGCGGATAGGATGCGCCATCGGGCTGGCGTCTTCCGCGAATTGTAAACCGCGCATGGTACGCACGTTACTGATGCGGTTCACCGCGCGTGACCCCAAATCAGAGCTAAACTCCTGATCGCGGAACACGGTTAGCCCCTCTTTAAGGCTCAACTGGAACCAGTCGCGGCAGGTGACGCGGTTGCCGGTCCAGTTGTGGAAATACTCATGGCCTATCACGCGCTCAATATCGAGATAATCTTTATCCGTCGCGGTATCGGTTCGCGCCAGCACGTATTTGGAGTTAAAGATATTGAGACCTTTATTCTCCATCGCGCCCATATTAAAGAAATCCACCGCGACAATCATATAGATGTCGAGGTCATATTCGAGCCCAAAACGCGCTTCATCCCATTTCATGGAATTTTTCAGCGAGGTCATTGCCCACGGCGCGCGATCCAGATTGCCACGGTCAACGTACAGTTCTAATGCGACGTCACGCCCGGAGCGGGTGGTAAAGGTATCGCGCAGCACGTCAAAATCACCGGCCACCAGCGCAAACAGATAACACGGTTTCGGGAACGGATCTTGCCACTGAACCCAGTGACGGCCATTCTCCAGCTCGCCCTGTGCAACACGGTTGCCATTGGAGAGCAGGAACGGATATTTGCTTTTATCGGCAATAATTTTGGTGGTAAATCGCGCCAGTACGTCCGGGCGGTCAAGATACCAGGTAATATGGCGGAAGCCCTCCGCTTCACACTGGGTACAGAGCGCATCGCCGGACTGGTACAATCCTTCCAGCGCCGTATTCGCCGCCGGACTTATCTCGTTGACAATGCGTAACGTAAAACGCTCTGGCAGGTCGCTGATGATAAGCGCGCCCTCTTCTTCCTTATATGCTGTCCACGGCGCATCGTTGACGTGGATAGATACCAGCGTTAAATCTTCCCCATCAAGGCGAAGAGGCGCATCAGGCGCGCTATGACGAACAGCCTGGCTTATTGCGGTGACCACGGTTTTTTCGGCATCGAGGTCAAAGGTCAAGTCAATATCAGTAATCTGGTAATCCGGCGCGCGATAGTCATGGCGGTATTTGGCTTGTGGCTGTTGTGTCATAAAAAACCTTTCGCATCTTTGTGTAGAGTGTCGACTCCAGTCTATTCCTGTTGCGCAAATCGCGCTACGCAGAATGTTCATCTTTTCAGGCACAAACGGCCTATTTGCTACATTTTTATAATATGTACTCATAGTTTTTAAAATCGATAAAGATCGTCCAGGAGCGCTTTAAACAAGGGATGAGCGAGATCGAGATGAAGCTTGATTAACGAACTTTAACGAACTTCACAGACCACTTTTGCCCCATCCATGCCCCACACATAATTTTAGTCAACGCCAGACCCCATCAGCCCTGCAGGGAAAATCGATAACAAACACGCCCGCAGTATGTTCCCCAAAATTTAAAAACAAGTGGTTCATGCCTTGACAGACAAAACCGCCAAAGCAAAAATACTGTATATACAAACAGTTATTAGCGAAACACGTATGTTCGTAGAACTGGTTTATGACAAGCGTAATGTTGAAGGACTCGAAGGGGCCAGCGAGATCATTCTGGCCGAACTGACGAAGCAGGTGCACCAGATTTTCCCTGATGCCGAAGTGAGGGTGAAGCCGATGCAGGCAAACTGCTTGAATAGTGATACCAACAAAAGCGATCGCGAAAATTTGAACAGATAGCTTATTAAAAATAGATTTATCTTAAACCACGTCATTTACATTTAGCCACCTCCCCAAAATCCGGATTCAGCTTAAGAAAAATGCGACAATACAATAAAAACATATCATATAAGCCCCCTCAACAAATGTAATTTTAAGGCCAACAAACACCTCTAACTTATTCACTTTCAATTAATTTCATAAATAATAATTAACAACAAAAGAATTGTATTAATATCCACACTGTAGTATATAATTACATTAACAAAATTACTATTCGGCGAGTATATTATGTTAAGACACATTCAAAATAGTTTAGGCAGCGTTTACAGAAGTAATACAGCAACTCCTCAGGGTCAGATTATTCACCATCGTAACTTTCAAAGCCAGTTTGATACCACAGGCAACACCCTCTACAATAATTGCTGGGTTTGCTCATTAAATGTTATCAAATCCAGAGATGGCAATAATTATAGTGCATTAGAGGACATCACTTCTGATAATCAAGCGTTTAATAATATATTAGAGGGTATTGATATAATAGAATGTGAGAATTTATTAAAAGAAATGAATGTGCAAAAAATACCTGAATCCTCTCTTTTTACAAACATTAAAGAAGCTTTACAGGCAGAAGTTTTCAATAGTACTGTAGAAGATGACTTTGAGAGTTTTATTTCTTACGAATTACAAAACCATGGACCACTGATGTTGATCAGGCCTTCACTTGGCTCGGAATGTCTACATGCAGAGTGCATTGTAGGCTATGATAGTGAAGTGAAAAAAGTATTAATTTATGATTCAATGAATACCTCACCTGAATGGCAATCAAATATTGATGTCTATGACAAGCTTACCTTAGCATTCAATGATAAATATAAAAATGAAGATTGCAGTATTTGTGGTCTTTACTATGACGGTGTTTATGAGCCAAAACCTTTACACTCCTCCTCCTGGAAAGACTGGTGTACCATTTTATGATAGTTAACCTTTACCAAGATAATTATTCAGGCTACCGCCAACATGGGGGGTCGGGGGTCGGAGGTTCAAATCCTCTCGTGCCGACCAAAATTCCCCTTAAAAACCAGCCTGTCAGGGCTGTTTTTTTTATGGCTCAATTTCCTACGGGGAAGCTATGGGGTGAAACTGGGGAATAAAGCCGTCGAGATTCGACGCAATTTGCGATTGATTCATCAGTTTGCTCACTGCTCAGTTTCGGAATTCATCAATACACAAATTTTCATTTCGAATTACTGTATAAATTCCCTGTAAATCATTACCGGAGCGCGCCACATTTTCCCCCTGCCCTATACTTTCAGTCTGACGACTGGAGGTTTCATATGTGTGGACGCTTTGCACAAGCACAGACCCGTGAAGAATATCTGGCATATCTGGCCGACGAAGCCGATCGTAATATTGCTTATGACCCTCAGCCTATAGGCCGGTATAACGTGGCGCCCGGGACTAAAGTCCTGCTATTGAGCGAACGCGACGAGCAATTACATCTCGACCCGGTGATTTGGGGTTACGCTCCCGGATGGTGGGATAAAGCTCCACTTATTAACGCCCGTGTCGCGACAGCGGCCTCCAGCAGAATGTTTAAGCCACTATGGCAGCATGGCCGGGCTATCTGTTTTGCCGATAGATGGTTCGAGTGGAAGAAGGAAGGCGACAAAAAACAGCCGTATTTCATTCACAGAAAGGACGGGAAGCCGATATTCATGGCTGCCATTGGCAGTACGCCGTTTGAGCGCGGTGATGAAGCAGAGGGATTCCTGATTGTTACCTCCGCAGCCGATAAAGGTCTGGTAGACATTCACGATCGTCGCCCGCTGGCACTGACACCGGAAACTGCTCGGGTATGGATGCGCCAGTTCCTGGAACCACATTCTAAGTCAATAACATACCGCGTCATACCTGCGCTCACACGTCCCATGATGCGAAAAGATACCAATCCATGCCAATAGTTAAAAACGGATGACTGTCCCGAATCCGTCCCACCTGCCCTATCCCACAAACCGGCGTTCAGATGCTCATTAAGAAAACCACCTCACCCTCATAACTCAGTAAGCGTCCCGTTTAGGACGTAGCGTAAGGATTATTTTACGGTTTCGAGGTTCCAGGGCAGCAGTTCGTGCACCCGGTTCGATGACCAGTCGCTGATTTTCCACAGCACGTCGCGTAACCATGCCTCGGACTCTACGCCGTTTAGTTTGCACGTACCCAGCAGGCTGTAGATGATCGCCGCTGCCTCGCCGCTCCTGTCTGAGCCGAAGAACAGATAGTTACGTCGGCCCAGCGCCACGCACCGTAAGGCGTTTTCACAGATGTTGTTGTCGATCTCCACCCGACCGTCGCTGCAGAGGACACGCTCAACGCATCACACTGCTTCAGCATGTAACCGAACTCCTTCGCCATCTCCGCATGCACCGACAACGTTTTCAACTGCGCCTGTATCCAGTCGTACAGCGACTGGCTTTTCTCTTTCCTGACCGACAGCCGTGTTTGCGCCGGGCTGTGGACTCTGTCATCTGTGATAGTGTCCATCAAAATTTAAGTGGACACTATCATCGCCGGATTGACAGGGTTCTGACAGACGTCCTCCACGGTGCGCTTACATTTTACCTATTAAGGAATATTTTTGCTTTTTAAAGGTATTAAACCATCTCGGTGATGTAACAAAAACTTTCCCTGCCATAGATTCTGATTCTAATTCTCGTGGTAATGCATCATAGGCATTAGCTGCTATACTTGAATTACTAAAATCAGTATAATAAATAAGTTTCCTTCTTGTTGCCATTCTATATTTACACACCCATTCATCTGCTGAAAGAATTAATGGGCCATTCAGATTACTCATACCTCTATTTTCAAACTGATGGGCTGAAACATCAAACACATAGTCTTTCCCTTCTTTATTTCCAACCACTGCAAAATGATTTGTTGGTATTTCCTCTGTTGGTTTATCCCAGATAAATATACCTCGATAACGAATATTATCGAACCCTTTTTCATTCATAAAATTGCTTACAGGAGTCATTAATGACTCACACTGCCCTACCGGATTCATTATTTTATTATTTATAATTGGATTCTGTTTCAATTCCTCCAGATAGGCCGCAGCATCAATATCACTGGTTAGGTTGTAAGTTATATCTGTGCGTTCCACTCCCGGTTCTGTTGCCATGGTTAAGTGATGTGTTTCACTGTACCCCTGGCAATTTACGGTATAGTTCCCGACGTCATCCAGGGTGACTGATAATATCTCCTGACTGTCTTCATCCAGAATACAGAAGTAGTTTTCCCCGTGCAGGCCGGAATGAATGTTTTCCTCCCATCCGTCATACGCGAGCGTCCTGAGCAGTTCAAATCTGCTGACCACATCCTCCCGCGTCGTTCCGGCCGGCGGGTGACAAATCGTCCAGATGCACTCCAGCGCTTCAGTCTGGTGCGTTGAGCAAAAAAATTCCTTCATTTTTTCCCAGGAACTCATTTCAGGGGGGGTATCAGACCAGGCAATACGATAAATGCGGCGGTTACTGATGATGGCGGGAAGACATCCGCTTCCAATATGAAAGGGCATAACAAAAAACCTTTATAAATTTACATATAGTATCTGTCCGACAGACATCATCTCTTCCTGGTCTTAATTTCACAATAAGGTTATCGGCGGATTCATGGTCGTCCTGCCATGGCGGGCTTCAGAAGGTGCAGAAGAAAAATCCGTTATGATGACCGGATGGCGGGACTGTCATTTTACAGCTAAAGTGTCGATTTTTTCAGGGTCGCTTTCCACGATGACCAGATCATCCGGCATCAGCGCCCGGGCGTTCAATTTTGGCGGGCAGAAGTCACCCGGCAGAAATTACTTAACGATGCAGATAATGCCATTAAGGACTGGCGCACAGAATTAACGTTGGGAATTATCAGTGATGAAAATAAAGCAGCTTTGATTCTGCCGATGAATTATATCAATGTTCTTAAATCGCTGGACTTAACAGGTGTTTCAGATGAGGCCACCTTCACAGCAATCAGGTGGCCTGCATTACCACAGTAACGCCTACTGGCTGGCTGGTCTTTCCGGCCAGTCAGGGGCGGCTGTATCCATCCGGTTTACCAGCACCCTATATTTTTTCCATTCGTCGAGCCGCGCTTTCTCATCATCTGTTGCGATTCCAAGATCAACTGCATCCTGCAATGGCGCGATTTTTTCAGATGCCATTTGCAAAAGACGGCTTTTGGTTTCTTCCGCCTGACGAAGCTGCGCTGCTTTTTCAGCCGCTTCGTCTTTTACCCAGACCTTAGCCTTACCATCCCATTTCTGGTATTCACCACCTGGTGAAACTGATGTGACATTTTCGGGCAACGGACCAGGAGCGGAGATATAAACCTGATTGCCGGTTGTTGTGTCGTAAACCATCTCGCCGCGGTGATCCTCATGCAAACTCCATGTCTGGGTTTCAGCGTCAAATATAGCAATATGACTGGCGGGAATATCAGGAGGGGCGATATCAGTACAGTTTGCCGGTAGTCCTGTGTGCGGCGGAATATACGCATCACCTGCACCAATAAATTCGTTAGTATCTGAACGCAGATTGAAAATTTTAATTGTCTGCGCCTGTTCGCTCATTTTAAAAGTCATTATGCCAGCCTCACTATGTAGTTAAATGCAATGTTTTTAACCGTGGTTTCCGCATTACCGTCTGCGTCCACAATAACGACGTGTCCGTGTGGACCTATATACATGGTGTGCTCATGTCCTCCGATATAAACTGTATGTGCATGGTCGCCAGCGGCCTGTGTCCATGCACCACCTCCTGGCTGAAATGAGGTGTGATTGGAATCTCCCCAGTATGAATTGATATAACCGCCGAACTGGTGAGTATGATTGCCCGTGGTATTGGTCGATTTCGTGCCGTAATCAAAGGATGAGGTAGATTTTGTCCCTAAGTCAGTAACCTGCGCCCGCGCGGTGTGCGAGTGCGATTTATTGCCGTCCATTTCTTGCGACAATACGGCACGTCCACTGATGGGCTTACCCTTTATTGTCCAGCCTCTCATGTCAGGGATAACGCCGGACGGATACGCTATAGCCAGTAACGGGTAAGCAGATTTATCGAAGGACTGCCCCTGCATCAGAGCGTAACCTGCCGGAGTAGCATCAGATGGCCATGCAATCGCCGCCCCTACTGGATGCGAATCCGGAGGTGGGTTTAGTGTGGTGTAAAGCATTGCCCATTCGGACCACTCAGCATCGGCGGTATCTCGATGGCTGCGAATATATGCGGGCGCTGGCGCACCATTTGTCCCGCTCCAGCCAATGAGGATTTCCCCATCACCGGTTCCGGTCAGACGTAAAATATTTCCGTATTGCGTCGGATAGCCATTGTTGTAAACCTCGCCCATTATCAGGCCACTATCGCTGCCTCTTGTCGTACCAGTCAGTGCCGGAAGCGCGCCGCGTGATGCCAGTCTGTTCGCTGCAACAGCCGTACCTGATGCAGGGAGCGCTCCGATATTTTGTACAAACAGCGGCTTATTCGGGATATCCGCACCACACTGGCTTTTAGCCATGTAGTTTTCATCACTTTCGGTTTTGCTGTAGACCTCAAGACTGGAGCGACCTTTGGCCTTATCCGGTACGTCGGACAGGTTCTGGTCCTTCTGCAAATACCGTGATCCCAAATAAATCTCCAGGGGATTAAGCACAGAAAAATAGGTTTTTGTATTATCCAGAACGCATAAGACAGGAATATCTTTAATAATATCATTGGCCGATAACTCTGCTTTATTCCCCTTGTATAGTGGGAATATGCCAAGCACACGTCCTCCCATCGTCAGTTGCAGAGTGCTGGCTCCGGTATTGTTTAGCGCCGGAATAACCACAAGTGGAGTGCGCAATGTCCAGTCAACTCCACCATTGACGAAATAAGTTGCTGGTAACTCCAGCGTCAGATTATTTTCTGTACCTCCGGCCACACCAGCGACATAATGCCCACTCTGGAGCTCTTCAATTTGTACAAACTGATTTTCAGATCCTCGCGTCGCAAAATTCGCTATAACGTCATTCAGTGACCATCCCTTCGCTGTTGTACCTTCCTGACCGCGAATAACCGTCAGCATGTCATTATTAACTGCTGTCAGATGGCATACCTCAAAAACTGTTTCTTTTGCGTCTGTCAGTGTAATTTTGGCGTAAGTTTTAAGAGGGTTTGAGCTGTTTGCATAATCGCTGGTCAGCAAATTAGCAAACATCGCTCCCACACCAGGCATCACCTGAATGGTCGTCTGGCTGGCGGTAATATCAGCCGCCAGTGAGGAGACGACATTATTTCCGAATCCAATAATCATTGCTCAACCACCGTTACCGAATAGGTATAAATAAAAGGGAGTTTCACCAGCGACTGGTCAATTGCATCTTTAAGAAAGTGTCCGACACCATCGCCATAGTCAGGAATGGAGACAAAAAAAATGCCCTTATCGGGCATTACACTAATATCAAAAGTGGACTGTACAGGTGGGTCTATTCCGTTAGCTCCATGTATAAAGCGTGCAAGCCGTCGTTTGAACCAGTTGATACAGAAGTGCGAACCATCGCCTTTATAAAAATTCCATGTCAGTATCCGTTTAAAATAGTCGTCCGGAACATATGACGCTGAGCCGGGAACATAATTTCTCAGTTTTGCATACGCGACATTATTGTACTCAATAGTGTTATACGCCCCACGAGCAATGGCATCCTCGGAGATTTGAAGCAAGGGGCGTGATTCCCCATAAATACCCGCCGCAATCCAGTCCAGCAACTCACCGGTAATCGCCGGGGAGGTCCAGCAAGGTAAATTCAGGTTGTTAAAGTAATCAAGATACCCCTGTGCCAGTTTGTTATAAGCATCAAAAAAGGCAACTATATCCGGATCGTCATTATATTGCGTATAGGGGTAGGCCGGAATAATGCTTTCAAGAAGAGCTGCCATATTGCTTAACCTGAATTTGTGAAGATGAAGTGGAAAAATAGGCGTAAGTATCACCATAAACCAGGCTGGAGTCGGTTGCAGGTGGGACAATTTTTCCGTTTATTCCAACCTGAATATCAATCATTGATACAAGGTTTGAAGATACAAGCCCCTTAACCTGATTAAGAAAAATATCCCGAATCAGGAAAATGTTTATTGGTTCACCCGTTGCAATTCCGTTAATGTAATCAGCAATGCTTTGCTGCACTGCTTTTTCAATCCCGGTTGGATCGATATAGCTGGTTGAGGCTGTATTCCAGGTGATTAAAAGCGTAACGTTTTGTGATGATGGCACTACAAACGGCACGTGATACGTATCCGGATACACAATGATCGGTATCGTTTTTTTATCCACCGCAGCGCCTGATGGATTCACTACATCATTCGTCAGTACGGAGATATCTGGCACGGCTTTATAGATAGCGTAAGCCACTTCATAAGGATCGCCGCCACCAGCAATCGCTACCCATGCCCCCAGCGATGCCTGTCGGTATGAGATCAGATTCTCCTGTACACCATAAACATTTTTCAGTTCAATCCGGTAACAGTCAGGCGTTCCCTGTACACCGTACATACAGGCATAAGGGGAAAATCATGGAAAACACAAATATTGTTACCACTGAGCAGCAGGCACCAAACACCATTTCTGCCAGTAACGCAATTTTTAACGTTCAGGCACTGGGTCAGTTAACAGCTTTCGCTAACCTGATGGCAGACTCACAGGTGACGGTACCGGCACACCTTGCAGGGAAACCAGCCGACTGTATGGCTATCGTCATGCAGGCTATGCAATGGGGCATGAACCCTTATGCATGCTGGTCATTATCAGCTGGTGCTAACCCAAACTTTATAGCAACGCAGATGGGGCATACCGATGCACAGATGGTTTACAAGGTGTATGGAAAGTGGATGTCAGAGAAGAGCGCAGAACAGGTTTCTCTGCTCAACCAGGCACTTTCCCGCTATGCCCCATCACTGCCCCAAAGCATGGTAGCAGCGCAGTAGAAATCCTTAAATTCAAGGGGTTAGCAGTCGCATCGCTACATTTTTATAACATGGGGCACGAAATGCGCTCGACCCTAAAGACAGCTTATGGTGTGATCGGGGTTCAATAAATCGCTAAACAAGGTATACTCCAGCGGTTTTCTTAGTTGTTTATTGTACTAAACGCTCCCGTGAGAGGACGCAACAGCGCACCTATGACACAATTCGCTTCTCCTGTTCTGCACTCGTTGCTGGATACAGATGCTTATAAGTTGCATATGCAGCAAGCCGTTTTTCACCACTACTATGATGTGCAGGTAGCGGCTGAGTTTCGTTGCCGTGGCGACGACCTGCTGGGTATTTATGCCGATGCTATTCGCGAGCAGGTGGACGCGATGCAGCACCTGCGCCTCCAGGAGGACGAGTTCCAGTGGCTCTCCGGCCTGCCCTTTTTTAAACCGGATTATCTGAACTGGTTACGCGAGTTTCGCTATAACCCAGCTCAAGTCTGTGTCACCAACGATAACGGCAAGCTGAATATTCGCTTAACCGGCCCGTGGCGTGAAGTCATTATGTGGGAAGTGCCGCTGCTGGCCGTGATCAGTGAGCTGGTTCATCACTACCGCTCGCCAAACGCGGGCGTTGATCAGGCGCTCGACGCGCTGGAAAGTAAGCTGGTTGATTTCACTGCGTTAACCGCCAATCTCGATATGTCCCGCTTCCACCTGATGGACTTCGGCACCCGCCGCCGTTTCTCTCGTGAAGTGCAGCAGGCGATAGTTAAACGTCTCCAGCAGGAGTCATGGTTCGTCGGCACCAGCAACTATGATCTCGCGCGTCGCCTGGCGCTGACGCCGATGGGCACTCAGGCGCACGAATGGTTCCAGGCGCATCAACAAATCAGTCCGGACCTGGCGACCAGCCAGCGTGCCGCGTTGGCCGCCTGGCTTAACGAATATCCGGACCAGCTTGGTATCGCCTTGACAGATTGCATTACAATGGATGCGTTTTTACGCGATTTCGGCATTGAATTCGCCAGCCGTTATCAGGGGTTACGCCACGACTCAGGAGACCCTGTCGCATGGGGCGAAAAGGCGATTGCCCATTATGAAAAGCTGGGGATTGATCCGCTGACAAAAACGCTGGTCTTTTCAGATAACCTTGATCTGCCAAAGGCGGTCGAGCTCTATCGCCATTTCGCCTCTCGCGTGCAGTTAAGCTTCGGCATCGGTACCCGCCTGACCTGCGATATCCCTCAGGTAAAACCGCTCAATATCGTGATTAAGCTCGTGGAATGTAACGGAAAGCCGGTGGCTAAACTTTCCGACAGCCCCGGTAAAACGATCTGTCATGATAAAGCGTTTGTGCGCGCGCTGCGTAAAGCGTTCGATCTCCCGCAGGTGCGTAAAGCAAGTTAACCATGCCTGTGCGAAGCGCCCGGAAAGTGGGCGCTTTGTTACTCTTCTGACCATCTTACCTGTTCTGGCCGCGATGGTTACTCCTCTTTCCCTTCACTCTTCGACATATTTACGTGCGTAATTTGCGTTGTTTTTTCAGAATGAGTGTCCCGCTGTGTACGCGTTCTGAATAAATTGAATTCGCTAATAAATTCTTTACGCAGCAAGAACAGAGCAATTACGTTGGGGATAACCAGAAAACCGACAGCAATATCAGCCATTAACCAGATTACCGGGATTTCCATATTAACGGCAATCAGTGGCGGCAAAAAATATAGCCATTTAATGATGCGTTCTAGCTTATCGCCAAAGATATAGTTTATCGAAGTGCGAAATTTAATATATGAACCAAGATAAGAAGTAAACAGAATCAACGCCACACCGAGACAGAGAACCTGAACAATAATCGGATGCCATGTTTCTTTTAAGGCGGCAAAGATAATCTGAATACCTTGATAACTGGCGTCTGTCCACATACCAGAAGCAAGTACAGCAAATGCGGTAAAGTTACAGGTAATCATTGAGACAAAAAATACTTCCACTGCCCCCCACATTCCCTGACGGAAAGCATAATCCACGTTGGCAGTAGCATGTACTGTGGCCGAGGTACCCATGCCGGCTTCGTTAGTGAATATTCCGCGACTGGCTCCTTTACTGATGGCCATCATGATGGTTGACCCGACAAAGCCACCGACTGCTGGCGCAGGGGCAAAGGCATAATAGAAAATACTTTTTATAACCTGTGGGATAGCCTCGATATTCAATACCACTACACCAGCGGCACCAATGAAATAGGCAATGGTGATCGGTGGAAGTGCAATCGTACAGAATTTACCAAGACTGGAGAGTCCTTTTAAAATAACCAACGCGCCTACGATGACAATAAATCCCCCGATGACGCTTGTTGGGATTTCAAACGTATAGTGAATGACCGCCGCCATCGTATTAGTTTGCACAAAACAGGCATCCGTAATAACCAGAATCATTAATGCAAACGCATATAATCCTGCCAGGGGATGCCATTTTTTATTGAGCCCTTTCTTAATATAATGCATTGGGCCGCCATAATATTCGCCATTCTCACCTTTACTTCGGTATTTCACCGCCAGCGTCACTTCAACCATTTTGGTCATCATACCCACGACCGCAATGATCCACATCCAGAAAATTGCCCCAGGTCCGCCAACCGCAATAGCCGCAGCAACACCTGCGATCGTTCCCGCGCCTAATGAGCCGGATAGCACAGTGGCAGCCACCTCTATTGATTTTAAGGATTTTTTAGACGCTGCCTCGCCAGTAGTGTTTTGTTTATTTTTTCCGGCAAGTGTACCAATTGTATTACGGTAAATTTCTTTTAAATTGATAATCTGGAAAAATTTGAGGCGTACTGTGAAATAAAAGCCAATGCCGATAACACACAAAAATAATGGGCCACCCCATAGAAATTCAAAGAGTTGTGAAAGTTGCTCTAACATAATGACCTCGGATTTAAATTAATTCGTTCAGTCTCAGAAATAATCTTTCCAGTTCAGCGTAATCCTGAATTTTGCCAACAACACTAAACTGGAAAGTCAGCGGGTAGGAGCATCCCTTACTCACTAAATGCCGTTTTAATGGTATATTGTTATGAAGTTTTGCTTCCTGCATTAGGTTTATTATGCGTATAAAAAACGCGTTTTTTACATGCTGCCTTTATTATCTAATTTTTTAGTCGTAATGTTTAAGCACTGCGTCCGTTCCAGACTATATCTTCATAAATATCTGGGGACGTATCGCCTTCGGTGCTAATAAGCAGAACATGAGCATTGGCATCAAGCTGTAAGCGATTAGCAAGATCCTGATAATGCATATTGTTCATCAACTCATAAAGCAACCCTACGCCAATAGCTCCGGACTCGCCGGAAATAAAAGGCGTATCCGTACCTGGACGCGGCGCGGCAGAAATGCGCATACCCTTAGCCGCCAGACAATCATCAGCGGAAATAAAACAACTGGTGTTGTCCCGAATAATAGGCCAACTGATAATATTCGGCTCCCCACACGCAAGCCCGGCCATTATCGTCGCCATATCGCCAGTGACGCAGTGAGGTTGACCATCATTCATAACTGCGGATTGATAAAGACAGTTGGCCTGATGCGGCTCAACCACAATAATATTAGGGATACTTTCCTGCATTTTTTCAACAAAATAACCCATAACACTGCCAGCAAATGATCCCACCCCCGCTTGTAAAATAAGGTGGGTTGGCAACGGACTGTTTGTTTCTGCGAGCTGATCATAAGCTTCAACCGCTAGTGTCATATAGCCTTGCATAATCCACGTTGGGATCTCTTCATACCCTGTCCAAGCTGTATCCTGCAAAAGCACCCAGCCTTTTGTTTGCGCCATTCTATGGGCCAGTCGCACTGCATCATCGTAGTTCAGATCGGTGATGGTGCATTCAGCTCCATGATGGCGAATATTCTCTGCCCGGATTAACGATGATCCTTTAGGCATATAAACGACGGCTTTTAGACCTAATTGCTCCGCCGCCCACGCCACACCACGGCCATGATTGCCATCCGTCGCGGTAACAAAAACACAATCCTTAATTTTTTCTTTAATCTCAGGAGTGTTAAGGGCAGCAAAACTTAACGAGTTAATATCACATTGCAATTTATCAGCGAGATATTTTCCTACAGCATAAGAGCCGCCCAGACCTTTAAAAGCATTCAGACCAAAACGCCAGGACTCATCTTTAATATGGATGGACCCTAGTCCAAGCCGCCGGCTTAGATGCGCCAGATTATGTAACGGCGTAACGGCATAATTGGGTAATTTTTTATGAAATGCTAACACCTCACGCCCAACATTTCCGTTAAGCAAACTTAAAGCCGCTCCTGTACCATATTTTTTCCGACGTGTATTAAACTGGTATTTAATAAGCTCATGCATAATGATACCTTTTGTTAAAGTTTATTTATTGAAATAATATGTTTTTGGCAATTATTGAGTAGAAACAAGTAAAGAACTCGCGTTTTGTGGCTGTAGTAGTGGTTATCCTCACTTTAATAAACCGTACTGATAAAAGAGCCGCACAATATCTATTACGTCCTTTTCTTTATTCCACTGATTATGATAGTACTATGCTTATTGCTGTTAAATGGCGCGAAAATGCCCATCGTCGTGCAATTTTCACCTTTTTTTAACGACCTGGACGCGGCAAAATTGCGCACAGTGATAGTCATCACATTAAAGAGGTTATTTGCGATATGAAGCTTGACGCCTGGGATAAAAACATTCTGACATTATTGCAGCGCGATAATCGTCTTTCTCAGCGGGAAATCGCCGAACAGGTCAATCTTTCACCTTCGGCAGTGAATCGTCGTATCGCGGCACTGGAGGAGGCGGGCATAATTAAAGGCAATGTCAGCCTTATTGATGCTGGCAAAGTGGGACGCCCGGTCACGATTGTGGTGCAGGTGGTGATCGAAAACGAGCGATTCAATTTACTGGAAGAGGCTCGTCAACGGTTTGTCAGTTGCCCGCAGGTGCAGCAGGTCTACTACGTAACGGGCGATTTCGACTTTTTACTGGTGCTCAATGTTCGTGACATGGCGGAATATGAAGCGCTTACCCGTGAGCTTTTCTTTTCCTCAGGCAATATTAAGTCTTTTAAAACGATTGTCGTGATGCAAAACGCCAAGCAAGAGATGCGCGTCCTGATCGAGTAACGTGCGCAAAGCTTGCAAAACCAGCCTAAATTCTCAATGGTTCGCGAGCAGGTGCGAACTTTTTACAGGTTTCTTTCTGAAAACCTGCTTCCAGATGCGATTTCTGCTTGTCTGATTGCAGATGCCAGGTAACATAGGAATACCCCCATTTCGGGTGGACAAGTGTTTATTTTTTCCGACTATTAACTAGAGAGAATATTATGAGCGTTGTGCCTGTAGCCGACGTACTCCAGGGCCGCGTAGCCGTTGACCAAGAAGTCACCGTGCGCGGATGGGTGCGTACCCGCCGAGATTCAAAAGCTGGCATCTCCTTCCTCGCCGTTTATGACGGCTCCTGCTTTGATCCTGTACAGGCTGTCATTAATAATTCTCTGCCCAATTATAATGAAGAAGTATTACACCTGACGACAGGCTGCTCCGTGGTAGTAACAGGTAAGGTTGTCGCGTCGCCGGGACAGGGGCAAAGTTTCGAAATCCAGGCTACGAAAGTAGAGGTCGCAGGCTGGGTGGAAGATCCGGATACCTACCCGATGGCGGCAAAACGCCATAGCATTGAGTATCTGCGTGAGGTCGCGCATCTGCGCCCGCGCACCAACCTGATTGGCGCGGTAGCGCGCGTTCGCCATACTCTGGCGCAGGCGCTGCATCGCTTCTTCGATGAGCAGGGTTTCTTTTGGGTCTCCACCCCGCTGATTACCGCTTCCGATACCGAAGGCGCTGGCGAAATGTTCCGCGTCTCAACGTTGGATCTGGAAAACCTGCCGCGTAACGACCAGGGCAGAGTAGATTTTGACAAAGACTTTTTTGGCAAAGAATCATTCCTGACCGTCTCCGGCCAGCTCAACGGTGAAACGTATGCCTGTGCGCTGTCCAAAATCTATACTTTTGGGCCGACCTTCCGCGCGGAAAATTCCAACACCAGCCGCCACCTGGCGGAGTTCTGGATGCTGGAGCCGGAAGTGGCGTTCGCCGATCTGGAAGACAACGCCCGTCTGGCGGAAGCCATGCTGAAATATGTCTTCAAGGCGGTTCTGGAAGAGCGTGCGGATGATATGAAGTTCTTTGCCGAACGCGTAGATAAAGACGCTATCGCTCGTCTGGAGCGTTTTGTCTCTACCGACTTCGCTCAGGTGGATTACACCGATGCGGTCGCCATTCTGGAACGCTGTGGTAAGACATTTGAAAACCCGGTGTTCTGGGGCGTCGACCTCTCTTCCGAACACGAACGTTATCTGGCGGAAGAGCATTTCAAAGCGCCGGTAGTGGTGAAAAACTATCCGAAGGAAATTAAAGCATTTTACATGCGCCTTAACGAAGATGGCAAAACCGTGGCGGCCATGGATGTGCTGGCGCCGGGAATCGGCGAAATCATCGGTGGTTCCCAGCGTGAAGAGCGTCTGGATGTGCTGGATGCCCGTATGGCCGAAATGGGGCTGAATAAAGAGGATTACTGGTGGTATCGCGACTTGCGTCGCTACGGTACTGTACCGCATTCCGGCTTTGGCCTGGGCTTTGAACGCCTTATCGCTTACGTCACGGGTGTGCAAAACGTGCGCGATGTTATTCCGTTCCCACGGACCCCACGCAACGCCAGCTTCTGATTTTTACGTCACACTCAAGGCCAGCTATGCTGGCCTTTTTTTTCGCCTGAATGTCAGCTTTATTATCAATAAGTAAATAAATTTAATTACAACCCTCTGAATTACCACATCTTGTTACTGTATATTTCACGAAAATATTTACACATAAAAATTAATCCTTAATTTTATTGCGGATTAGATTTTTCTGTTCTAATAGCACAATTTTTCACCACAATTTCAGACATCAAGACTTCTAAATGGCTATTTTTATGAAATAGCTCTTCTGCTGCTTTTTCAGGCACAACGGTTCTACAAGCCAATAATTACAATAAAATCATAGTGATAAAAGAAAAACGATCAAATCAAAGCGAGAACTCAGGGGAAGTTTGACGTTGTTCACAAAGTTCCGCGAAAATAACATTTGTTTACATATTTTTTCCTTTTGAAACTAAATCTTTATATTTGTAGCACTTTCACGGTAGCGAAACGTTAGTTTGAATGGAAAGATGCCTGTCAGACACATAAAGACACCAAACTCTCATCAATATTTCTGTAAAGTTTTATTGACGGCAGTGGCAGGTGTCATATAAAAAAACCAATGAGGGTAATAAATAATGATGAAGCGCAAAATCCTGGCAGCGGTGATCCCTGCCCTGCTGGCTGCTGCAACCGCAAACGCAGCAGAAATTTATAATAAAGATGGTAATAAGCTGGATCTGTACGGTAAAGCCGTGGGTCGTCACGTATGGACAACGACCGGCGATAGCAAAAATGCCGACCAGACTTATGCCCAGATTGGTTTTAAAGGGGAAACGCAGATTAACACCGATCTGACCGGTTTCGGTCAGTGGGAATACCGTACTAAAGCAGACCGCGCTGAAGGCGAACAGCAGAACTCGAATCTGGTCCGTCTGGCCTTCGCGGGTTTGAAATACGCGGAAGTGGGTTCAATCGATTATGGTCGTAACTACGGTATCGTTTACGATGTTGAATCCTATACCGATATGGCCCCCTACTTCTCCGGCGAAACCTGGGGCGGCGCCTATACTGATAACTACATGACCAGCCGTGCTGGCGGTTTGTTGACCTACCGTAACTCTGACTTCTTTGGTCTGGTGGACGGTCTCTCTTTCGGTATCCAGTATCAGGGTAAAAATCAGGACAACCACAGCATTAACTCTCAGAATGGCGATGGCGTAGGTTACACCATGGCATATGAGTTCGACGGCTTTGGCGTCACCGCAGCGTACAGCAACAGCAAGCGTACTAACGATCAGCAGGATCGCGATGGTAATGGCGATCGCGCAGAATCATGGGCCGTTGGCGCGAAATATGATGCAAACAACGTCTACCTGGCTGCCGTATATGCTGAAACCCGCAATATGAGCATTGTTGAAAATACGGTTACCGATACCGTGGAAATGGCAAACAAAACGCAGAACCTGGAAGTGGTCGCTCAGTACCAGTTTGACTTCGGCCTGCGTCCGGCAATCTCGTATGTGCAGAGTAAAGGTAAGCAGTTGAACGGCGCCGACGGCTCGGCCGATCTGGCGAAATATATTCAGGCGGGCGCGACTTACTACTTCAACAAAAACATGAACGTATGGGTTGACTACCGTTTCAACCTGCTGGACGAAAACGACTACAGCTCCAGCTACGTTGGCACCGACGATCAGGCGGCTGTCGGTATTACTTACCAGTTCTGATCAGCAGACCCCTTTGTTTTATGCCTCAAAAACAGGACTTCGGTCCTGTTTTTTTATCTCTCTTAGAGAAAATGTGCGTCTTTCAAAAACAGGCGGGCTTTTTAGCGCTAACGGTTGGCATTTTGTAAATCTGCCGTTAACCTGATAGCGGATTTCCCTTCTGTAACTATAATGGAACCTCGTCATGTTTGAGAACATAACCGCCGCTCCTGCCGACCCGATTTTGGGCCTGGCCGATCTGTTTCGCGCCGATGACCGTCCAGGGAAAATTAACCTTGGCATTGGCGTATATAAAGATGAAACCGGCAAAACACCGGTGCTCACCAGCGTTAAAAAAGCCGAGCAGTATTTACTGGAAAATGAAACGACGAAAAACTATCTCGGCATTGACGGGATTCCGGAATTTGCTCGCTGCACTCAGGAACTGCTGTTCGGCAAAGGCAGCGCGCTGATTAACGACAAGCGCGCACGCACGGCGCAAACGCCGGGCGGTACCGGCGCGTTACGCATTGCCGCCGACTTTTTGGCAAAAAATACTCCGGTAAAACGGGTGTGGGTGAGCAACCCCAGCTGGCCGAACCACAAAAGCGTGTTTAACGCTGCCGGCCTGGAAGTTCGGGAGTACGCTTACTACGATGCGGAAAATCACACGCTGGATTTTGAAGCGCTACAAGCCAGCCTGAGCGAAGCACAGGCCGGCGATGTGGTTCTGTTCCACGGTTGCTGTCATAACCCAACCGGCATTGACCCTACTCTGGAACAGTGGCAGGTTCTGGCTGAGCTTTCCGTTGAAAAAGGGTGGCTGCCGCTATTCGATTTCGCTTACCAGGGCTTTGCCCGCGGCCTGGAAGAAGATGCGGAAGGTCTGCGCGCCTTTGCCGCGCTGCATAAAGAGCTTATTGTCGCCAGCTCCTACTCCAAAAACTTCGGCTTATATAATGAGCGCGTCGGCGCCTGCACCCTCGTGGCTGCCGATGCGGAAACCGTGGATCGCGCTTTTAGCCAGATGAAATCCGCCATTCGCGCTAACTACTCCAACCCGCCAGCGCACGGCGCGTCCATCGTCGCGACTATCCTGAGTAATGACGCCCTGCGCGCTATCTGGGAACAGGAACTGACGGACATGCGCCAGCGTATTCAGCGTATGCGTCAACTGTTCGTGAATACCTTGCAGGAAAAAGGCGCGAACCGTGACTTCAGCTTTATTATCAAGCAGAACGGGATGTTCTCATTCAGCGGTCTGACCAAAGATCAGGTGCTACGTCTGCGTGAAGAGTTTGGCGTTTATGCCGTGGCTTCTGGTCGCGTGAACGTGGCGGGCATGACCCCGGATAATATGGCGCCGCTGTGCGAAGCCATTGTCGCGGTACTATAAAAAGCTGTCGACTGGCGTGACCGATAAAAAAGCCTGCACATTGCAGGCTTTTTCATTCTGCTTACCAGACCGGCATCTCATCTTGCAGGAAGGGATTATGCAGACGCTCGTATCCGAGCGTAGAGAGCGGGCCGTGGCCAGGAATAAAGGTCACATCATCGCCAAGCGGCAATAATTTACGCTTAATGGCGTCAATCAACTGGGTGTGATCGCCGCGAGGAAAATCGCTGCGCCCGACGCCACCTTTGAAAATCACATCGCCGGAGATCAGCAGTTGCGACTGTTCATCAAAGAAAACCACGTGTCCCGGCGTGTGTCCCGGACAATGTAACACCTGTAACGTCACATTCCCTACGCTGACGCGATCGCCGTCGTTCAGCCAGCGATCAGGCGTCAGCGGCTGACACTCATCCAGACCAAACATGCGGCTTTGCGCCGGCAGTCCTTGCAGCCAGAACTCATCTTCTTTTTCCGGACCGATAACAGGAACGCCGTAATGCTGCGCCAGTTCACTCGCCGCGCCGACATGATCGAGATGCCCATGCGTGAGTAAAATTTGCATCAACGTCACGCCGCTGGCGTCCACTTCCTGTTTAATTTTTTCCGCGTCGCCGCCCGGATCGACCAGCGCCGCCAGCCGGGTTTGTTCGCACCAGATTAATGAACAGTTCTGGGAGAACGCGGTGACCGGAATAATACGATAGTTCATACTGCTCCTTTGATTAAGCCTCGCTGATTACCAGTGCCGCGCCGGCCCGGTATCAATATGCACAAAGTTACTACGTGGGTAATATCCTACACCACCTGCGCGCATAGATAACGCCGCTTTGCGAATATTGCTCAGCGCCACGCCTTCAATATGAAAATCCATCGCCTGCCCTTTTGTATGGTAGCTTTTTTTCGCTACGCCGCTGCTACGGGCGCGTAATTCATTATTGGTATCAAGAGAACGGTAGCCTGAGATGAGCTGCACAGGTTTACGCGTCCCTAACAGCCCCTGAAGTCGGTAAAGTTGGTCAAACAAGCGGGGATCGATTGATCGGACTTTATTCGCGCGATAGTCACGGAAAAAATGGTTTAACTTTGCTAATTCATCCTGAATGTAGGCTCTTCCATCGAAAAACTCCGCCTTGATTGACTCTCCGGTATGGAGATTGTTTAACGTCAAAATGCGCGGGCGTGGGGTCGAGAGTGTGGCAAACGCTGGCGCGGGCAGGATGGCGGCGCCGAGAGCGACACCACCAAGCGCCAGCAGCTTGCGGCGATTAGCGTCAAATTTGTCCATGATAATCAGGTCTACAGGTCAATGTTATCGTTAATACACTTCTACCTTTAAGCAGACATGATACCGGCTGGCACAGACTTCTGAACGGCCCGGTCGACTTAAAGGTTGTTGTATATGCACTTCTGGCGCACGAAAGGCACCTTAACTGCCGATAAAGCCCGCGTCAAGATGGCCCTCCCCCAGCCACAACGGGGGTCTACAGCGAAACGCCCCGTTGAAGCCAAACATTAGGACAACATATTTACCAGAACTTCTTCATTTACCTGATTAATTGTTCAACCTTTGGCACAATTTGTGCGCTGGATCGCGCTGTGAGATCGTAATTGTAAATATCTGTACGATATTGCATACGTCCATCTGCGCCGACAAACGCGGTCAGATAGTAAAGATTTACTGGAATGTTCTGCCGGATATTGACATACCGCGTGTCGCCTTGCTTCAGGGCGCCTGAGATCCGCGCATCGTTCCAGCCAGCATCCTGCAAGAGCATATTCGCCAGTTCAGAGGCCTTATTGACCCGCACGCAGCCGGAACTTAACGCCCTGGCGTCACGCTGAAAGAGAGTATGGTTAGGCGTATCGTGCAGATAGATCGCATCAGAGCTCGGCATATTAAATTTATAACGCCCCAGCGAATTGTGCGCGCCTGGCGCCTGCTGGAAACGGAACGGAAGATTCGATGGCGTAATGGTGGTCCAGTCAACCTGCCACGGATCGATCGCTTCTTTGCTGTTCCAGCCGCGCATCACGGTGTAGCCATGGCGCTCCAGATAGCCTGGGTCATTCCACACCTTCGGTAAAATGTCTTTACGCGCAAGCGTGGGCGGAACGTTCCACGGCGGGTTCACCACCACATTATTCAGCGCGCTGCTCATCATCGGCGTTTTACGATCGGGACGCCCGACGATCACCCTCGAAGCCAGCACCTGGTTGCCATTCTGATAGTAGACCAGCGAATAAGCGGGAATGTTTACCATAATACCGGTAGAGAGTTCCGCCGGCAGCAGGCGTAAACGTTGGATATTCAGTGCCAGTACGCCTGCGCGTTGCGCGGGGGTCATATTAAGCCAGTTACGCGTCGCCGGGCCAATAACGCCATCCGCCCCCAGCCCTTGCCATGCCTGAAAACGCTTTACCGCCTCGACCAGTTCATTATCGTAGGCGGCGCGTACCGCCGGAGCCGGCTTACTACGGCGGGCCGTTTGTTCGTCGACCGGCTGCGCCACCGATGTTTCGTCGACCACGGCGGAGGGGCTGACGACGGCGCTATCAGCAGTGTTATCGCCGGGTAAGGCTATCTTTGGACCGCCATCCAGCATCCCCGTACGCTGTAATATTTCGCGCAGCGCAGGCACATCGTTACTCCATTGCCCCGGGCGCAGCGTTGCGGTATTGGCCAACTGCGGCCACGGGCGAGAGTCCGCCACCAGCTTCAGCAGCGCGTCATGCATGGGCGCATACTGTGGATGCTGCGGCGCCAGGCTGGCGACAAACATCGGCAACTGCCCCTCTTCCAGCGCGATTTGCCACTGGTTAATCACCGAGACTGGCGGCGTCGCCAATGCGTAAGGTTTGTTGCTATATAACCAGCGCTGGCCTTTGACGGGGATATTCGCAATGAAATGGAGATAGCCCATCATAGCGTCTGACAACACAACATCGCGCGCCATACCGTTTACGGCGGGATCGGTCAACAATGCCACCCAGGCGGTAAACTGCGGCTGGAATCCGGCAATCGCCACCTCCGCCAACTGTTGCTGGAAGACTTTCACCGCATCGCGATTATCCCACATGGGCTTCATGTCGCGCGCGGCATACAGCAATGTCAGCTGGCTCATATAGACCGGCGTATAGCCGGAAGGAAGCTGCGACTGTAAATCAGCCCGGACTTTCTCGGCTGAAACGCCCTCCGGCAGCGGCTGAATCCCGGCCATAATCGCCGTCGCGGCTGATTGCTTCTGCGGCCCAGCTAGATCCGGCGCGGCAACGGCGCTATCGCCAGGTATCATTTCAGGCTCATCGGCCTGCGCATTGAACAGTGGAGCGAATGTTACGGCCAGGCATAAACTGATTGCCGACAGACAACGACCACACATCTTGTTAAGCAACATCCCTTGCCCCCTGTTTTCGTTATCATACTCCGCATGACTGTGCTGCCCGCAGCGCGGGTCAACCGCAACCAATGCTTTTGTTTAGTATGACGAGTCAGCCTGCTCACTCGTCAGGCTTAACTCCAGTATATAAAGTTCGTTACGTTTTTGCCTAACCTAATGTAAAGAAGTTTAAAGAAAATGCACTACCCGGAGAGATTTTTCAGATAAAGAAAAAGGCGGCTTTCGCCGCCCCAGGCTAATGATAAAGCAGAACTTGTTGTGCCGGATGGCGGCGTAACCGACTTATCCGGCCTTGCCTGATAAACGAGGCGCCATCAGGCACGTCATCGTTTCTGCCGTATTTAACTCGCTTCTGAAGGCGTATCTTCCGTTTGCGTACCGGGAAGCGTTTCCGGAAGCTGCGGCGCAAAGCCACGCAGCCCGACAACATGAACATGCTCAGTATTCTGAAACACTTTACGCACCAGTTTATAGGTCGTGCCCTTCTCCGGACTGATGTTTTCCGGCGCGGCGATGATGAGCTGCATCTGCAAACGTTCGCATAGTTCAAACAGCGTGGCGATAGAGCGCGCATCCAGACGCGCCGCTTCATCGAGGAACAGCAGGCGACATGGCGAAATATCTTTCCCGCGCAGTCTGCGCGCTTCGTCTTCCCAGCTTTGCACAACCATCACCAGAATTGACATCCCGGTCCCGATAGCTTCCCCCGTTGATAGCGCGCCGGATTCCGCACGCAGCCAGCCGTCGGACCCACGGTTAACTTCAACTTCCATTTCCAGATAGTTACGGTAGTCCAGCAGCTCCTCGCCGATGGTCTGCGGCGTGCGTTGCCCCATATCGATCTGCGGATTCAGGCGCTGGTACAGTTTCGCCAGCGCTTCGGAGAAGGTCAGACGATTGCTGTTAAACAGATCCTGATGCTGCTCCTGCTGTTCTGAAAGCACATCCAGCAAGGTGGCATGCGTTTCACGCACGTTGACGTTTAACCGCACGCTATTCACCTGGCCAAACGAGACGCTTTGCAACCCCTGGTTCAGCATGCGAATACGGTTCTGCTCACGCTGGATAGTCTTGCGGATAATGTTTGCCACGCTGCGGGAACTGATCGCCAGCTTTTGCTCACGCGATGTCAGCTCTTCCGTCAGACGACTCAGCTCAATCTCCATTTGTTCAATGGCTTCAACCGGATCGTCGGTACGAATAATATCCTGACGAATACGTTCGCGCAGATGCTGGTAAACGGCCACAAAGAACTGGATTTTACGTTCCGGGCGTTTCGGATCTTCCGACAGACGCAATACGTCGCGCAGATGTTCGTTATCCGCGACGGCCAGGCGCAGCGCGCCCAACGCCTTATCCGACATGGAGCGCAGTTCATCCGCCGACAGATAAGCCAGCTCACGACGGTGCAGACGGCGTTCCACGCCATTGTCTTTCACCATCCGCATGACTGCGCACCAGCCGGCTTTCGCGGTCACGACCTGCTCGCGCATTTCATGATAATCACGCTCCAGCTTGCGCAGCTTACGGGTCAGGTTCTCCATCTCCGCTTCGCAGAAGGTGAGCGCTTTCTCAAGCTGATTGCGACGCGAACGGTTATTGCTCAACTGGGCGTGCAGTTCATCGCGACGCTGGCGGGCACGCTCTTCCGCCCCGCTGTCGGCGCGAACGCCAATATCCTGTAATTCGCGCTGCAAATCGTTAAGCAGCTCTTTTTTCGTGTCGTAAGAGCTTTTTAGCGAGGCCAGGACCTGGCTGTACTGACTTAACTGCGCGGCATGGCTGCGCAGCGCTTCGCGGGCGCGGGTACGCTCGGCTTCCGCCTGCTCCAGCCGCTGGCGCAGCTTTTCGTTGAGATCGCTGTTGCCGCTCAGCATTTCCGCCGAGTCGGAATAGCTGAAATGCGCCCGACGTTCGACAACTTCAGCCAGAGCAAAAGCCTGCTGGCGCGCGTCGCGCTGCATTTGCTGCGACCATGCATAGTCTTCTTTTAACTGCTCAAACTGTTCCGGATCGCTTTGCAGAACGGAAACCACCGGCTCCAGTTTGGCTAACTGGTTGCCATATTGCTGCACAAATCGCGCCGCTTCTTGCGCCTCATCCAACCGTTCCTGAATTTCATCGACCCGATCGGCCAGCGTTTCATCGGCCAATAAATTCAGCCGCGGCAGCAAACGGTTAAGCGCGGAAACGCCCTCTTTGGCCTGCTCAAACTGAAGGCGCTGCTGCTGGTTGTCGCTTTCATGCGTCGCCAGCGCGCGCTCCAGCTCGACGCGACGCCCGTTCAGTCGGCGAATTTCCGCTTCCGGATCGTCCTCAAAGGCAACAGAAAGGTGGCTACCGATAAAACGGCTGAACGCCTGGTGCAAACGCTGGGTTTTCTGCACGTCAAACGAGAGCGTGGCAAAGCGCTCGGAAAGCACTTCCCGTTCCGCATGGAGACTTTCAATACGGTTCTCGCGCGCCGCACGGCCAAAAATAGGCAGCGACGGAAAACGCGAATAACGCCACTGACGGTCGGCAATTTTCACGACCACCGCCTTTTCCAGCTCGTCAACGCTGAATACGCTGTCATCAAAAGACTGCGGATCGCCTTCGATCAGGTACAGATCTTCCGGGCAGTCGGTCAGACCTTCAAGCTGTTCGGCTATTTGCGATAAATCCGGTACGACGATCGCATGGCGCGACGGGCCATACAGTGCGGAAAAGTACGGCGCATCTTCAAGACTGACATCATCGTAGATTTCCGACAGCAGTACCCCGCCAAAACGCTCCGCCAGCGCATTCAAACGCTGATCTTCCGCGCCGCCCGGCTGGCTTAAACGTTCGATCTCTTCATCAACCGCATTTTTACGCGCGCCCACTTCGTCGCGTTCGACAATGGCTTCGCGCTCACGCTCCAGTAGCTGTTGCAGGTATTCGGTCACTTCCTGGCTGGACGTAAACTCCTCGCCGCACTGTTCGCTAAGCTGGTTCAGGCTATTCTGCGCCGCCAGCCAGACAGGAGCGCGTTGCATCAGATGCTGGATACGGGATTGCAGCTGTTCCTGTTCCTGACGCAAGGCCATACGCTGTTCGCTGGCTGACGACACGCTCTCAGACAAGGACGCGATGCGGGCTTCCAGCTCCTGATGCAGCGCTTCCAGTTCGTCAATATCAAAATTTTTGCCCTGTCGCTTACAGAACTCAGCCAGCAGACGTTCCGCCTCTTGCTGCTCGCGCAGCCGCTGTTCCAGTTCGCTCAGGCGCATCCGCAGCGGCTGTACCTGTTCCGCCAGATGACGCTGGTTCACGCCGTCCCGTAACAGCTCGCGCGCCACGTCCCAGGCTTCGCTACGCGCCAGCGGGCCGTTGATCGCCGCTACTAGCTGGTAAGCCTGCTCAAACTGGCTGTGCGCGGTTTGCGCCACGCTCATTTTTTGTTCCAACGACAGCAGTTTTTCCGTAGCTTCCTGCTCTTTTGCCTGGAAAGTATCCAGCCATTCGGCGGCGCTTTCCGGCGTTAGATCCGGCAGATGACAAAGTTCTTTAGCGCGGGCAAGCGCTGATATCGCCTGGTTATACTGAATCGCGCGCGTTTGCTGTACATCCAGCGCCTGCTGGTAATCCGCAAGCTGGCTTTTGAGTTCATCGACTTCCAGCTCGGCGGCTTCGGCACGCGCTTCATTTTCGTCCTGCATTTCGGCGGCTTCCGCCACCACTTCGTTTTGCTCTTCGAGTCGAATCTGCAGCTCTTCAAGATCCGCTTCGTAGCGTTCAATTTTTTCCTGCTGACGCAGCGCGGTTTGCACCAGATTCAGGTGATCGCTCGCCGCCTGGTAATCCGCCTCAAGAGAACCTTCGGCGCCGTTATGTTCGCCCAACTCACGGGCCATATCGACGTGCTTGTACTGCTCAGCCGCCAGTTGTTTGCGCGATGTGTACAGTTCGCGTCGAAACGCCAACGCCTGATCAAGGTGAACCCGACGCTCATTGGCGTGGCGCATATAATCCGCCGCCACATAATCGGTGGCTTCGCTGATCAAATGCTTAAACAGATCGCGATCGGATTGGGTAACACGAATCGCTTCCAGCGTGAGTCGGTTCTCGCGCAGCGCCGCTTCCATATCCTGGAACGCCTTGCGCACGCCGCTGTTTTCCGGCAATAAATAATCGCGTAGCGATCGGGTAATGGCGCTGGAGATCCCGCCGTACAGCGAGGCCTCTATCAAACGATAGAATTTACTACGATCGGAAGCGGAGCGCAGACGACGGGCGATAATCCCTAAGTCAAACATCAGCGAATGATAATCGGTGATGGAGTTAAACTGCTTAAACTGCACGCCTTCCATCTCGTCAAGCTTGTCTTTCAGCTCAGCAAGCGACAGTACGCGCGCCTGACGTTCGTTTAATGTCTCCGTCACCAGTTGTGTCGGCTGTACCGACATCGGCAGCCCCTGGATAGCGAACGGTTTGATGTCCACTTTGCGATCGCGCCCAGCGACCTGCTGCAGACGCACGCCGACCACCACCCGCTGATGGCGGGAATTAATGGTGTCGAGCATGGAGTAACAGACGCCCGCCTTCAGCTTACCGTGCAGACCTTTATCGCGCGAACCGCTGGTGGCGCCGGCTTCCGTGGTGTTACGAAAGTGCAGTAATGTAAGATCCGGGATCAGCGCCGTGACGAACGCCGCCATCGTCGTGGATTTCCCGGCACCGTTGCCCCCGGATAACGTCGTGACCAGTTCATCCAGGTCAAAAGTACGGGCAAAAAAACCGTTCCAGTTAATCAGCGTTAGCGAGCGAAATTTACCGCGTTCAATCATTATTCTTCCTCTCCACTGTCCGGCTGACTCTCTTCGGTCTCATCATTAAGTTGCAGATGGTTTTCAATGGGCATCGCTTCCCCGTCGCGGATGAGACGACGCTGCGCCTCGCGAGGATCGTCGCCGGCGCGGACATCCGCGCCAAAGCGGAAGACCGATTCGGTAATGCGGAATTTGCTGCTGTCGTGGCCCATAAACCATACCATGCCCAAACGACGCAGGCGGTTTAAAGAAGAACGCACCTTTTCCTGCAGTTTCTGACGATCAACGTCAGATCCCGTCGAGCGGTTATTAACCAGCTTTAGCAGTTTGGCTTCGTCCGCAAGGGTAAGCAGCTCGTCGTACAATTCTTGCTGAGTAAAGATCCCTTCGTTGGCCAGACGCTCCGGGCTAAGATAGAGGTAGCAGAGAATTTTACCGACCATCATATCCAGTTCGGATAACACCGAGCGCGGGATAAGCGTGGTAGAACGCGGACGCAGGTAGAAGAACCCCTCCGGCGCGCGAATCAGTTCCACGTTATAACGCGCGTAAAACTCTTCCAGGTATTCCTGAAAATCCATCAGAAAGGCATGATTATCCAGTTCGTCCAGCCCGATGTGGCGGCCCGAACGTAATGCGCTATCCAGCGCCGGAAATAACGGATTCGCCAGCGCCTGCGCCAGCTTAACCGGCATCACTTGTTCAATATTTGTCAATGACATGCGCCTGTACCTTGGCTCCGTAATCATTAATCGGCTGCCATTTGGCTGGCAGTCCGGTGAAATCTGCTTGCGCTACGCCAAGACGTACCGCTTGATCGATAACAATACGCGCCACGTCGAAATGACGCGCGCGCGGGTATTGCGCCAGATACTCGCGCACCACCAGCCCAAGATCCAGTGGCGTTTGTCTGGTTTTGTAGATAGCCAGCTGTTCTTCAATGATGGCCGCTAACTGCTCGCGGATCTCGTTAAACTCTTCATATTCCAGATCCGGCGGCAACTCCCCGGTGACTTCATCGTCACGCAACGCCATCTCTTCATCGCGCATATCCAGCAGACGATCGGCATTCGCGTAGGTTAGCGCCCAGGGATCGTCAAAATAAGTCTGCACGGACTGGCGCAACCGCTGGGCGAAGACACGGTTTTTATCCATATCGATCGCGGTACGGATAAATTTATGCACGTGACGATCGTAGCCGATCCATAAATCAATAGACTGCTGACCCCAACTGATAATGCGGTCGAGTTTACTTTGTAAGTCAAACACCAGCCTGTCGACAAAATGCAGATCGTCGTGCGTCATCGTGGCATCCTGAATGCGCAGCAGGTTAGCCTGCAGCTTATCGCCCGCCGCCTCCAGCGTATCCTGCAACTCGCGCAGCGTACCGGACGTTTCGGAAAGCAGCAGCTCACAGCTGGAAATCGCCGCCCGCCAGTCTTTATTCAGCAGTTGTGCGATATCGTCTTTCACCTGCTGCTGCTGTTCATCCATGATGCGCTGGGTGAGATCGATACTGTCGAAAATCTCCGCCACCGAATATTTCAATGGCGCGTAAACGTTGCGATGCCAGTGGAACTCATCGCCCCCCTCCGCTGCCGCATCCGCCGCGCGCTTCAATTCGCCGGCCACAATCGACAACTGCATAGAAAGACGCAGCGTAGAGAATTCGCGTTGACGAATGTAGTAATCGGTGATGCCAATCCCGAGCGGGGTTAATCGGTAAATCGCATTGCCTTCCGCCTGCTCGCTGGTAAAGCGGTTCAGCAGACGTTGACGCACCATATCGTTAATCGCGTTGTTCGCGCGCACGCCGATGGTTTCGCTGGTTTGCTCAAACGCATCACTCACATGGCGGAATGCATCCACCAGCTCGCCTTCACTCATCTCGCCGTCAAGGCGTTCGCCGTTCAACGTGGCGACCGCCAGCAGAAAGGAAAGTCTGTCTACCGGCAGCGAGATGGAAAAGTCGTTTTTTCTGGCCCAGGCAACCAGTTCGGGGACTGTCTGGGAAAATTCACTCATAGGTTATCCTTGCATCTGCGGCTAGCGCCGGGCTTTTAATCGCGGTGACATGAATGTAGCGCCCAAGGCTAATATACGGCTCCTGGCGGCAATAACGCGTTTCCAGTTCGACCAGGGTCTCATAACAGTCACGCTGCTGGTGTTTTTCACGCAGATAATCATGAAACACACGCACGCCGGTTTTACCGGTAATCTGCCAACCAATCGCCTCCAGCCACTGGTACACCTGCGCGGGGTCGCGCGGGTAGTCAGGCGACAGCGTGCGCTTCTTGCGTTTAGGCATCCCCGCCTGCACGTAGTCAAAATTACCCGCCACCATATTGTGCATCAGCAAACCGTTAGCGTTATAGAACATCAACGACAGCGCGCCGCCAGGGCGCAATACTGACCAGAGCGTTTCTAATACGCCGACAGGATCGGCTACCCACTCCAGCACAGCATGAAACAATATCAGATCAACCGGGCTTTCCAAATGCGAAGCGACGTCCTGAGCCGGGCATTGTATAAAATGCATGTCTTTGCTCACACCTTTTGCCTCGGCCGCCTGCCGCGCGCGGGCGATCATTTCGCCAGACAGATCGCATAACGTCACCTGATGGCCGCGTTCCGCCATCTTAATCGCCGTTTGCCCTTCGCCGCCGCCGGCATCCAGCACCCGCAGTTTCCGCCCGCCAATCTCCTCCAGCACGCGATCCAGGTCTTGCCACAGAATGGCTTGCCGCAGTTGTCCTTTGGTCGTGCCGTAAATGTTACGGGAAAACTTTTCAGCAATGTCATCAAAATTGCGATCCTGCATCGGACTCTCCACAGGCTGGCTCAGGCGTTATCTGATAAAACCGCTATTTTGTCACAGCCGCGGCCAGAATGAACCTGTCTGGTGTAATATCACCGTTAATCCTCCGCTATATGGTTAAAAAAGGAACCAAAAAGGATGCTTTTTACGCTAAAGAAAGTGATTGGCGGTATGTTATTGCCGCTTCCGCTGATGTTGCTGATCATTGGCGTCGGCCTGGCGCTGCTCTGGTTTAGCCGCTTTCAGAAGACCGGAAAAGTATTTATCAGCGTAGGTTGGCTGGCGCTATTGCTATTAAGCCTGCAACCCGTCTCTGACCATTTGCTGCGTCCGATAGAAAACCGCTACCCTACCTGGCAGGGTCCGCAAAAGGTGGAATATATTGTGGTTCTCGGCGGCGGCTATACCTGGAACCCGCAGTGGGCGCCGAGCTCTAATTTAATTAACAACAGCTTGCCGCGGCTGGCGGAAGGCATTCGGCTGTGGCGCGCGAATCCGGGAGCCAGGCTGATTTTTACCGGCGGCATAGCAAAAACCAATACGGTAAGCACGGCGGAAGTCGGTGCGCGGGTGGCGCAGTCGCTGGGCGTACCGCGTAGCGATATTATTACGCTGGATAAGCCAAAAGATACGGAAGAAGAAGCCGCCGCCGTTAAGCAGGCCATCGGCGACGCCCCTTTCCTGTTGGTAACCTCCGCCTCGCATTTGCCGCGTGCGATGATTTTCTTTCAGCATGCCGGGCTGAATCCGCTTCCCGCGCCGGCGAATCAGTTGGCGATCGATTCGCCGCTCAATCCCTGGGAGCGGGCAATTCCGTCCCCGGTCTGGCTGATGCACAGCGATCGCGCTGGGTATGAAACATTAGGGCGACTTTGGCAATGGCTGAAAGGCATATCAGGCAAGCCAGGGGAGTAATGATTTCGCCGCCAGATCAAAATTGGTACGGTTAAAACGTCCGGTATTGACCAATTGCGCAACCTCGTCCCACAGCACATAGAGCCAACGCCGCCAGATGAAGGACTCCGCCACTGGCGCGCGTTGCAGATAATGCCAAAGCAATCCCTCCGCCAATGGATTATCCATCAGGCGAAACAGTTCGAACTCTCTCGGCGCCCACAGCATCAGCCCGGGGCCGACCATCGCCAGAAGCTGATCGCTACGGGCGTCTTTAAGCATACTGCGCAGGCAGAAGTTGCCATGCACCAGTACGCAGTTGTCGTTAAACCCTTCAAATAACGAAGGAAGACATTCTCTGGTACGAAACAGAATGCGTCTGTCCTGCATCGTCAGGCCGGTATTGCTGAACTGATTTAGCGTCGTCCACAGCACCTCCACCCGCTGACGATACCAGGAAGGCCAGATATTCTCCTGAGTATGGTCTACGGCGCCAACGCAACCGCGGCTATCCTGCCGATGCCAGGCTAACAGCCCTTCGACAATCTGATCTTTTAGCTGTTCCCAGCGTTCCGGAGTGCGCGCCGGCGCCTCTACCGGTACACCGCGCAGTCGTTCCAGCAGCAGCACATCCGGACCAGGATGCTCTTCATGCGTCAATACGCCATAGATTACCGGCATCCTCACCGTACCGCTACGCGCCAGCATTGAGGTTTTCCAGGCCAGTTGCTGCGCAACGCCGGGAGTGGTAAAACTTCGCGCCATCAGCGGCATCGGGATGCCCTGGCTGTCATATAATGACCACAATGCGGAATCCGCTTTCTCATTCACGCACTCTATACGGCTAAGTTTTTCACCCAACAAATGACTGAGTTCGGCCCGCAACTGTTCCATTCCAGATTACCCCCATTAGTGCTACTGCTTTAATAATGAGCGTCGTATGGACAGATGTCACCCGTATCAGATCAAGGGAAGAAAAGAAAAATGAGGAAAATCGTAACGGTACGAGAAAGCTGCCACTAGTGAGCAGACGTGAGTATTCATCTTTGCGCTATCATACCGCGCTGTTCATGACCGTCTAAGACGATCATGAACAGGATCATGTTAACGCATTTCAGCGCGCACGCGCTCCAGGTCGTCGGCGGTGTCTACGCCCGTGCCGGGCACCGCTTTGGCGACGGCGACATGAATTTTTTCGCCGTACCACAGCACACGGAGTTGCTCCAGCATTTCAATATGTTCCAGCTGGCTGGGTTGCCAGCTCACGTAACGGCGGATAAAACCCGCGCGATAGCCATAAATGCCCAGGTGACGAAGGCAAGTATCTCCTACCGTTTCCAGACTTTTTGCAAAGCGGTCGCGATCCCAGGGAATCGTCGCCCGGGAAAAGTAAAGCGCATAGCCTTCAGCATCCAGCACGACTTTTACCGCATTCGGGTTAAACGCTTCTTCGGCGCTGTGAATCGGCACCGCCAACGTCGCCATGCCAACCTGGCGCTGCGCCAGATTTTCCGCGACCTGGCGAATAATAACCGCCGGGATCATCGGCTCATCGCCCTGAACGTTCACAATAACGGTATCGTCGCTGAATCCGCACTTCTCTACCACTTCCGCCAACCGTTCGGTGCCGGACTGGTGATCGGCGCGCGTCATGCACACTTCGCCGCCAGCCGCTTCTACCGCACGAGCCACGTCTTCATGATCGGTGGCAACAATAATGCGTTCCGCGCCAGATTCGCGCGCCCGCTCCAGGACATGAACAATCATGGGCTTACCATTAATATCCACTAATGGTTTTCCTGGCAGTCGGGTAGATGAAAAACGGGCCGGAATGATGACGACGAAACTCATGATTTACTCTCATCAGATGTCAGGGCGCGAGCTTCATTTTCCAGCAATACAGGAATGCCGTCGCGTAACGGGAAAGCGAGATTATCCAGTTTGCAAATTAATTCTTGCTGTTCCTGGTTATACCAGAGTTTGCCGTTACATACCGGGCAGGCGATGATTTCAAGCAGACGATGATCCATAGTTCCTCCAGATGGACCGGATTGTGAATCCTTCAATATTAACATAATCGGTTATGGTGCAGGGTCTATTTCCCAGCCATGACGCATGGCGCTAAACAGGCCTGGCGGACATTGTCCCAGCGTCACGCGCGATGCCCGTTGCCAGGCAGCAAACGCGCTAATCGCCTGCCAGATTCCTTTTTGCAGACTAACGCCAGGGCGAATATCGTCCTCCAGATACAGCGAGATAATCTCAAGCACCCCCGTTTTACGGTGCATTTTGGCATCCATTCGCCCGACTAAACGGCCCTGGTATAATAGCGGCAGCACAAAATAACCGTACTGGCGCTTCGCCGCAGGCGTATAACATTCCAGCCGATAGTTAAATCCGAAGAGCTGCGCTGCCCGCTTGCGATCCCATACCACAGGATCGAAAGGCGACAGCACTGCGCTATGGGTCGCCTTTAAGGCGTTATTCAGCGCTGGTTCCAGCTGCGAAAGAAGATCGGCATGAAGCCACATCCGCCCCAACGTTTCCACCTCGACCGGAATAATCTGCTGCTGTTCCGCCCGGCTCTCCCGCCATCCCTTCAGGTCAGGACGTTTCAGGCGGTAGTAATCCGCCAGCCACTGTTCACGGAAAATCCCCAGACTGCGCGCGCTATTATCCAGCATCAGGTTTTCCGCCTGCGACTGTGACAGTCCATCGCGTTCATCATCCCAGTGCGGCATCACACGGGGCGTTAAATCATATACACGTTGAAAATTACGCCGCTCAACAACCATGACTTTTCCGGCGGTAAATAAACCCTCAAGGTGGCGTTTATGTGGTTTCCATTCCCACCAGCCGCTGACGCCTTTCCGCGCATGTTCAAAATCGGCAGAACGCACCGGACCGTGCTCCTGAATATGCCGCACTAGCTGTTCTATTTCTTCCGCGTGCTCATGCATCCATGCCGCGCGATATTTCCAGCCCATCTTTTCCGGCGACAGCATACGATGGCGGATAAGTTTAAAGTCGCGGCGTGGTAAGAAACAGGCCTCATGCGCCCAGTATTCCATTAACTCGCCGCGTCGCAGCGCCTCATCCAGCCAGGCCTGCGGGTACGAACCGAGACGGCTAAACAGCACCAGATAGGGGCTACGTGCGACAACATTGATGGTATCAATTTGCAGCAACGCCATGCGTGAGATGGCGGCAAGAACATCGCCAGGCAGCACGTTACGGCGTGGCTTTTTCAATAGCCCCTGCGCAGCAAGGTGAAGACACCGGGCCTGGGAAAGAGAAAGGTACGGCAATGACATTCATGACTCCATAAATTCATCACTGCCGCTGCATTGGGGGACGCTAGCGAACCAGCGAGGTGATATGTTCAAGCAACTTATCAGGCTGCTCACCGGACAAACGCGCATCAACCGGTAAGAACCACCAGTTATCTTCGGCAAAAGCACGGCATTTCACCGCGTCTTTTTCCGTCATTACCAGGGTCTGTCCTTCACCGACCAACGCCTGAACGTCAGCAGGGGCGAGCGTTTGATGATCCGCCAGCGGGACACACTTTTGCGGATGCGCGCCACAGGCTTCCAGCGTGGCGAAAAAGCGCGGCGGATGACCGATGCCCGCCATCGCCACAATATTGCTCAGCTGCGCTACATCGCAACGCGCTCCCGTACGTAAGTTCACCGCCAGTCCAGGCGCTAGCTGCATGGGTATTTCGCCTGCCCGGGCGACGCCGCCATTGACGATAGCGGCGTCCACGGTTTTCAGGCGACTGGCGCGTTCGCGCATAGGGCCGGCAGGAAGCCACCAGCCGTTGCCAAAACGGCGCACCCCGTCAATCACCACAATTTCAATATCTCGCGCGAGTCGGTAATGCTGCAACCCATCGTCGGTGATAATAATCTGCAGATTATGCGCCGCCAGAATCGCTTTCACCGCCGCGGCGCGTTCAGGCGCCACCGCGACAGGCGCGCCGGTCCGCTGATAAATCAATACCGGTTCATCTCCCGCTTCTGCGGTTGTCGTCTCAGGCGTCAGGAGCAGCGGATAAGCGGCAGCTTTCCCGCCGTAGCCGCGGGAAACGACCCCCACGCGCACGCCACGCTGTTGCAGCTTTTCCACCAGCCAAATGACTACGGGGGTTTTACCGTTACCGCCAGCCGTAAGATTCCCTACCACAACCACCGGTACCGGCGCTCGCCAGGCGCGTTTAAAACCAAGCTTATAGCTCAGACGAATCGCCCCGCTCACCAGGCCATACAGCCAGGAGAGCGGCAGCAGTAACCGCCATAGCGGGGATTCACCCGACCAGATACGCGCAATCATTGGCCAAATTGCATCTTATGTAGCTGGGCGTAAACGCCGTGTTGCGCCAGCAGCTCGCTATGAGTGCCGCGCTCAACGATAATACCGTCTTCGACTACAACGATCTCATCCGCCTGTTCGATGGTGGAGAGACGGTGCGCAATCACCAGAGAGGTACGGTTTTTCTGCAGCTCATCCAACGCTGCCTGAATCGCACGTTCAGATTCGGTATCCAGCGCGGACGTAGCTTCATCAAGGATCAGAATCGGGCTGTCGCGCAGTAAGGCGCGGGCGATCGCGATACGCTGGCGCTGACCGCCGGAAAGCAGTACGCCGTTTTCGCCGATGATGGTATCCAGGCCATTATCCATCTTATTGATAAAGTCCATGGCATAGGCCATGCGCGCCGCCTCTTCAATCTGCTCGCGGCTGTATTCTTCCGTCCGGGCATAAGCAATGTTATTGGCGACCGTGTCGTTAAACAGATGCACGTTTTGCGAAACCAGCGCCACCTGATTACGTAGAGAGGCCAGAGTGTATTCGCGTAGATCGTGACCATCCATCAGGATGTGCCCTTCATCAATATCGTAGAAACGGGTGATCAGACTGGCGATAGTTGATTTACCCGATCCGGAACGCCCCACCAGCGCCACGGTTTTCCCGGCAGGAATTTTCAAATTGATGTTACGCAATGCCGGCACTTCACGGCCCGGGTAAGTAAACGTCACATTGCGGAATTCGAGATCGCCGGTCGCGCGGTCAATGACACGTTTACCTTCATCTTTCTCCTGTTCGCTATCCAGAATCGCAAACAACGTTTGACAAGCCGCCATCCCACGCTGGAACTGCGCGTTAACGTTTGTCAGCGATTTTAATGGACGCATCAGCGCGATCATGGAGGAGAACACCACGGTGATGGTCCCTGCCGTCAGGCTATCCATTACGCTTGGGAAGCTCGCAGCATAGAGGACAAACGCCAGCGCCAGCGAGGCAATGAGCTGAATGATAGGATCGGAAATTGACGAGGCAGAGACCATTTTCATGCCTTGCAGTCGCATCTTATTGCTGACTTTATCAAAGCGTTTAGTTTCGACTTCCTGACCGCCAAAAATCAGTACCTCTTTGTGTCCTTTCAGCATTTGTTCAGCGCTGGTAGTCACTTGTCCCATCGTGTTCTGCATATTTTTACTGATGCTGCGGAACCGCTTTGAGACAACGCGAATCGCAATCGACACAATCGGTGCTAAAACAACCAGGATGATCGACAACTGCCAGCTGTAATAGAACATCATGATAAACAATCCGATGATCGATGCCCCTTCACGCACCACGGTAATCAGTGCGCCAGATGAAGAAGAGGCAACCTGTTCTGAATCGTAAGTAATACGCGACAGCAGCGTACCGGTAGACTGTTTATCAAAGAAGGCGACGGGCATTCCCATCATATGGCCAAACAGGCGACGGCGCATGGTCATTACCACCTTGCCTGACACCCATGAAATACAGTAGCTGGAGATATAGCTAGTGATGCCTCGTAATATCATCAGCCCAATAACCACCAGCGGCATCCACAGCAACACTGAGCGATCCGTTTTACCGAAACCATCATCCAGTAATGGCTTGAGGAGCGATAGCATGAAGGTATCGCTGGCTGCGTTGAGAATTAACGCTATGCCCGCCACGATCAGACCTGCTTTAAAAGGCGCTATGGTTGGCCACAGTCGGCGGAAGGTCTGCCACGTAGAGAGATCTTTATCGTTATGCATTCAAAAAACCAGCATTTGTTGAAATAGCCGCATATTCTACCCGTTATCCTCGGACACGCCAAACCACTGATGATACCAGCGAGGTAAAATTTGATCCCGTAAGCCTTGTATGCGCCAGCCCTGCGGAGAAAACAGCAGCGAAATTTGCCCCTGGTGGGGTGTATCAAACCACTGATACGCCTGCTGTCGGTAGCGCTGTTTTACCTTGCGGGACGGCAGCCGCCATGCGTTATAGCGCGATGCGGACGCCAGCGCCGCTTCACCATGTACGCGCTGAATAAATGGTAGCGACGACGACGTATTACTACCATGATGCGGCACCTGGATAAACGTCGCCGCAAGATGTCGCCAGTAACGACTTAGCATTTTTTGTTCAGCGCCCGCTTCAATATCGCCCGTGAGCAGGATGCTATGTACGCCGTCATCCACTTTGACCACACAGGAGCGGTTATTTCCTCGATCGGCACTTTCGCGTAACGGCCAGTGCGCCTGAAACGTTAGCCCCTGCCATTGCCACTGCTCACCGCGAAAACAGGGCAAATGTCCCTGCCAGCCTAACGGGCTGCGAATCCACATTGACGGCCAGACCTGCTGTAGCGAACGCAGCCCGCCCCGATGATCCAGATGCTCATGACTCAAAATAACGCCCTCCGGCGTCAGATTATGCCAGCGCAACCAGGGAATAATAACCTGTTGCCCGCTGTCGCCCTCCGGCCATGCCCGACCGGTATCGTAGAGTATTACTTTATCGCCCCTGACGATCGCTATCGCCAGCCCCTGACCGACATCCAGCATATGCACCTGCCATCCGCTGGCGTTTATCGGCCGCCAGAGTGGCCAGCTCATCAACAATAACCCGCATAAACAGACCGCCGGACAGGTACGCCAGACGTTTAATCGCCACGCGATAAGCGTTAGCCAGGGTAAAAGCGTCAGCCACTGCCAACGGTTATCAATATTGACCCAGCCCTGCGGTAAAGCATTCAACAGGTAAAATAGCGCGGCTAACGCGCGATCGGTCAGGTACCATACCCACTCTTCAAGAAAAAACGGCCCGGTTAAATGCAGAATCATTCCCGCCAGGATGAGCGGAACCGTCACAAATGTGACCCAGGGTACGGCAAAAAGATTCGCCAGCATTGCGGTAACGCTTATGCCATGAAAAAGCGCCACCTGGAGAGGCAAAAGCAGAAGTGTAATGCCTGCCTGTAGGTGAAGCAGGTTAAGCAACCAACGTAAGCCCCGTGGAAAATTTCCGTTTGGCGCAGGAAACCACTGATACCAGAATAACAGGCCGGCAACCGCAAATGCTGACAGCCAAAGACTTTGTGATATAACCGCCACAGGATCGGCGAAAATAATCGCGGCCAGACAGCAGCACCAGACTTGCCAGCCGCTCCACTGTCGTCCGCTTAATTTTAATCCTCCCCAGACGCTCAGCGCCGCCACCGTGCGCAGCGCAGGCGGTTGTAAGCCGGTAAGCCAGGCATAACATATCGCGCAAAGAATGCCGCCCAGCAATGGCGTCTGCCAACGAATCCATCTGACCGGCAAAAAGAATTGTCCGCCACGGATTAATCCGGCAGCCAATAACGCAGCAAAAGCGATATGCAGGCCGGAAATCGCCATCAAATGGGCAGTCCCCGTATCGCGCATAACGGCCTTCACCTCCTGCGACACCGCTCCCCGCTCCCCCATTCCCAACGCCAGAATAACCTGCTGCCACGGATAAGGCGCAAGCGTAGCGCGAAGCGAAGCAAGATAGCGCCCACGCAAGCTACACTCAGGGTTAATCGCTTTAGCCTGTAGAAAACGCCCGGTCAACGGTTGGTGCTGCGCCAGCGCGTAACGCTGGCTATCAAAACCGCCTTCGTTAAGCTGTCCGTGTACCGCTCTGACCTTCAGCGTCATCGCCCACTGCTGTCCGGCACACACTTCCGTGGGTAAGTACTGGCCATGCAGGACAATCCCTACAGCAGGAAAGAGTGGCTTTCCATGCAAATGGGTAATTCGCCCATAATGAGTGGTCATATGATCGGTGGCAGTAATGACGACTGTCGCCTCCTGCGTCGCAGCGGGCAGGACGTTTCCCGCCCAGATGGCCTGCCTGGCGGCAAATATCCCCCACATGAAAAAGAGCAAGGTTAATGCCGCGTAGCGCGCATAGTGATGGGGTATGAGGCAAAGCAAACATGCCAGACAAAACAGCACCGCGAGAATCCACGTATCAGGTAATACTGGCAATATCATGAGCGGAAGTATGCCGCATACTACGCATACGCTGACCGTCGTTATCTTCATAGACACCTCCCTGTGCGGGAAAGTGTGCAGGTTCAGGACGCCATTGTCTGGAGGGGATTTTGTGCTATACGGCGCGGATTCCAGGTTTTTTACCTGATAAATGTAAGACGCAGCAAAAAATGCGAAACGTTTTCCAGTTTTCGGTCGAATAGCGTTTGCGCCTGACGGCGTATAAATGAAAAAAGCACCCTGACGGTGCTTTTTTCGGGTTCAAGTTTTGCGTTAAAACTTAACCGTAAATATTGGCGCGATCGCGCAGTTCTTTACCCGGTTTAAAGTGAGGAACGTATTTTCCTTCCAGTTCCACTTTATCGCCGGTCTTGGGGTTACGTCCGGTACGAGGCGCGCGGTAATGCAAAGAAAAACTGCCGAAACCGCGGATTTCAATACGCTCGCCCTGCGCAAGAGTCGAGGCCATATGCTCCAGCATCTCTTTTACCGCGTCTTCAACCGCCTTAGCGGGAATGTGAGATTGCTGGGTTGCAAGTCTTTCAATCAATTCTGACTTGGTCATAATTCCTCCGGTTCCTTAAAGGCAAATTGGCTGCAGCCGTGAGATTGATTAAGGGCGGCCGTAGCCGCCCTTAGTGCTTGATTACAGGCCGAAACCTGCAATCTGTCAAGTAATCTCGTTATACTTCGGACTAAAAGACCCGAAGTTTCAGAGGATTACTCGCCTTTAGCTGCTTTGAATGCTTCAGCCATTGCGTTGTTAGAGAAGTTTGCATCTTCCTGTTTGTTAACAGTTGCGATGGCATCTTTCTCGTCAGCTTCGTCTTTCGCACGAACAGACAGGCTGATTGCGCGGTTTTTACGATCAACGCCGGTGAATTTAGCTTCAACGTCGTCGCCAACGCTCAGAACCAGAGTCGCATCTTCAACGCGGTCACGGGATGCTTCAGAAGCACGCAGGTAACCTTCAACGCCGTCAGCCAGTTCTACGGTTGCGCCTTTCGCGTCAACTGCAGTGACTTTACCGGTTACGATAGCGCCTTTCTTGTTCAGAGCAACCCAGTTGTTGAACGGATCTTCTGCGAGCTGTTTAACGCCCAGGGAGATACGTTCACGTTCTGCGTCAACCTGCAGAACAACTGCAGCGATTTCGTCGCCTTTTTTGTATTCACGAACTGCTTCTTCGCCTGCAACGTTCCAGGAGATGTCAGACAGGTGAACCAGGCCGTCGATGCCGCCGTCCAGGCCGATGAAGATACCGAAGTCAGTGATAGACTTGATTTTACCTTCAACGCGGTCGCCCTTGTTGTGGGTTTCTGCGAACTGCTGCCACGGGTTAGATTTGCACTGCTTCAGACCCAGGGAGATACGACGACGTTCTTCGTCGATATCCAGAACCATCACTTCCACTACGTCGCCAACGTTAACCACTTTGGACGGGTGGATGTTTTTGTTGGTCCAGTCCATTTCGGAAACGTGAACCAGGCCTTCAACGCCTTCTTCGATTTCAACGAAGCAGCCGTAGTCGGTCAGGTTGGTCACGCGACCGGTCAGTTTGGTACCTTCCGGATAACGTTTAGCGATAGCAACCCACGGATCTTCGCCCAGCTGTTTCAGGCCCAGGGATACACGGGTACGCTCGCGGTCGAATTTCAGCACTTTCACGTTGATTTCGTCGCCAACGTTCACGATTTCGCTCGGATGCTTAACGCGTTTCCAGGCCATATCAGTGATGTGCAGCAGGCCGTCAACGCCGCCCAGATCAACGAATGCACCGTAGTCAGTGAGGTTCTTAACGATACCTTTAACTTCCATGCCTTCCTGCAGGTTTTCCAGCAGCTGATCGCGTTCTGCGCTGTTTTCGGATTCGATAACGGCACGACGAGAAACCACAACGTTGTTACGTTTCTGGTCCAGCTTGATTACTTTGAATTCAAGCTCTTTGCCTTCCAGGTGCAGAGTGTCACGCACCGGACGAACGTCTACCAGAGAACCTGGCAGGAACGCGCGAATACCGTTCAGCTCAACAGTGAAGCCACCCTTAACTTTGCCGTTGATAACACCGGTAACAGTTTCAGCATCTTCGTAAGCTTTTTCCAGCGTGATCCATGCTTCGTGACGTTTAGCTTTCTCACGAGAGAGCAGAGTTTCACCGAAGCCGTCTTCTACTGCATCCAGAGCAACGTCAACTTCGTCACCAACCTGGATTTCCAGTTCGCCCTGGGCGTTTTTGAACTGCTCAGCCGGAATGGCAGACTCAGATTTCAGACCGGCGTCAACCAGTACTACGTCTTTGTCGATAGCAACAACAACACCACGAACGATGGAACCCGGGCGGGTTTCGATTTCTTTTAAGGATTCTTCAAAGAGTTGAGCAAAAGATTCAGTCATGTTTAATCTTCAGGTTTCATATTTAACGTCCACCTGGCTCCGTGCCGGATGGGGTTGTTTAACATACCCGCTGTCAATCCTTTGCAACGGGGGTACTACAAATTCGGTCGCATTTAAGCGAGAGCCAATTTTTGGCGCGCATATTGTAACGCTTTTTCAATCACTTGCTCAATGCTTAATCGGGTAGAATCCAAAACTAATGCATCAGCAGCAGGAACTAACGGCGCTACAGCGCGATTACGATCGCGATCGTCGCGTTCCTTGATCTCGGCCAAAAGGCGTTCAAAGTTAACACTAAAGCCATTCTCCTGCAACTGTAGCATACGTCGATGCGCACGTTCCTCCGAGGAGGCGTCAAGGAAAATTTTTACCGGCGCATCCGGGAAGACCACGGTCCCCATATCGCGTCCATCGGCGATTAAACCAGGCGCTTCGCGGAATGCGCGTTGGCGGCGAAGAAGCGCTTCACGCACGCGTGGGAATGCTGCCACCTGGGATGCCGCGTTCGCGACTTCCTGCGTACGGATTTCGCCGCTAACGTCCTCGCCTTCCAGGATAACTTCCAGGTTGCCGTCCGTTGAGACGAAACGCACGTCCAGATGGGACGCCAGAGGCACCAGCGCATCTTCAGAGGCGAGATCGACATGGTGATGCAATGCCGCCAGCGCCAGTACGCGGTATATCGCGCCGGAATCCAGCAGATGCCATTGCAATGCTTCCGCCATTGCTTTGCACAAGGTGCCTTTACCTGCACCGCTTGGGCCATCAATGGTTATTACCGGGGCAATTGCCGTCATCTTTATCTCCTTAAACAGGCGTACCGTTAACGTAAACGCCGCGCATTATACGCGCCAACGCTCGCGACCGTTAACGTTGCGTGCAAAAACCAGTTTTGTCTGTAATCAGATGCGGAATAATTGCGCAATTATAGCGGGCCGGCGAGAAACCAGCCCGAAAGATGACAATAATTTACTTTTTATCTTCGGCAATTCTGTCGCGCATATGCTGCGCGCGATCGGCTGAAGCCGGGTGGGAGTCCATCAATGATTTTGCATGACCTGCGTCCATTGTGGCGAATTTATCGAATGCCGTGACTAAGCCCTGGGTGTTAATCCCGCGTTTTTTCAGCAGATCGTAAGAGAAGTCATCCGCATCCGACTCCTGACTGCGAGAAAACGCCGAATTGATGACGCCTTCCGCCAGATCGCCCAATTGAGACTGGGAAAGCTGCGCTGCGACGCCGCTGGTGGCGGAAATCGCATCGCGAGCCGCCAGCGTGGCATAAGCGGTCTGCATTGCCTTGCGAGAGTGCCCTAAAGAGACATGGCCCAGTTCATGGCCCAGTACGCCTTCAATTTCATTATCGGTCATCAGATCCATCAGGCCGGAGTATACGCGAACGCAACCGTTCGCCATCGCCCATGCGTTGATATCGCTGGTCATATAGACTTTATAGCTAACCGGCGTACCGTCAATGTTGTTACCCAGCGCTTTGGCGATTTTGCTCAGACGTTTGGTGTATTTGCTTTTCGAACCTGCCAGTTGATTCTCGCTGTCCATTTGTTTACAGGCATTATTAGATAATGCCTTAACATCCGCATCGGACAGTGTGGCGGCTTTGTAGGCTGACATGCCTGAACTGGCGATTAAATTGCCATTCACGCCATTTTTACATCCTGCCAGTAGCGTGGCGGAAATCGCCACCGCCAGTAGTAATGATTTATTTTTCATACTAATCTTCCGTTGATAACTATTATAAAAAACACATAAATCAATGTGTTAAATCATCAACAAATTAGCATTAGTCATAATTATAAAAATAGTGCGAATACGGACTCGGCGCGCCAGCCCGTCGACTGGCGCAACAGAAGACTTAGGCAGGCGTACTCATTCGCGCCAGTTGTTCGAAATAATCAGGGAACGTTTTTGCGGTACATTTAGGGTCCAGGATCGTAACTGGCGTATCGGACAGTGCGACCAGTGAGAAGCACATCGCCATACGGTGGTCGTTGTACGTGCCAATATCCGCGTGTTGGAGCTTCGCCGGCGGCGTGATACGAATATAGTCGTGCCCTTCTTCGACTTCAGCGCCCACTTTACGTAGCTCGGTCGCCATCGCGAACAGGCGATCGGTTTCTTTCACTCGCCAGTTATAAATATTGCGCAACGTCGTGGTTCCTTTCGCAAACAGCGCCGTGGTGGCAATCGTCATCGCCGCATCCGGAATATGGTTCATATCCATATCTATGGCGTGCAATTCACCGCGCGTGCAGGCAATAAAATCATCGCCCCAGGTAATGGTCGCGCCCATTTTCTCCAGCACATCGGCAAAACGAATATCGCCCTGCATACTTTTGCGGCCAATTCCGGTCACTTTTACCGTGCCGCCTTTTATCGCCCCGGCGGCGAGAAAATAGGACGCTGACGAGGCATCGCCCTCGACCAGATAGCGACCTGGAGAGTGATACTGTTGACCTCCCTTCACGACAAATTGTTGGTAGTGGTGGTTCGCTATCTCCACGCCAAAGGTTTTCATTAAATTTAGCGTGATATCGATGTAAGGTTTTGATACCAGTTCGCCTTTAACGCGAATAATTGTGTCTTTAGGGGCCAGCGGCGCCGTCATCAGCAGAGCGGTCAGGAACTGGCTGGAAACGCTACCATCAACCTCAATGTCGCCGCCGATAAAACCGCCGCGCAGACGCAGGGGCGGATAATTTTCCTGCTCCAGGTAATCAATATTCGCCCCGCCCTGACGCAGCGAATCAACCAGATGGCCTATCGGACGCTCTTTCATACGCGGTTCGCCGGTTAACACTATCTCATTTTGCCCCAGACATAGCGCTGCCGCTAACGGACGCATCGCGGTTCCGGCATTACCGAGAAACAGTTCCAGAGCGCCTGGCGCACGTAATGGGCCGCCATTACCCGTGATATCACAGCGGGTGCGATCGGCAGAAAGGGTGTAATTGATCCCCAACGCGCTCAGGGCATTGAGCATATGGCGGACGTCATCGCTATCCAGCAGATTCGTCAGAACGGTTTTACCACAAGCTAAAGCCGCCAGGAGCAAAGCACGGTTTGAAACACTTTTGGAGCCAGGTAAATTAATGGCGCCATCGACCCGCGCGATGGGTTGTAACGTCAGGGATTCCATGAAACTCAACTCTCAAAAAACAGAAATAAAAACCCCACAGACTGGCCGTGGGGATGAAAAAAGAAACGAATTAGCCGTGGCGACGCTCAAAATCGATCATGAAATCGGTTAGCGCTTTTACCCCTTCAATCGGCATGGCGTTATAGATAGAGGCGCGCATCCCGCCAACAACACGGTGCCCTTTTAAGGCGTGCAGACCGGCGGCGAAAGACTCTTCCAGAAAGACCTTGTCCAGCGCATTGTCCGCTAACTGGAACGGAACATTCATCCGCGAACGGTTGGCCTGTGCGACATCGTTACGGTAGAAATCGCTGTTATCAATCACACCGTACAGCAACTCCGCTTTTTGCTGATTGATTTTGTGCATCGCCGCCACGCCGCCCTGCGCTTTCAACCATTTGAACACCAGACCGGAAAGATACCAGGCGAAAGTCGGCGGCGTATTAAACATCGAGTCGTTATCATTCAGGACGGTGTAGTCGAGGATGGACGGGCAGCTCTCATGCGCCTTGCCTAACAGATCCTCCCGGACGATAACCAGCGTCAGTCCTGCCGGACCGATATTCTTCTGCGCGCCAGCATAAATTACGCCATAGCGAGAGACGTCCAGCGGCGCAGACAGGATGGTAGAAGAAAAATCCGCCGTGACGACCACTTCCGGGCCAAAATCCGGCGTTTCATCGATGGCGATGCCGTCAATGGTCTCATTCGGGCAATAGTGTAAATAAGCGGCGTTATCGGAAAGCTGCCACTCGCGCATCGGTTTTACGGCACGTTTGCCGTCAACGGTGATTTTGGCGTCGATAATCTGCGGCGCACAGTATTTTTTGGCTTCTTTGATGGCGCTCGCCGCCCAGTAACCAGCATCGACATAATCCGCCGTGGTTTTATCGCCCAGCAGATTGAGCGGCACGCCAGCAAACTGCCCGCGACCGCCGCCGTGACAAAATAAAACTTTATAGTTGGAGGGGATATTAAGGAGATCGCGAAAATCCTGCTCCGCCTCTTCAGCGACCTGGATAAACTCTTTGCCTCGATGGCTAATTTCCATTACCGACGTACCAAGACCGTGCCAGTCACGCAGTTCCTGTTGCGCCAGTTTAAGTACTTCCGCCGGTAGCATCGCCGGACCTGAACTAAAATTAAAGACCTGAGCCATTTCCCCTCACCACGCTGCATTGTTTCCTGCCTGACAGACATCAGGCAAACGTTATTCATGTGAATATCGGTTTTATCATTCAGTGACACGCGCCGCAATGGGTAAAACAATGCGAGGAGAAAATGCGGCATGCGTCACACAACAGAATCTTCCGGTTTAACCGTATAAATCCGATATTTTCGCTGTTAAACAACGCGTTTAGCCCGGCTTGCCTTCGTCCATTCTGGATTTGCGCAGCGCGGACATAATTGCTTTTCCCCGATATTCATGCGTATCACTTCACTGCAACGTACGCAGGCATAGTCGCCAGCCTCCGGCGCCACGATAAAGCGTGGCGTACAGTGCTCAGGAAGAATGCTTAACCCCGGCTTAACGTCTTTATTTTCAAAGAAATAGACGCTGATTTGTCCGTTTGTCTCCAGGATGGCCAGTCTGACCTGCCCCAGTTGCTCAACGCCATTCAAGCGAAGCTCCATAAAAAACTCAAACTCCGTCATGTTCGAGCGCTGCAGTTTTTCCCACGCCAGTTCGCCGTCTTCAACAATGACCACCGACTTGCCTTCCAGCAGATCTTCCAACTTTTCACTATGCGCCATCAGCCACATGACCAGGCGATAGAGCAGCGCCAGGGTGATGAATACCACCAGAACAGGGAGCATCGGAACGTCATCATAAAACGCGACGTCGCCTGCCGCCGATCCCAATGTCAAAATGATCAGCACTTCAAAAAGCGACATTTGCCGTACGCCGCGTCGTCCTGTCACCTTTAAGAAAAGAAACACCAGAACAAAGGTGTAAAAGCTACGCAGCGCCACTTCCCCCAAAAACGCTACCGGCACGTTATCCAGCGCCATTCGTTGCAAATCAAATGCTTTCATTTTTTATGCTCTTCCTGTGAATGCCAGTGTAAAAGCATAGCCAATACTTTTATTTCCGCCGATGTCCCGGCGAGATAGCGCCCGTCACATAAAACCCGTATCATTGCGCGCTTTCCGTACGACAAAAGTGATTTTCATGACGCAAACATTTATTCCCGGCAAAGACGCCGCGCTGGAAGACTCCATCGCCCGCTTCCAGCAAAAGTTACTCGACCTCGGCTTTCACATCGAAGAGGCCTCCTGGCTGAACCCGGTGCCAAACGTCTGGTCAGTGCATATTCGCGATAAAGAGTGCGCGTTATGCTTTACCAACGGAAAAGGCGCGACCAAAAAAGCGGCGCTGGCCTCGGCGCTGGGCGAATACTTCGAGCGTCTGTCAACCAACTACTTCTTTGCTGATTTCTGGCTTGGCGAAACGGTCGCCAATGGGCCATTCGTGCATTACCCGAACGAAAAGTGGTTCCCGCTGACTGAAAATGACGACGTACCGGAAGGCTTGCTTGATGCCCGTCTGCGCGCGTTTTACGATCCGGAAAATGAACTCACCGGAAGCCAGTTAATTGATCTTCAGTCCGGCAATGAAGCTCGCGGCGTCTGCGGCCTGCCATTTACCCGTCAGTCCGATAACCAGACCGTGTATATTCCGATGAATATCATCGGCAACCTGTACGTCTCTAACGGAATGTCCGCCGGCAATACGCGTAATGAAGCCCGCGTTCAGGGACTGTCGGAAGTCTTCGAGCGTTATGTGAAAAATCGCATCATTGCGGAAAGTATCAGTCTGCCGGAGATTCCCGCAGAGGTGATGGCGCGTTATCCGGCGGTAATGGAGTCAATCGCCACGCTGGAAGCCGAGGGTTTCCCGATTTTCGCCTATGACGGCTCGCTGGGCGGTAAGTATCCGGTTATCTGCGTCGTGCTGTTCAACCCGGCTAACGGTACCTGCTTTGCTTCTTTTGGCGCCCATCCTGACTTTGGCGTTGCGCTGGAGCGTACAGTGACCGAGCTACTCCAGGGACGCGGTCTGAAAGATCTTGATGTCTTCACGCCACCAACGTTCGATGATGAAGAAGTCGCGGAGCACACTAATCTGGAGACCCACTTCATCGACTCCAGCGGCCTGATTTCCTGGGATCTGTTCAAACAGGACGCCGATTATCCGTTCACGGACTGGAGTTTTTCCGGCACTACCGAAGAAGAATTCGCCACGCTGATGGCCATCTTTGCTGCTGAAGATAAAGAAGTTTACATTGCCGATTACGAGCATCTCGGCGTATACGCCTGTCGTATTATCGTACCGGGAATGTCTGATATTTATCCTGCCGAAGATCTGTGGCTGGCCAACAACAATATGGGTAGCCATCTTCGTGAGACTCTGCTTTCGCTGCCCGGTAGCGCCTGGAATAAAGAAGATTATCTCAATCTGATTGAACAATTGGATGAAGAAGGTTTTGACGATTTCACCCGCGTGCGTGAACTGTTGGGTCTGGCGACCGGAGCGGACAATGGTTGGTATACACTGCGCGTCGGCGAATTAAAAGCAATGTTAGCGTTAGCGGGCGGCGATTTGGAGCAGGCGCTAATCTGGACAGAATGGACGATGGAGTTCAATTCGTCGGTCTTTAGTCCGACACGCGCAAACTATTACCGTTGCCTGCAAACTCTGCTGCTCCTGTCGCAAGAAGATGCGCGTCAGCCACTGCAATATCTCAATGCTTTTATAAAAATGTATGGCGCAGAGGCTGTAGAGGCCGCCAGCGCCGCGCTTAGCGGTGAAGCGGCTTTTTATGGACTACCGGCTGTCGACCACGATCTACAAGCGTTCCCGGCGCATCAGTCCTTGTTAAAAGCGTATGATAAATTACAGCGCGCGAAAGCGGCATACTGGTCAAAATAAGGCCATATGAGTGACTTAGGGTAGGTTTACCCTCTCGGCTGCGTTATATTACGGGGCGCCTTTGCGGCCCCGTTTTATTTATTTTCGCTAAACGGCGAAAAATGTAATAACAAGGTTAAATATTGGTTGTTGATATTAAATTAATTGACATAGTGATGTTACTTTATTTGTTGATTACTCCATATTAATTAACCGTGCAGCAGGAGGAGTCAGGAAAAAATTCAACTCTATTTATAATTTTTAAAATTTATTTTTATTAGGATAATCAAAAAGTTACACCGTAATTGCATAAAAGCCATGCGACTTACGGGCCTATAAGCCAGGCGAGATATGATCTATATCAAATTCTCATCTATAATGCTTTGTTAGTATCTCGTCGCCGACTTAATAAAGAGAGAGTTAGTGTGAAAGCTGACAACCCTTTTGACCTTTTACTCCCTGCAGCAATGGCCAAAGTGGCTGAAGAAGCAGGCGTCTATAAAGCAACGAAACATCCGCTTAAGACTTTCTATCTGGCGATTACCGCCGGCGTATTCATTTCAATTGCCTTTGTTTTTTATATTACTGCGACAACCGGTACTAGCGCGATGCCTTATGGCATGGCGAAACTTATCGGGGGTATCTGTTTCTCTTTGGGACTGATTCTCTGTGTTATTTGCGGCGCTGATCTCTTCACCTCTACTGTTCTGATCGTTGTAGCTAAAGCTAGCGGTCGCATCACCTGGGGGCAACTGGCTAAAAACTGGTTAAACGTCTATTTTGGTAACCTGATTGGCGCTCTGCTTTTCGTGTTACTGATGTGGCTTTCCGGCGAGTATATGACTGCCAACGGTCAATGGGGACTTAACGTCCTGCAAACCGCCGACCACAAAATGCACCACACTTTTATTGAAGCTGTCTGCCTCGGTATTCTGGCGAACCTGATGGTTTGTCTGGCCGTGTGGATGAGCTACTCAGGTCGTAGCCTGATGGACAAAGCGTTCATCATGGTACTGCCCGTCGCCATGTTTGTCGCCAGCGGTTTTGAGCACAGTATCGCAAACATGTTTATGATTCCTATGGGTATTGTAATACGCGATTTTGCTACACCGGAGTTTTGGACCGCGGTTGGTTCGTCTCCGGAAAGTTTTTCTCACCTGACCGTGATGAGCTTCATCACTGATAACCTGATTCCGGTCACGATCGGTAATATTATCGGCGGCGGTTTGTTGGTCGGGTTGACATACTGGGTCATTTACCTGCGTGGTAACGAGCATCATTAATCTGTTGATGCCCATTACACGCAGTAAATAAAAAATCCACTTAAGAAGGTAGGTGTTACATGTCCGAGCTTAATGAAAAGTTAGCCACAGCCTGGGAAGGTTTTACCAAAGGTGACTGGCAGAATGAAGTAAACGTCCGTGACTTCATTCAGAAAAACTACACTCCGTATGAGGGTGACGAGTCCTTCCTGGCTGGCGCTACTGACGCGACCACCAAGCTGTGGGACAGCGTAATGGAAGGCGTTAAACAGGAAAACCGCACTCACGCGCCTGTTGACTTTGACACCTCCGTTGCTTCCACCATCACTTCTCACGACGCTGGCTACATCAACAAAGCGCTTGAGAAAATTGTTGGTCTGCAGACTGAAGCTCCGCTGAAGCGTGCGATTATCCCGTTCGGCGGCATCAAAATGGTTGAAGGTTCCTGCAAAGCGTACAATCGCGAGCTGGACCCAATGATCAAAAAAATCTTCACCGAATACCGTAAGACTCACAACCAGGGCGTGTTCGACGTTTATACTCCGGACATCCTGCGTTGCCGTAAATCCGGCGTTCTGACCGGTCTGCCGGATGCGTATGGCCGTGGCCGTATCATCGGTGACTACCGTCGCGTAGCGCTGTACGGTATCGACTACCTGATGAAAGACAAATTCGCACAGTTTACGTCTCTGCAATCCGATCTGGAAAACGGCGTAAATCTGGAAGCGACTATCCGTCTGCGTGAAGAAATCGCTGAACAGCACCGCGCTCTGGGTCAGATCAAAGAAATGGCAGCTAAATACGGCTGCGATATCTCTGGTCCGGCGACTAACGCTCAGGAAGCAATCCAGTGGACTTACTTCGGTTACCTGGCTGCGGTTAAATCTCAGAACGGCGCAGCAATGTCCTTCGGTCGTGTATCCACCTTCCTGGATGCGTACATCGAACGTGACCTGAAAGCAGGCAAAATCACCGAGCAAGACGCACAGGAAATGATTGACCACCTGGTCATGAAACTGCGTATGGTTCGCTTCCTGCGTACTCCTGAATATGATGAACTGTTCTCCGGCGACCCGATTTGGGCAACCGAATCTATCGGCGGTATGGGCGTTGATGGCCGTACTCTGGTCACCAAAAACAGCTTCCGTTTCCTGAACACCCTGTACACCATGGGGCCGTCTCCGGAGCCGAACATCACCGTTCTGTGGTCTGAAAAACTGCCGCTGAACTTCAAGAAATTCGCCGCTAAAGTCTCCATCGACACCTCTTCTCTGCAGTACGAGAACGATGACCTGATGCGTCCGGACTTCAACAACGATGACTACGCTATCGCATGCTGCGTAAGCCCGATGATCGTTGGTAAACAAATGCAGTTCTTCGGCGCGCGTGCAAACCTGGCGAAAACCATGCTGTACGCTATCAACGGCGGCGTTGATGAAAAACTGAAAATGCAGGTTGGTCCGAAATCCGAACCGATCAAAGGCGATGTTCTGAACTTCGACGAAGTGATGGATCGCATGGATCACTTCATGGACTGGCTGGCTAAACAGTATGTCACCGCGCTGAACGTTATCCACTACATGCACGACAAGTACAGCTACGAAGCCTCTCTGATGGCGCTGCACGACCGTGACGTTATCCGCACCATGGCGTGTGGTATCGCAGGTCTGTCCGTTGCTGCTGACTCCCTGTCTGCCATCAAATATGCGAAAGTTAAACCGATTCGTGACGAAGATGGTCTGGCTATCGACTTCGAAATCGAAGGCGAATACCCGCAGTTTGGTAACAACGACGCTCGTGTAGATGACATGGCGGTTGACCTGGTAGAACGTTTCATGAAGAAAATTCAGAAACTGACCACCTACCGTGGCGCTATCCCGACGCAGTCTGTTCTGACCATCACTTCTAACGTTGTGTATGGTAAGAAAACCGGTAACACCCCGGATGGTCGTCGCGCTGGCGCGCCGTTCGGACCAGGTGCTAACCCGATGCACGGTCGTGACCAGAAAGGCGCTGTCGCTTCTCTGACCTCCGTTGCTAAACTGCCGTTTGCTTACGCGAAAGATGGTATTTCTTATACCTTCTCTATCGTTCCGAACGCACTGGGTAAAGACGACGAAGTTCGTAAGACTAACCTGGCAGGTCTGATGGATGGTTACTTCCACCACGAAGCGTCCATCGAAGGCGGTCAGCACCTGAACGTCAACGTCATGAACCGTGAAATGCTGCTGGACGCGATGGAACATCCGGAAAAATATCCGCAGCTGACCATCCGTGTATCTGGTTACGCAGTACGTTTTAACTCCCTGACGAAAGAACAGCAGCAGGACGTTATTACTCGTACCTTCACGCAGACCATGTAATGGGTTTGACTGAAATTACGCCATAAAAAGCGTACAAAAAAGGCTCCATATCAGTGGGGCCTTTTTAATGACTTTTTATATAAGCATATTGCGACAACTCGACTTTTCACTTATAAATAAAGTGTTATTATGTGATCTATATATTCTTCTTAGAATAGCATCAATTTCTCTTTTATTATTTTGATAATCATCATAATCCTTATTTAATACATCAGAAAACAGCATCGTGTTAGTTTCTATTAAATCAGATGACAATGACGGTTTATATGCTTGTAGCAGATAGCTAAGTGTTGGATGAACCATATCAAACAGGACTTCCCCCTCTAATTCCCAGTAACCTATTTTAAAAAATTGGGTAGTAATATTAAAAGACCCCATTTGAAGACAGCGTAGTTTATTCTTCTCCTCTTCAGTAAGAGTACCATTCCATTCAACACATTCCATTTTTCGATCTTCTCCAGATCGCATAAGCTTATAAACTTCATCCTTAACGTCATCATCCTCATTAACTGCATCTTTAAGTTTATTAGCAAATCCTTCTAATAATTCTGGATAGCGGGCAATTTTTTCTCCATACTTAATACATACTTTAAAAAACAACTCTTCTTCATCTTCTTCCATCACTTTAAAAATACAGTTTTCTGAAACATTGAGGAGACGATGCAAATTACATTTATCAATAACCTTGCCATCAATCTCAAATAAAACTTGTGTCTGATTCATATCAAAACGCATAACAAAGCGGTCTTGTTGAGATGGATTAGCATATTGTTTTAATTGTGTAAAGGCATGTATCTTCTCCATGCCGGTTATATCAACATTAAGTTCAGCTTGATTTTCACGTTCACATCCATGGATGAGTGTATATAATACCTCCAGCACCTCTTGTTTTTTGTGTGTTCTGAAGCAGTCCTTAAATCTATCCCATACCCCCATGTATAGCGCTTCTTCTTTATCAGGACTCATCAAACGGGCTAGCCGTGAATGATTAATTTCATAGTTATGACGATTACCAAAACTTAACGTAACTGGCATAATAACTCCCTTGATTATTTACCGCGAAAGCAAGATCCAATCCGTTGCTCTCATTTTTTGATTAAAACCACACTCTATTTAAGAGATTGAATCAGCCTGGGTTTAGAAATGACATCAGATTTACACCTGATTGCGCGTTGAATGCGACGCCAGGCGCTGGACAGCGCATAACGTTCTTTGGACACATCTGAATTATGTTGAGAATTATTTTCGTTCTGACCACAACAAAACGGCGCCAACCATTCGAAAAAAGAGGCGGATCATAAACAGCAAAACCAGGACGCTATGGATGATACACTTACAGTATGTATTGCGGTTGAGGCGTTACGAGCTGATGAATGAGCCAGAATTTCTGGCGGTGCGAGTTATGCAGCATAGATTTGCCGTATATTTTATACTGAATAGAGGTAAAATAGCTCCATTGCAGCACATTCTGGAACAGCCACACATTCTGTAGTCCAAAATTTACGCTCGCAGTACCGCTTTTTTACAGGATGCAACCCCCTTACCAGGGTGCTCAACATGCCCGGAATGTGTCCATAAACCCCATGTTATTTAGAGCTAGCCGAAGCGATATGAGTAACTTAACCAATTGTATTACAAATGAAAGTGTTGCAGTAACTGCTGATAAAAAGCCGGTTATTGGTCGCATTCACTCCTTTGAGTCCTGTGGCACCGTTGATGGCCCAGGCATCCGCTTTATTACCTTTTTTCAGGGCTGCCTGATGCGCTGCCTGTATTGCCATAACCGCGACACATGGGATACGCATGGCGGTAAAGAAATCACCGTTGAAGACTTAATGAAAGAGGTGGTGACCTATCGGCATTTTATGAATGCTTCTGGCGGCGGCGTGACGGCATCCGGCGGCGAGGCCATTTTGCAGGCAGAATTTGTACGCGACTGGTTTCGCGCCTGTAAAAAAGAAGGTATCCACACCTGTCTCGACACCAACGGCTTTGTGCGCCGTTATGACCCGGTGATTGATGAACTGTTGGACGTTACCGATCTGGTGATGCTCGATCTCAAGCAGATGAATGATGAGATCCACCAGAATCTGGTCGGTGTCTCTAATCACCGGACGCTGGAATTCGCGCAGTATTTATCAAAGAAAAATGTGAAGGTCTGGATCCGTTACGTTGTCGTTCCCGGCTGGTCTGACGACGATGATTCCGCGCATCGCCTGGGCGAGTTTACCCGCGATATGGGTAATGTCGAAAAAATCGAACTGTTGCCCTATCATGAGCTGGGCAAACATAAATGGGTGGCAATGGGCGAAGAATATAAACTGGATGGCGTGAAGCCGCCTAAAAAAGAGACCATGGAGCGTGTAAAGGGTATTCTTGAGCAGTATGGTCATAAAGTGATGTATTAATCGCCTGCTATCTTACCCGCTTTTAAACGGCTACCCATGACGGTAGCCGTTTTGCTGTCTGGATAACGCTCTTACCGCTAAAATACCCGACCCCGCCATCAGACAGGCATGGTTAACAATATTGCGCTAACCAGGTATTAAATACAGAGTCGCTTATCTGCTGCTGGGTTGAAGGTCTGACAACTATTGCTGCCCCCGGCGCCTGTTAATACCGTGGTCTCCGCCTGGAACCCAGGCACCTGTAACCTTAAAAGGCGCTCGCCTGACAGGAGCGCCGTGGAAAAGAGCGTCGTTATGTGTTTCTACGCGCCAGCAGTGGGAAAATTAATCCCAACCCGACCAGGACAAAAGGCGTCACGATGTTCAACGTCAGCTGGAATGTCCACTCCGGCGTGAACGCCTCCATTTTGGGGAAAATACCGGTAAGGCAGGCAAACGCGGTGAAGGCAAAACACCATATTCCCACAGTTAACGCCAACGCCCGGTTGCGAATAAACACATATTCGGGTTTGTACTTTTGCGCCAGTCGAATGACGGCAATAAAGGCGACAAATACCCACAGATAGCGCAGCGGCATAACGACTGAATTGAGATTAAGCAGCCATTTGTACAGGTTGTTCATATCGCCGATGCCAAGCGTTGGCAACATAATCAAGATAGCGACCAACACTAATGTCAGCAAATAACCGTTAACAGGCGTACCTGAAGCGTTAGTACGACATAAGCGCTGCGGGATATATTTAGTGTCTGCATCACCCAGTAAAACTTTCAGTGGCGCATCAATAGAAAACACCAGCGCGGCGATTTGCCCCAGAGTATTGGCAATGGCATAAATCACCATTAATGAATTACCCATATGGTAATACTCACCCAATTTCTGGAATGCATAATATTGCCCATTAGTCATTAAATCGTCAGGTATATGCCGCGAATCAAACATCATTCCCATCGCCAACGAACCGAGGATAGCGCAGACCGCAACCATGACGGCTAAAAAGAGCATCCCCTTCGGAAATTCTTTTCCTGGATTCCGCGTCTGGTTGACATAAGGCGAGATCTTCTCTGCCCCACCAACCGCAAAGACCAACATAGAGATGGTGGTGATATAGGTAAAATCGATATGAGGAATAAATGACTGCCAGGTGATGTTAGTGGTCGCAATTTCAACGTTTGTAATTGCTGGCGCGGTCACTGCCATCACAACATATAAAATTGACATGATAAACATGGCAATCCCGGCCACAGACCCAACAACCTTTAGCGATTTCATCCCCCGGGAAGCAACCCACATAAAGAAAACAAACAATGCCAGCGTCAGCCCCTGCAAGGCAACGACGGTATATTCTTTTATCAACGAGCCGTCGCCTTTTAAAGCCCATCCCAATGCAATGAGTATCGCCTGCGGCTTTTGCGCCAGGTAGGGAATATGCACGACCCAATAGGTCCATGCCGCAAGGTAAGCCAACCCCGGCCCCATCGTATGCTTAATCCAGGTACTGACGCCCCCTTTTCCCTCTTTGAAGGTTGAGCCCAGTTGCCCCACGATTAAGGCATAAGGAATGAAATAGAGCGCAAAAATAAACACCCAGGAGAAGACAACCACTAACCCCTGGTTAGCATAGTTATTGACAACATTGCCGAATCCCCAAACGGTAATAAACGACATCAGGGCGATGTTGTACCATCGCAACTGTTTTTCCTGCACATTCGGCATAACGCGATCCTTCGTGAACACAATGCTATTACTATAAATGAAGCGGGGGATTATGCGCGGTAAAGACGAAGAGAGAAAATAGAGGAGCGCAAAATTATAACCTTCGGCACATTTTATTTTTCAGCAAAGCAAGAAAATTATGCAGGTCAATTATTTTACGTAAAACATAAACAAATAGTATGCAAGACTCACGTCCTGCATACAATTCAGAGAACAGTCAGATGTGGGCGACAGGATTAGGCGTCTGGCCGGCGTTACGTAACAGCATCAGCAGATAAATAAACGATACGCTGGCGATCATAATAAACAGCAGATTATCTGAATAATTCTGCATTAACATCGCAGCAAAAGACGGCCCCAACAGGCTCCCTACCGTATAACTTAACAACAGCGCCTGGTTCATTGCCACAAGCTGGTGATGTTCGACTTTTTCACAGGCCCAGGCCATTGCGACGGGATAAAGCGTAAAACCCGCCGCCCCCAGAATAAACAGAGCTGGCGCCATCGCCGCCTGGGTTAACATGGCAATACTACCGAGTATGACAACGAATACCTGTACGCGTAACACCAGCAAGCGACCAAATTTGTCCGCCAGACGTCCCATTGGCCATTGCCCCAAAATGCCGGCGCTCACCAGCACCGCCATCCAGAAACCGATGCTGGCGTTAGCCATCCCCTGATGCTTCAGATATAACGGCATCAGGCCATATAATGAACCAAGAACAATGCCGGAAATAATACAACCATTCACGCCAAGACGCGCCTGGCGTAGCTTCAGCATGGCGCTAATAGAAGAGGAATGACGTGCCTGCGTTTGCTGATTTACAATTCGGGTAAAGAGTAGCGGCAGAATTCCCGCCAGAATCATTCCGGTCACCCAGGGAAGGACGTGCAGCAATTCACCAGATACTTTACTGACCAATAATTGTCCAAGGAAGGTCCCCATGTAATAGGCCATCATATAGGCAGCCAGCAGGCGCCCGCGATTATGCGAGGTTCCGCTGCACATCAACGCACTTTCGACAACCACCCAAATCATGGCGCAGCCGATACCGGCAATAAAACGCCAGCTCATCCAGCTCCAGAACCCCACCATCACCCCCAACCCGACACAACCCGCGGCGAAGATCAGCGAGGCAAGATAATAGCTACGGTTAAACCCAATGCGTTTAATTAAATACCCGGTAAATAACGTCCCGACCAGATTGCCGGTAAAATAAGACGAGCTGACCATCCCCACCTGCCAGGTAGGAAGGTTTGCCTGAGCAAGCCACAGCGGCACAAGCGTATTCAGTACCGCAATGGCCAGGGTCAACAAAAGTAGCCCGCACAGCAAAAGCATGACGGGACGGGTATAGGTGGACATGAATAAAAACCGTGAGGAAGTTCAAATTTCATGCGCATCATGCCATCGCCAAAAACATTGTCAATCGGCTCCGCATGGGCGATTCTCAAGTTTTGAGACTATCGATTTGATTTACTTATTCTGCACGTGAATATATTGAAAGGCTAAAAATTCATCCCCTTGTTTTTATTGATCTAACCCGCAAAATCGGCGTTTTGTTCAGTCGAAAAATTTCATGGTTCCTTTAGCTTCGTTTTCTTCTCTATGGATTTATATGCGCCTTCTCCGCCCCGGTTATATTCCTTAGATTGATGGCGGCTAAAGGCGAATTCGGCCTGCACGTTCTGCAGGCCGAATGCGCGTCAACGCGTTAGCTGGCTACCGCCATGCCCACGGTCATATGCAGCCCATAGAATACGCCGCGGCCAATCAATTCCCCCGCCAGCATCAGAATGAAGGCGACAGAGAGCAACGGTACCGCAGGTTGATACCCTTTTAACTGTGGCACAATCCAGCAGCACAACGCCGCCGCAAGCAGCACCATACGCCAGGCCATCAGCGAACCATAATCCGGCACCAGAGCAGACGCCTGCTGAATGGAACTGTGAATCGTCGCCAGTTCCGCGCCCTGCATGGCCACCATAATGGCAATAACCACCAGCGCCAGCACCGACACCGCAGGCAACAAACGCATCGCCCAACCGTTCACGCCTGCGATGCGCAGCAGCAGATAACCCAGTAGCGGGCCCCCTATAAAGAGCGTCAGGAAGAAGCCCAGCGGCGTCCAGACGCTATACCAGGTCGGTACTGTATCGATGCTGTTATAGACGCGTACCATCATCCAGACGAAGACGACGCCCAGTACCATCGTGATAATCAGCCAGAGTGTGCGCAGTGCCGGCGGCAGCTTTTTCAGTACCGCCAGCAGCCAGCCAATCCCGCCGACCGCAAAAAACACCGAGCCGCTGGCAATTTCATTGCTCAGTGCGGAAGCACCCACGCGGTTAAGCGAGTTAAACGCGCGCATCGGCGAGCCCAGATGCAGCATCGAGGCGATAAAGCCAATCCCCATCAGCACCCACAGACCAAACATACAGGCGATCACCCGCTGCTGCGTTTCCGCGCGCAGGTCGCCCTTCATCAGCGCCAAAGCCAGAACAATAAAACCACCGGCCACGCACTGACCAAAGACCGTGAAGATCATCAACGGCCATTCATGCCATCCACTTCCCATCTTATACCTCCTTCGGATTGGCCAGATAACCGGTAGTGTCCCCGGTCGGGCGGCTGTTGGCGTTGGGTTTAATCACAATATTCGGCTTCGTGAAATGCGCGCGCGGTAACGGCGCGACGGCAGCCAGCTCACCGTGTTTTTTGCGCAGTTCGTCTATCGGGCCGAAATCCAGCGCCCGCAGCGGACAGGATTCGACGCAGATCGGTTTCTTACCTTCCGCCACCCGGTCATAACAGCCATCGCACTTGGTCATATGACCTTTGGCCGCGTTGTACTGCGGCGCGCCGTACGGGCAGGCCATGTGGCAGTAGCGGCAACCGATACAGACCTCTTCGTTCACCACCACAAAACCGTCATCGCGCTTGTGCATCGCGCCGCTCGGGCAGACTTTGGTGCAGGCCGGGTCTTCGCAGTGGTTACAGGAGATGGAGAGATAGTAGGCAAAGACGTTCTGGTGCCAGACGCCGTTATCCTCCTGCCAGTCGCCACCTGCATACTCATAAATGCGACGGAAGCTGACATCCGGGGTCAAATCTTTGTAGTCCTTGCAGGCCAGTTCGCAGGTTTTGCAACCGGTGCAACGGCTGGAATCAATAAAAAATCCATACTGGGTTGTCATCGGTTACTCCTTACGCCTTTTCAACCTGAACGAGGTTCGTATGTGACGGGTTCCCCTTCGCCAGCGGAGAAGGACGTTGGGTCGTCAGTACGTTAATACATCCGCCCTGATCCACGCGTTTTGCATCCGGGTCATACCATGCGCCTTCTCCCAGAGCGACCACGCCCGGCATCATGCGCGGCGTCACTTTAGCCTCGATATGAACTTCGCCGCGATCGTTGAAGATGCGGACTTTATCGCCATTGTTGATACCGCGTTTCTGCGCATCCATTGGGTTAATCCACATTTCCTGGCGACAGGCGGCTTTCAGTACGTCTACGTTGCCATAAGTGGAATGCACACGCGCTTTATAGTGGAAACCCGTCAACTGCAGCGGGAATTTATCCGTTAGCGGATCGTTATAGTTTTCAAAACCTGGCGTGTAGATCGGTAATGGATCGATCACGTCGCCTTCCGGCAGCTCCCAGGTAGCGGCGATATCCGCCAACGCCTGTGAATAGATTTCAATCTTGCCCGATGGCGTTGTAAGTGGATTCGCTTGCGGATCTTCGCGGAAGTCTTTATAGGCGACATGGTGGCCTTCGGGGTCGCGCTGTTTGAAGATGCCTTGCTTACGGAACTCCTCAAAGGTGGGCAGATTCGGAATGGATTTACGCGACTGTTCGTACAGATGACGCATCCACTCTTCTTGCGTCCGTCCTTCGGTAAACTGTTGTTCCACGCCAAGACGTTTCGCCAGTTCGCTGGTCATCTCATAAATCGTCTTACACTCGAAGCGCGGTTTAATTGCCTGGTCAGTGAAGATAACGTAAGACATGTTCCCGCAGGAGGCATCCAGCGCAAAGTCCATCTGCTCAGAAGCAGTGCAATCCGGCAACAGAATATCGGCGTATTTTGCCGACGAGGTCATATGACAGTCGATAACGACGATCATTTCGCATTTCTTGTCATCCTGCAGGATTTCGTGGGTGCGGTTAATCTCAGAGTGCTGGTTAATCAAACAGTTGCCAGCATAGTTCCAGATCATTTTAATCGGCACGTCCAGCTTATCTTTCCCCCGCACGCCATCACGCAGCGCCGTCATTTCCGGGCCGCGTTCAATGGCATCGGTCCACATAAACATGGAGATGCTGGTTTCAACCGGGTTTTCTAACGTGGGCATACGTTCAAATGGCAGGGCATAAGACCCTTCGCGCGCGCCGCTGTTACCTCCGTTAATCCCAACATTACCCGTCAGGATCGCCAGCATCGAGATGGCGCGCGTGGCGATTTCTCCATTAGCATGACGTTGTGGTCCCCATCCCTGGCAAATATAGGCGGGTTTAGCGCTGCCGATTTCTCGCGCCAGCTTAATAATGCGATCCGCCGGGATACCGGTAATTTGCGCCGCCCACTCCGGCGTCTTCGCGATACCGTCTTTACCCTGGCCCAGAATATAGGCTTTGTAGTGACCGTTTTTCGGCGCGCTGGCAGGCAAGGTTTTTTCGTCATAACCAACGCAATATTTATCCAGGAACGGCTGATCGACCATGTTCTCGGTGATTAAGACATATGCCAGACCATTGACCAGCGCCGCATCGGTACCTGGACGAATCGGAATCCACTCATCTTCGCGACCGGCGCCGGTGTCGGTGTAACGAGGATCGATAATGATCATCCGCGCGTTTGATTTCTGCCGCGCCTGTTCAAGATAATACGTTACACCGCCCCCGCTCATGCGGGTTTCGCCAGGGTTATTGCCAAACAATACCACCAGCTTACTGTTTTCAATGTCGGACGGACTATTGCCATCCGCCCAGCCGCCATAGGTGTAGTTCAGACCCGCTGCGATTTGCGCGGAAGAGTAATCACCGTAGTGATTAAGATAACCGCCGCAGCAGTTCATCAGACGAGCGACCAGCGTTTTTCCTGGCGGCCATGAACGTGTCAAAGTGCCGCCCAGCGTTCCCGTGCCATAGTTCAGATAAATGGACTCGTTGCCATACTCTTTGATAAGACGCTGCATATTGGTGGCAATGATATCGTAGGCTTCGTCCCAGCTAATACGCTCAAATTTACCTTCGCCGCGCGCGCCGACGCGCTTCATCGGATACTTGAGCCGATCCGGGTTATAGACGCGACGACGCATAGAACGACCGCGCAGGCAGGCGCGAACCTGGTGCAGGCCATCGTAATCATCGTTTCCGGTATTATCCGTTTCAACATATTTGATTTCGCCATCCACAACATGCATACGTAGCGGACAACGGCTGCCACAGTTTACCGTACAGGCGCTCCAGACGACTTTCTCGTCGGTTTTCGTCGGGCTTATCGCCTCTGCGGCGTTAGCGATGCGGGTAAATGGCAGGGTAAATGCGCTACTGGCCATCGCCAGGCCGCCTATCGCGGTGGTTTTGACTAAACCACGACGGCTCACCTCGGCTGCCAGCACGGCATCAGGGATCTTAGTTTTCATAAGGGCTCACTCTGCTGCTCACAATAAAAAAGCAATAAAACGATGTATAGAATTTTATATAGCGACAACTTCGCTATAAAGTCTGATATATATCGAAAAAATAGAAAAATAGTGTTAAAAACTGACCTTCATTCGAAATCAGTATTACCCCTAATAGGGTAGGGATTATTGTCCGGTATCAAACTGGCATAAAAAAAGCGCCCGAAGGCGCTTTTTAGAAGAGGAGAAAGCGAGGATTAGCCGATATATTCCAGTCCGTTCATGTACGGACGTAATACTTCCGGCACTTCAATGCGGCCATCAGCCTGCTGATAGTTTTCCATCACAGCCACCAGGGTACGACCTACCGCCAGACCAGAACCATTCAGGGTATGGACCAGACGGGTCTTTTTGTCGGACTTGCTGCGACAACGTGCCTGCATACGACGCGCCTGGAAGTCCCAGACGTTAGAGCAGGAAGAGATCTCGCGGTAGGTATTCTGCGCCGGAACCCAGACTTCGAGGTCATAGGTTTTGCAGGCGCCGAAGCCCATATCGCCAGTGCACAGAATGATTTTACGGTACGGCAGTCCCAGTAGCTGGAGCACTTTTTCCGCGTGGCCGGTCATCTCTTCCAACGCAGCCATAGAATCTTCCGGGCGAACGATCTGCACCATCTCAACTTTGTCAAACTGATGCATACGAATCAGGCCACGGGTATCACGACCATAAGAACCTGCTTCAGAACGGAAACAAGGCGTATGCGCCGTCATTTTAATCGGCAGTTGATCTTCGTCGATGATTTCATCGCGTACCAGATTGGTCAGCGGAACCTCCGCCGTCGGGATCAAAGCATAGTTGCTGCTGTCTGCTTCTTCTTCCAGCGGACGGGTATGGAACAAGTCGCCTGCGAATTTCGGCAGTTGACCGGTGCCATACAGCGTGTCGTGGTTAACCAGATACGGCACGTAGTTTTCGCTATAGCCGTGCTGTTCCGTATGCAGATCCAACATGAACTGCGACAATGCGCGATGCATACGCGCAATCTGTCCTTTCATCACCACAAAACGGGAGCCGGTCAGCTTAACCGCGGCGGCAAAGTCGAGGCCGGAGTGCATTTCCCCTAAGGTGACGTGATCGCGGATTTCAAAATCAAACTCACGCGGGGTACCCCAGCGGCTGACTTCAACGTTGTCGTTTTCATCTTTACCTACCGGCACTTCATCCGCAGGCAGGTTTGGGATGGTCAGTGCGATATCGCGGATCTCCGCCAGCAAGGTATCCAGCTCGGCTTTCGCCGCATCCAGCTCTTCGCCCAGTTTATTCACTTCCAGGCGTAAAGGCTCGATATCTTCCCCGCGCGCTTTCGCCTGGCCGATGGATTTCGATCGAGAATTACGCTCCGCCTGCAGGTTTTCCGTGTTGACCTGCAAAACTTTACGACGCTCTTCAAGAGCGCGCAGCTTATCTACATCCAGCTTAAAGCCCCGGCGTGCCAGTTTTTCAGCGACTGCGTCTGGCTCATTACGCAGCAGATTGGGATCGAGCATGCTTATCCTGTGCTTATCGAATAATAAAAGGAAACGCGATCAATTGATGATCGCCTCTGATTGTATTGATGAACGTAAACCGCGTTTACGTAATAGCGACGTTTTCGCCTTACCAGACCGACGACAGCAACAACGCATCCATTGCGCTATACCCGCGGACCTCATAAGCAACGTGCTATCAGGCATAACGAGATTCATCATCAACGCCATGATACCTGGAGCATCATATTTAGAGATAACCTTACCGCAACGTTTACACTAGCGGTAGCGTTTTGTGGGGCTATTTTGATCCTGTTCAGCCAGCCAGGCGAGCTTTTCGCCAATCTTGCCTTCCAGACCACGATTTGTCGGATGATAATAGCGCGTTTGCGCGATTTCCGGCGGGAAGTACACTTCACCCGCAGCATAGGCATTGGGCTCATCGTGGGCATAGCGGTACTCCTGGCCATAGCCCATCTCTTTCATCAGTTTGGTTGGCGCATTACGCAGATGGACAGGAACGTCATAATCAGGACGTTCGCGCGCGTCGGCCAGCGCAGCCTTAAAGGCGGTATAGACGGCGTTGCTCTTCGGTGCGCAGGCGAGATAAACGATAGCCTGCGCGATCGCCCTTTCGCCTTCAGCCGGGCCAACGCGGGTGAAACAATCCCACGCGGCAATGGCGACCTGCATCGCGCGCGGATCGGCATTACCCACATCTTCCGAGGCAATCGCCAGGCAGCGACGCGCCACGTACAGCGGATCGCCTCCCGCAGTAATGATACGGGCATACCAATAGAGGGCGGCATCCGGCGCGCTGCCGCGCACTGATTTATGTAAGGCGGAAATAAGATCGTAGAAGCGATCGCCTTTGTTATCAAAACGCGCGCTGCGCTCGCCGGCGATCTCGGTCAACAAGGCGGGCAATAAAACGCGTTTGCCGCTGTCATCCGCCTCCGCCATATCAGCCATCATTTCCAGCGTATTTAAGGCGCGCCGCGCGTCGCCATTGACCAGCTCAGCAATCGCTCGCCGTGTCTCATTCGGTAACACGATATCCTGATCGCCGTAACCACGCGTTTTGTCCTGCATCGCCTGGTCCAGTACTTGCTCGATATCGTCAGTGGTCAACGATTTCAGCAGATAGACCCGCGCTCGCGACAATAGCGCCGAGTTCAGCTCAAAAGAGGGATTTTCCGTGGTCGCGCCGATAAAGGTGATAGTGCCATCTTCGATATGCGGTAAAAAGGCGTCCTGCTGGCTTTTGTTAAAGCGATGCACTTCATCGACAAACAGGATGGTACGGCGACCAGCATTACGATTCTGGCGGGCGCGCTCGATAGCTTCACGAATCTCTTTTACCCCAGAAGTGACGGCGGAAATACGCTCGACATCGGCGCTGGCGTAGCGGGCGATCACTTCAGCGAGCGTGGTTTTCCCCGTCCCTGGCGGCCCCCATAAAATCATGGAGTGCAGATGCCCGGCCTCAATAGCGCGAGGCAACGGCTTACCTGCGGCCAGCAAATGCTGCTGGCCGATATACTGCGCTAAATTTTCCGGCCGCATTCGCGCGGCCAGCGGTTGAAACGTATTATCAGAAAAATCGAGCGACAGATTGCTCACTCATCGCCTCTACTTACGTTGGTCGTCTATCGTTACCCCTTGCGGCGGAGTAAACGTAAATTTTGACGGATCAACAGCGCCGTTTTGCTGGGATTTTAGCTGATAGGCGCTACGCTGATCGTCTTGTTCTACGGCGCTAAACTGGTGGATAGTCCCGTCGCGTCCCACATTGATGGTGAACTGTTTCAGATTGCCGTTGCTGGCTTTCGGCGTCAGCACAAAATTATCGCCATCCTGCTTAATATTATACTGCTGCCAGTCGCTGGCCTGGTTGCGGGCAATCAGCATAAACGGTGTATTTCCAGTGGCATCTTTCAACCACGTGGCGGTAGCCTGTTCTACAAACGGGTTATAGAACCATAACGTTTTGCCGTCAGAAACCAGAATACTCTCGTCAGGTTGCGTCATATGCCAGTTGAATAGATTTGGCCGCTTAACCCATAAATCACCCTGTCCCTCCTGCACCGCGGCACCGCTGCCATCGGTGACTTTTTGAGTAAAGGTGGCATGAAAGCTGCTCACTTTATCCAGACGGCTTTTCAGAGAGCTGGCGGCGTCAGCCCATACGCTGCTGGCTACAACGCTTGAAAGTAATGCACAGGCGATTGCCATTTTTTTCATCATTATTCCTCAGGTTTCGACACTCCCGACCAGGAGCTCCTTTTGCTTTCTATTCCAGGCCAAAAATCAGCATGAGGAAAGAAGAAAATACTGAATTTTGTTGCCGGATGGCAGCCTGCACAGCGCCATCCGGCTTACAGGTTTACTCAAAAGGCGGCGGAGCCAGCACTTCACGATTACCGTTATGCCCCTGAGCGCTGACAATACCCTGCGCTTCCATCTGTTCGATAATACGCGCCGCACGGTTATAGCCGATGCGGAACTGACGCTGAACGCCGGAAATGGACGCTTTACGCTTCTGGGTGACGAAATTAACGGCCTGATCGAATAGCGCATCTAATTCTTCGCCGCCGTCAAAACCGCCACCGCCACCTTCGCTTTCGCTGTCGGAGGTAATGCCATCCACATATTGCGGACGACCGCGCGCTTTCCAGTCCTGCACCACCGCATGGACTTCCTGGTCACGCACAAACGCCCCATGGACACGTACCGGCATGGTGGAGTTTGGTCCGGAATAGAGCATGTCCCCCATTCCCAATAACGACTCAGCGCCACCCTGATCAAGAATGGTGCGGGAGTCGATCTTGCTGGATACGGTAAAAGCGATACGGGTTGGAATGTTGGCTTTAATTAAACCAGTAATCACATCGACCGACGGACGCTGCGTCGCCAGTACCAGGTGAATCCCCGCGGCGCGCGCTTTCTGCGCCAGACGCGCGATCAACTCTTCAACTTTTTTACCGACGGTCATCATCAGGTCGGCAAATTCATCAACCAGTACCACGATATACGGCAGTTTTTCCAGAACCGGATGCTGAACATCCATACTGTCGCCCGGCTTCCAGTACGGGTCCGGAATCGGGCGTCCCATGCGGGCCGCTTCGGCGATTTTCTCGTTATAACCAGCCAGATTACGCACGCCGAGCGCGGACATCAGCTTATAGCGACGCTCCATCTCATTGACGCTCCAGCGTAACGCGTTAGCCGCGTCTTTCATGTCGGTAACAACTTCTGTCAGCAGATGCGGTATACCTTCATAGACCGAGAGTTCTAACATTTTCGGGTCGATCATGATAAAGCGAACGTCTTCCGGCTGCGCTTTATACAGCATACTGAGGATCATGGCGTTAACCCCGACCGACTTACCGGAACCGGTCGTACCGGCCACCAGCAGGTGAGGCATTTTCGCCAGATCCGCCACTACCGGATCGCCCGCGATATCCTTACCTAACACCACGGTAAGCGGCGACGGATTCTCGCGGAATTTGGCGTTATCCAACACTTCGCGCAGATAAACGGTTTGCCGTTTCTTGTTCGGCAATTCCAACCCTACGTAAGGTTTGCCTGGAATGACTTCCACAACGCGTACGGCTACCGTTGACAATGAGCGCGCCAGATCCCGGGAAAGGTTGGAGATACGCGCCGCTTTAACGCCCGGGGCCAGATTCAGTTCAAAGCGAGTAATGACCGGGCCTGGCGAATAGTTCACCACATCAGCTTTAATGCGGAAATCCGCCAGACGCGCTTCAACCAGACGCGCCATTTGTTCCAGCGCAAAGGTATCTACCGGTTCAACTTCGCTCGGCGGCGGCGTCAGAAGATCTAACGAAGGCAGCGGCGTCGTCGGACGCTGTAATGGACGACTGTCGCCGTTACGCATCAACAGCGGGTGGATCAAGCTGTCTTGCGGCGCTGTCGGCTGTTGCGGCTGCTGATACTGTGGCTGCGGCGCTACCGGCTGCTGCGGCTGCTGATACTGTGGCTGCGGCGCTACCGGCTGCTGCGGCTGCTGATACTGCGGCTGCGGTGCTACCGGCTGTTGCGGCTGCTGATACTGCGGCTGCGGCGCTACCGGCTGCTGCGGCTGCTGATACTGCGGCTGCGGCGCTACCGGCTGTTGCGGCTGCTGATACTGCGGCTGAGGCGCTACCGGCTGCTGCGGCTGCTGATACTGCGGTTGCGGCGCTACCGGCTGTTGCGGCTGCTGGTACTGTGGCTGAGGCTGCGGCGCTACCGGTTGCTGCGGCTGCTGATACTGCGGCTGCGGCGCTACAGGTTGCTGAACAGGCGTTGACTCGGGCATGACACCCGGCGTGAACAGCGGTTCGTGCGGACCTTCATCAACCAATACTTTCATTGGCGAGAAATCCAGATCGTCCAGTGAGAACGGCTGCGCGCCAGCGGGTTGCTCGCCGGAATAGCGCTGCTGTTGCGAAGCGGCAAACTGGCGGGCTAATTCAGCTTCCGCAGCGGTCTCGTCATCTTCTGCCTGTTGAGTATCATGCTGATACGTTTCACCATAACGATGCTGCTGCGACTGCGCAAACTGACGGGCTAACTCGTCCTGATGCATTGCATCTATTTCTTCATCGGTTAGCTGCGCGCCCGTCTCGTACTGATTGCGCTCCGCCTCGCGGGCTTTTTCTTCTGCAATCCTCTGTGACGGCAGCTTAATACCGTACGATGCCAGTTCCCGTCGGGTCGGCACGCGAACGCGGTTCGGACGCGGCAGTTGCGGACCAATCCCCTCTTTCACCTGCGGACGCGGCGCGCCGCCGGTAGCCAGACTAAATGCAGGCGCAGCGGCCGCGGCGCCTGCTGCCAGGGCGCCACTCTTAATACCTGCGTCAAGCGACGCGGCGGCGGCTACCGCTTCCACTGGCGGTATGGACGGCGCGACAGATACCGTAGGTTTGACCGGCACGTTCTCTTTTACCGGCTCCGGAATCGGTTGATACCATGCCGCCAGTTGTTCGCGCTCACGGGCGCGTTTCTCTTCCACCTCTTCAAAATAGTAAAGCGGAGGACGGGCGGGTCTGGTCTCTTCTGTGTCAGGTTCAGGCTCGGTGGCAACCGGCTGTTCGATAACCGGCGGCGGCATGTTGGAAGGTTCAGCCGCTATCGGCTCCGGCTGATAAACCGGCTCCGGCTGATGGGTCGGCTCCGGCTGCCAGTGTTGTTCGGCATCCGGCGCCTGCCATTGCGGCTGTGTTTCCTGCGGCGCAAGAGAGTCATATTCTGCTGCGGTCGCTGGCGTCGCGGCGTATTGCGGCGCGGAAGCGACAGGCACAGGTTGCTGCCACGGCGCACTTTGCGCCTCTTGCGGTTGAGCATATTGCGGATGCGGCTGATACCCCTCCGGCGCAGGCGCGATAACCGGTTCGCCGGTTTGCGGCCCCGGTACGGGCTGCCACTCCACGGTCGGTTGCGCGACAACCGGCTCAGCCCCAGGCATGGGCGGCGTTTGCATTATGGGATCGGCGGACGCTGCCCACGTCTGGGTGACGGCAGTTGCAGCCGCAGCGGCGGCGACCGGTTCGGTGACAGAATGGCCGTTTAACAGCGGATCATATTCATCATATTCCGGCTGCGTCGCACGGTTGCCCGAAAACAGAACGTCGTCGGGATCGGCAGCGACGCCGCGCGCGCTATACTGAATGTCCTCGTCATCATCCATCCGTTTGCCGGAAAAGAGCGCGGCATCGGTCTGACGGCCCCGTGGATTGCTGAATTTTTCAGCCAGTCGCTTACGACGCGCCAACGCGCCGCGCAAAATACGCGCCCGGCGAGATTCACGCTGCACGCCGTCGGTTTCTTCATCGTATTCGTCATCATACTCTTCGTCGTCAACCCACGTATCATCACGCCGGGTACGGTTGCTGGCGAAGGTCAGTATATTAAGCAGCCAGCCGCCTAATTTTTCGGCGATACTGACCCAGGACCAGCCGGTAAAGAGCGTCAGCCCGGCAGCCCAAATACAGAGAAGCATTATCGTTCCGCCGCTACTATGCAACAACGGCTGCAGCGTGGTGCTTAACAGGCTGCCAATTACGCCGCCAGAGGCGAAATACCAGATATCGTCGGCATTAATGGCCGCCAGACCGCAGGAAGTGAGAATCAGCGCCAGCACGCCGATAAGGCGTAGCGACACAGCAAAATAGTCGATGTAATCATCCGTAGACTGATGACGCCACGCAAACCAACACCCGCCGACAATAATGACAGGGATGGTGTAGGCCATTACGCCAAAAATAAAGAACAGTGTATCGGCCAGCCACGCGCCCGGCGCGCCGCCTAAATTATGGATGGGTTCATGCCAGGCGGTTTGCGACCAACTGGGGTCCGAAGGGTTAAAGCTCAACAAGGCCGCCATCAACCAGACGGCAAAAAGGGCAATAAGTATCAACAACGCTTCCAGAAGTCGGCGCCCGCTGCTTAACTTCGTCAATGTGACGTCTTTGTCTTCAGTATATTCCTGGCTCAAAAAAGGCTCTCCAGGTTCCAGGCTTTTCCCGCCCGATGCTAAAACGGACAACAGCACCGGGTTGCCCCGGCACTGTTGCTGTATGGATTAACAGGAGTGTAATCAAACTACAGCGATTTTGCACCTGTTCCGTGTTAGCGTGTCTTAATAACCAGACGATTACTCTGTTTTACCTCTTCCATCACTACGTAAGTTCGGGTGTCGTTCACACCTGGCAAGCGCAGCAACGTCTCTCCCAATAGTTTTCGATACGCTGACATATCCGGTACACGGGTTTTCAACAGGTAGTCGAAATCGCCGGAAACCAAATGACACTCCTGAATCTCTTCAAGCTTTTGCACGGCGGCATTAAACTGTTCAAACACATCCGGCGCGCCGCGATTTAAGGTAATCTCAACGAATACCAGAAGTGACGCATCCAGATAATGCGGGTTCAACAGCGCCGTATAGCCCTGGATAAACCCCTGTCGCTCCAGCCGACGCACACGCTCAAGGCAAGGTGTCGGCGAAAGTCCTACTCGTTTAGAAAGCTCGACGTTGGAAATACGCCCATCCTTTTGCAGTTCATTAAGAATGTTACGATCGATACGGTCGAGATCTTTGCCAGGGCGCTTCTTGCTATCTACCATTATTATTGTCTCTCTGTATTCCTTCCCTACTCCTGCCTGACTCTACTCACATCACTGTTCAGAGTCGCTGCCCATCACGATAGACCGAAACCCAGAGGGATTAACGGCGCGCAATGCCTGGTCTATGGTGAGAAGACCGTTGCCTCGCGGCAGCTATCGACATCACGAATGGCGTCTGTCCACGCCATGCGTAGATTTCACTAGCCCGGTAAACATGGTATTTACATGCATGATTATGCAGCACATACATAACACAGTTTTTTCTTCCTCGAATGTTTTCGCAAAACAGCAGGTGATTGTCAAAGCAAAACATCGATTTTTAGTACAACATGCCAGTTATTCATTAGAGAGGGCGGTAAACTGTCATTTCGTCACCTTATAAGTTACCGATTTTAATTAAAGTTTGTGATGATAACGTCGCTGTCGCGGCCGTTCATCGGTTCATGCTATTACACATATTGTTAACAAAATCGTTATGCTCTTTTTTTACGTCTGTAAATTCCCTACAATTCTGCTCATTGTCTGCCAACAACTATGGGGATCTCATGGGCACGACCAAACACAGTAAGCTGCTTATTCTGGGCTCAGGACCGGCGGGATATACCGCGGCGGTGTATGCCGCGCGCGCAAATTTACAGCCGGTACTTATTACCGGTATGGAAAAAGGCGGTCAACTGACTACCACGACGGAAGTGGAAAACTGGCCCGGCGATCCAAACGATTTGACCGGCCCGCTGCTGATGGAACGCATGCATGAACATGCGGCAAAATTTGAAACCGAGATAATTTTTGATCACATCAACAACGTGGATCTGCAAAATCGTCCGTTCCGTCTGACAGGTGACAGCGCAGAGTACACTTGTGATGCGTTGATCATTGCGACCGGCGCTTCCGCGCGCTATCTGGGGCTGCCATCGGAAGAAGCCTTTAAAGGGCGCGGCGTTTCCGCCTGCGCAACCTGCGACGGTTTCTTCTACCGCAATCAGAAAGTAGCGGTGATCGGCGGCGGCAACACCGCGGTTGAAGAAGCGCTTTATCTGTCCAACATCGCTTCGGAAGTGCACCTTATCCATCGCCGTGACGGTTTCCGCGCTGAAAAAATCCTCATTAAGCGCCTGATGGATAAAGTCGAAAATGGCAATATCATTCTGCACACCAACCGGACGCTGGAAGAAGTGACCGGCGATCAGATGGGCGTCACCGGTCTGCGTCTTCGCGACACGCAGCAGAGCGATAATATCGAGACGCTGGACATCGCCGGACTTTTCGTAGCCATCGGTCATAGCCCAAACACGGCGCTCTTCGAAGGCCAGCTTGAGCTGGAAAATGGTTATATCAAAGTTCAGTCCGGCACCCATGGCAACGCCACACAAACCAGCATCCCTGGCGTATTCGCGGCGGGTGACGTCATGGATCATATTTACCGTCAGGCGATCACCTCTGCAGGTACGGGCTGTATGGCGGCGCTGGATGCTGAACGCTATCTCGATGGTCTGGCCGACGCGAGCAAATAGTTTTTACAAATCAGTAACAAAAGTAAAAAAGGCGACTATAAGTCGCCTTTATTTTTGCGTCGTTGTAACATTGCCCTGCCTGAAATTCCAATAACTCACCTGCTAAGCGTGCAATGAATAAAACCCGTCAAAAAGAGCTGACCCGCTGGTTAAAACAGCAAAGCGTAATCTCCCAACGGTGGTTGAATATTTCCCGCCTGTTGGGGTTCATGAGTGGCGTATTAATTGTCGCTCAGGCCTGGATCATGGCGCGTATCCTGCAACATATGATCATGGAGAACATTCCACGGGAAGCGCTGTTGCTCCCTTTTATCCTGCTGATACTGGTCTTTGTCCTCCGCGCCTGGGTGGTGTGGTTGCGCGAGCGCGTCGGTTTTCATGCCGGACAACATATTCGCTTTGAGATCCGCCGTCAGGTGTTGGATCGTCTGCAGCAAGCCGGCCCAGCCTGGATTCAGGGCAAGCCCGCCGGTAGCTGGGCGACGCTGGTGTTGGAGCAGATTGACGATATGCATGACTATTATGCGCGCTATCTGCCGCAAATGGCGCTTGCCGTTTGCGTACCGCTCTTAATCGTGGCGGCGATTTTCCCGTCAAACTGGGCGGCAGCGCTGATTCTGCTGGGCACCGCCCCGCTCATTCCCCTATTTATGGCGATGGTGGGGATGGGCGCGGCTGACGCCAACCGCCGCAATTTCCTGGCGCTTGCCCGGCTAAGCGGCCATTTTCTTGACCGTCTGCGCGGGATGGAAACGCTGCGAATTTTCGGTCGTGGAGAAGCGGAAACTGAGAGCATTCGCGCAGCATCGCAGGATTTTCGTCAGCGCACGATGGAAGTACTGCGCCTCGCCTTTTTATCTTCCGGCGTGCTGGAATTTTTCACCTCGCTTTCTATTGCGCTGGTCGCCGTTTATTTTGGCTTCTCTTACCTGGGCGAGCTGAACTTTGGTCATTACGGTACCGGCGTGACGCTCGCCGCCGGGTTCCTCGCCTTGATCCTCGCGCCGGAGTTTTTCCAGCCATTACGCGACCTCGGCACGTTTTATCATGCTAAGGCGCAGGCGGTTGGCGCGGCGGATAGTCTGAAGACGTTTCTGGAAACACCCCTCGCCCACCCGGCGCGCGGCGAAGTTGAGCTGGCGGAAAACGAACCTGTAACCATTGACGCAGTCAATCTTATTATCACCTCGCCAGAAGGCAAAACGCTTGCCGGGCCGCTGAATTTCTCATTAGCGGCAGGAGAACGCGCCGTCCTGGTAGGACGCAGCGGTTCCGGTAAAAGCTCTCTGTTGAATGTATTATCCGGTTTTCTCTCCTATCAGGGATCTTTGCGTATTAACGGTGTCGAGCTTCGCGATCTCTCGCCGGAATCCTGGCGCCAGCATCTCTCCTGGGTTGGGCAAAACCCGCAATTACCTGCGGCGACGCTACGCGAAAATGTATTACTGGCGCGCCCGGACGCCAGCGAGCAGGAACTTTATGCCGCGCTTGACGCCGCATGGGTAAGCGAGTTTTTACCGCTGCTGCCGCAGGGAGTAGACACCCCGCTCGGCAATCATGCCAGCAGACTTTCCGTCGGCCAGGCACAGCGTGTAGCGGTCGCCCGTGCGCTACTTAATCCCTGTCAACTGCTACTGCTGGATGAACCGGCGGCAAGCCTGGACGCTCACAGCGAGCAACGCGTCATGCAGGCGTTAAAAGCGGCGTCAAAACGCCAGACCACATTAATGGTGACGCATCAGTTGGAAGATCTCGCCGACTGGGACGCTATCTGGGTTATGCAAGATGGCGCGATTGTCGAACAAGGCAGTTATGCCGAACTCAGCGCCGCCAACGGCGCTTTTGCGACGTTATTGGCTCATCGTCAGGAGGATATTTAAATGCGCGCGCTACTCCCTTATCTGACGCTTTATAAACGCCATAAATGGATGCTAACGCTGGGAATTGCGCTGGCAATCCTGACCCTGCTTGCCAGTATCGGGCTGCTGACGCTTTCCGGCTGGTTCCTGTCCGCGTCCGCTATCGCAGGCTTCGCGGGAATTTACAGTTTTAACTATATGCTCCCGGCAGCCGGCGTGCGCGGCGCGGCCATTACCCGTACCGCTGGTCGTTATTTTGAACGTCTGGTAAGTCATGACGCCACGTTCCGCGTGCTGCAACATCTGCGTATTTATACCTTTAGCAAACTTTTACCGCTCTCCCCCGCGGGTCTGGCGCGATATCAGCAAGGTGAACTGCTGAACCGCATCGTTGCCGACGTTGACACGCTGGATCATCTCTATTTGCGCGTCATCTCCCCGCTGGTCGGCGCTTTTGTAGTGATTATGATTGTCACCCTGGGGCTTAGCGTTCTCGACGTGACGCTGGCGATCACGCTGGGCGGCATTATGCTGTTGACGCTGTTTATTATGCCGCCGGTGTTTTATCGCGCCGGCAAAAATACCGGCCAAAATCTGACGCATCTACGCGGTCAGTATCGCCAGCAGCTCACGTCATGGTTACAGGGCCAGGCGGAACTCACCATTTTTGGCGCCAGCAAACGCTATCGGGCGCAAATGGAAGCCACCGAATTACAATGGCATGAGGCCCAACGCCGACAGTCTGAACTCACCGCCTTATCGCAGGCGTTAATGCTGCTGATTGGTGCGCTGGCGGTGATGTTAATGTTGTGGATGGCCTCCGGCGGCGTTGGCGGCAATACGCAGCCCGGCGCGCTCATCGCGCTGTTTGTCTTCTGCGCGCTGGCGGCTTTCGAGGCGCTTGCGCCCGTTACCGGCGCATTCCAGCATCTGGGGCAGGTTATCGCCTCTGCGCTTCGTATCACTGAATTAACGGAGCAAAAACCGGAGGTGACCTTTCCGCAATCAGAAACTCCCGCGCCGGAAAAGGTCACACTCACCCTGCGGGACGTTTCGTTTCGTTATCCCGACCAGCCGATTAATGCGCTCAATGCCCTCTCATTACAGGCTAATCCTGGCGAGCATGTCGCTATTCTGGGGCGTACCGGCTGCGGAAAATCAACGCTGTTGCAGCTACTCACCCGCGCCTGGGACCCGCAACAAGGCGAAATTCTGCTCAACGATCTTCCGCTATCCTCGTTGAGCGAATCCGCCTTACGCCGGACTATCAGCGTGGTGCCGCAGCGTGTCCACCTGTTCAGCGCCACGCTGCGTGATAATTTATTACTGGCGGCGCCCAATGCCAGCGACGAAGCCCTTTCCGATATGCTGCGTCACGTCGGCCTCGAAAATCTGCTCGAAGATAGTGGGCTTAATAGCTGGCTCGGCGAAGGCGGTCGTCTGCTATCCGGCGGCGAACTTCGTCGTCTGGCCATCGCCCGCGCGCTGTTGCATGATGCTCCGTTAATGCTGTTGGATGAGCCCACTGAGGGGCTGGATGCGACCACCGAGAGCGAAATGCTGGAATTACTTGCCGATGTGATGCGCGAGAAAACCGTCCTGATGGTGACGCACCGTTTGCGCGGCCTGGCCCGTTTTGATCAAATCATCGTAATGGACGACGGGCGCATCATTGAGCGAGGCACTCATGCAGAATTGTTAGCCGGACAAGGGCGCTATTATCAGTTTAAACAACGTCTGTAAGCTATTATTGAACGATCCGACTTGCGTACTGGAGTTTCGCCGTCATGCGTCTGGTTCAGCTTTCCCGACATTCTATCGCCTTCCCTTCGCCGGAAGGCGCTTTACGCGAGCCTAACGGTTTACTGGCGCTGGGCGGCGATCTCAGCCCTGCCCGGTTGTTAATGGCCTACCAGCACGGGATTTTCCCGTGGTTTTCGCCGGGCGACCCGATTCTGTGGTGGTCGCCCGATCCGCGCGCCGTGCTGTGGCCTGAAAAGTTTCACCTCAGTCGCAGCATGAAGCGCTTTCACAACGCATCCCCTTACCGCGTGACGCTCAATTACGCTTTCGATCGGGTCATTGATGGATGCGCCAATCACCGTGACGAAGGCACCTGGATAACGCGTGGTATTGAGGAAGCCTATCGCCGATTACATGAATTGGGCCACGCGCACTCCATTGAAGTGTGGCGCGATCGGGAACTGGTCGGCGGGATGTATGGCGTCTCGCAGGGGGCGCTGTTTTGCGGCGAATCGATGTTTAGCCGCCAGGAGAATGCCTCTAAAACCGCACTGCTGGTTTTTTGCGCTGAATTTATCCGTCACGGCGGTAAACTTATTGATTGTCAGGTACTTAATAGTCATACCGCCTCGCTCGGTGCCATTGAAATTCCACGTCGTGACTACCTCGATCACCTCGCGGCCTTACGCCAACAGCCGCTGGCCTCCCGTTTTTGGGTGCCGCGGACATTATTTTTGCCCCGGAAGTGAATGTTTTCGGCACATTTTTTATTGGGGTGTTATAATTGCTGCCGCAGAATTGGTTTAGCTCATTATCCCGCAGCCCGTTGTCAGGTAACGCCCATCGTTTATTTCACCGTTCCCTTATATGTTGCGCTTATGTCGATTCATCAGGCGGTAGTATCAGGGAAAAGGTGTATAACGCGGCGTTGTCGTGTGTCGCGGAATCATGTGCTAAACCTGGTTTGCTGTGTTTTAAACGCACAAATCTTTACTTATCAAAAGAAGTTCGGCATTATCTTGCCGGTTCAAATTATGGTAGTGATACCCCAGAGGATTAGATGGCCAAAGAAGACAATATTGAAATGCAAGGTACCGTTCTCGAAACGTTACCTAATACCATGTTCCGCGTAGAGTTAGAAAACGGTCACGTGGTTACTGCACACATCTCCGGTAAAATGCGTAAGAACTACATCCGCATCCTGACGGGCGACAAAGTGACCGTTGAGCTGACCCCGTACGACCTGAGCAAAGGCCGCATTGTCTTCCGTAGTCGCTAATTGTCTCCTCACGCCCTGAAGGGCGGCTGGATAAAAGGTCGGTTTAACCGGCCTTTTTTGCGTCCATTAAGTCGATGAATGACGAGCAGGTTACTCTTCCACCATCCGCGCATACTCTTCCGTCAAAAAATCGACCAACGCACGTACGGAAGGTAATAGCCCTCGCCGGGATGGGAACACAGCATGAATAACCTCCCGCCGGGGCTCCCACTCTTCCAGCACCGCGACCAGTTCACCGGCGGCCAGTTGTTCTTTCACCATTAAGACAGGTAGCTGCACAAGCCCCACGCCCGCCATCGCCGCCTCGCGTAGCGCCAACATGTCGGTGGTAATCATACGCGGGGTAAAATGGACTTCCGCACGTGCGCCCTGCGGGCCATAAAGTTCCCAGCGGTGAATATGCTTGCCGGATGCAAGACTTAGCCCTGGCCAATGGCTCAACTCCGCCGGCGCGGAAGGGATTCCCATCCGTGCGATAAGATCCGGGCTGGCAAACAGGCGATGCCCTCTGTCAGCCAGGACGCGCATCACCAGGTCGCTATCTTCAAACGGGCGCGGCCTGACGCGAATCGCCACATCCACCCCCTCCCCTACGACGTCCACCCGACGATTGGTCGCTTCAAGCTGTAGCGAAACATCAGGATAACGCGCCATAAACTTCGCCAGCATTGGGCCGATGTGTACATGCAGCAGCGTCACCGGGCAGGTCAGCTTCACGATACCGCGAGGCTCTACCTGCAATGCGGCAATGGCATCCTGCGCCGCCTGAGCTTCCACCAGCATCGCTTTACAGTGCTCATAGAATGTTTGTCCCACTTCGGTAACGTTAAACTGCCGGGTGGTTCGCTGAATCAATCGCACGCCCAGCCGTTCCTCCAGTTGCGCAATACGCCGGCTCAGTTTTGATTTTGGTTCATCAAGCGCACGCCCCGCCGCGGCAAACCCACCCTCTTCGACCACATGCACAAACCACGCAAAATCATTGAGATCCGTTTTTATCATTACATTGTCCTATTAATGGAACGGTATGAGCCATTTTAGCCACTACCGAAGCTTTTGTCATGAATATAAGCTTATTCACATCAAGACAACGCCACTGAGGAGAACACCATGAAACAGATTACAGGCGTCTATACCGCACCTCGCCCGCACTGGGTTGGCGATGGATTTCCGGTTCGTTCACTCTTTTCTTATCAGTCACATGCGCAGCAGTTGAGTCCCTTCCTGCTGCTGGATTATGCCGGGCCGCACACATTTACGCCGGGTAATGAAAAACGCGGCGTTGGGGAGCATCCACACCGCGGTTTCGAGACCGTGACGATTGTTTATAGTGGCGAAGTCGAGCATCGGGACTCTACCGGTCGCGGCGGCGTTATCGGCCCGGGCGACGTTCAGTGGATGACCGCAGGCGCAGGCATTTTGCATGAAGAGTTCCATTCCGACGCGTTTACCCGTCGGGGCGGCGAACTGGAAATGGTGCAGTTGTGGGTTAACCTTCCAATGAAGGACAAAATGACCACCCCGGGTTATCAAAGCATTACCCACGATGTTATCCCGACCGTTACGTTACCGGATGACGCCGGAGTCGTGCGGGTCATTGCAGGGCGTTATGAAGAGACAAAAGGCCCGGCGCACACTTTCTCGCCGCTCAATGTCTGGGATATGCGCCTGCAACGCAATCGCCAGCTTACATTGGCACAGCCGGAAGGATGGAGCACCGCGCTGGTGGTACTGAAAGGCAATATCACGGTGAACGGCACGACGCCGGTCAACGAAGCGCAACTGGTGGTATTGAGCCAGCAAGGGAAAACGCTGCACCTTGAGGCCAGCAGCGACGCCAGCGTATTGCTGTTATCAGGCGAGCCGCTGAATGAACCGATTGTGGGTTACGGCCCATTTGTTATGAACACGAAACAAGAGATCGCAGAAGCAGTCCGCGATTTCAACTCCGGCCGTTTTGGCCAAATCTGAAAACATGAAGGAGAACACGATGTCAAGTCCTGCTAATTTTAATGGTTTGCGCCCGGTAATTGATGTTAACGATTCCGTGATGCTTTTAATCGATCATCAAAGCGGTCTTTTCCAGACCGTAGGCGATATGCCAATGCCGGAATTACGCGCTCGCGCCGCGGCGTTGGCGAAGATGGCGACGTTAGCGAAAATGCCGGTCATTACCACGGCATCCGTACCGCAAGGTCCGAACGGCCCGCTGATCCCGGAGATCCACGCTAATGCGCCACATGCGCAGTACATTGCGCGTAAAGGTGAAATTAACGCCTGGGATAACGAAGATTTCGTTAAGGCGGTAAAAGCGACGGGTCGTAAGACGCTGATCATTGCCGGGACGATTACCAGCGTGTGCATGGCATTCCCGGCCATTAGCGCGGTAGCGGAAGGTTATAAGGTATTTGCCGTGATCGACGCATCCGGTACCTACAGTAAGATGGCGCAGGAGATCACCCTGGCGCGTATCGTACAGGCTGGCGTCGTACCGATGGATACTGCCGCAGTCGCCTCTGAGCTGCAAGGCACCTGGAACCGTGAAGACGCCGCCGCGTGGGCCGACGTTTATACTCAGGTATTCCCGGCCTATCAACTGCTGATAGAAAGCTACAGCAAAGCGCAGGATGTGGTGAAAAACAACGAAATGTTGGATTCACAGCGCTAATTTGCCTCCCCGCGCCAGTTTGGGCGGGGATTATGTCTATTGCATGAGCAAACGACAGTGAATATGTAAATTCTGCTTGACCGTTTTAGCGCAACTCCCTATAGTAGCGCCCCGTTGCCCCCCAAGCGGTCAGGCAGCAATACAATATGGTGAGGTGTCCGAGTGGCTGAAGGAGCACGCCTGGAAAGTGTGTATACGGCAACGTATCGGGGGTTCGAATCCCCCCCTCACCGCCATATTCAAGTTGAGAGCCTGTACAGAAGTACGGGCTTTTTGCTTATATATATCCCCCAAACTAAGGGGGGATGAGAACCACCGACCGGGGTTCGACACAAAAACGCCGGGAGCGTTTTTGAACAGAGCTTGCTCTGGCCCCGAAGGGGCGAGGCCCAGGGATGGGCTGAGTAGCGGCGCAGCCAGTTGGACAGACGACGAGCCTGCGAGGAGACTGCCCGAAGGGGCGAGCAAAGCGAGTCAATCCCCCCCTCACCGCCATATTCAAGAAAGAGCTCGTACGAAAGTACGGGCTTTTGTATCTAAACTTCTTGTTTTTACTGTGATTTTCCTGATGAAAGGTTTGTTTTTGGACCTTTGGTTGCTACACCAAACTTACTATAGATTGTGTAAAACAGCCCTACTTCCCTACCTGAAACGCTTTAGAAAAGTTTGCATAAGTATCTCTCGGTAGTAAAAAAGCACCGAGTTCCTCTGTCTGATGCTGCTGTTGATTTGTTAAAAGATTTACCACGATTAAAAGATAACAATCATGTATTCCCTGCCCCTCGCGCTGAAACACTTTCTGATATGTCGTTATTGGCTGTATTGAAACGAATGGGATATATCGACTTAACGCAACATGGCTTCCGTTCTACTTTCCGTGAGTGGGCTGGTGAAGCAACGGATTATCAACGTGAGGTTATTGAACATGCGTTGGCGCACCAGTTGGCAGATAAGGCTGAAGCAGCGTATCAGCGTGGGACGTTATGGCCTAAACGGGTGGCGTTGATGGATGATTGGACGGGGTATAGCACTGCCAACAGCTAAGCTACCTGTACGAAAGCATTATCGTTGATAACAACGTAGAAAGTGTGATGCTAATAGCATTCGCTTTCGAAAATGTGATAAGTAATAATTTCATACTGAACTATTTCTTATATAATTATTATCATAATTTGCAAATTACATAACCCACTCAAGGAGAGGTTATGCCCGGACTGATAGGCTACTGGAAGCAACTTCCCACCAAAGATGAATATATTAAAAAACACAATATGAGCAAAATATCCTGCTACAGTTGTGGTCACGAGAAATTCAGCGATGTTGGTTTGATACAGGTATGGGATAATCACAGAAGAATTCTTTGTGCTAAGTGTAAGACTACTCTTTTCAGAGAAGAGGATTAGTTTTTTTGGCATTGGTAACAGCGGCTTCAGCATCCCTTTTCACGCAGCGGGTCGGGCTTTTTTTTCGCATTTGACCCGTCGATTACCGGATGATGACGCAATTTACAAGCGCCTTGTCCGCCTACCGCGAGCACAACGCCATCAGGCTAACTATTAGCCGGCGTAAAAAAACCGGGCGCTAAGGCCCGGTTTGTACGGCAGTGAAACGAAGATTAATGCGCGGCTTCCGGCTTGTGCTTTTGCGCACTCTGGAAGCCATACGTCAACGCATTTTTCTCTTTATCCAGCGCGACGGTGACCTGTCCGCCATCAACCAGCGATCCAAACAGCAACTCATTGGCCAGCGGTTTTTTCAGGTTATCCTGAATCACACGCGCCATCGGTCGTGCGCCCATCGCCCGGTCATAGCCCTTTTCCGCCAGCCAGTCGCGCGCTTCCTGACTGACTTCCAGAGAGACGCCTTTCTGATCCAACTGAGCCTGCAACTCGACGATAAACTTATCGACAACCTGATGAATCACCTCGCCAGACAGATGATCGAACCAAATAATGTTGTCGAGACGGTTACGGAACTCCGGCGTAAACACTTTCTTGATCTCGCCCATCGCATCGGTACTGTTGTCCTGATGAATAAGACCAATAGATTTACGTTCGGTTTCTCGCACGCCGGCGTTGGTGGTCATCACCAGCACCACGTTGCGGAAATCCGCCTTACGGCCATTGTTATCGGTCAGCGTACCGTTATCCATCACCTGCAGCAGCAGGTTAAAGACATCCGGGTGCGCTTTTTCGATCTCATCCAGCAACAGCACCGCATGAGGATGCTTAATCACCGCATCCGTCAGCAGCCCGCCCTGGTCGAAACCGACGTATCCCGGAGGCGCGCCGATCAAACGGCTCACCGTATGACGCTCCATATATTCGGACATATCGAAGCGCAACAGCTCAATACCCAGCGCTTTTGAAAGCTGTACCGTAACTTCAGTTTTCCCTACGCCAGTTGGCCCGGCGAACAAGAATGAGCCGACAGGTTTATGCTCATGGCCCAGACCGGCACGACTCATCTTAATAGCTTCGGTCAGCGCCTCAATCGCGTTATCCTGGCCGAAGACCAGCATTTTCAGACGATCGCCCAGGTTCTTCAGCGTATCGCGATCGCTCTGCGAGACGCTCTTTTCAGGAATTCGCGCAATTCGCGCCACTACGGACTCAATATCCGCCACGTTGACCGTTTTCTTACGTTTGCTCACCGGCATCAGACGCGCCCGAGCGCCCGCTTCGTCAATCACGTCAATGGCTTTATCCGGCAGATGGCGGTCATTGATATATTTTACCGCCAACTCGACCGCCGCACGCACCGCTTTCGCGGTATAACGCACGTCGTGGTGCGCTTCGTACTTAGGTTTCAAGCCGTTGATAATTTGCACCGTCTCTTCCACCGAAGGCTCGGTAATATCAATTTTCTGGAAACGGCGCGCTAATGCACGGTCTTTCTCAAAAATATTGCTGAATTCCTGATAGGTCGTTGAGCCGATCACCCGGATCTTGCCGCTGGAAAGCAGCGGTTTAATCAGATTTGCCGCATCCACCTGTCCGCCCGACGCCGCGCCAGCGCCGATAATGGTATGGATTTCATCGATAAACAGGATGCTGTTGGTATCCTGCTCAAGCTGTTTCAGCAACGCCTTAAACCGTTTTTCAAAATCGCCGCGGTATTTGGTGCCCGCCAGCAGCGAACCGATATCCAGAGAGTAAATGGTGCAATCGGCCATCACTTCCGGCACATCGCCCTGCACGATACGCCAGGCCAGCCCTTCGGCAATCGCCGTTTTGCCGACGCCGGATTCCCCTACCAGCAACGGGTTATTTTTACGGCGACGACACAAGACCTGGATCGCGCGTTCAAGTTCTTTTTCACGACCAATCAGCGGATCGATGCCGCCCACGCGAGCAAGTTGGTTAAGATTCGTCGTGAAGTTTTCCATACGTTCCTCCCCGCCAGCTTGTTCGTCGCCAGTTGGCTGATTGCCGAGATCGGAAGATTGGCTCGGTTCGTCTTTTCGCGTCCCGTGAGAAATAAAGTTCACGATATCCAGACGGCTCACTTCATGCTTGCGCAGCAGATAAGCCGCCTGTGATTCCTGTTCGCTAAAGATAGCCACCAGCACATTCGCGCCAGTCACTTCACTACGCCCGGAAGACTGAACATGGAAGACGGCACGCTGCAGGACACGCTGGAAACTTAACGTCGGCTGCGTATCACGCTCTTCTTCACTGGCAGGCAGTACGGGTGTGGTTTGTTCAATGAAGGCTTCGAGTTCCTGACGGAGCGCCACCAGATCCACGGAGCATGCTTCCAGCGCTTCGCGAGCCGATGGGTTGCTGAGCAGCGCCAGCAACAGATGCTCGACGGTCATAAACTCATGACGGTGCTCGCGCGCTCTGGCGAAAGCCATGTTTAAACTGAGTTCCAGTTCTTGATTGAGCATAGGCACCTCCCCCAATTTTTATACCTGCATTCAGGCTTTTTCCAGCGTACACAGCAACGGATGCTCGTTCTCCCTTGCATACTTGTTCACCATCGCCACTTTGGTTTCCGCCACCTCGGCGGTGAACACGCCGCAGATGGCTTTGCCTTGATAGTGAACTGCAAGCATCAATTGCGTTGCACGTTCTACATCATAAGAAAAGAATTTTTGTAACACGTCAATAACAAACTCCATCGGAGTGTAATCATCATTGACTAATATCACTTTATACATAGATGGCGGTTTTAGCGCGTCGCGCACGCTATCTTCCACCAACTGGTCAAAATCCAGCCAATCGTTCGTCTTACCCATTGTCAGTCGTCATTATCGGTTACGGTTGTCGGCAGGAAAATCTGCCGCTGACCAGAGTCTATGCACACAATCAATCTACCTCAATTGATAGATAACTAACATCTATCAGTACCATCCGCGACATCTGTCACATTCCCGGCAATAGCGTTAACTGCTTCAAATTTTTGATTCATTTTTACCCGATCCCCCCTGCCTGATGCTTGACGCCTCGCCTGATTTCTCTAAATTGTAATGTCGAGAGTTGGTGAGGTTTTGAACAGCCCCCACTCCGTCACCGGTTCATTCCATCTTACTTATATAAGATTTACGAAGGATGTCGAAGCATGGAAACGGGTACTGTAAAGTGGTTCAACAATGCCAAAGGGTTTGGTTTCATCTGCCCTGAAGGCGGCGGCGAGGATATTTTCGCCCATTATTCCACCATTCAAATGGATGGTTACAGAACGCTTAAAGCCGGACAGTCTGTCCGGTTTGATGTCCACCAGGGGCCAAAAGGCAATCACGCCAGCGTCATCGTGCCCATCGAAGCAGAGGCCGTTGCATAGCTCCTCTGTCTCATTGTGTACATCCAGGAGGCAAAATGCCAGCCCGATCGGCTGGCATTTTTATTTAACGCCAGTGCCTGATAGCGACACTGTTGCATCTTATCAGGCCGACAAATGACGTCAGCGAGATTACTCCCTTGCCAGCGCATCCACCGGGTCCAGTCGCGCCGCGTTTCTCGCCGGTAGCCAGCCAAACAGTATCCCGGTAAACGTCGAACATAAAAACGCGCTCGCCAGCGCAGTCAGTGAAAAACCGATCTCCCAGCCGGGCAGGAAAAGCTGTAGCATAAATGCGATGAACATCGACAAGCTAATCCCCAGCGCTCCCCCAACCAGGCAAACCAGCACCGCTTCAATAAGAAACTGCTGTAGCACATCGCTGGCGCGCGCGCCTACCGCCATACGGATGCCGATTTCACGCGTTCGCTCGGTGACGGAAACCAGCATAATATTCATAACGCCAATGCCGCCGACAACCAGCGAAATGACGGCCACCAGCGTCAGAAATAACTGAAGAGTATAGGTGGTTTTTTCAGCCGTTTTCAGAACGCTGTCCATATTCCAGGTGAAGAAGTCTTTTTTACCGTGGCGTAAGGTGAGCAGGCGGGTAAGCTGCTGTTCAGCCTGATCGCTATCAACGCCATCTTTCACACGAACGGTGATCGAGTTAAGCCATGACTGACCCATTATGCGATCTGACATCGTGCTATAGGGCAACCAAACTTGCAACAGATTGCTATTGCCGTACATGGACGGTTTCTCTTCCGCCACGCCAATAACAATAACCGGCATATTACCCACCAGCACCACTTCCCCTACGACATTCGCTTTATTTGGAAATAGCTGGCGTCGCGTGTTGGCATCCAGCACCACCACCTGCGCGCGATCCTGTTGCTGTACAGAATTGAAGGTGTTCCCCTCCCTAAAGGACATGCCGTAAACGTTAAAATAATCGCCACTGACGCCATTAGCATTTACGGCAATATCAATATTGCCATAGCGAAGACGTAAGCTCTTTGAAACGCTGGGCGTCGCAGAGTTAACCCACGGCTGTTTCTGAATAGCGACCAGATCGTCATATTTCAGCGCCTGTCGATACTGCGGATTGTCGTCGCCAAAATCTTTGCCTGGATGAATATCAATCGTGTTAGTGCCCATAGCGCGGATATCCGCCAGTACCATCTGTTTTGCGGCGTCGCCGACCACCACAATCGACACCACCGACGCAATACCGATAATAATTCCCAGCATGGTCAGTAAAGTACGCATTTTGTTAGCGGCCATCGCTAACCACGCCATTGACAGCGCTTCGCGAAAGCTGCTGGCAAATTGCCGCCAGCCGGGAGCCGTATTAACTACGGCAGCGTCAACGCCCTGTTCGCGTTTCTTTTCCTCCGCGGGCGGATTATGGACAATCTTGCCATCGTGAATTTCAATAATCCGCTCCGCCTGGGCGGCAATCAGCGGATCGTGCGTCACAATGATCACCGTATGTCCGCGATCGCGCAGTTGGCGCAAAATCGCCATCACCTCTTCGCCGGAATGGCTATCCAGCGCGCCGGTCGGCTCATCTGCCAGAATCACCTGTCCACCGTTCATCAGAGCGCGGGCAATACTGACACGCTGCTGCTGTCCGCCAGAAAGCTGTGAAGGTGGGTAATCGACGCGATCGCTTAATCCCAGCCGCAAAAGCAACTCTCTGGCGCGCGCCTGGCGTTTTTTGCGTTCAATGCCGGCGTAGACGGCGGGGATTTCAACATTTTGCGCTGCCGTTAAATGCGACAACAGATGGTAGCGCTGAAAGATAAAGCCAAAATGCTCACGCCGCAGCTGCGCCAGCGCGTCCGGGTCCAGCGTCGAGACGTCCCGCCCCGCCACCCGATAAGTGCCGCTGGTCGGTTTATCCAGGCACCCGAGGATATTCATCAGCGTTGATTTTCCAGAACCGGAAACGCCGACGATCGCCACCATCTCCCCGGCGTGGATTTGCAGGGAGATATCTTTCAACACCGCCACCTGCTCTTCTCCGGAGGGGTAGCTACGACTCACATTGCACAGTTCAAGCAATGCCGTCATGGCGTCGCTCCTGGCCTGCTTTCGCCGATGATCACCTCATCGCCCGCTTCCAGACCTTTAACCACTTCCACGTCTGTATCGTTACGCTCGCCAATGACCACTTCGCGCTCACGTTTTTCGCCGTTACGCAACAGCGCCACTTTATAACGATTGCCGCCCACCGGTTCGCCAAGCGCGGCGAGAGGAATAATCAGCACATTTTTGACATCCATGAGTTGAATATAAACCTGTGCGGTCATATCAAGACGCAAGATTCTTTTGGGATTCGGCACTTCAAACCGGGCGTAATAAAAAATAGCGTCGTTGATCTTTTCCGGCGTCGGCAGAATATCTTTTAAAACGCCTTCATAGCGCGTTTGCGGATCGCCTGCAATGGTGAACCATGCTTTCTGCCCCGCCCGAAGATGGATCACGTCCGCTTCCGAGACCTGCGCTTTTACCAGCATGGTGCTCATATCCGCCAGCGTCAGAATATTGGGCGCCTGCTGAGCTGCAATCACCGTTTGTCCTTGCAGGGTAGTGATTTGCGTCACTTCCCCCGCCATGGGGGCGACAATACGGGTATATTCCAGGTTGGTTTTCGCGGTGTCCAACGAGGCCCGATTACGTTTGATCTGGGCATCTATGGTGCCAATACGCGCCTGTTTAACCGCCATCTCCGTCGCCGCGGTATCCAGATCCTGTTGCGATACCGCCTGAGTCTTAGCTAACTGCTGCTGGCGCGCCAGCGTAACCCGCGCCAGCTTTAACTCAGCGGCTGCCTGCTGACGCTCCGCGTTCAGCTCCATCAAGGTGGCCTCGACCTCTTTTATCTGGTTCTCCGCCTGATCTGGGTCAATCACGCCGAGTAGCTGATCTTTTTTAACGTTATCGCCAATGGAGACCAGCAGCGTTTTCAACTGGCCGCTCACCTGCGCGCCGACATCCACTTTACGCAACGCGTCCAGTTTTCCAGTCGCCAGTACACTCTGTTCAAGATCGCCTGGCCGCACGATTAATGTCTGATAAGTTGGCAGCGGGGCATTTATCATTCGCCAGCCAGCCATCCCCCCCACTAAAAGAATTAAAATAATGACCAGATAACGCTTTTTAAATTTCTTTCCCTTAGCACGCATAGAAACCCTGACGGCAAAATTTTAACCAGAAAGTAAACCGTATCTAAACAAACCTGACGCAATAAAGATAGCGCCGGCTGTATTGACGATTGGTTAATGTTTCCTGTGGTTCAATCTCGACAATCTTATGTCGCGGATTACGATCATGACACAGCTTACAGATAATACCTGGTACACTTCAGATTACATCTCTCCTTTACAATTATTTATTCGTCTGACGCGCGGGCAATTACAGCCAGGAAAATTCTGGCGTAAAGCCAGCTTTCGTCGCAAGTTTTTAATCCGCTCATTAGTCATGCCGCGTGCGACCAGCCAATTACTGACCAATCTCACCCAATGGCCGGAGTTAAATACGTTACTTGCTCGTCAGCCGCGTTTGCCTATTCGGCTACATCGTCCTTATATGGCTGTAAATATTAAACGCGATTTCGCCTTAGATGCGCTGTGTTTTCATTATCAACAGATGCGCCAACTTTTATCGCGGGAACAACAAGTTAGCTATTTAAGTCAGTATGGCCTGAATCTTGCTAAATTTGAAACTAAAACCGGCGAGTTGTTTCAACTTGATTTAGTCAGTCTGGTCTCACTGGATAAAGAAGGTGAAAGCACTATTGTTGTTCGCGACGCACAGTTACGTATTCTGGCAGAGATCACATTTACCCTGTGTCGCTTTAACCAACAACGCACACTATTTATCGGCGGATTACAGGGCGCGGCAAACGACGTCCCTCACGAAATTATCCAGCAGGCGACCAAAGCCTGCCATGGTCTTTTTCCCAAACGCATCGTGATGGAGGCTCTCTGTCAGTTTGCGCAAGTCTTTCAGGCGGAGCAGATTATAGCCGTGAGTAACGATGCGCACGTTTACCGTAGCTGGCGATACATGGATAAAAAGACGCAAATGCATGCCGACTATGACGCGTTTTGGGAATCGTTAGGCGGTGAAAGAATTAAAGGAAATTACTATGCGCTACCGCTGGCGATCGCCCGAAAAAGCGAATCGGAGATCGCCAGTAAGAAACGGGCCGAGTATCGCCGCCGCTATGCGTTACTCGATAGCGTCGTCGAACAGGTTCCGGTCACATTCAAACGTTAATCCGCCCGGCCCCGCGCCAGCCAAACCACGCGCGAGAACATCTTTCTGAACAGCGGCGGCACGGCGTCAATTCCCCGCCGCCCGGCTTCCATCGCGACTTCAATCGCCAAATCCGGCTTTGACGAGCGGTGGATAGCTTTAGTGATAATTTTCCGGGTATTCATCGGCACATTAGGCGGAAGTTGCGCAACCCGGTGAAAAACATCGGCAAAGCCCTGACGATACATAAAATGTTCCATATCCAGCGCAGGCAGCGCCGTGAGATGTTCGCGTTCTTCTTCCCGATCGTTATTAAGCAGACTGCGGACCGTCGCGGCATATTTTTTCCCCGCTTCGTCGCCATCCACCAGGACATGCCACTCGATTCCCATACGGCGAGCGAACTTCACCAGCGGTTTCAGGCCGGACTGAGCAAACTCAATGACTTTAATGCCCTCCGCATCAAAATGATGTCCACACTGACGCGCCAGCTCATTAATAACCCAGGTTTCCGTCTCGCCTTCCACCAGTAGCCAGCAACGCGCAAACAGCGACGACGCGCGATTAAAGCGGATATGAAAGGCGATACGCCGTCCATCTTCCGCGCTTAACCCGCCCGGGCCCAGACGCCAGGCGGCGACGCGGGAAGATTCGCGCACCAGCCGTACGACATGCTCCACCGGCGTTAGCGAGAGCAGTTCGCCTGAGTTGGTTGTCGCTATCCGCTGTAGCGGTAACAGATTGAGCAATTGCCAGGCGACTGAAAGCATAATGGGATGTAAACGGGTTTCCGGATCTTCCACCAGCAGTAATGGTCGCGCGTCTTTATGTAACCGCAGCGTCCCTTTCGCCTGTAACAGCGTGGAGAAAAGCCCCAGCAGGATCACCCGATGCGACCGGCTGCCCGGTTTGTCGATCATCCGATTAATAATATCCAGATAGCGCCAGCTACGCTGCTCATTTTGCGAACGCCGGCGCATGAGTCGGTGACGCGCCTGTCCTGCGCCCTGCTCTGAGAAATAGTGTTCAAGCAGTTGCACCATCGCGGACAGTCCCTGACGAATCTGCCCGTCGGTTAAATTTTGCGGCCGGGTCGCCAGCTCACGCGCCAGAAAATCCAGCTGTCGGGCCGTGACTTCAACATCCGGCACATTGGGCACCGTACCGTTGCGAATACGTCGCATAAAGCGCGCATCGCGCAAACGTAGCACTGGCATCAGACGAACCAGGTGGCGCACCTGATCGTTAATATTTTCCACCAGTAATGGCTGCCCATCGCTATTGAGAAAACTGCGCAGCGTCATCACGCTGCCATCGGCGCCGCATTCGCCCTCTAGCCGATAAAAAATACGGTGAAAATCATCCTCGCAAAGCGACCAGCATGCTTCCAGCGCTCTATAACGACGTACCCGATGCCGCCCTGGCTGCGTTTCGCGAAAAGTCAGAATAATATGCAGGTGATGCTCGCGTCCTTTTATGTCGCCAGGCGGAAACCAGAAATCCTCACGGACAAAATGGTAGAGATCGAGTTCCGGCGACAATAACAGAGTCAGCGCATCCAGCAGGCTGGATTTTCCCCAGGCGTTTTCCCCAATCAGCACGTTGTTTTGCTCCAGCATCAACGACAGTCGGTTGATACCGCGAAATCCTACTATTTCAACGCGTTCGAGAATCATGCTTCCTCCAGAAAAACGTCATCACTCCATAAAATTCACCGCAGTATAACGGCAAATGCGTCCGCCAGGCGTGATATTCCCCCCCTTTGCCTGGGGCAAATGTCTGATAAATGTACGGCTGACGGTGTCGCTTTACTGATAGTCTGGAATTCGGTAGTGTCATGTACGCTATTCAAACAATAAAAAAGGGCCCGGCTGTTCATGTTTTCAGGACTTTTAATCATTCTGGTTCCACTGATTGTGGGCTATCTCATTCCACTGCGACATAAAGCCGCATTACAACTCATTAACCGGCTACTGAGCTGGATCGTGTATCTTATTCTCTTTTTTATGGGAATAAGCCTGGCGTTTTTGGATAACCTCGCCAGTAATCTGGTGGCGATTTTTCATTATTCCGCCGTCAGTATTACGATTATTTTATTGTGTAATATCGCCGCCTTATTGTGGCTGGAACGTATCCTCCCGTGGCGTCACCATCATCAGCAGGAAAAACTGCCTTCGCGTATTGCCATGGCGCTGGAGTCGCTGCAACTGTGCGGCGTAGTGGTATTGGGGTTTGTTATCGGCCTGAGCGGACTCTCTGTTTTACAGCACGCCACCGAAGCCAGTGAATATACGCTGATCTTTTTATTGTTCCTGGTGGGGATTCAGCTACGAAATAGCGGCATGACCTTAAAGCAAATTGTGCTTAACCGCCGGGGAATGATGGTCGCGGTCGTTGTCGTGGCAAGCTCATTACTGGGCGGCGTGATTAATGCGTTTATCCTGGACTTACCGCTAAAAACCGCCCTGGCGATGGCGTCAGGTTTCGGCTGGTACTCTCTTTCCGGTATTTTGCTGACGGAGTCGTTTGGACCGGTTATCGGCAGCGCGGCATTTTTTAACGATCTGGCCCGCGAGCTCTTAGCCATTATGCTTATTCCCGGTCTGGTTCGCCGCAGCCGTTCAACGGCGTTGGGCCTGTGCGGAGCGACTTCAATGGACTTTACGTTGCCGGTATTACAGCGCTCCGGCGGCGTAGAGATTGTTCCGGCGGCTATCGTACATGGCTTTATCCTCAGCCTGCTGGTCCCCCTCTTAATGGCGTTCTTCTCGGCCTGATACCTCTTTGGCGGTAGGCATCTGCCGCCAAAATTGCGCTAAATCAATCTCCTTGCACATTATGGCAGAAATCCCTTTTATCCCTTTGTTCACAGGCATAACCTTAAACATGTATATTAAATATAACTTTAAAAGGTGTGACCATGTTTTGTGTGCAATGTGAACAAACCATCCGTACACCAGCCGGAAACGGCTGCTCCTACGCGCAGGGAATGTGCGGTAAAACAGCTGAAACGTCCGATCTGCAGGATCTGCTGATTGCGGCTTTGCAAGGTTTGTCTGCCTGGGCGGTGAAGGCCCGTGAATATGGCATCATTAATCACGACGTTGATAACTTTGCGCCGCGCGCGTTTTTCTCCACGCTGACCAACGTTAACTTCGACTCTCCGCGTATCGTCGGCTACGCCCGTGAAGCGATTGCCTTGCGTGAAGCGTTGAAAGCGCAGTGCCTGAGCGTGGATGCTAATGCGCATTGCGACAATCCGATGGCCGATCTGCAACTGGTCAGCGACGATCTGGGCGAACTGCAACGTCAGGCGGCGGAATTTACCCCGAATAAAGACAAAGCCGCCATTGGCGAGAACATCCTCGGCCTGCGTCTGCTGTGCCTGTACGGTCTGAAAGGCGCGGCGGCGTATATGGAACACGCGCACGTTCTCGGTCAATACGACAACGACATTTACGCGCAGTACCACAAAATCATGGCCTGGCTGGGCACCTGGCCTGCTGACATGAACGCGCTGCTGGAGTGCGCAATGGAAATCGGCCAGATGAACTTCAAAGTGATGAGCATTCTGGACGCCGGTGAAACCACCAAATACGGTCACCCAACGCCGACTCAGGTCAACGTCAAAGCGACTGAAGGCAAGTGCATTCTGATCTCCGGTCACGATCTGAAAGATCTCTACAACCTGCTGGAACAGACCGAAGGCACCGGCGTTAACGTCTATACTCACGGTGAAATGCTGCCCGCACATGGCTATCCGGAACTGCGTAAATTCAAGCATCTGGTCGGTAACTACGGCAGCGGCTGGCAGAATCAGCAGGTCGAATTCGCCCGCTTCCCTGGCCCAATCGTGATGACCTCTAACTGCATTATCGACCCGACCGTGGGCAGCTATGACGACCGTATCTGGACCCGTAGCATCGTCGGCTGGCCGGGCGTTAGCCATCTTGAAGGCGATGACTTCGGGCCGGTCATTGCCCAGGCGCAGCAAATGGCGGGCTTCCCGTATAGCGAAATTCCGCATCTCATCACCGTCGGTTTTGGCCGTCAGACCCTGCTCGGCGCTGCCGATACGCTCATCGATCTGGTCAGTCGTGAAAAACTGCGCCACATCTTCCTGGTCGGCGGCTGTGACGGCGCGCGCGGCGAGCGTAACTACTTTACCGATTTCGCCACCAGCGTGCCGGATGACTGCCTGATCCTGACTCTGGCGTGTGGTAAATACCGTTTCAACAAACTGGAGTTTGGCGATATCGAAGGTCTGCCGCGTCTGGTCGATGCCGGTCAGTGTAACGATGCTTACTCTGCCATCATCCTCGCCGTTACGCTGGCGGAAAAACTGGGCTGCGGCGTCAACGATCTGCCGCTATCGCTGGTGCTCTCCTGGTTTGAGCAGAAAGCGATCGTGATTCTGCTGACGCTGCTGTCATTAGGCGTGAAAAATATTGTCACCGGGCCGACCGCGCCGGGCTTCTTCACGCCGGATCTGCTGGCTGTGCTCAACGAGAAGTTCGGTCTGCGTTCCGTGACCACCGTTGAAGAAGACATGAAGCAATTGCTGAGCGCGTAAGGAGGTCAATGATGACGATGCCAACCTCACAGTGTCCCTGGCGAATGCAGGTGCATCACATCCGTCAGGAGACGCCGGATGTATGGACAATTGCGCTATTATGCCATGATTACTACCCTTACCGCGCCGGGCAGTATGCGCTGGTGAGCGTGCGTAATTCAGCGGAAACGCTGCGCGCCTACACCCTTTCGTCTACGCCGGGCGTCAGTGAATATATCACGCTGACCGTTCGTCGGATTGACGATGGCACGGGTTCACAGTGGTTGACCCATGACATCAAGCGCGGCGATTACATCTGGCTGTCTGATGCAATGGGCGATTTTACCTGTGACGATAAAACAGAAGATAAGTTTCTGCTGCTCGCCGCCGGTTGTGGCGTAACGCCAATCATGTCGATGCGTCGCTGGCTGGCAAAATACCGCCCACAGGCCGATGTGCAGGTCATCTTTAACGTCCGTTCGCCGGATGATGTGATTTTTGCCGACGAGTGGCGACAGTATCCGGTCACGCTAGTGGCGGAAAATCATGCCACGGAAGGTTTTGTCGCGGGCCGTCTGACCACGGAATTATTACAGCGCGTACCGGATTTGGCATCGCGCACCATCATGACCTGCGGCCCGGCGCCCTATATGGATTTCGTCGAACAGGGAGTGAAAGCGCTTGGCGTAACGCGCTTCTTTAAAGAGAAGTTCTTCACGCCGGTGGCGGAAACGGCAACCAGCGGCCTGAAATTCACCAAACTACAGCCAGCGCAGGAATTTTATGCCCCGATCGGTACGACGCTGCTGGAGGCGCTGGAGAGTAATAAAGTACCGGTTGCCGCTGCCTGTCGGGCAGGTGTTTGCGGCTGCTGTAAAACCAAAGTCGTTTCCGGCGACTATACGGTGAGCAGCACCATGACGCTGAGCGAGGCGGAGATTGCCGAAGGTTACGTACTGGCCTGCTCCTGCCATCCGCAGAGCGATCTTGTTCTCGCATAATCGGTAAACGTTCCATCATAGGCCCGGTAAGCGTCAGCGCTACCGGGCGATTTGCCGCTCGCTTCATCCTTTCGCCCCTCTCTTCGCCAAAGAAAAACGTCATCGTCATCTTCAACTAAACTTGTAACCGTTATCACATTTAAGGAGATGGAGAACCATGAAACAAACCGTTGCCGCTTTTATTGCCAAAACGCTGGAACAGGCTGGCGTAAAACAAATCTGGGGCGTCACTGGCGACTCCCTGAACGGCCTGAGCGATAGTCTTAATCGTATGGGAACCATTGAATGGATGCCAACCCGCCACGAAGAGGTCGCCGCTTTCGCTGCCGGCGCACAAGCGCAGCTTACCGGCGAGCTGGCAGTGTGCGCCGGTTCATGCGGACCGGGCAACCTGCACCTGATCAATGGCCTGTTTGATTGCCACCGTAACCACGTCCCTGTTCTGGCGATCGCCGCCCATATTCCGTCCAGTGAAATCGGCAGCGGTTATTTCCAGGAGACCCACCCGCAGGAGTTGTTCCGTGAATGCAGCCACTATTGCGAGTTGGTTTCCAGCCCGGAGCAGATCCCGCAGGTACTCGCCATCGCCATGCGCAAAGCGGTGCTAAATCGCGGCGTCTCCGTGGTCGTACTTCCGGGTGACGTGGCGCTGAAACCCGCGCCTGAAAACGCCGTCACCCATTGGTACCATGCCCCGCACCCCGTCGTTACGCCGGCGGAGGAAGAGCTGAAAAAACTGGCGCAACTGCTGCGCTACTCCAGCAATATCGCATTAATGTGCGGTAGCGGCTGCGCGGGCGCGCATGAGGAGTTGGTCGCGTTGGCGGCAAAACTAAAAGCGCCAATCGTTCATGCCCTGCGCGGCAAAGAGCACGTTGAGTACGATAACCCTTATGATGTGGGAATGACCGGCCTGATTGGCTTCTCTTCTGGCTTCCACACCATGATGAACGCCGATACGCTGATCCTGCTCGGCACCCAGTTCCCCTACCGCGCCTTTTATCCGAGCGATGCCAAAATCATTCAGATTGACATCAACCCGGGCAGTATTGGCGCGCACAGCAAAGTCGACATGGCGCTGGTGGGCGATATTAAAGCCACGCTTCGCGCCCTGCTGCCGCTGGTGGAAGAAAAAAGCAATCGTAAATTCCTCGATAAAGCTCTGGAGCACTATCGGGACGCCCGTAAAGGGCTTGATGACTTAGCCAAACTCAGCGATAAAGCCATCCACCCACAATATCTGGCGCAACAAATTAGTCATTTCGCCGCTGACGACGCTATTTTTACCTGCGATGTCGGCACGCCGACCGTCTGGGCGGCCCGCTATCTAAAAATGAACGGCAAGCGCCGCCTGCTGGGCTCGTTTAACCACGGGTCAATGGCCAACGCTATGCCGCAGGCGCTCGGCGCTCAGGCTACCGCGCCGGGTCGTCAGGTTATCGCGATGTGCGGTGATGGCGGCTTCAGTATGCTGATGGGCGATTTTCTCTCGGTGGTACAGATGAAGCTGCCGATAAAAATCGTCGTCTTTAATAACAGCGTGCTGGGCTTTGTGGCGATGGAAATGAAAGCTGGCGGCTACCTTACCGACGGTACCGAACTGCACGACACCAATTTCGCGCGTATCGCCGAAGCCTGCGGCATTACCGGTATTCGCGTGGAAAAAGCCGCAGACGTGGACGGAGCGCTACAGCGCGCGTTTTCCATTGACGGCCCGGTACTGGTTGACGTGGTCGTGGCAAAAGAAGAACTGGCGATCCCGCCGCAGATCAAACTGGAACAAGCTAAAGGATTTAGCCTGTACATGCTGCGCGCCATTATTAGCGGCCGCGGCGATGAAGTGATCGAACTGGCGAAAACGAACTGGCTAAGGTAAAACAGTGCACATCACCTTTTAAAATCCAGGGATGTGCCATGATTGATTTACGCAGTGATACCGTTACCCGACCGGGCCGCGCCATGCTCGAGGCGATGATGACCGCCCCGGTCGGGGACGACGTATACGGCGATGACCCTACTGTTAACGCCCTTCAGCGCTACGCCGCCGACCTTTCCGGTAAAGAAGCGGCGCTTTTTTTACCCACCGGCACCCAGGCCAATCTGGTCGCGCTGCTTAGCCATTGTGAACGCGGCGAAGAGTATATCGTCGGTCAGGGCGCGCATAATTATCTTTATGAAGCTGGCGGCGCGGCGGTGCTCGGCAGCATTCAGCCGCAGCCCATCGACGCCGCCGCGGACGGTACGCTGCCGCTGGAGAACGTGGCGGCGAAGATTAAAGCGGATGACATCCACTTCGCGCGCACGCGCTTGCTCAGTCTGGAAAATACGCATAACGGGAAAGTGCTGCCGCGCGCGTATCTGAAAGACGCCTGGACATTTACCCGCGAACGTGGACTGGCGCTGCACGTTGACGGCGCCCGAATTTTTAACGCGGTGGTTGCCTACGGTTGTGAGTTAAAAGAGATTACGCAGTATTGCGACTCTTTTACCATCTGCCTGTCAAAAGGTCTCGGAACGCCGGTCGGTTCGCTGCTGGTCGGCAACCGCGATTACATTAAACGCGCGACGCGCTGGCGTAAAATGGTCGGCGGCGGAATGCGTCAGGCCGGGATTCTGGCAGCGGCCGGACTGTATGCGCTGAAGCATAACGTGGCGCGTCTGCAAGAGGACCATGATAACGCCGCCTGGCTGGCGCAGCAGCTTCGCGAAGCGGGCGCGGAGGTCATGCGCCACGAAACGAATATGCTGTTTGTTCGCGTTGGCGAAGCACAGGCCGCCGCGCTTGGCGACTATTTGCGGGAACGGAATATCCTGATTAACGCCGCGCCGAGTGTGCGTCTGGTGACGCATCTGGATGTTTCTCGCGAACAGCTTGCCGACGTCGTCGCCCACTGGCGCGCCTTTTTAGCCCGCTAAGGAGAGCAACGTGGCGCAACGCATTCTGGTTCTCGGCGCCAGCGGCTATATCGGCCAGCACCTGGTCTTTGCGCTAAGTCAGCAAGGACATCAGGTGCGGGCGGCGGCGCGGCGCGTCGAACGTCTGGAAAAACAGCGCCTCGCCAACGTCAGTTGTCATAAGGTCGATCTGCACTGGCCGGAAAATTTACCCGCGCTGCTTCGCGACATTGATACCGTTTACTATCTGGTACACGGCATGGGCGAAGGCGGCGATTTTATCGCCCATGAGCGTCAGGCGGCGCTCAACGTGCGAGACGCGCTGCGCCAGACGCCGGTTAAACAACTTATTTTCCTCAGTTCATTGCAGGCGCCAGAGCATGAGCAATCCGATCACCTGCGCGCCCGCCAGCTTACGGCTGACACGCTGCGCGACGCAGGCGTGCCGGTGACGGAATTACGCGCCGGGATCATCGTCGGCGCAGGCTCCGCCGCCTTCGAAGTCATGCGTGACATGGTTTACAACCTGCCAATACTCACGCCGCCGCGCTGGGTGCGTTCGCGCACCACGCCCATCGCTCTGGAAAATTTACTCTACTACCTGGTCGGCTTGCTGGACCACCCTGCGCACGAGCATCGTATTCTGGAAGCCGCCGGGCCGCAGGTATTAAGCTATCAGCAGCAGTTTGAACGTTTTATGGCCGTCAGCGGTAAACGGCGTCCGCTGATCCCGGTGCCTTTTCCGACCCGCTGGATTTCGGTCTGGTTTTTAAACGTCATTACCTCCGTGCCGCCGACTACCGCAAAAGCCTTAATCCAGGGGTTAAGGCACGATTTGCTGGCCGATGACGCCGCGTTAAAAAAGTTGATCCCCCAAACGCTTATCACCTTTGATGACGCCGTTCGCCGCACGCTAAAAGAAGAAGAAAAACTGGTGAACTCCAGCGACTGGGGCTACGACGCGCTGGCCTTCGCCCGCTGGCGTCCCGAATACGGCTATTTTCCAAAGCAGGCGGGCTTTACCGCGCAGACCCCGGCCAGCCTATCGGCGCTATGGCAGGTCGTAAATCGGCTGGGTGGCAAAGAGGGCTATTTTTTCGGCAATATTTTGTGGCAGACGCGCGCCGCGATGGACCGTCTGGTGGGGCATAAACTGGCGAAAGGCCGCCCGTCGCATACCTTGCTCAAGCCTGGCGATACGGTAGATAGCTGGAAAGTGATCATTGTCGAACCAGAAAAACAGCTCACGCTCTTGTTTGGCATGAAAGCGCCGGGTCTGGGGCGGCTTAGCTTCACGCTGCACGATAAAGGTCGCTACCGCGAAATTGACGTGCGCGCCTGGTGGCATCCCCACGGAATGCCGGGCCTGATTTACTGGCTACTGATGATCCCGGCGCACCTGTTTATTTTCCGGGGAATGGCAAGGCGTATTGCCCGATTTGCAGAACAAATCACAGAAAAATGAGAAAAAGTTGCTGTATTCTTTCGTGTTTCCCATTGCATACCGACGTAATTCACGGAAGAATGCGCACGACGGTTTATTAAACACAGTGGATTGATATGAAGGTACTGGTTACCGGCGCCACCAGCGGCTTAGGTCGAAACGCGGTTGAATTTTTGCGCAATAAAGGCATCAGCGTCAGAGCGACGGGTCGCAATGAAGCGATGGGCAAGCTGCTTGAAAAAATGGGCGCGGAATTCGTCCATGCGGATTTAACCGAACTGGTCTCCTCGCAGGCTAAAGTGATGCTTGCCGGGATCGACACGTTGTGGCACTGCTCCAGCTTTACCTCGCCCTGGGGAACCCAACAGGCTTTCGATCTGGCGAATGTTCGCGCCACCCGCCGTCTGGGAGAATGGGCGGTCGCCTGGGGCGTGCGCAATTTTATTCATATCTCCTCTCCCTCGCTCTATTTTGATTACCACCATCACCGTGATATCAAAGAAGATTTCCGCCCGCATCGGTTTGCCAATGAGTTCGCCCGCAGTAAAGCCGCCGGCGAAGAGGTGATTAATCTGTTGGCGCAGGCCAATCCGCAAACACGTTTTACGGTATTGCGTCCACAAAGCCTGTTTGGCCCGCACGATAAAGTATTTATCCCACGTCTGGCGCATATGATGCACCATTACGGTAGCGTCTTATTACCGCACGGGGGCAGCGCGCTGGTCGATATGACCTACTATGAAAATGCGATCCACGCCATGTGGCTGGCCAGCCAGCCGGGCTGCGATCATCTGCCTTCTGGCCGCGCTTATAACATCACTAACGGCGAAAACCGTACCTTACGCAGCATCGTACAAAAGTTAATTGATGAATTGACTATCGATTGCCGCATTCGCTCTGTGCCTTACCCGATGCTGGATATGATCGCCCGCAGTATGGAGCGCTTCGGCAAAAAATCCGCCAAAGAGCCCCCGCTAACGCATTACGGCGTGTCAAAACTGAATTTTGATTTTACGCTCGATACGACTCGCGCGCAGGAAGAGCTGGGCTACCAGCCCATCATCACGCTGGACGAAGGCATTGAGCGCACCGCCGCTTGGCTGCGCGATCACGGAAATTTACCGCGTTAATCCTGGCCGTACTTCTCCAGTAATGCTTCGGCAATCGCCTGCGTTTCGGCATCTGCGATACCGTTCCATTGCGCCGGACGGAAGTGCATCTGGAACGCCATAATCACCCGCTGCTGCTCGCGCGCCGTCATATCGGCTTTGACTTCATAGCCATAGCGCGAGAGTAACGCAAGCACCGTTGCGGTATCGACTGGCGTATACGGCGCGCGTCCAGCCAGATAAAACGCCACACGCTGGGCGTCAGGCCAGGCGCCAATCCCCTGCGCCGCCAGCTCGCGCCACGGGAAGCGCGGGCCGGGATCGTCTTTACGCTGCGGCGCGATATCCGCATGGGCCACCACATTCTGCGGTTTGATGTCATAGCGCGCGATAATGTCCTTCGCTAACGGAATCAATGCCTGAATTTGCGCGGATTCAAACGGCGCGAAAGATTTCACCCCGCCGGACATTCGCCAGCCGCGATTTTCCAGCTCAATGCCAATAGACGTATCATTGAGACGCGTGGCGCCTCGCCAGAAACTGACGCCCGCATGCCAGGCCTGATCCTGTTCCGGCACCAGTTGCCAGATGCGCGGTTTACCGCCATATAATGGCGGGGTTGCGGGAATCAGGTAATGCGAACTGACGTTGCGGCCCGTTAACGTCGCCAGCGAAACGTCAAAGTTTTCCGCCGTATAGTGAATCACCAGGACTTTAATGCGCGGATAGGCCGCCTGCGCCCGATGTCGGGTATCAAGCTGATATCCCTCTTTATCGATAATTCCTTTTTCGCTCGCGCAGCCTGTTAACAGCAACGCGAGACCCACCAGCCACAGTAGCGCTTTCATCGGCGCGTTTTCACCGCCGTTCCGCTGACGCTGACCATTAGCATACTGCCATCCTTGCCGACAGTTTCGTAATCAATATCGATGCCTACCACCGCATCGGCACCCAACGCTTTAGCCTGCTCGCCAAGTTCCTGAAAAGCGATTTCACGCGCTTTACGCAGCTCTTTCTCATACGCGCCGGAACGTCCGCCGACGATATCCCGAATGCCGGCGAAAAAATCGCGGAAAATATTGGCGCCTAAAATGGCTTCGCCCGTTACCACACCGCAATACTCCACGATGCTTTGTCCTTCCAGCGTTGGGGTTGTTGAAAACTGCATAGTGAATCTCCCGGGTTAGCTAAGCACACGATCTCAAACGCATTATCAAGCTGATACGCTATCATTGAAAGGATATAATTGATTATCGTAGATCGGTTTTTGCTCGATCGCCTATAAGGAAATCATCATGCGCTATTCTAAACTCTCTTTGCTCATCCCGTGCGCGCTTCTGCTTAGCGCCTGTACGACCGTCACTCCCGCCTACAAAGATAATGGCCCGCGTATCGGCGCGTGTGTGGAAGGCGGCCCGGACAGCGTGGCTCAACAATTTTACGACTACCGTATTCAACACCACAGCAATGATATCGCCGCGCTTCGCCCCTACTTGAGTGATAACCTGGCGAAATTGTTGACCGACGCCAGCCGCGATACGGAGCACCGCCAGTTGATGAGCGGCGATCTGTTCTCCAGCCGCGCTACGCTGCCGGATAGCGCCAACGTCGCCAGCGCATCAACCATTCCGAACCGAGATGCGCGCAACATTCCTCTGCGGGTGGCGTTAAAACAGGGCGATCAAAGCTGGCAGGATGAAGTGCTTATGATTCACGAAGGCTCATGCTGGGTGATTGACGACGTTCGCTATCTGGGCGGAGATGTCCATGCCCCTGCCGGTACGCTGCGCCAGTCAATAGAAAACCGTTAACAGACAGTATTCCCCCGCTTTTGCACCCATAACCCCGTAAATTGTCTGGCATTCTGCCCGGGATGCCGACAATTCTTCTTACCTACTATTCCTCCTGCTATTTTGTGCTATGTTTAGGGAAGAATGTGGGATATATTTAACTTTTAACGCATAAATATTGCATAACTATTCTGCGAAAGGTACTATCTGCGGCTTCAATAGCTATCAGACTGCCTGTATACGAGTGTCAATGAGTATTCAATTAAACGGCATTAATTGCTTTTACGGCGCGCATCAGGCGCTGTTCGATATCACGCTGGATTGCCCCGAAGGCGAAACGCTGGTGTTGCTTGGCCCAAGCGGGGCGGGTAAAAGTTCGCTGCTGCGTGTACTCAATCTGCTTGAGATGCCGCGCTCCGGCACTTTGACTATCGCCGGGAACCATTTTGACTTTACGAAAACGCCGTCCGATAAGGCGATTCGTGAGCTACGTCAAAATGTCGGAATGGTCTTTCAGCAATATAATCTTTGGCCGCATCTCACCGTTGTGCAGAATCTGATTGAAGCGCCCTGCCGCGTACTGGGTCTGACAAAAGATCAGGCGCTGGCGCGCGCAGAAAAGCTGCTGGAGCGTTTACGTCTGAAGCCATATAGCGATCGTTATCCGTTGCACCTTTCCGGCGGTCAGCAGCAGCGCGTCGCGATTGCCCGCGCGCTGATGATGGAGCCGCAGGTGCTGCTGTTTGATGAACCGACCGCCGCGCTGGACCCGGAAATTACCGCTCAAATCGTCAGCATTATTCATGAGCTGGCGGAAACGAACATTACTCAGGTGATCGTTACGCATGAAGTCGAAGTGGCGCGTAAGACCGCCAGTCGTGTGATTTATATGGAAAATGGTCACATCGTCGAGCACGGTGATGCGGGTTGCTTTGCCCACCCTCAGACCGAAGCGTTCAAAAACTATCTCTCTCACTAAGATTCGGGACAATGACAATGAAAAAAGTTCTGATTGCCGCGCTAATTGCAGGCTTTAGCCTTTCCGCTACAGCAGCCCAGACCATTCGTTTTGCGACCGAAGCGTCCTATCCGCCGTTCGAATCGATGGATGCTAATAACAAGATTGTCGGCTTTGACGTCGACCTGGCCAACGCGCTATGTAAAGAGATCGACGCCTCCTGTACCTTTACCAATCAGGCGTTCGACGGCCTGATCCCCAGCCTGAAATTCCGCCGCTTCAACGCTGTAATGGCGGGAATGGATATCACGCCGGAACGTGAAAAGCAGGTGCTGTTTACCACGCCATATTACGACAACTCCGCGCTGTTCGTGGGTCAGCAGGGCAAATACACCAGCGTTGATCAACTGAAAGGCAAGAAAGTCGGCGTACAGAACGGTACGACGCACCAGAAATTCATCATGGATAAGCATCCGGAAATCACCACCGTACCGTATGACAGCTATCAGAACGCGAAGCTGGATCTACAAAATGGCCGTATCGACGCTGTTTTCGGCGACACGGCGGTCGTGACCGAATGGCTGAAAGCCAATCCTAAGCTGGCGCCGGTCGGCGATAAAGTCACCGATAAAGATTATTTCGGCACCGGCCTGGGTATCGCGGTACGTCAGGGCAACACCGAGCTGCAGCAGAAATTCAATACTGCGCTGGAAAAAGTGAAGAAAGATGGGACTTACGAGACCATCTATAACAAATGGTTCCAGAAGTAATCTTTGATGAACGAATTTTTTCCTTTAGCAAGCGCCGCCGGGATGACCGTCGGCCTTGCCGTCTGCGCGCTGATCATTGGCCTCGCGTTAGCCATGTTCTTTGCCGTCTGGGAGTCCGTAAAATGGCGCCCGATTGCCTGGATAGGCTCCGCGCTGGTCACTATTTTGCGCGGCCTGCCGGAAATTCTGGTGGTGCTGTTTATCTATTTCGGCTCCTCGCAACTCCTGCTTACGCTGTCTGACGGGTTTACCCTCCATCTCGGCTTTACGCAGATCCCGGTGCAAATGGAGATTGAGAACTTTGACGTCAGTCCGTTCCTGTGCGGCGTGATTGCGTTGTCCCTGCTGTATGCGGCCTATGCGTCGCAGACGCTACGTGGCGCGCTGAAAGCCGTTCCGTCTGGTCAGTGGGAGTCGGGTCAGGCACTGGGATTATCAAAGACGGCGATTTTTTTCCGTCTGGTGATGCCGCAGATGTGGCGTCACGCCCTGCCAGGGCTGGGTAATCAGTGGCTGGTGTTGCTAAAAGATACGGCTCTGGTCAGCCTTATCAGCGTTAACGATCTGATGTTGCAGACCAAAAGTATTGCCACACGCACCCAGGAACCGTTTAACTGGTACATTATTGCGGCGGCTATTTACCTGGTCATTACGCTGATCAGTCAGTACATTCTCAAACGCATAGACCTGCGCGCAACACGTTTTGAGCGGAGGCCAGACTAATGCTTGAGTACTTACCTGAACTGCTAAAAGGGCTACACACCAGCCTGACGCTGACCGTGGCTTCTATTGCCGTCGCTTTGGTGCTGGCGTTAGTTTTTACCATCATCCTGACGCTAAAAACGCCGTTCGTGGTGTGGCTGGTGCGCGGCTATATCACGTTGTTTACCGGTACGCCGTTGTTGGTGCAAATTTTCCTGATCTACTACGGACCCGGTCAATTCCCGACACTGCAAGAGTATCCGCTACTCTGGCATCTACTGTCTGAACCGTGGCTGTGCGCACTGATCGCGTTGTCGCTAAACAGCGCCGCTTATACCACGCAGCTATTTTATGGCGCGATTCGCGCGATTCCGGAAGGTCAGTGGCAGTCCTGCGGCGCGCTGGGGATGAGTAAGAAAGATACGCTGGCGATTTTGTTGCCCTATGCGTTTAAACGCGCCCTCTCCTCCTATTCTAATGAGGTGGTACTGGTCTTCAAAAGTACCTCGCTGGCCTATACCATCACCTTGATGGAAGTCATGGGGTACAGTCAGTTGCTCTATGGTCGTACCTACGATGTGGTGGTATTTGGCGCGGCAGGCGTAATTTACCTGGTCGTCAACGGTCTATTGACGCTGATGATGCGTTTGATTGAGCGTAAAGCCCTGGCGTTTGAGCGGCGCAATTAACCAGGCAGGATAAGGCATTCTCGCCGCCGTTCGACAATGGTCAGATGGCGCTGCGCTTATCAAGCCTACGATGCATAATATTGAATAAACCCGACGGACAAGTGGTTAACTTGTCCGTCTTTTTTTATCCATTTCAAAATATTTAATCATTTTTATTGCATACAAATTCAATTGATGGCATTGTAAATCTATGCCGCAGACACGGCGCATAATCATAAGATTACGGGAGTGACATCATGAAAAAGTTAGTTCTGGCTGCATTACTCGCCTCTTTCGCCACTGGCAGCATCGCCGCTGAAAAAATCAATTTCGGGGTTTCCGCCACCTATCCCCCGTTTGAATCCCTGGATGCGAGTAATAAAATTGTGGGCTTCGATATCGATCTGGCAACCGCATTATGCAAGCAAATGCAGGCAGAATGTACTTTTACCAATCATGCTTTCGATAGTCTTATCCCGGCGCTGAAATTCAGAAAATATGATGCCGTCATTTCCGGAATGGACATTACCCCGGAGCGCAGTAAGCAGGTCGCCTTTAGCAATCCCTATTATGCGAACTCTGCGCTGGTGATTGCCAAAAAAGACACCTATAAGACCTTTACCGATCTAAAAGGTAAGCGTATCGGTATGGAAAATGGCACCACGCATCAAAAATATCTCCAGGATAAACATCCGGAGGTCAAAACCGTGGCCTACGACAGCTACCAGAATGCGATTATCGACCTGAAAAATGGCCGTATTGACGGTGTCTTTGGCGATACCGCAGTGGTCAATGAGTGGCTGAAAACGAATCCGCAACTGGGTCCGGCAACAGAGAAAGTGACCGATCCGCAATACTTCGGTACCGGACTTGGCATCGCGGTGCGCCCGGACAATAAGGCGTTGCTGGAAAAACTGAATAATGCGCTGGCCGCCATTAAAGCGGACGGCACTTATCAGAAAATCAGCGATCAGTGGTTCCCGCAGTAAGACGTATATTATTACCCCACTGTATTGCGAAATGGCAGTATAAATACCTTATTCAGCCCACGGGTCGCCATCGGAAACTATCCTGGCCTGATAAGCGTAGCGCCATTGGGCATTCTACAGTTTGTCATCAGTCTCAAACGCCTGCATCAACAGGCGATTCGGACTAATACTTGCCGGGTGACGCTAACGCGCACCCGGCTTACAACATTGTTACGTTTTTAGACAACATCCAGACCCAGACGGCGATACTGCTCCGCCGGAGCATCATTTTCTTTCATCAAACGGATAAGTAAGTTGATCATCCTTGCTTCGATGGCCTCATCATGAATAGGATGTTGCTGCTGCGGATCGTCTCTGAGATCAAACAAGAGATGACCAAAGCTATTCACACCTTTATATTTTTCCCTGGCCGGAATACGTAATACCTGAAGCCCTTTAGTAAAGTTAAACGGAGGTGCCAGAGATAATTTTCCCAGTTCATCCACGTCATAACGCGCATTCATCTTGATCGGCATTAACGTGTAGTTCGCAATGTCATGCTCACGCCCCGGCTGCGCGGCCCGCATATAAACATAGCGTCCGTCGGTAACATTAACATGTCCGCTAAACACGCCAAACAGCGCGCCTTCCCTGACGGGTTCATCACTGGCAATGACTTTCGCCAGCGGTTGGCCCTGCATATCTGCGGGAATAGGTTGCTGAAAATAATCCAGTAGCGTTGGCGCCCAGTCAATCATCTGCACCAGCGACTGCCGTCGCGCTCCGCATACCGCGCTGCGCGGGTCCCAGATAAACAGCGGGTTATTCGCCACCTCGTTATAATAGGGCATCTGATTTTTAGCCCACCAACCGTGCTCCCCCAGCAAGAAGCCGTGATCGGTACCGACAATCAGCATCGTATCGCGCCAGAGATCGTGTTCATCCATCAGATCAAGGATACGTCCCAGATTGCGGTCGCACATGGAAACCAAGGCCCGATAACGACAGCGAATATGCGCTATCGCCTCCTCGCTTTCACTGACTTTGCCGCGCGGCCAGTCATAATGCGGGCCTTGCCACTCATCGTCATAGAGCGATAAATATTCCTCGGTGGTATAAAACGGCTCATGCGGATCAAACGTCTCAACCTGCAATAACCAGTTATCTTCGGCATGATTTTTATGGATAAAATCGCACCCGGCGTCAAAAACTTTCGTCTGGGGAAAATCGGCTTCCTGCTGGATGTATTCGCGGTTCGCCCAGTCATGACGCCATAGCCCGGAAACGCCGCCTCCGGTTTGTTTTTGTGGAACGCGCAGTACTTCCGGAATGGGCGGCTCGCCAACACTTGCCTTCCAGTGATCGCCCTCCTGACCGCGTACTACGTCCCAGGAGCTATAGCGGTTATGGTAGTTACCGCCGCCGTCTTCCCAGTAATGCAGATGATCGCTGATAAGATGGGTGTAGATCCCCGCTTTTTTCAATAATTCCGGCATGGAATCATCAAAGGGTTCCAGCGGCCCCCACTCACGATGCAGGAAATTATAGCGCCCGGTGTGCAGTTCCCGACGGGCTGGCATACAGGGCATACTGCCGACATAACTATTGTCAAAGGTGGCGGCATGTGCCGCCAGGCGTTGAAAGTTAGGCGCTTTCGTTAGCAAATCGCCATAGGGCGGCAAATAGTTTTTATTCAGACTGTCAAACAGCAGAATAATCGCTTTCATGACTCACCCTCATTTGTTGAGCAGGTGCGGAAAATTTTTCTCTACCACATCGTAAATCTGTTTACCTATTGATTCGCCATCCATGATATTTTCAATGGGAATAAGATATTGTCCGTGTTTAGGGTCAAGGCTAACGACATCAAGCAATTTTTTCGAAATCGCATAAATATCTGCCCAGTCGGTAAATCCACCGACCTCTCCCGCTGCCGTATGCTCCATATCAAAAGAGAAGTCATATTTTGCTAACGCTTTTTTAACAACAGTCTGTAACATTACGCTACTGCCTACACCATAACCGCATACGAATAAAATATTTACAGAATCTTTCATAATAAAATCCTTTATATAAACCGAATCAATTAAATGGAATAAGGACCAAGATGGAACGTTGAAGCAATAAATTTCAGTAATTCACAAATCGCAGGCCACAGAGTCGCCCAGTCAAATATTCCCGTCCAGCCCACGCCTTCTTTTGCCAGCCCGGTTAAAGGAATGGCCCATACCGTACCGAAAGTCTGAATAATCCCTAACAGGAAAGTACAAATAATAACGGAACGATATCCCCCCATTCGGTTGGCTAATACGCCGATGGGACCGCCGGAAAAGAAGAGCGGAACAAAACCAGGCAATACCATAATAGGGCTATGGATGAGCAGCAGGATGCCCATGGAAAAAATCGTGCCGAAAGTACAAAAGACGAATCCCAGCGTGGCCGCGTTCGGCGAAAAAGGTAATAAAGCAGCAACATCCACAGCCGGTATAGCGTTAGGAATAAAGCGATCCTGCCATCCTTTAAACGAACCGTTAATTTCGCCTACCATCATCCGCACGCCCTGCAGCAAGATGACCATATACATAGAGAATTGCAGGCCCAGATTGATGATATAAATATACCAGGGTTTTCCTTTCGCCATTAACTGTACGTTATCGATCCCTGTCGCCAATAGAAAACCGCCAACGAAGAGCGTCATCACAATGGCGATTGCCGTCACGTTGTGGTTAAAAATGGCTAACCAACCGGGAAGTTTCAGGTTTTCGGCGTCATGCTTTTCCGGATCGCCGAATTTATGCGCGAATTTCGAGAAAAACCACAGTCCCAGCATCTGGTTATGCGCAATGGTAAAACCGGCGTTATTGGTCACTTTGGCGATGGGTTTAACAATAAGCGTAGTTGAAAACGCCCAAAAGACCCCGGTCAATACCCCGGCAATCACAATGGATTGTACCCAACCGAACCCCAGCCAGAAGACGATTAACCACAGTACTGCCTGTGAATGAGAGACCCCGGTATTACCGGTAAGAAATATACCTTTTGCGCCGGTATAACGGCCAAATAAAACTAATAACAGGTTAGTAAAAAACGCCAGTACAAAAACGTATCCTACATAGCCGAAATTATCGCCCAGCGCTATTTGCGTCGCGGCTTTCATGGCATATGAATCCATTAAGTATCCATGCACGCCATAAGCCTTGCTGACTGCCTCTGCAACCGGTTTAAAAGTGGCTGAAAATTGAAAGCCGCCAAATAACACCATCATCAAACCGACCATCGCGCTGATCATACCGGTGATAATTTTTATAGGCGTCTTTTTATCCAGCGCATAGCCAACACCGACTAATATCCCAATTAATATTGCCGGTTCAGTTAAAAACGTTTGAATAACATCTATAAATTTGGCAAACATCGTCTGAACGCCCTCCATAAGCGTGCCTATTCGTTGTCATGATTGACCCCTTTACTGACGTTACGTATTGCTTCGCTGATGCTATTGAAAGTTACCCGATAAACCACCTTGTCTAATTTTGCCTTACACGCACTGTAATAATCAAAATTAGTCATTAAAAGATTTAAAGTGATTATTTGTGATTTGATTTGCAAAAATAGGGTAATATATAACCACGATCGATCGGAGTTTTTTATCGATCGATCATGGTTATTATTATTTATGGATAATTAGATAGTTAATATAGATATTTTGTATGTCTGGCTTTTGGCGCTACAGCCTGCGCAGTAACGCTAAAACCTCATAATGCGCGGTATGCGGGAACATATCGAAAAGCTGAACACGTTGAATACGGTAGTTCGGCAGATGACGAATATCCTGCGCCATCGTCTGCGCGTTACAGCTTGAATAAATAATAAAACGCGGCGCCATTTGTGCAAGGTAATCGCACAACGGCTTGCCAATGCCGCGGCGGGGAGGATTCACCAACACCAGGTCGGGCGTTTCACCTTGTGCGGTGGCGAATTGGGTGGAATCCAACGCCTGGAAATGAAGGCGGGTCAATCCCAGCTCGGCAGCGGATTGCTTCGCGCAGGCAATCGCCTCCGGCGCGATCTCAATACCGGTTAATTGCATCTGCGGCGTCGCGCAGTGCAGGCCGAATCCGCCCACTCCGCAAAAAAGATCCCACATATGGCGTACCGGCAGTTGCCCTACCCAGTCGCGCGCCGTCGCATATAATCGGCTGGCGACCGTAGGGTTGGTCTGAAAGAAACTTTGCGGGCGAATCCACAGCGGCACATCGTTAAAACGTTCCGCCAGCGCCTGCTGATCCGTCAGGTAGATTTCCGTCTCCCCTTCCATAATCGCCATATGTACCGGCTGGATATTTGCGGTGATCACTCTGAGCTGCGGCAGTTGCGCGCGCAGCCACGGTAACGCCGCGCGCAGTTGCGTAAGTTTGGTTTCTGAACGCAACACGAAGCGTAGCATCATGCCGCCATCGAACTGACTTTCCGTCAGCAACAGGTATTTCAGTTCGCCACGTTTTCGCGCCACGTTATAAGGCGTGAGTCCGGCACGGGCAATAAAAGGTTTTAGCGCGCTGAATACGGGGGCAAAGGAGGCGGGATACAGCGGGCAGCCGCAAAGATCGACCGGCGTACCGTCGCGATGCAGCATCCCGAAGAGCGGTTTTTCTACACTACCGCTCACGACCATTTTCGCTTTGTTGCGGAAATGCTGTTCCGGGCCGCCAATCGGCGCACACCACTGTTCAACAGGCAGCCCGGCGAGCAAACGATGTAAATCGGCTGTTTTTGCGGAAAGTTGTTCGTTAACCGACTGCGTAATCCATTGACAGGAACGGCAGCGACCCGCGTCATAGAGTGCGCACTGCATACCAAAAAACCTTCATATTATCCGGGGCGACGATTATACACATTATTGCAGCCGGAAGAACCGACGGCTGGGAGCGGGAATAAACAGCAGAAACAGAATTAAAAGATCGGGGAGTTTTTGCATGACCAGGGAATGCAGGATATCACGCTTCGATTCTCCCGCGATGCTAAACAACTCCGGATATCCGTAGCCTAACGACGCCGCCCACAGATATCCGCTCACAATAATTTGTGTCGCCAGGTACACCCAGCGCGCCCAGCTACGGCCTTTCACCAGCGAAAACGCACAATAAATTTCAACAAAGACCAGCACTAAACTGGCCAGAAAGACCAGGGTTAAGCTCCACGTCTGCACGCTGCGATGAATAAACTCGCCCATCCCGCGTATGCCGAGGGTATTCATAATCATCAGCACATCGAGACCGCGAATCAAAATAATCGCCATAGCCGCAACCTGCACCAGCGTAGGCACATTTAAACGGGCATGTGATGAGGTTGATTGCTTTATAAATCCCAATGAATGTCTTCCCTGAAAATGATGCCGCGACCCGCGCGGCAACGCATTGCCATAGTGGAAGATTTTAGTGGCTTCAGCCGCGTCTTGCACGCTGGATATCGCGAATCCGCTGTTTTTCCGCTCGCGCCATCAGGTACCAGGCAATAAATCCGACGATTCCTACCACGCCGAGGATTAACGTCGCCAGCGCGTTGATTTCCGGGTTCACGCCCATGCGCACGCTGGAGAAAACCAGCATCGGTAGCGTGGTGGCGCCGGGACCGGAAACGAAGCTGGCAATCACCAGATCGTCAAGGGAGAGCGTAAAGGCCAACAGCCAGCCCGAGATCACCGCTGGCATGATCATCGGTAACGTAATGACGAAAAAGACCTTCAACGGCGCCGCGCCAAGATCCATCGCCGCCTCTTCAATCGAACGATCCAGTTCGCGTAATCGCGAAGCGATCACCACTGCCACATAGGCGGTACAGAAAGTGACGTGCGCCAACCAGATGGTCAGCATCCCGCGATCGGAGGGCCAGCCGATAGCATGACCAAGCGCGACAAACAGCAGCAGCAGCGACAGCCCGGTAATCACATCCGGCATCACCAGCGGCGCGGTGATCATAAACGCAAAGCCGTTTGCGCCGCGAAATCGTCCAAATCGCACCATCACCACCGCGGCGATAGTACCGAGCACCACCGCCATCGTCGCCGCGCAGGCGGCAATTGTCAGGCTTAGTCCCACTGCGCTCATCATGGCGGTATCCCGAAAGAGCTCGCCATACCAGCGCGTCGACCATCCCGCCCACACCGTCACCAGCTTCGAACTGTTAAACGAGTAAATCACCAACATTAACATCGGCGCATAGAGAAAAGTAAACCCCAGCACCAGAATCAGAATGCGCCAGGGCGAGCGAACAACCGGTAAGTTATTCATCCATGCTCCCCCACACTTTTTTGCTGATGTTTATGGAACCACATGATCGGTACTATCAGCAGCAGCAACATAATAATGGCGACCGCAGAAGCAACCGGCCAGTCGCGGTTATTGAAAAACTCCTGCCACAGGACGCGACCAATCATGATACTGTCCGGCCCGCCAAGCAGTTCCGGGATCACAAACTCGCCCACCGCCGGGATAAAAACCAGCATCGAGCCGGCGATGATTCCGCCTTTGGTGAGCGGGACAATGATGCTAAAAAATGTTTTCAGCGGTCGGGCGCCGAGATCCAGCGACGCTTCCACCAGCGAATAATCAATACGTGTTAATGCGGTATAAATGGGCAGAACCATAAACGGCAGATACGCATAAACAATGCCGATATAGACGGCCAGGTTAGTGTGCAGGATCGTCAGCGGCTGATCGATAACCCCTAGCCACAGCAACACATTGTTCAGCACACCGTTGTTTTTCAAAATGCCCATCCAGGCATAGACGCGTATTAAAAAAGACGTCCACGAGGGCAGGATCACCAACAGCAGCAGGATATTGCGCGTGGAGGGCTTGCTGTGCGCCACCGCCCACGCCAGCGGGTAGCCCAGCAGCAGGCAGCAGATTGTGGAAATACCGGCAATTTGTAACGATTGCAGATAGGCTTCGAAATAAAGCGGATCGTCGGTCAGTTGCAAAAAATTACCGAGATTGAGCGTAATCGACAACTGACCGTCAGCCCATTCCAGCAGATCGGTATACGGCGGGATCGCCCGCGCCATTTCCGCCAGACTTATCTTAAAGACGATAAGAAACGGCAGTAAAAACAGCAGAATGAGCCAGATATAAGGCAAAGCAATAACCAGCTTACGCCCATGTTTCATTTGCATTCGCGCCAACCATAGCGCCGCGCCGCCAGGTTTACTGATGCGTGCCGGAGGTTCAAGTGTGCTCATGTTTCCCCCTTATACCGTCAGGACCACGCAGCTATCCGCTTCCCAGCACAAACGCACTTCATCGCCCCAGGTCGGTAACCCTTTCCGGTAACGGTGCGCATTCTGCAGTTGAGCGCTGATCATCTGCCCGCTTTTTAGCCGCACATGATAAATAGACAGATCGCCGAGATACGCAATATGCGCCACTTCGCCGACGGCGAAATTATAGCCATCGGCAGGCGGCGACTCACAGAGCATGATTTTTTCCGGACGTAGCGCCACATATACCGGCACATTATCAACGACAGAGGCATCTGCATCGACTTTTAACGGATGAACCAAACCGGGCGCGTCAATGACCAGACCGTCCTCTTCACGCGCTTTCAGTAAGCCCTCAAAAACATTTACCGATCCGATAAATTCGGCGCTGTAGCGGGTCGTCGGATGCTCGTAAATCTCCTCCGGTTCGCCAATTTGCACAAATTTTCCACGGTTCATGATGGCAATGCGCCCCGCCATCGTCATCGCTTCTTCCTGATCGTGCGTCACCATGACGCAGGTCACGCCGACGCGCTCAAGGATATCCACCACTTCAAGCTGCATCCGGTCGCGTAATTTTTTATCCAGCGCGCCCATCGGTTCATCCAACAAGAGCAGCTTAGGACGTTTCGCCAGGCTGCGCGCCAGGGCCACGCGCTGACGCTGACCGCCGGAAAGCTGATGCGGCTTACGTTTCGCAAACTCCTGCATGTGCACCAGACCCAGCATCTCATTGACGCGGCTGGTAATCTCCGCCTTCGGCAGTTTGTCCTGCTTCAGACCAAAAGCGATGTTCTGCTCTACCGTCATATGCGGAAACAACGCATAGGACTGAAACATCATATTAATCGGACGCTGATACGGCGGAACATGCGCCAGATCGATGCCGTCGAGCATAATTTGCCCGCTGCTCGGCGGTTCAAAACCTGCCAGCATCCGTAGCAGAGTCGATTTTCCACAACCTGACGCGCCCAGCAGGGCAAAAATCTCGCCTTTATAGATAGTCAGACTGACATCATCGACAGCATGTTGCCCGTCGAATGACTTCGTCAGGTTGCGAATTTCCAGAAGCGGCGTCAGCGCTTTACGGGTTTTCACCTGCGGGCGGTGGGGGACATCATTCACAAGGCGCTCTCCGGCATAACACAATCAAACGATACAAACGGTGGAATGCCCGATAGCGCACGCTTATCAGGCCATACCGTTAATCAATTACTTACCGCTTTTCACCTTCGTCCATGCGCGGGTGCGGACGCGATCAATCTTCGGCTCCTGCACTTTCAGGGTAAACAACTTGGCCCGCACATCCGCCGGCGGATAAATTCCCGGGTTATCGCGCACCTGCTGGCTGACCAGCGCCGTCGCCTCTTTATTCGCATTGGCGTAGAAAACGTGATCGGAAATATGGGCAATCACATCAGGGCGCAGCAGATAATTAAGGAACTGGTAGGCCTCGTCTTTATTTTTGGCGTCAGCCGGCATGGCAAACACATCAAAAAACGCCATTGCCCCCTCTTTGGGGATCGAGAAAGAGATATTGACGCCATTTTTCGCCTCTTTCGCCCGGTTAGCGGCCTGCCAGACATCGCCCGCCCAGCCGATGGCCACACAGGTATCGCCATTAGCCAGATCGTTAATGTATTGCGAGGAGTGAAAATAGCGAATGTTTGGCCGTAGCTTCAACAACAGATCGGTTGCCGGGCCGGTGTAGTCATCCGCTTTGCTGCTATTCGGATCTTTACCCAGATAGTTCAGCACAGTGGCAAAAATTTCTTCAGGCGCATCAAGGAAAGAGACGCCGCAGCTTTTTAGCTTCTCCAGATTTTCCGGCTTGAGGACTAAATCCCAGCTATTCACTGGCGCATCATCCCCCAGCACCGCTTTCACTTTATCAACGTTATAGCCAATGCCCGTCGTGGCCCACATGTAGGGCATGGCGTATTTGTTGTCAGGATCGTGCTTCGCTACCAGTTTCAGCAGTTCAGGATCGAGGTTTTTCCAGCCGGGAAGTTTGCTTTTATCCAGCGGCTGAAAAACGCCCGCGGTGAGCTGGCGCTCAAGAAAACTGGCCGATGGCACCACCAGATCGAACCCGGTGCTGCCTGCCATTAACTTGCCTTCCAGCACTTCGTTAGAGTCAAAGACATCATAGATAACGTTAATCCCGGTCTCTTTTTCAAAGTTCGCCACCGTGTCCGGCGCGATATAATCTGACCAGTTATAAATGTGCAGCGTTTTTTGTTCGGCAGCGAGCGTGCCGACAGAGACGACCATCAGAGCACCCGCAACCAGACCCGATAGCCATTTTTTCTTTAAGGCGGTCATCATCGCTTTCCTTCTGAAATCCGTTAACAAATGAACCCATTAGGCGTGGTTTAAAACATGCCTGAAATGTGCATACCTTTTCATTTGATACAAATGAAGAAGAGAGGTCGCCCTCCCTGCCATCAAGCTCGCTATAGAAGCTTCGCAAGAATAACTTTAGCTAAGGTTTGAGGCTATAGCCCAGATTAAAAAACGCCTTTTATCAATTTTTTATGCAGGTTTTGTCTATGTGATAAAGCGAAATGGTCAGAAAGGAGGTGAATAATTCTTTAAATAAAGGTTAATAGCAGCATAAAAAAACGTAAACAGCAGCCGCGCTGGCAGCGACTGCCTGATTATCGGAAGGGATTAGTGAAGAAAATGGTCAACTGCGCTGGTTTTTTGCGCGTCTTCTTCCGCGTTAAACAGAAGCTGATGCGCCCCGGCCTCAAGGATCACCATAGAAATCTGCTCTTCACTTTGGCGAACAAACCATTCGAACTGTTCGTAGGTGACGCCTTGCATAACGGATAAAGACTGGCACACAACCAGTTTTGGTAGATTATCATCCTGCATATCGAGAAAGGCTTTTACCGTCAACGAACTGGCGTTGATAGCAGAGAGATCGGCCGCCAGCGGCAGCAACGCGGAAGGCCTGACCTCCGCCATCGCGGAAAAAAGAATGGTGTTGTCCACCAAATCGATTTTAGCATCGTAGACGCCGTCAAAATTCTGCATATGCGGCAAATGCAGCGCCTGGCAGGTATCACATTCGAAGAAATTCATGCCCAGGTCGTCGAGCCATTGACGCAACGTATCCAGAGTGGGAACGACCAGTGATATCATAATAATGTGCTACCTCTTACGATGACGATGAAAAAATTACCGGCACAGCTTACGCAAAAAGCGTGCTTCGTACTACGGCGGAATCCATGATTGCGATTAGCCGCCGATTTTAAGGCAAAATTCAGGCGTAGCGTGACGTTCTATCCACTGAATCATTCGCCCCGCGATATCCACGCCCGTAGTCTTTTCGATACCTTCCAGTCCCGGCGAGGCATTCACCTCCATCACCAGCGGCCCGCGCGCGGCGCGTAAAATATCGACGCCCGCCACATCCAGCCCCAGCGTCTGTGCGGCTTTGATGGCGATATCCCGTTCACGGGGCGTGATCGTCGCGATGCTGGCCACCCCGCCGCGATGAAGATTGGAGCGAAAATCACCGGCTTTCGCGCACCGCTCAATCGCCGCCACAACCTCATTGCCGACGACCAGACAACGAATATCGCATCCTTTAGCTTCGGCAATGTATTCCTGAACCAGGATATGGGCATTCAGCCCCCGAAACGCATCAATAACACTTTCAGCAGCCTGACGCGTCTCTGCCAATACCACGCCGATCCCTTGCGTGCCTTCTACCAGCTTCACGACCAGCGGCGCCCCGCCAACCATCTTAATAAGATCGCTGGTATCATCCGGCGAATGGGCGATCCCGGTAATGGGAAGATCGATCCCCTGGCGCGCCAGAAGTTGTAGCGATCGCAGCTTATCGCGCGCGCGGGTAATGGCGACGGATTCATTCAGCGGATAGCTACCCAATAGCTCAAACTGACGTAGCGCAGCGGTACCATAAAAGGTAATGGCCGAACCAATACGGGGAATAACGGCGTCAAAATGGGGCAGACGACGCCCCTTGTAATGGATCGACGACGCTGCCGGATTAATATTCATATAGCAGGAAAGAGGATCGAGTATCTCGACCAGATGGCCGCGCCGCATCGCCGCTTCGCGCAGACGTTTGCAAGAATAGAGCGTTCCATCCCTGGACAATATGGCAATTTTCACCCTGCACCTCGCTGAAAACCCTGAAAAGCCCGCGTATCATACACTGGCCCGCAGGTTTTAGCGCGTCGCCCAGCCCTGTTTATGCAAATATTCAAGGATAAATGGGCGATTTTCTTTAATCAGGGTGCGACGGATATGATCGCTCCAGGTATCGCGTCGCGTATTACTGCCGCGGGTCAGATAATACTCAGCCAACTGCTCGTCATAGCGCGCCAGCAGCTTTTCATCAAGCGGTTGATACTAGTTCTCATGAACCACAAGCTCGGCAGGCAGGCGCGGTTTCAGATCCGGATTATCCGCAGGCCATCCCAAACACAGGCCAAAGAGCGGCAATACATGCTTCGGCAATTTTAATAGTTCGGTAACAGACTCAATATTGTTACGGATGCCGCCGATATACACGCCGCCTAACCCCAGTGATTCCGCCGCCGTCAGCGCGTTTTGCCCCATCATCGCCGTATCGACGACACCGAGCAACAGTTGTTCGGCAAGCCCCAGCTGCGCGTCAGGACAGATCTGCAAATGACGATTAAAATCGGCGCAAAATACCCAGAACTCAGCGGCCTGCGCCACATGCTTTTGCCCGCCCGTCAGGGGCACTAACGCCTCACGCAGCGCCCGATCGGTAATACGGATAATAGAGCTGCACTGTAAAAAACTGGAACTGGACGTGCTGCGCGCGGCGGCAATAATGGCCTCTCGCTGCGCGTCAGTCACGGGTTCATCGGTGAAATGGCGAATAGAACGATGGCCACAAAGAAGTTCAATGGTCGGACTCATTATGCTTTTCTCTATCTGAACGGGAAGAAATGTCGGGTGGACGTTTCATCAACTGCGGCGCCAGTAACTGCGCAATACGCCACATCATCGCCACCGCGGCGGGGAGGATCAACACGACGCCGAGGAAAACCATCAATACGCCAGCCAGCGGCGTATTGAACGGCGCGGGCAGCGTAAGGTAATGATTAAGCGATAGCAGAGCAAGCGCCAGCAAAATCATACCGAGGCATTCCAGTATCAGTACGCTTTTGGGTAACACGCCAATCGTGCGCATATCAAGCCTCCCGGTTAACTGACGCACAGTGTAGAACGTTCTGGTCCGGCGTGCTTAACAGATATAGCCCTGGGTTATCAAAGGAACAGGCGTAACCTGCTTTTCATCTGCCGTAAATCGCGGCATGATAACACCTGTTCGCCGTCTGGCTTTATGTTCGAGGAGAGATATGTTTACTGTTATTTTTGGCCGCCCAGGGTGCCCTTATTGCGTGCGTGCAAAAGAGTTGGCGGAAAAACTGAGCAAAGAACGCGACGATTTTAACTACCGCTATATTGATATCCATGCTGAAGGCATTACTAAAGCGGATTTGGAAAAAACCGTAGGTAAACCTGTAGAAACCGTACCGCAGATTTTTGTCGATCAAAAACATATCGGCGGCTGTACGGATTTTGAAGCATGGGCAAAAGAAAATCTGAATCTTTTCGCCTGATTGCTCTGGCAACGCCCTCTACCGGAGGGCGCTATTGGCGTTTTTTTCGCCGGTGGCTAAACAGGCTGCTAATAAACAAATAACAGAGCGCGCCTAACGCACACCAGAATACGGCGCTAAATAACCACGCCAGTTCTTGCCAAAACGATCGGGTAGGCATAAATACCACGCGCATTAACACCAGGCAAAACGGCGCCGCCAGCATCGCCCCGATCAGCGGTCGGATCACCTCGCGTCGGTGAGAACAAAAACTGGCCACCGCACCAGGCAACGTAAAAAATAACAGTCCAATCTCAGGATGCCCTGCCGCGCGAAAAGCGCCTTGTACATGCATAGTTAATGAAAGACACACCACAATAAAGAGTACAAAGCAGCAGACAACGCTTGCCCACCCGTGTTTATGTTTCAATCGTTCCTCCTGACACTCTCTATCGAACACGCTTTCCGCCGTGAGGCATCCAGTCAGATAAAGTCATGTGGCATTCCATGCCAAAAACATACCTGCACGATTCTTATAGCCGTTAGTACGCAATAAGATTAAACTAGCAGGATATATTGTTGTGTTGTTTTTATTTGGATGCTGTATGCAATACGATTGCACCCTTAATTCATGATAAAAACAGTAGCGTAAATTACCATTTCTTTCAACAGCTTACTCGTAAACAAGAAGTTAGTCTCCGTGAATATAAACGTCGCAGATTTGTTAAATGGGAATTACATCCTGTTATTATTTGTGGTCCTGGCTCTTGGCCTGTGTCTTGGCAAGTTACGTCTGGGTTCAGTCCAACTTGGTAATTCCATTGGCGTTTTAGTGGTCTCTCTATTATTAGGGCAGCAACACTTTAGTATTAACACCGACGCGCTAAATCTGGGATTTATGCTGTTTATTTTTTGTGTCGGCGTCGAGGCTGGCCCCAACTTTTTTTCGATTTTTTTTCGCGACGGTAAAAATTATCTGATGCTTGCCCTGGTCATGGTCGGTAGCGCTCTGCTAATCGCCTTAGGCCTTGGTAAGCTATTCGGCTGGGATATCGGCCTGACGGCCGGTATGCTGGCTGGCTCAATGACCTCCACGCCCGTGCTGGTTGGCGCAGGCGATACCCTGCGACATTCCGGCATCGCCAGCACCCAACTCTCCTCCGCTCTTGATAATCTGAGCCTGGGCTATGCCCTGACCTATCTGATTGGGTTGGTCAGTCTGATCGTGGGCGCGCGCTACTTGCCTAAACTACAGCATCAGGATTTGCAAACCAGCGCCCAGCAAATTGCTCGCGAGCGCGGTCTGGATACCGATGCTAATCGCAAGGTTTATTTGCCGGTTATCCGCGCCTATCGGGTTGGCCCGGAACTGGTGGCCTGGACTGACGGCAAAAACCTGCGCGAGCTGGGTATTTACCGCCAGACAGGCTGCTATATCGAACGTATTCGTCGTAACGGTATTCTGGCGAACCCGGATGGCGATGCGGTGCTGCAAATGGGCGATGAGATTGCGCTGGTCGGCTATCCGGACGCGCACGCCAGGCTCGATCCCAGCTTCCGTAATGGTAAGGAAGTGTTTGATCGCGATCTGCTTGATATGCGCATCGTGACGGAAGAAATTGTGGTGAAAAACCACAATGCGGTCGGTCGCCGCCTCGCTCAGCTCAAGCTGACCGATCATGGCTGCTTCCTTAACCGCGTCATCCGCAGCCAGATCGAAATGCCTATCGACGATAACGTCGTGCTGAATAAAGGCGACGTGTTACAGGTGAGCGGCGACGCCAGACGCGTAAAAACCATCGCCGATCGCATTGGTTTTATTTCGATCCATAGTCAGGTGACGGACCTGCTCGCCTTCTGCGCTTTTTTTATCATCGGGTTAATGATCGGGATGATTACCTTCCAGTTCAGCAATTTTAGTTTCGGCATCGGCAACGCGGCCGGATTGTTGTTCGCCGGGATCATGCTCGGTTTCCTGCGCGCTAACCATCCTACCTTTGGTTATATTCCGCAGGGCGCGCTTAATATGGTGAAAGAATTCGGCTTGATGGTGTTTATGGCAGGCGTTGGTTTAAGCGCCGGCAGCGGTATCAGCAACGGTCTGGGCGCGGTCGGCGGACAAATGCTGATCGCCGGGCTTGTCGTCAGCCTGGTACCGGTGGTGATCTGCTTCTTGTTTGGCGCTTATGTGCTGCGCATGAACCGGGCGCTGCTGTTCGGTGCCATGATGGGCGCGCGTACCTGCGCCCCGGCGATGGAAATCATTAGCGATACGGCGCGCAGTAATATTCCAGCGCTGGGTTATGCGGGGACTTACGCCATCGCCAACGTTCTGCTAACGCTGGCGGGGACGCTTATTGTCATCATCTGGCCGGGGTTAGGATAAAACTGAAGTTTGCCTTTAAGTGAAAAAATTTTGCCAATAGGTCGAACTTTTCGTTAAAGCATCAGTCATACCTATTGCCACTGCTTTTCTTTGATGTCCCCATTTTGTGGAGCCCATCAACCCCGCCATTTCGGTTCAAGGTTGGTGGGTTTTTTGTTGCCTGACGCAGAGTGACACGACATTGACTCTCCGGCGATTCGCTTTACCATCTGTAAAATCGCTTCACGCGCCAGCGGCGTTCGATCCGTTACAAAATGCAGCGTCATCCCCTCGATAAACGCATCCAGCGCGCGGGCGGTCTGTGCGTCAAACCACTGCGCCAGCGTATTCTGGCTACGCTGCATCCAGTTTTGCATGACTATTTTTAACGCTGGCTTATCGCTGGCATAGGCATATAACTGATACATTAACGCCATATTATCCGGCGTCGTAACCTGCGAGCCGTAAATCATTTCCGTTATCGCCTGGCACGCCCCCTCCGCATCCGTCACCTGCGCAAAAAAGTCCTGGTATTGACGCGACATGTTCTCGGTGAAAAGTGTAAAGGCTTCACTCAATAACGCATCCATACCGGCAAAATAGTAGGTCATCGAGCCAAGCGGCACCTGAGCGATAGCGGCGATTTTCCGGTGCGTCACGGCATGAACGCCATAGGTCTTTACCGCTTCCAGTGTGGCCTGAATTATTTTTTCCCGTCGCTTAGGATCATTGGCGCGTCTTACGGCATTTTCTTTCATGATGAGTTCCACATCTCATTCAGGATGCAGGCGATAGTAGCCTGCCGCTTACGCTGAAAAAACAGACAGCAAAAACTGTCTGCACAACGAAGTATGACGACGATATGTACAAATGTACACAAGCTTGCTAATGTTTACCTCTCGCTTCTATTTTCTGGCCTGACGCTATGACCGTCCTCTCCTCACGTAACGCCTTAAAACGCCGTACCTGGGCGCTGTTTATGTTCTTCTTTTTACCCGGACTGCTGATGGCCTCCTGGGCAACCCGAACGCCTGCTATTCGGGATATTCTTTCCGTCTCTACCGCGGAAATGGGGGCGGTCTTATTCGGGCTTTCTATCGGTTCAATGAGCGGTATTCTTTGTTCCGCCTGGCTGGTGAAACGATTTGGCACCCGGAAGGTTATTCGCACGACGATGACCTGCGCAGTAGGCGGGATGGTTATTCTTAGCGTCGCGCTGTGGTGCGCCTCGCCGCTGATTTTTGCCCTTGGATTAGCCGTTTTCGGCGCCAGTTTTGGCGCCGCCGAAGTGGCGATTAATGTCGAAGGCGCGGCGGTCGAACGCGAGCTGAATAAAACCGTTCTGCCGATGATGCATGGTTTTTACAGTTTCGGCACGCTGGCGGGCGCTGGTGTCGGCATGGCGTTAACCGCATTAAGCGTCCCGCCTAACATCCATATCATCCTCGCGGCTGCCGTGGCGATCGCGCCCATTTTCATCGCCATTCGGGCGATCCCTGACGGTACGGGTAAAAACGCATCGGAAGATGCTCACCTTCAGGAAAAAGGATTACCTTTTTATCGGGACATCCAGCTTTTGCTTATTGGCGTGGTGGTGCTGGCAATGGCATTCGCCGAAGGATCTGCGAATGACTGGCTACCGCTACTGATGGTAGACGGACACGGTTTTAGCCCAACCTCCGGCTCTCTGATCTACGCCGGTTTCACGCTTGGTATGACCGTTGGCCGCTTTACCGGCGGCTGGTTTATTGACCGCTATAGCCGGGTGACGGTTGTTCGCGCCAGCGCGTTGATGGGAGCGTTGGGCATTGGCCTGATTATTTTTGTCGATAGCGACTGGGTTGCCGGCGTCTCGGTCATTCTTTGGGGCTTGGGCGCTTCGCTCGGCTTCCCGCTGACCATTTCCGCCGCCAGCGATACCGGTCCCGACGCGCCGACGCGTGTGAGCGTTGTCGCCACGACCGGCTATCTGGCGTTTTTGGTCGGGCCGCCGCTGTTGGGCTATCTGGGAGAGCACTATGGATTACGCAGCGCCATGATGGTTGTGCTGGCGCTGGTTATTCTGGCGGCGCTGGTGGCGAAGGCCGTCGCCAAACCTGTATCGACTCCGCAACCGGTGATGGAGCATAACGCATGAGTATTAAATTAATCGCCGTCGACATGGACGGCACGTTTCTGAGCGATCAAAAAACCTATAACCGTGACCGGTTTATGGCGCAGTACCAACAAATGAAGCGGCAAGGCATTCGCTTTGTCGTGGCCAGCGGCAACCAGTATTACCAGTTAATCTCGTTCTTTCCGGAAATTGCGCACGAAATCGCTTTTGTCGCGGAAAACGGCGGCTGGGTGGTCAGCGAAGGAGAGGATATTTTTAACGGCGAGCTGACAAAAGCCGACTTCCAGACGGTTGTCGAACACCTGCTCACACGCGCCGATGTGGAGATTATCGCCTGTGGAAAAAACAGCGCCTACACGCTGAAACGGTACAACGATGCGTTAAAAGCCGTTGCGGCAATGTATTATCATCGTCTGGAGTTTGTGGATAATTTTAATAACATCAACGATGTCTTTTTCAAATTCGGCCTTAATATTACCGATGAACGGATACCGGAAGTACAGGCGGCGCTGCACGACGCTATTGGCGATATCATGGTCCCCGTTCATACCGGCTATGGCAGTATTGATTTAATAATTCCCGGCGTGCATAAAGCCAACGGCCTGCGTCTGTTACAGCAGCGCTGGGGCATTCATGATAGTGAAGTGGTGGTATTCGGCGACGGCGGCAACGATATTGAGATGCTGCGTCAGGCCGGGTTTAGTTTTGCCATGTCGCACGCCAGCGAAGCGGTCGCGGCGGCGGCGAAATACCGCGCCGGATCGAACAATCAGGAAGGCGTGCTGGATATCATCGACAGCGTATTAAACAACGAGCCGCCGTTCAACGTCTAGCGGATGCCTCTCTACGCCTGATAACAGAAAGCTTATCAGGCGTAGCCGCTCTCTCAGACTGTTTGCGAATTCCCCGTCCGCTTATCTTTTAAGAAGACCAGCATCAGCAGTAGCCAAAGAATACCGTTTGCCAGATTAAACAGGCTAAATAGCCCATTGCCGCCGCTTAACCAGGCGTGTTTACTGACTTCAATGCCAACGGTAAAAATCAGCATTTGTAGCATTCCCATCGCCGCCGAGACCGTTCCTTTACTCATATCGCTGGAGAAGAGCGTCAGACGCACCAGTCCGGCATTCGCCAGCCCAATGCCAAAAGCGTATACGCTTAATCCCGCCGTCATCCATAAATAAGCATGGGATGAAACCACCGTCGCCGCCGCGGCGATGATCAGCCCCGCGACGATAGGCCAGCCGCCCATCACGATCAGCGAGCGAACCGTACGTCGGGAGGTTAAACGCGCCAACACCAGATTACCGGCAATGAGCGCGCCAAAAACGGGCACCTGCAGCAGACCATATTCATAGCTGCTGAGCTGTTCGCCGCTAATGATGATAATCGGCGACTGCGCAATCCAGGCCAACAACGGCAGGCTGACAAATCCCAGCGCTAACGCCCCTGCGACGAACCGCCGGTTTTTTATCACCAACCGATAATCCCGGCCCAGCGCCTTAAATGACAGCGTTTCGCCCCGCCGCGTGGCGGTCTCCGGCATTGCGCGCTGTAGCCCGAAAAAGGCGATAGCGGCCAGTGCGGCAAATAAAATAAACATCCCCTCCCACGGCAGAACATGCACCCATGCCGCCCCAACCAGTGGTCCCAGTAGCGGCGCGATTAACGCCACGTTCGCCATCAGCGCGGTAATTTTTATACACACCGCCTCCTCAAAGGACTCCTGAATCGCGGCATACCCTACAGCGCCGATAAAACACAGGCTAATCCCTTGCAAAAAACGCAGGAAGGTAAATTGTTCGATGTTTTTCGCCAGTAACGTCGCCAGGCAGGTGACAATAAACCACACGACGCCCGCCAGCATCACGGGACGACGGCCAATCCGGTCAGACAACGGGCCAAGCAGCCACTGTAAGAACATACCGCCCGCCAGATAAGCGGTCATGGACGTCGGAACCCAGTCCAGGCACGCCTGATACTGCTCAACCACCGCCAGCATACCCGGCTGGATCATGTCGTTGCCAATATAAGTAGAAAATTCGTACAGCACCAGACAGAGAGGAAAAAGCAGCGCCTGACGTCCCAGCCTGCCGCCTGATTGTAAACGATTCTGCATACCATCTCTTCGCCAATAAAAACCGCGCAGAGTGTAATGAAAGTCGGGGAACTGAGATAGCGAATTATGAGGCTGCAAGGGAAATAGCGCACATTTTTACAGAAAGCCGCTTAGCGCTTGCGTACTTTAAGGTTAATTTAAGTTTGCGCCGTTATCATCAACGTTATTTTATGCCATTGTCTTAAATCTCTTCATGTTGCCGCCAAATAAGACAATACTGCTTTTCCTCCCTGTTACGCTGCATTTATGCTCAGTTTGCACGGGGATGAGCTGGCTATCCCTTTTGATTTCATTGCTCCGAGCCTGGATGTTATGCTGGAAAACCTTAACAACTCGCTGTTTTATTTTATTAACGCCACGCCTGATTCCGCGCAGTGGATAATTTCGCTCGCTATCTTTATCGCCAAAGATGTCATCAACATCGTCCCGCTCTTAGCCGTGGTACTCTGGCTGTGGGGGCCCCGCGATCGGGTCTGCGCCCAGCGCCAGCTGATCGTTAAAATCGGCATCGCGCTGATTATCAGTCTGGCGGTCTCCTGGACAATGGGACACCTTTTCCCGCACGACCGTCCGTTTGTCGATCATATCGGCTATAACTTCCTGCATCATGCCGCCGATGACTCGTTCCCCAGCGATCACGGTACGGTGATTTTTACCTTTGCGCTGGCGTTTTTGTTCTGGCACCGCCTCTGGTCAGGCATCGTGATGATGGCGATAGCCATGACCATCGCCTGGTCGCGCGTCTATCTCGGCGTACACTGGCCGTTAGATATGATTGGCGCGCTGCTGGTAGCGATGCTTGGCTGCCTGAGCGCACAGCTGATCTGGCAATGGTACGGCGCGCCGCTCTACCAGGCGCTGCAACGTTGTTACCGTTTCTGTTTCGCATTGCCCATTCGAAAAGGCTGGGTACGTGACTAAATAGCGAAAAAAAGAGTAATATTAAGCGCTCTGTATGGTGCGGAGCGCTTATTTAACTCTCCAGGGGAACTATGGAAACGCGACGCGACGAGCGTATTGGTCAATTGCTGCAGGCCTTAAAACGCAGCGATAAACTTCATCTTAAAGAAGCCGCGACCCTGTTGGGCGTCTCTGAAATGACCATTCGTCGCGACCTGAACCATAAAAGCGCGCCTGTCGTGTTGCTGGGCGGCTATATCGTACTGGAGCCCCGCAGCGCCAGCCATTATCTGTTAAGCGATCAAAAATCTCGTCTGGTGGAAGAAAAACGCCGAGCCGCTCAGTTGGCTGCGGGCCTGGTACAAGCCCATCAGACGGTATTTATTGACTGTGGCACCACCACGCCGTGGATCATTGAAGCCATTGATAATGACCTTCCCTTTACGGCGGTGTGCTATTCACTTAATACCTTTCTGGCGCTGCAGGACAAACCCCATTGCCGCGCCATCCTCAGCGGCGGGGAGTTTCACGCCAGCAACGCCATTTTCAAACCGCTTGATTTCCATGAAACGTTAAACAATATTTGTCCGGATATCGCGTTTTATTCCGCCGCTGGCGTTCATACCAGTAAAGGCGCTACCTGCTTTAATCTGGAAGAGCTGCCGGTAAAACATTGGGCAATGACAATGGCACAGTGCCATGTACTGGTGGTGGATCACAGTAAATTCGGCAAGGTACGTCCGGCGCGGATGGGGGAATTATCACGCTTTGATACGATTATCAGCGACCGCCGTCCCGATGAGGCCTTTGTGGCCTACGCTAAAGCGCAACAAATTACTCTGATGTATTAACCGCCCGTAGCCGGATGCGACGCGCACCCGGCAACGGAGTTATTTTACGAGAACCAACTGCCAAACCACTGATGGAGTTTCATCAGCACAAAATCCCACATCCGGCTGAAAAATCCCCCCTCCTCGACGTTTTCCATCACCATTAACGGGCGTTGCTCAATGGATTTTCCGTTAAGCTGGAAATCGATGGTGCCGACAACCTGCCCTTTCTTCAACGGCGCCGTGAGCTGTGGTTCGTTCAACGTAAAGCTGGCCTTCAGGTTTTTAAGCTGCCCACGCGGAATCGTCACAGACCCCGCATCGCCCGCCCCCAAATTGACCTCACGCTTATCGCCAAACCAGACCCGTTGCGTCACGAATGTCGCGTCAGGTTTAATCGGCGTGACCGTTTCAAAGAAGCGGAAACCCCAGGTCAGCAGTTTTTCTGACTCATTAAAACGAATACGGTCCGTTTTCGCCCCCAGCACGACAGAGATCAGGCGCATATCGCCCTGGGTGGCGGAGGCGACAAGGTTATACCCAGCGCCAGCCGTTGTCCCCGTTTTCATGCCGTCGACATGCAGATTGGTGCTCCACAACAGGCGGTTGCGGTTCGGTTGACGAATATTATTAAAAGTAAATTCTTTCTCTTTATGAATGGCGTATTCGTCAGGCACATCGTGAATCAAGGCCTTGCCGAGCAGCGCCATATCGCGAGCGGTACTGAACTGCCCTGGCGCATCAAGACCGTGTACCGTCTGGAAGGTTGTATTGGTTAACCCCAGTCGTTTCGCATAGGCGTTCATCAGGCCGATAAAGGACTCCTGGCTTCCGGCGACGTAGTCGGCAAGCGCGATACAGGCATCATTACCTGACTGAATGATGATGCCTTTATTAAGATCCGCAACCGACACCTGATCGCCTGGCTTCAGAAACATCACCGACGACCCACGTAGCGCCGGGTTCCCCGTCGCCCAGGCATCTTTGCCCACCGTCACCATATCGGTCAGCTTGATTTTCCCTGCCTTCAGCGCCTGGCCCACCACGTAGCTGGTCATAATTTTTGTCAAACTGGCAGGGTCGAGTTTCTCATCGGCGTTGCCTTCCGCCAGTACTTTACCGCTGGCGTAATCCATTAAGATCCAGGCTCGCGCATCAACGCCCGGCGGCGCGATCGTTTGTTCCTCTGCCTTTACAGGCGAAGCGAAAAGGAATAAGAGAACCGAACCTGCCGCGAGGCTACGAAGGGAAGAAGCGTATTGCGTCATAGTACCACCCGAGTATCCATTCCAAAAACACACGTCACACCACCGTGTAATAAGTGCGGTGAGTAATAACGCACTCACGACGTTAAAGAAACCGTAACTTGGTAAAGTTTTTAAAGTTTATGCAATAACATCCCGTTACGCTTCCTTCATAACGATTTTTTTACAGACCATTGTGTAAATGTTAGGTTTATCTCACGGTAGGCCGATTACTGTCATCATCCTGATAAAACGGAAGGGGTTAATATGATTACGCTGTGGGGCCGGAACAACTCGACTAATGTTAAAAAAGTGTTGTGGACGCTTGAAGAGCTGGAACTGCCATACGATCAAATTCTGGCAGGCGGAAAATTCGGCGTTAACCAGGATGCCGACTATCTGGCGATGAATCCTAATGGGCTGGTGCCGCTGCTTAAAGATGATGAAACCGACCTGTTATTGTGGGAATCCAATGCCATTGTCCGCTATCTGGCGGCGCAATACGGCCAGAACCGGCTATGGGTTGATAATCCGGCGCGGCGTGCGGAGGGCGAAAAATGGATGGACTGGGCGAATCAAACGTTAAGCCCGGCGCACCGCGTGATCCTGATGGGACTGGTCAGAACCCCGCCGGAAAAACGCGACCAGGCGGCAATTGAAGCTGGTATCGAAAAGTGTGATGGCCTGTTTGCGCTTCTTGATGATGCTCTGGCCCGCCAGCCGTGGTTCTCCGGAGATAACTTTGGCACCGGCGATATCGCTATTGCGCCTTTCGTCTATAACCTGCTGAACGTGGGTCTGAAATGGACGCCGCGCCCGAATCTGGAGCGCTGGTATCAGCAGCTTACCGAGCGCCCTGCTTTTCGCAAAGTGGTGATGATCCCGGTGACCTAACGCGTGGCTGCAGGACTTACCTTGAGTAACTGCCCGTCGGACTCATCGGTTAACACATATAAGTAGCCGTCAGGTCCGACACGCACATCCCGAATACGCTGCTTTCTGTCACCCAGAATACGGCCTTCTTCCGTCACCGTATTGCCATCGACGCGCATCACAATGACCTCTTTATCTTTTAGCGCGCCGATAAACAGTTTGTGCCGTCACGGCACAAAAACGTCGCTGATATAAAGGCCATCCCGCTAATTGCCGGAGAATCTTTCCAGTAATAAACCGGCTGCTCCGCCCCCGCGACAATTTTACCTTTGGCTTCCGACACTTTCAGACCGCTATAGTTAACGCCCCATGTAGCCAGCGGCCAGCCATAATTTTTGCCTTTTTCCGGGATGTTAATTTCATCGCCGCCGCGCGGACCGTGTTCATGCAGCCATAGCGCGCCGCTCCAGGGATTGATGGCCAGCCCCTGCGGATTACGAATACCGGCATTGTACATGGCAAGATCAACAACCTGCCCTTTCATGCCGGGCTGACAGGCGCGGTATTCATAGTCGACCTGAAAGCTGCGGCAACATGCCTGACAGCGGTAATGCTGGTGCCCTGCACTCCCCGGACCATACTTTTTAACGGATGCCGTTTGCGCGCAAAACGGGCATTTCACATCGACTTTAGCCATCATAAATCCTGCGATAAAAGTCGGTATTCGAAACGATAATCAACGATTGAATACATGATCGTTTTCTGGGGATTTCACTGCATGTCATGATGGTTTACTCCTGCGATGAATAAGAGAACGGCGTTTAACCGTAAAATCAACATGCAGCGGGTCGAGAATAAAGATTATTAACGGAGTGATACCGACTTGAATCCGCCGAGTACTTTTTAGAGTATGTTCCATTCTTCGCGCCGGAATCCCTGAGTAATAGCCTGTCTGATCTAAAATGGAGATCAGAAAAATATGACACAAGCTGTTGCATAACATGGATAAAATGGGTAGTCATGCTAGCGAGATAAGACAATGAATGTATTCATTACTGATGCTGGTCGCTTATCGTGGTTACAGTGTGATCCTTTTTGCTCCGCTGGTAGCACTTGGCGCAGTTCTGTTCACCCGTCCAGTGACGGTCGCCCCGGTTTTCAGTGATATATTTATGGATAAGTTGATCGGTTTTGTAAAACTTTATTTTCCTGTCTTTCTGCTGGGCGCAGTATTTGGCAAGCTGATTGAATTTGCTGGTTTTTACTACTCAATTGTCAGTGCTGTGACCTGTATGGTGGGCCAGAACAAAGCCATGCCGATGATTATTCTTGTATGCGCTTTATTGACCTATGGAGGCGTATCATTGTTTGTGGTGGCGTTTGCCAATCTGTTCTTTACTTGGCTGATTCCACATATTTACGGTGATCAGTTTATGATAAATCTGCCGGGGCTGAAAAAACCGCTGTAAACGGGTTAACCTGATGACCACGGGGAGCAGGTATTAGCATCTACGTTACAACGGTTCCGACAATATGTCTGACCTGACCCCCTGTCAGCGGTCACCAGCGTCCTACCAGATCCCCGGATCATGGTAGGGCGGTGACACCGTCAGCCTACATTTTGTAGTTATCTCGACGTGACAGGAATTCGGATAGGCCGAAATACTCAGTCTGACTGAGTCTATAAAAAAGCAGCACACTGTATTATACGTTAATTATGAGCCACAACGATGCACTTTGATATAAAAGATTTAAAATTATTCCTTGCTATCAGTGAAGAAGGGAGCTTAACACGTGGAGCGGAAAAAACTTACATGTCTGCCGCATCTGGTAGCGTGCGTATACGTAATCTTGAACAGAGTATCAATCTGAGATTGCTGTATCGTAGTAGCAAGGGGATAACGTTATCCTCTGCTGGTGAAACATTTAAACACCACGCCAGCCTTATTGTGAATCAGATGGAAATGTTACGTAGCGATATGCAGGAGCATGTTAAAGGCATCAAAGGACATGTCAGAATATTTTCCAGTATAACTGCTATTGCAGAGTATCTCCCCCCATTGTTGAGCCATTTCCTTACACTATATAACGATGTGAATATTGATCTCAGGGAGTATCCAAGTCCGGAAATTGTACGTTCTGTTATTGAGGGGAAAACTGATCTCGGAATTGTTGCTGGTAATATTACAACAGATAATCTTGAAATACTGCCGTTCCGTACTGATAGGCTAGTGCTTATCACCGCGACAGACCATCCCTTTGCTGACAGAAAAAGCGTGACCTTTCATGAATTAATTCAATATGAACAAATCAGTCTGCCTGAAGGGACAGGAATGTTTGAATTTATCCGAAAAAAGGCAGAACTAGTACCATCTAAACTGAAAATTAGAATACAGGTCGGCAACTTTGAAACATTTTGCCGTATGGTTGAAGCAAAAGTGGGCATTGGTATAATGCCTCACTCTGCTGCATCCCGTTTGCGTCAGTTGCATGAATTTTCGATTATTGATCTTGATGAATTTTGGTCATTAAGAAAATTACAAATCTGCGCCAGAAGCTTTGACAAATTACCCGGCTTCACACAAAAACTGGTTACTATGCTCACAGCTCAGACTGAGTGATAGCGTTACATCCCTGTATAATTTGGTCCGTTGCCACCTTCAGGCGTAGTCCAGGTTATATTTTGTTTAGGATCTTTAATGTCACAAACTTTACAGTGAATACAGTTCTGTGAATTTATTTGCAGACGCATGTTTTGTGTTTCACTATCCTGTAAAAATTCATATACTCCGGCAGGGCAATATCGTTCTTCGGGGCCACCATAAATATCCAGATTAATGGATATAGGGATATTCTGATCACTGATTTTCAAATGTACTGGCTGGTCGTCATCATGCCAGGTGTTACTGAGATAGACGGATGACAAAATATCAAACGTCAGTTTACCGTCAGGTTTGTCGTACAGTTTTTTCTGGCTTTTGTTGGCCGGTTGCAGAGTGATATTGTCCGGTCGGTTATTTTTTACACGCCAGGGGATTTTTTTTATACCCATTCGGGGAAGCAGCCAATGCTCAATGCCAGTCATGATAAAACCTATCACACGCCCTTTTTTAAACCAGGGTTTGAAATTACTACCATTTTCCAGTTCCTGCCAAAGCCAGCTCTGTCGCAGTAATGTTTGATATTCTGTCAGTATGTCGTTTTTCCTGTTGTCCAGCAAAGCATTAAATATAGCGTCAGCCGCTATCATGCCACTTTTGATAGCTGTATGGATGCCCTTGATTCTACTTGCATTGAGCGTACCGGCATTACAACCAATCAGCAGACCACCAGGTAAACAGGGATCAGGCATAGACGCAATCCCGCCGTTATTGATTGCTCTTGCGCCATAACCAATACGCTTACCCCGGTCAATGTATTTGCGTATAGAAGGGTGTGTTTTCAGGCGCTGCATTTCCTGAAAAGGGCTTAACCAGGGATTTGAATAATCAAGTCCCACAACCAAACCTAGTGCAATTTTATTATCATTAAGATGATAGAGAAACCCACCCCCGAACGACTCTTTATCCAGAGGCCAACCTGTGGTGTGAATTACAAGCCCCGGATGGGACTGGTCTGATGGAACCTCCCACAACTCTTTTATGCCTATGCTAAAACTCTGGGGTGCTTTGCCTGTATCAAGATGAAATTTTTTGATCAGTTCTTTAGCCAGACTACCGCGGGCCCCTTCGGCAAAAATTGTATATTTTGCCAGAATTTCTATTCCACTCTGGAACCCCTCTTTCTTGCTGCCATCCCGATGACGTCCCATATCACCAGTTACTACACCGATAATGTTAGTATCCTGATCATACAGTATCTCAGTTGCCGAAAAGCCTGCATAAATATCCACGCCTGACGTTTCTGCCTGACCGGCGAGCCATTTAATGAGATTACCGAGGCTTACGATAAAGTTTCCATGGTTGCGAAAATTATCAGGAATCAATGCATCCGGCAAATTAATACATTTTTCATTCGTCAGTAACAGTAATTTATCCTGAGTAACAGGCTGTTTAATGGGTGCGCCTCTTTCCTGCCAATCAGGAATTAGTTCATTCAGCGCTCGGGGATCCATGACTGCCCCACTGAGAATATGAGAACCAGGCTCAGCTCCTTTATCAAGGACGATAATGGACAGTTCTTTTCCTGCATCATTTGCCTGTAATTTAAGTTTAAGAGCTGCAGATAATCCGGCGGGTCCTGCTCCCACAATAAGAACATCACATTCTATTGTCTCACGTGATTGCTGGGTATTAGAAAGTGTATCGTTCATTATTAACTCCTTAATTTTTCAGCACCGTAGGAACAGCTATATTATGTAAATAAAATTGCATTCATATTGTAACCAATGAAATAAATATCATAGTGATAAAACAGATGAAATGGTATAGGAATGTTCAACCTTAGAAAAAGGTGCCTATAAGACTATATAGCCAGTTATCAACTATTAAAAAAATGTCGGTGATGATGAAGCATTCCATAACATTTATATTTAGCTTTCTCCCTCAGATGAAAAAGAATATACACAAATCATTTTTAAGCCGTTCATCATAATTGCAGGAAAAGTCCCTGTTTTCTTGGCATTCTATTATAGTTACCCGCGAGAAATAATCAGCAAACTGTCGGGTACAGAAGGGAGTGGCAATGACATGTTCAATCGAGACTATAATGACTCCGGACAGAGGTAACTGTTTCATAATATTTTTCCAATTGATTTGACATCAGAATGAACGTGGCATCTCCAGCACATGCTCAGCGATATAGCTCAGGATCAGGTTGGTAGATATGGGAGCAACCTGATATAAACGTGTTTCTCTAAACTTTCGTTCGATATCATACTCACAGGCAAAACCATATCCACCATGAAATTGCAGGCAGGCATTGGCTGCTTCCCAGCTGGCTTTCGCAGCAAGGTATTTCGCCATATTAGCCTGTGCTCCACAATCAAGATGCTGATCAAAAAGCTCGCACGCTTTAAAACGCATCAGATTAGCCGCTTCCACTGCAATAAATGCTTCTGCAATAGGAAACTGCACCCCCTGGTTCTGACCAATGGGACGACCAAAAACCTCACGCTCGCAGGTATAGCGGGTAACACGATCCATAAACCAATATCCATCGCCTATACATTCTGCCGCAATCAAGGTACGCTCTGCATTTAAACCATCAAGTATGTAATGAAAACCCATACCCTCTTCACCAATAAGATTTTCTTCGGGAATTTCCAGGTTGTCAAAAAAGAGCTCGTTGGTTTCATGATTGACCATATTGGGAATAGGTCGTACTGTCATTCCATTTTTCATAGCTTCTTTAATATCAACCATGAAAATAGACATCCCTTCGGATTTACGTTTTACATTTGCAAGCGGAGTAGTTCGAACCAGAAGAATCATCCAGTCTGAATGTTGAACACGTGAAATCCAGACTTTTTGTCCGTTTATCACATACCGGTCTTCTCTTTTTACAGCTGTAGTTTTAATTCTGGTGGTATCTGTACCTGCTGTGGGTTCTGTGACGCCCATCGACTGCAGGCGCCATTCACCAGTAGCTATCCGTGGCAGCCAGAATTCTTTCTGTTTATCGGATCCATGACGTAACAACGTATTCATGTTATACATCTGACCATGGCAGGCTCCAGAGTTTCCACCCGATCTATTGATCTCTTCCATGATAATAGATGCTTCAGTTAAACCAAGCCCTGACCCTCCAAATTCCTCCGGGATGAGCGCAGCCAGCCAACCAGCTTTGGTTAGTTTATTAACAAACTCTTCAGGATAGGCTTTTGCTTCATCTATCTTACGGTGATATTTATCATCAAATTCACTACATAATGAACGAACCGCATCACGAATATCCTGATATTTATCCCTTTCAATACTTTTCATAATTTTTTCCTCAATAAACCAGCGCCAACAGGGGGTATAAAATGACCTTTTATCGGATGACCATCAGCAGATAGATCTGACTGGCGGTCGACAGGAAGAAAATAGAGCCAGTGCCATAATTCTGGCAGAACGCCCCCCTCTTTAAAGATTTTGATGTCTTTATCCAGAGTGGCGGCCAGCAGCTTAGCGGGACCGGGGTTAAGATAATCGGTGTTGCGCAGAATGCCAGGCTGCCAAATTTGAATATCAGTATATTGCATAAAAGTTACCTTTAAGGAGGAAAAAATATGATTTATAATTTATCGATAAGTTCAGGTACAGCTTTGAAAATATCAGCTACCAAACCATAATCCGCAATAGAAAAGATAGGAGCGTCAGGATCTTTATTAATAGCGACAATGACGCCTGACTCTTTCATCCCGGCAAGATGTTGTATGGCGCCAGAAATTCCCAGAGCAATATAAAGTTGAGGCGCAACGATTTTTCCGGTCTGGCCAATCTGATAATCATTTGGTGCATAACCAGCATCTACAGCAGCCCGGCTTGCCCCCACGGCAGCGCCTAATTTATCTGCCAGGTTATCAACAAGTTCTTTGAATGCCTGTGCACTTCCTACTCCTCGTCCACCTGATACTACAACTCTGGCGGATTGTAAGTCTGGACGGTTACTTTTATTAACATGTTGGCTAATAAATTTTACCTGATCTGAACCAAGAACAACCTCTGTAAATTCAATGGGGGCTTTTCCCTCATCTTCCGCAACCGCAGCCGCAGCCGCAAATGAGGTAGGACGAACAGTTATCACTTTATATTCATCATCACTGTGTACTGTGGCAATAGCGTTACCCGCATAGATTGGACGTTCAAAGGTATGTTGATCAATGACACGCGTAATATCACTAATCTGAGATACATCAAGTTTTGCTGCTAAGCGTGGCGCACAGTTTTTTCCAAAAGAGCTTGCAGGAAAAAGAATGGACTGATAATGATTTTTCCCACTATTCAAAAAATAGCTGATCTGTTTTTCCACATTCTCTGCCAGAAGGTGTTCGAATAGTGGGCTGTCAGCAACAAATACAGTGGATATCCCCTGAATATGACTGGCTTTAACTGCAATACTTTCTATACCATATCCTAACATAAGTATATCTATATCACTATTAATGGCTTTTGCCGCAGTGATAGTACTGAGTGTTGAAGGTAAAAGAGTATTGCCGTTATGTTCAGCAATAACTAAAGAAGCCATATTTTCCTCCTTAAATTACTTTTTCTTCGTTTTTTAATTTATCTAGCAGCGTGTTAATATCTGGAACGATTATGCCTGCTTTCCTTCTTGCTGGCTCATCAACTTTAATAATAGTCAATCTGGATGACGGGTTAATACCAAGTGAATCGAAATCTATCTCCTTAACAGGTTTCTTTTTGGCTTTAATAACATTCGGCAAGCTGATATTCCTCGGTGTATTCAGACGTAGATCTGTAGTGAGTACTGCAGGCAGGGATAAATTTAACGTTTCTAATCCTCCATCAACCTCACGAACAGCAGTTAATGAATTATCAGAAATAGTAATTTCACTAACATTAGTGGCTTGGGGAAGATCGAGTAATGCTGCCAGCATTTGGCCTACCTGATTACAATCATCGTCAATAGCTTGCTTGCCTAATAATATAATATCGGGTTTTTCATTCCGGGTAATAGCGGTGATAGTTTTGGCCACAATTAGTGGTGTAAGAGAGTTTTTTGTTAATATGTATATTGCCCTGTCTGCCCCTGCTGCCAGTGCTGTACGCAATACATCCCCTACACCTGTGTTTCCTATAGACACTACAACAACCTCACTGATTAATCCCCGTTCTTTTAAACGTACTGCTTCTTCAACTGCAATTTCATCAAATGGATTGATACTGAGTTTTGAATCAGAAATATCAACATCAGAATGATCTCGCTTTATTCTAATTCTAACGTTATGATCGACAACTTGTTTTACACAAACTAAAGCTTTCATTGGTGACTCCTTCATATATTTACTAAATGCTATGAGCCAAAATCCTTTTTGCTTTTTCCAGTAACGGTTTATCCACCATTTGCCCTTCATGACTGAACGCTCCATGGGGATATTGAGCCAGTCGCATAATCTGGGGAACCCACTCGATTTCTTGTTTTAAATAGCTGAATGCTCTGTTTACATGTGAAATTTGTGGAGGGTGAATACATACCTTGCCACTGAACCCCATTTTACAGGAGTGAATAGCATTTTGTATTGTCAACTCGTTTTTCATAAATTCAGTTGTGATACCGTCAACAGAAGGATATGATCCAGCCAGGCGTGAAGTTATTACAATTTTTGCACGTACAGCAATCAGTACTTTTTCATCATTACTCATGAAATTCAGAGCATTTTCTCTGGCAATTATTTTTTTCTCAGATGACACCGCATTTTCTAAATCAAGGATTACGCTATCAGCACAACTGCTATTTGCTTTTTCAAATCGTTCAGGTTGGTCCCCCGTAACGAAAAGAAAAAACCGTTCTAACGTTTGCATTCTCGTCTCTCATTTGAATGGAGCATCTGATAATTCAATATATCTTAAAAACATAATTTTCTGAATTAGCTTTTATCTAACCCCCCATTAAAATTGGTTCAGGTTCGCTGATAACAGAAAGAAACATGTAATTTATTGTTACAATAACAAAGATAAAAATAAAATTTAATTATTTGATATAAATAACGTTTCAGAATAGTAAACGGCCGACATTCCGTACCTGTTTCAGGAGTGAATTCGACTATACCGTTCCCTAAGAACATCAACGATTGTCTGGTGAACCGAATTTAGTCACCTTTGGCGGAAAACAGGCTGGCATATAGGAGAGCATGACAACCCGGGTCATTCCCTCCGTGATTTTTTAGTAACACGCTGAAAAAGTATCTGAAACTTCATTCTGCAAGTGAGACTTTCCCCGAAGTCGATCGATACGTTTTGTCTTGTGCCTGACCGATGCTACTCCTGACAAATCACGCCCAATACTGAATAAGTGTAAGAGATGCACTGTTAATCACTACACTGGTAGCCTCAATCAGAGATTGACGGCGGTAAAGGTGCAAAGGCTCCAGTATATTTTTAAAGGATTTTTGGCATAATGAACGAGCAGGCATAGTGATGATTTCCTTGAAAGTGTTAGCGCAATCAATTAGATCACATAACACTATGCCTGTCTTGGTTTGCTGGGGATTCCTCAGGAGTCGCCTCCCCTTGTTCAGACCTGTGTAAGCGGTGAATGTGCTTTCAGACTCTGAATACTCAGCGTCAAAGTTGTCAGACAGTTTTCAAGTTTATCTGCGTTGACGGCAATAAAGGTCGGACAATCATGGTGTCCGCTCATTAAACAAACGGCGGCGGCTGCAAGCGCGCCTTCGGCACGGCGCAGCGCGTTCCACTCTTCCTGATCGAGATGCAGTCCCTGCCGTAAAGCGTGATCGTGGAGCTCGCGATTCAGTTCAAAAAAATTGTCACGCAGAGTGTCACTTTCGCTGACTGACATATACCCCTTCGCTTTTCGCAATTGCAGATAAGCGGCAAGATCGATACGCGCGTTTATCAGCTTGTTGAGAAGATCGGTTCTCAGTCTGTCAACGACCATACCTTTTTTCCTCCTCTTTTCTACCAGGGTTCAACTTAATAGTATGGTCGTTTTTTAGACAAAGGGGTGTCAGAGATCAAGAATTTTCTTAGAAGTGCCCTTTTTCACCTTTTGCTGATAACCACAACGGTTGATGCCGCCGCTCTCGATGAGATTGCGATACAATTTTTGTTCGGATATCTGTAGAATCCCTGCCCTGACCATTCCAATAAATGAACACTTTTTAAGCTATGAGTAATGTAACCCACCAGCCAAAGATCGGCTTCGTTTCCCTGGGCTGTCCGAAAAACCTCGTTGATTCGGAACGCATCCTGACTGAGCTGCGTACCGAAGGCTATGACGTTGTGCCACGCTATGACGATGCGGATATGGTTATCGTTAATACCTGTGGCTTTATTGACAGCGCGGTACAAGAGTCGCTGGAAGCCATTGGCGAAGCGCTGAACGAAAACGGTAAGGTAATCGTCACCGGCTGCCTGGGCGCAAAAGAAGATCAGATCCGCGAAGTGCATCCGAAAGTACTGGAAATCACCGGGCCGCATAGCTATGAGCAAGTTCTGCAGCACGTACATCATTACGTACCGAAGCCGAAGCACAATCCATTTTTAAGCCTCGTACCAGAACAGGGTGTAAAACTGACGCCGCGCCATTATGCGTATCTGAAAATTTCTGAAGGCTGTAATCACCGCTGCACGTTCTGCATCATCCCGTCGATGCGCGGGGATCTGGTCAGCCGTCCGATTGGCGACGTATTAAGCGAAGCGAAACGTCTGGTTGATGCCGGGGTCAAAGAGATTCTGGTGATTTCGCAAGATACCTCCGCCTACGGCGTAGATGTGAAGCACCGCACCGGATTCCATAATGGCGAACCGGTGAAAACCAGTATGGTGAGCCTGTGCGAGCAGTTATCAAAACTGGGCGTCTGGACACGTCTGCACTACGTCTACCCCTACCCACACGTTGATGATGTGATTCCGCTAATGGCGGAAGGCAAAATCCTGCCTTATCTGGACATTCCGCTGCAACATGCCAGCCCGCGGATTCTTAAACTGATGAAACGTCCCGGTTCCGTTGACCGCCAGCTGGCGCGCATTAAGCAGTGGCGCGAAATCTGCCCGGAACTGACCCTACGCTCCACCTTTATTGTCGGCTTCCCCGGCGAAACGGAAGAAGACTTCCAGATGCTGCTCGACTTCCTGAAAGAGGCGCGCCTCGATCGTGTAGGCTGCTTCAAGTACAGCCCGGTGGAAGGCGCAGGCGCGAATGAGCTGCCGGATCAGGTGCCGGAAGAGGTGAAAGAAGAGCGCTGGAACCGCTTTATGCAACTGCAACAGCAAATCTCCGCTGAGCGCTTGCAGGAAAAAGTGGGCCGCGAAATTCTGGTGATCGTCGATGAGGTTGACGAAGAAGGCGCTATCGGGCGTAGCATGGCGGATGCGCCGGAAATTGACGGCGCGGTCTATTTGAACGGCGAAACCAACGTCAAGCCGGGCGATATCGTGCGCGTGAAAGTGGAAAACGCCGACGAATATGATTTGTGGGGCAGTCGGGTTTAACGCCACCTCCCCCGGCGCGGGTGCCGGATGTGTTATCCCGCCTGACGAGCCCGTTCCAGGCCCTCCAGGCGTCAACGCCACCGGGCTGGCTTACCCCTTAATCTTCGGGTCCAGCGCATCGCGCAACCCGTCGCCTAACAGGTTAAACGCCAGCACTGTCAGGAAAATCGCCACCGCCGGGAAGAGCGCTACGTGCGGCGCGATGACCATATCCGCCCGCGCTTCATTGAGCATCGCTCCCCACTCCGGCGTTGGCGGCTGCGCGCCTAATCCGAGAAATGACAGGCTTGCCGCGGAAATAATTGACGTACCGATACGCATCGTAAAGAAAACCACAATTGACGAGACCGTTCCCGGCAATATATGGCTAAACAAAATCGTCGTGTCGCTGGCGCCGATACTGCGGGCAGACTCAATAAACGTCTGCTGTTTTAAGACCAGGGTATTTCCGCGCACCAGACGAGCAAACGCCGGAATAGAGAAAATCGCCACCGCAACGATCACATTAGCAATACCGCTGCCTAACACCGCCACAACGGCAATCGCCAGCAAAATGCCGGGGAAGGCGAACAGCACATCGCAAATGCGCATAATAAAACGATCCCACCAGCCTTCATAATATCCCGCCAGCAATCCCAACACCGTACCGATTATCGCGCCGATAAATACCGCGAACACGCCCGCCGCCAGTGAGATCTGCGCCCCAACGAGAACCCGGCTAAAGATGTCTCTTCCCAGCGAGTCAACGCCAAACCAGTGCTGCAAAGAGGGGCCATTGTTCAGGCTATCGTAGTCAAAATAGTTTTCCGCATCGTAGGGCGTCAGCCAACGGGCAAAAATCGCCACCAGAATTAACGCCAGTACGAATCCCCCGGCGACCAACGCGACATGCTGGCGGCGAAAACGACGCCAGAACTCCCGCCACGGCGTGCGTATCTGGTCGGGTTTTACCACCGGCATAGCATGTAAAATCGCCTGACGGCGCCAGTTAAATAATCGCATCCTTACTTATACCTGATAGCCGGATTAATGGCGGCATAGAGGACATCCACCACTAAGTTGATAAGAATAAATTCCAGAGAAAACAGCAGCACTTCCGCCTGAATCACGGGGTAGTCGCGCATGTCGACGGAGTCGACCAGTAATCGCCCAAGCCCCGGCCAGTTAAACACTTTTTCAACGACGATCGATCCGCCAAGCAGGAAGCCAAATTGCAGTCCCATCATGGTGACGACCGGGATCATCGCATTGCGCAGGCCATGTTTTAACACCACCCACGTTTCACTGACGCCTTTCGCCCGCGCGGTCCTCATGTAATCCTCGCTCAGGACATCGACAAACGAGGAGCGCGTAAAACGCGCCATGACTGATGCCACCGCCGCGCCAAGCGTCAGGGAGGGTAAAATATAATGTTGCCAGCTATCCGCCCCCACGGTCGGTAGCCAGCCCAGATCCACGGAAAAAATCTGCATTAACAACATTCCCAGCGCAAAAGCCGGGAAAGAAATGCCGGTCACGGCAAGCGTCATTCCTAACCGGTCAGGCCAGCGATTACGCCACACGGCGGCGGCGATGCCGATCGCCATGCCAAACAGAACCGCCCATATCATACTGGTTATCGTCAGCCACAGCGTCGGCAAAAAGCGGCTGGCGATCTCCTCAGAAACCGGGCGGCGGGAAACCATTGACGTCCCGAAATCGCCTTGTAAAACATGGGTGATGTAACGCCAAAACTGGACATGAAGCGGCTGATCAAGCCCCAGCTGCTGACGAACCAGCGCGATCACTTGCGCGTCGGCTTCCGGTCCGGCTATCAGCCGCGCCGGGTCGCCGGGCAACAAATGAACAAATAAAAACACCAGCACTGCCACAATCAACAGAGTAGGAATTAATCCCAGCAGGCGCTTGAGAACATAGTTAAGCATCACACGAACCTTTTACCGGATGGCGGACAACGCGCGCGCCATCCAGCCCCATCGCATTACTTACTTCAAATCCGCATCGTCAAAGCTGAAACCGGTATCCGGCATAATCCAGAAACCGGTCAAATTTTTACTGTGCGCAGAAACCAATTTCTCCACCACCAACGGTATCCAGGGCGACTCTTTCCAGATAATATCCTGCGCCTCTTTGTACAATCGTGTTTTCTCCTGCGGATCGTTGGTCTTTAAGGCCGCCGCCAAATCGCTGTCGACCTGCTTGTTGCTGTAAAAAGCGGTATTAAACTGCGTCGGCGGCCAGTTTTGTGAGGCGAAGAGCGGCGATAACGCCCAGTCAGCTTCGCCCGTCGACGCCGACCAGCCGGTATAGAACATTCGCACGCCGCTCTCTTTTTGCCCTTTGCCCTCGACTTCCGCAGCGCGCTGGCCGGCGTCCATCGCGGTTATCCGGGCTTTAATGCCAATCTGCGCCAGTTGCTGTTGGGTAAACTGCAACACTTTTTGCGCGGTGCTATGGTTATGCGATGACCACAGCGTGGTACTGAAACCGTCTGGATACCCCGCCTCTTTCAGCAGTTCGCGCGCTTTAGCCGGATTATAGGGCCACGGCTGATAGCTTTGCGCATAGGCTATCGACGGCGGCACCACGCCCGTCGCCGGCGTGGCGTATCCGGCAAACGCCACTTTAACCAGCGCCTGACGATTGATAGCGTAATTCAACGCCTCACGCACCTTAGGATTATCAAACGGCTTCTGCGTCACATTCATACTGATATAACGCTGCATAATGGACGGGCTGGCGACCAGTTCGAGGTTTTTATTTTTCGCCAGTAACGCGGCCTGCTCATAAGGGATAGGAAAAGCAAATTGCGCTTCGCCGGTTTGCAGCATCGCCGCGCGGGTATTGTTGTCAGTAACCGGACGCCAGGTAATAGAATCCAGCTTGGGTAAGCCCTGCTGCCAGTAACCGGCGAACTTTTTCACTTTGACAAAGTCGGTCTGATTCCAGGTTTCAAGCTGGTATGGACCGGTACCGACCGGATGAAAACCAATATCCTTGCCATATTTTTCCAGCGCTTGCGGCGAGATCATCGCCGTCGCCGGGTGCGCCAGAATATTAATGAAAGCGGAGAACGGCTGTTTCAGGGTAATTTTTACCGTTGCCGGATCGACGACCTCCGTTTTTGCGATATTTTTATACAGGTTATAACGCTTGAGGTGGTTATCCGGATTGCTGGCGCGATCGAGATTCGCTTTCACCGCCGCCGCATCAAAATCCGCGCCGTCCTGAAATTTCACCCCCTGCCGTAGGGTAATGGTGTAGGTCAGACCGTCATCAGAAACGGTATAGCCTTCCGCCAGGACGTTTTTTACCTTCATGTCTTTATCCAGGCCAAACAGCCCCTGATAAAATGACTTCGCCACCGCCTGCGAGAGCGTATCGTTGGCGTCATACGGATCGAGCGTGGTGAAATTAGACCCTACCGCCACCACCACATCTTTGGCCGCCAGGGCCGGAAAAGCCGCAATGGATGAGGCCAGTCCCAGCGCCGCCAGCCATTTATGCGTAATAAATTGCGTCATGTTGTTCTCCTGAAACCCTGCCAGTCTGAATGTTATAAGCGCGAGAGCGCATTATCCTGCTGAGGTCGCGCAACATAATGTCCCGGCCCGACCAACTGTAATGAAACGGCGGGCGTCTCTTCGCCACGTTTATGAATATTGCTGGGTATATCATCTGATAGCAGAACGCGCCGCGGCCGGTGTCTGGAGGGATCGGCAACCGGCACCGCCGCCATCAATTTACGCGTATAAGGATGCTGCGGATTTTCAAAAACGGCGCGCCGCGGCCCCATCTCAACAATTTGACCAAGATACATCACCGCCACGCGATGGCTAATTCGCTCCACGGCCGCCATATCATGCGAAATAAACAGGTAGGCGATCCCCATTTCCCGTTGTAAATCGAGCAGTAAATTAATGATCTGCCCGCGAACGGAAACATCCAGCGCGGAGACCGCCTCATCGGCAATAATCACTTTAGGATTCAATGCCAACGCGCGAGCAATGCAGATGCGCTGACGTTGACCGCCGGAAAACTCATGCGGATAACGCCAGGCATGTTCAGGACGTAATCCGACACGCTCAAGCAACCAGGCCACGCGCTTTGCCGCAGCGTCCCCCTGCCCCAGACCATGAATCCGTAAAGGTTCCATAATGGAATACCCCACGGTCTGGCGCGGGTCGAGCGAGGCGTAAGGGTCCTGGAAAATACACTGAATATCGCGGCGCAACGGCTGGAGTTTACCCGCAGACAGCGTGTCAATGCGCTGGCCGTTAAAGATAATCTCCCCCTGCCGGGATTCAACCAACCGCAGCAGCGCGCGTCCGGTCGTCGATTTTCCGCTACCGGACTCGCCCACCAGCGATAGCGTTTCGCCGGGCCAGAGATCGAAACTGATATTCTCAACGGCATGAACTTCACGCGTAACGCGGTTAAAGAGACCGCTACGCAGCGGGAATCGCGTCACCAGCCCCCGAACCTGGAGAATAGGCTCGCCTTCCACCACCGTGTCTTGCTCAATCTGCGATTCATAAAGGGCCGGTTCGTCAGCGGAAATCAACGGGAAACGGCGTGGCAGCGAGTGGCCGCGCATCGCGCCAAGCTGAGGGACGGCGGCCAGTAACGTTTGGGTATAAGGATGCGTCGGCGCATGGAAAATCTGCTCTACGCTGCCGGTTTCCACGGCCTCGCCCTGATACATCACCAGTACGCGATCGGCGATATCCGCCACGACGCCCATGTCGTGGGTGATAAAAATCACGCCCATCGACATCTCTTGCTGCAACACTTTGATAAGTTGCAGAATTTGCGCCTGGATAGTGACATCCAGCGCCGTGGTGGGTTCATCGGCAATCAATACCGCCGGACGGCAGGATAGCGCCATCGCGATCATGACTCGCTGGCGCATCCCGCCGGAAAGCTGATGCGGATAACGCGATAAAATCGCCTGCGACTCCGGGATCCGTACCTGATCGAGCATACGTTTCGCTTCCGCCAGCGCCTCTTCGTGGCTGGCGCCCTGATGCAAACGAATAGATTCGGCAATTTGCTCGCCAACGGTAAATACCGGGTTGAGCGAGGTCATTGGCTCCTGGAAAATCATGGCGATATCCGCGCCGCGCACACGCCGCATCTGCGCGTCACTCTGCTCAGACAGCTCAATCACCTGGCGATTACGCCGACGCAACAGCATTTCGCCGCAGCGCACGTTCGCGCCCGACTGCTCAATCAGCCGCATTAACGCCAGCGCCGTCACCGATTTTCCCGAGCCCGACTCGCCGACAATCGCCAGAGTCTCTCCACGCTTCAGGCGTAATGACACATTACGCACGGCGTCTACCTGTTGCCCTTCGTGGTGAAACGCGATATTCAGGCCACTGACGGACAGAACATCGCGGCTATCCAGTTCATCGCTGTGCGGCACCTGCGGCTCCTTATTCCCGGTAAATTCCTGTGGTAGGCGTATCCCCGGCATATCCCCAGGCGCGATACATCCCTTCGCTGTTAAACGGCAACGCGACATTACCTTCGTGATCAACGGCGATTAATCCACCGCTGCCGCCCAGCGCCGGTAATTTTTCCATCACCACGCGCTCACAGGCGTCGGCAAGGCTGAGTCCGCCATATTCCATCAATGCGGCGATATCGTAAGCCGCGAGCGTGCGAATAAAGACCTCTCCCGTTCCGGTACAGGAAACGGCGACGCTGGCGTTGTTGGCATAACACCCGGCGCCGACCAGCGGGCTGTCGCCGACGCGCCCGGGCAATTTATTGGTCATCCCGCCGGTAGACGTTGCCGCCGCCAGATTGCCGAATTTATCCCGCGCCACCGCGCCGACTGTACCCATTTTTTTCGTTTCGTCCAGCGGCGCGCCGCTGTGATCGAGCGCCATTTCGCCCGCCGCACGCGCCGCCAGCAATTGCTCGTAACGCGCCGGGGTGGAAAAGATATCCGGCGAAACGCGCGCCATCCCCTGTGAAAAGGCAAAGTTTTCCGCCCCTTCCCCCACCATGAGTACATGCGGGCTGCGCTCCATCACCAGCCTGGCGGCGAGCACAGGATGGCGAACATGACTCACGCCCGCGACGGCTCCGGCTTTCAGGGTATTGCCGTCCATCACGCAGGCATCCAGTTCATGAGTCCCGTCTCGGGTATAGACCGCGCCGATACCCGCATTGAAGAGCGGACACGCTTCCAGCAGACGCACCGCTTCCGTCACTACATCAAGCGCGCTGTCACCCGCTTCCAGCATCTTTTGCCCGCTTTCAACAATCTCTGACAACGCCTGGATATAGCGTAGCTCCTGCTCATGGCTCATTTGCGCGCGAGCAATCGCGCCTGCGCCGCCGTGAATCGCAATCACTGCTTTATTCATTTTTAGGGTCCATTACGGTGGCACACAACTTTTACTATAACTATCAGAATTGTTGTGAGTTATTCATTCGATTTTTGAATATAGAAAGATGCGTAAGGTATGTAAAGGCGCAAGGCCGTCTCTAAGACCGAGGTAGCATACTGCCCGCCACTGTTTTCTGACATAATAGCCGGATTCGATTTTGCCTCGCAGGAGTATGTTCATGGAATTTTCCGCCGGATTGATGCCGCTTGAAACGGCGCTGACACAGATGCTTTCACGTATTACCCCGCTCACCGCCGTAGAAACGTTGCCGCTGGTGAACTGCTTTGGCCGCATCCTGGCGACCGATATCGTTTCTCCCCTCGATGTTCCCGGCTTTGATAATTCAGCTATGGATGGTTATGCGGTACGTATGGCGGATTTGTCCGCCGATAAGCCGCTGCCCGTCGCCGGCAAAGCATTTGCCGGTCAGCCTTACCAGGGAGAGTGGCCTGCGGGCACCTGCATTCGCATTATGACCGGCGCCCCGGTGCCGACAGGTTGCGAGGCGGTAGTTATGCAAGAGCAGACGGAACAAACCGATGACGGCGTGCGTTTTACCGCCGATGTTCGTTGCGGACAAAACATCCGCCGCCGCGGCGAGGATATTCGCCAGGATGCGGTGGTCTTTCCGGCCGGTACGCGCCTGACTACTGCCGAACTGCCAGTGCTGGCGTCGCTGGGAATTGCCGATGCACAGGTTGTACGTAAAGTGCGCGTAGCGCTGTTCTCGACCGGCGACGAGCTCCAGCTTCCGGGCCAGCCGCTGGAGGCGGGACAAATTTATGACACTAACCGTCTAACTATACATTTGATGCTGCAACAGCTTGGCTGCGAAGTGATCAATTTAGGCATTATTCCTGACGATCCCGGTAAGCTTCGCGCCGCGTTTGTCGACGCCGACAGCCAGGCCGATGTAGTGATAAGCTCCGGCGGCGTCTCGGTTGGTGAAGCGGACTATACCAAAACCATCCTTGAGGAGCTGGGCGAAATCGCCTTCTGGAAGCTGGCTATCAAGCCAGGCAAACCGTTTGCCTTCGGCAAGCTCAGTAATAGCTGGTTCTGTGGCCTGCCGGGGAATCCAGTCTCTGCGGCGCTCACTTTTTATCAACTGGTTCAGCCCTTACTGGCGAAGCTTGGCGGCAACACGGCAAGCGCAGTGCCGCCGCGCCAGCGTGTACGCACAGCATCTCGCCTGAAGAAAACGCCGGGGCGTCTCGATTTCCAGCGCGGCATTCTGCAACGTAGCGCCAACGGCGAACTGGAGGTCACGACCACCGGACACCAGGGTTCACATATTTTCAGCTCGTTTAGTCTGGGCAACTGCTTTATTGTGCTGGAGCGTGAACGCGGCAATGTTGAGCCGGGAGAATGGGTGGAAGTCGAGCCGTTTAATGCTCTGTTCGGAGGCCTGTAATGGCGGAACTTAGCGACCAGGAGATGCTGCGCTATAACCGACAAATTATTCTGCGCGGCTTCGATTTTGAAGGGCAGGAAACGTTAAAAGATGCGCGGGTATTAGTGGTCGGGCTGGGCGGACTCGGCTGCGCGGCAACGCAGTATCTGGCCGGCGCTGGCGTCGGGCAACTGACGCTACTCGATTTTGATACCGTTTCCGTTTCCAATCTCCAGCGTCAAACCTTGCACAGCGACGCCACGGTCGGGCAGCCAAAGGTTGAGTCCGCCCGCGACGCGCTGGCGCGAATCAACCCGCATATTACCATTACGCCCGTTAACGCGCGGCTGGACGACGACGCTATGACCAGCCTGATTGCCGGGCATTCGCTGGTACTGGACTGTACTGATAACGTTAGCGTACGTAATCAACTTAACGCCGGGTGCTATACCGCGAAAGTGCCGCTAATCTCCGGCGCGGCAATTCGTATGGAAGGACAAGTTACCGTCTTTACGTATCGGGAAAACGAACCCTGTTACCGCTGCCTGAGCCGTCTGTTTGGCGAAAACGCTCTGACCTGCGTAGAGGCAGGGGTGATGGCGCCACTGATTGGCGTGATCGGTTCGCTACAGGCAATGGAGGCCATTAAGCTGCTGGCGCATTACGGTCAGCCCGCTAGCGGAAAAATCGTCATGTACGATGCGATGACCTGTCAGTTCCGCGAAATGAAGTTAATGCGCAACCCCGGCTGTGAAGTCTGCGGACAGTAGCCACTTTACGGATAAACATACCAAAGCACGGTTTATGGCCGTGCTGTATCAACAGATAATTACTGCCATCAGACGAAAAGCCAGCTTACCCAAGCTCCGACTGACGATCGGCTCAAGCAGCGCGGCATCATCTTAAACGCCATATCACAGCCTCAAACCGTGATGTTGTACCTCATTTAACGCCTCTTTGTCAGAACCTCTCCATTCGTTGACGCACATCAAGATAACTTTCATTCGAAAGTAATTTAATCTTTATATGAAATAAGAGAGGCCGTTTATGATCTTCAATATTCAGCGCTATTCTACCCACGATGGCCCCGGTATCCGTACCGTAGTATTTCTCAAAGGCTGTTCGTTGGGCTGTCGCTGGTGCCAGAACCCGGAAAGCCGCGCCCGCGCTCAGGATCTGTTATACGACGCGCGGCTGTGTCTCGAAGGATGCGACCTGTGCGCGCAAGCCGCGCCGGACGTCATTGAGCGCGCGCTAAACGGCCTGCTCATCCATCGCGAGAAACTGACCGACGCCCATTTTTCAGTCCTGGCGCATTGCTGCCCCACACAGGCGTTAACCGTGTGCGGCGAAATAAAAAGCGTGGATGAGATCATGGCGACGGTACTGCGCGATAAACCTTTTTACGATCGCAGCGGCGGCGGTCTGACGCTTTCCGGCGGCGAACCGTTTATGCAGCCGGAGCTGGCGGCAGAGCTGTTTAAAGCCAGCCATGACGCCGGTATTCATACGGCGGTTGAGACCTGTCTGCATGTTCCATGGAAATACATTGCGCCCTCACTGCCTTATATCGATCTGTTTCTGGCTGATTTGAAGCATGTCGCCGACGGGCCGTTTAAGCAGTGGACCGATGGCAGCGCCTCGCGGGTGTTGGAAAATCTCAGGAAACTCGCCGCCGCGGGCAAAAAAATGGTGATTCGCGTCCCGCTGATTCAGGGATTTAATGCCGATGAGGAGGCCATTAAAGCCATTACCGACTTTGCCGCCGACGAACTGCACGTCGGGGAAATTCATTTTCTGCCCTACCACACGCTGGGCATTAATAAATACCACTTACTCAGTCAGCCCTATCATGCCCCGGATAAACCACTGGATGCGCCGGCGTTACTTGATTTTGCCCAGAAGTACGCCTGCCAAAAAGGTTTAACCGCGACCCTACGAGGATAATTATCATGACCCAACTGAAACTGGACACGCTCAGTGACCGCATTAAGGCGCACAAAACCGCGCTGGTACATATCGTGAAACCGCCGGTCTGTACCGAGCGCGCGCAACATTATACCGAAATGTATCAGCAACATCTGGATAAACCGATTCCGGTACGCCGCGCGCTGGCGCTGGCCCATCACCTGGCGGAACGCACTATCTGGATAAAACACGATGAACTGATCGTCGGCAACCAGGCAAGTGAAGTCCGCGCCGCGCCGATTTTCCCGGAATATACCGTCTCGTGGATTGAAAAAGAGATCGACGACCTGGCAGACCGGCCCGGCGCAGGTTTTTCCGTAAGTGAAGAAAACAAACGTATTCTGCACGACGTCTGTCCGTGGTGGCGCGGTCAAACCGTCCAGGATCGCTGCTACGGCATGTTTACCGATGAACAAAAAGGGCTTCTGGCGACTGGCATTATCAAAGCCGAAGGCAATATGACCTCCGGTGACGCGCACCTGGCGGTGAACTTCCCGCTGCTGCTGGAAAAAGGGCTTGATGGCCTGCGCGATAAAGTCGCCGAGCGCCGCTCACGCATCAACCTGACCGTGCTGGAAGATCTGCATGGCGAGCAGTTCCTGAAGGCGATTGATATTGTGCTCGACGCGGTAAGCCAGCACATCACGCGCTTTGCCGCGCTGGCGCGCCAGATGGCGGGCGAAGAGTCCCGTGAAAGCCGTCGTAAAGAGCTACTTACCATCGCCGAAAACTGCGAGGTGATCGCCCACCAACCGCCGCAGACCTTCTGGCAAGCACTGCAATTGTGCTACTTCATCCAGCTGATTCTACAAATTGAGTCTAACGGTCACTCGGTGTCATTTGGTCGTATGGACCAGTATCTTTACCCCTATTATCGTCGCGATGTAGAACTAAACCAGACGCTGGATCGTGAGCACGCCATTGAACTGCTGCACAGCTGCTGGCTGAAACTGCTGGAAGTAAACAAGATCCGCTCCGGTTCGCACTCTAAAGCTTCCGCAGGCAGCCCGCTGTATCAAAACGTCACCATTGGCGGTCAGAATCTCATCAACGGTCAGCCAATGGACGCAGTGAATCCGCTGTCTTACGCCATTCTGGAGTCCTGTGGACGTCTGCGTTCTACCCAGCCCAACCTCAGTGTGCGTTATCACGCCGGAATGAGTAACGATTTCCTTGACGCCTGCGTCCAGGTCATCCGCTGCGGCTTTGGGATGCCGGCGTTTAACAATGATGAAATCGTCATCCCGGAATTTATCAAGTTGGGGATCGAACCACAGGACGCTTACGATTACGCGGCGATCGGCTGTATCGAAACCGCCGTCGGCGGGAAATGGGGTTATCGCTGCACCGGCATGAGCTTTATTAACTTCGCCCGCGTCATGCTGGCGGCGCTGGAAGGCGGTCGCGACGCCACCAGCGGCAAGGTATTTCTGCCGCAGGAAAAGGCGCTCTCCGCAGGCAACTTTAACAATTTTGACGAAGTGATGGCCGCCTGGGATACCCAAATTCGCTACTACACGCGCAAATCGATCGAAATTGAGTATGTGGTCGACACCATGCTGGAAGAGAACGTCCACGATATTCTGTGCTCAGCGCTGGTAGATGACTGTATTGAACGCGCGAAGAGTATCAAGCAAGGCGGCGCTAAATATGACTGGGTATCCGGTCTCCAGGTCGGTATCGCCAACCTGGGCAACAGCCTCGCCGCCGTGAAAAAACTGGTCTTCGAACAGGGCGTTATCGGTCAACAGCAGCTTGCCGCCGCGCTGGCCGATGACTTTGACGGGCTGACCCATGAGCAGCTGCGCCAGCGTCTGATTAACGGCGCGCCGAAGTACGGTAACGACGATGACAGTGTCGATACCCTGCTGGCGCGCGCTTATCAGACCTATATTGATGAGCTGAAGCAATACCATAACCCGCGCTACGGTCGTGGCCCTGTGGGCGGCAACTATTACGCCGGTACGTCCTCTATCTCAGCAAACGTGCCATTTGGCGCCGCGACTATGGCTACCCCGGATGGTCGCAAAGCGCATACACCGCTGGCGGAAGGCGCAAGCCCTGCATCAGGTACGGATCATCTCGGCCCGACGGCGGTGATTGGTTCCGTAGGCAAATTACCTACCGGTTCCATTCTCGGCGGCGTGCTGCTCAACCAGAAACTGAACCCAACGACGCTGGAAAACGAATCCGACAAACAGAAACTGATGGTTCTGCTACGGACGTTCTTTGAGGTGCATAAAGGCTGGCATATTCAGTACAACATCGTGTCACGCGAAACGCTGTTGGATGCGAAAAAACATCCAGACCAGTACCGCGATCTGGTCGTGCGTGTGGCAGGCTACTCCGCCTTCTTCACCGCGCTGTCGCCGGATGCGCAGGACGATATCATCGCCCGTACCGAACATATGCTGTAATTTACCCTGGCGCCATCGGCAATATGTCCGAACTGCCTGATGGCGCTACGTTTAATAGGCCTACGCAGTCCTGTTAATCAGAAGGGATCGGTGCCGTCAAGCACGGCCTGAATGACGTTGAGCGCGCCTTGATGGTTATTATCATCAGTGTGATAACGTGAAAGCGCTTTGATATTGTCTGCGGCATTGCCCATGGCAAAAGAGTAATGCGCCATTTTCAACATTTCCGCATCATTACCGCTGTCGCCAATGGCGACGACATTCTGTGGCGACCTGTTCCAGCGCTTTAACAGACGACTGATGCCATTCGCTTTATGCAGTCCCGGGATAATCAGGTCGATAAAACCGAAGCCGCTGGTGACGGGCTTCATGATGCCATCCAGAGATACGTGCAGTTTGTCGATAACCAGCGGAATTTGTTCATCGGGCAAATTCAGGGAGAACTTAAACAGGATATCGTCAATGTCGTGATAATCGTTTACCGGCTGCAGGCGGTGATAATGTTTGGCCATCAGCGCCACGAAAGTCTCGGGAGCGTTTTTGCTGACATAAGCGCTTTTCAGACCGCAGGCGACAAAATTAAGTTGCTTATCCTTCAGCAGTTCGCCAATCACAATACGCGATTCATGTTGGGTTAGCTCCCCGTGAAACAACTGCTTGCCATGTTCATACACCAGCGCGCCATTTTCTGCGACAAAGGAAATTTCGTCTTTCAGCTCGGGGAAGAAGGAGATCAACTGGTAGTACTGATTACCGCTGGCGACTACAAATTCGATATTACGTTTTTTCAGTTCCTGGTATTGCGCCATGAAGCGTACACGATCGTACTGCTTGGCATCGTCGAGAAAAGTGCCGTCCATATCGGTAACGACAACGTTAACGGTCATACTTAAGCTCCTGGCTGTAACTGCGACCAGAAACATTTTAATAACAATGTGAGCAGAACCACAAATTTATTTCGAATGAAAAGTGGCTGAACGAAAGGAATAGCCGCATAAGACATTAAGGCGTCCTGGCCACCTTACGTTTTTCTCTCGCTTCTCTCCTTGTGCGCTCCTGCAATATTTTAAACTTGCATTAACCTTATTTTAACTTAAAGTATCAGATGTAACTAATTTTACTTTCGAACGAAAGATGATGAGGTTGATATGACGACTCCTTTTACCCACGAAACGCTACCCGCCGACCCAAAAGCGGCCATTCGTCAGATGAAGCAGGCGCTACGCGCGCAAATCGGCGACGTACAGGCGGTGTTCGACCGTTTGAGCGCCACCATAGCAGCCCGGGTGGCGGAAATTAACGATCTGAAGGCGCAGGGGCAGCCGGTATGGCCAATTATCCCTTTTAGCGAACTGGCGATGGGCAACATTAGCGATGCCACCCGCGCCGAGGTTAAGCGCCGCGGGTGCGCGGTGATTAAAGGTCATTTTCCACGCGAACAGGCGCTGGCATGGGACCAGTCGATGCTCGACTATCTGGACAAGAACCATTTTGACGAGGTGTATAAAGGACCGGGGGATAATTTTTTCGGTACGCTGAGCGCCTCCCGGCCTGAAATCTATCCTGTCTACTGGTCGCAGGCGCAAATGCAGGCCCGCCAAAGTGAAGAGATGGCGCTGGCGCAGTCGTTCCTCAACCGTCTATGGCAGGTAGAGCACGACGGCAAGCGATGGTTTAATCCGGATATCAGCATCATTTACCCGGATCGCATCCGCCGCCGCCCGCCGGGCACCACATCCAAAGGACTGGGGGCGCATACCGACTCCGGTGCGCTGGAGCGCTGGCTGCTGCCAGCCTATCAGCGGGTATTCGCCAGCGTGTTTAACGGCAACGTCGAGCAGTACGATCCGTGGAATGCGGCACACCGTACCGAAGTTGAAGAGTATACGGTGGATAACACCACCAAATGCTCGGTATTTCGCACCTTCCAGGGCTGGACCGCGCTCTCCGATATGCTGCCCGGTCAGGGGTTGCTTCATGTCGTCCCTATCCCGGAGGCGATGGCATATATTCTGCTGCGCCCGCTGCTGGATGATGTCCCGGAAGATGAATTATGCGGCGTCGCGCCGGGCCGGGTGCTGCCGATTTCTGAACAGTGGCATCCTTTACTGATGGCGGCGTTAACCAGCATTCCGCCGCTGGAAGCCGGGGATTCCGTGTGGTGGCATTGCGATGTCATCCACTCCGTCGCCTCCGTCGAAAATCAGCAGGGCTGGGGCAATGTGATGTACATTCCTGCCGCGCCAATGTGTGAGAAAAATCTGGCCTATGCGCGTAAGGTGAAAGCGGCGCTGGAGACAGGCGCATCACCGGGCGATTTCCCGCGCGAGGACTATGAAACCACCTGGGAAGGGCGCTTCACGCTGCGCGATCTGAATATTCACGGCAAGCGGGCATTAGGTATGGACGTTTGACGGTCGTACCGCCCTTCCCGCTCACCTGCGGTGTGCCCTTTGCCTGGGCGCACCCGTCTTACCGAACCTACGCGCCAGGATACGTAGGCCCGGTAAGCACAGCGCCACCGGGCGTCAGTGTTTAGCTTTCAATCCCTTTACTACGCAAATAATCGTCGTAGTTGCCGCTGAAGTCCACCACGCGCTCCGGCGTAATTTCAGGAACTGAAAAAGCGCGGCATTGAGTTCGTTGTCGCCAGCGGTAATCAGTATTACCAGCTTATTTCGTTCTTTCCTGAGCTAAAGGATGAGATCTCTTTTGTCGCGGAAAACGGCGCACTGGTTTACGAACATGGCAAGCAACTGTTCCACGGCGAACTGACCCGGCATGAATCGCGTATTGTGATTGGCGAGTTGCTGAAAGATAAGCAACTTAATTTTGTCGCCTGCGGTCTGCAAAGTGCATATGTCAGCGAAAATGCGCCAGAAGCATTCGTTACCCTGATGGCAAAACACTACCATCGCCTGAAACCTGTAAAAGATTATCAGGAGATTGATGACGTACAGTTCAAGTTTTCGCTCAACCTACCGGATGAACAAATCCCGTTAGTGATCGACAAACTACACGTTACGCTCGATGGCATTATGAAGCCCGCCACAAGTGGTTTTGACTTTATCGATCTGATTATTCCCGGCCTGCATAAAGCAAACGGTATTTCGCGGTTACTGAAACGCTGGGATCTGTCGCCACAGAATGTCGTCGCCATTGGCGACAGCGGCAATGACGCAGAGATGCTTAAAATGGCGCGTTATTCCTTTGCGATGGACAATGCCGCAGAAAACATTAAATAAATCGCCCGTTACGCTACCGATAATAATAATCATGAAGGCGCACTGAATGTGATTCAGGCTGTGCTGGAAAATAAAGTGCCGTTTACACTTTAACGAGAGTCGGGGCAATTGCCCCGATTTCTCAATGAGCATTACACTCATCTTCTTCAATCAGTTCAACCACTAATGTGGTTCCAGGCCCCTGTAAGTAATATTCATCGTCAAGGGGATCGCGCAGTTTCATAAATGTCGTTTTACCGACTTGCATGGTATGCCCGGCAGCCATTTCTGCTCCACTTTCAAGCAGGTAACGCAGAACATTATTGAAAATATCAGAATATTTTTGCCCTTCGTGATGACCTTGTGCGTGTGCTGCGAAATCTGGTAGCCCAAAGCAATCAGCACCATAGGTACGCATCCATACGCCTTCGATATCCTCAACTTCATATTTCACAAATCCACAAAATAGAGAGGTCAGCGGGAAACCTTCACGCAATATTTCCAGACTATGCTTACCCAACTCCTGAGACTTAAATACCCCCGCAGGTAATGAAGTGTGAGCCGATTCATTTAATACAGCGACAGCCCCCATGCTACTTAATGCACCTGCAACCACAGCCAACGCAACATATTGCTCTAAAGGTGAAGTATCATACCCCTTATAATATAAAATAATATTTGCACTGGTTGCCCGTACTTGCTCTTTTACTTCCTGGGGATAATGAGCTGGCGCGACGCATTGTTCGATTGATTCCTGAGGGTAAGGCGTTTTAAATCCAACCATCGATATTACATGCTTACCCCATCCTGCTAAACCAAAAAAATCCAGTTCAGGGACAAGTTCACACGTTGCCTGTTTCATACTGGAATGATAATTACGCAACAAGCGGGTGAGTTCTTTTGAATTATTTTCCGGGAGAGTATCAAATACAACAACTAAACTTAGTGGGTTATCAATTTCAGCATTCGCTACTAAAACACCTTGTATATTAGATGAGTTTTTTTCTTTACGGCCAAAAAAGCGTTCCAAAATGCTCATATTTATTCCTTTTGTTGAACAATAAAGGAATATAAAATAGCACTTGAATTCTTATAAAGAAAATAACATTACAATATGTTTACCACAAAATATATTCGCAATTTTTATGATAGTTCCTCTTCTTTCATTTAATTTTAAAATCGAATATTAAGAGTATATATAATTTTCACATTGCATTCGGAAAAAATAAAAATTATCTTGTTAACATTCTGTAACCCCGACGCTATCGGGGTTACAGACAATAACTTACTCGATCCCTTTACTACGCAAATAATCGTCGTAGTTGCCGCTGAAGTCCACCACGCGCTCCGGCGTAATTTCAATGACGCGGGTTGCCAGCGAGCTGACGAACTCACGGTCGTGCGAAACAAAGATCAGCGTGCCCTGATACAGCTCCAGCGCCATATTCAGCGATTCGATCGACTCCATATCCAGGTGGTTAGTCGGTTCGTCCATGATCAGGATATTCGGCTTTTGCATCATCAGTTTGCCGAACAGCATACGGCCCTTCTCGCCACCGGAGAGGACTTTCGCAGGCTTTTTGATATCATCCTGGCTAAATAACAGGCGGCCCAGAATACTGCGCACTGCCTGCTCGTCGTCGCCTTCCTGCTTCCACTGACTCATCCATTCAAACACCGTCAGGTCATTTTCGAATTCATATTCGTGGTCCTGCGCGTAGTAACCAATACGCGCGTTTTCCGACCATTTAACGGTGCCGTGATCGGCGTCCAGATCGCCAACCAGCGTCTTCAGCAGCGTAGATTTACCCACGCCATTGGTGCCGAGTACCGCCAGCTTCTCCCCGACTTCGAGCAGCAAATTGACATTTTTAAACAGCGGACCGTTATCAAAACCTTTCGTCAACGCTTCCACTTCCAGAGCGTTACGGAACAGTTTTTTATCCTGCTCAAAACGGATGAACGGGTTCTGACGGCTGGAGGCTTTCACCTCTTCCAGCTTGATTTTATCAATCTGCCGCGCGCGCGACGTTGCCTGACGCGATTTAGAGGCATTGGCGCTAAAACGGCTAACAAAAGATTGCAGCTCGGCAATTTGCGCTTTTTTCTTCGCATTATCGGCCAACAGACGTTCACGCGCCTGGGTCGCCGCCGTCATATACTCATCATAGTTACCCGGATAGACGCGCAAGTCGCCATAATCCAGATCCGCCATATGCGTACAAACCATGTTCAGGAAGTGACGGTCGTGCGAAATGATGATCATCGTGCTGTCGCGCTCGTTCAGCACCTGCTCCAGCCAACGGATAGTATCAATATCCAGGTTGTTGGTCGGTTCGTCGAGCAACAGGATGTCCGGATTAGAGAATAACGCCTGCGCCAGCAGCACACGTAATTTCCAGCCTGGCGCGACTTCACTCATCAGACCGTAATGCTGCTCCAGCGGGATGCCCACCCCCAACAGCAGTTCGCCCGCGCGCGCCTCAGCGGAATAACCGTCCATCTCGCCGTATTTTACTTCCAGATCGGCGACTTTATAGCCGTCTTCTTCGCTCATTTCCGGCAAGGCGTAGATACGGTCGCGCTCCTGCTTGACTTCCCACAGTTCGCCATGCCCCATAATGACAGTATCAAGTACGGTGAATGTTTCAAAAGCGAACTGGTCCTGACGCAGCTTACCGATGCGCTCATTCGGATCGAGGGAAACATTGCCCAGCGTCGGCTCCAGGTCGCCGCCGAGGATTTTCATAAAAGTGGACTTTCCGCTACCGTTGGCGCCGATCAGGCCGTAACGGTTGCCGCCGCCAAATTTGACGGAAATGTTTTCGAACAGCGGCTTACTGCCGAACTGCATGGTAACGTTGCTGGAAACTAACACAGGCTTATCCTGAAAAAAGATGTGACAAACCGCTTATTATGCCACAAGTCTGAAATAAGATCGCGCCCTGTACAAAGGGCTACACTGAACCGTAAGGGAAAAAAACGTGATTTCGTACACATCTGAATTCCCTGTTTACTGGAATGCACCTATAATGCGCTCCCAACATGACAGAATTCTCAACCTACTAGCCTGCTTGGCACAGAATCTCGCATAACATGAATATGAAATTAACAACGCTTTTCGCGGCGGCTTTCGCTGTAGTTGGTTTTTGTAAAACAGCCTCAGCAGTCACTTACCCGCTGCCTACCGATGGTAGCCGTTTAATTGGGCAAAATCAGGTCATCACCGTTCCTGAGGGCAATACCCAGCCGCTGGAGTATTTTGCCGCGGAGTATCAGATGGGGCTGTCCAACATGCTGGAAGCCAACCCGGGCGTGGATACCTTCCTGCCGAAGGGCGGTACCGTGCTGAATATTCCGCAGCAGCTGATCCTGCCGGATACCGTACACGAAGGCATTATCATCAATAGCGCGGAAATGCGCCTCTATTACTACCCGAAAGGCACAAACACCGTTATCGTCCTGCCGATTGGGATCGGTCAGTTAGGTAAAGACACGCCTATCAACTGGACGACCAAAGTTGAACGTAAAAAAGCCGGTCCGACCTGGACGCCTACGGCAAAAATGCACGCTGAATATCGCGCCGCCGGCGAGCCGCTGCCTGCCGTCGTACCTGCGGGCCCGGATAACCCGATGGGCCTGTACGCGCTGTACATCGGTCGCCTGTATGCTATTCACGGCACCAACGCCAACTTCGGCATCGGGCTTCGCGTGAGCCACGGCTGCGTACGTCTGCGCAACGACGATATCAAATTCCTGTTTGAAAATGTGCCGGTCGGTACCCGCGTGCAGTTTATCGATGAACCGGTAAAAGCCACCACCGAGCCGGACGGTAGCCGTTACATTGAGGTGCATAACCCGCTGTCAACGACGGAAGCGCAGTTTGAAGGTAAGGAAGCGGTGCCGATCACGCTTAATAAGAGTATCCTGGCCGTCACCAACGAGCCTGACGTTGATCAGACCGTCGTACAACAGGCAGTTCAGGATCGTTCCGGGATGCCGGTTCGTCTGAACTGACAGACTCTGCCTGCGAAGCCCGATAGACACTATCGGGCTTCTCTTACGGCATCAGTTGCAATAATCCATATCCCACCAGCGCCGCCCATGCCAGCATCGGCAGCGAATAGAAATGAAATCGCCACCAGATTCGGCGATCGTTCGCCATCCGTAAAGCAATAAGATTTGCCAGCGACCCCGGCAGCAGACCAAACCCGCCGATATTCACCGCCCACGCCAGCAACGTCGAGGCCGGTACATAGTTCAGCAGGAGAATGGTACTGGGCACATTACTGATAACCTGCGACAGGCCGATAGCGGTTAGCCAAAGCCCCAGGTGAGACAGTGCGCCAACCTGGTTGAAAACGCCCTGCAACGCCGGCAATTGCGTTAGCAGATGGACATCAATAAACATCGCCATAAATACCAGCAGCAGCGTCCAGTCCACGCTGACTATCACCCTGCGCGCCAGCACAATAAACCCAGCCGCCACCAACACCAGTCCCCATAACTCTTGCCTGAGCTCCAGCGCGGTAAGAAAAACGACATATAATGCCAGGCAACTCCACACCAGACGGGGCTGCCACTGCGGCGAACGCGTACCGGTATGATACTGTAACGCCCTACCCGGAAAACAAAACCAGCACAGGAGCAGTAACGTCAGCATCATCATGACGGCAAGCGGCGCCATTTGCCCGCTAAATTCAGCAAAGGTTAAGCCGGAGCGTCCCCACAACAGAATATTTTGCGGATTACCGACAGGCGTCAGCAGCGAACCGGCGTTCACCGCCAACGCTTCAAAAATAATCAATCGGTTGACCGGAATCGCGCACAGTTTTTTTAACGTTATCGTCAGCGGCACAACGATAAACAGCGCGACATCGTTTGTCAGAAAGGTCGACAGCGCCGCCGCAGCCAGCACCAGGAACATCGCCAGTTGCCGCTCGGTATGAAATCGGCGCGTCATCTTGCGTCCCAGCACATCAAAATAGCCGCTCAGCTCAACGCCTTTAGTGAGCAACATTAACCCACTGAGGGTAATAATGGTGTGCCAGTCAATCGCGCCAGGCCAGGCGCGGGGCGCAAAAGGAACAAACAGGCTTAACGCCATCCCCACAATGATCAACAACTGAAAAAAACGGTCACGCCGCAGCGCCCGTAAAAAGGCCAGATTCATTCTGCAGATGTTCCATGCTGTTGCGTGAAGGCCAAAAAGGCATCCAATGTCTCCTGGCTGACATGGTGTTCCATCCCTTCCGCATCACGACGCGCGATCTCCGGACTTACGCCTAACACCAGTAAAAAATTTTCGACAATTTGGTGCCGCTCGCGGCTTTCCTGCGCCAGCTTCTCCCCTTCCGGCGTCAGAAAAACGCCGCGCCAGGGGATCATTTGAATAAATCCTAACGATGCCAGGCGCTTAAGCATTTTGGCCACAGTTGGCTGGGAGACGCCGAGCCGAGCCGCCATATCCACCTGACGCGCTTCCCCTACCTCAATAATTAAATCGGAAATCAGCTCAACGTAATCGTCTATCAACTCACGGCGATGCGCCTCTCTGACCTGACGAAATCCTTCAACGTGTTCTTCTACGTTCACCAATTGCGTCACTTTTTTTGTTGTTGGCGTACCTGCGCGACGACCCATTTTGCTTCCTCGTTTCTGTGACGCGTTAACGCGTCAGCTGACAGAGCGCTCATTGTAAACCAGAGTTGTCCGGGCACAAAAAATTAACGTTTTAGCAATAGCTATAAAACATAGCCTGTGCTATATCTGTATGTAATGCAGACATCCCTCACGGATCGATGGGATAGAAACATCAGGAGGTTTATATGAACGAATTTAAGAGGTGTATACGCGTGTTCAGTCACTCTCCCTTTAAAGTCCGGTTAATGCTGCTCTCTATGTTGTGCGATATGCTCAACGGCAAACCGGAGCAGGATAACCCTTCCACGAAATAACGCGGCGGTGCGGTACGCCGCTTTATTTTGCATCCTCAACGGAAATGGCGCCCATTTCCCCTGTTTTTTTGTGGTTTTGCTATTCTCTTCGCAAAACATTTTCTTTCCGGCGGTTGACCTTCTTACCCGCACGCTCTATCTTCTGGCAGCCCTGAATATTTTGCGACTCGCCGTTGCGAACCCAATACCTTTTTTACGCATAATCAGGCAGGTAATGACCCTTCGCGCCAGGGTTAGCACATGGCGTTTTTGCAATAGTGGCATATGAATTCAACCCTTATCGATTCACTTCTGGCCCGTCGTCGGGCTGTAAGCCCGTGGGCGGGCCTCTACTTTTTACAGTCGCTGCTGATTAACCTCGCGCTCGGCTACCCCTTTAGCCTGCTTTATACCGCGGCGTTTACCTGCCTGTTGCTGTTGCTCTGGCGCTACCTGCCCCGCGGACAAAAAGCGCTGCTCGGCATCTGTTCGCTGGTAGCCGCTTGCTATTTTCCCTTTGGCCAGGCTTACGGCGCGCCGAACTTTAATACGCTGCTGGCGCTGCACTCCACCAATATGGAAGAGTCGAGCGAAATCCTGACCATCTTCCCGTGGTATAGCTACCTGACCGGACTTTTTATTTTTGCGCTGGGTATTATTGCGCTTCGCCGCCGAAAAGAAGAGGTCAGGCCGCGCTGGAATAGCCTCGACAGCCTGTGCCTGCTGATCAGCGTCGCGGCATTTTTCGTCGCGCCGATACAAAATCTGGCCTGGGGCGGCGTTTTTAAGGTTATTGATACCGGCTATCCGGTTTTTCGCTTCGCCAAAGACGTTATCGTCAATAACAACGAAGTCATTGAAGAGCAGCACCGTATGGCGCAGCTATCCGGCATAAAAGATAGCTGGACGGTTACTGCGGTGAAACCCAGATATCACATCTATGTCGTGGTGATTGGTGAAAGCGCGCGACGGGATGCCATGGGCGCTTTCGGCGGCCACTGGGATAATACCCCCTTCGCCAGCCATGTGAATGGCGACTTCTTTATGGATTACATCGCCGCCAGCGGCTCAACGCAAAAATCGCTCGGTTTAACGCTCAATCGCGTGGTGGTTAACAAACCGCAGTATCAGGATAATTTCGTCACGCTGGCTAACCGCGCCGGTTTTCAGACATGGTGGTTTTCCAATCAGGGGCAAATCGGCGAATACGACACGGCCATCGCCAGTATCGCCAAACGCGCCGATGAAGCGCATTTCCTGAAAAACGGCGATTTTGAAGCGGATAAAAATACTCGCGACGACGCGCTGTTAACCATGACGGCGCAGGTATTGGCGACAGAACGCACGCAACCGCAGTTGATTGTGTTGCATTTAATGGGATCGCATCCCCAGGCCTGCGACCGTACTCAGGGAAAATACGCGACGTTTGTCCAGTCGAAAGAGACGTCTTGTTATTTATACACCATGACGCAAACCGACAATTTGCTCCGTCAGCTCTATACTCAGCTTCGTCATAGCGGCGACAGTTTTTCGCTCGTCTATTTCTCCGATCACGGGCTGGCGTTTAAAGAACGCGGCAAAGCGGTACAGTACCTGGCGCATGACGACAAATTCCAGCAAAACTTCCAGGTGCCGTTTATGGTGCTATCCAGCGACAGTAAAGCGCATCGGATCATTAAAGCTCGCCGTTCCGCGAACGATTTCCTGAGTTTTTTCTCGCAATGGACAGGAATTAGCGCTAAAGAGATCAAAAATCGCTATCGATTTATTTCGGAACAGAAAGCCGGGCCCGTTTATATCACCAATTTCAAATTACAGAAAGTGGACTATAACCATCTGGGCAGCGATATTTTTTCACTAAAATAATGCACGTTTCAGGCAAAAAAAATCCGCCCCGAAAGGCGGATTTTTCATTTTCACCGACGTGATTAGAAGCGGTAACCTACGCCAGCAATCCAGGTGCCAACGTCAACGCTACGAATACGGCTCTGCTCGTAAGAGAAGTCCAGAGCAACATTTTCCATCGGGTTGAATTGCAGACCAGCGCCATAGGAGAAGCCATAATCGCTGGTGTCATGTTTGTAGGTTGGGTAATCGGTCGTCTGGAATTTACCGTAACCCACACCGACTACACCGTAGATGCTCGCCCAATCGTTCAGACGGTAAGCCGGGCCGGCAGTGATGCCGTAGTACTGACCTTTGTTGTAATCGCCCGCACCGTTAGTACGATCTTTTTCGGTGTAGGTGAAGGAACCGATTACGCCCAGCGGGTTGTCGTCCTGCTCGTAACGATACTTCAGGTTGAAACCGCTCATTTTATTCGCTACGCCCTGCGCGTCGCTCTGAGCGTAACCACCGGTAACGGTAGAAGTAGCAGCTACTGCAGTACCTGCGGAAAAAGCCAGAACAGCGGCCAGTGCTGAAAGACATGCAATTTTTTTCATAACCACCTCAAATGTGCTTCAAGTAAGTCCTAAGTTTTAAATATATCAAAAATTAATGGGAAACTCTTTGCGATTCACGGTGTCTAAGGGCGCCTTTCATGTAACAGAACGTTTCCATATCGCGCTATCTTATTCAATTAACATCACTTTTCCGGCTGATTGCACCAATAATGCGCGTGTGGCGCGATACATTCATCCAGATTATTCCTAAACTAACAGTCTATTTATCCATCAATTTAAGTTCATTTTATGGAATCCTGGAAATTTTTTTCAACGAATCCTCAACCGCTCCGGGGAATTTCCATTACACTGCCACCTTTACTCGTACTGACATTTTTTGACAGGAGAAAGGATGCCGGGGTCAACACGTAAACTACCAGTCTGGTTGCCCATTTTGGTTTTGCTCATTGCCATGTCCTCTATTCAGAGTGGCGCTTCACTGGCAAAATCGTTATTTCCTCTTGTCGGCGCGCCGGGCGTAACGGCGCTTCGTCTGGCGTTGGGAACGCTTATCCTTATCGCCTTTTTCAAACCCTGGCGTTTGCGTTTTGCCAAAGAGCAGCGGCTGCCTTTACTGTTTTATGGTCTGTCGCTGGGCGGGATGAACTATCTATTCTATCTGTCGATTCAGACGGTGCCGTTGGGTATTGCGGTCGCGCTGGAATTTACCGGTCCTCTGGCGGTCGCGCTGTTTTCATCCCGGCGGCCGGTAGATTTTATTTGGGTCGTACTGGCTGTGCTTGGGCTCTGGTTCCTGCTGCCATTAGGGCAAGATATGTCTCACGTCGATCTTACCGGGGCCGCGTTGGCGCTCGGCGCTGGCGCCTGTTGGGCTGTCTATATTCTTACCGGCCAGCGAGCAGGCGCGGAACATGGTCCGGCCACGGTGGCGGTAGGCTCGCTGATTGCCGCCATCATTTTCGTGCCGATTGGCGCAGTTCAGGCTGGCGACGCGCTATGGCACTGGTCGATTCTTCCCTTAGGGTTAGCGGTCGCTGTGCTTTCTACGGCGCTGCCTTATTCACTGGAAATGATTGCACTGACGCGCCTGCCAACCCGCACCTTCGGTACGCTGATGAGCATGGAACCCGCGCTGGCCGCCGTTTCCGGGATGATTTTTCTGGGCGAAACGCTTACGGGCATACAAATCCTGGCCCTGTGCGCCATCATTGCCGCCTCAATGGGTTCTACCCTAACGATTCGACGCGAACCGCAAATTAAACAAGTTGACGTAAAATAGTTTCTTATTCTGCATGATGTGCATAATCATGCAGAATATCACCTCGTTATTCACCTTTTATTATTGCGCTATTACTTCGTCATTTTTTGTCATATTTTTTCTCATTTTTTACATTAAAATGAGAATTATTACCCACCAAACAGCAAACTCATCTAACTAATTGATTTTTAATCATAATAAATATTAAATCTTGTCTGTACTATTAAAGTGATAGGTAAATTCAAAAAAGCAAAGTTAAAAACCGGTGCTATACTTATTTTCGTTAATTACCTGGGACACAAACATCAAGAGGATATGAGATTATGAGTACCGCTAAACTGGTAAAAACAAAAGCGTCTAATCTGCTTTATACCCGTAACGATGTATCAGAGAGCGATAAAAAAGCGACGGTTGAGTTGCTTAATCGTCAGGTGATCCAGTTCATTGACCTGTCGCTGATCACGAAACAGGCCCACTGGAACATGCGCGGTGCTAACTTTATTGCCGTTCATGAGATGCTGGATGGCTTCCGTACCGCACTGACCGATCATCTGGATACTATGGCCGAGCGTGCCGTACAGCTTGGCGGTGTGGCGTTAGGCACCACGCAAGTTATCAACAGCAAAACTCCACTGAAAAGCTATCCGCTCGACATCCATAACGTGCAGGATCACTTAAAAGAACTGGCCGATCGCTACGCTGTTGTCGCTAATGATGTTCGCAAAGCTATTGGTGAAGCCAAAGATGAAGACACTGCCGATATCTTTACCGCCGCATCACGCGACCTCGATAAATTCCTGTGGTTTATCGAATCCAACATCGAATAAATCTATCTCTACCCTGAATACTTCGAGTTGCAGGAAGGTACAAACGCAGCGAATCCGCAGAAGCCTGACTTCCGTCGGTCACTGAAGCGAACGCACCTGCAACTTGATGTACACAGGTATATAAGTCATCCCTATACCCCTGCCTGGCACAGGGGTTTTGCACTTAAATAGTGCACACGTCTTGTACTCCCCTCCGACAAAAGTGAATTATTTGTAATAATTACATCACACAATCGTTAATTAAAGATTGTTTTAACAACGATTTTTACGCTAAATAGACCCTGTATCTCTACTTTGTTATTCATGCACTAAATCAGTGCCCCAAAACGGTGCGGCGTACTGGTTTTGCCCGACTTATTGTGCACAGGAATGTTTCACGCTTCTGTTAAAACAATGAGTTACATAATTGGCATGATTTTTTCATTACGCTACATGTTCTCGCAGGGGATCGCCCCGTGGATAGAAAAGGAAATGCTATGAAGTCTCTATTAAAAGTTTCACTGGCTGCACTTACCCTGGCTTTTGCGGTGTCTTCGCACGCCGCGGATAAGAAACTCGTTGTGGCAACCGATACGGCGTTCGTTCCGTTTGAATTTAAACAGGGCGACAAATACGTCGGTTTTGATGTTGATCTGTGGGACGCTATCGCGAAAGAACTGAAGCTGGACTACACCCTGAAACCGATGGATTTCAGCGGCATTATTCCGGCATTACAAACCAAAAATATCGATCTGGCGCTGGCGGGTATTACGATTACGGACGAGCGTAAAAAAGCGATCGACTTTTCCGATGGCTATTACAAAAGCGGTCTGCTCGTGATGGTGAAAGCCAACAATAACGATATTAAAAGCGTTAAAGACCTCGATGGCAAAGTCGTTGCCGTGAAGAGCGGAACCGGGTCGGTGGATTACGCGAAAGCGAATATCAAAACCAAAGACCTGCGTCAGTTCCCGAACATTGATAACGCGTACATGGAATTAGGCACCAACCGCGCAGACGCCGTTCTGCACGATACGCCGAACATCCTGTACTTTATCAAAACCGCAGGCAACGGCCAGTTCAAGGCGGTAGGCGAATCGCTGGAAGCACAGCAATACGGAGTTGCCTTCCCGAAAGGCAGCGATGAACTGCGCGAGAAAGTCAACGGCGCGCTGAAAACGCTGCGTGAGAATGGCACCTATAACGAAATCTACAAAAAATGGTTCGGTACAGAACCTAAATAAAACGACCTGATGTTGGCTTGTGGCCCGGTAGTGAGGACGCTCACCGGGCCTACAGCTCTTTCCGTGACGGATAAGACACTTTCCGCCATTTCCGCGCCGGATAGAGCATTTGACTATTTACACCACGGTAACAGGAACGACATATGCAGTTTGACTGGAGCGCCATCTGGCCCGCCATTCCGCTTTTGCTTGAGGGCGCTAAAATGACCCTGTGGATCTCGGTCCTCGGTCTGGCTGGCGGCCTGGTTATTGGACTGGCGGCAGGTTTTGCCCGTACGTTTGGCGGCTGGTTCGCCAACCACATCGCCCTGGTTTTCATTGAAATTATTCGCGGCACGCCCATCGTTGTCCAGGTCATGTTTATCTACTTTGCCCTGCCGATGGCATTTAATGATTTGCGTATTGATCCGTTCAGCGCAGCGGTCGTGACAATTATGATTAACTCCGGCGCTTATATCGCGGAAATTACTCGTGGCGCAGTACTATCCATTCACAAAGGTTTTCGCGAAGCGGGTCTGGCGCTGGGCCTTTCTCGCCGGGAAACCATCCGCCATGTTATTTTACCGCTTGCTCTGCGCCGTATGCTGCCGCCGCTGGGCAATCAGTGGATCATTAGCATCAAAGACACCTCGTTGTTTATTGTTATCGGCGTAGCCGAGCTGACCCGTCAGGGCCAGGAAATTATTGCCGGTAACTTTCGCGCCCTGGAAATCTGGAGCGCCGTGGCCGTCTTCTATTTGATCATTACGCTGGTGCTGAGCTTTATTTTGCGTCGTCTTGAAAGAAGGATGAAAATCCTGTGATTGAATTTAAAAACGTCTCCAAGCACTTTGGCCCCACCCAGGTGCTACATAACATTGATTTAAACATCCGTCAGGGCGAAGTGGTTGTGATTATCGGCCCTTCCGGTTCGGGTAAATCCACGTTATTACGCTGTATCAATAAACTGGAAGAGATCACCTCCGGTGATCTGATTGTCGATGGTCTGAAAGTCAACGATCCTAAAGTAGACGAACGGCTGATTCGCCAGGAAGCCGGCATGGTGTTTCAACAGTTTTATCTGTTCCCGCATCTGACCGCGCTCGAAAACGTAATGTTCGGTCCTCTGCGCGTGCGCGGCGTAAAGAAAGAAGAAGCGGAAAAACAGGCGAAAGCTCTGTTAGCGAAAGTTGGACTGGCGGAACGGGCGCATCACTACCCCTCCGAGCTTTCCGGCGGTCAACAACAGCGCGTCGCCATTGCCCGAGCGCTGGCAGTGAAGCCGAAAATGATGCTCTTTGACGAGCCAACCTCCGCTCTGGACCCTGAACTGCGCCATGAAGTGCTGAAAGTCATGCAGGATCTGGCGGAAGAAGGCATGACCATGGTCATTGTCACTCACGAAATCGGCTTTGCCGAAAAAGTCGCCTCACGGCTGATTTTCATCGATAAAGGCCGTATTGCCGAAGATGGCAGTCCGCAGGCGTTGATCGAAAACCCGCCAAGCCCACGTTTACAGGAATTTTTACAGCACGTCTCCTGAGATATCGCCCTTCCAGCCCTGCGGCAGGAAGGGCATCATGGAATAGTCCCATTTCATTTTCCCTCCCCTGCGCCATCTATACTTAGTGTTTTGCGTCTCTTTTCTCACTGGAGGAGTCATGCGGTGGACCCTGTTCATCCTTTTTTGTCTACTGGGCGCACCTGCCCATGCGGTCGCCATACCCGGCGTGACCACGGGGACATCAACCAGCCAGCAAGCAGCGCCAGAGCCCAGTCCTGAACAAAAAAAAGCGGCCTATGCGGCCCTGGCTGACGTACTGGAGAACGAGGCTTCACGTAACGAATTGATAGCGCAACTCCGCGAAGCCTCAACCACGCCGCCGACCGAGCCAGCGCCAGCGCTTGCGCCGCCTGCGGCCAAAGATGAGAAAACGGTACTGGAGAACGTCACCACCGTTACCCGTCAGTACGGCGATGCTTTCGCTACCCGTTTCGCCCAGCTTTATCGCAACATCACCGATGCGCCGCACAAGCCGTTTAACTCGCAAACCTTCACCAACGCGTTAACCCACTTTTTATTTCTGGCCGTCGCGGTATTTGGTTTTTATAGCGTGATACGGCTTTGCGCCCTGCCGTTATATCGAAAAATGGGCCTGTGGGCACGCAAGAAAAACCGTGAACGCAGCAACTGGTTACAGCTCCCGGCGATGATCGTCGGCGCGTTTATTATCGACCTCCTGCTACTGGCGCTCACCTTATTTATCGGTCAGATGCTCAGTGATAATTTCCATGCGGGAAGTCGAACTATCGCTTTTCAGCAAAGCCTGTTCCTGAATGCCTTCGCGCTAATAGAGTTCTTTAAAGCGATTCTGCGGCTTATTTTTTGCCCTAATGTACCGGAGTTACGCCCATTCGCGATTCAGGATGCGACAGCGCGTTACTGGAATCGCCGTATGAGTTCCCTTAGCAGCTTGATTGGCTACGGGCTGATTGTTGCCGTTCCGATTATTTCCAACCAGGTGAATGTTCAGGTTGGCGCGATGGCTAATGTGGCGATCATGCTCTGCATCACCATCTGGGCGCTGTACCTGATCTTTAAAAACAAAGCGGAGATTACGCAACATTTATTAAGTCTGGCGGAACGATCATTAGCCTTTTTTAGCCTGTTTATCCGCGCCTTTGCGCTGGTGTGGCACTGGCTGGCCAGCGCTTACTTTATCGTGCTGTTTTTCTTCTCGTTATTCGACCCAGGCAATAGCCTGAAGTTTATGATGGGCGCGACCGTGCGCAGTCTGGCGATTATTGGCATCGCCGCGTTTATCTCCGGTATGTTTACCCGCTGGATAGCGAAAACCATCACCCTGTCGCCCCATACGCAGCGCAACTACCCGGAATTACAAAAGCGGCTTAACGGCTGGCTCTCCTCAGCGCTAAAAGTCGCACGCTTTTTGACCGTCTGCGTCGCCGTTATGCTGTTGCTCAACGCCTGGGGGCTATTCGATTTCTGGCACTGGCTACATTATGGCGCGGGGGAAAAGATGGTCGATATCCTTATCCGTATCGCGTTAATCTTATTCTTCTCCGCCGTGGGATGGACGATCCTCGCCAGTCTGATTGAGAATCGTCTGGCCTCCGATATTCATGGCCGCCCGCTACCCAGCGCCCGCACGCGCACGCTGCTGACGCTGTTCCGCAATGCGCTGGCAGTGATTATCAGTACCATAACCATCATGATCGTGTTATCGGAAATCGGCGTCAATATCGCGCCATTGCTGGCTGGCGCGGGGGCGTTAGGTCTGGCTATCTCTTTCGGTTCGCAAACCTTGGTGAAAGATATTATTACCGGCGTCTTTATTCAGTTTGAAAACGGGATGAATACCGGCGACTTAGTCACCATAGGCCCGCTGACGGGGACGGTCGAAAGAATGTCGATTCGTTCCGTCGGCGTGCGGCAGGATACCGGGGCATACCATATTATCCCGTGGTCCTCGATCACCACTTTCGCCAACTTTGTGCGCGGTATCGGCTCAGTTGTCGCCAACTATGACGTGGATCGCCATGAGGATGCGGATAAAGCGAATCAGGCGCTGAAAGACGCGGTAACGGCGCTGATGGAGACGGAGGATATTCGCGGGCTGATTATCGGCGAACCCACGTTCGCCGGTATTGTCGGTTTAACGAACACGGCGTTTACTTTACGCGTATCGTTCACCACCCTACCGCTCAAGCAGTGGACGGTGCGTTTTGCCCTTGATAGCCAGGTGAAAAAGCATTTTGATCTGGCTAATGTGCGCGCGCCGGTGCAAACGTATCAGGTTCTGCCCGCCCCCGCCGGCGGCCCGCCGCCTGATTCACTGCCGCCGCGCGAACCGACGATTTAGCGTTTACGGGTGATAAAACGGCGACGCTGGTCGTCATCCATAAAGGTCCAGGCGATAAAGCGGCTTTGCTTTTGCCCCTGGGCCATCTCTTTTTTCACCACTTTCACCGCGCCAGCCTCCGTCAACGCCCGGTAAAGCGGTGGTAAATTCTCGCCGCGCGACACCAACGTCGTAAACCACAACACCTGACGGCGGAAGGATTGGCTTTCAGCAATCATTTTTTTAATAAAGGCGACTTCGCCGCCTTCACACCATAGCTCCTGCTGTTGACCGCCAAAGTTCAGCGCATCATCTTTATTCTGCCCCAAATTGCGGCGCTTACGCTCGCTGCCCGCGCGGGCTGCGGCGGCGGAGTCGTGAAAAGGCGGGTTACAAAGCGTTGCGTCATAAAATTCATTTTTATGAATAATACCGGTAAAAATGGCCGCCGGATCTTTTTGCCGACGCAGACGAATGGCGCGGCTTAACCCCGTATTAGCCTGAATGATAGCCTGCGCGCTGGACATCGCTGCGTCGCTGACTTCACTACCGGTAAATCGCCAGCCATATTCATGTACGCCGATAAGCGGATAAATACAATTGGCGCCCACCCCCACGTCCAGAATAGTTGCCTGCGCCGGAATACTCCCTGTCGTTTCGCCAAGCAGATCCGCCAGATGATGGATATAATCCGCACGACCAGGCACCGGCGGACATAAAAACCCTGGCGGAATGTCCCAGTGTGTAACGGCATAAAAATGCGCCAGCAACGCCTTATTGAGCGCTTTTACCGCTTGCGGATTAGCAAAATCAACGCTCTGTTCACCGGCGGGCGTGCGGATAAGAAAGGACGTCAATTCCGGCGTGGTCTGACACAGTGCGGCGAGATCATAACGGTGTTGGTGGCGGTTGCGCGGGTGTAACCCCGGTTTCTGGGCGGACATGGCATTCTCCTTTTAGCAGCGGCGTAAGATACCCGTATAACGCCACGGGGTAAATATACCACCGCGAATTCCCTGCCTCGCTCGTTTGATCGGATATCTGAATGACATTGGTTCTGCTCATGGTCTGAAAAGATCGCGCGATGCGATTTTTTCACCTGACGGCGCTACACTTAACCTCAGGTACCCTAAAATCAGGAGAGCGTGATGGCATCCGGCTGGGCAAATGACGACGCAGTGAATGAACAAATCAACAATACCATTGAAGATGCCGTTGCCCGCGCTCGCGGCGAACTTCCCCACGGCGAAAGTCGCGATGAATGCGAATCGTGCGGCGACCCTATCCCTGAAGCGCGGCGTAAAGCCGTACCGGGCGTTCGGTTATGCATATCCTGCCAGCAGGAGAAAGATTTACATAACGCAACATTTTCAGGATATAATCGCAGAGGTTCAAAAGACAGCCAGTTACGCTGACTTTTCTTTACCGAAACCGCCAGTATCATCCATTCCTTTACGCTCATGCTTTTTAGCGTTCTGCGTCGCAGAATGTGCCGTTAACCTCGACTCTGTAAAGCCAGATGACAAGAACGGTAAATTCCACCGTTGAATTAATTAATAATCAATAGGTTATTTGTCATTCAAAAATTTTGAGCAAGGCCGTCAATTCTATTCGATTTTATCTTTCGCAAAAAACCGTGATACTCATCACATCGACGGAACATCGTCCCATAAACAGAATAACCTGCGAGAGATTAATCATGAAAACCATTAAATATGCTGTTGCAGCCATCGCGCTTTCCACCCTTTCTTTTGGCGCTTTTGCCGCAGAACCGGTTAGCGCGTCTCAGACGCAAAACCTGCATAAAATCGGCGTAGTGTCTGCCGATGGCGCCACCACGCTGGATGGCCTGGAAGCTAAACTGGCTGAAAAAGCCGCCGCTGCTGGCGCAAGCGCTTATAACATCACCTCCGCCGTGGGTAATGACAAAATGAGCGGCACTGCGGTGATTTATAAATAATTTACCTGCCCGCCAGATTTCAGGCTGTAACATCGCTGTTGTTTGAATTCTGACGGGTATTACCCTCGTCTGTTTGCCAACAGACCCACTGCTCCAACCCTCATTAACCCTGTTTGTTACCCTTATTTGCCCGTCCGTCACTGGACGGGCTTTTTTTATTCGCTAAAAGCCTGTTCGACGCGCGCAAGCCCGTCTTCTAACGTCGCCGCCTCTCTCGTCGCAACCAGACAACAGGCCATTTGCGTTTTTAATGATTGCGGCACCGGCTCATGGCCGGCAAGGCAGCGCTCAATCCAGCGCGCGGTGATTTCAGGATCTTTAGTCGCAGGCAGTGAAAGCGGCTCGTCGTGCGTGTCGCTCTGACGCTCATGCAGTACCTGCACGCCGCGGCTATCAATCAGGCTGATTTGCGGACAGCGTTGCGGGTTGGCATAGACTTCGCCTTCGGTACCATGCATCAGCAAAGCCCGCCCGCCAATGCGGCTAAAAAAGGTCGCCACACGCGGAACATATTCAGGATGAGAAACGCTTGATAAACGCAGCGCGGCATCCTCAGCAAATGGCGTCGCCAGCTTGGCCAGTGAATGCGCGCTGTTACGCACGCCCATCCGCCAGCGCATCGCCAGCTGTTTTTCCAGCGGCGGGCAGAGCGCGCTCACCGGGATAAACACCGGCTGGCGCCCGTCCAGTTTGGCCTGCGCTTGTCCACCGTGTAGGGTGGGGATAATCCCCATCAGCTCAAATATAGTTTCCGTCAGTACGCGGGTCGGATCTTCACTGACGCCGTGTACTACGACTGGGAAGCCCAATTTATGCAGCAGGATAGCCAGCAGCGGCGTTAAATTCGCCTGTTTACGCGCGCCGTTATAGCTGGGAATAACGACCGGCAACGGCCTATCTGCGGGCGGTGTCAGTTTGATGGTATGATTCTGCATGGCCTCATAAAAGCCCAGCATTTCGGCTTCGCCTTCGCCTTTAATACGCAGCGCCATCAATATACTGCCCATTTCCAGGTCGGGGATGTCGCCATTCAGCATTCGGGTATACAAACCGCGCGCGGTATCCAGATCCAGATCGCGGGCGTGATTTTTACCTCGCCCGATCTCTTTGATGATCTTGCGATAATCCATTGAAAGCTCCTTGAAGTGTGCTCACAGCATTAACGCCGTCGGCGGCGTGCAGGTTTTGCTTTTGGTTTTACTATAACGTCTGGCACGGCAGGCTGCTCTATCGGAAAAACAGGTAAGGCATTCAGTAAACGCTGTCCGTAGTTTTTGGTCAACAAACGCTTATCATAAATGACCACTTCTCCCCGACAGGCATGGCTACGGATCAATCGCCCTACCTGCTGAATTAAATTAAAAGACGCGCTTGGTAAACTTTGTACCTCAAACGGATAACGATTCAGGCTTTTTAGCCATTCGCCTTCGGTGATCACGACCGGGCTGTCGATCGGCGGGAAGGCAATTTTATGGATATGGACCTGCGTCAGCAGCTCGCCTTTAAGATCCAGCCCTTCGGCAAAAGACTGAAGCCCAACCAGCACGCTGCGTTCGCCGCTCTCCACCCGTTTACGGTGTAGCTCCACCAGCCGGTAACGCGGCTGGTCGCCCTGGACCAGGAGGAGTAAGCGCACATCAGCGACATGCTCCAGAAAACGCTGCATCGCCCGCCCGCTGGCGAACAGTACCAGCATACCATGATGTTTTTTGCTCTCCAGTTGCTCACGAAAATAGGCCGCCATTTCGGCAATATGCTGCTCTTCGTTATCAATGGTGGGTTCGTAGCGCATTTGAGGAATCACCAGTTTCCCCTGTTCCACATGATTAAACGGCGAATCCAGCGCCACAAAGCGGTCGCCGGCTTTTTCTTTTAAGCCGCTCATTTCCTGCAGGCGCGAAAAGCTATTGAGCGAGCGCAGTGTCGCCGAGGTGACAATAATGTGCGGTACGCTGCGCCATAACAATCTTTCCAGCTGCTCGCTGACGCGGATACCGACACAATGGAACCAGACGTGGAGTTGCCCTTCGCGTATTTCACGCGTCGCCCATTTGGACACCGGCGCGCCTGAAGACTGCGCCATCGAAGCCAGCCGCCATAATTTACTTTGCGCCTCGAACATTCCCAGCGCCCGGTTCATCTGTAAAATCACCCGATGCAAACGCACAATATCGTGCGACCCGGTTTTTTCGCTGAGATCGTTGAGAAAGGACTCCGCCAGCCCACGCAGCGTCTCGGTCAGCTTCGCCAGTCGCTGGCAGATTTCCATGACCTCATCAGGCAACTCGCCCATTGCAAAACGGTGCTCCGCCTCCTGCGCTGCGGGCATATACAGATTAAGAATGGCATTGAGCGAGGCGATCAGTTCGTACACCTCCTCGCAATGGGCGTTAAGTCGCTCAGGGTTCGCTAACGGCGGCGTGGTTTTAGGGCGAAACTGCTCCATGCAGGTCGCCACCAGTTTGCTGAACAGATCCAGTTGCAAGCGATACCAGGAGGCGGTAATTTCCGCGCTCATCTCCAGCGCATCGCGAGCGACATCGGGCAGATGATGACCTTCATCCAGTACCAACAGCAGATGCTTTGGTTCCGGCAGTACGGCTTCACTTTCCATCGCCGCCATTACCAGCGCGTGATTCGCCACCACGACTTCCGCTTCCTGTATTTCACGTCGGGCGACAAAGAATGGACACTCGCGGTAATAGTGACAGTTGCGGTTCAGACAACTGGCTTTATCGGTACTTAATCGCCGCCACAGATCGTCGTCAATAGCAATGTCGGTATGATCCCGCAGACCATCCCATTTGTAACCGTCAAGATCCCCTTTCAGCCTGGCGCAGCGCTTTTGCTCTTCCTGGTTGTTAGGCGTCAGTTCGTCATCAAGAAAGGCGAGCAGATCCTGCTGCGTAGGCTCGCTACTGGCGAGCGCCGCCAGGTTCCGCGGACACACGTAACGCCCGCGGCCAAAGGCGGCGGTAAAGCGCAGATCGGGGATGATTTTTCGTAGCAGCGGCAAATCTTTGCTAAAGATCTGATCCTGTAACGCCACGTTAGCGGTACTGACCACCAGTGTTTTTTGCTCTTCCCGGGCAATGGCGATACCGGGAATAAGATAGGAGAGGGTTTTCCCGACGCCGGTCGGCGCTTCAATAGCCAGATGTCTCCCTTCTTCCCCGGCCAGCGTTCTGGCGACGTCAGCAATCATCTGCCGCTGCGGCGCACGGGGAATAAAGTCGGGAATCTGGTCCTGAAGCGCCTTATACCAGGCGGCGATTTGCGCTTTCAGCGCAGCGGTCAATGCCATGAGAAAACCTGAAGTACTGTATAAACAGCCACTATTGTGGCACATTTCAGGGGCGGGAAGTACCTTTTTTGCCGGTTCTGGAAGGCGGCTCGCAACGCGATGTGTATTTTGCCGGATGACGGTGCAAGCACCTTACCCGGCCTACGTATTTGCATAGTCCGTAGGCCCGGTAAGCGTCGCACTACCGGGCATGTTGCCGGATAAAATTTACTGGGCAGGCGTGATTCTGCGCGGGCGACGCGGCGGACGTGCTTTGTCGCCCGCGGGTTTCCCCTCGCCTGTGCGCGGTTTTGGTTTCGCCTTCGCCGCCCCGCTATCCTGGCGTCGCGGCTGCTGACTGCGCCCCGCTCCCCCCTGATTTTGTCCGCGTCCACGACCGCCGCCGCCGCGCTGCTGACGACCGTTCTGAATCGGCTCCGCTTTAATCGACGGGTCCGGCTCATAGCCCGGCGTCGTAATGCGTGGGATCTCTTTTTTCAGCAACTTTTCGATATCACGCAACAATTTATGCTCGTCAACACAGACCAGCGACAGCGCCTCGCCAGTTGCCGCCGCGCGACCGGTACGGCCAATACGGTGTACATAATCTTCCGGTACGTTCGGCAGTTCATAGTTGACCACGTGCGGCAGTTCTTCAATATCCAGACCACGCGCCGCAATATCCGTCGCCACCAGCACGCGAATATCGCCGGATTTAAAATCGGCCAGCGCGCGGGTACGTGCGCCCTGCGATTTATTACCGTGGATCGCCGCGCTGCGAATACCGTCTTTATTAAGCTGTTCCGCCAGATGGTTCGCGCCATGCTTGGTGCGGGTGAAGACCAACACCTGCTGCCAGTTGCCCTGGCCAATCATCTGCGACAACAGTTCACGTTTGCGTTTTTTATCGACAAAGTGCACGTGCTGCGTTACCTGCTCTGAGGCCGTGTTGCGGCGCGCCACTTCGATTTCCAGCGGGTTGCGCAACAGCTTTTCGGCGAGCGCTTTGATGTCGTCAGAGAACGTGGCGGAGAACAGCAGATTCTGACGCTTCGCCGGCAGTTTCGCCAGCACGCGACGAATGTCGTGAATGAAGCCCATATCCAGCATACGGTCGGCTTCATCCAGTACCAGAATCTCAATCTGATCCAGCTTCACGGCATTTTGATGTTCCAGGTCGAGCAGACGTCCCGGCGTCGCCACCAGCACATCCACGCCGCCGCGCAGTTTCATCATCTGCGGATTGATGCTTACGCCGCCAAATACCACCAGCGAGCGAATGTTGAGATATTTACTGTAATCTCTGACGTTTTCGCCAATTTGCGCCGCCAGCTCGCGGGTTGGCGTGAGGATCAACGCGCGCACCGGGCGACGACCTTTAGCGTGCGGCTGATGGGTAATCAGATGCTGCAATAATGGCAGGGTAAAACCCGCCGTTTTACCGGTTCCGGTCTGGGCGCTGGCCATCAGATCGCGGCCTTCCAGCACGGCGGGAATCGCCTGTTGCTGAATAGGGGTAGGTTCACGGTAACCCTGCTCGGCAATGGCGCGCAGGATATCAGGGTTTAATCCCAGGGAATCAAAAGACATAACTACTCCGGACCGCCCCGACCGTTGCCGGTGTAGTTTTCAGGGAGATGCTCAAATTTGGAATGACAAAAACCACAATGTCATGAAGGGGCGGAGTGTAGCAGTTTTTGTGATGCGGCGCATAAATTATCCCGGAAGGTAGCAAAGACAAATTAATCGACCACACTGGACAAGTACCATTATGAGTCATAGTCTTAATCAATCGATTGATTAAGACTTAGGGCGTGTGATGAATATTCCCACTACGACCACCAAGGGCGAGCAGGCGAAAAGTCAGCTCATTGCCGCCGCGCTGGCGCAGTTTGGCGAGTATGGCCTCCATGCTACCACGCGCGATATCGCTGCGCTGGCGGGGCAAAATATTGCCGCCATTACTTACTATTTCGGCTCAAAAGAGGATTTATACCTCGCCTGCGCCCAGTGGATTGCCGATTTTCTTGGCGAAAAATTTCGCCCCCATGCTGAAAAAGCGGAGCGTCTGTTTAGCCAGCCTGCCCCTGACCGGGACGCCATACGCGAGCTCATTCTGCTCGCCTGCAAGAACATGATTATGCTGCTGACGCAGGAAGACACCGTTAACCTGAGCAAATTTATTTCACGCGAGCAGCTCTCTCCCACGTCGGCCTATCAATTGGTCCATGAACAGGTTATCGATCCGTTGCACACCCATCTGACAAGATTGGTTGCCGCTTATACCGGCTGCGACGCCAATGATACGCGCATGATTTTGCATACCCATGCCTTACTGGGAGAAGTACTGGCGTTTCGTCTCGGCAAAGAAACTATTCTGTTACGTACCGGCTGGCCGCAGTTTGATGAAGAAAAAGCGGAGCTGATTTACCAGACGGTAACCTGCCACATCGATCTTATTCTGCACGGTTTAACGCAAAGGAGTCTGGACTGATGAAAAAACCTGTCGTTATCGGACTGGCAATCGCAGCGATCGTCGCTGTGATTGCCGGTGGAACCTGGTGGTATCAAAGTCGGCAGGACGATGGGCTGACGCTATACGGTAATGTCGATATCCGTACCGTCAATATCAGCTTTCGCGTCGGCGGCAGGCTGGCGTCGCTGAATGTTGATGAAGGCGATACTATCAAAGCCGGACAGGTGCTCGGCGAACTGGATCACGCGCCATACGAAAACGCGCTAATGCAGGCGAAAGCTGGCGTGTCGGTCGCGCAGGCGCAATATGATTTGATGCTGGCAGGCTATCGCGATGAAGAGATAGCCCAGGCCGCCGCCGCCGTCAGACAGGCGCAAGCCGCCTATGACTACGCGCAAAACTTTTATAACCGTCAGCAAGGTTTGTGGAAAAGCCGCACCATTTCCGCTAACGATCTGGAAAACGCCCGCTCATCGCGCGATCAGGCGCAGGCGACGCTGAAGTCCGCGCAGGATAAACTGAGCCAGTACCGTACCGGTAATCGTGAACAGGATATCGCCCAGGCGAAAGCCAGCCTGGAACAGGCAAAGGCCCAACTGGCGCAGGCGCAGCTTGATTTGCAGGACACCACGCTTATCGCGCCTGCCAACGGAACCTTGCTCACCCGCGCGGTCGAGCCTGGCAGTATGCTGAACGCCGGCAGCACGGTATTAACGCTCTCGCTGACCCGCCCCGTCTGGGTGCGCGCCTATGTCGATGAACGCAACCTCAGTCAGACGCAACCGGGGCGCGACATTCTGTTGTATACCGACGGTCGTCCTGACAAACCTTACCACGGCAAGATTGGTTTCGTTTCGCCCACCGCGGAATTTACGCCGAAAACCGTCGAAACGCCGGATCTGCGTACCGATCTCGTCTATCGCCTGCGCATTATCGTCACCGATGCGGACGATGCGTTACGCCAGGGGATGCCAGTCACGGTGAAATTTAATGACGAGGCACGGCATGAGTGAGGCCGTTATTACGCTGCACGGTCTGACGAAGCGCTTTGCGGGAATGGATAAACCCGCCGTCGCGCCGCTCGACTGTACCATTCATTCCGGTTATGTCACCGGGCTGGTAGGGCCGGACGGCGCAGGAAAAACCACGCTGATGCGTATGCTGGCGGGCCTGCTCAAAGCCGATGGCGGCAACGCGTCAGTATTGGGCTTCGACCCGATACAAAACGACAGCGAGCTGCACGCGGTTCTGGGCTATATGCCGCAGAAATTCGGTCTGTATGAAGATCTTACCGTCATGGAGAACCTTAATCTCTATGCCGATTTACGCAGCGTTACCGGCGAGATACGGGAAAAGACCTTTGCCCGTTTGTTGGAGTTTACCGCCCTCGGCCCTTTCACTGGCCGTCTGGCAGGAAAATTGTCCGGCGGGATGAAGCAAAAACTGGGGCTGGCCTGTACGCTGGTCGGCGAACCGAAAGTGCTGCTGTTGGATGAACCGGGCGTTGGCGTTGACCCGATTTCACGGCGCGAGTTGTGGCAAATGGTCCACGAACTGGCGGGCGACGGGATGCTGATTTTATGGAGCACCTCCTATCTGGATGAAGCCGAACAGTGCCGCGATGTGCTGCTGATGAATGAAGGCGAGCTGCTCTATCAGGGCGAACCTAAAGCGCTGACGCAAACGATGGCCGGTCGTAGCTTTCTGATGAGCAGTCCACAGGAAAACAACCGTAAGTTACTACAGAGAGCGCTCAGACTGCCGCAGGTGAGCGACGGCATGATTCAGGGGCGTTCGGTACGCCTGATCCTGAAAAAAGAGGCGACCGCAGCAGATATTCGTCAGGCCGAAGGAATGCCGGAAATCACCCTCAATGAGACCGCGCCGCGCTTCGAAGATGCGTTTATCGATCTGCTTGGCGGAGCGGGAACCTCGGAGTCTCCGCTGGGTTCAATCCTGCATACGGTTGAAGGCACTGCCGGCGAAACGGTGATTGAAGCGCAGGAACTGACGAAAAAATTTGGCGATTTCGCGGCCACGGACCATGTTAATTTCGTCGTACAACGCGGCGAGATTTTTGGCCTGCTCGGCCCGAACGGCGCGGGTAAATCAACCACCTTTAAAATGATGTGCGGCCTGCTGGTGCCGACGTCCGGCAAGGCGCTGGTGCTGGATATGGACCTGAAAGTCAGCTCCGGCAAAGCCCGTCAGCATCTGGGCTATATGGCGCAAAAATTTTCGCTTTACGGCAACCTGACGGTTGAGCAGAACCTGCGTTTTTTCTCCGGCGTCTACGGTTTGCGGGGCCGCGCGCAAAATGAAAAAATTCAGCGCATGAGTGAAGCGTTTGGTCTGAAAAGCATCGCGTCGCATCCCACCGATGCGCTGCCGCTGGGCTTTAAACAGCGACTGGCGCTGGCCTGCTCGCTGATGCACGAACCGGATATTTTATTCCTTGATGAACCAACGTCCGGGGTTGATCCCCTCACCCGCCGTGAATTTTGGCTGCATATTAATAGCATGGTGGAAAAAGGGGTCACGGTAATGGTGACGACCCACTTTATGGATGAGGCGGAATATTGCGATCGCATCGGACTGGTTTATCGCGGGAAGCTTATCGCCAGCGGTACGCCGGACGATCTCAAAGCGCAGGCCGCCGATGAGCAACAGGCCGATCCGACGATGGAGCAGGCCTTTATCACTCTCATCAATGACTGGGATAAGGAGCATACGCATGAGTAAGTCTCTCTCCTGGCGCCGCGTGCGTGCGTTGTGCGTCAAAGAGACGCGCCAGATCGTGCGCGATCCCAGTAGCTGGCTGATTGCGGTGGTGATCCCGCTGCTGTTGCTGTTTATTTTTGGTTACGGTATTAACCTCGACTCCAGCAAGCTGCGGGTGGGGATTCTGCTTGAACAACAAAGCCAGGAGGCGCTGGATTTCACTCATGCGATGACCGGTTCACCCTATATCGACGCGACCATTAGCGATAACCGCCATGAATTAATTGAAAAAATGCAGGCCGGACGCATTCGCGGACTGGTGGTGATTCCGGTGGATTTCGCGCAGCAAATGGCGCGCGACGGTGACAGCGCGCCAATTCAGGTGATTACCGACGGCAGCGAGCCAAACACCGCCAACTTCGTTCAGGGTTATGTGGAAGGCATCTGGCAAATCTGGCAACAGCAGCGGGCGGAAGATCGCGGCGACACCTTTGAACCGCTCATCGACGTCCAGACGCGCTACTGGTTTAACCCGGCGGCGATCAGTCAGCATTTTATCATTCCCGGGGCGGTGACCATTATCATGACGGTAATTGGCGCAATCCTCACCTCGCTGGTCGTTGCCCGCGAATGGGAGCGCGGCACGATGGAGGCGCTGCTCTCAACCGAAGTGACGCGTGTTGAACTGCTGCTGTGTAAGCTTATTCCCTATTACTTTCTCGGTATGCTGGCGATGCTGCTCTGTATGCTGGTATCGGTGTTTATTCTCGGCGTGCCGTATCGCGGTTCGCTGGTGATTCTGTTTATCATCACCAGTCTGTTTTTACTGAGTACGCTGGGGATGGGGCTGTTGATTTCCACCATCACTCGCAACCAGTTTAACGCCGCGCAGGTGGCGCTGAACGCCGCCTTTTTGCCCTCGATTATGCTGTCCGGATTTATCTTCCAGATAGACAGTATGCCTGCGGTGATCCGCGCGGTGACCTATATTATTCCGGCGCGCTATTTTGTCAGCACCCTGCAAAGTCTGTTTCTGGCCGGCAATATTCCGGTCGTGTTAGGCGTTAACGTACTGTTTTTAATCGCCTCGGCGGTGATGTTTATTGGCCTGACGTGGCTAAAAACCAAACGACGACTGGATTAAATATGTGTATGGATAATTGTCGTCGTAGGCCGGATAAGGCGTTCACGCCGCCATCCGGCATTATGCCTGATGCGCTTTGCTTATCAGGCCTACAAACTGGACTGAGAGGACGGACATGTTTCATCGCTTATGGACGTTAATTCGCAAAGAACTGCAATCGCTTTTACGCGAACCGCAAACGCGCGCGATCCTGATTCTGCCGGTGCTGATTCAGGTCATCCTGTTTCCGTTCGCCGCGACGCTTGAAGTCACTAACGCGACTATCGCCATCTATAACGAAGATAATGGCAAACATTCGGTAGAACTTACCCAGCGCTTTGCCCGCGCGAAAGCGTTTACCCATGTGCTATTGCTGAACAGTCCGCAGGAGATCCAGCCGACTATTGATACGCAAAAAGCGCTGCTGCTGGTGCGCTTCCCGGCGGATTTCTCGCGGAATCTGGATACCTTCCAGCCTGCGCCGATGCAACTCATTCTTGATGGACGTAACTCCAATAGCGCGCAAATCGCCGCCAATTATCTGCAACAGATCGTCAAGGAGTATCAGCAGACATTGATGGACGGCAAGCCAAAGCCCAACAATAGCGAACTGGTGGTACGCAACTGGTATAACCCGAATCTGGACTACAAGTGGTTTGTGGTGCCCTCGCTGATCGCCATGATCACCACTATCGGCGTGATGATCGTCACTTCGCTGTCCGTCGCCCGCGAGCGTGAACAAGGCACTCTGGATCAGCTGCTGGTCTCTCCGCTCACCACCTGGCAGATTTTCGTTGGTAAAGCGGTGCCGGCGCTGATTGTCGCGACCTTCCAGGCCACGATCGTGCTGGCTATCGGCATTTGGGCATACCAAATTCCCTTCGCCGGTTCGTTAGCGCTGTTTTATTTCACGATGGTGATTTACGGGCTGTCGCTGGTAGGCTTTGGCTTGCTGATATCATCGCTTTGCGCCACGCAACAGCAGGCGTTTATCGGCGTCTTTGTCTTTATGATGCCGGCGATTTTGCTCTCGGGTTATGTCTCGCCGGTGGAAAATATGCCAGTCTGGCTGCAAAACCTGACGTGGATAAATCCTATCCGCCACTTTACTGATATTACCAAGCAAATTTATCTTAAGGATGCGAGTCTGGGGATTGTCTGGGGAAGTTTGTGGCCGCTACTGGTGATAGCGGCCACCACGGGTTCAGCGGCGTATGCGATGTTTAGACGCAAAGTGATGTAGCTTTTTATCTTTCGCCAGTAGCGAGACCACGGCGGGCCCGGCCAGGATAGCCAGCCCCGCCAGCGCCAGCAAGACATTGTTTTGCAATACGCGGGATAGCAGCCAGAGGACAATCAGCGCGGTGCCGAAGTACCAGGTGGTAGTCAGCTCTTCCAGCACATCCGCCACATCGCGCCAGCGTTGCTCATGATGGCGCTGCAACGCCAGCATCAGCAGTACCGTCACGCCATAAAGCACGCATAATCCCAGGCCGACGCGCACTAATGTGCCGCTCATCCAGCCTATTACCAGCATCGCCACTACCAGTAAATGCAACATAATCTGCCAACAACCGAGGCCGGTTGCGACACGAACGCGTTGTTGCCACTTCATGGCTTTTCTCCTGAAGCATTTTTCTCTCATTATTCAGAGTACCGAACTTTACGGAAAATTCCGTAAGACCGCATCTTTTTGTGACGACGACTACACTATTTCAATCAGGATAGTGACGCGGACAGGAAGAAAATGACTCAACACACGCGAAATTTTTCATTCAAAGTGCTCACAATTAATACGCACAAAGGTTTTACCGCCTTTAATAAACGCTTCATCCTGCCGGAGCTACGCGACGCCGTCAGAACGGTCGGCGCCGATATCGTCTGTCTGCAAGAAGTAATGGGCGCGCATGAAGTACATCCGCTGCATATCGAAAACTGGCCGGACACTACCCACTATGAATTTTTGGCCGACACCATGTGGAGCGATTTCGCCTATGGCCGCAATGCGGTCTATCCGGAAGGCCACCACGGTAACGCGGTTCTTTCTCGCTATCCCATTGAACATTATGAAAATCGCGACGTCTCGGTCGGCGGTAGCGAAAAACGCGGCGTGCTCTATTGCCGCATTACGCCGCCCATGCTCAACCGCCCTATCCACGTCATGTGCGTACATCTCGGCCTGCGGGAGAGCCACCGCCAGGCGCAGTTAACCATGCTGGCGGGATGGGTGAATGCCTTGCCGGAATCAGAACCGGTGCTGGTGGCCGGAGACTTTAATGACTGGCGGCAAAAGGCCGGCCCGCCGTTAAACGCGGCCGGGCTGGAGGAGATATTCACCCGTGCCCATGGCCGACCGGCGCGCACATTCCCGGTGAGTATGCCGCTGCTGCGACTCGATCGTATTTACGTCAAGAATGCGAACGCCAGTTCTCCTACGGCGCTACCGCTGCGGAACTGGCGACATTTATCAGACCATGCCCCCCTTAGCGCGGAGATCCATCTATGAAATGCGGCTGGCGTGAAGGTAATCAAATTCAGCTACTGGAAAACGGCGACCAGTTCTATCCTGCCGTGTTTGAGGCTATCGCTCAGGCACAGCAAAAAATCATTCTGGAAACCTTTATCTTGTTTGAAGATGAGGTGGGTAAAAAGCTCCATGCCGCTCTGCTAAAAGCCGCACAGCGCGGCGTAAAAGCCGAAGTATTACTCGACGGCTACGGCTCTCCCGATCTCAGCGACGCGTTTGTCGGCGAATTGACCTCAGCGGGCGTGATTTTTCGCTATTACGACCCCCGCCCGCGTCTACTGGGGTTGCGAACCAATATCTTCCGCCGAATGCACCGCAAAATTGTGGTGATTGATGATCGTATTGCCTTTGTCGGCGGCATTAACTACTCCGCCGAACATATGTCGGATTACGGCCCGCAGGCGAAACAAGACTACGCGGTACGGGTCGAAGGGCCTGTAGTGGCCGATATCCTGCAATTCGAAGTCGAGAATCTGCCGGGGCAAAGCCCCGCGCGCCGCTGGTGGAAGCGCCATCATCAGGCCGAAGAAAACCGCCACCCCGGCGAAGCGCAGGCGCTGTTTGTCTGGCGAGATAACGAAGAGCACCGCGACGATATCGAACGTCATTATCTGAAAATGCTGACCCAGGCAAAGCGTGAGGTGATTATCGCTAACGCCTATTTTTTCCCCGGCTATCGCTTGCTCCACGCAATGCGTAAAGCCGCCCGCCGTGGCGTGAGCGTAAAACTGATTGTCCAGGGGGAACCAGACATGCCGATAGTCAAAGTCGGCGCGCGGTTGCTCTATAACTATCTGGTGAAGGGCGGTGTGCAGGTTTATGAATACCGACGCCGTCCGCTGCATGGCAAAGTGGCGCTGATGGACGATCACTGGGCCACGGTAGGGTCGAGTAATCTCGATCCGCTCAGCCTGTCGCTTAACCTTGAAGCTAACCTGATCATTCACGATCGTACCTTTAACCAGACCCTGCGCGATAATTTACAAGGCATCATCGTGAATGATTGTAAGCAGGTCGATGAGTCTATGCTGCCGAAACGCACCTGGTGGAACCTGACCAAAAGCGTGCTGGCGTTCCACTTTTTACGTCATTTCCCGGCGCTGGTCGGCTGGCTACCTGCGCATACCCCGCATCTGGCGCAGGTTCCCCCGCCTGCCCAGCCGGAAATGGAAACCCAGGATCGCGTTGATCCAGAAAATACAGGAGTGAAGCCCTAATGGCTAAATCGCATCCGCGCTGGCGGCTGGCTAAAAAAGTGCTGACTTGGCTGTTTTTTATTGCGGTCGTCGTTCTGCTGGTGGTTTATGCTAAAAAGGTCGACTGGGGCGATGTCTGGACCGTCATCCGCGACTATAACCGCACGGCGCTTTTAAGCGCTGTAGGACTGGTGATCGTTAGCTATCTTCTGTACGGCTGCTACGACCTGCTTGGACGGCTTTATTGCGGCCATAAACTGGCGAAGCGACAGGTGATGTTGGTATCGTTCGTCTGCTATGCCTTTAACCTGACGCTCAGCACCTGGGTCGGCGGGATCGGGATGCGTTACCGACTGTACTCTCGCCTCGGGTTGCCCGGCAGTACTATCACGCGTATTTTCTCACTCAGCATTACCACTAACTGGCTGGGCTATATTCTGCTTGGCGGCATCATTTTTACCTTCGGCATTGTCCAGCTTCCCGACCACTGGTATATCGATGAAGGCACGCTACGAATTCTCGGTATCGTTTTATTGTTGATTATCGCGGTCTATCTGTGGTTTTGCGCCTTTGCGAAGCGGCGGCATATGACGATTAAAGGACAGAAACTGGTGCTGCCGTCATGGAAATTCGCGCTGGCGCAGATGGCGATCTCCAGCGCGAACTGGATGGCGATGGGCGCCATCATCTGGCTGCTGATGGGTCAGGATGTGAACTATTTCTTTGTGCTGGGCGTACTGCTGGTGAGCAGTATCGCGGGCGTCATCGTGCATATTCCGGCAGGCATCGGCGTGCTGGAGGCCGTATTCCTCGCGTTGCTGGCGGGCGAACATACGTCGCAAGGCACGATTATCGCCGCCCTGCTCGCGTACCGTGTGCTTTACTATTTTATTCCCCTGTTGCTGGCGCTGGTGTGCTATCTGATCCTGGAGAGCCGGGCGAAGAAGCTGCGGGCGAAAAACGAGCGGGCGATGGCGAAATGAATTTAAGCAGACGCGTTTTCGCTTTCCAGCACAACGCGTTTTATCCGGTAAAAATAAACATATGCTGAGAAAAAAGACGTATTCATCTGTAAGCGGGAAAAAAGCAGCAATGACCAGCTAAACAGCAGCAGGAGCACTTCGTTAAACTCACCCATGAATACTGATGACAGGGTACAGAACGTTGCCAACGTAACGGAAATAATGGCCAGTAATAGCGCATAGCGGTAAATAATGACCCCGCTCATTCTTCCTTTAAGCAGGAGCTGATTTGACGGGGTAAGAAAAGCGATATAGCCCACGGCCAGGAAGAAGACCAGCTCCAGATGCTTTTTATTGTGCAGCTCAAACTGCGCAATAACCATGTTTATACTGACGATCCATGTCATGGTCATCATAATCGCCGTAAGCCCAATAACGCCTCCGTGAGGAATACCTTGTTCATACCAGTTTTTTTTGTAGTGGCTGGCCGGATACACAGGTAACTTAATTTCTGGCGGGATCAACTGCCCTTTTTTCACCAGCTCCGCCAGTGTTTTTCCTGTTAGCCACGTCATCAGGTTCATGGGCTTATCATTTCCTTGTCTGTGAGGTGAGATATTTTTGTAATGCGACTCGCACTAATCGACGCCCCAGGCAGAAACGAATCATCATCGTAAACGTTTCGCCATTCATCACCCAGCGGCAAAGCACAACCATAATAATCGCGATAACCAGATCACTCTTTAGTTCGCTATTTTGATGGCACAACACGTCAAATAATCCAGTACCACAGAGCATAATATTTAATAAAAACAGTAAAACGCAGAGGCGCAACCCCAGGATAAAACCTTTGGCAATAAGCCATACCTCAGCCATAACACATAGCATCATACCTATAGCACTGCCAAAATAAATAATTATATTTAGTGGCCAATACAGGATAAACTTATCAAAAACAAAATGCGCACTGCACACACCTCCCACAAGAAGCATAAAACTAAACGCGCAAACAGGCGCAGGATTAGGTAATGAATGTTCCCATGAAAATCCGGTAATGAAATGAGAAATCAGCGCTGGCGGGCATTTCTTATTAAAATCCTCGCCGCCATTTTTAATGGCGCGAGTGACGTCTTTAGCTTCACAAAACGCTAACCAAAATTGTTTGCCACATAATTTACTCATTATACCCATCATCACCAACCTGAATAAAAAACCTGCAACGCCTACGGCCTGAAAGATAATAGTATTTCCAGAATCATCAAAATGATATAACGACACAGCGTAACCACAGCATTAATAATGCCAAGGTAAAGCGTCAGCGCGCCAAATAAAGCGCAACGAGACAGGGATGAAAACTCGCTGTGATATAACATGCGGGCATAACCATGAAGTGTCGATTTTTCTAGTGCTGTAATCAATGTCCATACCAATACCGTCAGCATACTGACTATCCAGACCATAGTGCTACTGGCCACCAGGCTATTGACAACTATCGCAGCGATGATCCCGCTTACCGCCATGAAGATTAACAGCCTGAATAGACCAGAACTGATATTCAGGTAGAAAATAAATAAGGCATTAAGACTAAACATGATTCCAACAATCACGAAAATGGTCGCGCCACTTGAGAAAAGGTAAGCTAATGACACGCCGGTAAGCGTAATGATGGCAATATATATCAACGTTGCGACAACAGTGCCAAAGCGGGAAAGACAGGTAACGGCCCCATACCCCAGACCAAGCAAAAGTGCTGATATCCACAAAACAACAACAGGTTGAACGTGGGTTATCAAAAAATGAGTATACAACGTTAACCATATAATGCCGGCGGTACACCATAGTCCCAACGCAGTATACCAATAGGTAAGGGATAACATTGTCGCGGGAATAAATGCTATTTGCCGTATACGTATTGCAGCCAGAGGTCCCACTTGTCATTTATCACTCTTCACATGATCACGTGATAAGAATGGCAAGCGCAGGAAAACATTTCTAAGATATTTATGCTGTTTCGCCCTAAATATAGTCCTAAAAAAATCCTGGCGCAAGGCCAGGATTTTAAGAGATCGCTATAATTAGCGGCGATTACCAAAAATACGCAGTAACATCAGGAACAGGTTGATAAAGTCCAGGTACAGCGTTAACGCGCCGAGAATCGAATATTTACGCAGATTAGCGCTATCGCGGGTATCTATTTGCTCGCCGATATTTTTCAGTTTCTGCGTGTCATAGGCTGTCAGACCGACAAACACCACCACCCCGATATAGGTTACCGCCCACATCAGCGCTTCACTCTTCAGCCAGAAATTGACCAGCGACGCCAGAACGATACCAATAAGCGCCATAAACAGCATATTGCCGAAACCGCTAAGATCGCGTTTAGTGGTGTACCCGTACAGGCTCATGGCGCCAAACATTCCCCCCGTCACCACAAACGTGCTGGCGATAGAGGAGTAGGTGTAAACGATAAAAATACTGGATAACGTCAATCCGGTTAGCGCCGAATAGAGCATAAACAGCGTCGTCGCCATTCCGGCGCTAAGTTTATGCACCAGTCCCGACAGAACAAACACCAGCGCAAGCTGGGCAATAATTAAGCCAAAGAAAGTGATCTTACTGGAAAAGACAAACATCATGACGGCTGGCGTATTAGCCGCATACCACGCGATAAACGCGGTCAGTAACAGTCCGACCGTCATCCAGCCATACACTTGCGCCATATAGGTCTGCAGGCCGGACCGCGCCTGCACTATTGAATCAGATCGTGGAAATCTGTCCATGATGAACTCCTGTGTGGAAATGATACCCTAAAGCGTATCACATTCTGCTACCAACGTTTCGCCAACTGCTGGTCGCTGTCGCGCGCTTCGACCCAGCGATCGCCTTCCGGCGTGGCTTCACGCTTCCAGAACGGCGCACGGGTTTTCAGATAATCCATAATGAACTGACCGGCGTCGAACGCGCTACTGCGGTGCGCGCTGGTGACGCCGACAAACACAATCTCATCGCCCGGCCATAATTCGCCAACGCGATGAATCACCGTGACCCGCCCCAGCGGCCAGCGGGAACGTGCCTCAACGACGATCTCCGCCAGAGCTTTCTCAGTCATGCCGGGATAATGCTCCAGCGTCAGCGCCTTAACGCTATCGCCCAGGTTATGATTGCGCACTTTTCCGGTAAAGGTGACGACCGCGCCGTCTTCGTCGCGCGCCGCCAGCCAGGAATATTCCTCCCCGACGCTAAACGGCGCAGGGCCGACTACAATTCGCGTTTCACGCATGTTAGCCCCCCGTGACTGGCGGGAAAAACGCCACTTCATCGCCCGCCGTCAGCGGATGGTCAAAACTTACCAGCGTCTGGTTGACCGCCGCCAACAGCTTACCGTCTTCCAGCGCCAGCGCCCAACGATCGCTCTTTGTCGCCAGATGCTGTCGCAGCGACTCAACGGTGGAAAAATCTGCTGGAAGATCCAGCGCATCAGTTCCTGTAAGCTCGCGAACCTGGGCGAAGAAAAGCACCTTAATCATGCGCATCCACCTTAAAATCCCCCGATTTGCCGCCGCTTTTCGCCAGCAGGCGCACCGGACCAATTACCATATCTTTTTGTACCGCTTTGCACATGTCGTAGATGGTTAACGCCGCGACGGACGCCGCGGTTAACGCTTCCATTTCGACGCCGGTTTTACCGGTCAGACGGCACAGAGACTCAATACGCACGCGGTTATACTCCGGCTCGGCCTGAAGCTGAATCTCCACTTTACTTAGCAGTAGCGGGTGGCACAGCGGGATCAGCTCCCAGGTGCGTTTGGCGGCCTGAATACCGGCAATTCGGGCGGTGGCGAAAACATCGCCCTTGTGGTGTTTGCCATCAACAATCATCGCCAGCGTTTCACTACGCATGGTAACGAATGCTTCCGCACGCGCTTCACGAACGGTTTCCGCTTTCGCGGAAACGTCCACCATGTGCGCTTCGCCTGCGGCGTTTATATGGGTTAATTGCGACATCGTTATTTCTTTAAATGAGGGTGAAAATTACATGGGCGTGTACGGGCATCCAGCTGCGGCGCAATGATATTCTCCCATGCGGTTCTGCACGCTTTTGTGGAGCCCGGCATGGCGAAAATCAAGGTGTTATTCGCCACGCCAGCTACCGCGCGCGACTGCAGAGTTGCGGTGCCGATCTCTTCAAACGAGAGCATGCGAAACACTTCGCCAAATCCTTCCACTTCACGATCGAACAGCGGCAACAGCGCTTCCGGCGCCTGATCGCCTTCGGTCAAACCGGTCCCGCCAGTTATCAATACGACCTGCACCTCATCACTGGCGATCCAGGCGGAAACCTGGGCGCGAATCGCGTAACGGTTCTCTTTAACGATGGCTTTCGCCACCACTTCATGCCCGGCCTCCTGCGCCGAATCACGCAGATAATGACCGGAGGTGTCGTCTTCTTCGCCGCGTCGGCTGGAAACAGTAAGAATAACGATGCGGGTCGGGATAAATTCAGCGCTGACCTGACTCATCTGAAATCTCCTTATTAAGGATTAACCGCCAATGTAAGATAAATTTTGCGTAATACCAGTATTGCTCTGGTGAAGGAAATGGGTCTGCTTTTTCTCCCGCAACGCGTCGGAAATACGTTTCTCAAGCGCGTATTGCTGCGCGTCATCCTGTAACAGGTCGCGTAAACTCACGCCGCCGTCGCCAAACAGACATAAATGCAGCTTACCGACGGACGAAACACGCAGGCGGTTACAGGTGGCGCAGAAATCTTTTTCATACGGCATAATGAGGCCGATCTCACCGGCGTAATCGGGATGACAAAAAACCTGCGCCGGGCCATCGCTGCGCTGGCGGAGCTGGTGGATCCAACCGCGCTTAATCAGCTCGTCGCGTAATACCTGACCCGAAATATGATGTTTGCGGAAGAGATCGCTCCCCTCGCCCGTCTCCATAAGTTCAATGAAGCGTAGCTGAATGGGGCGAGGCTGAATCCAGGCAAGGAAGGTATCCAACTGATGGTGATTCACGTCGCGCATCAGCACGGTGTTGACTTTCACCTTTTCGAAACCGGCGTCAAAGGCGGCATCGATGCCCGCCATCACCTGGCGGAATTTGTCCTGACCGGTAATCGCATGGAACTGACGCGCATCCAGACTATCCACGCTAACATTGACGCCCGTCAGCCCCGCTTCGCGCCAGTTCGCGGCATCGCGCGCCAGTCGATAACCGTTAGTGGTCACCGCGATCTGGCGAATAGCATCATTTTCACCCACGGCGGCAATGATGTCGGTAAAATCGCGGCGTAATGAAGGCTCGCCGCCGGTAAGACGCACCTTCTCCGTGCCAAGACTGGCAAAAGCGCGCGTAACGCGACGAATTTCATCGACGGTAAGGAAACCGTTGTTAGTGACGCCGCCAGGTTTGTAGCCATCCGGCAGACAGTAGGTGCAACGAAAGTTACACACATCGGTAATCGACAAACGCAAGTAGTAAAACTTACGCGCGAAAGCATCGGTAAGTTGTGAAGCCATGTACACCTTTCCAAATACGGGAGGCGGAGTCATTTCTTCCTGCGCCCTGGTGGCAAACGTTAAACGTTGTCACGGCCAAAGCACCGTATCAAAAATGACCCAGGTGCAGAGGCTAGAGTGTTTACTGTGGTTACGCCGATACTAGCGTGTAAATGACAATTTCGCCATCACGCTTTCGCTATATAAACATATACATAGCGATATGATCGTGCTATTTAGCGACAGAATACGTGAAAATCACACTTTTACATTGATATATATCATTTAGCCGTGGTAACGCCCTCGCTATAAAGGGGTAGTCGGGAATAATTAATTGTCTTTTAGCCGGTCGGCTAATTGCTGAAAACCCGCGACTTGCGCTACTGTAGCGCTGCTTATTTGACTTCAGGAATTTTTATGCGCAATCGTACGCTGGCTGACCTTGATCGTGTCGTTGCCCTCGGCGGAGGGCATGGATTAGGACGCGTCCTCTCCTCGCTTTCTTCATTAGGTTCGCGCCTGACCGGCATTGTGACTACCACAGATAACGGGGGGTCAACTGGCCGTATTCGCCGCTCGGAAGGCGGGATCGCCTGGGGCGATATGCGCAACTGTCTGAATCAGTTAATTACCGAACCTAGCGTCGCGTCCGCTATGTTTGAGTATCGTTTTGGCGGTAATGGCGAACTTTCTGGTCATAACCTCGGAAATTTGATGTTAAAGGCGTTAGATCACCTGAGCGTGCGGCCTCTGGAAGCGATTAATTTAATTCGTAATCTGCTTAAAGTGGACGCGCAGCTGATCCCGATGTCGGAGCTACCGGTAGATCTGATGGCGATTGACGAACAGGGGCATGAGATTTACGGCGAGGTGAATATCGATCAGTTAGCGACGCCGCCGCAGGAGATCATGTTAACGCCGAACGTTCCGGCGACGCGGGAAGCGGTACAGGCCATTAATGACGCGGATCTGATTCTGATTGGCCCTGGCAGTTTTTATACTAGCCTGATGCCTTGCCTGCTGCTGGATGAACTGGCGCAGGCGCTGCGGCGCACCCCAGCGCCAATGGTGTATATCGGCAATCTGGGTCGCGAACTGAGTCTGCCCGCCGCCAGTTTAACGCTGGTCGATAAGCTGGCAATGATGGAGCAATATATTGGCAAAAAAGTCATTGACGCAGTAGTGGTTGGGCCGCGAGTTGACGTCAGTGCGGTGAACGATCGGCTGGTGATTCAGGAAGTGCTGGAGGCCAGCGATATCCCCTATCGCCACGATCGTCAGTTATTACATAATGCGCTGGAAAAAGCGCTACAGGCGTTGGGTTAAGCCCGTTTACCGACGACGCTGCGCTTATCAGAAGCCTGTTTACACCGAAGGGTAAACAGGCTCTCTCCCTCTTCTGATAAACTGCGTTCAGCTATCGCCAGTAGGCGCTCATGAGCGAGCTCACCTCTTTTTTCAGCAATATATTCTCCATGATCTCAGTAAAGAGGGTCTGATTGATCTCTTCCATTATCCGCATTCCAGCCATGCGCTCTGCGTCAGGATCACCTGCTATTCCTAACGCTTCCAGTTCAGCATTGACCCGGCTCTGATACTCATCCGTTTCAATACACTCAGCCCTTTTGGCCATCATTTCACGCCACTCTTCTGGCGCTATACGCTCCAGCACTTTATGCCACGGCCCCCACAGCGCAAACCATTTGTGAAAATCCCTATTTTCAGCAATTTTTATCCTTATTTCCGCCTCGTCCAGGTCAGACTCAGTGATACCCGAAACGTTATAAAATCGCATATCCTGGGTCATTGTTGTCAGCGACAGCGACTCTCGTAACTGATTCTGAAAACCCAGAAATACTTCGACTTCGTCAATAAAAAACAGCCGTTTTACCTTTTCTCTGGCGAGCGATTCTATTTGCTCCAGCCGAAAGATTTCACGCCCCGCCATAATCAGTTCCGCTAAGTGGCTATCAAAGGCGCCTCTTTCAGCATCATGAACCAACGTCGCTTCCTGCATTTGGTGGTATGCCAGTGTGACCCGATCTTCACAGCTTATCGTTGCACCCATCGCTATAATAAATGCGGTTTCTCTTAGTGCGCTATCTTCAGCCAGGCGGAGACTTGTTCCTTAAAATCCGGGTGTCGGGTGTTCTGCGTATCGCTAAGACGATCCAGAAACATGCTGAAGGCTGCCGCGTTTACTTCCGTCTCAAACGCCCGCCATTGGTTGACGTCTTCCTCCTCGAGATTGGTTAGCCACCCCTGGACAGCTTGATGCAGTGGTCGAGTTACCCGAACAATTGAAAAGTCGCCCATGGCAAACAATACCCGGGGTCCCTGATAATCTACAGAGGACATTAGCCGCTGCATATTCTGTATTGTTCGTTCTGAAAAAGGATTATATTCTACGATTATTCTTGTAGGTTGAGGTCCTTCACCACGAAAATGGGGTAACGACTCCGGGAGACGGACCAGGTTATTGCGAGAGGCCTGCATTATTTGTAATGCCGCCGGGAGGTTTTCCGGTAGATTAGTCAATGCGTTACGGGAAACATCCAGCGTTGTTATCGTGGGAGGTAGTGTTTCAGGCAGAACCGTAATCTGATTTTTACTTACATCCAGGACCTGTAATTCTGGTGGTAACGATGCGGGCAGACTGGTTAAGGCATTTTCGCCGGCCTCCAGAGTCTTCAGGCCCGGCGGCAATGTTTCAGGCAAAGCGGTTAACGAATTACTCTGCACATTCAAATGGGTAATCCCTGACGGAAGATGTGCTGGCAGTGTCCTTATGCTGTTATCATAAACGCTCAGGTACCGAAGTTCCTCAGGTAGATTTTAAGGTAAGCAACTAATTTTATTATGGAAAAGATCCAGCGATTGAAGCGCTGAAGGCAAACGTTCCGGCAATTCAGTAATACGGTTAATGCTCAGCTCCATTTCCTGTATGGTATCCGGTAACGTGGCAGGGATACTGGTTAGCTGATTACTGTTGGCATACAGGGTCTTTATATTTCCCTGTAAATTTTCCGGCAAACTTTTCAGTTCATTGTTATCGAGTATCAGAGTAGTTATCTGCTCAGGAATATAGGCAGGTATAGTGGTAAGTCCTAATATTTTCAGACGAAGTTCCGTCTTATTATTTTTCAGGCAGTCACGCATCCGTTGTACGGCTTCTTCACGATTTGCTGCCTCTTTCGCTGGCGCCTCTTTTACCCACTCAGACCAGATTAACTCATAATTCACAGCATCTTTGGAGCCGGAAGCGCTACTCGCCTGCTCGCTTTCTGTCACACGGGTATAGGTGACTGACTTTCCCCCTCCCTCAACGGTATAGCCCTCTGTATTAAAAACTATAGACAGAATTTCCTGACTATTTTCACTCAAAATACAGTATTGGTCTGCCCCTCCTCTACTATACTGAATATTATCCGCATACGCCGGGAAAGCTAACATCCTTAAACATTCAAACTTGCTTTTGATCTCTTCTGGCGAGGCGGTTTCAGGTGGATGACAAAGATAAGCGATGCAGCTTTGTGCTTCAACCTGATGTTCTGAAGAGAAAAAGGCACTTATTTTATTCCATATCTCTTCTTTTAAAGGCACCTCTGTTGAGGCCTCATTGCTAATACTTTGATGCCTTGCCGTAGATTGTATATTAGTAATATTAAACATATTTTCCCTACCTGATCTGAACGTAACCTAAAGTAACAGATAAGGATATTCTCAACTTTAAATAAGAGGTCACAGTCGTCATTATTTCGGACAAATCATTCAGTATTTGCAGCGCTTGACTTATAAATGCTCGCGCTTCCATCACCTCTTTTTTAAGTAGAATGATGTAATCTGTTGCCATGACACGCTTTCAACGAACTCACATAAGATTAAAATGACGATCATGAGGATAGCTATACCGATAATACGGGGCGTTTTTTTTCATAGCCGAGGAGAGAGGGAAAATTAGCGTTGGGTTCAGCCTCAACGCTAATTTTCTTCAGTTGTGATTAAACTAGCTACCCCATTGATGTTTTGAGTTTTTCGACAATCTCGTTAGTCAAAGCCTGTCACTGTTTTTCATTCCTGACTGACTTAGCCCTTACTATTGAACTGAAATTCTCAAAAGCGAGCCATGGTAACGATGACTCGCTGGCGATCGACACATTGTCAGGACGCCGCGATAAACAACTCGCGTAACTGGTGCAACTGGTCGCGAATTTGCGCGGCTTCTTCAAACTCCAGATTTTGCGCGTGCTGCATCATTTGCCCTTCCAGTTCATGAATTTTCTGCTGCAACGCTTTCGGCGTCATATCCAGTTCGACAATTCCGGCTTTTGCCGTAGAACGGCCCTTGCCTTTCCCCTTCGCTTTGGTTTTCGCAATGTTCTGCCCCAGCGCCAGGATGTCGACCACTTTTTTGTTCAGCCCCTGCGGAGTGATACCGTGCTCTTCGTTGTACTTCTGCTGCTTCTCGCGACGTCGCTCGGTTTCGCCAATCGCCTTCGCCATCGACGGCGTGATTTTATCGCCATACAGAATCGCTTTACCGTTAACGTTACGCGCCGCGCGCCCTATGGTCTGAATCAGGGAGCGCTCGGAGCGCAGGAAGCCCTCTTTATCGGCGTCCAGAATCGCCACCAGCGAGACTTCCGGCATATCCAGCCCTTCGCGCAGCAGGTTAATCCCCACCAGAACGTCAAACTCGCCCAGACGCAAATCGCGGATGATTTCCATGCGCTCCACGGTATCAATATCTGAGTGCAGGTAACGCACGCGCTCGCCGTGCTCTTCCAGATATTCGGTCAAATCTTCCGCCATCCGTTTGGTAAGCGTAGTGACAAGGACACGCTCATTAATGGCCGCACGCTGACGAATTTCGGACAGCAGATCGTCCACCTGGGTCGCCACCGGACGCACTTCAATAATCGGGTCCAGCAGCCCGGTCGGTCGCACGACCTGATCCACCACCTCATCACCAGATTTTTCCAGCTCATAGTTGCCGGGCGTGGCGGAAACATAGATAGTTTGCGGCGCTAAGGCTTCAAACTCCTCAAACTTCAGCGGACGGTTATCCAGCGCCGAAGGCAGACGGAAGCCATACTCGACCAGCGTCTCTTTGCGCGCCCGGTCGCCGCGGTACATGCCGCCTATCTGCGGGATGGTGACATGAGACTCATCCACCACCAGCAGTCCGTCGGCGGGCAGATAATCGAACAAGGTTGGCGGCGGTTCGCCCGGCCCGCGGCCCGACAGAAAGCGGGAATAGTTTTCAATGCCTGAGCAGTAGCCCAGCTCGTTCATCATCTCTAAATCGAACTGCGTGCGCTGGCTTAATCGCTGCTCTTCAAGCAGCTTATTATTCGCCAGCAAGACCTTACGCCTGTCCGCCAGCTCATCTTTTATCTCTTCCATCGCCTGCAGAATACGCTCGCGCGGCGTCACGTAGTGCGTTTTGGGATAGATAGTATAACGTGGCACCGTTGACTCTACCTGCCCGGTTAACGGGTCGAACAGCGACAGGCGTTCCACTTCTTCATCAAACAGCTCAACGCGTAGCGCGATGTCGTCAGATTCAGCCGGGAAGATGTCGATCACTTCGCCGCGCACGCGAAAGGTACCACGCTGAAAAGCTTGATCGTTACGGGTGTATTGCAATTCCGCCAGCCGACGCAAAATCGCGCGCTGGTCAATCAGCATTCCCACCGTCAGATGCAGCATCATTTTCAGGTAGAGATCCGGATCGCCCAGACCGTAAATCGCGGACACGGAAGCCACCACCACGACATCGCGTCGCTCAAGCAACGCTTTCGTTGCCGACAACCGCATTTGCTCAATATGTTCGTTTACCGAAGCGTCTTTTTCGATAAACGTATCCGAACTTGGCACATACGCTTCCGGCTGATAGTAGTCATAGTAGGAGACGAAATACTCCACCGCGTTTTCCGGGAAAAACTCTTTCATTTCGCCGTAGAGCTGCGCCGCCAGGGTTTTATTGGGCGCAAGCACCATCGTTGGCCGCTGCAAGTCCGCAATGACGTTGGCAATGGTGAATGTCTTCCCGGAGCCGGTCACGCCCAATAACGTCTGATGCGCCAGCCCGTCCTCCAGCCCCTCTTCCAGACGACGTATAGCGTCCGGCTGATCGCCAGAAGGTTTAAAAGCGGAATTCAGTTTGAACGGTTTACTCATGAGCGGCTACCTGAAGGAGTGAGCGGGCAGGGATGTAATTTTACTCTCGACGGTGAATATTGCCAATAAAAAATACTGGATGAAAAAACAGTAACACTCCAGTGTATAATGGCTATCGGTAGATACCCCACGCTATTTAGAGGTAAAACATAGACAGTCGCGGGGTAAAATTCCAGCAGTGTGCTGGTTATCCCCAGACCAGAGTCTTTTTTAACATTTGTCAAGTCGGATGATGAAAGTTTTATGTCAACGTATCCTCCTTCCTTTACAACCATTGATTTTATATAACTTGCTGTCTGAAAAGGGATATTTTCTCAAGCCGTCTTTCGCGCCAATTTAGTCGCAGGCCGCGTCGCCTCTCGCTTACGTTGTGTTTTCTAACTCTAATACACAAGGTTATCCACAGGAATAGTGGATAACTGCTTCCAGCCCGTATCCCCTGCCGCCTGGCAAAATCAGCCCCTGACGTTTTCGCCGGGCGATAAAAAAAAATTATCGCTATTTTTGGCAGATTATTGGCTAACGAGAAGGCAAAAATTGAGGCGTAGACGCTCACATTTTGCACATTTTTAGCATGGCGACGTCAGGAGGGTCTGGCGAAAGAACAGCAGGATCGTCTGATCCTGCAAGAAGGCGGTTTTTAAGCGCGGTCAGGCGCGTTCCAGGGGGCTAAGGTCCAGATACTGTCCTGTCGCCGCCTGCGATGGAGAAACGCCCAGCCACGGGATTTCCCCTAACAGCGGGGCCGGTATGACGCGGCGAAGCGTCGCGAGATATTCACCATGACGCGCGCCTGGCGGCTGCATGTCGTTGGCTATCCATCCGACAAGCGGTAATCCGGCCTGTTCTACCGCCAGCGCCGTCAGCATGGCGTGATTAATACAGCCCAGCTTGACGCCAACAACCAGAATCACCGGCAGCTGCTCCGTCTGTACCCAGTCGGCAAACGTCAGCGTGGCAGAGAGCGGTGTAAACCAGCCGCCCGCCCCTTCTGTCAACACCCAGTCTGCCTGCGCCTCCAGCGTTCGTAATCCGCGTGATAACACCGCCGCGTCTATCGCCCGGCCTTCGTCGGCGCTAGCGATGTGGGGAGAAGTAGGCTCGGCAAAAGTATAAGGATTGATAGCGGAATAAGGTTGCGGCAGGCTGCTGTTACGCTGCAAGGCCAGGGCATCGCTATTGCGTAGCCCGTCGGTTGTCATTTCGCTGCCGGAAGCGACGGGCTTATAGCCTACGGTTTGATAACCTAACTGCGTTGCGGCCTGCAATAAGGCGCAACTGGCGACCGTTTTACCGACTTCAGTATCAGTACCGGTCACAAAATAGCGTTTAGTCACGTTCAATCACTCCCATAAAAAGGTGGTACGTCAGCGGATATTTCCCCTGCCGCTGCGGCCATGCCAGTTGAATCTGTCTAAGCCGGGCGCGGGTTAATACATCCGTCTCCCGCCCTTCATGAAGATGGGTGGCGCCAATGCCTTTGAGCGAACGCATCGCGCTCAGGGCATCCTCAAACCACAATGTCATCGCCTGAGTATGACGAGACGCCCGCCAGCCGCGTAGCGCGTGGTCAATGGCCTCTTCCGGCAAAAAGCTATTCGCGTGAGCGCGATTATCGACGGCCTGCCATGCCTGACGCAGCTCCGGCAACGACCCCTGGCACAAGGTGGTAAACGCCACCACGCCGCCGGGCCGTACAACCCGATACAACTCGCTCAACGCATCGCGTAAATCGCCGCACCACTGGACCGCCAGGTTGCTCCAGGCCAGGTCAAAAACGCCGGCGTCATGGGGAATCGCTTCGATATCCGCCAGCAAATAGTGATGCGCCGCCTGACGATCGCGAGCCTGTTGCAGCATCGGCAGCGAAAGATCCAGGGCGGTCACTTCGCTCCCCCGCTCTCGCCAGTAACGACTCATACGTCCGGGGCCGCAGCCTGCGTCCAACACACTGGCAAACTGGCGGCCTGTCAACAGCGTCAGCAGCGCATCCGCGCTGTGTTGCTGTAAAGAGGCGTGCTGTTCGTATTGCGATGCGGCCCGGCCAAACGCCGCCGCAATAGCCTGCTTATTCACCTGCGCCATGCAGCACCTCCAGCAGACGGTCTATATCGCACGCTTCATGCGCCTGCGTTAACGTTAAGCGCAGGCGCGCCGTACCGACAGGCACCGTCGGCGGACGAATCGCCGTCGCCCAGCATCCTTGTTGACGCAGCGCCTCCGCCAGGCGCAATGCACGGCTGTTATCGCCCACGATTAACGGCTGGATGGCGCTATGGGCATTCAGTAGCGTAAATCGGGACGCGTTAACGCCGGCCCGAAAGCGCTGAACCAGAGCGGCGAGTTTTTCGCGCCGTTCACGACCTTCATCGCTACGGATCACCGCCAGCGAGGCGCTTAACGCCTGCGCCTGGGCGGGCGGCATACTGGTGCTGTAAACCAGATGACGGGCGAATTGCAGCAGATAATCTGCGACGCTTTCCGAGCAGAGCACCGCTGCGCCGCTGACGCCAAACCCCTTACCGAAAGTCACCACCAGCAACTCAGGCTTCACCCCCCGCTGCCAGCAGGTGCCCCGCCCCTCATCGCCAGTCACGCCGATGCCGTGCGCATCATCAACCAACAGCCAGGCATGATGCCTGCGGGCAATGTGCTGGATTTCCGCCAGCGGCGCGCTGTCGCCGTCCATGCTGTATACACCTTCTGTCACCACCAGTTGCTGACCCACGCAGGGCGATTGCAGTAAACGCGACAGATGCTGCGTATCGTTATGGATAAAGCGGCGAAGCTGCGCCGGACTCAGATTAGCGGCTTCCAGCAGGGAAGCATGACTCAACCTGTCGGCCACAATCCGGTCATTTTTTTTCATTAAGGCGGTAATGACCGCCTGATTCGCCGCAAAGCCAGAGATAAACAGCAGCGCGCGTGGATATCCTAACCATTGCGCCAGTTCCTCCTCTAACGCCTGGTGCGCCACGGAATAACCGCTGATATGACCCGACCCGCCGCTGCCGACGCCAAAACGCGTCGCTGCCTGTTGCCAGGCGCGAATAATCTGCGGATGTTGACTTAAGCCGAGGTAATCATTGCTGGAAAAGTTAAGATACTGTCGCCCGTTCGCTACCAGCCAGCGTCCGGCGCCCTGCGACACCACATAGCGGCGGCGCAACGTATCCGTCGCCCGACGCGCCGTCAGCGCATCGTCGACGCGTTGTTGCCAACTCATAAGGCTGCCGCGTTGTAATAATCATCGGTGTCAGGCGTCATCAGCGTCTGCTCCAGACGTTGCTGCTGCTCGTTATCGCCCGCCAGCACCCTGGTCTGCTGCGGATTCAGTCCCAGCTTACGGAATAACTGCAGATCCTTGTCCTCTGCCGGATTTGGCGTAGTTAACAATTTGCAGCCATAGAAAATCGAGTTCGCCCCGGCCATAAAGCACATCGCCTGGGTCTGCTCGTTCATCTGTTCACGCCCTGCGGAAAGACGCACGTATGAGGTCGGCATCATGATGCGCGCCACGGCGATAGTACGAATAAAATCAAACGCATCCACGTCATCGTTATCCGCAAGCGGTGTGCCTTTCACCTTCACCAGCATGTTGATTGGCACGCTTTCCGGCGGCGTCGGCAGGTTCGCCAACTGCAACAACAGTCCGGCGCGATCGGTAACCGTTTCGCCCAGACCCACAATGCCGCCGGAGCACACTTTAATCCCTGCTTCACGGACTTTTTCCAGCGTGTCGAGGCGCTCCTGATAGGTACGGGTAGTGATGATATTGCCGTAAAACTCCGGCGAGGTATCGAGGTTGTGGTTGTAGTAATCCAGCCCGGCGTTAGCCAGACGCTGCGCCTGGCTCTCGTTCAACATGCCGAGCGTCATACAGGTTTCCAGCCCCATCGCTTTGACGCCCTGTACAATCTGCTCCAGATAAGGCATATCGCGTTCATGCGGATTCTTCCAGGCCGCTCCCATACAGAAGCGGGTCGAACCGGCGTTTTTCGCTTTACGGGCGGAGTCCAGTACCTGCTCTACCTCCATTAAACGCTCGGCTTCCAACCCGGTTTTATAGCGCGAGCTCTGCGGGCAGTATTTACAATCCTCCGGGCAGGCGCCGGTTTTGATCGACAGCAGCGTACTAACCTGTACCTGCTGCGGATCGAAATGCTGGCGATGAATTTGCTGCGCTTCAAACAGCAATTCCAGCAGTGGTTTTTCAAATAATTCGGTTACTTGCGACAGTGTCCAGCGTGGGTGGCGAGCCATCGGGCTTCTCCAAAATATGTTGTTTGTTTTTGATATGGTGTAGACTCGTAAACCTAAATCTTTTTAATTTGGTTTACAAGTCGATTATGACAACGGACGATCTGGCCTTCGATAAACGCCATATTTGGCATCCTTACACTTCCATGACCTCGCCGCTGCCGGTATATCCCGTTGAGCGGGCCGAAGGCTGCGAGCTGGTTCTCGCCTCGGGCGAACGCCTGATTGAGGGGATGTCCTCCTGGTGGGCGGCCATTCATGGTTATAACCACCCGCAATTGAATGCGGCGATGAAAGCGCAAATTGACGCCATGTCGCATGTCATGTTCGGCGGCATAACCCATACACCTGCGGTGAATCTGTGCCGTAAGCTGGTCGCGATAACGCCTGAGCCGCTGGAGTGTGTCTTTCTGGCCGACTCTGGTTCGGTGTCGGTAGAAGTGGCCATGAAGATGGCGCTGCAATACTGGCAGGCGCGCGGCGAATCGCGTCAGCGTTTTCTGACGTTTCGCCACGGTTATCATGGCGACACGTTCGGCGCGATGTCGGTGTGCGATCCGGATAACTCCATGCACAGCTTGTGGAAAGGCTATCTGCCGGAAAACCTGTTCGCGCCGGCGCCGCAAAGCCGGATGGATGGCGAATGGGATGAAAGCGACATCGCGCCATTTGCCCGCCTGATGGCCGCGCATCGCCATGAAATAGCCGCCGTGATTCTGGAACCTATCGTTCAGGGCGCGGGCGGGATGCGCATATATCATCCACAATGGCTCAGGCGTATTCGTAACATGTGCGATCGCGAAGGCATTCTGCTGATTGCCGATGAAATAGCCACCGGGTTTGGCCGTACCGGCAAACTGTTCGCCTGCGAGCACGCCGGGATCGCGCCGGATATTCTGTGTCTCGGCAAAGCCTTAACCGGCGGCACCATGACCCTCTCGGCAACGCTCACGACACGCCAGGTTGCAGAGACTATTAGCAACGGCGAGGCGGGGTGTTTTATGCATGGCCCGACGTTTATGGGGAATCCGCTGGCCTGCGCCGTCGCTTGCGCCAGCCTGACGCTGCTGGAAAGCGGCGAATGGCGTCAGCAGGTGGCGTCTATCGAGTCTCAGTTACGCGCTGAGTTAGCCCCCGCGCAAAGTTCGCCCTGGGTGGCGGATGTGCGGGTGTTGGGCGCGATTGGGGTGGTTGAAACCACGCACACGGTCAATATGGCGGCGCTTCAACGCTTCTTCGTCGGGCAAGGCGTCTGGATCAGGCCGTTCGGCAAGCTAATCTACCTGATGCCGCCCTACATTATTCGTCCGGATCAACTGCGCCGTTTGACCCAGGCGGTCAATGACGCGGTACACAATGAAACATTTTTTAGCCATTAATCAGCGGTAAGCGATGCTGCTTCTGGCTACACTTCTGGTGAGTCAAAAGGAGAGCGCATGAAACTTATCAGCAACGATTTGCGCGATGGAGATAAACTTCCTCATCGCCACGTTTTTAACGGTATGGGCTATGATGGCGATAATATTTCGCCGCATCTGGCCTGGGACGACGTGCCGATGGGCACCAAAAGTTTTGTCGTGACCTGTTACGATCCCGACGCGCCGACCGGCTCCGGCTGGTGGCACTGGGTGGTGGTGAACCTCCCGGCGGATACGCGCGTACTGACCCAGGGGTTCGGCTCAGGCCTGGTGGCCGTACCAGACGGCGTCATTCAGACGCGTACCGATTTCGGTAAAGCGGGCTACGGCGGCGCGGCGCCGCCTAAAGGGGAAACGCACCGCTATATCTTTACGGTTCACGCGCTGGACGTCGAGCGTCTTGACGTTGATGAAGACGCCAGCGGCGCGATGGTCGGCTTTAATGTGCATTTCCATTCGCTCGCCAGCGCCTCGATCACGGCGATGTTCAGTTAAACGCTGTGCCGGATGGCGGCGTAAACGTCTTACCCTGCCAACGGGTTGGGTAAGCCGAATACGCGCCGCGCCATCCGGCAGCATTCACATAAAGTCCGGCACCAGACGCTGTAACGCGCCTTGCGCCAGCAGCGCCGTCGCACACTCAATATCGGGCGCGAAAAAACGATCCTGCGTATAGTGCGCCACCTGCTCGCGCAGTGTCTGCCGCGCCTGTTCCAGTAACGGGCTGGAGGTTAACCCTTCCCGTAAATCTATCCCCTGACAGGCCGCCAGCCACTCCACGGCAATGATGCCGCGGGTATTCGCCGCCATTTCCCAGAGTCGCCGCCCTGCCGCCGGGGCCATTGAGACATGATCTTCCTGATTCGCCGAGGTCGGCAGGCTATCCACGCTGTGCGGGTGCGCCAGCGCTTTATTCTCGCTGGCGAGCGCCGCGGCGGTGACCTGGGCAATCATAAAACCGGAATTAACGCCGCCATTTTTCACCAGGAACGGCGGTAACTGCGACATATGTTTATCCATCATCAGCGCGATGCGCCGCTCCGATAGCGCGCCGATTTCCGCTATCGCCAGCGCCAGATTATCCGCCGCCATGGCAACCGGTTCAGCATGGAAGTTACCGCCGGAGATCACCTCCCCCGCATCGGCAAAGACCAGCGGATTATCGGATACCGCGTTGGCCTCAGCCAGCAGTACCTCTTTCGTCTGACGTAACTGGGTCAGACAAGCGCCCATTACCTGCGGCTGGCAGCGAAGGGAATACGGGTCCTGAACTTTATGACAGTGGTGATGTGATTCAGCAATGGCGCTGGTATCGGTCAGCAGGTGCCGGAACAACCGCGCGACGTCAATTTGCCCCTGTTGTCCGCGCGCGGCATGAATGCGCGCATCAAAAGGACGGCGCGATCCCAGTACGGCTTCGGTAGTCAGCGCGCCGCAGACAACGGCGGAGGCAAATAACTCCTGTGCCTCAAACAAACCGCGCAGCGCGAAGGCCGTTGATGCCTGGGTGCCATTAAGCAGCGCCAGCCCCTCTTTGGCCGCCAGCGCGACAGGCTCCAGTCCGGCCTTTTTTAGCGCCGTCTGCGCCGGAAGCCATTCGCCCTGCCAGCGCGCTTTTCCTTCGCCAAGCAGCGTCAGCGACAGATGCGCCAGCGGCGCTAAGTCGCCCGACGCGCCAACCGAGCCTTTTGCCGGAATCAGCGGATACACGCCGGCATTCACCAGAGCGATGAGCGCTTCTATCACGCTCAACCGAATTCCGGAAAACCCGCGCGCCAGGCTATTGATTTTCAATACCATGATCAGACGCACCATCGCGTCATCCAGTGGGTCGCCTACGCCCGCGGCGTGAGACAGCACCAACGATCGCTGTAGATTTTGCAAGTCTTCATCAGCGATGCGCGTCTGCGCCAGCAGGCCGAAACCGGTGTTGATGCCGTAGGCGGTACGCCCTTCGGCAACGATATCATTGACGCACGCGACGCTGGCGTTAATGCCGTCAATGGCGCTGGCGTCCAGCCGAAGCTGTACCGGATGACGCCAGACATCGTACAGTTGAGAGAGGCTTAACTGCCCCGGAGTGAGTGTCATGGTGTTCATATCAGCCTTTCCCCTGCGTCGCCGCAACCATCGGTAAATTCAGACCTTGCTCAACAGCGCATTCCACCGCGAGATCATATCCGGCATCGGCATGGCGCATGACGCCCGTCGCCGGATCGTTGTGTAACACGCGGCGAATACGCGCGGCGGCCTCGTCAGTGCCATCACAGACAATCACCATACCGGCGTGTTGCGAAAACCCCATTCCCACCCCGCCGCCATGATGGAGCGATACCCATGTCGCCCCGCTGGCGGTATTCAGCAACGCATTTAACAGCGGCCAGTCGGAAACCGCGTCGGAACCGTCGCGCATCGCTTCGGTTTCACGGTTAGGGCTGGCGACAGAGCCGGAATCCAGGTGATCGCGGCCAATCACAATGGGCGCGGATACCTCGCCGCAACGCACCATTTCGTTGAACGCCAGCCCCAGTTTTTGCCGCCACTCCAGGCCTACCCAGCAGATACGCGCCGGTAACCCCTGAAAATGAATGCGCTCGCGCGCCATATCCAGCCAGTGATGCAGATGTTTATCCTCAGCCACTATCTCTTTGACTTTGGCATCGGTTTTATAGATATCCTGCGGATCGCCGGACAGCGCCACCCAGCGAAACGGCCCGATACCACGACAGAACAGCGGACGAATATAGGCTGGCACAAATCCCGGAAAATCAAAGGCGTTTTCCACCCCCATCTCTTTCGCCATCTGACGAATATTGTTGCCATAGTCAAAGGTCGGCACGCCCATTTTACTGAACGCCAGCATCGCCCGAACATGCGCCGCCATGGAACGTTTTGCTGCCTGCATCGTCCCGTGGGGATCGGATTGCGCGTTTTTCTGATACTCCTCCCAGCGCCAGCCGGAGGGTAAATAGCCATGTAGCGGATCGTGGGCGCTGGTCTGATCGGTCACCAGGTCCGGGCGCACGCCGCGATTAACCAGTTCCGGCAGGATATCCGCCGCGTTCGCGCACAGGGCGACGGACACGGCTTTCCCCTCGCGGGTGTAGCGCGTAATGCGGGCCAGCGCGTCATCCAGCGTGGCGGCCTGCTCATCCACGTAACGAGTACGCAGACGAAAATCGATACGGCTTTGCTGGCATTCAATCGTCAGCGAACACGCTCCGGCCAGCGTCGCGGCTAGCGGTTGCGCGCCGCCCATGCCGCCCAATCCGGCGGTCAGCACCCAGCGTCCCGCCAGCGTGCCGTTATAGTGCTGACACCCCGCCTCGACAAAGGTTTCGTATGTTCCCTGCACGATTCCCTGACTGCCGATATAGATCCAGCTTCCGGCCGTCATTTGACCGTACATCGCCAGCCCTTTCGCATCCAGTTCGTTAAAGTGTTCCCATGTCGCCCAGTGGGGAACCAGGTTGGAGTTGGCGATTAATACCCGCGGCGCGTTGTCGTGCGTTTTAAATACGCCGACCGGTTTGCCAGACTGAATAAGCAACGTTTCGTCCGCCTCCAGCCGGGTGAGCGCATCAACAATAGCGTCATAGCATTCCCAGTTGCGCGCGGCGCGACCAATCCCGCCGTAGACCACCAGCTCATGCGGATTTTCCGCCACGTCAGGATCGAGATTATTCATTAACATCCGCAGCGGGGCTTCTGTCAGCCAGCTTTTCGCCGTTAATACCGTGCCTCGGGGCGCGCGGATAGTCTGCTGACGATACTTGCTTTCAGGCATAGCAATGACTCCTCATTATTATCGGTCTGCCATCGCCAAATAACGCTAAAACGCCACTATCAGGCACCGCCGCAGACCCACAGATAAGAATCAGACATATACTTGTCTATACAAGTAAGCACAAGAATAGAATTAACAAAAATGATACAATTTTGTTATATTGTGTCAGCAATCACGTTTTCCGGCAGCGGCCCGCTCAGGAGATAAATCGTCCCTGTAGCCGATAGCGCGACCCGGGGAAAAGTAAGCGGGCGTGAGAAACAATCCGCGACGCGGACCAGGTTGTACGACGAATGAGCAGACAAGGCTCATGCTCTTTGATAGTTAACCACGCGCACTCTTGCGCCGTGGCGCGCACCGCCTCCACAATATGTTCCCCTTCCGTTAGCGGCGCGATCCGCGACAAATAAGCGTGCGGCGTGGTCTGACGGTAATCCTGCGTCAGGTAATCCACGGCAATATCCGCATTCACGCAGCGATCTTCAATTTGTACCGGCAGATCGTTTTCATAATGCACCATGATGGAATGGAAAATGACATCGCTCTCATTGACGTTGAGAGCGCTGGCCTGGATGGCGTTTGCCCGCACGCGCTCCAGCGTGAGCACCTCACAACGATGCTGATGACGGCGGGCGGCAATCTCCTCGGCGATACTGCGGACTTCAAACAGCGCGGACTGGCCTTTCGGTTCGGCGACAAACGTCCCCACGCCCTGTAAACGCACCAGCCACCCTTCATCCGTCAGCTCACGCAGCGCCCGGTTGATGGTCATTCGGCTAAAGCCATACTGAGCGACCAGTTCAGCTTCCGACGGAATGCGATCGTGCGGCTGCCAGACGCCGCCGGCTATTTTTTTACAGATGTCCTGTTTCACCGTTTCGTAAAAAGGCGCAGGTGCAGAACGGGAGCGGGATGAATACATGCGTGAAGCCTTCCTTATGCGGAGAGTGTTTTCCGGATGACAGATTAACGCCACCAGTGCGCGATTTGCCAGCCAAGCCGCGCCGCCACGCGCGCCGCTGCGCCATCTTCATCAAAGCGTGGATTAAACTCAACCAGATCCGCCGCCTGTAATTTTCCGCTGCGGCAAACCGGCTCAATTAAACGCAGAACCTGTATCAGCGGCACGCCCAGCGCTGCGGGAGCGGAGACGGCCGGCATTTCCCAGACAGGCAATACGTCGAGATCGATAGTCAGATAAATTTTATCCACCTTGTCGATAAACTGCGTCATCTGCGCCAGCGCGTCATGGCAGTCAAGATCCTCCACCACGGTAACATTCCGCCACTGCGCTTCCCGCCACAACGCCTGCGTATTCGCCGCACGGCTCACGCCGAAACAGGCATAATGAAACGCGCGGCTCTGCGCGTCGCATAGCTGCGCCAGTTGACGAAACGGCGTCCCGGATGTTGCCCGGTCGGTCTGACGGAGATCCAGATGCGCATCAAGATTAATGATACCTACGCTTTCCTGCGCAAACGCGTCCAGCACCCCCGCGCCGTGTCCAAACGCGGTTTCATGCCCACCGCCCAGCACCAGCGTGCGCATCCCGGCCCGCAGACAGCGGCTTACCGCATCGCGCAAGGCCTGCTGCGCGCCTTCCAGATCGGGCGTAGGCGCAACCCAATTGCCTAAATCCACTAGCCGTTCATGTCCCTGGTGGCTGGCCATATTCGCCAGCGCTTTACGCAACGCATCCGGGGCGCCTGCCGCGCCGGGACGCCCTGCATTGCGTTTTACCCCCTCGTCGCAGGCAAATCCCATTAACGCGATCTTTTGCTGCCAGTTTTCGGGGGAAAAGGTCTCGCTGCGCGTGACGGTCTGAAACAGACGCCGCGCATCCGGCGCTTCTATACTGTCATCGCGCCCCTGCCAGAGCGCCGGAGAAGCCGGATACCATTGCGTCATGAGATTTGTCCTCTGTATACCCGCTGATATAAAGGATTACGCCCCGGCTCATACACAACCTCTACCGGCTGTTCAGCATCCCACACCACAAAATCCGCCCGGTAGTCGGCCCTGAGCTGCCCATGCGTCGCCTGTCTTCCCAGCGCACGAGCGGCATGGCGCGTAACGCCCGCCCATGCCTCTTCCGACGTCAGACCAAACTGTACGCAGGCCATATTCATCGCCAGATGCAAACTGCAAAACGGGCTGGTGCCGGGATTGAAATCGCTGGCGACGGCGACAGGCACCTGATAGCGGCGCAGCAGTTCCACCGGCGGGCGCTGCGTCTCGCGCAGAAAATAAAACGCGCCAGGCAACAACACGCCGACAGTACCGCCGTCACGCATCGCCGCGACGCCCGCTTCATCAAGATATTCGATATGATCCGCCGATAAACCCTGATAGCGACTCACCAGCTGCGCGCCGCCCAACAGCGAAAGCTGCTCAACATGGCCTTTAACGGGAATACCTAACGCCTTCGCCGTCTGCAATACGCGCTCACTCTGCGCCACATTAAAGCCGACGCTCTCGCAAAAGAGGTCTACCGCATCAAATAACCCTTTTTGCCAGAGCTGCGGAATCATCGTCTCGCAGACCAGAGTGATGTAGCCGTCCGGGTCGTCACGATACTCCGCTGGCGTAGCATGAGCGGCCAATAGCGTGGGGCTAATGTCGATAGCGTTTTCGGCGGCAAGTTTTGCAGCAACGCGCAACAGCTTTTCTTCTGTCGCCAGCTCCAGGCCATAGCCGGATTTAATCTCCAGCAGCGTAACGCCTTCGCTGGCAAGGCGCATCATGCGTTCGCGCGCCAGCAGGTAGAGCGTCTCCTCCGCACAGGCGCGGGTTGCTGATACCGTCGCGTTAATGCCGCCGCCCTGAGCGCTAATATGCTGGTATGACGCGCCGTTAAGCCGCTGCTCCCACTCTGCGGCGCGGTTACCGGCAAACACCAGATGCGTGTGGCAATCGATAAGTCCCGGGGTTACCAGTCGTCCCTGCATATCATGGATATTGTCCCCACTGACAGGAAGCTGCGTCTCTGGCACGATATCGCAAATATGCCCTTCGCGTACAATCAGCGCCTGGTTATCCACCAGCCCGTACGGGGCTTGCCGCTGCGGGTCCATTGTCGCCAGCCTGATGTTTCGCCAGACAGTATCGCCCGGTAAAAGTTGCCGCATTCCTGTCGCTCTCTTGCCTGTCATGAGTTGTATAGACATTTATTTTCTTTCTGCTCCGGATTGTCAACTCAAAGCGCGAAAGTTGTTGCTTAATTGTGATAAAACTATCTGATGCTACAGGTGTTTCCGGCCTGAAAAGGAACTTTTTACCTTTTCGCCTTCCCGTTTCGTTCAACTTAGTATAAAAAAGCAGGCTTCAATGGATGTCATTTAACTTTTTCAAGCCCGGAGCAACCTGTGAATACATTATCGGTTTCCCGTCTGGCGCTGGCACTGGCTTTTGGCGTGACGCTGAGCGCCTGTAGCTCTACGCCACCCGATCAGATCCCTTCCGATCAAACCGCGCCTGGCACCGCCTCGCGCCCAATTCTGTCGGCAAATGAAGCGAAAAACTTCGTTGCGGCGCGCTATTTTGCCTCCCTGACGCCGAATACCGCCCCGTGGTCGCCGTCGCCGATTACCCTGCCCGCACAGCCTGACTTTGTGGTGGGGCCGGCAGGTACGCCAGGCGTTACGCACACCTCGATTCAGGCCGCGGTCGATGCGGCAATGGTTAAACGCACGAACAAACGCCAGTACATTGCTATTATGCCGGGCGACTATCAGGGGACCGTGTATGTTCCCGCCGCGCCGGGAAGTCTGACCCTGTACGGGACCGGTGAAAAACCGATCGATGTGAAAATTGGGATGGCGATTGATGGTGAAATGAGCGTCGCTGACTGGCGCCGCGCGGTGAATCCCGGCGGGAAATATATGCCTGGTAAACCCGCCTGGTATATGTTCGATAACTGCCAAAGCAAACACGCCGCGACGATCGGTGTGATGTGTTCTGCCGCGTTCTGGTCGCAGAATAACGGTCTGCAGCTACAAAATCTGACCATCGAGAACACGCTAGGCGACAGCGTCGATGCCGGAAACCATCCGGCGGTGGCGTTGCGTACCGATGGCGACAAAGTCCAGATTAACAAGGTCAATATCCTTGGCCGCCAGAACACCTTCTTTGTGACCAACAGCGGCGTGCAGAACCGTCTGCAAACCGATCGCCAGCCGCGTACGCTGGTGACGAACAGCTATATTGAAGGCGATGTGGATATGGTTTCCGGACGCGGCGCCGTGGTGTTCGATAACACCAACTTCCAGGTCGTCAACTCCCGCACACAGCAGGAAGCCTACGTCTTCGCCCCGGCGACGCTGTCCAATATTTACTATGGCTTTTTGGCGATCAACAGCCGCTTTAACGCCTCCGGCGATGGCGTTGCGCAGCTTGGCCGCTCGCTGGATGTCGACGCCAACACCAACGGTCAGGTCGTGATCCGCGACAGCGTGATTAACGAGGGCTTCAACGTTGCCAAACCGTGGGCCGACGCGGTCATCTCGAAACGTCCGTTTGCTGGAAATACGGGGACCGTGGATGACAAAGACGAGGTGCAGCGTAATCTGAACGACACTAACTACAACCGCATGTGGGAATACAACAACCGCGGTGTAGGCAGTAAAGTAGTGGCGGAACCTAAGCAGTAATCACCGTTCCGGTTCAGGCTTATAAACGGGCCGCCGCAGCAGATGTGGCGGCCCGTGGTTTTACTGCAAGCAATGTTTATTGAAATTAATCAGGCATCCCGCCTTGATGAGTTCCAGCCCGCCTCCATCCGGCACACAGCGCTTTAGTACGCGTTCACCACAACCCACATTGGCCCCTGGCCGACGGCATAACGGCCTTTTTCCGTCAGCAACCCCTGAGTGCCCGTAATTTCATAGACCGCGATATGATGTGATTTTTGACCCGCAGCAATCAGGTATTTTCCGCTATTGTCGATATTAAAGCCGCGCGGTTGGGCTTCCGTCGGCTGGAAGCCTTCAACGCTCAGTACGCTGCCATCTTCGGAGACACTAAAGACGGTAATCAGACTGGCGGTGCGGTCACAGGCATACAGATGCCGTCCATCCGGCGTAATATGAATATCCGCCGCCCAGCGGGTATCGGAAAAATCGGCGGGCATCATATCCAGCGTTTGCACGCACTCTATCTCGCCATGCGGATTTTTAAGCTGCCAGACATCCACCGAACTGTTCAGTTCATTGACGCAATACGCATATTGTCGATTCGGGTGGAAGACCATATGACGCGGGCCTGCCCCTTCAACTGTATTTACTTCCGCCGGCTCCTGGGCCACCAGATGGCCGTCATCGCTTAGCGTAAACAGACAAATGCGATCCTGTTTTAGCGCAGGCACCCACAGGGTACGGTTATCAGGCGTAATATTTGCCGAGTGGCAGCCGTCCAGCCCCTCCACCACATCCACCAACTCAACCGGCAGGCCATCCTGTAAGCGCGTCACGCTGACATTACCGGCGTTATACGATCCGACAAAGACAAAACGACCATGATGATCGGTAGAAATATGGGTCGGGCTACCCGGCAGGGCGGATTCGGCGGCAAACGTCAGCGCGCCATCATCCGGCGCAATACGATACGCCAGGACACGAAACTCCGGGCGCACGCCGACATAGAGGTAGCGTTTATCCGGACTGACCACCATCGGCTGAACCTGACCGGGCACATCCACGACCTGCACCAGCGTCAGCGTCCCTTCGTGGTTCAGGCTCCAGACGTGAATTTGCTGACTCTCAGGGCTGGCGGTATAGACTGTTTGTTTCATGAATACTCCTTTGCATATGGCATGTAGCTGCAATAACAGGACACAGCTTAACGTAGTCGCTTTTGACGGCGAATGCTGAATTCAGACGCAGAATTTTGTCTGCTTACCGTCCCGGTGTACCATGCCGACAGACGGAATTATTACTCTTAATCTGGAAAAAATTATGACTGCACGCGTGATTGCCCTCGATTTAGACGGAACATTATTAACCCCGCATAAAACCTTACTCCCCTCCTCGCTTGAAGCGCTATCACGCGCCAAAGAGGCGGGCTTTCAACTTATCATTGTCACGGGTCGCCATCACGTTGCTATTCATCCTTTTTATCAGGCGCTGGCGCTGGAAACACCTGCTATTTGCTGCAACGGCACCTATTTGTATGATTATCAAGCTAAAACTGTCCTGGATGCCGATCCTATGCCCGTGGATAAGGCGTTGCAGTTGATTGATTTACTGGATGAGCATCAGATTCACGGCCTGATGTATGTTGATGACGCTATGCTTTACGAACACCCAACCGGTCACGTCGTGCGTACCTCCCGGTGGGCGCAGACCTTGCCGCCGGAGCAACGTCCGACCTTTACACAGGTCTCTTCGTTGGCGCAGGCGGCGCGCGACGTGAATGCCGTGTGGAAGTTTGCGCTTACCGATGAAGATATTCCCAGGCTACAGCGGTTCGGTCAGCATGTTGAACAGGCGCTTGGCCTGGAGTGCGAATGGTCATGGCACGATCAGGTGGATATCGCGCGCAAAGGCAACAGTAAAGGCAAGCGCCTTACCCAGTGGATAGAAGCGCAGGGAGGGTCAATGAAAAATGTGATCGCTTTCGGCGATAACTACAACGACATCAGTATGCTGGAGGCGGCAGGCACCGGCGTTGCGATGGGCAACGCCGATGAGGCGGTGAAAGCGCGCGCTGACGTTGTGATCGGCGATAACACTACCGATAGCATCGCCAAATTTATTTACACCCACCTACTATAGTCAGGCGGTGATAGAAACGCTTTTCACCTGCGCGTAAAGCCACAGGCCAGGCTTGATATTCAGCTCATCCCTGGCCCACGGGCTTATTCGCGCCCACAGCGTTCTGCCGCCTATCTCAAGCTGGACTTCCACCTGTCCGTTATCGTCATAACAATTCGCCACTTTTGCCCGCAATACGTTGCGGATACTGGTCTGCTGCGGCGGCTGTAGTACCAGCGAGACATCCGACGCCTGTATACGAATACGCAGTGTGGATTGCAGCGGCTGATTGAGTTTATTTACCCACAGGTGCTGGTCGCCAAGCGCCAGGGCGGTCATGGCATAATGTGGGTGATGCTCCAGCACGCTAACTTTCAGAATACTGCTCTGTTGCTCTTTCGGCAGCCACGGGTGCATAACGCTGCTTCCCCAGACTTCTTCCAGCGGGCCAAACGCTTTAACCTGTCCATCCTCCAGCACCATGACTTTATCCGCCAGGTGGAGAATTTCATCGAGAGAATGGCTGACATACAGCATGGGAATATTGATTTCCCGCGCCAGCCGTTGCAGGTACGGCAGTAATTCGCGTTTACGCGGGATATCCAGCGAGGCCAACGGTTCGTCCAACAGCAGCAACTCCGGGGCGGTGAGCAATGCCCGGCCTATCGCTACGCGCTGTTTTTCTCCGCCGGACAAGCTCCCCGGCAGGCGATCAAGCAACGCTTCAATTCCCAGCAGCGACACCAGCTTATCAAACTGACCGGTCATGCTTTTCGCCATGCCGTAGCGCAAATTGCCGCGTACTTTGTAATGGGGGAACAGGCGCGCATCCTGGAAAACATAACCGATGCGGCGCTTTTCCGGCGTTAAACAGATACCGTTTTCCGCGTCATGCAACACCCGGCCATTCAGCGCGATGCGTCCTTTTTGCGGGCGAGTCAAACCGCTGATGGCATTAATCAGCGAGGTTTTTCCCGCGCCGGAGACGCCAAAGATAGCCGTGATCCCACTGGCTGGCAGCGTTTCGTTGAGGGTTAAACAGTGCGTTCCCAGCGTCTGGGAAAAATTAAGCTCCAGCATGGTTAGCGCCCCGTCCGTTCACGGCTAATCCGCGCCAGCCATTCAGAAATCAACAGCGAAATCAGCGCTAATACAATCGAAATCACGCACAGCCTCGCCGCCGCGCTCTCCCCGCCCGGCGTCTGGATCAAGGTATACATGGCGGAAGGTATGGTGCGGGTTTCGCCCGGAATATTAGAAACAAAGGTAATGGTCGCGCCAAATTCGCCAAGCGAACGGGCAAACGCCAGCACCGTACCGACAATAATGCCCGGCAGGGTAAGCGGTAAGGTGATAGTCAGAAAAACGCGCCAGCGCCCGGCGCCCAGCGTTCTGGCGGCCTGTTCAAGCTTGATATCCACCCCCTCCAGCGCCAGCCGAATGGCCCGCACCATCAGCGGGAAGGACATCACCGCCGCCGCCAGCACGGCGCCGCGCCAGCTAAAGGCAAACGTGAGACCGAACCAGTCATACAGCCACTGGCCAATAAACCCGCGTCGCCCCATCGACACCAGCAGCAGATAGCCGACCACCACCGGCGGCAGCACCAGCGGCAGATGCAGGACGCTATCAAGTAAGGCTTTGCCCGGAAACCGGCATCGTACCAGTAACCAGGCAAAAAAGATCCCAAACGGCAGGCTAAACAGCACGGCCAGGGAAGACACTTTCAGGCTAAGAAGGACAGCCTGCCATTCTGGATCGGTCAGTATCATTACTTCGTCGTAAATCCATAACGTTTAAAGATTGCCGAGGCCTGCGGTCCTTTCAGGTAATCATAGAACGCGCTGACGGTCGCATTTTTATGCCCCTCCACGATAGCGATGGGGTATTCCACTTTTTTATGTGAATCTTCCGGGAACGTCGCCACCACGTTGACCCCCTTGCTGGCAACCGCATCAGAACCATATACAATGCCCAAAGGCGCTTCGTTACGTTCGACCAGCGCCAACGCGCCGCGCACATCCTCGCCCGGCGCCAGTTTCGGTTCAAGCGTTTGCCATGCGCCCAGCTTTTGCAGCGCTTCTTTGGCATAAATTCCCGCCGGTACGTGTTGCGGATCGCCCACTGCCAGACGCCCGCCGTTCAACAGACGAATCCAGTCCGTTTTGTTGTCGATGGTAAACGGTTTCTGCTCGCTGGCTTTCGGCGCCACCACCACCAGGCTATTGCCAAGCAATGTTTCGCGCGTCGTGGTATCCACCGCTTTTTTATCGGCTGCGTAATCCATCCATTTCTGATCAGCAGAGATGAACAGGTCCGCCGGCGCGCCCGCTTCTATCTGGCGCGCCAGCGTTGAAGAGGAGGCGAATGAGGAGACCACATCCACATTTTTCTCTTTTTTATATTCTGCCGCAATGTCTTGCATCGCGTTCGTTAGCGACGCGGCGGCAAATACGGTGATCTTGCCTTCATCCGCCAGCGCATGACCGGCGATGACGAAAGATAATGTTGCCCCTGCGACCAGGCGTAACCAGGAATGCGCCATCTGTAACTCCTTGTGTGTTTCGTTATGTAAGCGACAATATAACGATAATCTCAGGGGTTTCCCAGCGGTTATTCATACCCATTAACGATTAAACACAGAAAATATCGGCAGGAAAAGCAGGATCTTGAGTAACAAAAACGCCCGACTGAGCGGGCGTTTGGGGAAATCAGCGGTTCTGTCTGGACTGGTCTTTCTGACCGATACCGGAAAAAATGTTGAACACCTCACCCAGACCGTAAATCAGACCGAGGATGATGGCCATCACTACCGGTACCATGATGACGGCGAATACCAGACTTTTTAATAACTCTAACATGGGCAACTCCAGATATAGTCCTTTTTGTATTTTAACCGCATCACACAGAAAAGCACTCCCCTTTTGTGCGGTCGGCTTTGCGCTGACGCGCTTTTCAGTCACAATAGTCTTTTTACCAGGAGCTGGTTATGCAGGCCGAAATCCTTCTTACCCTGAAACTTCAGCAAAAGCTTTTTGCCGATCCCCGACGTATCTCTCTGCTGAAACACATTGCGCTTTCCGGCTCTATTAGTCAGGGCGCGAAAGACGCGGGAATCAGCTATAAGAGCGCCTGGGATGCGATAAACGACATGAACCAGCTTAGCGAACATATGCTGGTTGAGCGCGCAACGGGCGGCAAAGGCGGCGGCGGCGCGGTATTAACCCGCTATGGTCAGCGTCTGATCCAGCTTTACGATTTGCTGGGCCAAATTCAGCAAAAAGCGTTCGATGTGTTAAGTGACGATGACGCCCTGCCGCTTGACAGTCTGCTGGCCGCTATTTCCCGCTTTTCACTGCAAACCAGCGCCCGAAATCAGTGGTTCGGCACCATTACCGCCCGCGATCGCGATCAGGTGCAACAGCATGTCGATGTGCTGCTGGCCGACGGCAAAACGCGGCTTAAAGTCGCGCTGACGGCGCAAAGCGGCGAGCGTCTCGGCCTGGAGGAAGGTAAAGAAGTGCTGATCCTGCTAAAAGCACCGTGGGTTGGCATTACCCGGGATGCAGCCGTTGCGCGCGCCGCTGACAATCAGTTGTCGGGAACGATCAGCCATATCGAGCGCGGCGCGGAACAGTGTGAAGTGTTGATGGCGCTGCCGGACGGCCAGACGCTGTGCGCCACGATACCGACTTCAGATGCCGCCACGTTAAAGGAAGGCGATGACGTGATTGCCTGGTTTAATGCGGACAGAGTGATTATTGCAACGTTGTGCTAAGCACATTGACATCCGTTGCCGAAAGACGTATCCCTGTCATTCATCGCTGCAAAAAATGGGATGCAAAATGTCATCGTTGCAAATTTCGCAAGGCACGTTTCGTCTGAGCGATACAAAAACACTTCATCTGGATTCGCTGACGCTCAATGCGGGCGATAGCTGGGCATTCGTTGGGGCTAACGGGAGCGGGAAGTCGGCGCTCGCCCGCGCGCTGGCGGGCGAACTGCCGTTATTAACTGGCGAGCGCCAGTGTCGGTTTACCCGCATTACTCGTCTGTCCTTTGAACAATTGCAAAAGCTGGTCAGCGATGAGTGGCAACGTAATAACACCGATATGCTCAGTCCTGGCGAAGACGATACCGGGCGCACTACCGCGGAAATTATTCAGGATGAAGTTCACCATCCTGCCCGCTGTGCGATGCTGGCGCAGCAGTTCGGCATTTCCACTTTACTCAACAGGCGTTTTAAATACCTTTCTACCGGCGAGACGCGAAAAGCGCTGCTGTGTCAGGCGCTGATGTCTGAGCCGGAGTTATTAATCCTTGATGAACCGTTCGACGGGCTTGACGTGACCGCCCGTCAACAACTGGCGCAACGCCTGACGGCGTTGAACCAGGCGGGTATGACCCTGGCGCTGGTACTCAACCGTTTTGATGAGATCCCGGACTTCGTGCAGTTTGCCGGCGTGCTTGCCGACTGTACGCTGGCGGAGACCGGAACGACGGCGGAGTTGCTGCAACGGGCGTTGGTTGCTCAACTCGCGCACAGCGAGCGTCTGACCGACGTACAATTACCCGAACCGGACGAACCTTCCGCCCGCCATGCGTTACCCGATGGCGAACCACGGATCGTACTTAACGATGGCGTAGTCTCGTATAACGATCGCCCTATCCTCCACCACCTAAGCTGGCGAGTCAATCCGGGCGAACACTGGCAGATCGTCGGTCCTAACGGAGCGGGTAAGTCTACGTTGCTTAGCCTTATTACTGGCGATCATCCGCAAGGCTACAGCAACGATCTTACGCTGTTCGGGCGGCGGCGAGGAAGCGGCGAAACAATCTGGGATATCAAAAAACATATCGGCTACGTCAGCAGCAGTTTACATCTGGATTACCGCGTCAGTACCACGGTGCGCAATGTCATTCTCTCCGGCTATTTCGATTCTATCGGCATTTACCAGGCCGTTTCAGACAGGCAACGAAAACTGGCGCAACAGTGGCTGGATATTCTGGGAATCGATAAGCGTACGGCGGATGCCCCCTTCCACAGTCTCTCCTGGGGACAGCAGCGGCTGGCGCTGATCGTGCGCGCGCTGGTTAAGCATCCGACAGTGTTGATTCTGGATGAGCCGCTGCAAGGGTTGGACCCGCTGAACCGCCAACTGGTACGCCGTTTTGTAGATGTATTAATTCGCCAGGGAGAGACCCAACTGCTGTTCGTTTCCCATCATGCAGAGGATGCGCCTGCCTGTATTACCCACCGGCTGGAATTTGTACCAGATGGCGAACGTTATAAGTACGTTTCCGGACGATGCAATAATTAAATGTATTATCAGAATGGCGCCGCGCGCCATTCTGGAACCACTCTCCTTTTATTAAGAATAATAATAACGGTCGATAAGCTTACTATCTCTTGAATCGCTGACCGCCTCATTGTCATAATAATCCTGAAATTTTCGACAATGATGTCGTATGTGAATATAAGGGATTCATTATGGCTTTTCGTTTTCCACAAATAATACTATTTTTACTGGCAGCCATGTTATTTTGCCCCAGCAGTTATGCTGAGCAAAAGCCGACCGCTGCGCAGGAAGCGCGTAAAACCGCCGTTGAGGTCGCTGTTGAAGGCATGAGTCGCGCCGCCGTTGCGGGTCCGACAAAGATTAGTTTAGGTGATAAAGCCACGCTTAATCTGCCGGAAGGATTTACCTGGATACCCGCAAAAGAAGCGGCGGTATTTATGCGTGAAATTGGTAACTATGTTGACGATGAATATTTTTACGGCCTCGTATTTAAAAAGGAAATGAATGGATTTATTTCTATCGAATATGATGATTCTGGTTATGTAAAAGATGATGATGCAAAAAACTGGGATGCCGATGAATTAATGGATAACCTGCGCAAAGGCACAAAAGAAGCGAATAAAGATCGTATTGCAAAAGGCATTGAGCCGATAGAAATTATTGGCTGGATCGAGAAGCCTACCTACGATGCAACCAATCATCGTCTGATCTGGTCCGCCGCCATCCATGATATCGGCACCAACGAACCACTGAATGAACAAGGCGTGAACTACAACACCTATCTGCTGGGACGTGAAGGCTATTTTTCTTTAAATCTGGTGACCGACAGAGGCTCTGTTGACCACGAAATCCCTCTGGCGAAAAGAATTCTCAGTTCCGTCAAGTTCAACGCTGGACAACGCTACGCTGACTTCAACGAATCAACGGACAAAATAGCGGAGTATGGGCTCGCCGCGCTGATTGGCGGTATCGCGGCCAAGAAAGTAGGACTGCTTGCTATGCTCGGTATCGCGTTGCTTAAATTCTGGAAAGTGACCGCCATCGGCGTCGTCGCTGTCGGGGCGCTCGCCAGGAAGCTACTCTCGCGTAAAAAAGACTGACAGCTCTTGCCCCGTCCGTTTCATTCCCAGGCGCGTAACGCGCCTTTTTTTCGGATAAAAAGCAGAAGTATTCTCAAGCCAGATGATTTGTAATCATTTAATCGATACAAATGCGTAAAATCACCAGTGTGTAAACGATTCCACTAATTTATTACATGTCACACTTTTCGCATCTTTGTTATGCTATGGTTATTCCATACCATAGGCTTAACGGAGCGAATTATGAGAGTATTGGTTACAGGTGGTAGCGGTTACATTGGAAGTCATACCTGCGTACAGTTGCTGCAAAATGGTCATGACGTCGTCATCCTCGATAACCTCTGCAACAGCAAGCGCAGCGTGCTGCCCGTGATTGAACGTCTGGGCGGTAAGCACCCGACCTTTGTCGAAGGTGATATTCGCAACGAAGCGCTTATAACCGAAATTCTGCACGATCACGCGATTGATACCGTGATTCACTTTGCCGGCCTGAAAGCCGTCGGCGAATCGGTCGCCAGGCCGCTGGAGTACTATGACAACAACGTCAACGGTACGCTGCGGTTGGTCAGCGCCATGCGTGCGGCCAACGTTAAAAACCTTATTTTTAGCTCCTCCGCCACCGTTTATGGCGATCAGCCCAAAATTCCTTACGTCGAAAGTTTTCCTACCGGCACGCCGCAAAGCCCCTACGGCAAAAGTAAATTGATGGTAGAACAGATCCTCACCGATCTGCAAAAAGCCCAGCCGGAGTGGAGTATTGCGCTGCTGCGTTATTTCAACCCGGTCGGCGCGCACCCGTCGGGCGACATGGGAGAAGATCCGCAAGGTATTCCGAATAACCTGATGCCCTATATCGCCCAGGTCGCCGTGGGTCGTCGCGAATCGCTCGCCGTTTTCGGCAATGATTACCCGACCGAGGATGGCACCGGCGTACGCGATTACATTCACGTTATGGACTTAGCCGACGGGCACGTCGTGGCGATGGAAAAACTGGCGGACAAATCCGGCGTACATATTTATAACCTCGGCGCGGGTGTCGGCAGTAGCGTCCTGGATGTGGTCAACGCCTTTAGTAAAGCCTGCGGTAAACCCATTAATTACCACTTCGCGCCGCGTCGCGACGGCGATCTCCCGGCGTATTGGGCGGATGCCAGCAAAGCCGATCGCGAGCTGAACTGGCGCGTCACCCGCACGCTTGACGAAATGGCGCAGGACACCTGGCACTGGCAGTCACGCCATCCGCAGGGATACCCAGATTAAGGACGTTGTTATGACCCCATTTAATCCCATCGATCATCCGCATCGCCGTTATAACCCGCTTACCGGCCAGTGGGTTCTGGTTTCGCCGCATCGCGCAAAACGCCCCTGGCAGGGGGCGCAGGAAACGCCGTCTCAGCAAATGCTGCCGGCCCATGATCCGGACTGCTTCCTGTGTGCGGGCAATACGCGTGTCACCGGCGATAAAAATCCCGATTACAAAGGGACTTACGTCTTTACTAACGATTTCGCGGCGCTGATGGCCGACACGCCGGATGCGCCGGACAGCCACGATCCGCTGATGCGCTGTCAGAGCGCGCGCGGCACCAGCCGCGTGATCTGCTTTTCTCCCGATCACAGTAAAACGCTGCCGGAGTTGAGCCTGCCCGCGCTGACGGAAATCGTCAGAACCTGGCAGACGCAGACCGCCGAGTTAGGCAAAACCTATCCGTGGGTGCAGGTCTTTGAAAATAAAGGCGCGGCGATGGGCTGTTCGAACCCGCATCCGCATGGACAGGTCTGGGCCAACAGCTTCCTGCCGAATGAGGCCGAACGCGAAGATCGTTTACAAAAAGCCTATTTCGCCGAGCAGCGCTCGCCAATGCTGGTGGATTATGTCCAGCGGGAACTGGCGGACGGCAGCCGCACCGTGGTCGAAACCGAACACTGGCTGGCGGTGGTGCCTTACTGGGCGGCGTGGCCGTTCGAAACGCTACTGTTACCCAAAACGCATGTCCTGCGCATTACCGATTTAAGCGACGAGCAGCGCGACTCTCTGGCGCTGGCGTTGAAAAAGCTGACCAGTCGTTATGACAACCTGTTTCAGTGTTCCTTCCCCTACTCAATGGGCTGGCACGGCGCGCCGTTTAACGGTGAAGAAAACGCGCACTGGCAGTTGCACGCGCACTTTTATCCGCCGCTGCTGCGCTCTGCGACCGTCCGTAAATTTATGGTCGGCTATGAAATGCTGGCGGAAACCCAGCGTGATTTAACCGCAGAACAAGCGGCTGAACGCCTGCGCGCGGTCAGCGACATCCATTTTCGCGAATCCGGAGTATAAAAATGAATCTGAAAGAGAAAACGCGCGCGCTGTTTGCTGAAATTTTCGGCTACCCTGCTACCCACACGATTCAGGCGCCAGGCCGCGTCAATCTGATCGGCGAGCACACTGATTACAATGATGGTTTTGTTCTGCCCTGCGCTATCGATTACCAGACCGTAATTAGCTGTGCGCCGCGCGACGATCGTACCGTACGGGTGATTGCCGCCGATTACGACAATCAGGTGGACGAATTTTCACTGGATGCGCCGATCGTGACCCACGATAGCCAGCAGTGGTCTAACTATGTGCGCGGCGTAGTGAAACACCTGCAACAGCGTAACAACGCGTTTGGCGGCGTGGATATGGTCATCAGCGGCAATGTGCCGCAGGGCGCCGGGTTAAGCTCCTCCGCCTCGCTGGAAGTGGCGGTGGGCACCGTCTTCCAGCAGCTTTATCACCTACCGCTGGACGGCGCGCAAATTGCGCTCAACGGACAAGAGGCCGAGAACCAGTTTGTCGGCTGTAACTGCGGCATTATGGATCAGCTCATCTCTGCGCTCGGCAAAAAAGATCATGCGTTGCTGATTGATTGCCGTACGCTCGGCGCCAAAGCGGTTTCCATGCCGAAAGGTGTCGCCGTGGTGATCATCAATAGTAACTTTAAGCGCACGCTGGTGGGCAGCGAGTATAATACCCGCCGTGAACAGTGCGAAACCGGCGCCCGTTTCTTCCAGCAGCCGGCCCTGCGCGATGTCAGCCTTGAGGCGTTCAATGCCGTTGCCAGCGAACTGGACCCGGTAGTCGCAAAACGCGTTCGCCATGTATTGAGCGAAAATGCGCGCACCGTTGAAGCGGCAAGCGCGCTGGAGAAAGGTGATTTGCAACGTATGGGCCAACTGATGGCGGAGTCCCATGCCTCAATGCGCGATGATTTCGAAATTACCGTCCCGCAGATAGACACACTGGTAGACATCGTCAAAGCGACCATCGGCGATCAAGGCGGCGTGCGCATGACCGGCGGCGGCTTCGGCGGGTGTGTTGTCGCGCTGATCCCGGAAGATCTGGTTCCCGCTGTGCAGCAGGCCGTTGCGCAACAGTACGAAGCGAAAACCGGAATCAAAGAAACCTTTTATGTATGCAAACCGTCACAAGGAGCAGGACAGTGCTAAATGAAACGCCCGCACTGGCCCCCGATGGTCAACCGTACCGCCTGCTAACCCTGCGCAACAGCGCAGGGATGGTGGTAACGCTGATGGACTGGGGAGCCACTCTTCTTTCCGCCCGTATTCCGCTGTCTGACGGCAGCGTTCGGGAAGCATTGCTGGGCTGCGCCAGCCCGGAACACTACCCTGAACAGACGTCATTCCTCGGCGCCTCTATTGGCCGTTACGCGAACCGTATCGCCAATAGCCGCTATACGTTTGCCGGCGAAACCGTACAGTTAAGCCCAAGTCAGGGCGAGAACCAGCTACACGGCGGACCGGAAGGCTTTGACAAGCGCCGCTGGCAAATTGTGAACCAGAACGATCGCCAGGTATTATTCGCGCTCACCTCTGATGACGGCGACCAGGGCTTTCCTGGCCATCTTTGCGCCACGGCGCAATATCGTCTGACCGATGACAATAGAATATCCATCACCTACCGGGCGACGGTCAATAAACCCTGTCCGGTGAATTTGACCAACCACGTCTATTTTAATCTGGACGGCGATCGGACCGACGTGCGCCAACATAAGCTGCAAATTCTGGCGGATGAGTATCTGCCGGTAGATGAATCCGGTATTCCACGCCAGGGGCTAAAATCGGTAGCCAATACCTCGTTTGACTTCCGGATGCCAAAAGTCATTGCCAGTGAATTTCTCGCCGATGACGATCAGCGCAAGGTTAAAGGCTACGATCATGCTTTCCTGCTACAGACGCAGGGTGATGGCAAAAAGCCGGCGGCCCGTCTGTGGTCACAGGATGGAAAGCTACAAATGATGGTTTACACCACCGCCCCGGCGTTGCAGTTTTATTCCGGCAATTATCTGGCGGGTACACCTTCCCGCGGGCCGGAACCTTATGCCGACTGGCAAGGGCTGGCGCTGGAAAGCGAACTGCTGCCGGACAGTCCGAATCATCCTGAATGGCCGCAGCCTGACTGTATCCTTCGCCCTGGCGAGGAGTACGCCAGCCTGACCGAGTATCAGTTTATTCCGTTCTAACGATATGCCGCTACATGCCCGATGACGCAAGCTTATCGGGCCTACGCGCCATTGCCCTGCTCAAACCTCCACCACTTAAAGACAAAATCGCAACTCTGAGTTCACAAGAACCTTACACTGCGCCACTATTTTCGCTATGGTTATGCGTAAGCATTGCCGCCAACACCTCGCGGCAATATAATGAGAATTATTATCATTACATATGATTTATAGGAGTGAGAGTATGGCTGTAACTAAGCTGGTTCTGGTACGTCACGGTGAAAGTCAATGGAACAAAGAGAACCGTTTCACCGGCTGGTATGATGTTGACCTGTCTGAAAAAGGCGTAAGCGAAGCAAAAGCAGCGGGTAAACTGCTAAAAGAAGAAGGTTTCAGCTTTGATTTTGCCTACACTTCCGTACTGAAACGCGCTATCCATACGCTGTGGAACGTACTGGATGAACTGGATCAAGCGTGGCTGCCGGTGGAAAAATCCTGGAAACTCAATGAACGTCACTATGGCGCGTTGCAGGGGCTGAATAAAGCGGAAACGGCAGAAAAATATGGTGACGAGCAGGTTAAACAGTGGCGCCGCGGTTTTGCCGTGACGCCGCCGGAACTGACCAAAGATGATGAGCGTTATCCGGGTCACGATCCACGTTATGCCAAACTGAGCGAGAAAGAGCTGCCGTTGACCGAAAGTCTGGCGCTGACCATCGACCGCGTTATTCCTTACTGGAACGACACCATCCTGCCGCGTATGAAGAGCGGTGAGCGCGTGATCATCGCCGCTCACGGTAACTCATTGCGTGCGCTGGTGAAATACCTGGATAACATGAGTGAAGATGAGATCCTTGAGTTAAACATCCCGACCGGCGTGCCGCTGGTGTATGAGTTCGACGAAAACTTCAAGCCGCTCAAACATTACTATCTGGGCAACGCTGACGAAATCGCCGCGAAAGCGGCTGCCGTGGCGAATCAGGGTAAAGCGAAGTAATCACCTTTGCCGGATGGCGGTATAACTGCCTTATCCGGCCTACGAGCAATGGGTAGGCCGGATAAGCGCAGCGCCATCAGGCAATATGTCTTAAACAGCGATCACGCCGTCCAGCACCACCTGCAATTTCCCCTGCGAACAGCGCTCCACGCGTCCTCGTACCCGGTACACTTCAGCCAGACGCTCCGCAGTAATCACCGTCTCCGGCGCGCCGCTGGCGACCAGCCTGCCGTCTTTTAGCATCAGGACATGGTCACCATGACGCAGTGCAATATTAATGTCATGCGCCACGACTATCGTTACCCTATTTTGCGCCTGGGTATCCCGACGCACGAGATCCATTACGTGAAACTGATAGTTTAAATCCAGCGCGCTGAGCGGCTCATCCAGCAACAGAAGTTCAGGGCGACGAATCAGCGATTGCGCCAGACCCACTAACTGCCGCTGACCGCCGGAAAGCTGGTCGAGATACTGCAACGCCAGATGCGTTATGCCCAATTGCTCAAGGATAGCCAGTATCTGCGCTCTGCCCTGCGCATTGTCTCTGCCGCCTGATGCCCGCAGTACCACGATAATCGACTCCAGTACATGCAGATGTACGCCCTGCGGTAATGACTGCGGCAAAAACACAACTTTCTGCGCCCGCTCGGCAAACGATAACGACATGAGATCTTCGCCATCAAGCAGCGCCTCGCCGTCGGCGTTATTCAGCCCGGCCAGCGAACGTAGTAACGTCGATTTACCACAGCCGTTCGGCCCCAGCAAAATGGTAATTTTCCCGCACGGCAGTAAGGGAACGTTGAGATCTGCAATAACCGGCTGAGTGGAATAGCCGGCGCTAAATGAGCGGAGCATTAACCCGCGCATCAGAGACTCCCCCGATGTCGCAATACAATGCTTAAAAAGAACGGAACCCCGACCAGCGAGGTGACAATCCCCACCGGCACCATGACGCCCGGAATACTATTTTTCGCCGCAATAGAGGCCAGCGATAACACCAGCCCGCCTATCAGCACGCTGCCCGGAAGGTAGAAACGGTGATCTTCCCCCAAAAGTATTCGTGCAATGTGCGGTGCAACGAGACCAATAAAACCAATCGGCCCGACGAAAGCTACCGCCAGCGCTGATAACAAGCTGATACGCAACAATGACAGCAGGCGTAAACGGCGGACATGAATCCCAAAGCTCATCGCCCTCTCTTCGCCCAGACGTAATGCCGTGAGTTGCCAGGCGCTTCGTAACGCGCAAAAAAGCACAGCAATAAACACCACGGCCAGTACGCCCAATTTTTCCCACGACGCGCGGACCAGGCTCCCCATCGTCCAGAATACCAGCCCCTGCAGCGTATCTTCATCAGCCACAAACTGCATAATGGCGACCAACGCGTTAAAGGTGAATACCAGTGCAATACCGAACAACACCACTCCGGATGCGGCGACGCCTGTCCAACGGGTAATACCGTCCAGGAGTAACGCGGATAAAAGCGCAAAGATGAACGCATTGGCCGGGATAAACCAGGCGGCAGGAATACCGGGAATACCGATCCCCAACACAATCGCCAGCGCAGCGCCAAAAGCCGCCGCGGACGATACGCCGAGGGTAAACGGCGTCGCCAGCGGATTATTTAAAATGGTTTGCATTTCGGCGCCCGCTAACCCTAACGCCATGCCCACCAGTAGGGCCATCAGGGCATAGGGTAAACGAATATCCCAGACAATAACGTGTATGCCCGCATTCACCTTTTCCGGTTGAAAAAGCGCCTGCCATAGCGCACTGAGCGGTAAACCAGAAGACCCACAGGTTACATCCACCATCAGTGAAGTCATCATCGCCAACGCAATAGCTAACATGAGCACAGCCCGTTTGCGTATGATCTGGCGATAGCGCGGAATGACGGGCGTGGAAGCGAGAGCGGGGGCTAAAAGTGATTTGTCCTGACAGGTCATGGTTCGGGCTACGTTATTAATCAGAGGAGAATTATAGCGCCGAATTATTTCGTTATATATTTATTTATATTTCGATTAATGACACGGTGGCCTATCTCACCGGTTTCCAATAAATATCCTCCGGCATAGCCCTGTGTCTTGATCAGATCTCCTGATCAAGACACAGGGCCTGGCTGGGGGTTTTCCATAGACAAAAAAAGCGTGGAGCCATCCACGCTTGAGGCTGTTGACAAAATGTAACCAGGTGGCAATGTTCCAACCACGGACCTACAAAAAGTACGTAATCTGTTGATATTCTCGTTTCGTAAGTCAGGCAAAGCGCTAGCTGCCTCTCGCAGAAATGCCAACACAACAGATAATTGTCAGCAGTCCTCATTTTTCAGTCAGCAAATATCGGTCCGGCAGGGAATTTCGCCAGAAACCCGGTGACGGCCAGCAGCGACCACAGCCCGGGCCACTCAATCTGGCGCTCCCGCAGTTCATCATCCAGCGTCATAAGCGCAAACTCACCTTTATCGCCCAGCACGCCGCCCTGCCAGAGCAGCCGCTGCGCCTGCTGCCGCGCCCAGGGGGAATCGCTCTTCCAGGCCAGCAGGTGCAGTAGAGCCTGCTGCAGGCAGACACCGTGAGAATGTTGATCCCGCAACAGCCGCCGGTAAACCGGCAGCGATATGCTGCGCACGGTATAAAAACCGCTGCGGGTTTCGCTGTCAACATCTGCCATGCCAGCACAGAACTGACTGGCCAGGTCACATAAACGATTGTGCGTCAGCGGCTGGCGCAGGGCATCCAGACGACCTGCTGCGGCACACAGCAGCCCGCTCCTTTGCCGTTCTTGTGGCAGTGAATCAGGCAAAACCGCTACCGTTTCAGCCGCCCCGGCCTGCGCATGCTGTACGCCCGCGTTATAACAACAGACAAAGAAATCATGGCTGCCACGGACAATTGACGGGTGCGCCAGCAGATTCAGCGCCGGGTGCAGTTGTTCAAGCTCGTCCAGTGATGCCAGCGTATAATTGACAACCACATCTTTTATCGATGCCCGGCCTTCCGGACGAAATGCTATGGTTTCATTCATCAAAGTCTCCTTATGGGACATTCCCGGAGACGATGCTGCGCATCTGTCCGGGCTACAGATCCATGCAATCCGGTAGCCCGGACAGGCGCAACGCGCCGCCTCCGGGAAAGGAACAGATTTACATCGCCAGCACGTACTTCAGCATCACCCCGGCGGCTATCGCCGAGCCAATCACCCCGGCCACGTTCGGGCCCATCGCGTGCATCAGCAGGAAGTTCTGCGGGTCTGATTCCAGCCCCACTTTGTTCGATACGCGGGCCGCCATCGGCACCGCCGACACCCCCGCCGAACCGATAAGCGGGTTGATTTTGTTCTTACTGCACAGGTTCAGCAGCTTCGCCATCAGCACCCCGGCCGCCGTCCCGATACCGAACGCAATCACACCCAGCAGCAGAATGCCCAGCGTCTGCGGCTGCAGGAACTTATCCGCCACCAGCTTCGCGCCCACCGACAGCCCGAGGAAGATGGTGACGATATTAATCAGCCCGTTCTGTACCGTGTCGCTCAGACGCTCCACCACGCCGCTTTCACGCATCAGATTGCCAAAGCAGAACATCCCCAGCAGCGGCGCGGCGTCCGGCAGCAGCAGCGCCACCAGTAGTAACAGCACTACCGGGAAGAGGATTTTTTCCCGCTTACTCACCGTGCGCAGCTGCACCATGCGGATTTTCCGCTCCGTCTCCGTGGTCAGCGCTTTCATAATCGGCGGCTGGATTAACGGCACCAGCGCCATGTACGAGTACGCCGCCACCGCGATGGCCCCCAGCAGCTCCGGCGCCAGCTTGCCCGACAGATAAATCGCCGTCGGGCCGTCCGCGCCGCCGATGATGCCGATGGCCGCCGCCTGCGGCAGGGTGAAGCTGATAAGGCCGAAGTAGTTCAGCGTCAGCGCCCCCAGTACGGTGGCGAAGATACCGAACTGCGCCGCCGCCCCCAGCAGCAGGGTGCGCGGGTTGGCCAGCAGCGGGCCGAAGTCGGTCATCGCGCCGACGCCCATGAAGATGACCAGCGGCGCGACGCCGGAGCCAATCGCCACTTTATAGAACAGCGCCAGCACCCCCGGCGTGTAGCCCATGTCCACCGCCAGGTTCTCCATCTGGCTCTGCACCGACGGCAGCGCCAGCGCTAATGCCTCTTTAATGGCGTGCACGTCCGGCGCGCAGTTAAGCTTCGCGGCAATCACCGCCAGCTGCCCGGCGTCGTGATGCGCCAGCAGGCTCTCCAGCGCGGTCAGCGCCATACCCGCTTCCGGGATGTTGGAGAGCAGGCCGCCGAAGCCAATCGGCAGCAGCAGTAACGGTTCGAACTTTTTCGCAATCGCCAGCCACAGCAGCAGCAGGCTGACCAGCAGCATGATGGCCTGGCCTGCGCCAAGGTGCATCAGCCCCATGCCCTGAAGCAGGGCGTTCAGACTTTCCATTTCAGTTCTCCGTTACGCCAGCGTCATCAGGGTGTCGCCCACGGAAACCGCGTCCCCGGACTTCACCGCGATACCGCGTACCGTCCCGGCCTGCGCGGCGCGGATTTCGGTTTCCATCTTCATGGCTTCCAGAATCAGCAGCACATCGCCTTCGGCCACTGTCTGGCCTTCGGTGGCAATCACCTTCCAGATGTTGCCCGCCAGCGGCGCGGTGACCGGGGTGCCGGCGCCTGCCGGGGCGGTGGCAGGAGCAGAAGAGGCAGCAGGTGCAGCCGCAGTGAGCTGGCTGATATCGCCGCCGTCGCTGACCTTCACCACAAAGGCTTTGCCTTCCACTTCCACGGTGTAGATACCGGAAGCGGCAGGCTTCTCTGCTTTTGTCACCGGCTGCGCGGCTTCCGCCTGCGGCAGTGGCTCAAACGCCGCCGGGTTGTGGCGGTTTTCGAGGAATTTGAGGCCGATTTGCGGGAACAGCGCCACGGTGAGCACGTCGTCGATGGCGTTTCCCGCAAGCTGAATCCCCTTCTCCTGCGCCTGGCGCCTGACGTCCGCTTCCAGTTCAGCCAGTTCCGGCTTCAGCAGGTCTGCCGGGCGGCAGGTCACCGGAGCGCCTCCTTCCAGCACGCGGGCCTGTAACGCGGCGTTCACCGGCACCGGGGTGTGGCCGTATTCGCCTTTCAGAATGCCCGCCGTTTCTTTGGCAATGGTCTTGTAGCGTTCGCCCGTCAGCACGTTGAGCACCGCCTGGGTGCCGACAATCTGTGAGGTGGGGGTCACCAGCGGAATAAAGCCGAGGTCCTCGCGCACGCGGGGGATTTCCGCCAGCACCTGGTCGAGTTTGTCCGCCGCGTTCTGCTGCTTCAGCTGGCTTTCGAGGTTAGTGAGCATTCCGCCCGGCACCTGCGCCACCAGGATGCGGCTGTCGTAGCCTTTCAGCTGGCCTTCAAAGGCGTGGTACTTTTTGCGCACCTCGCGGAAGTACGCGGCGATATTTTCCAGCTTCAGGATATCCAGCCCGGTGTCATGCTCAGTACCTGCCAACGTCGCCACCAGCGCTTCGGTGGCCGGGTGGCCGTAGGTGGCGCTCATGGACGAAATCGCCGTGTCCACGCCGTCAACACCCGCCTCGATAGCCTTCAGCAGGGCCATCTCCGCCATCCCGGTGGTGGCGTGACAGTGCAGGTGCAGACGTACGTCGTAGCGTTTTTTGATTTCGCTCACCAGCTCAAAAGCGGCCATCGGGGTGAGAATGCCGGACATATCCTTGATGGCAATCGAGTCAACGCCGGTTTCCAGCAGTTGCTCTGTTAAATCCAGCCAGGTCTGCAGGGTGTGCGCCGGACTGGTGGTGTAGGAGAGCGTGCCCTGGGCGTGCGCCCCGTGGCTACGTACCGCCTGCAGGGCGGCTTTCATATTGCGCGGGTCGTTCATGGCATCGAAGACGCGGAACACGTCCATGCCGTTTTTGACGGCGCGTTCGACGAAGCGTTCCACCACGTCATCGGCGTAATGGCGATAACCGAGCAGGTTCTGGCCGCGCAGCAGCATCTGCAGTGGGGTTTTGGGCATGGCTTTTTTCAGTTCGCGCAGGCGCAGCCACGGGTCTTCGCCGAGAAAGCGGATACAGGCGTCAAAGGTGGCGCCGCCCCAGCACTCCAGCGACCCGTAGCCCACGTCATCGAGCGCGGCGGCAATCGGCAGCATATCGTCAAGGCGCAGACGGGTGGCGAAAAGGGACTGGTGGGCGTCACGCAGGACGACGTCGGTAATGGCAATGGTCATGGATTCCTCCGGGAATTAAGGGTTAAGGCGGCGATGGTGGTGGATAGCGGCGGCAATCACCGGCTTGAGGCGGGCAAAGTCGTCCGCGGGCGCGGCGGCGGCAGGTGCCAGTTTTGGCGCCGGAGCCGGTTCAGGGAAGAAGCGGTTGACGGCGGCGGACATGCCGCGGATGGCGAAAATCAGCAGGAACAGAAACGCCAGCACGAACCCCATGCCGAGGAACATCAGGGTGAAGCCTTCACCTAATAGCACCGAACTATTCATAATAAAGTCTCAAATTTAATAATCTAAAATAGAAAAGTAATATCAGGCATTAATAGAAGGGATAAAATATCGGTAGTAAAATCATACTAACGATAAAACAAACCAAACTAATCGCCAATCCGGGTTTTAAAAAATCTTTAAATTTAACATTCCCCGGGCCAATAATCATTGAGTTTGCTGGAATAGCCATTGGGGTACAAACAGCAACACTACTCGCAATAAAAACAGCAATAACAACTGCACGAGGGTCTGCGCCAATAGACTGTGCGATAGTTCATCCTACCGGGCATAACAACGTACATGCTGCAGTGTTACTCATAACTTGAGTCAAAGCCCATGTAAGTATCCACAATGACGCCATAATAATCATAACGCCAGAATCTCCGGTTACTGAAATAACGGCATTAGCAATCATTTCTCCAGCACCAGTAGAATTCAGCGCGGCTCCTAAAGGCATCATAAACGCAAGCATGAAAACAGTTAGTGTTTCAAAAGAATTAAAAGTTTCCTTTTGTGTCAAAACGCCAGCAAATACAAGAACAATAGCCGCACAACACGCAATAATATGCATTGGAGGCAGAAACTTAATATAATCAGTTGCCACCATTCCAGCGATAGACAGAATAAAAACGGCTAAAGTTAAATTTCTATGCCAGGCCGGAATTTGGCTATAATCCATTTGAGAATCAGATTGTGTATTTCCATCACGATCTGCGATGAGTTTTGAACCGAAGAAATAGAGAAATATAGAGCATGCAATCAGCAAAGGAATACCAATTTTAGCGTATTCGAAAAATGGCACCGACAGACTTCCCTTACTAAAAGTTTCAATAGTATTTTTAGCAATCAGATTTCCTGGCGAACCGATAATAGAAATATCAGCACCGATTGTTGCCCCAAAAACCAGAGGCATAAGAAGTTTAATAGGCTTAATCTGACTACTGGCGGCAATACCTAAAACAATAGGAATTAGCACAGCAACTGTTCCGCTATTAGAAACAAAGGCAGACATAACTCCACCAATAAGAAAAATCAATACACTAAGGCTTCTTTCTGTTTTAGCATATTTTAGTAAAATTTTACTTGATTGCCATGCCAAACCTGTTTTAAAAAATGCCGCACCGAGTAAACACATGGCGACGATAAGAATAACATTCGCATTTACGATTGAAGCAAAAATATCCTTAGCATCGATAACACCGGTAAAATAAAGTGCCATTGGGACCATAAATGCAACTAATCCCATAGGAAGACGATCGCTAACAAAGATAATTATTGCAACCACTAAAACCAACAAAGTAATAATCGCTGGTGACATGTATACGTCCTTATATTATTAGGGTACAAAAACAACTCATTACAGTCATGAATACAACTGCAACAAGCATAAATCACATGTTATACTAAAATTACATCTAATTAATTTCTATTGAGAAAGAATACACTCACATAAATAACAACACTTACCCGACAAAGGAATAACATATTCTTACTGCTTTTGTTTCTGTTTAATCAAATAATTTCCTCTTAAAATCTGTCTGTGTATAATGCTACTTATATAAATGAAACTCATCCAATGCTAATAAGGTTGCAGCTTATGCAATATCGGCATCACCTCGAACTAACATGGCTCGAAGACTGTCTGGCTCTAAAAGAAACGTTGAATTTCTCAAAAGCGTCTGCCTCAAGATATGTGACTCAACCCGCATTTAGTCGTCGGATACAATCTCTCGAAGAATGGGTGGGTACGCCCCTTTTTGAAAGAAGTAAACGGGGAGTCACCCTTACCAAGGCCGGAGAAGTATTTACAGACCAGCTTCCCGAACTGATCCACTCCTTGTACACATTGAAAAGTGATACCCTTGAGGCTGCAGGTAATAAACAACCTAGTCTTGTTTTTTCAGCAACGCATGCTTTGTCTTTCTCTTTTGTACCGCACTTGTTAAAGCAAAGTGATAAAATTGCAAAATTTGGTTCATTTCGTCTTTTATCTGACTCATTGAATGCGTGCGAAAAAATGATGCGGCAGGGAGATTCACAATTTTTGCTGTGTCACCATCACCCACATATGCATCTAAATTTAAATAAAAATAACTTTATGAGCATTCGTCTTGGGTTTGATACATTAATTCCATTCAGTAAACCAGACTCAGAAACGTTAAAACCGTTGTGGAATATAAATAATAAGATTCAATTCCCTTACCTTTCTTTTTCATCACAATCAGGTCTGGGAAGAATAATAGCAAATACAGCGTCTATTAACAGAATTACCCATAATATAAATGTTGCCTTTGTGGCCGATCTGGCAGCAACACTATTGGCAATGGTCAGATCTGGCGATGGTGTTGCCTGGATACCTCAAAGCCTTGCCAGGCAAGATATAGAGGCTAAAACTATTGTTACTGCAGCGGAAAAAGAAAGCAATTTATGGGTACCCATAGAAATAAGACTTTATAGACCAGCCAAGAGAATGCCTCCAGATGCCGAAGAGCTATGGGAAATTTTTGTTGAAGAACAAATATAATTATTTAATTGTAAAATGTTCTTTAATATAATCCTCAATAAATTTAATTAACGCTCTGGTTGCATATGATAAATATTTATCTTTCTTCCAGGCCAAACCAATCGTAACATAAGTCGGCTCAGTCATGGCCTTGGTTATTACTTTTTCGGCTTTAAGATCGACAGCGTCCAAAATGAAAGAAATTCCTTCATTTTTAGCAACCAGATCTATGTTGGTTTGAACCCTGTTTGATGATAGAAAAATATGTGTATGAATTCCTCGCTTTGTACATTCTTCAATAATCGTTTTTCTATGCCAGGAATCTTTTTTCATTAGTATCAATGGCTCATATTGTAGATCTTCCCAATCGATACTATCCTTTTTTGCCAGGGGATGTTTATCTGACATACATACCACGTGCTGCTGAGTCATTAATGGTACCGTAACTAATTCTTTTGGACAGTCATTAATAATAACAATAGCAAGATCCAGCTCTCCAGCAGAAAGTTTATCATGTAAACCAAAAGTCCCCTCTTCAACAAGAGAGAGTTCCATCTCTGGATAAATCTCTCGGAAATGCTTGAAGAGCGGTGAAAAAAGAAACAAACTTATCATCGGTGGGATCCCCAAAGTTACTATGCCACCATTTTCATTACGATAATCTTTCATTTCCGCTACGCTATTTTTTAACGCAATAAGGATAGGTTCAATTTTTTGTAAGAAAAACATGCCCTCCTCAGTAAGGACAAGTTTATTTTTCTTTCTATCAAATAATGTCACCCCTAATTCAGTCTCTAACTTCTTAATAGCAATGGTGATATTAGGTTGAGAAACAAAATGCCGCTCAGCAACTCTGGTTAAGTTACCTAACAAAGAAGCGCTTACAAAATATTCTAATTGTCTAATTTCCATCTATTTTCCACTACTATAAATAAAATTTATCATTTAATAAAAATAACATATTTCCTTCCTACAATGAATACGAATATCATGAAAATGTGATCAATGGATAAAACAATGCAACATAGCACTGGAGGGAGTATGAGTCGTATATTAAATACAGAAATTATCATTTCGGTTATCGAAAAACTTGTAAAAAAAGCTTGTTATGAACTGGATGATAATCTCATGTGTTCTTTTCGTAAAGCATATGATAAAGAAGAGTCAAAGATCGGCAAGGAAACCATTAAGATATTAATTGATAATGGAGAGTATGCAAAAAAAGAACAACTTGCATGCTGCCATGATACCGGCACTTGTATCGTTATAATGGAAATTGGACAACATGTATGCTGGGAAGGTAAGCCGCTTAAAGATCAGGTGAACCAGAGTGTTCGCCAGGGCTATGAAAATGGATACTTAAGAAAATCCATGGTTGCAGATCCATTAGAACGTATTAATACTAATGATAATACTCCTGCAATTTTACATACTGAAATTGTTGATGGTGACCGAGTGACAATTACCGTTATGCCAAAGGGCGGCGGTAGCGAAAATATGGGAACTTTTAAAACATTGCTTCCCGGCGATGGTATTGATGGTATAAAAGATTTTGTTCTGGAAACTGTCCGTCGTGTAGGAGGCAATCCATGCCCTCCTTATATTATTGGTATCGGCGTTGGCGGTACAATGGATCACTGTTCGTGGATGGCTAAGAAAGCATTATTACGCCCTCTTGGTGAGTTCAATGCTAAACCACTTTATGCCCAGCTCGAAGCTGAATTATTAGAGGCCGTGAATAATACAGGGATCGGCCCTTTAGGTATGGGCGGGCGTATTACGGCGTTAGGCGTGCATGTCGATTACTATCCTTGCCATATCACTGCACTGCCAGTCGCAATCAATTTCCAATGTAATGCAAGCCGCCACGCTAGTGAAATCATTTAATACCTGGAGAAGCTATGATGGAATTAACATTACCATTGACTAAAGAGAAAGCGAAAACTCTTAAGGTCGGCGATATATTATTTCTCACTGGATTTGCTTACACCTGCCGTGACGCCGCGCATAAAAAAATCGAAGTAGCGCTTAGTAACGGAGAAAAATCACCGGTCGATTTTCAAAACCAAACGATTTACTATGCTGGCCCCTGCCCTGCCAGACCTGGTTTACCTATTGGCTCCAACGGTCCTACAACGGCCGCGCGTATGGACCCATTTGTAGAAATGATGTTTCAACAAGGGGCAACTGCGTTTCTTGGCAAAGGCGATCGTGCTGATTATGTCGCTGAGCTTTGTAAAAAATACGGTGGGGTTTCGCTACTCGGGATTGGAGGAGCGTCTGCAATTAATACAAAACATGTTAAATCAGTAGAAATTGTTGCCTACGAAGAATTAGGAACAGAATCCATTAAGAAGTTATATTTTGACCGCTATAGAGTCATTGTAGGAATTGATTCGGAAGGAAATACTCTCCAGAAGCAGGAAGTACCCAAGTACGCCAAATAATAATACATTAATATTGGCAATATCGGTCCGGTAGGCTGTTACCGGACCGATATGTTTTCTATCCTGCACTTCACCACAGGATAGAAACTAAACTTAGCCGCGACGGGCTTTTACCGCTGCCGACAACTGACGAAGCAGCGCATCGGTATCTTCCCAGCCAATACAGGCGTCAGTAATGCTTTTACCGTAGGTCAGCGGCTGACCGCTTTCCAGACTCTGGTTTCCTTCTACCAGATGACTCTCTACCATCACGCCAATAATCGCTTTTTCACCGCCCGCTATCTGCTGACAGACATCGGCGCAAACCTCCATCTGCTTTTGAAATTGCTTACAGGAGTTGGCATGGCTGAAATCGATCATGACCTGCGGCGTCAGTCCCGCTTTGATGAGGCCTTCTTTCACCTCAGCAACATGTTGCGCGCTATAGTTTGGCGCTTTACCTCCGCGCAGAATGATATGGCAGTCGCCGTTGCCGCTGGTATTCACAATCGCCGAATGACCCCATTTAGTGACGGAGAGGAAGCAATGCGGCGCGCCGGCGGCGTTGATGGCGTCAATGGCAACTTTAATCGTGCCATCAGTACCATTTTTAAAACCGACCGGACAAGAGAGGCCAGACGCCAGTTCGCGATGAACCTGGGATTCAGTAGTCCGCGCGCCAATGGCGCCCCAGCTCATCAGATCGGCCAGATATTGCGGCGTGATCATATCGAGGAATTCGCCGGCGGCAGGCAGGCCGCTGTCGTTAATATCCAGCAGCAGTTTGCGCGCAATACGCAGACCGTCGTTAATCTGGAAGCTGTTATCCATGTGCGGATCGTTAATCAGCCCTTTCCAGCCGACGGTGGTACGCGGTTTCTCAAAATAGACGCGCATGACAATTTCAAGCTCGCCTTGAAGCTCATCACGTAGCGCCAGCAAACGGGCGGCATACTCTTTCGCCGCTGCCGGATCATGAATTGAACAAGGACCGATCACCACCAGCAGACGATCGTCATTGCCTTTGAGAATTTTATGGATGGCTTTGCGCGCGTGAGCAACGGTATTTGCTGCATTTTCCGTGGCGGGAAACTTTTCCAGCAGCGCGACCGGAGGTAATAACTCGTTGATTTCTTTAATGCGTAAATCGTCGTTCTGATAATTCATGTTTATTCCAGTGTTGCCGTACTTATCCCAATGAATGCAATCCCTCCAATCTATCTCTTCAATTAAATAGTGTAAACGGGCTTTTACACTTTGAACGGAATAATCCTGGAATTCAGGAAAAAAACGCACAAATGTAGCGAAAAATGGGATCTAACCTACACTTTTTAACTGTAACCACTCTGTTTATGAATTATTGCAAGATTCTCTGCTGCGTTAACCCGCGGCGGCGAACGTTTTTTATCCCTTATTTGAGGATTTGACTGACACGTGCACTGTTGGAAGAGGTTATCCGACATATCCACCATAACAGGAGCATCTTATGAAAATGACAAAACTGACTACGCTTTTACTCACCGCTACCCTCGGCCTTGCCAGCGGCACAGCGTTAGCTGCTGAATCTAACGCGCAATCCAGTAATGGCCAGGCGAACTCGGCGGCAAATGCCGGTCAGGTTGCCCCGGACGCCCGCCAGAATGTGGCGCCGAATGATGTGAATAACAACGACATCAATACCAACGGCAATACTAACAGCACGATGCAGCATCCAGACGGTTCAACCATGAATCATGACGGAATGACCAAGGATGAAGAGCATAAAAATACCATGTGTAAAGACGGTCGCTGCCCGGATATTAATAAAAAAGTGGAAACCGGTAATGGCGTCAATAATGACGTGAATACCAAAACCGACGGTACCACACAGTAATGCAGAAAAAAGTCTGATAACGGGAGAGCTTTCGCTCTCCTTTTTATTTTGTCAGCGAAAAATCAGTATGATGTCTACAGTATTGATGAGAATAACAAAGGAATGACGTTATGGCGCACTCACACTCTCATGCCGATTCACACCTGCCGAAAGATAATAATGCTCGTCGCCTGCTTTTCGCCTTTATCGTCACTGCCGGATTTATGCTCCTTGAGGTGGTGGGCGGGATACTCTCCGGCTCTCTGGCGTTGTTGGCGGATGCGGGACATATGCTCACCGACGCGGCGGCCCTTCTTTTTGCGCTGCTGGCGGTTCAATTTTCCCGTCGTCCCCCGACTGTTCGCCACACTTTTGGCTGGCTAAGACTCACCACACTGGCGGCTTTTGTGAATGCCATTGCGTTGGTGGTCATTACCCTTCTCATTGTCTGGGAAGCGATAGAGCGCTTTTACACGCCACGTCCGGTGGCGGGCAATCTGATGATGGTAATTGCGGTTGCGGGTCTGCTGGCGAACCTGTTTGCGTTCTGGATACTCCATCGGGGAAGCGATGAAAAAAACCTGAACGTGCGCGCTGCCGCGCTACATGTGATGGGCGATTTGCTGGGTTCCGTCGGCGCAATAGTCGCCGCGTTGATCATTATCTGGACGGGCTGGACGCCAGCGGACCCGATTCTCTCTATTCTGGTTTCGGTACTGGTACTACGCAGCGCCTGGCGTTTGTTAAAAGATAGCGTCAACGAATTGCTGGAAGGCGCGCCGGTTTCACTGGATATTAATGCCTTACAGCGCCATTTAAGCCGGGAAATCCCCGAAGTCCGCAACGTACACCATGTGCATGTCTGGATGGTCGGCGAAAAACCGGTCATGACATTGCACGCTCAGGTCATTCCGCCACACGACCATGATGCGCTGCTGGAACGTATCCAGGATTTCCTGATGCACGAATACCATATTGCGCACGCTACGATTCAGATGGAGTATCAAGTGTGTCACGGCCCGGACTGTCATCTGAATCAGACGCCATCCGGGCATGTTCATCACCATTAACGGGAAAGCGCGCGCGATCCTCGCTCCCGCGCGCTGTTTATCCACAGGCGACTACCGTTCACGGCGATAAATGTCAGGATCAGATATTCCAGCGACATCGCATAGACGCCCTGCAAAGCAAAAATCACCACACTGATTACGTTGATTATCACCCACAGGAGCCAGTTTTCGACATATTTGCGTGTCATCAAAATCATCGCCACGATAGACAGCACCATCATGCAAGAGTCCCAGAACGGGAAAGCGTCCGGTTGCAGTACAGGCATTGTCACCTGTAACCCCAGCATCTGCATAATGGCGACGGCCACGCGCGTCAGGACGGCGAATACGGGATCGATATATCGCGTCATCAAACCGATAGCTATCACACATATCGCCAGCCATGCCATTGCTTTTGGCAACGGCAGCCAGCGGATTTTAAGCTCGGCTTCATTATCCTTTGTTTGCCGCGACCACGCATACCAGCCATAAATATTGGCGGCAAAGAAAAAGAGTTGCAGCAACAGGCTGGCATAAAGCTGGATCTGAAAGAAAATAATCGCAAACAGGGTGACGTTAACCAGTCCAAAAAAGTAGTTGCTGATCTTCTCCAGACTGGCAAGCCAAATACAGAGCAGGCCGGCGATGGTTCCTACCGCTTCGATCCACGAGAGATCGTACCCGCCAGCGCCAATCGGAATATGAATCAGTATGTTGTGCGTACTAAAAAAATCCATTCTCTCCCCCAAAGATTTCCGTCTTTACGCCCGAAGTGTAGCCGCAAAATCCAGCATCCGGTTGAGCGGCAGTAATGCGCCCTCGCGTAGCGCCGCATCAACCTGTATTTCATGCGCCGCGCCTCCCTGCTCCAGCCCTTCAGCAATGGCTTTCAGGCCATTCATCGCCATCCACGGACAGTGCGCGCAGCTACGGCAGGTCGCCCCCTCGCCAGCCGTGGGCGCTTCAAGCAGTTCTTTTTCAGGCACCGCCTGCTGCATTTTGTAGAAGATGCCGCGATCGGTCGCCACGATAAGCTGTCTGTGCGGCAGCGTTTTTGCCGCCTTAATAAGCTGACTGGTGGAGCCCACCGCATCGGCCATCTCGACAATGGACTGCGGCGATTCAGGGTGAACCAGAAGAGCGGCATAGGGATAGATTTTTTTTAAACGGGTCAACGCCTGGGTTTTAAACTCGTCATGCACGATACACGCCCCTTGCCAACACAGTACATCGGCCCCGGTCTGTTTTTGCACGTAATTCCCCAGGTGTCTGTCCGGCGCCCAGATAATTTTTTCCCCCAAACTATCCAGATGCTCAATCAGTTCTACGGCGATACTGGAGGTCACAACCCAGTCCGCACGCGCTTTAACAGCAGCCGAGGTGTTAGCATAGACCACTACGGTTCTGTCAGGGTGCGCATCACAAAAAGCGCTAAATTCGTCTATTGGGCAGCCTAAATCCAGCGAACATTCCGCCGCCAGCGTAGGCATAAGAATGTTTTTTTCCGGGCTGAGGATTTTGGCGGTTTCCCCCATAAACCGTACGCCCGCTACCAGTAACGTGGATGCGGCGTGCTTCGCGCCGAAACGGGCCATTTCCAGCGAGTCGGAAATACAGCCGCCGGTTTCTTCTGCTAACTGTTGAATTTCCGGATCGGTGTAGTAGTGCGCCACCATGACGGCATTGCGCTCTTTGAGCAAACGCTTGATTTTCTCACGATAAAATTGCTTTTCATCGTCGTTCAACGGCGTTGGTTTCGGCGGGAACGGGTAGATTGCGGCTTGTGGGTCAAACATTACGCTCATCGTGGTTTCTCGTTTTACTGACTTAACGAAATAACCGAATGAAAGCGTAACAAACGCCACAATCGGTTAATTTGTTTTATATGCTAAACAAGATAGCTGATTCAATAAGGAAAGTCACAATAATTACGTAGCCCCATATCTGATGGCGGCGTAACGTCTTATCTGGCCTACGTGAGCGGTGCCGTCTGTAGGTCTGATAAGCGCAGCGCATCAGGCAAGACCCAAACCTGCGGCAGGTTCGAATCTTCCATATTGCAGATAGCAAAAAGGCGCCGCCAGCGCCCTCTTTTACATTGGTGGGTCGTGCAGGATGACTCGCTTCGCTCGCCCTTCGGGCCGTCGCCGCAAGCGGCTCCGTTGTCTCACTGCGTGAGTCCAGAACCTGCGGCAGGTTCGAATCTTCCATATCGCAGATAGCAAAAAAGCGCCTTTAGGGCGCTTTTTTACATTGGTGGGTCGTGCAGGATGACTCGCTTTGCTCGCCCTTCGGGCCGTCGCCGCAAGCGGCTCCGTTGTCTCACTACGTGAGACCCGGACCTGCGGTAGGTTCGAATCTTCCATATCGCAGATAGCAAAAAAGCGCCTTTAGGGCGCTTTTTTACATTGGTGGGTCGTGCAGGATTCGAACCTGCGACCAATTGATTAAAAGTCAACTGCTCTACCAACTGAGCTAACGACCCCTTGGATAAGGGTTACTGCTTCAATCATTCAGGATGGTGGGTCGTGCAGGATGACTCGGCTTTGCCTCGCCCTTCGGGCCGTTGCTAAAGCAACATTATCCTTCACGTTCTCTACCAGTTACCACCTTGTATATTGGTGGGTCGTGCAGGATTCGAACCTGCGACCAATTGATTAAAAGTCAACTGCTCTACCAACTGAGCTAACGACCCATACGGGTGCTGCCTGAAAGATTTTACTCGGACCATCTAAAGATGGTGGGTCGTGCAGGATGACTCGGCTTCGCCTCGCCCTACAGGTTGCTGACGCAACGTTATCCTTCACGTTCAACATCTGAGTTTGATGTTAAATTGGTGGGTCGTGCAGGATTCGAACCTGCGACCAATTGATTAAAAGTCAACTGCTCTACCAACTGAGCTAACGACCCAAGTGGTGGGTGATGACGGGATCGAACCGCCGACCCCCTCCTTGTAAGGGAGGTGCTCTCCCAGCTGAGCTAATCACCCGATACTACGCTGGATATTACTGACTAACCGAAGTTAGTGGTGGGTCGTGCAGGATGACTCGGCTTCGCCTCGCCCTACGGGCCGTTGCTGACGCAACGTTATCCTTCACGTTTTATTCTCGTTTCCACCGAACGATTGGTGGGTCGTGCAGGATTCGAACCTGCGACCAATTGATTAAAAGTCAACTGCTCTACCAACTGAGCTAACGACCCACTTTTGCGTTGCTTTCGAGTTGTTTAATATCCCGTGGCAACGGCGGCATATATTACTGATTTCAGATTTGAGCGCAACAAAAATTTCGACGCAGAGGGCTCAACTGCTTAGGAATCGCACGACGCGACCAGAAAAAAGGCGTTTTCTGGTCGCATGGTACGCATTACATCGCGTTAAGACGCTTCTGCGCCTGTTTCGCGCCATCAGTGCCAGGATATTTGTTAATCACCTGCTGATAAACCGCTTTCGCTTTTGCCGTATCACCTTTGTCCTGCATGATAACGCCAACTTTGTACATCGCGTCCGCAGCCTTCGGCGACTTAGGATAGTTTTTTACTACCGAGGCGAAATAATAGGCGGCGTCATCTTTTTTACCCTTGTTGTAATTCAACTGGCCCAGCCAATAATTGGCGTTCGGCTGATAAGTAGAATCAGGGTATTTCTTGATGAAGTTCTGAAACGCCACAATCGCATCATCCTGGCGAGACTTATCCTGCACCAGCGCAATTGCCGCATTGTAATCGGTATTCGCATCGCCACTTTGTACCGGCGCCCCTGAGGTTGCCGTACCGGCATCCGGGGCGGGGGTCGCAGTGGTTGCCGTCCCGCTCTGGTCACCAGCTGCTGGCTGCGCTGCGCCGCCATTATTCAAGCTCCCCAGCTGCAGCATAATTTGCTTCTGGCGCTCCATCACCTGATTCAGTTGATACTGATTTTCCTGGATTTGGCCGCGCAAAGAATCGATATCGGACTGATTATCGGAGAGCTGCTGCTGAAGTTGGGTTAAAAGCTGGCTGTGAGCGTTAGAGATACGCTCAAGTTGAGTGACGCGGTCTTCGACCGAGCCTGAGCCGACACTACTGATTGGCGCCTGAGCAAAAGCGGCCCAGGGGGCCGCTATGCCAACCAGTAACGACAGACTCAACAGGTGATGTCTGAAGTTACTGCTCATGCAATTCTCTTAGTAAACCAGTACAGCGCGACGGTTCTTAGCGTAAGCCGCTTCGTCGTGGCCCAGTACGGCAGGTTTTTCTTTACCGTAAGAAACGATGGAGATCTGGTCAGCGGAAACGCCTTTACCCTGCAGGTACATTTTAACGGCGTTAGCACGACGTTCGCCCAGGGAGATGTTGTACTCCGGAGTACCGCGTTCGTCCGCGTGACCTTCTACGGTGACTTTGTAAGACGGGTTGCTACGCAGGAAGTTAGCGTGCGCATCCAGCATTGCCGCGAAGTCAGAACGGATATCGTACTTGTCGAGATCGAAGTAAACGATGTTGTTCTGCTGCAGCTGCTGCATCTGCAGACGCGCTTGCTCTTCAGATGACATGTTGCCGTTGCCGTTAGCGTCCATACCAGTGCCGGCGCCGTTCAGCATGCCGCCTTCGCTACCGTCATTGCTGGCGTTCTTGTTGGAAGAACATGCCGCGATTGCCATAACAGGCAGGGCAATCATCAGGCCCTTCAGCACTTTGTTCAGTTGCATTTCTTTAATTCCTTTAGTAATCAATTAATTATTATCACAGATACGGCGACCAGGCAGGCGATTTCACCTGACCATCAGTTGCCGGAAGACGCGCTTTGAAACGCCCATCTGTAGAAACCAAATTCAGCACAGATCCCATCCCCTGAGAAGAGCTGTAGATTACCATCGTGCCGTTAGGTGCCAGACTTGGCGTTTCATCCAGGAACGTTGACGACAGAACCTGTACGCCACCCGTCACCAGATCTTGTTTGGCAATGTGCTGCTGCCCGTTATTTGAGCTTACCATTACCATAAATTTACCGTCGCTGCTGACATCCGCATCCTGGTTTTGCGAACCTTCCCAGGTAATACGCTGCGCCGCACCGCCGTTAATGTTCATTTTATACACTTGCGGACGTCCAGCCTGGTCAGAGGTAAAGGCCAGAGTCTGGCTGTCCGGGAACCAGGTCGGCTCCGTATTGTTGCTACGCCCGTCCGTTATCTGACGAATCTGGCCGGAAGCAAGATCCATAACGTACAGGTTCAGACTTCCGGTTTTCGATAACGCGAACGCCAGTTTCGTCCCATCCGGCGAGAAGGCCGGCGCGCCGTTGTGACGCGGGAAGGACGCAACCTGACGCACTGCGCCGTTTGCCAGCGTCTGGATAACCAGCGCGGAGCGACCGCTTTCAAATGTCACGTAAGCCAGTTTTGAGCCGTCCGGAGACCACGCCGGAGACATCAACGGCTGCGGAGAACGGTGCACCACAAACTGATTGTAACCATCGTAATCCGACACACGCAGTTCATACGGGAACTGACCGCCATTAGTCTGTACCACATAGGCGATACGAGTACGGAACGCGCCCTTAATGCCCGTCAGTTTTTCAAAGACTTCGTCACTGGCGGTATGACCTGCATAACGCAGCCACTGCTTGTTCACTTTATAAGAATTTTGCGCCAGTACAGTCCCCGGCGCGCCGCCAGTGTCAACCAGCTGATAAGCAACATTGTAGGAACCGTCCGGATTCGGCGTTACCTGCCCAACGACGACGGCATCAATACCCAGCGCAGACCATGCGGTAGGCTGAACTTCCTGAGCGGTGGCTGGCTGCTGCGGCAGTCGGGACCGGTCTAACGGATTAAATTTACCGCTATTACGTAAATCTGCCGCCACGATGCCGCCGATATCTTCAGGCGCAGCGCCCGGCCCGGCCCATTTAAAAGGCACAACGCCAATCGGTCGCGCCGAGTCCACCCCCTGGGTGATCTCGATACGGACTTCTGCGTGCAGCACCGCCGCCCACAGCATCAGAAAACCAAATGCTACTCGTAATGCCTGCTTCATCATATCTCCCATACCTGGGCCTGCGACCCACGATAATTTAGCAGAATGTTAACAAACTCAAATACACAAAACCACCAGGACCAGTAACAACTCAACCGCTCCAACTTCCATAAAGAAAAGTATCTACAGTTTAAAGTCTAGTTTGGCATCCTTTATTTTCTCATAAACAGCCTGGCTTGGCGGTTTAGGAATTTTCGCGGTTTTTGCCGCCATTAACGCCGCCTGACAAAGCGCCGGATCGCCGCCCTCAGACGTAATGCTTTTTAATGAGCCATCCGGCGCCAGGCTAATATGCAAGACACATTGTTTGCCCTGATACAGGCTCGCATCATACAGACGGCTCTGAATGGCGACCTGAATCTGTTTCGCGTAGGCGCTGATATCAGCGCCTGTCGCCCCACCGTTAGCGCCCGATGTACCGCTATCTTTCGATGGCTGACCATTCCCTTTCGCGCCGCCGCCGGTTTTCGGCGCATTCTTACCCGAGCTGAGATCGCCAAGCAGATCGTCGACGCCTTCTGCGGCGGCCGCTTTTTCGGCAGCCGCTTTCTTCTTAGCGTCCGCCGCTGCTTTCGCCGCCGCGGCATCCGCTTTCTTCTTCGCCTCCGCCGCCGCTTTCGCCGCCTCGGCATCCGCTTTCTTCTTCGCCTCCGCCGCCGCTTTCGCCGCTTCGGCTTCCGCTTTCTTCTTCGCCTCCGCCGCCGCTTTCGCCGCTTCGGCTTCCGCTTTCTTCTTCGCGTCCGCTGCCGCTTTTACCGCCTCGGCTTCCGCTTTCTTCTTCGCGTCCGCCGCCGCTTTCGCCGCCTCGGCCTCCGCTTTCTTCTTCGCGTCCGCCGCCGCTTTCGCCGCTTCGGCCTCCGCTTTTTTCTTCGCGTCCGCCGCCGCTTTCGCCGCTTCTTCGGCCTGTTGCTGCTGCTGTTGCGCCAGTTTTGCCGCTTCTTCAGCCTGCTTTTGCTGCTCCTGAGCCGCTAAACGTTCTTTCTCAAGTTGTTTCAACCGCTCCTGTTCGGCAGCCTGCTTCTGCTGCAGCTCCTCTGCTTGCTGCTGTTGCAGCTTTTTACGCTCTTCTTCCGCGCGTCTGGCGCTGGCCTGTTGATCCTGCTGACGGTTGTACTGCTGCACAACGGCGCCAGGATCGACCATCACCGCGTCGATAGCGGAACCACCGCCGCCGCCGGCAGAAGCCTCTATATGCTCATCAAACGAACTCCAGATCAGCACTGCAAATAAGATGATATGCAGCACGGCTGAAATAATTATCGCCCGTTTGAGCTTGTCGTTTTGTTCGGTTGCCTTTGACACTCTCGGTTCCCAAAAAACTGTTCGCCTGTTACTCGCCGTCTTTCAAGCCAACGGGACGCAGACTTCAGATTGGCTGCGTCATTAAGCCAACCGATTTTACGCCCGCGCTGTGTAACAAGTTCAGCGCTTTAATTATTTCATCGTACGGCACCTCTTTCGCGCCGCCGATTAAAAAGACTGTTTTCGGATTAGCCTGCAGATGACGCTTTACTTCTGCGATCACCTGTTCAGACGGCAGTTGATCCATTCGATCTTTATCAACCACTACGCTGTATTGCCCTACTCCGGAAACCTCAATAATGACCGGTGGATCGTCGTTACTACTGACCGCCTGCGACTGATTCGCCTCCGGCAAGTCGACCTCCACGCTCTGGGTAATGATCGGCGCGGTTGCCATAAAGATCAGCAGCAACACCAACAGTACGTCGAGTAGCGGTACAATATTGATTTCGGACTTAAGTTCGCGACGACCTCGTCCACGCGTTCTGGCCATGGCTTACCCCTTGTTGCTTTCGCTTACGGTAAACGCCTGGCGGTGCAGAATCGCGGTGAACTCTTCCATAAAGTTGTCGTAATTCAGTTCCAGCTTGTTCACGCGCTGATTCAGTCGGTTGTAAGCCATAACCGCAGGGATGGCGGCAAACAGACCAATCGCCGTGGCAATCAATGCTTCGGCAATACCCGGCGCAACCATTTGCAGAGTCGCCTGTTTCACCGCGCCCAGGGCGATAAACGCATGCATAATCCCCCATACGGTGCCAAACAGACCGATATAAGGACTGATTGAGCCTACCGTGCCAAGAAACGGGATATGCGTTTCCAGCGTTTCCAGCTCTCGGTTCATGGAGATGCGCATCGCACGCGACGCCCCCTCTACCACTGCCTCCGGCGCATGGCTGTTGGCGCGATGGAGCCGGACAAACTCTTTGAACCCGCTATAAAAGATTTGTTCCGAGCCCGACAGACTATCGCGCCTCCCCTGGCTTTCCTGGTACAGACGCGATAGTTCGATTCCGGACCAGAATTTATCTTCAAACGCTTCCGCCTCACGCGCAGCGGCGTTCAGAATACGCGTTCGCTGGATAATGATGGCCCAGGATGCTATTGAAAAACCAATCAAAATCAACATGATAAGTTTAACCAGAAGGCTTGCCTTCAGGAACAAATCAAGGATATTCATGTCAGTCACTGCTTAAACTCCGCGACAATAGACTTAGGAAGCGCACGAGGCTTCATTTTGAGTGGATCAACGCAAACAATCAGAACCTCTGCTTCATTTAGCAGCGTGTTCTCTGCGTTGACAATGCGTTGCGTGAAAACCAAAGCGGTGCCACGCATTGACGTAATTTCTGTTTGAACTTCAAGCATATCGTCGAGCCGCGCAGGCGCATAGTATTCCAGCGTCATCTTGCGCACCACAAAGGCGACCCGCTCCGCCAGCAGCACCTGTTGGCTGAAGTGATGGTGACGCAGCATCTCCGTGCGCGCTCTTTCATAAAAAGCGACATAGCTGGCGTGATAAACCACACCGCCGGCGTCCGTGTCTTCGTAATAAACTCGAATTGGCCATCGAAACATATACTTATTCATCCCTGCAGCCTCTTTATTGGCGTCATCCGCTTGCCGCCGTAATGCCTCAAGAATGCCGTTGTATATCGCCTTGTATTCACTTTATATCCCGGTAATGCAACAAAAGTAGAGCTTTTAAACGTTGCTACTATACGCGTGGGAATGAGGCTTGGGAATGGGGGGAAGTTAAGGGAGAGTAAAAATATATGGGCTTATGCAAGCCCCTATATTTTTAAGGAGGTTTCTTATTCACAAGAAGAAGAAAATCAGGCCGACGATAAGGACGATATCCGCAAGGAGCGGACAAAAAATCCCTTGCCAGTGTACGGATTCAGGGCGAAAACCCACGCCGTGGATTATGCCTGCGCAAACCGCCCACATCAGCAATAATCCGTGCCAGATTTCAAGCGTGCTGGTCCTGGCGGCAAACCGTGACGGGTCCCAGAACATACATCCTGCCAGCACTATCGCCATCACGAAGGAAAGCGCCCTTAACGGGCGCTTGTCCATTACCGCATACAGTTTTGCGATAATATGGGTCATTAGCTTTCTTCTTGACCGGTTTTACCCGCTTCAACGTGCTCAAGCGCCAGGGCGGTAATGATCCCGAATGCACAGGCAAGAAGCGTTCCCAGAATCCATGCGAAATACCACATTTTAAGCTCCTTACTTAGTACAGAGAGTGGGTGTTGCTTTCAATATGTTCTTTAGTGATACGACCGAACATTTTCCAGTAACACCAGCTGGTGTAGATCAGAATGATCGGTACGAACACCGCCGCAACCCAGGTCATCAGGTTCAGCGTCATCTGGCTGGATGTCGCATCCCACATGGTCAGGCTGGCATTCATCATCGTGCTGGACGGCATCACAAATGGGAACATAGCGATACCCGCCGTCAGAATAATGCAGGCCAGGGTCAGCGAAGAGAACAGGAATGCCCACGCGCCTTTCTCCATACGGGAAGTCAGGATAGTCAGCAGCGGCAGAACCACGCCCAGAGCCGGAACCAACCACAGGATCGGAGCATTATTAAAGTTCACCAGCCAGGCGCCAGCTTCACGCGCCACTTCTTTAGTCAGCGGGTTAGAGGCGGCATGATGGTCAATCGCGGATGTCACGACATAACCATCAATACCATACATTACCCAAACGCCCGCCAGCGCAAAGCACACTAATGTCACCAGCGCCGCAATCTGCGAGGTGGCGCGCGCGCGCAGGTGCAGTTCGCCAACGGTGCGCATTTGCAGGTAAGTCGCCCCCTGCGTGATGATCATCCCTACGCTTACGATACCCGCCAGCAGACCAAACGGGTTCAGCAACTGGAAGAAGTTACCGGTGTAGTACAGACGCAGATACTCATCCACGTGGAACGGTACGCCCTGCAACAGGTTGCCAAAGGCCACGCCAATCACCAGCGGCGGCACAAAGCTACCGATGAACACGCCCCAGTCCCACATGTTGCGCCAGCGCGGGTCTTCAATCTTGGAACGGTAATCAAAACCGACCGGACGGAAGAACAAAGACGCCAGCACCAGGATCATCGCTACATAGAAACCGGAGAACGCCGCGGCGTAAACCATCGGCCAGGCAGCAAACAACGCACCGCCCGCGGTGATCAACCACACCTGGTTACCGTCCCAGTGCGGGGCGATAGAGTTAATCATAATTCGACGTTCGGTGTCGTTACGACCGAGGAAACGGGTGAGCATCCCCACCCCCATGTCGAACCCATCGGTGACAGCGAAACCAATTAGCAAAATGCCAACCAGCAGCCACCAGATAAAACGTAGTACTTCATAATCGATCATTTGACGACTCCTGTCTTAGCGTGCCGGCTGAGAAGTCACGGTGGACTGCTCAAAGTGATAGCGACCGGTTTTCAGGCTGCTTGGGCCAAGGCGTGCAAATTTGAACATCAGGAACAATTCTGCCACCAGGAACAGGGTATACAGGCCGCAAATCAGGAGCATGGAGAACAGCAGATCGCCTACGGTCAGCGATGAGTTCGCCACGGCTGTCGGCAACACTTCGCCGATCGCCCACGGCTGACGACCATACTCGGCGACGAACCAACCTGCTTCAACCGCAATCCACGGCAGTGGAATACCGTATAGCGCCGCGCGCAACAGCCATTTTTTCTCACCGATGCGGTTACGAATCACGCTCCAGAAGGAAAGTGCGATGATCGCCAGCAGCAGGAAGCCGCACGCCACCATGATACGGAAAGCGAAGTACAGCGGCGCAACGCGAGGAATGGAATCTTTCGTCGCTTGCTGGATCTGCGCTTCGGTCGCGTCAGTCACATTAGGCGTATAGCGTTTCAGCAGCAGGCCGTAACCGAGATCTTTCTTCATGCTGTTGAACTGGTCGCGAACGGCCTGGTCGGTAGAACCGGCGCGCAGCTGCTCCAGCAGTTCATAGGCTTTCATCCCGTTACGGATACGCTCTTCATGCTGAACCATGAGATCTTTCAGGCCAATAACCGGCGTGTCCACGGAACGCGTAGCGATAATACCGAGCGCATAAGGGATCTGAATCGCCAGATGGTTTTCCTGTTTGTCCTGGTCAGGAATACCGAACAAGGTAAAGGAGGCCGGAGCAGGTTGCGTTTCCCATTCAGCTTCAATCGCAGCGAGCTTGGTTTTCTGCACGTCGCCCATTTCGTAACCGGATTCGTCGCCGAGTACGATAACGGACAGTACGGCAGCCATACCGAAGCTGGCGGCAATAGCAAAGGAGCGTTTAGCAAAGGCGAAGTCACGACCTTTCAGCATGTAGTAAGCGCTGATACCGAGGATGAACATCGCGCCGGTGACATAGCCGGACGCCACAGTATGAACAAATTTCACCTGTGCTACCGGGTTCAGCACCAGTTCAGAGAAGCTCACCATTTCCATACGCATGGTTTCGAAATTGAAATCCGCAGCGATTGGGTTTTGCATCCAGCCGTTCGCTACCAGAATCCACAACGCGGAGAGGTTGGACCCCAGAGCCACCAGCCAGGTGACGCACATATGCTGAACTTTACTCAGACGATCCCAGCCGAAGAAGAACAGACCTACAAAGGTGGATTCGAGGAAGAAGGCCATCAAACCTTCGATGGCCAGCGGCGCACCGAAGATGTCCCCAACATAGTGGGAGTAGTACGACCAGTTTGTCCCGAACTGGAACTCCATGGTCAAACCGGTAGCCACACCCAGAGCAAAGTTGATACCAAACAACTTGCCCCAGAACTTGGTCATATCTTTATAAATCTGTTTGCCGGAAAGGACGTATACCGTTTCCATAATGGCCAGCAGGAACGCCATACCGAGCGTTAGCGGCACAAACAGGAAGTGGTACATCGCGGTCAAGGCAAACTGTAAGCGCGACAGTTCGACTATATCTAACATCATGACTCCTTGCTCATCGCATGAAGACTCCGAGAGTGAACCCCGTTAGAAAGGGTCACACGCATGCCCCAATACAAATTTATTTGCGGCCTCTCATCGTACTATCCCCTCGGGAAGGAAACAGTAATGATGAAAGGTTACAAACATGTTAATAAAAAACCCAAATTGATCCCGCAAATATATTACGCCGTAAAACCCTTACAATAAACAGGTTTTTAGTGGGTCAGATTTGCTTTTTTCGACAGCGATCAATTTATGGCTAATCTATCGCTTTTCAGGGAATTTGATCACGGACAATTTAACCAGTTTTGATGCTCTTTTCCAACATTTAAATATTGATTAAAATCAATTTTTGAAGTTAATGTTAATAATGTTTATTCATTGAATGCATGGTGAATTTTTTGTTAACTTTTTGTTTTTGCAAAGAGTAATTTCCAACCCCCTGTAAAAAGAGGCTTATTCGATAAGGCTAAACATTTTGTGCGTTTTTTACTGCCCCGCATCCAGTAAAAAACATTCCACATTGATGTTCAATTATTGCTAAATAGCTCACAGATTTTTTCTGCAGGTTATCAACACTTATTATTTTATACATTTAGTCTATTTTTATTTTACTTATAATTAACACCGCAAAGAAACTATCTCATTGCACACGCGCCATCATCCCACCGGGATTACCCTGCCCCAACTTCCCTTTCCCGACGACTAACGGCCAGGATCATCTTGCCAGGTTATCGCCTTAATTATCGCTAATAAGCCTTCCAGATAGCCAGGATCAAACATTTTATTCGCTAATTTTTCTTTATTTCAACAACACCGTATTTACCTCTCCATAATTATTATAGCGAAGATTCTGTTATCACCTTCACAGATTTACCCTCAATTTCTACGTCACTCATAGTGATAATTCTGTTTATTCGCAGCCATAAATACCCTTTAGACATAATTAATCACGAACGAATAGTGCCAATAAGTTCTTAATAATTTTTAAAGTTAACCTCTTTTAACCAGCAAAAGTTCATATGATTTATTAAACGATACCTTTAATACTTCATGGAAATAATGTCGGTACTCTTATGATTAAAATAGCTGTTTTATTCTGCCATTAAACAAGCAGTCTGTGTAAGCGCGATACATCTGAGGAGACATGTAGTTCGCGCTCAGGCAAACATGCGCGGCCACAGAGTCAAGCGTCAATTTACTATAGAGGTTAGCGTCAACATAGTGTAATGCTGCGATGCGCTTTTTTCATGGCGGAAAGCGCATAATCCGTCTCCGATGAGGTCGGCAGGTCTTTCACTAAGACAGCATCTGTATTTGCTGCAAAAGAGTTAACCGGCAAACTGAGTAAATTTACTGCCGCTGCCAGACGGTTATTATCAATTATTTTTAGACTCCACCATGTTTTTTTAATGAGGCATCATTTTCCTATAGCTCAATATTTACAAAGCCAATAATTTTATATCCCGGATGCTTCACCCGTACTTTGCCACAAACAATAAAGCCATAAAAAAGGCCACCGTAAAGGTGGCCAACCATGTCGAAAACGGACATTTATCTGTTCCCGCAAGAACAGCGAGTTTTATTTTATAATTGCTTTCAGCGCTTCGCCGATATCGGCCAGGCTGCGAACGGTTTTCACGCCTGCGGCTTCCAGCGCGGCGAATTTTTCATCCGCAGTGCCTTTACCACCGGCAATGATGGCGCCAGCGTGGCCCATACGTTTGCCTTTCGGCGCGGTAACACCCGCGATATAGCCAACAACCGGCTTGGTCACGTGTTCTTTAATATAAGCAGCCGCTTCTTCTTCTGCGCTACCGCCGATCTCGCCGATCATCACGATCGCTTCAGTCTGCGGATCTTCCTGGAACAGTTTCAGGATGTCGATGAAGTTAGAGCCCGGAATCGGGTCGCCGCCGATACCCACGCAGGTGGACTGGCCGAAACCGTAGTCGGTGGTCTGCTTAACCGCTTCATAGGTCAGCGTGCCGGAACGGGAAACGATACCCACTTTACCCGGCTTATGAATGTGACCCGGCATGATGCCGATTTTGCATTCGCCCGGGGTGATCACACCTGGGCAGTTCGGGCCGATCATGCGTACGCCCGCTTCGTCCAGCTTCACTTTCACGGTCAGCATATCCAGCGTCGGAATACCTTCGGTGATGGTGATAATCAGTTTGATGCCTGCGTCGATCGCTTCCAGAATGGAGTCTTTGCAGAACGGCGCCGGCACGTAGATAACGGATGCGGTCGCACCGGTGGCTTCTACCGCTTCGCGCACGGTGTTGAACACCGGCAGACCCAGATGCGTGGTGCCGCCTTTGCCCGGCGTTACGCCGCCGACCATTTGCGTACCGTAAGCAATCGCCTGTTCGGAGTGGAAAGTCCCCTGGCTACCGGTGAAGCCCTGGCAGATAACCTTGGTATCTTTATTAATTAAAACGGACATTATTTCCCCTCCACTGCGGCAACAACCTGCTGAGCTGCATCCGTCAGACTTTTCGCTGCAATAATATTCAGGCCACTGTCAGCCAGTTTCTTCGCGCCGAGTTCGGCGTTGTTGCCTTCCAGACGCACCACCACCGGAACGTTCACGCCCACTTCTTCCACCGCGCCGATGATACCGTCGGCAATCAGGTCACAACGGACGATACCGCCGAAGATGTTAACCAGAACCGCTTTCACGTTGTCATCCGAGAGGATGATTTTAAACGCTTCGGTGACGCGCTCTTTGGTTGCGCCGCCGCCCACGTCAAGGAAGTTAGCCGGTTCGCCGCCATGCAGCTTAACGATGTCCATGGTGCCCATCGCCAGGCCCGCGCCGTTCACCATGCAACCGATGTTGCCGTCCAGCGCGACGTAGTTCAGTTCCCACTGCGCCGCCTGCGCTTCACGCGGGTCTTCCTGAGACTGGTCACGCATTTCACGCAGATCCGGCTGGCGGAACAGCGCGTTGCCGTCAGCGCCCAGCTTGCCGTCGAGGCAAATCAGATCGCCCTGCTTAGTGATCACCAGCGGATTAATTTCGATTAGCGCCAGGTCGCGCTCAAGGAAAATGGTTGCCAGGCCCATAAAGATTTTGGTGAACTGCTGCACCAGTTTACCTTCCAGACCCAATTTGAACGCCAGTTCCCGTCCCTGATACGGCATCGGGCCGGTCAGCGGATCGAGCGCGACTTTATGGATCAGATGCGGGGTTTCCTCCGCGACTTTTTCGATCTCTACGCCGCCTTCGGTAGATGCCATAAAGACCACGCGACGAGAACTACGGTCAACCACCGCGCCGAGGTACAGTTCTTTGCCGATGTCGGTCGCCGCTTCAACCAGAATCTGGTTTACCGGTTGGCCATTAGCGTCTGTTTGATAGGTCACCAGACGTTTGCCCAGCCAGTTTTCCGCAAAGGCGCGAATCTCTTCTTTGCTTTTTACTACCTTCACACCGCCCGCTTTGCCGCGGCCGCCAGCGTGAACCTGACATTTCACTACCCACGGGCCGGCACCGATTTTAGACGCGGCTTCTTCGGCTTCACGCGGAGTAGTACAGGCATAACCCACCGGCGCCGGTAAGCCATAGCGGGCAAAAAGTTGTTTTGCCTGATATTCATGTAAGTTCATGTGTTCTGTCCATCCTTCAGGTAATCGTTATCTTTAGACCTGTAGGCCTGAAAGCTGCGCGCCATCAGGCATTACACCATCGCCGGATGGCGGCGTGAACGCCTTATCCGGCCTACAGGTAGCAGGTGATGCTCTTGCTGACTACACGTCCAACAGCAGACGGGTCGGATCTTCCAGCAACTCTTTGATGGTGACCAGGAAGCCCACGGATTCGCGACCATCGATCAGGCGATGATCGTAAGAGAGCGCCAGGTACATCATCGGCAGGATTTCCACCTTGCCATCCACCGCCATCGGCCTGTCTTTAATAGCATGCATTCCCAGAATCGCGCTCTGCGGCGGGTTGATGATCGGGGTAGACATCAGCGAACCGAATACGCCGCCGTTGGTAATGGTAAAGTTACCGCCGGTCAGGTCTTCTACGGTCAGCTTGCCGTCGCGGCCTTTGACAGCCAGTTCTTTAATTTTTTTCTCAATGTCAGCCATGCCCAGCGTATCCACGTCACGCAGGACCGGCGTGACCAGGCCGCGCGGCGTAGACACCGCCATGCTCACATCAAAGTAGTTGTGGTACACCACGTCATCGCCGTCGATAGAGGCGTTCACTTCCGGATAACGCTTCAGCGCTTCCACTACCGCTTTCACGTAGAAGGACATAAAGCCCAGGCGGATACCATGACGTTTTTCAAACACTTCGCCATACTGCTTACGCAAATCCATAATCGGCTTCATGTTGACTTCATTGAAGGTCGTCAGCATGGCGGTAGAATTTTTCGCATCCAGCAGACGCTCGGCCACGCGCTTGCGCAGGCGGGTCATTGGCACGCGTTTTTCGCCGCGCGCGCCCAGAGCGGGTTGTGCTGCAGGTTCAACAGCGGGTGCTTTAGACTCGCCTTTCGCCAGATGTTTTTCCACATCTTCACGGGTCAGACGCCCACCCACACCAGTGCCTTTAATGGCGCTGGCTTCCAGATTGTGTTCAGCCAGCAGGCGACGGATCGCCGGGCTGAGCGCATCGTTGTTTTGTTCTTCCAGCGACGCCTGCTGGCGCTGTGCCGGCGTAGACGCTTTCTCTTCAGATTTGGCGCTGGTCTCTTTACCCGCGCTGTTGCCTTCACGCAGGCGACCCAGGATCTGGCGAGAGGTGACAGTCGTCCCCTCCTCTTCCAGAACCGCATCCAGAATGCCGTCCGCTGATGCCGGTACTTCCAGTACCACTTTGTCAGTTTCGATTTCTACCAGCACTTCGTCACGAACAACCGCATCACCCGGTTTTTTATGCCAGGTGGCGACGGTCGCGTCCGCTACGGACTCAGGCAGGTCGGGAACAAGAATATCTACGCTACTCATTATTTATCCTTTATTTAATCGACGTTCAGCGCGTCATTAACCAGATCTTGTTGCTGTTTCTGGTGAACGGACATATACCCTACCGCCGGAGAGGCGGAGGCCGGGCGACCTGCATAACGCAGAGCGGCCCCAAACGGAATCACTTCACGGAAATGATGCTGACTGCAGTACCATGCGCCCTGGTTGAGCGGCTCTTCCTGGCACCAGACAAAATCATGGACGTGAGCGTATGGTTGCAGCGCTTCCTGCACCGCTTTATGCGGGAACGGATAGAGCTGTTCGATGCGCACGATAGCGACATCTTTCTGGTCGTTTTTGCGACGTTGTTCCAGCAGGTCGTAATAAACCTTACCAGAACACATTACCACGCGTTTTACGGCTTTAGGGTCCAGCTCGTCAATTTCGCCAATGGCCGGCTGGAAGGAACCGTTCGCCAGTTCATCAAGCGTGGAAACCGCCAGCGGGTGACGCAGCAGCGATTTCGGCGACATCACCACCAGCGGACGACGCATCCCGCGCAGCGCCTGACGGCGCAGCATATGGTAGACCTGCGCCGGGGTGGACGGCACGCAAACCTGCATATTCTGCTCGGCGCAAAGTTGCAGATAACGTTCCAGACGCGCGGAAGAGTGCTCCGGGCCCTGCCCTTCATAGCCATGCGGCAACAGCATCACCAGACCGCACATCCGGCCCCATTTCTGCTCGCCGGAGGAGATGAACTGGTCAATCACTACCTGCGCGCCGTTGGCAAAATCGCCAAACTGCGCTTCCCAGATAGTCAGGGTACGTGGTTCCGCCGTGGCATAACCGTATTCAAAAGCCAGTACCGCTTCTTCAGACAGCACGGAGTCCCAGACTTTAAACTGTCCCTGACCGCTGTGAATATGCTGCAACGGCGTATACGTTGAGCCGTTCGTCTGGTTGTGGATCACCGCATGACGATGGAAGAAGGTGCCGCGACCGGAGTCTTCCCCGGACAGGCGCACCGGAATGCCTTCATCGACCAGCGTGGCGTAAGCCAGATTTTCCGCACCGCCCCAGTCAAACAATTTCTCGCCTGCCGCCATTGCCTGACGGTCGCCATAAATTTTCGCCACGCGAGACTGCATTTCAATGGCTTCCGGCACGGTGCTGATACGTTTTGCCAGCTCCTGCAGACGCTTCATTTCTACCTTGTTCGGGTATGCTTCATCCCATTCGTGGTTTAGATACGGCGACCAGGTGAACGAGTGCATATTCATCGGACGCCACTCTTTCACCACGCATTCGCCTGCATCCAGCGCATCGCGATAGAGGTTAACCATTTCGGTGGCATCTTCCAGCGTCGCGACTTTGTCCGCTTCCAGCTTGTCGGCGTAGATTTTACGCGGCGTCGGATGCTTTTTGATTTTCTGGTACATCAGCGGCTGGGTTGCGCTTGGCTCGTCGGCTTCGTTGTGGCCGTGACGGCGGTAGCACACCAGATCGATGAACACATCGCGTTTAAAGGTGTTACGGAAGTCCAGCGCCAGACGGGTCACAAAAGCGACGGCTTCCGGATCGTCCGCATTGACGTGGAAAATCGGCGCCTGGACCATTTTACCGATATCGGTGCAGTAAGGCGTTGAACGCGCATCCAGTGGGTTAGAGGTGGTGAAGCCCACCTGGTTGTTGATAACGATACGTACCGTACCGCCCACTTCGTAACCGCGCGCTTTCGACATGTTCAGGGTTTCCTGAACCACGCCCTGGCCGGTCACCGCGGCGTCGCCGTGAATAGTGATCGGCAACACTTTGTTGCTGCTCGGTTCGTCCAGTCTGTCCAGACGGGCGCGCACGGAGCCCATCACCACCGGGCTCACAATTTCCAGATGCGATGGGTTAAACGCCAGCGCCAGGTGAACCAGACCGCCTTCGGTTTCGATATCTGACGAGAAGCCCATGTGATACTTCACGTCGCCGGTACCCAGATGTTCTTTATGCTTACCGGCAAATTCGTCGAACAGATCCTGCGGTTTTTTACCCAGTACGTTGATCAGCACGTTCAGGCGACCGCGGTGCGCCATCCCCAGCACCACTTCGCGAGTGCCGCTGTTACCCGCATGGCGAACCATCTCTTTCAGCATGGGTATCAGCGCATCTCCCCCCTCGAGCGAGAAACGTTTCGCACCCGGGAATTTGGCACCCAGATAACGTTCCAGCCCTTCAGCGGCGGTCAGTTCGTTCAGGAAGCGTTTTTTCTCGTCAGCGCTAAAGGCCGCACGACCGGATTCGATGCGCTGTTGGATCCAGCGTTTCTCTTCGGTGCTGGTGATGTGCATATACTCAGCGCCAATCGGGCCGCAGTAGGTCTGTTTGAGCGCGTCGAGCAGCTCGCCCAGCTTCATCGTCTCTTTGCCGCTGGCAAAGGAGCCGACATTGAAGGTTTCCTGGAAATCGGCCTCGGTCAAATCATGGAAAGAAGGGTCCAGATCCGCCACGCGTTCTTGTTTCCACAGACCCAGCGGATCGAGGTTTGCATGCTGATGGCCACGGAAACGATAAGCGTTAATAAGCTGCAGGACTTTAACCTGCTTCACATTGGTGTCAGGGTCGGAAATCGTAGAAGAGTGACGTGAGCCAGCCAACGCCTGCCGCCGGAAATATTCACGTGTTTTTGAATGGAGTTGATCCGGTTTGACTCCGGTACCAGGTAACTGCTGGAACGTCAAACGCCAGTTAGCGTCTACCGAGTCAGGATCGGTTAAGAAGTCTTCATAGAGCTGTTCTATCCAGCTCTGATTCGAACCAGAGAGGTAAGAAGAGTCCAACCAGGCTTTCAAAGCGCTGTTCTGCATCGTGATCCCTTAAGCATCTTTTCTGCTTATTTAATACTCTAAATAGGTCACGTTTCAGGAAGGCGGCAAGCTTGCGAATCCCTGGGAGCTTACATCCAGTAAGTGACCGGGGTGAGCAAGTGCAGCCAACGCACATGCAACGTGAACTATGACGAGTATTTCGCCGTGGATACTAACCACGCATACGCTGTATGCGTGCCGGGGTTCACTTGTTGCGGACTGTCGTGTCATCTGCGTCCGCTAAGGAACCTTTAAAAACTGTCTAATAATCTTCGCTGTTCAGGCTACGACTGCGTTGCGGCCTTCGCTCACTCCGGTCACATAGTTAACTATGCTCCCGAAGATTCGTTCAGACCGCGCCTTGTCTCGCTCTGAACATCTCGATTATTACTAATCATATGGCAGTTTTTAGAGGTTTCCTGCACTTCTATTGCCTGATGGCGCTGCGCTTATCAGGCCTACGGGCTTGCGCCTGTAGGCCGGATAAGACGGTACATCGCCATCCGGCAACCACTACAACTACTTATGCGCTACGCTGCAACAGCATCGACTTAATATGGCCGATAGCGCGCGTCGGGTTTAGTCCCTTAGGACATACACTGACGCAGTTCATAATGCTGTGACAGCGGAATACGCTGAATGCATCGCTCATCCCTTCCAGACGACTGTCGGTCTCGGTATCACGACTATCGATCAGGAATCGATACGCCGCGAGCAGCCCCGCCGGACCGATAAACTTATCCGGGTTCCACCAGAATGACGGGCAGGATGTTGAGCAACAGGCGCAAAGAATACATTCATACAGCCCATCGAGTTTTTCACGCTGCTCCGGCATCTGCAGATGCTCACGAGCCGGTGGATTTTGCCCATTATTCAATAAGTAAGGCTTAATCTTCTCATATTGTGCGTAGAATTGCCCCATGTCTACCACCAAATCGCGGATCACCGGCAAACCGGGCAGCGGGCGAATCACAATCTTCTTACCCGGCTGAGTCAGCGCCGAAATAGGGGTAATACAGGCCAGACCATTCTTACCGTTCATATTCAAACCATCAGAACCGCACACACCTTCGCGGCAGGAACGACGGAAAGAAAGGCTGGGATCTTTTTCTTTAAGCTGGATTAACGCATCCAGCAGCATCATGTCGCGCCCTTCTTCGCCTTCCAGGGTGTAATCCTGCATACGCGGAGCGTTATCGACATCCGGGTTATAACGATAAATCGAAAATTCGAGTTTCATCATCCTGTCTCCGCAATTAATAAGTACGAATCTTCGGCGGGAACGCCGGACGCAGTTTCGGCTCCATATTGACGCTTCGGCGCGTCATGGATTCCGTTTGCGGCTGATACAGGGTATGACACAACCAGTTGGCATCATCACGCTCCGGGAAATCGAAGCGGCTATGCGCGCCGCGGCTTTCCGTTCGGAAGTTGGCTGATACGGCAGTGGCGTAGGCGGTTTCCATCAGGTTATCCAGCTCCAGACACTCAACACGCTGGGTATTAAACTCGCTGGACGTGTCATCCAGACGGGCGTTTTTCAGACGCTCGCGGATCACTTTCAACTGCTCAAGCCCTTTCGCCATCGCGTCGCCTTCACGGAATACGGAGAAGTTATGCTGCATACACTCCTGCAACGCTTTGCGGATAGCCACCGGATCTTCGCCATTGCGGTTATTGTTCCAGCGATTCAGGCGCTCCAGAGAACCTTCAACGTCAGACTCGCTGGCGTCGCGCAGCACGCCCTGCTCGGCGATGGATTCCTGTAAATGCAGCCCCGCCGCGCGGCCAAAGACCACCAGATCCAGCAGTGAGTTACCGCCCAGACGGTTGGCGCCGTGAACCGATACACAGGCGATTTCGCCTACCGCAAACAGCCCCGGAATGACCACGTCTTCGCCCTGCTCGTTCACGGTCAGCGCCTGACCGGTCACTTTAGTCGGAATACCGCCCATCATGTAGTGGCAGGTCGGGATAACCGGAATCGGCTCTTTCACCGGGTCAACGTGGGCGAAAGTACGGGACAGCTCCAGGATACCCGGCAGGCGAGATTCCAGCACCTCTTTACCCAGGTGATCCAGTTTCAGTTTAGCGTGCGGCCCCCACGGACCATCACAGCCGCGGCCTTCACGGATTTCGATCATGATGGAACGCGCCACCACGTCACGACCCGCCAGGTCTTTGGCATTCGGCGCATAACGCTCCATAAAGCGCTCGCCGTGTTTGTTCAGCAGGTAACCGCCTTCGCCGCGGCAGCCTTCTGTCACCAGCACGCCCGCCCCGGCGATGCCGGTCGGGTGGAACTGCCACATTTCCATGTCCTGCACCGGGACACCGGCACGCAGCGCCATACCGACACCGTCACCGGTGTTGATGTGAGCGTTGGTGGTGGACTGGTAGATACGGCCTGCGCCGCCGGTCGCCAGCACCGTCGCGCGGGCTTTGAAGTACACCACTTCACCGGTTTCGATGCACAGTGCGGTACACCCCACCACCGCGCCATCCTGGTTTTTCACCAGATCCAGCGCATACCATTCGGAGAAAATCGTGGTGTGGTTTTTCAAATTCTGTTGATACAACGTGTGCAGCAAGGCGTGACCGGTACGGTCAGCCGCCGCCGCGGTACGTGCCGCCTGCTCGCCGCCAAAGTTTTTCGACTGGCCGCCGAACGGGCGCTGATAGATACGTCCATCATCAAGACGGGAGAACGGTAGCCCCATGTGCTCCAGTTCCAGAATCGCTTCCGGTCCGGTCTTACACATATATTCGATAGCATCCTGGTCACCAATGTAGTCCGACCCTTTTACGGTATCGTACATGTGCCATTCCCAGTTATCTTCATGGGTATTGCCGAGCGCCACGGTGATACCGCCCTGCGCGGAAACGGTATGGGAACGGGTCGGGAAGACTTTCGAGAGCAGCGCACAGGTTTGGCCGCTCTGGGAAATTTGCAGCGCCGCGCGCATACCTGCGCCACCGGCACCAATCACAACAGCATCAAATTCTCTGACTGGCAGTTTCATTACACACCCCACACCACAACAAATCCATAGATGACGTAAACCACCAGCGCAACAACAATAACGAGTTGCAGTATCAGACGCACTGCCAGTGGTTTAACGTAGTCGGTTAACACCTGCCACATGCCGATCCAGGCATGAATCAAGATGGAAAAAAGCGCCAGCAGGGTGAAGACTTTGGTGAAGGCCGATGAGAAGAAACCGGTCCAGGCTTCAAAGGTCAGTTCGCCGCTCGTGGCGAAAAAACCCACCATGTAGATGATGTATAACGTCAGAACGATAGCGGTAGCACGGACCAGGATGAAGTCATGTACGCCATTGCGTCCTAATGCGGAGGCGTTGCTTACCATACGAGGACTCCTGCGAGAAGTGAAAGCACGACAGTGATAACAAAAGAGATTTTGGCAGAGCGTTGACCCGCTTCGAATGTTTCTTCCAGATAGCCAAAATCCATTAACATGTGACGAATTCCCACGATGACGTGATACGCCAGCGCGGTAAGGATGCCCCACATGATAAATTTAACGATGAAGCCGTCCATGATATCGGCGGCCTGCTGGAATCCTTCCGGAGAAGAGAGGCTGGTGCCCAGTAGCCACAGTAGTATGCCGACGGCGATGAAAGTAATCACACCGGATACGCGATGGAGAATGGACGCTATCGCTGTGATGGGGAACCGAATCGTTTGTAGATCCAGATTGACAGGTCTTTGTTTTTTCACATTTCTTATCATGAATAACGCCCACATGCTGTTCTTATTATTCCCTTAAGACTTCGGTTACAGAGGTGAATCTACCTGTAGCCAGAAAGACGACGGGATTTCCTTCCTCCGGTCTGCGTGCGGGTCAGACAGCGTCCTTTCTATAACTGCGCGTCATGTAAAACACTGCTTCCAGTAGCTAAAACGACACGTTACAACGCTGGGTGGCTCGGGATTGCAGGGTATTCCGGAGACCTGGCGGCAGTATAGGACGTTCACAAAATCATTACAATTAACCTACATATAGTTTGTCGGGTTTTATCCTGAACAGTGACACAGGTCACGATAACAACATTTTTTTAATTTTCAATCATCTGATTTGACAAACATTAAACAAAATTGTTACAAACGACACCAGAAAAAGCATATAATGCGTAAAAGTTATGGGGTCACTCTTTCACCTGTTAATAAGTTATGTAACAGTACAATGATATTGACCCATTCTTTCAGGACAGTTATTAGTGATAGACAGGTTACATTACTCGGATTGCTACGTTCCTGATTTGCTGCTAATTCGAAATTAATCAAGCCGTTACCTGCAAGCGCCCATTGCTCTGTACCCAGGTCATCCCCTCTTTCACAGAGCGGCGAGCCAAATAACAAACTGGTAACGGTTGATTGATGCATACACAGAATCTTCCCTGCACTAACGACGAGGAAGATGACGTGGAGAAGGCAAGTCTGAGTTCCGGCAGTCTTAAGCAATAAGGCGCTAAGGAGACCGTAAATGGCTGATACAAAGGCAAAAATCACCCTTACTGGTGACACTGCTATTGAACTGGATGTGCTAAAAGGTACACTCGGTCAAGATGTTATTGATATTCGTAGTCTCGGTTCAAAAGGAGTTTTTACTTTTGACCCTGGTTTCACCTCTACCGCATCCTGCGAATCTAAAATCACCTTCATCGACGGCGACGAAGGCATTTTGTTGCATCGCGGTTTCCCGATTGACCAGCTTGCTACCGATTCCAACTATCTGGAAGTCTGTTACATCCTGCTGTACGGCGAAAAACCGACGCAGGAAGAGTATGACGAGTTCAGAACGACAGTCACCCGCCATACGATGATCCATGAGCAAATCACTCGCCTGTTCCATGCTTTCCGTCGCGACTCACATCCGATGGCGGTAATGTGCGGGATCACTGGCGCGCTGGCGGCGTTCTACCACGACTCGCTGGATGTGAACAATCCGCGCCACCGTGAAATCGCGGCGTTCCGCCTGCTGTCCAAAATGCCGACCATGGCGGCGATGTGTTACAAATATTCCATCGGTCAGCCGTTTGTTTATCCGCGCAACGACCTTTCCTACGCCGGTAACTTCCTGAACATGATGTTCTCCACGCCGTGTGAAACCTATGAAGTGAATCCGGTACTGGAGCGCGCGATGGACCGTATTCTGATCCTGCACGCTGACCATGAGCAGAACGCCTCAACGTCAACGGTACGTACCGCAGGTTCAAGCGGCGCCAACCCATTCGCCTGCATTGCCGCCGGGATCGCCTCCCTGTGGGGACCCGCGCACGGCGGCGCCAACGAAGCCGCGCTGAAAATGCTGGAAGAAATCAGCTCTGTTAAACACATTCCGGAATTTGTTCGCCGTGCGAAAGACAAGAATGATTCTTTCCGCCTGATGGGCTTCGGTCACCGTGTTTACAAAAACTACGATCCGCGCGCCACCGTGATGCGTGAAACCTGCCATGAAGTGCTGAAAGAGCTGGGCACCAAAGATGATCTGCTGGAAGTGGCGATGGAGCTTGAGCACATTGCGCTCAACGACCCGTACTTCATCGAGAAGAAACTGTACCCGAACGTAGACTTCTACTCCGGCATCATTCTGAAAGCGATGGGCATTCCGTCCTCCATGTTCACCGTGATCTTCGCCATGGCGCGTACCGTTGGCTGGATTGCACACTGGAATGAAATGCACACTGACGGCATGAAAATCGCCCGTCCTCGTCAGCTGTATACCGGCTACGATAAACGCGATTTTAAATCGGCGCTGAAGCGTTAATTGACAACCGGATGGCGACGCAACCCTCGCCATCCGGTACATTTTCCCTTTTTTCTTATCCTCATTATTTTATTCTTACCCCGTTACTCTCTATGATTAATTAAGGTTTCGCTAAATATCATTCAGGGAGCATGGAATGCCGATTCTGCAGTGGTTTTTGTTGTTCCTGTTATCGCTGCTCATTTCCCTTATTTTTCTCTGGCTGCACCTTCCGGCGGCGATGCTGCTCGGTCCAATGATTGCGGGTATCGTGTTGAGTTTGCGAGGTAGTACGCTACAACTTCCGCGCGGTATTTTTCTCGCCGCGCAGGCGATTCTCGGCTGTATGATCGCCCAAAATCTAACCGGTTCGATATTGACCACCCTCGCCCTCTACTGGCCGGTCGTGCTTTTAGTGTTGCTGGTGACGCTGCTTTCCAGCGCGATAGTCGGCTGGCTGCTGGTACGCTACAGCTCGCTGCCCGGCAACACCGGCGCATGGGGGTCTTCGCCGGGCGGCGCGGCGGCAATGGTAGCGATGGCGCAAGATTACGGGGCGGATATCCGCCTGGTGGCGTTTATGCAGTATCTACGGGTACTGTTTGTGGCTGGCGCGGCGGTGCTGGTGACACGCCTGATACTCGGCGACAGCGCGGCAGCGGTCAGCCAACAGGTGATCTGGTTTCCACCGCTTAGCGGTAATTTATTGACGACGCTGCTATTAGCGATCGTGGCGGGCATTGCCGGTCGCCTGTTGCGTATCCCTTCCGGCACGATGCTGCTCCCCATGTTGGCAGGCGCGATTCTCCATTCGCAAGGCATCATTGAAATTGAATTACCCGAATGGCTGCTGGCCGTGGCGTATATGGCGATAGGCTGGCGTATTGGGCTGGGTTTTGACAGACAGGTGTTTTTTATGGCGCTGCGGCCATTGCCGCAAATCTTATTGTCAATTTTCGCGCTGATGGCGATTTGCGCCGCGATGGCGTGGGGAATGGCTTACTACATGCAGATTGATTTTATGACGGCTTATCTCGCCACCAGTCCCGGTGGTCTGGATACGGTTGCCGCGATCGCGGCAGGAAGCAGTGCCGATATGGCGCTCATCATGGCAATGCAAACCCTACGGCTGTTCAGCATTCTGTTAACTGGGCCAGCAGTGGCCCGTTTTATATCAACCTATGCGCCCAGACAACCTTTGTAGGGCTGATAAGCGTCGCGCCATCAGGCAATAGCCGCTCGCCGATGGCGGTTCCGGCTATTTCTGGCAATGCGGGCACCAGTAAAACGGGCGTGAGGACAGTGTTGTCTTTTCAATAATGCCGCCGCACCGCTCGCACGCTTCGCCGTCACGATGGAAAACCTTAAAGCGAAACAGTGCGCCATGATGCTTGTTTTCATCCGACTGACCGCGAGTCGTGTAGGACAGGCGCGGAATATCCAACAGCGCGTGAGAAAGCGCATTCAGTTGCGCCTCGTTGAGATCTTTCGCTTTATGCTGTCCGGTTAACCCTACCTGCCAGAGGATTTCAACGCGCAGATAATTCCCCAATCCCGCCAGAAAGGCCTGATCCAGCAACAGCCCAGAAAATTGTCGGTTGCGAAAACGCGGCGACAGCAATCGAGCTTTAACCTCTTCCGGAGTGAGACGCGCGTCCAGCACATCCGGACCGACCCGCTGTAAAAAAGGGTGCGTCGTGAGCTGCTCTGCTGTCAGCATTTCGATATCAGACGCGCTATAAAGCAGAATAGTTTTATCCGCCGTTTGTAGCCTGACGCGCAATATACGCGTGGTCTGCGGTATTTCACCAGTATCGATCACCCGCCATACGCCATAGAGTTGGTTGTGGCTGTAGAGCGTCAGGCCATTTGAAAAGTGGGTCAATAACGCTTTTCCCCGCGTCTCTATCCGGGTAACAAGTTGACCGGTAAGCTGCGATTCATACGGTTTTAACTGTGCAAAGGCAAACCAGACATCGGTTAAGGGTTTGCCTTTGATTGCCGCCTCCAGATTATCCGCCGCACGACGAATTTCCGGGCCTTCAGGCATAATAATATCCTTTGTTAACAGTTGATTAATGGACTACACCGCCTCTGACTATCGGGAATGCACATCGAACGCCATAATGAATATCCACAGCCGTAATATAATAGCTTCAATCGTCGGGCTCTCAGGCAATAACGTGTATATTACGCGCATTGAACGCGGCGCGTAACCTGCGAGCGAATGCAAGCGCATACTCGCCGTCGCCATGAATGCACACCGTTTGCGCCGTGACAGTCGTCCACACGCCAGTAACGCTTTTCACTCTCCCGGCTTGTACCATATCCAGCGTTTGCGCCAGCGCCTGCTCTTCGTCGTGAATCAGCGCGCCAGGTTGCATGCGCGGCACCAGGCTACCGTCGGCCTGATAGCCGCGATCGGCAAACACCTCCTGCCGCGTCACCAGGCGATGGCGCTCACCGGCCCGGATCAGCTCACTTCCCGCCAGTCCAACCAGTATCAGTGACGGATCATAGTCGTGTACCGCTTTCGCAATCGCCTGTGCCAGATGGGGATCTTTCGCCGCCTGGTTATAGAGCATACCGTGCGGTTTGACATGGCGCATCACGCTGCCTTGCGCCTGAACAATCGCCCCCAGCGCGCCGATTTGGTACAGCGTCTGGGCGTATACCGTTTCCGGCGGCAAAGCCATCGCCGTCCGCCCAAAATTATCCCGATCCGGAAAGCTGGGATGCGCGCCGATCGCCACGCCGTTTTTCAGCGCCTCGCGCACGCTGGTCAGCATGGTTTGCGCATCACCGGCGTGAAAACCACAGGCGATATTGGCGGAGGAGACCAGCGTTAATAATTCGCTGTCGCTGGCGCAGCCTTCGCCCACATCCGCATTTAAATCAATGTTCATGCTGAAGCCGCCAGGTAAGCTGTTCCAGATAGCGCTGACGCTCGCGGCGCGCGTTGAGCGCCTCTTCCAGCGAACATTGCACAAAATGGATCGGTTGCCCTAGCGGGATCTGCGCCAGATGGTACATATCTGCCTCGATGATGCAGGCAATGCGCGGATAGCCGCCAGTTGTCTGGGCATCATTCATTAGCACAATAGGTTGGCCGTTGTAAGGCACCTGCACGACACCGGGCAGCAAACCGTGCGACAGCAGTTCGCGATCCGTTGTCCGCGTTAACGATTGACCCTGCAAACGATAGCCCATGCGATTACTTTGCGGACTGAGTTGCCACGGCGAACGCCAGAACGCTTCTTGCGAGGCGCGATCGAATTCACGGTATTCCGGCCCCGGCAGCGCACGGATGCGATTCCCCCACAGTAACTGCTTCACGCCCTGCGGCCCGCTAAACTGTCGCGATGGTTTACCCATCGCCAACCGATCGCCATCTTTTAGCAACCGTCCTTCCAGCCCACCGATACCGGACTTCAGATCGGTACTACACGATCCCATTACCTCCGGCACAGCAATACCGCCCGCCACCGCCAGATAGCTACGCATCCCGTGAAGCGGTCGATGCAGCGTAAGACGTTGACCCGCTTTTACCGGCAATCGCCAGCCTGTCCAGACCGGTTGATCATCCAACTGCGCCTCGCAGCCTGCGCCGGTAAGAGCGAACCAGGTCTCATTTTCAAATTCGACAACCAGTTGACCGAGAGTGATTTCCAGCGCCGGGGCATTCGCATCGTTCCCGACCAGGAGATTAGCGGTCTGAAAGGCGGGTTTATCCAGCGCACCGCAGTGACTCAGCCCCGACTGACGAAAGCCGTGACGCCCGCTATCCTGCACGGAGGTGTAAATCCCCGCGCGAATAATATTCAGCATATTCCCTCCTTTTGCGGCACAAAGCGTACGCTATCGCCAGGGCGTAGCAGAACCGGGGGCTCCCGCATCGGATCGAATAACTTCAACGGCGTGAGGCCGATCAGCTGCCAGCCGCCCGGCGTGGATAATGGATAAATCCCCGTCTGCGCGCCGCCGATGCCGACAGAACCGGCCGGAACCTGCAGGCGCGGCTCCGCGCGTCTGGGCATATGGAGCGGTTCTGGTAAATTCCCAAGATAGGGAAAGCCAGGCTGAAAGCCTAAAAACCAGACGACATACTCAACGGAGGCATGTAGCTCCACGACCTGCTTTTCACTCAAACCGCTGTGCCGTGCCACCGCCGCCAGATCCGGCCCGCCTGCGCCGCCATAGATCACCGGGATCTCAACCGAACGCGAGTCCGGCTCCAGCGCCTCGCTCTCTTCCCACCAGCGCTGCAGACGCTCAATCGCATCCAGCGCCAGGGTTTGCGGTTCCCGCAAGATCACGGTGATATTGTTCATCCCGGGAATGGCTTCCACCACGTTCGGCATATCGACCAGACGCTGCGTCAGACGCCAGATGCGTTTCTGGCTCGCCAGCGTAATCGGCGGTTCAAGTTCCAGAACGACCGCCGTTTCGCCTAACAGATAACAACGCGCTCGCTGCACTTTATTACCTCTCAGTTATGCCGGGTTAGGGATATCAATAAACGTCACATCCAACGCCGTGTTTTCGTTCAACCATTCGCTCAGGGCGCGAATACCGCCGCGTTCAGTGGCATGGTGCCCGGCGGCATAAAAATGCAGCCCCTGTTCGCGCGCGGAATGAATGGTCTGTTCAGACACCTCGCCGGTAATAAAAGCATCCACGCCGAAGCGGGCGGCGCTATCAATAAAACTTTGCCCGCCGCCGGTACACCAGGCGACACGCTGCACATTCTCTGGCCCGGTATCGCCGCACCATAGCGGTTTACGCCCCAGACGCGCTTCAATCCATGAGGCCAGTTCCAGCCCCGGCACCGGCATTGAGAGCTCTCCCCACGGCACCAGCGGCTCAATTTCTCCTTTCACGGTAATGCCTAATAGCGCCGCCAACTGCGCATTGTTGCCCAGCTCAGGGTGCGCATCCAGCGGCAGATGCCAACCGTAAAGGTTAATATCATTTGCCAGTAACGTTTTTAAGCGACGGCGTTTCATACCGCGAATAACCGGAGACTCGCCTTTCCAGAAGTAACCATGATGAACAATGACCGCATCGGCCTGCAAACGCACCGCCTCATCGAGCAGCGCCTGACTTGCGGTCACGCCGGTAACGATTTTCTGTACCGTCTCTTTTCCTTCGACCTGTAAACCATTCGGCGCATAATCGCTTATTGCCGCACTGTTCAGCTTGTCGTTAATCAGTTGTTCCAGCTCGGTGTTTTTCATCATCGCTCCCTTTAACCCACGTTCTACTTTCCCGTTACGGGTTCAGCCTCCGTTAACATAGCCTCCTGTTAGCCGTTCGTCGATAAACATTTGTTTGACACATCAAGAAACAATCACCCCCGGGTTTGGCGCAAATTACTTAGCAAAACACGATCGGTTTCATGTATATTTATGCAATCAGAACGCATATTGCAGAAAAAATCAGTTCTGTATCATGTTGGTAACTTTAAGGAAACACGGCGATGCGGCAGGCTTAATAAGCCCACTAAGAAAGGCATTATCTGAGATGCCCGCTTTCTTGCCGCAGCGTCTCTATCCCGGAAATACGATGAATAAACAAGCATCTCAACCCCGCGCTATTTACTACGTTGTCGCCCTGCAAATTTGGGAGTACTTCAGCTTTTATGGTATGCGCGCCCTACTGATTCTTTATCTCACCAATCAGCTAAAATACGACGATAACCACGCCTATGAGTTATTCAGCGCTTATTGTTCGCTGGTCTACGTAACGCCGATTCTTGGCGGCTATCTGGCGGATAAGGTGCTTGGCAACCGAATGGCAGTCATGCTGGGCGCATTTTTAATGGCTATAGGTCATTTAGTGCTGGGCGCCAGTGAGATCGCGCCGACATTCCTTTATCTGTCGCTGGCGATCATTGTCTGCGGCTACGGCCTGTTTAAATCGAATATTAGCTGCCTGCTGGGCGAACTGTACCAGCCGGAAGATCCGCGCCGCGACGGCGGGTTCTCGCTGCTTTACGCAGCGGGCAATATTGGTTCGATCGTGGCGCCTATCGCCTGCGGCTATGTGCAAGAGGAGTACAGTTGGGCGATGGGCTTTGCGCTCGCCGCCATTGGTATGCTTGCGGGGTTAGTGATCTTCCTGTGTGGAAATCGTCATTTCACCCACACCACCGGCGTGAATAAAGCCGTGTTGTGCGCCAGAAACTACCTGCTGCCGAACTGGGGCTGGCTGTTAATTTTGCTGGTAGCGGCGCCGTTGCTGATTACCGTTCTGTTCTGGAAAGAATGGTCTGTCTATGCCTTAATCGTGGCGACCGCGATCGGCCTGGTCGTGCTGGCAAAAATTTATCACCAGGCGCAAACGGCCAAACAGCGCAAAGAACTGGGGCTGATTGTCACCCTGACCCTGTTCAGTATGCTGTTCTGGGCGTTTGCCCAGCAGGGCGGCAGTTCTATCAGCCTGTATATCGACCGCTTTGTGAACCGCGATATTCTGGGCTATTCCGTTCCTACCGCCATGTTCCAGTCGGTGAACGCCTTTGCCGTGATGCTGTGTGGGGTCGTCCTGGCCTGGCTGGTTAAAGAGAGCGTAAGCGGTAATCGCACCGTGCGTATCTGGGGCAAATTCGCGCTGGGTCTCGGTCTGATGAGCGCCGGATTCTGTATTCTGACCCTGAGCGCACGCTGGTCCGCCGCTTACGGACACTCTTCAATGCCGCTAATGGTGCTGGGACTGGCGGTGATGGGCTTTGCCGAGCTATTTATCGACCCGGTCGCCATGTCGCAAATTACGCGCATTGATATCCCCGGCGTCACCGGCGTATTAACCGGAATTTATATGCTGCTGTCCGGCGCGATAGCTAACTATCTGGCAGGCGTCATCGCTGACCAGACCTCGCAAAGCGCCTTCGACGCCAGCGGCGCGGTTAATTACGCCATCAACGCCTATGTGGATGTTTTTGAACAGATCACCTGGGGCGCGTTAGCCTGCGTAGGGGTTGTCCTGCTGATTTGGCTGTATCAGTCCTTCAAATTCAAAAGCCGCGCGCTGGCCGTCGAATCCTGATAGCAGAATGCCCGGTAGTTTGCGCTACCGGGCCTGTATCACGCCCCTTTTCTCGCCGCCTCATAGGCGGAAAGCGTTGCGATTCTCGCCTGTTTGTGCTCCACAATAGGCCGAGGATAATCAAGCACGACTCCCGCTTTTTCCGCCCACCGCCACGGCTCGTGAATCGCTTTTCCAGGGATATCGCGTAATGCCGGTAGCCACTGGCGGATAAATTCGCCGTCGCGATCGAACCTCTCTCCCTGAGTCGTGGGATTAAAAATACGAAAATAAGGCGCGGCATCGGTACCGGTTGAAGCGGCCCACTGCCAGCCGCCATTATTGGCGGCAAGATCGCCGTCAATAAGCTGCGACATGAAATAGCGCTCCCCCAACCGCCAGTCAATCAACAGATCTTTTACCAGAAAGCTGGCGGTAATCATGCGTAAACGGTTATGCATCCAGCCCGTCGCGTTAAGCTGGCGCATCGCCGCATCGACAATGGGATAACCGGTTTCGCCTTTCTGCCATGCCTGAAAATAGTGCGGGTTTTCCTGCCACGCGACGCGTTTTGTCCAGCGGATAAACGGCTGGTGTTTGCATAATGCCGGATACCAGGTCATTAAATGACGGTAAAATTCCCGCCAGATGAGCTCATTCAACCAGACGCTTCCCGGCCCGCCGTCCAGCGCCTGCGGCTGCTCCGCCAGTAATCGGTGCAGGCACTGTCGCGGCGACAGGCCGCCCGTCGCCAGGCTGGCGGAAAGCCGACTGGTGCCGTCAACCGCAGGGAAATCGCGCCGTAACGCGTACTCGTCTGCGCCCTGCGCGCAAAACTGACGTAGCTGCGCGATGACCGCGTTTTCTTCCACCGGGAAAAGCGCGGCGTCAAACGCCTGTTGCGGGTAGTTAAGCGAGACTGGCGTTAAGGGTGTAGAAAGCGCGCCGCTCACCCGGATCTTCGGGGCCGGAACGCACGGCGGGATATCTTCTTTTAGCCGTTTCAACCAGGCATTTTTAAACGGCGTAAAAACTTTATACATTTCATGATTGCCGGTCATCACCGCGCCGGGCGCCAGAATCACGCTATCGTCAAAGCCTTCGCAGATGACAGAGGGCAGCGTTTTTTCCACCGCCGCATCACGCTGACGCTCGTTAAACTCATACTGATAGTTATAAAACAGATGGCTGACGTCATGCTGTCGGCAAACGTTTTTGACCGTTTCAATACTGGCGTTAAAATCCGCCACTTCATGAAACAGCAACGGAATGCCTTTCTCTGCAAGGGCCGTCTGTAGCGCATTGAGCTGCGCGCTGATGAATGCCGCCTGCCGCGGCGCCATATCATGGGCCTGCCACTGCGCGGGGGTGGAAATATAAAGCGCCAGCACCCGCGCGGATGCATCGCGGCAGGCGGCGGCCAGCGCAAGGTTATCCTGTAAACGCAGATCGCGCCTGAACCAGACTAAATGGGTGGGCATACAACTCCTGAAAGATAAAACGTCACGGCGAATAGCGTTAAACAGTGTAGACCCTGGCGCATAAAAAAACCGCCAGCGTGGCGGCTGACGGTTTTTTCAGGCTGGTCGCGATTAATAAAAGTCGCAGGTGGCTTTTTCAGCCTGCGCCATCCATACCGGTTTATCACTGGTTTTCGACCAGACACGGTGCAGATAACTATAAAAACGCGCGCGGTCTTTCCAGAAGAGCATCACCGGCAACGCCAGCACGCCTGCGGTCACCGCGAAAGCACGACGTGCAAAAATGACATGCGCTGGATAGTCTTTATAGTGTTCCATACGTTTCCCCCCTTTATACCGACGCTATCCGCCCCGGTATAGATTGAATCGGTGAATAGCACCGAAAAATTGAACCTCGTTACCTGATTAAAATAGTACCGCTTTCGGTGTAATTTTACTACTCATCCGACCACTTATTTTCACGCTTTTCCAGCAGATTTACATTCAAAGCGTAAATTAGTTACAAAAAGGTTAAATTAATACTAATCATTAGTTAAATAATGGTCTTTGCCATTTTTATACTTTTTTTACACTCTGCCCGCCAATTTTTGCGAAATCTTTGCAGCCAAAAAATTACCTTTCTCAGGAGTAAAACAATGCCACTGGAGGTGCTCTGTGAGTGCAGGCGTGATAACCGGCATCGTGCTGGTTTTCTTACTTTTAGGTTATCTGGTCTATGCCCTGATTAATGCGGAGGCGTTCTGATGGCCGCGCAAGGATTTTTACTGATCGCCAGTTTTTTACTGATTTTATTGGTACTGGCGAAACCGTTGGGTTCGGGCCTGGCAAGGCTCATCGCCGCCGTTCCGTTGCCGGGCGTGGCTGGCGTTGAGCGTATCCTCTGGCGGACTCTTGGCATTACCGACCACGAAATGAACTGGCGTCAGTATTTACTGGCGCTACTGACGCTCAATCTGCTGGGACTGGGCATCCTGTTTTGCCTGCTGTTCTGGCAGGAGTGGCTGCCCTTAAATCCGCAGCGGCTACCGGGGCTGTCCTGGGATCTGGCGCTGAATACCGCCGTCAGCTTTGTCACCAATACCAACTGGCAAGCCTACAGCGGCGAAAGCACGCTGAGCTACTTTAGCCAGATGGCCGGGCTGACGGTGCAAAATTTCCTGTCGGCGGCGACCGGGATTGCGGTGGTTTTTGCGCTTATCCGCGCCTTTACGCGCCAGAATGTGCACACGCTGGGTAATGCCTGGCAGGATCTGGTACGCATTACGCTATGGATATTATTTCCTGTCGCGTTAATTATCGCGCTGTTTTTTATCCAACAAGGCGTACCGCAAAATCTGTCGGCTTATCAGCCCATCACCACCCTTGAAGGCGCTAAACAACTTTTGCCGATGGGTCCGGTTGCTTCGCAGGAGGCGATCAAAATGCTTGGCACCAACGGCGGCGGTTTCTTTAACGCCAACTCTTCGCATCCGTTCGAAAACCCTACCGCGCTCACTAATCTGGCGCAGATGCTGGCGATATTTTTGATTCCAGCCGCGCTCTGTTTCGCCTTTGGCGAAGCGGCGGGCGATCGCCGTCAGGGACGCGCGCTACTGTGGGCAATGTCATTCATTTTTGTGGTCTGCGTAGCGGTAGTGATGTGGGCGGAAGTTCAGGGAAATCCACATCTGTTGGCGGCGGGCGCGGACAGTAGCGTCAACATGGAGGGTAAAGAAACGCGCTTTGGCGTGCTGGCCAGCAGCCTGTTTGCCGTCGTCACGACCGCGGCGTCCTGCGGGGCGGTAAATGCCATGCACGACTCGTTTACCGCTCTGGGCGGTATGGTGCCGATGTGGCTGATGCAAATTGGCGAAGTGGTCTTTGGCGGCGTCGGTTCAGGCCTGTATGGCATGTTGCTGTTTGTCCTGCTGGCGGTGTTTATCGCGGGGCTGATGATCGGTCGCACGCCGGAATATCTGGGGAAAAAAATCGACGTGCGCGAAATGAAAATGACCGCGCTGGCGATTCTGGTCACGCCGATGTTGGTCTTGTTGGGTTCGGCGCTGGCGATGATGACGGATGCCGGACGCAGCGCAATGCTGAACCCTGGCCCGCACGGTTTTAGCGAAGTGCTATATGCCGTCTCCTCTGCCGCCAACAACAACGGTAGCGCCTTTGCGGGTCTGAGCGCTAACTCGCCTTTCTGGAACTGTTTGCTGGCGTTCTGCATGTTCGTCGGCCGTTTCGGCGTGATTATTCCTGTCATGGCCATCGCCGGATCGCTGGTCAGTAAAAAAGTACAGCCGGCCAGTCAGGGAACGCTGGCGACCCACGGCGCGCTATTTATTGGGCTGCTCATCGGCACGGTACTGCTGGTCGGCGCGCTGACGTTTATTCCTGCCCTGGCGCTTGGCCCGGTAGCGGAACATTTCTCTTTACCTTGAGCGATGCGGAGTACATTGATATGAGTCGCAAGCAACTGGCGCTGTTTGAACCTGTTTTACTCGTACAGGCGCTAACGGATGCCGTAAAAAAATTAAGCCCACGCGCCCAGTGGCGTAACCCGGTGATGTTTGTGGTCTGGGCCGGCAGCGTGCTAACCACTCTGTTAACGCTCGCTATGGTAACAGGACAAATAGCGGGAAGCGCCTTGTTTACAGGGATTATCAGCCTGTGGTTATGGTTCACCGTACTGTTCGCCAATTTTGCCGAAGCGCTGGCGGAAGGCCGCAGCAAAGCCCAGGCAAACAGTCTGAAAGGGGTGAAAAAGACCGCGTTCGCTCGTCGGCTGCGCGCCCCGCGCCATGATGCGCAGGCCGATAACGTGCCCGCCGCTGAACTGCGAAAAGGCGACATTGTCCTGGTCAAAGCGGGCGATATTATTCCCTGCGACGGCGAGGTCATCGAAGGCGGCGCGTCGGTGGATGAAAGTGCGATTACCGGCGAATCCGCCCCGGTGATCCGCGAGTCCGGCGGCGATTTCGCCTCTGTCACCGGCGGCACGCGAATTCTTTCCGACTGGCTGGTGATTGCCTGTAGCGTCAATCCTGGCGAAACCTTTCTTGACCGGATGATCGCGATGGTGGAAGGCGCGCAGCGGCGGAAAACGCCTAACGAGATTGCCCTGACGATTTTGCTCATCGCCCTGACCATTGTCTTTTTACTGGCGACCGCCACCCTGTGGCCCTTCTCCGCCTGGGGCGGTAATGCGGTCAGCGTCACCGTGTTGGTGGCGTTGCTGGTGTGCCTGATCCCCACCACCATCGGCGGGCTACTCTCCGCCATTGGCGTAGCCGGAATGAGCCGAATGTTGGGCGCGAACGTCATCGCCACCAGCGGCCGCGCCGTAGAAGCCGCGGGCGATGTCGACGTGCTACTGCTGGATAAAACCGGCACTATCACGCTCGGCAACCGCCAGGCGTCCGATTTTATACCCGCCCGAGGGGTGGACGAACGCACGCTGGCTGACGCCGCGCAGCTCGCTTCGCTGGCCGACGAAACGCCGGAAGGTCGCAGCATTGTGATCCTCGCCAAACAGCGCTTTAACCTGCGTGAACGCGATGTGCAGTCGCTTCATGCCACCTTTGTTCCGTTTACCGCACAAAGCCGCATGAGCGGGATTAATATCGATAACCGGATGATCCGTAAAGGCTCGGTGGACGCGATTCGGCGTCATGTCGAGAGCAATGGCGGCCATTTTCCCGCCGATGTCGAGCAAAACGTCGAGAACGTGGCGCGCCTGGGCGCGACGCCGCTGGTGGTCGTGGAGGGCGCGCGCGTACTGGGTGTTATCGCCCTCAAGGATATCGTTAAAGGCGGTATTAAAGAACGTTTCGCCCAGCTGCGAAAGATGGGTATTAAAACGGTGATGATCACTGGCGATAACCGCCTGACGGCGGCAGCGATTGCCGCCGAAGCCGGTGTGGACGATTTTCTTGCCGAAGCCACGCCGGAAGCCAAGCTGGCGCTGATCCGTCAATATCAGGCGGAAGGACGGCTGGTCGCCATGACCGGCGACGGCACTAACGATGCCCCGGCGCTGGCGCAGGCTGACGTCGCGGTGGCGATGAACTCCGGCACCCAGGCGGCGAAAGAAGCCGGTAATATGGTGGATCTGGACTCTAACCCAACCAAGTTGATTGAAGTGGTGCATATCGGTAAGCAGATGCTGATGACGCGCGGCTCGCTCACCACCTTCAGTATCGCGAATGATGTAGCGAAATATTTCGCCATTATTCCCGCCGCGTTTGCCGCTACCTATCCGCAGCTAAACGCGCTCAACGTGATGGGGCTGCATTCGCCGAACTCCGCCATTCTGAGCGCGGTGATCTTTAACGCCCTGATTATTATTTTTCTGATCCCGCTGGCATTAAAAGGCGTGAGTTATAAGCCGCTTTCCGCATCGGCCATGCTGCGCCGTAATTTATGGATCTATGGTCTGGGTGGTCTGGTGGTGCCGTTTATTGGTATCAAAGTGATTGATGTGCTGCTGACCCTGCTGGGTCTGGCGTGAGGTGTATGATGATCGGTTTACGTCCTGCTTTTTCGACAATGTTATTTCTGCTGTTATTGACCGGCGGCGTGTATCCGCTTCTGACCACGGCGCTGGGGCAGTGGTGGTTTCCCTGGCAGGCTAATGGCTCGCTGATTCATAAAGACAATGTGATACGCGGCTCAGCGCTTATCGGACAATCGTTTACCGCCGCGGGTTATTTTCATGGCCGGCCCTCCGCCACCGCCGATACGCCTTATAATCCACTGGCGTCGGGCGGAAGCAACCTGGCCGCCAGCAATCCCGAACTGGATGCGCAAATACAGTCCCGCGTCGCCGCGCTACGCGCCGCTAACCCCCAGGCGAGTTCCGCGGTTCCGGTTGAGCTGGCGACGGCCTCGGCAAGCGGGCTGGATAATAATCTGACGCCCGGCGCCGCGGCATGGCAAATCCCCCGCGTGGCGGCGGCTCGCCAGCTTCCCGTTGAACAGGTCGCGCAACTGGTTGCAGAATATACGCACAGGCCGCTGGCGCGCTTTCTTGGGCAACCGGTGGTGAATATTGTTGAGCTTAATCTGGCGCTGGATGCGCTACAGGGACACAGAGCGAAATGAACGACGAACCCTTGCGTCCTGATCCGGATCGCTTGTTGGAACAAACGCCCCCGCCCCACCGGGGGAAGTTGAAAATTTTCTTCGGCGCCTGCGCAGGCGTCGGAAAAACCTGGGCGATGCTGGCGCAAGCGCAGCGGCTGCGAGCGCAGGGGCTGGATGTGGTGATCGGCGTGGTAGAGACGCACGGCCGTGAAGAGACCGCCGCACTACTTGACGGGCTGACCATTCTGCCGCCAAAACGTCACTCGCACCGGGGGCGGCAAATTCGCGAATTTGACCTGGATGCCGCCCTCGCCCGGCGTCCGGCGCTGATTTTAATGGATGAGCTGGCGCACAGTAACGCGCCTGGCTCACGCCATCCTAAGCGCTGGCAGGATATTGAAGAGCTGCTGGAAGCGGGAATCGACGTTTTCACCACCGTGAACGTACAACATCTGGAAAGTCTGAACGATGTGGTGAGCGGCGTCACGGGGATTCAGGTGCGCGAAACCGTCCCCGATCCCTTTTTTGATGCCGCTGATGAAGTCGTACTGGTCGATCTGCCGCCCGACGATCTGCGCCAACGGCTCAACGAAGGTAAAGTGTATATCGCCGGTCAGGCGGAACGCGCTATTGAACATTTTTTCCGCAAGGGCAATCTGATCGCCCTCCGCGAGCTGGCGCTACGCCGGACAGCCGATCGCGTGGACGATCAGATGCGCGCCTGGCGCGCGCATCCGGGCGAAGAAAAAGTATGGCACACCCGCGATGCGATTTTACTGTGTATCGGGCATAACACCGGCAGCGAAAAACTGGTGCGTACCGCGGCGCGTCTGGCCTCCCGGCTCGGCAGCGTCTGGCACGCCGTCTATGTCGAAACGCCAACGTTACACCGCTTACCGGAAAAACAACGGCGGGCTATTTTAAGCGCGCTGCGCCTGGCGCAGGAGCTTGGCGCGGAAACCGCCACCCTGTCCGATCCCGCCGAAGAGAAAGCGGTCGTGCGCTATGCCCGCGAGCATAATCTGGGGAAAATCGTCATGGGCCGCCCGGCGTCGCGACGCTGGTGGCGACGTGACGCTTTCGCCGACCGTCTTGCCAGGCGCGCGCCGGATCTCGATCAGGTGATCGTCGCGCTGGAAGAGCCGCCAGCCCGCGCATTGGCGCAAACGCCTGATAACCGTCCTTTTAAAGAGAAATGGCGTGGGCAGATTCAGGGCTGTCTGGTCGCCGTGGCGCTTTGCGCCATCACCACGCTTATCGCTATGCAGTGGCTTGTCACCTTCGACGCCGCCAATCTGGTGATGCTCTATTTGCTGGGCGTAGTGGTGATTGCGCTGCTTTACGGGCGCTGGCCGTCGGTGGTGGCGACGGTGATTAACGTGGCGAGTTTCGATCTCTTTTTTATCGCGCCACGCGGTACGCTCGCCGTTTCGGACGTGCAGTATCTGCTGACTTTTGCCGTGATGCTGACGGTTGGTCTGGTGATTGGCAATCTTACTGCCGGGGTGCGCTATCAAGCGCGCGTCGCCCGTTATCGGGAACAGCGTACCCGTCATTTATATGAAATGTCTAAAGCGCTGGCCGTCGGGCGTAGTGAACATGATATCGCCGCGACCAGCGAGCGGTTTATCGCCTCGACGTTTCAGGCGCGCAGCCAAATTTTATTACCTGATGCTAACGGTAAGTTGCTGCCTCTCACCCACCAGCAAGGCATGACGCCGTGGGACGACGCAATTGCGCGCTGGAGTTTTGATAAAGGCCAGCCTGCCGGCGCAGGCACCGATACCCTCCCTGGCGTGCCTTATCAAATCCTGCCGCTGAAAAGCGCCGATAAAACGTACGGTCTGGCTATCGTCGAACCGGGTAATTTGCGTCAGTTAATGGTGCCGGAGCAGCAACGCCTGCTGGAAACATTTACTCTGCTTGTCGCCAACGCGCTGGAACGACTGACGCTGACCGCCAGCGAAGAACAGGCGCGTCTCGCCAGCGAGCGCGAAAGTATTCGCAACGCTCTGCTGGCGGCACTGTCGCATGATTTACGCACGCCGCTGACGGTATTGTTCGGCCAGGCGGAAATTTTGACGCTGGATTTAGCCAGCGCAGGATCGCCCCACGCGCGTCAGGCCAGTGAAATCCGCCAGCATATTCTCAACACCACCCGGCTGGTGAATAATTTGCTGGATATGGCGCGTATTCAGTCCGGCGGGTTTAATCTTAAAAAAGAGTGGCTGACGCTGGAAGAGGTCGTCGGGAGCGCGTTACAGATGTTAGAGCCGGGTTTATTGCATCCGATTACATTGTCGCTGCCGCAACAGTTAACGCTTATCCATGTCGATGGCCCCTTATTTGAGCGCGTCCTGATCAACTTGCTGGAAAACGCCGTTAAGTACGCCGGGCCGCAGGCCAGTATCGGCATTGATGCTGCGGTTAAGGACGATCGTTTACAACTGGATGTCTGGGATAACGGGCCGGGTATTCCTGCGGGGCAAGAACAGAAGATTTTCGATAAGTTCGCCCGCGGCAACAAAGAGTCCGCCGTCCCCGGCGTGGGGCTGGGGCTGGCGATTTGCCATGCTATCGTAGAGGTACACGGCGGCACGCTTACCGCCTATAATCGACCGCAGGGCGGCGCCTGTTTCCGTGTTACGCTGCCGCAAGGAAAACCACCTGAACTTGACGATTTTCATGAGGATATGTGACAAACGTTCTGATTGTTGAAGATGAACAGGCCATCCGCCGCTTTCTGCGCGCCGCGCTGGAAGGCGACGGCCTGCGCGTGTATGAAGCTGAAACATTACAACGTGGTTTACTGGAAGCCGCCACGCGAAAGCCCGATCTGATTATTCTCGATCTCGGCCTGCCGGACGGCGACGGAATCGATTTCATTCGCGACCTGCGTCAGTGGAGCGCAATACCGGTGATTGTCCTTTCCGCCCGCAGCGAAGAAAGCGATAAGATTGCCGCGCTTGACGCCGGAGCTGATGATTACCTGAGCAAGCCATTCGGCATTGGCGAGTTGCAGGCGCGTTTGCGTGTCGCGCTGCGACGGCACGCCGCCAGCCCTAGCGCCGATCCGATCGTCCGTTTTTCCGGCGTGACGGTCGATCTCGCCGCACGGTTGATCCACCGTGGCGACGAAGAAATCCATCTGACGCCGATTGAGTTCCGCCTGCTGGCGGTATTACTCAATAATACCGGCAAAGTATTAACCCAACGGCAGTTATTAAACCAGGTCTGGGGGCCTAACGCCGTGGAGCATAGCCACTATTTGCGCATCTATATGGGACATTTACGCCAGAAACTGGAACAAGATCCCACCCGCCCACGCCATTTTATTACCGAAACCGGAATTGGCTATCGCTTTATGCCGTGAATAGCTATTCATTATTTTTAAATAACTTCTAATTTTTATGTCATTTATTTTCGGCGTCGCGAATAATTATTTTCGCGGCGATATTATATTTTATAGAGGATATAAAAAACATATAATTAACATTTAAGAAACAATCCGTTATTTCACAGCACGATATGCATAATCGCCGACTAATTATTTTTCAAATGATCGTTTTTTGTTGATCTGGTTCACAGATTGCTGGCACTTCCTGGATAAAATATCCATGCTTTCAATAAATCAATGAAAGGACCTCAAAATGGAAAATAATAATCGTTTTATGCCCCATATAAGGCGGACAACGCATATTATGATGTTTGCCCACCGTAATAGTTTCGACTTTCATTTCTTTAATGCCCGGTAGTTTTTCTGCTACGGGTACTTCAGCATACAGGTCTTTCCGACCCTTATGTCATTCAGGTCTATTGCCTAAATAACTCGAATTGTTAAAAGCGACAGTACGGTAATTCTTTTACACCAAGCCAGCTAACTATATAGTTTGACAGAAGAAATTCCGACTCAGCGCAATTTTAGTTATCGCGGTTTCTGCCTGTATATCGTAGTACTCAACTCCTTAAATCCTGAATTTCCTGCAACCGGACGGGTTGGGATTTATTACATCTAAAATAAAGCTAATTTACTGATTTTTTTATCAGCGGGATAGCTTTGATTTTTTCCGGAAGAATCAGTTTCTCATGCGAGAAATTGAGGGCCTGCTATTACCTGAAATAAAGAGATGAAAAATGTCAGAATTAAAAATTGCCGTTAGCCGTCATTGCCCGGATTGTTTTTCTACACACCGTAATATTGTAAATGTTGATGAGAGTCGTTTCATCGACGTGGCTGCCATCGTGTTATCCATCGACGACATTGAACACGGAAAACTCGATGAAATCGACGCAACGGGTTACGGTATTCCCGTGTTTGTTGCGACTCATGACGAAGGGCGCGTACCGCCTGAGTATTTGCCGCGTATCTCTGGTGTATTCGAATATAATGAATCCCGTACTGCCTTCTATGGTCGCCAGTTGGAAACCGCAGCAAGCCACTACGAAACGCAGTTACGTCCGCCGTTTTTCCGCGCGCTGGTGGATTATGTCAACCAGGGCAACAGCGCATTTGACTGCCCGGGACATCAGGGCGGCGAATTCTTCCGCCGTCATCCTGCCGGTAATCAGTTCGTGGAATACTTTGGCGAAACGCTCTTCCGCTCCGACCTATGCAACGCGGACGTGGCGATGGGCGATCTGCTGATTCACGAAGGCGCGCCTTGCATTGCGCAGCAACATGCGGCGAAAGTCTTTAACGCCGATAAGACCTACTTTGTGCTGAACGGGACCTCCTCCTCTAACAAAGTCGTACTCAACGCGCTGTTAACGCCGGGCGATCTGGTACTGTTTGACCGTAACAACCACAAATCTAACCACCACGGCGCATTATTGCAGGCGGGCGCAACGCCAGTTTATCTGGAAACCGCGCGTAACCCGTATGGTTTTATCGGCGGGATCGACGCTCACTGCTTCGAAGAAGATTACCTGCGCGAGCTGATTAGCGAAGTCGCGCCGCAGCGTGCCCGCGAAGCACGTCCATTCCGTCTGGCCGTCATCCAGTTAGGCACCTACGACGGTACCATTTATAACGCCCGTCAGGTCGTCGATAAAATTGGTCATCTGTGCGACTACATCCTGTTTGACTCCGCCTGGGTCGGCTATGAACAATTTATTCCGATGATGGCCGATTGTTCGCCGCTGCTGCTGGAACTGAACGAAAACGATCCGGGTATTCTGGTGACGCAGTCCGTTCACAAACAACAAGCCGGTTTCTCCCAGACCTCGCAGATCCATAAAAAAGATAGCCATATCAAAGGGCAATCGCGCTACGTTCCGCATAAGCGCATGAACAACGCCTTTATGATGCACGCCTCCACCAGCCCGTTCTATCCGCTGTTCGCTGCGCTGGACGTTAACGCCAAAATGCACGAAGGCGTCAGCGGTCGCAATATGTGGATGGATTGCGTGGTTAACGGCATCGATGCCCGTAAATTGATCCTCGAAAACTGTCATCACATCCGTCCGTTCGTACCGGAACTGATTGATGGTAAGCCGTGGCAGTCATACCCGACGTCAGAGATCGCCAGCGATCTGCGCTTCTTCCACTTCGTTCCGGGAGAACACTGGCATGCGTTTGAAGGCTATGCCGAACATCAGTACTTTGTCGACCCTTGCAAACTGCTGCTCACCACACCGGGCATTAATGCAGCGAGCGGCGAATATGAAGACTTTGGCGTTCCTGCCACGATCCTCGCCAACTTCCTGCGCGAGAACGGCGTTGTGCCGGAAAAATGCGACCTCAACTCCATTCTGTTCCTGCTGACGCCGGCAGAAGACATGGCGAAGTTACAACAGCTTGTCGCCCTGCTGGCTCGTTTCGAAAAACTGCTGGAAGCTGATGCGCCGTTAGCGGAAGTATTACCGTCCATCTACAAACAGCATGAAGCGCGTTATGCCGGCTATACCCTGCGTCAGCTTTGCCAGGAGATGCACGATCTCTATGCGCGGCACAACGTGAAACAGCTGCAAAAAGAGATGTTCCGTAAATCGCATTTCCCGAAAGTCAGTATGAATCCGCAAGAGGCCAACTATGCCTATCTGCGCGGCGAGGTCGAACTGGTTCGCCTGCCGGAAGCGGAAGGTCGTATCGCGGCTGAAGGCGCTCTGCCTTACCCGCCGGGAGTGCTGTGTGTAGTTCCGGGTGAAATCTGGGGCGGTTCTGTCCTGCGTTACTTCAGCGCCCTGGAAGAAGGGATCAACCTGCTGCCGGGCTTTGCGCCTGAACTGCAGGGCGTTTATATCGAAGAACACGACGGCCGTAAGCAGGTCTGGTGCTACGTCATTAAACCTCGTGACGCGCAGCGCTCCCTGCTGAAGGAGGAAAAATTATGAGTAAACCTAAATCCAATAAAATGGGTGTCGTGCAGCTCACAATTCTGACTATGGTCAACATGATGGGCTCCGGGATCATCATGCTACCGACCAAACTGTCTGAAGTCGGCACGATATCCATTATCTCCTGGCTGGTCACCGCCGTCGGCTCGATGGCACTGGCCTGGGCGTTTGCGAAATGCGGTATGTTTAGCCGTAAATCCGGCGGCATGGGCGGTTACGCCGAATATGCCTTCGGTAAATCCGGCAACTTTATGGCGAACTATACCTACGGCGTCTCGCTGCTGATCGCCAACGTGGCTATCGCCATCTCCGCTGTCGGCTATGGTACCGAACTGTTCGGCGCCGCGCTGACGCCGCTCCAGATCGGTCTGGCGACTATCGCCGTATTGTGGGTTTGTACCATCGCAAACTTTGGCGGCGCGCGTATTACCGGACAGATCAGTAGCGTTACCGTTTGGGGCGTCATCATTCCGGTTGTCGGCCTGTGCATCATTGGCTGGTTCTGGTTTAGCCCCAGCATGTACGTAGCGTCATGGAACCCGCACCATGTTCCGTTCTTTAGCGCGGTCGGTTCTTCCATCGCCATGACGTTATGGGCATTTCTTGGACTGGAATCCGCCTGCGCCAACGCAGACGTGGTCGAGAATCCGGAAAAGAACGTCCCCATCGCGGTACTGGGCGGTACGCTGGGCGCGGCGGTCATCTATATCGTTTCGACTAACGTGATTGCCGGGATTGTGCCGAACATGGATCTGGCGAACTCCACGGCGCCGTTTGGTCTGGCGTTTGCACAGATGTTCACGCCTGCGGTAGGTAAAGTGATCATGGCGCTGATGGTAATGTCCTGCTGCGGCTCGCTGCTGGGCTGGCAGTTCACTATCGCCCAGGTATTTAAATCCTCCGCTGACGAAGGCTATTTCCCGAAAGTCTTCTCTCGTGTAACGAAAGTCGACGCGCCGGTACAGGGGATGCTGATTATTGTGATTATTCAGACTGGCCTGTCGCTGATGACCATTAGCCCGTCGCTGAATAGTCAGTTTAACGTCCTGGTTAACCTGGCGGTGGTGACGAACATTATTCCGTATATTCTGTCGATGGCCGCGCTGGTTATCATTCAGAAAATGGCGAATGTGCCGTCATCAAAAGCGAAAGTCGCTAACTTCGTGGCCTTCGTTGGCGCCATGTATAGCTTCTACGCGCTCTATTCCTCCGGTGAAGAAGCCATGCTGTACGGCTCAATTGTGACCTTCCTCGGCTGGACGTTATACGGCCTGGTCTCACCGCGTTTTGAATTGAAAAATAAACACGGCTGATGGCGCGCCCGGGCTGCGGTAACGGTAGTCCGGGCATTTTCACTCTTTGAATAAGATAATAGAAATGAGTAATCCAGAACGGGAAGTCACTGATATAGCAGAAATACTGGCTATTCTCAGTAAACACGAAGTGTGTCGGATAGGGTTTAACGACAATCTCTGTCCGTATGTTGTCCCCGTAAATTTTGGCTACGAGTATCAGAACGGACGCTGGATATTTTATTTTCACGGCGCACGCACCGGGAAAAAGATGCGTCTGTTACGTAAGAACCCGGCAGTATGCATTGAAATGGACGGCGACCATGCATTACTACGTGCCGATGACCCCTGTGATTATAGCTACGCCTACACCAGCGTTTTCGCCACCGGACTGGCATCGATATTGCAAACACGCGAGGAGATGCGCTACGGCCTGGACGTCATTATGCGTCAGACCGATCCGGGAAAAACCTTCAGTTATCGGGAAGATATGATGAAAGCGGTTTGCGTGGTGCGTATTGAATGCGACGCCCTCACCTGCCGCCGACATCTGGCGACTCAGAGCGAATAAGTCAGATATCACAAGCGCCTTATCCGGCCTGGAGGCGGTTTACAGGCCTGATAAGCGCAGCGCCGTTAATACAAAAAAGGAGCCGTAAGGCTCCTTTTTCTTCCATATCGCCCATCAGGCGTTTTTCAATACTTCGCTAACGATTTCAACGGCTTCTTTCTCAATCTGCTTGCGATGTTCTTCCCCCAGGAAGCTTTCGCAATAGATCTTGTAAGCGTCTTCCGTACCGGATGGACGCGCGGCGAACCAGCCGTTGTCGGTCATTACCTTCAGGCCGCCAATCGATGCGCCATTACCCGGCGCTGCGGTAAGACGCGCGGTAATCGGGTCGCCTGCCAGCGTGCTGGCGCTCACCATTTCCGGAGACAGTTTAGACAATGCCGCTTTCTGGGCCGAGGTCGCTGCCGCCTGCAGACGGTTATAGCTCGGCGCGCCAAAACGCGCTGCCAGTTCATTGTAATGCTCTTGCGGGTTTTTCCCGGTAACGGCGGTGATTTCCGCCGCCAGCAGGCACATGATGATCCCGTCTTTATCGGTAGACCACGGCGTACCGTCGAAACGCAGGAACGAAGCGCCCGCGCTCTCTTCCCCGCCGAAACCAAAGCTGCCGTCGAACAAACCGTCAACAAACCATTTGAAGCCAACCGGCACTTCTACCAGCTTGCGTCCCAAATCATTCACCACGCGGTCAATCATCGCGGAAGAGACCAGCGTTTTACCGACAGCCACGTCTTTGCCCCACAGCGGACGATGCTGGAACAGATAGTTAATGGCGACCGCCAGATAATGGTTCGGGTTCATCAGCCCTGCAGGCGTCACGATGCCATGACGGTCGTAGTCCGGGTCGTTGGCGAAGGCCAGGTCAAACTTGTCACGCAGCGCCAGCAAACCCGCCATCGCACATTCGGAGGAGCAATCCATACGGATCGCGCCATCTTTATCAAGGTGCATAAAGCGGAAGGTTTGATCAACCTGATCGTTAACTAACGTCAGGTTAAGTTTGTAATGCTCAGCGATACGTTTCCAGTATTCAATACCGGAGCCGCCCAGCGGATCGACACCCAGCGTCAGACCGGCTTTCTGAATCGCCGCTATATCAACGATATCCGCCAGCCCTTCGACAAACGGCTGTACCAGATCTACCGCTTTAACGTGGCCCGAGGCCATTGCCGCATCCAGAGAGATGCGCTTAACGCCTTGCAGGCCGCCCGCCAGCAGCGCATTGGCACGATCTTCTACCACTTTAGTGACGTTGGTATCCGCCGGGCCGCCATTGGGCGGATTATATTTAATACCGCCATCTTCCGGCGGGTTGTGCGACGGCGTAATGACAATACCATCAGCCAGCGGGCCGCCTTTTTTGTTATGGACCAGGATAGCATTTGACACGGCAGGCGTTGGCGTAAAGCCATTATTTTCCTGCACGATAACGTCTACGCCGTTTGCCGCCAGCACTTCCAGCACGGAAATGAAGGCCGGTTCCGAGAGCGCATGGGTGTCTTTCCCCACATAGCAGGGGCCGGTAATGCCATTTTTCGCCCGCTCTTCAGCAATCGCCTGGGCGATCGCCAGAATATGCGGTTCGTTGAAACTGTGACGACCTGCGCTACCGCGATGGCCGGAAGTGCCAAATTTCACGGCATGTTCTGCATTCCCTGCCTCCGGTTTCAGTACATAATACTGCGCCGTCAGTTGGGCGACGTTAATCAAATCACTCTGTTGCGCGGGTTGTCCTGCGCGGTTGTGGATTGCCATTGCCTGGTCCTTCTAATGCAAGGATTAAATTGTTCCGCAAACCTTTTCAATCAATTCCGCCGGGAATTGCATTGACTGCATGATGTGTTCGATCATGCTGCATTTACGGCCGGTGTTGGTGTTGGTGATCACCCAGTACGGCGTGCCGGGAACGTGCTTAGGTTTAGTTTGATTCCCATTTTTCAGCAGCGTTTGTTCATCCGCCGCAAAATAGACGCGCGTGCGGCCATGCAACGACTCCGTCGCCTCCGCAAACGCGTGGTGATCCAGTGAATAGAGTGTAGTCAGAATCAGCATAAAGCGGTTGACCGCTTTTTTCTGCTCGGCATATTCGTCAGACAACAACAGCTCACGCATCGCGCGAACTTTGTCTTTTACCGGGTTAACCGGTTTCGCTTCGGCAACGGGTTGCGCCGCAGGCGTCCCCTTCACCGCTGAAGCCGTTGGCTGTGTCGTGGCGGAAAACTTCAACATACGCCGTAAAATGTCGGATGCGCTCTCGCCGATATGCTTGGTGTGGCTGGCAATATAGCTATAGAGTTCATCATCAACTTCAATCGTTTTCATCTTAATCCAGTGCGATGTCTTTGCTGAATACAAGTCATTGGGATTATAGGAACAAATCCCAACAGCGGATAGCGTTAAGCCCGGCTGACAAAAAAACTCGGAGTAAACCTTAGAGGTTGCAGCCCAGTGGCAGAATGGTCAACATAATACCCTAACCCGACAGAGCGAAAAAAAGAACTTTGCCATGAAATTAAACATCCGAGCGCAATCTGCACAAAACCTGCACAATAATTCCCCCATCGTTCTCGTTCATGGTCTGTTTGGCAGCCTGGACAACCTCGGCGTACTGGCGCGCGATCTGGTGACCGATCACGACATTATTCAGGTCGATATGCGCAATCATGGTTTATCGCCGCGCGATCCGGTCATGGATTATCCGGCAATGGCCCAGGATCTTCTGGATACGCTTGACGCGCAGCAGATTGAAAAAGCGACGTTTATTGGTCATTCCATGGGCGGAAAAGCGGTAATGGCGCTGACGGCGCTGGCGCCCGATCGCATCGATCGTCTGGTCGCGATTGATATCGCCCCCGTGGATTATCACGTTCGCCGCCACGATCGCATTTTCGCGGCCATTAATGCCGTCAGCGAATCCGACGCGACATCCCGCCAACAGGCGGCAGGGATTATGCGCCAACACCTCAACGAAGAAGGCGTGATCCAGTTTCTGTTAAAATCCTGGGCTGAAGGCGAATGGCGTTTTAATGTTCCGGTATTATGGGAGCAGTATCCGCATATCGTCGGCTGGGAAACCATTCCGCCCTGGGAACATCCGGCGCTGTTTATTCCAGGCGGTAACTCGCCGTACGTGACCGAAGCGTACCGCGACGCGCTGCTGGCGCAATTCCCTTTGGCGCGCGCGCATGTGATCGCCGGCGCGGGCCACTGGGTACATGCCGAAAAACCAGAGGCGGTTCTGCGCGCCATCCGCCGTTATCTGCACGATAAACGCTAACTGATTAAAAACTCATCGCCTGTGCGCGATTACGCGCGCGGGCGTTGGCGTCGCTTCCTCGCTGATGTATGATGGCGCGCTATCCATCCGGGCATAAGCCTGGCTGATTGTTTCCCCCGAAGTCACCAAAATCATGGCCAAAGAACAAACGGACCGTACGACATTAGATCTGTTCGCGCACGAGCGTCGCCCGGGACGACCTAAAACGAATCCGCTTTCGCGCGATGAACAGTTACGCATCAACAAGCGCAACCAGTTAAAACGCGACAAAGTTCGTGGCCTCAAGCGTGTCGAATTAAAACTCAACGCACAAGCGGTTGACGCGCTGAATGAGCTGGCCGAAGCGCGCAACATTAGCCGCAGCGAGCTCATTGAAGAAATATTAATGAAGCAGCTTATGGCGCTGCGCGGCCAGGGTTTAGTCTGAAAATAAGTTTTGTTTCATATTTCGTGTAGCAGAGCGTGCAGTCCCGCGTGATTGCTGTTTCCGCATATCTGCCTGTTCTGCTATGATTGCCCTTATCCGTGGGCAATTCGCCACCACCATTTCAATAAGTTTCAAGAGGTTATTTTACTCATGGCAATCACTGGCATCTTTTTCGGCAGCGACACCGGTAATACCGAAAATATCGCAAAAATGATTCAAAAACAGCTTGGTAAAGACGTTGCCGATGTGCATGACATTGCAAAAAGCAGTAAAGAAGACCTGGAAGGGTATGACATTCTGCTGCTGGGCATCCCAACCTGGTACTATGGCGAAGCGCAATGTGACTGGGATGACTTCTTCCCGACTCTCGAAGAGATTGACTTTAACGGTAAGCTGGTGGCGCTGTTTGGCTGTGGCGATCAGGAAGACTACGCGGAATACTTCTGTGATGCGCTGGGCACGATTCGCGACATTATTGAGCCGCGCGGCGCCACGATTGTGGGTCACTGGCCAACTGCAGGCTATCATTTTGAAGCCTCTAAAGGTCTGGCTGACGACGATCATTTTGTCGGTCTGGCGATTGACGAAGACCGTCAGCCTGAACTGACCGCCGAGCGTGTTGAAAAATGGGTTAAGCAAGTTTCGGCTGAATTGCACCTCGACGACATCCTCAACGCCTAATCTTATGCGGCGCAGCGTTATATCTGCGCCGCATCAATAGACAAGACCAATCAAAATAATTGCTACAAATTTGTAACTTTCGCACCCATCCCTGTACAATGTCCGGGTGTAATCAGGTGGCGCCAGAATTTGCAGGCAAAACCACAGTTTTATTAACATCTGCGAGAGACTTGCGGTTTTCATTTCGGCATGGCAGTCCTATAATGATACGCATTATCTTGAGTGCAATTTCTGTCACTTCTCTAATGAAGTGAATCGCTTAGCAACAGGACAGATTCCGCATGACTGACAACAATACCGCATTAAAGAAGGCTGGCCTGAAAGTAACGCTTCCTCGTTTAAAAATTCTGGAAGTTCTTCAGGAACCAGATAACCATCACGTCAGTGCGGAAGATTTATACAAACGCCTGATCGACATGGGTGAAGAAATCGGTCTGGCAACCGTATACCGTGTGCTGAACCAGTTTGACGATGCCGGTATCGTGACCCGCCATAATTTTGAAGGCGGTAAATCCGTTTTTGAACTGACGCAACAGCATCATCACGACCATCTTATCTGCCTTGACTGCGGAAAAGTGATTGAATTTAGTGATGACTCTATTGAAGCGCGCCAGCGTGAAATTGCGGCGAAACACGGTATTCGTTTAACTAATCACAGCCTCTATCTTTACGGCCACTGCGCTGAAGGCGACTGCCGCGAAGACGAGCACGCGCACGATGACGTGACTAAATAAGTGTAAATCTTTCGAAGAGCCAACCGCCCGGTTGGCTTTTTTATATCCTCCTCTTTCCTGCCGCTTGATGTTGATTTAATGTAAAAAACGCTATCGCATCTCAGGAGAGCAGGAATGGAGCTTCGCCAGTTACGCTATTTCGTGCGTATTATTGAAACCGGCAGTATGGGCAGCGCCGCACAGGATCTTGATATTGGCGTTTCAGCATTAAGTCAACAGATGTCCCGTCTGGAAAACGAGCTTGCCATCCGTCTGCTGCAGCGCACTTCGCGCGGCGTAACGCCAACCAACGCCGGGCTGGCCTTTTATTCGCAGGCGCAACTCGCCCTGCGTCATGCCGACGACGCAATTCTCGCCGCCAGAGAAGCGCGCCTTTCCGGTCATGTGAGCGTAGGAATGGCCCCCAGTACCGCCTCCATACTGGGTATACCGTTTATCCATGCCATGCAGGAAAACTATGCCGATGTTCGACTGCATGTGGTGGAAAGCTTGTCCGGTAATCTGGAAAGAATGATCAATACCCGCCAGATTGATTTAGCCGTTGTCTTTCAAAAAGATAAAATCCTGCGCTGGAGCGCCAGACCGATCCTTGAAGAACAGCTTTTTCTGATTGGCTCCCATGCCCTGCTGGCGGCGCTTCCTGATAACCCGATCACACCTGAACAACTGGCAGGCATTCCGCTCATTATGCCAAGCCAGGGACATGGGCTGCGCGGCAGGCTGGACGCTGTCTGCCAGGAACATGCGCTTAACGTTGAGATCGTCGCGGAAATTGACGGTCTGGCGTTGTTGATGCGCGCCGTGCGCGACGGTCTTGGCGCCACGTTGCAGCCCGGCGCGGCGATTTCTCATCTGGATAACGACGCGCTACGCGTGATCGGCGTCCATAATCCGGTACTCAGCCGCCCCAATTTTTTAGTCAGCCTGTCGGATGATGAACTGACGCCCGCCGGCCTTGCCGCCAGAGTAGTCCTTACCAAAGTTATGCGTCAGTTAGTCGACGCCGGTGAATGGCCAGGCGCAACCCTTTACGCTTACTAAACCCCTGTTTAGCGCTACCTGATAGCGCGCCGCTTATTTATCCGTATACATTTCAATTACAAATTTAACAAATAGTTAAATGGTACGGGAGTATAAGATGGTTGATGTACTGGTGATAGGTGGAGGCAATGCCGCATTATGCGCCGCCCTGACCGCACGGGAAGCGGGCGCATCGGTTCTGCTGCTGGAGGCTGCCCCGCGGGAATGGCGCGGCGGAAATTCTCAGCACACACGAAACCTGCGCTGTATGCATGATGCGCCGCAGGATGTGCTGGTAGAAAGCTATCCTGAAGAGGAATTCTGGCAGGATCTGTGGCGAGTCACCGACGGCAACACCAACGAGGCGCTGGCGCGGCTGGTCATTCGCACCTCTTCGCAATGCCGCGACTGGATGCGCAAACATGGCGTTAACTTTCAACCGCCGCTATCAGGTGCGCTCCACGTTGCGCGCACCAATGCGTTTTTTATGGGCGGCGGGAAAGCGCTCGTCAATGCCTATTACCGTAGCGCCGAACGGCTGGGCGTACAGGTTCGCTATAACACGCCGGTTCACGCGCTTGAACTTCATGACGGCGAATTCGTGGCGGCGCTGGCGGGTAGCGAACGGATTACCGCCAAAGCCTGCGTATTAGCGGCTGGCGGTTTCGAATCAAACCGTGAATGGCTGCGGGAGGCCTGGGGAGAAAACGCCCGCGGCGAATGGCCCGCGGATAATTTCCTGATTCGCGGCACGCGTTTTAACCAGGGCGTATTACTCAAATTTATGATGGATGCCGGCGCGGATATCATTGGCGATCCGTCCCAGTCGCACTGCGTAGCGATTGATGCCAGGGCGCCGCTGTACGACGGCGGTATTTGTACTCGCGTGGATTGCGTATCGCTGGGTATTGTCGTGAATCGCGACGCCGAACGTTTTTATGATGAAGGCGAAGATTTCTGGCCGAAGCGTTACGCCATTTGGGGGCGGCTGGTGGCTCAACAGCCAGGACAAATTGGCTATTCGATTATTGACAGCAAAGCCATCGGCCACTTTATGCCGCCGGTTTTTCCTGGCGCGCAGGCCAATACGCTGGCTGAGCTGGCCTGCCAGTTGGGGCTGGACGCGGAAAAATTTACCCATACCGTCACGCAGTATAACCAGGCCTGCCAGCCCGGTCATTTTGATCATACCTTGCTTGATGACTGCGCCACTAAAAACCTGACGCCGGCGAAAACCCACTGGGCGCGCCCGCTTGATGCGCCGCCCTACTACGGTTATGCGCTGCGACCCGGCATCACGTTTACCTACCTGGGTCTGAAAGTCAATGAACGTGCCGCGGTGCATTTTGCCGGTCATCCAAGCCGCAACCTGTTTGTTGCCGGCGAGATGATGGCAGGAAATGTACTGGGCAAGGGGTATACCGCAGGCGTAGGCATGTCTATCGGCACAACCTTTGGCCGCATTGCGGGAATAGAAGCCGCCCGCGCGGCGCACAAGGAGGCGCAGCATGAAACAGCTTGAAAAATTAATCATTGAGGCCACCGTGCTTACCGAACCGGAAGCCGAGGTCGAACGCGTCATGCAAGTGTGTAACGCGTGTCGCTACTGCGAAGGTTTTTGCGCGGTATTTCCGGCGATGACCCAGCGGCTCGAATTCGGTAAAGCCGATATTCATTATCTGGCGAATTTATGTCATAACTGCGGCGCCTGCCTGCACGCATGCCAGTATGCGCCGCCCCATGAATTTGCCATTAACGTGCCGAAAGCGATGGCGCAAGCCCGCCTGGAGACGTATCAACAGTATGCCCAGCCCGCCGCTTTTGGCGCGTTATACCGCCGGGCGGGGATCACCGTCGCGCTGGCGCTGATAGTCGGTCTGACGCTCTTTTTATTACTGGCGATGGCGCTGAAAGGGTCGCTGATTCATCCGCCGCTGGCCGGTGACTTCTATCAAATTTTTCCGCATAGCCTGCTGGCATGGATGTTTGGCTCAGTTTTTGTGCTGGCAATCGGTTTGCTTATGGCGGGCGTAATTCGCTTCTGGCGTGAGATCTCGCCGGGCGTACCGCGTTCGGCAGAGATTGCGGAAGCGTCGCACAATGCGTTAACGCTGAAATATCTCGACGGCGGTCACGGCAAAGGCTGTAACGAAGCGGACGATGCGTTCACGCTGCTGCGCCGTCGCTTTCATCACTTTACCTTTTACGGTTTTATGCTCTGTTTTGCCGCCACGGTCGTGGCGACGGGCTATCACTACGTCGCCGGTTGGGAAGCGCCCTACCCGTTTTTTAGCCTGCCGGTCATGCTCGGCACGCTGGGCGGTATCGGTCTGCTTATCGGCCCGGCCGGGCTACTGTGGCTCAATCTGCGGCGGTCGCCGTTACATGGCGATGCGCGCCAGAAACCCATGGATCGCGGCTTTATTCTGCTGCTGTTCTTAACCAGTCTGACCGGGCTGGCGCTGCTGGCAGGCAGAGACACCAGCGGAATGGGCATACTGCTGGCGCTCCATTTAGGCGTGGTGATGGCGCTCTTTCTCACCCTTCCCTACGGAAAATTCGCCCACGGATTTTTCCGCTGCGCGGCCTTACTCAAATGGGCAGTTGAGAAGCGACGCGGAAAACATGCGGGGGATACAGGCAACTGACCCGCAACATCTTACCCATAAAACAATAAAGACAGTGGAGAGCAAACCCTATGGCACAACACACACCTGCAACATCGCGCGCCGGCACGTTCGGCGCAATACTGCGCGTGACAAGCGGCAATTTTCTTGAACAGTTTGATTTTTTCTTGTTCGGATTTTACGCCACCTATATCGCCAGAACGTTTTTTCCGGCGGAAAGCGAATTTGCCTCATTAATGTTGACCTTTGCCGTCTTTGGCTCCGGTTTTTTAATGCGCCCCGTCGGCGCGATTGTGCTTGGCGCCTATATTGACAGAATCGGACGCCGTAAAGGGCTGATGGTGACACTGGCGATTATGGGCTGCGGTACGTTGCTCATCGCCCTCGTCCCCGGCTACCAAACGATCGGCCTGGCAGCGCCTGCGTTGGTGCTGTTGGGCCGGTTATTACAAGGATTTTCTGCGGGCGTTGAGTTAGGCGGCGTCTCGGTCTATCTGTCCGAAATCGCAACGCCAGGCAATAAAGGGTTTTATACCAGCTGGCAATCCGCCAGTCAGCAGGTCGCGATCGTTGTTGCCGCGTTGATTGGTTATAGCCTGAATATCACGCTGGGACACGACGCGATATCGGAGTGGGGCTGGCGAATTCCGTTCTTTATCGGCTGTATGATCATTCCGCTGATTTTTGTTTTACGTCGTTCATTACAAGAAACAGAGGCGTTTTTACAACGCAAGCATCGCCCCGACACCAGGGAAATTTTTGCAACTATCGCCAAAAACTGGCGCATTATTACGGCCGGAACGCTGCTGGTGGCGATGACCACCACAACGTTTTATTTTATCACCGTTTATACGCCGACCTATGGCAGAACCGTGCTTAATCTCAGCGCGCGGGACAGTTTGATCGTCACCATGTTGGTGGGGGTGTCCAATTTTATCTGGTTACCCATTGGCGGCGCGATTTCCGACCGGATTGGCCGTCGCGCCGTATTAATGGGCATTACGTTGCTGGCGCTGATCACCACCTGGCCCGTCATGCAATGGCTGACCGCCGCGCCCGACTTTACCCGCATGACGCTGGTACTGCTGTGGTTCTCTTTCTTTTTTGGCATGTATAACGGCGCAATGGTCGCGGCGTTAACCGAAGTGATGCCAGTCTATGTGCGTACCGTTGGTTTCTCGCTGGCCTTTAGCCTGGCGACGGCGATTTTTGGCGGCCTGACGCCGGCCATCTCTACCGCGCTGGTAAAGTTAACCGGCGACAAAAGCTCGCCCGGCTGGTGGCTGATGTGCGCGGCATTATGTGGACTTGCCGCGACGGCGATGCTGTTTGTACGTCTGAGTCGCGGCTATATCGCGGCAGAAAATAAAGCCTGAAAAAACCACGGGCGGAAAACATTCGCCCGTGGGTGGCAAGGCAGGTTTTTATTGCACGTTATTATGACTGCGAATTTCCTGCCAGACCTTGTCGCAGTCAGCCTTGACCGCCTGATCGTTACCCGTGCGCGTCGCCTGAATGCACTGCTGATAGTCCAGTACCCGCACGCTTTCTTCGTTAGCAAATTGCTGATGTTTGCGGTCTTTTTTAAGGACATTCAGTACGCTTTGGCAGGCCTCTATCTTCTCAGGCGAGCCCTGTGCGGTATTGATACAGGCGCTGTACGCCTCTTTCAGCCGGCTATCTTCTTCCGGCGCGGGTGATGACGCGCAGGCCGTCAAACCGGCGGTCATGCTGGCGATGAGTAAAATTTTTTTCATAGGTCGTTCCTCAACAGCGCGGCAGACCGGCAGCCTGCCGCATCTGACATCAGAAAATAGTGAATGGCGCAATAACGATAAATTTCACGTCACGTTCATCCTGGAAGATGTTGCCGTAACCACCGCCCCAGCTTGGAATATTGGAGTGGTTGTCATATTCGGTGAAGTGCAGTTTGAACATGGTGCCTTTGGCACGCCCCTCCTGCAGGGTATAGACCGCATCCAGACTGTATGAGGACTCTTCGATAGTGCGGTTTTTGTCGTAGTAAGCATCCGGGTTACTTTGCCAGGTTGCCGGTTTAGCATCCCAAGCGTAAACGTAAGACGCGCCCACAGCCCAGCCCGGCAGATTCCAGTTTTTCAGGTCATACATCGCGCCGAAGAAAACCGCCTTTTCACCGTTAGCGTTAAAGTCGGAGCGGTTATCCCACCAGATATCCAGACGACCGTTTGAAGAGGCGTAGGTTGGCGTCATACGTTGCAGAAAATAGCCCTGCTGACCGTCCGCTTTCACCCAGGTGCCTTCCAGACGCAGGTCAACCACTTCCGCGACTTTGTAGCCGAAGGTCAACGCCTGCAGCCAGGCCGTACCGTCGTAAATATCATTCACGCTGCGATCGTCTACTTTGTCGCGCGCGCCGTAGAACTGGTAACTGGTGGTGAACGGATTGCCGCCTAAATCAAATTTATAGCTGGCCTTTGCGAAATATTGATCGACATAGCCTTCGGACTGACCAAACGCCGCTTCCAGCACCAGATCATTTTTGAAGTCGTACTTCGCGCCGATGGAGTGGAGGTAGTCCACATTAGTTTTTTTATCCGCCTGATAAAACTTATCCATTTCGGTATGCCACGGCGCTTTATATTCGTTAGTCCACATGTAGGAAAAACTTAACGCGCCCGCATCGCCATAGTCAAAACTGGCGCCGGCTTCCGCACCCTGATAAGTACCCGGCATAAAACTCCAGTGCGGCGCTAACAGCGTCTGACCGGTAGGCTGAATATAACCGGCGCGCGCCCAGACCGGGCCATATTTAAATTTCGCGGCGGCTTTATAAAGACTGATACCGCTCTTATCGCCGGAATAGTCTTCGTCGTAGCCTTTATTCTTTTTCGAGAAGGCAATTTCGTTTGGATGACCGCTGTCGCCGTTTTCTGCCATTTCAATCGCGGTAAACGCCGCGATATCCAGACCGAACATATCCGCAGCGTAACCAGACTGAAAATCCAGGTTAGCGTTCCAGGTCGCATGAGAAAGGTTAGTTTTATATTTGTCGCCGTCGGTCACATCTTTGCGATCGCGTTCACGCTGCCAATAATAGATGCCGCCCGTTAACGTGGAGTCGTCGAAAAAGCCGGAGGCTTGCGCCTGCGGAACAACGATCCACCCCGACATTGCTGTGATACCGGCGATAGCCAGAGCCAGCGTACTACGTTTGCCACTAAACGTACGCATAAGTTAATCCTCTTTGACGTATAAATTGCTGCCGACAAAAGCGAACAGCGAAAAAATAAAAATAAAAAGTAGCGCTGAGAAACCTCATTTACTACGTTAAATAGACTATTTTTCGCGATGCGAATTATCAATCTCTTTCTGTAACCAGTATGTAATAATATGAGCAACCGCACATATTTAATTGCTTTCTGTTACATTCGACTGCTGGTGGGGGAAGCAGACCGCCAGAAAGAAAATTGACTTGTTTTCCATAGGCATGAAAATAATTGTCTCCTGTTGACCTGACGCTTATAACATTTAGATTAATAATCATTTATCAGATCAATAATTTTCAGAGAATAATTAATTCGCCTCGCAAAAAAGAGAATCGACTTAGAGCCTATCCCACCAGGCGTTATTGGCGCAGCCAGTTTGGACACGGACAGCGCGCAAAAACCGGAGCGTACACGTAGTACGTGAGGTTTGACTCGCTACGCTCGCCCTTCGGGCCGCCGCTAGCGGCGTTCAAAACGCTAACGCGTTTTGGCGAGCACTGCCCAGGTCCAAAATGGCAAGTAAAATAGCCCTAATGGGATAGGCTCTTGGAAATGCAGAGAAAAAACGCCGCAAAACGCGGCGTTGACAAGGTATTTTTACAGCATTCGTCTGTTGGCGCAGTGCTTACTCGCCCGCTTTCGCCCAGGTATCACGCAGGCCCACGGTGCGGTTAAAGACCAGCTTATCGGCCGTTGCATAGCGGCTGTCGAGGCAGAAGTAGCCTTCACGTTCAAACTGGAAAGCTTTTCCTGCTACCGCCGCTTTCAGCGACGGCTCACCATAACCCTGCTTAATCACTAATGATTCGGGGTTGATAACAGACAGGAAGTCCTCCGCGGCACCTGGATTCGGCACGCTGAACAGACGGTCGTAGAGACGAATTTCAATCGGCAACGCATGTGCTGCGCTAACCCAGTGGATTACGCCTTTCACTTTACGCCCGTCAGCCGGATCTTTACTCAGCGTATCGGCATCATAGGTACAGAAGATGGTGGTGATATTCCCTTCGGCATCCTTCTCTACGCGCTCCGCTTTAATGACGTAGGCATTACGCAGACGCACTTCTTTGCCCATCACCAGACGCTTGTACTGCTTGTTCGCTTCTTCGCGGAAATCTGCGCGATCGATCCAGATCTCACCGCTAAACGGCACTTCACGGCTGCCCATCTCCGGTTTATTCGGATGGTTAGGCATGGTAACCATTTCGCTCTCGCCCTGCGGGTAGTTTTCGATAACCAGTTTTACCGGATCGATTACCGCCATCGCGCGCGGCGCGTTTTCGTTCAGATCTTCGCGAATGCAGGATTCCAGCGACGCCATCTCAATGGTGTTGTCCTGCTTGGTGACGCCGATGCGTTTGCAGAACTCACGAATAGAAGCTGCGGTATAGCCGCGACGGCGCAGACCGGAAATAGTCGGCATACGCGGATCGTCCCAACCTTCGACGTGTTTGTCGGTCACCAGCAGGTTCAGCTTACGCTTGGACATCACGGTGTATTCCAGATTCAGGCGCGAGAATTCGTACTGGCGCGGGTGAACCGGAATGGTGATGTTGTCCAGCACCCAGTCGTACAGACGACGGTTATCCTGGAACTCCAGCGTACACAGAGAATGAGTAATGCCTTCCAGCGCATCGCTGATGCAGTGAGTAAAGTCGTACATCGGGTAGATGCACCACTTGTTGCCGGTCTGGTGGTGTTCAGCAAATTTAATGCGGTACAGCACCGGATCGCGCATCACGATAAACGGCGACGCCATGTCGATTTTAGCGCGCAGACAGGCTTTACCCTCTTCAAAACCGCCGGTACGCATTTTTTCAAATAGCGCGAGGTTCTCTTCCACGCTGCGATCGCGGAACGGGCTGTTTTTACCCGGCGCGGTCAGCGTACCGCGGTATTCACGGATCTGCTCCGGCGTCAGCTCATCAACGTAGGCCAGGCCTTTATTGATTAGCTCGACCGCATAGGCGTGCAGTTGGTCAAAGTAATCGGAGGAGTAGCGAATATCGCCAGACCAGTGAAAGCCTAACCACTCGACGTCGTTTTTGATCGAATCAACGTACTCGATATCTTCTTTTACCGGGTTGGTGTCATCGAAACGCAGGTTGCACTGGCCCTGATAATCTTGCGCGATGCCAAAGTTCAGGCAGATAGATTTCGCGTGGCCGATGTGCAGATAGCCATTCGGCTCCGGCGGAAAACGGGTATGGACAGTGGTATGTTTACCACTCGCCAGATCTTCATCAATAATCTGACGAATAAAGTTAGTCGGGCGGGCTTCAGCCTCACTCATCGTGGATTCCTCAAAGCGTAAACAACGTATAACGGCATATGATCTTATAAGCCGGACAGACTGACAACCTTTAGTTACTTAAAAAGTGGCTTTGCAGAAAATATTGGGGCTAATTGCGGTAAAAAAAAGCGGCGAAGGTTCCCCTCTGCCGCTTATGTTTTCTGTGATATCGCCGGATGGCGTCTTACGCCTTATCCGGCCAGGAAGCGATTATTTGCTCTTGATCTCGTACAGTGGCGTTTGACCCGCCACCACGTGACCATCCGCTTTGATGACCAGAGCGCTGAAGTCATCGCTGTTGCTGCAAACAACCGGGCTTATCATGGAACGCGCATTGGCATTCAGGAAGTCCAGATCCAGTTCCAGCACCGGCTGACCCGCCGTGACTTCCGCACCCTCTTCTACCAGACGCTTAAAGCCCTGACCGTTCAGCGCGACGGTATCGATACCCATATGGACAACGATCTCCGCGCCTTTTTCGGTTTCCAGACAGAACGCGTGGTTAGTGTTGAAGATTTTCACGATAGTACCCGCCGCCGGAGAAACCACGGTTTTATCGGTGGGTTTCACCGCCACGCCGTCGCCGACCGCTTTGCTGGCGAAAGCTTCATCCGGTACCTGATCCAGCGCCACTACCTCACCGGTAATCGGAGAGACCAGTTCAGCGATAGTCACCGCATTCGGCACCGCCTGGGGTTTGGCCGCCGGAGCAGGTGTTGCAACGTGAGCCGCATCAGCAGACGCTGCCGCGACCGGCCCCCGCGCCACCACTTTCTTCATTTCATCGCCAATCGATTCTGCTTTCGCGCCGACAATAACCTGAATGGTCTGTTTGTTCAGTTTAACCACCCCGGAAGCGCCGAGGCGTTTGCAGGCCGCATCGTTAACGCGAGCAGAGTCATTCACGGTCAGGCGCAGACGGGTAATACACGCATCGATCGCTTTCAGGTTGTCCGTACCGCCAACCGCAGCAATATAGCTGGTCGCCAGTTGCGTTAACCCTTCTTCGGTGTTGCTGTTGGCTTCTTCCGTTACCATCTCATCAACTTTATCTTCGCGGCCCGGCGTTTTCAGGTTAAACATACGAATAACCGCGCTGAACAGCAGGAAGTAGATGATAAAGAATACAACGCCCATCACCAGCAACATCCAGACGTTATTGCTGGCCGCTGGCAGGTTATACATCAGAACATAGTCGATCGCGCCTGCCGAGAAAGAGAAGCCCGCATGGATACCCAGCAACGTCGCGACGAACAGGCTGATACCAGTCAAAATGGCGTGCAGGAGGTACAGCAGCGGCGCCAGGAACATAAACAGGAATTCCAGCGGCTCGGTTACGCCGGTCAGAAACGCGGTGATCGCGACAGACAGCAGCATACCGCCCACCATCGGACGACGTTCTTTCGGCGCGGCGAAATACATCGCCAGAGCGGCGCCCGGCAGACCAAACATCATGATCGGGAAGAAGCCGGACATAAACATCCCCGCCGTGCCGTCGCCAGCATAGAAGCGGTTGATGTCGCCGTGGAATACAGTGCCTGCGGCATTGGTGAATTCGCCAATCTGGAACCAGGCGATGGTGTTCAGTACCTGATGCAGACCGGTGGGGATCAGCAGACGGTTGATGAAGCCAAAGATACCGGAACCCAGCGCGCCTGCGGAAACGATCCATTCACCGCCCGCATGGATGCCATGCTGTACCGGCGGCCAGACGTAACCGAAAATAGCGGCCAGCACCAGACAGAAAAAGCCCGTTGCGATCGGCACAAAACGTTTTCCACCGAAGAAACTGAGAAAATCAGGCAGTTTGATACCAGACCAACGATTATAAACCGCGCCGCCGACCAGACCGGTAATAATCCCCGCCAGCACGCCCATGTTGATTTCCGGGTTAATCGTCACCATCGCTTTGGTCATGACGAAGTAACCCACGGCTCCCGCCAGTGCTGCCGCGCCCGCGCTATCTTTAGACCAACTGGAGGCCACGCCGATAGCGAAAACCAGCGCCAGGTTATCGAAAATAGACCCGCCCGCTTGCGCGATAAACGGCATATTCAGCAAATCTGGTTGGCCGAATCGCAGCAACAACGCTGCCACCGGCAACACGGCGATAGGGAGCTGCAACGCCCTACCCAGCCGCTGGAAAAAACCTAAAATATTCATCTTATTCCCCCTACGAGACGCCGATATGGCTTCTTTGAAGCCGTTTTTTATTGTGCTGCAAACGTTAAAAACGTGATGTTCTGTAATCGAACGGTGAGATCATCTTCTGCAGAGTGTGTGGAAAATTAATTCGCCTCGCAAATTAAACGGGTGTTTTTTGTGATTATAATCACTAAATATCGTAATCACCCCCACCATCCACTGGCTAACACGGAAAACTTATTTTATGATTCAAAAAATCAGGACGGATTGAACACGAACCCTGGATATCCAGGTTACGCTTAATACGATCCGCCAAATTTTGACATTGATTATCGAGGTGAAGAATGAGACTGATCCCCCTGAGTACCGCAGAACAGGTTGGCAAATGGGCCGCTCGCCATATCGTTAACCGTATTAATGCGTTCAAACCGACCGCCGATCGTCCGTTTGTCCTTGGACTGCCTACCGGCGGCACGCCGCTAACGGCGTACAAAGCGCTGGTTGAGATGCACAAAGCGGGCGAGGTCAGCTTTAAGCATGTGGTCACCTTTAATATGGACGAATATGTTGGCCTGCCGAAAGAGCACCCGGAAAGCTACCACAGCTTTATGCATCGTAACTTTTTCGATCACGTTGATATTCCAGCAGAAAACATCAATCTTCTCAACGGTAACGCACCGGATATCGATGCGGAATGCCGTCAATATGAAGAAAAAATTCGTTCTTACGGTAAAATCCATCTGTTTATGGGCGGCGTCGGCAACGACGGTCACATCGCCTTTAACGAACCGGCGTCTTCCCTGGCTTCCCGTACCCGTATCAAAACGTTAACCCATGATACTCGCGTAGCGAACTCCCGCTTCTTTGACGGTGACGTAAACCAGGTGCCGAAATACGCGCTGACGGTAGGCGTAGGCACGCTGCTGGATGCGGAAGAAGTGATGATTCTGGTGCTGGGCCATCAGAAAGCCCAGGCGCTGCAGGCGGCGGTTGAAGGCAACGTCAACCACATGTGGACCATTAGCTGCCTGCAACTCCATCCGAAAGCGGTTGTGGTATGCGATGAGCCGTCCACAATGGAACTTAAAGTTAAAACATTGAAATATTTCAATGAATTAGAAGCAGAAAATATTAAAGGTCTGTAATGTTGTCTCCGCCCCGCCAGTCAATGCGGGGCGGTAAATTTTTGATATCGGGGGTCGGAATGTATGCTTTAACCCAGGGCCGGATCTTTACCGGTCACGAAATTCTTGATGACCATGCGCTTGTTGTCGCTAATGGCCTGATTGACCGCGTTTGTCCGATGGCCGAACTGCCGCCGGGAATAGAACAACGCTCATTGAATGGGGCCATTCTCTCCCCCGGTTTTATTGATGTGCAGCTAAACGGCTGCGGCGGCGTGCAGTTTAACGATACCGCAGAAGCCGTCAGCGTTGAAACGCTGGAAATTATGCAGAAAGCCAATGAAAAATCGGGCTGTACTAACTTTCTGCCAACGCTTATCACTACCAGCGACGAATTGATGAAACAGGGCATTCGCGTCATGCGCGAATACCTGGAAAAACATCCGCACCAGGCGCTGGGTCTCCACCTGGAAGGCCCCTGGCTTAATCTGGTAAAAAAAGGCACCCATAATCCTGATTTCGTGCGTAAACCAGACGCTGCGCTGGTCGATTTCTTATGCGATAATGCCGACGTCATCACCAAAGTCACTCTCGCGCCGGAAATGGTGCCTGCTGACGTAATCGCTAAACTGGCGAATGCGGGCATTGTGGTTTCCGCAGGTCACTCCAACGCGACGTTAAAAGAGGCGAAAGCAGGCTTCCGCGCCGGGATTACTTTTGCGACTCACCTGTTTAACGCGATGCCGTACATTACAGGGCGTGAGCCGGGCCTTGCTGGCGCTGTTCTGGACGAAGCGGATATTTATTGCGGCGTTATCGCCGATGGTCTGCATGTCGACTACGCCAACATTCGCAATGCCAAACGCCTTAAAGGCGACAAACTTTGTCTGGTGACAGACGCCACCGCACCGGCGGGGGCCAATATTGAGCAGTTCATTTTCGCAGGTAAAACAATATACTACCGCAATGGACTGTGTGTGGATGAAAACGGTACGTTGAGCGGTTCGTCCTTAACCATGATTGAAGGCGTACGCAACCTGGTCGCGCATTGCGGCATCGCGCTGGATGAAGTGCTGCGCATGGCAACGCTCTATCCGGCACGCGCTATCGGCGTTGATAAGCATCTCGGTAGCATTGCGCCGGGTAAAGTCGCCAACCTGACCGCGTTCACCCACGATTTTAAAATTATCAAGACCATCGTTAATGGTGACGAGGTCGTTGACTTGAGTAAGTGAGAATATGACACCAGGCGGACAAGCTCAGATAGGTAACGTTGATCTCGTAAAACAGCTTAACAGCGCGGCCGTTTACCGCCTGATTGACCAGCATGGTCCTATCTCGCGCATACAAATTGCCGAGCAAAGCCAGCTTGCTCCCGCCAGCGTAACGAAAATTACGCGTCAACTCATTGAACGCGGGCTGATCAAAGAAGTCGATCAGCAGGCCTCTACCGGAGGCCGCCGCGCTATCTCTATCGTCACGGAAACCCGTAACTTCCACGCCATTGGCGTTCGCCTGGGCCGTCATGACACCACTTTAACGCTCTACGATCTGAGCAGTAAAGTGGTCGCTGAGGAGCATTATCCGCTACCGGAGCGCACCCAGGAGACGCTGGAACATGCGCTGCTCAACACCATCGCCGTCTTTATTGATAGCTGTCAGCGTAAAATTCGTGAATTGATCGCTATCTCGGTGATCCTGCCAGGGCTTGTCGATCCGGAAAGCGGCGTGATTCGTTACATGCCGCACATTCAGGTTGAAAACTGGGGACTGGTCGAAGCGCTGGAAAAACGGTTTCACGTTACCTGTTTCGTGGGACACGATATCCGTAGCCTGGCGCTGGCGGAACACTACTTCGGCGCCAGTCAGGATTGCGAGGACTCGATTCTGGTGCGCGTTCATCGTGGTACAGGCGCCGGGATTATCTCCAACGGACGCATCTTCATTGGCCGTAACGGCAACGTCGGTGAAATTGGGCATATTCAGGTGGAGCCGCTGGGCGAGCGCTGCCACTGCGGTAATTTCGGCTGTCTGGAAACCATTGCCGCCAATGCGGCGATTGAACAACGGGTGCTGAATTTGCTTAAACAAGGGTATCAAAGCCGTGTTCCGCTTGACGACTGCACGATTAAAACCATCTGTAAGGCGGCAAACCGGGGCGACAGCCTGGCCTCGGAAGTCATTGAGCATGTTGGTCGCCATTTGGGCAAAACGATCGCCATTGCTATCAACCTGTTTAACCCGCAAAAAATCGTCATTGCCGGCGAGATCATTGAAGCCGATAAAGTCCTGTTGCCCGCTATCGAAAGCTGTATCAATACGCAGGCGTTAAAGGCATTTCGCAAAAATTTGCCGGTGGTACGCTCCACGCTGGATCACCGTTCTGCTATCGGCGCATTTGCCTTAGTTAAACGCGCCATGCTCAACGGAACATTGCTGCAACGTTTGCTGGAAAGTTGATGCGCTCTTATAGTATCGGATTATTCACAAATTCCCTGGGTAGTTCATGACCATCAAGAATGTAATCTGCGATATCGACGGCGTGCTGATGCACGACAACGTAGCCGTACCCGGTGCGGCGGAATTTCTGACGGGGATTCTGGAAAAAGGTCTGCCGCTGGTGCTGCTGACCAATTACCCGTCGCAAACCGGCCAGGATCTGGCGAACCGTTTTGCTACCGCTGGCGTTAACGTGCCGGACAGCGTGTTTTATACGTCAGCAATGGCGACAGCCGATTTTCTGCGCCGTCAGGAAGGTAAAAAAGCGTATGTCGTGGGCGAAGGCGCGCTTATTCACGAGCTCTATAAAGCGGGTTTTACCATTACCGATGTGAACCCTGATTTTGTCATCGTTGGAGAAACCCGCTCCTACAACTGGGACATGATGCATAAAGCAGCATTTTTCGTCGCCAATGGCGCACGCTTTATCGCTACCAACCCGGATACTCACGGTCGCGGCTTTTATCCGGCCTGCGGCGCGCTGTGCGCAGGCATTGAAAAAATTTCCGGCCGGAAGCCGTTTTATGTCGGCAAACCCAGCCCGTGGATCATCCGCGCGGCGTTAAACAAAATGCAGGCGCACTCGGAAGAGACCGTTATCGTCGGCGACAACCTGCGCACCGACATTCTGGCGGGGTTCCAGGCCGGTCTGGAGACCATTCTGGTGCTTTCAGGCGTATCAACAATCAATGATATTGACAGTATGCCGTTCCGCCCAAGCTGGATTTACCCTTCCGTCGCCGAGATAGACGTTATCTAAACCTGTCCCCTGCCCGATGACGCGCCGCTTTCAGGCCTACGGTTCGAACAACATTGTAGGCCTGATAAGCGAAACGTCATCAGGAAAAACATAATTCAATTAAACCACGATAAAACTGAAGATCCATCAATAAATCCGCGCAATACGTAATCATTTTTCACTAATCAACAATGACGATTGCATTTTTCATTTTTCAGACCGTAATCCCCTTGCGCCTTCCACGCCTTTGCGGCATTTTTTAGTCAAGCAAATACAAAAAGTACGACGCAACAGATTAACGGAGAAGGCTATGTGTTCTATTTTCGGCGTATTCGATATCAAAACAGATGCAGCGGAACTGCGTAAAAAAGCCCTTGAACTGTCACGCCTGATGCGCCATCGCGGCCCGGACTGGTCCGGCATCTACGCTTGCGATAACGCGATTCTCGCACATGAACGCTTGTCGATTGTTGATGTTAACGCTGGCGCCCAGCCCCTGTATAACGCCAGAAAAACCCACGTACTGGCGGTGAACGGTGAAATTTATAACCATCAGACGTTACGCGCGGAGTATGGCGATCGTTACGCGTTCCAGACAGGCTCCGACTGCGAAGTTATTCTCGCGCTGTATCAGGAAAAAGGGCCGGATTTCCTTGACGATTTACAGGGGATGTTCGCCTTCGCCCTGTATGACAGCGAAAAAGACGCTTATCTGATTGGTCGTGACCATATCGGTATTATTCCGCTCTATATGGGCTATGACGAATTCGGCAACTTCTACGTAGCGTCAGAAATGAAAGCGCTGACCCCGGTCTGCCGCACCATTAAAGAGTTCCCGGCGGGCAGCTACCTGTGGAGCAAAGACGGCGAAATTCGTCAGTACTATCAGCGCGACTGGTTCGATTACGATGCGGTAAAAGACAACGTCACCGGCAAAAACGCGCTGCGCCAGGCGCTGGAAGAATCCGTGAAAAGCCACCTGATGTCCGACGTGCCCTATGGCGTGCTGCTCTCCGGCGGTCTGGACTCGTCGGTTATTTCGGCAATCACCAAAAAATTCGCCGCCCGTCGCGTCGAAGATCAGGAGCGCTCCGAAGCCTGGTGGCCACAGTTGCACTCTTTTGCGGTCGGTCTGGAAGGTTCGCCTGACCTGAAGGCGGCCCAGGAAGTGGCTAACCACCTCGGCACCGTGCACCATGAAATTCACTTCACCGTGCAGGAAGGCCTTGATGCCATTCGTGATGTTATCTATCACATTGAAACCTATGACGTGACCACTATCCGCGCCTCAACGCCGATGTATCTGATGTCGCGTAAGATCAAAGCGATGGGCATCAAAATGGTGCTCTCCGGCGAAGGTTCCGATGAGGTGTTTGGCGGCTACCTGTACTTCCATAAAGCGCCGAACGCCAAAGAGTTACATGAAGAGACGGTCCGTAAGCTACAGGCGCTGCATATGTATGACTGCGCCCGCGCCAACAAAGCGATGTCCGCCTGGGGCGTGGAAGCGCGCGTACCGTTCCTGGATAAAAAATTCCTCGACGTGGCGATGCGTATCAACCCACAGGATAAAATGTGCGGCAACGGCAAGATGGAAAAACACGTGCTGCGCGAGTGCTTCGAGTCTTATCTGCCAGCAAGCGTCGCGTGGCGTCAGAAAGAGCAGTTCTCTGACGGCGTAGGCTACAGCTGGATCGATACGCTGAAAGAAGTGACGGCGAAACAGATTTCCGATCAACAACTGGAAACCGCCCGCTTCCGCTTTCCATACAACACGCCGTCGTCTAAAGAGGCGTACTTGTACCGGGAAATTTTTGAAGAATTGTTCCCGGTGCCGAGCGCGGCGGAATGCGTACCCGGCGGCCCGTCCGTGGCCTGTTCTTCCGCCAAAGCCATTGAGTGGGATGAAGCATTCAAAACGATGGATGACCCGTCAGGCCGCGCGGTCGGCGTGCATCAGTCGGCGTACCAGTAAATTAACGATGACGAAAGAGCCCTTAGGGGCTCTTTTTTTATAGCAAACCACTTTCGGAAAAACGATTAATAACCAATAATTGCCGAATATTGCGCCACGCTGTTCGCAACCTAACCAAACAGACACTTTCCGACGTTTTTCGATGAAAAAGAGGTTGACGCTTCAAGGCTCAATACGCATAATGCGCCCCGCAACGCCGATAAGGTAACGCGAAAAAAGATGGCTACGTAGCTCAGTTGGTTAGAGCACATCACTCATAATGATGGGGTCACAGGTTCGAATCCCGTCGTAGCCACCATCTTTTTTGCGGGAGTGGCGAAATTGGTAGACGCACCAGATTTAGGTTCTGGCGCCGCAAGGTGTGCGAGTTCAAGTCTCGCCTCCCGCACCATTCACCGATAAGCGTTGTACGGATGGGGTATCGCCAAGCGGTAAGGCACCGGTTTTTGATACCGGCATTCCCTGGTTCGAATCCAGGTACCCCAGCCATATTTCTTCGAGTTTGCGGTTCACCGCGACGGTATTGGGGTATCGCCAAGCGGTAAGGCACCGGTTTTTGATACCGGCATTCCCTGGTTCGAATCCAGGTACCCCAGCCATCGAAGAAATCATCTGGCTACGTAGCTCAGTTGGTTAGAGCACATCACTCATAATGATGGGGTCACAGGTTCGAATCCCGTCGTAGCCACCATATTCAGAACGCGTCGAGATATTCGACCGGTTCGAAAATAATTTGTTGGGGTATCGCCAAGCGGTAAGGCACCGGATTCTGATTCCGGCATTCCGAGGTTCGAATCCTCGTACCCCAGCCAGTTTTAAAGACGCTCTGCTAACGAGCGCAAGAAGTACGACAATTGGGGTATCGCCAAGCGGTAAGGCACCGGATTCTGATTCCGGCATTCCGAGGTTCGAATCCTCGTACCCCAGCCACCTTTAAAAAGCTCGCTTCGGCGAGCTTTTTGCTTTTCTGCGTTTATAAATTCCGAAAGAGGTTTCCCCCTTAATGCCCTGCTATCAGTAAAACGCTATGATAAAGCCTTACAGGGAGCGTTCGGTAACCTCACAATGAATTACCAGTTTTGTTGGTATCTCTTTTTGCGGCCATTAACATTTTTTATGGTCGTCTTGCTCTGCGCTTTCACCTTCATTGATATCACGGCCAGCGCCGCCTGGTTGATTATTTTGGGTCTGGTTTACCCCGTGGCAGTGTCAATGAGGCTACATATACTGCACCAGAAAAAGGCGGTCATGCTACGCCAGAATAGTGCGGAATGGATAGTGTATCTGCCAGGGATCCCTGTGCAAGAAAAACAAAGCGCGCTGATTAATGTCGCGTTTTCCTCGAAAAGGGCGCTGCGTGGATTCTATATTCGCGCTCTGTCCAGCAAAGTCATTCTTCACATCATCACTTTTTATATTCTGTGGTTTGATGTCCAACATGCAACACTGACGTGGTATCGGATTCTCGCCGCATTAATCACCCTGGCGATTCTGGTAAAATCAATGAGTTCCACATTACTGATGCTACATAAAGTAGTACGTTGCCAATACAACGTATGCACAATTGAAATGGCATCACCTTGGTATGAAATTGATTTCAAAGGGAAATTAGGTTTATGTGCTTTATTTGCAGTAAAGTAAGATGTCAATACGCTTACCCGACCTGCAATTGAGCGTTTTTACAAACCGGGTAAGGCATTCAGCGGGTTACAATCCCAACGCATACTTCAGCGCCTGACGTTTTAGCACGCCTGCGCGCTGCGCCGCCATCAGCCCCATATTGCGTAAAATACGCAGTGGCGGCAGTTCATTGCTGAACCCGGCATAAAACAGATCCATTCCACTTTGCATCATAAAATTATCTGCCATGCGCCGCGTCTGATAGCGTTTCAACACCGAATGACTGGCCCAGGACTCGCCATAGCTACGGGCACTCGCCAGCACATCAATCAACGCATCAACATCCCGATACCCCAGGTTGACGCCCTGCCCGGCCAGCGGATGAATGGTATGCGCCGCGTCGCCTACCAGCGCCAGCCCCGGTTGCGCATACTGCAACGCGTGACGACGGGTTAGCGGAAACGCGCCCGCCGCGACAGGCATCACCGCCCCCAGACGCGCCGGAAAGTGCTGGTTAATTTCCACCTGCAATTGCGTCATCGATAAACTCTGTAGCTGGCGAATACGTGCCGGAGCGTCATACCACACCAGCGACGCCCAATCGTCGAACAGCGGCAAAAAAGCGCGCGGCCCCGTTGGCGTAAACTGCTGCCAGGTGCTGTCGCCTGGCGCATTTTCACACTTGACGGTGATAAGCATACACGACTGCGCATATTGCCAGGCATGAATGCCAATTCCCGCCATTTGCCGAACCTGCGAATTCGCGCCGTCGGCGCCAATCACTAACTTCGGCGTTACCCATTCGCCGTCGGCCAGTTCCAGCGCATAACCATCGTGGCGGCGGTGCAATGCCGCCAGTGAAGCCGGAACGCGCAGCGTCACGCCGGGGTGCGCTTCCAGCGCCTGCCACAGCGCCTGTTGCAGGACGTTGTTCTCTACCATATAGCCTAACAGCGGCAGCTTGAGTTCAGCGGCGTCGAACACCACATGGGCGTTTTCCCACTCCCAGGTCTCCAGTCGCCGATAAGGATGGCTACGCATTCCCTGCACCGCCTCCCAAACGCCCAGCCCCTTGAGCAGCGCCACGGATGCCGCGCTAATGGCCGAAATCCGCACGTCAGGCTGGCTGTCAGCCACAAACGGCGCAGGCGCGGCATGTTCTATTACCATCACCGTAAACCCTTGCTGCGCCAGACCCAGCGCCAGCGCGCCGCCGACCATTCCCCCGCCGACAATGGCAATTTCCGTTGGTTGATTTGTCATGGTCATTCATCCTGTTACGTTTTAGACAAGTTTACAGGATTTTTTACCCATTAGGGCTGACGTCAGTCATACTGGTCACAACCGCGCCAAAGCATTACACTATGCGCCCTGCTTTTCAGCCACTATTTCGCAAGAGCAAGTCGATGACTAAAAAACTCCATATTAAAACCTGGGGCTGTCAGATGAACGAGTACGATTCATCGAAGATGGCCGATCTGCTGGACGCCACCCACGGCTATCAACTGACCGACGTGGCGGAAGAGGCGGATGTGCTGCTGTTGAATACCTGCTCAATCCGCGAGAAGGCTCAGGAAAAAGTCTTCCATCAATTAGGTCGCTGGAGACTGTTAAAAGAGAAAAATCCCGATCTGATTATTGGCGTCGGCGGCTGCGTGGCTTCCCAGGAAGGCGAGCACATTCGTCAACGCGCCCATTACGTGGACATTATTTTTGGCCCGCAAACCTTACACCGCCTGCCGGAGATGATTAACTCCGTGCGTGGCGACCGCAGCCCGGTGGTCGATATCAGCTTCCCGGAAATCGAGAAGTTCGACCGTTTGCCGGAACCGCGCGCAGAAGGCCCGACCGCTTTCGTTTCTATCATGGAAGGCTGCAATAAATATTGTACTTACTGTGTGGTACCGTATACCCGCGGTGAAGAAGTCAGCCGTCCCTCAGACGATATCCTGTTCGAAATCGCCCAGTTAGCGGCGCAGGGCGTGCGTGAGGTCAACCTGCTGGGCCAGAACGTTAACGCCTGGCGCGGAGAAAACTACGACGGCACCACCGGTACCTTTGCCGATCTGCTGCGTCTGGTTGCCGCCATCGACGGCATTGACCGTATTCGCTTTACCACCAGCCATCCGATTGAGTTCACCGACGATATTATCGAGGTGTACCGCGATACGCCGGAGCTGGTCAGTTTCCTGCATCTGCCGGTACAGAGCGGTTCCGATCGCGTGTTGAATCTGATGGGGCGCACCCACACTGCGCTGGAATATAAAGCAATCATCCGTAAACTGCGCGCGGCTCGGCCGGACATTCAGATAAGCTCTGACTTTATCGTCGGTTTCCCTGGCGAAACTAACGATGATTTCGAAAAAACCATGAAGCTTATCGCTGACGTCAACTTTGATATGAGCTACAGCTTTATCTTCTCTGCGCGTCCGGGAACGCCGGCTGCCGATATGGTTGATGACGTACCGGAAGAAGAGAAGAAGCAGCGTCTGTATATTCTGCAAGAGCGTATCAATCAGCAGGCGATGGCATGGAGCCGCCGTATGCTCGGCACGACACAGCGCATTCTGGTGGAAGGCACGTCACGTAAAAACATTATGGAACTGTCTGGCCGTACCGAAAACAATCGGGTGGTGAACTTTGAAGGCACGCCGGAGATGATTGGTAAGTTTGTCGATGTGGAAATTACTGACGTCTATCCGAACTCCCTGCGCGGAAAAGTGGTGCGTACCGAAGATGAAATGGGTCTGCGCGTCGCCGAAACACCGGAGTCCGTCATTGCCCGTACCCGTAAAGAAAATGAGCTGGGCGTAGGATTCTACCAGCCTTAATCCTGCAGGAAAGGCAATAATGCCCGATGGCGCTACGCCTGTCGGGCTTCCTGGTCATGGCCTGTCGCCCGACGGGCCTTGCAATTTTCCCTCTTCATCCCCATCTTCATTGCAATGCTTGCGCCTTTTCCCTATGGCGTGAATAATTTCCTTAGATGCCGGTAAATGTTCAGCGTCCGGCGATACAGACACAAGAGGAACAGTTTGAATATAGACACTCGCGAAATTACCCTTGAGCCCGCAGACAACGCCCGTCTGTTGAGCCTTTGCGGGCCGTTTGATGACAATATTAAACAGCTCGAACGTCGTCTCGGTATTGAAATCAACCGCCGTGACAATCACTTTAAACTGACCGGTCGTCCGATTTGCGTGACCGCGGCGACAGATATTTTGCGAAGTCTGTATGTCGATACCGCACCGATGCGCGGCCAGACTCAGGATATCGAACCGGAACAAATTCATCTGGCGATCAAAGAAGCGCGGGTGCTGGAACAGAGCGCGGAAAGCGTGCCTGACTATGGCAAAGCGATCAATATCAAAACCAAGCGCGGCGTGATTAAACCGCGTACCCCGAACCAGGCGCAGTACATCGCCAATATTCTCGATCATGATATTACCTTTGGCGTCGGCCCGGCGGGTACCGGTAAAACGTATCTTGCGGTCGCCGCTGCGGTAGACGCCCTGGAGCGCCAGGAGATTCGCCGTATTCTACTGACCCGTCCGGCGGTGGAAGCGGGCGAAAAACTCGGCTTTCTGCCAGGCGATTTAAGTCAGAAGGTGGACCCGTACCTGCGTCCGCTGTATGACGCGCTGTTCGAAATGCTCGGCTTTGAAAAAGTCGAGAAGCTGATTGAACGCAATGTGATTGAAGTCGCGCCGCTGGCCTATATGCGCGGACGCACATTAAACGACGCCTTTATCATTCTGGATGAAAGCCAGAACACCACTATCGAACAGATGAAGATGTTCCTGACACGTATCGGCTTTAACTCGAAAGCGGTGATCACCGGCGACGTGACGCAGATTGACCTGCCACGCAACACCAAATCCGGCTTGCGTCATGCTATTGAAGTGCTGGCGGAAGTCGATGAAATCAGCTTTAACTTCTTCCACAGCGAAGACGTGGTGCGCCATCCGGTCGTTGCCCGCATTGTGAACGCCTATGAAGCCTGGGAAGAGGCAGAACAAAAACGCAAAGCGGCGTTGGCGGCGGAGCGTAAGCGTGAAGCCCAGGAGCAGGAACAGAAATGAGCCAGGTGATCCTCGATTTACAGTTGGCCTGTGAAAACCACGCGGGCCTGCCGGATGAAGCTCAGTTTCAACGCTGGCTGGACGGCGTTATTCCGCAGTTTCAGGAAGAGGCGGAAGTCACAATCCGTCTGGTGGATGAGACCGAAAGCCACGACCTTAATCTGACGTACCGCGGGAAAGATAAACCCACTAATGTTCTCTCCTTCCCGTTTGAAGCGCCCCCCGGTATTGAAATGCCGCTACTGGGCGATCTGATTATTTGCCGTCAGGTCGTGGAGCAGGAAGCGCAGGAACAGAGCAAGCCGCTGGAAGCGCACTGGGCGCACATGGTCGTGCACGGTAGCCTGCATTTGCTGGGTTACGATCATATCGACGATGACGAAGCGGAAGAGATGGAGTCTCTCGAAACGGAGATTATGCTTGCTATGGGCTATGAGGATCCGTACATTGCCGAGAAGATTGCAGAATAGTAGCTTGCCGGATGGCGGCGCTTGCGCCTTATCCGGCCTACATTCATGCCTTTTGTAGCCCTGATAAGCGTAGCGCCATCAGGCAAAACATGCCGTCACAGCTGAGTATACGCATGACGAGCTTTGTATTAACTAACATGAGAACCCATACGACGCCATGAGCGACGACAATTCACACAGTAGTGACACAGTAAACAGTAAAAAGGGATTTTTTTCCCTGCTACTCAGCCAGCTTTTCCACGGTGAACCTAAAAACCGTGATGAGTTGCTGGCGCTGATCCGTGATTCCGGGCAGAACGAGCTTATCGATGAAGATACGCGCGATATGCTCGAAGGCGTAATGGACATCGCCGACCAGCGCGTTCGCGATATTATGATCCCGCGCTCCCAGATGATTACCCTGAAACGCAACCAGACGCTGGACGAATGTCTCGATGTTATCATCGAGTCCGCCCACTCGCGTTTTCCGGTGATCAGCGAAGATAAAGATCACATTGAAGGGATTCTGATGGCCAAAGATTTGCTGCCGTTTATGCGCAGCGATGCCGAAGCCTTCAGCATGGACAAAGTGTTACGCACCGCGGTTGTCGTACCGGAAAGCAAACGGGTTGACCGTATGCTCAAGGAATTCCGCTCCCAGCGCTACCATATGGCCATCGTTATCGATGAGTTTGGCGGCGTTTCCGGCCTTGTGACTATCGAAGACATCCTCGAACTGATTGTCGGTGAAATTGAAGATGAGTATGACGAAGAAGACGATATCGACTTCCGTCAGCTTAGCCGCCATACCTGGACGATTCGCGCGCTGGCGTCGATTGAAGACTTCAATGACGCTTTCGGCACCCACTTCAGCGATGAAGAGGTCGATACCATCGGCGGGCTGGTGATGCAGGCGTTCGGCCATTTACCGGCCCGCGGCGAAACCATTGACATTGATGGTTACCAGTTCAAAGTGGCGATGGCCGATAGTCGTCGTATTATTCAGGTGCATGTCAGGATCCCGGATGACTCGCCCCAGCCAAAACTGGACGAATAACAGCAATAGTGGACTAAAAATGGCATTTGCCTCGTTAATTGAACGCCAGCGTATTCGCCTGCTGCTGGCGTTATTATTCGGCGCCTGCGGAACACTGGCTTTCTCTCCGTATGACGTCTGGCCCGCAGCGATAGTGTCGCTTATCGGGCTGCAGGCCTTAACGTTTAATCGCCGCCCGCTCCAGTCTGCCGCCATCGGCTATTGCTGGGGACTCGGACTTTTCGGTAGCGGGATTAACTGGGTTTATGTCAGTATCGCGCAGTTTGGCGGCATGCCGGGCCCGGTTAACGTTTTTCTGGTGGTGCTGCTTGCAGCTTATCTCTCGCTGTATACCGGACTGTTTGCCGGGATTTTGTCGCGCCTGTGGCCAAAAACCAACTGGCTGCGCGTCGCTATCGCCGCGCCTGCAATATGGCAAATCACCGAATTTTTACGCGGCTGGGTGCTGACCGGCTTCCCCTGGCTGCAATTTGGCTATAGTCAGGTCGACGGCCCGCTAAAAGGCCTGGCGCCGGTAATGGGCGTCGAAGCGATCAACTTCCTGCTGATGATGGTCAGCGGCCTGTTAGCGCTGGCACTGGCGACGCGGAACTGGCGTCCGCTGGCTGTCGCCGTGATTCTGTTTGCTTTGCCCTTTCCGCTACGTTATATCCAGTGGTTTACGCTGGAACCGGCCAAAGCGACCCAGGTATCGCTGGTGCAGGGCGATATTCCGCAGTCGCTGAAGTGGGACGAAAACCAGCTACTGAATACGCTAAAAATTTATCTCAACGAAACCCGCCCAGAGTTAGGCAAATCACAGATTATTATCTGGCCTGAGTCGGCGATTCCGGATCTCGAAATCAATCAGCAGCCCTTCCTTCGTTCGCTGGACGAGATGTTACGCGAAAAAAATAGCACGCTGATCACCGGTATTGTCGATGCGCGTCTCAATAAACAGAATCGATACGACACCTACAATACGATTATTACGTTGGGCAAGGATAATCCATACAGTTATGACTCGCCCAATCGCTACAATAAAAATCACCTTGTACCCTTTGGCGAGTTCGTTCCGCTGGAGTCTATCCTGCGTCCGCTGGCGCCGTTCTTCGATCTGCCCATGTCCTCCTTTAGCCGCGGCCCTTATATCCAGCCGCAGTTACATGCGCACGACTATAAGCTGACGGCGGCAATCTGTTATGAAATTATTCTTGGCGAACAGGTGCGGGATAACTTCCGCCCGGACACCGACTATCTGCTGACGATTTCTAACGACGCCTGGTTTGGTAAGTCCATTGGCCCGTGGCAACATTTCCAGATGGCGCGGATGCGTTCGCTGGAGCTGGCGCGTCCGTTGCTGCGCAGTACTAATAACGGTATTACGGCGGTGATTGGCCCTCAGGGCGAGATTCAGGCGATGATCCCGCAGTTCACACGCCAGGTACTGACCACCAATGTCACGCCAACCACGGGGTTAACTCCCTATGCCCGTACCGGCAACTGGCCGCTATGGGTACTGACCGCGCTGTTTGCTTTTGGCGCGGTAGTGATGAGTCTGCGACAACGACGGAAATAATCTCTCCCCAGGCCGGATAGCGCTTCATTTATCCGGCCTGAAAATCCTCCTTTTTCCCCCATTCTGGCACGTCTATTGCTTTGTTAAACATGGCAAACCTGTTCTGGCTGCTTGTGCAACCTGGTCGCACCAAAATCGATCATCGGTAGCACCTGAACGGTGCAATGTAGGATTTTTGCCTCTGAACGGTGCGGCGCACTTCGCAAAAATAAACAATATCGCAGCAAAATATTTACAACAAGCCACACTAAATGTTAACAAACACACATAACACTGCACGCGCAAGTTGCAGGCAATAACAACATCACAATAGCTATCAATGCGTCGACGGCGCAGATGATAAAGGAGTTGGATATGCAATTACGTAAGCTAACCACAGCAATGCTGGTCATGGGACTGTCTGCGGGCCTTGCGCACGCAGAAGATGGCGCGCCTGCCGCTGGTAGCACCCTGGACAGGATCGCTAAAAATGGCGTGATCGTCGTCGGGCATCGCGAATCTTCTGTGCCCTTTTCTTATTACGACAACCAGCAGAAAGTGGTCGGCTATTCCCAGGACTACTCCAACGCCATTGTGGAAGCGGTAAAAAAGAAACTTAACAAGCCCGATCTGCAGGTGAAGCTGATCCCGATCACCTCGCAAAACCGTATTCCGCTGTTGCAAAACGGAACCTTCGATTTTGAATGTGGTTCAACGACTAACAACCTTGAGCGCCAGAAACAGGCCGCTTTCTCCGATACGATTTTCGTCGTCGGGACGCGACTGCTGACTAAAAAAGGCGGCGATATTAAAGATTTCCCGGATCTGAAAGGCAAAGCGGTCGTCGTCACCTCCGGGACGACCTCTGAAATTCTGCTGCATAAGCTTAACGAAGAGCAAAAGATGGGGATGCGTATTATTAGCGCGAAAGACCACGGTGACTCGTTCCGCACCCTGGAAAGCGGTCGCGCCGTCGCCTTTATGATGGATGACGCGCTGCTGGCCGGCGAGCGCGCCAAAGCCAAGAAACCGGATAACTGGGAGATTGTCGGTAAACCGCAGTCCCAGGAAGCCTACGGCTGTATGCTGCGTAAAAACGACCCTGAGTTTAAAAAGCTGATGGACGATACCATCGCTCAGGCGCAAACCTCCGGCGAAGCGGAAAAGTGGTTTGATAAGTGGTTTAAAAATCCGATCCCACCGAAAAACCTGAACATGAATTTCGAGTTGTCTGACGAGATGAAAGCCCTGTTCAAAGCACCGAATGATAAAGCGCTTAACTAACTAAAACTAAATGGGACGGGACTCCTGTCCTCTCGATTGTCGCTCAGCACGGACAGACTATAAGCCTGATGGTCGTTCCCCATCGGGCCTGAAGCCGCAAATCGCCGGGCAACAATCTTCGAGGGTAGCGCTGCTACCCTTTTTTTTCGGAGTAGATGTATGTCAATAGACTGGAACTGGGGTATTTTTTTACAGGAAGCCCCCTTCGGCAATACCACCTATCTCGGCTGGCTATGGAGTGGTTTTCAGGTCACCGTAGCCCTTTCGATTACCGCCTGGATTATCGCTTTCCTGGTAGGATCTATTTTCGGCATTTTACGTACCGTTCCCAACCGTTTCCTCTCCGGACTGGGCACGTTGTACGTAGAACTGTTCCGTAACGTGCCGCTGATCGTGCAATTCTTCACCTGGTACCTGGTGGTGCCTGAACTGTTGCCGGAAGATCTTGGCATGTGGTTTAAGGCGGAACTCGATCCCAATATTCAGTTTTTCCTCTCCTCAATGATCTGTCTGGGACTGTTTACCGCCGCCCGCGTTTGCGAACAGGTGCGCGCCGCGATTCAGTCTCTGCCTCGCGGGCAGAAGAACGCGGCGTTGGCGATGGGGCTAACGCTGCCGCAGGCTTATCGCTATGTCCTGCTCCCGAATGCCTATCGCGTTATCGTGCCGCCAATGACGTCAGAGATGATGAACCTGGTGAAAAACTCGGCTATTGCCTCAACCATCGGCCTGGTGGATATGGCGGCGCAGGCAGGCAAACTGTTGGATTACTCGGCGCACGCCTGGGAATCCTTCACCGCCATTACGCTGGCCTATGTGCTGATTAACGCCGTTATCATGCTGGTCATGAGCCTGGTTGAACGCAAAGTCCGCCTGCCGGGCAACGTGGGGAGCAAATAATGTACGAATTTGACTGGAGTTCGATTATCCCCTCACTGCCTTACCTGCTGGCCGGGTTGGTCATCACGCTGAAGATCACCGTCACCGCCGTTGTCGTGGGGATAGTCTGGGGAACCATTCTGGCCGTCATGCGCCTCTCAAGCTTTGCTCCTATCGCCTGGTTTGCTAAAGCGTATGTTAACGTTTTCCGTTCCATCCCGTTGGTCATGGTCTTGCTGTGGTTCTATCTGATTGTACCCGGCTTTCTGCAAAACGTGCTGGGACTATCGCCGAAAACCGATATCCGCCTGATCTCCGCGATGGTGGCATTCTCCATGTTTGAAGCGGCCTACTATTCCGAGATTATTCGCGCCGGTATTCAAAGTATTTCCCGCGGGCAGTCCAGCGCCGCGCTGGCGCTGGGGATGACCCACTGGCAGTCGATGAAGCTCATTATTCTGCCGCAGGCGTTTCGGGCGATGGTGCCGCTGTTGCTTACGCAGGGCATCGTGCTATTTCAGGACACCTCTTTAGTTTATGTACTCAGCCTGGCGGACTTCTTCCGCACCGCGTCGACTATCGGCGAGCGTGACGGTACTCAGGTCGAAATGATTCTGTTCGCCGGCGCCGTTTATTTTGTTATCAGCCTGAGCGCGTCGTTGCTGGTCAGCTATTTGAAGAAAAGGACAGTTTAATGATTACCCTGAAAAATGTTTCAAAATGGTATGGTCACTTTCAGGTGCTGACCGATTGTTCAACAGAAGTGAAAAAAGGTGAGGTGGTGGTAGTCTGCGGGCCATCGGGTTCCGGTAAATCCACGCTAATTAAGACCGTCAACGGTCTGGAACCGGTGCAAAAAGGCGAAATTACCGTTAACGGCATTATTGTGAACGACAAAAAAACCGATCTGGCGAAACTGCGTTCCCGCGTGGGCATGGTATTCCAGCACTTCGAGCTGTTTCCCCACCTGTCGATCATCGAAAACCTGACGCTGGCGCAGGTGAAAGTGCTGAAACGCGATAAGGCCGCCGCCCGCGATAAAGGCCTGAAGCTGCTGGAGCGCGTTGGCCTGTCTGCGCATGCCAACAAGTTCCCGGCGCAGCTTTCCGGCGGTCAGCAGCAGCGCGTGGCGATCGCCCGCGCGCTATGTATGGACCCCATTGCCATGTTATTCGATGAACCGACTTCCGCGCTCGATCCGGAAATGATCAACGAGGTACTGGACGTGATGGTCGAGCTGGCGAACGAAGGGATGACCATGATGGTGGTGACGCACGAAATGGGCTTTGCCCGTAAAGTGGCTAACCGGGTGATCTTTATGGATGAAGGTAAAATCGTCGAAGATTCGCCAAAAGAGGAGTTCTTCGCTAACCCCAGTTCCGATCGCGCAAAAGACTTCCTTGCGAAAATCCTGCACTAATCTTCCCGGCGCGCACGTCAGAGTGCGCGCTATCTCACGCTTTACCGCTTCGCTTCTCGAAACGTATCCAGCCGGGCGTTAACCTTGTCACAAAGTACCGCTTACAAGGAGCCACAATGGCACTGCCCATTATTATTGATTGCGATCCGGGTCATGATGACGCGATCGCCCTCGTTCTCGCCCTCGCCTCCCCTGAACTGGAAGTGAAAGCGATCACCTCTTCCGCCGGTAACCAGACGCCGGAGAAGACCCTGCGCAACGTGCTGCGGATGCTGACACTGCTCAAACGCCCGGATATTCCGGTGGCGGGCGGCGCGGTGAAACCTCTCATGCGCGAACTGATTATCGCCGATAACGTTCACGGCGAAAGCGGCCTCAACGGCCCGGCGCTGCCCGAGCCGTCATTCGCCCCGCAAAGCGGCACTGCCGTTGAGCTGATGGCAAAAACGCTGCGCGAGAGCGCACAACCGGTCACCATCGTCTCCACTGGCCCACAGACCAACGTGGCGCTGCTGCTGAATAGCCATCCGGAACTGCATACGAAAATCGCCCGCATTGTGATCATGGGCGGCGCGATGGCGCTGGGTAACTGGACGCCCGCTGCGGAATTTAATATTTACGTCGACCCGGAAGCGGCAGAAATTGTCTTCCAGTCAGGCATTCCGGTGGTGATGGCCGGGCTGGACGTCACTCATAAGGCACAGATTCACGCCGCCGATATCGAACGCTTTCGCGCCATCGGTAACCCGATTTCCACCATCGTCGCCGAACTGCTGGACTTCTTTATGGAGTACCACAAAGACGAAAAATGGGGATTTGTCGGCGCACCGCTGCACGACCCGTGCACCATCGCCTGGCTGCTCAAGCCCGAGATTTTCACCACCGTTGAGCGTTGGGTCGGCGTGGAAACCAAGGGGAAATACACCCAGGGGATGACGGTGGTGGATTATTATTTCCTGACGGGGAATAAGCCGAATGCGACGGTGATGGTGGATGTAGACCGCCAGGGATTTGTCGATTTGCTGGCGGAGCGGCTGCAATACTACGCATAAAGCGCAAAGTAGAATCCAGGGATGAACAGCGATGTTTTGGCGTAACAATAGACCTGAAATCAGCCTGCTACAGCACGATGTAGCCCATATAACGTTTTCAGTACGTAACGGAAAAGCATTGCTTCGTCCCTGCGTTATCCACGCTCCCGACTCTGACGCCGGTATTCATACGCTCTCCTGGCATGGCTCGCCGCTGATTCGTTTTTACACTGAAGCCTGGTGCCCAACCTGCGCAGAATTTGTTTATGCCGGTTTTAGCAATGATGATGAAGGCGCCGCGCAGTTTTTATCCTCACTTGCCGAGTGGAATCAGACAGGAGTCGGGTTGAACGAAGCATTTACCGCCCTGACGCCGCTGTTTTCACTCTTTGCCGATGGCTATTACCGGCTGGAAGAACGCGAACTTTATCCGACGGATGGCAACGGGCATTTTTTCTGGGCGGTGGGTAACGAAAAACAACCGAATCCCGCGACCACAGGGCAGTGGATTGCTGACGTGGACTATCACTATCAGTCCGGCGAACCCTGTTTTTTACTGCCAGGCTAGTCCCCATCGCGATTTAACCCACAACGCGCCGGGTATTACCGCGATAAGCCAGAGAGCCACGCGCTGGCCTGGTATATGAATGACACCTGGCTTTGCGTCCTGCTTGATGGTCACCATAAAGCCACCGCCGCCGCGCTGGAAGGCCGGCCCGTGAAGACCTGGGTCATCAGCCAGCCGGTGGCGATGACATGCTACGAGACGCGACAGCAATACCTGCGATTTTATGACGGCGAGCGCCTGGAAGAAGCCCAGTTTCAGCGCCGCATCCCCCTGAAAATACAGTACGAAAAACTACCGCCATCCCTTTGGGAGGATTACTTTACTCGCCATGACGAACGTTATACCCGCGTCAACTGGCCGAACGCATTGGCTAACTGCGCGGCGAATTATCCCAATCTTGCGGCCTGCACAGACATTATTGCCGCAGGCGATCTGAGCGAGGCCGGCCTCAACAAAATCATGGCGCAAGGGATCACCGAAGAGGGATTTCCCGCCGTATTGTTACGCGCGCTGTTTTATACCCATTCCCCCTTGTTGATTGATTTTGTCCGTTTTCTGACTCGCACCCCCGATTATGCTTGCCACTACCCGCTGGCGTTTCGTTTACTGGCCCAGAAACGCACGCCACAGGCCGATGCTTTTTTCCTCGATTTCGCCATCAATGATGACGGCGAGCGCCCGGAGTTGACGAACATTATGGATGAATACTTTCGCCAGGCGTGACATTGATAAAGATCACCACGCCAGAGGGTGGTGTTCTTTATTCTATAAACTCTCTTTCCCGATAAATTAAACGCAATGGATAATGCAACGTTAGCGATTGGTATCGATCTCGGCACCACTAATAGTTTAATCGCCGTCTGGCAAGACGGAGCCGCACAATTAATACCTAATAAATTTGGTGAATATTTAACACCATCCATAATTAGTATGGATGAAAATAAGCAAATTCTGGTGGGAAAACCTGCCGCAGCTCGTAAAACATCTCATCCAGATAAAACCGCTGCCTTATTTAAACGCGCAATGGGCAGTAATACTCACTGGCATTTGGGTGAAGAGTCGTTTAATGCGCCGGAATTATCTTCGCTGGTTTTACGCTCGCTGAAAGAAGATGCGGAAGACTACCTTCAGCAGCCAATCAAGGATGTCGTGATCTCGGTTCCGGCTTATTTCAGCGATGAGCAGCGTAAGCATACACGCCTTGCCGCTGAGCTTGCGGGGTTAAACGCCGTGCGCTTGATCAATGAACCCACGGCGGCGGCAATGGCTTATGGCCTGCATACGCAGCAAAATAGCCGTTCGCTGGTTTTCGATCTGGGGGGCGGAACCTTTGATGTGACCGTTCTGGAATACGCTACGCCGATTATCGAAGTTCACGCCTCCGCTGGCGATAACTACCTCGGCGGCGAAGATTTCACGCATTTGTTGCTTGATGAAGTGCTGAAACGCTGGAACCTCGATAAATCAGCGCTGACGGATAGCGATCTGGCTGCGCTGTATGCCTGTGTTGAAGCCGCAAAATGCGCCAGCAGCTCCCCGCTGCGCATGAGCTGGCTTTATCAGGAGAGCATTCTGGAAAGCACGTTTTATGACGATGAGCTGGAAGCCCTGTGGCTACCGTTGCTCAACCGGCTGCGCACGCCCATTGAGCAGGCGCTGCGCGACTCCCGACTCAAACCGGAGCAAATTGACAGCCTGGTGCTGGTCGGCGGCGCGTCACAGATGCCGCTGGTGCAACGCATCGCGGTGCGCTTATTCGGTAAATTGCCCTATCAAAGTTACGATCCCAGCACCATCGTGGCGCTTGGCGCCGCAACTCAGGCCGCCTGTCGCCTGCGCCATGAAGACGTTGAAGAGGTGATCCTCACGGATATCTGCCCCTACTCGCTGGGCGTGGAAGTCAACCGACAGGGAGTGCCTGGTATTTTCTCGCCCATCATTGAACGCAATACCACCGTTCCGGTGTCAAAAGTGGAAACGTACTCCACCATGCACCCTGAGCAGGACTCTATTTGCGTCAGGGTATACCAGGGCGAAAGCCATAAGGTGAAAAATAATATCCTGATTGATTCTTTTGACGTCATGCTGAAGCCGAACGGGCACATTCAGGCCATTGATATTCGTTTTAGCTACGATATTAATGGTCTGCTGGAAGTTGACGTGCTGCTGGAAGACGGCAAGAGTGAATCCAGAATCATCAGTCACAATGCCACCTCACTGACGACGCAGCAAATCGACGCCAGCCGCGAGCGGCTGCTGGCGCTGAAAATTTATCCCCGCGATATGCTGATTAACCGGACGTTTAAAGCACAGTTAGAGGAGCAGTGGTCACGCGCGTTAGGCGATGAGCGCGAAATGCTGGGGGAGATTATTACCGATTTCGACGCGGCCCTGCTGTCTAATGATATGCAGCGTGTCGATGACGTACGCCGTCGCGCCTGTGAATATCTGGGTATTGACGAGCCGAAAGCGCCGTAACGGCGCTTTCACTACCCCTGTTCAGAAAAAATGGAAGAATCGATTTAACGCGCAGACAATCAACGCGATCAAACCGACAATCTTCATGATTTTCATCACCCCGCCAGATTCCGCCTGACGGGGTGCTTCGGTTTTCGCTTCAGAAGACAATTTTGTCTCTTCTTTCTCAGCCGCCAGCCTGAGCTCTTCCGCCAGCTCCTTTTTGTCACGAATATCGCCTGGCTTCATGGCGATTTTAGATGACAATGCCTGCGTTATCAGCGCCTCCAGCGGACAGGATTGCCCCTCCTCCAGCCGGATCAGCAGGCGAAAAAAGGGCTTTTCTTTGGGAAACGCTTCCAGCACCACCTGCTCCGCCGTCCGGTACAGATCCAACAGCGGCGTTTCGGGTTCCCCCTGGGTACTCAGCCGTGAATTTGCCCACGCCATCGCTTTTCGCTTATAAAACAGGGAGTCAACAAATGAACGCCCCAGCGGTGATAACCTACCGCTGTGCAAAATGTCGGCCCACAGTAAACGCGTGCGCGCGCTTTCACCGGGGACATATTCGGCATCCGCCATACAGCGCGCTTCGACCGCCATCACCGCCAGCGGGAAGAAATCAGGCCGATGCTGGCGGCACCAGCCCAGCAACAGGTCGTCCGCCTGCGTGGAGGGATAACGCTGCCAGAAATCGCAAAGGTCGGCCAACAGGCTTTCCCCTTCACCGCAGAGCAAACGCTGTTTGCACAGGTAATAGTGCGCATCTTCGTTATCCGGCTCCGCGGCCTGCCAGCGACGAGCAATATCGACCAGTTCCGCCATGCCCCACTGCTCGGCGCTAAACCAGTGTAATAGTTTACGATGCAGCTGTTTATCATCGGGAATTATCCAGGCTCCCTGAACCTGCAGAGCGTCGGCAAAATGTTCGGGATAAAAGCGCCAGATACGCTCAAGCTTAAAAAAGTAGGCGTCAGTTTGGTCTTGAACAACAAGAGGCAATTTGGCCAGACTTAGCAGATCAAACGCATCGCCCCGCTTTACGGTCTCCAGAAATGCTTCCAGCTCTTCTCCATCAGCATCATCTTCTGCTTCCTGCGGCTGCCAGTTCAGACGCTGCGCCAACAATGCCAGGCAAGACAGCGAGATCGTTTCTGTTTTCATGGCGATGTCGCACAACTGCCAGCGCAGCTTATCTATCTCATCCATTGAACACTGGTTCAATTGCTGAATAAATTTCTGCCATGCCGAGGGCTGAAAGCGATCGCGCTCTGATGCCAGCAATTCCCTGAACGCCACCAGTATTTCATGTTCGTCGCCCACCTCTTCCGTTTTTGCGTCCTCCGCAGGCGAGGCGGCCCAGTGCTGCGCTTCTTCATAGGCCTGGCGCAATCGCTTAAAACCCTGCGGATCGCTCTCAGGGTGGAATGAGGGCAACAGGGCAAGATAAGCCTGACGGATACATTCCAGATCGGTGGTAGGTTCAATGCCCAAGATTTCCCAACAGATATTCATAAATCGCTCACTCCTTTAAGCGTTTCCGGGCATGTCGGTTGTTCGTTGAGCGGACGCCACGGTAGCTGCGCATAATAACTCTCTGTCGTAGAGGCCAGTTCATTAAACATCCGCGCGCCTGAAGCGTCGTACTTTAGGTGAGCGAAATATGCCTGTATGGTGTCCCCTTTAGCCTGCCAGTACAGCCGACCCAACGAATAGGCGGCAAAATATTGCGTCCAACCGTCGTAAAAATAGTACGCCCGCGCATAGATACGCGATTGCAGCCACAGGCTTTCCTCTTCCGTCAGCCATTGATTCAACACCCCCATCCGGCATAAAAACCCCATACGCACATAGTCCCAGGCTTTAATGCCTCCGCGCCCGCAGCATAGTGCGGTTTCGGCAACAAATCGCGCATAAATCTGGCCCTGCTCGCCAAACTGCGCGGTAAATTCGCGCCATTGACGAGGAGATAGCGTAAACCAGCGGATATAAAAGGGAGCCAAATCTGCCGCATGACCATCGTCCGTCATCCGATAGATGGTTTGAATAAGATCTTCACGGTTATCAATCCCCCATGAATCGGAGAGATCGACAGCAGGAATTCCGGTATACATTGCTGGAGAGGTATGCGAAGGCTCATTGCCGATATATAGCACCTCCATCGGCGTGGAGAGCGCAAAAAGTAAATATTGTTCTTCCTTGTCCATATTCGATATCCCTAATGCATAAACTGGCGTAATACATGGCCGACAACGCCAATAAATAAAATGATTTTAATCACCTGCCAGAGGCCAAAGCCGCCGCCAGATTCCTCCGTACTCGGCGAAGTCACCGTCGTCACCGGTTCTTCATCTGCGACTACAGCTTCACACGGTGTGGCGACAGCCGCAGCCCGCCCCAGCAACCCGCGAATAACCAGCGCTTCCAACGGGCAGATATCCGGCGCATCAAGCTTCGTTACCAGACTCTGTAACAATGCCGCTGACGGCTCCTCGGCGCACGCCAGGCTATCCGCCACCTGATACAACAGCCAGTATGGATGCTGGCTATGCGCCTCACTCACCGCTGGCGCGCCATAATTCAAACGCCGCGCAATAAAACTTTCGCTTAGCGGCGATAATGCGCCGCTGTGCAGCGCCTCGGCCCACAGCAAGCAGGAACGAGCGCTTGAGCCGGGAATATACAGCAGCTGTTCAGCGTTAATATCCACCTGCTCACGCCCCTCAACCGCCATCACCAGCAGCGGGAAAAAGTCCGGTCGATGCTGACGGCACCAGCGCAGCAACAGATCGTCAAGCTGGGTAGAAGGATGCGCCCACCACTGCGCGTAAAGTTCTGGCAGCAGGCTATCGCCTTCACCGCAAAATACGCGCTGGGCTAAGTAGTAATAACCCGGCGTTGCGTTATCGGGTTCGGCTTCCTGCCATGCCAGGGCGACAGGCAGCAGCTCCGCAATACCCCAGTGCAAGGTGCTGAACCAGCGTAACAGACGTCGTTGAAAGCGTAGATTGTCCGGGATAATCCACGGGCCGTGCTGGGCCATAAGTTGGGCGAAATAGAGAGGATGCTCGAAAAAGGTGTTGTCCAGGGCATCATAAAAAGCAATGGTCTGGTTTTGTACCGCCACTGGCAAATGCAGCAATAGCGAATAATCAAACAGGTCGCCACGGCGGATTTCAAACAAAAGATCCTCCACCTCCTCGGCATCGACATCTCGATTATCACTCCCCTGTTCCCAAGCCAGGCGATCTGACAGCAGTTTCAGACACGAGTAAGAAATAGGAAAGGTCTTCATCGCGATAGCGCACAGCCACCAGCGCGATTTTTCGACCTGTAAAATCGATAATTTATTGATCTGTTGGATAAACTCCTGCCATGCCTGCGGCTGAAAGCGCCGTTCGCCATCCGCCAGCAAATCACCGAATATCTCCCTGAGATAATTCACCCACGGGGTATCGGGATCCTCATCAACCACCGTAATGGCGGGCGATGTTGTCCCCTGCAATGCATTCTCATAGGCTTCTCGCAATTGCTTAAAACCCTGCGGATCGGTTTCCGGATGAAATGACGGAAGCAGCGCCAGATAAGCCTGACGAATGGCGTCGGTATCCGTGGTGGCCTCAATGCCAAGGACTTGCCAACAGGTTTTCATAGATCGCTCACCTCCTGAAGCGTGTCCGGGCATTCAGGGTAATGGGGCAGGTAGCGCCACGGCAGCGTGGCGTAAAAACTGTCCTTCCCTGCGATCAGCTTATTCATCATACGTCGCCCCGCGTCATCAAACTCCTTACGGGCGAATGTCTCGCGTAGCAACGGTAGGTTATCGCCATTCCGTAACTGCCAGTACAAACGCCCGGTGTAATAAGCGCTGAAATACGGCAACCAGCCGGAATAATAGCTGAGCGCGCGAAGCTGTATCCGCGACTGCAGCCACAGGCTCTCCTCTTCCGTCAGCCATTCATTGAGCACGCCCATGCGGCAGAGAAATCCCATCCGCACATAATCCCAACTGCGAATACCACCTTCGCCGCAACACACGGCGGTATCAGCGACGAATCGGGCATAAATGCGATCTCCCTCGTCCAGCGCGTCGGTATACTCCTGCCACTCCTGCGGCGCATACCTAAACCAGCGGCGATATAGCCATTCCAGTTGCGTGGCATGACCGTCATCCGTCATGCGGGAAATGGTCTGAAGCAGTTCATCGCGATTTTCAATACCCCACGACGATTCAAGATCGAAACGTTTTACACCTAAATACATTTTCGGTGACGAATGTGAAGGTAAACAGTCCTCGTTCAATACTTCCATCGGCGAGGAAAGTGCAAAGAGTAAATATTGTGATTCTTTATCCATAATAAATCGCCAAAATATATTCACACCACAAATAAAAACGCAATTGAAAACTAAAATAGAGTACAACAAAGCCAAATCGCAATATATTATTAATCTAAAAAACAATGGCGGGATAAATTAAAAAATGAATCATTCCATAACCAGTCATCCCTGCGACAACGTATCTTTAGCACAATTAACCGAACTGGCGCAGTCAGGAAATAGTGAAGCTCAATATATATTAGGCCGTTTATATAATGACGAATGTATAGATGGCAGCGAAGAGGATAAGCTCTCTTTTTATTGGTTGCAGCAGGCAGCTGAACAAGGACACTGCGAGGCACAATATTGGCTCGGCTTACGATACAAAGACACGCCTACCGACATGAAAGATAATACGCTGGCTTTATTCTGGTCAGAAAAAGCCGCACAGCAAGGACACCGCCACGCTTTCAACACATTAGGCTGGGTTCAGGAAGGAGAAACCGGGATGGCGCCAGATTATGCCCAGGCCGTTGCCTGGTATCGCAAAGGAGCAGAACAGAGCCACAACCTTGCGCAATATAATCTCGGGAGAATGTATCATTCAGGAACTGGCGTAGAGCAAAATGATACACAGGCACTCTACTGGTTTAAACAGGCAGCATTACAAGGCCATTGCGCCAGCCAGGAAAGACTGGCGTATATGTATGGCAATGGGAAAGGATGTCGGAAAAATTTATCCCTTGCCGCCCTTTGGTACAAGAAGAGCGCGCTACAAGAGAGCAGCTACTCGCAATATCAGATGGGCTATTGTTATTACATCGGAAAAGGTATCAAACAAGATTACCAGCAGGCAATATACTGGTTTCGAAAAGCGGCAGACCAGGGTGACAATGATGCCTATAACAGTATCGGCTGGATGTACAAATGCGGTCATGGCGTCGAGCAAAATTATTCGCTAGCACTGGAATGGTTCCACAAATCAGCAGAATGTAACAATTCATCGGGCTGGTACAACCTCGGATGCATGTACAGAGATGGACACGGTACCGCACAAGACCTACAACAAGCGCTCTACTGGTTCAAAAAAGCACAGCCCACGGGCAAATGGAACGTCGATGAAGAGATCCGCAAACTGGAAGCCCAACTGCACGCTTAACATGGCGGACGGCAACCGTCCGCTCACGATAATGAACCTTACGGCTCAAACGGCCTGCGCTGGAACTGATCGTGGCCACACTTCGGGCAGAGCGGCAACACATCCGGCGTGTAAACCGCCAGATGATAGTGGCATTTCTCGCACACCAGATTCCCCAATCCCACCACTTCGCCACTGTGATACACGCCGTGGTGATTCAAATCCTGGAATACCTCGCGCCATTCCAGCTGGGTTTTGTCGGTAATGTCCGCCAGTTCCTGCCAGAGACTCTCTTTAATCACCCGCAAGAAGACGCTATCGTCCTGGCTCTCTTCGTAGCTCATGGCGAACTCTTCCAGATCGCGTCTGACAGCGCGCGTCAGTTCGTCCACCTCGGTTCGCGTTAACTCCCCTGTTTGCATCACGCGCTGGCGCGCCTGCTCCACCAGCGCATCAATGTCGCGCTCGCCATTGCGTAAACGCTCGCTTAATGAGGCCACCAGTTCACGGTAATATTGAGCAACCTTGTTCATCACTTCACCTCTTGGATCGTTAACTGCCTATAATAATAGACGTTATTTGCGTTACGCTTTGCAAGGCTGCCCACAGAGTCTGTAAATTCTTGTCAGGCCGACTCACGTATCCAGCGCGTCAGCGAGGTACGATCGACATTTAACCGTTTCGCCACTAACGATTTATTATCCCTTTCCGCCTCTAATAATTTTCTCAAAATACGCAGGCGAATCGTTTTATAATCGCCAGCCAGCATCTGGCAGTCGTGGCAGGTAGTTGGCTCGCGTCGGCTCCCCTCTTCCAGATCGTCCAGCAAGAGGCGACCCTCATCCAGCGTTGCCGGGGAGTGATCAATAGAGAGTACCAGCCGTTCGATAATATTGCTTAACTGCCTGACGTTTCCGGGCCAGGCGAAGCGCTGAAGCTCTTGCCACAGCGCCGGGGTTAACGTTAGTGCCGGGCGTTTATAATGCTGGCTGAAACTAGTAAGCAGCGACAGGCCGATGGCTTTGATATCCTCCGGACGTTTGCGTAGCGGGATGGTGGTCACTTTTAATACGTTAAGCCGATAGTAAAGATCTTCGCGAAATGTCCCGTCCGCAATGAGCTTCGTTAACGTCTGATTGGTCGCCGCAATCACGCGAATATCAACAGGTATCATCTGGTCTGAGCCCAGCCGCATAATCTGCCGCTCCTGCAATACCCGTAATAAGCGCGTCTGTAGCGGTTTATCCAGCTCGCTAATCTCATCCAGAAAAATGGTACCGTGGTGCGCTAATTCAAACAGGCCTATTTTGCCTTTCGGCGACGCGCCGGTAAATGCGCCGGCGACATAGCCAAAGAGTTCGCTCTCCAGAATCTGAGGGGCCATCGCGCCGCAGTTAATGGCGACAAACGGGCCGTTGACGCGTTGGCTGGCATTATGAATACTTTGCGCCAGCACCTCTTTCCCCGTCCCGCTTTCGCCATTAATTAAGATAGTCGCGTCCGTACCGGCATAATTTTTAATGATCGCCAGACGACGCAGCATTTCCGGGTTTTCGGTAAGCAGATCGTCGAAATGATAGCGGGCGCTCAAGCCGCGGCGAGACAGTTCCTGGCGGCGAACATGATGTTCTGCCCCCTGTAAACTGGAGACGGTTTGCATCGTCAACACTACCCGGCTTAACTGTCTGGCCGCAAATACCGGATACAGATTAACCACCATCGCGCCTTGCGGCGTATCGACGACTTTCGCGCTGACGGTTTTTCCCTCACGTAATGTATGCCGCTCCTGGTGCAATACCTGTTTCAGGAAAGATGCGTCATAAATCTCACCGGAGGCGTTAATTTTAAAAAGTTGGCTCGCATATTTATTGTAATGCAGTAACGCGCCGGTATCATCAAGCGTGATAACAGCTTTATCAAACTGATCGAGAATCAGCTGCAGATGATGACGCTCGAGTAATTGGCTGCGAAAAGCCAGATATAATGAGCGGGCTTCTTCCAGAGCTTCGGTTATTGAGGCGGGGCTGGAATCAAGTAAACGGAATTGCGAGCCCAGCGGTGAAAAATAATCCTGACAAACGGTATCGCCAACAATGCAATCTAATGGCGTGGACGCTAATTGCCGCTTCAGGCAAGAAATCGTTTCTTTATCATTTCCCTGTAAGGTAAAAATTTTATAGTTAATATTTAACTGTTCCGCTACGCGCGCGCATCCTTTGATCACACTGGAAAAGCCGACAATACCGACAGTGCCTTTTTGTCCTTTAAAAGGGATAAGCGCATCAAGAATGTCGTAGCCGGACATTTTAATTTCGACTACCGGTAATTTACTGTGCTTTTTTAATATTTCCGCACATCCGCCACGACTAATCAGTACCTGGTGCCCACGGGACTCTAATAAAGGTAGCTCATCCAGGATACGATTAAGCGTCGTTTGATGAATAGTGACGGCGTAATCCAACTGCGCGACCAGCGCCTCGGCAGCCTTTGCCAGTTGCGGGTAAGGAGAGACAAAACAGAGAGGAGATGCGGCTATATCTTTCGTCTTATTCATCACTCACCATCCTGTTGGTTTATGAACGGGCGAGACCGCCCGTCGTGATTTATTTTCCGCCGAAACGCTAACCGCCTGCGGCGGCTGGGTTCAGTTTACGATCGTAGCGTTTTTTTATCCATACGGTCAGGAAGGGGGCGCACAGAGCGGTAATAATCGTCGAGGCCGCCACCTGTGCCGCCGCCGTCGACGCCAGGTCGGTAAAATGCGGATCGAGCAGCGCGATTGCCGCTGGCGTCGCGACGGCGTTGCCAGAGGTGGTGGATACCGCCGCGCCTGCCACGCCACTGCCTCCCGTCACACGATCGGCGAAAATATTAAAAAATCCGCCAATCGCCACCGTCATGAGTCCCAGTAAAATGCCTGAAGAACCTGCCGTGATAAGTCTTGCGAAATCAATACCGTATCCTAACCCAAAGGCAAAAAAGGGAATCGTTACCACGCTGCCCTGTTTAAGAAACTTGCGCATGTCCTCATCCAGATTACCCAAAATCATGCCAATGATAATGGGAATAATAACCGCCACCAGATTCATAAAGGGTATCGACACCATGCCTGCCGACCCTAACGCCAGCATGGTGAAAAAGGGACCATCGTTCAACGATATTACCGCAATCGCGCCGCCGTCGGTTTCATCGCCGTACTCCCCCACCAACGCGGCATATAACCCACTGTTCGAGTTGGTCATCGCCGAAATAATCGCTAAAGCCGACAGACCTAATAACCCATCCGGGCCGCAAAATTTCCCGACCAGAATGCCAATAATCACGCCGCTGGCAAATTTCGCAAAGGTGATCGCAGCGCCTTTTTTCAACGCTTTCGGCGCGGCTTTAAACTGGATATCCGCGCCCATACAGACTAAAAACATGCCTAAAATCGCCATTGCGCCATGCGAAATAGAGGTGACAAAACCGCCTATTTCCAGCGCCTCCGGCGCAAAAGTTTTAAACAATGCGCCGATGATTAGCGGTACAACCATCATACCACCAGGAAAACGTTCCAGTGTTTTTTTAATTTTCATAGCTTATTCCCAGGAGATAACCGGACAGCTTGTGCTGCCCGATTTGGTATCAGAACGTCGGCGCGATCTTATAAATAGAGAATTCGTTATGACCTAAATCTTCTGATTTAGTCGTTTTCCCATTCGCGACGCGTAAAATTTCCTGATAAATTTCCTCGCCCATTTGCGTAATAGAAGCCTCGCCAGACATAATGGCGGACACATCAATATCAATATTGTCCTGCATCATTTCCCACGTTGCTTTATTACCCGTAATTTTTATTACCGGCGCTATTGGGTTACCGGCAGGCGTTCCGCGACCGGTAGTAAAAATAACGATCTGCGCTCCACCCGCCACCATGCCGGAAATAGATTCAATATCCTGCCCCGGGGTATCCATAATCCACAGGCCCGGATGCGTTGGACTATCGGCATATTCCAGGACGCCCTGTAACGGCGCATGACCTGCTTTATGCATACAGCCTAACGATTTTTCTTCAATGGTAGTCAACCCGCCTTTAATATTGCCCGGCGTCGGCTGTCCCCCGCGAATATCCTCGCCCAGCGCTTTTGCTCGCGCCTCGCAGCCGACCACTAAATCAATAAGCTGTTGACCAACCTCCGGCGTCACCGCGCGTTTCGCCATCACATGCTCGGCGCCAATAAATTCCGTCGTTTCAGAAAGAATTGAGCTTCCGCCGCAGCGTATCAGCTTATCCGAGGCGACCCCGCAGGAAGGGTTAGACGCCAGCCCCGATGTCGTATCTGACCCGCCGCACTCCATCGCCAGCAGCAGCTCGCTAACCGGTGCTTGCTGCGGTTTTTGCATGGAGAGTTGTTGCGCATAGTCGCGGGCCAGCGAAATCCCCCGAGCCTGACATTTAAGCGTGCCGCCCTCTTCCTGAATGGTAATGCAGGAGGTCGGTTTGCCAAATGCGGTAATCTCTTCTGCGATGCGCAGCGGCTCCGCGCCTTCACAGCCTAAGCCCACAACCACAATAGCGCCGACGTTGGGATTATTCGCCACATTAATCAATGTCTTTTCCGTCAGACGCGCATCGCCTGCCACCTGGCAGCAGCCAAAATCGTTATTCACCCATGTCGCGCCTTTTACCTGCCGGGCAATATCCTGGGCAACTTTATTCGCACAAACGCTGGTAGGTAAAATCAGTACATAATTACGGATGCCAAAACGGCCGTCAGGGCGGCGGAACCCCAAAAAAGTCTCATTGCTCATAATCATTTTCCCTTGTTTTATATTATTTCCAGTCACCACGTCCGCGTTCGCTTTCCACATTGTGGACGTGCACATAGTCGCCACTTTTTATTTCCTGAGTGGCACGGCCAATGGATTCGCCATATTTATAAACTTCGCCATGAAAAGGCACATCGCAGATGGCGAATTTGTGGCCAAATGGCACATCCTGATGTAACACAACGCTTATCTCGCGTTCGCCAATGAACATTGTGGCGGTTTCGCCGGCCTTGAGCGCCGTAATAGCCGTCGCGACGCAATCCTGAGGGTGAATCACCACTGCATTTTTTTTCACGATTAACTCCTTTGCTTTAGTCCTGTCTTCCCTAATCAAAAGGCGTGCCATTTTTTAACTGCTTCATTTATATAACTTTATTTTCATGAGCCGATCTGGCGGTGACAGGAACTGCGGTAATTTGCCTCAGTCGTGTCGCATTTTGCGTCACCTCCTCACGGACGCCTGGCGCGACAAATGTTCTACCCCCTGTTTTGACGTGCGTGTTTGGGCTATGCTATGCGGATCTAAACACCACCTCTAAAGCTACATTTGTAGCTGTATCGAAAACAGGACTACTGGCTGCCATGCAAGAGCAATACCGCCCGGAAGAGATAGAATCCAAAGTACAGCTTCACTGGGATGAGAAGCGCACATTTGAAGTGACCGAAGACGAGAGCAAAGAGAAGTATTACTGCCTGTCGATGCTTCCCTATCCTTCTGGCCGACTACACATGGGCCACGTACGTAACTACACCATCGGCGACGTGGTTGCCCGCTACCAGCGTATGCTGGGCAAAAACGTGCTGCAGCCAATCGGCTGGGACGCCTTCGGCCTGCCGGCAGAAGGCGCGGCGGTGAAGAACAACACCGCGCCGGCGCCGTGGACGTACGACAACATCGCGTACATGAAAAACCAGCTCAAAACGCTGGGTTTTGGCTATGACTGGAGCCGTGAAATCGCGACCTGCACCCCGGAATACTACCGCTGGGAACAGAAATTCTTCACCGAGCTGTATAAAAAAGGCCTGGTGTACAAGAAGACTTCTGCCGTTAACTGGTGCCCGAACGATCAGACCGTTCTCGCCAACGAACAGGTGATCGACGGCTGCTGCTGGCGCTGCGACACCAAAGTTGAGCGTAAAGAGATCCCACAGTGGTTTATCAAAATCACCGCTTACGCAGACGAACTGTTGCGCGATCTGGATAAGCTGGACCACTGGCCTGATACCGTAAAAACGATGCAGCGCAACTGGATTGGCCGCTCTGAAGGCGTGGAAATCACCTTCGATGTGAAGGGTTACGATAACACGCTGACCGTCTATACCACCCGTCCGGATACCTTTATGGGCGCCACTTACCTGGCGGTGGCCGCCGGTCATCCGCTGGCGCAAAAAGCGGCGGCGAACAACGCCGAGCTGGCGGCGTTCATCGACGAATGCCGTAACACCAAAGTGGCCGAAGCCGAAATGGCGACCATGGAGAAAAAAGGCGTCGACACCGGCTTTAAAGCGACTCATCCGTTAACTGGCGAAGAGATCCCGGTCTGGGCGGCAAACTTTGTCCTGATGGAGTACGGCACTGGCGCGGTGATGGCCGTTCCGGGTCACGATCAGCGCGACTACGAATTTGCCTCCAAATACGGTTTGACCATCAAGCCGGTGATTCTGGCCGCCGACGGTTCCGAGCCGGATCTTTCCGAACAGGCGCTGACCGAAAAAGGCGTGCTGTTTAACTCCGGCGAGTTCGACGGTCTGGCCTTTGAAGCGGCGTTTAACGCCATTGCCGATAAACTGGCGGAAAAAGGCGTCGGCGAACGTAAAGTGAACTATCGTCTGCGTGACTGGGGCGTTTCCCGTCAGCGTTACTGGGGCGCGCCGATCCCGATGGTCACCCTGGAAGACGGCACCGTGCTGCCGACGCCGGAAGATCAACTGCCGGTTATTTTGCCGGAAGACGTCGTCATGGACGGCATCACCAGCCCGATCAAGGCCGATCCTGAGTGGGCGAAAACCACCGTTAACGGGATGCCGGCGCTGCGTGAAACCGACACCTTCGACACCTTTATGGAATCGTCATGGTACTACGCGCGTTACACCTGCCCGCAGTATCAGGAAGGAATGCTGGATTCGAAAGCGGCAAACTACTGGCTGCCAGTCGACATCTACATCGGCGGTATTGAACATGCCATCATGCACCTGCTCTACTTCCGCTTCTTCCATAAGCTGATGCGCGATGCGGGCATGGTCACCTCTGACGAGCCGGCTAAGCAGTTGCTGTGTCAGGGCATGGTGCTGGCGGATGCGTTCTATTATGTCGGCGAGAACGGCGAACGTAACTGGGTTTCGCCAGTTGACGCTATCGTCGAGCGCGATGAAAAAGGCCGCATCGTCAAAGCAAAAGACGCAGCGGGTCATGAGCTGGTCTACACTGGCATGAGTAAAATGTCCAAGTCGAAAAATAACGGTATCGACCCGCAGGTAATGGTTGAACGTTATGGCGCGGACACGGTACGCCTGTTTATGATGTTCGCTTCTCCGGCGGATATGACTCTGGAATGGCAGGAGTCCGGCGTAGAAGGCGCAAACCGCTTTATTAAACGCGTCTGGAAGCTGGTTTACGAACACACCGCTAAAGGTCCTGTCGCGGCGCTGAACGTCGATGCGCTGAGCGAAGATCAAAAAGCGCTGCGTCGCGATGTGCATAAAACCATTGCCAAAGTGACCGATGATATCGGCCGCCGTCAGACGTTCAACACCGCCATTGCGGCGATCATGGAGTTGATGAACAAACTGGCGAAAGCCCCGCAGGAAGGCGAACAAGACCGCGCACTGCTTCAGGAAGCGCTGCAGGCCGTCGTGCGTATGCTTAACCCGTTCACCCCGCACGTCTGCTTTACCTTGTGGCAGGAACTGGGCGGCGAAGGTGATATCGACAACGCGCCGTGGCCGGTTGCCGACGAGCAGGCAATGGTGGAAAACACCACGCTGGTTGTCGTGCAGGTTAACGGTAAAGTTCGCGGTAAGATCACCGTTGCGGTGGATGCCACCGAAGAACAGGTGCGTGAACGTGCAGGCCAGGAACATCTGGTGGCAAAATATCTTGATGGCGTTACCGTGCGTAAAGTGATTTACGTTCCGGGTAAACTCCTCAATCTGGTTGTTGGCTAAGCGCGGGAGGAAGCGTGCGATATCTGGTAACACTGTTGTTATCTCTGGCTGTGCTGGTCACCGCCGGATGCGGCTGGCATCTGCGTAGCACTACGCAGGTTCCGGCTTCAATGAAAACGATGATCCTCGATTCCGGCGATCCGAACGGTCCGCTAAGTCGTGCGGTACGTAATCAGTTACGGCTGAATAACGTAAACTTGCTTGATAAAGACACAACGCGCAAAGACGTTCCGTCTCTGCGGCTTGGAACGGTGACTATTTCGCAGGATACGGCGTCAGTGTTCCAGGACGGCCAGACGGCGGAATATCAGATGGTGATGACCGTCAATGCCTCGGTATTGATTCCGGGCCATGACATCTATCCTATCAGCACGAAAGTGTACCGTTCGTTCTTCGATAACCCGCAGATGGCGTTGGCGAAGGATAACGAGCAGGCCATGATCGTTCAGGAGATGTACGACAAAGCCGCTGAACAGCTGATTCGTAAGCTGACCAGCGTCCGCGCGGCGGATATTCAGGCGACGAAAGAGGAGGCTACCGCCGACAATGAGACGGCGGCGCCCGCCTCTACGCCAGCACGCGTCTCCACTACGCTGAGTAACTAATGATCAGGTTGTATCCTGAACAACTCCGCGCGCAGCTCAACGAAGGGCTGCGCGCGGCATATCTGCTATTGGGCAACGATCCGCTGCTGCTGCAGGAAAGTCAGGACGCTATTCGTCTGGCGGCTGCGTCGCAAGGCTTCGAAGAGCACCACGCTTTTACTCTCGATCCCAGTACCGACTGGGGATCGCTTTTCTCACTCTGCCAGGCGATGAGCCTGTTCGCCAGCCGTCAAACGCTGGTGCTGCAACTGCCGGAAAACGGGCCTAACGCGGCAATGAATGAGCAACTCGCCACCCTGAGCGAGCTGCTGCATGACGACCTGTTATTAATAGTACGCGGAAACAAGCTCACCAAAGCGCAGGAAAACGCCGCCTGGTATACCGCGCTGGCAGACCGTAGCGTTCAGGTCAGTTGTCAGACGCCGGAGCAGGCGCAGCTTCCCCGCTGGGTGGCCGCCAGAGCGAAAGCACAGAATTTGCAACTGGATGACGCCGCGAACCAACTGCTGTGCTATTGCTATGAGGGCAATCTGTTGGCGCTGGCGCAGGCGCTGGAACGGCTGTCGCTGCTTTGGCCTGACGGTAAGTTAACGCTTCCTCGCGTGGAGCAGGCCGTCAATGACGCCACCCACTTTACCCCTTTCCACTGGGTGGATGCGTTACTGATGGGGAAAAGCAAACGCGCGCTGCATATCCTGCAACAGCTACGCCTTGAAGGCAGCGAACCGGTTATTCTGCTGCGCACCCTCCAGCGAGAGCTGCTGCTACTGGTAAATCTCAAACGTCAGTCCGCGCATACGCCGTTACGCGCGCTGTTTGATAAACACCGGGTCTGGCAAAACCGTCGCCCCATGATCGGCGACGCGTTGCTGCGTCTCCATCCTGCACAGCTTCGCCAGGCCGTGCAGTTACTGACGCGTACAGAAATTACGCTCAAACAGGATTATGGTCAGTCGGTATGGGCAGACCTTGAAGGGCTGTCGCTCCTGCTCTGCCATAAGGCGCTGGCAGACGTATTTATTGATGGGTGATATGAAATCGTTACAGGCTTTATTCGGCGGCACCTTTGATCCGGTGCATTATGGACATCTTAAACCTGTTGAAACGCTGGCGAATCTGATCGGCTTATCGCGGGTGATTATTATGCCTAACAATGTGCCGCCGCATCGCCCCCAGCCGGAAGCCTCCAGCGCGCAGCGTAAATATATGCTGGAGCTGGCTATCGACGATAAGCCGCTTTTTACGCTGGATGAACGCGAGCTACAGCGAAACGCGCCCTCTTACACTGCGCAAACGCTGAAAGCATGGCGCGAAGAACAGGGGCCCGAAGCGCCGCTGGCGTTTATTATCGGCCAGGACTCGCTACTTAACTTCCCCACCTGGCATGATTACGACACCATCCTTGATAACACTCACCTGATCGTTTGTCGTCGTCCGGGCTATCCCCTTGAAATGACGCAGGCGCAACACCAGCAGTGGCTGGAACAGCATCTGACCCATACGCCGGACGATCTGCACCAGTTGCCAGCCGGTAAAATTTACCTGGCGGAAACGCCCTGGCTTAATATCTCCGCAACCCTCATCCGCGAACGGCTGGAAAAAGGCGAATCCTGCGACGATCTGTTGCCGGAAAACGTGCTGAACTACATCAATCAGCAGGGGCTATACCGGTAAGCACATTGCGCAGCGCCGCCAGCAGACGCTCGTTTTGCGCAGCGCTGCGTATCGCCACACGATAATAGCGGCTGTCCAGCCCCGGGTAGTTAGCGCAGCTACGGATTAAAATCCGCTGCGTCAGCAACCGTCGCTGCAGATCAATATCCTCTCGCTCACAGCGTAACAACAGATAGTTTGCCCGCCCGGGATAAACCGTCAGCAGGGGGAGCTGACAAAGCGCCTGATAAAACCGGGCGCCCTCCTCCCGTAACCAATGCCAGGTCGCCTGTTGCCAGGCGCTATCCTGTAACGCTACCTCACCGGCAAGCGCCGCCAGCGCGTTAATCGACCACGGCATTTGTTGGCGACGCATCCGCGCTACCGCCGCGTCATCGCTATTGACGAGATATCCCAACCGCAGGCCGGGAATGGCATAAAATTTGGTCAGCGAACGCAGCACCCAGATATGCGGATTATCTTTAAGAGCAGGAATAAAGCCCGCCTCATGCGGAATAAAATCGATAAACGCTTCATCCAGGATCAGGTTAATGTTCAGCGATTTGCAGCGATCGGCAATGGCCTGTAATAACTGCCGCTCCGGCAGCAGGCCGGTAGGATTATTGGGCGTACACAGAAACAGGCAGTCCAGATCGGGCGTCAACGCCTCAAGAATGGCATCGGTAAGCTGCCAGCCATCCGCTTCGCGTAGAGACCAGCGACGAATTTCACAGCCACTTTGCGCCAGCGCCCGGCCATACTCCGCGAAACCTGGCGTGACAATCATTGCACGACGCGGTTTAAGACCGCTCGCCACGGTAAAGATTGACTCCGTCTCGCCATTTCCCGCCAGTATCCACGATGCCGGCACCTGATGATGACGCGCCAGCGCCTGGTGCAAATGAAAATAATCGGCGTCCGGGTAGCGCTCAATGCAGTCCAGATTGTCGATAAGCGCGCGTTTCACGCTGACAGGCATACCCAGCGGATTAATGTTTGCGCTAAAATCCAGTAACTGGTCAGGCGAGATGCCCAACACCGTCGCGGCTTCCCGAATATTACCGCCATGCGCGCTGTTGAATAACGCCATTATGCCTCCGGCCAAAAAACGCTATTTTAGTGAAAAAAACGTTGCGCAATCAGGGGCATTATCATGTTTTGCGCATTTAACCTCATGAGGAATACCATGCGATTGTGGCTGGTGCGTCATGGCGAAACCGAGGCCAATGTCGCCGGGTTGTATAGCGGACATGCTCCCACGCCGTTAACGGAAAAAGGGATTGGCCAGGCGAAAACGCTACATACTTTATTGCGCCACGCGCCATTTGACCGGGTGTTATGCAGCGAGCTGGAGCGCGCGCGCCATACCGCCCGGCTCGTACTGGAGGGCCGGGATGTGCCGCAACACATCTTACCTGAGCTTAATGAGATGTACTTTGGCGACTGGGAAATGCGCCATCACCGCGACCTCACCCATGAAGATGCCGAAAGCTATGCCGCCTGGTGTACGGACTGGCAGAATGCGGTTCCGACCAATGGCGAGGGTTTTCAGGCTTTTACCCGGCGCGTAGAGCGCTTTATCTCGCGACTCGACGCGTTTAGCGATTGCCAGAACCTGCTGATCGTCAGCCATCAGGGCGTACTCAGCCTGTTGATTGCCCGTCTGCTCGCAATGCCCGCCGCCTCGCTATGGCATTTCCGGGTAGAACAGGGATGCTGGAGCGCAATCGACATATGCGAAGGGTTCGCCACCCTGAAAGTATTAAATAGTCGTGCCGTCTGGCGGCCTGAGTGATGAATTTTCCGTTTTTTCTCGCCGCAGCGGTTTCGCCCATTGACAGCCCCCGACAGGCTGTTATTCTCCGCAGCCAGGCTTTTTTCACCTTGCAGAGCTTTGCAGAAATTGTTTTACAAAAATGGCGATGCTTTCTGTGACGTGGGATGGGATGATAATCTGGTTTTAAACGCCGATCCGGCGACATAAGTCCCGGTATCGCCGCTGATTCAGGTATACTACACGGCGTCCCGCCGGAAGGTTAGCGTTAACTCGCAACGCCTTACCGGTCCAGCCTGTTGGCCTTTTTTCTATCGTTATAACGCAATTATTCACCCAGGGGGAAAACTTGCAGGGTAAAGCACTCCAGGATTTTGTTATCGACAAAATTGATGACCTGAAAGGTCAGGACATCATCGCCTTAGATGTTCAGGGTAAATCCAGTATCACCGACTGTATGATTATTTGTACCGGCACCTCCAGCCGTCACGTTATGTCTATTGCCGACCACGTGGTGCAGTCGTCGCGCGCGGCCGGTATGCTGCCATTGGGCGTCGAAGGCGAAAATGCGGCTGACTGGATTGTCGTCGATTTGGGCGATGTGATTGTGCATGTCATGCAGGAAGAAAGTCGCCGCCTGTATGAACTGGAAAAACTCTGGAGTTAATGCGTGAAGCTGCAACTTGTCGCTGTCGGCACGAAGATGCCCGACTGGGTTCAAACGGGATTTACGGAATATCTGCGTCGTTTTCCGAAAGATATGCCCTTTGAGCTGATCGAAATCCCTGCGGGCAAACGCGGCAAGAACGCGGATATCAAACGCATTCTCGACAAAGAGGGCGAGCAGATGCTGGCCGCCGCCGGTAAGAATCGCATTGTTACCCTGGATATTCCAGGCAAGCCGTGGGATACGCCGCAGTTAGCCAATGAGCTGGAGCGCTGGAAACAGGACGGGCGCGACGTCAGTTTGCTGATTGGCGGCCCGGAAGGATTATCTCCCGCCTGCAAAGCGGCAGCGGAACAGAGCTGGTCGCTCTCGGCGTTAACGCTCCCTCACCCGCTGGTTCGAGTTCTGGTTGCGGAGAGTTTGTACCGGGCGTGGAGCATCACAACCAACCACCCTTATCACCGTGAGTGATCGTGAAGTCTTGAGAAGATTAAGCAGCGGATGAAACGACAAAATTCTTTTCGTGACTATACGGCTGAGTCCGCACTGTTTGTGCGTCGGGCGCTGGTCGCCTTTTTGGGTATTTTGCTGCTGACCGGCGTACTGATCGCCAATTTGTATAATCTGCAAATCCTTCGTTTTACCGATTACCAGACCCGCTCGAACGAAAACCGTATCAAGCTGGTGCCAATTGCGCCAAGCCGCGGGATAATCTACGACCGTAACGGCATTCCCCTTGCGCTGAACCGCACTATCTATCAGATTGAAATGATGCCGGAAAAGGTGGATAACGTTCAGCAAACGCTGGATGCGCTACGCAGTGTGGTCGATTTAAACGACGACGATATCGCCGCCTTTAAAAAAGAGCGCGCCCGATCCCATCGCTTTACTTCTATTCCGGTGAAAACAAACCTGACGGAAGTTCAGGTCGCGCGCTTTGCCGTCAACCAGTACCGTTTTCCGGGCGTCGAAGTCAAAGGCTATAAACGCCGCTATTATCCATACGGATCGGCGCTGACCCACGTTATCGGCTACGTATCGAAAATCAATGATAAAGACGTCGAGCGTCTCGACAGAGAAAACAAACTGGCGAACTACGCCGCCACCCATGACATCGGCAAGCTGGGCATTGAGCGCTACTATGAAGATATTCTGCATGGGCAAACCGGTTATGAAGAGGTTGAAGTCAACAACCGCGGTCGCGTTATTCGCCAACTCAAAGAGGTGCCGCCGCAGGCCGGACACGATATCTACCTGACGCTGGATCTCAAGCTCCAGCAGTATATTGAAACGCTGCTGGCAGGCAGTCGCGCGGCGGTGATTGTCACCGATCCGCGTACCGGCGGCGTGCTATCGCTGGTCTCCATGCCAAGTTACGACCCTAACCTTTTCGTGGATGGCATCTCCAGCAAAGATTATTCCGGGCTTCTTAACGACCCGAACACGCCATTAGTGAACCGCGCGACTCAGGGTGTCTACCCACCTGCTTCTACCGTTAAGCCTTACGTCGCCGTATCGGCGTTAAGCGCTGGCGTCATCACCCGTAACACCAGTCTTTTCGACCCTGGCTGGTGGCAGTTGCCGGGGTCTGAGAAACGTTATCGCGACTGGAAAAAATGGGGCCACGGGCATCTGAATATCACCAAATCCCTTGAAGAGTCGGCGGATACCTTCTTCTATCAGGTTGCCTATGATATGGGGATCGATCGCCTGTCAGAATGGATGGGTAAGTTCGGCTATGGTCACTACACCGGAATTGATCTCGCAGAAGAGCGCTCTGGTAATATGCCGACCCGCGAGTGGAAACAGAAACGCTTTAAAAAACCGTGGTATCAGGGCGATACGATTCCGGTGGGCATCGGCCAGGGTTACTGGACAGCGACGCCGATTCAGATGAGTAAGGCGCTGATGATCCTTATTAACGACGGTGTAGTTAAAGTCCCGCACCTGTTAATGAGCACCGCGGAAAACGGTAAACAGGTGCCGTGGGTACAGCCGCATGAGCCGCCGGTGGGCGATATTCACTCCGGCTACTGGGAAATTGCGAAAGATGGCATGTATGGCGTCGCCAACCGCCCTAACGGCACAGCGCATAAATATTTTGCCAGCGCGCCCTATAAAATCGCGGCGAAGTCGGGCACCGCGCAGGTCTTTGGCCTGAAGGCCAACGAAACGTACAATGCGCATAAAATCGCCGAGCGCCTGCGCGACCATAAATTAATGACCGCCTTTGCGCCGTATAACAATCCCCAGGTCGCCGTCGCGATCATCCTTGAAAACGGCGGTGCAGGCCCGGCAGTAGGCACAATCATGCGCCAAATCCTTGATCACATCATGCTGGGCGACAACAACACCCATTTGCCTGCGGAAAACCCGGTGGTTGCAGCGGCGGAGGACCAATAATCATGACGGATAATCCGAACAAAAAAACCTTCTGGGATAAAATTCATATCGATCCCACGATGCTACTCATTCTGCTGGCGTTACTGGTTTACAGCGCGTTGGTCATCTGGAGCGCCAGCGGCCAGGACATCGGCATGATGGAGCGTAAAATCGGTCAGATTGCGATGGGGCTGGTGGTCATGGTGGTGATGGCGCAGATCCCGCCGCGCGTGTATGAAGGCTGGGCGCCCTATCTTTATATCATTTGTATCATTTTGCTGGTCGCCGTTGATGCCTTCGGCGCAATATCCAAAGGCGCGCAGCGCTGGCTCGATCTGGGAATCGTTCGCTTTCAGCCTTCGGAAATAGCCAAAATCGCCGTGCCGCTGATGGTCGCCCGCTTTATTAACCGTGACGTCTGCCCGCCCTCGCTGAAAAATACCGCCATCGCCCTGGTATTAATCTTTATGCCTACCCTGCTGGTCGCCGCCCAGCCGGACCTGGGGACGTCTATTCTGGTCGCCCTTTCCGGTCTCTTTGTCCTATTTTTGTCTGGCCTGAGCTGGCGCTTAATTGGGGTCGCCATTGTATTGATCGCTGCGTTTATTCCTATTTTGTGGTTTTTCCTGATGCACGATTACCAACGCCAGCGCGTCATGATGCTCCTTGATCCGGAGACCGATCCGCTGGGCGCGGGCTATCATATTATTCAGTCTAAAATCGCCATTGGCTCAGGCGGCCTGCGCGGTAAAGGCTGGCTCCACGGCACCCAGTCGCAGCTGGAGTTTTTACCCGAACGCCATACCGACTTTATTTTCGCGGTACTGGCGGAAGAGCTCGGTCTGGTGGGCATCCTGATTCTGCTCGCGCTCTATATTTTGCTAATAATGCGCGGTCTGTGGATTGCCGCCAGAGCGCAAACTACATTTGGTCGCGTGATGGCTGGCGGATTAATGTTAATATTATTCGTTTATGTCTTCGTAAATATTGGTATGGTGAGCGGTATTCTGCCTGTGGTTGGAGTACCTTTACCCCTGGTCAGCTACGGGGGCTCCGCACTGATTGTGCTGATGGCCGGGTTCGGGATTGTGATGTCGATCCACACCCACAGAAAAATGTTGTCGAAAAGCGTATAAGGGGTGCGCAATGCGTAAGCAGTTGCCTGTAATCTGCGTCGCGGCAGGGATAGTACTACTCGCGGCATGTACTAATGACGGCGGTCAGCAGCAAACCACCGTCGCGCCGCAACCTGCGGTATGTAATGGTCCGACTGTGGAAATCAGCGGAGCGGAACCGCGTTATGAACCTCTGAATCCGACCGCAAACCAGGATTATCAACGTGACGGTAAAAGTTATAAAATCGTTCAGGACCCGTCCCGCTTTAGCCAGGCTGGCCTGGCCGCTATTTATGATGCGGAACCCGGCAGTAATTTAACCGCCTCCGGGGAGATGTTCGATCCGATGCAGCTTACCGCCGCCCATCCGACACTGCCTATCCCCAGCTATGCGCGAATCACCAACCTGGCCAACGGTCGCATGATCGTCGTGCGTATTAACGATCGCGGCCCCTATGGCACCGATCGGGTCATCTCCCTGTCCCGCGCGGCGGCGGATCGTCTGAATACCTCGAATAATACTAAAGTACGGATTGACCCTATTATCGTGGCGCCGGATGGTTCGCTCTCCGGCCCGGGGATGGCCTGTACGACGGTGGCGAAACAGACCTACGCTCTGCCCCCGCGCCCTGATTTAAGCGGCGGAATGGGAAGCGCCTCTTCAGCGCCTGCGCAACCGCAAGGCGACGTTCTTCCGGTCAGTAATTCCACGTTGAAAAGTGACGATACCACCGGTGCGCCGGTGAGCAGTAGCGGCTTCCTCGGCGCGCCGACTACGCTGGCGCCTGGCGTGCTGGAGAGTAATGAACCGACGCCGACACCACAGACAGCGCCGGTTTCCGCGCCGGTGACGGCTCCAGCGACTGCGACGCCGGTAAGCGCGCCTGCTGCCGCGGCCCCGGTATCTGCCCCGGTGAGTGCGCCAGCCGCCGCGGCGAGCGGTCGTTTCGTCGTCCAGGTCGGCGCCGTCAGCGATCAAACGCGCGCGCAGCAGTACCAACAGCGTTTAAGCCAGCAGTTCAGCGTACCAGGGCGCGTAATACAAAACGGCGCGGTCTGGCGTATTCAACTGGGGCCTTTTGCCAGTAAAGCCGAAGCCAGCGCGTTACAGCAACGTTTGCAAACAGAAGCACAATTACAGTCCTTTATCGCCAGCGCGCAGTAACCGATCGCAGGTATCTGTACTGTCAATTTCTGTAAATGACATTAACAAAGTCACGCGGAAAGTCAGATGCCTGCCAGTTATGCTTTTGCTATAGTAGGGCTCTTTTTTTTAATTTCATCACGGACGTCGTAGTTCAGACCATGAAGACCACTTTTTCCGCTCGTTTTATGCAGCGCATGGCGCTCACCACGGCGCTTTGTGCCGCGTTTATCTCAACCGCACATGCCGATGACCTGAATATCAAAACTATGATCCCGGGCGTTCCGCAGATCGATGCGGAATCCTACATCCTGATCGACTACAACTCCGGCAAAGTTCTGGCGGAACAAAACGCCGACGAACGTCGCGACCCGGCTAGTCTGACGAAGATGATGACCAGTTACGTCATCGGACAGGCAATGAAAGCGGGTAAATTTAAAGAAACCGACCTGGTTACCGTCGGTAATGACGCCTGGGCCACCGGCAATCCGGTATTTAAAGGTTCCTCGCTGATGTTCCTCAAGCCGGGAATGCAGGTACCGGTCTCTCAGTTGATACGCGGCATCAATCTGCAATCCGGCAATGACGCCTGTGTGGCGATGGCTGATTTCGCCGCCGGTAGCCAGGATGCTTTCGTCGGGCTGATGAACAGCTATGTGAACGCGTTGGGGCTGAAAAATACCCACTTCCAGACCGTACACGGCCTGGACGCCGACGGACAATACAGTTCAGCTCGCGATATGGCGCTGATTGGTCAGGCGTTAATTCGCGATGTGCCGAACGAATATGCCGTTTATAAAGAAAAAGAGTTCACCTTTAACGGCATTCGCCAGCTAAACCGTAACGGTCTGCTGTGGGATAACAGCCTGAATGTGGACGGCATCAAAACCGGCCATACCAGCAAAGCGGGCTATAATCTGGTCGCTTCCGCAACCGAAGGTCAGATGCGATTGATTTCCGCCGTGATGGGCGGACGGACCTATAAAGGCCGTGAAACAGAAAGCAAAAAACTGCTGACGTGGGGCTTCCGTTTCTTTGAAACCGTTAATCCGCTGAAGGCTGGTAAAGAGTTCGCCTCTGAACCCGCCTGGTTTGGTAATACCGATCGCGCCTCGCTGGGCGTTGATAAAGACGTTTACCTGACGATCCCTCGCGGTCGCATGAAAGATTTGAAAGCGAGCTATGTACTGAATACCGCAGAACTGCACGCGCCGCTGCAGAAAAACCAGGTGGTTGGCACTATCAACTTCCAGCTGGACGGTAAAACCATCGAGCAGCGTCCGCTGGTCGTACTGCAAGAGATCCCGGAAGGGAACTTCTTCGGTAAAATCATTGATTACATTAAATTAATGTTCCATCACTGGTTTGGATAAAAATTGAACGCTTGAAAGTGTGATTTTCGTCCCCATATACTATGCATCAGTAAAACTCCCGCCCTGTGGCGGGAGTTGTTATTTTTTTACGTAATGCCGGAGCTGACATGAAAACCAAACTTAACGAACTGCTTGAATTCCCTACGCCATTTACTTACAAAGTAATGGGGCAGGCGTTACCTGAGCTGGTTGATCAGGTGGTTGAAGTGGTACAGCGCCATGCGCCTGGTGATTACTCTCCGACGGTAAAACCGAGCAGCAAAGGCAACTACCACTCGGTCTCTATCACCATTAATGCCACCCATATTGAACAGGTTGAAACGCTGTACGAAGAACTGGGCAATATTGATATCGTGCGAATGGTATTGTAATACATCCAGACGGTTACCCGGTCTTATCCGGGTAACTCCCCGCCTCCCCCGCTGTGATATACTTTCCTCTCTTTTTTCATTCTCTACGGAGATGCCGTTTTGTATCAGGATAAAATCCTTGTCCGCCAGCTCGGCCTTCAGCCCTATGAAGCTATCTCTCAGGCCATGCATAACTTTACCGATATGCGCGATGAAAACAGCCATGATGAAATCTGGTTGGTTGAGCATTACCCGGTGTTTACCCAGGGCCAGGCCGGTAAAGCGGAACATATATTGATGCCTGGCGATATTCCCGTTGTGCAGAGCGATCGTGGAGGACAGGTGACCTATCATGGTCCGGGCCAACAGGTAATGTACGTTTTACTTAACCTGAAACGACGTAAACTGGGCGTGCGTGATTTAGTCACCCTACTTGAACAGACCGTGGTGAATACGCTGGCTGAAATTGGTATTGAGGCGCATCCGCGCGCCGATGCGCCGGGCGTCTACGTGGGTGAAAAGAAAATCTGCTCGCTGGGTTTACGTATCCGTCGCGGCTGCTCATTCCACGGTTTAGCGCTAAACGTTAACATGGATCTTTCTCCTTTCCTGCGTATCAACCCGTGTGGTTATGCCGGCATGGAAATGGCTAAAATAACGCAGTGGAAGGAAGACGCTACCACGGATAATATTGCGCCCCGCTTGCTGGCGAATATTTTAGCTCTGCTAAATAATCCACCGTATGAATATATTGCTGCTTAATGCGTAAAATATAATGGCCCAAGAAATTTATGGGTCATTAATCATATATGATTTGAATGCTTTACTTCTCCCCCCGCTTTCTATATTTTCGTTATATCCCTGCTGTAGCCGCCAGGCGGCATGGCCTCTTCAGTCCTCATGATGAGGAATTTTCCGTGAACAAAATCCCGGCCTTGCTGTTACTTATCTTATTGAAATGACTAAAAATACATTCATAAGAGTAATTTTAAAACCAACTCATAAATGCAAAATATACTATTTCATCTATTATTCATAATACGAATGAATTCGGAGCCAGAGCGTGAGTGATAATAATCAGGCAGAAAGACAACCGGCCGATCAACACCTACAAGACAAACCGCAAATTTTCAGAACACTGAGAAATATTGACCTCAATCTGTTGACGATTTTCGAGGCCGTATATGTCCATAAAGGGATCGTCAATGCAGCGAAAATTCTTAACCTGACGCCGTCAGCCATCAGCCAGTCCATTCAAAAATTACGGACTATATTTCCCGATCCGCTGTTTATTCGCAAAGGCCAGGGCGTAACGCCCACGACGTATGCTACGCATCTGCACGAATACATCAGCCAGGGGCTGGAATCTATTCTTGGCGCCCTGGATCTTACGGGCAGCTATGATAAGCAACGCACCATTACAATTGGCACGACGCCTTCGGTCGGCGCGCTAGTGATGCCGGTTATTTACCAGGCCATCAGGCCGCGTTATCCTCAGCTTTTGCTGCGCAACATTCCGGTAGACGATGCCGAAAGCCAGCTTAGTCAGTTTCAGACCGATCTCATTATCAATACCCATAGCTATAACAACCGGAGCATCCAGCATCACGTCCTGTTTAGCGATACGCTTGAGATTGTCTGCCGCCAGCATCACCCGTGTCTGGCGAACGCCATTACTGAAGAGAGACTGAACAGCGCGGATCACACCTTTCTGATGCTGGAGGGACAACATCTTTCCCTGCTGCGCCAGCGACTGCAGGAGACATTTCCCGATCAGCAAATCAGTTTTAGCAGCTACAATATTTTTACCATTGCCTCGCTGATCGCCAGCAGCGATCTGCTGGGACTGATGCCCACCCGCTTCTACGACTTATTTAGCCGTTGCTGGCCGCTTGAACGCCTTCCCTACGCGCCGGTGAATAGTGAACAGGTCGAGTTCTCGCTGCATTACAATAAACTGAGTCTGCGCGATCCGGTGCTGGAGAACGTCATTGATATCATCCGTGAGGCGTTCTGACAAAAATGTTGCATTCAGGTCACGGAAGATATGGGCAAACAGCACAAAACAACAACTATTTTACATTTTGCCGGGCTGTCAGGCTGCTTTATGGCCCTTATCAATGATATACTGCGTGTCACAAATTCAAAAATAGTTGATAAATACAACTTTCCCTTGAATTGAAACGCTTTCCTTCGTTATTCGCAACTGGAACACGCACGCTATGAGTAAACCCATTGTGATGGAACGCGGTGTAAAATACCGCGATGCCGATAAGATGGCTCTTATCCCGGTTAAAAATGTGGTCACAGAGCGCGACGCTCTACTACGTAAACCGGAATGGATGAAAATAAAACTTCCGGCGGATTCTACCCGTATCCAGGGCATCAAAGCCGCAATGCGCAAAAATGGCCTGCATTCTGTCTGCGAGGAAGCGTCTTGCCCAAACCTGGCTGAATGTTTCAACCACGGTACCGCTACGTTTATGATCCTTGGCGCCATTTGCACTCGCCGCTGTCCGTTCTGTGATGTCGCCCATGGCCGCCCCGTTGCGCCGGATGCGGAAGAGCCGCAGAAACTGGCGCAAACGATCGCCGACATGGCGCTACGCTATGTGGTCATCACCTCTGTCGACCGTGACGATCTGCGTGACGGCGGTGCCCAGCATTTTGCTGACTGCATCACTGCCATCCGTGCCAAAAGCCCGGAGATAAAAATAGAGACGCTGGTGCCAGACTTCCGTGGACGTATGGATCGCGCGCTGGATATCCTTAACGCGACGCCGCCGGATGTGTTTAACCACAACCTGGAAAACGTGCCGCGTATTTACCGCCAGGTTCGTCCGGGCGCCGATTACAACTGGTCGCTGAAATTACTGGAACGCTTCAAAGAAGCGCACCCGGAAATTCCGACAAAATCGGGTCTGATGGTGGGCTTAGGCGAAACCAATGCGGAAATCATTGAGGTTATGCGCGACTTACGCCGTCACGGCGTTACCATGCTGACGCTTGGTCAGTATCTACAGCCAAGCCGCCATCACCTGCCGGTACAGCGTTATGTCAGCCCGGAAGAGTTTGACGAGATGAAAGCGGAAGCTCTGGCGATGGGCTTTACCCATGCCGCCTGTGGCCCCTTTGTACGTTCTTCGTACCATGCTGATCTCCAGGCCAAAGGCATGGAAGTGAAATGATCGTGTAATAGACGCTTACATTTCAGGCAAAAAAAACCGGCAACTCGCCGGTTTTTTTACTCTGCGGAGCAAGCGCATCGCGCTATTACTCTTTGTGCGAGAGTTTTTCAGCCTGAACGCTACCGTCGACGTCTTTCTTAACGCCCGCGTCTTCATCGTTCATTGCTTTCTTGAATCCTTTAATCGCCGTGCCCAGGTCTCCGCCCAGCGTACGTAACTTCTTGGTACCAAACAGCAGAACAACCAGTGCGGCAACCACCAGCAGTTTGGTAATACTAATCTCACCCATAGATACCTTCTTCACTAAAAACAGGCTGCGTAACGCGCCGGATTAACCTGAGAATATTAACGGTCTTTCGACGCGCGCACACAATAGCAATCTGTAACAAGGTGAATCAAGCTTTGCGTAAAAAAACATCATAATAATTGCGGTGGCGCAAATCGTCGTTGCTGCAAAAGAGGAAGTTGCTCCCGCACCTGATCTATTCGTTCTCTGAATATTTCCGCGACGATCAGCGCCGGACGATCGGCTGCCGCGGCTATCGTTACCCCCAACGGATCGATAATACGACTTTGACCAATATTACGATTACCACACTCCCCGGCCGCAATCATATAGCAGGTGGTATCCAGCGCTCTCGCCGCCAGCAGCGTCGACCACTGCTGCTCTTTCAACGGGCCGCGAACCCAGCCCGTCGGCAGCGCCAATACGTCAGCCCCCTGTAAAGCCAGCGCTAACGCCATGTCAGGAAAGCGCAGGTCATAACAGGTCATAAGCCCCACCTTAACCCCCTCCACGTCCAGCACAGGCGCGATAACGGTTCCGGCATCAATACTTTGGGATTCTTGCATCGAAAACGCATCATAGAGATGCAGCTTCGCGTAACGCGCGACAATGTGACCCGCCCGTAGCGCCACCAGCATATTAACCGCCCGTCCAGGCGTTGACGGGACAAGGATAGTGAATATCGTCGTCATATTATTATGAGCGCTTTCTTCCAGAAGCCGCGTCATAAACGCGCCATCCAGCGGCTGCGCGGCGCGAATCGGCAGGTCAAGGTCGATGTCATTTCGCGCTAATATCCCCTCAGGCAACACCAGAAGCGATACGCCGCGGCCCGCCGCCTGAGCCATTAACGAAACGCAAACTTGCGCATTCTCTTCCCATACAGAACTCACCACAAACTGCCCGGCTGCAACGAACATATCCCCTCCCACACCTCTGTCAGGACTCGCCAATTATGCGTGTTCGGCGTTACACTCCTCTTGTATAGCAATTAAATAAAGGATTCGGCAGTGTTACAGCTTCTTTTAGCAGTTTTTATTGGCGGTGGAACGGGGAGCGTAGCCCGGTGGATGCTCAGTATGCGTTTTAATCCGCTTCATCAGGCGATTCCCATCGGTACGCTAACAGCAAATTTGCTTGGCGCGTTTATTATCGGCATGGGGTTCGCCTGGTTTAACCGCATGACACATATCGATCCGATGTGGAAAGTGCTCATTACGACCGGCTTTTGCGGCGGCCTGACGACCTTTTCTACTTTTTCTGCCGAAGTGGTATTCTTGCTGCAAGAGGGGCGCTTTGGCTGGGCGCTGCTGAATGTGCTGATTAACCTGTTGGGTTCGTTTGCCATGACGGCGCTGGCATTCTGGCTATTTTCCGCCGCAGCGGCGCGTTAAGCGCAAAAAAAACCCGCCGAAAGGGCGGGTTTTGAAATCTTGCTGTCGGACGTATGCTTACAGAGCAGTTACGTTTGCAGCGGAAGGGCCTTTGGCACCGTTAGTGATTTCGAACTCTACGCGCTGACCTTCAGCCAGAGTTTTAAAACCATTGGTCTGGATTGCAGAGAAGTGTACGAACACGTCTTTGCTGCCATCTTCCGGAGTAATGAAACCGAATCCTTTGGATTCATTAAACCACTTAACGTTACCTTTAATCTTAGACATCAAAATTACCTTTACATGAAAAATAGACACAAATGCTGTGTCGGATACCAGTACAACAATTGTGATGCATTTTGTCCAGTCGAACTTTGCGAAAAAGTGATAAATATCGCGTTAATTTTTAACTAACCCTATCTACTTATTGTTTTTTAAGGCTTTTTAATTCACAACAGAACAATGCCCTTCTCCGTCAAAACTGGAAACGCATCCAGGCAAAATAGACGTTTCCGTTGTTATACGAACCCGGAATGTAGGTCATCTGAAAGGTAGCGGGACCATAGCCTATCGATGCTAAAGGCAACAGCACAGGGATGGGAATATAATTCCAGTTGTCGCGCGCGGTAACGCCTGCGGTAAAGCCCAGTCCCAGACGAAAATTATCGTCTTCCAGCGGTCGCCAGGTTTTTTCCCAGCCATAACCGCCTATGGGTTCCCATTTGTTAAATGAATCTTTAAAGGCCATCATATAGAGGCCATGCCAGTTGCCTTTATCGTCCCAGCGCGACTGACCAAAACCAACGCCCCACGGCCGCTCGTTATAGCGATCCGTTTTCTCTTTATCGTAGGCAAAGCGCGCATGCCAGGTAATGGCGGGGACATACAAATCATAATGCTCAGGCTGTCGCCACGTTTCTGCGACGTTATCGGTAAACGTGTTAAACCACCCTTTATCCGCCGCAGAGACTGAAGGAATAGCCAGCCATGGCATAACAAGGAGAGCAATAATAAGAAAATACTTTCTGATGATCATCGCAACATACATACCGTTCAAAAATTCGACTGTGATAATAACAACATTAACCTGAATAAAATCTTAACAAACTATAAACAGAGAATAATCTGAGAGAGTATCGGGTTAACGGCGTTTGATTTAGCACTCAGAACCGTCACGCGCTCCTTAATAAGCTTTCACAAAAAACACAAAACAAAGCACAACAAATAAAACAATAAAATAACAATAAATTAATACTTATAGCACTACAGAAAATTCGTATAAACATATTTCATCTTTAGTGATGACATGAAAAAATAACCGCGCCGTGATTTTAATCAGTAAGGCGCCATCCTTTATTCGGTACATTTTTATACCACTTTTGTGGTTCTTATTTTTACTCTGGGTGTCGATAAGACAGGGGAAACAATGCTAACAGTTATAGAGCTCCTTATCGGAGTCGTCGTTATTGTGGGTGTAGCACGCTACATCATTAAGGGATATTCCGCCACTGGCGTTTTATTTGTCGGCGGTCTGGTTCTGCTTATTATCAGCGCGCTGATGGGGCATAAGGTATTACCTGCCAGCGAAACCAGTACCGGCTATACCGCAACAGATATTGTTGAATACATCAAAATTTTGCTTATGAGTCGCGGCGGCGATCTTGGCATGATGATCATGATGCTATGCGGCTTTGCCGCCTATATGACGCATATCGGCGCGAATGATATGGTCGTGAAGCTGGCGTCGAAACCTTTACAGTACATAAACTCGCCCTACCTGTTGATGATTGCCGCCTATTTTGTCGCCTGCCTGATGTCGCTGGCCGTCTCTTCCGCGACGGGGCTTGGCGTACTGCTCATGGCTACTCTCTTCCCGGTGATGGTCAACGTCGGCATTAGCCGCGGCGCGGCGGCGGCTATTTGCGCCTCTCCGGCCGCCATCATCCTCTCGCCAACGTCTGGCGATGTGGTTTTAGCCGCAAAAGCGGCGGAGATGCCATTAATCGATTTCGCGTTCAAAACCACGCTGCCGATTTCCATCGCCGCCATTATCGGTATGGCGATTGCGCATTTTTTCTGGCAACGCTATCTGGATAAAAAAGAGAACATTTCACATGAGATGCTGGACGTGGCGGAGATTACCACCACGGCCCCGGCGTTTTATGCCCTTTTGCCGTTCACGCCCATTATCGGCGTACTGATTTTTGACGGTAAATGGGGGCCGCAGTTGCACATTATTACCATTCTGGTGATCTGTATGCTGCTGGCCGCCGTGCTGGAATTCGTGCGCGGCTTCAACACGCAAAATGTGTTTTCCGGCCTGGAAGTGGCTTATCGCGGCATGGCGGATGCGTTTGCCGGCGTCGTGATGCTGCTGGTCGCGGCGGGCGTTTTCGCCCAGGGGCTGAGCACCATTGGCTTTATCCAAAGCCTGATCTCGATTGCCACTTCTTTTGGTTCCGCCAGCATTATTCTGATGCTGGTATTAGTGATTTTAACCATGCTGGCCGCGATGACCACCGGTTCAGGCAATGCGCCTTTTTACGCCTTTGTTGAGATGATCCCTAAACTGGCGCACTCCTCCGGCATCAACCCAGCCTATTTATCTATCCCAATGCTGCAAGCCTCAAACCTGGGGCGCACGATTTCGCCGGTCTCCGGCGTCGTGGTCGCTGTCGCCGGGATGGCTAAAATATCACCGTTTGAAGTGGTGAAGCGCACGTCCGTTCCGGTCATCGTCGGTCTGTTGATCGTCATTATCGCCACGGAAATTATGGTGCCAGGCGCCTCTTCCGCCGTTACTGGCGGCTGATAGACCGTAAGCCGGGGCGAGGGAAAACATCGCCCCGGCATCTTAAACCAGGCTTAGCCGCCGTGGTAAATACGCTGCGGCCTGCCCACTTTGCCATGAATAATCTCTGCGACAATCAGGTGCCGACTCGCGCAATATTCCAGGTAGCGTCGGGATGTGGTGCGGCTTATCGTTAAGGCCTGCGCGACCGTTTCAGCCGTATGGCGTACGGTTGGATCGGCAAACAGCTTCATCACCGCATTAAGGGTTAAGGCATCAATACCGGTCGGCAAATCCCCTTTCGGTTCGCCGCGCGCATAGGCGTTGAACATTTCATCTATCTGCTTCTGACTTGCGCTATCCGCGCTCGCCAGCATACGTCTGCGCTGTTGATAGCGGGTCAGCGTCTGCCCCAAACGCTCATAAGCAATAGGTTTGACCAGATAATCAAACGCACCGCTACGTACCGCTTCCGCTACCGTCTCCATGTCACTGGCGGCGGTCGTAAACACGACGCCGCCGGGATAGCGCGACTGCATTAATTCATGCAGCAGCGTAATCCCCTTCCCATCCGGCAGATAATTATCTAACAGAATTAATCCAGGTTTGAACCGGTCAATCATCATTCTCGCCTGCGCCAGATTGCCCGCCAGCCATATCTGGTTAAAGCCAGGAATATGGCGGATATATTCTGCGTGCATCTCCGCCAGCAGCGTTTCATCCTCAACGATCAATAGGGTTAATGGTTCTGTCATCGTTTTTTTTCACTTTCGGAAGGAATAAAGAAAATAAGGTGCCACAAGGATCATTGTCTTCCAGCGTAATGACCCCGCCACAGCGCCCCACATAACTTGCAATCAGATATAACCCGATACCATGCTCACCGGGTTCGTCGGTTCGGGTACTTACGCCCTGTTCAAAAATTTTTTCCCGCAGCGCTTCAGGAACGCCGCAGCCCTGGTCGGCGACCTCTATCACCACCTCGTCGCCCTCGTCGCTCAGGAAAAGTTCGATGGTATTGTCGCCTTCCTGTGTACGCAAACTCGCCTCAAACGCGTTATCCAGCAGATTCCCGACGATGGCGGCGAACTCCGTGCTATCCAGCCCCTCCGGCAGTTGATGTAGCTGGCTGCCGGGAACAATCACCATCTTGAGCCCCAGTTCACGCGCGCGCTGAACTTTGCCAAACAGCAAACCGGCCACCTGACGATCGGCGAAGGCGCCGCGTAAACTATCAATAAGTTGCTGCTGCGCCTGCGATTCGCCCTGCACCATCTCTCTGACCCGATCATACTCTTTCATTTGCAGCAGGCCGTTCAGAGTCGACATCCAGTTCAGGTGCTCATGGCGTAGCGTGCGCAGGCTCTCAACATACTGTTTAATCTGGGTTAGCTGCGCGTTCAACGTCGCGATTTCATCTTTGCTGCGAAAACTAATAATAGCGCCCAGCAGCTCCTCGCCGGAACGGATAGCCTCACGATTGGCGATGACGCTCAGGCCATTGAAGTTGGCCATCACGTCCTGGCGTCTTTCTGCGATCTGGCAGGTAAAAAAGTCTGCCGGATTGACGACTTCCGCGATCAGCTTGCCCAGCCACTGACGCCCCGGCGACGGCAGCCCCAACATTTTTCTCGCACTGCGGTTAATCGCGGTAATATGTCCCTCCGGATCAACGGCGATCAGCCCTTCATAAACCGAGCTAAACAACGCCTCCTGCTGGCGTACCACGCGCGCAATCTGTTTCGGCTCCATGCCCAGCATTTGTCGGCGGATATGCGCGGCGAAAAACCAGGAAAGCAGCATTAATACCACCAGCAACAGGACAAAAACCCCCGCCATCGGTAATAAGAAGTCCAGCCGCCAGGAGTCGATTTTACTGACCAGATAGCCAATTGAAACAACGCCGATCACGTTGCCTTTGTTGTCAAAGATAGGCGTTTTGGCGCGCATCGCCATCCCTATTGAGCCCTTACCGGTAATGAAATAACTTTCTCCTCTTTCCAGCGCGCCGGGTTTCGTAAACTGCATGGGATAGCCGATTTTTTCCGGATTCGGATGGTAAAGCCGGATCGAGTGGCGATCGCCTATCACCACATAGTCAAAATCCGTCCCGCGCTGCAGTTTATTCGCAATTATCGCCAGGCGTTTATAGTCCCGGTTTTTTACGGCAGCGATAATGCTGTCGTTAGAAGCAATAATTTTTGCCTGATTCATCGCCATATCACGAACATGGGACGCCAGATAATCTTCGAAACTGGCAGACAAATATTGTGCTAACGCTGCCACGATGAAAACAGAAACCACCAGAATGAGCAGAAAAATACGTAACGGAAACGCGAGTTGCCGAAAAAAAGGAAACAGCTTTTTATTTTTCTGATAGGACATTAAGGTTCCTTATGGGCATTTTTCTTCAGATTTATCGCAAATGTAATAAAAATGTTTTCAGCATCTTGATGCATATAAAAACCAATCGTTACAGATTCCCCACATTAAATCAATTAAACAACTAAAACCCACCGCCGGAATGGCGATTAAATTAATTAAAAAACTTAAAACCATAAAACACTTAAAAACCATCTAACGCTTTGTGAAATAAATCAAAATTTACCACCAAAATACTCCTTACGATGTATACGTCAGAGAGAAAAATAAATAACTCGTCATAAAAAAACTCCCACTCTGACTGAAAAGAAAAAGTTATCAAGTTGCAACACAGCGCAACATATACAGAAAAGTGGCAACAAGCATATCACCAGGATATTTCTTACTATGTTTGGCAATAATGTATTCACTCGGGTAAAACGCTCTGAAAATAAAAAAATGGCGGAGATCGCTCACTTTCTCAAAGAGAATGATTTAAGCGTCGATACCACTGTAGAAGTGTTTATTACCGTCAGCCGTGATGACCGTCTTATTGCCTGCGGCGGTATTGCCGGAAATATCATTAAATGCGTGGCCATTAGCGAATCAGTACGCGGCGAAGGCTTAGCGTTAACGCTGGCGACGGAATTGATTAATCTCGCCTGGGAGCGGCACTGCACCCATCTTTTTATTTATACCAAAACGGAATACGAAGCGCTGTTTAAACAGTGCAGCTTTTCGACGATAGCCAGCGTCCCTGGCGTAATGGTCTTAATGGAAAATAGCGCGACCCGGTTGAAACGGTATGCGGAATCGCTGGCGACATTGCGTCATGAGGGAAAGAAAATTGGCTGTATTGTGATGAACGCCAATCCTTTCACGCACGGCCATCGCTATCTGATCCAACAGGCGGCGGCACAGTGCGACTGGCTGCATCTGTTCCTGGTCAAAGAAGATACATCACGCTTTCCCTATGAAGACCGACTCGATCTGGTTCTTAAAGGGACCACCGATATCCCGCGCTTAACCGTTCACCGCGGCTCCGAATACATTATTTCTCGGGCGACGTTCCCCTGCTATTTCATTAAAGAGCAGAGCGTCATTAATCACTGTTATACCGAAATCGACCTGAAGATTTTTCGCCAGTATCTGGCGCCCGCGCTTGGCATCACACACCGCTTTGTCGGTACGGAACCGTTTTGCACCGTTACCGCCCAGTACAACCTTGATATGCGTTTCTGGCTGGAGACGCCAACGCTTCCCGCCCCACCCATTACGCTGGTGGAAATAGAGCGGCTTTGCTTCCAGGAGACGCCGATATCCGCCTCCTGGGTACGCAAGCTGCTGGTTAAACACGATCTCACGGCTATCGCGCCGCTGGTTCCCGACGCCACCCTGCGCTATTTGCAGGGCATGGTCGAACGCCATCCGGGCAGCGCGGCAGCCCGTCAAAAGTCCCCCGTCTTAGCAACAGGTGAAAAATGAAAATAAACCAGCTAGCCGTCGCAGGCACGCTTGAGTCCGGCGATGTGATGATACGCATTGCGCCGCTCGATACGCAGGATATTGACCTGCAAATCAACAGTAGCGTTGAAAAACAGTTTGGCGAGGCCATTCGCGCCACCATCCTGGAGGTGCTTTCTCGCTACGACGTGCGCGGCGTACAACTGAACGTCGATGATAAAGGCGCTCTGGACTGCATTTTGCGCGCCCGACTGGAAACGCTACTGGCGCGCGCCAGCGGTATTGCCGCTCTGCCCTGGGAGGATCGCCAATGATTTCCGCCTCTCTGCAACAACGTAAAACCCGCACCCGCCGCAGTATGTTATTCGTACCGGGCGCCAACGCGGCGATGGTGAGCAATTCGTTTATCTACCCGGCCGACGCGCTGATGTTCGACCTGGAAGACTCCGTTGCATTACGCGAAAAAGATGCGGCGCGCCGTCTGGTATATCACGCGCTGCAACACCCGCTTTACCGTGACGTCGAAACCATTGTCCGCGTGAATGCGCTGGATTCCGAATGGGGCGTCAACGATCTGGAAGCGGTCGTGCGCGGCGGCGCGGACGTGGTGCGTTTACCGAAAACCGACACCGCGCAGGACGTCATTGATATCGAAAACGAAATTCTGCGCATTGAAAACGCCTGCGGTCGCGAACCGGGCAGTACCGGCCTGTTAGCTGCCGTGGAATCGCCGCTGGGTATTACCCGCGCGGTAGAAATCGCCCACGCCTCTGAACGGTTGATCGGGATTGCGCTGGGCGCGGAAGACTATGTTCGCAACCTGCGCACCGAACGCTCTCCGGAAGGCACCGAACTGCTGTTCGCCCGCTGCGCCATTTTGCAGGCCGCGCGTTCCGCCGGCATTCAGGCCTTCGATACCGTCTATTCCGACGCCAACAACGAAGCCGGTTTCCTGCAAGAAGCCGCCCACATTAAACAGTTGGGCTTTGACGGTAAGTCACTGATCAACCCCCGCCAGATCGAACTGCTGCACAACCTTTATGCGCCGACGCGTAAAGAGGTCGCCCATGCGCGTCTGGTCGTTGAAGCCGCAGAAGCCGCCGCCCGCGAAGGTCTCGGCGTCGTTTCCCTTAACGGCAAGATGGTCGACAGCCCGGTGATTGAACGCGCCCGTCTGGTGCTCTCCCGTGCAGAACTTTCCGGTATTCGCGAAGAATAAGGCAAAAAAATGACGCAGAAAAATGAATCTCAACGCCAGGATCGCGTAGCAGCCTGGAGCCGTCACGCTGAAAGCGAACTGAGCGCTTACCAAAGTGCGGCAAAATTGGATCTACAAGCGCAAAAACCGCGCGACCACAAACTGTGCGCCAGCCTGGAAGAGGCCATCCGCCGTTCCGGTTTACGCGACGGCATGACGCTCTCTTTTCACCACGCGTTTCGCGGCGGCGATCTGACGATTAACCTGGTGATGGAAACCATCGCGAAGATGGGCTTCAAAAATCTGACCCTGGCCTCCAGCTCGCTGAGCGACTGCCACGCGCCGCTGGTTGAACACATTCGTAACGGGGTGGTCAGCCGCATCTACACGTCAGGCCTGCGCGGCCCGCTGGCGGAAGAAATTTCTCGCGGCCTGCTGGCTGAGCCGGTTCAGATTCACTCCCACGGCGGTCGTGTACATCTGGTACAAAGCGGCGAACTCAACATTGATGTTGCGTTTCTTGGCGTGCCCTCCTGCGATGAATTCGGTAATGCTAATGGTTATACCGGCAAGGCCTGTTGCGGTTCACTGGGCTACGCGATGGTGGATGCCGACAGCGCGAAGCAGGTCGTGATGCTGACGGAGCAACTGCTGCCGTATCCGCATAACCCGGCAAGCATCGCTCAGGATCAGGTTGATCTGATCGTGCAAATCGAAGAAGTCGGTGATGCAAACAAAATCGGCGCTGGCGCGACCCGCATGACCACTAATCCGCGTGAACTGCTGATCGCCCGCAGCGCGGCGGAAGTCATTGCTCACTCCGGCTACTTCAACGAAGGTTTCTCCCTGCAAACCGGCACCGGCGGCGCATCGCTGGCGGTCACCCGCTTCCTGGAAGACAAAATGCGTAGCCGCAACATTGTGGCTAATTTCGCGCTGGGCGGTATCACCGCCACCATGGTCGACCTGCATGAAAAGGGCTTAATCCGCAAACTGCTTGACGTGCAGAGCTTCGATCGTAACGCTGCGCAATCTTTGGCCCGCAACCCGAACCATATCGAAATCAGCGCTAACCAGTACGCCAACTGGGGCTCTAAAGGTGCTTCCGTCGACCGTCTGGACGTGGTGGTGCTGAGCGCGCTGGAAGTAGACACCCACTTCAATGTTAACGTGCTGACCGGCTCCGACGGCGTTCTACGCGGCGCGTCCGGCGGCCACTGCGATACCGCCGTCGCGGCGGCGCTGTCCATCATCGTCGCGCCGCTGGTGCGCGGTCGCATCCCAACGCTGGTTGATAACGTCACCACCTGCGTCACACCAGGCTCCAGCGTCGACATTCTGGTCACCGATCACGGTATCGCCGTCAACCCGGCGCGTCCGGAGCTGGCTGAACGACTGCAAGCAGCGGGAATGAAAGTGGTATCGATTGAGTGGCTGCGCGAACGCGCGCAACTGCTTACCGGTCAGCCCCGCCCTATCGAATTCACCGACCGCGTGATTGCTGTCGTGCGTTATCGCGACGGTTCAGTGATCGATGTGGTGCATCAGGTGAAGGAATAAGCCATGCGCCTGTTTCCTGAACTCGCCACCTGTCACGACGTTTCTATTCCTGAGCTGCTCGCCAGCCGGGATGAGAGACAAGCAAGACAGCGCGCCTGGCTAACGCGCCACGCCACTCCACTGGTCTCCTTTACCGTGGTGGCGCCAGGCCCGATAAAAGACAGCGCGTTAACCCGCCGGATCTTTAATCACGGCGTGACTGCCCTGCACACGCTGGCAGAAGAGTATGGCTGGACTATCCGGGAGCAGGCTGCACTGGCTTCCGCCAGCGGGCCGGAAGGGCTGCTAGCGATTGACGCGCCCGCTCAGGCGCTCAAACAGGCGACCATCGCACTTGAACAGCGTTATCCACTGGGGCGCCTGTGGGATATCGATGTCCTGACGGCGGAAGGCGAAATACTCTCCCGCCGCCATTTCGCGCTTCCCGCCCGCCGCTGTCTGCTGTGCGGGCAAAGCGCGGCTGAATGCGCGCGGGGTAAAACCCACGCGCTGACTGATTTACTGATTCATATGGAGGCGCTGCTGCATGATGCCGATTCCCGCCAACCCGACTAACGCCTCCATTCAGCCTCAGTCGCTGTATGACGCCTGGGCCGATTTGGCCTGGCGCGCCATGCTGACCGAGGTAAATTTATCGCCAAAACCCGGTCTGGTAGACCGACTAAACTGCGGCGCGCACAAAGATATGGCGCTGGCGGATTTTCACCGCAGCGCGGAGGCGATTCGACACTGGCTGCCGCGCTTTATGGAATATGGCGCCAGCTGCACGCGCCTGCCGCCAGAGTCAGTTCTGGCGGGCCTGCGTCCATTGGGGATGGCCTGTGAAGCAGCGATGTTTCGCGCAACGGCGGGCGTCAATACCCATAAAGGCAGCATTTTCTCGCTGGGGTTACTGTGCGCCGCCATTGGCCGCCTGTATCAGCTACGCCAGCCGATCGCTGCAGAAACACTCTGCGCTACCGCCGCCGATTTTTGCCGCGGCCTGACCACGCGCGAACTGCGCCAGAACAACCTACAGCTCACCGCAGGTCAGCGGCTGTATCAGCAACTGGGATTAACTGGCGCGCGCGGCGAAGCGGAAGCGGGCTATCCGCTGGTCATCCGCCACGCGTTACCGCACTACCGCGCATTGCTGGCGCAGGGGCGCGATCCGGAACTGGCGCTGCTTGATACCTTACTGCTGCTGATGTCGCTTAACGGCGATACCAACGTCGCGTCGCGCGGCGGGGCGGACGGTCTGCGCTGGTTACAGCAGCAGGCGGCGGTCTTATTACATCAGGGCGGCATACGGACGCCTGACGATCTCGTTTATCTCCACCGGTTCGATCAGCAATGCATTGAACGCAATCTCAGCCCAGGCGGTAGCGCCGATCTGCTGATCGTGACCTGGTTTTTAGCGCAAATTTCGCAAGTTAATCATTAACACAATTATAGAAAATATCCTTTCCGGAGAGTCATTTATGTCTTTATCCAAAGATAATATATGGAAGTTGTTGGCCCCATTAGTGGTGATGGGCGTCATGTTGCTAATTCCTGTTCCAGATGGTATGCCGCCGCAGGCCTGGCACTATTTTGCGGTTTTCGTCGCGATGATTGTCGGTATGATCCTGGAGCCGATCCCGGCGACAGCGATCAGTTTTATCGCCGTAACCATTTGCGTTATCGGCAGCAATTACCTGCTATTTGACGCTTCGGAACTGGCCGATCCGGCGTTTAACGCCAGTAAACAGGCGCTGAAATGGGGGCTTGCCGGTTTCTCCAGCACCACGGTCTGGCTGGTTTTCGGCGCGTTTATTTTCGCGCTGGGCTACGAAGTGACCGGGCTGGGGCGCCGCATTGCGCTGTTTCTGGTAAAATTCATGGGTAAACGCACGCTGACGCTCGGCTATGCGATTGTCATTATCGATATTTTGCTGGCGCCGTTTACTCCCTCCAATACGGCTCGTACCGGCGGGACTGTCTTCCCGGTCATCAAGAACCTGCCGCCGCTGTTTAAATCGTTTCCAAACGATCCTTCCGCACGCCGCATCGGCGGTTATTTGATGTGGATGATGGTGATCAGTACCAGCCTGAGCTCTTCGATGTTTGTCACTGGCGCGGCCCCGAACGTATTAGGTCTGGAGTTCGTCAGCAAGATCGCTGGCGTCCAGATTAGCTGGCTGCAGTGGTTTCTCAGCTTTCTGCCGGTAGGGATTATTTTACTGATCGTTGCGCCGTGGCTCTCCTATGTACTTTATAAACCTGAAGTGACCCACAGTGCGGAAGTCGCGGCCTGGGCTGGCGGCGAGTTAAAAAACATGGGGCGTCTGTCCCGCAAAGAGTGGACGCTGATTGGCCTGGTGCTGCTTAGCTTAGGATTGTGGGTTTTTGGTGGAAAAATCATCAACGCCACTGCCGTGGGTCTGCTGGCCGTCTCGCTGATGCTGGCGTTGCATGTTGTGCCGTGGAAAGATATTACGCGCTACAACAGCGCCTGGAACACCCTGGTGAACCTCGCTACGCTGGTGGTCATGGCCAATGGCTTAACCCGCTCCGGCTTTATTGACTGGTTCGCCAATACCATGAGTACGCATCTGGAAGGTTTCTCGCCGGATGCAACCGTGATTGTACTGGTACTGGTGTTCTATTTCGCGCACTATCTGTTCGCCAGTCTTTCCGCTCACACCGCGACCATGCTGCCGGTCATTCTGGCGGTGGGTAAAGGCATTCCGGGCGTTCCGATGGAACAACTGTGTATTCTGCTGGTGCTGTCTATCGGTATCATGGGCTGTCTGACGCCGTATGCCACCGGCCCTGGTGTGATTATCTACGGCTGCGGTTACGTGAAATCCAGAGACTACTGGCGGCTTGGCGCAATCTTTGGCGTTATCTATATCGCGATGCTGTTGCTGGTGGGCTGGCCGATTCTGGCAATGTGGAATTAAACATTACGCCAACGCAGGTTAAAAATGATGCCGTTCAGGTTCACCTGAGCGGCATTTTTTATGATTAAATGGGTAACATTCATAATGTGTATAAATTATCGAATTCATCATGAACACAATATGGCATTACAGTCCGCTGCTGGCTGCCCTCTTAACCCCGATTTTTGCCGCCAACGCCGACGAACTTCAGGCGCAACAGTACGGTGATTTCACTGACTATGTGCTGGCGCTTTCCTGGCAAACCGGTTTTTGTCAAAGCCAGCATGAACGCCGCCATCGGGAGCCCGATGAGTGCCGTCTGCAAAAAGAGCCAGCCAACAAAGCAGACTTTCTGACCGTCCACGGCCTGTGGCCAGGATTACCCAAATCTATCGCCGCACGCGGTGTTGACCAGAGACGCTGGCAGCGCTTTGGTTGTGCGACGCGGCCAATCCCGAATCTGCCTGAAGTCAAGGCCAGCCGGAAATGCTCAGCCCCCACCCCCGGACTTTCGCCTGACATCGCGACAGCGCTTAAGGAAGTGATGCCCGGCGCGGGGGGGAATTCCTGTCTGGAGCGCTACGAATATGCCAAACATGGCGCCTGTTTCGGGTTTGATCCCAATGCCTATTTCGGCACCATGATACGGCTGGATAAGGCGATAAAAGACAGCGCGCTGGGGCAGTTTCTGACGGATAATTACGGCAAAACCGTTAGCCGCGCTGAGTTTGATAGCGTCGTCGCACAAATGTGGGGCCAGGATAATGTCAAAGCCGTTAAAGTAAACTGCCATGGCAATCCCGCCTATTTAACAGAGATTCAGTTTTCATTAAAGGCGTCGATGATTAACGCCCCGCTCTCCTCTGCCTCATTCCAGCCGCAGCCGCATCCCGGCAACTGCGGGAAACAGTTTATTATCGATAAAGCCGGTTATTGACGAAGCAGAGGTTTAAAACCGTAGCCACATTTGAGAACACGCCCGAATGTAGACTAAAATTCACTCAGGGCTATGACGTTTGAGGATTTACCCGAATGTGAACTAAATCACTTCAAAGACGGGGTAAGTCTCAGTATCATCATGAGAGTTAAACCCTCGCCGCCAGACGGTGAGGGTTTTCTTTTGGGACCATTTACCTGCACTACTCGCAGTATCGATGACATGGAGTAAGAAATGTCCAGACCCACTATTATCATTAACGACCTTGACGCCGAACGTATTGATCGTCTTCTGGAACAGCCTGCGTATGCGGATCTGCCGATTGCCGACGCGCTCAACGCCGAACTGGATCGCGCGCAAATGTGTTCGCCACAAGAGATGCCGAACGATGTCGTCACCATGAACAGCCGCGTTAAATTCCGCAATTTGAGCGATGGTGAAACACGCGTGCGGACGCTGGTGTACCCCGCCAATATGACGGATAGCAGTACCCAGCTTTCGGTAATGGCGCCCGTCGGCGCGGCGTTGCTGGGACTGCGCGTCGGCGACACCATTCACTGGGAACTGCCGGGCGGCGCCTCCACCCATCTCGAAGTGCTGGAACTCGAATATCAGCCTGAAGCCGCGGGCGACTTCCTGCGTTAAACCATCTGCATAAGCGTTAATGCGTTTACACAGAGGATGCCTGCGCATCCTCTTTCCGTTAGCCCTTTCATTTCTGCCTGTTTCAGACAACGCCGCCTGGCATCGGGTTGATTACTCCCGTCGCCTGTTTCTGCGCCGCTTGTGCCGACGTCGCTCCCGGCACCAGGATAACCTTTCGGCACTCTTCTTCGCGTTTTTCGAAAATTTCGTAGCCGCGCGCCGCCTCTTCAAACGGCATATAGTGCGTGACAATCTCCTCCGGCTTCAGCAACCCTTTTTCAATAAGCGGTAATAATTCTCCCAGCCACGCGTGAACATGGGTTTGACCCATTTTAAAAGTTAGCCCCTTATCAAAGGCGTCGCCGAATAAAAAGCCGTGAATAAAACCGGCATACACGCCGGGCACGCTGACCACGCCGCCGCGTCTGACCGCCGCGATACATTGTCGCAGCGCTTTGCCGCTGCTGCCTTCCAGTTTAAGGTTCGTCAGAACCGTCTCCGTCAAGCTGCCTTTCGCTTCAAAGCCTACGGCATCAATTACCGCGTCCACGCCGCGGTGTCCTGCCGTCTGCTCGATGATTTTTTCCGCCGGATCGTTCTCATCATCGAAGTTGATCGGTATCGCGCCGTAACGTTCTTCGGCGAAACGCAGGCGCCAGGCGTGGTGATCAACGACGAAGATCTGCTCCGCGCCCAGCAGTCGCGCACAGGCGATAGTCAGTAATCCTACCGGCCCTGCGCCAAAAACCGCCACGCTGGAACCTTGCTGAATCTGGGCATTTTTTGCCGCCTGCCAGGCGGTAGGCAAAATATCAGAAAGAAACAGCGCTTTATCGTCAGATAACAGCGGCGGCACCTTAAATGGACCGACATTACCTTTTGGCACGCGAACATATTCGGCCTGTCCGCCGGGAACGCCGCCATACAGATGGCTATACCCAAACAGCGCCGCCGGCGGTGGGATCTGTTTTTTATTCATCGTCGCGCCGTGTCCGTCGTTAGTGTTTTCACACGCTGAATATTGCTGTAGCCGACAGAAAAAGCAGTCACCACAGGCAATGACAAACGGGATAACGACCCGATCCCCTTTTCGAATATTCTTCACATCATGTCCGGTTTCCACCACCTCGCCCATAAACTCATGGCCGAAAATATCGCCATGTTTTACCTGTGGGATCTTGCCGCGATAGAGATGCAAATCAGATCCGCAAATCGCGGTGGCGGTAACACGCAAAATGATATCGTCAGGCTGCTCAATGCCGGGATCGGGTACGTTTTCAACCTTTACGTGATGTGGACCGTGATACGTCAATGCTTTCATGCAGCCTCCGGGGTAACGGTGAATGTTGCGTTCGACTATAAAAGGGTAGCTATCCCGGAGAGACTGCCGGCAAAACAGGCGGCTTTAGGATTTTTCCTGGAAAATACACGACTTTTTTAACGTCAGGTTGCCGTAATATTTAAAATTGCCAGACGAATAGCAGAAAGAAACATTATTATATGCTTGAATAAATTCAGTATTGATTAACAGGGAGTAACGGGTATGTATAAGACAATCATTATGCCGGTTGATGTTTTTGAAATGGAACTTAGCGATAAAGCCATTCGCCACGCTGAGTTTCTGGCGCAACAGGATGGCGTCATTCATCTGTTGCATGTACTGCCTGGGTCCGCGAGCATGAGTCTGCATCGCTTTGCCGCCGACGTGCGTCGCTTTGAAGAACATTTACAGCATGAGGCGGAAACGCGTCTGCAAACGATGGTGGGACACTTCAGTATCGATCCTTCACGAATTAAAACGCATGTTCGCTTTGGTAGCGTGCGCGATGTCGTCAATGAGATGGGCGAAGAACTGGATGCGGATGTCGTGGTAATCGGTTCGCGTAATCCGTCTATCACGACACACCTGTTGGGATCTAACGCCTCAAGCGTGGTGCGCCATGCGACGCTGCCGGTATTGGTTGTGCGTTAACCCTGGTGGCTAAAAACTGACACGCCCTGCCAGGTCACGCCTGGCAGGGCTTTTTACTGCATCATCGTTAATACAAATGCCCGATATTCACAATAGTACTCACCGTGTCGCCAAAAAAGACCAGCCGGCTCAGAAATACGCCAACGAATAACAAGACGAACAGGAGTTTCGGGCGCGAATCACCGTGACGGCTGGCGACAAAAGCGAGCGCAAGGCAAACCAGGCTTGCCAGATAAAACGGGGAAGCCAGCCATGAACGCGCCGTCATCTGCATGACCGTTCCCCCGCTTAACCACACCAGCGGCGCCGCGATAAGTACCGCGGTACACACCACAATTCCCTGGCGTAACGCAGGAACGGCAGGCCTGAGTCTTAACAGCGGAATCGCCGCGCAACCCATGACCCATACCGTAATAAAAAATAACAGCATGGTAAATCCATTAGCGATAGCTACCATCGCTGGCGCGGCGTAGGTCATCCCCTGCACCGCCACCAGTAACACGCCGAACACGGAGGCGATAAGAGCCATCGCTTTATGTCCCTTTGCCAGGAAAGTTACGCCGACCGCTGCGCCAAACAACGTGGCGCCAAGGATTTCCCGACTTAACCAGGCATGTCGCAGGTTAATCAGCGCATCATAAGCGCGATCGGGATGCGCCAGATGCAGAATCGCGGCAATAGACGCCAATGCCAGCACCAGCCCGGTGGCCAACCAATAGAAACGCTGGCCTTCCACTTCACCACGCAGCGTACGCCATGTCAGTACCAAAGCCATCCCGACAGACATCTGGCTTAATACCGTAAAAAACACCAGCGGCAGTTCATATTTTTCCATTACTTGTCCTCCGGCTGCTTAGGCTGGCGCGCCAGAATAAAGCGCGTTCCTGGATTGAGCTGTGGCATATGCGGGAACCCTGGCGGATACTGCACCGCATTATCGGGCACAGGATCGGAATCCAAATCGATAATCGACAAGGCGCCCACCGGGCAGGCGTTTACGCACGCCGGATTCATACCGATATCAAGACGCTCGTAGCACATACTGCATTTTTCCGCTTTACGCGTCTCTTCATTAAAACGCGGCGCGCCATAAGGACAGTTACGAATACAGTTTTTGCAGCCAATGCAGCGCTCAGGGTTATGCACCACCACGCCATCTTCACGTTTGGTATAGGCTTCGACCGGACAGGCGGCGACGCAGGCCGGATGTTCGCAGTGGTTACAGGCCAGCGAGTAAAACGCCCGCTCTTCATGTGGATAGATGTCTTTATCCAACGGATAAACGTAGCGCCAGAAGCGATCCGGCTCCAGTTGGTTAAAGCTTTTACACGCCATAGCACAGCCACGGCAGCCGATGCACTTATCGCTATTCACTAAAAACGCACGTCTCATGCTACGGACTCCCCTTTACCGATCAATACAACGTCAGCAAACTGACTGTGGATAGCGGCGCCCGGCGCGCCAGTTTTCATCAGCCCCATATCAGCAGGCGTATCGGCCACGACGTTTTGCACGTTGTACTGCCGTTTCGGGAACCACGCTTCATACATCACCAGAAAATCTTCCGGCACGTTGGTGGTGACTTTTGCCCGCAGCTCAACTTCACCGGTGCCATTGAAAACTTTGACCAGATCGTTCTCGCTGATGCCTTTTTTCTGTGCGGAAGAAGGATGGATATAAACGAACGGTTCCGGGTAGAACACCTGCATCCAGTCCAGGTTGATAAACTGCGAGTGCAGGCCAAACTGCACGTGCGGCGTAAACAGATGGAAAGGCAGTTTGCTCTCGGCTTCCGGTTTGTATTCCGGCAGCGCGGTATGGCCGTTTTTCTCCGCCAGTTCAGATTTAAATTCATACTTGCCTGACGGCGTTTTGAACTTGCGGTCGTACCAGGCGGCAGAACTTGGCAGGATCGCTTTTTTCGGCCCGTCCAGCAGATCGTCCCAGGAAGAGATGCCAAACATTTTCGCCATACCGTCGTTGAACTCCTGATCCAGCCAGCGCTTGTGATCGAACTCTTGCGGGAAGGTACAGGAACCCGGCGCCATCTTATTAATGGTGCGCGACAGCATGGTAGCGATTTCAAGGTCGCATTTTGCTTCATACATCGGCTTAATCGCCGGCTGATTAATGGAAAGCCAGTAGTGCCAGTAAGAAGCATCCACGTTCCACTCTTCAAACGCGGTGGTAACGGGCAGCACGATATCAGCGTGTTGCACCGTTTCGTTGAAGAACTGATCGGCGCAGACCACCATTTCCAGTTTTTCAAACGCTTTTTTCATCTTGCTGCGATCGAAATCCTGGGCAAACGGGTTTTTACAGGCGACCCACAGCATACGAACCGGCGGATCGTTGGCCTCCAGAATCCCCTGCGCCGTCTGGTTGATATTCAGAGAGCGATCGGAGTACTGCACGGCGTCGCTGCCAGCGGCAGCCCCGAATTCACTGGTGGTGCCCGCCGCTCCCGGTATGCCAATAGCGCCCACCGGCGGCTTCTGCAGCATGGCGTTATAGTTAAAGCCCCAGGTATGCAGATGGCCATAACGCGCGCCGCCGCCTTCGACACCGATGTTGCCGGACATAGCGACAAAGGCATCGATAGCGCGAACGTTGGCGCCGCCGTTGACATGACGCTGCATCCCGTAACCAATCCAGACCGTGGCCGGCTTAACCGCCGTAAACTCTTCCGCCAGTTGGCGAATGACATCCGCAGACAGGCCGCAGATTTCTGCCGCCCACTCCACGGTGACGTTATTACGCAGATAGGCTTCAAATTCCGGATAGCCATGAGCATCGTTGTTGACAAAGTCCTGATCCACCAGGCCTTTATCCACCAGATGACGCGCCATCCCCAGCGCCAGAGCGCCGTCTGAGCCAGGCCGTACGCGCAGGTAGAGATCGGCTTTGGCGGCAGTCTGCGACAGCAGCGGGTCGATAACCACGACCTTCGCCCCTTTCTCGCGCGCCTGATAGATGTACTTCATGCTGTGCATTGAGCACCAGGCCGGGTTGGCGCCCCAGATAATGATGTATTTCGCTTTCACCATATCTTCCGGGTCGTTACACCACATGTCGCCCATGTCGTAGTTTTGCGCGTCGATACCGGCAGGCCAGCACGGCGTACCGGCAAAACGGGTGGTGTAGCCAAGCGAGGACATCATCCCTTCAACGGCATAGTTCAGCACGCCAAACTTACCGGAATATTTGGTCAGCGCCAGACCGAGCATAGAACCGTCTTTTTTCTTAATCTCCAGCATTTTGGCGGCAATGCGCTGCATCGCCTCTTCCCATGAGATGCGACGCCAGTTGCCGCTACCGCGAACGTCCTGCGCCATGGGATATTTAATACGATCGGGGCTATAAACCCGGCGCGGATAGCTTAACCCTTTGACGCAAGGGGTACCGTGAGTAAATGTTGATTCCGGCGCGCCTTCCACGAAAGTAATGACCCCGTCCTTTACCCATGTCTTGAGGCTACAGGTGTCATAGCAGTTACGCGGACACGCGTTACGATAAATTTTGTACGTTTTAGGGTTAAAGGGAACAGGCGGCTGCGCAAGCGCGCATCGGGAGGTCAGTAATCCTCCGGGTAAAGCCGCAACGGCGCCCAGTGCCACTATCCCCTTTAAAAAAGAACGTCTGTTCAGATGTCCTGTCTCATTACTCATATTGATACTCTCGTTTTAATTCATCAAGCCAATAAAATAAGATGTCCGCCACCGTATATAACGTGGTCGTTTGTGCATGAGTTTTTATTTTTTCGATATATAATGGCACCCACTTTGTTAAATAGTTATTGATATATTGAGTGAGAGTAGATCGGTATGGTGACGTTTGCCGGGTATTAGCCAGTAATAGTGTGGTCAACTCCAGCACGCAGGAAATATGATCGTCAGGAATATTGCTCTCCTGATTAACCGATAATCCCAACGCTGCCATAAACTCCCGTATCTCCAGCGTCGCCTTTCCCATCACCAGCGCATCGTCCTCCAGATACACTGAAGCGAAAGGCGCAGCCAGCAGCTTGCCAGGACCGACGAATAGCGCATTAAAGTCATACTCCGCTTCCAGCCACGCCCGGTCGGTAAGGTTTACCGCAGCAGAGGGATTTAATCTCACGTAGGCAGATTTCAGTGAATGACTATCATGAGAATTAAAAAAATCACGCAATGTAAGCCCTGTTTTTTCTAATTCCGTCAGTGATTCATAGATTGAATCCATGAATAAATAACCTCACATACAAATGCAATATAAATCAAGAAAAAAGAATGGGCATGTTAGCGGAAGCGCTTAATCTTTCTTTGATAAAAAAACAGAAAAATTCCAGTTAAATCCGTAGAAGGCTTTTTTATTGTTTCAAAGTTTAAAAACAGAAGACCGTTGAAATAAAAAACCGTCTGTTATTAACAGACGGTTTCAGAGTATTGATAATGAAGAAGGTGTTTTACCCAGTGGCGTTCCCCAGGCATAAACACCGCAGGCCCGAATAGCTTACACTATCGGGCCATTTACGATGGCCAGTTAACTGGCCTTGCAGGTGTGCTTACTTCTTTTTATGCGATTTTGGTACGAATCAGATAATCAAAGGCGCTCAACGAGGCTTTCGCCCCTTCGCCTGTGGCGATGATAATCTGTTTGTAAGGAACGGTGGTGCAATCGCCTGCAGCGAAGACGCCCTTAACGCTGGTTTCACATTTGGCGTCAATAATGATCTCGCCCATGCGGTTACGCTCAAGCGCGCCTTCCAGCCAGTGGGTATTCGGCAACAGACCAATCTGCACAAAAATCCCTGCCAGCGCGACGCTATGAATATCGCCGCTGACACGGTCACGATACTCCAGCCCCACCACTTTCGAACCGTCGCCCTTCACTTCTGTCGTTTGCGCATTCAAAATGATATCGACATTTTTCAGGCTACGCACTTTGTCCTGTAGCACCTGATCCGCCTTCATCTCCGGCGCGAACTCCAGCAACGTAACGTGTTCTACAATACCTGCCAGATCGATAGCCGCTTCAACGCCAGAGTTGCCGCCGCCGATGACCGCCACACGCTTCCCTTTAAATAACGGACCGTCGCAGTGCGGACAATAGGTGACGCCTTTGGTGCGATACTGATCCTCGCCCGGCACATTCATATTGCGCCATTTCGCGCCGGTGGCGATGATGATACTGCGCGCTTTCAAGACTGCGCCGGACGCCGTTTCAATCTGATGCAGGCCGCCTTCTGCCGCTGCCGGAACCAGTTTACTTGCGCTCTGGCTGTCGATAACGTCAACGTCGTAATCGCTGACATGCGCTTTCAGCGCGCCCGCCAGTTTCTGGCCTTCGGTTTTCGGCACCGAGATATAGTTTTCGATATCCACGGTATCCAGCACCTGACCGCCGAAGCGCTCGCCCATCAGACCGGTACGGATGCCTTTGCGCGCCGAGTAGACCGCCGCCGCCGCGCCCGCCGGGCCGGAGCCGACAATCAGCACGTCATACGCATCGCGTTTGTTCAGCGCTTCCGCCGCACGTTTTTCTGCGCCAGTATCCACTTTAGCGACAATCTCGGTCAGAGTCATACGTCCCTGGCCGAACTCTTTACCGTTGACAAACACCGCCGGAACGCCCATCACGTTACGTTCGGTGATTTCGTTCTGGAAGGTGCCGCCATCAATTGCCGTATGTTTAATACGCGGGTTCAGCACCGCCATCAGGTTCAGCGCCTGCACTACGTCCGGGCAGTTATGGCAGGAGAGTGAATAATAAGTTTCGAATTCAAAATCGCCGTCAATATCGCGAATCTGCTCCAGCAGCGACTGCGCTTCTTTTGACGGATGACCGCCGGTCCACAGCAGCGCCAAAACCAGCGAGGTAAATTCGTGGCCCAGCGGAGAACCGGCAAAGCGCGGCCCTTGCTGAGAACCTGGATTCGTAATCAGGAAAGACGGCTTGCGCACCGGCAGAGTATTGTCTTCTTTAAACGTGACTTTGTCGGACAGCTCGGCGATTTCAGCCAGCAGTTCCTTGATTTCCGCCGATTTAGCGCTGTCATCCAGCGTGGCAATCAGCTCAACAGGTTTGGTCAGTTTCTCAAGGTAAGCCCTGAGCTGGGTTTTCATATTTGTGTCGAGCATTCTTCTTCCCTCTCTGAAAACATCATCATGCAAGCCGACTTCGCGGGACTGCATTAATGCAACTTGCGTCATGGTGCTGAAATGAAATGGGCGCGGGTGCGCCCATGACTGAAACAATTTCCAAAGTATTTCACGTCAGAGTAAGGCGGCTAGCCTGAGAATCCCCGGGAGCTTACTGAAGTAAGTGACCGGGGTGAGCAGGCGACGCCAACGCAGCTATGGCGTGAAAGACGACGGAAATTTAGATTTTACCGACCAGGTCTAAAGATGGAGCCAGAGTCGCTTCGCCTTCTTTCCATTTCGCCGGGCATACTTCGCCTGGGTGAGCGGCAACGTACTGTGCTGCTTTAATTTTACGCAGCAGGTCAGACGCGTCACGGCCGATACCTTCAGCGGTAACTTCGATCGCCTGGATGATACCCTGCGGGTCAACAACAAAGGTTGCACGGTCTGCCAAACCTTCGTCTTCACGCATGTTGTCGAAGTTACGGGTCAGGGCGCCAGTCGGGTCGCCGATCATCGCATATTTGATTTTTGCGATAGTTTCAGAGCTGCTGTGCCATGCTTTGTGCGTGAAGTGAGTATCGGTTGAGACGGAATAAACGTCTACGCCCAGCTTCTGCAGTTCTTCGTAATGGTCGGCAACGTCACCCAGTTCAGTCGGGCAAACAAAGGTAAAATCGGCCGGGTAGAAGAAGAAGACGCTCCAGCGGCCTTCGGTATCTTTCTCGGTGACTTCAATGAATTCACCGTTTTTGAACGCCTGGTTTTTGAAAGGTTTGATTTTGGTGTTAATTAAGGACATCTATACTTCCTCCGTGTTTTCGTTGAGGAGTAAGTTAACGAAATTTTGCTGATTCGGCTAATGCGTTTCCATTATCAAATCAATAAGCGTTAACTAACAACCCGTTTCGGGCGACATTGTGAACACTGCGCCCTGTCAGCCATCTAAAGTAAAAAGGCCGCCTGACAGGCGGCCCCATTACCTGAACTACCCGTAGGTAACTTCAGAGCCAGTACGACTCGTCTTGCAAATTACAGACGTATTGTCTGCAACTCGAAATCCATAGCGTATATGCTGGCTAAGTGTTGCGCTCTACATTACCTTAACAAAGGCTGTAACAGCGAAAAGGATTACATCACCCCAGCACAGAAAGGGCAATCCTGGCACGCCAGCTCTTACCTATGTCTGTGATAGGCATCATCATTAATACTCTTTTCGCTTTGATATTAAAAGGAAAAAATATGATTAAACGTACATTGCTGCTTGCTATGCTGCCCATTCTCGCCCACGCGGAAGAACTGCCTGCGCCGGTTAAAGCCATTGAAAAACAGGGTATAACTATCCTGAAATCCTTCGAGGCGCCGGGGGGCATGAAGGGCTATCTCGGAAAGTATCAGGATATGGGCGTCACGATTTACCTGACGCCGGACGGTAAACACGCGATTTCCGGCTATATGTATAATGAAAAAGGCGAAAATCTTAGCAACGCCCTGATAGAAAAAGAGATCTATGCACCGGCCGGACGTGAAATGTGGCAGAAAATGGAAAAAGCGTCATGGATACTCGACGGTAAAAAAGACGCGCCGGTGGTGCTGTATGTCTTCGCCGACCCTTTCTGCCCCTATTGTAAGCAGTTTTGGCAACAAGCTCGTCCGTGGGTCGAATCCGGCAAGGTACAATTACGCACATTACTGGTCGGCGTGATTAAACCGGAAAGCCCGGCCACAGCCGCAGCGATTTTAGCCGCGAAAGACCCGGCGAAAACCTGGCATGACTATGAAGCCTCCGCAGGAAAGATGAAGCTGGAGGTTCCGGCGTCCATCCCCCCGGCGCAGATGAAAGTCATTAATCAGAATCAGCAGCTAATGGACGATCTTGGCGCTAACGCGACGCCAGCAATTTATTACATGAATAAAGATAAGATTTTGCAACAGGTTGTGGGTTTACCGGAAAAAGCGCAACTGGACGCCATGATGGGGCAGCCTTAACGCAGAAATTAGCAAAGCTGGAGCTTAACCGTACCACGCCCGATAGCGCTACGTTTGTCGGGCCAACCTCTGACTGGCATTAACGCGACGCCAGACCAGCATGTCATCCGACACAGCCTTTTTAGACTAACGGCGTGGTTATAAAAGTGTACGTTATGTCCGCCTTTACTGTAATTATTTACTCGCTAAAATATTCATAACTGTGGTATTTTAGTTTAAATAAACTCTACATTAAGTTTAATAAACATAACTCTGGTAAATTATTGAGATTAAGTCATAATCATGGAAGATACCATGATAATGCCGGGAACATACTATGGCTAACCTTTACGACCTTAAAAAATTCGATCTTAACCTGTTGGTTATATTTGAATGTATCTATCAACATTTAAGCATTAGCAAAGCAGCAGAAACACTCTATATTACACCTTCTGCCGTAAGCCAGTCATTGCAACGCCTGCGCACGCAATTCAACGACCCTCTATTTATTCGTTCAGGCAAAGGAATTACGCCTACCGTAACAGGCATTAATTTACATTATCATTTAGAAAATAATCTTAACAGCCTGGAACAAACTATTAATATAATGAATCAGTCCAGCCTGAAGAAAAAATTTATTATCTACAGCCCACAGCTGTTGATCACCCAATATGTGATGAAATTAGTTAAATATATCCGCAAAGATCCACAGGTTGAAATTGAACATCACGACATTTTGACCACTGACGAACTGCCTGAAGATCTGCTTGCCTACCGCAAAGCAGATATTGTGGTTTCAATGGCCCCACTGAATAATCGTTCTATTGTTTGTACTCACTTTAATAGGCTAGAATGCATCCTGGTTTGCAGTGAAAACCATCCCCGACTAGGCGACACCGCCACTATCGACGAAATTCTACAAGAGTCATTTACGCAACTCGTCTCCCGGGCAACCGGTATGAAAGAATATCATTCACTTATGGATGATGTGCTGGGGGAAAGAATAATTGGTTTCAGAAGCAAATCGCTGATGACCATCGCCAACTCTATCAGCTCCACGGAGCTTATTGGTTTTTTACCACAAACATTTTTTGACTATTACTCTTCCTCTATCAAACTTAAAAAAGTCACCATACCTTTTACCATTGCTCCCATACAATTCTATCTTATGTATAATAGGGCTTCGCTGAATAATAGCGGATTTGCTGAGCTCATTGAGCACATCACAAAAAAACATTAATAAGAAGGTCAGATAACGGATATTAATATAAATTTAATGTATATGTTTATGGAATATATTTATTTTACAAATATAATAAAGCATTGCAAGTTCATCTAATCTGCTTATCCTTTATGTTAATTATTTCGAATATACTGTAGTTAACACATCGGAGACTATCCAGAGATGTCGGTTTATAAAGTTCCGCTCGAGCAAAATGTTCTGGAAGCGGCTCAAGAGCGTATAATGTGGACCCTGGAAACCTTACCCCGGGTCTGCGTCTCATTTTCTGGTGGTAAAGATTCAGGACTTATGTTGCACCTGACGGCAACGTTGGCGCGCAAAATGAATAAAAAGATCCATGTTCTCTTCATTGACTGGGAAGCGCAATTCTCCTGTACCATCGCCTATATTGAATCGTTACGTGAATACTACGCGGACGTTATTGAGCGTTTTTATTGGGTCGCATTACCCTTAACCACACAAAATTCCCTTTCACAATACCAGCCGGAGTGGCAGTGTTGGCAGCCGGGTACCGACTGGGTACGACAACCGCCAGAAGATGCGATTACCGATCCGGCCTTTTTTTCCTTTTATCAACACGGCATGACCTTTGAACAGTTCGTTCGCGATTTTGCCGACTGGTTTTCAGAAAAACGTCCTGCCGCTATGCTGGTCGGTATTCGTTCCGACGAATCCTATAACCGATTTGCCGCTATCGCTAACTCGCATAAGCAGCGCTTTGCCGACGATAAGCCCTGGACCACGTTAGCCCCTAAAGGGCACACCTGGTATATCTATCCCATCTATGACTGGAAAACCGCAGATATCTGGACCTGGTTCGCCAAAACAGGTAAACCATGTAACCCTTTGTATAATTTGATGTATCAGGCTGGAGTACCGCCCCGTTACATGCGTATTTGCGAACCGTTCGGCCCGGAACAACGACAGGGGTTATGGCTGTATCATGTTATCGAACCTGAGCGCTGGGCGGCCATGTGCGCCAGAGTCAGCGGCGCACTCAGCGGAGGAATATACGCCGGACAAGACAGCCATTTTTACGGCCACCGGAAAATTTTAAAACCCGATCACCTTAACTGGGAAGAGTACGCGCTGCTCCTGCTACACAGTATGCCTGAAGTCACTGCCGAACATTACCGTAATAAAATCGCCGTTTATTTGCAGTGGTATAAGAAAAAAGGCATGCACACCATTTCACAAACGCAGCATGGCGATATCGGATCGCGCGATATTCCGTCGTGGCGACGGATCTGCAAAGTATTACTGAACAATGATTACTGGTGCCGGGCGCTGTCATTCAGTCCGACAAAACCTAAGAATTACCAGCGTTATAACGAACGTATGAAAGCTAAACGCCAGGAATGGGGGATCTTATGCAACACCGACTCACAACCGAAATAACTCACTTTCTCTCTGAACTGCCTGAAGAGGAGAGGATCGCCGCCATTAATGAATTTAGAATGGCGATACATAGCGTTAGTCCTTTTCGCGATGAGCCTGTCGATTGTGTCCTGTGGGTGAAAAACGATCATATTTCACCTAATGACTACAACCCGAATAACGTTGCGCCGCCGGAGAAAAAACTGCTGCTTAAATCGATTGAACAAGATGGGTTTACTCAGCCGATCGTGGTGGTAAAGGCCAATACGGAGGAGTACGAGATTGTAGACGGTTTTCACCGTCATGAGCTGGGCAAAGGAAAAGCGGCCCTGAAAAGGCGTCTGAAAGGCTACCTGCCGATAACGTGTCTGGACAGAGAACGTCACGAACGCATGGCGGCAACCATTCGGCATAACCGCGCGCGCGGGCGCCACCAGATCCACGCCATGTCAGAAATCGTGCGCGAACTTTCTCTGCTAGGCTGGGACGAGAGCAAAATCGGCCAGGAGTTAGGTATGGACGCCGATGAAGTCCTGCGCCTGAAACAGATCAACGGCCTGCAGGAGCTTTTTGCAGACCGTCGATTCTCCAGAGCGTGGACGGTTAAATAACTACAGTTTACACAGGCGCTCTGCGGCGGCCGGCAGCGTTGATTCCTGTTTAGCGAAACATAAACGTATAAGCTGATGCGGGAAAGGGGCGGCGCAAAAGACAGAGAGCGGAATAGCGGCGACACCGACTTCTTCGGTTAGCCACTGACAAAACTCAACGTCATTTAGCGTCGACACTGCGCTGTAATCGATTAACAGAAAATAGGTACCTTCACAGGGCAGCACTTTTAATCGGCTTTGCGCCAGCGCGTTAACCAACACATCGCGTTTTTTCCGGTAAAAATCGGGTAACGCGCGATAGTGTTCCGGCGCGGCGCGCAGCATATCCGCCAGCGCCAGTTGCGCCGGCGTATTGACGCAAAACGTCAGGTACTGATGAACTTTGCGTATTTCGGCGCTAATGGCCGCAGGCGCAACGCAGTAACCAATCTTCCATCCTGTCATATGAAAGGTTTTACCAAACGATGAAACGGCAACCGCCCGCTCTCGTAACTGAGGGTGCGCCAGTACGCTGGCATGACCTTCGGCGGCAAAACAAATATGTTCGTACACTTCATCGCTTAATACATAAATTTCCCGCTCGCCGATAGCCTGCCACAGCGCCTCGATATCCGCCTGGCGCCAGACGGTAGCGGTGGGATTATGCGGCGTATTGAGGATCACCAGTCGCGTGCGCTCGCTAAGCAACGCCGAAAACGCCTGCCAGTCGACGCGAAAATGCGGCGGCGTAAGCGCTATGCGTTTTAACACTCCGCCGGAGAGCGCCACGGCCGGGGCATAGCTGTCGTAACTGGGATCGAAACAGATAACCTCATCCCCTGCCCGCACCAGCGCGGTAATCGCCGCATACAGCGCTTCTGTCGCGCCCGCTGTGACGGTGATATCACTGACGTCATCGGGTCGATAACCATATATTTCCGCCGTTTTATCGGCAATGGCCTCCCGCAGCGCCTGCGCCCCCGTCATCGGCGCATATTGATTCGCGCCCTGCGCGACATGATAAGCCAACCGCTCGTGCAAATAACGAGGACCATCAAAATCAGGGAAGCCTTGCGATAAATTTATTGCCTGATGTTTCTGCGCCAGCGCGCTCATTTGCGTAAAAATCGTGGTACCAAGATTTGGCAATTTGCTTTTTGGAATCAGTGGGTTATTTCTCATTATCTTCATACCCGCCAGTGATGTGGTTGTTGACACACTATCACAGGGTGTTAGTATTTGGCAATCAAGACGTTTAGATGTCTAAATATAATAACAACGGTGAGAAGACCCTAAGGATAACACAACATGAACCACACTGAGATCCGCGTCGTTACCGGCCCGGCGAATTATTTTTCCCATGCAGGAAGCCTCGAAAGACTGACCGACTTTTTCACGCCGGAACAGCTTTCCCACGCCGTTTGGGTGTACGGCGAACGCGCGATTGCCGCCGCCCGGCCTTACCTGCCGGAAGCGTTTGAACGTGCTGGCGCAAAGCATCTGCCGTTTACCGGCCATTGTAGCGAACGCCATGTTGCCCAACTGGCGCACGCCTGCAACGACGATCGTCAGGTGGTGATAGGCGTCGGCGGCGGCGCGCTGCTCGATACCGCCAAAGCGCTCGCCCGCCGTCTGGCGCTGCCGTTTGTCGCTATCCCGACAATCGCGGCAACCTGCGCCGCCTGGACACCGCTTTCCGTCTGGTATAACGACGCGGGACAGGCGTTACAGTTCGAAATTTTTGATGATGCCAATTTTCTGGTGCTGGTCGAACCGCGCATTATTCTGCAGGCGCCCGATGACTATCTGTTAGCTGGCATTGGCGATACGCTGGCGAAATGGTATGAAGCCGTTGTGCTTGCGCCGCAGCCTGAAACGTTGCCATTGACCGTAAGACTGGGCATTAACAGCGCGTGCGCTATTCGCGATCTCCTGCTGACCAGCAGCGAACAAGCATTAGCGGATAAACAGCAGCGTCGGCTGACCCAGGCATTTTGCGACGTGGTGGATGCGATTATCGCTGGCGGCGGTATGGTCGGCGGCCTCGGGGAACGCTATACCCGTGTCGCCGCCGCCCATGCGGTACACAACGGTCTGACCGTTCTGCCGCAAACGGAAAAATTCCTGCACGGAACGAAAGTGGCTTATGGCATTCTGGTGCAAAGCGCGCTACTGGGACAAGATGACGTGCTGGCGCAATTGATTACAGCGTACCGGCGATTTCATCTGCCGGCCCGGCTTAGCGAACTGGACGTGGATATTCATAACACCGCCGAGATCGATAGGGTCATCGCGCATACCCTGCGCCCGGTCGAATCCATCCACTATTTACCGGTGACGTTAACGCCAGACACCCTGCGTGCGGCGTTTGAAAAAGTTGAATTTTTCAGAATATAGCCTGGTGACGTTGCGTTTATCAGGCCTGGCAACCCTCAGCAGCAACGCGCGCCGCCTTTTCCACCATAGCGCGCATCCTGCCGCTCGCGGAAAAATTCTTCATAGGTCATCGGCGTCTGATCCGGATGCGTTATGCGCATATGCTCAACATAGTTGTCGTAGTCTGGCACGCCAATCATCATTTTTGCGGCCTGTCCCAGATATTTTCCGGCTTTCGAAAGCGTATCGAACATCGTTGTCACCTGTCATTCAAATGCCCTCTCCTTATTCTGGAGAGGGCTATTGATGTAAAAAGATTAGTGCGCGCCTTTCGCCTGCGTCACGATCTCATCCACATTTTCCGGCATCGGCTCATACGGCGTTTCATTCGCCGTCGGTTTATCAATCTTCAGAGCGGCCAGCGCCGTCTTAATAGAGAAGACCGCCAGCACCACGACCACCACCATAAAGAAGATGGTTAGCCCGGCATCCAGACGGTTATTGAATACCAACTGCGCGAGTTGCGATTCGGTGTACTGCGGCGGAATATTGCCGCTGTCGATCATCGCCTGGAACTTATTGGCAATGGCCAGGAAGCCGATTTTCGCATCCGGACTAAACGCTTTCTGCCAGCCCGCCGTCAGCGTACAAATCAGCAGCCAGGCCGTCGGCACCAGCGCGACCCACGCATAACGCTGACGCTTCATTTTGAACAGTACCACGGCGCAAAGCATCAGCGCCATACCCGCCAGCATCTGGTTAGCGATGCCAAACAGCGGCCACAGGGTGTTAATACCGCCCAACGGATCGACCACGCCCTGATGGAGGAAATACCCCCACGCCAGCACGCACAATGCCGTAGCAAGCAGGTTCGCTGGCAACGAATCGGTACGTTTCAGCCCTGGCGACACTACGCCCAACAAATCCTGCAACATAAAGCGCGCCGCACGGGTGCCCGCATCCACCGCCGTCAGAATAAACAGCGCTTCAAACAGAATGGCGAAGTGATACCAGAACGCCACATCCATCATGCCGCCCAACGCGCCATGTAAAATGTAGGCCATCCCTACCGCCAGCGTTGGCGCTCCGCCTGCGCGGGAGATAATGGATTGTTCGCCGACTTCATTGGCAATCTGGTGTAACGTATCCGGCGTGATAGCGAAACCCCAACTACTGACCACCTGCGCGGCAGAAGCTACGACATCCGCTGTCCCCGCTGGCGCCAGTACCGCCATCGGGCTATTCATCGCAAAGTAAACACCCGGATCGATAATACAGGCGGAGACCAGCGCCATAATGGCGACGAAAGATTCCATTAACATCCCGCCGTAGCCGATAAAGCAGGCCTGGCCTTCGTTGGCCAACATCTTCGGCGTCGTGCCGGAGGAGATGAGCGCATGGAAACCGGAGACCGCGCCGCAGGCGATGGTAATAAACAGGAACGGGAACAGGTCGCCCGTCCAGACCGGTCCGGTACCATCAACAAATTTGGTCAGCGCCGGCATAGTCAGCGTCGGACGCATAATCAGAATCCCGACCGCCAGACCGACAATCGTACCAATTTTCAGGAAGGTAGAGAGGTAATCACGCGGCGCGAGCAGCAGCCAGACCGGCAGTACCGCCGCGACAAAACCATAACCCACCAGCATCCAGGTAAGCTGCACGCCAGTAAAATCAAAGTACGGCGCCCAGGTTGGGCTTGCCGCCACCCATCCGCCGGAAATAATAGCGAAAATAAGAAATACCAGCCCAATGACCGACACCTCGCCGATGCGCCCCGGACGCAAATAACGCAAGTAGATGCCCATAAAAATCGCCAGTGGAATAGTGAACGCGACAGTGTACGTTCCCCACGGGCTATGGGTCAGCGCTTTCACCACGATCATCGCCAGGACGGCCAGAATGATCACCATGATCATAAAGCAGGCCACCAGCGCGATCACCCCTGCCGTCGCGCCCATCTCCTCTTTAACCAGCTCGCCAAGCGAACGCCCATCGCGCCGGGTCGAGACGAACAGCACCATAAAGTCCTGCACCGCTCCCGCCAGCACGACGCCCGCCAGCAGCCAGATCATCCCCGGCAGATAGCCCATCTGCGCCGCCAGTACCGGCCCGACCAGCGGACCTGCGCCAGCAATGGCCGCAAAATGGTGACCGAACAGCACTTTTTTATCGGTCGGGACATAATCCAGACCATCATTATGACGTACCGCGGGCGTCATACGCGTTGGGTCAACCGCCAGCACTTTTTTGGCGATATAGAGCCCATAAAAACGATACGCAATAAGATAGACACAGACCGACGCCACCACGATCCATAGCGCGTTGATCTGTTCCCCACGATTTAACGCAATATAGCCCAGGGCAAACGCACCCAATACTGAGAGCGCTGTCCAGACGAGGTATTTCCCTGATTTATTCATAGTTGTTGTCCGTTTGGGTGTTCCAGAGAGATGTTACATTTTGTTTCTATAACACCTTTACCGTAATTAACAACACAACAACATGATAAAACCGGATTGTTACCCATTTTTTACATTACAGTGTTAACCAGATCACTTCCTTTCTTCGTTAATGCTGCAATTGCATTTTACTTTGCCAGAACTATCCCATTACCGCCGTTCCCAGGCGACAGGTGCAGCAGCGCCTCCCCTGCTCGTCAAAGAGCGTAATTTCCCAGCTTTGATTCTGCCGCCCCAGATGCAGCGGCAGGCAAACGCCGCGTACTTTCCCCTGCGAGACGGCGCGGTGGTGGGTGGCGTTTAACTCGGTCCCGACCACGCACTGCCCGTCGCGGGTCATCAGATAACCCGCCATTGATCCTAACGTCTCCGCCAGCGCTGCCGATGCGCCGCCGTGTAGCAGACCAAACGGTTGATGAGTGCGGGCATCGACGGGCATTTCCGCCTCCAGCACTTCATCGCCCAGACGGGTGTAAACAATGCCCAGATGCGCCACCAGCGTGTTCTGACTGGTAGCGTTCAATTCATCCAGCGTTAAATGCCGTTTCCAGATCATCGTCAGGCTCCCAATGTTGAACCGCCGTCCACCACGATATCCTGCAAGGTAATGTGGCTGGCCAGATCGGAGGCAAGAAACAAAATGGTATTGGCTATCTCCTGCGGACGGGCGATTTTACCGAGCGGTATGCCGAGCTTAAACTGTTCGCCGAAACCGCGAATACGCTGCTGTTCGGCATCTTCGCTCACCCATAACGTGCGCTGCATATCGGTGTCAGTCGAACCAGGCGACACCACATTACAGCGCACCCCGCAGCCCGCCAGCTCCAGCCCTACGGTTAGCGCCAGGCTTTTCAGCGCCGCTTTAGAGGCGCCGTAAGCGCTCATACCGATACGCGGCGTATGCGCCGCATCTGAGGCTACGGTGACAATCGCCCCTCCCTGCTGACGGCGAAACTGCGCCATCGTCTGCGAAAACAGGTTAAATGCCCCGCCCACATTGACCGCAAATGTCTGCTGCCAGTCGTCGACGCTAAGCGCGTCGGTCGCTCCCATACGCAAAATACCGGCGGCGTTGACCAGCACATCCAGCCGCGGCGTTTTTTGCAACACACGCTGGCACACCTGCGCAACCTGTGCGGCATCCGCCACATCCATGACTTCGGTAGCAAAGGGATAATTCTCTTGCGTAAATTCGCGATCGAAGCCGATCACCCGCGCCCCGGCGTCGACAAACGCCAGCGCCGTCGCGTAACCGATCCCTTTCCCCGCCCCGGTCACCCATACCGTTTTGTCTGAAAAATCAATACAGGCCATTACTCTACCCCGCGAGAAAGCAGCGCCCACCAGGCGTCAATGGTCGGGTTTTTCGCCAGCATCACGAAGTCGATATCGCCGTGTACTTTACGCCAGCGCGCTGCCAGCCCCATCATGCGTACTGAATCCAGGCCATAATCAATCAGGTTTTCATCATCCAGCGGCTCGTCGGTCTCATCCAGCAACGGCAGAATCAACGCCCGCAGCGCCGCTTTACTGGCAGGAACCGGCGTCGGCAGCAGCGACTCGGTCATGACGACGCGACCGGAACGCCCCGCCACATAGTTCAGCGCCATCAGATGCTCTTCCCGGCTGAAATCCGCCAGCGCATCCGCCACCATAAACGGCTTAATGTCGCGCATAAACGCATCGGTAGCGGTGGTCATACAGCCAATATGCGCATACACGCCGGTAATGATGAGCTGATTGCGTCCGGTATCTTTTAACATCTGTTCCAGCGGCGAGCGGTGAAACGCGCTATAGCGCCACTTCACCAGCACCGTATCCGCCTCATCCGGCGTTAAGGCTTCTACCACCTTCTGCTGTTCCGGAGAGCGCGTCAGTCCCGGCCCCCACATATCATTGAGTAACGCGCGATCTTCATCGCTTTGCTCTTTCGGCTGAGCGGTGTAATAGACCGGGATATGATGTTCCTTACAGTACTGGCGCAGGGCGGCGATATTAGCAATCACCTGGTCCATCATTGGGCAGTTGCGGCCCCAAAAGCTGACAAAGTAATCCTGCATATCGTGGATGAGCAGCGCAGCGCGCTCCGGCTCAAATGCCCAGTTCACTTTGTTGGTCGGGATATCCAGTGCGGTGGGCAGCGCGTAAGACTGTAGTTTCGGGATTGCCATCTCTCTTTCTCCTTCAGAGCGGTGAACGTGACGCCAACCGCTGGCGTAATTGTTTTTTATCGACTTTACCAACCGGCGTCAGCGGCAGTGACGCAACGCACTCTACGCGATCCGGTAATTTAAATTCCGCCACGCCCTGCTCTCGCAGGAAACGGCGTACCTGTACCGCTCGCAGCGGCTCTTTTACCACCAGATATGCGCAACTTTTTTCTCCCAGCAGTTCATCTTCCATGCTGACCAGCGCCACATGGATCACCGCTGGGTGGCGCAGTAACAGGTTTTCTATCTCTTCGGCGGCTATCTTCTCGCCGCCCCGATTGATCTGATCTTTTTCACGCCCGTGAACGGTGATGTAACCGTCTTGATCAATGGAGATCAGATCGCCGGAACAGTAAAAACCGTTGGCGTCAAAGGCGCTGGCATTGTGTAGCGGACTGTTGAAATAGCCGCGAAAAGTATAGGGGCCGCGCGTCATCAGACGACCAATCTCGCCCGGCGGCAGTGGATTCCCGTCGGCATCCGCCACCCACACTTCGTCGTCCGGACACATGGGTCTTCCCTGGGTATTGATAATCCGTTCCGGACTATCGTCCAGCCGGGTATAGTTCACTAACCCTTCCGCCATGCCGAAGACCTGCTGCAACTGACAGCCAATTTCAGCCGGAATACGGGCGGCCAGCGTCGCAGAAAGCCGCGCGCCGCCAACCTGCAATAACCTTAATGACGCCAGCGGCGCATTACCGCCCCACTCCTGGATAGCCTGTAGCCATAGACTGACCGCGGGAGGCACCAGCGCCGTGGCATTAATCTGGTGTTTTTCGATCAGCGGGAAACAGAGCGTGGCGCTGGGATCGGTCGCCAGCACTACCGTTCCTTTGGCAAGAAAGACGCCCAGCGCGCCCGGCGAACTCATGGCGTAGTTATGCGCGGCGGGAATCGCGCACAGAAAACGCGTCTCCTCGTTAAAACCGCAAATCTCATTGCTACGGCGCACGCTGTAGTAATAGTCGTTATGGGTACGGGGAATAAGCTTTGGCGTGCCGGTAGTACCGCCGGAAAGCTGAAAGTAGGCCACTTCGTCAGCAGGTGATGGCGTGGCGGTGAAATCTTCCGCCGCCTGCCGCATCGCCGCGTCCAGGCTGTGATCGCCGTCGTCGTTGCGCAATAACACCACCCGCACAGAGCGGTGTTCAGCCACAAACGTGTTGAGAAAGTCCTCCCCGGCGAACAGCGTATGTTGGCGATCGGCAATCACCAGCGTCGGCGCGATCTGCATCGCATAGGCGTTAAGTTCGGTACGTTGATGGCTAAACAGCGCCAGAACGGGCGCTACGCCAAGCTTCAACAGGGCGAAAAAGGTGATATACAGTTCCGGTACATTCCCCAGTTGTACCAGAGCGGTTTCGCCAGGTTTGATGCCCTGACGGCGTAAACTGCAGGCCAGATTATCTGCGGCCTGGTTGAGCTGGCGATAGCTGAATGCGCGCTCGCCTTCAATGACCGCCGTCTTGTCGCTGCCAGCGTGGCGGGTCAGAATATCGGTCAACGGCACGTCTTGCCAGTAGCCTTTTTCACGATAACGGCGGGCAAATTCATCCGGCCAACGGGTGAAAGGTATACGCATCATCGTTCCTTAATGCAGTCCAAAAACGTTCAACATCGTAGAGAGCTTGACGCCGGTTTCCCGCCACTCGCCGACTGGCGAAGAGGCAGGGACAATCCCGGCGCCGGCGAACAGGCGCACCTGATTACCGTGCAATTTCGCACAACGAATCGTCACTACCCACTCGCCGTTTCCTTCGGCATCGCACCAGCCGACAATGCCGCCAAACAGTTCACGATCGAACGGTTCCAGTTCAGCAATCAGCTTTTTCGCGACCTGATGAGGGAAACCGCTTAACGCAGGCGTTGGATGCAGCAGACAGGCCAGCGTCAGCGCGTTTTCTCCGGCGTTGGCCTTGCCCTCAAACGGCGTACCGAGATGCCATAGCGTCGGCGTGGTGATCAACTGCGGAGAGGAAGGTAATTGCAGTTCCGTGCTGCGATCGCGCAGGATCTGCTTCATCGCCTGCGTCACCAGCTCATGTTCATGGCGATCTTTTTGTGAAGCCAGCAGTCGGTTTCCCGCCTCGCGATCCAGAACGTCATCGGGCTGTCGGCGTGCCGAGCCTGCTAACGGCAGCGAACTAAACCGCTCGCCCTCTTTGCGTAGCAGCAATTCGGGGCTGGCGCCCAGCAGAACGCCGCCATCCGCCAGTGGCACATGGAAGTTGTAACTAACTGGATTCTGCGCAACCAGCCGCTCCAGCAATGCTCCGCTATCCACCGCTACATCAGTGGTGATATCTACCAGCCGGGAAAGCACCACTTTATCGACGTCTGGCGTGGCGGTCAGCATAGCCGCGCGTGCGACCATCGCTTCAAAAGCATCCTGCTCCGGAATCGCCTTTCGCGCCGTCACCGTCAGCGACTGATGGTCAGTAAAATAACGCGCCGTGCGCTGCTTTTGCTGGCGGGAAAAGGACTGCCACGCCATCGGGATAAATAGCGACGACGGCTGGCGGGTATCAAAGGGAATCGCCCCCACCAGGATAGGGTTGGCGATGCCCTGCGATTTGGCCTCGGCAAACTGCTGGCGCAATTTCTGCTGGAAAGGGCTATCCGGCGAATCTCCGGCAACCGCAGGCTCGGTATAACGGGCGAAGCACCCGGAAGTGGTAAAACTGCGATACGGCGACATGAAGAAAAAGCGATCGGGAGCAAGCGTTGCCATTGTCTCCTGAGCGTCCTCGGCCAGTGACATATCCATATCATCCTCCAATGATAAAGGCTTATATACACTTCATCTTTCAAGCTGCCTCTTTGTTGGCTGCGCTCAGAAACCCCGGTCACACAGTTATCTATGCCCGCGGGGATTTCTTCCCTTGCCGTTGCGATGCTTCTTGAATGATTTTGTGTATAATAATGATTATTATTTCTATTTTTAGTGCGCTAACCTAAGAGTAAAACGTCGCTCTGTCAACTCTGGTCATGAGTTAAATGGCACTAAGGCTTGCATCTCGCTGCCGCTGACATGAAAATGAGAAGCATTAACTTTATTAATAACAGGACGCTATTGTGAGACTCCCCGCCTTTTATCGTTGGCTGCTTTTAGTGGTTGGTATATCAATTTCAGGAATATCCTTAGCCCAGGACGCCGGTTGGCCCCGGCAAATCCAGGACAGCCGCGGCGTTCATACTCTGGACCACAAACCCGCGCGTATCGTCTCTACCAGCGTGACGTTGACAGGCTCGCTGCTGGCGATTGATGCGCCCGTCGTCGCCAGCGGAGCCACTACGCCGAATAACCGCTTTGCCGACGATCAAGGGTTTATGCGCCAGTGGAGCGACGTAGCAAAGGCTCGCCATGTCGCCCGGCTGTACATCGGCGAACCGAATGCCGAAACGGTCGCCGCGCAAATGCCGGATCTCATTTTGATTAGCGCCACCGGCGGCGACTCCGCGCTGGCGCTTTACGATCAGCTCTCCGCTATCGCGCCGACACTCGTCATCAATTATGACGATAAAAGCTGGCAGAGTTTGCTCACGCAACTTGGCGAGATCACCGGTCAGGAGAAACAGGCCGCCGCGCGAATAGCGGAATTTGAGGCGCAACTGACGACGGTTAAACAGCGAATCGCCCTGCCGCCGCAGCCGGTTAGCGCGCTGGTGTATACCCCTGCCGCGCATAGCGCCAATCTGTGGACGCCAGAATCAGCACAAGGCAAGCTATTGACACAGTTAGGCTTTACGCTGGCGACATTGCCCCGAGGGCTGCAAACCAGCAAAAGCCAGGGTAAGCGCCACGATATCATTCAGCTTGGCGGTGAAAATCTGGCCGCCGGGTTAAACGGTGAATCTCTTTTCCTGTTTGCCGGCGACAACAACGATGTTGCGGCCCTTTACGCCAATCCGCTGCTGGCGCACCTGCCAGCGGTGCAAAATAAGCGCGTCTATGCCCTGGGTACGGAGACGTTCCGTCTGGATTATTACAGCGCAACATTGTTGCTTAACCGGCTTGCCGCCCTGTTTTAGCCTTATCGGAGTCTTATCCGACTGACCAGACCGATTTTGTCAGTCGGATAAACGCCCCTTCATCAGCCAGCATCGCTAACCGGCGGCGTCTGGCGAAAACGGCGTAGCTCGCCCAGCACTAACAGCAGCAGCAAACCGATAATCACCAGCCCGAATCCACTCACGCTCGCGGAAGCGACCGGCGTCATCATTGCGCCAAGACCGCCTAACAGCGCCGCGCCGATAGCGTCTCCCGTGACGTTTTGCGCGGTCCACAGGCCATTCATTCGCCCCAGCATATTTTCCGGCGTCTGGGTTTGCAGCAGGGTGTATTGTAATAACGAACTGATGGCGCTAAGCCAGCCAAACAGCGCCAGACAGATAACACCTGCGATCCAGACCGGCATGATGGCGAACAGCCCCACCGCCAGAAAAGAACCGACTGTCGAAACCAGCATAATGAGCCCCGGACGAACGCTATGCGCCAGTTGTCCGCTGGTCAGCGCGCCAATGGCCGCCCCCAGCGGAATTGCCGCATACAGCAAACCGATTTGCGCCGCCGACATCTGCCAGCTCATCGCCAGCGCCGGATAGAGGACGCGTACCGCGCTTGCCATCGTCACCAGACCGCCAAGCAGCGCAATACCGCCGATAAGCGGACTGGCGAGCAAAAAACGAAATGCCGCCAGTAACGCGATAAAAGGATTTTCCCGCGGCTGCGGAGGAACAGGCAGTCGCGGCAGCGTCAGTAACGGCAATAGCGTAATAAACGTCCCGGCGGCCGCCAGCCCATAGTTCCAGGCTACGCCGCCGCTGGCAAGCAATATGCCCCCCAACATCGGGGAAATAACCGATCCCAGACGTACCGTCAGCATGGTAATCGCGCCGGCCTGCATCAGATTTTCTCTTCCGACCAGCGCTGGCGTCGCCGCCAGTAACGCGGTCACGCCCAGAGACGCGAAAAAGCCGTCCCACAGGCCAAGGAGATATATCGCCAGCAATGACGGTTCCGGCAACAGCGCGTTCACGCACAGGCCAATAAAGCCAATACCGCAAGTACCGCGCGCCAGCAGAATCACCTTTTTGCGTTCGTAGCGATCGGCCAGCACACCGCCCACCATTAAGCCAATAAACATGGCGCCGCCGGTTAACGTTACCGACAGCCCTACCTGCCAGGTGGAGTGCGTCATCATTTGGATCTGTACCGGAACCGCCACGCCAAGCAGCCCCAGCGAGACAATAGAGATAAAACGGGCCAGAAATACTGCGCGAAATGCAGGGTGCGTCTTCAACAGGCTGAGATTGAGCAGCCAGGATTGTCGATTCATTACAACGCCTTAATGCGAGTTTTTTTAAATATCCATTCAATGGCTGCACATGCTAACATAACCAAATAAGATAGATAACGATAATTACTATCATTATCATGGAAGTTACTATGTCATGCTCGTTTTCCGTGACGCGCGCGTTTGCCGTGCCCGGATTGTTGTTATTACTGAGTCTCGCCGCGGTTTTAAGCCTGGTCATTGGCGCGAAACCGCTGCCCGCCGCCGTCGTGCTGGAGGCGTTCACCGGCGTGTGCCAAAGCGCCGATTGCACCATCGTCCTGGATGCGCGTTTGCCGCGTACGCTGGCCGGATTACTGGCAGGCGGCGCGTTGGGCCTCGCCGGGGCGCTCATGCAAACACTTACTCGCAACCCGCTCGCCGACCCGGGGATTCTGGGCGTTAACAACGGCGCCAGCTTCGCCATTGTACTGGGCGCGGCGCTGTTTGGTTTCTCCACGCCGCTGGAGCAGCTTTTCATGGCATTTAGCGGCGCGCTTATCGCATCGCTGATTGTCGCCTTCACCGGTAGTCAGGGCGGCGGCCAGTTAAGCCCGGTCCGCCTGACACTGGCGGGCGTGGCGCTTGGCGCGGTACTGGAAGGATTGACCAGCGGCATCGCGCTGTTAAATCCAGAGGTCTATGATCAGCTTCGCTTCTGGCAGGCGGGATCGCTGGACATTCGTAGCCTGCAAACGTTGAAAGTCGCGCTCGCGCCCGTGGTTATCGCTGGGATCGTGGCGCTATTTCTGAGCCGAGCGCTGAACAGCCTGAGCCTCGGCAGCGATACCGCGACGGCGCTGGGGAGTAAAGTGGCGCGCACCCAACTTATCGGTTTACTGGCGATTACCGTCTTGTGCGGCAGCGCAACGGCGCTGGTCGGCCCTATCGCCTTTATTGGTCTGATGATGCCGCATATGGCGCGTTGGCTGGTGGGCGCAGACCACCGCTGGTCGCTGCCAGTGACGCTACTGGCCACCCCTGCTCTGCTGCTTTTTGCCGATATTATTGGTCGTCTGTTGGTGCCGGGCGAACTCCGGGTATCGGTCGTCAGTGCGTTTATCGGCGCGCCGGTACTTATCTTTCTGGTACGCCGTAAATCGAACGGAGGCGGCCTGTGATGTTTCTTTCTCGTCGGCTTATCGTAAGTTGCCTGCTTCTGGCGGCTGGCTGCTTCGCCATTGGCTTATGGAGTCTGCAAAGCGGCGCCGTGCCTCTTGAGACCGGGCAGATTATTGCCGCGCTGCTGGGCGACGCGCCGCGTAACATCACCCTTGTCGTAACCGAATGGCGACTACCGCGCGTATTAATGGCGCTGCTGATTGGCGCTGCGCTTGGCGTCAGTGGCGCGATTTTTCAGTCGTTGATGCGTAACCCGCTAGGCAGCCCTGATGTGATGGGCTTTAATACCGGCGCCTGGAGCGGCGTACTGGTCGCAATGGTCCTGTTTGGCCAGCATCTTACCGCGATCGCGCTGGCGGCAATGGCGGGCGGTATCGTCACGTCATTGATTGTCTGGCTGCTCGCCTGGCGTAACGGGATTGAAACTTTCCGGCTGATTATCATCGGTATCGGCATCCGCGCGATGTTAGTCGCCTTTAATACCTGGCTTCTGTTGCAGGCGTCGCTGGAAACGGCGCTCACCGCCGGCTTATGGAACGCCGGGTCGCTCAACGGTCTGACATGGGCAAAAACCTGGCCTTCAGCGCCGCTGATTATTGTAATGCTGACAGGCGCCGCGCTACTGGTGCGTCGTATGCGGCTGCTGGAGATGGGCGATGACAGCGCCTGCGCGCTGGGTGTTAGCGTGGAGCGGTCACGCCTGATGCTGATGCTGGTGGCGGTGTCGCTCACCGCTGCGGCAACGGCACTGGCAGGCCCCATCTCGTTTATTGCCCTTGTCGCGCCGCACATCGCCCGCCGTCTTAGCGGCACAGCGCGCTGGGGATTAACCCAGTCGGCGCTGTGCGGCGCATTATTACTACTGGCCGCCGATGCGTGCGCGCAGCAACTGTTTATGCCTTATCAGCTTCCAGTGGGCGTGGTCACCGTCAGCCTCGGCGGTATTTACCTTATCGTCTTGTTAATTCAGGAGTCCCGCAAAAAATGACCGAATCCGTAGCCCGTTTGCGCGGCGACCAGTTAACGCTGGGTTATGGCAGCTATACCGTCGCAAAAAACCTTAATGTTTCGATTCCGGACGGCCATTTTACCGCCATCATCGGCCCTAACGGCTGCGGCAAGTCAACGTTGCTACGCACGCTAAGCCGTCTGATGACGCCTGTTGACGGCCATGTCTGGCTGGATGGCGAACAAATACAGCGTTACGCCAGTAAAGAGGTGGCGCGGCGCATCGGATTGCTGGCGCAAAACGCTACCACGCCGGGCGATATCACCGTACAAGAGCTGGTCGCCAGAGGGCGGTATCCGCATCAGCCGTTATTTACCCGCTGGCGTAAGGAAGATGCCGATGCCGTCGCCAGTGCCATGCGTGCAACAGGTATCACCTCACTAGCGGCGCAAAGTGTAGACACTCTGTCCGGCGGCCAACGTCAGCGGGCGTGGATAGCCATGGTGCTGGCGCAGGAAACATCCATCATGCTGCTGGATGAGCCGACAACGTGGCTGGATATTAGCCATCAAATTGATTTGCTGGAGTTGTTAAGCGATCTCAACCGCGAAAAAGGTTATACGCTCGCCGCCGTCCTGCACGACCTGAATCAGGCCTGCCGATACGCCACGCATTTGATTGCATTACGCGAAGGTAATATTGTCGCACAGGGCGCGCCGAAAGAGATTGTTACCGCAGAGCTTATCGAAAAAATCTATGGGCTGCGCTGTATGATTATCGACGATCCGGTTGCCGGTACGCCGCTGGTGGTACCGTTGGGGCGGCGATAGTCGCCCACACAGATGACAAAGCCGGATATCGCTATCCGGCTTTTCGGGTAAATCAGACTAACCGTTCATCTATCGCCAGCGCGTTTTCCATTTTACGTGAGACCATCGCGTGACGCAGTAATACGCCGCCGCAGGCCATCATACCGCCAATCAACGCCGCCAGGATAATAATGACCGCTTTACCCGGGCCATCTTTTTTCACTGGCAGAGACGGCGACAGTTGATATTTAAACGGGGTAAACTTCACGTCACTCACATTCATTGCCGCCAGTTGTTCAACATGGTATTGACGGTTACGCAAATCACCGTCGATCTCAGCCACGTCCGTTACCCCTTTTTCAATTTCCAGTTTGCGGGAAATACCATCCGCGCCGAGAGAAATAGAAAAATCCGGATCATCTTTTACCGCCTGACCATTGCTGTAAACCGGTCTCTTAATACCGGCGGCGTTGGCGATTTCCAGCGAATAATGAAGACGTTGAATATTGGCATCAAGCTGATTTTTGAGACGCACCCGATCCATCGCCAGCTTTTCCTGCTCATAGCGGGTTTTGATTTCCAGCTGGTTACGAATATTTTCCAGCGTCTCTTTCACGACGATATCGGAGATGTACTGAATATAGCCAGCCAGCACTTTTTGCGCTTCTTCCCGCGTCGGCGCGGTAAAACTCAGCGTCCACGACGTGAATAACGACGTTTCATTTTTCTTGCCGACATTACTGTCCACCGCTTTCATTTTTTCGCTCAGCAGGACAATCGCCCGGTGAAGATCCTGCTCGTCTATTTGCGCGCCTTTTAATTGATCCATGACATACGGAGAAGAACGAAGATATTCTTCCAGCAGCGAGGGCGAGCTAAACTTTTTAATAAACAGATTAAATACGCTGCCCCGATCAACGCTTACCTCCATATCCAACACGCGCAGCGCGGTCAACGTTCTCTCCAGCCCCTGCCACTGTACCGACTCCGCCGGTGTGACAATCGCCTGGCTAGTCCATTTTTGCGGCAGCAGAAAGGACAGAAGCAACCCCACGCACGCAAAGGCGAAAACGGTAGCAAGAATACGACGTTTCGCCTGCCATAACACCTCTATAAGGCTAAACAAATCGATTTCATGACTGTTGGTGGGCGGCAGTGAATAACCTGCAAGTGACTGATTTTTTTCTTGTTTTACATTAAGAGATGGCATGCCGTATGACCTGAAAACTTTATCCAATGAAAGAACACATTCCTGTCAGAGATTCTAACAGCAAGTCAGAATTATCCGAAACAATCTTTACGCGCCAGTGCCCGAAAAGCTAAATATTCGGAATTAAACTTGCCTGTAGCATGTATCACTTATGTTAAAAGAATTAATAGTTGCAATAAAAAACCCATAATAATTAGTAATTATTATGGGTTTCAGGATTTAATTTGTTAAAGGCAGAAACAACGCCCGTTATTTATTAATAAGTTCGCTGATGATGGGCCCGATAGTTTCAAAAGCGGAGGGAGAAATAATATCTACATGCGCGCACGGCTGGCGATAAATAGCCAACGACGCTATCCACGGCGACCAGCTCTGTTCAGGCGATACGCCTTCCGGCACCGTTTTATCCGCCACAAAGAGCGTAGCATGTCCATCAAACGGTACGCTATGCGCCGTCGTCAGCAAACGGACGGCATCCGCATAATTGCCTTCAATGGCGGTAAATAAGGCGTCGGAGGCATTTCCCTGCTGCGCGGCGACAAACGCAGCGCGTTCACGTTCAATTTCCGCCAATACGTCCGGATTGAGGCCATTCGCCTCTTTTTCCCGCCAGTTTTGCGTTTCCGGCGGCCAGGTGTCCAGTAACCCCAAAAACGCCACGGTTTCGCCGCGCGCGCACAACCGGGCGGCGATCCCTTGCGCCAGCGTCCCGCCCAGCGAATAGCCTAATAAATAATAAGGGCCATGCGGCTGCCGGGCGAGCAAAGTCGCCAGATGATGTTCACATACCTCATCAAGGGTGGTTGCGGTTTGCATAGGGCCAGCGGGGCGCGGCGACTGAATCCCCATAATCGACCACGACGGGCTGAGATAGCGTGATAATACGCTAAATTGCCAGGCGAACCCCGACGCCGGATGGAAACAAAATAACGTTGGACCATCGCTTTCACGCAGCGGCAACAGCGGCCCGAACCCCAGATTGCGCGAGCGTTCGTCATCGTCAGTATCGAGCAGCTTACTTAACTGCGCCACGTCAGACGCCACCATCACCTGCCCCGGCGTCACCTGGCGGTTAAACGTCTGGCTTAGCTGCGCGGCCAGTTTCATCGCCAGCAGCGAGTGTCCGCCCAGCGCAAAGAAATCACTTTCAACGTCGTTAATCTCACAGCCCAGCAGGCGGGAAAACGCCGCGGCGACAGCAATCTCCGTTGCGGACTGCGGCGCACGCCCTTTCACGCGCGGCGTCAGGTCCGGCAGCGGCAGGGCTTTGCGATCCAGCTTGCCATTAGCGCTAAGCGGCAAACCGGCAAGTTGCAACAACACAACCGGCACCATATGCGCGGGAAGTTTTTGGCGTAATTTTTCCTGCAGCGCCGGTAAATCCAGCGGCAAACCGGAGTGCGACACCAGATAGCCGACCAGTTGCCGGGCATCCCCGCCCGTCGCCGCCGCCTGATTAAAGACGCAGGCATGTGCTACCGCCTGTTCAACATCCGGCAGCGTTTGCATGACGCGGTCAATCTCGCCCAGTTCAATACGTTGCCCCCGAATTTTGAGCTGATCGTCGCTGCGCCCCAGGTACTCCACCGCGCCGGAATCCAGCCAGCGCGCCACATCTCCGGTACGGTACATCCGTTCGCCTGGCGCAAAAGGATCGGCGATAAAACGGCTGGCGGTAAGATCCGGACGCCCCAGATAGCCCTGCGCCAGTTGGATACCGGTAAGATAGAGATCGCCAGCCACGCCCGGCGGCACCGGCTGCATATGCGCATCGAGAATACGTAAACCGGTATTCCAGACGGGATAACCAATCGGGATGCTGTTGCCGTCAACAGCCGCCAGCTCATCGCCACAGGCCGGATACCAGCTCACATCCACCGCGGCCTCCGTTGGCCCGTACAGATTGTGTAGCGGCGCGTTGGTTAACGTCTCCCATTCGCGGCACAGCGCCGTCGGCAGGGCCTCGCCGCTACAGAAAACGCGCGTTAAGGAAGCGCAGCTTTTCCCCGCCGACGCTGGCGTGAGCGAGGCAATAAAGGCCGCCAGCATCGACGGCACAAAATGAGTGGTCGTGACGCCGTATTGCGCAAAGAACCGCTGCATCGCGAGCGGGTCGCGGTGCGCTTCCGGCTCGGCCATCACCAGTTTCGCCCCGGCGATAAACGGCCAGAAAAACTCCCATACTGAGACGTCAAAACTGCACGGCGTTTTTTGCGCTACTACATCATCCGCCGTCAACGGATAGTGAGCCTGCATCCACAGCAGCCGGTTGACTATCGCCGTTTGTCCCACCATCACCCCTTTCGGCCTGCCCGTCGAGCCAGAGGTGAAAATGATGTAAGCGGTATGATGCGGTAACGACAGCCCCAGCGGAGTGGCGTCACTGACCGGTAGCGGTTGGCTATAACACAAATATTCCATCCCCGGAATATCGTGAAAGCGCGCCAGCTGCGCCTGAGTCGTAATTAATAGTTTCGGCTGCGCATCTTCCAGCATCATTCGCAGCCGATCGTCAGGATAACCGGTATCCAGCGGCAGCCAGGCGGCGCCCGCCTCGACAATGCCATGCAGCGCTAAGGTCAGGAAAACCGACCGCGGCAACGCCACCGCCACGCTATCACCAGGCTGAACGCCGCGTTCCCGCAGCGCGTACGCCAGCGCCACAACCTGTTCGCGCATTTCACGGTAGGTAAAGTGATAATGCGCATCTGCCAACGCGGAAGCCTCTGGCGTTTTTTGCGCCTGCTGCGCCACCAAATCGCTAAGCGTGGCGGCGGGAATCGTTACCGCCGTATTATTAAGGTGTGCTAATTGCGTTTGTTCTTCCGCCAGCAGCATTTGCGCATCGCCGCAGCGCAGCGCCGGGTTATCCGCAAACTGCGTGATAAGCGCCATCAATCGTAAGGCATGGCGGGAGAGCGTGGCATCATCGTAACGCTGTGCATTCGCCAGCAATTCAATATCCAGACCGCCGTTTTCATCCGGAAAAAGCGCCAGTTCAAGATCGTTAACCGGCCCCGTCGCCAGGGTATGGGTTTGCGCCTGTATGCCAGGAAGATCCAGATGATAATCAAACACTTTTATATTGAGCACCGGGCCAAATAGCGGCGTCTCCCCTGCGGCTCGCCCGCTATCGCGTACAATCTGTTCGGCGTCGTAACGCTGGTGGCGGCGCATCTTCTTTAACTGCGCCGCAAGACGCTTCGCCAGCGTTGGCAGATCTTCCGTCGCATGAAGGTTAATCGCCAGCGGCAACACGTTAAGGACAGGCCCGGTCGCCGTTAACGCCGCCGAACCCATCCGCCGCATAAAGATAAATCCGGCGGCATAATCCATACGCCCGCATAATCGTCCCAGCCACAACGTCACCAGCGCCAGGGCAAGATCCGCTCGCGGTATCTCAGGCATGTGCGCCGCCAGTTGGCGAAACGCCCCCGCCGGCGCGTTCAATTTCATACGTAGAATATCCGCGCTCGCCGACCGCCCCGGCAACGGCGCGGCAGACATTGACGCCGGCGGCGGCAGCTCGCGGCGCTGCTGCGCCCAGAAGGCGCCGTCACGCTGCCAGGCCTCGCTCTGGCGATAGCGCTGATATTCCTCGACCACATCCGCAAAGGGGGTAAAAGGCGACTCCGGCGTAGGAGCGTCGCTCTGCCAGGCGCGATAAATCGCCGCAATCTGGCGAGTTATCGCCGGGAAGCTAAAGCCATCCACCAGCAAATGGTGATAGCGCTGATACCAATACCAGCGGGTATCATCAATGCGGATTAACTGGTGAAACGCCAGCGGCTTACCGCTATCTGCGCGCAGGTTTTGCCGTAAATCCGCCTGCATTAACGCCAGCGCCGCGTGATGCGGATCGGGATGGTCGCGTAAATCGGCAATCGGGGGCTCGCCGAAGGTGTGCTCAGGATCTATCCATTGCCAGACCTCGCCGTTCTCTTCGGTAAAACGCATCCGTAGCGTATCCGCCTGTTGCATCCCTACCGCTACCGCTTTTGCCAGCAAGGCGGCATCCAGCTCGCCATTCAGTTCCACATAGTGCGCCACGCTCCAGGCGGAGGGTAAATCAGAGAGTTTTTCCGCCATCCAGATCCCCGGCTGAGCGGCGACTAACGGTAAACGCTGCGTCATTTCGCCTCCTGCTTATCGGCATAATGCGCCGGATTCAGTGTTGTCCAGCGCGTATTAAGCCACTGCTGGCACGCGTCCTGCGATTGCGGTTCGCATACCACGTCCCAGCCTGCGGGAAGCGTGCACGCCGCTGGCCAAAGGCTGAATTGACGCTGCGCATTTTGCAGGATGTAAAACTGTCCCTGCGGATTATCGAAGGGATTACTGAATTCCATACTCAACTCCTGTCATGGACATGTGCCCGGTTAAAGCGTGTCGATAAGCGGCTGCCAAAGCAGCATCAGCCCTTGCGTTAGCCCGCCGCGCCAGCAAAGCGCATCGTGTCCGCCGTCAACCTGACGCCAGAAAATGGACTGCTGCGAAGTATTCAGTTGGGCATAAAGCGCCTGATTCGCCTGAAACACGATCGGCTCACGCACGCCGGCTTCCAGTACGATACGCAGTCCGCGCGCACATAATGCGCCGGTTTTCAGCCGGGTAATGACTTCCCCCTCCGGCGGGGTGATGCGATGAGGCCACCAGAACGATCCTGACTGGCTTAGTACACAGCCAAAACGCGTCGGCCAGTTCAGGCCGGCATACAGCGCCGACAGGCCGCCAAAGCTCTGTCCGGCGACCACCGTTCGCCCGGCATCATCGCTAAAAGGCGTCACGGCTCTGACTTGCGGCAACAGTTCCTGCTGCACTGCCAGCCAGAAGTCGGCATTGCAGGTCAACTCCTGGCTGCGGTGGTGAGTATCAATCGCGTCAATCAGCAGATAGACGGCACCGGGAAGCAGGCGTTGATGAGTCAGCGAGGCAAGCGCGGGCCAGACGGGCATATTTTCCGCCCAGAATTGACCGTCCAGCAGAATAGCCAACGGTCTTTCCTCCGGCGCCTCGTCTCCGGTCGTCAATATCCATACGCGGCGGGAGTTACCCAGACGTGCGCTATGCCACTGCATCATCAAAGGCGGCGAGTACGGCGTTTCAGGACGATCCCATCCCGGCTGAAGGGGCGCATCCGGCATTTCCAGCGCTGAAACCGCATGACCACGTCCTCCCCGCCAGCTTTGCGAATTAAGCGGGTCGGCAATCGCCTGCGGTAATAGCTGTCGCCAGCCTTCACGCAGTGCGTTCCGATCGGGCGTTTCGCCCGGCGCAAAAGCGGCAAAAACGTCATCGCGTTCGGTAGGAATAAAACAGTAGCTGCCGCGCCAGTTAGCGCTAAGCGCCGTACTCCAGCGCCAGACATCCGTTCCGGCAATACGCGCCATCGTCTGAGGCTGCGCGTTTTGATGATGATCGGTTACGCCAGTGATGTAGACCCAGACACGCCGTATCGGGGAGTGTGTTTCGTTTCCCTGCGGGTCGCGCCACCAAAAAGTGACCCGATAATTTCCGTCTTTTTCCCGTATCCATTCCGGCCCGGTTTTCGTCCTCCACCAGGCCTTACTTCCCGTTGCCAGCGCCTCTTTCATTATAACCCTGTGTTTATTATGAATTTTGTATATAAAAGGTGAAATATATTGATAATATTATTGATAACTATTTGCATTTGCAATAGCGTATTGTCGCGCTATGGGACGCGCGAACACAATTTCACCACCCGGCCAATGCCTTTGACGGGCGCTTTGGCTTATGTGGCTAAAGAAAAGCAGGATATACAATGAACAAGAAGATTCATTCCCTGACCTTACTGGTCAATTTAGGGATTTACGGGGCCGCTCTGCCCGTGATGGCGGAAGACAAAACCGATAGCGCTGCGCTCACCAATGAAGACACCATCGTGGTGACCGCTGCCCAGCAAAACCTACAGGCGCCAGGCGTATCCACCATCACCGCCGATGAGATCCGCAAAAATCCGCCCGCGCGCGACGTGTCAGAAATCATCCGCACCATGCCGGGCGTGAACCTGACCGGCAACTCCACCAGCGGTCAGCGCGGGAATAACCGCCAAATCGATATTCGCGGCATGGGGCCGGAAAACACCCTTATCCTGATAGACGGTAAACCCGTCACCAGCCGTAACTCGGTGCGCCTGGGCTGGCGCGGCGAACGCGATACCCGTGGCGATACCGCGTGGGTGCCGCCGGAGATGATCGAACGCATTGAAGTGCTGCGTGGCCCTGCCGCTGCACGCTACGGTAACGGCGCGGCGGGTGGCGTGGTCAATATCATTACCAAAAAAGGCGGTAGCGAGTGGCACGGCTCCTGGAATACCTATTTCAACGCGCCGGAACATAAAGACGAAGGCGCGACCAAACGCACTAACTTTAGCCTGAACGGCCCGCTGGGCGGGGATTTCAGCTTCCGTCTGTATGGCAACCTCGACAAAACGCAGGCGGATGCGCGTAATATTAACCAGGGGCATCAGTCTGAACGTACCGGGAGTTACGCCGACACGTTACCAGCCGGACGCGAGGGGGTCATTAACAAAGATATCAACGGCGTGGTTCGTTGGGATTTTGCTCCGCTTCAGTCTCTGGAGCTGGAGGCCGGTTACAGTCGCCAGGGCAACCTCTATGCCGGCGATACTCAGAACACCAATACGAACCAACTGGTGAAAGATAATTACGGAAAAGAGACAAACCGCCTCTATCGGCAGAACTACTCTCTGACCTGGAACGGCGGCTGGAATAATGGCGTAACCACCAGTAACTGGGTGCAATACGAACATACCCGTAACTCCCGGATGCCGGAAGGCCTGGCAGGCGGCACCGAAGGAATTTTCGATCCCAAAGCATCGCAAAAATATGCCGATGCCGATTTGAATGACGTCACCCTACACAGCGAAGTGAGCCTTCCTTTCGATCTGCTGGTAAATCAAAACCTGACGCTGGGTACCGAATGGGCCCAACAGCGTATGAAAGACGAGCTCTCCAACTCGCAAACCTTTATGGGGGGAAATATCCCGGGTTACAGCAGTACCAATCGTAGCCCCTATTCAAAAGCGGAAATTTTCTCTCTGTTTGCTGAAAACAACATGGAACTGACCGACAGCACTATGCTGACGCCGGGGCTACGTTTCGATCATCACAGTATTGTGGGGGATAACTGGAGCCCGTCGCTGAACCTGTCGCAAGGTCTGGGGGATGACTTTACTCTGAAAATGGGGATCGCCCGCGCTTATAAAGCCCCGAGTCTGTACCAGACTAACCCAAACTATATTTTGTACAGTAAAGGTCAGGGTTGCTACGCGACTGGCGCGGGTACCGGCATCGGCTGCTATATGATGGGTAACGATGATCTGAAAGCCGAAACCAGCATCAATAAAGAGATCGGTCTGGAATTTAAACGCGATGGCTGGCTGGCCGGCATCACCTGGTTCCGCAATGATTACCGCAATAAGATTGAAGCGGGTACGGTGCCGTTGCAGCGTATCAACAACGGCAAAACGGATGTTTATCAGTGGGAGAACGTGCCGAAAGCGGTCGTTGAAGGTCTGGAAGGCACGTTAAACGTACCGGTTAGCGACACCGTCAACTGGACGAATAACGTTACGTATATGCTGCAGAGTAAAAACAAAGAGACCGGCGAACGCCTGTCGATTATTCCACAGTACACGCTTAACTCAACCCTGAGCTGGCAGGTACGTCAGGACGTTTCTCTGCAATCAACCTTCACCTGGTACGGCAAACAAGAGCCGAAGAAATATGATTATCAGGGTAACCCCGTTACCGGAACAGATAAGCAAGCGGTCAGCCCATACAGTATTGTTGGCCTGAGCGCGACCTGGGACGTGACCAAAAATGTCAGCCTGACCGGTGGCGTGGATAACCTCTTTGACAAACGTCTGTGGCGTGAAGGTAACGCGCAAACCGTCAGGGATACTCAAACTGGCGCTTATATGGCGGGCGCTGGCGCGTACACCTATAACGAACCAGGACGTACGTGGTATATGAGCATTAATACCCATTTCTGATGGCAACCTTCCCTCCCTCATTCGGGGAGGGAATTGGCAAAAACGATGCTGACATCTCATTTTCCCCTTCCCTTTGCCGGACACAGGCTGCATATCGTCGACTTTGATGCGAGCAGCTTTCGCGAACACGACCTGCTATGGCTACCTCATCACGATCGGCTCCGGTCTGCCGGACGCAAGCGTAAAGCTGAACATCTGGCAGGCCGCATTGCCGCCGTTCATGCGCTACGCGAGGTGGGCGTCAGGACAGTGCCCGGTATGGGCGACAAGCGACAGCCGCTATGGCCGGACGGCCTATTTGGCAGCATCAGCCACTGTGCGACAACGGCGCTGGCCGTCATATCCCAACAGCGTATCGGCATTGATATAGAAAAAATCATGAGTCAACACACGGCGACAGAGCTGGCGCCGTCCATTATTGATAGCGATGAGCGCCAAATTCTCCAGGCGAGCTCGCTCCCTTTTCCGCTTGCCCTGACGCTGGCTTTCTCCGCCAAAGAGAGCGTTTATAAAGCCTTTTCAGACCGCGTCACGCTCCCGGGATTCGATAGCGCAAAAGTTACCTCGCTTACCGCCACGCACATCTCGTTACATCTGCTGCCAGCCTTTGCCGCCATGATGGCTGAACGTACCGTCCGTACAGAATGGTTTCAACGTAGCAATAGCGTTATTACTCTTGTTTCTGCAATAACGCGCTTTCCCCACGACAGGAGCGCTCCCGCTTCTATACTTAGCGCAATCCCCCGATAAATGAGATCGCTATGGCGCTGAATGATTTTCACGTTTCTGAACCTTATACGCTTGGTATTGAGCTGGAGATGCAGGTGATCAATCCACCTGGCTACGATTTAAGTCAGGACTCTTCTACGCTGATCGACGCCGTTAAGCCCCAACTTACTGCGGGAGAAATTAAGCACGATATCACCGAAAGTATGCTGGAGATGGCCACGGGCGTCTGCCGCGATATTGACCAGGCGGCGGCCCAACTTTCTGCCATGCAGCACGTTATTTTACAGGCGGCGTCGGAACACCATCTCGGCATTTGCGGCGGCGGTACGCACCCTTTTCAAAAATGGCAGCGTCAGGAGGTCTGTGATAATGAGCGCTATCAACGCACGCTGGAAAATTTCGGCTACTTAATTCAACAGGCGACGGTTTTCGGCCAGCATGTCCACGTCGGCTGCGCGAATGGCGACGATGCGATTTATCTTTTACACGGGCTGTCGCATTTTGTGCCGCACTTTATTGCGCTCTCCGCCGCGTCTCCCTATATGCAAGGATCTGACACCCGTTTTGCCTGCGCGCGCCTGAATATTTTTTCCGCTTTTCCCGATAACGGTCCCATGCCGTGGGTCAGTAACTGGCAAGAGTTTGCCGGACTATTTCGCCGTCTGTCTTACACCACGATGATCGACAGCATCAAAGATTTGCACTGGGATATCCGCCCCAACCCGGCCTTTGGCACGGTAGAAGTTCGGGTGATGGATACGCCGCTCACCCTTGATCATGCCATCAATATGGCAGGGTTGATTCAGGCGACCGCGCACTGGCTGCTGACCGAGCGTCCCTTTAAACCGCAGGAACAAGACTATCTGTTATATAAATTCAACCGTTTTCAGGCTTGCCGCTATGGTCTGGAGGGCGTGATAACCGATGCCTATACCGGCGACCGCCGTCGCCTGGCAGATGATACGCTGCGTCTGCTGGACAACGTTACCCCCTCTGCGCGCAAGCTGGGCGCCGACAGCGCCATTGACGCGCTACGTCTGCAGGTGAAAAAAGGCGGTAACGAAGCGCAATATATGCGGGAGTTTATTGCCGACGGCGGATCGCTGATAGGTCTGGTACAAAAACATTGTGAAATCTGGGCGGGACAATAGACAGCATATTTGCCTTACCAGGCGATATCCCGGACAATGGCGTTTTAACTTACGTTTAACAAAGCCATGAAACACCCGCTTGAATCATTGATGACCGCTGCCGGTATTTTGCTGATGGCGTTGCTCTCCAGCCTGCTGCTGCCCGCCCCTTCGCTCGGCCTTGCGCTGGCGCAAAAACTGGTCGGGATCTTTCATCTTATGGATCTCAACCAGCTTTATACTTTGTTGTTTTGTTTATGGTTTCTGTTGCTCGGCGCGCTGGAATATTATGTCATTCGCTTTATCTGGCGGCGCTGGTTTTCGCTGGCCGATTAAACATTTCAATGCGTACGACCATGCTTTTCTTTACGATAAGCGCCTGGCGGCAGGTTGAACGTGCGGGTAAAAATGCGCGTAAAGGTTTGCTGCGAATCAAAACCATACTTGAGACAAATATCATACACCTTCTGGTCGGTGTCGCGCAGGTCGCGCGCCGCCAGTTTTAGCTTCCGTTCACGCACGTAGCGCCCCAGACTCTCCCCTTTGTACTGCATAAAAAGGCGCTGCAGGTGCCACTTGGAATACCCCGCATGACGGGCAATATCATCAATACGTAACGGCTGATTCAAATTATCATCAATCCACTCGACAATCGTGTCGATAACCTGAGCGGAAATGGTCATCGTGCTCTCCCCTCTATCAAACTCGTCAGCGGCTCCCGCACCGCACATTTACGGCAACAGCAATAAGCATAGTAATAACCACACAAATTGTGAGATGGCTTATCGCATGGCCTGCAATAGGCTTTTCTACCACTTCATGCGGCAGCCCTTGATTATGAGTGAGTAAGCACTCATTATAGAAAGCAAAGATACGCCGTCAAGGTACTTTTCAAAGGTTGACATTCACCGTTGCGACGCGACAACGGGCATGATTCAATCATGTTTTTCCAGACATAAGGGTAACGTGTAGTGGCTCGTCCGAAGAGTGAAGACAAAAAACAAGCATTACTGGAAGCGGCAACCCAGGCGATAGCGCAATCCGGTATCGCCGCCTCAACGGCGGTGATTGCGCGTAACGCAGGTGTTGCAGAAGGAACATTGTTTCGCTATTTCGCGACCAAAGATGAGCTGATTAACACGTTGTATTTGCATTTAAAGCAGGATCTCTGCCAGTCAATGATAATGGAGCTGGATCGATCCATTACCGATGCCAAAACGATGACCCGCTTTATCTGGAACAGTTACATCAGTTGGGGTCTGAACCATCCCGCGCGCCACCGGGCGATCCGTCAACTGGCCGTCAGCGAAAAGCTCACCAAAGAGACGGAACAACGGGCCGACGATATGTTCCCCGAATTGCGCGATTTATGTCATCGTTCCGTTTTGATGGTGTTTATGTCGGATGAGTACCGCGCCTTCGGCGACGGCCTTTTTCTGGCGCTGGCTGAAACAACAATGGATTTCGCCGCGCGCGATCCCGCTCGCGCTGGCGAATATATTGCGCTGGGATTCGAAGCGATGTGGCGCGCGCTGACTCGCGAGGAGCAATAATGGACGGTCAAACACTGCACGCCTGTGCAAAACGCTTTGCGCTGGAACTGCCTTTTACCGAACACTGCTGGCCTTTCGGCCCACAGTACGATGTGTTTAAAGTCGGCGGCAAAATATTCATGCTGTTCACTGAACATCACTGTCGCCCAGTGGTAAACCTGAAGTCGGATCCCCAAAAATCCCTGGTAAATCAACAAATTTACCCCAGCATTGCGCCAGGCTATCACATGAATAAGAAACACTGGATTTCAGTCTATGCGGGCGAGGATATCACCGTCTCGCTACTCAACGATTTGATAAATGACTCATGGAATCTGGTCGTAGACGGGCTGCCTAAAAGAGAGCAACTGCGCCTGCGACCGCGCTGATGCAATAACCGTTTCCGCATTTTCCTCCCTTATCTTTTTACCGATAACCCGGTACCCTGCTGATACAAAAGGGTACTAAACCAACCAGGAGCATTTATGGATATCGTTTCTGTCGCCTTACAGCGCTACTCCACTAAGGCGTTCGATCCCAGCAAAAAACTGACCGCCGAAGAAGCGGATAAAATAAAAACACTACTACAGTACAGCCCCTCCAGCACCAATTCCCAGCCGTGGCACTTTATTGTCGCCAGTACGGAAGAAGGCAAAGCGCGCGTAGCAAAATCCGCTGCCGGAAACTACACGTTCAACGAACGCAAAATGCTGGACGCCTCCCATGTGGTGGTCTTCTGCGCCAAAACCGCAATGGATGACGCATGGCTTGAGCGCGTCGTCGATCAGGAAGATGCTGATGGCCGTTTCGCTACGCCGGAAGCTAAAGCGGAAAATGATAAAGGTCGCCGCTTTTTCGCCGATATGCACCGCGTCTCGCTGAAAGATGACCACCAGTGGATGGCGAAGCAGGTTTATCTGAACGTCGGCAACTTTCTGCTGGGCGTCGCCGCGATGGGTCTCGACGCCGTCCCCATTGAAGGTTTCGACGCCGAGGTGCTCGACGCTGAATTTGGTCTGAAAGAAAAAGGCTATACCAGTCTGGTCGTGGTGCCGGTCGGCCATCATAGCGTCGAGGATTTCAACGCCGGGCTGCCGAAATCACGTCTGCCGCTTGAAACCACACTGACGGAAGTTTAATCCCCTGCCTAAGCCGGACGCCCGTCCGGCTTTTTTCACCTTTCTGCCAGGTTCCCCAATGATCAATGGCGCGAAGTGCCAGGTTTTACATCGCCAGTGTTAACTTTCTCTTTCAAACTATTGAAAATAAATAATATTTAAAACTGGCACGCCGTTTGCCATATCTGGATACCCCCCATCTGGATGAAGGAGAAAACGGCGTGACACCGGTTTGCGCCTACGATGGCGATATTGTCACCACGGAGTTGGCCCTCCCTGGCGTATCATCAAAATCGGGCGCTAAACCCAACGTTATAACGGGTTTGATTGCCATCGCTTAACCCTGCCGTTTGCGCCAGCCCGGCGAAAGCGGACACCGTTGCCGACAGCGGAAAATCTGCGCCAATCGCGATATCAACCCAGTTTTTATCCTGCGCTTTTCCGTCGCGGCTAAACGTCAGCGCGGTCGATTTAAGGCCGCCATTCGCCACATACGTATCATCGCCAAACTGACGGCGATAATTAATCTGCGCCCAGGAGTGAATGATGCTGTGGCGGAGATCCAGACGCCAGCCAGCGCTACCCACCTGCGAATGGGCGTTTTGGTCGCCAAAACGCATTGATGTACTGGTATTGAGCTTCTCGCTATAGCCATTAACGTGGCTGTAATCCCATGCATATTGCAGCATCGGTCCGGTCGTTAACCACGGCATCATGACAAAATCATAACCACTGGTTAACCTCGCGCCCCACAGCCGACCGTTGGTTTCGCCCTCTTCCACCCGTCTTAGCGCACCGAGCGTGATACTGCGCTGAATGTTACTGAATTTAGCGGACAGATAGTGTAAATCGCCATCCAGCCACGCCTGACCGGCGCGCAAATGGCTGAATACGGTGGCCTGAAAACCACGGGCGTCATAACGATAATTATCGTCAGGATGTTGCTTATCCAGAGAACCAGCTATCAGCCCTCCCAGCAGTACCTGCTCGTTAAGCTGATAATCGACGCCAACCGTCAGATTATTATGATTACCGTTCCCGTCGGCCTCATTATTATCATAACGTTGATATCCCCCGCTGTATCCGCCGAACATGCCCAGCGAACCGACAGGGGTTTCCCCCTGGCGAAGCTGCTGATAACGGCTGTCAAGCGTGGTACGACTACCTTGCGCCATCGACTGAACGCTTTGGTTCAGATATGTCGCCTGTACCGGCGCGGCAATGATCGACTGGATATATTGCGCAATAATGGTATGGACCTGCGGACCGGGATGTAAATGATCGGCAAACAGATAGTCCTGCGACGCATTAAATCCAGGCATTGCCGAGGAGCACGCCGAAGCGGATACGCCCGGCGGGCAGGCCATACCTACGGTATTTGTCAGACCAAACGCCTGCGGGTGGGCAAGAATTTCCTTAAAGAGGCCGTTGATATCGGCACGGGCTATATTGCCGCCGTGTTGCTCCAGCCCCTTCTCTTCCATCCGATTATAATCATCGGTCAGAGCTGACGCCTGCCCTGCCGCCGCTTCATAGCCCGCCAGCAGTTGCTCAACGAGCAGTTGCTGAATAAACGGATTGCTGCTTACCGTTGCAGCCGCCGCCAGCAACGCCTTGCGGATCGCCTGTTGCCGACTGGCGAAATCGGGCGTAGCTCCCTCCGCCAGCGCCTCTAACGCCGCTTTTAGCGCCGGGGGAGCCGCTGCGCCCAGCCCGGCGGTGATTACCGCCTCCAGAAGCATTGGCGTCGCACTAATATCCGGTACGTTTGGCACCACGACCAGCCCGGCGCCGGCATCCAGTAACAGCCCTACCTGCGCCGCCGCGCTAGTGGCGCTATTACCGGCTATTTGCTGTGCCATGGCAGGTCGCGCGATGGCCGCCGCCAGATCGTTTCCGCCGACCCAGTGAATATACAAACCGTTGTGGTCGGCTTTTCCCCCCGTTTTGGCAAGCCACTGCCGTACCTGATCTGCGGTATTATCCTGCGGGTTTAATTCCGGGGTCGCCGTCGCGCCGCCGGCGGCATAATTAGAACCGCCATTGCTGGAAGGGCTTAATGCCAGCCCATATAGTTCGGCCAACTGTTCGTCGTAGAGCTTATTTTGACCACTATCCCAGGTCCAGCGACCGTTATTTCCGGTATCGCTAAGGCTATCGCCAATTACCGTAAGAGAGTCAAACGCACAGGCAGATAATGGCGCGGCCAGCGCCAGCGAGAGTATGCCGTATTTTAGCAGGGTACGCTTTTGGGTCATCCGATGTTCCTTAATGTTATTGTTGATAGATACGACGGTGCTAATCATTATCCGACAGAGATATTGCAATCGTTTTAAACATTCTGGTTAAAAAGTTTTCATTCATTGTTGACGGACTGGCGCCTGTTCAAAAAGAGGGAACCGCGTAAAATGACGACGTTTACAGGGCGCTGGATAAAATATAGCGTATGGATAACCCCAGAGGCGCTTTTACCCGTCTGTTGCTGATTATGCCTGAAGCGCAGGCGTCCTGATTTGCATAAATGCCATTCAGCAGTCATCATAGGCTGCTGTTTATAAAGGAGAGATTATGCAGGAATTGATATCCCAGGTAGAAGATTTAGCGGGAATTGAAATGAATCACACCACGTCGCTGGTGGTGATATTTGGTATTATTTTTCTGACAGCAGTTGTCGTGCATATTATTTTGCACTGGATAGTACTGCGCGCTTTCGAAAAACGCGCCAGCGCCAGTTCCCGCCTGTGGCTGCAAATTATTACCCAGAATAAATTATTCCATCGTCTGGCTTTTACGCTACAAGGCATCATTGTCAATATTCAGGCCGCGCTCTGGCTACAAAAAGGCAGTGAGGCTGCGGATATCCTGACGACCTGCGCGCAGTTATGGATTATGACCTACGCCCTGCTGTCGTTATTTTCTCTGCTGGACGTGATTTTCAATCTATCGCAAAAATGGCCCGCCGCCTCTCAGTTACCGCTAAAAGGAATATTTCAGGGCATTAAGCTCATCGGCGCAATTATCGTCGGCATTCTGATGATCTCACTGCTGATTGGCCAGTCACCAGCAATTTTAATCAGCGGGCTTGGCGCGATGGCCGCGGTATTAATGCTGGTCTTTAAAGACCCGATTCTTGGCCTGGTTGCTGGTATACAGCTTTCCGCCAACGATATGCTCAAACTGGGCGACTGGCTGGAGATGCCAAAATATGGCGCAGATGGCGCGGTCATTGATATTGGTTTAACCACGGTAAAAGTACGCAACTGGGATAATACCATCACCACCATTCCCACCTGGTCGCTGGTTTCCGACTCGTTCAAAAACTGGAGCGGCATGTCTGCGTCCGGCGGACGCCGGATTAAACGCAGCATTAATATTGACGCGACCAGTATCCATTTTCTGGATGATGATGAAAAACAGCGGCTATTAACCGCGCAACTGTTAAAGCCGTACCTTACCAGCCGTCATCAGGAAATCGATGAATGGAATAAACAACTGGATGCGCCGGAATCAGCCTTAAATCACCGCCGAATGACCAATATCGGGACATTTCGCGCCTATCTGAACGAATATTTACGCCACCATCCGCGCATCCGTAAAGACATGACGCTGATGGTACGCCAACTGGCGCCTGACGATCATGGTTTGCCGATAGAGATCTACGCCTTTACCAATACCGTCGTGTGGCTGGAATATGAGAGCATCCAGGCCGATATTTTCGACCATATTTTTGCCGTGGTGGAAGAGTTCGGCTTGCGTATTCATCAGACGCCGACCGGCAGCGATATTCGTGCTCTGTCAGGGACATTGCGGCATTAATGGATTGCCCGATCGCATGAGCATGGGATCGGGCAAAAAAGTTAATGAGCCTTACGGCGCAAAACTGTAAACGCGATAAACAGGAATACAATCCATACCGGCAGCAAAATCGCCGACAATCGCATATCGTCCATCGTACACATTAACACCAGAATCAGCGCCAGAAACGCAATGCACAAATAGTTTCCGGCGGGATAGAACAGCGCCTTAAATTGCGTCTCGCGCCCTTTACGACGCATCGCCGCGCGAAAACGTAAATGCGCGAGACAGATCATTATCCAGTTTAGCAATAGCGTCGCGACAACCAGCGCCATCAACAGGCTAAACGCTTTTTGCGGCAACAGATAGTTGATCAGCACCACCAGCGAGGTAATCGCTCCGGAAAGTATCAGCGAGTTCACCGGTACGCCGCGATGGCTGACGCGGGTTAAAAATTTCGGCGCGTTGCCTTGTACGGACAGGCCGAACAGCATTCGGCTATTCGAATAAACGCCGCTGTTATATACCGAAAGCGACGCGACCAGAATAACGAAATTCAGCGCCGAAGCCACCACATTACTGTCCAGGTTATGGAAGATCATCACAAAAGGGCTGCTATTGGATTTCACCTCTACCCACGGATAGAGCGCCAGCAACACCACCAGCGAACCGATGTAGAACAGCAAAATACGGTATACCACCTGATTCACCGCTTTCGGGATGCTTTTTTGCGGATCGCGCGCTTCCGCCGCAGTAATGCCGATCAGCTCCAGTCCGCCAAAAGAAAACATAATCACCGCCAGCGACAGAAGCAAACCATGCCAACCGGTAGCGAAGAAACCGTTATAACGCCAGAGGTTATCAATGCTGGCATGTTCGCCGCCGTGGCCGGAGAACAGCAGCCACAGACCAAAACCTATCATGCCGATAATCGCCAGCACTTTAATCAGCGCGAACCAGAATTCCGTTTCGCCATACAGACGAACGTTCACCAGATTCACGGCATTAATGATAATAAAAAACGCCGCCGCCCATACCCATGTTGGTACGTCAGGCAGCCAGTACTGCATATAGATGCCCGCCGCGGTCAACTCCGCCATCCCGACCAGCACAAACATGACCCAATAGTTCCAGCCCGACAAAAAGCCCGCAAACGGCCCCCAATATTTCCAGGCGAAGTGGGCAAACGATCCGGAAACCGGCTCTTCCACGACCATTTCACCCAACTGGCGCATAATGAGAAAAGCGATAATCCCGGCAACGCCATAGCCCAACAAAACAGCCGGCCCCGCCATTTGAATCGCCGGGCCGATGCCCAGAAACAGTCCGGTGCCAATGGCACCGCCCAGCGCAATTAGCTGAATATGGCGGTTTTGCAACCCCCGCTGAAGCGTCGGTTCATTCTTCGACGCGGCATCCGACACGCTGGCGCCGGATGCAGTTGACGCGTTTTTCACGTCCTACCCCTGTATCGTTTTTATTGAGGGGCACCTTTTAACATTTCGCTCTCGCTGCCGCAAGGCGCAATCGTTTGTCAAGGCTCAACTCCGGACGTTAACGTTATCGTGTAAAAAAAGATGTCGCGGGGAGTAAAAAGAAAAGAGTGCGCGCCGATATAGAACGTTACGGGTGACAGACGCCGAGTATAAAATATGTGAATAACTCTGGACGAAAAGTACGACACCCTACAGAATACATTTAGTATTTTTTCAGTATTTTCAAAAAGGTGAATCAGACCTGGTATCTGTTATCCGTTTTTGAGCCACGCCAGGCATCAACGTCATGAATAAGATCATCAAACGTTTAGAGATCATCAAAAGCGCCATCGAACTTGAGGACGAAGAGATTATCCGTCAGCAGCTCATCTACCTGAAAAATGAGCCGCAGGATGCCGTAATCAGCGCGATTGCCCAGGCGATTGAAGCTCGTCGATTCAGTGACGCCATGCAAGAGATCGCCGCCTGGCTACAGGCTCAACGGGCGCTCTCGACGTGGCAAGATCCCTCTATTGCCGCCAGTAAACTGGAGCTGAAAGCGCTTGAAGCCCAACTTCGCGATCTGATTGACAAACGAAATGCGCGGGTACAAATCCTCGACGATTTCAACGACCTCTATCATCTGCGTCTCGGGCCGTTGATGAGCCGTATTCTGGAGTTGCGTAAACAGCTCGCGGTGAGTATGCAGCGTAAGCAAGAAGCCGAAATAAAACGCCGGGAAAAGGATTATCAATCCTGCCTGCAATTTATTTCCCAGGCCGTGGATCAACTGGCAACGCTAAAACAGCAGTGGACAGGATTGAATGCCGCCTCGCGCGAAGCGGTGGGCATCCGTCAGCGAATCCAGCAGCAGACGGAATTAATTACCGCGTTGCTGGCGGAAATTCGCGAGCTGGAAGCGGATTTTTCCCATCAGGACGACAGCGCATTCCGCCAGGCGCAGGAAAATGCGGAACAGGACTATCACCAGTACCGGGAGCAGCAGCAGGAAGCGCAATTCCGCTACGCTCGCGATCAACGTTTGTCGGCTGACGAACGCAATGAATTAAAACGTTTGTGGCGTCAGGCCAGCCGCCTGTGTCACCCGGATGTGGTCGCCGATGAATTAAAAGAAAAAGCGCACCAGATGATGGTACAACTTAATCAGGCGCGGCAGAATGCCGATCTGGCGGCAATTCGCGCGTTATTGACGCAGCTGCAAAGCGGTCTGGAACCGATGATGGCAAGCGACAGGCTCAATAACCTGGAACATCTGCGCCATAAAATACGCCAGCTCCGCACGCAAATCGACGCGCTGTTGAAAGAGATAACGCAGCTGGAAACGGAAAACGCCTGGCGGCTCGCCTCTTCCGTTGCGGATAAGGAAGCCTATTTCTCCGAGCAGGAACGGGCGCTAACCGAAATTCGCAATACGCTGGAGGCGCAGGTTCAACAGGTGGAACAGGAACTTCTGTCAGGGTAGTCCATCATTCATCAACACATTGTCGGATGGCGCAAGCGCCACCCGACGAATCGCGGCATAAAGAGGGTAAGAGGGTAAGAGGGTCGCTACTGTCGCTGTAAAAGTAACGAACGGGCGGAGTCCGCCATGATCATCACCGCCCCTGCCAGCATTAACGTATCTTTTAATACCAGCCGCCCAGCGCCCGATAAATACGGGAAACCATAATGCGCATCGCCCAGCGGCATAACCCAGGCCTCCGGCGTGGTGATTAAAAACGACAGCGTGACAAATGGCGTCAGGAATGCCAGCACGCCGCCCGCCAGCCCTAACCAGCGGCTGACAGGGTTAGCCAGTACCAGCACCGCGATAATCAATTCCACCACGCCCAGACCATCCGAAAACGCATACGTATTATTGGCCGTTTGCCAGGCGCGTTCCTCCGGTTTTAGTTCGCCCTCATGCGTCAGATGCTGACGATATTCTTCAGGATGTTCATAGAAAAAAGACATAAACGGGCTGTTCGCCACAAACGGGGTAATACTGTCTGCCTCATAGGGCACAAATTTTAGTAGTCCAATCCAGATAAAAACGATGGCGATACTCAGGCGAATTAATGTTAATCCAAGCCGATCCCCCTGACTTAACAGACGAAGATATTTATCCATCTCAGGCTCTCCTTATTTATATAATATCGCAGTGGCGTAACCCGTATTATCAATACGCATTGACGTAATTTTCCATGACGACGCCTGTTTACTTTGCGCCAGTCTGGCAATAGCGTCTTCAAGCATTGACGGCGTTGCTGACACCGCAGAAACGCTGATATATTCAACGTCAGTTAGCGGCTGGGCGGAGACGGAAAACGCCAGCGGCGCAGCCAATAATGAAGCAATAAGTGTGGTAACTTTTAACATCGAGATTTCCAGTCGTGGGTTATTTCAATGGTGTTATAATACGTTACGCCTGACTAAAGCCTTTTCTTTCAGACGCCAGCATATTTGTCCTGGCGTATTTTTATGGTCTGACAGGCAAAAAAAAGCCCTGATTAACAGGGCTACATTATTTATGTTTTACTTAATGAGAGAGAAGAGATCGTTTAAAGACTCACTCATTGTAGGATGGGTAAATATCTGGTCGCGTAACACCGTATAAGGTAAATCTGCATCCATAACGGTTTTAACGATATTAATCATTTCATGAGAATCGACGCATAACAATGACACCCCTACAATACGCTGCGTATTCACGTCCACTACCGCTTTTAGTACGCCACGGGTATCGTTCATAACACGGGCGCGAGGGATCGCCGCCACCGGTAATGTCACCACCTGCACCGTTGCGCCGCTTGCCCGCGCTTGTTCTTCCGTCAGCCCGACACGAGAGAGCGGCGGCGTCATAAAGACGGAATACGGGACGTTCTGGCGATCGCGGGTACTGCGTTTGCCATCTCCCAATAACCCGTCGCGTACAATACGAAAATCATCCAGTGAAATATAGGTAAACTGCAACCCTCCGGTAACATCGCCCATCGCCCAGATATTGTCCGCCGTGGTACGCAGGTAATCATCCACGATGATCCCGCCGCGTTCGTTCACCGCCACGCCGGCGTTCTGCAACTGTAAGCCAGCCGTCGCCGGTTTTCGCCCCGACGCCACCAGCAGGGCATCCACAAGATGCGCGCCTTCCGGCGTTTCAACTTGTACCGCGCCCTCCTTTGAGGATACGGCCTGTACGTTGGCGTTTAAAATCAGCTCGACGCCCTTTTCCTGTAAAATGTGGGTAATTGCCTGCGCGATATCCTGATCTTCACGAGGCAGGAATTGCGGCGCTGCTTCAAAGATAGTGACCTTCGTACCGAAGTTGGCGAACATTGAGGCAAATTCAAGGCCAATATAACCGCCGCCTAAAATCCCCAGCCGCGCCGGACGCTGGCTCAGGCTGAGTAGCCCGGTGCTATCGAACACCCCTGCCGTCGTTGTTAAGCCCGTAATAGCCGGGATCACCGACTCTGCGCCAGTATTAATGAAGATCTTTTCTCCCCGTAACACCCGCTCGCCGTCCGCCTGAAATACCCGTAAGGTATGGTTATCAATAAACTCCGCCCTTCCCTCAATCACATCGACATTGTCCAGGTCGGCAAGATTATGAAAATTTTTGTCGCGTAAAAAATTTACGACCGCCGCTTTGCGTTGCATGGCGACAGAAAAATCGCCCTCACGTTCCGCGTCATGAACCAGCGTTTTCGTTGGAATGCAGCCAATGTTGATGCAGGTTCCGCCGAACATACTGGCGGACTGTTCGATAATCGCCACGCGCCATCCCGTCTTCGCCAGAGTTGCCGCCAACGTTTTTCCTGCCTTGCCAAAACCAATAATGAGCGCCTGATACTGTGTCATCTTCTTTCTCCGCCAAATCACCATCTGTTTGTCAGGACAAGTATAAATAACGTCAAAAAAGACAGGGTTATCCGCAACGCGTCATTTTTTGTCTTATCGTCTAAATTGGCGTTTAGCAAAAACAAGGGTAGAAATGACATTGAGTCCGAAATATAGTGATCAAAGACAGAAATGGTGATCCCTATTTTTGAAAATAAATCTGTTCTGGAGTCTATATGGATGCGCTTAGTCGGCTATTGACGCTTAACGCCCCTCAGGGCTCAATCGACAAGAATTGCCCGTTAGGCGGCGACTGGCAGTTACCGCACGCCGCTGGCGAGCTATCGGTGATTCGCTGGCATACCGTTACGCAGGGCGAAGCGCAACTGGAAATGCCTACCGGCGACGCCATGACGCTTACGCCGGGAAAGGTGGTGATTCTGCCGCAAAACTCCGCCCACCGTTTGCGCCAGTCTGGCGAAGCACCGACACATATCGTGTGCGGTAGTCTACGTCTGCACACGACGTCACGTTATTTCCTTACCGCGTTGCCGGAAGTGTTATGTCTTGCCCCGCCGCTGCATAGCCCCGCCAGTATCTGGCTTAACGCCGCCATTTTGCTGTTACAGCAGGAGTCAGAACGCCATTTACCTGGCGCTGACGTCTTATACAGTCAGCAGTGCGCCACGCTGTTTACCCTCGCCGTTCGCGACTGGCTATCGCAGGCCGGCACCGCGAAAAGTGTGCTCAATTTATTGCTGCATCCCCGGCTGGGCCGCGTGATCCTTCACATGCTGGAAACACCGGCGCATCCCTGGACGGTCGAAACGCTGGCGCAACGGGTACACATGTCGCGGGCGAGCTTCGCCCAGCTATTTCGCGACGTGTCCGCTACGACGCCCTTAGCCGTGTTAACAACGCTGCGCCTGCAAATCGCCGCCCAGACCCTGTCGCGTGAAGCGCTGCCGGTGATGGTGATTGCCGAGTCGGTAGGTTATGCGAGCGAATCTTCTTTTCACAAAGCTTTTGTCCGTGAATTCGGTTGTACACCAGGCGAGTACCGCAAACGGGTCAGCGCGCTCGAACGATAAACGTATACTGAACCCGCCTACAGTTTGACGCCGCAGGCGGGCGACACACGTTATGCCGCAAGGCGACGATGCCTGCGCAGCCACATCAGCTTGTAGGCTGCCGGAATGATGAACAGCGACAGCAACGGCGCGGTAATACGGCTCATCACCTCAGAACCCGCGCCGGTCCCCCATAAAACAGGTAGCAGACCGGCGATAATCACCGCTACCGTCATGGCTTTTGGCCGCACCCGGAGCACCGCCCCGTGGTAAAGCGCCTCATCGAGTTTTTCTGCCGAAAAGGTGTTGGGAGCTTGCGCTTTGAAGGCCGCGCCTGCTGAATCACCGGCGATCCCATCATGCTACGCAGAGCGATCAGTAATTTACTCTCTAATACGATGCGCTATACGCCGCCGGGTAAAACCATTACTCTTCGGATAAAAGAAGCGGACGACCAGATACATATTATTGTTGAAAACCCCGGTACGCCAATCGCGCCGGAACATTTGCCGCGCCTTTTCGATCGTTTTTATCACGTTACTCCCTCCCGCCAGCGTAAAGGGGAAGGCCGCGGTATAGGCCTGGCAATTGTAAAATCCATCGTCACTGCGCATCAGGGAAAAGTTTCTGTCACCTCCGATACGCGCGCTACTCGTTTTATTTTGACATTACCCAAATACCTCCGTTGAACTGTAGCGATAGTGAAAGGCGCTATCACTAGCCAGCAAAATAATCTGATATAATCGTCATTATCCTGTCACGCGCCAGCCCCAACGACTGTTTTATTATTTCTCTTATTAACCCACACCGGAGAAATAAGATGAATAAGTTTACATCCCTTTTAGCTGTCGTTTTTTTATTTCAGCTGGCGTAAAAGCCGCAGAGAAAATGGAATCTCGCCAATTATCCGCCACGGCGCATGAGATGATGAATAACGGTGACGCCTTCGCGCATCAGCAAATGGCTCAGACACAGAAAACCAGCGCCCCGGCTACTGTGGAAAATGCGACATCCTTTTCTGAAATGGACGGCTATGAAAAAGCAATGGTCATCCATCAATCGATGAATAATGCCCATTCTTTCTCCCACGAGATCCAGGCTGAGGAGCACCATAAACAGATTAAACGCAATTAGTTATTTGCATATTAGCGTCACGTACTGCGGATGGCGCAACGTCGCCGCCGCAGAAGCTTACGGATTAACATAATTTTGAGAGGTTAAATGGCGCGCCCTGCAGGATTCGAACCTGCGACCCACGGCTTAGATGTTCCTGGAACTACCTGAGCTAACAACAAGTTATTCCATTACTACGGCGCTCACTCGCCCCATCCTCGAAAAACATGCAAAGACTTGCAAGCCGATGCAAAGCTTTGTGTGTCCCGTTTTTGTCCCAAACTACTAAGCAATCAGTAGCCCCAATTGATCGGTAACAACGATCAATTAATAAGATAACAATAACTTTAAACTATTGAATACCACATTATTGATCGTTTATATCGATCAAAGCAATTTGTAGTGCTACACTCCAGACCTTTCCGAATCCGCTGATTTTCATAATGTTGAAGTTATTCGCTAAGTACACATCGATCGGTGTTCTTAACACGCTTATTCATTGGGGCGTATTTGCTTTTTGTGTGTATGGGATGCATACGCATCAGGCGTTGGCGAACTTTTCCGGTTTTGTTATCGCCGTATCGTTCAGCTTCTATGCCAATGCGCGCTTCACCTTTAACGCCAGCACCACCACGCTTCGCTACATGATGTACGTGGGATTTATGGGAACACTGAGCGCCGTTGTTGGCTGGATGGCTGACAAATGTTCCCTGCCGCCACTCCTTACTCTTGTCACCTTTTCAGCTATCAGCCTGATATGCGGATTCATTTATTCAAAGTTCATTGTCTTTAGGGATGCGAAATGAAAATCTCGTTAGTCGTTCCGGTCTTCAATGAAGAAGCCACGATACCTATTTTCTATAAAACGGTTCGCGAGTTTGAAGAGCTAAAACCGTATGAAGTTGAGATTGTTTTCATCAACGACGGAAGCAAAGATGCGACTGAATCAATAATTAACAAAATAGCTGCATCTGATCCGCTCGTTATTCCGCTTTCGTTTACGCGAAACTTCGGTAAAGAACCTGCTCTTTTCGCGGGTCTCGACCATGCAACCGGGGATACGGTCATTCCTATTGATGTCGATTTACAGGATCCGATAGAAGTTATCCCCCATCTCATTGAGAAGTGGCAGGCTGGCGCGGATATGGTGCTGGCTAAGCGCTCAGACCGCTCAACTGACGGGCGCATGAAGCGTAAGACAGCTGAATGGTTTTATAAGCTGCATAATAAAATCAGCAATCCGAAAATTGAAGAGAACGTTGGCGACTTTCGGTTAATGAGTCGTGAGGTTGTCGAAAATATTAAACAGATGCCAGAACGTAATCTGTTTATGAAAGGCGTTCTGTCATGGGTGGGCGGCAAGACTGATATAGTTGAATACGCCCGCGCTGAACGTGTTGCCGGCGATTCAAAATTCAATGGCTGGAAATTATGGAATCTGGCGCTGGAAGGAATAACTTCTTTCTCAACATTTCCGCTCCGCATATGGACTTATATTGGATTGTTTATTGCAGGTATGTCATTCCTTTACGGTGCATGGATGATTATTGATAAATTAATATTTGGAAATAATGTTCCTGGCTACCCGTCACTTCTTGTTTCTGTACTTTTCCTGGGTGGCGTTCAATTGATAGGAATAGGTATTCTTGGAGAATATATTGGTAGAATTTACATAGAAACCAAAAAAAGACCTAAGTACATAATTAAGAATGAGAAGAAAAATGGTTAACAATAGATTAAAAATGGTAATTGCTATCCTTATAGTTTTCTCGTTGGTGTATTCAATAGGATTTATCACACCAATGAACTCTGATGACTATACTTATGCCCTAAGAGAGCTTTCGCTTTCTAGCGTAAAAATGCACTATTTGGGATGGAGCGGAAGGGTTGTGTCAGATACGATCAGCACATCTCTATTAAAGTTTTTCTCCCCGCATATTTACAATGCAATAAACTCAGCAGCGCTAACATTAATGGTGTTGTGCTGGACAATGATCCCAGCTACATTAACAAAGTCGTCACCGTCCCCATATGTGATGATTTTCTTATTTTTCTTATACTTCATTGCAAATCCAGCCCTCGGTCAAACTAACTTCTGGCTTGTTGGGTCAGCAAATTACTTATGGACCAACATGTTCATTGCCATTTATATACTAATTTCTATATATTTAAGCAATGGTAAAAAATCCAATTTAATACTCTTTGTATATGCCATATCATCGATATTTGCAGGTTGCTCAAATGAAAATACATCTCTTGTAGTTGTATTAATTTCTGTAGCATATTTCTTTATAATGAATAGAAATAAATATTTACTGATTGGCGTATTCGGATCTGCAATAGGCGCGGGGGTTCTCCTGCTGGCTCCGGGAAACCTATCCCGTGCGTCTACAATACAAGACTGGTACAATCAACCACTTGCATGGAGGGTTCTTGAGCACTTTTCAGAAAGGCTGCCATCAGCAATGGGGGCATATTGGCAGGTCTATATTGCATTTATAATACTACTAATCTCTGTAGTGTTATCAAGGAATAGTAGCAGCAAACTTATGTTTGGAAGCTTTTTATTCATACTGGGTGCAATTGCTGCAAATGTTGCGTTCCTTGCATCTCCTGCAATGCCCAGCAGGGCTCTCAATGGAGCACTCTGCTTTATGATTCTTTCGATTTCCTTTGTTGCTCATTCTGCATTTACGAAATTTAACAAGGCTTCCATTTATTTATCTGTTACTACATATGCAATGGCTTTTTTATATTTCATTCCATCATACATCCTCTATTACTCATCAATTAAATCAATAAGCAAACAAACGGAGATTAGGGAAGAAATAATAGACAGGGCGAAACATAACAAACAAGATCAAGCGATAATTCCTGATTATTACTTTCCACCGGTACTGCATGCAGGCCCAAGTCTTGATACGTTTAACAGTGAAGCAATGTCTAGATACTACGGGATTGATTTGAAAATAACTGCTCCAGGATTTTTCGACTATTCACGAGCCTTTAATTTCAAGCCTCTTAATATTAACGCAAAAATATGTAACAACGTTTATATAAAATCATTATGGATATATAAACAGCAAATGGACATTAAAACCTTTGTAATATTTGAGTTTAATAAGAATCCTGCTGATTCTCTTGATGAGAAGACAGCGATGTTCATTAGCTTTAAAACAAAGGATGGAAAAATTATAAATGCAGATGTCGACAAGAAGACATTCCAAATAGACGGAAGATGGCTTTCCGGGCGGGCGATTAACGACATAGATTCAAATGAATTAGAATCAATTACATCTGGGACATGGGACGTTAGAACAGGGGCGAGGACAAATGAGAATATTACGGAAATAATTAAATAACATTCATGTATAATTAATGTTCCCCGCCACCAATGGGTAACGGGCGGCGGGGATTCCTACATATCGTATGTCACAAATGCCCCATCAGGTTTCTTAGCAAGAAGTCGCAATGCACCATCAGTCCCAAAAAAGAACCCAACGGAGCCATAGTGCATTAATCCAGACTCCGGCAACTGACCAATACACGCAAGGATACGCATGTGCCCAAAGCCCATCCGGTTCAACTCCACCACAGATGCAGGAACACCGTCTTTTAGTGCGGATAAACTGCCCCCTACTGGTTTCACTACCGGGTAAAGGAACCTGACAATCTGCGGTCAATGTGAATCGCCACGGATTTAACAGACACCTCAGAGCCATTTAAGATGACTTAAAGAGAGGTGCCTATGAGCGGTAAACGTTATCCCGAAGAGTTTAAAATTGAAGCGGTAAGACAGGTTGTTGAGCGTGGCCATTCTGTTTCCAGCGTCGCAACACATCTCGATATTACTACCCACAGTCTTTACGCCAGGATAAAGAAGTACGGGTCGAACTCCTCCACCAATAAAGAAATAAAGAGCAGTCAGATGATCAGACCGAAATCCGCCGACTCCCGAAAGAGTTGAAGCGGGTTACTGACGAACGGGACATATTAAAAAAAGCCGCAATAGATTCAATTGGTCACTGCAACCATGAATGACAAAAGATAGAGTCCTGAATGCGCTTCTGATGGCCGTGTGGCGACGTAATCACCCGCTATGAATGGCAGTCGATCCTGAAATCGCACGGACTGGAGAGCAGAATGAGCCGTCGTGGCAACTGTCATGACAATGCGGTTGCAGAAAGCTTTTTCCAGCTACTGAAGCGTGAACGGATAAAGGAAAAGATCTACGGAACGAGAGACGAAGCCAGAAGCGATATTTTTGATTACATAGAAATGTTTTATAACAGTAGACGCCGGCATGGTTCGAGCGAGCAGATGCCACCGGCTGAATATGAAAACCTATATCATCAACGACTCAGAAGTGTCCAGGTTATCCGTGGTGATTCACAGATATGCTCACCTTGCGCCTAATCATTTAACGGAACACGCGAGGAAAATAGACGACATTTTTGGTGATGATGTCCCATATGAGAATTAAAGAGGCGTAACCAGTTGATATATAAGTGGCGCGCCCTGCAGGATTCGAACCTGCGACCCACGGCTTAGAAGGCCGTTGCTCTATCCAACTGAGCTAAGGGCGCCTTGTGAAGTGAAGACTTCGTGTAGACGAAACGCGAGAATTATACGGTCAGGCACTCCTGAGTCAATGGCTTTTGTTCTGGTTGCTGACTAAGTGTACGAATATCGTCTTTTCTGGCGCAATGCCAGGTTCCAGGAAATCGCCTGGACACATCTCAGCACGCATAAAGTGGGAATTAAGGCCGCCAGTATTTAGAAAATCAATCAGTTTCTTTAATATTTCACCATGATTCACCTGCCGTGTAGGATATTTTTTATGCTGCGTATCGCTATTAAGGAACAAAACAGTCACTTTGAGCATGGTTTGAAAATCATCATGACGCGTCTGGCGAATCAATGGCAGCAGAAAATTGACTTTCTGCCGCCAGAAGAGATAGATAATGCCGATATCGCTTTCCTGGCCCTGGATGATGATTGGTTCAGCGCAGGCTGTTACCAGATACCTATGCATACCCAACATCAGCTACGGGTGATTATTTGTAATAAATGCGATAAAGAAAAGCTCATGTTCAGACCATGTCTGTATATGCTGCCGCATATTTATCGGAAAGATGATGTTGAAGAAATTACCCGGAAAATGATATTGATCTTACATAAGCGAGCGCTTCGACATAGCGTCCCTTCTGGCATTTGCCACTACTGCACGACTCGTCATTTTTCAGTAACAGAACGTCACCTGTTAAAACTGATCGCCAGCGGTTATCATTTAAGCGAAACGGGTGCTTTACTTTCACTTTCTGAAGAGCAGACAAAGTCACTCCGCCGGAGCATTATGCGCAAATTACATGTTAAAACGGAGCAGCAGTTTTTAAAGTATATTAGAGTTAACCTTCATTTCTTACTCAGTAAGTAAACTCACTTAACTTTTTACAAGGCTTACGAAATATCTCACCAATAATTAAGTAACGATACCTACAGGCATTTTTTTAACGCTGCCACAATGATGCCCATAATATCCTGATAGATTCAGGGGTCAAAAATATATGGCTGCATCATAAATGCCTGGAGGAGTGTTTGGTGGCACAGGGTACTTTATTAAAGGAAAGGATAAATCCCCCACACCTGGCGTCTTCGCCAACACGCCATTCATATCTCAACAGCGGATTGTTAAAATCTGAGCCAATCGTTAATCTCTCAACTGCGCAATTAATCGGCTATGAGGTCCTGACGCAACTTCCGTCAAAACATGATAGCGAAGTTTTTTTTCAGCAGTTAATGCTGATGGAAGGCATTGAAACATCAGAGCAACGAAGCATTGCTTTTTACGCTGGTGCAACGATGGGACAAGGTTATTTATGGCCAGCCATATTACCAGATATATATTAGAGCAATGGAAAAAGCAGGATGCGCAGCGTACCACGCAGGGAAAGACACCGCCGTTTAAGAAATGCCAAAGACTGCGCCTGCCGTTATCACTCTCCAACGCCGCAGATATTTGATCGCCTTGAGTTACTGGACCAACAGCTTAATTATGCCTTGCCGGTTGGTATCATTTCCCAGGCAATAATTACAACTGATAACTACCTCGGCTATTCATTGAGTCACTACTTATTTTCCGGAAAACCTACCGCTGCATTCCGCTCATTAGATGACATTTCTTTGTGGATTGAAAAGGGGTCGCTCAGACAACTGATTGTAGATATGGAGGCGCTACCTGTCTCCTGTATTGAGGCGCTTAACCAGCTACGCGCGCTCAGTTGGCAACAAAGCGATATCCAGATTTACCTGCTGGTATCAGATAAAACCCCCGCTATAACACAGTTTATCCGTATGGCTGGGCGTTTTTTTGTTCTGTCGCGACGACAAAATCTGGCCTCTGTACGCGAAGCCTTGTTATCAGCCGCCAAACCTCGCTTATCGGAAAGCTTTAGCCGTACTGACTGGTTGATGATTGAAACTTTAGCGCAAGGTGCCTCTTTAAAAGAAATAGCACGTCAGCAAAGCGTACCTTATCATCGTGTAGTTTACCGGCTTAAACAACTTATCACCCTCCTTAACCTTCCCCACAGACAAAGCTTTCTTCGGCTGATCCAGCAGTTAAACGTTACTTTCCACGACATTTTTTAACGAACTAACGTTTTGGTGAATAAGATTTTTTAAGAAATTACTTATTTTCACTTCCATTAAATGTAAATATTTCACATAAAATTAATATTTACAACTCGTCCTGGTAAGCGATAAAAATTTTTTTCTTACATCGCCCCCTGTCCCTCCTCGTTTTTTGAGGTCTCCAGCGTCAACATCTTTCTGTTATTACATAACAAATACTAAACAATTAGTCTTTCATATTATTTTTATACTTAAAAACAACAGTTTAAACTACTCAATGTCAACTCTAAAGAAAATAGCTCCACCACGAACAAATTTTCTATAACGCCACAGAACATCCTACCCGCTATCCATAATTCGCATTTCGCAAGACTTTTCCGAGAAATCAGACCAGGTATAATCCATATTGTTTTTACTTAATCAGAAATTTCTTTTTTGTTGGTGCGAAATGGATATTCCACATATTTATTACTCTTACGCAAAATAGCCAGTCAACAGGGAGGTCTCATTCTTTATTATTGCTCCACTGTGTGGTGTGTAGATCTGGCTATTTCACAATCTTTAAGGTGTCTGACGCTTATTCTAAAACGAAGGACGCATAACAGTCTGAGGCATACAACAATGAAACCTGCATCTGTTATCATTATGGACGAACACCCTATTGTAAGAATGTCGATCGAAGTTTTACTCGGTAAAAATAGCAATATTCAGGTTGTCCTGAAAACGGATGATAGCCGAACAGCGATAGAGTATCTGCGCACTTATCCTGTTGACCTTGTCATTCTGGATATTGAATTACCGGGCACCGACGGCTTTACCTTACTTAAACGAATCAAATCTATCCAGGAACATACCCGGATACTTTTTTTATCGTCGAAATCAGAGGCTTTTTATGCCGGAAGAGCAATAAGAGCGGGCGCAAACGGATTTGTAAGTAAACGCAAAGACCTCAATGATATTTATAATGCGGTAAAAATGATTTTATCCGGCTATTCTTTTTTCCCATCTGAGACGCTTAATTTCATCAGTAATACCCGTACCCCCAAAGGCGGGCACCATGATATGCCACTATCTAACCGCGAAGTTACCGTGCTGCGCTATCTGGCCAATGGAATGTCTAACAAAGAAATTGCCGAGCAACTTTTATTGAGTAACAAGACTATCAGCGCGCATAAGGCCAATATATTTTCTAAACTTGGCCTTCACTCTATCGTTGAGCTTATCGATTACGCCAAATCACACGAATTATTGTAAATGTACTCCCGGCGAATTATCGTTCGGGAGCCACAATAACGGACACTAATTGTAATTGATCAGGAAGGTCGCATCCGCGTTAGCAAGTCCGGGCTGCACGCCATCGGCTAAGGCGATATAGTTCGCATAGAATTTCAGGGTAGCATTGCCGTTGTTGTCAATATCGACGGCCTTGCTGGCCTGTTCAAGTGGCAATCGACGTTGATCGCCATCGCGAATTTCAATCGCCAGTTTTTGCGCCATTGCCGTATCAGCAAGCGCCAGTAATGCCGTGCCGGGCGCTGGCGTCCCGGAAAACGTTATAGACGCCGACCCCGGCGGGCAGCCTTCAAGTTTTAGGCTAAAGGCTACCGGTTGCGTGGCGTCACCGGCGGCGTGAAGCTGTTTTGTCGGCCAGGTGCCGAGGTTAACCGATTTGTTACTGTCGCCCGCCACCACGGCGCAGGTAAAATCCACCACGTTACCGCGCAGTTCAATATTCACTTCGCCCAGAGATGAGTTGGCCTGACTCAGCGGGCTGAACAAAACACAACCGATAGCGATGAAAACGCGCCGAAAGATCATTATGCCTCCTTAATCATAATCGACTCGTAGATAGCCGCGCGCAGTAAACGGCCCTTCCGCCGGTTTATTCCCCGTCACGCTGATCGGCCAGGCGCGAATACCTACGCGAGCGGCGGCGTTATCATCAAGATGAAACGGAATTTTACTCGACAAATTATTGGGTGTGAGCGGCGTACCGTTGCTATTAGCAACCACAAAGCCTAAATCCGGATTATCGGACACCATCGCCTGCCCTGAGGCCTTTTCGGCTTCAAGCCGCATAGATAAATAGGCCTGCGCCGCGACGTTGGTACATTTAATAGCGATAGTTTTCGTTTGCGGCGTGACGCCTTGCGGACGATTACCCGCCCCCGCCTGACTAAATAACGACGCGCCGATATCGCCGAAATCAAACTCCACGACCTGTCCGGCATTCACTTCGCAGTTTTGCGGCACTTCCACTTTGCCGCTGTAGCTAATGGTATATACCGGCGTGCTCAACGCGTCGCCGGTAGAGGTCGTCACATAGACAGTAAACATTGTCTGGCGAGGGATCGTCACCATATTAATAAAAGGCCGTATCACTTTTAATTTAAAAACCAGCTTTGAGTCCTGCACGCCAAACGGCATTTGCTGCGACACGTTAGAGTCGACGCCCATGCGAATATAGTTACGGGGCGGATAAAATACGCCAGCGACACTATCGGTGATGCTCATCGCGCCCAGAAGGTAGTCATTCAGCTTGAGGTATTTAAAATTTCCTTCGGTGCTTTGTACCGGTAATTCTGATACATAGCTTCGGTAGGTATAATTTACCGTTGTCCCCGCCGGGCACGTCGCGTTTACGCCGACCCAACCAGATTTTTCCGGCAGCGTAACCACCTGTCCCGGCTGATTATTGCCACTGGTGAAAACATCTGACAGGTCGTAAAAGATATCGGTCGCCGTCCCGTTTGAATTACGGCAAACCGTCGCCAGCGCGGGATGGGTGAAAAAGAGCGCGGTCCCCGCCAGCAATAGCGCTGAGTATATTTTCATCTCTATTTTTCCTTTTATGACGACGGACGGATACAGGTCGCGCTGGCTATCGTAATCGCCTGCTTCAGGCTATCCTCCGCCAGGGCGTAAGGGGCGATACAACGCGCGTTTTTCCCCTCTCCCCACTGGATGAACAGTTCACCTTTTAGCGGCAAGCCGCTCAGATAAATTTGCCCGTCATCGCCGACCATACTGGTAATACCGCTGGCGGTTTCTCGTACTATCGCGCCAAACGGTAACGGACGTCCGCCAAGCCTCGCGGTAATGATTGCCCTTACGCCTATCCGCGTATCAAAAGCGGCCCGCACCAGAGCGCCCTCTGTCGGCACTACGCTGCTGACGTTATTTTCGACATCGGTATGGTTGTCCATCGTGTTGGTATCTAACGCGACGCGGTTATAGCGATATACCGTGGCGTAGGGCATTACCGCATAACCCCGCCAGTCCGTTTTCACGCCGGTCTGGTTTTCGATGCGCACGCCTTTCGCTCCCGGCGCTTTAATCAAGACATTGGTATCGCCCAACGGTTGGCTAAACGTAATACCATCCGCATGACCGACCACGCCGCCGGAAAGTTGCCAGTTATAGTCATGCTGATCGCGATCGTAGTTATATCCCACGCCCAGCGTGCCATACGTCGCCTGCCAGCTAGCGCTGGCGCTGCCGCTATAACCATTGCTACTGCTACGCCCTTGCGTCACGCTGTAGCTCAGATTACGTCCTTCCAGAAGCGTGCCGCCCACGCCGGTCTGCCAGCTATTGTCGCCGTCGCGGTTGCGGTTGGCGTTAAACGTGGCATAAGTACGATCAAGAATAGTGTCGCGCGCATAGCGCCGTCCGGTCAGAACGCTAAACGGAACGGACATATTGAATGCCAGAATGCGATCGGCGCCTGAGATCCCCACCGACTCGTTCCACGACCATGACAGCGAATAACTTATGCCTTGCCATCCACTGGCGTATCCCAGTTGATACCAGGTATTGGTATCCGCCGTATTCCAGTAATTTTGTTGACTGCCGGAAAGATACAGTGACCCGTAATCCCCCAGGTTTTGCGAAATATTGACCTGAAAGCGGCCTTTTTTGCTGTAGCGGAGATTGTGGTAGCTCTGCGCCACCGGCACTTTATGGCGGCGTCCGTCGCTATCGTATTCGTAGTCGTACCCTTCCATACTGCGGTATGCCACATCATCCAGGGTGTAAAATCCGCGCGTGGAATAGCGGTAACCCAGCAATTGAAAATTAGTCCCGTAATTATTCAGCGATTTGGCGTACAGAAAACGCAACGATTGCCCCTGATGGGTGCTGTCATCTGCCAGTTGGCTACGCGCATGTGTGACATCGACCGACACGGCTCCCCAGTCGCCCAAATTTCGCCCCGCCCCGACCACCACGGCACGGTAACGATCGGCAAGTTGCGTACCGCCGTAAGCCGTCAGCCCCGCAGGCAGGCCGGCAATCACCGTTCCCTGGAAAAAGAATGGCGAAGACTGCTGACTATTGCCGCTGCGAAAATCCCCGGCCACCAGGTCATACTTCACCCTACCCTCACGCTGCAATAGCGGAACGGTAGAGTAAGGCACCGTGTAACGTTGTTGGCTACCGTCTTTTTCATCTACCGTCACCTCAAGGTCGCCGCTGGAAGAGGTAGGATTAAGATCGGTAATCGCAAACGCGCCCGGCGACACATAGCTTTGGTAGATAACATACCCGTTCTGTCGTATCGTCAGCTTTGCCGCCGTCCGGGCGATCCCTCTGACCGTGGGGGCGTAGCCCTGCAGGCTATCGGGATACATATTGTCAGAAGAGTACAGCCGCGCTCCGCGAAAGCCGACGCTGTCGAAAACATCGTTCCCGGTATTGCTGTCCCCCATGACCAGTTCGCTTTTTAGCGGAATGATGGCGCGCTGTACCCAGGTGCCAATGTTGTTCCAGCGTTGCGAATGATAGCCGTCCCCTTTCGAATAGCTCCAGGCTCCGTTATTACGCAGCCGCCAGGGGCCATAGTTCAACCCGCTCAGCAGACTCAAAAAATAGCTATCGCTGTCTGTTCCGCGGCTACCGGTAAAACTGTAATTAATGAGTGCGGCGGGTATCCCTTCATCCCACTCTTCCGGCGGGATATAGCCACGCGCGCTGTTGAGCAATGACGCCTGCGGCAAGCTAATGTTTAAGCGCATCGACGCGAAATCGAACGCGACCTCCGCGCCCGGGATTTTCTCAGGAAGGTGAATACACGTGGTATCGACGCCTTTATCTGAGACAGGGAACACCGCGGTATTCACGCCCAGCCGTTTAATCCACTCCGGTGTAAAACAAGGCATCAGGCCGCCGGATTTATCGCCGGCGCCCACGGCGCCCGCCTCAAAACGAATATCCTGCGTCGCTACGAATTCGTCGTTACGCCAGATATCCACCCGGTAAATACCAGGCGGCTGATGATTACCTTTTTCAAAGCGAGATAAATCCGCCACGGACGCGGTATCCGCCGACAAAAACGCAGGGTTGAAATAACTTTCGCCGCGGCTCGTCAGCGGACACAGCGCCGCCAGCACCGACAGCGCCACGCCGCTTAACGGTGATACATAGCCGGGAAATCGCCCTGCAAACCAGGTTGTCTTCTTCATCGTGTTCTCGTGTGGCTTCACGCTCTCTGCTTAACCGAGACTGGCCGTTGTCGCCGACGTCAATGCGCCGTAATCATTGACGGTCTGAAATGTCACGCTGCCCTGCGCGCCAGTCGGTAAGGGAATTTGCATGTCGCTTTTTGGCGCGATCATCACGTTATCAATCTTTTTCGCGCCCACGCTGATATTGACCAGCGTGAGGTAATAAGCAGATGGGTTGGTTATCTTGAGATGGTTGCCGACACGGGAAAATTTCAGCAAGGTCGGCGCGTCTTCCGGCGTCTGCGGCAAATTCGCCGGACGCACGAACAGTTTGATGCGCGACAGAATCGCCAGTTGCAGAACGTTTTTTCCTTCAATATGACTTTTATCGACCGACGGGATGGCTTTCACGTTCATCCAGAATAACGACTCCCGATCCCCGGGTAGCGGTTGCCCGGCGTAGATAATACGCAGCGTGTTTTCGCTTTTGGGCTCGCTGACGAATAAAGGCGGCGTAACGATAAACGTTTTTTCTTTCTGCCCGGCGCTATTTTCGATCCATGAATTGACGAGGTAACGTTCTTGAGTATCGCTATTACTGATTGCCAGAGAAGTCTGCTTCGCCGCCGAGGGATAAATAACTCGCGTGGCGCCTAATGCAATCCCCCCCGCCGCCTGTACGTTCAGCGAAGTAAATAACGTGAGAAGAACAATAAAGCCTAATTTTATACTATTCAGCATGGTAAAAAATACCTTTTGCATTGAGTCACGTCGGCAAGAAAATTCATGGGTAAACCAGCGTAAACCACACTTCTGAATGAATTCGTCCCGGCGTCATATTTTCTGAAATTGCCCGATAGCGGGCGGTAAAATGCAAAGTCATTTCTGACGTTAAAATGGGCGTGTAATGAAGCGGTAACGTGTTAGGTATGATTTGCCGCTGCTGGTCATCAAATAACGCCAGGCCGATTCCGGCATTACCGATACCTTCGCCGCTGGCCAGAAAAACATGGGGATCTTCCGCAGGCGTAACGCCAGCAAACGCAATGCCGACATGACGCCAGACCTCCGCGCTACAGGAGATTAACCGTAACGAAAATGGAACGCTGACGGGAGCGAAGCTGCCAGGACCGGTAAACGCATTCGTGCGGTACTGTCCCATCAGTACGCGCAAATCCTGGCTTTCTGTGGCGACAGCGCAGCCGCCATTGACCAGTTGTCCGCGCAGGTGAACACGCCCGCTCTCTACCATTACCGGCTGCGCAATAACGGGCGACATCAAAACAAGCCCCACTAGCGCCGCGCCTTTCCTTATCATTGCTATGTTCTCTTTTATCCCCGATAGCCTCTTCCGTTGAGGCGCCTCCCTTCCCTGGCGTTCCCTGACGGGATTATTCGTATTTCATGATAAAGGTGGCGTCGGCATTAGCCTGGCCTGGCGTCGTGGCGGTGGCGGTTGCCTTATAGCGTGCGGTAAAACGCAGCGTATTGGTGCCTTCAACCAGCGCCTGCTTCGCCGAGAAGGTCGCGCCGTCCGGCTTCAACGGTGAAGAGGTATTATCAAGAATCTCAATCCCGACGCCGGTTGCGGTGGTGCTATTGTCCGCAGAGGAGACAGCCAGCAAATTAGGGTTGGTGTTATCTGCCTGACCAGAGAAAGCCACGGCAGCGGTGGCCGCCACTTTCGGATCGCAGTCATTCAGGACGATGGAGAAAGGCACCTGCGCAGTCGTATTACCAATCGCCGTAAAGCTGGCGGTACGGTATTGACCCAGCGTCACCGTTTGATCGGCGGATTTAGTGCTAACGGCACAGGCTGCATTAACCAGTTTACCTTCGAAATGAATAGTACCGCCACTCACGCTCACCGGAGTAGGATCAGCCGCAACCGCTGCGCCAGCGACAAACATCAGACTCGCAATAGTAGAGGTCATTAATTTATGTTTCATGGATTTCCCTTGAATTACACACACCCGGTTTCGGCATCCTGTCGGCTCCGTTTGAATTATTATCGACATAGCATGTCAGAAAAGTTATCTCTGCATCCTGTAAAGATAGATATCGCAGATTAATTAGTTTTCTGTTTCTCCCCTGAGTATCAGACGCAGTAATTAATCTTTGCGAATATGACATTTCGTCACGGTAATAAATTAAACATTTCGCTAAATAAAAAATAGCCGCAAACTCTTTTAATGACCTAAGCTAATTCTTATTGGGATATAAGAAGGGTCTAATCTTATTTTGTATAAAATGTCGCATTATGCCGCCCGATGCTATTAACGACGAGGGATTACGGTAACCATAGCCAGGGTGATGAATTGTTTCTTTTTGGTTAATCATGGCGCGCTTATGGGTCACGTCTCAGCATCGGCAACGAACGGGGGAGACGTCGCGTTTGCATCGGAAACACAAACGTTAACTGACAGCGAGGCCCGCTTCTGACAAAATAGCGTCATCCCCTTTGACTTGAAGTAACAGATGGAATCTTCTCTCTGATGGCAGCAAAGATTATTGACGGTAAAACGATTGCGCAGCAGGTGCGATCTGAGGTTGCTCAAAAAGTTCAGGCACGCGTCGCAGCAGGACTTCGCGCTCCCGGCCTGGCTGTGGTGTTGGTCGGCAGCAATCCGGCCTCACAGATTTATGTCGCAAGCAAACGTAAAGCGTGCGACGAAGTGGGGTTCGTCTCCCGCTCCTATGACCTGCCAGAAACCACCAGCGAAGCCGAACTGCTGGCGCTTATCGATACTCTGAATGCAGATAACACGATTGACGGTATTCTGGTGCAGTTGCCTTTACCGGCAGGTATCGACAACGTTAAAGTGCTGGAGCGTATCGCGCCAGATAAAGACGTAGACGGTTTCCATCCTTATAATGTCGGTCGTCTGTGTCAGCGTGCGCCACGCCTGCGTCCCTGTACGCCCCGCGGTATTGTGACGCTGCTTGAGCGTTACAATATTGATACCTACGGCCTGAATGCGGTGGTCATTGGCGCGTCCAATATCGTTGGACGCCCGATGAGCATGGAGCTGCTGCTGGCTGGCTGTACGACTACCGTTACGCACCGCTTTACCAAAGATCTGCGTCACCATGTCGAGCATGCTGATTTGCTCATTGTCGCCGTAGGTAAACCGGGCTTTATTCCCGGCGAATGGATTAAAGAAGGCGCAATTGTGATTGATGTCGGTATTAACCGTCTGGAAAATGGCAAGATCGTTGGCGACGTCGTGTTTGACGAAGCCGCGGCGCGCGCGTCATACATCACGCCAGTACCGGGCGGCGTCGGCCCGATGACGGTCGCCACGCTTATCGAAAACACGCTGCAGGCGTGCATTGAATATCACGATCCACAAGGAAAATAACATGGCGACATTCTCTTTAGGCAAGCACCCGCACGTCGAGCTGTGCGATCTGCTCAAGCTGGAAGGCTGGAGCGAAAGCGGCGCGCAGGCGAAAATCGCCATTGCCGACGGGTTGGTGAAGGTTGATGGCGTGGTTGAAACGCGTAAACGCTGCAAAATTGTCGCCGGGCAAACCGTTAGCTTTGAAGGCCAAAGTGTGAACGTCGTGGCCTGATACAAGTGCCGGATAGCGACGCAAAGCGTCTTATCCGGCCTGATTACGCTGTCTTTTCAGATAATCATCCACTTAATCCTCTGCGTTCCAACTGCTAGCATGGCTATTTCCCTGTGAACCATCGCTATGCCTACCGTTATCACCCACGCCGCCGTTCCTCTGTGTCTTGGCGCAGGCTTAGGCCTGAAAGTTATCCCTCCTCGCCTGCTGTTTGCCGGTGTTGTGCTGGCGATGCTCCCCGATGCCGACGTGCTGGCCTTTAAATTTGGCGTCGCCTACGGCAACGTGTTCGGCCATCGTGGATTTACCCATTCTTTACTTTTCGCATTCGTCCTCCCCCTGTTGTGCGTACTCGCGGGACGACGATGGTTTCGAGCGGGGCAGGTGCGCTGCTGGCTGTTTTTAACCGTTTCATTGCTGTCGCACAGCCTGCTGGATTCGATAACCACGGGTGGGAAAGGCGTCGGCTGGCTGTGGCCGTGGTCGGATGAACGTTTCTTTGCGCCCTGGCAGGTGATTAAAGTCGCGCCGTTTGCGCTTTCAAGCTACATCACGCCGTATGGACACCAGGTCATTCTCTCAGAATTGCTGTGGGTGTGGTTGCCGGGAAGTATTTTAGTGTTATTTCTATGGGTACTTAAAACGCATATTAAAAGGAATCAATATGAATAAAATGACATTCGCCGCCGCGGTCATCTGTTTCTCATTTTCCCACGCCAGCTATAGCGAAGAAATGTCTGCCACTGGCTGGTATGCGGCATCGTCTGCGGTTGTCAGCGTGGGCAGTTCCGCACTGGTTAGCGGAATTATACTCTCCCCCGTACTGCTGCCGCTCAACCTGAGCATTGGATCTGTTGTCGAAAATAAAAAGCAAAAAACCGCGCTGTTAACCACTAAGTCCCCCGATAACAAAGACATTAAAATGCAAGTTCCTCTAAATGTCGTCAAAGAAGGCAACCTCAAAGCAGGTGATAAAGTCACTCTGGAAAAAACGCAGGAAGGCACCGGCGCTTATTTGAAAAAAGAGGGCAAGGTCCTTGCCCATATGGTAAATCAGGACGACGCAGGACTTTCCAGCAACCAGACGGTACCGGCCAAATGAAGCGGTTCGCGTTTGCCCTGTGGCTCAGCGCAATCTCGCTCAACGCTTATGCAGACAGTGCTAACTGTCACCAAAAAGCAAACACGCCGGAGAGCATCGCAGCGACAATGGATCAGGCGCTACAGCTCAAACAACAGCTTAACAGTCAATCCGATCCGGTCGTCATTCTGGTTCGCCAGGGGCAAGATATGTCGAGCCGACATTTAACCTGGTCACATGCTGGCTATGCCATGCGCCAGCCAAACGGAGACTGGCGGGTTTACCATAATCTGAATACTTGCGGAACCGCTGAATCAGCGCTCTATATACAAGGTCTGTATGAGTTTCTGGCTGATGACCTGGTGAATCAGAGCATTGCCGTTTTGCGCCCGCGTTCAGATATCGCGACGGCATTACAAACGCTCTTACATAGCGCTATCAAACTCAATCTCTTCCACAGTCCCCGCTATAACCTGATTGCGTGGCCTTTTTCCGGCCCTTATCAGAATTCGAATGGCTGGCTTCTCGAAGTGTTTGCGCGAGCAAACGATGCGCAGATTTGGTCACGTAATGATGCCCGCCGCTGGTTGCAGCTTCAGGGTTATCAACCCTCTATCGTTAGTGCTGGCACTTTTGAACGATTAGGCGCAAAACTGTTCACCCCTAACGTTTTCACCGACGATCAGCCAGCAGAATTGCTGCGAAAAGGAAATGTGGGGCTAAACAGCGGCGACAGCGTCATCCGCTTTATTGCCCATTACAGCCGGGCAATGCCCGGGTGTGAACATCAGAATCTGGGGGAGTCGGTGTGTGTTTATCTTTCGCCCGGTGCGAAAAAATAAAAAACAGGCCGTTCTATGCAAATAGAGCGGCCTGTAAAAGCGCTTACTTACGCCGCCAGGTGGTGCCCTGCGGGCCATCTTCCAGAATAATACCCATTTCAGCGAGACGATCGCGCGCCGCGTCCGCCGCCGCCCAGTCTTTCGCTTTACGGGCATCCAGACGCTGTTGAATCAAGGCTTCAATTTCCGCAACTTCACCGTCATCCGCCTGCGCGCCGCTTTGCAGGAAAACATCCGGCTCCTGCTCCAGCAGTCCCAGCACGCCGGAAATCTTCCGCAGATGAGACGCCATCGCATTCGCGGCGGTCATATCCTCGCCCTTCAGACGGTTGACTTCACGCGCCATGTCAAACAGGACGGAGTAGGCTTCCGGCGTATTGAAATCGTCATTCATCGCCTCCACGAAACGCGCTTCAAACGCCTCGCCGCCCGCCGGGGCCGCTGATTTATCCGTTCCACGCAATGCGGTGTATAGCCGCTCCAGCGAAGCGCGCGCCTGCTTGAGGTTCTCTTCGCTGTAGTTCAGTTGGCTACGGTAATGCCCGGACATCAGGAAGTAGCGCACGGTTTCCGCATCGTAGTATTTCAGCACGTCGCGCACGGTAAAGAAGTTGCCCAGCGATTTGGACATCTTCTCGCGATCCACCATCACCATACCGGAGTGCATCCAGTAGTTGACGTATTCGCCGTCATGCGCGCAGGTAGACTGGGCAATCTCGTTTTCATGGTGCGGGAACATCAGATCGGAACCGCCGCCGTGAATATCAAAATGGTTGCCCAACTGCTTGCAGTTCATCGCCGAACATTCAATGTGCCAGCCCGGACGCCCTTCGCCCCACGGCGACGGCCAGCTCGGCTCGCCCTCTTTCGACATTTTCCACAGCACGAAGTCCATCGGGTTACGCTTCACGTCAACGACATCTACGCGCGCGCCCGCCTGAAGCTGCTCAAGATCCTGACGGGAAAGCTGCCCATAAGTCGGATCGGTCGGTACATCGAACATCACATCGCCGTTATCCGCCACATAGGCGTGTCCTTTCTCGATTAAGGTGCGGGTGAGCTCGATAATTTCCTGAATATGGTGCGTCGCACGCGGCTCGCTGTCCGGACGCAGAATATTCAGCGCGTCGAAGTCCTGATGCATTTCCGCAATCATTCTGTCGACCAGCGCGACAAAACTTTCGCCGTTTTCATTGGCGCGTTTAATAATTTTATCGTCGATATCGGTAATGTTACGCACATACTTCAGCTTATAACCGAGAAAACGCAAATAGCGCGCGACAACGTCAAAAGCGACAAACGTGCGTCCGTGGCCAATGTGGCAGAGATCGTAAACGGTGATACCACACACGTACATGCCGACTTCCCCGGCATGAATGGGTTTGAATTCCTCTTTTTGGCGCGTCAGTGTATTAAAAATTTTTAACATCGAAGATTCCGTATAGACGTGTGTGGGTAATAATCTCTGTATGATACATATTATTCGTAATCGAAGCAGCACACTTTGCAAGGTGATCGCAGCTTACGGTTATGCTATAACAAGCCCCTATATGTGCCCCATTGCGGGCTAAAGCACCACTCTCTTGGAACAGGATGCAAAAATGGTTACTTTCCACACTAATCACGGCGATATCGTAATCAAAACCTTTGATGATAAAGCGCCTGAAACAGTTAAAAACTTCCTGGACTACTGCCGCGAAGGTTTTTACAACAACACCATTTTCCACCGTGTGATTAACGGTTTTATGATTCAGGGCGGCGGCTTTGAGCCGGGCATGAAACAGAAAGCCACCAAAGAGGCGATCAAAAACGAAGCCAACAATGGTCTGAAAAATACCCGTGGTACGTTGGCAATGGCACGTACTCAGGCGCCACATTCGGCTACCGCGCAATTCTTCATCAACGTGGCAGACAACGACTTCCTGAACTTCTCCGGCGAAAGTCTGCAGGGCTGGGGCTACTGCGTCTTTGCGGAAGTTGTAGAAGGTATGGACGTGGTAGATAAAATCAAAGGCGTCGCCACTGGCCGTAGCGGTATGCACCAGGACGTACCAAAAGAAGACGTCATCATTGAAAACGTGACCGTCAGCGAGTAATCGTGGCGACACTGTTTATTGCAGACTTGCATCTGCAAACGGAAGAACCGGCGATCGTCGCCGGTTTTCTGCGTTTTTTAGCCGTAGAAGCCCGCCAGGCCGACGCGCTGTATATTCTTGGCGATCTCTTCGAGGCCTGGATTGGCGACGACGACCCCAACCCGCTACATCGTGAAATGGCCGTTGCCATTAAATCGCTGGTTGATTCCGGCGTCCCCTGCTTCTTTATTCATGGTAATCGCGACTTCCTGATTGGCAAACGCTTTGCCCGCGAAAGCGGCATGACGCTACTGCCGCAGGAAAAAGTGCTCGACCTGTATGGCCGCAATGTGTTGATTATGCACGGCGATACGCTCTGTACCGATGATGCCGGATATCAGGCGTTTCGCGCCAAAGTCCATAATCCGTGGGTTCAACGGCTGTTCCTTACCCTGCCGCTGTTTATCCGCCGCCGTATCGCCGCCAGAATGCGCGCCGGCAGTAAAGCCGCCAACAGCAGCAAATCGCTGGATATTATGGACGTCAATGCGCAGACCGTCGTCGCCGAAATGGAAAAACACCGCGTACAGTGGCTGATTCACGGTCACACCCACCGCCCGGCGGTGCATGAACTTTCCGCCAACGACCAGCCCGCGTTCCGCGTGGTGTTAGGCGCATGGCATCATGAAGGTTCAATGGTAAAAGTCACGCCGGACAACGTTGAGTTAATCGCCTTCCCTCTGTAAATGTTCGTCGAATCGTCCGTTACGGCGCGCACGCAACCGTTTTCCTTGCCTGATTATCATGCTATTCTCTGACACCTCAAAAGCAGCGTGTCCCGCACCACAGGAGTTTTAAGACGCATGTCTTCCCGCAATAATCCGGCGCGTGTCGCCATCGTGATGGGGTCCAAAAGCGACTGGGCTACCATGCAATTCGCCGCCGAAATTTTTGAAATTCTGGATGTCCCGCACCATGTAGAAGTGGTTTCCGCCCATCGCACCCCCGATAAACTGTTCAGCTTCGCCGAAACGGCGGAAGAGAACGGATATCAAGTGATTATTGCCGGCGCGGGCGGCGCGGCGCACCTGCCGGGAATGATTGCGGCAAAAACGCTGGTCCCGGTACTCGGCGTGCCGGTACAAAGCGCTGCGCTAAGCGGCGTGGATAGCCTCTACTCCATTGTGCAGATGCCGCGCGGCATTCCGGTGGGTACGCTGGCGATCGGTAAAGCCGGTGCCGCTAACGCCGCCCTGCTCGCCGCGCAGATTCTGGCGCAACACGACGCGGAACTGCATCAGCGCATTGCCGACTGGCGCAAAGCGCAAACCGATGAAGTACTGGAAAATCCCGATCCGCGGGGGACGCTATGAAGCAAGTTTGCGTTCTCGGCAACGGACAACTGGGCCGAATGCTGCGCCAGGCGGGCGAACCGCTGGGTATCGCCGTCTGGCCGGTTGGTCTGGATGCAGAGCCTACCGCCGTGCCGGTACAGCAGAGCGTCATTACCGCAGAGATTGAGCGCTGGCCGGAAACCGCGCTTACCCGCGAGCTGGCGCGCCACCCGGCCTTCGTCAATCGCGATGTATTTCCGATCATCGCCGACCGTCTGACACAAAAACAGCTTTTCGATAAACTGGGACTCGCGACCGCGCCGTGGCAGCTGCTGACCAGCACCGACGAGTGGTCCGGCATCTTTGACCGTCTGGGCGAACTGGCGATTATTAAGCGTCGCGTTGGCGGCTACGACGGTCGCGGGCAGTGGCGTCTACGCGCGGACGAAACCGGGCAACTGCCGGATGACTGCTATGGCGAATGTATTGTTGAGCGCGGTATCCATTTTTCCGGCGAAGTGTCGTTAGTCGGCGCGCGCGCTCATGACGGCAGTACCGTGTTTTACCCGCTAACGCACAATTTGCATCAGGACGGCATCTTGCGGACCAGCGTCGCGTTCCCACAGGCGAACGCCGAACAGCAGGAGCAGGCGGAATCGATGCTGTCAGCAATTATGCAGGCGTTGAACTACGTCGGCGTAATGGCGATGGAATGTTTTATCACGCCGGAAGGCCTGTTAATCAATGAACTGGCGCCGCGCGTGCATAACAGCGGACACTGGACGCAAAATGGCGCCAGCATCAGTCAGTTTGAATTGCATTTGCGCGCGATTACCGGCCTGCCGTTGCCCGCGCCGGTGATTAACGCCCCGTCGGTGATGATCAATCTGATCGGCAGCGAGCTGAATTACGACTGGCTGAAGCTGCCGCTGGTACATCTGCACTGGTATGATAAAGCGGTACGTCCGGGGCGAAAAGTCGGCCATCTGAATCTGACCGACAGCGATACGTCACGTCTTAGCGCCACCCTGGAAGCGCTCTCTCCGCTCCTGCCGGGCGAATACGCCAGCGGCATTATCTGGGCGCAAAGTAAGCTTAAATAAACAGCGTGGGCGGCGCATTCTCTGTCGCCGCCCGTCGCGATCACAGACGGATGCAGGTTCCCGCCCTGCCCGCCAGGGTATCGTCAATACGCGATAATGCGCCAATCCATGCCGGCTTTCCGCACCGCTTCACATACCCGCTTACCGCGGTCACCTTCGGCCCCATCGCGCCATCGGCTTTGGCAAACGGCGCCAGCTCATCGGGCGAAGCCTGACGAATAGCGCGCTGCTGCGGCGTTCCCCAATGTTCATACACCGCATCCGCATCCGTCAAAATGATCAGACCATCGGCCGCTATCTGCTCCGCCAGCAATGCCGCCGCCAGGTCTTTATCTATCACCGCCTCGACCCCTTCGCCTTCGCCGGCAACAGGTACCCCGCCACCGCCGCTGCAAATCACCACATGGCCCTCTTTTAGCAATAACTCAATAGCGGCGCTTTCGATAATCTGACGCGGCGCCGGGGAAGCGACGACACGGCGCAGATATTTTCCATCACGTTTCATATGCCAGCCATAAGTCGCTTCCAGCGCCATTTGCTCTTCTGGCGAATAAACGGGACCGATAAACTTTTCCGGTTCAAGAAAAGCAGGATCGTCCGCCGATACCTTTATCCGCGTTAATACCGTAGTCACCGGCGGCATATCGGGTTCAAGCGCCAGACGCTGCGCCAGCATATAGCCGATCATGCCCTGACTTTCCGCTACCAGCACATCCAGCGGATAAGGCTCAACGGCTTTCCAGGCAAGGTTCTGTAAAGCCAACAGGCCGACCTGAGGGCCGTTGCCATGTACTATCGCCAGCCGATACGAGCGGGCAAGTCGCGCCAGCGCGGGCACCGCGTCAGCAATATTGCGATATTGATTCTCTGCCGTTAGCGCTTCTCCGCGCTGCAATAATGCGTTGCCGCCAAGAGCAACTACCAACGTTTTCATTCCCTATCCTTTTACTATTTGTTGTCCAAGCCAGAACCCCAGCAGCGTATCCGCGCCAGAGGTGTGCCCCAGCGCCAGCAGTCCGTCAATCGCCGTTTCTGTGCGAGCATCTCGTCGCAGCGCATGAATAAAGTGGAGTAAAGGCGACGCGAAATAACCCATAGCCGCATAGCGTAAATAGCTGACGCTCACGAGCGTCGTCGCCCGATCAAGGCTGCCGGATTGGGCAAAAAAATTACGCCCGACGCGTTCATCTATGGCGCCAAAATACCAGGCCGCCAGCAACATTCCCGTCAGCGTGTCGTCATGACTGGGCGTTAAGCCCGGCCCTTTACCCAGCCATAGCCGCCAGTCAGTCGCAGCACCTGCAAGCGCCGACTGAAAGCAGTGACAAAACTGGCGAAGTTCCGGACATAGAGGCTGGGCTGCGGCGACGGTTAACGGCCCAAACAGTCCCGTCTCCTCACTACGCTGCATGTACGTCGCGTTAAGACGCGGCGACGCAAGATAGCGCGGAACCCGCAGCGAACAGCGCCTCTCCGGCTCGCATAAAAGAAACTCGCCAATCTGAATACCGGCAGCGGTTGACTGCGGTTTTTCGCCATCGGTGAGCACATCGCGCAAGGCGTCAAAATCGCCGCCGCGCAGTATCCACCCTCCCGGACTGAAGCCGCTCCCCCGACGGTGAAGCGTTAATAACTCACCGCTTTTCGCCACAAAATTAATAGAGCGACGCCATACCCCTGACATCTGCCAGGGTTGCCGATAATCCGCCGATTGTCGGCTTGCCATAAGAGGATGGATACGTTTCATGAGACGCTCTCTTAACTTACGCCCATGCTTTCCGCCAGCGCTTCCAGCGCCTGCTCGAAACAGGCCAGCGGCGCACGGACGGTTCCCGCGCCAATCTGTCCAATCCCCGCCTCTTTATGCGCGATACCCGTGTTAATCAGCGGCGTAATTCCGGTCTCGACCACGCGGCGGATATCCAGTCCCAGACAGGCCCCCTGAAAATCCCAGCCGGGGATTTGTAGCTGCATGTTGCGTTCGAGATAAATTTCAGCCATCTCTTCAGAAACAGATTTCGCCGCTTCCATTCCCCCGGCACCGACAAAACGCGTTACGCCAGGCGCGGCAATCATCGCAGCGCCGCCAATACCAAACGTTTCAGTAATGGCGCTGTCGCCCATGTCCGGGTTGGCCTGATCCTGCGAAAAACCGGTAAAAAATAGCCCCTGCGGCGTATTAACAGGCGCGGTGAACCAACGGTCGCCCAGACCGCTAACCCGAATGCCAAACATATCGCCATTACGGGTCATCGCCGTCACAATACTGCCGGCGCGAATCTGCGCGCCCGCGTCCATGGCGGCTTTACAGTAGGCCATCGCCAGATTAAGGAAGAATTGATCGGTGACGCTCAGAAAATCCATCACTTCCGCTATCTGCTGCTTATCGTGTTCCAGACGGGCGATATGCGGCGCCAACGTGCGCATCAGCAATGCGGAAGAGGCGATATTGCGCTGGTGGAATTCATCTCCCATCGTAATGCCCTGCGCCATCATTGCGGTCAGGTCGAGCCCCCGCTCCAGACGTCCCAGCGCCGCGCTTAATACCGGCATCAGCACATCACGCATCCAGCGCAAACGTTGCTGAACATCCTCGCCATAGGCGCCGAAACGCATCACTTTGCCGATCCCTTCGTTGAGATTGCAGTACGCGCGATTGCCGTCGGTGATATTTTCCACGACCAGCATCGGCATACTGGCTGAGGTAATACCGCCCATCGGCCCCACGGCGTTAACGTGATGGCAGGGAATAAAGTTGACCTTTCCCTGCTCTAACAGCGCGAGCGCGCTCATTTCATCTTTGGCCCATCCTTCAAACAGGCATGCGCCGATACAGGCGCCTTTCATCGGGCCGGTCATCTCTTGCCAGCGCATCGGCGGGCCGGCATGAAGAAGCGTTTTCCCTTGATTGAGCACGCTAATTAATGAAGAAGCTGGCTTCACATCCAGCCAGTGCGGACGTGCGCGACGAATTTGTTCGATGACTGCAGCGTTGGCTTGCGCCACTGATGTAAACATGGGAACCCCTTATTGCAAACGTTCTAACAGACGAGCCAGTTTTTTATTACCGCCAGCGACAGGCGCCCACTGGTAGTGCACCACGGGCATACCGGCAGCCTGTAAATCCAGCGCGAAGCTACGTAACCCGGCATTAATCACCGCTACCGCTTCCAGTAACCGGGGAGCTGATGGATGAGTGGAAGAGAGAGTGGGTCGAATCAGTTCCGCGGCCAACAGAGTGGCTTCGGGAAGAGAATCCACTACCGTGATGCCGGCATCTTCGAGCGCGGCGATTTGTTGCGAGCGGCACTGAGGATCGCGTTCCGTTCCGGTGACGGTTGCGATGGCGAACAGCGGCTGATCGCTGGCGCGTGCGGCGCATGCCTTCTGCCAGGCCTGAATCAGCGATGCGGCGGGATCGGCGGTCGCGCCAAAACCAATAACGACGTCCACTAATAACACGCGTACCTGCGGCTGCGCGCCAAGCCCGGCGATAAGCTGATTACGTAACGCCGGGTCGATCATCGGATGTGGTCGCCCAACGGTATAAAAGTCATCGCCCAGATCGATAATCTGGTGGCCGTCAGCGTCAAGCATCATGCCATGGTGATGTTCCGTATCCGCCGCGACGCCCAGATAGCCGGCCAGCAGCCCCGCCGCTTCCGCCGCCAGCGTTCCGCCGGTATAGAGGCCACGAATCACGCCGCCTGTTGAAACCATTTCTTTACGCTGCGACGTCACGCGAGACAATAAACATGCCAGGCGGGCGGCTTCATCCAGCGTCGAGGCAAACCAGACGTTTCCCTCACGCGCAACGGGAGAGGAAAACCCTAAGAACAGCGCTACAACGGGTTTCCCGGTGGCTTTCATCGCCGCGATAATATGCTGACGAACCGCATCGGCAGGCGGTTTGGAGACAAAGGCCAGCACCTGGCTCTTTTCATCCGCGCTGAGTATCTCCAGTGCCGTTAGCGCGCTGATCCCGCCGACCTCGGCGCTCAAATCGCGTCCGCCAAGCCCGATGGCATGGGTAATCCCTTCCCCCGCCAGCGCAATCTGTGAACAGAGCTCCTGAATACCGGTGCCGGAAGCGCCAATCACCCCGATGTTGCCCTCTGGCATGACGTTAGCGAAAGCCAGCGGCGTATTGGCGATCATAGCGGTGCCGCAATCCGGCCCCATGACCAGCAGTCCTTTATCACGCGCCCGGCGTTTTAGTCTGATTTCATCGTCCAGCGTGACATTATCGGAGAAGATCATCACGTTCAACGAACGATCCAGCGCCTGCTCTGCCAGTTCCGCCGCATATTCGCCGGCCACCGATACCAGCGCCAGATTCGCCTCTGGCAGTTTCTGACAGGCGCTTTCCCAGCGTCTGACCTGGATTAACGACTGGCTGCCGCTGCTTCCCTGCGCCAACTGCTGCAATGCTTCTTCGAGCTGTTGCACAATCACCTGCGTAATGCCGTCATCTACCGCTTCGGTACGAATCGCCACGCAAATGTCATTGGGCGTAGCGCCATGAAAATCGTCATGCCAGAAACCGGTAGTTTCCAGCAGCGACTTATTCGCAGGCGTTCCCATCATTACCGATACATCATCAACATTTTCGGACTCACTCAGCTTTCGAGAAATAATCATTAAGCTGACAGAGTCCTGAAAACACCCTTTTTTAATAAAGGCGTGGATCATAACAACTCCTTAATAATTGCACCCATTGCAATTGCACGAGCAGTGTTAATGTGCGCTTCACGGTATATATCCGGGAGGGTAAATAGAGTGATTAACGTCACATCAAATTTATTAACAAAAGAATTCAAACAACGGCTAAAGGATTAGTTATGATTTTCTAAAAAAGCTTTTTATTTAAGCAAAAAGATAAAACCCGCCTGATTATCAAATAAATTCTAATTATATTTTTTTGCCTGTCTGGATCACATAATCATTTTATTTTCCCGGTATGTTAATCGCAGTCATGCTTCACACCGTCGTTAAAAAGGAAGACAGATGAAAATCAGTCGGGAAACACTCCATCAGCTTATCGAAAATAAGCTTTATAAAGCCGGACTAAAACGTGAGCACGCCGCCACCGTCGCCGACGTACTGGTTTATGCAGATGCCAGAGGTATTCACTCACATGGCGCCGTACGCGTTGAATATTATGCCGAACGAATTTCAAAAGGCGGCACCAACCGGGAGCCGACGTTCCGCATTGAGAATACCGGTCCCTGTACGGCGATACTGCATGCCGATAATGCTGCCGGACAGGTCGCAGCCAAAATGGGAATGGAGCATGCTATTGAAATAGCCAAAAAAAATGGCGTCGCGGTTGTCGGCATTAGCAGAATGGGCCATAGCGGCGCCATCTCTTATTTCGTCCGCCAGGCTGCTCGCGAAGGCCTGATTGGTCTGTCTATCTGTCAGTCCGATCCTATGGTCGTGCCGTTTGGCGGGGCGGATATTTACTATGGCACTAATCCGCTGGCCTTTGCCGCGCCGGGCGAAGGCGATGACATCATTACCTTTGATATGGCCACCACCGTGCAGGCCTGGGGAAAAGTCCTCGATGCACGGTCTCGCAATGAGTCCATTCCGGAGAGTTGGGCCGTCGATAAAAACGGCGCGCCGACACATGATCCTTTTGCCGTCAATGCGTTATTACCCGCCGCAGGCCCGAAAGGTTACGGCCTGATGATGATGATCGATATTTTGTCCGGCATTCTGCTGGGGCTGCCGTTTGGCCGCCAGGTCAGTTCGATGTATGAAGATTTACACGCCGGACGCAATTTAGGACAACTTCATCTGGTCATTAATCCGGCGTTCTTTTCTTCCTGTGAATTATTCCGCAAACATATTAGTCAGACTATGCAGGAACTCAATTCCGTGAAGCCCGCTCCCGGTTTTAAACAGGTTTATTATCCTGGACAGGATCAGGATATTAAACAGAAAAATGCCGATATGAATGGTATCGATATTGTTGATGATATTTATCAATATCTGATTTCCGATGCCCTCTATCTCAAGTCATACGAAACAAAAAATCCCTTTGCCCAATAATTATTGAAACAGGAATTTTCTATGATAAAGCATTTTCGCCACGCGATAGAAGAAACATTGCCCTGGCTCTCTTCCATTGGAGCCGATCCTACGGGTGGAATGACGCGTTTACTTTATTCGCCTGAGTGGCTGGAAACACAGCAGCAGTTTAAAAAGCGAATGGCAGAAAGCGGTCTGGAGACACGCTTTGATGACGTCGGAAATTTATATGGCCGCCTTTGCGGCACACAATTTCCGGAGCAGGTGATTTTAAGCGGTTCGCATATTGATACGGTCGTCAACGGCGGCAATCTGGACGGGCAATTCGGCGCGCTTGCCGCCTGGCTGGCGATCGACTGGCTAAAAGCGACCTACGGCGCGCCGCTGCGCACCGTCGAGGTAGTGTCAATGGCAGAGGAAGAAGGCAGCCGTTTCCCTTACGTTTTTTGGGGCAGCAAGAACATTTTTGGCCTGGCGAATCCTGAAGAGGTACGCCATATCCAGGACGCCAAAGGCACAGGCTTTGTCGACGCTATGCAGGCGTGCGGATTTACCCTTCCCGCCGCGCCACTCGCTGCGCGAACCGATATCCGCGCCTTTGTTGAATTGCATATTGAGCAAGGCTGCGTTCTGGAGAGCAACGGACAGTCGATTGGCGTCGTCAACGCCATCGTCGGGCAACGTCGCTACACGGTGACGCTCAACGGCGAGTCCAACCATGCAGGCACAACGCCAATGGGCTATCGTCGCGATACGGTGCACGCCTTCAGTCGTATTTGCAGTCAGTCCATTGAAAAAGCCAAACAGCATGGCGATCCCCTGGTATTAACGTTCGGCAAAGTTGAGCCGCAGCCGAATACGGTCAATGTAGTCCCTAGAAAAACCACATTTACAATCGATTGCCGGCATACGGACGCCGCGGTACTTCGCGAATTTACCGAACAGTTGGAAAACGATATGCGCGCCATCTGCGATGAAATGGATATCAGCATCGATATCGATTTGTGGATGGACGAAGCGCCGGTGCCGATGAACGCCGAACTGGTCGCGGCCCTCACCAGGCTGTGTGAAACCGAACAACTGAACTATCGCATAATGCATAGCGGCGCAGGTCATGACGCGCAAATTTTCGCGCCGCGCGTCCCTACCTGTATGATTTTCGTCCCCAGCATTAATGGTATCAGCCATAACCCGGCGGAACGTACCAACATTAATGACCTTGCTGAAGGGGTCAAAACTCTGGCATTAATGCTGCATCAACTTGCCTGGCAAAAATAAGGAGCCATCAATGGGATATCTGAATAACGTCACGGGTTACCGCGATGATTTACTGGCGAACCGCGCCATTGTGAAACACGGTAACTATGCGCTCTTAACGCCGGACGGTCTGGTGAAAAATATTATTCCTGGCTTTGAAAACTGTGACGTCACAATCCTTTCGACGCCGAAGCTGGGTGCTTCTTTCGTCGATTATCTGGTCACCTTACATCAGAATGGCGGCAACCAGCAGGGCTTTGGCGGCGAGGGGATTGAAACTTTTCTCTATGTCATTACGGGAAATATTGAAGCTAAAGCAGAAGGAAAAACATTCTCTTTAACTCAGGGCGGATACCTCTATTGTCCACCGGGCGAGATGATGACCTTTAGCAACGCTCAAACGGAAGACAGCCAGCTATTTTTATATAAACGCCGCTATACTCCTGTCGAGGGGCATGCCCCGTGGTTGGTTTCCGGCAATGCCAGCCAGCTGGAGCGTATTCATTATGAAGGCATGGAAGATGTTATTCTGCTGGATTTCCTGCCTAAAGAGCTGGGCTTCGATATGAATATGCATATTCTGTCGTTCGAACCGGGCGCCAGCCACGGCTATATTGAAACCCACGTCCAGGAACATGGCGCTTATATCCTTTCCGGCCAGGGGGTTTATAACCTCGACAACAACTGGGTGCCGGTGAAAAAAGGCGACTACATCTTCATGGGCGCTTATTCCCTGCAGGCCGGATACGGTGTAGGTCGTGGCGAAGCATTCAGCTACATCTACTCCAAAGACTGTAACCGCGACGTTATGATTTAACGGCGGACAGCCCTCCTGATTATTTTTAATTTAGCTATGTTGGATTTTGCCACGGTGAGAACCGTGGCTTTTTTTATGCTTAACGAGTCCCGATATCCTGGCCAAGTTTGATGACGCGGGCAATATTACAGGCGCTGTGGTAGAGATTTTGTTCACCGTTCGCCAGAACCTCCGGCAAAGGCGCCAGCCGCGGCAAAATACTGAATACGGCATCAATACCGTGGCGATGGACCACTTCCACGCCGTCGCCCAGTACGCCGGCAATGCCGATAACCGGGACGTGATGCCGTTTCGCCACTGACGCAACGCCTATCGGCGCTTTTCCTCCCGCCGTTTGCGAGTCGATTCGCCCTTCTCCGGTAATCACCAGCGAGGCCTCTTTTACCGCCTCCTCCAACTTCACCGCCTGCATAACAATCTCAATACCGGGCTTCATTTCCGCTTCCAGGAAGACGATAGCAGCAATCCCCATTCCTCCGGCCGCTCCACCGCCCGGTATTTGAGACATGTCGCGTCCGGTCAGGGCATGTAAAACACGGGCATAATTACGTAATCCATTTTCCAGCGTCTCGACCATTTCAGGCGTCGCCCCTTTCTGCGGACCGAATACCGCCGCCGCGCCGCGTGGCCCCACCAACGGGTTATCAACATCACAGGCGACCTCAATACGACACTCTGAAATACGCGGATCGCACCCCTGCAGGTCAATGCTCGCCAGGCGCGATAAATTGCCCCCTCCGGCGCCAAGCAGCATTCCTTGCGCGTCCAGAAAACGCACACCGAGCGCCTGCGCTACTCCCATTCCGCCATCCACCGTGGCGCTGCCGCCGATACCCAGAATAATATGGCGAATCCCCGCGTCCAGGGCGTGACGAATCAATTCGCCGGTGCCGAAACTGGATGCCAGCAGCGGATTACGCGCCTCTGGCGCCACCAGCATCAATCCGCTCGCCGCCGCCATTTCAATAATCGCCGTTTTGCCGTCGCCGGTCAGGCCATAAAATCCGTTTACTTTTTCCCCCATCGGCCCGCTAACGTCCACAGAAACCCGTTTCCCGCCGGTCGCAGCCACCATTGCGTCCACGGTTCCTTCTCCGCCATCGGCGATCGGTAAACAAACATAGCGCGCATCAGGAAATACGGTTGAAAATCCCGCTTTAATAGCCTGACAGCATTTATCAGCGCTTAAGCTCTCTTTAAATGAATCTGGCGCAATTACAATCTTCATCATGTCTCCTTGTTTTCTCACGTTATTTAATGCGTTCCCACGGAATAAGATTTTCCATAAGCACTGCCAGTAAGATTCCCACCAGTAATCCGTTGCTAAGCAGAGGACGAATCATCAGTGGAAGATCCTGTAAATAGACCGGAGGAAGCCCCATCAAAAAAATGCCGACAAAAAGCGGTAACGCCAGGCGATAAATATTCCGCGCGGTAAACGTAATTTGCTGGCTAAAAACCAAACCGGAATAAAGTAAAGGTAAATAAGAGACCAGCATAACGGCGCTGCTGATCGCCAGTGGAATAGCGCAAAATAAGCGGGTTAACGGCGTTATAATGGCAACCAGCAGACACAGCGCGCTACCACAGATAAAGGATTTGCGAGAACTGTCGCCGGTTTGCGTTAATAAACCAATGGAAGACACAAAAGGCGAAAAAGGCACGACCGCGAAAGGCACCGTCACTAACGTCATCAGTCCGGAAATCATAAAGCTTCGGCGATAACGAGAACTGCCCGACCCTTGATGCAGATAAAAGATATCGGTACCGCGGATGGCGCCGTAAGTGTTGCTGATGTTGACTAACCCCGTCATCACCGCCGTCACAATAATACCCGGCATCAGCGTGCCGTGGCTGCCCAGCGGAAACCATCGCCAGCTTAATTCACCCGGCGGTAAGTGTGATGAAGGAAAGCATAACCGCCATAGCCCCCACCCGACCACGGTCCCTACCAGTAACGCGTAACGGGAGATACGCTGCTGCAGGAAAATAATCATCGCGAGGATAAAACACATCACCGCGACCGCCAGCCCAAAGGGGGCCAATTTGATTCTGGCGCTGGTATCGGCAATGCCAAAAGGCAGCCCCAGCATGCCTTTAAAAAATATTGAGGTCAGCTGCGCGCCCAAAAGCAGCATGAAAAAAACCATTACCGCCGGCGTAAACAGGCGAGCCAGACGGTGTCCTAAGCCGCTAATGCCGATAAATATCGTCACCATTGCGGAGATCGCGATCCCGACCGACAGGCTGGAGGCGATATCGTTCAGCGGCGTGCCGCGAGACGCCTCGCCAAGCGTAATCGTAAGAATAGCGCCCCACCACAGTCCTGTCGGCCCTTCCATAATGGCACGGCGATGGCCGCAAAATGCCTGAACCAGGCAGGCCAACGCGGTGGTCAAAAAAGCGTATTGTGTGAGCATTAACAAGTTATCAGCGGGAAGATGAAAAGCGGACAGCAAGGTAGGGGGAACCACAACCGTGTTACAGAAAATAAAGAAAAACCACTGAAAGCCGGACAACACACTTTCGCGGTTAATAACAGGGAACATATCCACACCTTAAAATAGAGAATGCCCGTCGTGACGACGGGCATTAAATCACACCGGATTACTGCTGATGTTTAAGGATAAACTGACCTTTTGGCGGCACAGGGAAGCCATGCTCGATGTCATAAATAACATCGCCGCGCAAAATCGTTTTGGTAATACGCGCGCCAATAGTACGGCCAACATACGGACTGACTTTATGGCGATATTCCAGATCTTCATTTTTCAGAACATAGCTGCTGTCAGGCTGAATAAAGACCAGGTCAGCATCTTTGCCGGGGGCAATACGTCCTTTATGTTTCAGACCAAAAATATCGGCGGCGTTGGTCGCCATTAATTTGCCAAACATCGGCAACGACATACCGCGTTTTTGCACCGCTTCATCAAACATGACGTCCATGCAGTTTTGCAGTCCGGCAATTCCGCCCCATGCTTGCATGATATTGCCTGCTTTCATTTCCGGAGGGCATGGAGAGTGGTCGGATACCAGGCAGTCGATTTCGCCGTTAAACAGTTTTTCCCACATCCCTTTCTGGTTTTCCTGGTCGCGAATTGGCGGAGAACATTTTGCCAGGGTGCCAATCTCTTCGAACTGATCGGTATCGAGGACAAAATAGTGCGGGCACGATTCACAGGTGACATCCTGGCCTTCCTGACGCGCGCGCGTTACTTCCTCTACCCCCTCCGGGCTGCTGATATGGCAAACGTGCAGACGGCAACCTGCCGCTTTCGCCAGATACAGCACGCGACGAATGGCTTCCACTTCAGTAAATACCGGACGTGAGGCGACATAATCATGCGCCGTTACGCGACCTTCGCGTTTAGCTTCCTCGCCCAGCTCATCGCAAATCAGAGCATTTTCGCAATGTACCAGTACCGTCTGGTCCATTTCCCCCAATTTTTGCGCGCCTTTGTAAAACTGCCAGTCATTAACGTCGCGAAAATCATTATCGATGCCACGATCGCCGCAGGTGGCGACAAAGCACTTGAAGCCGACAACGCCCACTTCGTCCAGCTCATGAAGCCGATCCAGGTTATAAGAAACCAAACCGCCCAACTGCGCGGCGTCGATGGTCAATTTACCTTTTGCCGCGTCAAACTTGAGTTCAATCGTCTCACGATCGACCGTCGCCGGCAGCTGATTGAGCGGCATCTCAATCATCGTGGTAATACCGCCTTTCGCCGCCGCGCGGGTACCGGTTTCATAGCCTTCCCAGTGGGTACGGCCCGGTTCAGAAATGTGGGTATGCGCGTCAACCATGCCCGGCGAAACGATCAATCCCGTCGCATCCAGCACATTTTTCGCTTCCCCCAGGTTCTCGCCAATCGCGGCGATTTTTCCGCCCTGGACGGCGATATCGATAACTCTCGCTTCGTTTTCTAAGATGACAGTACCGTTCTTAATAATTAAATCAAAAGACATAACAAACTCCTTGTATGGATACAGATAGTTTTTAAATAGCGCACACTTCATTAAATACGCTTAATGCTTTTTCAATATTTAACCTGCGAGTTTTTTCTCTCCTGTATTTTCAAAACCCGTGCGTTTCTTCAATAGCGCATAAGTAACGAACGCAACTATTACGCCTACAAACCAGGACACGCGGGATAAAGGCTCCAAAAATGGTATAAACTTGCCGCCTAATGACAGAATAACTGCGACCAGGGTGACTGAAAATGCAGTCAGGTTAAATCCATTATCATAATATTTGTAATCACCGCTGGCGGTGTACAGCTCATCAAGATTAATTTTTCCACGCATTACCACAAAATAATGAGCTAACATTACGCCGATTACCGGGCCAAGCATACCGCCGATAATATCGAGGAACAGATAAATACTGTCCTGATTCTCCATTAATTTCCATGGACAAATCAGTAGACTGATAATACTGGCAATCATTACGCCATTTTTATAGTTAAGCTTTGTCGGGGCAAGCGCCGCAATTTGATACCCCGCAGGTATAATATTACCGGTGGCGTTGGTTGAAATTGTCGTCATCAGAATCACCAACACCGCAAAGAATGAAGCAAACAGGCTGTCCCAGCGCTGCACAATATCCAGCACGTTCCAGGTATCCATACCATAATGAATACTGGCTCCGGCAATAATGCACACGCTGGCTACGGCGAATAATATATACGCTACGATAAGCCCCAGCGTTTGTCCCAATGCCTGAGCGCGAAATGAATGCGCGTTTTGCGTGAAATCGGACGCGCTCACCGCTGGCGCTGCCCAGACGGCGACTACGGCGTTAATCACCACCAAGAACAGAAAGCCGCTGTGCTCTGCTTTTTGCACGCCTGAAGGCAGATAGTCCAGAATCGGGCCAATGCCGACCAGCGATATTGCCCAAATAGCCATGCCGCCAAAGACAATGTAAATACATGGATTGAGGATAGCGGTAAATTTATTTAATACTTTACCACCGCCAAAACCGATGCCAACGTTAATAATCCAAAAAATTAGAAAAGTAATTAGTCCTGGCAGTGAAAGACCCAGCAGCTTGAAATCTCCGCCTAATGTCAGAAATCCTGGCCAGATCTTCCCAATCAAAATAAGAAATGCCAGCGATCCCGCGTAACACTGTAAGCCGAACCACATAATTGCCGCGATTCCCCCTCGCAATAATCCAGGGAATAGCGCGCCGCGGACGCCGTAAGAACCTCGCAATATCATAGCAAAAGGAACGCCATATTTGCTGCCTGCCGCGCCATTCATTACCATCGCCGCCGCAATAAATAATGCGCTGATAATAATGGCCAACATGATATTAAATGTTGATAGGCCCAGTATAAAAAAACCGCCGACCATAACGTAATTTGGCACGTTATGTACAGATCCCATCCATAAGGTGAAATAGTTAAATGCCTTCCAGTTTCGTTGGGTTTCTGTTTTAGGTAATAAGTCTTCGCTATAACCGCGCTGCTGGTATAGCTCTCTTTGATGTTCCATAAATCCCTCTTTTCACGCATCGGATAACGTTGTTATGGGTTTAGCTATGAGGAACAAATAAATATAAAATAAAGAATTAGTAGATATAATTATTTTTAAGCTGAAGCAATACGTTGCGTTGCTTTCTTTTTATATAAAGTGACGACAGCAAAGATCAGCGTTCCGGTGACCACTAAACATGCTGAAATCACAAAACTGATCTCCTTCGACCCCGTTACATCCGAAATAAATCCGGTCAACGTTGGGGCGACAACCGCCGAGCTCATGCCAAAGAAATTAAAAAGGCTGAAAGCTCTTCCCAGACTTTTTGCCGAAGCCTGTTCAGATACAAAGGAGATCAGGATCGGGTCTACCGCCATTTTCCCCAGCAAGCCGTATAGCGTCAGGCTGACCATCAGCATCGTGGTATTCGGGGACAAAACCGTAAACGCCAACATTGCTGCCGCCACAATTTCCAGACCGAGAATAACCTTAACTTTACTGTTACGGAATTTATCTGACAGATGGCTAAAAAATAACGCCCCCGGTACGCCAACCACCGCCACCAGCGCTGATGCCAGCCCGATAGCTCCGCCATCAAATCCTCTTTCAGTCTGTAGATAAGAGGGCAGCCAGGTCACTATCAAATAATAACCGTAGCAGGTACAGAAATAGAGGAAGTAAACGCTACACAATAAACCAGAGAATAAAGGCGCACGTTTCTCATCTTCCGTAACGGTTTGGGTTTGCTTTTCCGCTTGCGCAGAGTCGCTTTTGGCTTTACCGCGAATGATCAGCGTAAAGACGCACAGCATGATTACTAATATCGCGGCCACGATATACAGTACATTTTGCCAGGCCATGCTCATGTTTTTTACTAATACGCTGGAACCGATTAAGCCAATCCCCATCCCTATAGCCGACCCGCTGTTGATAATCGCGTTGGCTAATGCCCGACGGGCCTGCGGCACGTTTGCCGAAGAGAGTGAATAAGCCGAGCTAAAGAAAGAAGCGCATCCGCCACCTGCCATTAGCGACCCTATATAGATCATGGTCAGGCCATTGGCTTTCGCGATACAGAGTGTACCAATAATAAAAAGCGTAAATCCGGCCATCAGCATGATTTTTTGACCGAATTTATCGACCAATATTCCGCAAGGGATTTGCATACTGCAGTAAGCAAAAAAGTAAAAACTTGCAATGGCGCCTATTTCTGCATTACTTACATTGTCTAAAGATGCCTGAATTTCTGGATAAATTGGCGTAAGCACGGTGCGATAGATCCAAATCGCTACCCAGCCCAGGCTCATTACGACAACAATTTGTTTCCAGTAATCAATCCCGGATTTTTTAGTTTCACTCATGTTCTTCACCTTTACAGAGTGTTCCTTGTGAACAGGTATCGCTGCAGCCGCAGCGATACACATAATTAGGACAATTTATGATTGGCCATTAATTCCAGCGCCTGTACCATTGCCGAATGATCAAGCTGGCTCCCGCCATTTGCCGCACAGGTATTGAATAATTCCTGGCAGGTCGCCGTATTCGGTAAATTCAGCGCCAGCGCTTTTGCGCTTTGCAATGCAAGATTAAGGTCTTTCTGATGAAGCGCGATTTTGAAACCAGGCTCGAACGTCCGGTTGATCATCCGCTCGCCGTGAACTTCCAGAATGCGTGAAGAGGCGAACCCGCCCATTAACGCCTGGCGCACGCGTACCGGATCGGCGCCTGCTTTTGAAGCAAACACTAAGGCTTCAGAAACCGCTTCAATATTCAGCGCAACAATAATTTGGTTAGCCACCTTACAGGTTTGCCCATCCCCATTGCCGCCCACCAGGGTGATATTTTTTCCCAGGATGTCAAAGAGCGGTTTAACGCGGTCAAAGACTTTCTGCTCGCCGCCGACCATAATCGACAGAGTGCCTTCACGCGCCCCGATTTCTCCCCCGGAAACCGGGGCATCCAGGTAATCAGCGCCCATTTCATTAACGCGCTGGGCAAAACGTTTGGTTTCGATAGGAGAAATAGAACTCATATCGACGATGGTTTTTCCCTGAAGCGATGTTTTGGCGCAACCGTGTTCGCCAAATAACACCTCTTCAACCTGCGGCGTATCCGGCACCATTATGAAGATAATGTCTGCAAATTCAGTTACCTGACGTGCAGTCTCAACATTTACCGCCCCCAGCGAGAGCAGTTCGTCCGCGACCGGACCAATAGTCGTAACGTGTAATTGATGACCGGCGCGTGCCAAATTGATAGCCATTGGCGAGCCCATAATTCCCAGGCCAATAAATCCCAGTTTCATATACAACCTCTTTTATTGCTTTCGGTGTTTCCAGATTCAGGCAACACAATCCCTTTCCAACACAGTGGAAAAAAAAGCGCTGCCCGAATTATTCTGCGTTTTAACGGTACTGATTAATCCACGATAATCCCGCTTCCGTGGTAGTCAGTGGTTTATATTCACAGCCAACCCAGCCATCATAACCAGACTGTTTAATGACATTAAAAATAAAGTCATAATTAATTTCCCCGGTCCCCGGCTCGCCGCGACGCGGGTTATCAGCAATCTGTAAATGGCCTATTTTATCGGCCCATGCCGTCATGGTTTGCGTTAATTCCCCTTCCATGCGTTGCATGTGATAAATATCATACTGAATTTTGATATTATCACTGCCGATATCCTTAATTAATGCTAACGCCTGTTGAGTGCCGGTGAGATGGAATCCCGGCATATCAAAGTGATTAATAGGTTCGATAAGTAATAAAATGTCTTCTTTCGCCAGCATATTTGCCGCATAGCGCAGGTTTTCGACCAACGTGTCGTGGATCTCCGTTGCGGAGAATCCTGACGGCGTTTTACCCACCAGACAATTTATTTTCTTATTGCCTAACGCACGTGCATAGCGGATTGCGGCCGCTACGCCATCGCGAAACTCTTCTTCGCGCCCAGGAATACAGGCAATTCCACGTTCGCCAGCCGCCCAGTCGCCAGCAGGTAAATTATGTAACGTATGTTCCAGATTATTATCCCTGAGCTTACGTTTTAACACTTCGATGTCGTTATCGTAGGGAAACATGAATTCCACGCCGCGAAATCCCGACAACGCCGCTTTATCAAAGCGTTCCAGGAAATCATATTCCGTAAACAGCATAGAAAGATTGGCAGAGAAACGTAACATCGATTACCTCCCTTACTCATATTTCATAAAACAGGTTTCTGTTGGCGCATCTTTCGCACTATCCGCAACCTCTTCAAACTCGGTTACGTTATCCAGTTCGCTGCCCATGGAAATATTGGTTACGCGTTCCAGAATGACTTCCACCACCACCGGAACGCGATATTGCGCCATCAGCGCTTTAGCTTGTTCAAATGCAGGCGCAATATCTTCCGGTTTAAAGACACGAATTGCTTTACAGCCTAACCCTTCTGCCACTTTTACATGGTCAACGCCATAGCCATTCACTTCGCTGGAGTTGATATTTTCAAAGGCGAGCTGTACGCAGTAGTCCATGTCAAATGCGCGTTGCGACTGGCGAATCAGACCAAGATAAGCGTTGTTAACCAGCACATGGATATACGGGATGTTAAACTGCGCGCCGACGGCTAACTCTTCAATCAGGAACTGGAAGTCGAAATCGCCGGAAATCGCCACCACATTGCGTTGCGGATCGGCAGCACAAACCCCTAATGCCGCCGGGATTGTCCAGCCAAGAGGCCCCGCCTGGCCGCAGTTGATCCAGTGTCTGTCTTTAAACACATGCAGCATCTGCGCTGCCGCGATTTGCGATAATCCAATGGTGGTGACATAGCACACATCGCGACCAAAGGCTTTGTTCATCTCTTCATAGACGCGCTGCGGCTTCACTGGCACGTTGTCAAAGTGGGTTTTACGCAGCAAAGTCCGTTTACGCTGCTGGCATTCGTCCACCCAGGTCTTCCGGCATGGCAAACGCCCCGCCTTTTGCATCTCCTGCGCGACATCGATCAGCAACGTTAGCGCCGCTTTGGCGTCCGAAACGATGCCCAGATCCGGGCACAACACGCGGCCAATTTGCGTCGGTTCAATATCGATATGGATGATTTTTCGCCCCTGAGTATATTTCTCAACGGACCCCGTATGACGGTTGGCGAAACGGTTACCGATGCCAAAAACCATATCGGATGCCAGCAGAGTGGCGTTGCCGTAGCGGTGCGCCGTTTGCAGGCCGACCATCCCCGCCATTAGGGGGTGATCGTCCGGGATACAGCCCCAGCCCATCAGGGTAGGGATCACCGGTACATTGGTCAGTTCGGCAAACTGCTGCAGCAGTGGCGCGGCGTCGGCGTTAATAACCCCGCCGCCCGCGACAATTACCGGACGCTCGGACTGAATCAGCATCTCCAGCGCCTTTTCAATCTGTACGCGGCTGGCGGCTGGCTTATATACCGGCAGCGGCTCATACATATCCGGATCGAATTCGATTTCCGCAACCTGGACATCAAACGGTAAATCAACCAGCACAGGACCTGGGCGGCCTGAGCGCATCAGATGAAAAGCCTGCTGTAATACGCGCGGCACCAGCGCCGCCTCACGAACCGTCACTGCCATCTTGCTGACTGGTTTTGCAATCGCTTCAATATCGACTGCCTGGAAATCTTCCTTGTGCAGACGCGCTCGTGGCGCCTGACCAGTAATGCATAAAATCGGGATAGAGTCGGCAGAAGCGGAATAGAGCGCGGTGATCATGTCGGTTCCCGCCGGGCCGGAAGTGCCCAGGCAGACCCCAATATTACCTGCCGCCGCACGTGTGTAGCCCTCAGCCATATGCGAAGCGCCTTCCACATGACGCGCCAGTATATGGCGAATGCCTCCATGCTTACGCATTGCAGAATAGAAGGGGTTGATTGCAGCCCCAGGAACGCCGAATGCTGTGGTGATACCTTCTTTTTCCAGCACATACATTGCCGCATCCACGGCTCTCATTTTTGCCATTTTATTGCTACCTCTTTTTATTGGAAAAAGTTTCCAACTTTTAAAAATTTTAAAAAAGTCCCGCTCCAGCGAGCGGGATGCGGCTCAGGCTACAGGGGGTTTTAGCCCAAGCGCCGTACTGATGTCTTTCGCGGTATCCCGTACCAGTTCACCCTGGCTGATAAAGCGATCTTCCGTCAGCCGGGAAGCCGGTCCCGATATTGAGATAGCGGCGACCACGCTGCCCGCATCGTCATAGATAGCGGAGGCGATACAATTCAGCCCGACAACATGTTCTTCCTGGTCGACGGTGTAGCCCTGTTCACGCGCCTGCTCCAGATTTTTAAGCAGGATAGGTAAATCCACCAGAGTGGTCGGCGTAAACCGCCGCAAACCGGTATTGACGACGATCCCCACCAGCTCTTCTTCGGTGAGCGGGTAAAGCAGCGCTTTTCCGGCGCCGGAAGCATGTAACGGCAGACGACTCCCTAAGGGCGCGCACATTCTGACCATCGATTTGCACTCCTTTTGACCGATTAACACCGCTTCATTACCGTTGCGAATCGCTACGTTGACCGTCTCGCCAGAAAGCAGCATAAGTCGGTGCATAAAGGGTCCGGCCACCGAGAGGACATCGCGATTATGAATATACGCAGAGCCCACATTAAATACGCCTAAACCAATATGCCACCAGCCAAGCTGGCTATCCTGGTACACAAAATCAGCCGCTTGCAGTACCTTTAACAGGCGAAACGTCGTAGAAAGCGGTAAATCCAGGCTGCCGGAAATATCGCTAACTGATGAACTGCCGCCGCTTCTTTCGAGATATTGCAATATCGCTATGCCCCTCTCCAGCGCCTGAGCGCCTTTCTGCGCAGTCGGCTCTGCCTGTCCTGGCCTGCCGCGTCGTCTTACTTCCGTCATATTTACGTTAACTCCGGCCCAAAATATGAGCATAAACAATGAACAATATGTTCATCTTATGCAAGAAGGCCAATAGCGTCACGCAAAACAGAGTTCATGTGTCGGGATACTTTCAACATCACAGTTATCGCTGCCGCCGCGATCCACCGTCAGAAAATCGGTAACCGTCTGCCACGCAAACAGCGGGTGATGCCATACATTACGGTGATAATTGACGCCCTGCCGTCCATTGCTAATAAACGCCCGCAGCGTGGAGAGCTCGGGTTTATCATCGCCGAGCGCGACAATAACGACAAAAGCCTCGCCGTTCATCGGCACAAACGCCTGCGTACCTAAAGGATGACGTTCCAGTTCATGTACCACAATAGGCATCGCGGCCGGTTGCGCCCTGTTAATACTGATCAGCGTGCGATCCTGCTCCAGAACTTCAACCTTCGCCAGGTCGTGATATCGCTCAACTAACCCGTTGTTTATATGAAAAAAGTCACGTTCCTGCGTCTCAATAACATCGCCATAAGCGCTGAACGTCTTCTGATCTAACGGTAATACCTCAAGTTTCATTATTTTTCCCTTGTAGCTCGATTCCGTTTAACCGCGGTTTGGACTCTGTCCGGTTTCAATACCATGCAATCTAAAACCTTCGGGATTTAACATCAACATAAAAGTTGGAATATTTTTCCAAAAGTAGATTTAGACCACAAATCAAACATGGCTATTATGTAAAACTACTTAAAAATCATAGGAAAACAATTCTGGTTTTATCAGGATCGTAAGGAGGCGTCTGACGATGTTTGACCCGGAAACACTGCGTACCTTTATCAGCGTTGCCGAAACGGGGAGTTTCTCCAAAGCGGCGGAGCGCCTGTGTAAAACCACGGCAACCATTAGCTACCGCATCAAACTGCTGGAGGAAAATACCGGCGTAGGGCTGTTCTTTCGCACAACGCGAAGCGTCTCGTTGACGGCGGCGGGCTCTCACCTTCTCTCTCAGGCAAAAGACTGGCTTGCGTGGTTGGACAGCATGCCTGACGAGCTACGCCAGGTTAACGACGGCGTAGAGCGTCAGGTCAATATTGTGGTGAATAACCTGCTCTATAGCCCGCAAGCGGTCGCCAGTCTCTTATCGTGGCTTAATGCGCGTTACCCTTTCACTCAGTTTCACTTTTCCCGGCAAATTTATATGGGCGTCTGGGATTCGCTCCTGTATGAAGGTTTTTCGCTGGCGATTGGCGTAACTGGCACCGAGCCGTTGGCTAATACCTTTATGCTCGACCCTTTAGGTTCCGTACAATGGCGTTTTGTGATGTCTGCGGATCATCCTTTAGCTCACGTCAGCGGGCCTCTAACAGAAGCGCAGTTGCGCCGTTTCCCGGCAATTAATATCGAAGACAGCGCGCGTACGCTGACCAAGCGGGTAGCCTGGCGCCTTCCGGGGCAGAAGGAAATTATCGTGCCTGATATGGAAACCAAAATCGCCGCTCATCTGGCAGGCGTCGGTATCGGTTTTGTCCCGCAGCCGCTCTGTCAAACGCTGATCGACAAAAACGAACTGGTGAGCTGTACCATCCCGACGATGCGTCCGCCCTCACCGTTAAGCCTCGCCTGGCATAAATTTGGCGGAGGCAAAGCGGTAGAAGACATTGTGAAATTATTTACCCAACGACAACCCGAAATAGCCGGTTTTTTATCCATTTTCAACACGGTACGCTGTTAAAAATCAAGCCACTTTGCGAATTGGCGCGTAAAATAGCGCAAAGGATGATTTAAGGTTACGTTTTACGTTATGCAAGACAGACAAAAAGCACAGGACTATCGCGCGCTCCTCCTTGCCGATACGCCTTTAATTGATGTACGCGCGCCGATTGAGTTTGAACAGGGCGCCATGCCGGGCGCTATCAACCTGCCATTGATGATGGACGACGAGCGGGCCGCCGTCGGCACCTGCTACAAACGTCAGGGCGCGGATGCGGCGTTAGCGCTGGGGCATCGGCTGGTTTGCGGCGACATTCGCCAGCAGCGGCTTGAGGCCTGGAAAGCCGCGTATCAACGTTTCCCCAACGGGTATCTGTGCTGCGCGCGCGGCGGTCAGCGGTCACATATCGTACAACGTTGGCTGCAAGAAACAGGGATTGACTGCCCGCTTATTGAAGGCGGCTATAAAGCGCTGCGCCAGACAGCAATTCAGGCGACCTGGCAACTGGCGCAAAAACCGATACTTTTAATTGGCGGCTGTACGGGCAGCGGCAAAACGCAACTGGTACGACAACAGCCCAACGGCGTGGATCTGGAAGGTCTCGCGCGTCATCGCGGCTCCTCTTTTGGCCGCACGCTGAACCCCCAGCTCAGCCAGGCCAGTTTTGAAAACAAACTTGCCGTTGAATTGCTGAAAATTAACGCGCGTCAGACGCTAAAAAGGTGGGTACTGGAAGATGAAGGGCGAACGATCGGCGCCAACCATCTGCCTGAGTGTTTACGCGAAAGAATGGCGCAGGCCCCCATTGCGGTAGTGGAAGATCCGTTTGCGCTTCGTCTGGAACGACTGCGTGAAGAGTATTTCATCCGTATGCATCACGACTTCACCCACGCCTACGGCGATGAAGCCGGTTGGCAGGCGTATAGTGAATATCTTCATCATGGACTGTTCGCTATTCGCCGCCGTCTGGGGTTGCAACGCTTTGCCGAACTGACGGACACGCTGGATAGGGCGCTGGCAGAGCAATTATCCAGCGGCAGCACCGACGGCCATATGGCATGGCTGGTTCCGCTACTTAACGAATATTACGACCCAATGTATCGCTATCAACTGGAGAAAAAAGCCGCGAATATCGTTTTTCGCGGCACATGGCAAGAGGTTGCCAACTGGCTAAAAGCGCAATAGCTTATTTTTATTGCCGGCTGACGCTACATTAAGCCGGCTTAGTGTCTGTCGCGCTTGTCGGCACGTTTTGCCAGCCAGTCGCCCAGCATCTGAACGACCTGAACCAGCACAATCAGCGCCACCACGGTAACAACCATCACTTCGGTTTCGTAACGGTAGTAGCCATAGCGAATCGCCAGGTCGCCTACCCCGCCGCCGCCGACAATCCCGGCCATCGCCGAGTAGCCGATTAAGCTTACCAACGTAATCGTCAGGCCGCGCAGCAGCCCTGCGCTGGCTTCCGGCAACAGTACGGTACAGATAATACGCATCGGACTAGCGCCGAATGCCAGCGCCGCCTCAATAATCCCTTTATCGACTTCACGGAGCGCGCTATCTACCAGGCGTGCATAAAACGCGATTGCGGCCACCGACAGCGGGACGGAGGCCGCAATCGGGCCTATCGTATTGCCCAGCAAAAGCTGCGTTAGCGGCAGTAACAGCACCAGTAAAATAACAAATGGCACCGAGCGGATAATATTCACCAGAACCGAGGCGGCGAGATAAATAAAACGGTTCTGCCAGAACAGATGACGATCGGTGACAAAAATCAGAAAACCGAGCGGTAGACCGCCAAGAATCGCCAGCACCGTTGAAATACTCAACATCTGGAAAGTTTCATTGAACGCCAGCGTTAAATCCGGCAATAAATCATCCACGGATCACCTCCACCTGTGCGGTACGTTGACGGATATGCTCCACGGCGGCGGCCACCGCCGTTGGATTATGCGGCGCGGTTAATTGCACCACCAGAATGCCCAACGCGCGTTCGCCGATATATTCAATCTTGCCATGCAGGATATTGACCGCGACGCCAAACTTGATCGCCACCTCCGACAGTACCGGCTGCTCCGCCGAATCGCCGATAAACAAAATTTTCAGCAACTGCCCGGGCAGGTGTTCCCGTAAACGTTCCGGCAGGGTCAAATTAAGAGTATGAGACACCAGTTGCTGTGTGAAAGCGTGTTGCGGGTGGGCAAACACATCAAACACCTCGCCCGATTCCACAACCTTACCGCCCGACATCACCGCCACGCGATCGCAAATAGATTTGATCACGTTCATTTCATGGGTGATCAGCACAATAGTAATCCCGAGCTGTGCGTTGATCTGTCTGAGCAGAGCCAGAATCGTGGCGGAAGTTTCCAGATCCAAAGCGGAAGTCGGTTCGTCACACAGCAAAACATCCGGATGGTTAGCGATGGCGCGGGCTATCCCCACCCGCTGTTTTTGCCCGCCGCTGAGCTGTACCGGAAAACGGTTCGCTTTATCGGCAAGGCCCACCAGCGTTAAAATTTCCGCCACCCGTGGCGCGATTTTGCTGCGTTCCCAGCCAGCCGCTTTCAGGCTAAACGCCACGTTTTGCGCCACTGTCCGGGTATGCATTAAGTTAAAATGCTGGAAAATCATACCAATACGCTGCCGCGCCTGGCGTAACGCTTTTCCGTCCAGCGCAGAAATTTCCACGCCGTTAACGTTGACGCGCCCCTGGCTGGGACGCGTTAAGGCGTTCAGGGTACGCAGCAGAGTGCTTTTTCCTGCGCCGCTGGTACCGACAATGCCAAAAATCTCGCCCGCGGCGATATGCAGGCTCACATCATCCACCGCGCGCGTGAGGGTACCGCGACCGGCGGTAAAATCGACGCAGACTTTTTCTATTTCAATCATATTCACCTCAGAAATTGGGGATGGCTACCGCTGCGATCAGGGTGTCGCGGTCATCCATTCCGGTTTCTGGAAGGCGCTATAAATATTCTTTGGATCGTCGATGACCGCGCGATAAGCCGGCGATTTCACCGCCTCGACAATATCTTTGGCAAACGGCTTATCGGCATCTTCACTGCGTACCGCAATGATATTTTTCAGATTCTCATCCAGGTGTTCCTGCTTAATCGCGCTGGAGAGATCGAGTCCTGCCGCCACCGCAAAGTTCCCGTTAACCAGCGCGCCGGTCACGCCATCCAGCGTGCGCGGTAGCTGTGCGGCTTCCAGCGGTTTGAAAACCAGTCCTTTTGGATTGCTGGCGATATCTCGTTCAGAGGCTTTGGTCGGATCGATATTGTCCTTAATCGTGATGAGCCCCAACGATTGCAGGAAGCGAAGGCCGCGCGCCAGGTTAGTCGGATCGTTGGAGAGAGTAATAATGTCCCCTTTTTTAAGCGCATCCAGACTGTTGATTTTACGTGAATAGAAGCCCATCCCAGCGGTCGGTACCACAATAAGTTTGCTGAGCTTCAGCCCTTTGTCAGCGGTGAATTTGTCAAAATAGAGGGTATGTTGAAAGAGGTTGGCGTCGATGCTGCCGTTAGCTAACGCCATATTGGGCTGGACATAGTCGCTAAACTCGCGCACCACGACCTTATACCCTTTTTCTTTTAATGTCGGCGCAATCGCCTGCTTCACCATGTCGCCATACGGCCCTGGCGCGACGCCAAATACGATCGTTTGCGGGGAACTATCGGCATGGGCAAACTGTAATCCGCAGGCCAGTAATAGCGTGCTGGCCGCAATGCGTAAACTCTGACGCAATCCCATAATTTCTCCATTTTAAATAGTGTGATGCTGTGCCGGATGCCGTTCATGCGGCATCGTCTGTTTTGGCCCAAACGAAAGGCTATTTCTTAACATGACACAGATCACAGCCTGCTGTCCTTGAAATTATTTCATGATGTTTCCTGGTGTGTCGTTAAATGTACGAGGCAGGCGCTCAGGCGTGTGTCAGGCGGGAATGGCGTAAAGGGAAATGCCGGATAAGAGGTCTTAACGCCAACATCCGGCACAGGAAAACGCTTTAGAAATCGTAACGCAGACGCACCAGGTTCATATCGCCCAGATTGTCAGTGCTGGAGGTGAAAACATGTTCATAATCAACGCGGAAACCATAATCCAGTTGGAAGGTGATCCCCACGCCGTTATCGGTGCGCAGATAGTCGCGGCCATTCACATATTCAATGCGGTCGCCCATAAAGTACGGTTGAATAGCTTTCACGGCATACTGACCAATCGGGAAAGCGTAACCGACAAAATATTCCAGACCCCACGCATCGCCGGCAAAGTAATCATTCACAGACACTTTTTTGGTCGTCATAAAGTTCTGATACCAACCGCCGCCTGCGGCGATAGTCCAGTTTTCCGGCGTCCAGCTTAATGCGGTACCGACAATATTTTGATCGTAAGTTTTATTGCCGTTGCCACGCATCTCCGCACGGGTATAGTTCCATGCCGTCCCCCAGGTCAGATCGTCGGTGAGATGGTAATCCGCGCCTAAAGAACCGCCGCCTTTACGCTTGTAATTCAGGCCGTTATTGGCATTATAATCGTCGCTGAACAGATAAGATGCGTAGAGATCGACATTGCCAATGCTTTTCTTATACTTCAATGACTTACGCGTGCGATAAGAACCATCGTAGTCGCCGTTAATCCCGTTGCCCGGCGCCTGACCTATCATGTCGTAATCCCAGATATCGGTTTTTACGCCCACCACATCGTAATAAATGCTGTTCTGTTGACCGAAGGTCAGCGTTCCCCACGTCGCGCTCTTGAAGCCGGTATACAGCATACGGCGAGTGGTATCAGTCGCGCCCTTCGCATAATGGTTATCCCAGTCAAATACCGCAGGGATATTGACGCCCAGCTCGTAATAGCTAATCCAACTGATATCATCAAACAGATAATAATCCGCGGCGAAGCGGAAACGCGTCCCGCCATCAAAACCATTACGTTTATAACCGTTCGCGCCGTCATTACCGGTCATATTCTGGAACTGCGGACGAATACTCCCGCCAACGGTGAAATTGAGTCGGCTGAGTGGATTACCCGCCTGGGGATCTTGTTTTAAAACGGTGATTTCCGCCTGAGTGGCGAAAGGCATGAAAGCCACTGCCGCGCCGATCGATGCCGCCAACGCTGTTATTTTAATTGTCATTATATTTTCCTTGATAGATAGCCAATCCAAATCATTTAGCAGGCAAATAATAACTGTTATAAAACCTTACGTGTTGTGTATTTTTTAATGATTTGTGCTACTAAAAATCAAGGAGTTAGCAATTTGTGCGACTAAAAAAGTACGCGCCGTTTTAAAAACCGGCGCGAAATTATTCACATCATGAATCATCCGCTAAACTGTCGGAATAGCGCTTTGCCTTTCAGCAAACGAACGCCAAGCCAGCCGCCGCATACGGAAAGCAGCAGCGCGCCGCAAAACGGCAGTGCGCCCCATAAACGCCAGTCCGGCTCCCAGGGGAAATCAAAAACGTTGATTTGTAAGATCGCCAGCGCCGTTTCCGCGCCAATCGCGGCGACCAACCCGGCAACTAATCCCAGCATGGCGAATTCGCACCAGAGTGTGGTACGCAACAGTTTCTTTCCGGCTCCTAACGTGCGCCACACCACCAGCTCCTGATGGCGCTGACGCATCCCGACCTGTACCTGGGCCAGTAATAGCAACATGCCGCAGAGGGTGACTAGCACAACCATCACCTCCAGCGCCCGACTGACCTGCTCCAGCACCTGTCCCACCTGTTTCAGGATCGCCCCGATATCCAACAGGCTGACGGTAGGAAACTCGCGGTTAAGCTGCGTTAACATGCCGTTGCCATTCTCCCAGCGAAAACTGGTCAACCAGCTTTGTGGTTGCCCGTCCAGCGCCCCGGAAGGAAAAATGAAGAAAAAGTTGGGCCGCAGGCTTTCCCAGTCCACTTGACGCAGACTGGTAACTTTAGCGCTAAACGCCTGGGTATCGCCCATAAAGGTTACGCTATCGCCGAGTTTGACGTTCAGCCGCTTCGCCAGCCCCTCTTCCATGGAGACTTCGCCCGGTTTTGGCGGCCAGTGACCGGCGACCAGCGGGTTATGCGCCGGGCGCGTATCCTGCCAGGTCAAATTCAGTTCACGGTTGAGTGACTCATCCTGCTGACCTTCCGTCGGATTACCGTTTATCCTGGTTAACCGCGCCCGCACAATCGGATAAAACGTCTGCGGAATCACCTGATGTTCCGCCAAAAAGGCTTTCAGCGGCGCGACCTGCTCTGAAGCAATATTGATAAGGAAATAGTTCGGACTTTCCGGCGGGAGTTGCTGTTGCCAGCGATCAAGGAGGTCGCCGCGCAGCACCAGCAAGAGCGCCAGCAGCATAAACGAAAGCGAAAACGCCGAAAGCTGACTCAACGTTGACCACGGCTGACGCAGAAGTCGGCTGACGGCCAGACGCAGCGGTAGCGACGTCAACGTCATGCCGCGCAGCACGTTAAGCAGCATCCAGCCCACCAGACCGCACAGCAGCGCCAGTATCACTGCACCCGCCAGAACCGCCCACAACAGCATACTTCCGCCCATCAATCCGGCGAGCAGCGCCACCACGACGGCGCAGGCGACAGGCAAATAAATTTTTAACGGCCAGACGCGAGCGACAACATCGCGGCGCAGCACCCGTAGCGGCTGGGTCGCCAGCAACAATCGATAAGGCCGTAAACCGACCAGCAAAGAGATGACCGTCATCGCGCCCAGCGCCCACAGCCAGGGCCACAGGCTGGCGGGCGGCAAATCGGCGGGCAATACCGGTTTTAGCAGCACCAGCAATATGTTTTCAAACAGTAACCCAATCGCGCCTCCCGTGACGGCGGAAAGCCCCAGCACCATCAACCACTGTCCGATAATAAGTTTACGCAACTGGGCCCGGCCCGCGCCCAGCGTTTTTAAAATCGCCACCAGATCGTAGCGGCTACGGCAGTAATGGCTCATCGCCACCGCGACGGCAGCTACCGCCAGCAGTAGCGTTAATAACGCCGAAAGCAGCAAAAACTGCTGCGAACGTTCGAGCGATTTCCCCAATGCCCCGTCATCCTGCTCCAGCCCGTACCAGCGATGTTCCGGTTTAAGCTGCGGTAACAGCCAGCTTTCATAGCCAGCAAGCTGTTGCGGCGTTCCGCCGAATTTATACCGCCACATCACGCGGCTCCCCGGCTGTATCGCACCGGTTTTTGCCACATCGGCCATATTCATCATCAGACGCGGCGCCATCTGAAAAGGGTTAAATCCGGAATCCGGTTCCTGCACCACTTCACCGGCAATACGCAAGGTCACGTCGCCGACATCAATGGTATCGCCCGTTTTCAAATTAAGCAGCGCCATCAGACGCGGCGCCAGCAGTACGCTACCCGGCTGCGGTTTCACTCCGCCTGGACGGGTTTGCAATTCGCCGTACATCGGATAAACGCTATCTACCGCCTTCACGCTGGCCAGTTGCGGCGTATCGCCGGCAAACGTCATGGTCGCAAAGGTTAACTGCTCGCCCACGTTAAGGCCGCGTTTACGCGCCTCTTCAAGCCAGGCTTTCGGTACCTCCCGCGAACTTTGCAGCGTCCGATCGCCTGCCATAAACTCGCGGCTTTGCTGACTTAACCCTTTTTCCATCCGGTCGCTGATACTGCCGAGCGCCAGTACGCAGGCCACCGCCAGACTCAACGCCAGCCAGACAATAATCAGCGACGGCGAGCGCCATTCGCGCCAGAACCAGCGGGCTATCATGCCTCCTCCTGTAACTGACCGTTGACCAACCGCAGCCGCCGGTCGCAGCGCGCCGCCAGCGCCGGGTCGTGCGTCACCAGAATCAGCGTGGTGCCGTGCTCGCGGTTAAGCGAAAATAGCAGGTCGGCGATTTTATCTCCGGTCTGACGGTCAAGGTTGCCCGTCGGCTCATCGGCAAACAGCACATCAGGACGCCCGTTAAACGCGCGCGCCAGCGCTACGCGCTGCTGTTCGCCGCCGGAAAGCTGTGCCGGAAGGTGGTCAAGCCGTTTTCCCAGTCCCAGTTGTTCGAGCAGCGCTTTCGCCCCCGCCTTACTCTGACCGCTGTTTTCACCGCGTAGCAGGGCCGGTAGTTCAACGTTTTCCAGCGCGTTAAGCGTAGGAATAAGCATGAAGGATTGAAAAACAAAACCGACATGCTGAGCGCGAAGCTGCGCCCGCGCCTCTTCGTCCATCTGGTGAAGCGGTTTCCCGACCAGACTGACCTCTCCGCTACTGCCGTCATCCAGTCCGGCGAGAATCGCCAGCAGCGTAGATTTTCCCGATCCTGATTCGCCAATCAGCGCAATGGTTTCGCCGCGTTTGACAACCAGTTCAATTCCGGTAAGGATGGAAAGCTCATGCTCACCCTGACCGACGGACTTCCTGAGACGATGAACTTCAACACTGTTTTCCGCTGGCATTTGCCCTTCCTGTTTTTGATCCTGTTAACTTTCCGTGCCGCCGCCGCAGACACCTTATTAATTCTGGGCGATAGCCTCAGCGCCGGTTACCGTATGGCCGCCAGCGCGGCATGGCCGTCGCTCCTTAATGATAAATGGCAAAACAAAACGTCGGTCGTTAATGCCAGTATAAGCGGAGATACCTCGCAGCAGGGACTGGCGCGTTTGCCGGCGCTGTTGCAACAGCATCACCCGCGCTGGGTAGTGGTGGAACTTGGCGGCAACGATGGCCTACGCGGTTTTGCGCCTGCGCAAACCGAACAGACGCTACGTAAAATCATTCAGACGGTGAAAGCCGCCGATGCCCAACCGTTACTGATGCAAATTCATCTGCCCGCTAACTACGGTCGCCGTTATAATGAATCCTTTAGCGCCATTTATCCTAAGCTCGCCAAAGAGTTCGATATTCCTCTGTTACCGTTTTTTATGGAAGAGATATATCTGAAACCACAGTGGATGCAGGATGACGGCATTCATCCCAACCGCGACGCCCAGCCGTTTATTGCCGACTGGATGGCGAAGCAGTTGACCCCTTTTCTCTCCTGAATAATTCGAGTTGCATGAAGGCGGCACGTAAGAGAATGTCCAGGAGCATAGATACCTATGTGACTGGAGTAAACGAACGCACAGGCAACTTGAAGTATGACGGATATAGTTAACCACGACTCTTAAATCAACGGAGATCCTGACAGGTAAAGTTATGCAAAAATCGGTCTTAATAACAGGATGTTCCAGCGGAATCGGTCTGGACAGCGCGCTTGAACTTAAACGCCAGGGCTTTCAAATCCTGGCGGGCTGCCGCAAACCTGATGATGTCGCCCGGATGAACAGTATGGGATTTACCGGCGTGTTGATCGATCTCGACTCCCCTGAAAGCGTGGATCGTGCCGCCGATGAAGTGATCGCCCTGACCGATAATCGTCTGTATGGGATCTTTAACAATGCCGGCTACGGCGTGTATGGCCCCCTTTCCACCATCAGCCGTGAGCAGATGGAGCAACAGTTTTCCAGTAATTTCTTCGGCGCGCATCAGCTTACTATGCGCTTACTTCCCGCCATGTTGCCGCATGGCGAAGGACGCATTGTGATGACCTCATCGGTGATGGGGCTGATTTCCACCCCAGGGCGCGGCGCTTATGCCGCCAGCAAATACGCGCTCGAAGCCTGGTCTGACGCGCTACGTATGGAGCTACGGCACACAGGCATTAAAGTGAGCCTGATAGAACCGGGGCCGATTCGTACCCGTTTTACGGATAACGTTAACCAGACGCAGCGTGATAAACCGGTAGAAAATCCCGGCATCGCCGCACGTTTCACCCGCGATCCTGACGCGGTAGTAGCGAAAGTACGTCATGCTTTTGCAAGCGATAAACCCAGGCTGCGCTATCCCGTTACGCTGGTCACCTGGGCAGTGATGGCGCTGAAACGCCTATTGCCGGGCCGGATGCTGGATAAAATTTTACAAAGCTGAGTTGAAGCGCGCCCGTCAGCCCCCATGTAAACGTGACACAGACAAAAGAGAGCGACGCCATGTCCGTACAGAACATTGTCAATATTAATGAATCCAACCTGCAGCAGACCTTAGAGCAGTCCATGACCACGCCGGTACTGTTCTATTTCTGGTCTGAACGCAGCCAACACTGTCTGCAATTAACGCCAGTGCTGGAAAGTCTGGCTGCCCAGTACCACGGTCAGTTTATTCTGGCAAAGCTGGACTGCGACGCCGAACAGATGATCGCCGCTCAGTTTGGTCTGCGCGCCATCCCGACTGTCTATCTGTTCCAGAATGGCCAACCGGTCGATGGTTTCCAGGGGCCGCAGCCGGAAGAGGCAATCCGCGCTCTGCTGGATAAAGTACTGCCGCGTGAAGAAGAGCTAAAAGCGCAACAAGCGATGCAGTTAATGCAGGAGGGCAACTACATTGACGCGCTGCCGTTGCTCAAAGACGCCTGGCAGCTCTCTTCGCAGAACGGTGAGATTGGCCTGTTACTGGCGGAAGCGCAAATTGCGCTGAACCGCTCTGAAGAGGCCGAAGCGGTGTTAAAAACTATACCGCTACAGGATCAGGATACCCGTTATCAGGGGCTGGTTGCGCAGATCGAACTGCTTAAACAGGCGGCGGATACGCCGGAAATTCAGCAACTTCAGCAGCAAGTCGCGGAGAATCCGCAGGATGCGGCTTTGGCAACGCAACTGGCGTTGCAGTTGCACCAGGTCGGACGTAATGAAGAAGCGCTGGAATTGCTGTTCAGCCATCTGAGAAAAGATCTTGCCGCCGCCGAGGGACAGACGCGCAAAACCTTCCAGGAGATCCTTGCCGCGCTCGGCACCGGCGATGCGCTGGCGTCGAAATACCGCCGCCAGTTGTACGCGCTACTGTATTAATCCTCTCTTGCCTGATGGCGCGCTTATCTGGCCTACCTGTCGTCCTCAGGCCGGATAAGGCGCTTGCGCCATCATCCGGCAACTATCATGATTTCTTGAGCGGCATTACTACCAACTGATGACGCGAATTATAGAACTTCCGGTAGGTTAAATAGCAGGCAATGATGGTAGACAGGCTGGCTGTCGACAACAGCATAAACGTTACCATAATTTGATATTTAATCGCTTTTACCGGATCGATCCCGGCAAAAATCAGCCCGGACATCATCCCCGGCAGGCTCACCAGCCCAACGGTCTTTGCCGAGTCGATCGTCGGGATAAGCGATGCGCGGATGCTATCGCGGATAAGCCCGGCGGAGGCCATTTTCGGCGTTGCGCCCAAACTTAACTTTTCCTGGATTTGCTGCTGCTCGCTATGAAAACGCAGCCCCAGTTGGTTGTAGCACAGCCCTACCGCTACCATCGCATTACCGGCGACCATGCCAGCGATGGGAATCACCTGCATCGGCGCAAATTCAATCGAACCGGTAAGCACCAGTACCGTCAGCGTTAGCCCGGCGCCGACGGTGATGGCGATAAACGAGGAGAGAAATGCCTTATCGATATATTTACTGCGCTTTTGCGCGTTCCATGCGGCGTTAAAACAGATGAACAGCACCATCAGTAGCGTCAGGGCGGCATGATTAACGCCAAAGATGTATTTCAGTACATAGCCGACAATAATGAGCTGTATCACCGCCCGGCATACGCTCCACAGAATATCTTTTTCCAGCGCCAGCTTTTCCTTGTGACTGATGAGCATCGCGACCACCACCAGCAGCATCGATAACGCCAGCGAGGTATTGGTAATATTATGCTCGTTCATAACGCGCCTCCTGCATCTCTCCGGCAGATGGCGTTAACGTTATCACCTTATCCGCGTGTTGAATTTCATCTTTATCATGCGTTACCCACAAGACAGCGACCTGCTTATCGCGAACATAGCGATGAATAATATCATTCACATTCCGTTTGTTATGTTCATCCAGCGCGCTGGTTATTTCGTCGAGTAACAGTATTTTCGGCAGAAACTGTAGATTACGAATTAGAGCAATACGCTGTTTTTCCCCGCCGGAAAGCGCGGCAATCGGTTTTTGCAGAATCGTATCCGGCAGTTCAAAACGCGCCAGATCGTCTGCGAAGGCTGTCGGCTGCGGGCGCTGATGGCGAATTTGCCAGGGAAAAATCAGGTTATCGTAAACCGTATCGCCAAATAGCGCTGGCGTCTGAGCGCAATAAGAAACCTGCTGGCGATAGGCTTCCGGACTCAGAGTAGTAATATCCTGCCCCTCAAAAAGAATCATGCCGATATCAGGGCTTATTAGCGAGGCCACCATTTTCAACAACGTACTTTTTCCGCAGCCAGAAGGACCGGTAATTAACTTAAATTCGCCGCGTTGCAGCGTAAAACTGATGTTATTCACTATTTTTGTCGTCGCAGTCCGGTAACCGACCTGCTTTAACTCAAGCAACATGCTACGTTCTGTCATTTATTGCGCATCCGTTGTTCATATTTTTATAGCGATAGTGTATCCCTGTAATTAATAAGGGGGGAACATGCTTTACTGAATCAGGTATAATTCGCTTAATTCGTCAGCAAAATCGGTTTATGGACAACGCAACAGGAGGTTTAGCTATGCTCATTCTTATCCCTATTCTCATTTTCGTCGCGCTGGTGATCGTCGGCGCGGGCGTCAAAATCGTTCCGCAGGGGTACCAGTGGACGGTGGAGCGCTTTGGACGTTACACCAAAACCCTGCAGCCGGGATTAAGCCTTGTTGTACCGTTTATGGACAGAATTGGCCGCAAGATCAATATGATGGAACAAGTGCTGGATATTCCGTCGCAGGAGGTGATCTCAAAAGATAACGCCAACGTCACTATCGATGCGGTCTGTTTTATTCAGGTTATCGATGCGCCGCGCGCCGCCTATGAAGTCAGTAATCTGGAACTGGCGATCATTAACCTGACCATGACCAATATCCGTACGGTGCTCGGTTCGATGGAGCTGGATGAAATGCTCTCCCAGCGCGACAGCATCAACACGCGGCTGCTGCATATTGTCGATGAAGCCACCAATCCGTGGGGAATTAAAGTTACCCGTATCGAAATTCGCGATGTCCGCCCGCCCGCGGAATTGATCTCCTCAATGAACGCCCAGATGAAAGCGGAACGTACCAAACGCGCCTATATCCTTGAGGCCGAAGGGGTGCGTCAGGCGGAAATCCTGAAAGCCGAGGGGGAAAAACAGTCGCAGATTCTGAAAGCCGAAGGCGAACGTCAGTCCGCTTTCCTGCAGGCGGAAGCGCGCGAACGTTCCGCCGAAGCGGAAGCCCGCGCTACGCAGATGGTGTCTGAAGCCATCGCCGCCGGGGATATTCAGGCAATAAACTACTTCGTGGCGCAGAAATACACCGAAGCGTTACAGCAAATCGGCTCGGCGAATAACAGCAAAGTGGTCATGATGCCGCTGGATGCCAGCAGTCTGATGGGCGCTATCGCCGGGATCAGCGAGCTGGTTAAGGACAGCGCCAGCGAACGGAAAAAAGCATGATAGCGATGATTCTGGTACATCCGCATATCTTCTGGCTTAGCCTCGGCGGCCTGTTGTTGGCTGCGGAAATGCTCGGCGGTAACGGCTATTTGCTGTGGAGCGGCGTGGCGGCAGTGATTACCGGCTTAACCGTCTGGCTCTTACCGCTCGGCTGGGAATGGCAGGGCGTGCTGTTTGCGGCCTTAACGTTACTGGCGGCCTGGCTTTGGTGGCGCTGGCTGGCGCGTCGCGTGCGGGAGCAGAAGCCGACCGACAGCCGCCTTAACCAACGCGGACAACAACTGGTAGGCCGCCGGTTTATGCTTGATGCCGCGTTAGTTAACGGACGGGGTCATATGCGTGTCGGCGACAGCTCGTGGCCGGTATGCGCTGACGAAGACCTGCGCGCAGGTACGCATGTCGAAGTGATCGCCGTGGAAGGCATCACCTTACGCATTCGTGCCGTTTAATCAACGTGGCTTTTGCGCCTTGTGATGACAGCAGCCGGAAAGATTATCAATAATCGGGCAGTCGGCGCTGTCATCGCCGGGACAACTCTCCGCCAGCGCCAGCAGTTGATCGCGCATTGATTGCAGCTCGCTGATATGGCGCTCGATCTCCGCGACCTTTTCCAGCGTCCGCTTTTTCACATCTGCGCTATGGCGTCGCGGATCGTTAAACAGATTGACCAGTTCGCCACACTCTTCCAGATTAAACCCCACCTGCCTCGCCTGTCGCAGCAACGTCAGCTCGTTTAAATGCTTCTGCGTGTAGGTGCGATAACCATTTTCGCTACGTAATGGCGGCGTCACCAGCCCTTTCTCTTCATAAAACCGAATGGCTTTGCTGGTTAAACCGGTTTTTTTCGCCACATCGCTAATATTCATATTTCCCCCTTGACCTTAACCTTGCTGGAAGGTTTAACCTTTATCACAGTGAGTCACTACGATTACTAAGGTCAATGAATTGATGACCAATCATAAAGGAGTTTTTACTATGTCTCAAACTATCGACCTGACCCTGGACGGTTTGTCCTGCGGTCATTGCGTTAAACGCGTGAAAGAAAGTCTTGAACAACGTCCGGATGTTGAGCTGGCGGACGTCACCGTAACCGAAGCGCACGTTACCGGTACCGCCAGTGCGGACGCGTTAATTGAAACCATCAAACAAGCCGGGTATGGCGCGACGTTAAGCCACCCAAAGGCTAAACCGCTGACGGAGTCATCAATCCCGTCGGAAGCACTGGCAGCGGTTCCTCATGAGCTTCCGGTAGCGACGGCCGATGAAGAAAGCCAACAGTTGCTGTTAAGCGGCATGAGCTGCGCCAGTTGTGTCACCCGCGTACAACATGCGCTACAAAGCGTACCGGGCGTCACGCAGGCACGGGTAAACCTGGCGGAACGCACTGCGCTGGTGATGGGCAGCGCGTCCGCCGCTGATTTAGTGCAGGCGGTGGAAAAAGCCGGCTACGGCGCAGAGGCGATTGAAGATGACATCAAACGCCGCGAGCGCCAGCAGGAAACCGCCATCGCCACCATGAAACGTTTTCGCTGGCAGGCCATCGTTGCCCTGGCGGTCGGTATACCGGTCATGGTCTGGGGGATGATCGGCGATAACATGATGGTGACCGGCGACAACCGCAGCCTGTGGCTGGCTATTGGCCTGATCACGCTTGCGGTGATGGTCTTTGCGGGCGGTCACTTTTACCGTAACGCGTGGAAAAGCCTGCTGAACGGCACGGCGACGATGGATACGCTGGTGGCGCTCGGCACCGGGGTCGCCTGGCTCTACTCCATGAGCGTCAACCTGTGGCCGCAGTGGTTCCCGATGGAAGCACGGCACCTCTATTACGAAGCCAGCGCGATGATTATCGGTCTGATTAATCTCGGACACATGCTGGAAGCGCGCGCCCGTCAGCGTTCCTCAAAAGCGCTGGAAAAATTACTCGATCTCACCCCGCCCACCGCACGCGTCGTGACAGAAGACGGCGAAAAAAGCGTCCCGCTGGCGGACGTTCAGCCAGGGATGCTGCTGCGGCTCACTACCGGCGATCGCGTGCCGGTGGATGGCGAAATTACCCAGGGCGAAGCGTGGCTTGATGAAGCCATGCTGACCGGCGAACCCATTCCGCAGCAAAAAGGCGAAGGCGACAGCGTTCATGCCGGCACCGTCGTCCAGGACGGCAGCGTCCTGTTCCGCGCCAGCGCGGTGGGCAGTCATACCACGCTGTCACGCATTATTCGCATGGTACGCCAGGCGCAGAGCAGTAAACCGGAAATTGGCCAACTGGCCGATAAAATCTCCGCGGTATTCGTTCCCGTCGTCGTGGCCATTGCGCTGTTCAGCGCCGCTATCTGGTATTTCTTCGGGCCGGCGCCGCAAATTGTTTATACGCTGGTCATCGCCACCACCGTACTGATTATCGCCTGCCCTTGCGCATTAGGCCTGGCGACGCCAATGTCGATTATTTCCGGCGTAGGCCGCGCTGCCGAATTCGGCGTGCTGGTACGCGACGCCGATGCCCTGCAACGCGCCAGTACGTTGGATACCCTCGTTTTTGATAAAACCGGGACGCTGACGGAAGGCAAGCCGCAAGTGGTGGCGATAAAAACCTTTAACGGCGTTGAGGAAGCTCAGGCATTACGTCTGGCTGCCGCGCTCGAACAAGGCTCCAGCCACCCGCTGGCCCATGCGATTCTGGAAAAAGCCGGCGATGATAAACTGCCGCAGGTGAACGGTTTCAGAACGCTGCGCGGACTGGGCGTCAGCGGTGAAGCGGAAGGTCATCAACTGCTTCTGGGGAACCAGGCGTTGCTGAACGAACAGCACGTCGCCACGGATGACATGACGGCGGAAATCACCGCGCAGGCCTCGCAAGGCTCGACTCCGGTCCTGCTGGCGATTGACGGTAAAGCGGCGGCGTTACTGGCGGTACGCGATCCATTGCGCAGCGATAGTATTGCCGCGCTTGAACGCCTGCACAACGCCGGATACCGTCTGGTAATGCTCACCGGGGATAACCCAACGACGGCTAACGCGATTGCCAAAGAAGCGGGTATTGACGAAGTCATTGCGGGCGTTCTGCCGGATGGCAAAGCCGATGCGATTAAACGCCTGCAAAGCCAGGGTCGTCAGGTTGCGATGGTCGGCGATGGTATCAACGATGCGCCCGCGCTGGCGCAGGCGGACGTCGGTATCGCGATGGGCGGCGGCAGCGATGTGGCGATTGAAACCGCGGCGATTACGCTGATGCGCCATAGTCTGATGGGCGTGGCGGATGCGCTGGCCATTTCGCGCGCGACGTTGCGCAATATGAAACAAAACCTGCTTGGCGCATTTATCTACAACAGCATTGGTATCCCGGTGGCCGCCGGTATTCTGTGGCCGTTTACCGGTACCTTGTTAAACCCGGTAGTAGCAGGCGCGGCAATGGCGCTGTCTTCCATTACCGTCGTCAGCAATGCCAACCGGCTATTGCGTTTTAAACCGAAAGCGTAAAAACGCTATATCAGGCAGCATCAGCTGCCTGATATATTATTAAGCCATCAGTAATTTACCGTATCAATATATAAAAATTTAACCGCACATCCTGTAGAAAAATAAAAAACAACATTTTATAATGTTTTTTTGAATCATAAGGATGTGTTATTTATGTTTAGAAAAGCAGTTACGCTTCTTTTCCTGCTTTCTCCCGCCGTCAGTTATGCAGGGTTATTTGATTCCACTCCAGAGTTAAAATGTGGCAACGATAATGCAGTCACGGCGGCAAAAGAATGGATTTACAATGAAGCATTAGGTCGTTTACAGCAAGACTATATTAAAGAGCCCTCCACGCTTTTCTTCGATATCCCCCAGACTCAATACGAGCAACAACTCCGGGCTATTCCTGTTCAATTCAGTGATGTAATCACGCAGAACCCTCAAGCAGAAAATGCCAACTTACGAACTTGCTCGGCTACCGTCGCCATGGGTATTCCTCAGCCATTATTTAAATTAATGAAAGACTTACCAAACACTCTATTCTATATTTCACAAGGGGATGGACAGGTAATAAACAATACGGTGACCTGGAAACAGGTTAACTACAATATTCAGCTAGCAGACAACAACAAAGATATTGTTGTCACCCCTGTGCCAAAAACCGATAAATTGGCGCGGTCTATTTATGTAATGGCAAGAATGACGGTATCTGGTGATAGCATTATAAAGAAAAAAAATAACTCACTGATTGAAATCGCAGCAAAGAAATTTGAGAGTAGAGATCGCGAGCTTAATCAGGTCTGGAAATCGCTACCCGCCTCTGCCCGAACGGCATTAAAACAAGAACAGCGAGTCTGGGTGACCAAAAAAGAGCAGCAGTGCGGCAAACTTAGCGATGCAAAATCCGAGGCCATACCCGCTGAAAAGCGCATCAGTATTTATAAATGCCAGCTTGAAATGACCATCGCCAGAACGGCCTATCTCGACGGCAGCGAATAACCCGACCGATCGTTGACGTCCCGTCAGGGCGCATTGCGCCCTTTTCTCCAACGCGCTAGCATGAGCTTTTTCAAAGGGAGCGCGTATGAAGCTATTAAATCAACTTAAACGTTTATGGCGCGCGCTGCGTGGTACCCCAAATAGTTGGCCTGCTATCGATCTCTCCCTGCCCGGCGGTCGTCATCTGCATCTGGTTGGCAGTATTCATATGGGGACGCGCGATATGGCTCCTCTTCCAGCAAAGCTGGTGAAAAAGCTACGCCAGGCCGACGCGCTGGTCGTTGAAGCGGATATTTCTGGTAACGAAACGCCATTCAGCAATCTCCCCAAATGCCCGCCGTTGGTCGAACGTCTCAGCGCCGGGCAGTTAAGCGCACTGGAAAAACGGGTCAGCGAGTTGGGTATGCCGCTGATCCATTTTGATAATCAACCTTTATGGCAGATAGCTATGGTGCTACAGGCCACGCAGGCGCAACGGCTGGGATTGCGTCCGGACTATGGCATTGATTATCAGCTATTACAGGCTGCCCGCGAAATGTCGCTGCCGGTGCAAGAGCTGGAAGGGGCGAAACACCAGCTCGAACTACTATGCGATCTGCCCGATGGCGGGATGGCGCTGCTCGACGACACGCTGACGCACTGGCACACCAACGCACGGCTTTTGCAGGTGATGATCGGCTGGTGGCTTGAGCAGCCGCCGACCAGCGTCGGCGCTTCGCTCCCCAGAACGTTTAGCCAGCCGCTGTATGATGTACTGATGGTGAAACGCAATGAAGCCTGGCGCGACGCGCTGCTGGCACTGCCGCCGGGACGCTACGTGGTAGCCGTAGGGGCGCTACATCTGTACGGCGAAGGCAACCTACCGCAAATATTGAAATAAAAAAATGGCCAATATCGCTATTGGCCCGTCAAAGAGGAATTTCATCGTTATTATTATCCCGACGCTTTCGCTTCGGATCTTCAGATTGTCGCTCAAAGTTGCCGCAACTGCCAAGACCTAATGCACAAGATTATACTATTTTTTAGTCCGCTTTCGGGCGTATGCTGATGGCAAATCACGTCTGTAGTAAGAAGGAACGTTATGACACCCGCAGTTAAGTTACTCGAAAAAAACAAGATTCCGTTTAACATTCACACCTACGATCACGATCCGAATGAAACTAACTTTGGCGATGAAGTGGTGCGTAAGCTCGGGCTAAACGCCGATCAGGTGTATAAAACGCTTTTGGTCGCCGTGAATGGCGATATGAAGCAACTGGCCGTCGCCGTGACGCCTGTAGCCGGACAGCTGGATTTGAAAAAAGTCGCCAAAGCTCTGGGCGCGAAAAAGGTCGATATGGCCGACCCGATGGTGGCGCAACGCACCACGGGATATCTGGTCGGCGGGATCAGTCCGCTGGGACAGAAGAAACGGCTGCCCACGCTGATTGACGCGCCTGCCCGCACGTTTGCCACTATTTATGTTTCCGGTGGTAAACGCGGGCTGGATATTGAACTGGCGGCTGACGATTTGGCCGCCATACTGGGTGCTAAATTCGCTGATATCGCGCGTCGGGATTAAGCCTGCGTAAAATACATTGCCGGATAGCGGCGCAAACGCCTTATCCGGCCTACAGCAGACATAATCCGTAGGCCTTAAGGCTGCGCGCCATCAGGCAGAAATGGCTATCCGTACCGCTACAGCCAGCTCACCTCGCCTTTTGGCGTAAACGCCGCCGCATCCAGCGGTGAATTTTGCTGAATAAACTCTTTCAGCACTTCCGCGTCAATAAACCCGGTATTCACGTATCCCGGTTTGTTATCGATGCGCGGATAACCATCGCCGCCCGTGGCGTTGAAACTCAGCGTCGCCATGCGGTAGGTTTTGGCCGGATCAACAGGCTCGCCTTTGATTTTCAGCTCGGTGAGCTTGCCCTCTTTGGCGACAAAGCTCACATTGGCGAACTGTGGATAGGCGCCGGAGTCCGGTTTCATCTGTGCTACGGCGGTGAGATAATCAACTACCTCTTTGCCGCTCATATCGGCATACACCACAATGTTGCCGAACGGCTGTACCTTGAGCACGCTTTTATAGGTAATATCTCCCGCCTCAATCGAGTCGCGAATACCGCCGCCGCTCATCACGCCAAAATCGGCGCCGGTGCGCGCGATCTGCGCAGCCAGAATCACCCGTCCCATATTGGTCTGGACAAATCTGACCTTACTGCGATCGCCTTCAAGAAGGCCATTCACGCTACCAATTTTCACCTCCAGTTGCGCTTTACCTTTATTCTGGAACGGCGTTAATAACAAGAGCATTTGCGGATTTTCGGCGATTTCCGGCGTGTAAAGTACACGCTCGCTTTTCCCGTTATCCCAGGTCACTTTTTTCTTGAGATTTACCGGAATAAGCTGGTAGTTAACCATTTTCATCTCGCCGTTACGGAATTCGAAATCCGCGCGGCCCACATATTTACCCCACTCATGCGCCTGCACGATCCAGATACCATTTTGCTTATCCGGCGCGCAGGGCGTTCCCGGTACGTAATTCACCTGTTTTTTATTTTCCGACGCCATGCATACCGGGTCTTGTGAGTGACCGCCCACAATCATCGCCAGCGAACCGGCAGGCAGGCTACGCGCCATCTCAACGTCGCCCGGCGCGTTCGAACCGTGATCGCCGTTGTCATAATGTCCCATATGCGTGGTCGCGATAATCACGTCCGGTTTTTCATTCATATTAAGTTCCTGAATCACCACCTTTGCTTCTTCAGCAGGTTTACGAAACTCAATATCGGTGAAATATTCCGGGTTGCCTATTTTCGCCGTGTCATCGGTGGTTAAGCCGATTACCGCGATTTTTATATCCTGGCGTGTAAAAATAGCCCACGGCTTAAACAGACGCTCGCCGGTACTTTTTTGATAAATATTGGCGGAAAGAAAGGGAAACTTCGCCCACTTTTCCTGCTGGCGCAATACGGTGAGCGGGTTATCAAATTCATGATTACCGACGGCCATAGCGTCGTAGCCAATCAGATTCATCCCGCGGAAATCGGGCTCCGCATCCTGGAGATCGGATTCCGGCACCCCGGTATTAATGTCGCCGCCGGATAACAACAGGACGCTTCCCCCCTCTTGCGCCACCTCTTTACGGATACTGTCCACCAGCGTTTTTTGCGCTGCCAGACCATATTCGCCATATTCGCCATATTCGCTGCGCCAGAAGTGACCGTGGTGATCGTTGGTATGCAGGATAGTAATTTTATAGGTTTTATCTTTTTCGTAAGCCTGTGCAGGCTGAGTCGTCAGCGCGAACGCCGCCAGTAACGCCAGCGCCACACCCCGTTTCAAAAATTTCATCTTTCTCTCCCTGACTCAATATCAACCGCAGAAATTACCTTTCCTTGCAATAATAGACAAATATGTTTTCAGAATTGAGACTTCCTTCAAACACATTTCACAGGTATGTTAGGCAAGTAATAATTACACATCCTACTATCTCCAACATCGCATAAAATTTAAGTGACTTTCTATGGCCATGAGTGAACCAACCCAGCCGTTAGCCGGCGCGCCCGCAGCGGCCGCTAAAGCACGTACTTCGTTTGGTATTTTGGGCGCGATCAGTCTTTCCCATCTGCTGAACGATATGATCCAGTCGCTAATCTTAGCCATTTATCCCCTGTTGCAGGCGGAGTTTTCGCTGACTTTCGTCCAGATAGGTTTGATCACCCTGACGTTCCAGCTCGCCTCATCGCTACTGCAACCGGTCGTCGGCTACTGGACGGATAAGTATCCCATGCCGTGGTCGCTGCCTGTCGGCATGTGTTTTACCCTGAGCGGGCTGGTACTGCTGGCAATGGCGGGAAGTTTTGGCGGCGTATTGCTCGCTGCGGCGCTGGTGGGTACCGGCTCGTCCGTTTTTCACCCGGAATCATCCCGCGTGGCGCGCATGGCCTCCGGAGGACGTCATGGTCTGGCGCAGTCTATCTTCCAGGTCGGCGGTAACTTCGGCAGTTCGTTGGGGCCGCTGCTGGCCGCCGTGATTATCGCGCCCTATGGCAAAGGGAATGTCGCCTGGTTTGTGCTGGCCGCGCTGCTGGCGATCGTGGTGCTGGCGCAGATCAGCCGCTGGTATGCAGCCCAGCACCGGATAGCGAAAGGCAAGCCAAAAGCGATAATCGCTAACCCGCTGCCGCGCAATAAAGTCGTGCTGGCGGTCAGCGTATTATTGCTACTCATTTTCTCGAAATATTTCTATATGGCGAGCATCAGTAGCTATTACACCTTTTATCTGATGCAAAAATTCGGATTATCAATACAAAACGCGCAGCTCCATCTGTTTGCCTTCCTGTTTGCGGTGGCTGCCGGGACGGTTATCGGCGGGCCGGTGGGCGACAAAATCGGCAGGAAATATGTGATTTGGGGCTCTATTCTCGGTGTCGCGCCGTTTACCCTTGTTTTACCCTACGCCACGCTGTACTGGACGGGGATTTTAACGGTGATTATCGGCTTTATTCTAGCGTCGGCGTTTTCCGCCATTCTGGTGTATGCCCAGGAGTTGCTGCCAGGACGCATCGGTATGGTTTCCGGCCTGTTTTTCGGGTTTGCCTTCGGGATGGGAGGCCTGGGCGCAGCGGTGCTGGGGCTGATTGCCGACCATACCAGTATCTATTTAGTTTATAAAATCTGTGCTTTCCTGCCGCTTCTGGGGATACTGACCATATTCTTACCTGATAATCGACATAAATCGTGATTTTATGGCGGTTAAAGGTACGCTTTAACCGCCTGTACATCCTGATGCCATCTTGCTTTGTCCATCCCATACTTATCACTTTTACGTTCCGTGCTCTTTTTGCCTTCAGATCGTATCTTTTTATAAAACACAACCATTTTTTATAAACATCCTGATTGAAATTGTCATAAACTATTACCCGGAGTTTTGGAGTCCAGCAACCAAAGGAGACGGAATGCATCACGCTACCCCGCTTATCACCACCATTGTCGGCGGCCTTGTGCTCGCTTTTATTCTCGGCATGATTGCCAACAAATTGCGTATTTCTCCACTGGTGGGATATCTGTTAGCGGGCGTTCTGGCGGGACCTTTTACCCCGGGTTTTGTTGCGGATACCAAACTGGCGCCGGAGCTGGCGGAGCTCGGCGTGATTCTATTGATGTTCGGCGTCGGGCTGCATTTTTCGCTGAAGGATTTGATGGCGGTAAAGTCTATCGCCATTCCCGGCGCTGTCGCTCAGATAGCGGTGGCGACGCTGCTGGGTATGGCGCTTTCCGCCGTGCTGGGATGGTCATTAATGACCGGCATCGTTTTTGGGCTCTGTCTGTCTACCGCCAGTACCGTCGTCCTGCTGCGCGCGCTTGAGGAGCGGCAACTCCTTGATAGCCAGCGCGGGCAAATCGCCATCGGCTGGCTGATTGTCGAAGATCTGGTGATGGTACTGACGCTGGTCTTGCTGCCCGCCGTTGCCGGCATGGTGGAAAAAGGCGATGTCGGCATAGCCTCGCTGGCAGTCGATATGGGGATAACCATTGGTAAAGTGGTGGCGTTTATCGCCATCATGATGCTGGTCGGACGCCGCCTGGTGCCGTGGATTATGGCTCGCAGCGCCGCCACCGGCTCGCGCGAATTGTTTACCCTTTCCGTACTGGCGCTGGCGTTAGGCATTGCGTTTGGCGCGGTAGAACTGTTTGACGTCTCTTTTGCGCTGGGCGCGTTCTTCGCTGGAATGGTGCTTAATGAGTCGGAGCTGAGTCACCGGGCGGCGCACGATACGTTGCCGCTGCGCGACGCCTTTGCCGTCCTGTTTTTTGTTTCCGTCGGCATGTTGTTCGATCCGTTAGTCTTGATCCAACAGCCGCTGGCGGTGTTGGCGACGCTTGCCATTATCGTCTTTGGTAAATCGATCGCTGCGTTTTTCCTGGTGCGTATGTTCGGCCACTCGCCGCGAACCGCGCTGACCATTGCCGCCAGCCTGGCGCAAATCGGCGAGTTCGCCTTTATTCTCGCCGGACTCGGCATGGCGCTCAACCTGCTGCCGCAAGCGGGACAGAACCTGGTGCTGGCAGGCGCTATTTTGTCGATTATGCTTAATCCCGTACTGTTTACCCTGCTGGAGAAGTATCTGGCGAAAACCGAAACGCTGGAAGAGCAAACTCTGGAAGAGGCTATCGAAGAAGAGAAGCAAATTCCGGTGGATATCTGTAATCATGCCCTGCTGGTGGGTTTTGGCCGCGTAGGCAGTCTGCTGGGAGAAAAATTACTGGCGGCGGGGATTCCGCTGGTGGTTATCGAAACGTCCCGTACCCGCGTGGATGAACTGCGCGAACGCGGGATTCGCGCCGTGCTGGGCAACGCCGCTAACGAAGAAATTATGAATCTGGCGCATCTGGACTGCGCCCGCTGGCTATTATTGACCATCCCCAACGGGTACGAAGCCGGCGAGATTGTCGCCTCAGCGCGGGAAAAAAGTCCTGATATCGAGATAATCGCCCGCGCGCACTATGATGATGAAGTGAAATATATTACCGAGCGGGGAGCCAATCAGGTAGTGATGGGCGAGCGAGAAATTGCCCGGGCGATGCTGGAACTGCTTGAAACGCCGCCCGCAGGTGAAGTCGTCGCCAGTTAAGGGTTTGTCGGACGGCCCGATGCGCGCAGCGCCATCGGGCAAGCCAGATTAGCGATCCCAGTACGACTCTTCCAGGCTGTCCTCACGTTCCGGCAGCCCGCGTGTCAGACGCGGAGAATGCTGGTTCAGTACCTGATAACTGACACGGTTAGCATATTTACACACCTGCGCCAGCGACGAATAAGTCAGCCAGGTAAATTTGTGCTTACTGGAGTTCGGTACGTTGCTACGATGGTAACTGTTCGCCGTAATATCGTGCAGCAGCGCCGCCAGCGCGCCATCGCCCGCGCCGTTGGTGTTCATGATTTTTTCCGGCCCGCCCATATACGGCGCAATATGCGAATAAACGCGCAGCGGATTAATACAATCTTTATGGCGCATTGCCCGGCTAAATTCATACTGGTTAAATTCAGCAATAGCTCCCGGTAGCAGCGGATGCTGGGTTTTACGTTTTGCTTCCTCTTCGGTGAAGCCCGCCATATATAACCCTATCGGCCCGGCGGTGCATAACACCAGGTCGACCCAGTCCAGCGCCTTATCCGCCGCCAGCAGCGGGTCGTTTTCGCCGGTCAGCGCTTCCGCTTCTTCTTCATTCATTGCCAGAATCGAGACATTCTCTTTGAGAAACGCCTGCCACCACTGCGGATTATCGGCGATCACAAATTTGGTGCCCAGCGTCATGACAACCGGCACGTTATGCTTTTTCGCGTATTCGATCGCTTTCATCGTCGCGTCAGGCATCGGTTCGCCAGGCTTACAGCGCACCAGATATGAGGTCAACACCAGCGCGGAGGCGCCAGCGATCACCGCTTCCGGAATACTTTCCGCCCGTAGCTGATTCATATGGCCGGGGCTGATAGCGAAGGTACGCTCGCCGGATTCGCCAATCAGCGTGAAACAGCGGCCAATCGGGCCATCTACCGCTTGCAGATAATTCAGGTCGGTACGGCTGGAAGTATTACACAGGTAGCGATAAGCGTAGCTGCCAATCTCAATGTTGCTGCACATCACGCCCAGTAACACCGAACGGTCATCCGCCAGTACCGAGTAATTGTGCATCGTATTGCCTATAGTGCCGCCAGCAAACTGATGGGTGATCAGATTTTCCCGCGTCAGTTCCTGATACAGCTTCTCCGCCACCTCGTCTTCTATCACCAGAGAATGCCCGGCGCTTAATCCATAGCGTGTAATAAAATCGTCATCCACTTTCGCCTCAATATCCACCAACGTCTGGTCGATACCGACGACCCAGGAGGCGTTGGTTTCCTGTTCTGGCTGAATTTGTTGCAACAACGGGTCACGCGCATTGACGGGAAAATAGTGTTTGGATTTACGTTTACCGGGAAATTTCATGATTGTGCTTACGGATGAATAACGGAGCGCTGCATGGTAGCACATTCCCCCTGCTGCGCGCGACGGACGATGGCGTTTCAATATCGGACGACGAGATCGCAGCTTCTCCAGCCGCGTTTTTTACAATGGTTCACTTTCACAAGGAGCGTTTTATGAAGCCGGAAAATAAAATTCCCGTACTCACCCGACTGTCAGACGAAATGAAAGCCGTCGTAAACTTCCAGCAACCAGGCCTTCCCCCCTGGCCTGCCGATGGCGATATTGAGACCCAGCGTCAGTATTATCTTCTTGAGCGCCGTTTCTGGAATGCCGACGCGCCGTCCATGACCACCCGCACCTGCGCCGTCCCTACGCCTTATGGCGATGTAACAACCCGGCTCTACTCGCCGCAGCCGACCAGTCAGGCCACCTTATACTATCTGCACGGCGGCGGATTTATCCTCGGTAATCTGGATACGCATGACCGGATAATGCGTCTGCTGGCGCGTTATACCGGCTGCACCGTGATCGGTATTGATTATTCGCTGTCGCCGCAAGCGCGTTATCCGCAGGCCATTGAAGAAACCGTCGCGGTATGCAGCTACTTCTCTCAACATGCCGATGAATACTCGCTCAACGTGGAGAAAATCGGTTTCGCCGGGGATTCCGCAGGCGCCATGCTGGCGCTTGCCAGCGCGCTCTGGCTACGTGATAAGCACATTCGCTGCGGTAACGTTATCGCGATTCTGTTGTGGTATGGGCTGTATGGGTTGCAGGATTCGGTAAGCCGCCGTCTGTTCGGCGGCGCGTGGGACGGCCTGACGCGTGAAGATCTGGACATGTACGAAAAGGCCTATCTGCGTAACGATGAAGATCGGGAATCGCCCTGGTATTGTCTGTTTAATAACGATCTCACGCGCGATGTGCCGCCCTGCTTTATTGCCAGCGCGGAGTTTGATCCGCTCATTGATGACAGCCGCTTGCTGCACAAGACATTACAGGCGCACCAGCAGCCCTGCGAATACAAAATGTATCCCGGCACACTGCACGCCTTCCTGCACTATTCGCGAATGATGACAATCGCCGACGATGCCTTGCAGGACGGCGCACGCTTCTTTATGGCGAGGATGAAGACACCGCGTTAACGGTACGGCGCCGTGAGTTTCAGCATCATATCAATATGTTCCGGCGTCGCGTTCAGCGCCGGAATGTACGCATATTTTTTACCGCCCGCTTCAAGGAAAATCTCGCGGTTCTGTTCCGCTATCTCTTCCAGCGTCTCCAGACAATCCGCGGCAAATCCCGGACACATAACCTGAATATGGCCAGTCCCCTTTTCACCCAACATTTTTAGCGTTTCATCGGTGTACGGCGTCAGCCACGGTTCACGGCCAAAGCGCGACTGGAACGTCATCATTACCTTTTCCGGCGGCAGTCCCAATGCGGAAACCAGTTCGCGCGTGGTATCGCGACAGCGCTGCGGGTAGTCATCGCCTTCATCCGCATAACGTTGTGGAATGCCGTGATAGGAGAGCAGAAGCACATCCGGCTCGCCGTGTCTGGCGAACGACTCACGCGCGCTTTTCGCCAGCGCATCGATATAAGCGCTGTCATCTGCGTAATCGCGAATAAATGAGATACCGGGAATACGACGTTTACGCGCCAGTATCCGCCCCAGTTCGTCCCAGACTGCGCCCACCGTTGAGCAAGAGTATTGCGGGTACAACGGCAGCACGACGATATGGTCAACGTCGCTTGCTAACAGTTCATCGACAGCGCTTTCCAGCGAGGGCGAACCGTAGCTCATCCCCAGCGCGACGGGCGTGTCTGGCAACCGCGCGGCCAGCGCCTGTTGCTGTTCGCGGCTATATACCATGAGCGGCGAACCGCCATCCATCCAGATAGATTGATAGAGTTTCGCGACGCGCGGCGAACGCAGCGGTAAAATAACGCCACGCAGCAGCGGCCACCACAGCAGACGAGGAGTATCCACCACGCGTCTGTCGCTTAAAAATTGTTTCAGGTAGCGCTTTACCGCTTCGGGAGTTGGGGCATCTGGCGTGCCAAGGTTAGCCAGCAGGATACCGGTTTTCGTCTGACGCATTGCCGCCTCTTATCTATTCAAATTGTTGATAATTGTAGCGGAAAAGTGATAAAGAAGAACTAATTGCTGCGAGAGGTAAGACGAGAATTCGCCGAATGGCGCTAACGATACCAGCAGGCCGGATAAGGCGTTCAGGCCGCCATCCGGCACCGATTGCCTGATGGCGCTACGCTTATCAGGCTTGCGGGATAATGGCAGGCCTGATAAGCGGTTCACTACGCGAAAAAATTAACCGAGGATTTTTTCCAGCGCTGCGCGCACGTCGGCAACGGCCTGCGTACCGTCAACTTTAGCGTATTTGGTGTTGCCCGCTTCCGCTTCTTTCTGGTAGTAGCCAATCAGCGGCGCGGTCATCTGATGATATTCCACCAGACGTTTGCGAACGGTCTCTTCCTGATCGTCTTTACGGGTCGTCAGATCTTCGCCGGTGACGTCATCTTTGCCTTCCACTTTCGGCGGATTAAACTTTACGTGGTAAACGCGGCCAGAGGCGGCGTGTACGCGACGGCCCACAATGCGGTCAACGATCAGTTCGTCCGGTACGTCGAATTCCAGCACGTAATCCACGACAATACCCGCTTCTTTCATCGCGTCAGCCTGCGGGATCGTGCGCGGGAAACCATCCAGCAGAAAACCGTTACGGCAGTCTTCCTGGGCGATACGCTCTTTAACCAGCGCAATCACCAGTTCATCGGTCACCAGTTTACCGGCGTCCATGATATCTTTCGCCTGTTTGCCCAACTCGGAGCCTGATTTCACTGCGGCGCGCAGCATATCGCCAGTGGAGATTTGCGGAATACCATATTTCTCCATGATGAACTGAGCCTGAGTTCCTTTACCCGCGCCCGGAGCGCCAAGCAGAATAATACGCATTACGAAAATCCCCTCAAAGGTTGTCGATATTTTTTAAAAAGCGCTAAACGATACCACCATCACGCATTTCGCTCAAGGAAGCCGCCTGATGCTGAAACGGTTAACGAAGAGAAATCGAGAAAAGAGAAGGTATTATAAAAAATGCCGGATGGCGCTGGCGCTTATCCGGCCTACAAACAGTACTCGCCCGTAGGCCGGATAAGATGCTTCGCGTCGCCATCCGGCAGTCACAAAACAGTACTCGTCCGTAGGCCGGATAAGACGTTTCACGTCGCCATCCGGCAGTCACAAAACAGTACCCGTCCGTAGGCCGGATAAGATGCTTCGCGTCGCTATCCGGCAATCAGATGAGCGTTATCAGGACACCAGCAACTGGTTCATACGGCGGATAAACTGGTTCGGATCTTCCAGCGTACCGCGTTCAGCGAACAGCGCCTGATCCAGCAGCAGCTCGACCCACTCTTTAAACTGCGCTTCATCCTCGGTATCGGCAGTGCGTTTAACCAGCACATGATCCGGGTTGAGCTCAAAGATGTATTTCACTTCCGGCACGGACTGACCGGCCGCGGCGAACAGTTTCGCCATCTGGGTGCTCATTTCATCCGCATCGGTGGTGACAATCGCCGGCGTGTCGGTTAAACGATGCGTCAGACGCACCTCTTTCACGCGATCGCCCAGCAGGGTTTTGACACGCTCCACGAACGGCTCAAGCGCCTTTTCCGCTTCTTTCGCGTTTTCGTCGACTTCATCCGCCAGTTTTTCGATGGACTCATCGGCTTTAGCGACCGACTGGAATGCTTTACCGTCAAACTCGGTCAGGTAGTTCATCATCCACTCGTCGATGCGATCGGAGAGCAGCAGCACTTCGATGCCTTTCTTACGCAGCAGTTCCAGGTGCGGGCTGTTTTTCGCCGCCGCATAGCTGTCTGCGGTGATGTAGTAGATTTTTTCCTGCCCTTCTTTCATCCGGGAGACGTAATCTTCCAGCGACACGGTCTGGGCGGAAGAGTCGGTATGGGTGGAGGCAAAGCGCAACAGTTTAGCGATCGCTTCCTGGTTGGCGTGATCTTCCGCCGGGCCTTCTTTCAGCACCAGACCAAACTGTTTCCAGAAGGTTTGGTATTTTTCCGCGTCGTCTTTCGCCAGTTTTTCCAGCATTTGCAGAACGCGTTTGGTTAGGGCGCTGCGCAGATTACGCGTTACCGTGCTGTCCTGCAGGATTTCACGGGAGACGTTCAACGGCAGGTCATTAGAATCAATCAGGCCGCGCACGAAACGCAGATAGTTCGGCATGAACTGCTCGGCATCGTCCATAATGAACACGCGCTGTACGTACAGCTTCAAACCATGTTTGTGATCGCGGTTCCACAGATCCCACGGCGCCTGCGACGGGATATACAGCAGGCTGGTGTACTCCTGCTTACCTTCCACGCGGTTGTGGCTCCAGGTCAGCGGATCGGTGAAATCATGCGCGATGTGCTTGTAAAACTCGTTGTACTCGTCGTCTTTAATTTCCGACTTGTTACGGGTCCACAACGCCTGGGCCTTGTTGATTTTCTCCCAGGAAATCACGGTTTCGCCGTCTTTTTCTTCCCGTTTTTCAATCTCTACCGGCAATGCGATGTGATCGGAATATTTACTGATAATTGAGCGTACGCGCCAGTCATCGAGGAATTCATCTTCGCCTTCACGCAGGTGTAAGGTGATTTCCGTACCACGGTCATTTTTGGTGATATCGGCAACGGTGTATTCGCCTTCGCCTGCCGATTCCCAGAACACGCCATTTTCCGGCTTGTCGCCTGCTGCACGGGTACGTACGGTCACTTTATCGGCCACAATAAACGCGGAGTAGAAGCCTACGCCAAACTGACCGATGAGCTGGCTATCTTTCGCCTGATCGGACCCCATTGATTCGAGGAAAGATTTGGTGCCGGACTTGGCAATGGTGCCTAAGTGGTCAATCACCTCATCACGATTCATCCCCACGCCGTTATCGGCAATGGTCAACGTACGCTTATCTTTATCGAAAGAGACGCGCACACGCAGCTCGCCATCTCCTTCATACAGGTCCGGGTTTGACAGAGCGCGGAAACGCAGCTTGTCCGCCGCATCTGAGGCGTTAGAGATGAGTTCACGCAGGAAGATTTCTTTATTGGAATAAAGAGAATGGATCATCAGGTGCAGAAGCTGTTTAACTTCTGACTGAAAACCACGCGTTTCTTGTCCTTTCATGTGGATAGACCTCAACAATGCCATTTTTAATGGTAAAAATACGTTGAGGGTGAGATGGGGACAAGCGGGTGTGATTTCAAGCGGAGGCCGCGAATGCCGCCTCCGTTTGTTCAGAAAATAATCTTATGGCGTCCCGCCAGCGAGTGGGACAGCGTCGTACCGTCGACCATCTCCAGTTCGCCGCCAACCGGCACGCCGTGGGCGATACGACTGGCTTCGACGCCGGCCTCCGCGCACAGCTCGGCAATATAGTTTGCGGTAGCCTCTCCTTCAACCGTCGGGTTGGTCGCGAGGATCAGCTCGCTGATTTTTTCTGACGCCAGCCGCTGTTCCAGACGATCGAGACCGATATCATCCGGCCCGATGCCGTCCAGCGGCGACAGGTGGCCCATCAGCACGAAATACCGCCCGGAAAATTGCCCGGTCTGCTCAATGGCGTAGATATCCGCAGGACTCTCCACCACGCAAATCTGGCCGTTTTCCTGACGCCGCGGGTTCGAACAGATATTACAGACATCCTGCTCGGTAAAGGTGCGGCAGTCGGCGCAGTGGCCGATTTCCGACATCGCCCGGGTCAGCGCCTGCGCCAGGCGCATTCCGCCGCTGCGATCGCGCTGCAACAGGGTAAACGCCATCCGCTGCGCCGACTTAGGGCCGACGCCCGGAAGGCAGCGCAACGCTTCCATAAGCTGAGTTAACAGCGGACTGGTTTGCATCAGAATGGCATCTTAAAGCCTGGCGGCAATTGCATACCGGAAGAGACGGAAGCCATCTTCTCTTTTTGAGTCTCTTCAATGCGGCGCGCCGCATCGTTGAAGGCCGCAGCGACCAGATCTTCCAGCATCTCTTTGTCATCTTCCAGCAGGCTTGGGTCAATTTCCACGCGGCGGCAGTTATGCGCGCCGTTGATGGTAACCTTCACCAGACCCGCGCCGGATTCGCCGGTCACTTCCAGCTGCGCAATCTCTTCCTGCATTTTCTGCATTTTTTCCTGCATCTGCTGGGCCTGCTTCATCAGATTGCCCAGACCGCCTTTTCCAAACATAAGCTCTCTCTCTTGATGGTTCACAATCGCAAGCCAGGCTTACGATCAAATGGGGCGGATACTCTCTTCATCCAGCTCGGCGTCGAAGAATCGACGCAGCGTCTGAATGTTATTATCCGCAATAATTGACTCACGCGCTTGCGCGAGTTTCTCTTCATAAATGGCCTGACGCCATTCCAGCGGCGTACGCACCGCGGGATTATCATCTTCAACGATGGTCAGTTCAACCGTCGTTCCCGTCAGATCGCTGAGCGCTTGCGCCAGCTTTTGCTGCGCGCCGCTGGAATTGAGGTGCCGCTGCGTCGAGCGCAGATGCAGACAAACCGCGTTGCCGTTCTGTTCCTTCCAGGCATTAAGCGCCACCTGCTCCACCAGCTTAGGCAAAGAAAGCTGACTTACCTGCGCCGCCCACGGATCGCGCTCAATCGCTTCCGCCGCCAGTTTAGCCGCCAGCTCCGGCGTTTTTTCATGCTCCAGAGCTTTCTTAAGCGCTTTTGGCGTAGCCACCACTTCTTTGGTTTGTACTACCGGCGTGGTGGCCTTCCAGCGATAAGCCTCTTTCTTTACTGGCGCCGTTTCCAGCGCAGACGGCGCCGGGCGCGCCTGTACGCGCTCCGAAACCGAGGCCAGCCGCTCCAGCGCAGAGTTATTCACCGGCCGCGCGCGGGATGCGGCTGCCGGTTCACTCTTTTTTGTTTTGGTTACTCCCTGCGCGCGCTGTAGCTGATTGCGCGCCGCCAGCACCTGACTGGTAGACGCCGGCAGCGGCGCTGGCGATGTCTGCGGCGCGGGCGCCGACGACTGCTGCACCTGCGGCGGCGTCATTACCGCCGTTGGGGCCACGGGCGCAAAAGACTGCCGCGGCGTTTCAGGCTCCGGCAAGGGCATACGCGGGTGAAACGCCAGTGCACGCAGTAACGTCATTTCAACGCCCATCCGCCGGTCCGGCGCCCAGGGCAATTCTTTGCGACCAATCAACAACGTCTGATAATAGAGCTGAAGATCGCCGGGAGGCACCGTCCGGGCAAGTTCGCGCATCCGTTGCTCGATAGCCGCCATATCGCTGCCTAACGCGGCAGGCGAAAGTTGCACCATCGCAATACGGTGCAGCAGGCTAAGCATTTCGACCAGCAGCGCTTCCCATTCAATACCGCGCGCCGCCGCCTCGTTGATAAGCGACATGACGCGTTCGCCGTTAGCGTCAACCACCGCCTCGACTAATGACAAAGCCTGGTCGTCGTCCAGCGTACCGAGCATGGCGCTTACCGCCTGCGTCGAAACCTGCCCGTCGCCGCTGGCGATCGCCTGGTCAGTCAGACTTAATGCATCGCGCAGGCTGCCGTCAGCCGCACGCGATAACAACTGCAACGCGCGGGGTTCGTGAGCGATATGTTCCTCATTGAGAATATGCTCAAGCTGATGGCGAATCTGTTCAACATCCAGCGCTTTGAGATGAAACTGTAGGCAGCGCGACAAAATGGTCACCGGCAGCTTCTGCGGATCGGTGGTCGCCAGTAAAAATTTCACATGCGCTGGCGGCTCTTCAAGCGTTTTAAGTAGCGCATTAAAGCTGTGGCGCGACAGCATGTGGACTTCATCGATCAGATAGACTTTAAAGCGACCGCGCGCAGGCGCGTACTGGACATTATCCAGCAGGTCGCGGGTGTCTTCGACTTTGGTACGCGATGCGGCGTCAATCTCAATGAGATCGACAAAACGCCCTTGCTCAATTTCCCGACAGTTATCGCAAACGCCGCACGGCGTCGCGGTAATGCCGGTTTCGCAGTTCAGCCCCTTCGCCAGCAGTCGGGCGATAGAGGTTTTACCGACGCCGCGCGTGCCGGAAAAAAGATATGCGTGATGAATGCGCCCTAACGACAAGCCGTTCGCCAGTGCGGTCAGCACATGTTCCTGGCCGACGACGTCAGCAAAGGTTTGTGGGCGCCATTTTCTGGCTAAGACCTGATAACTCATTGGCAGGCTCTGAAACGCTGGAAGGTGGATTCATAGAAGGGTAATGCTAACACAACCTCGCCGATACAGCGAGGTTGTCTCTCTGGCTAAAATAGCAGTGCGAATAGCCTGAATCAATGCCCCGGAAACGGCACCAGGCTATAACAGGTAATCCCCTGCTTTTCCAGACGCTGCTCGCCGCCCAGATCGAACAAATTGATGATGAACGCCGCATCGGTGACTTTCCCGCCCAGACGACGGATCAGCTTCACGGTCGCCTCAATGGTGCCGCCAGTCGCCAGCAGATCGTCCACGACCAGCACGTTGTCGCCAGGTTTAATCGCGTCGACATGAATTTCCAGCTGATCGGTGCCGTACTCTAATTCATAGGTCTCGGCAATAGTTTCACGCGGTAATTTGCGCGGTTTACGTACCGGAACAAAACCAACGCCCAGCCCAAGCGCAACCGGCGCGCCAAACAGGAAGCCACGCGCTTCGGTGCCGACCACTTTGGTGATACCCGCATTTTTATAACGCTCAACCAACAGTTCAATACTGAGCGCGTAGGCTTTCGGGTCTTCCAGTAAGCTGGTGACATCACGGAAAAGAATGCCCGGTTTCGGGTAATCCTGAATGCTTTTGATGCTGTTTTTGAGAAACTCAAGCTGCTGTGCAGTCGCGGTCATGGATATATGCCTGCTAAGTACGGTGTTACTCACGGCGCAATACTTTTCGGTCAGGGGTAACGCTCGGTTACTCTTTGACCGCCTGCGCCTGTGCTCGAAAACGGTCGAATTTACTGGCTGTGAACGACAATTGCAACAGCGATTCGTGTGCTTCAGCGCTTTTGTTGCTTTTCATCAATCACCGGTATCCGCCACATAAAGATCAGCAGACAGGCCAAAATAACCAACAGCAGCACCCGCACCCACATCATATTCACCAGCCACAGCGAAATACCAAAGGTCAGCAATATCAACGCGATCGCTCGCGGTTTCGCTCCCGGCGGCATGGCCCGATAGCGCTGCCAGTGGCGCAGATAACCGCCAAACCATGAGCGGTATAACAACCAAGCATGGAAACGAGGCGACGAGCGGGCGAAACACCAGGCCGCCAGTAAAATGAACGGCGTTGTCGGCAACAGAGGCAAAACCACGCCCAATGTCCCTAATACTACCGCCAGCCAGCCAATGATGATTAAAATAGTACGTTGCATAATGCGAATCGTTATCAAACAGAAGGCTACTGTAGCACAGCCTGTCTTATTTTCATCGGGGTGTTGAATTGAAAACCGCTATGCTGTTACAGACGCTGGAAGAGAGGCTGGCGACGCTACGCCAACGCTGCGCGCCGCTGGCGCAACATGCGACGTTAAGCGCGCGCTTTGACCGACATCTTTTCCGTACCCGCAGTACTCTGTTGCAGGGATATCTGGAAGAGGCTGACGCCAATCTCGCCGCGTTGCGTCAGGCGGTAAAACATGAGCAACTGCCGCAAGTCGCCTGGCTGGCAGAACATCTGGCTTCGCAACTGGAGGCGATATCGCATGAAACCGCCGCCTGGTCGCTGCGCCAGTGGGACGCCGCCGCGCCAGGGCTTGGCCGTTGGCAGCGCAGACGAATACAGCATCAGGAGTTTGAACGTCGACTACTGGCGATGACACAGGAGCGCAAAATTCGTCTGGCGCAGGCGACCGGCCTTGTCGAACAACAAACGCTGCAAAAGGAAGTCGAGATCTATGAAGGACGGCTGGCGCGTTGCCGACATGCGCTGGAGAAAATAGAAAACGTACTGGCGCGTTTAACCCGCTAACCCTGGAGAAAGTATGTCGCTTGAAAATGCCCCTGATGAAGTCAAACTGGCCGTGGATTTAATTGTGCTGCTTGAAGAGAATCGCTTACCGGCACGAACGGTGCTACGCGCGCTGGAAATAGTTATGCGAGATTATGAAAACAAGTTAAAAAGTACGGAAGACGACTCGCAAACAGAGTAATTGCCCTCTGGTTTGTCCTCGTTGTCGCTGACAGAGTGGTCGCTACAGTCAGGCAACAAGGGACAGGTCATGGAACGTCTACCCACCACGCCGCACGATGCGGTATTTCGACAAATGCTGATGCAAAAAGAGGTCGCCCGCGACTTTCTGGCTATCCACTTGCCAGAAGCCTTTCTTGCAATCTGCGATCTGGATTCACTGAAGCTGGAGTCAGGGAGTTTTGTTGAAGACAATTTACGCAGCCGCTATTCAGATATTCTCTACTCTCTGCATACCCAACACGGCCCAGGGTATGTTTACGCGCTCATTGAACATCAGAGCAAATCAGACCGGCTGATGGCTTTTCGCCTGATGCGGTACGCCATTGCCGCCATGCAGCGTCATCTGGATGCCGGTCATGATACCTTGCCGCTGGTGGTACCAATCCTCTTTTATCACGGTCCGGAAAGCCCGTGGCCCTATAGCCTTAACTGGCATAATATGTTTGTGAAACCGGATATGGCGAAGGCCTTATACAGCTGCGAATTTGCGCTGGTCGACCTGACGACAATGCCGGATAATCAGCTTTTGCAGCATCGGCGGATAGCGATGTTAGAGCTCCTGCAAAAACATATTCGTCAACGCGATTTAAGCGAACTGCTCGACCCCCTTATCACGCTTTTAACGCAGGATCATTTGACGGACACGCAGCTCAGTGTGTTGATCAACTATATGTTGAAAGCAGGAAACGCCGCAGAACCCGGGGCGCTAATTCGTCAACTGGCGCAGGGCGCGCCGCAGTATAAGGAACAACTGATGACAATAGCGGAATGGCTGGAAGAAAAAGGCCGAACGGAAGGGTTGCAAAAGGGCCTGCAAAAAGGCCTTGAGCAAGGGTTAGCACAAGGCCGAGAGGCCGAAGCGCGCGCTATTGCCCGCAAAATGCTTGCCAACGGGCTGGAACCCGGGCTCATCGCCAGCGTCACCGGCATTACGCCGGAAGAGCTTTCTACGCTGTCGCATTAGCGGCGCCGCGCGCACTCATAAAGCGCGCGGCCCACCGCCTTTTAGCTTGCCGTAGGCGCCAGATCGCCGCCGTTGAGATCGCGCTTCACTTCAGTGACTTCGTCGCCCTTCGCGTTATGCAGATGCACCTCAAGCTGGTTAAAGGCGATATTGATATCATTTTCACGGCACAGTCGATCGATCGCGCGGTTCAGTTCATCCACCGTATGGCTACGATCGCGCAATTCACGCACATACAGACGCAGTTCATGATCCAGAGTGCTGGCGCCAAAGGTGGTGAAGAATACGGCAGGTTCCGGATCGTGCATCACCTTCGGATGCTCCATCGCCGCCTGTAGCAGGACTCTTTTCACTTTCTCCAGATCCGAGCCATAAGCCACGCCAAGCCGGATCACCAGACGTGTCGTGGTATCGGAGAGGGACCAGTTAATCAGCCGCTCCGTTACGAATGCTTTGTTCGGAATGATCACTTCTTTACGATCAAAATCGGTAATAGTGGTGGCGCGAATACGAATCTTACTGACCGTGCCGGAATAGGTGCCGATCGTTACCGTATCGCCAATGCGTACCGGACGTTCGAAGAGGATGATTAAACCCGAGACAAAGTTACCGAAGATCTCCTGTAGCCCAAAACCGAGACCCACCGACAACGCCGCCGCCAGCCACTGGAGTTTATCCCACGAGACGCCGAGCGATCCGAATACTGTCATCGCGCCAACAGCGATAATGACGTAGTTAAGGATCGTGGTGATCGCATACGAAGCCCCCTGGCGCATATTCAGACGTGAAAGCACCAGCACTTCCAACAGGCCGGGTAAGTTGCGGATGAGCGCCCAGGCCACCATCGCGGCAATAATGGCGAATAGCAAGCTGCCCATCGTCACGCTTTTCACCACCGCAGCGCCAGCTTCGGAGCCGTTGTAGTGCCACAGCGTGATGCTATCAAGATAGCTGAATACGGTGATCAAATCGGACCAAATCGCCCAGAACATAACGCCGAACAGGGCAAGCATTAGCAGCATCGTGATACGTAATGTTTGCTGGTTAATCTGCTCCAACGCGATGGCGGGTTCTTCCTGTGGCTCCGCGCCTTCCGCTCCCTCTTTTACCAGGTTCTGACGACGAGCCAGCGCGCGTCGCCAGGCAATCCGGCGCGCCGCTACGCTTAACCCGCGCAGCACCGTTTGATAAAGCAGGTTCCAGATAATGACCAGATAGACGGTTTCAATCCAGCGCCCCGCCAGGCGCAGGGTGGTATAGAAATAGCCGGTCGCCGTTAATACCATTAACGCCACCGGAATAATGGAAAGAATCGTCACGGTCACCAGTCGAATGCCGTGAGATTCTTTATCGCGCCAGCTTTCCCGGCACAGTGGCCACACCAGCAATGTTATGACCAGCAGATTGAGGAAAATAACCGCCTGCCCCAGCACGTCATCCATCAGATTCAGCGGCGACAACTCCGCCACCACAGACCAAAAGTGCAGCGGCAGCAATGCGAGGCTAATGCGTACAATCTGGCGACGCCAGTGGCTGGTCAACTGCGCTGGCATACCGAAATGGCGTATTGCCACGCCCTCTTTTTCCAGCACCTTCCAGCACAGCCCAAAGACCAGCCAGAACATTGCGAGCTTTTTACTAAAGGCCCAGAGCAGATCGCTGATATTTAGCTGCATGGTCAGCAGGATCAGTCCAAGCGCGAGGATAATCAGGCACACCGGCAGCGCGCGGATCAGATCGATCAGAATAGCTTTTGGCGTATTGAGCTGACTATCGTTACGCAACGCTCCCACGGCGGCGGCCAGCTTCTGTTGATACGCTTTTAACCATTTCAGACGCCAGCGGATTAAACCGGCGATGAGCAAGAGCGGCAACCCGGCCAAAAAAGCAATAAATACCGCGGGCCAGGCTTTTTGCCAGTTCACCGTGATTTTCATGGCGCTGAATTGCTCTTTTAACGTTTGGGGGAACGCTTTAAGCCAGTCCCAGTCCATAGGGCGGTTACTGTTCACCCAAAAAATCTGCTGCGTCAGAATGGCTTTCAGATTTTTCGAGACGCTCATCAACTGCTGCTGGTTAACTTGCAGGTTAATCGCCATCATCAGCTGGTTACCCAACTGTTTATTTAGCTGATCCAATAGCTCACGGCGCATCTCCACCACCTGAAGCAACGCATCATGAACTTCATCATTCACCTCGCTGGTATGCCCCTCCTCCAGCTTGTCGACAAAGGCATCGCTTTGGAATAAGGCATCACGCTGCTGGTTGATTTCAAACTGCTCCAGACGCAAATCCGCAATGCGGTTGGTCATATCTTCGAGTTCGTCGGCGGAGGGCAGGGTTTGCTGCTGTTGATAAAGAATACGCGACAGCAACAGGCTGCCTTTTAAGACGGCAATCTGTTCTTTGATATTTCTTTCCGACTGCAGCGCGCGATCGAGCCAGTTTTTTACTTTAATGTTTTGCTGCATCAACATATTGCCGTTTTCGGTCGCGACAATCAGACGCTGGCTGAGTTGATGGTTAATATCCAGTTCCTGTTTTACCAGCGGGTTCGCCTGGATACGCGCCGTTTCGTCCGGCGAAATGGCCTCCTGGGCCGTTTTTTCCGTTAGCGTAAGTCGTTTACTGTTGACCGCCTCCTGTAAAAGTTGAAGCTGATGTTCAAGGCGATTACTGTTGGCCGTCACGTAATCCCGCTGTTTTTGCAGGGTGTCCTGCAAAACGGTATTTCCTTCAAGACTCTTACGTTGCTGGTCGATCTGCGCATTAAGCAGCGCCTGTTGTGCCTGTAATAACACCTGTTGGCTGGGGCGAAGCGCGGCTTCGCCGACGTTATTGCCGTCCAGACGGTTACGGATTTGCTGTATTTGCTGTGAGGCGGTATACATGGCGTTTTGCACGCGCTCAGGCTGGGTCTGTAGCGAAACAAGCTGGCTGTTATAAGCGGCAAGATCGTTTTGCGAATTTTGCAAATCATCCAGTACCTGCGCCACGCGCAGCTCAAGCTGACGTAACGAAAGCGCACTCAGCGTTTTTCGCATTTCATCATCATTATCGACGTCGCTCAGCGCATTCAACGCAGCCGTCGCCTGACGCATTTTTTCAGGCGCCTGCGCCACCTTCTGCCGTAGCTGTACGGTCTCCTCTTTTACCCGCTCGATTTTCTCCAGCGTAGCTAACGTATCAATAAGGTCCTGCTGGACGAGCTTATCCTGGGCGGAGAGATCTTTTTGCTTATTCAGCGTATCCAGCTGGTTTTGCACATCCGCTTTTGACGGCAGGTCGCCATTCGTTTGCCCCCGGGCAAATGCCAGAGACTGACAGGACAGCAGGATAATAAGGACGCTAATTGTAATAAAAACAAAATGCTGTGAACGTTTATAAAGCTGCAACATAGTCATGAGAATGAAGTGTCTGAACCGGCAAGCAGACCGGAAATAATTGAGTCGCAAGAATATCACGCCTGTAACAAACAGAATAGCGACACAGAAAATGTCCAGGAGTTTTCCTGGAATATTATCAGGGGGAGCCGTTGAACGTCGACGCGCGCAGCGTCGGACACAATTGATACATCTCCAGCAGGATCGTGACGTAGGCGCGAGCTTCTTTTTTTAAATCAAACGATTGCGGAGCAAATAACCAGTTTTCCATGAGCCCTGAAATAAAGCTGCGCATCAGTATCGCCGCACGACGAGTCAGCAGATTTTCAGGCAGCATTTTAGCATTAATACAATGTTTTAACGTTTGTTCAATCCGATCGTAACTTTCCAGACAAAGGCTACGTTGCGCCTGTTGAACCACAACCATTTCTCCGACAAACTCACATTTATGGAATATAATCTCCATCAATAAGCGGCGTCGTTCTTCTGTTACAGTAGCTTCAAGAATATGAACTAAAATTTCTCTTAATACAGATAGTGGATCGTCGGGGAATTTTGCCTGATACTCAATCTCAAGCTCACCAATATTGGATTCTGATAGCTCCCAGATCTCACTGAATAAATCCGACTTATTTTTGAAATGCCAATAGATTGCGCCGCGCGTCACGCCAGCAGCGTTCGCAATCTCCGCCAGCGAGGTTGCTGATACGCCTTGCTGCGAGAACAAACGCAGGGCCACATCCAGGATGTGTTGTCGTGTCTCCAGCGCTTGTTGTTTGGTTTTTCGTGCCATATGTCGGTGAATTTACAGGCGTTAGATTTACATACATTTATGGATGTATGTACCATAGCACGACGATAATATAAACGCAGCAATGGGTTTAAGGACCTTTGACCATTGACCAATTTGAAATCGGACACTCGAGGTTTACATATGAACAAAAACAGAGGGTTAACGCCTCTGGCGGTCGTTCTGATGCTCTCAGGCAGCTTAGCGCTAACAGGATGTGACGACAAACAGGACCAGCAAGGCGGCCAGCAGATGCCAGAAGTTGGAGTTGTCACACTAAAAACGGAACCACTGCAAATCACAACTGAACTTCCGGGTCGTACCGTTGCTTACCGTATCGCCGAAGTTCGCCCACAGGTAAGCGGCATTATCCTGAAGCGTAATTTCGTTGAGGGAAGTGATATCGAAGCGGGAGTCTCTCTCTATCAGATTGATCCTGCGACCTACCAGGCGACTTACGACAGCGCTAAGGGCGATCTGGCAAAAGCGCAGGCCGCCGCGAATATCGCTGAACTGACGGTGAAGCGTTATCAAAAGCTGCTGGGTACGCAGTACATCAGTAAGCAGGAATACGATCAGGCGCTGGCTGACGCGCAACAAGCGACTGCCGCCGTTGTCGCAGCAAAAGCCGCCGTTGAAACCGCACGTATCAACCTGGCGTATACCAAAGTCACCTCGCCGATTAGCGGTCGTATTGGTAAGTCGTCCGTAACGGAAGGCGCGCTGGTACAGAACGGTCAGGCGTCGGCGCTGGCGACAGTGCAGCAGCTGGACCCTATTTATGTCGATGTGACCCAGTCCAGCAATGACTTCCTGCGCCTGAAGCAGGAGCTGGCAAATGGTTCGCTGAAACAGGAAAACGGCAAAGCGAAGGTCGATCTGGTGACCAGCGACGGTATCAAATTCCCGCAGTCCGGTACGCTTGAGTTCTCCGACGTGACCGTTGACCAAACCACCGGGTCTATTACTTTGCGCGCCATCTTCCCTAACCCGGATCACACCTTATTGCCAGGAATGTTCGTTCGCGCACGTCTGCAGGAAGGGACAAAACCGACGGCATTACTGGTTCCACAACAGGGCGTTACCCGTACTCCACGCGGCGATGCCACGGTGCTGGTGGTTGGCGCTGATAACAAAGTGGAAACCCGCCAAATCGTCGCAAGCCAGGCGATCGGCGATAAGTGGCTGGTGACTGACGGGTTGAAAGCGGGCGACCGCGTAGTCGTCAGCGGGCTGCAAAAAGTACGTCCTGGCGCACAGGTTAAAGTGCAGGAAATTACCGCGGATAACAAACAGCAAGCCGCAAGCGGTGATCAACCTGCTCAGCCCAGGTCTTAACTTAAACAGGAGCCGTTAAGACATGCCTAATTTCTTTATCGATCGCCCTATATTTGCGTGGGTGATCGCCATCATCATCATGTTGGCAGGGGGGCTCGCGATCCTCAAATTGCCGGTAGCGCAATATCCGACGATTGCGCCACCAGCAGTGACGATCTCCGCAACCTACCCTGGCGCTGATGCGAAAACGGTACAGGATACCGTCACGCAGGTTATCGAACAGAATATGAACGGTATCGATAACCTGATGTATATGTCCTCCAACAGTGACTCCACGGGGACCGTGCAGATCACGCTGACCTTTGAATCCGGCACCGATGCGGATATCGCGCAGGTTCAGGTTCAGAACAAGTTGCAACTGGCAATGCCTTTACTTCCCCAGGAAGTACAGCAACAGGGCGTGAGCGTTGAGAAGTCCTCAAGTAGCTTCCTGATGGTAGTGGGCGTCATTAACACCGACGGCACCATGACCCAGGAGGATATTTCGGATTACGTTGCCGCCAATATGAAAGATCCGATCAGCCGTACCTCTGGGGTGGGCGACGTTCAGCTGTTTGGTTCGCAGTATGCGATGCGTATCTGGATGAATCCGACAGAGCTGACCAAATACCAACTGACGCCGGTCGACGTGATTAACGCGATCAAAGCGCAGAACGCCCAGGTCGCGGCAGGTCAGCTCGGTGGTACGCCGCCGGTAAAAGGCCAGCAGCTTAACGCATCGATTATTGCCCAAACGCGTCTGACCTCAACGGATGAGTTTGGCAAAATCCTGCTGAAAGTGAATCAGGATGGCTCCCAGGTTCGTCTGCGGGATGTAGCGAAAATTGAGCTTGGCGGCGAGAACTACGACGTCATCGCGAAATTTAACGGTCAGCCAGCGTCAGGTCTTGGCATCAAACTGGCTACCGGCGCCAACGCGCTGGATACCGCTACCGCTATTCGCGCCGAACTGAAAAAAATGGAACCGTTCTTCCCGCCAGGGATGAAAATCGTCTACCCGTATGACACCACGCCGTTCGTGAAGATCTCTATTCATGAAGTGGTAAAAACGCTGGTCGAAGCGATTATCCTCGTGTTCCTGGTGATGTACCTGTTCCTGCAGAACTTCCGCGCGACGTTGATTCCGACTATTGCGGTTCCGGTGGTGTTGTTGGGAACCTTTGCCGTGCTTGCGGCATTCGGTTTCTCGATAAACACGCTGACGATGTTCGGGATGGTGCTCGCCATCGGCTTGCTGGTGGATGACGCCATCGTGGTGGTCGAGAACGTCGAACGTGTTATGACGGAAGAAGGCCTTCCGCCGAAGGAAGCGACGCGCAAATCCATGGGCCAGATTCAGGGCGCATTGGTGGGTATCGCGATGGTACTGTCGGCGGTATTTATTCCGATGGCCTTCTTTGGCGGCTCAACCGGGGCAATTTATCGTCAGTTCTCTATCACCATCGTATCGGCGATGGCGCTGTCGGTGCTGGTCGCGCTGATCCTGACGCCTGCGCTGTGCGCGACGATGCTCAAACCCGTCGCCAAAGGCGATCATGGCGAAGGGAAAAAAGGCTTTTTCGGCTGGTTTAACCGCCTGTTTGATAAGAGCACGCATCACTACACCGATAGCGTAGGCAATATTCTGCGCAGCACCGGGCGTTATCTGCTGCTCTATCTCATTATCGTCGTCGGTATGGCTTATCTGTTCGTTCGTCTGCCAAGCTCTTTCTTGCCGGATGAAGACCAGGGCGTATTCCTGACAATGGTCCAGCTCCCCGCCGGCGCGACGCAAGAGCGCACGCAAAAAGTGCTGGATGAGGTCACGGATTACTATCTGAACAAAGAGAAAGCCAACGTTGAATCGGTATTCGCCGTCAACGGCTTCGGTTTTGCAGGGCGCGGTCAGAATACCGGTATTGCATTCGTGTCGTTGAAAGACTGGGCCGATCGTCCAGGCGAAAAAAACAAGGTTGAAGCGATTACCCAGCGGGCAACCGCAGCGTTTTCACAAATTAAAGATGCGATGGTCTTCGCCTTTAACCTACCGGCGATTGTTGAACTGGGCACCGCAACCGGGTTTGACTTCGAGTTGATTGACCAGGCGGGACTTGGTCATGAAAAACTCACCCAGGCACGTAATCAGTTGTTCGGCGAGGTGGCGAAATATCCTGATCTGCTGGTCGGCGTTCGACCTAACGGTCTGGAAGATACGCCGCAGTTTAAAATCGATATCGACCAGGAAAAAGCTCAGGCGCTGGGCGTGTCTATTAGCGACATTAATACCACACTGGGCGCAGCATGGGGCGGCAGCTATGTAAACGACTTTATCGATCGCGGTCGTGTGAAGAAAGTTTACGTGATGTCCGAAGCGAAATACCGCATGTTGCCGGATGATATTAACGACTGGTACGTTCGTGGTAGCGATGGTCAGATGGTGCCGTTCTCCGCATTCTCCTCTTCCCGCTGGGAATATGGTTCGCCGCGTCTGGAACGCTATAACGGTCTGCCTTCGATGGAAATTCTGGGTCAGGCGGCGCCAGGCAAGAGTACTGGTGAAGCGATGGCGATGATGGAGGAACTGGCCAGCAAGCTGCCGTCAGGCATTGGATATGACTGGACCGGGATGTCCTACCAGGAGCGGTTGTCCGGCAACCAGGCCCCTGCCCTGTATGCTATCTCGCTGATCGTCGTCTTCCTGTGTCTGGCGGCATTGTATGAGAGCTGGTCTATCCCGTTCTCCGTAATGCTGGTTGTTCCGCTTGGGGTTATCGGCGCGCTGCTGGCTGCGACCTTCCGCGGACTGACTAACGACGTTTACTTCCAGGTGGGCCTGCTCACAACCATTGGGTTGTCGGCGAAGAACGCGATACTTATCGTCGAATTCGCCAAAGACTTAATGGATAAAGAAGGGAAAGGTCTGGTAGAAGCGACGCTGGAGGCCGTTCGGATGCGTTTGCGCCCGATTCTGATGACCTCGTTAGCGTTCATGCTGGGGGTTATGCCGCTGGTTATCAGTTCCGGCGCGGGTTCCGGCGCGCAGAATGCGGTAGGTACTGGCGTACTGGGCGGGATGGTAACGGCAACCGTACTGGCTATTTTCTTCGTACCGGTCTTCTTCGTGGTGGTACGCCGCCGCTTTAGCCGTAAAAGCGAAGATATTGAGCATAGTCATTCGACAGAACATCGCTGATTTGCTCACTGTTGATAAGGCCGCGCAAGCGGCCTTTTTTACGCAAAAATCATAAAATACGCTTATTGTTAGATTGATTATTTTTTGCCATATTAATAAAAGGTATAATCCTTACTGCGTTAAAGGCTTTTCTTAGGAAAGTTGGCCATTTCTTAATTCAGCCATTAATTAAGAAATATTAAGAATATTCCTGGCTATTTTCTCCTGTCAGAGTCTATTGTTTTAGCCTGAAAAGCTAAAAAACGTTAACCCAATGATTACACAAACAATAAAACTGGTTCCTTTTTAGGCGACCGACGATCACTGTTAAAATTCGAAAAAGTATGGCAACACGCGGCTTTCACGCAATTGTAATTTTTCGTAATATGACGATGAAAAGTTTTTTAGAGTAGATTATAGTTAAATCATAAGGTGACGTGGGAAGTACCAGGTTAGTTAGTTGTATCCATCCCGAAGGTGTTCGGTTAGTTTAAGCCACTAAAAAGGGGATGCATTATGGACGAATACTCACCCAAAAGACATGATATAGCACAGCTTAAATTTCTTTGCGAAACCCTGTATCATGACTGTCTTGCAAACCTTGAAGAAAGCAACCATGGCTGGGTTAATGACCCGACCTCAGCAGTCAACCTGCAGCTCAATGAGCTGATAGAGCATATTGCAACTTTCGCGCTTAATTATAAAATTAAGTACAATGAAGACAATAAATTGATTGCGCAGATAGATGAATACCTGGACGACACCTTTATGTTGTTCAGCAGCTATGGTATTAATACGCAGGATTTGCAAAAATGGCGTAAATCGGGCAACCGCCTGTTCCGTTGTTTCGTCAACGCCACCAGGGCCAATCCTGTTAGTTTGTCTTGTTAAAAATTATTACAATCATAGGTAGAATTTATGTCTGATAAACCATTAACTAAAACTGATTATTTGATGCGTTTACGGCGCTGTCAGACAATTGACACTCTGGAGCGCGTCATTGAGAAAAATAAATATGAATTGTCCGACAATGAGCTGGCTGTATTTTACTCAGCTGCGGATCACCGTCTTGCAGAATTGACGATGAACAAACTCTACGACAAGATCCCCTCTTCAGTATGGAAATTCATTCGTTAATCACGCTACATTACTTTTTAGAGAACACGCAGGTGTTATCTGCCTCCTCGTTCTGGCTAATAACACAACGGGCTATTATAGAACAGTGATATAGATCACATAGCAATAGCAGGGAACGTTCCCTCTAATACTTTATTATTGCTTCTATTGCGATAATATCCACCAAGGGGAGCGCGCGATGAGTGACGAAAAACAAAAAATGATCGCTGGGGCACTGTATTGCCCGACCGATGAAACTTTATGCCAGGATCGACTGCGGGCGCGTCAACTCATCCATCAATACAATTATACTACGCCTGATGAAATAAATAAGCGTCAGGCGATTTTACGCGACCTGTTGGGTCGATGCGAAGACGCCTATATTGAACCTTCCTTCCGTTGCGACTACGGCTATAATATTTTTCTTGGTCACTCCTTTTACGCTAACTTCGACTGCGTCATGCTTGATGTTTGCCCTATTCATATTGGCGATAATTGTATGCTCGCGCCAGGGGTACATATCTATACCGCCACGCACCCGCTGGACGCCGTCGAACGCAACAGCGGCAGAGAATTAGGTAAACCCGTCACTATCGGAAATAACGTCTGGATAGGCGGACGAGCCGTCGTTAATCCTGGCGTAACCATCGGCGATAACGTCGTCGTCGCTTCAGGCGCTGTGGTGACAAAAAACGTACCGCCAGACGTCGTGGTAGGCGGAAATCCGGCGCGAATCATTAAAAAATTGTAGTTCAAATGATAACTGTTATGCTAATTCGTGGTTAATCTGTTACTTTTTTCACGTTACACCTCCCTTTAAAATGGGCTGTTACTACCCCCTATGTCGCAGAAATCATGAAGGCAAAAGATGACAGAGATACAGCGCCTGCTTAGCGAAACTATTGATGACTTAAACGTCCGTGAAAAACGCGATAACAGGCCGCGTTTTAGTATCAGTTTTATCCGCAAGCATCCTGGGTTATTTATCGCGATGTATGCAGCCTGGTTTGCGACGCTGGCGGTCATGCTGCAATCAGAAACGCTGGTGGGGTCAGTGTGGCTGTTAGTGGTGTTATTTATCGCATTTAATGGCTTCTTCTTTTTCGACATCGCCCCGCGTTATCACTATAACGACATCGATGTGCTGGACCTCCGGGTCTGTTACAACGGCGAATGGTACAACACCCGCTTTGTTCCCCCCACGCTCATTGAGACGATTCTTCAGTCTCCACAGGTGGATAATGAACATAAAGTCCAGCTGCAAAAAATGGTTGCCCGTAAGGGCGAACTTTCCTTCTACGATATTTTTACGCTGGCCCGCGCAGAAGCCAGCCGGTAATAAAAAAGTGCGCACCCTCCCTGGTACGCACTGCTTTCCCTGAACCGTTGGTTTTTTAACGTCTTTTTTTACGCCCCTGAACCGCCTTAAAACGCGGATTTGTTTTACAAATCACGTATAAGCGTCCTTTGCGTTTGACTATCTGGCAATCCGGATGCCGTTGTTTTGCATTGCGAAGTGAGTTTAACACCTGCATTTCATTTACCCCCGTTTAGCGCCGATAAAATGACCAAAACGTTTCTGGAAGCGTGCGGCGCTACTTTCGCTATCAAACGTTTTCTGTCTACCGGTATAAAAAGGATGCGATTTTGATGACACATCAATAGTGACATACGGATATGTCACGCCGTCCAGTTCGATTTCACGTTCAGTTTTGATAGTTGATCCCACTTTCACATATTCATTTGCGCTGGTGTCGTGAAATACGACGGTGCGGTATACAGGATGAATATCAGGTTTCATTGCGCTCTCTCAATTATGTTATAACATAACAATAAAATACGCTATCAATGCTCCTTTTTCAACCGGTAAACATTCACGATCTCTTCCTGGCGGCAAAAGCAACGTGGCGTAACGCGTTAGTCTGGCCCCTGTATCTGTAAAATCGATAAAATAGCTTTATCATTCAAGGGCGCGATTTACGATCGGATATACTTTCTCTACGCTGTGTTTATAAGGACATCACTGTGACAACACGACATCTGGTCAGCCTGGTAACGGGAGTGCTTATCCTGTCTGTCCTTTTCCCGATAGGATTGAGCCTGTGGCTGGCGCACCGTCAAGTTGAAAAAAGGTTTAACGAAGAGCTGGATATCTTCTCGTCCCGGGTGGCGCTACGTACAGAAAGGGTCAGTGACCAGGCAAAAGCCGCGTTAACGCATATTGCCTCCTTTAAAGGCGAGCCCTGCAGCAGCGCCCATTTACTCGCCATGCGCCGCGTGTCTTATAGCTTTCGGTATGTCCAGGAAGTTCTGTATCTTAAAAATTCGATTCCCGTTTGCTCCTCACTTGAAAAAGAGAGCCATATTCCCGCTTTCCCTCCGCCCATGAAAATCACTCGCGACGGTTATCGCGCCTGGTTTACGGCGCAAAACGATCTGGGTATAAAACGTTATATGGCGGCACTCGGGAGCGACAGCTATATCGTGATGATCGACCCGGCGTCCTTTATCGATGTGATTCCGTTTGGCGCATGGCCGATTGACGTCGCTATTATTGGCCGGGAACGCAATACTGTGGTTGCCAGCAGCGGTAACCTTGACCCCGCTATTCTTCCGCTCATTCACCATGAGACGCCCCTGCGGCTGGAAAACCGAGGCATTCAGTATGCTATCCACCCCTTTCCGGAAATGGGCATTACTATCGTAAGCTGGGCACCGACCGCTCCGCTGGAAAGGAGCTGGTATCGACAGGCGTTTATCTGGCTACCGGCGGGCATCGTAACGGGTCTGCTGGCCGCGGCCTTTATTCTGCGTATTTTGCGTCGGCTACAGTCGCCCCGCCACCGTCTCCAGGATGCGATAGACAATCGCGAAATTAACGTACACTATCAGCCTATTGTCTCCCTGAGCAGCGGAAAAATTGTCGGTGCCGAAGCCTTAGCTCGCTGGCAACAGGCGGACGGCACTTTCCTTTCGCCGGAAATTTTTATCGCGCTGGCTGAACAAACCGGGCTCACGGAGCCGCTAACCCGGCTAATCATCGACACCGTTTTTGAAGACATGGGGAGTTGGTTAAAGTCCCACCCCGAACAACATATTTCAATCAATCTTGAGGCATCCGATCTGGCGTCGGAAACGTTGCCGACGCTGTTAAGCACGCTGCTGAACCGTAGCCAAATTTCTCCGTCGCAAATCGCGCTTGAGTTAACGGAACGCGAGTTCGCCGATCCGAAAACCAGCGCGCCAATTGTCGCCAGATACCGTAACGCGGGACATTCAATTTATATTGATGACTTTGGCACCGGCTATTCCAGCCTCAGCTACTTACAAAATCTGGATGTGGATGTCCTTAAAATTGATAAATCTTTTGTCGATGCGCTGGAATATAAAAACGTCACGCCGCATATTATTGAAATGGCGAAAACGCTCAAACTTAAGATGGTCGCAGAAGGCATCGAAACGACCAGGCAAGAACAGTGGCTACGCCAGCATGGCGTACATTATGGTCAGGGCTGGTTATACAGTAAGCCCCTACCCGCTACGGCATTTATTCTTTGGGCGGAACAGCGGCTATAACGTCGCACAGCAGAAAAGAACAGTGTGGAGAGGCACAAATGGGTGGGGGCCCTGCCAGCTACATCCCGGCACACGCGTCATCTGCCTTGGCTGCTTCCTTCCGGACCTGACCTGGTAAACAGAGTAGCGTTGCGGGAGAACCAACAGAGCCCCCATTGAGAGCGTTGTGAACCAACGCGCAGGCGCATTATCACTGCTATATCGTGCAATTGCAACCCATCAGGCATCGGATGCTGGTTTCTTGCGCATCCGGGCTTTCCTCCCCCCTTATTCCAGATTATCCTGAAGCATTAACGCAGGATTCTATTATGGATATTCAGGACACATTTCCTCAACGCGTCTGGCAAATCGTCGCTTCGATCCCGGAAGGGTTTGTCACGACCTACGGCGATGTCGCCCGGCTTGCCGGTTCCCCTCGGGCAGCGCGTCAGGTCGGCGGAGTTTTAAAACGTCTGCCGGAAGGCAGCACTTTACCATGGCATCGGGTGGTGAACCGCCAGGGCGCAATATCACTTACCGGGCCGGATCTACAGCGGCAACGTCAGGCATTACTGGCGGAAGGCGTAGTGGTGTCGGGAAGCGGACAAATCGATTTACAACGCTATCGCTGGGTGTATTAACCCTCTCCGTAACGGAGAGGGTTGGCGCAGGATTAATACTGGGTAGGCGCAGGAACGGCAGAAGACGGATTGACCTGGGTCGGCGAAGTCGATGGAACCGTCGTCGTCGCACCACCGCTGGCCTGCACAGGCACCGCCGTTTGCTGTACCGGTACCAGCGTCAGATCCGCTTTAGTGCCGCCATTGTTAATCACCGGTTTCACGCTATCGGTAATAAATACCAGCTTATTGTCAACGGTGATGGCCGCGCTCAGGAGAATACGCGCGTTAGGTTGAATATCTGATGGGTTAAACGGCAACACAAAACTGAAAGGCGCCTGTTTACCTTCGGTACGTACCGCTTTTTGCGACAGCACCTTAGACGGCGCATCAGCCAGCGAAGCATCTGAAAGCGTCACGGTCAGCACCGCATCTGGCGGCAGAGCGACCTTCTGGCGGATCCAGACGGTACCGGAAACATTGGGTTGCTGAATAGTAGACTGGTTAGCTGTAATCGACATGTTAGGGTTTGGCGCAGGCGTCTGGATATCAGCGCTTTTATCAGCGCAGGCCGCCAGAGATATCGCAACCGCTAAACCACTTACGATGTGCACGAGTTTCATTCAATTCTCCTTATCATCAATGCACCAGCAGGCCTTTCCCCCCGCCGGAAGAGTGGTTAACAGAAACATAACGTGATTAAGTGTGGCACATGTCACTCATTTTTGCCTGGAATTGGTCTGTTATTCAGACTTTTGTACCCATCGGACCACTTGCAAAATTGCGTTATACTCTGCCCTACCTCGCTTCGGCATCGTTGTCACCTGGAGAGTATGTATGAGTCAGACACTGAATAATTTGCTGACATTATTGAATCTGGAAAAAATTGAAGAAGGACTCTTTCGGGGCCAAAGTGAAGACTTAGGGCTGCGCCAGGTATTTGGCGGTCAGGTGGTGGGCCAGGCGCTCTATGCCGCCAAAGAAACGGTGCCGGAAGCGCGACTGGTGCATTCATTCCACAGTTATTTTCTGCGGCCAGGCGATAGCCAAAAACCCATTATCTATGACGTAGAAGTGCTGCGCGATGGGAATAGCTTCAGCGCCCGCCGCGTTGCCGCAATTCAGAACGGGAAACCCATCTTTTACATGACCGCCTCATTCCAGGCGCCGGAACCGGGTTTTGAACATCAAAAAACCATGCCGACAGCAGTCGGGCCGGAAGGACTACCGTCAGAAACGGAAATCGCGCAATCGCTGGCGCATTTACTGCCGCCGATTCTGAAAGAAAAGTTTCTCTGCGATCGCCCGCTGGAAATTCGTCCCGTCGAATTTCACAATCCGTTGAAAGGTCACGTCGCCGCGCCTGTGCGTCAGGTATGGATTCGCGCCAACGGCACCGTTCCGGATGACATTCGCGTCCATCAATATTTACTGGGATACGCCTCGGATCTGAATTTCCTTCCCGTCGCGCTTCAGCCTCACGGCATCGGTTTTCTGGAAAAGGGCATTCAGATCGCCACGATCGATCACTCTATGTGGTTCCATCGTCCGTTCAATTTTAATGAATGGCTACTTTATAGCGTGGAGAGCACTTCCGCCTCCAGCGCCCGGGGCTTTGTTCGCGGCGAGTTTTATACTCAGGATGGCGCGCTGGTCGCTTCAACCGTGCAGGAAGGGGTAATGCGCAATCACAATTAAAAAACGTGCCGCTATGCGGCGTTAATGGCCTGATGACGCTGCGCTTATCCGGCCTACGGTAGACTGGGTAAGCGCAGCGCCATCAGGCATGTTGCGCAATCACGCGTTATACGCATTCTCGCCGTGACTGTTCACATCCAGCCCCTCGCGCTCCTGCTCTTCCGGTACACGCAGTCCAACAAGGATATCCGCCAGTTTGTAACCAACAAACGCGACAACGCCGGACCAGACGACCGTAATAGCAATACTTTCCAGCTGTACCATCACCTGATGTCCCATCGTAACGCCGTCGACAAAGCCGACGCCGCCCAGCGAACTGGCGGCAAAAACGCCGGTCAGGATACAGCCGACTATTCCGCAAACGCCGTGAACGCCAAATACGTCGCACGGATCATCTACCCGTAACAGACGTTTAAGCATGGTGACTCCCCACAATCCCGCCAGACCCGCAATAACGCCGATAACCAGCGCGCCGCCAACGCCAACATAGCCACAGGCTGGCGTCACGCCGACCAGACCGGCAATCGCGCCGGAACACGCCCCCAGCAGGGAAGGCTTACCGCGTAGAGTCCACTCGCCGATAATCCACCCCAGAATCGCGGCGGCGGTCGCCACCACGGTGTTCACAAAGGCCAGCGCTGCTATCTCGTTTGCGCTACCCGCAGAACCCGCGTTAAACCCAAACCAGCCGATATACAGAATCGCAGTACCGGTAAAGACCATCGGCAGGTTATGGGGTTTAAATGCTTCTTTCCCAAAGCCGACGCGTTTGCCAATTAAATAAGCCCCCACCAGCCCGGCGATAGCGGCGTTAATATGCACCACCGTACCACCGGCAAAATCCAGCGCGCCGTGAGCAGCCAGCAGGCCGCCGCCCCACACCATGTGCGCAATCGGGATATAAGAGAGCGTGAACCACACCACGACAAAAATCAGCACCGCCGAAAAACGAATACGCTCCGCCAGCGCGCCGACAATCAGCCCGACGGTAATACAGGCGAAAGATCCCTGAAACGCGACATGAATATACTGATAAATCGTCCCCGTTACCGCCGTCAACGCGATATTCTTCAACATCGCCCCATCGGTATTACCGAAGAAATGATTCCCTTCGCCAAAAGCCAGCGAATAGCCGTACACCACCCATAAAATACAGACCAGCGCAAAGGTGACGGTCACTTGCGTTAACATTGACAACACGTTCTTGGCGCGAATTAATCCGCCGTAAAACAGCGCGATACCCGGTATCGTCATGAACAGCACCAGCGCGGTGCAAATCATCATAAAAGCACTATCCGCTTTATCGGCAACCGCCGGCGCGGCTATCGTTAGCCCAGGCAGCAGCGCCAGTGAAGCCAGTGTGGTTTTTATCATCGCTATCTTCATTTTTTCATTTCCTGTTGCTGTGTGGCGGGTCTTACAGCGCTGCTTCGTCAGCTTCGCCGGTACGAATCCGAATAACGCGCATGAGCTCCGCGACGAAAATTTTGCCGTCGCCAATTTTTCCGGTGTAAGCCGCTTTACTGATGATATCGATCACCTCTTCCAGTTGGTCGTCGGCGATAGCCACATCAATTTTGACCTTCGGCAGGAAATTCACGCTGTACTCCGCGCCGCGATACAGTTCGGCGTGTCCTTTCTGACGGCCAAACCCTTTCACTTCGGTGACGGTCAGTCCCTGAATGCCAATGGAAGAAAGCGCCTCCCGCACGTCCTCCAGCTTGAACGGTTTGATAATCACGGTAACCAGCTTCATAGAACCCTCCAGTCAGAATTAGGTAACGGCTGCCGCCGCGCATGGACTCTTCAGAATGGATATTGCAAAGGATGTGCCAGAAGCTGGCGAGCGAGGAAAAGCGCAGTTAGCGGCGCGTCTTTATATTGACGCGCCCCAAAATCGAAGCAGGGAAAGAAAAACGCACCACGACGGTGCATAATGGGCGAGGCTTTGCCCTGTGGTGCCAAACCTTATGCCGCAGGGCCGGGTTCTTCGTGTACGCTGGCGGCTAACTCCTCGCCAACTAACTGTAATTGATACATTTGCCAGTAGCGCCCTTGCGCCGCCAGCAATTGTTGATGCGTCCCGCGCTCCACCGCCTGGCCGCGATGGAGAACCAGAATGGTATCCGCCTCCACGATTGTCGATAGCCGATGGGCAATAACCACCAACGTGGTGCGCTCGCGAATCGCCGCCAGCGCCTGCTGTATCGCCTGCTCAGTGCCGGAATCGATGCTGGCCGTCGCTTCATCAAGAATTAATATTTGCGGGGCGTCAACCAGCACGCGCGCCAGCGCCAATAGCTGTTTTTGCCCGACGGACAGCGTATTTCCCTGCTCGCCGAGATGCGTATGCAGCCCGTCGCTCAGGCCGCGCGCCAGATCTGCCAGTTGTACCGTTTCCAGCGCCTGCCACACCTGCGCCTCGGAGACATCGCGCCCCAGCGTCACATTAGCCAGAAAGGTATCCGCCATCACTACCGGGTCCTGTTGAACCATCGCCACGCCCTGGCGTAAAACGCGATGATTAAGAGAGGCGATTTCTCGCCCATCCAGCCGAATTTCGCCTTGTGTCAGGGGGTAATACCCCATTAATAAGCTGGCGAGCGTGCTCTTCCCGCTGCCGGTGTGCCCCACCAGCGCCACAAAGCTACGGGACGGTACTGATAGCGTAATGTCCTGTAAAACAAGATTATCGTCGCGGTAAGCAAACGACAGATGATCAATATCAATCGCCCCGCTTTGTAACGGCCTGTCGTCGCTGCCATAGCGCTGGCGCGGGCGATCCATCAGTTCAAAAACACGCTCTCCCGCCACAACCGCCTGCTGTAGCATGGATTGCTGGGTGGTCAGTTCAATGAGCGGCTCGTTCAGACGTGACAAATAGCTAATGAACGCATACAGCACCCCGACCTCAATCGTGCCGGCAGACGTAAAGCTGAAAAGCATCAACAAACCGCATAAAATGAGCGCGGAAAAGAGGCTAAGCAGCGGACGCAATAAAAAGCCGTCCAAGCGCAGCGTCTGCATCCGCGCCATGTAGTGCGAGCGGCTGGCCTCGCCCATGCGTTCGCCGAAGCGCGCCTGCTGGCGAAACTGCTGGATTACGCTCATCCCATTGATGATTTCGTTAAAGCCGTCGTTAATATCCGCCAGGTATGCCCGCACGCGGCGTACAATCGGCGTGCTGTAGCGCTGATAAATGACCATCACGGTCAATACCGCCGGAAAAATCAAAACCGCCACCAGCGCCATCCGCCAGTCAAGGCTGAACATAGCGACCAGCATGGCGCCGATCAACGCCGCGCTACGTAATACCGTTGCGACGACCGTGACGTACAGATCGCGGATGACTTCCGTATCGTTGGTCACGCGTGAAATTAATTGTCCGACAGGCTGCGTGTCGAAGGCGCTTAGCGGCTGACGCAAGGCGGCATCCATGACGTCCGTGCGCAAGGACTGAACCACGCCAACGGCCGCCCGGTTAAATAATAAAGACTGGGCGTAATGGAGACCCGCCGCCAGAAACTGTAGCCCCACATAGGCGGCCGCCAGCCCCGCGACCTTGCCCAACGGTAAATGGTGGCGGGCCACCATGTTATCAATGAAATAGCTGATCAGCAGCGGACCGCTAACCTCCGCCGCCGCCGCAATCCACAGCATCATCACCGCGACAGAGAGCGGTTTTCGCCATGGCGAGCCATACGCCAGCAACCGTTTCAGCGTCGGCCATAGCTGTCCAAAACTACGCATTCACCGCCTCCTCGCCGCGTTCCGGCGCGTCATCCAGAGCGGCCTCCAGTTGCTGATAGCGATACATATCGCGATACCAGCCAATCTGCTGCGCCAGTTGATCGTGATCGCCGCGCTGAACAACATGACCATGTTGCATAACGATAATTTCATTGGCGTCGGTCAGCGCGGATAAACGATGCGCGCTGATGATGACCGTACGCCCTTCGCCCCACTGGCGCAAATTATGCAAAATCTGATGCTCCGTGCGGCCATCTACTGCAGAAAGCGCATCATCGAGAAGCAGAATTTCCGCATTTAACAGTAGCGCTCTGGCAATCGAGATACGCTGTTTTTGCCCTCCCGATAACATGACGCCACGTTCACCTACCTGCGTGTCGTAGCCCTGAGGCAAACGGAGAATATCCTCATGTACGCTGGCTAAACGCGCCACCTGTTCAATCTCCTCCTGAGTCGCCTCCGGGCGTCCGAGCGCAATATTATTGGCAATAGAGTCCGAGAACAAAAACGGCGTCTGGCTGACGACCGCCAGTCGGCTACGCCAGCTATCCAGCTGCAGATGCGTCAACGGCACGTCATGGAAACGGATCTCTCCCTGCGTCACATCAAAATGGCGCTGGATAAGCGACAATATTGTGCTTTTCCCCGCGCCGGTCGGACCGCATATCCCCAGCATCTGACCCGGTTTAAGACGAAAGTTCACATTCTCCAGCGCCGGATGCGTCGTTTGCGGATAGCAAAACTCACGAATGGCCGCCGTCAGTTCGCCGCGCCCCGCCGGGACCGGCTCTTCGCCATCCTTAACTACCGGCGCTTCCGCCAGCATGGCGCGGATGCGGCTGTAAGCGGCGCTCCCCCGCTCCACGATATTAAACATCCAGGCCAGCGCCAGCATCGGCCAAATCATCAACCCCAGATACATCATAAAGCTGGTGAGTTCGCCCAGCGTCAGGCTGCCGTTAACCACCATCCAGCTTCCGCCGCTAATCGCGAGCAGGTTCGCCATGCCAATGGCGATGTAAATGGTTGGATCAAAACGCGCGTCAATACGCGCCACGCGCATATTTTTCTTGCCGGTATCTTCGGCATCCGCCGCAAACAGCGAAGACTGGCGGTCCTCCAGACCAAACGCTTTGATCATACGGATGCTGGTCAGACTCTCCTGCGTGCGGTCGTTCAGGCTGGAGAAGGCGGCCTGCGCCAGTTTGAAATAGTCATGCAGCCGATCGCCGTAACGTTTGATCATCAGCGCCATAATCGGCATCGGCAACAGCGCTAATAGCGTTAGCTGCCAGCTAATTTGCGTCGACATGACAATCAGTACCGCGCAGCCCATTACCAGCGAGTCAACCAGCGTCAGAACGCCCTCGCCCGCCGCAAATACGACGCGATCCACATCATTCGTCGCACGCGCGATAAGATCGCCCGTCCGATGGCGCTGATAAAATTCAGGATGCTGACGACTCAACTGGCGATAATAATCTTCACGCAGTTCAACGGCTAATTGATAAGAAGCGCCAAACAGCAGCACGCGCCAGACATAGCGCAACAAATAGACCACTACGGCGATCAGGGCAATGGTGCCAATCCACATCGCTATTCGGCCTGGAGTAAAATGCTGTGCGGTTACGCCATCCACGACAATCCCCACCACTTTGGGCGGGATCAGCTGAAGCATCGCAATAAGCATAAGCAGGGCCACCGCGCCAAGATAGCGACGCCATTCCCGGCGAAAGTACCAGCTTAATTGAGCAAATAATCGCACGCGTTATTTCCTGATATGATTTCCGGCAATACCGGGAGAATTATTCAATGGGCAGAGAGGTGGTGTACTTAATCTGTTCCATCGCAAAACTGGAGGTGACGTCTGACAGTCCTGGGACGCTATTGACCAGACGTTTATAGAAGTCGTCATACCGCTTCATGTCGGCCACCTGAACTCGCATCAGATAGTCGTATTCCCCCGCCATCCGCCAGAAGCCAAGCACTTCCGGCATCTCAGAGACGACGGTCACGAACCGACAGTACCATTCACTGCTGTGGTGCTGCGTTTTTATCAACACAAAAGCGGTTAATCCCAGCCCCAGTTTTTCCGGGTCCAGCAGCGCGACCCTGCCAAGCAGGATACCGTCATCTTCCAGGCGTTTAAGCCGCTTCCAGCAAGGCGTTGTCGTCAGATTAACGGCATCCGCCAGCGCCTGCAAAGAGAGGGTACAGTCCTGCTGCAATAAGCAAAGCAGTTTACGGTCAATTTTATCTAACATACCCACTCCATAGAGAATATTTTTCTCCTTACATTGTAATTTAAAGGTCAAATAGCAACAATTTTTTCCGTACTTTTCGCTACTCTTGGCACAAAATGATAAATGGATATTAATGATGAGTAGCAATTGGGTTAAAAATGCCATTAATGAAATTAACGCTGACCACCAGCGCTCGGCGGATACGCATCTTATTCGTTTGCCCCTGTCGGCATTTCCAGGTATCCAGCTTTACCTGAAAGACGAAAGCACGCATCCCACCGGTAGCCTCAAGCATCGTCTGGCGCGCTCGCTGTTCCTTTATGGGTTGTGCAATGGCTGGATTAAAGAAGGCACTCCGATTATTGAAGCATCATCAGGCTCAACGGCGATTTCCGAAGCCTGGTTCGCGCGTTTACTGGGACTGCCGTTCATCGCCGTCATGCCCGCCTGTACCGCAAAACGTAAAATCGAACAGATTCAATTTTACGGCGGCCACTGTCATTTTGTGGAGAGCGCCTGCGAAATTTATGCCGCCTCCGAGCGGCTGGCGCATGAACTGAACGGTCACTATATGGACCAGTTTACCTACGCAGAACGAGCTACCGACTGGCGGGGCAACAATAATATTGCCGACAGTATTTTCCGCCAGATGCGCAACGAACCCCATCCGGTACCGCGATTTATCGTCATGAGCGCCGGAACGGGCGGAACCTCTGCGACGATTGGGCGCTATATTCGCTGCCAGGGCTATGATACTCAGCTCATGGTGGTGGATCCGGAAAATTCCGTCTTTTTACCTTACTGGCAGGATCGCGACGCTTCATTACGCAGCCCGGTAGGCAGTAAAATTGAAGGAATTGGTCGTCCGCGAGTAGAGCCTTCTTTTATTCCGGATGTCGTGGATGAGATGCTGCGCGTGCCGGACGCCGCCAGCGTTGCCACCGCACACTGGCTGGAAACGCAGCTAGGCCGTAAAGTCGGCGCCTCTACCGGCACGAATATGTGGGGAGCGCTGCAGCTTGCGGCCCGGATGCGCGAGGCTGGAGAAACCGGCGCTATCGTGACGTTATTGTGCGATAGCGGCGATCGCTATCTGGATACCTATTACCATCCGGCCTGGGTTAGCGACCATATCGGCGATTTGACGCCGTGGTCAGCGGCCATCGCAAAATTACTTACCGGCGACTAGAAACCAAAAAAAAGCCAGACTGAATGTCTGGCTTGCTGGAAGAGATCTCTCATTCGGGGGAATAAGGTAGATGCGGATTGTCCAGCCAATGCGTCAAAAAGTGTGATACCGCTTGATTACCACAATGTCCGATAACCGAAAGGTGTGGCAGCGCGGCGATAAGCTGCGGCATGGCATTGCCCATAATGAGCCCCCGCCCGACGCTGCCCAGCATTTCCCGATCGTTCATCGCGTCGCCAAACGCCATGCAATCTGCCAGTGAAAGCCCTAAATGGTTGCTCAATACCGCCAGCGCCGATCCTTTATTGCACCCCAGCGGTAGCACTTCCAGGCAGTCGACGGCAGAGAAACAGAGGTGCGCGCGTTCTTCCAGCGCCTCATTGAGCTGAATGCGCAAACGGATCAGATCGTCATGATCGCCGCAAAAACAGATCTTCGTCACCTGATGGGCCGGAATACTTTTTATATCGATAACCTGATAACGAAAGCCGCTGTAGACGTGCGCCTGGAGTAGCGCGGGGATCTCCTGGCCTGTAAACCAGCCGTTGTCATTAAACACATGCATACTGGCTCGGGTATCCCAGGCATGGTGCATCACCGTATCGGCAACCTGAGGATCGAGATCCTGACGATGCAGCACGTCGCCTTCCAGCGAGTGAATTCGCGTCCCGTTACCGGTAATAAGATAAGCATCCAGTGAAAGCGTCCCCAGAATATGCCGCATTTCCAGCACATGACGACCCGTAGCGAATGTCAGGGTGATATCGCGTTCGCGCAGACGCGCCAGCGTGGCGATCGTTTCTCTACCCAAATGGTGATCGGGCATTAATAACGTGCCATCCATATCAAATGCTGCCAGACGGGCCATCTCTTTCTCCACACTGTGACGCGGTTAACTTGTTGTTCAGTATTACCTGAGATATACGGAAGTAATAGTGAACAGATAAAAGGAAGTGTTCCGGGTTTCTATGAGGCTACTGAATCGGCTTAATCAATATCAACGCCTCTGGCAGCCTTCCGCCGGGGAAACGCAACATGTCACCGTTAGCGAACTGGCCGAACGCTGTTTTTGTAGCGAGCGCCATCTGCGAACGCTGCTGCGTCAGGCCCAGCAGGCAGGTTGGCTAAGATGGGAGGCGCAGTCCGGGCGCGGGAAACGTGGACGGCTCCAGTTTCTGGTCACGCCGGAATCGCTCCGCACCGCCATGATGGAACAGGCGCTGGAAAAAGGGCAGCAGCTCAACGTACTGGAACTGGCGCAGCTGGCGCCGGGCGAGTTACGGGCGATGCTCCAGCCTTTTATGGGCGGCCAATGGCAAAACGATACGCCGACATTGCGTATTCCCTACTATCGTCCGCTTGATCCGCTGCAGCCGGGTTTCCTGCCAGGCCGCGCGGAACAGCATCTCGCAGGGCAAGTTTTTTCCGGGTTAACGCGCTTCGACCGCGACAGTCAATATCCTTGCGGGGATTTGGCGCATCACTGGGAGGTTTCCGCCGACGGTTTACGCTGGGATTTTTATATTCGCTCCACGCTGCACTGGCATAATGGCGATGCGGTGGATACCGCGCAGCTACACGAACGCCTGGAAAGGCTGCTTACCCTACCCGCGCTAAGCAAATTGTTTATTAGCGTCGCACGGATCGAAGTAACGCATCCTCAGTGCCTGACCTTTCTCCTTCACCGACCTGATTACTGGCTGGCGCATCGTCTGGCGAGCTATTGTAGCGGTCTGGCGCATCCTGACCTGCCGCTTATCGGCACCGGTCCTTTTCGCCTGGCGTTGTTCACGCCGGAACTGGTGCGTCTGGAAAGTCATGACCATTATCACCTCAGCCATCCGCTGCTGAAAGCGATTGAATTCTGGATCACCCCGCAACTGTTTGCCCAGGATCTGGGCACCAGTTGCCGCCATCCGGTGCAGATTGCCATCGGCAAACCGGAAGAGCTGGCGACGCTGAGTCAGGTAAGTAGTGGTATCAGTCTTGGCTTTTGTTATTTAACCCTCAAAAAGGGCTCACGGCTCAACGTACAGCAGGCGCGGCGTCTGATACATATTATCCATCATACTTCGCTGCTGAAAACCTTACCGGTAGATGAGAACTTGATTATGCCAAGTCAGGGGCTGCTACCCGGCTGGACAATCCCGCAATGGCAGGACGTTGATGAAACGCCATTGCCGAAAAAACTTACCCTGGCGTATCACCTTCCCGTAGAGCTGCATACGATGGCGGAACAGCTTCGACATTACCTGGCGACGCTCGGCTGTGAGTTAACGTTGATTTTTCATAATGCCAAAAACTGGGATAACTGCCCTGCGTTGGCGCAAGCGGATCTGATGATGGGCGACAGGCTGATCGGCGAAGCGCCGGAATATACGCTGGAGCAGTGGCTACGTTGCGATCAGATCTGGTCACATGTCCTGGACGCGCCTGCGTTTTCCCATCTGCAGGCTACGCTTGACGCTCTGCAAATTCAGCCCAATGAAAAAGATCGCCGCGCCGCGCTACAACAAGTTTTTGCTAACCTGATGGATGACGCCACACTTACGCCACTATTTAATTATCACTATCGCATCAGCGCCCCACCGGGCGTTAACGGCGTTCGACTCACCCCTCGCGGCTGGTTTGAATTTAGCGAAGCCTGGCTTCCGCCGCCTTCGCCGTGAAGAAGCTGGTCGGGATTATCCGTACGCGTTACCATATTGGCTTTCGTCATTGATCAGGATAACTATGAAACGCGCCGTTGTTGTATTTAGTGGAGGTCAGGACTCCACCACTTGTCTGGCGCAAGCGCGGCATCAGTATGATGAAGTGCATTGTGTCACGTTTGATTATGGTCAGCGCCACCGCGCAGAGATTGATGTCGCGCGGGCGCTGGCGTTAAAACTTGGCGCACGCGCGCATAAAGTGTTGGATGTCACTTTGCTGAACGAACTGGCGGTCAGCAGCCTGACGCGGGATAGCATTCCGGTGCCGGACTATGAACCGAACGCTGACGGTATCCCCAATACTTTCGTACCGGGACGCAATATTCTCTTTCTGACGCTGGCGGCGATTTACGCTTATCAGGTTAAAGCCGAAGCGGTGATCACTGGCGTTTGCGAGACCGATTTTTCCGGCTATCCAGACTGTCGCGATGAGTTCGTCAAAGCGCTGAATCACGCGGTGAATCTGGGCATGGCGAAAGATATCCGTTTCGAAACGCCCTTAATGTGGATTGATAAAGCTGAAACCTGGGCGCTGGCCGATTATTGGGGCCAACTGGATTTGGTTCGCGAAGAGACGCTGACCTGCTATAACGGCATTAAAGGCGATGGCTGTGGTCATTGCGCGGCCTGTAATCTGCGCGCTAACGGCCTGAATCATTATCTGTCGAATAAAGCGGCGGTGATGGCGGCAATGAAGCAAAAAACCGGGTTAAGGTGATTGTTTTGCCGGATGGCGGCGCATGCACCTTATCCGGCCTGGCGATATTCACCATGGTCAATATCGCCAGGCCGGACAAGTTCAACGCCATCAGACTGCGAAGCGTTATTGCACCATCTGTTCCAGCTTTTCACGCAATTCGCCTTCCAGCGGCAGCGCTTTTTGCGTTTTTAAATCAATACAAACAAACGTGATGAGCGCATCGGCCACCACCTGCCCTTCTGGCTCCAGCGTAATCGTCTGGCTTAATACGCCGCTTTTACCGTTAAGCTGTTGTACCTGGCTGGTCACGGTCAATAGATCGCTCAATACCGCCGGGCGACGGTAATTTATATTGATGTTTACCACCACAAAGGCAATATTGCGGGCCGTCATCCACTGAAAGCTGTCGCTGTTTTCCAGACCATCCCAACGGGCCTCTTCCAGAAACTCCAGATAGCGGGCATTATTAACATGTTGATAAACATCAAGATGATATCCACGAACTTTGATTTGTGTTTGCATAGCGCAATAACCTTACGTTGTTGTTATAAGTAAACGACAAGTACAGAGGTCATAACTGGTATGACCTCTACAGTCTGGCAAATTTTGGCCACTATGCAAGTGATTACAATGTTAAAACTGCCAGATTACGCTCCACCAGCGCGCTTCCCATTCCCGGCACCTGCTTTAAATCATCCACCGTTTTAAAAGGACCATACTCCTCCCGATAGCTCACAATAGCCTGCGCTTTTTTCAGCCCAACGCCGTTCATCACCCGCGCCAGATCCTCCGCAGACGCGGTATTAATGCTCACCCTGGTACCTTCATCATCGCTGGCTTTAGCAGGTAATGCCGCTTTGGCGGAGGATGAAGAAGGCGTATCCGCTTTTGTTTCCACCGCTGCATTTTTTGCGACAGGCGTCGCCGCCAGTGCGCTATGGGCCATGCCCGCGCAGGTTAAAGAAAGTGTAATAAGCAGTGCTTTAATTCCGTGTTTCATACTGTTTTCTCCTTGTTTGTTAACAGTGCAGCCACGATAGCGGGGCGGAGAAAAACGAACAAACGGCAATTCTCAGAAATGGAAAAGGCCGCGAAAGCGGCCTTTGTGGGATACAACGTTTTGCAATTTTTTGCGAAGCGCCTCGACGATTACTGCTGTTCCAGAGCGTCGCCGATTTTGATTTTCGCCTCTTTACGCAGATTGCTCATCAGCGCCTCAAAGACAATTTGCGCATTGTTCTGCGTGATGCCCTGCACCATCGCTTTTTTCTGCGCTTCCGGCATGGCGCCCGCTTTCACCTCGTCAAACGCCAGCAGAACGACGTTACCCTGCATATCGTTCGCCACGCCATAAACTGGCTTATCTTTCGTCGGAAGGCTTAACGCAAAGGCCGCCTGACTCACCGGATCCTGACTGGTACGACTTAACGTTTTAGGCTCGCCAAAACTCAGCCCCGCCGCTTTCATCGCTTCCGCGCCTTTGCCCGCTTTCAGCTCGACCAGCAGTTTTTCCGCATCCAGCTTCGCCTGTTGTTCCGCTTTATTATGCTTCACCAGGGCAGTGACCTGTTCTTTCACTTCTGCCAACGGCTTCACGGCTTCAGGTTTATGTTCGCTCACGCGCACAACAAAAGCCCGGTCGCCATCTACGGTGATAATGTCTGAATTCGGCCCCGGCGTACCGTTTTCGCCTACCAGACCGCCATTAAAGATAGCATCGGCTACCGGTTTGAAGTTCAGCTCTTCCGGTAAGGTGTCACGGCTAAACCAGCCGGTTTCAACGGCTTTTACGCCAGCGACCTGTTCAGCGCCTGCTAACGACTCATTGTCGTTGCTTGCCGCATCGCTCACTTTCTGCTGCAACGCATAGTAAGCATCCAGCGCTTTTTCCTGTTTCACTTTCGCGGCAATGTCGTCGCGAACCTCGCTTAACGGTTTCACTTTGGCAGGCTGAATATCATCCAGACGCGCCACCAGAAAACCGACAGACGACTTAATCACGCCAGATATCTGGCCTTTTTCTTTTAATCCGGCGTTTTTCAGTTCCGGCACCGTGGCAGACTCTTCCAGCCAGCCCATATCGCCGCCATTACGCGCAGAGATGATATCGGTAGATTTCTCTTTCGCCAGCGTGGCGAAATCTTCGCCCTTGTTCAGCGCATCCAGTACCGCTTTCGCATCATCTTCCGTTTTGGTCTGAATAATGCTGTAACGAATACGCTCCGGCTGAGTAAACTGATCTACATGCTGGTCATAATAGGCCTGAATATCCGCATCGCTGACCGGTGCCTGCATCGTCGCGGCATCCAGCTTGATATAGCTTACGCGGAACTGTTCCGGCGTCATAAAGCGGACTTTATTCTGATCGTAGTAGCTGGACACTTCCTGATCGGTCACCTGCTGCTTCGCCGCCAGCGCGTTGACATCAATAACGGCTTCACGCACCACGCGCTGTTGAGAGACTAATGCCGCCAGTTCGTCGGTTTCCCCTTTCAGCATAAAATCAGTACCGGCCACGCCGTTGATCAGTTGCTGAGTGGTAAGCTGGTTACGCAGCGCCTGAGCGTACTGATCGGCGGTCATTCCCATCTGATTCACAATCGCGTTATAGCGGTTGTTGTCAAACTTACCGTCCACCTGAAAAGCGGGAGTGGCGAAAATCGCCTGTTTTACCTGCTCATCGCTGATGCCCAGTTTCAGTTCGCGGGAATATTGATCCAACAGCGCTTCATCTATCAGACGATTCAGCACCTGCTGGCGCAGGCTTTTCATATAACCTTCGTTGGCCGCCAGTTCAGAATACCTGTCGCCCAACTGCTGCTGCATACGGTTACGTTCGTTGTTAAACGCATTCTCAAACTGTGCCCGGCTGATTTCCTGGCCATTCACTTTTGCGGCGTAGTTATTGCTTCCGCCAATCAGGTAACCACTAACGCCGGTCAAAATGAACGACACGATAATGATAACGAAAATAATCTTGAGCACGAGACTGTTTGCAGCCGTGCGTAAGCTGTCCATCATGGTGTAACCACACTCCGCTGTAGGTGACTTTACACTTTATCTTTCAGGCGGCTTCTCTGCTGGCTACTGAGTGATTCGCTCAGTAGCCGCGTCGACGCAACCTGAATGATTTGCGTATAGAGACTTCACGCGCATCGCATTTTCTGAACGCGGCGCACAAAAGCCTATTGTGACAAGAAACGAGGGCAATTGTCAGCCCGCAACGCACAGAAAGTCCCGAATCGCCAATAAAAAAGGCACATCAGTTGATGCGCCCTTGTACTTTGCCACATCCCCCGAGGGGATCACGCTTAGTTTACCGCGTCTTTCAGCGCTTTACCTGCACGGAAACTCGGCACTTTGGCAGCGGCGATGGTGATCTCTTTACCTGTTTGCGGGTTGCGACCAGTACGGGCAGCACGCTCTTTAACAGCAAAAGTACCAAAGCCTACCAGTGCAACGTCATCCCCTTCTTTCAGAGATTCGGTAACAGAAGCAATAATCGCATCTAACGCACGTCCAGCCGCAGCCTTAGAGATATCAGCCCCTGCAGCAATTTTTTCGATCAGTTGAGATTTATTCACTCTTCTCTTCCTCTTTATAATTTATATCGCACCTGAATCCTTCGAAGTACGACCGCGCAGCAGTTATATCAGGCCTGCCACGCCCTTACAACACCCGTTAATGGTGGCAGACCCAATCAACCATCTAAATTAGCTATACAAAAAAAGGCTGGCAAGTCCGAAATAGCCTGCCAGCCCTGTTTTTATTAGCGCTATTTGCGCGAGGTCACTATTTTGCGGTTACAACCTGCATTCCAGACGGTTCGTTTTGCAGAGCAAGCGTCAGAACTTCCTCAATGCGCTTCACAGGATGAATATCCAGATCGGCAATCACGTTGTCCGGAATTTCCTCCAGGTCACGTTTATTTTCGAACGGAATTAAGACCGTTTTAATCCCGCCGCGATGCGCCGCCAACAGTTTTTCTTTCAGGCCGCCGATCGGCAACACCTGACCACGCAGCGTGATCTCACCGGTCATTGCCACATCTGCGCGCACCGGATTACCGGTCAGGCAGGAAACCAGCGCGGTACACATCGCGATACCGGCGCTTGGACCGTCTTTCGGCGTTGCGCCTTCCGGCACGTGAACGTGGATATCGCGTTTTTCGTAAAAGTCCGGATTAATACCCAGTTTTTCCGCGCGCGCACGCACCACGGTCAGCGCCGCCTGAATGGATTCCTGCATCACTTCACCGAGCGAGCCGGTGTAGGTCAACTTGCCTTTGCCCGGGACGCAGGCGGTTTCGATGGTCAACAGATCGCCGCCCACTTCCGTCCACGCCAGGCCCGTCACCTGACCTACGCGGTTTTCGCTATCCGCGCGGCCATAGTCAAAGCGCTGCACACCGAGGTAGTCGTGCAGATTATCACCGTTAATTTCGATATGTTTTAACGACTTATCGAGCAACAGTTGTTTAACCGCTTTGCGGCACAGTTTGGAGATTTCACGCTCCAGACTACGAACGCCCGCTTCACGCGTGTAATAGCGGATAATACCGATAATCGCGCTATCGTCGACCGTCAGTTCGCCTTTCTTCAGCGCGTTACGCTCGATCTGCTTCGGCAGCAGGTGACGTTTAGCAATATTCAGCTTCTCGTCTTCGGTATAACCGGACAGACGGATCACTTCCATACGATCCAGCAGCGGCGCCGGAATGTTCATGGAGTTGGAAGTGGCGACGAACATCACATCGCTGAGATCGTAATCCACTTCCAGGTAATGATCGCTGAACGCCACGTTCTGCTCCGGATCCAGCACTTCCAGCAGTGCGGAAGCCGGATCGCCGCGCATGTCAGAAGACATTTTGTCGATCTCATCGAGCAGGAACAGTGGGTTTTTAACCCCCACTTTGGCCATTTTTTGGATCAGTTTACCCGGCATAGAGCCAATGTAAGTCCGGCGATGACCGCGGATTTCCGCTTCATCACGCACGCCGCCCAGCGCCATACGGATGTATTTACGCCCTGTTGCTTTAGCGATGGACTGGCCCAACGAGGTTTTACCTACCCCCGGCGGCCCCACCAGACACAGGATCGGCCCCTTGATTTTATTTACACGGCTTTGAACCGCGAGATACTCAAGGATGCGGTCTTTCACGCGCTCCAGACCATAATGGTCAGTATCGAGGATTTCCTGCGCCTGACGCAGGTCTTTTTTGACCTTGCTACGCGCATTCCACGGCACCTGCACCATCCAGTCGATGTAGCCGCGCACCACGGTCGCTTCCGCCGACATCGGAGACATCATTTTCAGCTTCTGCAGTTCCGCTTCCGCTTTCTCTTTCGCCTCTTTCGGCATTTTCGCCGCGTCGATCTTACGCTTCAGCGCTTCGTTTTCGTCCGGCGCGTCGTCCATCTCGCCAAGCTCTTTCTGAATCGCTTTCATTTGCTCGTTCAGATAGTACTCGCGCTGGGATTTCTCCATCTGCTTTTTCACGCGGTTGCGAATGCGTTTCTCAACCTGCAGCAGATCGATTTCAGATTCCATCATCGCCATCAGATATTCCAGACGTTCGTTAACGTCGGACATCTCCAGTACGGACTGTTTATCCGCCAGTTTCAGCGGCATATGCGCGGCGATGGTGTCAGCCAGACGTGCAGGGTCGTCAATGCTATTGAGTGACGTCAGCACTTCCGGCGGAATTTTTTTGTTCAGCTTGATGTAGCCTTCGAACTGGCTGATAGCGGTACGCACCAGCACTTCTTGTTCACGCTCATCAATGGCTGGCGAATCAAGGTACTCCGCCTTCGCGGAGAAATGTTCGCCGTTGTCAGACAGCGCGGAAATACGCGCGCGCTGTAACCCCTCGACCAGCACTTTTACGGTGCCGTCAGGCAGTTTCAGCATCTGCAAAATAGAGGCCACGGTCCCGACGGTGAAAAGATCGTTTACACCCGGCTCATCCGTCGATGCTTCCTTCTGGGCGACCAGCATGATTTTTTTATCATGGTCCATAGCCGCTTCCAGACAACGGATAGATTTTTCCCGCCCTACAAATAAGGGTATGACCATGTGCGGATAAACCACCACATCGCGCAAGGGCAATACGGGGATTTCAATGCGTTCAGAACGCTCAGGATTCATAGAGCTCTCTCTTAGTTTAGTGTCCGCCAGGTAATCAGATAGTATAGCTGTGCTCCATACCACCTATAACATGTACGTCAGTATATGGGGATGTTTCCCACACATTCAACGGCGTGTTTACAGGAAAAACGAAAGGGGAGATAAAATCCCCCCTTTTTTGGCTAACTGATTGTATGAATGTTTAATTATTCGCCAGAAGCCTGCGCTTCCGGTTTGCCGTAAATCAGCAACGGCTTACTCTGACCGGCAATAACGGACTCGTCGATCACCACTTTTTCGACGTCTTCCATAGATGGCAAATCGTACATGGTATCCAGCAGCGCCGCTTCGACGATAGAACGCAGGCCACGGGCGCCGGTTTTACGCGCCATTGCTTTCCTGGCGATAGCGTCCAGCGCTTCGTCACGGAATTCCAGATCGACGCCTTCCAGGTTAAACAGCGCCTGATACTGCTTGGTCAGCGCATTTTTCGGCTCTTTCAGGATTTGAATCAGCGCTTCTTCGCTGAGTTCATTCAGCGTCGCTACCACTGGCAGACGACCGATAAACTCAGGAATCAGACCAAATTTGATCAAATCTTCCGGTTCAACCTGCGACAACAGCTCGCCTTCGCTGGCTTTGTCGGACTTCGCTTTCACCGTCGCGCCAAAACCAATGCCGGAGCCGGTTTCAACACGGTTAGCGATCACTTTATCCAGACCGGCAAACGCGCCGCCGCAGATAAACAGAATCTTAGAGGTATCTACCTGTAAGAACTCCTGCTGCGGATGTTTGCGACCGCCCTGCGGTGGAACCGCGGCGACGGTGCCTTCGATCAGTTTCAGCAACGCCTGCTGTACGCCTTCGCCGGAAACATCGCGGGTAATGGACGGATTGTCTGATTTACGCGAAATCTTATCGATTTCATCAATGTAGACAATCCCACGCTGCGCTTTTTGCACGTCGTAGTCGCATTTCTGCAACAGTTTCTGAATGATATTCTCGACGTCTTCACCAACGTAACCCGCTTCGGTTAGCGTGGTCGCATCCGCCATAGTGAACGGCACATCCAGCAAGCGCGCCAGCGTTTCCGCCAGCAGCGTTTTACCGGAACCGGTCGGTCCAATCAGCAGAATGTTGCTTTTACCTAACTCGACGCCATTGCTGGTATCGCCGTTACGCAGACGCTTGTAGTGGTTATAGACCGCCAGCGCCAGCACTTTTTTCGCCTGCTCCTGGCCGATAACGTAATCGTCCAGGTGGGTACGAATTTCATGCGGCGTCGGCAGCGCACTACGTTCACGGTGCGGAGCAACTTCTTTAATTTCTTCGCGAATAATGTCGTTACATAAATCGACGCATTCGTCGCAGATATACACGGATGGACCGGCAATCAGCTTGCGCACTTCATGCTGGCTTTTGCCGCAAAAAGAGCAGTACAACAATTTGCCCGAGCCATCTTTGCGTTTATCTGTCATGAGTCAAAACCTCTTCTTTGTTCTTTGTGCCGCACACGACGACGCAAATGCCATTCTCAGGCGCAAGCCGCTAATCAGCGTTGTGCCGCCCTTCATTAGTATATACACAAAATCATTCGAGCTACATCAAGGCGGCAACTCGGCGACTCCGCAGGCGCTTACATAAGTAAGTCACTGGGAGGCGCGCTAACAGCCAACACCGAGGTAGCGTGAAGGATGAAGTGTATAGCGGCACACTTGCGTCCAGGGCATCAATTACGATGGGTCAAAATTGAGTCAACCAAACCGTACTCTACCGCTTCAGGCGCGGAGAGGAAGCGATCGCGCTCAGTATCACGTTCAATCTGCTCAAGAGATTGACCCGTATGATGCGCCATAAGTTCATTCATGCGCCCTTTTACTTTCAAAATTTCGCGGGCGTGAATTTCAATATCCGTCGCCTGGCCCTGGTAGCCGCCCAGCGGCTGGTGGATCATGACGCGAGAGTTCGGCAAGCAGAAACGTTTGCCTTTCGCCCCGGCAGTCAGCAGAAACGCCCCCATAGAGGCCGCCTGTCCCATACAAATGGTGCTGACGTCTGGCTTAATAAACTGCATGGTGTCATAGATGGACATCCCCGCAGTAATTACGCCGCCAGGAGAATTAATGTACAGATAGATATCTTTTTCCGGGTTTTCCGCTTCCAGGAACAGCATCTGCGCCACGATCAGGTTAGCCATATGGTCTTCGACCTGGCCGGTCAGAAATATGACGCGTTCCTTAAGTAGACGAGAATAGATATCAAAAGAGCGCTCACCGCGTGAGGTCTGTTCAATGACCATCGGCACCAGCGCCATATGAGGGGCCAAATTATCTCGTTCTCCGCTGTATGACATTTCCGTCTCCTGGATAAAAATTGAAAAAACCTGCTGTACTGATTGTAACCTGATGGACGGATTATCAGCCAGTCCCTCTGTAATGGGTACGGCATCGCCATAATTCAAGCATAACAATCTTTTGCTCTAACGCTAACACTGAAACGCGGTTTTCGCACCCTTACCATGCAAAATGCGTGACAAAAAAAAACCCGTCACTGAAAGGTGACGGGTTTTTGTGCAAATTTCGTGCTTTTAACGCGACAAATTACGCCTGCTGGTTCATCAGCTCATTGAAGGAAGTGGCTTTTTCAGACACTTTCGCTTTTGCCAGAACCGCTTCAACAGCCTGTTCTTCCAGAGCGACGTTACGCATATTGTCCATCAGCTCTTTATTTTTGCTGTAGAACTCAATTACTTCTTTCGGATCTTCGTAAGCAGACGCCATCTCTTCGATCAGGCCTTTAACGCGTTCTTCGTCCGCTTTCAGCTCGTTGGTACGAATGACTTCGCCGAGCAGCAGACCGACAACTACACGACGCTTAGCCTGTTCTTCGAACAGTTCGCGCGGCAGCTCCAGAGCCTGTTTCTCGTTACCACCAAAACGCTGCGCAGCCTGACGACGCAGAACGTCGATTTCGCTGTCGATCAGCGCAGCCGGTACGTCGATGTCGTTAGCTTTTACCAGACCTTCAATCGCCTGAGACTTAACGCGGTTACGCACCGCGCCTTTCAGCTCGCGTTCCATGTTTTTACGTACTTCAGCGCGCAGACCGGCTACGGAACCATCTTCAACGCCGAAACGTTTGATGAATTCTTCGGTCAGTTCCGGCAGTTCGCGTTCTTCAACTTTCTTCAGGTTGATAACGAACTTAGCCGCTTTACCTTTCAGGTTTTCAGCATGGTACTCTTCCGGGAAGGTCACATCGATAGTGAACTCTTCGCCAGCTTTGTGGCCTTTAACGCCGTCTTCAAAGCCCGGAATCATACGACCCTGGCCCATCGCCAGAACGAAATCGGTCGCTTTGCCGCCTTCGAACTCTTCGCCGTCTACAGAGCCGGTGAAGTCGATGGTCACACGGTCTTCCGCATCAGCAGCGCCGTCTTTTTCTTTCCAGGTCGCCTGCTGCTTACGCAGGGTGTCCAGCATCACATCAACGTCAGCGTCGGTGACTTCAACAACCGGTTTTTCAACTTCGATGGACTCGAGGCCGGTCAGTTCAACTTCCGGATAGACTTCAAACTCGACGGAGTAAGTGAAGTCTTCACCCACTTTGTATTCGCCCGGAACATAGTTCGGCGCGCCTGCCGGGTTAATTTTTTCTTTGATGATCGCGTCAACGAAGTTGCGGCTCATCAGATCGCCCAGCACGTCCTGGCGAACAGAAGCGCCATAACGCTGAGCGACGATATTCATCGGTACTTTGCCTTTACGGAAGCCGTCAATACGTACTTTTTTCGCTACGTTGACCAGCTCGCTTTTTACAGCGGTCTCGATGCTGTCAGCAGCGATTGTAATCGTTACACGGCGGCCAAGGCCCTGAGTGGTTTCAACTGAAACTTGCATCTTGTTACCTCAAAAAATCACAGTGCTCGGTCAACTCTACTCCGCAAGCACGTGCTATTTGCTTCGCGGAACCGGGATGTTCTCATAATCAATCACATTCCCTGTCGTCAGAATCATCCCGAAGACGTTCATATATAAGACGGCGCATTATAGCGGCATCACTTTTGTGAGTCGAGAACGGTGATTGTGCGATGCTGCGGCGGTTTTCACAATTCTCGGCTAATTTTTGTCTGAATACTGTACGACACGCTCAAAATTCAGACAAAACAAAACGGCCCGCAGGCCGTTTTCACATAATTCTGTAGCAACATACTGGAAAAGCGGAGGTAGTTGCAAATCCGTTTTGCTACGCGATGCTTCCCGCGCCGCGACAAGGAGGCGACGCGAAGATAGTATCCTGCAATCCTTCCCACTCTTTGAGGGTATAAGTATGCAGTGCCAGCGCATGTACGGTTGTGGAAAGTTCCGCCGTTAACGTACCGTAAATCATCCGATGACGATTAAGAAAACGTTCGCCTGTAAAGCGATCGCTCACCAGCACGACCTTAAAATGGCTTTCCGATCCTGCAGGAACATTGTGACGATAGCTTTCATCCACAACTTCGAGAAACACGGGGTCGAACGCTGTCCTTAATTTTTCTTCTATTTGCTCACGTATCATCATGAAAATCTCCTCCGACAACGCTGTGATGTCACCCATCCCTTTAAATACTAGCCGCTTTTACCGTTTCCATTACAGCATGACAACAAAAATTTAGCTTTCGTCTGATTATTTCAGCCAAACGTATGAAGTTTACTGCCTTAATCATTCTTTTAGCGCTCAAAATCCCCGCTCGCGCCGTTATCAATACCAAATCGGACATTACGACGAATTTACCTGCGTTGACCACTTCCCCTCGCCGTTAGCGGTGTTATGATGGCGGGAATTTTTACCTATCACGTTTTAAGCGTCATTGAGAGCCTGAATATGTTAAAAAAACTTCTCTTTCCGTTAGTCGCTCTGTTTATGCTGGCAGGATGCGCCACACCGCCGACGACCATTGACGTCGCGCCGAAGATCACCTTGCCACAGCAGGACCCGAGCCTGATGGGCGTCACCGTTAGCATTACCGGCGCGGACCAGCGCCAGGATCAAGCGTTAGCGAAAGTCACGCGTAACAACCAGCTGGTAACGTTAACCGCCTCCCGCGATTTACGCTTCCTGTTACAAGAAGTCCTGGAAAAACAGATGACGGCGCGGGGCTATATGATCGGGCCTAACGGCGCGGTTAATCTGCAGATTATTGTTAACCAACTGTATGCTGATGTTTCCCAGGGCAGCGTGCGCTACAACATCGCGACCAAAGCGGATATCGCGATTATTGCGACCGCGGCAAATGGCAGCAAGATGACCAAAAACTATCGCGCCAACTACTCTATTGAAGGGGCGTTCCAGGCCTCTAACCAGAATATTGCCGACGCAGTGAATAGCGTTCTGACCGATACCATTGCTGATATGTCTCAGGACACCAGTATTCACGATTTTATCAAGCAAAACGCCCGTTAATAGCAACAACAAGACCCGGCAGAAGCCGGGTCTGTAGATGCCTATGTCAAGTCAATATTTACGTATTTTCCAGCAACCGCGCTCAGCCATTCTGCTGATATTGGGTTTTGCCTCCGGTCTCCCGCTGGCGCTCACTTCCGGTACGCTACAGGCGTGGATGACCGTCGAGAATATCGATCTTAAAACGATTGGCTTCTTCTCGCTGGTTGGTCAGGCCTATGTGTTTAAGTTTCTCTGGTCCCCGCTGATGGACCGCTACACGCCGCCTTTTTTAGGTCGTCGTCGCGGTTGGTTACTCGCCACCCAACTGTTGTTACTGGCGGCGATTGCGGCGATGGGCTTTCTTGAACCCGGCACGCAGCTACGCTGGATGGCGGCGCTGGCGGTGGTGATTGCTTTTTGCTCCGCCTCGCAGGATATCGTGTTCGACGCCTGGAAAACCGATGTTTTACCCGCAGAAGAACGCGGCGCTGGCGCGGCAATCAGCGTGCTTGGCTACCGGTTGGGAATGCTGGTTTCCGGCGGACTGGCGCTATGGCTGGCCGATCGCTGGCTCGGCTGGCAGGGCATGTACTGGCTGATGGCGGCATTGCTGATCCCCTGCATTATCGCCACCTTACTGGCGCCGGAACCGACCGATACTATCCCGTCCCCGAAATCGCTGGAACAGGCCGTCGTCGCGCCGCTACGCGATTTCTTTGGCCGTAATAACGCCTGGCTGATTTTACTGCTCATTGTGCTTTATAAACTGGGTGATGCCTTCGCTATGAGCCTGACCACCACCTTTTTGATTCGCGGCGTCGGCTTTGACGCCGGCGAAGTCGGCGTGGTCAATAAAACGCTGGGCCTGCTGGCGACGATCGTCGGCGCGTTATACGGCGGCATATTAATGCAGCGTCTTTCGCTGTTTCGCGCGCTGCTGATTTTCGGCATTTTGCAAGGCGCGTCCAACGCCGGTTACTGGTTGCTCTCCATTACCGATAAAAACATGTTCAGCATGGGCGCGGCGGTCTTTTTCGAAAATCTGTGCGGCGGGATGGGTACTGCCGCCTTTGTCGCCTTATTAATGACGCTATGTAATAAGTCGTTTTCCGCAACACAGTTTGCCCTACTGTCGGCCCTCTCCGCAGTAGGCCGCGTTTATGTTGGTCCTGTAGCGGGCTGGTTCGTTGAAGCGCACGGCTGGCCGACATTCTACCTCTTCTCGGTTGTTGCCGCCGTTCCCGGGCTGTTACTGTTGCTGGTCTGTCGGCAAACGCTGGAATATAGCTGGCAGAACGAGCGTTTCATTCCCCGCACGCAATACCGTGGCGCCTACAATTTCGCGCTTTCAATCCTGCTCGCGGGCGTCGCTTTGCTGGCGGTATGGGTACTCCTGCTGACCATGAACGCGTTGGATTACACTAACTTCTCATTCCTGTCCGGATTGCTTGAGACTGCGGTAGCGGTTGCCGTGTGCGGCATTGTCTTTGGCGGGTTGCTGGACTACCTGGCACTACGAAAAACACGCCTGCTCTAAAACATTATTTGCCGTTGTAATAACGACCCGGAATTATAACGGCTAAATAACCATCAATTGATAAAAAATATATTTGTCTTTTTGTGCGCAACAGAATTTTGGAAATTATTGGTAATTTCTACGCTACCTATTTTCTTTACACGATTCAGCCGATTAAATTTAAATTTCTGCCGTTGATTGTCCTTTTATTGATAATAAATTGTTAAGTAATTGTTTTATTTTTACATTGGTTATACCAATTATCCCTCAACATCCCACTTACAGACCTCATCCGTTATAACGCAAAGTTTCAACAGTGTCTTAAAGTTATTTCGACATACTTGGCAACATATGTGACATGCGCGGCAGAACTTGGTAACACAGAACCAATCATGTTTACAGTAATGTAACCTTACCGTAAAATGCCCCTACACTTTAAACGCCACCAGGTCCCGTGGAATTGAGGTCGTTAAATGAGACTCAGGAAATACAATAAAAGTTTGGGATGGTTGTCATTAATTGCAGGCACTGCATTACTCAGTGGCTGTAATTCTGCGCTGCTGGATCCCAAAGGACAGATTGGACTGGAGCAACGTTCGCTGATACTGACGGCATTTGGCCTGATGTTGATCGTCGTTATTCCCGCCATCTTGATGGCTGTTGGTTTCGCCTGGAAGTATCGTGCGAGTAATAAGGATGCGAAGTATAGCCCGAACTGGTCACACTCCAATAAAGTGGAAGCCGTGGTCTGGACGGTGCCTATCTTAATCATCATTTTCCTTGCCGTACTGACCTGGAAAACCACGCACGCGCTTGAACCAAGCAAGCCGCTGGCGCATGACGAAAAACCGATCACCATCGAAGTGGTTTCCATGGACTGGAAATGGTTCTTCATCTATCCGGAGCAGGGTATCGCCACCGTCAACGAGATCGCCTTCCCGGCGAACACGCCGGTTTATTTCAAAGTGACCTCCAACTCCGTGATGAACTCCTTCTTTATCCCGCGTCTGGGTAGCCAGATTTATGCCATGGCCGGTATGCAAACACGTTTGCATCTGATCGCCAACGAACCCGGAACCTACGATGGCATCTCCGCCAGCTATAGTGGCCCGGGCTTCTCTGGTATGAAGTTTAAAGCTATCGCCACCAAAGACCGCGCAGAATTCGACCAATGGGTCGCAAAAGCGAAGCAGTCTCCGAACACCATGAATGATATGGCGGCGTTCGAGAAAGTGGCTATGCCAAGCGAGTACAACAAGGTGGAATATTTCTCCAGCGTGAAACCAGATTTGTTCAAGGACGTTATTAACAAATTCATGGACCACGGTAAGAGCATGGACATGACCCAACCTGAAGGTGAGCACAGCTCGCATGAAGGAATGGAAGGTATGGACATGAGCCACGCGGAATCCGCCAACTCCAAGGGTTGAGGAAGATAAGATGTTCGGAAAATTATCACTGGATGCAGTACCGTTCCATGAACCTATCGTCATGGTAACGATCGCTGCAATTATCGTCGGGGGACTGGCGATACTGGCAGCGATTACTTACTTCGGTAAGTGGACCTACCTATGGAAAGAGTGGTTAACGTCAGTTGACCATAAACGCCTCGGCATCATGTATATCATCGTCGCGATTGTGATGCTGTTACGTGGTTTCGCCGATGCCATCATGATGCGTAGCCAGCAGGCACTTGCCTCCGCAGGCGAAGCGGGTTTTCTACCGCCGCACCACTACGATCAGATCTTTACCGCTCACGGCGTAATCATGATCTTCTTCGTGGCGATGCCCTTCGTTATCGGTCTGATGAACCTGGTGGTTCCGCTGCAGATCGGCGCGCGCGACGTTGCGTTCCCTTTCCTGAACAACCTGAGCTTCTGGTTCACCGTTGTCGGCGTTATCCTGGTTAACCTCTCGCTGGGCGTGGGTGAATTCGCGCAGACAGGGTGGCTGGCTTATCCGCCGCTATCGGGAATAGAGTACAGTCCCAGCGTCGGGGTCGATTACTGGATATGGGCGTTGCAACTCTCGGGTATTGGTACGACGTTAACCGGTATCAACTTCTTCGTGACGATCCTGAAGATGCGTGCGCCGGGTATGACGATGTTCAAGATGCCGGTCTTTACCTGGGCCTCTTTGTGCGCCAACGTACTGATCATCGCCTCTTTCCCGATTCTGACGGTTACCGTCGCGTTGCTGACCCTGGATCGCTATCTGGGCACCCATTTCTTTACCAACGATATGGGCGGCAACATGATGATGTACATCAACCTGATTTGGGCCTGGGGCCATCCGGAAGTGTACATTCTGATTCTGCCGGTCTTCGGGGTATTCTCCGAAATCGCAGCGACCTTCTCGCGTAAACGTCTGTTCGGCTATACCTCGCTGGTTTGGGCGACCGTCTGTATTACCGTACTGTCGTTTATCGTTTGGCTGCACCACTTCTTCACGATGGGCGCAGGCGCGAACGTTAACGCCTTCTTCGGTATCACCACCATGATTATCGCCATCCCGACCGGGGTGAAGATCTTCAACTGGTTGTTCACCATGTATCAGGGCCGTATCGTCTTCCATTCCGCAATGATGTGGACCATCGGCTTTATCGTGACCTTCTCGGTCGGCGGTATGACCGGCGTGCTGCTGGCGGTACCGGGCGCGGACTTCGTCCTGCACAACAGTCTGTTCCTGATTGCGCACTTCCATAACGTGATCATCGGCGGCGTAGTGTTTGGCTGCTTCGCGGGTATGACCTACTGGTGGCCGAAGGCGTTTGGCTTCAAGCTGAACGAAACCTGGGGTAAACGCGCCTTCTGGTTCTGGATTATCGGTTTCTTTGTAGCCTTTATGCCGCTGTATGTACTGGGCTTCATGGGCATGACCCGTCGCCTCAGCCAGCAAATTGATCCGCAGTTCCATACGATGCTGATGGTTGCCGCCGCCGGCGCCGCGCTGATTGCGCTGGGTATCCTGTGTCAACTGATTCAGATCTTCGTTTCTATTCGCGACCGCGATCAGAACCGCGATCTGACCGGCGACCCATGGGGTGGCCGTACGCTGGAGTGGTCAACCTCGTCTCCGCCGCCGTTCTATAACTTTGCCGTTGTGCCGCACGTTCACGAACGTGACGCCTTCTGGGAAATGAAAGAAAAAGGCGAAGCGTACCAACAGCCTGGACAATATGAAGAGATTCATATGCCGAAAAATAGCGGTGCCGGTATTGTTATCGCCGCCTTCGCAACGGTATTTGGCTTCGCCATGATCTGGCATATCTGGTGGCTGGCGATAGTGGGTTTCGCAGGCATGATCATCAGCTGGATTGTAAAAAGCTTTGATGAAGATGTGGATTACTACGTGCCGGTCCCGGAAGTCGAAAAACTGGAAAACCAGCATTTCGATGAGATTACTAAGGCAGGGCTGAAAAATGGCAACTGATACTTTAACGCACGCGACTGCCCACGCGCACGAACACGGGCACCATGACGCAGGCCAGAACAAAATCTTCGGATTTTGGGTCTACCTGATGAGCGACTGCATTCTGTTCTCTATTCTGTTTGCTACCTATGCCGTTCTGGTGAACGGCACCGCTGGCGGCCCGACAGGTAAGGACATTTTCGAACTGCCGTTCGTTCTGGTTGAAACCTTCCTGCTGTTATTTAGCTCCATTACCTACGGCATGGCGGCGATCGCCATGCACAAGAACAACAAGAGCCAGGTTATCTCCTGGCTGGCGTTGACCTTCTTGTTCGGTGCCGGATTTATCGGGATGGAACTCTATGAATTCCATCACCTGATTGTTAACGGTATGGGCCCGGATCGCAGCGGCTTCCTGTCTGCGTTCTTCGCGCTGGTCGGCACGCACGGTCTGCACGTCACTTCCGGTTTGATCTGGATGGCGGTGCTGATGGTGCAAGTTGCCCGTCGCGGTCTGACCAGCACTAACCGTACCCGCATCATGTGCCTGAGCCTGTTCTGGCACTTCCTGGATGTGATTTGGATTTGCGTATTCACTGTTGTTTATCTGATGGGGGCGATGTAATGAGTCATTCTACCGAGAGCGGCGGCGCATCCCACGGCAGCGTAAAAACGTACATGACCGGCTTTATCCTGTCGGTCATCCTGACGGTTATTCCATTCTGGATGGTGATGACCGGCGCTGCCTCTCCGGCCGTTATTCTGGGATCTATCCTGGCAATGGCAGTGGTGCAGATTTTGGTGCATCTGGTGTGTTTCCTGCACATGAACACCAAATCTGATGAAGGCTGGAACATGACGGCCTTCATCTTTACCGTGCTGATCATCGCCATCCTGGTTGTGGGCTCCATCTGGATTATGTGGAACCTCAACTACAACATGATGATGCACTAAGAGCGGCGAGTATGATGTTTAAGCAATACCTGCAAGTAACGAAACCAGGCATCATCTTTGGCAACCTGATCTCGGTGATCGGGGGATTTCTGCTGGCCTCAAAGGGCAGCATTGACTATCCCCTGTTCATTTATACGCTGGTCGGGGTGTCACTGGTTGTGGCGTCGGGTTGTGTATTTAACAACTACATCGACAGGGATATCGACAGGAAGATGGAAAGGACCAAGAATCGGGTGCTGGTCAAAGGCCTGATTTCTCCTGGCGTCTCGCTGGTATACGCCACCCTGCTGGGTATTGCTGGCTTTATGCTGCTGTGGTTTGGCGCTAATCCTCTGGCCTGCTGGCTGGGGGTGATGGGCTTCGTGGTCTACGTTGGCGTGTACAGCTTGTACATGAAGCGTCACTCCGTTTACGGCACGCTGATTGGTTCTCTCTCCGGCGCAGCGCCGCCGGTGATTGGCTACTGCGCCGTAACGGGCGACTTTGACAGCGGCGCGGCGATTCTGTTGGCTATTTTCAGCCTCTGGCAGATGCCGCACTCTTACGCCATCGCCATTTTCCGCTTTAAGGACTATCAGGCGGCCAATATCCCGGTTCTGCCGGTGGTAAAAGGAATCTCAGTCGCTAAAAACCACATCACGCTGTACATCATTGCGTTTGCCGTTGCAACGCTAATGCTCACGTTGGGCGGTTATGCCGGTTACAAATACCTGGTGGTCGCCGCGGCGGTCAGCGTTTGGTGGCTCGGCATGGCGCTACGCGGTTACAAAGTGGAAGATGATAAGGTCTGGGCGCGTAAGCTGTTCGGCTTCTCTATCATTGCGATTACCGCGCTGAGTATCATGATGTCCGTTGATTTTATGGTGCCGAATTCGCAGAATCTGCTGACTTACGTCTGGTAACAAGCGTTGCTATTGAAAAAACCGCCGTGTCACAAACGGCGGTTTTTTTATCCATTTCATCAGGCAGTAACGCCCCACGAGTTATCGATTCTGAATAATATGTAAATTATCCGTTTTCAGTAAATCAACTTTTTTACCATTGATTGTTGCCGTCGCTGACTTCACGGTGAAAGTAAGTTTATGGTAATCACACAAGTCACCGTTTTTCATCAAGAGATATCCCATCGACTTAAAAGAATCCCCCATACCCTGTTCAGCACCCAGAGTATTGAGACCCAAAGGAGGAAAAGCGACTATTCTTTCGTCACTAACTCCAGCATCATTTTTTAATATCAATTCCACACGTAAGTTCGCAACATGAATTAACTTATTCGTATTGACAACAAATCCAATCTGACACAGAGGAATATTATCAATCCTGCCAAATAATCCCGCATATTTTTCTAATGTCAGCTCAGGAAGTTGCTGACTAAAATCATTACGGCGCTTTCGATCTTTTTCACAATAATCAAGATAATCGCGTTGTGTCATCTTTTTTATATAGCTGTTATCGTAATAGTGCCAGGATTGTTGGCAATCGACATCTACACTCTGGCCATTAAAATACATCTGTGCTAAATAATCAGCGGCCGCCTGTAATTCTTTCTCATAAGCTTTTTTAAAAAAATACAGCGCTTTATCGTAATCAACGTTAACCATTACGCCAGAATAGTACATACGACCTAACGTATACAATGCTTCTCCATTACCTTGCTGCGCCGCCATTTCATACCATTTCCTGGCTTTCTCTCCATCTGGTTGTAATCCCAATCCAGCGTGTTCATAAAGAAAACCTAACAGCGTCTGTGAGTCGGCATCCCCCTTCTCGGCCGAAATTCGGAGCCATTTCAGCGCTTCAGCAATATCTATCGTTTTCGTTTCATTATTAAAATACAAAGTAGAGACCAGTTTTGCCGTCTAATACGCGACCTCAGGATCACCCTCTCTCGCCCAGAGTATCGCTATCCGCGCAAGATGTGATGAGTCAAAACCTATTCGACTCAGCAGTTTTCGCTCATCTGATTGCGGGGCATAAAAATAGAAACTTAAGCCTTGAATAAAATGAGGACGAAATGAAAGGTCTCTATATGCCTCAAGTTTATTACTATAAACACTCCCAATTATACGTTCACTCACCTTTTTATCGAGATTGATATTGGATAGATTAATTTTTTCTCTAAGCTGTTTTGCTAATGTTTTCGCTTGCGTAATGTCCTTTTGGGTACCGATGCCATATTCATAGAAATAAGCTGCATTAAAGCAACCATAATCACCGTCCAAATCACAAGCCTGCTCGTAGTACTTTATTGCTTGCGGAATATCCACAGATACTGAAACACCGTACTCATAAATAAACCCCAACTCCGCCAGCGCTTGAGCATTATTATCTTTGGCTAACGCTTTTAGCTCATTTAGCGCCTGAATATCTTTCTGCGCAATACGGCTATACAACGCGTCAATATCACCACCTGCCTGACATACCGATGCGAAAGAAAGCCCAAGCAGAAACAAAATACTCCATTTCCGTTTTATCATTTTTCATTCCCTTATTCTTTATCTAAAAAGCGCACACTATCAGCTTTCAGTAAATCGACATTCTTACCGTTAATCGTTGCCGTAGCGGATTTCAGCGTAAAATGGATATCGTCAATCCCGTGACAAAAATCTTGCGTATACAGCGGGAGATCGTATGGGGTAACGAGAGGATCAACATCATGATTTTGCATATCTATCCCCAGAGTATTCAAACCGAATGGCGGAATCATCAACGTTTCCTCAGTTGCCATTCCATCAGCATTCTTCAGTTCAAGCGTAATATGCAAATTCGCCATGTTACGAATTTTATCTGTGCCAATCTGAAAAATTAGTGCGCATTCTTTCGGTTTAGCCGTTATCCCGCGAGAGAAAATTCTCTCTTTTTTCAGAGTTACTTTAGGTAAAGCATCCGCGTTGTTTTTTCGACTCTGAATATCCGCTGCGCATTTACTTAAAAATATTTTTTCCTCAACTTTCTTACCTACATATCGAGATGCTTTCTTGTAATACGACCAGGCTTTATCACAATCAGGTGCAGTACCTAAACCGTTATAATACATCCAACTCAACGGCATCGTTGAGCGCGAATTAGTACCATCATTTTCAACCTGCGTAAATAATGCCAGCGCTTTAGCGTAATCAGTGCGCCCTGTTGCGCCAGAATAATAGATTTTACCTAACGCAATCTGTGCATCGCTGTCCCCCTGCTTAGCCGCCTGTCCATACCATTTTTGTGCTTCCTGAATGTCTGGCTTAATCCCCCACTCATCGCCCTCTCCCCCCGAATAAATACCCCCCAAGAGAGATTGGGCCTCAACGACGCCTTTTTCCGCGGCGGCGCGAAACCATTTCAACGAGGCCGGCCTGGCTTTATAAGGCTCATCCACATAATGACCAGAGAAATCATTAAGGGTGAGTAACCCCAGTTGATAATCCATTTGTGGATCGCCGTCCTGCACCCATAGCGTAGCAAGGCGGAACGTTTTTTCCTGATTAAATCCGATACGACTAAAAAAAAGCGCATCGCTCTCTGGCCTATTATTTAGAAAATTAAATAGTGCATTAATAAATTCTGGTCGCTGCGATTTATCCGTATCGGCCAATACTTTTGCCGTGAAAATTTCTTGCGAAAACTTATCAATATATTCTTGCTCAATCAATAAATTATCCAGATTCATTTTCTTAGCATACTTATTGGCCTGAGCGCTATCTTTGGCCACTCCGTCGCCATACTGATAAGCATACTTCACATTATAACAGCCGTAGTTACCGCCAAGCTCACAGGCCTGCTTGTAATACTGCAACGCCTGTTCGCGATTCATCGGTACATTAAGGCCGTATTCATGGATAAACCCCAGTTCATCCAGAAACGAAGCTCTTTTTTCCACAGGCAAAGCATCAAGATCCTTCTGGGTAAGCGCAGCATATTTTACATCATCTTTACCGTTGTTCGCTGAAGCATTCACCTGGCTAACAAATAAAACACCCGCTAAAATACATAATGATAAAAATTTAATTTCCATAACGAATTCACTCCTTGAATAATATAATAAATGCGACTGCTGACGAACCTTCTGCCTGATAAACGCGCGCCATCACGCGGAAAGTTTGCTATCAGTCTCGGCGTTGTTGAATAAATCAAATTTTCAGGAGATGGACGGTTCTGATCATTGCCATCGTTTCAGAATCGGCTTCCTATGGCAAAGCAAAAGTTTAAAGTCACCCACCGGCCAGCAGCGCGGTTCGCTGACAGTCTGACTTGACGAGTCTGCTATTGCTACATGGAGCAACAGCGTACACAGCCTGAAGGCCGTGGCTAACCGCTACACTATACTGAGATGGCTCAGATAGCCACTACAGCTCAAGGAGATCGGAATATGAATGAGCACAAGGCTATGCTGACTCTCCCGATCGCCCCTATCGTGTTAACAATTTATCTCTTTTTTAGCTCAACTGTTTCAAAAACATAATATTTGCTAATTAACCCTCTATTTACCCGGCACACTCCCCGCACTACACTACTCCCAGCTTTTATACAGAGGTGGCAATGAACGATTATAAAATGACGCCAGGGGAGCTGCGCGCCACATGGGGTTTAGGGACCGTCTTTTCGTTGCGTATGCTGGGCATGTTTATGGTTCTACCAGTACTGACCACATACGGTATGGCGCTACAGGGCGCCAGCGAAGCATTAATTGGCATTGCGATCGGCATTTACGGGCTGGCGCAGGCTATCTTTCAAATTCCCTTTGGGCTGCTGTCCGACCGCATTGGCCGCAAACCGCTGATTGTCGGCGGACTGGCGGTATTTGTCGCGGGCAGCGTCATTGCCGCGCTCTCCCACTCAATCTGGGGCATTATTCTGGGGCGAGCGCTACAAGGGTCCGGCGCTATTGCCGCCGCCGTCATGGCGCTCCTGTCTGACCTCACCCGCGAGCAAAACCGTACCAAAGCGATGGCGTTTATCGGCGTCAGCTTTGGTATCACCTTCGCGATTGCGATGGTATTAGGGCCGATCGTTACCCATAGTCTGGGATTGAACGCGTTGTTCTGGATGATCGCCGCCCTCGCCACCCTGGGCATTATTTTGACGATCTGGGTGGTTCCCAACAGTACCAACCATGTGCTGAATCGCGAATCCGGGATGGTCAAAGGCAGCTTCAGTAAAGTGCTGGCGGAGCCGAGGCTGCTCAAACTCAATTTAGGCATTATGTGTCTGCATATTTTATTGATGTCCACCTTTGTCGCCCTGCCCGGCCAGCTTGCCGATGCCGGTTTCCCTGCCGCCGAACACTGGAAGGTGTATCTGGCAACCATGGTAATCGCCTTTGCCGCCGTCGTGCCTTTTATTATCTATGCTGAAGTCAAACGGCGGATGAAGCAGGTATTCCTGTTCTGCGTGGGACTCATTGTCGTCGCAGAAATCGTGTTGTGGGGAGCGGGCCAACATTTCTGGGAGCTGGTGATTGGCGTACAACTCTTTTTCCTCGCCTTTAATCTGATGGAGGCGCTGCTGCCTTCGCTTATTAGCAAAGAATCGCCCGCGGGGTATAAAGGAACGGCGATGGGCGTCTATTCTACCAGTCAGTTTCTTGGCGTGGCGCTTGGCGGCTCGCTGGGCGGCTGGATAGACGGCACGTTTGATGGGCAAACCGTTTTCCTTGCCGGGGCCGTACTGGCGATGGTATGGCTGGCGGTGGCAAGTACCATGAAAGAGCCGCCCTATGTCAGCAGCCTGCGTGTGGAAATTCCAGCGGATATCGTTGCTGACGACAGACTAAAACAGCGACTGTTGGAAATGAAAGGCGTAAGCGAAGCGCTGATCGTGGCGGAAGAGCATTCCGCTTACGTCAAAATCGACAGCAAAGTGACCAATCGCTTTGAAGTTGAACAGCTTATCAGCAAAGGATAAATACTGCATTGCCGGATGGCGGCGAGGCTCTATCCGGCATAACAACTTAATCGCGGAAGTTTTTGAACTGGAACGGCTGGCCCAAATCACCGCCGCGAACCAGCGCCATTACCGATTGCAGATCGTCACGTGATTTGCCCGTCACGCGAATCTCTTCCCCCTGAATTTGCGCCTGCACCTTCAGTTTGCTGTCTTTAATCAGCTTGACGATTTTCTTCTGCACGGCGCTTTCAATGCCCTGCTTCAGCTTCGCTTCCACATACCAGGTTTTACCGCTATGCACGAACTCGTCCGGTACATCCAGCGAAGCGCCTTCAATACCGCGTTTAAGCAGCTTGGCGCGCAGAATATCGAGCAACTGATTGACCTGGAAATCGGACTCGCTCAGCACCTTGATGGTTTTATTGGCATCGTTCAGTTCAATAGTCGCCTCTACGCCACGAAAGTCAAAACGAGACTCAACCTCGCGAACCGCGTTATCCACGCCGTTACGCGCTTCCTGCAGATCAACTTCAGAAACAATATCGAAAGATGGCATCTTTTCTTCTCCCTTCATTTTCGTTGCGTTGCATAATACCTGCAACGAGGCTTAACGAGAAGCTTAGCTGATGACGCTATAATTAGCGCCATAACACCTGGCGCTGTTGCAGGTGAGGAGGAACAATGAAAATTACTGTACTGGGATGCGGAGCCTTAGGACAACTTTGGCTTTCGGCACTGTGCAAACATGGACATGACGTACAGGGCTGGCTACGGGTGCCACAACCTTATTGCAGCGTAAATCTGATCGATACCGATGGTTCCTTTTTCAACGAATCACTGACGGCAAACGATCCGGATTTTTTGGCGAAGAGCGAACTGTTGTTAGTCACGCTGAAAGCGTGGCAGGTTTCCGACGCAGTACGAACCCTGGCGTCAACCCTACCGGTGACGTCGCCTATTCTGCTCATTCATAATGGAATGGGAACCATAGAAGAACTGCAAAATATCCAACAGCCGATGTTGATGGGGACTATCACCCATGCTGCGCGCCGCGACGGTAATATCATTATTCATGTCGCTAACGGTACTACGCATATTGGCCCGGCACGCGAGCAAGACGGCGATTACAGTTATCTCGCCGATATCCTGCAGGGGGTACTGCCCGATGTCGCCTGGCATAACAATATCCGCGCAGAGATGTGGCGCAAACTGGCGGTCAACTGTGTTATCAACCCGCTCACCGCGCTTTGGAACTGCCCGAACGGCGAGCTGCGCCATCATACTGATGAAATCAACGCGATTTGCGAAGAGGTCGCCGCCGTGATTGAACGTGAAGGCTACCACACATCGGCAGACGATTTACGCTATTATGTTGAGCAAGTGATTGACAGTACGGCAGAAAACATCTCATCCATGTTGCAGGACGTGCGCGCCATGCGCCATACCGAAATTGACTACATCACCGGTTATTTACTCAAGCGCGCCCGCGTGCACGGTCTCGCCGTTCCGGAAAATAGCCGCCTGTTTGAAATGGTAAAGCGAAAGGAGAGTGAGTATGAGCGCTCAGGCACTGGTATGCCTCGCCCCTGGTAGTGAAGAGACCGAAGCGGTCACCACTATCGATCTGCTGGTTCGCGGCGGAATCCACGTCACTACCGCCAGCGTCGCCAGCGATGGCAACCTGACGATTGTCTGCTCGCGCGGCGTGAAGCTGCTGGCGGATGCGCCGCTGGTTGAAGTTGCCGACGGCGATTATGACATCATCGTGTTGCCCGGCGGAATTAAAGGCGCCGAGTGCTTTCGCGACAGCCCGCTGCTGGTCGAAACCGTAAAACAGTTTCACCGCTCCGGGCGTATTGTCGCAGCCATTTGCGCCGCAGCCGCTACAGTGCTCGTGCCGCACGATATCTTCCCTATCGGCAATATGACCGGTTTTCCGGCGCTGAAAGATAAGATCCCCGCCGAACAGTGGCAGGATAAGCGTGTGGTGTGGGATGCGCGGGTAAAATTATTAACCAGCCAGGGACCGGGTACCGCTATCGATTTTGGCTTGAAAATCATCGACCTGTTGGTTGGTCGTGAAAAAGCGCATGAAGTGGCTTCGCAACTGGTGATGGCGGCGGGGATTTATAACTACTACGAATAAGAATGATTGCCGGATGGCGGCGTAAACACCTTATCCGGCCTACAAAACGGTACAGTCTGTAGGCCGAATAAGCGGCAGCGCCATCCGGCAGTTATTTTACGGGCGTTCGCCCTGCGCCAGACGCGCATTAATATGCGCAATCACCCCAGATAAATCCGCCAGTGAATCCACCACGTAATGCGCCCCGGCGGCGTACAGCTTGCTGGCCGCGTGCTCGCGGCGGACCGCAACGTCCTCTTTCGACATTGTCTGATAGGCGTCCCATGTTGCGCCGAATTCGTTACCCGATACCGCCAGCCCCACCGTCCACATCCCCGCGTTAAGCCCCTCGCTAATGCCCGGCGCGGCATCATCTACCTTCACGCAGTGCGCGACCGCATCAATGCCCAGCGCAATCACGTTTTGCAGCGCCATCCACGGCCCCGGGCGACCACCCGCGGCCAGGTCGTCCGTTGCTACCCAATGATCCGGACGATAGCCATGCTCGGCGGCGGCGGGAACCAGGCGCTCCATCACCGCTCGTGGGTAACCGGAGCAGGAGCCTATCTTGATGCCCTCGGCTCGTAGCGCCGCGATCGTGTCGATAACTCCGGCAATAGGAGAAGAAAAATCGACAACTTTAGCAATCTGTAACGGCATGAAAGCGGCGTAGATGGCATCAATATCTGCTGCGCTCATGGAGCGACCAAACTTTGCCTGCCAGCGCGCGTCAACAGCAGGTAATTTTCCCAGCGCTTCAATGTGTTGCCATTTACCCAGCCCCATTGGCACGCGTGCTTCGGCGAGGGTGATCTCCACATCAAATGCCTGACGGAACGCCTCGACGAAAATTTGCGTCGGCGCGAAGGAGCCAAAATCGACGGTGGTGCCCGCCCAGTCGAGAATAACAGCGTGAATACGGTTCATCATGGTTCCTTATTTCGTCCAGTACATGGCGGTACGAATGGCGGTCAGCAGGGCAGTGATATCGGCGGCATATACTTCGCCAATGTTGCCGATGCGGAAGCAGTCGCTTTGCGACACTTTGCCAGGATAGATAACAAAGCCCTGCTCTTTGAGGCGGCGATAAAATTCGCTAAAGCGATACTGCGGGTCTTCCGGTGAATAAAAGGCGGTGATAATGGGCGAATGAAGCTCGTCATCCAGCAGCGTGTTAAAGCCCAGCGCCCGCATTCCGGCCACCAGGCTGCGCTGATTTTGCTGATAGCGTTGATGACGTGCCGCCACGCCACCTTCTTTCGCCAGCTCTTTCAGCGCCTGTGCAAACGCCAGGACGGTATGTGTGGGCGAAGTAAAACGCCATTTGCCGTGGTTATCCTCCATGCAACGCCACTGGGCGTAGAGATCTAACGACAGCGAGCGGGAACGCCCTTTGCACGCGGCCAGTTTTTGCTCGCGGGCAATCACGAAGGCAAAACCCGGCACGCCCTGAATGCATTTATTGGCGGAGCTGATCAGATAGTCGATGTGTAATGCTGCAATATCCATGGGGATGCCGCCGAAGCTACTCATGGCGTCAACGATGTAGGTTTTGCCATAGCGATGCGCCAGAGTGCCCACCTCATCAATGGGGTTGAGCATCCCGGTGGTCGTTTCGCTATGCACCATGGCGATATGGCTGATCGTCGGGTCGGCGTTGAGGATCGCGTCGATCGCCTGCACGTCCGGGCGCGCAACTTCGCCGCAGTCGTAAGCGTGATGGGCGATACCCATAAGGCCGGCCATCTCGACCATTCGTGCGCCGTATGCACCGTTGCTGACGATCAGCACCTTATCCTGCGGACCCAATGCGCTGCCCAGTACGGCTTCCACAGCATAGCTGCCGCTGCCTTGCAGTAGTACGGAGGTGTAGCCTTCGGAGGCCGTTGCCAGTTCGGTCAGCTGCTGGCGGATCTGTTCCACCACGCCGATATTGTAATCATCATCCCAGGTACAGCTATCGAACAACATCGCTTCTTTCACGGTACGAGAGGTGGTGAGCGGGCCAGGAGTCAGCAACAGATAGTTACGCGAAGTCATGTTATTTACCTTTGGTCTATACCAGATTGCATTTATCATGACGATCTTTGCCGCGACGGGTCAAAGAGAAAATCGCGCTGCAACAAAAAATTCATCTCTGCTTGTATAATGGCGGCAGGCAAAACGGAAGCGAGTAAGCATGAAATCTATCCCGGGCGATATCCCGCAGTACCTGTTGATCAAGGCACAGCTTCAGGCACGTATTCAGAGCGGTGCGTTGAAAAGCGGTGATAAACTGCCGTCTGAACGCGAACTGTGCGCGATCTTCAACACCACGCGCATTACTATTCGCGAAAGTCTGGCACAGCTGGAGTCCAGTGGGCTTATCTGGCGCGCCGATCGTCGCGGTTGGTTCGTTACGCCGGAACGCCTGTGGCTGGATCCGACCCAGAACACCAACTTCCATAAGCTTTGCCGCGAGCAGGGGCGGGAGCCAAAAACCGCGCTACTGAGCGGCGTGTTAACCACCGTGCCTGTCGAGGTCATGGAGCCCCTCCAGCTCCAGCCGTTTGATCAAATCTATCTGCTGACCCGTCTGCGTTACGCCGATGGCCGCGCCGTGTGCTACTGCGAAAACCATTGTTTGCCCGCCCGCGTGCCTGAGCTGCTGCAGTACGATCTCAACGGCAGCCTGACCGAGGTATACGAGTCGCACTACAACCTCGTCTATACCAGCATGCATCTGTCGTTCTACCCCACCGCCATGCCTGCGCAGGCCGCACAGGCGCTGGGAGTTATGGAAGGACGCCCGGCGCTGTTACTGCGCCGCCTGAACTACGATCAACACGGGCGAGTGCTGGATCTGGATATCGAATACTGGCGTCACGACAGCCTGCGTATTGAGGTAGATACCCACTAGCGGATGCGCCGGATGTTGGCTGCGGGACTTATCCGGCCTACCAATCGTATCGTCTCACGGCTATCCGGATAAACGCAGCATCATCCGGCGTGGACTGATTTATTTCTCTTTCATCGTTTTGTCATATAAGCCGTTTAGCGTAAAAAGCAAACCTGGTATAGGCCAGAAAATGCAACGTACGCTATGAGGCTATTACGATGAAACTTTCCCGACTTGCTCTGCTGTCTGTCTTCGCTCTCGCCAGCGCCCCGTCATGGGCGGAATCGGTGGTCACGGTGTACTCCATCGACGGGCTGCACGATGGCGATAACAGCTGGTACCAGGTGCAGTTTGACGCATTCACCAAAGCGACCGGCATTACCGTACGCTATGTTGAAGGCGGTGGTGGCGTGGTAGTGGAACGTCTGGCAAAAGAGCGCACGAATCCACAGGCCGACGTGCTGGTAACCGCGCCGCCATTCATTCAGCGCGCCGCCGCCGAAAAGCTGCTGGCGAACTTTAACACCGACGCCGCATCGGCTATCCCCGATGCCAACAACCTTTATTCGCCGCTGGTAAAGAACTATCTGAGCTTTATCTACAACAGCAAGCTGCTGAAAACTGCCCCGGCGAGCTGGCAGGATCTGCTTGACGGTAAATTCAAAAATAAACTCCAGTATTCCACGCCAGGTCAGGCCGCTGACGGCACGGCGGTGATGCTGCAGGCTTTCCACAGCTTCGGCAGTAAAGATGCCGGTTTTGCGTATCTCGGCAAGCTGCAGGCCAATAACGTCGGGCCATCTGCCTCTACCGGCAAGCTAACCGCGCTGGTTAATAAAGGTGAAATCTACGTCGCTAACGGCGACCTGCAAATGAACCTCGCGCAGATGGAACGTAACCCGAACGTGAAAATCTTCTGGCCGGCCAACGACAAAGGCGAGCGCAGCGCGCTGGCCATCCCTTATGTCATTGGCCTGGTCCAGGGGGCGCCGCAGAGTGAAAATGGTAAAAAGCTGATTAACTTCCTGCTGAGTAAAGAAGCGCAGACTCGCGTCAGCGAACTCTCCTGGGGAATGCCAGTACGCAGCGACGTGACGCCGAGCGACGAACATTACAAGGCCGCCACTGCCGCGTTAGAAGGCGTGCAGAGCTGGCAGCCAAATTGGGATGACGTAGCCGTTTCGCTGTCGGCAGATATTAGCCGTTGGCACAAAGTGACCGAAAGCGAGTAAGCCTGATGCTGATGAAAACGACTGCCGTTCACGTCCCTGCATCGCAGGGGACATCGGGGATAGTCCTCGACTCGCTGCGCGTTGCGTATCACGGCAACGTGGTGCTTAAACCGCTCTCTTTGACGATTGAACTTGGCGAAGTGCTGGCGCTGATTGGCCCATCAGGATCTGGAAAAACGACGGTGCTGCGTGCGGTTGCGGGCTTTGTGCAACCTGCAGGCGGTCGTATTCTGATTGGCGATACGGACGTCACCCATCTGCCACCCTATAAACGCGGGTTGGCGATGGTGGTGCAGAACTACGCCTTGTTCCCGCATCTGAAAGTGGAAGACAACGTCGCTTTTGGCCTGCGTGCGCAGAAGCAGCCAAAGGCGCTAATTAATGAGCGTGTAACGCAGGCGCTGAAAACGGTTGGCATGAGTGATTACGCCGCCCGTTATCCGCATCAACTTTCCGGCGGCCAGCAGCAACGCGTGGCCATCGCCCGCGCGATTGCCGTGCGCCCGCGCGTGCTGTTGCTGGATGAACCACTGTCAGCGCTGGACGCACAGATTCGTCATAATATGGTGGAAGAAATCGCCTGTCTTCACCGTGAGCTGCCGGAGCTCACTATTCTCTACGTCACCCACGATCAAACGGAAGCGCTCACCCTGGCCGATAAAATCGGCATTATGAAGGATGGCTCGCTGATTGCTCACGGCGAAACCCGCGCGCTATATCAGCATCCGCCCAATCGTTTTGCCGCCGAATTCTTAGGTCGCGCCAATATTCTCTCCGCCATCGCGCTGGGGATAACGGAGGCTCCGGGGCTGGTGGACGTCAGCTGCGGCGGTGCGGTGATTCGCGCGTTCAGCCGGGGCAGCCACCACGGTTACAACAAACTGCTGTGCATTCGTCCTCAGCACCTCAGCCTGACGCCGCGTTCGGCCTACAGCAACCGCTTCAACGCCACACTGCAATCGGTGCACTGGCAGGGCGATTTAACCCATCTGCTGTGTGACGTTGCTGGCGAAACGGTGCGAATGGTGTTGACGCATGTCAATCCGCTGCCGCGCGTGGGCGACAAGCTGGCGCTGTGGTTCGAACCGGATGATGCGGTCCTGATTGAGGTATAACCATGTCACTCATTTTACCTCTGGAAAAACCGGCGCTTAACCTACGCCCACTGCTGTGGCTGCTGCTCCCGTTGCTGGTGCTGGCGACGCTGTTTTTCTGGCCTCTGTCGCTCATCGTTGAACAGGCGCTACGCGGTGCTAATGGCGAGATCGGGCTCGAGACCTTCCGCCAGGTGGTCGACTCGAAACGCTTTGTCGGCGCGTTGCTGAACACGTTGCAAATCGCCTTTTTCGCCACCGCCGGTTGCCTGCTGCTGGGCAGCGTGATGTCGCTGATTCTGGTGTTTATTCCTTTCCCCGGCAGCGAGTTGATTGGTCGGGTCGTCGATACTTTTATTGCGCTGCCGACCTTCCTGATTACGGTGGCGTTCACCTTTATTTATGGGTCAGCGGGTCTGCTCAACGGTACGCTGATGAGCCTGTTTGCCTTTGAGCTACCGCCGGTGGATTTTCTCTACTCGATGCAGGGCGTCATTCTGGCGGAGATCACGGTGTTCACTCCGCTGGTGATGCGGCCACTGATGGCCGCGCTGCGGCAAATTGATAAAAGCCAGCTAGAGGCAGCCAGCATTCTGGGGGCGCACCCGTTACGGGTGATTGGGCAGGTGATTTTCCCGGCGGCGCTACCGGCGCTGATGGCTGGTGGCAGCCTGTGCCTGCTGTTGACCACTAACGAGTTTGGCATCGTACTGTTTATTGGCGCGAAAGGGGTTAACACCCTGCCGATGATGGTTTACAGCAAAGCGATTCTGGAGTCCGACTATACGGTCGCCTGCATGATTGCGTTGATTAACATTGTCTTGTCGCTGGGGCTGTTCTCCCTCTATCGCCTGGCGGCATCGCGTACCGGCGTAAGGAGCCAGCCATGCTAATTTGGTCACCTAAAGGACGCGCAGCGGCGGGCGTTGTGGCTAGCGTACTGTTTATCGTGTTCTTTTTCCTGCCGCTGGCGGTGATTCTAATGTCCAGCCTTAGCCAGCAGTGGAACGGTATTCTGCCGAGTGGCTTCACGCTGAACCACTTTGTTAACGCTCTGCACGGTGCGGCATGGGATGCCCTACTTGCCAGCCTCACGATTGGCTTTTGCGCCAGCCTGTTTGCGCTGCTTTGCGGCGTTTGGGCGGCGCTGGCGCTGCGTCAATATGGGGTGAAAACGCAGAAATGGTTAAGTATGGTGTTCTATCTGCCGAGTGCGATTCCGTCAGTGTCCGTGGGTCTGGGCATTCTGGTTGCTTTCAGCCAGGTGCCATTGCAAATGAACGGCACCCTATGGATTGTGCTGACAGCGCACTTTGTGCTGATTTCCGCCTTTACCTTCAGTAACGTGTCGACCGGACTGGCGCGCATTTCCGCCGATATTGAAAACGTCGCGTCGAGTCTGGGGGCATCGCCCTGGTATCGTCTGCGTCACGTGACGTTGCCGTTATTGATGCCGTGGATGGTGTCAGCGCTGGCGCTGAGTTTATCGCTCTCCATGGGGGAGTTGGGCGCGACGATGATGATTTATCCGCCGGGCTGGACGACGCTGCCGGTAGCTATCTTTAGCCTGACCGACCGTGGAAATATTGCCGACGGCGCGGCGCTGACTATTGTGCTGGTGGCCATTACGCTGCTGCTGATGATGAAGCTGGAGCGCATTGCAAAACGGTTGGGGCAGAAATAAAACGGTAGGCCGGGTAGGACATAGCCGCCACCCGGCAAAGGAATTACGGACGATACACTTTCACGTTTTCAAAGCCCTGCTCGCGCAGATAGAGCGCCTGCAGGCGGCTCATTACCCCGCGTTCGCACCACAGCAGCCAGGTTTTGCTCTGATCGAGGTCGCCAAATTTAGTGCTCAGCTTGTAGAACGGCAGCGAAACGACGTCCACACCTTCCACTTTCAGCGGCTTGTCATCCTGCTCATCCACAGAACGGATATCCAGAATCACGTCGTTCGGGCCGAAACCGCTCACGGTTTCTACTTCCACCACCTCCTGCTGGGTCTGCTGGGCGATTTCACGAATATCGACGTTGTTCGCTTCTTCTACCACCTTATCGAGAATACTGAAGTCGAAATTTTCTTCTTCGGCTTCAATTTTCGCTTTAATGGCTTTCACCGTCGGACTTTTTGAAATCACGCCACAGTATTCCGGCATCGTACGGGCAAAATCTTCCGTACCAATCTGGCGCGCCAGGTTGATAATGTGCTCTTTATCGTAAGAGATCAGCGGGCGCAGGATCAGCGTGTCAGACACGTTATCGATCAAGCGCAAGTTGGTTAGCGTCTGGCTGGATACCTGGCCCAGCGCTTCGCCGGTCACCAGCGCCTGTACGCCGTAACGTTCCGCCACTTTCGACGCCGCGCGTACCATCATACGTTTGAGCACCACGCCCATCTGGCCGTCGTCAACTTTCTCCAGAATCTCGCCGACCACCGGTTCGAAGTTAATCGCCACAAAACGCACGCGATGGGAGCTGCCAAAGCGGTTCCACAGGTAATGCGCCACCTGGCGAACGCCGATTTCATGCGCCGCGCCGCCAAGGTTAAAGAAGCAGTAGTGTACGCGACAGCCGCGACGCATCAGCATATAGCTGGAGACGCCGGAGTCAAAACCGCCGGAGATCAGCGACAGCACATCTTCCTGGGTGCCAATCGGGAAACCGCCAATACCTTCATAACGCCCTTTGATCAGCAGCAGGCGATCATCTTCCACTTCCAGATGCACCGTCACATCCGGGTTAGTGAGCTTCACGCGCGCCGATTCAATATGCTGATTTAATCCGCCGCCAACATAGCGCTCCACTTCAATGGAGCTAAACTCATGCTTACCGCGACGTTTTACCCGCACGCAGAAGGTTTTGCCTTCAAGCTGTTCGCGATACTGCGCCAACGCTTTCTCGAAAATGTCGTGCATATCGGTGAACGGCACATCTTCGACTTCAAGAATATGGTGAATCCCCGGGATGCGGGTCAGCGCGTCGCGAATCGCCAGACGCTGGTTTTCATCTTTGGCGCGAACTTCAATGTTATCCCAGTGACGGACAACCGCGAGGGTCTCATCGTAGTGCTTTAAAACGTTACGGATGTTCCCGGTTAAAATTTTTATAAAGCGCAAACGCACAGATTGGCTTTTGATAGTGATTTCCGGGAACAATTTAATGATAAACTTCATGGCGGCAATGGTTCTTTAGCAAGCTATCTAAGGCTTGTCGTGGAGAAATAGTATAGCAGCCCATACCTACGGCTGCATCCAGGCGCGGAAGTATATCACTATCACGGACATCTTGCGCATTTCCCCTTACCATTGCGCGTTATTTGCTTATCAGTGTGAGTCCGTTACCATAGACTTGTGCTGCCATTACAGAGAGTCAAACAGTCATCATGCCGAAGAAAAATGAGGCGCCCGCCAGCTTTGAAACTGCGCTGAGCGAGCTGGAACATATTGTTACCCGCCTGGAAAGCGGCGATTTGCCGCTGGAAGACGCGCTGAATGAATTCGAGCGCGGCGTACAACTGGCGCGTCAGGGGCAGGCAAAACTGCAGCAGGCGGAACAGCGCGTGCAAATTTTGCTGTCTGATAATGAAGAGGCTTCACCTGAGCCTTTTATCGCGGATAATGAGTAAATGGACTTTACGCAGCAGCTACAGGCTTGCGTAACGCAAGCGAATCAGGCGCTGAGCCGTTTTATCGCGCCACTGCCCTTTCAGAACACTCCCGTGGTCGAAGCCATGCAGTATGGCGCATTATTAGGCGGTAAACGCCTGCGGCCATTTCTGGTTTACGCCACCGGTCAAATGTTTGGCGTCAGTACGGCAACGCTGGATGCGCCAGCTGCGGCGGTCGAATGCATTCATGCCTATTCGCTGATCCATGACGACCTGCCAGCAATGGACGATGACGATTTGCGTCGCGGCCTGCCGACTTGCCATATTAAATTTGGCGAAGCCAACGCAATCCTGGCGGGAGACGCGTTGCAAACGCTGGCGTTTGCCATTCTCAGCGACGCGCCGATGCCGGAAGTCACCGATCGCGATCGTATCGCGATGATCGCCGAACTGGCGAACGCCAGCGGCATCGCCGGTATGTGCGGCGGTCAGGCATTGGATCTGGCGGCAGAAGGCCAGCGGATCACTCTGGACGCGCTGGAACGTATTCATCGCCATAAGACCGGCGCGCTCATTCGCGCCGCCGTTAGACTTGGCGCGTTGAGCGCGGGCGATAAAGGACGGAATACTCTGCCGATACTTGACCGCTATGCAGAGAGTATCGGCCTTGCCTTCCAGGTTCAGGATGACATTCTGGATGTGGTGGGCGATACTGCAACGTTAGGTAAACGTCAGGGCGCAGACCAGCAGCTTGGCAAAAGTACCTACCCTGCACTTCTGGGTCTTGAGCAAGCCCGGAATAAAGCCCGGGACCTGATAGAGGACGCCCGTCAGTCGTTACATCAGCTGGCCGCGCAATCACTGGACACCTCGGCACTGGAAGCGCTAGCGAACTACATAATCCAGCGTGATAAATAAACCCCATATCCAATGAGCTTGCGATGAGTTTTGATATAGCCAAATACCCTACCCTGGCATTGGTCGACTCCACCCAGGAGTTACGACTGTTACCGAAAGAGAGTCTGCCGAAACTCTGCGACGAGCTACGCCGCTACTTACTCGACAGCGTAAGCCGTTCCAGCGGGCACTTCGCTTCCGGGCTGGGCACGGTAGAACTTACCGTGGCGCTGCATTATGTCTACAACACCCCGTTTGACCAGCTAATCTGGGATGTTGGTCACCAGGCTTATCCACATAAAATCCTTACCGGTCGTCGCGACAAAATCGGCACCATTCGCCAGAAAGGCGGTCTGCATCCGTTCCCGTGGCGCGGAGAAAGCGAATACGATGTGCTGAGCGTTGGGCATTCCTCCACCTCCATCAGCGCCGGTATCGGTATTGCCGTGGCGGCGGAGAAAGAAGGCAAAGATCGCCGCACCGTCTGTGTGATTGGCGACGGCGCCATCACCGCCGGTATGGCGTTTGAAGCAATGAATCACGCAGGCGATATCCGACCCGACATGCTGGTCATTCTGAACGACAATGAAATGTCGATTTCGGAAAACGTCGGCGCGCTCAACAACCATCTGGCGCAGCTACTTTCCGGTAAACTTTACTCTTCTCTGCGCGAAGGCGGAAAAAAGGTCTTCTCCGGCGTACCGCCAATTAAAGAACTGCTCAAGCGTACCGAAGAACATATTAAAGGCATGGTTGTGCCGGGCACACTGTTCGAAGAGCTGGGCTTTAACTACATCGGGCCGGTCGATGGTCACGATGTCATGGGGCTTATCAGCACATTGAAGAACATGCGCGACCTGAAAGGCCCGCAGTTCCTGCATATCATGACCAAGAAAGGCCGCGGCTATGAGCCCGCGGAAAAAGATCCGATCACTTTCCATGCGGTGCCTAAATTTGATCCTTCCAGCGGATGTTTGCCGAAAAGCAGCGGCGGTCTGCCAGGCTATTCAAAAATCTTCGGTGACTGGCTGTGTGAAACTGCCGCCAAAGACAGCAAGCTGATGGCGATCACCCCGGCAATGCGCGAAGGTTCCGGCATGGTGGAATTTTCACGTAAATTCCCGGATCGCTATTTTGACGTCGCCATCGCCGAGCAGCATGCCGTCACCTTCGCCGCAGGTCTGGCGATTGGCGGCTATAAGCCCGTCGTGGCGATCTACTCTACTTTCCTGCAACGCGCCTACGATCAGGTCATCCATGACGTCGCTATCCAGAAACTGCCGGTCATGTTCGCCATCGATCGCGCCGGTATCGTTGGCGCGGATGGGCAAACACACCAGGGCGCGTTCGATCTCTCCTATCTGCGCTGCATCCCGGATATGGTGATCATGACGCCAAGCGACGAAAACGAATGTCGCCAGATGTTATTTACCGGGTATCACTATAACGACGGCCCGACGGCAGTACGTTATCCACGCGGTAATGCGCAGGGCGTGGCGCTAACCCCGCTGGAAAAACTGCCTATTGGTAAAGGCCTTGTGAAGCGTCATGGCGAAAAACTGGCGATTCTGAACTTTGGCACCTTAATGCCTGAGGCGGCGAAAGTCGCCGAAGCGCTGAACGCCACGCTGGTCGACATGCGCTTTGTTAAGCCGCTGGACGACACGCTAATTCTGGAGATGGCCGCGCAGCATGACGCGCTGGTGACGCTGGAAGAGAACGCCATTATGGGCGGCGCTGGCAGCGGCGTAAACGAAGTGCTAATGGCCCATCGTAAACCTGTACCTGTGCTGAATATCGGTCTTCCGGATTTCTTTATCCCGCAAGGAACGCAGGAAGAAGCCCGCGCGGAACTGGGGCTTGACGCCGCAGGCATTGAAGCCAAAATCAAGGCCTGGCTGGCATAATCTCCTCTTTGCTCCTGCTATGCTTGAAGAGTGACGGGTATAACAGGAGCGGAGTCATGCAATACAACACGTTAGGAAATACCGATCTTCGGGTGTCCCGCCTTTGTCTGGGCTGTATGACATTCGGCGAGCCGAGTCGCGGCAATCACGCCTGGACGCTTCCCGAAGAGAGCAGCCGTCCCATCATCAAGCGCGCCCTTGAGGGCGGCATTAACTTTTTTGATACCGCCAACAGCTACTCCGACGGCAGCAGCGAAGAGATTGTCGGCCGCGCGCTGCGTGATTTCGCCCGGCGCGACGAGGTGGTGGTAGCGACGAAAGTCTTCCATCGCGTCGGCGATCTGCCGGAAGGATTGTCCCGCGCGCAAATCCTGCGCTCTATTGACGATAGCCTCACCCGTCTGGGAATGGAGTATGTCGATATCCTGCAAATCCACCGCTGGGATTACACCACGCCGATAGAAGAGACTCTGGAAGCGCTAAACGACGTGGTGAAGGCGGGTAAAGCCCGCTATATCGGCGCTTCCTCAATGCACGCCTCACAATTTGCCCAAGCGCTGGCGCTACAAAAACAACACGGCTGGGCGCCGTTTGTCACCATGCAGGATCACTATAACCTGATCTACCGCGAGGAAGAGCGTGAGATGCTACCGCTGTGCTGGCAGGAAGGCGTCGCCGTGATTCCGTGGAGTCCGCTGGCGCGCGGGCGCTTAACTCGCCCCTGGGGAGAAACCACGGCCCGGCTGGTCTCGGATGACGTGGGCAAAAATTTATACGCTGAAAGCGATAAAAATGATGCGCAAATAGCGGAACGGCTGGCTGGCGTCAGCAAGGCGCTTGGCGCAACGCGAGCGCAGGTCGCGCTGGCCTGGCTACTCAGTAAACGAGGCGTCGCCGCGCCGATTATCGGCGCTTCGCGTGAAGAGCAGTTAGATGAGTTGCTGAATGCCGTTGATTTAACGCTCAAACCGGAGCAGATTGCTGAACTCGAAACGCCGTACAAACAGCATCCGGTGGTGGGATTTAAATAATCTGCCATTGCCCGATGGCGCGGCGCTTATCGGGCCTGCGAAATCGACATATTGTTCGGGGATAGGCCGGATAAGGCGTTTACGCCGCCATCCGGCAAACCCTTTAAATAATACCGAGCGGCCAGTGATGACCGATAAAATACAGTATGCCGGCGGATATCACGCCGGCGACGATATCATCGATCATAATTCCCATGCCGCCGTGCACGTTGCGATCAAACCAACGGATCGGCCAGGGTTTCCACATATCCAGAATGCGGAAAATAACGAACCCGGCAGCCACCCACTGCCAGTCCGTCGTCGGCAACGCCATCAGCGTTATCCACATACCGATAAATTCATCCCAGACAATACTGCCGTGGTCGTGTACGCCCATATCTTTCGCCGTCTGATGGCAAAGATAAACGCCAATGCAGATCCCAAACATCACGACCAGCGAATAAAGCTGCCACGGCAGAAACGTCATCAAATACCAGAAGGGGATCGCCGCCAGCGAGCCCATCGTGCCCGGCACCACGGGGCTCAGCCCGCTGCCAAAGCCGGTAGCGAGCAGGTGCCACGGATTGCGCAAATTCAGGCGACTTTTCGCAACATCTTTATGGCGTGGCAAAATGGTCATATCCTTTCCAGTCAAAAGTGACAGGTTCTCCGTCACGCACAAAGGCGATCCCTTCGATATCCGCCGTCATTTGCCCGATACAGGTAAACGGCACGCCCAGATGACCAAGCGCGACATCCAGCGCGCCACGGTTCAGCTCCGGGACGGTAAAGCACAGTTCATAATCTTCGCCGCCGGATAACATCCAGCGAAGCTTTTGTTCGGGATCATTGGCATGTCCCCACAGTTCTTCGGAGTCAGGCAGCGCCTCCAAATCGATTCGCGCGCCGCAGTTGCTGGCTTGCAGAATGTGACCAAGATCGGAGATCAAACCGTCGGAAAGATCGATCGCTGAACTGGCGAGATCGCGTAGCGCCTGCCCTTGTAAAATACGCGGCGTCGGGCGCAGATGGCGTTTGACCAGATAGTCGGCATCCCCCCAGCTTCCCACGCGAAAATCACCCCGTAGAATCGCCAGCCCGGCAGCGCTATCGCCCAACGTGCCAGTAACATAAATCCAGTCGCCCGGTTTTGCGCCAGAACGTTTCAACGCCCGACCGACTGGCACAAGGCCATGAATACCTAGCGTCATCGACAGCGGGCCGCGCGTGGTATCGCCGCCAATGAGCTGCATGTCGTAGTAATCCAGTTGTTCAAACAGGCTGTCGCTGAACGCGGCAAGCCACGCCTCATCGACGTCAGGAAGCGTGAGCGCCAGCGTTAACCATGCCGGATCGGCGCCCATCGCCGCCAGATCGCTTAAATTCACCGCCAGCGCTTTATACGCCAGATCGGCAGGATCGATATCGGGTAAGAAATGGATGCCCGCCACCAGCGTATCGGTACTGATCGCCAGGGTCTGTTTTTCAGGAATATTCAGGAGCGCGCAATCGTCGCCAATACCGGTTTCAACATCAAGACGAGAGCTTTTTACACGGTCAAAATAACGGGCAATCAGGGAAAACTCGCCACATGCCATACGTTATGCCTCAGCAGAAAAAAAGAAAAGGCCGGAGACGGCGGGTATCGATCGCCCGCTATCTTTCCGGCCTGTGAATCACTTTTTGTTGGGACGAATCACCGGAGCTGCTTTATCCAGTACGCCGTTGACGAATTTGTGGCTGTCTTCAGCGCCAAAGGTTTTCGCCAGTTCAATCGCTTCGTTGATGGCCACTTTATAAGGCACATCGCTGCGTTTTGACAGCTCAAACAACGCAATACGCAGCACGGCTTTTTCAACCTGTCCCAGCTCTTCAAGCAGGCGGGACAGATACGGTTTCATTAAACCATCCAGGTACGCGCTGTTAGTCGCCACCCCGGATAGCAGTTCACGGAAATAGAGAACGTCGACGTCTTTTACGTCCTGTTCCGCCAGGAACTGGTATTCAACATCAGCGATGTCGTTCTGGGACAACTGCCAGGAGTAAAGCGCCTGGACGGCACACTCACGGGCGCGGCGACGAGCAGCAGGTTTCACGGAATTCCCCTTACAAAAAATCAGGCCTTAATGGCTTTCAATACATTAATCATTTCAAGCGCGGTCAGCGCAGCTTCTGCGCCTTTATTACCGGCTTTTGTACCAGCACGTTCGATGGCTTGTTCAATACTCTCGGTGGTCAGAACACCAAAGGCTACCGGCACGCCGCTGTCCTGGGCAACGCTTGCCAGGCCATTGCTGGCGCCGCCTGCCACATATTCAAAGTGCGCAGTCCCCCCGCGAATCACGGTTCCCAGCGCAACCACGGCGTCGTATTTACCGCTTTTCGCCAGCGCTTCGGTCGCCAGCGGCAGTTCATAGGCGCCAGGCACCCACACTACGGTAATATTATCATCTTTTACCTGACCAATACGCGTCAGGGCATCAACCGCGCCATCCAGCAGGCTGTCGTTGATAAACTGATTGAAACGCGCAATAGTGATGGCGACACGAGCGTCAGGGGCTGCAACGTTAGCTTTAATAATGTTCATATTCTCTCTTCCAGGGTTCATTTGGCCCCGCAGGGGGGCGGATTTTATCATAATAATTTGAGCGCTGCTCCCCTTTCGACGGGAGAACTCATGCGCTCACCATATGCAGGCAAACATCCGGGCCGACATGACGTATTTCGCTGAAGGTAAATTGCGGCGCGTCGGCGAGCTTCTCAAGCCCCGGCAATTCGCATAATCCCCGCGCCTGGGTTCCCAACAATTTAGGCGCGACATAGACAATCAGTTCATCCACCAGCCCGGCTTGCAGCAACGCGCCCGCCAGTCCCGGTCCGGCTTCAACCCATATGCTATTAATCTGCTGCCTGCCTAACTGCATCATCAGCACAACCAGATCCAAATGTCCGTTGTGCGCCGGCACGCTGATAGTACGAACCGAATCGGGCCACGCGCGGCTATCTTCCTGGGTACGCGCAATCCACGTTTCGCCAGGCTGCTGCACAATACGATGCGCAGGCGTTACCCGGTTTTGGCTGTCGATAACAATTCGCACCGGCTGGCGCAGATTTTCCTGCGGGTAAGACGCCTGCGTAGAGGCGTCTAACTCCGCCCAACGCACCGTCAAGGCCGGATCGTCAGCCAATACCGTCGCGCTACTGGTTAAGATAGCGTGACTTTGCGCACGCAAGCGCTGAACGTCGCGCCGGGCCTGCGGCGAGGTGATCCACTGGCTTTCGCCGCTGGCCATCGCCGTCCGTCCGTCGACGGAGGCGCCCAGTTTAAGCTGAAGATAAGGGAATCCGGTACGCATCCGTTTGAGGAAGCCTTTATTGAGCGCCTCCGCTTCACTCATCATTAACCCGTGGCTGACCGCAATACCCGCCTGTTGCAGGCGATACAGTCCGCGCCCGGCGACCTGTGGGTTCGGGTCCTGCATCGCGGCGACCACGCGCGCGACGCCAGCCGCAATCAGCGCATCGCAACATGGCGGCGTTCGCCCATGATGGCTACAGGGTTCAAGCGTGACATAGGCGGTTGCGCCTTTGGCTTTTGCGCCCGCCATCCGCAGCGCATGGACCTCGGCGTGCGGCTCTCCGGCGCGCTGGTGATAACCTTCGCCGACGATGTCGCCATTGTTAACAATGACACAGCCGACATTAGGGTTCGGGTGAGTGGTGAAACGTCCACGCTGCGCCAGTTTGAGCGCTCGCGCCATGTAAAACTCATCCTGCATGGCTTAGTCCTGTAGGCGAGCGATTTCTTCGCCAAAGTCTTTGATATCTTCGAAACTGCGATAGACGGAGGCAAAGCGAATATACGCGACTTTATCGAGTTTTTTCAGCTGCTCCATGACCAGGTTGCCAATCATCTTGCTGGGAACTTCACGCTCCCCAGTGGCACGTAATTGTGACTTAATATGGTTCAATGCCATTTCAACATCATCTGCGCTGACGGGTCTTTTTTCCAGCGCTCTCAACATGCCGCTACGCAGCTTATCCTCATTAAAGGGTTCGCGCACATCGTTGCTTTTTATCACGCGCGGCATGACCAGTTCAGCCACTTCAAAGGTCGTAAAGCGTTCATTACACACCAGACACTGCCGACGGCGGCGCACGGACGAGCCCTCGCCTACAAGACGAGAGTCAATGACTTTGGTATCTACGGCGAAACAAAATGGGCAATGCATACGGCGTCCTGACCAGATGATTTAGAAAACACTATTTTACCCTGAACTGGCGCGACAACAAAGGCGGAGCGCTTTTGAGATAAAGGATCGGTGCCTTTGTGCGTATAGCGCACTACCATTACGCTATCGGACCACGAAGGAAATCATCGACATGACAAGACGTTACCTAAGAATTCTCCTGGTGGGAAGTCTCTTGAGCCTGACCGCCTGCGCGCCGCAGAGCGAAGTTCGCCAGATGCATCAAAGCATTAGCACCCTGAATAAAGAGATGACCCAACTGAATCAGGAAACGGTAAAAATTACCCAACAAAATAAGCTGAATGCGGAGTCAACCCGCGGCGTCTATTTGTTGCCTGGCGCCAATACGCCTGCCCGGCTGGAGAGCCAGATCGGTACGCTACGTATGACATTGCTGGAAATTACGCCTGTCGCAGACGGCGCTCACGCAACGTTACACATTCAGGGCGAGTCCCGCGATCCGCTGCCGGCATTCAGCGCTACCGTAGAGTACGGGCAACTTCAGGGCACTACGGAGAACTATCAGGAGGTGAATGCACAGAGCCTTCTGGTAAATGCCCCTGCCAGCTTGCTGGCGCCCAGTGATGTCAATATTTCGTTACCGTTGAAGGGGATCACACCGGCGCAGTTAGGCTTCATTCGCATCCATGATATTCAGCCTGTTAATCAATAAACGTTCTGGCGGAGCGTTTTGTGCGTTCCGCAACATCCCCCGCGCGACTTTTGTTGCCCTACTGACATTTCCGTCATTTATGACATGGATTGGTAATATTCATGAAAGATAGTACTGTCGCCGCGTCTAAAATGCGCAAACGTGAACGCAATCGATTACGTAAATGATAGATATGTGAAACAAGACATATTTTTGTGAGCAATGATTTTTATAATAGGCTCCGCAGAAACACGAAATATTTAGAAACGCAAATTGCGTTCTTTTCACTCCCGCAAGGGATTTCAAACAGTGGCATACATATGAAAAAAACTTTACTCGCAGTCAGCGCAGCGCTGGCGCTCACCTCATCTTTTACTGCTAACGCAGCAGAAAATGATCAGCCGCAGTATTTGTCCGACTGGTGGCACCAGAGCGTAAACGTGGTAGGCAGCTACCATACCCGTTTCTCGCCGAAATTGAACAACGACGTCTATCTGGAATATGAAGCATTTGCCAAAAAAGACTGGTTTGATTTCTACGGCTATATCGATATTCCCAAAACCTTTGATTGGGGTAACGGCAACGATAAAGGTATCTGGTCCGACGGTTCTCCGCTGTTCATGGAAATCGAACCGCGTTTCTCGATTGATAAGCTGACCGGCGCAGACCTGAGCTTCGGCCCGTTTAAAGAGTGGTATTTCGCCAACAACTACATCTACGATATGGGCGATAACAAAGCCAGCCGCCAGAGCACATGGTATATGGGTCTGGGGACCGATATCGACACAGGCCTGCCGATGGGTCTGTCGCTGAACGTGTATGCGAAATATCAGTGGCAAAACTACGGCGCGTCCAATGAAAACGAATGGGACGGCTACCGTTTCAAAGTGAAATACTTCGTCCCCATCACCGATCTGTGGGGCGGTAAACTGAGCTATATCGGCTTTACCAACTTTGACTGGGGATCTGATTTAGGCGACGATCCGAACCGTACCAGCAACTCCATCGCTTCCAGCCATATCCTGGCGCTGAACTACGATCACTGGCACTACTCGGTCGTTGCGCGTTACTTCCATAACGGCGGACAGTGGCAGAATGGCGCAAAACTGAACTGGGGCGACGGCGATTTCAGCGCGAAATCTACCGGCTGGGGCGGCTACCTGGTCGTGGGTTACAACTTCTAAACCTGCAAAAAAGGCCAGAGGTCGTCTTCTGGCCCGTTTCGGGCGCATGCTGCCATGCGGCGGCGAGTCGCGCCCACTTCACATTACTTCCGGCGATGCCACCAGCCTAAAAACAGACCTGTCGCAATCCCGACCAGCGTTGGTGCCGCCAGATCGTGCCAGATAGTAATGCTCAACTCTGTGAGCGTCATATTGCCGCCTTTGTTGCAATGGCAACGGTTCGCGGCTATCCTCAACTTGTCTAGGGTCAAGTTAGCCCCCGTAATGTTGCCGGTGAATACCGAACAATGTGCGGGGGTTTTCTCTTTCCAGCGACAAGGCCACCGGGGATCAAGCCCCCGCAACATTGCGCCTCACCGGGTTGCCCCGGCTTACCGCTGATTCTACTCTGCTCGCCAGTATCGGCAGGACTTAAAAACAAAAAAATCCCAACCTTGCGATCGGGATTCCAGTGACAATGTATGCGTTACAGGACGTTTGGGGCTGGCGACAAACTCCGGGGCTGAAAAAATGTCGGATTGCATCCGATCTACGAAAACCAATAGTTCATTTATATTGCGGATTCCGTTGGGTGGAGCGAAGCGTAACCTAACATTCAACAGCACCAACAACTTTGTCAGCAGCCTGCTTATTTCTTTTTGTTCATCATCGCTTTCAGATCGGCAAACGGGTTATAAGTCGCCTCGCCGACATCTTTTTGCGCATCTTCCCCGGCAATGACCGTCGAACCGTACTGATCGGCTTCGGTATATTTAGAATGCTCATGATCGTGGCAGTAGAGGCACAATAGCTCCCAGTTGCTGCCGTCTTCCGGATTATTGGTGTGGTCATGATCGATATGATGCACCGTCAGCTCACGCAGATTTGAATACACAAACTCACGGGAACAACGTCCGCATACCCACGGAAACAGCTTCAGCGCTTTTTCACGATAGCCGCTTTCCAGGCGCGCATAGTTTTTGGGGATGATAGCCATAATCAACAGGTACCTGAATAATACAAAGGGTTATGCGCAGTTTCCCGCGAAGCCGGGCTTTTAGCAATGATTCTGTGCAACTTATATATCCAGGTAAGGAAGGCTATTTCAGGCAAACTGATGACCAATCAACCCGTTTTACAAGCGTTGGAGTTATCGCTATCACATCTTACGGCATTTTTTCGTGCTCAACTTTACGCAAAAAATCACGCAAAGAACGGTCGATTGTTTCACGAAATCGCCGGTTAAGCGGAGTAATTTGTAAACAGCGATCGAGGCGAAAACACCGATAGTCTTCCCGTCTCTCACACCAGGCAACCAGTAGCCAGTGCTCTCCCCAGAAAAACAATCCCAGAGGTTGTATATCCCGCGAAGAGAGATGCCCCGCTTCATCACGATAATGTAGCGCCAACACCTGCTGCGCCGAAACGGCCTGATGGATAAGATCAAACGCGCTGCGCGAATGTGGAGATGTACCCAAATCCGGAGCGTAAATCCGTGTCTGCTCCGCTTTACGACGGCTCTCTTCCGGTAAAATAGCCAACACTTTTTCCTGGGCGGATTCAAGCTCGCGCGATAGCGAATCGCCGCCCCAGGTTTTCAATAACCGTATAGCCACCATCAGTGCTTCCGATTCACGATGGGTAAGCATCAAGGGCGGCAGATCAAAACCCGCCATTAAACGGTATCCGCTCCCCGCTTCACCTTCGACAGGCACACCGGATAACGACAGATCGCGAATATCGCGATAAATCGTCCGTTCAGAAACCGCAAGCCGCTGTGCCAACAGCGCTGCCGTCGTCAGTCGTCTACCCCGCAAAATTTGCACGATCTGAAACAAACGGTCAGCGCGTCTGGTCATATTGACTCTCTACATTTAGCAAATATCACGCAGGTTGATGTAAACCTATTCGGTTACCTTCGCTGTCAATAAACAACGCGATGGTTCCAATGTCATCTCCGGGAACCATGGGTTCCAGAACACACTTGCCACCAGCAAGGACGACACGTTCAATCGAGGCTAACAAATCGGCGGTATGCAGATAAATAACGACTCCCTGCGCAACTGGAGCGACATCATCCTGCTTTATCAGCGCTCCGCCGGGTCCGGGTTCAGCATACGGGAATACGGCCAGGTCCGCCCCATCCATGGTTTCCCGACGTAACGATATCTGCATCACTTGCTCATAAAAGGCGATTGCACGCGCCATATCAGTAACTGGAATTTCAAACCAGTTAATCAAGTTTTTCATACATCCTCCTGCGTGTGTGGATTAATTCATGAGGAGTGTATGACAGGGCTCCTGACAGCATACTGTCAGTAATGTTTATCGTCATGGTACATAAAAAAAATCCCGATCGTATGACCGGGATTCAGATAACACTTAAATACGTGTTTACGGCAGAATGGACGGCTGATCCGCCCCTTCTTTTTCGACTTTCTGCTGCAGCATATGCTCGCGCTTCATACCGAGTTTCAGCGCCAGCGCCGATGCGACATAGATAGAAGATGCCGTACCAATAGAGACACCGATCAGCATCGTCAGCGAGAAGCCTTCCAGTACCGGACCGCCGAAGAGGTACAGCATCAGAATTACCACTAACGTCGTACCGGAGGTAATCAACGTACGGTGTAGCGTCTGGGTCAGCGACACGTTAAAGATTTCGTAAGGCGTCCCGCGACGGATTTTGCGGAAGTTTTCACGAATACGGTCGGAGACCACGATACTGTCGTTCAGCGAGTAACCGATCACCGACATCAACGATGCCACAATGGTCAGGTCAATCTCGATATGGAAAAGCGACAGTATCCCCAGCGTAATGATCACGTCGTGCGCCAGCGCGATGACCACCCCTGCCGCCAGTCGCCACTCAAAGCGGAAACCGACATAAACGAGGATAGAGATCAACGCCACCAGCAGCGCCATAGCGCCGGTTTGCGCCAGATCGGCGCCCACGCTTGGCCCCACGAATTCAATACGCTTCACGGCCGCGTTCTGGTTGGTGGCTTCATTAATGATCGTCACCACTTTGCTACCCAGTACCTGACCGCCGGTTTCACCTTCGGTTGGCGGCATACGCACCATAATGTCGTGACTGCTGCCAAAGTTCTGCAACTGCGGCTCTTCATAGCCCGCTTTTTGCAGCGCTTCGCGCATCACGTCCATTTCAGCCGGTTTTTCCAGCGTGATTTCAATTACCGTACCACCGGTGAAATCCAGCCCCCAGTTAAACCCGCGTACGCCCATAATGACAATGGCCGCGATCAGCAACAGCCCGGAGATGCCGAATGCCCAGAAGTCCCAGCGCATAAAGTCATAGACTTTACGGCCGTGGTTTAGTTGTTCAACAGTGTATTCCTGTGCCACATCGCACTCCTCAGATTGACAGCTTAGTGACGCGCTTGCCGCCATATAGCAGGTTTACGATAGCACGCGTACCGATAATCGCGGTAAACATCGACGTCGCCACACCGATACCGGTCGTAATCGCGAACCCTTTAATTGCCCCGGTACCAACGGCATACAGAATGATGACTTTAATCAGCGTCGTGATGTTCGCATCGAAGATGGAACTGAACGCGCCGGCATAGCCTTCGTTTATCGCCTGCTGTACCGTGCGGCCATTACTCAACTCTTCTTTGATACGTTCGTTAATCAGAACGTTGGCGTCGACCGCCACCGCAAGGGTTAACACGATACCCGCAATCCCCGGCATACTGAGCGTTGCCCCCGGCAACAGCGACATGATACCGACAATCAACACCAGGTTAGCCACTAACGCGCTGGTCGCAATCAGACCAAACTTCTTATAGAAGAAGATCATGAACAGGATGGAGACCACCAGACCGGCCAGACAGGCTTCCAGGCCCTGCTTGATGTTCTGCATACCCAGAGTCGGGCCAATGGTGCGCTCTTCAACGATCTGAATCGGCGCAATCAGGGCGCCCGCACGCAACAACAACGAGAGCTGACGCGCTTCGTTCGGGTTGCTGATACCAGTAATACGGAAGCTGTTACCCAGCCGGGACTGGATGTTGGCAATGTTAATCACTTCTTCCTGTTTCACCAGTACGGCGCGACCGTTAGCGTCTTTCTTACCGCTGTCTTTATACTCCACAAACAGGGTCGCCATCGGTTTGCCGATATTGTCCTTAGTGAAGTTAGACATGATATTGCCGCCTGCGCTATCCAGCGAGATGTTAACCTGCGGTTGGTTATATTCATCCTGGCTGGACGTCGAGTCGGTGATATGGTCGCCGGTGAGGATCACGCGTTTGTACAATACCACCGGCTGACCTTCGCGGGTCTGTTTCACTTCGGAATCACCCGGTACGCGCCCGGCAGCAGCGGCGGCCTGGTCAACGTTGGTATTCACCAGACGGAATTCCAGCGTCGCGGTCGCGCCGAGAATTTCTTTCGCGCGAGCGGTATCCTGGATACCCGGCAGCTCAACCACAATACGGTCTGCGCCCTGGCGTTGTACGACAGGCTCCGCGACGCCCAGTTGGTTAACACGGTTACGCAGAATATTAATGTTCTGCTGAACGGCGTATTCACGCGCTTCGCTCAGGCGCGCATCGGTCATTACCGCGCGAAGTTGATTGCCGCTCTGGCTGGAAATCACCAGGTCACGATGACGCGGCGTCAGATAGGCGATCGCCTCATCACGCGCTTTGCTGTCACGGAACGTGATGCTCAACCCATAATTATTTTCTTTACGAACGGTGGTATAAGGAATGCCTTTTTCACGCAGATCGCTGCGCAGGCTATCGATATTTTGTTCCTGGAGTTTACCTAACGCGGTATCCATATCCACTTCCATCAGGAAGTGAACGCCGCCGCGCAGATCAAGACCGAGCTTCATCGGATCGGCGTGAATAGCCGCCAACCAGCGCGGCGTAGCCGGCGCAAGGTTAAGCGCCACGACATATTTATCCCCCAGCACGCTCATCAGCGCTTCACGGGCGCGTAGCTGGGTATCGGTGGTGTCGAAGCGCGCAAGAATAGCGCCCTCTTCCAGTGCCACAGACTTAGCGGGAATTTTTTCTTCTTGTAACGTTTTCTGGACCTGGATCAGCGTTTGCTCACTGGCGGCGACGCCGCGCACGCCAGTGATTTGAACAGCCGGATCCTCACCATACAGGTTGGGAAGTGCGTAAAGCAGGCCGACGATAATCACGACGACCAGCATGATGTACTTCCACAAAGGATAACGGTTTAACACGGCAGTTCCCTTTGGGAAAACGAAATATTACAGCGCCTTCATGGTGCCTTTCGGCAGAACGGCAGCTACGAAGTCACGTTTGATAACCACTTCCGTGGTGTCATTCAGCGCGATGGCAATGTAGCCGGCTTCCGCTACTTTGGTCACTCGACCGACCAGACCGCCATTCGTCAGAACTTCATCACCTTTCGCAATGGAGTCCATCAGCTTTTTGTGCTCTTTGGTGCGCTTCTGCTGCGGGCGCAGGATCATGAAATAGAAAATCAGACCAAACACCACCAGCATTAAAATCAGAGACATCGGGCTGCCCTGCGCTGGAGCACCTGTTGCCGCTACCGCATCAGAAATAAAAAAGCTCATTCAAATTCCCTCATTATTAAAATTAATCAACGTTCAAAGGTGGAACGGGTCGCCCCTGACGTTGGTAAAACTCGGTTACGAAGCTCTCTAATTTACCCTCTTCAATAGCCTTGCGTAAACCCGCCATCAAACGCTGGTAGTAACGCAAGTTATGAATGGTATTGAGACGCGCACCTAATATTTCGTTGCAACGGTCGAGATGATGCAAGTAAGCGCGTGAATAATTGCGACAGGTGTAGCAATCGCACTCGGCGTCAAGCGGGCTGGTGTCGCTTTTATGCTTTGCATTACGAATCTTCACCACGCCGTCGGTCACAAACAGATGACCATTACGGGCATTTCGCGTTGGCATGACACAGTCAAACATATCAATACCGCGACGCACTCCTTCCACCAGATCTTCCGGTTTACCCACGCCCATCAGGTAACGCGGTTTGTCAGCCGGGATCTGCGGGCAAACGTGCTCCAGAATGCGGTGCATATCTGCTTTCGGCTCACCGACAGCCAAACCGCCGACAGCGTAGCCATCAAAGCCAATCTCTACCAGACCTTTCACCGAGATATCGCGTAAATCTTCGTAAACGCTGCCCTGAATGATGCCAAAAAGCGCATTCTTATTGCCAAGGCTATCAAAACGGTCGCGGCTACGCTTCGCCCAACGCAACGACATCTCCATCGAGCGTTTCGCATAGTCCCAGTCTGCCGGGTACGGCGTACATTCATCAAAGATCATCACGATATCGGAACCGAGATCGTACTGGATCTCCATCGACTTTTCCGGATCGAGGAAAATCGGATCACCGTTGATCGGGTTACGGAAGTGCACGCCTTGCTCGGTAATCTTACGAATATCGCCGAGGCTGAAGACCTGGAAGCCGCCGGAATCGGTGAGAATCGGCCCTTTCCACTGCATAAAATCGTGCAGATCGCCATGCAGCTTCATGATCTCCTGACCCGGGCGCAGCCACAGGTGGAAAGTGTTGCCGAGAATAATCTGCGCGCCGGTCGCTTCCACTTCTTCCGGCGTCATGCCTTTCACGGTACCGTAAGTACCCACAGGCATAAAAGCAGGCGTTTCCACTATGCCACGATCAAACACCAGACGACCGCGACGCGCGCGACCATCGGTGGTATCTAACTCAAATTTCATTATCACTCCTGCGTCAGAAAAACAGTCCGACGTTTAACGACTCGCTACGGAATGATTCCATAGCTAATAAATTCCCGAAGGCGTCATCGGCGCAGCCAGTTTGGGGTCGACCAGCGCACAGCCACCGGAGCGTACACGCAGTACGTGAGGATGGCGAGCACTGCCCGGCGTCAAAATGGCAAGTGAGATAGCCTTCTTACGGACGCTCAGAAATAGCCTGCGGATTGTACGTGATAAACATCGCGTCCCCGTAGCTAAAAAAGCGATATTTTTGTTCTACCGCAGTCTTATAGGCATTCATGGTGTGTTGATAACCGGCAAATGCGGAAACCAGCATAATCAACGTCGATTCCGGCAGATGAAAGTTGGTGATCAGCGCATCAATCACTTTGTATTGATAACCTGGATAAATAAAGATTTGCGTATCGCCGAAGAACGGCTCTATCAAATCGTTTTTTGCCGCCTGTGCCGCGCTCTCCAGTGAGCGTACCGAGGTGGTGCCGACAGCGATAACCCGGTTGCCACGCGCTTTCGCCGCCAGCACCGCGTCGACCACCTCCTGCGGCACCTCAGCATATTCGGAGTGCATGATGTGATCTTCAATGGTATCGACACGCACTGGCTGGAAAGTGCCCGCGCCTACGTGTAGCGTAACAAACGCCATTTCGATACCTTTCTCACGAAGCGCCGCCAGCAGCGGCTCATCAAAGTGCAGCCCCGCGGTCGGCGCGGCGACGGCGCCCGGTTTTTCACTGTAGACCGTCTGGTACAGTTCGCGGTCGGCGTCCTCGTCCGGGCGGTCGATGTACGGCGGCAACGGCATATGGCCGATGGCGTTAAGAATATCCAGCACCGGACGCGGGTCATTAAACTCAACTTCAAACAGAGCGCCGTGACGCGCGGTCATGGTCGCGTGGATACTTTCGTCGTCGCCCAGTAGCAGTTCCGTGCCCGGTTTTGGCGCTTTAGAAGCGCGAATATGCGCCAGGATGCGTTTATCATCGAGCATACGTTCGACCAGCACTTCTATCTTGCCGCCGCTGGCTTTACGGCCAAAGAGCCGCGCCGGGATCACGCGGGTATTATTGAAGACCAGCAAATCGCCAGGGTTGAGCTTATCGAGCAGATCGGTGAAAGTACCGTGCGTCAGCGCGCCCGTCGGCCCCTCTAATGACAGCAAACGGCAGCGACTGCGTTCCGGCTGTGGGTAGTGGGCAATCAGGGATTCGGGTAGTTCAAAGGAAAAATCGGTAACGCGCATGACTCTGACTCAGACTAAAATAAGAGGCGGGTAGTCTAGTGCCGGGGCGTTCCCGCTGCAACCGTTACCCGCTTTTTGGACAGAGAATCAATAATGAATTTTCTTGCTCACCTGCATCTGGCGCACCTTGCCGACAGCTCGCTTTCCGGTAATCTTCTGGCCGATTTTGTCCGCGGTAACCCGGCAACGCATTATCCTCCTGACGTGGTAGAGGGTATTTATATGCATCGGCGTATTGACGTCATGACCGACAACCTGCCGGAAGTTCGTGAGGCGCGAGAGTGGTTCCGCCATGAAACGCGGCGCGTGGCGCCCATTACGCTGGACGTCATGTGGGATCATTTTTTATCGCGTCACTGGACGCAAATCTCTCCCGATTTTCCACTTCAGGCGTTTGTCGGCTACGCCCATGCGCAGGTCGCGACGATTCTGCCCGACTCCCCGCCGCGCTTTGTCAACCTGAATGATTATCTTTGGTCAGAAAAATGGTTAGAGCGGTATCGCGATATGGATTTCATTCAAAACGTGCTGAATGGCATGGCGAATCGCCGTCCCCGGCTGGATGCCTTGCGTGATTCCTGGTACGATCTGGACGCGCACTACGACGCGTTAGAAGAGCGCTTCTGGCATTTTTATCCGCGTATGATGGCACAGGCCGCCCGCAAAGCGCTGTGACGGCCTGATAGCGAGGGCGTGCGTCAGATCCGCCGTTGGCAGAAAGATCGTTCGCTGTCATAAAAGGGTCATCATTACGATTTATAATGACCCGATCGATAGGCAAAAGCTGTCTCATTGATTGTCAAGACCGCATTGTTTTGTCGCTTCGCCCTCCCTATACTGCCCGCGTTGCGTTCTAAAACCCTTAATATTGCAGGAGAATTATTATGGTACTGGTTACTCGTCAGGCCCCGGATTTCACCGCTGCGGCGGTACTGGGTAGCGGTGAGATTGTTGATAAATTCAACTTCAAACAACACACCAATGGTAAAACGACCGTTCTGTTCTTCTGGCCGATGGACTTCACTTTTGTTTGCCCGTCTGAGCTGATCGCCTTTGATAAACGTTATGAAGAATTCCAGAAGCGCGGCGTTGAAGTGGTCGGCGTTTCTTTCGACTCTGAGTTCGTTCACAACGCATGGCGTAACACCCCTGTCGATAAAGGCGGCATTGGCCCGGTGAAATACGCAATGGTCGCCGACGTGAAGCGTGAAATTCAGAAAGCTTACGGTATCGAACACCCGGACGAAGGCGTTGCGCTGCGCGGCTCTTTCCTGATTGACGCTAACGGTATTGTTCGCCACCAGGTCGTAAACGATCTGCCGCTGGGTCGTAATATCGACGAAATGCTGCGTATGGTCGACGCGCTGCAGTTCCACGAAGAGCACGGTGATGTCTGCCCGGCGCAGTGGGAAAAAGGCAAAGAAGGCATGAACGCCTCTCCGGACGGCGTGGCTAAATACCTGGCTGAGAACATTTCCAGCCTGTAAGTCAGTGCATTGATAAAAGGCTCGCGAATGCGAGCCTTTTTTATGCGTGAGGTATTATGAACCACCTCGCCTCAACGATTCATCCATACCGTCGCGGAAATCGCGGGTAAACTAAGTCTTCCCTCGCGGATGTCACCGCTTCCCGTTTTACATTGCCATCCGGCCACGTTCAGCAACGGCAACGCTTCCAGCGCCACTTCACAGGCCTCGCCCCGGTTAATCGCCACCAGCGCCCGCTGCTGCTGATAAACTCGCACGAATACCACTACGTCACCTTCGGCATACAGCGCCTGGCATCCGCCACGACGCAGCGCCAGACTGCTCTGGCGCAGTTTCGCCATACGCTGGTACAGCGCCAGCAAGTTGCCGTCCTGCTTGCGTTCATCCCACGGGAATGGTTTGCGGCACATAGGGTCATTTGCGCCGTCCACGCCGACTTCATCGCCGTAATAAATACATGGCACGCCGGGCCAGGTAAACAGCCAGACCACCGCCAGCGGCAGGCGCGCCGCGTCTTTACCCAGCAGGGTTTTAAAGCGCGCAGTATCATGGCTGTCGAGTTGATTAAACATGCGCAGTTGTTGCTGATGTGACAGCCCGGCGCGGTAGTTATCCATCCACGCGATACAGGTCCGGGCATCAATATGCTGTGGTTCGTAAGCGATATCAGTATTGGCGAGAAATCCCCATAGCGGGAAGGTGAAGCCGCGATAATTCATGGCGGCATCTTCCGCATCGGCCTGTAGCCACTGCCGCGCATCGCCGAAATGTTCCCCCACAATATAGGCTTCGGGCTGCGCCTCTTTTGCCGCCCGGGTAATACCGGCGACGTGCTGCAAATTATGACGCGCCCCGCCCGCCTCGCCCAGCATATGTACGACATCCAGCCGCCAGCCGTCCATATTCCACGGAGCCTTTAGCCAGTGACGAACGATACTGTCCTCACCGCGATAGATCTCATCGACCAGCGTTTCTGATTGATAATCGAGTTTCGGCAGGCTCGGATAACCCAGCCAGTCCAGCGCCACGCCTTGTGGTGAAAAGGAGTACCAGTCACGCCACGGCGAGTCCGGGTGATGGCACGCGCCGCCAGTGCTGCGGTTATGCCTGTCAAACCACGCATGCGAGTCGCCGCTATGGTTAAACACGCCATCCAGCACCAGCCTCATGCCCTGTGCTTGCGTTTCACGCCGCAGGCGTAGCAGCGCCCGATCGCCGCCAAATTGCGGATCGACATGGCGATAATCTTCCGTGTCGTACTTATGGACGCTCGGCGCGGTAAATACCGGATTCAGATATAGCGCTGTGACACCCAGTTTTTTCAGATACGGCAGCTTCTCACAAATGCCATTCAGACAGCCGCCGTAAAAGGTGGAACCGCCCGCCTGGGGAGTGAGCGGTTCATCCCACTCTTTACGCACGATGTCGTGACCGGCAGCATGGTGGTAATACACCTTATCCTGCCCGGCTTCACGAGACTGGCTGCGGGCAAAACGATCCGGGAAGATCTGATAAAAAATTTGATCGGCGACCCACTGCGGGCCGCTATCCGGCACATCAACCGCAAATTGTTCCAGACGCGCGGGCGGAAAGCAGCTAAATCCCTGCGGCGTAAACCAAAGCTGGCGGTCGTGCCAAAGCAATTTAAAGCTGTAACGGCGACGGGGCTGCCCTAACGCGATATTGAGCGTCGCTCGCCACGCCGTCACGCCCGGCTGCGGCTGGCGGCGCTGTTTGCGCATCGCCAGTGAGATTTCTTCATTATCGAATTCTGAGCGCAACGTCACGCGAGACGGCGGATTTTCTCCGCTCAGCCACAGCGTAATGGTTAATTTATCGTTATGTTGCTTCACAAATGGGGCAACCGGTAAGTGCCAGGCATTCAACATCTCGTATCCCCTCCACTGAAAATGGGGCCACCTTGCCACAGAGATTTAAAGGATAACTCATCATCCAGGGGTTTATTAGGGGAGGAGACTCCAGGAGGAGAAACGGCTCCGCTTATCCGGCCTACCATTGTCTGCAGACCGGATAAGGCAGAGAAAAACGACTACGCCTGCGCCAATTGACGGTCGCGACGGCGTTTAAACATCCAGCCAATCAACAGCAGAACTATCCAGGCGAAGCCCACATACAGTGAGATGCGGGTATCCGGATGGTAGCCGATAAGCGCAATAATGAAGACCAGGAAAATCAGACCCGCTATCGTCGTTACGACACCGCCCGGCACCTTAAACTTCAGCGCTTTTACCTCTTCCGGCGGTAAACGACGGCGGAAGGCGATTTGTGACAGCAGGATCATGATCCATACCCATACCGTCGCAAACGTCGCCAGCGAGGCAATCACCAGGAAGACGTTTTCCGGCATGATGTAGTTCAGGTAAACCGCAAACAGCAGCGCAATCGTCATCACCAGCACAGTAACCCACGGAATACCACGGCGTGACGTTTTGGCAAAGACTTTCGGCGCGCTCCCCTGCTCCGCCATACCATGCAGCATACGGCCTACGCCAAACACATCGGAGTTGATAGCGGAAAGCGAGGCGGTCAATACCACAAAGTTCAGAATGCTGGCGGCAAAGGTAATCCCCATATGCTGGAACGTCAGCACAAATGGGCTGCCGTTTGTGCCGACCTGATTCCACGGATAGATAGACATAATGACGAACAGCGTGCCGACATAAAATACCAGGATACGCATCGGTACTGAGTTAATGGCGCGCGGAATGGATTTCTCCGGGTCTTTCGCTTCCCCGGCGGTGATACCGATAATCTCAATCCCGCCGTAAGCGAACATCACCATTTGCAGCGACATGATCATTCCCAGCCAGCCATTGCTGAAGAAGCCGCCGTTGCTCCACAGGTTATGAATGCCGGTCGGCTGCCCGCCGTTGCCAATTCCCCACACAATGATGCCGATACCCGCGACAATCATGATAATAATGGTGGCGACTTTGAAGAAGGAGAACCAAAACTCCAGCTCGCCGAACACCTTGACGCTCATCAGGTTGATGGCGCAAATGATCAGCACCACGCTAAGTACCCAAATCCAGTGCGGCACGGCGGGGAACCAGACTCCCATGTAAATGCCGAACGCGGTCACGTCGGCAATGGCGACGATCAGGATCTCAAAACAGTAGGTCCAGCCGGTAATGTAGCCCGCAAGCGGGCCGAGGTTTTCCTGCGCATAGCGCGAAAATGAGCTGGCGGCAGGGTTGTGAACGGACATTTCCCCCAATGCGCGCATAATGATATATGCCGCGACCCCGCCAATAATATAGGCCAACAGCACGCTCGGCCCCGCCATTTTGATGGCGTCCGCCGAGCCGTAAAACAGGCCGGTGCCGATTGCCGAACCTAATGCCATAAAGCGAATGTGCCGGGTGCTCAGCCCACGCTTTAGCTTATTATTGCTTTCCATCAATTTCTGACCTATCAACACAATAAAAAACCACGGGGCGTTAAGCCCCGTGGTGTACACATATGTCAGCGATTTTAGTGAGCGCTGGAGGTCACCTGCCGACCCGCCGCGCGATCCCAGATAATCGCCAGGATCACCATCACCACCGTTGGCATCAACCACGCCAGTCCCTGTTCCGCCAGCGGCAAACGCTGACTCCAGGCTGGCAGCATATCGCCAAAGGCAGATGCTTTGATGCCGTCAAGGATACCAAAAAGCAGACTGATAAACATGGCCGGCGCGATGATGCGGGTGGAATTATGCCACCATGAGCGGGTAAAACTTAATACAACCAGTGCGATACACGGCGGATAGATAGCCGTCAGCACCGGAATGGAAATTTGAATCAGATGGCTCAGTCCGAGGTTTGACACCACCATAGAGAAGCCGCCGAGAATAAAGACCAGCGTGCGGTAAGACAGCGGAATATACTGCGCGAAAAACTCAGCGCAGGCGCAGGTCAGCCCCACCGCCGTCACCAGACACGCGATAAAGATCAGCGCCGCCAGCAGGAAGCTTCCCGCGCCGCCAAAGGTATGCTGAACGTAGGCATGAAGAATCGCCGCGCCGTTCGCTGACTGATCGACCAGCGTCGCGCTATCAGAACCTAAGCGGAACAAGGCAAGGTAAAGCAGCGTCAGCCCCACGCCCGCCATCAGGCCGGCCCAGACCGTGTAACGCGTCAACAGGCGCGCTTCGGTCACGCCGCGAGAACGCGCCGCGTTCACAATAACGATACCAAACACCATCGCGCCCAGCGTATCCATCGTCAGATAGCCGTTCACAAATCCGTTAGAAAAGGCCGCATTCTGATAAGCGTCCAGGGCGTTGCTGATTGGACCGGCAGGCCAAACGATAGCCGCGACGGAAAGGATGACCAGCGCAATAATTTTCAACGGCGCCAGGAAATTCCCTACCGTATCCAGCAGCTTACCCGGATAGAGGGAAACCAGAATAACAATAGCGAAATAGACCACGCTGTAAATCAGCAACGGCATTGCAGAATCGCCGGTCAACGGAGCGATACCGACCTCAAACGACACCGTCGCGGTACGCGGCGTCGCAAATAACGGCCCGACGGCCAGATAGCAAACGGTCGCCAGCAGGAGTCCCGCCACTTTACCAATCGGCGTACTGAGGCTGTCTACGCCGCCGCCGACTTTCGCCAGCGCCACAACAGTAAGAACCGGTAGCCCTACGGCGGTAATCAGAAAGCCAATAGCGGCTGTCCAGACGTGTTCACCCGCCTGCAAACCGACCATAGGAGGAAAGATAATATTGCCTGCGCCAACGAACAGCGCAAATGTCATAAAGCCCAGGGCGATGATATCGCGCGATTTTAACTGATGGGTCATAAAGTCTTACTGCCTGTGGATGGTGATGTTGTAAACATTAAAATTTTTGCCTTTCCCGGAGGATTATAAAGCGGCGTTTTTTATCAATTTCAGCGGGAAAAGCTCCCGGACCGATGCGGCGAAGAATTGTTTTTCGATTTACCGCGCAAATGCAGTCGTAATGACAGCACCTGAAGCGCAATTTAAACGCTTATAACGTTTTAAAGCAAGGTGGGATCTAAAAACCAGATGAATATAGCGATATGAAATTTACAACCAGAATAAAACACCATTCTCATGAAAAAGTTATGGCTAATCATGCGAACAAAAAATCACCAAACGTTGAATGTTTCAACGAGCCCGTCTTAACTGCAAAGAAAATAAGCCAGCATCCGCTGGCTTATGGAAAGTTATACTTACGAAAGGCAATTAATCGCTATTTTTGGCAATTAAACGTTCCGGCAGCACAAAGCTAAATCGCGTTCCTTTGCCAGGCGAACTGTCGATTTCAAGGCGGCTTTCATGGTGATTCAACGCATGTTTCACAATCGCCAATCCCAGGCCGCTGCCGCCCGTTTGCCGCGAACGCGCTTTATCGACGCGGTAGAAGCGTTCGGTCAGACGAGGAATATGCTCGGCAGCAATCCCCGGACCGTTATCTTGAATGCAAAATTCAGCGCCATGCACGACACGTCGCCAGCTCACCGTAATATGCGTTCCCGCCGGCGTATGGTTTACCGCGTTATACACCAGGTTTGAGATCGCGCTACGTAGCTGCTCTTCGTTGCCCAGAACGCTAAGACTATCGTCGACCTCAAACGTAAAGGTATGTTTCTGCTGGCTGAGCGTCTGCGCTTCACGCTCCACGACCCGCAGCATCATCGGTACATCCACTTTTTCATTTAATAACAGCGCCGGGGCCGCCTCAATTTTAGACAGCGTAAGCAGTTGTTTTACCAGCCCTTCCATACGATACGTTTGCTCGCGCATCGTATGCAGCGCTTTCTCTCGCGTCGCCCCTTCCAGCGCCTGTTCCTGCATCATTTCCAGATAGCCTTGCAATACCGTCAAGGGCGTACGCAACTCATGGCTAACGTTGGCGAAAAAGTTACGTCTGGCGCCTTCAAGCTGATGCATTTGCGTCACATCGCGCGCCACCATCAGGAGTTGTTTATCGGTATAAGGCATGACGCGGATCTCCAGGTGCCGCCCGGTATTGAGCACCAAATGAAGCGGACGGGTGAAATCACGCGTTTTTAAATACTGGGTAAACTCCGGATAACGCAGTAGATTGAGAATATTCTGCCCGTTGTCATCCGGCCAGCGTAGCCCCAGTATCTGTTGCGCCAAACCGTTACACCAAAAAATGCCGCCCTCTTCTGTGGTCAGTACCACGGCATCAGGCAGCGACTCCGCGCCACTGCGAAAACGTTTAATCAGGTTCCCCAGCTCGCGGCGACGCTTCTTATTTCGCAACTGCATCTGGTGTAAACCGTATAACAGCGGTTCCCAACTTCCCCGTCCCGGCGGCGGCGTCATACTTCTGTCGACCCAAAGCCACCAGGAGAGGCGTAACAAATTCCAGAAATGCCAGACAAGCAGTCCCGTCACCGCCGCCAGTAAAAACCACGGCAGATAACCAAAAAAAGCGCTAAGGATAAGCGCGGGGATGCAACAGAGCACCAGCTCCAGCACCAGCCTTTTCCATGACAGCCGTTCCAGCACGCGTCATACTCCCTCAAGAATGGAAAGCCTTCTCCGCCAGAAACCTGTGTTCTACTGGCGGAAAAGGCATTAAAAGCGGGTCGAAAAACGATACCCTGTCCCGCGTACCGTTTGCACCATCCGGTCGTGGCCGCTGTGCTCCAGCGCCTTACGCAAACGGCGAATATGCACGTCGACCGTCCGGTCTTCAACGTACACATTGGTGCCCCAGACATGATTGAGTAGCTGCTCGCGACTGTAAACCCGTTCCGGGTGCGTCATAAAGAAATGGAGTAATTTAAATTCGGTCGGCCCCATATCCAGCGGGCTGTCGCCGGTCATCACGCGGTGAGAGCCGGGATCAAGGCTCAGTCCCTGCATCTCGATCACCTCTTCGACCGCCATCGGCGAGATGCGCCGCATAACGGCTTTAATGCGCGCCACCAACTCCTTGGGGGAAAACGGCTTGGTAATGTAATCGTCAGCGCCGGTTTCCAGCCCGCGCACACGATCTTCTTCCTCACCTCTTGCGGTCAGCATAACCACAGGAATATCCCGGGTCATGGCTTCACGTTTGAGATGTTTAATAAACTGTAACCCTGACCCGCCGGGCAACATCCAGTCAAGAAGGATGAGATCCGGCCAGGGTTCATTAAGTTTATTCACCGCACTGTCATAATCTTCGGCTTCTACGGGCTGAAAGCCATTTTGTTCGAGCACGAAGCACACCATTTCACGGATCGGCGCCTCATCTTCTACGACCAGAATACGTCTCGCCATAATTTGCCCTGTTAGTCGTTAGTTATCAATGCCGCGCCATTATGCGTCAGATTTATGACAGATTTATGAAAAAAAAAGGCGGCATTGACAGCATGTTGATGATTTATGACACCGGTGAAACCGTGCATTACCGTGTACCGGCGGTAAATTGCGCCCAAAAATGGAAGGGATGACGTGTATAATCCCGTTCACGCTTTTTTTGCATGGAACAATTATGCGCATCCTCCACACCTCTGACTGGCATCTGGGACAAAATTTCTACAGTAAAAGCCGCGCCGCGGAGCATCAGGCTTTTCTGGACTGGCTGCTGGAGACCGCGCAGGCCCATCAGGTGGATGCCATTATTGTCGCTGGCGATATTTTTGATACCGGTTCGCCGCCAAGCTATGCCCGAGAACTTTATAACCGTTTCGTCGTTAATTTACAGCAAACGGGCTGTCATCTGGTGGTGCTGGCCGGTAATCATGATTCCGTCGCCACGCTAAACGAGTCGCGCGACATTCTGGCGTTTCTCAATACAACCGTGATCGCCAGCGCGGGCTATGCGCCGCGGCTACTTCATCGTCGCGACGGTTCTCCGGGCGCCGTACTGTGCCCCATTCCCTTTTTGCGCCCGCGCGACATTATTACCAGTCAGGCGGGGTTATCCGGCAGCGAGAAACAGCAGCAACTTCTTCATGCGATTGCCGATTATTATCAACAGCAGTATCAGGAAGCGTGCCAGCTACGCGGCGAACGAAAGCTGCCGGTTATCGCGACGGGACATTTAACCACCGTCGGCGCCAGCAAAAGCGATGCGGTTCGCGACATTTATATCGGTACGCTGGATGCCTTTCCGGCGCAGCATTTCCCCCCCGCAGATTATATCGCATTAGGACACATTCACCGCGCGCAATGTGTCGGCGGCACGGAGCATATCCGCTATTGCGGCTCGCCCATCGCCCTCAGCTTTGATGAGTGCGGCAAAAGCAAATGCGTGCATCTGGTGACCTTCGACCAGGGGAAATGGCAAAGCACCGAAAGTCTGGCTGTCCCCGTGACTCAACCGTTGGCGGTTTTAAAAGGCGACCTGGCATCAATTACCGAACAGCTTGAGCAGTGGCGCGGCGTTGAGCAATCGCCCCCCGTCTGGCTGGATATTGAAATCACAACCGATGACTATCTGCACGATATCCAACGCAGAATACAGACATTAACGGAGTCACTCCCCGTAGAGGTATTACTGGTGCGCCGTAGCCGCGAACAGCGCGAGCGCTCGCTGGCGAACGAGCGGCGGGAAACATTAAGCGAGCTTAGCGTGGAAGAGGTTTTTGCGCGGCGTCTGGCGCTGGAAGCGTTAGATACCCCGCAGCGCGAGCGCCTGAATCAGCTCTTTTCCAGCACGCTCTACGCGTTGAATGAGGAGCATGAGGCATGAAAATTCTCAGTTTGCGTCTGAAAAACCTGAACTCGCTGAAAGGAGAATGGAAGGTCGATTTTACCGCCGAACCGTTTGCCAGTAACGGGTTATTCGCCATTACCGGCCCGACCGGCGCGGGAAAAACCACCTTGCTTGACGCCATCTGCCTGGCGTTGTACCACGAAACGCCGCGCCTGAATACGGTATCGCAATCGCAAAACGATTTGATGACGCGCGATACGGCGGAATGTCTGGCCGAAGTGGAGTTTGAGGTAAAAGGCGAAGCCTGGCGCGCGTTCTGGAGCCAGAACCGAGCCCGAAATCAGCCTGACGGCAATCTCCAGGCCCCACGCGTGGAGCTGGCGCGGTGTTCAGACGGAAAGATCTTTGCCGATAAGGTAAAGGATAAACTGGAGATGATCGCCACGTTGACCGGGCTGGACTACGGGCGCTTCACCCGTTCGATGTTGTTATCACAGGGGCAGTTCGCCGCCTTTCTTAACGCCAAAGCGAAAGAGCGCGCAGAGCTTCTGGAGGAGCTCACCGGCACTGAGATTTACGGGCAGATCTCCGCACAGGTATTTGAAAAACATAAATCAGCCCGTCTCGAACTGGAAAAGTTACAAGCGCAGGCCAGCGGCGTCGCCCTATTGGCGGACGAACAGTTACAGCAACTGGAAGCTAGTTTGCAGGCGCTTACTGACGAAGAGAAACGCCTGCTGGCCGACCAGCAGGTACAGCAGCAGCACCTTCACTGGCTGACCCGAAAAAACGAGCTCCACACTGAATTACACGCCCGGCAGCAGGCGCTGTACGCGGCACAAGAGGCGCGAGAAAAAGCGCAGCCGCAGCTCGCGGCGTTGACTCTGGCGCAACCCGCTCGCCAGTTGCGCCCGCATTGGGAGCGCATTCAGGAACAAACCCGCGCCGTTGAGCGTGTTCGCCAGCACAGTGATGAAGTGAATGCTCGCTTACAAAGCGCGTATCGCCTGCGCCGGCGTATCCGCGCCTGCGCGCATCGACAATTCACGCAACTGAACACCACAGGGCAGCGGTTGAAGACATGGCTGGCGGAACACGACGGCATCCGCATCTGGCGCAGCGAACTGGCGGGGTGGCGAGCATTATTAACACAACAATCCCACGATCGGGCGCAACTGAGCCAATGGCAACAGCAGTTGCTGAGCGATACGCGTCAGCGTGATGCGCTACCGCCGCTCACGCTCGACCTCACGCCACAGGCGCTGGCGGAAGCCAGGGCATTGCATACTCGGCAGCGTCCGCTACGCCATCGTCTCGCCGCGCTTCAGGGGCAAATTCTCCCGAAACAAAAGCGTCAGGCGCAGCTACAGGCAGCTATCGCGCGTCATCATCAGGAACAGGCGCAATACACCCAACGTCTGGCGGATAAGCGCCTGAGTTATAAGACTAAAGCGCAGGAGCTTGCGGACGTTCGCACTATTTGCGAGCAGGAGGCGCGCATCAAAGATCTGGAAAGCCAGCGGGCGCACTTACAGTCCGGCCAGCCGTGCCCGCTTTGCGGCTCGACGACACACCCCGCCATCGCCGCCTATCAGGCGCTGGAGCTGAGCGCGAATCAAACCCGCCGCGACGCGCTGGAAAAAGAGGTCAAAACGCTGGCGGAAGAAGGCGCTGCGCTGCGAGGACAGTTAGATGCCTTAACGCAACAATTACAGCGGGATGAAAGCGAGGCGCAGTCGTTGTTGCAGGAGGAGCAAGCGCTTACTGAGGAATGGCAAACGCTGTGCGCTACGCTGGGCGTTCAGCTCCAGCCGCAAGAAGACCTCGCGGGCTGGCTGACCGCCGCGGAAGAGCATGAGCAACAGTTGGATCAGCTCAGCCAGCGTCATGCTCTACAAACGCAAATCGCGGCGCATACTGAACAGGTAGCGCGCTTTACCGCGCAGATTGCGCAGCGTCAGGCGTCGCTGACGGCTGATTTGGCGCAGTATACGCTTTCCCTTCCAGCGCCAGAAGACGAGGCTTCGTGGCTGAATGAGCGCGCCGACGAAGCGAAAATATGGCAACAGCGTCAGACCGAGTTCGCGGATTTGCAAATGCAGATCGACAGGCTTGCCCCGTTGCTGGAGACGCTACCGCAAACGGATACCGCGGATTCCGACGACGACGTGCCGCTGGATAACTGGCGGCAGGCGCATGATGAGTGCGTGTCATTACAAAGCCAGTTGCAAACCCTGCAGGAACAGACGACGCAGGAGCAGCAGCGCGCCGCCGAGGCGATAGCGCACTTTGATGCGGCGTTAAAAAATAGCCCGTTTGACAGCCAGGCAACGTTCCTGGCGGCGTTGCTGGATGAAGAGACCGTGACCCGTCTGGAAAAACAACAACAAACGCTGGAAAGTCAGCTACAACAAGCGAAGGCGTTAAGCGCGCAGTCCGCGCAGGCGCTGGCTGACCATCAGCAACAGCCGCCCGCTGGTCTGGACCCAACGTGTACGGCGGAGCAGCTCGCGCAGCGGCTGACGCAGTTGGCGCAACAACTGCGCGAAAACACGACACGCCAGGGGGAAATCCGCCAGCAAATTAAACAGGATGCAGATAATCGGCAGCGCCAACGCGCGCTGATGGCGGAAATGAAGCAAGCCTCTCAGCAAGTGGAAGACTGGGGCTATCTCAATGCGCTGATCGGCTCTAAAGAAGGTGATAAGTTCCGCAAATTCGCCCAGGGACTGACGCTGGATAATCTGGTCTGGCTGGCGAATCATCAGCTCACCCGCCTGCATGGCCGCTATTTATTGCAGCGCAAAGCCAGCGACGCGCTGGAACTGGAGGTTGTCGATACCTGGCAGGCCGACGCCGTGCGCGATACGCGAACGTTATCAGGCGGCGAAAGTTTCCTGGTCAGCCTGGCGCTGGCGCTGGCGTTATCAGATTTGGTCAGCCATAAAACGCGCATTGATTCTTTGTTCCTCGACGAAGGCTTCGGCACGCTTGATAGCGAAACGCTGGACGCCGCGCTGGATGCGCTCGACGCGCTGAATGCCAGCGGGAAGACCATCGGTGTGATTAGCCACGTGGAAGCCATGAAAGAACGTATCCCTGTGCAGATAAAAGTGAAAAAAATCAATGGGCTTGGTTATAGCAAACTGGACAAAGCGTTTGCCGTGGAGTAACGCGAATGTCATCCTGCACACAGCATACCGTCATGACATAGCATAATAATGAATACACAAAGACGAATAAGGAATGGTATTACCTCGCGCTTATCCGCAAGCTATACGTTGATTGGCTGTGACAATTCATAGCCGCAGCGCGCGACATGCGTCTTCATTTTCGGCAGGTGGTATGAAAAAAGTTATTTTTTCTTTGGCGCTGGGTACGTTCGGCCTGGGGATGGCCGAGTTTGGCATTATGGGCGTGCTGACGGAGCTGGCACGCGATGTCGGAATAACGATTCCCGCCGCCGGGCATATGATCTCGTTTTACGCCTTCGGCGTCGTGCTGGGCGCGCCTGTTATGGCGCTCTTTTCCAGCCGCTTTTCGCTTAAACATATACTGCTGTTTCTGGTCACGCTGTGCGTGATGGGCAATGCCATATTTACCTTTTCCTCGTCATATCTGATGCTCGCCGTCGGCAGACTGGTTTCCGGCTTTCCGCACGGCGCCTTTTTTGGCGTCGGCGCCATTGTCCTGTCAAAGATTATCCGCCCCGGGAAAGTCACCGCCGCCGTCGCGGGTATGGTTTCAGGGATGACGGTGGCGAATCTGGTGGGCATTCCGTTCGGCACTTACCTGAGCCAGGAATTTAGCTGGCGCTACACCTTTTTATTGATCGCGGTTTTCAACATCGCCGTGCTCACCGCAATTTTCTTCTGGGTGCCGGATATCCGTGACAAAGCCCAAGGCAGCCTGCGCGAACAGTTTCACTTCTTGCGTAGCCCCGCGCCGTGGCTCATTTTCGCCGCCACGATGTTCGGCAATGCGGGCGTTTTTGCCTGGTTCAGCTATATCAAGCCATTTATGATGTACATCTCCGGTTTTTCGGAGACGAGCATGACGTTTATTATGATGCTGGTCGGGCTGGGGATGGTGTTAGGCAATCTGTTAAGCGGCAAACTCTCCGGCAGATATACTCCGCTGCGCATCGCGGTAGTGACTGACCTCGTTATCGTGCTCTCTCTCATGGCGCTCTTTTTCTTCAGCGGATACAAAACGGCATCGCTGACTTTCGCGTTTATCTGCTGTGCTGGTCTGTTTGCGCTCTCTGCGCCGCTGCAAATCCTGCTGCTGCAAAACGCCAAAGGCGGCGAACTGCTGGGCGCGGCGGGAGGGCAAATCGCGTTTAATCTCGGTAGCGCGATTGGCGCCTGGTGCGGCGGGCTGATGCTGACGCTAGGTTTTGCGTACCACTATGTGGCGCTTCCCGCCGCCCTGCTCTCGTTTTCCGCCATGTCGTCGTTGCTGGTATACGGACGTCTAAAACACAAGCAGCCATCGGTCACGCCGGTTGCCGGATGACGCGCCATCCGGCTAACAACGTTACGCCAGCGGCCACAGCCAGGCCGCGCCGCGCACGCCGCTCGAATCGCCATGCCGCGCCTTACGTACCGGCGTCTCGCACTCGCCGCCAAAAACAAACGATTTCATCAGCGACGGAACCGTTTTGTACAGGCGCTCAACATTGCTCATACCGCCGCCCAGCACAATGACATCCGGATCCAGAATATTCACGACATGAGATAATGCCTTCGCCAGCCGTAGCTCATAACGGCTTATCGCCAGTTCCGCCACGGCGTCCTGCGCGTCGACCAGACGAATAATCTCATCGCCTTTTAGCGTTTTACCGCTCAAACGCTGGTAATCCGTGGCGAATCCCGTACCGGAAATAAAGGTTTCGATACAGCCTTGTTTACCGCAATAACAGGGAATTTCTTCGCGGTAACGCAACTCATCGTCATCCATCCACGGCAACGGATTGTGGCCCCATTCGCCTGCCGTACCGTTGCCGCCGATGTGCGCCCGGCCATTTAGCGCTACGCCCGCGCCGCACCCGGTACCGATAATCACCGCAAATACCGTTTGCGCCCCCGCCGCCGCGCCATCTACCGCCTCTGATACCGCCAGGCAATTGGCATCGTTGGCTAACCGCACTTCACGCTTCAGACGACGGCTCACATCGCTATCGAACGGCTGGCCGTTAAGCCACGTAGAGTTAGCGTTTTTCACCACGCCGGTGTAAGGCGAGAGAGAACCGGGAATGCCAATGCCAACGCTACCGGTCTGGCCGGTCGCCTGTTCCGCCATGTCGACCAGCGTAGCGATGGTTTCTATCGTTTGCTGATAATCCTCCCGCGGCGTAGGCAGACGATGGCGAAACCGCTGCTCTCCTGCATCATCAAGCGCAATGACTTCCGTTTTTGTGCCGCCTAAATCGATACCAATACGCACATACCGCTCCTCATTTTTTGGGAATATCAACAGGGTAGAATTCACCGTTCTGATTGGCAATGCAAGCCTGCCGACAATTCGTTACTATACCGCCTGGATTTAACGACAAGGCCGTGGAAATTATCATGCTGTGGTTCAAAAATTTAATGGTTTACCGTCTTAGCCGCGATATTACATTACGCGCCGAAGAGATGGAGAAACAGCTCGCCTCAATGACGTTTACCCCATGCGGTAGCCAGGATATGGCCAAAATGGGCTGGGTTCCGCCGATGGGCTCTCACAGCGATGCGTTAACGCACACCGCCAATGGCCAGATTATTATTTGCGCGCGCAAAGAAGAGAAAATCCTGCCATCGCCAGTGATCAAACAGGCTCTGGAGGCGAAAATCCAGAAACTGGAAGCCGATCAGGGACGCAAGCTGAAGAAGACGGAAAAAGATTCCCTGAAGGATGAAGTGTTGCATTCGTTGCTGCCGCGCGCGTTTAGCCGCTTCAGTCAGACAATGATGTGGATTGATACCGTTAACGGCCTGATTATGGTTGACTGCGCCAGCGCGAAAAAAGCGGAAGATACTTTGGCGCTACTGCGTAAAAGTCTTGGCTCGCTGCCGGTCGTCCCGCTGGCGCTGGAAAATCCGATTGAGCTGACGCTCACCGAGTGGGTGCGCTCCGGTACGGTCGCTCAGGGTTTCCAGTTGCTGGACGAAGCCGAATTGAAAGCGATGCTGGAAGATGGCGGCGTGATCCGCGCGAAAAAGCAGGATCTGGTCAGCGACGAGATCGCCGTTCATATTGAAGCGGGTAAAGTGGTCACGAAGCTGGCGCTCGACTGGCAGCAGCGCATTCAATTCGTCATGTGCGATGACGGCTCCATTAAGCGTCTGAAATTCTGCGATGAGCTGCGCGACCAGAACGAAGATATCGACCGGGAAGATTTTGCCCAACGTTTTGACGCGGACTTTATCCTGATGACCGGCGAGCTGGCGGCGCTGATTCAAAGCCTGGTGGAAGGATTAGGCGGCGAAGCGCAGCGCTAACCAGAGGGCCCCTCTCCGCCGGAGAGGGGACTCACCGTTACAAATAGCGGCACAGATACGAGGTGGGCTCAGCAACCTGGAGATGAAACTCGCTGTGGCCAGGCACGTTAAACACCTCACCGGCTGTATACACTTTCCATTCGACAGTTCCCGGCAACAGTACCTTCAACGCGCCGCTCACAACCGTCATCTCTTCGGGTTCGGCGGTGCCAAATGTATACTCCCCTTCCGCCATCACACCAACGCTGGCCCGGCCGGTGCTACTGCTGGTAAATCCAATAGACTTCACTTTCCCGGAAAAGTATTCATTGCTTTGTAGCATAATCAGGCCCCGTCTCATTATTAAATTAACACCCAATATAGAGTCCTGACGTTCGGCCTGTCACGTAAAATTAGACAAGCAGTTCTGAAGCTAACCGCGCAATCAAAACATTAGAGAGTAAAACCGGCACATCCAGCGCCTGCTGTAAAATATCCCGATGACGCTGATGAAAACCCAGACAATCCAGCATAATGACGTCCGCGCCTTGATCCAGTAGCGCCTGCCCGGCATCAATTAACTGTTGCTCAGAACCGTGAACCGGATTCGCCAGCGAATACACCGGCGGCATTTGCAATACCTGCCATTTTTTCTCCTGGGCCGCCAGAAGTTCTGCAACAGGCACAATCACGCCAACCTGATGTCCATCCACAATAGAGGCGACAAGCGGTGGAATAATACGCAGCGGTTCAAGCAAAATAGAATTACGGGCTGCCATACTTTTAATCGCCGCGGTGCTCATCAGTATAATGACATCGTAACCCTGATTATCCAGCACCTCGACAACGCTCTGTAAATCTCGCTCCACTTTCTGGCGGGAAACATGGGCTATCTGGTTATCATTCAGCAACGTCAAAAGCGGATCGTCGCCAGGCTCTACAGCGTAATCCGCCATAACGTCTTCCCGGCTCATTTTTCCCAGCAGGCTATGATGGGTGATGTGTTGTTCGTCGATGTATTCCGTCAGAAGCGGTAACACTTCGCTCATTGGCACAACGCCGATTGTGAGGATTGCCAACGACGCACTCATTTTTATTCCACCTTATTACTTCGTCGTAATTCCCGGGCAAATATTCACACGCTCACCGCGCTACCTGCCCTACAAATCTCAGAAAGCGTAGCAGCAGATGAGCAACGTATTGTGTAAAGATTCCAAATAACTCCAATATTGTATTGTTATCGCTTAATTTACGGTTTTAGTTGCCAGTATAAATGTTTCAAGAATGTGATGGAGATACAATTTAGGGGTACTCAGAATCCCTTCCGAGTGGTTCATGCGTCTATGATTTATCCGGATCTTCGTAACGTTTTTTCGCATCCATCGCTTCTTCTGCGGTCGGATGCTCGCTGATGAGCGAATCAGGTTTCGGATGGTCAGCCCGTAGCTGATACCACGTCACCGTCTGGCCCGGCGTGCCTTTTTCAATGGTGACGATATAAGCTTCCCGCGGATAAGGTGGTCTGGTTGGCATAGCGTTTCCTTTATTCTGGGTGAGCGTTAAGTATAGACATCTCCCTGTAACCGTTGCGTCGACGGCGGCAGCGCCGCAATAATTTCAGAAACGACCTGGGCCGGCGCTTTCGTCGCGTCAATAATGTAATGCGCCGTTTCGCGATACAACGCGTCACGCTGCTCAAGCACTTCCCGAACCTCTTCGCTCAACGGCTTGCCGGTGAGGGTCGGGCGCAGATCCGCTTCAGGTTCAGCCTCAAGCCGGTTAACCAGCGTGGATACCGGCGCGCACAGATAAATCACTACGCCAACACGGTGCATATAACGTCGGTTATACTCCGTGAGAATAATACCGCCTCCCGTCGCCACGACAGTCGAAGGCGCGCTTACCGCCTCCAGGGCCGCGGTTTCCCGGGCGCGGAACCCTCCCCAGCCTTCTTTTTCAACGATATCAGCGACGCTCATCTGCACGTGCGATTGCAGCCAGCGGTCGGTATCTGCAAACCGAAAACCGGTTGCCTGCGCCAGCGCCATACCGATGGTGGTTTTCCCACAGCCCCGCGGGCCAACAAGATAAAGAGGTTGCATCATAGCAGGCGTTCCCCCAGGAACTGCGCATACGCAGGATTTGATATCAGCAATGTTATAATCATATCATCTAACTAGTACAACGCATAAATGTAAATAATAATTTACACAAAGGTACTAAAGTCACAATATTAGTACTATAGCAAGAATCAGAAATGAATAAACTGTAAATTTTTCATTACAGGATTTATTTTTTACGCTGGCTTTCCAGCCACCACTTATCCAGCTCGGCGGCAAAATGCTGACGATCGCGCGGCGAGAGAGTGTTTGGCCCCCCCGTTTGTACGCCGCTGGCGCGTAGCGTGTCCATAAAGTCACGCATCGTCAGACGTTCACGAATCGTGGCGTCGCTATAGCGTTCTCCCCGGGGATTAAGAACCGCAGCGCCTTTTTCCAGCACTTCAGCCGCCAGCGGAATATCCGCGGTAATCACCAGATCGCCCGCTTTGCATTGACGCACGATTTCATTGTCCGCCACGTCAAACCCGGCGGCCACGCGGAGCGTGCGGATAAAACGCGAAGGCGGCACGCGCAAGGCCTGATTGGCAACCAGAATAAGCGGCAACTGCATCCGCTCGGCGGCGCGGTACAAAATTTCTTTAATGACATTCGGACACGCATCCGCATCCACCCAGATGGTCATAATGTCTCCCGTACGGTATACAATCTTTTATTGTCTCGCGCTTTTGTCTTTCATCAAAGTACTGTTTCTCCTTCTGCCCGTTTTCAATCCGCGTTAAGCTAACCATTCCCCATAACACACAAACATAGGGAGTGACGAGATGGAGAAGAAAATCGGTTTTATTGGCTGCGGTAATATGGGCAAGGCTATTCTTGGCGGACTGATTGCCAGCGGTCAGGTACTTCCCGGCCAGATCTGGGTCTACACCCCCTCCCCCGATAAAGTTGCCGCCCTGCATGACCAGTACGGCATTAATGCGGCGCAAAGCGCGCAGGAGGTCGCTCAGGTCGCGGATATCGTTTTCGGCGCGGTAAAACCGGGCATTATGGTGAAAGTGCTCAGTGAAATCTCCTCCAGCCTGAACAAAGACTCGCTGGTGGTCTCTATCGCCGCAGGCGTAACGCTTGATCAGCTTGCGCGCGCGCTGGGACACGACCGTAAAATCATTCGCGCTATGCCGAATACGCCGTCGCTGGTCAACGCAGGAATGACCTCCGTCACACCCAACGCGCTGGTCACACCGGAAGATACGGCTGATGTGCTGAATATTTTCCGCTGCTTTGGCGAGGCGGAGGTGATTGCTGAGCCGATGATCCATCCGGTGGTTGGCGTGAGCGGATCTTCGCCGGCCTATGTGTTTATGTTTATCGAGGCGATGGCGGACGCTGCCGTTCTGGGCGGTATGCCTCGCGCTCAGGCTTATAAATTCGCCGCGCAGGCCGTCATGGGGTCGGCGAAAATGGTACTCGAAACCGGAAAGCATCCCGGCGAACTGAAAGATATGGTGTGCTCGCCTGGCGGAACGACGATTGAAGCCGTACGCGTTCTGGAAGAACGTGGCTTCCGCGCTGCGGTAATAGAAGCGATGACGAAGTGTATGGAAAAATCAGAGGCGATCAGTAAATCCTGAAGCCCGGCTGGACGTCATGCCGCCACTTCGGTGCGGTTACGTCCGGCATTCTTTGCTTTGTAAAGCGCCATATCCGCAGACTTTAACCATTCCCGATAATGACCGATTTGTGGCGTTAACGGCGCCACGCCCACGCTGATACGTAACATGACCTGCGGCGCGCCCGGCAAGCGTAAGGTATTTAGCCGTTCATGCACTCGCGACATGGCGGTAATCGCGCTGTCTGCCGGCGTTCCGCACATAATCACCGCAAATTCGTCGCCGCCAAAGCGCCCGATAATATCACTCCCGCGTAGCGTTATCTGTAATTGACGCGTCAGGGCGATAATAGCCTCATCCCCAACATCATGTCCCCAGGTGTCGTTAATGCTCTTAAAATGATCGATGTCGATAATCAACAATGTCGCCTCCCGATGGTGGCGTCGGCTGTGATCGAATTCATTACGTAATAAAATTTCCCAGTGGCGTCGGTTATAGACGCCGGTCATGCCATCCCGCGAGCTCATCGCCTGCAAGCGTCGCTTATGTTCCGCTAATTTAATGGCCGTTTGGTAACTTACCCAGGCGAACAGCAGCGGATACAACATAATGACGGGCAAAGAGAGCGTGACTTCCAGCGACGAGCTTCGCATCGCGACAGGTAGCCCGGTAAGCTGCAACGTCACCAGACATGACGCCAGCAAAAGGCCCATTCCGACAGTGAATAGCCGCCGCCCGCCAGCGCCCATCAGATTCATGCTCATCATCATAAACAGCGCGGCGGCAGGCAACATATTGACGCCCATCAACGCGATCCACATGCCGGAGAGGATCGCATCCACTTTCAGGTTGTAAATTTCCTGGCGTAGCGGATCAAGGGCTTTCGCCGCCCACTGCCACGCCAGATGCGGCCAGACAAAAGACCAGCCGACCAGCAATAGCCACCAGCCGCCAAAGACAGGTTGCGACACTAACACGGCGGCCACCGGTAAAAACATCCCCCCTAACCCCACCGCACGCGGTAGCCTGATGCGCCGGGCGAAGCGCAACCCGGAGCGCTGACGATCATCAGGAGGGTCAGGCGGCGCTACCGCCTGTTCAACCGCTTTTCGGTAAAAATTTTCATCATTCATTATTTTTGGGAACATTTAGAAACAATTTTCCCAAATTATAGAAACAGAGCGCATGGAGGAAGTATGAAATTTCGGGTGAGTGTTTTTCAGGGCTCACCCGATAGCACTACGCCGCTTTTTTCAGGCAGGCGCTCATAAACTTGCTACGGTCATCGCCTTTCAGGGATTGTTCCGTCGCCTGAACATTGCATTCACGCATTTTCTGCTGTTGCGGCGTCAGGCTTTTCTCGCCAGGGCCTGACTGGCTGTTTTTTAGACAGTCGCTAAGGTAAGTTTTACGTGCATCGCCTTTCAACGCTTGCGCTGTCGCCTGCTGATTACAGGTCGTCATGCGCTGCTGTTGCGGTGTTAACGGTTTTTCGGTTGCGCCGACGGCGGTTAAAAAGACCAGGCCAAAAAGTAAAGTCACCAGTAATGTTATTTTCATAGCACCATCCTTTTGTCAGTGTACGCATTACACGTTGTCCCTTTGGGAAATATCCCAGGGACTTTATATAAGTCTGGCTGTTACTGGCAAAAATACCACCCGGCAGTAAAAGTATTACTTACCGTTAGCAATATATGTTTTATTGATTGACAAACCGTAGGCTAATGTGCAACTCGATTATCCACAGTCACGCAGGATGCAGAAGAACAACGCATAACGTTACACTGTTATTACCATAGCCGCTTCGTTTTTATTTTCTTCTGGTTAATACAGAGCAAAATAAAAACGAAGCGGCCAGGGCTATTTTATAAAAGTAACGTTATAACAACTGTGTTGTTTTAAATACGATTAGTGCCGGGGGTGTCTCAGCAACTTTTTTACATATTGGCGCAGCAATTCCGTATCGTGATCAGGAACGCTGGCATCCGGCTTTACGCCTTCAAGTGCCCCCTCTACCTGACGTATCAACATCTCCTGCTCGTTTTGCGCCATGTTACGTAACATTGCTGTGACGATAATCTCTAACGCTTCTACCTGAGCAACCAGTTCTTTCGACTCTTCTTCTTTTTGGGCTAGCTTAAGCAACAACTCTGCTATGAGATTTTTCATGACCATATTTCCTTATTAGTTCCAGGGTGACGTTATCACTATGAAGAACCACTGCCTAGAGGCTGAAAGTACTATTTTTATGATACAGGAAGAACTTTACACAAATAATTATCACTGTCGCCGCAGCGAAACGTTTCTCAGGCCGTAAACGAGACGATAATAAACCATCAAAAAACAATAATCACGCTATATCATAATTTAAGGTTATGCCATCTATAGAAAAACTTCACGGATAAAGAATATATCTTTTAATTTAAACCATATCGTAACGGCAGAAGTGCCGTTACGATGCACCGCTATTGGCCTTTCGCTTTTTGCGCGTTACGCCGACGACGTAACGCCAGGGTCAGTTGCCCGATATTGATCAACACGATCGCCGCCGTAGCGATAAAAACCCAGCGGAAACCGGCCATCGCCGATACCGTCGCGCCCATCAACGGCCCAACCACGTTGCCCAGGTACATAAATGACTGGTTGTAGCCAAAAATACGTCCGGTAATTTGATCGCTGGAGTATTTCACCAATAACGTTTGTACGGCGGGTAACATCGCGCCATCGGCAAAGCCTAACAAGAAACGTAACAGCCCCAGCTGGAACGGCGTGGTGACCCAGGACATCGCGAAGAAAAGCAGCACTGCGCAGATAAGCGTGGCCATCAGAATTCTTTCCGTGCCGATTCTGTCGCCAAGTTTTCCCAGGCGAGGCGCGGAGATAAGCGCAGAGATACCGGGCACCGAGGCGATTACCCCGCTAAGAAAGGCGATGTTATTACTGTCCGGCATCATTGATTTGATAAACAGCGCCAGGATTGGACTGATGGAACCATTACAGAGTTGAATGACCATCGTGGTAAAAAACAAACTGATCACCAGCGCAGGATAAGGTAACGACGCAAAAACGGCTTTACCGCTCAGGCGTTCGCTTTTCCTGATGACCGGACGCACGCCTTCTTTAATTAAAAATAGCGTGACCAGAAAGCTCACCACCAACAGCATGGCAGTAATCAGAAATACCGCCCGCAGCCCGATATGATCCGCGACAAAGCCGCCCATTAACGGCCCGCCGATAACGCCGCTGATCTGCGCGGTAGAAAGCGTACTGAGCGCCCAGCCGCTACGTTCGCGCGGTACCTGAGAGGCTACCAGCGCCATAGCATTGGGGATATAACCTGACGTTAACCCCATGATTCCGCGCAGCAGGAAAAGTTGCCAGACATGGGTCGCGAATGCCTGCAGTAGAATAGCTATCGCCATCCCGAGCGACGCGCGCAATAGCATCAGTTTACGCCCTTTGCGATCGGCGAGACTGCCCCACATCGGCGACACAATGGCGGAAATAAGAAACGTGATGCTAAACGTTAACCCGGACCACATTGATAACGCTTCATGGGAAGAGACGCCAAGCTGGGAAATATAAAGGGGTAAGAATGGCAGGATTTGGCTGATTGCCAGCCCGGTAAAAAAACATCCAAACCAAACGGAAATTAGATTAACTTTCCAGGATTCCATAAGACTCGTAACGGTAAGTAGCTGAAAATACGCGTTAGCTTAGCAAGTTCTCTTTTTCCTGGTGGTTCCAGAGGTGCGATACGTCACACTTTGCTATTTTGTCTCCCCGTTCATCATTTTTGTGAAACATGTCACATTATATAGCCGCGCAAGGCAGACGTTTATGCTTTAACGACACACGCCGTAGCCCCGCATTCCAAGATGAAAATGGTTAGCATGAGCAGCGTTATAGTCAGGCCCGAGCCCATTGCCATAATAATGGCAACTGGCGTTTAACATAGCGCGTAACCAGGGCCCCGTCTCCTGACGCCCCCAGCCGCGCAGAACAGTGATTTTTCGGCCATCTGATAGCTGAAACCCGCTGATATCCAGCGCTTCTGCGCTGGCATGTTCACTGCGACGCGCATCCGGGCGGTGATAAATATTACGGCAGGCATAGCTACCCAGATGTTCGATGCGGGTCAGGCGGCGCTTCATCCACGTTTCTGTTAAAGGTTTTGCCTGCTGTTCGACAAACAGCGCGGAGCGCAGCGCCAACGGGCAGGAGGCTAAAAAACTGCTGCTCAGTTTGACCTGGCCAAAATCTCTGACGCGCACAACATGGGACAAGGGACATTCACCAGCGCTATCCGCAACAGGTTGTGATGAAATTAATCCCTGTTGATTGGCCGCCGTCAACAGCTCCCGGCACTGCGACGGCATCAGGCGCTGTAGTTTGAAGGTAGTGATCCAGCCTGGCGGATCGGCAAGTTGTAGCGGAGCAAAAGGATTATAATAAGAGGGAAGATAACGATATCCCAGCCCGCCAATACCGCCCAACAGCACAATAATCAGAAAACCCTTACCTCTCACGCGGCCTCCGTTCTCACATCCCATAAACATTATGGCAGAACCCCGCGAAACCCGCGTTTTGTCGTGGTAATGTATACGCTTTGCATTCGATGGAATGGGTTTTTAAGATGGCGAAATTGCGGGTAGGAATAGTATTTGGCGGTAAGTCGGCGGAACATGAAGTGTCTTTGCAATCAGCGAAAAATATCGTTGATGCGATCGATAAAACCCGCTTCGACGTGGTGCTGTTAGGGATAGATAAGGCGGGACAATGGCATGTTAACGATGCGGAAAATTATTTGCAGAATGCAGACGATCCGGCACATATCGCGCTACGTCCTTCGGCAATCAGTCTGGCCCAGGTGCCTGGCAAACATCAACACCAATTGATTAACGCCCAGAACGGGCAGCCGCTACCGACGGTAGATGTTATTTTTCCTATCGTCCACGGTACGCTGGGCGAAGACGGCTCATTGCAGGGGATGCTGCGCGTCGCAAACTTACCGTTTGTCGGTTCAGACGTGCTGAGCTCCGCAGCCTGCATGGATAAAGACATCGCCAAACGACTGCTACGCGATGCAGGACTGAATATCGCCCCGTTTATTACACTCACCCGAACGAATCGTCACGCGTTTAGTTTTGCCGAGGTTGAATCCCGTCTGGGACTGCCGCTGTTCGTTAAGCCCGCCAATCAGGGCTCTTCGGTCGGCGTTAGTAAAGTCGCTAACGAAGCGCAATATCAGCAGGCGGTCGCGCTGGCTTTCGAATTCGATCATAAAGTGGTGGTGGAGCAAGGGATCAAAGGGCGCGAGATCGAATGCGCCGTATTAGGTAACGATAACCCACAGGCCAGTACCTGCGGCGAAATCGTACTGAACAGCGAATTTTACGCCTACGATACTAAGTATATTGATGATAATGGCGCACAAGTTGTCGTGCCTGCGCAGCTTCCTTCCGGGGTGAATGACAAGATCCGCGCGATCGCGATCCAGGCTTATCAGACGCTGGGATGCGCGGGTATGGCGCGTGTCGATGTCTTCTTAACGGCAGACAATGAGGTCGTGATTAACGAGATTAATACGCTGCCAGGTTTTACCAATATCAGTATGTATCCAAAACTCTGGCAGGCGAGCGGATTGGGCTATACCGATTTGATCAGCCGCCTGATTGAGCTGGCGCTGGAACGCCATACGGCGAATAACGCCTTAAAAACCACGATGTAATACCGCACGCCCGATAGCGCAACGTTTATCGGGCGTCTTTTACCTCATCATCTTCGCGCCGGCGAATAATGAACCCCGCCAGCCAGAAGCTAATAATCCACGTTACCAGCCCAACACCATAGGTTTGCCATCCTTTCGCCTCAAATCCCAGCAATCCTACGACGCCATTCAAAATAAAGATAAGGCCAATAGAGAAGGCATAGTAGTGCCAGTCACGACGAATTTTTACAGGCAAACGCATAACGACTCCGACGTATTAACAGCAACAAAAACGTATTTTTGCATACTTCTGGCGGGCGAGTCTGTGGGGGATACGGAATTTCTTAAATGTTAATTAATTTTGATAAAAGTGATCGTTTTGTGACAACTAACAAAAATTTACGCGATGGATACATTCCGTATGTGAAATTACCATGATTCTGATATTGACAAACACAATGACCTGTCAGACTTCACAGTAAGCCGATGGCATAACGCCAGATCGTAGCCGATCATCCTGGAGGTCTTTATGGCTGATTTCACTCTCTCAAAATCGCTGTTCAGCGGGAAGCATCGAGAAACCTCCTCTACGCCCGGAAATATTGCTTACGCCATATTTGTACTGTTTTGCTTCTGGGCCGGAGCGCAACTCTTAAACCTGCTGGTTCATGCGCCGGGCATCTATGAGCATCTGATGCAGGTACAGGATACAGGTCGACCGCGGGTAGAGATTGGGCTGGGCGTCGGGACGATTTTTGGCCTGGTGCCCTTCCTCACGGGCTGCCTCATTTTCGCCGTTATCGCCGCGTTTTTACGCTGGCGTCACCGTCACCAATAAACCTTAGCGCGCTGGAGAAAATATCCCAGCGCGAAATTTATCGCCCCATACACCGCGCCCGCCGCTCATCAACTCGTTTAGCAAACCAGGCGGTCGTCAGCTTGCGCGTGATCTTCGGACTTTCCAGTTGAATACCGGGCAACATTTCCCGCGCAAGCGTCTTGCCCGTTTTGGCCTCGGCCAGTTTATAGACTTTCTTGTAGAGCGCCGTTTTTTCAAACGCCAGGCTATCGCCTTTCTCCAGTTGGCTGCGAATTTCACGCTCACTCATTCCCAACTGCCCTGCCAGTTTGCGTACCGCTAACTCTGTTTTGCCCGGTTCCTTGCTGTTATAACGAATCAGATCGCCATCCAGCGCCAGTTTTACCCCACTGGCTTTACTGACGGCATTCTGGAACGCAGCGTTACGGCTGGCGTACCATCCCGCGTTGAAGTCGGCGAAGCGGAAAACAGGCGCGCTGTAGTTCGCCGGGTAATTCAGCAAATGGTAAGTTCCAAACCACAACCCGCCACGGCGCGTAAAGACCTCCTGACGTACCGTACCCGCCATCTTCCACGGATAACCTTTCGCGTGCTGTTCGGCAAAGGCAATGCTGACCTGCATCGGGCCGCCCGTATGCACCGGGTTATATGAGCCAAATAGCGTCTGCCCCATAGGAACCATATTGATAAAATCATCAAAAATAGCGCTAAGCTGTTTTTCGGTTTTTACCGTGTCCAGGCGTTCGCTATAGCTCTTGCCGTTGGGGGAGTTAATTTTCAGCGCGGTGTGCACCAGAAACAGCGGAATGTGTAGTCGTTCAGCGCGGCGATCAATCTCCTGCCAGGCGATTTTACTTAGCCCCGGCACGACAGGATCCGCCTGATAACCGGACTCCTGCTGGGCGACAGCCAGCACCGAACAGATATTTTCTACCGTCGGCGCCAGCCCCTGGCTCTTAAACGTTGTCGCGATATCTTTCGCCCAGGCCTCTCTGTCTTTGACACTGGCTGGCATTTTCTGACGTACTACGCTTGCCACGTCGACAGGCTTCTCGCCCTTGCTCACCGGCTGCCCGGATTGACTACTACAGCCAGCCAATATGGCAACCGCCAGAAAAGGCAGAGGATAAAGACGGGACGCCGCCGACATAACGTTTCCTTCTGTTAGCTAAAAGAGTGGGTCACTTCCTGAACTGGCTGACCATCCAACTGGCGTTCAAAGCTACGTAAACGTTTATAAATAGACATCAGCTCCACCAGCGTCGTCCAGGAGTTAATCAAATACTGGAACGAACCGCGCACCTGGCCAAACACGTTGGTGATTTGCGTCATCAGCCCCAGCGTAATCGTACCGGCAACAATGGAAGGAAACAGCAGGAACAAACCGAAAACGTTATCGACCTGCAAATAGAGAATGCGCGCGATGTTGAAATACATATAGTGAAAGTAGAGACGGAAGTAGTTATGGCGCACCGCGCTAAACAGTTCACGGACGGTGGGCGGCGTGGCGCGGCTGGCGTCATCTTCACCGTAGACCAGCTCCTTACGATAAGCGGCTTCCACTCGCTGATTTTTAAATTCCAGCCCTGGCAATTTGATCCCGACGACCGCCAGCAGGCCCGTCCCCATTAATGACCAGACTATGGCGGCAATGACCAGGCCGTAAGGGATATGTCCTACGATGGGTAAATTCGGCACATGCGCTGACAGGGTGACTAACACCGGCAGAAAGGCGATAAGCGTCATGATGGCATTGATAAAACTCACGCCCATGTTCTCCAGTGTAGAGGCAAAACGCATGGTGTCTTCCTGCACACGCTGGGCAGCCCCTTCGATATGGCGCAGGTACTGCCAGTGCGCCATATAGTGCTCATTCATTGCGGTACGCCAGCGAAATACATAGTGGCTGACAAAGAAGTTGTTCAGCACGCCGATCACCACGGCGATAAGCGCAATACCGAGAAACACCCCCACTTCATGATAAAATTGACCAAGAGTGACCTTGTGCGGCGAGCTGAGCGCCGTTTGAATCAAATCATAGAACGGCGCGTACCAGGCGTTAACCGCGACGCCAACCTCCACCAAAAACCAGGTGACAAAAATAATGAGCGAGGTGCCAAGTATCGACCAGTACTGCCAGCGGTGCGGGCTATAGATGAACCAGAACGTTGCAAATAATCCCACGCAAATCAGGTAATAAGCATAAAAAATCAGATAGTCCAGCGACCAAAAGCGCGCTGCGCTGATAGGCACTTCATCGGATGCCCCCACAAGTCGCGCCACCCAATCTCCTCCTCCCGCCTGCCAGAAAATGACGGCGATCAGCGCCCAAACAAACGCCGACATGAAAAACGGCCCTGGCTTTGGGAAAAAAGATTTAAACATCATGCTCTCCTGCTAACTTCTTATCTTTATTACGGCTGCTGTGACGGCGGCAATAGCACGCCATGCCCACGCAAATGAAAGGGCTAAACCAGGCATTGTGACCTACGTTGTGACGCTTAGTTCGCATTTCTGCTCAACAGAATTGTTTCGACGAGTTTCATACACAGCAGGCACGCTGACGCTATCAGGTTATCACAAGCGCTCTATCACAAAAGTAAACATTCTCCATCACGAAAACCCGCCGTTACGTTTTTTCACCCACTTTTTTCTCTTTAACGTTTTGCAATGTGCCGCCGGGTAGTATAAATACGCATAACCACCGTTATTTCACTTATGGACATCACCGTTGAAACGTAGTCTGCTTTTTACTGCCATGCTGTTTGCGGCATCACTTACTTCTGTCCAGGCGGCTCAGCCGATTGCCGATCCGGTTTTTGCCTCTGATATCGTTGATCGTTATGCCGAGCATATCTTTTATGGTAGCGGTGCCACGGGCATGGCGCTGGTGGTGATCGACGGCAATCAACGCGTGTTTCGTAGTTTCGGTGACACCAGACCGGGCAATAATGTTCGTCCACAGCTTGATTCGGTCATTCGTATCGCTTCTCTCACCAAGCTCATGACCAGTGAAATGTTGGTAAAATTGCTCGATCAGGGAACGGTAAAATTAAACGATCCTCTCAGCAAATATGCGCCTCCCGGCGCGCATGTCCCGACGTATCAAGGCACGCCGATTACGTTGGTCAACTTAGCGACCCACACCAGCGCGCTTCCGCGAGAACAGCCCGGCGGCGCGGCGCATCGTCCGGTATTTGTCTGGCCAACCCGCGAACAACGCTGGAACTGGCTCTCCACAGCAACGTTAAAAGTCGCGCCCGGTTCACAGGCGGCCTATTCCAATCTGGCGTTCGACCTGTTAGCCGACGCGCTGGCGACCGCCTCCGGCAAACCTTATACGCAACTGTTTGAAGAAAAGATTACCCGCCCGCTGGGAATGAAAGACACCACGTTTACCCCTTCTCCCGATCAGTGTAAGCGTCTGATAGTGGCAGAAAAAGGCGCAAGCCCCTGTAATAATACGCTGGCTGCCATTGGCAGCGGTGGGGTCTATTCTACGCCAGGAGATATGATGCGCTGGATGCAACAGTATCTGTCGTCAGATTTCTATCACCGTAGCCAACAGGCCGATCGTATGCAAACGTTGATTTATCAGCGCACACAGTTAAAGAAAATCATCGGGATGGACGTACCGGGTAAAGCCGACGCGCTCGGTCTGGGTTGGGTCTATATGGCGCCAAAAGACGGACGTCCTGGCATTATCCAGAAAACAGGAGGAGGCGGCGGTTTTATTACCTATATGGCGATGATCCCGCAATATAATATTGGCGCTTTTGTGGTCGTAACCCGTTCCCCTCTCACGCGTTTTACCAATATGAGCGACGGGATTAACGATTTGGTTACTGAGCTAAGCGGCAATAAACCGATTGCTATTCCTGCATCCTGAGTCGTCGCGCCTCGCGCTATATCAGACGAGGCGCAACATTCTTGTTAATATTCGGAGGGCAAACGGTTAATACTGATCAGTTTGCCTTTATTCATTTCAATGTAATTACCCTTACGCAGGGCCGCGAGAACTTCCGCCACCACCGATCGCGATACGCGCGTTCGTTGATGAATATAATTCATAACACCAATACGTGAGCGAAGTTCTTCATCCCACTCAATCATTGTCATTAACGTCGCACGAATTTGGTCGTAAGAATTATTACCAATGAGCTGCTTGTCACGAAGTTCCAGTACCTGACTTTTCCATACTATCCAACAGAAGGCTTCACGCCACAGTTGGTTTTGCTCAATGATGGCAAGAGTTTGTGATGATGAGAGGCGATAACCAATGCAACCGCTCTCCGCAATTAATTTATATTGTGCCTCTTTTTTCGCCACACCATCGGCTAAACCGAAAATAAAGGGGGCCTGCACAATACCAATAAGAACTTTATCACCGCGAACTAACGAAACAACCCCCTCTAAAATAACAAAGGTATGGGTATTACTTTCATCAGGTGAACAGATAATCTCTTTATCATTAACAAACTCGAAACGCGTACCATGCTTAGAAAGGCATTTATCGAGTCTGTAGAATTCCTGTAGTGGCTTGCTTAAAGATAACATATGCATTCCTTGCAATAATGCCCGTCAAGTCCTTGACGGGCATTTTTCAGTTTAAATTACCTTTATTTCTCCTGAGAGAAAATGATTACCAGGTATATTTAACACCAACGTTTGCAGACCAGTCTTGATCAACATCACCGCCGCCGAGGTAGTTAGCATCGGTGTAGGCGCTGAAGTTCTTCGTGAAGCTGAACTGAGTACCCAGACCAACACGTACCGCAGAACCTTCTACGCCGTTGTCGATAGAGTCGCCGTTTACGTCAGCATCGTTGTTGGAGTCGTCGTAAACGTAAGCCAGTTTGAAGTACGGCGTCAACGCCTGATCTTCGCTGTAAGTGAAGGTATAACCTGCATCTACACCGAGTTCATAACGCATGCTGTCGTAAGACTGACCGTCAACTTTCATGTCGTTGCTCAGCTGGTAGTCGTCGCCGGACTGGAACAGACCGGATACGCTGCCGTAAGGCGTTACGTAGCCTGCATCACCCAGCTTCAGATCATAACCCAGTTTCAAGCCGAAGCCCCAGGCGTCAGAAGAGGTGTTGCCGTCAACGTAAGTACCGTCGCTCATGTTAGCAGACAAATCGTTGTTGAAGTGAGAGTAGCTTAAGTTACCGTCAACAAAGATGTTGTTTGCGAAACGAGCGGAAGAGTAGATGTAGGCAGACTGGCTGTCCTGATCCACCTGACCGGTACGATCGCTCAGATCGCCTTTCGCGAAGCCTGCTGCCGCACCAACGATCCACTTAGCGTTGTTACCGTCAACTTTGGTATCAACACCGACCATGATGCCATTAACATCCTGATCGTAGTTAATGGTGCCGTTGTCGCCGTTGAAGTTACCGCCGAAGTAGCTTACCCATGCGCCGCCGTTATCCGCCAGGCCATGACGAGCATTGGTCAGACGAGTACCAACGGTGTCTTGTTCCAGGTTCCAGATATTGGTGTTCGCAGAAGGAATGCTCAGCGCCATGTTAGCGTAGTCGGTCAGTTCCATCTGTTCCAGCACGACAGTGTTGCCTTCCTGCTTAGCCTGATAGGTGTAAGCACCCAGGTCAGCTTTGTTTGCTGCAGAGAAGGTTGCGGTGCTGTTCTTATCGTTAACATAGATCAGCTCATTACCTTTATAATCCGCAACAGAACCCGCGCCAGTGGCGTTGTCGATACGCACTTTATAGTTACCGGTGGCAGCTGCAACATTGTCACCAACGTTATCAACTTCATCCTGACCTGCTTCCGTCTGGTCGGTATCGTAAGTATCGCCGTTACCGTTAATGGTCAAATGACCATCAGAGTTCATCGCAATCACGCCATAACCGTAGTTAGACTTAGTCGTGTCGTTAGTACGATCGTTAGTCAGGTCAGCATCCAGTACGAAACGGTTACTTTCGATGTTGAAGACACCAGCGTTCACATAACCGTTAGCATCGGTGTAGCTGGTCAGGTTCAGAGTATCAACCTGCAGCGCATTAGAAGCGCTATTACCAACATCCAGTACACCATTATTGGTTACGTTGATAGTGTTTGCGTACAGGGCAGCATCATTTACGCTCCAGCCAGCAGAAACATCATCAGCAATCGTAACGGTACTGTTATCGATAGACAGGGTATCAGTTGCAACATGACCATCTTCATTGATGTTCAGAGCAGAACCACCAGTCAGGCCGATAGTGTCAGAAACCAGAGTAGAATCAGCAACATTGACAACAGAACCACTATTGATACTCAGCGTATCAATCAGAGAAGTTTTAGTAGTGTCCCACTGTGATCCGGTATTCAGGGTCACGTTAAACAGGCCGCTCTGATAAACTTCGTTACCAACGATATGGTTATACTCACTGTAGTCAGTATAAATGTTATCAACACCTACAGTTGATAATGGCCACAGACTATTAGCTGCGATATCGATCAGAGTTGCAGTTGCCTCGGTACCTACAGCATAAGAATCGTAAACTCCATCCGGAGATGTGGCATCAAGAATACCGTCGCCGTTAGTATCTACAGTATATTCAAAAACACCGTCTCCATCGGCATCAGTACCAGTGTCTGTCATATGTACAGACATTGCTGCACCAACCCATTTGCTACCATTATTCAGGGTAACATCCATACGGTCAGTGCCATCCCAACCGTTCGTGTCGCGGTCAGCATCAGTATCACGATAGCTATCCGCTCCATTCGGGAAGAAGTTTTCATCGAAATTGCTGGAGAATACAACATCGCTCATCAGCGTGGAGTTGCTGAGGTTGACCGTCGTCTGCATTGCATTATCAGCATATGGGTGTGCAATTGCCGCAATCGCAATGTCATCAGCAGTATAAGAACCACTGTAATCGCTAGCGTTATTAGTATTACCAAACCAGCCGGAAGTACCTTCATCAGACAATGAACCAGAGGTTACGGTAGAATCAACAACATTGATTGTGTTATTAAATACTTCACTACTGTTTACGCCAGTGCTAACGGTGTTATCGTCGATATCTTCCCATTCGTAGCCCTGAGTCAGGGTAATACCAGCAACATGAGAATTATTTACAATAGACAGATCAACTTCCTGATCCAGTGTAATCGCGGTACCCATGCCATAAACATCAACAACATGTGTATCCGCAGTACCATCGGTATAGGTACCGTTATAGGTATAATGCTCGTAGTTGTCATCAATAGTAGAGTTATCAACGGTCAACGCCAGACGATCATATACATACCCGGTGTCACGATTTACGCAATCGGTACCCTCAAGACACGCGGAGGTAATCATACCGTGAATAGTACTGTTTTTAATTGTCAGGCTATTCGCATTAGTATTGGTAGTAACGCCATCATCCAGATAGTAGGTAGAAATAACGCCATTAACTCGCGCGTTATTGATTACAGGATAAATGTCACCGTTATAGTAACTATCAGTTGCGTAGTTGTTCCAACCTACATAGCCATCATAATAAACGTCATCAGCGTAGGTCGCATCGTTGTAGTGATGAAACGTATTGTAAGTGGTACCAGAAATATCATTAGTAGTAGCATTCGCCTGAGAAGTGATTGCCAGAGTGCAAGCCAATGCTAATTGTGAGACTACAAGTTTCTTTTTCCAGGAGTGCATTTGTCATCCCTCCTCAGGGACGTAATATAGTTGATCCATCAATTATCAATGCATAAAAACATACAGATGTTTAGCAAGAAGGATTATGCGGCGTCATTGCTAAAAGGTTCAATTATTCTTTATCCTCAGTCCGGATTCGGACATGAATTAAAAGGACGTAATAAAAGGAAAATTTATAATTGAAAAGCATTCTTTTTCATGGCCTTACAAGAAAATAAAAAAACAAAACACATATAAGATAAATATGGATTAAAGAAAAACAAAATAAACATGAATAATGTTGAAACCCACATTTACTTAAATGACGATGAAATAAAACTAAAAACAACGTAAAACTAATTCTTATTTAAAATGATATAGTGCCTGAGGTATTAATCTTCGGTATATAAAGGAAGCGTCATGTTCTGCTGCCGCTGGGGCTGCGCCTGCTACGTTAAGGACCGTTTTCGTAAAACATCTGCCTGCAGATTCAGGTATACTGGGCCTTCGATTCCACAAACATCAGGCAGACCATGACAGACCTTATCCATCGCCCTCGCCGCCTGCGCAAATCCGCTGCGCTGCGCGCTATGTTTGAAGAGACAACACTTAGCCTGAACGACCTGGTGTTGCCGATCTTTGTTGAAGAAGAACTCGACGATTACAAAGCTATTGATGCCATGCCCGGCGTAATGCGTATCCCGGAAAAGCAACTGGCGCGAGAGATTGAACGTATCGCAAATGCTGGCATTCGTTCCGTTATGACCTTCGGCATTTCTCACCATACTGATGACACCGGCAGCGATACCTGGAAAGAAGACGGACTGGTGGCAAGAATGTCCCGCATCTGTAAGCAAACCGTGCCGGAGATGATCGTCATGTCCGACACCTGCTTCTGCGAATACACCTCGCACGGCCACTGCGGCGTGTTGTGCGAACACGGAGTGGATAACGATGCGACGCTGGCCAACCTCGGCAAGCAGGCCGTTATCGCGGCGGCGGCTGGAGCAGATTTTATTGCGCCCTCCGCAGCCATGGATGGACAAGTCCAGGCTATCCGCCAGGCGCTGGATGCCGCCGGTTTTACCGATACGGCAATAATGTCCTACTCCACTAAGTTCGCCTCTTCTTTCTACGGCCCCTTCCGTGAAGCAGCGGGTACCGCGTTAAAAGGCGACCGCAAGACGTATCAAATGAATCCGATGAACCGCCGTGAAGCGATTCGCGAATCACTGCTCGACGAAGCCCAGGGCGCGGATTGCTTAATGGTGAAACCGGCCGGCGCGTATCTGGACGTGCTGCGTGAAATCCGCGAACGCACAGAGTTGCCGCTTGGCGCTTACCAGGTGAGCGGTGAATATGCCATGATTAAATTTGCTGCTATGGCTGGCGCCATCGATGAAGAAAAGGTCGTGCTGGAAAGTCTGGGCTCGATTAAACGCGCCGGCGCCGATTTGATTTTCAGCTACTTCGCGCTGGATCTGGCTGAGAAAAATATTCTGCGTTAATTCTGTTACAGGGCGGCGCGCTGCCGCCCTTTCCCGACTTTACACCCCACTATTCAGTCGCAAACGCTAACCCGTTGCCGGACGCGGCTTATCCGGCTTACGGCTATTCCTCGATCGCCTGGCGAATTTGCTGCAACGACGCGGGATCGTCAATGGTTGTCAGATCGCCCGGATCGCGGCCTTCGCAGATCGCCTGGATCGTGCGGCGAAGCATCTTTCCGGAACGCGTTTTGGGGAGCTGCGAGACAAACCAGACATGCGCCGGACGACCAAAGTGACCAATCTGATTGTCTACCAGCGCCATAATCGCGTTTTCCTCGTCGCGCGCCGCCTCGCGATCCGCCAGCGTATCGCTCTGCTTCGGAATGACAAACGCCACCGCCACCTGCCCTTTCAGAGCGTCTTTTATCCCCACTACCGCCACTTCCGCTACGTTCGGGTAGCTGGAGATACTTTCTTCTATTTCTCGCGTCCCCAGCCGATGACCCGCAATATTAATCACATCATCGGTACGGCCCAGAATAAAGTAATACCCCTCGGCGTCGCGGATTCCCCAGTCGAAGGTGGCATAAACCTGACGGGTAAACAGCGACCAGTAAGTCTTCACAAAACGCGCATCGTCGCCCCAAATAGTCTGAATACAGCCCGGCGGCAGCGGCCCTTCGATCACCAGCATGCCTTTTTCATTTATGCCGCAGGGCTCGCCGGTGACTTCATTGAGTAGCTGGACGTTATAACCGTACATCGGCACGCCGGGACTTCCCAGACGCGACGGCCTGTCGTCCAGCGCGCGGGCCAGCGCCATGATCGGCCAGCCGGACTCCGTCTGCCAATAATTGTCGATGACCGGTACGCCCAGCGTCTCCGTCACCCAACTGGCCGTCGGCTCGTCCAGCGGCTCACCGGCCAGATAAAGCGCCTCCAGCGAGGAGAGATCGTGATTGCGGATTTGCGCCGTCGGGAATTTTTTCAGCACGCGAATCGCGGTCGGGGCGGAAAACATCCGGTTAACCTGGTATTTCTCGACAATTTTCCACCAGACCCCGCAGTCCGGGTACGTCGGCAGTCCTTCGTAAACAATAGTCGCCATGCCTGCCAGCAGCGGCGCGTAAACGATATAGGAGTGGCCGACGACCCAGCCGATATCCGATGCGCAAAAGAATACGCCGCCCGCCTTGCCGCCAAAAATGGTGTCCATCGAGGTTGCCAGCGCCACCGCATAACCGCCGACGTCGCGCTGGACGCCTTTCGGTTTGCCGGTAGTGCCGGAGGTGTAAAGAATGCACGAGGTTTCATTGGATTCCAGCCACGCCACCGGCACGCTCGCGCCGAGATGCTGCTGGCGCAACGTGGCAAAATCCAGATCGCGCCCATCCACCCACGCCATTTTCGCCAGCCCTCTGTCCACCAGCAGAACGTGTTTCGGCTGATGCTGCGCCTGCGCAATAGCGTCATCAAGCAGCTTTTTATACGGCAGGATTTTACCGCCCCGCGCTCCGGCATCCGCCGACACAATCAGCGCCGGTCTGGCATCGTCAATCCGCGCCGCCACGCTGTGCGAGGCAAAACCGCCAAAGACCACCGAATGGATCGCGCCAATGCGCGCACAGGCCAGCAGGGTTATCTGCGCTTCGGCAATCATCGGCATATAGACCAATACGCGATCGCCACGCTGCACGCCCAGCGACAGCAGCATAGCGGCCACAGCGTTGACTTCATCATGCAACTGGCTGAAGGTAAATGTGCGCTCTTCATCGGTCTCTGATGAGACGGCAATCAGCGCCAGCGCCTCCGGCTGTTTATCCAGCCAGCGGTCAACGGCGTTATGACATAAGTTAGTGGTGCCGCCGCAAAACCAGCGGGCAAACGGTGGACGGCTATGATCCAGCGTCTGCGTAAACGGCTGTCGCCAGTCGATACGTCGGGCCTGCTCGGCCCAGAACGCCTCCGGTTCGTTAATGGAACGCTGATAAAATTCGCTAAAAGACATCACGCTCTCCTGTTGAACTTACGCCTTACTGCTGGCTGGCTCAGATGACATATAAATCGAGGTATTCGTTAACCGGCATCTGCTCCAGGCGGGCTCTGTCCAGGGAGACATCCAGAATGCGTTGCTGCTGGCGAGTCGGGAACTGACGAGCCAGGTTAATTTTAAATTTTTCGATAAGCTTCGGAATACCGTCGGCGCGGCGACGCGCATGACCAATCGGATACTCCACGACAACCTCGCCAAAGCGTGAGCCATCAGTAAACTCCACGGTGATCGCATTGCCGATAGCTCGTTTTTCCGGGTCGTGATAGTCGGCGGTAAAAGCCGGGTCCTCATAACACACGATTTTCTCGCGCAGGGCGTCAATACGCTTGTCCTGCGCCACCTCGTCTTCATAATCCGCCGCGGTTAACCGTCCGAACAGCAGCGGCACGGCGACCATATACTGGATACAGTGATCGCGGTCCGCCGGGTTATTGAGCGGGCCTTTTTTATCGATAATGCGAAGACAGGCTTCGTGGGTACGGATGGTCACTTTCTCGATATCCGCTGCCGTTTTACCCGCGGCCTGCATCTGCTCATACAGCGTCATCACCGCTTCGACGGCGGTTTGCGAGTGGAATTCTGCCGGGAAAGAAATTTTAAATAGCACGTTTTCCATCACGTAGGAGCCGTAAGGGCGCTGGAAACGGAACGTTTCACCTTTGAATGAAACGTCGTAGAAGCCCCAGGTTTTGGCGGTGAGCGCCGAGGGATAGCCCATCTCGCCGGTTTTCGCCATCAGCGCCAGACGTACCGCGCGTGAGGTAGCGTCGCCCGCCGCCCAGGATTTGCGCGTACCGGTATTCGGCGCATGACGATAAGTGCGCAACGACTGCCCATCCACCCACGCCAGCGATACCGCGTTAAGGATCTCATCGCGCGTCAGCCCCAGCATTTCAGCGACCACCGCCGTCGAGGCCACTTTCACCAGCAACACATGGTCAAGTCCGACACGGTTGAAGGCGTTTTCCAGCGCGATGCAACCCTGAATTTCATGGGCTTTGATCATCCCGCTCAATACCTGTTTCATGGTCAGCGGCGCTTTGCCGGCGGCGACGGCGTTGCGTGACAGCCAATCCGCAATCGCCAGAATACCGCCCAGGTTATCAGAAGGATGGCCCCACTCGGCGGCAAGCCAGGTATCATTAAAATCGAGCCAGCGGATCATCGCGCCAATGTTAAAGGCTGCCTGTACCGGATCGAGCTGGAACTGGGTGCCCGGCACGCGTGCGCCGTTGGGCACCACCGTGCCTGGCACGATCGGCCCAAGCAATTTTTTACAGGCCGGGTATTCCAGCGCTTCCAGACCACAGCCGAGCGTGTCGAGCAGGCAATAATGCGCGGTGTCGTACGCCACCTTTGAGGTGATCTCGTAATTCATCACGTAATCAACGATATCAACGATTTCACGGTCAAAGTCTGGGCGGATGTTCGAAATATGTGCGGACATAGGGTACAACTCCTGTTTTTATATTTAGAGGTTTTAATTAGCAACGCTTTTCGATCGGCACAAACTGGCGATCGTCCGGGCCGGTATAATTGGCGGAAGGACGAATAATTTTGTTGTCCTGACGCTGTTCAATAATGTGCGCCGCCCAGCCGGTAACGCGGGCGATGACAAACAGCGGGGTGAACATTTCGGTAGGGACGCCCATCATGTTGTAGGAGACCGCCGAAAACCAGTCGAGATTCGGGAACATCTTTTTGGTCTCCCACATCACCGTTTCCAGACGGTCGGCGATGTGGTACATCTTCAGCGAGCCGCCTTCTTCTGAAAGCTGTTTCGCCACCCGTTTGATCACCTGATGGCGCGGGTCGGCGATGGTGTAAACCGGATGTCCAAAGCCAATCACCACCTCTTTGTTTTCCACGCGTTTACGGATATCCGCCTCTGCCTCGTCCGGCGTTTCATAACGCTGTTGAATTTCCAGCGACACCTCATTCGCCCCGCCGTGTTTCGGGCCGCGCAGCGCGCCAATCGCGCCGATAATCGCGGAGTAGACATCCGAGCCGGTCCCGGCAATCACCCGGCTGGTAAACGTCGAGGCGTTGAACTCATGCTCGGCATACAGCACCAGCGAAATATGCATCGCCTTTTCCCAGCTTTGGGTTGGCTTTTCACCGTGCAGCAGATGCAGGAAATGGCCGCCGATGGAATCATCGTCGGTTTCCGGCTGAATACGTTCGCCGTTGTGGCTGTAGTGATACCAGTAAAGAAGGATAGAGCTGAGCGAGGCCAACAGCTTATCGGCAATATCGCGCGCGCCGGAGACGGTATGTCCCTCTTTTTCCGGCAGGGTGCAGCCCAGCGCGGAAACGCCGGTACGCATCACATCCATCGGGTGCGAGGCCGCCGGTAACGCTTCCAGAACGGTACGGACATTGGCGGGTAATCCGCGCAGCGCTTTTAACTTGCTTTTATACGCGTTCAGCTCGTCGCGGGTCGGTAATTTTCCGTGGATCAGTAAATGCGCGACTTCTTCAAATTCGCAGTGCTCCGCCAGATCGAGAATGTCGTAACCGCGATAGTGCAGATCGTTACCGCTTTTTCCCACGGTACACAGAGCGGTATTTCCGGCAGGTACGCCGGAAAGCGCGACCGATTTTTTAGGCTTAATGACATGCGTGTTGTTTTGCAGGATCGTCGTGTCTGTCATATTGTCCTCGTCATTATTGTAATGTGTAGGGTATTGAGGCGTGTAGGCCGTACCGTAGGCGGGATAAACGTAGTGCCATCCGGCATTGCCTGATGGCGGCTTCGCCTTATCAGGCCTACAGGCTACGATTTTTTATTCCTGTACAGCGCGTCCAGCTTCTCTTCGAACTGGTAGTAATTGATGCTTTCGTACAGCTCGTTGCGGGTCTGCATGATGTCGATCACGTTCTTTTGCGTCCCTTCCTGGCGCAGCACGGTATAGACTTTTTCTGCGGCGCGGTTCATGGCGCGAAACGCCGACAGCGGATAGAGCGCCATCGCCACGTTTGCGCTGCGCAACTCGTCGGTCGTAAACAGCGGCGTCGCGCCAAACTCAGTGATGTTGGCGAGGATCGGCACCTGCGCCACGTCGGCGAACCGGCGGTACATCGACAGTTCGGTGATCGCCTCCGGGAACAGCATGTCAGCCCCCGCGTCCACGTAAGCCTGCGCACGATCGAGAGCCGCCTCCAGCCCTTCCACCGCCAGCGCATCGGTACGCGCCATGATCACAAAGTTCGGATCGGTGCGCGCATCCACTGCCGCCCGAATTCGGTCTACCATCTCCTCTTTCGAGACGATCGCTTTGTTTGGACGGTGTCCACAGCGCTTAGCGCCAACCTGGTCTTCAATATGCAGCGCGGCGGCGCCCGCTTTGGCTATGGACTTTACCGTCCGCGCGACATTAAAGGCGGAGGAGCCAAAGCCAATATCCGCATCCACCAACAGCGGCAGCGGGCAAACATCCGTGATGCGCCGGATATCGGTTAACACATCATCCAGCGTAGAAATCCCCAGATCCGGCAGTCCGAGCGAGCCCGCCGCTACGCCGCCGCCAGAAAGATAGATAGCCTGATACCCGGCCCGTTGGGCCAACAGAGCATGGTTGGCATTGATCGCGCCGACAATTTGTAATGGATTCTCTTTAGAGAGCGCGGCGCGAAATGCCTGCCCCGGCGAATGTAAAGACATATCTCGTCCTCATGTTAGTAAATTGTTATTCAAGATGTATTTACCAAAGCAAAGGCTATGCCAGGCAAAGAGGCAGCGAGAAAATTAAATACAATGAGATTTAAAAACAGGTAATTACAGTAATGCCTGTTATGAATAAGCGCGATTAAGGGAAAAGAAAAACGTGTCAGCTAACGTTTCATGAAACGAATCACCCCGTTTCATTGCAACATTTATGAAACACGTTTAAAACAAAAAATCGCCCCTTAAAGATGAGCCTACTGCGATGACGACTGCTCACAGCGCTCCGCGCGATAATAGCGATAAACCGGTGATCTGGACGGTCTCCGTAACGCGTCTGTTCGAACTGTTTCGGGATATCAGTCTGGAATTCGATCATCTGGCGACCATCACGCCTATTCAACTCGGCTTTGAAAAGGCGGTGACCTACATTCGCAAAAAACTGGCGACCGAGCGCTGCGACGCGATTATCGCGGCGGGTTCGAATGGGGCCTATTTAAAAAGCCGCCTGTCAATACCGGTGATCCTCATCAAGCCCAGCGGATTCGATGTATTACAGGCGCTGGCGAAAGCGGGAAAGCTCACCTCGTCTATCGGTATCGTGACCTATCAGGAGACCATTCCGGCTTTACTTGCCTTTCAGAAAACGTTTCACCTCCGTCTTGAACAGCGAAGCTATGTCACCGAAGAGGACGCGCGCGGGCAAATTAACGAACTTAAGGCCAACGGTATTGAGGCCGTCGTCGGCGCGGGATTAATTACCGATCTGGCGGAAGAAGCGGGAATGACCGCCATCTTTATTTATTCCGCGGCGACCGTTCGTCAGGCTTTTCATGATGCGCTGGATATGACCCGTCTGACACGGCGCCAGCGCGTGGATTACTCATCCGGCAAGGGATTACAAACCCGGTATGAACTGGGCGATATACGCGGCCAGTCGCCGCAAATGGAGCAGCTCCGCCAGACGATTACGCTCTATGCCCGCTCCCGTGCGGCAGTGCTGATTCAGGGGGAAACAGGGACCGGAAAAGAGCTGGCGGCGCAGGCGATTCACCAGACGTTTTTTCACCGCCAGCCTCACCGTCAGAATAAGCCATCCCCTCCCTTTGTCGCCGTCAATTGCGGCGCGATTACCGAGTCGTTGCTGGAAGCGGAACTGTTTGGTTATGAAGAGGGTGCGTTTACCGGTTCACGACGAGGAGGCCGGGCGGGGCTGTTTGAAATCGCACACGGCGGCACGCTGCTTCTGGATGAAATCGGCGAAATGCCCTTGCCGTTACAAACCCGACTTTTGCGCGTACTGGAGGAAAAAGCCGTCACTCGCGTCGGCGGACACCAGCCGATCCCGGTGGATGTCCGGGTGATCAGCGCTACGCATTGCGATCTGGATCGGGAGATAATGCAAGGACGTTTTCGCCCCGATCTCTTTTATCGCCTGAGTATTCTGCGTCTGACGCTTCCTCCTTTGCGCGAGCGGCAGGCTGATATTTTACCGCTGGCGGAAAGCTTTTTAAAACAGTCGCTGGCGGCAATGGAAATTCCGTTTACCGAATCGATACGTCATGGATTGACACAGTGTCAGCCGCTTTTGCTGGCCTGGCGCTGGCCCGGTAATATTCGCGAACTGCGTAATATGATGGAGCGCCTGGCGCTTTTTTTAAGCGTCGATCCCGCGCCAACGCTGGACAGGCAATTTATGCGGCAGTTATTACCTGAGCTTATGGTGAACACAGCAGAACTGACGCCTTCAACCATGGATGCGCACACGTTACAGGATGTACTGGCGCGCTTTAAGGGCGATAAGACCGCGGCGGCGCGTTATCTGGGGATTAGCCGCACCACTCTGTGGCGTCGTTTAAAAGCAGGTGCCAAAGACCAGTCGGATAATTAAGACAAATGACAGCGTCCTGAATGCCTGATGGCGCTACGTTTACTGCAGGCCGTCATCCGGCAAAACGGATGACGGTTGCCAGGAATAAAAATACCCGCCGGAAACCCAGGCGGGTATTTTTATGATGCAACGCTTTTATTTCTTTTTATAAATATCAGCCGTACCATGAATTTTATTTTCTGTCTGCCCGGACGTCAGCACCACCACATCCGCCCCTTTTTCATCCGCCTTTTTGATTAAATCTTCTCTGGCGTCCAGCGGCGACATTTCCCCGGTGGTGGAAATCGTGCCAATTTTCGTGTATTCGGAGGCGACTTTATCAAAGTCCGTTTTTTTCATGATTTCTGCGGCATAAACGTTTGTCACGACAAACGCTAATGCGCCAAGCATAACCTTGTAGCCAGTTTTCATAGCAAAACCCTCGTTTTATTATTACGCCATCATCGCTTTATCAGAACAAAAAGGCCGTTCGGACTGATTAAATAAGTAGTGTAGATTGCTGGAAAAATCCAGTCAGCCCCCGCTCAGTCGGCATAACGACGCGGATTAAAACGCCCCTGCTTTGTGATCTCACTCGCAATCATCTGGTTTGACTATTAATAAGATGAACGTTATTTCTTGAGGCTAAGAGAAGAGTTGCCTATGGAGCCGTTTCATGCCGTTGTGCTTACCGTCAGTCTGTTTGTGTTAACCTTTTTTAATCCCGGCGCGAATCTGTTTGTGGTGGTGCAAACCAGCCTCGCATCAGGACGCCGGGCGGGAGTCATCACCGGCCTGGGCGTCGCCACGGGAGACGCCTTTTATTCCGGGCTGGGGCTTTTCGGTCTGGCGACGCTCATTACGCAATGCGAAGCGGTATTTTCTCTTATCAAAATTGTCGGCGGCGCCTATTTATTATGGTTCGCCTGGAACAGTATTCGCCACCAGGCGACGCCGCAAATGAGCACGCTCCAGACGCCGATTGCCGCCCCGTGGACGATTTTCTTTCGCCGGGGATTAATGACCGATTTATCCAATCCGCAAACCGTACTGTTTTTTATCAGTATTTTTTCCGTAACGCTTAGCGCAGAAACGCCCACATGGGCAAGGTTAATGGCCTGGGCCGGAATTGTGCTGTCATCCGTTATCTGGCGTATTTTTCTCAGCCAGGCCTTTTCGCTCCCCGCAGTCCGCCGCGCTTATGGGCGTATACAGCGCATTGCCAGCCGTGTTATCGGCGCCATTATCGGGATGTTTGCGCTCAGACTTCTCTATGAAGGCGTGACGCACCGCTAATGTTTGCCCGGTAGCCTTTGCTACCGGACGATAAGCGTTATCAAAACGCCCATGACACGCTGCCTACAATGCTACGCTCGGCGCCAAAATAACAATAAGAGAGCGAATTACAGGCAGCGACATAGCGTTTGTCCGTCAGGTTATTTACGTTGAGCTGGGCGCTCAAGCCATTTAACCCAATGCTGGATAAATCATACCCTACCACCATATCGACCAATGTATAGGACGGCAACGTGTGGGTATTCAGGCGATCGCTGGTCACGCCGTTGACGTACCGGATGCCGGAGCCCAAAGTCAGCCCCTCTAACAGACCGCTTTTCACATCGTAGCTTAGCCAGGCGCTGGCCTGGTTCCGTGGAGCATAAACCGCGCGCTTACCCTGCTCTTGCGGGCTACTTTTCTTATAACGGATATCAGTATAGGTATACGCCGCCTGCAAACGGACGCTATCCGACAAATGGCTAATGGCCTCCAGTTCCACCCCTTTAGACTCAATTTCACCAATCGAGCGGTACGGATCGGTAGGTTCTTCTTTGGTCGCGATATTTGTCTGGTTAATACGATACACGGCGGCGCTAAACTGGCTATTCCCCCCCAGCGGTTCGTATTTTACCCCCGCCTCCCACTGCTTGCCTTTCATCGGTTCCAGCACATTGCCGTTTTCGTCGGCGAAGCTGGTCGGCGTAAACGCGGTAGAATAACTGAGATAGGGGGCGACGCCATTGTCGAACAGATAAAGCAACGCGGCACGGGTGCTGACGTTGTTTTTATCGAGATCGCTGCGTGAATCATGAAGTTTGTCGATGTTAGACACGCTGACCCGATCGTAACGACCGCCCAACGTAAAGCGCCAGCGATCCCATGACATCTGATCCTGTAAATAGTATCCGGTCTGCCGCAGCTTATGTTTTTCACGGCTATACAACGTAATGTAATCCGGCTGAGCGCCATAAACAGGGTTGAAAGCGTCAATCGGCGGAAACGCGCCATAATAGCCAGTAGTATGATTACTGCGATCCTGATAATCGATCCCCACCAGCAGACGATGATTAATCGCCCCGGTATCCACGCTGCCGTCGAGCTGATTATCCAGCGCGATAGCCGACATTTTCTCCCCGGAGCCGGAATAGCCGCGATTCAGCGCCGTTTCATTCAACCAACCTGCGGCATAGACCTGATTCAACGTCACTTTGGTATGCAAATAACGCAATTTTTGCCGTACCGACCAGCCGTTATCGAACAGATGCTCAATGTTATAACCCACCATATTTTCACGGCGATCGTATTTGTCGTAGTCATCTTCACCTTCAAAGAAAGTGTTAGAAATTTTTCTGCCGTTATAAGGTACAACCGTGCCTTGATAAGGCAGTCCGGAGTGGCTACCGCCTTCCGGATCACGGTGCAGATAGGCCATAAGATCAAGACGCGTCCGATCGGTAATTCGCCAGGTCAGGCTCGGCATCAGCGCATAACGTTCCTCTTTCAAGGGGGTAAACTGCGAATCGGCGTAACGTGTCATACCGCTAAGACGCGCCGCCACACGTTCATTGTCATCCAGTGGGCCGGTCACATCAAAAGCCGCCCCGCGCTGGTTGTGATTGCCGGCAAACAGCTTCACTTCTCCCCCGACATCAAACGCCGGTTTTCGCGACGTCAACGCGACAATGCCGCCTGGCGATGAACGACCATACAGAACGGACGCCGGGCCGCGTACCACCTCGATATCTTCCAGAAACCAGGGGTCAACCACCAACGAACTGTGCGAATTGGTGTCGCCCATCATTTTTAACCCGTCGAGATAGACGTTATCCAGACTACCGTCCGAAAAACCACGCAATACGATGTAATCAAAGCGGTTAGAGGCGCCTATCTGGTTACTGTATACGCCTGGGGTGTAGCTGACCGCCTGACGCACGCTGGTTGCGCCCTGCTCTTCAAACTGCTGGCGGGTAATAATGGATACCGACTGCGGCGTTTCAATATCTGGCGTCGCCAGCTTGGTCGCGCCACTCTGAACGGGCGAGGTGACAATGACGGTATCATTTTTTGTGGTTTCCTGGGCAAAAAGAGGAAAAGTCGCGCCGCCGATAGCTCCGCCTATCAATAGCGCCATACGCGTTGTCGCAAACATGAACATCTCCAAAGGCATCTTTATTGTAAATAAGAATTATTACCTTTTAGAGATAACGGACCACTATGCGTAACGCCAGATTGCCTATGCGCAATGATAAAAAATCACCCAAAGCGGCAGAAAACCGGGTTAGCGGCGGATATTACCGTTCTGGCGGGGCGCGTTACGCACAGTGGCGGGACGCCGTCAGAGACGCGTCACGCAGCTCGCCGGGCGAGCAGCCATAACGCCGACGAAATGCCGTCGCAAAGTTAGTGGCATGTTGATAGCCTGACATCCAGGCGGCCTGCTGCACGCTGTATCCCTCCATCAGATAACGACGCGCGCGCGCCAGGCGGCAATCGCGCAGATAATCAAACACGGTACACCCATAGGCATGGCGAAACTTGCACCGCAGGCTACTTGGACTCATTGCCGCCCGACGCGCCAGTTCGTTCAGCGTGTAGGCTTTTTCCGGCGTCTGCTCCAGTAAACGCCGAATGAGCTCCAGCCGCTGATATTCACCGGTGACGGGAAGCCCGCGTTTTTGCGTTGCGGGCTGACATAGATTTAGCGCATAGCCCAGCAATTGCAGCATGATGCCTTCCAGCATTAACTGGCGTGACGCCGCATGAGGTCCGGGCTGCTGCGCATAACGTAGCCCCGAAAGCAGAAACTCCGGCACCTGCCAGACCCTCGCCGAGGTTGCGCTATTTTCCCACTCGTCTGCCAGCGAGACAGGCAAACGCTCCCGCCATCCGCCGTCCGGGTACATTCCCAGCGATAAGGTGCGCAATTTACTGTCTGCGCCGTGATGGGCGCGTATCGTCTGCTGCTCACTCAGTTGCGAGCAAAACGCCATCCCCGCGCTCAACAAAAAGGTCTGCTCATTGACAGCCAGCGCGACGTTACCTTCCAACACCACCAGCATATACAGCGGACTGCTATGGCGAGAGGTGGTTTCATAAGGTTGTAACACGTGAACATCCGAGCGTGTAATGCAAATCCCGCCGGGAAGCGCTATCTCTTCGATATCGCCATGAAGTACGGGACTACTCTGCGTATACTGCGGTAACGCAGGGAAGCGGTAATCAATGCCATAACGCTCGCCAAACGCGATGAAGTCGCTGACGGAAAAGATCTTTTTCATCGCCGGGGCGGCGGAAGAGTGACAGGAGATCGGAGACATCATCAATACCGTTTATCTGCGTTATACCAGAGCGTTAGCCACTGTGTAACCATATCACTGCGGCCCGGGAACGACAATAAAGATGAGAATAATTATCAACCGCTATTGAGGGGAGAGATAAGGCGAGCAAAGGTGATCGATAAACGCCGATCTGTCGATAAAAACGCGCTTTCGCGAGAGATGAAAGCGCGTCCGGGGGGTATCAGTCAGGAGCGAAATCCTGCGGAGGTCATGAGCAGTCTGAATAACATTCCGACGCCCGCCAGCAGAAGCACGCTGGCGCACCATATCGCGACCATCCATACGACTCGCCGCGACCATTTTTTCACTTTAACCATCAGTGATATCCCTCTCCATGTCGCACTTTTCCACGGAAGACGTAGTAGCTCCAGAAGGTATAAGCCAGAATAATCGGGATGATTATCAGCGCCCCAACCAGCATAAAGCTTTGACTTTGCGGCGGCGCGGCGGCGGCATACAGCGAAATATCCGGTGGAATAATATTCGGCCAAATACTGATGCCTAACCCGCTGAACCCCAGAAAAATCAGCCCTAGCGTGAGAATAAATGGACGCGCATGGGATTCTGGTTTTTTCACGCTGCGCCATAGCCAGATGCTAAAAGCCAACACCAGCACAGGCACCGGCAGGAAGTAGTATAAATTGGGCAGCGTGAACCAGCGCTCGGCGATGTCGTCGTGGGTGAGCGGCGTCCACACGCTGACGCCTCCCATCACCAACAACAAGACGATCAACAACGGGCGCGACAGCGCGCACATCCGGCTATGCAGCGGATCTTCGCTTTTCATAATCAGCCAGGTAGCGCCCAGCAGCGCGTAGGTGACAACCAGACCGACACCGCAGAACAGATTAAACGGCGTCAGCCAGTCAAGCTGCGAACCGCTAAAGGTTCGCCCTTCCACCTGAAAACCGCTCACCACCGCGCCCACCACACCCCCCTGGGCAAAGGTCGCCAGGATTGACCCGACGATAAAGGATTTATCCCAGAACGCGCGATGCGACTCGGTGGCTTTAAAACGGAATTCAAAAGCGACGCCGCGAAAGATAAGACCAAGCAGCATAACCACCAGCGGGATAGTCAGCGCGTCGGTGATGACGGCATAAGCCAACGGGAACGCGCCAAAAAGCCCGGCCCCGCCCAGCACCAGCCAGGTTTCGTTCCCGTCCCATACCGGCGCGACCGAGTTCACCATAACATCGCGATCGTGTTTATCGCGAATAAACGGAAACAGGATACCGACGCCCAGATCGAACCCATCCATTACGATATACATCAGCGTGGCGAACACGATAATAGCAAACCAGATAACCGGAAGATCGATGGTCATTCGCGTTTCTCCTGCTCAAGCGATTCTCCCACGGCAGAGATAGGACGCGCGGGTCTGCCATCGGTTTCAGCGGTCGGTGTCTCCGCCGGCTGCGGCCCTTTCTGGATAAGACGAATCATATAAATATAGCCAACCCCAAAGACCAGGGAATAGACCACAAAGAAGGCCAGCAAACTGATGCTCATCTGCAAGGTGCTGTGCGCGGAAACCGCATCACGCGTTCGCAGCAGGCCATAGACCACCCACGGCTGACGTCCTACTTCAGTCGTCACCCATCCGGCAAGGATGGCGATAAGCCCGGACGGCCCCATCCACAGCGCAAAGTGCATAAAGGGCCGCGAATGATACAGTCGGCGTCGGTAGCGTAGCCACAGGCTGGCCAGCCCCAGGAAGATCATCAGTACGCCCATGCCCACCATCAGACGGAAAGACCAGAACACCACGGTAGAGTTGGGGCGATCCTCTTTGGGATAATCTTTTAGCGCAGGCACCTGTTTGTCCAGGCTATGCGTCAGGATCAGACTGCCCAACGCCGGGATCTCAAGCGCATAGCGGGTCCGTTCCGCCTCCATATCCGGCCAGCCTACCAGCGTAAGCGGCGTTGGCTCGCCGGGCGTATTTTCCCAGTGCCCCTCAATCGCGGCGATTTTGACCGGCTGATGCTTCAGGGTGTTAAGGCCGTGCATATCGCCAATCAATGCCTGAACGGGCGCCACCACGACCGCCATCCATAACGCCATCGAGAACATACGGCGGATAGCCGGCGTATCGTTACCTTTCAGTAAATGCCAGGCAGCGGACGCGCCGACAAACATCGCGCTACTTAAAAACGCCGCAACGGACATATGCAACAGGCGATACGGGAACGACGGGTTGAAAATCACCGCGAACCAGTCCACCGGGACCACCTGACCGTTGTGAATTTCAAATCCCTGCGGGGTATGCATCCAGCTATTAGACGCCAGAATCCAGAACGTCGACATTAACGTACCCAACGCCACCATACAGGTAGACAAGAAATGCAGGCCCGGCCCGACTTTGTTCCAGCCAAAAAGCATCACGCCTAAGAATCCCGCTTCCAGGAAGAATGCGGTGAGCACTTCATAGGTTAATAAAGGCCCGGTGATACTGCCGGCGAACTGGGAGAAACCGCTCCAGTTCGTTCCGAACTGGTAAGCCATGACCAGACCGGAGACCACGCCCATCCCGAAGTTGACGGCAAAAATTTTGAGCCAGAACTGATAGAGCGAGCGCCAGACAGGATTACGCGTTTTTAGCCATAAACCTTCCAGTACCACCAGGTAACTGGCTAAGCCAATCGTAATCGCGGGGAAAATAATATGAAAAGAGACGGTAAAGGCAAACTGGAGTCTCGCTAAAAAGAAGGCATCAAACTCCATGTTCCCTCCCGTTTATATATAGTCACTTCGTGTAAAATATTCACTGTTCGCAACCAGGTTGAAACGAAACGGTTATTTTCCCCAAACGTAAAAACGTCGGGGAATATCCAGATAAATTACGATTTTTTTTGCGGCTGGCTGTCAGGCTTATCGCCCGACTCTGGCGCTTCGGAGGGGTCGTCTTTTTCGACAGCGAAACGGTAGTATCTATTTAGCATAACATGTCTCCCTTAGTTACATTCACTTGGCAATATCTACCTGGCCGTTATAAAAATAACGGCAAAACAAAAAAACAGCGTCCTCAAGACTATTTGCAATTTCAGCAAAATACGCTTAGCTGAAAGTTAAGAATAGACGTAAAACGATAACCTTCAAGTCAACGCGGTTTACGGGACGGGGGATTAGCACAGGGAGAATGACCGCAACGCTCGCTGCGCGGCGGCCATTTTATATGGTCTATCAAAAAGATAACCGTTAAGGTCCATTCAAACCCGTTAGTTTGCCTTCCCCTCAATCAAGCCATTGATCGTAGAAAATACCGCCGGCGCGCTGGTCGCTTCCGCAAACTCGACATTGATATTTTGCCGACGCAGCATATCGAAGAATTTACGTTGCGCATCAAGAATAACCTGATCGCCTACGCGCATATTTTCTGCTTTAGTTTCAACCAGTAAATAAACACTGTCGGCGTCCTGACGCTCAATACGGTACACAAAATCCGGCGTAGTAGAGCCCCCCGTATATTTGGGGATCTGAATGGCCCGCTTAGGCAGTTTGCCAAACACAGAAACCTGTTGCGGATAATCGTATTTTAATAGCGGCAATTCTGGATCGACGCTGTCATAACGCAACGGCGGTATTTGATAGAGAGAACGGGGATCGTCTATCGCATTCTCATCCACATTTTTCCCCACAATTTCAGCGCTAATCTCCTCTCTGAACTGCCGTGCCGTGGAATCAAATACCGACGTTGAAGCCTGAAAATCGAGAGGCAGATAATCGTGGCGCTGCGCAAAATGCGCATTAATCCGCGTCTGTAATGCGCGGGTCATATTGTCCAACGAGATCTCGCTTAAATAGCGTGAATCTCCGTGCAAAACATCACGCAGCATCGCCATTAACACCGGGTGCAGGACGTTAACCGGCAGACTGGTGCGTAACGCCAGTTGCTTAAGAAAATGGCCATATTTCATGCCCACCATAAATTCGCTGGCGGCTAATTCGCCTTCCCGCTGCGCCACTTCAAAACGGCCATTATCTTCATTCGATACCAGCCGTTGTTGCACCTGGCTTGGCTTCTGGCGTATATACAGCGCCGGATCGCGCAGCACCTCGGCGGCAATCTGTTCCAGAGACGCGCCGCTACGCTCGAATTGCAGCATATAACGGCGGGAAAACTGCTCCCAGATACTGCTAAGTTGTTCCCAATTCTCTTTGCGTAACCTGACTCGCAGTCGGGAGGCGGGCTTATTGTCACGAATGCGATCCGCTCGCACCCGCGCCTGCGTCAGCTCAGGGTAGAACTCCAGTAGCCACGCAAAACCACTTTTGGTTTCCCCGTTAAGCGTGACGCTGGGTTTAAACTCATTACTCCGGTTGATCAGTTTTTTATCATCCAGATCTTCCAGCAAACGAAGCTCCGTAAACGCAGGATCGACTTTTTGCCGCTCGGTGACGATGAGTGTGATCATCGCCTCATCCAGTTTCTGCTCGTTAAGCTGAACTTTGCTGTCGCGATTAATCTCATCAACCAGCATACTGGCAAACGCTTTTTCATCATAACCAATCAGAAACGACAGTCGGGACGGCCACTCTTCCTGATGAACGCGATGGCCGTTTTCATCTACCGGTAGCCGCAGGCCGCGCCCCACTTCCTGAATTTTGCTCGACTCGCTACCGGAAGAACGTAATTTAGCAATGACAAAAACATTCGGGTTATCCCAGCCTTCGCGAAGCGTCCATTTTGAAAACAGAAAGCGGCGCGTTTCCCAGTTGCCGTGATGGTCTGAAAAACTGAGCAACTTCTCTTTATTTTTCAGAATATCATCTACCTCAGCCTGGATCGCCTCATCGCCGCTTCCGCGGTCTTCGCCAAAGTAACCAGCGTGGACGTTTTGGTTATCCGAGTGCAGGCTGGCGAGCGTGGCCTGCAGAAACGACAGATACTCCACTTCTCGCGGCAGGGTCTTGCGCTGATAATCGTCAATCAGTTGCGTCAGTTTCTTTTTCAGCAAACGCTCAAAAGTGACTTTCAACCAGCCTTCGTCATCACGATAGCTTTTAATACTGTCAATAAAGAAAAGGCTTAAGGTCTTAATACGCGGGGCATTATTTTCTGGCTCATTGCTGCGTAAGAAATTTGCCTGCTCAGTGTCAAAATGCTTATCGATAGCGTCCTGAATAATCAGTTCCTGGTAGCTCGCGCCAAAGGTTCCTGGCACCAGCGCCATCCCTGCCTCCAGCTCCAGATCGTTCGACAACATTTTACTGCCGGCATATTCGATACTGCCTTCAAATCCTGCATCGACATCGGCGAGATTTTCGCCCACGCCAACCTCGGCAATTTTGCTCCCCCGTCGGAGGATTAATTTCTTTGCCGTGACGCTGTCAACGATATAACGATTGTTGGCCTGTTCTTCGGGGAGATTCGGGTAATAAATATCAATACCTTTCACCAAACCATCGTTAAAACTGTCCACCGCGTTGAGATCAAACTGCGGTTGCCGGCGATAGTAATCTTTACGTACACATTTATTTTTACCCTTACCTTCGACAATATCCGGGAAGGTAGCGCCAAAGCGGACGATCATTTGCGGCTGAATGGCCTGAATCGCTCGATAAAATTTGTTATCTCGCGCAAAACGATGCGGTTCATCAATAATGACCACCGGTCGCGTCATTTGCAGCCCTTTAACAGGCGACGTCAGCCCGCCCAGTAGCGTTTGATCGTAATCGTCTCGCGTCATACTGGCGGAATTGAGCATTTGCGCATTGATCAGCAAAACCTGAATCGTATGGCTATCACGACGGCTGGCATCAGTAAAACTTAATAACTGGGCCGGAAAATTTTTACGCCCCGACTTTACTTTAAAATCACCGGCGTTGATGGTGCAAAGTTCCATCCGCGTATTTTCGTAGAACTGTGAAAAATGCTGTCTGGCGTAATCGCTGGTGATAAAGTTCCGCGCGCCTTCTTTAATGGCTGGCGTCGGCACCACCAGCACAAATTTGAAGAGGCCATACTTCTGATGCAGTTCATACATCAACCGGGTATAGACATAGGTTTTGCCCGTCCCGGTCTCCATTTTAACGTCAATATTGGCCTTATCGTCGTAACGTTCCTTAATCAGCGGATTAGCATAGTGATTATGATCGGCCTGCGCGTGATCGATACCGGTGAAACTCGCCAGAATCGCCGCTAACGCCTGTTCCTGATGGGGAAGTTCTTCCAGTAAAATATTCATCATCATCCCCTCTTAATAACGCTTCACCAGGTTCACTTTTTGATCAAGCTGTTTTAAGCCGATTTCCAGTTCACGAATGGATTCAAGGTCGAAAGAGTAGCCGTAAATGACAATGGTCTGAACCGGAAGCTGGTGCGTACCAATGTAGTTGAGAAGATCGCGGGTCTGCTCTGTTCCCCATCGTTCATCAATCAGATACAGGCGCGTATTATCAACATACCTGGCGCAATAGCCGGAAAAATCAATGGTCTGTACGTCAATATCCATTTTATAACCATCGGCGACCAGCCATGTCGTTAATAAGGTCTCTTCGCCGCTTGCGCCGCCCGGCACGCCCAATCCTCTGGCGGAAAAAGGATTGATCATGTCGGTAAATCCTGACTCGGTGAAAGCGGCCAGTTGACCGCTGGTATTGATAAAATGGCCGGTAGCAATATCGAAGCTATCCAGATCGTCCAGCGTCTGCTGTGGCGGAGTGGCAAAACGATAATGTTTAAAACCGAGATCGCTATTGGTCGCGGGATTGTTGGCGCGGATCTTCGCCGCAACGCGTGTAATTCGCTCGCGGCTGATTTCATCAATAGTGTTATAACCTGCTTTTTTCGCGATAGTGTTATTGCTTAATGCCTGATCGATAGTACACAGAATAAACGTGCGCTGCCCCCCATCTTCTTCATTCAGCGCCATCACCGCATGGGCCGTGGTGCCGGAACCGGCAAAAAAGTCCAGAACGACGCCGTCTTTATCGATAGCGAGCTTGATGATTTTCTTCAATAATGCGGTCGGTTTCGGCGTATCAAAAACGTTGTCGCCGAAGAGATCCAGAATCTCCTTTTTCCCCTCTTTATTCGACGCTACGTTATCCCAGTAATTGGTCGTTGGCTGCCCTTTACTGTGGTGCGCGTACATGACTCTCTGGGGAATACCGCCGTTATCTTTGCCAAAATAGACCAGATTATCGGCCACCAGTTTTTGGTAACTGGCTTCAGGATAAGCCCATAGTCTTTCGTGTACCGTACCGTTCGGCGTGGTAATTTTATAGGTATAGCCGCCGCCGCTCAGCCCTTTTGACACCGTTAACGGCACCGGTCGCCATTTCCCTTCTGGAAACTGTTCGGTCGGTTCTTTATAGGATTTCTGAATATACTCTTTAGAAAGCGGTTCTAAACGTAAAGCGCCCTGACCGGTTTTGGCGTAAACAAGAATGTATTCCCCCTGGATGGAAACGTTATCAGAGTCGTTAGAAATCTCTTTTTTGCGCTTCCACATCACATTGGTGACAAATCCGCCTTCGCCAAAAATCTCATCCATCATTAATTTAAGATTGGCGTACTCATTATCGTCGATAGAGATAAAAATAAATCCGGTATCTTTCAGGAGCTTCCTGGCCAGGAAAAGACGCGGATACATGAAAGATAACCACGCGGAGTGCGTCGATTTACCCTGAATGGATTTTAAACGTGCCAGTTCAGTATCATTAAGACCAAACATATCCTGCAACGCCCGATCGCTATATTCAAAATGATCGGGATAGACAAACCCGTCCGATCCGGTGTTATAAGGGGGATCGATATAGATCATATCGACGGTATCGGCGTAATTATTTTGCAGATGGCGTAACACATCCAGATTATCTCCGGTCAGAAAAAGATTATGGCTGTTTTTATTTTCTGCCAGAGTATTGTGTTCCACGTCAGGAACGATAACGGTAACGGATTTTTCACCCGCCTGTTTTTTTGCGTAATCTTTACCAATAAAATCAATCTGATAACCGCTAGTCAGCTCATCAATATTACGCGCTTTCAGCGCGCGCTCAAATCTGGCGAGATCAAATCCGCCTTTCGCGATCAGTTCGCCCTGCTCGTTATAGCGATCGGCGGTAAAAAATTCCGGTAATGCACGTTGTAACTCAGACAGAAAGGCGCTATTCGGGGCAACAGACTCGTTGTGTTTTTGGTTATCTTTCAACATGATATCTTCGCTCCGTTGACAATTTTAAGGTCCAACAATCAATTTCTTATAAAGAAAAAAGTAAGCGATGATTGTAATGGTCACGAAAGGCAGATGCCATCATTAACCTTTGTTGTTCGTTGAAAGGGCGTAAAAACCACAGGAGGAAGGAGCGCTCCCGGCGACAGTATGCGCCAGGAGCGTAGTGTTTACGTGCGATGACCGATGGCCGACTCCGGGAGGGCGTCGCTATCTGTACCGGAGATGACGACTCCCCGGGTCTCGCGACCAAATGCCACAAATACACAGATTAAAATAGCCACCGCGCCAGCCACGATCGCCATTGCCAACCCGTAATTTCCGCCATGCGTTTCCGCGATGCGGGCCTGTAACGTCGCATTAACCGACGCCAGTAAATTACCGAGTTGGTAAACAAACCCTGGCAGCACGGCGCGCGCATTCGCCGGAACCAGCTCGTTCAGCCAGGTCGGCACGACTCCCCAGGCGCCCTGCACCATAAACTGCATCAGGAACGCGCCCAGGCCAATCGTGAATGATCCGCTGGAAAATGCCCATAGCGGGAGTACCGGAAGCGCAAGAAAGGCGGCGATCATGATCGCTTTTTTACGCCCAATACGTTCCGATAGCGTACCGTAGAAAATACCGCCGAGCATGGCGGCAATGTTATAAAAAATCGCAATGATACTGATCAGATGCGGATCAAAACCATGCTGCATCTTCAGGAAGGTAGGATAGAGATCCTGCGTGCCGTGACTGAAAAAGTTAAAGAACGCCATGACCAGCACCAGATACAGACACAACTTCCACTGTTTGCGCAGAACAGGAAGCAGCGCGGTATTCCCTTTACGCGCTCTGGCCGCCAGCCAGACGGGGGATTCCGGCACTTTAAACCAGATATAAGGCAGTAAGACAACAGGCAGGGCGCCAATCAGGAACATACCGCGCCAGCCTACCATACTGTAGAAGAGGCCAAAAATAACCGAGGCGAACAGATAGCCGCAGGGATAGCCCGCCTGAAAAATGCCCGACATCAGGCCACGCGAACGATCGGGAATGGTTTCCATCGCCAGTGATGACGCGACGCCCCATATCCCGCCCATCGCCACGCCGTACATGACCCTAAAAATCAGAAATGCCATGAAGGTGGGCGACCAGGCGGAAAGCAGTTCAAACACCGTAAAGAACAGAATATTGAGCATCAGTATCGGTCGACGTCCGTACTTTTCCGCCATTCGGCCAAATAGCAGCGCGCCAATGGGACGTACCGCCAGGGTCAGCATAATCGCAATGGAAACGTCCGATACGGAAGCGTGAAACCATTCGGCGAGATCGCTAAGTACAAAGACAAGGATAAAGAAATCAAACGCATCCAGCATCCAACTGGTAAAGCTGGCAAACGCCACATGTCGTTGTGTCGTCGTCCAGTTCAGGGGGGTGTACATAGGTAGTGTCCTGCATCAAAAAATAACATCAAGCTTTGAAGCGGCGAAACGCTGGAGCGCTCCCGTCGTCAAAGCGACGTAACAAGGTAGCGTTGCGCTACTTATTTGTTATCTTTTTGTATATAGCAGGTAAAATGTTAGCAAAAATAGACAAATCATTACATATTATTAACAAAGCTTACTGGCACATGATTTGTCACATTTTTTATGGGGATTATCTCATGCAAAGGAAAGCGAAGCGTGGCTAGCGTATCGCGACCGGCCTGTCGCCAGACCGATCGCCATTGACGATTACCTCTCGCGCGGCGGGAAACCGGCCTTTTGCAGGGCGGCGGCAATCTGCTCCGCGGATAGCGACGTTTCAACGTCAACCAGACGCGTCGCCGGGTCGGTTCTCACCGTCGCATTAGCATCGAGAGTCAGAATCGTCTTTTTTACCGTACTGGCGCAGCCGCCGCAGGTCATGTCATCAATATGGAACTGCATGGTGAACTCCTTTTGTGTGGGAACTGTTGCCAGTCTGGGCCTTGCCAGTGTTGGAAGGTCAAGCGTAATCTCAGGACTTACAGACGCTTTGCCAGTCCGTGGCGACGAGGACGGCGCAATACCGCTCCGGTACGCGCCTCCGGCTCGCTATCGTCAGGTTGTCCAAGCGTATGCAGAATGGGACAATCTGGCAGCGCGTCGCCGGCGCAGCAGTGAATCAGCGCTTTGAGGGTTTGCGCCATGTGCTGCATGTTCTGGATACGTCTGTCCAGTTCATCAATGTGCGTCTGCGCCAGGCGTTTGACGTCAGCGCTTTGCCGCGACTGGTTATTCCAAAGATTCAGTAAGTCGCTGATTTCAGCAACTGAAAAACCGAGGTCGCGCGCGCGGCGTATAAAATGCAATTGATTAACATCAGCCTGGGTATAGGCCCGATAGCCGGAATCCGTCCGACTTGCCGCGGGAATCAGACCAATCTGTTCATAGTAGCGAATCATTTTGGCCGAGACTTTCGATGCTTTAGCTGCTTTACCGATGTTCATGACGCTCCTCCTCGGGTCGTGGATGTGTCGGATGGGGTTGCCATCGGCGCCCGGAAACGGCGCAGCCGCAAAGCGTTGCCCAGCACGAACACGCTCGACATCGCCATCGCCCCTGCGGCGAATACCGGTGACAATAATATGCCCCAGACCGGAAATAGCGCGCCTGCCGCGACAGGAATCAGCGCCGTATTGTAAGCAAAGGCCCAGAACAGATTCTGGTGGATATTGCGGATGGTCGCTTTAGACAGCGCGATAGCATTCGGCACGCCTTGCAGGTTGCCGGACATTAGTACGACGTCGGCGGATTCCACCGCCACATCGGTGCCGGTGCCAATCGCCAGCCCCACGTCGGACTCCGCCAGCGCTGGCGCATCGTTGATGCCATCGCCGACAAACGCCACCTGCCCATACGCCGCTTTCAGGCGCCGTATCGCCTCGACTTTCCCTTCTGGCAATACCTCGGCAACCACATCATCAATTCCTAACTGTCTGGCGATAGCCTGTGCCGTGCGGGCATTATCGCCAGTGATCATGGCGACCTTAATGCCGAGCTGATGTAAAGCGTTAATTGCGGCGGGCGTACTGGGTTTGATCGGATCGGCCACGGCGATAATCGCCGCCAGTTGACCGTCAATAGCCGCATAGAGCGGCGATTTCCCTTCCTGCCCTAACCGTTCGGCGGTGGTGGCGAAGCCGCTAATATCCACGCCAATTTCGCGCATATAGCGATCAGCCCCCACGTCAACACGCGTACCGTCAACGGTAGCGTATACGCCCATCCCGGTCACCGATTCGAAGCCGTTCATGCCTGGTAGCGCGATCCCTTCCTCTTCTGCCGACACGACAATCGCACGGGCAATCGGATGCTCTGAACGCGATTCTACCGCCGCGACTTTCGCCAGCACCTCACGGCGTTCAAAGCCGCTGGCCACGTCGAGATCGGTCAGTACCGGGCGGCCTTCGGTAAGCGTCCCGGTTTTGTCTACGGCCACCACCTTAGCGTCTTTGAGTAGCTGTAACGCCTCCCCCTTACGGAACAGCACGCCCATTTCCGCCCCACGACCGGTTCCCACCATAATAGAGGTCGGCGTCGCCAGGCCCATCGCGCAAGGACAGGCGATAATCAGAACCGCAACGCCATTGATCAGAGCGAAAGTCAGCGCAGGCGACGGCCCAAACGCCAGCCATACCACAAAGGTCAGCGCAGCAATAAGCATTACCATCGGGACAAACCACAGCGTCACTTTATCCACGACGGCCTGAATCGGCAGTTTTGAACCCTGCGCCTGTTCCACCAGACGAATGATTTGCGCCAGCATGGTCTGTCCGCCGACGGCGGTCGCCCGCAGCGTGAGCGCGCCTTTTTGGTTTACGGTACCGCCCACCACCGCGCTTCCTGCGGATTTCTCAACCGGTATCGGTTCGCCGGTAATCATCGACTCGTCAACGAAGCTGCGGCCTTCGGTCACTTCGCCGTCAACCGGTATCCGCTCGCCTGGCCGAACCTCCACACAGTCGCCCAGCACAACCTCGTCGACAGGGATATCCTCGATGCGGCCCTCGCGTAACACATGCGCGACCCGCGCCTGTAGCCCCACCAGACGTTTAATCGCTTCGGAAGTCCGCCCCTTCGCCCTTGCCTCCAGAAAGCGCCCCAGCAGAATAAGCGCGACAATCACTGCGGCGGCCTCGTAATAGACGTTTACCGTCCCTTCAGGCAACAGGTCGGGCGTAAAGGTCGCCACCAGCGAGTAGCCGAATGCCGCTGCGGTTCCCACGGCGACCAGCGAGTTCATGTCCGGCGCCAGACGCGCCAGCGCCGGGAACCCTTTAAGGTAAAAACGGCGACCGGGGATCGTCAGCACCAACAGGGTCAGTGCAAATTGCCAGTACCAGCTTTGTTGCAGGCCAATCGTTTTTATCACCCACTCGTGCATACCAGGAATAAGGTGCGAGCCCATTTCAAGCACAAAAACGGGGAGCGCCAGCACGCTGGCGAGAATCAGATCGCGCTTCAGCCTGACGCGCTCGGCCTCTTTTTTCTCTTCAGAGTCGTCTTCGCCCTGCCCCGCCGTCTCTATCGGTCGCGCCTCATACCCCGTTTTTTCAATCGCCGCGATCACCGCCTCCGCCGACGCCGTCCCGCGGACGGTGGCGCGCTCCGTCGCCAGATTCACCGTAGCGTCCGTTACGCCAGGCACAGCCTTAATACCTTTTTCAACGCGAGCGACGCACGACGCGCAGGTCATACCTTCAATAAGCAAGCTTATCGTGTCGTGACGATTTTCTGACTGACTCATGACGACTTCCCCATCCTGACTATTCGGTATCAGAAAGCCTAAAGCTTGCCATTGTGGGAAGGTCAAGCGTATTCAGGCTGCACGGTTCGGCGAGAATGTGAGATGGCTCATAAAAGAGGATGATGCGAGACATTTACGCCACGATGCCGACCTACGTCCCGTAAAAACCCGCCAGGAACGCTTGACCTTTCCTTCGTTGTAACGCCTAGCCTTTGCCAAAAATTCTGCGGCAGCGTTGCGGAATGGCCGACACGCTGCGGTAAAGAGGGAAACGACATGCGTAGAACATTCAAAATTATGTTGATAGCCGGCGTCATCGCCGCCATCGGGGGCGTGATTTACATGGCCGGCGAAGCACTATGGGATAAAGACAACGCCGTCGGCCCCCCGGCCAGCGCGCCGCCTCCACCGTCGGTACCGGTTGCTAAAGCCCTTAGCCGTACACTCACGCCTACGGCGGAATTCACCGGTTTTCTGGCCGCGCCGGAGACCGTGGAGCTGCGTTCGCGCGTGGGAGGAACCCTTGACGCCGTCAGCGTTCCGGAAGGACGTCTGGTAAGCCGCGGACAACTGCTGTTCCAGATCGATCCGCGCCCGTTCGAGGTCGCCCTCGACACCGCCGTCGCGCAATTACGTCAGGCTGAAGTACTGGCCCGCCAGGCGCAGGCGGATTTCGATCGCATTCAACGACTGGTCGCCAGCGGCGCCGTATCACGTAAAAACGCTGACGATGTCACCGCCACGCGTAATGCGCGACAGGCGCAGATGCAATCGGCCAAAGCCGCCGTCGCCGCAGCGCGCCTTGAACTCTCCTGGACCCGTATTACCGCGCCCATTGCCGGACGCGTTGACCGCATACTGGTGACCCGGGGCAATCTGGTCAGCGGCGGCGTAGCGGGTAACGCCACGCTTTTGACGACTATCGTGTCTCACAATCCCATGTATGTGTATTTCGATATTGACGAAGCCACCTGGCTGAAGGCGTTACGGCATACCCGCTCCGACAAAAATTCACCGGTAGTCAACATGGGGTTAACCACCGATAACGGGCTGCCTTATCAGGGCGTACTCGACTTTATGGGCAATCAGATGAACCGCAGCACCGGCACTATCCGGGCGCGCGCCGTGATTCCTGACCCCAACGGAATGCTTTCTCCCGGCCTGTTTGCCCGAATCAGTTTGCCCATCGGCGAGCCGCGGGAAACCGTGCTGATTGACGATATGGCGGTGAGCGCCGATCAGGGCAAAAATTATGTGCTGATCGTCGGCAAGGAGAATCAGGTGGAGTATCGTCCGGTTGAGCTGGGACAAATGGTCGATGGACTCCGCGTCGTTACACAGGGAGTACAGCCGGGAGAAAAAATCATCCTCAAGGGGCTGGTGCGTCCTGGCATGACCGTTGCGCCGCGTCTGGTGCCGATGCGACAGAATGTGACCGACAAACAGACCGCGACATTGACTAAAGCGGACGGCGACAGTGCGCCGAAGGCGGTGCGCCAATGAAATTCACCCACTTTTTCATTGCACGACCCATCTTCGCCATCGTCCTGTCGCTGTTAATGCTGCTGGCTGGCGCTATCGCCTTTTTAAAACTGCCGCTGAGTGAATATCCGGCCGTTACGCCGCCCACGGTACAGGTTAGCGCCAGCTACCCCGGCGCTAACCCGCAAGTGATTGCCGATACGGTAGCCGCGCCGCTGGAACAGGTGATCAACGGCGTTGACGGCATGTTGTATATGAATACCCAGATGGCCATTGATGGTCGCATGGTTATCTCTATCGCCTTCGAACAGGGAACCGATCCTGATATGGCGCAAATTCAGGTGCAAAACCGGGTATCCCGCGCGCTGCCTCGCCTGCCCGAAGAAGTCCAGCGAATTGGCGTTGTAACGGAGAAAACGTCCCCCGATATGTTGATGGTGGTCCATCTTGTCTCGCCGCAAAAACGCTATGACTCGCTTTACCTGTCTAACTTCGCCATCCGGCAGGTTCGCGACGAGCTGGCCCGTTTACCCGGCGTCGGCGATGTTCTCGTCTGGGGCGCGGGCGAGTACGCCATGCGCGTCTGGCTGGACCCGGCGAAAATCGCCAACCGCGGTCTTACCGCCAGTGATATCGTTACGGCGTTGCGGGAACAAAACGTACAGGTCGCCGCCGGTTCCGTCGGGCAACAGCCGGAGGCCTCCGCAGCTTTTCAGATGACGGTAAACACGCTGGGCCGCCTGACCAGCGAAGAACAGTTCGGCGAGATTGTGGTAAAAATCGGCGCTGACGGCGAGGTGACGCGTCTGCGTGATGTCGCCCGCGTCACGCTGGGCGCAGATGCCTATACGCTGCGCAGTTTACTGAATGGCGAAGCGGCGCCAGCGTTACAGATTATTCAAAGTCCGGGCGCCAATGCGATTGACGTTTCTAACGCGATTCGCGGCAAAATGGATGAGTTACAGCAAAACTTCCCGCAGGATATCGAATACCGGATTGCCTATGATCCTACGGTCTTCGTGCGCGCATCGCTACAATCGGTGGCGATTACGTTGCTGGAAGCCCTCGTGCTGGTCGTCCTTGTCGTGGTGCTGTTCCTGCAAACCTGGCGGGCGTCCATTATTCCTCTGGTGGCGGTTCCCGTTTCGCTGGTCGGCACCTTTGCCTTGATGCACCTGTTTGGCTTTTCGCTGAATACGCTTTCGCTGTTTGGTTTGGTCCTGTCGATAGGTATCGTTGTCGATGACGCCATCGTTGTGGTCGAAAACGTGGAACGGCATATCTCGCAGGGCAAAAGCCCCGGAGAGGCGGCAAAGAAGGCGATGGATGAAGTCACTGGTCCCATTCTTTCTATTACCTCGGTGCTAACGGCGGTCTTTATCCCTTCCGCATTCCTGGCGGGCCTGCAGGGTGAGTTTTATCGTCAGTTCGCGTTGACCATCGCTATTTCGACCATCCTTTCGGCCATTAACTCGCTGACGCTCTCCCCTGCGCTGGCTGCCATTTTGCTAAGACCGCACCACGATACTGCGAAGGCTGACTGGCTAACGCGGTTGATGGGCACGGTCACTGGCGGTTTTTTCCATCGCTTTAACCGTTTCTTCGACAGCGCGTCGAACCGCTATGTTAGCGCCGTCCGTCGGGCCGTGCGCGGCAGCGTCATTGTGATGGTGCTCTATGCTGGCTTTGTGGGGCTGACCTGGCTTGGCTTCCATCAGGTGCCGAACGGGTTTGTGCCTGCGCAGGATAAATACTATCTCGTCGGCATCGCCCAGCTCCCAAGCGGCGCATCGTTGGATCGCACAGAGGCGGTCGTGAAACAGATGTCCGCTATCGCGCTGGCGGAACCCGGCGTTGAAAGCGTCGTCGTCTTCCCCGGTCTGTCGGTTAACGGCCCGGTAAATGTGCCAAATTCGGCGCTGATGTTCGCCATGCTGAAACCCTTTGACGAGCGTGAAGATCCTTCGCTTTCCGCTAACGCTATCGCCGGAAAGCTAATGCACAAATTTAGCCACATTCCCGACGGATTTATTGGCATCTTCCCGCCACCGCCGGTTCCAGGGCTTGGCGCGACGGGCGGCTTTAAATTGCAGATTGAAGATCGTGCGGAACTGGGATTTGAAGCGATGACAAAGGTGCAAAGCGAGATTATGTCTAAGGCGATGCAGACGCCCGAACTGGCCAATATGCTGGCCAGTTTCCAGACAAACGCCCCGCAATTACAGGTGGATATCGACCGGGTAAAGGCGAAATCAATGGGGGTATCGCTCACCGACATCTTTGAAACGTTGCAAATTAACCTCGGCTCGCTTTACGTCAACGATTTCAACCGATTTGGCCGTACCTGGCGGGTGATGGCGCAGGCCGATGCGCCATTCCGTATGCAACAAGAGGATATCGGCCTGCTTAAAGTCCGCAATGCGAAGGGCGAGATGATCCCGCTTAGCGCTTTCGTCACGATTATGCGCCAGTCGGGGCCGGACAGAATCATCCATTACAACGGCTTCCCCTCGGTAGATATTAGCGGTGGACCGGCTCCGGGCTTCTCCTCCGGACAGGCGACGGACGCGATTGAAAAGATCGTGCGTGAAACGTTACCGGAAGGGATGGTCTTCGAATGGACCGATCTGGTTTATCAGGAAAAACAGGCCGGCAATTCTGCGCTTGCTATCTTTGCGCTGGCGGTGCTGTTGGCCTTCCTGATCCTGGCGGCGCAGTACAACAGTTGGTCGCTGCCCTTCGCCGTCCTGCTTATTGCGCCTATGTCATTACTCTCAGCCATTGTCGGCGTGTGGGTATCTGGCGGAGATAACAATATCTTTACGCAGATTGGTTTCGTGGTGCTGGTCGGCCTGGCGGCCAAGAACGCCATTTTGATTGTCGAGTTTGCCCGCGCCAAAGAACACGACGGCGCAGACCCGCTGACCGCCGTACTGGAAGCGTCCCGCCTGCGTCTGCGTCCTATCCTGATGACCTCATTCGCCTTTATCGCAGGCGTAGTACCGCTGGTACTCGCGACGGGTGCCGGCGCGGAAATGCGACATGCGATGGGCATCGCCGTGTTTGCCGGCATGTTGGGCGTCACGCTCTTCGGCCTGTTATTGACGCCTGTGTTTTACGTGGTGGTTCGCAGGATGGCATTAAAGCGTGAGAACCGCGTTGATTCACATGATCAGCAAGCATAATGATGGGAATGGCATAATGAAGATCACTTTTACAGGCTATCGGCAGACCGCCACGCTGGCGACGCTTGCTTTCGTCACCACGCTTGCTGGCTGTACGATGGCGCCGAAGCACGAACGCCCCGCATCGCCGACTGCGATGGTCTATCCCTACGCAACGTCAACCGTTTCTGGCGCGCCGGATGCCGCTGACATTGGCTGGCGTGATTTCTTCCACGATCCGCTTCTACAGGAACTGATCGCGATCGCGTTACGCAATAATCGGGATTTACGCAAGGCAGGGCTCAATGTTGAAGCCGCCCGGGCGTTATACCGTATTCAGCGCGCGGAGATGCTGCCGACGCTCGGCATCGCCACCGCCATGGACGCCGGTCGCACTCCCGCCGATCTCAGCGTCACGGACGAGCCTGAGATTAACCGACGCTACGAGATGGCTGGGGCGACGACGGCCTGGGAACTGGATCTCTGGGGGCGAGTGCGAAGCCTTAGCGACCAGGCATTAGCCGCCTATATGGCGCTTGATGAGACGTACATTGCGGCGCGAATGAGCCTGGTTTCCGAAGTCGCCAGCGCCTGGCTGACGCTACGGGCTGACCGGGAGCTGCTGCGCTTAACCGAAGATACGCTGGCCGCGCAAAAAAGTTCATACACATTGACAACCCAGCTTGCCCGGACAGGCAACGCCACACAGCTCGATCTGCGTATGGCGGAGATCGCGCTGCGTTCTGCCGAAATCAATCGCGCGGCGTATACGCGACAGTTGGCGCGGGATCGTAACGCGCTGGAATTGCTGTTGGGCCAGCCGCTCACGCCTGAACTGTCGCGTCGACTAAACGAGGCGGTCACGCTTACGGAAGTCGCGATCCCGACCACATTGCCAGGCGGATTACCGTCAGATCTGCTGGTACGCCGCCCGGATATTCGCGCCGCCGAGTACAGGCTGCGTGGCGCAAACGCCCGAATAGGCGCAGCGCGCGCCGCCTTCTTCCCGACAATCAGCCTGACAGGCACGGCGGGAACGGCCAGCGCGTCTCTTAGCGGACTCTTTGAACCGGGATCGGGAAGCTGGCGTTTTCTACCGCAAATCACCTTGCCTCTCTTTCACGGCGGCGCATTACGCGCTGACCTGGATAGGGCGCATGTCCAAAAACAGATTGAAATCGCCAGGTATGAAAACGTTATTCAGCAAGCCTTTCGCGACGTGGCGGATGGTCTGGCGGGACAGCGTACGCTGAATGACCAGGTGCAATCAGAACAACGCGCGGTTGAAGCCAGCCAAATCGCCTATGAGCTGGCCGGACTCCGTTTTCAGGAAGGCGTCGATGACTACCTTACGCTGCTTGATACCCATCGTATGCTTTATGGCGCGCAACAGCGCCTGGTACGCACACGGCTCATGCAACAGCTGAATATCATTAATCTGTATAAAGCATTAGGCGGCGGTTGGCGGGAATACAGCGAGAAAAAGCAAGGTTAGCCCAAATAGCGCCCGCGTCGCCAGTGCGGCGCGCGCGCTAAACAGGCATATATTGCCTGCAAAATAAGGTTAACGAGGGCAACGATAAACGTTCCCGCTTAACGTGACATTCGTTTGTTTGCTTGAGCCCGAACCGTGCCATGAACTTCCTGTCTGGCCTGCACGCTGGGTTAACAGGACTACCGTATTGCCGCCCATTTTATAAGCTTTGTTTTTCAGATCGTTACGGGCACCCGTTTCCAGGTTACTGTTGGAAGTCCAGCCACCGGTAAAGAAATTCCCCTGGCTGCCCGTGATATCCCCTAAGTAGCTGCATTCCTTACCTGGCTCGCTGGTCATCACCCGTACCTGTTCAGCGCCATAATTCAACGAATTAGCGCTACATGCGGTTAAAGCCAAGCCGGCGAAACATACTAAGATCTTTTTCATACTAATACCTAGTCTATTAATCATTAAATAATAACGCGTTCTTGCTTCTGAACGCCGTCAAGGAACTATATTTAAGATGTAACGAATGTCTTTCATTTGCTGAAGAAAAGTCTCTGTCATGATGCTATCATGTATGCTTGAGGCTATTTCTTGTTCAGTTTTTTCAATATGCTCTCTGAGTCTTATTTTTGTTTTTTCGTCAAGCGCCGAGATAAGTATCTTAATGGCAAGCAGCATAGTAGGATTGATGCTTTCACACTCTCTCATCGTTAACTTTTTCATCTTGTTTGCTTCAAGCCTGATCGGCGTTTTTGTCTACACGGCAAATTTTAGATGCGAAGATATGGCGACTTCTTTGGTAAATAAATAGCAAATGGAAAAAGCGTTTGAAGCCATATTTACGACAGATACGCAATCTATGAATGTACAAAGTCTTACGACTCATGCCATAGCTACTGGCGATCTGACTCATCGACTTTTTATATAAAAAGTGCCATAACAACTCCTCCTCCTTTTTTGTCAACGGCGCAAGTTCACCGACCGCTACTTCGTTTGCACAAGCGTATTTAATGAAATGCTCAATAAAAACAGGCTTTGCCAAATCGGGATCGATATCAGGATCTCTATCGCAGCCATGTGGATAAAGTTTTCCAATATCTCTGCGCGTGAGCCAGATTCGACGAGCATGTGGATAATGCTGCATGAGCGCCTTAAAACCTTTCCAGACCCCCTGAATCAAAACTCGTCCATCAATAATAATTATGATATCTTCGCTAGCTGATATCTGACACGAATTATATTCTCCATTGAGTGGGAACATAAAGCACTTCCCATCCTCAAAGAGTGAAGCGATGCCTAAATAAGTATAATAATCATCCGTTAAAACTATACCTATCGTTTTTAACGGAAGTTGTTCCGATAGTGAATTTATCATAATTTCATCAATAGAATAACGCTACGGTGAGTGTTTTATCTTCCTCTTAAGATTACCTGAGCGCTCATAACCATCCCTATTCTGTAGCAGCGCCATATTATTTTTAATTCCTTGCCATAAACGTAACGCTTATACTTTTAATATCAGAAGCGATAACCTACGCTGACACCAAATGTATTGGTATCCACAGCGAAGAAACGACTGGCTTCCCATGATGCATCGATAGATATACTCTTAACTGGATTAAATATTACGCCAGCGCCGTAGGCAAAGGACTCTTCTTTTGAGTGTTTATTAAATTTCATCGTCGCTATACCCGCATTGCCGTACAGGCTCACATAGTCATTAAAACGATATGTTGGTCCAAACATCAAAGAACCATAGTCCACAGAATCGGAACCATTTTTATGCAATTTCCCCTCTTTCCAGGTGTAGTTCTCCATTTCATTGCGCGTCGCGGTGAATGATCCTAACATCCCCCAGGTCTCATTGAACTCGTAACGATATTTAAAATTAAAGCCTCGCAGATCTTTGCTATCGCTATTTTTCAATGAACTGAGATGAGTTTGTGCATAACCAAACGATACGGTGTGCTGATCGTTAGCCAAAGCTAAAGGTGACGCTAATAATAAACCTAAAAAAACAAGGAACGAAGACCGTCTTTTCATTAAAACCACTCCATTTTTGATATATAATTAAGGCGGTACCGGAACTTATGGCACACAAATAGCATTTAGATTAAGAACACCTAATGCGCTTATTACCAGTCATGCCAACTGCGGAGGTAATATAACCTGATATATTCGATAATGGATATGAAATCAGTCTTACAGAGTTCTTACTTTTTTATTAATGGCGGATTCATAGTTGCTTCAGACCGATCCTGGCATCGCATCCGTCAGGCGGACTGCGAGAGGTTATCAGCGAGTATCAGTCACCTTTCCGAAGAGTCAAAAATTCATAAATAACTGTTTTATATAGATTTTAATTAACATTCAAGTTAACCTTTACCCTTGCGGAGGGCAATTTCGCAACTCGCTTTCTGACGCATTCAGACAACATTCAGATCTACTGCGCGGTACAAACGTTATAAAGCTGCCGATTAAGAGAATAAAAAAAGGTTTTCTCACCCACTTTAGATATTCGAATCTCATTAGCCGCTTCCGGATGCAGAACCCGTAAATATGATAACAGATCGCCAGCCGTGTCCGTGGCAAAGACTTTTACCTGGGATACTTCGAACGTATAAACACCAGGTGCTGTTCGATGTAAATTTTTCATATATACGTCCCGGTATAATATTTTTACACCGTTATCTTTTGTTTTTATTTCATATTGAAGCGTAATTCTCTTCATCTTAAAATCAAGAACAAGACTGCCATCGGCATGGATATCTTTAGGTTGTATCGTCGTTACCGTTCTTGTCGTACATAAAAATTCATTAGTATTAATAGAACTATGGTTACTGTTTCGTACCCAAACTACCATCAGTACGACTGAAACAGCCAGCATACCAAGCGTCGCCACGCTTAATAACGTTCTTTTATGGAAATGCATTTCGGCTCCGCTATATCAAGTTGGTTAAGACACTGGACAAAAATATTTGTATTAGGAACGCGAATGTAATAAATGATTTTTCCGTTTTGTTTATGTATTTCATTACTCATCTCAGAGTACGCTTCAACGATATCCGTCAGATGGGTTTTATCATGCCCGACACTATAAAAAGTGTATCCATCATACGAACCCTGGAGGGTAAAATAATCAATATTTTCACCCTTAACTTTATACATCATAAAAAACATCAGAAGCGCGGCCAGGCAAAAGTAGAGCCAATCTTTTTTATTCACAGCGCCCGGTATTGGGGTAATAATAGTGTCATCGTGCCGCACTTCAACCGTCGATACTTCTGTTTCAGCAACAGCAGGCAACGGAGTATTTTGCTCCTCATCACTCAACGGTTCAATGGAAACGGAGAGTAAAACACCCACGCGAGGGCGAGTCACAACAGACGCCCCCTTAAGACCAATTTTATCAAATGACCCTCGTAGCTGGTTAATCAATTTATAATAACTGGCATCAGAGACCACGACACCTTTGCGCCCCCAGACATAGTTAATTAAATCATCTTTTTTAAAAAGGCCTTCATGAAAAGCGATAAGCAAACTGCGTTCCGATTCAGATATCGTTATCGACTCTCCGGCGCAGGAAAGCGTCATTCGTTCACAATCAAGAATAACTCTTTTGTCAATCAGATAATTGTTCTGACTCATAAAAATATCCGCCCCAGTGCTATCACGTTTCTTCACGGCATAAACATATTACCAGGATATATCGCGCTATTGAATTTTTTTCCGTAGCGAGCTCCTGTATTATTCAGCCACCAGGCCACTCGCAGATTCGTTTTCCCCCTTGAGCAAACCATTTTGCCTCTGGGCCGACTTGCCAAGCCAGCTCATAAAGTCATTAGCCCCCATCGGCCTGGCATAAAGAAATCCCTGAACGAATCCTACCCCGTGGCTTAAGATGTAACGCAATTGGTGCTGGGTACTGACCCCTTCGGCAACCACATTGAGCCCCAGTCGCTGACTCAGCGTAATGATAGTATCCAGGACAGGAACATCATCGCTGCTGGTATCAATGGTATCGATAAACGTTCTGTCTATTTTAAGAGAGTCTACAGGTAATTGCTGGAGATAGGAGAGTGAGCAATAGCCGGTCCCAAAATCATCAATCGCTATTAACACGCCTTTTTCACGGAGCGTTGAAAGTTTTTCTGCGACCTGTGAAGGTTCTACAATCAGGCTACGTTCGGTGAGCTCCAACATAAGCGTTATCGTTCCCAAACGAGTCCTGAGCGCCTCTATATCTTGTATAAAACCGTCATCCATAAGATGCGCAGGCGATATATTTACGCTGATATAGAAATCATCCGGTACAGTCCAGTTTATTACGTCATGAGCAATCAGTTCGAACAGATGACGAGAGAGTGGAATAATCATGCCTTCATTTTCTGCGGCGGTAATAAAAATATCCGGGGTTATAAAACGGCCATCCGGTTGCGGCCAGCGCATTAGCGCCTCCACGCCGCCGCAACTACCGTGTTTAACATTAAAAACAGGCTGATAATGTACCGTAAACTCATTGTGCGTTATTCCCCTGGCAATCTCCCGGGCCAGAGATAAACGTTTTAAATACCAGCGCCTGTAGAACAACATCATCCCTACAGAAAGACACAATGACAGCGGAACAAAAATAAAAAGGTTTTGTAACCAGTATGCCGATAACGTTGAGAAGGGGGTTCGCACCATCAGCTGGAGAGTGTGATCGGTTGAGGTGAACCGCTGCGTTAAAAACGCCTTACCGCGCAACGTCGCAGCGCTGGTAATCGCCTCCCCTGCGCCGAATGTCAGGCTAAAGGCTGATGCTCTCTCTGCTGCCAATATCTCTATGAGCTCCTGGACATACTGCGAATCCACAATGACGAAGGCCGCTTTATTCGCTGCTACTTTTTTCACATAAACCACAACAAGGCGATCGGGTCCTTCGGCCATACTACCGATAGATCGCAACCACCGTTCCGGATAAGAAGCAGGTAAGGAAAGCCCTGCCAGCCGGGAAAAATGATAGCGTTCGGTTCCTGTGACAAAGGAGCAAGTGATATCACCATTTTCCAGAAACCCAATGTCACGTACATAAGGAGTGAAGGCCCGCGTTCTGGACAGTTCTTTCAGCGTATCAGTGCAGGAACTCTCAGCCAGTCTGGCGGCTTTTCCGGCGACTTGCCAGGAGGCGGCAGATATATCCGCGCTAAACCGCAGCAGCGTATTGGCGCTGACGGCGATATCTCGTTTTAGCTGGAAGATACCCGCGAGTAACCCCACCAATATCATTACGATCAGTGGAACGGCAATAAACAACATCAGAAATAGCTTTCTTACTTTCAAATCATTGCCCTCTTACCGGCCTTCCTTTTGCCACTGTACGCTTTTATAGGATAACTAAAGTAACATTAATATAGAAAAGCAATATTGAGAGATAGGTTATACGTTCTTAATGATAGCAAGATGGCACTCCCTGTGCCGAAAATAGACAAGAAAATATCAATACCCAACAGGTGCAGGATACTATCGTTAAAATAAGCGATAGCAGATATCTAAATTCAATATGTTAGCCAGATGCCAGGTTCGCTGCCTGATGAGGCATAACAATCACGGAACGAATTCCCATCAATACAGGGATTATTGGCTACAACTCAACGTTACTACTGGTGGTACACACATTATACAAATGTCGATTAAGCGAAAACATGTAGGTATTTTTCCCAATTTTGACCATCTTTAACTCATTAATCGTACCAGGCTGTAACAGTCTCAACCAGGAAAACAAATCGCCAGCAGTATCAGACTCAAAAGTCTTAACTGAATTGACTTTAAAAGTAAATGTTTTCATACCCGTTCTGCGCAGTTTGCTGATGCAGATATCACGAAAAAAAAGCCGTTTCTCTTTCGTATCGGTAGTAACATCGTAGTGCAGGGTAATCCTGCCGGATTTAAGATCCAGCACAAGTCCACCATCCATGTACAATTTTCGTGGTTCAATATACGCTTCTGATTTTGTCGTGCATATAAGATTATTGGTTCTATAAGAGTCACGATTTACCCATTCAAGCGCTATTACCGATCCGATTGCGACAATGGCGATAAATATTACAAATATAATCAGTAACGTTCTTTTACTGTAATACATTTTGGCACCGCCATTTCAACAGGATTTAAGCATTGCAGAAAAATATTCATGTTAGGCTCCCTGATATAATAAAGATGGCGTCCATTTTGCCGGTAAATTTTAATTTTTAGAGAGTTAAAAGCAAAAACTACTTCACTTAATGTGACCTTATCCTCTTTTGTTTTATAGATTGCATAATCGTTATATTCGCCAAGATATGTAAAAAAACTATCAGGGCTGTTACGAACAGGCGCTTTATATATAGTAAATACACCATAGAGCAATGCCAGAAGAATGGCTCCTGTTAATACCACAAATACGCTGTGACGTTTAATTTTGTAAAATATTTTCTCCCGAGTCGAGGGGCCTTTAACGTTTTCATCACTCACCTTTAGGGAGGTGATTTTTTTTATAGGTTCAATGGCAACAGACAGCGACACCCCCACCCGAGGGCGAGTTACGATGTCAGATGGCTGTAGACCGATGCTACTAAAATCATTTCTCATTTGATTAATGAGTTTATAGTAACTTGATTCTGAGACGCAGCCTCCGCGATTTTCCCAAACTAAATGAATAATATCTTCTTTTTTGTAAAGACCATGCCAAAAAGCAAGAAGCAGATGGGTCTCAGCTTCTGATATTCTGATTATCTCATTACCATGCGATAAGGTCATCTTCGTACTATCAAATACAACACGCTTATCAAGTAAAAATATGCTTTCATTCATGACAATCCTAAAGGTAACTGCATCCATCATTCAGACGACATATTATCATGCTCAAAAAAGAATTCAGCCCCCTAATTAACCTGAGTTTAACTTATAACTCTCACTTATAGTAAACAATAATTGACACAAGTATTACCTGAACATTACAAATCAAACAGTTATAGGTAAATCTGAACACTTTTCTTTACCTTAACGCAAACTCAGGAAACTTCTGAAAGGCCAAAAGTAAGAAAAAAGTAAGACTAATTATACTGTTTCAGAAGCACATTTCAGAAAATTTACCTTAATCTCACCATCGTATTATCCATCGGGAGGTTTAACTGATACGGATTTTACATAGCAAAAATGTGCAGGTTGTATTGCAACATAGTCTATCTATTCAGTCGCGGAGAGAATTGTTATCGGATTACACTCAATTAAATGATAACACTATCAGTTGTACTAATGAGATGTATGGACGAAAGCGCTTATCGCTCTATTTCATGATGAGAGAAATAAGTCTGTTTGTTTTATATCGCATTATCAATAGTCAGGAGGGTATAGCTCACATCCAAAAATAGAGTTAATGATCGTTATTTTTACCACTCCTCCATAAGCACGAAACATTCGGGCGAATTGCACTCGTTCTGAAAAAGTAAAGATTAATACAGGAACATTATCATATGTCTATGAAAAAATATTTAGCAATGATCACAGGCTCGCTTCTTGTCTCCAGCAGCGCGATGGCTGTTTCTGATAACACCATCACCTTTCAAGGGGAAGTCTCTGATGAAACGTGCTCTGTCGTGATTAATGGTAATCAGGCTAAACCCGTCGTGTTATTACCAACAGTAAGTACTAAAGATTTATCAGAACAAGGGAAAACCGCGGGGCCAATAACGTTTGATATTGGGCTGTCCGGATGTACCGGCTCTCAGGACAAAACAACAAAAATTTCCACTGTCTTTGTCGGTAATCAGGTCACCAGTAACGGTAACCTGGGTAATACTGGCAGCGCGAAAAATGTTGAAGTCCAATTACTCGACACCTCAGGGGAGCCAATCAATCTGACCGGCGGCTTTACTGGCGACGGCGACCTACAGCTGGAACCAAATGCTTCTGAAGCGAGCGCGACTTATACCGCGCGGTATTACTCTACCGGGAAAGCAGAGGCTGGGACAGTCGCTGCCACCCTACAATACGCCGTTTCGTATAAATAATCGTCGCTACGGTCTGGCGTTGAAACGCCAGACCATTTTCAATCGCCAGGGAGTTGTTGAGATGAAAATGGATACCCGACATTCCGCATTATATTACTTAATAGTTTTTCTATTGCTGGCCCTACCCGCCACAGCATCGTGGGCGAGCGTTACTATTTTGGGTAGCCGAATAATTTACCCATCAACAGCCTCCTCCGTAGATGTGCAGTTAAAAAATAATGATGCAATACCTTATATCGTACAAACCTGGTTTGACGATGGCGATATGAATACCAGCCCGGAAAATAGCAGCGCGATGCCGTTCATTGCCACGCCGCCGGTATTTCGTATTCAACCCAAAGCAGGCCAGGTGGTACGCGTAATTTATAACAACACGAAAAAATTGCCGCAGGATCGTGAGTCAGTATTCTGGTTTAACGTATTACAGGTACCACCAACGAATATTGGCAGCGACAGTGGGCAAAATAAAATGTTGGTGATGCTGCGCTCAAGAATAAAACTTTTCTATCGTCCTGACGGGCTAGGTAAACCTGATAATCTGGCGAAAAAATTACAGATTAAAACGGTAAATAAGGGTTCCGGAAAAAGCGGTATTGTTATTGTTAATCCGCAGCCCTGGTTTGCCTCTTTAAGTAACCTGAATGTAAAAGTGAACGGCGCTTCGTATAACCTGGATGCTGACATGATTGCCCCTTTCTCCAGTCAAACCTGGTGGCTGCCGGGCAAACGGTCACTCAAATCCTTCTCCGGTACAGTCACCGTTACTTTGGTTAACGACCTGGGCGCAAGGATAAGCGAGAGCTACGATGTCCCCCACCATTAATTGGAACCGCAAAAGCCTTGCGCTATTGATCGCCATAGTTTGCTCAGGCTCCGCGCAGGGTGAAGAGTATTATTTTGCTCCTGCGCTACTTCAGGGGGCCACTTACGGACAAAATATTGCCCGTTTTAATGAACAGCAAACGCCTTCCGGAGACTATCTTGCCGACGTTTACGTTAATGGCACGCTGGTAACCTCGAGCACTAATATTCGATTTAATGCTGTAAAAGAGGGTCAACAGACTGAACCCTGCCTGCCCTTATCGGTGATGAAAGCAGCACAGATAAAATCACTCCCCGCGACCGACGCTGCGACCGAGTGTCGCCCGCTCAGGGAGTGGGTGCCTCATGCCGGTTGGCAATTTGATAGCGCCACGCTTCGCCTGTTGCTAACGATTCCAATGACCGAACTTACGCACAAACCGCGCGGTTATATCTCCCCTTCAGAGTGGGATAGCGGCGCGCTGGCGCTGTTTTTACGCCATAACACAAACTGGACCCACACCGAAAATACCGACAGCCATTATCGCTACCAATACTTATGGAGCGGTTTAAACATGGGCGTTAACCTCGGACTTTGGCAGGTCCGTCATCAAAGTAATCTGCGCTATGCCAATAGCAACCAGAGCGGAAGCGCCTGGCGCTATAATAGCGTTCGAACCTGGGTGCAAAGACCTGTCGCGTCTATTAACAGTATTCTGTCGCTGGGCGATAGCTATACGGACTCCAGCTTATTCGGCAGTCTGTCTTTTAACGGAGCTAAACTTGTCACCGACGAGCGGATGCGCCCGCAGGGCAAACGCGGTTATGCGCCGGAAGTTCGGGGCGTAGCGGCCAGTAGCGCGCACGTGGTAGTAAAACAACTGGGGAAAGTGATTTATGAAACCAACGTTCCGCCGGGCCCATTTTATATTGACGATCTGTACAACACCCGTTATCAAGGCGATCTGGAGGTAGAGGTTATCGAGGCCAGCGGTAAAACCTCACGTTTCACCGTGCCTTATTCTTCCGTGCCGGATTCGGTACGTCCCGGTAACTGGCACTATTCGCTGGCCTTCGGCAGGGTTCGTCAGTACTACGATATTGAAAATCGTTTCTTTGAGGGAACGTTCCAGCACGGCGTTAATAACACCATTACCCTCAACCTCGGTTCACGAATTGCGCAGCGTTACCAGGCATGGCTGGCGGGCGGCGTCTGGGCCACCGGTATGGGCGCGTTCGGCCTTAACGCCACCTGGTCGAACGCGCGCGCAGAGCATAACGATCGCCAGCAAGGCTGGCGCGCGGAACTCAGTTACAGCAAAACGTTTACCACCGGCACTAACCTGGTACTGGCGGCTTATCGTTATTCAACCAACGGCTTTCGCGATCTTCAGGACGTGCTCGGCGTACGCCGGGAAGCAAAAACGGGGATTGATTACTACTCCGACACGCTGCATCAGCGCAATCGCCTGTCCGCGACGGTAAGCCAGCCGTTAGGACGGCTTGGCACGCTTAACCTCAGCGCCAGCACCGCAGACTACTACAATAACCAATCGCGTATAACACAGCTACAAATGGGGTATAGCAACCAGTGGCGGAATATAAGCTACGGGGTGAATATCGCACGACAGCGCACCACCTGGGATTACGATCGCTTTTATCACGGCGTCAACGAACCACTGGACGTGAGTAGCCGACAAAAATATACCGAAACCACAATGTCGTTTAATGTCTCTATACCGCTGGATTGGGGCGAAAACAGAACGTCTGTCGCCATGAATTATAACCAGTCCAGTCAAAGCCGTTCCTCAACCGTATCCATGACCGGCAGTAGCGGTGAAAACAGCGACCTGTCATGGTCGGTTTATGGCGGCTACGAGCGTTATCGCAATAGTAATAGCGATAGCAGCGCGCCAACGACGTTTGGCGGTAATCTACAACAGAACACCCGGTTTGGCGCACTTCGCGCCAACTATGACCAGGGTGATAACTATCGTCAGGAAGGGCTGGGCGCGTCCGGCACCCTGGTTCTTCACCCTGGCGGTCTGACGGCTGGCCCCTATACCAGCGATACCTTTGCGCTTATTCATGCCGATGGCGCGCAGGGCGCGATCGTACAAAATGGCCAGGGCGCTGTGGTTGATCGCTTTGGTTACGCCATTCTGCCTTCGTTATCTCCTTACCGCGTCAATAACGTTACGCTCGATACCCGTAAGATGCGCAGCGATGCCGAACTGACGGGAGGAAGTCAGCAGATTGTGCCCTATGCCGGCGCCATCGCGCGTGTCAATTTCGCCACTATCAGCGGCAAAGCAGTGCTGATCTCCGTGAAGATGCCGGATGGCGGCATACCGCCAATGGGCGCTGATGTTTTCAACGGTGAAGGCACAAACATCGGCATGGTCGGCCAGAGTGGGCAGATTTATGCCCGTATCGCCCATCCGTCGGGTTCTCTACTGGTGCGCTGGGGAACAGGGGCAAACCAGCGTTGCCGGGTTGCCTACCAACTCGATCTTCACACCAAAGAACCGTTTCTCTATCTGAACAAAATCTGCGAGAAGGAATAGCACAATGCTTTTTAGTTTCCGAACGCTATTGTTTATCACCAGCCTGTTCGTCAGCGCCGGAACATGGTCGTCATGTATCAAAGTCACCGATAAGAGCGCGCTCTCTGACGCGGCGATAAAAGCGGGCTACACGGCGCAAAACTGGATCGGCGCAACTGACACGAATACCGGTAATATCGGTTTGCCAACGGTGATTAGCGTCAGTAATAGTGAAACTTTTCAACCCTCCGGCACACTATTGGCCAGTGGGATCGGTAACTTCCTGACGGCCGCCACCGGCACGCCCTATTCCAGTAAACAGGTACTTTACCGCTGCGATTCCGCCGATGCCGGGAAGCTCTATGAGATGTATTCGACAAATGGCGATAGCGCTTTTGCGGGGGCATTTTTTACTCCCGAAGTAGAAGGCGCTTATTATGATGTGGAGCGTAATGTTGCTGTCCGTATGACAAACCTCAGTACCGGCGAATATTACAGCCGCTTCTGGAAAGAACGCCAACTTACCGCAGACAGTTGGTTTCAGGATGACAAATATATTTATATTCCTGCCAGCGCGTTTAGCAACGTGTTATATGAGATGTTTAAAATTGACTCAAGAAAATATTTTGCCTACCAGAATCCAATGGACCGAGATACCTGGACGCAGCCTCGGGGTTATATCGCGTTTAAAGGCCCAGGCTTGATTACCGAGCGGATCAAAGCGGGACTGGATCATGCCAGCGATTATTATGGCTGGCCCAGCTATTGGCCCGGGGCATGGAGTACATATAATAGCGTCACCTATGTTCGCGGCGCGTTATGTAAAATCACAGATTATCCTGCGATCGTGAAAATTCCCCCTGTCGCCGTCGGCATATTAGCCGCCGGAGGCAATAGTCAGGCGCCTTTCCACGTCAGCCTGGAATGTGAGTCCGGTGCCGTGTCCAGTGCCCTCCCGTCCACCAGCGCCGCTAATGTCGCAATGGGTTTTGTCGTTAATCAACCCACCGCCGTGGCGGCGGCGCGTCGCCTGGGGCTAACCACATCCGCAGGCGGTCTGTCGTGGCTACTGGACACCCATTATGGCGAACCTGGCGTAGCTTCCGGAGTGGGTATCCGCATCTATAACGATGCCGGTACGCCGATTAACCTGTTACCCGATCGGATCAAGACAGGCACTGGCAACGCCCGAGGCTGGTATGGCTATAAAGATTTAACCACACGGGTATCATCCGGTTCAGTAGAAACCTATAGCGGTGATTTTACTGCCTCGCTTGAGGCGATCGGCGGACAAACAGTAACGGCAGGAAGCGTGAATGCGCAATTACAGGCAGTGGTTAGTTTTCAGTAAAGTCATATTAACGCTACTTGGGTTGACGGGATGGTATGGCCCGGCACAAGCTGCCGTTAATATTGACAGAACCCGAATTATTTTTGCTTCAGATGATGTCGCTCAATCGTTGACATTATCCAACGATAATACAACGCCGATGCTGTTACAGGTATGGACCGACGCCGGAAACATTGACGCCTCTCCGGATAATAGCAAAACGCCGCTGGTGGCGCTGCCGCCGGTATTTAAAATGCAGCCAGGAGAACTGAGAACGCTTCGCCTGCTCCTGAGTTCCCGCCAGCAGCTGGCAACGGACCGGGAGAGTCTCTTCTGGCTAAACATTTATCAGATACCGCCAGTCACCCAGGACATTAAAAACCACCCGCGAAAACTGGTATTACCGCTTCGTTTGCGGCTAAAAATTTTAATTCGCCCGACCGAATTAAAAGCGCCCACGGAAGCGGAGGAGAAAAAATTACGCTTTATTGCTAAAGAAAATACTATACGGATAGTTAACCCCACCTCGTGGTATATGAGTTTAACGTTAACGATGGATAACAAGAAAAGTATCGGCGATATCATGGTTGCGCCGAAAACAGCACTTGATGTGCCGCTAACACGCTCGCCAACGCCGGGAGCATCGATAAATTATGCAGTAATCAATGATTCCGGGAACTGGCGACAATATACCGCCATACTGGAAAAATATATTAGTAAGAGTGATTTTATTCCTGAGTTTTGATGGGAAATATTCAGGGATACGATCGTATCCCTGAGGCAAGCCAGACTCAGCATGTACCATTGTCAAAAATAGCATTAAGCTGATATTTTACTTTTTGCACGGCATCTTTGTTCTGTTGAGTTCCCTTCTCCTCAACAGACATATCCCATACGTTTTCATTATCTGATTCAATTAATGTGTAGAACGTATTATTATTACGCATCATATAACCACGAAAATTATTTTCGATGCCCGTTGTCACAGGCTTAGCAACCCCTGAAATAACAGACTCCGTCTCTTTATTGAAAATCTGGTATTGAATATTTGCGCAGTTTAAATCACAGGGAGAACATTTAAGATTTAAAACAAGCAGTATCGTGTTATTTTCAAAAACAAGGGCATAATGATTGCTGGCAGATGAACATAACGGGAATAGCGCGAGAAGGAGGATTATTATCAATTTCATATAGTTATATAGACTCCATCAAAGAAAACTTTCATTTCACGCCCCTGAGAATAGCGAAAGGCATACCATGCAGAACGAATGCTTTTCCGAGCTGACGTCCTCATAGACATTTATACCATGCTCAGCAAGTATGCGAGAAAGAAAATGAGAAGATTGTTATGACAGAAAAGGTTGTAACGATAACAGGAACAATACCTATTTCATATTCATTTAATTAATAATATTAATTTTCTATTTCATCTTTGGTAATACCCCCAATGGATTTTCCGCCTATAATGCTGCACAGGTAGCTACTTCTCTTTTGCTGTGAGAAAACATTACATTGGTATAACTAATGAGAATGAGCAGAGGCATTAAGTCACGTAATATTGCGTTTCCTCTGTTAAGGCTTTTGTGTGAAAAGAGCATTACTGTTAGTCAGTTAGGTAGCATTACATAAGCATAACTAAATTTGAGAAAACCTCGAAAAATCAGCATATTGAATTGATGGATGGTATTGTTTTTTAAAGAATTTTAATTACCAACCTGCGATAATACGCTTAAGATGAACACATATCTATTGAGCTAAAGTAGTCGCTCAATCAATCTGATTGTTATGGAGTGAGTGTGTGATACTTACAATGCCATCCAGCCGATACCAATAGAATTCTCAACCTCCGATAATCGTCACCCAAAAATCAGGAGATAAAATATGACGTTAAAACCAGGTGAGAAATCCGGTAATAATGGAGGTATCTATGTGGAGGTTGGGCCTCGTGGTGGGATAAAAGATAACTTTGCCACGATAGCGGAAACAAAACCGCGCCACCAACGCAACGCCCTAAAAGCTACTGGGTGCTGGCAAAAAGAACACCTAACAGTAAACGTAAGTCAGAGCATCTGGCGCCACGACAGTTGGCGCCGACTGATCACAGTACGCCCGGTGCTTTACCGCCTGGCAAGCATTGTGCAAGATGCTCCGTGAGGAAATCGATGCAGATTTTGATACGATCAGAACTTGATGAACGCCGGGTATATACAGCCCAGATATTCGCTTCCTGATACCACTGAGGCAACACGCGAACCAGCTCACCTCGTTCAATATACTGCGCAACATCCCATTCCGACCGCAATGTAATGCCATGGCCTTTCAAGGCCCAAATAAGCACCACACTGCCGCTGTTGGAAGAATGAAAACCGTTTAGTCGGCAATGTGTCTGCTGCTTACCGTCCGTTAATATCCAATTGCCAAATGCCGAGTTTTTTTCCTGAATCATTAGGCAATCGTGCTGCACAAGCGCACTAACAGACTCTGGCTTGCCGTGGCGTTCGAGGTATTCAGGGGAAGCACACAGGATCCGTCGATTAGTGGCTAACTGCCGTGCGATATACAATTCGTTGATATCATCCCCAACGCGAATTTCAATATCGATCCCCTCTTCCACCAGATCCACTTCACGATCCGTTAGCGTGAGTTTTACCGTAATATCAGGATAGGCGATCATAAATGACGACAGCGCCTCTGCGACATATTTATGCCCAAAACCAAATGAGCAGTTGATGGTGATATTACCAGCCAACACACCACGTTGATTATCCAAACGACTGACAAAACCATCCATTTCACTGACGACCTGCATAGCCCCACCCAGCGCATTTTCGCCTTCCGGTGTGAGACGCATCACTCTGTTATTTCGAAAAAAAAGCCGGGCGTTGAGACATTTTTCAAGGATAGCGATACGTTTGCTGATATAGGAGGGAGATAACCCCAGCTCCAGCGCTGCCCGGGCAAATCCACCGTTGCGAGCAACGGTGACAAAAACGAAAAGATCTTCAACAGAAGGCCAGCCCTCAAGGGGCTGGCGATGTTTTTTTCCTACAGGTGTCGTTTTCATAGCATCAGTGCGAAGTTGCAAAGGATGACCGAGTTATAACACTGAATGTAAAAAGGACTGAAGTTTCTGGATAAAGTACTCAGGACACTCTTCCTGCGGGGAGTGTCCGCAAGGCAATGCTTCCCCCTGAACGTTTAGCGCCTTTTCTTTCCAGGTACCAACCACATTATATAGTTGCCCTACCGTTCCCAGCCCTCCCCACAGCAACTGTAACGGACACCGGATACGCGCCGACGTATCTGCGGCATCATCGTCCAAATCAATCGTCGCAGCAGCCCGGTAGTCCTCACAGATCGCGTGGATCATCTCAGGGTTCTGGTAACAGCGCAGGTATTCATTGAATGCTTCCTGCGAGGTCGCGCCCTCTATTTTTAGCTGGCCAGAAATATGCTTACGCAGAAAAAATGCCGGATCGTGCGCAATCATCGTTTCGGGTAACGGGAAAGGTTGAATCAGGAAAAACCACCAAAAGTAACGCGTAGCAAAGGATTTATCGGTCAAGGCGTACATCGTCGCGGTTGGAGCAATGTCGATAAAAGTACAACAGGTCACACGATCCGGATAATCCAGCGCGAGCCTGTGTCCTACGCGTCCGCCACGATCATGCCCTACAAAGGCAAAACGGGAAAAGCCGAGCGCATCCATTAACATGACGATATCCTGCGCCATGGTGCGCTTTGAATAGGTACGGTGCGCCGGATCGCTCGTTGGTTTATCGCTGTCGCCATAGCCACGCAAATCCGGCAAAATGACTGTATGATTTTGCGCCAATGTCGGTGCGACTTTCCGCCATGTTGTATGATTCTGCGGATGCCCATGTAGCAGTACCAAAGGTGAACCGCTGCCTCCGATAGCCACTCTTACCGTCAGACCATTTTCCAGACGAACATCCTTGAGCGCAACCCCCGGAATAAACGGAGAGGCGCCGCATTCAATCAGTGTACTCATCACTTTCTCCCGTCATGCCAGCTAACAGATGATGTTAAATAACGGCTATCCCGGACGACATTGCGCAGGGTTCCAATATGTTCAATCTCAACTTCAATAACATCACCATCGTGTAAAAACAGCGGTGGAACGCGTTTTTTGCCCACTCCACCAGGCGACCCTGTGAGGATCGTGTCGCCAGGGGAAAGCAGAGTAAAGGTGCTTATATAAGCAATGAGTGAAGCGATAGGATGGATCATATTTGCCGTAGATTCGTTCTGCACCTCCCGCCCGTTTAGTCGTGTCAGTAAACGTAGCATCTGGGGATCGGGAATGTCGTCTGTGGTCACCAGACACGGACCGAATGATCCTGTCGAAGGCCAGTTTTTTCCAGCCGTAAACCAGCTATGCTGCCAGTCCCTCACTGAACCATCCATATAGCAGCTGTATCCGGCGACATAATCTAAAGCATCCTCAGCGCTGACCCGGGAGCATGGCCGCCCAATCACTACGGCTAATTCACCTTCGTAGTCGAACTCATTGGTATTTTCAGGCTTCAGCAGCAGGCCATTATGCCCGGTCTGAGAATCCGCAAAACGGACAAAAAGGGTTGGGGCCGGGTTGGTTTCATTAAACTCAATACGCTTATCGGCGTAATTCATTCCGACACAGATGATCTTCTGCGGATCGTCAATCACCGGCAGAAAAGTGACTTCCTGGTAGTAATAATCCGCCGGCTCATCACACCATAACGCCGCATCCGTCAGCGCATTAGCGCACAGTAGAGATTTCAAAGTGGGATATTTGTCGCCAAGCCGCTGCGAGAGATCAATTATTCCGGTTTCCTGCATAATGCCGTAGCGTTTGCCACCGTTCACAAGATATTGAACCAGTTTCATTGCAGTCTTCTTCCTTAACCGCGCGGGGATGCAGGGCGTTTTAACCACGGCCGCCGTGAATAATGCGCAACCTCAAAATTTTCAATCTCCGGCAAGTATTGCAATGTCCAGGCTATCGCATCTTCGCCTGCGGCCAGCATCGCCCGTTTGAGTTCACTGATCACAAAGGAGATCGTTTCCTCTGCCGTCGTAATTTCGCAGCGATCGAGTGAAACAGTGATAGAATTGGTATCAGCACTCGCGGCAAGCTGCGCCAGGCGCGCCAAAGCAGGTTCATCTAATGAGACCGTGAGGATCCCGTTGCGTTGGCAGTTATCATCGAAAATGCCTGCAAATGTGCTACCTATCAGCCCCCGTATTCCCAGTTGTTTTAATCCCCATACGGCGTGTTCACGACTCGATCCACAGCCAAAATTGGGGCCAACCAGCAGGAATGTCGCGCTCTGCCAGCCCGGCATGTTCAGAATAAAATCAGGATTTGGTTGGCCGCCAGCCATAAAGCGACGATCGAAAAACACCCCTTTATCCAGCCCCTGGCGATCGATCCCTTTCAGGAACTGTTTTGGCATAATCACATCAGTGTCGATATTCGGTTCCAGCATCGGCGCAATTCGCCCGCTGATTTGCTTAAACGTATCCATCTTATTCCCCTGCCTGAAGTAATGACCGAACATCGACCAGATGCCCCGCTACCGCCGCCGCCGCAACCATCGCCGGGCTCATCAAATGCGTTCTTGCTCCAGCGCCCTGTCGTCCAGGGAAGTTACGATTCGTACCTGATGCACAGCGATCGCCGGGCGACAATACATCTTCATTCATCGCAAGGCACATTGAGCAACCCGACTGCCGCCATTCAAAACCGGCAGCAATAAAGATTTTCGCCAGTCCTTCTTCTTCCGCCTGGCGTCTTACCATTGTTGAACCAGGCACAATGATCCCGCGAACATGGCTGGCGATTTTGCGCCCTTCAAGCACCTTCGCAACGGCACGCAAATCCTCAATGCGACCATTTGTGCATGAACCAATAAAAGCGTGAGAGATACGAATATCTTTCAGCAACATGCCAGCCGTTAATCCCATGTAATGAAGGGCCTTCTCAAGCGCCAGGCGCTTAAGCGGATTGGTTTCCTGTTCCGGGAAAGGAACACGTCCGGTGATGGAACCTGTTTGATCCGGACTGATTCCCCAGGTGACTTTAGGCTCAAGATCATGGCAGTTGATCGCCACCGTCTTATCAAATACCGCATCAGCATCGCTGCTCAACTGTGACCATTCCAGCAATGCCTGCTGCCAGAGTTCACCTACAGGCATTTGCGGTTTACCGTAGATATAGTCAAAAACCTTTTTATCCGGCGCAATAATGGCACCACGCGCCCCCGCTTCTACCGCCATGTTGCAGAGCGTCATTCGTCCTTCAACGCTCAACGCGCTGATGGCCTCACCCACAAATTCAATGGCATATCCGGTCGCGCCATCAGCGCCAATACGTTCAAGCAATTCAAGAACAATATCTTTTGCGGAACAGGCGAAAGGTAGCTCTCCCTGAACACTTACGCGCATGGTTTTGAGCTTGCGGTAAACCAGCGTCTGCGTGGCCAGCAGATGTTCAATTTCCGACGTCCCGATACCAAAGCCCAGCGCGCCAAATGCACCGTAGGTTGTCGTGTGACTATCCCCGGCGGCGATCACCATGCCAGGCATCACTAGCCCTTGTTCATGAGCAACCACGTGTTCAATCCCCTGACGCGGATCCAGCACATCAAATAATGTGATGCCAAAGTCAGCGGCATTTTCCCGAAAGTAATCAACCTGTAGCTGTCCTCCCGGATCGGTCATTAAGTCATCCCGTTGCGACCGCGTGGGATTAACATGGTCAATATTCAATAAAAACGTGTCGGTGTGCCGAACGGTGCGGCCGCGTTCTCTTAACCCGCTAAATGCCTGCGGGCTGGTATATTCATTCAGTATTGAACGATCAATATAAAGTAAAACATGTCCTTCGTTATCAAGTTCACGAATGGTATGTGACTCAACTAATTTTTCATACAGCGTTTTAGCAGACATATATATTCCTGGAGCAACGAATATCCGGGTAGCCAAATATTCACAATTTAAGCTTTTAGCTATAGTGACACATTAATGAAAAAATGATGATTCCATTATGGAAAGTATAAAAACACACTTCGTGTCTATAATCAGAAACTCTCCTGAACTGACTGTTTTTTGATTTGCGGTTGTTTCTCATATTTTGCGAAAATAAACCGGCAGATAAATAATCCTATCCCCAGCATCATCAGACATGATGCCGCAATAGCATTCCATCCCTGCCAGGAGAAAAGATACCCGTTTAAATACCCCATTACTGCACCGCCAGAGTAGTAGCAAAGCAGATAAAACGATGTCGCCTGTCCTTTTGCGTTTGGACTCCGTGAACTGACCCAGGCTAATACGGTGGAATGAGCAGAGAAAAATGCGACTGACAGTAAAACGATACCTGAAATGAAAACCCACAGAGAAGGGGCGATTAGCGTAAGAAATGCACCGACCATCATACAGATGATCAGCATACTGAGCGCATTCATCGACCCAATATTCAACGCGACACGGGCAGCATATGGCGCAAGAAAAAAAGTTAATGAGAAGCTAACTGGAATCAAACCTATCCAGGTGTAGCTCAGCTCATAAGGCGGTCGATGCAGGTAAAACGCCAGAAAATTAAAGATGGACGTAAAAGAGCCGAAAAGAATAAATCCAATGACAAAACATAATGATACGCGGATATTCTTAAAATGTTCCAACCCGCCTTTCAACACTGCACCAAGCTGTAGTGAAGGTGTAGGAACAAACTGTCGGGATGTCGGGAGAAACAACTTCACCGCGAGTGCCATAGCAATCAGAACACCACCGAAGATAAAGAAAATCGTATCTATAGATACATGCTCCATCATCAAAGTTGCAAACACACGACCAGACATACTCCCTAGCGAATTGCCAAAAATAAAATATCCAGTAACAATCCCTGCCAAAGCAGGAGAGACTTCTTCACTGATATAGACTGTAACGGCCGCCGTAATACCACTTACTGCAATGCCGAGCAAAGCGCGGTATACCACCAGCATCGGCCATGATGATGCAGTTGCGCACAATAGAGTTAAAATACCTCCTGCCAGCAACGAATAAAAAATGATTGGCTTTCGCCCAAAACGGTCAGATAACGTGCCGCTAAATAACATGGCTAATGCCAGAAACCCCACCTCAGCAGACAAAATCATCCCTACCTGATTCAATGGGATATTATAAACCTCACTTAACTTTGGTAATAAAGCCTGGATTGAATATAAAGAAGCTAACTCTGCCAAACCCGCCAGAGGTAATATCATTAAAATAGGCAAGTACTTACCTATTGTCTCTTCAATATTATTTTTCATACACAATGTTCCGTAAAAGATCCTGATTGCCATCTGCCTGTTTGCCAACAAACATCCGTGTATACAATATTTATCTTTTACGTTTACAGAATTGACAGCGTTCACATTTTATTTTTCTTAATAGAGACGAAATGGAATCAAGTGTTTTATGAAATGTAGATCATCTAAGAATGACGCGGTAATGGCAACGTAGTAAGTTATGAACTATATATTTATTCAATAAATATATAGACATTAATTTGACGAAAAGAAATGAATCGGCAGTCCAAAACTGTCACTGGCAACCCCTTCTGAACGCCGCCATCCTTAGATGGAAACGTCCGTTAGCGTTTTATTCGATAGTCAGCTCACACGAGTTCTTTGAGCTGCTCCTGCATATAGGTCGAAAAATACTCTGGGTTTTTGATAAGGATGCGGTTACCGGAGGCGACTTTCTCTGCCCATCCGGCCACTTTTTTCGTGAACTCAGGATTCCATCCCTCCTGCTCACCCCGTGCCATCACAACTTCCGGACTCGCTGGCACACCTAAGTCATGCAAATACTTTAGAATTCCCTTAGCGGTGCTTTCATCCATTGAATGGGGCACTGGCGCCGAAGTATTCATACCACCAATAAAATCCAAGGCTTTTTCAATTGCTGTTGGCATGCTCTTATCCTTAAAATTAACCACGTGAGAGACACCTTGATACTATGTACCCAACTCCGCCGGGATATCAAAGAGAACATCGCCTTTCTTTGACTTACCCCGCAGCTAAACGCTTGCGCGGCTGTTTTCTGCACTATTTTTTGGCTTCTCCGGCTAAAACCAGCCCGGTCGCTACCGCATTGCGCGGGCCTTCAGTACCACGGATATTACCCTGCCCGGCGACAACGCCGTACTGCGCCATCGTTATTGATAATGGCGGCATCGGTGGATCCTGCGCCTAAATCGAGGATCGCCAGCGGCACGGCGCATCCATGCGTCGTTAACGCGCCAGCCACAGCCATGTTGGCTTCCACACCACCGACTTCAACTGGGGTATTTAACCGGGCGCTTAGCTCGCTGGCGATAGCCTGCATCTGTAAGCGATCGGATTTCACCATCGCCGCAATGCCAACGGCGTTTTCCATTGAACATTCCCCGGCAATGCCACCCTGTACCGCGCGGGGAATAAACGTATCCACCGCAAGAAGATCCTGGATATGCACGGCGTTCATGTCATGACTGGTCAGCGAGGCCATTGATCTTACCCAGCAATAGTGGACACGCGACTAAGTGAGTAAACTCACAAGTAAGAGGTGACTCACATGACAAAACCAGCATCAACCACCAAAAAGCCACGCAAGCAGCACACGCCTGAATTTCGTCAGGAAGCCCTGAAACTGGCTGAACGCATTGGGGTGGCCGCTGCCGCCCGCGAACTTAACCTGTATGAATCACAGCTCTACAACTGGCGAAGCAAACAGCAAAATCAGCTCTCTTCTTCTGAACGCGAGCAGGAGATGTCCGCTGAGATCGCCCGTCTGAAACGTCAACTGGCAGAACGGGATGAGGAACTGGCCATTCTCCAGAAGGCCGCGACATACTTCGCGAAGCGCCTGAAATGAAGTATGTCTTCATCGAAAAACATCAGGCTGAGTTCAATATCAAAGCCATGTGCCGTGTACTTCAGATTGCCCGTAGCGGCTGGTACGTCTGGCATCAGCGTCGTCATCAGATAAACCAGCGTCAGCGGTTCCGCCTTGTCTGTGATAACGTCGTCCGGGAAGCATTCAGTGACGCAAAACAACGCTATGGTGCGCCACGCCTGACGGATGAGCTTCGTGCTCAGGGTTACCAGTTCAACGTGAAAACCGTGGCGGCCAGCCTGCGTCGGCAGGGGCGGCGGGCGAAAGCCTCGCGCCGGTTCCGTCCGGTCAGTTACCGCAAACATGATCTGCCAGTCTCAGAGAATTGGCTGAAGCAGGACTTTTACACCAGCGGCCCGAATCAGAAGTGGGTGGGTGACATCACGACGAGAACTGGCATCTGCAAGTGTGATCGTCGGATACACACCCAGCGAGATCATTTTTGGCTTACCGGCAAAACGATAACGGAACCGCCAGCTCTTGCTTCCATTAGGTTCAATTAGCAATGACAACCCTTGCCCATCTCCGAGTGTATAGGCTTTAGTTTCAGGCTTAGCGCGGCGAATCTGCATATCGTTTAAAGGCATGTGGATAGGAATCCAAGACCGAACAGGAACATATACACAATCCTATACACATTCAGTGTCGGATTCTACTGGATGGTTACGGACGGTGATGGACAAAAAAGCAATAAAGTCGTTATAAATCAGTGTATTTATGGATGAATACGGACGTTTGAGGAACTTGAGATGGTGCCGATAATAGGAGTCGAACCTACGACCTTCGCATTACGAATGCGCTGCTCTACCAACTGAGCTATATCGGCCCTGAGAAGGGTGTGTTCACGCGGGTGAATCACGGGGTAGAAGGTTAAAACTAACCGGGCGGTGCGTCAATAGCCTTGCTACTCAACCGGCTATTTTTGCACCGCTCGACATTAATTACGCACGAATCGTACCATCGCCAAAGCCGATCCACTTATAGGTGGTAAGCGCTTCAAGCCCCATCGGACCGCGGGCATGTAATTTCTGCGTGCTGACCGCCACTTCTGCGCCAAGCCCAAACTGCCCGCCATCGGTAAAACGGGTAGAGGCGTTGACATAAACCGCAGCGGAATCCACTTCGTTCACGAAACGCGCAGCATTATGCATATCACTCGTCAAAATCGCATCGGAGTGCTGAGTACCATGTTCGCGAATGTGAGCGATAGCGCCATCCATATTTTCGACCACCACAACGTTCAGATCCAGAGACAGAAACTCGTTATCCAGCTTTTCCGGTTTCAGCGGCACCAGTTTGGCAGGGCCATGCAGTTGCATGACGGTTTCATCCCCATGCAACGTCACGCCGCTCTCCGCCATCTGCTTGCTCAGCGCAGGCAAAAAGCGTTCTGCGATGTCCTGATGCACCAGCAAGGTTTCCACCGTGTTACAGGTGCTCGGGCGCTGGGTTTTGGCGTTAACAATAATCTTCAGCGCCGGGGCGATGTCTGCGCTGCTATCAACAAAAATATGGCACACGCCAATCCCGCCGGTAATCACCGGAATGGTGGATTGCTCGCGGCACAGTTTATGCAAGCCTGCGCCGCCGCGCGGGATCAGCATATCGATGTACTTATCCATACGCAGCATTTCATTGACCAGCGAACGGTCCGGATTATCAATCGCCTGAACCGCCGCCTCCGGTAAACCGCAAGCTTTCAGCGCCTTCTGAATGACACGAACGGTTGCGGCATTCGTGCGATACGTCTCCTTCCCACCGCGTAGAATCACCGCATTACCGGTTTTCAGACACAAAGAAGCCACATCAACGGTAACATTCGGACGCGCCTCATAGATAACGCCAACCACGCCCAACGGCACGCGGCGGCGTTCCATACGTAGCCCGCTGTCCAGCAGACCGCCGTCGATCACCTGCCCGACCGGGTCGGCGAGATTACAGACCTGGCGCACATCGTCAGCAATCGCTTTCAGACGCGCAGGGGTCAGCGTCAGGCGGTCCAGCATCGCTTCGCTCAGGCCATTGGCTCGCGCCTGCTCAACATCTTGTACGTTCGCGCTGAGGATACTTTCCATTTGCGCTTCCAGTTCATCGGCTATTTTTTCCAGCACGCGATTTTTTTCGCCGCTGGAGAGCAGCGCCAGCTTATACGACGCCGCTTTAGCAGCAATGCCCATTTGTTCCAGCATATGCCTGTTCCTTATCGAGTAATCATGTCATCACGATGAACAGCGACCGGGCCATATTCATAGCCCAGAATCGCATCGATTTGTTGAGAGTGGTGACCGGCTATCCGCCGCAGAGCATCACTGTTATAACGGCTGACGCCATGAGCAATATCACGCCCTTGCAGGTTACAAATTCTGATGACCTCCCCCCGCGAGAAATTGCCCGTCACGCTTTTGATGCCTTTTGGCAGAAGTGAACTGCCACGTTCCAGCATTGCCGCGGTCGCGCCTTCATCAACCGTAATTTCACCTGCCGGCGGCGCGCCGAAGATCCAACGTTTGCGGTTCTCCAGCGGCGAGGCTTGCGCATGAAAACGGGTGCCGACGGAAATCCCCTCCATCACATCGCCGATCACGCCCGGTTTACTGCCTGAGGCAATAATCGTATCAATACCCGCGCGACAGGCCACGTCTGCCGCCTGAAGCTTAGTGCTCATACCACCGGTTCCCAGCCCGGAAACGCTGTCTCCCGCGATAGAGCGCAGCGCATCGTCAACGCCATACACATCTTTGATAAGCTCCGCCTGCGGATTGCTACGCGGATCGGCGGTAAATAATCCTTGCTGATCGGTCAGCAGCAGCAGTTTATCCGCGCCTGCCAGGATAGCCGCCAGCGCGGAGAGGTTATCGTTATCGCCCACTTTAATTTCCGCTGTCGCAACGGCATCATTTTCATTGATAACCGGCACAATATGGTTATCCAGTAATGCACGTAGCGTATCGCGGGCGTTCAGAAAGCGCTCTCTGTCTTCCATATCCGCACGCGTCAACAGCATCTGCCCGATATGGATACCGTAAATTGAAAACAACTGCTCCCACAGTTGAATCAGGCGGCTTTGCCCTACCGCCGCCAGAAGCTGTTTAGAGGCGATCGTTGCCGGCAGTTCCGGGTAGCCGAGATGTTCACGTCCGGCGGCAATCGCGCCAGAGGTAACAATAACAATACGATGTCCCGCGGCGTGTAGCTGCGCGCACTGGCGGACAAGTTCTACGATATGGGCACGGTTCAGGCGGCGCGATCCGCCTGTTAGCACGCTGGTGCCGAGTTTTACGACCAGCGTCTGGCTGTCACTCATGATTCTCTGCCGTTCAAAATAAGAAATAAAGACCAAATGAACGTTTTAGCAGGACTGGCTCCGGTTGCCAACAACCTGTACGCGTAGCGTGAAATTTTGTTGCGCAGGATCAGCAAGCGTAGCGGCGGAATTTGACCATTTTATTACCGCAACAATTAAACATATTTTTTTAAAAAAATTCTCACTTTGTCATAAATCTTTCATTACCGAACGTTAAAAACCTTCCTGTTTTTTACCGGGTCTCCCGACAAATCATAGCGCGTAATTAAAACAGGAATGGAAATGAATAAGAGCACTCTGGCAATAGTGGTGAGTATCATCGCATCAGCATCTGTTCACGCCGCCGAGGTTTACAATAAAAACGGTAATAAGCTTGATGTGTATGGAAAAGTTAAAGCCATGCACTATATGAGCGATTATGACAGCAAAGATGGCGATCAAAGCTACGTTCGTTTTGGTTTTAAAGGCGAAACGCAAATTAACGATCAATTGACCGGCTACGGGCGCTGGGAAGCTGAGTTTGCCGGTAATAAAGCCGAAAGTGATTCGTCCCAGCAAAAAACCCGCCTGGCCTTTGCTGGCCTGAAATTAAAAGATATCGGTTCTTTTGACTATGGACGTAACCTGGGCGCGCTGTACGATGTTGAGGCCTGGACGGATATGTTTCCCGAATTCGGCGGCGACTCTTCCGCCCAGACCGATAATTTTATGACTAAACGCGCCAGCGGGCTGGCGACTTACCGCAATACCGATTTCTTCGGCATCGTTGATGGACTGGATCTTACCTTACAGTATCAGGGGAAAAACGAAGATCGCGATGTGAAAAAGCAAAACGGCGACGGCTTCGGCACATCCGTGAGCTATGATTTCGGCGGCAGCGATTTTGCCGTCAGCGGCGCTTATACTCTCTCCGATCGCACCAGGGAGCAAAATCTGCAGCGCCGCGGTACGGGCGATAAAGCCGAAGCCTGGGCTACGGGTGTTAAGTATGACGCTAATGATATTTATATTGCGACCTTCTATTCAGAAACCCGCAACATGACGCCAGTTTCCGGCGGATTTGCCAATAAAACCCAAAACTTCGAAGCGGTTATCCAGTATCAGTTTGATTTTGGTCTGCGTCCGTCATTAGGCTATGTGCTGTCAAAAGGCAAAGATATTGAGGGCGTCGGCAGTGAGGATTTGGTGAATTACATTGACGTTGGCGCAACCTATTACTTCAACAAAAATATGTCCGCGTTTGTAGATTACAAAATCAATCAGCTTGATAGCGATAACACGTTAGGCATTAATGACGATGATATTGTGGCAATAGGGTTGACCTACCAGTTCTGATAAGTCGCATTGTGCCTGATGGCGCTGCGCCATCAGGCATGACAGCAGGGTTATGCCGACAGTTTTACCGGCTCGTCGTTGAAATCGTCAGACGGCTCCAGCGCCAGCTCCATAGAAATCAGCAGGTCGCGTAGCTTTTCATGAAACTCGCGTAGCGTGTATTCCAGTCGCTCCACCACTTCGGTTTCGTTAATCGGCACTGCGGTCCAGTTGCCCTCTTTATCAAACAAACCAAACTGATAACGATAAGTGAAGCGTTTCTCTTGTGCTTCCAGCTCCATCCACCAGCCCCAAAATTCACGCTTCTCTGGCGCGGGCTTCACGTTGACGCAAACTGCCAGGCAATCGAAAAAAAAACGATTGTCTTCGCACTGCCCTTCCCGGATATAGGGGCCAAGCGCGGTAAATTTCTTGATCAATCTACTTTTCGGGTGTCCACTCGGTAACGTCATTGCGATCTCCTTTAATGAAGCAACTGTTTTACCAAATCAATAGAATTTATCAATCTATTAACACAATCTATGATTAATCCAGTCGGTAATTTCTTGCAGCGCGCGGTCAAAATTGCGGTACACCGGGTTAAAAGGGATCTCTATCAGCTTACCGTCTGAAGATGATGTTGTAATTAAGCGAGACTCTTCTTCCGGGCTGAAAGGATCGTTTTTCCAGAAGCCGGAAAGCATTGGCGTAGGACAACGTCTGCCCAGTAGCCCCTGTACTTTCAACGAATAGCGATTGAGCTCCACACGCAGCGCCTCATCCGAAGCATCATGCATACCCAGACGGCTGGCCAGCACATCCAGATACATCTCCGGCACCGTGCTCTGTCGTTGCGGATCGCTAAGTAGCGCATGGACCACCGGCCCCAGGCAAGCCACCGCCTTCAAACGCGGCGCTTCCAGATAGGCCAGACGCACCGCAACATTGGCGCCAAAACGGAAACCAAACGCCGCAACACGGGTATGATCCACCCAGGGAACATTAGGAAGCGCTTTTAACACATGCTGGTGGAGCAAGCTGGAATCCTGGGTTAATTTCCACTTTGATGAAAATCCAACCGAAGGCATATCAAGCGTTAACATCGCGATACCGCGCGGCGCGAAATAGCGTTCATACAGGGTGTAATAGTCGGTTTGCATGGCGTCCAGGCCGCCGCACATGAGCACCGTCGGAAACGGGCCATCCCCTTTCGGCATATGTAAAAACGCGGTGACAGGCGAACCGCCAGGAACGGCAAATTCCATTTCACGTAACGAGCCTGGCAACCGCTGCGCGGCCTCTTCATAGGCGCGATTCGCCAGCGCCTGCGCCTGCTCCGCCAGCTCATCGCCCTTCAAATGCGGGTAGGCGGCAATGTTATAGAGCGTTGAGGCATGAAGCCAGTAGCGTCCGCTGCGCATGGCGTCCTGTTCCTGACAGGCTTTCTGCTGCCAGTCCATCGCCTGCTTTGCCCACTCATAAATCCAGTTGCCGCCGCGGTAACCGATGACCGTATCGTATAAATCATCATCCGTTCGCTCTGCGTCGCTCATCACAATACGCGCCTGCACATCAAGGATTTCTCGTGGGTCAATGCCGCGCCAAATCCACATCAGGCGGTTTATCATGCGATACCAGTGCGGGACGTTCTTACCGTCCAGCGCGGATTGCATGGGCGGCTGCGACCCACGATTGAACCGACGGACAAGGGTAGACGTTTCAGTATGTTTAAAGCGGGGTTTGAACAGGGTTTCGCTGAGGTTAGCCTGTGTCATTCGTGCAGCCTCCTTGGATACTCATAGAGGCTTATTGTAACCAATAAAACAGCGCCCGGCATTGCCGGGCGCTCTGAAAAGCTGCTGATTAACGACCTGAAATCGGCGGTACAAATACCACACCCATATCCCAGGGCTGTTCAATCCAGGTGTTCTGAGGAATATCAATAACATAATCATCAACCAGCGGACGGCCCGCCGGTTTAGCGAAAATCGTGACGAAATGCGCTTTAGGGTACATTTCGCGAATCGCGACGGCGGTGCCGCCGGTATCGACCAGATCGTCGATGACGATAAAGCCTTCGCCGTCGCCTTCTGCACGTTTCAGCACTTTCAGTTCGCGCTGGTTATCGTGATCGTAGCTGGAGATGCATACGGTATCGACATGACGAATGCCCAATTCACGCGCCAGTAGTGCGCCCGGTACAAGGCCGCCACGACTTACGGCAATAATGCCTTTCCATTGTTCTGAAGGCATGAGGCGGCTCGCCAGTTTGCGTGCGTGAATCTGCAACATGTCCCAGGTGACGACGTATTTTTCGCTCATGTGAAGTGTCCCAGCCTGTTTATCTACGGCTTAAAAAGTGTTCGAGGGGGAAATAGTTGCGCGAGATTATAGAGACCTGACGCGCTAAAAACCAGTGTTTAGCGGAATCCACGCCTCTTTTTGTATGCTTTATACTACCCGCAGGCGGAGAAAGTGGTATTCTCAGTCGCATCTCGTAAGAGTTATCAATTCCGCTAACCCTGTGGCCTGTAAGAACGTTTTTCAGACCACCGCCAAGGAGACTTATCGTGTCTGAACTGTCTCAGTTATCACCACAACCTTTGTGGGATATTTTTGCCAAAATCTGTTCTATTCCTCACCCGTCCTATCACGAAGAGCAACTCGCGGAACATATTGTGAGTTGGGCCAAAGAGAAAGGCCTTTACGTGGATCGCGACCAGGTCGGTAATATTCTGATCCGTAAGCCCGCCACTGCAGGTATGGAAAATCGCAAGCCGGTCGTTTTACAGGCGCATCTGGATATGGTGCCGCAAAAAAATAGCGACACCGTTCACGACTTCACTACAGATCCTATCCAGCCTTATATTGATGGCGAATGGGTTAAAGCGCGCGGTACTACGCTCGGCGCCGACAATGGTATTGGAATGGCTTCTGCGTTAGCGGTACTGGCTGATGATAATGTCGTCCATGGCCCGCTGGAAGTGCTGCTGACCATGACCGAAGAAGCGGGCATGGATGGCGCGTTCGGCCTCCAGTCCGGCTGGTTGCAGGCCGACATCCTGATCAACACCGACTCTGAAGAAGAAGGTGAGATCTATATGGGCTGCGCAGGCGGTATTGATTTTACCTCTAATCTGCCGTTGACCCGTGAAGCTGTACCCGCAGGATTTGCGTGCTTTAAGCTAACCCTGAAAGGCCTGAAAGGCGGCCACTCCGGTGGTGAAATTCACCTCGGTCTTGGCAATGCCAACAAATTGCTGGCGCGTTTTCTGGCCGGGCACGCAGAAGAACTGGATCTGCGTCTGATCGATTTCAACGGCGGCACGCTGCGTAACGCGATTCCGCGCGAAGCGTTCGCTACCCTCGCCGTTGCCGCAGACAACGTAGGCGCTCTGAAAACATTAGTGAACGCTTACCAGGATATTCTGAAAAACGAACTGGCGGAAAAAGAGAAAAACCTGACGCTGCAACTCAATGAGGTTGCCAGTGATAAAGCCGCATTGACCGCGCCGTCACGCGATACCTTTGTGCGCCTGCTGAACGCAACGCCGAACGGCGTGATCCGCAATTCAGACGTGGCGAAAGGCGTAGTGGAAACATCGCTGAACGTTGGCGTGGTCACAATGTCTGATGCGAATGTCGAAATTCACTGCCTGATTCGCTCTCTTATCGACAGCGGTAAAGATTATGTGGTGAGTATGCTGGATTCGCTGGGCAAGCTGGCTGGCGCGAAAACCGAAGCAAAAGGCAGCTATCCTGGCTGGCAGCCCGATGCGAACTCGCCGGTCATGCACCTGGTGCGGGAAACCTATCAGCGTCTGTTTAACAAGACACCTAACATCCAGATTATCCACGCCGGCCTGGAATGCGGTCTGTTTAAGAAACCCTATCCGGATATGGACATGGTTTCTATTGGGCCTACCATTACCGGACCTCACTCTCCGGATGAGCAGGTACATATCGAAAGCGTCGGCCACTACTGGACTCTGCTGACCGAATTGCTGAAAGCGATTCCTGCGAAGTAAGAAAGCGCTAAAATGCCCGTCCCATTTCTGGACGGGCTATCAATATGGAATATCGGGTATCCATTGCCAGATAAGCTCTCCTGGATGCGCTGAATAGCGCTGCGGCTACACGCGAATAGCCAGACAGCCCTATAACAGCGCTGGTAGCACCGAATTATTGTGGCGTAAACGCCATTCCTTTAAATATCCGCAGCGGATTGCCGCGCTCAATCTGATGATGGAACAGACGCCTTTCAGACTTCAACGCCGCACACTCATTTTGCCGTTGCTGTTCCAGCCGCCAGGCAATCAGCAGCCGGGCCAGACGCTTATTCGCATGTTGACTGCGCTCCGACTGAACCTTCACACTAATCCCGCTCGCCAGGTGCGTGGCCCGCACTGCCGAGTCGGTTTTATTAACGTGCTGCCCACCCGGGCCGGAAGAGCGCAGAGTCTCGAAACGAATCTCATCAGACTGTATGTGCTCGTCGGCGGAAAAGCGCCCAATGCCGACGTACCAGTTTTTTCGCCCATGGTGCGGACGATACGGGCTGGTACAAATCCACAGTAACGTGCCGCACCAACGTTCACTGAAAGCCATGGCTTTTTCGCCGTCCAGCGAGACCAGCGCGGAACGCAGCGTGTCTGGTAATCGTCCCGGCTCTGTTTCAAGTCGCGTCAACGATACCTTTTCTCTGGCGGCTTCTTTCGTCAGACAATCCAGCGCTTTTTTTACCGCCAGACAACACTCGTCCGGTCCCTGCGCAGAAGAAAGTTGCAGTAAGATCATGCGCTTTTCTCCCCTGAGGTTTTCAGCGTCAGCACCGGACGCAGGCAGGCAACTGGCGTAATCAGTCCGGCGTCTGCCAGACAATCCACAACGCTATCGATGGATTTATACGCCTGCGGCGCTTCTTCATAAATGAGCTGGCGATCGCGGCAAATCACCCGGCTACCCATCCCAGTACGGCAGAGCTGTCGCGGGGTAAATTTTGCCGATAACCGTTCTTTACACTCGGTACGCATCCATTTGCGCCCCGCGCCGTGCGCCAGGGAGAAGAGGCTCTCCTCGCTGACGACGGGTTTCACCAGCCAGCTATAATCGCCGCGCGAGCCGGGGATAATCACCAGTCCCTGCCCATCTGGCGTAGCGCCTTTACGGTGCAGCCACCCCGCCTCACCCGCGACAGTACAGGGTTCAACGAAGTTATGCGCCACATCCAGCCGCGGTTCGCCCTCAGCCCTGAGCTGTTGCAGTATCCGGCGGGCAATCAGCGCGCGATTACTGCGGGCAAATGCCAGCGCATCGTCATGTTCTGCAGGGTAGTGGCGCGCATCGTCGCTATCTTCCGGCAAACCGTTATGCGAAAACGCCTCCACATGACGACGCAGGATAGCTTGCCCCAGACCGCGTGAACCACTGTGTACCAGCAGTAATAACTGCGCTTTTTGCAACCCCGACAAAGCGAACGAATCAGCATCGACGATGCGATCGACCTGCTGCAGCTCGGCAAAATGATTGCCGCCGCCAATGGAACCCAGCGCAGAGCGCCACGAATGATGCTGCATTGCGGCGGGGACATTCTCCTCCAGCCACTGCGCGTCCGCCACGTCAGGCAGCGACGCCAGCCGCTTCTCCAGTTTATCGGCGTTATATTTACGCCCTAAAATATCCGTTTGCCATAACGCCATGCCGCAGCCGATATCGTTGCCGACCAGCGCCGGATAAAAACGTCCACGCGAGAAAAAGGCTGCGCCAATAGGATAGCCGCGCCCCGGATGCAGATCTGGCATCCCGATAACGCGTTTCATACCGGTTAACTTAGCCGTCGTATATAATTGTTGGATCGCGGAATCTTCGATCCACAGGTTATCCGATGCGATAGAAAATACCACATCTGATAAAGGACGAATATAATTGCCCATATACCATTCCATATATGAATTAAAAAATCAGGAAATGGCAGACTAATCCAGGGCAATAAAAGAAAATTAATCCTGGAAAGGTCTGCAAAGTGCGTTCAGAGAATAAAGTGTCATGATGAACCTCCTTTGCAGTTATTGAGAATGAGAAAACGCGGGTATAGTAATACTGAAATTTAGATGGCGCAATCGTAATAGTGATAAAATCTTAATAGCCTGACTTATAACCCTAACACCAACTGTCGTTCCAACTGAGGGTCGAGCAGCGTTACGTGTAGCCCCACCAGCCGTACGCCGCGCTCGCCGCGACGCTCGTCCCAGGTTTTACGGGCGGTGGTAATTAAGTCTTCTTTATTTAATTGCGGCCAGACATGTTCCTGAGTGGTTTGCTGAAAATCATTAAATTTTAATTTAACGCCCTGTCGGGCAATCAGTAAATCGGGCTTTACTATAGCCAGACGACGCTCCAGTTCCGGATATAAATGTTCAATAATGGCCTCGCAGTCCGACCATTCATGAATATCCTCCGCCAGAGTACGCTCAACGCCTACCGATTTACGCAGCCTTTCGCTGTTAACATCACGCTCGTCAATACCCTGACTACGCTCCCATAATACCCGGCCAAATTTACCAAAGCGTTTGAGAAGCATCGCCAGATCGCACTGTTGAATATCCCCGCAGGTTCTTAACCCCATATTTTCCAGTTTAGCGGCGGAAACTTTCCCCACGCCTGGAATTTTGGCTAACGGCAACGTTTTAAGAAAGCCGGGTACATCGGCTGGCGTAATAACATATTGTCCGTTCGGTTTATTGAGATCGGAGGCGATCTTCGCCAGAAATTTCACTGGCGCAACGCCGGCGGAGGCGGTGAGTTGCAGTTCATTGAAAATAGTCTGACGAATCTCCCTGGCGATCAGCGTCGCCGAACCATAACAGTGCGGGCTGTCAGTCACATCCAGCCAGGCTTCATCCAGCGAGAGCGGTTCAATCAGTGAAGTGTAGCGGGAAAAGATGTCACGTACATGCCGCGAAGCCTCTTTATAGGCGTCAAAGCGGCCAGGCAATAAGGTGAGATGGGGGCACAGTTTTAGCGCCATGGCGGTCGGCATCGCGCTACGTACGCCAAACTGGCGCGCAGGATAGTTGGCGGTACTGATAACGCCTCTACGCTCACGACTCCCGCCAATGGCAATGGGAATATCGCGTAACGCCGGATTATCACGCATCTCTACCGCGGCAAAAAAACAGTCCATATCAACATGTATGATTTTGCGCATCGCTCGCCCCCACAATACTGTTTAAGTGTACAGTATGTTTTATTGCGCGCAAAGAGACATTCGCGTTAAAAATGCGACATATTCGAAGGTATGACGACGAAAGCGGCGGGAAAATTGTAAACGTACACACGGGGACTTGCGAAAAACTGCCGTGGTGCTAATGTGAGCGCTCCAAATCCAGATTACTCCGATTTGGGGACTCTTTTGCCGTTCTGGCGTGTGTAACCGTTTTATCAAGGAACAAGCAGTATGCGTAAAATCGCATTTTTTCTTGCGATGCTTCTGATGCCGTGCGTCTCATTTGCCGGTTTGCTGAGCAGCAGCAGCCCCGTCACGCCGGTCAGTAAAGAGTATAAGCAGCAGTTAATGGGCTCACCGGTCTATATTCAGATTTTTAAAGAAGAGCGCACCCTTGATCTCTACGTCAAAATGGGTGAGCAATACCAGTTGCTTGATAGCTACAAAATTTGCAACTATTCCGGTGGGTTAGGCCCGAAACGCCGTCAGGGCGATTTTAAAAGTCCGGAAGGGTTTTACAGCGTTCAGCGCAATCAACTCAAGCCAGACAGCCGTTTTTATAAGGCCATCAACATTGGTTTTCCCAATGCCTACGATCGCGCGCATGGCTATGATGGTAAATATCTGATGATTCACGGCGCCTGTGTTTCCGTCGGCTGCTATGCCATGACCGATAGCGGCATTGATGAGATTTTCCAGTTTGTCACCGCCGCGCTGGTCTTTGGTCAGCCGAGCGTGCAGGTGAGTATTTATCCGTTCCGGATGACCGACGCCAATATGCAGCGTCATAAATATTCATATTACAAAGATTTCTGGGCGCAGCTAAAACCCGGCTACGATTATTTTGAACAGACGCATAAGCCGCCAACTGTTTCTATCGTTGATGGACGTTACGTCGTGAGCAAACCGTTGAGTCACGAAGTCGTTCAGCCACAGCTGGCCTCAAATTATACGCTCTCCGAGGCAAAATAACGCCCATTCGCCTGGCATAATCTTTTGCCAGGTTTCATTCCCCGTTAGCGGCTGGGTAGCAATCACGGTAACCACGTCATTTGGCGTGGTCTGTGAGCTGAAATCAATTTCCATATCCTGATCCACCAGCGTGGCTACGCCAAACGGCGCCCGGCGAGTGATCCAGTGCAAATGGGTTGAGCAAAACGCCATCACATATCGCCCATCTGACAGCAGCATGTTAAAAACGCCTTTTTCACGTAATACCGTCGCCAGTGTCGCAATATATTTAAATACCGCTGTCATGTTGCCCGGCGTGCGGGGATAACGCTGCGTTAATTTATGCAATAGCCAGCAAAACGCTTTTTCGCTGTCGGTTTCCCCCACCGGACGAAAATTACCGGTTTCCAGCGACTTATAACCGTTGAGCTGACCGTTATGAGCATAAGTCCAGTTGCGTCCCCATAATTCCCGGGTAAAAGGGTGTGTATTTTCCAGCGCCACTTCACCGCGATTAGCCTGACGGATATGGGCGATAACCGAGCAGGACTTGATCGGGTAATTCTGTACCAGTTTCGCAATCGGCGAATGGTAGCTCGGTTGCGGATCTTTAAACGTGCGACAGCCCTTTCCTTCGTAAAAGGTAATTCCCCAGCCGTCTTTATGCGGCCCGGTTCCGCCGCCACGCTGCACCAGTCCGGTGAAGCTAAAGCAGATATCCGTCGGCACATTGGCGCTCATCCCAAGCAGTTCGCACATACATCACCTCCACAAACGCCTTAAGCGGGAAGGCGTAATTTTTACAGCCAATCAAATCTCAAAATATCAAAGAAAACAATATGCTATACCCTAAATAATTCGAGTTGCAGGAAGGCGGTAAGGGAGGAAATCCCCAGGAACATAGATAACTATGTGACTGGGGTTTCTGAGCGCAACCAACGCACCTGCAGCTTGAAGTATGACGGGTATAGTTATTTAACCATCTCTTTTTCGATCAGTTGAATCAGGATATGAATTACTTTGATATGAATTTCCTGAATACGATCGGCATAACCGAAGTGCGGTACGCGAATTTCAATATCCGCCGTTCCCGCCATTTTGCCGCCGTCTTTGCCGGTCAACGTAATCACTTTCATGCCTTTTTCACGGGCCGCGGCAATCGCTTTAATCACGTTACCAGAGTTACCCGACGTCGAGATCCCTAACAGGACATCGCCTTCGCGCCCTACCGCCTCAACGTAACGAGAGAAAATATAGTCATAGCCAAAATCATTACTGACGCAGGATATATGGCTAACATCAGAAATCGCAATTGCCGGGTAGCCCGGACGATTTTCACGATAACGGCCTGTCAGCTCTTCAGCAAAGTGCATCGCATCGCAATGGGAGCCGCCGTTACCGCAGGAAAGTACCTTACCACCCGCTTTAAAACTGTCAGCCAACAGGACCGCCGCGCGCTGAATAGCGTGAATATTGGCGTCATCTTTTAAAAAATTAGCCAGCGTTTCCGCCGCTTCGTTCAGTTCGTTACGAATAAGATCCTGGTACATGAGGATATCCTTCAGCATGAATGTAAATGACAGTATGCAGTGTACCGGATAGCAGTACAGGCGAGAAGCATAAGCCGAATTAACGCCTCACGCTTTTGATTTTTCGTGCCCCCAAAAACGGCAACAATGTGAGCTTTGTTGTAATTATTTTGTAAACACATTGCTAAAAAATTTTACATCCACTACAACCTAATCATCACAAGTGGTCAGACCTCCTACAAGCAAGGGAGCTTTTCGTTATGATGATTTTGAGTATTATCGCTACGGTTGTTCTGCTCGGCGCATTGTTCTATCACCGCGTGAGTTTATTTCTCAGCAGCCTGATTCTGCTCGCCTGGACCGCCGCACTTGGCGTCGCTGGCCTGTGGTCCATCTGGCTGTTGGTTCCTCTGGCCATTATCCTCGTGCCGTTTAACCTCACACCGATGCGAAAATCAATGATTTCCGCACCGGTGTTCCGCGGCTTCCGTAAGGTCATGCCGCCGATGTCGCGCACTGAGAAAGAAGCGATTGATGCCGGTACAACCTGGTGGGAAGGCGATCTGTTCCAGGGCAAGCCTGACTGGAAAAAACTGCACAACTATCCACAACCGCAACTCACTGCCGAAGAGCAAGCGTTTCTCGACGGCCCGGTAGAAGAAGCGTGCCGGATGGCGAACGATTTCCAGATTACCCATGAACTGGCGGATCTGCCGCCGGAACTGTGGGCTTATCTGAAAGAGCATCGTTTTTTTGCGATGATCATTAAAAAAGAGTATGGCGGACTGGAGTTCTCCGCTTATGCGCAGTCCCGTGTACTGCAAAAACTGTCCGGCGTCTCCGGGATTCTGGCTATCACCGTCGGCGTTCCAAACTCACTCGGCCCTGGCGAGTTGTTGCAGCACTATGGTACGGAAGAGCAGAAGAATCACTATCTGCCGCGACTGGCGCGCGGCCAGGAGATCCCCTGCTTTGCGCTGACCAGCCCGGAAGCAGGTTCTGATGCAGGCGCCATTCCGGATACCGGCGTGGTTTGCATGGGCGAATGGCAGGGCCAGCAGGTGCTGGGTATGCGCCTGACCTGGAACAAGCGTTACATTACGCTGGCACCGATAGCTACCGTGTTGGGCCTGGCGTTTAAGCTTTCCGATCCGGATAGATTGTTAGGCGGAGAAGAAGAGCTGGGTATTACCTGTGCCCTGATCCCCACCTCAACGCCGGGTGTGGAAATTGGTCGTCGTCACTTCCCGCTTAACGTTCCGTTCCAGAATGGTCCAACCCGCGGTAACGATATTTTCGTGCCTATTGATTATATTATCGGCGGCCCCAAAATGGCCGGACAAGGCTGGCGTATGCTGGTGGAATGTTTGTCGGTAGGACGCGGTATTACCCTGCCGTCCAACTCCACTGGCGGGGTGAAATCCGTCGCGCTGGCAACCGGCGCCTATGCTCACATTCGTCGTCAGTTCAAAATATCTATCGGCAAGATGGAAGGTATTGAGGAACCGCTGGCGCGTATTGCAGGTAACGCTTATGTGATGGATGCCGCCGCATCGTTAATCACCTATGGCATTATGCTGGGTGAAAAACCGGCGGTACTGTCGGCTATCGTGAAGTACCACTGCACCCACCGCGGCCAGCAGTCCATTATCGACGCGATGGATATCACTGGGGGTAAAGGCATTATGCTGGGCGAGAGCAACTTCCTGGCGCGTGCTTACCAGGGCGCGCCTATCGCGATCACCGTGGAAGGCGCGAATATCCTGACCCGTAGCATGATGATCTTTGGTCAGGGCGCCATTCGCTGCCATCCTTATGTACTGGAAGAGATGGCCGCAGCGCAGAATAATGATGTGAATGCCTTTGATAAGCTGTTGTTTAAACATATCGGCCATGTCGGCAGCAATACCGTCCGCAGTTTCTGGCTTGGCCTGACCCGCGGATTAACGAGCCATACGCCAACCGGCGACGCCACGAAGCGTTATTACCAGCATCTGAACCGACTGAGCGCAAACCTGGCGCTGCTGTCTGACGTGTCAATGGCGGTACTGGGCGGCAGCCTGAAACGCCGCGAGCGTATCTCCGCGCGTCTGGGCGATGTGTTGAGTCAGCTTTATCTGGCCTCAGCCGTACTGAAGCGTTACGACGACGAAGGCCGCCACGAAGCCGACCTGCCGCTGGTGCACTGGGGCGTACAGGATGCGCTGTATCGTGCTGAACAAGCGATGGACGATCTGCTGCAGAACTTCCCGAACCGCGTCGTGGCCGGATTGCTCACCGCGATGATCTTCCCGACTGGCCGTCATTATCTGGCGCCGTCTGATAAGCTGGATCACGCCGTGGCGAAGATCCTACAGGTGCCGAACGCCACACGTTCACGCATTGGGCGCGGTCAGTATCTGACGCCCGCCGAACATAATCCGGTCGGTTTACTGGAAGAAGCGCTGCGTGATGTCATCGCTGCCGACCCTATCCACCAGCGCATCTGCAAAGAACTGGGTAAAAATCTGCCGTTTACTCGTCTGGATGAACTGGCGCGCAATGCGCTGGCGAAAGGGCTTATAGATAAAGATGAAGCCGCCATCCTGGCGAAAGCGGAAGAGAGCCGCCTGCGCAGTATCAACGTTGATGATTTTGAACCTGAAGCGCTGGCGACCAAACCGGTAAAGCTGCCGGAGAAAGTGCGTAAAGTCGAAGCCGCATAATCAGTCTCGTGTCTTTCCTGCCCCGCTTTCGCGGGGCTTTTTCTTGCCGCTTTTTTATTATTGCTCATGCTACAGTGTAAAGACGCTGTTCAATGAGGAGCTCCGATCGTGTCTGGTTTGAAAATTACTCTGTTGCAACAACCTTTAGTCTGGATGGACGGCCCGGCAAACCTGCGTCATTTTGACAGACAGCTAGAGCTCGTATCTGGCCGGGATGTGATTGTTCTGCCTGAAATGTTTACCACCGGCTTCGCGATGGAGGCCGCTAATAACTCACTTTCGCAAGATAGCGTGATTACGTGGATGCAGGCCAAAGCCCGACAAACTGACGCTCTGATTGCCGGCAGCGCGGCGCTACAAACTGAGCGCGGCGCCGTAAATCGCTTCTTACTGGTTGAACCGGAAGGCAAGGTTCATCTCTATGATAAGCGCCATCTATTTCGTATGGCGGATGAACATCAACATTATGCCGCAGGCGATAAACGCATCATCGTGCAGTGGCGCGGTTGGCGCATTCTGCCGCTGCTCTGTTACGATCTGCGCTTTCCGATATGGTCACGCAACCGCAATGATTACGATCTGGCGCTGTATGTAGCGAACTGGCCCGCGCCGCGCTCGCTACACTGGCAAACATTACTGACGGCGCGCGCTATTGAAAATCAGGCTTATGTCGCAGGCTGCAACCGGGTTGGCACCGATGGTAACGGGCTACATTATCGCGGCGATAGCCGGATCATTAATCCCCAGGGCGACATTATCGCCACCGCCGAACCACACCAGGCGACACGTATCGATGCCGATCTTTCTCTCGTCGCCTTGCAGGACTATCGCGAAAAATTTCCAGCCTGGCGCGATGCCGATCCATTCACCTTGTAAGCAACCTGCCGCTCACCGCGGCGGGATTGTTTCACTCCGTAACTCTCCGTAAAACAAATTCGCGTGGCGTAATGTGGCAGGCAACGTATTCTGACTAAGAGCCTATCCCACCAGGCGTTATTGGCGCAGCCAGTTTGGACACGGACAGCGCGCAAAAACCGGAGCGTACACGTAGTACGTGAGGATTTTGAGCACTGCCCAGGTCCAAAATGGCAAGTAAAATAGCCCTAATGGGATAGGCTCTAAGATAATTGCTCGCCATTCGTGGGTAATAAAAACGGTTAATCACTCCCTTATCAGGATATCTTCATGAAAAACTTTGTACGCACAACTTTACTGGCAGCGACTCTGGCGGGCGTTTCTTTTGGCGCTTTCGCCACCGCTGTCCCCAATCCTCCCCTGCCCGCCCAGGATCCTATTGTCCAGCATCTGAAGCTGACAAACGATCAGATTACCCGGATCAAAAAACTTCACCAACAACTGGAAACCGACGTCAGTCAGATTTCTATGAAGGGAATTAAAGACGGTGCGCTGATAGAGGTGATTAAATCCGGTAAATGGGATGACGCCGCCGTAAAACAGCAGCTTGCAGCCTTCAGTAACATAGAACAACAGGCTCGCTATTATCGGGTTAAATATTATTTTGATTTAAGCAAAGTCTTAACACCAGAACAGCGTCAACAGGTACAACAAGATCTCGCCCAGGCACTTGAGTAAATATTTTTGCCCGTTATTCCTGGATAACGGGCTTTATCCAGGTCGGGTACAAATTCATCTTCATCTTTTTGTTACAGCATCGCTCTATCTCACACTACCTGTTACATAACGTAGAAGTGAAACCGTACGTGGGGCAATTTGGCGAGGAGATGGATTTCCATACCGACGGTTATCGTATTGTTATTTAAAATTTTCATCTCATTTTTTACCCGCTTACAGAAAACCCAGCGTTACAATAGACCGTTTTTTGGGCTTCGTTTATGTAATCGTTATATCACACCCTATACCGTGAAACTTGTCTTTTAGCCCAATATTAAGGCAGGTTCTGAAATGAAAAACTTTTTCGCAGTCTGCATCATTCCCCTTGTGGTAGCCTGGTCCGCTACTGCATCAGCAAAAGAAGGGATCTATATCACCGGGAAAGCGGGGACATCCGTAGTCAATGTCTATGGAATCAACTCAACCTTCAGCCAGGATGAGATAGTTAATGGTCATGCAACGTTACCTGACCGTACCAAAGGCGTTTTTGGCGGCGGGGTTGCTATCGGTTATGACTTTTATGATCCATTCCAGCTTCCAGTACGTTTAGAACTGGATACCACTTTCAGAGGTGAGACGGATGCTAAAGGCGGGCAGGATATTATTGCATTTGGTGATCCAGTACACATAAATGTAAAAAATCAGGTCCGAATGACCACTTACATGGTTAATGGCTATTATGATTTTCACAATAGTACGGCATTTACTCCCTATATCAGCGCAGGCGTTGGCCTCGCTCATGTGAAGCTAAGTAATAACACCATTCCTGTTGGTTTTGGTATTAATGAAACTCTGTCTGCTTCAAAAAATAACTTTGCCTGGGGCGCAGGTATCGGTGCAAAATATGCTGTAACAGATAATATTATGATTGACGCCAGTTATAAATACATTAATGCTGGCAAAGTAAGCATTTCAAAAAATCACTATGCTGGTGATGAACATACCGCTTATGATGCAGACACAAAGGCTGCCTCCAATGACTTCATGCTCGGCATTACTTACGCCTTTTAAACACTATCGGTAAAATAGCTGGTCCTGTGGGTTCCCGAAGGCGCAATGGAGGATATCAGTAATGAATACTCCTGCGCCTTCAGAAAATCGTTGAACAGGTGCAACCTGGCGCCATTTTTCAGTACACTGCAACGTTTCTGGTATGGGCTTAACTTCCGGCTGCCCAAAAACAGCCCCGTCCTGTTTCCGGATATTATCATTTCCGTCAGTCGGCATCATGTTTTGTATTGGGCATCGTCAAAAGACGACTGGCTGACCAGTCGCATATCTCGATGCCTCAATTCAGTCATCATCATGTGGGTTTAAGTCAGGAACGTGTCAAAACCATTCCAAACGGGTTAATCATCATTCAGAAAATCAATTTGTGGGCGATTATTCCATTTATCTTCAATAAAAGACAGAAAGCGTTGAAATAAAGGAGAATAATACTGACGATGACGCCATACAAGATAAATGGGGAGATCTGGGACCCTCCATTCAGGAAGTATAATTTCAAGTTCATTATTTTTTAAGTATTTGGTGGCAAGCCAGGCCGGAGTAATAAGGTTGATACCCTTTCCTTCTAAAACCAAATTAAGAACACTCAAAAGATTATTGGAAGATAAATGAACATTAACAGCGCCACTAATAGTGTATGATTCATCTTGACGGAAAAGAGTAAGAGGTCCGGAAAGACCATGATTGTGAAGACCCACAATAATGTGATTTTCCAAATCGCCAGGGTGTGAGATCCTGCCATATTTTCTGATATATTTCGGACTCGCACAAAGAACCAACTTTAAAGGGCTTATCTTTCGATACACGAGATCCTCACTTTCGATTATGCCACTTTTAAAAACCAGCTCATCAAACTCCAGGGATTTACTAAAAAAATCGCTACGCTCTCGTGAATCCAGGTAGATTTTTGTATCCGGATAGCTAGCTGTAAATTCCCATATCCACTTATTGGCAAGAAACTCACAGACAAGAGCCGGAGCCGAAAATTTTATACTCCCTCTGATAATTTTATCCGGATTTCGCAATTCATCCAGCAAGGACTGAAAGGAAGATGTTATCCTTTTCATGCTTGCATAGGCTGTCTGACCAGCTCCAGTCAGTTCTAAGTGATGTGAATCGCGCCGAAGTAAAGTAACCTCAATAGAATTCTCAAGGCGGCTAAGCGATTTACTGACAGCAGAAATGCTAATATCTAATTCCCGTGCAGCCCGGGAAAGATTCCCTACTTCCGCCACTTTAATAAATATCATCCAGTCTCGCATACCACGATTATTGATCAGTTCCATCATTATCTTCCGTTGATAAAAGAAATTCTTATATCAAATGAGCTATCAACGACTTACTGATGCGTCATTGTGTGCCTCAATGTCCTTGATATCATCTTAATAAAAAATCTATTGGCTGCAAAATAGCATCTGAATCGATCATGATTTTGCATCCATCTCCGGTTACTAATTGAACCTGTTTACCACTCAGTGTAAATACCCTATCTCAGAAGTGATCGTCAAGGTTGTCGCCGAACCAGATACCAATAATAAAGTGGTTCATTGTCATGCCCCCGTTCTGCAAAGGCATTCTCCTTTTCTGTGACGCAGTCTGGAGCACATTAATTGCATCGTTCACCTAACAAAGTATCCCGTGGAAACAAGCAAAACATCGCCAGATTATTCTTACTTGAGTCCCCCACCCGGCTCGACATTATTTGTGAAAGCGGAGGAAACAGAACAGACGGTTTAAATAAGACGCTTACTCAAAACATAAACCTATGTGCAGGCTCCTCTCATTTCGTCACGTCGCTGATATCCAGCTTTACTGGCGCCAGGGGAAGATATCTGCGCAAGGCAATAATTCCGGCGCAACAACAACCACTCCCGCTGGGCCTCTGTACATTCAAAATCTCCCATGACCAAAAGCCAGCGGGTAGAAGCCCTGCGCCAGTGACCTGCTGCCTCCAGATTCTGCGCAACCGGGTCTATCACGGCCTCCGGTGTTATCTTATTTCTGCTCAAAATCAGCACCATCATTTGGGATATAGCCTACAACCCCTGCCCGCCGATGATGGGGGAGGATTCGGTATGCAGCACTTTCATCCTGGTCTCCGGCTCAGTCAGCTATCCGACGTGCCCCCTTATGCCGGGCCAGCAGCGAAGAAAATCCGGGCGTGGTGTGATAAAACAGACGACGTTTCAGCCAGCCCACATTCTTTCGCTCCTTTGTGTTGATACGACCAATACGCTGTGAACCGATGACTGGATTGTTCATACGCCTTTCTGTGGTATACAGGTATGTGAACCCCAGCTCTTCAGCCACATGAATATAGTCAGAACAATACCAGCCCTCAGGCCAGCACAGATGCTGACTGCAATAACCCAGCATCTCCCTCATCCGCTTACGACTAAGAAGAATATCGACACGAAGCAAATCCGACGGATTACGGGACACAGGTTTCTGGTCCCAGCGTCGGTGGGTGTGCGTGTGCGAGTGAAACTCAACAAGGCCACTGAGGTGCATCTCCCGGACCTCTGACCAGCGCAGCATGACCTCATCAGCCCGGCCTTGTTTAACCAGCTTCTGACACTCATCATGAGAGTACACCAGTTCGCCTGCAGGAATACGGACCGGTCCGTCACTGATCAAACTGGTCACAAGAAAGAGATGCGCATGCAGATTAAACTCCTGCAGCACCGGAAAAACCTGCAACCAGTTATCCAGCCAGCCGCCATCAAAGGTCAGCATGACGCTTTTACGAGGCAATCTTGCACCATGATAAAAAGCTTCCACCTCTGCTGCGGTAACGGTTTTCCAGCCAGATTCAGCCAGCCATTTCATCTGCGCCCGGAACGTACGGGGAGATAAGGTTATCTGTCCGGGTTTATCACTGACATGGTGATACATTAATACCGGTAAATGTCGTGCATAAGACATATGCTTTATTCCTTTATATAAAAAATAAATTATTTTTACGCCTGAGGGGACAAGAAAAAGCCCTCTAAACATAAAATCTTAAATATCACATATGAATACCTGACAGATAAACAAACCTTATACCAGGGGCTTATAAAGCCCCGCTCACAAAAGAGTGAATCAAACAAATCCACAAAACAGAAAATAATAAAGGCATCAGTGTCCGTTAAATTATTTTACGAAACATAATATTCCTCTCCCTACAAAAAAAGATGAATTTCAGATTTTAAAATCAATCAGCAATTTATTTTTCTGCAATGAAGATTGCTAACCATATTTGCCTTGAGTAAATTTTCAATACATCCTCGAACCTGATATACAGTATTCGCCTTATTCACTGATACAGGTAGTATGAGTGGAACAGATGTCTACGCCTCCTCGTGTGTCAATGCACAGGCCTTAAAATCCAGCGTCCAGGTATCCGCAGGCACTTCCTGATTGCCATCAACGACCACACTGAAACTGGCGTTATCTGCAGCGGTTCTTAAAATGGCGCCACGACCACTCACCGTATCTGGTTGCCACCCCTCACCCTCCAGGCGAACCTGAATGTGATGGCGGGGATCCTGTTGCCCGCTCAGCAGCAATACGGTAGGCGTGTTACCCGCCTTTTGCTCATCGCTCCATACCCGAAACCCGCTGTGACTGCCGTGATAAGTCACCCAGCCTTGCGCAAGCACCATCCCATCTGGCACATGCCCGGCCCGAAAGTAAGCCCCTACACGTAGCGTTGTCTGAAGTTTTTCTGCGGCGTTCGCTATCGGCATCAAGCTACTGGCAGCAACCAGTAAGGTTACGCTATAGATAACCGTTTTCATTCGCTGTATTTTCATCCACATTATTCTCTCCTTCAGAATCGGCTATCTGCAGAGACCGCTCATTTGATACAAGCCCGCGATTCCCTTGTGGGCAGGTAGCTGGTAGTTAACCCGACATTGCTGTGCTCCCCATTTCACCGTCAGTTCGCCCTTATCCGCCAGACCAGTGAGATAAACCTGGCTATCAGTATCCACCAGAGCAGCACTGCCATCCTGCCCATTGACTGTAACCTGCGCCCCGAAAGGAATGGCGCTCCCATCTTCCCGTTTCAGCGTCATCAGTGCCCTGGCCCCGATGCGAGTGTGAAACTTCGCTTCCACCACCGCCCCTTCGGTTGGCACCACGCGCACATCGGTTTGTGTGACCTCTGCGTCATCCGGTAGTCGCGACGGATCGAGGCTGACTGTATTCTCCTGATAGACGCTCAGGTTGCCCACTGTGGTGTCGCCACGAAAATCCGTCTTAACGCCAGGCCAGCCGCCAACTGGCACCCCCGAGGCCCCTGGCGCTTCAACCAGCGCCACTGAGCCTTGCAAAGGTTGCCCCAGCGTCACACCATGATGGTGGATAACTATACCTCCCGCGATATTGGCTCCCATCTGGCGCATCGCCCGGCTGTAGCTATAGTCACCACCTAACAGGCCGTAATCCCCATTCCATGCCAAGTGCAATGCGCTGTTATTACCACCACCTGGCGGGGCATCGGCACGGTAACTCTGACGCACCTCCCAATCCAGTTGCTGACTGAATGCCTCTCCGTTGACCCCCACTTGTTGCGTCTGACCACCGTGTGATGGTGAAGTCATCTGCCAACTAGCACTTACATTATTCCCCGTCCAGCGGCTTAATGGCATACTGAACCACAGGCTGGTTATGTTCTCTTTACGGTGCGCGCCATTGCGCCACAGCGTTCTGTTTTGATTCCAGTTCAATGACAGCGAGCCCCCTCCGATAGAGGTTCCCCAACTCAGTCCGTAGCTGTCATCATGACCGGGGCGATTACGCCAGTCGGTACGGGAACCGGTTAAACTCAGATTGCCCAAATGCCTCCCCCATGACTGACTCAACATCAGGGTGGTACGCGAGCTCGGCTGCAAATTATCTCGCCACGACCATAGACGGTTGCCATCATGTCGATAACTGTCGAGCACATCGGATAAGGTGTTATAGCCCTGCGAGGCATACTGCCATCTCGTCAGAAAAAAATTTGTCCCCGTCGCAGTCAGCTGGTTGCTGTAACGCAGTCGCCAGGAGGCTCCTTGCTGTACCGCCTCCCCCTGACGCTGACTGTGTGTGTCGCTTCCATCGACAGATAAACTCCCCCACCGCCCGAGAGATCCCCCCAAACCAAGCGATGCAGCTTGATAGTGCGTTGCACTCTGTATACCGCCGTATGCAGTGAGATTCCACGGCAGACCATACATCAACGTAGCCTGCGCGATCTGCGCCTTATCTGTTGCAGAGTCTGACGATCGGTATCGGCCCGCCAACAGGCTGTACTTCAAATATCCCTGGTGCAGTGCTATCGCCGGGGTCTGATACGGCACCACAAACATTTGTGTACTGCCATCGGCCTCCCACACGGTGACATGCAGATCACCACTACTGTCTGCTACCGACAGATCCCGCAGTGCAAACGGTCCGGGCGCCACGGTGGTGTTGTAAATGGTGTAACCATTCTGTTTGACCTCCACCCGAGCCTGCGTGCGGGCAATTCCACGCACTACCGGAGCAAACTGCCGCTCACTGTAGGGCACCATGTTGTCATCCGATGCCAACATCACACCGGTAAATGGCACACTATCAAATATCTCCCCCTGCGAAGTCTTTTGCCCCAGAGTCAGACGACTTTTTAGTGAGTACAGTCCACGCTCAGCATAGGTATATGCTGCCTGCCACTTCCCCGACAGTTGACTACTCCGCTGCCAGCTGGTCGCATTGCGGACACGCCACGCACCTATATTGATTCCCGGTTGCAGTTGTACCCAGGAAGAGTTGTCACGCCTCTCCATATCCATTTTGTAATCCGTCTGCGTTGTCCTCGCACTGTAGTTCATCAGAAACGCCGGAATACCATCATCCCAGAGATCTTCAGGAGCGATCCCCTTAAATTCCGGACGCAACGCCAACTGCGAAATACTCAGTTGCAGTTGCTGATTATTGATATCCAGTACCGCTTGAGCCTGTGGAATGGCGGTCAGATCCGCACACTCATCTGGGGTCTTTGCTGCTTTCCACAACTGAGGGTAATCTTCCGTTTTTACGCCGTAGCGTGAAAGCTGACTGACCGTCAAACAAGGAGCCAGAAAAGGCGTTCCTTGCCCATCCTTTTCCAATTTGAACACCACATCACGGGTGTCGACACGTTTACCATTCACCATCACGTCCACTCGATAAGTCCCTGGCTGTTGTACCCCCAGGTTAAAGAGCGACATATCAACCCCTTTCGCTGCATCGCCCAACATTGATGCATCGAATGTGTAAGCGTGCGCATTTGCGCAATGAACCACTCCCGCGATGAACAGTAGCAAGGCAGGTTGTTTGAACTTCATTTTCTGCCGCTAAATCCTTGAACTTATTTAAAAACGTAGTGGAACGGATGACTTTCACCACCTAAGTCTGTAATAATTTTCCACTCGACATCACCACGAGTGCCACCTGGCATATTTAGTGTTTTGTCAGCAAAGGGGGGGATATACTCAAGCCCTGTAATGGGCTTTCCCCCTACTGTGACAGAGGCTAAATTCATGTAAAACGGGGTGGGGTTCTCTACCTTAAGTTTGTTGCCCGTCTCCACCCATCTTAAATTTCCTGCAACATCTTCCGGCGTCCCCTTCACGGCATCCGGGCGGAAAATCAGCTTGTCACAGGTGCTGATGGACAAATTGAGGTCAAGGGTCGCGCCCTTAGCCTGTGTATCCGACGGTTCATTTTCGGGTGGTACCGCCTTTATACAGACCCACTGTAAAGTCTCACGATCCGTTGGCATGTCACCACCAGTACGGATAATACGCAGTTGACTCTGCTGGTTCGCTTCTAAACGAAATAGAGGCGGCATCACCATAAAGGGGGCTGGCGAATTTTTGTCTTCTGCTTTGACTGAAGACTGAACCAAAATAGGGTAATTCTGCGGGTTGCTCACCGAGAGCGTCGCGCCTGGTGTACCAGCGTGATAAATCACACGTGTAGCTCCCAGCTTCACGCTGAATGATTTAGTGGCTGAATTTAATTGCTGCCTGGCGGCATATACTGAAACCATAGAATTAGAGGCAAACAAAGCTACCGCCATTAAAACAAAATTAATTGTTTTCATATCAAAAATTGTAAAAGAAAAATAAAAAACTTGATGTGTATTACGCCTTAAACAAGGCGCAATACACTAATGGTTGTTTACTATTAAGGCTGATATCCCACTACGTCTACAGTTATTGGGTACGTATCAGGTGGGATATTCTGAGCCCCTATTGTAACAATATCAAGTGGGGCATTGGTATCAAAGGTGAACCAGCTCCTCCCATTCCACATTTGCGCGCCATGACCTCTGCTCATATTATTATTTGAGAAGCCCACAGTGAGTATCGTGCCACTATTTTTACCAGTTATTTTCCATGCACTACCAGCAGCGTCCAGTGTCGTGTTAGCAACCCCCCTAGCCCCGTATTCTTTAATAGAAGCAGAATCAACTGTAAGCTTCGCAATATTCATACCTGCAGGCTTCTGCCCAGCCATTAAGCCCGGCACTTGATCAAACGATATGGTTAAATTTTCGGGAGCGGCAAAGCTAACATTCACTGATTTCTCTTGCTCTGTGTTCGGCAAAAATGAGCTAGCATAACAACTAGCAGCCATCATGCTCAACGCACTTGCGATAATCAATTTTTTTATGCTTTTCATTTGAATAACCACCTTTTTTTACCAAATTAAAATAATCCAGCACATCCAGAATACATAACGCCATACCAAATCTTACCGTATGGAAAAATCCGTGGCTGGTAATAACAGCTTGTACTTATTGGTATTTGTTACCAATTCAAATAAGTAATGTCATAAAAATCTATATATCAGAGCACCTCTTAATCTGAAAAAAATTGCGTTATTGCCAATATAAACAGTGTTGATGTTAACATCGTGTTGTCAGGGTGGAATAGAATACTAGTCAAAAAGCAATTATACCTTCCATTTACATTCAAGTGATAACATTACAATGACACCCACCACACTGGGTGTGGGAAACTTATCTTCGAAGAGAGGATAATTATCAGGCATCGTTGCAACATTGTTTATATTTAAACATACATCTCCTAACTCGACGGTAAGATTATTAGTTAACTTTTCCTCGCAGGGAAGATCTTTAATGGAAAATCTTGTTTTCCGAAACGGAAAAGCAATTATAGCGCTCCAATGAGAGTCTCAACACTAAGAGCTGACTGACACAGGCCAGACTGATTATACAGGCATGAAAAAGCTCTCCCCTTCCTTTCAGTTCTTGCTGGATTATGCAAACGTCGCACAACCTCCCCGTGAACATGGCACATTAATTTGAAGCAGCTCTCATCCGGTATCGCTTTTCAGTGCAGCGAAATTCATCGCAGGTGCCCCTGTAAATAGACCCGTTTTAGTTCCATGCATTTTTAAGATTCCGGCCAGATAATGTTGTTAGCGGTATTCCTTCGGTATCATATTGTTCCGCGATTCATATGGACGTTCGCAGTTATATTCTGATAACCCTTTATCCGTAATTTCCCGCACCTCATTCAGCGTTCTGAACAGATAAGAATTGAGTATTTCTGTACGGTATGTCCGGTTAAAGCGCGTGATGAAAACGTTTTTCTTCGGCTTACCCGGCTGGATAAACGCCAGCTTTACTGCATGTTTCTTTGCCCATTCAGCCAGTGCCAGCGAGATAAATTCCGGTCCCTTATCCATACGCAGCATGGCCGGATAACCGCGGTTGCTGTAATCCTGTCGAGTACACGGACCACTCGCAGAGCTGGCAGATTCAGATCGATTTCAATCGACAACGCTTCACGATTACAGTCATCAACAACATTGAACGTGCGAAAACGACGCCCACAGACCAGCTCTGGTTCAGCGCTTCCGGCGTGACCAGTGGCGAGGGATTGCGTACCGGCAGCCGTTGTTTACCCTTACGGCGAAAATTCAGCTTGAGCAGACAGTAAATACGGTGGAGCCTTTTGTGATTCCACGCGTATCCCTGCCGCCGTATCCAGACTTCCAGTTGTCCCTGGTGGCTTCAGAAATACCGGCTCCCGGTAGACATCTTTAACAGTCCGTCCGGATTCGACTGATCTAATCACAGCGATGATCTGGTGCGCAGTAAAACGGGCTTTACGCACAGCGATCTCCTGCGTTGGCAGATTGATTATGTCGGATGATCTCTAAATGTGAATGGCTCGATTATGCGGGATACTTACATACTCACGCGTTGAGAGACTTTCAGTTCGTTTGTACGGTGAATGGATGCCGCAGGCGGGGTTTATTAACGGGATGCCCGTCAAGGTGCGGGTAATGAGGGATTGCATCGTGATCACGCCGCAGCATACCCACGGACTCTTTGTCTGTATTGAAGGGATGGGCGTAACCCGCATTAATAAACGGAGTGCAGAACAGTGGTTAAAAAAATTTCTGGGGGCGCTGAACAATACCGGAGATATTCCGGTGATTAAACGCAAAAGAACGGAACAGGAGTTAATGAGTAATTGATAATAAAAAGCCGGGAAAAGATAACCCCTCCGGCTTTTACACATTATTCCTCCGGCTCCAGATGTTTTATTTCAATCCTTTTGGTTTTATTTCGGGATGTTTTTCATATAATGGATTCATTATTTTAATAAGCATTTCACCCATAATCAAACCAACCGCTTCTCGATATACCTTAAATTCATCCTCATCACAACGGGACTGAACAACAGCAACAGATTCATCAAGTTCCTTACCGAATCTCAACATTAAATCACTAATTAATATAGCTGTATCCTTATCGTTAACCATACTTATTCCTGTAGTAAAAACATCAACAGCATTGATTTTATTTGCATTCGTTAACACAATTCCAGCAAGCAAATCCGTTACTTTTTGTAGGTAAAGGCATAAATGAGCATTCACTAACGCAATTATTTTCAACCATTTTTCATCTTAATAACTTGCCAGAATCACCTCTATCAGCACCACAAGTAATAAGGCCAAGAGGATCACTATCTGTAATAGGATTCAGCGGAGAATGATATCGGTTCCATCCCCCTTTCAGCCCTATTGGATCTGCGTAATATACCTTCCCAGTCCCGGATTATAGAACGGTGCTAGTTATAATACAGCCCCAATTCTTCATCGCATTGGGATAGGCTCTAACTGGAGTTATCACACGTTAATGTAATTTAATTACCTCCCCATGTTTCCCCGCATCATCCGTAAACATTGCTTGCAAGCATATTTTTTGTCCATCATTTTTAATATAGTTAAATTCTTCAATTAAAGAATAGTTAATATAGTCCACTCTATAATATAACTCCACGGATTTTGAATTAATGACATTACTATATTGAAGTTTTCGCCCTTTAAATTCACCGAGTATTTTCATTTTAGTTCCCATAACTGTTAAAAAATCTTTTCTCGCAGTGGCATTTTTGAAAGAGTCACATGACAAATCATATATCTCAGCATACTCCCCTTTATTATAAAGAGAAAAAAGCTTATCAACTTCTTCTTTCGCAACTTCTCGAATAGCGCTATCATTTTTAATATTCTCTCTACCTAACCATGTAAAAAATAGAATAACGAACAACACAATCAACACCATAAATAGTAACGATAGAAAAAATCTATTTCTTTTCACTTGAATTCACCTGATAACCAATCATATTCCTTATCCATCAGATCGAAAATCTCCGATAGACACCTCGAATGCCGGGAGCATGTGAGTTCCCCCCAGTCTCCAAATCCGGGTCCCATACTCACACCTTTTGTATATTTATAACTATCATTTTTATTACGAGCATCTGTATAAGCCACTCCCGCAAGAAGTGCCCCATAAGAATCCCCTCCAGACTCTGATATTCCTGGTGATAAATCAGCATCAGGGGCTGATAGTGTGAATAACAAACCAGCAGAAGTACCTGTACCGCTATGATCACACAATGAATAATACACACAAACCTCTCTTTCCTTTGGGGTGTGTACTCCGGCTCCAGTTGTCCCGCCATCTGCTCCGGCGTCAGCCTCCCGTAACAGTCATACCGGTACAGTTACTACATATCTTCCGTGATGCGGTTATCCGCCTATAATGATTTCCCGGCTTTTATTCAACGAATGATTAATAATTTCATGTACAGTCTCTTATATTCTTTACTCAGAGTTATCAGCCTATCCCCCAAAATAAATCACATATTATCTTGATTATTTTTTTAAGATTATCTCTAAACATCCCTCTTTTCGATAAAGTGGCATATAATATCCATATTATCGCGATTATACTTCCAATAATAAAGATCAACATGGATATTTTATTAATCATATTCATCAAACATCAATGTCCCTATCTCTTTGATTAAATTCATTGGAGAATCCATCATGTTATGGAATTTCTCTTTATACACATCGCTAATTGATGGCTCATCTGGATCGTCAAACTGTTCACTATAAGGCAATACACCTAATAAATTTTTGCAGCACCTATCCTTGTCGGTTTCATTAAGTGATTCTGATAATCATAAATTTGCCCTGTTATATGAAGCAGTTGCTAATGTGATATTCCCCCCTGCCAGAGAAACATTGCCCACTGGAGACAATGTAATAAATCCATCAGCAGCAATACCTATCCCGAGTTTGGCTACCCCACTTGTGTGCAATCTTGCAGAATTAGCTATATTTAAACTAGCCGTTAACATTTTTGCCGGATTAAATGGAAGACTATCCAGACTATTATTAGTCTCATCTATCATGCGACTACATAATTCACATGTAAACAATCCCAGCGGATCTGTATCTGTGACGGGATTCAACGGATAGTGGTAAGGATTTAATCCTCCTTACAGCCCTGTCGGGCCCTGACTGACGAACCTGCCACACTCCGGTGCATAATATCTGAACAGATTTTAATGCAGGCCCGTTTCATCGTCAAAATACGGCCCCGGCAGCCGGTTGCTCATCACCGCCCGGAGCTGGCCGGGGAGAGGGGGGCTCAGTGCCAGGATGTCGCGCCCATACTCGCTCACCCTGAGCTCCACAATCAGCCAGCATCCGGCGGATAATTAAGAATTTATTTAGTCAGCAAATATGAATGCCTCCGGCGTCAGCGTCCGCCACATCAACAGCAAAACCCACATGACCACCTATTACTCACAAATCCCCAGCCTGCATCTTAAGGGCGACTGGCTGGAAGAAGCGGGATTTAAGACCGGGCGCGGCGTCACCGTGAAGATTTCACAGGGGTGTATTGTGCTGATGGCGGACAGTAACGAGGAGCAGAAGCTGCGCGAGCAGCTTTATCAGGCTAAACAGGTGGTTAAGGGAATTAAGGACGTGCTGGTTTAGTGGAATGAACGGGGATTGAATAATAAAAAAGCCGGGAAGGTTTATATAATTCTTCCCGGCTGTCATTATATCTTATCTGATACTGAAAAACCAAAATCGATATAGCCCTCAGAGCTTATTACAATACACCATTTTTTTTCTCTATTGAAGAAATAATGATGCTGAGGGATATTGTTAATAGCCATCTTTAAAAATTGATAAAATTGTTTTGGTTTAATAGAAACTGAGAAATCCAATGATGAATCATTTATATAATAAATATTATCGCTATGTAAAATTTCACTATCAATGTTATTGGCATGGATAAAGTTATTTATTTGATCAATCCAATCGAAATAATTACCTTTTAAATTCAGACTTTCATGCTTACTGGTCTTTGACCAGTTAATTTTTGAACCTATCCACTCAAAAGAGTCTGATAACTCATCAGCGATAGAATTCCAGCTATCAATGATTAAGAGTGAATCAGATAGCTGTAATATTTTCTCTTTTATTTCATCATCAAGAGTCATGATATTGGCCTTTGAGGTTTGGATGGAAGATCAAATAATTTTTGGAGTTTTGTTACGATAGATTCACTTGCATCAGATAAGAAATGTTCGCCTTTATCCTTTCCACTGAAGACATTAATATGGGCACCACTTCGTTCATCATATTCGATCCTAAATCCTGTTTTGCCATCGGCGGTTGTCATTCCTACAGGTTTTCCTCTTGTCGAACCGAACTTACCTATATTAACTCTCTCCGCTTTAAATCCACGTTCTTCTAACCATTTGAGGGCTTTATTTCTGGCCTGCTCATACGAAGATCCACATTTAAGACCTAAAGGATCGATCCATGACAGAGGATTCGGTGCATACGCATATAAGTTTATTCCACCCTTCAGCGAGATTGGATCGCCCGATATAAACTTCCCGATATCCGGATCATAAAATCTGTACAAATTGTAATGCAGCCCCGTTTCCCTGTCCAGATACTGCCCCTGGAAACGCAGGTTCTGCTGTACGGGCCGGGTTTCTTTTTCATGCGTCAGGTTCCCCCATACCTGATAGCCCGCTTCCCAGACAATATTGCCCCTGCCGTCCGTCATCTCCTCCGGCGCGCCGTTTACGTCCGTATGGTAATACAGCACCTCATCCGCTTCGCCCGGCGCCGCCCTGTCCACCCGCGCCAGCGGCTCGTGGCTCCCCTGGTCGCTGTAGATATACAGGCTGCTGCTTCTTCCCGGCCTGCACTCCTGCGCCAGCCGCATTCCGTCCCATAAAAACGTCGTCCGGTTATACGGCTTTCCTTCCGCGTCCAGTTCGTGCTTCTCCACCCGCCTGCCCGGCGCGTCGTACACGTACCCGTAACGCCGTACGGTGCTCCCCCGGATGACCGCCACTTCCGTCAGCCGGTGCTCCGCATCCCAGCGATAGTGCTGCGTACCGTTGCGGCCCCGCTTTTCCACCACCCGGCCATATTCATCGTAACGGTAATGCAGCCCACGGTATGACGTTATCCGGTTGAACGGCACCACGCTGCCTGCACCCGCCTGCGCGGTCTCTCCCTGCCGCCTGTCCAGCAGGTTCGCCGCCGCGTCGTACTGCCAGCTGTCCAGGTATGCCTCATTCCGGCACGCCGTGATACGCCCCGTCGTGTCGTAAAAATAATCCGTCACCCCCTGCCGGCTGTGCCGCTTTTTCAGCAGCTCATCCTGGCCGCTGTACGCATATTCCCGGTCAATAAACGTCTCCGGCACCACACCGCGCATTCCTTTACAGGTCAGTTTCCGCGTTAACCGGCCCGTCCGGTCGTACATCCGCCGCGTGTCCAGCCGCCCCTGGCTCCGCTGCACCTCACGGTGCAGGTGGTCACGCGTGAACTCGCTGATGACATCACGCCCCAGGTTGATTTGCTGGAGATGGCCGCTCCCGTAGTACAGGTACCGCAGCGTCCGCCCATCCGGCATCTGCGTTTCTGTGCGGTTGCCCTGAACATCGTACCGGTTCTGCAGCACGCCCTGCGCCGTCTCCTCGCTCAGCAGGTTACCCGCACTGTCGTAGCTGAACCGGATAACTTCCGGCTCTCCGCCTTCCGCCGCATCATGCCGCCTGCGGCGGATTTCCAGCAGACGGTCCGCCGCGTCGTACCGGTATTCCGTGCGCGTCTCCGGCGTGATTTTCGCCGTCAGCCTCCCCGCCGCATCACGCTCCAGACCGTGACGGATTTCTCCCCCGCGCTCCCCGCCGTATATCACCGCCGTCACCGCATTCAGCGCGTTATACCCGTATGCCCGGCGGCTGCCGCCGGGGTCCGTCTGTTCCGTCACCCGGTCCAGAACATCGTACCGGAACCGGTAGCTTTCCCCGTTCTCGTTCGTGAGCGTGGTCAGCCGCCCGTAAGCGTCGTACTCATACGCCGTCCTGCGACCCGTCGCATCCGTCTGCCTGCGCACCCGCCCCTGGCCGTCCCGCTGCCAGCGTGTTATCTGCCCCGCCGGGCTGGTGTATTTCACCAGCCGTCCCGCCGCATCCGGCTGGTAACGCTCCGTACGCCCGTCCGCGAACATGACCTCCGTCAGATGTCCGTTGCCGTCATAGCTGTAACGCGTACTGTTACTCTCCGCGTCCGTCACCCTTTCCAGCCGCGTGCGTTCATCATAAAACCATGCCGTCTGCGAGCCAGAACAGTCCGTGTGGCGCATAAGCTGCCCGTCTTCGTTCCACTGCAGGTATTTATCTCCGCCCCGCGCGTCGGTTATCCGCACCACCTGACCGTGCCGGTCGTACCCGTATACCGTGCGCTGGTGCAGCGGGTCGCTGACCGCCTGCAGGTTGCCCCGCTCATCATACTCATAACGCCACGCCGCCCCCGCGGCATCCACCTCCGTTTCCGGCTGGTGCCACACCGGATGCCACTGCGTCTGCTCAACCCGGCCCAGCGGGTCATGCGTCTCCGTCAGGTGGCCGAGACGGTCATAGACATAACGCCATTTGCCGCCCTGCGCGTCCGTCATCCCCAGCAGTAACCGCTCTTCATCGCTCCAGCGGAAAGTGGTCATCTGCCCGGCCTCGTCCCGGTACGCCGTCACCAGGCCCTGCGCATCCCACCAGTGGCAGCGCGTACGCCCCAGACTATCCGTCACGCACAGCGAACGTTCTGCCAGATTCCAGTCCAGACGGTACTGCTCGCCGCTGTCCGTATGATGGCCCGTCACCCGCCACGCCGCATCGTCCGGGCCTTCAAACCACGCCCAGGTGTAGTAATACCGTTCGCCGCCCGGCTCCCGGTGCATCGTCATGCAGTCGTTGTCGTCGTACGCAAACTCGCGCTGATACTGACCTGCGTTGTCCACTACCCCGTTCAGCCGCCCCGCCTCATCGTAGCGGTAACGCCGCAGCAGCTCCGGCTCCCCTTCCGGGTAATGGCGGAAGATGCGCGTCACGCGCTGCGGGTGCGCTGCCAGCTCATAGTGCAGCCGGATGCAGGGGCGCTGCCGATCGCCGCTGATTTCCACCAGACGCCCGTGGTTGTCGTAGGTCAGGTGCTGGCAGTTACTGTTGCGGTCGCCCAGCATTTTCAGCCGCCGACGCTGTGGGCTGAACGGGTCCGCTTCAAACAGCCTGTACACGCCGTCATCACTGCTGATAAGCCAGTGGCCCTGTTCGCTGCGCCGCACTGCCAGCCCCTCGCCGGGGCTGTAAAAACCACTCCCCGGCTCCACCGCCTGCAGGTCAATTTGCCGTCCCATCGGGGCCACATACGTCATGCAGTTTTCATCCGGGTTGTCCGGCGTACGCTCCAGGCACACTTCATACAGCACGCTCCAGCCCCGCCCGAACATCCCCTCCGTCCGTTCATCACGGCTGCTGTAGGTCCGCTGCCACTCCAGCGGGAAGTGCCGCCACCATCCAGTTCGATGTTGACGCACAGATCTTTGCCCACCATCGGTTTGAGCGGCAGGTTGGCCGCCGGGGAGACATAGCCCAGATTCAGGGTGTCGGGCGTTTTTAGCTGTACCACATAGCTGAACAGTTCACTTAATGTTTCGCCGCCGTCCAGGCTGGCGAACAGTAATGCGCCCGGCGGTACGGCGCTGCCGCTGACCGTCACATTATGCGCCCCCGGCCCGCCTGCAACAGCGGAGACGATGGCCGATACCGCATCCTGCGCCATACCTGCGGCGGCGGCCTGCGCCGCTGCCACCGCGGCTTTCACCAGTCCTGATGGCTCCGGCAATGCGCCAAACAGCGATCCCGCAGCCTGTTCCACGGCGGCTTCCGCCGCATCTGCCACGCTTCCGGCGACTGAATCTGCGGTGACACCGCCACTTTCTCCGGTTATCGGCGGCGTGGTTGTCGTCAGCCCTCCTATACCGGATTTATTATTTGTGGATACAAAACTCATGGTAGTGACTCCTTTAATACCGGATTAAAATAAATAGACTCACCGTCAGGAAACAGTGCCCCGCACTTTATAATGCAACCAGCCTGTTATATTTAAATATTTACCAGAAGAACAGGGTATATTGCTGACAAGAGCCATGAAAATAAAAACACAAAAATTAGCACATAACATAAATACTGAATTACATAAATAAGGAAATGAATATAACAATATTATGATTTTATTTTTATTACGCTTACCAGATTCGCATTGCATTTTATAAAAATTTGATTAATAACCAGCACACCGCCAGTCATATACTTTATCATTGGTGCTCGTTACTTATCTGGCCACCATTGTAATCATTGTCAACCACAGCACGTTCAGACACGATAATTTGATCCGGTTTTAACGGTATTATTGTTTTGTTCCACCATTCGTTTGCTGACCAGAAACATACTTAACATTAACCGTAAATGTCTTTTCACCATTTTCTTTTTCCGTCTCCTGTTTCAGAATACGGAAAAACACCGGTTCCACTTCAATACAACCATGGCTGTAACCTTTGGTGGAATCATGGATATAAAAACCACCCCGCTTGCCCCCACAGGCTTTTCGGGTCTTCTCATCCGCTGATTCCAGCCGGATACGGTTATATCCCCAGTTCGCCCAGTATATCTCACATGTTCCGGCAGCCTGGCCTCGCGGAATGGTACTCCAGCCCCATGATGGTCCCAGATCACAATCCGCAGCATTTCTTATCGGTGCCTCCCCCTGAAACTGAATAAACAATTTATAATTCCCTTCCGGTATCGCCGCATCCGGCACACACTGTTTATCTGGCCACTGTAAATCCGGTAACCCCGTGGTCGCCTTAAATATCCCGATACCAGGCCATGTCAGCTTTTGCCCGTCAAAAGTCAGTCTTACTGCCATCATCTTCTCCCTGACTATTCTGTGTATTACAGCGGTGGTGTACAACGTATCATTAGCGCCAGCTTCTGATCCCGTACAGACTGGTTATCCACCGATAATACAAAGCTGAAAGGATAACGTCCCTGCATCTTCGCCAGTGAGATATTCCCCTCCTGAAGGGAATATGCACTTCCGCGTTCGTAACCCTCAACATCCTGCGCCAGTAAGCTGGTATAGTTGATTAATGTTGAGAAACAGCCACATTCACCGGTACTTTTTTTCAGTGTGACCGTTGTTTTCAGAATGGTAAGGTTATCCATTTCCTGACGATGAACGGGATGGATACAGCCTCGGACTATGGGGGCCAAACGGCCCGTTGCCGCTGCACTATACCGAGCTGGCGCTAAACCGCTCAGAGAGTCGTCACGATCCGACGCTGGTTCATTTTTCCAATATTTTTCACCACCGCTGGCTGACGCAGTTCTGGCAGGCATGGCGCAGCGCCCAGTCCGCTGGTGGCGGGCTGGACAAACCGGAACACGACCGTTTTGCGTTTTATATCGCCAGTCTCAGCGGGCAGGATCTACGGGAAAGCGCCGAAAGCCCGCTGTCAGATCATGTTCGCCTGGCAGCCTCCGCCCATCTGGTACGCGAATCGCGCAATCCTGACGGGCTGGCCGCCACGCTGGCGCACTATTTCAGCGTACCTTTTGCGGTGAAAGAGTTCGCCCTGCACTGGATAACGGTGGCGAACGATGAAATCACCCGTCTGGGCACGCCCGCGCAGTCTTCGGTGCTGGGCAACGGGGCGCTTATCGGCCAGGCCGTACCGGATATGCAGTACAAATTCCGGCTAATTATCGGCCCGCTCACGCTGGAGGATTACCTGCGTTTTCTGCCCGGTGGCAACAATCTGCCCGTGCTGACAGAACTGGTGCGTACGTTCATTGGTTTTGAATATTGCTGGGAAATTGAGCTGCAGTTGAAGCCTCATGCCGCACCGCCTGCGGTGATCGGCGGTGCGCAGCGGCTTGGCTGGACGGCCTGGGCAGGTAAAGCCATGCATGACCGTCCGGTGACCGGCATGATTTTTGAACCTGAACACGGCTTAACCAACTGAGAGTAATGATATGGACATGTCCCTGACTAAACCGGTAAGCGCGGAACAACCCTGCGGCCCCGATCCGGAGTACGACCCGGAATACCTGCTGCTGTTCAGCCGCGCCGCCCCCCAGGCGGAGGCGCAATATGGTGATTTTGTCAGTACGCCGGAAGCCGTGAACTGGCCGGAAATTGAACGTGATACGCGCCGTCTGCTCACGCGCAGTAAGGATATCCGGGTGTTGATCCTGCTGCTGCGCAGTCGCATCCAGCAGGCTGGCGCACAGGGACTGGCGGAAATGCTCACGCAACTGGCAGAACTGAGCGTAATCTGGTCCGATGCACTCCATCCACAGCTGCTTACCGGCGAAGGCGCACCCGCAGAATCTATTGAAGATGCGGCGCTGGCGCGCAGTAATGCCCTGGCGGCGCTGCTGGATCACGAAGGCGTGATGGCAGACATTCGCGGTATCACGCTGTCAAACAGTGCCGTCCTGCGCCTGCAGGTACGGGATGTCGAGCGCGCGTTATCCGCCCCTCGCCCGGCTGATGCGCTGGCCCCCGAATCCGTCCGCCAGCAACTGGCCGACCTCGAAGCCCGTGGGGCATTACCGCTGGCGGCGTTTCGCGAAGCGCAGGAAAGCGCAGAACGCCTGCAAGTGTGGGCGCGTGAGACATTAGGCGATCTGGCTCCAGATTTTTCACGCCTGCGGCAGTTGTTAGCGCTGCTGCCTGACGTGGTACAGACAACCACACCGGAAATCCCTCCGTCGCCAGCGCCAGTGCCAGACCCCGCAGGCACGGTTATGGATAATGCCGTTCCGGCACGGGCAGAGGATGTGCCGCCTGTCAACGCGCCACCCGGTATATCCCTCCCACACAATGCTGAACCGGGGCCAATTCGCGATCGTAATGATGCGCTGGAGCGCCTGCGGTGCATTCGTCGCTGGTTTGAGAGCAGTGAACCCAGTAGCCCGACCATCCCACTGTTACGCCAGGCTGAAAGACTGGTGGGAAAACGGTTCTCGGAGGTGATCAATGAGATCCCGGTGGAGTTGCTGGAGAAGTGGGATGCCCTGGAGTGATGATGCGCATGTCTGGCGGTTCTCCGTAATTATCTGAGTGATATCAACATTACGCAGTCTGCTTCTGCGCTGAACATGTCCCGATCCCGGTTAAGCACCGCCATGAGGCCGCGCCTTAAATGTCAGTGGGATCAAAATAGCCATGACAGTGAAAGAAGTGGCGGTAATATCCTGTTCGTCATCCAGGCGTAGGCCCATTTGCGTCAGATTCCACGATAGGCGGTGGAACTTCTTGAAGACGAAAAAAAACCGTATCCCTTTTACAGTGATACGGTTTTTTTTTACTTCACAGGATATATAAAAACACCCTGAGATTTGTATCTGGCGGAACGGACGGGACTCGAACCCGCGACCCCCTGCGTGACAGGCAGGTATTCTAACCAACTGAACTACCGCTCCGTGATGTTCCCGCTGGGAACGAGGCGAATATTACGGTTTGCGGTGTCGCCCGTCAACGCTTTTTCTCACCTTTTGAATCAGTTGCTGCAAAAATCGCCCGAAGGATGATTTTTATAGCCTAAAAAGGAATAAATTACGCCCGCCAAAGGCAACTTCCGCCCTTTTTCTGCACCAGATCAAGTCGCGATTCATGCGCAGCCAGCTCTTCCTCAGAGGCAAAAACGACCCGTAACCGGCTGGCCTGGCGAACGATTCGCTGAATGGTCGCTTCACCTTGCTGCCGTTGCGTCTCTCCTTCCATCGCAAACGTCATGGACGTTTGTCCGCCCGTCATCGCCAGATACACTTCGGCAAGGATCTGGGCATCGAGCAATGCGCCGTGCAAAGTACGTTTGCTATTATCTATCTCATAACGCGAACACAGCGCATCAAGGCTGTTACGCTTGCCGGGGAACATTTTCCGCGCCAACGCCAGGCTATCGGTAACTTTGCAGAAAGTATTGGTTTTAGGAATATCGCGTTTAAGCAGACCAAACTCATAATCCATAAAGCCGATATCGAACGATGCGTTATGGATGACCAGCTCCGCGCCGCGGATATAATCAAGAAACTCATCGACCACATCAGCAAAAACCGGCTTATCCAGCAGAAACTCATCGGCAATACCGTGTACGCCAAAAGCCTCTGGATCGACAAGGCGATCGGGCTTCAGGTAAACATGAAAATTGTTGCCGGTCAGACGACGGTTTATCACCTCAACCGCACCGATCTCAATAATCTTGTGACCTTCATAGTGCGCGCCTATCTGGTTCATACCGGTGGTTTCGGTATCGAGGACAATCTGTCGTGTAATTGCAGTGCTCATATCGGTCATTTATGTCAGACTTGCGTTTTGTTATCGATTTCAATTACAGGAAGTCTACCAGAGATGCTTAAACAGGTAGAAATTTTCACCGATGGCTCTTGCCTGGGGAATCCAGGGCCTGGTGGTTATGGCGCTATCTTACGCTATCGCGGTCATGAAAAAACGTTTAGTGAAGGTTACACGCTGACCACCAATAACCGTATGGAACTGATGGCGGCGATCGTCGCGCTTGAAGCGTTAAAAGAACATTGCGAAGTGACATTGAGCACCGACAGCCAATATGTGCGGCAAGGAATTACCCAATGGATTCATAACTGGAAGAAACGCGGCTGGAAAACAGCGGAAAAGAAACCCGTAAAAAATGTCGATCTGTGGAAACGTCTCGATGCTGCGTTAGGTCAGCATCAGATCAAATGGGTATGGGTCAAAGGCCATGCAGGCCATCCCGAAAACGAGCGTTGTGATGAACTGGCGCGCGCCGCGGCAATGAATCCCACGCAGGAAGATAGTGGCTACCAGGCGGAAGCTTAGCCATCCGGTTTGCGATATTGCCGGGTGGCGCCAACGGTCTGGCGGATAGGGGTTTTACTTTTATTATGTCGCAGCGGATTAAGCGTAAGCGGGATGGTCCGCTTACGGGCCACAATAAGCTGTAAACAGCCCAGCGCCGGGATATGCGTATTTAAAAGCCGCCCCCCCTGCTTTTTCCAGGGTAAGACATGAAAACGGCTATAATGTAGCACTTCGAAATTGAGTAAAGACAGCCAGTCCAGTTGCCGCATAAGGGTAAACATCCGACTATTATAGGGCGGTGTTTTACGTAAAACGGGTACCAGTTTACGTAACCCCATCAAACTCAGCGGGTTAAATCCACTGATGACCAGCCAACCGTCATCAATCAATACGCGGTCGGCTTCCCGCAATAAACGGTGCGGGTCGGTACACCACGGCAAAGTATGCGCCAGCAGACAAACATCGACGGATTTATCCGCAAAAGGAAGGTGTAGCGGATCGGCCAGAACCTGCATCGGCGACCCCTGCGACGAAACATTCACCTGATGGGAGACCGCGCACGCTTCGGAATTGATTTCTGCGCTTAAATTACCGATTTTAAGCAAATGGAAACCATACATTTTTGCAAACCACGGATTTAGCTGCTGTTCCAGCGCCTCACGGTAGTAATTGCCCCAGGGCAACTCACCCCAACATCCGGGCGCAACGACAGTTTGAGAGAGCCTTGCCGGTTTCATCGCAACCTTCCGCTAATTATTTGAGAGGTAATATATGAATCTTAACAGTATTCCCGCGTTTCAGGACAATTACATCTGGGTGCTGACCAATGATGAAGGCCGCTGTGTGATTGTTGATCCCGGCGAAGCGGCCCCCGTCTTAAAGGCCATTGCTGAACATAAGTGGATGCCGGAGGCGATTTTTCTGACGCATCACCATCACGACCATGTTGGCGGAGTCAAAGAGCTGTTGCAACACTTCCCGCAAATGACGGTTTATGGACCGGCGGAAACGCAAGACAAGGGAGCAACCCATCTTGTTGGCGATGGCGATACTATTCGCGTTTTAGGCGAGAAATTTACTCTTTTTGCCACGCCGGGCCACACGTTAGGACACGTCTGTTACTTTAGCCATCCTTACTTATTCTGCGGCGACACGCTGTTCTCTGGCGGCTGTGGTCGACTGTTTGAAGGCACGCCATCACAGATGTATCAGTCACTTATGAAGATTAACTCTCTGCCTGATGACACACTCATTTGCAGCGCTCACGAATACACTTTAGCTAACATTAAGTTCGCATTGAGCATACTTCCGCACGATTCGTTCATAAATGAATATTATCGTAAAGTTAAAGAGTTACGTGTAAAAAAACAAATGACACTACCCGTTATTCTTAAAAATGAGCGTAAGATTAATCTTTTTTTAAGAACTGAAGATATTGATTTAATTAATGAAATAAACAAAGAAACAATATTGCAACAACCAGAAGCGCGTTTTGCATGGTTAAGGTCAAAGAAAGACACGTTCTGATAATTCTTACTTGTCATTCGCTAACTTCGCCGTTATGATCGGTCGTCTTTTAAGCAACTATTGACACACACATGAAGGCAAAAGCGATATTACTCGCCTCTGTCCTGCTTGTGGGGTGCCAGACGTCTCAGAACACTGGCAACGTCCAACAGCACGCACAGAGCCTTTCTGCAGCTGGTCAAGGGGAAGCAGGAAAGTTTACGAGTCAGGCACGATGGATGGACGACGGAACGTCTATCGCGCCAGATCAGGACTTGTGGGCTTTCATTGGCGACGAGCTAAAGATGGGAATTCCGGAAAACAGCCGGATTCGCGAACAGAAACAGAAGTATTTACGCAATAAGAGCTATCTCCACGATGTAACTTTACGGGCAGAGCCGTATATGTACTGGATAGCGGGGCAGGTTAAGAAACGTAACATGCCTATGGAGCTGGTACTACTACCCATAGTGGAGAGCGCTTTTGATCCTCACGCAACGTCTGGCGCCAATGCCGCAGGCATCTGGCAGATCATACCGAGCACAGGGCGCAATTATGGTTTAAAGCAGACCCGTAATTATGACGCGCGTCGCGATGTTGTAGCCTCTACGACCGCCGCGTTAGACATGATGCAGCGTCTGAACAAAATGTTTGACGGCGACTGGCTGTTAACCGTTGCAGCGTATAACAGCGGCGAAGGCCGTGTTATGCGGGCAATTAAAGCAAACAAAGCGCGTGGAAAACCGACGGATTTCTGGTCGCTTTCTTTGCCCAGAGAAACAAAACTCTACGTACCTAAGATGCTGGCATTGAGTGAAATTCTCAAAAACAGCAAACGCTACGGCGTACGTCTGCCAACAACAGATGAAAGCCGAGCGCTGGCACGAGTTCGTTTAAACAGTCCAGTTGAAATGGCCCAGGTTGCGGATATGGCGGGCATGTCTATCAGCAAGCTGAAGACGTTTAATGCCGGTGTAAAAGGGTCTACCTTAGGCGTAAGCGGTCCGCAATATGTTATGGTGCCCAAAAAGCATGCCGAGCAGTTGCGTGAGTCGCTGGCTTCCGGTGAGATTGACGCCGTTCAGTCCCAACTGATCGCCGACAATACGCCGTTGAATAGCCGTAGCTATAAGGTGCGCTCTGGCGATACGCTTTCCGGTATTGCTTCGCGGCTTGGCGTAAGCACGAAGGACTTGCAGCAGTGGAACAACCTGCGTGGTTCGCGCCTGAAAATCGGGCAAAGCCTGACCGTAGGCGCTGGCAGCAGCGCACAACGACTGGCAAACAATAGCGATAGCATTATCTATCGTGTCCGTAAAGGCGATTCGCTTTCCAGTATCGCCAGACGTCACGGGGTAAATATCAAAGATGTGATGCGCTGGAACCATGATACGGATAATCTACAACCGGGCGATCAGCTTACGTTGTTTGTGAAGGACAATAGCACGCCAGACTCCTGATATTGTCCGACGAAAAAGCCAAAAGGCGCCGCTTCCCCCGGCGCCTTTTAAATTGCTATACCGCTTTATGCGCTTCCAGCATGATAGTATCGCTGCTAAACGAGCCGTCATCCTGCAACTCAAAATAACGCTTCACCTCTACCGGGGCACTCGCCTGATATAATCGAATCGCCTCAACCAACGGCGCTGGCGTACGCATCCGCGTTACCCATGAGCGAAACTCCAGCGATAAACGATCGGTTATCACGGTATTCGTTACCAGCATCGCGTTATTGACCATCGTCAGCCATTCGCCACTGGAATAGTTACGGACATGCGACGTGTCGCGTAACGCCTCCACCGTTTGCAGCCAGATATCGCTTACAGGATGTCCAGGCGACATGACATCCATGATAATCAGCACGCCGCCGGGTTTTAATACACGATAAACCTCACGCAATGCCTGACCAACGTCGTGCCAGTGATGCGCGGAATAGCGGCTAATCACCACCTCAAACGATGCATCTTCAAAGGGCAGTTTTTCGGCATAGCCTTGCCGGAGAGTAATATTACTTAAATGTCTTTCTTCCGCCGCTCCAGCGACAACCTCAAGCATGCTGGCGGATAAATCGTATGCCACGACCGAGTTGGCATGTTGCGCAGCGACAAAACTCGCGTGTCCAGCTCCACATCCCATATCCAGTACGTTCGCGTGGGAAAAATCAGACAGCCTTTGCGCCAGCCGCGCTAAGTCACGACCCGATGCGTGAACGGCGCTATGTAAATAGGCGTTCGCCTGTGAACCAAACTGCTTTTCAACATTGTCATGATGGGAATGCGTTGTCATGGTAGTGCCCTTCTGTTATGAGAAAAATAGAGGGCAGCACCCGAAGAGGCCTGCCCCACGGCAGACCTGACGCACCTTTATTGCTCAGGTTTGCCGGGACTGAATTCAACGAGTAGCGGATTGTGATCGGAAGCGCGCGTCACCAGTACGGAGGCTTCATTCACGTTTAACCCACGATAAAAAACAAAATCCAGCGGTCGTCCAAACGCACGACGGCGCTGATCGTCAGTGAAACGCACCTGGCGCAGCGACATCTCACGTGCAAAGCGGTACAACGCATTCATACGTGGGCGGCTCCAGGCATTAAAATCCCCCGCCATAATGACAGGGCCGCTATGGTGCGCAATCTGGTCGCCGATCGGAAGTAACTGCTTACTGTATACGTCCACGCCCAGACTAAAATTTACCGCATGAACATTTACTACCATTAATAAACGGGTATCCGGCAAGGGATATACCGTCACCAGGGCTGATTTCGCCAAACGTAAAATTGGTTCTCTTTCCCGTAAAGGGCAGCAGTAAACAGGATGGGCGGCAGACAGCGTCATGACGCCAGACGGATGCTGAGGTAATACAAAAGCGGGAACCTGGTCGGCGGCAAGATAGTTAGCGGTGGCAAACTGTACCAGCTCAGGCGTCGTCTGCGCCTCCTGCAACAGGACCAGATGCGCATCTTTGCCGTAGTTCTTCAGCACCGATAACCATTCGGCTCGCTGCTGCTTGAATATATTCCACACGAGGATACGGATCCGCTCTTCACTGCTTAGCGGTTCCCCGGCGGGCAATGCCTGGCCAATGCTCGCAAACGACCCTGGCGGCAAAATCCGCTCGGCGGGCTGTCCGGCAACATAGCGCATCGCATAGGTGTTTTTTCGCACTTTTGACTTTCAAACCTCTGTAACGTCAACCAGTCCTCAACCGGACTGGTTCTTCTGTTATAGGGATTTTAGCACTCACTTTCAACGAACAATTGCAGTTTGTTTTGTAAGTAGGCGCTTACATCAATAATTTACTCCAAAGCAATGCGTACAGTTTTATCAAGACGTCCGCTGACCCCCATCAGCAGGAAAGCCACCAGAACAATGAGGGCGCCAATCCACGGCGTCTGCGCCAAACCGTAATGCGCCACCGTTTGCCCGCCAATCACGGAGCCCAGCGCAATACCAATGTTAAACGCCGCAATGTTCAGACCTGACGCCACATCTACCGCATTAGGCGTGAATTGTTCCGCTTTCTGTACCACGTAGACCTGCAAACCCGGTACGTTACCGAAGGCAAAGACCCCCATCACCAGAATGGTAGCCAGCGCGGCATACTGCGTGGAGGCCGTCACCTGGAAGACCATCAGCAGAACAAACAGCGCGGCGAAAATGAATTTCAGCGCAGGAACGGCACCATGCTTATCTGCCAGTTTACCGCCCCAGATATTGCCGATAGCCACAGATACGCCATAACCCAGTAGGATCCAGCTTACTGCTGCCGGGGAGAATCCCGCCAGATCCTGCATCATCGGCGCCAGGAAGGTGAATGCCGTGAATACCCCGCCGTAGCCCAGCGCCGTAACGGCGTAAATCAGCAACAGACGAGGATGAGTCAGTACTTTCACCTGGTCACGAATGCTGGCGGCCGCCCGACCGGGAATATTGGCAGGGATCAGCAGTTGACTGCTCATCAGCGCAATCACGCCTAACAGTGATACCGCAAGGAAGGTCTCACGCCAGCCAAAATGCTGACCGATAAATGTGCCCAGCGGCACGCCCGTGACCAGAGCTACCGTTAAACCACCAAACATAATAGCGATAGCAGAAGCCGCTTTCTCTTTTGGCACCAGACTTGTCGCGATGGTAGAGCCAATCGAGAAGAACACGCCGTGCGCCAGGCCCGTCAGCAGACGGGCGGCGATTAATGTCATATAGCCCGGTGCCTGCCATGCCAGCAAATTCCCCGCCGTAAACAAGACCATCAGCGCGACCAGTAACTGTTTACGCGGCAGGCGTCCGGTCAGCGCGGTTAGCACCGGCGCGCCAATAGCCACACCCAGCGCATAGATTGAAACCAGCATTCCGGCGGAAGGTAACGAGATAGCCAGTTGTTGAGCAATGGTCGGCACCAGGCCGACAATCACAAACTCAGTCGTACCGATAGCGAAAGCACTTATTGTCAGTGCAAATAAAGCGAGAGGCATACATAACTCCATAACAGCAGTAATCAGATGACACGCAGTATGCCTGGATGTTTTAATGACAAAAATAGCCAAAATATCAATTTAATTTTGCTTCAGGAGCAAAAATGAAAGCCACCTCCGAAGAACTCGCAATTTTTGTCGCTGTCGTGGAAAGCGGCAGCTTCAGCCGGGCGGCAGAGCAGCTTGGACAGGCCAATTCCGCTGTCAGCCGGGCAGTTAAAAAGCTGGAGATGAAGCTCGGCGTCAGTCTGCTTAATCGTACGACCCGACAGCTGAGCCTGACTGAAGAAGGAGAGCGATACTTCAGGCGCGTGCAGCAGATACTGCAAGAAATGGCCGCCGCAGAAACGGAAATCATGGAGTCGCGTAATACCCCGCGCGGCTTACTGCGTATCGATGCGGCAACGCCGGTAATGCTGCATTTCCTGATGCCGCTGATTAAACCTTTTCGTGAACGGTATCCGGAAATAACGTTGTCTCTTGTCTCCTCAGAAACGTTCATCAATCTTATTGAACGAAAAGTGGATGTTGCGATACGCGCAGGCACGTTGACAGATTCAAGTCTGCGCGCGCGTCCGTTATTTACCAGCTATCGTAAGATTATCGCCTCACCGGATTATATTGCCCGTTTTGGCAAGCCTGAGAGCGTTGAAGAGTTAAAACAGCATCTGTGCCTGGGGTTCTCAGAACCCATCTCGCTCAATACCTGGCCGATAGCCTGTAGTGACGGACAGCTCCATGAGATCGAATGTGGGATTTCGTCCAACAGCGGGGAAACGTTAAAACAACTTTGCCTGAGCGGTAACGGCATTGCATGTCTTTCAGATTATATGATTGATAAAGAGATCGCCCGGGGAGAACTGGTGGAACTGCTGGCCGATAAACGTCTGCCGGTAGAAATGCCTTTCAGCGCCGTTTACTACAGCGATCGCGCCGTCAGCACACGTATTCGGGCATTTATCGACTTTTTGAGCGAATATATAAGAACAGCTCCCGCAGGAGCTGTGAAAGAGGGGTAAAGGTACAAAGGATCGGGTAATTAATCCCAGGCAGGAGCCAGTCCTTCCGGGCTAACCAGACGATCGTTGCAATCCAGTGCCGCGATCGCATTTTTATCTTCGGCATCCAGATGCAGATCCTGCGCCAGCAGGTTGCTTGCCAGATTTTCACGCCTGGTGGATGAAGGGATCACGGAGTAACCTTCACCCATTGCCCATGCCAGAATAACCTGCGCCGGGGTCGCATTATGTTTAGCCGCAATGCGCGCAATCACTTCATCTTTCAGCGCTTTACCGTATGCCAGCGTCATGTAAGAGGTGATGTGGATACCGTGCGCTTTCGCCCAGTCAACCACCTTACGATTCTGCAGATACGGAGATAGCTCAATCTGGTTGGTGGCTATATGGTCTGCGCCCACCGCGGCAATAGCCTTTTCCATCAACGGAATGGTGAAGTTTGAAATGCCAATTTCGCGAGTCAGCCCTTGTTTTTTAGCTTCCAGCAATGCCTGCATAAATTCTTCGACAGACACGGCATCACCCGGAGATGGCCAGTGGATCAGCGTCAGATCGACATAATCGGTACGCAGTTTTTTCAGGCTCTCTTTCAGGCTTGGGATTAGCTTGTCTTTGCTAAGGTTTTCAATCCAGATCTTGGTGGTGATGTACAGCTCATTACGCGGTACGCCGCTCTCAGCAATCGCCTGTCCAACAGCCGCTTCATTATCATAGATTTGCGCAGTGTCGACAGCACGGTAGCCCAGTTCAAGCGCCGTTTTCACAGAAGCGATAACCACGTCGTCTTTCAGGCGAAAAGTACCTAAACCGAATGCAGGGATAGTCATAGAATTCCTCTTTTTAATCACTATGTTCGTTAACTGAGGGGATTATGACCTTCAGCGCTTTGTAGAAAAAGAGCGAGAAATGCAGAGGATTTTTGCGAATTGAGCAATAATTAAATGATATGCAAAGAAAAAGCCCTGAGCTAATGCTCAGGGCTCTTAATAAGTGGCGGAACGGACGGGACTCGAACCCGCGACCCCCTGCGTGACAGGCAGGTATTCTAACCAACTGAACTACCGCTCCACCGAATTTCTTTGTCACAACCCGGATTTTCATCCCGGTTTACTGCAATTTGATGCCTGGCAGTTTATGAATCACTTCGTGATTCACCCTTCGGGCCGTTGCTTCGCAACGTTCAAAAGCTTTCGCTTTTGTCCTACTCTCTGTCGAGTAGTGAACTGCCCCGAAAGTTAATGCCATACTTCTAATTTGATGCCTGGCAGTTCCCTACTCTCGCATGGGGAGACCCCACACTACCATCGGCGCTACGGCGTTTCACTTCTGAGTTCGGCATGGGGTCAGGTGGGACCACCGCGCTAGTGCCGCCAGGCAAATTCTTTGTGCTCTGTACGCAATTCTTTATCGCATCAGCGGCGTTGCCTGCGCTCGTAAACTCAGTCACATACTTCTGTATGCTCCTTCCTTTCCTTCGCTTGCCGCCTTGCTGCTGCGCAAAGTATTGCGTACTCAACTCTGAATCACTGCTGAAAATCGTCTTCTCATCCGCCAAAACATCTTCGGCGTTGTAAGGTTAAGCCTCACGGTTCATTAGTACCGGTTAGCTCAACGCATCGCTGCGCTTACACACCCGGCCTATCAACGTCGTCGTCTTCAACGTTCCTTCAGGAGACTTTAAGTCTCAGGGAGAACTCATCTCGGGGCAAGTTTCGTGCTTAGATGCTTTCAGCACTTATCTCTTCCGCATTTAGCTACCGGGCAGTGCCATTGGCATGACAACCCGAACACCAGTGATGCGTCCACTCCGGTCCTCTCGTACTAGGAGCAGCCCCCCTCAGTTCTCCAGCGCCCACGGCAGATAGGGACCGAACTGTCTCACGACGTTCTAAACCCAGCTCGCGTACCACTTTAAATGGCGAACAGCCATACCCTTGGGACCTACTTCAGCCCCAGGATGTGATGAGCCGACATCGAGGTGCCAAACACCGCCGTCGATATGAACTCTTGGGCGGTATCAGCCTGTTATCCCCGGAGTACCTTTTATCCGTTGAGCGATGGCCCTTCCATTCAGAACCACCGGATCACTATGACCTGCTTTCGCACCTGCTCGCGCCGTCACGCTCGCAGTCAAGCTGGCTTATGCCATTGCACTAACCTCCTGATGTCCGACCAGGATTAGCCAACCTTCGTGCTCCTCCGTTACTCTTTAGGAGGAGACCGCCCCAGTCAAACTACCCACCAGACACTGTCCGCAACCCGGGTAACGGGTCCACGTTAGAACATCAAACATTAAAGGGTGGTATTTCAAGGTCGGCTCCATGCAGACTGGCGTCCACACTTCAAAGCCTCCCACCTATCCTACACATCAAGGCTCAATGTTCAGTGTCAAGCTATAGTAAAGGTTCACGGGGTCTTTCCGTCTTGCCGCGGGTACACTGCATCTTCACAGCGAGTTCAATTTCACTGAGTCTCGGGTGGAGACAGCCTGGCCATCATTACGCCATTCGTGCAGGTCGGAACTTACCCGACAAGGAATTTCGCTACCTTAGGACCGTTATAGTTACGGCCGCCGTTTACCGGGGCTTCGATCAGGAGCTTCGCTTGCGCTGACCCCATCAATTAACCTTCCGGCACCGGGCAGGCGTCACACCGTATACGTCCACTTTCGTGTTTGCACAGTGCTGTGTTTTTAATAAACAGTTGCAGCCAGCTGGTATCTTCGACTGACTTCAGCTCCATGAGTAAATCACTTCACCTACGTGTCAGCGTGCCTTCTCCCGAAGTTACGGCACCATTTTGCCTAGTTCCTTCACCCGAGTTCTCTCAAGCGCCTTGGTATTCTCTACCTGACCACCTGTGTCGGTTTGGGGTACGATTTGATGTTACCTGATGCTTAGAGGCTTTTCCTGGAAGCAGGGCATTTGTTGCTTCAGCACCGTAGTGCCTCGTCGTCACGCCTCAGTGTTAAAGTGAACCGGATTTACCTGGAACACACACCTACACGCTTAAACCGGGACAACCGTCGCCCGGCCAACATAGCCTTCTCCGTCCCCCCTTCGCAGTAACACCAAGTACGGGAATATTAACCCGTTTCCCATCGACTACGCCTTTCGGCCTCGCCTTAGGGGTCGACTCACCCTGCCCCGATTAACGTTGGACAGGAACCCTTGGTCTTCCGGCGAGCGGGCTTTTCACCCGCTTTATCGTTACTTATGTCAGCATTCGCACTTCTGATACCTCCAGCATGCCTCACGACACACCTTCACAGGCTTACAGAACGCTCCCCTACCCAACAACACACAGTGTCGCTGCCGCAGCTTCGGTGCATGGTTTAGCCCCGTTACATCTTCCGCGCAGGCCGACTCGACCAGTGAGCTATTACGCTTTCTTTAAATGATGGCTGCTTCTAAGCCAACATCCTGGCTGTCTGGGCCTTCCCACATCGTTTCCCACTTAACCATGACTTTGGGACCTTAGCTGGCGGTCTGGGTTGTTTCCCTCTTCACGACGGACGTTAGCACCCGCCGTGTGTCTCCCGTGATAACATTCTCCGGTATTCGCAGTTTGCATCGGGTTGGTAAGCCGGGATGGCCCCCTAGCCGAAACAGTGCTCTACCCCCGGAGATGAATTCACGAGGCGCTACCTAAATAGCTTTCGGGGAGAACCAGCTATCTCCCGGTTTGATTGGCCTTTCACCCCCAGCCACAGGTCATCCGCTAATTTTTCAACATTAGTCGGTTCGGTCCTCCAGTTAGTGTTACCCAACCTTCAACCTGCCCATGGCTAGATCACCGGGTTTCGGGTCTATACCCTGCAACTTAACGCCCAATTAAGACTCGGTTTCCCTCCGGCTCCCCTATTCGGTTAACCTTGCTACAGAATATAAGTCGCTGACCCATTATACAAAAGGTACGCAGTCACCCCACCCCAAAGCATTCGCTTTCGCTACGCGAAACCGCCTGCCTTTGCGCTGTCGCGCAAAGCGCCCTGCGGCTCACTTTACACTGCTGTTTTATCGGTTTGACGTCGCTTCGCTCCGTCAACGCGGTACAGCAAATGCTTTGGTGGTGGGGCTCCCACTGCTTGTACGTACACGGTTTCAGGTTCTTTTTCACTCCCCTCGCCGGGGTTCTTTTCGCCTTTCCCTCACGGTACTGGTTCACTATCGGTCAGTCAGGAGTATTTAGCCTTGGAGGATGGTCCCCCCATATTCAGACAGGATACCACGTGTCCCGCCCTACTCATCGAGCTCACAGCACATGCGCTTTTGTGTACGGGGCTGTCACCCTGTATCGCGCGCCTTTCCAGACGCTTCCACTAACACACATGCTGATTCAGGCTCTGGGCTCCTCCCCGTTCGCTCGCCGCTACTGGGGGAATCTCGGTTGATTTCTTTTCCTCGGGGTACTTAGATGTTTCAGTTCCCCCGGTTCGCCTCATTAACCTATGGATTCAGTTAATGATAGTGTGACGAGTCACACTGGGTTTCCCCATTCGGGTATCGCCGGTTATAACGGTTCATATCACCTTACCGGCGCTTATCGCAGATTAGCACGCCCTTCATCGCCTCTGACTGCCAGGGCATCCACCGTGTACGCTTAGTCGCTTAACCTCACAACCCGAAGATGTTTCTTACGATTCATCATCGTGTTGCGAAAATTTGAGAGACTCACGAACAATTTTCGTTGTTCTGTGTTTCAATTTTCAGCTTGATCCAGATTTTTAAAGAGCAAAACTTCGCAGTGAACCCTTTCAGGTACACTCTGAAGTATTTTTTCGTAAACACTCACGAGATGGTGGAGCTATGCGGGATCGAACCGCAGACCTCCTGCGTGCAAAGCAGGCGCTCTCCCAGCTGAGCTATAGCCCCATCGTGTAGTCAGAACCTCTTTACCGATAATTTTTCCTGAGACAAGGCGTGGGATAACGAAGCATACATCAGTATGTGAGTTATTTCACAACGCAGTATTCAGGGAAAATTTGGTAGGCCTGAGTGGACTTGAACCACCGACCTCACCCTTATCAGGGGTGCGCTCTAACCACCTGAGCTACAAGCCTGTAGAGGTTTTACTGCTCGTTTTTCATCAGACAATCTGTGTGAGCACTTCAAAGAACAGTTCTTTAAGGTAAGGAGGTGATCCAACCGCAGGTTCCCCTACGGTTACCTTGTTACGACTTCACCCCAGTCATGAATCACAAAGTGGTAAGCGCCCTCCCGAAGGTTAAGCTACCTACTTCTTTTGCAACCCACTCCCATGGTGTGACGGGCGGTGTGTACAAGGCCCGGGAACGTATTCACCGTGGCATTCTGATCCACGATTACTAGCGATTCCGACTTCATGGAGTCGAGTTGCAGACTCCAATCCGGACTACGACGCACTTTATGAGGTCCGCTTGCTCTCGCGAGGTCGCTTCTCTTTGTATGCGCCATTGTAGCACGTGTGTAGCCCTGGTCGTAAGGGCCATGATGACTTGACGTCATCCCCACCTTCCTCCAGTTTATCACTGGCAGTCTCCTTTGAGTTCCCGGCCTAACCGCTGGCAACAAAGGATAAGGGTTGCGCTCGTTGCGGGACTTAACCCAACATTTCACAACACGAGCTGACGACAGCCATGCAGCACCTGTCTCACAGTTCCCGAAGGCACAAATCCATCTCTGGATTCTTCTGTGGATGTCAAGACCAGGTAAGGTTCTTCGCGTTGCATCGAATTAAACCACATGCTCCACCGCTTGTGCGGGCCCCCGTCAATTCATTTGAGTTTTAACCTTGCGGCCGTACTCCCCAGGCGGTCTACTTAACGCGTTAGCTCCGGAAGCCACGCCTCAAGGGCACAACCTCCAAGTAGACATCGTTTACGGCGTGGACTACCAGGGTATCTAATCCTGTTTGCTCCCCACGCTTTCGCACCTGAGCGTCAGTCTTTGTCCAGGGGGCCGCCTTCGCCACCGGTATTCCTCCAGATCTCTACGCATTTCACCGCTACACCTGGAATTCTACCCCCCTCTACAAGACTCAAGCCTGCCAGTTTCGAATGCAGTTCCCAGGTTGAGCCCGGGGATTTCACATCCGACTTGACAGACCGCCTGCGTGCGCTTTACGCCCAGTAATTCCGATTAACGCTTGCACCCTCCGTATTACCGCGGCTGCTGGCACGGAGTTAGCCGGTGCTTCTTCTGCGGGTAACGTCAATTGCTGCGGTTATTAACCACAACACCTTCCTCCCCGCTGAAAGTACTTTACAACCCGAAGGCCTTCTTCATACACGCGGCATGGCTGCATCAGGCTTGCGCCCATTGTGCAATATTCCCCACTGCTGCCTCCCGTAGGAGTCTGGACCGTGTCTCAGTTCCAGTGTGGCTGGTCATCCTCTCAGACCAGCTAGGGATCGTCGCCTTGGTGAGCCGTTACCTCACCAACAAGCTAATCCCATCTGGGCACATCTGATGGCAAGAGGCCCGAAGGTCCCCCTCTTTGGTCTTGCGACGTTATGCGGTATTAGCCACCGTTTCCAGTAGTTATCCCCCTCCATCAGGCAGTTTCCCAGACATTACTCACCCGTCCGCCACTCGTCAGCAAAGCAGCAAGCTGCTTCCTGTTACCGTTCGACTTGCATGTGTTAGGCCTGCCGCCAGCGTTCAATCTGAGCCATGATCAAACTCTTCAATTTAAAAGTTTGATGCTCAAAGAATTAAACTTCGTAATGAATTACGTGTTCACTCTTGAGACTTGGTATTCATTTTTCGTCCGAGGACGTTAAGAATCCGTATCTTCGAGTGCCCACACAGATTGTCTGATAAATTGTTAAAGAGCAGGTGCGGCGCGGCTTTCAGCTCACCGTCGCGAGGTGGCGTATATTACGCTTTCCTCTTTCAGAGTCAACCCTGAATTTCAGGATTTTTCTCTTCAACCGACCGGCTGTTTGTGTGAAGTGATTCACATCCGCCGTGTCGATGGAGGCGCATTATAGGGAGTCGGTTCAGGAAGACAAGCGGAAAAATGCATTTTTGTTTTAACCGCTCATCTTTTATCCATAACGCTTATTTTTGCTGCTTTTTTATCGCTGATGGCAGGTCAGCAAGGCTGTTTAACACCCAGTCCGCCGCGTTTTCTGCTTCTGCCGTGACCGGTTTGCCCGTACGCACCAGCACTTTTGTCCCGACATTTGCCGCCGCTGCCGCCTGCATATCTTCCAGCTTGTCTCCCACCATATAAGAAGCCGCCATATCGATATGCAGAAAATCACGCGCCGAGATAAGCATTCCTGGATGCGGCTTGCGGCAATCACATACCTGACGGAACTCTTCTATGCTGCCCTGCGGATGGTGAGGACAATAATAGATGCCGTCCAAATCAACATCGCGATCCGCCAACGACCAGTCCATCCATTCGGTTAACGTTTCAAACTGCGCCTCAGTGAATTTGCCGCGCGCGATTCCGGACTGGTTCGTCACCACCACCAACGCATAGCCCATTTTTTTTAGCTCGCGCATCGCGTCAATAACGCCGTCTATAAACTCAAATGCATCGATTTCATGTACGTAGCCGTGATCCATATTAATGGTGCCGTCACGGTCGAGAAAAATTGCGGGTACAAACTTTGCCACCTTTTATAGCTCCTGAGTAAAGCAAGTGGCGCTAGTATCGCATGTTTCAGCAGGCAAGAAAGTGCTCATCGTATAAAGCCTGATTGATTTAGACGTCTGGATGCCTTAACATCCATTCTGTTGACGGCGTTGACCGTATTAGGCAGACGAAAATGCCTCCGCTCATTTCATTACGATAATAAAGAATCAATGATTAAACTTTCGAATATTACCAAAGTGTTCCAGCAGGGGACGCGCACCATTCAGGCGCTAAATAATGTCAGCCTGCACGTTCCTGCCGGGCAGATTTATGGCGTCATTGGCGCCTCCGGCGCCGGTAAAAGTACGCTTATCCGCTGCGTTAACTTACTTGAACGTCCAACCGAAGGTAGCGTTCAGGTCGGCGGTCAGGAGCTGACAACGCTTTCAGAGTCTGAGTTGACCAAAGCTCGCCGTCAAATCGGCATGATTTTCCAACATTTTAACCTGCTCTCTTCCCGTACCGTGTTTGGCAACGTCGCGTTGCCGCTGGAACTGGATAACACACCAAAGGAAGAGATCAAACGCCGTGTCACAGAGCTGCTGGATTTAGTCGGTCTTGGCGACAAGCACGACAGCTATCCGGCAAATCTTTCCGGCGGTCAGAAACAGCGTGTCGCGATTGCCCGCGCGTTAGCCAGTAATCCAAAAGTGTTGCTGTGCGATGAAGCCACCAGCGCGCTTGATCCCGCGACGACCCGTTCGATTCTGGAATTGCTGAAAGATATCAACCGTCGTCTGGGGTTGACGATTCTGCTTATCACTCATGAAATGGATGTCGTAAAACGTATCTGCGACTGCGTTGCCGTTATCAGTAATGGCGAGCTTATTGAGCAAGATACGGTCAGCGAAGTCTTCTCGCACCCTAAAACGCCGCTGGCGCAGAAGTTTATTCAGTCCACTCTGCACCTGGACATTCCGGAAGATTACCAGGCGCGTTTGAAAGCGTCGCCGGAAACTGACAGCGTGCCGATGCTGCGCATGGAGTTCACCGGGCAGTCTGTGGATGCCCCGCTGCTTTCTGAAACCGCGCGTCGTTTCAATGTGAACAATAATATTATCAGCGCGCAGATGGATTACGCGGGCGGTGTGAAGTTCGGCATTATGCTAACGGAAATGCACGGCACACAAGAAGAGACGCAAGCCGCAATTGCCTGGCTGCAGGATCACCATGTGAAAGTAGAGGTACTGGGTTATGTCTGAGGCAATGATGTGGTTACTGGTTCGTGGCGTCTGGGAAACGCTGGCGATGACCTTTGTCTCCGGTTTCTTCGGTTTCGTGATTGGCCTGCCGGTTGGCGTATTGCTGTATGTTACGCGCCCGGGGCAGATTATGGAGAACGCCAGACTGTATCGCTCCCTCTCCGCGGTGGTCAATATTTTCCGCTCGATTCCCTTTATCATCCTGCTGGTGTGGATGATTCCTTTTACCCGAATAATTGTCGGCACCTCCATTGGTTTGCAGGCTGCAATTGTACCGCTGACCGTCGGCGCCGCGCCTTTTATCGCCCGTATGGTGGAAAATGCGTTGTTAGAGATCCCTGCCGGGCTGATTGAAGCCTCGCGAGCGATGGGCGCCACGCCGCTGCAAATTGTACGTAAAATCCTTTTACCGGAAGCGCTGCCTGGTCTGGTGAATGCGGCAACCATTACACTGATCACCCTGGTCGGTTACTCCGCAATGGGCGGTGCCGTCGGCGCTGGCGGCCTCGGTCAAATCGGCTATCAGTACGGTTATATTGGATACAATGCTACCGTGATGAATACGGTGCTGGTATTACTTGTCGTTCTGGTTTATTTAATTCAGTTATCCGGCGATCGCATCGTCAGGGCTGTCACGCATAAGTAACGTTAAACACAACACAAATACTCATTAAGGAAATAAGCATGGCGTTCAAATTCAAAACCTTTGCGGCAGTGGGTGCTCTGATTGGTTCTCTGGCACTTGCGGGTTGCGGTCAGGATGAAAAAGATCCAAATCATATTAAAGTCGGCGTAATCGTTGGCGCAGAGCAGCAAGTTGCCGAAGTCGCGCAGAAAGTCGCGAAAGAAAAATACGGCCTGGACGTGGAATTGGTGACCTTTAATGATTATGTTCTGCCTAATGAAGCGCTGAGCAAAGGCGACATCGATGCCAATGCCTTCCAGCACAAACCGTATCTGGATCAGCAAATCAAAGATCGAGGCTACAAACTGGTTTCCGTTGGTAAGACTTTTGTCTATCCCATTGCAGGATATTCCAAAAAAATCAAATCTCTGGATGAGCTCAAGGACGGTTCCCAGGTCGCTGTGCCTAACGACCCGACCAACCTTGGTCGTTCCCTGTTGCTGCTGCAAAAAGTAGGGCTGATTAAACTGAAAGACGGCGTCGGTCTGCTTCCTACCTCGCTGGATATCGTCGAAAACCCGAAAAATCTGAAAATTGTTGAGCTGGAAGCGCCGCAGTTGCCGCGTTCGCTGGATGACGCGCAGATCGCGTTAGCAGTCATCAATACGACATACGCCAGCCAGATTGGCCTGACGCCAGCGAAAGACGGTATCTTCGTTGAAGATAAAGATTCTCCGTACGTTAACCTTATCGTGACGCGTGAAGATAACAAAGACGCCGAGAATGTGAAAAAATTCGTTCAGGCTTATCAGTCTGATGAAGTGTACGAAGCCGCAAATAAAGTTTTTAATGGCGGTGCGGTGAAAGGCTGGTAAGTTTTAGGCTGATTCCACAATCTGTAATATTATTCAGGACGGGCTATTGCCCGTCTTGTCATTTATGCAAGCTCCTGATTCAATATCTGGCAATTAGAACATTCATTGAGGAAATATTATGCGTGCTTTACCGATCTGTTTATTGGCACTCATGCTGGGCGGTTGTTCCATGCTAAGCAGATCCCCTGTTGAACCCGTTCAAAGCACCGCAACCCCGCCAAAAGCGGAGCCGGAGAAACCTAAAGCGCCGCGTGCCGCTCCCGTCAGGATTTACACCAATGCTGAAGACTTAGTCGGTAAACCTTTCCGCGATCTTGGCGAGGTTAGCGGCGAATCCTGCCAGGCGACAAATCAAGACTCTCCGCCTAACATTCCAACTGCGCGCAAGCGTATGCAGATTAATGCATCTAAAATGAAAGCCAACGCCGTCCTGCTGCACAGCTGTGAAATTACCAGCGGCACGCCAGGCTGCTATCGTCAGGCGGTTTGTATCGGGTCCGCCCTGAATATTTCGGCGAAATGAGCAGCTTTCAGTTTGAACAAATCGGCGTTATTCGCTCCCCCTATAAAGAAAAATTCGCCGTTCCGCGCCAGCCTGGTCTGGTCAAAAGCGCCTGCGGCGAACTGCATCTGATAGCGCCTTACAACCAGGCCGATGCCGTTCGCGGCCTGGAAGCTTTCAGCCATTTGTGGGTGCTTTTCGTTTTTCATCAGACGATGGACGGCGGCTGGCGGCCGACAGTTCGTCCGCCCCGTCTTGGCGGTAACGCCAGAATGGGCGTTTTTGCCACGCGCTCCACGTTCCGCCCCAATCCGATTGGCATGTCGCTCGTTGCGCTAAAAGGTATCGAGTGCCGGAAAGAGAGCGTAATTCTGAAATTAGGCAGTCTGGATCTGGTGGATGGCACGCCGGTGGTGGATATTAAACCGTATTTACCGTTTGCCGAGGCCTTACCGGACGCCGCCGCCAGCTATGCGCAACAGGCGCCGATAGCTGAAATGCCCGTGAGTTTTACCGCTGAGGTGGCTCAACAGCTTACGACGCTGGAAAGGCGTTATCCGCAGCTACGGACATTTATTTGCGATGTGCTGGCGCAAGATCCTCGCCCGGCTTATCGTAAGGGTGAAGAGACGGGCAAAACCTATGCCGTCTGGCTGCATGATTTTAACGTGCGCTGGCGTGTGGTTAACACCGGATTTGAAGTGTTTGCGCTGGAACCACGGTAATTTCACGCCCTTCTCTTTTGACATCTCTTGCACGCTGGTAAACTAAATCACTTTTTTTGTATCAGGCTCACATTGAGCCTGTTCGATCGTTCAACTGGAACCGTAACAACATGCGTACTAGCCAATACCTGCTCTCCACTCTGAAGGAGACACCTGCCGACGCCGAGGTTATCAGCCACCAGCTGATGCTGCGCGCCGGGATGATCCGCAAGCTCGCCTCCGGGTTATATACCTGGCTGCCGACCGGCCTGCGCGTCCTGAAAAAAGTCGAAAACATCGTGCGTGAAGAGATGAACAACGCCGGTGCTATCGAGGTGTCGATGCCAGTCGTTCAGCCAGCCGACCTGTGGCAAGAGAGTGGTCGTTGGGAACAGTACGGTCCGGAACTGCTGCGTTTTGTCGACCGTGGCGAGCGTCCGTTCGTACTCGGCCCGACCCACGAAGAAGTTATCACCGATCTGGTGCGTAATGAACTCAGCTCTTATAAGCAGTTGCCGCTGAACTTCTTCCAAATCCAGACCAAATTCCGTGATGAAGTGCGTCCGCGCTTTGGCGTGATGCGTTCGCGCGAATTCCTGATGAAAGATGCTTACTCTTTCCACACCTCTCAGGAGTCGTTGCAGGAAACCTATGACGCCATGTACGCCGCGTATAGCCGTATCTTCAGCCGTATGGGGCTGGATTTCCGCGCGGTACAGGCCGATACCGGTTCTATCGGCGGCAACGCCTCGCATGAATTCCAGGTGCTGGCGCAAAGCGGCGAAGACGATATCGTTTTCTCTGATGTTTCTGATTACGCGGCTAACATTGAACTGGCAGAAGCTATCGCGCCGCAAACGCCGCGCGCAGCGGCGACGCAGGAAATGACTCTGGTCGATACACCAAATGCCAAAACCATCGCGGAGCTGGTGGAACAATTCAACCTGCCAATTGAAAAAACGGTAAAAACGCTGCTGGTGAAAGCGGTGAAAGACAGCAAGTCTCCGCTGGTGGCTCTGCTGGTTCGCGGCGATCATGAACTGAATGAAGTTAAAGCGGAAAAACTGCCGCACGTTGCCAGCCCGCTGACCTTCGCTACCGAAGAAGAGATTCGCGCCGTAATTAATGCCGGCCCTGGCTCCCTCGGCCCGGTCAATATGCCGATTCCGGTCATCATCGATCGTACCGTTGCCGCCATGAGCGATTTTGCCGCTGGCGCCAACATCGACGGTAAACACTACTTTGGTATTAACTGGGATCGCGATGTGGCGACGCCTGTTGTTGCCGACATCCGTAACGTAGTCGCCGGCGATCCGAGTCCGGATGGTCAGGGAACGTTGCTTATCAAACGCGGTATCGAAGTGGGTCACATCTTCCAGTTAGGTACCAAGTACTCAGAAGCGCTGAAAGCCTCCGTTCAGGGTGAAGATGGCCGTAACCAGATCCTGACAATGGGCTGCTACGGTATCGGCGTAACACGTGTCGTTGCCGCGGCTATCGAGCAGAACTTTGACGAGCGCGGCATTGTATGGCCTGACGCCATTGCGCCTTTCCAGGTCGCTATTCTGCCGATGAATATGCACAAATCCTTCCGTGTGCAGGAGCTGGCGGAAAAGCTGTACAGCGAATTGCGCGCGCAGGGCATTGAAGTGCTGATGGACGACCGTAAAGAGCGCCCGGGCGTGATGTTTGCCGATATGGAGCTGATTGGTATTCCACATACTATCGTGATTGGCGATCGCAACCTGGATAACGACGATATTGAGTATAAATACCGTCGTAGCGGTGAAAAATCGCTGATTAAAACCGGCGATATCGTTGATTATCTGGTCAAGGCGATTAAAGGCTAAACGACATTTTGTTGGGATTGCCCGGCGCCATCCGGCAGATATGTAAAGGCCTCGCACCCTGCGAGGCCTTTTATTAGTGAGTGCAATCTTTACCCGGCGCAAACTTCACATTTTTATCAGCTATTAGCGTTTTTACCGGCTCGCCCGTGTCCGGATTCGCGGCTAACACAAAATGCCCTTCTACCGTCAGCAGCACCGGTTTTTCCGCTTCACCTTTCGCCGCCAGATAGCCGCGCTCAAGCTGGGCGTTACTGGCGACCGGCAGCCGTTTTCCGGTCGCGCAATCGGTAAAGGTCGCCGCATCGGCCCTGTATACATACATACCACGCAGCGGCATTGGCGTTACCGGCAGGCTGGCGGTAACAGGCACAAGCGTATAATTAAGCTGCGAAGCCACCGGATTGCCTTCTCTGTCGAGCATCTCCAGCTCATTGCCTTTCGCGCGATAATACGATTTCTCGCCATTGCTGTCGGTTAACACCAGTTTATCCGCCGTCCGCGCCCAGGTACCGTATGACGCAAAAGAGGAAGGTTCTTCGCGCACGCCCTGATAGCGCTCGTTCATCACCCATGTGCCGTCTTTTTCCAGAAACAGTGACGTTTCAATACCTTCACAATCCGCACAGGGCAGCACGCCGCGCCAGCTTTGCTGCATGGGTTTTAATTCCGCCGCCTGCGCAGGTTGCAGGGCGTCAACTTCCGCACGGTTATTACACCCTATCAATGCAAATAGCGTACAGGCTGCCGCTACTGACAATATTGCTGTTCTCACCATAAAATCCTTATGAAATTGCTATTCCTGCCCGTCAATCCAGTGGACGACGAACTTTGCCGCGAAGCGCCTTTACAGAAGATTTTTGCGCCTTTGAGGATAAGCGGCGCTCTTTCGAGGCACGCGTCGGACGGGTTGCGCGACGGCTTTTCTGCTCCGCGGTTAATTCTTTTATGACGGCAACCAGCCTGGCGATAGCCGCTTCCCGGTTGAGCTCCTGGCTCCGGAACTCCTGCGCCTTAATGATAATGACGCCATCATCGCTTATCAGATGGTGGCTGGCCGTCAGCAAACGCTGTTTATAATACTCTGGCAGGCCAGAGGCCCGAATGTCAAAGCGCAAATGAATCGCGCTAGAGGTCTTATTTACGTGCTGACCACCCGCGCCCTGCGCGCGAATGGCCGTAATTTCCAGCTCATTATCGGCTATGGAGACCGTCCGGGAGATGGCAATCATGAGGGCTGTTGCCAGGCGGTTAGCTGTATTTCCAGATTATTCCGAGCATCAGAAAGCCAGATTGCGCCGTCCTGAATCGTCGCCTGTAGCGTCATGGTACGATCGGCAAATTCACTGAGCTGCGCCAGCTGCCCGTCATCCAGATACCAGACGGACAGGTTAGCGAACTGCGCACACTTGCTTTGATGCTGCTGCCACCAGATTTGCGCCGCCCGGGAGTTATAAGCAAAGAGCGCGACGTCGCTCGCCTGAGTACAGGCTTTCTTAATACGGCGCTCATCCGGCAGCCCCAGCTCTATCCAAAGATCGATGCCCAGATGATCGTTGCGCAGCCAGGCCTCCGGCTCATCTTCCGCGCTGAGCCCGCGTGTAAACTGCAACCGTTCATCAGCATATTTTATCCATGCCAACAGGCGCAGCATCATGCGCTCCTGCGTTTCAGAAGGGTGACGCGCCAGCGTCAATGCCGCATCCAGAAACCGGTTGCGATCAAGGTCAGCCACATTGACGACGGCTTTATAAATTGTCGCTTTAAGCGCCATGAGAAAACTCCTTTCGAATCAGGCGCCCATTGTAGCGAAAACCGCGCTAAAAGGCTGTTAACGAATCTTTTATCTACTCGCGTCAGGCGCTGATATTGCGCAAATGAGTATGGTATAGTCACCTTGCTAAACAAGATTTAACTTCGTAGGCTTAGACTTGCATCCACGGTTAAGTCAGAATGCTGACAGGAGGGCATGTGGAAAAATATTGTGAGTTAGTACGCAAGCGGTATGCGGAAATCGCCAGCGGAGACTTAGGGTATGTCCCGGATGCGCTGGGTTGTGTATTGAAAGTGCTTAATGAAGTGGCGGCAGATAGCGCCCTTTCAGAGTCGGTCAGGGAAAAGGCAGCTTATGCTGCCGCGAACTTACTGGTGAGCGATTATGTCAATGAATGAAACGTATCAACCCATTAATTGCGATGACTACGATAGTCTTGAGCTTGCCTGCATGCATCATTTAATACTGACGCTAACGTTAAAAGATGGCGAGGTTTTGCAGGCAAAAGCGAACGATTTGATCTTACGTAAAAATGTAGAATATCTGCTTGCCGAGGTTTCCGGCGAGTCTTGTGAGCTTCGTCTCGATAAAATCGCCAGTTTCAGCCACCCGGAAATTGGTACCGTGGTAGTTAGCGAATCCTGAGTATTTTGTTGCCGGATGGTGGTGCAAGCACCTTATCCGGCCTACGTTCCATGCGATACGTAGGCCTGATAAGCGCAGCGCCATCAGGCATGCCAAACCAGACTCACCCCTTCTTTATCTTCTGCTGCTCCCTCACGCGTCACAAAAACACCCGCAGCCGCAATCAGCGTTTCGCCGTAAAACAACAGCGGCGTGGTGTCTCGTCGCCAGGGCGGGATCCCCTGCTCCTGCCAGATTTTCTTTAATTTACGTCCGCCGTGACGTCCCACAATGTGTAGCAACCCTGGCGCTTTAAACCGAATGCTGACGGATTCTTCCTCTCGCGGTCGGCGCAGTTCGCCGCCAGGAACGAGCTGTACCGTCCCTAAGCCGGCAGGCAGCGCCAGCGGTGTTTGCCAGACGGGCCAGGCGACCGTCGTTTCGTGTTGTCCGGCCACGGATTTAATCCACCACAGTTGCGACTGATAACGGCGAATCTCGTGATCGCCAAAGCGTAAACAGGGAGAGGCATCGTCGCGCGCCAGCGCCACCTCCTGCCAGATACGTTCCAGCGCGTCGCGAGAGGGCATCGGCGCATTACGCATCGCCAGCCAGCGACGCAAAATCGCCGCCCGCCGCACATCGCTCATCGACATTAATGGAGAGAGCCGCAATGTTCCCTCCGTCGTGATACAGTCCGTAAGATCGCTGGCCAGAAGCTCGTCCAGCAGCCTTTCTTGCTCGGCGCAGAGCGTCGCACTACGGGCTACCGCCGCAGGAAAATGCGGCCAGCGCTGCTGTAAGAGCGGAAGCGCGCGCAGGCGTAAAAAATTGCGATCGTAGGCGTCATCCTGATTGCTTTCATCTTCAATCCAGCATAAGCCATGACGCACAGCCCACTGTTCCAGCGTCTTCCGCGTTTCTCTCAACAGCGGGCGAAGAAGCAGAGTTCCGGCAAAAGGCGAGCGTTCTCCCATCGCGGAAAGTCCGGCCGGACCGCTGCCGCGCTTTAACGCCAGCAGGAATGTTTCACACTGATCGTCAAGGTGCTGCGCGGTTGCCAGCACTTCGCCAGGCAATAGCGTCTGTGCGAACGCCCGGTAGCGCGCTTCACGCGCATGGGCCTCGATACCCAGGCCATTATCCGCCAGCGTCACCCGCTCCACTACCAGCGGAACCTGCCAGCGTGCGCATACGGTTTCGCAATGCCGCACCCAGCTTTCAGCATGAGGGCTTAAACCGTGATGAATATGGATAGCACGCAGCGTAACGTCAGGGTGGCGTTCTAGCCACAACACCAGTTGATGCAGAAGCACCGTAGAATCCAGGCCACCGCTAAAGGCAGCCAGAATACGGCGAGAAGAGAGTAACGAGGTATTCAACGTGAGAGTGGTCATGATCCATGCTTATAGTGACTTAGCCCGGCAACGTTACCTGGCGAGCGTCTTAATGACAAGCCTTACTGCTCATACAGCTCAAGCGGTAAACCGTCCGGATCGTTGAAAAAAGTAAAGCGCTTCCCGGTATACGGATCGATGCGTATCGGTTCGCACTTAACCTGATGCTTTTCCAGATGCGCAACGGCGTTTTCCACATTTTCCACGCTGAAAGCCAGATGGCGCAGGCCGCAGGCTTCAGGTCGGCTTGGACGCGCCGGAGGGAAGGGAAAAGAGAAAAGCTCAATCACATACTGCCCGTTTAGCGCCAAATCGCCCTTCCACGAGTCACGCTCTTCCCGCCAAACTTCGCTTAACAGATCGAACCCCAGAATATCGCAGTAAAACGCCTTGCTCACCGCATAGTCTGTCGCAATGATCGCGATGTGATGAACCTGTTTTAATCCCAGCATAGCGTCTCCTTTATTGATTATCAGTACGTTACTCGTCACATTCCCGTCAGGCAAGCTAACAGGCGTGTTTTAAGACTCGTACCTGGTACACCCCGTCTTCATTCCGTTTCGCGCCGTGAATATCCGTTTCAAAACCGGGATAATGCTGGCCAATCGAGCAGAGCATCAGCAGAAAATCGAGCACGGCCCGACTCTGTTGCGTAATCCTCTCGCCGGGCATCAACAGCGGAACGCCTGGCGGATAAGGCAGGATCATATTCGCGGAAACGCGCCCTGGCAGTTGATCGAGCGCCACGGTTTCCACCTCGCCTTTGATCTGACGCTGCCAGGCCTGGTGCGGGGTCATGATCATCTCCGGTAAAACCTCGAACGCCCGCAGCATCAGCCCCGGAAGATCGTGCTGGCGGATCAGTTTATGGATCCCCTGCGCCAGATCCTGAATGCGCATATTGCGATAAAAATCCGGATCTTCCGCATACAGATCCGGCAACATATTTTTGACGCGCAGGTTAAGATCGTAGGCGCGTTTAAATTCTGTCAGTCCGCGCAGCAGCCCCATCGCACGGGTCTTATCAATCCCTATGCTGAACAAAAACAGCAGATTATACGGCCCGGTTTTTTCCACCACCACGCCTCGCTCATCGAGGAACTTCGCCACCAGCGCGGCGGGTATCCCCTCTTCGCTCATGTTGCCCTGCTCATCCATCCCCGGCGTCAGGATTGTCACCTTAACCGGATCGAGAAACATATGATCGTCATCAGCATCGGCGAAGCCATGCCAGGTTTCTCCCGGCGTGACCGGCCAGCATTCGGCCTCATCAACCTCTTCCGGCTGCCAGATATCAAAGAACCAGCTATCGGACTCTTCACGTAACCGCTGTACTTCTTTACGAAAATGGAGCGCCCGTTCCACCGAACGATTAATCAATCTTTTCCCTGGATTGCCGCGCAGCATCGCCGCCGCGGTCTCGATAGAGGCGACAATGGGATAGCTCGGCGATGTGGAAGTGTGCATCATAAACGCTTCGTTAAACGTCTCTTCGTCATATTCCCCTTTGATATGAATAAGCGACGCCTGCGAAAAAGCCGCCAGCATTTTATGGGTGGATTGCGTTTCGAAAATCACTTTTCCGGGCACCCGATCGCCGCTCATCCCGCTTTTCCCCTGGTAGATCGGATGGAAATGGGTATAGGGTACCCAGGCGGAATCAAAATGGATCGAGGGAACGTCCAGCATCTGCTTGATCCAGTTAGTGTTATACAACAGACCATCGTAAGTAGAATTGGTGATAACCGCATGAACCGGCCATTGCGCCTGCGCGGTTTCCGCCACCTTACGCGTAATGCTGTCGCGGGTAAATTCACGCTTAGGAATACCGCCGAGAATACCGAGCGCATTGCGCGTCGGCTTCAACCAGAGAGGCACCACATCGCTCATCATCAGCAAATGCGCCAGCGATTTATGACAATTACGATCAATGAGTAGCGTACTTCCCGCAGGCGCGGCATACATACCGACAATTTTATTCGAGGTCGACGTACCGTTCGTCACCATATAGCTCTGCTCGGCGCCAAAAGTACGGGCGATATACTCTTCCGCTTCCAGATGCGGCCCGGTGTGATCCAGCAGCGATCCCAGTTCAGTCACCGAAATCGACACATCAGCTTTTAAGGTATTGCCGCCAAAAAAGTCATAAAACAGGCAGCCTGGCGGGCTTTTCTGATACGCCGTTCCCGCCATATGACCCGGCGTACAAAAGGTATATTTTCCTTCTTTGGCGTAGGTAAAAAGCGCTTTGGTAAACGGCGGCGTAATATTATCGAGATATTCGTTTGTATATTGATGAATGCGCGTCGCGATATCTTCAGCCAGCCCCAATGCATACTCAAAAAACCACAGCGCCATGCGCATATCGTGAACGCTAACGTCCAGCGTGGAGTTGGTATTGATAAAGGCGTAGAGAGGAAGGTATTCATTTAGCTGGTTGATTTCGCTACAAAGGTCGAGACTGTATTCATCCCAGTCAAAAATAACGCCGCAGATGCGCGGGTTATGTTCAATAAACTTCAACAAGTCAACGCTATTTTGCGGCCAGATAATTTGAAATCCCAGGGATTGTAATGCACGCTCAAGCTCCTTGATGGGTTCATCTTTATAGTAAACCCCGTGCGGCCCCATAATGGCGATGATGTTCATGCTTTCTCCTGAAAAAACCTGAGATAAGCATAGTAACAATCCTGCCGATGCAAAGCACCGACAGGATTTATCTTATTACAATGCGTTCCATGCATCGGCCCAGGCAATCCCTACACCGGGCTCATAGTAGGCAGGCGCAACATTACACCATGAGCCTTCCGGGAACGGTTTGCACTGGTACAATGCGCCATTACTGTTAACGATGTCGCCCGGATTCCATTTCTGGCTGCTGCTCCAGGCAGGATAGCTGGTGGTCTTATCTTCGTCATCCGCAGCGGCGGCCTTCGCTTTCACATTCAGCGTATAAACCGCTGTACTGGAGAGCGTACCGTCGCTAACGGTCAGATTCACCACATACTGGGTGTTCTGAGTGACATCCGGCGCGTTGAAAATCACAACGGCTTTATCCTGGCCGCTCAGCGTTTTGCCATCCTGCGACATCCAGGTATAGGTGAGCTTGTCGCCATTCGCGTCGGTCGATCCTTCCGCGCTGAGTGAAACCGGGCTACCAGCTTCCACCGCCCCGACCGGCCCGGCAATGCGCGCGACTGGCGCCACGTTTTCATCCGTCACTGGCGCCGGAGTTGGCGTGACATCCGGTTCAGTGGTTCCGTTATCATCGACGACATTAACGTTGAAATAATGCTGTACACATTTCGTGTAGTCGCCCTCTTTAAAGGCGGTATACGGCGTCTGATATCCCACTAACTGGCAGGAATAGGTTTTACCGTCCGCAGTATCGGCGCTCCAGCCCCAGTCTTGTTCCCAATAGATCGGTAACGCGCCAGCGCCGCCTTCATCGAACTGCTTCATCTTTTTACAGCCCAACACTTCGTCCGCCGGCACCGGCACTTTCAGGTAGTTGGCAAACTCTTTGTAGTAGGCGATGCGGTTAAGCGACTGCGCATTCTCATCTGCGCCGCCGCACTCCACGCCGCCATTGATGATCTGAATAGTGACGCCGAAACCTGATACCAGGCCGTTTGCTTTATCGCGATCGTTTGGCTGCCAGGTACCGTCAATCACATGTAGCATAGACGGCTTCGGCGGCTGCGGATACACAAAGAAGAAGACGGCGCTCGCCAGGTTCATCCAGGTATCCGCCACCAGCTCGGGTTTATCCAGCAGAGGGCGAACGTCGCCATACATCGCGTCAGAGAAAGGCCCATAGTTGTAGTTATAAGAAAGCTGTTTTGCCCCGCGACCAAAATAGCTGAGGAAATCGCCGTCCTTATCTTTACCGCACGGCCAGGTCTGGCCCTGCCATACATCCGGGTTACATTCGCCGTTGTAGCCGCCTTTCTGCCCTTCTGTCCAGCCGACTTCGCGCAGATAGACCAGCGCCTGGCGCCATTCCGGAATGTCACGCCAGCTTTCGTGACCGCCCGTCTCCTGGGCAAAATGCGCAAACATAGTAGCCAGGGTTTTACGGCAGATAGCGTCGCTATCGCGTCCATCGGTGTAGGTACCACAAACCGCCGGGAATTTACCTATCGCTTTCAGGAAGTTAGAATAAGTGTATTCCGGCGCGCGCATCGGGAACAGATAATCCCAGTCGGCCTCTTTCAGAATACTTTCAACGCGTTTTACGTTTGCCGGGTTAGCGGCGCGCCCCGGTTCGATTTGTTCGACCGCGCTGTTATCCAACGTCTGGATAGAGGATTTCACTGCCTCCATTAACGGAAAATCCGTCAGCGCTTTCTCTTTCGCCGCCAGATCGCTGGCGTTGATGGTCATTGGCTCACTACTGCTAAGCAGCGGCGCGGCCTGCGCACCGGATAAGCTCAACATGATTCCTGCCGCCACGGCGCTGAGCGCCAGTGTTTTTTGCAATCCCATAATTTTCTCCTTGAAGGGTAGTTCACTGCCTGCCCTGGCCACACGCCTGGCAGTTGCTACAGTGTCAGGGAGAACATGCCGTTGCGTTTAATCACATCAACTCATCGGCGTCTCATTTTTCCTCGTCCAAAAAAAAGAGGCCGGATTATCCGGCCTCCTGGGAAAAATGAGGTAAATGATTAGGCGTAACCGTAGCTCATCAAACGCTGGTAACGACGGTTTTTTAAATCATCGGTGCTTAACACATCGAGATCGGCTAAATCTTCCAGCAGCTGCGCTTTTAGCGACGCCGCCATCGCTTCCGGATTACGGTGCGCGCCGCCCAGCGGCTCCGGAATGATGGAATCGATGAGCTTCAGCTCTTTCAGACGCGGCGCGATGATGCCCATCGCTTCAGCAGCCAATGGCGCTTTGTCGGCGCTCTTCCACAAAATAGAGGCGCAACCTTCCGGGGAGATAACGGAATAGGTGCTGTATTGCAGCATATTCACTTTATCACCCACGCCAATCGCCAATGCGCCGCCGGAGCCGCCTTCGCCAATCACGGTGCAGATGACCGGTACGTTCAGACGAGACATCTCACGCAGGTTGCGGGCGATAGCTTCAGACTGACCACGCTCTTCCGCGCCCACGCCAGGGTAAGCGCCCGGGGTGTCGATGAAGGTGATAATCGGCATGTTGAAGCGTTCAGCCATTTCCATCAGGCGCAGCGCTTTGCGGTAGCCTTCCGGCGCTGGCATGCCAAAGTTACGACGAATTTTTTCTTTGGTTTCACGACCTTTCTGATGACCAATGATCATCACCGGTCGCCCTTCCAGACGCGCGATACCGCCGACGATGGCTTTGTCATCAGCATAGGCGCGATCGCCCGCCAGCTCATCAAACTCATCAAACGCCAGACGGACATAATCCAGGGTGTACGGACGCTGCGGATGGCGCGCCAGTTGGGCTACCTGCCATGCGCCGAGATCGGCGAAGATTTTGCGCGTCAGTTCTACGCTTTTTTCGCGCAGGCGATGGACTTCTTCATCGATATTAATATCCAGTTTCTCATCCTGGCGGCTTACCGCAGTCAGAGAATCGATTTTCGCTTCCAGCTCTGCTATCGGCTGTTCAAAATCAAGGAAATTCAGACTCATAGTATTCCTGTATTAGTCAAACTCCAGTTCCACCTGCTCCGAACCAATGAGGCCACGCAGATCGTTAAGTAAACGATCGCTCGGAGAGACACGCCACGTTGCGCCAAAACGCAGCCGCGCTCGCGCATCCGCCCTCTGATAGTAGAGATGTACTGGAATGGTCCCCGAGCGGTGGGGTTCCAGAGACTGACGGAGTCGGTTTAAAAGCTGGTCATCAATTTGCCTGTCCGTCAGCGAGATAGCAAGCCCGCGAGCGTATTTTTCGCGAGTTTCGTCAATATCCATCACTTCGCGGGCGGTCATTTTAAGCCCCCCGCTGAAGTCATCAAAGCTGACCTGTCCGCTGACGATAAGTATGCGGTCTTTTTCCAGCAACTGCTGGTATTTATCCAGCGCGTCGGTAAATAACATCACTTCCAGACGCCCGGAACGGTCATCCAGCGTACAGATGCCGATACGATTGCCGCGCTTGGTGACCATAACCCTTGCGGCAATCACGAGCCCCGCAGCCGTGGTGACTTTACCACGTTCTGTCGGATGCATGTCTTTGAGCCTTACCCCGCCGACATAGCGCTCAATTTCTTTTAAATACTGATTGATAGGGTGGCCCGTCAGGTACAGCCCCAACGTTTCACGTTCCCCATCTAACACCACCTGCTCCGGCCACGGCTGGCAGCTGGCATAGGATTGTTCGATTTGCTCCGGCTCTTCCGCCAGTACGCCGAACATATCCGCCTGACCGATAGCTTCCGCTTTGGCGTGCTGGTCGGCGGCTTTCAGCGCATCGCCCAATGAGTTCATCAGCGCGGCGCGGTGCGGCCCCAGGCGGTCGAACGCCCCGGACATGATCAGCTTTTCCAGCACCCGGCGGTTGAGCTTTTTGGTGTCGGTCCGCGCGCACAGATCAAACAGCTCGCGGAAATAGCCGCCCTGATTACGCGCGTCGATGATCGCTTCGATCGGCCCTTCGCCGACGCCTTTGATCGCGCCGATGCCGTAGACGATCTCGCCCTCATCGTTAACGTGGAAATGGTACAATCCGGAGTTAATATCCGGCGGCAGAATTTTCAGTCCCATCCGCCAGCACTCGTCCACCAGGCCGACGACCTTCTCGGTGTTATCCATATCGGCGGTCATTACCGCCGCCATAAATTCAGCCGGATAGTGCGCCTTTAGCCATAGCGTCTGGTAAGAAACCAGCGCATAAGCGGCGGAGTGCGATTTGTTAAACCCGTAACCGGCGAATTTCTCCACCAGGTCAAAGATTTTCATCGCCAGTTCGCCGTCGATACCGTTCTTTTTCGCGCCCTCTTCAAAAACGGAACGCTGTTTGGCCATCTCCTCCGGCTTTTTCTTACCCATCGCACGACGCAGCATATCCGCGCCGCCGAGAGTATACCCGGAAAGTACCTGGGCAATCTGCATCACCTGTTCCTGATACAGAATGATGCCGTAGGTCGGCTCCAGTACCGGCTTCAGGCTTTCATGCTGCCACTGAACGTCCGGGTAAGAGAGTTCTTCACGACCGTGCTTACGGTCGATGAAGTTATCTACCATCCCTGACTGCAACGGGCCGGGACGGAACAGGGCCACCAGTGCGATCATATCTTCAAAGCAGTCCGGCTGCAGACGTTTGATCAGATCTTTCATGCCGCGCGATTCAAGCTGGAAGACCGCCGTGGTTTCCGAGCGCTGCAGCATGTCGAAGCTTTTCTTGTCATCCAGCGGAATGGCGGCGATATCCAGCGGCGGCTCGCCGTTTTTCTCGCGCCGCTTGTTGATCATCTCCAGCGCCCAGTTGATGATGGTCAGCGTACGCAAACCGAGGAAGTCGAACTTCACCAGCCCGGCATATTCCACGTCACTTTTATCAAACTGGGTAACCGGATGCTTGCCCTCTTCATCGCAGTACAGCGGCGCAAAGTCGGTAATTTTGGTCGGCGCGATGACCACGCCGCCAGCGTGCTTACCGGCGTTACGCGTGACGCCTTCGAGCTTACGCGCCATATCGATCAGCGCTCTGACCTCTTCATCCGCCTCGTAAATTTCCGGCAGTTGCGGTTCCGCTTCAAAGGCTTTTGCCAGCGTCATGCCCGGATCGGGCGGCACCAGCTTCGAGATACGATCGACAAAACCGTACGGATGCCCCAGCACGCGGCCCACATCGCGGATAACGGCTTTCGCCGCCATCGTACCGAAGGTGATAATCTGCGATACCGCATCACGCCCGTACATGTCTGCGACGTGCTCAATCACCTGGTCGCGTTTCTCCATACAGAAGTCAACGTCGAAGTCAGGCATCGAGACACGTTCCGGGTTCAGGAAACGTTCGAACAGCAGGTCAAATTCCAGCGGATCAAGGTCGGTAATTTTCAGCGCGTAGGCCACCAGCGAACCAGCCCCGGAACCACGTCCCGGCCCTACCGGCACGCCGTTATCTTTTGACCACTGGATAAACTCCATCACGATGAGGAAGTAGCCAGGGAACCCCATCTGGTTGATAACCTGTAGTTCAATATCCAGACGCTCGTCATATTCCGGGCGACGCTTTTTGCGCTCTTCTTCGTCCGGAAACAGGAAAGCCAGACGCTCTTCCAGCCCCTCTTTCGCTTTTTTGACCAGATAATCTTCGGTGGTCATATCGCCGGTCGGGAACTGCGGCAGGAAATATTCACCCAGACGCACCGTTACGTTGCAGCGTTTGGCAATCTCCACCGTATTTTCCAGCGACTCCGGAATATCGGAGAACAGCTCGCACATTTCTTCTTCACTGCGCATATACTGCTGCGGTGAATAATTGCGTGGACGTTTAGGATCGTCGAGCGTGAAACCGTCGTGGATCGCGACACGAATCTCATGGGCGTCAAAATCATCGCTTTCAAGGAAACGGACATCGTTTGTCGCGACAACCGGCAAACCACGTGCCTCAGCCAGTTCAACCGCAGCATGGAGATAAGTCTCTTCATCCTGTCTGCCGGTGCGGATCAGTTCCAGAAAGTAGCGATCGGGAAAATGCGCTTCATAGAAAGCAACGCACTCCTCCACCAGCGCCTGGTTGCCGCGTAGCAGACAGCGGCCTACGTCGCCCATGCGCCCGCCGGAAAGCAGGATCAAACCTTCTTTAAGCTCTACCAGCCAGTCGCGCTCGATAATCGGGCCTGCCGCGCCGTAGCCGCGCTGATACGCTTTCGAGATCAGCAACGTCAGGTTCTGGTATCCCGTATTATTCGCCGCCAGTACCGTCAGATGAGTCAGCTCATCTCCCAGCAGTTCGTTGTGAACGTTAAAGTCCGCCCCGACGATGGGTTTAATGCCCGCGCCATGACCCGCTCCGTAGAACTTCACCAGACCGCAGAGGTTGGTAAAATCGGTGATCGCCAGCGCAGGCATACCTAATGAGGCCGCCTTTTTCACCAGCGGCCCGGTCTTCGCCAGCCCATCGATCATAGAGTAGTCGCTGTGCACCCGCAGGTGAACGAAACGTGGTTCAGACATCTTCAGATTTCTCGATACAAGAATCAGGACACAAGTCCCAGAGCGCGTTTAACAGGCGCAAAACTGCGTCGGTGGTGCGCCGTCGCGCCATACTGGGCCAACTTTTCCAGATGAAAAGCGGTTGGATAGCCTTTGTGCTGCGCAAAGCCATACTGAGGAAAAACGATATCCAGCGCCGCCATTTCTGCGTCGCGGGTGACTTTCGCCAGAATAGACGCCGCGCTAATCTCCGCCACGCGGCTGTCGCCTTTCACCACGGCCATTGACGGCACAGGCAGTTCCGGACAGCGATTGCCGTCGATCAGCACATATTCTGGCGCAATATGCAGACCAGCGACAGCGCGCTGCATGGCGAGCATGGTGGCGTGCAAAATATTCAGCTCATCAATTTCATGCGCTTCCGCGCGTCCCAGACTCCAGCTTAACGCCTTTTCTTTAATCTCGTCATACAATGACAGACGACGCTTTTCAGACAATTTTTTGGAATCATTCAGACCGACGATCGGACGAGCCGGATCGAGGATCACGGCGGCGGTCACTACGGCGCCCACCAGCGGGCCACGGCCCACTTCATCCACACCCGCCACTAAATGGGTGTGTGGATAAACAAATTCGATCATTGTGCTAACTCCAGGACGGCATCTGCCGCCTGCTCATCGGCATTACAGCGGATCTGCTGATGCAGCTCACGGAAGGTGTCGTGCATCGCATGGCTGGTTTTACCGTTCGCCAGTAGCGGCAACAGCGCTTCGGCGAGTTTTTGCGGTTCGCACTCTTCCTGCAACAGCTCTTTGACTAATTCTCTTCCCGCCAGCAGGTTAGGCAAAGACACATACTCCGTTTTCACCAGACGTTTCGCCAGCCAGAAAGTGAAGGGCTTCATACGATACCCCACGACCATCGGGCATTTTGCCAGCATACACTCCAGTGCCGCCGTGCCTGAGGCCAGCAACGCCGCGTCGCTGGCGATCATCGCCTCGCGCGCCATACCGTCCAGCAAATGAACGGCGAGATCCGGCGCAACCTCCGCTTTAATTTTTTCAAACTGCTCGCGGCGTTTCGCGTTTACCAGCGGCACTACCACTTCCAGATCGGGATAGCGCTGTCGCAGCAATTGTGCGGTTTTCAGGAAGTCGGCGCTGAGCATTTCCACTTCCGCGCCACGGCTACCTGGCAGTAGCGCCAGACAATGGGCGTCATGCGGGATACCCAGCACGTCGCGCGCCGCATTTTTATCCGGGTCCAGCGGCATGGCATCCGCCATGGTGTGACCGATAAAGCGGCACGGGACGTTAAATTTATCGTAAAACGCTTTTTCGAAAGGCAGAAAAGCCAGCACCATATGGGTGGATCTGCCTATTTTGAAAACGCGTTTCTGTCGCCAGGCCCAAACGGACGGGCTGACATAATGAATGGTCTTAATCCCTTGCTTTTTCAGATTACCTTCGAGGGTAATGTTGAAATCAGGGGCATCAATCCCGACAAAGACATCGGGCTTGAGCTCGGTAAAACGGCGGGTCAGATCGGCGCGGATATGCAACAAACGGCGTAAACGTCCGAGCACTTCAACAATGCCCATGACCGCCAGCTCTTCCATTTCGTACCAGGCTTCACACCCTTCGGCCTGCATACGCGGCCCCGCAACGCCCACAAAGCGGGCGTTGGGTACGCGCGCTTTCAGCGCACGAATTAAGCCTGCGCCAAGAATATCGCCGGACGTTTCACCGGCGACCAGGGCAATCGTTAAAGGACGCTGTGCCGCCATTAACGAATCGGACCGCGCGTTGAACGCTCAAAGAACTCGGTAAACGCCTTCACTTCCGGATGCTTTTCAGCAAGTTCAGCGATTTCCAGCTTCGCTTCGTCGAGCGTTTTACCACTGCGGTACAACAGTTTGTAGGCATTACGAATCGCCACCAGCCCTTCACGGCTAAAGCCGCGACGCTTCAGCCCTTCGATATTTACCCCGAACGGCGTCGCATGGTTACCCTGCGCAATCACATACGGAGGGACATCCTGCGCCACGCCGGAGCAGCCGCCGACCATCACATGCGCACCGATAATGCAGAATTGATGAACTGCCGTCATACCGCCGATAATCGCAAAATCATCGACTGATACGTGCCCCGCCAGCGTGGCGTTGTTGGCGAGGATACAGCGATTCCCTACCGTACAATCATGTGCGACATGCGCATTGATCATCAGCAGGTTATCGCTACCCACCTTCGTCAACCCACCGCCCTGCACTGTACCACGATGAATGGTGACGCTTTCGCGGATGCGGTTACGATCGCCAATTTCCACACGGGTCGGCTCACCCGCATATTTCAGATCCTGGTTCACTTCACCGATGGAGGCAAACTGATAAATCTCGTTGTCGCGGCCGATTTTGGTTTGACCATTCACGACCACATGAGACTTCAGTACGGTTCCCTCACCAATTTCGACCTGCGGCCCAACAATACAAAAGGGACCAATGTGGGCATTAGCGCCAATTACAGCGCCGTCTTCCACAATGGCGGTAGGATGAATAAAGGCGGATTTATCAATCACGAATCAGGCCTCCCGGCTACGAGCACACATCATGGTTGCTTCGCACACGACTTTACCGTCGACCAGCGCAACCCCTTTAAAGCGGGTCAGGCCACGGCGCGTTTTCTCGAAAGTGACTTCCATGATCATCTGATCGCCTGGCACCACCGGACGCTTAAAGCGCGCTTCATCAATACCCGCGAAATAATACAGTTCGCCAGGTTCCAGTTTACCAACGCTTTTAAACGCCAGAATACCGGTTGCCTGCGCCATCGCTTCCAGAATCAGCACGCCTGGCAAAATCGGTTTGCCCGGAAAGTGCCCCTGGAAAAACGGCTCGTTGACGGAGACATTTTTCACCGCACGCAGAAAACGACCTTCTTCAAAGTCCAGCACGCGATCGACCAGTAAAAACGGAAAACGGTGCGGCAGAAGCTCTAAAATCTCTTCAATCTGCAGAGTATGAGTGTTAGTAGTCAAAATACTCTTCCTGTCCAAATATACAAAAAGGCAATAATAACACGGCCTGCCGCAATCGTATGAATGTGACAGGCCGGAAAAGAATGGCAACTACAAGGCGGAACGTTAGTCTTGTTGATTAACCTTGCGCTCAATCGCTTTGAGACGCTTGCTCATATCATCAATGTTCATCACCAGTGCAGCAGTTTTACGCCATACTTTGTTGGGTTGCAGCGGAATGCCTGAGGAGTAGACGCCCGGTTCCGTGATGGGACGCATCACCATACCCATGCCAGTTACCGTGACTTTGTCGCATATTTCCATATGCCCATTGATCACGCTGGCGCCGCCAATCATGCAGTAACGGCCAATCTTCAGGCTACCCGCCATAATGACGCCACCGGCAACTGCCGTATTGTCGCCAATCACGACGTTATGTGCAATCTGGCACTGATTATCAATAATCACGCCATTGCCAATAACAGTATCATCCAACGCGCCACGGTCAATGGTGGTACAAGCGCCGATCTCGACACGATCGCCAATAATGACCCGGCCCAGTTGTGGGATCTTCACCCAGTTGCCACGATCGTTAGCGTAGCCAAAACCGTCCGCGCCGATCACCGTACTGGACTGGATCAGGCAATTCTCACCGATCTGAATGTCGTGGTAAATCGTTACGTTCGCCCACAAGCGTGAACCCGCCCCGATTTTGCTATTTTTTCCGACGAAACAGCCTGCGCCGATAACCACGTTATCGCCCAGTTGTACGCCAGATTCAATCACCGCATTCGCGCCGACTGAAACATTGCTACCCAGCGTTGCCGTCGCATCAATCACGGCGCTTGGCGCGATATTCTGCGCGGGCTGCGGCGTAGTATCTAAAATTTGCGCCATGCGCGCGTAGGTCAGGTAGGGATTTTTAACTACCAGCGCCGCGCTCTTAGCAAAAGGAAGATCGTCCTGCGTCATGACAACCGCAGAAGCCTGGCATAAACCTAAGTGTTCACGGTACTTAGGATTTACCATAAACGTAATGTGGCCTGTTGTTGCAGATTGCATGGACGCAACGCCGGTGATGACGATATCGCCATCACCGTGTAATTCTGCATCCAACTGTTCTGCTAAGTCAGCCAGTCGAATTGAAGGCATTACTTATTTAACCTGTTTCAGTACGTCAGCGGTGATGTCTTTCACATCGCTGCTGTTGTAAGCAACGGTGTTTGCGTCTACCACCAGATCGATACTCTGGTCGTTAGCCACTTTTTTCACCGCAGTCTGGATACGAGTCACCAGTTTGTTGCGTTCTTCGTTGGAACGACGAGCGCGATCTTTCTCAAAAGCCTGCGCTTTTTGCGCGAAAGTCTGGCGCTGAGACATCACGTCTTTTTCCAGCTTAGTACGATCGCTACCTGCTTTCATGGATTGCAGACGCTGCATTTTAGATTGCAGATCGGTTTCCATTTTTTGCAGTTCAGCCGCACGGCCTTTAAATTCGTTTTCCAGTGTATTGGATACACCCGTCTTCTGCGCAACCTGTTGGAACAGATTACCCATGTTGACGATTGCAATTTTGTCAGCAGCCTGTGCGGACGTTACCATCGCCAAACCAAGACCTGCAGCTAATAACCACTTTTTCACAATAAACTCCTTACCATCCCATTTGCACCCGAAGGTACAGCTTTTTGCGTGGCCTGGCGATCCCTGGGGGCATCGCCAAAAGTCATCGCTACACTACCAATGCATTCCTTTGCAGTGAACAATTACCAGGTTTTACCAATGTTAAACTGGAACTGCTCGGCTTTGTCTCCATCGTACTTTTTAAACGGCTGGGCGTAGGAGAAGACCAACGGCCCCAATGGGGACATCCATTGTAATGCGATACCCGCGGACATACGGATGTTGCCTGGATCGCTGTAATCCGGTACATCTGACGGCGCAGATGACGGATCCCAGTTCGTATCCCAAACGGTACCCATATCCCAGAAGAAGGAGGTACGAACCGAGTTGGCATACTTTTCGCTGATGAACGGCGTCGGGGTAATAAATTCCAGGCTGGCGACAGCCATGGCATTACCACCTACCGCATCATCTGATTTACAGCCTGATTCCTGAGTACAGTCTTCGTAATCATCATTATCGTCCCAACTAGTGTGGGCGCCATTTTTATAGACCGCTTTCGGGCCGATAGTATTCGACTGGAAACCACGCACGGTACTGGAACCACCGGCATAGAAGTTCTCATAGAACGGCATTTCCTTGCCGCCTAAACCATCGCCATAACCCCAACGAGTACGCCCCAGAACCACCCACTTGTGATCGTTATCGATAGGCACATAGGTCGCGGTATCCAGCGACACTTTGTAGTATTCGTTGTCGGAACCTGGGATCGTCACCTTACCCGTCAGGTTGACTCGCGAGCCGTCCGTCGGGAAATAACCACGGTCAAGCTTGTTATAGGTCCAGCCGTAGTTAAAGGTGAAGTCATCAGCGGCAAAACTGCTGGTATCAGCAGATTGTCCCATCGACTCAAGATAACGATCCATCGCGATCTGCGGCTGCATGTTGGACAGTTTGTTATGGACATAACCCAGACCAGCACGCAACGTGTTGTACTCGTTGATGGGGAAGCCAAGCGTCACATCCGTACCGTAACTCTTGTTGGTATAGTCGGATAGATCCGCGTCGTCCGCCTGGAAGTCGTTATAGAAGATACGACCACCGAGGCTCACGCCGTCAACGGTAAAGTATGGGTTAGTAACGGACAGTTCGCTGTAGGTCTGGTAGTCGTTTTTGGTGCCGTTAATCCCCACGGAATAACCGGTACCTAACCAGTTGTCCTGCTGAACGCCGGCCTGGAAGCTCACGCCGCTTTCTGTACCGTAACCGATACCGAAGTTAAAGCTACCGGTGTTGCGCTCTTTCACCTTGTACACCACATCAACCTGATCCGGGCTACCCGGAACGCGCTGCGTGTCGGTGTCGACGGTTTCAAAGAAGCCGAGACGGTTCAGACGCTCTTTCCCCTGGTCAACCAGGTCGCTGCCCAGCCACGCCCCTTCCATCTGGCGCATTTCACGGCGCAGAACGGAATCTTTTGAGGTGTCGTTGCCTTCAAAGCGGATCTTACGCACGTAGAAACGGTTGCCCGCATCGACGTTCACGCGCAGTTTTACGGTTTTGTCAGCATCGTTAATTTCAGGCTGTGACTGCACGCGCGGATAGGCGTAACCATAGCGACCCAGAAGCTTTTTGATGTCATCTTCCATTTTGGTCACTTTGGTGCCGTTATAGAGCTCGCCCGGTTCAATTTTCGTCAGTTTCTCAATTTCAGCGGAATGTCCGGCCAGGTTACCGCTCACCTGAACCCCGGAAAGCTTGTACTGATCGCCTTCGGTGATATTGACGGTGATGTAGATCCCTTTCTTATCCGGCGTCAGACTCACTTGCGTGGAGTCAATATTGAAACGCGCGTAGCCGCGATCCAGATAGTAGCTGCGCAAGGTTTCAAGGTCGCCCGCCAGCTTCTGTTTCTGGTATTTACGATCGCCGACGACGTTCCACCACGGCACTTCGTCACGCAACTGGAAATGAGAAATGAGTTCTTCGGTGCTAAAGGCATGGTTACCGACGATGTTGATCTGTTGGATCTTCGCCGATACGCCCTCCTGGAACACCAGTTTAAGATCAACACGGTTGCGCGGTAGCGGCGTGACGACCGCCTTAACGCTGGCGCTGTATTTACCTACGCTATAGTAAAAGTCTTCCAGACCTTTTTCGATATCAGACAACGTGGTGCGATCCAGAGACTCGCCAACACGTACGCCAGACGCTTCGAGGTTTTGCTTGAGCATGTCATCTTTCACCGACTTGTTCCCGGAGAAAGTGATGCTGGCAATGGTCGGACGTTCTTTTACCTGAACCAGAAGGGTATTACCATCGCGCAGGACGCGGACGTCCTCAAAGTTGCCGGTGGCGAACAGAGCGCGAATGGTGTTACTGATATCTTCATCATTAACCGTGTCGCCTGTGCGCACCGGCATACTGAGGAGAGCCGCACCAACGGCGACTCGCTGCAGGCCTTCGAAATGAATGTCCTTCACTACGAACCCTTCAGCACCGTATACGGTGGCGCTGCTGAACAGCAGCGACGCTATGAGCAACTTTTTCATCGCCATCGTTATTATGCGTTCTTCCTAACTAACTCTCTTACAACCGAGAGAAATCATTGAAAAGTGCAAGCCCCATTAACAACACCAGCAAAATCGAGCCAATGCGATAACTAAAGTCTTGAACCCGCTCGGATACCGGCCCGCCCTTAAGCTTTTCAATCGCCAGGAACAGCAGATGACCCCCGTCAAGAACGGGCAGCGGAAACAGGTTAATTATCCCTAAGTTCACGCTGATTAGCGCAAGGAACATCAGGTAATAAATCACCCCGAACTCCGCTGACATCCCAGCCCCCTGAGCGATAGAAATCGGCCCACTGAGGTTGTTCAGTTTCACATCACCGGTTATCAATTTACCCAGCATACTGACCGTCAGCTTCATCAACTGCCACGTCTTATCCGTGGCTTCGAGGATGGCGCTAAAAGGCCCATACTGGCGTATAGTCTTGTACTCTTCCGGCAGAGGAATAATTTTAGGCACCACGCCTGCAAACCCTTCCGCCTTTCCGTTAACCGATTTCGTATCCGGCGTTAACGTCAACGACAAGGCGCTCCCCTGCCTTTCAATCTCTAACGCTAACGGCTTACCGGGATTATCGCGTACAAACGTCACGAATTTCATCCACTGCGTTAACGGCTGACCATCGACTTTAACGATCCTGTCGCCTGCTTGCAAACCCGCTTTACTGGCTGCGGAATTCGCCTGCACTTCTGACAGTACCGGTTCAATCTGTGGCCCGCGGGGCCGAATCCCTAAAGAAGATACAGGATCTTGCTTATCAGGCTCAAATGCCCAGTGACGTAAATCAAGCGTTTTATCCTGCCGCTGGTCGCTACCAAACGGCGCGACGCTCACCGTCGTCTGCTGATCGCCAATTTTGGACACCAGTTGTAAACGCACGGCATCCCAATCAGGGGTTTCGATACCATCAACGGCTTTAAGTTCCGTACCAGGCGCAATTTGCGCCTGCGCAGCAATCGAGTTGGGCGTTATTTCGCCAATGACCGGACGAACGCCAGGGACGCCGATGATAAAGACCAGCCAGTAAGCAAAGATAGCAAAAATGAAGTTCGCAACCGGACCTGCGGCAATAATTGCGGCGCGCTGGCCCACCGTTTTGTTATTGAAGGCGTGACGACGCAATTCCGGCGCTACCAGTTCGGCGCGCTCATCCAGCATTTTGACGTAGCCGCCCAGCGGGATCAGGGCGATGACATACTCGGTGCCGTACCGATCGGTACGACGCCAGAGCGCTTTGCCAAAACCGATGGAAAAGCGCTCAACTCGCACACCGCAGCGCCGGGCAACCCAGAAATGACCAAATTCATGCACAGTGATCAGCACGCCCAGTGCGATGATGAATGCAGCCAGATTCCAGAGAATACTCAGCATAAAACCTTCCGTTAGAGCGTCCTGAACACCAGTAACAACAGGCAAGCAAAGACCGGTACGGCAGCCGTCAGGCTGTCAATTCGGTCCAGAATGCCGCCATGGCCTGGAATCAAGTGGCCGCTATCCTTAATTCCTGCTTCGCGCTTAAACATACTCTCGGTGAGGTCGCCCAGTACAGAAGCCAGAGCCGCCACCACAGAGCAAATCAGCAAGATAACAGGCGCAACATTCAGATTCGCCCACATACCGTAGCCCCATGAGATCACGGCAGCCGTAGCAAGCCCGCCGATAAACCCTTGCCAGGTTTTACCCGGGGAAACCTTCGGCGCCAGCTTATGTTTGCCAAACAATTTACCAAACATATACGCGCCAGAGTCCGCTCCCCAGACCAGGATCATGACATAGAGTAACCATATTGCGCCACTGTAATGATTCTCGTCATAGTGCCAGGCGCGCAGCGCCAGCATGCCCCAGAAAAATGGCACAATAGTTAACAAACCGAAAATGAGACGCAATGTTTTTGAGTTGCGCCAGATTGCCGCCGAACCGGGATAAAATAGCACCAGCAGTAGCGCGACAACCCACCATCCTAACGATGCCCAAAGCGACATCTCAACCAGCGGTTGACGAATGTTGTGATGATACTCAGGCAACAAAAATAGCATCAGCGCCAATAACAGACCACACAGCACCGCCAGCCAAACCCGCTGTGAACGCGCGGCGAAACCGCTTAACTGTCCCCATTCCCACGCGGCCAGCATACAGACAACCAGCGTAATAATGGCGAACCCCACCGGCGGCAATAAAAAAAGCGCAGCGATGACCGCGGGTATTAACACAAAAGCAGAAATCAGGCGATACTTCAGCAAAAGCAACCCCCATCAGGCTTTGTCATCACCAGGCTCGGTACCGCCGAAACGACGCTCTCGATTAGCAAAGGCATGCAGCGCACCTTCAAAGTCTTGTTCATCGAAATCGGGCCAAAGAACATCCGTAAAGTAAAGTTCGGCATAGGCAATTTGCCAAAGCAAAAAGTTACTAATGCGATGCTCTCCCCCAGTCCTAATTACTAAATCCACAGGCGCCAGCTCATGCATACAGATTTGCTGGCCTAGTCTCTCTTCATCAATCTGATCGGGGCGCAGCACTCCAGCCTGCACCTGTTCCGCCAGTTGTCGGACTCCCTGGACAATATCCCAACGTCCGCCGTAATTCGCAGCGATATTCAGCGTTAGACCCGTATTATGGGCGGTAAGCGCTTCTGATTTGCGAATACGTTCTTGTAAACGTGAGTTGAATCGGCTGATATCGCCGATAATACGCAGGCGAACGTTATGGCGGTGCAGGCTTTTGACTTCGCTATCCAGCGCCCACACAAACAGCTCCATTAACGCGCTCACTTCCTGCGCCGGTCGGTTCCAGTTTTCACTACTAAAGGCATACAGCGTTAACGCATCAATACCGTTATTGGCAGCAAAAGAGACCGCTCGCCGGACGGACTTCGCCCCGGCTTTATGCCCAAAGGCCCGGATCTTCCCTTGCTTTTTCGCCCAGCGACCATTGCCATCCATAATTATTGCAACATGACGGCAGCCATGCGCTGGCAAATTTTCGCTTACTGGTTGAGTTGCAGACAACATAACGCGTTTTTTGTCCCTGAAAGGATTTAGCGGTACTCAGGAATACTGAAGCCTTTATACACATTCTCTTCGGTTCGCTTCGCGGATGACCGCGCGTCATCGCCCCTGTCGTGCGCTGTCTGCGCACGCCGGGAACGTACTCGCCTGCCGTCCCGATGCGTCCTGAATGATTTTGTGTATCCACAAAAAAGCCGTGTAAAACCACGGCTAACCTGACCGAAAAAAGCCAAAAACCTGCGATCAGGTGGCGCAGACTATATCACCGAAGCCCAACGCTAACAAATAGCACGATCTTCTGTCGCGGGATAATCGTCAGCGTGAGAGCCGTATCACTTGTTTTCTGGCTACTTCACGCGCGATGGCGTCAACCTGCAATACGTCCTCAACGCTTGCCGGTTCGTGTAAATCCATCCTCTCCAGCACCGCTAAATTGAGCCCGGCGATATCGGTAAAACGAATCTGTTGCGCCAGAAACGCGGCAACGGTGATTTCGTTTGCCGCATTGAGCGCCGTCGTTGCCGCCTGACCTTGCTCAAACGCCTCCATCGCCAGCTTCAGGCAAGGATAACGCTGATAATCTGGCGCGCTAAACGTCAGCGCGCTGAGTTTGCAAAAATCGAGCGGCTGCGCGCCGGACGTGACGCGATTCGGCCATGCCATCGTATGCGCAATAGGCGTACGCATGTCAGGTTCTCCAAGCTGCGCCAGGACGCTGCCGTCCTGATAACGCACCATCGAATGAATGACCGATTGCGGATGGATCAACACTTCCATCTGACGTGCGCTGGCATTAAATAACCAACGCGCTTCAATGTATTCCAGACCTTTATTCATCATGGTGGCGGAGTCGACGGAGATTTTTCGCCCCATCGACCAGTTCGGATGACGACATGCCTGATCCGGCGTCATCGCTGCCAGATCGCACATGGGCGTTTCACGAAACGGGCCACCAGACCCGGTAAGCAAAATCGACGTTACGCCATTTTGCTCAAGGTCAGCGTATCCCAGATTATGCTGAATAGATTGCGGCAAACTCTGAAAAATCGCGTTATGTTCGCTATCGACGGGTAAAAGCCGGGCGTTGCTGCGTTTTACTTCGTCCATAAACAGCCGCCCGCAGGTCACCAGCGATTCTTTATTCGCCAGCAGAATCGTCTTCCCTGCGCGAATCGCCGCCAGGGTCGGCAGTAAACCAGCCGCGCCCACAATGGCCGCCATCACATGCCCGACCTCATCAAGCGCCGCCATCTCACAGGCAGCCTGCTGACCGCTCAGAACCTCGGTGCGGCTGCCATGCTGCTGAAGCATTATTTTGAGCTGTTCTGCGCTCGACGTATCGTCCATCACGGCATAACGCGGCGAGAACTCCAGGCACTGCTCCGCCATGCGGGCGACATTTTTACCCGCCACCAGCGCGATAACGCGGAAGCTATCAGGATTATGGCGCACCACGTCCAGTGTGCTGCAACCAATAGAGCCGGTCGAGCCCAGAATGGTTAATTGCTTCATGAAACGTCCAGAAGTGTTGAAACGGAATAAAAAGCAAAACGCCGCACAGGAGACCTGATAATGTCTTCTGCGCGGCGCTTTGTACACCACTCATCCGCCAGGTTAGCGGTGGAATGAGTTTATATCTGCGTACAGATCAATCAGAACTGCATCAGTTCTGCTTCTTTATCTGCCAACGCCGCATCAACTTTCTTAATTGCCGCGTCGGTCATTTTCTGTACTTCTTCCTGAGAGCGACGATCGTCATCTTCACTGATCGCTTTATCTTTCAGTAGAGCTTTTACTTTATCGTTCGCATCACGACGGACGTTACGAACGGCGACACGCGCCTGCTCCGCTTCGCCACGGACAATTTTCGTCAGATCTTTACGACGTTCTTCGGTCAGCGGCGGCAGCGGAACGCGAATGTCGGTGCCCGCAGAGCTTGGATTCAAACCGAGGTCTGACGCCATGATCGCTTTTTCAACGGCTGGCCCCATAGAACGGTCAAACACGTTAATTTTTAAGGTACGGGAGTCTTCTACCGTTACGCTTGCCAACTGGCGCAGCGGGGTCGGAGTGCCATAGTATTCTACGACAATACCATCCAGCAGGCTGGGAGAAGCACGACCCGTGCGCACTTTGCTGATTTGGGTTTTGAACGCTTCAACGCATTTTTCCATGCGTACTTCAGCATCTTTTCTGATATCGCTAATCACGTTACGAATCCTTGAAAACTAGTCTCAGTCAGACCAGACGGTCACACAATATAAAGATGTGCTAAGTATAGTCTCGTTTAATTTCTGCCAGGTAATAAGACCCGTCAATAGAACAGAATCTTACCCGTATTTGGCGCTCACGGGAATTATTCCGTGATTAACGTCCCTTCTTTTTCGCCCATCACCACACGACGCAGCGCGCCCGGTTTGTTCATGTTGAAAACACGAATCGGCAGTTTGTGGTCACGAGCCAGCGTGAACGCCGCCAGATCCATCACTTTCAGCTCTTTATCCAGCACTTCGCTGTAGGTCAGCTGATCGTACATGGTCGCGGAAGGATCTTTTGCCGGATCGGCAGTGAATACACCATCCACTTTGGTCGCTTTCAGTACGACATCCGCTTCAATTTCGATCCCGCGCAGACAGGCCGCAGAGTCGGTAGTGAAGAACGGGTTACCCGTACCTGCAGACAGAATCACAACACGGTTATTACGCAGCAGGCTAATCGCCTCGGCCCAACTGTAGTTGTCGCACACGCCGTTTAAAGGAATTGCCGACATCAGGCGGGCGTTCACATAGGCGCGGTGAAGCGCATCACGCATTGCCAGGCCGTTCATGACGGTGGCCAACATGCCCATGTGGTCGCCCACAACGCGGTTCATCCCCGCTTTTGCCAGACCCGCGCCACGGAACAGGTTACCACCGCCAATCACCACACCAACCTGAATACCCAGTTCAACCAGTTCTTTGATCTCCTGAGCCATACGATCCAGTATGCTTGCATCAATACCGAAGCCTTCCGTACCCTGCAGAGCTTCGCCGCTTAATTTAAGCAGAATGCGTTTATAGACGGGTTTTGCATTGGTAGCCATGTTTCTTTCCTGAGACTGTCAACGATTGATATGAGTTAATTCCGGCGACATTGTACGTCGCATTTCAGCGCAGACGCCAGGCGTCGGCTGATTTTACAAGAGAGGCGCAAAAAGAAGCCGCCCTCAGGCGGCTCCTCAGGAAAATCAGGACTGCTTAGACATCGCAGCAACTTCTGCTGCAAAGTCAGTCTCGACTTTCTCAATGCCTTCGCCCACTTCAAAGCGGATGAAGCCAGTCACGTCAGCGTTGTGCTCTTTCAGCAGTTGGCCAACAGATTTGCTCGGTTCCATGACGAAAGGCTGACCAGTCAGAGAAACTTCGCCGGTGAATTTCTTCATGCGGCCTTCAACCATTTTCTCTGCGATTTCTTTCGGCTTACCGGACTGCATCGCGATGTCCAGCTGTACCTGGTACTCTTTCTCTACCACGTCAGCAGACACATCTTCCGGCTTAACGAATTCCGGCTTGCTTGCCGCAACGTGCATCGCCAGCTGCTTAACCAGCTCTTCGTCAGCGCCTTTAGCGGCAACCAGAACGCCGATGCGCGCACCGTGCTGGTAAGAACCCAGAACGTCGCCTTCCAGGGAAGCGACGCGACGAATGTTGATGTTCTCGCCGATTTTCGCTACCAGAGCAACGCGCTCTTCTTCGAACTGCGCTTTCAGGACTTCTACGTCAGTGATTTTGCCAGCAACAGCGGCGTCCAGCACTTTGTCAGCAAATGCCTGGAAGCCAGCATCTTTAGCCACGAAGTCAGTCTGGCAGTTAACTTCCAGAATGAAAGCGACGTTGCCGTCGATTTTGGTTTTGATTACGCCGTCAGCAGCCACGTTGCCTGCTTTTTTCGCCGCTTTGATAGCGCCAGACTTACGCATGTTTTCGATTGCCAGCTCAATGTCGCCATTCGCTTCAGTCAGCGCTTTTTTGCAATCCATCATGCCTGCGCCGGTACGCTCACGCAGCTCTTTTACCAGGGATGCGGTAATTTCAGCCATTCTAAAATCCTCGAAAGATTTGATCTGCCCGGCATCAAACCGCACAGATATAAAAGTGAAAAAGGGGGCCATATACAGGCCCCCTAACCAAACGTGATACTACCTGGTCTATAAGGGCTCTCCCCTTCATATTTCGAGCCGCAGGCGCGTTGCCTTCACTCGCTCATCCCGGTCACTTACTGATGTAAGCTCCCGGGAATTCTCGAGCTTGCCGCCTTCCTGCAACTCGAACTATTTTAGGGAGTTATCAAGCCTTATTACTCGGCTTCTACGAAGCTTTCTTCCGCCTGGGAAGCCAGATCCTGAGAACGGCCTTCACGAACGGTTGCAGCGACAGCGCCCAGGTACAGGCTAACAGCACGGATTGCGTCATCGTTACCCGGGATAACGAAGTCAACGCCGTCCGGATCAGAGTTGGTATCAACGATAGCAAATACCGGGATACCCAGGTTGTTCGCTTCTTTGATAGCAATGTGCTCGTGGTCAGCATCGATAACGAACAGAGCGTCCGGCAGACCGCCCATGTCTTTGATACCGCCCAGGCTGTTTTCCAGTTTCTCAAGCTCACGAGTACGCATCAGCGCTTCTTTCTTGGTCAGCTTTTCGAAAGTACCGTCCTGAGACTGAGTTTCCAGGTCTTTCAGACGTTTGATGGACTGACGAACTGTTTTCCAGTTAGTCAGCATACCGCCCAGCCAGCGATGGTTCACGAAGAACTGGTCGCAGCTGTTAGCAGCTTCTTTCACCGCTTCGCTTGCAGCGCGTTTAGTACCAACGAAAAGGATTTTACCTTTACGAGCAGAGATCTTGTTCAGTTCAGCCAGAGCTTCGTTGAACATCGGTACAGTTTTCTCAAGGTTGATGATGTGAACTTTGTTACGCGCGCCGAAGATGAACGGCTTCATTTTCGGGTTCCAGTAACGGGTCTGGTGACCGAAGTGAACACCAGCCTTGAGCATGTCGCGCATGGAAACAGTTGCCATGATTTAAAACCTCTATAGATTAAGTTGGGGTTATGCCTCCACGTATCCCATATTACCGACCCCAAAGGGCACCCCGGAATATGTGCCGATACGTGTGTGTTGTTACACAAAGTGAGATTTGTCGCTCCCGTCCATCGTGTGTAGTCTTCGAATGGATCGGAAGTCCGGCGCGCTTTATACCACAAATACGCCACCGACACCAATAATTGTTGGCACTCAGTGCTGAATTGAACGATGAATTTCGTGTTACAGGCAGGCGGCAAATTTTTGCATCCCCGGGAGCTTACGGCCAGTAAGTGACTGGGGTGAAAAAATGTCGCCAACGCACCTGTGGCACGAAAGGCGAAGTTCAGAATGATTCTCAATTTGGCAGGGCACACCCCTGACTGATACCATTGTCAGCACTTACACAATTATTGCCGAAATCATCGGCACTGATGGACAGAATTCATGGCTATCTCTATCAAGACATCTGAAGACATCGAAAAAATGCGCGTCGCGGGCCGTCTGGCAGCCGAAGTGCTGGAAATGATCGAACCGTATATCAAACCGGGCGTCACCACCGGCGAACTGGACCGTATCTGTAACGATTACATCGTTAACGAACAACACGCGATCTCCGCCTGCCTCGGCTACCACGGCTATCCGAAATCCGTCTGTATCTCTATTAATGAAGTGGTGTGCCACGGCATTCCGGATGACGCTAAACATCTGAAAGATGGTGATATCGTCAACATCGACGTGACCGTGATTAAAGATGAATTCCACGGCGATACCTCGAAGATGTTTATCGTCGGCAAACCGACCATTCTGGGCGAGCGTCTGTGCCGCGTCACGCAAGAGAGCCTGTATCTGGGCATCAAAATGGTGAAACCGGGCATCCGCCTGCGCACCATTGGCGCCGCCATCCAGAAATATGCCGAAGGCGAAGGTTTCTCCGTGGTACGTGAATACTGCGGACACGGTATTGGTCGCGGCTTCCATGAAGAACCGCAGGTGCTGCATTATGATGCAGACGATGGCGGCGTCGTGTTGCAGCCTGGCATGACCTTTACCATTGAACCGATGCTGAACGCCGGGGATTACCGTATCCGCACCATGAAAGACGGCTGGACGGTAAAAACCAAAGACCGCAGCTTGTCTGCTCAGTACGAGCATACTATTGTGGTAACGGAAAACGGCTGTGAAATTCTGACGCTGCGTAAAGATGACACCATCCCGGCGATCATCACACACGACGAATAATGTTTTGCCTGATGGCGATGCCTTCGCATCTTATCAGGCCTACAAATTACACCTTTACTCAAAATCATTCGAGTTGCCTCAAGGCGGCAAGAGAGTGAATCTTCAGGAGCGTACATAAGTACGTGACTGGAGTGAACGAGCGCAGCCAACGTAGAAGCAACTTGAAGGATGAAGAGTAAATACGTAGGCCGGATAAGGCGTTCACGCCATTATCCGGCTTTTTAATGGGTGGCGCATATGAATACTCTTCCTGAACAGCACGCGAATACCGCACTCCCCACCCTCCCTGACCAGCCGCAAAACCCTGGCGTCTGGCCGCGCGCTGAACTGACCGTCGCCGGTATCAAAGCCCGCATCGACATCTTTCAACACTGGCTGGGAGAGGCATTTGACAGCGGCATTTGTGCTGAACAGCTTATTGAAGCCCGAACCGAATTTATCGACCAGTTATTGCAACGCCTGTGGATTGAGGCCGGTTTCGGTCAGATTGCCGATCTGGCGCTGGTCGCCGTCGGCGGCTATGGACGCGGTGAACTGCATCCGCTTTCCGATATTGATCTGCTCATTTTAAGCCGCAAAAAGCTGCCTGATGAACAGGCGCAAAAGGTCGGCGAGCTGCTGACTTTATTATGGGACGTCAAGCTGGATGTCGGGCATAGCGTACGTACGCTGGAAGAGTGTCTGCTGGAAGGTCTGTCTGATTTAACCGTTGCAACAAACCTCATCGAAACGCGCCTGCTGATCGGTGATGTCGCTCTGTTTCTGGCACTACAAAAACATATTTTCAGCGAAGGTTTTTGGCCGTCCGACAAATTTTACGCCGCCAAAGTAGAAGAGCAGAACCAGCGCCACCAGCGCTATCACGGTACCAGCTATAATCTGGAGCCGGATATTAAAAGCAGCCCCGGCGGCCTGCGCGATATCCATACGTTACAGTGGGTCGCCCGACGTCACTTCGGCGCTACCTCGCTCGATGAGATGGTGGGATTCGGCTTTTTAACCCCCGCTGAGCGCGCGGAGCTCAACGAGTGCCTGCATATCCTGTGGCGCATTCGCTTTGCGCTACATCTGGTGGTCAGCCGCTACGATAACCGCCTGCTGTTCGACCGCCAGTTAAGCGTCGCTCAACGCCTTAACTACAGCGGCGAGGGCAATGATCCGGTTGAGCGGATGATGAAAGACTACTTCCGGGTTACGCGCCGGGTGAGCGAACTTAATCAGATGCTGCTTCAGCTATTTGACGAGGCGATTCTGGCGCTACCTGCGGATGAAAAACCACGTCCTGTTGACGATGAGTTTCAACTGCGCGGCACGCTTATTGATCTGCGTGACGACACGCTGTTTATCCGCGAACCGCAAGCGATCCTGCGGATGTTTTATATGATGGTGCGCAATAGCGCGATCACCGGCATCTACTCTACGACGTTACGCCATTTGCGCCACGCCCGCCGCCACCTGAGCCAACCGCTGTGTTACATCCCGGAGGCGCGCACTCTGTTTCTTAGTATGCTGCGCCATCCCGGCGCGGTCAGCCGCGGCCTGCTGCCCATGCATCGCCACAGCGTACTGTGGGCTTATATGCCGCAGTGGTCACACATCGTCGGACAAATGCAGTTTGACCTGTTCCACGCATACACGGTGGATGAACACACCATCCGCGTAATGCTCAAACTGGAGAGCTTTGCGAAAGAAGAGACGCGCCAGCGCCATCCGCTATGCGTCGATCTCTGGCCGCGGCTTCCCCATCCGGAACTGATCCTGATCGCCGCGCTGTTCCACGATATTGCGAAAGGACGCGGCGGCGACCATTCGGTACTGGGCGCGCAGGATGTACTCACCTTCGCCGAACTGCACGGTTTGAACTCACGCGAAACGCAACTGGTCGCCTGGCTGGTGCGCCAACACCTGCTAATGTCAGTCACCGCCCAGCGCCGCGACATCCAGGATCCGGAAGTCATCAAGCAGTTTGCCGAAGAGGTGCAAACCGAAACACGGCTGCGTTTTCTGGTCTGCCTGACCGTCGCGGACATCTGCGCGACCAACGAAACCTTGTGGAATAGCTGGAAACAGAGCCTGCTGCGCGAGCTGTACTTCGCCACTGAAAAACAGCTCAGGCGTGGAATGCAAAATACGCCGGATATGCGTGAGCGCGTGCGTCACCATCAGCTTCAGGCGCTGGCGCTGCTGCGAATGGACAATATTGATGAAGCCGCGCTGCACAAAATCTGGACCCGCTGTCGCGCTAACTATTTTGTTCGTCATAGTCCAAATCAGCTCGCCTGGCACGCACGCCATTTATTGCAGCACGATCTGCGCCAACCGTTAGTGTTGCTCAGTCCGCAGGCCACGCGCGGTGGAACCGAAATTTTTATCTGGAGTCCGGACAGACCCTATCTGTTTGCCGCCGTCTGCGCCGAGCTGGACAGGCGTAATTTAAGCGTCCATGACGCGCAGATCTTTACCACTCGCGACGGCATGGCAATGGATACGTTTATTGTTCTGGAACCAGACGGCAGCCCGCTGGCGGCGGATCGCCATGACGTTATTCGCACCGGTCTTGAACAAACCATTACGCAGCGTAGCTGGCAGCCGCCGCAGCCGCGTCGGCAACCGGCAAAGTTACGGCACTTTACGGTCGAAACGGAAGTCAATTTTTTGCCCACCCATACCGACAGAAAATCATTCATGGAATTGATCGCGCTCGATCAGCCTGGTCTGCTGGCCAGGGTCGGACAAATTTTTGCCGATCTGGGAATTTCGCTTCATGGCGCCCGAATTACAACCATTGGTGAACGAGTAGAAGATTTATTCATAATCGCCACAGCGGATCGGCGCGCACTTAATAATGTGCTGCAACTTGAGGTGCAACAACGGTTGACAGCGGCCCTCAATCCAAACGATAAAGGGTAGTGTGTTTATTTATATGAAAGAGTTTAACAATGCAGCAGTTACAGAACGTTATTGAGACCGCTTTTGAGCGCCGCGCCGATATTACGCCGGCTAATGTAGATACCGTGACCCGAGAGGCGGTAAAACAGGTCATTTCTCTACTTGATTCCGGCGCGCTGCGTGTCGCAGAAAAAATCGACGGTCAGTGGGTCACTCACCAGTGGTTGAAGAAAGCGGTTCTGCTCTCTTTCCGTATTAACGATAACCAGGTTATCGACGGTGCGGAAAGCCGCTACTTCGATAAAGTCCCGATGAAATTCGCTGATTACGACGAAGCGCGTTTTCAGAAAGAAGGCTTCCGCGTCGTTCCGCCTGCGGCCGTTCGTCAGGGCGCATTTATCGCCCGCAACACCGTGCTGATGCCGTCTTACGTTAACATCGGCGCCTACGTTGACGAAGGCACCATGGTTGACACCTGGGCGACGGTGGGTTCCTGCGCGCAGATTGGTAAAAATGTTCACCTTTCCGGCGGCGTGGGTATCGGCGGCGTACTGGAGCCGCTGCAGGCTAACCCAACCATCATTGAAGACAACTGCTTTATTGGCGCGCGTTCTGAGGTCGTGGAAGGCGTCATTGTCGAAGAAGGTTCCGTCATTTCCATGGGGGTATACCTCGGCCAGAGCACCAAAATCTACGATCGCGAAACCGGTGAAGTTCACTATGGCCGCGTACCGGCGGGCTCCGTGGTCGTTTCCGGCAACCTGCCGTCAAAAGACGGTAAGTACAGTTTGTACTGCGCGGTGATCGTGAAAAAAGTCGACGCCAAAACGCGTGGTAAAGTGGGCATTAACGAATTATTGCGCACTATTGATTAAGCGAGTGAAAAGCGGGGGCGACAGCCCCCCTTTGCATTACGGCGAATGCGGTAACACGGTTTCCGGCGCAATCTTTGCCGCAAACGCCGAAGCCAGCGCAGTCAAAACGACATAACCGGCAACCAAAGTCCAACTGTTATCATAGACTGCGCTTAACGCTTTAGCGATAAACGGCGTGAATCCCCCTGCCACAACCGCCCCCAACTGAGCGCCAATTGATGAACCGCTGTAGCGTACAGGCGGATGAAACAGTCCGGCGAAAAAAGAAGGTTGCACGGCATTCAGTGAATTATGACCAATGTTAATAAGCAGAACGTAGCCCATTGTCATCAGTATGAGCGAACGGCTTTCCAGCAGCCAGAAAAAGGGAAAAGCCATTGCCGCGACAAAAAGCGCGCCGAAAATATACACCTGACGGCAGCCACGCCGATCCGACATGATGCCAAATAGCACGTGCATGGGATACGCCAGCAGACAGGTGAACATTACAATGTACAGAATAGTCAGGCTGGCAATCCCAAGCTGCGTCGTCGCCCAGGAAACCGCGAAGACGGTGGCAAGAAAAAAGGGAACGCTTTCCGCAAAACGCAGAATTATAATCAGCAAAATGCTGCGCCATTGTTCTCGTACTACTTTGACCACCGGCCTTTCTTCTCTTTGCTGCCTATGATTAATGGCCTGCTGCTTTTTAAACGCACGGAAGACAGGCGTCTCATCCAGACGATGACGCATATATAATCCAGGCAACACCAAAAGCGCACTGAGCAGAAAAGGAATACGCCATCCCCACGATAACAACGCCTCCTTCGGTAATTGGGTCACGACTATAAATACGCCTGTCGCCAATAATTGTCCCGTGAGTCCTCCTGTTTGCGATAGCGCGCTTAACCGCCCCCGGTGCTTTCCAGCAGCATATTCCACGACCATCAACATGGCGCCTCCCCATTCGCCTCCAACCATAAATCCCTGTAGAAAACGCAGAATAACCAGTAAAGCAGGCGCCAGCGCGCCGATACTGGCGTAAGAAGGCAGGCAACCGATGAGAAACGTGACCGCGCCCATCCCGCCTAACGTGATTAATAACGTGTTTTTACGCCCAAGCGTATCCCCCCTGTTGCCAAAAAATAGCGCGCCCAGCGGTCGGGAAATAAATCCCACGCCGAAACTGGCAAAAGAAGATAACGTTGCAGTCAATGGGCTGGCGCCAGGGAAAAAAAGCGGGCCAAATACCAGCGCGCTTGCCAGGCCATATAATAGAAAATCATAATATTCAATGGAGTTTCCTATCCAGGCGGAAATCACCACCCGGCGAATAGTGGCATTATACGTTCCGGACATAGATTCCGCCTCTCAAGGTTATCGACCACTGCCTCCGGTCAATTTCCCACACTGACCTCAAACGCTTTCTCTATAAACGGAATATCGCGTTGAATTACTTAAGCTATCAATAACCGCCGCCCTTTTGCTCATGACGTTGCCGAGACGTCTTCTGCGATCAACTACGCTTTTTTTGTATACATTGGTGGCGAAAAACCAATTTTTCGTTAATTATTCAAAAGTTATAGTGTGATGAAGGATACCGCTATGTATGACAATCTAAAAAGTCTGGGCATTACCAATCCTGAGGAAATCGATCGTTACAGCCTGCGGCAAGAAGCCAATAACGATATCCTGAAAATCTATTTTCAAAAGGATAGAGGTGAATTCTTTGCTAAAAGCGTGAAGTTTAAGTATCCACGCCAGCGTAAAACGGTGGTGGCCGATGGCATCGGTCAGGGTTATAAAGAAGTACAGGAGATTAGCCCTAACCTACGCTATGTGATTGACGAGCTGGACCAAATCTGCCAGCGCGACCGCTCAGAACTCGATCTCAAACGTAAGATCCTTGACGACTTGCGCCACCTGGAAAGCGTCGTCGCGAATAAGATCAGTGAAATCGAAGCCGATCTGGACAAGCTTACCCGCAAATAAAAAAGCTGCCGGGGCTTCATTTCGAGCCCCTATCACTCTGCTGCTCCCTCTCATCCGCCTCACGGCTACCGCCATTTTTCATCACTATGCCTCACAGCGGCTCTATACATATCATTTCGTTATCCTGCTGTATTTATTAATAAAAATAAAAAGCTATGTTCATCCTCCCTATTTATGGAGGTTATATGACTCAGGAAATCACGCTAACATGTTATTCGCTGCCTGCGGCCCCCGGACTGGATAACATCAAATTTGAAAAGGGGCGCGAGCACGACCGCCAGGCGCTGGGATTTATTCTGCCAGCGAATACGCAGCTGCAAATCCGCCAGCCAAATAACAACGCCGGTAACGCCAGACTCCGTCTGCTGTGCAATGACTCAGCGTGTGAGAAATCGCTTACGCTGAACGGCAACTGGCAAACGATCAGCACAACGGTCGATTCCGTTCCCTTTATTGATACCCTCTTTTTTGCGCAGGGCGGCGAGTTTTCGGTGATCTACCGACAGCCAACCAGCAATAAAAATTTGCCACACTGGCGTAAGGGGCAATCCGAAGACGCTTTTTTCCAGACCTGGGAAGAACAGGCGTCGCCTTTTGCCCTACTGGAACTGGACCGCGTGCGTTTTCTGCTGCCCTGGGCGGATCGCGCTAATGTCATCAACGCCGGTATCACCGCGCTGGATGCGTACTACACGCGAGTGATCGACGCCTATAATGGCTGGACTGGTCTCAGCGATAGCCCTGCTTCGCCGCTTAATCAAAATGTCGCTAACCGCTATTTTATTAAAGCGGATAAACACGGCGTCGGCGCGGCTTATTATCTCCCCTGGTGGTGCGCGCAAACGGCTGCAACATTAAGCCAGGGGTGGATCGATAATGTCGCCACGCAGTGGACGATTCTGCATGAAATCGGTCACGGCTATCAGGGCGTCTTTATGAATGACGTCGACCTGCCAGTCGGTGAGGTGTGGAACAACATTTACGCCGCGTTTTTCCAGCAGCTTAACCTGAACCAGGGGAACCATCTTTATACCGACGGCTGGCTCTACAATTACGGACGGCAGTCTGAGCAGGAATTGCAATTCATTACCTATCTGCGGAATCGCACGCCGGTTAACGCCTGGGGCGTCCGCCCCCGCCTGCAATTTCTGATGCTGATGTTATTTAAAGGCGGAACAGAAGCCTTTCGAGTGTTTAACCAGAACTACCGCGAGCTGGGTGCTGACGAAAACTTTTTGCCCTGCGAGCATCGCCTGACCGATCTGCTGGCGGACGCCATCGCCACAGCCTCAGGTTATGACGTCGCGCCGTTTATTCAGCTGTGCGGCTTACCGGTCGATGCGTTCACCCGCGAGCAGATCGCCGCACAGGCGGTAAAACCCGTCTGGCCGCTTTACGATCTGTTGCCGGAGCGCGAATGGGAAAGCGCGCGCCAACAGTTAGGGCTGGACTCTTTTGTCTGGCTGGTTGAAAACGCCGAACTGGCGGAGCTGAACAAAACGGGAACGCTCACGCTAACGCTGAATATCGATCAGCCGGAGCAACTTTATGGACGCGCCTTAACGCTACACGACAACGCCGGCAGCACGTATACATTGCCCGTCAACGACAGTACGCTCACGTTAACTCCCCTGCCCATTGGCATTTACCATCTCACCCTGCCCAAAGGGCGATCGCAGAAATACCGCCCGGACACGGACTATGTGGTTATCCGCGAAGGGGAAAACGCACTTACCGTTAATTTCACCGCCTTGCAGGACAGCGCCGCGTATAACGAGCAGTTGATTTTCCTCGGCTACGGTGACATGCCCTTCGCCCGTTTAGCCGTGGATCATGAGGCCAGACAATTAGTTCTGGATATCACGAACGCCACGCAGCACAGCTACTTCGCGAATACGTTATACGCCAGCATAACGGTGTTAACCGCCAGCGGCGAAAAGGTTTTTGAACGTAAGATGAACGGAATAAACTGCGCCACCGGAAAAATTGTGGTGCCGTTTAGCGACCACTACCACCTTTATCTTTATCATGCCGAGCCTGGCCGCCTGAAAGCCTCGCCGGGCTATCTGACATTGGTCTCGTCGACGAAATATCAGTTACTGCGTCTTGATAGCGAAGGGCTTTATCATTTTTCGCTCAACAACGATCCTGCCGCAGATCTCCAGGCTATGTTTACCCATCGCGCAGATGCTATCCGCGCCTGCCCTTTATTAATGGCGCAACCTTATGCCGCTTGCAAAAACGATCTCTGGCTGATGCTCTCCCATATTGAAGAGCCGACCCGTAGCGCGTTAATGCGCGACAGCGTTGATGTGCTGCCGGCGGATAACAGCGAGCCGGGCGAAGGCATCGGTAAAGGCGTGACGTTGCAGTTACGCGGACAAGGCGACAGAACGTTTTGCCAGCTTGCTTACGATAATCGGCAACAGCGCATGACAATAGAAACACTGGCCGGGCAGCCTCATCCCTACTATACCGCGACATACAGCACGCTCACGATAAAGGAGGAGTCCGGCGAGGTTATCTATAGCCGTCATTATGATGGCATCACCCACTATTCAGCCGATAGCGATACGGTTGTTTTGCAAGCGGGAATGTACATTGAGCTCTTCCATGACGAACCTTACCGTTGCAGCGCCATCAATGAAACGACCGGGCAAAACGTCAGGCTGAAAAAACACAACCGCTGGCGCGTGGTGAGCGATGGGCTGGAGGTCGACTCACCGGAACAAACGGAAGAGAAAAATACCTCCGATGCTGCCGCATTATATGGCGATAAATTCAGCTGGCAGCTTATTGGCAAGGAAGAAAATGGTTTTGCCAGTATGGAAATAGACATCCGTGCGCAACAATTTATCTTTACCGCATACCCAATTGCGCCGCATAGCGACTTCGCAACGGAATATGCGGCAGTGACGATTTATAATACGCGCGGTACGGTGGTTTACCGTCAGTCGATAAAAGGTTCGGTGCAGCTTGGCGGCTATACTGACGTCTGCGGGCTGGATGAGGATTATACGATTGAGGTCTTTCATGCCGAGGGCGCAGACCAGTCGGTTATCCGCAACCCGCTCAATGGCGAAAGCTGGCCGCAGCCGCAACACGTGATCTGGCAGGTCACGGCGCGGGGATTACAGCGCCTGACCACGAATTACCCCCCCCATCACAGCGTCTTCGGGCGCTGTGAGATTACGTTGTCGGATGGCGGCTTTGCCTAATCCGGCCTACCACTTCGCCCAATTTCCCTGCTCTGGTCAACGAAGCGCCGCCGGGCTTAACGCTGTTCATCCAATTGTAGCTCCACATACAGCAACAGCCGATCGTCAAAATTTCCCAAATCCAGCCCGGTCAGTTCCGAAATACGATTTAGCCGATATTCCAGCGTGTTACGATGAATAAACAGCGCCTTAGAGGTCGCCAGCGGCTGGACATTATGGCGAAACCACGCCGTCAGCGTCCGACGTAATAACCCGTTGTTATCCATCGCTTTGAGTTTTACCAGCGGGCGCGCCAGCTCATTGGCCTGCCAGCCGCCACGCAGGCTATCTAACAGAACCGGCAGCATCAAATCCTGATAAAAATAGCTGCGGCTTTCTGGCATCCGCTGTTTGCCGACCATCATCGTAGTGCGCGCCGTGCGGTATGAACGTGCAATACTGCCCGGCCCGGTAAAGTAATTGCCCAGCGCCACGCGAAAACGTAGCTGACCATTCTCTTTCATTCGCGAGATAAGCTGCTCTACGCGCTTACGATGATCTTCAGCATCCCAGCGACCAAACGAGTTTAAGGCGGGTTTGAGCACCACCATCTCGGTGAGAGAAACAATGGCTATCAGGTTGTTACGCTCCGGCGTGGTAAGCGCATTCTGCAACTGCTGAAGTTCCGCCATTGCGCTATCGACGCCAAGCTGGCCGCTGTCGACTTCCACCACCGCCGCCACACGCGGCTGGTTCAAATCGATCCCCAAACGCTGCGCCCATTCCACCAGCGCCGGCGTATTTTCTTCGGCCTGAATCAGGTTCATCACCAGCTCTTCGCGCAAACGGCTATCCTGCGCCAAAAGGTGCATTAACCGCGACTGCTCCAGCATCATTTCGGCAGTCATACACACCAGTTCGCCATATTTACGCAGATGCTCTGGTTCGCCGGTGAGGCCGATCACGCCGACAATTTCGCCCTCAAGACGTAAGGGAAGATTAATCCCCTGACGCACCCCGTGCAGGTGTCGCGCCACGGCGTTGTCAATATCCACAACCCGGCCCTGCGACAGCACTAACAGCGCGCCTTCGTGCAATTCACCAATACGTTCCCGATCGCCGCTGCCGATAATACGCCCGCGGGCATCCATTACGTTGATATTGGTATCGATGATGCGCATAGTGCGCGCCACGATATCCTGCGCCATTTTGGTATCAAGATGCCAGCCAGCCATAAATCCCTCCTGTGAGCAGAGCACAAGCATAAGGAAGATGACAGGCCTCGACATTGTGCAAATGCACAAAACGGTGCAAAGAAGTATGGAGTTGTGGGGAGTTTCACAGAAAAGTGTTGCCCCCTTCCGTGGTGGAAGGGGGACAAAGGTGATTACTGCATCAGCAAATAAATAGAACTATCACCACGCTGAATATTCAGCGCCAGTACCGACGGCTTGCTGTCGAGAATCTTACGCAGCTCGGCGATATTTTTCACCGGCTGCTGGTTAGCGCCGATAATCACATCGCCTTTTTTGAGGCCAATTTGCGCGGCGGGTGAGTTCGCTTTCACGCTGCTCACCACAACGCCTTTATCCTGGCCTTTATTGCTCATTTCAGCGCCTTCAATCCCGCTGAAGATGGTGCTGGAATCAACCTGACTCTGGCTGCTCTGCTGCAGTTCCAGATTAACCGTAATCGCTTTACCTTCACGCAGCAGACCGAGGCTGATTTTGCTGCCGACCGGCATAGTGCCGACCTGAGCGCGCAGCGCCGCAAAGCTGCTGATCGGTTTACCGTTCAGCGAGGTAATGACATCCCCGGCTTTGATACCCGCTTTCGCCGCGGACGAATTCGGCATCACCTGGCTGACGAACGCGCCACGCTGGGCGTCGACTTTCATCGCTTTCGCCAATTCGGAATTCAGCTCAGTCCCCATGATCCCCAGTTCGCCGCGTTTCACCTGGCCGTATTCCACCATCTGCGACGTCAGGTTTTTCACCATGTTACTGGGGATAGCGAAGCCGATACCGATGTTGCCGCCGTCCGGCGCCAGAATCGCGGTGTTAATACCGATCAGCTCACCGTTCAGGTTCACCAGCGCGCCGCCGGAGTTACCGCGGTTAATCGCGGCGTCGGTCTGAATAAAATTCTCGTAATTTTCTACGTTCAGGCCGCTACGCCCCAGCGCCGAAACGATACCTGACGTCACCGTTTCGCCCAGACCAAACGGGTTACCAATAGCGACGGTATAATCCCCCACGCGCAGCGCGTCGGAGTCCGCCAGCTTAATCGCCGTCAGGTTCTTCGGATTCTGAATTTGAATCAGCGCGATATCAGAACGCGGATCTTTGCCTACCACTTTAGCATCGAATTTACGTCCATCGCTAAGCTGTACTTTAATCACGCTGGCGTTATCAACCACGTGGTTGTTGGTGACGACGTAGCCCTTCGCGGCGTCAATAATTACGCCGGAGCCCAGCGCCATGAATTTCTGTTGCTGACCGCCGTTGCCGCCGTTACCGCCGCCCTGGCAGAACGGAGAATTCTGGAACGGAGAACCGTCCTGGCAGAACGGGGAGTCATCGCCAAAGAACTGCTGGAAATTACGCGGCATACGCGGCGTATTCACCGTGGTGCTACCTTCAACATTAATACTGACCACCGATGGCATCACTTTTTCGAGCATCGGTGCCAGGCTTGGCATCTGCTGGGCAGTCATTGCTGAAGAGGACGTTTCAGCCGCCGTGGCAGACAGAGGCGACAATGCCAAACCTAAACTCAGAGCCAGTGCACTCATTGCTAATGTGGTTTTTTTCATGTGTTTCAATCTCGATTAACAGGTAACGCAAAATTGCTGTGTACGTCAGATTCATTTTATAACGCGAAGTTCCGGAACAAAGTTTCTGGAAAAAGTAAAAATTTATTGTCCATCTTTACAAAAGTCCATTTACTGTTCGACCGCCATCAAACGCCGATATTCATCCCATGCGTAAAGGTCAGTCATCCCGCTGATATAATCCTGAATCAACCGACAGCGATAATAATATTCCAGTACCGGGTACTCCGCCGAATCCGTGGGTAATTTACTGACGACTTCCACGTAGGCCAAACGATGGCGCGTAGAAAGTTTCTGAAATAAGCGCGATTCTATAGGGAAGCGTTTCAACCGTTCTTTTTCCACCAGCTCGCGAAAGTCGTTAAGCGACAAGCTTAATAGCGGCTGATAGATATCTAATAACCCGCTGATCACCCGGTATCCCTGTAGTTCAAGCTGTTCTACATCCGGATGGCTAAACACATGTTCAACCGCCACATTCTTATAGAGTCCAAGCAGGCGGCTAAAACCGCTGGCATCTTCCAGCAGCGCCTGATTGAAGGTACCGGCAAAAATCTGCGGCAAATTATCAATAAAACGCTGAGCGGCATAGGGCACCAGTTTATTTAATGTATTTACCCGTAAATACATAAAAAACTGATCTTCGGTACTGCGGCTTAATGTATTGGCGCGTGATTTTTCCCACGCATTTCCTACCACCAGCTCAAACAGCGAATCCTTCTCATGGTGGCCCCACGCGTGATATAAATGGTGATAAAGCTGCTCAACGCTAAAGATTCTTTTCTCTACCGCGTCTTCAAGATCGGCGACACAATAAGAAATATCATCTGCGGCTTCCATAATCCACGTTAATGGAAAGCGACTGTAAGGCGCTAACTGCAGTTCTTTACGTAACCTCGCAATATACTTCTCTTCAGAAAGATAATAGCCCGGTTTCTTCATTAAATAGCGATGGGAATCCGGCACCGGCCCTCGCCACCATGCCGGACGGGTATATTTTAAAATTCCGCCAACCTGCGCCCAGGTAAGATTCATCCGCATGAGCGTATGTACCAGACGAATTCCCTGTGCATTGCCTTCAAAATGGCAGATATCCTGACGTACCTTGCGGCGAATATCGTTCAGATTTTCTTCGCCTTCCTGTAGCCGTAGCGAGGAAACCACACAGCGATCATGCGTGAGCGGCTGACTTTCCGCATCTTCCGGATGCAGCCGCTGACGAAACCAGTCATTGATCGCCGCCTCGCCAAAATGACCGAACGGCGGATTACCGATGTCGTGCATCAGGCAGGCCATTTCCACAATACTTTCAAAGGGACCGGTCAGCGCATCCAGACCGTACTCCTCCAGTCGGTTTTGCTCTTTCAGGCGGCTTAAAATCTCTTTCGCGATATAACGCCCCACCTGCTGCACCTCCATCGAATGCGTCAGACGAGTACGCACCGCGGCATTGCGCTCCAGCGGGAAAACCTGCGTTTTTTGCTGCAAACGGCGTATAGCCGGAGAGTTGATAATCCGCCCGCGATCGCTTTCAAAAATCCGCAGGATCTCATGTTCCGTCTTTACGCCCTGCGGTGAACGATAACGACGATGCCAGTTAATTTTATTTCGGAAATCGATCGATGCCATATCCTCTCCCCGCCTGAGAAATGCGCTTCCCCATAAGCGCATGATAAACTATGCCCCCAAAACTGACTTATCGCGAGTAAATCTATGAAAATCGGCATCATTGGCGCAATGGAAGAAGAAGTTACGCTGCTGCGTGACAAAATTGACAACCGTCAGACGATTACGCTGGGCGGCTGCGAAATTTACACTGGCCAGTTGAACGGCACCGAAGTGGCGTTGCTGAAATCCGGTATCGGTAAAGTCGCGGCGGCGCTGGGCGCAACGTTGCTTCTGGAGCACTGCAAGCCGGACGTGATCATCAATACCGGTTCCGCAGGCGGTCTGGCGTCCACGCTGAAGGTCGGCGATATCGTCGTCTCTGACGAAGCGCGTTACCACGACGCTGATGTGACCGCTTTCGGCTATGAATACGGGCAATTACCGGGCTGTCCGGCCGGATTTAAGGCCGATGACAAACTGATTGCCGCCGCGGAATCCTGCATCAGGGAGTTGAATCTGAACGCGGTACGCGGCCTTATTGTTAGCGGCGACGCGTTTATTAACGGCTCCGTCGGGCTGGCGAAAATTCGGCATAACTTCCCCGACGCGGTCGCCGTAGAGATGGAAGCCACCGCTATCGCCCACGTCTGCTATAACTTCAGCGTGCCGTTCGTGGTGGTACGCGCTATTTCTGACGTGGCCGATCAGCAATCGCACCTCAGCTTTGACGAATTCCTCGCGGTGGCGGCGAAACAGTCGACTCTGATGGTCGAAACGCTGGTACAGAAACTGGCGCATGGCTAAGCAAATGTTCAGGGCGCTGGTCGCCCTGCTGCTTACGCTCCCGGTGTGGCTTTACGCTGCGCCGCGCGTAATTACCCTCTCTCCCGCCAATACGGAGCTTGCTTTTGCCGCCGGGATTACGCCCGTTGGCGTCAGCAGCTATTCCGACTACCCGCCCGAAGCGCAAAAAATAGAACAGGTCTCTACCTGGCAGGGAATGAATCTGGAACGCATTGTGGCGCTGAAGCCGGATCTGGTCGTCGCCTGGCGCGGCGGTAATGCGGAACGCCAGGTAAACCAACTGACGTCATTAGGTATTAAGGTCATGTGGGTGGACGCGGTAAGCATCGAACAGATCGCCGACACGCTCCGCCAACTGGCCGCCTGGAGCCCGCAGCCGGAAAAGGCTCAGCAGGCAGCGCAGACATTGCTAAACGAGTACGCCGCGCTCAACGCCGAGTATGCCGGTAAAGCTAAAAAGCGCGTCTTTCTTCAGTTTGGCATGAATCCTCTGTTTACCAGTGGTAAAGGGTCTATTCAACATCAGGTTTTGACGACCTGCGGCGGAGAAAACGTCTTTGCTGACAGCCGCGTGCCGTGGCCGCAAGTCAGCCGTGAACAGGTGCTGGCAAGGCATCCCCAGGCCATTATCGTGGCCGGAAAAGCGGGCGAAATTCTCAAAATTGAACAATACTGGGGAAACCTGTTAAAAATTCCGGTTATTCCGCTTAACAGCGACTGGTTTGAACGCGCAAGCCCGCGTATTATCCTCGCCGCAAAACAACTCTGTAATGCGCTTTCACAGGTGAATTAGAGCCTGTCTTACCAGGCTCCCAGTGGGGATTCGACAATGCTCGTCTATTGGCTGGATATTGTAGGCACGGCTGTATTTGCTATCTCTGGCGTGTTGCTGGCCGGGAAATTACGTATGGATCCGTTCGGCGTCCTGGTGCTCGGCGTCGTTACTGCCGTCGGCGGCGGGACAATCCGCGATATGGCGCTGGATAACGGCCCGGTATTCTGGGTTAAAGATCCTACCGACCTGGTCGTCGCCATGGTCACCAGTATGCTGACCATCCTGCTGGTTCGCCAGCCAAGACGTCTGCCGAAATGGATGTTGCCGGTGCTGGATGCGGTCGGGCTGGCGGTGTTTGTCGGCATTGGGGTGAATAAAGCCTTCCTCGCTGAAACGGGGCCATTAGTGGCCGTCTGTATGGGCGTGATTACCGGCGTCGGCGGCGGGATTATTCGCGATGTTCTGGCACGTGAGATCCCCATGATCCTACGCACCGAAATCTATGCCACGGCCTGTATTATCGGCGGGATTGTTCACGCCACCGCGTTTTATACGTTTTCAGTACCGCTGGAAAGCGCCAGCATGATGGGTATGGTCGTCACGCTGTTCATTCGCCTGGCGGCCATTCGCTGGCATTTGAAATTGCCGACGTTTGCCCTGGATGAAAACGGACGTTGATATTGTTTTGCTCGATGGCGCTAAGCTTATCGGGCCTGGAACATCTTTCCTGTCGGCCGGATAAGACGCTCGCGTCGCCATCCGGCACAACGAACAGCAATCAAATACTGAAGGAAGAGCCACACCCGCAGGTACTTTTCGCATTCGGGTTGGTTACAATGAAGCGGGAACCTTCCAGGCCTTCGGTATAATCGACCGAACCACCCACCAGATACTGCAAACTCATCGGGTCAACCACCAGGCCAACGCCCTGTTTTTCGATGGTCATATCCCCTTCGTTAACCTGATCGTCAAAGGTAAAACCATACTGGAAGCCGCTGCAACCACCGCCGGTGATATACACGCGTAGTTTCAGATTCGGGTTATCTTCGTCAGCGATAAGACTTTTTACTTTATTCGCTGCTGCGTCGGTAAACTGCAGCGGCAGCGCTACGTCATCACTCATATTTTGCTCCAAACGACATCGGTAATTGGATAAATTTTCACCCAATATTGGCAGTCATTATCTAATACCCTAGTAATTCGTTCAAGTATTCTCGCCCGCAGGCGCATTCTGGTTTTTCGCCGCCTGTTCCGCATCCTGCTTCGCCAGAGTGCGCGCCAGGATGGTTGAGTATAACGGTTTCCCGCCCAAAAACTGGGCTAATAGTGTCGCGCCAAGACAGGTGATAATCATTGGCAAAATGAGCTGGTAGTTATCGGTCATCTCCAGCACCAGCACAATCCCCGTCAGCGGGGCGCGCACCGACGCCGCCATCAGCGCCCCCATCCCGGCAATCGCAAAGGTACCGGCCTCCAGGTGATACTGCGGGAAAAGCACTGCCGCCGCCATACCGAAGGCCGTACCAAGCAGCGTTCCCAGCGCCAGCATCGGGGCGAAAATGCCCCCCGGCGCGCCGGAAGAAAAGCAAAGCAGCGTTGTGACCACCCGGGTAATAAAGATGAACAGCAGTAGCCCGACGCTAAAATTACCTGCCGCGGCGATAGGAATAAGGTTAAATCCGCCGCCTGCCGCTTCCGGCTCAATCAACCCCAGAATACCGCACAGGCCGCCGATCGCGCCGCCCATAAGCACCCATTTTTTAATTTCGCCGCCATGAAAGCGCTGAAACATATCCTGGGTACGCAGCACCAACGAATTAAATACTGGCCCGACGCAGCCAAAAATAATGCCGAGGATAAGGTATAACCACAGCGTGTTAACCGGCGCATCAGACAGTTTGCCGACTTCAATAATCGGCGCTTCGCCGTTAAATATGCGGAACACAATGCTCGACATGATGACGCCGGTAAACACCGCTTTAATCGAAATCAGGTTGTAGCGAAACTGCGGGCGCATCTCTTCAATAATAAACAGGATACCCGCCAGCGGCGCGTTAAACGCCGCAGAGAGCCCCGCCGCCGCGCCGGTCGCCAGCAACGTATGCCGCGCTTCGGCGCTGCGCATACGAAAAACATCCAGCACCATGCGCCCCAGGTTGCCCCCGATTTGCACCGTTGGCCCTTCGCGCCCTAATACCATTCCTGCGCCCAACGTTCCCATCCCGCCGATAAACTTCACCGGCAACACGCGCCACCAGCGCACCGGACGTAACTCCTCCAGCGCGCCTTCAATTTCCGGGATACCCGAGCCGCCGGCTTCCGGCGCAAATTTTCGCACCAAAAAGTAGCCGACCATCGCCAGTAACGCCGAAAGGATAAAGGCCAGCGGCCAAAGCAAAAACGCATGGTCCGCGACCTGAACCAGCGCGCCAATGCGCATGTTTTGTACCCAGGAAACCGCCTTTTCAAAGGCGACGCCAACCAGTCCGGTAAGCGTGCCGACAACGGCCGCCATTAACAGGATGGCCAGCGGCGTTTTATCCCGCTGCATTAACCGGCGAATCTGATCTCTGCGCCGTAAACGCACAATTTGCTGAGCTAAAAAGGTGGAAGTGTCTGTTTTCATCAGAAGATCATTAATTGGTAATACAAATCTAAAGTCGGCATTCTACTCGCCAACGCCGTGAAAATCCCCTGCAAATCGTATTGTTTCAAATGCGTAAAACTTTCATAACCTTCTCTGAATAACTTAGAATAGCGGGTATTCACTTTTTCTACGAACCAGGAATCTTTCCATGAGTAAGTCTGAAAATCTCTATAGCGCGGCCCGCGAGCTGATCCCCGGCGGCGTGAACTCCCCTGTTCGCGCCTTCACTGGCGTGGGCGGCACCCCGCTGTTTATCGAAAAAGCGGACGGCGCGTATCTGTACGATGTCGATGGCAAAGCGTATATCGACTATGTCGGTTCCTGGGGACCAATGGTACTGGGGCATAACCATCCGGCTATCCGCAATGCGGTGATCGAAGCTGCGGAGCGCGGTTTAAGCTTCGGCGCGCCAACCGAAATGGAAGTAAAAATGGCGGAACTGGTGACCAACCTGGTGCCGACCATGGACATGGTGCGCATGGTGAACTCCGGCACCGAAGCGACGATGAGCGCTATTCGCCTGGCGCGTGGTTTTACTGGCCGCGATAAGATTATCAAATTCGAAGGCTGCTACCACGGCCACGCAGACTGTCTGCTGGTCAAAGCCGGTTCTGGCGCGCTGACGCTCGGTCAGCCGAACTCGCCGGGCGTGCCGGCAGATTTCGCGAAACATACGCTGACCTGCACTTATAACGATCTGACGTCAGTGCGCGCGGCGTTTGAACAATATCCGCAGGAAATCGCCTGTATCATCGTCGAACCCGTAGCGGGCAATATGAACTGCATCCCGCCGCTGCCGGAATTTCTGCCAGGCCTGCGCGCCTTGTGCGATGAGTTCGGCGCGCTGCTGATTATCGACGAAGTGATGACCGGTTTTCGCGTAGCGCTGGCCGGAGCCCAGGATTACTACGGCGTCGTGCCTGACCTGACCTGTCTGGGTAAAATCATCGGCGGCGGGATGCCGGTAGGCGCGTTTGGCGGTCGTCGCGATGTAATGGATGCGCTGGCGCCGACGGGCCCGGTTTACCAGGCGGGCACCCTTTCCGGCAACCCGATTGCGATGGCGGCCGGTTTCGCCTGCCTGAATGAAGTCGCCCAGCCCGGCATTCATGAAACGCTGGATGAGCTCACCACCCGTCTGGCGGAAGGTTTGCTGGAAGCTGCCGAAGAAGCGAATATTCCGCTGGTGGTTAACCATGTCGGCGGCATGTTCGGGATTTTCTTCACCGACGCTGAGAGCGTAACCTGCTATCAGGACGTGATGGCGTGCGACGTGGAACGCTTTAAGCGTTTCTTCCACCTGATGCTGGAGGAAGGCGTATATCTGGCGCCGTCCGCGTTCGAAGCAGGCTTTATGTCCGTGGCGCACAGTGAAGAAGATATCAATAACACCATCGACGCCGCGCGTCGGGTGTTTGCGAAACTGTAAAAGAGAACGTCCAGAAACAACGTAGGCCGGGTAAGGCGAAGCCGCCACCCGGCTTTTTTTTGGTTCATACCAGGTTAGCGTGAATCTTCGCCAAACACCCAGCCCCCCTAAAGCTCATCAATAATATACTGGAAGCTACAGGTCGACGTGAACTGCCCGGAGCCAATGTTGCGGGTGTTCACCGCTACATTAATGTCATGAAGCTCAACATCGGTTATCGGATGATCAACGGCGCTGGTCGTGACGCTCGACTGGTCGCAGCCCAGCACATTGAGCGTAATACCCGATGAGACAAAACGGCAATAAGCGCCACGGTTGTCAAATTTGCTGCCATCGCACAGTTTCCCCCCCTCCATCAAATAGGTATGTAACGTGCGATTCACCGTGCCACCAGTGGCATCAAGCATGAGGGTTGTTTTCTGTTTCGAAACGTTCGCATCCCAGGAGATATCAAAAGTATCAACGGGAACTTTCGGGCAAACTGAGCTGCGCGTATCCGGCGGGGAATACGTTTCGTTAGTGATAAAAGCGGTAGCAACGATATGGCTCGACGCCAGCCAGGGGCAACCATAATCATCGCTTTGTACCGTAATCTCCAGGGTAAAAGAACCACACCCCCTCCAGTTCGAGGGAAGATTCTTGCACGCAGATCGCGAAACAGTGTTATCAAAATCCTTCAATACAACCTTCGGCGCAGGTTCTGGCCCAGACCAGGAGTCTGCGGTTAGCGTTTCTCCTTTACGATGTCCCGAAAGGTTCCAGGAGCCATAGTACACCCCCTCCGGAGTCGCTATCGTCACCTCCGCCACAATAGATTTGTCGCTATTAGGGCCAATACCATAATACATCGTGGTGCTTGAAAACGTCGCTTTCAGCATGGGTCCCGCCGCTATTGAACGGCAACAAACGACCGCCAACAGTAAAAATAAAATCTGTATGCTTCTCATCATAAATACTCAAAGGTAACTAGTGCGCTTGCGAAGAACGTTCCCGGAACCAGGTCCTCGCCAGGAAGGCGTTGTACCCAGGCATTCAGGTTTAGCGCGTTATTCCCCGTCACCAGCGTGAATATCGCACCCTCTTTATCGTTCATGCCCACGGGAACGCCGGATAGCGTTTCAATACCAATCCCGATCCCAAAAGCACCTGAATGGCTATCGATGGCCAGGATACCGCGCATTCCGGTCGCTTCGGTTCCAGTGAAAGTCACCTGCACCCCGTTACTCAGCGCCGAATCGCAATCCGTGAGTTCAAACACCAAAGGCTTACGAGCAGACTGGCCGTCGGGAGTGAAATCAGAACTGTCAAGCGACGAAAAATCGACTTCGGCAATCCCCGTCCCCTGCATCGTGAGCGTGCAAGGACTGGCCACCAGGCTACCGGAAAAATGCAGGTTATCTGCCGCTGAGACCGGCAATATCAGCGCCCCACAGAGGATGCAGGCCGCGCCGTGTAATAACGCCTGTCTTTTAGCCATTACTGATAATCCACCTGTAATGTTGCCGTCGCATCGAAGCCGCCTTCTTTCAGCGAAGCACCGCTCTTTTTAACCGGTATGGCTTTCAGAACAGGTATCGATTGTTCATTCACCGTAATGGTGGACCCCAACGTAAAGGGTTGGTCGTTCTGCCTGAGTTCAATCCCCAGCCCCGCCACGCTGGTGTTTACCGCCGCCGGATTAAAATCACTCACGGAACCGCTTAGCGTCAGGGTCATCGCCATCGTCTCATCGCGCACCGTTGAATCACAGGTGATCTCATACGGAACATTCTGCGCATAACGCGTACCATCTATTTTATTAATCAGCAGGTTACCGAACTTAACGTCGATCGTCTGATCATTGTTAATCGTACAATTCGGCGGTGAAATTAATGTGCCGTGAAACTTAAGATTATCGGCTGCCTGTGCGGCAAGGCTGCCCCCCATTAACATCGTCAAAGCCATTTTTTTCATTGGTAATCCACCACCAGCGTGGCGCCTGCGTTAAACGCGCCGCCTGTTAACGTTACGCCATTATTTTTGACGGGAATTGCCTCAATGGCCGGACCGCTGCCACCGCTGTATTGAAATGACAACCATTGCGTATTGCCGGGTGAAATCAGCTCGCCATCCGTGGCGGTTTGCAGACGGATCCCCAATCCATCGACATCGGTTTGCAATACCGACTCGCCATTGATAGTCACCGCATTCCCCTGAATCTGTAACTTCAGGTAATCGCTCACTCTGCCGTTACAGCTCAGGCGATAGCCCACCGCCTGCCGGTAATTCACCCCATCCACTTTCGTCGTCAACACATTGCCAAATTCCACCTCACCGCCGGTCACAGTACAGGGCGGCGCGGCATTAACGACTATCGTCAGCGTCATGTTGACCGTCTTACTTCCCGCTGCCAGCGGCATACTGACCGCACTCAGCATGGCCGCACACGTTACCGTGCCCAGCCGTAACCGCCATTGCCTCATCTTGCGTCTCCTTGTCGGTTACGACTTTCTGCTTTTTGCTTCATCTACCGCACAACTGTTGTCAGTACAGTTAAAAATCAGCGGTAACCGCGCGCCATAATCGTTGACGTAAGTCAGCACAGGCGAGTGACCTAATTCACTGGCGTCCCCTCCCAGCGTCACGTTGCTTTTTGGTGCAATCACTAAAGGGCTAAAGCCTCTGGCTGGTGTGCCGTCCATGCGGTTGCTGGCGTTGCTTAACACCACGTAGTAACCGGTCGGATTGCTCACCTGATAGCCATTGCCCTGACGCTGAAGGGTGATCTTGTATTGCCAGGGATGCTGCATATCGATTTTCGATAGCGCCTGCGGGCGGTAAAAAACTTTGATGCGCGTTTGCAGGGCGATTTGCAGCGTATTGGGCTTGTCGCTTTGCGGCGGAATTTCGCGCACGTTGTAATAAAAAAGGGTTTCCCGATCCTGGGGGAGCGACGCCAGCGCCGGCATCCCCTGAATTTTGACCTGTCCGATTGCCGACGGCTCAATGCGCTGGACCGGTGGGACGACGATTAAAGGCGAGGTGATTTTGACGCCCTTCTCATCTTCCACCCAGGACTGCGCCAGATAGGGCAGTTTGCTGTTGGCGTTTTTCAGATCGACGCTTATCGATTTATCTTCGCCGCGAAACACCAGGCGGGTGCGATCGGGCGCGATGGCGGCTTGGGCGCTACCGTAGCCGCCCAGCAAAAGCAGCAAAACAGCGGCCAGGTTATAACGTTTTAATGACATCATGAATGCGGTTTCCTGAATCAATGTGTTGGATAACGAGAAGAGAGCGCTTCGGGTTGCGTCGAAGACGTCCGCCGCTGCGTATGAAGCTGGAGTAATGGTTTCTCTTCGGGCTGCGTTGCCTCAGGTGATGAAGCATCGCCGATGCACGGCAGCAACAGGCCGCTAAACAGATCGCCCGGCAGCGGATCGGGCAACGCCGCTTCACACTGCGTTTTACCTTCCCATGTCACCTGCAACCGCTCGCCGGGGTTAATGCCGATCAGATAAACGCTGCCGTCTTCACCTACGATCCCTAACTGTTGCTGGCGACTGTTGTAAACCTCTGCGCCGAAGGGCGGCGTGCCGCCATCGCGCAGGCGGATACTGCCCATGGCTTTTTTACCGCTGAGCACCTCCATGCGGCGATAACCGATCGCCCCTTCCGTCAGGGTCGCCTGAGCGATGGAGAGGATTGCTTCCGCGTCTTCCGGCAACTGGGTAATGTCGATTTTCACCTGGTTGCGGTAGTAGTCGTTGACGTCGACAATGACGGCTTTACCAAACGCGTTGGTATATACCGGCGTGCTGTAGCCGGAGATGGGTACGTTCGCTTCATCGCCGACATCCACCAGCAGCCGCGAGCCGCCGTTGACGCTGGTGCGGTGCAACGCCCCGCCTTTAGCAGTCAGCGTCGCGCCGCCCTGGATGTTCAGTCCGCCGGAGGTATAGTCGCCTTCCTGATAGTTCGCACTGACGTCAATGTCGGCATAGCTCGCTTGATAACGGTAGTAGCCGTCGAGAGTCGCACCGTTATCCGCGCGACCAGCGTTGATCTGGTAGTTATTGCGATCGTCAATGCGCTCGTAATAGCCGACCTGATTGCTGTTGTTGTCATCGCTAAAGGAGCCGTTGTAGCTCAGCGTGCGGTTGTTGCCCCACGGAATACTGAGCGAGACGTACACGCCGTCATCACGCTCATTGTCATATTCGTTGCGAAAACCGTTCACCGACAGACTGATCCCGCGCACCTCACCGACATCGAAATAGTGCGACAGCGTCAGGTTATAGCTGTCCTGGTTAGGTTGATTCCAGTAGGTGCGATGGGTGTAGTTGATATAGGCGTTGACGTTTATTGCCGAAAAGTTCTGGCTGTACGTCAGGGTATACATCTCTTTATCGTGGCCGGTGCGCTGACGATCGTTATCGTCATTATGCGTATCGATAAACTCGTCCATCGTCATGTAGTTTTCTTCGGAAAAGCGATAACCAGCAAACGTCAGACGGCTGTCTATATCATCAAAATCTTTAGCGTAGCTGGCACGGAACGAGTTACCCTGAATGGTGCCGTCGCCGTAGGCGCTACCCTCTGGCAGCGTCGCACGGGAATGGGTGACATCGACGGAAAACGCGCCCAGCAGCGCCAGATCGCGCCCCAGTCCTAACGCCAGCGCCTGATAATCCTGCTCACCGATGGCACCGCCGTACAGCGACCAGCCGTTAGCGATCCCCCAGGAGGCTTCGGCTGAGGTGAAAAAGCCGCCTTCCATATTGTGATCCCAGTCCTGCGGTCGCCCGGCTGCCAACTTGTAGCGCACCTGGCCGGGACGGGTCAGAAACGGAATGGAGGCGGTGCTGACGTCATATTCCTGCACCTGACCGCTTTGTTCTTCAATTTTGACGTGTAGATCGCCGGATACCGTTTCATTAATATCCTGAATGCGAAACGGTCCAGCCGGGACCTGCGACTCATAAATCACCCGCCCGCGCTGGGTCACGGTGACTTTGGCGTTGGTGCGCGCCACGCCTGATATATCCGGGGCGTAGCCGCGCAGATTAGGCGGTAACATCTGATCGTCGGTGATAAGGCTGCCGCCAACATAGTTAAAGCCATCGAAAATATCGGATTCCAGCGATCCTTCGCCCAGCGTTAGCTGCGCCCGGAGCTGCGGGATCGCCCGCCAGGCGTAATAGCGGTTCCAGTCCCAGTTCTGTTCGGAACTGGAGCCAAAGTTGTCTTTATCTTCGCTGTCATTTTCGTGACGATAGTTAGCCTGCCAGTCCGCGCGCAAACGCCACGCGCCGAGGTTGGCACCCACCGTGCCGTTGCCGCTGATGTCATATTCATCGCCGTCATCATGTTCAGCATGTCGCCACTGGCTGTTAACGTTGTAGTCAAATAACACGCCGGGAATCCCTTCATCCCAGCGGGAAGGTGGATCCCACTCTTCATCGCTGTATTCCAGATAGGCCTGAGGAATAATCACCGTCAGCGTTGACTGGCTTAAATCCGTTTGGGTTTCCATCCCCTCCAGTTGATCTGGTTGCAGACACTGACCGGCATTTATCCAGATCATTTTATCTGCTATTTCAGGTTTTAACCCCAGCAGCGATACCAGTTCAGGCGATAAACAGGGATAGGTGTTATCAGGATCGTTATTATCAACGGAATACGTAATAACATTATCCTGGGCAATTTGACTCTGATTGACCAGCACCTGGAGATGATAGCTCCCCGGCATAATGTAGCCTTTACGGGAAAAGCGGGAGAGATCCAGGCTGGCATCATCTTTAACATCAAGAAATCGGGTATTAAATTGAATGGGCGCTTCCGCATAGCTATTTTCCGGACCGACAGCCAGAACAATACCCACCACGGCCGCAAGCGTGCTCAGACGAAATTTTTTATAGTGAGCCATCAGACAATCTATCCCTGAAATATATAATCTATTTTTTTACTTTAAGCATTATCCTGCGGCAGACTGCCGCAGGATGATATTTCACTTACAGATAGCTGATCGTGAAGTTTACGGTGCTGCTGAATTCGCCGGTATCGATAGTGCTGGCAGCGGAATCGCCTTTCACCCAGGCTTTGAAGTTAAGAGTCTGTTTCGCCGCCGCAACGCTGCCGTTCATCGTCAGATTTTCGCTGTAAGCGTCGCCCAATTTGATCGCGGAACCCAGGTGGTTGCCGATGACAATGCTGGAACCCGCCATTTCGCCGCCGCCGATACGCATCAGCGCAACGCTGCCCGGATTAGCGCTGGATTCGTTACCGATGGCAGAGAAAACGGTAGACACTTCTTTCTCAGTGGTGAATGCGCAGTTTTCCAGACCGATATGGAAATCGACTTTTGAAGATTCTTTACCGCCCATCAGAGAACCAGTACCGATATGGCCCAGGTTAACGGTCTGGTGTTCGTCGCCAACCACGATTGAACACGGTGAATCTTCAATAGTACCGGTAAAAGTAACCGTACCAGTATTACTGCCTGCAGCATTGGCAAAGCTGGAAACACCCATAACCAGTGCGGCAGCAACCGCAGCTTTTACTGCTGTATTCATTTTTCATCCTTATTAAAAGTTGGTGAGTATTTTTACGCTATTCACACGGAGTTATACTCAATACCCCATGTTTATATGGGTAGATATATATTATATGACGAGTTATGAAATTCCCGATGCAACATTAAAAAGAAGCAAACAACACGTTAATAAATAACATCCCTTAGGCGCGGTGAAGTATTTTCCATTAAAAACCCAAAGACAAGTGTTTTTTATTTAAAGGATCATCAGCATTAAATAATAAATATTTTTTACCGTTCAAAAAACAAACAAAGCAAGACGGGAGAGCCAAAAAAACAATAAACATGTCAAAATGAATAAAAAAAGATCAGAATTACAGTACTGAATATATAGCAATGACGCGTAACATTTATTTTTGGTATAAATTCCATTAAAAAAATCAAAAAATGCTAAGTTACATTTTTTTTGTTTACTCGTGGCAATTAATTTATTTTAATAGAGTTGTTTTTTATTACTTCGATAAAAAAATAATATTTTATTATCGAAGTTTTATAATGAAAATTTATTATTAAATTAAAATTGATTTACGAGATGCATTAAAGATGCGGCATCCGCATCTTAATATTTAAAAAGGCTTAATACCGAAACCGGTAATTCTTATTATTGGATAGATCATGCCGCAATTTATCATCAACGTTTCGGGCCTGGATATGTTGAAATTAGTCACCCTGTTCACGAGACAGCGGCGCGCCACTGAAATAGCTCATGACTTATCGATACAAAAATAACACCTGCTTCTTGCTGAAAATAAAAGCAGAGTTCCCTCGATAAAACGTGACAGGACAGCTCTCGCACCTGATAGCGTTCAGCTATTTTTAGGCCTACAAAATATTGCCACAACATATTGATATTGTGTAATTTGTAGGTCGGGTTGAGCATGGCTGCCACCCGACATAAATGTGGCACAGCTTTTTTTTACCGACTCTGTTTACGTAGCAAATAGATAAAGTACGGCGCGCCAATAAAGCTTGAAAGCAGTCCCGCCGGGATCTGATACGGAAATAGCGCCATCCTGCCGCACCAGTCGGCAAAGACCAGTAAAACGCCCCCTGCCAGCGCCGAGATGACCATATGCGGCATCGTCCGGCGAAAACCGAGCATCCGCGCAATATGCGGCGCCATCAGTCCAACGAAACTCAGCGGCCCAATGGTCATCGTCGCGGTTGCCGTCAAACACGCCGCCAGCGCCAGCAGCGCGATACGCGACGGCGTAAGCGCCATGCCCACCGCACGCGCGGCATCGCCGCCCAGGGGCAAAATCGTTAACCAGCGGCGACACAACGGCACAAGTGCCAGCAAAATCACCATTACGATCGCGGTTCGCGTAACCTGCCCGCCAGTGGCGTTATAGGTAGATCCTGAGAGCCAGGTCAATACTTCCGCCATCCGCGGGTCGCCGCTCGCCTGGAGCATCATTAGCAGCATGGTAAACGCGGTGCTGAGCGCCATCCCCGCCAGCAACATCCGTTGCGGCGAGAAACCGCCGCGCCCGGCGGCTATCATAATAATCAGCAGTGTCGCCGCCGCGCCCAGGCTTCCGGCAGGCAGTAGCCAACCGAAGGCATTCCCCGGCACCAAAAACAGCATCAACACCACGCCAAACGCGGCTCCGGAACTGATCCCCAGCACTTCCGGGCTGGCCATTGGATTACCGGTCAGACGCTGAATAATGCAGCCCGCCACCGCCAGCATGACGCCCGCCATTAACGCCGCCAGTATCCGCGGCCAGCGCCACGGCATCAGTTCTTCAAGCAGCGTTCCGCTCGCCCACGTCCAGCCGTGCGCGTCGCGACCAAAAGAGAGGGCGACCCATGTTGCCAGCAGCAGGAGCGCGCCACCGGCAACGGCAAAAGCAAGAACGTGCCGACGTTCCGCCGCCACACGATCGCTGGCGTTCATATCCGGCGCGCTCATGCTTTTAAGCCGCGGCAGCAGCCACAGGAGCAGCGGCGCGCCGATTAACGCCGTCACTGACCCGGTGGAAACCTCCATCCATACGCGGGTTAGCCAAAGGATAATCTGATCGGATAGCCACAAAATAAGCGCCCCAATGAGCGGCGCCAGCATCAGGCGCGCCAGCAGACGTCTTGCGCCAAGCATTTTCGCCAGCAGCGGCGCAAACAGGCCGATAAAACCGATAATGCCCACCGCGTTGACCAGCAGAGCGCTCAACACAATCGCCAGCGACAGCGCCGCCAGACGCGCTAACGACAGCGCCAGACCCAGATTACGCGCAACGCCGTCATCCAGCCCCATCAGCGTCATCGGGCGTAACAACAATAACGTGAGCATCACACCGCCCAGCAACTGCGGCCACAGACGCTGCACGCCGCTCCAGTCGGTTTGCGTTAGCGTTCCGGTGCTCCATAAAAACATGCTTTGCAACTGATCGTGGTGGAAAATCACCAGTAACTGGTTGATTGCGCCACAATAGAGGCTAACCACCAGCCCGGCGAGGATCAGGGTCACTGGCGACAGACGTTTGCCCCACGCCACGCCGAACACCAGCGCGCCGACGATACAGGCTCCCGTCAGGGCGGCAAACTGCGTCGCCAGCGCGCCGGGAATCGCCCATAGCGTAGTCACCGTGATCCCCAATTGCGCGCCGGTCGCCACGCCCAGCGTGGTCGGTTCCGCCAGCGGGTTACGCAATACTTGCTGGAACAGGACGCCTACCAGCCCAAGCCCCGCGCCCACCAGCAGCGAAATCGCCAGTCTTGGCAGCAGGCTGTAATGAAAAATCATCTGCTCAATGATGTCGATATCCGGTGACCAGATAGCCTGTTGCCACTGGCTGCGCGGTAGCGCAACGGAGAAGTTAACCCATGTCAGCCAGCAGGCGGCAACAAACAGCGCCAATAACAGCAACGCCGGATGGCGGCTTCGCCTTATCCGGCCTACAAAGCGCCCGAACCGTAGGTCGGATAAGGCGTTTTTCACGCCGCCATCCGGCATTTCACGTTTTCTGCTCACGCTTTGCCTCCCAACACGTTATTCAGGATGCGGACAAAATGCATCGTGGAGAGGGTCGCGCCATAGAACCAAACGGCGGGCACCCGGTGAAAGCGCCCGGCGCGGACAAACGGCATGGCCTGCCACAGCGGCGTTGCCATCAGCGCGTTCATATCGGTGCTATTCCCGTGATCGAAGCAGATCACATCCGCTTCTTTATACATCGCCAGCCGATCGATGCTAACCGCCGTACTGCCCCAAAAGTTGGTTTCACCCTGCCAGGCATTGACAATGCTATACTCGTCCAGCACCTCCTGGAACAGGCAATTCGGGCCGAGCACCAGCATATGCCGCGGATCGATAAGCGTCGTCATCAGTAACGGACGCCCCCCGCGGCGGATAAAATGCGGCTTCTGGCTGGCGATGAAGCGATCGTATTGCGCCAGATGTTTTTCTGCCGCAGCTTCCAGATTCAGCGTCTGCGCCAGTTCAACCAGCGAGCGTCGGGCTACCGCCAGCGGCTTTTTGCCGTCGCTAAAATCGAACCCGCGCCCCGGCGCGATCCGCGCCAGTTTTTCCGGCGAGGGACCGTAACCTGCCGACCAGACCATAAACGACGGCTTCATCTCCGTCAGTAGTTCGAGATTGGGTTCAGTGCGAAGACCCACATCAATCACCGAATCCGGCAACGGCGGTTCGCTAACCCACAGCTTATAATTTGGCACGTCCGCCACGCCATAAGGCGTAATACCGAGCGCCAGCAGCAGCTCAACCGGCAGCCACTCCAGCGCCACAATCCGGCGGGGATCGATAGCGGCAGCCTGCGCCGTATTCATTTGCCACAGCAGCGGCGAGAGCGCCATCGCCGTTAATAAACGGCGGCGAGTCAGAGGATATAAATCACGCATTAATACACAAAACTCACAGGTGCCGCGCCCGCCGGATGCGGAAGGATACCCATCGGGATACCGTAAATCTGTTCCAGAGTGTCACTGCGCATCAGTTCCGCAGGCGTTCCTTGCGCAATCATTTCACCGCCGCGTAGCGCGACTAAATAATCACAGTAGCGGGCCGCCATGTTGATATCGTGCAGCACCGCAACCACCGTCAGCCCGCGCTGCTGGCTTAAACGATGCACCAGCGCCAGCACGTCCACCTGATGGGCGATATCCAGCGCTGACGTCGGCTCATCCAGCAGCAGACAACGGCTGTCCTGCGCGACCAGCATGGCAATCCACGCGCGCTGGCGTTCACCGCCGGAAAGACTGTCCACCAGACGATGCGCCAGCGGTTTTAAGCCGACCAGCGTAATCGCCTCGTCTACTTTTTCCCGGTCCGCGACGCCAAAGCGTCCCAGCGCGCCGTGCCACGGATAGCGGCCAATCGCCACCAGTTCGCGCACCGTCATTCCTTCCGCCTGTGGCAATTGTTGAGGCAGATAGGCAACTTTGCGGGCAAACGCCTTGCTGCTCCAGCTCGCCAGCGGCTGATTGTCGAGCAGAATATCCCCTTCGGAAGGCAGCTGATGGCGGCCCAGCATTTTTAACAGCGTGGATTTACCGGAACCATTATGGCCGATAAGTCCGGTGACTCGACCTGCGGGAAACGTTAACGAGAGGGGGTGTAAAAGCGTGCGGCCCGGCACACGAAAGGCGACGCTTCGCAGCGCAAAGGTGGTATCGGAATGAATGTGGTTTTCCTGCATCGCAGCCAACTTGTAAAACGGGCACGGCAAGCCGTGCCCAAAAAGAAATTAGAAACGGAAGGTTGCCGTTGCAACGACCTGACGTTCTGCGCCCCAGAAACAGCCGTACGTCTGGAAGCAGCTGGCGACGTATTCGCGATCAAACAGATTATTGACATGAAGGGCAACGTTGGAGCCTGCCATGCCTACGCGCGCAAGGTCATAACGTACCAATGCATCGACAACCGTATAACTCCCTACTTTAAAGGAGTTTGCCGGATCGCCATAGCTTGACCCCGTGAAACGCCCGCCGGTCCCCAGCGTTAAACCAGACAATGGACCATCAAAGAAAGTGTAATCGCCCCACAACGACGCCATATGCTTTGGTACCTGTGCAGGAGTATTACCTTTATAGGTCGTATCCGTCGTGTATTCGGCGTCAGTATAGGTGTAAGAACCCACGACGTTGATGCTTGCAGAAAGCGCCGCTTTCGCTTCTAGTTCCACGCCGCGGGCGCGAATTTCACCGCCTTCAACCGAGAAGAAAGACCCCGCCGGATCAGCCATCAGGTTGTTGGTTTTGGTCAACTGATAGACCGCACCGGTAATGACTATCGGCCGATCATTCGGTACATATTTAACCCCCGCTTCATACTGCTTACCTTTCGAAGGTGCAAATATTTTCCCGTTCTCTCCCGTCTGTGAAGCCGGCTCAAACGACTCACTATAACTGAAGTAAGGCGTTATTCCATTATCAAACAGATAGTTAACACCACCACGCCAGGTAAACTGCTTATCATCACGTTTAGATGTGATGCCAGTAGTGCGATTCAGAGACTCTTGATCGGCCCAGTCATAACGCCCACCCAATGTTACCAGGACTTTATCCCACTGTGCCTGGTCCTGGACGTACAGACCCGTTTGCTTTTGCTTATTCAAAATCTGGTACGGGCCGGATGTTGCTGGATCTCGCGAAGCAAAGTCGAAATCAGTGTACACCGGGTTATAGAGGTCAAGCAGAGGTACGGAGTCGTCGTAGCCAAACCAGGCATTGATATCATTACGCATACGCATAAAGTCGACGCCGGTCAGCAGCGTGTGATCCACCTCACCGGTGGCAAATTTACTTTGCAACTGAGTATCAACGGAGAAGTTTTGCAGTTTCTCGTCGTCAACAACATATTTACGAGCCAGATAATGACCTTTGTCCGCTGGCGCTAATGCCGCGCACTGCTTGCTGTCACGGTTTGCCGGATCGGAACAAACGCCGTAACCATAGACGCTATTTTGCGAGACTTTATTCTCGGCATAGCGCAAATTCTGGCGCACGGTAAAGGTGTCGTTGAATTCATGATCGAAGCTGTACCCTACCATCTTCTCATTACGAGAATAGGTATTGTTTTTCGCCCCTTCGTTGAAATCTGTTGGCAGACGTTTACCGTTTGGCAGCGGCTCAACCGTTCCCTCTTTCGGCAGCCAGCCGTAGTAACCCGTCTCTGGTTCATTCTGGAAGTAAGAGAGAAACGTAAAGTTTGTCTTGTCATCCGGACGCCAGGTGAACGCTGGCGCAATCGCATAGCGCTGCTCTTCCGCGCGATCCTGCTGTGCATTGGCGGAACGCGCCAGACCTGTCAAACGATAAGAATATACGCCCTCTTCATCCAGCGCGTCGCTGAAGTCAAAACCAGTCTGGAACAGGCTGTCAGTACCCATCTTGAACTGAATTTCTTTCAGCGGCTCCGTCGTCGGGCGCTTGCTAACCATATTCAGCAAACCGCCAGGGCTACTTTTCCCGTACAGAACGGAAACCGGACCACGCATCACTTCCGCGCGTTCCAGCATATAAGGGTCTATCACCGCATCATTATAGAAGTTACCCTGCATTTTCAGGCCATTCAGATAGTTATTCTGGCTTTGGCCATCAGCGGCGAAACCGCGAATGATCAGGTAGTCGTAAGTATTGGACGCGCCACGAGTGCCCACGGCAACGCCAGGGGTATAACTCAACGCTTCTTTAACCGACTTTGGCTGATGCAACGCCATCTCTTCGGCGGTAACAACGGAAATAGACTGCGGCACCTTTTGAATCGGCGTGTCCGTTTTGGTTGCCGTGGCGGATTGTCTTGCAGCGATGGTTGCCGCCGGTCCCCAGGCACTTTCCTGCGCGGCAGGCGCTGCGGTTACGGTAATGGTTTCTTCTTTCGGTTGAACCGCCGCCTGTGCATAGACAGACATGCCGCTAACCGCTGTGGCTACTACAACTGCGATTTTACGCAGTGAGGAGTTTGGCTGAGCAGTTTTAAGACGCGCCATTGGTATATCTCTGATGAAAGTGAATGATAACGTAAACGATAATTATTATTATAACCACAGCATGATAGGCGAAATATCGTCGCAATGGCAAGCGATACGCGGCCCTACGAAAACTAAGGGGTTAAGAAACAACCAGATGAAAAGGAAGGGTTAATAAATTAGACTGAAATGTTATTTATAGGGGATTTGCCGGATGGCGACGTAAGCGCCTTATTCGGCCTACGTCGCACATAATGGGGTCGTAACGGTGTAGACCGGATAAGCACAGCGCCACCCGGTACTATTACCGTGATTAATTGCCGCCGAACATCTCCTTAATCCAGCCGGCAACGCCGTCGCTCTTCTCTTCTTTCGGCGGCTGTTGCTGCGCAGGCTGCTGCGGCTGAGACGACTGATCGAACGGATTGCCTGACGGCTGCTGTTGCTGCTGCATCATCTCGCCCTGCTGGCACAGCGTATTTGGATCGTCCGTCCAGACCGGCAGAGTGCGCATACCGCCGCTACAGACAAAATTACCGTCGTAATCAACGCCCATATCCACCACATCTTCCGGCGGCGTCAGAACTAAAGGCGTCGGCGTCTGGTTCGCCAGATAGCGCTGGTAAATCGCCATCGCGCCGCTGGCGCCGTACAATTTCGTCGGCTGGTTGTTATCACGGCCTACCCAGGTGATAGTCACCTGGCTGCCGTCGATACCGGCAAACCAGGTATCGACATTGTTGTTTGTCGTCCCGGTTTTACCCGCCAGATGCAGACCCGGATATTTCGCGCCAAGCTGACGCCCCGTACCACGCTGGACGACCTGCTGCATTGTCCAGAGCGTCAGGTAAGCCGCCTGTGCCGGTACAGCGCGTTCAGCTTGCGGATAACTTTGGTACAGCACTTTACCATCTTCCGCAATAACTGAACGCAGCGCTGATAACGGCGCGCGATTTCCGCCGCTGGCGATAGTCTGGAACGCCTGCGCCACTTCGATCGGCGTCAGGTTCAGCGCCCCTAACAGCATAGCCGGAACCGGATTGAGCTGATCTTTCGGCACGCCGAGCTTCGTCCAGGTATCGGTTACCGCCGGTAAACCTAACGCCATCCCCAGATTGACCGTCGGTACGTTCATTGAGCGAGTTAACGCATCCACCAGCATCACTTTCCCGCTTTCGCTGTAGCGACGATCGTCGTTCTGCGGCGACCAGACCTGACCATTCGGCTGGCGCAGAGAAATCGGCGCATCGGCAATCCAGGTGTTCAGACGGTATAAGTTCGGCTGACTTAACGCGGTCAGATAGGTCGCCGGTTTCGCCAGCGACCCGATGGAACGGCGCGCCTGCATGGCACGGTTATAGCCGGCATACTGCGGCTCCGCCCCGCCAACCATCGCGCGCACCTCGCCGCTAAAGCGATCCACCACCACCATCGCGGTTTCCAGATCGCTCAATTTACGCTGCTTCTTCAACGCCGGAATACCTTCGACAACGGCTTTTTCTGCGGCATCCTGCGCCACGGAGTCAAAGGTGGTGAAGATCTTCACGCCGGAGAGATCTTTAATTTTATCCCCCAGCTTCGCCTGCAGTTCCTGACGAACCATCTGCATAAACGCTGGCTGCGGTGAAATAACGCCGCCGCGCGGCTGTACGCCAAGCGGACGCGCGCTCAGCATGTCATAGAGTTCCTGATCGATGATTTTCTGCTGCTGTAACAGGCGTAACACCAGGTTACGACGCTCCAGCGCCAGTTTCGGGTTGCGCCACGGGTTATAAATCGACGCCCCTTTTACCATCCCCACCAGTAACGCCTGCTGATCGAGGCTCAGTTCCTCTACCGGACGACCAAAGTAATACAGGCTCGCCAGCGGAAAACCGCGAATTTCATTGTCCCCGCTTTGACCGAGGTAGACCTCGTTCATGTACAGCTCAAGAATACGATCTTTACTGTAACGGGCATCCATGATCAGCGCCATGTAGGCTTCATTCGCTTTACGCCAGTATGATCTTTCGCTGGAGAGGAACAGGTTCTTCACCAGCTGCTGGGTCAGCGTACTGGCCCCCTGCACCGTGCGTCCCGCCGTCAGGTTGGCCAGCACCGCACGCCCGATAGAGTAAAGACTAATGCCATCATGCTCATAGAAATGACGGTCTTCCGTCGCCAACAGCGTATCGACCAGCAGATCCGGGAAACCGCTGCGCGGGACGAATAAACGCTGCTCGCCATTTGGCGAAGAAAGCATGGTGATAAGCCGCGGATCGAGACGGAAGAAGCCAAACTGGCGGTTGTTATCCAGATTGACGATGGTTTCCAGACGCCCGTCACTGAACGTCAGCCGCGCGCGCACCTGCCCTTCTTTGCTGTCCGGGAAGTCAAACGGACGACGGATCATCTCAATGCTATTGGCCTGCACGGTAAATTCGCCGGGACGGGTCATCTTCGTCACCAGACGATACTGCGTCGCTTCCAGCAATTTTACCATCTCGTTTTTGCTGACAGGCATGTCTGGCTCAAGGTTCACCATCCGGCCATATACCGCCGCCGGAAGCTGCCAGACCTTGCCATCGATACGGCTGCGGATTTTTTGATCCAGATAGACGCCGTAAATGGCGAACAGCACCACAAAAACGATAAACAGTTTTAGCAATAGCCACAGCCAGCCGCGCTTGCCACGAGGCTTACGCCCTTTGCCCTTACCTTTACGCGGCATCGGTTCTTCATCCTCATAGTCATCATCATAATCGTCGTCATGCTGCCGACGACGGCTCACCTTTTGTTTCACAGGACGTGACGGTTTCCCCTTACGTCCAATCGGCTCGCGGTCATTCCCCGCCATGCTTTTTCTCCGCAACATACAGGCGCAAAGGCCCGATTCTCTATTCTTCCGCCAGACGACAGAAGAAGAAATCTCTCAATTTACCCTTTTGCCGGATGGCGATTAACGCCTTATCTGGCCTGGAGGCAACGTATAACACGTCACGAATACTTCTTCGTGCGCCGCGTTGGGGCCGTATTCGCCGGATCGTCCGGCCAGACATGTTTGGGGTAACGGCCCTTCATCTCTTTTTGCACTTCGCGATACGCCCCCTGCCAGAAAGCGCTTAAATCGCGCGTAATCTGTAGCGGTCGCTGCGCTGGCGAAAGCAGTTCCAGCACCAGCGGCACGCGGCCCTGAGCGATGGTTGGGGTCTTCGCTTCGCCAAACATTTCCTGCATTCTGACCGCCAGCGCGGGCGGGTTATCTTCATGATAACGAATCGTTATTCGGCTTCCCGTCGGCACAGTGTAATGCCCAGGCAGTTCACTATCCAGACGTTGCAGCATGGCATAGTCAAGCAGTCCCCGTAACGCCTGAGTCACATTCAGAGATTTCAGACTCCGTAACGACTGTACGCCTGTCATGTGCGGCAGCAACCAATTTTCCAGAGTCGCCAGCAGCGACGCCTCATCCACGGCAGGCCAGTCATATTCCGGCAGCCATTTCGCCGCACAGTGCAGACGCAGACGGAACTGCTCCGCTTCCGGCGTCCAGTTAAGGACGGACAGACCTTTATCGCGGATGCCGTTCAGCATCGCCTGATGAAGCTCCTCTTCAGACGGCTTCGCCAGTGGCTGAACGCTAACCGTCAACTGTCCAATACGCATTCTGCGCCATGCTTTCAACGTTCCCTGCGCCTCGTCCCATTCAACCGTGTCGGACTGGCGCAGTAAATCAGGACACGCCTGAATCAGCGAGGCAATATCCAGCGGCTGCGCCAACAATATTCGGGCGTCCGGCGAGGCGCTACCTTGCAGTAACAGCGGCGCGATCAGCCATTCATGACGTCCCAACGCGTCATCCGCATCTAACATCGCGCCCATACCATTGGCTAACTGATAGCGCCCTTCCTGACCACGACGCCGCGCGATGCGGTCGCTAAACGCTCTGGCCAACAGCGGCATAATAAGCGCGCTATCCGGCTCGCCATTACGCACCTGCAGCCGTTTTAAAAGCTGCTGGCTACGCTGCTGCCAGCCCGGCTGTCGCCGCGAAAATACTACGCTTAAATCCGTACCGCCGCCGCGCGGCGGGTCCTCAAGGATGGCCGCGAGCATGGCGGCAGTGGCGGCGCTATCGCCCTCGCCGGCGTTGACTAACATCGCCGCCAGGCGCGGATCGTTACCTGTTGCCGCCATTTTCCGGCCCCGCGCGCTTAACCGCTCGCCCTCCAGCGCGCCTAACATCAATAATAAACGGCGGGCGGCCTGAAGATTCACCTCCGGCGGCCTGTCCAGCCAGAAAAGCGATGCCGGATCGTGACATCCCCACTGCAACACCTCCATCAATAAACCGGAAAGGTCGCTGTGTAAGATTTCCGGATCGCTTTGCGCCGCCGCCCGCTCCGCCTGTTCTTTGGCCAGCAGATGTAAACAGATACCCGGCGCCAGTCGTCCGGCGCGCCCCGCGCGCTGCGTCATTGACGCCTGACTGATACGCTGCGTAACCAGCCGCGTCAGTCCCGTTCGCGCGTCAAATCGCGCCACGCGCTCCTGAGCGCTATCGACGACCAGACGAATCCCTTCAATCGTCAAACTGGTTTCGGCAATGTTAGTCGCCAATACCACTTTACGCATCCCGGCGGGTGCGGGAACAATCGCTTTGCGTTGCGCTTCCAGAGACAATGCGCCATACAGCGGACAAAGCAGGACATCGCTGCCTACCCGCGACGCCAGATGTTCATGAACGCGCTGTATTTCGCCTACGCCGGGTAAAAATAGCAGCAGCGAACCGTTTTCATTGCGCAGCAGTTCCGCTGTCGCCATCGCGACGGCTTCATCAAAACGCAAATGCGCCGCAAGCGGCTGATAACGTCGCTCCACGGGAAACGCGCGCCCCTCCGAGACGATCGTCGGCGCATCAGGCAGTCGCTGACAAAGCCTGTCGTTATCCAGCGTCGCAGACATGATTAACAGCCTGAGATCGTCACGGAGCCCTTGCTGGATATCCAGCAACAGCGCTAACGCTAAATCCGCCTGTAAACTGCGCTCATGAAATTCATCCAGTATCACCAGCCCCACGCCGCGTAATTCGGGATCGCGCTGAATCATTCTGGTCAATACGCCTTCTGTCACCACTTCCAGCCGGGTACGCGGCCCCACGCAGCTTTGCGCGCGCATCCGGTAACCTACCGTTTCGCCAGGCTTTTCATTCAACGCTTCCGCCAGACGCTGCGCGACATTACGCGCCGCCAGACGACGCGGTTCAAGCAGAAGGATTTTTCCAGCAACCGGCCCCTGTTGCAGGAGTTGCAACGGCAGCCAGGTGGATTTCCCCGCCCCGGTAGGCGCGGACAACAAAACCTGCGGCGCGGTTTTTAGGGCTGTCAACAATTCAGGCAATACGGCGGCAACGGGCAATGACGTCACAAACGGCTCCACGGGGTTAACTTTCTTTGCGCCGCATTGTAGCATCGTGTTAATCCATAACCGAGTATCCCTATGTCTGAGCCAAAACGGCTGTTTTTTGCGATTGACTTACCCGACGACGCGCGCGCACAAATTATCGCCTGGCGCGCCGCCCATTTTGCGTCTGAAGACGGACGCCCCGTCGCAGCGGCGAACCTACACCTGACGCTGGCCTTTTTAGGCGACGTCAGTAGCGATAAGCAGCGCGCGCTTGCGCAACTGGCCGGACGAATTCGCCAGCCGGGCTTTACGCTACATCTGGATGACGCCGGTCAGTGGCTGCGTTCGCGCGTGGTGTGGCTGGGGATGCGCCAGCCGCCGCGCGGGTTGTTGCAGTTGGCTAATATGCTGCGCGCGCAGGCCGCCCGCAGCGGTTGTTACCAAAGCCCGCAGCCTTTTCACCCGCATATTACGCTGCTGCGCGACGCCAGCCATACGGTGGCTATCCCGCCGCCGGGCTTTTGCTGGTCATTTCCGGTCACGTCGTTTGCGCTTTACGCCTCTTCGTATGGGCAAGGCCGTACCCGCTATGCCGAGCTGCAGCGCTGGACGCTGGGCGAATAATAATGAAGGAACGTCGATGCTATTCTCACCCCCTTTACAACGCGCTACGCTGATTCAGCGCTATAAACGTTTTTTAGCTGATGTCATCACCCCTGACGGTACAACGCTTACGCTGCACTGTCCTAATACCGGCGCGATGACCGGCTGCGCCACGCCTGGCGATACCGTCTGGTATTCGACATCAGAAAATACTAAACGCAAATATCCGCATACCTGGGAATTGACTGAAACGCAATCCGGCGCATTCATTTGCGTGAATACGCTGCGGGCGAACCAGCTAACGAAAGAAGCAATTCAGGAGAATCGCCTGCCGGCGCTGGCGGGGTACAATATTCTGAAAAGTGAAGTCAAATATGGCGCCGAGCGCAGCCGTATAGATTTTATGTTACAGGCAGATTTCCGCCCGGACTGCTATATTGAAGTGAAATCGGTCACGTTAGCGGAAAAAGAAAACGGTTATTTTCCCGACGCCATCACCGAACGAGGGCAAAAACATCTTCGGGAATTGATGGGCGTTGCGGCGGCAGGTCATCGCGCAGTGGTGGTGTTCGCGGTGCTGCACTCCGCCATTACACGTTTTTCACCCGCACGTCATATCGATATAAAATACGCGCAGCTATTGAGCGAGGCTCAGAATAAAGGCGTGGAAGTTTTAGCTTATAAAGCAGAACTTTCAGCCCAAAAAATGGAACTGAACGAACCAGTACCCATAACGTTGTAGTGGAATAACAGCCTGATTATTAAGTATTCTGGCCGCGTGCGTAAATACGCTTTTCCTCACAGGGTTGTCAAGTGTTACGTTTAGATAATTGCTATCCGGAAAAGCATCTGCTATTTATAGCGACCTGATTTTCCCCCGAACATGGGGATCGATAGTGCGTGTTAAGGAGAAGCAACATGCAAGAAGGGCAAAACCGTAAAACATCGTCCCTGAGTATTCTCGCCATCGCTGGGGTGGAGCCGTACCAGGAGAAACCGGGCGAAGAGTATATGAACGAAGCCCAGCTATCGCACTTCAAGCGTATTCTTGAAGCATGGCGTAATCAACTCCGGGATGAAGTCGATCGCACTGTGACGCACATGCAGGACGAAGCCGCCAACTTCCCCGATCCGGTCGATCGCGCCGCGCAGGAAGAGGAGTTTAGCCTGGAGTTACGTAATCGTGACCGTGAGCGCAAACTGATCAAAAAGATCGAGAAGACGCTGAAGAAAGTGGAAGATGAAGACTTCGGTTATTGCGAGTCCTGCGGGGTGGAGATTGGTATCCGCCGCCTGGAAGCGCGTCCAACAGCCGATCTGTGCATCGACTGCAAAACGCTGGCTGAAATTCGCGAAAAACAGATGGCGGGTTAATCCCGTTCGTTTCTACCCTATTTATGACAGGCGGGAGTTTTCCCGCCTTATTCTTTATTGCCCGCAGCATGACTGACTCACACTATATTGGCCGTTTCGCGCCGTCGCCATCCGGCGAACTGCATTTCGGCTCGTTAATCGCCGCCCTCGGCAGCTATCTACAAGCCCGTGCGCAACGCGGAATTTGGCGCGTTCGCATCGAGGATATCGACCCCCCACGTGAAGTTCCCGGTGCCGCAGCGACCATTCTGCGCCAGCTGGAACATTACGGCCTGCACTGGGATGGCGAGGTCTTATGGCAATCACAGCGTCATGAGGCTTATCGCGAGGCGCTGGCCTGGCTTCACGAGCAGGGACTGAGCTACTACTGCACTTGCCCCCGCTCGCGCATTCAACGTCTGGGCGGTATTTACGACGGCCATTGTCGGACGTTATGCCACGGGCCGGAGAATGCCGCCGTCAGAATTAAACAGCAGCATCCGGTGATGCATTTCCATGATGCCTTGCGCGGCGACATCCAGGCTGACCCGCAGCTGGCTAGCGAAGATTTTATTATCCACCGCCGCGACGGACTGTTTGCTTATAATCTGGCCGTGGTGGTCGACGATCATTTTCAGGGGGTAACGGAGATCGTCCGCGGCGCAGATTTAATCGAACCCACTGTCCGACAACTTTCGCTGTATAAACAGTTTGGCTGGCGTGTGCCAGGCTACGTGCACCTTCCGCTGGCGCTCAACGAACAAGGCGCTAAACTTTCCAAGCAAAATCATGCCCCTGCGCTTGCGACAGGCGATCCGCGCCCGGTACTGGTCCAGGCATTGCGCTTTTTAGGCCAACGCGCCGTCGTAGCGTGGCAGGAGATGTCTGTTGAGGAGTTGCTGCGCTTTGCGGTGGCGCACTGGAGGCTTACAGCCGTACCCACATCGGCTAATGTAAATCCGGCATTCTCAAATGCGTCTCGCTGAGCTATGATTAGCCGCTATTTTTGCTCATCGTCTTTCGCATTGCTGCGGCGTTAATGATGCTTACAGCCCAGGTCGCGTTGCTCTCTTACGCCCGTCTGCCGTAATGCGAAAGACATAGAGTAAGTTGATCTTATTAATGTATGACACTACCGAGGTGCGCTATTTTTACCCGAGTCGCTAATTTTTGCCGTAAGGTGTTAAGCCGCGAGGAGAGCGAGGCAGAACAAGCCGTCGCCCGTCCACATATGACGATTATCCCGCGTGAACAGCACGCTATCTCCCGCAAAGATATCAGTGAAAATGCCCTCAAGGTACTGTACAGGCTGAACAAAGCGGGCTATGAAGCCTACCTGGTCGGCGGCGGCGTCCGCGATCTCCTGCTCGGTAAAAAGCCGAAGGATTTCGACGTGACCACCAACGCAACACCGGATCAGGTACGGAAATTATTCCGCAATTGCCGTCTGGTGGGGCGCCGTTTCCGCCTGGCTCACGTGATGTTTGGCCCGGAAATTATCGAAGTGGCAACGTTTCGTGGTCATCATGAAGGCAGTGAAAGCGACCGTACGACCTCCCAGCGTGGGCAAAACGGTATGCTGCTGCGCGATAATATCTTCGGCTCTATCGAAGAAGATGCCCAGCGCCGCGATTTCACCATCAACAGCCTTTACTACAGCGTAGCGGATTTTACCGTGCGCGATTACGTCGGCGGAATGCAGGATCTGCAAGAAGGCGTGATTCGCCTGATCGGCAATCCGGAAACGCGCTACCGCGAAGATCCGGTTCGAATGCTGCGCGCCGTGCGTTTCGCTGCGAAGCTCAATATGCGTATCAGCCCTGAAACGGCTGAGCCAATCCCGCGTCTGGCAACCTTGCTAAACGACATTCCTCCCGCGCGCCTGTTCGAAGAGTCGCTGAAGCTGTTGCAGGCGGGGAACGGTTATGAAACCTATCAACAACTGCGGGAATACCACCTCTTCCAGCCGTTGTTTCCTACCATTACGCGTTATTTCACCGAAAACGGCGACAGCGCAATGGAACGCATCATTGCGCAGGTGTTGAAGAATACGGATAACCGCATCCGTAACGAGATGCGCGTTAACCCGGCATTTTTGTTTGCCGCCATGTTCTGGTATCCGCTGCTGGAGATGGCGCAAAAAATCGCTCAGGAGAGCGGCCTTGCCTATTACGATGCTTTCGCGCTGGCCATGAATGACGTGCTGGATGAAGCCTGCCGTTCACTGGCGATCCCGAAACGCCTTACCACGCTTACCCGTGATATTTGGCAGCTTCAGTTACGCATGTCCCGTCGTCAGGGCAAACGCGCCTGGAAACTGATGGAACATCCCAAATTCCGCGCCGCGTTTGATTTGCTGGAGCTGCGCGCTCAGGTGGAAAATAATACTGAACTGCAACGTCTGGCGCAGTGGTGGGCCGAGTTTCAGGCTTCCGCGCCGCCGGAACAAAAAGGGATGCTCAACGAGCTGGACGACGATCCTGCTCCACGCCGCCGTCGTTCACGTCCGCGCAAACGCGCGCCGCGCCGCGAGGGCACCGTATGACGATCGCGTATATCGCGCTTGGCAGTAATCTGGCCTCTCCGCTGGAGCAGGTCAATGCCGCCCTGAAGGCTATCGCCGACATTCCCGATAGCCGTATCGTCGCGGTTTCTTCGTTTTACCGCACGCCGCCGCTTGGCCCACAGGATCAGCCCGATTACCTGAACGCTGCGGTGGCGCTGGATACCGCTCTCGCCCCCGAAGAATTGCTTAACCATACCCAGCGCATTGAGCTGCAACAGGGCCGGGTGCGCAAGGCCGAACGCTGGGGGCCGCGCACGCTGGATCTCGACATTATGCTGTTTGGCGATGAAGTCATTAACACCGACCATCTGACCGTGCCGCACTACGACATGAAAAACCGCGGTTTTATGCTGTGGCCGTTATTCGAAATCGCTCCTGATCTGATCTTTCCGGATGGTATCAGCCTGCATCAGCATCTCACCCATCTTGGTGCTGCAAAACCCGCCCACTGGTAAAACATCGCCTCCCCTTTAGCGTTTACTGCTTTAGCGCCAAACGATTGCTTAAATCAATTGCCCCCCTGAATATGACTGTTAGAATGCCGGGAAATATAACTTTTACCATCAGGAAACGTTATGAAACCCACCACCATTTCACTGCTGCAGAAATGCAAGCAAGAGAAAAAACGCTTCGCGACAATTACCGCCTACGACTACAGCTTCGCTAAGTTATTTGCCGACGAAGGTATCAATGTGATGCTGGTTGGCGACTCACTGGGCATGACGATTCAGGGGCACGACTCCACCCTGCCGGTCACCGTGGAAGATATCGCTTACCACACTCGTGCCGTGCGACGTGGCGCGCCCAACTGTCTATTGCTCTCCGACCTGCCGTTTATGGCTTACGCCACCCCGGAACAGGCATGTGAAAACGCGGCTATCGTGATGCGTGCGGGGGCCAATATGGTCAAAATTGAAGGCGGCGCCTGGCTGGTTGATACGGTGAAAATGCTCACCGAACGCGCCGTGCCGGTTTGTGGTCATCTGGGGCTAACGCCACAGTCGGTGAATATCTTCGGCGGCTATAAAATTCAGGGCCGCGGCGATGCAGGGCAAGTGCTGCTGGATGACGCGCTGGCTTTAGAAGCGGCTGGCGCTCAACTGCTGGTGCTGGAGTGCGTGCCGGTTGAGCTGGCGAAGCGCGTCACGGAAGCGCTGTCGATTCCGGTGATCGGCATCGGCGCAGGCAACGTCACCGACGGTCAGATCCTGGTGATGCACGATGCGTTTGGCATCACCGGCGGCCATATTCCCAAATTCGCGAAAAATTTCCTTGCCGAGGCGGGCGACATGCGCGCCGCCGTACAGCAGTATATGGCTGAAGTGGAGTCCGGCGTTTATCCGGGCGAAGAACACAGCTTTCACTAATTTTTCTGACCGTGCCGGATGGCGACGCGACGCGTCTTATCCGGCCTACAGATCCTCAACGGATGTAGGCCTGATAAGCGCAGCGCCATCGGGCAGGATCATCAAGCAACTCAAGGAGTTTTGTTGTGCTAATCATTGAAACCCTGCCGCTGCTGCGCCAGCATATTCGTCGTCTGCGTCAGGAAGGTAAACGCGTCGCACTGGTTCCCACCATGGGCAACCTGCACGACGGCCATATGAAGCTGGTCGATGAGGCAAAAGCCCGGGCTGATGTGGTGATCGTCAGCATTTTCGTCAACCCGATGCAGTTTGACCGGCCGGACGATCTGGTGCGTTATCCGCGCACGCTGCAGGAAGATTGTGAAAAGCTGAACAAACGCAAAGTCGATTATGTCTTTGCGCCAGCCGTTGAGGAAATCTACCCGCAGGGGCTGGAAGGCCAAACGTACGTTGATGTTCCCGGCCTCTCTACCATGCTGGAAGGCGCCAGCCGTCCGGGTCATTTCCGCGGCGTCTCGACCATCGTCAGCAAGCTGTTCAACCTGATCCAGCCGGATATCGCCTGCTTTGGCGAGAAGGATTTCCAGCAACTGGCGCTGATCCGCAAAATGGTGGCGGATATGAGTTATGACATTGAGATCGTCGGCGTGCCGATTATTCGCGCTAAAGACGGTCTGGCGCTCAGCTCACGTAACGCTTATCTGACCGCAGAGCAGCGCAAAATTGCGCCGGGTCTATACAACGTGATGAATAGCATCGCTGAAAAACTGATTGCGGGTAATCGTGAGCTGCAAGAGATTATTGCCATTGCCGAACAGGAACTGAATGAAAAAGGCTTCCGTGCCGACGACATTCAAATCCGTGATGCCGACACGCTGCAGGAGCTGACGGAAACCAGCAAACGCGCAGTGATTCTGGCCGCCGCCTGGCTGGGTCAGGCGCGTCTGATCGATAATCAAAGCGTTACATTAGCCCAGTAGACAGGGGTTAAAAATCGGGCAATACTGCCTGAGAATTTCCAAAGCAGGCCACAAGCGCCTGCTTAGCCAAGGTAAACGACAGGGTAAAGAAGTTATGATTCGCACCATGCTGCAAGGCAAGCTCCACCGCGTAAAAGTCACGCAGGCGGACCTGCACTACGAAGGTTCTTGTGCCATTGACCAAGATTTCCTTGATGCCTCCGGTATTCTGGAAAACGAAGCGATTGATATCTGGAACGTGACCAATGGGAAACGTTTCTCAACCTATGCGATTGCGGCTGAACGCGGCTCCAGAATCATCTCGGTGAACGGTGCGGCGGCGCACTGTGCTGAAGTTGGCGACATTGTGATTATCGCCAGCTTCGTCACCATGTCTGATGAAGAAGCGCGTACATGGCGTCCGAAAGTGGCCTATTTTGAAGGCGACAACGAAATGAAGCGCACCGCGAAAGCTATTCCGGTACAGGTTGCCTGATAGTCCTTATCCCTGCGGCTGGTTGCTGATCAGCCGCGACATCGTTTCCAGCGAATCCGTGCGTAAAATATACAGCCTTTTGAGCAGCATCGGATTATCTCCCGGCTTCACCTTCCCTCTCACCGTGGTGACCGCCAGATGGAAACCGGCGTCTTTTGCTGCTTTGATCGCGGTCGCGTTATAGCCGCCAAAGGGATAAGAAAGATAAAATACGTGCGGAGTAAACTGTGTGAGCGCCCTCCGCGAACGTTCAAAATCAAACAGAATATTATGGTAGCTGCGGCTATATAAAATCGGGCGGCGATGCCCGTCTACCCGGTGTAAAAAATGGGTATGCGACTGAAAATCAAAAACATCGCTTATCTTGCGCAATTCGGACACGCTCATAAATTGCAGCGACCTGGGATTCCATTTTTGCGGATGGCGCTTAATACGCGATGAGATAATAAATGCCGTCGCTTTCATATCGTACTGCTTTAATACCGGATACGCATAGCGACTCACCGATTTAAGGCCATCATCAAAGGTGATAGCCACCGCGCGCGCCGGGAAATTAGCGCGGTTATAGATGTAATCCTCCAGTTGGTACATCGTCAACGTGGCATAGCCGCGATCGCGAAGCCAGGTCATTTGGTTGCTGAATGCCCGAACCGAAGTCGTGGTGGACGTATGGCGAAAACGAGTATTCTCTTCATCACGTAAGATGTGATGATAGGTCAAAATCGGAATGCCGTTGTCTTCCTGCGCATCCATGGCGCTGACATAAGCCAGCCTGTCGCCAATACGGATCTGATACCAGGTTTGATGTAGCCGGCCTTTCAGCTTGCTAATAATGGGGTAACGCAAATTATCCACCAATACGCCAAACGGGGCGCTACTGATGTCCGGCGCGTTATACACCGGCGTGTCCTTCCAGGTCACCAGATTCTGATTGCTGAGCGGCTTGTTAAGATCGCCCAGGCCATCTTCCACTTTTTGTTTTCCCTGCACGGACTCCAGATGGCCTTTATCGATAAAGCCCACACCGAAGCCGAATTTAAAGGCATAATAATCAGCCGCAACAGGCGTTACGGAAAGAATTTGTCCGGCGCGGATATTCCCTACGGTCACCATTTTGTCGCCAATCTGCGACCAGATGGCGGCATCTTTCGTCGTTTGCATATAACGAGCGGGCAAGGCAGCCAACACATTACCGGCGAAAAAGAACAGCAAGATAAGAACAACGCGCATAACCATATATCATAACCGAGGCGAAAAAACGCCGTCATTGTAGCAAAAGCGTCGTCAATGGTATTGATCAAAACTCATACGAATCATGCAGCAATACAAAAGGCGGATTTTTCTGCTGCTGATGCCAGAGACTGGTGACATCCGGCGCGCCAAGCGCGACAATCTGGTCGCGAAATGCTGAACTGCTCATTGACTCTCGCCAGGTAATCATTTCCTCCATCAATGAATAGCTAACACCGGAAATAACTTCACATTGAGAATGTTTATGGCTCATCAGCGACGCTACACGATAAGGCGCCGCGCCGGAAATGTCGGTTAAAAATATCACGCCTTCACCGGAGTCGGTGGCATGGAGGGCGTCACACATCATGCGGCTGAGCATATTTACGCTTAACCCACGCCAGAAATTGACCGCCCGACACTGCGCCAACGGCCCATACTTCTTTTCAAGACCTTCGAGCATTTCCTGCGCCCGATCGTCATGACAGGAAATGACCCATCCCAGCATAACTTCTCCTCCATTGAGCTCCAATCCTGCATGATGTCAGCATGTTTTTTTGGCCGACAACACACTATGACCACGATCATTTTTTATTCAAAAAAATTTGCATTATTTTTAAAATTGTTAGCAGCCTTCATAGAATCTGGCCCATTAAAGGGTAATCACGGCGATTCAATTAAACAAACACTCACCAAAATAATTGATTAAATATATATTATAAATATTTCATATTTATGTATTCTGAATTTTTCTTCGCGCCGTAAAAATCATCGGACATTATATTTACTCATTCGGGAATAAAAAGAACAATAACTTTCCACACTATAGATATTGTTACTATGTCAATATTTATAATATCTTAAAGGATCAAAGATAATGAAACTCTCCTTAAAAACACTCACTGTGGCACTGGCCGCCATCACCCTCTCCCCCGCCGCGCTGGCAGACACCGCCAAAGACGGCACCGTACATATCACCGGCCTCATTAAGCAAAACGCCTGTACGGTAAAAACGGATTCAGTAGAGGTGACATTACAGGAAGAATTTGCCTCTCTTTTCACTGCCGCAGGGCAGACGGCAGGGGATACAGACTTCACCATCGAACTCGAAAACTGCGACGCAAACGTCTACAGCAGTGTACAGGCGCGCTTTGAAGGCACACTCGACGGAACCGATGCGACCATCCTGAAAAATGAGGATGATGCTGAGAATATTGGCGTGCAAATTCTTGATAAAACTAGCACCCCTATGACCTTTAACGATCTTCAGGCATGGTCTGCCGCAGTCGCGCTCCCTACAGCAGAGGGGGTGACGGAACTCTCAATGCCTTTCACCGCCCGCTATATCGCCACCGCGGTTCCCGTTAAGTCGGGAACGGTCGATGCAACCGCAACATTCTATCTGCAATATAACTGATCCTGGTGGCCAGCGTCGGCTGGCCCCTTTGTTTATTGAGGTCATCAATGAATTCATTGGCTAAAGCAGGGTTGCTTTGTTGCCTGTTGTGCGGTTCGCTGGCGCATGCCGCAGGGATAAACATCGGCACAACGCGGGTTATTTTTCACGGCGATGCCAAAGATGCGTCCATATCGATAAGCAATAGCGACAACGTTCCCTATTTAATTCAGTCCTGGGCGCAATCGATCAGTGAAACCGGGGCGAGCGGTGATGCGCCGTTTATGGTCACCCCGCCGCTTTTTCGCCTTAATGGCGGGCAAAAAAACGTACTGCGAATTATCCGTACCGGCGGTAATTTGCCGGAAGATCGCGAGTCGATGTACTGGCTGGATATTAAATCGATTCCCAGCAGCAATCCGGACAATAAACACAACACACTCATGCTGGCCGTTAAAGCGGAATTTAAGCTGATTTACCGGCCAAAAGCGTTAACCCAAAAACCAGAAGAGGTTGCCGATCGATTAACGTGGTCGCGTCAGGGTCGCACGCTCACCGTGAAGAACCCCACGCCCTATTATATGAACTTCGCCACCCTTTCCGTTGGCAGTCAAAAAGTGAAAGCCCCGCGCTATGTGGCGCCTTTCGGCAACGCGCAGTACACGCTGCCTGCCGCCGCCAGCGGCCCGATCGCCTGGTCTATCATCAACGATTTTGGCGGTACTGGCCCCGAACATAAACAAACGCCTTGAGAAGAGTGACAGGGATGAGAGTGCCGATGCGCAAAAGGCAACACCGGGTATTTTATTTATCGCGCTGCGCTGTGTGTATCGCGCTGGGCAGCACGTTCACACACGTTGCATGGGCGCGCGACTATTTCAATCCGGCATTTATTGAAAACCATGGGCAGGCGAGTCGCACAAGCGTCGATCTGTCGACATTTGATAACGACAAAAGCCAGCTGCCTGGCACCTATTACGTCACTATCAATATCAATAAAACAGAAATCGGCGCACGAAACGTTGATTTTCAACTCGCGACGCTCAGTGACGGTCAACAGGCATTACAGGGCTGTTTACGGCTCCAGGAACTAAAAGATAACGGCGTCAAAACCGACCTTTTTCCAACGCTGGAGAGTGAAAAAGGCTGCGTCGATCTCAGCGTTATCCCCGGCGCCAGCCAGCGGTTTGATTTTCAGCAACAGGCATTATCAGTAAGCATCCCGCAACTCTACATCGCCAACAACGCACGCGGCTACGTACCGCCGGAAAAGTGGCAGGAGGGGATTACCGCGCTGATGCTGAACTACAGCTTCAGCGGCTATAAAGAGTACGGTTCCAGTGAGGATTCCGACGATGCGGAATCGAAGTATCTCGCTCTCCAGCCGGGTTTTAACCTCGGGCCGTGGCGTTTTCGCAACTACAGTAACTGGAGTTCAAATAACGGCGAGAGCGGTAGCTGGAACAGCGTTTATAACTATTTACAGCGCGACATTATCGCGCTGAAAAGCCAGTTCACCGCCGGAGACAGCAATACGCCATCCGACGTGTTCGACAGCGTACCTTTTCGCGGCCTCCAGCTCACCTCTGACGATCAAATGCAGCCCAACAGCCAGCGTGGTTACGCCCCGACGATTCGCGGCATCGCCCGCTCAAACGCGCAGGTTATCGTGCGGCAAAACGGCTATATCGCCTATCAGACCGCCGTTTCGCCGGGCGAATTTGAAATCAACGATATGTTTCCCACCGGCAGCAACGGCGACTATGACGTGACGGTAAAAGAAACCGACGGCAGCGAACAGCACTTTATCGTGCCCTACTCTTCGCTGCCGATTCTGCAGCGCACCGGACGGGCAAAATACAGCGTGACCGTGGGTAAATATCGCGATTATAACAACCACACGCTGGACGACTTCGGCCAGGCGACCCTGCTGTACGGCCTGCCGTGGGGCATCACCCTGTACGGCGGCAGCCAGATTGCCGGCGATAAATACCAGTCCGTCGCCTTCGGCGTCGGGCAAAATATGCAGATGCTGGGGGCCATTTCCCTGGACGGCATCTGGTCGCACGCCAAATTTGACTATGGCCGCAAAGAAATCGGGCAATCCTGGCGCGTCCGCTACAGCAAGGGCGTCGTCAGTACGGGCACCACGTTTTCGCTGGCCGGCTATCGTTACGCCAGCGAAAACTACAATTCGCTGAGCGAGGTGATCAACCCGGACGACGATTTTTATGATAACTACGGCAAGCGCCATAATCGTTTCGAAGCTTCGGTCAACCAGCAAATTAGCAATACGCTCGGTTCCTTAACGCTAAGTTGGGTCAAAGAAGATTACTGGCACAGCGCGCAGCAGATGGAATCCCTGAGCGCCAGCTACAACAATAGCTGGGGTCCGGTGAGCTATACGCTGAGCTACAGCTATAACAAAAACACCTACCAGTACCGTTCGGACAATGACGATGATGACAACGACGACGATCGTTATAACCAGAACGATCGGCTGTTCACGCTGTCGCTGCACGTTCCGTTTACGGTGTTCGATTCCAGGCTATACGCCAGCTATATGCTGAACACGCGTAAGCACGATGCCACGGTGAACAGCACCACCCTTAGCGGCACCGCGCTGCGTGACAGAAACCTGAACTGGTCGTTACAGCAAAGCCACAGCACACAAGACGGTGATTCCGGCGGGGTAAACGCCAGCTATAAAGGCACTTATGCCAACCTCAACGCCGGTTACAATCAGTCGCCAGATAGCCAACAAGTCAGCTACGGCATCAGCGGCGGCATTCTGGCGCACGAAAACGGTATTACCCTGAGCCAGCCGATTACCGGCGCGGCGATTTTAATTAAAGCGCCCGGCGCCAGCGGCGTTTCGGTTGAAAACCAGACCGGCGTCGCCACCGACTTCCGGGGTTATACGGTGATCCCCAACGTCACGCCGTATTATCGCTACGATATCTCGCTCGACAGCAGCACGTTTGCTGACAACGTGGATATTCCGCTCAACAACCAGACCGTCTACCCGACGCGTAATGCGGTGGTGCGCGCGGCGTATGACACGCATAAGGGCTATCGCGTGTTGTTAACGCTGACGCGCAGCAATGGCGAGCCCGTGCCCTTTGGCGCGACGGCAAGCGTCGATGGGCAGGATGCGAACCTGGCCAGTATCGTCGGCGATAAAGGCCAGGTCTTCCTCAGCGGCCTGCCGGAAGAGGGCCTGCTGCTGGTGAACTGGGGAAGCGCCTCTTGCCGCGCGGATTACCACCTGGATATCAGCAAAAATATGAACGGCATAGTGATGGCGAACGCCGTCTGCCAGTGAGGAACACAATGAAGAATTTATGGATGCTGCTGGCGCTGTCGCTATTTTCAGGCCATGCGCTGGCAGACGGAACGATGGGCAACGGAAGCGGCTGGTGTCAACCCACCAGCGGCACGCATAATTTCTTTTTTCCCCTTGACCAGACCATTACCGATACGGATGAGAACCAGGCAGGGAAAATAGTCAAAGAGAGTTGGTCGGTCGGCGGCGAATACAGCGCCAGGTGCGACTGCGATAATAAAGATTATCAGGGCGTTAACTATTTCACCGCCACGACCGGCGATTTAACACAAAAAGGAACGTACAGCGAAGCGGGTAGCAATGGGCAACAGATGGATTTTTATGTTCTGGTCGCGGGTAAGCTGGAGATTGGTACGGAAACCTACATCGTCGGTAACCTGAAACAGTATATCCCCGTTCCCTTTTCAGCGATCAGTAATCAGGACCCCACCGCAGGCGGGTGTACGGGCGCGGACATAAACAAAATGTCCGCAGGGAATAAGGGTAACGTGCGTATTTATATTACTCACCCACTGGTAGGTGAAATCACCATTCCTGAGACGACGATTATGAATCTCTATTTGTCAAAAACGCCGGGCAGCAGCGGAGATAATATTCCCCCTTCCGTTCCACCGATGGCGCACGTCACCATGTCCGGGACCATTACCGTGCCGCAGTCCTGCTCCATCAACGCCGGGCAGGTTATCGAGGTCAGGCTACCGGATATTGAGGGCAAAGATATTCGTCACCTCGGCGACAGTCCGCAGAACTCGCACGTCACCACTCAGGTAAACTTTACCTGTAGTAACGTGGCGGACGGCACCAACCTGTCGATGTCATTAAATGGCGCAACCGATCCGCACAACCCGGACTACCTGAAAACTGACAATGAGAATTTGGGGATACGGATTTCCGATAAATACGATAATACCATCGTTCCCGGCGGCAGCGCCGAATTGCCGATTGAAGATTACGCCGACGGTAAAGGCAGCACCGAGTTCACCGCCGCGCCGGTCAATACCACCGGACATGTTCCCCACACCGGAGAATACCAGGCTACCGCCACGCTGGAGATTCAGATTCGCTGAGAGAAGCGTTGGGTTTCAGCAAGCCCTCCCACCTACAGCCCCGTAACCCATTGATATTACGGGCCCGTAGATGGGGTGAAGCGAAGTGCAACCCAACGCCCCATCTCCCCAGTCAGCGCTTAACTGCGCAACCCGCGCCCACGCTGGATCAGCGACCAGCACAGCAGGTAGAAAGCGGCGATAAAGATCACCAGTACGCCAAACGTCGTCACCAGCGGTACATCATGGATACCCAGGAAGCCGTAGCGGAAGCCGCTGATCATGTAGACGATCGGGTTCAGGTGCGACAGCCCTTGCCAGAACGGCGGCAGCAGCGTCAGCGAGTAAAATACCCCGCCGAGGTAGGTCAGCGGCGTCAGCACAAAGGTCGGGATCAGGCTGATATCGTCAAAGGTTTTCGCAAACACGGCGTTCAGCAGTCCGGCCAGCGAGAACAGAATCGCGGTCAGAATCAGCGTTAGCGCGACAAATACCCAGGAATGCACCTGGAAAGGCACGAAAAAGAGCGAAATCGCCGTCACCAGAATCCCTACGCACAGCCCGCGCGCTACGCCGCCGCCGACAAATCCGGCGATGATCACATGCGTTGGTACCGGCGCGACCAGCAGTTCCTCAATATTGCGCTGAAACTTGGCGCTAAAAAATGACGACGCGACATTCGCGTAGGAGTTAGTAATGACCGCCATCATAATCAGGCCCGGCACAATAAATTGCATATAGCTAAAACCATGCATTTCGCCGATGCGCGAACCAATCAGGTTGCCGAAAATAATAAAATAGAGCGTCATGGTGATGACGGGCGGCACCAGCGTTTGCACCCAGATCCGCATAAAGCGGTGGATCTCTTTCGCCCAGATGCTTTTAAGGGCAACCCAGTAAAGCTGCATCATGCGCGATCTCCTTGTTTTTCATGCACCAGCGACACAAACAGTTCTTCCAGACGGTTGGCTTTATTACGCATACTTAATACCTGAACCCCCTGCTCGCTCAGTTGGCTAAAGACACTGTTAACCCCCTGCTCGCGTAACACTTCCACCTCCAGAGTCGAGGTATCCACCAGACGATATTGATAACCCGTAAGCTTAGGTAGCGGGCTTTTTGGCGCTAAATCCAGAATAAACGTCTCCGATTTCAGCTTTGAAAGCAGATTTTTCATGGAGGTATTTTCCACCAGCTCGCCGTGCTGAATAATACCGATATTGCGGCACAGCATTTCCGCCTCTTCCAGATAGTGGGTGGTGAGAATAATGGTGGTGCCTTTGGCGTTTAAGTCTTTCAGGAATCCCCACATCGAGCGACGCAATTCGATATCGACGCCCGCCGTCGGCTCATCGAGAATCAATAGTTTAGGCTCATGCATCAGCGCGCGGGCGATCATCAGGCGGCGCTTCATCCCACCGGAGAGCATCCGCGCGCGTTCATGACGTTTTTCCCACAGATCGAGCTGTTTTAAATACTTTTCGCTACGTAAAACCGCCTCTTTATGTTCCACGCCGTAATAACCCGCCTGATTCACTACGATCTGTTGCACCGTTTCAAACGGGTTAAAGTTAAACTCCTGTGGCACCAGTCCAAGCTGTCGCTTGGCGTTAACCACGTCTTTTTCCAGGTCGTAACCAAAAACGTTAACGCGCCCGGACGTTTTATTAACCAATGAGCTGATAATACCGATGGTGGTCGATTTCCCTGCTCCATTTGGCCCCAGAAGCGCGTAAAAATCCCCCGCTTCGACCTGCAAATCTATGCCGCGCAACGCCTGAACGCCGCCGGGATAGGTTTTTTTAAGTTGTTGAAGTTCCAGCGCAATGGTCATAAATTCTCACTTACTTTACGTTCTTACACTTTATATATGGTTTAAATAATTACGGAGTTGCCCTATATTAGCCCAACGCACTTATTTGGTTACAGGTCGTTAACTTCCATGAAAGACATAGATACACTCATCAGCAACAATGCACTATGGTCAAAAATGCTGGTGGAAGAGGACCCCGGATTTTTTGAGAAACTGGCGCAAGCGCAAAAACCGCGCTTTCTATGGATTGGATGTTCCGACAGCCGCGTTCCCGCAGAGCGTTTAACCGGGCTTGAACCGGGCGAATTGTTTGTTCACCGTAATGTGGCTAACCTGGTTATTCACACCGATCTGAACTGTCTCTCCGTGGTTCAGTATGCGGTAGATGTTCTGGAAGTTGAGCATATTATCATTTGCGGCCACTCCGGTTGCGGCGGTATCAAGGCTGCGGTAGAAAACCCTGAGCTGGGCTTGATTAATAACTGGCTGCTGCATATCCGCGACATCTGGCTTAAACATAGCTCGCTGTTGGGAAAAATGCCCGAAGAGCAACGTCTGGACGCGCTCTATGAATTGAACGTCATGGAACAGGTCTATAACCTGGGGCATTCCACCATTATGCAGTCAGCGTGGAAACGCGGTCAGAATGTGACCATTCACGGCTGGGCGTACAGTATCAATGATGGCCTGCTGCGCGATCTTGACGTCACCGCCACCAACAGAGAAACGCTGGAGAACGGCTATCATAAGGGTATTTCCGCCCTAAGTCTGAAATACATTCCCCACCAATAAGCCATTAGCTATAGGCCGGATAAGTCGCTTTAGCGACGCCATCCGGCATTTCTGCGCTTACTCGTCCAGCACCACCACTTTACCAACATACGGTAGATGGCGATAACGCTGAGCGTAGTCGATACCGTAACCGACTACAAATTCGTCCGGAATCGAAAAGCCAACGAACTCAACCGGCACGTCCACTTCGCGGCGAGAAGGTTTATCCAGCAGCGTACAAATCGCCAGCGATTTCGGCTCGCGCAGGCCCAGGATTTCACGGACCTTCGACAGCGTATTACCGGAATCAATAATGTCTTCGACAATCAGCACGTCTTTACCACGAATATCTTCATCCAGATCTTTGAGGATTTTCACGTCGCGTGTGGTGGACATGCCGCTACCATAACTGGAGGCGGTCATAAAATCGACTTCATGAGGAACCTGGACTTCACGGCACAGGTCCGCCATAAACATAAATGAGCCACGCAACAGACCTACCAGCACCATTTCACTGCCGCTGTCTTTATAACGTTCGGTAATCTGACGACCCAGCTCGGCAATACGTGCTTTGATCTCCGCTTCGGGGATCATGACTTCAACAGTATGTTTCATATTTATAACCATATGATTTAAAAACAAATCACTCAATGCCGGTGACTAATAACGCCGCATTGACGCGCAAGGCACGCAGTATAACAGCAAACGTATTCATTCGCGGCATTTGATAAGAAAGCTCATTTTGTGATGACGATCACACATGTTAATTCCTATACTTAATTGCTACTAAAAAATTAACAATTTGGGATGGTGTCTTTTTATGGCAGAAAATAACGCACGATCGCCACGATTACTCGTGACGCTGACGGCCCTCTTTGCAGCACTTTGTGGGCTGTATCTTCTTATCGGAGGTGTCTGGCTGGTTGCTATTGGCGGTTCCTGGTACTACCCCATCGCGGGCCTCGTGATGCTGGTTGTGGCCGGATTGCTATGGCGCAGTAAACGTGCCGCGCTGTGGCTGTATGCCGCCCTGCTGCTGGCGACAATGATTTGGGGCGTGTGGGAAGTCGGGTTCGACTTCTGGGCGCTCACGCCGCGTAGCGATATCCTGGTGTTTTTCGGCATCTGGCTAATATTACCGTTTGTCTGGCATCGGCTGGTGGTTCCTTCCAGTGGCGCAGTGGCGGCGCTGGTCGTGGCGTTGCTGATTAGCGGCGGCATTCTGACCTGGGCCGGCTTCAACGACCCGCAGGAGATCAACGGTACGCTTCGCGCCGACGCCACGCCCGCCGCAACAAGTTCGTCGATCGCCGACGAAGACTGGCCGGCCTATGGACGTAATCAGGAAGGCCAACGCTATTCGCCGCTGAAACAGATCACTGCGGATAACGTTCACCAACTGAAAGAAGCGTGGGTCTTCCGCACCGGCGATCTGAAACAACCCAACGATCCGGGTGAAATCACCAACGAAGTGACCCCGATTAAAGTCGGCGATACGCTTTATCTGTGTACAGCTCACCAGCGTCTGTTCGCGCTGGACGCCGCCAGCGGTAAAGAGAAGTGGCATTTTGATCCTCAGTTGAAGACCGATTCGTCTTTCCAGCATGTGACCTGCCGCGGCGTCTCTTATCATGAGGCCAAAGCGGATACCGCCTCGCCGGAGGTCATCGCCGACTGTCCGCGCCGTATTATCCTCCCGGTCAACGACGGTCGCCTTTTCGCGGTGAATGCCGAAACCGGCAAGCTGTGTGAAACCTTCGCCAACAAAGGCGTCCTGAATCTGCAAACCAATATGCCGGACACCACGCCGGGACTGTATGAACCGACGTCGCCGCCGATTATCACCGATAAAACGATTGTCATTGCCGGTTCGGTCACGGATAACTTCTCTACCCGCGAAACGTCCGGCGTTATCCGTGGTTTTGATGTTAATAGCGGTAAACTACTGTGGGCCTTCGATCCGGGGGCGAAAGATCCGAACGCGATTCCAGCCGATGAGCACGCTTTTACCTTTAACTCGCCGAACTCCTGGGCGCCTGCCGCCTATGATGCGAAACTGGATCTGGTCTATCTGCCGATGGGCGTGACCACGCCGGATATCTGGGGCGGTAACCGCACGCCGGAGCAGGAACGTTATGCCAGCTCCATCCTGGCGCTGAATGCCACCACCGGGAAACTGGCCTGGAGTTATCAGACCGTCCATCACGATCTGTGGGATATGGACCTGCCGGCACAGCCGACGCTGGCGGATATTACCGTTGACGGTACTACCGTTCCGGTTATCTATGCGCCAGCGAAAACCGGTAATATCTTTGTGCTGGACAGACGTAATGGCGAGCTGGTCGTGCCCGCCCCGGAAAAACCGGTCCCGCAGGGCGCGGCAAAAGGCGATTACGTCGCCAAAACTCAGCCGTTCTCTGATTTAACCTTCCGCCCGAAAAAAGATCTCTCCGGCGCGGATATGTGGGGCGCGACCATGTTCGACCAACTGGTGTGCCGCGTCATGTTCCACCAGTTGCGCTATGAAGGTATCTTCACCCCGCCGTCCGAGCAGGGAACATTGGTATTCCCTGGCAACCTGGGGATGTTTGAATGGGGCGGTATTTCCGTCGATCCAGACCGTCAGGTCGCTATCGCTAACCCGATGGCGCTGCCGTTTGTCTCGAAGCTGATCCCACGCGGCCCGGGTAATCCGATGGAGCCGCCGAAAGACGCGAAAGGTACTGGTACAGAAGCGGGTATTCAGCCACAGTACGGCGTACCATTCGGCGTCACGCTGAATCCGTTCCTTTCGCCGTTTGGCCTGCCGTGTAAACAACCGGCCTGGGGCTATATTTCCGCGTTGGATCTGAAGACCAATGAAATCGTGTGGAAGAAACGTATAGGGACGCCGCGCGACAGTATGCCGTTCCCGATGCCGGTTCCGGTGCCGTTCAACATGGGGATGCCAATGCTGGGCGGGCCAATCTCAACCGCCGGTAACGTGCTGTTTATCGCCGCGACCGCCGACAACTACCTGCGCGCTTATAACATGAGCAACGGGGAAAAACTGTGGCAGGGACGTTTACCCGCCGGAGGCCAGGCAACGCCGATGACCTATGAGGTAAACGGTAAGCAGTACGTGGTCGTTTCTGCCGGAGGCCACGGTTCGTTTGGTACGAAGATGGGCGACTATATCGTGGCCTATGCTTTGCCTGACGACGCGAAATAACCATTAATGCCCGGCGTATGCCGGGCATTGTGCCGGGTGGCGGTTTCGCCTTACCCGGCCTGCGTCACAGACATCGGTCAGACCGTAAATCCTAACATCATTCCCGTATCTTCATGTTCTAACAGATGACAGTGCGCCATATAGGCATGTTCCTTCGGTGCGTCGTGATCGAACTTGACCAACACTTCGCTGATACCGCCCTCAACGCGTACCGTATCCTTCCAGCCCGTTCTGTGCGCTGCTGGCGCTTTGCCGTTCTCTGACAGAATACGGAACTGCGTGCCGTGAATATGGAAAGGATGCAGCATCATGTCGCCCACGCCGGAAATCACCCAACGTTCATGTCGGCCTTTTTGCGCCGCGAACATCGGTTTGTTCATATCGAAGACCTGGCCGTTGATAAAGTTAGCGTTATGGAAGTCGAATTTTCCGCCGTGATTCATATTGCCCATCGCGCCATGATTCATCCCGCTGTGATCCATGTTGCCATGATCCATCTCGCCATGCCCCATATTGCCGCCCTGCATATGCGCGTTCATGCTGTCATGATCCATGCCGCTCATCGCCTGAGCGCCATATTTCTTCATCAGCATTTGCATCCCCATCATATCAAGACGCGGGTCCATCGACAGTTTCAGGTTGCGCACCGTCAGCCCTTCCAGCGACGGCAGCGCCAGCATCGTCGTCAACGTATCCGGCAGCGTACCGGAGGCGGTAATCCGCAGCGGCTGGATACGCATCACCGGATGCGGTTTATCAAACGGAGCGATCGCCATTCCCATCTGGCTGACCGGCAGCGTCACCAGGTCAAAGGCTTTCCCGTCGCTGATATCCACCAGCACTTCAAAACGCTCGCCCATTAATAACGGCAGTTCGGTGACTTTCACCGGCTCCGCCAGCAGGCCGCCGTCGCTGGCGATCACATAAAGCGGGCGATTATCGCTGGCGGCGATATTCAGCGAACGCGCATTACAGCCATTTAGCAAGCGCAGACGTAGCCAGCCTTTCGGCGCGGAATGCTGCGGATAGATAGCGCCATTGGTCAGCAGCGTATCGCCAAACCAGCCGACGGCGGCGGTCATAATATCCAGTTGATAATCAATCTGGCCATCGGCGGAGAAGCGTTTGTCCTGAATGATCACCGGCACATCGTCGATGCCCCACTGTTTCGGCAGGCGCAATTTGCGAATCTCGTCATCTTCAATCAGCACCAGTCCGGCAAGGCCCATCGCCACCTGGCGCCCGGTTTTGCCGTGTTTGTGCGGATGAATCCAGCAGGTCGCGGCGCGTTGCTGCGGCGTAAACGTCACCGTGCGGGTTCCGCCTGCGGGAATAATCCCCTGCGGACCGCCGTCGACGATGCCCGGAATCTCCAGACCATGCCAGTGAAGCGTCGTGTCTTCGGCCAGTTGGTTATGGATATCAACGGTCACGCTTTTTCCTTTGTGAAGCTGTACCGCTGGCCCCAGCAAATTACCGTTGTAGCCCCAGGTTGTCGCGTTCTTACCGGCGAATGTCGACTGTCCGGCTTTAACAATTAACTGCATACGGTTGCTCGCATCTGCCGTTAACAGGTCAGGAATAGGCAACGCGGGACGTTCGGCGGCAAAAGCGGCGCGGCTCCACAGCGGCAGCGCTGATGCAACCCCCAGCGCCACTGAATATTTTAAGAAATCACGGCGTAACATAATCATTTCCTTATAATGAACAGGCGGGTGTCTAAGCTTAGACCCTGCCCTAACGGGAAGGTCAAGCCAGCAACACGTCTTTACCATTCCTGACAGCAATACAATAAGAATGAAAACGCCGCGACCAATCCTGATAATAAAAGTCGTCGCTACGTTCTCAGTATGCTAACGTTGACTTTCCCTGATGCCGTGGTAGAAGCAATGAAGACGTTTTTCAGACCCGTGTTGTTTGGCAGCCTGATGGCCTTATGCGCAAATAGCTATGCGCTTACTGAATCCGAAGCTGAAGATATGGCCGATTTAACGGCGGTTTTCGTTTTTCTGAAAAATGACTGTGGTTACCAAAATTTACCCAACAGTCAGATTCGGCGTGCGCTGGTCTTTTTTGCCCAGCAAAATCAGTGGGACCTGAGTAACTACGACACCTTCGATATGAAATCGTTGGGCGAAGACAGCTACCGCGATCTTAGCGGCATCGGTATTCCGGTCGCTAAAAAATGCAAAGCTTTGGCCCGCGATTCTCTGAGCCTGTTAGCCTACGTTAAATAATCCTCCGTGATCCTATTGCTGAAATAATGACCGTGCATCCACGGTCATTGTTAGCTATGATGTTGCGCCCTTTTTTTACGGGTGTTAACAATGGAGGTATCAGCCAATGGCCGAAAATACGATGTGGCATGAAACGCTACACGACCAGTTTGGTCAGTACTTTGCCGTAGACAACGTTCTGTATCATGAAAAAACCGATCACCAGGATTTAATCATCTTTGAAAACGCCGCTTTTGGCCGCGTGATGGCGCTGGACGGCGTGGTACAGACCACCGAACGCGACGAGTTTATTTATCATGAAATGATGACCCACGTCCCGTTGCTGGCGCACGGTCATGCGAAACACGTTCTGATTATCGGCGGCGGCGACGGCGCAATGCTACGTGAAGTTACCCGGCATAAAAACGTCGAAACCATCACCATGGTAGAGATAGACGCTGGCGTAGTCTCGTTTTGCCGCCAGTATTTACCCAACCACAATGCCGGCAGCTACGACGATCCGCGCTTTACGCTAGTGATCGACGACGGCGTGAATTTCGTCAATCAGACCCATCAGACCTTTGATGTGATCATTTCCGACTGTACCGATCCGATAGGCCCCGGCGAAAGCCTGTTTACCTCCGCCTTTTATGAAGGCTGTAAGCGTTGCCTGAATCCGGGCGGCATTTTTGTTGCCCAGAACGGCGTGTGCTTCCTGCAACAGGATGAAGCGCTCGACAGCCACCGAAAGCTGAGTCATTACTTCAGCGATGTCGGCTTCTACCAGGCGGCGATTCCGACCTACTACGGCGGCATCATGACCTTCGCCTGGGCGACGGACAACGACGCTCTTCGTCACCTGTCGAGCGAAATTATTCAGGCGCGTTTTCATGCCGCCGGCCTCAAATGTCGCTATTACAACCCGGCTATTCATGCCGCTGCATTTGCGCTACCGCAATATCTACATGACGCACTGTCCGCACAGTGACGTTAAGGAGGTGATAAAAATTGAAAAAGCTGAAACTGCATGGCTTTAACAATCTGACGAAAAGCCTGAGTTTTTGTATTTACGATATCTGCTACGCCAAAACCGCAGAAGAGCGCGATGGCTATATCGCCTATATCGATGAACTCTATAACGCCAACCGACTGACCGAGATCCTGTCGGAGACCTGCTCCATTATCGGCGCGAACATCCTGAACATCGCCCGACAGGATTATGAACCCCAGGGCGCCAGCGTCACGATTCTGGTGAGCGAAGAGCCAGTCGACCCGAAACTTATCGACCAAACCGAACATCCCGGCCCGCTGCCGGAAACCGTGGTGGCGCACCTCGATAAGAGCCATATCTGTGTGCATACCTATCCGGAAAGCCATCCGGAAGGCGGGCTTTGCACCTTTCGCGCCGACATCGAAGTGTCAACCTGCGGGGTGATTTCACCGCTAAAAGCGCTCAATTACCTGATCCACCAGCTAGAGTCCGATATTGTCACCATCGATTACCGCGTGCGCGGCTTTACGCGCGACGTCAACGGTATGAAACACTTTATCGATCATGAGATTAATTCTATTCAGAATTTTATGTCGGAAGATATGAAATCGCTGTATGACATGGTGGATGTAAACGTGTATCAGGAAAATATTTTCCATACCAAGATGCTGCTTAAAGAGTTCGATCTTAAGCACTACATGTTTCACACCAAACCGGAAGATCTCACTGAAACCGAACGCCAGCAGATCACCGCCGCGCTGTGGAAAGAGATGCGCGAGATTTACTACGGCCGCAATATTTCTGCGGTCTGATTCACCACTGGCAGCGCCTGACGGCGCTGTCACTCCGGCTGCACCAGCGTTAGCGCAAAAGCGCGCCCTTTCAGTTCAACCTGCGCTGACGGCGGCAGATTGACGTCAGTAATCACATCATTAAAGCGCTCAAGCGGCACCACATTAAAGAGCGAATGCGCGCCATACTTACTGCTGTCCGCCAGCAACACTTTGCGCTGCGCATTAGCAATAATCTCCTGTTTAAGCCCGGCCTTATCTTCCGTTGGGGTCGTCACGCCCGTTTTTACCCCCCATGAATTACAGCTCATAAACGCGATGTTCGGGTAAACGCTGCGCAACAGCTTGCGCCCATGCTCACCGATACAGGACTGACTGCTGTCATCGATACGACCGCCGACAATCGTCACTTCAATTTGCCGGAACTCAGCTAAAAACAGCGCAATATGCAGATCGACGGTGATGACCCGCAGCGGAAGATGGGTTAAGCATTTCGCCAGTTCCATCATTGTCGTACCGGCATCCAGCACGACGGCATCGCCAGCATTGACCAGCGATGCGGCAACGCGTGCGATCGCCCGTTTTTCAGCGGGCGATCGCAGTTGTTTTTCATTGGTGGTGGGCTGGGCGGGTTCAAAACGCCGCAGCGCCACGCCGCCATGACTACGGCTGATCACGCCCTGCTCATCCAGCTTGATCAAATCGCGACGGATAGTGGCTGGCGATGCGTCAACCGCCTCAACCAGCTGTTCTACCGTAACCAGCGTATGGTTTTTCAGATACGCCACAATGAGATCCAGACGGTGTTGTCCTTTCATAACAGGGAATTATGCCAGTTGCATTGCCAGTTTGATCGATACGGCCATGCTCTCAGATTTTGCTTTTCCCGTCCAGGCGATATCAAATGCGGTGCCATGATCGGCAGAAGTCCGGATAAACGGCAGCCCTGCGGTGATATTCACGCCATCATAAAAGCCAAGCAATTTCAACGGGATATGCCCCTGGTCATGATACATCGCCACCACCATATCATACTGTCCCTCATAAGCCTGGAGAAATACAGTATCCGGCGGGCACGGCCCATAAACGTCCATACCTTTTGCGCGGGCATCGGTAATGGCTGGCGTCAGGATACGCGTCTCTTCATCGCCAAACAGGCCATTCTCGCCCGCATGAGGATTCACGCCTGCCACGGCGATACGCGGTTTAACGTAACCCACACGCTTGAGGAAAGTATCAGCAATGCCAATCACCGTTTCGACACGCGCGGTACTTAACGTATCAAGGAATTTACGCAGCGCGATATGCGTTGAAACGTGAATCACTTTTAGTTTATCGGTGTAAAGTACCATCGCGTAATCGCGGCTATGGGTCAGGGTCGCGAGCAGCTCGGTATGGCCCGGATAGTTGTGCCCCGCCAGGTGCAGCGCCTCTTTATTCAGCGGCGCGGTAGCGATAGCCTGTACGTCGCCCCGTAACGCTAACTCGGTGGCGCGCTTCACGCAGCGATACGCTAAATCCCCCGCCTGCGCCTGAACTTTCCCGGCCTCCAGCGCCTCCGGCTGCGCCAGCGGCTCATCAATCACATGAATGATGCCGGGCGCAAAACGCGCTTCGGCGACCCGTTCAATGGCCCGTAACTCGACGTTCGGCGTGATGCCCTTCGCCTGTAAACGTTTCAACGTTGCGAGGCATCCAATAACCACCAGCGGCGCGCCGTTGAGACCGTCTTCGCTTAGCGCTTTAACAATAATTTCCGGCCCAATGCCCGCTGGATCGCCCATGGTAATGGCAACGGTTTTAGTCTCCACAATACATCTCCTCAATATAATAAAGCGCGTCACACAACGTACTGTCTGAACCGAATCCGCCCGCTTTGGTAATGACCGGCAGATCGTCAATTTCGCTGTTTACAAACGTTCCACAGGGAATACAGGGCGCCACCTCGCTCTGAATGCGATAACCTTCAGCGCCAAGCGCGCCGGCGACGGCGGTAGCGATATCGCCGCCAGTCAGAAACAGCCCGCCAATCCGCGCCTGCTCGATAATGTTTAACGTGACGACGCCAAGCCGCTGGCTCAGTCGCTCGCCCAATTGCTGACGGCTCATCGCGGATTTTTCGCACAACGCGTCGATTAACTGTCGATCTTCTGCGCGACGGCTGGTGCGTAAAATCGTATGTCGATGCTGACTTAACAGCGCGCAGGCCTGCTCTACGACAGACGCGATTTCCTGTTCCGCGCTATCCGACACCATGCGCGCGGCATCGATATCCACGACCTCCGCACGTCCCCGGCACAGCGCATTATCCACCTGACGTCGCGTGGCTTCGCTCATCGAACCGGCCACCACCAGCACCGGCAGCCGCTGCCGGTCTTGCATAAAAAGTTCAACCGGCAACGCATTCGCCAGACCCGCTGCGCCGACGAGCAGCGGCATCGACGGTTGTTCACACGCCGCTTGCGCAATCAACGTCAGGTCCCGCTCTTCCACCGCATCCACGACGATAATCCCTTCGCCCTCAGCCGCATAAGCCGTAAGTAAGGCGCTTAACCCGCCGCGTCGGACATCCTGCAAAAAGACTTCATACACAGGGATCTCACTTTGCAACGCCACTATCTCGGCAATGCGGGAAGAGACAATGGGCGTTTTCGGATCGCTGGCAAATTCGGTTTCCAGTAGCGGGACGCCATTAACCAGACATTTTCCTTCAAGCGTCGTGCGTCCGGCCGCAGGGATCGCGGCGGCGATAACGGCCAGTTTTCGCTGACTGGCGCGCATGGCCGCCGTCACTTCGGCGCCGATATTGCCGCGAAATGTGGAGTCGATTTTTTTGTACACCAGCGGCGCTGGCGATGTCTCACACCACGGGGAAAGCGCGGCATAAACGGCAGATGCCGCCTGATCTGCGGGCATCGCCCGGCTTTCGGTGTTAATGACTAACACATCGGCGCGGCGGGACGGTTTTTGCGACGCGCTCAACATAACTTCCGTTCTCGCCCCCTTCTTCGCCAACTGGACGCCGGTATCATTCGATCCGGTAAAATCATCGGCGATAACCATCATTTTCATGCGTTTTTCTCCAAAGAAGCCTGACGCGCCTGTTTTTTTGCAACCCAGGAGGTCAACACTGGCGTCAGGATTGCCGTGGTGATCACCGAGGCGGCAATCAGCGGAGCGGCAGCAGCGGCCACCTCGGCGAGCGAAGGGTCGGCCTGCGCAATAGCCAGCGGCGTCGCAACGGCATTACCCGCGGTGCTGGAGGCCGCCGCCCCGGCAATGCCAGTTCCGCCAACCAGACGATCTGCGCGAATATTAAAGAAACCGCCAACGAACGTTGTCAGCACGCCGAGCAGAATTCCGGCAAGTCCGCCTTGCAGTAACATTTCCAGGTTGATGCCCGCCCCCAGCGCAAAAGCAAAGAAAGGAATGAGCAGCGGGCCGCCTTTAGTCAAAAAATCGCGCATATGAGGATCAAGATTGCCGAGGATCATGCCGATAACCAGCGGAACCAGCACCGCCACCAGCGCCATAATGGGAATGTTCGCCATCCCTGCCGCGCCCAGCGCAATCATCGTAAAGAAAGGGCCATCATTAAGAGACAAAATAGAGATAGCGCCGACGTCGCGCTCATTGCCGAATTCGCCTACCAGCGCAGCATAAAGTCCGCCATTTGAATTGCTCATCGCCGCGATAATCGCCACGCCGCTCAGGCCAAAAATACCCTCCGCGCCGAAAAGATGCTCCACGCCCAGGCCAATGCCGATGGTGACAAGCAACTTAGTGAGCGTAATCGTCCCGCCCTGCAATAACGCCTGGGGCGCGGCTTTCACACTGATACCGGCTCCCATACACAGCAGAAAAGCGCCAATCAGCGGTGCCGCGCCGTTTTTAAATAAGGCAGTGGTAAAACCGCCGATCTCAAGCGCCTGCGGGGCGAAGGTGTTAATGACTGCGCCAATAACGAGCGGTACGACCATCATGCCGCCGGGTACGCGCTCTATTGCTTTTTTGATGTTCATGGTCTTACCGCCTGTTGCTTGTTGTGATTGAATAAAATCATAACGATTATATTCAATCAAATTAAGATCACAAACGCGTCAGATCACAGTTTTAAAATGATTAATAAAAATCAAAAAATCATTCTGCTATAAAAAAGCCGGGATACTCCCGGCTGGAATGTTTGGCGACTTCGTTTCCACTACCGCCCCCAACTGTCCGTCGACTGGCGTTGTGGGACAATAACGAAGAGAGGGTCAGGCTTTACTGACGAATTCCCGATACGCGGCGACGACCCGCAGAAAATCCTCCATGCCGCACAGGGATAAACTCTCTTCATCGTAATAACTCATCCCCTCTTCCATCTCATCGCCGGAAAAATCCAGTTGATTGGCGCGAATCATCACTTCTTCGCCGTCCATCCAGATCGTGTATTCATGCCCTGCTCGTTGCCAGGAGCGTTCGCTGCCTTTGACCGTACGCGCGGCTTGTTCTACTTCATCCAGTAGCGAGAGGTTGTCTTTAACCTCTTCATTAAACCAGTGACCGACCACCTCGTGGCCCATCGACATTCGTACTTTTACCCCTCCGGTAACGTCGCGCAGAAATTCGTAATCCATAATTGTTTTCCTCTGCCCTGACAATGCGCCAATACCGCATTGCGCCTTAAGGTAATTATCGCAGCACGGTGAAAGAAAAACAGCGGGGCGCACAAAAGATAAAATAAAAATGCCAAAACAGTTTATTATTCATACAGAAAGTCACTCTAGCGCTTCAATATATCTACACGCACTCCGACAAAGTGCTACGTGCCGCACCGTGGGGTATTAAGTCTCCACGATTCACAAACTCGCCGTTAGCGAAGCGCGATCTGGAAGAGTATTTATTTAATGAATGTGCTTTTCATATGCAGCCGAAATCAATGGCGCAGCCCCACGGCGGAGCAGGTGTTCCGCCGCTATCCTGGCCTTAGCGTCCGTTCCGCTGGCACCAGCCGCAACGCCAAAAAAAGCGTGTCGTGCGGGTTACTTCAGTGGGCTGACGTTATCTGCGTTATGGAGCAGAAACATAAAGACCGGTTGATGGCTGAATATCGTCGTATTATTGAAAATAAGCCCCTGCACGTACTCGATATCCCCGATGACTACCGCTATATGGACCCTGAGCTGGTCAGGCAACTGGAAGAGCTGGTGCCGGAAGTGCTGGGGATATAGGCATTACCGATAGCTGCAAGAAAATTTCCCTCACCCATCACGTTTACATTCACTTAATCTCCGTTAAGCGAAAACTCGACGACAAATTTCACATCAGACAGCGCGCCGTTTAGATGACCTTTTATTATGCGCCGGAAGAGCGCAGTCATTAAAAATGGCTGCCCCTCATCCAGTTATAGCATTACCAGCCCGGTGTCCCTCTGGCGTTTTTTTTCAGAAATCATCAATACCCTGCCACGCCGATGCCTGCTAGTCTTTCAGACGCTTCCTTATCATCCGGGTCGTTGTCATGAAATTGTTGGCTACTTGATAAGCGCTTTTCAACTAAGCTCCAGCAATGGGCGATATCAGCAGAGAAGCCGTAGTGAGTTGTATTTTTTGTCAGACGGTTGAAGGAAAATTCAGGAAGGATACATTATGTCTGTATTTCGACGAATAATTTATCATAGCGGTTGGTTTATTCTGTTTGGCCCGTTAATAGGCGCAGCCATCGCGATAGGTATCATAAACTTTTTACCCGCCATTATTGGCGGACCAGACTCATTTTTGTTGTATTTCTGCAGAACAATACCAGAATTAGTGATTATTACCGGCTGGATATACAGTCTCCTCCCCGCATGGTTAACCGGTGTCGCCTGCGCGCTGATACCCCTGAAATTATATCAAAAAATAATTAACAGGATGATCCTTTGCGCCATTGCAGGCGGTCTGATCACGACGTTGTTTAATTTGGTGCGATATGGTTTTGACATAAGCATACTACCATTAATATATGGTGAAGTATTGATTATGCTTATTCCAGCGATTGTAGCCGGGGCAATAATGGGCGGGGTAATTACGTATTTGCCGGGGCTACGGGAAGTGAAGCGTAATAATAAATAAGAAGCGCCATTCGGGCCCGGAAATCCGGGCCCGTCTCTGTTACACCGCAGTCTGGAAAATCACGCCGTCCGCTTTCTCGGTGTACTGAGAGAGCTGGTCGAAGTTCAGATAACGGTAAGTATCCACCGCCGTCTTATCCACCTGTGCCACGTAGGTCTGGTACTCTTCCGGCGTCGGCAGTTTGCCGATCAGCGCCGCAACCGCCGCCAGCTCCGCAGAAGCCAGGAAGACGTTCGCACCGGTACCTAAACGGTTCGGGAAGTTACGGGTAGAAGTGGAAACCACCGTCGCGCCGTCGGCCACACGCGCCTGGTTACCCATACACAGGGAACAGCCAGGGATCTCAATACGCGCACCGCTCTTACCGAACACGCTGTAGTAACCTTCTTCGGTCAGCTGCGCGGCGTCCATACGGGTTGGCGGCGCCACCCACAGGCGAGTCGGCAGTTGGCCTTTATGGTTGTCCAGCAGCTTGCCGGCTGCACGGAAGTGGCCGATGTTAGTCATGCAGGAGCCGATGAACACTTCGTCGATCTTCTCGCCCTGCACGTCAGACAGCAGACGCGCGTCGTCCGGATCGTTCGGCGCACAGAGGATTGGCTCTTTGATATCCGCCAGATCGATGTCGATCACCGCCGCGTACTCTGCGTCAGCATCGGCTTCCAGCAGTTGCGGATCCGCCAGCCATTTTTCCATGCCCTGGATACGGCGTTCCAGCGTACGACGGTCGCCGTAGCCTTCCGCAATCATCCACTTCAGCAGGACGATGTTGGAGGTCAGGTATTCAACAATCGGCTCTTTGTTCAGCTTGATGGTACAACCGGCAGCGGAACGCTCGGCGGAAGCATCGGTCAGCTCAAACGCCTGCTCCACTTTCAGATCCGGCAGACCTTCGATTTCCAGGATGCGGCCAGAGAAGATGTTTTTCTTGCCTTTCTTCTCAACGGTCAGCAGGCCCTGTTTGATGGCGTACAGCGGGATGGCATGGACCAGATCGCGCAGGGTGATGCCCGGCTGCATTTTGCCTTTGAAGCGTACCAGCACGGATTCCGGCATATCCAGCGGCATCACGCCGGTCGCGGCGGCAAACGCCACCAGACCAGAGCCCGCCGGGAAGGAGATACCGATCGGGAAACGGGTATGGGAGTCGCCGCCGGTACCCACGGTATCTGGCAGCAGCATACGGTTCAGCCAGGAGTGAATCACGCCGTCGCCCGGACGCAGAGAGACACCGCCACGGTTCATAATGAAGTCTGGCAGCGTGTGGTGCGTGGTGACGTCAACCGGCTTCGGATAGGCTGCGGTGTGACAGAACGACTGCATGACCAGATCGGCGGAGAATCCCAGACAGGCCAGGTCTTTCAGCTCGTCGCGGGTCATCGGGCCGGTAGTATCCTGAGAACCGACGGAGGTCATTTTCGGTTCGCAGTACGCGCCCGGACGGATACCTTTCACACCACAGGCGCGACCGACCATTTTCTGCGCCAGAGAGAAGCCACGGCTGCTTTCTGCCACGTCTTTTGCCTGACGGAATACATCAGAGTGCGGCAGACCCAGCGCTTCACGCGCTTTGGTGGTCAGGCCACGTCCGATAATCAGCGGAATACGACCACCGGCACGCACTTCGTCGATCAGCACGTCGGTTTTCAGTTCGAAGGTTGCCAGCAGTTCATCGGTTTCATGATTGCGCACTTCGCCTTTGTACGGGTAGACGTCAATCACATCGCCCATATTCAGGTTAGAAACGTCAACTTCGATTGGCAGTGCGCCCGCATCTTCCATAGTGTTAAAGAAGATAGGCGCAATTTTGCCACCGAGGCACAGGCCGCCGCCGCGCTTGTTCGGCACGTTCGGGATGTCATCGCCCATGAACCACAGCACGGAGTTGGTCGCGGATTTACGGGAAGAACCGGTGCCCACCACGTCGCCCACGTAGGCCAGCGGGTAGCCTTTTTTCTGCAATGCTTCGATTTGTTTGATGGGGCCGACAACGCCTGGCTGATCCGGCTCAATGCCTTCACGGGCGTTTTTCAGCATCGCCTGCGCATGTAACGGGATATCCGGTCTCGACCACGCATCCGGCGCCGGAGAGAGATCGTCGGTATTCGTTTCGCCGGTCACTTTGAAAACGGTGACGGTGATTTTTTCCGCCAGCGGCGGACGGCTCAGGAACCATTCGGCGTCGGCCCAGGATTGCATCACCTGTTTGGCATATTCATTGCCCGCTTTGGCTTTCTCTTCTACGTCGTAGAAGTTATCGAACATCAGCAGGGTGTGGGACAGTGCTTTGGCAGCAATCGGCGCCAGTTTCGCATCGTCCAGCGCATCAATCAGCGGATGAATGTTGTAACCACCCTGCATGGTGCCCAGCAGTTCAATGGCTTTTTCTGGGGAGACCAGCGGGGAGGTGGTGTCGCCTTTCGCGACAGCAGCGAGAAAACCGGCTTTAACATAAGCGGCTTCATCTACGCCAGGAGGAACGCGGTTGATCAACAGGTCTAACAGGAATTCTTCTTCGCCCACAGGCGGGGTCTTCAGCAGCTCGACAAGCGCAGCCATTTGGGTTGCGTCTAAAGGTTTTGGCACAATCCCCTGGGCAGCACGCTCAGCTACGTGCTTACGGTATTCTTCTAGCACGACGATATCTCCTCGCTCTCATTGTCATAATGCGGCGCTTTTGTTGATGGGCGATTCTCTTCACGCTCCTGTGAGACAGTAGTTAGTAGGGTAAATGCCCGGTACCGCATAAGGCACAATAACAGGATTTTCTTTAAGTGTTAATCTGTTTACAAAAAAGCAACATAAAAAAGTGGCTGAATCGTTAAGGATGGTCTAATGCTCTACTGAGACGGGAGCTGCAGCCATAAATGCTTACCTCATTTCGTGCTTTGATCGTCACGTAACGTTACCGATCCCAACATTAGCTAAAAATTAAACTATCGTCCCTTTATACTCACGCCAAACTGCACCCCGTCGGCGGCAGGCATAATGACCATAGCGATTCTCGGGAATCGGGAGAGATAAAATGACGTTGCCCTTTAAACCCCATCTCATTGCCCTTGTGTGCAGTGCCGGGTTATTTGCCGCTTCGGGCGTACTGTATGTTAAAAGCCGCGCTCCCGAAGCGCCCGCGCAGGCGGCGACTCCCGCCCCTGAGCAAACGCAGACCGCTGTGCCCGCGCCTGTCGCGAAAACGACCTTTACCACTGCGCAAATTGATCAATGGGTCGCGCCTGTCGCGCTTTATCCCGATGCCCTGCTTTCTCAGGTGCTCATGGCCTCCACCTACCCGGCGAACGTGGTTCAGGCCGTCCAGTGGTCGCGAGATAACCCCACGCTGCAGGGCGATGCCGCTATTCAGGCGGTGGCCAGCCAACCGTGGGACCCCAGCGTCAAATCGCTGGTCGCCTTTCCCCAGTTGATGGCGCTTATGGGCGAGAATCCGCAATGGGTGCAAAACCTGGGCGATGCGTTCTTAGCCCAGCCACAGGATGTGATGGATGCGGTGCAAAGGCTGCGTCTGCTCGCTCAACAAACCGGTTCGCTAAAATCCACGCCACAGCAAACCGTCACCAGCGTGCCGAAGTCCAGCGCTTCTACCGCCGTCACGACGACAACCACCACATCCGCCAGTACGCCAGCGACACCGTCGACCGTTATAAAAATTGAACCCGCGAATCCGCAGGTGGTGTACGTGCCGAACTATAACCCCGCGACGGTGTATGGCGCCTGGCCCAATACCGCTTATCCGCCGGTGTATTTACCGCCCCCTCCGGGGCAGCAGTTTGCCGACAGTTTTGTTAAAGGTTTTGGTTATAGTCTGGGCGTCGCCACCACCTATGCGTTGTTCAGCAGCATAGACTGGGATGATGACGATCATCACCACCATGACGACGACCACCATGATGATGATTACCATCATGGTGGTAACGGTTATCAACATAATGGCGATAATATCAACATCAATGTCAATAATTTCAACCGGATATCCGGGCAAAACCTGCCGGGCCAAACGATGGGCTGGCAGCATAATCCCGCCTGGCGCAATGGCGTCCCCTATCCGAATAATACCGTTGCGCAACGGTTCCATCCCACCAATGTTAGCGGCGGGTTAAGCGCAACGCAGCAAGCGCCAGTGTCTCGCGACAGTCAGCGCCAGGCGGCCATGACGCAATTTCAACAGCGCAGCCATACGGCCAACGCTTCTTTGCCAGCGCCAGGCACCCGCGATGCCCAGCGTAAGGCGGCATCGCAGCAGTTAAATCAAATTGCCCAGCGTAATAATTACCGTGGCTATGACGGAACACAAAACAGCAGTCGTCGCGAGGCGGCGCAGCAGACACTGAATAAATCCACCACGCAGCAGCATCGTTCCGAGCTGAAGGCTAAAGCCCAGCAGCACCCTGTTTCACAACAGCAGAGAGACACCGCCCGCCAGCGTATTGAATCCTCTACGCCGCAACAGCGTCAGGCATTTCGCCAGAATATGCACGCCAATGTGTTTAGCGGGAACGACAGTCGATCGCCGTCATGGCAATCGCAACAGCTACGCGGCCTGGAAAGCCGTCGCGGCAGTCACTTAAACACCGAGCAACGCGCCGCCGCGCGGGAACATTTTTCTGAACATCATGAATTTCATCGCCGTTAACCGGAGCAGATAATGAAAAAGGTTATGTTAAGCGCTCTGTTACTGTCGTTACCCTTGCTGGGCTACGCGCAGGAACGGTTCCCCTCCCCGGAAGCGGCCGCCAGCGCCTTCGCCGCGGCGGTAGCCGGAAAAAACGAAACGCAGCTTACCGCGCTACTGGGCGATGACTGGCGGCAATTTCTGCCGCCGGAAGGTGCCGATCCCGAGGCCGTGGCCCGCTTCAATCGTGACTGGCGCGAAGGCCATCGCATTGTACAGAAAGACAATACGGCGCACCTGAATGTCGGACGAGAAGACTGGCAGCTCCCGGTGCCCATGATGAAAGAGACTGGCGGCTGGCGCTTTGATATGGCGGCAGCCGGGAATGAGATCCTCACCCGTACTATTGGGCGAAATGAACTTTCTACCTTACAGGCCATGCATGCTTACGTTGATGCGCAGCAGGACTATTACTTACAAAACCATCGCTGGGCGCACAGGATAATCAGTAGCGAAGGCCAAAAAGATGGCCTGTACTGGCCAACCAAAGCAGGCGACGTCCCCAGTCCGTTAGGCCCAAACTTTAGTCCCGCAGCGCCAGACGAGGGTTACCACGGCTACCATTTCCGTATTATCAGCGATAACGACGGTCACGGCGCGGCGCTTCTGGCCTGGCCGATGCATTACGGCGAAACCGGGGTGATGAGTTTTATGGTCAACCAGGACGATCGTATTTATCAGGCGGATTTAGGCAAGGAGACGGAGAGTAAAGTTCAGGCTATCACGCGTTTTGCGCCAGACGCGCAGTGGCAGGTCGCCGAATAACCCGTAAGCGCCTGGCGTTATCGCCAGGCCGTGATCATTAGCCCTGATGCGGCATCAATTCCGGGTGGCCTTGTACCGGCGGCTTGTTGCTGGTCAGCGCGGCTTCATCAGCCTGAATGCTGCCGGAATTGGCCGCCCATACGCCTTCATGCGTGTGGGTGATCTGCTGATGCTGCGCATTCAAATCCTCGCCCATTGCCGCAATATGCGTGCTTTCCGTACCGCCGCTGTTAGTCGCCCAGGGGATGACGGGATCGCTGGCAAATGTCATGCCGGAAATCAAGGTCGCAGTTAGCGCTGCTGTTGTCAGAAAAAGTTTCATATATCAAACCTCATAATTAGCTCACTATTATTTTATAGAGTTACCAATTTCAGGATGATGACAAAGTAAGGAGAGGTATTTCTTATGAAACAATTAGTTGGTCGAAAATGACAGACAAAGGCACTACCGACGGCATAAGCTTTGAAAAACGTACTGCTGCGGAAACGATAAATTTTGCGGTTTCGTTATCCTTCGCCATCATTTGACACATCTGATTTGCCATGCATAAAAAAAGCGGCTGTAAAGCCGCTTTTTTGTATCGGGTGGCGCATTGCCACCTACAGAAGATTATTTCTTCTTCGCTTTCGGGTTCGGCAGGTCGGTAATACTACCTTCGAACACTTCAGCAGCCAGACCGACGGACTCGTGCAGAGTCGGGTGCGCATGAATGGTCAGCGCGATGTCTTCCGCGTCACAGCCCATTTCGATCGCCAGACCGATTTCACCCAGCAGCTCGCCGCCGTTGGTGCCGACAATCGCCCCGCCGATCACGCGGTGAGATTCTTTGTCGAAAATCAGTTTGGTCATACCGTCTGCACAGTCAGAAGCGATAGCACGGCCAGAAGCTGCCCACGGGAAGGTGGCGGTTTCATAGCTGATGCCTTTTTCTTTCGCTTCTTTCTCGGTCAGGCCAACCCATGCCACTTCTGGCTCGGTGTACGCGATAGACGGGATAACTTTCGGATCGAAGTAGTGTTTCTTCCCGGCGATAACTTCAGCGGCAACGTGGCCTTCGTGAACGCCTTTATGCGCCAGCATCGGCTGGCCGACGATATCGCCGATAGCGAAGATGTGCGGCACGTTGGTGCGCAGCTGTTTGTCGACGCGGATAAAGCCACGGTCGTCAACTTCCACGCCAGCTTTGCCCGCGTCGAGGTTTTTACCGTTCGGCACACGACCAATCGCCACCAGAACCGCATCATAACGCTGCGCTTCAGCCGGGGCTTTTTTGCCTTCCATCGAAACGTAGATACCGTCTTCTTTCGCTTCAACGGCAGTCACTTTGGTTTCCAGCATCAGGTTGAATTTCTTGCTGATGCGCTTGGTGAAGACTTTAACGATGTCTTTATCAGCCGCCGGGATAACCTGGTCGAACATTTCAACCACGTCAATCTCTGAACCCAGCGCGTGGTATACGGTCCCCATTTCCAGACCGATGATACCGCCGCCCATGACCAGCATACGCTTCGGTACTTCTTTCAGTTCCAGAGCGTCGGTAGAATCCCATACGCGCGGGTCTTCATGCGGAATAAACGGTAATTGGATCGGACGAGAACCTGCCGCGATGATCGCGTTGTCGAAGTTGATCACGGTTTTGCCGTTTTCGCCTTCCACTTCCAGGGTGTTCGCCCCGGTGAATTTACCCAGACCGTTGACCACTTTCACTTTACGGCCTTTGGCCATACCCGCCAGACCGCCGGTCAGCTGCGTGATCACTTTCTCTTTCCAGGTACGAATCTTGTCGATATCGGTTTTCGGCTCACCGAAGACGATACCGTGTTCAGCCAGCGCTTTGGCTTCTTCGATAACTTTTGCTACGTGCAGCAGCGCTTTAGAAGGGATACAGCCGACGTTCAGACAAACACCGCCAAGGGTGTTGTAGCGTTCTACAATTACGGTTTCCAGACCTAAATCAGCGCAACGGAAAGCGGCAGAATAGCCTGCCGGGCCCGCCCCAAGTACCACGACCTGAGTTTTGATTTCAGTACTCATCATGACCTCTTTATTTGTATCCGGCGGTCCGGGGTACTTGATCGCCCATCATCCACCGGGTCGTTCTATCCGCCCGTATCTTACAAAATTGTTAACAATTTTGAAACAACAAACGGATCACGAATTATCGCTTTCGCTAATAACCTCACAAAATACATGAGATTATCAAAAAAAAGCCGGCCGTCGGGCCGGCTTTTTCGCTTACATCACCAGACGGCGAATGTCAGACAACATATTGTTGATAATGGTAATGAAACGCGCACCATCAGCACCATCGATCACACGGTGGTCGAAAGAAAGAGAGATAGGCATCATCAGACGCGGCACAAACTCTTTCCCATTCCACACCGGTTCCATCGCCGACTTAGAAACGCCGAGGATAGCCACTTCCGGCGCGTTGACAATCGGCGCAAAGTGGGTAGTTCCCAGGCCGCCGATGCTGGAGATAGTGAAGCAACCACCCTGCATTTCGCCAGCGGTCAGCTTACCATCACGCGCTTTTTTGGAGATGGTGGTCAGTTCACGAGACAGCTCGGTCACGCTCTTCTTATTCACGTCTTTAAAGACCGGAACCACCAGGCCATTCGGGGTATCAACCGCCACGCCGATGTTGATGTATTTTTTCAGGGTCAGACGCTGACCGTCTTCGGACAGAGAGCTGTTGAAGCGCGGCATCTGTTCCAGAGCAGCGGCAACCGCTTTCATGATGAAGACCACTGGCGTGTATTTCACATCCAGTTTGCGCTTCTCAGCTTCGGCGTTCTGCTGTTTACGGAACGCTTCCAGATCGGTGATATCGGTTTTGTCGAAGTGCGTAACGTGCGGGATCATCACCCAGTTACGGCTCAGGTTCGCGCCAGAGATTTTCTGGATACGGCCCAGTTCCACTTCTTCAACTTCACCAAACTTGCTGAAGTCCACTTTCGGCCACGGCAGCATACCCGGGATACCACCGCCCGCAGCAGCCGGTGCAGCTTCCGCGCGTTTGATTGCGTCTTTCACGTAAGCCTGAACGTCTTCGCGCAGAATACGGCCTTTACGACCGGTGCCTTTCACTTTCGCCAGGTTTACGCCAAACTCGCGCGCCAGGCGGCGAATCAGCGGGGTAGCGTGAACGTAAGCGTCGTTTTCAGCGAACTCAGATTTGCCTTCCGCTTTGGCAGCCGGGGCAGCAGGCTTCTCAGCTTTCGCCGCCGGAGCCGGTGCCGCCGCTTCCTGTTTAGCCGGAGCGGCCGCAGGCGCTGCGCCTTCTACTTCGAAGACCATAATCAGAGAACCGGTTTTCACTTTATCGCCGGTGCTGATTTTGATTTCTTTCACGGTGCCCGCGAACGGCGCAGGAACTTCCATAGAGGCCTTGTCGCCTTCGACGGTGATCAGCGACTGTTCAGCGGCAACTTTATCGCCGACTTTGACCATCACTTCGGTGACTTCAACTTCGTCGCCGCCGATATCCGGTACGTTAACGTCTTTCACGCCCGTCGCTGCTGCTGGAGCAGCCGGAGCGGCTTCCGCTTTCGCTGGTGCTGCGGCAGGCGCTGCGCCCGCCACTTCGAAGACCATAATCAGTGAGCCGGTAGACACTTTATCACCGGTGTTCACTTTGATCTCTTTCACGGTGCCCGCGAACGGCGCCGGCACTTCCATAGAGGCCTTGTCGCCTTCGACGGTGATCAGCGACTGTTCAGCTTCAACGGTGTCGCCCACTTTCACCATCACTTCAGTCACTTCAACTTCGTCACTGCCGATATCCGGAACGTGAACGTCTTTCGCCGCTGCCGCAGCAGGTGCTGCTGCCGGAGTCGCTTCTTTCTTCTCTTCTGCCTGAGCAGGCGCAGCGTCAGCTGCACCGTCGGCGGAATCGAAAATCATGATAAGTGCACCGGTCTCGGTTTTGTCGCCGACAGAGACTTTGATCTCTTTCACGACGCCAGCCTGCGGAGACGGGACTTCCATAGAGGCTTTGTCGCCTTCTACGGTGATCAGCGACTGTTCAGCTTCCACTTTGTCGCCCACTTTGACCAGAATCTCGGTGATTTCAACTTCATCTGTCCCGATGTCCGGTACTTTGATTTCGATAGCCATTATTCTTTTACCTCTTACGCCAGACGCGGGTTAACTTTATCTGCATCGATGTTGAATTTGGTAATCGCATCCGCTACCACTTTCTTGTCGATTTCGCCACGTTTAGCCAGTTCGCCCAGCGCTGCAACAACCACATAAGAAGCATCAACTTCGAAGTGGTGACGCAGGTTCTCACGGCTGTCGGAACGACCGAAGCCATCCGTACCCAGTACGCGATAGTCGTCAGCCGGTACGTAAGTACGAACCTGCTCGGCGAACAGTTTCATATAGTCAGTAGATGCCACTGCCGGAGCGTCGTTCATCACCTGAGCGATGTACGGTACGCGCGGGGTTTCCAGCGGGTGCAGCATGTTCCAGCGCTCACAATCCTGACCATCACGCGCCAGTTCGGTGAAGGAGGTTACGCTGTACACGTCAGAACCTACGCCGTAGTCTTTCGCCAGGATCTCTGCCGCTTCACGCACGTGACGCAGGATAGAACCGGAGCCCAGCAGCTGAACTTTACCTTTGCTACCTTCAAGGGTTTCGAGTTTGTAGATACCTTTACGGATACCTTCCTCGGCACCTGCTGGCATGGCCGGCATGTGGTAGTTTTCGTTCAGGGTGGTGATGTAGTAGTAAACGTTCTCTTGTTTCTCACCGTACATACGCTCCAGACCATCATGCATGATGACAGCCACTTCATAGGCGTAAGCCGGGTCGTAAGAGATACAGTTCGGGATAGTCAGCGACTGAATGTGGCTGTGACCATCTTCGTGCTGCAGACCTTCGCCGTTCAGCGTTGTACGACCGGAAGTCCCGCCGATCAGGAAGCCGCGAGCCTGCTGGTCGCCAGCCTGCCAGCACAGGTCGCCGATACGCTGGAACCCGAACATAGAGTAGTAAATATAGAACGGGATCATCGGCAGATCGTTGGTGCTATAAGAGGTCGCCGCAGCCAGCCAGGATGCGCCTGCGCCCAGCTCGTTGATACCTTCCTGCAGAATCTGGCCTTTCTCGTCTTCTTTGTAGTAAGCAACCTGCTCACGGTCCTGCGGGGTGTACTGCTGGCCGTTCGGGCTGTAGATACCAATCTGACGGAACAGACCTTCCATACCGAAAGTACGCGCTTCGTCGGCGATGATCGGCACCAGGCGATCTTTGATCGACTTGTTCTTCAGCATCACGTTCAGGGCACGCACGAAAGCGATAGTGGTGGAAATCTCTTTGCTTTGCTCTTCCAGCAGCGCGCCGAAATCTGAAAGTTGAGGCAGCTCTAACTTCTCGGTGAAGTTCGGCTGACGGCTTGGCAGGTAGCCATGCAGCGCCTGACGGCGTTCATGCAGGTATTTGTGTTCTTCAGAACCTTCCGGGAAGGTAATGTACGGCAGTTTTTCGAGATCAGCATCGGCAACCGGCACGTTGAAACGATCGCGGACGTAACGCACGCCGTCCATGTTCATTTTCTTAACCTGGTGAGCGATGTTTTTACCTTCCGCGGTGTCGCCCATGCCGTAACCTTTAATGGTATGGGCCAGGATTACCGTCGCTTTGCCTTTGGTTTCCTGCGCTTTTTTCAGTGCCGCGTAGACTTTCTTCGGATCGTGACCACCGCGGTTCAGCGCCCAAATCTGCTCGTCAGTCCAGTCGGCCACCAGCGCGGCGGTTTCAGGATATTTACCGAAGAAGTGCTCACGTACGTAAGCGCCGTCTTTGGATTTGAAGGTCTGGTAGTCGCCGTCAACGGTTTCGTTCATCAGCTGGATAAGCTTACCGCTGGTGTCTTTACGCAGCAGTTCATCCCAACGACCGCCCCACATGACTTTAATAACGTTCCAGCCAGCACCTGCAAAGATGCCTTCCAGTTCGTTAACAATCTTGCCGTTACCGGTGACCGGGCCATCAAGACGCTGCAGGTTACAGTTGATAACAAAGACCAGGTTGTCCAGTTTTTCACGGGTGGCGATGGTGATCGCGCCTTTGGATTCCGGCTCATCCATCTCGCCGTCGCCGAGGAAGGCGTAAACGGTCTGTTTAGAGGTATCTTTCAGGCCACGGTGTTCCAGATATTTCAGGAATTTCGCCTGGTAGATAGCACCGATTGGGCCCAGCCCCATAGAGACGGTCGGGAACTGCCAGAATTCCGGCATCAGTTTCGGGTGCGGATAGGAAGAGAGGCCATTGCCGTGAACTTCCTGACGGAAGTTATCCATCTGTTCCTGGGTCAGACGACCTTCCAGGAACGCGCGAGCGTAGATGCCCGGAGAGATGTGGCCCTGGAAGTACACCAGGTCGCCGCCATCCTGTTCGTTGCGCGCACGGAAGAAATGGTTAAAACAGACATCATAGATCGTGGCGGAAGACTGGAAGGACGCCATGTGGCCGCCCAACTCAAGGTCTTTTTTAGACGCGCGCAGCACGGTCATGATGGCGTTCCAGCGGATCGCAGAACGAATGCGACGTTCCAGCTCCAGATTACCCGGGTATTCCGGTTCGTCTTCAACGGCAATAGTGTTGATGTAATTACTGGCCCCTGCGCCTGCCGCGACTTTCACGCCGCCTTTACGAGCTTCAGAAAGCAGTTGGTCAATCAGATACTGAGCGCGCTCAACACCTTCTTCACGGATGACCGATTCGATCGCCTGTAGCCAGTCGCGAGTTTCGATCGGATCCACGTCATTTTGGAAACGTTCTGACATGGGGGTATTCCTTATCTATCTAATACGTTGAGTTATCTGGAACCTGTCCCATTAAACTTTCGTCAGAAAGCTTAATAAGACAGGTTCTGCGTTTAGTTGCCGCGCACATTTTTGCGCGTTATTCACAACATCTTCTGGTTAACGTTCTGCCAGAAAAAACTAATTCTTGCGCTGTTCCAGGCGGCGTAAAGCGCGTTCACGACGGCTCTCCTCACGGCTTCTGTCCAGCATAATCTCTTCGATAAACGCCAGATGTCGGTGTGACGCTTCACGCGCTTCTTCTGGTTTTCCGGCCATAATGGCTTCAAATATACGGGTGCGATGCGTACTCACCAGCGGCAGCATCTCCCGACGCGCATACAGCAATTCGAAGTTCTGCCGCACGTTTTGCGCCAGCATCGGCTCCATACACCTTAGCAGATGAAGCAATACCACGTTGTGCGCCGCTTCGGTGACGGCGATTTGATACTGGAGCACGGCTTCGGACTCGGCATCCAGATCGCCGGACTCTTGCGCCAGCTCAATAGCGTGGTGCAGCTCGCGAATACGGTCTTTATCTTCATCGGTGCTGCGCAGCGCCGCGTAATAAGCCGCAATGCCTTCCAGAGCATGGCGCGTTTCGAGCAGGTCAAACTGGGATTCAGGGTGATCGGAGAGCAGTTCCACCAGCGGGTCGCTAAAGCTCTGCCACAGGCTGCTCTGCACGAAGGTTCCGCCGCCCTGACGACGAAGCAACAATCCCTTCGCTTCGAGACGTTGAATCGCCTCGCGCAAGGAGGGACGGGAGACGTCGAACTGTTTTGCCAGTTCACGTTCCGGTGGGAGTTTTTCTCCGGGACGCAATGTTCCCTCAAGGATTAAAAACTCCAGCTGCTGCTCGATCACATCGGAGAGTTTTGGTTGGCGGATTTTGCTGTAGGCCATGATTTCCTGTCTTAAGCCATTTGCCCGGAGTCAATTGGTCTTACCAATTTCATGTCTGTGACGCTAAAGTAACAAAGTATTCACCTTCTGTCCATACAGGTTTTGATTGAAATCAGTAAAGGAGGCACATTTTAACAATTTTACAGAAATCATGTTTCAAAACTGTAACTGTGCACAAATGTTAAATTTACCCACCTGGAGGTAGATTTAACGTATTTGAAACGATAAAAAATCTCATCTGAACCGATTCAACAGTAGATTAAATGCATTTTTATGCATAAATAATGAATAAAAACAAATTAACATCTGTAAGGGAAAATAAAAGGAGGTATTTACAAGTGCTTTCTTTTTACGCAACTCGTCATCACCCCTGCACAAAGCAGGTGCATTCGCGGCCACATACCATTATTCTGATCAAGACGAAAGAGTTGAAGTGACATTTAAAAAAACGAATCTGTAAATAAATCAATACAAAAAGCGGAATTGCAAACTTACACACGCACTACTGCATCGTTCAAAATAAGCGCGTTATGAATAAACCGCGCTCGATACACGAGGTTTTATAATGGACAGTCAGCAGCACGGCGAGCAGCTCAAGCGCGGCCTGAAAAACCGCCATATTCAGCTTATCGCATTGGGCGGCGCGATAGGGACAGGCTTGTTCCTGGGAAGCGCCTCCGTTATTCAGTCGGCGGGGCCAGGAATTATCCTGGGCTATGCGATTGCAGGCTTTATTGCCTTTCTGATTATGCGCCAGCTGGGGGAGATGGTGGTTGAAGAACCGGTCGCCGGCTCTTTTAGCCACTTCGCCTATAAATACTGGGGCGGCTTTGCCGGATTCGCTTCCGGCTGGAACTACTGGGTGCTGTACGTATTAGTTGCCATGGCGGAACTGACCGCAGTGGGTAAATATATCCAGTTCTGGTATCCGGAGATCCCCACCTGGGCTTCTGCGGCAGCCTTCTTTGTGATTATCAACGCCATCAACCTGACCAACGTTAAAGTGTTCGGTGAGATGGAGTTTTGGTTCGCCATTATTAAAGTGATCGCCGTCATCGCTATGATTCTGTTCGGCGCGTGGTTACTCTTCAGCGATACCGCTGGTCCGCAGGCCACCGTGCGCAACCTGTGGGAACAGGGCGGCTTTCTGCCGCATGGCTGGACCGGGCTGGTGATGATGATGGCCATTATTATGTTTTCTTTCGGCGGACTGGAGCTGGTAGGGATCACCGCCGCTGAAGCCGATAACCCGGAACAGAGCATTCCCAAAGCTACCAATCAGGTTATCTATCGCATCCTGATTTTTTATATCGGCTCGCTGGCGGTTCTGCTTTCGCTGCTGCCATGGACTCGCGTCACCGCCGATACCAGCCCGTTTGTCCTTATCTTCCATGAGCTGGGCGATACGTTTGTCGCCAATGCGCTGAATATCGTGGTTCTCACCGCCGCGCTATCGGTTTATAACAGCTGCGTTTACTGCAACAGCCGTATGCTGTTCGGTCTGGCCCAGCAGGGAAATGCGCCGAAAGCGCTGCTGAACGTCGACAAACGCGGCGTGCCGGTGAGCTCCATTTTGGTTTCCGCCGTCGTGACTGCGTTGTGCGTGCTGCTCAACTACCTGGCCCCAGAGTCCGCATTCGGACTGCTGATGGCGCTGGTGGTCTCCGCGCTGGTCATTAACTGGGCGATGATTAGCCTTGCCCATATGATGTTCCGTCGCGCGAAACAGCAGCAGGGCGTGAAAACCCGCTTCCCGGCCCTGTTTTATCCGTTCGGCAACGTTCTCTGCCTGCTGTTTATGGCGGCGGTATTGATCATTATGCTGATGACGCCAGGTATGGCGATCTCCGTGTGGCTGATTCCGGTATGGCTGCTTATCCTGGGCGTCGGCTATCTGTGTAAAGAAAAAACGGCAAAAACGGTGAAAGCCCACTGATCGTGACGTTACTTTTCCGCCCTCCCCGTCCGGGGAGGGTGTTATCTGCCTCACAGTTTCCCACGTATAACCATTTTATCCATATCAGCGGCGTGATCCTGCTACGCAAAAAAAAGCTCGCAGGCGAATAATTACCGCCATCATCTGATGGGGAGAAGTCTCAATGGATAAGGGCAGACTTTCGGTAAGAGAGAAAATCGGGTATGGCATGGGTGACGCCGGATGTAACATTATTTTTGGCGCTATCATGCTGTTTGTTAATTACTTTTATACGGATATTTTTGGTCTTGCCCCGGCGTTAGTCGGTGTTTTACTCCTTTCAGTACGCGTTATCGATGCCGTTACCGATCCGGTGATGGGCGCGCTTGCCGATCGTACCCAAAGTAAATATGGTCGTTTCCGCCCCTGGCTACTGTGGATTGCATTTCCCTACGCGCTGTTCAGCGTGCTGATGTTCACGACGCCGGACTGGGGCTATAACAGCAAAGTTGTCTATGCTTTCGTCACCTATTTTCTGCTTTCCGTGACCTACACCGCCATCAATATTCCCTATTGCTCACTGGGCGGCGTGATCACCAACGATCCAAAAGAGCGCGTGGCCTGTCAGGCTTATCGCTTCGTGTTAGTCGGCATCGCGACGCTGTTGCTATCGTTAACGCTATTGCCGATGGTGGACTGGTTTGGCGGCGGCGACAAAGCCAAAGGCTATCAGTTGGCGATGACCGTGCTGGCGATTATCGGCATGGGTATGTTTCTGTTCTGCTTTGCCAGCGTCCGCGAACGCGTTCGCCCTGCCGTTCCGACGCACGATGATATGAAGAATGATTTCAAAGACGTGTGGAAAAACGATCAATGGGTACGCATTCTGCTATTGACCTTATGTAACGTCTGCCCGGGGTTTATCCGTATGGCGGCGACCATGTATTACGTCACCTGGGTGATGGGACAAAGCACCCATTTCGCTACGCTTTTTATTAGCCTTGGCGTGGTCGGTATGATGATCGGCAGTATGCTGGCAAAAGTCTTAACCGATCGCTGGTGTAAATTGAAGGTATTTTTCTGGACCAATATCGCGCTGGCGATTTTCTCCTGCGCGTTCTATTTCTTTGATCCGAAAGCTACCGTGATGATAGTGGCGCTCTACTTCCTGCTCAATATTCTGCATCAGATCCCTTCCCCGTTGCACTGGTCGCTGATGGCGGACGTCGATGATTACGGCGAATGGAAAACCGGCAAACGCATTACCGGTATTAGCTTCTCCGGTAATCTGTTCTTCCTGAAACTGGGCCTGGCGATTGCCGGGGCGATGGTCGGCTTTTTGCTCTCCTGGTACGGTTATGACGCCAGCGCCAAAGCGCAAAGCGCCTCGGCGATGAACGGTATTATGCTGTTGTTTACCGTTATCCCCGGCGTTGGCTATCTGATTACCGCAGGCGTGGTACGTCTGCTGAAAGTTGACCGTGAACTGATGAAAAAAATCCAGGACGATTTGGAAAAACGTCGCACTAATTACCGCGAATTGAGTGAGTTGCAGGACCTCAAAGCCGCTGAAAGCGTAAGGAAAGCCTGATGGCAAACTGGCCAAACCCGTTTATTGAACAACGTGCCGATCCGTTTATTTTACGCGACGGCAGCGATTACTACTTTATTGCCTCCGTACCGGAATATGACAGGCTGGAAATCCGCCGGGCTGATTCGCTGGAAGGGTTGCGCGCCGCCGACCCCGTTGTCGTCTGGCGCAAACCGGAAAGTGGCCCGATGAGCCAGCTCATCTGGGCACCGGAAATGCACCGCATCAACGGCAAGTGGTACATCTATTTTGCCGCTACCCATACTCAAGCGCTTGATAAGCTGGGAATTTTCCAGCATCGCATGTTTGCCCTGGAGTGCGCCGATGCCGACCCACTCACCGGCAAGTGGACGGAGAAAGGTCAAATTAAAACACCGTTTGATACCTTCGCCCTCGATGCCACCACTTTTTATCATCAGGGAAAGCAGTGGTATCTGTGGGCGCAAAAAGCGCCGGATATTGCCGGTAACTCAAATATTTATCTGGCTGAACTGGAAAATCCGTGGACGATTAAAGGCGAGCCGGTAAGACTCAGTAAGCCAGAGTACGACTGGGAGTGTCGGGGTTTTTGGGTTAACGAAGGTCCGGCCGTCGTGGTGCATGGCGACAAGCTGTTTATCAGCTATTCGGCCAGCGCCACCGATGAAAACTACTGTATGGGATTACTGTGGATTAACGTAAACGACGATCCGCGCGATCCGGCCAACTGGCATAAATCACCGCGCCCGGTCTTTACCACCAGCTATGAAAATCGCCAGTATGGGCCGGGACATAACAGCTTTACGCAAACGCCGGAAGGTGAAGATGTACTGGTGTACCACGCGAGAAATTACACCGAAATTGAAGGCGATCCGTTGTACGATCCCAACCGCCATACGCGTCTGAAACGGGTGCGCTGGGACGAAAACGGGATGCCTGATTTTGGCGTGCCGCCAGCCGATACGATCTAAGCCGTTGCACTGCCCGGTGGCGCTAGCGCTTACCGGGCCTACAGATTTTTCCATTGTAGGCAGCATAAGCGTTAGCGCCATCGGCACAACGCTACACTAATGCCCCATAAATGGTGAGCAACGCAATAATCACCACCACCACAAACGAGGCCTTCTTCGCCATTGATACCGCCGCTTTGGGGGTTTCTACTTTGTCAGTATGCGGTTCGCGCGCCAGTGAGAACTGCGCCAGACGTGTGAGCACCTGATACTGCGAAGTATGCAGATCCGCCAGCGAGGCAAACCAGGCCGGCAACGCTTTCTCGCCATGCCCCAGTAATGCATACACTACGCCCGCCAGACGTACCGGAATCCAGTCCAGCACATGAAGAATAGCGTCAATGCCGGATTGCAAACGTTGGTGCGGCGTCTGATAGCGCGCCAGCCAAGTCTGCCAGGCCCGTAAAAACGCATAGCCCACCAGCGTTACCGGCCCCCATGGACCGCCAACGATAAACCAAAATAGCGGTGCGAGGTAAAAACGGAAATTTATCCATAACAACGCATTTTGCAGCTCACGCAAAAACTCACGCTCATTACAATCCGGCGGCACGCCGTGAATCAGCGTAAGCTCGCTGGCCATCGCCTCGCAAGGATGCGGATCGTTACGGGACGCCGCTTTCAGCCAGGCGTGATAATGTACTCGCACTTTGCCCGCGCCGATACACAGCACGCCCAGGAGAATCCACACCACCAGCGTCGGCACGTTAAATAGCAGCCCTTTTAACGCCTGGAGCAGTAGAAAAGTCACCACCATCGCGATCGCCGTCATTCCCATCGTGCGCAACATCGAAAAATGCGTAATCCGACGGAATAGCGCCTCCAGCCGATGATCGAGCTGCCAGTGCTCGCCCAGCTTAAACAGGCGCTCGACAATCAGCACCAGTAATGTCGTAAACAGCGTCATGTCATCTCCTTGTGCGACGAGAGGGCTACCAAAGCGCGAAAGCGCGGCCAGTCAAAGGCAGGGCCAGGGTCCGTTTTGCGGTCAGGCGCAATGTTGCAGTGTCCGGTCATATTGTCGGCGATCGCCGGATAGCAAGCGATAAGCGTGCGCGTCACGGCGGCTAGCTGCTGATACTGCGCATCGGTATAAGCCAGCGTATCTGTCCCCTCCAGCTCAATACCAATGGAGAAATCATTACAACGTTCCCGCCCCTGATAGTTTGATACGCCCGCATGCCACGCACGCTTATCAAAAGGCACATACTGGACGATTTCACCGTCGCGACGAATCAGACAATGGGCCGAAACACGAAGATGAGCGATTTCTGCAAAAAAAGGATGGGCGTCTGGATCTATCGTTCCGGTGAATAATGCATCGATCCACGGACCGCCAAACTCGCCGGGGGGCAGGCTAATATTATGCACCACCAGCAAGGACGGTTTTTCGTCATCCGGACGGCAATCATAATGCGGAGAAGGGACGCGTCGCGCCTCTACTAACCAACCCTTATCTGGCAACATGCGGAGTCTCCTTTTGAGTGGTGCTTATAGCTGCTTCAGAGTAGCATGTTTCTACCTTATGATTCGTTAGCAATTTGGAGTTTTATCATGCCGCCTCGCCGTTATAACCCAGACGACCGACGTGACGCGCTACTGGAACGCATTAATCTCGATATCCCTGCCGCCGTTGCTCAGGCGCTGCGTGAAGATTTAGGTGGAGAAGTCGATGCTGGCAACGATATCACCGCGCAACTTTTGCCGGCAGATACGCAAGCCCATGCCACGGTGATCACTCGTGAAGACGGCGTTTTCTGCGGCAAGCGCTGGGTTGAAGAGGTCTTCATCCAACTGGCGGGCGATGATGTGCGCCTCACCTGGCATGTCGATGACGGCGACGCCATTCACGCCAACCAAACAGTGTTTGAACTGAACGGCCCGGCTCGCGTATTGTTGACCGGCGAGCGCACGGCGCTAAACTTTGTCCAGACCCTTTCCGGCGTCGCCAGTGAAGTACGCCGCTACGTTGGACTGTTGGCTGGCACCCAAACCCAGTTGCTCGACACGCGTAAAACGCTGCCGGGTCTGCGCACCGCGCTCAAATATGCGGTTTTATGCGGCGGCGGCGCCAATCATCGTCTGGGCCTCACTGACGCGTTCCTGATTAAAGAAAACCATATCATCGCCTCCGGTTCGGTTCGTCAGGCGGTGGAAAAAGCGTTCTGGCTACATCCGGACGTGCCGGTAGAAGTCGAGGTCGAAAATCTGGATGAACTGGACGATGCGCTGAAAGCAGGCGCGGATATCATCATGCTGGATAATTTCAACACCGACCAGATGCGCGAGGCGGTGAAACGCGTCAACGGCCAGGCGCGGCTGGAAGTATCCGGCAACGTCACCGCGGAAACCTTACGCGAATTTGCTGAAACCGGGGTGGATTTCATCTCCGTTGGCGCGCTGACCAAGCACGTGCGCGCGCTCGATCTCTCCATGCGTTTTTGCTGATCCTCTCCACCCGATGGCGCTGCGCCGTCGGGTCTATAAATCACCTGTCCGTAGATCCGCGTCATTATTCGGTAAAACATTCGTAGCGCCTCGCAATAACGTTGCCGTGTCATGTAACGCAGCGAAAATCTTCAGAATCCGCCTTCCCGTTTTACCTTTTGCCGCTCGCCCGCTCTTCCCGCGTTTGCCACAGTAGCGCCAGCTAACTCAAGGAGCGAACAATGGAAAAACAACGCGGTTTCACGCTTATCGAACTGATGGTCGTTATTGGCATCATCGCCATTTTAAGCGCCATTGGCATTCCGGCTTACCAGAACTATCTGCGTAAAGCGGCGCTGACGGATATGTTGCAAACGTTTGTCCCCTACCGTACTGCCGTCGAACTCTGCGCTCTGGAACATGGTGGGACGAGCACATGCGATGCGGGCGTCAACGGTATCCCCTCGCCCGTCATCACCCGTTATGTTTCGGGCATGAGCGTGGAAAAAGGCGTCATCACGCTTACCGGCCAGGAGAGTCTGAGCGGGCTTAGCGTCATCATGACGCCCGCCTGGGACAATGCTAACGGCATTACTGGCTGGACGCGTAACTGCAATATTCAAAGCGACAGCGCGTTACAACAGGCTTGTGAAGATGTCTTCCGTTTTGACGCCAACTAAGGAGACAAGATGAAAGACGCTCAGCTCAACACCTTGTGTCAACGTCATCAGGCTGTACTGATCAATAGCGCCAGCAACAGTATCACTGTTGCGGTGGTCGACGCGCCCTCTCATGCGTTACTGGACGCTCTGCATTTCGCCACGCAAAAACAGATTGATATTGTGTGCTGGACTCGCCAGCAAATGGAAAATCATCGGCATAAGCCGGATCAGGCACCCTCGGCAAACGCCGCGAAAGGCGGAGAAACCGCAGCCCAGCTTCTCAATCAGACATTACGCTCGGCGATGGCGAAACGCGCCTCTGATATCCATCTCGAACCCGGCGCCAGCCGCTACCGAATAAGACTCCGCATCGACGGCGTTCTTCATATTCTGCAGGACATCGCCAAAGAGACGGGGCTTGCGCTGACGGCCAGATTGAAAGTCCTGGGAAATTTGGACATCGCTGAACATCGACTGCCGCAGGACGGGCAATTTACCGTTGACCTGGCGGGCGACAGCATCTCTTTTCGTATCGCCACGCTTCCCTGTAAAGAAGGCGAAAAAGTCGTCTTACGGTTGTTGCATCAGGTTGAACAAACGCTGGATCTGGACACGCTGGGCATGTACGGGGCACAACTTACCGCTTTTAGACAAGCCCTACAGCAACCTCAGGGGCTGGTACTGGTGACTGGCCCCACCGGTAGCGGAAAAACGGTCACGCTATACAGCGCGCTACAAACCCGGAATACGCCGGGTATCAACCTCTGTAGCGTTGAGGATCCGATAGAAATTCCACTGGATGGGATTAACCAGACGCAGATCCATCCCCGCGCCGGGCTCACCTTTCAAAATGTGCTGCGTGCGCTATTACGCCAGGACCCTGACATCATCATGGTAGGTGAAATTCGTGACGGCGACACCGCAGAAATCGCCATTAAGGCGGCACAAACGGGCCATCTGGTACTTTCAACGCTACATACGAACTCCACCAGTGAAACCCTGATACGTTTGCAGCAAATGGGCGTAGCACGCTGGATGATCTCATCGGCGCTTACGCTGGTGGTAGCGCAACGCCTGGTAAGGAAGCTTTGCCCGCACTGCAAACAGCGCCTGAGCGATCCCGTAGTGCTATCGCCCAATCTTTGGCCCAGCGCGCTACCGCGCTGGCAGGCAAACGGCTGTCAGCATTGCTACCACGGCTTTTATGGCCGAACCGCGTTATTCGAAGTGTTAACCGTTACCCCGGCATTACGTCAGTTAATTGCGAGCGGCGCATCGGCGCAAGCACTGGAAGCCCACCTCCAACAGACCGGTACAGGGACGCTTTTTGAAAATGGCTGTCGCGCCGTTGAGCAAGGCATGACGTCCTTTGAAGAGATACTGCGCGTTCTGGGAATGCCCCATGAGCGTTAAACAGCTCTGGCGCTGGCAAGGCGTTAACGATAAAGGTCAACTGGAACAAGACGTTGTATGGGTGGACAATCGTCTGGCGCTGATCATCACCCTGCAACATCAGCGCATTATGCCGCTTCGCATCAAGCGCATAGGCGTTAACGCCGCACTGTGGAAAGAAGAGCAAAGCGCTGAAATTATTCATCAGTTGGCCACGCTCATTCATGCCGGGCTGACGCTTTCAGAAGGGCTGGAACTCCTTGCGAAACAGCATCCCCACCGACAATGGCAAGCGCTGTTGCGCACGCTGGCTCACGAGCTTGAACAGGGCGTCCCTTTTTCCAGCGCATTAGTCTCCTGGCCGCAGGTATTTCCGCCGCTCTACCAGACGATGATCCGCACCGGAGAACTGACCGGCAAACTGGCCGAATGCTGCTTTGAACTGGCCCGTCAGCAAAAAGCGCAACGGCAGATTACGGTTAGCGTGAAAAAGGCGCTGCGCTATCCCGCAATTATTCTAACAATGGCCGCCCTGGTCGTTTTCGCCATGCTGCACTTTGTCCTGCCGGAATTTGCCGCCATTTACCGTAGCTTCAATACCCCGCTTCCTCTTCTGACGCGCGGTATTATTGCGATAGCGCAATGGGGGTCGGCATGGGGTTGGCTCATCTTGTTCCTGACGATGCTCGTTGCTATCGCTCACCGCAGGGTAAAACAAAAGCCGTCCTGGCAAGCGCAGCGGCAGCGTCTTCTGCTACGGCTTCCCGTTATGGGTCGCCTGATAAGAGGCCAGAAACTAGCGCAAATATTCACCGTACTGGCATTAACCCAAAGCGCAGGCATTCCTTTTCTTCAGGGACTGGAAAGCGCTATCGAGAGTCTCGGCTGCCCTTACTGGTCACAGCGTTTAACGCAGGTACATCAGGAGATCGCCGCGGGCAATCCGGTCTGGTTGGCGCTAAAAAATACCCAGGAATTTAGTCCACTATGCCTGCAACTGGTCAGAACGGGCGAAGCGTCCGGCTCACTCGATATCATGCTGCATAACCTTGCCCGTCACCACAGTGAATCTACGCTGGCGCTGGCCGATAATCTGGCGTCGCTGTTGGAACCGGCGTTATTGATCATCACCGGCTTAATTATCGGTACGCTGGTGGTGGCGATGTATTTGCCGATTTTTCATTTGGGAGACGCGATGAGCGGGATGGGATAAGGCTGGCGCACATTTACGCCAGCCAGAATATTAGAGGCTATTGAAAATGCGGTTTTCTTGTTCCTGCACCCGAATAAAGGTGGTGCGTTTGGTCAACTCTTTCAGGCGAGACGCGCCGACATAAGTGCAGGCTGAGCGTAGACCGCCCAGGATATCGCGGGCGGTATTGCCCACCGGCCCACGCAGCGGCAATTTAACCGTTTTACCTTCTGCCGCGCGGTATTTCGCAACGCCGCCGACATGACGGTTCATCGCAGATTCCGAACTCATGCCGTAGAACAGCATAAATTTCTCGCCGTTCTCTTCTACCACGCTGCCGCCGCTCTCTTCGTGACCCGCCAGCATGCCGCCCAACATAACGAAATCCGCGCCGCCGCCGAAGGCTTTTGCTACGTCGCCTGGCATGGTGCAGCCGCCATCGCTGACGATCATGCCGCCCAGGCCATGCGCCGCGTCAGCACATTCGATAACCGCCGACAGTTGCGGATAACCAACGCCAGTTTTTACACGCGTCGTGCATACGGAGCCGGGACCAATTCCCACTTTCACGATATCGGCGCCGGAGAGGATAAGCTCTTCGCACATCTCGCCCGTTACCACATTGCCTGCGCAGATTGTTTTTGTCGGCCATGCTTCACGTGCTTTCGCGACGAACTGCACAAAATGTTCTGAATAGCCATTGGCCACATCAATACAGACAAAGTTCAGCGCAGGATTCAGCGCCAGAATCTGCACGGTTTTTTCGAAATCAGCATCAGAGGTCCCGGTGGAAACCATCACATGCTTCAGAACATCAGCCGAAGCCGTGTTGATAAAAGCTGCCCACTCTTCAACGGTATAATGTTTATGTACAGCAGTCAGAATATCAAACCCGGCCAATGCTTGCGCCATTTCAAACGTCCCGACGGTATCCATATTGGCCGCAATAATCGGTACGCCAGACCAGGTCTGACCTGAGTGTTTAAAGGTGAATTGACGTTCCAGTTCGACATCGGAACGGCTTTTGAGGGTAGAACGCTTAGGACGGATAAGAACGTCTTTGAAACCTAACTTCAGATCTTCTTCAATACGCATGTACGGATTCCTGGGGTTAATGGCGAAAAATCGAAACTCACAACTCCAGTGACGCTATCATACGCACTAATCATGGCCGTACAAGACTGCGAAATTCTCTTTTTTTACGTTACAATCCCATAAATTTACCTAGCGAATAGTAGGTTAATGCTCAGAGCGTATCGTCTTTGCATGCTTAAAATTTAACCTTTTGATTGTCAAACTAAAATTCCGGAAGCTGGAGATATGAGGTATACCGTAGCCTTAACCGGCGGTATTGGCAGCGGTAAAAGTACCGTCGCTGATGCCTTCGCTGACCTCGGAATAACCGTCATCGACGCGGATATTATTGCGCGCCAGATGGTTGAGCCAGGGCAGCCCGCCCTGAACGCAATAGCGGAACATTTTGGTTCTGAACTTATCGCCGCCGACGGCACGTTACGTCGCCGGGCGCTGCGTGAGCGTATTTTTTCGCATCCGGAAGAAAAAGCCTGGCTTAACGCTCTGCTTCATCCCTTAATTCAGCAGGAAACCCAACGACAGTTTCAACAGGCTACGTCGCCCTATGTGTTATGGGTTGTGCCTCTGCTGGTTGAAAACAGGCTGTATCAAAAAGCCAACCGCGTACTGGTGGTTGACGTGACGCCCGAAACGCAGCTCATACGCACAATGCAGCGTGATGATGTTACGCGCGAGCATGTTGAACACATTCTCGCTGCGCAGGCGACGCGTGAAGCGCGCCTTGCCGTGGCGGACGATGTTATTGATAATAACGGCGCACCGGATGCTATCGCATCAGATGTGGCCCGCCTGCACGCCAGTTATCTTAAGCTCGCGTCGCAGTTTGTCTCACAGGAAAAACCGTAATGCACACCCAGGTCCTATTTGAACACCCTCTCAATGAGAAGATGCGTACGTGGCTGCGCATAGAGTTTTTAATCCAACAGCTCTCCATCAACCTGCCAATTGCAGACCATGCTGGCGCACTGCATTTTTTCCGTAACATCAGCGATCTACTGGATGTATTCGAACGGGGCGAAGTCCGTACCGAACTGCTGAAAGAACTGGAGCGCCAGCAGCGTAAATTACAGGCCTGGGTTGAGGTTCCCGGCGTCGATCAAGACCGTATTGAAGCCCTGCGCCAGCAGTTAAAATCCGCGGGCAGCGTGCTGATCTCCGCCCCGAGGATTGGCCAGCAGCTACGCGAAGATCGCTTGATTGCCCTTGTGCGTCAACGCTTAAGTATTCCTGGCGGCTGTTGCAGTTTCGATTTACCCACTCTGCATATCTGGTTACACCTACAACAGGCGCAGCGCGACGCCCAGATTGAAAGCTGGCTTGCCAGCCTGAATCCCCTCACCCAGGCGCTGACGCTGGTGCTTGATCTGATCCGTAATTCAGCGCCTTTCCGTAAGCAAACCAGCCTGAACGGTTTTTATCAGGATAACGGGGACGACGCCGATTTGCTGCGTCTTATGCTGACGCTCGATTCACAACTTTATCCGCAAATTTCCGGCCATAAGAGCCGTTTTGCCATTCGCTTTATGCCGCTGGATAGTGAAAATGGTCTGGTGCCGGAGCGTCTTGATTTTGAACTGGCCTGTTGCTAAGGAGTAAAAATGTCTGACGTGACCGTCGTAAACTGTCCGACCTGCGGTAAACCGGTCGTCTGGGGGGAAATTAGCCCCTTCCGCCCATTTTGTTCTAAACGCTGTCAGTTAATTGATTTGGGCGAATGGGCCGCCGAAGAGAAACGAATCGCCAGCAGCGGCGACCAGTCTGATAGCGACGACTGGAGCGAAGAGCGCTAACGGTGATGGCTCTGTTGAGACGGCAATATCGCCTTATGACAAAAATAATCAATAAATACGCGTAGTTTTGGCGCCATATGCGCGCGGCCGGGATAATACAAATAAAACCGGTCCGCCGCAGGCAGCCACTCCTCAAGTACGGAACACAACCGCCCATCCTGTAAGTCTTCGTGGACATCCTGTTCAAAAACATAGGTTAGCCCTGCCCCATCACGCGCGGCGGAGAGACGCAACGCTTTATCATTCACCATTAACGCGGCTTCCGGCGTAATTTCCAGCCGTTGCGCTCCGTGAACAAACTCCCACCGATATAGCCCGCTCTCACGCGTAAAACGATGGCAAAGGCAGCGGTGATTGATGAGTTCCTGAGGGTGCAGCGGCGTGCCAAAACGCGCAAGGTATGCAGGGGATGCTACGATCGCCGGGCGTAAAACATCACCGAGCGGAACGACATTCATATCAAGTTGTACCGCATCGCCAAAGCGAATACCGGCATCAAAGCGTTCGTTAATTAAATCCACAAAACCGTCATTCACATCGATATCCAGCCGAATATCGGGATAATCGCGCATGAAACCGGCGAGATTAGGTTGTAACAGAAGCGTAGCCGCCGTGCGCGGTACGGTCAGGCGTAATGTCCCTCCGGGTATATCGCGGCTCTGGCGGGCATGTTCCATCGCCTCATCAATATGGTTTAATGCGGGCCTGATACTGGCAAGAAAGGCATGTCCTGCTTCTGTCAAACCGACACGCCGGGTGGTTCGGTTCAACAATTTCACGCCAAGTTCATCCTCCAGTTGGCGCATATTCTGACTTAACGCCGATGTAGAAATATGTAACTGCGCCGCTGCCCGCGTGAAGCTATGGTTTTCAGCAATCATGCAAAAAGCATGCAATATGGACATCACATCATGACGCATTATTAAGCCAGCCTTCATAAACCATGCTTATTCCCCCTATTTTTCATCTTATACGCCAGGTATAGACTGCCTGCCATGCACAAAATATCCTCATGGAGGTAGTATGCAATATCGTACATTAGGCGCAAACGGACCGCGAGTGTCAGCCATCGGACTGGGATGTATGGGCATGAGCGCATTTTACGGCGCTCATGACGACAGCACCTCAATTAAGACGCTACATTATGCGTTAGATCAGGGGGTAACACTGCTCGATACCGCAGATATGTATGGCCCTTATACCAATGAAAGGTTAGTTGGAAGAGCCATCGCCGATCGTCGCGATCGGGTATTTTTAGCGACGAAATTTGGTATCGTTCTCGACCCTGCTAACCCTATGGCGCGTGGCGTCAATGGCAGACCGGAGTACGTTCGCCGTAGTTGTGAGCAAAGCCTGCAACGCCTGGGGGTCGATCATATCGATCTGTACTATCAACATCGCGTTGATCCATCAGTTCCCATAGAAGAGACTGTCGGTGCAATGGCGGACCTGGTGCGCGAGGGAAAAGTGCGTTATCTCGGGCTATCCGAAGCATCAACGCAAACGCTGGAACCGCCCATAACGTTCACCCTATTACCGCGCTGCAAAGTGAGTATTCGCTTTGGTCCCGCGAAGCGGAAATTTCAGCACTTTCCACCTGTGAACGGTTGGGTATAGGATTCGTCGCTTACAGCCCGCTGGGACGCGGATTTCTGACCGGTACGATTAAAACGCCAGAAGATTTTGCTGCGAATGACTTCCGTCGCACAAATCCCAGGTTCATGGGTGAGAACTTCTCGCGCAATTTACGTCTGGCTGAAGCAATAAAACAAATGGCACGCGAAAAAGAGTGTACCCCCGCACAATTAGCGCTGGCCTGGCTGCTGGCCCGCAACAGGCACATCGTTCCCATTCCCGGCACCCGCCACTGCGCCAGGGTGGATGAAAACCTCGGCGCGTTATCACTGACCCTAAGCCCGCAGGAGCTGACGGCAATTGAGGCGGTTTTTCCTCACGACGCCGCGGCCGGCCCCCGCTACTGGCCGGAAATTATGTCGACATTAAATCGCTAATAAGATCGATGGGGATCGTGTTGCGATCCCCCACTAAAGCGCAAATTGGCGTAATTTACGAATAATCGGTTCATTGGCCGGCGGAAAATCGTCCGTACTCAACGCGTTCTGCGCGATCCACCGTCCCGGCTGTCCTTCTTTCCCCCACGGTTCGCCATCCCAGCGTTCAACCAGCCAAAACCACAGCGTAATGTGTCTATCCGGGAATTGATATTCCAGAGTGTCGAATAGTGTCACCTGTGTTGGCGTAATCCCCACCTCTTCCTGTAGCTCCCGGATCAACGCCTGCTCTGGTGTTTCGCCGGCTTCAATTTTTCCGCCGGGAAATTCCAGCTTGTTCGCCATATGCGCATCAGCGGCGCGTTGGGTAATAAAAATTTCGTCGTTCGGGTTGCGGATAATCCCAACCGCGATTTGCAGTTTTTTCATCTTGTTGCATCCATAAAAAAGGCGCAGTCGCCTGCGCCTTTTTATCTGTGTTCAATGCCAGGCCGAATAAGCGTAGCGCCCTTCGGCAATAATGCCAGTACTGACCTGATGGCAACACATTATGTCTTATCAGGCCGGTAAGTTTATCGCATTAGCTCAGGCGACCATGACACTGTTTGTATTTCTTACCGGAACCGCAAGGGCAAGGATCGTTACGTCCAATCTTACGTTCGCCGGTTTGGGCGGCCAGATCGGCAGCCACGGCGGCATCGTCATCCTGATGGCTTAGCTGCTGCATCTGCGCCAGGCGCTCCGCCTCTTCGCGACGCTGCATTTCCATCGCTTCGACCTCTTCAGGCATACGTACCTGGACTTTGCTCAGGGTACTGATCACTTCATATTTCAGCGATTCCAGCATCGCGGCGAACATAGCGAAGGATTCGCGCTTGTATTCCTGCTTCGGATCTTTTTGCGCATAGCCGCGCAGATGAATACCCTGACGCAGGTAATCCATCGCCGCCAGGTGCTCTTTCCACAGGGAATCGAGCGTTTGCAGCATCACGCCTTTTTCGAAATGACGCATCATTTCAGCGCCAACCACCTCTTCTTTACGCTGATACACCTCGATGGACTGCGCCAGGATGCGCTCACGCAGCGTCTCCTCATGCAGCTCCGGCTCTTTATCCAGCCATTCGGCAATCGGCATCTCCAGGTCGAAGTCGTTTTTCAGGCGTTCCTGCAAACCCGGGATATCCCACATCTCTTCCAGCGACTGCGGCGGAATGTAGGCGTCGATAGTCTCCTTAAAGACATCTTCGCGAATGCTGTTAATGGTGTCGCTCACGTCAGACACATCCAGCAGTTCGTTACGCTGGGTATAAATTGCACGACGCTGATCGTTCGCCACATCATCATATTCCAGCAGTTGCTTACGAATATCGAAGTTACGGCTTTCTACTTTACGCTGCGCGTTAGCGATAGCTTTCGTCACCCACGGGTGCTCAATCGCTTCGCCCGGCTTCATCCCCAGTTTACGCATCATACCGGAGACACGATCGGAGGCGAAAATACGCATCAGCGCATCTTCCATCGACAGGTAGAAACGGGAAGAACCCGGATCGCCCTGGCGACCGGAACGGCCACGCAGCTGGTTGTCGATACGGCGGGATTCATGGCGCTCGGTGCCAATGATATGCAGGCCGCCGGCAGCCAGAACCGCGTCATGGCGTACCTGCCAGTCCGCTTTAATCTGCGCAATCTGTTCTTCCGTCGGCGCTTCCAGCGCAGCGACTTCCGCCTGCCAGCTACCGCCCAGCATAATATCGGTACCACGACCCGCCATGTTGGTAGCGATAGTGACCGCCGCTGGATAACCAGCCTGCGCAACGATGCCTGCTTCGTTGGCGTGGAATTTTGCGTTCAGTACGTTATGTTTGATGCCCGCTTTGGTCAGCTCTCTGGAGACCACTTCAGATTTCTCGATAGAAATCGTCCCGACCAGCACTGGCTGACCGTTCGCGGTACGTTCTTTAATATCTTCGATAATGGCCTGGATTTTTTCCGCTTCGGTCATGTAGACCAGATCCGGCAAATCTTTACGGATCATCGGACGGTTGGTCGGAACAACGACGGTGTCCAGCTTATAGATAGAACTAAATTCGAAGGCTTCAGTATCCGCCGTACCGGTCATACCGGCCAGCTTTTCATACAGACGGAAGTAGTTCTGGAAGGTAATAGACGCCAGCGTCTGGTTTTCATTCTGAATTTCAACGCCTTCTTTCGCTTCTACCGCCTGGTGCAGACCGTCAGACCAGCGACGCCCCTGCATGGTACGACCGGTATGTTCATCAACAATGATGACTTCGCCGTCTTTCACAATGTAATCCACGTCACGGGTAAACAGCGCGTGCGCGCGCAGCGCGGCGGTGACGTGATGCATCAACATAATATTGCCAGGCGAGTAGAGCGACTCGCCTTCATCCATAATGCCTTCTTGCACCAGTAGCTCTTCGATCAGCACCAGACCGCGTTCGGTCAGGTTAACCTGGCGCGCTTTCTCATCAACGGAGAAGTGGCCTTCGCCCTGGAAAGTGTCAGAATCTTCTTTCTCCTGACGAATCAGGTGCGGAATGATTTTGTTCACTTTTTTGTACATTTCCGAGCTATCTTCCGCCGGGCCGGAAATAATCAGCGGCGTACGCGCTTCATCGATCAGGATGGAGTCGACTTCATCCACCAGCGCATAATGCAGTTTACGCTGCACGCGCTCTTCCGGGCTGAACGCCATGTTGTCGCGCAGGTAGTCAAAACCGTATTCGTTGTTAGTGCCGTAAGTGATGTCGGCAGCGTAAGCTTCACGTTTGGCTGGCGCAGGCATACCTGGCAGGTTGATACCAACGGACATACCGAGGAATTCGAATAGCGGGCGGTTGTTTTCGGCGTCACGCTGCGCCAGATAGTCGTTCACGGTTACCACATGAACGCCTTTGCCGGACAGCGCGTTCAGGTAGGCTGGCAGCGTTGCGGTCAGCGTTTTACCTTCACCAGTACGCATTTCGGCGATACAGCGATCGTTGAGCACCATACCACCCAATAGCTGAACGTCGAAGTGACGCATCCCAAAGACGCGTTTACTGGCTTCACGCACCACCGCGAACGCTTCCGGAATCAGGCTCTCTACGCTTTCGCCTTTTTCAATACGGGCGCGAAATTCGTTGGTTTTCGCTTTCAGTTCGTCATCGGAGAGTTTTTCCATCTCCGGTTCCATCGCATTAATAAGGCTGACGGCCTTACGCATACGACGCAGCGTACGATCGTTACGGCTACCGAATACTTTGGTTAATAATTTGATTAGCATAATAAAGTCTCAAATGCCCCGCGCCGCGGAGCTACAAATAAAGTAAAAGGGTCTTTTTTCGTTAGCTGAGACGTTGCGGACCGGCGCGGATACCCTGCGCCTGACTTATCCAGGCCGGGATGCTAAATGCGGTTTGTGGCGCAAAATACGCCAGGGAGAGGCGACGAACAATCGCCGGCGGCGTGCCCTCCTGCGTGAGCATCGCGCTGAGCGTATTCAGTAAGGCGATATGATGCGCCTGTAATGGCGACGGCGCGTCGGCAACGGGCAGCGTTTGCGGCGCCATTGCAAAAGAAAGGTGGCGAATCACCGTGCGAATAGCGTGCTGATGCCAGTAATCTACGGTGAAATTGGGACGACGGTTAGAGGCTTCTAACAGCGCAAAATGGCTAAAGTTAACTTTAGACGCGGTGCTGGCGGTCGTCCTTGCAGGCGTATTGGTTTCAGCGGCGTTACTGAGCGCGGGCAAACCAAAACTCGCCGCGACCATCCCTAATAAGAGATGCGGCCAGAAGTATCGTCTGCCTAACTGTCGCCAGCGCGTCAGTATTCCACTCACGTCATTGCCACCTGATATGCCCCTCATGGGCTTACGGAATCAAAACAATTTGCGCACAAATCTTATCATTAAAGCGTACGCGCTACAGCAGTAATGACGAGAAGCTAAGGTGAAAATCGGCTAAGAAAACAGCGAACGCGCCGTGTTTCCATTTAACCCTGTCAAAATGGCTGTATTAAGGAAAGCGCAGATAAAGGATAGTAAAAAAAACAACTGGCTCGCCTGGCCGGAGAGAGTGCCAGGTTAACCAGTCGAATTTTATACGACAGCGTATGTCGTTATGCCAGTACCGTCGAAGGCGCTTTGAAAGCCAACGGCAGTTCTGCGTCGTCCTGGAAGGTCACAAATTCCCAGGCTTCCTGTTTTGCCAGGACTGCCTGTAACAATTTATTATTCAATGCGTGACCGGATTTATACGCGGTAAACGCACCAATAATATTGTGACCACACATGAACAAGTCACCGATCGCGTCAAGCATTTTGTGACGAACGAATTCATCTTCAAAACGCAGGCCGTCTTCGTTCAATACGCGATAATCGTCAACAACGATGGCACAATCGAAGCTGCCGCCCAGGCACAGGCCGCGGGACTGCAGATATTCGATATCACGCATAAAACCGAAGGTACGCGCACGGCTGATCTGGCGCATGAACGCATCCGCAGAGAAGTTCATCGCGTAGCGCTGGCTGCTGGAATCGATCGCCGGATGGTTAAAGTCGATGGTGAAATCCAACGTAAAACCATTGTACGGTCTGAATTCAGCCCATTTATCGCCATCTTCAACCCGAACAGTCTCTTTGATGCGTACGAATTTTTTGGCGCAGTTCAGTTCATCAATACCGGCGTCAAGCAGCAGGTAGACAAACGGAGCGGCACTGCCATCCATGATCGGGATTTCCGGGGCATTAACCTCAATAACGATGTTATCGATACCTAAGCCCGCCAGAGCAGCGTTCAGGTGCTCAACGGTTGAAATCCGTACATCATGCTCATTCACCAGACACGTACAGAGCATGGTATCACGCACAGATTTGGCATCGGCCGGGAAATCTACCGGTGGATTCAAGTCGGTGCGACGATAGATGACCCCGGTATTGGCCGGCGCAGGGCGTAATGTCAGGGTGACTTTTTTGCCGGTGTGTAAACCGACGCCAGTCGCCTGAACGATACGTTTAAGTGTCCTTTGTTTGATCATCGTATAATCTCGCCAAATTACCTATCCAACCGAAGTGTACTATACATTCGGCGGGCCAGTTTAGCACAAAGAGCCCAGAATCCCAAATTCCAGCTAATTCTTAATCAGCTTGCTTACGCAGGAATGCGGGGATATCCAGATAATCCGGCTCTTTCGCCGCCTGTGGTGTATTGTCGTTAACCACTTTCGCGACCGTTTTTTGCTCCTGCGTCAGCGGCGCCATACCGTGCTGCTGATAACGATCCAACACCGGCTGCTGCACCTGTTTATTGGTCACCAGGGTGATTTCCGGACGTTTGTCCATACCAATACCGGTCGCCACTACCGTCACGCGCAGTTCATCATTCATATCCGGGTCCAGAGAGGTACCGATAACCACGGTGGCGTTATCCGACGCAAACGCGCGAATGGTGTTACCGACGGTTTCAAACTCGTCCAGACGCAGGTCGAAGCCCGCCGTAATGTTGACCAACACGCCGCGCGCGCCGGACAGGTCGATATCTTCCAGCAGCGGAGAAGAAATAGCCATTTCAGCCGCTTCTTCCGCACGGTCTTCACCGCTCGCCACGCCGGAGCCCATCATTGCGTAGCCCATTTCAGACATCACGGTACGCACGTCAGCAAAGTCGACGTTCATCAGGCCCGGGCGGGTGATCAGCTCTGCGATACCCTGAACCGCGCCTTTCAGCACGTCGTTAGCCGCGCCGAACGCGTCGAGCAGGGAGATACCACGGCCCAGCACTTTCAGCAGCTTGTCGTTCGGGATGGTGATCAACGAGTCCACATGCTTGGACAGCTCGGTAATACCCTGCTCCGCAAATGCCATGCGCTTTTTGCCTTCAAAATTGAAAGGCTTAGTCACCACGGCAACGGTCAGAATACCTAAATCTTTTGCCACTTCAGCAACCACTGGCGCCGCGCCGGTTCCGGTACCGCCGCCCATGCCTGCCGCGATAAATACCATGTCTGCGCCTTCAAGCGCCGCACGCAGCGCTTCACGGTCTTCGTCCGCCGCGTTACGACCGACTTCCGGGTTAGCGCCGGCGCCCAGACCTTTGGTAATGCCGCTACCAATTTGAATGGTCTGGCCAACCGCCGTTTTACGCAACGCCTGAGCGTCGGTATTCACCGCGAAGAATTCAACACCTTCGATGCGCTCGCGCACCATGTGTTCAACAGCGTTACCGCCGCCACCACCGACGCCGATGACTTTAATCACCGCGTCGTTGGTTAGTTCCATAGGTTCAAACATAATCTCTCTCCGTCATGTGCCTGTCGCCTGAGGCCGTAATATCTGGCGGCCTCATAAAAATTAAAACTCTTTTCGCAGCCAGCTATTAAGTCGCTTGATCCACGAGCCAACTGATGCCGTAACACGTTTTTCCACTTCTGCTTCACCGTTTAAGTGGGACTCTTTCCCGTAGTGAAGCAATCCCACCGCCGTTGAGTAATACGGCTCCTGGGCATAATCCGTCAGACCGGTGATATTCAGCGGCGCGCCGATACGCACCTGCGTATGAAACACGCGCTGAGCGCAAGCAGCAAGCCCTTCGATTTGCGCCGCGCCGCCGGTTAACACAATCCCCGCCGCCAGGTGATGTTTTACCCCTTGTTGGCGAAGCTGTTCCTGTAATTGCAATATCTCTTCGTTGACCAGATTGAGCAGCTCGGTGTAACGCGGCTCAATCACTTCCGCCAGCGTCTGACGTTGCAGGCTGCGCGGCGGACGCCCGCCCACGCTCGGTACTTCAACGCTCTCGTCTTTACCGACGATGGAGCCCAGTGCGCAACCGTGGCGAACTTTAATGGCTTCAGCATCGCTCGGCGGCGTACCAAAGGCATAAGCGATATCGCTGGTCACCACGTTCCCCGCGTAAGGGATCACTTTGGTATGACGCAGCGCGCCGCCAGTATAAACGGCGATATCCATTGTACCACCGCCGATATCCACGACACAGACGCCCAGTTCACGTTCATCTTCCGTTAACACGGAATAACTGGCCGCCAGTCCGGCAAATATCAGTTGGTCAACTTTCAGACCACAACGTTCAACAGCTTTGACAATGTTTTTTGCCATATCGTTGTGGCAGGTAATCAAATGTACTTTCGCCTGCATACGCACGCCGGAAAGACCGACCGGATTTTTAATGCCTTCCTGGTAGTCAATGGCGTACTCCTGAGGAATCACATGCAGCACGCGATGCTCATCGCGCACGCGCACTGACTTCGCAGTATGCACGACGTTTTCCACATCTTCTTGCGTCACTTCCTCTTCGGAAATGGGCACCATGCCAATTTCATTCTGACAGCTAATATGTTTGCCGGAAAGCGCCAGATATACCGAGGAGATCTGGCAATCGGCCATCAATTCCGCCTGGTCAATGGCGCGCTGAACGCATTTCACCACTGACTCAAGGTCATTCACCCCGCCTTTATCCATACCCCGCGATGGGCAACTGCCCACGCCAATGATATTGACCATACCGTCGGGCAGAACTTCCCCTACTAAAGCGGCAACCTTCGCGGTGCCAATCTCCAGTCCTACTACCAGTTTTCTGTCCGTCGCCTTGATCATTGTTGTTCTGCCTGTGCCTGATTCTGTTGCTGATTAGATTCCTCAGGGGGGAGCGGCGCCCAGCCAACTGCCGCACCTGAGTCATAACGCAAATCAACGTAGCTAATCCGTTTGCCATCGGTTTGCGCCTGCTGCTGTAAAACCGGATAGAGTTCTACAAAGCGAGCCAACCTTTTCATCGTATCGCCCCTGCCGAGATTGAGCTTAATGCCGTTATTAAGCGTCAATTGCCAGGAGCGACGTGCGGTCATCGCCGCTTCCTTTAGAGTGAATTTATCCTTAGCCAGCACCTGCCCCATCTCGCGGTATCCCTGCAACACTTCACTCGCGCTGCCTTCCGGGCCATACAACATGGGTAAAACCTGTTTGCCGATGCGGTCTGACGGCACACTGAAGGTGTTCCCTTCAGCATCGACCATATGTTGATCATTCCAACGCGCAATCGGCACATATTCAACCAGATGAATCTTCAATTCATCAGGCCACTGTTTTCTGACGCTGGCCTGTTTAATCCACGGCAAACGCTCAATCTGGCTCTGGATAATGTTCACATCCTGCGTCATGAAGGTTCCCGGCGCGCCCAGAGCCAGTATCGCCTGACGGATATCATCGTTACGCGTGTAGTGACGCTCGCCGGTTAATACCAGCTTTGATAACGGTAAACGCTGCGCATCTTCCATCCACCCTAACACGACCCACCCGCTAACAAACACGGTGCACAGTACCGTCAGCAGGAATAAAATTCCTGCAAGACGCGTTCCATTATTGCGGCGTGAAGAAGGCGTCTCTTCATCACTGTTTCGCGTGTTCAGCGCAGCCTGCGACATATCAGTCCGCCAACTCCAGAATTCGTACCACTAACTGCGAGAAGCTCATTCCCGCCTGACGCGCCGCCATCGGCACCAGACTATGGCTGGTCATCCCCGGAGAAGTATTGGCTTCCAGCAGATAAAACTGACCATCGCTGTCCAGCATGACGTCAATACGCCCCCATCCCGTGCAGCCTAAAGCTTTCCATGCCTGCAGGACGAGAGACTGTAGCGCGGCTTCCTGGGACGCATCTAAACCGGCAGGGCAGAAATACTGAGTCTCATCAGAGAGATACTTCGCCTCATAATCATAGAAGGTTCCTGCCGGTTGGATACGAATTGACGGTAAAATTTCTTCGCCAACTATCGCCACCGTAAATTCCGGACCGCACAGCCATTTCTCAATCAGTATTTCGTCATCATGCTGAAAAGCCAATGATAACGCACCCTGTAAAGCATTTTCTTCTACTACTTTCGTCATACCGACGCTGGAGCCTTCACGGCTGGGTTTGACGATCAGCGGTAAACCCAGCGCCGAAATTCGCGCTTTTTGTTCTTCGCTAAGGCCTTTTTCAAACTCAGCGCGCGTCAATGCGACCCACGGCGCAACCGGTAAGCCCGCGCCCTGCCACAGCAATTTACTGCGCAGTTTATCCATGGAAAGCGCCGAGGCCATCACGCCGCTGCCGGTATAAGGCAGGCCGAGCAGCTCAAGCATTCCCTGTAAGGTGCCATCTTCACCGCCGCGGCCATGCAACGCAATAAAGACCTTCTGAAAGCCCATTGCTTTAAGCTGCGCGACATCGACCTCTTGCGGATCGACGGGATGCGCATCAATACCGCCTTCACGTAACCCGGCCAACACTGCCGCGCCGGAATTTAACGAAACGTCCCGCTCCGCAGAGGTTCCGCCCAACAGGACCGCGATTTTATCAGCCATGTTGCTCTTCCTCCTGGATTTGCGGCTTCAGCTTGATTTCAGATAAGTAACGCGCAATTTTGCCAACATTTCCTGCGCCTTGCACTAATATCAAGTCGTTACCCGTCAGCACCGGCGCTAACATTGTCGCAACCTGAGCCGGATCGGAAACCAGAATCGGGTCAATTTTTCCCCGATTACGAATCGTACGACATAAAGAACGGCTATCCGCGCCCGGAATCGGCGCTTCACCCGCCGGGTAAACGTCCAGCATCAGCAGCGCATCGACCTGGGTCAGCACATTGGCGAAATCGTCATACAGATCGCGCGTGCGCGTGTAACGGTGCGGCTGAAACAGCATCACCAGGTTTTTATCCGGCCACCCTGCTCGCGCAGCTTTAATGGTGGCGTCTACTTCAGTCGGATGATGGCCATAGTCATCCACCAGCATCGCCGTCCCGGCTTTACCATTCACCGGCTCAAGCGGGAACTCGCCGAGGAAGTCAAAACGACGCCCGGTCCCCTGGAAGCTTTCCAGCGCGCGCAGGATAGCGTCATCGTCGATGCCTTCTTCGGTCGCTACCGCCACTGCTGCGGCGGCATTCAGGGCATTGTGGCGACCCGGCGCATTCAACGTGACATGCAGATCCGGCATTCCCTGGCGCAACAGCGTAAAGTGCCCCTGCGGCCCTATCTGCTGATAATCTTCTACGCGGACGTCAGCATCCTCGCTAAAGCCATACGTCGTGGTCTGACGCCCCACCCGCGGCAGCAGCTCGCGGATGACCGGATCGTCGACGCACATTACCGCGCGACCGTAGAACGGCAGGTTATGCAGGAAGTTAATAAACGTCTGCTTTAAATTTTCAAAGTCGCCATGATAGGTATCCATATGGTCGGCTTCGATGTTGGTGACGATCGCGACCATCGGCTGCAAATGCAGGAAGGACGCGTCGCTCTCATCTGCCTCGGCAATCAGGTAACGACTATGGCCCAGACGCGCATGAACGCCTGCGGCTTTCACCAGTCCGCCATTCACAAAAGTCGGGTCCAGCCCCGCTTCGGCATAAATACTGGACACCATCGCGGTCGTTGTGGTTTTTCCGTGCGTCCCGGCAATGGCGATGCCGTGGCGAAAACGCATCAGTTCCGCCAGCATTTCCGCACGGCGAATAACCGGAATACGCGCTTCATGCGCCGCGACAATTTCCGGGTTATCCGCGGAAATTGCGCTGGAAACGACGACCACGCTGGCATCACGCACATTTTCCGGACGATGGTTAAAGAAAATCGTCGCCCCCAGGCTCGTCAACTGCTGGGTCACCGGATTCGGCGCTAAATCGGAACCACTGATCTGATACCCTTCATTGGCCAGAACTTCGGCAATACCGCCCATACCAGCACCACCGATGCCGACAAAGTGAATGTGCCGAACGCGACGCATTTCGGGCACGATGGAACGCAGTTTTGCCAGTTGTTGTGTATTCATTCTTTACGCCATTAACTCCAATACCCGCCATACTTCAAATTGCAGATGCGTTGGCTTGCCTGCAACCCAAATTATTGAGGGTAGAAAAACCCTGCGATGCAAAAGGCACCGCCACAAATTATGTCCGGGCAACCCGGCTGACTTCACTGGCGACGCGCTCGGTAGCATCCGGAATGGATACCGCGCGGGCACGCTCCGCCATGGTTAACAACGCCTCGCGCGACCACCCCGCCAGGGTGTCGGCGACAGCCTCTACAGTAAACTGCGGCTGCTCAAAAATCTTAGCTGCGCCGGCGTTTTCTAACGGCAGCGCATTCCAGTACTGCTGCCTGTCTTTATGCTGAAACGGCACGAATATCGCCGGTAACCCGGCGGCGGCGATCTCGCTCACCGTTAAAGCGCCGGAACGGCACACCACCACATCCGCCCACGCATAGGCGGCGGCCATGTCATCGATAAATTCCGTTACCTTATGCTGCGGTTGTCCCACCCCGGCATACGCCTGCTCTACCGTGTGCTGCACGCCTTTTCCGCTTTGATGCCAGATTGTAACCGTATCGCCCAGTCTGGCGGCAACCTGCGGCATCGTCTGGTTCAGGACTCGCGCCCCCTGAGAACCGCCGACCACCAACACGCGAATCGGGCCGTCACGACCGGCCAGACGCACCTGCGGCAACGGCAACGCCAGTACGTCGGTACGCACCGGGTTACCCACCACTTCCGCGTTCGGAAACGCACCGGGAAACGCCTGCATCACCGTGGTCGCGATTTTGGCCAGCCACTGATTGGTTAGCCCGGCGATACCGTTTTGCTCATGCAAAACGACCGGAATACCCAATGACCAGGCGGCAAGACCGCCGGGGCCGGAAACATAACCGCCCATTCCCAGCACGACATCCGGCTTAAACCGCTTCATGATCGCCCGCGCCTGCCGCCAGGCGTTAAAAATCCGCAGCGGCGCCGCCAGAAGCGCTTTTACGCCTTTACCGCGCAGACCGGAGATCCGAATAAAGTCAATGTCGATGCCATGCTTCGGCACTAAATCCGCTTCCATACGATCGGCGGTACCCAGCCAGCGAACCTGCCAGCCCTGGGACATTAAATGATGCGCAACGGCCAGTCCCGGGAACACGTGCCCGCCGGTACCGCCCGCCATCACCATTAACCGCTTCGGTTGACCACTCATCGAGAACCTCGTGTAAACGCCTGCGCTTTTTCCAGACGCGTTTCATAATCAATACGTAATAAAAACATAATGGCCGTCGACATAATCAACAGACTCGACCCGCCATAACTGATCAGCGGCAGCGTAAGACCTTTGGTCGGCAGCATCCCCGCGGCCGCGCCAACGTTTACCAGCGCCTGGAAACTAAACCAGATACCGATAGAACACGCTAAAAATCCGGAAAAACGGTGGTCAATCTCCAATGCCTTACGGCCAATCGACATCGCGCGAAAAGCGACGAAGAATACCATTAAAAGCGCCAATACCACACCGATATAACCCAGTTCTTCCCCAATAATGGCGAAGATGAAATCAGTGTGCGCCTCCGGCAAATACTCCAGTTTCTGCACCGAATTCCCCAGCCCTTGCCCCCATATCTCACCGCGACCAAAAGCCATCAGCGACTGCGTCAGCTGATAACCGCTGCCGAACGGATCTTCCCAGGGGTTCCAGAACGAGGTAACACGGCGAATACGATACGGTTCGGCGAGGATTAACAGAATCACCGCCGAGATGCCCATCCCGATAATGGCGATGAACTGCCATAATTTCGCCCCGGCGAGAAACAGCATCGCCAGCGTGGTGACAAACAGTACGACCACTGTCCCGAGGTCAGGCTGCGCCAGCAGTAACACCGCCAGCACCAGAATCACGCCCATTGGTTTTAAAAAGCCGCGCAGGTTATTTCGCACTTCATCAACCTTACGCACCAGATAGTTCGCGAGGTAGCAGAACAGCGACAGCTTGGTAAACTCCGCAGGCTGAATACGCAGCGGCCCCAGCGCAATCCAGCGCGACGCCCCGTTGACCGAGCTCCCGACGACCAGCACGATAAGCAGCATAATGATCGACGCAATCAGCATCGTCGTGCTGTATTTTTGCCAGAAGGTCATGGGCAAACGTAGCGTGACCATCGCCAGACAAAATGCCAGGAAGATATAGAGCGCATCACGTTTGGCAAACAAAAACGGATCGTTCGCCAGGCGCTGCCCGACTGGCATGGAGGCCGACGTCACCATGACAAAACCAATCGCCGCCAGCCCGAAGGTCAGCCATAGCAGCGTGCGGTCATACATGATCAGACTGTCGGCGTCTTTATCGCGCGAAGCCATCACCCAGCCTTTAAGCGCCGCAAACAGCCAGGCCAGGAGGCCAAAGCCTGGTACGCGCGGCATTCTCAGACGGGGGAGAGATAAACGCATCAACCTAACTCCTTCGCCAGACGGGTAAAGACATCGCCCCGTTGCTCAAAATTTTTAAACTGATCGAGGCTGGCGCAGGCGGGCGACAGCAGCACCATATCACCCGGCTGAACGCGCGGCGCCAGCAAACGCATCGCCTCTTCCATCGTCTCAGTCTGTTGGGCGATTTCCGGACGCAGTGCGGCAAGCTGCGCGCCATCGCGCCCAAAGCAATACAGGCGGATACGATCGCCGGTCAGATAGCGTGTCAGCGGAGAAAAGTCTGCCGACTTACCGTCGCCGCCCAGCAGCAGATGTAGCGTACCGTCCACATGCAAACCGTTTAGCGCCGCTTCGGTACTGCCGACGTTGGTCGCTTTCGAGTCGTTGATCCAACGTACGCCGTTATGCTCCAACGCCAGCTGGAAGCGATGCGCCAGACCAGTAAATGTCGTCAACGCCTTCAAACTGCTGGCGCGCGGCAGACCTACGGCATCCGCCAGCGCCAGCGCCGCTAACGCATTGGTATAGTTATGCTGACCGGAAAGCTTCATCTCTTTCACGTTCAGCACCTTCTCGCCTTTGACTCGCAGCCAGGTTTCGCCCTGCTGACGATTAAGGTGATAATCGCCCATATTGACGCCAAAGCTGACGCAGCGCTCATCGGCCCCACGAACCGGCATCGTCAACGCATCATCGGCATTCACTACGCACACTTTCGCCTTCTCGTAGACGCGCAGTTTCGCCGCCCGGTACTGTTGCAAACCAAACGGATACCGGTCCATATGATCTTCAGTGACGTTGAGCACCGTTGCCGCCGCCGCTTGCAAACTTGAGGTAGTTTCCAGTTGGAAACTGGATAATTCCAGCACGTACAATTCGCGATCGGCATCCAGCAGCATCAGCGCCGGAAGACCGATATTGCCGCCAACGCCGACATTGACGCCCGCCGCTTTCGCCATCTCGCCCACTAAGGTGGTCACGGTGCTTTTGCCGTTCGAGCCGGTGATGGCTACAATCGGCGCTTGCGCTTCGCGGCAAAACAGTTCGATATCGCCGACAATTTCTACTCCAGCGCTGGCGGCAGCGCTCAGCGAAGGGTGCGCCAGAGCAATACCAGGGCTGGCGACGATTAAATCCGCCGCTAAGAGCCACTCGTCGTTCAGGCCGCCAACGTGACGCTCAACCTCTTGCGGCAGCTTATCCAGACCCGGCGGCGTCACGCGAGTATCCATCACCCGCGGCGTCACGCCGCGAGCGAGAAAAAAGTCCACGCAAGAGAGTCCGGTTAAGCCCAGACCAATAATGACGACGTTTTTGTCCTGGTAATCAGCCATGATTAACGTACCTTCAGCGTTGCCAGGCCAATCAGCACCAGCATCAGCGAAATAATCCAGAAGCGCACAATCACGCGCGGTTCCGGCCAGCCTTTCAGTTCATAGTGGTGATGGATAGGCGCCATACGGAAAATACGCTGTCCGCGTAGTTTAAAGGAGCCCACCTGCAGGATGACCGACAGAGTTTCCACCACAAAGACGCCGCCCATGATCACCAGCAGAAATTCCTGACGCAGCAGCACGGCGATAATGCCCAACGCACCGCCCAACGCCAGCGATCCGACATCGCCCATAAAAACCTGCGCCGGATAGGTGTTAAACCACAAGAATCCTAATCCCGCGCCGACAATCGCCGTACAGACAATCACCAGCTCGCCCGCATGGCGTAAATACGGAATATGCAGGTAATTGGCGAAGTTCATGTTCCCGGTCGCCCAGGCCACCAGCGCAAAGCCGGCGGCAACGAAAACAGTCGGCATGATCGCCAGGCCATCAAGCCCGTCGGTCAGGTTTACGGCGTTACCCGTACCGACGATAACAAAGTAGGACAGCAGAATGTAAAACAGCCCCAATTGCGGCATAACATCTTTAAAGAACGGCACCACCAGTTGGGTCGCGGGCGTGTCTTTCCCGACGAGATAAAGCGCAAAGGCCACGCCGAGCGCGATAACCGACATCCAGAAATATTTCCAGCGCGCAATCAGCCCTTTGGTATCTTTCCGCACCACTTTGCGGTAGTCATCGACAAAACCGATAATGCCGTAGCCGATCAATACCACCAGCACGCACCAGACGTACGGGTTAGACGGGTAAGCCCATAACAGAACGGAAATCACAATCGACGTCAGGATCATGATGCCGCCCATCGTCGGCGTACCGCGTTTACTGAAGTGCGATTCCGGGCCATCGTTACGTACCACCTGGCCAAAAGAGAGTTTTTGCAGACGAGCGATCATACGCGGGCCCATCCATAAAGAGATGAACAGCGCGGTCAACAGGCTGACGATGGCGCGAAACGTCAGATAAGAAAAGACGTTAAAGCCGGAATAATATTTGACCAAATGCTCGGCCAGCCAAACTAACATGAACCTTTCTCCTGTAACGCATGAACCACATCTTCCATCGCGGCGCTGCGTGATCCTTTCACTAAAATAGTCATCATTGGTTGCTCCTGAAGCAGAGCGTGTAAACGCGCAATGAGCGCGGCTTTATCGGCAAAATGTTCGCCGACGCCGCTGGCGTGGCTGATAGCCTGACTGAGTTTTCCGGTGCTTAACACGCGATCAATACCCGCCGCTTTTGCGGCCTCACCAACCTGGAGGTGGCACGCTTCGCTTTCTGCGCCCAGCTCGGCCATATCGCCTACCACCAGCACGCGGTAGCCGGGCATTTCAGAAAGGACCTGCACTGCGGCGGTCATCGAACCAACGTTGGCGTTATAAGCGTCATCCAGTACCAGTTGGTTTTCACTTAGCTGAATCGGGAACAGACGCCCGGGTACGGCTTTTAACGCCGCCAGCCCTGCTTTAATCGCCGTCAGCGTCGCCCCCACCGCCATTGATAAAGCAGCGGCCGCCAGCGCGTTGGCAATATTGTGCCGCCCCGGCAACGGCAGCAGCACATCAATGCTGCCCATCGGCGTTTGCAGGGTAAATTCGGTACCGTGTGACGTCACGTGGATATTCGCAGCGGTAAAGTCGCTGTTTGCCGCATTCGGCGAAAAGCGCCACACCAGACGATCGCCAATAATGCTTTGCCAGTTCAGCCAGTCATTATTATCGGCATTCATAATCGCGATACCGTTCTCAGGCAAACCGGTATAGATTTCGCCTTTCGCTTTCGCCACGCCGGCCAACGAGCCGAAGCCTTCCAGATGCGCCGCCGCCAGGTTATTGACCAGCGCCGCTTCCGGGCGCGTCAGGCTAACGGTCCAGGCGATTTCTCCCTGGTGATTAGCGCCTAACTCGATTACCGCATAGTCATAATCATGGTTTAAGCGCAGCAGCGTTATCGGCACGCCGATGTCGTTGTTAAAATTGCCTGCGGTATACAGAGTATTTCCGCACTGGCTAAGAATCGCGGCGGTCATCTCTTTGACCGAGGTTTTGCCGGACGAACCGGTTAACGCCACCACCCGCGCCGGTACCTGCATACGTACCCAGGCGGCCAGTTGGCCAAATGCCTGACGCGTGTCTTTTACAATCACCTGCGGGAGATCGATATCCAGAGGACGACTGACCAGCAGGGCGCCAGCGCCGTTCGCTTTTGCTTTATCAGCAAAATCATGCGCATCAAAGCGTTCCCCTTTCAGCGCCACGAACAGGCATCCCGGCGTCACTTTCCGTGTGTCGGTAATGACCGTATCGAGCGTGAGATCCGCCCCGCGGTGTTCGGCGCCAAGGACATCGGCAATTTTGCTGAGCGTTACGCTAATCATGCGATCACCCCCAGCAAACGCGCTGCGGTCACGCGGTCTGAATAATCAAGACGCTGCGTGCCGACAATCTGGTAATCCTCGTGCCCTTTACCTGCAATCAGCACGACGTCATTGTCTTTTGCCTGCATAATGGCATTGGTTACCGCCTCAGCGCGGCCTTCCATTACCCTGACCTGCCCGGCGTCCAGCATTCCGGCCAGAATATCGTTGATAATGGCGCGCGGCTCCTCGGTACGCGGGTTATCGTCAGTCACCACGACGATATCCGCGAATTCTTCGGCAATGGCCCCCATGAGTGGGCGCTTACCTTTGTCACGATCCCCGCCACAGCCAAAGACGCACCACAATTTTCCGGCGCAATGCAGACGCGCCGCCTGCAACGCTTTTTCCAGCGCATCCGGCGTGTGCGCGTAATCCACCACCACCGTCGGTTTGACTGGCGCAGTGAACACTTCCATACGCCCGCAAACCGGCTGCAAACGCGCGGCGGTTTTCAGCAAATCCGTTAACGGATAGCCCAGCGCCAGCAGCGTCGCCAATGCCAGCAGTAAGTTGCTGACGTTAAACGCGCCCATCAGGCGGCTTTCGATTTCGCCGTCACCCCAGCTTGAAGCAAAACGAATCGTCGCTCCGCGGTCGTGGTACTCCACCGCCTCCGCTTTCAGCCAACGACCGTGACAGTTAGGGTTGATATGCCCTTCCATCGATACTGCGACCGCATCGGGTAGCGACGCCAGCCAGCGGCGTCCAACTTCATCATCGGCGTTGACGATTGCCTGACCGTGATGGTGGGTGGAATAAAGCATCCATTTTGCCGCCTCGTAATGCGCCATATCGCCATGATAGTCGAGATGGTCGCGGCTCAAATTAGTAAACACGGAGGCGGCAAATTTCAACGCCGCCACGCGATGCTGCACCAGGCCGTGAGAAGAGACTTCCATCGCGCCGAAGGTCGCGCCCTGCGCAACCAGACTGGCCAGCACATGCTGAACATCCACAGCGGAACCGGTTGTGTTCTCCGTCGGGATCACTTTACCCAACAGTCCGTTGCCTACCGTTCCCATCACTGCGCTGGTTTCGCCGAGCAACTGGCTCCACTGCGCCAGTAGTTGGGTGGTGGTGGTCTTGCCATTGGTGCCGGTCACCGCCACCAGACGCATGTTTTCAGATGGCTCATGGTAAAAGCGGCCCGCCAGCGCAGATAAACGCTCATTGAGCTGGCTGAGATAGACGACTGGTACGCCGTGCATTTCGCGAATCTCACCGTCGCTCGCCTCGTCTTTCGCCTCTGCAATAATGGCAGCTACGCCTTGCGCTATCGCCTGCGGGATATATCGACGCCCGTCCGCCTGATGACCCACCACTGCCACAAAGAGATCGCCCGCCGCAGCCACACGGCTGTCGAGCGTCATCTCTCGCAGTTCTCGCGCGGGTAGTCCAGCCACCCACGGAGCAAGAAGGTCGCGCAAATTACGATCTGCCACCTGTTCCCTCGCCTTGATTAATTACGAATTCATTTTTTTCGCCCGTTGCCAGCGCGTCCGGTTCGATGTTCATGGTGCGCAGAACGCCGCCCATGATGGCACCAAATACCGGCGCGGAAACGGCGCCGCCGTAGTATTTACCCGCCTGCGGATCGTTGATGACAACCACCAGCGCGAAGCGCGGCTGACTCGCAGGCGCGACGCCTGCGGTATAAGCAATGTATTTGTTGATGTAGCGACCGTCCGGCCCCACTTTTTTCGCCGTACCGGTTTTAATCGCGATACGGTAGCCTTTAATCGCCGCCTTCACGCCGCCGCCGCCCGGCAGCGCCACGCTTTCCATCATATGCACCACGGTGCGTACGGTGGATTCAGGGAAGATGCGTTCGCCGGGTACAGGCGGATCAACTTTGGTAATCGACAGCGGGCGATAAATGCCATAGCTGCCGATCGTTGCATAGACTCGCGCTAATTGTAACGGCGTTACCATTAGCCCGTAGCCGAAAGAGAAGGTGGCCCTCTCTATGTCGGACCACCGTTGTTTTTGAGGATATAAGCCACTGCGTTCTCCGACCAACCCCAAATTGGTCGCCTTTCCTAGCCCAAAACGTGAGTAAGTATCTACTAACGCTGAGGACGGCATCGCTAACGCCAGCTTGGATACACCGACGTTACTCGACTTCTGTAGAACCCCGGTCAGGGTTAATTCGCTGTAGCGCGCCACGTCTTTAATTTCGTGGCCGTTAATTCGGTATGGAACGGTATTCAACACCGTATTTTCGTTGACGATACCGCGCTGAAGCGCAGTCATCACCACCATCGGCTTAACCGTAGAACCTGGTTCAAACACGTCGGTGATGGTACGGTTACGCATCGCGTCTTTCGGCGTACCGGCAAGGTTGTTGGGGTTATAGGAAGGGCTATTCGCCATCGCCAGTACTTCACCGGTATTGACATCGACCAGCACCGCGCTACCGGATTCCGCCTTGTTAAACGCCACCGCGTTGTTCAGTTCGCGGTAAACCAGCGCCTGTAAGCGTTCATCAATGCTTAACGCCAGGTTGTGCGCTGCCTGACTATCAGTGGAGGAGATATCTTCAATCACGCGGCCATAGCGGTCTTTACGCACGATTCGCTCGCCAGGCTGACCGGTAAGCCACTTATCAAAGCTCTTTTCAACGCCTTCAATACCCTGACTGTCGACGTTGGTAAAACCGATGAGGTGAGCGGTTACTTCTCCTGACGGGTAGTAGCGGCGGGACTCTTCACGCAAATGAATCCCCGGCAGTTTGAGTTTTTTGATGTAGTCCGCCATGTCAGGATTTACCTGGCGCGCCAGATAAATAAAACGCCCTTTCGGGTTGGCGTTGATACGGGCGGAGAGCTGATCGAGCGGAATATTGAGCGCAGTAGAAAGCGCTTTCCAGCGATCGCCAACGCTGATGCCGCCGGCGTCATGAACTTCTTTCGGGTCGGCCCAGATCGCCTTAACCGGTACGCTGACCGCCAGTGGACGCCCGGAACGGTCGGTAATCATACCGCGTGAGGTGGAGACTTCCTGAACACGCAGCGAACGCATATCGCCCTGACGCACCAGCATATCCGGGGCGATAATCTGTAGCCACGCCGCGCGTCCAAGTAAAAAAACCAGCGCCAGTAAAATACAGCCGCACAGCAACGCAAAACGCCAACTGATGAAGTTGGTCTGTTCTTCCTGGCGTTTCGATTTTTGCGTTTTTGCCGCTGCTTTCATGCGTCGCGTTTATCCTTATTTTTGCACTACGATATTTTCTTGGGACGGATCAACATGCTGCATTTGCAGCTTTTCCGTTGCGATCCGCTCCACCCGGCTGTGATCGCCTAGCGCATTTTCTTCAAGGATCAGGTTGCGCCATTCAATGTCCAATGCATCGCGCTCCAGAACCAATTGTTCACGCTGCGCGGTGAGTAAACGAGTATGGTGCGCCGTCGTGACCACCGTCACCGCCGTTAAAATGATGCAAATGAACAAGCAGAGTGGCAGCTTCCCGAACCGCAAAAGATCGTCACCGATCACGCCAGGCAAGGCATGGCGCTCGTTGCTTCCTATCGATCCCTTCACTTTGCTTAGGGCTTCTGTCACTCTGCTGATCATGCGTTCGTCCTCTCTGCGATACGCAGAACTGAACTACGGGCCCGAGGATTTTCAGCTACCTCTTTTTCACCCGGCATCAACTTGCCTAACGCTCGTAACTCACGACCGCCCAGTTTTTTGAGCTGCGCTTCCGTCATCGGTAATCCCGCCGGTACCTGCGGACCGCGGCTTTGCTCACGCATAAAGCGTTTCACAATACGGTCTTCCAGCGAGTGGAAACTGATGATTGAAAGCCGCCCGCCTGGAGCCAGTACGCTGAGCGAGCTTTTTAGCGCCTGCTCTATCTCCTCCAGTTCACTGTTTACCCAGATGCGCACCGCCTGGAAGGTACGGGTCGCGGGATGTTTGAATTTGTCTTTTACCGGGGTCGCCGCCGCAACCACCTCCGCCAGCTCTTTGGTGCGGGTCATCGGCTGTTCGCGATTGCGCTCAACAATGGCGCGAGCAATACGTTTGGCAAAACGCTCCTCGCCGAATGTTTTCAGCACCCAGGCGATATCCGCCTCCTCCGCCGTTTGTAACCACTCGGCGGCAGACTGGCCGCGCGTCGGGTCCATTCGCATATCCAGCGGACCGTCGCGCATAAATGAAAAACCGCGCTCCGCATCGTCAAGCTGCGGAGAAGATACGCCAAGATCGAGAAGGATCCCGTCAATCTTGCCGGTAAGCTCGCGCTCGGCTACATAATCAGCCAGCGCGGAAAAAGGTCCATGAATGATGGAGAAGCGAGGATCATTAATGGTCTGCGCAACGGCGATCGCCTGCGGATCGCGATCGATCGCCAGCAAGCGCCCCTCTTCGCCCAGTTGCGAGAGGATCAGGCGCGAGTGGCCGCCGCGACCAAATGTGCCATCAATATAGATACCATCCGGACGAATATTCAGCCCATTAACGGCTTCATCCAACAGTACCGTAGTGTGTTTAAAATTTTCCATCATCTTATAGAGACAAGTCCTGCAGCCGCTCCGATAACGTTTCGGTAGCTGACTGTTCAGCGTCGATATCTTCCTTGACCTGTTGATACCAGGTCGTTTCATCCCACAGCTCAAATTTGTTGAACTGTCCAACCAGCATCACTTCTTTCGTCAGTCCGGCATGTTGCCGCAGAACTGGCGCGATCAGTAATCGACCTGCACCATCCATCTGACATTCGCTGGCATGGCCCAACAGTAAACGCTGTACGCGACGTTCTACCGGGTTCATGCTCGACAGACGAGATAACTTTTGCTCAATAATTTCCCATTCAGGCAGGGGGTAAAGCAGCAGGCATGGGTGATGGATGTCAATGGTACATACCATTTGACCGGTAGCGCTCTCGATCAGTTGCTCCCGATAACGGGTCGGCACGGTCAGGCGCCCTTTACTGTCGAGATTGACTAACGTTGCCCCCCGGAACATGCCAGTCTCACCCCTTCTTACCACTTTATCCCACAAATTCCCACTCGAAGGAGTTTACGGAGCGGAGGAAAAGCTTGTCAAGCAAGTCACAACGCTTACCTAAGTAAAAAAGCCAATGTTTACGGCGAATATCTGCGTTGATTAATTTCCACCCAGCGTGCAAGTCAAATTAACGTTATGAATATTTGTAAGAAAAAAACCAAAGACCCACCGCCGTTTAAAACGGACTCAATATAATCCGAGAAAAATATAAAGTGTCAGTTTGCGACGCGAGCGGCATTTTAGGACATATTGCACCGTGTTAACAGTGCCTGTTTAACGTGTGCAGCGCCTGCTATACCAGCGCCTACGAGCGACTGTCGCGCCAAAGACAAAAAGTGGCTGTTAATTCGACGATTTCTTGCCTGCTTGTAACAAAACAAGACAAAGGAAAAGACTCGTTACGTCTTAATTAGTGGAATATGGACGATTTCGGACAAAAGAAAGGTAATAAAAAAGAATTTTCGGATAATTTTAAGGAATAGTCTTAATTATTTAAGGGATATTTTTACTGATACGCATTTGTTTGACGGCGGCAGAAGAGAGTGTCTTTTACCGCCGGTCCTTTAGCTACGGCTCAGAATGCCGCGACGATACAGGTTTCGCCGAATACGCGTTAAGCCGGGTTTCGGTTTACGCGGTTCATCAAGACTTGCCAGCACAATCTCCAGCACGCGTTCCGCGACATCACGATGACGCTGCGCCACCGCCAGTACCGGGCATTGCAGAAAATCCAGCAGCTCATGATCGCCGAAGGTCGCAATCGCCAAATCCGAAGGCAGTTTTCCATCGCGCCGCAGCGTAACGTCCATCACGCCCTGTAATAGCGCGAATGATGTCGTAAAGAGCGCCTGCGGCATAGGATGCGTTTCCAGCCATTTCTCAAACAGCTGCGCGGCGGCTTCGCGCTCATAGCTGTTGGCATATAAGAAATTCACCTCCCGCGGATCGTCTTTCCATGCGGTGCGGAACCCCTGCTCGCGCAGGAAACTGACGGACAACTCCGGCAGCGCGCCCAAATAAAGCACCGTTTCCGCCGGGAATTTACGCAGCTCTTCCGCCAACATCTCGGCATCATCCTGATCGGCACCGACCACGCTGGTGAAATGTTCGCGATCCAGCGCGCGGTCGAGCGCGACGATGGGGAACGGATCGTTGGCCCAGCGCTGATAGAAGGGATGCTCCGGCGGTAACGAAGTTGAAACAATGATTGCATCCACCTGGCGTTGCAAAAGGTGCTCAATGCAGCGCATTTCGTTATCCGGCTGATCTTCAGAACAGGCGATCAGCAGTTGGTAGCCACGCTGGCGTGCCTGGCGCTCAAGATAGTTTGCGATACGGGTGTAGCTCGTGTTTTCAAGGTCCGGGATCACCAGACCAATGGAACGTGTGCGTCCAGCACGCAGCCCGGCAGCCACAGCGTTAGGATGGTAATTGTGCTCACGCACTACCGCCATGACTTTTTCTACGGTTTTGTCGCTCACGCGGTATTGCTTTGCTTTACCGTTTATAACGTAGCTTGCAGTTGTGCGCGAGACACCGGCCAGCCGAGCGATTTCATCCAGTTTCACAATTGCCCCTTGTGTAAATTGTACAAACCATAACCTTTATGTCGGCATGGGTTAAAATCGTTAACATCTAAGCGCAGTTTGATCACTCCGGCAACCGCTTTTATTCCGGGTTACCACGGATTTCGCAAAAAAAAGCCCAACCGGTGATATTGGGTTGGGCGATAATTCCTGTTGGCTGATATCCGGCAAACCTGCCTGATGGCGCTACGCTTATCGGACCTGGGCCAGATATCAGCCTGTAGACCGGATAAAACGCAACCGCGTCGTCATCCGGCGAATCTGCTCAGCGCATAATCTTATCGCCGCGCGAAAGCCCGACGACGCCTGAACGCGCCACTTCAACAATTTTCGCCACGTCGCGCAGCGAGGCCAGAAAAGCATCCAGTTTATCGCTGGTGCCCGCCAGTTGAACGGTATACAGCGTTGGCGTGACATCAATAATCTGACCACGGAAAATTTCCGTATTACGCTTCACCTCTTCCCGTCCGTAGCCGCTGGCCTGGATTTTCACCAGCATGATTTCCCGCTCAACGTGCGCTCCCTGTCCCAGCTCGCTGACGCGCAGCACATCAACCAGCTTGTGCAGTTGCTTTTCAATTTGCTCAAGCACTTTTTCATCGCCTACCGTCTGGATAGTCATGCGCGACAACGTCGGATCGTCTGTCGGCGCGACGGTCAGGCTTTCAATATTATATCCGCGTTGCGAAAAGAGGCCGATAACCCGCGATAACGCCCCAGATTCGTTTTCCAGTAATACCGATAAAATCCGGCGCATCATCAGGTCCTCTCCGTTTTGCTTAACCACATTTCGTCCATCCCGCCCCCGCGAATCTGCATCGGATAGACATGCTCGCTGCCATCAACGGTGACATCGACGAACACCAGTCGGTTATTACGCACATGCTCAAGGGCTTCGCTGAGTTTACTTTCCAGCTCATCCGGGTGGTTAATCTGCAGCCCGACATGGCCATATGCTTCCGCCAGGCGCACAAAATCCGGTAACGACTGCATATAAGACTGAGAATGGCGACCGGAATAGATCATATCCTGCCACTGTTTTACCATCCCCAGATAACGGTTGTTCAGGTTCAGAACCAGTACCGGCAGTTCATACTGTAAGGCTGTCGACAGCTCCTGAATGTTCATCTGTATACTGCCATCGCCGGTCACGCAGACCACCATTTCTTTCGGCAGGGCCATTTTAACGCCCAATGCAGCCGGTAGGCCAAAACCCATCGTGCCGAGCCCGCCGGAATTAATCCAGCGACGTGGCTTATCGAACGGGTAATAGAGAGCGGCAAACATCTGGTGTTGTCCTACATCGGACGTCACGTACGCATCGCCCTTCGTCAGACGCCAGAGGGTTTCAATCACCGCCTGGGGTTTAATGCTTTCGCTTTCCGCGTCATATTTCAGGCACTGACGGGCGCGCCAGCTCTCTATCTGCTGCCACCAGTCGCGAATATCATCCTGCGGCTGAGACGGCGCATCCTGCGCCAGTAGCTCCAGCATTTGTTCCAGTACCAGGCGGGCATCGCCCACCACCGGGATATCAGCGTTAACCGTTTTGGATATGGACGTCGGGTCAATGTCGATGTGTAATACCGTCGCGTTCGGACAATATTTAGCGAGATTATTCGTCGTGCGGTCGTCAAATCGTACGCCAACAGCGAAAATCACGTCGGCGTTATGCATGGTCATATTGGCTTCATAAGTGCCATGCATTCCCAGCATTCCTAACGACTGGCGATGAGTAGCAGGAAACACGCCCAGTCCCATTAATGAAGAGACCACCGGCAGGTTAAAGGTTTCAATGATGTGGCGCAACGGCGCATAGCAGGCCGCGCTTATCGCCCCTCCCCCAACGTAGACCACCGGCTTTTTTGCCGACGCCAGCGTTTGCAAGGCACGCTTAATTTGTCCTTTATGTCCTGATGTTGTGGGATTGTAAGAGCGCATACTGACCGTCTCCGGCCAGGCATACGGCATTTTTTTCGCCGGATTCAAAATATCTTTCGGCAAATCCACGACCACCGGCCCAGGACGTCCGCTTGCCGCCAGCCAGAAGGCCTTTTTAAGCACCAGGGGAATATCTTCCGTCTGTTTGACCAGGAAGCTATGTTTGACCACCGGTCGGGAAATCCCCACCATGTCGCACTCCTGAAAAGCATCATAGCCAATCAATGAGGTGGCGACCTGGCCGGAAAGAATCACCAGCGGAATGGAATCCATATAGGCCGTAGCAATCCCGGTAATCGCATTGGTCGCTCCCGGTCCGGAAGTCACCAGCACCACGCCAACGTCGCCAGTGGCTCGCGCCAGGCCATCCGCCATATGCACCGCGGCCTGCTCATGACGCACCAGCACATGATCGATCCCTCCAACGGTATGTAGCGCATCATAAATATCAAGCACTGCGCCTCCAGGATAGCCGAACACCTGCTTTACGCCTTGATCGATAAGCGATCGGACGACCATCTCGGCTCCAGACAACATCTCCACGGCTTGCCTCCACTTTATACCTGTCATCACGGTTTGACGGACACCTTAACCGCTCGCTATCACGCCTGGCAATTGGGTGGAATGACGTAAAGATGGGGAAGGTTAGAATAATCAGGAGGCAAGAAGAGAAGAAATGGAGAAATACTCCGTCTGAATCACACCAGGTAATAAATAATCGCTTATAAATGCAGACTTACAGCAATTCATCTATTTTTCACAACGACGAAAAGAATCGCTCACCGTTAATTCAGCATAAAATTTTTTATATACGCTAAAAAGCAGAATAAACCAGAATTTGTTTCTGATTTATTCTGCCCGGTTTTATCGCTTACAAACAGAAACTAATAAATCTTCCATCCATTGGTGCCCTTTATCACGCCCAGCCGCTTCATGCCAGGAAAGGTAGCATGTCCGGCTATTCAGTTTTAAAGGCAACGGCAATATTTGCAGATCCAGCGATTCCGCAAACTCTTCCGCCAGCCAGCGCGGGGCAATAGCGACCAAATGCGTCTGCGAAACCACGTTCAGAACGCTGATAAGCACCATGCCCTGATAAGCCACGCTCGACTGTTTATCCGGCGTGTCATACCACGGCTGACTAAATGACGCATAACGATCGAGAGAAACAACCGCATGTTGTTCATTATAAACATCGCCTTCCAGTAGCGGGCCGCTAATACGCGGGTGTTTTCGGCTGGCGACTAAAACCATTTCATCTTTAAATAGCGGTACGCTGGTAAACTCAGGACGACGGAATTCTTCATAACTAATAACGAACTCGGTTTCCTGATAGCGTAACTGATGCTCAGTATTCTGATTCAACGACGCTTTAAAAACGACATGAATATTTGGCGCAATTTTTTCTACACGATTATAAATCTGTGACGTCAGGATATTATCCAGCGGACTGCACACGCAAAGATTGAATACACGTTCGCTGCTGGTCGGCTCAAACCCCGATCCCGGCAATTCATTTTGCACCAATTGTAACGCCTGACGGACTGAACCAAATAACTGAAATGCACGGGCAGTCGGCTGAATTCCTCGTCCATATCGAACAAAAAGTTCGTCATTAAACATAACCTTCAGACGCGCTACGGCGTTACTGACCGCAGGCTGCGACATTCCCAGCGTGTGGGCGGCGCGCGTAATATTCTGCTCTTGCATTACCGCATCGAACACGGTCAATAGGTTCAAATCAACCATGCGAAGCTGTGGTTTGCCCATATCTAAAAGATGCGGCTTTTCGGTTTTGACCTCTGGCATATTTAACTCCACTGTCACGCTTAACTCCCTTTTTCTGGCTGAAGGCAGAAATAATTCCTGAAAATATGATTTACCATGCATATAAAATAAGAAAAAGGGAAAGCGTTAAAATTCGGAAAACATAAAGACGCTGACAGAGACAAATAGAATGCCAGCGCAAGCATAATGTGTCCTGAGTCACACCATTGCGATTCATAATGTTTAAATTACGCAAGCAATATAACCATAACTATGGCGAATACACAATCATACACCAAGTGAATGATCATTTAAGTTTCAATTAAATGTTTATATTATTAATAGCTAAAAAGTTAACATTAATTTATCAATAACTTTATCCTTATCCATTAAGTAAACAAGGTTATTTGTTAAAATATAAAACAAATCAAAAAGATAAACAAAACCTTTAGCATACCTTTAACAGGCCATTCCCCTAACCAATTTGCAAACAAAAATGCCTAAATATTTCAAACAATGAAAAGTATGAATGTCCACTCGTTCTTTTATCCTTTATTGGACGCGCAGCCCAGCACAATTAGCTAAAGTACGTATCCGGATATCGTCAACAAAATGCAATGGCGACAGAAAATAGAGTTGACATTAAACGGCATATCCAGTACCACTAAAAGCATAACGCATTCGCTGGAGCTGAATTAATGTCACATATCGTTCGTTTCACTGGGCTACTACTACTCAACGCATTTATTGTGCGCGGTAGACCGGTGGGCGGCATTCAACATTAAGTCAGCTCGAAGTCAAACAAAACCCGCGCCGTTGCGCGGGTTTTTTTATGCCTGACGCAAGGCGCCCCTGGAGACAAGGACCACATCATGAGCCAGCAAGTCATTATTTTTGATACGACCTTACGCGACGGCGAACAAGCGTTACAGGCCAGCCTGAGCGCGAAAGAGAAGCTGCAGATTGCCCTGGCCCTTGAGCGCATGGGTGTTGATGTCATGGAAGTGGGCTTCCCGGTCTCTTCTCCGGGTGATTTTGAATCCGTCCAAACCATCGCCCGCACCATTAAAAACAGCCGCGTTTGCGCCCTGGCGCGTTGTGTAGAAAAAGACATTGACGTCGCGGCACAGGCGCTGAAGGTCGCCGACGCGTTTCGCATCCATACTTTTATCGCCACCTCGCCAATGCACATCGCCACCAAACTGCGCAGCACGCTGGATGAGGTCATCGAACGCGCGGTATACATGGTTAAGCGGGCGCGTAATTACACTGATGACGTAGAGTTCTCCTGCGAAGATGCTGGCCGGACGCCTGTTGACGATCTGGCGCGCGTGGTGGAAGCCGCTATAAACGCCGGCGCGAGAACCATTAATATTCCCGATACCGTGGGCTATACCATGCCGTTTGAGTTCGCGGGAATCATTTCCGGCCTGTATGAACGTGTCCCCAATATCGACAAAGCTATCATCTCCGTTCATACCCACGACGATTTAGGGATAGCAGTAGGCAACTCGCTGGCGGCAGTACATGCGGGCGCGCGTCAGGTTGAAGGCGCGATGAACGGTATCGGAGAACGTGCCGGTAACTGCGCACTGGAAGAAGTGATCATGGCGATTAAAGTGCGCAAAGACATCATGAATGTACACACCAACATCAATCACCACGAAATCTGGCGCACCAGCCAGACCGTCAGCCAGATCTGTAACATGCCGATCCCGGCCAACAAAGCGATTGTCGGCAGCGGCGCTTTTGCCCACTCTTCCGGCATCCACCAGGATGGTGTCCTCAAGAACCGCGAAAACTATGAAATCATGACGCCAGAGTCCATCGGTCTGAACCAGATACAGCTGAACCTGACCTCCCGCTCTGGCCGTGCCGCCGTGAAACATCGCATGGAAGAGATGGGTTACAAGGACACAGACTACAACATGGATCACCTGTACGACGCGTTCCTGAAGCTGGCGGACAAAAAAGGCCAGGTGTTCGACTATGACCTGGAAGCGCTGGCGTTTATTAATAAACAGCAAGAAGAACCAGAGCATTTCCGTCTGGATTACTTCAGCGTGCAGTCCGGCTCCAGCGATATCGCCACTGCTTCCGTGAAGCTGGCCTGTGGTGAAGAGATCAAGGCCGAAGCGGCGAACGGCAACGGCCCGGTCGACGCCATCTATCAGGCGATTAACCGCATCACTGGCTACGACGTTGAGTTGGTTAAATACGACCTGAACGCCAAAGGCCAGGGCAAAGACGCGCTGGGTCAGGTCGATATCGTCGTGAACCATCATGGTCGCCGCTTCCACGGCGTCGGGCTGGCGACGGATATCGTCGAATCCTCCGCCAAAGCGATGGTGCACGTACTGAACAATATCTGGCGCGCCGCCGAAGTTGAAAAAGAATTGCAACGCAAAGCTCAAAATAAAGAGAACAACAAGGAAACCGTGTAATGTCGAAGAACTATCATATTGCCGTACTGCCGGGCGACGGTATCGGCCCGGAAGTCATGGCGCAAGCCCTGAAAGTTATGGATGCGGTACGCAGCCGTTTTGATATGCGTATAACCACCAGCCACTATGACGTCGGCGGTATTGCTATCGACAATCATGGTCATCCACTGCCGAAAACCACCGTTGAAGGGTGCGAGCAGGCGGATGCCATTCTGTTTGGCTCCGTCGGCGGCCCGAAATGGGAAAATTTGCCCCCGGAAAGCCAGCCAGAGCGCGGCGCCCTGCTGCCGCTGCGCAAACATTTCAAATTATTCAGTAACCTGCGTCCGGCGAAACTGTATCAGGGACTGGAAGCATTTTGCCCGTTGCGCGCCGATATCGCCGCTAACGGTTTCGATATCCTGTGCGTGCGCGAGCTGACCGGCGGGATCTATTTCGGACAGCCAAAAGGCCGCGAAGGCAGCGGTCAGTACGAAAAAGCCTTTGATACCGAAGTTTATCACCGCTTTGAGATCGAGCGCATTGCCCGTATCGCCTTTGAATCGGCGCGTAAACGCCGCCGTAAAGTCACCTCTATTGATAAAGCCAACGTACTGCAAAGCTCTATCCTGTGGCGTGAAATCGTCAATGATGTCGCGAAAACGTATCCCGATGTGGAACTCGCGCACATGTATATCGATAACGCCACCATGCAGTTGATTAAAGACCCGTCGCAGTTTGACGTACTGCTGTGCTCTAACCTGTTCGGCGACATTCTGTCCGACGAATGCGCCATGATCACCGGCTCAATGGGGATGTTGCCCTCCGCCAGCCTGAACGAGCAAGGGTTTGGCCTGTATGAACCGGCTGGCGGCTCCGCGCCGGATATCGCCGGGAAAAATATCGCCAATCCAATTGCGCAGATCCTGTCGCTGGCGCTGCTGCTGCGCTACAGCCTGGATGCCAACGATGCGGCAACAGCCATTGAACAGGCGATCAATCGCGCATTAGAAGAGGGCGTTCGCACCGGCGATTTAGCCAGGGGCGCTGCCGCAGTCAGTACCGATGAGATGGGCGATATTATCGCCCGCTATGTCGCAGAAGGGGTGTAATCATGGCCAAAACGTTATACGAAAAATTATTTGATGCCCACGTGGTCTTTGAGGCGCCAAACGAAACGCCGCTGCTGTACATCGACCGCCACCTGGTGCATGAAGTCACCTCTCCGCAGGCGTTTGACGGTCTGCGCGCGCACCATCGTCCGGTACGTCAGCCAGGGAAAACCTTCGCCACGATGGATCACAACGTCTCGACGCAGACTAAAGACATTAATGCTTCCGGTGAAATGGCGCGTATCCAGATGCAGGAGCTGATTAAGAACTGTAACGAGTTCGGCGTCGAGCTGTATGACCTGAATCACCCATATCAGGGCATCGTCCATGTGATGGGGCCGGAACAGGGCGTCACCCTGCCGGGCATGACCATCGTCTGCGGCGACTCCCACACCGCCACCCACGGCGCGTTTGGCGCGCTGGCCTTCGGCATCGGCACTTCTGAGGTAGAACATGTACTGGCGACGCAAACCCTGAAACAGGGGCGCGCTAAAACCATGAAGATTGAAGTCACGGGCAACGCCGCGCCGGGCATTACCGCCAAAGACATCGTGCTGGCGATCATCGGTAAAACCGGCAGCGCCGGCGGCACCGGGCACGTGGTTGAATTTTGCGGCGACGCGATCCGCGCGCTGAGTATGGAAGGCCGCATGACGCTGTGCAATATGGCGATTGAGATGGGCGCCAAAGCCGGTCTGGTCGCCCCGGATGAAACCACTTTTAACTACGTAAAAGGGCGTTTGCACGCGCCGAAGGGCCGCGATTTTGACGAAGCCGTCGAGTACTGGAAAACGCTGAAAACCGATGACGGCGCGACCTTTGATACTGTCGTCACCCTGCGAGCAGAAGAGATCGCGCCGCAGGTGACCTGGGGCACGAATCCGGGCCAGGTGATTTCCGTCACCGACATCATCCCCGATCCCGCCTCTTTTAGCGATCCGGTTGAGCGCGCCAGCGCCGAAAAAGCGCTGGCTTATATGGGCTTACAGCCGGGCGTACCGTTAACGGACGTTGCTATTGATAAAGTCTTTATCGGCTCTTGTACCAATTCGCGTATTGAAGATTTGCGCGCGGCGGCGGAAGTCGCCAAAGGGCGCAAAGTTGCGCCTGGCGTGCAGGCGCTGGTGGTGCCGGGTTCAGGTCCGGTGAAAGCGCAGGCGGAAGCGGAAGGTCTGGACAAGATCTTTATCGAAGCAGGATTTGAATGGCGCTTACCGGGCTGTTCCATGTGCCTGGCCATGAATAATGACCGCCTGAACCCGGGCGAGCGCTGCGCCTCCACCAGCAACCGTAACTTTGAAGGCCGTCAGGGCCGAGGGGGTCGCACGCATTTAGTCAGCCCGGCGATGGCCGCCGCTGCCGCCGTTACCGGCCACTTCGCCGACATTCGCAGCATCAAATAAGGAAACTACCATGGCAGAGAAATTTACCCAGCATACCGGCCTGGTTGTCCCACTGGATGCCGCCAACGTCGATACCGATGCAATTCTCCCTAAACAGTTTTTGCAGAAGGTTACGCGCACCGGTTTTGGCGCCCATCTGTTTAACGACTGGCGCTTCCTGGACGAAAAGGGCCAACAGCCAAATCCGGAATTCGTGTTGAACTTTCCGGAATATCAAGGCGCGTCGATTCTGTTGGCGCGGGAAAACTTTGGCTGCGGCTCGTCACGCGAACACGCGCCGTGGGCGTTGACCGATTACGGCTTTAAAGTGGTGATCGCGCCAAGCTTCGCCGACATCTTCTACGGCAACAGCTTTAACAACCAACTGCTGCCGGTAACCCTGAGCGACGCACAGGTCGATGAGCTGTTTGCTCTGGTGAAAGCCAATCCGGGCATTAAATTTGAAGTGGATCTGGAAGCACAGGTGGTGAAAGCAGGCGATAAGACCTACAGCTTTAAAATCGACGACTTCCGCCGCCACTGCATGTTGAACGGTCTGGACAGCATTGGGCTGACGCTGCAGCACGAAGACGCGATTGCCGAGTACGAAGACAAGCAGCCTGAGTTTATGCGTTGATACCAAAACGACCAGCAATAAGCGATACTCATCGCTTATTGCTGGTATCTATCTTATTTTAATCCCAGAGCCTGTTTAATCTGAACCATTGACGCCAGAGCCTGCTTACACGCAGCATCCTGGTCAGATGCAGCTACAGTTTCCAACTGTTTTTTTGACGCTTCGAGTTGAGGCTTCATCGCGTCAAATTGCTGTTTTGCCTGTTCACTCGTTGCTGCAGCCTGCTCAACCAGGGCATCAATATCATTAAAATATTGCTGACAACTTTCAGCCATTGCCGCGAAAGAGGAATTGGACATAGCAAAAAGCGCTGCAAGCAAAAAAACCTTTTTCATTATCATTCCTTTGTACTAAACACGTTAAAGCACCATGCGATAACGCGTATAAGATTAGCGATGATAAAAATAAAAAAAAGTCTGTTTCAGTACCATGCAAAATGGCGCTTGTCACGCAACATTACACGTCTTTTACTCGCCCGGTCATCACCTGCGTGACCACAGAAACCGCCGTATAAATCCCGTTGAGACGCCGTCCCATCGTCGTCATCCAGAAACAGCCGAAATAAAAAAAGCCAGCAGATATTATCTGCTGGCGGGTGATTTTAGGCTATCGCCTACACCAATACTCAGTCACACATGATGTCTGCAATTGGCTTCAATCGGTCGCCTCCCACTGCATCAGTTCCGCGAGCATTTTTAAGCGCTGCGGCGCGCTCAGGCAAGCCAGCCAGGACGTTTTTTCCGTCGCGGCAAAATATCTCAACCAGAACTGGCGCATAGTGACCTCTTCCTCTTGCTTCATCGAAAGATATTATTGGCCTAATATAGGGATAATAAAATTGCTGAGTTTTTCATCGGAGTTCCCCTTTTATGCCCTCAGGTCGCCTGCAACAACAATTTATCCGTCTCTGGCAATGTTGTGACGGTAAAACGCAAGACACCACGCTTAATGAGCTGGCGGATCTGCTGAACTGTTCGCGTCGCCATATGCGTACGCTGCTAAATACGATGCAGGCGCGCGGTTGGCTAACATGGGAAGCTGAGGTTGGACGCGGAAAGCGTTCGCGTCTGACGTTCCTGTATACCGGACTGGCGCTGCAACAGCAGCGGGCGGAAGACCTGCTGGAACAAGATCGAATCGATCAACTGGTACAACTGGTCGGCGATAAAAGCGCTGTCAGGCAAATGCTGATTTCCCATCTGGGACGCAGCTTCCGCCAGGGGCGGCATATTCTGCGGGTTCTTTACTATCGTCCGATGCACAATCTCCTGCCGGGAACCGCATTACGTCGCTCGGAAACTCATATTGCCCGGCAAATTTTCAGTTCGCTCACGCGGGTAAATGAGGAAAACGGGGAACTGGAAGCGGACATTGCGCACCACTGGCAGCAAATTTCCCCTTTACTGTGGCGCTTCTACCTGCGCCCCGGCATTCATTTTCATCATGGCCGCGAGCTGGAGATGGAAGATGTCATCACCTCGCTGACGCGTATCAATACGCTTCCGCTTTACTCGCACATCACAAAGATAGACTCCCCTACCGCGTGGACGCTGGATATTCATCTTTCCCAGCCGGATCGCTGGTTGCCGTGGCTGCTGGGCCAGGTCCCGGCGATGATTTTGCCGCGGGAGTGGGAAACGCTGGCTAATTTCGCCAGCCACCCTATCGGCACCGGGCCTTATGCCGTGCGGCGTAATACGCCAAACCAGCTCAAGATACTCGCCTTTGATGATTACTTCGGCTATCGGGCGTTGATAGACGAAGTGAATGTCTGGGTACTGCCGGATATCAGTGAAGAACCGGCCTGCGGCTTGATGCTGGAAGGGCCGATACAAGGCGGTGAAAAAGCGATAGAAAGCCGACTGGAAGAGGGGTGCTATTACCTGCTATTCGACGCCAGAACGCCGCGCGGCGCGCATCTGCAGGTCAGAGAATGGGTAAGCCACGTCCTCTCCCCCACCAATTTACTCTATCATGCCGATGAACCGCTACAGCAGCTCTGGTTCCCGGCCTATGGGCTTTTACCGCGCTGGCATCACGCCCGTCCAGGCCCGGGCGAAAAACCCGCCGGGCTGGAAACCCTCACGCTGACCTTCTATCGCGAACACATTGAGCACCGGGTTATCGCCCGTATCATGAGCGCGCTTCTGGCTGAACATCAGGTGCATCTGCATATTCAGGAGATCGACTACGATCAATGGCACGCCGGCGACATCGAAAGCGATATCTGGCTCAATAGCGCTAACTTTACGCTGCCGCTGGATTTCTCGCTGTTCGCGCACTTGTGCGAAGTACCGCTCTTGCAGAACTGCATTCCGCGCGACTGGCAGGACGACGCCGCGCAGTGGCGCGCTGGCGAGATGAACCTGGCGAACTGGTGCCAGCAACTGCTGGCCAACAAAGCGATTGTGCCGTTGATCCACCACTGGCTGATTATCCAGGGACAACGCAGTATGCGCGGGCTGCGCATGAATACCCTCGGCTGGTTTGATTTTAAATCGGCGTGGTTTGCGCCGCCAGATCCTTAACGCCAGCTCTTGATTGCTGCCCGGCAACAAAATCACTACACTAACGCCGAACTCAACGGGGTGCCGCGCTCATGCGCGCGCTGAGAAAATACCCGTCGAACCTGATCCGGATAATGCCGGCGAAGGGATTTGAGGCTACCTCTCAAGTCCTTTGCCACTCTTTAACTGAGGTGCAAAGTGTTAAAAAAATATCTTCCGCTTTTACTCCTGTGCGCGGCGCCTGCTTTCGCCAAACCCGTTCTCACCGTCTATACCTACGACTCGTTCGCCGCCGACTGGGGGCCAGGCCCGGCGGTGAAAAAAGCGTTTGAAGCCGATTGCAACTGCGAGCTGAAACTGGTGGCGCTGGAGGATGGCGTTTCGCTGCTCAACCGCCTGCGGATGGAGGGGAAGAACAGCAAAGCCGATGTGGTGTTGGGGCTGGACAATAATCTGCTGGAAGCGGCCACGCAAACTAAACTCTTTGCCAAAAGCGGCGTGGCGAATGAGGCGGTCAAGGTGCCCGGCGGCTGGAAAAACGACACATTTGTGCCGTTCGATTACGGCTATTTCGCCTTTGTCTACGATAAAAGCAAGCTGAAAAATCCGCCGAAAAGCCTGAAAGAACTGGTCGAGAGCGATCAAAAATGGCGGGTAATTTATCAGGACCCGCGTACCAGTACGCCAGGGCTGGGGCTGTTACTGTGGATGCGCAAAGTCTATGGCGATAACGCGCCGCAGGCCTGGCAAAAACTGGCGGCCAAAACGGTGACGGTGACGAAAGGCTGGAGCGAGGCCTACGGCTTATTTCTGAAAGGTGAAAGCGATTTGGTGCTCAGTTACACCACCTCTCCGGCGTATCACATTATTGAAGAGAAGAAGGACAATTACGCCGCCGCGAACTTCAGCGAAGGCCATTACTTACAGGTAGAAGTCGCGGCGCGTACCGTCGCCAGTAAGCAGCCGGAACTGGCGGAGAAATTCCTCAAATTTATGGTTTCTCCGGCGTTTCAGAACGCCATACCCACCGGCAACTGGATGTACCCGGTAGCGGACGTCGCCTTACCAGCAGGGTTTGAATCATTGGCCAAACCCGCCACAACGCTGGAATTCACGCCGCAACAAGTGGCAGCACAACGCCAGGCATGGATTAGCGAATGGCAACGCGCCGTCAGCCGTTAATTCCCGGCTGGCTGATTCCGGGGCTGTGCGCCGCCGCGCTGATGATAACCGTCTCGCTGGCGGCCTTTCTGGCGCTTTGGCTGAACGCGCCGTCGGGCGCGTGGTCGACAATCTGGCGGGATAGCTACCTGTGGCATGTGGTGCGCTTCTCATTCTGGCAGGCGTTTCTGTCCGCAGTGCTGTCTGTGGTCCCGGCGGTTTTTCTCGCCCGCGCGCTTTATCGACGCCGTTTTCCTGGACGTCTGGCGCTGCTGCGTCTGTGCGCCATGACGCTGATTCTGCCGGTACTGGTTGCCGTGTTCGGTATTCTTAGCGTGTATGGCCGTCAGGGCTGGCTGGCCTCGCTGTGGCAGATGCTGGGGCTTCAGTGGACATTCTCCCCCTACGGCTTGCAGGGCATTTTACTGGCGCACGTCTTTTTTAACCTGCCAATGGCGAGCCGTTTGTTGCTGCAATCTTTGGAAAGCATTCCCGGCGAGCAGCGCCAGCTCGCCGCCCAGCTCGGTATGCGCGGCTGGCATTTTTTCCGTTTTGTCGAATGGCCGTGGCTGCGCCGCCAAATTCCGCCCGTCGCGGCGCTGATTTTTATGCTCTGCTTCGCCAGTTTCGCAACGGTTCTGTCGCTCGGCGGCGGCCCGCAGGCCACCACTATCGAACTGGCTATCTTTCAGGCGCTTAGTTATGACTACGATCCCGCCCGCGCGGCGATGCTGGCATTAATCCAGATGGTCTGCTGCCTGGCGCTGGTACTGCTAAGCCAACGGCTGAGCAAAGCGATTGCGCCGGGGATGACGCTGACGCAGGGTTGGCGCGATCCTGACGATCGTCTCCACAGCCGTCTGACGGACGCCTTATTAATCGTGCTGGCGCTGCTGCTGCTGCTTCCGCCGCTGGTCGCCGTGGTGGTCGATGGCGTCAACCGCAGCCTGCCGGAGGTGCTGGCGCAACCCATTCTGTGGCAGGCTGTCTGGACATCGCTACGCATTGCGCTGGCGGCGGGCGTTCTGTGTGTGGTGCTGACCATGATGCTACTGTGGAGTAGCCGCGAGCTACGCCAACGCCAGCAAGTCTTCGCCGGACAAACGCTGGAACTCAGCGGGATGTTGATCCTCGCGATGCCGGGGATCGTGCTGGCGACAGGCTTCTTTTTACTGCTCAATAGCAGCGTTGGCTTACCGGAATCCGCCGACGGCATCGTGATTTTCACCAATGCGCTGATGGCAATCCCCTACGCGCTAAAAGTCCTGGAAAACCCAATGCGCGATATTACCGCCCGTTATGGAATGCTGTGCCAGTCATTAGGAATTGAAGGCTGGTCGCGGTTAAAGGTCGTGGAACTGCGGGCGCTGAAACGTCCGCTGGCGCAGGCGCTGGCGTTTGCCTGCGTACTTTCTATCGGTGATTTTGGCGTCGTCGCGCTTTTCGGCAATGACAATTTCCGCACGCTGCCGTTTTATCTGTATCAGCAGATCGGCTCCTACCGCAGCCAGGACGGCGCGGTGACCGCGCTGATACTGCTGCTGCTCTGCTTTACGTTATTTACCCTCATAGAGAAACTACCGGGCCGACATGCTAAAACTGATTGATATCACCTGGCTTTACCATCATTTGCCGATGCGTTTTACGCTGGCGGTAGAACGCGGCGAGCAGGTGGCGATTCTTGGCCCCAGCGGCGCGGGGAAAAGCACGTTGTTGAATTTAATTGCCGGTTTTCTTGCGCCTGCCAGCGGTACGCTACTGATTGCCGGCGACGATCATACGCTTACGCCGCCCTCACGCCGTCCGGTCTCAATGCTGTTTCAGGAGAATAATTTATTCAGCCACCTGAATGTGCAGCAAAATATCGGTCTGGGGCTAAACCCTGGGTTAACGCTCAACGCCAGCCAGCGGGAAAAACGGGACGCTATCGCACATCAGATGGGCATTGAGAGTCTGATGACGCGTTTACCGGGCGAACTGTCCGGCGGCCAGCGTCAGCGGGTAGCGCTGGCGCGCTGCCTGGTACGTGAACAGCCGGTACTGCTGCTGGATGAACCGTTCTCCGCGCTCGATCCCGCGCTGCGCCAGGAGATGCTGACGTTGGTCAGCGATATCTGCCGCGAGCGACAGCTCACGCTGTTGATGGTCTCGCACAGCGTGGAAGATGCGGCGCGAATTGCGCCCCGGTCAATCGTCGTGGCCGACGGACGCATTGCGTGGCAAGGCAAAACAGACGAGCTACTAAGCGGTCAGGCCAGCGCCTCAGCGCTATTGGGCATCAAATCCCATCTTTTGTAGGCCGGATAAGGCGAAGCCGCCATCCGGCAAAGGAATCGTTAGTAACCCACAACTTTGCGCAGAATATCGATATATACCGGCATCAGCGGGTGGCGAATCAGCACCACCAGCGCGACCACGCCGCTCCCGAGCGTCAACGGCGCCAGATACAGCAAACGGCTGCGGGGGAGATACGCGGTTAAACGATCGACTGCCGCTTTGCCGCTGCGCCACAGCCGCCAGCATAGCCAGCCTCCGACCCACAGCAGCAACGCCGTAGCCAGCAGCAGCCATTTGAAATCTCCGCTCTGCATATCAGAAGGAATATCGATTGCCGCTCCCGCCAGAATGCCCGGCAGGAAATAAAACGGTGGCCACAGCAAACAGCCAATCAAGTTTGGCCCAATAAATTTCGCCACGGGAAGATCCAGCATCCCTGCCACCATCGGCACCAGCGGCCTCGTCGGACCGACAAAACGTCCGACCAGGATCGTGAACATACTGTGCTGATGCAGCGCGTGTTCGGTTTTATCCAGCAGCGACTTGTTTTTTTTCATAAAAGACCAGCGGTGTAGCGGCTTTTTAAAGCGCCACCCCAGCCAGAACGAAATCCAGTCGCCCATCAGACAGCCGATAATACCCACCAGCCAGGCATGCCAAAAATTGAGCTCGCCGCTGCCGATAAGCGCGCCCAGCCCCGCCATCAGTACCGTGCCGGGTAAAATCAACCCCACCAGCGCCAGCGATTCCAGGAAGGCGACCAGCAACACGGCGATAAGCGAATACAGAGTGGATTGGGTGATAAAATGTTCCAGCAGTGCTTGCATAGTGTGTCCGTCAGCGTGATGAAGCAGGGATTCTGCTTACCCCGTCCCCCTTCGTCAAGCCGTCAATTATCCGAATAGTTACGGCTTATGACATCTTTGTGGACACATCATTCACTTTTTATTCACATCCGGCCCTGAACTCGCTAGGACTTGCCCCGGTGCATTTTTTAAATACCCGCGAAAAATAGAGCTGATCGTCAAATCCAACATTGCGCCCAACGGTCGCTATCGGCATTCGCGTGGTGCTAAGCAGGAGTTTCGCCTGGCTGATACGCTGATCTTCGCGCCAACTCAATACGCTAATGCCTAACTGCTGGCGGAACAGATGCGATAACCGGGAGGGCGACAGGCAGACATGCTGGGCGACGCTGGCGATATCAAAATGGCTGTCCGCCAGATGGTCGCTGATATACTGGCAGGCATCGCGCACACGGCTATCCATCGGCGGATGCAACGACTCATTAATTACCGCCATACGTCTGAGCAACAACTGCTCCAGCAGATTGATCGCCAGTAGCTCAGAATAGCGGCCTTCCCCTTGCCCGGCGCTGATGATCTGCCCGAACAGTTCGCTGAAATGCGGCTGGCGCGCCTCGTCCGGGCGGAAAAATCCTGTCTGGGCAAAGATTGTCGGCCAGGTCAGCCACTCCTGCCAGTAGGCGCGAGGCCGGAAATAAACCCACTGGTGATACCACTCGCTGGCGTCCGGATGCCGTCCATAGTGATGAATCTCGCCCGGCGGAAACAATAATATATCTCCAGGCCGACAGACAAACTGCTCGCCATTATTATTAATGACGCCCTCTCCGCGGATGGTCAGGTTAAGAATATATCCCTTCATGCCCAACGGACGATCGATAAAAAAATCCAGATATCCATTCGCTTCAATTGGCGTCAGCCCGGCGACCAGATGGGCATTAAATGAATATCCCGGCAATAGCGGATCATTTTGCGTTTCAGCCATGATTTCTCTACCCCCGATGTTCAGAGAAGAAACAAATTGTCCATATTGACCAGGACGACAGAGCTTCCGTCTCCGCAAGACCTTGCGCTTGATGAAAGCACGTATCAACCCCGCTTGTGAAAAGCGTTTTGTAACAAAAGCGTACAGTTCAGGCGATAAAATTAAGTAACAGAAGTGTCTATAACTATGGCTGGAATGTCCACATTGAATATTTGCACAGCGTCACACTTTGCAAAGCATTAGCATTTTTGTCCATAAGATTAGCGGATCCTGCCTGACGGTTTTTGCCGCGACTCTCTACTGTTTCTCCATACCTGTTTTTCTGGATGGAGTAAGACGATGGCAATTGCAATTGGCCTCGATTTTGGCAGTGATTCAGTGCGCGCTCTGGCAGTGGACTGCGCCACCGGCGACGAGATCGCCACCAGCGTAGAGTGGTATCCACGCTGGCAAGAAGGCCGTTATTGCGACGGCCCGAACAACCAGTTCCGTCATCATCCGCGCGACTACATGGAGTCAATGGAGGCCGCGCTGAAAGCCGTTCTGGCACAATTAAGCGCCGCGCAACGCGCAAATGTCGTTGGCATTGGCGTTGACAGCACCGGTTCTACGCCAGCGCCGATTGACGCCGACGGTAACGTCCTGGCGCTGCGTCCGGAGTTCGCCGAGAACCCGAATGCGATGTTTGTGCTGTGGAAAGATCACACCGCGGTGGAAGAGGCCGACGAAATCACTCGTCTGTGCCATAAGCCAGGTAAGGTCGACTACTCCCGCTATATTGGCGGCATTTACTCCAGCGAATGGTTCTGGGCGAAGATTCTGCACGTCACCCGCCAGGATAGCGCCGTCGCGCAGGCCGCCGTCTCGTGGATTGAACTGTGTGACTGGGTGCCGGCGCTGCTTTCCGGCACCACTCGCCCGCAAGATATCCGCCGTGGCCGCTGCAGCGCCGGGCACAAAACACTGTGGCATGCAAGCTGGGGCGGTCTGCCGCCCGCGAGCTTCTTTGATGAACTCGATCCGTGCATTAACCGTCATCTGCACTACCCGTTATTTAGCGAAACCTTCACCGCCGATCTGCCCGTGGGCACCCTGTGCGCCGAATGGGCGCAGCGCCTCGACTTGCCGGAAAGCGTAGTGATTTCCGGCGGCGCGTTCGACTGCCACATGGGCGCGGTCGGCGCGGGCGCACAGTCCAATACGCTGGTAAAAGTCATCGGCACGTCTACCTGCGACATTCTGATTGCGGATAAACAGAGCGTCGGGGATCGCGCCGTGAAAGGCATTTGCGGTCAGGTTGACGGCAGCGTGGTGCCGAACTTTATCGGTCTGGAAGCGGGGCAATCTGCTTTCGGCGACATCTACGCCTGGTTTAGCCGCGTGTTGAGCTGGCCGCTGGAACAACTTGCCGCGCAGCACCCGGAACTGAAAACCCAGATTAACGCCAGCCAGAAGCAGCTACTGCCAGCGCTCACCGACGCCTGGGCGAAAAATCCGTCCCTGGATCACCTGCCGGTGGTGCTCGACTGGTTTAACGGTCGCCGCACGCCAAACGCTAATCAGCGTCTGAAAGGCGTCATTACCGATCTCAATCTCGCCACCGACGCGCCAGCGCTGTTTGGCGGTCTGGTCGCCTCGACCGCCTTCGGCGCGCGCGCCATTCAGGAGTGTTTTACCGAGCAGGGTATCGCGGTCAATAACGTGATGGCGCTTGGCGGCATCGCCCGTAAAAATCAGGTCATTATGCAGGTCTGCTGCGACGTACTGAATCGTCCGTTGCAGATCGTCGCTTCCGACCAGTGTTGCGCATTAGGCGCCGCTATCTTTGCCGCCGTTGCCGCGAAAGTCCATGCCGATATTCCTGCCGCCCAGCAAAGCATGGCGAGCGCGGTAGAACGCACTCTGCGTCCCCGCCCTGAACAGGCGCAACGCTTCGAACGGCTTTACCGCCGCTACCAGCAGTGGGCGCTAAGCGCAGAACAACATTATCTTCCGACTGCCGCGCCGGCGCCAACGACCCCGGCCAATCAGGCAATCCTGACTCATTAAGGACACGACAATGACGATTTTTGATAATTATGAAGTATGGTTTGTGATTGGCAGCCAGCATTTGTATGGCGCAGAAACCCTGCGCCAGGTCACCCAACATGCCGAGCATGTGGTCAACGCGCTGAATACCGAAGCTAAACTGCCATGTAAACTGGTATTAAAACCGCTGGGCACCTCGCCGGATGAGATTACCGCCATTTGTCGTGACGCCAATTATGACGATCGCTGCGCGGGGCTGGTGGTCTGGCTGCACACCTTCTCCCCGGCCAAAATGTGGATCAACGGGCTGAGTATCCTTAACAAACCACTACTGCAATTCCATACCCAATTTAACGCCGCCCTGCCGTGGGACAGCATCGATATGGACTTTATGAACCTGAACCAGACTGCGCACGGCGGCCGCGAGTTCGGGTTTATCGGCGCGCGGATGCGCCAGCAGCACTCGGTCGTCACTGGCCACTGGCAGGATAAAGAGGCCCATACGCGTATCGGCGCCTGGATGCGCCAGGCGGTCTCTAAACAGGATACCCGCCAGCTAAAAGTCTGCCGCTTCGGCGACAATATGCGTGAAGTCGCAGTGACTGACGGTGATAAAGTGGCCGCGCAAATCAAATTTGGCTTTTCGGTCAATACCTGGGCGGTCGGCGATCTGGTGCAGGTGGTGAACGCAATTAGTGACGGCGATATCAACGCTCTGATTGACGAGTATGAAAGCAGCTATACCCTGACGCCCGCCACCCGGATCCACGGCGATAAACGCCAGAACGTGCGGGAAGCGGCGCGCATTGAACTCGGTATGAAGCGTTTCCTGGAACAGGGCGGATTCCACGCCTTTACGACGACATTTGAAGATTTGCACGGCCTGAAACAACTTCCGGGTCTGGCCGTACAGCGTCTGATGCAACAGGGCTACGGCTTTGCGGGCGAAGGCGACTGGAAAACCGCCGCTCTGCTTCGCATTATGAAAGTAATGTCAACCGGTCTGCAGGGCGGCACCTCATTTATGGAGGATTACACCTACCACTTCGAGAAAGGCAACGATCTGGTGCTCGGCTCGCACATGCTGGAAGTGTGTCCCTCCATCGCGGTGGAAGAGAAACCGATCCTCGACGTCCAGCACCTCGGCATTGGCGGCAAGGAAGATCCGGCGCGTTTGATTTTCAATACCCAAACCGGCCCGGCGATCGTCGCCAGCCTGATCGACCTCGGCGATCGTTACCGCCTGCTGGTCAACTGCATTGACACCGTAAAAACGCCGCACTCCCTGCCGAAACTGCCGGTGGCTAACGCGCTGTGGAAGGCGCAGCCGGATCTGCCGACCGCCTCCGAAGCATGGATTCTGGCTGGCGGCGCGCACCATACCGTCTTCAGCCACGCGCTGGATCTGAACGATATGCGCCAGTTTGCAGAAATACACGATATCGAAATCGCGGTGATTGATAACGATACCCGTCTGCCAGCCTTTAAGGACGCGCTGCGCTGGAACGAGGTGTATTACGGGTTCAAACGTTAATTGGTGAAACGAATTGCCCGGTGGCATTTCATTTACCGGGCCTACGGTCCTGTAGGCCGAATAAGGCATTTATGTCGCCATCCGGCACACCGTCGCTCGTAGGCCGGATAAGCGAAGCGCCATCCGGCAGGGAGAAAACAATGTTAGAAGATCTCAAACGCCAGGTACTGGAAGCCAATCTGGCGCTGCCAAAACACAACCTGGTCACCCTTACCTGGGGTAACGTCAGCGCCGTCAATCGCGAACGCGGCGTACTGGTGATTAAGCCGTCCGGAGTCGATTATAGCGTCATGACCGCTGACGATATGGTGGTGGTCAGCCTGGAGACCGGTGAAGTCGTTGAAGGTCATAAGAAACCGTCGTCCGATACGCCAACCCACCGTCTGTTGTACCAGGCATTTCCGACTATCGGCGGCATCGTACACACCCATTCGCGCCACGCGACTATCTGGGCGCAGGCGGGTCGGCCGATTCCGGCGACGGGAACCACCCATGCCGACTATTTCTACGGTACGATTCCCTGCACTCGCAAAATGACCGAGGCGGAAATTAATGGCGAGTATGAATGGGAAACGGGCAATGTCATTGTTGAAACCTTTGAAAAACAAGGTATTGACGCCGCTCAAATGCCCGGCGTGCTTGTCCATTCGCACGGCCCGTTTGCCTGGGGTAAAAATGCCGAGGATGCCGTGCATAACGCCATCGTGCTGGAAGAAGTGGCCTATATGGGGATCTTCTGCCGCCAGCTTGCGCCGCAGTTGCCCGACATGCAGCAATCCCTGCTGGATAAACACTATCTACGCAAACACGGCGCAAAAGCCTATTACGGGCAGTAATGCCTCTAAAAACGCGTCCCATGGGGGGCGCGTTGATGAATCTGGTCGGTGATATATTCAGCAAATGCGCTTTGATAGACGTAATGATCAGAACTCACATATTCAATAATATTATCATAATGTCCCTGCCACGCTTTTCCTTCCAGCGCATGGAAGAAAATATAATCTTCGATTGTTGACTGCCAGCGTTGTCCATTTAACAGATAGTTAATAATGGTATCCCGATGTCCGTTTTTTCTGTCGTGTCCTTGCCAGTGAAAAAAAGCATTGCCGTTTTCAATAATCTCGGTGCGCCAAATCTGTTCTGTCCATGTTTTATACTCAAAAAATCGACTCACGGTTTTTATGGAAGGGTTAGCGCGTTGAGTATTGACGAAAAGATAACGGTCGCTCCCTACCAGACGCGCCTGCATACTCACATTCATAAAAGATCATTCCCGAATACCACAAATTTTGATAAAAACACCCGCACCCGAAAGTCAAAATAAAATTATATTCTAAAATAAAAATTAAATTATGCAGAGAGTTCCCGACGAATTCGCACTGTAATCCATTTTTATTTAACCATAGCGGCCAATTGGAATATTATATTTCTACCTGACGGTGCGGATGTTCCAAATGAAATTGTTACACTTTTCATTAAGTAAAACAAACAAAAAATATCGCTTTTTTGTTAATCCGAGAAATAAGTAACAGATTCGAACAAGCGCCTTTCTGAAAAATACTTAATGTATGAAAACAGACTTGACACAAAACGGCTAATACATGGGTAAAAACTGTAAATAAACATGATTCAAAATTAGCAGTTATAGGATAATTATATCTGCTGTATATACCGGCATCATTATATTGATAAATATACGTCAGCAAAAATATCTGACGCTAAAAGCCATTTTATCGTTAAAATATCCATTACACCCGTCACGGGGAACGAACTCATTCATGAAATATCGCTACATCATCAGAATCGCGGCAGGCATAATTCTCATTATGGCTACGGTGTTTATCCATAATGCCATCGCTATTTATCAGTTCAGTCAGCAAAACCAGACGCGCGTAGCTGACTGCGCGATTGTCGCAGGAGCAGGCGTTAGCGGAAAAACGCCTTCTCCCGTTTTTCAGGCCAGACTGGATCATGCCATCTGGCTTTACCAACAACACATTGTCCGCGCGTTGGTATTAACCGGCGGCTACGGCGCTGGCGCAACGGTTTCCGACGCGGCGATAGCCCGTCAATACGTTCTGGAAAAAGGCATTCCGGCTAAGGCGATTTTTATTGAAGAGCGCTCTACCGTGACGCGCGAAAATATTCGTTACGCAAAACAGATACTGCGACAACAACAATGGCGCACAGCGTTACTGGTCAGCGATCCGCTGCATATGCTGCGTCTGAAAACTATCGCTCAGGATAATGGTATCGATAGCCGCTCATCACCCACGCGATCCACCCGCTATAAATCCTGGTGGGCGCAAACCCGCTTCTTACTGCGAGAAACTTTTTATTACAGCGGATATCGGCTTTTACGTTATATGCCTGTACAAAATAACAGTATTACCCCCTAAAACAGGTTATAATTAGCGTGAATTTTTTAGACAGGTAATCATCGTGGCGCAGGCAGGTTTCATTTTAACCCGGCACTGGCGGGATACGCCGCAAGGAACGGAGGTCTCTTTCTGGCTGGCGACAGACAACGGCCCTGTGCAGGCGACGCTGGCCCCGCAAGAGTCCGTGGCGTTTATTCCGACCAGCCAGACCTCCCGCGCCGCCTCGCTGCTACAGGCGGAAAAAGACTATCGCCTGACGCCGCTCCAGCTGCGAGACTTTCATCGTCAGCCGGTCTCCGGTCTGTATTGCCGTACTCACCGCCAGCTTATGCGGATGGAGAAACTGCTGCGCGAAAACGGCGTCACCGTTTATGAAGCGGATGTCCGCCCGCCGGAACGTTACCTGATGGAACGTTTTATTACGTCGCCCGTTTGGGTAGACGGCGAGATGCGCAACGGCGTTATCCGCAATGCGCGTCTTAAACCCCACCCCGACTATCGACCGCCGCTAAAATGGGTCTCGCTGGATATCGAAACCACGCGACACGGCGAACTGTATTGCATTGGTCTGGAAGGCTGCGGCCAGCGTACCGTTTATATGCTGGGCCCGGCGAATGGCGATGACCGCCAACTGGACTTCGAGCTTGTGTATGTCGCCAGCCGCCCGCAGCTGCTGGAAAAACTCAACGCCTGGTTTGCCGAACATGATCCTGACGTCATCATCGGCTGGAACGTGGTGCAGTTCGACCTGCGTATGCTGCAAAAACATGCCGAACGCTACCGTATCCCTTTACGGCTGGGGCGAGACAATAGCGAACTGGAGTGGCGCGAACATGGCTTCAAAAACGGCGTTTTTTTCGCCCAGGCCAGAGGGCGAGTCATTATCGATGGTATCGACGCGCTTAAATCCGCGTTCTGGAATTTTTCGTCTTTTTCGCTGGAAGCCGTCTCGCAGGAACTGCTCGGCGAAGGAAAATCCATTGATAATCCCTGGGATCGTATGGATGAGATCGATCGCCGCTTTGCCCAGGATAAACCCGCCCTCGCCACCTACAACCTGAAAGACTGCGAGCTGGTCACGCGCATTTTCCATAAAACCGAGATCATGCCGTTTTTGCTGGAACGCGCGACGATCAACGGCCTGCCGGTCGATCGCCACGGCGGTTCGGTCGCCGCATTCGGGCATCTTTACTTTCCGCGAATGCACCGCGCCGGCTATGTCGCGCCCAATCTCGGCGAAGTGCCGCCGCTGGCAAGTCCCGGCGGCTACGTAATGGATTCACAACCCGGATTATACGATTCAGTACTGGTGCTGGATTATAAAAGCCTGTACCCGTCGATTATCCGCACGTTTTTGATTGATCCCGTCGGGCTGGTCGAAGGCATGGCGCAGCCGGATCCGGAACACAGTACCGAAGGTTTCCTTGACGCCTGGTTTTCACGAGAAAAGCACTGCCTGCCGGAAATTGTTAGCCAAATCTGGCACTGGCGCGATGAAGCCAAACGTCAGGGCAATAAACCGCTCTCGCAGGCGCTTAAAATCATTATGAACGCCTTTTATGGCGTACTCGGCACCACGGCCTGTCGCTTTTTCGATCCCCGTCTGGCGTCGTCAATCACCATGCGCGGTCATGCGATTATGCGCCAGACCAAAGCGCTGATTGAGGCGCAGGGTTATGACGTGATTTATGGCGATACCGATTCCACTTTCGTCTGGCTCCGGCGCGCGCATTCAGAAGCCGATGCGGCGGAAATCGGGCACAGGCTGGTGCGTCACGTGAACGAATGGTGGGCGCAGACGTTACAACAGCAAAATTTGACCAGCGCGCTGGAGCTGGAGTTTGAAACCCACTTTTGCCGTTTTCTGATGCCGACCATCCGCGGCGCGGATACTGGCAGTAAAAAACGCTACGCGGGCCTGATTCAGGAAGGCGACAGCCAGCGCATGGTATTTAAAGGTCTGGAAACGGTGCGGACCGACTGGACGCCGCTGGCGCAGCGCTTTCAACAGGAGCTGTATCTGCGCGTTTTTCGCAATGAACCTTATCAAGACTATGTGCGCGAGACTATCGATAAACTGATGGCGGGCGAACTGGACGCGCAGCTGGTTTATCGTAAGCGTCTGCGTCGCCCTTTACATGAGTACCAACGTAACGTTCCGCCGCACGTTCGCGCCGCCCGGCTGGCGGATGAACAAAACCTGAAGCAGGGTCGTCCGACGCAGTATCAGAATCGCGGCGCCATAAAATATGTCTGGACTGTTAACGGCCCCGAGCCCGTGGATTACCAGCAGTCGCCGCTGGATTACGAACACTATCTTACCCGCCAGCTACAACCCGTGGCGGAAGGAATTCTTCCCTTCGTTGAAGATAATTTTGCTACACTACTGACCGGGCAACTGGGGCTATTTTGACGCGTGACGAAAGCGCCGCCTTCCAGTACCATAGCGCCCTTTCCATTCCTGGACCTAATTAACGCCACTACCACATTAGCCTGGTAGCGGGGTCGTATACTCGCAATTATCCAGTGCTGTCGCCTGGGAATGGCGAGTAATGCCTGCAATTAAAGATATAGAGCCGAACACATATGCCTTTTACACTTGGTCAACGCTGGATCAGCGATACAGAAAGCGAGCTGGGACTTGGAACCGTTGTTGCGATGGATGCGCGAACCGTCACCTTACTTTTCCCGTCCACGGGGGAAAACCGCCTGTATGCGCGCAGTGATTCTCCCGTGACCCGCGTCATGTTCAACCCTGGCGATACGATTACAAGCCATGAAGGCTGGCAGCTACATATCGATGAAGTAAAAGAAGAAAATGGCCTGCTTGTTTATGTCGGCACCCGCCTGGATACCGAAGAGACCAATGTGACGTTGCGCGAGGTTCTGCTCGACAGCAAGTTGGTTTTCAGTAAGCCCCAGGATCGTCTGTTCGCCGGTCAAATTGATCGAATGGATCGGTTCGCGCTGCGCTATCGCGCCCGTAAATTTCAGAGCGAGCAGTACCGGATGCCGTACAGCGGCCTGCGCGGTCAGCGGACCAACCTGATCCCGCATCAGCTTAATATCGCTCATGATGTGGGTCGTCGCCACGCGCCACGCGTACTGCTGGCGGATGAAGTGGGCTTAGGTAAAACCATTGAAGCCGGGATGATTCTGCATCAACAGTTATTATCCGGCGCGGCGGAACGCGTATTGATCATTGTTCCGGAAACCCTGCAACACCAGTGGCTGGTAGAAATGCTGCGCCGTTTCAACCTGCGCTTCGCGCTGTTCGATGACGAACGCTATACCGAAGCGCAGCACGACGCGTATAACCCGTTTGAAACCGAACAACTGGTGATCTGCTCGCTGGATTTCGCCCGCCGTAATAAGCAGCGTCTGGAACATTTGTGCGACGCCGAGTGGGATCTGCTGGTGGTCGACGAAGCGCATCATCTGGTGTGGAGTACCGATGCGCCGAGTCGTGAATATATGGCCATCGAACAGTTAGCTGAACGCGTGCCGGGCGTGCTGCTGCTGACCGCCACGCCAGAACAGCTGGGGATGGAAAGCCATTTCGCCCGTCTGCGCCTGCTCGATCCGAACCGTTTCCACGATTTCGAACAGTTTGTCGAAGAACAGAAAAACTACCGTCCTGTCGCCGATGCGGTGGCCATGCTGCTGGCGGGCAATAAACTCAGCAACGACGAACTGAACAGGCTGGGCGATCTGATCGGCGAACAGGATATTGAACCGCTGTTGCAGGCCGCTAATAGCGATCGCGACGACGCGCAGGCCGCCCGTGATGAGCTGGTGTCGATGCTGATGGATCGCCACGGCACCAGCCGCGTTCTGTTCCGCAACACCCGTAACGGCGTCAAGGGGTTCCCGAAACGTGAACTGCATACGGTAAAACTGCCGCTGCCGACCCAGTATCAGACCGCCATTAAGGTCTCCGGCATTATGGGCGCGCGTAAAAGCGCGGAAGATCGCGCCCGCGATATGCTCTATCCGGAACAAATTTATCAGGAGTTCGAAGGCGATACTGGCACCTGGTGGAACTTCGACCCACGCGTTGAGTGGCTAATGGGCTATCTGACCAGCCATCGTTCGCAAAAAGTGCTGGTGATCTGCGCCAAAGCGACCACCGCGTTACAGCTGGAGCAGGTGCTGCGCGAACGCGAAGGCATCCGCGCCGCCGTGTTCCATGAGGGCATGTCGATTATCGAACGCGACCGCGCCGCCGCCTGGTTCGCCGAAGAAGATACCGGCGCGCAGGTGCTGTTATGTTCCGAAATCGGCTCCGAAGGACGTAACTTCCAGTTTGCCAGCAATCTGGTGATGTTCGACTTGCCGTTTAACCCGGATCTGCTGGAACAGCGTATTGGTCGTCTGGATCGCATCGGCCAGGCGCATGATATCCAGATCCACGTCCCGTACCTGGAAAAAACCGCCCAGTCGGTGCTGGTTCGCTGGTATCACGAAGGGCTGGACGCCTTTGAGCACACCTGTCCAACCGGCCGCGCGATTTATGATTCAGCCTACGCCAGTCTGATTAACTATCTGGCCGCGCCTGAAGAAACCGACGGGTTTGACGATCTGATCAAATCCTGCCGCGAGCAACATGAAGCGCTAAAAGCCCAGTTAGAACAGGGCCGCGACCGCCTGCTGGAGATCCACTCCAACGGTGGTGAAAAAGCCCAACAGCTTGCACAAAGCATTGAAGAACAGGACGACGACACCAACCTGATCGCGTTCGCCATGAACCTGTTCGATATCGTCGGCATTAACCAGGACGATCGCGGCGACAACCTGATCGTGCTGACGCCGTCCGACCACATGTTGGTGCCGGATTTCCCCGGCCTGCCGGAAGACGGCTGTACTATCACGTTTGAACGTGACGTAGCCCTGTCTCGCGAAGATGCGCAGTTTATTACCTGGGAACATCCGCTCATCCGTAACGGACTGGATCTGATCCTCTCCGGCGATACCGGCAGCAGCACCATTTCGCTGTTGAAAAATAAAGCGCTGCCAGTCGGCACGCTGCTGGTCGAACTGGTTTACGTCGTGGAAGCGCAGGCGCCGAAACAGCTACAACTGAACCGCTTCCTGCCGCCGACGCCGGTACGTATGCTGTTAGATAAAAACGGCAACAATCTGGCCGCCCAGGTCGAGTTTGAAACCTTCAACCGCCAGCTCAGCGCCGTGAATCGCCACACCGGCAGCAAACTGGTGAACGCCGTGCAACAGGACGTCCACGCCATTTTGCAACTGGGCGAGACGCAGATTGAAAAGTCCGCCAGAGCGCTGATTGATAACGCGCGTCGCGAGGCGGATGAAAAACTGTCCGGGGAACTGTCGCGTCTGGAAGCGCTGCGCGCCGTCAACCCGAACATTCGCGACGACGAACTTGCCGCTATCGACAGCAACCGTCAGCAGGTACTGGAAAGCCTGAATCAGGCAGGCTGGCGTCTGGACGCGCTGCGTCTTATCGTCGTCACGCACCAATAACGGAGCCGTACATGGGGATGGAAAACTACAATCCGCCGCAGGAACCCTGGCTGGTTATCCTGTATCAGGATGAGCACATTATGGTGGTCAATAAGCCCAGCGGCCTGTTGTCCGTGCCGGGGCGTCTGGAAGCGCACAAAGACAGCATTATGACGCGTATCCAGCGCGACTACCCGCAGGCAGAGTCGGTGCATCGTCTGGATATGGCCACCAGCGGCGTGATTGTAGTGGCGCTGACCAAAGCCGCGGAACGGGAGCTAAAACGCCAGTTCCGCGAACGGGAGCCGAAAAAGCAGTATGTGGCGCGCGTATGGGGGCATCCCTCCCCGGCGGAAGGACTGGTTGACTTACCGCTCATCTGCGACTGGCCGAACCGGCCAAAGCAGAAAGTGTGTTATGAAACCGGCAAACCGGCGCAAACGGAATATAACGTGGTGGAGTTTGCGGCGGATAATACCGCCCGCGTGGTGCTCAAGCCGATCACCGGACGTTCGCATCAGCTTCGTGTGCATATGCTGGCGTTAGGCCACCCGATTTTAGGCGATCGGTTTTACGCCTCGCCGGAAGCGTTGTCACTGGCGCCGCGTTTGCAGTTACACGCCGAAATGCTGACCATTACCCATCCCGCTTACGGCACCAACATGACGTTTAAAGTCCCGGCAGATTTTTAAACTCAGAGCCAATTTATGCCGGGGCGCTTCGCTTGCCCGGCCTACATTCATTAACGTAGGCCGGATAAGGCGCTAGCCGCATCCGGCAATTCAATCACTTGAAGCCTTTCTGTTCTTTGATTAGCTCATACGCTTTCTGAATTTCCTGCGCTTTTTGCTTCGCCATTTCCATCATTTCCGGCGGTAAACCTTTCGCGACCAGTTTGTCCGGATGATGCTCGCTCATCAGTTTGCGATAAGCGCGTTTAATGGTGGTTGCATCGTCGGTGGTTTTAACCCCCAGCACATTACAGGCATCTTCCAGCGTCGGGCCGCGCTGCGCCTGCTGCCAGCCGCCGCCGGACTGTTGATGATAACCGCCGCCAAACTGCGCGCCGCCCTGCATCATGCGCAGAAACTGATCGAACTGTACGCGGGAAATACCTAGCTCTTCCGCAATCACATACAGCACTTCCCGCTCATTAGGGTGTAGCGAGCCATCGGCAAACGCCGCCTGGATCTGAATTTCCAGAAACATCCGGATCAGATCAAAACGCCCGAAGCAGACGCTACGAAACTGCCGCATCTTTTCACGTAATGGGTAATTATCCGCTTTTCCGACCCGAAAGGCGTTCTGCGCGGCAGTACGTGAATCGCCGTGTAAATTCATACGATCCATCAACTGACTGGCGATATGAATATCCGCTTCCGTCACCCGTCCTTTTGATTTGGTTAAGTGGCCCATCACCTCAAAGGTGGTGGCAAAAAACAGCGCCTGCCGTTCCCGCTGGTTGGCAAACCACGCCATTTTTCGGCTGCGGGCTTTGTCGAACATATGGCCCACCAGCAGACCCAGGACCACGCCCCAAAAGCCGCCGCCCATCATCAGGGCTACGGCGACGCCAATTATCTTTCCCCAGTACTGCATAGACTCCCCAAAACGTTACGCTATCGGTGAGGCTATCTCCCACAAAATAAGGTGCTTTTCTGCGAATGAAGGCTACGGTCAATTGTGGGACATCGCCTATAATTTGCATTATCATACCTGTCATTCAATGCCGTGCCTAACACCACAGACGCTAAACGGCAGGATTAACACTGGCGCAGCGAAGATGAGTAAGTTAGGCTGTGACCGTTTGTCACGCGCAACGCTACCGATGATGGAACAATAAATACAACGTATGAAAAAACGTATTCCCACTCTTCTGGCCACCATGATCGCCAGCGCCCTTTATAGTCATCAGGGGCTGGCAGCCGATCTCGCCTCACAGTGTATGTTGGGCGTGCCGAGCTACGATCGTCCTCTGGTAAAAGGCGATACCAACGATCTGCCGGTTACTATCAATGCCGATAACGCTAAAGGTAACTACCCGGACGATGCCGTTTTTACCGGCAACGTGGACATTATGCAGGGGAATAGCCGCCTGCAAGCGGATGAAGTGCAGCTTCATCAGAAGCAGGCGGAAGGTCAGCCGGAACCTGTACGCACCGTCGATGCGCTGGGTAATGTGCATTATGATGATAATCAGGTCATCCTTAAAGGGCCGAAGGGCTGGGCGAACCTGAACACCAAAGACACGAACGTCTGGGAAGGCGATTACCAGATGGTGGGCCGTCAGGGGCGCGGTAAAGCCGATCTCATGAAGCAGCGCGGCGAAAACCGTTATACCATTCTGGAAAACGGCAGCTTTACCTCCTGTCTGCCTGGCTCCGATACCTGGAGCGTGGTGGGGAGTGAAGTCATCCATGACCGTGAAGAACAGGTTGCGGAGATCTGGAACGCCCGGTTTAAAGTAGGTCCGGTTCCGATCTTTTATAGCCCCTATTTACAGCTACCCGTCGGTGACAAACGTCGCTCAGGTTTCCTGATCCCGAACGCGAAATACACGACCAAGAACTATTTCGAGTTCTACTTACCGTATTACTGGAACATCGCGCCCAATATGGACGCCACCATCACCCCGCACTATATGCACCGCCGCGGCAATATTATGTGGGAGAACGAATTCCGTTATCTCACGCAGGCAGGCGCCGGGTTGATGGAATTAGATTATCTGCCTTCTGATAAAGTCTACGAGGACGATCATCCCAAAGAGGGCGATAAGCACCGCTGGTTATTCTACTGGCAGCACTCAGGCGTGATGGATCAGGTGTGGCGTTTTAACGTCGATTACACCAAAGTCAGCGACTCCAGCTACTTTAACGATTTCGACAGTAAGTACGGTTCCAGTACCGACGGTTACGCAACGCAGAAATTCAGCGTCGGCTACGCCGTACAAAACTTTGACGCTACGGTGTCGACCAAACAATTCCAGGTCTTTAACGATCAAAACACCAGCAGCTATTCAGCGGAGCCGCAGTTAGACGTTAACTACTACCATAACGATCTCGGCCCGTTTGATACCCGGATTTACGGCCAGGCGGTGCACTTTGTTAACACCAAAGACAATATGCCGGAAGCAACCCGCGTCCACCTGGAGCCAACCATCAATTTGCCGCTCTCCAACCGCTGGGGCAGCCTGAACACCGAAGCGAAGCTGATGGCGACGCACTATCAGCAAACGAATCTGGACAGCTATAACAGCGATCCAAACAATAAAAATAAGCTGGAAGATTCGGTTAACCGCGTCATGCCGCAGTTTAAAGTCGACGGTAAGCTCATCTTCGAACGCGATATGGCGATGCTGGCGCCGGGGTATACCCAGACGCTGGAACCACGCGTGCAGTACCTGTATGTGCCGTACCGCGACCAGAGCGGCATCTATAACTACGATTCTTCTTTGCTGCAATCCGACTATAACGGCCTGTTCCGCGACCGCACTTATGGCGGTCTCGACCGTATTGCTTCCGCCAACCAGGTCACGACCGGCGTCACAACACGCATTTATGATGATGCCGCCGTTGAACGTTTTAACGTTTCTGTTGGTCAAATCTACTATTTCACGGAGTCTCGCACCGGCGATGACAACATTAAATGGGAGAATGACGACAAAACCGGTTCGCTGGTTTGGGCAGGCGACACTTACTGGCGTATTTCAGAACGCTGGGGGCTGCGTAGCGGAGTGCAGTACGATACCCGTCTGGATAGCGTCGCTACCAGCAGCAGCAGCCTCGAATACCGTCGGGATCAGGATCGTCTGGTACAGTTGAACTACCGCTATGCCAGCCCGGAATATATTCAGGCTACGTTGCCTTCGTATTATTCCACGGCAGAGCAGTATAAAAACGGCATCAACCAGGTGGGCGCGGTGGCAAGTTGGCCGATTGCCGATCGCTGGTCGATTGTCGGCGCGTACTACTTCGATACCAATTCGAGCAAACCTGCAGACCAGATGCTCGGCTTGCAGTACAACTCTTGCTGCTATGCGATCCGCGTCGGATACGAACGTAAGCTGAACGGTTGGGATAACGATAAACAACACGCGATTTATGATAACGCGATTGGCTTCAACATTGAGCTGCGCGGTTTGAGCTCTAACTACGGCCTCGGCACGCAAGAAATGTTGCGTTCGAACATTCTGCCGTACCAAAGCTCTATGTAATCTGATTGATTTACAACGTAATCCGCATTGCGGTTAATTGAAATGGAAAAAGTATGAAGAACTGGAAAACGCTGCTTCTCGGTATCGCCATGATCGCGAATACCAGTTTCGCTGCCCCCCAGGTAGTCGATAAAGTCGCAGCCGTCGTCAATAATGGCGTCGTGCTGGAAAGCGACGTTGATGGCTTAATGCAATCAGTCAAACTCAACGCGGGTCAGGCAGGTCAGCAGCTTCCGGACGACGCCACGCTGCGTCACCAGATCCTGGAACGTTTGATTATGGATCAAATTATCCTGCAGATGGGTCAGAAGATGGGGGTGAAGATCACGGATGAGCAGTTGGATCAGGCCATCGCCAACATCGCCAAACAAAACAATATGACGATGGATCAGATGCGCAGCCGTCTGGCTTACGATGGGCTGAACTATTCAACCTACCGTAACCAGATTCGTAAAGAGATGATTATCTCTGAAGTGCGCAACAACGAGGTTCGTCGCCGTATCACCGTTTTGCCGCAAGAAGTTGACGCGCTGGCAAAACAGATTGGCACCCAAAACGACGCCAGCACCGAGCTGAACCTGAGCCATATCCTGATTGCTCTGCCGGAAAACCCAACCTCCGAGCAGGTTAACGACGCACAGCGCCAGGCGGAAAGCATTGTTGAAGAAGCGCGTAACGGCGCAGATTTCGGCAAACTGGCGATTACCTACTCTGCCGACCAGCAGGCGTTAAAAGGCGGTCAGATGGGCTGGGGCCGTATCCAGGAGCTGCCGGGGATTTTCGCCCAGGCGCTGAGCACCGCGAAGAAAGGCGACATTGTCGGCCCGATTCGCTCCGGCGTCGGTTTCCACATTCTGAAAGTAAACGACCTGCGCGGTCAGAGCCAGAGTATCTCCGTGACCGAAGTTCACGCTCGTCATATTCTGCTTAAGCCGTCGCCGATCATGAACGATCAGCAGGCGCGCCTGAAGCTGGAAGAAATCGCGGCTGACATTAAGAGTGGTAAAACCACATTTGCCGCTGCGGCGAAAGAGTACTCTCAGGACCCGGGCTCCGCTAACCAGGGCGGTGATTTGGGTTGGGCTACGCCAGATATTTTCGATCCGGCGTTCCGCGACGCGCTGACGAAGCTGCATAAAGGCCAAATAAGCGCGCCGGTACACTCCTCTTTCGGCTGGCATCTGATCGAATTGCTGGATACGCGTAAGGTAGACAAAACCGATGCGGCGCAGAAAGATCGCGCTTATCGTATGCTGATGAACCGTAAGTTCTCAGAAGAAGCGGCGACCTGGATGCAAGAACAGCGCGCCAGCGCTTACGTTAAGATTTTGAGTAACTAATGAGCAGTGCGCAACGCGTTGTTATCACTCCCGGCGAACCCGCCGGGATTGGCCCCGATCTTGTCGTCCAACTGGCGCAACGCGCGTGGCCGATTGAACTGGTCGTCTGTGCGGACGGCGCGCTCCTGACGGAGCGGGCCGCCATGCTCGGCCTGCCCCTCTCGCTTCTCCCTTACTCGCCTGATGTCCCCGCTGCGCCGCAGCCCGCGGGAACGCTGACCCTATTGCCGGTCTCGCTGCGCGCGCCTGCCATCCCCGGTCAGTTGACGGTAGAAAATGGCCCCTACGTGGTAGAGACGCTGGCGCGAGCGTGTGATGGCTGTCTGAACGGTGAATTTGCCGCGCTGATCACAGGCCCCGTGCACAAAGGCGTTATTAACGACGCAGGCATTCCGTTTACCGGTCATACCGAGTTTTTCGAAGAGCGTTCGCAGGCGAAAAAAGTCGTGATGATGCTGGCAACCGAAGAACTTCGCGTGGCGCTGGCGACCACGCATCTGCCGCTACGGGCGATTGCAGACGCCATCACCCCTGCGCTTTTGCACGAAGTGATTGCTATTTTGCATCACGATTTGCGGACCAAATTTGGTATTGCCGAACCGCGCATTCTTGTCTGTGGCCTGAATCCGCACGCGGGCGAAGGCGGTCATATGGGCACGGAAGAGATAGACACCATCATTCCGGTGCTCGACGAGCTGCGGGCGCAGGGGATGAAACTCAACGGGCCGCTACCTGCTGATACGCTGTTTCAGCCCAAATATCTCGATAATGCCGACGCGGTGCTGGCAATGTACCACGATCAGGGCCTGCCCGTGCTAAAATACCAGGGATTCGGTCGGGGAGTGAATATTACGCTCGGCCTACCTTTTATTCGAACCTCCGTTGACCACGGCACCGCGCTTGAACTGGCGGGCCGTGGAAAAGCGGATGTCGGCAGTTTTATTACGGCGCTTAATCTCGCCATCAAAATGATTGTTAATACCCAATGAATAATCGAGTCCATCAGGGCCATTTAGCCCGTAAACGCTTCGGGCAAAACTTTCTCAACGATCGGTTTGTGATCGACAGTATTGTTTCTGCTATTAATCCGCAAAAAGGCCAAGCGATGGTTGAAATCGGCCCCGGTCTGGCGGCGCTGACGGAGCCGGTCGGCGAACGACTGGATAAGCTCACGGTCATTGAACTTGACCGCGATCTGGCGGCGCGTTTGCAAACCCATCCGTTTTTAGGGCCGAAGCTGACTATTTATCAGCAGGACGCCATGACCATGAACTTTGGCGAACTGTCTGCGCAGTTGGGCCAACCGCTGCGTGTGTTCGGCAATCTGCCCTATAATATCTCCACCCCGCTGATGTTCCATCTCTTTAGCTATACTGATGCCATTGCCGACATGCACTTTATGTTGCAAAAAGAAGTGGTAAATCGTCTGGTTGCAGGGCCGAACAGCAAAGCGTATGGTCGTTTAAGCGTGATGGCGCAATATTACTGTCAGGTGATCCCGGTGCTTGAAGTGCCGCCATCCGCCTTCACGCCGCCGCCCAAAGTGGACTCCGCCGTGGTGCGTCTGGTTCCACACGCAACGATGCCTTACCCGGTTAAAGATATTCGCGTGTTGAGCCGTATTACCACCGAGGCCTTTAACCAGCGCCGTAAAACGATCCGTAATAGTCTCGGCAATCTTTTTAGCGTTGAGACGTTGACGGAAATGGGTATTGACCCGGCAATGCGCGCGGAAAATATCTCTGTCGCGCAGTACTGCCAGATGGCCAACTATCTGTCGGAAAACGCGCCTTTGAAGGAGAGTTAAACATGATCAATTCGCCCAGAGTGTGTATTCAGGTGCAAAGCGTCTACATTGAGGCGCAATCCTCACCTGACGATGAACGTTACGTTTTTGCCTATACCGTAACCATCCGCAATCTGGGCCGGGCGCCAGTGCAGCTATTGGGCCGCTACTGGCTGATTACCAATGGTCATGGCCGTGAAACCGAAGTCCAGGGCGAAGGTGTGGTTGGCGTCCAGCCGCGCATTGCGCCTGGCGAAGAGTATCAGTACACCAGCGGCGCGGTAATTGAAACGCCGCTGGGCACCATGCAGGGTCATTACGAAATGATCGATGAAAATGGCGACGCCTTTACCATCGACATTCCCGTGTTTCGACTCGCCGTCCCTACACTCATTCACTAAAATTATAACAATGGCAACTTATCTCATCGGCGACGTTCACGGTTGCTACGACGAACTGATCGCCTTATTACAGCAAGTGGAATTTACGCCAGATACAGACACTCTATGGCTGACTGGCGATTTGGTCGCCCGCGGTCCCGGTTCGCTGGACGTGTTACGCTACGTCAAATCACTTGGCAATAGCGTGCGTTTGGTGCTGGGGAATCACGATTTACACCTGTTGGCCGTATTCGCCGGGATTAGCCGCAACAAACCTAAAGACCGGCTGACCCCGCTTCTTGAAGCGCCGGACGCCGATGAGCTGTTGAATTGGTTACGCCGTCAGCCGCTGTTGCAGGTAGATGAAGAGAAAAAGCTGGTCATGGCGCATGCGGGTATTACCCCGCAGTGGGATTTGCAGACGGCAAAAGAGTGCGCCCGCGATGTTGAAGCGGTGCTGTCGAGCGACTCGTATCCGTTTTTCCTCGACGCGATGTATGGCGATATGCCGAATAACTGGTCGCCGGAGTTAAGCGGTCTGGCGCGGCTACGCTTTATTACTAATGCCTTTACCCGTATGCGTTACTGCTTTCCTAACGGTCAACTGGATATGTACAGCAAAGCGTCGCCGGAAAATGCCCCTGCGCCGCTGAAGCCGTGGTTCGCCATTCCGGGGCCGGTGAGCGAGGCTTACAGTATTGCGTTCGGGCACTGGGCGTCGCTGGAAGGGAAAGGGACGCCGGAAGGTATTTACGCGCTGGATACCGGCTGCTGCTGGGGCGGGGAGTTGACCTGTTTACGCTGGGAAGATAAACAGTATTTTGTGCAGCCGTCAAACCGCCAGATGGATATGGGCGAAGGCGAAGCGGTCAACGCCTGATAGATTTATGCCTGATGGCGCTACGCTTATCAGGCCTACATCCGGCTACATCTGGCTCAAGAGTAGGCCGGATAAGGCGTTTCGCCGCCATCCGGCACTACAGCGTTAACGACGTTCCAGAATCTCGAAACAATAGCTGTGAGAATTCTGCGCGTCGGCATCGTGAAACTCACTGAATACCGATTCCCAGTCATCCGGTTCATAATCCGGAAAATGGGTATCGCCTTCGACTTCCGCATCAATATGCGTCAGATAAAGCTTCTGCGCCTTTGGCAGGAACTGCTCGTACACGCGCCCGCCGCCAATGACCATAATTTCCGGCGCATCGCCGCAAGCGGCAATCGCCTCATCGACAGACTTCACCCACTGCACGCGATCGTCGGTGCCTGGCTGGCTGCTGATAACAATATTTTTACGTCCCGGTAAGGGGCGTCCGATGGACTCCCAGGTGTGACGTCCCATGACGACAGGTTTATTTAACGTGTTACGTTTAAACCAGGCGAGATCGGCAGGCAGGTTCCACGGCATGGCGTTTTCCATACCGATGACGCGATCCACCGCTAACGCCGCAATCAGACTGATCATTAATTATTTCCTGATACAAAAAAAATTGCCGCCACTATACGTAAAGCGCAATCTTTCGTCGACTGACGAAAAGAGGATGAGCACGAAAATTTTTCGTTCTGCTGGCGACGCCACTCATTTGATGTGGAGCGCCAGCATTACAGTAGTTCAAAAACAGCCAATTAGCAGTAAAGTTTGCAGAACATCACATTTTTTACTTTAGATTGACGGTTTGACCTCGGGTTCATCAGCGGCCTCCCCGGAATGTTTGCCCTCAGCCGTTCCCTGCCAGCCGTGGCGCTGAATCAACGACAGATGCTCCCGGTCCTCGGTAATAATTTCGCTCAACATCGCGCTGGTACGTTTATAGGCGGCGGCGCGAGATAACGGATCGTTTTCCCCTTTCGCCATCTCTTCCACCATCCGGGTATTAAAATGACGGAACAGATCCGCGCGCTCGCGGGCTTCATAACGCCCCAGCCCCAGCGCTTCCAGCGCCTGTCGCCCGCTTTTGAGCGCGCCTTCGAAGGTTTCACGTTCTGGCATCGCCACACCAGCCTGGCGCAGGCGAATGTAATGATCGACATCACGGGCGCGGGCGATAATCTGCAGATGCGGGAAATGCGACTTCACCAGTTCACTCAGTTGCAAATTGGTTTGCGGATCGTCAATGGCGTTAATCAATACCTCCGCCTTCGCCGCTCCGGCAGATTCCAGTAAATCCATACGCGTCGCATCGCCATAAAAAACCTTCATGCCGAATTTACGCAGCGTTTCGATATGATCGGGGTCGTGATCGAGCACCACCATCTTCACCCCGCTCGACAGCAGCAAACGCCCGGCTATCTGCCCAAATCGTCCAAACCCGGCCACAATAACCCGCGGTTGCTCTTCGTCGATTTCATCCGCCTCGCGCGCTTCCCCCGTCGCGGTCTTCTCCATGCGCGTCAGCAGCACCAGAAAAATCGGCGTTGCCGCCATCGACAGCGCGACCGCCAGCGTCAGCGCTTTTGCCCATTCCGGCTCAAGTACATCCGCCATTTGCGCCGCGCCAAAAACCACAAACGCAAACTCACTTCCCTGGCCTAATAAGACGGCAAACCAGCGACGCTGTTTTGCCGGTACGCCCAGCGGCCTCGCGACCAGCCACAGCATGACGATTTTGATTGCCAGAAAACCGGCCAACAACAGCAGAATGCGCAGCGGATTCTCCACCAGCGTGCCGAAATCAATCGACATGCCGACGCCAATAAAGAACAGCCCCAGCAGCAGCCCCTTAAAGGGTTCAATATCGCTTTCCAGCGCATGACGATATTCCGAACTCGCCAGCAGAACGCCCGCCAGGAACGCGCCCATCGCCATTGACAGCCCAACCTCTTCCAGCAACAGGCCGAAACCAAACACCAGAAATAGCGCCACGGCGCTGAACACTTCCCGCAAACCAGAACGCGCGACAAAGCGCAGCGCCGGGCGCGTAACGTAGCGTCCCAGCAACACCACCAGCGCCAACGCGCCTGCGACTTTCAACGCCGATAGCGCAAACGCGCCAAGCGTGGTGGATGCGCCGCTGGCGGCCAGCAGCGGAATCATCGCCACCAGCGGGATCGCCGCGATATCCTGGAACAAGAGCACTGCAAATGCGCTACGCCCTACTTGTGAAACGGTCAGGTTACGCTCATTCATTGCCTGCATGGCGATAGCCGTGGACGAAAGCGCCAGCGTCATGCCAATCAGTTCCGCCACCTGCCAACGCAGGCCAAGAAACATACAGAACAGACCAATCAGTCCGCCGCAGACCACCATCTGTAACGCGCCGCCGCCAAATACCGAGGCGCGCAGCTTCCATAACCGTTGCGGGTCCAGTTCAAGCCCAATAACAAACAACATCAGCACGACGCCGATTTCCGCAAAATGCAGAATAGATTCGGCGTCCGTTACCAGCCGTAGCCCCCAGGGGCCGATAATGCAACCCGCAATCAGATACCCCAGCACCGATCCTAAGCCCAAACGTACCGCAATCGGCACAATCAACGCCGCCGAACCAAGATAGATCAGCGCCTGCAGTAGAGTATGGCTATCCATGATTCACCTCCTGCCATGCCAGTAAACGCTGTTTATACTGACGCGCCTGCGCCTGTAAGGTGTCGTCATCGCAAATGAACGTGCAGTGCATGGAAAACGGCGGCAGCCATTTGAGGCCGCAATAGAGCGCCGTCGCCTGTAGCGGCTGAGAAAGGACGTCAAATCCCGGATGTGAACCGATAGTAAAATGGTTTTCACCACCGCCGGTCGTTACCGCCCACAGCAGATGTTTACCGTGCAATGCCGTACCGCCATGACCGTAAGCCCAGCCGTGGGTGAGGACTTTATCCATCCATAATTTGAGTAAAGGAGGGACGCTATACCACTGCATCGGATGCTGCCAGACGATAAGACTCGCGCGCGACAGCGCCTCCTGTTCGGCGGCAACGTCAATATTGAAATCGGGATAGAGGTGATAAAGCGAACGTATTTCGACGTTTTCCAGCGTCCCTGCCTGTTCAAGCATCTGCTTATTCGCATGAGAATGATGCGGATACGGATGCGCATAAATAATGAGGATCATGATTAGCCTGTGATGATCTGTTTTTTATCACAAAGTGTAGTGACAAATTCGCCAGGCTAATAGTGAATATTATTGAGCGGCTAACCAGAAAAAATTGAATTAACGCCCGCAAGGAGTTGACGCCATCCTGCTCCCCGAAGATGCCCTCGAAGGGCCGCAGGCGTTTGCGGAAAAGCGCGATCCGGTGTGGAAAGGTCGGTGATGATAGTAGCCTTAAATCGCTGACCAATCGGTTTAAGGCCTTCTTACCGGGCGGCGCTGCGCTAAATTTGCCTGTAATGACTGTAATATCAATCCATTACATGATGATACAGACCCAATAAGCGCAGCGCCAACAGCATCTGAACCTCCAGACACGCTGGATGCCAGATCGCCGACGAATAAAATAGCCTAATGGGCCAGGCTCTTAATCTTTCGCCATGCGGTTAAATTGCTCAATAGTAAGATCCCACGGCTCATGGGCCGCATCCGGCATAAAACTGCCGTCATCCACGCCAATTTCGTCTTTGATAATTTTATTCAGTTTTTCATTCATCGTAAGAATGAGATCCTGATATTTCTGTTTATCAGCAGCAAGGTTATGGTTCTCATCGGGATCATTTTTAAGATCGTAAAGTTCAAGATCGTTGTACTTAATAAGATCCTCCCAGGTTTCCGGCGTATTATGCTCCCTTAGCGAGAAATAACGCGCAAACTTATAACGACCATCGTTAATCATCCGCGTCCCTGAACGATGGCTAAAATCAGGATGCAAATGGGATATTTCCTGCTTGATTTGCGCCACCGTTTTTTGTTTATCTCTTTGTAGCGCGATAACACGGTGGAGATAATGGGCATCGGTATACAAGATCATGCCATAGCAATATAAGCTGGCATTTCTCACCGCATTAACCGCAACGCTCTCCGGGTTTTTTAGCAATCCGCTAAAATTAACGCCTTTGCGGTTGCCTAACGCCTGGTGCTGTTTTTCTTCCGGCAAACCGGTCAGCCCAACTAATGTCGGCGCAATATCAAGATGACAGGTCAACGCCTGACATTTCTTATTACCGGGGTACGCCGGGTGAGAAATAATCATCGGTACATGGATCTGTTCTTTATAAACGGAAGCGCCTTTACCGTGCATCTGATGGCTTCCGCCTAATTCGCCATGATCGGCAGTAAATACAACAATCGTTTTATCAGTTAACTTGAGGGCATCCAGTTCATTTAATATCCGGTCAAGGTGAGTATCACAATCGCGGATACAGTTGAAATAGTAGTCAAGCAGTTTACGCCAACGACGATCTTCATCAGGAAACTGCCCTTCCAGCGCAGCGCGCGCCGTCTGGTATTCAAGATGCGCCGGCGGTCTTCCCTGCTCATTGAATGATTGATGCCTGTTTGCCGGCAGCGGATAGTTCGGCCAGCTTGCCTGATAAAGCTCGTTTTCCGGCGGCTGCGTGGGCGCCAGGGTATTATCATCCTGATCCAACTCGCCACGCCACTGTACCTTTTCTCCCTCTTTATCGGTATCAATAAACATGACGTCATGAGGATTAACGAGGTTAACGGCCAGGAACCAGGGCTTGTGTTGGTCATTCAAGGGCTGCCCCTTGCATCTTAACCAATTTATAGTCTGAGACGTGGTGGTTGAATCATAAAAATAGCCGCCTTTACTATGGCCTATAATATCGCCGATGCCGTGATAGTCAGCAAAACCATATTTTTCCATAATTTTATGTAATTCTGGTTCAGGAATATCCCCGACATCAATATCCTCATCTTTTTCGTCAGGCAAAGGCTTCTCCAGTTTTTCTGTAAGATGCCACTTACCTTTATAGGCCGTATAGTATCCCAGTTCCCGCATCATATGGCCTGTGGTTCCAAGAGCGGGGTCAAGGTCATAAGGCATCCAGGGTAAGCCCAGATTATCAAACATTTTTGTCTGGGGCATATGTAAGCCGGTATACAATACGGAGCGGGAAGGCGTACAGACATTACTGGTATTCTGATGATTACAGAATGTCACCCCCGTTTTCATGAGCCGCTCTCTGCCGGGTACCGGGAAAGGAAACGTAGGAAAAAAACGCTCCTGGTCGGTCACGACTAACAGAATATTATATCCTTCTGGCAATTTTTCCGGGATTTCGCCGGTAAACGGTTTATCCCACGCCGGTTTCGCCTTGACGGCACATTTTTCATCAGCTTTTACCGCGCCGGATAGCATACCGCCGGCGGCAAGAATACCGGCGCTGGTTAACAGTTTCCTACGCGTAAGATCCGTCTCTTCTGCGGACAGATTTTTTTTATTACTCATATTATTATACCTGTAGTCAGTAACTTTATCACATATTCATTTATTACTGTACGAGGAAGCGTGGATATGTATCAATGCCTTCCGGGTAAGAATATGTGTTATAAATTGATTTGTATTTCAAATTAGAAATATATTAATAAATGAGCATAATTCATTGAAAAATTATTTAGATGAAAAGTTCATTGTTTTTATTTTAGAGATACAACTGCAGACATTACTTCATAAAAAAATACATTATTAAACATACTCTATAGCTCTGTGTTCGTGCCTTTTCCCTTCAACTACGGTGATTACCCTATGCCGCTACAATAAAATCGCCCCGAAAGAAACACTATCAGTAACAGGCCGCGCAACCATAGACATACAACCGGTAATATCACTCTGGGAAATTAAAACATAACTCAATTCTGTTATGTTGCTTATGAATAAAACTAGCGTATTGCCGCGTGATTCAATAAAAATTACGCCATTAAAAGAAATAATATAAAAACTATTATTTACAGGGGGTTAAGTTTCTTTTTAGCTGGCAGTGCATTATTTTACATTGACAACAACATAAAGAGGTGACTATAACAAGATATAAGACGGTCACACCAAATAAGGCTATTTTCAGATAATCAACCGAGGTTATTACCCAAAATAATTCGAGTTGCTTAAAGGCGGCAAGGGAGTGAGTCCCCAGGAGCATAGATAATTATGTGACTGAGGTGAGCGACAAATTTGCCGGGAGCAGATTTGAACGTCGCGTGCGACGGCCCGTCAGGGCGAGGCCCATGGGTGGGCCGAGTAATCCGTAGCCAACCCATAAGCAACCTGAAGTATGAAGGGGATAAATAATTTCGTTACGGATTACTGATATTGCGCAAACCTTATCATCAATGCAACAGGAACAGAACTATGAAAAAACGCATTATTGCCGCCGCATTACTGGCAACGGTTGCTTCATTCAGCACACTTGCGGCAGAGCAGGTCTCTAAACAAGAAATCAGCCACTTCAAACTGGTTAAGGTCGGCACCATAAATGTGTCCCAGAGTGGCGGGCAGATTTCCTCACCCTCTGATCTACGCGAAAAACTGTCAGAATTAGCCGATGCGAAAGGCGGAAAATATTATCATATTATCGCTGCACGTGAGCATGGTCCGAATTTTGAAGCCGTTGCCGAAGTTTATAACGATGCGACGAAATAAAGCTCTGATTGCGCCATAACGAGGGCACAGGCATGAAATAATAAGAGAGCGCCAGCAAGGTGCCATGTTACGTCACAATCCACTCAGGGCCGTCTGGAAACAGATGCTGGCCCTCTTTTTTATCAACAGTTCATCCGGGGCAGGCAAGCCGTTGGAATGGGCGCGCGCAGGCAGTAAGCCCTTCGTAAATAAGACGGTTTTGCGGGCTGTTTTAAGATGATGTTTAGTGCGCTTTTACCTGCCTGAACCAGTAATTTTCCATTTTCGTTATCCATTTCCCCTTTTTATTTTTCGGTATTACGCCAGCCCAAAGTAATTGCAGCTGTCGGTTATAGGTTCCAATAGCGTGTCCACCATACGCCCCTTCAAATGCTATCACCATGGGTCCCTGCCCTTTTACCCCCTCGTGTCCTTCATGGCAATAAAGCGCATTGCGGTGAGTCACGTCAAGTTCATACTGCACGTTCAGTTTCACACATTTTTCCCCGCAGCTTTCTACTGGCGGCAATATTGTCATGGTATAAGGCGGGTTATCTGCCGTGGTTTTCCATGTTCCGATCAGGTCTTTGCAGGCGTTTATCTCCGTAGCCCCGGAGGCGGCAGAAAATAGCGCGAGCAAATAAAAAGGTATTGGTTTCAGTTTCATTACAGACTCCTGTTCCTTATACCTCATCATTTATACCTAATCATAAGGATAAATGCCCTGCGATATGTTTTTTTCCGGGAAATGTTGAGCCGCTGTTCAGAGAAATGTCGATGAGTGTAACCTCATGTAAGCGGACAGCGCGGTGGGGAAAGCGGGAACACGGGCGAACGTATTTCGACGTTTTCCGGCGTCCCTGCCTGTTCAGACATCCGTTTATTCGCATGGGAATAAATGGATGCGCATAAAGAGAGAATATTATTGAGCAGCTAACCAGAAAAAATTTAATTAATTATCCAGCTCGCTCATATTTTTCAGCTGATCGCGGTTAATCTGTTCGGTTTTCCCGGTGGCGGCGTTTTTGTAAGACACCATACCGGTATCGTTATCGACCTCGGGTTTCCCGTCGGTGACAATAGTTTTGCCATCCGTGGTTTCAACCGCCTGGTTAGAAGAGCATCCTGCGACGGTGAATAGTGTTGCTGCGGTAAACAGTGCGGTCATAAGACGTTTTTGCATGGTGTTCTCCCTGCTTTTCAGTTGTTTTAGCATGTGACTGTTAACTGTAGCGTTATTGGCGAAAAGCAGGGAGAAATGCAGAACACTCTTAATGAGGGTTATCCGATGGCGTTCCGCGCAAAGTCATGTTTCCGGTCTGTGTTAGCGTCAAGCCGCGAGTTTCCGGGGCAAACATCACCGATACGCCAAGCCCGACTAACGAAATCAACGCGCCAATCAGCATGACGTTATTAATACCGTAACGAGTAATAAAAATCGGTAATGCCCAGGTGGAGACAATGGTTCCGATGCGGCTTAACGACATGATAACCCCCACGGCCGAAGCGCGAATATCCGTCGGGAAGAGTTCATTAGGATAAAGCCATTGCAGTATGCCCGGTCCGCCGGAAAAGAAGGCGTATACCGCAAACGCCACCACGACCAGTATGATGCCCAGATTTGACACCAGCCCCAGCAGCGCCAGCGCGATAGTCATCATGGCGAAGCTGCCAATAAGCAGAGGGCGACGGCCAATACTGTTTAGCCAGAACATCGCCGGTATACAGCCCAGCATAAAAAAGAGGCTAATCACCACATTGCCGAGCGCCGCGTTGCGCCCCTGCTCCCAGCCGAGTAACCCGACGATCTGCGGCCCAAAGGTATAGATAGCGAACATCGGGATTACCTGACAGGTCCAGATAGCCGCAACGAACAGTACAAACGGAAAATGACGGCGGTTAAACAACTGCAGGAAGCGGGTCTCCTGCGGCGGCTCATCGTCAAAGCAGACCGGTTCGCCGAACAGTTTGATCATCATTTGTTCGCACTCTTTTACCCGTCCTTTTCGCAATAGCCAGCGTGGCGATTCCGGCAGGTCAAAGCGGCCAATCAAAATGATTAAGCACGGGATAAAGGCGCTGCCAAGCATCCAACGCCAGCCGCCTTCCATGTCATACAGCCAGTAGCCCACCAGGTTGGCGCAGGTCGCGCCGACGTACCACATCGCGGCGATAAAACCGATGGAGAACGCGCGCTGGCGGGTGTTGGAAAACTCCGTAATCATGGAAGTAGCGATAGGGTAATCCGCGCCGATAACAATGCCAATTAAAACGCGCATCACCAGTAATTCAAGCGGCGTGGAAACAAACATGGTCGCCACGGAGATAACGCCGATAGCGATAATATCAAGCAGGAACATTTTACGCCGCCCGACTTTATCGCAAATATAGCCAAACAACGAGGTGCCGATAAACAGTCCGGCAAGCGTAGCCGCGCCGAGCGCGCCAATCCATTCAGCATCAAGGTGCAATAGCGGCGTCAGTTGTTCCAGCGCCACGCCAATGATCACCAGCACGTAGCCATCAAGGAACGGGCCGCCGCTTCCCCACAGCATAATTCTGCGATGAATGGAGGAGAATTTAAGGTCATCAAAGTTCCTGGGCTGCTGCATGGTGATGTCCTGTTTCAACACGGGCAAAGCGCATCTGTAGGCCGGATAAGGCGTTTCCGCCGCCATCCGGCATTGGCGCCACATGATTGCCGGATGGCGACGCTACCGCATCTTATCCGGCCAACGGGGGCACAACTTCGTACTTATTAGCCGTAGCGGAACTCCACGCCAAACGTCCCGCGCGGGTATTCCCATTTTTCCAGCGCCGTATCAAGGCCGAGGATCCGGCACGTTCCGCACTCCAGGCACCCGGCGTAATCAAAACGAACGCTGCCGTCGTCCTGCTTTTTATACAGTCCCGCCGGGCAGGCCTTAATCAGCACCTCCAGCGCCTGTTTATCAGGATCGGTTTTGAGAATGATGTGCGGGCTGTCTTCATCCACATTGAACTTATTGACGCCCAGTTTGACGTCCACATTAACGGGAGATGTCATAATACGGTCACTCCTTTCAGGCCATCTTTCATCAGGTTGATGAAGCCCACTTTCTTCGCATGGCGCAGGATTTTTTTACGCATCGGCACCGGAGCGGAGCCATCCACGGTGAACAGGTCGTGCGCGATACTGACCGCCATTTCGGGATAAGCGGTAAACATGCGGGGATTATCAAGAAAAGCTGGCAGTTTCTGATACATACGCATATCGCGCATCGGACCTTCGTCCAGATGCTGACGGTATTCATCCAGCGACTGCTTGCTAAAATCGTCGCTCTTCATCGCCGAAAGCACCGTCTTCGCCGCCGCTTCGCCTGCGGATATGGCGAGATCCATACCCCGAATGGTAAAGCCGAGGTTCATACACATGCCGGCAGCGTCTCCGGCAATCAGCACGCCATCGCCCACCAGTTCAGGCTGCATATTCATTCCCGCCTCGGGTACAACGTGCGCGGCATATTCCACCAGCTTGCCACCGGCGATCAGCGGCGCAACTGCCGGATGCTGTTTGAAATCTTCCAGCATTTGCGGGACCGATTTTTTCGCGTCTTTCAGATGATGAAGACCGCAGACCAGCCCCAGGGAAAGGGTTGTTTCATTCGTATACAGGAAGCCACCGCCCATCAGACCATCGGTTGGCGCCCCGGCAAACAGACAGGCGGCACCTTCGTTGCCCTGTAACTGGAAACGATCTTCAATGACCGACTTCGGCAATTCGATCAGTTCCTTCACGCCGACAGCAACATGCGATGCCTCAACACGCTTTGCCATGCCCAGCTTTTCAGCCAGCAGAGAATTCACCCCGTCAGCGAGGATTACGACTTTGGCTTCCAGAATATCGCCATCGGCTTCCACGCCCACGACTCTGCCATCACGCTGAACAACGTTATCCACGCGAATACCGGTGATCAGTTGCGCCCCCGCCTCTTCGGCCTGCTCCATCAGCCAGGCGTCAAATTTACTGCGCAAAACGGAATAAGAAACCTGCGACGATGCGGCGTCCTCGCCGTTGCAATAATCCATCGTCATCGCCCCTTTGTCGGTCATAAAGGCGAGTTTTTCGTGGGTGATCATGCGTTCAATGGGGGCCTGATCCGCAAAGCCGGGAATGATGCGTTCCAGGCTATGTGCATACAAGCGCCCACCGGTGACATTCTTCGCGCCAGCAGAATTGCCACGCTCGATAACCAGCACCTGTGCACCTTCGCGAGCAAGCACCAGCGCCGCAACCGAACCGGCCAGACCTGCACCCACGATGATGGCATCAAAGATATCTTCGGACATACGTACTCCTGTCAGCGGCAAGATACCTTCGCATCCTGCCCGAAATGGTTTATCGCGCTAAGGCAGCCGTCAGCGCAGGCAGGATCTTCAGCGCATCGCCAACGATGCCAAAATCCGCATACTGGAAGATTGGCGCGTTTTTATCTTTGTTGATGGCGAAAATCGTCTGCGCGCCGTTGGCGCCGACCATGTGTTGGATCTGCCCGGAGATCCCCACTGCCAGATACAGTTCAGGTTTGAGCATCAGGTTGGAGATACCGACGTAGCGCTCGTGCTCCATCCACTTCTCGTTTTCCGCTACCGGGCGGGAACAGGCCAGCTCGGCGCCGATGGTCTGGCACAGCGCTTCGGCCAGCGAGATATTCTCTTTGCTGCCGATGCCGCGTCCCACGCTGACCACCAGACGCGCTTTGTCGAGGTCAACGCTGTTGCTCTGACGCGCCTGGGTTGCGGTGCGGGTCACGGCAGTGGCCGGAGCCTGCCACTGCACGGTATGCATCTCGCCGCTGCGAGAAGTGTCCGGGTCTTGTGCGTCAAACGTTCCGCTGCTGAGCGTGATCACGGCAAACGGCGAAGCGATGGTTTCTGCCCCTATCGCCAGACCGCCGTAGACCATATGTTTGACCGCCGCTTTTCCATCCTGCAGGGAGACTTCGCTGGCGTCGTTGGAAACCGCAGCCGACAAGCGATAGCCCAGCTTTGCCGCCAACAGCTTGCCCCGACGCGTATTCGGCAGCAGCACCGCGCCGCCCTCACTATGCTGACGAATAGTCTCAGCCATCGCAGCAGCGTAGTCTTCGATCATGCGGTCTTCTGGTTTGCCGCTGAGCAGCCAGACATGATCGGCGCCCAAATGACATGCTGTCGCGCTATCCGCTTCGTTCAGTACGAACGCGTTAACTTTTTCACCTACAGCCTGCGCGCCACTCATCAGTTCGGGCAGACGAGAAGGGGTATCGCTGAATACCCAGACACTGGAAAATTTGTTCATAACATCCCCTGATAATTAAATGATTTTGCGCAGATTCTCGACAAACGCGGCGATTTGTTCTTCACCGTCACCTTCAATCACCACACGCTGACGCTTGCGCTGCTTCGGTGCGGCAACCTGTTGTGTGGAATACGCGGATACGCTGTTCAGCCCGATATCCGCAGGCGACCAGACCTGAACCGGTTTTTTCGCCGCGCCAAGAATGGCTTTCATCGAAGGGATTTGTGGGGTGTTAATGTCGGTGGAAACCGCGATCACCGCCGGGAGCGGGATGCTCAGCGTTTCAACTTCATCTTCCAGTTCGCGTTCTACTGTCAATGTGCTGTCGGTAAGAGAGAGGATTTTACTCACGCCGTTAATCGCCGGAATGTTCAGCGCTTCGCCCACCAGCAAACCAACCTGCTGAGCATAAAGATCGGAAGAACCGTCGCCGCAGATAAGTAGATCGAAACCTGATTTTTGCGCCGCGGCGGCCAGCGCGGTAGCGGTGTGTTGCGGCAGCGCCTGCTCAAATTGATCGTCAATGACCACAATCAGTTCATCAGGGCCACGAGAGAGGACATCTTTGCGCCCTTTTGCATTGGTCAGCGCTTTGCCGCCAACGCTCATGGCGACAACCTGAGCGTCTCCCAACTGCTGTTTTAACTGGCAAGCAGCTTCAATTGCATTCAGATCATATTGGCTGATTTTGCTATCCGCTTTGCTGAAATCGAGTGTTCCGTCAGCATTATTAATCGCAATATCCTGCTCATCAGGTACGCATTTGTAGCAAGTAATTATCTTCATTGCATCTCCAGAAATCATGAAGGAAACGTATTTATATCGGCGGTGTTAAATACAGATATCACGCTCTTTAATTCGGAAATAAAACCTTAATCACCAATATTGAAAATGTCACACATTGATATTCGTAACTTTCAATAGTGTTACGCACCTCACCAATATTGAAAGAAATATGCCAAATATGAAAATTTTCAATATTGTTTGCTGGCTCAACAATATTGAACGCCAGATACTTAAAAAAGTTAAAAAACCACAACCAATCAATTGATAAATAAAGCAAAAATCAAAATTTAGACACAAAATAATCAACGCAAAAAAGTGTGACGAAGATAACAGAATCACCCGAAGTGAATACCCATCATGAGTTACTCATTGAGGCGTCCCAGAGGTTAAAAACTTATCAACAAATCATTAATAATAAATAAACAAACGTTCATGGACTGGCACGCTAAATAAATTTCGTTTTCACACTGGAATTCACTTATGAAAAATGAAAAGAAAAAATCGGGAATTGAACCGAAGGTTTTTTTTCCGCCATTAATAATTGTCGGGATACTTTGCTGGCTAACAGTCAGAGATCTTGATGCCGCTAACGTCGTTATTAATGCGGTATTCAGTTATGTCACCAACGTCTGGGGTTGGGCATTTGAATGGTATATGGTCGTCATGCTCTTCGGCTGGTTCTGGCTGGTTTTTGGCCCCTATGCCAAAAAGAGATTAGGTGACGAAAAACCGGAGTTTAGCACCGCCAGCTGGATTTTCATGATGTTCGCCTCCTGTACATCCGCTGCGGTTCTGTTCTGGGGCTCTATTGAGATCTACTACTATATCTCCACCCCGCCGTTCGGCCTGGAACCAAATTCCACGGGCGCGAAAGAGATAGGCCTGGCGTACAGCCTGTTCCACTGGGGGCCGCTGCCGTGGGCAACCTATAGCTTCCTTTCTGTGGCCTTCGCCTACTTCTTCTTTGTACGCAAGATGGATGTCATCCGCCCCAGCTCCACGCTGGTACCGCTCGTCGGTGAAAAGCATGCGAAAGGGTTGTTCGGTACCATCGTCGATAACTTCTACCTGGTGGCGCTGATCTTCGCGATGGGCACCAGCCTCGGTCTGGCTACCCCGCTGGTCACCGAGTGTATGCAATGGCTGTTCGGTATTCCGCATACGCTGCAATTGGATGCCATCATCATTACCTGCTGGATCATTCTGAACGCGATTTGCGTGGCCTGCGGCCTGCAAAAAGGGGTCAGAATCGCCAGCGATGTGCGTAGCTACCTGAGCTTCCTGATGCTCGGCTGGGTGTTTATCGTCAGCGGCGCCAGCTTCATCATGAACTACTTCACCGACTCCGTCGGGATGCTGTTAATGCATCTGCCACGGATGCTGTTCTATACCGACGCCATCGGTAAAGGCGGCTTCCCACAGGGCTGGACCGTTTTCTACTGGGCGTGGTGGGTTATATACGCCATCCAGATGAGTATCTTCCTGGCCCGTATTTCCCGTGGTCGTACCGTACGTGAACTGTGCTTCGGGATGGTGATGGGTCTGACCGCGTCTACCTGGATCCTGTGGACAGTGCTGGGCAGCAACACGCTGCTGCTGATGGATAAAAACATCCTCAACATTCCGCAACTGATTGAGCAACACGGCGTGGCGCGCGCCATTATCGAAACCTGGGCCGCCTTGCCGCTCAGCACCGCCACCATGTGGGGCTTCTTCATCCTCTGCTTTATTGCCACCGTCACGCTGATTAACGCCTGCTCTTACACCCTGGCGATGTCGACCTGTCGTGAAGTTCGCGATGGTGAAGAGCCGCCTCTGTTAGTGCGTATCGGCTGGTCAGTGCTGGTCGGCATCATCGGTATCGTTCTGCTGGCGCTGGGTGGGTTGAAGCCGATTCAGACCGCGATTATCGCCGGAGGATGTCCGCTGTTCTTCGTCAACATTATGGTGACGCTGTCCTTTATTAAAGACGCCAAGGTGCACTGGAAAGACAAGTAATTCTTATTAACCCAATTGATCAAGAGGCTGAAAGATGGATTTCAACTTAAATGACGAACAGGAGCTGTTTGTCGCCGGTATTCGCGAACTGATGGCCAGTGAGAACTGGGAAGCTTATTTTGCCGAGTGCGATCGTGACAGCGTCTACCCTGAGCGTTTTGTAAAAGCGCTGGCGGATATGGGTATTGATAGCCTGCTGATCCCGGAAGAACACGGCGGTCTGGAAGCGGGTTTTGTTACCGTCGCCGCCGTCTGGATGGAGCTGGGACGTCTTGGCGCGCCAACTTACGTGTTGTACCAATTGCCAGGAGGTTTTAACACTTTCCTGCGTGAAGGGACTCAGGAGCAAATTGATAAAATCATGGCGTTCCGGGGCACCGGTAAGCAGATGTGGAACTCTGCTATCACCGAACCGGGAGCGGGATCGGATGTTGGTAGTCTGAAAACCACTTATACACGCAAAAATGGTAAGGTTTATCTTAATGGCAGTAAGTGCTTTATCACCAGTAGCGCCTATACCCCGTACATCGTGGTCATGGCGAGAGACGGTGCATCGCCGGATAAACCGGTTTACACCGAGTGGTTTGTGGACATGAGCAAAGCGGGTATCAAGGTCAACAAACTGGAGAAACTCGGTCTGCGCATGGATAGCTGCTGTGAAATCACCTTTGACGACGTTGAACTGGACGAGAAAGACATGTTCGGTCGGGAAGGTAACGGCTTCAACCGCGTGAAAGAAGAGTTTGACCATGAACGCTTCCTCGTCGCGCTGACCAACTACGGTACCGCAATGTGCGCTTTTGAAGACGCTGCGCGTTACGCGAATCAGCGCGTGCAGTTTGGTGAAGCTATTGGCCGTTTCCAGCTGATTCAGGAGAAGTTTGCGCATATGGCGATCAAACTGAACTCCATGAAAAATATGCTGCTGGAAGCCGCGTGGAAAGCGGATAACGGCACGATTACCTCCGGCGACGCGGCAATGTGCAAATACTTCTGCGCCAACGCCGCGTTTGAAGTGGTAGACACCGCCATGCAGGTACTGGGAGGTGTTGGTATCGCGGGCAACCACCGCATCACGCGTTTCTGGCGTGACCTGCGCGTTGACCGTGTTTCTGGTGGTTCTGATGAAATGCAGATCCTGACGTTGGGTCGTGCGGTACTTAAGCAATACCGCTAATTGATCCCTTGTAGGCCTGATAAGACGCGGGGCGTCGCCATCAGGCAATCATGCCGGATGGCGCTGTGCTTATCCGGCCTACATACCGCAAAAAATGCCAGGAGAAAAATGATGAATCATTTACCAATGCCAACCTTTGGCCCGCTTGCTGGGGTACGCGTTGTTTTTTCAGGAATCGAAATCGCCGGTCCATTCGCCGGACAGATGTTCGCCGAATGGGGCGCCGAGGTTATCTGGATTGAAAACGTCGCATGGGCCGATACCATCCGCGTACAGCCTAACTACCCGCAGCTCTCACGCCGCAACCTGCACGCCCTGTCGCTGAATATTTTCAAAGATGAAGGTCGGGAAGCGTTTCTGAAACTGATGGAAACTACCGATATTTTCATTGAAGCCAGTAAAGGCCCGGCCTTTGCCCGCCGTGGTATTACTGATGAAGTGCTGTGGGAACATAACCCGAAACTGGTCATTGCCCACCTTTCCGGCTTCGGCCAGTATGGTACCGAGGAGTACACCAATCTTCCGGCGTATAACACCATCGCGCAGGCATTCAGTGGTTATCTGATCCAAAACGGCGACGTTGATCAGCCGATGCCAGCCTTCCCGTATACCGCCGATTACTTCTCCGGGATGACCGCGACGACAGCCGCGCTGGCGGCCCTGCACAAAGTACGCGAAACGGGTAAAGGTGAAAGCATCGATATCGCCATGTACGAAGTGATGCTGCGCATGGGTCAGTACTTCATGATGGACTACTTCAACGGCGGCGAAATCTGTCCACGTATGACGAAAGGGAAAGACCCCTACTACGCTGGTTGCGGCCTGTATAAATGCGCCGATGGTTACATCGTCATGGAGTTGGTCGGCATCACGCAAATCAACGAGTGTTTTAAAGATATTGGCCTGGCCCATATTCTTGGTACGCCGGAAGTTCCGGAAGGCACGCAGCTCATCCATCGCGTGGAATGCCCTTACGGCCCGCTCGTCGAAGAGAAACTGGACGCCTGGCTGGCAACACACACTATCGCCGAAGTTCAGGCGCGCTTTGCTGAGCTGAATATCGCCTGTGCGAAGGTGCTCACCATTCCGGAACTGGAAGGTAACCCGCAGTACGTTGCCCGCGAATCGATTACTCAGTGGCAAACAATGGACGGTCGCACCTGTAAAGGGCCGAACATCATGCCGAAATTTAAAAACAACCCGGGGAAAATCTGGCGTGGCATGCCGTCACACGGCATGGATACCGCCGCCATTCTGAAAAACATTGGTTATAGCGAAGCAGATATTAAGGAACTGGTCGGCAAAGGCCTGGCCAAAGTTGAGGATTAAACGCGATGCGCTAATCGGTTTTCCGGTTAGCGCTCACGCCTGATTTCAGTGGATAAAGCAATATGGATATCGTTGGCGGACAAAACTTACGTCAGATGTGGGACGACCTGGCCGGGGTGTACGGAGATAAAACGGCGTTAATTTTCGAATCCTGTGAGGGAATCGTTCGGCAGTTTAGCTATGCTTCGCTCAATGAAGAGATTAACCGCACGGCGAACCTTTTTTACTCCTTAGGGATCCGCAAGGGTGATAGGGTCGCGCTGCATCTGGATAACTGTCCGGAATTCATCTTTTGCTGGTTTGGACTGGCAAAAATCGGCGCTATTATGGTACCGATTAATGCCCGCTTACTGGGCGAAGAAAGCGCCTGGATCCTGCAAAACAGCCAGGTGAGTCTGCTGGTTACCAGCGTCCAGTTTTATCCTATGTACCGTGAAATACGCCAGGACAATAGCACTCCGCTTAATCATATCTGTCTGATTGGCGAGCAGCTTCCGGCTGACGATGGCGTGAGCCACTTTTCCCAACTGCAAGCACGTCAATCGGCCACGCTGTGCTATACGCCCGCGTTATCCACTGACGATACGGCGGAAATTCTGTTTACCTCCGGTACCACCTCGCGTCCAAAAGGGGTGGTGATTACCCACTATAACCTGCGTTTTGCAGGCTACTACTCTGCCTGGCAAATCGCCCTGCGCGATGATGACGTGTACATGACGGTGATGCCCGCTTTTCATATCGACTGCCAGTGTACCGCCGCAATGCCAGCCTTTTCCGCCGGCAGCACCTTTGTGCTCCTGGAAAAGTACAGCGCCCGGGCATTCTGGGATCAGGTACGTAAATATCAGGCGACGGTGACCGAGTGCATTCCGATGATGATCCGCACGCTGATGGTCCAGCCCGCCGCACCAACGGACAGGCAGCATCACCTGCGCGAAGTGATGTTCTATCTCAATTTATCCGAGCAGGAAAAAGACGATTTTACCGAACGCTTTGGCGTCAGGCTGCTGACCTCCTACGGTATGACTGAAACCATCGTCGGTATTATCGGCGACCGTCCCGGAGACAAACGACGCTGGCCCTCCATTGGCCGCGTGGGATTTAGCTATGAAGCCGAAATCCGTGACGATCAAAATCGCCCGCTGCCCGCCGGAGAAATTGGCGAAATCTGTATTAAAGGCATCCCCGGCAAGACTATCTTCAAAGAGTATTACATGCAGCCGGAGGCAACCGCCAGGGCGCTGGAACCAGAGGGCTGGTTACATACCGGTGATTCGGGTTACCAGGATGAGGATGGCTATTTCTATTTTGTCGACAGACGCTGCAACATGATTAAACGCGGCGGGGAAAATGTCTCCTGCGTCGAGCTGGAAAATATTATTTCTGCACATCCGAAAATTCAGGACATTGTGGTGGTTGGTATTAAAGACGCGATCCGTGATGAGGCCATTAAAGCGTTTATCGTCCTTAATGAAGGTGAAACATTAAGCGAAGCCGAGTTTTTCAGCTTTTGCGAAAACAATATGGCGAAATTCAAGGTTCCCTCTTTTATGGAGATCAGAACCGACCTGCCGCGCAACTGTTCAGGAAAAATAATCAAAAAAAATCTGAAATAAACCTTCCGGCAGGAATCCATCCCGCCGGGAAACTATTTATCTGGAGATGAACTATGAGTGAGTCATTACATCTGACCCGTAACGGCCCGATCCTGGAAATTACCCTCGACCGACCTAAAGCGAATGCCATTGACGCCAAAACCAGCTTTGCAATGGGTGAAGCTTTTCTTAATTTCCGTGACGATCCGGAATTACGCGTAGCAATCATTACCGGCGGCGGGGAGAAATTCTTTTCTGCTGGCTGGGACTTAAAAGCGGCAGCGGAAGGTGAAGCGCCGGATGCTGATTTTGGTTCCGGCGGCTTTGCTGGTTTAACCGAAATATTTGACCTCGATAAGCCGGTTATCGCCGCGGTGAACGGCTACGCGTTTGGCGGCGGTTTTGAGCTGGCGCTGGCGGCGGACTTTATTGTCTGCGCCGAAAACGCCAGCTTCGCGCTGCCGGAAGCAAAGCTAGGCATCGTGCCTGACAGCGGCGGCGTATTGCGTCTGCCTAAGCTGCTGCCACCGGCTATCGTCAACGAAATGGTAATGACCGGCAGACGAATGAGCGCCGAAGAAGCGCTGCGTTGGGGAGTCGTGAACCGCGTTGTCAGCCAGAGCGAACTGATGGATAGCGCGCGCGAACTGGCGCAACAACTGGTCAATAGCGCCCCGCTGGCTATCGCGGCGCTGAAAGAGATTTATCGCGCGACCAGCGAAATGCCGGTAGAAGAAGGCTACCGCTACATCCGCAGCGGCGTGCTGAAGCATTATCCGTCGGTACTGCATTCAGAAGATGCGCTCGAAGGACCGCAGGCATTTGCCGAAAAACGCGATCCGGTGTGGAAAGGTCGTTAATGTGACTATGCCGGATGGCGCTTCGCTTATCCGGCCTACAGCACATGCGCAACCGTAGGCCGGATAAGGTGTTTACACCGCCATCCGGCAAAAAAACCGAGGTACAACTATGAGCTATTACGCCTTTGAAGGACTGATCCCGGTGGTGCATCCGGACGCGTTTGTCCATCCCAGCGCCGTGCTGATTGGCGATGTCATCGTGGGCGCCGGTGTTTATATTGGCCCACTCGCGTCATTGCGTGGGGATTATGGTCGCCTGATCCTGGAGGCAGGCTCTAATCTGCAGGATGGCTGCATTATGCATGGCTACTGCGATACCGATACCATCGTGCATGAAAACGGCCATATCGGCCACGGCGCTATTCTACATGGCTGCGTGGTGGGACGGGACGCCCTGGTCGGCATGAATAGCGTCATTATGGACGGCGCAGTGATTGGCGAAGAGAGCATTGTCGCCGCCATGAGTTTTGTCAAAGCCGGATTTCAGGGTGAGGCAAGGCAACTGCTGGTGGGGTCACCTGCGCGCGTACTACGCCAGGTTACGGACCAGGAGCTGCACTGGAAACGCCTCAATACCAAAGAATATCAGGATCTTGCGATCCGTTGTCGAACGGGGTTATCTGAAACGAAGCCGTTAACGCAGGTCGAAGAAAACCGGCCGCGCCTGAAAGGCACGACGGACGTGAAGCCAAAATCAGCACAGTAATTGATGCCGGATGCGCTCACGCTTATCCGGCCTACGCGTCAATTACCGTTTACCCCGCCATCAGGTTAAACAGACAATTAGCGACGCATACTTTTTGACAGCATCATCTGCCATTTCTGCTCACGGTTTAGCTCTGTGGGGGGAACGGCAGACAGTCGCGGCGCTTTCGCCACGCTCACTTTTCTTTCCTGCAAATTATGATTCAATCGGCGATAGAGTTGAGAGTCGATACTCACGACTTTCACCAGACGCTGGCACTGGCAGCCTCGTCCTGCAATTTGGTTAGGGATCATCTTCACTTCACAAACAATTTCCCCCACTTCTGACAGAATATAGGAGAGCGTATTAATTGCTTTGCAATGTTCAATATCAAATTGACGGGAAATCTCCCTGGCAGTGATCCATCGGTTCTCTGCCATCATCCAGTCAGCAATTAACAAATAAAGCGGTCTTTCAACATATTTTTCACACATAAGCACACCATTTCACAAATTAAAAATCTGGCTACGGCCTGTCCAAACTAATAAAAACTAAGCCATATTAAAATTGTGGATATGCAAGATAGTATGCGACTTAAATATTGATTAGTGTGAGCAATATCGTGCTTATTACATTGAAAATGTGGTTACGGAAACGGACTTCTCCAGGAATGACCTTACGCAAGATAAAAAAAGGGTTTCTTTACAGAAACCCTTTCAACATTATATTACAGGTCCGGTTAGAGCAATATCCGCCGGACCCTTGGTTTACGACTTTTTGATCTGCGCGTGCATTTCCTGCACCGAAGTTACCTTCTCGGTGGCATCGGCATTCAACGCCATCGTCGTGGCAAAACCGCCGTTCAGCGTGGTGTCATAATGCACTTTGTACTGCAGCGCGCTGCGGCGAATCACCCTGGAGTCTTCAATCGCCCGGCGACCTGCGGTGGTGTTGATGATATAGGTATATTCGCCATTCTTGATGCGGTCCTGAATGTGCGGACGACCTTCGTGCACCTTGTTCACCAGACGCGGGTTGATACCGGCTTCGCCCAGCACAATCGCCGTACCGTGGGTAGCATCCAGCTCGAAGCCCTGTTTCAGCAGCTTAGCGGCCAGGTCCACCACGCGCTCTTTGTCGCCTTCGCGAACGGAGAGCAGCGCACGGCCCTGTTTCTTCATGGTGGAGTTACTGCCCAGCTGCGCCTTAGCGAACGCTTCCGCGAAGGTACGGCCCACGCCCATCACTTCCCCGGTGGAGCGCATTTCTGGCCCTAACAGCGGGTCAACGCCCGGGAATTTGTTGAACGGCAGCACCACTTCTTTCACCGAGTAGTACGGCGGGATAATTTCTTGGGTCACGCCCTGCTCGGTCAGCGATTTGCCGGCCATTACGCGCGCCGCCACTTTCGCCAGCGGCACGCCGGTGGCTTTGGAGACGAACGGTACGGTACGCGCCGCACGCGGGTTAACTTCAATCAGATAGACTTCGTTGTCTTTCACCGCAAACTGCACGTTCATCAGGCCGCGCACCTGCAACTCGAAGGCCAGCTTCTGCACCTGCTGGCGCATCACGTCCTGAATTTCCTGGCTCAGCGTGTAGGCCGGCAGGGAACAGGCGGAGTCGCCGGAGTGTACGCCCGCCTGCTCGATGTGCTCCATGATACCGCCAATCAGCACCATTTCGCCGTCGCAGATAGCGTCCACGTCCACTTCAACCGCGTCATCAAGGAAGCGGTCCAGCAGTACCGGCGCATCGTTAGAGACGCTGACCGCGGTCTGGAAGTAGCGACGCAGGTCGGCTTCGTCGTAGACAATTTCCATCGCCCGGCCGCCCAGCACGTAAGAAGGACGCACCACCAGCGGGTAGCCGATTTCTTTCGCCTTCTCAACCGCTTGTTCAATGGCGGTGACGGTGGCGTTGGCCGGTTGCTTCAGCTTCAAACGGTCAACCGCATGCTGGAAGCGTTCACGGTCTTCCGCACGGTCGATGGCGTCCGGGCTGGTGCCGATAACCGGCACGCCTGCCGCTTCCAGCGCGCGCGCCAGCTTCAGTGGAGTCTGGCCGCCGTACTGCACGATAACGCCTTTCGGCTTCTCGATGCGCACGATTTCCAGCACGTCTTCCAGCGTCACCGGCTCGAAGTACAGACGGTCGGAAGTATCGTAGTCGGTGGAGACGGTTTCCGGGTTACAGTTGACCATGATGGTCTCGTAACCGTCTTCGCGCAGCGCCAGCGAGGCGTGTACGCAGCAGTAGTCAAATTCGATACCCTGGCCGATACGGTTCGGGCCGCCGCCGAGGACCATGATTTTATCGCGGTCAACGGACGGGTTCGCTTCGCACTCGTCTTCATAGGTGGAGTACATGTAGGCGGTATCGGTGGCGAATTCCGCCGCGCAGGTATCCACACGCTTGTAGACCGGATGCAGGTCATACTGGTCACGCAGTTTGCGGATTTCCGCTTCACGCACGCCCGCCAGTTTCGCCAGACGCGCATCGGCAAAGCCTTTGCGTTTCAGCTGGCGCAGGAAGTCGGCGTTGAGGCCAGTAATCCCGACTTCAGCCACTTTCTCTTCCAGACGCACCAGTTCTTCAATCTGTACCAAGAACCAGCGGTCAATGTTGGTCAGGTTAAAGACGCCATCCACAGACAAGCCCGCACGGAAAGCATCGGCGATGTACCAGATACGATCTGCGCCCGCGTCTTTCAGCTCGCGGCGGATTTTGGTCAGCGCTTCCGGGTCGTCGAGGCTCACTTTCGGGTCGAAACCGGTGGCGCCCACTTCCAGGCCGCGCAGCGCTTTCTGCAGGGATTCCTGCTGCGTGCGACCAATCGCCATCACTTCCCCGACCGATTTCATCTGAGTGGTCAGACGGTCATTGGCACCGGCGAATTTCTCGAAGTTAAAGCGCGGAATTTTGGTGACAACGTAGTCAATAGACGGCTCAAACGACGCCGGCGTACGGCCACCGGTGATGTCGTTCATCAGCTCGTCGAGGGTATAACCCACCGCCAGTTTGGCCGCCACTTTGGCAATCGGGAAACCGGTGGCTTTCGACGCCAGCGCCGAGGAGCGGGAGACGCGCGGGTTCATTTCGATAACGATCAGACGGCCGTTTTTCGGGTTCACGGCGAACTGGACGTTAGAACCACCAGTTTCGACGCCGATTTCACGCAGTACCGCCATCGAGGCGTTACGCATGATTTGGTATTCTTTGTCGGTCAGCGTCTGTGCCGGGGCCACGGTGATGGAGTCGCCGGTATGGATGCCCATCGCATCGAAGTTTTCGATAGAGCAGACGATGATGCAGTTGTCGTTTTTATCACGCACCACTTCCATCTCGTACTCTTTCCAGCCGATCAGCGATTCATCAATCAGCAGCTCGTTGGTTGGCGAGAGGTCCAGACCGCGTTCGCAGATTTCTTCGAACTCTTCACGGTTGTAAGCGATACCGCCGCCGGTGCCGCCCATGGTAAAGGACGGACGGATGATGCACGGGAAGCCCACGTCAGCGGCAACCGCCAGCGCTTCTTCCATGGTGTGCGCGATACCGGAACGCGCGGTGTCGAGACCAATTTTCTTCATCGCGATATCGAAGCGACGACGGTCTTCGGCTTTATCAATGGCGTCGGCGGTGGCGCCAATCATGGTGACGCCGAACTCTTCAAGTACGCCCTGACGCTCCAGCTCCAGCGCGCAGTTCAGCGCCGTCTGGCCGCCCATGGTTGGCAGCACCGCATCCGGACGCTCTTTTTCAATGATTTTGCGCACCACTTCCCAGTGAATCGGCTCGATGTAGGTGGCATCGGCCATTTCCGGGTCGGTCATGATGGTGGCCGGGTTGGAGTTCACCAGAATGACGCGATAGCCTTCTTCGCGCAGGGCTTTACACGCCTGAGCGCCGGAGTAGTCAAACTCACACGCCTGACCGATAACAATCGGGCCCGCGCCCAGAATCAGGATACTTTTTATATCTGTACGTTTTGGCATGGCTCTTATTACTCCTGATTATTTCGCGGACTGACGGTATTGCTCAATAAGCTCGATAAAGTGGTCGAACAGCGGCGCCGCATCGTGCGGGCCGGGGCTCGCCTCCGGGTGGCCCTGGAAGCTGAACGCCGGTTTGTCGGTACGATGAATACCCTGCAGGGTGCCGTCGAACAGCGACTTGTGGGTCACGCGCAGGTTGGCGGGCAGCGAGTCTTCATCCACCGCAAAGCCGTGGTTCTGCGCGGTGATCATTACCACGTTTCTGTCCATATCTTTTACCGGATGGTTGCCGCCGTGATGGCCGAACTTCATCTTAACGGTCTTCGCACCGCTCGCCAGCGCCAGTAGCTGATGACCGAGGCAGATGCCAAATAGCGGAATGTCGGTTTCGAGGAATTTCTGAATAGCAGTAATCGCGTAGTCGCACGGAGCCGGGTCGCCAGGGCCGTTTGACAGGAAGATGCCGTCCGGATTCATTTTCAGCACCTCTTCAGCAGAGGTTTGCGCTGGCACCACCGTCAGGCGGCAGCCGCGATCCACCAGCATACGCAGGATGTTGCGCTTCGCGCCGAAATCATAGGCCACCACATGGAACGGCAGGTCATCCTCAGATTTCGCTTCCGGTAAACCGTCTTTCAGCGTCCAGCTACCCTGCGTCCAGCGGTAAGTTTCCGCCGTGGTCACTTCTTTCGCCAGATCCATACCGTTAAGTCCAGGAAATGCTTTCGCTTTTTCCAGCGCCAGCTTCGCATCCGGGCTATCGCCTGCAATGATGCAGCCGTTCTGTGCGCCTTTCTCACGCAGCAGTCGGGTCAGCTTGCGGGTATCGATATCAGCAATCGCCACGATGTTATGGCGTTTGAGGTAAGAAGAGAGGTCTTCTGTGTTACGAAAGTTGCTGGCAATCAACGGCAGATCGCGAATCACTAAACCTTGCGCATGAACCTGAGAAGATTCTTCATCGGCTTCATTGGTGCCGACATTACCAATATGGGGATAAGTAAGAGTGACGATTTGGCGGGAATAGGAAGGATCAGTGAGGATTTCTTGATAACCGGTCATTGAAGTATTGAAAACGACTTCCCCAACCGCCGAACCTGTTGCCCCTATGGCCCGACCGTGAAACTGGGTTCCGTCTTCCAGAACCAATAGCGCTGACTTAATCAAAACACCCTCCAGAGAATATTCACTCACTTTATTTGCATATTAATTCATTCAGTCAGTATGAAGCAATGCAAATTTGCTTACCCGTGGATTTCTGGCAAACGGCGGCATTCTGAAGTTAAGCCGGATAAAAGTCAACTTAAAGCGGGTATTTTTTATGTTATTTTGCACATTATAAGTAAGTTATTCTGTTTAAGAGGCAAAAAGATCAACTAAGTGACGATAGAAAACGCTTGCGCTTCCTTGAGTTCGCAAAAAACTGGCTGTCATGATAAAAAGTGGACCAAATGGTCAAATTTCACATTAAAACAACAAAAAACAACGATAAAAATCCATTTAATAGCCATTAATGTTATTAAATTAATAATAATTCAAAATTAAGCAAATTAACAACAAAAATAACTTAAAAATCAACTTGTTATAAAAAGAAAAAATCAAATCAAACGTATCATAAAATCACAAAAAACAGCAAGTTAAGACAATATAATGATAACTCCAATTTAGATATTAATATCTAACTTCTTTTTCTTTAAGACAGGCGCATACGATTGGACCACAAACAGCCTCACTACAGCATAAAAAAGCTAACTTATTGAAGCAAAATAGATAAAACGATCCCGTGGAACAGCACTAACCCCCCAATGGATATCAGTCTTATCAGTCTGGTCGAGGTGCCTTTTGCATACGGTAAGCCACTGCGGCAGAACATGTCGTGGGAGAAGAAACTGTCGAAACATGAATGGTGAAAGGCGTTATTTATCTGACCGAATAACCGGGGGGCAAAAACAAAAGGGCAATAATATATTGCCCTTTGTAATCAATTAATCTTGATTACCACAACCACATCACGAAGGTATTTAGTCGCTATAATACATCCAGCCCCAGCACATCCCGCATGTCAAATAGCCCATTTTTCTTCGTTTTTAGCCATAACGCCGATCGCAACGCGCCATTTGCAAACGTCATGCGGCTGGAAGCTTTATGCGTAATCTCTACGCGCTCGCCAATATCGGCAAACATCGCGGTATGTTCGCCGACGATGTCGCCCGCCCGAACGGTCGCAAAGCCAATCGTGCCCGGTACGCGCTCGCCGGTATAACCTTCACGCGAGTAGACCGCGCAGTCCTTCAGATTTTTATCCAGCGCCCCGGCGATTGCCTCGCCCATTGCCAGCGCCGTACCCGACGGTGCATCCACTTTATGGCGGTGGTGCGCTTCAATAATTTCAATATCGCTATAGTCGCCCATTACCTTCGCGGCTTTCTCCAGCAGCTTGAGCATGACGTTAACGCCGACGCTAAAGTTTGCGGCGAAAACGATCGCAATCTCTTGTGACGCCTCGCGAATGGCTTGTTTACCGGCGTCGTCAAAGCCGGTAGTACCAATCACCATCCCTTTACCATGCTGGCGGCAAAACGCCAGATGCGTCAACGTGCCTTCCGGACGGGTAAAATCGATGAAAACGTCAAAATCATCTTTTACCGCCTCAAGGCTGCTTTGAACGATCACGCCGGACTTTCCCCCCCCTGCCAGTTCGCCAGCATCGCTGCCCAGCAAGGAAGAGCCTTCGCGCTCCAGCGCGGCACCCAGCTGAACACCTTCCATCGCCATGGCGGCCTGGATTAACTGCCGTCCCATGCGGCCACCGGCGCCGGCAATGGCGACGCGGATTTGTGCTTCATGCATAGCTATTCTCTTTTGTAAAAATTGCGTAAACCGTTTTCAGAGTAACCAGCGCGCCCGGAGGCCGCCATCTAAAATCGCCGATAATTAGAAATTAATGATAAACAGGGAGCGATATCAGTAAAAGACATGATTCATCCCGCAGGATGAATCATTGCTGGAGAGAATGAAAGAAGAGAAACTTACTCAGGATAGAGGGAACCGGCAGGAAAATGACTTAAAAACCAGGTCACTGCCAGTAAATCCGCGCTACCGCCAGGGCTTAAGTTACGCAGGATGAGTTCATCATCGAGGGACTGCATCGCTTCAATGCCCCCCTCAACCAATACGCCCCCTTGCCACAACAATTTTTGTGCCTGCTGCTGCACGTAGTAAAGCCCTTCCAGGCCTCCCCGCGACACCAGATTGGTATCATCATTCCACGCCATCAGATGCAACAATGTTTGCAGTAGGGCAAGATGGGTATCGTCATGCTCCTGCACGACCCGGTTAAACACCGGCAAAGCCTGCGTTCTGACGGTTCGAAAACCGCTTTCCGCTTCTCCCCGCGCGCCCGACAGGCCATAGCACTGGAAATGGGTTTCACTCTTTGTCAGTTTTCCCGCTTTTTTTGCTGAGAGCTCGTGGGCAACAATATTCCGACTCAGGCGAGCAACCTGGTCGCAGATACGATTTTGCTCCAACGGTTCTCCCCGCGCGAGAAGTCGGCCAATCGCTGCGCTCAGCAGGCCAAAAGCGAAAATCGCCCCGCGATGGGTATTCACACCATTGGTCGCCTGTAGCATATCGTTCTCACAGGCCATCCCCAGCGGACGCAGCATCACCAGGACATTTTCTGCCGCCAGCGCCGCCGTGTTGTTGCCCATGATAAAAAACTTTTCCATCCACGGAGCAATGGCGGTAGTGCTACGTTCAAATGCCGCCAGATCCATATCCCTATGCGCTCCCGAATTACGAATATCGACCAGACCGGGTTTTGGTGTCAGCCTGGCTTCCGTCAGCAGCGCTCTTGCAACCAACCCATTAAGTTCGCCAGCCGCCAGCGATGAGTACGCTGGCGTACGCCGTTCAGTCACAACGCTCACGTTCATAGCATTCAATCCTTCGTGCAATTTCATCCAACAAAAGGTCAAGGGTGTGATGCTTGCCCCGGGCACAGAGATGAGCATCCTGCTGGCATATCAAACATGGCCGGGCAGGATGCCCGAGTTCACGGCGTGATAGCGACTTACCGTCGCTATCAATAATGTCGATGTCCCAAAGCCGCCCTAACGGATGGCTCATCTCTAGTGTCGACATGTGCTGTTTCAACGCCATTGCCGGCGCACAGACCGCTGCCATCCATTCCGGGCCGCTGCGTTCATTTACCTGCATTTCCCAGACGTTGACCCACTCCTTCTGTTCGCAAAGCGCCAGTATTTCGGCAATTGCGTAATCGGCGACACGCCGCCAGACCGCTGAGTTTTTAACGGCGCCCGGTGCAACCAGCGTGAGGGAAATCAACGGTAGCCGATAGCAGTTCAACGCCTGACGCTGCCTGGCGGCACGTTTATCGCGCGCTTGTAGCATCTCCTCCAGCGTAACTGCCTGGCCCTGGTACAGCAGGTCTGTGCCCTTCATCAGCCTTTAACCTGGCGAATCACGTCAATCACTGAACCGTCGCGATAACGCACCACAGCCACCACCCGATCGGTAAACTCAATCGGCTGCGGTTTACCGGTCAGTTGCTCAGCGCGCTGTTGCAGTTGTTCGATGGTCATCAGCGCCACGCCCGCAGCACGCAGGTTATCAAGCAGATCCTGACGCGCAGGGTTCACTGCAATACCATGGTCGGTAACCAGCACATCAACACTTGCCCCAGGCGTGACGGTAGTCAGCACTTTTTCCACCACACATGGGATTCGGCCACGGACCAGCGGTGCGGTAATAATGGTGAGATCGGCCCCTGCTGCCGTATCGCTATGGCCGCCCGATGCGCCACGCAGTACGCCGTTTGAACCGGTCATCACGTTAACGTTGAAATTCACGTCAATTTCCAGCGCGCTCAGCATCACCACATTCAGGCGTTCGCATGCCGCGCCTTTAGAGGCGGGGTTCGCGTATTGATTGGTTGAGATTTCAATATGATGTGGATTCTGCGCCAGCGAACGGGCTGCATCGCCATCGAATGATTGCGTATCCAGCAGCGCTTTGATCAACCCTTTCTCATGCAGATCCACCATGGTGCCGGTGATCCCGCCCAGGCCAAAACTCGCCGTAATGTTGTGGCGACGCATTTTGTCTTCCAGGAAACGGGTGACCGCCAGAGATGCGCCACCGGTGCCGGTTTGCAGCGAGAAACCGTCACAAAAATAACCTGAGTGTTCGATCACATTAGCCGCCTGCCGGGCGATCAACAGTTCACGCGGGTTGCTGGACAGACGAATCGCGCCCGCGGTGATCTTTTCCGGATCCCCTACTTCGTCCACCTGTACGATCAAATCAACCTGATCCTGCGCGATACTGGCCGGATAATTGGGAAATTCGACCCACTCTTCAGTCAGGAGCACCACACATTTAGCATACTGCGCATCAACCTGCGCATATCCCAAAGAGCCGCAGCGTGACTTGCCGCTAAAGCCGTTCGCATTACCAAATTCATCGCAGCACGGCACGCCGAGGAAAGCGACATCAATATTCAGCTCACCGCTCTGAATCAGTTTTACGCGGCCGCCGTGAGAGTGGATCTGTACCGGGTTTTCCATCAGGCCAGCGGAGATCTCTTCCCCTAACTTGCCGCGCAGCCCGGAGGTGTAAATCTGCCGCACCACGCCATTTTTAATGTGTTCGATAAGCGGCCAGTGGGCATCAATTAATGAGCTGGAGGCAAGCGTCAGATCGCGGAATCCCATTTCCGCCAGCTTCGCCATCACCATATTGACAACTTTGTCGCCACCACGAAACGCATGGTGGAAGGATATCGTCATGCCATTTTTAAGCCCGGAACGACGAATAGCCTCTTCAAGCGAGTCACAAATTTTACGCCGACGCTTTTCCGTTTCACTGGCAAGCCACGGGCTGTTCGCTGTTACCCCCTGGTAGGGCTGTAATCCTTCCGGTACGACATATTGCTGGTTGAGCATGGTTACAGTCTCTTTCATGGTTCCTTCCTTAATCACGAATACCGGAAGCCGACAGCGCCACCACTTTGCGCGCGTGGTCGATAATCGGGCCGTCAATCATTTTGCCGTTGAGTGAAACGACGCCCAGACCGCGAGACTCAGCCTCTTCAGCGGCGGCAATCACCTCATACGCATGCTCAACTTCTTTACGTGTCGGAGAATAAGCCTGATGTAACAGCTCAATCTGACGTGGGTTCACTAAGGACTTACCGTTAAAACCAAGCCCTTTCGCCAACTGCACTTCCTTCAGGAAGCCTTCTTCATTATTGATATCCGACCAAACGACATCATAGGCGGCAATACCCGCAACGCGCGCCGCATGCAGCACTGCGCAGCGGGCGTAGAACAGCTCGGTGCCATCGCCCCGGCTGGTGCCCATATCCATCACGTAATCAAATGCCGCCAGCGCAATTGCCACCATGCGCGGGCTGGAGGTGGCGATGTCGACGGCATTGACCACGCCTTTCGCTGATTCGATCGCCGCCATCAGCCTGGTACTGCCGACTTCACGTCCACATTCACGTTCGATCCGTTCAACCTGCGCTTCCAGCTCCAGCACATCGTTTTTGCTGTCGGTTTTCGGCAGACGCACGATATCCGCGCCACCACGCACGACGGCCTCAAGATCGGCCAGACCAAACGGCGTGTTCAGTGGATTAATGCGCACCACTTTTTCAACATCCTGATAGAACGGATGTTGAAGCGCGTGATGAACCAAAAGACGGGCGGTATCTTTCTCAAGTAACGCTACGGCGTCTTCTAAGTCGAACATCACCGCGTCCGCACCATAGACAAACGAGGTGCTCAACATGGCCGCATTTGCGCCGGGGATAAACAACATACTGCGACGAGGTCTCATAACGCACTCCATTGAATTTCCGTTTGTTCTGCAGCGCGTAACGCCGCCGCCTGCACTCGGGCGCGTAAAATACACTCCAGCGCGCCTTTGTCATCGACGCTAACCAGCGCGCGTTCAACGCCCAGCTTCGCCAGCGTTTCCCGAACCACCTGCTCAATCGCCGCGCCAAACTGCTGCTTCACCAGACTCTCTAGCTCCAGCCGAATTCCTGGCTCGCTGGATGGACCAATCCTGATCATCACATCGCTGGATTCCAGCGTGCCTGCCAGGGCATCTTTAATGATTTTCATTAGTTATGTTCCTTGTTAACGGTGTTACGTCATATGGTTTCAGTGTGTCTGGCGGCATGCCGCTGCAGATATGCCAGGGTGCCAGCAGGCACCAGCGCGCTTATTGCCGGCCAATTACGTTCGCTATACAGTTTTCTGACGCGAGAGGCGGAAATAGCCGCGCCGTTTTTCTCCACCCGCGCCAGCTCGACGACCTCAATAACCGGGCCGCTGCGCTTCGGATCGTGTAAAATGTCGTGCATTCGCTGGTTATAGGCACAGGTCAGAGGACAAAACGGTTCACTGCCGACAAAACGATGGGTAATCCCCAGCGCTGGAGCCAGATGTTCACGGAAGAGTTGCAGATCGATCTGGCAATGGCAGTCGTCCACAACCCCTTTTTCTTTGAGGAAATAGCCGGGAAACGTCGCACGCGAGATCATATAAGCGGAGCCGGAATGCAACGTGACGTTGTCAATGCCCCCGATTCCTTGTTCGATCAGCGCCCAACGGTCGGTATAGGAAAAAAATGAAGCATCTTCTTTGACTACAAACAGATGCAACCAGTCACAGGCCGCAGCCGCTTGCTCCACCAGATAACGGTGGCCCAATGTAAACGGATTGGCGTTCATGACGATGGCGCCGATCGTTTTTCCCGGTTGACGATAAAGCGCCAGTTGGCGACAAAAGCGCGCTAACCGTTCACTGCTGTTCTCCATTAACACCGCCAGCTCACCTGCCTGCGCAATGGGCCAAAACCCCGCGCCAGAAAACAGCAACCGATTTTGCGGCTTAGTGAACAGGAAAAGCTCGCTGCGGTTTAACTCGTAGGCCAATGTAAGCAGCTCGGTCAGCAGTTTGAGGCTGAGCCCTTCCCCTTGTAAAACCGGGGAAACGGCGATGCATTTCAGTACGTTCCCGGCCAGAGAACCGCACCCGACTATCTCACCCTGCCAATATGCGCATACCGCGATTTCACAATCGTCTTCCAGGGCTAGTCCCACGCCCTCCAGAAACATGGCGACCGACTCGCGACGCAATACATCCTTTTGCAAATAAATGCGTTTAAATATTAGATTCACTCTATTCTGCATCCGTCAGCAAATAACGTCGCATATTTCGCCAGCGTTTGTATTACTCGTCTGGAATAGACATCACACTTTCCCCCTTGCTTTTATAAGCTTTATGGTTTTTATTTCCTTAATTAACCAGAGTTAATAAAAATAATTAAATTAATTAAAAACACAACCATTCAGTGAAGATAGTCACATCTCATGGTTCATTGAATTTATTAGTATGCGCGGGTCTTGTTACCCATCAATACACAGGAAAATGTTTATGACCAACATGACCCAAGCTTCGGCGACGGAGAAAAAGGGGGCTAGCGATTTACTCAGATTCAAAATCTTTGGTATGCCGCTACCGCTTTATGCCTTTGCATTAATTACTTTATTACTTTCTCATTTTTATAATGCTATACCGACTGACTTAGTCGGTGGTTTTGCCCTTATGTTTGTGATGGGGGCCATTTTTGGTGAAATCGGCAAACGTTTACCGATCTTCAATAAATATATTGGCGGCGCACCGGTTATGATATTTCTGGTTGCAGCTTATTTTGTCTATGCTGGCATATTTACGCAGAAAGAAATTGATGCGATCAGCAACGTAATGGATAAAAGCAACTTCCTTAACCTGTTTATCGCAGTGTTGATCACAGGCGCGATCCTGTCGGTAAACCGTAAGCTGCTATTAAAATCACTGCTGGGCTATATCCCAACCATCCTCGCCGGGATTGTCGGCGCGTCCCTTTTCGGTATCGTCATTGGTCTGTGCTTCGGTATCCCGGTCGACCGTATCATGATGCTGTACGTTCTGCCGATTATGGGCGGTGGTAACGGCGCGGGCGCCGTGCCTCTGTCTGAAATTTATCACTCGGTTACCGGACGTTCTCGCGAAGAGTATTACTCAACGGCTATTGCTATTCTGACCATTGCGAATATCTTCGCCATTATTTTCGCCGCCCTCCTCGATATGATAGGCAAAAAATACACCTGGCTTAGCGGTGAAGGTGAGTTGGTTCGTAAGGCTTCCTTCAAAACCGAAGATGATGAAAAGGCCGGTCAGATTACCCATCGTGAAACGGCGGTTGGCATGGTGTTATCCACCACCTGCTTCCTGCTGGCCTATGTTGTTGCCAAGAAAATTCTGCCAAGCATCGGCGGCGTCTCTATTCACTACTTCGCCTGGATGGTTCTGATTGTTGCTGCGCTGAACGCATCAGGTCTTTGCTCACCGGAGATTAAAGCCGGGGCGAAACGTCTTTCTGACTTCTTCTCCAAACAACTGCTGTGGGTGCTGATGGTCGGTGTGGGTGTTTGCTACACCGATCTGCAAGAGATTATCGATGCCCTGACGTTCGCGAACGTAGTTATCGCCGCAATCATTGTGGTCGGCGCAGTCGTTGGCGCAGCTATCGGGGGCTGGTTGATTGGCTTCTACCCGATTGAATCATCCATTACTGCGGGTCTTTGTATGGCCAACCGCGGCGGCTCCGGCGATCTGGAAGTGCTCTCCGCCTGTAACCGTATGAACCTCATTTCATATGCACAAATTTCCTCTCGTCTGGGCGGCGGTATTGTGCTGGTTATCGCTAGCATCGTGTTCAGCATGATGGTGTAAAAAAACGCACGGCGGTGTCTTGGCAGCAAACGACCTGGAGAAAAGTAGAGGCCAAAGCCAGAGGTGGCCAAGGGAAATCCACTCTACTCCTTAGCCGGATTCACCAGGAAGGTTGTCGTCAAGGCCACCGTCGTGCCTCTCATTATGGAAAATGATTCATGAATGAAGCTGTACTACTGGGTGAAGGTTTCACCCTGATGTTTTTAGGGATGGGGTTCGTACTGAGCTTTCTGTTCCTGCTCATCTTTGCCATCCGCGGCATGTCCGCCGTGATTACTCGCTTCTTCCCGGAACCCGTCGCCGCGCCCGCACCGCGTGCCGTTCCCGTCGTGGACGACTTCACCCGCTTAAAGCCGGTGATTGCCGCCGCCATTCACCATCACCGCCACCACGTTTAATTTCCCGGAGGGATCCATGACCATTGCCATTACCGACGTCGTCCTGCGTGACGCCCACCAGTCTCTGTTCGCCACCCGCCTGCGCCTTGATGACATGCTGCCGATTGCCGCCGCGCTCGATGACGTGGGCTACGGGTCGCTGGAGTGCTGGGGCGGCGCCACCTTTGACGCCTGTATCCGCTTTCTCGGCGAAGACCCGTGGCTGCGCCTGCGCGAACTGAAAAAAGCCATGCCCAAAACCCCACTGCAGATGCTGCTGCGCGGCCAGAACCTGCTCGGTTATCGCCATTACGCCGATGACGTGGTGGAACGCTTCGTCGAACGCGCCGTCAAAAACGGCATGGACGTGTTCCGCGTCTTCGATGCCATGAACGACCCGCGCAATATGAAAGCCGCCCTGCAGGCGGTACGTAGCCACGGGGCGCACGCCCAGGGCACGCTCTCCTACACCACCAGTCCGGCGCACACCCTGCAGACCTGGCTGGATTTAACAGAGCAACTGCTGGAAACCGGCGTTGACTCGATTGCCATCAAGGATATGTCCGGCATTCTCACCCCGATGGCCGCTTTTGAGCTGGTGAGCGAAATCAAAAAACGCTACGACGTACGTCTGCACCTGCACTGTCACGCCACCACCGGGATGGCGGAGATGGCCCTGCTGAAGGCTATCGAGGCGGGTGTTGACGGCGTGGACACGGCGATTTCGTCCATGAGCGCCACCTACGGCCACCCGGCCACCGAAGCGCTGGTGGCGACGTTGGCAGGTACTGAGCATGACACCGGGCTGGATATCCTGAAGCTGGAAAATATCGCCGCGTACTTCCGCGAGGTGCGCAAAAAGTACCACGCCTTTGAAGGCCAGCTGAAAGGCTACGACAGCCGCATCCTGGTGGCGCAGGTGCCGGGCGGAATGCTCACTAACCTCGAAAGCCAGCTGAAGCAGCAGAACGCGGCGGACAAACTCGACCAGGTGCTGGCGGAAATCCCCCGCGTGCGCGAGGACCTCGGCTTTATTCCGCTGGTGACCCCCACCTCACAGATTGTCGGCACCCAGGCGGTGCTCAACGTGCTGACGGGCGAACGCTACAAGACCATTGCCAAAGAAACGGCGGGCATTCTGAAAGGCGAATACGGCCACACCCCGGTGCCGGTGAACGCCGCGTTACAGGCCCGCGTGCTGGAAGGAGGCGCTCCGGTGACCTGCCGCCCGGCAGACCTGCTGAAGCCGGAACTGGCTGAACTGGAAGCGGACGTCAGGCGCCAGGCGCAGGAGAAGGGGATTCAGCTTGCGGGAAACGCCATCGACGACGTGCTCACCGTGGCGCTGTTCCCGCAAATCGGCCTCAAATTCCTCGAAAACCGCCACAACCCGGCGGCGTTTGAGCCACTGCCGCAGGCGGAAGCCGCGCAGCCGGTGACAAAAGCAGAGAAGCCTGCCGCTTCCGGTATCTACACCGTGGAAGTGGAAGGCAAAGCCTTTGTGGTGAAGGTCAGCGACGGCGGCGATATCAGCCAGCTCACTGCGGCTGCACCTGCTGCCTCTTCTGCTCCTGCCACCGCCCCGGCAGGCGCCGGCACCCCGGTCACCGCGCCGCTGGCGGGCAACATCTGGAAGGTGATTGCCACCGAAGGCCAGACAGTGGCCGAAGGCGATGTGCTGCTGATTCTGGAAGCCATGAAGATGGAAACCGAAATCCGCGCCGCGCAGGCCGGGACGGTACGCGGTATCGCGGTGAAGTCCGGGGACGCGGTTTCCGTGGGCGACACCCTGATGACGCTGGCGTAACGGAGAACTGAAATGGAAAGTCTGAACGCCCTGCTTCAGGGCATGGGGCTGATGCACCTTGGCGCAGGCCAGGCCATCATGCTGCTGGTCAGCCTGCTGCTGCTGTGGCTGGCGATTGCGAAAAAGTTCGAACCGTTACTGCTGCTGCCGATTGGCTTCGGCGGCCTGCTCTCCAACATCCCGGAAGCGGGTATGGCGCTGACCGCGCTGGAGAGCCTGCTGGCGCATCACGACGCCGGGCAGCTGGCGGTGATTGCCGCGAAGCTTAACTGCGCGCCGGACGTGCACGCCATTAAAGAGGCATTAGCGCTGGCGCTGCCGTCGGTGCAGAGCCAGATGGAGAACCTGGCGGTGGACATGGGCTACACGCCGGGGGTGCTGGCGCTGTTCTATAAAGTGGCGATTGGCTCCGGCGTCGCGCCGCTGGTCATCTTCATGGGCGTCGGCGCGATGACCGACTTCGGCCCGCTGCTGGCCAACCCGCGCACCCTGCTGCTGGGGGCGGCGGCGCAGTTCGGTATCTTCGCCACCGTACTGGGGGCGCTGACGCTGAACTACTTCGGCCTTATCAGCTTCACCCTGCCGCAGGCGGCGGCCATCGGCATCATCGGCGGCGCGGACGGCCCGACGGCGATTTATCTGTCGGGCAAGCTGGCGCCGGAGCTGCTGGGGGCCATCGCGGTGGCGGCGTACTCGTACATGGCGCTGGTGCCGTTAATCCAGCCGCCGATTATGAAAGCGCTGACCACGGAGACGGAGCGGAAAATCCGCATGGTGCAGCTGCGCACGGTGAGTAAGCGGGAAAAAATCCTCTTCCCGGTAGTGCTGTTACTACTGGTGGCGCTGCTGCTGCCGGACGCCGCGCCGCTGCTGGGGATGTTCTGCTTTGGCAATCTGATGCGTGAAAGCGGCGTGGTGGAGCGTCTGAGCGACACGGTACAGAACGGGCTGATTAATATCGTCACCATCTTCCTCGGGCTGTCGGTGGGCGCGAAGCTGGTGGCGGATAAGTTCCTGCAGCCGCAGACGCTGGGCATTCTGCTGCTGGGTGTGATTGCGTTCGGTATCGGGACGGCGGCCGGGGTGCTGATGGCGAAGCTGCTGAACCTGTGCAGTAAGAACAAAATCAACCCGCTTATCGGTTCGGCGGGGGTGTCGGCGGTGCCGATGGCGGCCCGCGTATCGAACAAAGTGGGGCTGGAATCAGACCCGCAGAACTTCCTGCTGATGCACGCGATGGGCCCGAACGTGGCGGGGGTAATTGGCTCGGCCATTGCCGCGGGCGTGATGCTGAAATACGTGCTGGCGATGTAATAGTGGATGGGATACGCATGTCGTATCCCATTTTCATCCAAATTTTTTCTGAAAGAAAAGTAAGTATGAACTGGTTCAGGTTCCGGTGATGCCGAATGCAAGAAAATACCGTAATTAAATATTTAAATACCAATATGTTTATACGGGAAATTACACGCTGGTTTGCCAGACACTCGTTTCAAAACCGGATATTTCTACTGCTCCTGTTTACATCCACCATCGTGATGCTGGCAATCACCTGGTATCTGACCGATATCACGAAAGAACGCCTGCATTATCAGGTGGGCCAACGTGCGCTTATTCAGGCAATGCAAATATCCGCTATGCCAGAATTAGTTGAAGCCGTAGAGGCGCATGATTTGTCACGCATCAAAGCGTTGATTGACCCAATGCGCTCGTTTTCGGATGCGACTTACATTACCGTTGGCAACGAAAAAGGTCAGCGACTGTATCACGTCAACCCGGATGAGATCGGCAAATATATGGAGGGCGGCGATAGCGACGACGCGCTGTATAATGCTAAAAGCTACGTATCGGTGCGCAAAGGTTCATTAGGCTCTTCCTTGCGTGGTAAATCCCCGATTCAGGACAGTACCGGTAAAGTCATCGGTATTGTTTCCGTCGGCTATACTCTGGAACAGCTGGAGAGCTGGCTTAACTTACAAATCAGCTCGTTGCTGTTCCCGATGGCGTTACTGCTGCTGGTGCTGTTGTACTGTGCCCGCCGCTTCTCGCTGCATATTAAAAAGCAGATGCTTAACATGGAGCCACAGCAGCTTTCACAACTATTAATTCAGCAAAGCGTGTTGTTTGAGTCGGTATTTGAAGGGTTGATCGCCATTGACTCCCATCACCGTATTACCGCCATTAACCAAACGGCTCGCCGCTTACTGAATCTGAGCCAACCGGAGTCTGAACTCATTGGCTATGCAATCCACCATGTCGTGTTGCCGGAGGCCTTCTTTTACGATGCGCCGCAAAAAAACAAAAAAGATGAGATCGTCACCTTTAACCAAATGAAAGTCATCGCCAGTCGCATGGCGGTCATTATTGACAACCAGCCTCAGGGCTGGGTTATTAGCTTTCGCAACAAAGACGATATCAATACACTCAGCCTGCAGTTAAGTCAGGTGCGGCAATACGCCGATAACCTGCGCGCCGTGCAGCATGAGCATCGCAACCTTATTTCCACCATTGCCGGACTGCTGTTCCTGAAGCGCTACGATAATGCGCTGGCGCTGATTCAGCAGCAGTCGGAAAGCCACCAGAAAGTACTCGATTTTATTTCCCATAATTTCCGCGACCACCACCTTGCGGGGCTATTAATCGGTAAATATTATCGGGCAAAAGAGCTGGGACTGGAGCTGATTTTCGATCCTTCAAGCTTTGTTGAACACCTGCCGTCATCGCTCTCGCATAATGAATGGATTTCGATTGTTGGCAATTTATTGGACAACGCCTATAACGCCACCCTGCTCAATCGCGAAGGCTCGCGACAGATTGAGTGCCTGATCAACAGCGAAGGTAATGAAGTCATTATTGAAGTTGCCGATCAGGGATGTGGTATTGACGAAAATATCCGCCAGCATATTTTCGAGCGTGGAGTGACCACCCACAATAACGGCGATCACGGAATTGGATTATGGTTGGTGCACAGCTACGTCAAGCAGGCCAATGGCGACATTATCGTCGATAACAATAATCCTTTTGGCACCATTTTTACCCTCTATATCCCTTTTACCAGAGAAGAATAACATGGATAGCATTACGACACTCATCGTTGAAGACGAACCGATGCTAGCGGAAATCCTGGTGGACACCATCAAGATTTTTCCCCAGTTTTCAATCGTCGGCATCGCAGACAAACTGGAAAGTGCGAAGAAGCAAATACGCCTCTATCAACCACAGTTAATTCTATTGGATAATTTTTTACCCGATGGCAAAGGGATCGATTTAATTCGTCATACCATCAGCACCAACTACACGGGGCGAATTATTTTCATTACCGCCGACAATCATATGGATACCATCAGCGATGCCTTACGCATGGGCGTATTCGATTACCTGATTAAGCCGGTACATTATCAGCGCCTGCAGCATACCCTGGAGCGGTTCACCCGTTACCGCAGTTCGTTACGTTCCAGTGAGCAGGCAAACCAGACGCACGTTGATGCCTTATTTAATATCCAGGCCAAAGAACAAACCGCAGAACCGAATAGCGGACTGCGGGGAATTGATGAAAACACCTTCAACCGGGTACGACAAATATTCGCCGACCCGCAGGCAGTACATACAGCAGACACTCTGGCGCAAATTCTGGGCAGCAGTAAAACCACTGCCCGACGCTATCTGGAACAAGGCGTGAAAAATAACTTTCTCGAAGCGGAGATCAGCTACGGGAAAGTGGGCAGGCCGGAGAGACTCTATCGCGGCAAAGTATGAGATTATGGCGCCAACATGTAATTACGGCGCATAGGCAAACACCTCAGCCACCCACTGACGAAAACCGTCCACATCCAGCGCCAGCGCCACCTGCGCGTTGGCGGGCTGCCCCAGACGCCCTTCAATATCAACGACCGTCGTGCCTGCGGTATATTCCCCCTGCGTTTCTACGGCCACAAAACAGGATTGCAGGGTAAAAAGCTCCGGACGCACCAGCCAGGCGATAGCGCAGAGATCGTGCATCCGGACGCCAGTGCGCATACTACCGCTGCGATAATGGTTGAACAGGCTGTGCAACATCTTACCGGTGCGATTCAGCGCGGGCAGTTTATTCAGAAAATCTGGCGAGAGCATTGCCTGATTTGTAACGTCCAGCCCACACATCACAATCTCCAGACCGCTGCGGAACACCAGCGCCGCGGCCTCCGGATCGACAGCAATGTTAAATTCAGCATTAGGCGTAAAATTGCCGCGCCCTGCGGAACCGCCCATCAACACCAGACGGCGAATGTTACACGCACACTCCGGATAGTGCATCAGTAGCAACGCAATATTGGTCAATGGCCCAATCGCCACTAATGTCATGGGCTCCGGGGCGTTCATCAGCACATCCCGGATAGCGATAAACGCAGGCTTCGCCAACGGTTGGCGCTGATGGTCGACAAAATCATAGCCTTCCATACCGGATTCGCCGTGGACGTATGCCGCATCACGTAGCGGACGCAGCAGCGGCGTCGCGGCCCCTTGCGCAAGTGGCACATCGGCGTCCCAGAAATGCAGAAGCTGCAACGCATTACGGGTCGTTTTTTCAACGGAAACATTGCCTGCGACGGTGGTTATTAGTTGCAGATCAAGCTGGGGGGCGAACAGCGCAGCGGCAATCGCAGCCGCGTCATCAATGCCCGGATCGGTATCAAGAATAATGTGTAGGGATGCTGTCATTAAAGCTCTCCTGACCTATTGTTTTATATCTTCATACTCAGCGCGACTGATACAGGTATCAGGCACATCGTCATCCGTCACCAGACGCGGACTTAGCTTATCACCTTCGACAAACGGAACTAATGGGCAAAAACGCCCTGGCGATGCTTTGTTTTCCTGCCACTGAATCTCAAGCGATTCGGGCTCAGCGCCGGGTTTTTCTGCCTGAATCACGGTACGAACATTACCGGTTAGCCAAAAAAGATTGACACGTCCCATCAAGGCTAAGAGGCGGCGTCAAATGACCATTTTTACGTACTAGCGGATAAATAATACGCCCATCAGCGTAGGAAGGTGTCATGTAGCAGTTATACATTTTGCCTTTACTTATCACAGGCTGAAAGTAGCTTTCACCGCGATCGATCAGTTCAATCGTTTTTCCTTTCCAGCGATACACATTGACGCCATGGCTGCAGCAACCGCCGCGCCAATAGCTGACAATCTGTTTATGTTCAGCATCGATCTCTGGTGAAGTGATTTCCTGATAAGACGCTGGCGCATCAACATAACGCTGTTTGGCGGGGTCATAGAGCCATGTTTGTACTGGAGCATCCGGCCCAGCAAGTAACTCTGTTACAATCGATAGATCCGGGTAGCCATCAAAATTGACATCCCCCCATTGAGGCATAAACGGGCTACAAGTGCCCACCGAGGCGGTATCTAAGGTCTGTATGAGTTTACCATCACGGTATAATTTTATCGCCGAAATGGCCGGCGTATTGCCGCAATCAATCTCTTTGGAAGGGTCGTAACCCCCTGCATCATTCGTGTTCGTGACCAGCACAATATCAGGGGAGTTTTTAGGTTTGTAATAGATAAGGGCAACAGGAAAATGTCGTTTTTTATCTGCGGACGTCCATTCGCCTTTAATCTCACTGCTGGAGATTTCCGCATTCCAGTAACCCGAAAGCGCCTTTACGCGTTCTTCAAGATGCACCTCTTTATCCTGGAGTGAGCCGCGTAGAACAATCACTGCCTTGTGCTGATTGCAAGGTTCATAGCAGTAATACCCATTAAGAGAGTTACCAAATCGCGTGATATTAACGTTTACCGGTTTCCCCGCGATAGTCCCGGTATAGTTTCGCTCCCAGGCAGGTAGCTCCAGCACCGTGGCGCTTGTTGCGTCCATCCAAAAGCCGATGGCGAGTAACGTTGGCAATCCATATTTTATTTTGCCCATTTCCCTTATCCCTGTAGGCATTACAACCAAAAAACCAGCAACGATTGTGCTGGTTTTTCAGATGAATAGCAAAAAGGTGGGGCATTAGCAACGGATGACGACTACGCCTTATTTTTCCTGTCGCACATTGAATATCAAAAGAAATTCTTAAGATCTGGTCAACGTAGCGTCATCAGGCAGATTTCTGAATTATGAAATCTTATTCGACCTCACGAACATCCACACGCAGCTCTTTCGGCACTTCGAAAACAATATTTTCTTCGCGCCCCTCAAGCGTGACGGCTTCGCCGCCGCCAAACTCGCGCAGACGCGCAATAACATTCTGCACCAGAATATCCGGCGCGGAAGCGCCAGCAGTGACGCCGACGCAGGCGGCTTCTTTCACCCACGCCTCCTGGATATCCGCCGCATCGTCGATAAGAAACGCGGTTCTTCCCATCCGTTGGGCCAGTTCCGCCAATCGGTTAGAGTTAGAAGAGTTTTTCGAGCCAACCACCAGCACCACGTCAGCCTGCTCCGCCAGCGCCCGCACCGCTTCCTGACGATTAGTAGTGGCATAGCAAATATCGTCTTTGCGCGGGCCGACGATTTTCGGAAAGCGTTTACGCAGCGCATCAATCACATCGGACGTATCGTCCACGGAAAGCGTGGTTTGCGTCATGAAGGAGAGCTTGCCTTCATTTTTGACATTCAGCGTCCAGACGTCCTCTGGCGACTCCACCAGGTACATCCCCCCTTCCGGGTTGCTGTACTGACCCATGGTGCCTTCCACTTCCGGGTGCCCGGCGTGGCCGATGAGAATAGATTCTTCACCGCGACGGCTGGCGCGCGCCACTTCCATATGGACTTTCGTCACCAGCGGGCAGGTGGCGTCAAAAACGGTAAGATCGCGGCTTTTCGCCTCGTTACGCACCGCCTGTGAAACCCCATGAGCGGAGAAGATCAGAATGGCGCCATCCGGCACTTCGCTAATTTGCTCTATAAAGATCGCCCCGCGCTGGCGCAGGCTGTCCACTACATAGCGGTTATGCACGACTTCGTGCCGAACGTAAATTGGCGCGCCGTAAATAGCGAGCGCATTTTCAACAATGCTGATAGCGCGGTCTACCCCGGCGCAAAAACCGCGTGGGTTGGCCAACAGGATCTGCATGTTTATGCCTCCAGCGCCGGATCGATTTCCAGCACTTCAATATCAAAGTGAACGGTATGCCCGGCCAGCGGATGGTTAAAATCAACGGTAATCGAGTCGCCGTTGATTTCGCGAATCACGCCAGGCATTTCGCTGCCATCCATTGCGGTAAAAAGCATAATCGCCCCGACTTCCGGTTCGCCCGCCGCCATAAACTCACGGCGCGAGAAATACTGGATCAAGTCCGGACTGGGGACGCCAAACGCGGCGTCAGGCTCCAGCGAAAACGCTTTCTTTTCCCCTTCTTTCAACCCCAGAAGCTGCTGCTCCAGACCTTCGGAAAGCGAGGTATCGCCAAGACGGAACAGGGCTGGCTTGCCGTTATTGCGGGTAGATTCCGCCGTTGAGCCATCATCCAGTTTCAGGGTGAAGTGAACGAGGATCGCGCTGTTGCTCTGTACGGATTTAGACATGCAAATTGCTCACGTGTTTTGCCCGGAGGCACAAAGGACGATAAAACCGTAGGCCGGATAAGGCGTTTTCACCGCCATCCGGCACCACGTTTGCCTGATGGCGCTGCGCTTATCAGACCTACAAAACCGGATAAGCGCCACCCGGTATTTACGCTTATGCCTGTTCTTTCGCTGTCGGCTTCGGCAAAAAGCCTTCCAGTACTATCAGCGCCGCGCCGATACAGATCGCGCTATCGGCAAGGTTGAACGTCGCGAAATGCCAGTTGCCGACGTAAAAATCGATCATATCGACAACAAAGCCGTGCCACAGGCGGTCGAACAGGTTACCCAGCGCGCCGCCGATGATTAACGCATAAGCGATGTTATTCAGCTTCTGCGTCGCTTTCGAGCGATACATCATCACCAAAAGAATTACGCAGATCCCTATCGCAATCCCGGCAAAGAACCAGCGCTGCCAGCCGCCGCTATCCGCCAGGAAGCTAAAAGCCGCGCCGTAGTTACGCGCATAATGCAGATTAAGCGACGGGAACAGCCCTACCGTATCCCCCAGAGCGAAATTCTGGAGGATCAGGTATTTGCTGCCCAAATCGATAATCAGCACGACTACTACCAGCCATAGCCAGCGTAGTCCTGTTGAACAGAGTGGTTTACTCATCAGGCAAATTTACGTTGTTCGCCATTACCGGCGATGTTGCTGACACAGCGTCCGCAGATATCTGCATGTTCCGCCACCTTGCCGACATCAGTAGTGTAGTGCCAGCAGCGCGGACACTTATCACCCTCGGCACGCGTTACCACTGCCTGAACTGTCGTATTACCAGCATTGTACTGAATATTTTCATCATCAATACCCCCCGCTTGCTCAGAAATCACGAACTGGGAAGTAATGAAGATAAATCTGACCTCTTCGCCCAACAGTTTCAGCTTCTTGATCGTACCGTTAGCATCGTCAGCATATTTCAGCGTCACTTTTGCTTCCAGGTTCGATTTGATGCCATTGGCTTTCTGATTTTCCAGCTCTTTGTTGACCTGGTCCTTGATATAGCGGACATCGTCCCAGAATGCGTCATTAAATTCTTCATTCTCTTCCAGGCCAAACAACCCGTCGTACCATTCGCCGGTGAAGACATATTTTTCACGCTCGCCCGGCAGGTAGCCCCAGATTTCATCAGCCGTGAAGGACATGATCGGCGCCATCCAGCGAACCAGCGCCTCTGCGATATGATACAGCGCAGTCTGGCAGCTACGACGCGCGACGCTATCGGCCTTCGCGGTGTACTGGCGGTCTTTAATGATGTCGAGGTAGAACGACCCCATTTCAACGGAGCAGAAGCGCATCAGGCGCTGTACCACTTCATGGAAGTCGTAAGCTTCGTATGCCTTCAGAATCTCTTGCTGCGCCGTTTTCGCGCAGCCCACCGCCCACCTGTCCAGCACCACCATCTCTTCCGGTTTGACCATATCGGTGGCCGGATTGAAGCCATTGAGGTTCGCCAGCAGGAAGCGCGCGGTATTACGGATACGACGATAGCTGTCGGCAGCGCGTTTCAGGATTTCGTCAGAGACCGCCATTTCGCCGGTATAGTCAGTAGACGCCACCCACAGACGCAGGATATCCGCGCCCAGTTTATTCATCACATCCTGCGGCGACACGGTGTTACCGATGGATTTGGACATCTTGCGCCCCTGACCATCGACGGTGAAGCCGTGAGTCAGTACCTGGCGGTATGGCGCTTTGCCTTTCATCGCCACGCTAATCATCAGGGAGGACATAAACCAGCCGCGATGCTGGTCAGAGCCTTCCAGATACATATCGGCCGCATGACCGGCGAATTCCGGACGTGCATCAACCACGGAGTAACTGGTGGAACCGGAATCAAACCAAACGTCCAACGTATCCGGAACTTTCTCGTATTGATCGGCATCTTCGCCGAGGATCTCTTTCGGGTCGAGATCCCACCACGCCTGGATACCGTCAACTTCGACGCGTTTCGCCACCTCTTCCATCGCCGCCAGAGTACGCTCAATCGGCAGCAGCTCCTGCGTTTCTTTATGCACGAACAGCGACATCGGTACGCCCCAGGTACGCTGACGTGAGATACACCAGTCAGGACGGTTAGCGACCATTGATTCAATACGCGCCTGACCCCAGTCCGGGATCCACTGAACGCCTTTGATCTCTTTCAGGGACTGTTGACGAAGCCCTTCTTTATCCATGCTGACGAACCACTGCGGGGTCGCGCGGAAAATGATCGGCGTTTTGTGACGCCAACAGCACGGATAGCTGTGCTGCATTTTTTCGACATGCAGTAGCGCGCCTTTTTCTTTCAGCAGTTCAATAACGATATCGTTCGCCTTGAAGACGTTAACACCGTCAAGCGTTGGATATGTGCCTGGCAGGTAAGCGCCGTCCGGCCCAACCGGGTTAGCCGTTTCCAGGCCATACTTTTGGCCGATCACGTAGTCATCCGGGCCGTGACCAGGGGCGGTATGTACCGCGCCGGTACCGGCGTCCAGGGTGACGTGATCGCCGAGGATCGCCGGCACGTCAAAGCCCATAAACGGATGGGTAAAGCGCAGCAGTTCCAGCTCCGCGCCTTTAACGGTGCCGAGAATGGTGTATTCAGCCGCGCCAATACGCTGCATGACGCTTTCAACCAGATCTTTCGCCAGAATCACCGCCTGGCCGTCAATCTGCACCAGCGCATAATCAAAGTCCGGCGCCAGGGAGATGGCGCGGTTAGCCGGCAGAGTCCACGGCGTGGTGGTCCAGATAACCAGCGACACAGGGCCGCTCACGCCCGGCAGACCAAACTTCGCTTTCACCGCATCCTGATCGACGGCGCGGAACGCCACGTCGATAGACGGTGACGTTTTGTCGTAATATTCAACTTCCGCTTCCGCCAGCGCGGAACGGCAGTCAACGCACCAGTGCACCGGCTTAGCGCCTTTGTGCAGATGACCGTTTTTGATAATTCTGCCCAGCGCGCGGATGATGTTGGCTTCGGTTTTGAAGTCCATGGTCAGGTACGGATGCGACCAGTCGCCCAACACGCCCAGACGAATGAAGTCTTTACGCTGGCCGTCAACCTGCGTAGCAGCATATTCGCGGCACTTGGCGCGGAATTCAGCGGCAGTGAATTTCTCGCCCGGCTTCCCGAACTCCTGCTCGACTTTCAGCTCGATAGGCAGACCGTGACAGTCCCAGCCCGGCACGTAAGGCGAGTCAAATCCCGACAGTCCTTTGGACTTCACGATAATGTCTTTCAGAATCTTGTTAACTGAGTGACCAATATGAATGCTGCCATTCGCATATGGAGGGCCATCATGCAGAATGAAGGTTTTTTTGCCTTTTTTGGCCGCACGAATGATGCCGTACAGATCATCATCGGTCCAACGCGCCAGCATTCCCGGTTCACGCTTGGCGAGGTCGCCGCGCATCGGGAACCCTGTTTCCGGCAAATTCAGGGTCGATTTATAGTCACTCATCAGATTCTCGGTTCCGTATTTCGGTTTGATAAACACCGTCAGGGTTACACCTGCCCGGCTAGCCCAAAAAACTTGCGGGCCGTTAACTCATCGCGTGCGATTTGCGCTTTTAGCTCATCAAGCGACGCAAATCGCTGCTCATTACGTATCTTTTTACGCAGTATTACATCTATATGGCGACCGTAGAGGTCCATTACAACGTCCAGCAGATGCACTTCCAGTTGTTGACGCACGCCAGCCACCGTTGGACGAGTGCCAATGTTCGCTACGCCGGGTAACGGCTTATCGCCAAGCCCGGTGACTTCCACCGCATAGACCCCTTTGACCGGGGAGACCTGACGGCGCAGCGGTAAGTTCGCCGTCGGGAAGCCAATGGTACGTCCCAGCTCGTCGCCATGAACGACACGCCCGGAAATAGTAAAGGGATGTCCCAGCAGACTTTCGGCAAGCGCCAGGTTATCTTCCGCCAGCGCCTGTCTCACTGCGGTACTACTGATACGCACGCCGCCTTCACAAAAGGTTTGGGTGCTGGAAACCGCAAAACCATACTCCGCCCCCGCCTTCTGTAATAACAAGAAATCGCCCGCGCGGCTAGCACCAAAGCGGAAATCATCGCCGACGGCAAGAAATTGCACGCCAAGTCGCTCCACCAGCAGTTCGCTGATAAACGTTTGCGCCGTCAAAGCGGCAAAGCGGCGATCGAATTTCACGCACAGCACATAGTCCACGCCGCACTGCGCAAGGTAATGCAGTTTTTCACGCAGGCGCGTCAGGCGGGCGGGCGCTTTATCCGTCGCGAACAGCTCCAGCGGCTGCGGTTCGAAAATCATGACCACCACCGGCAGACCGCGTCTGCGTCCTTCTTCCTGCAAACCCTGCAGTAGAGCGCGATGCCCCCGATGTACGCCGTCGAAATTACCAATGGTCAGCACACACCCATGCGGGGCCTGACTGAGATTATGTATGCCGCGTATCAGCTTCATGTCTGACTCAAAACAGTGAAAATCGCAAGAGTATACCTTGTACAGCGGTTAAGGTTAACCGGCGATTGCCCTGATGAAACATAAAGAAGATGCTTTTCATCGCCATGCGGCAAACTCCGCCCCAAAACCCGCCGCTTAATGCAATTTTTCTCATGGAAAGGCTGTATTCACAGCACGCAAGCTGGTAGAATCCTGCGCCATCACTACGCAACGAGTGCTGCAATTTAAACGGCGCTTATTTGCACAAATCCATTGACAAAAGAAGGCTAAAAGGGCATATTCCTCGGCCTTTGAATTGTCCATATAGAACACATTTGGGAGTTGGACCTTGGCTAATATCAAATCAGCTAAGAAGCGCGCCGTTCAGTCTGAAAAGGCTCGTAAGCACAACGCAAGCCGTCGCTCTATGATGCGTACTTTCATCAAGAAAGTATACGCAGCTATCGAAGCTGGCGACAAAGCTGCTGCACTGAAAGCATTTAACGAAATGCAACCGATCGTGGACCGTCAGGCTGCTAAAGGTCTGATCCACAAAAACAAAGCTGCACGTCATAAAGCTAACCTGACTGCACAGATCAACAAACTGGCTTAATCGCCTGCTTGTTATCAGCTTTGTAGAAAAACCCGCGTAAAGCGGGTTTTTTTATGCCTGCTATCTGCCGTTTTGCTCGTCAACCGCTGGCGCTGACCTCACTCGTTCACGCTCTTACTAACCAGCCTATTTTTTCAGCTATCCCTCCCTTAGTCACGTAATACTTGAAAGTTATTTTCTTTCACTGTTTTCCTTTTCTTATTTCATTACTGAAAAAACTGTGACCACCTTAGCAAATAAAAACATCGCTCATTCAAAAACTAATAAACGCAATCCTGATGTAAGATTTAATAATTGATTGATGCCGTCGGGTTAACTACTTTTCATGTACACCTTACTTACTCATTTTAATCTGAGGTTAAATTCAAAAACGACATAAAAATAATATTCAAAACTTGCTTAGAAAGTAGAGGTTGTTTTTCTGGGCGTATCGTACCAATATCGGAGTTATCATTATGAGTTCTGTCATTGAGGATACCCAGCCTTCCGGGTCAGCATCATTGTCTTTACTACAGCGTATTAGCTACGGCTCTTTGGATGTGGCGGGTAATCTGCTGTACTGCTTCGGTTCAACGTACATTTTATATTTCTACACAGACGTTGCGGGCATTAGCCTTGCCGTAGCAGGCGTTATCCTGCTGCTGGCGCGTATTATCGATGGCATAGACGCCCCCATATGGGGGATCATCATCGATAAAACACGTTCACGCTACGGTAAATGTCGTCCCTGGTTTTTATGGTTACCGCTGCCTTTTGCGGTATTCAGCGCACTGTCATTTTGGTCTCCTGATATCAGTATGACAGGAAAAGCCATCTATGCAGCAATATCTTATATGATTGCCAGCATTCTATTTACCGGACTTAATACACCACTCAGTGCAATATTACCCCTGATGACCTTATCTCCCAAGGAAAGACTGGTTTTAAATTCCTGGCGAATGACCGGTGGACAAATTGGGGTTTTATTAATGAACGCGACCGCCTTGCCGTTAGTCGCTTTTTTAGGTAACGGTGATGATCACGCTGGTTTTATTTATACGGCAATTACGTTTGCCATTATATCCTGCGCGCTAACGCTCTTTGCGTTTAAAAACATTCGTGAAATGGATACGGATAAAATACAGCATGAACCTAAGTTGCCGATGAAAAAAAGTTTCGCGGCGATGAAAGGTAACTGGCCGTGGATCCTGATGGTGCTGGCTAATCTGATCTTCTGGATTGCCCTACAGCAGCGCAACACGACCATTGTCTATTATCTGACCTACAACCTCGACCGTAAAGATCTGGTACCGCTGATTAACAGCCTGGCGACGATTCAGATCCTGTTTATCATCGCTATCCCCTTCTTTAGCAAATACCTGGCTAAAACCTGGATATGGGTAGGCGGTCTGCTGGTCGCCACGTTTGGCGGCGTCATGATGTGGCTGGCAGCGGACAACATTACTTTCCTCATCGCCGCCTGGATACTCGGCAATATCGGCAGCGGTATCGCCTGCTCAATGCCGTTTGCCATGCTGGGGTTCGCCGTCGATTTCGGCGCCTGGAAGACCGGTATTAAGGCTACCGGCATTCTTATCGCCTTCGGCAGCACCTTCTGCATCAAGATGGGTAGTGGCCTCGGCACCGCTTTCGCCGCCTGGATCATGAACAGTTTTGGCTATGTCCCCAACCATGCCCAGAGTGCTGCGGGTCTGGAGGGCATTATCTGGGCCTTTATCTGGGCACCCGCCCTACTCTTCGCGCTCGCAGCGATCCCACTACTTTTCTTTCGCAAATACGAAGCGATGGAAGAGAAGATTCGCCACGATCTGGAAACCGTCAACTCATAACGTTCTTTACCTTCACCCTCGAATATGGGAGGCACCACCATGCCATTTATGCAACAAGACCCGCGTCGTCTGGTCTGGCAGCAAAACGATCGCTATTTATGGATTGAACCCTGGGGCGAGAACAGCCTGCGCGTACGCAGCGGCCGTCATCTGCCGGTAATGAGAAATGAAGACTGGGCATTGACTGAGCCAGTCGCAGAAAGTCAGTGCCACATTGATTATGAGCACCACCAGGCAACGCTGACCAACGGCAAAATTATCGCTATCGTCAATCAAAAAGGACAAGTTACCTTTTACCGCCATCCACACAAACCCCTGTTGCAGGAGTTCTGGCGCCTGCGGGGCGAAATTGGCGAGGATGAATCATCTCACGGCCAGTACGTTAGCGCACTCAACCTTGAGGGACGCGAGTTCCGCCCTATTCAGGGTGGGAAATATTCACTGAAAGCCCGCTTCGAAGCCACCGAAGGGGAAAAAATTTATGGCATGGGGCAGTATCAACAGGCCAACCTGGATCTCAAAGGATGCGTGCTTGAGCTGGCGCAACGTAACTCCCAGGCCTCAGTACCGTTTATGCTCTCCAGTCTGGGCTACGGATTTTTATGGAACAACCCGGCAGTCGGACGCGTAACCTTTGCCCAAAACGTTACCGAATGGGAAGCGCAGGTCAGCGAACAGTTAGACTACTGGATCACGGCTGGCGATACCCCGGCAGAAATTAGCCGGGCTTACGCGCTGGCTACCGGCACGCCGCCGATGATGCCGGACTACGCTATGGGCTTCTGGCAGTGCAAACTCCGTTATCGTACGCAGGAAGAGCTGCTGGAGGTCGCCCGCGAATATAAGCGCCGCAATCTGCCTATCTCAGTGATCGTTATCGACTTCTTTCACTGGCCGAATCAGGGTGACTGGATGTTCGATGCGCGCGACTGGCCCGATCCTGATGCCATGATTGCCGAGCTGAAATCGCTGGGAATTGAGCTGATGGTCTCCGTCTGGCCGACGGTGGATAACCGTACCGAAAGCTATCGGGAGATGCGCGAAAACGGCTGGCTGGTACAAACGGAACGTGGCTTGCCGATCAATATGGATTTCCTCGGCAATACCACTTACTTTGATGCGACTCATCCGGGCGCGCGCGACTACGTCTGGGGCAAAGCCAAACGCAACTATTACGATAAAGGCGTGAAGTTATTCTGGTTAGATGAAGCCGAACCTGAGTTCAGCGTTTACGACTACGACAACTATCGCTACCATGCCGGGCCGGTACTGGAAGTGGGCAATATCTACCCACGCATGTACGCCAAAACCTTTTTTGATGGCATGAAAGCCGATGGCGAAGACCAGGTTATCAACCTGCTACGCTGCGCCTGGGCCGGCAGTCAGAAGTACGGCGCTCTGGTCTGGTCAGGGGATATTCACTCCTCGTTTAGATCGCTGCGCAACCAGTTTGCCGCCGGACTCAATATGGGAATAGCAGGGATACCGTGGTGGACGACGGATATCGGCGGTTTCCATGGCGGTAATATTCACGACCCGAAATTCCATGAATTGCTAATTCGCTGGTTCCAGTGGGGCGTCTTTAGTCCGGTGATGCGTCTGCACGGCAACCGCGATCCGCAGATTTTACCCGCGCAACCGTACCGGGATGGCATTGCTCAATGCCCTACAGGTGCGCCGAACGAGGTCTGGAGCTACGGTGAGGAAGTATGCGACGTACTGACAGGTTGCCTGGCGTTGCGAGAAAAACTCAAGCCCTATATCAAAGCGCTGATGGAGGAAACCCATAAGCACAATACGCCAGTGATGCGCCCCCTGTTCTTTGAATTCCCCGAACAGGAAACAAGTTGGACAATCACCGACCAGTATTGTTTTGGTCCTGACCTGCTGATCGCCCCCGTCATGCATGAAGGTATGCGCGAGCGTGATGTCTGGCTACCAGAAGGGGAAACATGGACGGATCTTGCGACCGGTGAAAGCTATTCAGGAGGGCAGACGCTGCATTACGCTACGCCACTGAACAGAATTCCGGTGTTTATCCGCGAAGGTGGGCAGTACCGTAGCCTGCTGAACTTGTAGAATGATTCCGGCTGCGGGTTAATACCGCAGCCGGAAGTATTACGGTAGGTACGTCTACTGTAGTTTAAACAATGCCGAGTAGTCCGCATTGCAAATACGCTGCACCGCCGGATGCTGGATCATTCTCTCGGCAAAAATCGCATGATATTCTTCCATGACATTCTCCACGCGCCCAATCTCTATTACCGACTCATCGGCATAAAAATCCAGCGAATAAAGGCTCGGCGCCACAAAAATCGCATCGTGCGTCGCGCCAAACGCCTTCATTAAGGCCGCATCATCAAATTCACCGAGGATCTCAACCTGCAACCCCTGTGAATTAAACCAGTTCAACAACTTACGCCCCAGCATTGAGCGCCGTCCCGGCACCAGCAACCGTCGCTCTTCCAGGCAGGCAGGGAACGCTTTTTCAGGAAGCGGATTCGTACACCAGAAACTGACGCTGCATTCGCCGATTTTGACTGAGAATAGCCCCTCCTGCTGCGTGGAATCTATCGGGCAGTCGGAGATAATCATATCCAGCTTGTGCTGGCTGAGCTGTTCGAGCAACATTTCGTGCGTGGACTCGAAGCAACGCAGATGTATGGGTTCGTCCACCACCACCGCCGCATCCAGAACGCTGCTGACCAGACGCTTGGATAAAGCATCGGCGACGCCGACATCAAACAACAGGTTTGATTCTTTGCGGTAATTGACGATATCCAGCATCTCCTGGCTTAGCGTAAACATTTTGTCCGCATAGCGAAAAACCAGCTCGCCCAGTTCGCTGGGTTCAAGACCGCGTCCCTTACGTTTAAATAGCTTCCCCTGTAAACGCTCTTCCAGGGCTTTAATTTGACCAGTAATGGTTTGCGGCGTCAGAAAAAGCGCCTCTGCGGCACCCACGACAGAACCTTCTTTATAGACATGCCAGAAATAATAAAGATGGTTGTAGTTAATATGAGACATGCTCATTTCTCTCCCTGTTCAATGTCGCAAGGGAGCGATACATCGCTCCCCCTTTCCTTCGTACTGATTATGCCGGCGCGTTCAAACGCGCGCGCAACCAGCTATACCCCACCACTGCGGAGAGCAATGAACCAATCAAAATGCCCAATTTCGCCCAGTTAATAAGTTCCGGATCGACATTGCCAAATGCCAGGCTGGCGATAAAGATGGACATCGTAAAGCCAATGCCACACAAAATGCCGACCGCCATGATTTGCTGATAAGTGGTCCCCTGCGGCAGATGCGCCAGCTTGAAACGCAGCGCCAGCCAGCAAAACAGGCTAATCCCCAGCGGCTTACCAATCAGCAGACCGGCAATAATTCCCAACGGCAGCATGGAGGTCAGACCGTCAATCGTGACGCCCTGAAGAGAAACGCCGGCATTCGCAAAAGCGAAAAGCGGCAGGATCAGGTACGCGACCCACGGGTGCAGAACATGCTCCAGACGCTTGGCCGGCGAGCGACCGTGTTTTTCTTTCAGCGGAATAAAGAAACCGACAATAACGCCTGCCAGCGTCGCGTGAACGCCGGACTTCAGTACCGCCGTCCACAGCACTGCCCCGACCAGAATATATACCCCAGTCCGTCTGACGCCGCACAGGTTCAGCAGCGCCAGCACGGCAATCGCGAACGCCGCCACGCCCAGCGAGACGATAGAAAGATCGCTGGTATAAAACAGTGCGATAATAACGATGGCGCCGAGATCATCGATGATCGCCAGCGCCATCAGGAAAATTTTCAGCGCCAGCGGAACCCGGCTGCCCAACAGCGCCAACACGCCCAGCGCAAAGGCGATATCCGTCGCGGCAGGAATAGCCCAGCCCTCGCGAGTGACCGGATCGGAGTAGTTAAAGGCCAGATAGAGCAATGCCGGTACAATCATCCCGCCGATGGCGGCAATCACCGGAAAAGCGGCCTGGCGCAGACTGGCTAACGAGCCTTGCATCAGTTCGCGCTTAACTTCCAGGCCAATCAACAGGAAAAACACGGCCATCAGCGCATCGTTGATCCACAACAGCATGTTTTTGTTGATCTCAAGCGCCCCAACCCGTAGCTGAACCGGCGTCTCCAGAAAATCATGATACCATCCACTGGTCGCGCCCATATTGGCCATCAGCATAGCCAGCGCAGCGGCGATGATGAGAATGATGCCCCCAGAGGCATCGCTGCTAAAAAATCGGTGCAGATGTTTCACTTTTTATTCTCTCAATCAGGTGAATTCTTCGGATCTACTATCTTACCTCGCCTGACTCATCGTTAAAATTAGATTATATATGATGAATAGCTCGTTTTTTACGAAATGAAGTCCGACTTACGCCGGACTTTTTTAGTGCAGTCAGTCATTGATGATAGACCGCTACGCGTACAGATCCATTTTATACACCCGGAAACTGGTAATATCGTAGCGATAGCCTTCCCCGTTCGTTTCCGCGTTTTTGTAGTAACCTGACGTCATGGTCGCTTCAAAAAGCACGGTTTTCTCCGTAGGCGCAATCTCCTGTAAAATTAGCAGCCCCATCGCCTCGCTGCCCGCCTGCGGATCGATAATATCGCTCTCGCCAGGCTGGCAAGAGATGGCGCGGCCATTTTCATCAAACGTGCAGTCGGCAAAATGCACCACAATATTGCCATTCTGCTGGATCGCTTTCGCGCTAACGCAGCTACTGTAGCCACGCGCGCCCAGCTCCTTGCCGTATTCAAATGGCCGCATAACGGTCATCTCATTCATATTCACCACGAAATGGACAATGCGGCTGTAGTTATCCGGCGGTAACAGGCTTTTGCTGTCATCACGCGAACGGTAGTTACCGTTATCAAATACCATAAACTCCACTATACCCGGCGTATTATTGGCGATTTCAACGACGTTATGCTGGCCCCAAGTCCAAAAGTCACGGTCGGCCGCGTCGATATCCTCCTGTTTGCTAAAGTCATAAAGCGCCACACCTTCACTGTCGACCGGGGTTAAAAGATAAGGCTGATAAGCGTCGTCCCAGTCTTCATGCGTTGACAAAATAAAGCGTAGCGCTTGCGTTTGCAGATCGACGCCAAACACCGCGCTCTGATGACGCCCGGACGCAATTAACAACTGATTCGTCTCATTCACGTAGCTCTGGTTTATATGCAGCCAGTCTTTAACCGTCGGGTCTTCTCCCGGCGCCGTACCTGAAGGACGGGAAACCCGCGTCGTATCCAGCACCTTCGCCATATCGTAGTAAGCCGTCTCCAGTCCGGTAGTCAGATCGACAACCGATACGCCGTCTTCATTGGTTTTCAAATCGTCGGGCCGACCCGAGGTATATTCAGAGGGCGCAACAATGGTATTGCTATCCCACGGCCAGATAGAATGGTGAAATTGATTATCGAGATTATAGAATGTGTGAAGACGCCCCATCATGTCGAACTCATACATATCCAGATAGGTATTTTTCGCTTCTGAAGTAGTGAGGAAATGGCCATTATCAATTCGAACAAAATTATAAGACGGATAATCCTGAGTAACGTACCAGCGCACCAGACCATTCTGATCTAATGCGTAATTATAGCGATCGAAATGCGTAATAAAATAAAACCCTGGCGCCATCTTGTCCGCATCGGTAGCAGGTTGCGTCACGTTGATAATCGGAAAACCTAATACGACCTCCGCGGAATCTACCGGCGGTAATGGCTGTGTGATGAGCGTATAGACGGCAAGCGGCGTATCTGCCTGAGAAAAGACAATACGGTTTTCAGTATCCGCTACCAGCCCCAGAACCGGCAACAGATTTGCGCCTGCCGTAAGGGTGTAAAGATGTTCTACCGGCATCGCCGTTTTTGCCGCATCCTGGACCGTGACTATGATCTCAGCCGGTTCCAGACTCCAGACCCCGGCATAAGCGCTTAAAGGCGCCGTGCCGTAAGGGTCTAACAACATGAGCGCATTTTCTACCGTATTCTCTTGCGTGACCTGCGCAAGGCAATTTTCATAAATAGCGGTATGGTTAAGCACCATTTCATTATTGATATCGATACCCTGATTAATCGCCGGACGCGGCGCAGGAAGGACAACAGACGTTGTAGTTAACGTATTCATGATAAATCTCCAGTGTATTAATCTCATCGCCCCTCATGGGGACCACGAAAATTAATACTCTGGATTTTTAAGCCGTCCGAATAAAATACCGCAACAACACCTCATCACACTTTTTATTTTAGCAATTCAGTTACGTGAAGCGTTATATTCAAATTTTAGGTAATCCAGTACGGCAACAACATTGCCAGGAGACATCCGGTTAAGATGCGGCAGGAAGGGATGGTTGTGAACATAGCGAATAAACGCCGTCGCGCTATTTAACGTCGCATGGCGTAACAAACTCACCTTTTTATTTCCTGTGAGATTGCATACCGCCATCGCATAATCCCGTGTGGAAAATGTACGCCAGACGTTGTTGCGAATTCCGCCGCTCAAAAACAACCGCGGAGGGAGATCGCGTTTGGGCGGCGTAACGCCTCTTTCACGCACAAACGAAATATGGCAGCGCCCCTGACGAAGATAGCTAAAATTCGCCATCATACAGCCGCCCAGAATGAAGCATTCGTGATCGAGATAATGTTGGACATTCAGGGAACGCTCATCCGTCAACGCCTGAACCAACTCAAAATGTCGATAAGCAGGTAATACGGGTTTTACTAACATCCCCGGATCGTTTTTATATAAAACGGCGGGGCCGTAATCCACATCAAATAATACATTGCGGCGCATGGTCAGCGCCTCTTTTCGCTGCACCAGATGCGCCAGCGTGCCGGACGGAAGTCGTTCTTCGTAATCAGAATGATATTGATAATCCGCTTCCACCGGTTGGGCGGAGTAATTCGTTGAGATCGCGACGACCTTACCGCTCTCCTCTTCCGCCGTCACCAGCACGTATAAGCTGCTGTCGCCGCCGTTAAATTTCACACGAAACGCCCGCGTGCTCATAGCGATATCAAACGCGGGAAACACAAAATCGCGTTCCGCTTGATTAGCGCGACGGGACAGTTTTTGTAATTCGCGGCTAAAACCCGTGCTGTCTATCGCCAGCGCCGCGCGTATTTCAACTAGCGACGCTCCTTCGCCAATCAACGTGGCAAGGTTCTCTTGTCTGGCGTCGCTCCTGACAGCGGTATAGGAGATGAACGTTTTATTACACTGGCGGCAATACATACGCCGTTCACCTTTAGTGGAAAATCCATATTTTTTCAGCGACGTCCCGCCACAATGCGGACAGGACTTCACCAGACCTTTCCAGGGTTGATTCGCCGCCTGGCGAAAAAGATTAAGCGATCTGGCTGAGATAATGGGGAACAAAAAACCGCACGCTCGACAGAGAACATTTTTCCCTTGCGGTAGATAGTCTGGGCTCCCCAGAATCCCCAGATTTTTGCAGCCTGGCGTTTTGCAAGCATCGACATTAATGTGAGAAAACATATTCACTCCCTGCGAATACTACCTTCAAACAAATATTGACTTTATTTCTGCAGGTGAGATGCCTTTTTCATACAGGGTTCGCATGGCACTCATCGCCGTCGCGGTATGCGAGAAAAAAGCCTGATAACCTGCACACAGATAGTTATGATTGGTTGCGCCTGACGCAGAGGGTAAAAAACGATGTTTCGGACAGCCGCCATAGCAGGCGAACTTCCATTGACAGCGATGACACTCCTGCGCCATTGAACGCTGTTTATCGCTGCCGAACTGGCGATTTTGTTCGCCCTGATTCATTTGACGCAGCGTCTTCTGGTGGATATTCCCCAGTTTAAATTGCGGATATACGAAGTGATCGCAGTTATAAACATCGCCGTTCATTTCCATCGCAAACGCGCTGCCGCAGGTGGGCGCAAAAACGCAAACCTGCGGCGGCAGGCCGCACCAGGCCGCCAGCGTCTGTTCAAATAGCTGAATGCCGATATCGCCGATATCCTCACGGATCCAGATATCAAATACCGCATTCAGAAACTGACCAAATTGCAGGCTATCGACCGACCACGGCGTCATCGCGATATGTTTATCCTGCGGCTGCGCCAGTCCATTTTCCCCGCAGCGTTCAACTAAAGGGATAAATTGCATATAGCGGCTACCAATGCTTTTCAGGTAGCGATAGACCTGAACAGGATGATGCATATTGGTACGGTTAACCACCGTGAGGGTATTAAATTCTACGTCGTGCTGCGCCAGACAACGCACCGCATTTTCTACTTTTTCATGCGTCGGCTTTCCGGAGCGCGTCACTCGCCATTCATCGTGTAACGCGGCATCGCCATCAATAGAGACGCCAACCAGAAAATCATGCTCCCGGAAGAAGGTCGCCCAGTCATCGTTGATCAGGATGCCGTTGGTCTGGAAGGTATTGACGATGGTTTTGCCGCCACAATAGCGCTGCTGAAATTCAACGGCTTTACGATAAAACGGGATGCCCATTAATGTGGGTTCCCCGCCCTGCCACGCAAAAATGACCTCATCAATATCCTGTGCGGCAATCTGCTGCCTGATGAAGAGTTCGAGGGTCTCTTCCGACATTTTGTAATGGTTTTTTCGATCCGGATAGAGCTTTTCTTTCTCCAGATAAAAACAGTACTTACAGTCAAGGTTACACACCGATCCGGTTGGTTTAACCATGACCTGACAACTTTTCCCAAACATCATTACCTTCCCTGAAATAAAAGAACCTGATCCGGCACAGAGTGACCGGATCAGGTGGGCATCGCCCTAAGTGGCATACTTAATTTTTTATAATTATTCCATTAGCCCCAGGTGACAGGCGTCGGCTTATCGCCACGGGCTTTCATCAGCGAATCGTTATCAATATCCTTTTTATACTTCAGGAACTTACCGTAAAGCTGTTTCTCAATCTGCGGCTGTTTACCAATTTGATTGAGCGTCTCGAAACGATCGGTTTTCAGGTTATAGAGATATTTAGGTTTATTCTGGCGATCGATGATCATCTTCCAGTCGCCGTCGCGGATCGCCCACTCATCCGTCGGATCGTCCTGGAACGGCATATCGATACCGAAGATCAGCGGTTTCTGGCGTTTTAACGTCTTGTCCTTCAGGAGCGGAACTAAAGACTGACCGTCGTAGGTACGATCGGTCGGGAGTTTAAAGTCCATCATGTTGGCCAGCGTCGGCAACCAGTCAAGACCATATACCGGCGTGTCCGTTACCATCCCCTGTGGAATGTGCTTGCCGTATTTGATGATTGCCGGTACGCGAATGCCGCCTTCCCACAGGTTGTCTTTACGCCCGCGCAGACCGTCGGTTTCCCCGGCCAGGTTCAGCTCGTATACCTTACGCGCTTCGCGCGTGACAGGGCCGTTGTCGCTGGTAAAGATGACGATGGTGTTATCTTCCTCGCCCATCGCCTTAATTTTATCCAGCACTTTACCGACCTGCTCATCCATGTAGCTGATATTGGCGTAATATTCGCCGGTGCCGCGCCACGGTTTGTCTGCCCAGTCGCCGTAGAACAGATCCGGATGCTGCTTCTGGTAGTCGGTCATGTACTGCGAATACATATCAAGGTATTTTTTCGGCGACGCCAGCGGGCTATGGACTTCGGTAAAGGCGACATATAAGAAGAACGGATTATCGTCTTTCTTATTATCCAGCCAGTTCACCACTTCAGAGCTCACAAACTCGCCGCTCATCTTATCTGCGCGGCCAATATGTTGGCCATTACGAATCCACCCCGTAGGATGCACCACGCCATAGCGCGGGCGCTCCTTGGCGTTATCCAGCGTAGCATCGGTGACAAATCCCGCCGGATTAACCAACGTATAGTCAAAGCCCATGTCTTTCGCCTGCGGCTGATCGGTGCGATCGCCGCCCGCATTCAGGTGTAATTTCCCCATCATCGCTGTATCGTAGCCCTGCTGTTTTAGCAGATTGGCGATAGTCAGTTCATTACGCCCCAGCGCAACATCTTTGCCTTCCGGTATCCAGGAACGGATTCCGGTACGGAACGGCATACGACCGGTTAACAGGCCCGCGCGGGAAGGAGAACACAGAGGCGCTGGCGCATAATAGTCGGTAAACTTCACCCCCTCCTGCGCCAATTTGTCTATGTTAGGTGTTTTAACGATGCGGTGCCCGTAGGTGGCGAGATCGCCATACCCTAAATCATCCGCCAGAATAATGACTAAGTTAGGACGCTTTGCGGTTGCCGCTTGCGCGGTTGATAATACGCATCCAGCGCATAGCGCCAACCCTATCATACTGGCAACGACTGTTCTTTTCATTTCAACTCCTTTGAGTTATCGCACGGTCTGATTACGATATATTTGCCGATAGACCCGGCTGCGGAATACAGCCTAAATTAATTGCACTATATATATTCGATTTGTCTTATATTTCTTCCATTAACATCGTTTTATCGTAGAAATTATTCACACTCATTATAATATTAATGCCATAAATATATTTCGTGCTAAAGAAAACACGCCTGAAGCAGTCTATAAAAAAAGAAATCGCGAACGAGTGATGCAGATCTCAAATATGGCCCATATGTCAGAACCGCTATTGTGATGTCAATATATGTTGCTGTTTGAACGGTAACACCCTCATTTAATGGCAGTAAGTTGTCTTTGCGAGAGATTATTCCCATTCGAAGTTTCATTAATTTCATGCTATCCGGTGTGACTTTTACAACAGAGACATAAACTATAAATCAAATAGTTATCACGTAATAAACAACATTATCTGACACGAATATTTGACGATTATATGTCGCTGATATTTTTGAGACATCTATCACCTACGTATAAAAAGACACTCCTTAGAATTCGCTTCTTTACACAACATTTCACTGTGTTTTTACCTCATGGAGTTGAGCATGAAAAATAAGAAATATATTAATAGTCTACTCGCCGCATGTGTTCTTTTCTCTTGCTTTAATGGCCAGGCAGCGGAGTTGAAACGCGTATACGGTAAACTTAGCTTCGGATATGGCGACTGGAATAAAGGCTTTGTCAATGTCGATCGCGGCGAAGTGTGGAAAGCGGTAGCCGATTTCGGCGCCGTGTTTGACAGGGGCGAATTTGCATCATTTTATGAAATGAACGTGCTCAACCATCCGGTAGAAGGCCGTAACCATGTTACCCAATTTCTGGGACATTATAGGGTAGTAGAAGGCTCTAACTTTACCGCAATGATGAAACTCTATATGTCGATGGAGAATAAATTCGGTGATGAATTAAACATGATGTACGGGGTAGGTTATCTGGGTTTAACCAGCCCATCAGGCTTTATTAAGCCCTATTTCGCTGTTCATAACTTATCGAACGATTATACCTCTAAAAAGTATGGACAGGCGACAGGCTTTAACGGTTATGTTCTCGGTTGGGTCGCGGCTTATAACTTCGATATGTTTAATGAAAAGTTCGTCATTTCAAACTGGAACGAAGTTGAAATGGATCGTAATGATGCCTACGCCGAACAACAGGGTGGGACGACCGGCCTGAACGGCGCGGTAACGTTTACATGGAAATTTATGCCGCGATGGACCGCCTCCGTCTCTTACCGTTACTTCAATAATAAATTGGGGTATGACGGCTACGGCGACCGTATGAATTACCTGATCGGCTTCGAGTTTTAATAATTAATAAACTTGATGAATATTACTTAATTTCCCCGGTTTGTAGTCGTGAATGACACGACTACAGGCATTGTTTTTCTTTAATGTAGCGTAAATGGATGGTTTATATGAACAAAAAGTTTTCGATATCCCTACTGTCGCTGTGCATTGGTTTGTCTTCAGCCATTTCCTTTTCAGCCGATGCGCGTGACATCACAATTTATTATACAAACGATTTACATGCCCATGTAACCCCAGAAATTATCCCCTATGTATCCAAGACACGTCCGGTAGGCGGCTTTGCGCCCATCTCGAAAATTGTCAAAGATGCAAAAGCGAAAGAGAAAGATGTCTTTTTCTTTGATGCTGGCGACTATTTCACCGGACCTTTTATCAGTACGCTGACCAAAGGCGAGGCTATTATTGATATTTTAAATACCATGCCTTACGACGCCGTCTCTGTCGGTAACCATGAATTTGACCATGGCCATGAGAATCTGGTTAAACAACTCAGCAAATTGCAATTCCCGGTATTGTTGGATAATGTTTTTTACAGCGGCACAGATACGCCATTAATTAAAGAACCGTATACCATCGTGGAAAAAGATGGATTCAAGATCGGCGTCATCGGTATGCACGGCGTTTCCGCATTCTATGAAGCGATTGCCGCAGGCGTGCGTGAAGGCGTTGACTGCCGCGATCCGATTCCTTATGTGAAAAAACAGCTGGAAGAGTTAAAAGGGAAAGTTGACCTGACCGTGCTGCTCGCCCACGAAGGCGTGCCGGGTATGCAGTCCAGCGCAGGCGAGGCTGATGTCGCACGCGCGCTGAAAACCGACGTTGATATGGCGAAATCGCTGGAAGGCTATGGACTTAACGTCCTGATTACCGGCCATGCGCATAAAGGTACGCCAGAACCGATTAAAGTGGGCGATACCCTTGTCGTTTCCACGGATGCGTACACCATCGAATTAGGTAAACTGGTGCTTGACTGGAACCCGGAAACCAAAAAAGTGGACAGCTACAATGGTAAGTTGATCACCATGTATGCGGATACTTATAAGCCAGATCCGGTCACGCAGGCCAAAATTGACGAATGGGATAACAAGGTTAAGAAAATTACCGATGAGGTGGTCGCGCACTCTCCGGAAGTGCTGACCCGTTCTTACGGTGAATCCGCGCCAACCGGCAACTTAATCACCGATGCCCTGATGGCTACCGTTCCTGGCGCCGACGCTTCCTTCTATAATGCTGGCGGCATCCGTACCGAATTGCCAAAAGGCAATATCACCTATGGTGATGTGCTGAGTATGTATCCGTTCACCAACGATGTCATGAGCATGGAAATCAGCGGTAAAGACCTGAAATCCATCATGTCACACGCTGCCGATCTGAAAAACGGTATGCTGCACGTATCTAAAACCGTCCAGTTTAAATATGACAGCACCAAACCGCTGGGCCAGCGTATTGTTGAATTTGATATCAAAGGCAAACCGGTAGAAGACAATAAACTCTATACCGTCGCGCTGGACTCCTTTATCGGTAAAGGTGGTGGCGGATTTACCTTCACTAAAGGTAAAAATATCAAATATATAGGGGTACAAACCGCACCGGCGTTGGTTAACTATATGAAGCAGGTTAACAATATTCAACCTGACCACACCATGCGCGTGGATGATATTAGCAAATAAGCCATAATGTTATGCGGTCGATAACCGGCCGCATAACATACTTAGTTATGCAAACAGCGGCATTTTGTATACCCGAAATGCAGAAATATCATAACGATAATTCGTGCCATTCGTCTCTTCGTTCTTGAAATAGCCCGACGTCACCATCGCTTCGAATAAGACCTCTTTCGTCTCTTTATTGATTTCTTGTAATACCAGTCGACCTAACGCCTGTTGCCCTTCATCCGGATCGACAAGATCGCTGGAACCTGGTTGCGCGGTAATGGTATGTTCAAACTCATCAACCGTCGTCGCGCCGAAGTGAATAACCAGGTGACCATTAGTCAATAAATGCTTAGCGCTCACAAAACTGCTATAGCCCCGGTTCCCGACTTCCGTTTTACCATATTCATACGGACGCGTTACGGTCATCGTGTTTAGGTTTATTTTAAACTGCACCACCCGGCTGAAGTTATCGAGCGGCAACAGACTTTTCGCATCTTCGCGTGAACGATAGTTACCATTATCAAAGACCATAAACTCCAGGATACCAGGCTCATCGTTTGGAATTTCAACAATGTTATGCTGCCCCCAGGTCCAGAAATTCTTATCTGCCGCATCAATCCCTCCCGGCGAGGTAAGATCGTACAGCGGGACACCATCATCATCGACAGGGGTTAATAAGTATTGCTTGAATTCGTCAGACCAATCCTCATGGTTCGCCATAATAAAGCGCAGTTCGCCGGAATCCACATTTACGCCAAAAATCGCGCTCTGATGTCGACCGGAACAGATCAGCAAATTGTTGGGTTCATTAATATAGCTTTGGTTGATATGCAGCCAGTCATCCATTGATACGTCCTGACCTGGCGCGCTTCCGGAAGGACGCGGCGATCTGGAATAATCCATCACATACAGCATATCGTAATAGGCGACTTCAAGTCCGGTAGATAAGTTAATAATAGAAACGCCATCTTTCCCGGTTGAGTAACCGTCTGGCCGTCCATTGCTATATTCTGAAGGCGCAATCGCCAGATTGTTCTCAATGGGAAGAATGGAGTGATGGAACTCATTGTCGAGAAGATAAACCGTATAAACCCGTCCCATAATGTCAAATTCATACATATTCAGACAATGGTTTATTCCCTGTGACGTCGCCAGGAAATGGCCGTTATCCATTCTGACAAAATTATAAGAAGGGATTTCCTGACTTACATACCACCGGACAATCCCGTTATGATCAAAAGCCAGATTATACCGATCAAAATAAGTGGAGAAATAAAGTCCTTCCTCCATCAGCGAGGCCTGCTGCGCAGGACAGGAGACGCTAATAATAGGGAAGCCGAGGCTCACGTTAGCCGAATCCGTGGGCGGTAATGCGTCTGTCATTACTGTATATTGCCCGACAATTTGCGAGGCAAGGCGTAGGGTAATCTGATTATTCACCGCGGATACCATCCCACACACAGGAATAAGGTTAGCGCCCGGATGTACATCATATTGATAACGCACTGCCTCTGTCGTCGCTTCGCTATCAACAACATTGATCTCAAGCGCGGCAGCTTCATCCATCCAAACCCCCAGATAGAGACTCAACGGGGCGGTCCCGTAGGGATTTACGGTGACAATGGCCTTGTCACAGGTATTAGATTGCGTGATCTCCGCTAATCGTTGTTCATATATGGCGTTATGGTTTAAAACCAGTGCGTTATTGGTATCGATTTTCTGGTTAATCGGCTCACGCGGTGCGGGCATGTTAACCATTGACGAACTTTTCTTATTCATACGTTTCTCCTGATTAATTGGGATATAGGCAACGAGCAGCTACAACATGCCAGCCCGTTGCTTAGCAAATAACCCTACCTCAACAAGAGAAATCGGTTTAATAATTTAAAATAAAACATCCATAAAATAACACCCAGACTAAAACTATTCTTTATCGTCCGAAGATTTTATTTCCCTGGCGCTACTATAAAAGCATAACAATTATGTAGCATTAATGCATTGTGACCAATAGCCTATACCTTTTTTATGGTTGGCATAGGCCTTGCGCCATAATTCAAATTATTTTATGTCAACAATAAATCAATCAAAGCATATCAATCTACTGATAAAAATTAACACTACTATCATTTTATTTTTAGAGCGACTAAAAATAAAATTTTAGTTTTTCTAAAAAAACATCATTTTTGTGACACGATACGATTTTCTCTGGAAAAAAGACGCTATTACAATCACGCCAGTTGATCCGTAAATTTAATATGCATATTATTATCGCCACCCCAATTAAACCCATTAAATAACATCATGACTATTTATTTAATTAACAGCACGCACACTTACAATGATAAGACCAATGAGCTAAAAAACATAAAAACGGGAAAGATGATAAAAATTGCCGCAATGCGCATAAAGTGTCTGGAATATATGCTGAATCATGCACAACAAGAGATTATTTATAAAAAACAACTCACTAATGAACTTTGGGGGGAAAGAAGTCAATTTATCAGCGACGCCAACCTGACCCAGATTTTATATCTACTGCGGCGCGACCTTAAAGGCTTTGGCCTGAGCCAGTTTTTTTCCACGGTGCCTCGAACGGGTATTAAAGTAGATGCTAACATTATTATCAGCAATGAAAACAAAAGCTGCCTCCCCTCTTCTTTAAAAAAAGAAGCGTATAAATATATGGCATTATTTTTCGCTTTACTGACCATGGTCATAACGGTTATTCATTTAATACGATAATTTGATATTAAACCGACAAATCGCATAAGGATGTGCTTCCTTCAACCAAAGCGTCAGGCTGCTTTTCCTGGCTAAAAAGAAAGGTCGACTGAAATGTTGATATCAGTTTTTTGGCATTTTTATAATGGGTGCTGTTTGTAGCCAGATAAGCATAAACGGGTAACATACGAAAAATTATTTCATCAGGCATACGTAGTATTTTTATATTATAACGCCGCACATCTCTAAAATAAGTAGCAATCTTTCCTGGCAAAATCGCAACCATATCGCTTTTTTCAACAACACCGATAACTCCAAATAGTGAATCACTATAATAACCTATTTCTCTGCGCCCCGCATAAGGCGTACTACTCTTGAATAAATCAATGCTATCAGCGGTGAAAGAAGAGAACATATCTGAATGATAGACAGCATGTCTGGCAGCATAAAAATTATATAAAGAAATTTTTTCAAGCCCAACCAATGGACTTTTTTCACCACAAACACAAACAAAATCAGATAAATTATCAATAAGATAACTTTCAATCATCTCATTCTTAATTTCCAGAATTCCCATGATGACATCCGCATAGCCATGCGTCAGCATGGAGGCTGGTGAGTATTCCCCTGTTTTTTTAATCGCATAGTGTTTAATAATATATCGATTCATCAACACAGTATCCAGCAATGCTGGAAAATAGTAATTTTCAGTGATATCACCTCCCAGAACAATGAGTTCATTACTCTCCTGAGCATCTGTTTTATCGCACAGTGTGCTTTCTATAGATTCAATTGCCTGGCGAAATACCTGGTGAAGCGATTTACCTTTGCTGGACGGAACTAATCCTTTGCGGGTTCTGATAAATAACTCTTCGCCATAAAGATTTTGTAAACGAAGAAGAGCCTGAGAGATCGCCGCAGGCGTGACATCCAGTTTCCTCGCCGCCCTGGTTGCATTTCCTTCAGTAATAACCGTATCGAACACTTTGATCAGATTGTAGTCAATTTTTTTAGCATTTTTTATTGGCCGCATATAGGTTATCCTGGCTGGTATAATCTGGCACCATCATTTAAGGCGCAGATTAACCTTGCACCACACTTATTTCAATAAGTAAATCATTTCCTCTATCTGTTTGTTATTAAATTATAATTTTATTGATATCATTTCAGCCTGTGTGAAATAAAAACACATGATGCCATTTTATAAAAAACATCAAAAACATCTGGCACACTTTATAAAAAAGCATAATATTATCCTGTTTAATCACAAATGATTCTCTTATTTCTTTGCGGTTCTCTACGCTTATCCGTACTGATGTAAGGAGTACTTTACCGCCAGTGAACACACTGACAGTGTCAAACGTACCTTATGAATATCAAAACGGAGTGAATTCATGAGACAATATACTATTAATAACGAATTTATTTATAATGAGTCGTTAAGAGAAATAATATCATTACATGATAAAAAAGTGCTAAAGGTGACGCTAATGCGTGCGCGTTGTTTAAGCTATCTTTTTGAAAATGCCTACAAGAAACTGATTACGCGGGAGATGATTTCACACGCAGTTTGGGGAGAGCGAAGTCAATTTGTTAGCGATGCTAATTTGACGCAACTTCTTTATCTGCTGCGACGAGATTTACAACAAATCGGGCTTTTCGAACTGTTTGTTACGCTCCCCAGGCAGGGGATAAAAATCGATGAAAGATTTATCATTGACGCTGCTGACATACCGCCACAAGCTATTCAATATCATACTCACCGATGTAATAAAATTATATCCATTGGTATTCCCACTCTTTTTTTATTGATCGTGCTTTTCTTTTTAGCGCCGTTTATCTGAAGATAAAGTCTGTAGACCGTGTCCCGGGAAGGTGAGAACATTTTTCATAATATCCTCACACGACACTGACGGGACACCATCTGCGGTCTGCTACGCGGTTCAGTCATAGACAATGCGTAGCACTGTTAATTGCTTATCTTCATCCAAATAATCTCGTTTTACCGTTGCATGAGGAGACGATATCGGCGTGATAATATTCTCGACAATAATATAACGTTCAACTCCCTCTTTATTATGGCATTGAATTTCTAAGGTTCCTACGTCATTCCAGCAGCCTGCCTCAACAACCGATCCCATAAAATGAATCTGAGCGGTCGGTTTCGCTGTCCCTTCATGAACGATAAAGGAAAGTAAAATCACCGGTATGACGCAACGCATAGACTTCATTTTACTTTCACTCCTGTGCGTTCTCCTCTGAGCGAATATCACCCCTTCGCTTTCTGAATCGCCATTTGCAACATATCCTGAGTCGTGCTTCCCGGGATCACGGTCACCCGTTTTACATCACCGTCTTGCGTCTGAGGCATGACGACAAAAGCAGGCGTGCCGCTAAAGTCCATATGCTGCGCCAGTGCCTGGTTAGTGAGGAGCGCATCATGTACTGCACCGCTGCTTTGCGCTTCTTTTACGGCGGCCAGCTGCGTCGGCGTTAGATAATGTTGCGCCAGGGTGTAGACATCGTGTTCCGTTAACGCGCCTTCCACCTTCCCTGTGGCATAAAGCGCATTATGCCAGTCGAGATATTTCGCCCCGCCCTGTGTAAGCCATACCTGTTCGCCGACTCTGGCCGCCAGTCCGGATACCGGCCAGCGGGAGGAAAAAATAGGAAACTCTTTGAAAATAAACCGGGTATCCGGGTTCGCCTTAATCAGGTTTTCGACCACAGGCGCCATTTTGCTGCACCACGAGCACTGGTAATCAAAGAACATCACCACCGCCGCTTTTGCCTCGTTGGGCCCAACGGAAGGACTGCTGCTACTGAGCAACTCAGCACGATACTGTAATGCCAGTTGAACATACGCCTGTTGTTGCGCAATCTGCTGACGCTGATGCAACGTCTCGCTGGCGGCGACCAAAAATTCCGGATGTTCGGCCAAATACGTTGCCACCACCTCTCCCACTTTATCCGGATGACTGACGATGTAGGCTTCCGCCGTCGGGCCAATTTGCGACGTCGGGGCAGAATCGGCGGCGATTGCCGAGGCGGATACGGCAACGCCTGCCAACGTCAACATCGCCAGTCGGGAAAGTTTTAACGCGTGATAATACATAATAAAAGTCTCGTTCGATAAGTTCGGAAAGCCTCCCGCTATCGGGAGACGCCTGAAAAAAAGTTAATGAATACGCGTCAGATCCACGGTTTGCGCTGTCATTACCCGCCCATAGTCATTAATACTTTGCCAGCGCACAGTGCAGCGAACCGTGTGCCGGCACCAGTCCGTTTGACGCGTTGCAAAGGGAGCCACGACCCCGGCGTTGTCCTGGGCGCGCTCGTTAGCGCGTAATAAAAAGAGCGTAACGTAATAGGGTGTCGGATTGCGTACCGTCGCGCCATCGGGGGTAAGCGACCAGATCAGATGCCGGTAGGCCTGCTGCGGATTGCCGGCGAGTCCCTCAGGGCGATAGAGCAATTTTAAAGCCGAACGAAACGCCATTTGTACACGGTTCGCTTCCGGTTTACCGGAGGGAATAGCGGCGATACTCAAGGTAAACAGACTTTCCCTGTCGGCGGGTAGCGGTGCGCCGGTATAAACCACCCGCATTGAGTTTTCCTGGCGCGCTGAAAGCATAAATAATGGCGGCGTGACCACGAAGGGCATGATATTCCCTTCGTTTTTGGTTCCTGGCCAGCGGCCACCAGGTAAAATATGCGTATCAATTAACCAGGACGCTTCTGAATGGTTACTTACCGGTACGCTTAATGCCGGGGCGCCCGCATGATAGATAAAGCGAGTACCGCCAATTACCACGCCAGCCTGCGCCCATGATATGGGAAGCAAGCACCAATATATCGCGCAGCGTAAAAAGAACTTATTCATAGGCAAGAATGAAGGTTGCGGAGGCATTGGCGTCCCCGGGCGTTACCGCGCCGCCATCGGCAAGATAACGCGCGTAAAATTGCAGATGCGCCGACGCCTGACCCGGACTGAGCGTCACCACATCACTCTCTTGCCCCAGTGGGATTAAAGTTTTATTTTGATCATAAAGCGCAATCCCAATGCCTGAAGCGTCGCTTTCCCCTGCGGTAAGCGCCAATAAATCCGTATTACGGCTGTCCGCCGCACCGCTAAAACTGACCGTTACGCCGCTGGCAGTGCTGCCGCAGTTTTGTAAATCGATAGCAAAAGGTTGCCATGCGGAACCGTCGCCCGCGCGATAAAACTGCCGTTGAGAAACCGCGCCCATCGCCACGTTAATATTTTCCGAGCCAGGAGAGAGCGAACACGTATTGTCCGTGATGGTTCCGGAAACATAGACCCGGCCATCGTGCGCCTGGACGCCGGATGCCGCCAGCAGCATCCCGATGCCGTACAGGATATCGTTACGCATAATTACGATGGCTCCTCATTCATACTGCATATCGAAATACATGACCGCCGTCGCGTTCCCGGACGTGACCGTCGGCCGGGTCGATTTATAGCGAATATAAAAAGACAGCGTGTTGCGTCCGGCTTTCAACGGATAGACCACCGAGTCGGCATTATTGATACTGATGGTATCCTGATCATCATTCAGAATTTCCACCCCAACCCCGCTTGCTAACATGTTTCCGCTTCCCATCCCGGTGTCGGTTATCGCCAGTAGCGCGGGATTGTCCGGATCGGGTTCGCCGGTAAACCAGATCTTCGCCCCGGCAATTCCTCGGGAACAATTTTTGAGGTTGATATTAAAGGGCTTAAATTTTGTCGTTGTTCCTGTCGAAGGAAAGTCGCCAACCGCAAACTGTCCTAAATCAATACTTTGACTGAGACTGGAAATATCTATGTCGCAGGTTTGCGCCACAATAGTGCCGGTAAATTCGAGGTTATAAGCGAGGTCGTCAGCGCTGGCATTGATTTGCGGACACAGCATTAGTCCCATGGCAAAAAGAGCGCAGTGTGATCTGTTCATTTAGTCAAAGTCCACTCGCAGGCTGGCCAGTGCGGTAAACGCCCCTTCCGCAGGCGTTTCGCCTGTTGTACTTACCGGGTAGGCTTGCAATGTGATGTTAGCGCGTCCGGCGCTATCGGTGATAAAAGGCGCGACGCTCTGTGCATCATTGGGGATAAGCGCGTTTCCTTCATCGGTTTCGACCACTACGCCGACATCGGCATTATCCGAAGCGATAGCCTGGGGAACGTGGCTATCCGGCGTAGCGATAAGACGCATTGTTAAATTGACCTGCGAATCCAGACCGCTGCACTTTACCGGTACGCTGAATTTTTTCGCTCGTACCCCCTCCGGCTTTTGGCCTGCATGGTTGAAATTGCCACTGTATAATGCGCCGAAATTTACCAGAATCGTTTGTCCGGCGTTGATTTCACAGCTTTGCGGTACGGTCACCGTTCCACTATAAAGAATGCTGTATACGACATCTGTCAGCGGATCGCCTGCGGCGGTCATGACATAAACATTGAACATAGTCTTAGGACTAATATTCACCGTGCCGACGAACGGTTTAACAATTTTGAGCTGAAACTCCAGATTTGAGTCACGAACGTAAAACGGTTGACCCGCTTTCACATTTTCATCATATCCCATCAGAACGTTGTTCATTGGCGGATAGATATCGCCCGCCGAAGAATCCTCAATTCGCATTCCGCCTTCAAGGTAGTCCGGGTCCAGCTTTAAATATTTCCAGTTACCGCTCGTTTCTACGACCGGATATGGCGACACATAGGAGCGATAAGTCTGGCTATAGGTCGACGCGCCGGCGGGACACACCGCCTGTACATTAACTTCCTGGCTTTTTTCCAGTTGAACCGTCTTTCCCACCTGGTTTTGTTCTGCCGTCAGAGTGGTCGTTAAATCGTAATTAATACTGGAAGGCACGCCGTTAACGTTTTTACACACGTCTGCGAAGGCGTACTGCGATACGACACTTCCCGCCAGCAGAGCAAATAAAAGAGGTATTTTCATTTAATGACACTCCGCATGTTGTCGACTCAGAATCTGACGGGAGGAAGAGAGATGATAGGACGCGACACACTGTTGATCCGGCAGGTTCCCCCAGCGAACGTGCAGAACGCCTTGCGCTGACAACCCGGAAAGATAGACTTCCCCGGCCTCGTCAACAATCGCCTCCGCATGGCGATCATTCACCGTCACCGTTGCGCCAAAGGGTACAGGCTTACCGTTATGATTCAGCGTTACCAGGGCACGCGCGCCGACCCGCGCTTTAAAGCGGGCCAGAACCAGCGCGCCTTCGGTCGGCACAACGCGAGTCACCGCGTCATCAATATCGACATCATCAGCCATGGCGTTAACGTCCAGCGCCATACGGTTTTGGCGATATGTTGTCGCATACGGCACCACCGCATAGCCACGCGCGTCCGTATGAATACCCGGCTGGTCGACAACGCCGACGTTGGCTGCGCCCGGCGCGGCAATCAAAATATTGGTATTGCCCAGCGGCTGGCTTAGTGTCACTCCATGCGCGTGCGCCACCAGGCCGCCGCTCAGGCCATAATTCACCTGCTGGTAATCGCCGTTATCGCTAACGTTATAGCCAATGTTGGCGTTGCCTTTCGCGCCATCGTATTCCAGCCTGGCGGCGCCGCTTTCGCCAATACCGTGATTCTGATAACCTTGCTGTATGTTGTAACTAAGATTGTTTTCGTCCAGCAGTGTGCCGCTAAGGCCCGCATTCTGCGTAACGTTATGCTGTTTGTCCGTACTGGTGCTAAAGGTAGCGTAAACATTGTGATGGCGCGTGACCTCATCATCGTGTTGCAGCCATTGACTTAGCGGCACCGAGATATTCAGCGCGAAAATTTGATCGCGCTCCGCATCGCCTGCGGATTTGTTATTGTTGTAAGAAACGCTCCATGCAATACCCGCCAGCGTATCGCTGTATCCCACCTGCAACAAAGAATCCTTTTCATCAGTGTGCCAGTAACTTTGCTGGCTGCCGGTAATAAAAAGCGATCCCAACCCGCCTAGCTGTTGATTGATATCGAGTTGTACTTTCCCCCTCCTGGTGTAATAAAGGTTGTAATAATCCGCCCATTCCGGCCTGCTTTTATCGCTGTCAGTCCGACTGTCATCGTCATAGCCGCTCATCCGTTTCCACGTGGTATCATCCAACGTGTAAAAGCCCGAGGTTGAATAGCGATAGCCCATAAGCTGTAAATTGGTTCCTGACTGTGCAAGCGATTTGGCATACAGGAAACGCAGCGATTGCCCCTGGTAGGTGTTATTATCCGCCAGCGTACTGGTAGCCTGGGTGACATCCAGCGACACCGCGCCCCAGTCGCCCAGATTTGCGCCGCTGCCGATCGCCAGCGCGTGATAATGACTGGAAAGTTGTGTTCCGCCATACAGCGTAAAACCATGCGGTAACCCCCATATCAAGGTCGCCTGACTGAATTTCACCTTCTCTTTTTGACTACTCTCGCTACGATACTCCGCCACCGTCGCCGCATACTTCAGCCGCCCTTCTCGTTGTAGAATCGGCACGGCGGAATAGGGCACGTTATAGCGATTAATAGAACCGTCGGACTCTTTGACTTCCACAGTCAAATCGCCGCTGGCGGCGGTAGGATAGAGATCATTAATAGTAAATGCCCCGGGCGGCACATAGCGCTGATTAATGATGTAGCCGTTTTGCCGAATGGTCACTTGCGCGTTGCTTCTGGCAATGCCGTGAATGGTCGGTGCGAAGCCCTTCATGCTGTCTGGCAACATATTGTCGTCAGACGCCAGTTGTAGCCCACGAAAAGGAAGGCTGTCGAATAATGCGGAGGGGGTATAACTATCGCCTGCCGTCAGTTCTCCCTGCAAAAAGACCACATCACGTTCCAGATAAGTACTGATGTGCTGCCAGTCGCTGTCGCTATTCTGATCGCCGCTATTCGCGTTCCATGTGGAGTAGTCGCGTAACCGCCAGGCCCCCAGATTAAGGCCGCTATTCAATCCAAGAAAATAGCTGTTCTCCGCACTGCCGCCTGGGCTCCGATCCTGACTATTCGCGCCGGTAAAGGTGTAATTCAATAGCAACGCATTAATACCTTCATCCCAGTATTTCGGTGGGATATAGCCTCTGGCGCTGGCAACCATCGCCGCCTGCGGGATGCTAATGTCGAGACGTTGCTGCGCAAAATCAAAGCGGGTCCGGGCGGCCGGTATCGCACTGGCGAGATCAGGGCAACTTCCCGCCGCCGCCTTCGCCAACAGTGGAAACGCCCCGGTGTTTACCCCCATATTTTTAAGCATTTCAGGCGTCAGGCAGGCGCGTAATCCGCTGTCATCGGTGGGCGCGCTTTTTCCCGTCGTTTTCACCGCCTGGAAGGCAATGTCTCTGGTCGCGAGAAACGTATTGTTCAGGTAAACGTCAACGCGATACATCCCTGCCGCCTGGGCATTACGGGAAAAGGTCGATAGGTCGGCCACCGCAGACGGGTCGTCAGACAGAAATGCCGGGTTGAAATAGTTTTCCGCCCACCCCGGCGCAGGCGCCAATGCGATAGCCAACGCCAGCGGGGTTAATACGGGTTTAGTTACGCTGGAGTAATATCGCGTCATGAAAAGCTGATTACGCATAACATCATGAAGCTGGACAAACGCGTGCTGGCGTCGTTGCGCCAAAATCGTTTACCGTGCGCAAAGATACCTGGCCGGGCGTCGCCGGGAGAGTGATCGCGCCTTTCGGCGGTACCATAGTATTCGGCAGTTTTTTCCCCGCGCTGTACAGTTCAACCATCGAAACGTAGTACGGCGAAGGGTTAGTAATCGTTAGCTGGCCGCGCTCGTTACGGCAGCGAAGCGTCGACGGGGCATGAGCTGGCGCCTCCGCCAGATTTTTCGGGCGGATAAATAGCTTAATCACGCTTTGCGTCGCAATTTGCAGGGAGTTGCCGGTCAATTTATTTTTATCGACAGAGGGTATCGCTTTACTGTTTAAATAAAATACGCTTTCGCGATCGGTCGGTAATGACGGCCCGACATACATAATACGTAATATATTTTCTTTTTTAGGCTGGATCACAAAGAGAGGCGGCGTAATGATAAAATCCGTCGAGCGTGAACCATCGGCATTGGCGACCCATGACTGAATTAAAAAAACATTGCTGGCAGAAGAATTAATAATCGGCAAGGAGGTTTGCTTACTTCCCTGCGGATAAATCACCCTGGTCGCGCCCAGCGCAATGCCTCCCGCCTGCACGGCAAACGACAGGCCGGCCGCCGACAGCAGTAGCAATAATCGAAGGAAAATCGGTACGTTTTTTTTCATCTGCGTAATATCCTGATGCCGTCGGTTTGTTACGCGCAGTGACGCGCGTAACGCCCCTTTCTCGCCTCCCAACAGACGAGAAAAAAATCCCGATAAGGAATCAGGAATAAACCATGCTAAATGTCGCCGTCGCGGTAACATTACCGGCAGTCGCCGTACCGGTAGCGATATAATCCACGCTAAGCGGAATAACGTTTTCGCCATCGTTCAAGGTAACAGTACTGGACGATTCACCGATATTCAGCGCCTGGCCATCTGGTCCATAAAGTTGTAATGCCACATTCGTCGCCGAACCTGCCCCAGCGGTATTCGCCAGCGACCCCGGCTGGTTTGCGTCCTGTTGGCCATTAAAAATCACCGCCGCATTCTGGCTGGTCTGAGTATCGCAGTCTTCCAGTTTGATGGTGAAATCTTCTTTTTGATTCGCCACCATACCGGCCTCGGTTAATTTACTGGCGCGAACCTGGCCTAATGTCACGGTCTGATCGACAGAGTCAGCGGAAACAGAACAGGCAGCGTCAACGACCTGTCCGACAAAATTTACCGTACCGCCAGTGACGGTTGTAGTATCCGCTTGCGCGGTGGACAACATTCCGCCAAAGGCAATGGCAGAGACCATTAATGCTAGTACAGGCTTTTTCATTCAAGCTCCTTTTAAATATAAAAATGAGGGTAATCAGATTTTTTAACGAAACGGCTGCTGATATTTCTTCACAGCAATATCACGACTTTTTCTTATGCGAAAAAAAGTGTCTTCTTGTTCTGATATAAATGTCAGAGGCAATAAAACAGCCACTCAACGTCGTGAGTTAATCTTTACGTTATAATGAGATAACGATGTTATTAATTATTAGCAAGCCAACGGCAAGTTGCAATCATCGACATTTGGTTTTATAGGACCAGGCATAACATGTTGTTTTATATTAACTTTACACCAGTCGTTCGGCCTATCTCCTTTAGCCATATTGACTTTTTAAAAATAGTTTTCATAACAACCTTCAGTAAAACATTCTATTAACGATACCAGGCAAATTCAGTCGAGATATGTAAATATATCGTTGCGGATAGTGCATTAATACGCCACTGGCAGTTTTCCGAGCGCCGTCAGCCGCCCATTATCAATATGGATATACCCGCCTTTTTTTAGTTCAGACAGAATCTTCATGGTCCGACTGCGCGATATCCCGGTACGCCGTTGAATAAAATTCAACACGATAATGCTTTCCCGGTAGGCCTGTGGATAAGCCCAGATTTCAGTCAGCAGCGCCCGAACTTTCAGATAAGAATCGACGCCGACTAATTCACGATCGCGCGCGCTCATCACCATCAGACGGTAAGCCAGACAACGGGCCACGTCGTGCCACAAATCGCATTCATCGGCGATTTTTATAAAATCCGGCAGGCGAACAAATCTACCGGTACAAACCGTTTCTGCGAGCAAAAAGTGTTCCGGTCGCGCGGGGACGTTATAGGTAGCGCCATAGCTGTCAACCATACCCACGACCGATGGCGCAAACGATGAAGATATATGGAGTCGTTTGTCATCATGACAGAAAGAAACAACGCCTGACTCCAGTAATACAATGTAGTGTTCATCATTTGCCTGTAAATAAAACTCATCGCCGATACCCAGCGTAAACGGTTGACCAAATGGCAACAAGGCCGAAAATAAGGCATCAATTGCCGCGTGAGGTTTAGCCTGCTGAGAAAAAAGAAAAGAGTGTAATGAATTCTCATTATTATCTTTAGCAAAAGCGTCGTTCATCATTTTTTTCATTAACGGTTGTCTACTCAATGTAGCGTCACAGTATAACCTCTCAAAAAGTACTTAAATTAATAATAAATAACATCGCTATGCAGTATTTCTGTATTCACAACGCACTAATACGCAATATTTTTAAGATTAAGACAATTCTTAATACAAAATGATTACAGAAAATTAATAACAAATTACGCATAAAGAATGAGAGGTCAGGGGGCGCAGGAAAAGAGATTCGAAAGAACGCGCCTTCGAATCTCAAACTAATAGTCCAGATTAATGCAAATAAGCAGTGATATTATCTGAAATAGCGAGGGGCAGCATAATACTCTACCATTTTATCCGCCAGCCAGCCGCCGTCTTCACCGTTAGAATGGATTGTCGTAATACTGATAGTAGAACCACCGCCCCATAAGATCGAAAAGACGTTAAAGTCCGGTAGATTCAGCGCCTGCATCTGGCCCCAGTCATACCCTTTATCTTTACGTAAAAAGTCGCCGACGGTCGGGACGCCGTAAGTCGCGCTATTTAAGGCCGTATTGAGTAGCTGCAAAGAGAGCGTGTCAGGATCGCTGCCAATGCGGGCGTCCCCCATAAAAAAGGTTCCGCCGGATGCAAAGTGCGCAGCGCTGATTTTACTGACGCCCTCTTCTACTGTAGGCATATGGCCGCCAGGGATTTGCCACAGCATGGCGGGCGTCAGCAGCGCTTTCGTCACCTGTTTGACCATCGCCAGGTAATTAAGCCAGCATGTCGCATTCCAGCCATAGTGGGCAAGCGCATCAGGACTGAAACAGTCACGCTCAAATTTATCAAACGCAATAAAGTCCGGCGCATATTCTCCGCTGTAAACGCCCAGTTCATGAATAAATCCGGCGATCGCCTGCCCTTCAGCTACCGGATCAGCGGTATCGCGCAACACCCAGTCCGCCGTTCCTGTCGCCCAGACATTCGTCTGCCAGCCAAAAGCCACATCCGGGGCAAACTGACGAACAAGATAGTTCACCGCCTGAATATAGCCGTAGAGATCGTCGCTAAACGTCGGCAACGAAGGCACGATAAAGCCAGCCATCGCCGGTAATGCTTGTATCGCCGCCGCCAGTTGGGCATTCACCGGCACACTGTTTTTTTGCCGTACTACGGTATAGCCATACGGTCCTTGCTGTAGCGCCCCGAGAAAATCCGGGTTAAGCACAAAGGTGGCCGGGACAGGATGCGTCTCATCTTTGTATGACTGCGCCGCCAGACACTGGGTAATAAAGTTACCAAAATGGTTACGTAGCTTTTGCGCATCCTGTAAATCCGCCAGCGCGCTACCGCCGCTGGCATTCGCGGTATAAATGACCATTACCGGCATGACGCTACGCCCGGCTTCTTTTTCTATCTGGCGCACCAGCGCAACGGTTTTATGGATCGGTAACGTCGCGTAATCCAGAAAACCATCCCCGTTCACGTCAACCTCCGCGGCCGGAACCGGATCGCCGCCGCCGTCAAAACCATCGTATTTAAACAACGCGCTAAACGGTATATCGCGATAAAGAGAAACCGTCTCTGGCGCGTTAACCGTCACGCCGCCATGAGCAAGGTAATCAGGCCAACCTTTTACCTGTAGCGTCACGCCGGGCAGAAACTCCAGCGCCACATGGTTGACCTTTTGCAACAACCGTAGCGGCCCGGCCTGTTCACAACGCCACGGCACGCTGTCGATGAAAATATCGTCCGTCTGAACATCATACAGCCCGGGCGCAAAGCGTAATGCCAACGTCTGCCGATCGCTGCCGCTCTCCAGCATTAATGAGTACTGATATTTACCGCTGCTGAACAGATAACGCTGCGGCGCGACGCCATCGGGCAGGCCCAGTATAGTGGCATCCACCGTCACGAAACTCGCCGTGTCGAGCGCCGACTGTTGGTAAGCGACAGCAACCTCGGCAATCTGCGCCGCAGCAGGGATAAATCCCGTAAGCTGTATGGGTGCCGATATAAAGCGGTTATTAATCATCGCAGGCTGCAGATTGACCGTATAATGATGCCCCGCCAGTAGCCGGGTGATTAACTGCGGTTGGTTGGCGATCAGCGTGACGGTACGCTCATCCGCTTGCGTAGCATCGGCGATCTCAACGGTCAATTTCGCATTACCAAGCGCAGGGGCGTCAATCATCAGACGCGCGCTGGCATAACGGACAATCGGCAGACAGGATACCTGGACCTGCGCGGCGGCATCGCCGGATTGCAGCGTAACGGTAAAAGAGGACTCGACTGGCGCGATTTGCATCTCATCATTCGCCAGTACCGGTACGGTAAGCCGATACGTTCCTGCGCTAAGATCGCCTATTGTCAGAACCTCGCCCCACTCACCGACAAAGCGCCGGGTTTCGCCGGCAGGAAACAGCAGCTCAATCACCGGTTTGAGCGCCACGGTCTGCGTCATGGCAGGAAAATGAACGCAAACTTTTCCCTGACGGGCAGGATCATGGGCCAACGTCGCGTTCAAATCGCTGATGGCAACTGGCGTCTGCGTGGCGGCCAGATAGCACTGTAATTCGGCGGTATCCCCCGCCGCCAGCATCAGCGCGCCGTCATGATTAATGGTGATGGTATTCTTCTCGATGGGCCATCCCCCATCGCTGGCCAGCGTCACGGCCTGATTCCCCAACATTGTTCCCTGAAACGGACTGTAGGGATCGGGGTGCGCGCTGGCCGTAAAATTCAGTTGAAGCTGATTGAGATCTACCGCCTGGGCGTAGAGGTTGGTCAGCGTAAAGGTGACGCGTTGATACCAACTTGCGGTATTCAACTCGCTAACGTTAAGCGTAAGGCCGTGTTCCTGAAGATCATTGTCCTTTTCCGGCACATCGGGTTCGGCGAGTTGTTCGTCTGCGGCGGGTATCGCTGGCGTCTCCTGATCGGATGGGGTTTCAGACTCTGCGTCTTCGGATGACGATGACGCCAGCGTCAAGGTGATGGCGGACATTTTTACCGGCACCTGCGTCGCCGCGAGGCTGAAAGAGAGCGTCCCGCGTTCGCCCGGCTGAAGAAGTAATGCATCGCTGTTATTAATGATGATGTTGTTAGTTTCCAGCGTGCCATACGAACTCTCATTCAGCGTAAGCGGCAGGTTCCCTTTGAGCGTACCGCCGCTATTTCCCCATGGATCGATGTGCCCGGAAGCCGTGAATGATATTGCGGCATGGTTCATATCGACCGCATTACCGCTCTCATTGATGAAGGTTAAGGTGATTTTTTGATACCAGCTGTTGACGTCAAATGCGCTGGCGTGAATGGAAATGGTCATGGTCTACTCTTCCTCTGTCCCTGGTGGAGAAAAGCCCCGGTAAACCGGGGCTTGAATCATGAAGCCCAATACATCGGCTTAATACCGTGTATTAGTAAGCGCCAAGATCGGTCCATGCACCGCCGACACCGCAGTTCAGGTCAGGCTGGTTGCCCATAGACCACCATTTCACCTGATAGTTATGGCCTTTCCAGCTAACGATTTCGAAAGAACCCCAGTTTGCGCCATAAACGGTAGAAGCATCCCACTGCGCGTAAGGTGACGTTTTGTCATCTGCTGGCGTATCATCCTCAGCCGGTGTGGTATCTTCTTCCTCGTCCGGTACAGGAACGATAATATCTTCTTCCTCTTCCGGTTCCGGTTGAACCTGAGATAGCGCAGGCACAGCCGTCAGAACAAAGCGCTGTTGAGAGGACGGTTCGTTGTAGCAGTCGCGTACAAACAGGGTGAACTGGAAGGCTGTTTTTTCGCTAACTTCCGGTACCACAACCTCAATGATTTCAGCCGTTTTGTCTGCCACAGTGATTTGAGAAGGCACGCCCCAGCTAAAGGACAGCTCATCGTTATCTTCATCAGAAGAACCTGCGCCAGACAGCTGTACCGTAGATCCGCCTACGACCAGCAGTTCAATCGCCGCTTTCGGCGCGTGGTTGACCTTCTGCGCGTCGTCGCTGTCGCTCTGCTCTTCATCTTTTTCTACATTGATACCTTCAAAGTAGAACGGTTCCATATCGATAACTTCAGATTCGATTTCATAACCCAGACCTTCACGCACGGCGTTAACCAGCACGCCGTTGTCCTGATCGATAGTCCAGGTAAACACGCCGCCCAGGCCCAGTTTCGCTGCATATTCGCCTTTTGCTTTGACAGTACGCGGCGTATCCAGGGATAAAAACAGTTTGGATTCCGGGCTATACAGGTAGTCAGCGTCAGCGACCTGGTCGGTGTAAACGTTGAAACCGTTACGGCCTTTCTGGTTTTCCAGATCCAGGTAGCTATAAATGACGTCATACCATTCACTGGTGCCGGATTCAAAGGAACCGGTAGTAGGGCCTGAACCTGGGTTGTAAGAACCTTTCAGCGGCGACAGGGATTCAATTTCTACCTGACGAGCGTTACGGGTATAGCCGGCATAACCGATGTTGATACGGTCAGCGGAGAAACCTTCCGCCAGCAGGTGATCAACGATGGTTTCGACAGCCCAGCCGCCCTCTTCCAGCGCTTTGCGGTTGGTGTGGTGGCCCAGAGTTTCCGCCCACGGCGTACCGAAGAAGTCATAGGTCATCAGGTTGATGCCATACAGGCCAGCAGCCATCAGATCTTTTACTTTCGCATAGTCAAAAATAGTAGTGACAGCAGAAGCGGCAATAGAGATCTTCACATTGCTCAGACCAGCGGAATCCAGCTGTTTACGCAGTTCGGCAATCAGCAGCGCGTAGTTAGCGCCATCTTCCGGACCAAACGGGTTGCCCGCCCCTTCATTGTTCGGGTATTCCCAGTCAATATCCACTTCGCTGAACATCGGGAACTGTTTGAACAGTTTCACCACGCCTTTGGCGAAGATTTTACGAGAAGAGTCAGAAGCGGCGGTTTCGTGGAACCCGTTACTCATGCTCCAGCCGCCGATACTCATGGAGAGCGCCAGCGTGTGACCTGCGGCTTTCGCTTTTGCCTGCATATCACGCAGCGCGCCCAGCAGACCCTTGGCGTTAGACTGAGTTACAGTCTTCGGATCCACATCCCAGCCGCTGACATCAAAGCCGAGGTTGATATAAGACTGGAAGTCGCCCCATGGGTCGAGGAAGGTCGGCTCATATTTCACTTTGCCGCACAGCGCTGCCGCTTCTGCTACGACATCGCGGTCTTCTGTATCAATTTTTCTGAAACCGGTGATGCCAACAAAGCCAAAAATCAGTTTGTCATAAGCCGTCGGTGAAACTTTGGTTAAATCATAACCACGGCCCGGTTGGGACATATTGCCTTGCAGACGGCTGTCATACTGTGACCAGTCGGTGTAATAACCGAATACCTTCGGTTTAGTCGTGGAATTTTTATATTTATTGTATACCGGTTTCGCAACACGAGCGGAAGTATAGCTTATTTTATCATCGCTTGTTGCAGGGTCAAAACCATTCGCTGCATGAGTAGTTTCAGTAATTGTATCGCCTTGAATCAGTTTGCTTGTAGCCATTTTCAAATTTCCTTTTACGTTTCAAAATTGTCGCAGCTCGTTCTGCGGGGTCCATAATCGTTACAGGCATAAAAAATAGCTAATCACAAAACATCATCTTTTTAGATGATATAAAAATCATAAAAATGAGGTTAACAACACCGTCTAACGAAGAGAAAACAACACCTCTCAGCGCCCGCTTACTCCGTTCTGGTGAGAACATAGTAAATATCATTTATCATGTAATTAAATATCATTTAATTACAATGAAATAATGTGATTACACTCGCTATAGACAATGACAATACAATAAAACCAGTGACATTTATTGGATTAAGACATTTCTCATACAATATAGTCACCACAGACAACCAGGATGTACATTTCTAAAGGAAGACGTTATGAAAACTTATATCATTAATAGCAATTGCATTTACAATGAAGGTAAATATGAACTGAGGACGGTCTCAAATTCACAGGTTATTAAAATGACTGCGATGAGAGCCAAATGTCTCAGTTTCATCATCGAGAATGCTCATCTGGAGATTATCGAGCGACAAAAAATAACCACTGCGTTATGGGGAAGTCGAAGCCATTATGTTAATGATGCAAATCTAACGCAGATTCTCTATTTAATCAGACGTGACCTTAAAGCGCTTGGTATTAACGATCTTTTTATTACCATTCCAAGACAAGGTCTCAAAGTGAATAGTGATATCGCCATTATCGCGACGGATAGCGAAACAAAGGGAAGAAAAAAACAGATTGTACGGCAAACCATCGCCGCCCTGACGACCGTATTTTCAGTAACGTTAGGTTCTCTCATGTATCTGCATATTCACTAAGCGAAGGAAAGGGAAGATGAATCCAATTATAGATGGAATTATTGCGCTTGAAGGCGGTTACGTATTTAACCCTAAAGATAAAGGCGGCGCCACCCATTGGGGCATTACCGAAGCCACGGCGCGAGCGCATGGCTATGCTGGCGATATGCGGGATCTGACCCACGCTGAAGCCTACGCGATTCTCGAAGAGGATTACTGGATAAAACCAGGTTTTGACGTCATCTCGACGCTATCGTGGCCAGTCTCCTTCGAGCTGTGCGATGCGGCAGTCAACATAGGCGCTTACCACCCCAGCGCGTGGCTGCAACGCTGGTTGAACGTCTTTAATCACGAAGGTAAACGCTACCCGGATATTCATGTGGATGGCAATATTGGCCCGCGGACGCTTGCCGCTCTCGAACATTATTTGGCCTGGCGAGGCCAGGAAGGGGAAGCCGTTTTGGTGAAAGCCCTCAATTGCAGTCAGGGCACGTACTACTTAAACGTTGCTGAGAAAAACCACAATAACGAACAATTTATTTATGGCTGGATCAAGAATAGAGTGACCTAGACCAGGCTGAAAAAAGACGCGTAAAAGGCTCACGGATGAGCCTGATACTGCAAATGATAATTAATCTGAATTATTACCTTCGATAATTTTTTTAATCCGCCGCCCAAGAATCTTTAAGATCGGACTCGCGAAAACACCGCCTAAGCCTGCCGCCAACAGAACAATGTTGAAACTGCATTCTTTTTCGATCGCAATCGCGCTTAACAAGAAACTGGTGAAGCAGGAAATCACGATCTGCGTTAAGCAATATTTAATACTTTCATGAGAACTATTATATTCTGTCTTATCTTTGCGTAAAAGATAGCTGACAAAGCCTCCCCACGCGCCAATCGAAATAATAGTGAGTAAGATCTCTAGCTCCAATAGCACAACTTCCGTTGTCGACACATGGTTGGGAATAGACATTTTAACACTCCGAAATCATTATAAATTAATAATTAACACAAGGAGTGTAAGCGCCCTGTCAGGAGGGTAAAAATCAAAGCACATCATTTAAAACCATATTAAATCAAAGCGTAAAAATGAGGTGTATTAACGACGGAAGGAGGAAAGCGTTTGTAACATACTTACCATCTCATTAATCGTCGATATATTTCTACTATTTTTATTCCAGGATGCATAAACCTGAACTGACTTCAAAGCCAGTTCGGGCGGAGGCTGAATAAATTTAATGTCATATTTACGATGATTTTTATAAAAAAGCGCTAATTTCAAAGGCATCAATGCAATCAATGAGGTTCGTTCGATCATGCTCATCAAACCGTTAAGCGAATCACTGCGATAGCCGACAATACGCCTGCCAGTATAGTAAAGCTCATCCTTAAATAATTCACTATCATGATATATCACTGAAGCCCCCATCCCCGGCTGATATAACGCATGACGCGAAGAATAAAAATGATGTAGCGACAGTTGTGAGAGGGTACTCAGCATGTGTTTACTGCTACAGATACAAACAAATGATTTAAAACTATCAATAATTTGATTCTCTATGCCGGACTCCAGCAAAGGTTCGGCACTAATCAACAGATCGCCTTGCGCAGTAAACAGAAGTTCGCTGATATGCTCCCGACTCATATTTCTGACAGTGAAATGATTTATCAAAATACGGTCAAATATATCGCTGTTATAGAGCTGAGAAAGATAATAGCTTTCAACAATATCACTGCCTAATAACGTTATCTGGAACGCTTCATCTTTTTTACTATTACAGAGAAAGGTGTCATCCACCAGTTTCATCACCTGACTGAAATTTTGGTGAATGTCGACAGCCTTAGCTGTGGGGATGAGCCCGCCTTTCCCTCTGCTAAACAGTTCTTCCGGGTAATAACTCTGCAGGCGCTTTAACGCCAGAGAAACGGCAGCCGGTGTAATGCCTAACTTTTTTGCCGCCATAGCCGCATTTCCTGACAAAATAACAGCGTCAAGAATTTTGATTAAATTATAATCAAAGCTCTTGTTGGCACCTTTCGATCCCATTCGCTGTCTGCCTCCGGAAACTAAAAAAAGCAATATAGATAATACTCAAGATAAATCAATTCACAGCATCTAAAAAAGCAATCATTAATGTCATCACATCACGTTTTTTTAAAGAATAAGCGTATACAAAACTGCTGATTAACATCAATTTGTTTATCAGTAAAAACAAAATATCAACAAATGAGAGGATACGATGCGTTTAACAGAAGCCTGGGCGCGTACAGGCAGAAAAAAGCCCGGATATACACCCGGGCTGAAGAAAAATACAACGGGAAAAAGATTAGCGAGTCAAATCGTCAAAGAATTTTTTCACGCCGTCAAAGAAGCTTTTTGAACGCGGGCTGTTTTTCTCTCCCGTCGGGCCGCCAAAACTTTCCTGAAGATCTTTTAGCAATTGCTTCTGTTTTTCGCTCAGACCGACCGGCGTTTCAACCACCACACGGCACAGCAAATCGCCCTGCGCGCCACCGCGTACGGACTTCACGCCTTTGCCGCGCATACGGAACAGCTTGCCCGTTTGTGTTTCGCTCGGTACTTTCAGCATCACACGACCATCTAACGTCGGCACTTCAATTTCACCGCCCAGCGCCGCCATCGCAAAGTTGATCGGCACTTCGCAATAAAGATTATTGCCTTCACGCTCGAAAATAGGGTGTTGTTTCACCTGGACCTGAACGTACAAGTCGCCTGCCGGTGCGCCATGCTCGCCCGCTTCGCCCTCGCCTGCCAGACGAATACGATCGCCGGTATCCACGCCCGCCGGGATTTTAACGGACAGAGTTTTACTCTTTTCAACACGCCCATGACCGTGACATTTATGGCACGGATCTTTGATCAGCGTACCGCGGCCCTGACAGTGTGGGCAGGTCTGCTGTACAGCAAAGAATCCCTGGCGCATCTGTACCTGACCAGAACCATGACAGGTCGGACAGGTTTGCGGTTGCGTACCAGCTTTCGCGCCGCTGCCGTGGCAAACGTCGCACTCCTCCAGCGTCGGAATACGGATCTCTTTGGTCACGCCACGCACCGCTTCTTCCAGGGTGAGATCCATGTTATAACGCAAATCAGCCCCACGCGCCGCACGTTGGCGACCACGCCCGCCGCCAAAGATATCGCCAAAAACGTCACCAAAGATATCACTGAAATCAGCGCCGCCATTAAAGCCGCCGCCAAATCCGCCGCCCATACCGCCTTGTTCAAACGCGGCGTGACCATACTGATCGTAGGCTGCGCGTTTTTGCGCATCGGTCAGCACTTCGTAGGCTTCTTTAATCTCTTTAAACTTAGCTTCGGCCTCTTTATCACCCTGATTGCGGTCCGGATGATATTTCATGGCCAGGCGCTTATACGCCTTTTTGATTTCACGCTCTTCCGCTGTTTTGGAAACGCCTAAAATCTCGTAGTAATCTCTTTTCGCCATCTCTTTTTATCTGCCCTTAACATGCATACACGGGCGGAGAGGAAACCTCTTCGCCCGTGCCAGTAATTACCCGTTCAAAGGGCGATTATTTTTTATCTTTTACTTCTTCAAACTCAGCGTCGACAACGTCGTCATCTTTCGCGTTGTTTGCAGAAGCGTCAGCGGAGCCAGCCTGCTGCTGCGCATGTTGCTGCTGAGCGATTTCCATCAGTTTCTGGGAAACCTGCGCCAGTTCCTGCATTTTCGCTTCGATAGCGGCTTTATCTTCGCCTTTCAGGGCAGTTTCCAGCGCGTTCAGCGCAGACTCGATAGCGGTTTTGTCATCAACCGGCAGTTTATCGCCTGCTTCTTCAACCTGCTTACGGGTGCTGTGCAGCAGATGGTCGCCCTGGTTACGGGTCTGAACCAGCTCTTCGAACTTACGGTCGGATTCAGCGTTCGCTTCTGCATCGCGAACCATTTTCTGAATTTCTTCCTCGTTCAGACCAGAAGACGCCTTGATAGTGATCTTCTGCTCTTTACCGCTATTTTTATCTTTCGCGGAGACGTGCAGGATACCGTCAGCATCGATATCGAAGGTGACTTCGATCTGCGGCATACCGCGCGGCGCCGGGTTGATGCCATCCAGGTTGAACTGACCCAGAGATTTGTTATCAGACGCACGTTTACGCTCACCCTGCAGCACATGGATGGTTACCGCAGACTGGTTGTCTTCCGCAGTAGAGAACACCTGGCTGTGCTTGGTCGGGATGGTGGTGTTTTTGGTGATAAGCGGAGTCATCACGCCACCCATCGTTTCGATACCCAGAGACAGCGGGGTAACGTCCAGCAGCAGTACGTCTTTCACATCACCGGTCAACACGCCGCCCTGTACCGCTGCGCCGATAGCCACAGCTTCGTCCGGGTTAACGTCTTTACGCGGCTCTTTACCAAAGAATTCAGCCACTTTTTTCTGCACCATTGGCATACGGGTCTGACCGCCGACGAGGATCACGTCGTTGATATCAGACACGGACAGGCCAGCGTCCTGCAGTGCGACTTTCAGCGGCTCGATAGAACGGTTCACCAGATCTTCAACCAGGCTTTCCAGTTTTGCACGAGTCACTTTGATGTTCATGTGTTTCGGACCGGTGGCATCTGCGGTAATGTACGGCAGGTTCACGTCGGTCTGCTGCGCAGAAGACAGCTCGATTTTGGCTTTTTCTGCGGCTTCTTTCAGGCGCTGCATGGCCAGCGGATCGTTACGCAGGTCAATGCCCTGATCTTTCTTAAACTCGTCAACGAGGTAGTTGATCAGGCGGGTATCGAAGTCTTCACCACCCAAGTGGGTATCACCGTTGGTTGCCAGAACTTCAAAGGTTTTTTCGCCATCAACTTCGTCGATTTCGATAATAGAGATATCGAAAGTACCACCACCGAGGTCGTAAACCGCGATAGTACGGTTGCCGACTTCTTTATCCAGACCGTAAGCCAGCGCTGCGGCAGTCGGTTCGTTGATGATACGTTTAACTTCCAGCCCCGCGATACGACCAGCATCTTTGGTAGCCTGACGCTGCGCATCGTTAAAGTAAGCCGGTACGGTGATAACCGCTTCAGTTACCGGTTCGCCCAGATAATCTTCAGCCGTTTTCTTCATTTTCTTCAGCACTTCGGCAGAAATCTGCGGCGGCGCCATTTTCTGACCTTTCACATCAAGCCATGCGTCGCCGTTGTCGGCGCCGATGATTTTGTACGGCATGATAGAAACGTCACGTTGAACTTCTTCGTCCTGGAAGCGGCGGCCAATCAGGCGTTTAATCGCAAACAGGGTGTTTTGCGGGTTTGTCACTGCCTGACGTTTAGCCGGCTGACCAACCAGAGTTTCACCATCCTGGGTATAAGCAATGATAGAAGGCGTAGTGCGATCGCCCTCGGCGTTCTCCAGCACGCGTGCCTGCGTTCCATCCATAATCGCTACACAAGAGTTGGTAGTACCCAGGTCGATACCAATAATTTTACCCATCTAAACGTCTCCACTAAAAATTCGGTCATCATGTGGTTGTGAATCTGTAATAAGGGCGAAACGTGCGGTTTCAACTACCCTGAATCGTTTTTTTTCAGACTCACCACTGCGGTTGACTACAAGATGGGGTCGTAACCCACGTCATCAAGGGGGAGATGAAAAAATTTTTTAGTGACGAGAGGGCGCGATGGAAAACCAGACAAACAAACATTCATGAAATAAATTAAACAACGAATACTATTCACAGAAAAATTGTAATAAAAAGAAAAGATTACAAAACTGAATCGTTGTCATGAGCAGAGTATGATAGACGGTAATTGCTTATTGAACCCGTCAAAGAGAAATTCCATGCGATCTGTGTTAACGATTTCCGCCGGCCTGCTTTTCGGCCTGGCGTTAAGTAGCGTCGCGCACGCGAACGACCATAAAATACTGGGTGTTATTGCCATGCCCAGAAATGAAACGAACGATCTCGCGCTAAAAATTCCCGTCTGCCGCATCGTGAAGCGCATTCAACTCACGGCGGATCACGGCGACATCGAACTTAGCGGCGCATCCGTCTATTTTAAAACTGCGCGTAGCGCCAGCCAAAGCCTGAACGTCCCTTCCTCAATCAAAGAAGGCCAGACGACAGGCTGGATCAATATTAATAGCGATAACGACAACAAACGCTGCGTATCAAAGATTACCTTCTCAGGCCATACGGTAAATTCTTCCGATATGGCGAGACTTAAAGTCATTGGCGACGATTAATCGCTGTTATTTCTATTCCAAAAGCCAGACTGAAAATGAACGTCACTTATTTACACGACGAGGATTTAGACTTTCTTCAGCATTGTAGCGAAGAACAACTCGCCGATTTCGCCCGTTTGCTGACGCATAACGAAAAGGGCAAGGCTCGCTTGTCAAGCGTCCTTAGTCATAACGAGCTGTTCAAAGCGATGGAAGGTCACCCGGAGCAACACCGCCGTAACTGGCAGCTCATTGCCGGCGAGTTTCAGCATTACGGCGGCGACAGTATCGCCAACAAATTGCGCGGGCACGGAAAACAGTACCGCGCGATTCTGCTGGATGTCGCAAAACGGCTAAAACTCAAAGCAGATAAAAGCATGTCGACGTTTGAAATAGAACAGCAACTGCTGGAGCATTTTTTACGTCATACCTGGCAGAAGATGGACGCGGCGCATAAGCAGGAATTTCTGCAAGCCGTAGACGCCAAAGTTTCTGAACTGGAAGAACTGCTGCCGCTGCTCATGAAAGATCGCAGTCTGGCAAAAGGGGTCTCCCACCTGCTTTCCACCCAGCTTACCCGCATTTTGCGTACCCATGCCGCAATGAGCATCCTGGGCCACGGATTGCTGCGCGGCGCAGGTCTTGGCGGCCCGGTCGGCGCGGCGTTAAACGGCGTCAAAGCGATGAGCGGCAGCGCGTATCGCGTGACTATTCCGGCAGTGTTGCAAATAGCCTGCCTGCGACGAATGATGGCAGCCGTTCAGGCGTGAATGCCCTCACTGGGGGAAATATTTTCTTTTCCCCCTTATTAGATCATAGACAGTCCTCTTCCCCCTGATTATTATGCCGCGCCCCGAATACGGAACTCGTTATTCTGGGAAACTATTTCACCATTCAATTATGATGATTTTGAGGAATTATGGGCAACACTAAGTTGGCTAATCCGGCACCGCTGGGCCTGATGGGCTTCGGCATGACCACCATTCTGCTTAACCTGCACAATGCCGGTTTTTTCGCCCTGGACGGTATTATTCTGGCGATGGGGATTTTCTACGGCGGTATCGCGCAAATTTTTGCCGGTCTGCTGGAGTACAAAAAAGGCAATACCTTTGGTTTAACGGCCTTTACCTCTTACGGTTCGTTCTGGCTGACGCTGGTCGCTATCCTGCTGATGCCGAAAATGGGCCTGACGGATGCGCCTGACGCTCAGCTACTCGGCGCTTATTTAGGTCTGTGGGGCGTGTTCACGCTGTTTATGTTCTTCGGTACGCTGAAAGCCGCCCGCGCGCTGCAATTTGTTTTCCTGAGCCTGACCGTACTGTTCGCTCTGCTGGCGGTCGGCAATATCACCGGTAACGAAGCCATTATCCATATCGCAGGCTGGGTTGGTCTGGTTTGCGGCGCCAGCGCTATTTATCTGGCGATGGGTGAAGTGCTAAACGAGCAATTTGGCCGCACTATTCTGCCAATCGGCGAGGCGCACTAAATCTCTTTTATTCCTCCCGCACCGGGAGGAATAACCCTACTATCAGTATCTCCCGGTCAGGACGACATATTCTCACGTCTGGCGCTCTTTGGACGGAAAGCGGCAACCACTTCCGGCGCGGTTTCGACATACGGCCCGTCAAGCAGCTGTATGCAATACGGCACGCTCGCAAAAATGCCCGGCACGCTAACGCTGCCATCGTCCGCTTTTACGCCTTCCAGCGTTTCTTTGATCGATTTTGGCTGTCCAGGCAGATTAAGAATTAACGCCTGTTTACGGATAACGCCCACCTGGCGGGAAAGAATGGCGGTCGGCACAAAGCGCAGGCTGATCTGGCGCATCTGTTCGCCAAAACCTGGCATTTCACGGTCGGCGATGGCAAGGGTCGCGTCCGGCGTGACGTCGCGACGCGCCGGACCGGTACCGCCAGTGGTCAGCACCAGATGACAGCTCATCTCATCAACCAGTTCACACAACGTTTGCTCGATAATTTCCTGTTCATCAGGAATTAAGCGCCGCTGGACCTCGAAAGGCGTGGTCAGCGCAGAAGCGAGCCACTCCTCAAGCGCAGGAATGCCTTTATCCTGGTAAACGCCGCTTGAAGCGCGGTCGGAGATAGAAACTAAGCCAATACGTAAGGTATCCATGATTATTCCGTTTAAACAGTCTCGTTAAACAGAATGATACACTGCGAAGGGAAGGACAGACAGGTTTCAGAAGAGGTAGCGTGACCCATATCAGGGCCACGCGTTAATGATTACAGCAGATCGCCGATCATTTTTTCCAGTTTTTCCTGGTCTACCGCAAACTTACGGATACCATCCGCCAGTTTGTCCACCGCCATGGGGTCCTGGTGATGCTGCCACAGGAACTCGGCTTCGGTAATGCGTTCCGGGCGCGCTTTGACTTCGCCGGAGAAAGAGAGCTTACGCTCAATCGCCCCTTCGCTTTCCGCCAGTTCTTTCAGCAATGCCGGTGCGATAGTCAGGCGGTCGCAGCCCGCCAGCTCCAGAATTTCGCCTACGTTACGGAAGCTTGCGCCCATAACGACGGTTTCGTAACCATGCTGTTTGTAGTACTCGTAGATTTCCGTTACGGAAACCACGCCCGGATCTTCAGCTGGCGCATAGTCTTTCTTGTCGGTATTGGCTTTATACCAGTCAAGAATACGACCTACGAACGGCGAGATCAGGTAGACGCCCGCTTCGGCGCACGCACGCGCCTGCGCGAAGGAGAACAGCAGCGTCAGGTTACAGTTGATGCCTTCTTTTTCCAGCTGTTCGGCTGCGCGAATGCCCTGCCAGGTGGACGCCAGCTTGATCAGGATACGATCGTTGCTGATACCCGCATCATTGTAGAGTTTAATGATACGTTTTGCTTTGGCGATAGACGCTTCAGTGTCATAAGACAGACGCGCGTCAACTTCGGTAGAAATACGCCCCGGCACCAGCTTCAGGATTTCCAGGCCAATATTCACCGCCAGCTTATCGGTCGCGTCAACAACCTGCTGCGCGCGGTCGCTGCTCTGCTGCTTCGCCCAGGCGACAGCATCGTCAATCAGCTTACGATATTCCGGGATTTGCGCTGCGTTAAGAATGAGAGAAGGGTTAGTTGTAGCATCCTGCGGCTGGTACAGCTTCATTGCCGCGATATCTCCGGTATCAGCCACTACGGTGGTGAACTGACGAAGGGAGGTCAATTTGTCCGTCATGATAGAGTTTCTCTTTAAACAGCTTGTTAGGGGATGTAACCGGTCTACCCTGATGATAACACGACGCACTCACAGCGCAACCGCCTACATGCACCTGGCTGCCCTTGTGCACTGTTTGCGTATCTGCCGACGGTTGATGCGCAATTAAAGGATACCGCCGTATTTATGATAAACTGCCGTTAATATTAGTCTGACAAGGTCATCTACATCATGGGTCACGCTTATACAGGATCATCAAAGCGTGACGGCATCAACAAGAGGGACGTTAATGCCTGAGTTTTTCAGTTTTATTAACGAAATACTCTGGGGCTCGGTAATGATTTACCTGCTGCTCGGCGCAGGATGTTGGTTTACCTGGCGTACCGGATTCATTCAATTTCGTTATATTCGCCAATTTAGCCGCAGTCTGAAAGGCAGCCTTAGCCCGCAGCCAGGCGGCCTGACGTCATTTCAGGCACTGTGTACCAGCCTCGCGGCGCGGATTGGCAGCGGTAATCTGGCCGGCGTGGCGCTGGCTATCGCCGCAGGCGGTCCCGGCGCGGTATTCTGGATGTGGGTCTCGGCCATCATTGGCATGGCGACCTCCTTCGCCGAGTGTTCGCTTGCCCAGCTTTATAAAGAACGTGACCCGACAGGCCAGTTCCGCGGCGGCCCGGCGTGGTATATGGCGCGTGGGCTGGGAATGCGCTGGATGGGCGTGGTTTTCGCCCTCTTTCTGCTCGTCGCCTACGGGTTGATTTTTAATAGCGTGCAGGCGAATGCCGTCTCACGCGCGCTCCATTTCGCCTTCAACATTCCGCCGCTTATCTCCGGCATTGCTCTGGCGTTCTGTGCCCTGTTAATTATCATTCGCGGCATCAAAGGCGTCGCCCGTCTGATGCAATGGCTGATTCCCATCATCGCGTTATTGTGGGTCGCCGGCAGCGTATTCATTTGCCTCTGGCATATTGAGCAAATGCCTGGCGTTATCGCCTCGATAGTCAAAAGCGCATTTGGCTGGCAGGAAGCCGCGGCAGGCGCAGCCGGATATACGCTCACCCAGGCTATTACCAGCGGTTTTCAGCGTGGGATGTTCTCTAATGAAGCGGGAATGGGGTCAACGCCTAATGCGGCCGCAGCGGCAACGTCGTATCCACCTCATCCTGTCGCGCAGGGGATTGTGCAAATGATTGGCGTATTCAGCGACACCATTATCATCTGTACCGCCAGCGCGATGATTATCCTGCTGGCGGGGAATCACGCGTCCCATTCGTCAACAGAAGGCATTCAGCTTCTCCAACATGCAATGGTTTCGTTGACCGGTGAATGGGGCGCCAGTTTTGTCGCGCTTATCGTCATTCTGTTCGCGTTCAGTTCTATCGTCGCCAACTATATTTACGCCGAGAACAATCTGTTTTTTCTGCGGTTACATAACGCAAAGGCCATCTGGCTATTACGCCTTGCGACGCTTGGCATGGTCATCGCCGGTACGCTCATCAGTTTTCCGCTGATATGGCAGCTCGCTGACATGATCATGGCCTGTATGGCTATTACCAATCTGACGGCGATTTTGTTGCTCTCACCGGTGGTGTATACCCTCGCCGGCGATTATCTGCGACAACGGAAACTGGGCGTAAGACCGCAGTTCGATCCGCGGCGCTTCCCGGATATCGAACCACAACTGGCGCCAGATACCTGGGATGCGGCATCGCGCGATTAAGCCGACAATCGCAACCATCGGTCAACTCTGCGGCGTTTTTTTGCTAAAGTCGCAGAAAATTCCCTGCAAGGACTGAATATGCTGATTCTGATTTCACCTGCAAAAACGCTTGATTATCAAAGCCCGCTGGCCACGACCCGCTATACCCAGCCGGAGCTGTTGGATCACAGCCAGCAGCTTATTCAACAGGCCCGCCAGCTTTCGGCGCCGCAAATTTCCAGGCTGATGGGAATTAGCGACAAACTGGCGGATCTCAACGCCACGCGTTTTCATGACTGGCAGCCTCATTTTACGCCGGATAATGCACGCCAGGCGATTCTGGCGTTCAAAGGCGATGTTTATACCGGCCTACAGGCGGAAACGTTCAACGACGCGGATTTTGATTTTGCTCAACAACATCTGCGTATGCTCTCTGGCTTGTATGGCGTATTGCGCCCGCTGGATTTAATGCAGCCTTATCGTCTGGAGATGGGGATTCGCCTGGAGAATCCGCGCGGCAAAGATCTTTATCAATTCTGGGGCGATATCATTACCGATAAGCTCAACGAAGCGCTTGAGGCGCAGGGCGATCGGGTGGTGGTGAATCTGGCCTCTGAGGAATATTTTAAATCGGTGAAGCCGAAGAAACTGAATGCCGAACTGATTAAGCCCGTGTTCCTTGATGAGAAAAACGGCAAGTTTAAGGTGGTAAGCTTCTACGCCAAAAAAGCGCGCGGACTGATGAGCCGTTTTATTATTGAAAACCGCTTAACGAAGCCGGAACAGCTTACCGCGTTTGACCGTGAAGGGTATTTCTTTGATGAAGAAACCTCCACACAAGACGAGCTGGTCTTTAAACGCTACGAGCAGTAACGGCATCGCCGGATGGCGGTTACGCCTTATCCGGCCTACAAATCGACACCACCCCATAGGCCCGGTAAGCGACAGCGCCACCGGGCGCAATGGTTACTGGCGGGTCATCATCAGCTTACGCAGGGCGGCAAAATCCGCAGGCAGATGATGTGAAAGCAGCGGCAGGTCGGCGCGTTCGGCGAGCGCTTCAGGCAAGGCCAGCGTTTCTCCCAGAATGGACTCCACGCTTTCTTTAAACTTCGCCGGATGCGCCGTTCCGAGAAACAAGCCATACTCGCCAGGGTTTAACTGGTCGCGTAATGCCCGATACGCTACCGCCGCATGAGGTTCCGAGATATAACCTTTCGCTTTCAGCTCGCGCATCGTCTGTTGTGTCGTAGTGTCATCCACCGCCGCATAGCCCAGCTCAGTCAGACGCCAGATTTTACGGCGGAATAGCTCCTCCACACGCGGCCAGTTATTCGGCTGGCTGACATCCATCGCATTCGACAGGGTCGCCTGCGTCGCTTTTGGCGCCCACTTCCCGTCCTGCAGGAAACGCGGCACCGTATCGTTAATGTTGGTGGCGGCGATAAAGCGTTTCACCGGTAGGCCTAACGACTTCGCCAGCAGTCCTGCCGTCAAATCGCCAAAGTTGCCGCTGGGTACGGAGATCACCAGTTGGTTACGCGCCCCCTGCGGCAGTTGCGCCACGGCTTCAAAGTAGTAGCAAATTTGCGCCAGCAGGCGGCTGATATTAATCGAATTAGCTGAATTCAGCCCCAGCGCCGTTTTCAGTTCTTCGTCATCAAATGCCTGTTTCACCAGCGCCTGGCAAGCGTCGAAATCGCCGTCGATCGCTACGGTTTCAATGTTGCCGCCCAGAGTACAGAACAGTTTTTCCTGCAACGGACTGATTTTACCGCGCGGATAGAGAATGACGACCCGCACATTTTCCAGGCCATAGAACGCGTGAGCCACCGCCGCGCCGGTATCGCCTGACGTTGCGGTCAGAATCGTCACCGGTTTGTCGCCGCTGATATGCGTCAGCATTTGCGCCATAAAACGCCCGCCGAAGTCTTTAAAGGCCAGCGTCGGACCATGGAACAGCTCCAGGCAGCCGACATCGCTTTCTACCTGCGCTACCGGCGCCGGGAAAGCAAACGCCGCGCGGACGCGCTCTTCCAGAATTTGCTGCGGTATTTCATCGCCAATAAATGCCGAGAGGATCTTTGCGCTACGGCTGACAAAGTCCTGGTTGAGCATCTCATCAATTTCCGTCAGGCTAAACTCCGGCAGTTCGTGCGGAAAAAAAAGTCCCTGCTGTTTGCCCAGCCCTTGCGTGACGGCCTGCGCAAAGCTGACCTGCTCATTATGGTCTTTCAGATTATAGAGTTTCATTGATTATCCCACTACTCGTGCGCCCGCCGTATCCAGCCGGCAAATATGAACGAAGCCTTCCTGATTTTGCAGATAATGTTTGCTCAGCCAGTCCGCGACGCGCTGCGCCGTCTCCGGTTTATCGCATAGCGCAAACAGCGTCGGCCCCGATCCGGAAATCCCGCTCGCCAGCGCGCCGATCTCCGACACCGCCTGTCGCGCCTGGCTAAAGCCCGGCAGTAAACGCGCGCGGTATGGTTCGGCAATAACATCTTTCATCAGCGCGGCGGCAAGCTGCGGCTGCCGCGAGTAACAGGCGTGAATAAAACCGGCCAGATGCCGTCCATGCGCAATGCAATCCTGACGGCGATACTGCGCAGGCAAAATGGCCCGTGCTTCTGCGGTAGAAACTTTAATGCCCGGATAAGCCAGTACCCATAGCCACTCATCAAAGCCCGGCACCTGCTGACTAATAATGCCGTTTTCTTCAATCATCAACTGCATACCGCCAAGAAAGCACGGCGCGACGTTATCGTAATGGATGCTGCCGGAGATACGGCCTTCCAGCTCGCCCATCAGCGCCAACAGACGCGTGTCGTTTAACGGTTTGCCGCAGTGCTCATTCATCGCGACCAGCGCGGCGACGACGGAACAGGCGCTGGACCCTAACCCGGAACCAATCGGCATATTTTTTTCCAGCGTCATCGCCACCGGGATGGTTTTCCCCAATGCCTGGCAAAAACGTTCCCAGCACTGATAAACAATATTTTCACGCGGCTCCGGCGGCAGTTTATCGGCAAATCGCCCCAGGTTATGCAGACGGAAATGGTCCGCTGCTTCAACGGATACCACATCGCCCAGCAACGTGCCGTCAACGGGTGTGACGGCTGCGCCCAACACGTCGAAACCGACGCTCATGTTCGCGCTGGAAGCCGGGGCATACACTTTCACCATGTTAAACTCCTAACTTCCATGAGAGGGTCCGTAACAGATCGGCAAACACGCCCGCCGCCGTCACATCATTGCCTGCGCCGTAGCCGCGCAGCACCAACGGCAAGGGCTGATAATAGTGGCTGTAGAACGCCAGCGCGTTTTCACCGTTTTTCACTTTGAAGAGCGGATCGTTACCATCAACTTCGGCAATCTTCACGCGGCACACGCCATCCTCTTCGATATTGCCCACATAGCGCAATACCTTACCTTCATCACGAGCTTTCGCCACACGGGCGGCAAACGCGTCGTCAAGCTGCGGCAGATGCGCCATAAAGGCGGTCACATCGCCGGAGGCGTCAAACTCGTCCGGCAACACCGGTTCAATCACAATATCGGAAAGCTCCAGCTCGCGGCCCGTCTCGCGGGCGAGGATCAACAGTTTCCGCGCCACATCCATACCGGAAAGATCGTCGCGCGGATCGGGTTCGGTATAGCCCATCTCGCGCGCCAGGGCGGTCGCCTGTGAGAGACTCATCCCCTCTTCCAGTTTACCGAAAATAAAAGAGAGCGACCCGGAAAGAATGCCGGAAAATTTTTGCAGTTCATCACCCGCATTCAGCAGGTTTTGCAGGTTTTCGATTACCGGCAAACCGGCGCCGACGTTGGTGTCATACAAGAATTTGCGCCGTGATTGCGCGGCGGCGAAACGTAGCTGATGGTAGTAGTCCATCGACGAGGTGTTCGCTTTCTTGTTTGGCGTCACCACATGGAATCCTTCACGCAGGAAGTCGGCATACTGGTCGGCCACCGCCTGACTGGAGGTACAATCAACAATCACCGGATTGAGTAGATGATATTCTTTCACCAGGCGAATTAAGCGTCCCAGATTGAACGGCGCGTTCGCTTGCGCCAGTTCCGCCTGCCAGTTGTCCAGATTCAGGCCATGCACATTGGTTAGCAACGCCTTTGAGTTCGCCACGCCGCACACGCGTAGATCGATGTGCTTGTTCTTCAACCAGGTTTGCTGACGTTTAAGCTGTTCCAGTAGCGCGCCGCCGACGCCGCCGACGCCAATGACAAATACTTCAATCACCTGATCGGTATTGAACAGCATCTGGTGCGTTACCCGCACGCCGGTGGTGGCATCGTCGTTATTCACCACCACAGAAATGGAACGCTCAGAAGATCCCTGAGCGATCGCCACGATATTGATATTAGCCCGCGCCAGCGCGGCGAAGAATTTCGCTGAAATGCCGCGTAGCGTGCGCATACCGTCGCCGACAACAGAGATAATCGCCAACCGCTCCGTAACCGCCAGCGGCTCCAGCAGCCCCTCTTTCAGCTCCAGATAGAACTCATCCTGCATCGCACGGCGGGCACGCGCGCAGTCACTCTGCGGCACACAGAAGCTGATGCTGTACTCAGAGGAGGACTGGGTAATGAGCACCACCGAGATCCCGGCGCGAGACATGGCGGCGAAAACACGCGCCGCCATCCCAATCATCCCTTTCATTCCCGGGCCGGAGACGCTAAACATCGCCATGTTGTTAAGGTTAGAGATCCCTTTAACCGGCAGGTTATCATCGTCGCTGGACGCGCCGATCAGCGTTCCTGGCGCCTGCGGATTACCGGTATTTTTAATCAGACAGGGGATCTGGAACTGGGCGATGGGCGTAATGGTGCGAGGGTGAAGAACTTTGGCGCCGAAGTAAGAGAGTTCCATCGCTTCCTGGTAGGACATCGATTTCAGCAGCCTGGCGTCCGGCACCTGGCGCGGGTCACAGGTATACACGCCATCGACGTCAGTCCAGATTTCACAGCAGTCAGCGCGTAAACAGGCGGCCAGCACGGCGGCGGAATAGTCGGAACCATTACGGCCCAGCACCACCAGTTCACCCTTTTCATTACCGGCGGTAAAGCCCGCCATCAGGATCATGTGATCGGCCGGGATCTGGCTGGCGGCGATACGGCGAGTCGATTCCGCGATATCGACGGTAGATTCAAGGTAATGGCCCACCGCCAACAGTTTTTCTACCGGATCGATCACCGTGACGCGATGCCCACGCGCCTCCAGAAGTCCCGCCATAATCGCGATCGACATTTTTTCGCCACGGCAAATCAGCGCGGCGTTGATGCTATCCGGGCACTGACCCAGCAGGCTGATACCATGCAAAACATGTTTGATCTGAGCGAATTCTTGTTCGACAACCATTTTCAACCGTGCAAGCGGGAATCCCGGCTGCGCGCTGGCAAGTCCTGCGAGCAGGTCAGAAAAAATACGTTCGGCATCGCTGATATTCGGCAAAGCATCCTGGCCGCCGATAGTTTTTTCAATCATCGCCACCAGATGGTTGGTAATTTTCGCGGGGGCGGAAAGTACGGTCGCTACCTGCCCTTGCCTGGCATTGCTTTCCAGAATATCGGCAACACGCAGAAAACGTTCTGCATTTGCCACTGATGTACCGCCGAACTTCAACACTCGCATGGTTGTTACCTCGTGATCTCTGGTCGAAAAAAAAGCCCGCACTGTTCAGGTGCGGGCTTTTTTCTGTGTTTCCTGTACGCGTCAGCCCGCACCGTTACCTGTGGTAATGGTGATGGTGGTAATGGTGGTGGTGCTGATGCGGTTCATGGATGTTGTGTACTCTGTCATTTTTATTTGTCTGTCTTGTATTCCTATATTGGTTAAAGTATCTGCCCGCCTAAGTCAATAAATTTTTAAATTGATCACATTCCGAAACTTGTTCATGTGCTGCTGGCGATATATTTATTTTCAACCAATTCCCCCTGTCATGATCTCTTGCAACCAGACGTAATCTCTTATTATTTTAAAAATTACAGCACGTTATTTTGTTAGTTTTTTTTCAATATCATGGACCAAACGGTGCAACATTACCGTATCTCGCTGTCCCAGCAGGCCGATTCGCTGTTGTAGCCAGTCGGTTAATTTGTGGTCATCGGTCGCCTCCAGAGTCGTTAGCAGGCGTAAAAGGCGCGCGCGTAACGCCTGTAACTGCGATTCATCAGCAATATCAACGGATTCTGTGGTCTGTTGCATTAAACCTGCTAATTGATAGCAATACACCATGACTGCCTGTCCCAGATTGAGCGAAGGGTAATCCGCCGCCATCGGCACGCCGGTCAATACATCCGCCAGCGCCAGCTCGTCATTGGTCAGACCGGAATCCTCACGGCCAAAAACCAGCGCGGCATGACGCATCCAGCGTGATTTTTCCTGTAATAAGGGAACCAGTTCAGCGGGCGAAGCGTAGTAATGAAATTTTGCCCGGCTGCGGGCTGTCGTCGCGACGGTAAAATCCACATCGTGGAGCGCGTCAGCAAGGGTGTGGAAAACCTCAATATTATCAATAATATCGCCAGATCCATGTGCGACCCAACGGGTGGCGGGCTCCAGGTGCGCCTGGCTGTCGACAATACGCAGGTCAGTAAATCCCATGGTCTTCATAGCCCGGGCGGCTGCGCCGATATTTTCCGCTCTGGCGGGAGCGACAAGAACGATTGTTACACGCATTTCATTACTCTTTTTGACTAATTTACAGGAAATTAGCTGGCGTTTGTAAGCATATTACGCTTCGCAAATTTACAAAATTTTAACTGATATCACTGAAAAAGCATTTTTGATTTCGTAAAAGACGCTACACTATTGCGTATCTGTACTATTGCTGTTTATGTTAACAGAACATCGTTATCCTACTGTTTATTTAGGATAATTTAATTTAAAATAGATCCTGTTCTTTGGATTCATCACATTTATTAGTTGGCTTACGTAACTAGTTGGAATATTGCAAATTTGTGATGAAAGCTAGCATTTAGCTACGATGATTTCATCAAACTGTTAACGTGCTACAATTGAACTTGATATATGTCAACGAAGCGTAGTTTTATTAGGTGTCCGGTACGTCTTAGCCTGTTATGTTGCTGTTAAAATGGTTAGGATGACAGCCGTTTTTGACACTGTCGGGTCCAGAGGGAAAGTACCCACGACCAAGCTAATGATGTTGTTGACGTTGATGGAAAGTGCATCAAGAACGCAATTACGTACTTTAGTCATGTTACGCCGATCATGTTAATTTGCGACATGCATCAGGCAGGTCAGGGACTTTTGTACTTCCTGTTTCGATTTAGTTGGCAATTTAGGTAGCAAACATGCAGACCCCGCACATTCTTATCGTTGAAGACGAGTTGGTAACACGCAACACGTTGAAAAGTATTTTCGAAGCGGAAGGCTATGATGTATTCGAAGCGACAGATGGCGCGGAAATGCATCAGATCCTCTCTGAATATGACATCAACCTGGTGATCATGGATATCAATCTGCCAGGGAAAAACGGTCTCCTGTTAGCGCGTGAACTGCGTGAACAGGCTAACGTTGCGCTGATGTTCCTGACGGGCCGCGATAACGAAGTCGACAAAATTCTCGGCCTCGAAATCGGCGCGGATGATTACATCACCAAACCGTTTAACCCACGCGAATTGACCATCCGTGCCCGCAACCTGCTGTCCCGTACCATGAACCTGGGTACCGCCAGCGAAGAGCGTCGTAGCGTTGAAAGCTACAAGTTCAACGGTTGGGAACTGGATATCAACAGTCGTTCACTGATCGGCCCGGACGGCGAGCAGTATAAACTACCGCGCAGCGAGTTCCGCGCGATGCTTCACTTCTGCGAAAACCCTGGCAAAATTCAGTCGCGCGCAGAGCTGTTGAAGAAAATGACCGGCCGCGAGCTGAAGCCGCATGACCGTACTGTTGACGTTACCATTCGTCGTATTCGTAAGCATTTCGAATCCACGCCGGATACGCCGGAAATCATCGCCACCATTCACGGCGAAGGTTATCGCTTCTGCGGCGACCTGCAGGATTAATTCGGCCCAGGCGCCGAACCGTAAAAACAGCCGGTAAGTTATTCTTACTGGCTGTTTCTTATGCTCCCCTTCCGCTAAGCGGCCTCGCTTTCCCTCCTGACCTGCCGTTATGACGTACTCTTTTACATAAAAATTGTCGTATAGCGCTGTTTATCTCAGCTTGCGAAAGTTAAGGTAGTTTGTGTATTTACATTAAAGAGTAATATACGGGATTTGTTGGTCCCCAAAAAATAAGGGGATGCTCACAGGACGTGAGGTTTCACAGGATGAAAAAATCACCATTATGCTGCTACCTGTTTTGTGCAGCGATGTCAGCTTCATCAGCCGCGCTGGCTGCTACCGCGCCGGTCTCCGCAGGCGTTATTCATTTCAAAGGCCAGATTGTCGAATATGGTTGTAATCTTGCGCCTCACGATCGCAATATCGAGGTATCATGTTTGCGGAATAATATCCCCCATTTGCAGACAGTCGCCACACCGTCTGGAAACGCTATTTCGTTGATGAATGGAATCGCCACGGTACGGCACGTGTCGTTAAAAGATCATCCGGAGATTCAAAGTCTGATCGTCCAGTACCGCTAACCGCTTATGGCTCCCGCCGGGAGGAGTTCCGGCAGGCGGCGATTTCGCTCAGTAAAACGCCGCCCGCCTGCATTTTGTACTTTTCTCTCATTCGTATCCTACAACAGCGATGTTCATCGCTTCGCTATCCTGTACGCTCTACACGCTCGTTAAGCACGGTACCTATGATAGCTGTCATAAAATGATTGCAAATAAAATCATCACATTTACTATGGTTAACCTTACAAACAGCGTTGTCGCTCATGCATTGATAAGGTGAATACATTGACTTAAATATTCTTGTTGGCTATTTTAATTTACTTAATTATAATTTTAAGTGAATATTAAATTTATGTTTACCTTTTAATAGTCAACCACTTTATCAGCCATAATAATGGGGAAGATATGAAGCAGTTAAACGGCGGGAATGTGTATCGTCCCACAGGGAAAGAAAAAAACCTGCAAGCCATTTTAAATATTCATCGGCACGTTATTCAAAACATCTCCCCTGTCACTATTACGGCCGGTAAAACACTGGATATCAAGATTGATAATCAATCCCACATCCTGTTAATCACTAAAGGCGCTATTAAAGTATGTCGGCGTATCGACAGCATTGTAATGGGCTGCGGTGTCTCACCAATGATTTTAGGCCTTGTAGATGCCTATGCTGACTTATACCAGTTAGAAGAGAATTCAGACGTCTTTTTTATCGCCGAAACCACCTGTGAATATTATCCTGTCCCAGTAAAAGATTTTGTGGAAATAGCCGATGAAAAGCATCTCTGGCGTGACATTTCGAACATCCTGATGTACCGCATTGCTTTCATGACTAACCGTGACAGAAACCTTATCGGGCAGGACGCCTATAGCCAGATAAAAGCGCTGTTACTTGAACTGTGGTCGTATCCTGAAAGCTCACGATTTGAGATCAACGCACAGAACTTCATACAACAGAGAACCGGGCTTTCACGCAGCCGTATCATGCAGGTACTTTCAGAACTAAAAGCGGGAGACTATATAAAAATACTGCATGGAAGACTGTTAGAGCTTCGAAACCTGCCGGTTTCATTTTAAACGGACAAGCGTCGTATATTCTTAAAAATAAAGCAATATAGAGTTAAATAAATCCTCCAGGAAATAATAACTATTATCAAAAAAGAGATCTTGCTCTATAAATCTAGTCATCAACCATACTTCTTTAGTGGTATTTTATTAAACTTTGTTACCGGGTCCGAAACTGGACTGCCGTTCAATATTGCATCAGAATTTTTATTGAGTTCATAGTTGATATACGTAGAATAGCCGCCTGCTTATCTACAGAACAGAAAGAAGCGCATACAGAGTAAAATATAATATTTTATTTTATATAGCTATCTTTATTTTTCAGCGAATAGAATCAGGCAACAATTAATATGTTTAATAAGAAAATTATCATCCTGGCAATGTTAACTGCCGTAGCATCCACACCGGTATTTGCCCAGAACACGATTACGTTCAATGGCAAAATTTACGATCAGGCGTGTACGGTTCAGGTTAATGGCTCCACGGATACCACCATTGATTTAGGCAATTACAGCAAAGAACGCATCGCGGAAAAAGGCGCCACAACCGATTACGTGCCGTTTACCGTAAGCCTGGTTAGCTGCCCGGAAGCAGGGACTGGCGTACCAACCCAGGCCATGTTCCGCTTCCACGGCGCAACGGATGATTCCAACCCAACGTACTTCAAAAACGCGGACGAAGGATCGGAAACGGGCGCCGCGGGTGTCGGTATTTCTATTCAGAACGCCTCACATAGCGATGTGACAGATAACACGGATGATGCTGCAGTAAACCTGCCAACCGACGGCTCGAAAGCAGACTTTATCTATTACGCCGCCATGGCAAACGATGGTTCCGCAACCGTAACCGGTGGAGATGTTAGCACTCAGGTTACGTATACCGTTTCGTATCAGTAAGGCATTCTCATCCTGATGTGGACAGGCAGGATGCCAGTCCATAGCGTAAAACATCTTTACAGAGTAAAAAATGAAACACATAAAGAAATCCGTGTTGGTCGTATTACTGACAAGCCATGTTGCCCATGCCAGCATTGTTGTTGGCGGAACCCGACTGGTTTTCGACGGCAATAATGATGAGTCGTCAATCAATGTAGAGAATAAAGACAGCAAAGCGAATCTTGTTCAGTCATGGTTATCGGTTGCCGATCCCCAGGTCACAAATAAGCAGGCGTTTATTATCACCCCGCCTCTTTTTCGCCTTGATGCCGGGCAAAAGAACAGTATTCGGGTTATTCGCTCTGGCGCCCCCCTACCTGCAGATCGGGAATCTATGTACTGGCTCAATATTAAGGGTATTCCTTCTATTGATGATAATGCCTCCGCGAACCGCGTGGAAATCTCCATTAATACCCAAATAAAGCTTATATATCGACCGCCAGCATTAACAAAATCAACGCCTGATAGCCAGAGCCAACAATTAAAATGGCAGACGGCAGGTGATGTTATTACCGTAAATAACCCCACTCCCTATTATATGAACTTTGCCAGTGTGACGCTTAACAGCCATGAAGTGAAATCAGCGACCTTCGTTCCGCCAAAATCATCAGCGTCATTTAAATTGGGTTCTACTGCCGCCCCTCATGGCACGGTAACGTGGCGATTAATCAGCGATTATGGGATGAGTTTAGAGCCGCATTCCGGTTCATTCTAGCCATTAACGACTTCACTTTACTTTTACCCTTTCAGGACTTTTACTGTGCAATTCTCCAGAGTAGAGCCCCGTTCTCAATTAGCGTTATCGTTTCTCTTTATATGCTGTTCCATAAAACCAGCGTTAGCGCATGATCATTTTAATCCATTATCGTTGGAAAATGATGAACCGGGCGTGGAGAATGTCGATCTATCGGTTTTCGAAAAGGGGGGGCAGGCAGAAGGCACCTATAATGTTGATATTTATATTAATAACACCAGTGTTGAAACAAAAAATATTGCCTTTAAAAATAAAAAATCAGCAGATAATAAGCTCTCCCTACAGCCGTGTCTTAGCGTTGAACAACTCAAGCAGTGGGGCGTAAAAACAGAAAACTTCCCCGAGCTTAAAAATGACCCAAACGGGTGTACCGATCTTAGTCTGCTGGCTGGCGCTGTAGCAAAGTTTAATGTCATCGGTAACCGGCTGGATTTAGCGATCCCTCAAATCGCGTTGATCGCCGACCCGCGAGAATTCGTCCCTACCAGCGAATGGGATGAAGGCATTAATGCTTTTTTGCTGAACTACAGTTTTACCGGATCGCAGGATCACGATATTGATGAAAACCGGACGGAAAATAGCGAATACGCTAACCTGCGCCCTGGTATTAACATTGGCGCATGGCGTTTTCGTAACTACTCAACCTGGAATCATGATAGCGATGGGCAAAATAGCTGGGATTCTGCCTACACCTATGTTTCTCGCGATATCGAATTTTTAAAAGGACAGCTGATCGCCGGGGAAAATAACACGCCCGCAGACGTCTTTGACAGTATTTCATTTAAGGGCGTACAGATCTCTTCTGATGACGATATGTTGCCGGACAGTATGAAAGGGTTCGCCCCGGTCATTCGCGGGGTGGCCAAAAGCAGCGCGCAGGTAACCGTTGAACAAAACGGTTATACCATCTACAAAACTAACGTTCCGGCGGGTCCATTCGCCATCAACGATCTTTATCCAACCGGCGGTTCGGGCGACCTGTACGTCACCATCAAAGAATCCGATGGTTCTGAACAGCATTTCATTGTGCCCTACGCCAGCGTTCCGGTATTACAGCGTGAAGGCCACCTGAAATACGACCTGACGGTAGGCCGCACGCGTTCATCAGATACGCATTCCGCGCAACAGAACTTCGCTGAACTGACGGCCTTATACGGATTAGCAGGCGGCATAACCGCCTATGGCGGAATAGAGAGTACGCTGAGCAATGATGTTTATCATGCGGCGCTCATCGGGACAGGCTTAAACCTTGGCGATCTGGGCGCATTGTCTTTAGACGTCACCAACTCATGGTCAAAAATTAAAGCAGGCGATGTGGTTAGCGATACGCTTACCGGACAATCCTGGCGTATTCGTTACAGCAAAGATATTCAGTCAACAGGTACCAATTTCACTGTCGCCGGCTACCGTTATTCGACCAAAGATTACTACGCTCTTGAGGATGTGCTGGATACCTATAGCGATAATAGTCACTATGATCATGTACGTAATCGCACCGACCTGTCGTTATCGCAAGACATTATCTACGGTTCCATTTCACTCACTTTATATAATGAAGATTACTGGAATGACACTCATACCACATCATTAGGTATTGGCTATAACAACACATGGCATAACGTAAGCTATGGCATTAACTATTCTTATACGCTGAACGCCGATAATTCTCAGGATGAAGACGACGATACGGAAGACAGTAATGACCAGCAAATTTCAATCAATATTAGCATTCCGTTAGATGCCTTTATGCCGTCAACGTATGCCACCTACAATATGAACTCCGCGAAAGACGGCGATACCACGCATACTGTCGGTTTAAACGGAACAGCGCTGGCACAGAAAAATCTCTCATGGAGCGTTCAGGAAGGTTATTCCTCTCAAGAGAAAGCCACCAGCGGTAATGTGAGCGCAACCTATAACGGGACGTATGCGGATATTAACGGCGGATATAGCTACGATAATCATATGCGTCGCCTGAATTATGGCGTTCAGGGCGGCGTACTGTTACATCGAAATGGCCTGACACTATCCCAGCCAATGGACGACACCATCATATTGGTTAAAGCCCCTGGCGCAGCGGGTGTCCCCGTGAATAACGAAACGGGCGTGGACACCGATTTTCGGGGTTATGCCGTCGTACCTTATGCTTCGCCTTACCATCGTAATGAAGTCTCTTTAGATACGACGGGCATTAGAAAAAATATTGAGCTCATTGATACCAGTAAAACGCTGGTGCCTACCCGTGGCGCGGTGGTCAGGGCTGAATATAAAACCAATATTGGTTACAAGGCATTGATGGTATTAACCCGCATAAACAATCTTCCTGTTCCTTTTGGCGCGACCGTCTCGTCTTTAACAAAACCAGACAATCACAGCAGTTTTGTTGGTGATGCGGGGCAAGCCTGGTTAACCGGACTGGAAAAACAAGGGCGGTTATTAGTGAAGTGGGGACCAACAGCAGCAGACCGGTGTCAGGTCTCTTATCGTATACCGAGCTCCCCCTCCGCTTCTGGCGTAGAAATCTTACACGAGCAATGCCAGTGATTCTGGTGGGATAAAAGATGAATATGAACAGATTTGCTGCATTAGCCGCCCTGTTAACGTTCACGGGTCTGGCATTATGGTCGCCATCGATCAGCGCGGCATACAATACCGCAGATGCCGTAGACATTAACGTTACGGGATTAATTTATGCCGATCCGTGTACCGTGACGGTCCCCGACACGCTCTCTCTTGGACAATATGCCCGGGCGGATATCGCCGTGGCCGGCGGCAATACCGCCACCATTCCTTTCACCATAAAAATGACGAATTGCCCGGCAACGACCACAAAAGCCGCGATTTCATTTAACGGCGTACCTTATCCCGATCCAAATTATGCTTCTGCGATTTATGCAAACAGCGCGGCCAATCCGGCGCAGGATTTAGGATTACAGCTTTTTAACCTGGACGGTAAAAGTCTGGTCAATCTGGCCAACAACGTCACTTACACGGTGGATATCAACAGTAATACCCATGAAGCCAATTTGCCTGTCGCCGCAAGGATGTATACCCCGTATGGAAAAGTCACGGCAGGGGATTTCACGTCCGTTGTGACGATCACTATTGCATGGCAATAACATCTTTCTATTTCACCTGGTATAAAAGCAGGAATTTTTCATGAGAAGGTTATATCTGGCGCTTATTCTGCTGTTCGCGTATTCCGGTCATAGTTACGCCTCCTGTAAACGTTCCGGTAATGAAGGCGCGATCACTATCACCCCGCCGTCGCAGCTTGTGGTGGATAGCCACGCCTATACCGCAGGCGAGGTGTTGTGGCAATCGGGCTGGGTTTCCACCTCCGAAGTCACAATGGATGGCTGTAGTCGCGATTATAAGGTCGGATTTTTATATGAACCCGGTAGCGCGCAGTCAAATACATCAGCGACAATCAATGCGAATGACGGGAACAACACGCCGGTATTTAGCACCGGGATTTCCGGCGTGGGCGTTGCGATTAAAACCCAAACGAATGCTGGCCCTTACGATAATGTCATGCCAATCGATAATACCTACCATAATGGCGATGGCAATAAAACACACCATGCGATGGCTCCCGCCTACAATGTTGAACTGGTCGCCTTAGGCGGTCCGATCACCTCCGGTACCGCGACATTCCAAAGTCCACTGGCGCGCGTATCTTTTCGCGATAGCGCAACGGAAGACTCCGGCGGCGATATCCTGACCCATCTGTATTTGGGGAATACGCAATTGATTATGAAAGCGATGGGATGTCGGGTAGAAACACCTGCCATCACCGTTGATTTAGGCAGCGTCAATTTAGGCAGTTTCGCTAACAGTCAAACGGCGGGCACAGGCGAGCAGGATATCTTATTGACCTGCGAACAAGGCACCGCTATTTCCGCATCGTTAAGCGCCCAGCCTGCCAGCGGAAATAACCCTGATAATTCAGTCATCCAGTTGAGCAATGCGAGCGCGCCAACCAGCGCAACCGGCGTTGGCGTACAGTTGGGTATTCAGGCGCCGGACGCCGGTTTCTTTACCGACAGTTTGCCAATCAATCAAAAAATTGATCTCTTTACTCACACGATTACCACCAATGCCGATGGCAGCCAGACGGTTAACGGCGGAACCATGAATATGTCGACCACCCTGAAAATTAGCGCGCGCTACTATAAAACCGCCGCCACGGTAACGGCCGGGCAAGCGAATGCCACGGCAACATTAAACCTGACCTATAACTAACGGCATCACATTTTCTGGCGCTGCGCGGGAAAACGTTAACGCGCGCGCCCGTTATATTTATTTCCACAAACGTAATTCGTCATCTTTTACTGGCGGTAATGACTTACGTTGCTGACAAGAGAGCGAATACCAGTCCAGATGGCGCGTCAGGAACATCACGCCGCCAAGCGCCAGTAGCAGAACGCCGGTACCCAGAAGCAACGAGCTATCTTCCGAACGCAGCAATCCCCACATCACGCCATCCAGCGCCAATAACGCTAACGTAAACAGTACGCTATTGCGCCATCCTTTCAGCACCGCCTGCAAATAAACGCTATTCATCAACGCGCCCACCAGGCTTGCGGCGATCCAGGCTGGCGTGAAACCGATATGTTCCGACAGTGCCAGCAACAGCAGGTAGAACATCACCAGCGATAACCCCACCAGCAGATACTGCATCGGGTGTAACCGCTGCCCCGTCAGGGTTTCGAAGACAAAGAAAGCCATAAACGTTAGCGTAATCAACAAAATGGCATATTTCGTCGCTCTGTCCGTCAGTTGATACTGGTCGGCTGGCGTCGATACAGCGACGCTAAACGCTGGTAAGTTGTCCCAATCCACCTTTTGCGCATCAGCAAACTGTTCGCCGAGATTCGTGGCAAACCGGCTGGTTTGCCACTGGGCCTGAAATCCTGAACCGCTGATTTCGCGTTTACCGGGAAGAAAATCCCCCACAAAATTTGGGTGCGGCCAGTTGCTGGTCAGGGTCATTTCACTGCTACGCCCGACGGGAACCAGTGAAAAGCTGCCGGTTCCGCTTAAATTTAGCGACATCGCCAACGTCAGGTTGCGCGTCGCCCACTGACTGTCCGGCAGCGGGATATGAATGCCCTCTCTACTTTCCGGTAAGCCGGTCCCCGGTTCTACAGTGAGCGTTTCACCATTGACCTGCGGCGCTTTTACTGCGCTGATACCGCGCGCATCGCCGACGCCCACGACGATAAAGGGCTTTCCAAGGGTAATGTTCGGTCTGTTCAGCTCATGCAGACGGGCCACATCAAACTCCGCCTTTATCGCCATATCGGTATGCCACACCTGCCCCTGATAAATACCTATTTTTCGCGCTTCAACGTTTTGATTGCCTTCGACCAATAGCGACTCCGGCAGCCAAAAATAGAGATAGCTGCGCTTATACTGGACCTCTTTCTCCTCTTCCAGCACGGTATAGAGCTCTGTCACCGGAATCGCCACCAGCGGGCCGACAACCTTTTGTGGGCCGCTGGTACTCTGACGAATAGCATTCTCCACATGGCTTCGATAATCAGCACGCTCCACGATGGTGTGCCGTACCATCATCAGGGGAATTAACAGCAGGATCATGGCGCCGCCTAACGTAATCATTTTCCACAACAGGGGGGATTTCAACATAGCGTTCTCCTTTGCAATGCCAGCAGTGTAAGAACGCGATGTGGGGAGAATTTGAAGTTATGTGAAGTGACGGTGAAGTGTCAACGAGGCCAGCACGCCGCCTTCGGGACGGTTGCACAACGTCACCTCACCGTTGAGGAGCCGCGCCGCCTCGCTGACAAACGCCAGCCCAAGCCCGCTGCTTTTACGTCCGTTTTCACGGGGCAACGAATAGAATCGGTCGAAAATGCGCGGCAGCGCAAAATCAGGAATACCACAGCCGGAATCCGTCACCTGCAGGATCGCTTTCTCCCCCATCGGCTGAGCGCTTAATGTGATAACGCCATTTTCAGGCGTAAAGTCGATAGCATTGTCCAACACATTGCCCAGCGCCTGCGCCAGAAGCTCCGCGTCGGCGACGACAACCAGCGAGGAAGGCCGTAGAGTAAGGGTGATATTTTTTGCCGCCAACTGAATGCTGCGCGCCTCGCTAAGCTGCGTAAATAGTTCATCAACAGCAACCAGCGCGAGAGGGATATCCTGCCGGTTTTCCAGCCGCGCCTGGCGCAGCAGGGTCTCTACCAGCGCCTGCATTCGCGTATTTTGCGCCAGTATATTCTCTGTAAAGCGGGTAACCACATCCGCGGGCGGTCCTTCACGCAGAATCTCCGCCGCGCCGCGTATCGCCGCCAGCGGACTTTTCAGCTCATGAGTCAACGCATACACGTACTGCTCAATGTCATTCTTGCCTTCCAGCTTAATGCGCATACTCTCCAGCGCCTGCGCCAGTTTACGCAGCTCGCTGCTGCCTAATGCAGGTAACGCAAGTGGGCGGTTTTCGGTGACGGAATCCGCATAGCGCGTCAACCGGGCGATGGAGCGGTTAATCCACCAGACCATCCCCGCGCCAATCGCCAGCGCAATCCCCAGTAAAACGGCGCTGGCCCATAGAATGCGCCGTTCGCTGCGCTTAATCACCGGCGCCATTGCCGCATTCGGTTTACCGACAGACAGGACGCCGATAATCCGTCCATCGCTGATTATCGGCGCGGCTACGTACATCACGGTGCTATTGGGATCGGCAGAATCTTTTGCCGTGCTGCGGGCGCCATACTGTCCGCGCAGCGTAAGCCAGACGTCATTCCAGCGAGAATAATCCTGCCCCACCGCTTTGTTTTCCGAATCAAACAACACCTTCCCCTGTGCATCCGTCATGTAGACATGGTATTCATTGCGCACTTTGACGATCCCGCTGATATTGGCGCGAAACGGGCGATGTTGCAGTTGGGCGAATGCCTTCGCCAGCTGGCCGTCAGTCGGGTTGCCGGAAAGGAGATCGTCGCGGGCCAGCGCCGCCAGCAGCGTTGCGGTGTCAATCAGCGTCCCTTCCGTCGCGCGGCGGACGCCCGGCTTTATCTCCTGAACAAAGATAGACAGCACAAACACGGCGGCGACGGCGACAATAAGAAAGTAGCCCAGCAGCAAACGCATTCCGATGCGCATCAGACGCTCCTCAGGCTGTATCCCATTCCACGATGCGTGTTAATTGGCGAGAGATCCGGGTTGATCGCGCGTAGCTTAGCGCGCAGGGTTTTGATGTGTGTATCGACCGTCCGATCGAAGGTCTCCTGGGCATCAGACCAGACAATATCCATCAATTGCTGACGCGAGTACACGCGCTCCGGCGACAGCAGCAGGGTTTTAAGAAGCAGAAACTCATAACGCGTCAGCGAGAGCGGCGTACCAAACCAGGCGATCTGCGCCGCCGGTTCATTGAGTTCAAAATGTCCGGTACGCACCACCGGCGACGGCGCAGCAAACTTTTTCACCCGGCGCAGCAGCGTGCGCACGCGGGCACTCACTTCGCGCGGCGAGAATGGCTTGGCGACATAATCATCTGCGCCGATCTCCAGACCAAGCAATCGATCCACTTCATCGCTACGGGCAGTCAGGAAAAGAATCGGCAGCGCAGGATGGCGTTCCAGCAACTGCCGACACAGCTCAAAGCCGCTGATATCCGGTAGTCCCACATCGAGAATCACCGCATCCGGCCGTTGCTGACGCGCTTTTTCCAGCGCAGGCAGCCCGCGAGCGAATAGCTCAACGGTAAACCCTTCCAGTTGCAGGGTGTAGATGAGCGTATCGGCGATTCCCTGTTCATCCTCGACTAACCAGACCTGCGGTTGCTGCATACTCTTTCCCTATTATTGTCGCCACGGCATGACCGGCACCGCGCTGATGGCGTTCTTCGGCGACCCGTCGACTACTTTGTCGGAGTAGGCCAGATACGCCAGCGTGTTGCGTTTCTCATCATAGAAACGCACGACCTGCAATGACTTAAATATCAATGAGGTGCGTTTTTTGAACACCACTTCTCCCTGCGCCTTGCCGTTCTTAATTTTGTCGCTCAGTTCAATAGGCCCGACCTGCTGACAAGAGATGGCGGCGTCAGACGTATCTTCCGCCAGCCCCAATCCGCCTTTTATGCCGCCCGTTTTCGCCCGGCTAACATAGCACGTCACGTTTTTGACATCAGGATCGTCAAAAGCTTCCACCACGATTTTATGGTCAGGACCGAACATTTTAAATACCGTATCGACTGAACCAATTTGTTCCGCGCGGGCGCTCTGCCCCAGCAGCAACAAAATTGAGAAAAGTACTAAGCTCTTGTATTTCATATTGTTACCATTCATAAAAGTTACGTTGCGTAATTATTAGACATTCTAAAATAAAATGGTTATAGATCACAGGATTAGAATAATTACCTGTCACGTTGCCTAAAAAAAGCATTTAAGCTCAAAAAAAACACTGAATGCTAAAAGAACAAAAAATGCTATTATCCTCTTACCTGATATCGGGTGCTCGTTGTTGAAAGGATGGGGATATTTTATGGATCAGGCTGGCATAATTCGCGACCTGTTAATCTGGCTGGAAGGTCATCTGGATCAGCCGCTGTCACTTGACAATGTGGCGGCAAAAGCAGGCTATTCCAAGTGGCACCTGCAGAGAATGTTTAAGGACGTGACGGGCCACGCCATTGGCGCTTACATCCGCGCCCGTCGTTTATCGAAATCAGCAGTGGCGCTGCGTTTGACCGCGCGTCCAATTCTGGATATTGCTCTTCAGTACCGCTTCGATTCTCAGCAAACCTTTACGCGCGCCTTTAAGAAACAGTTTTCCCAGACGCCAGCGCTGTATCGTCGCTCCTCGGAATGGAGCGCCTTTGGCATTCGCCCGCCATTACGGCTGGGCGAGTTTACCGTGCCGGAACATCAGTTCGTTACGCTGGAAGATACGCCGCTCCTTGGCGTCACGCAGAGCTATTCCTGCTCGCTGGAACAGATTTCCGACTTCCGCCACGAAATGCGCGTGCAATTCTGGCATGATTTCCTCGGTCATTCGCCAACTATTCCGCCAGTGCTTTATGGGCTTAATGAAACGCGCCCCAGCATGGAGAAAGACGATGAGCAGGAAGTATTCTATACCACCGCACTGCCGCAAGAGCAGGCCGATGGCTATGTTCAGTCGGCGCATCCTGTGCTGTTGCAGGGCGGTGAATACGTCATGTTCACCTATGAAGGGTTAGGAACCGGCGTGCAGGATTTTATCCTGACCGTTTACGGCACCTGTATGCCAATGCTGAATCTGACCCGTCGTAAAGGGCAGGATATAGAGCGATACTATCCGTCAGAAGATACCAAAACCGGCGATCGCCCTATCAACCTGCGCTGCGAATTTCTGATCCCGATTCGTCGTTAACGCTGTAGCTCATCCAATGCAGGGGCGTCCAGATGCGAAACGTCCCCTGCGGTTTCTACCACCCACCCAGACGCCAGCCACTGGCTTTCCTGGTAATCGATGCGGGAAATAGAGCAGTTGCGCAAACGTAACCGGCGTTCCGCCCAGGCGGGTAGTCCCAGTATAGTACTGACCAGACAGCCCAACGCGATACCGTGACTGACCAATAAAGGTCGGCTGCCCTGCGGTAGCTCCAGACAGGACGCCAGCGCGGCATGAACGCGATCGCTCAACTCCTGCATCGATTCCCCACCGGGAATGCGGCCATCCTGCGTGCCGTTGACTAACTGACGACGCCAGCCCTCTTCTTCTTCCGTCAGCGAATCGATCTGGCGCTTTTCCAGCACGCCCATATCCAGCTCGCGCAGGCGGGAGTCAAAGGTAATATCACACCCGCACGCCTGGGCGATAATCTCCGCCGTGCGTTTTGTGCGGCCTAAATCGCTGCTGATGATATGGGTGATGCCGAGGCTGCGGGCGCGTTCTCCTACCTGCATGGCCTGCTGCTCGCCTTTTGCTGTCAGGGGACTGTCCGATTGGCCCTGAATGCGTCGCTCGGCGTTCCACTGCGTTTCACCGTGGCGAACAAGGTATACCTGTAACATGTTTTTTTTCCGTTATACTGCGATAAATTTTTAAAACTGAGCTTAATTATGCACCAGGTTATCTCTGCGACCACCAATCCTGCCAAAATTCAGGCAATTCTACAGGCATTTGAAGAGATTTTCGGCGAAGGATCGTGCCATATTACGCCCGTCGCCGTCGAGAGCGGCGTACCGGAGCAGCCCTTCGGAAGCGAGGAAACGCGTGCTGGCGCACGAAATCGCGTGGATAATGCGCGACGCCTGCATCCACAAGCTGATTTCTGGGTAGCCATTGAAGCCGGAATTGACGATGACGCCACCTTCAGTTGGGTGGTGATTGATAACGGCGTTCAGCGCGGTGAAGCGCGATCGGCCACGCTGCCGCTGCCCGCCGTCATTCTCGACAGAGTCCGCCAGGGAGAAGCGCTTGGCCCGGTGATGTCCCACTATACCGGTATTGACGAGATTGGTCGCAAAGAGGGCGCCATTGGCGTATTTACCGCCGGAAAATTAACGCGCTCCAGCGTTTACTACCAGGCGGTGATCCTGGCGCTCAGCCCGTTTCATAACGCGGTGTATCGATAATTATTTGCGCTATATTGTAAGCCTGATAAGCACAGCGCCATCAGGCATTTCGCGGCGATGTTGCCGGATGGCCGCTTCGCCTTATCCGGCCTACGAGCAAATCAGGCGTTTTTCAGCAGTACGTTCTCAAGCCAATGACGCAGTTCAACCGGCGCGGATTTCAGGCTGTTTGACCCGCGCGTGATGGTGGCGATGCCCGCCCCCAGCTCGGTTTTCAACTCGCGCTGGCTCATTTCGCCACGCAACAACTCCTCAATAATGCGCACGCGCGTTCCCAGCGCTTCACGCTCGTCCGGCGTAAGCATCAGTTGTAATAAAGGCAGATGCAGATCCTCTGCATATGCCTGACGGAGTAACTCCACAAAACGAAGCCACTCCTGATTACGTTGTTCGGCGATAGCCGATGAATAAGGGGAACGCTGGGTCATGTTATACCGCCGTTTGTACTGTTACACGAGTACAAATGATAACATAACCCGTCTGCATTAATACCGTCGCTGCCACTCAGAGTCGCTCATTAAGGCCTCTTTCTGCCCCATAAAGTGGCGATAGTAAGCGTCATAGGCCAGAACGTTTTTCACGTAGCCGCGCGTTTCCGAAAAGGGAATGCTTTCGACAAACGCTACGGCATCGATACGCCCGGCGCTATTGCCAAGCCAGGTGCGCACGCGCCCCGGCCCGGCGTTATACGCCGCCGAGGCGAAAATACGGTTATTACCAAACTGCTGATAGACATACTGCAAATAGCTGGTGCCAATGTTGATGTTGGTCTCCGGCTCCAGCAGTTGGCCGGGGCCGCGGTAGTCCGGAATCGAAAACATTTTCACCGTATGGGTGGCCGTTCCCGGCATAATCTGCATTAAGCCGCTGGCCCCTACCGGCGATTTTACTTTCGGGTTCCAGGCGCTCTCCTGGCGGGCAATCGCCATGGCATAGCTTTGTGAGATATCTTTTCCGCGGGTATAGCGGGTAAAAAGATCGTTATACGCCAGCGGGAAACGCTCCTCCAGATGATCCCACAGTTTTCCGGCGATCGTCGCCTGTACGCTCAGATCCCACCAGTGCTGGTTAAACGCATAGCGCGCCAGCTGCGCCTGTTCAGATTTACTACGGCTTTTTACCAGATTCGCCCATTCGCTGCGCGCCGTGTTATCCAGGTTCCAGTACATCAGCTCCCGTACACGCGCCATCTCCGGCCCCTGCGTCAACGCGCTGTTTACGTTGGCGGGCGCTTTATCGATTTTAAGCGTGTACTCTTCGCCTAAACGCTGCGCCGCGACCATCGGATAAAAACCGCGCTTCTGCATTAAAGCATGAAGGATCTCTTTCGCTTCGGCGTCACGACCGCGCTCCAGCAATAAATCCGCCTGCCAGTAACGCCACTCGTCTTTCTCTTTCGCCTCCATTGGCAGTCGGGCAAGCCAGGTATTGAGACCGCGACGATCGCCCATCCCCAGCGCCATACGCACGCGCCGCTCGATAAGCGACGTCGATTGCGAGCGCATAATCGCGTCATCGCGCCATTTCGCTTGCGCATCGGTCACATCGTTGCCCATCAGTCGCCAGGCAACGATATCGCGCAGCGCCTGCGTTTGTTCCTCATTAAGTTTCTGCGCCTGTACCAGCGAGGGGATCATCAGACGCGCATTTTCCGCGTCCTGGCGGGCGACGCTGGCAAACGCGACTTCCGCCATCTGGCGGGTAAAATCGGTGGCGCCGGTGGTGCGTGCGAAGGTCAACACGTTATTAGGGTCATTAGCGAGGGTAATGATCGCTGAGGCGATCGTTTGATATTCCGCCGGCATCTGTCCGGCCAGCACCGTAACCAGACCCGTATTTCCGGCTTTCATCGCCAACCGAATACGTTCCAGGTACGCCAGCGGGTCTTGCTTGCCGGAGGCCCGCCAGACGCTGAACAGTTTATCGCAGGCATTCGGCTGACTTTTGCCGGTCAGCCAAAGGTCTTTCGCGCCCTGCCAGGCCGCTTCCGTTTGCCCGGTACTCCATTTCGCGTAGTAATAGTTACATTGCGCTTCCGTGGTGCCGGGTTTCTCCGGGCTAAACGCCAGCAAGCCGCGCCAGTCTTCACGACGCGCCAGCTCATTGACGAAGCGTGATTGCAGCGTACGCGCAGGCGGAAGCGTAGGATTGGCGCGCACAAACTGCGTGACGGCAATCGCCGGTTGGTTCATCAAATCGTCGGTGATCTTACGGTATTCCAGATACGGGTAGAGCGGATAATCTTTCAGACCCGGCATCATCTGCTCTACCACATCCATCTGGCGGTTGTCCCAGGCCTGCTTAATCTGCGCATAGCGGTTACGCTGCTCTTCCAGTGAGTCGGCCCGCGCGAGGTGACAAAAGGTCAGCAGGCATACGCTGGCGGCGACGAGACGCCAGACAAATGGTTTGGCTCTATCCACAAGCACTTCCTCAATTGTTATCCAATGCAGCATCATGCCGCGTAATGAATTTATGCTAACCAGTCATAGCCATTTGCGCCACGTTACGGACACTTTTTTACTTTTATTGCGAGTGCGATCTGCTGGCTGGGCTTAGGCAGGGAAAAAGGCTACACTTCGCCTTTGACATCTATTCACCATCACGATAAACATAGAGGCGAAGTCCAACGTGGCTCAATTCGTTTATACCATGCATCGTGTCGGCAAAGTGGTTCCGCCGAAACGTCATATTCTGAAAAACATCTCGCTGAGCTTCTTCCCTGGCGCCAAAATCGGCGTGCTGGGCCTTAACGGCGCCGGTAAGTCTACCCTGCTGCGCATCATGGCGGGTCTCGATAAAGATATCGAGGGCGAAGCGCGCCCGCAGCCCGGCATTAAGATTGGCTACCTGCCGCAGGAACCTCAGCTAAACCCGGAACACACGGTACGCGAGTCGATTGAAGAGGCCGTTTCGGAAGTGGTTAACGCCCTCAAACGTCTGGATGAAGTGTACGCGCTGTACGCCGATCCGGATGCCGACTTCGACAAGCTGGCCGCAGAGCAGGGCCGGCTTGAAGAGATTATCCAGGCGCACGACGGTCATAATCTGAACGTGCAGCTTGAGCGCGCTGCTGACGCTCTGCGTCTGCCGGACTGGGATGCCAAAGTCGAAAAACTGTCCGGCGGCGAGCGCCGTCGCGTGGCGCTGTGCCGTCTGTTGCTGGAAAAGCCGGACATGCTGCTGCTCGACGAACCCACCAACCACCTGGATGCCGAATCTGTTGCGTGGCTGGAACGTTTCCTGCACGACTTCGAAGGTACCGTCGTGGCGATTACCCACGACCGTTACTTCCTCGATAACGTCGCCGGCTGGATTCTGGAACTTGACCGCGGCGAAGGTATTCCGTGGGAAGGCAACTACTCCTCCTGGCTGGAGCAGAAAGATCAGCGTCTGGCGCAGGAAGCGTCTGCCGAAGCGGCGCGCCGTAAATCCATTGAGAAAGAGCTGGAGTGGGTGCGTCAGGGCGCGAAAGGCCGTCAGTCGAAAGGTAAGGCGCGTCTGGCTCGCTTTGAAGAACTGAACAGCGTTGAGTATCAGAAACGTAACGAAACCAACGAACTGTTTATTCCACCAGGACCGCGTCTGGGCGACAAAGTCATTGAAGTCAGCAACCTGCGTAAATCCTACGGCGACCGCGTACTGATCGATGACCTGAGCTTCTCGGTACCGAAAGGCGCTATCGTCGGGATCATCGGGCCAAACGGCGCGGGTAAATCGACCCTGTTCCGCATGATGTCCGGTCAGGAGCAGCCTGATAGCGGCACCATTACGCTGGGTGAAACCGTCAAGCTGGCCTCGGTCGATCAGTTCCGCGACGCGATGGACAACAGCAAAACCGTCTGGGAAGAAGTGTCCGGCGGGCTGGATATCATGAAGATCGGCAACACTGAAATGCCAAGCCGCGCCTATGTAGGCCGCTTCAACTTCAAAGGCGTCGATCAGGGCAAACGCGTTGGCGAACTGTCCGGCGGTGAGCGCGGTCGTTTGCATCTGGCGAAGCTGCTGCAGGTGGGCGGTAACGTCCTGCTGCTCGACGAACCGACGAACGACCTGGATATCGAAACCCTGCGCGCGCTGGAAAACGCCCTGCTGGAGTTCCCTGGCTGCGCGATGGTTATCTCGCACGACCGTTGGTTCCTTGACCGTATCGCCACCCACATTCTGGATTATCAGGATGAAGGTAAGGTGGAATTCTTCGAAGGCAACTTTACCGAATACGAAGAGTACAAGAAACGCACGCTGGGCGCCGAGGCGCTGGAGCCGAAGCGTATCAAGTACAAGCGTATTGCCAAATAAACGTCTGAATGCCGGGTGGCGCTTGCGCTTACCCGGCCTACAAAACCAGCGATTCCAATACGTTGTGAAACTGTAGGCCTGATAAGACGCGGTAAGCGTCGCATCAGGCATTGGTTCTTATCCCTGCTCGCCCATCATCTCTTTCACCAGTTCCACACAGCGCAAAAAGCGGCCATCGTAATCAGCCTCTTTAACGTGAACGAACTCAATGTTGTTCTCTTTCAGCATCTCGACCAATAGGCTCTGGAACGCTTTACGATCCACTGAACTGCCCAGGCTTCGCAGTCCGTCAGCTACCCACGGCGTATTATTCTCCAGCAAAATCACCAGGTCGAAGCGATACTCGTCGATCAGCGCCTGGACAAAGGGATGCTCGCGCCCTTCGTATTTTTTGCAAAATGCCTGGGTGGTGACGAAATCGGTATCGATAAACGCCACTTTATTCGCATATTTCACTGCGAAATCAATATATTGCGCATGGCCCAGCGCAATTTTATCGTAGTCGGAATACTGTAACGCCATCTCATCGCCGCCCAGATGCGAAAAAACATAGTCGCGGCCATATTCCCAGGCGCTGGTGGTATTAAAAATATTGGCGAGCTTATTGACCAGCGTAGACTTGCCGCTTGATTCCCCGCCCAGAATCGCGACGGTACGCACGAAAAACGGCTTCACTTCTGTAGGAATATATTCCCAGTAACGAAACGGATTTTCGCGGATTTGCGCCCCGCTGATATTCATAAACGTGCGTTCAGGATCGACCAGCACCGTCTCAATCCCTAAATGCTCAAGATACTGCGGCGCATCAGCCTCTTCGGAAGTGTAGATCCAGCTCGGCTGTATTCCCTTCTCTGCCATAAACGCTTTAATGCCGTTGCTCCAGACGTCCCAGCCATGCGGATAAGGCTCCATCCCCTCTTCATTAAAGGCGTGGATGCGAATATTTTTTTGGTATTTGAAGGTTTGCAGCAACCAGCGCAGGCGATCCGACACGGTGGGCTGCTGCGACATGGCGCTATCCTCAAACAGCCCGCGGTCGCGCGTATCGTCATATCCCATAATGATATGCAACTCATCCACCTGGCTACAGGCGCGCTGGATCAAGTAGATGTGTCCGGTATGCAATGGATAAAATTTACCGAACACCACGCCAATGTTTTTCTGTCGGCGGGGAAACTCCAGCCCGAGAAAACGGTGTAGCGCCTCCAGTTTTTGCGCGCTGGGGCTTTTGATTTTGGCGTTAAGTAACTGACTCAGATACCCCTTGGTCATACCGCTGGCGTCAGCCACCTGTTGCAGAGTGCAACCTTGCTGCTTAATCGCGGTTTTGAGATAGTCGAACGATGACACAAGAGCCTCCTGCTGGAAAAATCGCATAACACTGCCTGATGGCGCTTCGCTTATCAGGCCTACAACATCAATCCGTATCAATCCGTAGGCCGGATAAGACGCATTGCGTCGCCATCCGGCAAATTATACAACATCACTACATACAGAGAATTATAAGTCGTCAAACACGCTTAACGCATCTGCGAGCTTTTTAACACCGAACACCTGCATTCCTTCCGGCGGCTTTTTCGGTACGTTGGCGGCAGGCACAATCGCCCGACGAAAACCGTGTTTCGCCGCCTCGGAAATACGCTCCTGCCCGCTCGGCACCGGACGAATCTCGCCTGCCAGCCCCACTTCGCCAAACACCACCAGATCCTGCGGCAACGGCCTGTCACGCAGGCTGGAGACCATCGCCAGCAGTAAAGCCAGATCCGCGCTGGTTTCGGTGACTTTCACGCCGCCGACCACGTTGACGAAGACGTCCTGATCCGACATTTGTAGACCGCCGTGTCGGTGCAGCACCGCCAGCAGGATAGCCAGACGGTTTTGTTCCAGACCGACCGCCACGCGTCTGGGGTTCGCCATCATCGAGTGATCGACCAGCGCCTGAATCTCCACCAGCAACGGTCGCGTGCCTTCCCAGACGACCATCACTGAACTGCCGGAAGTGACCTCATCGCCGCGGCTTAAAAAGATGGCGGACGGATTGCTCACTTCGCGCAACCCCTGTTCGGTCATGGCGAAGACGCCCAGCTCATTGACTGCGCCAAAGCGGTTTTTGTGGCTGCGCAGCGTGCGAAAACGAGAATCGGCGTCGCCGTCGAGCAATACTGAGCAATCGATACAGTGTTCCAGCACTTTCGGCCCGGCCAGCGACCCGTCTTTGGTGACGTGGCCGACCATCACGATCGCCACGCCGCGCGTTTTGGCGAAGCGCGTCAGGTAGGCTGCCGTTTCGCGGACCTGGGCGACGCTGCCTGGCGACGACTGGATGTCCGCCATATGCATCACCTGTATGGAGTCGATCACCATCAGTTTCGGCTGTTCTTCTTCCGCTATCAGGCAGATCTGCTCGATGCTGGTTTCGGAGAGCATATTCAGATTAGCGGTCGGCAGGCCGAGACGGTGCGCGCGCATCGCCACCTGCTGTAGCGACTCTTCGCCGGTGACGTACAGTGCTTTCATCTGCTCGGCGAGCTTGCACAGCGTTTGCAGCAGCAACGTTGATTTGCCCGCGCCGGGGTTACCGCCAATCAAAATGGCGCTGCCGGGTACCACCCCGCCGCCCAGCACGCGGTCAAACTCTTTAAAACCGGTAGAAAAGCGCGGCAGTTCCTCAAGACTGATGTCAGACAGTTTCTGCACTTTTGATACGCCCGCACTGCCGGCGTATCCGCTCAGACGTTCGTTACGCGCCACCGTCGGCGACGCGGCAAGGCGCACCTCGGTAATGGTGTTCCAGGCATGGCAGGCGCTGCATTGCCCCTGCCAGCGCGGGTAATCGGCCCCGCATTCATTACAAACAAAGGCGCGTTTGGGAGCTTTTGCCACGTTTTACCTCTTTCGTTAACGCTGTTGCCGGATGGCGCTGACGCTTATCCGGCCTACGGTCGCCTTGCCATTGGGCAGGTTAATCATTTCTGGTTCATGCTGCCGGAGAGAATGCAAAACACGCCCATCAGGTCAGCGTGGCGGATCGTAATCTCCGTCTTTTCGTTTACTTTTGGCTTGGCATGGAAGGCAATACCTAACCCTGCCGCTTTGATCATTGGCAGATCGTTAGCGCCGTCGCCAATCGCCACCGTCTGCGCCAGCGGGATGTCATGCTCTTGCGCCAGACGAAGCAAGGTATTGGCTTTATACTCAGCATCCACAATATCGCCGATAACGTGACCGGTAAATTTACCGTCCATGATCTCCAGCTCATTGGCGACCGCCGCCGTCAGGCGTAGCTGGTCACGCAGATAGTCGGCGAAGAAAGTGAAGCCGCCGGAGGCGATAGCGATTTTCCAGCCGAGCGCTTCCAGTTTTAGCACCAACTGCGTTAATCCTGGCATTAGCGGCAGATTCCCGCGCACCTGGCGCAAAATATCGGCATCCGCGCCTTTCAGCGTCGCCACGCGGCTGCGCAGGCTGGCGGTAAAATCAAGCTCGCCGCGCATCGCGCGCTCCGTCACTTCAGCCACCTTCTCACCGGTACCGGCCAGCTTCGCGATTTCATCGATACACTCAATCTGGATCGCCGTGGAATCCATATCCATGACCAGCAGCCCCGGCGTGCGCAGATGCGGAATTTTACCCAGCGGCGCAACATCCAGCTGCGCCTCATGCGCCAGCCGCGTCGCACGCGGCGTCAGCGACCCCGCCAGACGAATGACCTGATAATCCTCCACGCACCAGGCGGCGACAATCACCATTGCGGCGCCCAGTTTGGTCTGATATTGAGTTAAACGCTGCTTATCCAGCCCGCGCCCATACAGCAGCCAACCGCTGCGGCCTGCATGGTAATCCAGAGGCATCACCTCGTCGCCGCTTAAAGAAAGAGGCAAACCAGGCCATAAAGAGACATCTTCAGGCAGATCGCACCAGGTAATGTTAGGCATTAAAGCTCCTGTAAATCGTTCAGGCCGGTAACCGCCCCGCGGAAAATAACGCATGAGGCTACCTTGTAACCATCGCTTCTGGCAACATTAAGCCTCAAATTTTCAGCAGGTGGAATATGGCTCGCGCAAAACTGAAATTTCGGCTGCATCGTGCAGTCATTGTATTGTTCTGTCTCACACTGCTCGTCGCGCTCATGCAGGGCGCTTCATGGTTTAGTCAAAACCACCAGCGACAGCGCAATCCGCAGTTGGAAGAGCTGGCCCGCACGCTAGCGCGCCAGGTGACGCTCAACATCGCCCCGCTGATGCGCAGCGAAACACCGGATGAAAATCGCATCAACGCCGTGCTGCGTCAGCTCACGCAAGAGAGCCGTATTCTGGATGCCGGCGTCTATGATGAACAGGGCGATCTTATTACTCGCGCTGGCGAAAGCGTCAACGTGCGCGACAGGCTGGCGCTGGATGGCAAAAAAGCGGGCAGCTATTTTAACCAACAAATTGTCGAGCCTATCCAGGGGAAAAACGGCCCATTGGGCTACCTGCGTCTGACGCTGGATACCCACACGCTGGCCACCGAAGCAAAGCAGGTCGATAACACCACCAACATTCTACGCCTGATGCTGCTACTCTCGCTGGCGATAGGCGTGGTGCTGACGCGCACCTTGCTACAAGGTAAACGCACCCGCTGGCAGCAGTCGCCCTTCCTGCTAACGGCCAGCAAGCCTGTTCCGGAAGAGGAAGAGCGTGAGGAAAAAGAGTAAAATGACGGCTTAATAAAGGTAAGGAAAACCACTATGACAACATTACGCCTGCTTATTTCTGACTCTTACGATCCCTGGTTTAACCTGGCGGTCGAGGAGTGCATTTTCCGCCAGATGCCCGCCACCCAGCGCGTGCTGTTCCTGTGGCGCAACGCGGATACGGTGGTCATTGGACGCGCGCAAAACCCGTGGAAAGAGTGTAATACGCGGCGTATGGAAGAAGATAATGTCCGTCTGGCCCGCCGTAGCAGCGGCGGCGGCGCGGTATTCCATGACCTCGGTAATACCTGTTTTACCTTTATGGCCGGTAAACCGGAATACGATAAAACCATCTCCACCCATATTGTGCTCGCGGCGCTGAATTCGCTGGGGGTCATGGCCGATGCTTCGGGACGCAACGATCTGGTCGTAAAAACGCCGGACGGCGATCGCAAAGTCTCCGGTTCAGCCTATCGCGAAACCAAAGATCGCGGCTTCCATCACGGTACGCTGCTGCTGAATGCAGACCTCAGCCGTCTGGCAAACTATCTGAATCCCGATAAAAAGAAGCTTGCGGCGAAAGGAATCACCTCCGTTCGCTCCCGCGTGGCCAATCTTACCGAGCTATTACCGGGTATCACCCATGAACAGGTCTGCCAGGCGGTGACGGAAGCCTTTTTCGCCCATTACGGCGAACGCGTCGACGCGGAAGTGATTTCACCGGATAAAACGCCGGATCTGCCGAATTTTGCCGAAACCTTTGCGCGCCAGAGCAGTTGGGAGTGGAATTTCGGCCAGGCACCGGCGTTCAGCCATCTACTGGACGAACGTTTCACCTGGGGCGGCGTCGAGCTGCATTTTGACGTCGAGAAAGGTGTGATTACCCGTGCGCAGGTGTTTACCGATAGCCTGAACCCGGCACCGCTGGAAGCCTTAGGCGAGCGTTTACAAGGCTGCCAGTATCGAGTGGATGTGTTGGAGCAGGCCTGCGAATCTTTAATTGCTGAATTCCCGGCTCAGAAAGGTGAGCTGCGGGAACTGGCTGCGTGGATGGCTCAAGCTGTACGCTAAGCGTCTACGCCAGCCGCCCGATGGTCTGCGCGGCTAACTTCAATTTTCCCACCATCGCGCGGGCAATCTCCTGAAAGCCCGCGCTGATGCGTTTATCATCAGCGACCAGCACCCAAAAGCGCTCGGCCAACGGCAAGGCAAATTCCCACGCTTTCTTATCGATTGTGGCCTCCACACGAATGTCGACAGGCGCGTAGCGCAACATGCCCGATGCCGCCGGAGCGTAAGCCATCGGCAACATATCATAGACAGGCGCGAGCGCCATCGGGGCATCGGAGTAATAAAACGAGAGGTTACCCGCATGCATATCGCTGTTGGCGATAAGCCGACCAAACGCCCAAATTTTCTCAATTTGCTGATGGGCAACAGCATCTATAATGCCCTGCCCGGCAAGCCGATGCGTGACCACCGGCCAGATGCCTGGCGAAGATGCATACTCGCCTTGCAACGCCTCCAGGGAAACAATTTGCCGACGACCACGTATCCCGGTGCAGTCGAAGCGAATGCTTTCCAGAAAGACCTGTCCTCCCTCGCTGCAAATAGCCGTGGCTAAGCTGGCGTTGATGCTGGCGGCAGAAAGCACGGCTAATGCGATGGACTCGGCAATCAAGAGGTCGCTCCAGCGTTCAGAAACGGTGTTCCTTGCACGCGCGCTGAATTTCACCAGTACGTTCTGATTGCCCCATCTTGTTTCTGCAAAACAGGCAAATTTAGGCTGCTCACCACCAGCTGAAGAGCCGATGACCTCACCTGCGAGCGCGTCTTCCGCCAATTGCTGATAGCGATTGAGTTTTTCGGACTGCGTAATCGCCGTCGCATCCGGCGCGGTCACCCAACGCTGGTAATTCTCCTCACCCACGATCCAGCCGCCCGCATTTTCACCCTGATACGCCCGCAGCGCATACAGGACTTCATCCTCTTGCCACAACCGGATGTCATCAGGCAGATGCGCATACCCAGCCACGGTCCTTCCCCAGGCTCGCCCAAGGAATCCTTGTGGCCTAAGATCGGTCAGATACCATGGCAGGCTGTCAAACCATTGCCATTCACCTGTATCAAGCGCAACCAGGCAACTCCCCTGAGGCCAACACGGATAAAGAACGCCAAACTTAGCGGCCTGTCCTTGTGCATTGACCTGCCAGAGGGGAAAGGCCGCGACGCCGCGAACAGGCCGAACAAGCGCGTAGCGCGTAGCACGAGCTTTACCAAACTGGATGACGTCCTGATGCGCGGAAACCAGACGAGAGAACGTCGCCTGACTAACGGCCAGCGATGATCTTAATTCAGCGGCGGAACTCGGCCCCTGTAAGAGCAAATCGGTTAATGCGCTCATAGATGAATAGATTAATGAATAGATACTTGAATGGATTTAAGGACACAGCCCTTTGATTGTCAATACAAACAAAGAGAGAGCGAGAGGAAAGATGAATAGATTATCAGAAGAGAGTGGATATAACGCTGGCATTACCCGGACCAGGCCTTGACGCACCTCGTCCGGGTCGATTTGCTGCTTACTCCTGGTCGCCCAGCAGCACAGATTCCAGCGCGATTTTGATCATGTCGTTGAAGGTCGTCTGTCGCTCAGCGGCAGTGGTCTGCTCGTGGGTACGGATATGGTCGGACACGGTGCAGATAGTCAGCGCTTTCGCGCCAAATTCAGCCGCAACGCCGTAGATACCCGCCGCTTCCATCTCTACGCCCAGTACGCCGTATTTTTCCATCACGTCGAACATTTCGCCGTCCGGAGAGTAGAACAGGTCAGCGGAGAACAGGTTGCCTACGCGCGCGTCAACGCCCAGCGCTTTTGCCGCATCAACTGCGTTACGTACCATGTCGAAGTCAGCGATAGCCGCAAAGTCATGATCTTTAAAGCGGATACGGTTCACTTTGGAGTCGGTGCAGGCACCCATACCGATCACCACGTCGCGCAGTTTGACGTCCATGCGCACAGCGCCGCAGGAGCCGACGCGAATGATTTTCTTCACGCCGAAATCGGTGATCAGCTCTTTGGTGTAGATGGAGCAGGACGGGATACCCATACCGTGGCCCATCACGGAGATCTTACGTCCTTTGTAAGTCCCGGTGAAACCTAACATGCCGCGAACGTTGTTCACTTCGCGAACATCTTCGAGGAAAGTCTCAGCAATGTGCTTCGCACGCAGCGGGTCGCCCGGCATCAATACGACGTCAGCGAAATCACCCATTTCTGCATTAATATGTGGAGTTGCCATCTTCAGTTCCCTTTAAATTTGTTGTTATTGCCTGATGGCGGCTACGCCTTATCAGGCCTACAAAACGTGTGTCAAAACAGTGAAATACCCTAAGGATTTCGCGTTGCAGGAAGGCGACGAATTCGTGAATCCCCGGGAGCATAGATTAACTATGTGACCGGGGTGAGCGAATGAAGTCAACGCATCTACAGCGCGAAAGACAACAGGTATCACAGCATGTTTTTACCGTAGTCCATCGGCGATGTGCCAAAGTAGGTCGCCAGCGTCTGGCCGATATCCGCGAAGGTTTCACGGTGACCTAAAGAGCCCGGTTTGACTTTCGGACCGTAGATCAGCACCGGAATGTGCTCACGGGTATGGTCAGTACCGGTCCAGCTCGGGTCACAGCCGTGGTCAGCGGTCAGGATCAGAATGTCATCTTCACCCACCAGCTCCATCAGCTCCGGCAGACGGCGGTCAAACAGCTCCAGACCTGCGGCGTAGCCCGCGATGTCGCGACGGTGGCCCCAGGAAGAGTCGAAGTCAACGAAGTTAGTGAAAACGATGGTTTTATCGCCCGCTTCTTTCATCTCTTTGAGGGTCGCGTCGAACAGCGCGTCCAGACCGGTCGCTTTCACTTTCTTAGTGATGCCGCAGTTGGCGTAGATGTCGGCAATCTTACCGACGGACACCACGTGGCCCTGTTTTTCATCGACCAGTTTCTGCAGCACGGTCGGCGCTGGCGGTTCAACGGCCAGGTCGTGACGGTTACCGGTACGCTGGAAGTTACCGGCCTTGTCGCCGATAAACGGACGCGCGATCACGCGGCCAATGTTATAGCCGCCTTCGGTCAGCTCTTCACGGGCGATTTCGCACAGCTCGTAGAGTTTATCCAGGCCAAAGGTCTCTTCGTGGCAGGCAATCTGGAACACGGAGTCAGCGGAGGTGTAGAAAATCGGCTTGCCGGTTTTCATGTGCTCTTCGCCGAGCTGGTCCAGAATAACGGTGCCGGAAGAGTGGCAGTTACCGAGATAGCCCGGCAGGTTGGCGCGTTTCACCAGCTTATCCAGCAGTTCCTGCGGGAAGCTGTTTTCGTGGTCGCTGAAATAGCCCCAGTCGAACAGTACCGGCACACCGGCGATTTCCCAGTGGCCTGACGGCGTATCTTTGCCGGAGGACAGTTCGTGCGCCCATGCGTATGCGCCAATAACGTCCGCGTTGCCGTCCATGCCGGCGGCAATTTTACCGGTAGAGCCTTCATGCGCTTTCACCAGCCCCAGACGAGTCAGGTTAGGCAGATTCAACGGGCCTTTACGGCCATTGTCAGCTTCGCCTTTGGCGCAAGCTTCTGCGATGTGGCCCAGAGTGTCGGAACCTACGTCGCCAAAACGATCCGCGTCTTCAGTAGCGCCGATGCCGAATGAGTCCAGCACCATAATAAATGCACGTTTCATATCTTCTCCGTACTTAGTGCTTCAAAAATAATTGATCAGATCAGTATACAACTATTCAGTAATTCGACGATAGACCGAAGGTGTGCTTGCTGGCGCTTTATCGTCAAGGATAATTGCCGCTTTGACGGCCTTCGCCGCTTCCTGCCAACTGGCTTCGTCTTTGGCATGAATCACCGCCAGCGGGCGCTGCCCGTCGATGCTGTCGCCCAGACGGGCCATGTCGGTAAAGCCAACGCTGTAATCAATGGTATCTGACGCCTGACGACGGCCGCCGCCCATCGAGACGACCGCCATCCCCAGCGCACGCGTATCCATTGCGCTGATAAACCCTTCGGTATCAGCATATACCGCTTTGCTCAACATGGCGGTCGGCAAGTATTTATCGTAGTTCTCAACGAAATCGCTTGGCCCTTTCTGCGCGGCCACCATACGACCAAAGACTTCTGCCGCTTTACCGTTATCCAGCACCGCCTGTAATTTCGCACGCGCTTCGGCGTCGTCTTTCGCCAGCTGGCCGGAGATCAGCATCTCCACGCATAGCGCCATGGTAACGTCAAACAAGCGCGGATTGCGGTATTCTCCGGTCAGGAACTGCACGGCTTCACGCACTTCCACCGCGTTACCGGCGCTCGAAGCCAGCACCTGGTTCATATCGGTTAACAAAGCCGTAGTGCGAACTCCCGCGCCGTTTGCCACGCCAACAATCGCTTCAGCAAGGGCTTCAGAAAGTTCATAGGTTGGCATAAACGCGCCACTGCCGACTTTGACGTCCATTACCAGCGCATCCAGCCCTTCGGCCAGTTTCTTGGCGAGGATGGAACCAGTGATCAGCGGAATAGAGTCCACCGTCGCGGTAATATCGCGGGTGGCGTAAAAACGTTTGTCCGCCGGTGCAAGCGAGCTGGTTTGCCCAATAATCGCCACACCCACGTCTTGAATAATTTCGCGGAAACGGTTGTCGTCCGGGAAGATGTCGAAGCCCGGGATCGCTTCCAGTTTGTCGAGCGTACCGCCGGTATGTCCGAGACCGCGACCGGAGATCATCGGCACATAACCGCCGCAGGCCGCTACCATTGGCCCCAACATCAGAGACGTCACGTCCCCTACGCCGCCGGTCGAATGCTTATCGACAATCGGGCCATTGAGATTCAGGCTTTTCCAGTCAAGGACAGTACCGGAATCCCGCATCGCCATGGTCAGCGAAACACGCTCCGGCATGGTCATATCGTGGAAGAAGATGGTCATCGCCAGGGCGGCAATCTGCCCTTCAGAGATAGTATTGTCACGAATACCATTAATAAAGAAACGAATTTCTTCGTCACTCAACGCATGACCATCACGCTTTTTACGAATAATTTCTTGTGCGAGAAACACGGTACCCTCCTGAGGGAAAAGAGTAGAAGGCTTACATCGCCGGATGGCGGCTAACGCCTTATCCGGCCTACAGGCCTGGATTTGTAGGCCGGATAAGCGCAGCGCCATCCGGCAAATCAGAGCTTAGTAGCTGCTGGCGCTCTTACCGTCGCCGTGACCCAGCGCTTTCAGCAGGCTTGCCAGCAGGCTGGATGCGCCAAAGCGGTAGTGACGAGAATCTGCCCAGTCAGCGCCAAACAGTTCGTCTGCAATCGCGAGGAATTTCTGCGCGTCTTCCGCCGTACGTACGCCGCCCGCCGGTTTGAAGCCAACGGTTTTGGAAACGCCCATGTCGCGGATCACTTCCATCATGATGCGCGCGCTTTCCGGCGTAGCGTTTACCGGCACTTTACCGGTAGAGGTTTTGATGAAATCCGCACCGGCTTTAATGGAGATTTCAGAGGCTTTACGAATCAGCGCCTCTTCTTTCAGCTCGCCAGTTTCGATGATCACTTTCAGCAATACGTTCGCTGCGGCACAAGCGTCTTTACAGGCTTTTACCAGGTCAAAACCCACCTGCTCGTTACCGGCGATCAACGCGCGGTACGGGAATACCACGTCCACTTCGTCAGCGCCGTAGGCGATCGCCGCACGGGTTTCCGCCAGCGCAATATCGATGTCATCATTGCCATGCGGGAAGTTAGTCACCGTTGCAATGCGGATGTCCGGCGTACCTTGTTCTTTCAGAGTTTTACGCGCAATCGGGATAAAACGCGGGTAAATACAAATCGCCGCCGTATTCCCGACCGGAGTTTTTGCCTGATGACACAACGCGATCACTTTTTCATTGGTGTCGTCATCGTTCAGAGTGGTCAGATCCATCAGTTTGAGCGCACGCAGGCTGCTTGCTTTTAAATCAGTCATGACATTCTCCAACGGCATTGCCGTATAAAATTTCACCTTGCGAGTCTGTTAATATTCTAACATTCACTCGCGTTTACACTTCGATATACATCACAGTTAATGAAAACTACGTACAAATTTGCATTACTGTAATGAGATCTGAATCAAATTATCCCGCCGTCACCGTCTGTTCTTCGAGCGATAAGCGCATCAGGATCAAAGTCGGTTTGCCGCCATTTTCTACAATAGCGCATCGTCCCGGCATAAAGAGGAAACGAAGATGCCTGCCTCATGCGAAACTGCGCTCCAGCAGCGTTGCCAGCAAATTGTGACCAGCCCGGTGCTCACGCCTGAACAAAAACGCCATTTTCTGGCGCTGGAAGCTGAAAACGCCCTGCCTTATCCCCCCCTGCCGGAAGATGCCCGCCAGGCGCTGGATGAAGGTGTCATTTGCGATATGTTTGAGGGGCACGCCCCCTTCAAACCGCGCTACGTGTTGCCCGATTACGCCCGATTTCTGGCTAACGGTTCACAGTGGCTGGAACTGGAAGGCGCGAAAGATCTGGATGATGCGTTATCCCTACTCACCATTCTGTATCATCACGTTCCTTCCGTGACGTCCATGCCGGTTTATCTCGGCCAGCTTGATGCGTTGCTGCAACCATATGTTAGAATTCTAACACAAGATGCGATCGATATTCGAATAAAACGTTTCTGGCGTTATCTCGACAGAACGCTGCCAGACGCCTTTATGCATGCCAATATTGGCCCTGCCGATACGCCTGTCACACGAGCGATTTTGCGCGCTGATGCCGAGCTAAAGCAGGTGACGCCTAACCTGACGTTTATCTACGATGCGGAAATTACGCCGGACGATCTGCTGCTGGAGGTCGCCAAAAACATTTGCGAATGCAGTAAGCCACACATTTCCAACGGCCCTGTAAATGATAAAATTTTCACAAAAGGGCATTATGGCATCGTCAGTTGTTATAACTCGCTACCGCTTGGCGGCGGCGGCAGTACGCTGGTACGTCTCAACCTGAAAGCCGTGGCAGAACGCAGTACGTCTGTCGATGACTTCTTTTCACGCACGCTACCGCACTACTGCCGACAGCAGATCGCCATCATTAATTCACGATGTGAATTCCTCTATGAAAAGTCACATTTCTTTGAGAATAGCTTTCTTGTACAGGAAGGTTTGATCGATCCCGAACGTTTTGCGCCGATGTTCGGTATGTACGGGCTGGCGGAAGCCGTGAATCTGCTGTGCGAAAACGCGGGCCTGAACGCCCGTTACGGCAAGAATGAAACGGCGAACGAGCTGGGCTACCGTATCAGCGCCCAACTGGCGGATTTCGTCGAAAATACGCCAGTGAAGTATGGCTGGAAGCAACGGGCGCTGCTCCATGCCCAGTCTGGCATCAGTTCCGATATCGGCACTACGCCGGGCGCGCGTCTGCCGTATGGCGATGAACCGGACCCTATCACCCATTTGCAAACCGTCGCGCCGCACCATGCCTTTTACCATGCCGGGATCAGCGACATTCTGACGCTGGACGAAACCATCAAGCGTAATCCGCAGGCGCTGGTTCAGCTTTGTCTTGGCGCGTTCAAAGCCGGGATGCGGGAATTTACTGCCAATGTCAGCGGCAACGATCTGGTGCGCGTCACCGGTTATATGGTGCGCCTGTCGGATCTGGCGAAATTTCGCGCCGAAGGCTCGCGCACGAATACCACCTGGCTGGGAGAAGAAGCCGCACGTAATACCCGCATCCTGGAACGACAGCCACGCGTAGTCAGCCATGAACAACAGATGCGCTTTAGTCAGTAAGATCATTGCGTTTTCCTGCGTCGATGGGCCAGGCAGCCGCCTGGCATTATTCTTACAGGGCTGCAATTTGCGCTGCAAGAATTGCCATAACCCGTGGACGATGGGACGCTGTAACGACTGCGGGGAATGCGTATCGCAGTGTCCGCATCACGCCCTCAGCGTTGATGGCGGGAAAGTGGTATGGCGGTCGGACGTCTGCGAGCAGTGCGATACCTGCCTGAAAATGTGCCCACAGCAGGCAACGCCAATGGCGCAGACCATGAGCGTTGACGATGTGCTGCGTCATATTCGTAAAGCATCGCTGTTTATTGAAGGTATTACCGTCAGCGGCGGAGAGGCGACCACGCAATTACCGTTTATTGTGGCGCTATTTACGGCGATCAAAGCCGATCCGCAGTTACAACGGCTGACCTGTCTGGTGGACAGTAATGGTCAGTTAAGCGAGACCGGCTGGCAAAAACTACTGCCGGTTTGCGACGGCGTAATGCTCGATCTGAAAGCCTGGAAGAGCGAGTGTCATCACCGTCTGACCGGACGTGATAACACGCATATTAAGCACAGTATCCGCTTTCTTGCTGCGCGGGGAAAACTGGCGGAGCTGCGGTTGCTGGTTATCCCGAATCAGGTGGACTATGCGGCGCATATTGATTCACTGGCGGCGTTTATTACTTCGCTGGGCGAGGTTCCGGTGCGTTTGAATGCCTTTCATGCGCATGGCGTCTATGGCGAAGCGAAGGCCTGGCCAGGCGCGACGCCGCAAGAGGTGGAACGGCTGGCTGACGGATTGCGCGCGCGTGGGGTGGCGAAGCTGATTTTGCCGGCGCTATATTTGTAAGCGTCGCCTGCCGGACGGCGGCTGCGATGCCATCAGAGCCGAAACAAGGTAATGGTATTGCGATACAGCGTATCGGCTATCACCTCTGCGGGCTCCGGACGTAATTCGCAGAGCGCATCAAATACGCGCGCCGCCTGCTCCGGGCGGTTCGGCTGCCCCTGAAACCCCTTTAGCGGCATATCCGGCGCATCGGTCTCCAGCAACAGCGCGTCCAGCGGCAACCGCGCCATAACATCACGGGTTTTACTGGCGCGCGGGTAGGTGATGGTGCCGCCGACGCCGATTTTATAGCCCAGTCGCACAAAGCGTTCGGCCTGCTGCAGACTGCCGGCAAAACCATGCACCACACCGGTTCGCGGCAGATCCTGGCGCTTTAAGTGCATCGCCAGTTTGTCATGCGTGCGCCGCGAGTGCAGGATCACCGGCAGATCGTAGCGTTTTGCCAGTTGCAGTTGCACGTCTAAAAATCGCTCTTGCCTGGCAAACTGCGGATCGTCGCGATAAAGATCGAGCCCGATCTCGCCTACCGCCACGACGTTCTGTTGTTGCGCCAGCGCTTGTTGCAGCTTATCAGGATCGTCATCGGCATGACGCTCAATCACAATGGGGTATAATCCCAGCGCAGCATAAAGCGACGGGAAACGCGCCGCCAGCGCCAGCACGCGGGGAAAGTGAGCCGCCTCGGTCGCCGGCACGATGATTTTTTCAACGCCCGCCTCACAGGCACGCTGAATACTGGCGCGCTCATCGCCCGTAAAGGGCGGGAAATCAAAATGGCAATGCGTATCGATAAAGCGCCAGCTCACGCCAGATCCTCGTCGGTAAATGTGGTGTCGTTTGCCTGCGGCGCGCTAATGACCTCCGCCACATGCGTATCATTGGCCACCGGCGCCGGAGGCACGACCACCGTTTCCGGCACGGCAATCCGCGACGAATGGCGCAAGAGAGGCGGCGTTGCGGCGAGCAATTTACCAACGGTGGCAAGGAAATAACGCCCGCATAATTGCCCGGTTTTGTAATCCTCACGCAGCGCCGGGATACGGCTGCCCAGCGCCATGCTGTGCAGCGGTTTCGGCGGATAAATTTCAATGATCCGCAGCTTACCCGGCGGCTTTTCAATAAATTGTTGGATCGCGCTGTAGGACGTTTCATGATGCTGCACCAGGTTGACCAACGGCTGTAGACTGCTCTCTCCCAGCCAGCGCTCCATACGCTTAAACCACTGCGGCGTGTAATACATTTGCGAGGGTACGGTGCGGATCACCACAATGGTTTTCGCCCCCCGCTTTGCCGCCTCCTGAACCGGAATGGCGTCGCTAATGCCACCGTCCAGATAGTTGATGCCCTCTAACGTAACGCCGGTACGGTAGAAACCCGGTATGGCGCTGGAGGCGCGAATGATATCAAGCCAGTTTTGTTTTGTCGGCGAGAAATAGCCCGGCGTGTAATCATCCCCCCGGCAGGCGCACATATAAAAGGATTTTCCGCTGTCAAACAGGCGCGCTGCGGTATCCATTTGCAGCGGCATCCGGGCGGCGGTGGATTCCACCAGCCAGTCGAGGTCGATAAGGTTTCCTCCGCGTACAAATCGCAGCGGATCAAAAAATTCGCGCCTGGTGGTATAGCGCATAATGACTTTACGCCCGTAGCCGGGCTGGTTGCAGAGATACGCCGAGAGATTTTGCGCACCGGCTGATGTGCCGAAGTAGAGATGGAAAGGATTAAACTGCGCACGCATAAACTCATCCAGCACGCCTGCGGTAAAGATACCCCGCTGCCCCCCGCCCTCACAGACCAGCGCCATACGGCCTGGCCGGAACGGTGTTAATGATAACGGCGCAATATTGCCGAGCGTAACCGGTATTCGCTGGCCCACCTCTGCCTTCCTATTTTTCATTTTTTTCCAGGCTGACAAGGTAACGCAAAACGTTAACGGCTAAAACCGTAAAAGCCAGTCCGCTGGACTGGCTTGATAGCAATATATCTTTACAGATGCCTGCTAGGGTCGTTTACGGCCCATGAACAGGCTGACCAGGAAGAGCACGATCCCGACGACGAAGACGATTTTCGCCGCGCCGGCAGCCGTACCAGCCAGTCCACCAAAACCCAATGCGGCGGCAATTAACGCGATAACCAGAAATATAATGCCCCAACGAAACATAAGCCTCTCCTTTACCATAGTTAATGTCGACCGCTAAATATGAGCGCTCAGGCTACTCATTCGCGATATTTTTAGTGTGGTGCACATTACGCCTCCCGACAAACGTCGGGAGGACGAATTACGACGAATTACTGAACTTTCAGATCGTTTTTAACACTTTTTACGCCATCAACGGCTTTCGCGATGCTTTCAGCGCGGTCGCTTTGTTCCTGAGTTTCAACGGTACCGGAGAGCTGTACGACGCCATCGGTCGTTTCTACTTTCACTTTACGGGAAGGGACAAGATCGTCCGCCAGCAACTTGGCTTTGACTTCACTGGTCGTGGCCGTATCGCCGGCATAGCCTTTCACGGAACCTTCTTTATTGTCGCGAACGTGAAGTTTGTCGCTAACGGAGGTCACGCCTTCTACGCCTTTCGCCACTTTCACGGCGGCTTCAGCCTGCGCCTGGCTTTCTACAAAGCCGCTCAGGGTGACGACTTTCTGATTGGTTTCGACAGAAATATCGGTGCTTTTAATATTGTCATGGTCTACCAGCGCAGCTTTTACTTTCGCAGTGATGGCGCTGTCATCCATGAAGTTACCGACTTTATTCATAGAGCTATCGACTTTTTGCCCTGCGGTTTCGGTTCCGCTTTGCGCCTTGTCCGTTGTTGCGTTTTCTGCAAAGGCAGAACCTGTCGCAACAGCAGAGGTCAACATTACGGCCAGCAGAGTTTTAGAAATCTTCAGTCTTGTCATAGTCATCGATTTTGTCCTGTATAGTTTGCTCGTAATTTGAGCTCAGGCAACACGAGGTTGCATTGCTGAATGCGGTGAAACTCACCGGTTTCTGAAGTCAATGACTGGCATCACATTCGTGAATTTGTAACGACGCGTCGCCTGCCACCCTTCCGTTTCAGTTATTAATATCGTGACTGAAACAAATCTCAGCTTTAAGCTCTCATATTCACGCATTGAACAGGCATTAAAGCCGACATTTATGTCATCACTTTGTTAAATATAGATCACAATTTTAAAATCGCTTGTCGGTGCGTATAAAAAACAGGCAGATCGGAGAAAAAACGCGGGATTTAAGAACATTCCGTAAGCGGTTAAAAAGGCAGGGAAAGTACGAAGGCGCGGCGGATGCCGCGCCCGGAAAGGGATCAGTGTTCGCGCGTTTTACGGAACTGAACGTCAGGGTAACGTTCCTGGGTCAGGTTCAGGTTAACCATCGTGGGGGCGATATAGGTGAGGTTGTCGCCGCCATCCAGCGCCAGCTGCGTTTCATTCTTACGCTTAAACTCTTCGAATTTCTTCGCATCGGCGCTTTCCACCCAGCGCGCCGTCGCCACGTTGACGGATTCATAAATCGCCTCAACGTTGTATTCGCTTTTCAGGCGCGCGACAACAACGTCAAACTGCAAAACGCCCACGGCGCCGACAATCAGATCGTTGTTGGAGATGGGACGGAATACCTGAACCGCCCCCTCTTCAGAAAGCTGCACCAGCCCTTTCAGTAGCTGCTTCTGCTTGAGCGGATCTTTCAGGCGAATACGACGGAACAGTTCCGGCGCAAAGTTCGGGATACCGGTAAACTTCATCATCTCGCCCTGGGTGAAGGTATCGCCGATCTGAATGGTGCCGTGGTTATGCAGACCCAAAATATCGCCCGGGTACGCTTCTTCAACGTGCGAACGATCGCCCGCCATAAATGTTAACGCGTCGGAAATCACCACATCTTTGCCGGTACGGACCTGGCGTAACTTCATGCCCTTCTCATACTTACCGGAAACCACGCGCATAAACGCCACGCGGTCGCGGTGTTTCGGGTCCATATTGGCCTGAATTTTAAAGACAAAACCGGTGAATTTCTCTTCCGAGGCTTCCACTGTGCGGGTATCGGTTTGACGCGGCATCGGCGCGGGCGCCCACGCCACTAAACCATCCAGCATATGGTCAACGCCAAAGTTACCCAGCGCGGTACCGAAAAATACCGGGGTAATTTCCCCTGCCAGGAACAGCTCTTCATCAAACTCGTTAGACGCGCCCTGCACCAGTTCCAGCTCGTCGCGCAGCTGTTGCGCCAGGTCTTCACCGACGGCGGCGTCCAGATCCGGGTTATTCAGCCCTTTAACGATGCGCACTTCCTGAATGGTGTGGCCCTTACCGGTCTGATACAGATAAGTTTCATCTTTATAAAGGTGATAAACGCCCTTAAACAGCTTGCCGCAGCCAATCGGCCAGGTGATCGGCGCGCAGCCGATTTTCAGCTCATTTTCCACTTCATCCAGCAGCTCCATCGGGTCGCGGATGTCACGGTCGAGTTTGTTCATAAAGGTCAGGATCGGCGTATCGCGCAGACGGGTAACTTCCATCAGCTTACGAGTCCTGTCTTCAACGCCTTTTGCGGCGTCGATCACCATCAGACAGCAGTCCACCGCCGTCAGGGTACGGTAGGTATCTTCGGAGAAGTCTTCGTGCCCCGGGGTGTCCAGCAGGTTCACCAGACAGTCGTGATATGGGAACTGCATCACCGAGGTGGTGATGGAGATACCACGCTGTTTTTCCATCTCCATCCAGTCAGATTTTGCATGTTGGCTGGAGCCACGGCCTTTTACCGTACCGGCGGTCTGAATCGCCTGTCCGAACAGCAACACTTTTTCGGTAATGGTGGTTTTACCGGCGTCCGGGTGAGAAATAATGGCAAAAGTGCGGCGTTTGGCCACCTCTTGCAAATAAGGAGACAACGTCATAGTCAAATCTTCTTGAGTAAGCGCGGCGTTTGACCACGCATGTTGAATACGAAAAATGCGGCTATTTTACCCATCAACCTGGGGGAGGCAATCAGTGTTTACACAGGAGCTGCTCCAGTTCGCTTAATGACGCCACAGTCCAGGTTGGATGAATACCCGCGGGCTGCTCGCGATGATGCGCGTTAAGCCAGCAGGTCGACAGCCCGGCGTTAATGCCGCCAAGAATATCGGATTCCGCGGTATCGCCAACCATTAATACGCGCGAGCGGTCAGGATTCCCCGCCTGCTCCAGGGCGTAGTTAAAGATTTTCGGATCGGGCTTCGCGACGCCAACCTGCTCGGAAATCACCAGCAGATCGAAATACTCGCGCAGCCCGGTGCGCTCCAGACGAGTTTGTTGTAGCGCGGTAAAACCGTTAGTAATAATACCGATTTTAGCCTGCCCGCGAATCGCATTAAGTAGCGAAACGGCGCCCGGCAAAGGAGAACAGATCTCCGCCATCGCACTAATAAAAGCGTCATTCAGCAGCCCCGGCGCAACGTTTAGCCGTTCAGCCCAACTTTGAAAACGCGCGTGCTGCAATTGTAATGAGGTAATCGCGCCGTTCTGATAATCTACCCATAGCGGCTTATTCACGGCCTGGTAATCCTGGAAATCCTCAGCGGTAAAGGTGACGCTATAGTCAAGGAACATCCGCTGTAAGCCGGTGAAAGAATCAAACGTAAACAGCGTTTCATCGGCATCAAAGAAAATCCAGTCCCACTTCATCATTACACCTTGCCTCTTTTATTACATGCTTATCGGTAACGCCATGATGATGGCGTCCTCATGCCCTTGTGCCGTGGGATAGTAATTGCGGCGAATCGTCGCCTCGTTAAACCCCAGACTTTCATACAGCGCGATGGCGGCAGCGTTAGAGGCGCGTACCTCCAGCCATAGCGTTACAACCCCACGTTTTTCCAGTTCATCAATCAGATGCTCAAGCAGCATACGCCCCAGCCCCCGACGCTGAAAATCCGGATCGACGGCAATATTGAACAGCGTCGCTTCGTCCAGCACCACCTGTGTAATGGCAAACGCGGCCATTCTGTCATCAGCGGTCAGCTTAAGGTTGAGATACCGTTCACCCAGGTTGCCGAAAAACGTTTTTTCGCTCCACGGAAACGCATGAGCGCGTTGCTCAATCTGCCAGGCTGCGGGGAGATCGGTCGTGCTGAGGATAGAAATCGTGTTCATGTTCGCAGATTTGTTGCCATAGTGCGGCGCGTGCCGCCGGGTTTGCCCGGAGTTCATTAAACGCCGGCGTCGTGACCTGAGCGCCTTCGAGTTGGAGCGGCGCGTCAGTTCCTAACCGCCAGCTATTACAACGGCTGCCCTGCGGCAGCATGGCGACGCGCTCAGGCGCCAGGGGTAAAACCTGATCGGGACTCACGGTCAACGCGCGTAAAATATCGCGCATTAGCGGCTCGTTCAGCGCGGGTAATTCCTCTGCAACCACGATCAGACGAACGTGCGCGGGAAGGGAAATCGCAATCTCGCCCTGTAGCGCGCCAGGACGTCGCAGCGCCCACTGCGTAATACCCAGTTGCTGTAACTGCCAGTCTCGTCGGGATGTCATAGCGAAACGCTCCTGTAATCAGGGGCGCAAATATAGCAAATCTGTCGAATCTCCGCCATCAAACTACTATAATCGCCGCCAGTCTGAATTAAGGAGCATTCCATGTCTGCTTTTACCCCGGCAAGTGAAGTCTTGCTGCGCCACAGTGATGATTTCGAACAAAGCCGTATTCTTTTTGCCGGAGATTTGCAGGATGACCTGCCCGCGCGCTTTGAATGCGCCGCCAGCCGCGCGCATACGCAACAGTTTCACCACTGGCAGGTATTAAGCCGCCAGATGGGCGATAACGTCCGTTTTAGCCTGGTCGCGCAAGCCAGCGATGTCGCCGACTGCGATACGCTGATCTACTACTGGCCGAAAAATAAACCCGAAGCGCAGTTCCAGTTGATGAATATTTTGTCGCTGATGCCGTCGGGCGTCGATGTTTTCGTCGTGGGAGAAAACCGCAGCGGCGTGCGTAGCGCCGAACCGATGCTGGCGGACTATGCGCCGCTGAACAAAGTAGATAGCGCGCGACGTTGCGGCCTTTACCATGGCCGTCTGGAAAAGCAGCCGCAGTTTAGTCTTGAATCCTGGTGGGCCGAGTACAACATCGACGGGCTGACCATCAAAACGTTGCCGGGCGTATTCAGCCGCGACGGACTGGATGTTGGTAGCCAACTGCTGCTGTCTACGCTGACGCCGCACACCAAAGGTAAAGTGCTGGATGTCGGCTGCGGCGCTGGCGTGCTTTCCGCCGCGCTGGCCAGCCATTCGCCGAAAGTGCGCCTGACGCTGTGTGACGTCAGCGCTCCGGCGGTGGAAGCCAGCCGCGCCACGCTTGCCGCTAATGGTCTTGAAGGCGAGGTATTCGCCAGCAACGTCTTTTCGGAAGTCAAAGGACGTTTTGACATGATCATCTCCAACCCGCCGTTCCACGACGGAATGCAAACCAGCCTCGATGCGGCGCAAACGCTCATTCGCGGCGCAGTGCGCCATCTGAACAGCGGCGGGGAGTTACGCATCGTGGCGAACGCCTTTCTGCCCTATCCTAAGATTCTGGATGAGACTTTTGGCTTCCATGAAGTCATCGCGCAAACCGGGCGCTTTAAGGTTTATCGTACCGTGATGACCCGTCAGGCGAAGAAATAGTTGGCCTGATAAGCGCAGCGCCATCTGGTTGCATGTGCCGGATGGCGACGCAAAGCGTCTTATCCAACCTACGTCTCGCGCCCATTTTTGCAGCAATCAATCTATCCCATGCAATTAACTATTGACGAATAGCTGAAAACCACTAGAATGCGCCTCCGTGGTAGTGATTCTTTTCAAGAATCGATGGTATGCGAAGGTGGCGGAATTGGTAGACGCGCTAGCTTCAGGTGTTAGTGTCCTTACGGACGTGGGGGTTCAAGTCCCCCCCCTCGCACCAAAACCACGTTGATATTGCTCGCACTGGGCGAAGGTGGCGGAATTGGTAGACGCGCTAGCTTCAGGTGTTAGTGTTCTTACGGACGTGGGGGTTCAAGTCCCCCCCCTCGCACCAACGAGGCGATATCAAAAAGTAAGATAACTGTGCGAAGGTGGCGGAATTGGTAGACGCGCTAGCTTCAGGTGTTAGTGTCCTTACGGACGTGGGGGTTCAAGTCCCCCCCCTCGCACCAATTATCTTATCCTTCCTTTGTCTCTTCATTTTCATCCCTGATTCCAGTTCGTCATTGCCAACATCATGCCGCCAATAAGCGCTATACACGATGGCAGCAGTACAAAATGCCGTAATTGTTTGTGATACAACATCAGCGCAGACAGTAGCAATCCTGATACAATCAACAGCTTCAGCGCATCAGCTGACAGGCCGATAAACGCCAGTCCAACGATAATCACTCCAGGCAATAATACGCCCCATCCGCTGCCTAACGTCCGCTGCAACATGGTTTCACCTCTGGAATTGATAATGATAACCAATATCATATGATATATTTTCTCATTTGTCAGCCAGAGTGAAAGCTAAAGAGATGAGTTTTACTTAACGGTTGATGACACGTATTCAGTAAGGTGATAAATTGTCCGACTGTTAACGTAAAAACAACAACACCTCGCTTTAGGCGACCTTTTCTCATACGTTATTTTCATGTTGGCGCCCGATTCCGTGTATATCACCGATAAATAACGACAATTACCCATGACAACACCATCCTGGCGGTCGCTTCGTATTAAGAAGTATCAGTTTTCTTTACGTCTTTTCTTGTTTCTCAACGCCGTGTCGGCGCTATTTACTCTCGTTTTCCCCCTTTATCAGATCAATGTATTTTGCACGCCAATGATCGGGATAGTGGTCCTGAGCGTATTACTGTTGATATGGCATGGGAAATATGGACAAAAAAGAATTAATCTCCCCTTTATCTCCCTACTCTTTGGGGGAATATGGGCGGCGCATATTGCGCTAAAGTATCCGGCGTTAGGCCATTATGATTTCTCTTTTTTACTGATTTCCCTGCTTAGCGTTCTGTTTATCGGCTCGATAGCCTTTGCCGCGAATATCGTCGCGTTTACGCTCTATTCGCTACCGCCAGTCGCGGTCTGCCTGTGGCTGAACGATAATGAACAAGGTTTGCGAATTCTCTATTTGCTGGCCCTGCCAATGGTGGGAATCGCTATTCAACATGTTATCCAGAAACGCTACGATAACTTTGCCCAACAGCTCATGTTTAAGCTGCTGGCCGAGCGGGAAACCCTCAATGGCCTGAGCATGCTTGATCCATTAACCGGCTTATATAACCGCCGTGGCCTGCAAAATCGGCTGGATACGTTACAGGCGCCGGGCAGCCATGAACACTACGTCCTGCTATTGGATATCGATCATTTCAAAGCGTATAACGATCACTACGGTCATATGATGGGCGATCAGGCGTTAATCCGCGTCTCAGCGGCAATTCGGGACGCCGTGCGATCGCGCGATGTCGTCTGCCGTTTTGGCGGGGAAGAATTTCTGGTGTTGCTGACCACCGCCGAACCACAGCAAGCCCGCGCTACCGCAGAACGTATCCGACAGGAAGTATACGATCTTAAAATCCCGCATATGTTTAACGAAAGCGTCGCCACCAATGTCACTGTCAGTATCGGCATTGCGCCCCTGACGGATCGCAATATCGGAGACGCTATCGAAAAAGCGGATAAAGCGCTCTACGAAGCCAAGCATCTTGGACGTAACCACATTCTGGTCAGCGACGACATGCGCGCCCTATGAATCCTGCTGACGTAATCGTGCTACGCCAACAGCGTTAACCATAAACCGCTTGCCATCGTTTATCGCTATCGATAGGATTAGCAATCATTATCATTTAGATTAACATCATTAAACTGCGCTATGGCCTACCGTTCCGCACCGATTGCTGACGATATTATCTGGCGAGCTGCTCCCCAGCCGGAAGACGCCTCGCTGGCGGACGCAGTACGCGAGACGATCGCCTCTACCCGTAAGCACCTGTTGGACTTCATCCGGCTGGATGAAACGCCGCCGCCAACGGCGATGACTCTTGCCCAGTGGACGCGCCCCGCGACGTTTCGTTCATTGCTGGCCGCCTATTCCGATCACATCTATCGACACACGCCAGGCCTGCCACGTGAAAATAAGCCGTTACTCTCCCTGTGGGCGCAATGGTATATCGGGCTGATGGCGCCGCCGCTGATGCTGGCATTACTGACGCAAGCGCGCGCTATCAATGTCTCGGCAGAACATATTCACGTTGAATTTCATGAAACCGGGCGCGCCGCGTGTTTCTGGCTTGATGTGCATCAGGATAACCTGGCAACGGAGCGTTCCCCGGAAGAACGAATGGAAACGCTAATAGTCTCCGCACTACAGCCGGTCATTCAGGCGCTGGAGGCGACTGGCTACATCAACGCGAAACTTATCTGGAGCAATACCGGTTATTTAATCAACTGGTATCTGACTGAGATGAAACCGCTGCTTGGCGAAGCCCTGCTGGCAACGCTACGCCAGCGCTGTTTTTTTGAAAAGCAGCTATCCGACGGTCAGGATAACCCGCTGTGGCGGACCGTCGTAATGCGCGACGGTCTTCTGGTACGCAGAACCTGCTGCCAACGTTACCGCTTACCTGACGTACAACAGTGCGGCGACTGCACGCTAAAGTAAACCGCGTTACGTTGCCTTCAGTTATCGTCACGGCTTACTGCTGCTGGCCTGTCACATTATTATATTTACAGCGGCGCTCTCCGTATGCCAAATTACGTTTTGCCATTTTTGGGTCTACCGTGGCTATTAGTAAGGTAGTAAGGTCTCAGGAGAGAAGAATGAGTCTGCAATCTGTACGGCAATTTCTGGCCGATCATGCTCCCGATATTGAAATTATCGAATTAAATCAAAGTACAGCGACTGTCGAGCTGGCAGCCAAAGCGCACAACGTAGAGCCAGGGCAGATAGCTAAAACGCTCTCGCTTAAAGTAAAAGACACCATTATCCTGGTGGTCGCGAAAGGCGATGCCCGCCTGGATAATAAGAAGCTTAAAACCACTTTCGGCGCAAAAGCCCGTATGTTGAGCAGCGATGAAGTGGTCAATGCAACCGGACATCCTGTCGGCGGCGTATGTCCTTTCGGGCTGGAGCACCCGCTGCCCGTTTATTGCGACATCTCTCTGAAGGGGTATAACGAAGTATTGCCTGCCGCAGGCGCCACGCACAGCGCGGTACGCATCACGCCGGAAAGAATGGCTGAACTGACATCGGCGACCTGGGTAGACGTGTGCCAATAACGTGCCTGGCCCCCGGATTCCCCGAACAAGCACGGCGCATCCGGCGCGGGCTATACCCGATGCTGGAGCGCGGTAGCATCTCCGGCGCGCAGATATAACAGAATATCCGCCGCATCGAGTAACCCGGCATCAGAACTCACGCCCAGCTTGGACATCACATTAAACTTATGCGCCCGGATAGTCTTAATGTTACGTTCTAACTGGACGGCAATTTGCGGCATTGAGTAGCCGTTCGACATGAAACGCAGAATCTCCCGCTCGGTTGGACTAAGCATACAATTCTGGTGAAGTTCCCAAAGATTGTCTGTACGCTCCGTTGTCCGCCGGGCGCTATTAAGCGATGTAAATAAGGCATCCTGTAAAACATCCAACGGCGACGCTTTGCTGATGACCCCATCCAGCGGCAGCGGGGATAGCGCGCTGATTAAGCGGGCTTCAGCATCATCATCGGCAATCACCAGACGCCGCATATGGGGATAATTTATCGCCAGTTCCGTCAGACTGGATAATCCTGTCCGGCGTTCAGTTCTTAACGCAGAAAGAGAAAAAATAACGGCAGAAAACGGCGTCTTTAGCGCAGCCTTATAAAACGTGGATGGTTTTGAAAAAATATGAAGCGTATGTCGGCAATCCGGCATTGCATCAAATAGCCCTTTAATACCAATGGTGCTCATCACGCATTTTTCTACGAGCGCAACATTTCTCTTGCTGATTCTGTTTTCCATTCCATGGTTTCTCCATATACCGAAGGTAGGTTCAATTCTCTGGCTCCCTGAGAACTGTTTATCCATGCATACATCTCTGCATTACTGTGTATTGATAAGCGTCGCATGGCGCTATTTTTTTGGGCGCTAATTGTTTTATTACTTTTTTTAAGTAACGCCGCAATTTGGTTAATGCCCCACCCTTTTCCTAAAAGGCGTAATACTTTTCGTTCAGACAGCGTAAGGACAATCGGCCTGTCGTGGGACTGCTGAATTTCAGACGGTACCTGAGGCGATAATAATGTTTTGCTTATTCTTTCTGAGCGAGCGTTTCCCGCATGGATAACGCTAATAAGATTCTCGATTGGCTCTTCGTCTGAAAGCAAGGTGCTGACGGGGCCCATCAGGAGATCAACTGCATGTGGATAGCAGGATTTAGGAACCAGAAATACCCAATGTATGTCGCGATATTGCGAGAGTAAGCTATAAAAATATTCGCAGATAGCGCGGGGAGAGGCATTGTTAACTGCTAAATCAGCAATAACTAAATTACTTCGGCGTAGCTGTAGCAGCGTTAGCTCTTCTATCGTACGGCAATACGCCAGTTTATAATCGGGGAAATTACCTGTTATAACCCCTTTAAGGCCTTCCTGTATAAGAGGGGTTTTACTGATAATAAGTCCATTTTTGCAGCATCCTGGCAGCATAATTCCTCCGCACCCACGCCGCCCCCTTTCATTGCCCCATTAATAAAAACACTATTAACAATGAGCGCAAAGAAATATAGACCGAGTGGATTAATTATCCTTGTTTTATTTTTAAATATCTAACATTGATTGCGCTACAATCCACATAGCACAAAAACATGAAATCACTATCGCATAGTTACTCATAAAACCAGAAGCAAGACAATTAAATTAACTAAATTTGCACATTAGTAATTCTAACGAAAACTCATCATATTAATAAATTTAAAATATGAGTTCGCTCTTTATTCATATTGCTAAGTCCTAAAACAAAAGCCCAACAATACTGTCTACAATCCATAAAACCCATGTAATATCTGCGAATTACACTAAGTCATGCCTAATTTTACGCCCGCTGCTCACGCCATTGTGGTTAAACCATTAATGCATATCGTTGATAAAATTCACCACATCATTGATTCAAAAATGAGCGGCCAGGCTGGCATAATGCCTCTATTCTGGAAACGGACATACGAGAACCGTCGCCCATAAGGATATCCTGCCTGTGACGAAGCGCACGTCTCAAGAAGCTTATGCGTTGCGTCTGGCGGCTGACGTTTTTATCAACAAGAAATTGATCTTAACCAACGCCATCATGCCTGCGCTTCGTGTTAAAAAGGAAGCCTCTGTCATAGTGGCGGCGCATAGAATGTCTTTTTGGACAGGACGAGTCATGCAAGAAGAGCAATCAATTCAACGAGCAGTAACACGGTTATGTATTCAATGCGGGCTGTTTTTATTGCAGCACGGGGCGGAAAGCGCACTGGTTGATGAGCTTTCCACCCGCCTCGGTTTGGCGCTCGGTATGGATAGCGTCGAAAGCGCGATCTCCTCTAACGCCATTGTCCTGACGACCATTAAAGACGGACAATGTCTGACATCGACACGTAAAAACCAGGATCGCGGCATTAATATGCACGTCGTCACGGAGGTTCAGCATATCGTTATCCTCGCGGAACATCGTCTGCTGGATTACAAAGGCGTGGAAAAACGCTTTAGCCAGCTCCGCCCGCTGCGTTATCCGCGCTGGCTGGTGGCGTTTATGGTCGGTCTTTCCTGCTCCTGCTTTTGTAAGCTGAATAATGGCGGCTGGGATGGCGCGGTTATCACCTTTTTCGCCAGTATGATAGCCATGTATATCCGTCAGATGCTGGCGCAGCGGCATTTACATCCGCAGATCAATTTTTGCATTACCGCCTTTGTCGCTACCACGATTTCCGGGCTGATGCTCACTCTTCCCGCCTTTAGCCAGACGCCCACTATCGCCATGGCGGCAAGCGTACTGCTACTGGTGCCGGGCTTTCCGCTGATTAATTCCGTCGCAGATATGTTTAAAGGACATATTAATACCGGGCTGGCGCGCTGGGCTATCGCCAGCCTGTTGACACTAGCCACCTGTGTGGGCGTAGTGATGTCAATGACAGTATGGGGGCTACGAGGATGGGTATAATCGACTTTTTACTGGCGCTAATGCAGGACATGATCTTGTCTGCGATCCCCGCCGTCGGGTTTGCGATGGTCTTTAATGTTCCCCACCGGGCGCTTCCGTGGTGCGCGCTACTGGGGGCGCTGGGTCATGGCTCGCGTATGCTAATGATGAGCGCTGGCTTTAATATCGAATGGTCGACGTTTATGGCTTCGCTGCTGGTCGGCAGTATTGGTATTCAGTGGTCACGCTGGTATCTCGCTCACCCTAAAGTGTTTACCGTCGCGGCCGTGATCCCGATGTTTCCGGGGATTTCCGCCTATACCGCGATGATTTCCGCAGTAAAAATTAGCCATCTGGGCTATAGCGAACCGATGATGATTACGCTGCTGACCAATTTTCTGAAAGCCTCTTCCATTGTTGGCGCGCTCTCAATTGGCCTCTCTGTACCGGGATTATGGCTGTACCGCAAACGCCCCCGCGTGTGAATGGTAGAACGCCTCCTGCTGTTCTTACAGGTCTGTGTGGTACTATAAAAACAGTCGCCCTTCTCGGTTGTTGTTCCATATTGAGAAACATTATGTCTTCCAGAATTTTAACGTCGGACGTCATCGGTATTGACGCCCTTTTACACGATCATCATGCTGTGCTGGCGAAGTCAACGGGCGGCGCAGTGGCGGTATTCGCTAATAATGCGCCTGCCTTTTATGCCGTGACGCCTGCACGCATGGCTGAACTGCTGGCGCTTGAAGAAAAGTTATCACGTCCGGGAAGCGATGTGGCGTTAGACGCACAATTTTACGAAGAACCCGAAGCCGCCCCCGTTGCGATTCCCTGCGGAAAATTCGCCATGTATCCCGCCTGGCAACCGGATGCGGATTTTCAGCGTCAGGCTGCCCTTTGGGGCGTGGCGCTTCGGGAGCCGGTCACCGCAGAAGAGCTGGCGGCGTTTATCGCCTACTGGCAGGCGGAAGGTAAGGTTTTTCACCATATCCAGTGGCAGCAAAAGCTGGCGCGCAGCGTGCAAATCAGCCGTTCCAGCAATGGCGGAATGCCGCAGCGCGACATCAATAGCGTCAGCGAACCTGACAATCATATTCCACCAGGTTTTAGGGGGTAACGATGAAAAATGTTGGCGACCTGATGCAGCGTCTACAAAAAATGATGCCTGCGCATATTACACCGGCGTTTAAAACGGGCGAAGAACTGCTGGCGTGGCAGAAAGAGCAAGGCGAGATCGGGGCGGCGGCGCTGGCGCGGGAAAATCGGGCGATGAAAATGCAGCGCACCTTTAACCGTTCCGGCATTCGACCGCTGCATCAGAACTGCTCGTTTGATAACTATCGGGTTGAGTGCGACGGACAAATGAACGCGTTAAGCAAAGCCCGACAGTACGTTGATGAGTTTGACGGCAATATCGCCAGCTTTGTCTTTTCCGGCAAGCCTGGAACCGGTAAAAACCATCTCGCCGCGGCTATTTGTAACGAGCTGCTGCTGCGCGGAAAGTCGGTACTGATTATCACCGTAGCGGATATTATGTCAGCGATGAAAGACACGTTCAGCAATCGGGAAACCAGCGAAGAGCAGTTGCTTAACGATCTGAGTAACGTTGATCTGCTGGTGATCGACGAGATCGGCGTGCAGACCGAATCCCGCTATGAAAAAGTGATCATCAATCAAATTGTCGATCGTCGTTCCTCGTCAAAACGTCCCACCGGCATGTTGACGAACAGCAATATGGAAGAGATGACGAAAATGCTTGGCGAACGCGTCATGGACCGTATGCGTCTCGGCAACAGTTTATGGGTTAATTTTACCTGGGACAGTTACCGCAGCCGGGTGACGGGTAAAGAGTATTAAATTGCAACGTGCTCCAGGGCGATACGACGCCTGGCTGGCATAACACAGGTGATTACCATGAATACAGCGAAACATGTTCTGTGCTGCGCGGCGATCGCCAGCGTACTGATTTCCACCAGCGGTATTGCCGCCAGTCAGCTAAGCGCTCAGGGCGCGAACGCACAGCAGGGCGGGATGTCGCTTTCTGCGCTAACCGGTCTGCTCAGCAGAGGTGCCCAGTCGCTCAGCGCCGATAATATGAATAATGCCGCCGGTATTTTGCAGTACTGCGCCAAACAGAAACTGGCGTCCGCTACCAACGTGGAAAACGTTAAAAATCAGATTCTGAACAAGTTGGGGTTGGATACCACACAGCAGGAGCAGGACACTAACTACCTGAACGGCCTGCAAGGGTTGCTCAAGACGAAGGACGGCCAGCAGTTGAACCTCAATAATATCGGCAGTACGCCGCTGGCGGAAAAGGTGAAAACCAAAGCTTGCGATCTGGTATTGCAGCAAGGGCTGAATTTCCTCTCCTGACTGCGTTTTTCTGACCGTGCGCCACGCCGGGACGCCCTGATAAAAGCCGTGTTTTGGCCCTTTACCCGCCAACACGGCATTAACCCGATTTTTCTCTTCGTCTTTTCCTGTTATTAACCGCTATGGCAGGAAGTGATGCCGATCAAAAAACCAACTTTCTAAACTCATTCTAAATAACAGCGCCGTGTAAAGTTATTAGAATTGCAGCAATGTGACATCGCTATTACATTGTTAGAAATTTTTTCCTGCCAGCGATAAGCCTGGTTTATTGAGGATCGTCAGTTGTCCGAGTTGCTCTCTGTCGCTCTGTTTCTCGCCTCTGTGCTGATATATGCCTGGAAGGCGGGCCGTAACACCTGGTGGTTTGCCGCCACTCTCACGGTGCTGGGACTTTTTGTCATTCTGAATATTACCCTGTATGCCAGCGACTATTTTACCGGCGACGGGATCAACGACGCAGTGCTTTATACGCTCACGAATAGTCTGACGGGAGCGGGAGTCGGCAAATATATTCTGCCGGGAATCGGCATTGCCCTGGCGTTAGTGGCGGTATTCGGCGCGCTGGGATGGGTACTACGCCGCCGCCGTCACCATCCTCATCATGTCGGTTACAGCCTGCTGGCGTTACTGCTGGCGTTGGGTTCGGTCGACGCCAGCCCGGCGTTTCGCCAGATTACCGAACTGGTAAAATCACAAATGCGCGATGGCGATCCGGATTTTGCCGTTTATTATAAAGAACCAGCAAAAACCATTCCTAATCCGAAGCTCAATCTGGTCTATATCTACGGCGAGAGCCTGGAACGGACCTATTTTGATAATGACGCGTTCCCCAATCTCACGCCAGAGTTGGGCGCGCTGAAAAATGAGGGGCTGGATTTCAGCCATACCATGCAACTGCCGGGAACGGATTACACCATCGCCGGGATGGTGGCTTCCCAGTGTGGTATTCCGCTGTTTGCGCCGTTTGAGGGCAATGCGTCCGCGTCGGTTTCCAGCTTCTTCCCGCAGAATATCTGCCTCGGCGATATTCTGAAAAACTCCGGCTACCAGAACTATTTCGTGCAGGGCGCTAACCTGCGTTTTGCCGGGAAAGACGTGTTCCTGAAATCACACGGATTTGATCATCTGTACGGCGCTGAAGAGCTAAAAACGGTGGTGGCGGACCCGTCTTATCGTAACGACTGGGGCTTCTACGACGATACGGTGCTTGATGAGGCATGGAAGAAATTTGAAGCGCTTTCCCGCTCAGGCCAGCGCTTTTCGCTGTTTACTCTGACCGTAGATACCCATCACCCGGACGGTTTTATCTCGCGGACCTGCAACCGCAAACGCTACGATTACGACGGTAAGCCCAACCAGTCCTTTAGCGCCGTAAGTTGCAGCCAGGAAAACATCGCCGAGTTTATCAACAAAATCAAAGCGTCACCGTGGTTTAAAGATACCGTTATCGTCGTCTCTTCCGACCATCTGGCGATGAATAATACGGCCTGGAAATACCTGAATAAGCAAGATCGCAACAATCTGTTTTTCATTCTGCGCGGCGATAAACCACAGCAGGAGACGCTGGCGGTCAAACGCAACACGATGGACAACGGCGCAACGGTGCTGGATATTCTCGGCGGCGATAATTTTATCGGTCTGGGACGTAGCAGCCTTTCCGGGCAGTCGCTGTCGGAAGTGTTCCTGAATGTAAAAGAGAAAGTGCTGGCGATGAAGCCGGATATCATTCGCCTGTGGAATTTCCCGAAAGAGATAAAAGATTTTACCGTCGATCGGGACAAAAACATGATCGCGTTTTCCGGGAGCCACTTCCGCCTGCCGTTACTACTGCGCGTATCGGATAAGCGCGTCGAGCCGTTACCGGAAAGTGAATACTCCGCTCCGCTACGGTTCCAGTTGGCCGACTTCGCCCCGCGCGATAATTTCGTTTGGATCGATCGCTGCTACAAAATGGCGCAGCTATGGGCGCCGGCGCTGGCGCTCTCTACCGACTGGTGCGTCTCGCAGGGGCAGCTTGGCGGGCAGCAAACCGTACAGCATGTCGATAAAGCGCAGTGGAAAGGCAAGACGGCGTTTAAAGAGACGGTCATCGACGTGACGCGTTACCAGGGCAATGTCGATACACTGAAGATTGTTGATAACGACATTCGCTACAAAGCCGACAGTTTTATCTTTAACGTCGCGGGCGCGCCGGAAGAGGTGAAACAGTTTAGCGGCATTTCCCGGCCGGAGTCCTGGGGGCGCTGGTCAAATGCGCAGTTGGGCGATGAGGTTAAAATCGAATATAAAGCGCCGCTGCCGAAAAAGTTTGATCTGGTGATCACCGCCAAAGCCTTCGGCGACAACGCGAATCGGCCGATTCCGGTACGCGTAGGCAACGAAGAACAGACGCTGGTGCTGGGTCACGATGTGTCCACTATCACGCTGCATTTCAACAACCCGACGGACGCGAATACCTTAGTCATTGCGCCGCCCGCTCCCGTCTCCACCAACGAAGGTAATATTTTGGGCCATTCGCCGCGCAAATTGGGGATTGGCATGGTGGAGATCAAAGTGGTGAATGTTGAAAGTTAAAAGAGAATGTCATATATGCCGGGTGGCGGCTGCGCCTTACCCGGCCTACACATCATCTTTATCAATAAACTGGCGCACAGGCCTGATAAGCGAAGCGCCATCAGGCACTGTATATGCTACACGCCCCTTTCTGTTAATAATCGAACTGACGGTAGTAGCGACGAATATCCAGACTGTGGCCGGTATATTTCTCGAAGTGCGCCGCCAGCCGATCAACCAGCAGTGTCGAGACGACGCAGGGCGCCATGATCCAGCGGAACTCATCATCAATGCCGTCCAGCGCATACGCTTTCGGATCAATCACCACCAGGTTATCGGTAATTTTACTGGCAAAACGCTCAACGCGTTCATCCAGCGCGCGGCATTTCCCTTCCCCTTTCACCAGAATGAGCGGAACGTCTTTTTCCAGCAGCTCCAGAGCGCCGTGGAAAAATTCCGCAGAGCTGACGGGGCGCGTGCGCTTCCACTGCATCTCTTCCAAGATACACATGGAGAACAGATAGACCTCGCCCCACATCTCCGCGCCGCCGACCCACATCATATAATCGCTGTTATGATAACGGCTGGCGATAGCGTCCGCCTGCGGATCAAATTTTTGTTTCGCTTTCAGCAGATTCGCCGGCAGAATTTCCAGTTGGCTGGCGAAGCGATCGTAACTGGCGAATTCGTTATTGCGCGACAGCACGCGGAAAAACAGCCAGTACAGCAACATATATTCATATTCCACGCCATTTTTGTGACGCATCGGAATATGCCATGTCGCCGCCTGCGCCAGCGGAGAGTCCGCATTTTTGGTAATAGCGACTACGCGTATTCCCTGTGCTTTACACCACTCGGCGATCGCCACCGATTCTTTGGTATCGCCGGATTTAGACAGCGTAATAACCACAGAGTCTTTATTCAGCCGCTTATTTCCTTTATGAATTAATTCTGCCGCCTGCTCAACATAAACCGGCAACGTTGTTAATTCTTTGGCAAATTCATTAATTGCCATCATTGGCGCCAGTGAACCGCCAACAGAGGCGAAAAATAAAGAACTGAACCCGGCCTGATAAATCTCGTCAGCAACCTGTTCTGCCTTCTGGCGCGCAGCGATGATCTCACGAGCACTCGTCAGGTACTCGTCCTGATTAAAACCCAACATATTTTTCTCCTGATTGTTCAGATTTTACTTTTTAAAACGCGATCGAAATCGTCAAAAATGCGTACCGAAAGGTCGATGCCTTTCAGTGAGGCGATATGAAACGCCATGAGTTGTACCGGCACAATCAACAGTAATGGCGAGAAATGGTGATCAACCGCTACATCCAGCGCAAGCGTCTGGTCATCCTGCGCCGCCTTCGCCAGCGTGAGAGTAAAGGTTTTGGCGACCGCAGGCGTCATATACTCCCGTAGCGCCCTGGAGCGCGCGTCGGGCCGGTCCTCAAAGAAGAACATCACGTGTTCCGCATTGGCTTCCAGATACGGGCCGTGCATATAGGCTTCCAGCTCAAACCCGCTTGAGGGAACACGCACCGTCTCGGTAAATTTAGTTTCCAACTCTTTTGCCACCCCAACCAGCGCGCCGTAGCCTGTCGCCACAAAACGCGTCCCGTTTCGTAAAACGGCCTGGTGCTGGTGAATAAACGCTTCCGTACGCACGATAACCAACGGCAGGGTTGCCGCGATGCGTTGAAGCTGCGCCACATACTCCTCGACCTGCGATTCCGTCAGCTGCTGCTGACGGGCAACTAACAACGCGATAAGCAACAGATTCAGTACCGTCGCGCTAAATCCACGGGTAACAAAGCCGACGGACTCAATCCCGGTCAGAATATCCAGTGGATAATCACTGGCCTTGCCAAGAGGGCTTTGCGGATCGGCGGTCAGAGCGAATACCGGACGTCCCTGCGCCTGAACTTTACGCATCGCCTCCAGGGTAGAAGCGCTTTTCCCGCTCTGGGAAATAGCAATAACCATATCGGCTTGCGGATCGCTATTCTCATACTGGCTAAAGGTGTACGGCTCTTTAATATCGATAGAGATACCGCAGCGCTCAAAGAAATAACGGGCGCAAAAGGCGGCATTCAATGACGATCCGGTGGCTAATATCAGTATTCGTCGTAACGTTTTTTGGCTGGCGAACCGCGATACTTCTTCCAGCGACTGGCGATGGCAGCGAATAATATTCGCCAGGACGTCAGACTCTTCGTTAATATAGGTCAGCATGGTTGGTGACATTGTGTATCCCTCTTAAAATAACCCTATCCAGGAACCGAAAATTCCCACCAGCGCAATACCGCCAATGATGGTTAACGGTTTCACTTTTTTCCCTAAAAGCCAGTACACAATGGCGAAGCTAATTAACGGCAGCAGACAAGGCATGATGTCGTTAATAATGTCCTGAACATGGGTTTTCGCCTCTCCCGTACCAAACGTAATGGGAATGGTGATATCAATCATGGAGGCTGTCATCGCGCCAACCACCATCAGACCGATAATCGAGGCGCCATAGGTTAGGCTTTCCATCATTCCGCTTTGCTGAATGCGTTGCAGTACGCCGGTTCCCAGCACATAGCCCCAGCGGGTAAAGAACCAGCGGGCCAGAATATGCGGTACGTTAAACACCAGCAGAAATAAAATCGGCCCCAGAATATTGCCTTTCAGCGCCAGACTGGTACCGATGCCAGTGGCGATAAGACGCAATGTTCCCCAGAAAAAAGAGTCGCCAATACCCGCCAGCGGCCCCATTAACGACGCTTTGACGTTATCGATAGAACTGGCGTCCATCTCTTTCTGCTGGCTATTTTTCTCCTCCATCGCCACGGTAATACCGAGGATCAACGTCACAATGTGCGGAGTGGTATTAAAGAAAGCCAGATGGCGTTTTAGCGCTTCGGCAAGATCTTCTTTTCGGCTATACAGTTTCTTTAATACCGGAATGAGCGTATAGACGAACGCCAGGTTCATTTGTCGTTCATAGTTCCAGGAAAACTCCATCTGGAATGACCGCCAGAAGACGCGGCGTAAATCACGCGCGGTGACCAGACCAGTGGTTTCCGCCTGCTGGCGGTCTTTATCAGAAATCATCTTCATCGTCATGAGACGCTCCTTGCGCAGGTGCCGGTTGCGAGGCCGCAAATTTCGGTATATTGACCATCACGACGGCGACGATCGCGCCGAGAATCGCAATACCCGTCACCGGAATTTTTAAATACGCCATTAAAACAAAACCGAGGAAAAAATAGGGGGCGACCTTTTTATTAATTAATAAGCGCGCCAGCATGGCAAAACCCAGCGCGGGAATAATACCGGTGGCAACGCTTAATCCATGTTTAATAAATTCTGGAATGGCATCCAGAAAACCTTTAACCATATTCACGCCCGCTAAATAAGAGACCGTGACGATAATCCCCAGCATCAGCGACAGCCCAATGCCGGAGATTAAATGCATACGCTCAATGCCCCGGGTATCCCCCACCTCAGCGTAAGCATCGGCTTTATGACAGAGCAACGGAATAAACATTCCGTTATAGATATTTTTCACAATTAACGCCAGTGTCGCGATAGGCAAACCTAATAACAGCGCGGTTTCCGCCCCAGCGCCGGAATTAATCGCAAAGGCCACACCTAAAATACCGCCAGTGACCACATCCGGGGGCAGCGACGCGCCCACCGAAAAGGAACCGATAAACGCCAACTCCAGCGTCGCGCCCATCACAATTCCGGTTTCCATGTCGCCCAGCACCAGTCCGGTTAAAAGTCCGGTCACGATAGGTCTGGAAATCAGCGACGTCCCTAATGCATATTCAGACTGGGCGATAAACGCCACCAGTCCAAGTAAAAGCGCCTCTACCATAATATGTCCTCAGGAGGGTATCCGCTCAGGCAAAAAGTTGTTTACGATCGTTAGGCACCAGCCGAATTTCTATCTCTACTCCGCCAGCCGCCAGCTCCCGAAGTTGAGTCATTTCATCCGCTAACAGATTGATGGCTTTAGCAATATTCTGGCTCCCTTCACGTACCTTCGTGCCGCCTAAATTAATACTTTTAATGTCGGGTAATTCGCGCGCCAGCCGGTACGCATCCGCCACGGATTCAACAACAATAAAAAGTTTATATTTATCGGTAACGCCGCTTTTTATCGCTTCAATTGAATCGGCAATATTTTTAATAACCAGCTTCACCGCGGGCGGCTTCGCCATCTTAATGGTGGTTTTACGCAGGTCATCATTAGGTACGCTGTCGTTGGCAATTAAAATACAGTCTGCGCCAACGTACTGCGTCCAGGAAAAGGCGACCTGTCCATGTAATAAACGATGATCCACCCGTAAAAAAACAATCATGACGCTTCCTCCCCTTAAAAATCTTTATCGCTTTGCATGGCGCTGGTGATAGTTTGATTGCAGTACTGAATATTTTCTTTTGAATCCGCTAACGCCGTCATTATGGTATGCGTGGTATTGCCATCGTTTTCCGACATAAAGAGATCGATAACCAGCGGCAGGTTAATCCCTGCCAGCAGATGAAAATTTTCCCGTGATAAATAACGGACAAATTCGTTATTCACGCTGCCGGCAAAAATATCGGTCAGCGCAATAATTTCATCTTCCGGCGGGATCCGGGCAATTAGCGTATCTACCTGCTGGCTTAAATCCACGCTCTCTTCAACGTAAGCGCACAGCGTCCAGACATTTGACCGTTTGCCTAAAATCAGCTCCACGGAGTTTAAAACTCCGCTGGCCAGCGTGCCGTGGCTGGCGAAAATATAATGTCTCTTCATCCTGACCTCTAAAACACATTCCACTGTGATAAAAGAGAGCAAGCGGCGTGCCAGAAAAAGTGGCGCGCCGAAAAAAGATGCGGGTTAACAGAGGGAAATAGTTAAAACTGTTGATCTTGCTCGATAAGTTCTGTTTCGAAGGTCAGGATATTATGAATATAGCCAAGCTCGGCGGTGGGGATTTTGACACTGTAGTTACTCTCAATGACACTAAACGCTTCCCGTAGCCGATTCAGTTCCTGTTCCGGACACTGTTGCCCACTCCAGGCAGTAATGCCCGCATGGCGGATCAGACGCTCAATCAGGCAACTAATATGCACATAGAGCGCCACCTTTCTTTCATTCGAGACGGTAACGCCCGCCAGATGCTCATAGCGCAGCAGAAACTGCTCAACGTGGTTGATGACTTTGCTGGTGTCGAGGATGGTGACGGATTCGATCACTCGTCGGAGCGAGAAATTTTTCAGCAGCAGGTTGTTGATCTCCGCCACCTGCTCCGGAGTGGTTAGCGAACCAAACAGCCGCATCAGGTAGTGGTTCCCCTCGCCGGAGATCAGCGAGTCGAGCGAAATCCACGGCACGCTGGCGATGTGCGGGTCCAGCGTGCCAACTATCGCCAGTACGTCGTAGCGCATAAATACCGGCTCCTGGGTTTTATTGTTCGCCAGCATCGCATAATCGCAGGCGACGACGTCAATCTCCAGCGCCTGTGGAATACTGGCGCTCAGCAATGCGCAAAGATTCGTCGCCACACCGATACCGGTCGCGCAGGTGGTCAGTATGGCGCGCGGTTTGTTGCTTTTCGGCCAGTAGAGCTGATACTCGACCGGCACATCCCGGGCGATATCGCGGGCGATCTCTTCAATAAAATGCCCCTGTAAAATACGCTCCCCTACATACAGGGCCATGCTGGTCGAGACGTTGTTGATAATCGTCACCGGCGTGGAAAGCGCGCGATCAAAATGGCGATGAATGGCCTTGAGCGATCCCATATCCACCAGAATCATCAGGCCGGAGGCGAGCGGATGCTCTTCCAGATAGCGCATCACCTGCTGCGCTATCGCCTCCGGCGTGACGTCCAGCGGCATATCGAACGATTCAAAAATCGTATTTTTCAGTAGCCGGTTGGCGACGTTGGCGATACTGCTGGCGGTGGCATAGCCGTGCGCCAGAATCACCGCATGCGTCACCTGTTTTTGGTTGTTAGCCCCCTGTTTATGCAGCCAAAGCGCCAGCAGCAGCATATCAATGCGTCTCGGCTCCAGATCCAGCTTCTGGCCCAGCGTCTCCAGAATTTGTAAACAGAAGCTGTACAGTAGCGGATATTTCTGGGCGAGGAAGGCGTCCAGTTGGCGGATCTGCTCGCTGTTGAGACGAGAAGGCGCCAGTGCGGTACGATGGATTAAATAGTGGCTAAGCGCGTAAATACAGTTGCCGTTAAGCTGCATATTGAAGCGCTTCTCCAGACGATAAAACTCTTCCCGCACCTGGCTTGTAATTAACAGCAACCGCTGTGAGTGCACATTATCGTCGCCGGTAAAAATCAGGCGATCGAAGAGGGTCTCAATTTCATCGCCCATTCTTTTTTGTACCGTCTCCCACCCCTCTTTCCCGCTACGTACCAGCTCGTACAGCGCCAGCACATGACACTGCGTATCATGGATCATGCCCTGCATCTCGTCGCGGGCGCGCAGCAGCCAGGTAAGGTTCGTGTCGGGCGAGATGCTCACCGGCGTGTCGTCCGCCAGCGGTTCATTCAGTGACGGCAATGCCGACAGCATGGCATCCGGCAGATCGTGCAGCGACACGGTAACGGTTTCCTGCCCAGGCTTTTTCGCCCATGCCGTCGCCACCGCATACTTCACCACATTTTTCAGCTCGCCGACGTTGCCGCGATAAACATATTGATTGAGGATCTGCAACAAACGCGGTTTGAGGATAAGCGTGGCCGAAAGTTTTTTCGCCTCCGTCCAGAAAAACAGTAAGATCAGCGCCTCTTTTTCCTGGCGGCTACGGTGCTGGAGATCCGGCAGGTTGACCTGAATCGGGATGCGTCGCAAAAATGTCGTCAGAAAGGTACTGTGTATCTCTTCGGTCGTCGCAAATACCAGACGTACCGAAACCGGATGCCCCTGCGCGGTGTCGCCTACCCGATAAATTTCACCACGATCGAGCCAGGTAAAGAGCTTCTCCTGCCCTTCGGCGCTCAGCCGGTGGACTTCATCCAGAAATAACATGCCGCCGTCAGCCGCCTCGAACGCGCCCGGTCTGTCGCTCTGCGCGCCGGTAAACGCGCCCTTCACATAGCCAAAAAGATTCGCAGCCAGCAGTTCGGGATTGCTCGCATACTGGGCGCAATTAAAACTGATAAATGGCGCATCCGGCGACAGAAGCGCCTGGGCGATGGCATATTCGTGCATGAGCTGCGCCAGATAACTTTTCCCGGTGCCGCTTTCGCCGGTCATCAGTAGCGGCAGTCCGCCGTCGGGATAAAACAGCGCGGTTTTCAGTTGCTCAATCGGCCGCTTCAGGCTTTCGTTATGACCAATCAACAGAGAAAAGTGATCGTCCGGCGCGCACTCCTGTTCCCCGTGCGCTAACAGCTCCGCGACGCTGGCGTATTCATTACGCGAAAGGGTAAAAAACTGTTGGCTAAATGCCTGCTTATGCAGGAAATAGACGGGACGGGTATTGATTTTGCAGAGCACGCCCTGCGCCACCAGTTGGTTCAGATAATGGCTGGCGGTATTACGCTGCATATTAAAACGCTGCGCCAGATAGCGCGCGGTAAACACCTCACTGACATTTTCCGGATCAAAAAAATCCGTTTGGTTCATCAGGAAAGCAAGCAGGGCATCTTTGCGCATCGTATCCTCTCACGATTACCACATCAGCAATTATGATGCCGCGAAACAAGGCTCTCCTGCCGTGCGTTCTCTCGCTTTATTCATTTTTTGTGGATCACCGCACACCTTCACTCAACGTTGGATTAGCGCGCGATATCAGAAAAGAGAGAAGGAAGCGGCGCACGGCCTGGCGTATGAATCACGCTGCACCATGCGCCTGATGCTGGTTTAAAATCGGCCTGCGCGGACTGCCAGGCCTGGTAAGCGCTACGCCATCAGGCAAAAGTGTGAACATCTCATCCGGCCTACGGTCGTCTGTAGGCCGACTGTTCACCATACGCCCTTAAAACGTTTCCCAATTATCGCTGCCGTCGGCCACAGCGGCCTTTGGTGACGACACGGCTGCCGGGGTTTTTACCGCAGCCACATCACGCGCACGCTGCTGTTGCTGTTGAATACGGAACACCGCGACGGCCTGGGTCAGACGGCTGGCTTGCTCTTCCAGCGCCGCAGCCGCGGCGGCGGACTCTTCCACCAGCGAGGCGTTCTGCTGCGTTACGCGATCCATCTCCGCTACCGCCAGGCCCACCTGGTCGATACCACGGCTTTGCTCGTCAGACGCCGAGGCAATCTCGCCCATGATATCGGTCACGCGGGTCACTGCATTGACGATCTCATCCATGGTTTCACCGGCGCTTTCGACCAGCGTCGAACCTACATCAACACGGCTCACGGAATCCTCAATCAGACTCTTGATCTCCCGCGCTGCCTGCGCGCTCCGCTGGGCCAGATTACGGACTTCACCGGCCACCACCGCGAACCCGCGTCCCTGCTCGCCTGCGCGCGCCGCTTCTACCGCCGCATTCAGCGCCAGGATATTGGTCTGGAAAGCAATACCGTCGATTACGCTGATAATATCGGCGATTTTCTGCGAACTGGAGGCGATATCGCGCATTGTTTGTACGACGTTATCCACCACTTTGCCGCCTTTTTGCGCTGTTTCAGAGGCGCTCAATGCCAGGTGACTGGCCTGACGGGCGTTTTCGGCGTTCTGTTTCACGGTGGCGGTCAGTTGTTCCATACTGGCGGCGGTCTCTTCCAGAGACGCTGCCTGCTGCTCAGTACGGGAAGAGAGATCGTTGTTGCCCATCGCAATCTCGCTGGCGCCGCTATAGATCGCATTCGCGCCGTTACGTACATCGCCAACGGTACGCATCAGTTCACTTTGCATATGACGCAGGTTTTCAGCCAACTGCCCCATTTCGTTGGAGCCTTCCACGTCGATACGCTTCACCAGATCGCCGCTGGCGATATGACGAATGCTTTCAATCAGACGATTCATCGGGGCGATAAGCGACAGTTTGATGCCGAACCAGACGGCGATAATGACCACCAGAACGGCAATCAGCACACTGACCAGTACCCACATCGCCTGGTTGTAGGAACTGTTGTTATCCTCAACAGCAATATCGTACAGACGATCGTTTTGCTGCATATAGGCCATGTACTGCTTCTCAAAAGCGTCCTGATAGCTTTGAGTCGGTTGATCAAAAAACTCGTTAATCTTACCCGCGCCAAGAAGCTGAATAAGCTCCGCCAACGCGCCGTGGTAGATATCATAGGTTCGTTTGATCTCAAGGAAAGCCGCTTCACTCTGACGTGGATCGCGCGGTAACGCCTCATACTGCGCCCAGTTTTTTTCGGTCAGCTTCAGCGTATTGGTCGCCCCCTGCATCAGTTCAGCGACAGTTGCGCCGCTGCCAATATTGCTCTGGTCCATCATCCAGCGGATACCCGCGCGATTCAGGGTATTACGCGTTTGCAACAGCTCCACCCAGGTTGCATTCAGGGCAGACTGCTGCTGACGAATGGTTTGCAATACGGTGAAGTTTTCTTTGTCATTCTTCAGCGAGTTGAAGAACAGCCCGCCGGATGTCAGTTGTAAAAGGCCAAATAGCGCCAATACCAGCAGTAAGCTGGTAACAATTTTAATTCGCTTTAACATGTTTTCTCTTTCCGCTAGACAGATACAGAATTTTCGGCCTGGAAAGGGAAAACTTTATGGGATGCGCGCCATTAATATCACGATTAGCTCAGTGAAGTCGTTATGACGCCCCGCGCAACAAGGATCGTCCCATTTTATATCGTGATCTCAATCACATAAAATAGCCCACGCCCTCCTCCGCGAAACCGCTTACCGGTACGTCCGACCGCTTAAACCGCCATACAACCACTCACTGATTTACCTAACTTTACGCGCGCGATGATCTGGCAAGATCCTCTCAGCATAGCAGTCAATCTACCTCCTCAAACACGAACTCAATGTCCACCCAGCTTCGGCTGATAATTAAACTTACAACCAGGTTTTACTATGGATACGAAAAAGATATTCAAGCACATACCCTGGGTGATTCTCGGAATCATCGGTGCTTTCTGCCTCTCGGTCGTTGCCCTACGTCGGGGTGAACACGTGAGCGCCCTGTGGATCGTGGTCGCTTCCGTTTCCGTCTATCTGGTGGCTTACCGCTACTACAGCCTGTACATCGCCCAGAAGGTCATGAAACTCGACCCGACGCGCGCGACGCCGGCGGTTATCAATAACGACGGCCTGAACTACGTGCCGACTAACCGCTACGTGCTGTTTGGTCACCACTTCGCCGCCATCGCTGGCGCAGGTCCGCTGGTCGGGCCGGTATTGGCCGCGCAGATGGGCTATCTGCCGGGGACACTGTGGTTACTGGCGGGCGTGGTGCTCGCGGGCGCAGTGCAGGACTTTATGGTGCTGTTCATCTCTTCCCGCCGTAACGGCGCCTCTCTTGGCGAGATGATCAAAGAAGAGATGGGTACCGTTCCAGGCACCATCGCGCTGTTCGGCTGCTTCTTAATCATGATCATCATCCTCGCGGTGCTGGCATTAATCGTGGTTAAAGCGCTGGCCGAAAGCCCGTGGGGCGTCTTCACCGTCTGCTCCACGGTGCCGATTGCGCTGTTTATGGGCATCTACATGCGCTTCCTGCGTCCGGGACGCGTAGGCGAAGTCTCCGTTATTGGTATCGTGCTGCTGGTGGCGTCTATTTACTTCGGCGGCGTGATTGCCCACGACCCTTACTGGGGCCCGGCGCTGACCTTTAAAGACACCACCATTACCTTCGCGCTGATCGGCTACGCCTTTGTTTCCGCGCTGCTGCCGGTATGGCTGATCCTCGCCCCGCGCGACTATCTCGCTACCTTCCTGAAAATCGGCGTGATCGTCGGTCTGGCGCTGGGGATTGTGATCCTCAACCCAGAACTGAAAATGCCGGCGTTGACGCAGTATGTCGACGGTACCGGCCCGCTGTGGAAAGGCGCTCTGTTCCCGTTCCTGTTCATCACCATCGCCTGTGGCGCCGTCTCTGGCTTCCACGCGCTCATCTCTTCCGGCACCACACCGAAACTGCTGGCCTGTGAGACCGATGCGCGTTTTATCGGCTACGGCGCGATGCTGATGGAGTCCTTTGTTGCAGTGATGGCGCTGGTGGCGGCCTCGATCATTGAACCGGGTCTCTACTTCGCGATGAACACCCCGCCGGCAGGTCTGGGCATTACCATGCCAAACCTGCACGAGATGGGCGGCGAGAACGCGCCGCTGATTATGGCGCAGTTGAAAGACGTTACCGCACATGCAGCGGCGACCGTCAGCTCCTGGGGCTTTGTGATTTCCCCGGAACAAATCCTGCAAACTGCGAAAGATATCGGTGAACCGTCAGTATTGAACCGCGCAGGCGGCGCGCCAACGCTGGCAGTAGGTATCGCGCATGTGTTCCACAAAGTCCTGCCGATGGCGGATATGGGCTTCTGGTATCACTTCGGTATTCTGTTCGAAGCGCTGTTTATCCTGACCGCACTGGATGCGGGTACCCGTTCCGGCCGCTTTATGTTGCAAGATTTACTGGGTAACTTCGTCCCGTTCCTGAAAAAAACCGATTCTCTGGTCGCGGGTATCATCGGTACCGCAGGCTGCGTCGGTTTGTGGGGCTATCTGCTGTATCAGGGCGTGGTCGACCCGCTGGGCGGCGTGAAGAGCCTGTGGCCGCTGTTCGGTATCTCTAACCAGATGCTGGCCGCCGTGGCGCTGGTGTTGAGCACCGTGGTACTGATCAAAATGCAGCGCACCAAGTACATCTGGGTGACGGTAATCCCGGCGGTATGGCTGCTGATCTGCACCACCTGGGCACTGGGCCTGAAACTGTTCAGCGCCAACCCACAGATGGAAGGTTTCTTCTACATGGCAAACCTGTATAAAGAGAAGATTGCCAACGGCACCAACCTGACCGCGCAGCAGATTGCCAATATGAACCATATCGTGGTGAACAACTACACTAACGCTGGTTTGAGTATTCTGTTCCTGGTGGTGGTGTACAGTATTATCTTCTACGGTTTCACCACCTGGATGAAGGTACGCAACAGCGATAAACGTACCGACAAAGAAACCCCGTATGTGCCCGTGCCGGAGGGCGGCGTGAAGATCTCTTCACACCACTAAAACTGATGCCGGGTAGCGCACAGCGATCCCGGCTAGTGTAGGCCGGATAAGGCGCAAGCCGCCATCCGGCTTTATTCATTAACAGGACGGCAGAATGTTTGATACTTTAGGTCAGGCAAAAAAATATCTCGGCCAGGCGGCAAAAATGTTGATTGGTATTCCGGACTACGACAACTATGTCGAGCACATGAAAACCAACCATCCCGACAAGCCGTACATGACCTATGAAGAGTTCTTCCGCGAACGTCAGCAAGCACGTTACGGCGGCGATGGCAAAGGCGGTATGCGCTGTTGTTAATGGAGAGACTATGACCCCGATTGCAGTTACCCTACTTACCGGTTTTCTTGGTGCCGGCAAAACCACCCTACTACGCCATATCCTCAACGAACAACATGGTTTTAAAATCGCCGTTATCGAAAACGAATTTGGCGAAGTCTCCGTTGACGATCAACTGATTGGCGATCGCGCCACACAGATCAAAACCCTGACTAACGGCTGCATCTGTTGTACCCGCTCCAACGAGCTGGAAGATGCGCTATTAGACCTGCTCGACAGCCGCGACCGCGGCGATATTGCTTTCGACCGCCTGGTGATTGAATGCACCGGCATGGCTGACCCCGGCCCGATAATTCAGACCTTTTTCTCCCATGACGTATTATGCGAACGCTACCTGTTAGACGGCGTGATTGCGCTGGTCGACGCGGTGCACGCTAACGAGCAGATGAACCAGTTCACCATCGCCCAGTCGCAGATAGGCTACGCCGACCGTATCCTGCTGACCAAAACCGACGTGGCAGGCGACAGCGAGAAACTGCGCGAGCGGCTGGCGCGTATCAACGCCCGCGCCCCGGTTTACACCGTGGTACACGGCGATATTGACCTGAGTCAGTTGTTTAATACCAGCGGCTTTATGCTGGAAGAGAGCGTGCTGGCAAGCCAACCGCGTTTCCACTTTATTGCCGATAAACAGAACGATGTGTCGTCAATTGTGGTGGAACTGGATTACCCGGTGGATATCAGCGAGGTTTCGCGGGTGATGGAAAACCTGCTGCTGGAATCAGCGGATAAACTGCTGCGTTACAAAGGGATGCTGTGGATCGACGGCGAACCCAACCGCCTGCTGTTCCAGGGCGTGCAGCGCCTCTACAGCGCCGACTGGGACAGACCGTGGGGCGACGAAACGCCGCACAGCACGCTGGTATTTATCGGGATCCAGTTGCCGGAAGACGAGATCAGAGCGGCGTTTGCGGGGTTAAGGAAGTAACCATTAAGCGCTTATCTGGCCTGGCGGGAATTTGTAGGCCGGATAAGGCGCAGCCGCCATCCGGCATCTTCGGGCTATTTCTTATTTTGCTCGCGCAGCATCGCCTCGCGCAGAATGGCATTGAGCCGCGTCTGGTAGCCTTTTCCTGGCCGTTTCAGCCACTCCATCACATCGGCGTCAATACGCACCGAGGCCTGAGTTTTTAACGGGCGAAAAAACTTACCACGCACTGCTTCAGACCACTGCCCATCCTCCGAAGCGGGAATGTCGCTGTAATCAATCTCATCATCTGATTTTTTCGCCAGCGCCTTCAGTTCAGCCTCATGCTGAGCACTCAGCGCGGATGCATTGCCGCGTTTATGTTTAACCATGCTCATAACGATTCCTCTCTTTTCTGTCTGCCTTGCGAGCGCTGATGATACGGATAACTTCAAAACCACTTTCGAACCGAACGCTATGAGCAACCAGAATGACCACAATGCCATGAACAAGGCCGAGGGTCTGCCAACGATATTCTCCATTCTCATAACGCTCCTGACGTGACAGGTGTCGGGGATCGTCAAACACCAGTACCGCATCCTCAAAGCGGACACCGTGCTTCCTCAGGTTGCTTTTAGCCTTGTTCGCATCCCATTCAAACTCCATCGGCATGTGTTTTCCCTAATTGTATATACAAAAATGTATATACAATTATCTTACGATTATACCTGGATTGTTGGAAATAGCTTCACAATTTGCGTATTCGAGATAAAAGAAAATTGACCAGAAGAGTAGGCCGCAGAAGGCGCAGCCGGCATCCGGCATCCGGCATCCGGCATCCGGCATCTTCTGGCTATTTCTTATTTTGCTCTCGCAGCATCGCTTCGTGCAGAATGGCATTAGGCGTCTATCGCCTCCGTCCATTCCCCCTCCGAAAAGGGAATGATTAATTTATCATAAATATTCTTCTTCTTTATGATTTCAGTAATATTTGTTAAAATTATCAAAATAAAACGAAGTTTTTAATTTATTTGATTTTGCGTTATTTTGCTTGAATAGCATAAATCGCATGAATATATAGGTGTAATATGGCAATCATTATTCCCACCGTAAGTAGCTGTAGCGAGAAAATTACAGCAGGCGAAAAAAGGCTGGCAAGGCTACTGGAGAGAGGGTTAAGCGATAGCTGTACCTGCTGGTACGACACGCCGATGGGCAAACAACATAGTCATCCTGACTTTGTTATTCTGACCCCCGACAAAGGTATATTATTCATTGAAGTTAAGGACTGGTTTATTACAAAAATCAAAGGTGCTAATAAAACATATGTCCAGTATGAAACTAAAAATGGTATAGAAAGTTTAAAAAATCCTATTGAGCAAGTTCGTCAGTATGCTTTCCAGACCATTAATAGCCTCAAAACAGATCCACAACTTCGCCAGCAAGAAGGCCAATATCAGGGCAGTTTTGTTATGCCGTATGGATACGGCGTGTATCTGTCCAATATTTCTCGCTCTCAGCTTGAGAAAGCCTTTTCACCTACCGAACTTGCAGACATACTCCCTACCGATAAGGTGATATGTAAGGATGAACTCAATGAATTTATGTCTCAGGAAAAAGTAGCTGCCAGGCTCGCATTACTTGCCAAATACAACTTTGCTCACCAGACTACACCTCAGCAGCTGGATCGTATAAGATGGCATCTTTATCCTGATATTCGAATCCATAAACCCATTAAGCAAGCTGATGTAAAGAATTTCACACTCCACACACCAAGTATTATATCCATTATGGACCGGCAACAGGAACAACTTGCAAGAAGCATGGGGTCCGGACATCGGGTGATTCATGGCGTTGCAGGATCTGGTAAAACACTGATATTACTTCACCGTTGCCTCGAACTTGCAAATAATATTGAAAACGAAAAACCTGTTTTGGTCATTTGCTACAACATTACGCTCGCCAGAAAACTCAAAGCCCTTATTGAGAAACATACGCTCAGGCTTCCTGTTGAGGTCACACATTTTCATTTATGGTGTCATCAACAATTACAGTCTTATGGACGGCTACCGCCAAAAAGCAAAAACTTTGTTGAGCTAATGGAAAATGCCCTTTCTATCGCCTTTGAGGATGGAATCATCCAGCCAGAGCAGTACAGCGCCGTGCTGATCGACGAAGGCCACGATTTTAATCCTGAGTGGCTAAGAATTCTTACCCGAATGGCAGACACCAAAAATAACACACTGCTTTTCCTTTATGATGATGCACAATCAATTTATCAGAAAAAGAAAGCGCTCGACTTCACCTTATCCAGCGTCGGCATTAAAGCTCAGGGGCGAACGACTCTGTGCTGACGCCGGGCCGTTATGTCGGTGCCGCCGAGCAGGAAGACGACGGCGTAGCGTTTGAAACCAAAATGCGCGAGTTGTCGCAGACGTTGTTTGCACAGATGAAGCAGGCGGAAGAACTGGATAACGCGATTCGTCAGAATCTGGAGGTGCTGGGTTATGGCATTTGAAAAGACAATCCCACTCAATGAATTTATCACTCTTCAAAGAGGTTTCGATTTACCTCAAGATAAAAGAGTTATGGGCGATATTCCAGTCGTAGCTTCAACGGGAGTTGTTGGTTACCACAATGAAGAGAAAGTTCTAGCTCCAGGTGTTGTTATCGGGCGAAGTGGTAGCATTGGTGGTGGTCAGTATATAACAACTAATTTTTGGCCTTTAAACACAACATTGTGGGTTAAGGATTTTAAGGGGCACCACCCTAGATTTGTTTATTATTTACTTAGAAGTATTGATTTTAGCCAATTTAATGTTGGCTCAGGTGTGCCCACATTAAATAGAAATCACCTTAGTGGAATACTCGTAGCGGATACCAGCTATAGTTATGAAAAAGAAGCTTCTGATATTATTGGCATTTTAGATGATAAAATAAAATTAAATAAAGAGCTCAACCATACCCTGGAACAAATATCCCAAACCCTGTTCAAATCCTGGTTTGTGGATTTCGACCCGGTGATTGACAACGCGCTGGATGCGGGAAACCCAATCCCGGAAGCGCTGCAATCTCGCGCTGAACTGCGTCAAAAAATTCGCAATAGTGCAGATTTCAAACCACTTCCGGCGGATATTCGTGCACTGTTCCCGGCTGAATTTGAAGAAACAGAGTTAGGTTGGATGCCGAAAGGTTGGATAACAACATCTTTCAACGATTTGATAGAACTAATTGGTGGTGGCACACCTAAAACCTCTGTAGAAGAGTTCTGGAATGGAGATATTCCATGGTTCTCTGTCGTCGATGCACCTAGTGAATCCGACGTATACGTATTAACTACAGAGAAAAAAATTACCATTGAAGGACTCAACAATTCCTCCGCAAAGTTATTAAGAAAAGGAACAACAATAATCAGCGCCAGAGGAACTGTAGGGAAATGCGCTATGGTTGCTGTACCGATGGCAATGAATCAGTCATGCTATGGTGTTATCGGTAAAAATAATATTTCTGATGAATATATTTACTTCCAATTAAAAAATGCAGTCCAAACCCTTCAACAAATGGGACACGGCTCAGTTTTCAACACAATAACAAGAGATACATTCAAAAATATTAAAGTTCCTTTTTGCAATGAAGAATTAACAAATAGCTATTCTTTGCTTGTTAAAAATTATTTTTCAAAAATACTGAATAATAATTATCAAAATATTGCTTTAACAAACCTCCGCGACACCCTGCTCCCCAAACTCATCTCCGGCGAGCTGTCCCTGGAGGATCTACCAAACTTAGCCAAACAAACCGAACCCGCATAACCCATTTTGCCCCTGAAAAATCAGGGGCTTTCTGTTAAGGTTTTCTCTGTTACAGGAACCCTTACCAGAAAATCAGCCAGGGCCGGAGCGAGATATGCATCTCTCATTCAGTGAAGCGAAGTTAGAACAGGCGATAATTGAACTGTTACAGGATCAGGGCTATCAGCACCTGATCGGCGATAATGTGCCGCGTTCCAGCCTCGATCAGGTGATTATCGAAGACGATCTTCGTCACTACCTCGCCGCACGCTATCAGGCCGACGGCATCACCGAAGAGGAGATCCAGCGGCTGATCAAACAGTTCACCACCCTGCCCGCCTCCGATCTCTATGAAAGCAACAAAACCTTCTGCGCCTGGCTGGCCAACGGTTTCCTGTTTAAACGCGACGATCGCCAGCAGAAAGATCTCTATATCGAACTGCTCGACACCCGGCATCTGCCCGCCGCGCTGCGTGAACTGTTCGATACCGAAGATGTGCCGCTGCAACAGGCCGCAGAAACGCCGGCAAGTTATCATCTTATCCAGCCGCTGAACCGGGTAAAAATCGTCAATCAGCTGACCATCACCGGCAAAGAAAACCAGCCGCGTATCCCGGATGCCATTCTGTATATCAACGGCCTGCCGTTAGTAGTGTTTGAATTTAAAAGTGCGGTGCGCGAGCAGGAAGCCAATATTGGCGATGCCTGGAAACAGCTCTGCACCCGCTATCGCCGCGATATTCCGCAGCTGTTTGTCTATAACGCGCTGTGCATTATCAGCGACGGCGTCAATAACCGCATGGGCAACCTGTTTGCGCCGTACGAGTATTTCTATTCCTGGCGCAAAGTCACCGGCAATGAAAACCGCGAGCAGAACGGCATCCCTTCCCTGCACTCGATGATTCAGGGGCTGTTTCACCCGGTCCGCCTGCTGGACGTGATCAAAAACTTTATCTGCTTCCCGGATAAAGCCAAACACGAAGTGAAAATCTGCTGCCGCTACCCGCAGTACTATGCGGCACGCAAGCTGTATTACAGCATCGAACGGGCGCGTAAACCTTTCGGCGACGGCAAGGGCGGCACCTACTTTGGCGCAACCGGCTGCGGCAAGAGCTACACCATGCAGTTCTTAACCCGCCTGCTGATGAAAAGCGTCGAATTCGCCAGCCCAACGATCGTGCTGATCACCGACCGCACCGATCTGGACGATCAGCTCTCAGCGCAGATGTGCAATGCCAAAAACTATATCGGCGACGACACCGTGGTGCCCGTCACCAGCCGCGACGATCTGCGGGAGAAGCTGGCCGGTCGCAACAGCGGCGGCGTCTTCCTGACCACCATCCATAAATTTACCGAAGATACCGAACTGCTCTCCGAGCGCAGCAATATCATCTGTATTTCCGATGAAGCGCACCGCAGCCAGGTCAACCTCGATCAGAAAGTGATCGTCGATAAAGAGAGCGGCAGGGTGCGTAAAACCTACGGTTTCGCCAAATATCTGCACGACTCGCTGCCGCGGGCCACCTACGTTGGTTTTACCGGCACCCCTATCGACGCCACGATGGACGTCTTTGGCGTTATCGTGGACAGCTACACCATGACTGAATCCGTGCAGGATGAGATCACCGTGCGCATCGTCTACGAAGGCCGCGCCGCGAAGGTCATCCTCGATGCCGGTAAGCTGGAAGAGGTGGAAAAGTATTACGAAGAGTGCGCCAATGCGGGCACCAACGAGTGGCAAATCGACGAGAGCAAAAAAGCCAGCGCCACCATGAACGCCATTCTTGGCGATGAAGACCGCCTGAAAGCGCTGGCGGAAGACTTTGCGAAACACTATGAAAAACGTGTCGCCGAAGGCTCAACGGTGAAAGGCAAAGCGATGTTTGTCTGCGCCAGCCGCGAGATTGCCTGGGATTTCTATCGTCAGTTGAAAGACTTTCGTCCCGCGTGGTTTGAAGTTAAGCAGGCCCCGGAGGGGGTTGAGCTGACCGGGCAGGAGGAGAAAGAGCTGCCGCCGTCCGAAATGGTCAAGATGGTGATGACACGCGGTAAAGACGATGACGCGAAACTGTACGATTTGCTGGGCAGTAAAGAGTACCGCAAAGAGCTGGATAAACAGTTCAAAAACGCGAAGTCGAATTTCAAAATCGCCATCGTGGTGGACATGTGGCTGACCGGTTTTGACGTGCCGGAGCTGGACACCATTTATATCGATAAGCCGCTGCAAAAGCATAACCTGATCCAGACCATCTCCCGCGTTAACCGCAAGATGGAAGGCAAAAGCAAAGGGCTGGTCGTCGACTATATCGGCATTAAGCGCCAGATGAACCAGGCGCTGGCGATGTATTCGCGCATTGACGCCACCAACTTTGAAGATATTCAGCAGTCAGTCATTGAGGTGAAAAATCATCTCGATCTGCTGGCGCAGGTGTTCCATGAATTCGACAGCCGCCCTTATTTCAGCGGCGAGCCGCAGGCGCAGCTTGCCTGCCTGAACTTCGCGGCAGAATTTGTCATGCGCACCCAGAAGCTGGAACGCCGCTTTATGGGGCTGGTGAAGCGGCTGAAAGCGGCCTATGACGTCTGCTGCGGCAGCGAGGCGCTGTCGCAGGCCGAGCGCGACCATATCCATTTTTACATTGCCGTGCGCTCTATCGTCTTCAAGCTGACCAAAGGCGACGCGCCGGACCTCACACAGATGAACGCTCGCGTGCGCGAGATGATCGCCGAAGCGCTGAAAGCCGACGGCGTGGAAGAGCTATTTTTCCTCGGTGACAAGAAAGCGGAGTCGATCGATATTTTCGACGATGATTATCTGGCGCGCATTAATAAGATCAAACTGCCGGCCACCAAAATTCAGCTGCTGCAAAAGCTGCTGGAAAAAGCCATCAGCGACTTTAAACAGATCAACCAGCTTCAGGGGATCAATTTCACCCGTCGTTTCCAGTCCATTATGGATAAATATAACGAGCGCCGGGAAGATGACGTCCTCAACGGTGAAGAGTTTGATAACTTCAGCCAGGAGATGACCGATATTATCTACGATATTAAAACCGAGATGGGCACCTATGCCGAGATGGGTATTGATATCGAAGAGAAAGCCTTTTACGACATTCTGGCGCATATGCGTGATAAGTATCAGTTTACCTATGAGGACGACAAGATGCTGGCGCTGGCAAAAGAGATGAAGGCGGTGGTCGATAACACCTCGAAGTATCCGGACTGGAGCAAGCGTGATGATATTAAGGCGAAGCTGAAGGTGGAGCTAATCCTGCTGCTGCACAAGCACAAGTTCCCGCCGGTGGCGAATGATGATGTGTATATGGGCGTGCTGTCGCAGGCGGAGAATTTTAAGCAGCACCATAGTCATACGCTGCATTAATTTTAGCGTCGGATGGCGCTAACGCTTATCCGACCTACGGCCCGCTGCCCGGTAACCACCTGCTGTCGGGCTTATAACATATCTCACCTCCAAAAGCCCGATTTCCGCTTTTATCTCTTTTCACATAACGTATGATAGTGCGCAGAAAATTCAGGAGGGATCCATGAGCGATATCCAGCTTTTCCGCCTCGGTGGCGGGAAAGTACAAGAACTGCCGGGCAAAGCCGCAGCCATTGAAAAAGATCTGCAAATGCTGATCGAATCCCATATGGAAACGTTCCTTGGCGTCCGCTTTCTCGAGACCGAATACCACACGGGTAAAACCCATCGTGGGCGAATTGATTCCCTCGGCCTCGATGAAAATAACTGCCCGGTGATTATTGAATATAAGCGCCACAGCAATGAAAACGTCATTAACCAGGGGCTGTTTTATCTCGACTGGCTGCTCGATCATAAAGCGGAATTTCAGTTGCTGGTGATGGAAAAAATAAGTAAAACCGCGGCCAAAGCCATTGACTGGTCCGGCACACGGTTAATCTGTATTGCCGCCGATTTTAATAAATACGACGAACATGCCGTTCAGCAAATCAACCGCAATATCAACCTGATCCGCTACAAGCTTTTTGCCGACGACCTGTTAATGCTGGAACTGGTTAACGCCGTGGTCGAAAATAGCCCTCAGTACATCATCGCGAACGGTTCCGTCAGCAGCGGTAAACGCCATACCCGCACGCAGCGCGAACAGCTCTCTTCAGCCTCTCCCGCGCTGCTTTCATTATATGAACAGCTAAAAAGTTATGTGCTCTCACTCAGTGATGAGGTTCAGTTTAAAGAGCTTAAGCTCTATGACGCCTTCCGCCTCATTCGCAACTTTCTGTGCGTAGCCGTTTATCCCGTGACCGACCCACACCTACGCCTGTGGCTGAAAATCAATCCACAGCATATCCAGCTTGAAGAAGGATTTAGCCGGGACGTCACAAACATTGGCCACTGGGGAACCGGCGACGTCGAATTGATTGTGCGTAACGAACACGATCTGGATAAAGCCAAACTGCTGATCGAGAAAGCCTGGCAGGAAAATTAGCGTTCCAGGATACCCGCCTACTGGAGAGGTTAAGATAAGATTATCCAGCCTTTCCAGTTTTACTGGCTCTTATCTGTTATTCCACATCCTTCTTTTCCAACCCAATATCCCTTAACTGCTCATCACTCATTCGTCGCAGCGCCTGACAGGCCCGCTTACGCAGCCACCACCTTTTTAGCGCCCGTCTGAGCTGCACAAAGCCAATAAATGGTTGCCTGGGGCGGTTCTCGTAAAATTCCATACCAGCCTCCGCATAGAACAGAAAATGCGGGCATCATGAATGTCTGTACAAACAATACCGGGATAAAAAGCACGGTTAGTGCAACGTGGATAAATAAGGAGGGCAATTGAGGGGGTTTTGTTCGCTTATTTCGTTCTGATTTAAGATCTGCGTCCTTCGCTGCAAAAAGCCAGGCCCCTCCCGATTTCAGAGGGGCAACAGGGATTAGCGGCGCACCACTACCAGCTTCTGGTTCACAAACTCCTTAATCCCCAGATCCGATAGCTCGCGTCCGAAGCCCGAACGCTTAACGCCGCCGAACGGCAGCTCCGCTGCGGTGTCGGTCAGCCAGTTGATATAAACCATCCCGGTTTCAATCCGGGAGGCCATGCGTTTAGCGCGTTCGATATTCTGACTAAACACTGCGCCGCCCAGGCCGTAGTGGGAATCGTTGGCGAGTTTCACCGCCTCATCATCGTCTTTCACCACATACATCTGCGCCACCGGGCCGAAGAACTCTTCAAAGTACGCCGGGTTGTCACGCGTAATATTGGTCAGAATGGTCGGCTCAAAGAAGTTGCCTTTGCTTTCCAGCGGCGTGCCGCCAACGTGCAGCGTCGCACCATTTTTCACCGCTTCCTCGACCTGTCTGGTCAGTGTATCCAGAGCATCTTTCGACGACAGCGGCCCCAGTTCGGTAGAAGCGTCCATCTGATCCCCCACCTTCACCTTCCTGAACGCCTCGGTGAACTGGCTGAGGAATTGATCGGCGATTTTCTCATGCAGGATAAAGCGCTTCGCCGCCGTACATACCTGCCCCGCATTAGTGAGCCGTGCCTGCACGCCAATTTTCACCGCTTTCTCAAGATCGGCATCGTCCAGCACGACGAACACATCGTTCCCGCCCAGTTCCAGCGTCGATTTTTTAATGTGCTTCGCCGCCTGTGCCGCCACGGCGCTCCCCGCTTTTTCAGATCCGGTCAGCGCCGCGCCCTGCACGCGCGGGTCGGCGATGATGTTCGCCACCTGATCGGAGGAAATAAACAGGTTGGTCCATGCGCCTTCCGGCGCGCCGGCTTCACGCACCAGATGGGCAAATGTCTCGGCGCAGTGCGGTACGATGCTGGCATGTTTCGCCAGCACCGGGTTACCAGCGGCCAGGTTCGGCGCCAGCACACGCATCAACTGATAGTACGGGAAGTTCCACGGCTCAACAGCCATGATGACGCCAATCGGATGATGTTCTACCCACGCGTCGCCAAACTCGGTTTTATAAGGCACCGGGGCAAGAAACTGCTTCGCGTTATCCGCATAATAGCGAGCGATCTGCGCACACAGTTTGACTTCGCCACGGCTCTGCTCGATGAGCTTGCCCATCTCCTGGCTGGCGATTTTTGCCAGTTCTTCAACACGGCTGTCGATCAAGTCAGCCAGCTTATGCAGTACCGGCAGACGTTGGTCAATCTCTCCCTTGGACCAGTCGGAGTGATAGAGCGCGTCAGCTTTTTGCAGCGCGGTTTCAATATCCGCGCCCGTGTGCGGGGGATACTCTTTAATGAGCTGATTATTGGCAGGATTCACTGTCTGGTAAGCCATATCACATGTCTCCTTGTTATCGTCATTAAGGCAGCCGTAAATGCCGCTCAGAACAATAAGGGTAGTAGAGATGGCTGGCGCTATCGGTAAAGTTCGGTATATTCGTGCGGTTATCAACGATAATTATAGAGAGCGTTGCCCGGTGGGCACCGGGCCTGCAACATTCAGACTGGAACCGTGTTAGTGACTAACATCCTGAAGCTCTTCAGCCGTAAGGCCGGTGAACCGCTGGACAGTCTCGCGGTCAAGTCCGTCCGCCAGCATCTGTCTGGCGATACGCAATGCGGCAACATGCTGACCTTTTTCCAGCCCTTTTTCTAATCCTTCCTCCAGACCGACCTGTCTTCCTTGCCGTTCCCCTTTTCTGCGATCCGCTGCGCGGATCCTCTCTATCAGCGTCATCAGTCTCTCCTTAGTGTGCGGGACATGCCCTACCACATCACGAATAAACGTGGTGAAACGAGGCGTATGTCCGTGCTGAATCATAAGATAATTAAACAGCGCTTTAAGCTGCCTGTCATTAGCGCAACCAGTAACTAACAGCGAAGCAATCCGTTCAACCAGTCCCAGCAGGTCCCGCTGGCGGATATGTTTTTGGATGAGCTCCAGCAGCGCAATGCGGCGGTGCTGCATAATGTCATCATCCGATACCACCGTAATATCGACCAGCGGAAAGGCAGCGGCATAGAGTCTTCTTGCCACTTCCGGGTTCGCAAACTCATCCAGCCAGCACAGCGAAAAAGGATACGGGCTATCAACACCGTGATAAAACAGCATCGGCACCACCAGCGGAAGATGCTTATGCCCCGCATCCAGATGCTGTTGCATTGCCGCCATCGCATACCGCATCAGCCGAAACGCCATATGCGCATCCGGCGTGCTCTGATGTTCAATCACGACATAGATATAACCGTCGCCCTCGCGCGTTTTCAGCGACCAAAGCACATCGGAATAATAGGCTCGCAGATTTTTTTCAATAAAACTGCCGGGCTCCAGCTTTAGCGTCCGCAGGTCGCAAAGCTGGCGTAACGACACCGGCAGATGAATCTCCATAAAATCGCGGGCGGTTTCCGGGTGGCGCAAAAAGGTTTTAAACACCGCATCATGCGGTGTTGAGGTCGTCGATTTTTTCATGGCGCTCCGTCACCCCAAACCAGGATGCTGCGACTCTACCTCCTGAAAATTCCTTTCTCATCCGTACCTTTTCAGCATTGCGAGGCGCGACGGAAGATAAATCCTGTTATCTGTAATGCACATGCATTTTCGGAACTGAACACGCAAAATGCCAGTCTGCGCGCCCTGCCTTTATCTTTATTAACCAGACAAACTCTTTTGATTAACATCAAAATTTAATTACACTTAATGTGTATATTTTCCGTGCAACGTAAATTTCCCGAGGTGTGATGTGCTGATTGTTATCTGTAATCGCCACACGTTCTGACGAGATTCAGAACGCGTCTCTTCCTGTCTGTGTTTTCACCGGCAGCGTTTTTGATTACATGAAATTCAGTACATCCGCAGCCGCTGTTTCCATCGCCTGCCTGACGTCACGATGACGGTATTGAGTTTCGCTATCCCATCATGGGGTTCTCCGACATGGAGCGCATTTTTTATGCAACGGATTATTCAGTTTTTCTCCCAACGCGCCACAACGTTATTTTTCCCGATGGCGCTGATTTTGTACGATTTTGCCGCCTATCTGACGACGGATCTGATTCAGCCTGGCATCATTAACGTCGTGCGCGATTTTAATGCTGACGTCAGTCTTGCGCCGGCCTCGGTCAGTCTCTATCTGGCGGGAGGAATGGCGTTGCAATGGCTTCTGGGGCCGCTATCCGACAGGATTGGCCGCCGGCCAGTGCTGATTGCAGGCGCATTAATTTTTACTCTCGCCTGCGCGGCAACGCTGTTGACGACCTCAATGACGCAGTTTCTGGTTGCCCGTTTTGTGCAGGGCACCAGCATTTGCTTTATCGCAACGGTCGGCTACGTCACGGTACAGGAGGCCTTCGGTCAAACCAAAGCCATTAAGCTGATGGCGATTATTACCTCCATTGTGCTGGTCGCTCCGGTTATCGGCCCGCTCTCCGGCGCCGCGCTGATGCACTTCGTTCACTGGAAGGTACTGTTCGGTATTATTGCGGTGATGGGACTGTTGGCATTGTGCGGCCTGCTGCTGGCGATGCCAGAAACGGTGCAACGCGGCGCGGTGCCGTTCAGCGCGGTGAGCGTACTGCGCGATTTTCGTAATGTGTTTCGCAACCCGATTTTTCTCACCGGGGCGGCGACGCTGTCGTTGAGCTACATCCCGATGATGAGCTGGGTGGCGGTGTCGCCGGTGATCCTGATCGATGCCGGCGGGATGAGTACTTCGCAATTCGCCTGGGCGCAGGTGCCCGTATTCGGCGCGGTGATCGTGGCCAATATGATCGTTGTGCGCCTGGTGAAAGATCCGACCCGACCGCGTTTTATCTGGCGCGCCGTACCAATCCAGTTAAGCGGGCTGGCGACATTGCTCCTCGGTAATCTTCTTCTGCCGCACGTCTGGCTTTGGTCTGTGCTGGGCACCAGCCTGTACGCGTTCGGCATTGGCATGATTTTCCCGACGCTGTTTCGCTTCACGCTTTTTTCCAACAACTTGCCAAAAGGGACAGTTTCAGCCTCGCTGAACATGGTGATTCTGACGGTGATGGCGGTGTCGGTCGAAGTTGGCCGCTGGCTGTGGTTTCACGGCGGGAGACTGCCGTTTCACCTGCTGGCAGCGGTGGCCGGGGTGATTGTGGTCTTCACTCTGGCGACACTATTACAGCGCGTGCGCCAGCATGAGGCGGCAGAACTGGCCGCTGAGAAGTAAACACTCTGCCGGATAGAGGCTTATCCGGCACAGGATAATCTGATGTTTTTTGCACGTTCCTGCCGTCTGGCTCTATCCTTAACCCTATGAATAAAATCGCCGAACTCAAACGCGCCAAACGCCTGGCGCTCTCACTGTTGCTGATAGCCGCCGCGACGTTTGTAACCACGCTTTTCCTGCCGCCCAGTTTTTGGGTGCTGGGCGTAAAAGCTATTGCCGAAGCGGCGATGGTTGGCGCGCTGGCGGACTGGTTTGCCGTGGTGGCGCTGTTTCGCCGCATTCCCATTCCGTTTATTTCACGACATACGGCGATTATTCCCCGTAACAAAGACCGAATCGGCGAAAATCTTGGGCAATTTGTACAGGAGAAGTTCCTTGATACGCAGTCGCTGATCGCGCTAATCCGCCGCCATGAACCCGCGCTGCTTATCGGAAACTGGTTCAGCCAGCCGGACAACGCCAGCCGGGTCGGGCAGCATCTGCTGCAAATTATGAGCGGCTTTCTGGAACTAACCGATGACGCCCGTATTCAGCGGCTGCTCAAGCGAGCGGTACATAAGGCGATTGATAAAGTGGATCTTTCCGGCACCAGCGCCCTGATGCTGGAAAGCATGACCAAAAACGATCGTCACCAGGTGTTACTCGATACGCTGATCGCCCAGCTTATCGCCCTGTTACAGCGTGACAGCTCCCGAACATTTATCGCCAGACAGATCATACGCTGGCTGGAAACCGAACATCCGTTAAAAGCGAAGATTCTGCCGACTGAATGGCTGGGAGAACACAGCGCTGAACTGGTCTCCGACGCGGTAAATTCTCTGCTGGATGATATCAGTCACGACCGCGCGCATCAGATTCGTCATGCCTTCGATCGTGCGACGTATAAGCTGATCGATAAACTTAAACATGATCCGGAAATGGCTGCCCGGGCAGAAAACATTAAAAGTTACCTGAAGGAAGATGAGGCGTTTAACCGTTATCTCGGCGAAATCTGGGCGGATCTACGCCAGTGGTTAAAAACAGATATCAACGCCGAAGACTCAAAGGGGAAGCAGCGCATCGCTCATGCCGGACAATGGTTTGGCGAGACGCTGATCGCCGACGACGCATTACGCGCCTCGCTTAACGGTCATCTGGAACAGGCCGCGCACCGCGTCGCGCCGGAATTCGCCGCCTTCCTGACGCGCCACATCAGCGATACCGTAAAAGGCTGGGATGCGCGCGATATGTCGCAGCAGATTGAGCTTAATATCGGTAAAGATTTGCAGTTTATCCGCGTGAACGGCACGCTGGTCGGCGGCGCTATTGGTCTGGTGTTATATTTACTGTCGCAAATACCGGCACTGCTCAGTATCTAAGAAGGGGAAGGCGCAATTCTCGTTCAGATTAACTGCCAAACCCCGCACGTGGGAGGCATTAATTTAATGCCATTTCCCACCGATGCCCCTCTTCTCAATCCGTTATTCGCCTGCGCTTCACTTTCTTTTCTTGCAAATTTGAAACATTAATTTTACTTTTTATTATCATTTACAACAACAATCCGGCACTCCTGCCTTACTTTAGCAAAGAGAAAAACCATGGTTCATGCTCAGAGCGCTTCACCTCGCCATCCCATTTTTACGGCGCTTTTCGGTATGATGGTATTGACGCTGGGGATGGGAGTTGGCCGCTTTCTGTATACGCCCATGCTGCCGGTAATGCTGGCGGAAAAGCAGCTAACGTTTAATCAGCTCTCCTGGATTGCCAGCGCCAATTATGCAGGGTACCTGGCGGGAAGCTTACTGTTTTCCTTTGGCCTTTTTCATCTCCCCTCTCGTCTACGCCCCATGCTGCTGGCTTCGGCGGTCGCCACCGGTATTCTTATTCTGTCTATGGCGATATTTACTCAGCCCGCGGTCGTCATGTTGGTGCGCTTCCTGGCAGGCGTCGCGAGTGCGGGAATGATGATTTTTGGATCAATGATTGTGTTGCATCATACCCGCCATCCGTTTGTGATCGCCGCGCTCTTTTCCGGCGTCGGGGCCGGGATTGCACTGGGTAACGAATATGTCATTGGCGGTTTACATTATGCGCTTTCGGCCCATTCGCTATGGCTGGGGGCCGGGGCGCTCGCCGGTATATTGCTATTAATCGTGGCAATGTTGATTCCCCCCCGCGCTCATGCGCTGCCGCCTGCGCCTTTAGCAAGAATCGAAAATCAGCCTATGCCCTGGTGGCAACTGGCGCTGTTGTACGGTTTCGCCGGATTCGGCTACATCATTGTCGCTACCTATTTGCCGCTGATGGCGAAAAGCGCGGGCTCTCCGCTACTCACGGCGCACCTTTGGTCGTTGGTCGGCCTGGCGATCATTCCCGGCTGCTTCGGCTGGCTGTGGGCGGCAAAACATTGGGGTGTCCTGCCATGCCTGACCGCGAACCTGTTGATCCAGAGCGCCTGCGTGCTGCTGTCTCTCGCCAGCGACTCGTTGTTGCTGTTAATACTGAGCAGTATTGGTTTTGGCGCCACGTTTATGGGCACAACCTCGCTGGTGATGCCGCTAGCCCGACAGCTCAGCGCGCCGGGCAATATTAATTTATTAGGCCTGGTGACGCTAACGTATGGTATTGGGCAAATTCTCGGTCCGCTCGCCGCCAGTCTGTCAGGCAATGGCGCGTCGGCAATTATCAACGCCACGCTTTGCGGCGCCGCGGCGCTCTTTTTTGCCGCGCTGATCAGCGCCGCGCAGCAGATAAAACAAAAACGGTTTGTGATACGTGAATAAGCGGTAGAGTAAACCCGCGCTATCTGCACCGGGTTGTATCTTTAATGCTATTCGCGGCGCAATGCGGATCTGTTTTTAATAGCACATCCTCAACACGTTATTTCAAGGTAAAGATGCCACTAAAAACTATACTTATTCTATGGTTTTTAGTGTTATCAATCTGTCTATTATTTTATATACCCTTCCTACTTCAAGTGGCTTCTGTGTTGGCTACGGATTACCCGGCCCATCCATGGGCCTCGCCCTGACGGGCCGTTGCTCACTCCAGTTACATCGTTATCTATGCTCCCGGGGACTCACTCCCTTGCAGCCTTTAAGCAACTCGAATTATTTTGGGTATATATTCCATTATGATGATTATCGCTGCCTCTCAAATCATCACAATTATAAATAAATCACATCATGAAATTAATTCGATTATTCGTTTTTTATTACCTGCCCGTAGGATTCTTAGGGCGCAAGCTGACCTATCAGCGGCTACTGACCTGACCGTGACAATTCCTCTTAAGGCGTGAAAAATTACAGTAAAAAAGTAAAATTTAGGTTAAAAAATCCTATTTTTTAACAACGATAATTAAGTGGCGTGAAATTGACTAACGTCAAATTTATTTCTCCTTTTTTCCTGCTCCCAGCTCCGGCCTGCGTCAACACCTGTTTCTTTGCTTTTTTACCTCGCGTTATACCGTCCACGGTTCCCCGCGCCCCCGGCAGTAGCGAGGATGGTGATTTTTCGCGCTGCTATGCAAGAAACGCATAGCACGATACATACTTGCATTTTGTCCTTACCCTTATGGCTGATAAGGTCTTTCTGTTTCGGGCTTTTTGGCCTGTGGCTACAACCAACACATCATCAAAAAAATTCGGGGATCGCTATGGCGCAACAAGTGGACGGGGCGGCCATGCCGCTTGATACAGAAAAGGTCGGGATAAAGGGATACCTGGCGTTTTTTCTCACCATTATTTTCTTTTCCGGCGTATTTTCCGGAAGCGAAGGCTGGTGGCGCGTTTTTGATTTTACCGTACTCAACGGGTCATTCGGTCATGTGACCGGTACGCAGACCTTTCGCGGCGCGGGCGGAACGGGCGCGAAAGATGGCTTCCTTTTTGCGCTGGAGCTGGCGCCGTCGGTTATCCTTTCTCTGGGTATCATCGCGATTACGGATGGGCTTGGCGGTCTGCGGGCGGCACAGCAATTGATGACGCCCATCCTGAAACCATTGCTTGGCATTCCCGGCATTTGCTCACTGGCGCTGATCGCCAACCTGCAAAATACCGACGCCGCGGCGGGTATGACTAAAGAGCTGGCGCAGGAAGGTGAAATCACCGAACGCGATAAAGTGATTTTTGCCGCCTGGCAGACCAGCGGCAGCGCTATTATCACCAACTATTTCTCCTCCGGCGTTGCGGTATTCGCCTTTCTGGGGACGTCAGTCATCATTCCGCTGGTGGTCATTCTGCTATTCAAATTTATCGGCGCAAACCTTTTGCGCGTCTGGATTAACATCGAAGAACGCCGTCACCCTGCGCAAGGAGCCCAATCATGACGACTCAAGTACGTAAGAATGTCATGGATATGTTTATCGATGGCGCACGCCGCGGTTTTACCATCGCCACGACCAACCTGTTACCCAATGTGGTCATGGCATTTGTCATTATTCAGGCGCTGAAAATTACCGGTCTGCTCGACTGGGTAGGCCATATCTGCCAGCCCGTGATGGCGTTGTGGGGGCTTCCCGGCGAAGCGGCTACGGTGCTTCTGGCTTCGCTGATGAGTATGGGCGGCGCCGTTGGCGTGGCGGCCAGTCTGGCTACCGCCGGCGCGCTAAGCGGCCACGATGTTACCGTACTACTGCCAGCCATTTACCTGATGGGAAACCCGGTACAGAATGTCGGCCGCTGTCTCGGTACTGCCGAAGTCAACGCCAAATATTACCCGCATATTATCGCAGTCTGCGCCATCAATGCGCTGCTGTCGATCTGGGTCATGCAGCTTATTGTTTAATAAGGAGCTATCATGCCTGATTTATCCGCCGCGGAGTTTACCTTATTACAGGGTGCGCACCTGTTTGCGCCAGAAGACCGGGGCATCTGCGATGTTCTACTCGCGAATGGCAAAATTATTGCCGTCGGCGCTGACATCCCCGGCGATATCGTACCGGACTGTGCGGTGATTAATCTTAGCGGTCGTATGCTGTGCCCGGGCTTTATCGACCAACACGTTCATCTGATCGGCGGCGGCGGCGAAGCGGGGCCGACGACGCGGACGCCGGAAGTCTCCCTGAGCCGCCTGACGGAAGCCGGGATAACAACGGTCGTCGGCCTGCTTGGCACCGACTCCGTCAGCCGTCATCCCGCGTCGCTGTTAGCCAAAACGCGAGCGCTAAATGAGGAGGGGATCACCGCCTGGATGCTCACGGGCGCTTATCACGTTCCGTCGCCGACCATTACTGGCTCGGTAGAAAAAGACGTCGCGCTGATCGACCGCGTCATTGGCGTGAAATGCGCAGTCTCCGACCACCGTTCCGCCGCGCCCAGCGGGAATCAACTCGCCAGCATGGCCGCTGAATCACGCGTTGGCGGCCTGCTGGGCGGCAAACCCGGTGTCAGCGTTTTTCATATGGGCAGCAGCAAAAAAGGGTTACAGCCGCTGTATGACATCCTGGAAAACAGCGACGTGCCAATCGGTAAACTGCTGCCTACCCACGTCAACCGTAGCGAATCGCTTTTCGAGCAGGCGCTGGCGTTTGCGCTTAAAGGCGGCGTAATCGACATGACCACCAGTATCCCGGATCCCGTCGCGCCGGCGGAGGGCATTGCCAGAGCGGTAAAAGCCGGCGTCCCGCTTTCCCGGGTGACGCTCAGTTCAGACGGCAACGGCAGCCAGCCGCTATTTGACGCTGCCGGAAATCTGACGGGCATCGGCGTCGCGGGCTTCGAAAGTTTGCTGGAGACGTTGCAGACGCTGGTTAACCACTACGGATTCAGCCTGACCGATGCTCTGCGTCCGCTGACGACCAGCGTAGCCGCCTTCCTCAGTCTGGACGGCAAAGGCGAAATCCGTCCCGGTAACGATGCGGATCTGCTTGTCTTTAGCGCAGATTTACGCATTGAGCAGGTGTATGCGCGCGGCAAACGCATGGTCAATGAGGGGAAAGCCTGCGTAAAAGGTACCTTTGAACCGGCGTAATTCCCGCTAGTTTCAGGCTGCCCCATCACGGCATTCTGAAAGAGGACGGGATAAGCGGTTGTCAGCCGCCCGAATGGACGTAGAATGCCCCTTCGGGCGACTGACAGGATAACGGTAAATGGATGTAACTGGAGCAGGTTTGCACAATATTGAGACAAAATGGCTATATGATTTTCTGACGCTGGAAAAGTGCCGCAATTTCTCTCAGGCCGCCATTATCCGCAACGTATCGCAACCCGCTTTTAGCCGGCGGATTCGCGCCCTGGAACATGCCGTGGGCGTTGAACTGTTTAACCGCCAGGTCTCGCCGCTACAGCTTTCCGAACAGGGTAAAATCTTTCACTCTCAGGTTCGCCACCTGTTACAGCAGCTGGAAAGCAATCTGACCGAACTGCGCGGCGGCAGCGATTATACGCTGCGTAAAATCAAGATTGCCGCCGCCCACTCGCTCTCCCTCGGCCTGTTGCCGACCATCGTTAAGCAGATGCCGACGCAGTTTACCTACGCCGTTGAGGCGATAGATGTCGACCAGGCGGTGGATATGTTACGTGAGGGGCAAAGCGATTTTATCTTTTCCTATCACGATGAAAACCTGCAACAAGCGCCGTTTGATAATATCCGCCTGTTTGAGTCGAGACTGTTTCCGGTTTGCGCCAACAATGGCCGGGGCGAGCCGCGCTATACGCTTGAGCAGCCGCACTTTCCCCTGCTTAATTACAGTCAGAACTCCTATATGGGCCGGCTGATAAATCGTACTCTGACTCGCCATGCTGAACTGAGTTTCAGTACATTTTTCGTCTCTTCGATGAGTGAATTGTTAAAACAGGTTGCGATGGACGGCTGCGGAATCGCCTGGTTGCCCGAGTATGCTATCCGTCAGGAGATTACCGACGGACGCCTGATAGTGCTTGATGCCGACGAACTGGTTATTCCGATTCAGGCTTATGCTTATCGCATGAATACCCGCATGAGTCAGGTAGCCGAAACATTTTGGCGCGACCTGCGTGGGCTTCAGGCCGCGCTGTAAACACCTCAGGCGGTAAGGCGTTGTTCCCCGGTCAAAGAGGCGCGGGTGTCTGGCCAGGACTCATACCAACGAATCGCCGCGCGCACCAGCGACGCTGTGGAATCAATCATCGGGCACGCTATCGCGCGTTCATGTCCGGCCACAATAAGCGGAATTTCGGTACACCCCATAATAATTGCCTGAGCGCCACGGGCAATAAGGCTATCGATTTGCGGCAGCAGCAGCGCTTGCGCCACAGTTTTATCGCCACGTTTAAGCGTATAAATAGCCTGCATTACCAACGCCTGTCCCGCTTCTTCTGGCTGAATTAACGTCAGCCCCCGCGCCAGAGCTTTCTTTTGATATAACCCGGTCGCCAGCGTCGCATTGGTCGCCAGCAGACCAACGTGCCGCGCCGATGGCGGAATATCCCCCAGGGTGGCGTCCAGGATGCTGATCATTCGCGCTTTCGCGACGTTCTGTAAATCATCAAACCAATAATGCGCAGTGTTGCATGGGATAACGATACACTCCGCCCCGGCGTCTTCCAGCATATGCAGATAACGCTCCAGATAACGGTATGGCGAAGGCCCGCCGGATAACAGACATGCTGTACGATCGGGAATATCAGGGATAGAGCTGACAATGAGCGGGATGTGTTGTTGATCACAACTGGCATGTCGCAATTCAACAAATTTTTCCAACATATCCGCCGTTGCCGCAGGTCCCATCCCCCCCAGTATCCCAATGGTGTGTTTCATCGCTTTTCCCGCTTATTTACGTCAAGGTCAGAAACACACTATCAACTTGATGTGTATATAAAAAATGCCGTTTTATTAGCGGCTATGCGTAAAAATCATAACGGGTGTAAGGGCCATGCGTTATCGCCTTTTTAGGCAATCGATTGGTTACATGAGCGCTCATCGACCTTCGCAAGCCGCTAAATGCCATTTCGCTATACAGCATCGCCCACTGCGAGTCCGCAAGCTTGTTTTGTCCTCATCGCCACAGCGCCTGTCGGTGAAGAGGCCGCCGTGTTTTGCTTTTCGACGCTAATGCGGGAATATCCCAGCGAATATGGCTATAAACCAAATCCACGGTCTCCGTGGCGCTGCCTTCGGCGTCGCCATGATTGCTCATGCGTGAAATTCGCACATTGGTGAGCGTATAAATAATAAATGGCAGCATTGCGCCCTTATCACGACGGCATAATGTCAGCACGCCTTCTTTCACCGTTTTCCCGTTACAATAGTGCTCATAGAGGCCTGGTGTAGCAAGATCGACTGGCTTTGTCAGCGTCAACCCTCCAATATATGTCCCTCTCGCTTCGCCGGACTCCCGTTTTGTCGGGTTGTGGTTGTAAGCAATAAGTTTTATTTGGTTTTCAAAACCTTTGATCCGGCTTTCGCCTTCAATACCGTCCAGTTTTAAATAGATGGCGTCCATCCCCCCTCCGTGATTATCATGCGGCAAAGCAGGCTGACAAGGACGGAACGCCAACAATGAAAGAACGTTCCATTTTCCAGCCATTTCGTTGGTGTCTCTGTATACCAGATTAAATACCGACAATCTGCTATAACTGGATTCTTGCTAAATACCTTCTGCCATCAACAATCCATTTTACAATAGCGCTACTGACCTGAAATCTATTACGCCAGGCATTCAAGCATCGTTTCCTGAATAACCATAGCCGCTATAAGAACCATATCAAAAAAGAAATATCAATATCATTTCTTATTTTTATCCGAGAAATTACTTAATTCCACCGAATCGGAATATAGACAATTCTTATTCCTTTTCACATCAATGGGTTTTTTAGACTTTTGTCATATCGAAAACAACCATTCCAATAGAACATATTTACTATGTGAATATATTTAATGTTTTTATCGCGCGCAGTGTTATCACAGTAATAAATGATTTGCATCAAAAATGCGCCTTTCAGCGCCACGTATTTTTGGGCAGCAAATTATAAAATCGCGTTTCAAAGTCAGTGACATGTTATCTGTTCAGGCGATATGACTTTATGCCCGGACGATACGCCAGCCGCTTTACCCTTACGTTTAGTCGTGATACGTTAGATCACATGAACACGAAACGATCCAACGCTACGCAACGTCATCTCCGCTGGTGGCTGCCTTCCTGAAGGCGGCACGGATCACTATCCCTCTTTAAGTAGCCGCCGAAAGGCGGCTACTGCGTTTCGGGACGTCTTTCGGCTTTACAGTAAGCATAAAGGAGTCCTTAATGAACACCCTTCCTATCATTCTGACTGGCGATCGCCCCACCGGCTCGCTGCACCTCGGCCATTATGTCGGTTCACTGCGCCAGCGCGTCGCGCTACAGCAGGATCACCAACAGTATGTCCTGATTGCCGACCTGCAGGGACTCACCGATAACGGCAGTAATCCGCAAAAAATCCGCGATAATATTCCGCAAGTGTTAGCTGACTATCTGGCCGTCGGCATCGATCCCACGCTGACGACGATCTGCCTGCAATCCGCGTTACCCGCCCTCGCCGAATTAACGGTGCTGTATATGAATATTGTTACCGTCGCCCGAGTGGAGCGTAATCCTACGGTAAAAAATGAGATTGCCCAAAAAGGCTTTACCCGTTCCCTGCCGGTCGGGTTCATGGCGTATCCCATTAGCCAGGCGGCAGATATCACCGCCTTTAAGGCCGAAATGGTACCGGTTGGCGACGACCAATTGCCCATGATTGAGCAAACGAATGAGATCGTTCATAAGATGAATAGTCTTTTCTCCTCGCCGGTATTGCGACCCTGTCAGGCGCTCCTGAGCGATATGGGCCGTCTGCCAGGCATTGACGGCAGCGCCAAGATGTCGAAATCGCTCGGCAATACCCTGCTTCTTTCCGCCAGCGAAGAGACCATCCACCGTGCGGTCAGCGCGATGTACACCGATCCCAACCATTTAAAAATTAGCGATCCGGGAAAAATAGAAGGTAACGTCGTCTTTACGTGGCTGGATGCGTTCCATCCGGATAAAGCCAAAGTCGCGGCGATGAAAGCACATTATCAACAAGGCGGATTAGGCGACCGTGTCTGTAAAAATGAGCTGGAGACCTGCCTGCAAGAACTGATCGCGCCCATACGCGAACGACGGGCAACCTTTATTGCAGATAAGGGAATGCTAATGGAATTACTGAAAAAAGGTAGCGAGCGGGCGCATGAGGTCACTCAAAAGACGCTACAGGAAGTAAAACGTGGACTGGGCCTGCCCACGCTATTCCAGGTATAATCAGGCATCAACGTTGTCCAGCGGCCATGACTCAAACAGATAGCCATCAAAGTAGATGTCATCAACATTGGAAAACTCCAGCAGACGCTGCTTCACGTTTTCCAGGTGCTGCCACATCGCCAGCTTCGCTGCGCGGGCGTCTTTCTTAATTAACGCCGCGAGGATCTGCTTATGATCGACCAGCCACTCCTTACGGTAAAGCGTATCGCCCAGATGGCTATGAAGCTGGAGCCACATCGGATTATTTTCACGCCATTGCCAGGACTGACGGAAGAGCTCTACCAACATACTGTTATGGGTCGCTTCGGCAATGGCCAGATGAAACTGCATATCGCCGCTTTCTGAGCCGCCCGGCGCGCTGGAGGCGAGCTCTCGCTCTTCCAGTTGTAACGCCTGGCGCATTTTAATGATGTCCTCGCGGGTGGCCTGCAGAGCGGCAAATTCAGCGATATTGCTTTCCAGCAACTGACGCGCCTGTAACAGTTCAAACGGCCCGGCGTCATTACAGTGATTGACGTCAGCGCCTTCCATCTCGTTATTATCCGCGCTGTCGAGCACGTAGATCCCGGCGCCGCGGCGGACTTCAACCAGACCTTTAATTTCCAGCATGATCAGCGCTTCACGCACGACGGTACGCGTCACATTGAGCCTCTCAGCGATCTCTCTTTCCGGCGGCAAGCGCTCCCCGGGGCGGTACGGCGTCTGAACAATCAGATCCCGTATCATTGCGCCCACTTCCTGGTAAGGTCTTTGCTGAGAAGTGTTTGATTTCATATTGGTCGTGCCCGTCCGATGCGATTTCCCGGTATCAGACTATAGCATTTGTAAATAGGGATAGCACGCGTAGCACACCAAAAACGCGAAACTGGTCAACCAACAAAATAATAATGCGCCCCGTTTCGCTAGTGAGGCCAGATGAAAGGAAAGGCAATAGACAATACACGACTGATGTTCCACCTTTAGCCCTGATGCCTGAATATGAACAGCATATTGGTTTACCAATATAAAATTTATCAACCAAAAATCAGGCCATAAAATGTGTCTGTACATTGACAGGAACAATGCCTCTGACATAGCGTGATCGGCGAAAATCCAGCCGCTCTCTTTGTATCAAAAACGCGTTATGATAAAAGACACCGTGTTTTTCGCCCCAGGCGTATCCGGGGGAAGCAACGCCTCCAGTTTGTCGAGCCGCCATCGCCGGGCAGCGATTATTCTGCATGAAATTTATGGTATTAACGCTCATATCCAACGCGCAGGCCATGAATGGATGACGCGTGGATTCGACATCTATATTCCCGCGCTGTTTCCTCACCATACCCCCTTTCGCTATGAACAGCAGGAGGAGGCTTACCGTCACTTTTCAGCAAATGTCGGCTTTGATCCCGCCGTCGTTACCACATTACTCCACGATCTCAGAACGCAGTACGAGACGCTAATCGTCGTAGGGTATAGCGTCGGCGCAACGCTCGCATGGCTAAGTGCAGCCAGTGGGTTATGCGATGGCGTCATTTGCTATTACGGTTCCCGTATACGCCAGTACCTTCATCTTGCGCCTCTCTGTCCGACACTGGTTATTATCGCGCGTTATGAGCCGGCGTTTGATCCCCTCGCCATGCGACAGACGCTGGAAAAGCGACCCTGGGTGCGGTGTAAAATGTACGATGCGCGGCACGGGTTCTGTGATGCTGATAGCGCCACCTTCGATGCCGCCTTATCGCATCAGGTAATGGACGATGTGAGCGCATTTATTCGCGACATCACTCGTGCAAACACATCGCCCGATTGAAGCCATATTTTCAGCTTTAGTGGAGACTTTTTTCAACGAGCTGTTCCAGTTTTTTCAAAGCCTGTATGGCTGCGGCATCAAGACCATAACGTTGCAGCGTTTCAGCGGGATGATAACTGACTAACGTTCGCCCATCGGCTTGCTGGCTAATGAGCACCCGAAACGGTAAATCCAGTGCCAGTTCGGGATGCGCCAGCATGAGAGGCGTTCCGCCTTTAGGATTGCCAAAGACCAGAACCGTTGTCGGCGGCATTTTCAGGTTAACATTCTGTGCCGCTCTGGCATGATCAAATTCCCCAAATAACACCAGACCGTGATCGGCGACAGCGTGCATCAACCGCGCTCGGGTCTGCAAATAGTCATAAGCGCTGTAGGTTTTAACCATGGTTATCGCTCCATCCTCCGTTGCAAAGCCAAGCCTTATTAAGATTAACATCAGGGTTACCGCCAATAAAAAAGGCTTTAAAATAGTGCTCATTCTTCTCTCTCCCTGACCCAATACCCATGAGTAAATGCGACACAGATGATATGCAGTTTAAAAATCAGTCATCGTACTGTACCCCTTATTATTGCACTGAACAGCTCATCACTAAAAAAACAGACGGCAGAACAAAAAATTCCGACGTCTGAACAAATTTAAATAACGATGATCCAGTCTGACTGAGCGACAGCGCGATCATTATTATGGCGCGACACTGTCTTCTTCAGCCCGCTGGGTAAGAAAAAATATACTCCGCTCAGTAAGATAATAGATACTACAGGCCAACTCTTCAGAGATACGGAGCATCATTGCGTAGTGATGATGCGACTTTTCTGGCGCCATCGGCAGAAATATTTCTGACTCCAGCACGTCACTTAAAAAATGAAATTTATGTACATATTCAGCAGATATAACGCCTCTCGCCATCAGATTAGCCATTAGTGTATTTAAACTATCTTGTTCATGATATACGATACCTTTTCTCTCATGAATTCTGAGAAGAACGCTTCTGAAGGCTGCATGACATTCCCTTACGACACAGGCAAAATCATTAAGTATCAGGCGATTATACGCTTCCATAAGATCATATTCGACAAAGCCATACTCTCCAGGAGAGTACAAATAATAACATATGTTTTTAAGCCGTTTTATTCTGCGCAGCCTTACAATTCTACCATTTTCATAGCGATATTTTAAACTATGCTCATGAAATATATTGTTTAATTCACTAATCGCCTTATCCGGTTCTAACCCAAGCGTAACTTCATAGGTCCGAAGGTAAGTATCTATATAGTTAAAAGCAAGCTCAATGGTATCAATATGCTTTCTTTTATCATCTGTTTTTAATAACAGATTACTCATTTCATCCAGATATGACGTTGAATGCGCATATAAGGTGAATAAGCCATACTCTTTGCGCAACGTTTTACATATTCTTCGATAAACTTCGTCAGAATGACTATTATGATAGCAGTATAATGTCATATCATAAAAAGAGGAGCAGTTTCCTAGCGTATTGATAATCAATAAGATTATTTGCTCGCGTATTTCTAACGGAATATCTTCATATAACAGATCGCTATGCCTTAGTGAGTATGGTCTAAAGGTGTGCATTCCTCCCCCTGTAACCGCAACAGAAAAAATTACGCTATGAATAGCGCCACATTACTCTAATTCAGTGGTTCAGGTATTAATATCAGTTCAACAGTGAGCCATTTTTTCTTATTTTTTAATGGTGTTGCGTGAATATTTATTTACTCTACAGATAATTGTAGCCCATCGCCCTTTGTCATTCTGCTGATCATCACTGGTGCGAAAATCTGGATTATCCATGGCATTCAGCCTTCACTGAATGCCACAGACAAGCGTTATTCAACTAAAGCTCACCTGTCCCTTAATCCTTCTTTCATTCCGTTGCGTCGTTGCCATACCAGCACACTTAAACATAAGGTGAGCTTATTATTTTTATCGACGGGTCAGAACAATCCTTCGCCGGTCATACAGTGTTTCAACTGAGAGCTGCAAATCATATTTCGCATTCTTCAGTTTTCGCGATTTAAGCATTTTCATCGTGACGCCACTTATTTGCCCTGTTTCAATCCGTCTCTTGATTTCGGCTGCGCTTAACAGGAGTTGCTTCTTCAAAATCGACAGCAGGCTGACCTGAAAAGAACGGGAAATCCTGACGCTAACACTGACCTGCTTGTGGGAGGCGATACTGACCAGCCACCGTTCCTGAATGTGAAAATCAGGCTGCCCCGATAATTCAGCATTGTTTCGCTTCAGGATCGCGTTGTCATAAGCAAAATATTGCACCGTGGCGGCATCATTCGCCATCAGTCGGCCATAAAGATCGCGGTTAATTTTGCTGACTGGCAGGCGCGAGAACAGGGAGATATTCCAGGTGTAATCGCAGTGTGTGCATTTATAGATACTCCAGACATCGAGTACCTTCTTTTGCGAATTAACCCGAAATGCCCCAGAAGGCGTGAAGTCCCGTTTTACGCTGCATGAAGGGCAACGTTTCGCTATGCGCTGATACCCCACAGGAGTGACAGTCCATATGACTTTCATAACGTACCTTTTTTAACCCATACAAAACCGGATCCGAACTCAGCGGACCATAAATGTTTATGTATGAAAAATATTTAAGTGATATTTTTCAGTGGGTTAAAAAAAGATTTCCAACGCAACAACCCTGTCAATGGCTAAAAAGATACGCCGAGATTATCAAAGCGGCCATTATCGGGTATATGAATTTAATCAATATTCATTATGGTAGCGGCGGGATCTATTCAACTGACTTACTAAACGCATGATCCTCCCTTTGAGATCACACTTTTCACTCCCGGTTATTCACTTACAGAAATCAGGTGTTATCATTCACGACGTAAATACCTTTCAACTCAACCCGAGGCTTTGATGCTGGAGAATGTCATCATCTGATAATCAGTTCCCCGACCTTTTCAGGCCGGACTGATTATCAATGTGCCGAAATCGAATGCGGACACCGCAGTGTGTTTGCACGTTTTGCCTATGATGATTAAACAGGTTCTTCAGTATGAATTTATCCCGTCAGGAACAACGTACCTTACACGTTCTCGCCAAAGGCGGACGCATTACGCACATCCGCGATGCGTCAGGCCGCGTCACCGCCGTTGAGTGCTATAGCCGCGAAGGGCTGTTGCTCGCCGATTGCACGCTCGCTGTATTCAAAAAACTCAAAACCAAAAAGCTGATCAAATCCGTTAACGGTCAGCCCTACCGCATTAATACAACCGGGCTGAACAACGTTCGCGCCCAGCCTGATAATCGCTAAGGAGATGATGATGGATATCAGCGCCGTTATTTTTGCAACGCATCGCATTCGGCTATTACCCGATGAAGGCAAAATCCCCTGGGACGAGCCAGCCTTCAGCCAACGCATGCTGGAAAATCATCTGTCACAGGACCACGACTGGGCCAGCCGCCGGCTAACCGTGATTGAGCAACAGGTAACATGGATTACCCGTCAGTTACCCGCTGGCGCCCGCATTCTGGATCTCGGCTGTGGACCCGGTTTTTATACCCGCCTGTTAGCGGAGCGTGGGTTTCACTGCACAGGCGTAGATTTCTCTCCGGCATCCATCACATGGGCTCGCCAGCAGGCGCAAGCCGCAAACCTGAATATTGACTACATTCAGCAAGATATTCGTACATACCACCCCACGGAACCTTTCGATTTCATTATGATGACGTTTGGGGAACTGAATGTCTTTAGCGCTGCGGATGCGCAAAGCCTCATCAGTCATTGCGCGCAGTGGTTGAAACCGGACGGCAAACTGCTTGTTGAAGTGCATACCTTCGATGAAGTTAAACGCCAGGGCATGGCGCAGCCATGCTGGCAGCGTTGTCCGCACGGCCTGTTTCTTGCCGAGCCTCATCTGCTGTTAACGGAAAATGCCTGGGATGAAGAGGCCCAAACCAGCTCAACGCAGTTCTGGGCGATAGCGGAAAACGGCTGTACCACCCGTTTCGGCAGTCAAATGAAGGCCTGGCGCGATGATGAATATATCAGCCTGCTTGGTGATGCTGGCTTCACTGTGTTGCAGCGCCCGGACAGTCACACCTGGCCGGTCGGCGAGACTTTTGCAGGCAAGCTGTTTGCGCTACTGGCTGAAAAAGCCCCTCCCGCTGAGGGAATCACCCTCAGTAAAAGGAATAACCCAATGGATATCCCACGTATTTTTACCATTAGCGAAAGCGAACACCGTATCCATAATCCGTTTACAGCGGAAAAGTACGCCACACTGGGCCATGCGTTACGCATGAAGCCAGGCACGCGGATTCTCGATCTCGGTAGCGGTTCGGGTGAGATGCTCTGCACCTGGGCTCGCGATTACGGTGTTACAGGTACTGGCATTGACATAAGCCCGCTCTTCACCACACAGGCAAAACAACGTGCAGAAGAGCTCGGCGTCAGTGAATACGTACATTTTATTCATAACGACGCGGCCGGTTATATCGACGAGGAAAAATATGACGTGGCGGCCTGCGTAGGCGCGACCTGGATTGCGGGCGGTGTCGCGGGGACAATAGATCTGCTGGCCAAAAGCCTCAAACCTGGCGGGATCATTCTCATCGGTGAACCGTACTGGCGTCAGATCCCCGCAACGGAAGAGATCGCCCACGCCTGTGGCGTCTCATCCGTCGCCGATTTTCGCCCCTTGCCCGAGCTGGTCGCCTTTTTCGACCAACTCGGCTATGACGTAGTGGAAATGGTGCTGGCGGACCCGCAAGGCTGGGACAGATATGAAGCCGCGAAGTGGATGACCATGCGTCGCTGGCTGGAGGAAAACCCTGACGATGAGTTTGCGCAGGAGGTTCGAACAGAACTGACGGTAGCCCCCAAACGTCACGTCACCTGGACGCGAGAATACTTTGGCTGGGGCGTATTTGCGTTAATCGCGCGATAACGTGAAGCAGGAGGTATAGCCTACAAGAGGTATACCTCCATTTAAAAGTATGCAACAAATTAACGCGGCTCAAGGCGGGAATATATCGTCTTAGAGACTATCCCACCAGGCGTTATTGGCGCAGCCAGTTTGGACACGGACAGCGCGCAAAAACCGGAGCGTACACGTAGTACGTGAGGATTTTGAGCACTGCCCAGGTCCAAAATGGCAAGTAAAATAGCCCTAATGGGATAGGCTCTTAATTTCGCCATTAAGTTTCTGCCACAATATGTCGCAAAACGTGCAAGCGTTCCACCTCACCTGATGAACGAAACCACCATCAATAAGACGTTATTGCTGCGATTCAATTATTAAGAATAAAAAAAGAACCAGAAGAAAATTAAAAAATGACTTACCCACCATATTAGCTATTGTTAAAATCAAAGTAATCCTCCGTAAAAGCTGGAACTTTTTATTTCTCATAGACGAGAATTTATATATTATGATATAATACGGCAGAAAAACATGCAGATTATTAACCTGCCATTAATGTAAATAATTCTTTGAGGAGATGTTTCCAGTGGGACGTAAATGGGCAAATATTGTTGCTAAAAAAACGGCTAAAGACGGTGCAACGTCTAAAGTATATGCAAAATTTGGTGTAGAAATCTATGCTGCGGCTAAACAAGGTGAACCAGACCCGGAATCAAACTCAGCTTTAAAATTCGTTATTGAACGTGCGAAACAAGCACAGGTTCCAAAACATGTTATTGATAAAGCTATTGATAAAGCCAAAGGTGGCGGAGATGAAACGTTCGTGCAAGGGCGTTATGAAGGCTTTGGACCCAATGGTTCAATGGTTATCGCTGAAACGTTGACGTCTAATGTTAACCGTACGATTGCTAATATCCGCACAATTTTCAATAAAAAAGGCGGGAATATCGGAGCGGCAGGTGCTGTCAGCTATATGTTTGACAATACTGGAGTGATTGTATTTAAAGGAACAGACCCTGACCATATTTTCGAAATTTTGCTTGATGCTGAAGTTGATGTTCGTGATGTAACCGAAGAAGAAGGAAACATCGTTATTTATACTGAAGCTACAGACCTGCACAAAGGAATTGCAGCGCTAAAAGCAGCTGGAATTACTGAATTTTCAACAACAGAATTAGAAATGATTGCTCAATCAGAAGTTGAACTTTCACCAGAAGATTTAGAAATCTTTGAAGGACTTGTTGATGCCCTTGAAGATGATGATGATGTGCAAAAAGTATATCATAACGTTGCAAACCTCTAATTATAAATTAAACAAATCTGTCTCTATGACAGATTTGTTTAATTTATAAAGCTGTTATAAAAAAGTCTATCTGGCCAGATATATAGATCTTTAAATTTACGTGTCTTATCACGACCTGATCTGACACATAGCTTTGAAAGATTGAGAGTTACCGGTTTTGATATAGTGTCGAATCCTTATATAAAACATGAGGTAATTTTCATGTTTCATACGACGAATCCCGTCAGCAAGCTAAGCAAAAGCCAGCAATATCGGGCTACTTACAATCTCCCTGTGCTCTTTAAGGCGCCGCGCCTTATAAATTCCGCTTGCGCTCATGATGGCTCATCTGGCGCTCTACGCGTCGATTGACCACAGGTGTGACTCCACCAGCGCGCTACAGACCATAGTGCGAGAACCGTGGCCGATTACTTTGATGCCTTTGATGTGGAGCTATTTTTTACAGATAACGTATACCACACTCAAAATACTCCCCCAGATCAATGCCCTCCTCTGAACACCTCCCTCTTGTGCCATTCCACAAACCGTTCACCCGGATAATTTTCTTTCATCTGCGGCAACGCGATCTCTTTCCCCGCAAAATCCCAGAACAGCCGCTGTACCACCCCGCCACCATTCACCGCGTCGGAAACCACCACGCGCATATTTTCATCCAGGCCAATCGAACCACGATCGAACGCTTTATGATGGATTGCGCACAACGCCAGGCCATTAGGTACTTCACAAGGACCATGATGCTGCTTCCATCTGATATGGGCTGCTTCAAGCGCTATAGGGGCGTTGTCGTGGCGCATATTGAAGCCGCAGACCGCACATTGATAATTGTAAGCTCGTAGCACCGCCTGGCGGAACTTCGGATCGCGTTGACGGAGAGAGGTGCGAATATCAAAACCCATCTCGTCAGCGATGTCTTCCTGAATACTGGTCGGAAAATGCGCCTCAAGGATCTGCTGCGCCAGCGTGTCGATTAGCTTACGTTTTTTTGTTACCAGCGCGAAATTGACGGCATCAAACCCACCAGCAACATTATATTCAATGAGTTCACGTTTAGGTGGCTGGCGGCTACCGCTGGTTGAGCAGAATTCCGCGTTTTGCAATTCCCAGAAACCATCGCCCTTCAGACGCCAGAACGGCATATCCGGGCGCTGTTCACGGCGCTGTGGCCCATAGCGCTCCAGTAAATCCAGCAATTACTCATGAATTTCAGAACCATAATCAAATAGACGATCGTGGCCCTGCCGATAGTGCGAGAGGACATATAACAGCAATAACGGCTTATGCGGCGCTCGCTGTTCGCCTTTGCGCCAGATAGTAATATTTGATATCGCTTGCTTTAGGGTTTTGTCAGAGGTCATTACGTTGAAGAATCCATGAGCACATAGTTGCGATGATGCTCGCAACTATATGTACATTCAAGACATTATTGCAGACATACTTTTTGTCTGTCGGCTCTGTACTGACAGTTAGCATTCTGATAACAACGGAAAAAACACAGCGCTCAACCGAGAAAGGTAGGTAACTTCTGGATTTTAGAAATAAAAAAGACCTCAGTTGAGGTCCATTTATATGCTTTTGGTGCGAAGGCCGGACTCGCTGTAAATAGACCCGTTTTAGTTCCAGGCATTTTTTGAGATCCCGGCCAAATGATTGTGTTGCCGATATTCCTCCGGCGTCATATTGTTCAGTGATTCATGAGGGCGTTCACAGTTATATTCTGACACCCATCTTTCAGTGATTTCCCGCACTTCATTCAGCGTTCTGAACAGATAAAAATCGAGTATTTCTGTACGGTATGTTCGGTTAAAGCGCTCAATAAAAGCGCTCTACGTCGGCTTACCCGGCTGAATAAATTCCAGTTTTACTGCATGTTGCTCTGCCCATTCAGCCAGTGCAAGTGAGATAAATTCCGGACCATTATCCATGCGTAGCATAACCGGATAGCCGCGATTTGCCGCGGTCCTGTCGAGTACACGGACCACGCGCAAAGCTGGCAGATTCAGATCGATTTCAATCGACAATGCCTCACGGTTAAAGTCATCAACGACATTGAACGTGCGAAAACGACGGCCACAGACCAGATCATCATGCATAAAATCGACAGACCAGCTCTGGTTAAGCGCTTCCGGTGTGGCCAGTGGCGAGGGATTACGCACCGGCAACCGTTGTTTGCCTTTACGGCGAAAATTCAGCTTCAGCAGACAATAAATACGATGGATCCTTTTGTGATTCCACGGGTATCCCTGCCGCCGCAGAACCTGGAAAAGTTTTGGAAAACCGTACCGTGGGTATCGCTCTGCCACTGCCTGCAACGCGACAATAACGGGTTCGTCACGCGTGTTATCCGGACGGTAATGGTAAACCGTTCTGCTCAGGTTCAGACTCCGGCAGGCCTGACGGATACTGAGTCCAAATGTCGTTATCAGATGAGTGACCAGCTCACGCTTAAAGGCTGGTTTTAAAGCTTTTTTCGATAACGTCTTTCAGCGCCCGGTTCTCAAGGCTCAGGTCGGCAAACATCTGTTTGAGACGCCGATTCTCGTCCTCAAGATCCTTGATCTTTTTAATATCAGAAGCCTCCATGCCGCCGTATCTGGACTTCCAGTTGTACCAGGTGGCTTCAGATATACCGGCCTCCCGGCAGACATCTTTAACGGTTCGTCCGGCTTCAACCGATTTAATTACGGCAATGATCTGATGCTCAGTAAAACGGGCTTTACGCATAGCGATCTCCTTTGTTGGCAGATTGATTATGCCGGAGGATCTCTAAATGTGAATGGCACGATTATGCGGGATACTTACAGGGGAAGGTCATCAACCAGCTTCCCACCATCACCACAAACCAGAATAATTCCCTGAAAAAAGATGCGCTGAATGTTATGTTTTTCATCATCTTTCCACTGTCAGCATCCACCGCTGACACCGGCACCAATGCCGGCCGGCTTCACGCGGCGAATTTTACTTCACCTTCCACGCCGCCTCATCCTCAGGACGAAGCCGTGCGGGTGAAGCGGTAAAACAGATTCGGTTCACTGACTATCCACAGCGTGTCCCGGTCATCTGAGGCTATCCCCTCCGCCTGCGGGATATCCCTTCGCAGGCCATAGTGTCCCCGGCGCAGCGACATCACCTTTCTCCCGCCGTCCAGGTCCGACACCACGACCACGTCAGACTCATGAGAAAGTACATACAGGAGCCCGTTGTTCCGGTCATAATGCAGGCCGGAGATATCCTTCAGGAACCATGGCAGGGAGGCCCGGTGTGTCAGCGAGTCACTCACCGACAGCGCATCAGGGCTCTGGTCCGTCACGTAAAGCCGCAGAGGTTTTTTCTCCTGCGCCACCATCAGGGCATGCTCTCCCCGCCCCTGGGCAAGGCCTTCAAAACCGGCATTGTCGCTGTGCCTGTTCACATCCAGCGTCAGGCTGTATGTTGCCGGCGGGAGGACGGTCGTGCTGCTGTCAATGCAGTGGGTGGTGAGCGTCCGTTCCCGCTCCCGGGACAGGGCATAGCGGTTCCCGCCGAGGTATTCGATGGCCTCAAAATCGTGATCGCCGTCTGACGGTATCACCCGCAGCACGTTCCCTTCCGTGTCCAGCTCCACCACCGAGGAGGGGTGGTCGGTCACGGCAAACAGCGTTCTGCTGTCCGGGTTCCATGTCAGGCCGGAGAGGCCGCCGTGTATCCCGGTAATTTCTTTTTCTGCCGTGAGCTGCCATTCTGTTTCCTGCGGGTACCAGGACTCCGGGAAACACAGGGTGAGCACGCCGGCCGCCATCAGGAGAATGGCGGTCAGCAGTGCTGCTTTCTGGTTACATAAATATCTGAACATCGTGGTGGTGAAAGTTATGTTTTCTGTTACAGGGGAGACCGGACTTCACATCATGCCCCACGGCAGATAAGCCAGAGCATGGCCAGGACGCCGGTCAGAAAGCCGGAGATAAAGACGCTGGTCAGCAGCAGGAGAATCAGCGCACGGAGCGGGAGGATATCTCCGGCCTGTATGGTGCCTTTATCATCAGTCGGCATCAGGGTTACCGGCCAGCAGTTTCCGGACCACCGCAGCATAACGGCTCCTGAAGTCTTCGACGGAGAATGCGCTGAAGGCGGCATTGTTGATGTGGTAACGGCCACGGACATACACGGAAGGCGTCCCCCTCACGCCATATTCCTTAAACAACCGTTCCTGTAATGCCACCATGTCATTCACGGCGGGACTTTTTATACTTCTGTCATACTCCCCGCGACTGATACCGGTGGCAGACATAAACACCCGATGGACATCGTCCGGGGAATGCAGGCGTTTCTCCACCATGTCGGCCATGAAGAAGGCCTTCTCGACCACGTCAGTTTCCTTCATCATCATGGCCAGCGCCCTGGCCCGTGTCAGCTCATGGCCGAGGGGGCCCAGCAGGTTGACATGGTACTTGATCATCCGGTCACCGTGCGGCAGTACGTGCCGGATGGCCTGGGCCACGCCCATCGTCTGTGAGAACGCATAGCAGGGCGGACAGTAAAAGGAAAATAGTTCCACCTCGGCGGGGGCATCAGCCACCAAGGGCGTTATGAACTCCCACTCCTGCGCAATCACAGGACGGGCGCAGCCAGGTAAAAAAAAAGAAAATAATATTCCCCTCAGGAAAAACAGCTCCCGGGCATAATTCATCGTCACGGAAACACTCCATGGATAACAGATATACAGAATGAAAGGCCGCTTAACGGCACCGCCTGACAGCAGCAGTAAATCTTAATTCATCCGGCACGGTCATTAAGCCGGCAGCCGGAATATTCCGGTCATGAGTTTTCCAGAATAAAAAGCACTGACACACAAAAGACCATTGCCATTAATATGACGACGGCCAGACAGGCGTAATAAACGAATTTCATGAACATGATAAAATAACTTTCAGTGATACTTATCCGGCTTCCGACCCACATTCCGGGCCGCCCTCCTCCAGTGAATGACACCGGTTCAGGTCGGTATACAGTGTCACCATCCCCAGAAGCATCAGGGTTGGCAACAGGGTGGCATCATTCCTGACGCCGAGGCGCCTGAAAGCCAGAACTTTCTGGGCTGAAATGGTTTTGACGCTGCGAAAACAGAGGGCAGCAATCTGCCCGCAGTTATAGCCCTGCAGCAGCAGTCGGATAACCCGCAGTTCAGCCGGACTCAGTCCGCCGTCGCTGTTAAATTCGATACAAAACCGATCGTACCATATCCGGTTGATGTCCCCGTCTTCCGGGAAAACGGTCAAAGCAGACGCCATAATCCGGGCGCTCCCTTTCCGGCATTTACTTTCTCAAGCACCCCGACAGCACGGAGTTGCTCAAGATATGACCGGACCTGGTAGATACTGAGTCCGGCAGCATCAGCAATATCGCGGATTTTAACAGGCGCGTTGTCCGCACTCTGACGCTCCCGGATTATGGAGATGATGTTTGTAATGATGGATTCACCCATAAACAGCCCCACTCTTCAAGGTTAAAATAAATGTATTTACCACTACCACAAAATAATACTAATCCATTCTATAGCAACCTCATTACGATATGGTCAAACCAAGACGAAAAGTAAAAATATGTGAATATTTTGATGGTTCATTTATGCATATTCACTTTCATCAGATTCACTCGAGTATTGGTTATGTATAAAGCCCTACCTTTAAGACGTCACATCAAAGGCATTGCAGTATCCCCATTCAACATTTATACGGAGAATTTAAAATCTTAGGAGATAGTCATATCTATTTTTATAGATCCAATCAAGCCTGCCCGGACTGTACAGTACCGGCATTAAAAGAAATATCACATGGCTCTCCGTTGGATATAGATGAACATAATTAATTGAGCATAACGAAACAACAACTCCTATAAAGCACTTATAACAACCACACATGGCTTACACTGCATTTAGATATTTTAAAACATCACCTTCGGATAATCATATCTAATAAAGTTATTTTTATATCATAAAACAATACCTACAATAATATAAAATCGGCTTCTGCAGTGAAGCGTGAAAATTAGGTGCGATTCCATGTTGAAAAAAAACGCCATAAAAATAAAACTATATCGTTATGCTATTTTACATTCGAAAAACTGTATTGTTACCATTAAGAACAAGTCAAAGCCAGAGGAAATAAAAATAACTAGAGGCAACATAGCCTTAATAGAAAAAAATATAGAAGCCGTTGTGGAAATTGAATATATGGATGACATTGAATCATTTGACATTATTACTTTGCCAGATGAATTATTAAGTAGAGTTTTATGCTTATTTGAGGCTTCTAATTGCTCAGAAAGTTTATCACCAATACGCTACAGAACATTTAGCGATAAGGTTTTTATTATAACCGACAATGGAATTAATGGAATTTTATTTGAATATTTAAAAAGAGAAAAAATAACAATAATGATATTTATGAAATTGCCTGCTTATTTTCAAAAGTGAATAATATCGAGCAGCTATACACATCTCTGTGCATTTCAGTCTCACGTAGTTTTTCTGATATTGTTAGAAAAACAATAGATAATGACATTTCAACGAAATGGAGATTAAAAACATTATCCGAAAAACTAAATTTATCAGAAGTGACTATCAGAAAAAAACTTGAGAATGAAAATACTAATTTTTACAGAATCCTTCTGGATGCCAGGATGCAAAAAGCAGCGCGTTTGGTGCTTGATAGCGACACCCATATTAATAAAGTATCATATGCCGTAGGAATGTCAAGCGTATCATATTTCATTAAATTATTTTCTGACTATTATGGCTTAACCCCAAAACAATTCCATCTAAAATATAAGCATAGAAATACAGGAGAAAAAGCTGCATTTATGCTTTATAATTAAGAGTTATAGGTGCGCCAATTTGCGCACCCTTTATTATAATTCAATTTCTGTCGCATATATGCTTATTAAATATGTGTCAACAGGAATGTCTCCATTCCCAAAATAATAAATATTAAATTCATTAGTAAAATCAGAATGAGATACCATACCAATACCTGAATTATCTGGTTGCCAGTCTTCTCCACCTATTCTTATCCTAAGCTTATGGGCTGAGTTATTCTGACCTCTAATAATATATGCCCCTGGGGTATTTTTAATTTTTTCTAAACTTGAACTAATGAGGATTTTTTTTCCCTCTCTGTTAAATAGATGCCCCGTACCTATTATTTTATTACTTGTAATACGGTCATAAAAAACAGCCTCATTTATTTTAATCATTAATTTAAGTTCTTGTGCTTTAATAGTTGAGCTGAAAAAACCAGTAACAATCAGAAAAACAGAGACAATGAACTTAGGTATTGACGAATTATACTGATTCATTTGCACACTCCATTTAAAAAGCTAATCTGACCTTTGTTTTTATCGGGAAGAGAGTAAAAAACTGTACAAGTATCGGAGGGCTTATTCCCCCACGAAGCGATTAATTTTTGCACTCCTGACAATCCAGATACATATGCCTGACCATCTTCGCCAACAATAGATGTTGATTGGATTACTCCATCATTATTCTTAAGTGAAAGAACTGTGCCAAGAGCTAGTGGCTTTCCATTTGTTCTTGTAATTCTAATTAATGCATTAGTACCCACGCTTGTTTTATATACAGCTTTTACAATAGCACCTTCGGTAGGAACTACTTGAATATCAGTTTGCCTAATATCCGTATTTATTGGTAACGTTGTTGGATCTATAGATATGAAGTTATTCATATATGGAGTAAGATAACTGGATATTGTATAGCCTCTAAAATCGGTTCTAACACCTGGTAGGCCCAGAACTTTTGCCCCACTTACACCTTTAGCCTCTACCAGTGCAGCAGTATCCGATATACTCTGACCAAACGTAATTCCTGATGAATGAGCAATCACCCCACCAGAAACATTCATCCCAATATCACGATTTATTTCATTATGACTATAGTTTGCTCCGATCTCCCCATAAGTACCTCGCCAAGAAGCATTTAAAAATGTAGCCTTTTGATTTTTCGATTTATCTTCTATTTGCCCTCTTGCTTGCCATGTCAATTGGCTATTAAATGCCACACCAGTAATACCTAAATCATGATTCATATCATGCTTTGAAGAGGATGAGTTTTGATATGTAGCATACATTTCATGATTTGTAAGTTTTTGCAAAGGTACACTGAGTAGAAAACTGAATAAATCTTCATTTTCTTCACTAATCTTTGATGTACTTTTCGTATATGAAAGCGATAACGAAACACCATTTAAATTCTTCCCATAACTAGCAATTATTGATTTTTTACCTTCATGTTTCCAATATTTATCATAATTGTAGCTTAAGTTAACAGAACCCAGAGATCCTAATGCCTGACTTAATAACATAGAGGTTGTTGATTTCTTATTTTTATCGTAAAATTCATCATGCTCGCTACTATGAATTGCTTCAGAAAAAGTTCTATAATTTTTCGAATAATAGTAATGACTAGCCAAAGATACTTCGGTGTTTGTCTGAGCGATATTTTTATTGTATCTAATCCCATATGCATGACCATTTTCATTGGATGTATCAGTCTTCGAAACAGATGTTTTCCAGTCAAAAGACAGAGCACCATACTCACCAATATCTTTACTTGCGCCTATGGCATATGAATTATAAATATTTACCCATTGCACTCCACCAAATAAAGTAAACCCATAAGGCAGACCATATATATAAGTCCCTTCAAAAAAAACAGGATCGATATAATCATTGTTAACCTCCCTGTATCTACCAATAGTTACACTATATTTAGAATATCCATCAGGCAAAGATAATACAGGAGTTGAATATGGCACTGTATAGTTTTGGACCTGCCCATTTTTTTCATAAATGCTAACATCAAGAACCCCAACCCCAACACCAAGATCAGCAATTTGTTCTCTACCTATCTCGAATTGCCCGGGGGGGACTGAAGTAGAATATATCAAGTATCCATTTTGTCTTACTTCTACAGTCGCATTGGTTTTCGCAATACCACGTATTGTTGGATAATATGTTCTCTGTGAGAAAGGTATCATACTTTCATCTTTATTTAAAGAAAAGCCTCTAAATGGTACGCTATCGAATAAATCTGCACTGGTATATTTGTCCCCAACTGTTAGTTTGCTCTTTATTTTTTTTAAACCTCGCTCAGCATAAATATATGCTGATTCAAATTTTTTTTCGCTTGACAAGTTTTGCCAAGATGATAGATTCCTTAGCCGCCAGGGACCAAAATTAAAACCAGGTTGAATTTGACCAAAGTATGAATCTTCTCCTCCAACCTTAGAATGCAAATAATTAGCTCTGTAATTTAAAAGAAAAGCGTTAATGCCATCATCCCAGATATTTTCATCAGCAATTTCACTGTCTATTGGAGATAGAATTTTAGATGGTGCATTTAAAAGCAAACTTTGGTTAGCCGCGTTATAAGTATATTTAAGAGGAGAATGCTCTAAGAGAACGCATTGTTCATTATCAAACTGCAACCCATGAAGCTCCTGGATGGCGATCCCATACTTTATAAGTTTTTCTTTTGTTAAGCATGGTTCTAGAGTCTGAGTCATTGATTTGAAATACAACTCAGTAGTTTCTTTTAACTGATTATTCAAATATACATCAACAACATAATTACCAGGAAGCGTTTCAACACTTAGAAAAGATGCATTCTCACCGGGAGGAAGACTCAAACTTCCATAGTCGAAATTATATTGTCTGGAGAAAACATTTCCAGAGTGAAATACACTGGTTAAAACAAATAGAGTAATTGTGGTTTTCTTCATTTGTTTACACCTTAAACTAATAATCTCTTATAATTTCAGCGCCGTTATCATCCAAAATAGTCAAAGTTATTTTACTATGTACTCCACCAGGTAATTGAGCATATCCAAATGGCTCAATATATCCATTTGGAATATTAAAACTTAAATTACCAGATTTAATATTTGCAATATTCACATATGATGATGTTGGATTCTTTATAACTATACTATTTCCTTTTCTCTCTAACTTTAATTTATCTGCAATCTCCATTGTCGTTAAGTCTATAGTTTTAGGCCTATAAATTAATTTAATACAACTATTCGTAACCACATTCACATTAAGATTCGTAGTTATGTTGTTTTTATTATTGCTTTCATTATCATTTAGTGGTGGGACTCCTTTTACACACAACCAATACAAAGACTCCTCATTTTTATTGAATAGATTACTTGTTGGTATTACCTTCAATCTTGTTCGCGCATTACTTTCAACTTTCAAAATAGGTGGTGTTACAATAAATGGAGCTTTTGATGATTTATCATCATTATATACTTGAGTTTGAACAAGGATTGGATATTCTTTTTCATTCATAATCCAAAAACTTGTTGATGGAGCATCTTCTTTATAAATAACACGTGTAGTGCCCAATCTTAGGCCATAATATTTTTGTGTTAATAATGGTTGCTCAATTTTTTTACTTTCCGAAGAAGCAATTGGAAGGTAGCAAAAAAAGAAAAAGATAACAGTTCTACGTATAAATTTATTCAAAATATACATAATCCCTCTTTAAGTTTTTGCATGGAAGCATAAAACCTATCTATTCAAAATAGATATTTTTAAAATAATAAAATTATCCAAATGCCCTCATATTGAGGGCATTTATAAAGTTTAAATTAAATTAGTTTTGATACTGCTGAACGTAGAAGGTCGCAGTGAAAGTACCTGCTGGCAGGGTCGATTTACCAAAGGTTGTGACAGGGACATTTAGCGTTTCTTGAGAGCTGGCAACTCGCCAACCTGCAAGCCCGTCAATTCCAGTATTTGCTTGGTCATTAATATTGGCTCCCTGAATACGCCCACGGAAAACAGGCTGTCCTTGTCCATCAACGAACGGGACAGTGGCTACACCACCAGATACCGAAGCCCCTTTACCTGCAATAGATACTGAGTTATGTGGACCAGTAGCAGTAATGCTGAGAGTACCAACTTTCTGACCAGCAGCAACAGCAGGCCCTGTAAAGCCAGGATCCTGACTCCAGTTGGCTGATGTTGTATTCTGAGCTGCAATAGTAACCGCTGCCTGAACCTCTGCTTTGTTACCAACAAAGCCAGCTGCGTGGGCACTGCCACATGCAATTAAAGCAAGAACTGCTACTGCAGATGCTGATTTACGCATATTACAAAATCTCCAAAAATCAACTATTAGCATTCGCACAATTTATCTGTGCGGATGCTAATATACTCACGCCATTTTAAAAATTTAAGAAAAAAAACAAGGATCACTATTTTTTTATCTTTACACAACATCCCCATTAATAAGTGGATGATCCATTAATACTTTTTGTGGAATATCTAATATCCACATGTTTAAAAAATTTCATATCAACCCTTTATTTAAAAAGCATAAACAAAAAAACACATCCAAATAAAAATGTTTATGTTATTTATTGAGAGAATGGGTTGTCTGATCTTACCCAGCAAGAGTGGACATGCGACAAAGTGAGTAAACTCTCAAGAAAGAGGTGTCTCACATGACAAAAGCAGCATCAACCACCAAAAAGCCATGCAAGCAACATACGCCTGAATTTCGCGACGAAGCCTTGAAACTGGCTAACGCATTGGGATGGCTGCGGCTACCAGCGAGCTTAACCTGTATGAATCGCAGCTCTACAACTGGCGAAGCAAACAGCAAAATCAGCTCTCTTCTTCTGAACGCGAACAGGAGATGTCCGCAGAAATCGTCCGTCTGAAGCGTCAACTGGCAGAACGGGATGAGGAACTGACCATTCTCCAGAATGGTCGCGACATACTTCGCGAAACGCCTGAAATGAAGTATGTCTTCATCGAAAAACATCAGGCTGAGTTCAGTATCAAAGCCATATGCCGTGTACTTCAGGTTGCCCGTAACAGCTGGTACGTCCGGCGTCAGCAGTTCCGACTTGTCTGTGATAACGTCGTACGGGAGGCATTCAGTGACGCAAAACAGCGCTACGGTACGCCACGCCTGACGGATGAGCTTCGTGCTCAGGGACGGGTGTATAACATAAAAACCGTAGCGGCCAGCCTGCGCCGGCAGGTGCTGCGGGCGAAAGCTTCACGGAAGATCAGTCCAGTCAGTTACCGCGAACATGGTCTGCCAGTCCAGAGAATCTGCTGAAGCAGGGCTTTTACGCCAGTGGCCCGAATCAGAAATGGGTGGGTGACATCATGTATCTTCGCACCGGTGAAGACTGGCTTTATCTGGCCGTGGTTATTGACCTGTGGCCGCGGTCAGCCACTGGCTGGTCTATGTCCTCGCGGATGACGGCACAGTTTGCCTGCGATACATTACAGATAGCGCTGTGGCGGCGTAAAAGACCGGAAAAGTCATCATATATACAGACAGAGGCAGTAAGTACTGTTCAGCGGATTACCAGAGCTTACTGAAACGGCATAATCTTCGGGGCAGGATGAGCGCCAGAGGCTGTTGTTACGATAATGCCTGTGCGGAAAGCTTCTTCCACACGCTGAAGGTGGAATGTATTCATGGAGAGGACTTTGCCAGCCGGGAAATAATGCGGGCAGCAATGTTTAATTATATTGAGTGCGATTACAATCGCTGGCGTCGCCACAGTGCCTGTGGCGGTCTCAGTCCGGAACAATTTGAAAACCAGAACCGCGCTTAGGGTTGTATCCCTATTACGCGGGTAGGATCAGTTTACCCACGAAACAGTATTGGAGTCGCCAGTATTTTGAACCATTGGGGTTGATCAGCAGGTGCATACCCTGCCCATCTGTGAGTTTGAAAGGTTTGTCGGAGGGCTTGGTAGTCCTAACTTTGATATCGGTGAGAGCCATCAGTTGATATCTCCAGTGTTGGTACCAAAATCAATCGAACCGGGAATACCATCAGTTACACCATCATCGGTTGGTATATGTTCAAGGAATTGAGTAGACGTGAACAGACTAGGCTAAGTCAGAAACCTGCTTAACTTACTGTTTTTATCGACTAAAGTAGACGTTAGTAGACTTGAAAAAAGCTTTGTATGGTGCGAAGGCCGCACCGCGATTCTCGACGTAACCTATTGAAGTAAATAAGATTACAAAACAAGAGAACCGCTATATATACTCACATGTATACTCATGCGCGATTCTCTGAAAACGCAGTTAACTTAAAATCACGCCTCATCTTCTTCCACAGGTTCAAGCGCGTCAAGTCCCCTCCAGAACGGTGAACAACTCTCCATTTGACCTGCAAGCCATTCAGAACCCGTCAAAGATAAAATCGAGAGCATTTTTGATGGTTTGCCTGTGGGAACGAACGTCCATCACCTCATCACCAATCTGCGAAAGCCTGATACTCGCCATTTCGTGAGTCATCACCAGATAGTCATTACCTTCCACATTCAGAGTGGGCGTGAGGCGCTTAACTGGGTTATTTACCAATCTGCTCACAGGAAACAATGGGATAACCATGCGAGTATGCAGTTCATCAATAATATCGCTTTGCACATCAAGTAAATAAGGATAAGCCTTGCTGTTTCCTTTATTGCGATAAACCATGTATTGCATGATTAAAACGTCCTGTAATCGTCCGATAAAAGGCCGTGCTCATCAGTAATACGATTGAGCTCCTGCAAACCCGCTCTATTTTCTGCTTTCCAGCGTTCAACGCCTGTGGCACTGATTTCCTCTTTCAGCGCGGCGGTAAGCACCGCTGACAGATTAATACCTGCATCACGGGCTTGCTGAAGCAATGCAGGTTCCAGCGTGACACTGACTGTTTTTTTATGTCGTACACTCATACCCGGCATAGAGCCTCCTAAAATTACACGTGTAATAAACACATGTATCTAGTATGGGGAATATTTAAGCAAATGGCAATGAGAGGCGACTATCTCGGATAGCAACATCTTTGCCTGTCAGGTTTCCTTTAAACGGTTGTCAAAATCTACCATATCCGAATGACTCACTACACGACCAGCATCCACATCGGCAAGACCGGCCTGGATGCTCTGATGACGCCGTTCTCTTTCGGCCAGCATACTGGTCAATGCTTCCTTAATAATCCAGCTCTTAGAACGATCTAACTCAATTGCCAGATTTTCAACAGCAGCAGCCAACTCAACTGGAATCTGGGCGCTGATGGTCTGTTTAGCGGAAGAAGCCATAGGGATTACCTCGTTTAATAATACTTAATAACTCCTATTAAGATTAGTATAGAGGTGCCTATAAAAACATCACATCTTATTTCACAGGCAACATCCCCGGATAGTGTTTAGCCACGATATCATTCATCTTCTCCACCAGATCCAGACGCTTAAACGTGATATGCCCGCTGCCCTTCTGAAAATAGCGAATAGATATCTTTTCATCTTTATGCGGGTCACGGATACGCAGAGTTGGCGCGGCCCTTCGCCACACAAGCCCCGCAGACGGCAACCAGCGGCGAACGGTTCCGGCATGTAACTGGCAACCGGTTATCTCATTGATTTTTATTGCCAGAAGTTCTGTACTCCAGCGGGAACGCTGGTAGCCAAAATCACCGGGAGAGTGTTTTACCAGCTCACGTAACAGCGTGCAGATATGCTCAAACGGCCAGCGACGGGTACGCCCGGCAGATAATGATTTCAGACCTTCAATACCCGACAACGTGAACCAGTTAATCCAGCGACCGACGGAGGAACGGGCACAGCAGAGCGTTCTGGCAACGTCGCTGACGCAATCGCCCCGGTGCAGCATCAGCATGGCAGTCAGCCTGCGGGCATAATTTTTATCGTGCGTTTTATGGATAGCTTTCTACATCAGGCGTCGTTCGTCACGGGGAATTGGTGCTATGATCGGCATCGCTCAGTCCGGTTGGTGATTTGTGATTTTTGGCGATTGATCAGATCGCACAATCCGGGCTGAGTTCCCTCAAAGTGATCTACTATTTGGCGCAGCTATTTAGGTTTTACAAGTAAGGACATGCCGTCACCGTCAACAAGTGAATACTCTTTATCCTCAGGTTTCGCAGAACGAACTTTAGTATCCGTTAGGTCATGATAGACCTCCTTCGATTGGTATCTCGTGAGTATACAAGCAATATAGAATCGGAAAATATACTCATTAGTATACTCACAAGCTTGTTGATGTGGGTTGAGTTAGATTGACTTCAGTTGAAGGAAAAATCGTGGAAGGCCTTGTATAGCGCGGATTTCAGACATAAAAAAGACCTCAGCTGAGGTCCATTTACATGCTTTTGGTGCCGAAGGCCGGACTCGAACCGGCACGTATTTCTACGGTTGATTTTGAATCAACTGCGTCTACCGATTTCGCCACTTCGGCACTGAAGAGGTATGCGGAAAACGTTGTGGATTATACCTGTCATACGCCGCCATGCAAGCACGAGCATACACCTGTATCGCTAAGTGCTGAAAATTTCAGCAGCGTTGAGGATTAAATAGAATAATCAGGCTACTTCCCGCCTTCTCCAGCAGATTAACGCCGGGCGTCCCTTGCCTCCATGCTCTACACTTTTCAGTTCAACACCACATTAAGGGAAGCACAATGACGATAATAAAAAGCTACGCCGCCAAAGAGGCGGGCGGCGAACTCGAACTCTATGAATATGACGCGGGAGAACTCCAACCGGAAGATGTCGAGGTACGGGTCGACTACTGCGGGATCTGCCATTCCGATCTGTCAATGATCGACAATGAATGGGGGTTCTCTCAATACCCTCTGGTTGCCGGACATGAGGTCATCGGTCGGGTGGCCGCACTCGGTAGCGCGGCACAGGATAAGGGACTAAAAGTCGGCCAGCGCGTTGGAATCGGCTGGACGGCGCGCAGCTGCGGACACTGCGATGCCTGTATCAGCGGCAATCAAATTAACTGCCTGGAAGGGGCAGTGCCCACTATCCTCAATCGTGGCGGTTTTGCCGAGAAGCTTCGCGCGGGCTGGCAGTGGGTAATTCCTCTTCCGGAGAATATGGATATGGCGTCCGCAGGCCCGCTGTTATGTGGCGGCATTACGGTCTTTAAACCGCTACTGATGCACCATATTACTGCTACCAGCCGCGTTGGCGTCATCGGTATTGGCGGGCTTGGGCATATCGCCATAAAGCTGTTACATGCAATGGGCTGCGAAGTCACCGCGTTCAGCTCCAATCCATCGAAAGAGCAGGAAGTGCTGGCGATGGGTGCCAATAACGTGGTGAACAGCCGCGATCCGGAAGCGTTAAAAGCACTGGCGGGCCAGTTCGATCTCATTATTAACACGGTCAACGTCGATCTCGACTGGCAGCCCTACTTCGAAGCGCTGACGTATGGCGGCAACTTCCATACCGTTGGGGCCGTATTGAAGCCGCTGCCCGTACCGGCGTTTACATTAATTGCCGGCGATCGCAGTATCTCAGGCTCGGCAACCGGAACGCCATATGAACTTCGCAAACTGATGAAATTCGCCGGACGCAGCAAAGTCGCGCCCACCACGGAACTGTTCGCGATGTCACAAATCAACGAGGCTATCCAGCACGTTCGCGACGGCAAAGCCCGCTATCGTGTAGTGCTAAAAGCTGACTTCTGACCGCCTGACTCAGCGCTTTGACAATGATCAGGAAGCGCTGAGTGCCTGACGAAAAGCCTGTACAGCCTGTCGGCACTGCTCCGTCACGTGCTCGATGTCATGATTAACATCGATACGCGCAATATCATGTTCATCGGCACACGGTCGCTCCAGCGCGTCAAACTGACTTTGCAGCAGGTCTGGCGGCATAAAATGCCCGGCACGACGCTGCATTCGCTGCAGAATGGTAGCGTAATCGCCATCCAGCCACAGGAAATGTACGTTAGGGCTGCTCTTACGTAAAATATCGCGGTACTGTTTTTTTAATGACGAGCAGACAATAAATCCCGTCTCATTTTTTTTATAAAGACTGTATGAAGCGTCATTTAATCGTTCCAGCCAGGGTAAGCGGTCTTCATCAGTTAACGGTATTCCCTGAGACATTTTATCAATGTTTTTCGCCGGATGGAGATCATCGCCGTCAATAAACTTCGCAGAAAATAATGTTGCAATTTTGCTGCCTATTAAAGACTTACCACTACCTGAAACACCCATTAAAATATAGCTTTCCCCGGCCATTTAAATACCTCTGAGTCATATTCCACTCCACAATATTACGCCTCTACGTTCGACAATTTCACGTTTTTTAATTTCCATAGAGAAGAACTCTAAGGCACATCACGTTATGCGTAACATTGTAGTGTAACAATTTTCCAGCGTGACGTAAGTCACAAATAATGACAAATAAAACCGCTTAAATGCGTTCAGGGTAACTACCTGACCAGTGAGGAATTTATGGAAGTAAAAACTCAATCCTGCGTTGTTGCGGGTAAGCGTGCTGTTGCCGTTACGGAACAAAATATTGAATGGAATAATAAAGGAACACTCGTACAAATTACCCGTGGCGGCATTTGTGGGTCTGACTTACATTATTATCAGGAAGGCAAAGTCGGCAATTTTACAGTAAAAGCGCCAATGATTTTAGGTCATGAAGTGATTGGCAAAATCGTTCATAGCGACTCAGATTTATTACGTGAAGGACAACCGGTAGCGATTAATCCATCGAAGCCTTGTGGTCATTGCAAATACTGTCTGCAGCATGAAGAAAACCACTGTACTGAAATGCGTTTCTTTGGCAGCGCCATGTATTTTCCGCATGTCGATGGCGGTTTTACCCGATTTAAAGCTGTCGATACCGCTCAGTGCATTCCCTGGCCGGAACAGGCGGACGAAAAAGCCATGGCCTTTGCCGAACCGCTGGCGGTTGCCATTCATGCGGCTCATGAGGCGGGCGATCTGCAGGGCAAACGCGTCTTTATCTCCGGCGTTGGCCCTATCGGCTGCCTGATTGTTAGCGCGGTAAAAACGCTGGGCGCGGCGGAAGTGGTATGTGCCGATATCAGCGCCCGTTCTCTCTCGCTGGCCCGGCAGATGGGCGCGGATACGCTGGTGAACCCACAGCATGATTCTCTTGATGGCTGGAAAGCAGAAAAAGGGTATTTCGATATCAGTTTTGAAGTCTCTGGGCATCCTTCCTCTATCTCAACGTGTCTGGAAGTCACACGGGCCAAAGGCGTGATGGTGCAGGTTGGCATGGGCGGCGCAGTCCCCAACTTCCCGATGATGATGGTAATAAGCAAAGAGATCTCCCTGAAAGGCTCTTTCCGTTTTACTACCGAATTTAATACTGCGGTTTCCTGGCTTGCCAACCGCGTTATCAATCCGCTGCCGTTACTGAGCGCGGAATATCCATTTACCGACCTGGAAGCGGCGCTGATCTTTGCCGGAGACAAAACACAGGCGGCAAAAGTTCAGCTCATTTTCTGAGAAAGTAAAATAAGGGACACTATCATGAACGATCTTTTTTCACTGGCAGGTAAAAATATCCTTATCACCGGAGCCGCTCAGGGAATTGGTTATTTGCTGGCAACCGGTCTTGGTCGCTATGGCGCGCGCATTATTGTTAACGATATTACTCCGGAGCGCGCCGAAACAGCCGTGACGAAACTTCAGCAGGAAGGGATAAAGGCTATTGCCGCTCCCTTTAATGTCACCCATAAACAGGATATTGAAGCTGCGATTGAACATATCGAAAAAGATATCGGCGTCATTGACGTCCTGATAAATAACGCCGGTATCCAGCGCCGTCATCCGTTTACTGAGTTTCCCGAGCAGGAGTGGAATGATGTCATCGCCGTAAATCAGACCGCGGTTTTTCTCGTCTCTCAGGCCGTTACGCGCCGTATGGTGGCGCGTAAGGCAGGAAAAGTGATCAATATCTGTTCGATGCAAAGCGAGCTGGGCCGCGACACGATTACGCCATATGCCGCGTCGAAGGGTGCCGTGAAGATGCTGACTCGCGGCATGTGCGTGGAGCTGGCGCGTCATAATATCCAGGTCAACGGTATTGCGCCGGGATACTTCAAAACGGAGATGACCAAAGCGCTGGTTGAAGATGAAGCCTTCACCTCCTGGCTATGCAAACGTACGCCTGCCGCACGCTGGGGCGATCCCCAGGAGCTTATTGGCGCAGCGGTGTTTCTCTCGTCAAAAGCCTCCGACTTTGTTAACGGACATCTGCTGTTTGTCGATGGCGGTATGCTGGTTGCCGTCTGACCAGGGAAATACGACGCAGCGCGTAAGCGCTGCTATTTTGGCGCTAATAAGAGAGACGAATATGCCATTAATAATTATTGCGGCAGGCGTTGCGCTGCTGTTGGTCTTAATGATTGGCTTTAAAGTTAACGGCTTTATCGCCCTTGTTCTGGTTGCCGCCGTGGTGGGATTTGCCGAAGGGATGGGCGCGCAAGACGTCCTGCACTCCATACAAAACGGAATTGGCGGTACTCTGGGCGGACTCGCCATGATCCTCGGTTTTGGCGCGATGCTGGGAAGATTAATTTCCGATACCGGCGCCGCGCAGCGCATTGCGACGACGCTCATTAATACGTTCGGCAAAAAACGCGTGCAATGGGCGCTGGTGATCACCGGGCTTATCGTCGGCCTGGCAATGTTTTTTGAAGTCGGATTCGTACTGCTGTTGCCGCTCGTTTTTACGATTGTGGCCTCATCGGGACTGCCCTTGCTGTATGTCGGGGTTCCAATGGTCGCCGCCTTATCCGTTACGCACTGCTTCCTGCCGCCGCATCCCGGCCCTACCGCTATTGCGACAATTTTTGAGGCAAATCTCGGTACGACCCTGCTGTATGGGTTAATCATTACCATACCGACCGTGATTGTTGCCGGCCCGCTGTTTTCAAAATTGCTGGCGCGCTTTGAGAAAGCGCCGCCTGAAGGATTATTTAATCCTCATCTATTCAGTGAAGAAGAGATGCCGTCATTCTGGAACAGTATTTTTGCCGCCGTGATCCCGGTCATTCTGATGGCCATCGCAGCGGTATGTGAAATCACGCTGCCAAAAACGAATGCCGTGCGGGTTTTCTTCGAATTTATCGGTAATCCAGCAGTGGCGTTGTTTATTGCCATTATCATCGCCATTTTTACGCTGGGCCGACGCAACGGACGTACGGTTGAGCAGGTGATGGATATCGTCGGCGAGTCCATTGGCGCTATTGCGATGATTGTTTTTATCATCGCGGGCGGCGGCGCGTTTAAACAAGTGCTGGTGGATAGCGGCGTGGGCCAATATATCTCGCAATTAATGACCGGCACCTCGCTATCTCCGTTATTAATGTGCTGGACGGTAGCCGCCGTGCTGCGTATTGCGTTAGGTTCCGCGACCGTGGCCGCGATAACCACAGCGGGCGTCGTATTGCCGATTATTAACGTAACCCACGCCGATCCGGCGTTAATGGTACTGGCGACAGGCGCGGGAAGCGTTATTGCATCACATGTTAACGATCCCGGTTTTTGGCTGTTTAAAGGGTATTTTAATCTTAGCGTCGGGGAAACCCTACGTACCTGGACCGTTATGGAAACATTGATTTCTGTCATGGGGTTACTGGGCGTACTGGCGCTGAATGCGGTTCTGCATTAATTCATCATCCGCAGCCCAATTAACCATGGGGGCGACGTTCCCGCCCCCGGTACTGGAGAAAACATGAGGAATCACAGAATTTCTTTGCAGGATATCGCTACGCTTGCTGGCGTGACAAAAATGACGGTGAGCCGTTACATCCGCTCGCCGAAAAAAGTCGCCAGGGAAACCGGCGAGCGTATTGCGCAGATCATGGAGGAAATTAACTACATACCAAATCGCGCGCCAGCTATGCTGTTAAACGCGCAAAGTTACACTCTGGGCGTGCTGATCCCCTCTTTCCAGAACCAGTTGTTTGCCGACATTCTTGCCGGGATTGAATCCGTAACGTCGGGTCATAACTACCAAACTCTCATTGCGAATTACAATTACAATCGCGATTCGGAAGAAGAGTCCGTTATCAATTTACTGTCTTACAATATCGACGGCATTATTCTTTCAGAAAAATATCATACCCTCAGAACCGTCAAATTCCTGCGCTCAGCTACCCTTCCGATTGTAGAACTCATGGACATCCAGGGTGATCGCTTAGATATGGAGGTGGGGTTTGATAACCGTCAGGCCGCCTTTGATATGGTCAGCACCATGCTGGATAAACGCCAGCGGCGAAAAATCCTCTATCTGGGTTCAAAAGACGATATCCGAGATGAGCAGCGTTATCACGGCTACTGCGATGCGATGACGCGCCGGGGGCTGGCGCCGTTGCGCATCAATCCCCGCGCTATCTCCTCTATCCATCTGGGGATACAGCTAATGCGTGATGCGCTTACTGCGCACCCGGACGTGGATGGCGTCTTTTGTACTAACGACGATATCGCAATGGGCGCTCTACTGTGGTGCCGCGAGCGTCAACTGGCCGTACCGGAGCAGATCTCCATCGCCGGCTTCCACGGTCTGGAGATGGGCAGGCAAATGATACCGAGCCTCGCCAGCGTAATTACCCCTCGTTTTGAGATCGGGCGCAGAGCCGCGCAGATGTTGCTCAACAAAATTAAAAATAACGATCTCAACCATAATACGATTGATTTGGGTTATCAGATTTATCACGGCAACACATTATAACTTTTTGAACTACTGCGCTTATGCTCTTTCCCGCAGCTTGCCTGTGCTTAACGCGTAGCCAAAAGCGCCACGTGTCAGGTTACGCGCTACATCATTCGAGGAATACCAGGCTGTCTGCCGGATGGCGGCGGAAAGGACTTATCCGGCCTACGGGTCCGGAGTAGGCCTGAAAAGCACAGCGCCATCAGGCCTACGATTACTGTGATTACGACTTACGCAGCATTAGCCACAGGCTAATCAGGAAGAAAGACGCGCTCGGCAGCAGCGCGCCGACAATCGGCGGAATGCCATATACCAGCGTCAGCGGGCCAAAAATCTGGTCGAGGACGTAGAAGACGAAGCCGAAGCTAATCCCCGTCACCACGCGCACGCCCATCGGCACACTACGCAGCGGTCCAAAGATAAACGACAGCGCCATCAGCATCATCACCGCCACGGAGAGCGGCTGGAAGATTTTACTCCACATATTGAGCTGATAACGTCCGGCGTCCTGTCCGCTCGACTTCAGATATTTAACGTAGTTATGCAGACCGCTGATGGAAAGCGCATCCGGGTCCAGCGCCACCACGCCTAACTTATCCGGCGTCAGATTCGTTTTCCAGGTGCCGCTCACCGTCTGCGAACCGGTGATCTGTTTCGGGTTTTGCAGATCGGACTCATCCACCTGCGACAAACGCCAGACCTTATGCTCCGGGTCGAATTTTGCCGAAGCGGCGTAACGCACCGACTGCAAACGACGCTGATCGTTGAAAGCGTAAATGCTAATGCCGGCCAGCTCCTCGTCGCCCTTCACCCGTTCAATATAGACAAAGTTATTCCCGTCTTTCGCCCACAGACCTTGCTGGGTGGAAAGCAGCGAGCCGCCATACATCGCCTGCGCACGATAGTTACGCGCCATCTGCTCGCCCTGCGGGGCGACCCATTCGCCGATCGCCATGGTTAACAGCACCAGGGGGATAGCCGTTTTCATCACCGACAGCGCCACCTGCATACGGGTGAAACCCGATGCCTGCATCACCACCAGTTCGCTACGCTGCGCCAGCATCCCCAGTCCCAGCAGCGCGCCAAGCAGCGCCGCCATAGGAAAGAAGATCTGGATATCCTTAGGTACGCTGAGCAGGGTGTACATACCCGCGCCCAGCGCGTCGTAGTTACCCTGCCCCGCTTTTTTCAGCTGATCGACAAACTTGATGATCCCGGAGAGCGACACCAGCATGAACAACGTCATCATGATGGTGGTAAAAATGGTTTTACCGATATAGCGGTCAAGTACACCAAATGGCTGCATTATACCGCTCCTTTACGCAGAAAACGGGCACGCAGGCGGCGGACCGGCACCGTATCCCACAGGTTCAAACCAATCGCCAACGCCAGATAGATCAGGTTGACCGCCCACATCCAGATAACCGGGTCCAGTTTGCCTTTACCGCCATTCGATTTAATGGAGGTCTGGATCAGGAAGAACAGCAGATAAAGCAGCATGGCGGGCAACATAGACAAGACACGCCCCTGACGTGGATTCACCACGCTGAGCGGCACGACCATCAGCGCCATCATAAATACGGTAAAGACTAACGTGATACGCCAGTGCAGCTCGGCGCGAGCGCGATCGTTGTCGGTATTCCACAACGTGCGCATGTCCATCTGGTCGGTATCGTTCGGGTCCAGCGCCACGGCCTGATGGCCAATAATTGCCTGATAGTTCTGGAAGTCGGTGATGCGAAAATCGCGTAGCAACGCCGTTCCTTCAAAACGCGTCCCTTTGTTTAAGGTGACAACCTGGGAACCATCGCGCAACTGAGTAAGGTGTCCGGAATCGGCCACGACCACAGAAGGACGAGCATTGCCCTTAGGGCGAATTTGCGCCAGGAAAACATCGTGGAAGTCGCTGCCGTCAACGCTTTCGATGAACAGCACCGAGCTGCCGTTGGTCGCCTGCTGGAATTGTCCCTGCGCCAACGCCGCCATACCGGGGTTCGCTTTCGCCTCTGCCAGTACTTCATCCTGGTGTTTTGACGACCAGGGGCCGGCCCACATCACGTTAACCGCCGCAAGGATACCGGTAAATAACGCCAGTACCATGGCGGCCTTTACCAGCACGGCTTTGCTCAACCCACAGGCGTGCATGACCGTAATTTCACTTTCGGTATACAGTTTGCCCAGCGTCATCAGCAGCCCCAGGAACAGGCTTAAAGGCAGGATGAGCTGCGCCATTTCCGGTACGCCCAGCCCCAGAAGCGAGAGCACCAGATTTGCGGGAATATCGCCGTCAACCGCCGCGCCGAGAATCCTCACTAACTTTTGACAAAAGAAGATCAAAAGTAAGATGAAGAGTATCGCCAGCTGGCTTTTGAGCGTCTCCCGCACCAGATATCTTATGATTATCACTTTAAATACGCCCGTAAAAACCCATTTTTTTGCTGGAATTTAGCTTGTTTCATGGCTTAAACGTCATTTATTCTCTTGAGTCGTCGAAATCATCGCTAAGATCATTATACTCAGCGGATTCACCTCTCAGAACTTGTTCTGACGTGCCAATGCCGTAATAACGTTAAGATTAACACGAAGTCACCGCAACAGCGGACATGAGTTACGAAAGCTTTCAATTTCTATACTCTAATGGATTTCGAGTTGCAGGCAGGCGGCAAGACTGTGAAGCCCCGGAGCTTACATCAGGTAAGCGACAGGGGCGAGCAGGCGCAGCCAACGCATCTGCAACTTGAAAGACGACGAGTATAGCTGTAGCCACCACTGTTGTCTTTAAGATTCAGGAGCATAGTGCATGGAGTTCAGTGTAAAAAGCGGTAGCCCGGAGAAACAGCGGAGTGCCTGCATTGTCGTGGGCGTCTTTGAACCGCGTCGCCTTTCTCCGATTGCAGAACAGCTCGACAAAATTAGCGACGGATACATCAGCGCATTGCTGCGTCGCGGCGAACTGGAAGGAAAACCGGGGCAGACTCTGTTGCTGCACCATGTTCCTAACGTTCTTTCCGAGCGAATCCTCCTCATTGGTTGCGGCAAAGAGCGCGAGCTTGATGAACGTCAGTATAAGCAGGTTATTCAGAAAACGATAAATACTCTGAATGATACTGGTTCGATGGAAGCCGTCTGTTTCCTGACCGAACTGCACGTTAAAGGCCGCAACAACTACTGGAAAGTGCGTCAGGCCGTCGAAACGGCCAAAGAGACGCTTTATAGCTTTGATCAACTCAAGACCAACAAGAGCGAGCCGCGCCGCCCGCTACGTAAGATGGTCTTTAATGTGCCGACCCGCCGTGAGCTCACCAGCGGCGAACGCGCCATTCAGCACGGTCTGGCCATCGCCGCCGGGATTAAGGCTGCGAAAGATCTCGGCAACATGCCGCCCAATATCTGTAACGCCGCCTACCTGGCGTCACAGGCGCGCCAGTTGGCCGACAGCTACAGCAAAAATGTCATCACCCGCGTGATCGGCGAACAGCAAATGCGCGAACTGGGTATGAACGCTTATCTGGCGGTCGGCCACGGTTCGCAGAATGAATCGCTGATGTCGGTGATTGAGTACAAGGGCAATCCGTCCGAAGACGCGCGTCCGATCGTGCTGGTGGGTAAGGGCCTGACCTTCGACTCCGGCGGCATCTCCATCAAGCCATCTGAAGGGATGGACGAGATGAAGTACGACATGTGCGGCGCGGCGGCGGTTTACGGCGTGATGCGTATGGTCGCCGAGCTTCAGCTACCGATTAACGTTATCGGCGTACTGGCGGGCTGTGAAAACATGCCGGGCGGACGCGCGTATCGTCCGGGCGACGTACTGACCACCATGTCCGGTCAGACGGTTGAAGTGCTGAATACCGATGCTGAAGGCCGTCTGGTACTGTGCGACGTGCTGACCTACGTTGAGCGCTTCGAACCGGAAGCCGTCATTGACGTCGCGACGCTAACCGGCGCCTGCGTGATTGCGCTGGGCCATCACATTACCGGTCTGATGTCGAACCATAACCCGCTGGCGCATGAACTGATCGGCGCGTCCGAGCAAGCGGGCGACCGCGCGTGGCGTCTGCCGCTGGGCGATGAGTTCCAGGAACAACTGGAGTCCAACTTTGCGGATATGGCGAACATTGGTGGTCGTCCTGGCGGCGCTATCACCGCGGGCTGCTTCCTGTCGCGCTTTACCCGTAAGTACAACTGGGCGCACCTGGATATCGCCGGTACCGCCTGGCGTTCCGGCAAAGCGAAAGGCGCGACGGGTCGTCCGGTAGCGCTGCTGTCGCAGTTCCTGCTCAATCGTGCGGGCTTTAACGGCGAAGAGTAAGTTTGAGATTACCCCGTAGGCCTGATAAGGCGCATTAGCGCCGCCATCAGGCGTTTTGCCGGATGGCGCTGCGCTTATCCGGCCTACGGGAGGCATCATGACAACGCATTTAAATCCACCACAAGAAGCCCCATATATGAAAAATGCGACGTTCTATCTTCTGGATAATGACACCACCGTCAACGGTTTAAGCGCCGTTGAACAACTGGTGTGTGAAATTGCCGCAGAACGTTGGCGCGCGGGCAAGCGCGTGCTGATCGCCTGCGAAGATGAGAAGCAGGCCATTCGGCTGGATGAAGCGCTGTGGGCAAGACCGGCGGAAAGTTTTGTCCCGCACAATCTGGCAGGCGAAGGCCCACGCGGCGGCGCGCCGGTTGAAATCGCCTGGCCGCAAAAACGCAACAGCAGCCCGCGCGATATTTTAATCAGCCTGCGTACAAGCTTTGCAGATTTTGCCACCGCTTTCACAGAAGTGGTAGACTTCGTCCCTTACGAAGAAACTTTGAAACAACTGGCGCGCGAACGCTACAAAGCCTACCGCGTGGCTGGTTTTAACCTGAATACGGCAACCTGGAAATAATGGAAAAGACATATAACCCCCAAGATATCGAACAGCCGCTTTACGAGCACTGGGAAAAGCAGGGCTATTTCAAGCCTAACGGCGACGAAAGCAAAGAGTCCTTCTGCATCATGATCCCGCCGCCGAACGTCACCGGCAGTTTGCATATGGGACATGCTTTCCAGCAAACCATCATGGATACCATGATCCGTTACCAGCGTATGCAGGGTAAAAACACCCTGTGGCAGGTCGGCACCGATCACGCCGGGATCGCCACCCAGATGGTGGTTGAGCGTAAGATTGCCGCTGAAGAAGGTAAAACCCGTCACGACTACGGCCGCGATGCGTTTATCGACAAAATCTGGCAATGGAAAGCGGAATCCGGCGGCACCATTACCCGTCAGATGCGCCGTCTCGGCAACTCCGTTGACTGGGAGCGCGAGCGCTTCACCATGGACGAAGGTCTTTCCAATGCCGTGAAAGAAGTCTTTGTCCGCCTGTACAAAGAAGACCTGATTTACCGCGGCAAACGCCTGGTGAACTGGGACCCGAAGCTGCGCACCGCCATCTCTGACCTGGAAGTGGAAAATCGCGAGTCCAAAGGCTCCATGTGGCACATCCGCTATCCGCTGGCCGACGGCGCGAAAACCGCAGACGGTAAAGATTACCTGGTCGTCGCCACCACCCGTCCGGAAACCGTACTGGGCGATACTGGCGTGGCCGTGAACCCGGAAGATCCGCGTTATAAAGATCTGATTGGCAAATTCGTTATTCTGCCGCTGGTTAACCGCCGCATTCCAATCGTTGGCGACGAACATGCCGATATGGAAAAAGGCACTGGCTGCGTGAAGATCACCCCGGCGCACGACTTTAACGACTATGAGGTCGGGAAACGTCATGCCCTGCCGATGATCAACATCCTGACCTTTGACGGCGACATCCGCGAAAGCGCGGAAGTGTTCGATACCAAAGGTGAAGAGTCTGACGTTTATTCCAGCGAGATTCCGGCTGAGTTCCAGAAGCTGGAACGCTTTGCTGCCCGTAAAGCAGTCGTTGCTGCCGTTGACGCGCTGGGCCTGCTGGAAGAAATTAAACCGCACGATCTGACTGTCCCTTACGGCGACCGTGGCGGCGTGGTTATCGAACCGATGCTGACCGACCAGTGGTACGTCCGTGCAGACGTGCTGGCGAAACCGGCGGTGGAAGCGGTTGAAAACGGCGACATTCAGTTCGTGCCGAAGCAGTACGAAAACATGTACTTCTCCTGGATGCGCGATATTCAGGACTGGTGTATCTCTCGTCAGCTGTGGTGGGGTCACCGTATCCCGGCATGGTATGACAACGACGGCAACGTCTACGTTGGCCGTACCGAAGACGAAGTGCGTCAGGAAAATAACCTCGGCGCCGACATTCAGCTTCGTCAGGACGAAGACGTTCTCGATACCTGGTTCTCCTCCGCGCTGTGGACTTTCTCTACCCTCGGCTGGCCGGAAAACACCGACGCCCTGCGTCAGTTCCACCCGACCAGCGTGATGGTTTCCGGCTTCGACATCATCTTCTTCTGGATTGCCCGCATGATCATGATGACCATGCACTTCATCAAAGATGAAAACGGCAAGCCGCAGGTGCCGTTCCATACCGTCTACATGACCGGTCTGATTCGCGACGACGAAGGCCAGAAGATGTCCAAATCCAAGGGTAACGTTATCGACCCGCTGGATATGGTCGACGGCATCTCCCTGCCGGAACTGCTGGAAAAACGCACCGGCAATATGATGCAGCCGCAGATGGCGGAGAAAATTCGCAAGCGTACCGAGAAGCAGTTCCCGAACGGCATTGAGCCGCACGGCACCGACGCCCTGCGCTTTACCCTGGCGGCGCTGGCTTCTACCGGTCGCGACATCAACTGGGATATGAAGCGTCTGGAAGGTTACCGTAACTTCTGTAACAAGCTGTGGAACGCCAGCCGCTTTGTGCTGATGAACACCGAAGAGCAGGATTGCGGCTTCAACGGCGGCGAAATGACGCTGTCGCTGGCGGACCGCTGGATCCTGGCGGAATTCAACCAGACCGTTAAAGCCTACCGCGAAGCACTGGATAACTTCCGCTTCGACATCGCCGCGGGCATTCTGTATGAATTCACCTGGAACCAGTTCTGCGACTGGTATCTGGAGCTGACCAAGCCGGTAATGACCGGGGGTTCCGAGTCTGAACTGCGCGGCACCCGCCATACGCTGGTCACCGTACTGGAAGGTCTGCTGCGCCTGGCGCACCCGATCATCCCGTTCATCACCGAAACCATCTGGCAGCGCGTGAAGGTCATTTGCGGTATTACCGCCGACACCATCATGCTGCAGCCGTTCCCGGAATATAACGCCGCACAGGTGGATGAAGCCGCGTTGGCCGATACCGAGTGGCTGAAGCAGGCGATCGTCGCAGTACGTAACATTCGTGCGGAAATGAACATCGCCCCGGGCAAACCGCTGGAACTGCTGCTGCGCGGCTGTAGTGAAGAAGCCGTTCGTCGTGTTAACGACAACCGTAGCTTCCTGCAAACCCTGGCGCGTCTGGAAAGCATCACCGTGCTGCCAGCCGATGACAAAGGCCCGGTTTCCGTGACCAAAATCATCGACGGCGCCGAACTGCTGATCCCGATGGCAGGCCTCATCAACAAAGACGATGAGCTGGCGCGTCTGGCGAAAGAAGTGGCGAAAATCGAAGGCGAGATTGCCCGTATCGAAGGCAAACTGTCCAACGAAGGTTTCGTCGCCCGTGCGCCGGAAGCGGTGATTGCCAAAGAGCGTGAGAAGCTGGAAGGTTATGCAGAAGCCAAAGCGAAGCTGATTGAGCAGCAGGCAGTTATTAGCGCGCTGTAATCTGAAAGCCTGATGGCGCTTCGCTTACCAGGCCTACACGTTCGCTTATTGACATGGCGCGATCGGTAGGCCGGATAAGGCATTCACGCCGCCATCCGACAACATGAATTATGGGCCGACGTAAACGTCGGCCTTTTTACATCAGATAAACGGGAAGTAAGGCATGATGCCACGAGAAATCCACATTAGCGGGCTGTTTTCCAGCGGCTTCTCATCATTGGTTAACTCAAGCGAATCCAGATCGCCCTGGACCTGTGTATTCTGCGCCAGCCAGCTCACCAGCCAAATTTTCAACCACGGATAAGCCAGCCCTAAGGTCACGCCGGAAATCACAAACACCACCAGTAACCGCCACAGCATACCGTGTGCAGTGACAGAGGAATGAAAACGAATCGAATCGTTCGCCAGTGACAAATTGTTTAAAAACAGGTTGCGTAACGCCACATATAAGTAACTGGTTACCACAATAATCGCGAGAAAATAGAGGAAATAACATGCCATTATCTGGCCATAATATTGCAGAATAAGCGCCCCTCCTGCCTGCGCATTCCCCATCATACTCAAAAGAATCATGTCGGTGAACACCGGCGCGATTAGATAACCAATCACGACAGCAAAAGGGAAAAGGGTCAACATTGCCAACACGCACCCTCTGATGCACGTTTTAACATTAACCTGAATCGAGAAACGATGAATGCCAAAGTTTGCGCCATTACCAAACAAGGTCATCCATTTGCTGTAGGTAATACCGTTAATGACCCCTATCCCAATAATAGCCAGCAAACCGAGAAAAACGATACTGAACACTAAACCGCCGACGGCGATGGTTACCAGTGAGATAATATAAAGAACAATATAAAGCGCCACCATCAGGAGTACAGGAAGAGCGAACATGTACCACCAGGCGCGCCGCATGGAACACTGGAATCCAAAATGTACGCCATTAAGCGAAGTCATCATCGCCTGATACTGTAATCCTTTCACCGCCATAAAAGGAATAATCGCAATTAATAAGCCGAATAGCGTAAAACCGAGACCGGGATGACCGTGTTCAATAAGAGAGAGGCTAACAATATAAATAATAAAAACTAACAACACACTAATAAATAATGCGCCGCCCGTGGCTTTGTAAGCAAAAGGCTGATTGTTTAGCGTCATATTAGTATAAATATAACGTCGACATTTCACCATCGCCCACGGCGCATAGATTCCCAACGTGATACACGTCAACAAGAAATTCACAAGGCAAATAACAAAATACTTTCCGCCCTTGCCTGTAAACACCAACGTGTGATTATGGTTATCTTTACTACTGATAACGTTATTCATGAATCATATCCCTGAATTACAATCTATTAGAATTAATAATAAAAACCAGTAAATTGTTACTGATTTGACTACGATACTATTTTTGTTTAATTTTTCCGCCTTTTATTTTGTCTGATTCAGGATCTCCTTGCGCGTAACTCAAGACGGTGGTATTAAAGTAATCTATAAATAAATTTTAAAAATTGAGCCATATTATGAATAATGTCGCCTCGCCAACGCTCACGGTGCGCCGAATCACTACCGCTGACAATGCCGCTATTGCCCGTGTCATCCGTCAGGTTTCAGCGGAATACGGACTTACCGCCGATAAAGGTTATACCGTTGCCGACCCCAATCTGGATGAACTGTATCAGGTTTATAGCCAACCGGGCGCGGCCTACTGGGTGGTAGAGCAAAACGGTTGTGTGGTGGGCGGCGGCGGCGTGGCGCCGTTATCCTGTAGCGAACCAGACATTTGTGAACTGCAAAAAATGTATTTTTTACCGGTGATTCGTGGTCAGGGACTAGCGAAAAAGCTGGCGCTGATGGCGCTGGATCATGCCCGTGAACAGGGTTTTAAACGCTGCTATCTGGAAACAACGGCTTTTTTACGCGAGGCGATTGCGCTATACGAACGTTTAGGATTTGAACATATTAGCGAACCGCTCGGTTGCACCGGACATGTCGATTGCGAAGTGAGGATGTTAAAGGATCTCTGAAAACCAGGCGTTTATTTATCCTCGCCAGGTATTATTTTTGCTGATATAAGTAATCCCGGAAACATCCTGTTATCCGGGAATCACTTATTATTCAAGGAAGTTATAAATGAAACGCCTATTATCAGCAATTGTTTTCCCCGCTATGTTTATTAGTATCTCTAATGTATATGCATTAGATATACAGCCCGGCGAATGGAAAATGGAAAATATAGAAATGCGCACCATCAATCCAGATACAAAAGAAGTATTAATGGATGAAAAAAAATTCGGGCATAGCGACGCTTATGTGTTATACCCCTAAAATGTCTGAAGATTCTAAAAAAATGGTGAAGGGTTTTTCTACCAGTGCAGGCGGTTGCACGACAACATTTGTAGAAAGTACGGATACCAAACTGATCAATGAGACTGTCTGTAATAATCCTGATGTCAAATCGCACTCTATTGTAGAAACGACGAAAATAAGCGATACAGAATTTGCGATGACCATGAAATCGGATGTCGATGCAGGAGGTAATAAAACAACCTCCATCAACAAAATTAAACAAACCTTTGTTGGCAAGACCTGCTCTGAAGCGTCAAAAGGCGTGAAACAGTAAGTATTTCAACACAAGAACCCGTAGTGATGATGCAAAAAGGGCATTGTTCACGGTAACCTTTCGGGAATATAACACTGAGTGAGTTCTTTTTGCCTGCCTCAGGGCAGGCTTTACTCAGGACAGAATATCATGAAAATGACTTTTCCTGCTCGCCAGCAGTTTGATGCCGGGCGGATGACCACGCAGGTGGCAACAGCGTAAAAGATAAAAACGCTAATCTTTAATTTTACCCTTTATCCGGCGGCTGGCACGCCGCTATGAAAACGAAACTCGCGGTCTGGCGACAAGATAAGGTCAGCTTCCACCTCGCCAAAATAGCGCACGCGCGCAGAAATGTCCTCGGCGGAAATCTGCTGCGCCAGCGCCAGGTAATCCTGATAATGCCGCGCTTCGGAGCGCAGAAGCGAGAGATAAAACGTCTGTAAATCCTCATCCAGCCAGGGCGCCAGAGCGGCAAAACGTTCGCAGGAGCGGGCTTCGATATACGCCCCGCAAATCAGCTTATCAATTAAGGTGAGCGGTTCGTGCGTGCGTACCGCTTTCAACATTCCTTTCGCGTAGCGGCTGGCGGTGATTTTCACATAAGGAATGTTTCTGGCCTGCATGACCTCGCGTACCTGCCAAAAATGGTGCAACTCCTCTTTAATCAATAACACCATACGGTCGATAAGCTGACGTCCCCAGGGGTCATCAGTTTGCGGCATGGCGCTTTTGCTAATCTGTTTATGCAGGGCAACAAAATCCGGCTCCGGCCCCTGACGAAACGCGAACGCCTCGTAAGGTTGCAGCCAGGAGAGCAGCGCGTCGGCGCCCGATTTATCGGCGACATATTTACGCACCAACAGCAACGCGGTTTGCGCAGCCTTCAGTTCGCAGATCAGGTGATCGGTAAGCAGAAGAGGAAGATTTTGCGGATCGCGGGCCTGGACAATCCACGCCTGCGGCGTCGGGCAATGCAGGAAATTAAGCACCGGAGAGAGTATTTGCGGGTAATTCATACGTAACCTGTTAAAAAAATACGACAGCAGACGCTGCCGTACCGTCATACTATGCAGCTTTAGTGACGCACGCCGTCGTCATCTTCATCGACATAATCGTCGTCATCACCCTCTTCGCCATTAGGGTCTTCAAAATAGGTTCCCCAGCCGTCGTATTCGACATCATATTTTTCCGCCAGGTTCATCAGTTGCTCAACCTGAGCGTCGATGAGTTCGGCGTTCAACGCGCACTCGCTGAGGATGTCGCAACAAATAACCGTATCGCCCTCTTCCACTTCCAGCTCTTCCGGCTCCGTCACTTCATAGCCGAGTTTAAAGGCTTCTACCGCGGCTTTTTCCAACGTTTCGAAATCGTCAGCGGAAAGGTGATGCTCGATAGTGTACAGCGCATCCGGATCGCTGCCGTCCTCAAGTAACTCTTCAATAATTAAGCGCGTTTCTTCACGCTGCTCTTCCAGTAATTCCGGGTTTGCCATAGCTCGTTCCTCATAGATGTCCTGCCGATACTCTTATTGTCACATACCGCCGACGTTGCCTCCACCTTATCGAGAAAAGTTTTATCAAACAGGGTTGCAAATGAATAATCATCCATATAAAGTGAATTTTAATTCAATGAGAGGCCTAAGCCATGTGAGGGAAGTATGTCTACGTTTTACCAAAAACCTTTTTTAAAGTTACTTGATTTCACCGCCAGCGAGCTCACTGCTCTGTTGCAGCTTGCCGCCAAACTGAAAGCCGATAAGAAAAACGGTAAAGAAGAACAAAAGCTGGTGGGTAAGAATATTGCGCTCATCTTCGAAAAAGACTCGACCCGGACACGATGCTCTTTCGAAGTTGCCGCATACGATCAGGGGGCGCGCGTGACGTACCTGGGTTCCAGCGGGAGCCAGATCGGCCATAAAGAGTCCATCAAAGATACTGCCCGCGTCCTGGGCCGGATGTTTGACGGTATTCAGTATCGAGGATATGGCCAGGAGATCGTCGAAACGCTGGCTGAATATTCCGGTGTGCCGGTATGGAACGGTTTAACCGATGAGTATCACCCAACGCAATTACTGGCGGATCTGCTCACCATGCAGGAACATCTGCCGGGTAAAGCCTTTAACGAGATGACGTTGGTCTATGCCGGAGACGCGCGTAATAACATGGGTAACTCCATGCTGGAAGCCGCCGCGTTAACAGGATTGGATCTCCGTCTGGTCGCGCCAAAAGCCTGCTGGCCGCAAGCCGCGTTAGTGGCGGAGTGCAGCGCCATGGCGAAAAAGAACGGCGGCGCCATCACCCTGACCGAAGATATCGCCTCAGGCGTAAAAGGCGCGGATTTTATCTATACCGATGTTTGGGTCTCTATGGGTGAACCCAAAGAGAAATGGGCGGAGCGTATTGCCCTGCTGCGTGATTATCAGGTCAACAGCCAGATGATGGCGTTAACCGGCAATCCGCAGGTTAAGTTCCTGCATTGTCTGCCTGCGTTCCATGATGACGAAACCACGCTCGGCAAAAAAATGGCCGAAGAGTACGGTTTACATGGCGGGATGGAGGTGACCGACGAGGTTTTTGAGTCTGCGGCCAGCATTGTCTTTGATGAAGCGGAAAACCGCATGCATACCATCAAAGCAGTAATGGTAGCGACGCTGTCTAAATAATGTCGTGATGATGCCGGATGGCGGTTGGCCTACAAGATCGCAACGTGCAGGCGCCGCCATCCGGCACAAAATATTACGCCATCAGCATTTTCACAACCGCTTTACGTACCCGCGCCGGTTCTCCCACCGCGCACAGGGGCTTATGCACTTCGCCGGGATAAAACACCACAAAGTCGCCTTCGTTCAGGACGACGGTTTTCTCGTCGACGCTCGTCGGTAAAAATGCAATGTCTTTATCCGCCAGCCAGTCCGTGTGCGGCGTTCCCGCAGGCCGGGTACTGAATGCCATCCCTTCCTGACCTTGTAGCACAATCTGAATATCAAGATAACGGGCGTGATACTCTGCGCTGCGCGATTCGCCCGGCTCCGTCATATTTTCAGAAATCATATAAAACAGCCTGTCGCCGTCAATGTCATACTTACCTGGCGCGGTCGTTGCCGTGACATGCGCATTGACGTGCTCAATCGCCTGCCGTAACGCCGTCGGCAGCCAGGCCTCCAGATATTCAATATTGCCAATAATCATCGCATCCCCTTAGTTAAAACAGCGTTTTATATTTCTCTTTATACGAGAAAAATGGCTGCCATACTACCCTTACTCTCATCGATTTTGCGCCAGCGCATGTTTATCGCCAGCGGTGTTTCTATATTGTTAATAGTTCGCCCAACTTTATGCAGTACCTATGCATAAACCCCAGCGGCGCCAAATTGCCATCACTAACAACGCTTTGATATTAAAGGCGTTAACATAAAAACGTTTTAGCGATCACAATTCGCTCTCCCTGCATAAATGACTTCTCTATCCATAGTTATTTTTAAATTATTTAAATATCCCCGATAATAAAATCCCCCTCACGCATAGTTATGCAACCATTAAAAATAATCATTTTATTTTCAATGAGTTAAGATTTAAATATCATTCAATACAACAAACAAATAATTAACAATAAAAAAATAACAAACCATATAGCTGCGTAGTAATTCATTTAATGCCTTATTGTTTTTTGAATTTCTCTGACCCGGCTCATATATTAAGTAAGAAAAATAGCACTCCTTGATTGATGTGAATCTCATCACATTAACAACCCAAATAAAATTCAATCATTGCTCCCGAATTTAACTGAAACGCCGCGACTGCAAGCACGCTAAATATTTGCAGCCACTCCTTCTTTATTCTTGAAATTATGTAAAAGGTATAATGATGGAAAAGCATTTTGTCGGTTCTGAAATCGGTCAATTACGCAGCGTAATGTTGCATCGGCCCAATCTCAGCCTAAAAAGACTTACCCCTTCAAATTGTCAGGAATTACTTTTTGACGATGTATTATCCGTAGAGCGCGCTGGCGAAGAGCATGACATTTTTGCCAACACGCTGCGCCAGCAAGGGATAGAAGTGTTGCTGTTAACCGACCTGCTCACCCAAACGCTGGATGTGGCTGACGCTAAAGCCTGGCTACTGGATACGCAAATTTCCGATTATCGCCTTGGGCCCACCTTTGCCGCAGATATTCGCGCCTGGCTGGCGGATATGCCGCACCGTGAACTGGCTCGCCATTTAAGCGGCGGTTTAACTTACGGCGAAATTCCCGCCTCCATAAAAAATATGGTGGTCGATACTCACGATATTAATGACTTTATTATGAAGCCATTACCGAATCACCTATTTACCCGTGACACGTCCTGCTGGATATATAACGGCGTCTCAATTAACCCCATGGCGAAACCTGCACGCCAACGTGAAACGAATAATTTACGTGCTATTTATCGCTGGCATCCTCAATTCGCAGGCGGTGATTTCATTAAATATTTCGGCGACGAGGACATTAATTACGACCACGCCACTTTAGAGGGCGGCGATGTGCTGGTGATTGGCCGCGGCGCGGTGTTGATCGGTATGTCTGAACGTACTACGCCGCAGGGCGTCGAGTTCCTGGCGCAGGCATTGTTTAAACATCGTCAGGCGGAACGCGTCATTGCCGTTGAACTGCCAAAACATCGCTCCTGCATGCACCTTGACACCGTCATGACCCACATTGATATCGACACCTTCTCCGTCTATCCGGAAGTCGTTCGCCCGGACGTTCAGTGCTGGACGCTGACGCCAGACGGACGCGGCGGTCTGAAACGAACCCAGGAGAGCACGCTGGTTCATGCTCTTGAAAAAGCGCTTGGCATCGATCAGGTGCGCTTAATCACCACTGGCGGCGACGCATTTGAAGCTGAGCGCGAACAGTGGAATGACGCCAATAACGTGCTCACCCTGCGTCCCGGCGTGGTGGTGGGCTATGAGCGCAACATCTGGACCAACGAAAAATACGACAAAGCCGGCATTACCGTCCTTCCCATTCCCGGCGATGAACTGGGTCGCGGGCGCGGGGGCGCACGCTGCATGAGCTGTCCACTGGAACGCGATGGTATTTAAAGGAGACGTTATGGAAAACAAACGCACACTGGTCGTCGCGCTGGGCGGCAATGCGCTGCTCAAACGCGGCGAACCGCTGGAGGCTGATATTCAGCGTAAAAATATCGAACTGGCGGCCAGAACCATCGCCCAGCTTACGCGGCAATGGCGCGTGGTGTTAGTGCACGGCAACGGCCCACAGGTAGGACTGCTGGCGCTACAAAATAGCGCCTACGCTAACGTTACGCCCTACCCGCTCGATATTCTCGGTGCGGAAAGCCAGGGCATGATTGGCTACATGCTGCAACAGGCGCTGAAGAATCATCTGCCGGAGCGTGAAATCAGCGTCCTGCTCACCCAGGTCGAAGTCGATGCCAACGACCCGGCATTCCTCAATCCAACCAAATATATCGGCCCCATTTACGACGAAGCGCAGGCCCGTGCGTTACAGGCAGAAAAGGGCTGGGTATTCAAAGCCGACGGTAACGCCTTCCGCCGCGTTGTGCCCTCCCCGCAGCCGAAACGCATTGTGGAAAACGATGCCATCCGCGCACTGATTAGCCGCGATCACCTGGTTATCTGTAACGGCGGCGGCGGCGTGCCGGTAGTGGAAAAAGCCGATGGCTACCACGGTATCGAGGCGGTGATCGACAAAGATCTGTCCGCCGCCCTGCTTGCCAGCCAAATTCACGCCGACGCGCTGCTCATTCTGACCGATGCCGACGCGGTGTATCTCGACTGGGGCAAACCCACCCAACGCCCGCTGGCGCAGGTTACGCCGGAGCTGCTTCGTGAAATGCAGTTCGACGCCGGTTCGATGGGCCCGAAAGTGACCGCCTGCGCTGAGTTTGTCAGCCATTGCCGCGGCATTGCCGGAATCGGCTCGCTGGCGGATGGGCAAGCCATTCTCGCGGGCGAGAAAGGTACTTTGATTCGGTGTGAAACCGCCGACGTTGACGCATAAGGCTTTTTACCGGATGGCGGCTTCCGCCTTATTCGGCCTACAGAGCGCGCATAACCGTGGGCCGGATAAGCGCAGCGCCATCAGGCAATTCATTTTAACAAGGATATTGTAATGGTTATTTCACTGAAAAATCGTAACTTTTTGAAGCTGCTTGACTACACCCCGGCGGAAATCCAACACCTCATCGATCTGGCTATTGAGCTGAAAGCCGCAAAAAAAGCCGGATGCGAAAAGCAAACACTGATCGGCAAAAACATCGCGCTGATTTTTGAAAAAACCTCTACCCGCACCCGATGCGCGTTTGAAGTCGCCGCGTTCGACCAGGGCGCGCAGGTGACTTATCTCGGCCCAAGCGGCTCGCAGATCGGCCATAAAGAGTCCATGAAAGATACTGCTCGCGTCCTAGGGCGGATGTATGACGGCATCGAATATCGCGGATTTGGTCAACACATTGTGGAAGAGCTGGGGGAATACGCGGGCGTTCCCGTCTGGAACGGCCTGACCGATGAATTTCACCCCACACAGATCCTGGCCGATCTGATGACCATGCTGGAACATGCGCCGGGCAAAACGCTGCCGGAACTGAGCTTCGCCTACCTGGGCGACGCGCGCAACAACATGGGCAACTCGCTGATGGTGGGCGCGGCGAAGATGGGCATGGATATCCGCCTGATAGCGCCAAAGTCCTTCTGGCCTGATGCCGCGCTGGTCGCGCAGTGCCGGGAAATCGCCAGCGTTACCGGCGCTCGTATCACCTTAACGGAGAGCGTTGAAGACGGCGTTCACGGTGTGGATTTCCTCTATACCGACGTCTGGGTCTCGATGGGAGAACCCAAAGAAGCCTGGGCGGAGCGCGTCAGTCTGATGACGCCATATCAGGTCAACCAGCAGGTGGTAAACGCTACCGGTAATCCTGATGTGAAGTTTATGCACTGCCTGCCCGCCTTCCATAACGAGCACACCAAAGTGGGACGCGAAATCGAAATGGCTTACGGCCTGAAAGGACTGGAGGTCACGGAAGAGGTGTTCGAGTCCGCAGGCTCGATAGTCTTCGATGAAGCGGAAAACCGGATGCACACCATCAAAGCAGTCATGGTGGCGACGCTCGGCGACTAATCCCACAGGATATGCGCCCTCGCGGCGCATATCCGTGATATCAGGAGAGAACATCATGGGTAAATTTAAATTTCCCACCGCTTATACCATCCTGTTTATTCTTATTGCCCTGGTCGCGGTGATGACCTGGATTGTGCCGGCGGGAAAATACCAAATGGCGATGAACGCCACGCTGGGAAAAGAGGTGCCGGTGGCGGGAACGTATGCCCCCGTGGACGCGCATCCGCAAGGGATTACCGCTGTTTTACTGGCGCCGATTGACGGCCTCTATAACCACGAAACCTACACCGCCGGCGCCATTGACGTCGCGCTGTTTGTCTTGATTATCGGCGGCTTTCTGGGGGTGGTGAATAAAACGGGGGCGATTGATGCCGGTATTGAACGGGTAACTATCAAACTCAACGGCAAAGATGAGTGGATGATCCCCATTCTGATGGCGCTGTTCGCCGCAGGCGGCACTATTTATGGCATGGCGGAGGAGTCGTTGCCCTTCTACACGCTGCTGGTACCGGTCATGATGGCGGCCCGCTTCGATCCGTTAGTGGCGGCGGCAACCGTACTGCTCGGCGCAGGGATAGGCACGCTCGGTTCGACCATTAACCCTTTCGCCACGGTCATTGCCGCCAACGCCGCCGGCATCCCTTTTACTCAGGGAATGCTGATGCGCGTACTGCTGTTAATTGTCGGCTACGTACTGTGCGTGTTTTGGGTAATGCGCTATGCGCGCAAAGTCCGCGCCCATCCTGAGCTTTCTATCGTGGCGGATAAAATGGAGGAAAATCGCGCTCATTTTCTCGGCAATCGCGCCAATACACTGCTGGAGTTTACGGCTACCCGGAAATGGGTGCTGCTGATCTTCGCCGCCTCTTTCGCGGTGATGATTTACGGCGTGGCGGTTCTCGGCTGGTGGATGGCGGAAATCTCCGGCGTCTTTCTGGCGGCGGCGATTATCGTTGGCGTGATAACGCGGATGGGTGAGGAAGCGTTTACCAGTACCTTTATCGACGGCGCGCGGGATTTGCTCGGCGTGGCGCTAATTATTGGTATCGCGCGCGGCATTGTGGTGGTCATGGATAACGGTATGATTACCCACACCATTTTGCACAGCGCGGAAAGTCTGGTTTCCGGCCTCTCTACCACTATTTTCATAAACGTAACCTACTGGCTGGAAGTATTGCTCTCCTTCCTGGTGCCCTCCTCTTCCGGTCTTGCCGTATTGACGATGCCCATTATGGCGCCGTTAGCGGATTTTGCCCACGTACAGCGGGATTTGGTCGTAACCGCCTACCAGTCGGCCTCCGGGATTGTGAACCTGGTTACTCCCACCTCCGCCGTGGTCATGGGCGGTCTGGCAATCGCGCGGGTTCCCTATGTCCGCTATCTGAAATGGGTCGCGCCGCTGTTGCTGATCCTGACATTGCTGAATATGGCGGTACTGAGCATCGGAGCGATGATGTAACGAGCCAGATGGCGACGCGTCTTATCCGACAGGACTGATAAGCACAGCGCCATCAGGCACGCCGTCACCTTTTTTGATCGGCTTCTCATTTTCCTGCAAAACCGCCCGATTGATCCGCAATCGATGTGACAAATGTGATGAATTTCGCCAGTCCGTTGATATTAATAATAAAGATAAGGTGCATTTATGAAGGAATACGATGATTACTCCGCCAAAGAACAACAGCAACTGGCGGTTTGTCAGCGCCTGATTAGTGAAAAAAGTTACCTGTCCCAGGAGGAGATTCGCCGCGATTTACAAAATGAGGGATTTGAAGGTATCAGCCAGTCTACGGTTTCGCGCCTGCTCAAGCTGCTGGGCGCAATAAAAATCAGAAATACGAAGGGACAAAAGATTTATTCCGTAAATCCCCAGCGGCGTCCTTCGCCGGATGCCGGACGTTCAATAGCTGAAATGGTCGTCAGCGTTGAACATAATAGCGAATTTATCCTTATCCATACGGCGGCAGGTTATGGTCGCGCCGTCGCGAGAATTCTGGATTACCACGCATTGCCGGAAATTCTCGGCGTCGTTGCCGGTAGCAGTATTGTCTGGGTCGCACCACGGGTCGTTCAGCGTACGGCGCTGGTACACAAACAAATTAATTATTTGCTTAAAATGAATTTAAATTCATAAGAACCGTTTGCGATGAGTAAATCATGCATTAATTCGCTTGATCCCCAAACAGAGCTGAGTATAATCGCGGACAATTTGCCGGGAGGAAGCATGGTTCAGTGTGTACGACATTCTGTCTTACCGCGTCTGAAAAAGGACGCAGGCCTGCCGTTTTTCTTTCCGTTGAAAACCAATACCAAGCCCCTCAATTGAGGGGCTTTTTTTTGCCCAGGCGTCAGGAGATAAACATGGCTAACCCGCTATATCAAAAACATATCATTTCCATAAACGACCTCAGCCGCGACGATCTTAATCTGGTACTGGCCACGGCGGCGAAATTAAAAGCCAACCCGCAGCCGGAGCTTTTGAAACATAAAGTGATCGCCAGCTGCTTTTTCGAAGCCTCCACGCGTACCCGCCTGTCGTTTGAAACTTCAATGCATCGCCTGGGCGCCAGCGTAGTGGGCTTCTCCGACAGCGCCAACACGTCGCTGGGGAAAAAAGGAGAAACGTTAGCCGACACGATCTCAGTGATTAGCACTTACGTGGACGCGATTGTGATGCGCCATCCGCAAGAAGGCGCGGCACGTCTGGCGACGGAGTTTTCCGGTCAGGTGCCGGTGCTCAATGCGGGCGACGGTTCGAATCAGCATCCGACGCAAACCCTGTTGGATCTGTTCACCATCCAGGAAACGCAGGGCCGTCTGGATAACCTGCATATCGCGATGGTCGGCGATCTGAAATATGGCCGCACCGTGCATTCGCTAACCCAGGCGCTGGCGAAATTTAGCGGCAACCGTTTTTATTTTATCGCGCCGGACGCGCTGGCGATGCCGCAGTACATTCTGGATATGCTTGATGAAAAAGGGATGGCCTGGAGCCTGCATGGTTCTATTGAAGAGGTCATGGCCGACGTCGACATCCTCTATATGACTCGCGTACAGAAAGAGCGTCTCGACCCGTCGGAGTACGCCAATGTGAAGGCGCAGTTTGTTCTGCGCGCCAGCGACCTGAACGGCGCGCGTGAAAATATGAAAGTGCTGCACCCGCTGCCGCGGATTGATGAAATCACCACGGATGTGGATAAAACGCCACACGCCTGGTACTTCCAACAGGCGGGCAACGGTATTTTCGCTCGCCAGGCGTTACTGGCGTTAGTACTGAATAGCGAACTGAGTCTGTAAGGGAGAAAAACGATGACACACGATAACAAACTGCAGGTTGAAGCCATTAAATGCGGCACCGTGATTGACCATATCCCTGCGCAGGTAGGCTTTAAACTGCTGAGTCTGTTTAAATTGACCGAGACCGATCAGCGAATCACTATCGGTCTGAATCTCCCGTCTGGCGAGATGGGGCGTAAAGACTTAATCAAAATAGAAAACACCTTTCTCACCGAAGAGCAGGTTAACCAACTTGCTCTGTACGCGCCGCAGGCCACCGTTAACCGCATCGACAACTACGACGTAGTCGGGAAATCACGCCCCAGCCTGCCAGAGCGTATTAATAATGTGCTGGTTTGCCCGAACAGCAACTGCATCAGCCACGCGGAACCAGTATCCTCCAGCTTTGCAGTGAAAAAACGCGCCAATGATATCGCCCTCAAATGCAAATACTGTGAAAAAGAGTTTTCGCATTATGTGGTGCTGGCCAACTAATTTGGGTTGGTTATGAGATCCTGGCTCCCTATAATGAGCGGGGACATTCTATTACCGCTGTAATTCAGGAGAAATCATGAGCAAAACTATTGCGACGGAAAATGCACCAGCAGCAATCGGCCCATACGTACAGGGCGTTGACCTGGGTAGCATGGTAATCACTTCCGGTCAGATTCCGGTCGATCCGAAAACCGGTGCCGTAGCGGAAGACGTATCCGCTCAGGCACGTCAGTCGCTGGAAAACGTTAAAGCTATCGTGGAAGCCGCTGGCCTGAAAGTAGGCGACATTGTGAAAACGACCGTATTCGTGAAAGACCTGAACGATTTCGCGACCGTCAATGCCACCTACGAAGCGTTCTTCACCGAGCACAACGCGACCTTCCCGGCGCGTTCCTGCGTGGAAGTTGCCCGTCTGCCGAAAGACGTGAAAATTGAGATTGAAGCGATCGCTGTTCGTCGCTAAGCGCCGGACGTCATCCCCGCCGGGCGGCGCAAGTTTGCCCGGTTCGGGGCACCAACAGCCATGGAGAGGCGGCAATGGTAAGAGCGCGTTTTACCGAGGAACAAATCGCCGATTTTCTGCAACAGTCTAAAAACGGCGTACCGAATAAGGCGTTATGCGAAGAATATGGATTTAGCAACAGCACGCTCCGTCGCTGGCAGGAGAAACATGCTGAAAGCATACGCCAGGAATTAAAACAGATAGAATCTACCGCGAAGATAGTCTTTTTATGCTTCATTGTCGCAGCCATATTGCTTACCCTTATGTTTCCTAAACCCACTGCCGCCTTAGCGATTCCTCCTTACTTAGTTTATTGCATTAGCTATATTCGCCGCTTTCGTCGCATATCCGCAAAACATATCCGGCGGTGGGACATCTCCTCCTCTCGTTCCGGATTGGGGGCAGAGAATGTATTTTACAAACTTAGCTGGACATTCCTCTTTTTTATGCCTGCATATAGCATTCTACAGTTGCTTGAATAAGCCCTGAAATTTAAAGATAAAGCCGATCGCGTTAAACTTGTCGAGCTTTACGGGCATCTGACCTGGTTAGCGATATCGGGGATTAAGCACGCTGGCGAATCCCCGACGAAAGTGTTTACTGCCAGCCATAACGTCGGCTGTAAAACCCTTTCACCAACTGGGTTAACGTCATATAGCCCGCCAGAATGGCAATCAGCCACGGGAAATAGCTTAACGGCAGCGCCTGTAATTGCAGGTAAGACGCCAGCGGCGAAAACGGCAACGAAACTCCCACCACCATCACCAACAATGTCATCGCCATCAGCGGCCAGGCAGCGCGACTTTGAATAAACGGCAGACGGCGGGTACGGATCATATGCACAATCAGCGTTTGCGACAGTAATCCCACCACAAACCAGCCGGACTGGAACAAAGTTTGCGTTTCTGGCGTATTCGCATGAAATACCCACCACATCAGACAAAAGGTCAAAATGTCGAAAATCGAGCTGATCGGACCGAAAAAGACCATAAAGCGCCCCAAATCCGCCGGATTCCAGCGCTGCGGCTTTTGAATTTGTTCTTCATCGACATTATCAAACGGAATCGCCACCTGGGATACATCGTACAGCAGGTTTTGAATCAGCAAGTGCAGCGGCAGCATTGGCAGGAACGGCAAAAAGGCACTCGCCACCAGCACGCTAAACACGTTACCGAAATTTGAGCTGGCCGTCATCTTGATATATTTCAACATATTAGAAAAAGTACGACGACCTTCAATGACGCCTTCTTCCAGCACCATCAGGCTCTTTTCCAGCAGGATAATATCGGCCGCTTCACGGGCGATGTCCACCGCGCCATCTACCGAGATACCAATATCCGCCGCCCGCAACGCCGGAGCATCGTTAATCCCGTCGCCCATAAAACCGACCACATGCCCCTCGCGTTTGAGTAAAGTGACGATGCGCTCTTTATGCATCGGCGTCAGACGCGCAAACAACGTCGTACGGGCGGCCAGCGCCGCCAGCGCGTCGTCGCTTAACCCTTCAATATCACTGCCAATAATGACATCGCCCGCATCCAGCCCAACTTCATGGCAAACTTTCGCCGCTACCAGCTCGCTGTCGCCGGTGAGAATTTTCACCGTAATTCCGCTCGCCTTCAGCGCTTTCAACGCCGGCGCGGTGGTCTCTTTCGGCGGATCGAGAAAAGCGATATACCCTTCCAGAATGAGGTCAGACTCATCGATACGTTGGTAATCGCCCTCACGCGCAGGCAGGTATTTGGTCGCGACGGCGACCACGCGTAGCCCCTGACGGTTCAGCGTGTCGGTAACGCGTTTCACCCGGCGCAGCATATTGTCGTCCAGCGGCACAATATCGCCGTTGTGGCGCACCTGAGTACACACGTTCAGGATCTCCTGTAACGCGCCTTTGCAGACCAGTTGATGCACGCTCGAATCTTCGGCCACCACCACCGACATCCGGCGACGCTCAAAATCAAACGGAATCTCATCGATTTTCTGCCAGCGTCCGGAGAGCTGACGCGCGGCGGTTTCGTCTACTCCCTCCAGGACTGCCGTATCCAGTAAATTTTTTAGACCGGTCTGATAATGGCTGTTCAGCCAGGCGCAATGCAGTACATGCTCGCTGGGCTTACCAGAAATATCCGTATGATTCTCCAGCACAATTTTATCCTGCGTCAGTGTGCCGGTTTTATCGGTGCACAGAATATCCATCGCGCCGAAGTTCTGAATCGCATCAAGGTGCTTCACGATAACTTTCTGTTTCGAGAGCTTCACCGCCCCGCGCGCGAGGGTGGAGGTGACGATCATCGGCAACATTTCCGGGGTGAGCCCTACCGCGACCGAGAGCGCAAATAGCGCCGCTTCCCACCAGTCACCTTTCGTGTAACCATTAATAATCAGTACTACCGGCGCCATGACCAGCATAAAGCGGATCAGCAACATACTGACGCGGCTAATTCCTTTCTGGAAAGCGTTCTGCTCGTTATCTTGTTCCGACACGCGCCCCGCCAATTGACCAAACCAGGTGTCGGCGCCGGTCGCCATCACCACGGCCTGCGCCGTTCCGCTCACGACGTTCGTCCCCATAAAGCACAGCGTGTCGCACTCAAGCGGGTTATTTTGCCGGGGCTCACGCGTCGCGGCGACTTTCTCGACCGGCAGAGATTCGCCGGTCAGCGACGCCTGGGCGACAAACAGATCGCGCGCCTGGATAATCCGTAAATCCGCCGGGATCATATCCCCCGCCGCCAGCTTAATAATATCGCCGGGCACCAGTTGATCGATGGGTAATTCCAGCCAGGCGTTTTCGCCATTTTCATTAATAACCCGCAGTACGGTAGCGGTATTGCTCACCATCGCTTTTAGCGCGTCCGCCGCTTTTGTCGAGCGCGCTTCCTGCACAAAATTCAGCAGCGTTGAGATACCGACCATCAGGGCGATAACGCCTGCGGCAAACAGATCCTCCGTGGCATAAGAAATGCCGCCAAGAATCGTGAGTAAGATGTTGAAAGGATTGCGATAACATACCCACAGATGCACCCACCACGGCGAGGGTTTCTGTGCCGGAAGGCGGTTTTCGCCATGCTTTTCACGCGCGCGCGTCACCTCGGCAGCGTTTAATCCCTCCGGGTGCGTATCAAAAACGCGCCAGAGAGTCTCCTGCTCCATTGCCGCGACTTTCAGACAGCGCTCGCTCAGCGAAGGCGGGATAGTCGCATTTACCGCGGTCTGCGCGCCGGGCAGCGGATCGCGGTGAACCAGACGATAAGGCAAATGACGATTAAGCCGGGCAAAAAGCTGGCGGGTAATGGTTTTTAGCATAGGTAATCCCTCCGCGCCGAAGTCAGGCGCAGAAAATTCTTCAGGCACGGCAAAGCCTTGCCCGATGAGCAATGTTTAAATAAAAACAGGGACGTTATTGTGTCACTGTCTTACACACCGGTAAGACAGCAGAGGCAGGCTTACCGGAAAAGGAAAATTCTCCATCGCGGGAGAGGGGTGGGTTCAGGGTCCATGTCGCCTCCGGTAAGTAAATAATTTGCGCCGCGGATTATACGCATAAATCCATAAGTTTTGTGGCAATTATGGCGGTATCATACCGTTACGTAATTAAACCAACGATAAACCAGACTTTGCCCATTGCCCTTCGCTTGAGTAAAGTTACTCTTTTTATCACCATCAGCGTCACGCCACGGGAAAACAGGATGCAAAACCGGCTCACTATCAAAGACATCGCCCGCCTGAGCGGCGTAGGGAAATCAACCGTTTCCCGCGTGCTTAACAATGAAAGCGGCGTAAGCGAACGTACCCGCGAGCGTGTCGAAGCGGTGATGAATCAACACGGTTTCTCCCCGTCCCGCTCCGCCCGCGCGATGCGGGGACAAAGCGATAAAGTGGTCGCTATTATCGTCACTCGCCTTGATTCGTTGTCTGAAAACCTCGCGGTTCAGACCATGCTGCCTGCGTTTTATGAACAGGGCTACGACCCTATTATGATGGAAAGTCAGTTCTCGCCGACGCTGGTAATGGAACATCTGGGCATGCTCAGACGACGTAACATTGATGGCGTGGTGCTGTTTGGCTTTACCGGCATCACAGAAGAGCTGATCGCCCCCTGGAAAGCCTCGCTGGTGCTGCTGGCAAGAGATGCGCAAGGTTTTGCCTCCGTCTGTTACGACGACGAGGGCGCGATTCATATCCTTATGCAGCGGCTGTATGAGCAGGGACACCGCAACATTAGCTTTCTGGGCGTTCCCCATAGCGATATTACCACCGGCAAACGTCGGCATGACGCATACCTGGCGTTTTGCAAAAAACATAAACTTCATCCCGTCGCCGCCCTGCCCGGTCTTGCCATGAAGCAGGGCTATGAGCATACGGCAAGTGTCATCATGCCGGATACCACCGCGTTAGTCTGCGCCACCGATACGCTGGCGTTGGGCGCCAGTAAGTATTTACAGGAGCAACGTATTGAGACGCTGCAACTGGCAAGCGTCGGGAACACGCCGCTGATAAAATTCCTGCACCCGGAGATCGTCACTGTCGATCCTGGCTATGCTGAAGCCGGACGGCAGGCGGCTTCGCAGCTGATCGAACAGATCAATGGCCGCTGCGATCCGCGCCGGATCGTCATTCCTTCTACCCTCGCCTGAGTGACTGATTAAACGGAATACCACGAGTAATTTGTGATCGTCGCTGCGTTTCGGGAACGTTCCCATTTTTAAACCAACGTTGAAGAGCTACTCTTGCGCCAACCCATAACTTACCTCCTCTGCCATGAGGCTTTACGATGAGCAAAGTAAAACAAGCCGATATCGACCGGCTGATTGACCTGGTCGGCGGGCGCGACAACATCGCCACGGTGAGCCGCTGCATTACTCGCCTGCGCTTTGTGCTCCACCAGCCCGCGAACGCCAGGCCAAAAAAGATCGAACAATTACCGATGGTTAAAGGTTGTTTCACCAACGCTGGTCAGTTTCAGGTGGTGATTGGCACCGACGTTGGCGATTACTATAACGCGCTGCTGGAGACCACCGGCAAAGCGTATGCTGATAAAGAGCAGGCCAAAAAAGCCGCTCGCCAGAACATGAAATGGCATGAGCAGTTAATTTCCCACTTTGCGGAGATCTTCTTTCCGCTACTACCGGCGTTGATCAGCGGCGGTTTGATCTTAGGCTTTCGTAACGTGATCGGCGATGTGCCGATGAGCAACGGCCAAACGCTGGCGCAGATGCATCCGGCGCTAAAAACGCTTTATGATTTTTTATGGTTGATCGGCGAAGCGATCTTTTTCTATCTGCCGGTGGGGATCTGCTGGTCGGCGGTGAAAAAAATGGGCGGCACGCCGATTCTTGGTATCGTGCTCGGCGTGACACTGGTGTCGCCGCAGTTGATGAATGCGTATCTGCTGGGCCAGCAAACGCCGGACGTCTGGAACTTCGGCTTATTTAGCATTGAGAAAGTGGGCTACCAGGCGCAGGTTATCCCGGCGCTACTGGCAGGGCTGGCGCTTGGGTTTATTGAAACGCGGTTGAAACGCATCGTGCCGGATTATCTCTACCTGGTCGTCGTCCCGGTGTGTTCGTTGATACTGGCCGTCTTTCTCGCCCACACCTTTATCGGCCCCTTTGGTCGTATGATCGGCGACGGCGTGGCCTTTGCGGTACGTTATCTGATGACCGGCAGTTTCGCCCCGATAGGCGCGGCGCTGTTCGGCTTCCTGTATGCCCCGTTGGTCATTACCGGCGTCCACCAGACAACGCTCGCTATCGATATGCAGATGATCCAGAGCATGGGCGGTACGCCAGTCTGGCCGCTGATTGCGCTGTCGAATATCGCGCAGGCCTCCGCCGTGGTGGGCATCATCATCTCCAGCCGTAAACACAATGAACGCGAGATCTCCGTTCCTGCCGCCATTTCCGCTTACCTTGGGGTAACCGAACCGGCGATGTACGGTATCAACCTGAAGTATCGTTTTCCGATGCTGTGCGCGATGATCGGATCTGGTCTGGCGGGACTGCTCTGCGGTCTGAACGGCGTCATCGCCAACGGTATCGGCGTGGGCGGCCTGCCGGGCATCCTGTCTATACCGCCGCGCTACTGGCAGGTGTACAGCATGGCGATGGTTATCGCGATCGTGATCCCGGTGATTCTGACCACCTTTATCTATCAGCGTAAGCATCGTCAGGGCACATTACAAATTGTCTAATTCTTCTTCGGGGCGCAGTTGCGTCCCAACGCACTTGCAGGAAACAACAATGACTATTCCCCTCTGGTGGCAAAACGGCGTTATTTATCAGATCTACCCGAAAAGTTTTCAGGACACGACCGGCAGCGGCACCGGCGATTTACGCGGCGTGACGCAGCGCCTTGACTATCTACAGCGACTCGGCGTAGATGCCATCTGGCTCACGCCGTTTTATATCTCGCCACAGGTGGATAACGGTTATGACGTCGCAAATTATACGGCTATCGACCCGACCTACGGCACGCTGGATGATTTTGACGAGCTGGTCGCGCAGGCGAAAGCACGCGGTATTCGTATCATCCTGGATATGGTGTTTAACCATACTTCTACCCAGCACGCCTGGTTTCGCGAAGCGCTGAACAAAGAGAGTCCATACCGTCAGTTTTATATCTGGCGCGATGGCACGCCGGATGTCTGCCCGAATAACTGGCAATCCAAATTTGGCGGCAGCGCCTGGCGCTGGCATAGCCAGAGCGAACAATATTATTTACACCTTTTCGCGCCTGAACAGGCCGACCTGAACTGGGAAAATCCCGCCGTGCGCGCCGAGCTGAAAAAGGTCTGCGAATTCTGGGCCGATCGCGGCGTGGATGGCCTGCGTCTGGACGTGGTGAACCTGATCGCCAAAGATCAGGATTTTCCTGACGATCCGACGGGCGACGGACGCCGCTTTTATACCGACGGACCGCGCGCGCATACGTTTTTACGCGAAATGAACCGTGACGTTTTTACGCCGCGTAATCTGATGACGGTAGGCGAAATGTCCTCTACCACGCTGGAAAACTGCCAGCAATATGCCGCGCTTAGCGGCGACGAACTCTCGATGACCTTCAATTTTCATCATCTGAAGGTGGATTACCCCAATGGCGAAAAGTGGACGCTGGCAAAACCTGATTATGTGGCGCTGAAAGCGTTGTTCCGCCACTGGCAACAGGGGATGCATAACGTCGCCTGGAACGCGTTATTCTGGTGTAATCACGATCAGCCGCGCATCGTTTCCCGCTTTGGCGACGAGGGTGAATACCGGGTTCCAGCCGCGAAAATGCTGGCGATGGCGCTGCACGGTATGCAAGGGACGCCTTATATCTATCAGGGCGAAGAAATCGGCATGACCAACCCACACTTTACCCGCATCACCGATTATCGCGACGTGGAAAGCCATAACATGTTTGCCGCGCTACGCGCCGCCGGACGCGACCCCGACGAACTACTGGCTATCCTGGCCAGTAAATCCCGCGACAACAGCCGCACGCCGATGCAGTGGGACAACGGTAAAAACGCCGGTTTCACCCAGGGCGAGCCGTGGATAAGCCTGTGCGATAACTATACGGAGGTTAATGTCGCGGCGGCATTACGCGATGAAAACTCGGTGTTTTACACCTATCAAAAGCTGATTGCGCTACGTAAAACCCAGCCTGTACTGATCTGGGGCGATTATCAGGATCTCCTCCCGGATAGCCCATCAGTATGGTGTTATCGCCGCCAGTGGCAGGGGCAAATCCTGCTGGTTGTCGCCAATCTGAGTAACCAGTGTCAGGAGTGGCATCCACCGCATATCAAAGGACAGTGGCAGGCGCTACTGCACAATTATGGCGAGGTCACCAGCCAGCCAGCCGCGATGACGCTCCGCCCATTTGAAGCCATCTGGTGGTTACAACGCTAACGCGACGTCCTTATACGGATAAACGCCACAAACCTATTGACACGGGCTGTGGCGTTGCTCCAGGTTACTGTCTGTTTTTGTTGAATAATTAATCAGATTTTTCTTGCTATCTTTTACAAACGCTACAGCGCCCGCCATCTGTACGCTCTGATTTTTACCTTGTTCTACATCAATAAAATTGCAAACATCCTTGATGCAAATCACTACATATAGACTTTAAAATGCACGCCGACCCAATATGTTGTATTAATTGACTACAATTGCTACAACACCTGTTCACTCGACACAAGGTGAATTGTGGATAACCTGGGTCAGGATTGCGGGAAGTCGTTGGAAAAGAGATGAATAAACCTGTTATGGCTTCCCCAGCCTCTGTGGATAACCTGTTCTTACAAATATGGAGTGATCATGACACCGCATGTGATGAAACGAGATGGCTGTAAAGTGCCATTCAAATCAGAGCGCATTAAGGAAGCCATTCTACGTGCAGCTAAAGCAGCGGGAGTCGATGACGCAGATTACTGTGCCACCGTCGCAGAAGTCGTTAGCAGCCAAATGAACGCGCGCAGTCAGGTGGATATTAACGAGATCCAAACTGCGGTTGAAAACCAACTGATGTCCGGCCCGTACAAACAGCTTGCCCGCGCCTACATCGAATACCGTCACGATCGCGACATTCAGCGTGAAAAGCGTGGTCGTCTGAACCAGGAAATTCGCGGCCTGGTAGAGCAAACCAACTCCGCGTTGCTCAATGAAAACGCCAACAAAGACAGTAAAGTCATTCCCACCCAGCGCGATTTGCTGGCCGGGATTGTCGCCAAACACTATGCCCGCCAGCACCTATTGCCGCGTGACGTAGTACAAGCGCATGAGCGCGGCGATATCCACTATCACGATCTCGACTATTCGCCGTTCTTCCCGATGTTCAACTGTATGTTGATCGACCTGAAAGGCATGTTGACCCAGGGCTTTAAGATGGGTAACGCCGAGATCGAACCGCCAAAATCTATCTCTACCGCCACTGCCGTTACCGCGCAGATTATCGCGCAGGTCGCCAGCCATATTTATGGCGGCACCACCATTAACCGTATCGACGAAGTGCTGGCGCCGTTTGTCACCGAAAGCTATAACAAGCACCGCAAAACCGCCGATGAGTGGCAGATTCCTGATGCCGAAGGATATGCGCGTTCTCGCACCGAAAAAGAGTGCTACGACGCCTTCCAGTCGCTGGAATACGAAGTTAACACGCTGCACACCGCTAACGGCCAGACGCCTTTCGTGACCTTTGGTTTTGGCCTCGGCACCAGTTGGGAGTCGCGTCTGATCCAGGCGTCTATTTTGCGTAACCGTATCGCCGGTCTGGGTAAAAATCGCAAAACCGCCGTGTTCCCGAAACTGGTCTTCGCTATCCGCGATGGTTTGAACCACAAGTTTGGCGATCCGAACTACGACATTAAACAACTGGCGCTGGAGTGCGCGAGCAAGCGCATGTATCCGGACATTCTCAACTACGATCAGGTGGTCAAAGTCACCGGTTCGTTCAAAACGCCAATGGGCTGCCGCAGCTTCCTCGGCGTGTGGGAGAACGAAAACGGCGAACAGATCCACGACGGGCGTAACAACCTGGGCGTGATTAGCCTTAACCTGCCGCGCATCGCGCTGGAAGCAAAAGGCGACGAAACCGCATTCTGGAAACTGCTGGATGAACGTCTGGCGCTGGCGCGGAAGGCGCTGATGACCCGTATCGCCCGCCTTGAAGGCGTGAAAGCCCGCGTCGCGCCTATCCTGTATATGGAAGGCGCCTGCGGCGTGCGGCTGAAAGCGGACGACGACGTGTCTGAAATCTTTAAAAATGGTCGTGCGTCCATCTCTCTGGGCTACATTGGTATCCATGAAACCATTAACGCGCTGTTCGGCGGCGAACACCTGTACGACAGCGAGCAACTTCGCGCTAAAGGCATCGCGATTGTGGAGCGTCTGCGCCAGGCCGTGGATCAGTGGAAAGACGAGACCGGCTACGGCTTTAGTCTGTACAGCACGCCAAGTGAAAACCTCTGTGACCGCTTCTGCCGTCTGGATACCGCCGAGTTCGGCGTGGTGCCGGGCGTAACCGATAAAGGTTACTACACCAACAGCTTCCACCTCGACGTGGAGAAGAAGGTCAACCCGTACGACAAAATCGATTTCGAAGCGCCGTATCCGCCGCTGGCGAACGGGGGTTTCATTTGCTACGGCGAATACCCGAACATTCAGCACAACCTGAAAGCGCTGGAAGATGTCTGGGATTACAGCTATCAGCATGTACCCTATTACGGCACCAATACGCCGATCGATGAATGCTACGAGTGCGGCTTTACCGGCGAGTTCGAATGTACCAGTAAAGGTTTCACCTGCCCGAAATGCGGCAACCACGACGCCGCACGCGTCTCGGTCACCCGCCGCGTGTGCGGTTATTTAGGCAGCCCGGACGCGCGTCCGTTTAACGCCGGTAAGCAGGAAGAAGTGAAGCGCCGCGTGAAGCATTTAGGCAATGGGCAGATAGGTTAATTCTCCGTTTGCAAAGACCGTAGGCCTGATAAGACGCAATCGCGTCGTCATCAGGCATCACAATGTTGCCGGATGCGGTGCAAGCACCTTATCCGGCCTACATGCTTTCTGGACACCCGCTATGCGCTACCATCAATACTACCCCGTAGACATCGTTAACGGCCCCGGCACCCGCTGCACCCTGTTTGTGTCAGGGTGCGTGCATGAATGCCCTGGCTGCTATAACAAAAGCACCTGGCGGCTGAACTCCGGCCAGCCGTTTACCAAAGAGATGGAAGATAAGATCATTGCCGATCTGAACGACACGCGCATTCACCGTCAGGGGATCTCGCTGTCGGGCGGCGATCCGCTGCATCCGCAAAACGTACCGGATATCCTGGCACTGGTACAACGCATCCACGCGGAGTGCCCGGGGAAAGATATCTGGGTGTGGACCGGCTACAAGCTTGATGAACTCAACGCCGCACAGATGCAGGTAGTCGATCTCATCAACGTGCTGGTCGATGGCAAATTTGTGCAGGATCTGAAAGACCCGGCGCTTATCTGGCGCGGTAGCAGCAACCAGGTAGTGCATCATTTGCGTTGATCGCTAAAGCCGTTTGTTTGCATCGTGATAGACGGCTGAATGTTCTCGCTTACCGACCGCGACAACAAACACAATCACAACGTCATCCCGAACCTGGTACACCAAGCGATAACCGGACGATTTAAGCTTAATTTTATAGCAGTCAGGAAGATCGTTTAAACGGGCAGAGTCGATTCTGGGGTTCAATAGCACATCAGCCAACTTTTTCTTAAGCTGAGCCTGCACCGTATCGCCCAGCTTATGCCACTCTTTTAAGGCCCTCGGGTCGAATTCCAGTTCATAAGTCATCCAGACTAACCTTGATTCCCTTTTGCGGACTAGACAGCCTCTCCCGAACTGTCTGAATCAATGCATCTTCACTGTCGCTAAGAGTGACGGTTTTCACTGGCATGCGCCCCGTTTCCGCGACGTACTGGAACAGTAATCGCACGGCTTCCGTTGGAGTAATGTTCAGTTTTTCCAGCACGGCATAAGCCTCATTTTTGAGTTTGTCATCCAGACGGACGTTCAGCGTGGCCATTATGCCTCCAGTAGAATCGAATGTGTAATGCAGTTTAGCATTACATTCGCATTACATCGAATTCTGGATAACGCCTCTCAAAAACGACTCACGCACTCCATCGCGACCGTTTTAAATTGCGTAAAATTCTGACATGCGCAGAGGCGCGTCATGGCGCGTTCGCGCAGGAAAGTGACGAAAATATCGTAGATGGCCATCGCCTCTTCATATTCACTTTTGCTGATGGCGAGTAAAAAAATAACGTGCGCCGTTTCGTCACCCCAGGCAATCCCCTGCGGCGCGAGCACCGTATAAACCACCGTTTTCTTCGCCAGCAGCCCCAGCGCGTGTGGCAAGGCAATCCCGTCGCCTAATAACGTACTGACAATAGCTTCACGTTCAATAACCGAATCGAGAAACGCCGCATCAACAAAGCCTTCCTCGTGCAACTGATCGCACAGCGTTTTAAACAGCGTCTGTTGATCTATTTCCCCCTCCACGATGCGAAAATGCGAGGCATCGAAATATTTATCCAGCATCCACGGACGGGTTCTGTCCACCAGCACCAGCTTACCGATCTGCTCCAATTGATAGTCGGTAGGAAAGGGGGCGATCATGATAACCGGTTTATCTTTTTCGCCGATCCGCGCCGTGGAAATCACAAAATCCTCCACAATACTGTCCCGCGCCTCATAGTCGCGTAGCGTCAGAGTGCGGGCAATCTCAATCTGCGGGTATTTCCGCGCCAGTACCGCTTCAATCATCCGCACCATCGCATTACCAGCATCGCACACCAACAGTACCTGCGGCTGCCGCTGGTAGCCAATGTTGTAACTACGTTCCAGCCCAACGCCAATATGCAGCACCAGAAAACCGATTTCGTTTTCGCTAATGGTATACGGCGTGTATTTTCCCCAACTCGATATCGCCGCCAACGTCATATCCCACGCCATCGGATAGTGCTGCTTAATATTTTCCAGTAGTGGGTTGGGGAGCATGATCTGGTAGCGCACGCGGGTGATCATCGTTTTGATGTGGGTCAGCAAGTCCGCGTGAAGCTGTTTATCATTCAACAGGTTATAGTTGTACTGGGTATTAATAAAATTGAGGATATAGCGCACCAGCGCCTCTTCATCATCGGCATTAATGGCGCTGGGGGCAATTTCCTGTACCTGGCGGGCGGCAATATGCACCTTCAGCCAGCTTACTTCCGGCTCCGACAGCGGCTTGTCGGCCAGCTGTTGTAGTAGCTCCGCAATCTCATGCGCCGCATGGCGCACTTTTTCATCGACCTCCTCTGCCACGCATTCCGATAACGGATACCCCTCGCGAATACGCCGTACCGCCACCGCGCAGTATAAACGCAGAAACAGCTCGCCCTCATCGGTCAGGCGGATTTGACAATGAGAGAAAATATCCGGCAAAAGAGACCGCAGCCGTTGAGACACCTCGGTGTTCAGCGTGGTACTAACAATTAACGGATGAGAGGGCTCCTGCTGCGCCAGCGTCCATAAAAGGTCGGTCAGACAGGCGCGAATCGCCATCTCTCCGCCAAACAATTTCATGCCATGACGCGGACGCGTTTCCAGCGTCAGATGATAACGCAGCAAATGCTCGCGCACGTCCGCCATGTCGTTCTGCAACGTCGCACGGCTGACAAACCATTCATCTGCTAAATCCTCCAGCTTCAGCGAGAAGGCGGAGGTTAAAAAACGCACCAGCAAATAGTGTATCCGCTCCTGGCTGGTGCGCGGACCGCGCGCCAGGGCGGGAGATTGCTGCGTTTGCAGGGATTGATAACGTGCCGGATCATCAATTTTGAGCTGATACCCGTTGCCGCGGCTGAGAGTAAATTGCGCGCCATGCGGCGTCAGCAACATGTTCAGCGCGGCGATATCCGCCCGAACGGTACGCGTGGAGACCGACAACCGCTGCGCCAGCTCATCCTGCGGCAGCGTCTCGTTTTGCAGCATCGCAAATAGCTGCGCTAAACGTTGGTTGGGGAATCGCACGTCTCTCTCCTCATGATTAGCCGACACGCGACCGGACGATAGCGAGTAACTGACGTACATCGTCCGCACGGGTGTTGCCGCTCACCTTATCAATAATCGAACTATAAATGTGAGGAATGATTTTGCTTACACCTGCATCAAGGGCGATGTGCAGAATCTCGGCGAAGTTTTCCAGATCGATGCCGCCCGTCGGTTCCAGCCAGAAATCATGGCGGGCGCAGGCGTCAGCCACCGCTTTATACTCGTCGCGACAGGTGAGTCCTCCCATCGGAAAGTATTTAACGGAGCTGCCGCCCATATCTTTGAGCAGCGCAATCGCCGTTTCTATGGGTACGATGCCGTCCGGCGCGCGGCTGCTTAGCGGGCCGGTGGAAATTTTCACCCGTCCCGGCGTGCCGGTCGGCGAGACAAGACCGTTCACCACCGTCTCGTTTTGCCCCAGCAGCGCCCGGCTGGCCCCTACGCCGGTAAACACCTGGTTGACATGCTGCGGCTGTACCTGACGCGAGATTTCGCTCACCATCGCCGACTGGTTAGGATCGCCTGCCCCCAGTCCGACGGAGAGCGCATTATCGATAAGCGCCGCATATTCACGCATATCCGCGACTGCGCTTGCCACATCCGGATAGTTTTTGGAGAGCACGCCAACCAGCACATGACCTTCCGCCGCCGCGTAGATTTCCCGGGCGTTATCTTTCGAACCGGCCAGTACGTTCAGGCAAACGCGATCGCGGTAAAAGTTAGGGGTCAGTTTCATGCTTGTTTCTCCTGATTAATCACCTCGCCAATACGACGCGCCACAATCGCTAACTGCGCGCGATCGACGCTGCGGACATCCGCTTCAATAATCCCTTCGTTGGCTTTGTATCCGCGAAAGTAAATCGCGTATTCACCTTGCTTCAGCGCGTCGACCAGTTCGCCTGTGGCGATGCCGGTAACGGCTTCATCAAACTTAATTTCCGTGCGCGCGATGTCGCGTCCGGCGCTGTCCCACACCACGCGGGCGCTGACGCCGTTAAACGTGTTCAACGTGTCGATAAAGGGCGCCATTTTTTCTACCATCTCCGCGCCGCTCTCTTTTTGCGCCCGCAGGTACAATTCAATGGCGCAGGTCAGGCCAACAATTCCCTCTTTGCCGACCTTCATCGCCCGGCCAATGCCCGCTGACTGACGTTTTACCCACTCAACATACTGCGTTTTGCCAATCACCAGCCCGCTGGTCGGCCCTTCAATCGCTTTCGCGCCGCTATAGATAACGAGATCTGCGCCCACGCGGTAGTAGCACTGCAAATCTTCTTCCGCCGCCGCGTCCACAATCAGCGGGAGATTATGCGTACGCGCCACCACCGCAGCCTGCTCCACGTTGAGCATACTTTTCTGTACGCAGTGGTGAGATTTGATATAGAGAATAGCCGCCGTGCGCGGCGTAATGGCCGCCGCCAACTGCGCGGCGGAACATTCGTTGGCGTAACCGGCTTCCACCAGTTTGCCGCCGCCCAGCGCCACCATCGTTCCCACCGGCGCGCCAAAGTTGACGTTGTGGCCCTTTGGCAGGACGATTTCGTTATTTTCAATCGGTGTAACGTGCAGGTTTTCCAGCAGCCAGTCGCTGTCCTGAACCAGTACCGCGGCAACCGACTGGGCAAGACCCGCACTGGCGCAGGAGACTACCGTCGCCCCTTCCACCTCCAGCAATTTCGCAATGTACTCGCCGGTTTTATTCACCAGATCTTTCATCTCGAAATACTGATTCATTCCGGCCATCGCCGCGTCTATCACTTCCGGGCGCGGCGTAGAGACGCCGAGCGCCGTCATACGTCCGGAGGCGTTAATCACCTGTTTTAATTGATACTTCTCAAAAATCGAAGGCATGTTCCGCGCTCCCTTGTTCGGTCATATAGCCCTTGCCTGCGCGTATCGCGGCAAGCGGCGTCAGCAATTCTTCAGCCTGTAAGCTGTCGTTTTCCGCGTCTACCAACACGGTGGGCTGGCGTTTAAGCGTAAAGAGGGTCAGGTCGGCATCCAGACCTAGCTGAAGACGCCCTTTGGTTTTCAGATTCAGGCTATCGGCGGCATTGGCCGTCACGCACGCAATGACCTGCGGCAGCGACATGCCGATGGCGAGGAATTTCGACATCACATTAGCCAGCGAATGTACCGGGCCGTTGATGCGGTTACGGCAGTAGATATCGGAACTGATGGTATGCGGTAAAATCCCCAGGCTAATAGCGCGTTTCGCCACCGCAAAGCTCAGGCTGGCGGTACCATGCCCGACATCCAGACGCACGCCGCGCGCCAGCGCTCGTGTCACCGAGGCGCGCAGCTCGCCGTCAGGCCGAAGAATACGGTTCGGCTTACCGTTGTAACAGTGGGTAATGATATCGCCCGCCGTCAGACGCTCCGCGATTTCGTCCAGATCCGGCGGGTTATTGCCAATATGTACCATCAGCGGCAGGTTGCCGTTTTCTTGCTGCATGGCTTTAGCGCGTTCCAGCGGCGTGATGCCGTTAACGCCTACCACGCTGCTGCTCATCCGCGCCTTGAGGCCGACGATAAAATCCGGATGGCGTTTTACCGCCTGCCGAACCGCATCAGCGTCAATATTGGCCATGTTAGCCAGCTCGTTTTGGGCAATAAGCCCGACGCGTGAAACATTCAGCAGCGCATAAACGTCGGTGGTCGCCTGACGAGTCAGGGTGTAAAAATCGTCAATATCATCTGCGCCAGTGCTGCCTGCATCCACCACTGTGGTAACGCCAGTGGCAATACCCACGCTGTCCGGTTCGTCATGGTAAATCGGCGATGTCGGGTAGCAGTGGACGTGAGAATCAATCCAACCCGCGCTAACGTAACACTCGCCGCGCAGGTCAATGGTTTTCACCGCCGGACCATCAACGTCACCCAACACCGCGATTTTGCCATCTTGTAGGGCAATATTAGTCAGCGTGTCATCGACCAGACGCGCATGGCGCAGGAGTAAATCAAACATCGCTCTCTCCTTTGCCGGATGGCGGCGCAACCGCCTTATCCGGCCTACAAATCAACAGTTAGCTAATCGCAATCGGGAAGATGGAACCGAGGATCATCGCGCCTAAAATCGCGCCGCCGGTAATCGGCTTCTGCCAGATATAAAACAGCAGCGCGCCCACCAGAGAGCCCAGACCAATGGGAATCGATGCCGTCATGGCGCTGAGGATAATTAACGGCCCCAGAAAACGGCCTGAAGTGTTACCGGCCCCCATCATGACGTCCGCTCCGTACGTGGAGTCGCTCTGATTAATGGTGAACTTACGCGCCAGAATAATGATGTAGCCAATCGCCAGGCCAATCACCAGACCGGTTATCAGCGAAGCGATAAAGTTCGCCACCGGGAAGACAAAGCCGGCTCCCAGCAATAACGCCGGAACCCCTAAGCCCACGCCGGTCTGAATTGCCCCGCCGATATCCAGAATTCCGACCAGCGAACCTTCGATAATGCGGGCAAATAAAAAGCTGGCGCCGAAAGCGGCGACCGCGCCGTAGACGCCGGTATCCATCCCCGCTTTCAACATCGCCACAAAAGCGACTTCGTTAAATGCGCCGATGCCGTACAGATAGTACATATGCGTCCCGGCGAAAACGCCGGAGGAGAGCAGGCCAACAAAGATCGGGAACGACCAGTCGGCATACCAAAAACCTTTATTCTCTTCCATTGTGGCCTCCGTTATTTGCCGCTGAGCGAGTTGTGGATCAGTTCAAGCCAGTTCGGTACCGTCATGTTGAAAGACTCGATCATTTTCATGTCGAAGCCGCGGAAGAAGCCGCTCAACACAAACAGCAAAACGATGGCGACCATCATCACTTTGGTGACATGGTTCCAGCCGCTCTCTTCTACGCCTTTGCCGATCAAAATACCCAGCACCAGCCCCGGTACGGCGTTCCCCATGATGAGCTGCGCCGCGCCGCCGAAAACGGTGGCCCAGAAGCCCGATTTTTTACCAGCGTCGATCGCCGCTAACCAGAAGATCACAGGCATGACGATATTGACCAGCAGGTTTGCCGCCGGTACCAGCACCTTAACCGCCGTCACCTGTAGCGCTTCTGGCACGGATGAGGCGGTCAGGTTAAGGAACGTTACGACAATCATGCCGATGACGGCGCAGGCGATCGCCATTTTTTTCGGGTCGTGCAGCGTCTCGCCGACGTTACGGTTTTTGATCATTAGCGCCGCCGCGCCCCAGTTAGGGATGATGCGGTGATCGACATCCTGGGTGAACGATCCGGCCGCCACAGACGACGCCCAGGCGTTAAAGAAGAAACCCAGCCCAAAGGAGAAGTGAGATGCCGGGTCGCCTTCACAAGAGTTGAGTTCGCCCAACGTACGGAACGCGCCCATCCCCTGCGTGGTTGGCGCGTGAAACATGCGTGCAGCCCCAGCGCCCACCCCTACGCCGACCAGCGCGCCGATAATGAGCGATTTAATTAGTATTATCAGGAACATAACTATGCCTTTTTAATAAAAATCAGCGTTTCGCGACGAAATCCACCCTGTCGAGATTGATGGCGGTCACGTTGACGGTCACATCCAGCTCCACGCTGTAAGTGCGTCGTTCCCGGCGCAAAAAGAAAAACAGAAAGGCCTCTTTACGCACCGACTCATGCGCCTGAACAATCCGCACATCCTGTGGCTCAATACGCAGTAAGATATACGGCGACTCTCTCATCACCGCCGACTGAACATGGTTCAGCGCATCGGCAAAGGCGCGTGCTTTGGCGTCGCCCTTGCCTTTTACTCTCACCGTGGTGGTGAATTGCTCTTTCATCATCAGGCGCCGTATTTCTTTTGCCACGCCTGCACCAGGCGCTCGCCGAGCTCTTCTTTATCCATAAAGCCGAAACCCAACACGTTGCAGCCTTCATTGATAGCGGTGACGCCTTCATCCACTGACCGCATTCCATATTTGGCTTTGTAGCCATGCTTGTTTTGCGCGGTGATAGCGCCCGCGCCGCCGCTGCCGCAAAATGAAATGCCGAAGGTGGCGTTTTCCGCTTTCATCACATCGCCCAGCTTCATGTCTGCCGCGACGCCCGGTACGACGACCGCGCGACCGCCCGCTTTTTCCACGCCTGCCGCTACTTTCTGGCCTTTACCCAGGCGATCGCCAATCACGACGGTAATCTGTTCCATTTTTTGCTCCTTAGAGGTTGTCTTTCGCGACTTCAAAATGTACCGATAATAGCCAGGCTTCTTCGTCAGGAAGGTTGCCAAACGCCGCCACGATTTCGCGGGCGAGCGCCATTGATTCGGCTGAGATTTCATCAAACAAGCTGGCATCGACTTCCGGTAAAGGCTCGCCGGTAATTGACCGGTGCGCCATCGCGCGAACGTGCGAGGTCAGCATTTGCGTCTGTACCGCATTGGGGACAATGTGATGCCGCCCCAGCAGGCTATCCACCTGCGTTAACACCTGTTCAGCCAGTTCGTTAATTCGCTCACCAGCATCGTGTTTTACTGCTCCGTTATCCACGCGTCTCACCCCGTTAATGGCAATGAGATAAAACTAGCGGTAAGGGTTAAAAGTTTGTAGCGAGTTATTTTCCACCTCGAAGTGGAAACGCGAGTGGGATAGGTGATCTGCGCCACAGAAAAGGCGGCATTAATGAATTATCGCCGGGAAAGTGTGAGATCTATCGCGGCATAAAGAGGAAATGGCGAAACAATGACGTTGTCGTATAAAGTGAGAAAGTGTGATGGGTATTACATTTTGCCGGATGGCGACCTACGGATAAAGCGAAGCCGCCATCCCACAAAAATTAACGATACTTCTTATGATACGTATTGCGGGTGGTTTTTAGCGCTTCCGCCGCCGCTTTCGCTTCTTTAACGTTACCTTCGTTCGCCAGCTTCAGCGCGCCATCAATTTGGCCGACCAGAATGTCAAAACCGTGACGAAAATCCTTCATTTCCGGGCTATCCGGCGCTTTATCTTCCAGCTTTGGCGGCGTAGCTTTTTGAGCATCCAGCGCGGCCGCGCGCATTTTGGTTAATGCCGCTTTCAGTTCAGGGGCACTATCCGTTTTCTCAACAACTTTCAGGTTATCATTGAGAATATCCATATTATCTTCAAGATCGGCAGCAAAAACAGCCGAACCGAATACCAGCGATGACACAGCAAGAATAGCTAACAGGCTTTTACGCATTGCTCACTTCCTTTTTTATTATTAACGATAAGTGTAATACCCTGAATAATTCGGGTCGCAGGCAGCCAACGCGCCTGCAGCCTGAAGTATGACGGGTATTATTGTCCGGCGATTTTCATCTCCGGTAACAATACCGAACCACACTGTATATTACTGCGCGTTTCAATATCATCACCCACGGTGACAATATTACGCCACATCTCTTTTAAATTACCGGCAATGGTAATTTCACTTACCGGGTACTGGATTTCACCATTTTCAACCCAGAATCCCGCAGCGCCGCGGGAGTAGTCGCCGGTAATACCGCTGACGCCCTGGCCCATCAGTTCCGTCACCACCAGGCCGGTGCCCATCTCTTTTAGCAATTGCTCAAAGTTCAGCCCCTGCCCGGCGATACGCCAGTTATGAATGCCGCCGGCATGACCGGTACTTTTCAGCCCCAGTTTGCGGGCGGAATAGTTGGTCAGCAACCATTGCATCAGTACGCCATCCTTCACAATGTCCCGGCGCTCCGTACGCACGCCTTCGCTGTCGAACGGTGAAGACGCCAGCCCTTTTAGCAGATGCGGGTGTTCTTCGATGGTTAACCATTCAGGCAGAATTTGTTTGCCCAGCGAGTCGAGCAGAAAAGTGGATTTACGGTATACCGCGCCGCCGGCAATCGCCCCGACCAGATGACCAAATAGCCCTGTCGCCACTTCATTGGCGAAAATGACCGGCGCTTTCATGGTGGAGAGCTTGCGCGGCGACAGGCGGGATAAGGTACGGCGCGCGCACTCGGCCCCGACCCATTCCGGCGCTTGCAGATCCGCCATTGCCCGACCGATGGTGTAAGCGTAATCACGCTCCATATCGCCGTTCTCTTCGGCGATGACGCAGCTTGAGAGCGAATGGCGCGTGGAGCAATATCCCTGCAACATGCCGTGGCTGTTGCCGAACACTTTAATGCCGTAATGGCTGTTAAAGCTCCCGCCTTCGGTATTGGTGATGCGTTTATCCGCCTTTAGAGAAGCCTGTTCCGCACGCGCGGCCAGTTCAATGGCTTCGTCTGGCGTAACCTCTGCCGGGTGGAACAAGTCCAGATCCGGCGCGTCAAACGCCAGCAGTTCTTTGTCCGCCACGCCTGCGCACGGGTCCGGCGACGTGTAACGCGCGATATCCAGCGCGGCCTGCACGGTACGGGCAATCGCCTGCGGGCTTAAATCCGTCGAAGAGGCGCTGCCTTTGCGGTTCTGGTGATACACCGTAATTCCCAGCGCGCCGTCGCTATTAAATTCGACATTCTCTACTTCACCATAACGGGTGCTGACGCTAATGCCGGTGGTCTTGCTGACGGCGACTTCCGCCCCATCCGATTTGCCTGAGGCTAACTCCAGCGCTGTCGAAACTGCTTCTTCCAGAATCTTACGCTGCGCTTCAACTTGTGAGATTACTTTCATTGCAAATGCCATAATGTAGAGAGAGTTTCTCTGAAGTCTAACAGAGAACCGTTTTTCAGTGCGCATCTTAACTGGTAACATTAGCCTCTTTTTTTAAGGAGCCTGACATGACAAAGCAGCCCGAAGACTGGCTCGACGACGTTCCCGGTGATGACATCGAAGACGAAGACGATGAAATTATCTGGGTCAGTAAAAGTGAAATTAAACGCGATGCCGAGGAATTAAAACGCCTGGGCGCGGAACTGGTGGATCTGGGGAAAAACGCGCTGGATAAGATCCCGCTGGACGCCGATCTGCGCGACGCCATTGAACTGGCCCAGCGTATCAAAATGGAAGGACGCCGCCGCCAGTTGCAGCTTATCGGAAAAATGCTGCGCCAACGCGACGTTGAACCTATTCGCCAGGCGCTGGACAAGCTGAAAAACCGCCATAATCAGCAGGTGGTGCTGTTTCACAAGCTTGAGCATCTGCGCGATCGTCTGATCGTCGAAGGCGATGACGCGGTAGCCGAAGTACTGACCCTGTGGCCGCACGCCGATCGTCAACAGCTTCGTTCATTGATCCGCAATGCGAAGAAAGAGAAAGAAGGCAACAAACCGCCGAAATCAGCGCGTCAGATCTTCCAGTATCTGCGCGAGCTGGCGGAAAACGAAGGGTAATTTTACACGTTGATAGCGTCTGCCGGATGGCGGCGCTGGCGCCTTATCCGGCCTACGGGAATGTACGTATTGTAGGCCCGGTAAGCGCAGCGCCACCGGGCATTTTTTACTCCACAACCAGTGCTTTTTTCGCCAGCCCATCCAGCAATTTCTGATGGATGCCGCCGAAACCGCCGTTGCTCATCACCAGGATGTGATCGCCAGGCTGTGCGGTTTTCACCACCATTTCCGCCAGCGTATCGACATCTCCACTCCAGTGAGCAGGCTGTACGCAGGCGTCCGCCACTTCTGAAACCTGCCACGGAATATGCGGCGGCTGCAGCAGGAACACTTCATCCGCACGCCCTAACGACGGCGCCAGGTCATCCTTGCATAACCCCATCTTCATCGTGTTAGAACGCGGCTCCAGCACTGCGATAATGCGCGCGGTGCCGCCCACTTTACCGCGCAGCGCCGCCAGCGTGGCCAGAATTGCCGTCGGATGGTGAGCAAAATCGTCATACACCGTCACGCCGTTCGCTTCACCGCGTAGCTCCAGACGGCGGCGGGCGTTAATAAATGACCCCAGCGCGCTGGCCGCTTCTGCGGGCGCGACGCCCACGTGGCGCGCGGCGGCAATCGCCATCAGACCGTTGTGCATGTTATGTTCGCCGACCAGGCCCCATTTCACATCGCCGACTTTTTCGCCGTCCAGCCACACTTCCCACTCGGAAGCATCCGTAGTCAGCTTCTTCGCCTGCCAGTGTCCCTGCTCGCCCACCAGCTCCTGCTCGCTCCAGCAGCCCAGCGCCATGGTCTGTTTCAGGTTGATGTCGTTTTCCGGCCAGATGATGCGCCCCTGCCCCGGCACGATGCGCACCAGATGGTGGAACTGCTTCTGGATCGCTTTCAGATCGTCGAAGATGTCGGCATGATCAAACTCAAGGTTGTTGAGGATCAACGTCCGCGGGCAGTAATGCACAAATTTAGAACGTTTATCAAAGAACGCGCAGTCGTACTCATCCGCTTCGATAACAAAAAATGGGCTCTCGCCCAGGCGCGCGGAAACCTCAAAGTTGCCCGGTACGCCGCCAATCACGAAGCCCGGTTTGTACCCGCACGCTTCCAGTATCCAGGTCGCCATGCCTGCGGTCGTGGTTTTGCCGTGGGTACCGGCGACCGCCAGTACCCAGCGGTCGCGCAACACAAAGTCATGCAGCCACTGTGGACCAGACATAAAGGGAATGTTTTTTTCCAGCACCGCTTCCACGCACGGATTCCCACGCGTCATCGCATTGCCGATAATCACCAGATCCGGCTGCGGATCGAGCTGGCTGGCGTCATACCCCTGGATCAGATCAATGCCTTGCTTCTCAAGTAAGGTACTCATCGGCGGATACACATTGGCGTCCGAACCCGTTACTTCATGACCAAGCGAGCGAGCCAGCATCGCCAGCCCCCCCATGAAAGTGCCACAAATTCCCAAAATATGAATGCGCATACGTCACTATCCTTTTTTTATCTGCGAGCCATTTTACGCACATGTCTGGCAAGTGAGAAACGCATTTCAGGTAAATCTGTACTTTGCTGGCGCGATTCACCTGAGCGCATCATCTGAAATGTTTGTTAAGATTGTTACGGTCGCTTTACTCCAATCAATTGCAGGGAAAGTGTTATGAAAACGTTAGGTGAATTTATTGTCGAAAAGCAGCACGAGTTCTCTCAGGCTACCGGTGAGCTCACTGCTTTGCTGTCGGCAATAAAATTGGGCGCCAAGATCATCCACCGCGATATCAACAAGGCCGGTCTGGTCGATATCCTGGGTGCCAGCGGTGCTGAGAACGTACAGGGCGAGGTTCAGCAGAAACTCGATCTGTTCGCGAACGAGAAACTGAAAGCTGCACTAAAAGCGCGCGATATTGTAGCGGGCATCGCATCGGAAGAAGAGGACGAAATTGTCGTCTTTGAAGGCTGCGAACACGCGAAATATGTGGTGCTGATGGATCCTCTGGATGGCTCTTCTAACATCGACGTTAACGTCTCTGTCGGTACGATTTTCTCGATTTATCGCCGCGTGACGCCCGTCGGCACGCCAGTCACCGAAGAAGATTTCCTGCAACCCGGCAACAAACAGGTCGCTGCGGGATATGTCGTGTATGGCTCGTCCACCATGCTGGTTTACACCACCGGCTGCGGCGTACACGCTTTCACCTACGATCCGTCGTTAGGCGTGTTCTGTCTGTGCCAGGAACGTATGCGTTTCCCGGAAAAGGGTAAAACCTACTCCATTAACGAAGGCAACTACATTAAATTCCCGAATGGCGTGAAGAAGTACATCAAATTCTGCCAGGAAGAGGATAGTTCAACAAGTCGCCCTTATACCTCACGTTACATTGGCTCTCTGGTGGCCGATTTCCATCGCAACCTGCTGAAAGGCGGCATCTATCTCTACCCCAGCACCGCCAGCCATCCGCAGGGAAAACTGCGTCTGCTGTATGAATGCAACCCGATGGCGTTCCTCGCGGAACAGGCCGGCGGCAAAGCAAGCGATGGTAAAGAACGTATTCTGGATATCATTCCGGAAAGCCTGCACCAGCGCCGCTCGTTCTTCGTTGGCAACCGCCATATGGTTGACGATGTGGAACGCTTTATCCGCGAATACCCGGACGCGTAATCTTTACCACCATGCGGACTAACGCATGAAGCCGCCATTGGGCAATAACATGTCCGATGGCGGCGTTGCCTTATCAGGCCCGTGATTTTTCCGGTTCTTAACCTTTGTCGTTTATGCTCCGCAACGACGCGCCAGATGAGGCGGAAACGAAAACAAGCGAAGACTTTCGGCGTGAGTTGGCTATAATACTCGCCACTTGTTTGTCATAAATTCAAAGGAAACAGACATGAGCTTACTCAACGTCCCGGCGGGTAAAGAACTGCCGGAAGATATCTACGTCGTTATCGAGATCCCGGCTAACGCAGATCCGATCAAATACGAAGTTGACAAAGAGAGCGGCGCGCTGTTCGTTGACCGCTTCATGTCCACCGCGATGTTCTATCCGTGCAACTACGGTTACATCAACCATACCCTGTCTCTGGACGGCGACCCGGTAGACGTTCTGGTCCCGACGCCGTACCCGCTGCAGCCAGGCGCCGTCATCCGTTGCCGTCCGGTTGGCGTACTGAAAATGACCGACGAATCCGGTGAAGATGCGAAACTGGTTGCCGTACCGCACACCAAACTGAGCAAAGAGTACGATCACATTAAAGATGTGAACGATCTGCCGGAACTGCTGAAAGCGCAGATCACTCATTTCTTCGAGCATTATAAAGATCTCGAAAAAGGCAAATGGGTGAAAGTTGACGGTTGGGACAACGCCGAAGCGGCTAAAGCGGAAATCGTTGCCTCCTTCGAGCGCGCAGCGAAGAAATAAGTTCGCTTTTACATAAGCGTCAAGATAAAGGCTCTCATAGTAATGAGGGCCTTTTTATTGGCTAATGAATAGAGCACAATTTTTATCATTATTAGTTTAACATTCACGGAATGAATAAGACTTTACCTGATTTTTTATTAAAAAGGGTTGAATACACTCACGCTTTCTCTAAAAAGCTTAAGATAATAATTTTTTTGTGAATTCCCGCAGACTCCCATGGACTTACGCCCTAAATATTAGCAAGCGCCAAATTCTTATTTAGTGCATAAGCCCGATTACCTTTTTAATAAGGCATCCTAAGCTCTCCCTACCAATAACCGTATTTTTAATCCAACATAACATCCGCTCAAAACACACTTTTTAATATATTTTTAAGGGCTGCCATAATTATTTACTACTTTAAGAGATTATGATGAAAAATGATATATTAATTACCGGTGGACATATCATCGATCCCGCTCGTAATATTAATGAGATTAACAATTTACGCATCATTAACGATATTATCGTTGATGCCGATAAATATCCTGTAACTTCGGAGACCCGGATTATCCATGCCGACGGCATGATCGTCACTCCCGGTCTTATCGATTATCACGCGCATGTTTTTTATGACGCGACGGAAGGCGGCGTCAGGCCTGATATGTACATGCCGCCGAATGGCGTCACCACCGTCGTGGATGCAGGTTCTGCCGGTACGGCAAACTTTGATGCCTTCTACCGAACGGTGATTTGCGCCAGCAAAGTTCGAATCAAAGCGTTTCTGACCGTGTCGCCGCCGGGCCAAACCTGGTCACAAGAAAATTATGATCCTGACAATATTGATGAAAATAAGATCCACGCGCTGTTTCGCCAGTATCGCAACGTTCTTCAGGGATTAAAACTCAAGGTTCAGACTGAGGACATTGCTGAATATGGCTTAAAACCGCTGACTGAATCCCTTCGTATTGCCAACGATTTAAGGTGCCCCGTAGCAATACACTCGACTCATCCCGTCGTTCCCATGAAAGAACTTGTCTCCTTGCTACGCCGCGGCGATATTATCGCTCATGCGTTTCACGGCAAAGGTAGCACCATTCTTACTGATGAAGGCGCTGTCTTAGCCGAAGTCCGTCAGGCAAGGGAAAGAGGCGTTATATTTGATGCCGCCAATGGTCGCAGCCATTTTTCAATGAACACGGCACGCCGGGCCATCGCCAATGGCTTTCTTCCGGATATCATCAGTAGCGATCTCTCAACCATCACTAAACTCGCCTGGCCTGTTTACGCCTTACCATGGATTTTATCGAAATATTTAGCACTCGGCGTCGCGCTTACCGATGTCATTAACGCCTGTACCCATACCCCAGCAGTTTTAATGGGTATGGCAGCAGAAATTGGTACGCTGGCCCCTGGGGCATTTGCCGATATCGCCATCTTTAAATTAAAAAACAGGCATGTTGAATTTGCCGATATTCATGGTGAAACGCTCACGGGGACGCATGTGCTGGTACCACAAATGACCATAAAATCCGGTGAGATATTATTTCGTCAAATTGATTTTGGCGCGCGGCCAAACGGAGTTGAAAAATGACCTCAATACAAAAATGGCTACGGATCGGCGCGACATTAATGTTCGGCCTTTTTGTTGCTTATCTTGACCGTTCTAATCTTTCCGTTACGTTACCTACGATTACACACGACCTGAATATTGATGGCGCAACGGCCAGCATTGTATTAACCATATTTCTTATTGGCTATGCCTTTTCAAATATTTTTGGCGGCGTATTTACCCAGCGATACGATCCGAAAAAAATAGTCATTCTGATGGTGCTAATCTGGTCGATTGCGACCGTTTTTGTCGGATTTACCTCGTCAGTGTACGTTATTTTGATTTGTCGGCTGGTGCTTGGCATTACCGAAGGCATTTATTGGCCGCAGCAGTCCCGCTTCGCCAGCGACTGGTTTTCAGACAAAGAACGGACGCAGGCGAATAGTATTATCCAGTATTATGGACAGTTCCTGGCATTAGGCCTGGGATTTATGATTTTGTCCCCGCTGGATGCTGCCTTCGGTTGGCGAAATGTTTTTATTATCACTGGTGTGATCGGCATTGTTGTTGTTGTTCCACTTTATATAACAATGCTGAAAAAACAGGAAGAAGCGCCTTATTATCGTGCGCCGGCGCCAACAGAGAAAACTAAACTTACCCTGGAATCGCTGGGCGGAACCCCCTTCCTACTTCTTATTTTTACCTACATCACTCAAGGGATGTTGTTCTGGGGAATTACGTTATGGATACCCATGGTTGTCAATTCTCTCGGCTATACCGGATTCAGTAAAGCATTGGTCAGTTCTCTGCCTTATCTGACTGCGGTTATACTGGCAATCCCTATCTCATGGATCAGTGATAAGACACAAAAGCGTGTACTTATTGCTTCACTGGGCCTACTAATCCCCGGCGTGATGTTATTTCTCCTGCCATTTGTCGATGCGCCGGGCTTTAAAATCACGCTCATTACCCTGGCGATGGGTTATTATGCCGCCAGCTTTACCCCCAATATCTGGTCGATTATCCAGTCGAACGTTAAACCCCATGCGATTGGCCCAGCCTCCGGTATTATTAATGGCATCGGCGCCGGCGGCGGCGGTACGTTGGCAGGCCTAATGGTCGGCTATTTTTACCGGACAACCGGCAGCTATATGCAGGGATTTATGGTTCTCGGATGCATTGTTATCCTGGGCGGCGCGTCATTATTGATTTACGGCAGAATAAGAGCTCACCATGCCCGGCGTTAACGCCATCAGCCAGAATGTAAAAAACAACGCCACCCGAGGGTGGCGTGTTCAGTTCAGGGCTGGTTTCTGTCTAACCAGTCACCGCTTTCAATCAGAGTTAACCCATCAACAGGACGTTGATATACATACATCCATGCGCTGCCGTAAGGCGTCTGGATTAACTGGCGTGCGTATTCACCGCCCCTGGTGCGCAAAGCATCAAGTTCGGCCAGCGTGGCGTTATCAATTCGATAAACTTCACCGTATACCGCTCCGTTTCCCGGAACTGCGCCTGGATAGTGGCCCAGACTATACAACTGGTAGTTATCGATACGGTAATCGCCAAGCAATTGGGCATTGGTCATCCAGTGACTGTTGCCTTGTTTCTGTCGTAAACTGCCATAGACAAATATTCGCATTGCTAAAACTCAAACTGATAGAGCAAATCAAGTGCCTGATCTACGCCAGACACTGCTTCCAGATATAGCTTAGGCATCAGGCGATAACGTAACGTGAGCGTCGCCAGAGAGTCAAATATCCCTACACCATACTTCACCTGTAGACCCGGCAGTACATAGCCGCTGACCACAACCTGGGACGAATCGCCCACCCCTTGCGTGTCCAGCGCCAGATTACTTACACCGAATGTCTCTCCGATTTTACCCACAACCTGACCACTTTGCGCAACCCCCAGGCCAATAAGCATGGAGGTCATTGCTGCGCTATCACTCTGATTGCTGTCCAACCCCTGCCCACGCAGCAGATAAGAAAGCGCTTCAGCCTGCGGCATCGCCGGATCGGAGAAGATTTCCGCTTTGGGTTCATCAGCAGTGCCTGTGACGCGCACACCCGCAATGACATCGTCTTCGGTGGCGTCAGGGTTACGGATCGCTTCGATATTGAGCAGCGGCTGATCCGGCGGGCCGGAGAACAGCAGCTCGCCTTTACGGACAAGCAGGTCCTGGCCGTAGGCGCGGAATCGGCCGTCAGGAATATTGATTTGACCATTCAGCCCCAGCCCCTGCTTATCCTGCGCGACTTTCAAATCGCCGGTCAAACGCGCTTTAAGCCCGAAGGCGTCGATGCGCACGTTGTTGCCGACGTGGACCGTCAGATTACTGTTGATGGGAATAGACGCTGTCTGCGGCGTTTCTGGTTGCAGGTCATTATTGAGCATAACCACATCGCTGGAGACGCCGACCGCGCTCTCCGGCAGGTCGTGCACCACAATTCGTGCCCACGGAACGTCCACACGCCCATCCAACGTGAACAGCGAAGGCGTCGCGTCAAAGACCACATCCGGCGAGACATCCAGGCGCACCATCGGCGGAACGGTAATCCGCACCCGGCTGCCTTTCGCCGTCACCCGCGCGCGCCAGTTGTCAATCTGACTCCAGTCGGCGTTACCGTTCAGGTTAATTTGCCCTTGTTGTGTTCGCACGATACCGGCGAGTGTCGAACGCGTCCCGCTAAAGTTCATGGTGAGCTGGCTCGGCTGCATCTCAAACGGCATAAAATTACCGTCAATATCCAGCGCGCTAAGCTGCAACTGACCAAACAACTGCGGGCTTTGCACATCGCCGCCCAGACGTAGCCTGGCGTTTAACATTCCCGCCGCTTTTTCGCCGCGCGAAAAGACAGGGTTGACCATCGCCAGATTGACATTGCGCATGTTGACGTTACCGCCGAGATTGCGCCGCCCCTGAGGATCGGTTACCTGCACCAGGCCATCGAATTGACCATTGTTCGTCAGGCGAATCAGCCATCCCAGCTCGGCGCGATTATTGTGCAGATCGGCGCTGAGGTTCAGCGTCTCAAACGCGACCGGTAATGGCGCGTCATTGACGGTCTGCGTGACCTTCACATTACGACCGGAAAGCGTGACCTTCCCCTGCGGCAATCCCTCCTGGGTGGTGTCCCACGACACGTCCGCCTTCCCGCTAAAGATCCCGCTGGCCTGCGTGGTATCAGGCATAAATGGCTTCAGCATCGCCAGATCAAAGCGGTTGAGATTGACCACCGCCCGTCCTGCGGCGCCCGCATCAATGGTTTGCGGGATGCACAGCTCGGCGTTCGGGTTCAGCCAACAATGCGGCCCGATACTGATTTTCTGTTCTTTATTACGGTAGTCCAGCGCAATCGCGCGGGTCAACGACCATGGCCCCACTGGCGTCTGGAAACGGGTGTCGCTTACTGTCCCTTTCCAGCGCGCCGCCTCGCGATCAAAACTGCCTGTCAGGGAAAGTTGACCGGATACCGGTTCTCCCTGAACACGGAGCTGTAGCTGATGCTGCTTCTCGCTGCCTTTGGCGTCAAGCGTCACCAGATTGATGTTAACGTCGGGCTGCGAAATCCGCTCTACGCGAACGTTGAGATGGCCCGCTATCTGATCGGTGGATTTAATATCGCCCTCAATGCGCGCCTGGGCGACAGACAGCTCCTGCCAACGCAGACCGCGGGCGGTGATATCCGCCAACAGCTGCGGCGCTTCTACCGTACCGCGGACTTTAACGATTCCTTTTGCCATGCCGCCCAGTCCTGGCAGCGCATTATCCAGCCCCGGCGCATCGATGGCGGCGTCAAGATTCAGCTCCTTAACGCCAAGCTCGCCTTTTATATCGGCGCTGTTTGGGCCCAGCGCAAGGTGCAGCCCCGGGATCGTCCACTGCATGTAGCTGTTGCCCTTTAGCGTCCCGTTGACGTTAACGCTGTTCTGCTTCACATTGCCGGTCAGCTTGAGCTCCGGGACATCCATCTGCCAGGTGCCGCCGTAGAGGCTGCCTTTGGTTTTCATGACGCCGTTAAGCTTCGCGGGCCAATCCGGGATCTCTTTAGCGGTATTGATGCCATTCAGCGTCAGTTCGCCACGCCAGCTAATCGCCTGCTGCCAGTCCACCAGCGCTTTCAGTTCGGTTTTTCCCTCCAGAGCGGCGACGGTGAGTTTATCGAGATTAATCTGCCGCTCATTCCCTTTAGCATCCAGCGTAATGGTCGCCGGCGGAATATCTTGTCCTTTCACGGCGGTTCGCATCGACAACGTATAGTCGGTCATCTTACCGCTCAGTTTGAGCTTCAGATCGTCAGCCTGAAACTGGGTATCACCCGTCAATGGCCAGGCAATGCGTTGGCTGACGACTTCAAGATTGAGCGGTAAACCGGCCTCCGCCAGCCGCGTCTGGGCGCGAAGCGCGACATCCATCGGCCCGGAAAGGTTCACCCCGACCTCCAGTTGTTCGCGTAACGCGCCGCCGACCTTGAGTTTTATCTTTTCACCCTTTAGCGGATCGATATTCAGCGTACTGTTGAGCGTAATATCAACCGGCCAGTTATTGGCGAGCTGCGCCGTACCGGAGGCTTTCACCGTGCCCTGGTTGGCGTCGATATCCAGAGTATCCAGCTTCATATTACCGTCGATACTGCTGACTTTAAGCAGCATCGTGCGCACCGTCAGATCGGTATCGCCGGTGATGCGTAGCTGCTCGCCGCGAAATGACTCGATATTCAGATTGAGCGGCAGGTGAACATCGGTCATCTCCGGCATTACTGGTTTTGCAAACAGATCTTTTAGCGTTTCGCCAAGCGGCTTTTCATCCGGTTGAGGTTTCTCGATTTTGGGTTCAACCACCTCTTCCTGCGCCACGTCAGCGACCTTCGGCAGCGCGATCAGCAATCCCTGAAGCCGCGTCGGTTTCAGGGTCAGGTTTTTCTCCTGCCATGCCAGCCCGGAGGTAAAATCCAGCACCGAAACGGTAGTGTCATCAATCTTGATATTGATGTTATTCAACGCCACGCGCGACAGCGTGATGGGCCAGGGCGTGGAGAGGTTCAGCGGTCCGCTTTCTTCCTCTTCTTGCGCCGGTTCGGAGGGTGGCATTTTTTTGCTGTCGATAGCGACATTAATGTCTTTTAGCGCCAGATCATTGACGCACAGGCTACTGCGCCACAGGCAATCAAGCCCGACGGCCAGATGAATTTCGCCCGCATTCACCGCAACGCCCGGCTGCTCATAGCGGATATTTTTTAACGATAAGTCCCGCCAGCCGCCGGTGACCTGCCCAATCTCCAGCCCCGGCACCCAGCGGTTCGCCGCACTGAATACCAGATGCAGCCCCGTCGTCGTCCCGACCAGAAACGCAACGCTCGCCAGTAACACCACAATGAAAATCAACACGCCGAGGCTTATTTTCTTCCATAAACTCATAATTCAGGCCCCAGACCGATATAAAACTGTAAACCGTGTTCGTCTTTGTCGCCGACCGGTACGGCAAAATCGAGTTTGATAGGCCCAACCGGCGACGCCCAGCGCACGCCGACCCCGGTCCCGGTTTTGAAATCGCTACGGCGAATATCACTCACCGCCTCGCCGCTATCGACAAACACTGCCCCCCACCATTTGCCAGTGACGTTATACTGGTACTCCAGCGATCCGGTTGCCAGTTTTGAGGCGCCTTTAAGATTGCCGTCGCTATCTTTAGGCGAAATAGATTTGTATTTATAGCCGCGAATACTGCGGTCGCCCCCGGCGAAGAAACGTAAATCCGGCGGAACTTTGTCGAAATCACCGGTTTCTATCCAGCCCAAATTGGCGCGCATCACAAAACGGTGGCGATCGTACAAAGTCCGAATCCAGACGTTTTGCGCCTGCAGCACGGAGAAATCCACGTCGGAGCCCCAGGCCGTATTCGAATAGTCTACTGAATAGCGCTGCGAATCGCCCCAGGTTGGCATCAGTCCCCCTCGCGAGCGGGTTCGGCTGATCATCACGCCCGGGTAGAACAGCATGGTGGTATTGGTGACGTTCCCCTGGGTAAAGTGGTCGAAACTCCAGCGCAGGTTAATCGCCCGCTGCCAACCACTGGAAAGGTCCCAGTAACGCGACACGGCAAGCGTGGTCGAGTCCTGCTCCGTATCATTCAAATCGGTACGTTTAAAACCGCCCTGTACCAGATAGTATTGCTCCAGCGGGTTTTTCAGCAGCGGCATTTTATAACTAAAATCCAGCACCTGTTCCGGCGCAGAAATACTGGTGCTGGTGGTCAGACTATGACCGTAAGAGTTCATCCACGGTTTTTTCCACGACGCTTTCACGCGCGGCCCGACGTCGGTGGAGTACCCCACCCCGGTTTCAATCGTATTTTCGGTTCGCGGCGATACCACGCCTTTTAACGGCAGAATTTTTGTTTTACGCGATTTCTCAAATTCCGGCGCCACCACGACAGAATTAAACCATCCGGTAGCGGAAAGTCGGCGGTTTAGTTCCGCCAAATCTTTCGATTCGTACTCATCGCCCTCTTTAAACGGCAACAGATTTTGTAAATATTCATCACGAATCTGCGAACCTTCGAAGGTGACAGGTCCGAAGCGATAGCGCTCACCGCTATCATAATCAATATCCCAAAACGCCTGATGGCAGCCCAGAGCAATTCCCAACTGACTTTTAACGAATTCGCTGTCGAAATAGCCTTTACGTAGCGACACGCTGGTTAACGACTTTTTAAAATTGTCATAGTCTCCCTGGTTCAGCACCGTGCCGATTGCCGGACGCGTTTTCAGTAAGGCCAGATAATCTTTGTCCGTGCGCGCGCCGCCGCGTAAAATGACTTCTGTACCGCCAATCAACACCGGCTGGCCGGGCGTAACCCTGGCGATTAATACCTGCCGTCCTTTCGCAGGCGGTGGAAGCAAGTCGAATTTGATAGTGGGTTCGTAATAGCCTAACGCTTTAAGCCCTTCGCGAATCGCATCATCAACTCGGGCGCGAAAGCGCCGATCCGGCGTCACCTCATCGCTCTGAATCGTAGAGAGCTGTGCGCGAACGTTTTTTTCCAGCTCTCCGGATAGCCCTTCGACTTTCAGACGAACATTTGCGGCTACCGCAGAACTGCTCAGGCACAGTAAGCTAACCCAACATAACTGACGGATATGTGGCACATTTTCTCCTGAATATCCCCTATTCCCACCCCTGGAAAAAATCACACTACCGCTCCGCGGCTTAACATAAAATCAACAATTTCGATTGAAAAGCAGACGACTGCCCAAATATTTCTTATGGTTAAATCCAGATACATTAATGTTGTTATTGTGTGCAAAGATGCGTCTCGTTACAACCTTAACGCCAATTAACGCTTTCGGGAGAATAGCTCATGAGTTTATTTGATAAAAAACATCTGGTTACTCAAGCAGATGCGTTACCAGGACGCAACACCCCGATGCCGATCGCCACTCTGCATGCGGTAAATGAACACTCTATGACCAATGTCCCTGCCGGGATGGAGATCGCCTACTTCGCTATGGGCTGTTTCTGGGGCGTAGAACGTTTATTCTGGCAATTGCCCGGCGTATATAGCACCGCGGCAGGGTATGCAGGCGGTTACACGCCTAATCCAACCTACCGGGAAGTCTGTTCCGGGCAGACCGGTCATGCCGAAGCGGTACGGATAGTGTACGATCCTGCCGTTATCCGTTATGAGCAGCTTTTACAGACCTTCTGGGAAAATCACGATCCGACGCAGGGGATGCAACAGGGTAACGATCACGGTACGCAATACCGTTCTGCGATTTATCCCTTAACGCCGGAACAGAATGCCGCCGCTCACGCCAGTCGCGAGCGCTTTCAGTCGGCAATGGCCGCCGCCGGAGACCATCGCCCGATTACCACGGAAATCGCCCATGCGACGCCGTTTTACTACGCCGAAGATGAACACCAACAGTATCTGCACAAAAATCCATACGGTTACTGCGGGATTGGCGGGATCGGCGTTTGCCTGCCGCCTGACGCGTGACGACGCAGGCGTAGGGGGAACTTGTCGGAGTTGAAAATGAACCCTCTGGCGACTTTACAGTAGCTTACGCTATACTAGCCCTGAACTTATCGGCTCACTGCTACGAGCCGGTTTTCATTAAACGTTACCACACGGATTTATAAACTTCCCTTCCGAGGATCTGGCGTTTCGCCGGATAAGATATGTTAAACAGTATATTCATTATATTCTGCCTGATCGCTGTAAGTGCGTTCTTCTCCATCTCCGAGATCTCGCTTGCCGCATCACGTAAGATTAAACTTAAGTTATTAGCTGATGAAGGCAGTATCAACGCACAACGCGTATTGAAAATGCAGGAAAATCCCGGCATGTTTTTCACCGTTGTGCAAATTGGCCTGAACGCCGTCGCTATTCTTGGCGGTATCGTCGGCGATGCGGCATTTTCGCCCGCCTTTTCCGCCCTTTTCTCGCACTATATGTCGCCAGAACTCTCCGAGCAGCTGAGCTTTATTCTCTCCTTCTCGCTGGTGACGGGGCTGTTTATCCTGTTCGCGGATTTAACCCCGAAACGCATCGGTATGATTGCGCCAGAAGCTGTGGCTTTGCGTATCATCAACCCGATGCGCTTCTGCCTGTTCGTTTTTCGCCCGCTGGTGTGGCTGTTTAACGGCATGGCAAACAACATCTTCCGCCTGTTCAAAATTCCAATGGTGCGGAAAGACGACATTACTTCTGATGATATTTACGCAGTGGTGGAAGCCGGCGCGCTGGCGGGCGTCTTGCGCAAGCAAGAGCACGAACTGATTGAAAATGTGTTTGAACTTGAATCCCGCACCGTACCGTCTTCTATGACGTCGCGCGAAAGTATCATCTGGTTTGATCTGCACGAAGACGAACAAAGCCTGAAGAAAAAGGTCGCCGAACATCCGCACTCAAAATTTTTGGTGTGTAATGAAGATATCGACCACATCATCGGCTATGTAGACTCCAAAGATCTGCTGAATCGCGTGCTGGCGAACCAAAGTATGGCGCTGAATAGCGGCGTGCAAATTCGCAATACCTTGATTGTGCCGGATACGCTGACCCTTTCTGAGGCGCTGGAAAGTTTCAAAACGGCGGGCGAAGATTTCGCGGTCATTATGAATGAATACGCACTGGTCGTCGGTATCATTACGCTGAACGATGTGATGACCACGCTAATGGGTGACCTGGTCGGCCAGGGACTGGAAGAGCAAATTGTGGCGCGCGATGAAAATTCCTGGCTGGTTGACGGCGGCACGCCGATTGACGACGTCATGCGCGTGCTGGATATCGATGAGTTTCCGCAATCCGGCAACTATGAAACCATTGGCGGCTTTATGATGTTTATGCTGCGCAAGATCCCAAAACGCACTGATTCGGTGAAGTTTTCCGGCTACAAATTTGAAGTGGTGGATATCGACAACTACCGTATCGATCAGTTGCTGGTGACGCGTCTCGACAATAAAAGCAACGTACCGGCGCCGAAACTGCCCGATGCAAAAGACAAAGAAGACAGCGCGGCCTGAAATCCGTTTGCCAGAAACATCAACGGCTCCTGATTCAGGAGCCGTTTTTTTTTACTTTTTTAACCTACTGCATAGCACTTTTGGTTACGCCATCTCAGTTTGCAGACGCATAACCTGACGGTTAACTTCAGACATCACAGACAAGTGCTGCTTGTCTCTCACTTTTGGGATAAGAATCTTACCCTTATCGAACTCAAAAGCGCCAACATCCTTGATATATAACCGTCCACGGAACAGGATCTTCACGTACTTCGCCACCTGTAGCGGGTTGTAGCGTTGGAAAATTTTCATTGTTGTCTCCTGCAGAGTATTACGCCCTTGCGGTGCCACAATCGGCCCAACAGTTTTAAGGCGCAAATTTTAATGCCATATGACTATAGACCATATCTACGTCGTTTCCAGTGTGCATAAGTATATTTACCTTTTGATTACAGTTATTCAGAATTATCTAAACATCAGCTCATTTTTCTCAGTATATGCCTTCATTTTTCACAGGAAGTGTGCGCCCGCCCGCAAACTGGCATCCCCTTTGCGGGAAAAAGCATCAATCGCACATATGATTAACTGTCGGCCCAAAGTGGTCGGATCACCTGCAAAAAAATAAAGAAGGAATGACCATGACCCTACGTAAAATTCTGGCGATGTCGTGTCTGCTACTCCCCATAATGGCTTGTGCGCATAACCTTGAAGATAACCAACGGGTGCCGCCGGTAGGCATTGCCGATCGTGGCGAACTGACGTTGAATAAAGATGAGTTTAGTTATAAAAACTGGAATAGCGCGCAGCTGGCGGGAAAAGTGCGCGTCCTGCTGCACATTGCGGGTCGAACGTCAGCGAAGGAAAAAAACGCCACGCTGATTGAAGCGATTAAATCCGCCGGGCTTCCGCATGACAGATACCAGACGACCACAATTGTGAACACCGATGATGCGATCCCCGGCTCCGGTATGTTCGTGCGTAGCAGTATAGAAAGTAATAAAAAGCTCTACCCGTGGTCGCAATTTATTGTCGACAGCAATGGCGTGGCGCGTAACGCCTGGCAATTAAAAGAAGAGGGGTCCGCCGTCATCGTGCTTGACAAAGACGGTCGGGTTCAATGGGTGAAAGATGGCGCGTTAACCCAGCAAGAGGTACAGCAGGTGGTCGACCTGCTGCATAAGCTCCTCAGTAAATAGTCACCCGGAAGCCGGGGTTAAGGAACGACTCACGAGGGGTATAGTCCAGCGTTTTTCCCTGCCAGTCGTGAACGTGCGCCCCGGCTGCAACAGCAATGGCATGACCTGCGGCAGTGTCCCAGACGCTGGTCGGCCCAAATCTGGGGTAAAGCTGCGCCTGGCCTTCCGCCACAAGACAGAATTTCAGCGAGGAACCAATAGAGGTGGTCTGATGTTCGCCAAGCTGTTGGAGATATTCGGTGAGTTCATCATCCGTATGCGAACGGCTAATCACCACCAGCGGCGGGCGGGCATCCCGCACCTGAATCTGCTTACGCACCCCGCACTCCTCTTTCCAGGCCTTACCTTCCGCCGCGTAGTACATCACTTTCAGCACCGGCGCATAGACAACGCCCAACACCGGCTTGCCCTGCTCAATCAGCGCAATATTGACCGTGAATTCGCCATTGCGCTTGATGAACTCTTTGGTGCCGTCGAGCGGATCGACCAGCCAGTAGCGCTGCCAGTGCTGGCGCACTTCCCAGGCGGGCGGATCTTCTTCTGAAAGCACCGGAATATCCGGCGTGAGCGTGCGTAACCCTTCGAGAATCACGGTATGTGCGGCGATATCCGCCGCAGTGACTGGAGAATCGTCCTGCTTGCGGGCGTACTCCATCGGTTTGGCTCCATCATAAACCTGCATAATGGCATCGCCCGCGTTCCGTGCAAGCTGGCATACTTGTTCTAACATTCTCCACCTCTTTATGACAGGGGCGTTAACTCGTTGTTTTACTTATACCCGATCGTTAAGGGTTCCGCCAACTGTGATACCGTCAGCGGTTTTGATAATAGCTTTCATGGCATGATTCACCTTTCTGTGAACACTCGCAAAAAATCGGCCGGATGAGGCAGTTTCGCCTTCTTCTGGCGACGGTCGGAACGATATCGGGTTTCACTGTTTATCATCGCTATTTTTCACTATCCGGCTTTTCTATTGCGTTCTTAAAAGGTGCCTCTGATGATTAAGTTTAGTGCAACGCTTCTGGCTACGCTGATCGCCGCCAGCGTGAATGCGGCCACCGTCGATCTCCGTATCATGGAAACTACTGATTTACATAGCAACATGATGGATTTCGATTATTACAAGGATACCGCAACCGAAAAATTCGGATTGGTACGTACCGCAAGTTTGATTCATGCCGCCCGAAATGAAGTCAAAAACAGCGTGCTGGTGGATAACGGCGACCTGATTCAGGGGAGCCCTCTGGGCGATTATATGGCGGCAAAAGGGCTCAAAGACGGTGATGTTCACCCGGTCTATAAAGCGCTCAACACTCTGGATTACGCGGTTGGAAACCTCGGCAACCATGAGTTTAATTATGGTCTGGACTATCTGCATAACGCGCTGGCCGGCGCGAAATTCCCTTATGTTAACGCCAATATTATCGACGTTAAAACCCAAAAGCCGCTCTTTACGCCTTATCTGATTAAAGAGACGAGCGTTATTGATAAAGACGGCCACCCGCAAACTCTGAAAATCGGCTATATCGGCTTTGTTCCGCCGCAAATCATGATTTGGGATAAAGCGAATCTGAGCGGCAAAGTTACCGTCAATGACATTACGGAAACCGCCCGGAAATATGTGCCCGAAATGCGCGAGAAAGGCGCTGATATCGTGGTAGTCATTGCTCACTCAGGCCTTTCTGCCGATCCGTACCACAGCATGGCGGAAAACTCGGTTTATTACCTCAGCGAAGTTCCCGGCGTCGACGCGATTATGTTTGGCCACGCCCACGCCGTCTTCCCCGGTAAAGATTTTGCCGACATCAAAGGCGCGGATATCGCCAAAGGTACGCTTAACGGCATTCCTGCGGTAATGCCTGGCATGTGGGGCGACCATCTGGGAGTGGTCGATCTGGTGCTCAATAACGACAGCGGCAAATGGCAGGTTACGCAGGCGAAAGCGGAAGCGCGGCCTATTTACGACGCCGCCGCTAAAAAGTCGCTGGCGGCGGAAGACAGTAGGCTGGTCGGTATTCTGAAAGCCGATCACGATGCCACCAGCGAGTTTGTCAGCAAGCCCATCGGTAAATCCGCCGATAATATGTACAGTTATCTTGCTCTGGTGCAGGACGATCCTACCGTACAGGTGGTGAATAACGCGCAAAAAGCGTATGTGGAACACTTTATTCAGGGCGATCCGGATCTGGCGAAACTGCCGGTGCTGTCCGCCGCCGCGCCGTTTAAAGTTGGCGGGCGTAAGAACGATCCTGCCAGCTTTGTCGAAGTGGAAAAAGGCCAGTTGACCTTCCGTAACGCCGCCGATCTTTATCTCTATCCGAATACGCTGGTGGTGGTGAAAGCCAGCGGCAAGGAGGTAAAAGAGTGGCTGGAATGTTCTGCCGGACAGTTTAATCAAATTGATATTCACAGCAACAAACCGCAATCGTTGATCAATTGGGATGGCTTTCGCACCTATAATTTCGATGTCATTGACGGCGTGAATTATCAAATCGATGTGTCACAGCCCGCCCGCTATGATGGCGAATGCCAGATGGTGAATCCGCAGGCGGAACGTATTAAAAACCTGACCTTTAACGGTAAGCCTGTCGACCCGAACGCTACGTTCCTGGTCGCCACGAATAACTATCGCGCTTACGGCGACAAGTTTGCCGGCACGGGCGACAGCCATATCGCCTTTGCGTCTCCGGATGAAAATCGCGCCGTGCTGGCGGCATGGATTGGCGCAGAGTCAAAACGCGCGGGCGAAATCCATCCGGCGGCGGATAATAACTGGCGTCTGGCGCCAATCCACAGCGATACGACGCTGGATATCCGCTTTGAAACATCGCCAGGCGATAAAGCCGCTGCCTTCATTAAAGAGAAAGGGCAGTATCCGATGAAGAAGGTTGCTGTCGATGATATCGGTTTTGCCATTTATCAGGTGGATTTGAGCAAGTAACGTGAGTCCCGCATGGCGCTGCGTTTATTCGGCCTGACTGGCAGGCCGAATAAAGCGCTAGCCGCCATCTGATAAACGCTCCCGCTGCGCCAATACCTGCGGCAAATTCAGTTCTATCCAGTCCGCCAGCGCGGCGACTTTATCGCTCACCTGCTCGCCAAGCGGCGTCAGGCTGTACTCCACATGCGGCGGAACAACTGGATATGACACCCGGTTAAGAAATCCGTCCTGTTCAAGCGCCTGTAACGACTGCGCCAGCATCTTTTCACTCACGCCTCCCATCTTGCGGCGCAGGTCGCTAAAACGGTGTGTACCGTCGCGTAACGCGACCAGAATCAGTACGCCCCAGCGACTGGTGACATGTTTTAACACCTCACGGGACGGGCACTGTTCAGCAAAGAGATTACCTTCACGCAACTGCCGGGAAAGAGTATGAGCGCGCATTGATACTTACCTTTTTGTACGTACTTACTAAAAGTAAGTTTAGGTGGTAGCGTAATAAAACACAAGACCAACACTGAGGAGTTCACCATGATTGCTATCACTGGCGCAACAGGCCAACTGGGCCAACACGTTATTGAAAACCTGCTAAAAACGACGCCCGCCAGTCACCTCGTCGCGATCGCCCGTAACCCGAAAAAAGCCGCCCCGCTCAGTCAGCGCGGGATCGCCGTTCGCCAGGCGGATTACGCTAACGAAGCCGCGCTGACCACCGCCTTACAGGGCGTTGATAAACTGCTGCTTATATCATCCAGCGAAGTGGGACAACGCACCGCGCAGCACCGCAACGTTATTCAGGCCGCCATTGCCGCGAAGGTGAAATTCATCGCCTATACCAGCCTGCTACATGCGGATAAATCGCCGCTGGCGCTCGCCGATGAACATATTGAAACGGAAAAGATGCTGGCTGAGTCAGGTATTCCTCACACGCTATTACGTAACGGCTGGTATACGGAAAACTACCTGGCGAGCGTCCCTGCCGCGCTGAAGCATGGCGTCTTTATTGGCGCAGCGGGACAAGGGAAAATCGCCTCCGCAATGCGCGCTGACTATGCCGCCGCCGCCGCGCGCGTCATCAGTGAAGAGGGTCACGCCGGGAATGTCTACGAGCTGGCGGGTGATGACGCCTGGACATTACGCCAGTTGGCGGATGAACTTACTCATCAGAGCGGAAAAAAAATCGTCTACCAGAACCTGAGCGAAGTCGATTTTGCCGCCGCGTTAAAAGGCGCAGGCCTGCCTGACGGACTGGCGGATATGTTGGCCAATTCTGACGCTGGCGCGGCGAAAGGCGGCTTGTTTGATGACAGCCATACGCTGCGTAAACTCATCGGTCGCCCGACGACGACGCTCACAGAAAGCCTTCGCTCCGTACTGTAAGTGTTAAAATTTAGTTAATTTATGTGGCATCCTCATAGACCTTCTCTGATAATGACGGAACGGTTTATGAGGAGAATCTGATGATTAGCGGCGTGCTATACGCCCTGCTGGCAGGGCTAATGTGGGGATTGATTTTCGTCGGCCCGTTAATCGTGCCGGATTACCCGGCCCTCTTACAGTCAATGGGACGCTACCTGGCGCTGGGGCTGATTGCCCTGCCGATTGCCTGGTTAGGCCGCACGCGGTTACGCCAGTTGACGCGCAAAGACTGGTTCACCGCCCTGTCGCTGACTCTGATGGGCAATGTAATCTATTACGCCTGCCTCGCCAGCGCTATTCAGCGAACCGGCGCGCCGGTTTCGACGATGATCATCGGGACATTGCCGGTCGTCATTCCGCTTTTCGCTAACGTTCTCTATAGCCAACGAGACGGCAGATTATCCTGGCGGCGTTTAGCGCCCGCGCTGGCGCTTATCGGTTTTGGCCTGCTGTGCGTCAATATTGCTGAACTTAGTCAGGGATTGTCCGATGTTAGCGGCTGGCGCTATGGTTCAGGCATTGTGCTGGCGCTGATTTCCGTAGCGTGCTGGGCATGGTATGCGCTGCGCAACGCCCGCTGGCTGCGGGAAAATCCCGACAAACATCCCATGATGTGGGCAACGGCGCAGGCGCTGGTTACGCTGCCGGTCTCGTTAATCGGCTATGCGGCGGTCTGTCTGTGGCTGAGTATCCAGAAACCGTTGTTTACCCTGCCCTTTGGCCCGCATCCCGCGCTGTTTATCGGTCTGATGATCGCCATCGCGGTGCTGTGTTCCTGGGTGGGCACGCTGTGCTGGAATATCGCCAGCCAAAAATTGCCAACCGTTATTTTAGGGCCGCTGATTGTTTTTGAAACGCTGGCGGGACTGCTCTATACCTTCATTCTGCGCCAAGAAATCCCGCCATTCCTGACGTTAAGCGGCATTGCGCTCCTGGTGGCGGGCGTGGTCATTGCCGTGAGAGCGAAACCGGAAAAAGCGACCGTCGTTCCGGTCACGGAACGCTAATTTCATACTCGCTTAAATTATACGCACCCCGAAAGTGTTATAGCCTCGCCTTAAAGATGCATTTAGAATACAACTTATATTATTGCAAATGAGGTAACGGCTATGGCTTATCGCGATCAACCTTTAGGCGAACTGGCGCTCTCTATTCCCCGCGCATCGGCGCTGTTTCGCCAGTACGATATGGATTACTGCTGCGGTGGAAAACAGACGCTGGCACGCGCCGCCGCGCGTCACGACGTCGATATTGACATCATTGAAGCGCAACTGGCGCAATTGGCTGAACAGCCCATCGAAAAAGACTGGCGCGCCGTTCCGCTGGCGGACATTATTGACCATATCGTTGTTCGCTATCATGACCGACATCGCGAACAACTGCCGGAGCTTATTCTGCAGGCAACCAAAGTGGAACGCGTTCACGCGGATAAGCCAAACGTCCCACGCGGCCTGACAAAATATCTCACCGCGCTGCATGAAGAGCTTTCCAGCCATATGATGAAAGAAGAACAGATCCTGTTCCCCATGATCAAACAGGGTATGGGTCGCCAGGCAACGGGCCCGATAAGCGTAATGGAAAGCGAGCATGACGAGGCGGGAGAGCTGGTAGACGTCATCAAACACGTCACCCAAAATGTAACGCCGCCGCCAGAAGCCTGCACCACCTGGAAAGCGATGTATAACGGCATTAATGAGATGATTGATGATCTGATGGAGCACATCAGCCTGGAGAATAACGTGCTGTTCCCACGCGCGCTGGCCGGGGAATAATCCACCGCCAATAAACGATCCTGAACGTATAGACAGGATCGTTTATTCTGAATCGACTAACGCTTTTTAGCGAGAGGTGAATGCATTATTAATAACCTCATATTTCCCCTCCTCAGTGACCAGATAATAACCGCTCTTGTCGATATGCGCAGTATCCAGCGTCCGCGTTACGTTACGCCGTTGCCCGCTATCCACCAGCGTATCACCGAAGAAATAGAGATAACGATCGTCATGAGCAAAAACATCAGAAAATGAACCATCGGGATTTTTAAACCACACCAATGGTCCAATAGGGTCGATAATCTGCACGCCCCCATCGCCGATAAAATAGATCTGTTTACCCACCAAATTAGCGCCAGCTTTCAGCTGTACCTGCGGATCAGGCAAGCGGGTGATGGTTAATACCCTGTCGACCGGAGAGACATACTTCACCTGGTACAATAGATCTTTGTACTGTGCTACCGTCCAATTGTAATGAATGGGATGGAAATATTCTGGATCAACATTGGGAATAGTCGCTATTCGGCAGTCATCGCCTCGGCGCGATGCCTCTCGCGTCATCCATGTCACCTTATCCCGCTGTACATTAAACGTATTGAGACAGTCTTTGCCGAAGTAATAGCGTTTTACGCCTGCTTTGTCGCGATAGAGTAACTGCACGCCAGCGACCCAGCGCACAACATGAAAAGAGTTCGGATCGGCATCAATTGCCACACCATTAACAAAAACCTGCGTGGCGGTACGCAGAATAGTGTCCCACGGGCCAGGATTAGATGTAGTATCGCAGCTGGTCGGCGAAAACAGAATATTACGCTGCTCCCAGGATTTAACGCCCAGGATGGAATATCCCTGCGCACTAGCCAGCCAGCGTCCCTGAAAGTAGAGGTTGCGCCTGTCTTTAAGCACATCGCCGGAGTCGTTTAATTTGATGTTGCCGCCGACCTGCTGCAACGAATCTATATCGACCCTTTTTTCACCATGATTATCATCTGTGCGCTCGCCGTCGAAGTAAAGACTATCTTTATCAGCGGCAAAGCGTCCATACGCCCGAAAAGTCGCTGCATCCACTGGCGGCTTACCCGGTGGATTTTGTACGATTTTCCCAACCCATAAAATATGCTGGCCGTCGGTTAGCCAATAAAACTGCCAGAAATCATTTTTTATTAGCGATGAAAAAGCGGCGACATGAACAAAATCATTACTCATTTTTCCACGGTCATTATATTCATTAACAATGCGGTCAGGAACGTGCCGTAGTTGACTAAATTTTACCTCTCGAATTTCAATATCTTTAAAATTAATACCATAATCATAATCTTCTTCAACTACATATTTCGTTCCCTGCCCCCACGGCTGATAGTGAAACAAAGCATATGGAATGCCGGAACAGGCCAGAGCTAACACTGGTGCCAGCATTAATAAAATCGATAAACAGAACTGTTTTATTCTCAACATTGCGCCATCCTGCGCTAGTGGTAATCAGAGGGAAGCAAAGAGATAACGTCAGTGGGCGCTGGTGATACCGTCGTCCACTCTGTTAATATCGGGTTATAGCGCTGCCATTGATCACGTGAGATCTGGCGATATAATTGCCCATCCGCGGACAAAGCCAGATGGTAGTAATTATAGGTAACTCTATCTATTTTCAGCGCCGGAAGTTTTTCCTGCGACGTAAAAATGCGCAGTACCCCCTCGCCCAACGCATTCGTGCTCACCTGATAAATACGATCCTTATACCAACCGGTGTTCCCGTTCAGACGAAAAAAATACTCCGGATCGACACCCGGCAGGGTTTCCACTTTACAACTGCTCCCGGCGTTGGTTGCCTCATGTTTCAGCCATGTCACCTCACGCAGGCCAATATTAAAATAGCCGCAGTACCGACTGGAATTATCAATCTCATAGTCATGCTTACCGGTTTTATCACGATAAATTAGTACCTCGCCAGGCATCCAGCGAATGATTTGAAACGTATTAGCATCAGCGGTAATGGGTATGCCGTTCACAATCACCCGTTGCGCCGTCGTCACAATAAACTCCCTTGCCGAAGTGGAATCCAGCCTCAACACGCGAAACCCATCGGCCCGCCCCAGCCAGCGGCCTTCATAATAGAGATTATTTTTATCCCGCAGCAGATTCCAGATTTTCGTCTCTGCCAGAGTCGCCATATCCACACGTTTTTCACCCGCATTGCTATCACGACGTTTACCATCAAAATAGAGACCGTGTTTATCGGCGGCAAAGGCGCCAAAAGACTGAAAGCTGGCAACATCAACGGCAGGCTCATCCCCGGTATTCTGGACGATTTTGCCTGCCCACAGGATAAAGCGCCCATCGCTGAGATAAGCGTGCTGACAAATATGATTGTCGTCGCAGTTATGGCTGTCGGGATTGATTTCTATTAACGGGCGAGGGTCTTGCGGGTGAGATAAATCGGCAATACGCCGTAAATGCGAATAGCTAACGTCAGGCAGTCGGGAGAGAATTTGCGGTTCGTCGTCGGCGGTATAAAAAACGCCGTCCTTATCCTGCTGATACTGAAAATCTGCGAACGCAGGAACAGGCAGCAGCAAAAGCGTAGCGCTTAAAATCCAGCGTCGAATGGTCATAATTACAGTTTGAAATAGGAGATTAATTTGTTACTTAAACCACTTTTTCAACGTATTATCCAGCGCGAGCCGCCATTATAGGAATTCATCAAGGCGGCACTTACCGTCAGCCTGCAATTTACAGCTGCCCTTCCTGAAGAAACGTTTTTCGCGTCATTGCATCAGCGGACAAACACTCATTTCCTGAGCTTTTCATCTCCATACGCTATCAAATGTGGCGAGAAAAATAGCTCGTTAAGGAGCGGGAAGCGACAAAATGGGGCGTAAAAATGAAGAAAGCGCCCCGGCGGGTACGTTATGCGCATACCCCCTCGCCTAAGCGAGAGGGATAAATCCGTCATTTAGCCAGTTTGTTCTTACGCAGGAACAGCCAGCCCAGACCCAACGCGATAAACCACAGCGGCGTCACGATCAGCGCCTGGCGCGTATCGTCTTCCAGCGTCAGTAATACCAGCACGAACGCAAAGAACGCCATGCAGACCCAGCACATCAGCTTACCGAGCGGCATCTTATAGATGGATTTTTCATGCAGGTGGGGACGCTTTTTGCGGTACACCAGGTATGAACACAGAATGATGGTCCAGACAAACATAAACAGGATAGCCGAAACCGTAGTGATCATGGTGAATGCGCCAATCACGCTCGGGTTGACCATCAGCATAACCACGCCGCCCAGCAGGCAGATACAGGAGAAGGTCAGGCCTTTCGCCGGTACCGCGCGTTTCGATAGCTTAGCGAACGCTTTTGGCGCCACGCCTTCTTGCGCCAGGCCAAACAGCATACGGCTGGTCGAGAAGACGCCGCTGTTGGCGGAAGACGCCGCCGAGGTCAGCACAACAAAGTTGATCACGCTCGCGGCGGCAGGCAGACCCACCAGTACAAACAGCTCAACGAACGGGCTCTTATCCGGCACCACGGAACTCCACGGCGTCACCGACATAATGACAATCAGCGCAAAGACGTAGAACATGATGATACGGATCGGTATTGAGTTAATCGCGCGCGGCAGCGATTTTTCCGGATCTTTAGTTTCTGCGGCGGTAGTACCAACCAGCTCAATGCCCACGAAAGCGAACACTGCAATCTGGAAACCGGCAAAGAACCCGCTAATACCTTTCGGGAACCAGCCGCCGTTATTCCACAGATGCGCGAAAGACGCTTCAACGCCTGTCGGCGATTTAAAGTGCATCGCAATCATCACCAGCCCGACCACAATCAACGCCACAATGGCGACGATTTTGACCATAGCAAACCAAAATTCCATTTCACCAAACATTTTAACGGTGGCGAGGTTGAGGCTTAGCAGCAGGATCACTACCGCCAGCGAGGCGACCCAATCGGAAAGGCCGGGAAACCAGAACTGCGCGTAGGCAGTAATCGCCACCACGTCAGCCATACCGGTCACTACCCAGCAAAACCAGTACGTCCAGCCGGTGAAATATCCCGCCCAGGGGCCAAGCAGGTCGGAAGCAAAATCGCTAAACGATTTATATTCCAGATTCGAGAGCAGCAATTCCCCCATGGCGCGCATCACGAAAAAAAGCATAAAACCGATGATCATATACACAAAAATGATCGACGGTCCGGCGAGACTGATCGTTTTACCCGATCCCATAAACAGACCGGTACCAATAGCGCCGCCAATAGCGATAAGCTGTATATGACGGTTTGTAAGATTGCGCCGTAGCGACTGTTCAGCCGGAGCCTGTTCGTCGGCTGCGACTTTTACCTGATCTACCATGTTTTTCTTCCTGTACCTGTCTGTGTTGTGCGGGCTCTACGGCCTTTGGTCTATGATACGACGATCCTGTTATCAGGACTCATCGATATTAGGTAAGAATCGGCGGGATGAATACTAAGATTCAAATACAATGTTAATTTTATGTTTAAAATGAGTGTTATATCACTTTGATAATGCGAATTAGCTCACAAAAATACACGTAACGACGCCATTTGCAAAATAAAATATTGGCATCTGCTGAAGTCAGGGTTGCCGGATAAGGCGTTTACGCCATCATCCGGCAAACCCGGGGCGCTTACAGAATTTCCAGCAGTTCCACCTCAAACACCAGGGTGCTGAATGGCGGAATAGAGGCCCCGGCCCCACGCTCGCCATAGGCCAGCTCCTGTGGGATAGTCAGTTCCCATTTGGAACCTACCGGCATCAGAGTCAGAGCTTCAATCCAGCCGGCGATCACGCCATTTACCGGGAATTCAGCCGGTTCGCCGCGCGCGACGGAGCTGTCAAATACGGTGCCATCAATAAGCTTACCGGTGTAATGCACGCGTACGCGGTCGGTACGCGCCGGAATCGCGCCTTCGCCCTGCGTCAGAACGCGGAACTGTAAACCAGATTCAGTACTGTTCACACCGTCTTTTTCGCGGTTTTCTTCCAGGTATTTCACGCCTTCGGCCGCCATCGCTTTGAAACGCTCACGACGCACCGCGTCCGCACGCTCATGAATTTCACGCAGCGCACGATGCACCACATCAACAGGAACCGCCGGGTGTTTACCTTCCAGCGCATCAGCAATGCCTGCAACCAGCGCTTCAGGCAACAGCCCTTCAAGACCGGATTCGCTGAGCTGCTGCCCTACCTGCAAACCAATGCCGTAGCTCGCTTGCGCTTCAATAGTGTCAAAAGTCGGGGTGGCCATTATTTTTCCTTCATCGGATATCAAAAAAGTAGCGGGCAGCATAACAGCCACGCTTCTTCTGGTAAAACTTTGTCTCAGGGAGGATGACAAATCGCAGGGAAAAAGAAACAATAGATTATCCGTATTGATGTCACGAAAGCGGATAGCACTACCAGTATCATAGCGTTAGCCATCTATACTCTATGATTAAGGAACGAGATGCGGAGCAGGAGGTAAACCATGCCCGGGCGCTTTGAATTAAAACCAACCCTGGCGAAAATCTGGCACGCGCCGGATAATTTTCGCATCATGGAACCGCTGCCGCCTATGCATCGTCGTGGCATTATCATTGCCGCTATCGTGCTGGTGATCGGTTTCCTGCTGCCCGCCAGCGAGACCAGCGACTCACCTGTCGTCACGCGGGAAGCGCAATTGGATCTGCAATCGCAATCACAGCCGCCGACGGAGGCCCAGCTTCAGGCGCAGCTGGTCGCGCCGCAAAACGATCCGGATCAGGTGGCGCCCGTTGCGCCGGAACCTATCCAGGAAGGCCAGCCGGAAGAACAAAACCAGCCGCAGACGCAGCCTTTCCAGCAGGATAGCGGCATCGGTCAACAGTGGCGCTCGTACCGGGTAGAGTCTGGTAAAACTCTGGCGCAACTGTTCCGTGACCACGGGCTGCCCCCGACAGACGTTTATGCAATGGCGCAGGTAGAAGGCGCTGGCAAACCGCTGAGTAATCTCAAAAATGGTCAAATGATTAAAATTCGCCAGAATGCCAGCGGGGTGGTGACAGGTTTAACGATAGATGGCGATAACGGTCAACAGGTGCTGTTTACGCGTCAGCCTGACGGCAGTTTTATTCGCGCACAGTAACGCCGGCTGCGCCTTACCCCGTCTATACCCTATTCGTTCAGGTGAAGCATTACCGCTTCACCTTATTCACCCACCAAATCCCCGAACACACCAGCACCAGCGCAATCATGTATTTCCACTCCAATATATTCTCGCCGAGAAAAATAGCCGAAAGAGCCGCGCCAGAAAACGGGATCAGAAAGTTAAACGGCGCAATCATCCCCACGCGATTATATTTGAGTAAAATGCTCCATAGCGCAAAAGCGACCGACGAGAGCAGCGTCAGGTAGACTAAAATCGCCACCGACGAGAAGCCATGTATCGTCAGCGTACCGCCAAAAACGTAACCGCCAATGACCAGTACCAGACCGCCAATCCCCAATTGATAGCCAGTCATGACCATCGGATCGACCGTCTGCGAGAGACGTTTGCCATACAATGTGGCCGCAGAAAGAATAAACGCCGCCAGCACCACGGAGCCTTCTCCCGGCAGATTAAAGCTGAAATCCAGGCCGTTGCTGACGTTCACCACCATGACGCCCGCAAAGCCCAGAATACAGCCGAGCGTTTTGTTGTAGCTCAATCGGTCGTTCTGATAAATAAAGTGCGCCAGCAATACGCTGAAGAATGTGCCTGTCGCGTTCATGATTGAGCCTTTCACGCCGGAGGTGAACGCAAGGCCGATATAGAAAAAGAGATATTGCAGCGACGTCTGAGTCAGCCCCAGTAACGTCAACTGAGCAAACTGGCGCGGACGAAACCGACCAATCGGTTTACGCTGAAGCAGCGCGAACAGTAGTAGCAACCCACCCGCAAACAAAAAACGATAACCAGCAAAAACAATTTTAGAAGGGATATCATCGGTGGCTATCTGAAAGAGGTCATAACCGCTTTTGATGGCTGGATAAGCGCTGCCCCATAGCAAGCAACAAAATGCGGCACACACATAAACGACGTTTTTGCGGGCAAACGGGGAGGCCTGGCGTTGGGTATCCATTCTTTCACCAAGAAATTAAAATAATGTTTTATTTTTGATTATCGCGAAAAGAGGGGGAGATAGCCAGTCGAAAAGCGATGGGGTTAAAAAAGCAAAACGTCGGCGCTGGGCCGACGTTTCGTTGCTAGCAAAAACGAGAATGCCTGATTACTCAGCAACCACGTTGATGATAACTTTTGCGAATACTTCGCTGTGAACCTGGAAGTTCACTTCGTGTTCGCCAGTGGTACGCAGAACGCCGTTCGGCAGACGAACTTCGCTCTTAGCCACGTCAACGCCAGCCGCAGTCACAGCGTCAGCGATGTCGCGAGTACCGATGGAACCGAACAGTTTACCTTCGTCGCCTGCTTTAGACGCGATAGTAACGGTTTCCAGGGCGTTGATTTTCTCTGCGCGTGCATTTGCAGCAGCCAGAACGTCAGCCAGTTTAGCTTCCAGTTCAGCGCGACGTGCTTCGAAGTATTCAACGTTTTTCTTGGTAGCCGGAACAGCTTTACCCTTTGGTACCAAGAAGTTACGAGCATAGCCCGCTTTAACGTTAACCTGATCACCCAGGCTACCCAGGTTTGCTACTTTATCAAGCAGAATAACTTGCATTACCTTATCCTCTCAAAGTCGTATTAATGGACCGTGACCGATTACTGATGGCGATCAGTGTACGGCAGCAGAGACAGGTAGCGAGCGCGTTTGATAGCGCGAGCCAGCTGACGCTGGTATTTTGCACGGGTACCGGTGATACGGCTTGGGACAATCTTACCGCTTTCGGTGATGTAGTTTTTCAGCGTAGCGATATCTTTATAGTCGATCTCTTGAACGCCTTCCGCGGTGAAACGGCAGAACTTGCGACGACGGAAATAACGTGCCATATGGCTAGTCTCCAGAATCTATCAATTCAATCTGCTCGGCATGCAGAACCATTTTGCTCAGACCGTTCTTTGCCTTGTGGCAAGAAATAAACCCCTGAACGGTTATGCGGCTGCCGACCGTTATACTGTGAGTAATGGCCTGGTTTTCGTGTCCGCTAACAATAACGGGCATTTGGCACCACGCCTGCCGGTGAAAGCCGGCTTCCTCTTGCACAGAACGATGCTCAAGCACGAACTGGCAATGCGGAATTCCTGATGGACTGACCTTTCGAAGGGGGGCCCTGCACACGGTGCCGGACAACGCCAGACGGTTGGTCATCAGAAATTACTCTTCAGAATCCCCAGCTTCAGCATCATCTGCGGTTTCGTTAGCGAAATCATCGCGACGCTCACGGCGCTCGTCTTTCGCTTTAACCATCGGAGAAGCTTCGGTAACAGCGTGCTTAGTACGCATAACCATGCTGCGGATAACGGCATCGTTGAAGCGGAAGGTAGTTTCCAGCTCATCGATCACTTCCTGCGGCGCTTCAACGTTCATCAGAACGTAGTGCGCTTTGTGCAGTTTGTTGATCGGGTAAGCCAGCTGACGGCGGCCCCAGTCTTCCAGACGGTGGATCTTGCCTTCTGCGCCAGTGATGGCAGCAGAGTAACGCTCGATCATGCCCGGAACCTGTTCGCTCTGGTCAGGATGGACCATAAAAACGATTTCGTAATGACGCATCGAATTGCTCCTTACGGATTATTCAGCCTCCTGTCTGGGTCAGCCGCAGCCCATGGAGGCAAGGAACGTGTTAAAGGTCGGCTGAAAAATGACGCGTTATAATACTGGCGCCTGCGGGCAAACTCAAGGTGATTGTACAATTATTTATCGTGCCGAACGTAACGCCTGTCCCGTCGCATTTTGCTGCTGAGATATTAACGTTATATCGCGCGCCACTATAAACGGCCTGTTCCGGCAGAGAATTGACACTGTGGTCAGCGCGCTTTTTTGCCACACAGGGTTTCTTAAACATAGCGGCATACATCAACGGGTTGTTAATCAGGTAAAAAACGACAATGCGATAATTTTTTGAACAACAGCATCAGAAAAGGTCGCCATCTCTGCGGCGGGTTATGGTTAAAATTAAACCAGAAGCGATTCACTAAAGGGGGATATCGCCAACCAGACCGCGCTGCTGAGGAGGTACATGATGCGAGCCCGGATAATGTTATTTCTGGCTGCGCTTTTGCCTGGCGTAACGGCAACGGCAGCCATCGAGTTAAATAATCACCAGGCCAGAAATATGGATGATGTGCGCAGCTTAGGCGTGATCTACATCAACCATAAGTTCGCCACGGAAAGCGAAGCCAATCTGGCGCTGAATGACGAGGCCGACGCGCGAAACGCAATGTATTATCACGTCATACTTATCCGGGAACCGGGTAGCAACGGCAACATACACGCCAGCGCGAATATTTATCGCTAGCATCAGGAAAACCAACGAAAAATCATAGTTGATTTGCCCCCTGAACAGGGGGCTTTTTTTCGCGGAAAGATGGCTCTGGAATTAGACCTGTGACATCCCGATAATATTCACATTCCGGAGCTCATACTTCACTTCTGCCCGTAATACGCATTCGGGCCATGCTTACGCATGAAGTGTTTATTCATCAGATAATCGTCGATGGGGTTGAGGCCAGGGTTAATACCGCGCGCAATCCACGCCATTCGCGCCACTTCCTCCATGACGACCGCGTTATGTACCGCATCGTGCGCATCTTTCCCCCAGGCGAACGGCCCGTGTTGATACACCACAATGCCTGGCGTATGCAGCGGTTCCACCTCGCCCAGCGTTTCGATGATCACCTTACCGGTGTTCAGCTCGTACTCGCCCTGCACTTCTTCTTCGCTTAACGCCCTGGTACAAGGAATATCGCCAAAGAAATAGTCCGCGTGCGTGGTACCGAGCGCCGGAATAGCCATCCCCGCCTGCGCCCATGCCGTGGCGTGGGTGGAGTGGGTATGAACGACGCCGCCAAGCGACGGATAGCGTTGATACAGCGCCAGATGGGTAGCGGTATCGGAAGAAGGACGATAACCTCCCTCCACCACTTTGCCATCCATATCCACCACCACCATGTCATCTACCTTCATGGTTTCATAGGCGACACCGCTTGGCTTAATCACCACCAGCCCGCGTTCGCGATCGATAGCGCTGACGTTGCCCCAGGTAAACGTCACCAGTCCATAACGGGGCAAATCCATGTTAGCGTCAAATACCTGCTGCTTGAGCTTTTGCATTAGGCTGCCTCCACCAGACCGGCGCTGGCCATGCGCGCTTTCACCCAGTCACGCGCTTTCGCTACCTCTGCCGCCGGGTTCTCTGCTGTTTCACTCCACATCTCAATCAGATAGGGCCCGCAATAGCCACTCTGTTTGAGCGTTTCGAAGCAGCGTTCGAAATCGACAACGCCTTCGCCAAACGGCACATTTTTGAACACGCCGGGTTTAGTATCTTTGACGTGTACCGCGACGATATGCCCGATTCCCGCCTGTAGCTCCATCTGTACGTCGTTATCCCAGGCAGACAGATTGCCGATATCCGGATAGAGCTGGAACCACGGGTTATTGAGGTAGTGAGCATAGCCCAGCGCTTTACTGATGGAATTCATCAATGGATAATCCATGATCTCCATCGCCAGCGTCACCTGGGCGCGGCTAGCCATATCAACGCTCTCTTTTAACCCATCGCGGAAGCGGCAACGCGTTTCGTCATTGGCCTGCTGATAGTAAACGTCGTACCCCGCCAGTTGAATGACGCGAATCCCGACGTCCTGCGCAAACTGAATCGCTTTACGCATAATCTCCAGCCCCTGCGCCCGTACCGCGTCATCTTCGCTACCGAGCGGAAAACGACGATGCGCGCTCAGACACATGGACGGCACGCGCACGCCGGTTTCAGCAACCGCGCTCACCAGCGCCAGGCGCTGCTCGCGACTCCAGTCGAGCCGCGCCAGTCGGGCGTCGGTCTCGTCCACCGACATTTCAACAAAGTCAAAACCCAGCGTTTTCGCCAGCCGCAGGCGCTCCAGCCAGCACTCCCCGGCAGGGAGCGCTTTTTCATAGATGCCGAGCGGAATTTGTTTCGACAGCATAGCCACTCCTTAGCCCCACAGTTGGGCAATGGAGCGTTTGAACTGCCGTGCGGCTTCTACCGGCGATTCGGCATCGCGAATGCTGCGCCCCGCGATAAAGACATGGATCGGAATGCCTTTGAACAGCGGCAGGTCTTCCAGCGCCAGTCCGCCGGTCACGGTCACTTTAAAGCCCATATCGGAGAGCCGCTTAATCGCGGTAATATCCGCCTCGCCCCACGCCACGCCTGCGGCCTGCGCGTCACGGCTGCGGTGATAAACCACTTGCTGAATGCCCGCATCGCGCCACTGCTGCGCCTGTTCCCAGGTCCAGTAACCGGTCAGTTCGATCTGCACGTCGCCGTTGAACTCTTTCGCCACATCCAGCGCGCCTTTCGCGGTGTTGATGTCGGCGCAGCAAATGACCGTCACCCAGTCCGCGTTGGCTTCGAAACACATACGGGAGAGGATTTTACCGGCATCGGCAATTTTGGCGTCCGCCAGCACGATTTTGTGCGGGTAAAGCGCTTTCAGATCGCGAACCGCACGCACGCCTTCGCCCACGCACAGAATGGTGCCCACTTCGATAATGTCGACTTCTTCGGCAATCAGGCGAGTGGTTTCATAGGCGCTATCCATAGTCTGGTTGTCCAGCGCGACCTGCAACATTGGTAATGACATTTTCAATTCCTTCTTAAGCTGCCGCGTTGGTGCGGTCAATGAGATCCAGGACTTCCTGCGCGGTGCGGCAGGCGCGTAAACGGTCAAAATTAGCTTCGTCTTCAAACAGGTTGACGATCTGCATGATGCCCACTTCCTGGTGAGTGTTGGCATCAACCGCCGCCATGGTGATCAGAATATCGACCGGGTCGTTATCTTCGTGGTTGAACTCCAGCGGCTTTTTCAGCGTCACCAGCGAAAAACCGGTTTTCTTCACCCCTTCTTCCGGGCGGCCATGCGGCATCGCCAGGCCGGGGGCAATCACAAAATAGGGGCCAAACTGCTCAACGCCATCGAGAATGGCCTGGTAATAGCGCGGCTCCACCACGTCGGCAGCCACCAGTAAATCGACGCCGATCTTGACGGCTTCCTGCCAGGTATTCGCTTCAGCCTGCAGGCGGATAGAATTATTCTCCGCCAGTGAATCACGTAATTTCATGTTGCATCCTTACTTCACGTCTTGCGGGAAATGTTCTTTGATCACTTCCAGCAGTTTCGGGCCGAAGTCAGCAGGAGAGAGCATGTTACGCACGCCAACCACATATTTGTTGCCGGTCACGGTGATTTCGCCCGCAATATGGGTAGAAGCGATGATGATATCCGCGCCGCTCAACTCGCTTTTGTACTCGCCAACCGCGCAGCTGTTTACCGTGTGGTCAATGTTTGATTGGGTTAAAAACTGGTCCACTTTCATTTTCATGATCATGGAACTGCCCTGTCCGTTGCCACACACAGCCAGAATACGTACGGTCATAATCAAAACTCCTTATTAAGCAGACTGTTCTGCCAGTTGTTTTTCTGCATCTTCTTCTGCGCGCAGTGCGCGGCCAGCGAAGAACATATAAGCCAGTGCAATTACAATGATGACGGCCATAAAGGCGATACCGAGGGAGAAGAAGCCCTGCATCATCGGCGGTGCCAGAATCGACCAGTCCGCCATACCCATCCAGGCGCTCATCCCCGTGAGTTTCACCGCCCAGACGCAACCAAAGATTTCGATCATCCCCATCACCAGACAAATCTTCAGCGCCGCACGCCAGCCGCCGAAGTGGTTAGCGAACACGCCGATAGTGGCGTTAGAGAAGAACATCGGGATAAAGCCAGGAATAATCAGGATCGAGGAGCCGCAGGCAACCAGGATGCCAACCGCAATCAGCTGACCGATGGTGCCCCACATAAAGCCCCAGACCACCGCGTTCGGCGCGAAGCTATAAATAGCGGCGCAGTCAATCGCCAGTACTGCGCCCGGAATCAGACGCTGGGAGATACCGTTAAAGGCCTCAGAGAGCTCGGCGACAAACATACGCACGCCCTGGGTGATGATGAAGATCGCCACCGCAAAGGAGAAACCGGTTTGCAGGATATAGATTGTCCAGTGGGTTTTACCCGCCATCGCCTGTACGGTATCGATACCAAAGGAGAGCAGAATGGCACCAAAGAAGATGGTCATTACAATCGCCGTGGAGACGATGTTGTCATGGAAAATGTTCAGCCAGCCCGGCAGTTTGAGGTCTTCAACGCTTTCCTCTTTTTTGCCCAGGAACGGCGCGACTTTATAGGCAATCCAGGAAGCAAACTGCTGCTGGTGACCGATGGAGAAACCACAGCCATCGGTCACTTCCTGAGTCGGCTTGTACATCATGTTGGAGGTAATACCCCAGTACAGGGAAACCAGTATCGCCGTGCAGATAATGGTGGTCCACATGGAATAGCCGAAGATATAGAAAGAGACCGCAATCAGCCCCGCCTGCTGGAACATGATGTGCCCGGTCAACATGATGGTGCGAATACCGGTAATGCGTCGCAACAAGACGTAACAAATATTCAGCGCCAGCGCGAGCAACACCGCGTAGCCTACCCAACTATACGCATCACCCATCCGTTCGATCGTTGCCATCATCGAAGCATAGGTATCGGAAATCGCGCCGTTGATGCCGTAGACCTCAGACATTTTCGCCACCACCGGTTTAAAGGTGCTGGTCAGAATGCCGGACCCGGCCTGTAGCAGCATGAAGCCAATGATGGTTTTGATCGTCCCTTTGATGATCACGCTGACGCTTTTACGCAGCAGGATATAGCCCAGGCAGGTCACAATACCCAGTAATAGCGGGGCATTGGTCATTACCTGATTAAAAAAAATGGTAAAGATGTTGTAGAGGATCTCCATAACGATCTCCGGTAGACAAGGTTGCTGAGTCACAGGCGCTCAGAATAATGTCCCTCCACTGTAATTTTCAAAAGTAATCACAACAAGATTGAATTTGATTAAATGTGACGTAGCGCGCAAATAATTAGCACACTTAATACATGGTTTACTTATAAATAACTCATTTCTTCATTAAAATAAGTAAAATCATAAAGATGAATACATCCCCATGACGCCAGAAAAGATTAAATTTTCTTCTGGCTGCGTTCTCCTCTACCCAAAAGTCAAAAAATAGCCCATTGCCTTCTTGAGAAAATAGTGTCAGGATTAATCAAAACAAATCACATTTTGAACTATTTTGAACAAACATGAAGGTAAATGCGATGAGTAAAGTACAAAGCATCACGCGTGAATCATGGATTCTGAGCACGTTTCCGGAGTGGGGAAGCTGGCTGAACGAAGAGATTGAGCAAGAGCAGGTCGCGCCGGGTACGTTCGCTATGTGGTGGCTGGGCTGTACCGGTATCTGGCTAAAATCTGAAGGCGGCACTAACGTATGCGTCGATTTCTGGTGCGGTACCGGTAAACAGAGCCACGGTAATCCGTTGATGAAAACCGGCCATCAGATGCAGCGTATGGCTGGCGTCAAAAAATTACAGCCTAACCTGCGCACCACGCCGTTTGTTCTCGATCCTTTCGCTATCCGTCAGATTGACGCCGTACTGGCGACCCACGACCATAACGATCACATTGACGTCAATGTCGCGGCTGCCGTAATGCAGAATTGCGCCGATGATGTTCCGTTTATCGGCCCGCAGACCTGCGTGGATTTGTGGGTTGGCTGGGGCGTGCCGAAAGAACGCTGCATCGTGGTAAAACCGGGCGATGTCGTGAAAGTGAAAGATATTGAAATTCATGCGCTTGATGCCTTTGACCGCACTGCATTAATCACCCTGCCTGCCGATCAGAAAGCTGCTGGCGTACTGCCGGACGGCATGGATGTACGCGCGGTTAACTATCTGTTTAAAACGCCGGGCGGCAATCTCTATCACAGCGGCGATTCTCACTATTCCAACTACTACGCGAAACACGGCAACGAACATCAAATTGATGTCGCGCTCGGTTCTTACGGTGAAAACCCGCGCGGTATTACGGACAAAATGACCAGCGCGGATATTTTACGCATGGCGGAATCGCTGAATACCAAAGTGGTGATCCCGTTCCATCACGATATCTGGTCGAACTTCCAGGCCGATCCGCAAGAGATCCGCGTGCTATGGGAAATGAAGAAAGATCGCCTGAAGTATGGTTTTAAACCGTTTATCTGGCAGGTTGGCGGCAAGTTTACCTGGCCGCTGGATAAAGACAATTTCGAATACCACTATCCGCGTGGGTTTGACGATTGCTTTACCATTGAACCCGATCTACCGTTCAAATCCTTCCTGTGAGTCGATATCATGCCGGGATTACCCGGCATTTTTTCCATTTACTTTAGTATTTCCAGGCTATTTCAAATATCATCTTTTCAAATCAATTTGTATCGGAATAGCTCATGACTGAAGCACAAAGACATCAAATACTGCTGGATATGCTGGCACAGTTGGGCTTTGTTACCGTCGAAAACGTGATTGAGCGTCTGGGGATCTCCCCGGCGACAGCGCGCCGCGACATCAACAAGCTCGACGAAAGCGGGAAACTTAAAAAAGTGCGCAACGGCGCAGAGGCCATTACCCAACAGCGGCCCCGCTGGACGCCGATGAATCTGCACCAGGCGCAAAACCACGATGAAAAAGTACGCATCGCGAAAGCGGCGTCGCAGCTGGTAAACCCGGGTGAAAGCGTAGTGATTAACTGCGGCTCCACCGCTTTCCTGCTGGGGCGTGAAATGTGCGGGAAACCGGTACAGATCATTACCAACTATCTGCCGCTGGCGAATTATCTGATCGATCAAGAGCATGACAGCGTGATTATCATGGGTGGTCAGTATAATAAAAGCCAGTCGATTACCCTGAGCCCGCAGGGAAGTGAAAACAGTCTCTATGCTGGCCACTGGATGTTTACCAGCGGAAAGGGCTTAACCGCGGATGGCCTGTACAAGACCGATATGCTAACCGCCATGGCGGAACAAAAAATGCTCAGCGTCGTCGGGAAACTGGTCGCGCTGGTCGATAGCAGTAAAATTGGCGAGCGCGCGGGGATGCTGTTCAGCCGCGCCGATCAGATCGCTATGCTGATTACCGGCAAAAATGCCAATCCGCAGGTTTTGCAACAGCTTGAAGCCCAGGGTGTAAGCATACTCCGCGTTTAAAGATGCTGTCGGAAAAACGCTACCGTCGCCGACAACGCTTCTGGCGTAATGCGATGCCGCACGCCTGCGGCCCATAAACAGGTCACATGCTTATCCAGCTTCGCCGCGGCGAGTGCCTGCTGGAGCCGGAAGGTTTCGATAGCAGGCACCACGTCATCCTCCTGACCATGCCACAACAGAAGCGGCCTGTCGGCCAGGCGCTCTAACTGATGTGTGACTTCCCATTCACGTAGCGGCGCGATGATATTGTCGAATTCCGCCTGCTGCGCCGGGTTCTGCGGGGATAACGGCGGGAAAAGCGTCCGGGCGAGCCCGGTAAAATAGCCCGACCCCATTAAACTGGCCCCGCATTTTACCTCTCGGTGACGCGTCATAATGCCCAGCGCCGTCATACCGCCCATGGATGCGCCGCCCACCGCCAACCGCCCGTCAAGTAGCCAGTTTTCCGCCTGAATCGCCGCACGTAACGTCGTAAATTCCTGCATGTTTTGGTGCAGAATCTGCCAGAATCGGTGTATCCGTCCCTGTGAGTCGCCGCCGAAGCGAGCGCCATGCTCCGGCGCATCCGGCATGACTACCCGGAATCCTGCCTGTGCCAGGGCAACGGCAAAATAACTATAAACCAGGCTGGAGGAGGTGAAGCCATGATAGAACACCACACAGGGAAGCGGCACGGCGCGTTTCCCTTCCGGGAAGGCATGTAGTACGACGCCTCCGGCTAATTGTCGTGTTTCAATCGCTATCATTATTCTCTCCTTTTTATCCGGTATGCCACGGAGAAATACTTAACGCAAGTTTATGGATAGCGCAATAATTCATAATGTTTGAGAACTGGGTTACGCTTTCGCAACGTTTTCATTCGAAAATCGCGTGACAGGTAACACTTCGGGAACATTCCCCCTAAAGGGAAATCAATAAGGCATTACACTATGATTATCAGGAAACGAGATAGAGTTATGCGTCGGTTTGCTTCATTGATAGCAGCGCTGTTATTAAGCGCGTGTAGCGTGCTGCAGGGTACGCCGCAACCTGCGCCGCCTATCGCCGATCACCCGCAGGAAATCCGTCGCGATCAAACGCAAGGACTACAGCGGATGGGGACCGTAAGCGCGCTGGTTCGGGGCTCCCCGGATGATGCAATAGATGAAATCAGAGCGAAAGCCGTCGCTGCGAAAGCCGATTATTACGTTATCTTAATGGTTGATGAAACGGTTGTAACCGGCCAGTGGTATTCACAAGCCATTTTGTATCGTCAATAACAGTAGATTGATTTTTAGTCAGTTTTACATTGCTTTGCGCCCCTATGCGTTTACCTGTGCACAATAAACAAACAGGTTTACCGTGATGGAGCGTCCTGTTAAATGCGGGGTATGTAATAAGGAGCTGACGATGAAACAAGAACTTGCCTTATCCTCACTGCTGCTTTCTGCCGGACTGGTGAGTACGACGGCACAGTCTGCCGAATTCGCCAGTGCTGACTGCGTAACGGGTCTGAATGAAATCGGCCTGATCTCGGTCAGTAATGTTGCAGGAAACCCACAGGATGTGGAGCGGATTATCGCCCTGAAAGCCGATGAACAGGGTGCGTCCTGGTACAGAATTATTCAAATGTATGAAGAACAACAGTCGGATAACTGGCGCGTACAGGCGATACTCTATGCCTGATGCCGCGTGGCTCGCGCCGGATGGCATGTACTACAGGCCAAACGTTACCGCAGTCCCCCGGTCGCCCTTAACAGTAAATCATTTTGTACCTGGGCAGACAGCGGCATTTCGCCGCGTGTATCCAGCATCATCTGACACCACGCTTGCGCCAGCGGCGGCGAGGCATGACGCAGCATTTCCGCTCCGCACCCCAGCAAGAAAAGCTGCTGCGTAATCTCTCTGCCCATTGCTTCGTCCGGTTTGCGTAAACGTTGCTGTAGCTGACGTACCGCGCGGTCGTAATGGCGATCCTGACCTTTGACTTCCGCAAAAGCTTCACTCAATACGTCATAGACGCCGTGTTGTTTTGTCAGCACCCGAAGTACATCCAGACACATGATATTGCCGGAACCTTCCCAGATACTGTTCACCGGCATTTCACGGTACAGGCGCGGGAGTTCGCTCTCTTCGCAATACCCCATCCCGCCGAGAACCTCCATCGCCTCAGCCACAAAAGGGATTCCCTGCTTACAGATGGCGAATTTCGCCGCTGGCGTGAATAATCGCGCCCATAATGCCTCTTTCGCCTCGCGACGTTGCTCCCAGGCGCGCGCCAGCCGAAACAAAAGCGCCGTCTGCCCCTCCAGGCATAGCGCCATACGACTTAAGGTTTGTCGCATCAACGGTTGTTCGATCAGCGGCTTACCAAAAGCCTGACGCTGATGAGCATGGTAAATGGCGACTGAAAACGCACGCCGCATTAAGCCATGACTCCCGAGCGCGCAATCAAGACGCGTCATACCGCCCATCTTTAAGATATGCCGAATCCCTTCGCCCTCTTCTCCCAGCCGCCAGCCGACGGCATCCTGAAACTCGACTTCGGCGCTGGCATTAGATCGATTACCGAGTTTATCTTTCAGGCGTTCAAGACGAACAGAGTTCCGTTGCCCGTCTGGCAGGAAACGCGGCACAAAGAAACAGGATAGTCCTCCTTTTGCCTGCGCCAACACGAGGTGCGCATCACTTTGCGGCACAGAGAAAAACCATTTATGTCCCACCAGCCGATATGAATCATCCGCCAGCCGCTCCGCGTGGGTCGTATTACTGAGTACGTCAGATCCGCCCTGCTTTTCCGTCATTCCCATGCCGATGAGCAGGCCCCGTTTTTGCCCGCCCGGCAGCAAATGCGAATCGTAGCGATCGCTGCGCAGCGGCGCCAGCCAGTCATGGAAAGTGGTGGGAAGCATCTGCAATAGCAACGGTGTCGCGGCAAAGGTCATCGTGACAGGACAGAGTGTTCCCGCTTCTACCTGAGCATGTAATACAAAACGCGCCGCCCGGGCGACAAAACTTCCCGCCCTTGCCTCTTCCTCCCAGGCCAGGTTATGTACCCGATTAGCGCAAAGCCCCTGCATCAACAGGTGCCAGGCGGGATGAAAGCGAACGTCATCCAAACGCTGTCCCTGGGGATCGTAACGTAGCAACTCAGGAGGATGCGCGTTCGCCAGACGCCCCAGTTCCAGTGATTCCGCCGTTCCCAGTTGTTGGCCAATGCTGGCGAGAAGATCGCTATCCCATCCCGCGCCTTCCCGGGAAACCGCTTCACACAGCGCGCCATCAGACAGGAATAAGTTACTGTTATTGAGCGGAGCAGGTTGATTAAAGACGGTATGTGTTTGCCAGGACATGGTGTCTCCCTCCTTCAATGGCGCTGAAGTCAAGTATGGTCATGACTGCGCCATTGACGCCGGAGCAAGATCACAAAAGTATGATTAACCGGCAATATAATGTGGGACGAAACGGGAAGTGTCTTTGGTAATTAGCGTATTGTCCTCGCGAATCCCCATCCCGGAGGCTTCATCGTCAATGATCCAACTGCCAATCAGCGTATAGCTATCGCCAAAGCGCGGCAAAGGCTGAAACGCCTGGTAAATCATCGGCTCGTCAGCGTAGTCGCCGTCGGCATGATCGATAACATTTTGCCGCTCGTCGAAAATCGTGACGTTGCCGCCTTCACGTGAATAAATCGGCTTCCGTACGCTGCTTTCGCCTGGCGCTGCGAGCGATTTTTCGCCCTCAAACCAGGCCGGCAGAAGATTCGGATGGCCAGGGAAAAAGCGCCACAATAACGGCAACAGCCCTTTGTTACTCAGAATACTTTTCCACAATGGCTCAATCCATTGCTCACGACGTTTTCGCAACAGCGGGCCGTTGTCATCGCGCATCATCCATTCCAGCGGGTAGAGCTTAAAGGCGCGGCGAATCACGTTATCGTCCAGATCGGTCAGCACACCGCCTACGCCAAGTCCCAGTTCTTCAATATAGATAAATCGCGTTTCCTGGCCCGCCTGCTGCGCGCAATCCTGAAGGTACAGCACCGTCGTGCGATCTTCGTCGGTATCTTCACAACAGCAAAAGTAGAGCGGTTCCCGACTGTACAGCTCGCTGAAGCGGGCGATCAGCCGCTCCTGTATCGCGTTGTATTGATCGGCATCACGCGGGATGGCGCCGCTACGACGAGCATCCTCCAGCCATAGCCATTGAAAGTAGGAGGACTCATAGAGCGACGTCGGCGTATCCGCATTGTATTCCAGCAATTTAACCGGATCTTTGCCGCACCAGACGAAATCCATCCGCCCGTAAAGCGAAGGATCGCGGCTGCGCCAACTTTCGGCGATGACATCCCAGTACAATGGCGGGATCGCCAGCTGCTGCATGATCTGCTCATCCCGGACGGCCCGCTCGACAATCTCCAGACACATCTGATGAAGCTCTGCGGTCGGTTTTTCGATCTGTTCTTCAATTTGCCGTAATGTAAAACGGTAGGCCCGGCTTTCATCCCAGTAAATTTCGTTATCGATAACATGAAAGTCAAAACCGTGATCGCAGGCGATCTTATCCAGATCCCGGCGTATCGGTACGTTGTGTCGTAGCATGGTTAGCCTCCCCAGTGCCCGCGGGCGCTGGAAGAACGGCCATAGCCGCCGCGGGAGACGGTGGACGCTTTCCGTGTGATATAACCAGGGCTGGTCACGGTATCGCTTTTCCCTGTGCCGCTGCGCCACGCATAATCGCCGGATGTGGTGCGCCAGACGGGACGGGAGACGTAAGATGAACCGCCGCTGCTATAGATGTATTGTTCATCACGGTTCTGACGAATCGCGCGGCTGAGTAAAAAGCCGCTTAATACCGGAACCCAGCTCCGCTCGGTGATATCAAAGTAGCAATCGCCAAACTGCGTCTGACAGCGCTCCTGCGTCAATTGCTTAGGCACATTAGCGTAAAATTCTGTTTTCGCATTATTCCAGCCGTCAGCGCAAACGCTGGCGCTATTGCCATCGTCAATACAGTCGTTCACCGTGGCGTAAAACGTCCCATCGCCGTCGTTGTCAGTATTGCCGCCATCACCGCACCCTTTCAGGAGAAAAAAGGCCGCTCCACCCATAATCGCCAGCGTCAGGCATTTTGGCGTGTAGCGATTTCGTTGCCGCTCAAAGGGATTGACCGGTTCGGCTATTCGTCTTATTGCCGAATGGCCTACGCCGGATGTGCTTCTGGATTTTCGTTTTTTTGCCATGATCTTCCGTTACCATGTCATACAGGCAGCGTTAAAAATACCGCCAGCCAGCGCTGCGGTTCCCATAAATAGCCCCGCCGCCACGTTGTGATGAATAATTTTTTCGCTCAGCGTAGGCATGTATAACCTTACGCAACCATAAATCAGTAGTTGAATCACCAGCGCAATGCCGCCCCAGGCAAAATAGTCCGGGATACTGACCGAGTTTATCGCCGCGCTGGATAAGGGGATGACATAGCCCAGCAACGTACCACTAAAGGCCAGCGATGCCGCAGTATTGTTATTTTTTATCAGCTGCCATTCATTATGCGGCGTTATCTTTGAGTAAATAAAAAGAAATACAATGACCATTGCCGCGCCAATAAAAAAATAGGCGCAGAAAGCCAGTAATGCGTCCAGTATATGCATAATTTCCCTGTATGTGCTTAACCAATAACCGTCAGTGAAGTGAGCGGGATATCCACGCCGAGGGCGCGTGAAAACACCCATTCAGGCTCACCGCGCTCATTAAATGATTCTTCCCCGTTCAATAGAAGATACTCCCAGGCGTCATCCGTCACCTGGCGCTGGAAGCCCATCGTAAAATTGTGAACGTCCCATTTCTCTGCCTGCTGATTTTCAACCTTTTCCAGCATGTAGACAGGTTCAATATTGCCCGGCTCTTCATGGTTAAAAAAGCGCTGCCAGCGCCGTTCTTGCCAGTTGAGCGTCATCGGCCCTATTGCCGCTGGCGCAATGGCTGAACGCCAGTGACGTTCCTCGTTAATACCGAAACTTTCCTCATATACAAAGAGTTTGATGTCATCAATGTCGTCAACATCCGTGCCGCCAGTGGTGTTAATTTGTAGAAACTCATCGCCAGAGGTGTAGTAGCGAAAAATCTGACTGCCGCCGCCTAAATCTATACGACTCGCTGCCGCGACAGTGTATTTTTCACCCGGTAGCGCCACCAGCAACGACGACTCCAGTAGCCGAAATGCCAGCGTATCCAGCGTGAAACCGGCGTTAAGATGTAATCCTAATGGTCCGCGAATCGGCGCTGGCGCGCTTGTTTTACCGAGCAAACGCTGAAAAAATTGCATCATAGGGGAACCTCTATCTCTTGCCATGCGACCTCTTCAGCCAGAATGCGATTATTACCGACCAGATGTAGCCACATACCGCCTCTGACTTCAGTTGAAATCACCGGATTCAATTCCATACCACGACCATTCTTGCAGTGACTGATCCCCAGCACCGTCGCGTCATGATGAAGCTTCATATAACGCATTAGCGCGCCGTATCGCATAGGCGCGACAGAAGCCGGGACAGGCAGCGCGAATCCGGTATCGCCCAGCATCGGATTCATAATGGAAGCGACAGATTGCGATGATCCTGGGTCCTGAATGGAACGGGAAAGTTGTTCAGCGGAAAGGTTACGGACTATCTCCATGCGCGGGCAGTGGGTTTCCAGTAATCCGGCATAACGCTCGTCTTCCAGATAAACCACAATATGGCACTGCGCGGGTACATAGTCTGCCAGCGAGAGCGCCGCCGTGAAGGTCTGCTCATCGGTACGAGCGAAAATAATCACGCTCTGGCACTGCTCCAGCCCCATGCGCTGGTGTTCCTGCGGATCGTTAAAGTTGCTGATGCGGATAAAATCCACCCAGTTATTACCCGGCAGCGGATGCTGAATATCTTCCAGTTCGCACAGCAGAACCCGTTCAAAGGCACGCCGCTTGTCATATAGCAGCAATGAGATCATCTTTTCGGTTTGATGACCCCGCCAGCCAATCACCAGCATATGATGGTGTAAATGGCGATAATCGCCCATGCCCGTTATTCCTTTCGCTAACATTCCCTGCACCTGCGCAATCACTTTTCCCATTAACGCGCCGAACAACCCGACGCTAACCGGAATTTGCCACAGCGCGGTGAACAGACGTCCTGGCGCCGTCTGCGGGCTAAGATCGCCAAAACCTAATGTGGAACCCACCACCGAGCAGTAATAGATAAAATCGCTTAACTGGCTCACCAACGCGCTTTCGCGCAACAGGCGCAGCACCAGATAGCAAAGCAGATACTGCCCGATAAACAGGCCCAGCAAAGCGGGCCAGGTCAGTCTGGACAAATGACGCTGGCAGGTTTTGACAATCCACGTAAAGAGCATTATTCGCCTTGTTGACGCTGTAAACGCGCCAACACATCCTGAGCATTGCTTTTATTGGTTGCGCCAATACCGGCCTGCGCCAGTTTTTCGTCCAGGTCGCGTCCATCGGCGACTTTTTCCAGCTGCGCGGCGGCATCCAGCCGGGCCTGGCGTTCAGCCTGACGCGTTTGTAAACGTTTAAGCGACTCCGCCGCCGTAGACACATTCGACGCGGCTCCGACGGTCGAGGTCGTCACCGCCTGCTGCGCGCGCTGCATGGCTTCTGTCGCCTTAACCACTTCAAGTTGCTGCTCAAACTGCGCAATCCGCTGGCCTGTCGCCGTTACGGCCTTCTCCACCGCATCACGAGAGGCTTCCAGATTAGTCAGCACCTGTTCTTCGGCAAGAATGGCATTTTCCAGACGGGCTATTTCTTCCGCCACTTCGTTGAGTAAAGCGGCGTCGACATTCTTACTCATTGCCGCCAACGCCCGTGTTTCAAGGCTGGCTTTACGCTCACGTAAATCATTCAGCTTGTCATGGCTTAACTTCACCCGCGCCAATAAATCCACTCTGGATTTACCCGCTTTATCCAGCTCGGCTTTTGCGTCGCGAATATGCTGCTCCAGCATACGTACACCCTGCGCTTCATCAATGGCGTCTTCTGCCTGAGCAACGAATGATTTACCTAATGTGAACAAACTTTTTAAAATTCCCATGTAAGCCGCCTGTATTATTCCTGTGAATAGACTTGTGTTATTTCAGCGATATCCAACGCATTTTCTACAAGCGTGGTGATTTCCAGCGTCACGTCGGCAAGCGACGAATTTAACGACAGCGCGCCAAAAGCGACATAATATTCCTCCTGTTTTACCTGAGTAATACCGACCGAAGACAGCGGTAAAACCTTCTGATTTCTCAGTAAGAAAAGATTAAATTCCGCGGTATCTCTAATCGTATTTACCGGACAGATATAAGTCTCGATAACTATTTGTTGCGAGGTAAATAAAACCGCCAGTGGTAAATCGCCATAATCATTCATTTTTATTATTAATGAAGACTCATTATTTTCTATATCAATATCTAATTCGGCGATGTTGTTTAACGCATCCGCCAGCGTCCGTGGAGTCCATGCCATATTATTATCTCTATCTCTTTTTTATAAATAAAGGGAGTTACAGGGTAGGTTTTGCTTTTTATATTACCAGCCAAAGATAAAAAAAAACCATCCGATTATGGATGGTTATTTTCTTAAAAAATACTATTAGCGTCAGGTTCGCTGGCGAACGGCTTCAAACAGACAAATCCCGGTCGCCACAGAGACATTCAGCGACGACACGCTACCGGCCATAGGAATGCTGATCAGCTCATCGCAGTGCTCACGGGTCAGACGACGCATACCTTCACCTTCTGCGCCCATGACCAGCGCCATGCGGCCAGGCATTTTGCTCTGATACAGCGTATGGTCAGCCTCGCCCGCCGTTCCGACAATCCAGATATTCTCTTCCTGCAACATGCGCATCGTGCGCGCCAGGTTGGTGACGCGGATCAACGGCACGCTTTCCGCTGCGCCGCAGGCGACTTTCTTCGCCGTCGCGTTAAGTTGCGCGGAGCGGTCTTTCGGCACGATTACCGCATGTACGCCAGCGGCATCGGCGCTGCGCAGACAGGCGCCAAGATTATGCGGATCGGTGACGCCATCGAGGATCAACAAAAAGGGGCGTTCGTGTAATGCGATCAGATCCGGCAGATCGTTTTCCTGATACTGCCGGCCTGGTTTCACGCGAGCGATAATACCCTGATGCACGGCACCGTCGCTTTTCTCGTCGAGATATTGGCGGTTTGCCAGCTGGATAACAACGCCCTGGGACTCAAGGGCGTGAATCAGCGGCAACAGACGTTTATCTTCACGGCCTTTTAAAATAAAGACTTCCTGAAAACGTTCAGGGGCGCGCTCCAGCAGGGCCTGCACTGCGTGGATGCCGTAAATCATTTCGCTCATTAATGTACTCGTTGTTTACGTTTTGCCGGGGGCGCTACGCTTGCCCGGCCTACAGATAATTCACCCTCTTCTGTTTGAAGAGGGTATTGCTCACTCTGCCGCTTTTTTCTTCGCCGCACGCTTCGCTTTGGTCGCTGCGGCTATTTTCTGCGTTTTAGCCGATGGCTTTTTTGCTTTTCTCGCGTCTTTCTTCGCTGCTTTCGGCTTCGCTTTTTTCTCGCCGCGGAAGGCGCTATCAGGCTCGAAGTTAACTTTTTTACCTACCTGACGACGTTTACCGGCGTTTTTACTTTCACCTTTTTTCGCTTTTTCACGCGCCGTTTTGCCGACGTTACGCGGTGCGCGCTCGCTGGAAATCAAGCTAAAGTCAATTTTCCGTTCGTCCATATTCACCGCTTCGACGCGTACCTCGACCCGGTCGCCCAGGCGATATGTCTGCCCACCGGACTCGCCAATCAGACGTTGCCCTACCTGATCGAAGCGATAGTAATCGTTATCCAGTGAGGAAACGTGTACCAGCCCATCGATAAACAGTTCATCAAGACGGACAAAGAAGCCGAAACCGGTGACGCTGGCAATCACGCCCTTAAAGACGTTGCCTACCTGATCCAGCATAAAGTCACATTTCAGCCAGTCGGAGACATCACGCGTCGCTTCATCAGCGCGGCGTTCCGCCATCGAACAGTGCTGGCCGAGCTGCAACATCTCTTCCATCGAGTAGTGATAACCGCCCGTTTCTGTGGTGTTGCCCTTGTTCCCTTGCTCTTTAGCCAGCAGGTACTTAATGGCGCGGTGCAAAGAAAGATCCGGATAGCGGCGAATCGGCGAGGTAAAGTGCGCATAAGACTGCAACGCCAGGCCAAAGTGCCCGCGGTTTTCCGGATCGTAAATCGCCTGCTTCATTGAACGCAGCAGCATAGTTTGCAGCATTTCGGCGTCCGGCCGGTCGGCAATCGATTCAAGCAGTTCGGCATAATCGCGCGGTTCCGGTTTATTTCCGCCCGGCAGCTCCAACCCCAGCTCCGCCAGTACGGAGCGGAATGAGGTGATCGCTTCGGTGGTGGGCTTATCATGAATACGGAATAGCGCCGGCTCTTTAGCTTTTTCGACAAAGCGCGCCGCCGAGATATTCGCCATGATCATGCACTCTTCGATAAGCTTATGCGCGTCATTACGCTGGGTCTGTTCGATACGCTCAATGCGACGTTCGGCGTTAAAGATAAACTTCGCCTCTTCGCTCTCAAACGAGATCCCCCCGCGCTCTTCACGCGCTTTATCCAGCACTTTGTAGAGGTTGTGCAGCTCTTCAATATGCTTCACCAGCGGCGCATATTGTTCACGCAGATCCTGATCGCCCTGCAGCATATGCCAGACTTTGGTATAGGTCAGACGCGCATGGGAGCTCATCACCGCTTCATAGAATTTGTAGCCGGTCAGCCGACCTTTCGCCGAGATGGTCATTTCACAGACCATACACAGCCTGTCAACCTGCGGGTTTAGCGAACACAGACCGTTGGAGAGCACCTCCGGCAACATTGGGACAACCTGTGACGGGAAGTAAACCGACGTGCCGCGATTGCGCGCCTCGCGATCCAGCGGCGTTGGCGGCCGTACATAATAGCTCACGTCAGCAATAGCGACCCACAAACGCCAGCCGCCGCCGCGTTTTTTCTCACAGTAAACCGCGTCGTCAAAGTCACGGGCATCTTCGCCATCAATAGTGACCAGCGGCAAATCGCGCAGATCGACACGACCGACTTTCGCCTCTTCCGGCACCTCTTCTTTCAGCCCGGCGACCTGCTGCTCTACCGCCTGCGGCCAGATGTAAGGTATTTCATGGGTACGCAGCGCCATATCAACCGCCATACCGGTGCCCATATTGTCGCCCAGCACTTCGACGATTTTCCCTACCGCTTTAGTACGGCGAGTTGGACGTTGGGTCAGTTCAACCACGACCACGAACCCCATCCGCGCGCCCATGACGTCTTCTGGCGGGATAAGAATGTCGAAGCTGAGACGGCTGTCGTCCGGCACCACAAAGCCGACGCCCGCATCGGTGAAATAACGCCCGACTATCTGACTGGTTTTCGGTACCAGTACACGGACGATACGCGCTTCGCGGCGACCTTTACGATCGGCGCCCAGCGGCTGCGCCAGCACCTGATCGCCATGAATACAGGTTTTCATCTGCTCGCTGGAAAGATACAGATCGTCTTTGCGGCCTTCGACACGTAAGAAACCGTAACCGTCACGATGACCGATCACGGTGCCTTTCAGCAGGTCGAGGCGTTCCGGCAGCGCATAGCACTGGCGGCGGGTAAAGACCAGTTGTCCGTCGCGTTCCATCGCGCGCAGGCGGCGACGCAAGGCTTCAAGCTGCTCTTCGCCTTCAATATTCAGTTCTACGGCCAGTTCTTCGCGACTGGCCGGTTTTTCACGTTTCGTTAAATGTTCGAGGATAAATTCCCGGCTCGGGATAGGATTCGCGTATTTTTCTGCTTCGCGTTCCTGGAAAGGATCTTGTGACATTGAGGTTCCTCCATTGTCATCTCTAATGAAGTTTACTTCACTCCACCAGTAATAATTTATAAAGCGGTTGATTCTCTTCAACCAAATCGGCAAGCGTGTAGTTATCCAGCTCCTTGAGAAAACTCTGCACGGCCTTAGAAAGCGCCTGTTTCAGACGACAGGCAGGGGTGATGTGGCAAAATTCGCTGCTACAGTTGACCAGTGATAAGGGTTCCAGCTCACGCACCACATCGCCAATACAAATAGTATTAGCCGGTTTACCCAGGCGGATACCGCCATTTTTTCCCCGAACGGCAGTGACAAAGCCCGCCCGGCTAAGCTGATTGATAATTTTGACCATATGATTACGGGACACGCCGTAGACTTCTGTCACCTCAGAAATGCTGGTCATTCGTCCATCTGGTAACGACGCCATATAGATTAGCGCACGTAAGCCGTAATCGGTGAAACTCGTTAACTGCACATCAACCTCAGGAAAAGGGAAAACGGGATATAACTTATCTGTATTGATGATAAACCAGCCACAAGCTGTGTCGCTAATTTATTTCAGTTCGGGGAAGGAAAAAAGCGAGGATTTAGCACTGTGTCGGATAGCGTAATGGCTTACCCGACACAGCAATGTATCACACTGTTAGCCCGGCAAGCAAAATATCTGCCAGGCGTACCAGATTTACGCGTCGAACGGGTCGCGCAGAATCATCGTCTCAGTACGATCGGGGCCGGTAGAAATAATATCAATCGGCACGCCGGTCAGTTCTTCGATACGTTTGATGTAGTTCAGCGCCGCCTGCGGCAGGCCGCTACGATCTTTCACGCCGAAGGTGGATTCAGACCAGCCCGGCATGGTTTCGTAAATCGGCTCTACACCTTTCCAGTCGTCAGCTGCCAGCGGAGTGGTAGTCACTTCGCGACCATCCGGCATACGGTAAGCCACGCAGAGTTTCACCTCTTTCAGGCCATCCAGCACGTCCAGTTTGGTCAGGCAGAAGCCAGACAGGGAGTTCAGCTGTACCGCACGACGAACGGCAACGGTGTCCAGCCAGCCGGTACGACGACGACGGCCGGTAGTGGCGCCGTATTCGTTACCCTGCTTGCAGAGGAACTCGCCGGTTTCATCAAACAGTTCGGTCGGGAACGGACCTGCACCTACACGAGTGGAGTAAGCTTTGAGGATACCCAGAACGTAATCAACATAACGCGGGCCCAGGCCGGAACCGGTCGCCACGCCACCTGCTGTGGTGTTAGAAGAAGTTACGTACGGATAAGTACCGTGGTCGATATCCAGCAGGGTACCCTGCGCACCTTCAAACATGACGAAATCGCCACGCTGACGCGCCTGGTCGAGCAGGTCCGAAACGTCAACAACCATAGAAGTCAGGATGTCGGCAACAGCCATCGTATCATCCAGAACTTTCTGGTAATCAACCGCTTCAACTTTGTAGTAGTTAACCAACTGGAAGTTGTGATATTCCATCACTTCTTTCAGTTTTTCAGCGAAGGTTTCTTTGTCGAAAAGGTCACCAACACGCAGACCGCGACGTGCCACTTTATCTTCATAAGCAGGCCCGATTCCACGACCGGTGGTGCCGATCGCTTTCGCGCCACGCGCTTTCTCACGCGCGTTATCCAGCGCAACGTGATAATCAAGGATCAGCGGACAGGCTTCAGACAGCAGCAGACGCTCACGAACGGGGATGCCACGGTCTTCCAGTTCTTTCATCTCTTTCATCAGCGCGCTCGGAGACAGCACAACACCGTTACCGATGATGCTGGTTACATTCTCGCGAAGAATACCTGATGGAATAAGATGGAGAACGGTTTTTTCACCGTTGATTACGAGAGTATGGCCTGCGTTGTGACCGCCCTGGTAGCGTACAACATATTTAGCCCGTTCAGTCAGAAGATCGACGATCTTTCCTTTACCTTCGTCACCCCATTGGGTGCCCAGTACGACGACGTTGTTACCCATTTTTCAAAATCACCGTTTGCTTAAAAATGGATTCTACCATCGCTTTTTCAGATATACAGCACTTTTTGCACTCAATCTGCGGCAAATCCGACCACTTTTTGTTCAGCCAATCGTTTTCCTCAACATGTAGTAGACCACAACTCCCGCAACCACAAGTCCGCCGCCAAAACGTCGTAAAACATTTTCCGGCAGTTGCGCCAGTGCCGAAACCATTTTTTTCCATGCGCCGGGATACAGCATCGGTCCCAGCCCTTCGAGGACTAATACCAGAGCAAGCGCCAACCAGATTGTTGAATTCATTTATCGCCCTTATAAAAGAAAACCACCGGCATCCTTTGGATGCGGTGGTTTTGCTGGTCTAAAACCGCTGACGCTATTTTAGCGTGTCGTCGAACTCGGTGTCTTCATGTAGCGGAAGAAATCGCTGTCCGGGCTCAATACCATCACGTCCTGATTACCTTCGAAGCTCTTCTCGTAAGCGCGCAGACTACGAATGAACGCGTAGAAATCAGGGTCCTGACTGAACGCGTCGGCAAACAGCTTCGCGGCTTCAGCATCACCTTCACCACGCATGATTCGCCCCTGACGCTCGGCTTCCGCCAGAGTTTTCGTCACCTCATAGTCAGCAGCCGCACGCAGTTTTTCCGCTTCTTCCTGACCTTGTGAACGATGACGACGCGCGACCGCTTCACGCTCGGCGCGCATACGGTTGTAAATCGCCTCAGAAACCTCGGTCGGCAGGTTGATCTGCTTAATACGCACATCGACCACTTCGATACCCAACGCCGCCATACTGTTCGGGTTGATGACCGGTACTTTACCTTTGGTTTCCGCCGTGACGCGTTCCGCCGCTTCGGCAATCGCGTCATCCGCCGCCGGGGTCGCTACTTCATCATCGGTACCGGCTGAACCGGAGTTCAGCGCGTCGCGCACTTCCAGAGTCAGACGACCACGAGAATCGGTCACGATGTCTTTTACGTCCAGGCGACCAATCTCAGAACGCAAACGGTCCGAGAATTTACGTTTTAACAGCACTTCGGCTTGCGAAATATCGCCGCCGCCGGTCGCCAGATAGTAACGGCTAAAGTCGCTGATACGCCATTTGATGTAGGAGTCGACAATCAGGTCTTTCTTCTCTTTAGTCACAAAGCGATCGGCCTGGTTATCCATCGTCTGGATACGCGCATCAAGCATTTTCACTGATTCAATAAACGGGATCTTAAAGTGCAGACCCGGCGCGTAAACCAGCGGTTTGTTCTCATCGTCACGCAGAACTTTACCAAAACGCAGCGTAATGCCGCGCTCGCCCTCTTTGACCACAAAGACGGACATGTAGAGCACTACCAGCACGATGATGATAATCGCAATAACTGACTTACGCATCGTTATTCCCCCTGACGCTGGTAGTCGTTACGCTGCGCATTCGCGCGGCGTTGGTCCATAATATCGCCCTGATTTGAGGACGACGTGTTGCTTGCTCCGCTGGCGTTAGACTTTGTGGACGGCGGCAGGCGCAGCAGGTTGCTAGCGCTATTGTCGCTCTTTGCCGCCGGCGCATTCCCGCCTTTCAGCATCTGATCTAACGGCAGCACCATTAAATTACCGCTCTTGTCGTTAACCAGTACTTTACGGGTATGGCTCAGCACTTTTTCCATCGTTTCAATATACAGACGCTCGCGTGTAATCTGCGGCGCGGCTTTATATTCCGGCAAAATCTTCGCAAACCGGGCGACTTCACCCTGCGCTTCCAGGATAGTCTGGGTTTTATAGGCGCGTGCCTCTTCCAGAATACGCTGCGCCTGACCGTTGGCGCGCGGCTGAACTTCGTTGGTATACGCTTCCGCTTCACGAATGTACTGCTGCTCGTTTTCACGTGCGGCAATCGCGTCGTCAAAGGCGGCTTTCACCTCTTCCGGCGGGCGCGCAGCCTGGAAGTTCACGTCCAGCAGGGTAATCCCCATGTTGTACGGTTTGATAGTCTCTTCCAGCTCGCGTTGGGTATCGCTACGAATAACGGTACGACCTTCGGTCAGGATGCGATCCATCGTGTATTTACCAATGACGCCACGCAGCGCGCTGTCGGTGGCCTGACGCAGGCTATCGTCCGGGCTGGTCACGCTAAACAGATATTTCTGCGGATCGGTGACGCGGTATTGCACGTTCATTTCAACGCGCACGACGTTTTCATCAGACGTCAGCATCACGCCTGACGCCGCCAGTTCGCGCACCGCTTCGACGTTCACCGGCGTAACGTCGTCAATAAATGTCGGCTTCCAGTTCAGACCTGGCTCTACCAGATGGCTGAATTTACCAAAACGCGTCACAACGCCGCGCTCGGCTTCTTTAATGGTATAAAAACCGCTGGCCGCCCAGATAATGACTACTGCCGCCGCCGCGATGGCGACAATACGGCCTCCCAGTTGCGGACGCGGGCCTTGCGATGAGCTACCGCCGCCGGAACCGGTGCCTTTACCGCCCCCAAAACCACCGAGTTTTTTACTCAGCTTACGGAAGATATCATCCAGATCGGGAGGTCCCTGATCGCGGCCACCTTTGTTTCCATTTCCCCCAGAGTTGCTGCCAGGTTTGCTGCTTCCCCACGGGTCGCGGTCCTGTCCGTTATTACCGGGCTGATTCCACGCCATGTTTGTGCTCCATATTTGTTATGCGGTGATCCCCGTTGTCTTTCGACCTCAGAGGATAAGGCGAAATTACTCCATGCTTCAGACGAACCGCCGTTACAGACATCATCTTTCAGGCTGCGTCTTGAGTGGCGGCTTTTTTACCCCAGGTCACTTCGTTGTGAGCTCCTGAAATTCTCTCAGCTACCGCTTCAATACGACCTGAATGACTTCGCGTCTAGATCACGTATTCGATCAACGCCGGTTCTTGTTTACAGAGGCGACGCCAGTCGACAATCGGCATTCGTACCTGCAGACTGACGCTACCGTCTTCCTCCATCCACTCTTTTTCTATTGCCTGAAGCTGATAAAACCGGCTTCTCAGACGCCCTTCCTGCGGCGGCAAACGCAGCGTATGCTGCGCCACCTCGCCGGAAAGACGCTCCGTCAAAGCCTGAAAAAGCTGTGGTATCCCCACGCCGCTTTGCGCTGAAAGCCAAACGCGGATGGGTTTATTCTCTTCATCTCTGTCGATACGCGGTTCAAAGTCGTCCAGCATATCGATTTTGTTCATCACCATTAAGGTGGGGATTTCGTGAGCGTCAATCTCTTCAAGAACGGTGTTTACCGCCTCGATGTTTTCCTGCACACGAACATCCGCCGCATCGACCACATGCAGCAGCAGCGTCGCCTGACGCGTCTCCTGCAGGGTAGCTTTAAAGGCAGCCACCAGATCGTGCGGTAAATGGCGGATAAAGCCTACCGTATCCGCCAGAACGGTTTCACCGACATCCGCTACATCAATACGACGTAAGGTCGGGTCCAGCGTCGCAAATAGCTGATCTGCCGCATAGACCCGCGCTTCAGTGATCTGATTAAAAAGGGTGGATTTTCCGGCGTTGGTATAGCCCACCAGCGATACCGTCGGAACGTCGGCCTTGATGCGCGACTGCCGCCCCTGCTCACGTTGCTTCTCAACTTTCTCCAGGCGCGACTGAATCTGCACAATGCGATTACGCAGTAAACGACGGTCGGTTTCGAGCTGGGTTTCACCCGGACCGCGCAAACCAATCCCGCCTTTCTGACGTTCAAGGTGGGTCCAGCCACGCACCAGACGCGTAGCCAGATGGCGTAGCTGCGCCAGCTCAACCTGCAACTTACCTTCATGGGTTCGCGCACGTTGGGCAAAAATATCTAAGATAAGACCGGTGCGATCGATAACCCGGCACTCGCACAAACGCTCCAGGTTTCGCTCCTGGGCTGGACTCAATGCATGATCAAACAATACGACCGCTGCGCCAGTCGCTTTCACGGCTTCCGCAATTTCAACTGCCTTACCTTCACCTACAAAGTACTTCGGGTGCGGTGCTTTACGGCTACCGGTAATCACCTGCATTGCTTCGACACCGGCGGAAGAGACCAGAGATTCAAACTCCTGGAGGTCTTCCATATCTTTGTCTTGCGAAAAATAGATGTGTACCAGTACCGCCTGCTCACCGGCATCATAACGGTCAAACAAGCGTAAACCCTCTTAATAACCAGCGGGGGCGATTATCCGACGCCCCCGACATGGATAAACAGCGCGTGAACTTATTCAGTCTCTTCGCTGTCCTGTTGCGCAGTAGAACCCTGCGCGTTGCTACCGTGATGGTAGTTATTGCTGGCGCCGCCACCGGCATTGTTGCTGTGATGAGAAACCGGGCGAGACGGGACAACAGTAGAAATCGCGTGCTTATAAACCATCTGGCTGACCGTGTTCTTCAACAGGATCACGAACTGATCAAAGGACTCGATTTGACCTTGCAGCTTAATACCATTCACCAAATAAATAGAAACTGGAACACGTTCCCGACGCAATGCGTTCAGGAACGGATCTTGTAAAGATTGCCCCTTAGCCATTCTCTTTTCCTTATATGCTTATTTGTACTTTGAACCTTTCGATTCTGAAAAATTGCGCACGATACGTCTCAATTGTACACATTCAGTCTGCGATAGCACCAACAACCTGTAATACTTCTTTTCGCGCCCGATCGGGATTCTCACTGTCAAGCCAGCGCACCCCTTCCCAACCGCGCAACCAGGTCATCTGGCGCTTCGCCAACTGTCTCGTGGCGCAAACACCTCTATAAACCATTTCATCATATGAGATTTCGCCCTCAATGTATGACCACATCTGGCGGTATCCCACACAACGGATGGAAGGCAAGTCCGTATGCAAATCTCCTCGGGCAAAAAGCGCCCGGACTTCTGCTTCAAAACCTGAAGCCAACATCTGATGAAAACGCAGTTCAATGCGCTGATGGAGCAGTTCACGGCTCGCCGGGGCGATAGCGAACTGATGCACCTGGTACGGTAGCGCGTCTCCTGACGTTTGCGTTAGCTCCGTTAAAGTTTTACCCGAAATGAAAAAAACTTCCAGTGCCCGGGAAAGTCTTTGCGGATCATTTGGATGAATTCGCGCGGCGGCAACCGGATCTATCTCCTGAAGTTGCTGATGCAACGCCTCCCATCCAAGCTCCGCTGCTTGCTGCTCTATCCGGGATCTGACTTCCGGATCTGCTGAAGGCAGCGGCGATAACCCTTCCAGCAATGCCTTAAAATACAGCATGGTACCGCCCACTAACAGCGGGATACGCCCCGCAGAGGTGATCTCCGCCATTTGCGCTAACGCGTCGCGGCGAAAATCCGCCGCCGAATACGCCTGCGACGGGTCGCGTATATCCAGCAGTCGATGCGGCGCCGCTTTCAGCTCATCGGCATTCGGCTTAGCCGTGCCAATATCCATTCCCCGATAAATGAGGGCGGAATCAACGCTTATCAACTCTACTGGCAAAACTTTACGCAGTTCTATCGCCAGCGCCGTTTTGCCGGAGGCCGTCGGCCCCATCAAAAATATCGCCTTAGGCAGGCTCGCTTTGCTTACATCATTCATGCTTCAGGGCGTTCATCGCCGAATGTAAATCAACAGGTTGTAACAGGCCACCCGGCGGCGCTTTTACCAGCTGCGGACATAGCCGCTCAACATCCGCCAGCAGCGATATGGCCTGCGCCATCGACCACTGCGGATGTTCGCTCTGCACATTACGCGCTATCCATTGTGCAATATTGACCGTTGCAAATGTGGTCTGTTGCGCCAGGTAGCCTATCAGTTCAGGAATCAAGATTTGTAAATTTTGTTGTCGTAAGGGTAAAGGCACTGCCCGAATGGTCACATGCTGCGCATCTGACTGAAATTCAATACCCAATTCTCCCAACAAAGATTGGGCTTTTTGCAGCGCGGCTTTTTCATCGGCGCTCACTTTTAAACGCAGCGGAATCAGCAACGGCTGCGCGCAAACCGGACTTTGACCCGGTGTAAGCTGCGCCTGACGCAGCCAACGCTCCGCAACCGGCAGCGACAAGAGCTGGATAGTCCCCGCGTGTTCCAGCAACGCACAGTCACCGCCGACTATCGTCAGTACGCGACCAAAACTCTGGCTATGTCCGTCAAGCGCAGGCGCAACCGGCTCCGGCGCGGGGCTCGTCGCCGGCGTCTGTAAAAGCGCGCGATAAACCTCGCCCTGCTGCTTCTGATAACCTGGCTGAGCGTGCGGCCAACCACCCGCGGACTGACGCCCGCCGTTGCCGCCCGATGCGCCGCCGGAATAACGCGGTGTCGCGGGCTCGCGCGCCGCAGTTGGCTCGGCGGGTACAGCAAAATGGTTGCGCCCGGCGGCGATACGGTTTTCCGGGACATGCCGCGGCGCTGGCGCAATCTCCTCCAGCGGCAGCGTCGTTTCCGTCTGCTGTTGCAGGACGCTCAGCACCCCTTGATAGATGAAGTCGTGCACCAGCCGGGATTGATGAAAACGCACTTCGTGCTTGGCGGGATGAACATTGACATCCACCTGATGCGGGTCAATCTCCAGATACAACACAAACGCAGGCTGTTGGTCCGCGCCCAGCTTATCTTCACAGGCCTGGCGAATGGCATGGTTGATCAAGCGGTCGCGCATCATGCGGCCATTCACATAGCAGTACTGGATCTCCGTTAACGCCGTGGTGGTGTGATTCGGATCGGCGACCCAGCCGCGCAGGGTCAGATCGCCATGCTGCCACTCGATCGCCAGTGCCTGTTCGAGAAACGGCGTGCCGCAGATGGCGCCTAACCGGCGCTCTTTTTGCCCGTCCTTTGCGACAGCGCGATACTGCCGTACCAATTTGCCGTTGTGCGACAGGTTAAGCGTGACGTCAAAACGGGCCAATGCAATACGACGGATGATCTCATCGATATGATTAAATTCCGTTTTTTCGGTACGCATGAATTTGCGCCGGGCGGGCGTATTGTAAAAGAGATCCAGAACTTCCAGGGTGGTGCCGACCGGGTGCGCGGCGGGTTTTACCGTCACGTCCATGTCACGCCCTTCCGCATACGCCTGCCAGGCTTCCGCCTGCTCCGCCGTGCGCGACGTTAGCGTCAAACGCGAGACCGAACTGATACTCGCCAGCGCTTCGCCGCGAAATCCCAGACTGATAATCGCTTCCAGATCGTCAAGCGAGGCGATTTTACTGGTGGCATGACGGGCCAGCGCCAGCGCCAGCTCCTCTTTTTTAATGCCGCAGCCATTGTCGCGAATACGAATAAGCTTCGCGCCGCCACGCTCAATGTCGATATCAACGCGGGTGGCGCCTGCATCCAGACTATTCTCTACCAGCTCTTTAACAACCGACGCAGGGCGTTCCACCACTTCGCCAGCGGCGATTTGGTTCGCAAGCTGCGGCGGCAGAACCTGAATCGGCATGAAATCTCCTTAATTCGCGGCGGTTATGGTGCCAGGCTGGTTGGTACTGGCCGTCTGGCCTGGGCCGCCCTGCGGCGCAGACTGGATCGGATGCGCTGCAAAGTACTTACGCAACCCTCGGTATATAGCGTCAGCAATCTGCTGCTGATAGCGGTCGCTCGCCAGCAATCGCTCTTCGCCGTGATTACTGATAAAGCCCGTCTCCACCAAAATGGACGGGATATCCGGCGAACGCAGCACGCCCAGGCTCGCGTGTTCCGGGCGACGTTTATGCAGCGACCCCACGCCGTCCAGTTGGCTTAGTACGTTCGTCGCCACATCATACCCTACCCGCTGCGAATGACCGAATTGCAAATCCAGTACCGCCTGGCTCAGGTAAGGGTCTGACTGACTGTTCGCCAGCACATCGCCAGCGCCGCCTAACAGTTCGGATTGCTTCTCATGCTGCTCAAGCCAGTTTGCCATTTCGCTGTTCGCGCGACGATTGGACAATACCCAGACGGAGGCGCCGGTGGCGTCGCGATTTGGCGCGGCATCCGCATGAATAGAGACAAGGAAGTTGGCGTTTTGCTTACGCGCCACGTCAGACCGCCCCATCACCGAAATAAAATAGTCGCCGTCACGCGTCAGCACGCCTTTAAACATCGGATCGTTATTCAGCAATGTGCGTAACTTACGCGCGATGGCGATGGTGACATTTTTCTCGCGCGTACCGCCCGGGCCTATCGCGCCGGGGTCCTGGCCTCCATGTCCGGCATCAATAGCAATCACCACTTTATCGCCAGCGCCTGCCGACGCGCGCGCCGCAGGCCGCGTAACGGTATTGCTGCTGGTTACGCCGGTCAGGCGATCATCAGAAGATTTAAACGGATTACGGGCCGGCTCCGTCGGGCGAGGCGCGCTTTCAACCCGTTTCGCGACGACAGGCGGCGGTGGCGGCGGAACATCGGCATTAATGGTGAAAATGACCGTATAGTTGCCGCCGTTTTGCCGCTTCACCGCCTCGGTTTTACCATTTTCCGTCAGATCGACAAGCAACCGTAAAGATTGCGCATCTTTCGGCGTTCCAGCACGGATCGTTTTTACCAGATTGTTACCGCTAAACTGAAGCGGCAGCCCCTGAATCACGCCGGTCTGCCTGATATCCAGCGCCACGGTCCGTTTACCGTCCTGTGAGTAAGCATATTCCGGCTCGCCGATAAAACTCAGCGTAATGCGCGCCTGCTGCTCGCCGTTGGACACCTGAATATCAGAGAGACTGGCGGCGCCCGCCTGCGCGCACAGCAGGATTAAGACTGCTATTACGGCATTTTTGATGCGATAAATCATCCCGCCACCTTTATAGCTAATCGGCTAAACGCGCCAGTAACGAATGACCCGATGAGGATACCGCGCTTACGCGAGCCTCACGCCCCTGCGCCTGGTAATCAATATGGATTTCGACGTCCGGGTCGGGGAGAACGCCTTTACCTTGTTGCGGCCACTCCACCAGACAAATGGCGTCGTTGGCGAAATAATCGCGAATGCCCATAAACTCCAGCTCCTCCGGGTCCGCAAGACGGTATAAGTCGAAGTGATATACCATCATGTTATCAAGCGCATAAGGCTCTACCAGCGTATAGGTGGGGCTTTTTACATTACCGTTATGGCCTAACGCCTGTAAAAATCCCCGGCTAAACGTCGTTTTACCGGCACCTAAATCGCCATACAGATAAATAACGGTCGCGCCATCACAGGCGTTGGCTACCCGTTGCCCCAGGTCTAGCGTCGCCTGTTCGTCAGGTAGCGGAATTACTCGATTCATCATGGTTTACGTCAATCACATCAGGGTTAACAATACGCCGCAGCGTAGTAAAAAGATCGGTCGCCAACATGCCGCGAGCGCCATAACGCGCTGCCAGTAAGTCCGCCGCCGCGCCGTGAGCCACACATCCCACACATGCCGCATCATACGGGGTAAACTTCTGTCCGAGCAATGCGCCGATGATGCCGGACAGGACATCGCCCATCCCGCCGCTCGCCATCCCCGCATTACCAGCGTCAATGATAGCCAGAGGGTGGTGTTCAGCGGCAATAATCGTTCCTGCGCCTTTTAACACGACCACGCCTCCATACCGTTTTACCAGACGCTGTGCTGAAAGTAAGCGATCACTTTCAATTTCTGCCACAGAACATCCTAACAGGCGGGCTGCCTCTCCCGGATGCGGCGTAATCACGCGATTGTGACGTTTATCAGGATTGATTGCCAGTAGGTTCAACGCATCCGCATCCCACAGCATAGGTTTACGGACGTTTTCTACTTTCTGTAAGGCTTTTTTGCCCCATTCCTGCTGCCCAAGCCCCGGGCCGATCACCACAACGTCAGCCCAGGTCAGGCTCTCTTCCAGCGACTGAGGCGTGAGTTCATGTACCATCAGTTCCGGGCGGGCTGTCAGCAACGGCGCGATGTTTTCACCGCGAGTCAGTACTCTGACCAACCCAGCCCCCGTACGCAGCGCCGCCTCGCCAGCCATCCGAATTGCGCCCGCTGTTCCCTGGTCGCCGCCGATGATCGCCAGACGACCATGATCGCCCTTATGCGAGGTCGGTCGACGCGGCGTTAACCATTGCCCCAACTGCGTCGCGTCAAAACGCCGGAGCGGCGGCGTCTGGCTCGCCAGCCAGCCTTCCAGCCCCAACGCGTCATAATGCAATATGCCGGTAACGTCACGCGCTTTGCCGGTCAGCAGGCCTGGTTTCAGGGCGATAAACGTGACCGTATGCGCGGCGCTTATCACCGCGCCAGGCGTGGCGCCCGTTTGCGCCAGCAGACCTGACGGGATATCGACGGCGACAACCGGCGCAGGATGAGCGTTCGCCTGTTCAATCAGACCGGCTACCGGGTCGCGCGGCGCCTGGGCTATGCCGGTGCCAAGCAGCGCGTCGATAATCAGATCCGTCGCTTCCGGCCAGATAATATCGGCAGCATGGATAATGCCGCCAGCATTCAGCCAGGCATCGCGCGCCTGCGCCGCTTCTTCAGGCAACGGTTTGTCGCTCTCCTGCGCCAGCAACGTTACGCTAATGCCCGCCGCTTGCGCTAGTCGCGCCACGACGTAACCATCGCCGCCGTTGTTGCCATGACCACACAACACCAGCCAGTGTCGGGTGTCAGGATAACTGTCACGGGCTACCCGAAATGCCGCGTCGCCAGCGCGCAGCATCAATTCATAGAGTGTGAGTCCGAAGGCATCCGCCGCATCGCGTTCCAGCCGTTTGATGTCATCGGCGAGCCAAATGGAGTGTGGTATACTTACAGGGTTTTTCTTCATGTTATGGTCCATCATGTCAAAGCCCCTCGATCTCAATCAGTTAGCGCAAAATATTAAGCAGTGGGGGCTGGAGCTGGGCTTTCAGCAGGTCGGTATTACTGATACCGATCTGCGCGCATCCGAACCTGCGCTGCAGGCGTGGCTGGACAAACAATACCACGGCGAGATGGCATGGATGGCGCGCCACGGTATGATGCGCGCCCGGCCTCATGAACTCTTACCCGGTACGCTACGTGTCATCAGCGTGCGCATGAACTATCTGCCCGCCAACGCCGCGTTTGCCAGTACGTTGAAGGATCCCACGCTGGGCTACGTTAGCCGATATGCGCTGGGGCGTGATTATCACAAGCTGTTACGCAGCCGTCTTAAAAAACTGGGCGAGCAGATCCAGCAGTACTGCGGTTCGCTGAATTTTAGACCGTTTGTCGACTCTGCGCCTATTCTTGAACGCCCATTAGCGGAAAAAGCCGGACTTGGCTGGACGGGTAAGCACTCACTTATCCTTAATCGGGAGGCGGGCTCATTCTTTTTCCTGGGGGAATTGCTGATTGATTTACCGCTGCCGGTCGACCAGCCGGTCGAGGAAGGTTGCGGCAAATGCGTCGCCTGTATGACCATTTGCCCGACCGGGGCGATTGTCGAACCGTATACGGTGGACGCGCGGCGCTGTATTTCTTATCTCACCATTGAGCTGGAAGGCGCTATTCCGGAAGCATTTCGCCCACTGATAGGCAACCGTATTTACGGCTGCGATGACTGCCAGCTTATCTGTCCGTGGAATCGTTACTCTCAGTTGACCGACGAAGCAGATTTTAGCCCACGCAAGGCGCTGCATAACCCAGATTTGGTTGAGTTGTTTAGCTGGAGCGAAGCGCAGTTTCTGAAAGTCACTGAAGGTACTGCGATTCGGCGCATTGGTCATTTACGCTGGCTGCGCAATGTTGCCGTCGCGCTGGGGAATGCGCCGTGGAGTAATGCCGTCATTACGGCGCTGGAAAGCCGCAAGGGTGAACATCCACTTCTTGATGAGCATATCGAATGGGCGATTGCGCAACAAATTGAAAAGCGGAACGCCTGCATCATTGAAGTGCAGCTACCGAAAAAACAGCGTCTGGTCAGGGTGATTGAAAAAGGGCTGGTGCGCGATGCCTGAATTATTCACAGGCTGTGTATAAAAATAAAAACACATTGCGATTCAAGAGGGAAAAAAGGAACAGACAATAACGCTAACGTTTTGAAATCTTATTTTTTCTATATTTTTCAGTAAATTATAAAAATTCTACGCGTCAGGTATAATTTTTTACATTCCAGGAGTAATGGGCCGCCCTGTGGATAAGTCTGTTTACAAGGATCTGACGAAAGCGGAACAAAACGTGCCCCAACGCGATATTCGTTGTGGACAATTTTACTGTAGATAAGAATTGGAGCGGGAAACGAGACTCGAACTCGCGACCCCGACCTTGGCAAGGTCGTGCTCTACCAACTGAGCTATTCCCGCATAATCTTCGTCTTTCGAACCGCTACTGCGTTGGCTGCCTTCACTCGCCTCAGTCACTTACTTCAGTAAGCTCCTGAGAACTCATTCAGTTGCCGCCTTGTCGCAATTCGAAATCCTGCGATTGGTGGTCTGTGCTTAACAAGCACTTTCAAATTTTGGAGCGGGAAACGAGACTCGAACTCGCGACCCCGACCTTGGCAAGGTCGTGCTCTACCAACTGAGCTATTCCCGCATAATCTTCGTCTTTCGAACCGCTACTGCGTTGGCTGCCTTCACTCGCCTGAGTCACTTACTTCAGTAAGCTCCTGAGGACTCATTCAGTTGCCGCCTTGTCGCAACTCGAAATCCTGCGATTGGTGGTCTGTACTTAACAAGTACTTTCAAATTTTGGAGCGGGAAACGAGACTCGAACTCGCGACCCCGACCTTGGCAAGGTCGTGCTCTACCAACTGAGCTATTCCCGCAAATTTGTTGCTGTCGTAATTCGCATTTCTGCGTCGTTACGGGAGGCGCATTATACGAGAAATCCATTTAGCTGCAAGCCCCTGAACGCATTTTTTCGCGATTTTTGTTTGAATGCTGATTAAATCACCAAACAAGACAAAAAACGAGCAAAGCGTGCGCTATGCAACAAAAAACTTTTCACGCCACGCCTAAAGGCACAGAATCAGAATAGCACCCTGCGCCAAAAAAAGAATAGCACGGTGACCACAACATCCAATTGATATCAGGGATCAAGATGAAAAAAAACTTATTGTCATGCTGTTAGCCAGCCTCTCCGTTCACGCCGCTTCCGTTTCCGCCAGAACATTACATTTTGGCACCTCCGCCACCTATGCGCCCTATGAGTTTGTCGATGCCGATAATAAAATTGTTGGTTTCGATATTGATGTCGCCAACGCGGTCTGCAAAGAGATGCAAGCGGAGTGCTCATTCACTAACCAGAGCTTTGATAGTCTGATCCCCAGCCTACGCTTCAAAAAGTTTGATGCGGTGATCGCCGGTATGGATATGACGCCCAAACGTGAGCAGCAGGTCTCCTTTAGCCAACCCTATTACGAAGGTCTATCGGCGGTAGTCGTCACGCGTAAAGGGGCTTATCACACTTTTGCCGATCTGAAAGGCAAAAAAGTCGGTCTGGAAAACGGTACAACGCATCAGCGCTATTTGCAGGATAAACAACAAGCCATCACGCCTGTCGCCTATGACAGCTATCTAAACGCTTTTACCGATCTGAAAAATAACCGTCTTGAGGGCGTGTTTGGCGATGTCGCCGCGATTGGTAAGTGGCTAAAAAACAATCCGGATTACGCCATCATGGATGAACGCGCCAGCGATCCTGACTACTACGGAAAAGGGTTAGGCATTGCGGTACGCAAAGGCAACGACGCGCTATTGCAAGAAATTAATGCCGCGCTCGACAAGGTGAAAGCGTCGCCGGAATATGCGCAGATGCAGGAGAAATGGTTTACGCAGTAATTCAGTGGCGGGAGAGCTGCCGGATGAGACGCTCTGGCGTTGCCATCCGGCATGTTACGCCTCACAGCTTAATGAAATGCTCGCGGTAGTAAGCCAGCTCCGCCACCGACTCGCGAATATCATCCATCGCTTGGTGCGTGCCCTGCTTGGTAAAGCCGGCCAGAATCTCCGGCTTCCAGCGGCGCGCCAGTTCCTTGAGCGTACTGACATCCAGATAGCGATAGTGGAAGTAGGCCTCCAGTTCCGGCATATATTTAAACAGAAAACGACGATCCTGACCGATGCTGTTACCGCAAATCGGCGACTTACCCGCAGGCACCCACGTTTTCAGAAATTCAATCGTCGCCAGTTCAGCGTCTCGTTCGCCCATCGTACTTGCCTTAACGCGATCTACCAGGCCGCTGCCGGTATGGGTGCGCACGTTCCAGTCATCCATTAACGCCAGTTGCGCATCGGATTGATGTACCGCAATCGTCGGCCCTTCCGCCAGAATATTCAGGCTGGCATCCGTTACCAGCGTGGCTATCTCAATAATGCGATCGCGCTCGGGGTCCAGACCTGTCATCTCCAGATCGATCCAAATCAGGTTGTTTTCATCGGCACTCATGCTATTTTCCACCCTTCAGAGGTCACATTCACTGTGACTATATTCATCTACAATTGCGTGTATCATAGATGTTTTGCCCACTATGGGCGACCAGGAGCCAGTACGATTGAGCAAAAATAAACTCTCCAAAGGCCAGCAGCGCCGTGTGAACGCCAATCACCAGCGTCGTTTAAAAACGTCCGCGGAGAAAGCCGACTACGATGACAACCTGTTTGGCGAGCCTGCAGAAGGTATCGTCATTAGCCGTCTTGGTATGCATGCCGATGTGGAGTCTGCTGACGGCGAGGTTCACCGTTGCAATATCCGCCGCACTATCCGTTCGCTGGTGACGGGCGATCGCGTCGTCTGGCGTCCGGGCAAAGCCGCCGCAGAGGGCGTCAACGTAAAAGGCATCGTTGAAGCGGTGCATGAGCGCACCTCGGTATTGACGCGCCCGGACTTCTACGACGGCGTGAAGCCTATTGCCGCCAACATTGACCAAATCGTTATCGTCTCCGCGATTTTGCCGGAGCTGTCGCTGAATATCATCGATCGCTATCTGGTCGGCTGTGAAACCCTACAGGTTGAGCCGCTTATCGTACTCAATAAAATTGATCTGCTGGACGACGAAGGTATGGACTTCGTTAATGAGCAGATGGATATCTACCGCAATATCGGCTATCGCGTGCTGATGGTCTCCAGCCATACGCAGGATGGTCTGAAACCGCTGGAAGAAGCGTTAACCGGTCGCATCAGTATTTTTGCCGGGCAGTCCGGCGTCGGAAAATCCAGTCTGCTAAACGCTCTGCTCGGCTTACAGAACGAGATTCTGACGAACGATGTGTCGAATGTCTCCGGTCTGGGTCAACATACCACTACCGCTGCTCGTCTGTATCATTTCCCGCATGGCGGCGATGTCATTGATTCCCCCGGCGTGCGCGAGTTCGGCTTATGGCATCTGGAGCCGGAACAAATCACCCAGGGCTTTGTCGAATTTCATGACTATTTGGGACATTGTAAATACCGGGACTGCAAGCATGACGCCGATCCAGGCTGCGCCATTCGCGAGGCGGTAGAGAACGGCGCTATTGCGGAAACCCGTTTCGAAAATTATCACCGAATTCTTGAAAGTATGGCGCAGGTAAAAACGCGTAAAAACTTTTCTGATACGGACGACTGACAGATACGCTAGGCGTCGTTAGAATCGTCCCCTTTTTTCAGGATACCGGTATAACTGCCGGTTCAGGAACAACAATGGCCTGGAGGCTACCTTGTTAAACTCATTTAAACTTTCGCTACAATACATTCTGCCGAAACTATGGCTCACTCGCCTGGCGGGCTGGGGCGCAAGCAAACGAGCAGGATGGCTGACAAAACTGGTTATCGATCTCTTCGTAAAGTATTACAAAGTCGATATGACCGAGGCGCAAAAACCGGATACCGCCAGCTATCGTACGTTCAATGATTTCTTTGTTCGTCCGCTGCGTGATGACGTGCGTCCGCTCAATACCGATCCTAACATCCTGGTTATGCCTGCCGACGGCGTGATAAGCCAGTTGGGTCGTATCGAAGAAGATAAAATTTTGCAGGCCAAAGGCCATAATTACAGCCTTGAAGCGTTGCTGGCGGGTAACTACCTGATGGCGGATAAGTTCCGCAACGGCACGTTTGTGACCACTTACCTCTCCCCTCGCGACTACCATCGCGTGCATATGCCATGCAACGGCATCCTGCGCGAAATGATCTACGTACCGGGCGATCTGTTCTCCGTTAACCATCTGACCGCGCAAAACGTCCCCAACCTGTTTGCCCGCAACGAGCGCGTTATCTGTCTGTTTGATACCGAGTTCGGCCCTATGGCGCAGATTCTGGTCGGCGCAACTATTGTCGGCAGTATCGAAACCGTCTGGGCGGGGACCATTACCCCGCCGCGCGAAGGCATCATCAAGCGCTGGACCTGGCCAGAAGGCGAACATGAAGGGTCTGTCGCCTTGTTGAAAGGCCAGGAGATGGGGCGCTTTAAACTGGGTTCCACGGTTATCAACTTATTTGCGCCGGGGAAAGTGAATCTGATCGCGTCGCTGGCAAGCCTGTCCGTTACCAAAATTGGCCAACCGCTGGCGACGTCGACCGAAACATTCGTCGCGCCGGAGGTAGAACCTGCTCCGCTGCCGGCAGAAGAAATTAAAGCCGAACACGACGCCAGCCCGCTGGTTGACAATAAAAAAGACGACACCTAATCAAGAGAGAATGCTGACGTGCGCCTGATTATCGCTTTTCTGATGGCCTGGTGCCTCAGCACGGGGGCGTTTGCCGCAACGGCCCCCGACGCCAAACAAATCACGCAGGAACTGGAGCAGGCAAAAGCGGCGAAGCCCGCTCAGCCGGAAGCCGTTGAGGCGCTCCAGACTGCGTTAAACGCGCTTGAAGAGCGAAAAGGCTCGCTTGAGCGCGCGAAACAATATCAACACGTTATTGATAATTTCCCTAAGCTATCCGCCACCTTGCGCGCCCAGTTGAATAATCTGCGCGATGAACCTCGCAGCGTACCGCCAGAGATGTCCACCGAAGCGTTAAATCAGGAGATCTTGCAGGTTAGCAGCCAGCTACTGGATAAAACCCGCGAGGCGCAACAGGAGCAGGAGCGCGTCAGGGAGATCGCCGACTCGCTCAGCCAGCTTCCCCAACAGCAAAACGACGCCCGCCGCCAGCTTAATGAGATTGAGCGACGACTCGGCGCCGCAGGCGGAAGTGCCGCGCTTAGCCAGGCGCAAAGTCTCAGTATGCAGGCGGAGTCCGCCAAACTAAAAGCGTTAGTCGACGAACTGGAGTTGGCGCAACTGTCCGCCAACAACCGGCAGGAACTGGCTCGTCTGCGTTCCGAGCTGGCGGAAAAACAGAGTCAGCAATTGGATGCGTATCTTCAGGCGCTGCGCAATCAGCTCAACAGCCTGCGTCAACGTGAAGCGGAACGCGCGCTGGAAAGCACTGAGCTGCTGGCGGAAAACAGCGCCGGTTTGCCGGAAGGTATCGTCGAACAATTTAAAGTCAACCGCGAGCTGTCACAGGCGCTTAATCAACAAGCGCAGCGGATGGATCTGGTCGCCTCGCAGCAGCGACAGGCCACCAGCCAAACGTTACAGGTGCGTCAGGCGCTCAATACGCTGCGGGAGCAGTCGCAATGGCTTGGCGTGTCCAACATGCTTGGCGAAGCGCTGCGCGCGCAGGTCGCCCGTCTGCCAGAGATGCCTAAACCGCAGCAGCTTGATACGGAAATGGCGCAGCTACGCGTTCACCGTATGCGCTATGAAGAATTACTCAATAAACAGCCGCAGCTACGGCAAATACGTCAGGCCAATGGACAGCCGCTGACCGCCGAGCAAAACCAGATTCTTGACGCCCAGCTTCGCACTCAGCGCGAGCTGCTCAACTCTTTGTTACAGGGCGGCGATACGCTGATCCTGGAGCTGACCAAACTGAAAGTCTCCAACAGCCAACTGGAGGATGCGCTTAAAGAGGTTAATGAAGCGACCCACCGTTATCTGTTCTGGACCGCTGACGTTAGCCCGCTATCGCTCTCCTGGCCTGTTGATTTGGTTCAGGATTTACGCCGGCTTATCTCATTAGATACGTTTAATCAGTTAGGTAAAGCCAGCATCATGATGCTGACCAGCAAAGAGACGCTACTGCCGTTATTCGGCGCGCTGGCGCTGGTCGGGTTTAGCCTCTATTCACGTCAACACTTCAACCGGTTCCTTGAGCGCTCGGCCTCGCGCGTCGGGAAAGTCACCCAGGATCACTTCTCGCTGACGCTGCGAACGGTGTTCTGGTCGATTCTGGTCGCCTCGCCGCTGCCGGTCTTGTGGGCGACGCTCGGCTATGGTCTACAGGAAGCCTGGCCGTATCCGCTGGCCGTCGCCATCGGTGATGGCGTGACGGCGACAGTACCGCTGTTGTGGGTAGTCATGATTTGCGCCGCTTTTGCCCGTCCTAATGGTCTGTTTGTGGCGCATTTCGGCTGGCCGCGAAACCGGGTAGCGAAAGCGATGCGCTACTACCTGATGAGCATTGGGCTGATCGTGCCGCTCATCATGGCAGTGATCATGTTTGATAATCTTAACGATCGGGAGTTTTCCGGCTCGTTGGGCCGCCTTTGCTTCATCCTGATATGCGGCGCGCTGGCGCTGGTCACGCTGAGTCTGAAAAAAGCGGGCATCCCGCTCTATCTTGATAAAGAAGGCAACGGCGACAACATGGTCAACAGCCTGCTGTGGAATATGCTGATGGGCGCGCCGCTTATCGCGATTCTGGCGGCGGCGGTGGGTTATCTGGCCACGGCGCAGGCGCTACTGGCGAGACTGGAAACCTCGGTCGCCATCTGGTTCCTGTTGCTGGTCATCTATCACGTCATTCGCCGCTGGATGCTGATCCAACGACGCCGACTGGCTTTTGACCGCGCCAAACATCGTCGGGCGGAAATGCTGGCGCAGCGCGCGCGCGGCGAAGAAGAACCGGCGCACTCCTCCAGCCTGGAAGGCGCGGTCGACATCGATGAAAGTGAAATCGATCTTGACGCTATTAGCGCTCAGTCGCTGCGTCTGGTCCGCTCAATTCTGATGCTTATCGCCCTGCTATCGGTAATTGTACTGTGGTCGGAAATCCACTCGGCATTCGGCTTCCTGGAGAATATTTCGCTGTGGGATGTCACCTCTACGGTGCAAGGCGTGGAAAGCCTGGAGCCGATTACTCTGGGGGCGGTGCTCATTGCGATTCTGGTCTTTATCATCACCACGCAGTTGGTGCGTAATCTGCCTGCGCTGCTGGAACTGGCGTTATTACAGCATCTCGATTTAACGCCTGGTACCGGTTACGCCATCACGACCATCACCAAATATCTGTTAATGCTGATTGGCGGGCTGGTCGGTTTCTCGATGATCGGCATTGAGTGGTCGAAGCTACAATGGCTGGTGGCCGCGCTCGGCGTTGGGCTTGGTTTTGGCCTGCAAGAAATTTTCGCTAACTTTATCTCCGGCCTGATTATTTTGTTTGAAAAGCCGATTCGTATCGGCGATACGGTGACCATTCGCGATCTCACCGGCAGCGTGACCAAAATCAATACCCGCGCCACCACTATCAGTGACTGGGATCGTAAAGAGATTATCGTGCCGAATAAAGCCTTTATCACCGAACAGTTTATCAACTGGTCGCTGTCTGACTCCGTTACGCGCGTGGTGTTAACCATCCCGGCGCCAGCGGATGCCAATAGCGAAGAGGTGACGCAAATTCTGCTGACGGCGGCGCAGCGCTGTTCTTTGGTGCTTGATAACCCGCCGCCTGAAATCTTTCTGGTGGATCTCCAGCAGGGTATTCAGATTTTCGAACTGCGTATCTATGCCGCGGAAATGGGACACCGTATGCCATTACGCCATGAGATCCACCAATTGATTCTGGCGGGCTTCCGCGAGCACGGTATTGATATGCCGTTCCCGCCGTTCCAGATGCGTCTGGAGAGCCTCGGCGGTAAACAAACGGGGAGAACGTTAACGTCAGCGGGTAAAACCAGCCGCCCGGCGGGGAGTTTGTAAACGCAATGGCGCCGGATGACGCTAAAAGACTCGATGACATAGGCTTATCAGGTCTTTTAGCATAGATCACACACAAAACTGATAGCGCAGGAAGAATTGCCAGGACCAGTAAGCAAATATCACCAACGCGACACAGTACAAAAACCAACTACGTATTTTCTTATACACAGTAACGTAAAAAAACGGGAAAAACAGGGGCAGCGTCATCATCGCGCCAAAACCTCTGGAATCATCATTTTCGACAGTTCTCATCACATCACAAATGTTGTTTATCCCACTCTCGCCAATCATCCACTCTTTATCCAGGACTGAAAATACAGCGATGAGTGGGATAGCCAGTAAAAGCCAGATAGCGCACAATGCAAACATTTTCGGACTCATTATAAATATCCTTTTCATAAAGCCGATGAGCTAACGCTATCCGGACAAAGATTACTCCGCCGCCCACTCCGGATCAGCGCTCATGCGGCTGCTGTAATTCTGATAAATCGCCATCGCCAGCAGCGAGAAGAAGATCGGCCCACCGATCATCCACAAGGCGCTGTCCCAATCCCCAGCTTCAATCACCGGCTGGATGATGGTAAAGACGTTGGCAAACGTCACCACCAGCACCACAACACCCGTCGCGACCAGGGTAGAGGCTTTGGTTTTAAAGAGAACAAATGGCCGCTCCAGATCCTGACGCGCTTTAAAGAAGGGAAATGCCAGCGCAAGGAACAGGTATGGCAAGGTCATTGAGACGTTCGCCATCAGCGTGAGTTTGTTATAAAACGCCGATGCGGTGTCACCGCCAAAAGAGACCAGCAAAATAAACAGACTCACCAGCACGCACTGTAGCCACATAGCGGTCGCCGGCATACCGTTAGCGTTCAGTGTCGTCATCGGCGCGGGCCACAACGCTTTTGGCGTCCCCTGAATAATGGCTTTCAGCGGTGAATAGCTCAACGTAAAAAACGCGCCGGTATAAGCCAGAAACATAGAAAGGCCGGTGATACGCGCAAACCAGACGCCCACCGTCATCGCTGCGTCCGGAGAAAGGTTTAACGCGTTACCTAATGTCGTGCCTAAACTCGACATCAAAATGTAGGTAATATTCCCTAAGTTAACGGCGCTATTACTTAATATCTGTTGCCAGTTAGTGCTGACGCCCCATAAAAAGATCGCCAAAGAATAACCAATTGAAATCACAATAGCCGCGAAAACAATACCTTTCGCAAAATTCTTTTCCGGTTTCTCGGTTTTATCCACCAGTCCGCCGACAGCCTCAATACCGCCGTACGCAAAAATAGCAAATACCACAAATGACAACATTGCCAGGCCGGAGTGATAACCCGGATTCGGTGACGAGGTAAAATTAATTTCTTGTGCAAAATGCCCACCATTTAATAACAAAATAGCGACACTCACTAACAATAAAACTAAATTAAGACACATTACGGCAATACCTCCGACCGCCGTAATTCGCGCAATTTTATTGATCCCTCTGGCGGCGACACACGTCACCAGAATCATCCAGCCGACGGCGAGCAGCCCGACAACCTGCGTAGGCTCAAGCCCTGCAATACGCCAGTGCTGCGTCATATCGGCGCCAAAAACAAAAGTAGAAAACGGTACCCAAATTTTTGCCGCCGTACTTACCATCCATATGACATACGATGAAAACCACATAAACGTGCCAATAAACGCGTAACGTGGCCCCACGCTATTATTCATCCACGAATAGATCCCGCCCTCTTCTTTGCGATAAGCGGAACCCATTTCAGCCATCATTAAGGCGAATGGAATAAAAAACAGCAAGGCAGAAAATATATACCACGGGATTGCGCTATACCCCATTAAATAAAACGCCGACGGGCTATTCGCAAAACCAAAAACAGAAGTAAAAATCATCAGGATAAGCCCAATAAGGCTCATCTTTTTTATCGTGTGGGTCATTCAACCATCCCTTACGCTCGAGCGCGTTTGCCAGACGCCGCTCACCGATTGACGCCGCCTTCTTTTTTACGAAGGTCAGCGATAAAAAAATCAACACAGGATTGATACCTAAATGGCATCAAAGTTCCAGCCTTATGTTGTGGCAAACAGAGGATAATTGAAAAAATATGCTACAAAATGGCGCTTATTGCGCCATTTTATCTCGCGAAAGAGTGAATTTCAGATTTACGCCCGATCGACCGTAAAAGCAATCACGTCCGCCAGGCTTTCTGCTCCCAGCGCCAGCATCACCAGACGATCAACACCCAGCGCCACGCCGGAACAATCCGGTAGACCGGCGGCCAGCGCATCCAGTAGATTTTGGTCAATCGGCTGCTGCGGCAGACCGCGAGCGGCGCGCTTACGATTGTCCTGTTCAAAGCGCTGTTGTTGCTCACGTGCGTCCGTCAGTTCGTGGAAACCATTCGCCAGCTCAATACCTTTGTAGTACACCTCAAAGCGCTCGGCGACGCGATGATCCTCGGTACTGATTTGTGCCAGCGATGCCTGACTTGCCGGAAAGTGATAAATAAAGGTCGGCTTTTCTTTACCTATATGCGGCTCAACCCCCATCGTGAACAACAGTTGCAGCAACGTATCACGGTCTTCTTCCGTATCGGCGATATTGCTTAAATCAAGCTTTGCCGCCGCCTCACGCAGTTGCGTTTTATCTGCTGATAACGGGTCAATCTCCAGATGGCGCTGAAACGCCTGTTGATAGGAGAGACTTTCCGCAGGTTGACAATCCAGCACTTGCTGAAGCAAATCATCCACTTCATTCATCAGGCGGTACATATCGTAATGCGGGCGATACCACTCCAGCATAGTGAATTCCGGATTATGATGTCGTCCCATCTCTTCATTACGGAAACTGCGGCATAGCTGGAAAACCGGGCCGCACCCTGCCGCCAGCAGGCGTTTCATATGGTATTCCGGACTGGTCATTAAATAGAGGTTGATCCCCTGGGAATGGCCAGGTCCGACGAAACGCGTTTCGAACGGGAACAGATGAATGTCTGTGACCGTCGCCTGACTCATGCAGGGCGTCTCAACCTCAAGCACTCCACGATCGGCAAAGAAACGACGGATTTCCGCCATAATCGCCGCACGTTTTAATAAATTGGGGATGGACGCGCTCGGCTGCCAGGTTGCCGTTTCGCTCATGATTCTTTCTCCAGTTTAAGACAAGGTCACGAAGTCTACTCGCAACGCGCGGGCGAAACAAATTTTGCACTGGCGTATCGGGCGCCTTCTGGAGGGTAAAAAAAGTGATTTCAGATGGTTTAGTAATTAAATTAATCAAAATCAATGATAATTCATCCCTCTGATACGCTAAAAAAATCGAACACGTCAAATTTCCCTCACATCCCTGAGACTATACTGTTGTACCCATAAAGGAGCAGTGGAAACGCATTCATACTTCGCAGAACCCAGAGGCTTTATCTGGCTGCGCGAGGGTGAAATTACAATAATCTGGAGGAATGTCGTGCAAACCTTTCAAGCCGATCTTGCCATTATAGGCGCCGGTGGCGCGGGATTACGTGCTGCAATTGCTGCCGCACAGGCGAATCCCAATGCTAAAATCGCACTGATCTCAAAAGTGTACCCGATGCGCAGCCACACCGTCGCTGCCGAAGGGGGTTCAGCCGCTGTCGCCCAGGATCATGACAGCTTTGACTACCATTTTCACGATACGGTAGCAGGCGGAGACTGGCTGTGTGAGCAGGATGTCGTGGATTACTTTGTCCACCATTGTCCCACTGAGATGACGCAGCTGGAGCAATGGGGCTGCCCGTGGAGCCGCCGTCCGGACGGTAGCGTTAACGTGCGTCGCTTCGGTGGTATGAAAATCGAGCGTACCTGGTTCGCCGCGGATAAAACCGGCTTCCATATGCTGCATACCCTGTTCCAGACTTCCCTGCAGTTCCCACAAATCCAGCGCTTTGACGAACATTTCGTGCTGGATATTCTGGTTGATGACAACCATGCGCGCGGCCTGGTGGCAATGAACATGATGGAAGGCACGCTGGTGCAAATCCGCGCCAACGCCGTGGTCATGGCGACAGGCGGCGCAGGCCGCGTATACCGCTATAACACCAACGGCGGCATCGTCACCGGCGACGGGATGGGCATGGCGCTGAGCCACGGCGTTCCGCTGCGTGATATGGAATTCGTTCAGTATCACCCGACCGGCCTGCCAGGTTCCGGTATCCTGATGACTGAAGGTTGCCGCGGCGAAGGCGGTATTCTGGTCAATAAAAATGGCTACCGTTACCTGCAAGACTACGGCATGGGCCCCGAAACGCCGCTGGGCGAGCCGAAAAACAAATATATGGAACTGGGGCCGCGCGACAAAGTATCCCAGGCTTTCTGGCACGAATGGCGTAAAGGCAACACCATCTCCACGCCGCGCGGCGATGTGGTTCACCTCGATCTGCGTCATCTCGGCGAGAAGAAACTGCATGAACGTCTGCCGTTCATTTGCGAACTGGCGAAAGCCTATGTCGGCGTCGATCCGGTTAAAGAACCGATTCCAGTACGTCCGACCGCGCACTACACCATGGGCGGCATTGAAACCGACCAGAACTGTGAAAGCCGTGTCAAAGGGCTGTTTGCCGTTGGCGAATGCTCCTCTGTTGGCCTGCATGGCGCGAACCGCCTCGGTTCCAACTCGCTGGCGGAACTGGTGGTGTTTGGTCGTCTGGCTGGCGAACAAGCAATGGAACGCGCTGCTACGGCAGGCGCCGCAAATAGCGCCGCGCTCGACGCCCAGGTTGCCGATATTGAACAGCGTCTGAAAAATCTGGTGAACCAGGAAGGCAACGAAAACTGGTCGAAGATCCGCGATGAGATGGGTCTGTCTATGGAAGAAGGTTGCGGTATTTACCGTACCCCGGAACTGATGCAGAAAACCGTTGATAAACTGGCCGAGCTTCAGGAACGTTTCAAGCGCGTACGTATCTCCGATACTTCCAGCGTGTTCAACACTGACCTGCTGTATACCATCGAACTGGGTCATGGTCTGAACGTGGCGGAATGTATGGCGCACTCTGCGCTGGCGCGTAAAGAGTCCCGCGGCGCGCATCAGCGTCTGGATGAAGGCTGTACCGAGCGCGACGATGTGAACTTCCTCAAGCACACCCTCGCCTTCCGCGATGCTGATGGCACGACCCGTCTGGAATACAGCGACGTGAAAATCACCACCCTGCCGCCAGCCAAACGTGTTTACGGCGGTGAAGCGGAAGCAGCCGATAAGAAGGAGAAGGCGAATGGCTGAGATGAAAAACCTGAAAGTTGAGGTGGTGCGCTATAACCCGGAAACCGATACCGCGCCGCACAGTGCTTTCTATGAAGTTCCTTATGATGAAACAACATCGCTACTGGACGCGTTGGGCTACATCAAAGATAACCTGTCGCCAGACCTGAGCTACCGCTGGTCCTGCCGTATGGCGATCTGCGGCTCTTGCGGCATGATGGTCAACAACGTCCCTAAACTGGCGTGTAAAACCTTCCTGCGCGATTACACCAACGGTATGAAGGTGGAAGCGCTGGCGAACTTCCCGATTGAGCGCGATCTGGTTGTCGATATGACGCACTTTATCGAAAGCCTGGAAGCGATCAAACCGTACATTATTGGCAACTCTCGCACGCCAGATCAGGGGCCGAATGTCCAGACCCCGGCGCAAATGGCGAAGTATCACCAGTTCTCCGGTTGCATCAACTGTGGTCTGTGCTACGCCGCGTGCCCGCAGTTCGGTCTGAATCCTGAGTTTATCGGACCGGCTGCGATTACGCTGGCGCATCGCTATAACGAAGATAGCCGCGATCACGGTAAGAAGGAGCGTATGGCGCAGTTGAACAGTCCGAACGGCGTATGGACCTGTACTTTCGTGGGCTACTGCTCCGAAGTCTGTCCAAAACATGTCGATCCGGCTGCGGCCATTCAGCAGGGTAAAGTGGAAAGCTCGAAAGACTTTCTTATCGCCACCCTGAAACCACGCTAAGGAGTGCAACATGACGACTAAACGCAAACCCTATGTGCGGCCGATGACGTCCACCTGGTGGAAAAAACTGCCGTTTTATCGCTTTTATATGCTGCGCGAAGGCACAGCGGTGCCGGCAGTCTGGTTCAGTATTGAACTGATTTTCGGTCTGTTTGCGCTCAAACACGGCGCGGAATCCTGGATGGGATTCGTCGGCTTTTTACAAAACCCGGTGGTAGTGATCTTAAACCTGATCACCCTGGCGGCCGCGCTGCTGCACACCAAAACCTGGTTTGAACTGGCGCCGAAGGCGGCCAATATCATTGTAAAAGACGAAAAAATGGGGCCAGAGCCAATCATCAAAGGGCTTTGGGTGGTCACTGCGGTAGTCACCGTAGTCATTCTGTATGTTGCCCTGTTCTGGTAAGGAGTCCCGGATGATTAATCCAAACCCAAAACGTTCTGATGAACCCGTATTCTGGGGACTGTTTGGCGCAGGCGGTATGTGGGGCGCGATCATCGCGCCGGTGATCGTGCTACTGGTTGGCATCATGCTGCCGCTGGGGCTATTTCCGGGCGATGCCCTGAGTTTTGAGCGCGTACTGACGTTCGCCCAAAGCTTTATTGGTCGCGTTTTTCTGTTCCTGATGATCGTGCTGCCGCTATGGTGTGGCCTACACCGTATGCACCACGCGATGCATGACCTGAAAATCCACGTGCCCGCGGGCAAATGGGTCTTTTACGGTCTGGCGGCAATCCTGACCGTTGTGACGGCAATTGGCGTTATCACTCTCTAAGTTGCCACGACGCCCTCTTATCTACCCGATAAGAGGGCGTTTTTTCTTTTCCTGCCTCTCATTTTCCCGCCAGGTTCTACACTTAGAAAAAAACACTGGAAGGAAAATTTTATGCGCATTCTGCCCGTCGTTGCTGCAGTTACGGCTGCATTTCTGGTTGTCGCCTGTAGTTCGCCTACTCCGCCTAAAGGCGTTACCGTGGTAAATAACTTTGATGCCAAACGTTACCTCGGCACCTGGTATGAGATCGCACGCCTCGATCATCGATTTGAACGTGGACTGGAACAAGTCACGGCCACCTATAGTCTGCGTGACGATGGCGGGATTAATGTCATCAATAAAGGCTATAACCCGGATCGGGGAATGTGGCAAAAAACAGAAGGCAAAGCGTATTTTACCGGTAGTCCAAACCGCGCCGCGCTCAAGGTCTCTTTTTTCGGCCCGTTCTACGGCGGCTATAACGTGATTGCGCTTGACCGGGAATACCGTCATGCGCTGGTGTGCGGCCCGGATCGCGACTATCTGTGGATACTCTCTCGCACGCCAACGCTTTCTGAGGAAATAAAACAGCAAATGCTGGCCGTCGCGACCCGGGAGGGGTTTGACGTCAATAAATTAATTTGGGTAAAACAATCAGGTTCGTAGCAATGTCAGCGACGAATTAATGCGCACTGAGTTTTAGCCCAATGATACCCGCGACGATCAAGCCAAGACTGAGCAAACGCGCCGGTGAGGCAGACTCGCCCAGCAGAAGGATACCGGTGATTGCCGCCCCAACGGCGCCGATGCCGGTCCAGATGGCGTACGCCGTTCCAACAGGCAGCGTTTTCATTGCCCAGGAAAGTAACGCCATACTGATAACCATGGCCGTAATGGTGATAATACTGGGGGTCAGACGAGAAAAACCGTGGGTATACTTCAGGCCGACAGCCCATACCACTTCAAGTAAACCAGCGATTAATAGAATGCTCCAGGACATAGCAGGCTCCAGATAATTAATGGGGCCGTCCCCGGTGAGAATAGCGTTTACAGGTCGTCCTGTAACGTATACGGATGAAAAGCCATTCTTGCCTGAGAGAAAATGAATTTCAACCTTTTTATTTTTTTCCGTCTAAAGGCGGGAATTGGCCCTTTTAAGCCGCGTAGTTTTCGCATTTAGCGCCCACAGGAGTTCTCTATGATGGAACGCCTTCTGGGAAAGAAAGTGCTTTATCTACTTCCGGGTGCAAAAAACTATGTTGAAAATTTTAGTGATAGACCGATGCCACTTTACCCGTACGGGCATGGAGGCCTGGCTTAATCACACTGATGTGCTCAGTTCTTCACTGCTGGTATCCGGGATGAATAACCTTATACTGGCGAAAGAACATATTCTGCAATGGAAGCCCCACCTGGTTATCGCTGATTTATATGGTTTTCTCAACGATGCCTTACCCGAACAGCCTATCAATGCATTTTTTGCCGCCTGCAGGATGACGCCGTTGGTATTATTACAGTCAGGGAATATGCCGTACAGACCGCAATATGCCAGTCATGCGGTGTTATCTAAACACACGCCTTTACATGAGCTTGCACAACGAATTAAAGGAGCGCTACATACTCATCCACTGCAGGAAGCGCCGGAAAGCGCCACGCCATTGCTCTCTCCGCAGGAGGAAAAAGTGCTCGCGATGTGGACGGAAGGCACCAGCAATAAAGAGATTGCGTATGCGCTTGGCATTCACGGGAAAACGGTTTACACCTATAAGCGTAATATCCGTATGAAACTTCATATGGATAATCGGTATTCTCCCTTTCTTATGCTTCCGGAGAAAATCGATTAACGGTACGACGCCATGCCGTACCGTTGATGATTACTGCTGAGCTCTGGTTGCAGCGCCAGAGATCGCACTACCACCGTCCGAGATGTCCTCGCCCACGCCGCGCGTGGTATTACAAGCAGTTAATACAGTGGAAAGTACCAAAACAGAAAAGATCGCTGCAATTGTCTTTTTAACCATAATGTCTTCCTTTTCTAGCCAATGTTGTTTGTGTATAGCAACTTAATAATAGACAACATCCCAGAAAATGACGGGCGATCGACTAATTTTAGGAAGACGAGAAGCGATTAGCTGGCTGCGCGGGAGATGGCGTGGCCAAGATGCTGAATATCTTCGCCGAAGCCGCGGGCGGTATTACATGCCGTTAATAATGTGCTGGTAAGAAGAACCAGCGCGACAAGGCTGATAAAGCGTTTCATCATTGAGGCGCGAAAAAAAGGATGGCGCAGCATACGCTGCACCATTTTTCCCGATAACGTAAATTATTTTACGCGGGATACGTATTCGCCGGAACGGGTATCGACTTTGATCACTTCGCCAATCTGCACGAACAGCGGAACTTTAACCACTGCGCCAGTAGACAGCGTGGCTGGTTTGCCGCCAGTACCTGCGGTATCGCCCTTCAGACCTGGGTCGGTATCAACAATTTCCAGTTCAACAAAGTTCGGCGGAGTGACAGAGATAGGCTGACCGTTCCACAGGGTTACGATGCATTCCGCCTGATCCAACAGCCATTTTGCGTTGTCGCCGATAGCCTTGGCATCTGCAGACAGCTGCTCGAAGGTTTCGTTGTTCATGAAATGCCAGAACTCACCGTCGTTGTACAGGTAAGTCAGGTTCATATCGACTACATCCGCGCCTTCAGCGGAATCGGTCGATTTGAAGGTTTTCTCAACGCGCGTGCCGGTCAGCAGACGGCGCAGCTTAACGCGGGCAAACGCCTGGCCTTTACCCGGTTTCACGAATTCACTGGATTCAACCGCATAAGGTTCGCCATCCAACATGATTTTAAGACCGGAACGAAAATCGTTGCTATAGTAAGTCGCCATAAGGCCCTCTGAAATTGTTAACTGGTAGCTAAGCCACAAAATGGCGCATATTGTAACCCTAAATACCCCATTGCGAGAAGATTGGTTAGCGCAACTTGCCGATGTTGTGACCAATCCCGACGAACTGCTGCATCTTTTACAGATTGAAGCTGATGAAAACCTCCGGGCAGGACAGGACGCCAGGCGCTTGTTTGCCCTCCGCGTGCCGCGCGCTTTTATTGCGCGCATGGAGAAGGGCAACCCTGACGATCCTCTTTTACGTCAAGTACTGACGTCCCGGGATGAATTTATTGTCGCCCCCGGTTTCTCCACCGACCCGCTGGAAGAGCAACACAGCGTGGTGCCAGGATTATTGCATAAATACCAAAACCGGGCGCTATTGCTGGTAAAAGGCGGATGTGCGGTAAATTGCCGCTACTGTTTCCGTCGTCACTTCCCGTATGCGGAGAATCAAGGCAATAAGCGCAACTGGACAGTCGCGCTGGAGTATATCGCCGCACACCCGGAACTGGATGAGATCATCTTTTCCGGCGGCGATCCGCTGATGGCGAAAGATCATGAGCTGGACTGGCTGCTCACGCAACTGGAAGCCATTAAGCACGTCAAGCGGCTACGCATCCACAGTCGGTTGCCTATCGTCATCCCGGCACGCATTACTGACGAACTGGTCGCCCGCTTTGACCAGTCACGTCTGCAAATTTTGTTGGTGAACCATATCAACCACGCTAATGAAGTGGACGAGGCGTTCTGCCTGGCGATGAAGAAACTGCGCCACGTGGGCGTCACGCTTCTCAACCAGAGTGTCCTGCTGCGTGGCGTGAATGATAACGCGCGAACGCTGGCGAATCTGAGCAACGCGCTATTTGACGCTGGCGTGATGCCCTATTACCTGCATGTGCTGGATAAAGTGCAGGGCGCCGCGCATTTTATGGTCACCGATGACGAAGCCCGGCAAATCATGCGCGAACTGCTCACGCTGGTATCCGGCTATATGGTGCCAAGACTGGCGCGTGAAATCGGCGGCGAACCGAGCAAAACACCGCTGGATTTACAGCTTCGGCAGTGCTAATCCTCGCGGGCGCGTCAGGGACGACGAAAAATATTAGCGCGCAATATTACGAGGAGATTCCCCCGCGATTCTCCTCACCCTCTGGCGAGGATAAACTAACCTTCGTTAAATACACCTTTCCGGTCCTCTCTTTTCAATAAAGTCCGTTTTAGGACTCGCTTAGCGTGTACTGCATTTTCGAATTATACTGGTTCTCCTTTTTATAGGACGGCATAAACAATTTATATATCAAATACATTGCAGTAAAACATTTAATTATTTTATATTTGTGGAGAATTGACATGGCCTTAACGATTAAGGGACTAAATACCGGCGTTATTCGTCACAATGATAAGTTTATCGCGCTGGCGCTTAAGGTGAAGTCACTGAGAAATAAAGAAACACTGCTTTTCTTTCCTGTACTCGCGCTGCGAGACTTGTTGATCGGCCTTGAACACCGGCTTTATTTACAACACTCGCTTCCGGAACAAGAGCAGGAAAAACGCCAGAAAGCCAAAAGCAGTCATGTGCTTAAAATGCATGAGAATATTCCGGCAATACTCCGTGAAGAGCTGGAAAACGCCGATGTTAATCAGCGTGTTGAATCTTTAGCGTTGAGCGATAATACAGAAAAAGTATTAACTTTTACGTTAAAGCTGCACAATGGTAGCCATCTTGATTTACAGGTCGGTGAGTGGCAGGTTGAAGTTCTGGTGATGGCTATTATTCACGCCATTAATAATGCCGAAATGCGTGAGCTCGCATTGCGTATTTCTTCAATGCTGGACTTTTTACCATTATACGATGCTGACTGCCTGGAAAACGGTAATATCGAATTCGATACCTATAACCAGCCTGACTGGAAACATAATCTGTATAACCATTATTTAGCGCTCGTTTATCGTTATACGGATGAGGCAGGACAATCGCATGATTGCGGCACCATCATTAAGACCCGTAGTCAGTCAGGCTCTAAAGAAGCTGAAGCAATATCACGCCGCTTGCTGAATTTCAGCCCGCGTCTTAAAAAGCTGGAAGGAAAACCGTGTAAGGTTTTTGTCAGAACGCTTGGAACCGGTAAAGCAGCGCGTCTGACGCAAGATCAATGCATGCGCGCGTTGCATAATCTACGCATGGCATCATCGCAGGGAAAACGCTAACCATATCGCCCTCTGAATCTTTCAGAGGGCGTTACGATCCAGACATATCAATTCGGACATTTATAAACCTGGCCGTTCATCTCGCTGGCCGTCGGGACAAAACTGGACAACATGCCCTGTGACGGACTACTTACGCCATACAGCACGTTTCCACCCATCGCGGCTGCCTGATTACGCAGATCGTTCGCTGCGCCACGCATTGAGCCACCCTCTTCGCCGTGCTGGCCTGAAAACCAGTTACTCTGTTTACCGGTTGCCGTACCAATTAGCTGGCATTCCGCGCCTGGCTTATCTTCGACAAAGCGTACATTTTGGCCGGCAGCGGTGAGTTCGTTGCTGGAGCTACAACCCGCCATCAGCAGCGCGGCGCCAACGATCCCTGCTAAATATTTCACGTGCATGTTATTCCCCATAATCAATGAGCTGGACGTTTTGTCCGTATCTGAATCTTATACTAAAAAGATGACTAAAAGAAAAACCCCCGGTCATTTCTGCCCGGGGGTTTCTCAATTCTGGGAGATAAACATCCAAATCATTCTGGTTGCAGGAAGGCGGCCAGTTTGTTAATCCCCAGTCACTTACTCAAGTAAGTGACTGGGGTTAGCCAACGCATCTGCAGCCTGAAGGATGCAGGGTGTGGGCAATTACATCATGCCGCCCATACCACCCATACCACCCATGCCACCAGCAGCGCCTAAATCAGGAGCATCGCTTTTCGGCAGGTCGGTCACCATGCACTCGGTAGTGATCATCAGACCAGCCACAGAAGCCGCGTACTGCAGCGCAGAACGGGTAACTTTGGTTGGGTCCAGGATACCCATATCGATCATGTTGCCGTATTCTTCAGTTGCTGCGTTGTAACCGTAGTTACCGTCGCCGCCTTTAACGGTGTTAGCGACAACAGACGGCTCTTCGCCGCAGTTCAGCACGATCTGACGCAGCGGAGCTTCCATTGCGCGCAGCGCAACTTTGATACCCACGTTCTGGTCTTCGTTCTGGCCTTTCAGGTCAGCAATTTTAGAAGCAACGCGGATCAGCGCAACGCCACCACCAGCAACCACGCCTTCTTCTACCGCAGCACGGGTCGCGTGCAGGGCATCTTCAACGCGGGCTTTCTTCTCTTTCATTTCAACTTCGGTCGCAGCGCCAACTTTGATAACCGCAACGCCGCCTGCCAGTTTCGCTACGCGCTCCTGCAGTTTTTCACGATCGTAGTCGGAGGTCGCTTCTTCAATCTGCTGACGAATCTGAGCAACACGGCCCTGGATGGCAGCTTCTTCACCCACGCCATCAATGATGGTGGTGGTGTCTTTGTTGATCACAACGCGTTTCGCCTGACCCAGGTCTTCCAGGGTTGCTTTTTCCAGCTCCATACCGATCTCTTCAGAGATTACGGTACCGCCGGTCAGGGTAGCGATATCCTGCAGCATCGCCTTACGACGATCGCCGAAGCCCGGTGCCTTAACAGCAGCCACTTTCACGATGCCACGCATGGTGTTAACAACCAGGGTAGCCAGCGCTTCGCCTTCAACATCTTCAGCGATGATCAGCAGCGGTTTGCCTGCTTTTGCAACGGCTTCCAGAACCGGCAGCATTTCGCGGATGTTGGAGATTTTCTTATCAGCCAGCAGGATGAACGGGCTTTCCAGCTCTACTGCGCCAGTTTCCGGCTTGTTGATGAAGTAAGGAGACAGGTAGCCGCGGTCAAACTGCATACCTTCAACCACGTCCAGTTCATCCTGCAGACCGGTACCGTCTTCAACGGTGATGACGCCTTCTTTACCGACTTTATCCATCGCTTCCGCGATCAGTTTACCTACGGTTTCGTCGGAGTTAGCGGAGATAGTACCTACCTGAGCAATCGCTTTAGAGTCGGAGCACGGTACGGACAGCGCCTTCAGCTCTTCAACCGCAGCAGCAACCGCTTTGTCGATACCACGTTTCAGGTCCATCGGGTTCATGCCCGCAGCAACGGCTTTCAGGCCTTCGGTAATGATGGACTGCGCCAGTACGGTCGCGGTGGTGGTACCGTCGCCTGCAGCGTCGTTCGCTTTAGAGGCAACTTCTTTCACCATCTGCGCGCCCATGTTTTCAAACTTGTCTTCCAGTTCGATTTCACGCGCTACGGAAACACCATCTTTAGTGATAGTCGGCGCACCGAAAGATTTATCCAGAACCACGTTACGGCCTTTCGGACCCAGGGTTACTTTCACTGCATCTGCCAGTACGTTTACGCCGCGCAGCATTTTCACACGAGCGTCGTTACCGAATTTTACGTCTTTAGCTGCCATTTTCTCTTTCCCTTAAATTCGTATGTTCAGTGTCGTTCGCGGATTACGCTTCAACAATTGCCAGAATGTCGCTTTCAGACATGATCAACACTTCTTCATTGTCGATCTTTTCAGATTTCACACCGTAGCCATCGTTAAAAATAACGATGTCGCCAACTTTCACGTCCAGCGGCTGTACAGTACCGTTGTCCAGGATGCGACCCTTACCGACAGCGATGATTTCGCCACGAGTTGATTTACCCGCTGCGGAACCGGTCAGTACGATGCCGCCAGCAGATTTGGACTCAACTTCTTTACGTTTGACGATCACACGATCATGTAACGGACGAATACTCATTGATAGCTCTCCTTTGAGAAAGTCATTATCAGTTATGGGTGACGCCGGCCCGTAAACGGTTTCCCGGCTGGTGACCAGAGAGATGGGGATGGGGTTTTGCCCCTTCAAGGGGGGAGATGAAAAAAAATTCTTCTGAGCGAAAAAAGCGGTAAAAACGCTACTTATCTCACGTTTACCCAAGGTTTAGAACATCCTGCTATAAGAAAAGGCGTGTGTGATACGCTTAAAAATGCCTGTCGTCACCTGACGTTACAATGCCGCCGGATAATGAGCTGATGAATGAACTAAAAAAAGAGCTTGGGTTGGTTCAGGGCGTTATCTTGTTAACCACATCATTATTAGGGACTGGCGTTTTTGCGCTTCCGGAGCTGGCTGCGCTGGCGGCAGGCGACATCAGCCTTTGGGCATGGCCGCTGCTCATTATTTTGATTTTCCCTATTGCGATTGTCTTTGCTGTGCTGGGGCGCCATTTTCCACACGCTGGCGGCGTAGCGCATTTTGTCGGGATGGCATTTGGCCCGCGTCTGCAACGGGTGATCAGTTGGCTGTTTTTATCAGTCATTCCTGTTAGTTTTCCCGCAGCCTTGCATATTGCGGTGGGTTTCGGCCAGGCGCTGTTTGGCTGGCAAAGCGAACAGCTCTTATTTGGGGAGCTGGGTACTCTAGGTTTGCTATGGTTTATGGGATCGCGCGGCGCCAGCTCCAGCGCCAACCTGCAAGCCATTATCGCTGGATTAATTATCGCGCTTATTGCCGCCATTCTGTGGAAAGGCGCGATTAAACCTGCGGATATCACCTTCCCAGCCGCAAACGAAATCACCTTTTCCCGGCTGTGTACCGCCCTGGCGATCATGTTCTGGGGATTTGTGGGAATTGAGGCGTTTACGCATTTGTCGTCTGAATTTAAAAATCCTGAACGTGATTTTCCGCGCGCATTGATCATTGGCCTGATGCTGGCCGGCTCCATTTATTGGACCTGTACCGCCGTGGTGCTGCATTTTGGCGTCTATAGCGACAAGATAGCGGCAACAGCATCGCTACCGCTTATTATTGTTCATCTCTTCGGTATCCAGGCGTTGTGGATAGCCTGCATTATTGGTTATCTCACCTGCTTTGCCAGCCTGAATGTGTATGCTCAGAGTTTTGCGCGTCTGATATGGACGCAAATGCAATATCAGCCCGATCACTATCTGGCTCAACTCTCTCCCGGGCGCCTTCCCTTGCACGCGTTAAACGTTATTCTGGCCTGTTGTTGCGTGAGTTCCCTGGTCGTCTACGCCCTGAAGATTAACCTCAATGCGCTGATCGTCTATGCTAACGGTATTTTTATTATGCTCTATCTGCTTTGTATGCTGGCGGGCTGTCGACTATTGAAAGGGCGCTGCTATGCACTGGCGGTGACGGGTTGTCTACTGTGCCTGTTATTGCTGGTAATGCTGGGGTGGAAAAGCTTATATGCCATTATCATGCTGGCAGCATTATGGCTGTTTTTACCGAAGCGAAAACGCATGGCGTAAGACGTATCTGTTGGCCGGATAACGCCTCACGCGACTTATCCGGCCAGCATCTCTACCTTTAATCCCGACGATCGTCTTTATGTTCAATACGATCGCGATCGTCATCTTTACGCTGATACTCGCCGTCAAATGTTTCGCCACCGCCAGTACCCGCGCTAAACCCGCCGCCCGGCATCCGGGAAAAACGTAAATGCGGCAGCAACTTCAGCGTCAAATGTTTTTGCACTGGCGGTAACAAAAGGAGAAGGCCGAGAAAATCGGTGAAAAATCCCGGCAACAGGAGCAGTAAGCCAGCGATGATCAGCGATACACTCTTAATCATTTCTGCCGCCGGGCTCTCACCGGCCGCCATTTTTTGTTGCATCAGCAAAAAGTTTTTAAAACCCTGGTTACGTACCAGCGACATACCGATAACAGACGTAAAAATCACCAGGATTAACGTCATCAGGACGCCAAGCACATGGGCGACCTGGATAAAGATAGAAATCTCAATGTAAACATAGAGAAAGACAGCTAAAAAGGGTATCCAGCGCAAAGGACTCTCCTGTAAGTCATGGCCGTCTGCGACGACCATTTGAATGGGGTTGCGATTCGCATCGATTCGATATGGTGGTGCGTAGCAAAATTTCAAGTGGTTTGTACACCTATTTTAGGTAGTAATACTAAAGCGGTGACCTATTTCACAAAATAATAAATAAGGGGTAAATTCCCACACTTTAAGTGATCCAGATTACGGTAGGAATTCTGAACCAGCATATGATCTCGTTTATCAGGCCGATGGAGGGGATAATCGTCGGTCAGAAAACATTCGAAATCACATATATCCTGTGTGTTTTAAAGTAAAAATCATTGGCAGCTTGAAAAAGAAGGTTCACATGTCAAACAACATTCGTATCGAAGAAGATCTGTTGGGTACCAGGGAAGTTCCAGCTGAAGCCTACTATGGTGTTCACACTCTGAGAGCGATTGAAAACTTCTACATTAGCAATAACAAAATCAGCGACATCCCTGAATTTGTGCGTGGCATGGTTATGGTAAAAAAAGCGGCGGCGCTGGCCAACAAAGAGCTGCAAACCATTCCTAAGAGTGTGGCGAATGCCATCATTGCCGCATGTGATGAAGTCCTTAACAACGGTAAGTGCATGGACCAGTTCCCGGTAGATGTCTACCAGGGCGGCGCGGGCACTTCCGTCAACATGAATACCAACGAAGTGCTGGCCAACATCGGGCTGGAACTGATGGGTCATCAGAAAGGTGAATATCAGTACCTGAACCCGAACGACCACGTGAATAAATGTCAATCCACTAACGACGCCTATCCGACAGGCTTCCGTGTAGCGGTTTACGCCTCTATCGTCAAACTGATCGATGCCATCAACCAGTTGCGTGAAGGTTTCGAACGTAAAGCGGTTGAATTCCAGGACATCCTGAAAATGGGTCGTACCCAGTTGCAGGACGCCGTACCGATGACGCTTGGTCAAGAATTCCGTGCGTTCAGCATCCTGCTGAAAGAAGAAGTGAAAAGCATCGAGCGTACTGCTGAGCTGCTGCTGGAAGTCAACCTTGGCGCAACGGCAATCGGTACTGGTCTGAACACGCCGAAAGAATACTCTCCGCTGGCGGTGAAAAAACTGGCTGAAGTCACTGGTTTCGCCTGTGTTCCGGCTGAAGATCTGATTGAGGCGACATCTGACTGTGGCGCGTATGTTATGGTTCACAGCGCGCTGAAACGTCTGGCAGTGAAGATGTCCAAAATCTGTAACGACCTGCGCTTGCTCTCTTCTGGTCCTCGTGCCGGCCTGAACGAGATCAACCTGCCGGAACTGCAGGCGGGCTCTTCCATCATGCCAGCCAAAGTGAACCCGGTTGTACCGGAAGTCGTAAACCAGGTATGCTTTAAAGTCATCGGTAACGACACCACCGTTACGATGGCGGCGGAAGCCGGTCAGTTGCAGTTGAACGTTATGGAGCCGGTTATCGGTCAGGCGATGTTCGAATCCATCCACATTCTGAGCAACGCGTGCTACAACCTGCTGGAAAAATGCGTTAACGGCATTACCGCGAATAAAGAAGTGTGCGAAGGGTACGTTTATAACTCCATCGGTATCGTCACTTACCTCAACCCGTTCATCGGCCACCACAACGGCGACATCGTCGGTAAAATCTGTGCTGAAACCGGTAAGAGCGTACGTGAAGTTGTGCTGGAGCGCGGCCTGTTAACGGAAGCCGAGCTGGACGATATTTTCTCCGTACAGAACTTGATGCACCCGGCTTATAAAGCTAAACGTTATACTGATGAAAGCGAACAGTAATCGTACAGGGTAGTACCAAAGAGGCACGTCACGATGACGTGCCTTTTTTCTTACAAGAAGTTACCAAATAACAACAATTTAATATCAACTTGTTAAACAACAAGGAAGGCTAATATGATAGTTGTCGAACTTATCATTGTTTTGCTGGCAATCTTTTTGGGCGCCAGACTTGGGGGCATCGGTATTGGATTCGCAGGTGGGCTGGGTGTTCTGGTACTTGCCGCCATCGGCGTGAAGCCAGGGACAATTCCATTCGATGTCATTTCCATCATCATGGCGGTTATCGCCGCGATCTCTGCTATGCAGGTCGCGGGCGGTCTGGATTATTTGGTAAACCAGACGGAAAAACTGCTGCGTAAGAACCCGAAATACATCACTATCCTCGCACCGATTGTGACCTATTTCCTGACTATTTTTGCTGGTACCGGGAACATTTCCCTGGCAACGCTGCCGGTTATTGCTGAAGTCGCGAAGGAGCAGGGAATCAAACCTTGCCGTCCGCTCTCGACCGCCGTGGTATCCGCGCAGATTGCGATTACCGCCTCGCCGATTTCTGCGGCCGTGGTGTATATGTCTTCTGTTATGGAAGGTCATGGCATTAGCTACATTCACCTGCTGTCCGTGGTTATCCCCTCTACGCTGCTGGCGGTGCTGGTGATGTCCTTCCTGGTCACGATGCTGTTCAACTCCAAACTGTCGGACGACCCGATTTACCGCAAGCGTCTGGAAGAAGGGCTGATTGAACTGCGTGGTGAAAAGCAGATTGAAATCAAACCGATGGCAAAAAATTCCGTCTGGCTGTTCCTGCTGGGCGTTATTTGCGTGGTTGTTTATGCGATTGTTAACAGTCCGAGCCTCGGCCTGGTTGAGAAACCGCTGATGAACACCACCAACGCTATTTTGATCATCATGTTGAGCGTCGCAACGCTGACCACCATCCTGTGTAAAGTGGAAACTGACGCCATCCTCAACTCCAGTACCTTTAAAGCAGGGATGAGCGCCTGTATCTGTATTCTGGGCGTGGCGTGGCTGGGCGATACTTTCGTATCCGCTAACATCGACTGGATCAAAGACACTGCGGGTAGCGTCATCCAGGGGCATCCGTGGCTGCTGGCCGTCATCTTCTTCTTTGCTTCCGCGCTGCTCTACTCTCAGGCGGCAACGGCGAAAGCGCTGATGCCGATGGCGCTGGCGCTGAACGTCTCTCCGCTGACGGCAGTCGCTTCCTTCGCCGCCGTTTCCGGCCTGTTCATTTTGCCGACCTACCCGACTCTGGTTGCGGCGGTACAGATGGATGACACCGGTACAACCCGTATCGGTAAATTCGTCTTTAACCACCCGTTCTTCATCCCAGGCACCCTGGGCGTCGTTCTGGCTGTCTGCTTCGGCTTCCTGCTGGGCAGCTTTATGCTGTAAGTGTTTCACCCGCGGGGCGTATCACGCCCCGCATTCTCCCGCCCTTTGACTAACATCCTGCCCTCGTCCGTTGTATAGTGACCGTTCACTTGCGGGTCTTTTTGTTCTTTCGAGGTGTTTATGCTTGATGTTAAGAGTCAGGATATTTCCATCCCCGAGGCCGTTGTGGTGCTTTGTACCGCCCCGGATGAAGCTACCGCCCAGGATCTGGCCGCCAAAGTGCTGGCGGAAAAACTGGCCGCCTGCGCCACCCTCCTCCCCGGCGCGACATCGCTGTACTACTGGGAAGGCAAACTGGAGCAGGAGTATGAAGTTCAAATGATCTTAAAAACCACCGTTTCACATCAGCAAGCGCTTATCGACTGCCTGAAGTCTCATCACCCGTATCAAACGCCTGAACTTCTGGTTTTACCTGTTACTCACGGAGATACTGATTACCTCTCATGGCTCAACGCATCTTTACGCTGATCCTGCTGCTGTGCAGCACATCCGCCTTCGCCGGATTATTCGACGCGCCGGGTCGCTCGCAGTTCGTCCCTGCCGACCGGGCGTTTGTTTTTGATTTTCAGCAAAATCAACACGATCTTACCCTCTCTTGGCAGGTAAAAGAGGGTTACTACCTTTACCGTAAACAAATCAGTATCACGCCGACGAAAGCGGATATCGCAGCAGTCCAACTCCCGGCAGGCGTCTGGCATGAAGATGAGTTCTACGGGAAAAGCGAAATCTACCGTAAGCGGCTAAACGTTCCGGTAACGGTTAACCAGGCGGCGGCTGGCGCGACATTAACGATAACGTACCAGGGGTGCGCCGATGCGGGATTCTGTTATCCGCCGGAAACGAAAACGGTGCCGCTAAGTGAAGTCGCCGCGGCAATAGACGCCACGCCGACGCCTGCTGTCACCCAGACGAGTGAGACGTCAAAACCCGCCGCCCAGCTACCTTTTTCCGCGCTCTGGGCACTGCTGATCGGCATAGGCATCGCCTTTACGCCCTGCGTTTTACCCATGTATCCGCTGATTTCCGGTATTGTCCTGGGGGGAAGGCAACGTTTGTCGACGGGGCGCGCACTGCTGCTGGCCTTTATCTATGTACAAGGGATGGCGCTGACCTATACCGCACTGGGTCTGGTCGTCGCCGCAGCGGGATTACAGTTTCAGGCGGCGCTGCAGCACCCTTATGTGTTAATCGGCCTTGCCATCGTGTTCACCCTGCTTGCGTTGTCGATGTTTGGCCTGTTCACACTACAGCTCCCCTCCTCACTGCAAACCCGGCTGACATTAATGAGTAATCGTCAGCAAGGCGGCTCGCCCGGCGGTGTTTTTGTTATGGGGGCGATTGCCGGATTAATTTGCTCGCCCTGCACTACAGCGCCGTTAAGCGCGATTCTGCTTTATATCGCTCAGAGCGGCAACATGTGGCTGGGCGGCGGCACGCTGTATTTGTATGCATTAGGTATGGGTCTGCCGCTAATGCTGGTCACCGTGTTTGGCAACCGCCTGTTACCGAAAAGCGGCCCGTGGATGGCGCATGTTAAAACCGCTTTTGGTTTCGTGATCCTCGCGTTACCGGTCTTTTTACTGGAGCGGATTATTGGCGAGGCTTGGGGTTTACGTCTGTGGTCGCTGCTGGGCGTCGCTTTCTTTGGTTGGGCCTTTATCACCAGCCTTCAGGCCAGACGAGCGTGGATGCGTATCGTACAGATTATCCTGCTGGCGGCAGCGCTCATTAGCGTGCGGCCTCTACAGGATTGGGCGTTCGGATCGCCATCCGCGCAAGCTCCAGCGCACCTCAATTTCACGGCTATTTCTACCGTGGACGAACTCAATCAGGCGCTGGCGCAGGCCAAAGGCAAACCCGTTATGCTGGATTTCTACGCCGACTGGTGCGTGGCCTGTAAAGAGTTTGAAAAGTATACCTTCAGCGATCCGCGGGTCCAGCAGGCGCTCGGCGACACGGTGCTCTTGCAGGCTAACGTCACCGCTAACAATGCGCAGGATGTCGCGCTGTTAAAGCATCTGCAAGTCCTCGGGCTGCCCACCATTCTGTTCTTTAATGCCCAAGGCCAGGAACAGCCGCAATCGCGAGTCACCGGCTTTATGGACGCCGCCACCTTTAGCGCGCATTTGCACGATCGCCAACCGTGAGCGACACTTGCAAAAGCAAAGACGGAGGAGAATACCGTGCAACGTGAAGATATTCTGGGAGAAGCCCTGAAATTACTGGAGACGCAAGGGATAGCCGATACTACGCTGGAAATGGTGGCGGAGCGCGTAAATCGCCCACTCGACACATTACAGCGTTTCTGGCCAGATAAAGAAGCCATTTTATATGACGCGCTACGTTATCTGAGTCAGCAGGTAGATATCTGGCGACGCCAGCTTCTTCTTGATGAGACGCTTTCTGCTGAACAAAAGCTACTGGCACGCTACAGCGCGCTTTCGGAATGTGTCAGTAATAACCGTTATCCTGGTTGCTTGTTCATTGCCGCCTGTACGTTTTATCCCGACCCAACCCATCCTATTCACCAACTGGCCAATCAACAAAAACGCGCGGCACATGATTTTACCCATGAGCTACTGACCACGCTGGAAATTGACGATCCGGCGATGGTCGCAAGGCAGATGGAGCTCGTGCTGGAAGGTTGTCTCAGCCGAATGCTGGTCAACCGCAGTCAGGCTGATGTAGATACCGCTCAGCGGTTGGCGGAAGATATTCTGCGTTTTGCACAGTGCCGTCAGGGTGGCGCGCTCACCTGACGGGTACTGATTTTATGCATTTTGCCTGAAAAGCAGGCAGTCAGCGCGCTTTTATCACTTTTTTCGTGTAAAGCCGTTGACGACCGCGCCCCTTTACGGTTTAATGCGCCCCGTTGCCCGGATAGCTCAGTCGGTAGAGCAGGGGATTGAAAATCCCCGTGTCCTTGGTTCGATTCCGAGTCCGGGCACCACTTATTCAGAAAATCCAGCCTATGGCTGGGTTTTTGCTTTTCTGGGAATGGAAATCCGTAGCCCCCATCTCTGGTCTGACTAGCTATAACGAGAAGGCCAGATTTTCTCTGGCGCAACGCCCAGCGCTTCGTCGATCAGCCGCTCACCTTTGGGCTAGGGTCAAAAGCTTACTTAGCTACAGGGAGATTATTACCAGTAATAACGCCTATCACTTCATCTGACGGTTCGCTAACCCCGACAAGTGAGTCCAATATCTCCGCCATGAACTTTTTCATCACTGAAAACAATAATCCCTTCGCCAGTTTTGGCATTTTTTCTTTGTCGGCTTCTTTATTCTTAAATACTGTTTCCGACTCTTGTTCATAATCATAAATTAATACTCAGCACATCATGACTGATGGTAGTTACCGGGGTAACAGAGCACATACTTTAAAATACTTATTCATAGTTTGTTATTACGGAAAGATTTTAACCTAATGCGTGTCAGTCAGGCACGCAGATAAAAAACAACCGGGGAGAAAATTTAAACAAAATGCTGTTAGCCGGAAGTACCGGTATTGTTCTGTTGTCCGCTACAGTCAGTCCGGTATGGACAGACAATAATACCAGTGCAGCGTCCTGCTTTTTTACCTGTATGTTGAATAACCATTGCAATAAATCATTATAGGATTACATCTGTTTATTATTGCCTGATCCGGAGTGAGTCTTTATGAAAAGTCGTTATTTAGTATTTTTTCTACCACTGATCGTAGCTAAATATACATCAGCAGAAACAGTGCAACCCTTTCATTCTCCTGAAGAATCAGTGAACAGTCAGTTCTACTTACCACCACCGCCAGGTAATGATGATCCGGCTTTCCGCTATGATAAGGAGGCTTATTTTAAGGGCTATGCGATAAAGAGTTCCCCGCGATGGAAACAAGCTGCTGAGGATGCAGATGTAAGCGTGGAAAATATAGCCAGAATATTCTCGCCAGTAGTGGGTGCTAAAATTAATCCCAAAGATACGCCAGAAACCTGGAATATGTTACAGAATCTTCTGACAATGGGCGGCTACTACGCTACTGCTTCGGCAAAAAAATATTATATGCGCACTCGTCCCTTTGTCTTATTTAATCATTCCACCTGCCGTCCTGAAGATGAGAATACTTTGCGAAAAGATGGCTCTTACCCTTCCGGGCATACTGCTTATGGTACACTTCTGGCATTAGTATTATCCGAGGCCAGACCGGAACGCGCGCAGGAGCTCGCCAGACGAGGATGGGAGTTCGGGCAAAGCAGAGTGATATGCGGTGCTCACTGGCAAAGCGATGTTGATGCTGGTCGTTATGTGGGAGCAGTAGAGTTTGCAAGACTGCAAACAATCCCGGCATTTCAGAAGTCACTGGCAAAAGTCCGTGAGGAGCTGAACGACAAAAATAATTTATTGAGTAAAGAAGATCACCCCGAACTTAATTACTGAAGGTGAAAGTCTTCCCGCAAACTGGCCACAGCAAATGAAAGGAAGTGCAACTGCGTAGGAGCGGCCGGGCGTGGAGAATGCCTTTGGTTTCCCCGATTCGCATGAATTCAACGCCCCCTTCCCCCGTTTGCAGTCCGTCCAGACCGTCATGACGTCGTTGTCCGGCTGAAGCGGTAAAACCGGTCTGGCTCACTGACTATCCACAGCGAATTCCGGCCATCAGAAGCTAAGGGATGCGTTCTGGAGTTTAAACACTCTCCACCAAATCCCCCAACGTCACCATCAACATCATCGGATCCATCGGCGACGGTACAAACCCCACCCGCTGATAAAATTCCCGCGCTTCATCCGACAGGGCGTGAACCAGCATCCCACGAATGCCGATAGTCTCCGCCACCTGAATAACCCGCAGCCCTGCGTCGCGTACCAGCGCCCGAGCGACGCCCTGCCCATGAAGCGATTTATCCACCGCCAGACGCCCCAATACCACAACCGGAATCGGGTCAGGCATATTGCGACGAAAGCGACCGGGGGAGGTATTCGTCGTGACCGCGCTGGACGCCAGCGAGTAATAGGCCAGTACGTTCGAATCGCTGCCACAACACACAAAGGTACGGGACGCGCCAGTGGTCTGATTTTTCATCGCCCGCTGTTTCAGCCAGTTATCTATAGAATCCACACCGCAGCAAAACGGAGTAAGAATATGTCCGGCATGAAGCGGCTCAGGGGTGGAGATCATTTTTCCTGCTCCCACGGCGCAGGGGTCTGCATGGTTTTACGCAGTGCGGCATTAGGTGAAGGTGTTTGATCCAAACGAACGAGAAACTCCTGATAAGCCTCTGGATCGGCCATAATGATGCGTTGTTCGATCAGCGCTTCCTCGGCGGCAGCACGGGCAGCTTCCAGCACAAAGTCAGTGCGGTTTTTCCCTCTGGCTTTCGCCGCTCGATCAATAAGATCGCGCTCGGCGGGTTTGATACGCAGGTTCAGGGTTTCGCGTTTCATCGCCATACTGTTTGCGGCTGGCATAGTGTTGTCCTCTTGTACTTCTGTGGATATTAAGTATACAACACGCGTAACGCAGATGTCATTACGATAAATTTAGAAGGAATAGAACCGGAGTATCGAACCGAAAGGTTTTCTACTCATTTAGAGATTCAGTACCAGGCTGTGCGCTGGCATTCGCTGTGAGTGATTCCTCCTCGGGGCCGACGCAGCAAAAGATTCAATACTGCCGTGCCAAAACACGCAACATTATATAATCAGAAAGCATAAACCTAACGGATACGCACAGTAAGAACCTCAATAACGTGTTACACCGTTTTTCATAAAGCCAACCATACGATTGAATGCTTCCCCTCCCCTCAAACTTCCGGATATCGCTACACCGTCTACCCGCCGCAGTATATATTTACCGCGTTGTATGCCTTTCCTGGCCGAGAGCGTTAATATTTACATCCAGGATAAACCTTATCACAAATTAACATCAGATCTTATACCTCATGCTAACTACCTCCATGAAATTAAAGAGCTATTCTCTAAAAGATTAAAGGCAATTATTACTTAATTCAAATTTTAAAGAGATAAATTGATAATAACATGAGCCAATTCTTGTAAATTTCCATCTTTTTTTTATACGCGACATAGTTTTTTAACGATACTATAATATGTAGAAATGCAATATAAAATAGCATTTTCCATAGAAAATGAAAAGATCGCCACCTGATACCTTAAGTTCGCAAATAATTATATAGCTATATATTAGTTTTCTTTTGAAATATTTTTCAGAATAATTTTTGATTTACACGCACATTTAATAAAAGGAAATTATCATGCTAAAAGTATTTAATCCCTCACCTGTCCAGGTGGGGAGCATTGAATGTTTACAATCAGCGCAAAACTGGCAGAGGAAATCCTTATCACTTCAGGGATTAAATTTACTGCAGTCCGTACTCATCAAGCTCACCACGGGTAAAATTTCAATTACGACATCGTCCGGGGAGTATATTACGGCATCAGGGCCAATGTTAATATTTTTAGCTAAAGATCAAACTATTCATATCACTATGGAAGAGACTCATGAACAGTTAAATTATAATTTAATTGAATTAGATTCTGCGTCAATAAAAAATGCTTATAATTTTTTTCTGTATGAACATGCAGACTTTTCGGCCCCATTAACAAAACCGACGACAAAACATCTGTTAGCGCCAATAGAAACAGGCGTAGCAAGAGTATTCAACCTTTTACACTCTTCAAATAAAAGCCAGAAATTATCCCAAGATAAAAAGGAATATTTAATAAGATTTCTACTTTCAGAGTTCATCTATGAACCTGAAGCATTTGCCCTCTTTAGAGAACTATCGCAAAATACATTAGCCGAAAATATCTATAATATTATTATAAGCGACATAAGTCGAAAATGGGCGCTCAAGGATATTTCTGACTCACTCTATATGAGTTGTTCCACATTAAAAAGGAAATTGAAACAAGAGAACACCTCATTCAGCGAAGTTTACCTTAATGCGCGAATGAATAAAGCGACAAAACTTCTACGCAATAGTGAATATAATATTACTCGAGTGGCTTATATGTGTGGTTATGATAGTGCTTCTTATTTTACATGCGTTTTTAAAAAACATTTCAAAACTACACCATCGGAATTTTTAGCGTTTTTATCTTCCTCTCGTCATCAATATGTTAATTGAGATATCTGACAATGCAGTATAAGAACAAAGCAAAACATATTAATATAAAAGACGGGATTCTGTTGCTCGCTAAAAAATTCGACCTAACATTGAGCGAAAAAAAAGTTATTTATTACGTGGCAGCAGGATTATCTGTTAAAAGTTGCTCAAATTTATTAGATCGAAATATAAAAACGATTTCAACACAAAAGAGATCAGCCTATAAAAAAATGGATATTACTACTGATGTTGAATTAATCCATTTGATGCTGAATGAGTTTTATATATCAGTCGATATTACGTAATTTTTCCTAGAATGTTGGTAGAGTGGTAGGCAAGGCAACTCTGGATATCATCTTCAGAGATCGGTGTGATATCTACGTTGTTTAATTTAACTGTTCCCGTATAGCAATGACTGGAATTTGATAGTGCTTTGATTAAAGAAGATTTACCTGAACCTGATGTACCGATAATACCCATAAAATCTCCGGGAACAGCAGTGAATGAAAGCTGATCAATCAGTGTTCGTTCCGCAAACGCTATGGATAATTCTTCGCTGTCTATCGGCTGGCTGACGATAGACTCTACACCGCCAGTACGTTCCATGAAGGATAATAGTGATATTGGCGCCAGAGGCGATAATATCACTAACATCAATACACCGACCTTCATCGGCTCCTCAGAAGCTCACGCAACAATTAAGCTGACTATTGATACACAACCGTCCGCCGAACCAACGTTGGGATCGACTGTTAACAGTCTGGATAACACCGTCACCCTTAAGGGAGTCGTGGAGGCGCATCAGGATATTCAGGTGAAGGTCACGGTCAACGATACGGACTACACCGCCAGTATCGATAACGATATCAGTAACTGACATGTTTCTGTTCCGCAACCCGCTATTCTGTCGGGGGCAAATCAGTACACCATAACGGCCACCGATCCCGCTGGTAATAGCGCCGCCGCCAGTGGAACATTTACAGGCACATCGCCGACGAAAAACCCGGTTAACAAGAGTTCCGGCGTAGATGAAATGATTTCGCTTAGCGAGGCGACATGGCATTCGGTAAGTGTTGATGAAGAATATTATGCCTGATAACTAAACATCACCATGCGAGGTCTCTTCGGAGGCCTGCTGAAAAAACAGAATAATATTCATTGTCTGTTAATTATTACAGAGAGAGTTAATTTATAAAAAAAAGCGGCAGACTACGCTGCCGCAAATATGAGGAGGACAATTACCGTTACGCTACACCACAAAGTAATCCGTTACTGAGGTAAGTAAAACATAAATATCCCCAACAATGAATCAACGAATCAAACAATCGTCAAATCATGGTATTAATAACCTTGTTCTGTTTTAGCATACTGTGACAGTAAAAATAGATTTTAGTCATTCTGTATATCACACGAAAATTTATAAAACAGATTTGGTTCACTCACAATATACAAATTATTTTCATTATCCATGGCAATCCCTTCTGGCTGGGGGATATCGTCTCTGAGCCCTGACCACTCCGCCGTCAGGAACAATCGATCGCGCACCCGCCACTCGGAACTGACCTCAAGAATCATTTTTGACTCGTCCGACAACACCAGCAGCGAATCCGTTGGGGCATGGTATTCAAGTCCGGAGACATCGCTCACACTCGCAGTGATGGCAGAAGGCAACGCTCTGGTGATACCATTTTTGCTCATCTCTACTTCTTTGATCATAATGGGTTTTCTTTCTTTTGCGGCATATAATCTCTCATTTTTCGCATCCCATGCCGTACCTTCCAGCCCTTTATTTTTTGCTTTGTCATAGCCCTCAAGCTTCACCATGGAGATTATCTGCATGGTGCCGCGCTGAATATCCACCTGTGTTTTATAGACCGCGCCATCTTTCTCACTGCCTATCTGGAACTGGTTGCCCCCACTCCATGCAATAGACTCCGGGTCGTGGATGCCCTGCAGCGGCATCCGTCCTACCAGCTGCCCTTCTGTCGTTAACCAGACCAGTTCAGGGGGATTATTAATAACGGCGAAAAGCATCCTGTCTTCGGCGGAGTAGGTCAAACCTGAAAGGTTACTCTTAACTCCTGCGACTGGTTTTTGCTGAATAACCGCTTTATAGCTACTCAGTGCTAGCGCCGAGGGTTTATCACCATATTTGAGGATCAGTTGATAAACATAGCGTATATCGTCCCTGACCATAAATAAAATCACGCCCAAGAGTACAACCACAATAACGCGTTTTAGTAATCTCATAAAAAATCCATAGCAGATCGCGTCACGACTGATGTCGTAACGCATTTCTTAAAAATAAAGCCGATGTCCGATAGAATCGTTATTCGGTTATGGCGAGCGCCATTAGCATAGGCAAAATGAAATAGTGAGGGTTATCACAAAAAGCCCGATTTTAATCACTAACGTCCCCTTTTTGTAAATTGACATAATCAAGAGGAGGGTAGTTTCGGCTAATTATTTAAATAGTAAGTCTGCAAATTCTTCTCTGTATGCAGGACGAATGACAAAAAGTGATAATTAATGAGATGTAACACCGCAATCTGATCTGCTATTGCTGCTTCCACTTCTATTCAACCGGGCAGCAAAAAAATGAAACTCAACCTTATTACCGTCAGCCTGGCTACGCTCGTTGCCGCTGGCGCATTCCCGGCCCATGCCGGTCCTCAGGCGCATGTCGTGTGCGGCTATCACCACACGCTGGGCGATGACGCGATTATGATGTTTGGTAAAGCGAATCAGGCGATGTGGCATGACTTTTTTGGCAACACCCACACCGACGCGGTCTCTACCTACCAGACGTTGCGCGCGCAACCCGATACCACCTGTGATAATAAAGCCGACAGCTCCGCTTACTGGGCACCGTCCATGAAATTACCCGATGGTGAAATCGTAAATCCGACCTACCAAAAGACCTATTATCAATCCACAAATGTAGCGCAATATCCGCTCCATCCATTCCCGGCCGGGCTGGAGTTACTGGCAGGCGATCATCACGGTACTGGCCCCAGTACCGCAATCACCTTTTTATGTGCCAACGGCAAAGGTTACACCAACAAGGTAGGCGAAATATGCGGCCTGCGTAAAGCGGGCGATGCCGTCCAGTTTAATATCGGGATCGCTTTCCCCAACTGTTGGGATGGCGTCAACCTGAAACCAACCCATAGCCACAATAACGCTATCTATGCCGACCACGGGAAATGTTCCGCAGACTATCCGGTCAAAATCCCAACGGTGAATATGAACATCGCCTGGGTACTCCCGCAGATCTCCTCGCTGGATACGTCCAAAGTGGAATTGTCGATGGACCCGGTAATGCATGGCGAAACCCGGGAAGAGCGCTGGGGAAGTCTTTATACCGCCCATGCCGATTTTATGAATGGCTGGACGGAAGATGGCGCGCAGTTTATGACGGATCTGTGTATGAATCAGGGACTGGATTGCGGCACTACGGTTCCTTACGCCTACAGTAAAGCGGAAGAAAATACCTGGGTAAGCAGCGAAGACGACAAGCCTCATGCCAGCGTCGATACCTTGTACGTACAGGATGACTGGACAAATGGCGGACGCACGCAGCACCCGGAAACGCTCACGCTGGTGAAATTTAAGATCCCGCCCCTGCCTGCCAATATGGACACTTCGCTATTCAAATACCGTATTCGCCTTTTTGGCGGCAAAACGGAAACGAACGGCGCCGATCAAATTTTCTTTTACCCGACCAGCAGTGACTGGCACGTCAGTACCGTGTCCTGGAACAATAAACCGGCGATCAACTACCGTTCCGATGCCGTGTTATATCTGGACCATTCACATGAGTATCGCATGGTTGATGTCGATAAAGCGGTGCGCAAAGCGCTGGCGGAAGGGAAAACGGAAATATCCTGGTATATCGGCGGCGACCGTCAGGGAAATCACTACGACTTCACGCCAGCGGACTCAAAACAGAGCCTGGTGCTGATGCTGACCGGTTTCAAAAAGACGCCGGAGCTGTAATAGTAAACTGTGCCCGCTGACGCAACAGCGGGCACAATGGCGGCACAAGTATTACGGCACGTCATCAAAACCTGACCAATACCTCAGAAAAACAACCGTTTATTCTCAGGCTGTAGTCCCTGTTGCTGCTGAACATCCTGCAGATAACAGGTCGCTATGACGGCAAGCCGGGCATAGAAGGCGCTAACGGTATTGCGTTGCAGCAATTCCAGATAGCGGAATCCCCAGGGCAGCAGATGCGCCTCCAGTAACCGGTTGGCCGCCACGTTGTCGCCTCGTGCCAGCAGATCGCTACAGGCTAATAGCATCAGGCCAAACTGATCTTCCGGCTCGCGTTCACGGTCAGTGAATACCATTCCCTGCGACTGTAAAAAAGCTCGATAATCGGCGGTGGTTTCCCCCATCAGCAAATTATCTTTTTCCAGATAGACCGATCCCCAGGGCGGGACGGGCATCTTTCCCTGGCCTTCAAACAACACGGAAAATTGCCATGTAAGCGCATCATCATCCGGTAGCGACCATGACGCACACAGTGATTCAATAGGTCCGCGATCGCGCCAGGGGTAAAGCTCAGGCAACGTTGGCAAACAATCGAACAACGCTTTCACCTCCGGCCTCTCAGGGGAGTAGTAAAACAGTGCGCCGAGGATACGCGGCAAAACAGCACGGGAAGGCATAGCAATAGCTCCTGAAATATTTCGCCTGATGACGCTACGCTGATCAGGCTTACATGGCACAAGCCGGGCAAAAACTACATTGGCAGCGTCCACAGATTGTAAAACGCAATCCTACCCGCCAACTCCGCCGCGATAACCACCACAGCCGTCATGGCCAGCACCGCAGCGCTCGATTTCAGGCGCGCGCAGACCACCACCCCGACCACGCCCGCCGCCAGCAATATCGCCTGGGCGGTAAACCAGCTATGCTGCGCAGCGGTCAGAGCGCTATCGGCGCTCATCAGCGTCGCCATATAGCCCGGGCGCAGACAAAAGCTCACCAAAATCGCCAACACGCTGACCAGTAGCCCCAGACGGCGCACGCCAAACAATGCCGCCAACGCGCCGCCGCCAATCAACGGCGTCAATATCATCATTGCCGTGGTGTAAGATGAACGCCAGGTCGCCACCGTCGGCAGTTGGTAAATCTGCGGAACGGCGTATAAGAAGACTACTCCGACTATCGCCGCCAACCAGACCAACGCGTTACACAGCGGCGTCGCACGGTTCAGGAATAAACCGAGCGCCCCCAGACCGCCGAGCGCCGCAAAAGCCGCCGACAAGGCAATCTCGTTACTCATCGGCGAATGTCCGACGCGCAGCAGCATATTCAGCGCACGCAGCGGTTGCCCGACGTGGAAGGTGCCGACAACGACGCCAATCCCAAACAGGCACATCACCGAGAACAGACCGATAGCCTTACGCCGCGGCGCGACCAGCCCCATTGCGCCGCCAATCAGCAGCAGAATAAACGCGCCGACCGCGCTCTGGGTAAAGACCGTAAAAAAGACCAGCGGTAACTCATGCATGGCGCACCTCCCGAATGTTCATGATTGCGCCTTCCGTATCGCCCGTGGGTCTCGCTTTCGGATGCGGTTTAATAATGAGGTTAGGATGGGTGAACGACGCCGAAGGCAGCGGCGCGATTTGATTCTCCGTGCCATATTTTGCCCGTAATTCATCGACAGGGCCGAAATCCAGCGCTCGCTGCGGGCAAGAATCCACACAAATAGGGCGCAGATTGTTCTCCAGTCGGTCAAGACAACCGTCGCACTTACGCATCACGTTCGCCTGCGTATCAAACTGCGGCGCGCCGTAGGGGCAGCGCATTTCACAATAACGACAGCCGACGCATACGCTGTCATCCACCACGACCAGACCATCTTCTTTGCGTTTATGCATCGCCCCGGTCGGACAGCCGGAGACACATACCGGCTCATCGCAATGGTTACAAGCAATAGAGAGGTAGTAGGTAAAGGTGTCGTGATGCCAGCTTTCCCCCTCTTTCACCCAGCTTCCGCCGCCATATTCATAGACGCGGCGCAGTTTCGGACCGACATCCAGATCTTTATTATCCTTGCAGCTTACCTGGCAGGTTTTACAGCCTGAACAGCGCGAGGAGTCAACATAAAAGCCATACTGTTTCATCGTACATCACTCCTTAAGCGCGTTTAATTTCAACCAGATTGGTATGCTGCGGATTGCCTTTCGCCAGCGGCGAAGGGTGGTGGCTGGTCAGCGTATTGATACAGCCGCCGACATCAACGCCGTTGCCGTCAAGCCGCGTCCACGCGCCCTGCGGCATCGCCGCCACGCCGGGTAAAATGCGCTGGGTCACTTTACAGGGAAGCTCCACCACGCCGCGGTCATTGAATACATGCACCCGATCGCCGGACTTCAGTTGGCGGGCGCTGGCGTCAATCGGGTTAATCCAGACTTCATCCGGCACCGCCTCATGCAGCATCAGCACATTGCTGTAGGTCGAGTGGGTATGCCCTTTGGTATGGAAGCCGCTTAACTGCAACGGATACTTCGCCGTCAGCGCTTTGTTAAGGTGCGACTCTTTCGCCGGACAAAATTCCGGCAATGCGGGAATTCGCTCGCCTTCTGGCAACGTCCACGTTTGCGCCAGATCCGCCAGCGCCTGGGAGTAAATTTCAATTTTGCCCGACGGTGTGGAGAGTGGATTAGCCTCGGCGTCGGCGCGGAAATCGGCAAACGCAAGGCTCTGCTGCTCGGTAGCGATACGCTGGTCAATCACACCCATCTCTTTCGCCACGCTCCACTCCGGCAGGTATGGACGTTTTTCACGGATCTGCTGATAGTGCATCTCCGCCCACTGCGCCTGAGTTCGGCCCTCGGTATATTGCTCGCGCAGTCCAAGATGCCCGGCGATATCCGCGCAGATGTCATACGTGCTGCGCACTTCCCACATCGGTTTAACGGTTTTCTGAATCGCAATCATATAGTTATGCGATCCCGCCGCATAGGAGCTGTCCACCAGGTCTTCCGCCTCAAGATAGCTGGTCTCCGGCAACAGCAGATCCGCATACATCGCGCTGGGCGTCATATGGTTTTCAATCACGATAATGGTTTCACACAGCGATTCATCCGCGAGAATTTGTCGGGTGCGGTTCGTTTCGCCGTGCTGATTCAGCAAGGTATTACCGGCCTGGTTGAAAAACAGCTTAATTCCGGTTTTTAGCCTGTCCGCGCCTTTCACACCCATTGTCGTCGCGGTCATTTTCTCCGGATGCTGAATGGCGTCCGTCCACAGATAGCAAGGAATAGAGGTTGTGATCGGATTCTTACCGACAGGCAACAATGGCACGCCATACGGCGTACCGTAAGGCCAGTTGCCATTGTTGGTGCCGGGCCGCCCGAAGTGGCCGGTTAACGCTGGCAGCGTCTGAATAGCACGCACGGTTTGTTCGCCGTTGGCATGACGCTGCGGCCCCCAGCCTTGGCAAATATAGCAGGCGCGCGCCGAGGCGATTTCGCGCGCCAGTTGGCGAATACGCGTTGCCGGAATACCGGTGATATCCGCCGCCCATTCCGGGGTTTTCGCGATACCGTCGTCGCCCGTGCCAAGAACATAATCTTTATAGCTGGCGTTAGGCGCAGCCGTGTCCGGCAAGGTGCTACGGTCATAGCCGACGCAATAGCGGTTTACCAGCGCCTCGTCGAGAAGCTGTTCGGTAATCAGCGTATGCGCTATGCCGGCGACTAACGCAGCGTCCGTGGTTGGGCGAATCGGTAGCCATTCGGCGTGTTCGGTAATCACCGAATCGGTATAGCGCGGATCGATAATAATGACCCGGGCTTTCGAGGTCTCCAGCGCCCGGCGCAGCTCTTCAACCTGACCGCCGCCGGACATCCGCGTTTCTGAGAGATTCAGGCCAAATAGCACCACCAGATCGGAATGCGCGATCTGCGTAAAATGGCTACCGACATAATCACCGTGGGTATAAGGCGTGGCGGTGGCGATTTGCGCCGTGGAATAGGTGTTGTGATAATTTAAATAACCGCCGGTGAGATTTAGTAATCTTATCCAGGCGGGTCTGCCCTGCGTGTGATAATACGCGCCGGATTGATAATTATAATAAATAGCTTCCCGGCCATATTTTTCGCTAACGCGCGTTAATTCTGCCGCAATAAAGGCTGTGGCCTCATCCCATGAAATACGTTTAAATTTTCCTTCGCCGCGTTTTCCCACTCTTTTCATCGGATACTTAATGCGATCCGGGCTATAGACGCGCCAGCGACTGGAACGCCCGCGCAGGCAGGGACGAATCTGATGCTCGCCGAATACCGCGTCATCTTTCGCGTCTTCCGGTTCAATACGCACAATGCGATCATTTTTCACGATAACCTTAAGCGGGCATCGGCTGCCACAGTTGACCAGACAGGCGCTGTGCCTGACGGTTTCGCCGTTGGCATCCTTCGGTATCGGGGTATCCTGCGCCTGGGCAGTGGTAGCAAAAGGCAGCGTAATCGCCTAGCTTAGCGTCACCGCCGCCCCTACTTTTGCAGTAGCGACAATAGCATCACGTCGGGTTATGGTTGTGTTCAGCCATTTTTTTATTTCCATTTTTTATTTCTCACATTGCTTCCATAATTATTAATAATATGTAATGAAAACTAATCATAATAGATTAAATATTAGCGCTGATTGATTGTGATCAAACGCATTCTGAACGTCAGTAAAAATAAAATGTGATACCGCATACGTTATTATAAAAATTAATGAAAAATTATTTTATGTAATTCTGATGAAAATAAATTACCCATCACGGTATCCGGCGATATTAATTAACGACATGACGTTTGCCAGTCGACATGAGCAGGTAGCGCCCCCTGCAAGGCAAGACGGGCTTTTCAACACTGGAGCAACATCGCCTATGCCTTTGAATTAGACGCCTCATCAGGGATAATAACCTTACGATTCGTCCGCTCAGGTCCACTATGAAACACTCCCTGCCATGCCGGGCGTTACGCAAACGCCCCATGAAACTCGGCACTACCGTCATTCTGATGGTCAGCGCCGTTTTGTTTTCGGTGCTCGTTGTGGTCCATCTGATCTATTTTTCGCAAATCAGCAGCATGACGCGCGACGCGCTGGCAGATAAAGCGCTGGCGGTGGCTCGCTCGCTGGCGGACTCTCCGGCAATTCGCGAGGGGCTGAAAAAACCGCCTGCGGAAAGCGGCATTCAGCCGCTCGCCGAAGCGGTGAGCCAGCATAATGGCTTTTTGTTTATTGTGGTGACCAATATGCAGGGCATCCGTTATTCGCACCCAGAAACGCAGCGAATCGGCCAACCGTTCAAAGGCGATGATATTCTGCTCGCGCTGCAGGGAAAGGAAAACGTTGCCATTAATCGCGGCTTTCTTGCCAAAGCGCTGCGCGTTTTCACACCGGTTTATGATGAACGCCACCGGCAGATCGGCGTGGTAGCGATTGGCCTGGAACTCAGTCACGTTACGCAGCAGATCAACAATAGCCGCGGCAGTATTATCTGGTCCATTCTGTTCGGCGCTCTGGTGGGGTTATTAGGCACCTATGCGCTGGTCAAGGTGCTGAAACGTATCCTGTTTGGCCTCGAACCCTATGAGATCTCAACCCTGTTTGAACAACGCCAGGCGATGCTGCAGTCAATCAAAGAGGGCGTTATCGCCGTGGATGATAGCGGCGAAGTCACGTTGATTAACCATGCGGCGCAGGCGCTGCTCGATTATCGAAAAACGCAGGATGACGCCAGATTATCCACCCTGAGCCATGCCTGGTCGCAGGTAGTGGACATTAGCGAAGTGTTGCGTGACGGTACGCCGCGCCGCGATGAAGAGATCATCGTCAAAGGCCGCCTGCTGCTGGTGAATACCGTTCCGGTGCGCAGCAACGGCGAAATTATCGGCGCGATATCCACCTTCAGGGATAAAACAGAAGTTCGCCAACTGATGCAGCGGTTGGACGGGATGGTGAACTACGCGGATGCGCTCCGTGAACGATCCCACGAATTCATGAACAAATTACATGTGATTCTGGGATTATTGCACCTGAAGAGTTATAAGCAGCTTGAAGCGTATATTATCAAGACGGCCAATAACTATCAGGAAGAGATCGGTTTGCTGCTGGGTAAAATAAAGTCGCCGATTATCGCTGGCTTTTTGCTCAGTAAGATTACTCGTGCCTCTGATTTCGGGCACAGCCTGGTGATAAGCAGCGACAGCCAGTTACCGGATAATAACAATGAAGATCAGGTTACGGTGCTGATTACGGCGCTGGGTAATTTGATTGAAAACGCTCTGGAAGCGTTGAGCCAGGAATCCGGCGGCGAAATCAGCGTCTCGTTACACTACCGTCATGGCTGGCTGCATTGCGAAGTGAGCGATGACGGTCCGGGTATCGAACCTGAGCGCATCGAGGCGATTTTTGAAAAAGGCGTCTCGTCGAAAGGCGCCGAACGCGGCGTCGGTTTAGCGCTGGTTAAACAGCAGGTTGAAGCACTTGGCGGCGTAATTTCCGTGGAGTCCGAGCCTGGGATCTTCACACAATTTTTTGTACAGTTACCCTGGGATGGAAAAAGGACCAGCCTATGATCAATGTATTAATTGTCGATGACGATGCGATGGTCGCGGAGTTAAATCGCCGCTATGTCGCGCAAATCTCCGGTTTTCATTGTTGTGGAACCGCTTCGACGCTGGAAAAAGCGAAAGAGTTTATCTTCAACAGTGAAAATCACATTGACCTAATCCTGCTGGATATCTATATGCAGCAGGAAAACGGGTTGGATCTGCTGCCTGTCCTGCACAGCGCAGGCTGCAAAAGCGACGTTATTGTCATTTCTTCTGCCGCTGACGCCGCCACCATTAAAGATTCGCTTCACTACGGCGTGGTGGATTATCTGATCAAGCCTTTTCAGGCCACGCGCTTTGAAGAAGCGTTGACCGGCTGGCTACGTAAGAAAACGGCGATGGAAAAACGCCAGTATTACGAACAGTCTGAGCTTGACCTGCTCATTCACGGTAATTCATCCAGCGAGCAGGAGCCTCGTCGGCTACCAAAAGGGCTGACGCAGCAAACGCTACGCACCTTATGTCAGTGGATTGATGCGCATCAGGAGCAGGAATTTTCTACCGACGAGTTGGCCAACGAAGTGAATATCTCGCGCGTCTCCTGCCGTAAATATCTCATCTGGCTGGTGAATTGCCATATCTTGTTTACCAGTATTCATTACGGCGTGACCGGCAGGCCGGTTTACCGCTACCGCGTTCAGCCGGAACATTACTCTTTACTGAAACAATATTGTCAGTAAGGATACCGCATAAAGCCGACGCGAAGCGTTATATCCTGGTAACATTTATTATAACAATGCCAATAAAAACGCTATCACATTAATAACAAACCTGGGAAATTGTGTCAGATCAAATATACTCACCCCAGGCCTGTTAACGTTATTTTCTATTATTACAGCGCTCTGCGCTGTTTTTAATTTCAAAACGCTAACAAAAGTTAATTAAGTATTATCCCATGCCGAGAGTGTGTATTTTTATTAAAAAAGGGATTTGTCCGGAATTTTCCTGACACTTAAATAAAATTATGTTTGTAGCAATGGAGCTTGTGCTACGCCTATGGACAATACGTATATTGGTGAGCAGATACGCGTCTCCACACGCCATACTAATAATTTAAAAAAATGGCGTGACAATGATCACATAAGTCACATTCTGTTCGATTTATCTCGTGATTTACCTGATGGCGAGACACAAAAATTAAATAATAAACGCCTGTTTTTAAAACAGACAAATCATAATTTACTGCTCTCGCTGACTCCACCTGCCCATCGCCAGAGGGTACGCCCCTCTGAACATCACTATCGCAAGAAAATAATTACTTAAAGCAACTCTGTAAAAAGCTTAATCGTTAATCGTCGCCACTGGCGCATTGAATATTCGCCATTTCCTGATGCTCATTCACACAAATCAGAAGATGGCTGTGATCCATTTATCAAAATTGACTGGGTTTATCGCGAGGATAAATAAAAATGTTATTTAGTATACAGCTTCTCATAATATTAATATGTCTGTTTTATGGTGCCCGAAAGGGCGGGATCGCGCTCGGGTTGTTGGGCGGTATCGGTCTGGTCATTCTGGTGTTTGTTTTCCATCTCCAGCCAGGTAAACCGCCCGTTGACGTAATGCTGGTCATTATCGCGGTAGTCGCCGCGTCGGCAACGTTGCAGGCGTCAGGCGGACTGGATGTGATGTTGCAGATTGCCGAAAAGCTGCTGCGCCGCAACCCCAAATACGTCTCTATTGTGGCGCCGTTCGTCACCTGTACCCTGACGATTCTGTGTGGGACAGGCCACGTGGTCTACACCATTTTGCCGATTATCTATGACGTGGCGATCAAGAATAATATCCGTCCGGAACGTCCAATGGCGGCCAGTTCTATCGGCGCGCAAATGGGCATCATCGCCAGTCCGGTTTCCGTCGCCGTGGTTTCTCTGGTAGCGATGCTGGGCAACGTGACATTTGACGGAAAACATCTGGAGTTCCTCGATCTGCTGTCGATCACCATCCCGTCTACCCTGCTCGGTATCCTGGCAATCGGTATTTTTAGTTGGTTCCGCGGTAAAGATCTGGATAAAGACGAAGCGTTTCAGAAATTTATTTCCGTACCGGAAAACCGTCAGTACGTGTACGGCGATACCGCGACGCTGCTGGATAAAAAACTGCCGAAAAGCAACTGGCTGGCGATGTGGATCTTCCTGGCGGCGATTGCCGTGGTCGCTCTCCTGGGCGCGGACTCCGACTTACGTCCAACCTTCGGCGGCAAACCGTTGTCGATGGTGCTGGTCATTCAGATGTTCATGCTGCTGACCGGGGCGCTCATTATCATCCTGACCAAAACCAATCCTGCGTCTATCTCAAAAAACGAAGTTTTTCGTTCCGGTATGATTGCGATTGTCGCGGTATACGGGATCGCCTGGATGGCGGAAACCATGTTCGGCGCGCATATGTCGGAAATTCAGGGCGTGCTGGGCGAAATGGTCAAAGAGTATCCGTGGGCCTATGCCATCGTTCTGCTTCTGGTCTCCAAGTTTGTTAACTCCCAGGCGGCGGCGCTGGCGGCGATTGTTCCCGTCGCGCTGGCTATCGGTGTCGATCCGGCGTATATCGTGGCCTCTGCGCCGGCATGTTATGGCTACTATATCCTGCCGACCTACCCAAGCGATCTGGCGGCGATTCAGTTTGACCGTTCCGGCACAACCCGTATTGGCCGCTTCGTCATTAACCACAGCTTCATTCTGCCGGGTTTGATTGGCGTGAGCGTCTCCTGCGTCTTTGGCTGGATCTTTGCCGCAATGTACGGATTCCTGTAATGGCCGCGCGCGCCGCCCGGTTATGCGCGGCGCGCGACTTAGAGCCTGGCCCGTGAGGCTCTTAATACATTTTCTTACTATTAGGCTGGAAGCACATGTCGAAAAAAGAGTTTATCTATCAGGCGCCTTTCCCGATGGGAGAGGACAAAACAGAGTATTATCTGCTCACCTCCGATTATGTCAGCGTCAGTGAATTCAATGGAGAATCTATCCTCAACGTTGAGCCGCAGGCGTTAACATTGCTGGCTCAGCAAGCCTTCCATGATGCGTCTTTTATGCTCCGTCCTGAACACCAGCAGCAAGTCGCCGCCATTCTCCATGACCCCGAAGCCAGCGAAAACGACAAATATGTGGCGTTGCAATTCCTGAGAAACTCCGAAATCGCCGCCAAAGGCGTTCTGCCGACCTGCCAGGATACCGGCACGGCGATTATCATGGGTAAAAAAGGCCAACGCGTCTGGACGGGCGGCGGCGATGAAGCCGCGCTCTCCAAAGGCGTGTTTAATACCTATATCGAAGATAACCTGCGCTACTCGCAGAACGCGCCGCTGGATATGTACAAAGAGGTCAATACCGGCAGCAACCTGCCAGCGCAAATCGATCTCTATGCCGTCGACGGCGACGAGTACAAGTTCCTTTGCGTGGCGAAAGGCGGCGGTTCAGCAAACAAAACGTATCTCTATCAGGAGACCAAAGCGCTGCTCACCCCAGGCAAGCTGAAAAACTTCCTCGTTGAGAAAATGCGCACGCTGGGCACCGCGGCCTGTCCGCCATACCATATCGCCTTTGTCATTGGCGGCACCTCGGCGGAAAGCACGCTGAAAACCGTTAAACTCGCCAGCACCCACTATTACGACGCGCTGCCGACGGAAGGTAACGAGCACGGCCAGGCATTCCGCGATCTCCACCTGGAACAGGAACTGCTGGAAGAAGCGCAAAAACTTGGCCTCGGCGCCCAGTTCGGCGGGAAATATTTCGCCCACGATATTCGCGTAATTCGCCTGCCGCGTCACGGCGCTTCCTGTCCGGTGGGGATGGGCGTCTCCTGCTCGGCAGACCGTAACATCAAAGCGAAAATCAACCGCGAAGGCATCTGGATCGAAAAACTGGAACACAATCCGGGCCAGTATATTCCGCCAGCACTGCGTCAGGCGGGCGAAGGCGACGCGGTAAAAGTCGATCTCAACCGTCCGATGAAAGAGATCCTCGCCCAGCTATCGCAGTACCCGGTCTCGACTCGCCTGTCGCTGACGGGCACCATTATCGTAGGTCGCGATATCGCCCACGCGAAGCTAAAAGAGCGTATTGAATCCGGCGAAGACCTGCCGCAGTATATTAAAGACCATCCCATCTATTACGCAGGTCCGGCAAAAACCCCGGCAGGTTATCCATCTGGCTCATTAGGCCCCACCACCGCAGGCCGAATGGACTCTTATGTCGATCTACTGCAATCCCACGGCGGCAGTATGATCATGCTGGCGAAAGGCAACCGTAGTCAGCAGGTCACGGATGCCTGTAAAAAACATGGCGGCTTTTATTTGGGCAGTATCGGCGGCCCGGCGGCGGTACTGGCACAGCAGAGCATTAAGCATCTGGAGTGTGTCGAATATCCGGAACTCGGCATGGAAGCTATCTGGAAAATTGAAGTAGAAGATTTCCCGGCCTTTATCCTGGTGGATGACAAAGGCAACGATTTCTTCCAGCAGATTGTCAGCAAACAGTGCGCTAACTGCGCGAAATAACTTGGCAGGCCCGGCGTTCTCCCGGGCCGCGTTATCGGTTAATTGCCGGATGGCGCTACGCTTATCCGGCTTATCCGGCCTGCACGAGAGAACATGCTCACGCTTTTACATCGCTGGTCGCTACCACAGAAATCGCCGGGCTATCCGGCTGTTCGACGAATGGCGGCGTTTTCCGGTATTTATCCAGCAGGTGGATCTGAATCTTGCGCAGCATGTCGCCATTCAAACGGTAGTAGCGGAAGTAGAGAACCAACGTCATCATGAAAAACAGTACCGGCAGGACAATCATAATAAACTGCATCCCCTGCAGGGTTTGCGCAGACTGCGCCACGTTCGGCGTGTAGCCAATCAGCCCCAGCACCAAAGCGATAAAGAACGCCGCAAACGCCGAGCCGCCCTTCACGACCATCGTCTGTACGGAATAAGCGATACTCTCGCAGCGAATATTGAGCTTAAATTCCCCATAATCGACCGTATCCGCCACCATGATTACCTGAAGCACCCAAAAGAGCGCGGTCCCGATATTCAGGAAAATACCCGCCGCCACGATTAAAGCGGCATTATGGACATCCGCCAACGCCATCGCGAAGAGCCCTGCGCAACTCAGAACGGGCATCACGGAGGCGCCCGCCCACAATATCCGCCGCGATAACATTTTCACCAGCCGGGGGAAGACAATCAGCGTCAGCAGATTCGCCGCGCCGGCGTAAGAAAGGTAATAGGGAAAAAGATCGGCATCGCCAATCACATAGGTGAAGTAGTAGATCGCAAAGCCATTGATAATATTGGAGGCAATGTTATACGCCAGCGCCATTCCCAACAGGCAAGAGAGCTGATCATTTTTGTATATCAATCCAACGATCGTTTTTAACGTCAGATGTGGGCGGCCCGCCGTTACACCGTTGTCGGAGGAGTACACCTCATGGACGTTGCATAATGTCACGATAGTCGAGGCGATAAAGAACGCAATTAGCACCAGCGTAAACATCTGAAAGCCGAACCCACGATCCGCTCCGCCAACGTAGTTCACAAACGGCAGCGTTATACCGGCAGTGACGAAGCCAGCCAGACTGGCGAAGAAACGCGGGAACGGCACCAGTTGTTCGCGTTCTCGCTTATCAAGCGTAATGGTCGGCACCAGCGACCAAAATGGGATATCCATAATGGTATACGTCATGCCCCACAGGATGTAGGTTACGCAGACAAACACAACCTGCGCGGTTCCCTCAAAAAGATGAGCGCTGAACAGCAGGAAAAGCACCAGCGAATTGGTTAAGGTGCCGATCAATATCCACGGCTTAAATTTCCCCCACCGCGAACGCGTGGCGTTGACAATCCAGCCCATGATGGGATCGTTTATCGCATCCCAGATTCGCGCGACCAGAAAGAGGGTGCCGACGAGGCCGACCGAGAGTCCCACCACATCGGTGTAGTAATACATCAGGTACATATACACAATGCCGATGGCGAAATCCTTACCAAACGCACCGAACCCGTAACTCAGCTTTGTTGTCAGAGAGATGCTCATAGGGTACCGGGTCGCTGTTACCAGCGCCCGCCTTCTGTTAGTAGAGGTTAAACGCCGGATCTGCCGTCCAGCGCGGCTGGAGATTAACGGCGTAACCAGGCCGGAAGCCAGTCGCCATGCGCGGCGATCAGATCGTCAACCAACGCATAGATTTCTTCGATACCCAGCACCGCTGCGGTATGAGGGTCCATCATCGCCGCGTGATACACGCGATCGCGGTTTTCCGTGAGGATGGCTTCGGTCAACAGCGTTTGCACGTTGATGTTGGTCTGCATCATCGCCGCCAGATGGGAAGGGATCGTCCCCACCTTCGTCGGTTGAATGCCGTTGGCATCCACCAGACAAGCCACTTCCACGCAGCTTCCCTGCGGCAGGTTATCAATCAGCCCCTCGTTACGCACATTGCCGTAAATCACGCTCGGCTCGCCGGTCCACAGAGCGTTCATAATGGTGCTGGCGTACTCGCGGGACGGTTTGATGTCGATACGCTCGGCGGTTTTATACTCCTCCAGCTCTTTATGCCAGTTCGCCAGTTGTTCTACGCAGCGTTTCGGATATTCATCCAGCGGCACCTTGTAGCGCGCAATCAGATCCTCGCGTCCCGGTTTAATAAACCACGGCGTGTACTCGGCAAAATGCTCTGATGACTCAGTGACGAAGTAGCCCAACTTTTTGAACATCTCATAGCGCACGATGTTCTGGCAGCGTTCATTGCCGTGAATATTGGGCTTCGGCGCCTGTCCGGCGTCATAGGCCGCCAGCAATTCAGGATAGAGATTGACATAAGTCCCGTCAGCCGTTTTGCGCTCCAGTTCGAGGTAAAACGCCATGTGGTTAATGCCGGCGCAGCGGTAGCGCAGCGAGGTGGGATCGATATTCAGGTCGCGCGCCAGTTCTTCCGCCGTTCCCTGTACCGAATGGCACAGGCCGACCTGTTTGATATGCGGATAACGGGCATACATCGCCCAGGTATTCATCGCCATCGGGTTGACGTAATTGAGCATGGTGGCCTTCGGACAGACTTCCGTCATGTCTTCGCAAATCCGCCACAGATGCGGGATGGTCCGCAGCGCGCGCATGATGCCGCCCGGCCCCAGCGTATCGGCGATCGTCTGTTCCAGGCCATGACGCTTACAAACCTCAAAATCGGTCACGGTGCAGGGTTCATAGCCGCCAATCTGAAAGGCGACCACCACGAAATCCGCATCCTGTAGCGCCGCTTTCTGGTTGGTATGGCAGGTAATCCGGCCAGAAGCGCCCGCTGAGTCCATCAGTTTCCGTACCACAATGTGCGACTCTTCCAGCCGGGTTTCGTCAATATCCATCAGGGCGACATGCGCTGACTTTAGCGCCTCGCGGTGAAACACATCGCCGAGGATATTTTTGACGAAAATCGTAGAACCTGCGCCGATAAAGGTAATTTTGGGTGCCGTCATCATGACTCTCCAGAACAGTAGTGAACACCTTCATGGTGGCACGCGTTCCCGGTGAAAACCTCCGTCTTCCCCGATGAGCATTCCCGAAAACTCAGATCGTATGCTGGCGCGCGGGAGATCTGAGTTTTTGGGACAAAATGGCGTAAAAAGCAGAGTATTCGGCCTGATAGTCAGGCTACGCTCTACAATATCGACGGATTCTGTGTCCGGATTCCCGGTTTCCTCCCGGCTAAAGGGGCATAATTCTGATAATTCAGGAAATGGAGTCACGATGAGTACGCAAGCAATATCCCTCCTCCCGCCCGACCCGCACATGTGCAACGGCGATGAAAAGCAAACCCGTAGCCCGCTGTCGCTCTATTCCGAATATCAACGACTGGACGTTGAACTGAGGCCGCCGCACAGAATGGCCAGCAGTCACTGGCATGGACAAGTAGAAGTGAATGTTCCGTTTGACGGCGATGTGGAGTATTTAATCAACAATGAAGTCGTGCAGATAAAGCAGGGGCATATCACCCTGTTTTGGGCCTGTACGCCACACCAGCTTACCCGCCCCGGCAACTGCCGCCAGATGGCGATTTTCAGTTTGCCGATGCACCTGTTTCTCTCCTGGCCGCTGGATCGCGATCTTATCAACCACGTCACGCACGGGATGGTGGTTAAATCACTGGCGACCCAGCAGCTTAGCACCTTTGAAGTGTTGCGCTGGCAGCAGGAAACAAGCAGCCCGAATGAGCAAATTCGCCAGTTGGCGATCGATGAAATCGGCCTGATGCTTAAACGCTTTAGCCTTTCCGGCTGGCAGCCCATTTTGCTCAATAAAACATCACGCACCCACAAGAATAGCGTCTCACGCCATGCGCAGTTTTACGTAAGCCAGATGCTGGGATTTATTGCCGATAACTACGATCAGGCGCTAACCATTAACGACGTCGCGGAGCATGTCAAACTCAATGCTAACTACGCGATGGGGATATTCCAGCGGGTTATGCAATTGACGATGAAGCAGTACATCACGGCGATGCGCATCAATCACGTACGTGCCTTATTGAGTGATACTGACAAAACGATCCTCGATGTCGCTCTGACTGCCGGGTTCCGATCCAGCAGCCGTTTTTACAGTACTTTTAGCAAATTTGTCGGTATGTCGCCGCAACAATACCGCAAGCTAAGCCAGCAACGACGCCAGACGATGCCCGGCTAAAGCCGGATACCACTATCAGCCAAAAAAATAATTCACCTGTCGATAAACGGCGGGTGAAATCGCTCGCTATCAATAATTAACCCTTTGTTTATTAAATAATAATATCAATAACTGACCATTATTCCATCACTTTACACCCCCTATTTGACGGGGTAATACTTGCCCACGTCACATTCATACGGCGGGTCGGCAAGGCGTAAATTGCACGGCCTCCACAACCGGGTAAAAGATGATGAAAGTATTAATTGTTGAAAGTGAGTTTCTGCATCAGGACACCTGGGTTGGCAACGCGGTTGAGCGTCTGGCGGATGCCTTGAGCCAACAAAATGTTACCGTCATTAAATCGACATCCTTCGATGACGGCTATGCCATCTTGTCCGCGAACGAAGCCATTGACTGTCTGATGTTTAGCTACCAAATGGAACAACCGGATGAGCACCTGAGCGTCAGGCAATTGATCGGTAAGCTTCACGAGCGTCAGCAAAACGTGCCCGTTTTCCTGTTAGGCGACAGGGAAAAAGCGACGGCATCGCTGGACCGCGACCTGCTGGAGCTTGTCGATGAATTCGCCTGGATTCTGGAAGACACCGCTGACTTTATCGCCGGACGCGCCGTTGCCGCCATGACCCGGTATCGCCAGCAACTGTTACCGCCGCTGTTTAACGCGTTGATGAAATACAGCGACATTCATGAATATTCATGGGCGGCGCCGGGACACCAGGGCGGCGTCGGTTTCACTAAAACGCCTGCCGGTCGCTTTTATCACGATTATTATGGCGAAAACCTGTTCCGCAGCGATATGGGGATTGAGCGTACCACGCTCGGTTCACTCCTCGACCATACCGGCGCGTTTGGCGAAAGCGAGAAAAACGCCGCCCGCGTATTCGGTGCTGACCGCTCCTGGTCCGTGGTTGTCGGGACCTCCGGTTCTAACCGTACTATTATGCAGGCCTGTATGACGGATAATGATGTCGTTGTACTGGATCGTAACTGCCATAAATCCATCGAGCAGGGGCTGATCCTCACTGGGGCCAAACCGGTATATATGGTGCCAAGCCGTAACCGTTACGGCATTATCGGGCCAATCTACCCGCAGGAAATGCAGCCTGAAACCTTGCAGAAAAAAATCAGCGCCAGCCCACTGACCAAAACTAAAGCCGGACAGAAACCGTCTTACAGCGTAGTGACCAACTGTACCTATGACGGCGTATGCTATAACGCCAAAGAGGCGCAGGATCTGCTGGCAAAAACCAGCGATCGCATTCACTTCGACGAAGCATGGTACGGCTATGCGCGCTTCAACCCGATTTATTGCGATCACTACGCGATGCGCGGCGAGCCAGGCGACCATAACGGTCCGACCGTGTTTGCCACCCACTCCACGCACAAACTACTGAATGCGCTTTCACAAGCTTCCTACATTCACGTCCGTGAAGGCCGTGGCGCGGTGAATTTCTCCCGCTTCAACCAGGCATATATGATGCATGCCACCACCTCTCCGTTATATGCCATCTGCGCATCCAACGATGTGGCGGTATCGATGATGGACGGTAACAGCGGCCTGTCCCTGACTCAAGAGGTGATTGACGAAGCGGTTGATTTCCGTCAGGCGATGGCGCGTCTTTATAAAGAGTTTACCGATGAAGGCGACTGGTTCTTTAAACCGTGGAATAAAGACGTCGTCACCGATCCACAAACCGGTAAAACATATGACTTCGCCGACGCGCCGGCAAAACTGCTAGCCACCGACCAGAACTGCTGGGTCATGCGCCCCGGGGAAACCTGGCACGGCTTTAAAGACCTGCCGGATAACTGGAGTATGCTGGACCCGATTAAAGTCAGTATCCTGGCGCCGGGTATGGGCGACGATGGCGAACTGGAAGCATCCGGCGTACCCGCTGCGCTGGTCACAGCATGGCTTGGCCGCCACGGTATCGTGCCGACCCGCACCACCGACTTTCAGATTATGTTCCTGTTCTCTATGGGGGTAACTCGCGGGAAATGGGGAACGCTGATCAACACGCTGTGCTCCTTCAAACATCATTACGACGCTAATACGCCGCTGGCGCAGGTGATGCCGGAACTGGTGCAGGATTATCCTGACACTTACGCGAACATGGGTATTCATGACCTGGGCGATAAAATGTTTGCCTGGCTACGTAAAAATAACCCGGGCGCCCGTCTCAACGCCGCCTATTCCACCCTGCCGGTTGCGGAGATTACCCCGCGCGACGCCTACAACGCGATTGTGAACAACAATATTGAAATGGTGGCGATTGAAAATCTACCGGGTCGCATTGCGGCGAACTCCGTTATTCCTTACCCGCCAGGCATCCCGATGCTGCTCTCCGGCGAAAACTTTGGCGATGAAAACAGTCCGCAGGTGGGTTACTTACGCTCACTGCAATCTTGGGATCATCACTTCCCTGGCTTTGAGCATGAAACCGAAGGCACGGAAATTATTGATGGCGTATATCACGTTATGTGCGTGAAAGCCTAATCACAAAGAGTCTTTTTTTTGAGGATGGCATGTATTCCCTGAGTATTGCTGCAAAACAATAATACTGTCATACCTTTTTGCGCGGGCCCCATCCCGCGCTTTTTTTATACAAAAATGACAAGTTTCCACTCGCGTACAACTTTTTGTACACCCTAATTCATCGTACAAATATTGTAATATTATTCAGGAAAGTTATTTTAGTGCAGTTTCAATTCATCACACAATTGACTCAGTCCCCGTTATCTCTCCCGTTTGGCGAGATCCGGTATTTTATGTTCATATTCCAGGAGTTCGGGTATGAGGATTTGCAGCAACGAACCTTGCATAGTGTTATTAACCGAAAAAGATACATGGTTACGAGTAAATGGTAAGGAGCCAATCAGCTTAAAAGCGAATCATATGGCCATTCTGGCTTGTGAAAATAACGTTATTGACATTTCATCATTAAATAGCGTGCTAGTAATACAAGTGAGTCGCAATAATATTAAAGACTATTTACAATTCCTGAATAAAGATCTCTCACACCTTCCCGTCTGGCAACGCAACGCCGATCCCTTATTGACCGCCAACTGTCTGACGCCGGATATCTTCAGGGTCGCCGCCCGCTACAGCGCGATGGAAGCACCGGATGAAATTGTTAGTGAACGTACCCGTGCGCTCCTTTTCACCGTTTTATCCCGCTTTCTTGACCACAAAAAATTTATTTCTTTGTTAATGCACATGCTGCGCAGCCGCATCAGTGACAGCGTTTACCACATCATTCAGAGCGATATTCATAAAGACTGGAATCTGAGCGCCGTTGCCAGCTGCCTGTGCCTGAGTCCAAGCTTGTTAAAGAAAAAGCTCAAAAACGAGAATACCAGTTATAGCCAAATAATCACGACCTGCCGAATGCGTTATGCCGTAAACCAATTATTAATGGACGGAAAGAATATCTCTCAAGTCTCACAGCTGTGTGGGTATAACAGCACATCGTACTTTATTTCCGTGTTTAAAGAGTTTTATGGTATGACCCCCCTGCATTATGTTAGCCAACATCGGGAACGATCGGCTGCCTAATTTTTCTACACTCAACGATAAGACACGATAATAACAGCATTGGCGATAACCCGTCTCCGACATAATTCAGCGGCATTCTGAAGGGGTATGATACGACGTAATTTATCGTAACGAAGTCACCTTTTCAGGAGTCCAAATTATGTCTTCGGATGCTGATGCTCACAAAGTGGGCCTAATCCCCGTCACCTTAATGGTATCGGGGAATATTATGGGTTCAGGGGTATTCTTACTCCCTGCCAACCTGGCGGCCACTGGCGGGATTGCAATCTACGGATGGCTGGTCACTATCATCGGCGCCCTGGCGCTGTCGATGGTTTATGCCAAAATGTCGTCCTTAGATCCCAGTCCCGGCGGTTCTTATGCCTACGCACGCCGCTGCTTCGGGCCGTTTTTGGGCTATCAAACGAACGTGCTGTACTGGCTGGCATGCTGGATCGGTAATATCGCGATGGTCGTTATCGGCGTCGGCTATCTGAGCTATTTCTTCCCGATTCTGAAAGATCCGCTGGTATTAACGCTTACCTGCGTCGCGGTGCTGTGGATTTTTGTTCTGCTGAACATCGTCGGGCCGAAAATGATTACCCGCGTACAGGCCGTCGCCACCGTACTGGCGCTGGTGCCTATCGTAGGGATTGCGGTCTTCGGCTGGTTCTGGTTTAAAGGCGAAACCTATATGGCGGCCTGGAACGTGAGCGGCATGAATACCTTCGGCGCGATTCAAAGCACGTTGAACGTTACGCTGTGGTCATTCATCGGGGTAGAAAGCGCCTCCGTTGCGGCCGGTGTGGTCAAAAACCCGAAACGCAATGTGCCTATCGCCACCATCGGCGGGGTACTGATCGCCGCCGTCTGCTATGTGCTCTCCACAACGGCGATTATGGGGATGATCCCCAACGCGGCGCTGCGCGTGTCGGCATCGCCTTTCGGTGACGCGGCGCGTATGGCGCTGGGCGATACCGCAGGGGCTATTGTTTCCTTCTGTGCGGCAGCGGGTTGCCTGGGCTCTCTCGGCGGCTGGACGCTGCTTGCCGGTCAAACCGCAAAAGCGGCGGCGGACGATGGTCTCTTCCCGCCGATCTTCGCGCGGGTTAATAAAGCCGGTACGCCAGTGGCTGGGTTGCTTATCGTCGGCGTGCTGATGACTATCTTCCAGTTCAGCAGTATGTCGCCGAACGCCGCGAAAGAGTTTGGTCTGGTCTCCTCCGTGTCGGTTATCTTCACCCTGGTGCCTTATCTTTACACCTGTGCCGCGCTGTTGCTGTTAGGCCACGGTCACTTTGGTAAAGCGCGCCCGCTGTATCTGCTGATTACCTTCGTCGCGTTTGTGTATTGCATCTGGGCGGTCATCGGTTCCGGCGCCAAAGAAGTGATGTGGTCGTTCGTCACGTTGATGGTGATCACCGCGCTGTATGCGTTGAATTACAACCGTATTCACAAAAACCCGTATCCGCTGGATGCGCCGGTTAAACAGGATTGACCACGTGTAGTTAATGTTATCGCAACAGGCCGGATAGCGCAGGTTATCCGGCCGCCACCAACATTAAGTTCTTAAGGTTCACTTAATTTTACTTTGTCACGATTAGCGTCACCGAATCGATGGACGCATCAACATGTTAAAGCGCTTTCTTAAAAGACCTGTTCTTGGGCAAATCGCCTGGCTTCTGCTTTTTTCCTTTTATATTGCCGTCTGCCTGAACATTGCGTTCTACAAGCAGGTACTACAAGACCTACCGTTAAACTCGCTGCGCAATGTACTGGTGTTTATTTCCATGCCGGTCGTCGCGTTTAGCGTGGTCAATAGTGTGCTGACGCTGGCCTCATTTATTTGGCTAAACCGACCGCTGGCCTGCGTTTTTATTCTGGTCGGCGCTGCCGCGCAGTATTTTATTTTGACTTACGGCATCATCATCGATCGTTCCATGATCGCCAATATGATGGATACCACGCCCGCGGAAACCTTTGCGCTGATGACGCCGCAAATGGTGCTGACGCTGGGATTAAGCGGCGTTCTGGCAGCCGTGATTGCCTTCTGGGTCAAAATCCGTCCGGCGACGCCGCGCTTACGTAGCGGGCTTTACCGCCTGGTCAGCGTCCTGATCTCTATTTTATTAGTTATTCTGGTCGCCGCCTTTTTCTATAAAGATTACGCCTCGCTATTTCGAAATAATAAACAGTTGATCAAAGCGTTAAGCCCATCGAACAGTATTGTCGCCAGTTGGTCATGGTATTCGCATCAACGGCTGGCGAATTTGCCGCTGGTACGCATTGGCGAGGATGCCCATCGCAATCCATTAATGCTGAAAAGCGATCGCAAAAACCTGACGATTCTCATCGTTGGCGAAACCTCGCGCGGCGATGATTTCTCTCTTGGCGGCTATCCGCGCGACACCAATCCGCGGCTGGCGAAAGACGATGTGATCTATTTCCCGCATACCACCTCTTGCGGTACGGCGACCGCGATCTCCGTTCCCTGCATGTTTTCTGATATGCCGCGCAAACATTATGACGAAGAGCTGGCGCATCACCAGGAAGGGCTGCTGGATATTATCCAGCGCGCGGGGATTAACGTACTGTGGAATGATAATGACGGCGGCTGTAAAGGCGCATGCGATCGCGTTCCGCATCAAAATGTCACCGAGCTAAACCTGCCCGGACAATGTATCGACGGCGAGTGCTACGATGAAGTGTTATTTCACGGTCTGGAAGACTATATCGACCATTTGAAAGGCGATGGCGTTATTGTATTACATACCATCGGCAGCCACGGCCCAACCTATTACAACCGTTATCCACCGCAGTTTAAAAAATTTACCCCAACCTGTGACACTAACGAAATTCAGAACTGTTCCCAACAGCAGTTGATCAACACCTATGATAATACCGTGCTGTACGTGGACTATATTGTAGATAAAGCCATTAACCTGCTGAAATCTCATCAGGATAAATTCACCACCAGCCTGGTCTATCTTTCCGATCACGGCGAATCATTGGGTGAAAATGGCGTTTATTTACACGGTCTGCCGTATTCCATTGCGCCGGATACGCAAAAACATGTCCCGATGCTCATTTGGCTTTCTAAAGATTATCAACAGCGTTATCAGGTGGATCAGGCCTGCCTGCAAAAACGGGCGAGCACGCTGGATTATTCACAGGACAATCTTTTCTCAACCATGCTGGGATTAACCGGCGTACAAACGACGTATTACCAGGCCGCAGATGATATTCTGCAACCGTGCAGGAGACTAAGCGAATGAAGATACTGATTGTTGAAGACGACACGCTATTATTACAGGGGTTAATACTCGCCGCGCAAACCGAAGGCTATGCGTGTGATGGCGTTTCGACAGCGCGTGCCGCCGAGCATAGTCTGGAGTCTGGTCATTACAGTCTGATGGTGCTGGATTTAGGGCTGCCCGATGAGGATGGCCTGCATTTCCTGACGCGAATCCGACAGAAAAAATATACCCTGCCGGTACTCATTCTGACCGCCCGCGATACGCTCAATGACCGCATTACCGGGCTGGATGTCGGCGCAGATGATTATCTGGTTAAACCCTTCGCCCTGGAGGAGTTGCACGCCCGCATCCGCGCGCTGCTGCGCCGCCATAATAACCAGGGTGAAAGTGAACTGACGGTTGGCAATCTGACGCTCAATATAGGCCGTCATCAGGCATGGAGGGATGGACAGGAACTGACCCTGACGCCTAAGGAGTACGCGTTGCTCTCACGGTTGATGCTCAAGGCAGGCAGTCCGGTGCACCGGGAAATTCTTTATAACGATATCTACAACTGGGATAACGAACCCTCGACCAACACTCTGGAAGTGCATATACATAATTTGCGCGACAAAGTCGGCAAGTCGCGCATTCGCACGGTTCGCGGGTTTGGCTACATGCTGGTTGCCACTGAGGAAAGCTAAGTGAGCCTGATGCGTTTTCAGCGAAGAGCGATGACCCTTCGCCAGCGTTTAATGCTGACAATTGGTCTTATTCTGCTGGTGTTCCAGTTAATCAGTACCTTCTGGTTATGGCATGAAAGCACTGAGCAAATCCAATTGTTCGAGCAGGCGCTGCGGGATAATCGCAACAACGATCGCCATATCATGCACGAAATTCGCGAGGCGGTCGCCAGCCTGATCGTCCCCGGCGTATTTATGGTTAGCCTGACGCTGCTAATTTGTTACCAGGCGGTACGGCGTATTACCCGTCCGCTCGCCGAACTGCAAAAAGAGCTGGAAGCGCGGACGGCGGATAATCTGGCGCCGATCGCCATTCACAGCTCCACGCTTGAGATTGAGTCCGTCGTCTCGGCGATCAATCAACTGGTTACGCGTTTGACCACCACGCTCGACAATGAACGCCTTTTTACCGCCGATGTGGCCCATGAGCTACGCACGCCGCTGTCGGGGGTGCGTTTGCATCTGGAATTATTGTCAAAAACCCACAATGTTGATGTCGCGCCGCTTATCGCCCGTCTTGACCAGATGATGGATAGCGTCTCCCAGCTTCTGCAACTGGCGCGCGTGGGCCAGTCATTCTCTTCCGGGAATTATCAGGAAGTAAAACTGCTGGAAGATGTGATCCTCCCCTCCTACGATGAGCTGAACACCATGCTGGAAACGCGCCAGCAAACTCTGTTGCTGCCGGAAAGTGCGGCGGACGTGGTAGTGCGCGGTGACGCGACGTTACTGCGTATGCTGCTGCGAAATCTGGTGGAAAACGCGCATCGCTATAGCCCTGAAGGAACCCATATCACTATCCACATTAGCGCCGACCCCGACGCTATTATGGCGGTCGAAGACGAGGGGCCGGGTATTGATGAAAGCAAATGCGGGAAGCTAAGCGAAGCGTTCGTGCGGATGGACAGCCGTTATGGCGGAATTGGCCTGGGGCTGAGTATCGTCAGCCGCATCACCCAGCTACATCAGGGACAGTTTTTCCTGCAAAACCGTACGGAAAGAACAGGCACCCGTGCCTGGGTGCTGTTGAAAAAGGCATAACAGGCGTTTAATACGTCGTGACCCACACATAGATAAAACTGCTGACAATCAGCACACTACACAGGGTCGTCAAACTTTTATAAATATAGCTTTTCATGACGCTCTCCTCCAAAGGTATGGAGGAGAGTATGCCCGCGAGAGATTAAGCGAACCTTAAGCGCGAAATTTATTCATCGATACGCGGATGTTGCTGTACCAGACGCGAACGTTTGACCTGCAGCTCCGCAATTTCCTGATCGATGTCGTCGATTTTCTGCTCAATATTATCGTAATGCTCGCCCAGAATTTCCTTCGCTTCCTGGATGTCCGACGCCGCTGGCGTTGCGCCTTTTAACGGACGATTGGCCGTCTCTTTCATGGAAATACCGGTAATCAAGCCTATCACCGCGATGACCATCAAATAATACGCCGGCATCATCAGATCCTGCGAGCTTTCCACCAGCCAGGCCGCCAGCGTTGGCGTCAGACCGGCAATCAATACAGAGATATTAAAAGCCGCCGCCAGCGCGCTGTAACGAATATGCGTCGGAAACATCGCCGGCAATGTCGAGGCCATCACCCCGGTAAAGCAGTTCAGAATCACCGCCAGCATCAACAAACCGGCAAAAATCAGGCCAATAACGTTACTGTTAATCAGGATGAAGGCCGGGATCGCCAGCGCGAACAGCGCAATGCTGCCCATAATCACAAATGGACGTCGACCGAAACGGTCGCTCAGCAGCCCCATCACCGGCTGCACAAACAGCATCCCGATCATAATGGCGATGATAATCAACACGCCGTGATCTTCAGAATAGTGCAGGTTATGCGACAGGTAGCTCGGCATGTAGGTGAGCAGCATGTAGTAGGTCACGTTGGTGGCAATCACCAGACCGATACATGACAACAGGCTACGCCAGTGTTTGGTGGCAATCTCTTTAAAGGAGACTTTCGGCCCATCCTGCAACCCTTCGCGGTCGCCCTGCTCCAGTTTATCCACGTGCTGCTGAAACGCTGGCGTCTCCTCCAGCGCATGGCGTAAGTAGAGACCAATAATCCCCAATGGCAGGGCGATAAAGAACGGAATACGCCAGCCCCACTCAAGGAAATTCTCCTCGCCGACAATCGTCGAGATCAAGACCACCACGCCCGCGCCCAGCACGAACCCGGCGATGGAACCAAAATCCAGCCAGCTTCCCATAAATCCGCGTTTACGATCCGGCGAATATTCCGCGACAAAGATCGACGCGCCGGTATATTCCCCGCCAACCGAGAAGCCCTGCGCCATTTTACACAGCAACAACAGTATTGGCGCCCAGATACCGATCGTCGCGTAAGAGGGGATTAACCCGATACAGAAGGTACTGATCGACATAATCACAATCGTGATCGCCAGGATCTTCTGGCGCCCGTATTTATCGCCGAGCATACCAAAGAATAACCCGCCGAGCGGACGAATCAGGAAGGGAACGGAAAACGTGGCCAGCGCGGCAATCATTTGAACGCTGGGATCGGCGCCGGGGAAAAAGACTTTACCCAACGCGTAGGCAACAAATCCATAAACACCAAAATCAAACCACTCCATCGCGTTGCCCAGCGAGGCGGCGGTAATCGCTTTGCGAAGTTTACCGTCATCAATGATGGTCACATCGCCCAGTGTAATCGGTTTTATTTTTTTCCTTTTCAGCATAGCTGTCCTCATAGGCTAAGCCCTGTAGCGCTATATACGGCGGGCACTGGCATACCGCGCCAGCGTCGCCGTCGAGCGGAGGGAGGGGCGCGAACGCTATCCCTCATACAAGCGTAGCAGGTTTACTTACACTGTCCGGTTACGGACTGTACAACCGAACCTGTTGACGCCTGAATGGGCAGTTAATGACCTTTTTACCCTAACAGGGTTTAAATATGTGATCAACTTCACACATATATGTCAATTCGGTCAAAAGGTGTAAACAAGGACGCCCTAATGCGCTGTGGTGACAGTAAAAAAGCGGTTATTCGAGTGTAAACCATTGCTGACTGGCGTGGCGCAGACCCTTTTATAAAAGCGGCAATAGTCCCGACAACGCTAAGGATTTTGTGTATAATTGCGGCCTTTTTCGGCGATCTGCCATTTTTGGGCGCGTTTGCCCCCGCTGACTTTTTGAGGATACCAACATGTCATTACCCCACTGCCCGCAATGTAACTCCGAATATACCTACGAAGATAACGGCATGTTCATCTGCCCGGAATGCGCTCACGAATGGAACGATGCGGAACCCGCTCAGGAGAGCGATGAGCTGATTGTCAAAGACGCCAACGGCAACCTGCTGGCAGAAGGCGATAGCGTCACCATCGTGAAAGATCTGAAAGTAAAAGGCAGCTCTTCCATGCTGAAAATCGGCACCAAAGTGAAGAACATTCGTCTGGTTGAAGGCGACCATAACATCGACTGCAAAATCGATGGTTTTGGCCCGATGAAACTGAAATCAGAGTTCGTGAAAAAGAACTGATTTACCGCGTCATTGCCCGGTAGCGCCTTGCTTACCGGGCCTGAGCGGCCCTGCCACCGACAATATTGTGCCAATTTCGAACTACACTTAACGAGCATCTCTTACCTGAGGTAACCATCATGCCGTTAAGTCCCTATCTCTCTTTTGCCGGCAACTGTGCCGACGCCATCGCGTATTATCAACAAACGTTAGGCGCAGAACTGCTTTATAAACTCAGCTTCGGTGAAATGCCCCCCTCGGCGGCGGATAACGAAGAGGGCTGCCCGTCAGGAATGCGCTTTCCCGATACTGCTATCGCCCACGCCAACATGCGTATTGCCGGCAGCGATATCATGATGAGTGATGCCAGCCCGTCGGGAACGGCGCATTATTCCGGCTTTACGCTGGTGCTTGATACCCAGGATGTAGCAGAAGGGAAGCGCTGGTTTGATAACCTTGCCGCACAAGGGCAAATCGAAATGGACTGGCAGGAGACCTTCTGGGCGCAGGGTTTCGGCAAGGTCAGCGATCGTTTCGGTGTGCCGTGGATGATTAACGTGGTTAAACATCAGCCTGCCACCTAACTCCCCGGGAGGCTCGCCCTCCCCCTTGCCATCAGAGTGATCTTTGGCTGCACGTTATCCGCCGTTTAACTGCCATAGAATAAATAATGACGGTAGTTTGCTACAGTCTGTCGAAAGATGGTTGATCCTGATGAAGCGTCGGGAGGACATTATGCCAGTCTGTGAATTACGCCACGCGACAACAGAGGATACCGATTCTGTTTACGCGCTTATCTGTGAGTTACTTAAAAATGAGCTTGATTATCAGGCTTTCAGGGATGGGTTCGCCGCTAATTTACTGGACCCCAACTTTCATTATCGTTTAGCGCTGCGTAACGGAGAGGTAGTCGGCATGATCAGCCTGCATATGCAGTTTCATCTCCATCATGCCAACTGGATTGGCGAAATTCAGGAGCTGGTGGTATTACCGCCGATGCGGGGACAAAAAATTGGCAGTCAGCTTCTGGCCTGGGCAGAAGAAGAAGCACGTCAGGCGGGCGCCGAGCTAACGGAGCTTTCCACAAATATTAAACGCCGCGATGCACACCGTTTTTATCTTCGCGAAGGTTACAAGCAAAGTCATTTCCGGTTTACCAAAGCATTGTGATCTGGCAGCCGTCATCAGGAGATAAGGCATAACGTAATCAGCCGTCACCGGGTGAAGTAGCGGAGCCATCTCAATTCTACTGTCGGCAAGCCTGGATAAAGGTTAAACGGGCTGACTCGCTTCTTTAGCAAAAATGGCCCTTTTAAGTTGTAGAAATGTAAATTTATTGTCAACGAACTACACTTTTCTCTTTGGCATCACCGGGAGGGTTGCCTGAAAATCCCGGGATGAGGTTTTCTTAGAAGGACAGTGACGTTATGTTCGCAGCAATCATTATCGGTATTTTTATTATCAGCGTCATTTATGCGCATTCACGCGGTGTGGAAAAACAAAAACTTTCCCGTCAACTCTTTGACCACTCGACGTTTATGGCGCCGATCAATATGTTCATGACTCGCTTCTCAACGTTACCGGCAAAGCAGCCGTACTTTGATACCACGGCATTTCCAGAGCTGCAGAAGCTGACGGAAAACTGGCAGGTGATTCGTGAAGAGGCGCTACGGCTTCAGCATCACATAAAAGCCGCGCAGGCCAATAACGACGCCGGATTCAACACCTTTTTCAAGCGCGGCTGGAAACGGTTTTACCTTAAATGGTATTCCGATGCCCACCCGTCGGCGGAAACGTTATGCCCGATAACGACAAAGCTGGTCAACAGCATCCCCTCTATTAAAGCGGCGATGTTCGCCGAGTTGCCTCCCGGGGCCTATCTGGGAAAACATCGCGACCCCTATGCCGGTTCAGTACGTTACCATCTTGGATTAAGCACACCGAATGACGACCGCTGTTTTATTGAAGTTGATCGACAGCGCCATAGCTGGCGCGACGGCAAAGCCGTCATCTTCGACGAAACCTACGTTCATTGGGCGGAAAATAAAACTGAACAGACGCGTATTATCCTCTTTTGCGATATTGAGCGCCCAATGAAATGGCGCTGGGCGCAGAGCGTAAACCACTGGGTCGGCGCATCGTTGATGTCCGCCGCCAGTTCGCCAAACGACGAGAACGATCGCACCGGTGCGATTAATCGCATCTTTAAATACGTTCACGCAGCACGCGATGCCGGGCAACGTCTGAAAAAGAAAAACCGCACTCTCTATTACGCGCTGAAATATCTCGTTATTGCTGCTATTTTTGCCGCGATAATCCTTTTCAGCCTCCTCTGAAGCCGGGCCGCGGTATGGAACTGCCTGCCGCGGCCTGTTCTATCCTGGCGTTAGTCTCAAAGCGTTCCCTGGCCTTGAGTCTATCCATCCGGATAATTTCCACTTCAGGCAGAGCAGATTGCCGGATAGCGGCTCCGCCTTATCTGGCCTGCGCTCCGCGTTTCTCCCCATAATAAATGTCATGCGGTATTTTCTTTCGACACGTCAAAACTGACGATAGCCTGTTTTTCGTCAGGGTTTTGAGCAAAATTCGCCCGTAATATCAGGGAAAGCCCATACTAAAAAAGTGGCATAAAACATGCATACTGAGGGCGACAGCGCGTATGCGCGATTTGATTAACTGGAGCGAAACCGATGAAAAAAGTCGTCACGGTTTGCCCGTATTGCGCATCAGGTTGCAAAATCAATCTGGTGGTCGATAACGGCAAAATCGTCCGGGCTGAGGCGGCGCAGGGGAAAACCAACCAGGGTACCCTGTGTCTGAAGGGCTACTACGGCTGGGATTTTATTAATGATACCCAGATCCTGACCCCGCGCCTGAAAACCCCAATGATCCGTCGCCAGCGTGGCGGCAAACTGGAATCTGTTTCCTGGGATGAAGCGCTCAATTACGTCGCTGAACGTTTGAGCGCCATCAAAGCGAAGTACGGTCCGGATGCAATCCAGACAACCGGCTCCTCTCGCGGTACCGGAAATGAAACCAACTATGTAATGCAAAAATTCGCACGCGCCGTTATTGGTACCAATAACGTTGACTGCTGCGCTCGCGTCTGACACGGCCCATCGGTTGCAGGTCTGCACCAATCGGTCGGTAACGGCGCAATGAGTAATGCGATTAACGAAATTGATAACACTGATTTAGTGTTCGTCTTCGGGTATAACCCGGCGGATTCCCACCCTATCGTGGCGAATCATGTAATTAACGCTAAACGCAACGGGGCGAAAATTATCGTCTGCGATCCGCGCAAAATTGAAACCGCGCGCATCGCTGACATGCATATCGCGTTGAAAAACGGCTCGAATATCGCGCTGCTCAACGCCATGGGGCATGTCATTATTGAAGAAAACCTGTACGACAAAGCGTTTGTCGCCAGCCGTACCGAAGGTTTTGAAGAGTACAGTAAGATTGTCGAAGGCTATACGCCGGAGTCCGTCGAAGAGATCACTGGCGTGAGCGCACAGGAAATTCGTCAGGCGGCGCGGATGTATGCCAGCGCGAAAAGCGCAGCGATCTTGTGGGGTATGGGCGTCACGCAGTTCTATCAGGGTGTGGAAACCGTGCGTTCACTGACCAGCCTCGCGATGCTGACCGGCAACCTCGGCAAGCCAAGCGCGGGCGTTAACCCGGTTCGCGGCCAGAACAACGTTCAGGGCGCGTGCGATATGGGCGCGCTCCCGGATACTTATCCGGGCTACCAGTACGTTAAGTTCCCGGAAAACCGCGAGAAGTTCGCTAAAGCCTGGGGCGTAGAAAGTCTGCCTGCGCATACCGGCTATCGCATCAGCGAGCTGCCGCACCGTGCGGCGCATGGCGAAGTGCGCGCGGCGTACATTATGGGTGAAGATCCGCTGCAAACCGATGCGGAACTCTCTGCAGTACGTAAAGCGTTTGAGGATCTGGAACTGGTCATCGTGCAGGATATCTTCATGACCAAAACCGCGTCGGCGGCGGATGTGATTTTACCCTCCACCTCCTGGGGCGAGCATGAAGGCGTCTTCTCTGCGGCTGACCGTGGCTTCCAGCGCTTCTTTAAAGCCGTTGAACCGAAGTGGGACCTGAAAACCGACTGGCAGATTATCAGTGAAATCGCCACCCGGATGGGCTATCCGATGCACTACAACAATACCCAGGAAATCTGGGATGAGTTGCGTCATCTGTGCCCGGATTTCTACGGCGCCACTTACGAGAAGATGGGCGAACTGGGCTATATCCAGTGGCCATGCCGCGACACGTCGGATGCCGATCAGGGAACCTCGTACCTCTTTAAAGAGAAGTTCGATACCCCCAACGGTCTGGCGCAGTTCTTCACCTGCGACTGGGTAGCGCCTATCGATAAACTCACCGAAGAGTACCCGATGGTACTGTCGACGGTGCGCGAAGTCGGCCACTACTCCTGCCGCTCAATGACCGGTAACTGTGCGGCGCTGGCCGCGCTGGCCGATGAACCGGGCTATGCGCAAATCAATACCGCCGACGCCGCGCGTCTGGGCATTGAAGATGAAGCGCTGGTGTGGGTTCATTCGCGCAAAGGCAAAATCATCACCCGCGCGCAGGTCAGCGATCGCCCAAACAAAGGGGCGATTTACATGACCTACCAGTGGTGGATTGGCGCCTGTAACGAGCTGGTGACTGAAAACCTCAGCCCGATTACCAAAACGCCGGAGTACAAATACTGCGCCGTACGCGTTGAGCCGATCGCCGATCAGCGAGCCGCCGAGCAGTATGTGATTGATGAGTACAACAAGCTGAAAACCCGCCTGCGCGAAAGCGCAATGGGTTGATCTGCCGGATGGCGGCATCAGAATGCTTTATTCGGCCTGCGTCTACTGTAGGCCTGATTAGATGCATTAGCATCGCCATCAGGCATTTTCCCTATAACAGCCTCCGCCCGGAGGCTGTTTTTTTATCCATACGATCTCTTTATACTGTCTTTTCCGTACCCTAAATAAAATTCAAAATGAAACTACTTCTTGCATTGATGTTGTTTATGACATTCTTTGCCCATGCCGCAGATCCTGAGCCGGGTAGCCAGTATTTGCAGGCAGCAGAGGCAGGTGACAGACGCGCACAATATTTTCTGGCCGACAGTTGGTTGAGCTATGGCGATTTGAACAAAGCTGAATACTGGGCGCAAAAAGCCGCCGACAGTGGCGACGCCGACGCCTGCGCGCTACTGGCGCAAATCAAAATCACTAATCCGGTAAGCCTGGATTATCCCGACGCGAAAAAGCTGGCTGAAAAGGCGGCTAACGCGGGCAGTAAAGCGGGCGAAATTACGCTGGCGCGGATCCTGATCAACACCCAGGCCGGGCGTCCGGACTACCCAAAAGCCATCTCGCTGCTGCAAAAGGCCTCTGAAGATCTGGATAACGACTCCGCGGTGGATGCGCAAATGTTGCTTGGCCTGATTTACGCCAACGGCGTGGGCATTGCCGCCGATGATGAAAAAGCCGCCTGGTATTTCAAACGCAGTTCCGCCATTTCCCGTACCGGCTATTCAGAATACTGGGCGGGAATGATGTTTTTAAACGGAGAACCGGGCTTTATTGAAAAGAACAAGCAGAAGGCGTTGCACTGGTTGAATCTAAGCTGTCTGGAAGGGTTTGATACCGGTTGCGAAGAGTTCGAAACGCTAACAAATGGCTGATGTTTATTGCCGGATGAACGTAGTCGTTGTAGGCCTGATAAGCGTAGCGCCATCAGGCAACCCGGAGCAGGTTGTCGGATGGCAGCGTGAACGCCTTATCCGGCCTACATTCTCTTTCGCTGTAGGCCGGATAAGCAAAGCGCCATCCGGCAATCCGTTATTGGGCGGTCTTATCAAATTTGCCCAGCACGTCGCGCTCGTAGGCCAGCGCTTTTTTGCGGTCAAACTTGTGTTCCCACTTGGCGATCACCAGCACCGCCAGCGCATTCCCCACCACATTTAGCGCAGTACGCGCCATGTCGAGGATACGGTCGACACCGGCGATAAACGCCAGCCCTTCCAGCGGAATGCCCACGCTGCCCAGCGTCGCCAGTAACACCACGAAGGAAACGCCAGGCACGCCGGCAATCCCTTTCGACGTCACCATCAGCGTCAGCACCAGTACAATTTCCTGCCACAGCGACAGGTCGATACCGTATAGCTGCGCGATAAAAATGGCGGCGATGCTCTGGTATAACGTGGAGCCGTCGAGGTTAAATGAGTAACCGGTCGGTACCACGAAACTGGTGATAGAGGCTGGTGCGCCGTAAGCTTCCATCTTCTCGATAATGCGCGGCAGCACGCTCTCGGAGCTGGCGGTCGAGTACGCCAGAATCAATTCATCTTTCAGAATGCGAATCAGAATCCAGATACTTAACCCGCACAGGCGCGCCACGATACCCAGCACCACCAGCGCAAAGAAGATAATGGCAAAGTGTACCAGCAGCACCAGTTTCGCCAGCGGCCACAGCGACGCGAAACCAAAATTCGCTACCGTGACGGCGATCAGCGCAAAAACGCCCACTGGCGCATAGCGCATCACCATATGGGTGACTTTAAACATGGTTTCAGAGATGGAACGAAATACCGTCACCAGCGGTTCGCGGTGCGTTGCCGGCAGGGACGACAACCCCAGCCCAAACAGGACCGAGAAAAAGATAATTGGCAGCATATCCCCTTTGGCCATCGATGCGATGATATTGGTCGGCACCAGCGACAGTATCGTCCCCATCAGCCCATGCGCATGACTTTGTACTTCCGCCGTGGTGTTCTGGTATTTCGAAATATCGACGGTCGCCAGTTGCGACATATCAATGCCTGAGCCTGGCTGAAAGACATTCGCCAGCGTAATGCCGAGGATAATCGCCACCGTGGTGATCAGTTCAAAATAGAGAATGGTTTTGGCGCCGATACGGCCTAGCTGTTTCGCATCGCCAACGCCGGCGATGCCGACAATCAGAGTCGAGATCACGATCGGCACGACGATCATTTTAATCAGATGGATAAAGATATCGCCAGCAGGCGACAGCAGGTTGGCAATCAGCCATTCACGACTGTCACTGTGATAATGCAGATAGCTGCCCAACAGAATGCCCAGCACCATAGCCAGCAAAATTTGCCAGGCCAGGCTGACTTTCAAATTTTTCATAACAACAGACTTCCTCGATGAAGCGTTGCTCTCCGCCGAAAGCATGAGAGCAATACATACTGAAAGGGTATGATTTGTGTTGCGTTGGTTTGTAGAGTTTTTTAACGCGCATAATCAGTATCATTTGCATAGCGTCTTGCGCAACCCTTTCATAACAGGGCTTTTGGCTGTTTTTATGCATAATAACGCGAGTTTATGGCGTTAATGATGAATAACTATTTGTTATGGAAAGTTTTTTACTTCGTCAAAAACGAATAATACACTGAGGTAATTAATTTTTACTTGTGTCTCATTCGCCGTTTTTTTAAACAGCACACATGACAAAAGTCACAAAAAAGAAAAAATTATTTCTGCCGATTTTGTAACAATTTAGTCAAATTAATGGCCTCTACCAGCTGCGCGCGGTTCACTCGCGGCGAGTTGGCATCCAGTAAGGTTTGCCACAGCGACACGGCTTGCGCATAATCCGCCTGCATAAACGCATCCGCCGCCAGCAGCATCTGCGCGGTCACTTCTGTCGCATCCAGCGCTAACGCTTTATTAATCATTTCACGCGTCGCAGGCGTCATATGTTGCCCGGCCTGGTAATACAGCACCGTTGCCAGCGCGGCGAAAAGCTGCGCGTTATCGCCTCGCAGACGCAACGCCTGACGATATGCCAGCAGCGCATTGTCATACGCATTGCGATAGAGATAATACTCGCCCAGCCGCGCCCATTGCTCGCTATCCTGCGGATTGGCGCGGATTTTTTCTTGCAGCCTGGAAAGCTGCGCCTCTGGCGTTTGCGGGTTCGTAAAGTCACGTAGCGGATCGGCCAGACGCTGTTGCTCGCTACGCACAGCCTGCCATTTCGGCGTCAACAGATAGCCGCCGACACAGGCAGCCACCATCAACACCGCCGCAGCCGCCAGACGCTTTACGGGCATGGGACGTAACGGCACAGTGGAGTGTTCAGACTGGCTCATTGTTCCCCCTCTCCTGCGTGCTGACGCTTTCTCACCCGCCAGGCCACCACGCCCACCAGCAATAACAGCAGGTACGGCAGCGCCCACAACAGCAGCGTTTGCTCATTCAACGGCGGGTTGTAGCGTACGAAATCACCATAACGGTCGGTCATCCAGGCGGTGATTTCCGCTTCGCTTTTACCTTCGGCCACCATGCTGTAAACCTGATGGCGCATACTGACCGCCACGGGCGCATTGGATTCCAGCAAATTCTGGTTCTGACACTGCGGACAGCGCAGTTGACTGGCAATAGATAGCGCTTTTTCCTGCTGTTGTGGATTGTCAAAGCGCCAGGTATCCACCACCTGGGCGTGGGTGGCGAAGGTGATTAAAAACAGGACGATCGTTAAGAGTAAAAACTTTCTGCCGGATGGCGCTACGCTTATCCGGCCTACGGTTTGCGCATCCTGTAGGCCGGATAAGGCGTTTACGCCGCCATCCGGCAACGCTGTGAGTAATTTACGCATCACGCTTCCTCCCCCGCCATCCGCTCAGCAGCGCTCCACACACCATCAACAATCCCCCACCCCAGATCCAGCGCACGCCGGTCTGCACGTATAAGCGCATGGCGTAACGATCCGGTCCGTTTTTTTCGCCCATCACCGCGTACCAGTCATGTAGCAGGTTCCAGTGAATCCCCGGCTCCATCATCTGTTGACGACGCGCGGCATAGAAGCGCCTTTCAGGCTGCAGGCTGCCAATGCGTTTTTCATTCCGCCACAACGTGATCCGCGCTTTTTCACTGGTGTAGTTGCCTTTGGCCTCCAGATCCAGACGCTCGAAACGAAAGGTATAGCCCGCCAGTACCACCTGCTGACCGGGGCTGAGGTTAAGGCTGATTTCATGCCGACTGCCGCTGGAAACCATGATCCCGGCGGCGAAGATAAATACGCCCGTATGCGCCAGCAATGCCGGAAGCTGACAACGCACAGAGACTTTGCGGCTTCTGATTGTCGCCAGCACGATAACTACCAGCATCAGCAGGCCAAACGGCAGCGTGACGCGATTAAAATAGGGCGCGCCCACCGAAAGCCTTCCCCAGCCCATCAAACCATAAATCATGGGGTAGAGCGTCCCGACCAGCACGATCAACAAGACGGCGCTAAAGAGCAGCAGCGTCGCCAGAATGAGCGTTTCGCACTTTCCGCCGCCCAAACGCGTCGCCGGATACGGCTCCCGCGCCCGCCAGCCGTACAGAACAAGCGATGCCAGACTTAACGCGGCAAAAAGGGTAAACAGCGGCACCGCGCGCACGTTATCCAGCGCAAAGGCATGTACCGAAACAAGAATGCCGGAACGCACAATCAGCGTTCCCAGCAACGAGAGGATCAGCGTCAGTATCGCCAGCAGCAACGACCAGTGACGGAAGCTCCCGCGCTGGCGGCTGACATACAGACTGTGCAGCAACGCGCTGGCGGCAAGCCACGGCAACAACGAGGCATTTTCCACCGGGTCCCAGAACCACCAGCCGCCCCAGCCCAGTTCGCAATACGCCCACCACGATCCGAGAATGATCCCCAGCGTCAGAGCGCACCAGCCGGGTAACGCCCAGCGCCAGCAAACCCAGGCGGTTGCGGCGTTAAAGCCGCCGCACAGTAGCGAAGCCAGCGCTACGCTCGCCGCGGTCATCAGGCCGCCATAACCCAGATAGAGCAGCGGCGGATGTAAGATCAGCCCCAGATGTTGCAGCATGGGATTAAGGTCGCGCCCTTCCATGGCGGGAGGGAAAATACGCAGGAACGGATCGGACCACAGCACAATAAATAGCAGCAGCGAAGCCATAATGAGGGACAAGATGCTCAGGGTCAGCGGAAAAAGCGCGTCAGATTCATGCCGGGAGCGCCAGGCGAATAGCGCCGTCCACCCCGAAAGAAGCAGCGCCCACAGCAGGAGCGAGCCTTCATGACCGCCCCATACCGCCGCCAGTTTCAGTCCCCATGACAACTGACTATGGCTATGCTGCGCAACATAAACGACCGAAAAATCGCTGGTCAGAAAACAGCTAACCAGAATCGCAAACGCCAGTAGCAGCAGCGTGAACGCCGTCCACGCGCCGCAGGTCGTCAGGCGCATGACGCCGCGCCAGTGCAGCCCCATCCCGCACCACGTCGCCAGCGGGGTCAGCACGTTGACCCCGAGACTCAACAACAGCGCCAGAAATCCGGCTTCAGGAAGGAAGATGTCCAGATTATGCAACCGTTAGCTGTCCCGCATAAAGAATGAAAAAGCGCAGCAGCAGCACGCCGGTCAAACTGGCGCCGCAAACGGCCAGCACGCCGTGAAACGTGACGCTACGGTTTGCCCAGGGCTTCAGCAGCAGCGGGATAATCAATCCCAGCCCTACGACGCCAAGCCAGAACCACCAGCTCCAGAATCCGCCGCCCAGCGCCGCCGCCAGCGCGCGCATTTTGCCGTCATCGCCCAGCGCCAGCCCGATAAAAAAGGCCGCCAGCAGGAAGATCTCCAGCCATACCACTGGGGTTTCAATGCGATGTACAAAGCGCGCCTCGGTGCTGTGCGGGTTGCTACGATGGCGTAACGCCATAGCGATCAGCGCCACCGCCGCGCCGGAGGAGATGCCGGAGAACAGAAACAGCGCCGGCAGGATCGGGTTATTCAGGAACGGATAGGATTTCAGCGCCGACAGCAGAAAGCCGGTGTACGCTCCGAGCAGAACCGCCAGTACCAGCATTAACGTCTCCAGCGCGCGATGAAACGGCGTTATTAGCGCCAACACTTTTTGCACGATCCCTAACCGCGGCAGCCAACGCTGTTGCAGGGCAATCACCTCTTTTTCAAAGATTTTCGCCAGCCACAGCACCAGCACTACCATGTACAACTGGAACAGCATCACCCCCATCGACATCACCGAGGTAAAGCTGTAGTGGAACATCAGCTTCCAGAAGGTCCACGGGCGCGTCAGGTGGAAGACCAGAATCAGCAGACCGAAGATAATCGCCCCCGGCCCTAACACCAGCGTAGTGCGCAGCAGCGTGCTGTCCGAACCGCCCGCCTCCGGATGGAAGCGACGCAGCAGAATCGCCAACGTGACCAGTCCGGCGGAGATGCCAATCAGAAACAGATAGATGGCGATGGGCCAGTCCCACACCAGTGATGCAAAATGAAATGGAGAAGCGGATGTCATTGGCTCACCTCCCCATAGTTAAAGGGAACGCGGTAGACCTTCGGTTTTGTGCCCAGCGCCAGCTTGTAACGATAGGTGGTTTTTTGCCGCAACAAACGGGAGATATCGCTGTTGGGATCGTCCAGATTACCAAACGTCAGCGCCTTCGTTGGACATGACTCAACGCAGGCGGGCTGTTTGCCCGCTTTCAGGTTGATTTTCCGGCAGAAATCGCACTTATCCGCCGTCTTACTGACCGGATGGATAAAGCGCACGCGGTAGGGACACGCGGCAATGCAGTACTGACAGCCGACGCAAAGGTCCGGGTTCACGTCGACAATACCACTGGCGGCATCGCGGAATGATGCCCCCGTCGGGCAGACGTCAACGCAGGGGGCATGGTCGCAATGCTGGCACGAGTGGCGGAAGAAGCGATATTTCACATCAGGAAACGTCCCCTGCGGCTCGCTGCGAATAATCGTCAGGCGCGATACGCCTTCCGGCACGTTGTTGACTTCCCGACAGGCATCCATGCAGGCCGTGCAGCCGATGCATAATGACTCATCGTGTACCATGCCATAACGCACGCCATTAATATTCAACGTGTTCGCTACAACGCGTCCTGCCATCCCACTGACCGCCGCCAGCGAGCCGACGCGGGTAATAAATTGACGTCGGGTGCAACTCATGGCTGCTCCTTAAGCAACGGAACGGACGCCGGATTAAAGTGCGGGTTAGTACGCTGATCGCTGTGGCAATCCACGCATATTTTGATCCGCCCTTTCTCGCTTAGCGTCTGCATCGTGTCTTGCTGCGGATGCAGGGAATGGCAACTGGCGCAGGTCACTTTAGTAACATGAACATCGTGCGGCCAGAACGCTTTTTGCAGTTGTTCAGGCAAGTGGCAGGACATACAGACGCTGTTCTGCTGCTCTACCGTATACATCGGGTCGTTAAAACGCATCACATCTTTCACCCCTTCACGGTGGTGAAGCGACGGTTGACCGTGGCAGTTGGTACAGGTTATCGGCAATTTATTGTTCGGGTTGATAGCGCCCGTATGTTTACCGTGCATACCTTCGGTGTCCGGCTTGTGACAGTCCAGACAGGCAGCATCCGGATTACGCTGCTGGGTGACCGTCCAGCGTTGATCCGACTCCTGCGGCGTTGGCGTGGCAGTAATTCCACTCAGGCTCCAGAACAGGCCTGACGCCAGCACCCCAGCAGTTAATAACGAACGTAATACGCTCATATTCACTCCATTACATAATGCCTGATGGCGCGCAGCTTTAAGGCCTACAAGACTTCTGTAGGCCGGATAAAGCGCTTGCGCTGTCATCCGGCAAATTTGTCACATGTGAGGTTATTGGCTTAACAGACCGTTTTTACGCGCCTGATCTTCCCACTGCGGTACGACCGTTTTCAGGAAGTCCTGCTTCTCCGCGTTGATTTGTTGCATATTCAAACCAATCGCTTTCTGCGCCTTCTCTTTCGTCGAAATATCCGGCAGCGGAATTTCATGGGTAATGCCTTTGGTCGCCAGCAGTCGCGCCAGTTTAGTACGGGCATCCGCGGCTTTATCCATCGCACTGCCTAACATCCGTAGACCTTCTTCCGGGGCATGCATATGAATACCGTGTGACGCAATCGCCAGATCCCAACGCCACTGCGCGTGGCGAATATCGTTCAGAATCGGTTTCATTTCCGCGTCTGTCGCCCCCGCATCCCATGCGGCTTTCGCTTCGAAGTGCGCATGTACCAGCTGATCTTCAACCTTGATTTTCAGGTCATGAATCGCCTGTTTACGCTCGGCGACCACTTTTTGCAGGGACGCTTTGTCCTGGGTGTGGCAGTTGGCGCAGGTTTGCGCGAAATTGTCGAACGGGTTGCCGATTTTATGGTCGGTGTAGAGCTTGCCTTCGGCGTTCTGTACTTTCGGCATGTGGCAGTCGATACAGGTCACGTTGTTCTTACCGTGAATGCCCGCGCTCCAGGTTTCATATTCCGGGTGCTGCGCTTTGAGCATTGGGGTTTTCGACAGCGAGTTAGTCCAGTCAGAGAAGGCGATGGCGTCGTAGTATTGCTCCATATTTTCGACCTTCATGCCTTCATCCCACGGGAACTTAACGGCTTTGTTTTTACCGTCAAAGTAGTACTCCACGTGGCACTGACCGCAGACCATCGATTGCTGATCAAATCGTCCCGCTTTATCAAACGGTTTGCCGATAGCCTCCATCGCCCGTTCGGCATAGGGGCGCGACAACGTTAACGCTGGCTTCCCCTGGGCGAAATCGTCCGACGCGGTGTTATGACAGTCGGCACAGCCCAAATCGTTGACAATTTCCGGGCCGCCGCGCGCCCATTTGCCATGGAAGTAGCCGTCTTCGCCTTCTTGTTGGATAAGGCGCGCGACATCGGGGCTTTTACAACTCCAGCAGGCCATCGGCAGCGGGCCGTCTTCCGCCGTTTTTGGCGCGCCGGTACGCAGTGTTTCGCGCACGTCAGTTACCGCATACGCGTGGCCGCGTGGTTTGTTGTAATCACGGGAGAAGGGATAGCCCGCCCACAGGATCACCAGACGAGGGTCTTCCGCCAGCGCATCTTCACGGGCAGACTGTTCTGACGTCGCTTTCCATGACTGATATTGGTCGGGGTGTTGAGGCGCGAACATTTCATTTTTCGCTTCAACAGTAACGGTTTTTGCGGATTCAGGCGTTTGCTCAGCGTAAACAGAGGTAATGAAGAAAAAAGGAAATATAAGGCTGAAGAAACGGCGTGCGCGTAGTGTTTTCCTTGCCATAGAGGTCTCATCCAGATTGCGCCATTATCTTTAATGGCGATTTTTTATCGTTTTCCATAACAGCAACCGCACAAATACTGTTATTACATTGATCTCCTCTATGTGTAACAAATAACCACACTTAAAATGTTGTCTTTAATCAATTGTAAGTGTATGTAAAATACCACTTTAGAGTTAGTAACCTGGACAAAACTCCCTCTCTTTTCTGATTTCCGGACACGGATCACTTTTTTAAAAAATTTCATATAACGTCATGTTATCCCGAAAATTTATCTAATTTTGCGGGACACAATCAAAAAATAGATTGCTGCTTATTTGCACAGTTCCCTTTTTGCGTGATCTGTCGCCCAAATACTAAACAAAACTTATTAAGACCCTACATTTAACGTTTATGCGACATATTATTAACATCCTACAAGGAGAACAACAGCATGAGCCAAACACATAAACACGCCATTCCCGCCAACATTGCGGATCGTTGCCTGATAAATCCAGAGCAGTATGAGACTAAATATAAACAGTCTATTAACGACCCCGATACGTTTTGGGGCGAACAGGGAAAAATTCTCGATTGGATCACGCCGTACCAAAAAGTGAAAAACACCTCCTTTGCGCCAGGCAATGTGTCGATTAAATGGTACGAGGACGGCACGCTGAATCTGGCGGCGAACTGTCTTGACCGCCATTTGCAGGAAAATGGCGATCGCACCGCCATTATCTGGGAAGGCGATGACGCGTCGCAGAGTAAACATATCTCTTATCGCGAACTGCATCGCGATGTCTGCCGTTTCGCGAATACGCTGCTGGATCTGGGCATTAAAAAAGGCGATGTGGTAGCGATTTATATGCCGATGGTGCCGGAAGCGGCGGTGGCAATGTTGGCCTGCGCCCGCATCGGTGCGGTGCATTCGGTGATCTTCGGGGGCTTCTCGCCGGAAGCCGTCGCCGGACGCATTATCGACTCCAGCTCGCGGCTGGTGATCACCGCTGACGAAGGTGTACGTGCCGGACGCAGTATCCCGCTGAAAAAGAATGTCGATGACGCGCTGAAAAACCCGAATGTCACTAGCGTTGAGCATGTGATCGTCCTGAAGAGCACCGACAGCGACATTGACTGGCAAGAAGGCCGCGACCTGTGGTGGCGCGATTTGATTGAAAAAGCCAGCCCTGAGCACCAGCCTGAAGCGATGAATGCCGAAGATCCGCTGTTTATCCTTTATACCTCCGGCTCCACCGGCAAGCCGAAAGGCGTGCTGCACACCACCGGCGGCTATCTGGTCTACGCCGCGACCACCTTTAAGTATGTCTTTGATTATCACCCTGGCGATATTTACTGGTGTACCGCCGATGTGGGTTGGGTGACGGGGCACAGCTATCTGTTGTATGGCCCGCTGGCCTGCGGCGCGACCACCTTAATGTTTGAAGGCGTGCCGAATTGGCCAACGCCCGCTCGCATGTGCCAGGTGGTCGACAAACACCAGGTCAACATTCTTTATACCGCCCCGACGGCTATCCGCGCGCTGATGGCGGAAGGCGATAAAGCCATTGAAGGCACCGACCGTTCTTCACTGCGCATTCTGGGTTCCGTCGGCGAGCCGATCAATCCCGAAGCGTGGGAATGGTACTGGAAGAAGATCGGCAAGGAAAAATGTCCGGTCGTCGACACCTGGTGGCAGACTGAAACAGGCGGTTTTATGATCACGCCGCTACCAGGCGCTATCGAACTGAAAGCCGGTTCCGCCACCCGTCCTTTCTTTGGCGTACAGCCTGCGCTGGTGGATAACGAAGGCCATCCGCAAGAAGGCGCGACGGAAGGCAATCTGGTCATCACCGATTCCTGGCCGGGCCAGGCGCGCACTCTGTTCGGCGATCATGAACGTTTTGAGCAGACCTATTTCTCTACCTTTAAGAATATGTATTTCAGCGGCGACGGCGCGCGTCGCGATGAGGACGGCTATTACTGGATCACCGGTCGCGTGGATGACGTGTTAAACGTCTCCGGCCACCGTCTGGGTACGGCGGAAATCGAGTCAGCGCTGGTGGCGCATCCGAAGATCGCCGAAGCGGCGGTGGTGGGTATTCCACACGCTATCAAAGGCCAGGCGATTTACGCTTATGTGACGCTCAACCACGGCGAGGAGCCGTCGCCAGAACTGTACGCGGAGGTGCGCAACTGGGTACGTAAAGAGATTGGCCCACTGGCGACGCCGGACGTGCTGCACTGGACCGACTCACTGCCAAAAACCCGTTCCGGCAAAATTATGCGCCGCATTTTGCGCAAAATCGCGGCGGGCGATACCAGCAATCTGGGCGATACCTCGACTCTCGCCGATCCTGGCGTGGTGGAGAAACTGCTCGAAGAGAAGCAGGCCATCGCGATGCCGTCATAACCATAAATGCCGGATGGCAACGCGAACGCGTTTTATCCGGCCTACGACCCTACCCCTGCCCTCTCTCAAACCGGGAGAGGGAAATATAAAAAACCCTCCCCCAAAGGATTTCGTGTTACAGGAAGGCGGCAAGCGAGCACACCCTCAGCAGCATAGTTCAAGTTCACTATGTGGCTGGGGCGCGCGAGTGCGGCCAACGCGCCTGTAGCGCGAAAGACGCAGGGGGACCTCTGGAGAGCTCTGTGATGAATGACCAAATTTATCAGCGGATAGAAGACAGTGCGCGTTTCAGGGAATTAGTTGAAAAACGGCAACGGTTTGCCACGATTCTGTCGGTTATCATGCTGACGGTTTATATCAGCTTTATTTTACTGATCGCCTTCGCGCCTGGCTGGCTGGGCACGCCTCTACATGCGGGAACCAGCGTCACCCGAGGAATTCCCATTGGCGTCGGGGTGATTGTGATTTCTTTTGTGTTGACCGGAATTTATATCTGGCGGGCGAACGGCGAATTCGATCGTCTTAATAACGCCGTACTGCATGAGGTGAAAGCATTATGAAGAGAGTTCTGACGGCGCTTGCCGCCGCACTCCCCTTCGCCGCTCATGCGGCGGATGCCATTAGCGGCGCGGTTGAACGCCAGCCCACCAACTGGCAGGCGATTATCATGTTTTTGATTTTCGTCGTGTTTACGCTCGGTATTACCTACTGGGCCTCTAAACGCGTACGTTCCCGTAGCGACTACTACACGGCTGGCGGCAATATCACCGGGTTCCAGAACGGGCTGGCGATTGCCGGCGACTATATGTCCGCCGCGTCATTTCTCGGCATTTCCGCGCTGGTGTTTACCTCCGGTTATGACGGGCTGATCTATTCGCTGGGCTTTCTTGTCGGCTGGCCAATCATCCTGTTTTTGATTGCCGAGCGCCTGCGTAATCTGGGACGTTATACTTTTGCTGACGTTGCCTCTTATCGCCTGAAACAGGGGCCAATCCGTATTCTTTCGGCCTGTGGCTCCCTGGTAGTGGTGGCGCTTTATCTCATCGCCCAAATGGTCGGCGCCGGTAAACTGATTGAACTGCTGTTCGGCCTCAACTATCACATCGCCGTGGTGCTGGTCGGCGTGCTGATGATGATGTACGTGCTGTTCGGCGGGATGCTGGCGACAACGTGGGTGCAAATTATCAAAGCCGTCCTGTTGCTGTTTGGCGCCAGTTTTATGGCCTTTATGGTGATGAAACACGTCGGCTTTAGCTTCAATAATCTGTTTACCGAAGCCATGGCGGTACACCCGAAAGGCACGGCGATTATGAGCCCAGGAGGATTGGTGCAAGATCCGATTTCGGCATTGTCGTTGGGTCTGGGACTGATGTTCGGCACCGCCGGCTTGCCGCATATTCTGATGCGTTTCTTTACGGTCAGCGATGCCCGCGAAGCGCGCAAGAGCGTGTTCTATGCCACCGGTTTTATGGGCTATTTCTACATTCTGACCTTTATTATCGGCTTCGGCGCTATCATGCTGGTGGGGGCGAATCCCGCCTATAAAGATGCGGCGGGCGCGCTGATTGGCGGCAATAACATGGCGGCGGTGCATCTGGCCAACGCGGTAGGCGGCAACCTGTTCCTCGGCTTTATTTCGGCAGTGGCGTTTGCCACCATTCTGGCGGTGGTCGCCGGTCTGACGCTGGCGGGCGCATCGGCGGTGTCGCATGACTTGTACGCCAACGTGTTCCGCAAAGGCGCAACCGAACGTGAAGAGCTGAAGGTGTCGAAAATCACCGTCCTGGTGCTGGGCGTGATCGCCATTATCCTCGGCGTCCTGTTTGAAAATCAGAACATCGCCTTTATGGTGGGCCTGGCGTTTGCTATCGCCGCGAGCTGCAACTTCCCCATCATTCTGCTTTCCATGTACTGGTCAAAACTGACCACGCGCGGCGCTATGCTGGGCGGCTGGTTAGGTTTACTGACAGCGGTGGTGCTGATGATTCTTGGCCCTACCATTTGGGTGCAGATCCTCGGCCACGAAAAAGCGATCTTCCCGTATGAGTATCCGGCGCTGTTCTCTATCAGTGTGGCGTTCCTGGGGATCTGGTTTTTCTCGGCCACCGATAACTCGGCAGAAGGCAACCGTGAACGTGAGCAGTTCCGCGCTCAGTTTATCCGCTCCCAAACGGGATTCGGCGTAGAACAAGGGCGTGCGCATTAATCTTACCGTTTCCTCCGGCCCCGTGGGTCGGAGGAAAATCAGAACATCACCCTCGCCACCAGCGGGGCTGCCAGCACCATCACCACGCCGGACAGCATCATTACCAGACTGGCGACGACGCCCTCCTGCTGACCAAGTTCATAGGAACGCGCCGTGCCCGCCCCATGTGACGCCGCGCCGAATCCTGCCCCTTTTGCCATGCCTTCCCGGATAGAGAGACGCAAAAATAGCGCGTCGCCGACCGCCATGCCAAACACGCCAGTGACGACCACGAACAGCGCCACCAGATCTGGCTGCCCGCCCAGGGGTTCTGCCGCCGCCAGCGCAAACGGCGTAGTAACGGAACGTACCGCCAGACTACGCTGAATCTCATCCGATAACGTGAACAGACGCGCCAGCCAAACGGAACTGGTGACTGCCACCACCGTCGCCGTCACTACGCCCGCGGTGAGCGACATCCAGTGACGTTTGATAATCGCGAGGTTATCGTACACCGGCACCGCAAAGGCAATAGTCGCCGGGCCGAGCAGCCACAATAGCCAGTGCGATTCACCAATATAGTTTTGCCAGGAGATATGACCGAACACCAGCATTAACACCAGCAGTGCCGGCGTCAACACTAATGGCATCAACGGCAGTTTGCGAAAACGGCGATACAGACGCTTATTGGCGAAGTAAATCCCCAGCGTAATCACCAGACACAGTACGCTTAACTGAACGTTATTCACGGTTTAGCCTACTCATCTCATAGCGATACACTTTATCCACCACCCACGCCGTCGCGCCGAGTACCATTAAGGTACTGATCGCTATCACCGAGAAGATGCGCCAGCCGTCCACCAGTAACAGATGGGCATAGTTCACTACCGCCACGACGGCGGGAACAAAGAATAACAGCATCTCCGCCAGCAGCCAGCGTGCGCCTGCGCGTACCCAGCTAAGCGGAATAATCCGGCAAACGATCAGCGCCAACATAAGCACCATGCCGACCAGATTCGCGGGCAACGGCAGGTGCAGCCAGGAGACAAGATATTGGGAAAAAATGAATAAACCTGCATAGAGCAGTACCTGAACCGGTACCTGGAGTCGTTGCACAACGGCAGGCGTAACGCGGCTTATCGCCACAGCCATGAGGGAATGTCCTGAAAAATAATACGGAGCGCCAGTATAGAGAACCTCCGTCACGGGCAGAAATGAATTAAAATCATTGCAGGCATAGTCGGAAGGAATAATCATGGATATCAGAACGCTGCGTTATTTTGTCGAGGTGGTGCGCCAGCAAAGTTTCACCCGCGCAGCGGAGAAGTTATTTGTCACCCAGCCCACCATTAGCAAGATGCTGAAAAATCTTGAAGATGAGCTTAACTGTACGCTACTGATCCGCGACGGACGTAAGTTATTGCTGACCGATACCGGACGCGTGGTGTTTGAACGCGGTCTGGCGATCCTCGCTGAGTTTCGCCAGTTAGAGGCCGAGTTGAGCGATATTAACCATCTCAATAAGGGCGTGCTGCGGCTGGGTATTCCCCCGATGGTCGGCATGTTGATGGCCGGGCCAATCAGTTTGTTTCGACAACGCTACCCTGGCGTTGAACTCAAAATTTCGGAGTTTGGCGGCCTGACGGTACAGCAGGCGGTAATGAATGGCGAGCTGGATGTTGCGATGACCGCGCTCCCGGTGGAAGAAGCGAGCGGGCTGACGACGTTATCGCTGTTCAGTCATCCGCTGTGCGTGCTGGTTCCCCGTTCCGGTCAGTGGACAACCTGCGACTCCATCGCGCCTGAAGCTCTGGCGGAGCATCCTCTTCTTATCTATAACGAAGACTTTGCCCTGAGCCGCCAGTTGATGACCTTATTTAGCCAGCATGACGTAAAACCACGGATTGCCGTGCGCAGCGGGCAATGGGATTTTCTCGCCGCCATGGTGCAAGCGGGCGTCGGCATCGCCATTTTGCCGGAGCCGATTTGTCAGCGTCTGGATAAGGCCACGCTGCGCTGGCTACCGCTGGAAAGCGATCTCCGCTGGCAGTTGGGCATGATTTGGCGCGAGGGCGTGTATCTGTCGCACAGCGCCCGGGCATGGTTAACCTGTTGCGAAGGGTTTTGGCTGAAACAACCGTAAGCCATGGGTTAAGACCCTTGCCGGATGGCGGCGCAAGCACCTTATCCGGCCTACTTGTAGGCCCGGTAAGCATGGCGCCACCGGGCCACAAGGACTACTGATTTTCTATCAGTAGCGCTTCCATCAAATCCAGGTCGTGCAGCAGCTTTTGCAATGTTTCATTGCTGATTTCTCGCGTGGCGCGCAGATGATACAACTCGGCGCGTTCGGAACGCAGCGCCGCCAGACGGAAACGTCGCTCCAGGTTTTCTTCCTGTATGGAGCTTTCGACATCGTTTCGCCCATCGGCACGGCGACGCAAGTTACCAATGACACGTGAGCTTACTTCAGTAAGCAACTGATTATCGATGTTTTCTTCGGTATCCGCCGCCAAACGCTCTTCCATTTTCTGAATGGCAACAATCGCCACTTCCGCCGTCGCCGCACGGGCGATACGCTCCTCTTTCAACTGTTGCGCATGATCGGCGACTTCCAGATGTTGCAACAGCAGCGGCAGCATGATCACACCGACAAACAACGAGAACAGAATGACGCCAGCCGCCAGGAATACCAGTTCATAACGCGCCGGAAATCCGCTGCCATCCGGCAAAAGTAACGGTATAGAGAGCACACCAGCCAGGGTGATCGCCCCACGAACGCCAGCGAAGGAAGCAATCAGAATTTCACGCGACGTCCAGCTGGCGAACTCCATCGGTTTCTTCTTCAAAAAGCGCAGGCTGAACTTTTTCATGGTCCACAGCCAGCCGAAGCGAACCAGCATCAATGCCGCATAAATCAGCACGATATCGGTAAAGAGCATCCAGGTTTCGACATTCGGGTCAGCTTCCGCCGCCGCCAGCGAAGATTCCAGAATCCCCGGCAGTTGCAGTCCCAACAGCAGAAAGACCATACCGTTAAAGACAAATTCCAGCATCGCCCAGGTACTGTTCGCGCGCAAACGCATTGCCAGCGGCGCGCGGCGCATTACGCCAGAACGGGTGATGGTCATCCCGGCGGCAACCGCGGCCAGGATGCCTGAGACGCCAATATGTTCGGCAATCAGGTAAGACGCGAAGGGCAGCAGAAACAGCAGGACGATTTGCGTCGCGGGTTCATCGCCGCCCCAGCGGCTCAAAAAACGCAGCGAGCGGCCATACAGCCAACTGACCACAAAACCCGCCAGAATACCGCCGATAGCGACCTTAAAAAATTCCAGCGTCGCGCCGCCGACGGTAAAGACCATCGTCCCCATCGCCACCGCGACGGCGAATTTCAGCGATACCAGACCGGAGGCGTCGTTCATTAACGCCTCTCCCTGCAGAATGCCCATGATTTTTTTCGGGATACGCCCCTCGCCCACAATTCCGGAGAGCGCTACCGCATCGGTCGGTGACAGCACGGCGGCCAGCGCAAAGGCGGGGATCAGCGGAATGCCGGGCACCAGCCAATAAATCAGGAAGCCGATTCCCACGACCGTTACCAGGACCAGCGCCAGCGCCAGCCCGAAAATCTCTCGTCCATGCTCAAGAAATTCACGGGTCGGCGTCTTCCAGCCATCCGCAAACAGCAGCGGCGGAATAAACAGCACCAGGAAGAGTTCCGGGTCGAATTCCACATGCAAACCAAACGTCGGCCACGCCAACAGCGCGCCAATGGCGATCTGCATAAGGGGTAAAGGAAGCTGGAAGGGTAATACACGCGTAAATACCCCCGACAGCGAGACCACAAGGGTCATGATGAGTATTGTGAAGAAAATTTCCATGCGTTCCCTGTTTGCGATGTTTTTTATGATGGAGAGAGGCATCATGCCTCGGTTTCACCTTCTTCAGATTAACGCAAAAGGTAACGTGATGTGTCCTGAAAATGAAAACGGGCGACCAACGCCGCCCGTTTTTCAGAATGAAGGCAGAACTAGATAGCCCAGCCGCCGGCATAAAAAGCGACCAGCGCGACCGCAATGACGACAGTTCCGATATTCAGCTTACGCCATTCACCGGAAACCAGACGCCCGACGACCAGCGTGGCAAAGCCGATCATAATCCCGGTGACGATGTTACAGGTCAGTACAATAAATACGGCCGTTACCAGCCCCGCCATCGCATCGACGAAATCAGCAAAATCGATTTTCGCCACGTTACTCAGCATCAGCAGACCGACATACATGAGCGCCGGGGCGGTTGCGTAGACGGGAACGAGATAAGAGAGCGGCGAAAGAAACAGGATCAGCAAAAACAGCACGCCCACGGTAATCGCCGTCAGGCCCGTTTTACCACCCGCCGCCGTACCGGCCGCAGACTCGATATACACCGCGGCTGGCGCCGCCCCGACCAGGCCGGAGAAAACGCTACTCAGTGAGTCGGTGGTTAGCGCTTTGCCGCCATCGATAATTTGTCCGTCTTTGTCCAGCAGATTAGCCTGCCCTGCGACCGCACGAATCGTGCCGGTCGCATCAAACACCGCCGTCATCACCAGCGCCAGCACGCTTGGCAGAACGACAGGGTTTAACGCGCCCATAATATCCAGGCTGCCGATCAGCGAGTTGCCGTTTTCATCGCTCAACGAAGGCATGGCGAAAATGCCGGAAAAATGGACGTTAGGATCGAAGAGCAAACCCACAATAGAAATGCCAATAATGGTCAACAGAATGCCGCCGGGGACTTTCAGCTTTTCCAGACCGAGAATAACAGCCAGACCCACAAGCGACATAATCACCGGGAAGGTATCGAAATCGCCCAGCGCGACCGGCAGGCCATCCAGCGGGTTTTTAATGACCAGGCCGACGCCGTTGGCGGCAATCAGCAACAAAAACAGGCCAATACCGATACCGGTTCCGTGGGCCACGCCCTGCGGCAAGTTACGCAAAATCCAGCTACGAATGCCGGTGGCGGAGATAACGGTAAACAGTACGCCCATCAGGAATACGGCGCCAAGCGCGACCGGGACGCTAATATGCTGCCCCAGGACCAGGCTAAACGCGGTAAACGCTGTCAACGATATAGCACAACCGATAGCCAGCGGCAGATTCGCCCATAGCCCCATAACAATAGAGCCGACGCCTGCGACCAGGCAGGTCGCTACAAAGACGGCGGCAGGCGGGAACCCGGCTTTACCCAGCATCCCTGGCACCACGATGACGGAGTAAACCATCGCGAGAAACGTGGTTAAGCCAGCAACGACTTCCTGGCGAACGGTGCTCCCGCGTTGTGAAATTTTAAACCAGGCGTCGAGTGAACCGCCGGTACGCGCTGAAGGCGTAGACATAGAAAACATCCCCTGAGAATTTATTATTCGTCGGTATACGTGGGAGGTAATCCACTAACAGCGCAACGTTATCTCCTTGTGCTACATTTACGACAGCCGGGGCGCCGCAAAAAAAGCAAACGTTTAGCTCCACGTATACAAAACGGGTGGCAAAAAAAAAGCAAACGATTATCCAGCGATCATCAACGCTTTTTCAACTGAACTTTGCCGCTTTTTATGCTTTTCTGCTTAGTATGCTCAATAAATAGCCAGACGATGCGCAAACGTTATCGTCCCTGCGCAATCCAGCAACAATTTTTCGCATCGCTGTTAGCAAATACGTTGCGCAATCTGCTCACAAAAACGCCATTATCCGCCGGAAATGGTAAACGGACCGCCCTGCTGAATCGCTCGCTGCCAGGCTGGACGCATTTCTACCCGCGCTTTCCATGCGTTGATATGGTCGAGATGAGCGATTCCGCCTCGGGCAAGCAGCGCAAATAGCGGGAAGCTCATCTGGATATCCGCCATACTTAACTGCTCTCCGGCAAACCAGGGGTGATTTGCCAGATGCCCGTCAATAAAGCGCGCATGGGTTTCCAGTTGCGGATTGAGGTACGCTTTTTGCGCGCCCTTACCGATAACGCCGCCCAACGTTCGCAGGCCCAATGGGACCGGCGGTTTACCCAGAGAGGTAAAGAGCAGTCTCATCAATAGCAAGGGCATGAGCGAACCTTCAGCGTAATGTAGCCAGAATCGATAGTGTTGTTTTCCCTGCGCATCCGCAGGCTTAAAGCGTCCGATATTGTCGTAAGTGTCCTGCAAATATTCCAGGATGGCGCCCGATTCCGCAATAACCATACCGTGATCTTCGATAACCGGAGACTTGCCCAGCGGATGCACTTTTTTCAATGCCGGCGGCGCCAGCATGGTCTTTTCACGCTGGTAACGCACAATCTGGTAAGGCAACGCCAGCTCTTCCAGCGCCCAGAGGATGCGCTGCGAACGAGACTGATTTAAATGGTGCACCGTCAGCATGGCTGTCTCCTGTAAGGTATGCCAACTAACTATAGAAAATTATGGCAGTTGCCGTAAAAATTTCGGCTAAAAAATCAGCATTTCGCTGGCGAACAGGGCGTCGTCGCTTACACTTACAGTATCAACACAAACCGGAACCTCCACCATGTGCTCGATATGAGGGGTGTTGACGTCGGGGGAAACCCTCCTGTAATCAGCGGGATAGAGCGAAAGACAAAGACCGGAAACAAACTAAAGCGCCCTTAGCGGCGCTTTAGTTTTAGGTGAACTCAGCCCGATGGCCGAGTGCATGTTAATCATCTTCAAGCAGCCGGGCGCCCGTCCCGTGTTCGCCAAGCCTGTCGCCTGGATTTCGCAGCGGACAGTCGCTACGCGATAAACAGCCGCAGCCGATACAACCGTCCAGCTCATCGCGCAACGCCACCAGCGTATGAATACGTCGGTCTAACTCTTCGCGCCACTGCGAGGAGAGCTGCTTCCACTCTTTCGCGCTTAACGTATGTCCTTCCGGCAAGATACCAAACGCGTCGCCGATAGTTGCCAGCGGGATGCCGATACGCTGGGCGATCTTGATAATCGCGACATAACGCAACACGTCACGCTTGTATCGCCGTTGGTTACCGCTATTACGGATACTGGTAATTAGCCCTTTGCTTTCATAGAAGTGCAGGGCGGACACAGCAACACCGCTACGTTTCGCAACTTCCCCCGGCGTCAGTAAGGCTTTTAAACGGGGAGATTTTTTTTCCATAAATCGCTTTACCTCAAGTTAACTTGAGGAATTATACTCGCCCGCAGACAAAACGACGAATCGAATACTGTTTAAGAGGCAACAATATGTCGCATCAGCAGATAATTCAGACCCTTATCGAATGGATTGATGAACATATCGACCAACCGCTAAACATTGATGTGGTGGCAAAAAAATCGGGCTACTCCAAGTGGTATTTGCAGCGGATGTTTCGTACGGTAACGCATCAAACATTAGGCGAGTATATTCGCCAGCGCCGTCTCCTGTTGGCGGCCGTTGAGCTACGAACGACCGAGCGCCCGATTTTTGATATCGCGATGGACCTGGGCTATGTATCGCAGCAAACCTTCTCGCGTGTATTCCGCCGCGAGTTCGATCGCACTCCCAGCGATTACCGTCACCGCCTGTAGGGCCTCTGCCCGCGTATCGTCAGAGGCGCGGGCGTTTGTTGTAACCAGGCGATGAATTCCTGCGGTGGCAACGCCTTCGCAAAGTGCCATCCCTGACAATACTGAACGCCGCGTTTTAGCAACCAGCTAACCTGTTCAGCCGTTTCAACCCCCTCAGCAATGATTTTTAGCCGCAAACTTTGCGCCATTTCAATAATATGTTCCACAATCAAATGGCTGGCGCTATTAGTGGTTAGCGTGTCGACAAAAGATTTATCAATTTTTAAAAGGTCGACATTTAATGAGTACAGGTTATGCAAGTTCGAATAGCCGGTACCAAAGTCATCAATTGCCACCTCGTATCCCGCCTGGCGAAACGCCTGAATAATCGGCGTCATTTTAGGCACATCAATAAATCCGCGCTCGGTCACTTCAACTTTTATCTGTTGCGCAAGCACTGAATGCTGACGCGTTTTTTCATGAATCATCACAATTAGCCGGGAAGAGAGAAAATCAGCGGCAGAGAGATTGATAGAGACATAAAGATGCGGGTGCGCGGCCAGAAAACCACCTAAATCATTAAATACCTCTTCGACGACATAATCGGTGATCTGCTCAATCATCCCCTCTTTTTCCGCCAGCGGAATAAATTCGCACGGGCTCATCACCGGACCGTGATAGCCCGGCCAACGCAATAGCGCTTCGGCACCTACACATGTCCCGTTTCGGATATCAATGATCGGCTGATAATGAAGGCAAAGCTGGTGCCTGGTAATGGCCCGTTGCAGCAATCGACGCGGTGAGTAATATGCCTGCCGGGATCGTGACCACATAAATAAGACGATAATGCTACAGATGATCCCTAACGGTAGCGTTAACGTAAGCTGATGAAAGAGGTTCTGGTAAAAGCGTTGCTTTGAGGTTGAAACAATCGTGGCAACCGGTCGTTTTGCTGATTTAACCAGAGTATAAAAACGCTCACCCTGTTGGAACACAGGTTCACTCCGTCGTACCAAAGGTAATAGCTGATCAGCCTGCGCCTGTTCACTCAGGGAGAAAAAGGTGTTGGTCACCGTATCATACATTCCCCAGGCCAACGCCGGATCGTCTGACATCACCTCGCTATAAGATAAGGGATTGATAACCGCGACATAGTTTCCCCGCTGCATATATGTCATTTTATAACCGTTGAAAAAAGGCGTATCACGATAGTAATAAATAGCGATGTCAGGCTTTCGTTTATAGTCAGCGCGGGGAATAAAATAAGGACTTGTTGGCGTCATAACCGTAGAGCATAGAAAACGCTGGCCCTTAGCATAAATCAACTCATTAATGTACAAACGACCGCGGATAATATTCAGCATTCGCTGTTGATGGGCTGGCGTACAGGCTTGCCCCTGATATTGTTCAGCGGCATCGCGGGCTAAATCTGCTTGCAGGATAACCCGCTCCGTTTTATCTAATACCAACTGCGCAAATGAATGTAACTGATTTCTGGTTTCAGAGACTGCCCGGATATGAGCAAACCAGATCGCCAGCAATATAGGAAGTAACACCACAATGATCGTTCCGAGAAATCTCAACACCTTGCGTCGTGTGCTTTGACTCATTTTCAGCCTATTTCCCTGCATTATTTGTGACTATTGTTGGCAAAATAAGACGTGAACCAAATGGAGGCTTACGGTGCATGAATTTATCAATATTAGCAACAGACTTTTACCGATCAACATTTACCATTAATAACTACGCGCAATCTCTTTCGCATACCAGGCAGGACACTAAATATTTTTGATAATATCAGATTTATACTCAAGTAAACGATGGGGTATACATCTTTACTCCTTTCTTTTGATAAATAACTTGATATTTTTATCAGGTCTGAATTTCACGAAAAAAAATAAAAGAGTAGTAATAATACATCTTTGCTTTCCGGCAGTTTCTCTACGGACGCGTAGAAGTCACACAAAAAATACGGTTATAAAACGCACAAAAAATACATTGCCGATCTGGCGAACAAGCTGTTTTTTGTGATATAGTTCACAAAAACAATGAAATAGAAACAATGTTTCATTCGATGTTGATGTGATGTCCGTTGATAGCCAGAATGTCCCACGTTTCCCGGGAACAACGCCGTGCTGTCCTGGACAAAGGTCTATTCAGAGGAAATGTTTCATGGCTGCCATAACCACTGGTGTCGTTCTTCTCCGCTGGCAACTGCTGAGCGCCGTGCTCATGTTTTTAGCCAGCACGCTCAATATCCGTTTCCGTAAATCAGATTATATTGGTCTGGCGGTGATCAGTAGCGGTCTGGGCGTGGTATCCGCCTGCTGGTTTGCCACCGGTTTACTCGGTATTACCATGATGGATCTCGCTGCGATCTGGCATAACATTGAAGCCGTAATGGTCGAAACGATGAGCCAGACCCCGCCAGAATGGCCGATGGTGCTGACCTGATACGCTATCGCTGCCGCTGAAGCCGCCCACCGGTTATCTCAACGCGGAATCGCGCGCCAGGGGTAGCCTTGCGCACCATCACGTCCCTCGCATTGCCGTTGATGAGGGCCGCCAGGTGTGGTTATCCAAAAATGGCAAGTGGAATAGCCCTAACAGAATCGAGCTAAACTTATTGAAGACGTTGCCGACTCGTTAAATGACAAAAAAGACCCGTTTGTGCAACGGGTCTTTTTTATTAAGCAGTACCACCTGATAACAGCGACAAGCGCTGCTTATTTTACATTAATAATTTATCCGGAGAACAATCACGGATTATTTTTCCACCTTTCATTACCAGGACCCGGTCAAAATACTTTATCAGATATCGACGATGCGTCACCATGATCAACGTTTTCCCATGAATAAACTCATCTAAGTTATCAAAAATTTGCTTCTCGGTATTCTCATCCAGATTTGATGTTGGTTCATCCCATAAAAAGACGCTGGCGTCACTACTCAGACTACGTGCTAATAATAACTGCTGCTGCTGTCCGGATGACAGGTTTTTAGCCATAAAATTCACCGGAAACTTCAGCCCCATAGGATGTTGCAAGATAAAACCACAGTTCGCCAGCTGAAGCGCCTTGAGTACCCGGCCCCTGTCGTTTTGCGGTTTTAACGCGAAATTACTTTCAATGGTTCCGGTGAATAAAACATCATGTGTCGTCACCACGCTTAAATGCTGAGAAAAAAAGTTCTGCGATAAATGTCCTAAGTTATATCCATCATATAAAATGGCACCGTCTGTTGGCGAAAGGTAGCCAGATAGCATTCCCAGTAATGAGCTTTTTCCTGCTCCGCATTCGCCTACCACCGCGACACGTTGCCCCGCAGGTATGTCTATAGACAGTCGGTTAATAATCATCGGAGATTGAGCATCATACTGATAACTCACGCCCCGGATAGAGATATCGCCATTGCACTTTGATATTGACTGTAATGCCGGTGTTTTTTCTGCCTGATCTTCATCAAAAAAAGAAAGCAGATCCTTACCGGTTTTTTCTGCTGATAAAATAGAGATTAATGTAGAAGAAAAATTCGAAATGATCCCGGAAATACGGCCAGAGACAATGACAGATGAAACAATTGCGCCAGTAGTAACATCACCCTTGATTACCATAAAAAAGGCTATTACCATAATAGTTATTTGGGTAATAGATGACATACTCCCCAATATAGATTGATAGATAAGATTTAATTTCCTTATCTTCAGGTTAAGATACGACTGTTCATTTGACGTATTAACCCAATCAAAAAGTAAACCTTGATTATTTAAGGTATGGATCATTTTAATAGATAAGAAAACTTCTGAGATAAAAATATTCCTGTTCTTCTGTCCTTCTTTTTGTTTGTTCATTAACTCATTAGTATAATGGTGGTTAACGAGGGAAATAATAATAGAGACGATAAACATGGTAATAGGTACAATAACAACCAGACCTAAATTTACATATATAACAATGAGAAATATAATAAATATTGGAATATCGGCTATACGTTGAAAGATCGAGTTTAATAAAACGGGTTTAATTTTCTGAAACTCATTCCATAGCACAAATGCTGATGACATGGATCTGCCATTTTTCTTTTTACTATAAAGTACCGCTTCAAGAAATGCGATATCAATATCGACGTCATCCTGCCTTGCTGTGATAGACTGATAAATATCTTTCGAAGTACGAAGGATAAACTCAAAAACAATAAATACAGCAACAATTATAGCCACGCCAAATAAAGATGAAACCGAAGCGCTTGGAACAAGCTTATCATAGAACAGATTACTAAATACTGGGATAGTTAACGCAAAAATTGCCATAAAAAGAGATGAAAAAAAGTATTTAGTATAAAAAATCTTGTTCATCGATAAAGAGTTTTTTATGATATTTTTTACTCTTATACTATCAACAACTTTATTTAAAGGTAGTATACTAAATGCAGATAACTCTTTTAAATATTCATCTTCAATTTCAACATAACAGAGTTCACCGCGCGCGTTTACCAACTTTATTTTTTGCCCGCCACTCACACACACCATCCACTTCATTTCTGGTGTTAATAGTAAAATCGGCATAGGCTCATTTAGTAAATCCTCACCATTATTAAATAATATATCCTGTAGAGAAAGCCCTAACGACAAAAAGAAATTCTTCATTTGTATAGAGTCATCAGTGTTATTTCTGTCGTACTTTTTAAATCTTAAATTTATATCATCCTCTTTGATATCAATTTTTATGTTGAATTTTTTAGACACTATAGATAATGCCGTTTCCGCACTTAAATAATAAGGTTCTAGTTTTTTATCCATAAGTAAACCCCCTCACCCAAAGGTGAGGGGCCTCCGTTATTATGCGTGTTCTTCTTGATTATCTACAGGTAGCGTAACTTCATTAACGGCGAAAACATCAATAGCGCCGTTATTGTTGTGCCCTACAGAACTCGTGGAAGGGGAATCATTAATATCATCCTCGGTCTTTCCTCTTGCATTCATTGCGTTCACAATATCCGCCGAGGAGTGATCGACTGAGAATGTTTTCTCCTTAATCAGGAAATCATTGTCTTTATCAATGAATTTCACGTCCATAGTATATTCACCATCTTCCAAAGATAGCGGAACTTCGAATATTGCTTTCTGGTTAGTTATCGGCAGAGTAAACTCTTCTCCTTCAAACATAATACTGACATTAACAATATTCTCAGGTACTGATATTTCAAAAGAAGGTGTCTGACTAATTGAACGATCTATTTCATCCCCAGAGTCAGCGTTTAACAATGTAATACTATAGGCTGTCTCCTTCACCACGCTTTCTTCCGCCGCAGACGGCACTGTACGAAGATGCGTAGCGCTTTCGGCATTCACTGTTTCAGACTCCGGTGGAGTAACCGCTGTTGCCGTGGCGTCATCGCTCGCATCGTCATGCTGGCTATCCGCTGTTACCGTCACCGTTGAGTCAACCGTCACCGCTAGCGAAGCAGATTGCTGTGAGTTCCCCGCGCGATCCACCACCGTCACGCTCAGCGTGTAGGTACCATCATTCCAGGCGGCTGGCGGCGTGAAGGTCCAGCCATCCGCGCCTTGCGTCGCCTGATAGGTGTCTGTCACGCCGTTATGCGTCACGTTTACGGTCACCCCGGTCACATCAGCATCAATATGCTGCAGCGTGAACTTAGGCTGGGTGTGATTCGTCACGTTATCGCTGTCTGAAACGCCATTGTCTTCACCTGCTGCCAACGCAATCTCCGGCACCGTCAGCGTACTGTCGATCGTAACGGTAATGGGTAACGAGTTTTTCTGATTACCCGCGGCATCGCTTGCGATTACCGATATCGTATAGGAACCATCAGCTAACGGTGTACCTGGCGTAAAGAACCAAACGCCATCGGCATTTTTTTCAGCATTATATACGGTCCCATTGATATCGACCTGAACGACCACAACATCGCTTTCCAGATTCCCGATAATAAAGGTAGGTTGCTTATCTCGCGTAATATTATCGCCCACCGTACCACTGTCTGAGTCTGGAGATAATGAAATAACGGGAACCTCTTTCATGATATCGAGAGAGACATCATCACTCCGGTTACCAATCGCATCCACACTCGTAATGGTAAACTTCCCTTCCGATGGATACGGGATAGCCATACTCCATTTACCATTATCAGGAACGGTTAACGTATAAGTATTCCCATTACTATCGGTTATTATTAGCTGAGATTTGGCTTCCGCCGTCCCCTGCATAATAATTAGATCGTTGACAATATCTGAATAAGTTACGACCGGAGCGTTTGGCGGCGTTCGATCAATAAATATTTCATGTACCTCTTCCTTACGGTTGCCTGCGTTATCCTCAATACTCAACGTGATATCGTATTTACCTTCCGGAAGCTGATCGGTCGATAATTCCCACTGCCCATTAGCCGCAACGACAGCGGTTGCCAACGTGACCCCTGCCACGATTAATGATACCGTAGCGCCAATTTCCCCCATACCTCTCATGGTAATAGTGGAGCTATTACTCCACCAGTCCGTTTTCGATGATGATTTATTGTCATCAAGCTCGCTGGTAAATACCTGGATATGCGTATCGACCCAAATGGAATACTTTTCCTGATTTACGTTACCAGCACGGTCCGTAGATTTAACAGTGATATCCAGTTGGCCTTCTGTGAAATAAAGCGGGTTCACCGGCATCTGCCAGTGGCCTTTTTCATTAACCCAAACTTCCCCCACATTTAAGCCATTAATGATGATTTCTATTTTGCTATTGGGCTCGGCACTGCCACTAAACAATAAGTTACGCGTCGTGTCCGTTATATATATTTTGCCATCACTACCGGTCATCTCTGCTAACGTTTGTCCACCGATAGAATCAATGGCGACAGGCGTCGTATTAAAGGTATCGATAGTAAAGTTTAGCGTTTTCGAGGTAGCCGTGTTGCCTGCTTTATCGGTGATAACATAATAAATGCTATGGGAACCATCGCCCAACGGTGACTCAGGTCGATAAACTTGATTTCTGTCCGTCACCGTGATCGTATCGACTAACACCCCATCAATGAAAATCTGAACACTCTGGTTCATTTCTCCAGAAATACTAAACGTAGGCCGGGTCTGACTCGTTATACTATCATTACTGAAAATACCGTTATCAGAACCTGCCACCATAGCAGGATTATCGATAAACGTACTGGTATCTATCGTGACGAGTAAGCGAGGCGATTCTGCCGTATTACCTGCCGGGTCTTCGGCAACCACACGGATAGAATATTCACCATCTTTTAACACATTATCAAACTGGTAGGACCAGGTTCCATCTTCAAGCACAAGCACATTTGCCACGATCTTTTCATCCACATAAATATGGATTGTGGCTCCCGCTTCTGCGGTGCCAACTAACACAGGCTTGTTGTGATTAGTAATCAGATCGTCAAGTGAACCAGAGTTGCTTGCATCTTCAAGGTTGAGCGTTGGGAAGTCGGTTGATGAATCGACATCCACGCTATAATCCTTGCTCACTTCAGTGTTGCCAGCAACGTCAGTAATGCTGAAATGAATATTAAACGTACCATCATCTTGCAGCAGTATCGGCGCGCGCCATGTGCCATCAGCCTCAACCATAACAACGTTGACTAATTTACCATCGACAAAGATGCTGACCTGAGAACCAGCCTCCCCGACACCTGAGACTGACAACGCCCGGTTATTAGAGAGGGCCGGTAATGAATCTTCATCAATGTCAAAGACAGCAATTTGAGAATCGATTGTCACGGTTGTAATCGCAGACTCAACCCGGTTACCAGCAGTATCCGTAGCAACAAATTGCACCTGATACTCGCCGTCGGCGCTATTTGCCGGCATGGTATAGCTAATATTACCTGACGAACTCGCCTCTACTGTGCCTTGTAACACACCATTAATATAAACCTGTACCGTCGCGCCGGGATCGGTCATGGCAACCAGTACCGGAGACTTATTATTGGTAATCAGATCATATTTATCACCGCTATTAGTATCCCGACTTAATGAAATATCGCTGATTTCAATCTGCGTATCATGTTCTATCAGGATATCTTTTTGTTGGCTGTTGCCCGCTTTATCTTCCGATACCACGACAAAGGCATTACTACCTTCACGCAGATCTAATTCTGCGCTCCATCGACCATCATTGCCTACCACCAGGGTAGCAATAACCACCCCCTGCGGACTCCTGATGGTTAAAGTACTTCCGGCTTCGGCAGTACCATCGATGGTGACATGAGATTTATTGGTGATCCAGTCGCCAACTTTGCCACTGTCATCAGCTTCGCGTAATACCACGGTTAACGGCGAAATTACCGTATCCAGTATCACATTCTGCGGACCAAACTCTCTGATATTGCCGGCAACATCTTCAACTTTAAACGTTAATACATAATTACCGTCATTACCCAAAGCAGGTAATACTACGCCCCAGTGTCCTGCGCCTGTCGTATAAGCAATCGCTTTTTCAACGCCATTCACAAAGATAGTGATTTTGCTGTTTGGCTCACTGGTGCCGCCAATCTCCGGCGTCACCGTATTGATATATCCGCCCTCATGCATTCCAGATATATTCCATACCAGTTCAGCAACCTCGGTATCGATAGTGACATCAACGGCGGTGGAACGCAGTTCGCTATTATCGCGAGGGTTGACTATACCCACCTGGACGACATAATGGCCATCTTTCATTTCCGATAACTGGAAAGTATATCGACCCGCTGTATCCGCTGTCGCCTCGCCGACCTTCACGCCATCCACATAAATACTCACAATCGCATTAGGTAACGTGTTCCCAACCAGGGTCGGCGTTTTATTATTCGTGGTAAAGTCTCCTAAGGCACCACTATCGCTCTCCTCGCTGAGCTTTATGGTTGGAGGCGTGACATCAATAACAGGTATTACGACAGGAAAGTCGACCTGCGACGATTCATTACCCGCTTTATCTTTGGCAACAATGCTCACAACATAGGAGCCTGGCGCTAATACTGATGGCGGCGTCCAACTCCATTCGCCATTCGCATTGGCGTTTGCCGAGCCGACCACTTTCCCATCCCACTGAATCATAATCGTCGAGAACGCTTCGGCAAACCCTTTGAACTCAGGACGCAGGCTGGTTGCTTCATGCTGATCATCAATAGATGGATCCGAAAGGCGAATGGTGGGATCGATCGTAACCGTATCGATAGTGAATCTTTCCTGCGTTTGCGCAGTATTTCCCGCGACATCTGTTGCGACGACGTTGATGGTATACATGCCATCCGGCAGTATATTCGGCGTCACACTCCAGTTGCCATCAGCGCCAACCGTAATCGTTTGTTTTAAAACCTCCCGACCTGACTTATCGTCAACAATGGTAATCACCAGTTTCGCATTGGGCTCTGCAGTACCTTCGAATTTGGGATTTTGCTTATTCGTAAGGTTATCGCTATTGGAATTTCCGGTATCAGACGCTGGCTCCATTCTGACACTGACGCTTGTCGTGGTATCAATGGTAAAGGGCAGCTTAGTTTCAGAAGTATTTCCGGCAATATCTCTGAAGACAACAACGGCTTCATATACGCCATCGTTTAACGCAACGGGAACCTGGAATTCCCAGAGGTTATTGCCATTTGCCGTAACCGGATAAGAAACGCCGTTAATTCTGATTACAACAGTATCAATATCGGCGGGTACATTGCCAATAACGAAACGTGGTTTAGTGACACTCGTAATATTATCAACAGCGCTTTCGCCAGTATCATCCGCATCCAGCAAATCAATACTGGGATCAGAAACAATAGTGTCTATTGTGAATGATACCTCTTTGCTAATTTTATTACCTGCGATATCTTCAGCCACTATTTCTATTTTGTAAGTTCCATCCACTAACGGTGTATCAGGGGTAAACAGCCATTTATTACCTGCCCCCTGAGTCAGTGTGCTGGATTTCCCGTTTAAAATTACCGTCACGCTCTGCAGCGGTTCTCTGGCTGAAATTTCAAAACGTGGAGAGGTAATATTCGTAATACCATCCGTAGAATCCTTTCCGGCGTCGTCCAGCATCACGACGCTCAGGCCGTCAATCTGCGTATCCACGGTGAAGCCCAGCGTGGAATTTGCCGTATTCCCTGCCCGATCCGTCGCCTGGACATGGAGAGTATAATGACCATCAGGCAATGCGCTACCTGCAGTAAATTCCCACTGCCCGGCCGCATTTTTACTGATGGGCGTCCAGTTTACGCCATCGAAAGAAACCAGCACCGATGTCACATCATCAGGCGTTGCAATTTCAAAAGAGGGACGGGTAGCATTGGTGACATTATCGTGATCGTTGACGCCGCTATCTGTTGTTAACGTAACACTGTCAATCTGAACCTGCGTGTCGATTTCAATCTTCAGTTCGGCCGATGTTTTGGTATTACCAGCAATATCCGTTACGGTAACAGAGATCGTATGCTGACCGTCAGACAGCGGTTGATCCGGCGTAAAGGTTAAATTCCCCCCTGTGTTTTCAATGGTGTAATCCCGACCATCAATATGAACCACAATGTGTGATACATCATTATCGACATTACCGATAATAAACACCGGTTTGTTAATCCTGGTAAGATTATCATTAGTATCATCACCAGTATCATGGGTGGGATCGAGTACAATTGTCGGCTCTCGCAGAGTCGTATCAATCGTAAACTGCAGCGTTTCTTGCGCAACGTTGCCGGCGATATCAGTCACATCAACCAAGAGAGTGTGTTGCCCATCAGGTAATGCCGAACCGACATTAAATATCCAGCGGCCATCCCCTCCTTTTGTGAGTTCAATCCAATTAGCGGCGTTATCGATTTTAACGCGCACATGAGTAATATCATCAGCGGTAACAATACTAAACTGCGGCTTGTCGACTTTGGTAATGTTATCTACATCGCTATCACCGCTATCTGTAACCAACGTGACGCTTTCAATTTCAGCCGTCGTATCTATCACAACAGGTAATGGTTTCGATGTCGCGGTATTTCCGGCCTTATCTTCAACCGTAACGGTAATATTATAAGAACCATCCGGAATGGCATTGCCTGGCGTAAATTGCCAACCAGCCCCAACCTTAGTCGCGTTATAATCATGACCATCAATCGTCACCACGACTTTGATAACATCGGGGTCAACATTACCAATCGTAAAGGTGGGTCGTGAAATATTAGTGATATTATCGGCTGTATTCGCTCCGGTATCTTGTCCTGCGTCTAAAGCAATAGTCGGAACCTGTATATTAGTATCGATATTAAATACTAAATCTTTATTCGCAATATTACCTGCCTCATCCGTGGCCTCTACGCGAAGGGTATATGTGCCGTCAACCAGAGTATTCGGGCTGTCAAAAATCCACTGTCCGTCGGCATTTTTGCGTATCACATTCCAGTTAGCGCCACCATCCAGGGTTACGCGTACCTGGACGACATCACCGGGAACGTCAATTCTGAATGACGGTTTGGCAACATTCGTTAATTGATCATTCTGCACGCCAGTATCATTAAGCAATACGATATTGTTAATGGTTGTCGTGGTGTCAATACGCACCTCAAACGGCGCAGACTCTTTTACATTCCCCGCCAGATCTTCCACCACAACGGCTAACTGATATGAGCCATCAGCCCAGCTCGCAGAAGGCGTAAAGCGCCATTGACCATTGGTGAATACCGCCGCTTCCTCGTGCGTTTTACCGTTGTAAGTTACTTTGACCATCACGCGCGTAACGTCAGAATCAACCTGGCGTATGTCGAACACAGGCCGATCGTGATTGGTGAGGCGATCGCCAACAGTACCGCTATCTTCGCCAGCTGCCAGTTCAATCACCGGCGTAGTCAACGTACCGTCTATCGTCACCTTTAAAGGCGCGGATGTTTGCTGGTTGCCTGCCACATCTGTTACCGTCACGGTGAATGTGTAGCTACCGTCCGCCAAAGCAGAATCCGGTCGATAGCGCCAGCCGTCGGCTGATTCGGTGAGTACCACCGTTTTAAACGTGCCGTTATGCTCAATACTCAATTCCACGTGTCGAACATCTTTATCGATACTCCCCAACACAAATACTGGCTGAGTGACGCTGGTCAGATTATCGTTCTTATTCTGTCCGGTATCCTGATCGGGCGCCAGCTCAATGGTTGGCGTCATCAACGTGATGTCGATAGTGAAATTGAGCGTCTCCGTCATCTTATTACCCGCACCGTCAGTCACTTCCACGGTCAGGGTATGCTGTCCCTCTGGCATATCCGTCGGCCAGGTGTAATCCCAAATGCCAGCCGTCGAACTCTTGATTGCGGTAACCCAGGTCGTGCCGCCGTCAATACTCAGAAGAACCTTTTCCACATCATCCGGTACCGAGATCTGGAACTGCGGACGCACATGTTTTGTCACATTATCGCCAGGGACGCCGCTATCGTTGACTAATTCAATATGATCAATGGCTATTTGCGTATCCACTGTCACCGTCAGCGGCGTAGACGGACGCGTATTTCCCGCCCGATCCTCCACTGTCACCGTCAGCGTATAATCACCGTCGCCCCACGGCGCTGGCGGTGTAAAGCTCCAGCCTCCAGCCCCCTGTGTCGCGGTAAACGAGGTTGTCGTTCCATTATGCGTGACGCTGACTGTAACGTTGATAACATCCGAATCGATATTCTGCAGAATAAAGGTCGGTCGGGTGCGATTGGTCATATCATCGCCAGGCGTACCGGTATCATCCGTGCTATCCAGCGCAATAGTCGGCGTCGACAACCGGGTGTCGATGAAAAATTCAAGCGTTTGCGTCGCCGTATTGCCCGCTCTGTCGGTGACCATGACGGTTAGGGTGTGTTTTCCATCGCCCATATCCGTTGGCCAGGTATAGCCCCAGACGCCTTCAATACCCTGCGCCGCGCTCACCCAGTTTGCGCCCCCATCAATGCTCAGTTGCACAGAATTCACATCCGCCGGCACCGTGATCTCAAACTGCGGACGGGTGCTGTTAGTTAGATTGTCATCAGGCACGCCATGATCATTGACCAATGTAATATCAGTAATGCTGGTTTGCGTATCTACCGTCACTATCAGCGGCGTGGACTGACGAACGTTTCCTGCGTTATCCGTTACCTCTACCGTCAGTGTATAGCTACCGTCCGCCCAGTCAGCATCTGGCGTAAAGCGCCACTGTCCTCCAACCTGGGTTAGTGTCACTTCCTGGCTATTGCCGCCCTGTGTGATCCGCAAAATGACCGATTGCGCATCGGAGTCAATATTGCCAATGGTAAAGCCCGGTCTTTTGACGCTCGTAATATGATCGCCAATGGCACCTGTATCGTCCCTGCTATCCATAGTGATGGTAGGCGTTGACAGCCGGGTATCAATGGTAAAATCGAGCGTCTGCGTCGTCTTATTTCCCGCCTTATCGGTCGCTTCTACCGTCAGGGTATGTAGCCCGTCGGTCACATCTTTCGGCCAGGTGTAATCCCAGATCCCTGCCGTGCCCTGTGTTGCACGAACCCACGTATTACCGCCGTCGATACTCAGACGTACCTCGTTGACATCCCCTGGCACCGTGACGCGGAAGTGTGGACGAACGTCATTGGTCAGGTTGTCGCCGGGAATACCGTTATCATTAACCAGTTCAATAACATCAATGGTGATTTGGGTATCAACCGTGACCGTCAGCGGCGCTGAGTATTTTACGTTCCCCGCATCATCCTCCACCCTCACCGTCAGCGTATAGTCGCCATCTGCCCATGTGCCGGTCGGTGTCACGCTCCAGATGCCGGTCGCGCCTTTGGTGGCCGTCAGCACTTCTTTCGTGCCGCCATACTGCACCTCAACCGTGACATACCGCGCGTCTGCGTCAATATTGCCCAGTATAAACGTCGGCTTATTCGCGTTGGTCAGGTTATCGCCTTTTGTTCCGCTGTCGTCCGTGCTGTCCAGCACGATAGTCGGTTCTGACAGCATGGTATCGATGATGAAGTCCAGTTTCTGCGTCGTCTGGTTTCCCGCCTTGTCGGTCGCCTCCACTGTCAGGGTATGCTTCCCCTCTCCCACATCAGCCAGCCAGGTATAATCCCAGACGCCCGGCGTCGCGCTCTGGGTAGCGTTGAACCACGTCTTGCCGCCGTCAATGCTCAGGCGTACCTCGTTAACATCCGTCGGTACCTTCACCTGGAAGTGCGGACGCACGTTATTAGTCAGATTATCGTCGGGAATACCGCTGTCATTGACCAGTTCAATGTTATTAATGGCGATTTGCGTGTCCACCGTCACCGTCAACGATGCAGAATGGCTGGTGTTCCCCGCTTTATCTTCGACTGACACACTCAGGGTATAATCACCATCCGCCCACGCCCCTGTCGGCGTAAAGCTCCATCCGCCTACGCCTTTCGTGGCGTCAAATGTGGTGGTGACGCCGCCATGCTCCACGCTGACCGTAACGCGAACGGCATCATCATCAATATGCTGCAGGGCAAATGTCGGCTGGGTGCTATTCGTCATGTTATCGCCCTGGACACCGGTATCGTCCGCGCTATTCAGTACGATGACCGGCACTGACAGCGTGGTATCAATAGTGAAGTGGAGTGTCTCCGTCACCGTATTACCCGCATTGTCAGTCGCTTTCACATTCAGCGTATAGTCGCCATCCGGCACGGTGCCCGGCCAGGTATAATTCCAGACGCCCGGCGTCGCGCTCTGTGTCGCCTTAACCCAGGTCACGCCACCGTCAATGCTCAGACTAACTTCGTTAACGTCCCCCGGTACCGTCACGCGGAACTGCGGATGGGCGTCGTTAGTCATATTGTCGCCGGGAATACCGTTATCATTAACCAGTTCAATAACATCAATGGTGATTTGGGTATCAACAGTGACCGTTAGCGACGCTGAGTGTTTTTCGTTCCCCGCCTCATCTTCCACCCTCACTGTCAGCGTATAGTCGCCATCTGCCCATGTGCCGGTCGGTGTTACGCTCCAGTTGCCGGTCGCGTCTTTGGTGGCCGTCAGCACCTCTTTCGTGCCGCCATGCTGTACCTCAACCGTGACATACCGCGCGTCTGCGTCAATATTGCCCAGTAAAAACGTCGGCTTATTTACGTTGGTCAGGTTATCGCCTTTTGTTCCGCTGTCGTCCGTGCTGTCCAGCACGATAGTCGGTTCTGACAGTAGGGTATCGATGATGAAGTCCAGTTGCTGCGTCGTTTTGTTTCCCGCCTTGTCGGTCGCCTCCACTGTCAGGGTATGCTTACCCTCTCCCACATCAGCCAGCCAGGTATAATCCCAGACGCCCGGCGTCGCGCTCTGGGTAGCGTTGAACCACGTCTTACCGCCGTCAATGCTCAGGCGCACCACGTTGACATCCGTCGGTACCGTCACCTGGAAGTGCGGACGCACATTATTAGTCAGATTATCGTCGGGAATACCGCTGTCATTGACCAGTTCAATATGGTCAATGGTGATTTGCGTATCGATGGTGACCGTCAACGGCGCTGAGTGGCGAATATTACCCGCCTCATCTTTCACCGTTACCGTCAGCGTATAGTCGCCATCAGTCCACGCGCTGCCGGGTACAAAACGCCACTGCCCGTTAGTCTGCGTCAGCTCCACCTCCTCGCTGTGACCATCGCGCATCACCTGCACGACGACCTGAGTCACGTCAGAATCAATACCGCCGATAATAAAACCCGGCGTTTTAACGTTAGTCTTATTATCGTTGGCGGTGCCGCTATCATCTGCGCTATCCAGCGTGATGGTCGGTGTCGACAATGTGGTATCAATGATAAAATTGAGCGTTTCCGTCGCCGTGTTGCCTGCAACATCGGTTGCTTTCACTGTCAGGGTATACGTATTTTCGACCAGATCTGTCGGCCATATATACTCCCAAACGCCGTCAGACGTCAGCGTTGCGTTAACCCAGTTGATGCCGCCATCAAGACTCAGTTGCACAGAGTTCACGTCCGTCGGTACCGTAATATGAAACTGTGGACGTGCTTCATTGGTCAGGTTATCCCCGACAATACCCGTGTCATTAAGAAGCTCAATGCGATCAATAGACGTTTGCGTATCGATAGTCACCGTCAGCGGCGCAGAATAATTTGTATTACCCGCCTTATCTTCTACCTTTACCGTCAACGTATAGTCGCCATCGGTCCAGGCTGCGCCCGGCGTAAAGCGCCACACACCGCCGTTCTTAATCAACTCTATCTGTTGGTTCTTACCATCATGCGCCACCGTCACCACCACTTTGGTCACGTCGGCGTCGATATTACCGAGGGTAAAGCCTGGCATCTTAACGTTGGTGATGTTATCGCCAGCGGCGCTATCATCCGCGCTGTCCAGGGTAATAGTCGGTTCTGACAGCAGGGTATCGATGATGAAGTCCAGTTTCTGCGTCGTTTTGTTTCCCGCCTTGTCGGACGCTTCCACCATCAGGGTGTGAGGGCCGTTAGCCACATTCGTCAGCCAGGTGTAATCCCAGACGCCCGACGTCGCGCTCTGCGTGGCGTCAAACCACGTTTTGCCGCCATCAATACTCAGTCTTACACCGTTAACATCCGCCGGTACTGTCACCTGAAAGTGCGGGCGCGCTTCATTGGTCAGATTATCGCCGGGGATACCGCTGTCGTTAACCAGTTCAATACGGTCAATGGCGATATGCGTATCTACTGTCACCGTCAACGGCGCGGACTGCTTCACATTTCCGGCCCTATCTTCTACCTTCACCGTCAGGATATAGTCGCCGTCCGCCCAGTCGCTGGTCGGCGCAAAGCGCCACTGTCCGCCGGTCTGAACCAGTGGCACCTCCTGTTTAATGCCATTGTGCATTACCTCCACTATCACCCGGCTGACATCGGTATCAATATTGTTGAGGGTAAAGCCCGGCGTTTTAACATTGGTGATATTATCGCCCGCGATGCCGCTGTCATCTGCGCTGTCCAGCGAGAGGGTCGGCACAGACAGAGTGGTATCGATGGTGAAATCAAGTTCCTGCGTCGTCTTGTTTCCCGCCTTGTCGGTCGCCTCTACCGTCAGGGTATAGCCTCCGTCGGCCACATCATCCGGCCAGATATAATCCCAGGCGCCCGGCGTCGCGCTCTGGGTAGCGTTGAACCACGTCTTGCCGCCGTCAATGCTCAGGCGCACCACGTTGACATCCGTCGGTACCGTCACCTGGAAGTGCGGACGCACGTTATTAGTCAGATTATCGTCGGGAATACCGCTGTCATTGACCAGTTCAATGTTATTAATGGCGATTTGCGTGTCCACCGTCACCGTCAGCGATGCAGAATGGCTGGTGTTCCCCGCTTTATCTTCGACTGACACACTCAGGGTATAATCACCATCCGCCCATGATGTCGGCGGCGTAAAGGTCCATCCGCCTGTGCCTTTCGTGGCGTCAAATGTGGTGGTGACGCCGCCATGCTCCACGCTGACCGTAACGCGAACGGCATCATCATCAATATGCTGCAGGGCAAATGTCGGCTGGGTGCGATTCGTCATGTTATCGCCCTGGACACCGGTATCGTCCGCGCTATTCAGTACGATGACCGGCACTGACAGCGTGGTATCCACCGCGAAATCGATGGTCTTCGTCACGGTATTGCCTGCTTTATCAGTCGCCTCCACCGTTAGCGTGTATTGACCATCTGCCAGGTCTGTCGGCCAGATATACTCCCAGCTGCCTGCCACGCCCGGGGTTGCCTGAACCCACGAATTACCACCGTCAATGCTCAGACGGACTTCATTGACATCCGTAGGTACCGTCACACGAAAGTGGGGACGGTCGTCGTTGGTCATATTGTCGCCTTTCACACCGCTATCGTTGACCAGTTCCACCCCATCAATGGCGATTTGGGTATCGATAACGACCGTCAGCGGCGCTGAATAGCTGGTATTTCCTGCCTTATCTTCTACTTTCACCGTTAACGTGTAGCTGCCATCCGCCCACGTATTCCCTGGTGTAAATAACCAACTACCATTGAGGTGGGAAAGTTCGATCTCTTCGCTCACGCCATTATGCATCACCTGTACGACGACCCGATGCGCATCGGCATCAACACCGGAAATAGCAAAACCTGGCTTATTGATATTGGTCAGGTTATCGCCTGTAACCCCCGTATCATCCTTAGAAAGCAGGGAAATCACCGGCGTTGATACTGTGGTATCGATAGTAAAATCGAATACCGCACTGTTCGCTTTATTACCCGCAATGTCCTCAACCTTGACATAAACCTGATGCAAGCCTTCCGTTAAATCTGAAGTAAAGGTATAGGCCCATGAACCATCAGGTTGTTGCGTGGCAACACCGATCTGCGTATCAGACATGGCATCCCATACCTGAACACTGATAATGTCCGGATCAATATCTTTTAGGTGCAAGGTAGGTTTAACGATATTCGTTAAATTATCATCTGCAATTCCCGAATCTGAATCCGGGCTCAATGAAACTATCGGTATTGAAATAGCAGTATCGACGCTAATTAAGAAAGGATCCGAATGGGCAATGTTGCCAGCGATATCTTCAACTGAAGCGGTTATTCTATGATCGCCATCAACCAAACCTTGATCGGCTTTCAGGGTATACTCCCATCTGCCATCTTTATTTGTTCTGACCTCAGCGATCAGTGCGCCATCAATATAGAGTTTAACCGTTGAATAGGGTGCAGCGGTTCCTGTCAGTGCAGGATTCTTTTCATTAATAATATGGTCTGTATTATCAACCCCCGTATCGTTGACCAACTCTATTGTTGGTTTTTGCGTTTGCGTTACGATTTGGAAATTATACGCTGATGAGGAGGCAGTATTACCGGCAATATCTTCTACTTTTACCGTTACGTCATGCGAGCCATCGGATAACGCTGTGGTAAATTGAAAATTCCATACACCATCATCGCCAGCAATAGCCTCACCACTTAACACACCGTCAACATAGATGGAAACCTTAGCATTAGCTTCAGCCATCCCGGTAAACAACGGCGTATTAATTTTAGTAATCATATCGCCTTTAACGCCAGAATCAGCGCTATCATGCAACATAACAGTAGGGATCGGCGTAAAGCTATCAATGGTAAGCTGATAATCTACAGATGACGTTCTTCCTAAAGGATCGATGGATTCAACCGTAATCTTATAAACATTGTCAGACAGATTTCGGGAAATATCAAAATTCCAGTTACCGTCTGCATCCGCAGTCGTCACGCCTATCGTTTTACCATCGATAAGGATATTTACGGTAGCAAACCTATCAGCTGTTCCCAGTAATGTCAGAGCATTATGTTTATTGGTAATCCAGTCGCCTTTTGCACCGGAATCATCACTGGCATCGAGTTCCGCTTTTGGAGGTACAACTTCAGTTTGAATAGTAAAAGAATATTTAACAGTAGAGGATTTATTACCGGCGGCATCCTGAGAGATGATTTCAATATCATAGGCGCCCTGAAGAAATTTATTACTAAACTGATAATTCCAGGTCCCGTTTGAGTCAACCTCAATGCTGTCATATAATTTACCATCTCGCATCAATAAGATGGTAGACTTTGGCTCTGCCGTACCGACTAAAGCCGGTAAATCATTCCCTGATAAAATTATACCATTCGGTAAAACAACAAAGTCCTCCAAAGAAACCGTCGGAGGTACAGGGGCAATAGTATCGATAACGTAACTAAAGGAAAAATCCTTTTTGTTGCCAGCGACATCTTCAACAGTGAACGTAAGATTGTTAATCCCTTCCACTGAGTCGGAAGTGAAATTGAACGTCCATTCGCCCTTGTCATTCGCTTTAAAAATAACCTCTTCGCCAGTCTCACTATTTATGACACTGATAATAGCATTTGGCTCAGTTTTACCTGTAAAGGTTGGGCGAGTATTGTTAGTAACGTTATCTCCGACAATACCGCTATCATTCGTCGTTTCAATCTCAGCGCTGAAATAGCTGATACGTGTATCAATAGTAAAAGGCAGATTTGCCGTCGCTGAGGTATGCCCGGCAATATCAGTAGCTGTTGCTGTTATATTGTATTCGCCATCCTTGAGCGGCGTAGTAAGCGTATAGCTCCATGTCCCATCTTTAGCAACAATGACCTCACCAAGATGTTTAAGTCCAAGATAAATAGAGACTGTAGAACCGGGTTCCGCCACACCAATAAATGTTGGCAGGGTGCTATTTGTAATGTTGTCATTTTTAATGCCGGAATCACTACTATCATCCAGCTCAATCGTCGGCTTTTCCGGAGGAATGGTGTCGGTTATGATACTATCCGTCGTTTCGTTTTTATTACCTGCTTTATCTACAGCAACGACTTTTATACTATTTTCGCCCTCAGATAATTCATTATCCTTAAATTCATAACTCCAGTTTCCATCTTTATCGACATCAACGCTGGCAACCAGTTTATTATCTACATAAATGTCAACCTTAGCATTCTCTTCCGCCGTACCAACAATTGAAGGCGTCAAGGTCGGCGTTAAGCCCTTATGACCGGACACACTACTTTCAGGCGAAAGTTCAAATGTTGGTTTATCGGTAACGGAATCGATAGTAATGACAAGTTTGGCGCTACCGCTCCCATCAGCAGTCTTGGCCTCTGCCTCCAGATTATATGCTCCATCAGTCAATGTTTCAGGCGCTGTAAAGGTGAAGTTACCCAAACTATCCGCTACAGCCTGACCGACAGCAATACCATTAATTTTAATAATAACCGTGGCATTGGGAGCAGTGCTACCTACAAACTGAGGTTTGGTAAAATTAGTTATACTATCATCTTTGCTACCGCTGTTACTCTCGGCCGCAAGCGCTAATGTGACTTTAAGCGGCTCTTTAACAGACTCGGCATCGAGCTTATTTTCCTCATTTTTACTGCTATTACTTTTGCCAGTACTGGTATTTTTATTAATAGGTTGAGGAAGAACTTTTTCAGCATCGTTCTGTTTAGAAGCCTGCGTTGCTTTAGCCTGTGTATTTTGCTGGGAAGCATCGCTTTGCTGAGCCAGATTGTCTTTTGCTACATTGTCAGCCAAAAAGTTCTGCAGCATTTCTTCAATTTGCTTTGACGAGTTCTGTACTTCAAACGCTTCATTGAGCGCTTTTTCTGCAGCCTCCTTAGCTTTCTCTGCTTCTTCCTTCGCCTTATCAGCTTCTTTCTTTGCGTTTTCAGCATCGTCAAGCTGCTTTTTTAATTCCTCTTCTTCCTTCTTATTTCGTCGTTTGCCATTACCTTTCTTTTCTACCTGAGCAGAATCAACCAATGAGCTGTCAATTCTCTCCAGTTGAATATCTTTTAAATCTACGCTGCCCAGAATTTTAGCGCCGGTAATAGTCTTATCTTTAAATTTAACAGCGAGGTTATTGCCTTTGATACTTGAATAAAGAGCGCCATTGACAATGATCACTGAACCACGCGGCGTGGTAATGTTCATGTCTGGCCCGGAAAGAGAAACTTTTGCGCCTTTGGCATTACCCAAAGAAGATAAATCAATTACAGAATTTTGATCGGCAAAAAACTTTTGTATGCTTTTATTTCCCATAATATTATATTCACTCTCAAGGTGTATCTAATCGTTTAGTATTAACTGGTTCTGAAAAGGCTTTGTCCACGCCTTTCATCAAGGGAGATAACAGGTATTCCATAATGCTGTGTTTTCCGGTAATTACACTGGCGTCAACAGTCATACCTGGTTTTAACCACCGTAAATCATCTTCATTAACATCGAATGCAATAATTACTTTATAATAACGCTGAATTGTTCCTCCGGTATTTTCCTCATAGGAATCAGGGCTAATATTATCGATAGTCGCATTATACGATTTTATCTTTGGTTGGATAATTGACTGCACATCCAGTTTAACGGCTTCATCTACATATATTTGGTCACGGTATTTGGGTAATATTTTCACATCGGCCAGCATAGTCCTTACTTTTGGTTTTATTTCAAAAAGTAAGTCCGCCGCCTGAATCACACCACCATGAGTAGTGGCACTTTTATTGATTTTATAAATTACACCGTCAACCGGTGAATAGATATCCTCCTCATTTATCTGCTTCTCTATTACTTTTAATGTAGAGTTAACAACCTCAAGTTCCTGAAGATTTTTAGATATTATTTTAGATAAAGATAGTCGCAATTCATTATTAAGCGCCTCAATATCATTAACAACCAACTCAATATCATCTTTTTTTAAAGTGATGCTACTTTCAATATCATTAATTTCAGACTTAACTTTTATATACGCCTGTTTCTTGTTAAGAAAATTGGTATATGGGCTAATTCCTTTTTTTACCAGTGGGGAAAGAATATTTATTTCTTCGGCAAGCAATGCGAGTTCTTTTTCTTTCGAACTCAGCTTCTCTTGTAATCCGCTAATCTCAGAATCAAGAGAGGTTTTTTTTAACTCTTTAGCTCTTATCTGACTATGCACTAATTCAATATTCGCTTTTACCTCTTTATTGCTTAAAGAACGGGTGCCATCCAGGGTAATCAACCCACTCTCATTTTCTTTATCAAGAATGAAAGATATTTCGTTAACATCTTTATCCAGATACCCTTTTTGAGTTCTATACCTTTGATATTCTTTTTGCAGATCAAGGTTAACGACCTTTGCAAGGAGTTCTCCTTTTTTTACAGTATCACCCTCGGCTACATAAATATCTTGTATCGTCCCTCCTTTAGAAAGAGATATTAACTGAGCATTATCTTTAGTAGTGATAACGCCCTGACCATGAACCACTGAATTAATTTCTATAAAGTAGGTAAGGATAATAATTAAGATCGTCAAAGAAATAATTATCATCATGAGATGATCGCTTTGTCTTCTATTCATTTCATTACATTTAACTCACTTTCAGTATTTCCTTTTAAATAATCCATTAAATGAAAAATCAATGAGAGTTGCTGTAGCTTTAAAATATACAGGCTATATTTGCTGTCGATCATGCTTACATATGCCTGAAATGCTTCATTACGGCTTGAAATTAAATCAAGCAAACTTTTTTGCCCTAACTGAAACTCCTGCTCATATAATTCAGTAAGCTGTAACGCGTTTGTATGTGAACGTTCCGCCACTGAGTAAGTCTCTTTTGCAGCGGCGTATCTTGAAAGTTGTGAATCAATGTTATAACGCGTTTTAATCAAAAAATCGTCAATTTGCAGCTTAGCCTGCGAATAACTTGCCACCATTTTTCTTTCCTGGGCTGAATTTCTGAACCCATTAAAAATGTTGAAACTGACATTGATACCCGTTTTAAATTCATCTTCATAATCACTTTTTTTGGCACTACCGCTCGGGTTATTCTGTACATAGCTGGAAACAAGATCTACAGTCGGAAAATAGGATGATTTTGCGGCATTAATATCTTCGGTCGCGGCTTTTCGGGTATTGACAAGCATCTTATAGTCATCGTTGTATTTCATCACCATGTCCATAAGTTTTTCAGGGCTTTCGACAAAGATATATTTTTTGAAGAGGTTGAATTTTTCATCGCTTTGAATCTGAACTGGCGATAAATTCAGACCAGTCATATTCTGCATTTTATACATTTCATCATCCAACATCGACTGATACATAATGCTTCTGGTATTTAATGCATCGATAGATACTTGTACTTTACGCATATCAGATTGCATAGCTACACCGGAAGATACCAGCAACGAAAAAGTTTCCAGCATCTTTTTATAAAACTCTTTCTCCAGATTTACGCCATCAATCATTTCACGATATTTACTGATGTTGTAATAGGTTGTCACAACCTCCTGAGACACTATATTCTTTGTTTTTTCATAGTCAGTTTTACTATTATCTCTTTCATATTCAGATTTCCTGATATTAGCCCCCCTCACTCCAAAATCCGTTATTCGGTATGATAAAGACACCTTATTTTCAACGTTCCTCTCGGTACCTGATGACTCTTTCCTGTTATTATTAAGGCCAGATGTTAGATCCAGGGTAGGATAAAGTGCTGCCCGTGAAAGATCTAAGTCACTGTTTTTCTTTTCAGTCTCATAATATGAAACAGCAACAGAGGGCTGATGCGTTAATGCGGCATTAACTAAATCTCTTAGAGGAATGACCGGAAGCTCGCTGGCGTATGTGCTTTGTGTAATAAAAGCAGTCGTCAGAAAAAACATCTTAATCTTCATTTTTTTCCTCCTTGTTTAACAAACGTTGCTTTACTATTTCCTGATGCATAGATGTTATTTTTTCCATTAATGGCATATAGGTATCACGGTAGCTAACCATTTCAGCACTAATCTCTTTAGTATTGGCAATAATCTTTTTATCAGTAGCCGATAGATCGGATAGCGCTAAATGAACATTATTCATATCCTCATCCATTTCTTTTCTCAGCCCATCGAGAGTATGAGAAATATCGGCACTGCCAGCGGCAATATCGTTTATGGTCTTACCATGTGAAAGAGATTCCTGATAACATTTATCAACTGATGTCATTATTGAATCATTCTTTTTATCTATAATATTTTGTATTGTACTCATTGCCTCCAGTCGTGCATTATTATCAGCAAGCAGGGTATTACCTTCAGATAAACGAGAGGTAATTGTTATTACACCGTCAACTAATTTTTTGGTATTTTCGTTATTGCTTACCAGATAACCATCAATCAGCGTAGAAAGTTGTTCCAGTTTTGCTGAGTTATCCAATAGTCGGTTTTGCAAAGTGACAAAGCTATCTGATAGCATCACTCGTTTCTTTTCTTCATCCTGCGTCCGTAAGTTTTCAACTGTCAGGTAGTTATCAAAAAACGCTTTAAACAACTCTTTAAATTCTACAAGCGTCTCTGATTCAACCCGCAGGCTTCGTTGTTTATTATTGGATCTGTTGCTTATGATTTTTAATTTTTTGATTTCCGTAGAAACAAGGGAATAGGAGCTGCGAACAAAAACACTTTGTGAGGTCAGGAGTATGGCGCAAACAACACCATAGATAGAAGATACAAATGCGGTATTCATCCCTTTCAATGGTTCAGAAAGCGACGCTACCATTGTCACGATCATATTGAGTGTATTACTTGCATTATCACCGCCAACATCTGATGGCGAGCTCAATAAGTTCCCGATTGAACCAATCGTAATAGACAGACCCGCAAACGTCCCCAACAGGCCAACAAGCGTCGACACATTGCTACAGCTCATAATAAATGACAATCGTTGATTACGGGCGGTAGACACATTGTCATCTAATTCCATCAGCAAATTGAAATCACACTGTTTGGGTTCCCCGGCAAACAAAACCTGATTGAGGTTAGAAAGAATGCTATTTTTTCTACTGGCGTCCTGAGCTATTAATATGTCTTTTGCTGAAATATTTTTAAGAATAGTGAATAATGCACACAAAGAACCTGTAATATAAATGGCAATAATGACCCCATTGTAAATTGCAGAAACCATAAAGTTATCAAAAACATACTCTCTTATACCGGGAAAAGATAAAGCGAAAAAAGGGAGTATAGCAAGGAAAAAACAGACAAACAAATAGCGGTAATGATTTATATATTTCACTCTGACACCTTTTTATTAATAGTCGTGATAATAGCTTTACTCGTTGTACTTGATGCTGCGGAGTTAACACTCATGTCAATAACTACATCAGGATATATCTTCTTAATCTCTTTCATTAAAATAATTCCCCGTTCATATCCCAGTCGTAAAGAGTCAGAGAAAGAGATGTCTGCCTGAGGAATAACCATTTCTATCAATAAATTACTATTGATTTTGTCTTCTAACCAAGCCTCTATTTTATGAGTATCCTCTTCAGAAAAGCTTCTCAGCCTGCCATGATACGTAATAACAAGCTCATTTTTTGTAGATGTTATATCAATTTTCTGACCATCGGCGATATCGTATACTCCAACCTCCTTACCTGACATTGTAGTCATTCCGTCCGACACATCTTGAGTATTCACTTCTTTATTAACTATTTCATTATCATTTGAATTGTCATTGGCTCCGCTATTTTGAGCAGTAGATTTAGTCTTATTCTCTATATTTGCTTTATAAACTTTAATTGAGTTGTCATACATAATAATCATATTATTAAGTGCAAACACCAACATAAGAAATATAAAAATACACAATACCGTAGAGAATGTATCAACAAAACTAGGCCACGGATTACTTTCGTCTTCCATGTTGTCTCCTGATATTACATTGTGAATAAAATGTTTTTGTGGATTAGAAAGGATAAAGGATGCTCAACTTATTCAGAAAGTGAACGCTACCGCCCTTGGCTTCCTGCTACCAATACGCTTTATAGATTTCAGTTTTCCTACATCTCGTAATCAGAAAAATAAAAACAACGACGCCATTTTTATGCGCCCACAACAAAGATGAGTGCTTTAATTAAAAACACTCTTCATTTTTTTAATTAGGTAGACATCAATTATTGCACTAACTATATCTTCCCCAATAATAGGTATCGCATAAGCTCTCAACTCATAAATAAAAAATAGTCATCAGCAAATTAAAACCACCCACCGATAAATAGATTTGTTAGCTAATCATTGAAACTCTAAATCATTTTAAGGACATATTTCTTTTTAATACGCGTTATAACCATACGTATTTAATAAATTTGCCTCCAGAGGATAAAATTAATTTTCACAATTAAAACATAGGGTCATAGGGACTTCAATATAACTTAAATCATTAACAATATAATAAGTGGGGAGTAAAAAATCAGAATTGCGTAAAAACACACACAAATAAAACCATTTTTTATATAAAGCCAGCTATAAGTAACAACTTTATCTTCAGCAATTAAAAATAAAGCAAGATGCACATATCATATTTGAGCTCATCACAAGCTAAAGCAAACATTTAATTAACCATTGATAATACCGACCATTCTCTAACGTTATTTTATAATATCTTTTTGTTGTCAAAAAATGGCTATAAATTATATATTTTGCAGATGAGTTTTCTCTTTCATATTTAAGACAATCCGGGTTATTGCAGTACATTTATGAACTTCGGCTGGATAATGATGTGCCGAGGCGAGTCGGCCAGAGGCGATAAGCGACATTTTTCCGTAAGATATGCGCTTCTCTTTTTTGAAAGGGATACAAAGACAATAATACCAGGTAAGAAAATGCCTGGTTTACACCAGGCATTTCAGCAGACGAGAGCTATAGCGAAAATGCAAATAACGCTTTGACTTTTTTACCAAAAATCAGAACGGAATGTCGTCGTCAAAATCCATTGGCGGTTCGTTAGACGGCGCTGGCGCGGATTGCTGTGGACGCGACTGCGCGCCGCCGCTGAACTGGTTGCCGCCCTGCGGCTGCTGAGGTTGTTGTGGCTGACCCCAACCCCCCTGCTGCTGACCGCCTGCCGGCGCGCCGCCGCCCTGGCGACCACCCAGCATCTGCATCACGCCGCCGATCTGCGGAACGTTAATTTCAGTCGTATAGCGTTCCTGGCCACTCTGATCGGTCCACTTGCGGGTACGCAATTGACCTTCGATATACACCTGAGAACCTTTACGCAGATATTCGCCGGCCACTTCCGCCAGTTTGCCGAACATCACCACCCGGTGCCATTCAGTCTGCTCTTTCATTTCGCCGGTCTGCTTATCGCGCCAGGATTCAGAAGTAGCCAGCGTTAAGTTGGCGACAGCGCCGCCACTCGGCATATAGCGTACTTCCGGGTCCTGGCCCAGATTACCAACGAGAATCACCTTGTTTACGCCTCTGCTGGCCATAATTGAGTCTCCTGAATACGTTTCATAAATAGTGTAAACGCGTGAGTGTACCATTTCCACGTAGCATTTTAATAGCTGCGATGCAGGTTCCAGGTCACTCGCGCGAACCTCATATTGTTGCATACTTTAGCTGAAGATGCATTCCAATACTGTATATTCAAACAGGTTAAATTGTGTCATAATTAGCCGTTTCTGCCGTTTGTCCTTCAAACAAACCAGGCATCCGAGTCTCTACCGGGAAAGGTGAATGGATAAGATCGAAGTTCGGGGCGCCCGCACCCATAATCTCAAAAATATTAACCTCGTCATCCCCCGCGACAAACTGATTGTCGTGACCGGGCTTTCGGGTTCAGGCAAATCCTCACTGGCTTTCGACACTCTGTATGCCGAAGGGCAGCGTCGTTACGTTGAATCGCTCTCCGCTTACGCGCGGCAGTTTTTGTCGCTCATGGAAAAACCGGATGTCGACCATATTGAGGGGCTATCGCCCGCGATCTCAATTGAACAGAAATCGACATCGCACAACCCGCGCTCTACGGTGGGTACTATTACCGAGATCCACGACTACCTGCGCCTGCTGTTTGCCCGCGTGGGCGAGCCGCGTTGTCCGGATCATGACGTGCCGCTGGCGGCGCAAACCGTTAGCCAGATGGTCGATAACGTGCTGTCACAGCCGGAAGGCAAACGTCTGATGCTGCTCGCGCCGATTATTAAAGAGCGTAAAGGCGAACACACCAAAACGCTGGAAAATCTGGCAAGCCAGGGTTACATTCGCGCCCGTATTGACGGCGAAGTCTGCGATCTCTCCGATCCGCCGAAGCTGGAGCTACAAAAGAAACATACCATTGAGGTGGTGATCGATCGCTTCAAAGTTCGCAACGATCTTTCCCAACGCCTGGCGGAGTCGTTCGAAACGGCGCTGGAATTATCCGGCGGCACGGCGGTTGTTGCCGATATGGACGATGAGAAAGCGGAGGAGCTTCTGTTCTCCGCCAATTTTGCCTGTCCGATTTGCGGCTACAGTATGCGCGAACTGGAACCGCGTCTGTTCTCGTTCAACAACCCGGCAGGCGCCTGCCCGACCTGTGACGGGCTCGGCGTTCAGCAATATTTCGATCCGGACCGCGTGATCCAGAATCCCGACCTGTCGCTGGCAGGCGGCGCGATTCGTGGTTGGGATCGTCGCAATTTTTATTACTTTCAAATGCTCAAGTCGCTGGCGGAACACTATAAGTTCGACGTGGATGCGCCGTGGGCAAGCCTCAGCGCCAACGTACATAAAGTCGTGCTGTACGGTTCCGGCAAAGAGAACATTGAATTTAAATATATGAACGATCGCGGCGATACTTCCGTGCGCCGCCATCCGTTCGAAGGCGTGCTGCATAATATGGAGCGCCGTTATAAAGAGACGGAATCCAGCGCGGTGCGCGAAGAGCTGGCGAAGTTCATCAGTAATCGCCCCTGCGCCAGCTGTGAAGGAACGCGACTGAATCGCGAAGCGCGCCATGTATTTGTGGAAAATACGCCGCTGCCTGCTATTTCCGATATGAGCATTGGCCATGCGATGGATTTTTTCACTAATCTCAAGCTTTCCGGGCAACGAGCGAAAATCGCCGAAAAAGTGCTAAAAGAGATCGGCGATCGCCTCAAGTTTCTGGTGAACGTCGGCCTGAACTATCTCACGCTCTCCCGCTCGGCAGAGACGCTTTCCGGCGGCGAAGCCCAGCGTATTCGTCTGGCGAGCCAGATAGGCGCCGGGTTAGTCGGCGTGATGTATGTGCTGGATGAGCCGTCCATCGGTCTGCACCAGCGCGATAACGAACGGCTGCTGGGTACGCTGATTCATCTGCGCAATCTTGGCAATACCGTGATTGTGGTGGAACATGATGAAGACGCCATTCGCGCCGCCGACCATGTGATCGATATTGGCCCCGGCGCGGGCGTTCACGGCGGCGAGGTGGTGGCGGAAGGCCCGCTGGAAGCCATTATGGCGGTACCGGAATCGCTGACCGGCCAGTACATGAGCGGTAAACGCAAAATTGAAGTGCCGAAACAACGCGTGCCGGCAAATCCAGAAAAAGTGCTCAAACTCACCGGCGCGCGCGGCAACAACCTGAAAGATGTGACCCTTACGCTACCGGTAGGGCTGTTTACCTGTATCACCGGCGTCTCGGGTTCCGGTAAATCGACGCTGATTAACGACACGCTGTTCCCCATCGCCCAGCGTCAGTTAAACGGGGCGACTATCGCCGAACCGGCGCCGTATCGGGATATTCAGGGGCTGGAACATTTCGATAAAGTGATCGATATCGACCAGAGCCCAATCGGGCGCACCCCGCGTTCCAACCCGGCGACCTATACGGGCGTCTTTACCCCGGTTCGCGAGCTTTTTGCTGGCGTGCCGGAGTCTCGCTCGCGCGGCTACACGCCAGGGCGATTCAGCTTCAACGTGCGCGGCGGTCGCTGCGAAGCGTGCCAGGGCGATGGCGTCATTAAAGTCGAAATGCACTTTCTGCCGGATATTTACGTGCCGTGCGACCAGTGCAAAGGCAAGCGCTATAACCGGGAAACGCTGGAGATTAAGTACAAAGGCAAGACCATCCACGAAGTGCTGGATATGACCATTGAAGAAGCGCGTGAGTTCTTTGATGCGGTTCCGGCGCTGGCGCGTAAGCTGCAGACGCTGATGGACGTGGGGCTGACCTATATCCGTCTTGGTCAGTCGGCGACGACGCTTTCCGGCGGCGAGGCCCAGCGCGTGAAGCTGGCGCGCGAACTGTCGAAGCGCGGCACCGGGCAGACGCTGTATATTCTCGACGAGCCGACCACCGGCCTGCACTTTGCCGATATTCAGCAGTTGCTTGACGTTCTGCATCAGTTGCGCGATCAGGGCAACACCATCGTGGTGATCGAACACAACCTGGACGTCATTAAAACGGCGGACTGGATTGTCGACCTCGGCCCGGAAGGCGGCAGCGGCGGCGGCGAAATTCTCGTCTCCGGTACGCCGGAAACCGTGGCGGAGTGCGAGGCGTCGCATACCGCCCGCTTCCTTAAACCTATGCTCAAATAACCTTCACGCCGCTTTCCGATTCGCCGGGAAGCGGCATCATTTTTCCTCATCCCACCTCATTGTATCCGTGTTGAGCATTTGTGATTTGCGTGCCGCCTCGCTCTGACATGTGATAGCGCAAACGGTCTGTTATGGAAAACACCATGAAGTTGCCCTACGCAATCACACTACTGCTGTGCCTGTTTTTAGCCGCCTGTACGCTGCCTGACCGCTTTAGCGCCGTGGCTTTTCAACAACTGACGCTATTACAAACGCGCTCAACCCGCTTCCTGCAGGACGCGGCGCGAATACCGTGGCAAAAAGAGACACTGCTCAAGGATGACCGCGATATCCGCCAGACATTTTTTCAGGCTGAGCGGGTCGCCCGTCAAGGTGGGGATAAACACCGACTCGATAATCTGGCGCTGCTGAAAAATCACTATTTGCGTCTTTATGCGCGGGTTATGCAACGTAAGCAACCACTTACTCACATCCAGGCAGAGAGATACCAACAGCAAAATAATCAGGTCTGGAAATTAGCTATACAGGGTGAGTGTCTGCATTGGGGCGCCCACTGCACTCAAGGAGATGAAAATGGCGTCTATTAACGAAATACATTACCTGATGACCACCGCCCGGGCCGAACACCCTGTAGCGTCCTCGGCGATTGCCGAGTTTATCCAGACGTATAAGCAGGCAAGAGAAGACAGCGACGACGCTATCCGCGAGTCCGCCGCGTTTATCGCCCGCGCGCTTCAGGAACATGCTCGCGGCTGGCTGGACGACGACGATATGATTATTCTGCTGGAAGGACAGCGGGACCTCGCCAGGCTACGCGCCAATAATGCGCAAATCGCCCTCGGCAGCCGTATCCGGTCTACGGTCATCCGCCTCATTGATATCGCCCTGGCGTTGTTGGTCGGCGCGCTATAATCAGGACTGCGGCAACTGCTTGCGTTTATCTTCCGACAGCGCATTTACCGCCTGTTGATAAGAGGCATCGACCAGATAATAGAGTTGTGAATCCGGCAGCGAGCCGTCCAGATAGACCGTGCTCCAGTGCGCTTTATTAAGGTGCCGACTCGGTCGTACATCGCTGTGCTGCTGACGTAACAACTCTGCCAGTTCCGGGCTGGTTTTGAGAGAGGCTGCCGGGCGTCCTTCAACTTCTTTTACCATCGCGAAAAGTACATCTTCCACTTTAATTTGCGTCGCTTTCCAGTCGCTGTGGACGCTCTGCTCTGCGCCAGGTTTTGCCATGCAGTATTGCAGTAATTCCGAAATGGTCATTATCATTCCCCTTGTAGTGTCGCGATGATTTTACGTGGACCGCCGTGAATACGGTGCTCTCCCAACCAGATACCTTGCCATGTTCCTAACTGTAAACGCCCCTGGCGTACAGGCAGCAGCAACGAGACGCCCAATACTGACGACTTAATATGCGAAGGCATGTCATCCGCGCCTTCGTAGTCATGTTCATACGCCGCATTATCGGGAACGGTTTTCAGGAAATGGCGCTCCATATCAGCGCGCACGGTGGGATCGCAGTTTTCGTTTAGCGTCAGCGAGGCCGAGGTATGTAGCAACAACAGATGCAGCAAACCCGTTTCGACAGGCGGTAAGCCAGACAATTTATCGATAATTTCATCTGTTATCAGATGAAACCCGCGCGGCTTCTCGCTCAGTGTAATGGTGCGCTGATACCACATAGGCTGCTCCTTCCTAAAAACAAACGTCTCCTGAATAGTGTGCAGCAAGTCTGGAAAAGGTAAAAGCCAGCGGGGCAAGTTTGTGCAAAAATCATGCAAAAAAGGAGAGCCTGACGCTCTCCTGATTTTTAGTACTCCGAGTTGACAATGACTTCCTCGCCAAACGCTCCTGCCTGCGGCAGCGGTTTGTAGGTGGAGTTAGCCGCGCGCAGGATGCGAATACCGCGGATACCACAATCACGAGCCGCGGTAATATCGTTATCCGAATCGCCGTAGAAGATACGCATGTTCTTCTCCTGCAGCCACTGTACTTTCGTATTTTGTTCCGGTTTATCGCCGGCGAAAATCACCGGATTCATATTCGCCGCCGGAATATGGAAGTTATCCGCCAGCGTTTTCGACACGGTTTCCGTTTTCGTCTGACTACGACCAGTGACAAAGTAAATACTGTCGCCACGGCGAACATGCATATCAATGAGCTGTCGGGCCACTTCTTTTGGAATACTGAACTCATCCCAGCCGTTGTTCATTTTTTCCCAAAAGGCCGGATTTTTCAGATAATCGTCGCTGTCCGGGGAATAGGTTTTCTTTCCGCGCCAGAATCCGGGGCTGGAAAATAACACGGTGTCGTCAATATCAAAGCCGACCGCCATCGGCGGGCGTCCGGTGAGGCTGTTTTCAATCTGGGCGACAGAGACCCAATGGACAGGCGCTTGTTCCGCGAGTTTTGCAACATTAGTGCCCGGATTGAGTGTCGAAGGGGAAGATACTAACGCATTCGCGGAATGGTTTAGCGTAAACAACAAACAGACGGCACTCAGCGCCAGGGTTATTTTTTTCATGGTTTTCCCTTAAAATTCAAAATATTATAATTATTAAGATGAGTCTTTGCTCAAAAAACTATCTGACCATAACGCCAGTAACGGTCAAAAGGAAGGATTATCTGCGGTTTTGTTACGAAAAAAGAGGATGATCACAACAGCTATTGTCAGGCCGGAGGGCACTGTTATCGCCGTCCGGCCTGAATATTACATGACAGCGGCAAATGCCTTCGCCACGCGGTGTACATTTGAAGCATTAAGCCCGGCGACACACATGCGGCCACTGGCAATCAGGTAAACGCCAAACTCATCGCGCAACCGCTCGACCTGCTCCGCGCTTAACCCGGTATAGCTGAACATACCGCGCTGCTGTAACAAGTAATCAAAGTTGCGGTCAGGCATCTCCGCCTTCAGCTCCTTCACCAGCGTCTGGCGCATCGATATAATGCGGTTACGCATCGCGTCGACTTCCGCCAGCCAGCCCGCTTTTAACGCCTCATCGCCCAGGACCGTAGCGACCACCTGAGCGCCGAAACACGGCGGACTGGAGTAAATTCGGCGCACCGTCGCTTTTAGCTGTCCCAGAACCCGCGCGGCGATTTCAGCATCTTCACACACCACGGACAGGCCGCCGACGCGCTCGCCGTACAGCGAGAAAATCTTCGAAAAAGAATTACTGACTAACGCAGGTAACCCGGCGCTGGCAATGGCGCGAATAGCGTAAGCATCCTCGTCCATGCCTGCGCCAAACCCCTGATAGGCAATATCAAGGAACGGAATCAGATCGCGCGCTTTCACTATTTCAATCACCGCATCCCATTGCGAAGGCGTTAAATCCGCCCCGGTCGGGTTGTGACAACAGGGGTGCAGCAGCACGATACTGCGCGCAGGTAACGTATTCAGCGTGGCCAGCAGATCGTTAAAACGGATGCCGTTAGTCGCGTCGTCATACCAGGGGTAAGTACTCACTTCGAATCCTGCCCCGGCAAATATCGCAATATGGTTTTCCCAGGTGGGGTCGCTCACCCATACGCCTGCGTCGGGGAAATAACGCTTCAGGAAATCCGCGCCTACTTTCAGCGCGCCGGAGCCGCCTAATGTCTGGATAGTGGCCACGCGCTGTTGCTGAAGAACCGGGTGATCGGCGCCAAAGAGCAAAGGCGCGATAGTATGGCGATAAGTATTGAGTCCTTCCATCGGCAGGTACAGCGAAGCGCCATGCGGCTGCGCGTTAAGCCGGGCTTCGGCTTCGGCCACCGTTTTGAGCTGTGGGATAATCCCGTCTTCGTTGTAATACAGGCCAATGCTCAGATTTACTTTGTCGTGACGGGAGTCGTCTTTAAAACGCTCCATCAGTGAAAGAATCGGATCGCCGGCATAGGCGTCAACTTTTTGAAACACGCGATGGTTCTCCAGGTTTACAGAGGGCAGGAAATAACACAATAAACCGGAAGGACGAGAAGATCGAGAGGATGTTGTGGTGGATGCGCATATTACCGGATAGCGGCGTGAACGTCTTATCCGGCCTACAGCCAATGCGCGATACAAGCCGGATAAGCGCAGGCGCCACCCGGCCCGCCGCGTATTTAATCAATATACTTCATCGCCACCCTTGAGGTCAGGCGCGTGATAAGTTCGTAAGCACTTACTTTTGTCATTTCAGCGATACGTTCAACCGGCAGACCTTCACCCCATAAGACCACCGGATCGCCCGCGTTATCCTGCGCGTTTGGCCCCAAATCTACGCAAATCATATCCATCGCCACCCGCCCGACAATCGGAACTTCACGACCATTGACCAGTACTGGCGTACCGGAAGGCGCCGCTCGTGGGTAGCCATCGCCATAACCCATCGCCACCACGCCCAGGCGCGTGTCGCGCTCACTCACCCATGTCCCGCCGTAGCCCACCGGTTCGCCCGCTTTGTGGTCACGCACCGCGATCAAACTGGAGGTTAAGGACATCACCGGCTGAAAACCAAAATCCGGCCCCCAGGGTTTGTGCTCCAGCGGCGATACGCCATACAAAATGATGCCCGGACGCGCCCAGTCAAAGTGAGACTGCGGCCACAGCAGGATACCGCCAGACGCGGCAATAGAGCGCTGACCGGGTTTACCCTGACAGAAGGCATTAAAAATGTCGAGCTGATGTTCGGTAGCGCCGCATTCCGGCTCATCCGCACGGGCAAAATGGCTGACGATATTCACCGGCTGGCGTACATTTTTACAGTGCGTCAGACGCTGGTAGAACGCCTCCGCCTCTTCGGGACGCACGCCGAGACGATGCATACCGGTATCCAGTTTCATCCAGACCGTTACCGGCTCCGCCAGCTCCACCGCCTCCAGGGCGGCAAGCTGCTCTTGATTATGTACGGCAGTATGCAGACATTGCGCGGAAATGGTCGGCAGATCGGCGGCGTCGAAAAAACCCTCCAGCAGCAGGATAGGCTGCGTGATCCCGCCCGCTCGCAGACGTAGAGCCTCTTCAAGACGCGCCACGCCAAAAGCGTCAGCATCAGGGAGCGTTCGCGCGGTCTCCAGAAGACCGTGTCCATAAGCGTTCGCTTTCACCACCGCAACCAGCTTACTGGCAGGCGCCAGTTCACGCAGACGTTGCAGGTTGTGTCGCAGAGCGCGGCGGTTAATGACGACTGTTGCCGCTTGCATTTGAATTCCTTGTTAACAGAATGACGGAGAGTTACTCATCATCGTATTGCGGTCCCGCATAGTTATCGAAGCGCGACCACTGACCATTGAACGTCAGACGAACCGTACCGATAGGACCGTTACGCTGCTTACCAATAATAATTTCAGCAATGCCTTTTAAGTCGCTGTTCTCGTGATAAACCTCATCACGGTAGATAAACATAATTAAGTCGGCATCCTGTTCAATAGAGCCGGATTCACGCAGGTCGGAGTTCACCGGACGTTTATCCGCGCGTTGTTCCAGGGAGCGGTTAAGCTGCGATAGCGCCACGACCGGCACCTGGAGTTCCTTCGCCAGCGCTTTCAACGAGCGAGAAATTTCGGCGATTTCCAGAGTACGGTTATCAGAAAGCGACGGCACACGCATCAATTGCAGGTAGTCGATCATAATCAGACTTAACCCGCCATGTTCGCGGAAAATACGCCGCGCGCGCGAACGGACTTCTGTCGGCGTAAGACCTGAGGAGTCGTCAATATACATATTGCGTTTCTCCAGCAGAATGCCCATCGTGCCGGAGATTCGCGCCCAGTCTTCATCATCGAGTTGACCGGTACGAATACGTGTCTGATCGACGCGGGACAGCGAGGCCAGCATACGCATCATGATCTGTTCGCCGGGCATCTCCAGGCTGAAGATCAGTACCGGTTTATCCTGCAACATCGCCGCATTTTCGCAGAGGTTCATCGCAAAAGTGGTTTTACCCATGGAGGGACGCGCCGCGACGATAATCAAATCCGAACGCTGTAACCCTGCCGTCTTTTTATTGAGATCCTGATAGCCGGTATCCACGCCTGTAACGCCATCGTGCGGTTGCTGGAACAACTGCTCAATACGCGCCACGGTAGCGTCGAGGATCTGGTCGATGCTTTTCGGACCTTCGTCTTTGTTGGCCCGGTTTTCCGCGATCTGGAAGACGCGCGACTCCGCCAGATCCAGCAGTTCGTCGCTATTGCGCCCCTGTGGATCGTAACCGGCGTCCGCAATTTCATGCGCCACCGCGATCATATCGCGGACCACGGCGCGTTCGCGCACAATGTCCGCATAAGCACTGATGTTCGCCGCGCTTGGCGTGTTTTTAGACAGTTCCGCCAGATAGGCGAAACCGCCGACGCTGTCCAGTTGGCCCTGCCGCTCCAGCGATTCCGCGAGCGTGATCAGGTCGATAGGACTGCCGCTTTCCTGCAAGCGCCCCATCTCCGTAAAGATATGGCGATGCGGACGGGTATAGAAATCTTCCGCCACCACGCGCTCGGCCACATCGTCCCAGCGCTCGTTATCCAGCATTAAACCGCCCAACACCGACTGTTCCGCTTCAATCGAGTGCGGCGGCACTTTTATCCCGGCAACCTGCGGATCGCGGTCGCGGGCATCAGTCTGTGGTTTGTTGAAGGGTTTATTTCCTGCCATAGTGAATGGAGTTACCGAGATAGTGATTGGGTCGAAAGATTACCACATTTCTTTTGGAGGAAGCATGGCAACGCGTATTGAATTTCACAAGCATGGTGGTCCGGAAGTGCTTCAGACCGTGGAGTTTACGCCAACGGAACCGGCGGAACACGAAATCCAGGTTGAGAACAAAGCCATTGGTATCAACTTCATCGACACCTATATCCGTAGCGGACTCTATCCGCCCCCGTCGTTGCCTGCGGGCCTGGGAACCGAAGCTGCGGGTGTGGTCAGTAAAGTCGGCAACGGCGTGGAGCACATTCGCGTCGGCGATCGCGTCGTCTACGCGCAGTCAACGCTCGGCGCTTACAGTTCCGTCCATAACGTCACCGCAGATAAAGCCGCGATTTTGCCTGACGCCATTTCTTTCGAACAGGCGGCAGCCTCTTTTCTCAAGGGATTGACCGTTTTTTACCTGTTGCGCAAAACCTATGAAGTGAAACCCGACGAACCCTTCCTGTTTCATGCCGCTGCGGGCGGCGTCGGTCTGATCGCCTGCCAATGGGCGAAAGCGCTGGGCGCGAAGCTTATCGGTACCGTCGGTAGCGCGCAAAAAGCGCAGCGGGCGCTGGACGCCGGCGCCTGGCAGGTGATTAATTACCGTGAGGAGAGCATTGTCGAACGGGTAAAAGAGATCACCGGCGGCAAAAAAGTCCGCGTGGTCTATGACTCCGTGGGGAAAGATACCTGGGAAGCCTCACTGGACTGCCTGCAACGTCGGGGACTGATGGTCAGTTTCGGCAATGCGTCCGGCCCCGTCACTGGCGTGAATTTAGGTATTCTGAATCAGAAAGGTTCCCTGTATGCCACGCGACCTTCACTACAGGGGTATATTACGACGCGTGAAGAACTGACCGAAGCCAGCAATGAATTGTTCTCATTGATCGCCAGCGGCGTGATTAAAGTTGATGTGGCTGAAAATCAACGCTATGCGTTAAAAGATGCCCGTCGCGCGCATGAAGTGCTGGAAAGCCGGGCCACACAGGGCTCAAGCCTGCTGATTCCGTAATAGCTCTGCAAAGAAATTGGGCTTCCACCCGGGAAGCCCTTTCTTTTTTTGTTCGGCTGTATGTAGGGTACAGCGCGATGAATTCGTTACCTGCGCAATCATGACAGATTTAATAATCGATTCCTATTTGCTTGTGAGGGCAAAGTTCCAGGTTGTGACGAACCGCTCAATACCTTAGTAAAACCGACGGTTATTGCGCTGATACTGTGGGATTTTTGGCGTTTTTACTGCTTTGATCACCCACACCACAGCCACCGCCAGCAGTAGCCACGGTAACAGCTTGATCATCAGGGCGAACATTCCACCCAGGAACATGACGGCAGTCGCTACAACCAGCGCGGCCAGAATGCCCAGCAAGGAGACGCCCGTCACCATTAACATCAGAAAAAAGCCAAGCACAAAAAGTAGTTCCAGCATAGTCGCTCCCCATAAAGATGGCATTGCCCGGCGGCACGGCGCTTACCGGGTCTGGTCAGGTAAGCTATTACAAAAATCATGCCAATATTTATGTTTTTGATATATAAAGAAAACGCCCTGCAAGACTGCACAGAGCGTGGTGAGATTGACTAATTTTTGGCGAACTTTTAACGCTTGTCTGCTACCAGTTTTAGCGCCTGCTCCAGTACAGCAACATCCGCGCCAGCTTTATGGGCGTTTTCGCTCAGATAGCGACGCCACTGTCGCGCGCCGGGAATGCCCTGGAACAACCCCAGCATATGGCGAGTGATATGCCCCAGATACGCTCCCTGGCTCAATTCACGCTCAATATAGGGATACATCGCGCGAACCACCGCAACCGGGTCGGCATCGGTGGTATCGGCGCCAAAAATCTCCCGATCCACCGCGGCCAGTATACCCGGATTCTGATAAGCTTCGCGGCCAACCATGACGCCATCCATATGGCGCAGGTGCTCCTTCGCCTCTTCCAGCGATTTGATGCCGCCGTTAATGGACATGGTCAGGTGCGGAAAATCCCGCTTTAGCTGGTATACGCGCGGGTAATCCAGCGGCGGGATCTCACGATTTTCTTTCGGGCTTAAGCCAGAAAGCCAGGCTTTGCGCGCATGGATAATAAACATCTCGCATTCGCCCCGACCGGAAACCGTATCGATGAAATCACACAGAAACGCATAACTGTCCTGATCGTCAATACCAATGCGGGTTTTTACCGTTACCGGAATCGAGACGACATCACGCATGGCTTTAACACAATCGGCGACCAGTTGCGCATTGCCCATCAAACAGGCGCCAAACATACCATTTTGCACACGATCGGAGGGGCACCCCACGTTGAGGTTAATTTCATCGTAGCCACGCGCTTCCGCCAGCTTTGCACAATGCGCAAGCTGAGCCGGATCGCTTCCACCAAGCTGTAGAGCGACCGGATGCTCTTCTTCGCTATAAGCCAGATAGTCACCCTTACCGTGAATAATCGCGCCCGTGGTCACCATTTCGGTGTAGAGCAGCGTCTGGCGAGACAGCAAACGCAGGAAATAGCGGCAATGTCTGTCCGTCCAGTCGAGCATAGGCGCGATGGAGAAGCGATAAGCAGGGAAAGCGGAGGACTGGGTTTCAGGCTGCATGGCGAATAAATAAGCATCCGGTTAAAAAAGGGGCGTTACTATAGCATAACGCTAAACCGGAGGCGTAGCGCCTCCGGTGAAAGCACCTCAGAATGTCATCGTAAGCTGCGCGCCTGCCCCCCAGGTTTCATCTTCGCCGTACAGTCCCATTAAATCGAGATGCACACGGTTAAAGGGCGCAAAGCCAAGACCGCCGGTAACCACATTGCTATCGTTATTTTTCACATCCGCACGATACCCTGCGCGCACCGCCAGCCATGATAACGGTCGAACTTCAGCGCCGACGCCAACGTACTGTGAATTGTCTTCGCTCTTAAAGCCTTTCGTTTCCGTCAGATCGCCATCGGCGCTTACGGTCAGCAAATCGTTATGCCATGCGACGCCCGCGGTAACCAGGGGGCGGATTTGGTATGTATCTTTGTAGTTGGTGGTTTCTCCCGTCATACCATTAGTGATGTAAATATCTTTCGTATCGATATCGCGAGATACCAGATTTTGCCCGCTCAGCCCCAACGTCCAGTTTTCACCGATATCGGCAGCAAGCCCCGCATCAATGTTAAAACCCGTATCGTCATTGCGATAACGGCTGCTATTCCAGTCGCTACTGTCGTAGTTATAAATTGAGGTGGTGTAGTTATAGAGCCAGGTTTTTTGCAGTTTTGGCGTAACGCCAATGGAAACAGGCACCTCGCCCACCACAAACTGCTTCGCCAGTGCAATACCGTAGTCAGACACAATCGCTACCCGCCCCGACGCGGTAGAGTTTAAATGCTTTGTAATTTCGTCAGACCCCAGCAAAGCAGCGCGTCCTGCTTCACGAAGCGCGACACGTTCATCATGCTGGATATCGCGCAGATACTGAATATCGTTCTGATCAATGGACGAACTCACGCGCCCATGCGCATAACCTTTGGCGATAAACGCCACGGAAAGCGTTTGCCCTGGAATACTTACCGCCAACCCGGCGCCGGCATTGGCGCGGGCGGTTTTTCCGTTGAGATATTCCAGCTCATCGGCCAGGTCGCGCGCGGCGCCCTGAAATTGATTCAGCACGCCTCGCGGATTGAGCAGAATTTGCCCCAGCGTAAGGTTATCGACGACCTCATCGTAGTAATCCACTTTATCGCTGATATCGTCAATTTCATCCTGGAGATTGTCTTTATCCGTAATCTGGACGCCGACCGCAGGAAGGACAACAGTGATATTGTCTTCCGGTTTGGCTTTTGCCAGTAACGCCGGATTTAATAGTACTCCGCTGCCATAATTCGCGGACGCAACGCCCGTCCCGCCCATTGCGTCATTACGCGCTTCCGTCCAGGTATTGGCGGCGCTCGCCTGCTTTGCCATAAAAAGCGAGACCGCGATAGCAATCAGTGAAAGTTTGACGTTTTTGTTCACAGTTAGCCCATCTTATTATCAGGTGAAGTAATTCCTCCGCCACGCTTTACCGGACAGAGGCGAACTATTGCTGTGAAATAGTGATGTTAAATCCTGTTGTTATAATATCGACCCTCATTATGTATAGATGAGAATACTGGCGCGGAAAAGCTTAGCAGGCGATATATTGTCGCGGGGTAATTTCAGAGTTTTAAGCAGCTCGTGGTAAAGTAACGGATTAGACTTTCATGCCATTCGAGGTGCTACATGGAAAAGACCACAACGCAAGAGTTACTGGCGCAAGCTGAAAAACTCTGCGCGCAGCGCAACGTGCGCCTGACGCCTCAGCGCCTCGAAGTGCTGCGCCTGATGAGTCTGCAACAGGGTGCCATCAGCGCATACGATTTGCTCGATTTGCTGCGCGAAACGGAACCACAGGCCAAACCGCCCACCATTTACCGCGCGCTGGATTTTTTGCTCGAACAGGGTTTTGTCCATAAAGTGGAATCCACCAATAGTTATGTGGTTTGCCACCTGTTCGACCAGCCGACGCACAGCTCGGCCATGTTTATCTGCGATCGTTGCGGCGTGGTGAAGGAAGAGTGTGCCGAGGGCGTGGAAGACATCATGCATACGCTGGCGGCTAAAATGGGATTTGCGCTACGACATAACGTTATTGAGGCGCACGGTCTGTGCCCTGCGTGCGTAGAAGTGGAAGCGTGTCGCCATCCGGGCGACTGTGGTCACGATCACTCGGTGCTGGTGAAGAAAAAACCGCGTTAGCCTGAACGGAAAACGGGCGGCAGTAGAGAGGGGCACGCCCGCATTCATAAGCAAACAGTGGGAAGCACATCCATGTACTCCTGGTAGGGGAAAACATATTACCAGCGATAGTTGTTACGGGTTTCCCAGTCAACAACCTCTTTTTCCGCCTGATCTTTCTGGTAACCGTAACGCTCCTGGATTTTACCTACCAGTTGGTCGCGTTTACCTTCGATAACGGTCATATCGTCATCGGTCAGTTTGCCCCATTGTTCTTTCATTTTACCTTTAAACTGTTTCCAGTTACCGCCGGCTTCGTCTTTATTCATCATCTTGTCCTCATCATTCGGTTAGGAATAGCAGGTGTTATTCGCCCAAATGCACTGCAATTTCTGCTGGACGTGATAATAATTGTAGGCAGGAATTCGGCCTTCGGTTTTATATTCAGAATTTTTAACCGTCACGATCTGGCAAACCATGTACCCTCGCGCCAGTGACGACGCCAGATAAGGCTCAACGACAGACCGCGAAGCGCCAGGAACACGGTTAATGCCAGCCATAAACCATGATTTCCTAATACCGGCAGGGCGAAGAGCGTCAGCGCGAATCCTCCCGCGGCGACAGCCATGCTATTGCGCATTTCGGCAGCGCGCGTCGCGCCAATAAACATACCGTCGAGCAGATAGCACCATACGCCCACCAGCGGTAATACCACCTGCCAGATAAGATACCGATCCGCCAGTAGCTGTATTTGCGGCAATGAGGTCAGTAACGCGACAATATGTTCGCCTGCCAGGGCATAGACTGTGGAAAACAACAAGGCCACAATTCCTGACTGACGACACGCCGCTCGCCAGACGTCCAGTAGCTTGCTACCGTCACGCGCGCCGTAAGCCTGACCGGAGTGCGCCTCCACCGCATAAGCAAAACCGTCCAGCGCATAGGCCGTAAAGGTGAGTAAGGTCATCAGGACTGCATTTACCGCGATAATATCGCTGCCCAGCCGCGCGCCTGACACCGTGATTGCGCCAAAACAAAGCTGAAGGAGCAATGAGCGCAGCATGATATCGCGATTGAGCGCCAAAAGGCGGCGCACGTTGCCGCGCCAGGCCTGTTTTAGCATATCCAGCGACACACCGCGGAGATGGAGAACTTTACGTACCATCATGAGGCCGATCAGTAACGTGACATATTCTGCGATGACCGTCGCCAGGGCAGCACCCTGCACGTTCATATGAAGCCCCATCACCAGCCACAGGTCGAGCGCGATATTGAGGATATTGCCCACGACCAACAAGATAACCGGCGCCCGCGCATACTGAACGCCTAACAGCCAACCGAGCAGCACCAGATTCGCCAGTGACGCGGGAGCGCTTAGCCAACGAATTTCAAGGAAGCGTCTCGCTTGCACCAGGACAGCGTCGTTCCCGCCGACAATATATAAAGCCAGCTCGATAAGCGGCGTGCGAAATAGCACAATCATCACGCCAGCGCCCAGCGCCAGTAATAACGGTTGAATGAGCGCCCGGGCTAACGCCTGCGGATTTTTGGCGCCAAATGCCTGCGCCGTTAGGCCGGTGGTGCTCATACGTAGAAATAGCAGCAGCATGAAAAGAAAGCTGGTGGCAGTCGCGCCCACCGCCACGCCGCCCAGGAAAACCGGGCTGTCCAGATGACCAATCACCGCCGTATCGACCAGCCCCAGCAAGGGGACGGTGATGTTAGAAAAAATCATCGGCAGCGCGAGATGCCAGAGAGCTTTATCAGAGGAGGTAAAAAGCGGCATGGAGAAAAGCCTGACAAGGAGTTAAACGAAACGAGCGCATTGCCGGATGGCAACGTAACGCCTTATCCGGCCTACAAATTAATCATCTCAGGAACTGCATTCCCGTAGGCCTGCTAAGCGCAGCGCCATCAGGCTGCACGATTGCCGGATGACGGCTTACAAGGAGATTAAAACGAGATTACAACCATTCCCCGTTGCGAATGACGCCTACCGCCAGCCCTTCAATCGTAAAGCTTTGTTCGCGCAGATCCACCACTATCGGTGTAAACTCGCTGTTTTCCGGCAGCAGCTCCACTTTATTGCCCTGCTTTTTCAGGCGTTTTACTGTCACTTCATCGTCAATGCGAGCGACAACCACCTGGCCATTACGGACGTCCTGCGTTTTATGTACCGCCAGCAAATCCCCATCCATAATACCGATGTCTTTCATCGACATACCGCTCACGCGCAGCAGGAAATCGGCGCTGGGTTTGAACAGCGAAGGATCGACCTGGTAATGGCCTTCAATATGCTGCTGCGCCAGAAGCGGTTCACCCGCCGCGACACGCCCGACAAGCGGTAATCCGTCCTCTTCTTCCTGTAACAGACGGATACCTCGCGATGCGCCGGAAACGATTTCAAGCACCCCTTTGCGCGCCAGCGCTTTAAGGTGTTCTTCCGCAGCGTTTGGGGAACGGAACCCCAAACGCTGCGCGATTTCCGCACGCGTCGGTGGCATACCTGTCTGGCTGATGTGATCCCGGATGAGATCAAACACCTCTTGTTGCCTGGCCGTTAACGCTTTCATTCCGCCCCCTGGGTGTATATACAGTCATGCTGTGAGTATATACAGTTAAAGGTGATTTTGGAACCACAAACGGCGCAAAAAACAAGAGATTTATAAAATTTGGAACCTTTATCGAAAATGTGACCATAACAGGATGCCCCAGGTCATCAGGGCAACGAAAATAGACAGTAGCACCGCAGCCGATCCCATATCTTTCGCACGGCCGGAAAGCTCATGGTATTCAGAACCGATGCGGTCAACGACCGCTTCAATAGCGCTGTTGAGGATTTCAACAATCATGATAAGTAAAACGGAACCTATCAATAACACACGGGTAATCGCATCCACATCCAGCCAGCAGGCGATGATGACGCCCAGCAATACCGCGATACTTTCCTGGCGAAACGCCGCTTCGTGAGTCCATGCGGCGCGAAATCCTTTCCAGGAATATCCTGCCGCTTTGATAATTCTGGTGAATCCAGTGGTATTATTGGCCATCAAAAGAACCTTTTTACATTATTAACGTCAATGACATTATACGGTTGCCCTGCACGATTCGGACTGCCGTAACGCAGCGCGAAGTATGACGGGATACAACAGAAATTCGCTAAACTTTCTGATATCCTTGCACCGCATTTGCATTATTAACCAGAGGCTTTACATCGTTTATGTCCGGCTGGCCACGAATTTACTACAAATTACTGAATTTACCATTAAGCATACTGGTAAAAAGCAAGTCTATTCCGGCGGAACCCGCCCAGGAATTGGGGCTCGATACTTCTCGCCCCATTATGTATGTCTTGCCATACAACTCAAAAGCGGACTTACTGACGCTGCGGGCGCAATGTCTGGCGCACGATCTCCCGGATCCGCTGGAGCCGCTGGAGATCGACGGCGCGCTGTTGCCACGCTATGTATTTATTCACGGCGGACCGCGTGTCTTTACCTATTACACGCCAAAAGAAGAGTCGGTGAAACTTTTTCACGATTATCTCGATCTGCATCGGAGTAATCCGGCTTTGGACGTGCAGATGGTGCCCGTTTCCGTGATGTTTGGCCGCGCGCCGGGTCGTGAAAAGGGAGAAGATAACCCGCCTTTACGTATGCTGAACGGCGTACAGAAATTCTTTGCCATCTCCTGGCTGGGTCGCGATAGCTTTGTCCGATTCTCGCCGTCCGTCTCATTGCGTCGCATGGCTGATGAACACGGCACCGATAAAATCATCGCGCAGAAGCTGGCTCGCGTGGCGCGTATGCACTTTGCTCGCCAGCGCCTGGCGGCGGTTGGCCCACGCCTGCCCGCCCGTCAGGATCTGTTTAACAAACTGCTGGCCTCGAAAGCGATCGCCCGCGCGGTAGAAGACGAAGCGCGCAGTAAGAAAATCTCTCATGAAAAAGCGCAGCAAAACGCCATTGCGCTGATGGAAGAGATCGCGGCGAACTTCTCTTACGAGATGATTCGTTTGACCGACAGGATTTTGGGGTTTACCTGGAACCGACTGTACCAGGGGATTAACGTGCATAACGCCGAGCGCGTACGCCAACTGGCGCACGACGGGCATGAAATCGTCTATGTGCCCTGTCACCGCAGCCATATGGACTATTTGCTCCTTTCTTATGTGCTGTACCATCAGGGACTGGTTCCGCCGCACATTGCCGCAGGCATTAACCTTAATTTCTGGCCCGCTGGCCCGATTTTCCGTCGTCTGGGCGCGTTCTTTATTCGTCGCACCTTTAAGGGGAATAAACTCTATTCCACCGTCTTTCGCGAATACCTGGGCGAGCTGTTCAGCCGCGGTTACTCGGTTGAGTATTTTGTCGAAGGAGGACGTTCGCGTACCGGACGTTTGTTAGACCCGAAAACCGGCACCCTGTCGATGACTATCCAGGCGATGCTGCGCGGCGGTACCCGTCCAATTACGTTAGTGCCTATTTACATCGGCTATGAGCACGTCATGGAAGTGGGCACCTATGCGAAAGAACTGCGCGGCGCGACAAAAGAGAAAGAGAGCCTGCCGCAGATGCTGAAAGGCTTGAGCAAGCTGCGCAATCTGGGTCAGGGCTACGTTAACTTTGGCGAACCGATGCCGCTCATGACGTACCTGAACCAGCATGTGCCGGAGTGGCGCGAATCTATCGACCCTATAGAGGCCATACGCCCAGCCTGGCTGACGCCGACGGTAAATAGTATCGCCGCCGATCTGATGGTGCGTATTAACAACGCTGGCGCGGCAAACGCGATGAACCTGTGTTGTACCGCGCTGTTAGCGTCGCGTCAGCGCTCGCTCACCCGCGAGCAGCTCACCGAGCAGCTTGATTGCTATCTCGATCTGATGCGCAATGTCCCTTATTCCACAGACTCAACCGTTCCTGCCGCCAGCGCTGGCGAGCTCATCGCTCACGCGCTGCAGATGAATAAGTTTGAGGTCGAGAAAGACACCATTGGCGATATCATCATTCTGCCGCGCGAGCAGGCGGTGTTGATGACCTACTATCGTAACAATATCGCGCATATGTTGATTATGCCTTCGCTGATGGCGGCGATTATCACCCAGCATCGTCGCATTTCGCGTGATGCGTTGCAGCAGCATGTTGAAGCGCTCTATCCGATGTTAAAAGCGGAGCTGTTCCTGCGCTGGGAGCGCGAGGAGTTAGCCTCGGTCATTGACGCGCTGGCCAGTGAAATGCAGCGTCAGGGGCTAATTACCCTGCAGGATGATGAACTGCATATCAACCCGACGCATTCCCGTACGCTGCAACTGCTGGCGGCAGGCGCGCGCGAAACGCTACAGCGTTATGCCATTACGTTCTGGCTGTTGAGCGCCAATCCGTCCATCAACCGCAGTACGCTGGAGAAAGAAAGCCGTACCGTGGCGCAACGTCTGTCTGTCCTGCACGGTATTAACGCGCCGGAGTTTTTCGACAAAGCGGTGTTCAGTTCACTCGTGTTGACGCTACGGGATGAGGGTTATATCAGTGATACGGGCGATGCCGAACCGGCAGAAACGATGAAGATATATCAGATGCTTGCCGATCTGATTACCTCTGATGTCCGTCTGACGATTGAAAGCGCGACGCAGGGCGAGTAAGCCAGTGCCTGAAATGCCCGATGGCGTAAGCTTATCGGGCAACTGATATGACGTATTGAAAATTTTGGCTTTGTAGGCCGGGTCCGCCCGGCATGACATCAGAAGTGCCAGTAACTCATCGCCAGCCCTAAAAATAGCACCAGGCCAACGTAGTTATTGTTCATAAAGGCTTTAAAGCAGGCTTCACGCTCACGGTTCGCAATCAGTTTTTGCTGGTAGACAAACAGCGCGCCCGCCACCAGCACAGCCCAGTAATATCCCCATCCCAGACCATTCAACCAGCCGATCAGCGCCATTAACGCCATGACGCCAAGCTGCAGAATCCCGATAATCAATGTGTCATAACGACCAAACAAGATCGCCGTCGATTTAATGCCTATCTTGATATCATCATCTCTGTCGACCATCGCATATTGCGTATCGTAAGCCACTGCCCAGAGAATATTGGCGAGGAACATTAGCCAGCAGCTCAACGGCAGGGATTCGCTCACCGCGGCGAACGCCATGGGGATTGACCAGCCGAAAGCGGCCCCCAGCACGACCTGCGGCAGGTGGGTGTAGCGTTTCATAAAGGGATAAACCCAGGCCAACGCCAGCGCCGCCACGGAAAGCAGAATCGTCATGGCGTTCAGCGTCAGCACCAACAGAAACGCCAGCAGCACCAGCACCACAAACAGGTTGCGCGCTTCTTTCTCTGTCACGGCGCCGCTGGGTAAAGGCCGGTTGACCGTACGTTTTACATGTCCGTCAAATTTACGATCGGCATAATCATTTACCACGCAGCCCGCCGCGCGCATTAACCACACGCCAGCGACAAAAACTGCCAAAATCCACAGCTGAGGCATACCCGGCGTCGCCACCCATAGCGCCCAAAGCGTCGGCCAGAGCAGCAGCAACGCGCCAATAGGCTTATCTGTACGCATCAAACGGTGAAACGCCAGCAGCTTACTCTGCGTCAGACTCCACTCCATCTTTATCTTCCTCTCAGTACAGCGGCGATGCAGGTAAAAAAAGCTCGGTAAGCAACAGCGGTTTTCCGCTCAACCGCAGTCGAGAGCGGCGCCCCCACAGCGTTGCATCGCGTCCAATTTCAATAAAATCGCGGGTCAGTGTCGATGATGTAAATAGATAACGTCCAAGCGGGGTTTTACCCAGATGTTGTAAGACCTGTTCAGGTCCGCACAGCGTGGATTCCGGTACCACGGTACGTCCGGCAAGCCAGGGCTCGCCGTCAGCGCAAAGCAGTATCTCACGTAACCAGTAGCGGGACTCGGATGGCAGTAAACCTGATGCTTCCTCGACCTCACTTTGGCCGACAAACGCTTCCCGAATCAGCGTCACGCTTACCCGCTTTCCCTGCTGCTCAAAACGTTTAGTCATAGAATCTTCCAGCAACAGCCAGTCCAGCAAATGGGGTTCAAGCGCAGGAATCGCATCAAAATAGCGCAGCGCACGCAGTTGCGTTAACGCAGGGTGTGACATGCCTTACTCTCCGATTCATAACCTAAAGTCATTGTATCTCAGAAAAGACATTACGGGGGGCGCAATCACAATTAAGTGATCTGTTGCGCAACAAAAAAATAACAATTCGCATGAAATGATAAAAAAAGGTGCGCCAGGAGACGCACCAGTTGCTGCAAAATCAGCACTGTGGGGAAATAATTACCCCTTGCCTTTTACACTGCTGATAAAGGTGGAACGGGCAGATGTCGATCCCAGACGTTCGGCCTCATCAAGCAGTTTCAGCGCTTTATCGACGTCGCCTTTCGCTACGGCATCCTTAATCGCTTTATTAAAGTAGCTTTCCGTATCGTTCAACATCGGCTCGCTTTTCTTCGGCGCGACTGGCGCTGGCGCAGCGACCGGCGCGGCGGTATTGCCTACCGTTACCGGCCCGGTACCGGACGAGCCAAACAACGGCCCGACCAATACGCTGGAGCTACTGTTGGTTTTCACCTTCAGTTTCACCACGCCGTCAGTGGTATGGCGAGCAACTGGATCGGGAATATCCGGGATAGAGTTGCCGACGCCTTTGGCATAGGCTTTTGCCGGATCGAGCAGCGTAGTGGTTTGCTGAAGATCTTTTTCGGTCGTAAACACCAGAACATAGAGTTTCTGCTGCCCCAACGCAGGCGTCAGGCGCATCACGCCTTCCAGCCGGTCTGCGCTCATGACGCCCGGCTGCTGATAAGTAAAGTAACTGCTGGGGAAGAACGCCGAAGGCGTCATATTTTGGTCAAGAATCAACACGTTTGGCGCAAAAACGCTGGCTTGCTTATTGACCTCGCTGGTCAGAGTTAATGTCAGCTCGCCGATATTCGCCGGAACGCTATAAGCGGCGACCGGGCCGGTAATGCCGGCGACGTCAAGGCGCTGGCCGCCAGTCGCCAGTTGGGTAGACTGCGTTTTTGACTGATCTACAGGCGTCCAGGTTAATTGCTGTAGCGCAGCAGCAGGAATAGCGGGCGCGGCGCTGGTATTTTGCGGTACATAGTTCACTTCCGCCAGGCTGATACCCGGCACGCTGGCGAACAGCCCTGCGGTTAAACAGAGGGCGACGAGACTTTTCTTCATTTTCATTATTCTCACCTCAATAAGGCGGGTTCAGCGGTAGCCAGGCAATAGCGCGCCAACCCAAACATATCGCCGAATGGCGGCTGGCGCCTTATTCGGCTTACAAGCATCATCAGACCTGATGTTTCAGAGGGGCTTGCGCCCCTCGTTACGTCAGATGACCATCGTATTACCACCAGATTTCCATCTGGGCGCCGAAGGTCCACTCATCGCTATCGCCACGGCTGTTGGTGGAAATGCCGGAGTTAGTCGCTGCGGCATAACGGGAAATGTTATCGCCGTCTTTGATATAGCCCCATTTCTCATCCCATTTCGCGTAGGTGGCGAAAATACGGATAGCCGGACGCGACCAGATGCTGTCGCCCGCCTGCCACTGTTGCGCCAGGGTGATTTTATATTGATTGTTACGATCGCCGGTCTGCTGAGATTTCACGTTGTCGTAGCCGACTTCCAGCAGGGTGCTCATGATTGGCGTCCACTTGTACATTGGACGTACACCCACGGTCCACCACTCAGTACCCAGGTTATTATCCCAATCGATATTCTGGTACATACCGACGTACATCAAATCCCATTTATCACCAAGCGAGATGGCGCCATGATCCAAAATACGCCACATATTGCCATTATTATTGATGACCTTATTGGCGTAATTAATTTTGGTTCCATCAGACAATTCTTCAGTGAAAGATGAAGAACCGTCGGAACCGCGCGCCTGGCCTTTACCCTGCGTGGTCATGGCATCGGTGGCATATTGCACGACAAACTTGTTATAGCCTTTCAACATGCTTTGCGTGTGTTCGGCGGTGAACATCCAGCCGTCTTTCGATGCCCCATCAGCCAGCTTATAACCATCGGTCGTATTGGCGCGACCGTAATCAACGCCTAGCTCCAGTACGCCGTCCGGGTTCGTTTGCAGACCAGCCAGACGTACGTCAAAGACGTCGTTAGCGGTATCTTTTACTTCATCATAAATATTCTGGCTGCTGAAGGTGTAAGAGCCGCCCGCTTCAGTAGACCGGGTCGCCGCCAGTGAAAGCTTACCGAAGCCCAGATCGATATTTTCGATACCTGCGCCAGGACCTGAAATATCCCAGTAGTAGAAGTCGATCATGTGTACGTCATGACGCTGATAGAAGCGCTTACCGGCCCAGATGGTAGAGCCCGGCAGCCATTCAATCAGGTTTTTACCCTGCACGTTCGCTTCGCGGAAGGCGGGATCGGTCGATTCCCAGTCGTTCTGCTGGTTAACCGAATAGGCGACGTTGGTGTCGAAATAGAAGCTCTTATCGCCCTCTTTCCACACTTCCTGGCCCAGTTTCAGTTCCGCATAGGTTTCACATTCGTTACCAAGACGGTATTTACTTTGGGCACCCGTTGCCTGGAAACACTGTTGTTCGCCGCCGCTTCCCGTCCAGCCAATACCGGAACGGGCGTAACCGTGGAAATCGACAGCCATTGCCTGAGCGGACATTACGCCCGCTGCGACAGCAACCGCCAGTGGGAGTTTGCGCAGAGTAATCATCATTCTATCTCCTGAGATCATTGCTTTTCTTTAAACGCTGCCACCTTCTAAAACTGCGAATGGTTTTGCGTTTCGTTTTTTTATGGAGGCCTTAAACACCCGGCTCTTGATGCAGACGACGACATGCGCTGCCATCCTCGCGGAACAGATGACAGCGCTCTGGCGGCAGGCCGATAGCGAATGTGGCGCCCTCTTCTACCAACACCACGTCATTCTGGCGATAAACCAGGTTTTGACGGATGGCGGGGATCTGGATATGAATTTGTGTTTCGTGCCCTAACTGCTCGACCACCTGGACTTCGCCTTCCAGGGTGACATCGGCGATATCGCTCGGCAGCAGGTGTTCCGGCCGAATACCTAAAGACATATTGGCGCCGACCTGCACGCCGCGACTTTCGACCGGCAGCCAGATTTGCTGGCGATTCGGCAGTTCGACCTGGACTTGTTCAATCGCGGTGGCGGTCACTTTCACCGGCAGGAAGTTCATCTTCGGCGAGCCGATGAAGCCCGCGACAAAACGGTCCGCCGGATAGTGGTACAGCTCCAGCGGCTTACCGACCTGCGCGACGCGACCGGCGTCCAGCACCACGATTTTGTCGGCCAGCGTCATCGCCTCGACCTGATCGTGGGTGACGTAAATCATCGTGCGGCCCAGACGTTTATGCAGGCGAGAAATTTCAATGCGCATCTGCACGCGTAGCGCGGCATCCAGGTTAGAGAGCGGTTCATCCAGCAAAAACACACGCGGCTCCGCCACCAGCGTGCGGCCAATCGCTACGCGCTGACGCTGACCGCCGGAAAGCGCTTTTGGCTTACGTTCCAGCAGATGCGCCAGTTGCAGTACTTCCGCCACCTGATTGACGCGTTGATTCATTACCTCTTTTTTGGCGCCCGCCAGCTTGAGGCCGAAAGACATGTTTTCTGCAACGGAGAGATGGGGATAGAGCGCATAAGACTGGAATACCATGCCCACGCCGCGCTCGGCAGGCGGAATATCATTCATACGGGTTTCCCCGATAAACAGGTCGCCACTGGTGATGGTTTCAAGCCCGGCGATCATACGCAGCAAGGTCGATTTACCACAGCCTGACGGTCCCACAAACACCACGAACTCCCCGTCATGGATATCGAGGTTAATATCTTTCGATACCACCACGTCACCCCAGGCTTTCGTTACATTTCGTAGCTGTACGCTCGCCATGCCCTTCTCCCTTCGTTACAACCTGTCATTGACAGCAACATTCATGATGGCCTGACTATGCGCGATCCCTGACTGGGGTAAATCCTCCACCCCCCGGCTTTTTTATGGGGGAGGAGGCGGGAGGATGAGGACACAACACCTGAGACCACGGGCGCGGACAGAAAAGGAATTTCGTGATGCCGCCCGCAAAAATCGGCGTGTTTTTGTGTGCGCCAGCACGCATTACTCACATTTATGCAACACAGATCACATAAAGTCGGGGTGGGGCGTAGGGGCGGGGAGGATGGAAAGAGGTTGTCGTATAAAGAAACTAGAGACCGTTAAACCACCTCTGTGTACATCACCAAAAAGGATGGGAGATATGAAGATTAAAACTGGCGTAGGCATCCTCGCATTATCCGCACTTACGACGATGATGATTTCCGCCCCGGCTCTCGCCAAAATTGAAGAAGGTAAACTGGTTATCTGGATCAACGGCGACAAGGGTTATAACGGTCTGGCCGAGGTCGGTAAAAAATTTGAGCAAGACACCGGCATTAAAGTGGCCGTTGAGCACCCGGATAAGCTGGAAGAGAAATTCCCGCAGGTGGCAGCCACCGGCGACGGTCCTGACATTATCTTCTGGGCGCACGACCGTTTTGGCGGCTACGCGCAGTCTGGTCTGCTGGCGGAGGTCACTCCGGATAAAGCGTTTCAGGACAAACTCTATCCGTTCACCTGGGATGCGGTACGTTATAACGGCAAGCTGATCGCCTACCCCATCGCCGTTGAAGCCCTCTCCCTGATTTATAACAAAGACCTCGTCCCGAACCCGCCGAAAACCTGGGAAGAGATCCCGGCGCTGGATAAAGAGCTAAAAGCGAAAGGGAAGTCGGCGATAATGTTCAACCTGCAAGAGCCGTATTTCACCTGGCCTTTGATCGCCGCTGACGGCGGTTACGCGTTCAAATTTGAAAACGGCAAGTATGACGTGAAAGACGTTGGTGTCGACAACGCCGGCGCGAAAGCGGGCCTGACTTTCCTGATCGATATGATCAAGAACAAAAATATGAGCGCCGATACCGATTACTCCATCGCCGAAGCGGCCTTCAATAAAGGCGAAACGGCAATGACCATCAACGGTCCGTGGGCATGGTCGAACATCGACAAGAGCAAAGTCAACTACGGTGTCACCCTGCTGCCGACCTTCAAAGGTAAACCCTCGAAACCGTTCGTCGGCGTGCTGAGCGCGGGGATTAACGCTGCCAGCCCGAATAAAGAGCTGGCGAAAGAGTTCCTCGAAAACTACCTGCTGACCGATCAGGGTCTGGAAGCGGTGAACAAAGATAAACCGCTGGGCGCCGTGGCGCTGAAATCTTTCCAGGAGCAGTTAGCGAAAGACCCCCGTATCGCCGCCACCATGGATAACGCCCAGAAAGGCGAGATCATGCCGAATATTCCGCAAATGTCCGCCTTCTGGTATGCGGTACGTACGGCTGTGATCAACGCCGCCAGCGGCCGTCAAACCGTGGATGCCGCGCTGAAAGATGCACAAAGCCGTATCACTAAGTAATGCCGCGAGCCTGTGCCGGATGGCGGCATAAATGCCTTATCAGGCCTACAACACACCGTAGGCCTGATAAGCGCAGCGCCATCAGGCACATCTCCGGCCAGGAAGTTTCAACGCTGTAGAGGAAAACCCCCATGGATGTCATTAAAAAGAAACACTGGTGGCAAAGCGACCAGCTTAAATGGTCAGTAATTGGTCTGCTGGGCCTGCTGGTGGGTTACCTTGTAGTTTTAATGTACGTACAAGGGGAGTATCTGTTCGCCATCATGACGCTGATTTTAAGCTCTGCTGGCCTGTATATTTTCGCAAATCGTAAAACCTATGCCTGGCGCTACGTTTACCCTGGCCTCGCCGGCATGGGGCTGTTTGTGCTATTCCCGCTGGTGTGCACCATCGCTATCGCCTTTACTAACTACAGCAGCACCAACCAGCTCACCTTTGAACGCGCCCAACAAGTGCTGATGGACCGTTCTTATCAGGCAGGAAAAACCTATAACTTCGGTCTTTACCCGAGCGGCGACGAGTGGCAACTGGCCCTCACCGACGGAGAAACGGGCAAACATTACCTGTCTGACGCATTTTCCTTCGGCGGCGAACAAAAATTACAGCTGAAAGAGACCGATGCCCTGCCGGGCGGCGAACGCGCCAATCTGCGGATAATCACCCAGAACCGTCTGGCGTTGAACCAGATAACCGCCGTCCTGCCGGATGAAAGTAAAGTGATTATGAGCTCGCTGCGTCAGTTTTCCGGTACCCGTCCGCTGTACACACTGGCTGATGACGGCCTGCTTACCAATAACCAGAGCGGCGTAAAATACCGGCCAAATAACGATAGCGGTTATTATCAGTCGATCAACGCCGACGGAAGCTGGGGTGATGAAAAACTCAGTCCTGGTTATACCGTTACTATCGGCGCGAAAAACTTTACGCGCGTCTTTACCGACGAAGGGATCCAGAAGCCTTTTTTCGCTATCTTCGTCTGGACCGTGGTCTTTTCGGTCCTCACTGTGGTGTTAACTGTGGCGGTTGGGATGGTATTGGCCTGCCTCGTACAGTGGGAAGCGCTGAAAGGTAAAGCTATCTACCGCGTCCTGCTGATTCTGCCCTACGCCGTACCGTCGTTTATTTCAATTTTGATTTTCAAAGGGTTATTCAACCAAAGCTTTGGCGAAATCAATATGATGCTGAGCGCGCTGTTTGGCATTAAACCTGCCTGGTTCAGCGACCCCAACACCGCGCGGGCAATGGTGATTATCGTGAATACCTGGCTGGGCTATCCCTACATGATGATCCTGTGCATGGGACTGCTGAAAGCGATTCCGGATGACCTGTACGAAGCCTCCGCAATGGACGGCGCCGGTCCATTTCAGAATTTCTTTAAGATCACCTTACCGCTGCTGATTAAGCCGCTAACGCCGCTGATGATCGCCAGCTTCGCCTTTAACTTTAATAACTTTGTCCTGATTCAGTTATTGACCAACGGCGGGCCAGACCGTCTCGGCACCACCACGCCTGCCGGTTATACCGATTTGCTCGTCAGCTACACCTACCGTATCGCCTTTGAAGGCGGCGGCGGTCAGGACTTCGGTCTGGCGGCGGCCATTGCCACGCTGATCTTCCTGCTGGTAGGCGCGCTGGCAATAGTGAACCTGAAAGCCACGCGTATGAAGTTTGATTAAGGGAGATAATAACAATGGCTATGGTCCAACCCAAATCTCAGAAACTGCGTCTCCTCATCACGCACCTGGGGCTGCTGATTTTCATCGCAGCGATTATGTTCCCGCTGCTGATGGTCATCGCTATCTCGCTACGTGAAGGGAACTTCGCCACCGGAAGCCTGATCCCGGATAAAATCTCCTGGGAACACTGGCGGCTGGCGCTGGGTTTCAGCGTGGAACATGCGGATGGTCGGGTAACGCCGCCTCCCTTCCCGGTCCTGCTGTGGCTGTGGAACTCGGTGAAAATCGCCGGTATTACCGCCATCGGCATCGTGGCGCTCTCCACCACCTGCGCCTACGCTTTCGCACGAATGCGTTTTCCAGGTAAAGCAACACTGCTCAAAGGGATGCTGATTTTCCAGATGTTTCCGGCGGTTTTGTCTCTGGTAGCGCTGTATGCGTTATTTGATCGCCTGGGACAATACATTCCATTTATCGGTCTGAATACGCATGGCGGCGTGATCTTCGCCTATCTTGGCGGCATCGCGCTGCATGTCTGGACGATTAAAGGCTACTTCGAAACTATCGACAGTTCGCTGGAAGAGGCCGCCGCGCTGGATGGCGCAACCCCGTGGCAGGCGTTTCGCCTGGTGCTGCTGCCGCTTTCCGTACCGATTCTGGCGGTGGTGTTTATTCTGTCGTTCATCGCAGCGATTACCGAAGTTCCGGTCGCCTCGTTGTTACTGCGCGATGTGGACAGCTATACGCTGGCCGTGGGTATGCAGCAATATCTCAACCCGCAAAACTATTTGTGGGGCGACTTTGCCGCCGCCGCCGTCCTTTCAGCTATTCCTATCACCCTGGTGTTCCTGTTGGCGCAACGTTGGCTGGTCAACGGCCTGACGGCTGGGGGTGTGAAAGGTTAAGTTTTATCGAAGTACCTGCCCGGCAACGGGCAATGCCACTGCCCTCAAGTTATGTTATCCCCACTTATGGTCGTATTTTGGCGCTCTTCGGAGCGCTTTTTTTATGCGTTATAGACAGCAGCTGATTTATTGCCACGCCATACGTCCGTTACGGTGTGGCGACGCCTATTCTCGCCGTAGTCGGTTCGAATTACATAACCACAACGTGATAACCAACAGGAGGATCGCCGCCGAATAGAGTAATACATCCATTGGCGTTTTATGATCGACAATGATCAGGCGCACAATCGCCGTGATCCCAATGTACACGAAATAGCGCAGCGGAAAGTGAAGGCCAGACTTAAAGTACTTCACAATCAGCGCAATAAATTCGAAATAAAGAAAGTAGATCACCAGCCCTTCCACCAGTTCATATTTGCTGGCTTGCTCAGGCACGAATAATGCATCCGCCAGATGAACCGTCTCTTTACCGAGAAAAACGACCAGGATCAGACCGAGGGTAAGCAGCCCCAAATTTAGTACGTTTTGTAAAATCGTGGCGATAAACTCAAGACGTGAGCGCGATAATGGCATCATAACAGCCCCCTCTTTCTCTGCGGCGAGGTTTCTGTATAACGCACAAATGTGACGGGCATCTATATTTTTTATTTGTGTTTATATTTTGTTCAATAAGGTAATTTGCCGGATAGCGCCGTGAACGCCTTATCCGGCCTGAGTATTAACGGAAATTTACGCTCCTGTCACTGGTCATATCATACAGGCCAAACTTACGGCCAAGCTGTTGACCACCGTCACGCGTCAGCGGCGTCCAGCCAATTGCCGCACGACTTCGGGTTGGGCCGGACGAGAAGAGATCCAGCGGTACGGAAACATATACGCCTTTGGTAAAATCCCCTTCCCCATATTCATCCGGCGACGCATCGGTAATCGTCGCGTAACCGCCGACAACGACGCCGCTATCGAAGCGTTTGGCGATCTCCAGCGTACCGCCTTTATCGCCCGCCAGATACTGACCAACGCTGGCTTTCACCAGCACATCCTGGGCGAACGACGGCGTCCAGTATGCGGTCAAATGTCCGGTCTTCACGCTGTAATCGGTAAACTTCATCATATCCTGCGCGCTACGCCAGTCACGCTGTTTCACGTAGTTGGCATCCAGACCAAACGCCCAATTGCTGTCTACCGGGCGATACAGGACTTCCGCCCCGGCACCGCCAAACATGGTCTCCAGATAACCGCCGTAGACCTGCCCATAGAAACCATTGCCAAAATACTGGAAGTAGTTGGCCTGTAGGTTATTCACATAAACATCGTTCTGCACATACTCACGGACATGCGTACGCACCCGCGGCAGATGCGAGTCCTTCGGCGGATTGGTGTAGTTAAATTTGTCGTAGTTGTTGGCGATATTGGCAAACACGCTGCCCGTGGTGAGCAGATGATCTGTGACCCACAGATCCGCGGTTCCCATTACGCCCAACTGATACATATAGAAGTTTTCCGGGCCGCCTACCGACTGATTCAGCACGGGATCAAGATGAAAATCAACGCGCGACTTGTCGATATACCAACCCTGTTCAGTACTCTCTGGCACGATCGGCTCCACGCGTTTTTGCGCCAGCGGAGTTTCATGTCCCAGCGGTTCGCCTTCCAGATGGCGTTTCAGGCTGGCGACATCGGTTTCAGTGGTGACCTGCGGCAGATTAAGGCGGTTTTCCGTCACGCGGATCGTGCGGATCCCCTCCGGCAGATCGTTCATGACGATCCGGTTAGCGCGCACGATCCCTTCACGGGAGTCGCGGTACTTCACCTGTTCACCGGTAACGTATAGCGTATCGCCTTTGACCTGGATTTTCGGGTCCGCCAGACCGGCATTATATTTCAATAACGTTAATTGATTAGCCACTACCGAATGTTGCAGGATGGCATCCTGCGGCTGTGGTCGGTATTGCGGGCGTGAATTGTCATGATACGCGGGACGTAAATCGTTGAAATTGGTGCGCAGCGTAACGCCAAACATAAAGGTGTTGCCGCGCTCGTAGCTGAGGTTAACGTCGGCCCAATCGGTGACGCGGTAAATGGCGCCGACGTTAAACTTGCTCTTCTGCTCCAGTTTACCCGCAAAATCCTGCTGATAGTTATTGCCTTCATACTCCAGCTTCAGGCGTAGCGGTTGCCACGGGGTCTGGTATTCCACGCCGCCAAACAGCGAGGCCGGGCCGTGAAACATATCGCTACCGTCGACGGAACCGGCCTCTTTATAACTGTTATCACGCGAACAGAATTTATCACTATACGAACAGAAAGGATTAGACACATTGCCGCTGGTGCCAAGATAGCCCCAGCCGAGACCTAATGAAAAATCAAACGGCCCCCAGGCCTTACTCGCTACAATATATTCCGCATCAAACAGCCCCGTCCCGCCGATATCGCGCGCGCCAACCGCCACCTGCGGCATCCAGTAACTCTCTTCCCACAACCGCAGTTTCACATCAAACGCTTTATCTTTGTAAGTCTGGTCGCCGGAGAATGATTCCACGCTGCTGTACTTTTTCGTACGGACATCGGTATAGCGCAACGTGGTTTCCAGCCACGGGAAAAGCTGAACCGAAGCCGAGTAGTAGCGGTACTGATCGTTATCACGATAGTTCAGGCTCATCTCCCCTTCACGCGCCATACGCGCTGTCGGCGTTTGCAGCAGGCCCACGCCGCCAAAGTCAGATTGTGAAGGCCCAACAGGGGCTGGATATGTTTCGGCATGGCAGGCCGCGCTAATACCCAGCGCCAGCACGCTGAGCAGATGTGTTTTTTTCATTATTCCGGTATCCGCTGCGTCAGGGTATGAAGAATGTCGGCATTTATCGCCTTCGGCGTGCCGCGCCAAAGGGAATCGGCAAAACCGACAAAAATAATGCTGCCGGGCATTGGCTCGATATGACGTTTATTCCAGTAAGCCACCGGCGCTTTTTGGCTGCGTCCATCAGGGTAAACCACCCAGGCATAGCTACGATCCGCGCCGCTGAGTAAGCGCTGACCCTCAAGATAACTGGCGACGTCCCGCCCAGGGACGAACGGCTGGCTGCCCGGCTGGCTAATCAAGCCAAAGAGCGTCACCTGCGTGGGTTGCGGCCCGACCCAGAGCGTGTAGTGACCTTGCAGCGGCGGGTTACCTCGTTCGCTCACCCGAACCACGTCAGGATCAAGGTTCACTAATTGTCTGCCCGTCACCTTCACCGCCTGAATCTGTCGGCGTAGTGTGTTTATCGCCGCCGCCGCATCGCCATCTTCCTCAGCGCCGAGCGCCGCCAGTCGCCCGAGAAGTTCCTGCTGCTGCTGACGCGCCGTCACGGTCGCCTGTTCTTCGCCTATCACCGCCGCAGGCCACCAGCTCGTTGCCAGGCGCGGCTGTCCGACTAAATCGAGCAGACGTTCAGCGTCTGTCAGCGTTTTAGGCTCGCTATTACCTTGGGTAAAAACGGTAACAGTGCCGCTGGCAAAGACGGATGACGCGATAAAGGCCAGTGCCAGCGCGCTTATCATCCTTTTCATCATGATTTTGCCGCCTTAATCAGCGTGGTTTTCACCGGAAAGTAATTCGCGCCCAGATACTGTTCCGTCTGGCGAATTTGGCCTTCACTATCAACCCAGTAGCGATTACGCCAGCGCGTTTGATCGGTCGTCACTTCTTCATCTAACACCCGCACGGCGGTCTCTTCACTGCCGACGTTCACGCTATCGGTCCCTCGCCATGTAAAAACGGAGCGGGCGGTGGCGTAACGCACCTGGCGATGTTCGGTCCAGCCCAGGGTGCGAGTCCAGGTCGCGCCATCGATAATCTGTCCTGGTTTCGCCAGCGGGTCGGCCGCCAGATTATTCACATCGATCAGGTTGTCACCGCTGAGCAGAGTTTTGACCAGACGGCCATGCTGCGTCACGATCGTCGCGCCATCCTGCGTCACCCATTTCTGCTGCCCGTTTTCCGAGAAAGCGAGCACCACAAACAGTTGAGGGCCGCCGTTAAGCTGCATGTACTGGCTGGCATACGGCATGTTTTGAATATCGTCATCCGTTAGCTGTACGCCTGGCGTACCGAACAAACTGTCCCACAGTGAATCGCCCAGGCCTTTAGTGGTGGCCGAACACGCCTGTAATAGCAGGCAAATCAGGATAAGTGCGAGTCGCTTCACGACGCTTCTCCAGAGGGGCAAAATAACCACACCGGAGTGTGGTTATGGTTAAACGTACCGATACTACTGGGTACTGGTGGTCGTGGTGGTCGTGGTCCCGGTATTGGAACCATCGCCGCCGCCGGTTGCCGCTAACGCGACGCCCACCGCCGAACTTACGGTGCTAACGCTGGTAGCGGAGGAGCTTCCCGCCGATACCGACGTCGCTGCCGACCCTGCCGCTTCACCCACCTGAACGGGGGCTGCCGAGACAGATGTCGCCGCAAGCGCGGTTATGGCAAAAATGCCATACAGTACTTTTTTCATCATAATTTCCCTTCATTGAATGAATGGAGATTTACCCAAAAGAATTTCGGGCGCTACCGAGTATACACAACCAAAGCAGGCGGATTATGTCCGGGAGAAATAACAGCGAGGTTTTAGGATAATTAAACTTTAAAGAAACAACACATCCTCTATTTAATTAATAAGTAAATCAAATCAATAAGTTAGAATTAAATAAAAACACAAAGGCATCCGTATAATCTGAAAATAACGCAGAGTGATTTTCTGGTTATTGCTTATTTTAGGATTAAGCTCAATATAAAATTGTGGGGGTAAAGACGGACAAGCGGAATTATCTTATAAAAAAAGCCGATGTGAATATCGGCCTTTTTATTATCTTATTCTCTTTTTGCCGGATGGCGGCGAAACGCCTTATCCGGCCCACAGACGCTATGCATTACGTAGACCGGATAAGCGCAGCGCCATCAGGCGCGCCAGGCTTTATAACGGTTAATCAGACCGTTGGTAGAGCTATCATGGGACGAAATAGCTTTATCATCGCCCAGCTCCGGCAGAATACGGTTAGCCAACTGTTTACCCAACTCAACGCCCCACTGGTCGAAAGTAAAGATGTTCAGGATGGCGCCCTGCGTAAAGATTTTATGCTCATACAGCGCAATCAGCGCGCCCAGGCTGAACGGTGTAATTTCACGCAGCAGGATAGAGTTGGTCGGGCGGTTGCCTTCAAACACTTTGAATGGCACAACGTGTTCGAGCTGCGCCGGATCTTTACCCTGATCGCGATATTCCTGCTCAACCACCTCGCGGGATTTACCAAACGCCAGCGCTTCGGTCTGCGCGAAGAAGTTAGACAGCAGCTTCTGATGATGATCGGATAGCGGGTTATGGGTGATAGCCGGGGCGATAAAGTCACACGGCACCATTTTAGTACCCTGGTGAATCAATTGATAAAACGCGTGCTGACCGTTGGTGCCTGGTTCGCCCCAGATAATTGGGCCTGTCTGGTAATCCACGGCGTTGCCGTTACGGTCAACGTATTTACCGTTGGATTCCATGTTACCCTGCTGGAAGTAGGCGGCGAAACGGTGCATATACTGGTCGTACGGCAGAATGGCTTCGGTTTCCGCGCCGAAGAAATTGTTGTACCAGATGCCAATCAACGCCAGCAGAATGGGTAGGTTTTTCTCCGCCGGAGTGGTGGAGAAATGCTTGTCCATCGCGTGCGCGCCGGAAAGCAGCTCGACAAAGTTGTCGAAACCGACGGACAGAATAATGGACAGCCCGATGGCAGACCACAGCGAGTAACGACCGCCGACCCAGTCCCAGAACTCGAACATATTGGCCGTGTCGATACCAAATTCGCCGACCGCTTTGGCGTTGGTGGAGAGCGCAGCAAAGTGTTTCGCCACGTGTTTTTCATCGCCTGCAGTTTTCAGGAACCAGTCGCGCGCGCTGTGGGCGTTGGTCATGGTTTCCTGGGTGGTGAAAGTTTTAGAAGCGACCAGGAACAGCGTGGTTTCCGGGTTCACTTTTTTCAGCACTTCAGCGATGTGGGTGCCATCAACGTTAGAGACGAAGTGCATAGTCAGATGATTTTTATACGGACGCAGCGCTTCGGTCACCATGAACGGGCCGAGGTCGGAACCGCCGATACCGATGTTCACCACGTCGGTGATGGCCTTACCGGTGTAGCCTTTCCACTGACCGGAGATAATCGCTTGCGAGAAAGTTTTCATTTTCTCAAGCACGGCGTTCACTTCCGGCATCACATCTTTGCCGTCCACAATGATCGGCGTATTGCTACGGTTACGCAGCGCCACGTGCAGCACGGCGCGGTCTTCGGTGCGGTTGATCTTCTCGCCGGAGAACATGGATTTAATCGCGCCGGCCAGATCGGTCTCTTTCGCCAGATCCTGTAATTTTGCCAGCGTCTCTTCGGTGATGCGGTTTTTGGAGAAATCCACCAGCATCAGATCGTCAAACGTCGCGGAAAATTTAGCGAAACGGTCGCTATCGTTCGCGAAAAGCTCAGCGATCGTAACGTCTTTCATTTCATCGTAGTGTTTCTGGAGCGCCTGCCAGGCAGAAGTCTGCGTTGGATTGATGTTTTTCATTAGCAATACTCTTCTGATTTGAGAATTGTGACTGGGATCGATTGTAACGCCAGTCACAGAAAAGTGTGATTGTTTTAGTGCCGTTGCCCCAGGCACTGTCGAATGAGGATAAAAAGTATATACCCTAAATAATTCGAGGTGCAGAAAGGCGGCAAGTGGGTGAGTCGCCGGGCGCATAGATAAGCCAACATACTACAAACGGGTATCGGGGTTATAAGCGCTGTTACTGAGCCTAAACTCAGCATAAAAAATCCGCATAATCCCAACGTTGACAGTCCAGGCCACAACTTTTATTTATAAATACGTTACTTGCATTTGCGCCTGCACCGGTTTCTGTTCTGCCCTTGTGCCATGGTCGCGTTTTTCATTTCCTGACACGAGGTTGATATGACAGAGATCGTTGTTTCCAAATTTGGCGGTACCAGCGTCGCTGATTTTGACGCCATGAACCGTAGCGCGGATATCGTACTTTCCGACGCCAATGTTCGTTTAGTCGTGCTTTCCGCGTCTGCCGGCATCACTAATCTGCTGGTGGCGCTGGCCGAAGGGATGGAGCCCGGCGAACGTTTCGCTACGCTCGACGCCATCCGTAAAATCCAGTTCGATATCCTTGATCGTCTGCGTCATCCGAATGTCATTCGCGAAGAGATTGAACGCCTGCTGGAAAACATCACTATTCTGGCGGAGGCGGCATCGCTGGCGACATCGGCAGCCCTGACCGATGAACTGGTCAGCCACGGCGAGCTGATGTCTACCCTGCTATTTGTTGAGATCCTGCGTGAACGCGACGTACAGGCCCACTGGTTCGACGTGCGCAAAGTGATGCGTACCAGCGATCGCTTTGGTCGTGCGGAACCGGACGTCGCAGCGCTTGCGGAACTGGCCGCGCAGCAGTTGCTCCCGCGCCTGAGCGAAACGTTGGTCATTACTCAGGGCTTTATCGGCAGTGAAAGCAAAGGCCGCACCACGACATTAGGCCGCGGCGGCAGCGACTATACGGCAGCGTTGCTGGCTGAAGCGCTCCATGCCGCGCGAGTTGATATCTGGACAGATGTGCCCGGTATTTACACCACCGACCCGCGCGTAGTGCCCGTCGCGCAGCGAATTGATGAAATCGACTTTGAAGAAGCGGCGGAGATGGCAACCTTCGGCGCAAAAGTACTGCATCCAGCCACCTTACTCCCGGCCGTGCGCAGCGATATCCCGGTCTTCGTTGGCTCCAGTAAAGATCCGCAAGCGGGCGGTACGCTGGTGTGCAATAAAACCCAAAACCCGCCGCTGTTCCGCGCGCTGGCGCTGCGCCGCAATCAAACGCTATTGACGCTGCACAGCCTGAATATGCTGCACTCACGAGGTTTCCTGGCAGAGGTGTTCGGCATTCTGGCGCGGCATAATATTTCGGTAGATCTGATTACCACTTCGGAGGTGAGCGTTGCGCTGACGCTGGATACTACCGGCTCCACCTCCACGGGCGATACGTTACTGACCCAATCCTTATTGATGGAGCTTTCCGCGCTGTGTCGGGTCGAAGTCGAAGAAGGACTGGCGCTGGTCGCGCTGATTGGCAACAACCTGTCAAAAGCCTGCGGTGTTGGTAAAGAAGTGTTTGGCGTCCTGGAACCGTTCAACATTCGCATGATTTGTTACGGCGCCTCCAGCCACAATCTGTGCTTCCTCGTGCCGGGAGACGATGCCGAGAAAGTGGTGCAAAAGCTACATCAGAACTTATTTGAATAATCGCCCTGACACGACAGCGGGTGAGCGCTATCAGGCAATACGCTGCCGGATGGCGACGCAAGCGCCTTATCCGGCCTGTCGCAGCTCCCGGCGTATAGCGCTTGTCGCTATACGCCATACCCGATATCGCTTACAGCATACGCCGCTGGTGCTGTTTTTCCGTGTGGACCCGCTTAACGATTTTATAGATCCACTGCAGTGTCAAATTGTACTTTTTGGCCAGCTCCGCATAATTACGCCCATCGCACTCGCTGTAAATCTGATAATCCCGCTCCGAGGCTCGACCAGAGATACCTTTGGGGAAATAAATGCTTTGCCCGCCCCAGTTGCGCATCATTCTGTCAGCAATTGCCTGACCGGCATTTTCGGCTGACGCGCTATCAATATTCATGCTTTCAATAAGTACCTGCGACGCATGAAACGCCAGATCGTTAATAATCTCCGGAAGCCGAACCATTTCTTTTGATTTCTGAATCATATTTTATCTCCATATCCAGCACCATGCTCCCCGTGACGGCACCAAAAAGGGAAGCGTAAAAAACGGTGAAATAACTACCCATCAATACATTCAAAATATATATAAATATTTACTATCAACGGCATTTAATTATAAATTAAAAGAATGTTCAGTTTGCATAGCAAATGAAGTATTATAAAAAACCATCTTATAGTATTTTTACCAATTGATACGTGAACCTCCTACGATAATAACATTTATTTAACAAGCTAGCTTTCTTCATTGGAGGAAGAAAAAATCAAACTCTTACATTGCTTATTATTTTCCATATCTAAAAAAGGAAGTGGATTACGGGAATACTGGCGGCATGAGATTATTCGCAGGAATGAATTTTCATTATGTCGATTACTTATGCAGGCCAATAACAATCGCCGACGTAATTTTTATTTTGGTGGCGTCTGGCAAATGAGATGTATATCTATAGTTCAAAAAAACAGAAAAAAACTGGATTATGGATTAATCGCAAACTAAATTCCAAATTTGGAATTGATATAGAGCTGGGAGCAGTAATCGGCTATGGTTTGGATATTCCGCATCACATGGGGATCGTCATCACGAAAAAGGCTCGTATCGGTTGTAATTTATCGCTTAAGCAAAATACAACAGTAGGGAACAAGCAAGGTTTAAAAGAAGATGATTTCATTATTATTGGCAATAATGTAGATATAGGAGCCAACACCTGCATTATAGGCTCTATTACTATCGGTGATAATGTTACTATTGGAGCAATGTCATTTGTAAATAAGAGCATTCCAGCAAATAGCATATATATTACAAAAAAAACATCAGAAGTAATCCCAGTAATAAATCACAAAAAATGGGATTAATCTAAATCTTAAGATTGCAATATTTTATAGACTTTTCTCGTCAGGTTAATAGACTAAAAATAAAACATTTCTTTTGTGAATGATTTTTATGTTCATTCTCTGACCTGATGTCTACATCACTATTCTGATAGAGCGTTTAGTAAGGCCCGGTAGCGTAAACGCTATCGGGCATCGTTCTCGTAACATCACTGCAGTCTGTCCAACTCCGGGATACCTGCCTCCCGGTTGCCTGAGAAGATGGATAAAAATACTGCGGACCTCGCGCTTTAAACACTGAAGTGTTTAATCCAATTCAGCAACATAAAAACCACCAGAAACAAAAAGGGGAAATAAGATCACTCCCATCCCAACTCTTATTTTATATCTCCCCATGGAAATATAAAAGACAAAACAATCATTAAAACATTTATCAACTTACATTACATATATTAATAACATTATAAACAAATTAATTACATTCACATCTTGAATGTAATTAAACTTCAATAACCATATGAACACTAATTTTGTTGCAATATAAAGCACATTAAATATAGTGGAACATGGCTAAAAACACCTAATATTCACCGGGGAATATAATGATTATTGTTTCTGTGCTCAGACAAAGCAAAGACTTCACCACAAAACATGCTCAATGGTTACATAAGCAGCTCAAAGGTTATGATTCTGTTTGTTTAACAGATGCGCTAAAGATAAAAGGGGTAAATACAGCGCCTCTTTTGTATGATTGGCCAGGATGGTGGGCAAAACTAGAACTTTTCAATCCACTGCATCCTGTTCTTGGTAATGAGGATATTCTCTATATTGATATAGATAGCGTTGTTGTGGGAGATATTACTCCTCTGACAACTATGAAAAAAATAACATTACTTAATGACTTTTCTCAGCATGGTGCTTCAGTTGCGCCAGCAACAGGTATTATGTTTATTCCTGCACCCGCAAAAAAAAATGTGTGGGATGAATTTATGAAAAATCCTGAAAAGGAAATCAATGCCATAAGAACCCCGCCCTATCATGGCGATCAAGGATTTATCGGCAGAATATGTCAAGATGCTGAAAGATGGCAAAACATCTTACCCGGAAGAATTATTAGTTACAAAGCTAATATAGCAACACCAAAAATGATTGGTTTTAACCCTGAACTATACGATGGGACAGGTAATGGAAAATTACCTGACGGAGTAAGCATAGTCTGTTTTCATGGTTCCCCTCGCCCCTGGAACACAGCATTGCCTTGGGTGCCTTATTTTAGTTTAAAAAACACAATCCAAAGCAAAGTGAAACAATATAAGTTATCACTGCGTTAAAGCTTCCTTCTCTTCAATGCCGGCGCTTTTCTTTGCGCCACCAGAACCTCTATATGTTTCTAATACGGTAGCGTAAGCGCCATCGGGCGATGCGTTGCCGGATGGCGACGCAGGCGCGTCATCCGGCGGTTCCCGCGCCAGGCGCTGCCGGCGGAATACTGCTCAGGAATCCGCAACACCCTACTCGTCCCATCAACATGGGCAGCTTTCCCCTATTTATGCACTCCTCATTTTGAACCTCGTCACAAAACCACACGAAACAACATAAAGCAAAAATACAAATTAATCATTATATTTTAGTTAGTTACATTTGAAAATTGAGATCATTTGGTATAAAACCACCTTTTCATTGTTGCTTTATTTTGTTTTAGTTGGAATTATGATTGCACTACAACACAGATAACCCCCTTACCCTATTTGAGGCCGCTATGAAAAAAATTGCGATTATTGGAAGCAGTGGAGGCAACCTCTACAACCTGGGTGGCGCCGAGCCAGAGAAGTTACTCCAGGAAATTTATCAGCAGTGTGAGGCTGCGGGCGTGAATGTGGCCGCCGTACAGTTTATCGCGGCAGAAGCCTCGATGGACGTCGCCAAACCGGATACCCCGGCATCGGTTTATGCATTAACCACAGAAAACCAACAAAAACCACAGCGCATATTTCAGGGCAAACTTTCGGAGGTAAACACCTCGGTAGTAGAAAGCGATCGCCAAATCGCTGAGATGATCCGCCGCGGTGAGATCGATGGGATCGTGGTAATGAGCGCTGATCCGGTAAAGGCGAACCAGGCCGTTTTTGCCGCCGCCGTTGAGATGAAAACACCGATTGTCGGCACCGGGGGAACCTCCATGGCGCTGGTGGCGGCAAAGGGGGCGAATGTGGTCGCGACCTCCGGAACAACTGGCACCACCAGCCGTACCCGCGCCGTCTCCTTCGTGGCGTCGCTGTGTAAACATTGGGGTATCAAGTACAAACCACAGTTGGGTAGCGCTTCGCCCTCGCAGAGCGGTTCCGGAAAAAGCCTGCTCAAACGTTTTAACATTCGTAGCATCATGATCCCTGCTCTACCAGGCTTTATCGCCATGGCGATTGTACTCGCCCTGAGCCACATACCAGGACTGGAAAAACTTAACGATATCTTTGAAATCTTATTAAAAGGTCTGCCAGTGTTAGTCGCGGTACTGGCGGCAAAACAGATTTCCGAACTGGATGAAGTTTCAATTGTGGCCGGGGTCGTCGCTGGCGTGCTTTCCGTAGAGGGCGGACTGATCGGCGGCATTATCGGCGGTGTAATGGCGGGGATTTTCGTCCGTTGGCTGTTCGAGCTGTGCCTGAACTGGCGCTTCCCAATGACTACCGTCAACATCGTCGCCGGTGGGATATCGGGCCTTGCCGCTGGGTTAGTCATGCACTATCTGCTGAGTCCGCTGGCGCTATCTGCGGGTAATTACATCAAACTGGCTATCGAAAGCACGCTGGCATTCAGCCCAATTCTTGCCGGGCTGCTGGCTGGTCTGGTTATCTGGCCTGCCATTCTCGGCGGCGTCTATCACGCGGTGATCCTGCCGTTGGTGCTGCTGGAGATGGAAAAATCCGGCGTCAGCTTCCTCGGCGCGGTCGATATGGTCGGTCTGGTGATGGTGGCCGCAGGTATTAACCTTGCCAATGTGATCGCCCCGCGTGAAAAAAGCGAAGCTGCCGTTGCTACGCCGGGCCTGCTCATTAACCTGGGTTTTGGCACCTTTGTTGAATCCGCCTATCCCTTCATGTTCGCCAACAAAATTGTTTTTGGCTCCGCCATTTTTTGGGCCGGAATGGGCGGCATGATGCTGGGCTTTTTTAACGTCAAAGGCGTGGCCTATGTTCCGGCTTTCGCCTCACCGTTCTTATCCAGCAATGCGCTCCAGATGGCCATCGTAATGATTGCCACAATGGCTATGACCTGCCTTACCACCATTATTGCTAACCGTTTCAAACCTGTCGTACAGAGCGAATCAACAACGACAGCCGTTAATTAATGCACCAACACCAGAGGTACACCATGTTTAAAGGCGATATGAATAAAAAACGCGCCAAAGCGTTACAGAAAGTGAAAGAAGCCATCACGCTTCACGGTGGGCAAACTATCCTCAGCACAGGAATAACTGGCGACGATGCGCGCCTGGCGAAAGCCGTGTGTGAGGCTGGCGTTAAGCTTCTGGAGCCGAACCACCCTGCGTTGGCGCTGGCGCGTGGACACAAAGGCGTGAGCAACATGCACGCGGCGGAGCAGATTCGTCACGAAATCACCAACAGCCAGATGGCTGAGGCCGTACACGGTGTGCGTAATGTGGTCCCGGACGATATTTTTATCACCGTTGGTATCGCCGGCGGTTTTACCGAAACCTTACCGGTGCCGCTCAGCGAAACGGAAATTCTGGAGATTGCCCGCGCTGGAGCCGACGGTTTACATACGCATAAATCCGACTGGGACGATCTGCAGGACATCGTTAATCTCGCCCATCAATATGGTCTGACCGTCGATGCCTATATTGGCCATCCTGACGATCTGCATACTTTCGGTATTCCTGCACGCACGCCGGAAGAGGTCGCCAGCGTGGCGAAGCGGATGCAGGATATCGGCGTGGATATGATTGGTCTGATGACCGGCATGAGCTATGAAGGCGTAGCGGCAGGCGATATCCCGCAGATGATTAAAGATCGCCTGCGGGCGTTGGTCGGCGCGGTGGATGTTCCGACGCTGGCGGAAGGCGGGATTAACCTCGCCAACGCGAAAGCGTTTAAAGATACCGGAGTCAATATTCTGGTGGTCGGTACGGCTATCGACAACATGGTGTGCAACGCCGCCAAAGAAGCCGTTACGCCGTTTATTGTTCATTGATATCAGGGAACGAGAGATGTTGTTAATCACCGATCTGGATGGAACATTACTCACCTCGCAGAAAACAATCAGCCCGCGCACGCGTCAGGCGCTGATTGCGTTCCGCCAGGACGGTGGTCTACTGGCGGCATGTTCCGCCAGACCGGTCTCCTCAATGGTACGCCTGCTACGCCAACAACAGGTTGATAGGTTGTTTAGCTGGTGCGCCGGTTTTAACTGCGGACACCTTCTGGAGATGGCGGGACAGCGCATTATTCATGCTGCCCCTCTGACCGCCACAGACCTGTGGAATATTGACCAGCATATTTCTCTTTCCCGCTATCACCACCATTTTTTTAGTGCCGAAGCAATTCACCATCGTGACGATAGACTGATTGCGCACTGGACAACATATGAGGCTCGCTTATTTGGATTACCGCTTATAACTGAAACTGCAGAAAATATCTTTAATCGTCGCAACATATATAAAATTACACTTGTTGCCGCATCTCCGGAGATAGATAATCTGTGTACAGAAGTGAATAATCACCTGCCTTGTGGATATTATGCGGTTGTCACGGGAGAGAATTATATTGATATTCAAAGATCCGATATAAATAAAGGGTGCATAATAGAACAATTAATTCATTATTTAAATATATCTTCTGACAAGGTGGTCGCGATTGGCGATCAGCAGAATGATGTCAGCATGTTTGCCGCCGCCGGAATCAGCATCGCAATGGGCAACGCGCCGGATGCAGTAAAGCGGCAGGCCGGCTATGTGACTGCCACGAATGATGAGGAGGGTATCGTCCATGCGTTGGAGTGGTTGCGTTGCCTTACGCATCCAGTTACCATGCGCCAAAGGTTGACGGCGGCGAAAGATAATGAATCCAATTAAAAGACGAAAACATATTCTTGATGAATTAAACAAATTCGGTGAAGTCACCGTTATTAAATTATCGGAAATGCTCAACGTCACCTCGGAAACCATTCGTCGCGATCTCTCCTTACTGGAATCAGAAGGCAAAATCACTAAGATTCATGGGGGCGCAGTCAAAAAGCAAGTTGTCCAGGAGGATGCGTTTAGCGCAAGAATAGAGGCGCATCGCGAAGAGAAAATAGCGATTGGCAAACTTGCCGCCGAAATGGTCAGTGAACGGGATACATTGTTTATTGACTCCTGTACAACTAACCTTATTCTGGCCGAGCAATTACCGCCTCTCGCTTTTTCCGTGATTACCAATTCAGCCCTGATTGCCGATAAAATTAAAGAGCATAACCTGCAGGCCCGCGTGTATGTATTAGGCGGCGAATATGATTACCATTTTCGCGCCAACCTCGGCGTCTCGGTGTGTCAGCAGATTAACGCAATTCACGCGGATATCTGTTTTATTGGCGCTGGCGGCATTTCTCCCCAGCATGGCGTGTTGGTGAAGAGCTTTGAAGAAGCCTACGTTGCCAAAGCCATGATTGCGATGAGCAAAAAATCAGTGATTCTCGCCGACCATACCAAATTTGGTCAGGACGGTGTGATGTGCATCGCAAGCGTAAAAGAAATCGATAACATCATCACGGATAAAGGATTTACGTCAACGGGTTATACGCCACAGGATTTCGCCGGAAAGCTGCGGATTGCTGACTGAGCGCTATCCGCCCGTAGCGTATTGCCGTAGACTAAATGCATCGGCTAACTGAGGGCACCCGTATGGCACTCCCCCGCATTACCCAAAAAGAGATGACCGAGCGCGAACAGCGCGAACTGAAAACGTTGCTGGACCGCGCCCGTATTGCGCACGGTCGTCCGCTGACCAATTCTGAGACCAACAGCGTAAAAAAGGAGTACATCGATAAGCTGATGGCGCTGCGTGAGGCTGAAGCGAAAAAAGCCCGCCAGTTGAAGAAAAAGCAGGCGTATAAACCCGATACGGAAGCGTCATTCTCCTGGTCGGCGAATACGCCGACGCGCGGCAGACGTTAACGTCCTTTCTTCTTTCGTCCCGGCGAGGTAAAGCGCTTACCGCTTGATGCCGGGCGCGCTTTCTCATTGCTTTTTTCGATCGCAATAACCGGTCGCTTAATACCCGTGGTCTTCGGCTTCGCTTTGGCCTTTGGTTTGGCTTCGGAAGAGGAACGCTCAATCAATTTAAACAGATCGATCAGCTCATCGTCCGTCAGATCGCGCCACTCGCCCAGCGGAATCCCGCTCAGGCTGACGTTCATAATGCGCGTACGCTCCAGTTTCGTCACTTCATAACCAAAGTATTCACACATACGACGGATCTGACGGTTTAATCCCTGCACCAGGGTAATGCGAAAGACAAACGGCGCCTCTTTTTTCACCTTACATTTTTTGGTGACAGTACCCAGAATCGGCACGCCAGCGCCCATACCACGAATAAACTCGTCGGTAATCGGTTTATCCACCGTCACCAGATACTCTTTTTCGTGATCGTTACCGGCACGCAGAATCTTATTGACCAGATCGCCGTGGTTAGTCAGAAATATCAGCCCCTGCGAGTCTTTATCCAGACGACCAATCGGGAAGATACGTTTGCTGTGGTTCACAAAATCGACAATATTGTCGCGTTCGCCGTCTTCAGTGGTACTGACAATGCCAACCGGTTTATTCAGCGCAATCAGCACTAAATCATCCGCTTCTCGCGGCTCAATCAACCGACCATTTACTTTAACAACATCCCCGGCGACTACCTGATCGCCAATGGCGGCGCGTTTGCCGTTGATAAAGACATTGCCCTGTTCGATAAAACGGTCCGCCTCGCGACGCGAACAGATGCCGCTTTCACTGATATATTTATTAAGCCGGATAGATGTGTCGGTCAGCATATTTACTCTCTGAGAAATTTTTCTACATAAACGTCGGGAATGTGACTTACCACATCAAATCGTCGGGAACTTTAAAATCGGCATACGGATCATCTTCGTCCTGCTCTTCCTGACTCAGCGCACTGTTTACGACAATACTGTCCGCATCTCGTTGTGCGATTTTATCGGCGACGCTCGCGGGAATAATCGCATATTCACATTCACCGCTGTTATTGATAACCAGACGCGCAATCGCGAGACGCCCATTAATCAGTTGCGTCTGAGTGAGCTTATCCACGTCTATTTTTTTGATGACGTTATTATCGGTGAAGTTAAAACCAATATCGCCTTTAGATACATTGATTCTATTCATTTCAATAAGTTGCTTAACCTGAGCTTTAAACTCTTTCGCTAAAACCGCTTGTTTTTGCTGTTCACTGAGTTGTTTATCACGCTCAAGTTGCGCCTTTTTATTTTTTTCCACCGCCTCTCTGGCCTCACGAGCCTGAACGCGTGATTTTTTAGCCGTGCGCTGGACTTTGGCCATTTTTTTGCTGGTCACTAATCCCGCTTGTAGCAGTTGCTCTTGTAAGGTCAGTTTTGCCATTTTCGTCTCTAAACGTGTTAAATAATTTTGCGGATTATACCTGTAATTTTTCAGGCGATACCAGATAGCAGATCTGGCCTGGCGTCACTTTTAGCGACCGCGCGTTGCCTGTAACACGCGCAACATCATGAGCCATATCAGTAAGACATTAAATGGATAATGGTAGCATTATTACGTTTTGACATTTCCTGATGAGGTGGAGAAGTAATGGAACTGCTTTTATTAAGTAACTCGACGCTGCCGGGTAAAGCCTAGCTGGAACACGCTCTGCCGCTGATAGCGAATCAATTGAACGGTCGACGCTCAGCCGTGTTTATTCCGTTTGCCGGCGTCACGCAAACATGGGACGAGTACACGGATAAAACCGCAGAGGTACTTGCGCCATTAGGGATAAACGTCACAGGGATTCATCGTGTCGCCGATCCGCTTGCAGCGATTGAGAAAGCGGAAATCATTATTGTCGGCGGCGGAAATACCTTTCAGCTACTGAAAGAATCGCGTGAACGCGGGCTGCTGGCGCCGATGGCGGACAGGGTAAAACGCGGCGCGCTGTATATCGGCTGGAGCGCGGGCGCCAACCTTGCCTGCCCGACTATCCGCACGACCAACGATATGCCGATCGTCGATCCAAACGGTTTCGACGCGCTGGATCTGTTCCCGCTGCAAATTAATCCTCACTTCACTAACGCCTTGCCGGAAGGTCATAAGGGCGAGACCCGCGAGCAGCGTATTCGCGAACTGCTGGTGGTCGCGCCGGAACTGACAGTGATTGGTTTGCCGGAAGGTAACTGGATTCAGGTGAGCAACGGCCAGGCGGTTCTCGGCGGCCCGAATACCACCTGGGTGTTTAAAGCGGGCGAAGAGGCCGTGGCGCTGGAAGCGGTCATCGCTTTTAATCCCTGGCCACATTGAATGCCGAATGACGGGCCTACACGCATGTTCTCCGTAGGCCCCGCCATCCGGCATTTCACTTAATACTCGCCCCGTTCCTCGTCCTGATCCGGCTGTTCCAGTACGCTATAGGCGACCGAACAGAACAGTGAGTTAAGACGCTTCATATCGCCCAGCAGCCCTAAATGGAGCGAGCTGGTTTCAATGCTTTGCACGTTCTGCTGGTGCAGGCGGTCGACATGCGCATGTGAGTATCGGCGATTAAGTATACGGAAGCGATGTTTACTGCGGCGCAACCGACGGGCGCTGGTGACATCGCCGGAGAAAAAGACCGACATCGCCAGTTGCAGATTACTGAGCAGTTGATCGTAAAGCGCATCCAGCTCTTTCAATCCTTCTTCTGAAAATGCCCGACGCGCCGCCAGCGACTTGTCGGCAATCTCGCTGCCCATTCGCTCGATAATATCCGACGCCTGTTCGAGGTTCAGGGCCATCTCAATAATCTCCGCCCACCGACGGGACTCCTCCGCCGCCAGCTCGTCTTTCGGCATTCGCGCCAGATAAAGCTTAATCGCGGTGTAGAGCACGTTAACGTCATCCGCCAGCTTGCGCAGCGCTTTCTCTTCACGCGGCTCGCCGTGCATGACCTTTTTTAGCCCTTCCATCATCTGTTCCATCGCATCGCCAATGCGCAACACCTCACGGGCAGCATTAGCCAGCGCCAGCGTTGGCGTATCCAGCGCGCTGACATCCAGATGTTTCGGCTTCAGATGGGTATCCAGTTCAGGCTCATCACGAATAATTCGTTTACAAAAACGCGCCATCAGCTCGGCAAATGGCACCATCGCCAGGCAGCGCACCAGGTTATAGAAAACGTGGAAATAGATCACCAGCTCTGACTTCGGTAGCGATAGCTCATCCATCAGATTCGCCAGCGGATGGACAAACGGCAGGATGACCAGGCTGCCGATCAATTTGAACAATAGGCTGCCGAGCGCTACGCGACGCGCGGCAGCATTGGCGGCGCTGTTGTTGAGCATCGCCAACAAGCCCGATCCCAGATTGGCGCCGATGACCAGGCACAACGCCACCGGGAACGATATAATCCCCGCCGCCGTCAGGGTCGCCGTCAGCAACACCGCCGCCAGGCTGGAATAACTGATAATAGCGAACATCGCGCCAATCAGCGCATCCAGCATAATGTCGCCCGTCAGCGACGCGAAAATGACCTGCACGCCATTAGCCTGAGTGATCGGCGTCACTGCCTGCACAATCAGCTCCAGCGCCAGTAGAATCAGGCCAAGCCCGATACCGACGCGACCCAGCTGCCCGGCGCGGGACTGCTTACGTCCCAAAAAGAAAATCACGCCAATAAAAATCAGCAGCGGCGATAGCCACGACAAGTCAAAGGTGAGAATACGCGCCATTAGCGCAGTACCCACATCAGCGCCCAGCACAATCACCAGAGCTGGCGTCAGGGCGACAAGATCCTGGGCGACAAACGACGTTACCAATAAAGTGGTGGCGTTACTGCTTTGTACCAGCGCGGTAACACCGATACCCGCACAAAAGGCGAGCGGTTTCTTTTCCACGCTGCGGCTGAGGACAGTGCGTAGACGCGCGCCAAACACGCGCATTACGCCAGTACGAACGATATGTGTTCCCCATACCAACAGCGCAACGGCAGAAAGTAGATGGAGCAAAGTTAACACGGCGTCAGGTTCTCCTTATCGTTATACGTTTTCCTGAAGCTCACTTGCGATAAATTGCCTGATGGCGCACAGCGTTAAGGCCTGCTGGCGTTGCACGCCACCGGGCTTACCATACGTAATACGGTATGCTGGATAAGGCGTTTACGCCGCCATCCGGCAAATTCAGCGTAGAGCCTTCCTTCAGTATAAGGGTTTAATTGTAAGAAAGAGACAAGGCACCCAATGAGTGCCTTGTATGTTGTAAGGAAAAGTGACGATTTTATGAATCAGTCCGCATCGTACCCCAGGTTCGGCGCCAGCCACCGCTCAACGTCCTCAACGCTCATTCCTTTACGGAAAGCATAATCTGTCACCTGATCGCGTTGGATCTGCGCTACCGCGAAGTATTTGCTCTCAGGATGGCTGAAGTACCAGCCGGAGACCGACGCGCCAGGCCACATGGCGAAAGATTCGGTGAGCTTCATCCCGGTGTGTTTTTCGACATCCAGTAGCTGCCAGATAGTGCCTTTTTCGGTATGTTCCGGGCAGGCAGGATAACCCGGCGCCGGGCGAATCCCCTGGTAGTTTTCGCGGATTAATTCGTCGTTACTCAGGCTCTCGTTCGGCGCATATCCCCAGTAAACCTTACGTACACGCTCATGCAGATACTCGGCAAACGCTTCCGCCAGACGGTCGGCAATCGCTTTCACCATGATCTTGTTATAGTCGTCGTGTTGCGCTTCGAAGGCGTCCGCCAGCGCATCCTCCTCCAGACCGCCGGTCACCGCGAAAGCACCGATGTAATCCGCTTTGCCGCTCAGTTTCGGCGCGACAAAATCCGCCAGACAGTAGTTGGCAAAACCGACTTTCTCGGTCTGCTGGCGCAGGTGGTGGCTGACCGTCAGAACATGAGTACGGGTTGCGTCGCGATAGATTTCGATGTCGTCACCCACACGGTTAGCCGGGAACAGGCCCACCACGCCACGCGGATTCAACAGCTTCTCGGCGCTGAGTTTATCCAGCATATCATTGGCGTCTTTAAACAGACGCTGCGCCTCAACGCCCACCACCTCATCTTCCAGAATGCGCGGGTATTTGCCGGCCAGCGACCAGGTCATAAAGAACGGCGTCCAGTCGATGTAGTTGCGCAGAGTTTCGATGCTGGCTTCCACCCCCTGCACGCCCAGACGGTGGGCTACCGGCGGGGTGTAGCGTTCCCAATCGAATGCCAGATCATTATCGCGCGCCGCTTCCAGCGTGACCGGCGGCGTACGCGGTTTTTTGCGGGCGTGCTGAATACGCACGGTTTCGTACTCTTTGCGGGTACGGGCGACAAAGTCATCGCGCTGGTTGTCGGAGAGTAGCGCCGCCACCACGCCCACGGTACGCGAAGCATTCTGCACGTAGACCGTCGGACCGCTGTAGTTCTGCTCGATTTTCACCGCCGTATGCGCTTTCGAAGTGGTTGCGCCGCCGATCAGTAGCGGGATAGTAAAGCCCTGACGCTCCATCTCTTTCGCCACGTTGACCATTTCGTCCAGCGACGGGGTGATAAGCCCGGAAAGACCGATCAGATCGGCATTCACTTCACGCGCCGTTCTGAGGATTTTCTCCGCTGGCACCATCACGCCAAGATCGACGATTTCGTAGTTGTTACATTGCAGCACCACGCCAACGATATTTTTACCAATATCGTGCACATCGCCCTTCACGGTGGCGATCACCATCTTGCCGTTGCTGGAGCCTTTTTCTTTGCTGGCTTCAATAAACGGCTCCAGGTAGGCCACCGCTTGTTTCATCACGCGAGCGGATTTCACCACCTGCGGCAGGAACATTTTCCCTTCGCCGAACAGGTCGCCGACCACGTTCATGCCGTCCATCAACGGCCCTTCAATCACCTCAATCGGGCGGGCGGCCTGCTGACGGGCTTCTTCGGTATCCTGTTCGATAAATTCGGTGATGCCTTTCACCAGCGAGTATTCGAGACGCTTTTTCACGTCCCAGCTACGCCATTCCGCCTGCTGGGCGTTGGCAGCTTCGTCGGTTTTGCTGCCGCGGTATTTCTCCGCCAAATCCAGCAAACGCTCGGTGCCGTCATCGCGACGGTTAAGAATGACATCTTCAACTGCATCGCGCAGTTCGGCAGGCAGGTCGTCATAAATCGCCAGTTGCCCGGCGTTGACGATGCCCATGTCCATGCCATTGCGGATGGCGTAGTAGAGGAATACCGCGTGGATAGCCTCACGTACCGGGTCGTTGCCGCGGAACGAGAAGGACACGTTAGACACGCCGCCGGAGATCAGCGCGTGCGGCAGCTCGCGTTTGATGTCTTCGCAAGCGCCGATAAAGTCCTGCGCGTAGTTGTTGTGCTCTTCAATACCGGTCGCCACGGCGAAGATATTCGGGTCGAAGATGATGTCTTCCGGCGGGAAACCCACCTCTTCGGTGAGAATTTTGTAGGCTCGGCGGCAAATTTCGATTTTACGCGCGCGGGTATCGGCCTGCCCCTGCTCATCAAAGGCCATCACCACCACTGCGGCGCCATAGCGACGTAGCAACTTCGCATGATGAATAAAGGCTTCCACGCCCTCTTTCATCGAAATAGAGTTGACGATGCCTTTACCCTGAATGCACTTCAGCCCTTTTTCGATAACCTCCCATTTGGAGGAGTCGATCATGATTGGTACACGGGCAATGTCCGGCTCACCGGCAATCAGGCTGAGGAAACGCACCATCGCCGCTTCGGCGTCGAGCATCCCCTCATCCATATTGATATCAATAATCTGCGCGCCGCTTTCTACCTGCTGACGGGCGACATCCAGCGCTTCGCTGTATTTCTCTTCTTTGATCAGCCGTTTAAATTTGGCCGAGCCGGTGACGTTAGTACGTTCGCCGACGTTCACAAACAGGCTATCGTCACCAATGTTCAGCGGCTCCAGGCCGGAAAGGCGGCAGGCGACCGGGATATCCGGCAGCTGGCGCGGCAGCAAACCGGCAACGGCGCGGCTCATGGCGGCGATATGCTCCGGCGTAGTGCCACAGCAGCCGCCAACGATATTCAGGAAGCCCGCTTCCGCCCATTCGCGAATCTGTTTCGCCATGGTGTCGGCGTCGAGGTCGTACTCGCCGAAAGCGTTCGGCAGGCCGGCGTTCGGGTGCGCGGTGACGTAGCATTCGGCAATCCGCGACAGTTCCTGGACGTACTGGCGCAGCTCATCAGGCCCCAGCGCGCAGTTAAGGCCAAAAGTGAGCGCCTCGGCGTGGCGCAGCGAGTTATAAAAGGCTTCGGTCGTCTGGCCGGAGAGGGTACGACCAGAGGCGTCGGTGATGGTGCCGGAAATCATGATCGGCAGATCAACGCCCAGCGCTTCAAACTCTTCTTTCACCGCAAACACCGCCGCTTTCGCATTCAGGGTGTCAAAGACGGTTTCAATCAGGATCAGGTCCGCCCCGCCTTCCACCAGCGCTTTGGTGGATTCACGGTAGGCCGCCACCAGCTGATCGAAGGTGATATTACGAAACGCCGGGTCGTTGACGTCCGGCGAAATGGAGGCCGTGCGGTTAGTTGGACCAAGCACGCCCGCAACAAAACGTGGTTTTTCTGGTGTTCGCGCCGTCCATTCATCGGCGCAGGCGCGCGCCAGTTTGGCCGCCGCATAGTTGATTTCCGCCGACAGGGATTCCATCCGGTAATCCGCCATCGCAATGGTTGTCGAGTTAAAGGTGTTGGTTTCGATGATATCCGCGCCAGCCTCAAAGTAGGCGTTGTGGATAGCGGCGATCACCTCCGGCTTGCTGAGTACCAGCAGGTCATTGTTGCCTTTCAGGTCGCAGGGCCAGTCGGCAAAGCGCTCCCCGCGGAAATCTTCTTCATGTAGACGATAGCTCTGGATCATGGTGCCCATACCGCCGTCCAGCACCAGAATACGTTCATTTAACTGCGCACGCAGTTGTTCAACTTTGCTGCTCACACTCGCTCCCGACAACGCTCCACGTAACGAGCCATACTGGCACAAAGCGTGCTGGCGGAAAAGAGAACAACGGGCAACATGAGACATGTTCAGCTTGCCACCCACTTCTGTCGCTTTGCCGGATGGCGGCGCAAGCGCCTTATCAGTCTACAAATTACTTTGGCGGCTCCCAAAGCGTAGGCCTGATAAGCGCAGCGCTATCGGGCATCCTGTGATGTCACTCATCCGATCAGTTCAGGAACTCTTGCATTATAATTGAATAAAACGAAAATGATTTCCACGATACAGAAAAAGGAGTCTGCCATGGTTGCCCCTGTTCCCGCGAAACGCGGGAGAAAACCTGCCGCTACCACTGCACCCGTAACCGGGCAGGTTCAGTCATTAACTCGCGGTCTGAAGCTGCTGGAGTGGATTGCCGAGTCCAACGGCAGCGTCGCGCTGACCGAACTGGCGCAACAGGCGGGTTTGCCTAATTCCACGACTCACCGTCTACTCACCACCATGCAGCAGCAGGGTTTTGTCCGCCAGGTTGGTGAGCTGGGCCACTGGGCCGTAGGCGCACACGCGTTTATCGTCGGCAGCAGCTTCTTACAGAGCCGTAATCTGCTGGCGATTGTCCATCCGATTTTGCGCAAGCTGATGGAGGACTCCGGCGAAACGGTAAACCTTGCCGTACTCGACCAGAGCGACCATCAGGCCATTATTATCGATCAGGTGCAGTGTACGCAGCTGATGCGTATGTCCGCGCCGATCGGCGGCAAGCTGCCCATGCACGCCTCTGGCGCGGGCAAGGCGTTTTTATCACAGCTCAGTGAGGAACAGGTTACCAGTCTGCTGCACCGCAAGGGGTTGCACGCTTATACCCATGCGACGCTGGTGTCGCCGCTGCATCTGAAAGATGACCTCGCCCAAACACGCAAGCGCGGCTATTCCTTTGACGACGAAGAACATGCGCTCGGTCTGCGCTGCGTGGCCTCGTGTATTTATGACGAACACCGCGAACCGTTTGCGGCCCTCTCTATTTCCGGCCCCTGCTCACGCATTACCGACGATCGCGTCACCGAACTTGGCGCCATGGTGATTAAAGCGGCGAAAGAGGTGACGCTGGCCTATGGTGGAACTCGCTGAAATGAGCAGCCTGAAATTATACTGGCAGGAGAAGTACCCACAGGCCTTCTGTTGGTCTTTCGGTGATTCGCCGGCGCTGGCCGACGAGCTGGCGGCGCTAGTGGTCGCCGGTAAAAAGCGTGGCACCTGTAGCTCGCTGGTTAGCTATCAGAAAGAGCAGCCCCCTGTCACGCCCGGGTCATATCACATTGTGCTCAACGGCACAGGCGACGCCGTGTGCGTCATACGCACGCTGGCGCTCAGGCTGATCCGTTTTAACGAGATGAGCGCCGATCTCGCCGCACTGGAAGGCGAAGGCGATCTTAGCCTGGCGTACTGGCAAGCGGCACACCGGGCCTTTTTTGAGCGCGAGGGTAATTGGTCGCCGGAGATGGAACTGGTTTACGAAGAGTTCGCCGTACTCGAGATCGCGCCGTAACGCACGCTAAAGCGCTGTCTACGTCGATAGGCATACACATCTTCTACATGCCCTTCTTTAATACGCGTCTGTAGCGCGCGCCAGTAATCGGCGCGAAACAGGTCGGCATGCATCTCTTCAAACAATGGCCCGATACGCGGATCGGCACACAGCCAGTGGCGAAACTCCTCCGGGAAAACATCACCCGGCGAGACGCTATACCAGGGTTCGCTGGCCAGTTCGTCTTCCGGATAACGCGCTGGCGGAATATCGCGGAAATTCACTTCCGTCATGTAGCAAATTTCATCGTAGTCGTAGAACACCACGCGACCATGACGGGTAACGCCAAAGTTTTTAAACAACATATCGCCGGGGAAAATATTAGCGGCGGCAAGCTGGCGAATCGCATTACCATATTCTTCTATCGCATCACGCAACTGCTGGCCTTCTACCTGTTCCAGCCAGATATTGAGCGGCACCATGCGCCGTTCAATATAGAGATGGCGAATGACGATATGTTCCCCAAGATCGGTAATCTTCTCTGGCACTTCTTGCCGTAAAAGCGCCATCAGCGCCGGATCAATTTGCCGTTTATCCAGTACGAAATTCTCAAACTCCTGGGTATCCGCCATACGACCGACGCGATCATGCTCTTTTACCAGTTGATAACAGGCACGCACATGAGCGGCAGACATCTCTTTCTGCGGGGCGAATTTGTCTTTAATGATTTTAAATACCCGGTCGAAACCTGGCAGGGTAAACACCAGCATCACCATGCCGCGGATACCAGGCGCCTCAATGAATTTCTCATCACTTTCAGCCAGATAACATAAATATTCGCGGTAGCTTTCGGTTTTCGCATGTTTCTGGCAGCCAATCGCCATATACAGTTCGGCAGTGGTTTTACCCGGCAGGATTTCACGCAACCACTCAACCAGCGCGGCAGGCAGCGGCGCATACACCATAAAATAAGAGCGGGCAAAACCAAACACAATGCTCGCTTCTGCCGTGGTGGTCAGGCAGGTATCGACAAACAGTTCACCCTCATCAGTGCGATGAATCGGCAGTAAAAACGGCAGCGTACCGTCAGGTGTGGTTAATTTACCTACCAGCCAGGCCGCTTTATTACGGTAAAACAACTCATTCGCCACCTGGACATGGCAGCGAGGTAGCGCGTCCTCGCCCAGTGTTTCAGTCAGGTGCGCGATAATATAGCGGATATCCCGGCTTTTATTCTGCCAGGGCAGACGCAGCGGTAAGTCACTGAGTATGCGCATCAACAGCGGCTCCCAACCGTGATCGGGAAAGAAGTCTTTGGCCAGCGGGCGCGGGATAGTACGAAAGCGGCGCTCCGGTTGCGAACTGAAAATAAACAACCGCTCGGGTGTTAACGAGCGGTGGTCAAATAACCGGCAATAAACGGAGTTGAAAAAGCTCTCCGCAATCTCGAAGCGCGGGTAATCCGGCAACAGCCGGGTGTAATGCTCTTTAACGCGTAAAAGGAAATCCGCGTCGGTACTTTTGCCATCGGTAATACAGCGCAGTTGCTCCACCACCAGACCCACATGATGATCATAGAGGTGGATACGGCTTTTCATCGCCTGTTGGACGGCGTGCCAGTCGGCCTGTTCAAAACGCTGCTGCGCGCCGGAAGTCACTTCCAGAAATCGACCATACTGCGCGTCAAAGCCTTGCAGGATGGTTTGAGCAATCAGTAATTCCAGGCCACGCGGCATTTTTTTCCCTCATCCGGCACCACGTCATGCCGGATGGCGCGTTCGCTTATCCGGCCTACGCTATCTGTAGGCCCGGTAAGCGCAGCGCCACCGGGCATCAATCAAAACTGCGATTCTTCCGTCGATCCTGTTAACGCGGTAACGGATGACGCGCCGCCCTGAATAATGGTGGTGACTTTGTCGAAGTAACCTGTACCCACTTCCTGCTGGTGGGAAACAAAGGTGTAGCCGTCTTTCGCCGCGGCGAACTCGGGTTGTTGAACCTTCTCAACATAGTGCTTCATGCCCTCGCCCTGCGCGTATGCATGCGCCAGGTCGAACATGTTGAACCACATGCTGTGGATGCCCGCCAGGGTAATAAACTGGTATTTGTAACCCATGTCCGACAACTGCTGCTGGAAGCTGGCAATGGTCTTGTCGTCCAGATTCTTCTGCCAGTTGAAGGATGGCGAACAGTTATAGGCCAGCAGTTTGCCCGGATACTTCGCGTGGATAGCATCGGCAAAACGACGCGCCAATTCGAGATCCGGCGTAGAAGTTTCGCACCATACCAGATCGGCATACGGGGCATACGCCAGACCGCGGCTGATCGCCTGCTCAATGCCCGCATGGGTGCGGTAGAAACCTTCGCTGGTGCGTTCGCCGGTAATAAAACCGCTGTCATAGGGATCGCAGTCGGAAGTAATCAGATCTGCCGCATCCGCATCGGTACGCGCAATCACCAGCGTCGGGACACCCATCACATCAGCGGCCAGACGCGCAGCAACCAGTTTCTGAATCGCTTCCTGCGTGGGGACCAGCACCTTGCCGCCCATATGGCCGCATTTCTTCACCGACGCCAGCTGATCTTCGAAGTGAACGGCCGCTGCACCGGCTTCAATCATCGATTTCATCAGTTCGAAGGCATTCAGAACGCCGCCAAAACCGGCTTCCGCATCAGCAACGATCGGCAGGAAGTAATCCACATAGCGCGGATCATTGGGTTCAATACCGGATGCCCACTGGATCTGATCTGCACGACGAAAAGTGTTGTTGATCCGATCCACTACCGCCGGAACAGAGTTTGCCGGGTACAACGATTGATCCGGATACATGCTGGATGCCAGGTTGGCATCTGCCGCTACCTGCCAGCCTGAAAGATAAATCGCCTCAATACCGGCTTTCGCCTGCTGCAACGCCTGACCGCCAGTCAGCGCGCCAAGGCTGTTGATATAGCCTTTTTTCGCTTCACCGTGCAACAGCCGCCAAATTTTCGCTGCGCCGAGCTGCGCCAGCGTGCATTCCGGGTTAACCGAGCCGCGTAATTTCACCACCTCCTCCGCGCTGTACGGGCGGGTGATGCCTTCCCAGCGCGGTTGTGTCCACTCTTTCTGTAATTCTTCGATTTGTTGAGTACGGGTTTTCATGTGCAGATGCTCCATATTGTTATGTGGTGAATTAAGCCAGTAAGCGATAGCCCGGCAGGGTGAGGAAGTCGATTAAGTCATCTGAGGTGGTGATTTGCTCCATCAGACGTGCGGCATCGTCGAAGCGCCCGCTGCTGTAGCGGTGCTCGCCCAGTTCGTCCTGGATTACCCGCATCTCTTCCGCCAACATTTCGCGGAAAAGCGCTTTCGTTACGGGTTTTCCATTGCTCAGTGTTTTCTCATGGTGAATCCACTGCCAGATAGAGGTTCGTGAGATTTCCGCCGTCGCGGCATCCTCCATCAGACCGTAAATCGGTACACAGCCATTGCCGGAGATCCACGCTTCAATGTACTGCACTGCCACGCGAATATTGGCGCGCATTCCCGCTTCTGTGCGTTCGCCTTCACATGGCTCCAGTAACTGTTCAGCGGTAATCGGCGCATCTTCATCACGGGTAATGAACAGCTGATTTTTGTGCTCGCCCAGTACCTCGTTAAAGACGGCCATTGCGGTATCCGCCAACCCAGGATGCGCAATCCACGTGCCGTCGTGGCCGTTGTTCGCTTCCAGCGCTTTATCCGCTTTCACTTTGGCAAGGACCTGATTGTTGCGTTCAACGTCTTTGCTCGGGATAAACGCCGCCATACCGCCCATCGCGAACGCGCCGCGCTTGTGACAGGTTTTGATCAGCAGGCGCGAGTAGGCGCTCAGAAACGGTTTGTCCATCGTTACCACCTGCCTGTCCGGCAGGACGCGATCCGGGTGATTTTTCAACGTTTTGATATAGCTGAAAATATAATCCCAGCGACCACAGTTGAGACCGACAATATGATCACGCAACGCATGAAGAATCTCATCCATCTGGAAAACAGCAGGAAGCGTTTCAATCAACAGGGTCGCTTTGATCGTACCGCGCGGCAGGTTAAAGCGGTCTTCGGCGTAGCTGAAGACTTCGCTCCACCAGGCTGCCTCCTGCCAGGCTTGCGTTTTCGGCAGGTAAAAATACGGGCCGCTACCTTTAGCGAGCAGCGCTTTATAGTTGTGGAAAAAGTACAGAGCAAAATCAAACAGGCTGCCGGGAATGGCTTCCCCCCGCCAGGTAACATGTTTTTCTGGCAGATGTAGACCACGTACACGACAAATCAATACGGCCGGATCGGGCTTGAGCTGATAGATTTTTCCGGCTTCGTTGGTATAGCTAATGGTGCCGTTCACCGCATCACGCAGGTTGATTTGACCATCAATAACTTTATTCCAGTCCGGCGCCAGCGAGTCTTCAAAATCCGCCATAAACACTTTCACATTTGCGTTCAGGGCATTAATCACCATTTTACGTTCAACCGGCCCGGTAATTTCTACTCGGCGATCCTGTAAATCCGCCGGAATACCACGAATCTGCCAATTACTTTCTCTAATGGAAGTGGTTTCCGAAATAAAATCAGGCAACTTACCGTTATCAATATCCTGCTGTTGCTGGATACGTGCAGCCAGGAGTTTATTGCGTTTTGGCGTAAAACGGGTGACTAACTCCGTCAAAAACTCGACTGCTTCAGCGGTCAGGACTTGCTTTTCCAGCTCGCCTTGCGGCCTGGTAAAGGTTAATTCATCAGTTGTGGTTGCCTGTGGATTCATCATGCAGCTCCTCGTTGTTGATCCAGATACATCCCCAATGCGAACGAAGGATCACTGTGCGCTTTTCGTTCAACACAACTAAGACTACTCAATTAAATTTCAAAATCAAAAACAATTTCCATTTTTAATTTAATTATGCATTAACCTATTGATAACAATATAAATTAAATTTAATTACATGATGAGGTGCGTTTCGGAAATAAAAAAGGCACCCGAAGGTGCCTGATTCAACATGCTGAAACGCTTTAGGATCGTCAGAAGCAGAAGATTAATCCAGGGTTGGATTCATGTGACGCAGATCATATGGCGTAATCTGGTAGACATAATAGTTGAGCCAGTTAGTAAACAGTAAATTACCGTGGCTGCGCCAGGTTGCGCGCGGTATGTTTTGCGGATCGTTTTTTGGGAAATAGTTGTACGGAACCTCCGGATTTAACCCGGCCTCAACGTCACGAAAATATTCACCCGCTAACGTATGAGCGTCATATTCAGGATGACCGGTGACAAACGCAATACGTTTATCTTTGCTGGCAAACAGGTACGCATCCCCTTCTTCTGTTTCGGCCAGAATTTCAAGATCCGTATAATCCCGTATCAGCGCCGCCGGGAAATCGGCATAGCGTGAGTGTGGCGCAAGAAACGAATCATCAAAACCACGCGTTAACAGAGCATGTGGATGAAGGATGTGATGTTCATAGACGCCGGAAAGTTTATCTGTACGGGTCTGCTTAGGGATACCATACAGAATATTGAGTGCGGCCTGAACGGCCCAACAGACAAATAGCGTCGAAGTAACGTGATCTTTCGCCCATTCAAGCACCTGCCTAATCTGCGGCCAGTAAGCCACGTCATTAAATTCCACCAGACCCAGCGGCGCTCCGGTCACGATAAGCCCATCAAAGTTCTGATCGCAGATATCGTCGAAGTTACAGTAAAAGTTGTTCAGGTGCTCGGCTGGCGTGTTCCTCGACTCGCGGGCATCTATCCGCAGCAGTTGAATATCGACCTGCAATGGCGAGTTCGATAGCAAGCGCAGAAACTGATTTTCCGTTTCAATCTTCTTCGGCATCAGGTTAAGGATAAGTACCTTTAGCGGGCGAATTTCCTGACCTGATGCGCGAGAAGTCGTCATGACGAAGACATTCTCCTCACGTAAAAAATTGACGGCGGGTAGCTCGTCCAGCACGCGAATCGGCATAACCTGATAACCTCACGACATACGTTTAAACGTTTAGACATCCAGATAGCTGAAGATACTCAGAAATCAGGCGAATGTCGAGTCTGCAAGTTCAAGGTGAGAAAGTTTCACGACAGCATTTGCATTAGAATAGAAGTAAGCAAAAAAGGAGTGAAGATGATGATTAACATTCGTCGTTCAAGGCATGAGGAAGGGGAAAAACTGATTGCGATCTGGCGTCGCTCAGTCGATACCACGCACGATTTTCTGTCAAACGCTTATCGGGCCGAACTGGAAGAACTGGTGAGCGATTTTCTGCCAGAAGCGCCACTATGGGTTGCCGTGACCGATCAGGATGAGCCGGTAGGATTTATGCTGCTTACCGGCGAACATATGGATGCGCTGTTTGTCGATCCGGACGTGCGTGGTCAGGGTATCGGTAAGAGATTAGTTGAACATGCGTTAACACTGGCGCCGGGGTTGACAACCAATGTTAACGAGCAAAATACACAAGCTGTTGGATTTTATAAGAAAATGGGATTTAAGGTGACGGGACGTTCGGAGGTCGACGATCTTGGGAAACCGTATCCATTGTTGAATTTAATTTATCCGTGAGTAGCGGCGCTGTCTGATAAGTGCATGTAGGCCGGATAAGGCGAAGCGGCCATCCGGCGGTGCAGGTTGCCTGATGGCGCTGCGCTTATCAGGCCTACATTTTTAAATGTTACCACACACGCAAAGAAGCCCGTCCTGACGGACGGGCTTCTTCACTTGTTTGATGCCTGGCAGTTCCCTACTCTCGCATGGGGAGACCCCACACTACCATCGGCGCTACGGCGTTTCACTTCTGAGTTCGGCATGGGGTCAGGTGGGACCACCGCGCTACTGCCGCCAGGCAAATTCTGTTATCAGACCGTTTTTACGTTCTGATGTAATCTGAATCAGTGCTGAAAATCTTCTCTCATCCGCCAAAACATCTTCGGCGTTGTAAGGTTAAGCCTCACGGTTCATTAGTACCGGTTAGCTCAACGCATCGCTGCGCTTACACACCCGGCCTATCAACGTCGTCGTCTTCAACGTTCCTTCAGGAGACTCTAAGTCTCAGGGAGAACTCATCTCGGGGCAAGTTTCGTGCTTAGATGCTTTCAGCACTTATCTCTTCCGCATTTAGCTACCGGGCAGTGCCATTGGCATGACAACCCGAACACCAGTGATGCGTCCACTCCGGTCCTCTCGTACTAGGAGCAGCCCCCCTCAGTTCTCCAGCGCCCACGGCAGATAGGGACCGAACTGTCTCACGACGTTCTAAACCCAGCTCGCGTACCACTTTAAATGGCGAACAGCCATACCCTTGGGACCTACTTCAGCCCCAGGATGTGATGAGCCGACATCGAGGTGCCAAACACCGCCGTCGATATGAACTCTTGGGCGGTATCAGCCTGTTATCCCCGGAGTACCTTTTATCCGTTGAGCGATGGCCCTTCCATTCAGAACCACCGGATCACTATGACCTGCTTTCGCACCTGCTCGCGCCGTCACGCTCGCAGTCAAGCTGGCTTATGCCATTGCACTAACCTCCTGATGTCCGACCAGGATTAGCCAACCTTCGTGCTCCTCCGTTACTCTTTAGGAGGAGACCGCCCCAGTCAAACTACCCACCAGACACTGTCCGCAACCCGGGTAACGGGTCCACGTTAGAACATCAAACATTAAAGGGTGGTATTTCAAGGTCGGCTCCATGCAGACTGGCGTCCACACTTCAAAGCCTCCCACCTATCCTACACATCAAGGCTCAATGTTCAGTGTCAAGCTATAGTAAAGGTTCACGGGGTCTTTCCGTCTTGCCGCGGGTACACTGCATCTTCACAGCGAGTTCAATTTCACTGAGTCTCGGGTGGAGACAGCCTGGCCATCATTACGCCATTCGTGCAGGTCGGAACTTACCCGACAAGGAATTTCGCTACCTTAGGACCGTTATAGTTACGGCCGCCGTTTACCGGGGCTTCGATCAGGAGCTTCGCTTGCGCTGACCCCATCAATTAACCTTCCGGCACCGGGCAGGCGTCACACCGTATACGTCCACTTTCGTGTTTGCACAGTGCTGTGTTTTTAATAAACAGTTGCAGCCAGCTGGTATCTTCGACTGACTTCAGCTCCATGAGTAAATCACTTCACCTACGTGTCAGCGTGCCTTCTCCCGAAGTTACGGCACCATTTTGCCTAGTTCCTTCACCCGAGTTCTCTCAAGCGCCTTGGTATTCTCTACCTGACCACCTGTGTCGGTTTGGGGTACGATTTGATGTTACCTGATGCTTAGAGGCTTTTCCTGGAAGCAGGGCATTTGTTGCTTCAGCACCGTAGTGCCTCGTCGTCACGCCTCAGTGTTAAAGTGAACCGGATTTACCTGGAACACACACCTACACGCTTAAACCGGGACAACCGTCGCCCGGCCAACATAGCCTTCTCCGTCCCCCCTTCGCAGTAACACCAAGTACGGGAATATTAACCCGTTTCCCATCGACTACGCCTTTCGGCCTCGCCTTAGGGGTCGACTCACCCTGCCCCGATTAACGTTGGACAGGAACCCTTGGTCTTCCGGCGAGCGGGCTTTTCACCCGCTTTATCGTTACTTATGTCAGCATTCGCACTTCTGATACCTCCAGCATGCCTCACGACACACCTTCACAGGCTTACAGAACGCTCCCCTACCCAACAACACACAGTGTCGCTGCCGCAGCTTCGGTGCATGGTTTAGCCCCGTTACATCTTCCGCGCAGGCCGACTCGACCAGTGAGCTATTACGCTTTCTTTAAATGATGGCTGCTTCTAAGCCAACATCCTGGCTGTCTGGGCCTTCCCACATCGTTTCCCACTTAACCATGACTTTGGGACCTTAGCTGGCGGTCTGGGTTGTTTCCCTCTTCACGACGGACGTTAGCACCCGCCGTGTGTCTCCCGTGATAACATTCTCCGGTATTCGCAGTTTGCATCGGGTTGGTAAGCCGGGATGGCCCCCTAGCCGAAACAGTGCTCTACCCCCGGAGATGAATTCACGAGGCGCTACCTAAATAGCTTTCGGGGAGAACCAGCTATCTCCCGGTTTGATTGGCCTTTCACCCCCAGCCACAGGTCATCCGCTAATTTTTCAACATTAGTCGGTTCGGTCCTCCAGTTAGTGTTACCCAACCTTCAACCTGCCCATGGCTAGATCACCGGGTTTCGGGTCTATACCCTGCAACTTAACGCCCAATTAAGACTCGGTTTCCCTCCGGCTCCCCTATTCGGTTAACCTTGCTACAGAATATAAGTCGCTGACCCATTATACAAAAGGTACGCAGTCACACAGGTAAACCTGTGCTCCCACTGCTTGTACGTACACGGTTTCAGGTTCTTTTTCACTCCCCTCGCCGGGGTTCTTTTCGCCTTTCCCTCACGGTACTGGTTCACTATCGGTCAGTCAGGAGTATTTAGCCTTGGAGGATGGTCCCCCCATATTCAGACAGGATACCACGTGTCCCGCCCTACTCATCGAGCTCACAGCACATGCGCTTTTGTGTACGGGGCTGTCACCCTGTATCGCGCGCCTTTCCAGACGCTTCCACTAACACACATGCTGATTCAGGCTCTGGGCTCCTCCCCGTTCGCTCGCCGCTACTGGGGGAATCTCGGTTGATTTCTTTTCCTCGGGGTACTTAGATGTTTCAGTTCCCCCGGTTCGCCTCATTAACCTATGGATTCAGTTAATGATAGTGTGACGAGTCACACTGGGTTTCCCCATTCGGGTATCGCCGGTTATAACGGTTCATATCACCTTACCGGCGCTTATCGCAGATTAGCACGCCCTTCATCGCCTCTGACTGCCAGGGCATCCACCGTGTACGCTTAGTCGCTTAACCTCACAACCCGAAGATGTTTCTTACGATTCATCATCGTGTTGCGAAAATTTGAGAGACTCACGAACAACTTTCGTTGTTCTGTGTTTCAATTTTCAGCTTGATCCAGATTTTTAAAGAGCAAATATCTCAAACGTGACTCGTAAGTCAGTTTTGAGATACTGATGGCAACGCCTTTCACACATTACCGCGCAAGTGGCGTCCCCTAGGGGATTCGAACCCCTGTTACCGCCGTGAAAGGGCGGTGTCCTGGGCCTCTAGACGAAGGGGACACTGAAGTCTCAATCGCAAGACGCCTTGCTTTTTACTTTTCATCAGACAATCTGTGTGAGCACTTCAAAGAACAGTTCTTTAAGGTAAGGAGGTGATCCAACCGCAGGTTCCCCTACGGTTACCTTGTTACGACTTCACCCCAGTCATGAATCACAAAGTGGTAAGCGCCCTCCCGAAGGTTAAGCTACCTACTTCTTTTGCAACCCACTCCCATGGTGTGACGGGCGGTGTGTACAAGGCCCGGGAACGTATTCACCGTGGCATTCTGATCCACGATTACTAGCGATTCCGACTTCATGGAGTCGAGTTGCAGACTCCAATCCGGACTACGACGCACTTTATGAGGTCCGCTTGCTCTCGCGAGGTCGCTTCTCTTTGTATGCGCCATTGTAGCACGTGTGTAGCCCTGGTCGTAAGGGCCATGATGACTTGACGTCATCCCCACCTTCCTCCAGTTTATCACTGGCAGTCTCCTTTGAGTTCCCGGCCTAACCGCTGGCAACAAAGGATAAGGGTTGCGCTCGTTGCGGGACTTAACCCAACATTTCACAACACGAGCTGACGACAGCCATGCAGCACCTGTCTCACAGTTCCCGAAGGCACAAATCCATCTCTGGATTCTTCTGTGGATGTCAAGACCAGGTAAGGTTCTTCGCGTTGCATCGAATTAAACCACATGCTCCACCGCTTGTGCGGGCCCCCGTCAATTCATTTGAGTTTTAACCTTGCGGCCGTACTCCCCAGGCGGTCTACTTAACGCGTTAGCTCCGGAAGCCACGCCTCAAGGGCACAACCTCCAAGTAGACATCGTTTACGGCGTGGACTACCAGGGTATCTAATCCTGTTTGCTCCCCACGCTTTCGCACCTGAGCGTCAGTCTTTGTCCAGGGGGCCGCCTTCGCCACCGGTATTCCTCCAGATCTCTACGCATTTCACCGCTACACCTGGAATTCTACCCCCCTCTACAAGACTCAAGCCTGCCAGTTTCGAATGCAGTTCCCAGGTTGAGCCCGGGGATTTCACATCCGACTTGACAGACCGCCTGCGTGCGCTTTACGCCCAGTAATTCCGATTAACGCTTGCACCCTCCGTATTACCGCGGCTGCTGGCACGGAGTTAGCCGGTGCTTCTTCTGCGGGTAACGTCAATTGCTGCGGTTATTAACCACAACACCTTCCTCCCCGCTGAAAGTACTTTACAACCCGAAGGCCTTCTTCATACACGCGGCATGGCTGCATCAGGCTTGCGCCCATTGTGCAATATTCCCCACTGCTGCCTCCCGTAGGAGTCTGGACCGTGTCTCAGTTCCAGTGTGGCTGGTCATCCTCTCAGACCAGCTAGGGATCGTCGCCTTGGTGAGCCGTTACCTCACCAACAAGCTAATCCCATCTGGGCACATCTGATGGCAAGAGGCCCGAAGGTCCCCCTCTTTGGTCTTGCGACGTTATGCGGTATTAGCCACCGTTTCCAGTAGTTATCCCCCTCCATCAGGCAGTTTCCCAGACATTACTCACCCGTCCGCCACTCGTCAGCGAAGCAGCAAGCTGCTTCCTGTTACCGTTCGACTTGCATGTGTTAGGCCTGCCGCCAGCGTTCAATCTGAGCCATGATCAAACTCTTCAATTTAAAAGTTTGATGCTCAAAGAATTAAACTTCGTAATGAATTACGTGTTCACTCTTGAGACTTGGTATTCATTTTTCGTCCGAGGACGTTAAGAATCCGTATCTTCGAGTGCCCACACAGATTGTCTGATAAATTGTTAAAGAGCAGTGCAACGCGGCTTTCGCTCACCGTTGCGAGGTGGCGTATATTACGCTTTCCTCTTTCAGAGTCAACCCTGAATTTCAGGATTTTTCTCTTCAACCGACCGGCTGTTTGTGTGAAGTGATTCACATCCGCCGTGTCGATGGAGGCGCATTATAGGGAGTTCTCTGCTGACCGCAATAGAAAAATTGCAGAAAAATGACTGTTTGCTGCATTCCCCAGCAAAACCCCTGGTTATACCCATTTACGCACAGACTTATCCACAAAATGCGCGTTCATCTCCTGGATCTTCTCACTCTGCAAATGATCTTTCAGGGATAAAAGCGGGGCCAGAATTTAAAAAGAAAAATTCGCGAGCGTTGCGCAAACGTTTTCGTTACAATGTCGCCGCAAAATGAGAATACCCCATAAGGGGCGTTAGCTGAGTTTTTCACGAAAAATTCAGCTAACGCTCTCTGTAATCGTCAAATCCAGGGGATTTACCATGCAACAACGTCGTCCAGTCCGCCGCGCTCTGCTCAGTGTTTCTGACAAGGCCGGTATCATCGAATTCGCCCAGGCACTTTCCGCACGCGGTGTGGAGCTGCTGTCTACGGGGGGCACCGCCCGCCTGTTAGCAGAAAAAGGTCTGGCGGTGACCGAAGTTTCCGATTACACCGGTTTCCCGGAAATGATGGATGGACGCGTAAAGACCCTGCATCCAAAAGTCCACGGCGGCATCCTCGGTCGTCGCGGCCAGGACGATGCCATTATGGAACAGCACCACATCGCCCCTATCGATATGGTTGTCGTTAACCTGTATCCGTTCGCCGAAACCGTGGCACGCGTTGGCTGCTCGCTGGAAGATGCGGTAGAGAACATTGATATCGGTGGCCCAACGATGGTGCGCTCCGCCGCGAAGAACCATAAAGACGTGGCCATCGTGGTGAAGAGCAGCGACTACGACGCCATTATTAAAGAGATGGATGCTAACGAAGGTTCTCTGACCCTCGACACCCGTTTCGATCTCTCGATTAAAGCCTTCGAACACACCGCCGCCTACGACAGCATGATCGCTAACTACTTCGGCAGCATGGTTCCGGCCTACCACGGTGAAAGCAAAGAAGCCGCCGGTCGCTTCCCGCGTACGCTGAACCTGAACTTCATTAAGAAGCAGGATATGCGCTATGGCGAGAACAGCCACCAGCAGGCTGCCTTCTATATAGAAGAGAATGTGAAAGAAGCGTCCGTTGCCACCGCACAACAGGTTCAGGGCAAAGCGCTTTCCTACAACAACATCGCCGATACCGACGCGGCGCTGGAGTGTGTGAAAGCGTTCAACGAGCCAGCCTGCGTAATCGTCAAGCACGCTAACCCGTGCGGCGTGGCGGTAAGTACCTCTATTCTCGACGCTTACGATCGCGCCTATAAAACCGACCCGACCTCCGCGTTCGGCGGCATTATCGCCTTTAACCGTGAGCTGGATGCGGAAACCGCGCAGGCCATCATCTCCCGCCAGTTCGTGGAAGTGATCATCGCCCCATCTGCGACCGAAGAAGCGCTGAAGATCACTGCCGCTAAACAGAACGTTCGCGTCCTGACCTGTGGCCAGTGGGCACAGCGCGTACCGGGCCTCGACTTTAAACGCGTTAACGGCGGCCTGCTGGTTCAGGACAGGGATCTGGGTATGGTGAGCGAAGCTGAACTGCGCGTGGTCTCTAAACGCCAGCCGACCGAGCAGGAGCTGCGCGATGCGCTGTTCTGCTGGAAGGTCGCCAAGTTCGTGAAATCCAACGCCATTGTGTATGCGAAAGAGAACATGACTATCGGTATAGGCGCAGGCCAGATGAGCCGCGTGTACTCCGCGAAAATCGCTGGCATTAAAGCGGCTGACGAAGGTCTGGAAGTGAAAGGTTCCGCGATGGCCTCCGACGCGTTCTTCCCGTTCCGTGACGGTATTGATGCCGCTGCCGCCGTTGGCGTGAGCTGTGTGATCCAGCCTGGCGGTTCTATCCGTGATGACGAAGTGATTGCCGCTGCCGACGAACACGGTATTGCGATGATCTTCACTGACATGCGCCACTTCCGCCATTAATGGAGCGAAACATGAAAGTATTAGTGATTGGTAACGGCGGACGCGAACACGCGCTGGCCTGGAAAGCCGCACAGTCGCCGCTGGTTGATACTGTTTTTGTCGCACCGGGTAACGCCGGTACCGCGCTGGAGCCCGCGTTGCAGAACGTGGCTATCGGCGTCACCGATATTCCGGCGCTGCTGAGCTTTGCCCAGCACGAGAAGATTGACCTGACCATCGTTGGCCCGGAAGCGCCGCTGGTGATTGGCGTGGTCGATGCGTTCCGCGCGGCGGGTCTGAAGATCTTTGGCCCAACCGAAGGGGCCGCCCAACTGGAAGGCTCCAAAGCGTTCACCAAAGATTTCCTCGCTCGTCACCAGATTCCGACGGCGGAATACCAGAATTTCACCGAGATTGAGCCAGCCCTGGCTTATCTGCGTGAGAAAGGCGCGCCGATCGTCATCAAAGCCGATGGTCTGGCTGCGGGCAAAGGCGTTATCGTGGCGATGACGCTCGAAGAAGCCGAAGCCGCCGTCCATGACATGCTGGCAGGCAACGCCTTTGGCGATGCGGGCCACCGCATCGTGATTGAAGAGTTCCTCGACGGCGAAGAAGCGAGCTTTATCGTGATGGTCGACGGCGAGCACGTGCTGCCGATGGCCACCAGCCAGGATCACAAACGCGTGGGCAACGGCGATACCGGCCCGAACACCGGCGGCATGGGGGCTTACTCTCCTGCTCCCGTGGTCACTGATGAAGTGCACCAGCGCACCATGGAACGCATCATCTGGCCAACCGTGAAAGGCATGGCGGCGGAAGGGAATACCTATACCGGGTTCCTGTATGCGGGTCTGATGATCGACAAGCAGGGCAACCCGAAAGTTATCGAGTTCAACTGCCGCTTCGGCGATCCGGAAACCCAGCCGATCATGCTGCGCATGAAGTCGGATCTGGTGGATCTTTGCCTGGCCGCCTGCGACGGCAAGCTGGATGAGAAAACCTCCGAGTGGGACGAGCGCGCTTCATTAGGCGTGGTGATCGCCGCGGGCGGTTATCCGGGCAACTACAACACTGGCGATGAGATCCACGGCCTGCCGCTGGAAGAAGTGGCTGACGGTAAGGTTTTCCACGCGGGCACCAAACTCGCCGATGACGACCGTGTGCTGACCAGCGGCGGTCGCGTACTGTGCGCCACCGCGCTGGGCCACACCGTGGCTGAGGCGCAGAAACGCGCTTACGCCTTGATGACCGACATCCGCTGGGACGGCAGCTTCAGCCGTAACGACATCGGCTGGCGCGCCATCGAGCGTGAACAGAACTAACGGCTGAGTTTAGCCAGCAGCGTTTTGCGCGTAATGCCCAATTGACGGGCGGCTTCGGTTTTGTTGCCGCCCGTTTTTTCCAGCGCCGCCAGAATCACCTCTTTTTCGACGTCCACCAGCGGTTGGATCTCACCACTGTATTCCGTTTTTATCGGCGTCGCGGCAATAGCGAGAGGCAATTCGCGTTCAGAAATGTATTCTCCCGTCAGCAACACCACCGCCCGCTCGATAGCGTTTTCCAGCTCACGGATATTGCCCGGCCAGTCGTAGTGGATCAGCAGATCCATCGCCTGCGGCGTAAACCCCTTTACCGCTTTTCGGTTACGTTCGGCAAAACGCCGCAGAAAATGGTCTGCCAGTAGCGGAATATCTTCCCGACGCTGGCGCAAAGAAGGCATTTCAATCGCCACCACATTCAGGCGGTAATAGAGATCCTGGCGAAAACGACCAGCACTCACCTCTTCCGCCAGATCGCGGTGGGTAGCGGCAATTAACCGAACATCCACAGATATCGTCTGGTTACTTCCCACGCGTTGCACTTCGCGCTCCTGAATCGCCCGCAGCAAACGTACCTGCATTAACGGCGAGATATCGCCGATTTCATCAAGAAACAATGTCCCGCCGTCAGCTTCGACAAAGCGTCCCTCCCGACGTTTATCCGCACCGGTAAACGCACCTTTTTCGTGACCAAACAGCTCGGACTCCAGCAGCGATTCATTAAGCGCCGCGCAGTTGAGCGTGACCAGCGGTTTATCGCTCCGGGCGCTACAGGCGTGTAGCGCCCGCGCCACCAGCTCTTTACCCGTGCCGGAGTCTCCGTGAATCAATACCGTGGCGTCTGATGGTGCGACCATCGCGATTTCATTCAGTAAATGTTGCATCGCCGGGCTGCTGCCAATCATGCCAAACTGCGCAGCCGACGCCGATGGCAATTCAGCGCCCGTTTCCCGCGTATGCGCCAACGCCTTTTCCAGCGTCTCCTGCAGACGGTCAAAATCCAGCGGTTTAATTAAATAGTCGAGCGCGCCGGCTTTCAACGCCTCTACCGCCGTTTCCACGCTGGAGAATGCCGTCATAATCAAAATCGGAATGGCGGGGTTGAGCGCTTTAATCTCCTTCAGCGTAGCGATACCGTCCATCTCCGCCATACGCACATCGCACAGTACCAGATCAAAGACTTTCTCACGCACCTGAGCCAACGCATCATGCCCACTGTAGGCCAGAGCGACGTTATAGCCCCAGCCCCGAAGCAGCGCCTGTAAAATCGTGCAGTGGCTTACATCATCATCCACAACCAGAATATCGATTTTTCCGCGTATCACCCTTGTTAATCCTGTTGTCTCGCTATCACTGGCAACCAGATAGTAAAGACCGCGCCTTTACCCTCAATACTTTTCACCTTAATCGCGCCGCCATGCTGTTCGATGATATTTTGCACCACCGCCAGCCCCAGGCCTGTCCCGTCAGCTTTGGTCGTAAAATAAGGTGTAAAAATCGCCTCCAACTGATCCGGGGCGATCCCTTTCCCGCTATCGGTAACAGTGATGATAACGCGGTCGGTCCCACTTTCTTTTGCCTCTACGGTAATCGTTCCCTGGCGGCCAATCGCATGAATAGCGTTCAGGTACAAATTCAATAGCACCTGAGTCAGCCTGTTCGGGTCAGCCTGAATACGCTTAAGCGTCTCATTCGCCGTGAATCTCAACTGAATCTCTCTGCTTTGGGCATCCTGACTGACCAGATTCAGGGAGTGAGTAATAATATCATTGAGGTTAACCGCCTGGAGCGTCAGATGCGCGGGCTTTACCAGTTCGAGCAATTCGCTTACCACCCGGTTCAAACGGTCGGCCTCTTTGGCCATCACCTGCGCCAGTTCATGCGACTCGCCGCCGGCAGGCGTGCGCTCGGCAAAGTATTTCGCCAGCCCTTTGATGGACGAGAGCGGGTTACGAATTTCGTGCGCGACGCCCGCCGCCAGATGCCCCATCGCCACCAGCTTTTCTTTACGCTTCATTGCATCAAGCAGTTCTCTGTGCGAGCGCTGATAACGCTGATGCCAAAAAAACGCCAGTAACGTTGCCAACAGCACCGTCGCTAACGCAGACAAAACAATCAGCGTATTACGCCACTCCCTTGCCTGTGTCGCGGCCAGCTCGCTGGCGTCAAAGGCAATAAAAATAGTTTGTTTCGCTGGTTCGTCGTCATTGGCGCTACGCGCCATGCCGTGCCCCCTCATACCGTGACCTCTCATACCGAAAAGCGGCTGGAACTGACGGTAAATTTCCAGCGCAGGCACCGTCTCGCCGTTAGCAGCAACGTCGACACGCCGCCAACGCTCCTGCGGCCCGGGGTTTAGTTGATGCATTTCAGATGCGGAATAGAGCGATTTGCCCACCATGCCAGGGTTGCTATGAGTGATGATTACCCCCTGCGCATCCGTTACGGCGAACCACAACACGCCTGGCTGACCCGCCATCTCTTCCAGCAATGTCTGCTGCTGCGCGTGATGCATCCGCATTCCCATACCTACTCGCGTGCCGGACTCCAGAGCGCGAATGAGTACATTTCCCTTTTCCAGCAGCGTCTGCCTGGCGGCAGCGCTCTCACGGCCATAGTCGCGAATGACCATAATGGAAAATAGCCCCACCAGAATGAAGATCGCCGCAGGTAACAGCCGACTCAACCACGTTGCAGCGGCATCTTTATGTAATCGTATAAAACTCACAGGCTTCCCCGGCTCGTTTTTATTTTCCTTACTTAAGCAGAGATCATGCCATTCTTCGCTCCGCATAACCGCGCGTTGCCGCACACCCTTTCGGATACGGATGGGTAAAAATGACTCGCCAGGCGGGTCATGCGAGTCATTTTTACTCGCTTTTTGCCGCCTGAAGCGGGTTAACTCGCTGCCCGACAAGGAATAGTTACCTGGCACGGAAGATGCAAGAGAGAGGATAAGATGAGCAACAGGAGAACGCAAAATGAAACGGAACAATAAATCAGCTATCGCGCTAATCGCCCTCTCTCTTTTGGCCCTGAGCTCCGGCGCCGCCTTCGCCGGGCATCACTGGGGCAACAATGACGGTATGTGGCAACAGGGAGGTAGCCCGTTAACTACGGAACAGCAGGCGACGGCGCAGAAGATTTATGATGATTACTATACGCAGACCAGCGCGCTGCGCCAGCAACTGATATCCAAACGTTATGAATACAACGCGCTACTGACCGCCAGTTCGCCGGATACTGCGAAAATTAACGCGGTTGCCAAAGAGATGGAGTCATTAGGCCAGAAGTTAGATGAGCAACGCGTGAAACGGGATGTCGCGATGGCGCAGGCTGGCATACCACGCGGCGCAGGAATGGGCTATGGCGGTTGCGGCGGCTATGGCGGCGGTTATCATCGCGGCGGCGGTCATATGGGTATGGGAAACTGGTAAAGCATGTATGCCGAATGGCGGCTTCGCCATTCGGTATTCCATCAAAAGGTTTTCGCTTGCGGCTGCCAGTGACAGAAATCTGAATTCGCCACCAGCAAAAGTTGCGATCCTTCCGGCGCCTCCAGCCATGCTACGCTCACCTCTACCGATGAGTGGTTCTGGCGGCGCTCAATGTGGCTTATTGCCCAGGAATCCAGATCCGGTTTCAGCGTTTCACCTTCACAGGTGGTTACCGTATGGTCGGCGTGCCAGCGTCCCTGGCGTAGTATGACCCGCCCCAGGCGCAAGGCGTCGCTGGTCTGACGGATTTGTTCGGCGCGATAGCGATACAAGGCAATCTGATCGTTGGAAAGCTGCTGCTTCTGCCCCCCGACTTCACGCTGCATAAAACTGAGTTCGCCATGAGCGTCGAAACGCGCGCGAATATGTTCTGGCGGTTTGCTGTAAATATTGAGTTCAATAAGCGAAAGCGTATCACCCTGCCAACGATATTCGCTGGTCGTCGTGCTGCCGCTATGCCACGGGCTAAAAACAGAAAGCAGATGGACTTCATCGTTCGTATCTTTACGCCAGATACGCACCGCGCCGTGATCGCCGGCAAAGCCGCTGGCAGTAAACGGAGGCGGTGAAGCGTTATGACTGCAGGCAGTCAGCAACAGCGCGCCAGAAAACAGAAACGCGCGACGCCAGACAGACAAAAGGGGCTGACGAGCCCCTTCGATAAAACTGTTCACAGCTACGCGTCTTACTTAACTGCGTCTTTCAGAGCTTTACCAGAAACAAACGCCGGTACGTTAGCGGCGGCGATTTTGATTTCTTTACCGGTCTGTGGGTTACGGCCAGTGCGCTCAGCACGGTGGTTCACTTTGAAGGTACCGAAACCAACCAGTTGTACAGCATCGCCTTCTTTCAGAGACTCAGTAATAGCAGCCAGAGTGGATTCCAGAGCAGCTTTAGCCTGGGTTTTGGACAGTTCTGCTTTGTCTGCAATTACATCAATCAGTTGAGTCTTGTTCATAAGTTATCCTTACAATGTGTTTATCGCTTGCTAAGCATCGAGTGCGACGGAAATGCCAGAAAAGCACTCTCCTGCATACACGCACCGATAGCCACTTTTTTTCGCCTCCCAAATGTAGACCAGACGGGGGGCATAAGGGAAGCCTTATGGCACGACAAATCAGACGTTAAATCACGTTTTCTGGTGTCATTGCTGAAAATTTATACCGATATTGCTCTCGCCAGCCTCGCGCAGGTCTGCCCTGAGCCCTTTTATCAGTTCAATATCACGTTCTTCGCAGTCGGCTAAAAGTCGGAATATTTCCCACTGAATATCCCATTCCTGTTCAACGGCAGGGTTCGTTTTGAGCTCCTCATCGGTCATTTCCCGACCAGCCTGAGTCATTTCCAACATCGCTACCGTAGTAATGGAAGTCTTACTAACCTCAATAGCGTGTTCCAGCGTTTCGCCGCTAAGGCGAGAATGCATTAATTCGCTTAATGCGACGCAGGCATCAATCGCCGGGTAAACGCCGTACAGATCATAGTCGTCAGCTGCCGGAATTGCCTCTTCAAACTTCTCCAGTTGGCTATCGAAATTGACCTTTGCATCTTTCACCGTCAGGGTTTCCCAGATCAGATCCAGAATGCGACGGTAGATCTGTCCGTCGCCGAATTCCGTCTGCTTGCAAAACATGGCGTAGTTCGGGTACATGCGCTCGCACAAGCAGGCCATAAAGGTAACGTGCTGCCAGCTTTCCAGCCGCTCCAGACGCAAATGAATCGGGTTTTGTAACATGATGGAATCTCGAATCGGAAATTAGCGGCAGTTTACCTGAATCAGCGCTGAATTTCTTGCCAACGAACAAACGCCGGACGTCCGGAAGCGACGGCATCCGCCCAGCGCGTCGGCTCCGGCAGGCGATACCCTTTCATACAGCGCTGTACCCACGCCAGCGCGCTGTCAGTACTGACCCGGTGCCCTGTCGCGATAAACAGCGGATTACAGCGCGCCTTGCTGCGCCATACCCACGCCAGTTGCTCGCCTTTATCCATTAAGGGGCTAAGTGCGCCAGGTTCGGTGGAAAGTGGTTCAAATTTACCGCATAGCCGTTTTTTCGCCACGCCGATGGTCGGCACGTCCACCAACAGTCCAAAATGACTGGCGACGCCAAGCCGACGCGGATGCGAAATACCGTGACCGTCCACAAACAGCAAATCGGGCTTTTGCGAGAGCTGTTCCCACGCCGCCAGCAGCGCAGGATATTCACGAAAAGAGAGAAAGCCGGGGATATACGGCATGGTGGTGGCAATACGTGCCACCTTGTACTCTACCAGTTCAAGCGACGGATATTTCAACAATACCATCGCCGCCCGCGTCACCTCGCCCCCCTGCTCAAAACCGACGTCCGCCCCGCCGATAAACGCTGGCGGATCTTTGTCCAGGCGATCTTCGCGGCAAACCGATGAAGCAAGTTCTATCTGTTGAGCGCGTAGCGACGCGAGATCCATACTAACTCCTTAGTTGTGATACTGCGCAGAAAGTCGGTGCACTGCCTCCACAAATGCGCCAGCATGTTCTGGCGGCACATCCTGATGGATGCCATGTCCAAGGTTAAAGACGTGCCCTTCTCCCTGACCGAAACCAGCAAGTATAGTCGCTACTTCGTCTTCGATCCGTGCCGGTGGCGCATACAGCATCGAGGGGTCCATATTGCCCTGCAGCGCCACTTTATGGCCAACGCGACGGCGCGCATCGGCGATATCTGTCGTCCAGTCGAGACCCAGCGCGTCGCAGCCGGTTTCCGCCATCGCCTCCAGCCACTGACCGCCACCTTTAGTGAACAGCGTTACCGGCACGCGGCGACCGTCGTTTTCACGCAGCAGGCCATCGACGATTTTATGCATGTAGTAGAGGGAGAACTGCTGGTAATCGCGGCCAGTCAGCACGCCGCCCCAGGTGTCGAAAATCATCACCGACTGCGCGCCCGCTTTGATTTGCGCGTTGAGGTACAGCGTGACGCTTTTCGCCAACTTATCCAGCAGCAGATGCAACGCCTGCGGGTCAGCGTACATCATCTTTTTAATCACCGTGAAGGCTTTGCTACTGCCGCCTTCCACCATGTAAGTCGCCAGCGTCCACGGGCTGCCGGAAAAGCCGATCAGCGGAACCTCGCCTTTTAGTTCGCGGCGAATCGTACGCACTGCATTCATCACATAACCCAGTTCATCTTCCGGATCGGGAATGGGCAGCTTATCGACATCGGCTTTGCAGGTGACAGGGGCCGTAAAGCGCGGGCCTTCCCCGGCTTCAAAATAGAGCCCCAGGCCCATCGCGTCCGGAATCGTCAGGATATCCGAGAAAAGGATCGCCGCATCAAGCGGATAACGGCGCAGCGGCTGTAAAGTGACCTCGCAGGCCAGTTCGGCATTTTTGCACAGCGACATAAAATCGCCCGCCTGAGCGCGAGTGGCTTTGTACTCCGGTAGATAACGGCCCGCCTGGCGCATCATCCACACTGGCGTAACATCAACGGGCTGGCGCAGCAGCGCACGTAGATAACGATCGTTTTTGAGTTCGGTCATTTTTACATTCCTTTAGCGTTGATGCGCCCAGTGTAACATGTCAATCATATTCAGCCCGACACATTGCCACCGTATCTTCGATCAAACGGCGCGCGACGGTGCCCGGCGGCGGCAGTAGCGGCAGATCGTCATAACGGTACCAATTTGCTTCCAACAGTTCTTTCGGGTCGATGACAATCTCGCCGCTGTCATACTCCGCCATGAAAGCAGTCATCAGCGACTGCGGGAAAGGCCACGGCTGGGAAGTCACATAGCGCAGATTTTTCACCTTAATGCCGCTCTCCTCCATCACTTCACGCGCGACCGCCTGTTCTAAGGTTTCGCCGACTTCAACAAACCCGGCCAGTACCGTATGCACGCCGTTGCGGTGGCGAACATGCTGGGCCAGCAGGATGGAATCCTCACGGCGGATCGCGACGATAATGCAGGGGGCAATTTGCGGATAGTAGCGTTCGCGGCAATGGCTGCACAGCATCGCCCATTCGGTTTTACTCGGGTGCATAGGGTGCCCGCAATAGCCGCAAAATTTATGCGAACGATAAAACTCCGCCAACTGTACGCCACGTCCCGCCAGTTGAAACAGCCCTGCATCCTGATCGATAACCTGGCGAACCGATCCCATATCATGACGTCGATGCTGTAACACCAGCCAAACGGGCTCGCCTTGCCATTCACCTATCCGGAGTGCGCGCTGCCCCACAAGATCGAAATTTGCCGCCAGCCCGTGTGGTAATTCCCCATACGGCAACCATAATTTTTGTTCATGGCTGACGATCCACCAGCCACTCTCTAATTTTTCAATTATACGATCCATAGCTATTGCACTACCTTTGCTTCACTGGCATGTTGTTAACATTATTTTTACATTCATGGCGAGCAGCCTTTATCTAACTTGCGGAGACAATCATGCTAAACCAGCTGGAAAACCTGACGGAGCGCGTTGGCGGAAGCAACAAACTGGTCGATCGCTGGCTGGATGTACGTAAGCACCTGCTCGTGGCTTACTACAATCTGGTTGGCATTAAGCCTGGCAAAGAATCGTACATGCGGCTGAATGAAAAAGCGCTGGATGATTTTTGTCAGAGCCTGGTCGATTACCTTTCCGCCGGGCACTTCAGTATTTATGAACGTATTCTCCATAAATTGGAAGGAAACGGTCAGCTTTTACATGCGGCAAAAATCTGGCCGCTGCTGGAAGATAATACGCAGCGCATTATGGATTATTACGACACCAGCCTGGAAACTGCCATCGATCACGATAATTGTCTCGAATTTCAACAAGCTCTGTCAGATATCGGCGAAGCGCTGGAAGCCCGCTTTGTGCTGGAAGACAAGCTGATTATGCTGGTGTTTGACGCGATGCACGACGGCGCCAGAGTCAAACGTCCCGCTTGAGTTCTGCGCGAGTAACAGGTAGTTTACTTCAGCCCCCTCTTCGGAGGGGCGGTTATCTTGTCGGAGTGCTAATTTTCCACAAAAGCGTTCGTGATGCGTCAAGGCGGCAAGTTGGTGAATCTCCAGGAGCTTACATAAGTAAGTGAATGGAGTGAGCGGACGAAGCCAACGAAGAGGCAGCGCGAAGGATGAAGTGGAAAAGGCTGAGACCGTTAATTCGGGATCCGCGGAACCTGATCAGGTTAATACCTGCGAAGGGAACAAGAGTAATTCTGCTTTATGCTGCTGCCTTTACGGGCGGCGCACATCCATTACTCCATCCGTCGTCTGACAAGCCACGTCCTTAATTTTTTGGAATGAGCTATGTCTACAACAACGTTAACCCGCCGCGAGCAGCGCGCTAAAGCCCAGCATTTTATCGATACGCTGGAAGGGACTGCCTTTCCCAACTCGAAACGCATCTACGTGACCGGTTCGCAGCATGATATTCGCGTACCGATGCGTGAAATTCAACTGAGCCCGACGCTCATCGGCGGCAGTAAAGACAACCAGCAGTTTGAAGAGAACGAAGCCGTGCCGGTGTACGACACCTCCGGCCCCTATGGCGATCCTGAGGTGGCGATTAACGTCCAGCAGGGTCTGGCGAAACTGCGCCAGCCATGGATTGACGCACGTAACGATAGCGAAGAATTAGACGACCGTAGCTCGGCTTATACCAGAGAACGTCTGGCCGACGATGGCCTGGACGATCTGCGTTTTACCGGCCTGCTGACGCCAAAACGCGCTAAAGCGGGCAAGCGCATCACCCAGTTACACTACGCCCGCCAAGGGATCGTCACTCCCGAAATGGAGTTCATCGCCATCCGTGAAAACATGGGCCGCGAGCGCATTTGCAGTGAAGTGCTGCGCCACCAGCATCCGGGGATGAGCTTTGGCGCGCGCCTGCCGGAAAACATTACGCCGGAATTCGTGCGTGATGAAGTCGCCGCGGGCCGCGCGATTATTCCCGCCAACATCAACCACCCGGAATCGGAGCCGATGATTATTGGCCGCAACTTCCTGGTCAAAGTGAATGCCAACATCGGTAACTCGGCGGTCACCTCCTCCATCGAAGAAGAGGTCGAGAAGCTGGTGTGGTCAACCCGCTGGGGCGCGGACACGGTGATGGACCTCTCCACCGGTCGCTATATTCACGAAACCCGCGAATGGATCCTGCGTAACAGCCCGGTACCGATCGGCACCGTCCCGATCTACCAGGCGCTGGAAAAGGTCAACGGGATCGCCGAAGATCTTACCTGGGAAGCGTTCCGCGACACGCTGCTGGAGCAGGCCGAACAGGGCGTCGACTACTTCACCATCCACGCCGGCGTGCTGCTGCGCTACGTGCCGATGACCGCCAAACGCCTGACCGGTATTGTCTCGCGCGGCGGTTCGATCATGGCGAAGTGGTGTCTCTCCCATCACAAAGAGAACTTCCTGTTCGAACATTTCCGCGAGATCTGCGAAATCTGCGCCGCCTACGACGTTTCCCTGTCGTTGGGCGACGGCCTGCGCCCCGGCTCCATTCAGGACGCCAACGACGAAGCGCAGTTCTCCGAGCTGCATACGCTGGGCGAGCTGACCAAAATCGCCTGGGAATACGACGTGCAGGTGATGATTGAAGGCCCGGGTCATGTACCCATGCATATGATTCAGCGCAACATGACCGAAGAGCTGGAGAGCTGCCATGAAGCACCGTTCTACACCTTAGGGCCATTGACTACCGATATCGCGCCGGGCTATGACCACTTCACCTCCGGGATCGGTGCCGCGATGATCGGCTGGTTTGGCTGCGCGATGCTGTGTTATGTGACGCCGAAAGAGCATCTCGGCCTGCCGAACAAAGAAGATGTGAAGCAGGGGCTAATCACCTACAAAATCGCCGCCCACGCCGCGGATTTAGCCAAAGGACATCCGGGCGCGCAGATCCGCGATAACGCCATGTCGAAAGCGCGCTTCGAATTCCGCTGGGAAGATCAGTTTAACCTCGCGCTCGACCCGTTCACCGCCCGCGCTTATCACGATGAAACCCTGCCGCAGGAGTCCGGCAAAGTCGCCCACTTCTGTTCCATGTGCGGGCCGAAATTCTGCTCGATGAAAATCAGCCAGGAGGTCCGCGACTACGCCGCCGCGCAAGCCATTGAAGTCGGCATGGCGGATATGTCGGAGAACTTCCGCGCCAAAGGCGGCGAAATTTATCTCAAACGGGAGGAAGCCTGATGTATCAGCCTGATTTCCCGACCGTGCCGTTCCGCCTCGGGCTTTACCCGGTGGTGGACAGCGTTGCATGGATTGAGCGTCTACTGGAGGCGGGCGTGCGCACGATCCAGCTGCGTATCAAAGATAAACGCGATGAAGAGGTGGAAGCGGATGTTATCGCTGCCATCGCGCTGGGGCGTCGTTATAACGCCCGTCTGTTTATCAACGACTACTGGCGTCTGGCAATTAAGCACCGCGCTTACGGCGTGCATCTCGGCCAGGAAGACCTTGAAACCACCGACCTGAAGGCCATTCAGGCGGCGGGGTTACGCCTGGGCGTATCGACTCACGATGATATGGAGATTGACGTCGCACTCGCCGCTAAGCCTTCTTATATCGCGCTCGGCCACGTCTTCCCCACGCAAACCAAGCAGATGCCTTCCGCCCCACAGGGGCTGGCGCAGTTGGCCAGTCATATTGAACGACTGGCGGATTACCCGACCGTCGCGATCGGCGGCATCAGCCTTGAACGCGCCACAGCGGTACTGGCGACCGGCGTCGGCAGTATTGCCGTGGTCAGCGCCATTACTCAGGCCGCCGACTGGCGCGCCGCTACCGCGCAGTTACTGGATATTGCGGGAGTTGGCGATGAATGACCGCGATTTTATGCGCTACAGCCGGCAAATCCTGCTCGGCGATATCGCCATTGAAGGCCAGCAAAAGCTGCTCGCGAGTCATGTACTGATCGTAGGTTTAGGCGGGTTAGGTTCACCCGCCGCGCTGTATCTGGCGGGAGCAGGCATTGGCAAACTGACGCTGGCAGACGATGACGACATTCATCTGAGCAATTTGCAGCGCCAGATCCTGTTTACCACCGATGATATCGCGCGTTCGAAATCCCAGGTTGCCCGGCAGCGCCTGACGCAGCTCAACCCGGATATCGAACTGGTCTCGCTCCAGCGGCGACTAAAAGGCGATGCGCTCCGGCATGCGGTCTCGCGAGCCGACGTGGTGCTCGACTGTACCGATAACATGTCCACGCGCCAGGAAATCAACGCCGCCTGCGTTGCGCTCAATACCCCACTCATCACCGCCAGCGCCGTCGGCTTTGGCGGCCAGTTGATGGTGCTCATGCCACCGTGGGAACAAGGCTGTTACCGCTGCCTGTGGCCAGATGATGTGGAGCCGGAACGCAACTGCCGCACCGCTGGGGTGCTCGGTCCGGTGGTGGGCGTGATGGGTACCTTGCAGGCGCTGGAGGCGATTAAATTACTCAGCGGTATTGAAACACCGAACGGGCAGCTACGTCTGTTTGACGGCAAAACCAGCCAGTGGCGCAGCCTCGCGCTGCGTCGCGCCAGCGGCTGTCCGGTATGCGGAGGGCAGCATGCAAATTCAATTCAATGATGAGCCGATGCAGTGCGCCGCAGGGCAAACCGTCAGCGGGCTGCTTATCCAGCTCAACCAGCTCAAACCGGGCGCAGCGTTGGCGCTCAATCAGCAGATCCTGCCGCGCGAGCAGTGGGAACAGCAAATCGTGCAGGAAGGCGACCAGATCCTGCTTTTTCAGGTTATTGCAGGGGGTTGAGATGTTACGTATTGCCGACAAAACGTTTGATTCACATCTGTTCACCGGTACCGGGAAATTTGCCTCATCGCAACTGATGGTCGAGGCAATTCGCGCTTCCGGCAGCCAACTGGTGACGCTGGCGATGAAGCGCGTGGATTTACGTCAGCACAACGATGCGATTCTGGCGCCGCTCATTGAAGCGGGCGTCACGCTGCTGCCCAATACCTCCGGGGCGAAAACCGCTGAAGAGGCGATCTTCGCCGCCCAGCTGGCGCGTGAAGCGCTGGGCACAAACTGGTTGAAATTAGAAATCCACCCGGACGCCCGCTGGCTATTGCCGGATCCGATCGAAACGCTAAAAGCCGCCGAGGCGCTGGTGAAGCAGGGTTTTGTGGTGCTGCCCTACTGCGGCGCGGATCCGGTGTTGTGCAAGCGGTTGGAAGAGGTCGGCTGCGCGGCGGTGATGCCGCTTGGCGCGCCTATCGGTTCGAATCAGGGGCTGGAAACCAAAACCATGCTGGAGATTATTATCCAGCAGGCCACCGTGCCGGTGGTGGTCGACGCCGGGATCGGCGTGCCCAGCCATGCGGCGCAGGCGCTGGAAATGGGCGCTGATGCGGTACTGGTCAACACGGCGATTGCCGTGGCGGACGATCCGGTGATGATGGCAACCGCTTTCCGTCTGGCGGTGGAAGCCGGATTACTGGCGCGTCAGGCGGTGCCGGGGAATCGTAGCACCTACGCCAGCGCCACCAGCCCGCTCACCGGCTTTCTGGAGGCCCTGGCATGAAAACCTTCACCGACCGCTGGCGGCAACTGGAGTGGGACGATATTCGCCTGCGCATCAACGGTAAAACTGCCGCCGACGTGGAGCGCGCGCTGAACGCCGCGCATCTTAGCCGGGACGATTTGATGGCGTTGCTCTCCCCCGCCGCCGCCGATTATCTGGAACCGATAGCGCAGCGGGCACAAAGGCTGACCCGACAACGCTTTGGCAACACCGTCAGTTTCTACGTGCCGCTTTATCTCTCAAACCTCTGTGCCAACGACTGCACCTACTGCGGCTTCTCGATGAGCAACCGCATTAAGCGTAAGACGCTGGATGAGGCTGAAATTGCCCGCGAGTGCTCAGCTATCCGTGAGCTGGGTTTTGAACATCTGCTGTTGGTCACCGGCGAACATCAGGCCAAAGTCGGCATGGACTATTTCCGCCGCCATCTCCCGGCCATTCGTCGCCAATTTTCATCATTACAGATGGAAGTCCAGCCCTTGTCGCAAGAAAACTACGCGGAGCTCAAAACGCTGGGGATCGATGGCGTGATGGTTTATCAGGAAACTTACCATGAGGCAATCTATGCACAGCATCACCTGAAGGGAAAGAAACAGGACTTTTTCTGGCGGCTGGAAACGCCGGATCGGTTAGGCCGGGCAGGTATCGACAAAATTGGTTTAGGCGCGCTAATCGGGCTTTCCGACAGCTGGCGGGTTGATTGCTATATGGTGGCGGAGCATCTGTTGTGGATGCAGAAACACTATTGGCAGAGTCGCTATTCTGTTTCCTTCCCGCGTCTGCGTCCGTGTACTGGCGGTGTGGAACCCGCATCTGTGATGGATGAAAAGCAACTGGTGCAAACCATTTGCGCGTTTCGTTTACTGGCGCCAGAAATTGAGCTCTCACTCTCCACCCGCGAATCGCCCTGGTTCCGTGACCATGTGATTCCTCTGGCAATCAACAACGTCAGCGCCTTCTCGAAAACGCAGCCCGGCGGCTACGCTGACGATCATCCGGAACTGGAGCAGTTTTCTCCCCACGATGCCCGTCGGCCTGAAACAGTAGCAAGCGCGTTAAGCGCGCAAGGATTGCAGCCCGTCTGGAAAGACTGGGACAGTTGGCTGGGGCGCGCTTCGCAAATTCGGTGAACCCGTATGTAAACGCATTAGTATTTCACGAGCGAGTACGTAATGTGAAAAACGGGAGATTGTTATCGACCTCCCGTTTTTTTATTTTGTCATCGTCAGCAACGGAAGCTGACCAAGGCAAAGTATCCCTTCCTCATTATTGCCCAGCCTTCACCCCTTCATCAGTAACTGACGACCGGGGGCTGGCCACTGGATTATCGAAATAGCGGTGAACTTGAAGTTTTCGGGCAGCGTTCCTGACTGTAATTTCGCTGGCGGCCCCTCTTCCAACCGTGTCTGCTGATCGTTTTTGTCCATAAAATGATGCCCCAGAACAACGGGAATCAGGGGCGAACCCATCAGGGAAAAATGTGTTGCGGCCGGACGCCGATGGTAACGTTACTTGATGGAAAACGCATCTGGGCTGACAAAAATTTAAGCCAGATGTAATCTGACAGATATCTGTATAAATAAAATTGTTATTTAATAACCAATTAAATTATTTAAGCTCTTCTTACTCCCATATTTCACAAGGAATGCCGTATATCTCCGTTCTGAACAGCACTGCGATTTTAAAGTGGCGTTGTAGTAGAGAAAACTGAGCAACAAATATTTTTCGCCGAAACTTGATAGTTTATGCCAATATTTTATGTATTCAATAGCATGATTATTGCCATTTCCGCTACTGCACATGCCTCGCCCATGAACTTTGCGTAAACTGACTGGTATTCATTATAATGTTATCATGCTTAAACTCAATAAAATCGCAAAAAGAATTATAATCTTCATTTAAAGAATAATTAAAATGTTTTCTAATTCCATTACATACACCATCAGAATAGGGATCAGCATCAAATTTAGTATGCATTATTTCTAATCCAGCAAGTAAAGCCGGGTGGTTATTGCGATCAACAGCTATTATCCCGTTTTCCATAGAAGCACGGCCATCTATCCTTTCTACATGAACAGCGATTCCATCCGGAATATATATACCCCCCAGTTTTTCCGTGATAATCATATCAGCATCAAGATATATACACCCACTATTTGTTGATAAATCATAACACCCAACCTTATCCGCCTCCAAAAATAACTGACCAGCCTTTAACATAGCCATATTCCTGTAAAAATCAAACCATCCATGGCCTTTATCCAGTAAGTAAGATTTAATTAATGAATCATTACCCTCTTGAATATCACTCAATTCTTTTTTCAATAGCTGCAGTAAATGACAATCCCTTTTTTCTTCTGGCATGGACTCTTGCTTAGAAATATTTTCCATATAAATTTCTGATAATTTTTTATCGTACATACTAAAGTCAATATCATTTCTATATATGACTTTTATGTTTTCATAGTCATACTCAAGTTTTGAAAAAGCATCCTTTTGTCCCGGAAAAAAATCACCATCTACAAAAATACCTATAAGACGTTCTTTTTCAATTGTTGCTGCTTTAATGATATTGTTAAGGTAGGGGTTTTTCTCTGTGTTAATTATAGGTATATCATTTTTCCCAAAGCGAGCAGGATTCCGCTCAAACCACTGGAAAAGAAGAGGGGTTTTCTCATCTAAAAAGCACAAGGGATAATCTTTTCCATTAAAACTTGTAAACTGAATGTCCCTGTTGGTAACAGTTTTAACCAATTCATTTTTTGAAAGCGCGGGAACATATCTATTTAATGGTGGGATCATAACAATTAAATGCTCCATACTTACTTCATTACATATTTTACATGATGATTATTAGCACATGTTTTTTAGCGTTGCAATCGCTGTCAGCTAAAAGATGCTAAACTAAGCATTAACCGGAGGATACATAAATACCCTACCAGTGAGCAATTAAATAAATAATTTATTAACTTTACTTTTATTCCAGAAATGGCATCATATTTATAATTCCTGTAATAAGAGCAAACAAAGACCTTAATGGAATTAAATCCTTCATTTAATAATTTAAAATGTCCCGCGTAAACAATCAATAAAACAGGTTTATCATTTAATGTATGAACAGCAGGTATTTTATAATGGCGAGCCAATAGACTTTAATAACTTAGATTTATGGGATAAATTTAAAGTCACATTTGGAATCAATGTTACAGAAAAAAACAAACCCAATGATAAAAAATTTCAATTTTGAGTATTGTGGATTCTCTACTTTTATTACGCCGGTTGATGGCGTTGGCGGGATTTTAGCAAAGTGGCTCTCAAACAAACATAATGTAATTGTCCCAACGCCTTATACATTCGGTCAAGACCCCATTCCTGGCGTCAATCTTTATCGTAATACAAAAGCAAAATTTGTTATGGCTAACGGTGGTAATAGTCTTCCCTGTGCGATGGCAAAATATAATACAAAAACTGGACAATTTATTCATATAACCAGTGATAATGATTTTTCACCAATAATACGAGAAACAAGAGTCATGAAAAAATAATTCATTTATTCATTAATATTTATAATTACAGATAAAACCAAGAGCCAGCATGGCATTGAAAAATAAAATACGGCTTTTTTATCCGCGCTGGTTTTGACTCGATGAAGAATAGCGGTGGCGACAATAATAATAAGACAATAAATAAATATAAGTAATGATTTATGGTGAAGTATATATAACGATAGAAACAATAAAAAAGCGGACAGAACGTTTGAAATGGTTATCTTTTTTGTAAATACTAAAAGACTAAACATTAAATAGATTAATGAAATAATCGCTGGCATTTTCTTTCCTTGTAGGCAAGCGACCCGGAATTCGGTATCCAGCATGAAGCTGGTGGAGGGATAAATACCCCTCCACCATTTAACGATTACTCGTTATCAGAACCGCCCAGACCTGCGTTCAGCAGTTCTGCCAGGCTTGCAGATGCATCTTCCGCAGTGACCTGCGGTGTTGCTGGCTGCTCGCCCGCGGCGCGACGGCGCATACGATCCTGGTGGTACGCATAACCGGTACCCGCCGGGATCAGACGACCCACGATAACGTTCTCTTTCAGGCCGCGCAGTTCGTCGCGTTTACCCGCAACGGCTGCTTCGGTCAGGACACGCGTGGTCTCCTGGAACGATGCGGCAGAGATGAACGATTCGGTTGCCAGAGACGCTTTGGTGATACCCAGCAGATCGCGGGAGAAGGTAGCCCCCACTTTGCCGTTCGCTTCCAGCTCGCGGTTAGCGATCTTGACGCGGGAATATTCAACCTGTTCGCCTTCCAGGAAGTCGGAACTACCGGCGCTTTCGATGGTCGCTTTACGCAGCATCTGACGAACGATAACTTCGATGTGTTTATCGTTAATCTTAACGCCCTGCAGACGGTATACATCCTGGACTTCGTTAACGATGTAACGCGTCACAGCATGAACACCACGCAGACGCAGAATATCGTGCGGCGCTTCCGGACCGTCGGAAATCACATCACCACGTTCTACACGTTCCCCTTCGAACACGTTGAGCTGACGCCATTTCGGAATCATCTCTTCGTACGGATCGCTACCATCAACCGGCGTAATCACCAGACGACGTTTGCCTTTGGTTTCTTTACCGAAGGAAACGATACCTGCGATTTCCGCCAGAATGGCCGGTTCTTTCGGACGACGCGCTTCGAACAGGTCCGCAACGCGCGGCAGACCACCGGTGATATCCTTGGTACCGCCGGATTCCTGAGGAATACGCGCCAGGGTGTCACCAGAACTGATCTGTACGCCATCTTCCAGCTGTACAATCGCTTTACCCGGCAGGAAGTACTGCGCAGGCATATCGGTACCCGGGATCAGAACGTCATTACCCTGAGCATCAACGATTTTCAGCGCCGGACGCAGATCTTTACCACCGGTAGTACGTTCAGCCGAATCCAGAACCACCAGCGAAGACAAACCGGTCAGTTCGTCGGTCTGACGCGTAATGGTCTGACCGTCGATCATGTCAGTGAAGCGGATGAAACCACTCACTTCGGTGATAACCGGCATGGTGTGCGGGTCCCAGTTTGCCACGGTTTCGCCGCCGGCAACCTGCTCGCCATCACCTTTCGCCATGACAGCGCCATAAGGCACTTTATAGCTCTCTTTGGTACGACCGAATTCGTCGATCAGCTTCAGTTCGGTGTTACGGGAAGTGATAACCAGTTTACCGCTGGAGTTCACAACCGACTTCACGTTGCTGAGCTTGATGCTACCTTTGTTCTTAACCTGGATGCTGGATTCAGCAGCCGCACGCGATGCCGCACCACCGATGTGGAACGTACGCATCGTCAGCTGTGTACCCGGTTCACCGATGGACTGTGCCGCGATAACGCCGATAGCTTCACCTTTGTTGATGATGTGGCCACGCGCCAGGTCACGACCATAGCAGTGCGCACATACACCAAAGTCGGTGTCGCAGGATACAACGGAACGCACTTTAACGGCGTCAACGGAGTTTGCTTCCAGCAGGTCACACCACTGTTCGTGCAGCAGCGTGTTGCGTGGAACCAGAATGTCCGCCGTACCCGGCTTCAGCACATCTTCCGCCGTCACACGACCCAGAACGCGGTCACGCAGCGGCTCTTTAACATCGCCCCCCTCGATAACCGGGGTCATCAGGATACCTTCGTGCGTACCACAGTCATCTTCGGTCACCACCAGATCCTGCGCGACGTCAACCAGACGACGGGTCAGATAACCGGAGTTCGCGGTTTTCAGTGCGGTATCCGCCAGACCTTTACGAGCACCGTGGGTGGAGATGAAGTACTGGAGTACGTTCAGACCTTCACGGAAGTTCGCGGTGATTGGCGTTTCGATGATGGAGCCATCCGGCTTCGCCATCAGACCACGCATACCAGCAAGCTGACGAATCTGTGCCGCAGAACCACGCGCACCGGAGTCGGCCATCATGTAGATGCTGTTGAAGGAGACCTGCTGCTCTTCCTGGCCGTCACGGTTAATCACGGTTTCAGTTTGCAGGTTATCCATCATCGCTTTAGATACACGATCGTTCGCCGCAGCCCAGATATCGATAACTTTGTTATAGCGTTCGCCAGCGGTTACCAGACCAGACTGGAACTGCTCCTGGATCTCAGCAACTTCAGCTTCCGCCTCAGAAATGATCTCGTGTTTTTTCTCCGGGATGACCATGTCATCAATACCAACGGACGCACCTGAACGCGCTGCATAAGCAAAGCCGGTGTACATCGTCTGGTCCGCAAAAATAACGGTCGGTTTCAGGCCCAGAATACGGTAGCAAGTGTTCAGCATTTTGGAGATCGCTTTCTTGCCCAGCGCCTGGTTGACGATGGAGAAAGGCAGACCTTTCGGTACGATCATCCACAGAATGGCGCGACCAACGGTCGTGTCTTTCAGGCTGGTGTGCGCAACGAATTCGCCGTTTTCATCTTTTTCATATTCAGTGATACGCACTTTAACGCGCGCATGCAGAGAGGCCAGACCTGCGCGATAGATACGCTCAGCTTCTTTCGGGCCAGTCAGCACCATGCCTTCGCCTTTGGCGTTAACACAGTCACGGGTCATGTAGTACAGACCCAATACCACGTCCTGAGACGGAACGATGATAGGTTCGCCGTTCGCCGGAGACAGGATGTTGTTGGTAGACATCATCAGCGCACGCGCTTCAAGCTGGGCTTCCAGCGTCAGCGGTACGTGAACAGCCATCTGGTCACCATCGAAGTCAGCGTTATATGCCGCACAAACCAGCGGGTGCAGCTGGATAGCTTTACCTTCGATCAGTACCGGTTCAAATGCCTGGATACCCAGACGGTGCAGTGTTGGTGCACGGTTCAGCAGTACCGGGTGTTCGCGGATAACTTCGTCCAGGATATCCCAAACGACAGCTTCTTCGCGCTCAACCATTTTCTTCGCGGCTTTGATAGTGGTGGCCAGGCCACGCAGTTCCAGTTTGCCGTAGATGAACGGTTTGAACAGCTCCAGCGCCATTTTCTTCGGCAGACCGCACTGATGCAACCTAAGGTATGGACCTACGGTGATTACAGAACGACCGGAGTAGTCAACACGCTTACCGAGCAGGTTCTGACGGAAACGACCCTGCTTACCTTTGATCATGTCGGCCAAAGATTTCAGAGGACGTTTGTTAGAACCGGTGATCGCACGACCGCGACGACCGTTATCCAGCAGGGCGTCGACCGCTTCCTGCAGCATACGTTTTTCGTTGCGTACGATGATGTCCGGCGCAGCCAGATCCAGCAGACGCTTCAGACGGTTGTTACGGTTAATGACGCGACGATACAGATCGTTCAGGTCAGAAGTCGCGAAACGACCACCATCCAGCGGAACCAGCGGACGCAGATCTGGCGGCAGAACCGGCAGAACGGTCAGGATCATCCACTCTGGCTTGTTGCCAGACTGTACGAAGGCTTCCAGCAGTTTGATACGCTTGGTCAGCTTCTTACGCTTGGTTTCGGAGTTGGTTTCGTTCAGCTCTTCGCGCAGAGTTTCACACTCTTGCTCCAGATCCATGCTCTTCAGCAGGGCCTGGATAGCTTCCGCACCCATCTTCGCGTCGAATTCGTCACCGAACTCTTCCAGCGCGTCCAGATACTGCTCTTCAGTCAGGATCTGTTGACGTTCCAGGTTGGTCATACCGCCTTCGATAACCACATAAGATTCGAAGTACAGTACGCGTTCGATATCGCGCAACGGCATATCGAGCAGCAGACCGATACGGGACGGCAGCGATTTCAGGAACCAGATGTGAGCAGTCGGAGACGCCAGCTCGATGTGGCCCATACGCTCACGGCGTACTTTGGTCTGGGTCACTTCAACGCCGCACTTCTCACAAATAACACCACGGTGTTTCAGGCGCTTGTACTTACCGCACAGGCACTCGTAGTCTTTTACCGGCCCAAAGATACGGGCGCAGAAAAGGCCGTCACGCTCAGGTTTGAACGTACGGTAGTTGATGGTTTCCGGCTTTTTAACTTCACCGAAAGACCATGAACGGATCATGTCTGGCGAAGCCAGAGCAATTTTGATCGCATCAAACTCTTCGGTTTTAGTCTGCGCTTTCAGAAACTTTAATAAATCTTTCACGGATTTGCTCCCGTCGGAGTTAGCACAATCTGGTGTCGGGTTTTACCCCGACACCAGTGACCTGTTTGAGCGAGAATTACTCGTCTTCCAGTTCGATGTTGATGCCCAGCGAGCGGATCTCTTTCAACAGAACGTTGAAGGATTCCGGCATACCCGGTTCCATCTGATGGTTGCCGTCCACGATGTTCTTATACATCTTGGTACGACCATTCACGTCATCAGACTTAACGGTGAGCATTTCCTGCAGGGTGTAGGCGGCGCCGTAAGCTTCCAGCGCCCACACTTCCATCTCCCCGAAGCGCTGACCACCGAACTGCGCCTTACCACCCAGCGGCTGCTGAGTAACCAGGCTGTAAGAACCGGTAGAACGCGCATGCATCTTGTCATCAACCAGGTGGTTCAGTTTCAGCATGTACATGTAACCGACGGTTACCGGACGTTCGAACTGTTCACCCGTACGGCCATCGAACAGGGTGATCTGACCGGAGGTCGGCAGGTCGCCCAGTTTCAGCAGCTCTTTGATTTCCGCTTCTTTCGCACCGTCAAACACTGGTGTGGCAATCGGCATACCTTTACGCAGGTTTTCTGCCAGACGCAGCACTTCATCATCGCTGAAGGTGCTCAGGTCGACTTTCTGACGAACGTCGGCGCCCAGATCGTAGGCACGCTGGATGAATTCGCGCAGTTTCGCGACTTCCTGCTGCTGTTTCAGCATGGCGTTAATCTTGTCGCCAATACCTTTCGCAGCCATACCCAGGTGGGTTTCCAGAATCTGACCGATGTTCATACGAGACGGTACGCCCAGCGGGTTCAGTACGATGTCGACCGGCGTGCCGTTTTCATCGTAAGGCATGTCTTCGATCGGGTTGATCTTAGAGATAACACCCTTGTTACCGTGACGACCTGCCATCTTATCACCCGGCTGGATACGGCGTTTAACGGCCAGATAGACCTTCACGATCTTCAGCACGCCCGGCGCCAGATCGTCGCCCTGGGTGATTTTACGGCGCTTCGCTTCAAGTTTTTTCTCGAACTCGTGTTTCAGTTCGTCATACTGCTCAGCCAGTTGTTCCAGCTGATTTTGTTTCTCTTCGTCGGTCAGACCGAGTTCCAGCCAGCGGTCGCGCGGCAGTTTGTCGAGCTTCTCAGCTTCAACGCCGCCGGACACCAACACCGCACGGATACGGCTAAACAGGCCCGCTTCGAGGATCTGCAGTTCTTCAGACAGGTCTTTTTTCGCCTGCTTGAGCTGCATCTCTTCGATTTCCAGAGCACGTTTGTCTTTTTCTACGCCATCGCGAGTAAAGACCTGAACGTCGATAACCGTACCGGAGACACCGTTAGGTACGCGCAGAGAAGAGTCTTTAACGTCAGACGCTTTCTCACCGAAGATCGCACGCAGCAGTTTCTCTTCCGGCGTCAGCTGGGTTTCACCTTTCGGCGTCACCTTACCGACCAGAATGTCGCCGCCGGTCACTTCCGCGCCAATGTAAACGATACCGGATTCATCCAGTTTGGAGAGCGCAGCTTCACCCACGTTCGGGATGTCAGCGGTGATCTCTTCCGGCCCCAGCTTGGTGTCACGGGACACGCACGCCAGTTCCTGAATGTGGATGGTGGTGAAACGGTCTTCCTGGACAACACGCTCGGAAACGAGGATGGAGTCTTCGAAGTTGTAGCCGTTCCACGGCATGAACGCCACGCGCATGTTCTGACCGAGCGCCAGTTCACCGAGGTCGGTGGACGGACCGTCTGCCAGCACGTCGCCGCGCTCAACCGGCTCGCCCAGAGACACACATGGCATCTGGTTGATACAGGTGTTCTGGTTAGAACGGGTGTATTTGGTCAGGTTATAGATGTCGATACCTGCTTCACCCGGGTACATCTCGTCTTCGTTAACTTTGATAACGATACGGGACGCATCCACGTACTGAACAGTACCGCCACGTTTAGCTACTGCAGTAACACCGGAGTCGACGGCGACAGCACGTTCCATACCGGTACCCACCAGCGGCTTGTCAGCGCGCAGAGTCGGAACCGCCTGACGTTGCATGTTCGCACCCATCAATGCACGGTTGGCGTCATCGTGTTCCAGGAACGGGATCAGGGACGCACCGACGGAGACCACCTGCTGGGTGGAAACGTCCATGTAGTCAACCTGGTCGCGGCTGAACAAGCTGGATTCGCCTTTGCTACGGCAGGTCACCAGATCTTCTACAAAGTGGCCTTCGTCATCCAGGTTGGAGTTCGCCTGAGCGATAACGTAGTTGCCTTCTTCGATAGCAGACAGGTAATGAATTTCGTCAGTGACCACGCCATCAACCACACGACGGTACGGCGTCTCAAGGAAGCCATATTCGTTAGTCTGTGCGTACACGGACAGGGAGTTGATCAGACCGATGTTCGGACCTTCCGGCGTTTCGATAGGACATACGCGACCGTAGTGCGTCGGGTGTACGTCTCGAACTTCGAAGCCTGCGCGTTCGCGGGTCAGACCGCCTGGGCCGAGTGCGGAGATACGACGTTTGTGCGTAATCTCAGACAGCGGGTTGTTCTGGTCCATAAACTGAGACAGCTGGCTGGAACCAAAGAACTCTTTCACTGCGGCGGAAATCGGCTTGGCGTTGATCATATCCTGAGGCATCAGGGTATCCAGATCGCCCAGAGACAGACGCTCTTTCACCGCACGCTCTACACGCACCAGGCCAACGCGGAACTGGTTTTCCGCCATTTCGCCGACGGAACGGATACGACGGTTGCCGAGGTGGTCGATATCATCCACTTCGCCTTTACCGTTACGGATATCGATGAGCTTCTTCATGACATCAATGATGTCGTCTTTGCTCAGGATACCGGAACCTTCGATTTCGTCGCGCAGCAGAGAACGGTTGAACTTCATACGACCCACCGCAGACAGGTCATAGCGGTCTTCGGAGAAGAACAGGTTCTCAAACAGGCTTTCAGCCGCTTCACGAGTCGGCGGCTCACCAGGGCGCATCATGCGGTAGATTTCTACCAGCGCGCTCAGACGATCGTTGGTTGGGTCGACGCGTACCGTTTCAGAAATGTACGGGCCGTGGTCCAGATCGTTGGTAAACAGCGTTTCGATACGTTTGTGGCCGGACTGGCTCAACTTAGCCAGCAGATCCAGGCTCAGCTCCATGTTCGCCGCGCAGATCAGCTCGCCAGTGGATTCGTCAACGTAGTCTTTAGAGACGACTTTACCTGCGATGTACTCAACCGGAACTTCGATATGCTTGATATCGTCTTTTTCCAGCTGACGGATGTGACGCGCGGTAATGCGACGGCCTTTTTCAACGTACACTTTGCCGTTAGCTTCGATATCGAACGACGCGGTTTCGCCGCGCAGACGTTCTGGAATCAGCTCCATCTGCAGTTTGTTGTCGCGAATTTCGAAGACGACTTTCTCAAAGAACAGGTCAAGGATCTGCTCAGTGGTGTAGTTCAGCGCACGCAGGATGATGGTCGCAGGCAGTTTACGGCGACGGTCGATACGCACGAACAGGTTGTCCTTCGGATCGAATTCGAAGTCCAGCCAGGAACCACGGTAAGGAATGATGCGCGCGTTATACAGCACTTTACCCGAAGAGTGGGTTTTACCTTTGTCGGAGTCAAAGAAGACGCCCGGACTACGGTGCAGCTGAGAAACGATAACACGCTCAGTACCGTTGATAACAAAGGTACCGTTGTCGGTCATGAGCGGAATTTCGCCCATGTAGACTTCTTGTTCTTTAATGTCTTTAACGGTGCCTTCCGGCGCTTCGCGCTCGTAGATCACCAGACGCAGTTTTACGCGCAGCGGTGCGGAATAGGTCACGCCACGGATCTGACATTCCTGAACGTCAAACACCGGTTCGCCAAGGCGGTAGCTGACGTACTGCAGCTCGGAATTACCGCTGTAGCTCTGAATCGGGAACACGGAACGGAAGGCTGCTTCCAGGCCGTACTGCCCTTCAGGATCTTGCTCGATAAACTTCTGAAACGAGTCAAGCTGGATAGAAAGGAGATAAGGTACATCCAGAACTTGTGGACGTTTACCAAAATCCTTACGAATACGTTTTTTCTCGGTATAGGAGTAAACCATAGGGTTCCTCAGCTCGCTGACAAGTCGACCCATCTGTCCTGCGGGGGACAGTTTGTGCAACACTATTTTGTTGACCGGAAAATGGATACTTTCCGCAATGCCTGTTGCTATCACGCTTAAACCATTTCATTGCGATTTACACAGAACGTACGCTCTGTCGCAGTATATTAAGTCGTCGATAGAAACAAGCATTGAAAGGCACAGCAGTAGTCAAACAGTGTGAAACGCTACTGGCGCCTTACAGCGCAAAAAGGCTGGTGACTAAAAAGTCACCAGCCATCAGCCTGATTTCTCAGGCTGCAACCGGAAGGGTTGGCTTATTTAACTTCAACTTCAGCGCCAGCTTCTTCCAGAGATTTTTTCAGTGCTTCAGCGTCATCTTTGCTCACGCCTTCTTTCAGAGCGGCCGGAGCAGATTCTACCAGGTCTTTAGCTTCTTTCAGACCCAGGCCAGTTGCGCCACGTACTGCTTTGATAACAGCAACTTTGTTAGCGCCAGCAGCTTTCAGAATTACGTCGAATTCAGTTTTTTCTTCAGCAGCTTCAGCCGGGCCAGCAGCTACAGCTACAGCAGCAGCAGCAGAAACACCGAATTTTTCTTCCATTGCAGAAATCAGTTCTACAACGTCCATTACGGACATAGCGGATACTGCTTCAATGATTTGATCTTTAGTGATAGACATTTAAATTGTTCCTGAATATCAGAATAAGTTTATACGTAAGCAAATGCTTGATAAAGACAACTGCGATTACGCAGCTTCTTTTGCATCGCGTACAGCAGCCAGTGTGCGAACCAGTTTGCCAGCCGAAGCTTCTTTCATGGTTGCCATCAGGCGTGCAATTGCTTCTTCGTAGGTCGGCAGAGTTGCCAGGCGGTCGATCTGAGACGCCGGGATCAGCTCACCTTCAAAGGCTGCAGCTTTGACCTCAAATTTTGCATTCGCTTTCGCGAACTCTTTGAACAGACGAGCAGCAGCGCCCGGGTGTTCCATAGAGTATGCAATCAGGGTCGGACCAACAAACGTGTCTTTCAGGCACTCGAACTGAGTACCTTCAACGACGCGGCGCAGCAGGGTGTTACGAACAACACGCATGTATACGCCAGCTTCACGACCTGCTTTACGCAGTTCAGTCATTTTATCTACAGTTACGCCACGGGAATCCGCAACTACTGCAGACAGCGCGCCTTTGGCTACTTCGCTGACTTCAGCAACAATCGCTTGTTTGTCTTGAAGATTTAAAGCCATTAGCTTTGCTCCTGGATGTTTGCCGGAACTCATGTTCCGGAACTCACTTCACTCATCTCAACGAGAAGAGCGTCTTAATACGGTGAGCAGAAACAAGCCAGAGTATCAAAAATAATCTTAGCGTTCTGTCACCGTCTACGCAGGGGATTAAGCCTCTTGCGAGACGCCTGCGGTCTTCGACGGAGGCCTGGATAGGCCAGGCTCCAACGAACAAATCTTGTCTATCCGTCGCTATTCAGCTTGTGGCGGCGTTGGCTTCCTTCGTTCGCACCAGTCACATAGTTAGCTATGCTCCTGGCGACTCACTCACTTGCCGCCTTGCCACAACCCGAATATCTCGGATATACGTCTGCAATTAGCAGAATACGTGGGGGTAAGATTGTAGACAAAATCACCGCCCACGTAAAGACTAATCTTAGTTCGCAGATGCGCTCAGACCAGCCTGATCAACGGCAACGCCAGCACCCATGGTGGTGGAGATGCTAACTTTCTTGATGTACACGCCTTTCGCCTGGCTCGGTTTTGCTTTTTTCAGCGCAACCAGCAGAGCTTCCAGGTTTTCTTTCAGTTTGTCAGCGTCAAAGTCCACTTTACCGATGGTGGTGTGGATGATGCCGTTTTTATCGTTACGGTAACGAACCTGACCTGCTTTAGCGTTCTTAACCGCTTCAGCAACGTTCGGAGTTACGGTACCGACTTTCGGGTTTGGCATCAGGCCGCGCGGACCCAGAACTTGACCCAGCTGGCCAACAACGCGCATTGCATCCGGGGATGCGATAACAACGTCGAAGTTCATTTCGCCTTTCTTGATCTGGTCAGCCAGATCTTCCATACCTACCAGCTCAGCGCCAGCAGCTTTAGCTGCTTCAGCGTTCGGGCCCTGGGTAAATACGGCAACGCGAACAGAACGGCCAGTACCGTGCGGCAGTACAGTCGCGCCACGAACGTTCTGGTCAGATTTACGAGCATCGATGCCGAGGTTAACGGCAACGTCAACGCTTTCGTTGAATTTAGCAGTGGCCAGCTCTTTCAGCAGGGCAATAGCTTCGTTGATGTCGTACTGTTTGGTCGCATCAACTTTTTCACGGATCACGCGCATACGCTTGGTCAGTTTAGCCATTTCTTAGTCCTCCACTACCAGGCCCATGGAACGTGCAGTACCTTCGATGGAGCGAGTCATCGCTTCAATGTCGGCACCGGTCATGTCGGCAGCTTTGGTCTGCGCGATTTCCTGCAGCTGAGCGCGGGAAATTTTACCTACTTTGTCTTTGTTCGGCTTGCCGGAACCAGACTTGATACCAGCCGCTTTTTTCAGCAGAACAGCTGCCGGAGGCGTTTTGGTAACGAAGGTGAAAGAACGGTCAGCGTAAACGGTAATAACAACCGGAATCGGCAGACCTTTTTCGATGGAATCCGTTTTTGCGTTGAACGCTTTGCAGAATTCCATGATGTTCACACCCTGCTGACCCAGTGCTGGACCAACCGGCGGACTCGGGTTCGCCATACCAGCTGCAACCTGCAGCTTGACGTAGGCTTGTACTTTCTTAGCCATTCTAAATTCCTCGAATTGGGTAGTATCGCTTCAAAGAAGCTCCCCGTGATAAATATCGCTTTATGGGCATAAGGCCCATAAAAACAAAAGGCGCGAAATTGTATGTCAATTTCGCGCCCTATGCAACGATTAGATCGCTGCTTTTTTGATCGCAGCCTTACGCTTTCTCAACCTGGCTGAAGTCCAGCTCTACCGGGGTCGCACGACCGAAGATAGAAACAGACACTTTCAGGCGAGACTTCTCATAATCGACTTCTTCGACAACGCCGTTAAAGTCTGCGAACGGACCGTCGTTAACACGAACCATTTCACCCGGTTCAAACAGAGTTTTCGGCCGCGGCTTATCGCCAACCTGCTGCAGGCGGTTCATGATCGCATCGACTTCTTTGTCGCTGATCGGCGCCGGACGGTCAGAGGTACCGCCGATAAAGCCCATCACACGCGGCACGCTGCGCACCAGGTGCCAGCTTGCGTCGTTCATGACCATCTGGACCAGAACGTAACCCGGGAAGAATTTGCGTTCGCTTTTGCGACGCTGGCCGCCACGGATCTCAACGACTTCTTCAGTCGGCACCATGACTTCGCCAAACAGCTCTTCCATATTGTGTAATTTGATATGCTCGCGCAGCGATGTGGCTACGCGGCCTTCAAAACCGGAAAACGCCTGAACGACGTACCAGCGCTTTTTAGGTGCTTCAGACATCTCAGAACCTCAGGCCAGTGATAAAGGATACCAGGCGAACCAGAATACCATCCAGTCCCCACAGGATCAGTGACATAACTGCGGTAACCGCAGCGACGATCAGCGTGGTGTGCAGCGTTTCCTGGCGAGTCGGCCAAATGACCTTACGGACTTCGGTTCTCGCTTCACGGGCAAAAGCAACGGTTGCTTTACCTTTTGTCGTCAACAGCGCGACACCACCCGCTGCAGCAATCAGAATTACTACGGCCAGCGCACGCAGCGGCAGCATCATGTCGCGATAGAGGTAGTTGCCGACGATTGCGACGATCAGCAATATGGCAACAACTATCCACTTCATCGCTTCCAGGCCGCGCCCGCTCCCTTGAGCTTCGGTATTCGCACTCATAAACCAACCTGTCAGAAGTATTCTACAAACATTTTCACCCCGCAATCGCGAGGCAATCCAAATCGAAACGCTTATTCGCCTTTCGGATTATACGCCCTCTACAGAGCCTGTCTCAGCAATGATTATGACAAATAAAATCACTGATGAGCCAGGTTCTGGTGTGAAAGCGTGCAAAAAGGGCATCAAATGATGCCCTTTTATTGCGCATTGCGTCAAATGTTATCAGCGATTAGCCGAGAACTTTAGCAACAACGCCCGCGCCAACGGTACGGCCGCCTTCACGGATTGCGAAACGCAGACCGTCGTCCATTGCGATCGGGTGGATCAGGGTAACAACCATTTTGATGTTGTCGCCCGGCATTACCATCTCTACGCCTTCCGGCAGTTCGATGGTGCCAGTCACGTCAGTAGTACGGAAGTAGAACTGCGGACGGTAGCCTTTGAAGAACGGAGTGTGACGGCCGCCTTCATCTTTGGACAGAATGTACACTTCAGATTCGAACTTGGTGTGCGGCTTGATGGTGCCCGGCTTAGCCAGTACCTGACCACGTTCGATTTCTTCACGTTTGATACCACGCAGCAGAACACCTACGTTCTCACCGGCACGGCCTTCGTCCAGCAGTTTGCGGAACATTTCAACGCCAGTACAGGTAGACTTCTGAGTCTCTTTGATACCAACGATTTCAACTTCTTCGCCCACTTTGATGATACCGCGTTCTACACGACCGGTAACAACGGTACCACGACCGGAGATGGAGAATACGTCTTCGATCGGCAGCAGGAACGGCTTGTCAATCGCACGCTCTGGTTCCGGGATGTAAGAATCCAGGAAGCCAGCCAGTTCGATGATTTTCGCTTCCCACTCTGCGTCGCCTTCCAGCGCTTTCAGAGCAGAACCACGAACGATCGGAGTGTCGTCGCCCGGGAAGTCGTACTGAGACAGAAGTTCACGAACTTCCATTTCAACCAGTTCCAGCAGCTCTTCGTCATCAACCATGTCGCATTTGTTCAGGAACACGATGATGTACGGAACGCCTACCTGACGACCCAGCAGGATGTGCTCACGGGTCTGCGGCATCGGGCCGTCAGTCGCAGCAACAACCAGAATCGCGCCGTCCATCTGAGCAGCACCGGTGATCATGTTTTTAACATAGTCGGCGTGCCCCGGGCAGTCTACGTGTGCGTAGTGGCGGGTCGGGGTATCGTATTCAACGTGAGAAGTGTTGATGGTGATACCACGCGCTTTTTCTTCCGGCGCGTTATCGATCTGGTCGAATGCGCGGGCGGCACCGCCGTAGGTTTTAGCCAGTACGGTAGTAATGGCAGCGGTCAGCGTTGTTTTACCATGGTCAACGTGGCCGATAGTACCGACGTTAACGTGCGGTTTTGTACGTTCAAACTTTTCTTTAGACATCGATTGTCCCTCTAAGACACGGATAAATCGGTGATATCACCACATCAACCAGGCAACACGCCCGACTTGTTGAATGCTAATAAACAGAAGAGAAAAACAGGAAGGAGAAAAGAAGTGGTGCTGATAGGCAGATTCGAACTGCCGACCTCACCCTTACCAAGGGTGCGCTCTACCAACTGAGCTATATCAGCACATCTTGGAGCGGGCAGCGGGAATCGAACCCGCATCATCAGCTTGGAAGGCTGAGGTAATAGCCATTATACGATGCCCGCATCCTGGAACTCGGCTACCTGATTTTCATTCTGCACTGAATATCGAGAGAAACTCTCTTTATTCGAGCCGGTAAGCGAACTTATCGTCTCGGGCTGCGCCATCGCGCGGCCGAAAATGGTGGTGGGGGAAGGATTCGAACCTTCGAAGTCTGTGACGGCAGATTTACAGTCTGCTCCCTTTGGCCGCTCGGGAACCCCACCGGACTTGATGGTGCCGACTACCGGAATCGAACTGGTGACCTACTGATTACAAGTCAGTTGCTCTACCTACTGAGCTAAGTCGGCATCAAGTAGCGCGCATTCTATGGAGACCTGCGTGCTCATGCAACTAAAAAATTGCATAAAATGTTCTATCGCTCACATTTTGCGCTATAAGAGACAAAAATGCTCTAATTTCAAACAAGAGAGCATAAATTTTCGGCATTTTACTGACCGTCTGACCAGAATACGACGCGGCATTTCAACGCTCCGTCGATAGAAAGCAATCTTCTGTATCTGGTATATTCGTCACATTGCTTCTCAGGGATAGCTTTCACAGCGAGATTTTTTCTTATTATTCCTCCCCATCTGGTGTTACCCTCCTGCCCATTGTCCAAATTAACTTAAATGTGACGTGCCGTTGCATGTCAGGGATGGCCCTCGTTCATCGCTGAACTGATGTAGCAATAGCAGCCAGAAACATGCTTATGAGTATAAAAGAGCAATCGTTAATGACGCCTTACCTACAGTTTGATCGCAGCCAGTGGGCTGCGCTTCGCGATTCTGTGCCGATGACCCTGACCGAGGATGAGATCGCGCAGTTAAAAGGCATTAATGAAGATTTATCGCTGGAAGAAGTTGCAGAAATATATTTACCTCTCTCCCGTTTGCTAAATTTCTATATCAGTTCAAATCTGCGTCGTCAGGCTGTCCTGGAACAGTTTTTGGGCACTAACGGCCAGCGAATCCCTTACATCATCAGTATCGCGGGCAGCGTCGCAGTGGGTAAAAGCACGACAGCACGCGTTCTGCAAGCGTTGCTGAGTCGCTGGCCGGAACACCGCCGTGTTGAATTGATTACCACTGACGGCTTCCTCCACCCAAACCAGGTGTTGAAAGAACGCGGGTTAATGAAGAAAAAGGGGTTCCCCGAATCGTATGATATGCACCGACTGGTGAAATTCGTTTCTGACCTCAAGTCGGGCGTACCGAACGTGACGGCGCCAGTCTATTCTCATTTGATTTACGATGTTATTCCTGAAGGGGATAAAACCGTCGCTCAACCTGATATATTGATTCTTGAAGGTTTGAATGTTTTACAAAGCGGTATGGATTATCCTCACGATCCGCATCATGTATTTGTCTCTGATTTCGTTGATTTCTCTATTTACGTTGATGCGCCAGAAGAACTTCTTCAGACGTGGTATATCAATCGCTTCCTGAAATTCCGCGAAGGGGCGTTTACCGATCCTGACTCTTATTTCCACAATTATGCGAAATTATCTAAAGAAGAAGCTGTTAATACAGCGACTTCGCTTTGGAAAGAAATTAACTGGTTGAATTTAAAACAAAATATTTTACCCACGCGAGAACGTGCCAGCCTTATTATGACTAAGAGCGCTAACCATGCGGTGGAACAGGTAAGATTGCGGAAATAACAGAAAAAAGGGGAGCACCGACTCCCCTTTTTTACTATTCGGCGCTTCGCAGCGATATTTCTCCGCCCATCCAGGGTTTAATCACGCCATCCTGTTCAAGCAATAATGCGCCTTGAGTATCAATGCCGCGAGAAATACCAAATATTTCTTTGTCACCAATAATTAGTTTTACCGGGCGATCAATAAAATTATCCAGTTTTTTCCAGCGCGAAAGATAAGGAGAAAGACCTTCTTGCTCAAAAAGCTCAAGCGCAGCACGTAGCTTATAAATCAGCTTTGCGGCCAGCATATTGCGGTCGAGCGTAATTCCGGCCTCTTGTAGTGTGATCCATCCCTGATTTATCACGTCCTCTTCTACGCGACGCATTGCCATGTTAATACCAGCGCCAATCACTATTTGTGCGGCATCGCCCGTTTTACCGGTTAACTCGACCAGAATACCCGCCAGTTTGCGGTCCAGTAGGTAAAGGTCGTTAGGCCACTTCACACGAACTTTATCTGCGCCCAGTTCACGCAGCACTTCCGCCATCACAATTCCAATGACCAGACTCAGGCCTATTGCCGCCGCAGGGCCCTGCTCCAGACGCCAGTACATTGAAAGATATAGATTCGCGCCAAACGGTGAGAACCATTTACGCCCGCGACGACCACGCCCCGCCTGTTGGTATTCTGCTACACAGGCATCGCCTGAGCGCAGCTCGCCAATTCGATCAAGTAAATACTGATTGGTTGAATCGATAACGGGCAATACCGCCACGTTTCCGCTATCCAGTTGGCTATGAATACGGTCAGCATCCAGTAACTGGATGGGTTCCGGTAAGCTATATCCTTTCCCGGGAACGGTAAATACATCTACTCCCCAGTCGCGTAATGTCTGGATATGTTTATTAATCGCCGCGCGGCTCATTCCCAGCCGTTCACCCAACTGCTCGCCTGAGTGAAACTCTCCGTCGGCAAGTAGTGAGATCAGCGTCAGGGGAACGGTAGTATCTTTCATGCAATGCTCTCCACAGCGTTCACCTCTCCGGACCGACCAATAAAGCGAACCTCAGGCTCCAGCCAGACATTAAATTTTTCACCCACTTTTTGCCGGACATGATGCGCCAGCGCCACCACATCTTTACTTGTCGCATCATTCGCATTAATCAATACCAGCGCCTGTTGGCGATGCACCGCAGCGCCGCCAATGGTGACGCCTTTCAACTGACATTGATCTATCAGCCAGCCTGCCGCCAGCTTTACTGAGCCGTCTGCCTGAGGGTAATGCGGCGCGTTGGGAAATCGTTCTAACAGTTCCATAGCGATATCGGCTGCGACAACGGGATTTTTAAAAAAGCTGCCCGCATTGCCATTCACTTTAGGATCCGGCAATTTTGTGGTGCGCATATGGCATACAGCATCAAACACCTGTTGCGCGGTGACCGTTTTCGGGTCCAGACGAGTAAGATCGCCATAGGTCAACACCGGCTGCCATTGCTTTGACAAACGCAGACCCACCGCGACGATCGCAACGCGATCCTGATATTCATTTTTGAAGATACTGTCACGATAGCCGAAACGGCATTCCGCCGCGGACAAACGCAGACGTTTTCCCGTTTCCAGTTCAACGCAGTCAACGTAGTCGCAGACGCGCTGTAGTTCTACGCCATACGCGCCAATATTCTGTATAGGCGAGGAACCAACGCAGCCAGGGATGAGCGCCAGATTCTCCAGGCCGGGCATGTTGTTGTCCAGCGCGTAGCGAACCAGCTGATGCCAGTTTTCGCCTGCGCCGACGTGTAGGTGCCAGGCGTCCGCGGTTTCATTCACCTCAATGCCTTTCAGGCGGTTAAGGATCACGGTGCCGGCGTAATTTTCCAGAAACAGGACATTGCTTCCTTCACCCAGGATCATAACCGGCAGTCCCTCACGAGTTGCTTGCTGCCAGGCGCTCAGTAGTTGTTGTTCGTTTTCAGCGCATACGATGTGCTTTGCACAATGATCAATGCCGAAGGTATTCCAGGGTTTTAGGGAGTGGGTCATGGCTGCTTTCCTGATACTCAATCGGCAATAGTTTACCGTATCTGTGTTGGGAAGGCTTGTGGTTATATTGAGGGTAGATCGGCGCGTCCCTGTAGGCCGAATAAGGCGGAGCCGCCATCCGGCAGACTACAGATAAAACAAAAGGCCCTGTCTTCCGACAGGGCCCTTCGTTTTATTTGATGCCTGGCAGTTCCCTACTCTCGCATGGGGAGACCCCACACTACCATCGGCGCTACGGCGTTTCACTTCTGAGTTCGGCATGGGGTCAGGTGGGACCACCGCGCTACTGCCGCCAGGCAAATTCTTTGTGCTCTGTACGCAATTCTTTATCGCATCAGCGGCGTTGCCTGCGCTCGTAAACTCAGTCACATACTTCTGTATGCTCCTTCCTTTCCTTCGCTTGCCGCCTTGCTGCTGCGCAAATTATTGCGTACTCAACTCTGAATCACTGCTGAAAATCGTCTTCTCATCCGCCAAAACATCTTCGGCGTTGTAAGGTTAAGCCTCACGGTTCATTAGTACCGGTTAGCTCAACGCATCGCTGCGCTTACACACCCGGCCTATCAACGTCGTCGTCTTCAACGTTCCTTCAGGAGACTCTAAGTCTCAGGGAGAACTCATCTCGGGGCAAGTTTCGTGCTTAGATGCTTTCAGCACTTATCTCTTCCGCATTTAGCTACCGGGCAGTGCCATTGGCATGACAACCCGAACACCAGTGATGCGTCCACTCCGGTCCTCTCGTACTAGGAGCAGCCCCCCTCAGTTCTCCAGCGCCCACGGCAGATAGGGACCGAACTGTCTCACGACGTTCTAAACCCAGCTCGCGTACCACTTTAAATGGCGAACAGCCATACCCTTGGGACCTACTTCAGCCCCAGGATGTGATGAGCCGACATCGAGGTGCCAAACACCGCCGTCGATATGAACTCTTGGGCGGTATCAGCCTGTTATCCCCGGAGTACCTTTTATCCGTTGAGCGATGGCCCTTCCATTCAGAACCACCGGATCACTATGACCTGCTTTCGCACCTGCTCGCGCCGTCACGCTCGCAGTCAAGCTGGCTTATGCCATTGCACTAACCTCCTGATGTCCGACCAGGATTAGCCAACCTTCGTGCTCCTCCGTTACTCTTTAGGAGGAGACCGCCCCAGTCAAACTACCCACCAGACACTGTCCGCAACCCGGGTAACGGGTCCACGTTAGAACATCAAACATTAAAGGGTGGTATTTCAAGGTCGGCTCCATGCAGACTGGCGTCCACACTTCAAAGCCTCCCACCTATCCTACACATCAAGGCTCAATGTTCAGTGTCAAGCTATAGTAAAGGTTCACGGGGTCTTTCCGTCTTGCCGCGGGTACACTGCATCTTCACAGCGAGTTCAATTTCACTGAGTCTCGGGTGGAGACAGCCTGGCCATCATTACGCCATTCGTGCAGGTCGGAACTTACCCGACAAGGAATTTCGCTACCTTAGGACCGTTATAGTTACGGCCGCCGTTTACCGGGGCTTCGATCAGGAGCTTCGCTTGCGCTGACCCCATCAATTAACCTTCCGGCACCGGGCAGGCGTCACACCGTATACGTCCACTTTCGTGTTTGCACAGTGCTGTGTTTTTAATAAACAGTTGCAGCCAGCTGGTATCTTCGACTGACTTCAGCTCCATGAGTAAATCACTTCACCTACGTGTCAGCGTGCCTTCTCCCGAAGTTACGGCACCATTTTGCCTAGTTCCTTCACCCGAGTTCTCTCAAGCGCCTTGGTATTCTCTACCTGACCACCTGTGTCGGTTTGGGGTACGATTTGATGTTACCTGATGCTTAGAGGCTTTTCCTGGAAGCAGGGCATTTGTTGCTTCAGCACCGTAGTGCCTCGTCGTCACGCCTCAGTGTTAAAGTGAACCGGATTTACCTGGAACACACACCTACACGCTTAAACCGGGACAACCGTCGCCCGGCCAACATAGCCTTCTCCGTCCCCCCTTCGCAGTAACACCAAGTACGGGAATATTAACCCGTTTCCCATCGACTACGCCTTTCGGCCTCGCCTTAGGGGTCGACTCACCCTGCCCCGATTAACGTTGGACAGGAACCCTTGGTCTTCCGGCGAGCGGGCTTTTCACCCGCTTTATCGTTACTTATGTCAGCATTCGCACTTCTGATACCTCCAGCATGCCTCACGACACACCTTCACAGGCTTACAGAACGCTCCCCTACCCAACAACACACAGTGTCGCTGCCGCAGCTTCGGTGCATGGTTTAGCCCCGTTACATCTTCCGCGCAGGCCGACTCGACCAGTGAGCTATTACGCTTTCTTTAAATGATGGCTGCTTCTAAGCCAACATCCTGGCTGTCTGGGCCTTCCCACATCGTTTCCCACTTAACCATGACTTTGGGACCTTAGCTGGCGGTCTGGGTTGTTTCCCTCTTCACGACGGACGTTAGCACCCGCCGTGTGTCTCCCGTGATAACATTCTCCGGTATTCGCAGTTTGCATCGGGTTGGTAAGCCGGGATGGCCCCCTAGCCGAAACAGTGCTCTACCCCCGGAGATGAATTCACGAGGCGCTACCTAAATAGCTTTCGGGGAGAACCAGCTATCTCCCGGTTTGATTGGCCTTTCACCCCCAGCCACAGGTCATCCGCTAATTTTTCAACATTAGTCGGTTCGGTCCTCCAGTTAGTGTTACCCAACCTTCAACCTGCCCATGGCTAGATCACCGGGTTTCGGGTCTATACCCTGCAACTTAACGCCCAATTAAGACTCGGTTTCCCTCCGGCTCCCCTATTCGGTTAACCTTGCTACAGAATATAAGTCGCTGACCCATTATACAAAAGGTACGCAGTCACACAGGTAAACCTGTGCTCCCACTGCTTGTACGTACACGGTTTCAGGTTCTTTTTCACTCCCCTCGCCGGGGTTCTTTTCGCCTTTCCCTCACGGTACTGGTTCACTATCGGTCAGTCAGGAGTATTTAGCCTTGGAGGATGGTCCCCCCATATTCAGACAGGATACCACGTGTCCCGCCCTACTCATCGAGCTCACAGCACATGCGCTTTTGTGTACGGGGCTGTCACCCTGTATCGCGCGCCTTTCCAGACGCTTCCACTAACACACATGCTGATTCAGGCTCTGGGCTCCTCCCCGTTCGCTCGCCGCTACTGGGGGAATCTCGGTTGATTTCTTTTCCTCGGGGTACTTAGATGTTTCAGTTCCCCCGGTTCGCCTCATTAACCTATGGATTCAGTTAATGATAGTGTGACGAGTCACACTGGGTTTCCCCATTCGGGTATCGCCGGTTATAACGGTTCATATCACCTTACCGGCGCTTATCGCAGATTAGCACGCCCTTCATCGCCTCTGACTGCCAGGGCATCCACCGTGTACGCTTAGTCGCTTAACCTCACAACCCGAAGATGTTTCTTACGATTCATCATCGTGTTGCGAAAATTTGAGAGACTCACGAACAATTTTCGTTGTTCTGTGTTTCAATTTTCAGCTTGATCCAGATTTTTAAAGAGCAAAACTTCGCAGTGAACCCTTTCAGGTACACTCTGAAGTATTTTTTCGTAAACACTCACGAGATGGTGGAGCTATGCGGGATCGAACCGCAGACCTCCTGCGTGCAAAGCAGGCGCTCTCCCAGCTGAGCTATAGCCCCATCGTGTAGTCAGAACCTCTTTACCGATAATTTTTCCTGAGACAAGGCGTGGGATAACGAAGCATACATCAGTATGTGAGTTATTTCACAACGCAGTATTCAGGGAAAATTTGGTAGGCCTGAGTGGACTTGAACCACCGACCTCACCCTTATCAGGGGTGCGCTCTAACCACCTGAGCTACAAGCCTGTAGAGGTTTTACTGCTCGTTTTTCATCAGACAATCTGTGTGAGCACTTCAAAGAACAGTTCTTTAAGGTAAGGAGGTGATCCAACCGCAGGTTCCCCTACGGTTACCTTGTTACGACTTCACCCCAGTCATGAATCACAAAGTGGTAAGCGCCCTCCCGAAGGTTAAGCTACCTACTTCTTTTGCAACCCACTCCCATGGTGTGACGGGCGGTGTGTACAAGGCCCGGGAACGTATTCACCGTGGCATTCTGATCCACGATTACTAGCGATTCCGACTTCATGGAGTCGAGTTGCAGACTCCAATCCGGACTACGACGCACTTTATGAGGTCCGCTTGCTCTCGCGAGGTCGCTTCTCTTTGTATGCGCCATTGTAGCACGTGTGTAGCCCTGGTCGTAAGGGCCATGATGACTTGACGTCATCCCCACCTTCCTCCAGTTTATCACTGGCAGTCTCCTTTGAGTTCCCGGCCTAACCGCTGGCAACAAAGGATAAGGGTTGCGCTCGTTGCGGGACTTAACCCAACATTTCACAACACGAGCTGACGACAGCCATGCAGCACCTGTCTCACAGTTCCCGAAGGCACAAATCCATCTCTGGATTCTTCTGTGGATGTCAAGACCAGGTAAGGTTCTTCGCGTTGCATCGAATTAAACCACATGCTCCACCGCTTGTGCGGGCCCCCGTCAATTCATTTGAGTTTTAACCTTGCGGCCGTACTCCCCAGGCGGTCTACTTAACGCGTTAGCTCCGGAAGCCACGCCTCAAGGGCACAACCTCCAAGTAGACATCGTTTACGGCGTGGACTACCAGGGTATCTAATCCTGTTTGCTCCCCACGCTTTCGCACCTGAGCGTCAGTCTTTGTCCAGGGGGCCGCCTTCGCCACCGGTATTCCTCCAGATCTCTACGCATTTCACCGCTACACCTGGAATTCTACCCCCCTCTACAAGACTCAAGCCTGCCAGTTTCGAATGCAGTTCCCAGGTTGAGCCCGGGGATTTCACATCCGACTTGACAGACCGCCTGCGTGCGCTTTACGCCCAGTAATTCCGATTAACGCTTGCACCCTCCGTATTACCGCGGCTGCTGGCACGGAGTTAGCCGGTGCTTCTTCTGCGGGTAACGTCAATTGCTGCGGTTATTAACCACAACACCTTCCTCCCCGCTGAAAGTACTTTACAACCCGAAGGCCTTCTTCATACACGCGGCATGGCTGCATCAGGCTTGCGCCCATTGTGCAATATTCCCCACTGCTGCCTCCCGTAGGAGTCTGGACCGTGTCTCAGTTCCAGTGTGGCTGGTCATCCTCTCAGACCAGCTAGGGATCGTCGCCTTGGTGAGCCGTTACCTCACCAACAAGCTAATCCCATCTGGGCACATCTGATGGCAAGAGGCCCGAAGGTCCCCCTCTTTGGTCTTGCGACGTTATGCGGTATTAGCCACCGTTTCCAGTAGTTATCCCCCTCCATCAGGCAGTTTCCCAGACATTACTCACCCGTCCGCCACTCGTCAGCGAAGCAGCAAGCTGCTTCCTGTTACCGTTCGACTTGCATGTGTTAGGCCTGCCGCCAGCGTTCAATCTGAGCCATGATCAAACTCTTCAATTTAAAAGTTTGATGCTCAAAGAATTAAACTTCGTAATGAATTACGTGTTCACTCTTGAGACTTGGTATTCATTTTTCGTCCGAGGACGTTAAGAATCCGTATCTTCGAGTGCCCACACAGATTGTCTGATAAATTGTTAAAGAGCAGTGCCGCTTCGCTTTTTCTCAGCGGCGCGGGGTGTGCATATTACGCTTTCCCGCTTCAGAGTCAAGCGTTTATTTTCGCTTTTCTCCGTGAGGTTCTGGTCTGAACCCCGCTGACCCGGCGGCCTGTGTGCCGTTGTTCCGTGCCAGTGGTGGCGCATTATAGGGAGTTATTTCTGCCTGACAAGAGGAAATTTAAAATAATTTCTCAAGTGCCTGGTATTTACCCAAAACGCCATTAAACCGGCAGTTTTTCGAGCGTTTCAAAGCCATAACGCTGTAAAACGGGTAATAATTGTTCAGCTCCTGGCGTCATTGCCATGCAATAAGCAATATTGGCATCGGTTGATTTCGCATCCGGCGCTTCATGTTCCAACAGCCAGGCTGTACGACGCGCTATCGCCGCGCCGGAATCCACTAACCTCGTCCCTTCAGGCAGGACTTGCAAAAGCTCGTCCCGTAATAGAGGGAAATGCGTACACCCCAGAACGACCGTGTCAGGCGGCTCCGGCATTCGTAGCCATGGGCGTAATATGCGGCGCAGCTCTTCCAGCGATACCGAGTCGCCATGTAGTTTAGCTTCCGCCAGTTCCACCAGTTCTGCCGACCCCAACATCGCTATCTGACATTCATTGGCGAAGCGCGCAATCAGCTCGTGAGTATAAGGACGTTTGACCGTGGCTCTCGTCGCCAGTAGCCCGACGACGCCATTTGCGGTCAGCCGCGCCGCTGGTTTAATCGCAGGCACAACGCCCACCACCGGGAAGGCAAACTTTTCACGTAATGCGGGAAGTGAGACCGTACTGGCGGTATTACAGGCAATCACCGCCAGTGAAAGGGGATAGCGCTGCTGTACCGCGGTCACAATCTCGACAACGCGCTCAACGATAAACGTTTCGCTCTTTTCCCCGTAGGGGAAAGCCACGTTATCGAAAGCATATATATAGTGGAGATCCGGCAGGAGCCGCCGAATCTCATCATAGACCGACAATCCACCGACGCCGGAATCAAATACCAGCACGGTGGGACGTGGTTCAGAAGGTGTAGCTGCCAGACAAGGTGTATTCTCGTCCTGCAGTTTGGTAGCCATAAACTGTCTCGTAATCTTTGTCGAACAGGTTGGCTATTTTACCACGAACTGTCAGATGTGAGGTGACCGGATATGCAACCGTAAGATCCCATAAACTGACGCCGCCCATTTTTACTGTCCGGTATGGGTAAGCGGAGTAATCCGAATCATAGCGGGAACCAAGGTATTGATATGTCACCCCCCAGTCAAAATCGTAAACGTCCCAGTCAAGTTGATATTTTGCCATCTGTTTGGAACGCCGCGGTAATGGCGTATCGGTAACCGCATTACGCGCATCAACGTAATCGTAACTGACCGTATGCGTTAACGGTCCGGTATCGAAATTCGCCGTCGCCTCAATACCTTTAATGCGCGCCTTACCTTCGTTGTAATATTTTTGCAGATGATCGTCATAATCGATCATGTCATTAATATCGTTACGATAACCTGAAATACGCCAGCTGACGCCAGCGGTTAGCCCTTCAAATGCGCCTTCCCACTGTTTACTCTTTTCAGGATTCAGGTTCGGATTACCGTAATACCCATACAGCTGGCCCAAATTAGGCGCTTTGTAGGAGGTTCCGTAGGAGGCAATAAAGCGATAACCTTCTATAAACTCCCATCCCGCGCTGGTTTGCCATGTACCATGACGACCAAACTGGGAGTTGTCATCACTGCGCGCCGCCGCTTCCAGAGTGAAGTCACCCAACTGTTGTAATCCTGTCAGGTAAACCCCGGTATTACGCTGGTCATATCCCTCGGGCACATAGCCGGTACCTGGCGTGGTAGTCTGTTTCTGCCAGTCTACGCCCGCCCCAACATTACCGTGCCCCACGACCACACTGTTGGTCCATTGAACATTGTACTGTTTCATCTCATCCAGCGTGGCGGAGGTATCATACCGGCCATAGTGCGGATCATAGTTGTAATCTTTACTGTGGCTATAGCTTGAAACCAGCTGAGACTGAATACGTTCGCCATTAAAGCGCAGCCCGGCGTCCCAGCTTTGGCTATAAAGTTTGCGTGTATCAATCAGCGGCGAGCCCGGCGAGTAATAGGCGTCGTAATCGGTACGGTTATCGTAGCCATAACCACGCACGAATCCGCTCCAGCGATCAGAAAAGGTATGCTCTAACGCGCCATAAAGCGTTTTACTCAAAAAGCCGTCCCGGTCAGGCTGCGCCTGCATCCCGGTACCGCCTTTCGCTACCACGTCAAACCCTTTGGTGTATTCGTAATCGCCGATCAACGTCGCCCGCGTGTTTTCGCCAAGTTGCTGTTGCGTCGAGATGTCGTAATTCTGGTAGCTATTGCTTCCCCATCCAGCGGTTAATTCTGTGCCTGGGTTATCGCGCGTCGTAATGATATTCACTACGCCGCCGATAGCATCGGAACCATAAATAGCGGAGCGCGGACCGCGAATATATTCAATGCGCTGTACCAGCGACACCGGGAACTGGCTGAGATCGGCGGACCCGCTCACGCCTGCTAAATTCAGACGCACGCCGTCAATCAATACCAGTACATGGCTGGAGTTGGTGCCGCGAATGAAAATGGAGGAGTTTTGTCCGGCGCCGCCGCTCTGCGCAATATCGACGCCAGGCAAACGGCGCAGAACATCATTTACGGAGGTCGATTGCCAGCGTTCAATATCCTGACGCGTCACGATGGTAACGGGCGCCAGAACCGCGCTGCGCGGCTGCTGAAAACGGTTGGCGGTGACAACCAGGGTATCCGGGCTAGTGTCCTGCGCCCAAGCGGAAAAGGCCGTGACGGAGAACGCCGTCAGCAGCGTAGCTTTTTTAATCATTGTAAAGCATCCACAATATAAGAAGGATGCCGCAGGCTTCATCGATAGTACGCGATGATGAAAAACCAGATGCGACGTTAGCCGGCAGGTCTTCGGGCTTGGAGGGTTATCCGTTGACTGGATAGCAGAAATGATGACTTCCCGCCGGAGGCAGTGTCTGCTTACGCTCTCATCTCACCTTTCCTTACCGCTGCGCGTCAGCTCCAGATTTTCACTGGATTCCCTATTAACTCACAGGACCGGCCCACGGATGCTACCGTCTGTCACAACACCCTGTCCAGACCGCGCATCACAAATCAGAAATCATCAATAGCTGGACATCCACTGAGCAATCCCTACAATCCCCGCGTACTTTTATTATTCAGGATGCGATATGACCCCCGAACATCTTCCGACAGAACAGTATGAGGCGCAGCTGGCCGAAAAAGTGGCGCGCTTGCAGAGTATGATGGCGCCGTTTTCTGGCCTGGTTCCGGAAGTATTTCGCTCGCCGGTCAGTCACTATCGTATGCGTGCGGAATTTCGCCTGTGGCATGACGGCGATGACCTGTACCACATTATGTTTGATCAGCAGACCAAAAGCCGGATTCGCGTTGACACCTTCCCGGCGGCCAGCCAACTGATTAATACCTTAATGAAGGCGATGATTGCCGGCGTGCGCGATAATCATGCACTGCGGCATAAGCTGTTCCAGATCGATTATCTCACGACCTTGAGCAACCAGGCGGTAGTGTCGTTGCTGTACCATAAGAAGCTGGACGAAGAGTGGCGTGAAGCCGCCACTGCGTTACGCGATGCTTTACGCGCGCAAGGTCTGAACGTACACCTGATTGGCCGGGCCACTAAAACTAAAATCGAATTGGATCAGGATTATATTGATGAGCGTCTGCCTGTGGCAGGTAAAGAGATGATCTACCGCCAGGTCGAAAACAGCTTTACGCAGCCAAACGCCGCCATGAATATTCAGATGTTAGAGTGGGCGCTGGAGGTGACGAAAGACTCAAAAGGCGATCTGCTTGAGTTGTATTGCGGCAACGGCAATTTTTCTTTAGCGCTGGCGCGCAATTTTAACCGCGTGCTGGCAACCGAAATCGCCAAACCGTCCGTCGCTGCCGCACAGTACAATATTGCCGCTAATCATATTGATAATGTGCAAATTATTCGCATGGCGGCGGAAGAGTTTACCCAGGCGATGAATGGCGTTCGTGAGTTTAACCGCCTGCAGGGGATCGACCTGAAGCGCTATCAGTGCGAAACCATTTTTGTCGATCCGCCGCGCAGCGGTCTGGACAGCGAAACGGAAAAAATGGTGCAGGCTTATCCACGTATTCTGTACATTTCCTGCAATCCGGAAACGTTGTGCAAAAACCTGGAAACGTTAAGCCAGACGCACACGGTGTCTCGCCTGGCGCTATTCGATCAGTTCCCGTATACGCATCATATGGAATGCGGGGTATTACTCACCGCAAGGTAAAATGTACGTCGGATGGCCGGTTATACCGCCATCCGGCATTCGCACACTATTCCGCGGTGTCCTGCTTGCGGTTACGCAGTTTAAAGCCAATCCAGAATACCAGAATCACCGACAGCACCGCCGGGAAGAAATTAGAGCCAATATCCGGATATTCTGCACGCACGACGGTGCTATACAGTAAAACGCCAAGAATGAAACAAGCGGCGGCCAACCCCGGCAAACCTACCGGCATAGTACGATTTTGGTAGCGCTGATGCAGGCAATATACCGTCAGCACCAGCGAGATAACCGGGAATACGGAGAACGGCACAATAGCGCTAAACAGCGCCGCGAATGTGCCGTTAATCGATAAGCCAGCGATGAGCGCCAGCAACAGCGTACCTTTATCTTGACCTGACTGTTTCATTACTCGTCCTTCACGTTATTCGGAATGATGTGCTATTTTCTCTTGCTCACGGCGATACCAGTAATACGCCCCTTTCGCAATCATGCGCAGTTGCAATACCAGCCGCTCTTCTAATTGCCGACGCTGTTCAGCACCGATGTCCAACGCCTCTGCGCCCGCGCTAAAGACAATAGTCACCATCGCTTCGGCCTGGGCTTCAGTAAACGCGCGCGGCATATGGTTTTCGAGTTCCAGATAGTCGGCAAGTTCCGCAATAAAATGCTGAATCTCCCGCGCGACGGCGGCACGAAACGCCGCTGAAGTGCCGGAACGCTCGCGCAACAACAGACGGAAGGCGTTGGGGTTGTTGCCGATAAACTCCATAAATGTGGAGACCGACGTGCGAATGACGCTGCCGCCTTTCGCGATGCGCTGTCGCGCCTGACGCATCAACTGACGCAGCATCAGACCGCTTTCATCCACCATCGTCAGACCGAGTTCATCGACATCGCGAAAATGACGGTAAAACGACGTTGGCGCAATGCCCGCTTCACGCGCCACCTCACGCAAACTCAGGCTGGCAAAACTCCGCTCAGCGCTCAGTTGGCTGAATGCGGCTTCCACCAGCGAACGCCGGGTTTTTTCTTTTTGTTGCGCTCTAACACCCATCACAATGTCTGAATCCTTCCATATGCCTTATTCGGCACTATACCAGAGAATAAAAGTAACGGGTTCACACTGGATTGTGAATGATTGTTTACAGACAGTTTGTGCTCCGGCTTCGCAAAAAAGCACAACGATAATTGGGTTAAAGCTGGGCAAATGTTATCATCGTGTTTATTTTATGTATAAAAACAGGTGAGTAATACCATGCCACATTCCTGGGATTATGATGCAGTCGTCATAGGGTCAGGCCCCGGCGGTGAAGGCGCTGCAATGGGTCTGGTTAAGCAAGGAGCACGCGTCGCGGTGATTGAGCGTTATCATAACGTTGGCGGCGGATGTACCCACTGGGGCACCATCCCATCCAAAGCCCTTCGCCACGCCGTCAGCCGCATTATTGAATTTAATCAAAACCCGCTCTATAGCGACCACTCCCGTCTCCTTCGTTCTTCTTTCGCCGACATCCTTAATCATGCCGATAACGTGATTAATCAACAAACGCGTATGCGTCAGGGGTTTTATGAGCGTAACCACTGTGAAATATTGCAGGGCAACGCCCATTTTATTGACGAACATACCCTGGCGCTGGAATGCCATGACGGCACGGTTGAAACCCTGACGGCAGAAAAATTTGTTATTGCCTGTGGTTCGCGTCCTTACCATCCCAATGATGTGGATTTCTCGCATCCGCGCATTTATGACAGCGACTCAATCCTGAGTCTCCACCATGAACCGCGCCACGTTATTATTTACGGCGCCGGCGTTATCGGCTGCGAATATGCGTCCATCTTCCGCGGTATGGATGTGAAAGTGGATCTGATCAACACCCGCGATCGCCTGCTGGCCTTTCTCGATCAGGAGATGTCCGACTCTCTCTCTTACCATTTCTGGAATAGCGGCGTGGTTATTCGCCACAATGAAGAGTATGAGAAAATCGAAGGCTGCGATGATGGCGTCATCATGCACCTGAAATCCGGCAAAAAACTGAAGGCTGACTGCCTGCTCTATGCTAATGGCCGTACCGGTAACACCGATTCGCTGGCGCTGGAGAATATTGGTTTGGAAACAGACAGCCGTGGACAGCTCAAAGTCAACAGTATGTACCAGACCGCCCTGCCGCACGTCTATGCGGTGGGCGACGTGATTGGCTATCCCAGTCTGGCCTCCGCCGCCTACGATCAGGGGCGTATTGCAGCGCAGGCGCTGGTGAAAGGCGAAGCGACCGCGCATCTCATCGAAGATATCCCCACCGGGATTTATACCATTCCGGAAATCAGTTCTGTCGGCAAAACCGAGCAGCAGTTAACGGCAATGAAAGTGCCTTACGAAGTGGGCCGCGCGCAATTTAAGCATCTGGCGCGAGCGCAAATCGTCGGCATGAACGTCGGCACGCTAAAAATTCTCTTCCACCGCGAAACCAAAGAAATTCTGGGGATTCACTGCTTTGGCGAACGCGCCGCCGAAATTATTCATATCGGCCAGGCGATCATGGAGCAGAAAGGTGGCGGTAACACCATCGAATACTTCGTTAACACCACCTTTAACTACCCAACCATGGCGGAAGCTTATCGGGTTGCGGCGTTGAACGGCTTAAACCGCCTGTTTTAACGCCTTGTCGAAATGGCCATCCATTGCGCCACGGATGGCCTCTGCCAGTTGCTCATAACGGCTACGCAGCGGCGATCCCGGGCGATAAACCAGCCCCACGGTACGACGCGGCTCCGGCTTAATGCATGGCAGATAAACCACGCCGTCGCGCTTACGCTCCTGCGGTACGGCCAGCGCGGGGAGTAGTGTAATACCACTGCCCGCCGCCACCATGTTGCGCAGCGTTTCCAGACTGGTCGCCCGGAAATGGGTATCTTCATCCGCTCCCGCTTCAAAACAGAACCCCATCGCCTGATCGCGCAGACAGTGGCCATCTTCCAGCATCAGCAATTTCTCGCCCGCCAGATCGGACATCGGCACGCGATCGCGATTCGCCCACGGATGATCCTCATAAATAGCCAGCATCATGGGCTCATCAAACAGCGGCACTTCAATAAACGCCTCGCTCTCTTTCACCAGCGCCAGAATAGCGCAGTCAAGCTTGCCGCTATCGAGTTGCGCTAACAGCTGATGCGTTTGCGCCTCATGCAGATACATTTCCAGCTTCGGGAAAGTCTGGTGCAACATTGGAATGATAAGCGGCAGCAAATAGGGACCAATTGTTGGGATTAAACCAATATGCAGCGGGCCGGACATCGTCTCGCCTTGTTGGCTTGCCATCTCCTTGAGCACCTTGACCTCACGCAGTACGGTACGCGCCTGATCCACCAGCAGTAAGCCCGCCTGGGTAAACAGCACTTTACGGCTCGTACGCTCCAGCAGCATAACGCCCAGCTCATCTTCCAGCTTACGTATTTGCCCACTAAGGGTTGGCTGGCTGACGTGACAGGAGTCCGCCGCTCGCCGGAAATGGCGATGTTCGGCTAACGCCACCAGATATTCAAGATCACGAATATTCATTATTCATCCTCCGTCGCCACGATAGTTCATGGCGATAGGTAGCATAGCAACGAACGATTATCCCTATCAACCTTTCTGATTAATAATACATCACAGAACGGAGCGGTTTCTCGTTTAACCCTTGAAGACACCGCCCGTTCAGAGGGTATCTCTCGAACCCGAAATAACTAAAGCCAACGTGAACTTTTGCGGACCTCTGGTCCGCTTTTTTTTGCGTAAAAAAGCCCGGCGTCGCTGATGCTCGGCCGGGCAGTATTACCTGATAGCGTTACGCTTATAAGGCCTACAACGCGAGGCGCGCCCTGGCATCGTCGATGGCCTGCGCCACCTGCTGCGGAGAAACGCCGCCTTTTGCCGCCCGTTTATCCAGACACGACTGCAAAGACAACATCGGATACACATCGTCGCCAATCACGTGGCTGAATTTCTGTAAATCGGCCAGCGGCAACGCTTCCAGCGGCTTACCCTGGCGAATGGCTTCTACCACCGCTTCGCCGACAATATGGTGCGCTTCGCGGAACGGCACGCCTTTCGCGACCAGGTAATCCGCCAGCTCCGTGGCGTTGGCATACCCCTGTTGCGCCGCGTCCTGACAACGTGGGCGTTTCACCTGAATACCGTCCAGCACCAACGCCGCCATATGCAGGCAGTCAAGCCAGGTATCGAGCGCATCGAACAGCCCTTCTTTGTCTTCCTGCATATCTTTGTTATACGCCAGCGGCAGACCTTTTAAAGTCATCATCATGCCGGTTAGCGCCCCTTGTACGCGACCGCACTTACCGCGAATCAGCTCCAGCGCGTCCGGGTTTTTCTTCTGCGGCATTAACGATGAACCGGAAGTCACGCGGTCAGAAAGCTCTACAAAACCCGCTTCACCAGAATTAAAGAAAATCAGATCTTCCGCGAAGCGTGACAGATGCACCATGCCGATAGCCGCATCAGAAAGCAGTTCCAGTACGTGGTCACGATCGGACACGCTGTCCAGGCTGTTGCGGGTCGCAGACGCAAAGCCCAGCCAGCCTGCCAATTGTTCACGGTCAATTTCATAGGCCGTTCCCGCCAACGCGCCGCAACCTAGCGGACTCACGTCCAGACGTTTAAGCGTGTCCTGCAGGCGGCTTTCATCGCGCGCCAGCATTTCGACATACGCGAGACACCAGTGGGCGAAAGTCACTGGCTGCGCGCGTTGCAGATGGGTATATCCCGGCATTACCGCGTCCTGGTTCGCCTGCGCGGTTTCCACCAGCGCGCTCTGTAGCTGGCGGTTAGCGGTAAGCAGTTCCCTCACCGTCTCTTTGCACCACAGTTTCAGGTCCGTCGCCACCTGATCGTTACGGCTGCGCCCGGTGTGCAGCTTTTTACCCAACTGACCCACTTTGTCGATGAGCTTACCTTCCACCCAGCTATGGATATCTTCCGCATCGCTTTGCAGGATTTGCTGCGGATTCACGCGAACCTCTTCCAGCAGCACGTTCAGCGCTTCTTCCAACTGTCGTTGCTCATCGGCAGTCAGTACGCCTACCGTGACCAATGCTTTGGACCAGGCCACAGAACCGACAATATCCTGCTCCGCCAGACGGTAATCGAAGCGCAACGAATCATTGAATTGTTTAAACCGCTGGTCTGCCGCCTGTGTAAAACGCCCACCCCAAAGTGCCATAATAGACTTCCTTAAATTCTTCGAATTTCACTGCCGGATGGCGCTACGCTTATCCGGCCTATAATTTCTGTTCACGCAGGCCCGATAAGGCGCAGCCGCCATCGGGCGAACAAATAGTTAAGCCAGAATACGCGTGCCAATCGGCGTACCGTTAAACAGCGCCGGCAGTTGCTCCGCATGACGCCAGGAAGCGATATCCACCGGGCGACCCAGCGCCCGCGCAGCATCGAGAGCCGCATTCACTTTCACAATCATCCCGTCGGTAATAATGCCCTGGTCGATAAGCTGCTCGGCTTTGGACGCCGTCATTTCGGCGATACGCTGGCCTTTGCCGTCCAGAATACCGCTCACGTCAGAAAGCAGGATCAGATCGGCCCCCAGCGTCGCCGCCAGCGCGGTTGCCGCCTGATCGGCGTTGACGTTCATCAGTTGGCCGTCGTCTGTTACGCCAATGGAGCTGACCACCGGCAGAAAGCCGTTTTCCAGCAGCATGTTAATCAGCTTCGGCGACCCCGGTTGCGCCAGCCCGACGTGGCCTAACGCTTCATCGAGTTGGGTCACGTTTACGCTGTCGCCATCGCCCAGAAACAGACCAACAGAGGCGATATGGTGTTTCTTCGCCCAGGCCAGCAGAGTTTTGTTAGCGGTTCCCGCCAGCGCGCCGGTAATGATGCCAATCTGATCGGCAGGCGTCACGCGCAGGCCGTCTTTCTTTTTCACTGGCAAATTAAGCCCTTTCATCAGCTCATCCACCACGCAACCGCCGCCGTGAACAATCACCAGCGGACGCTGATGGGACTCACGATAGTTGACCAGCGCGGTAAAAAGACGTTCCAGAGCCTCTTCGCTATCCAGTAATACGCCACCCAGCTTGATAATTAATGGATTCATCATTTCACCCTTAAATAAGAGACTGCGTTTCAGCGAAGCCAAAACGAATATTAGCGCACTGCACCGCCTGCGCCGCTGCGCCTTTCAACAAGTTGTCTTCGGTTGCCACCACAATTAGATGTTCGCCCTGGACGGCAAAACCAATATCGCAGAACGGCAGCCCGACGACGTTCTTTAACGCCGGAACGCCTTTGTCATACAGGCGCACCAGCGGTTTGTCGCCATAGGCTTTTTGCAACACGTCGGCGACCTGCGCATGGGTTACTCCCGCTTTCAGGCGGCAGGTAATGGTTTCCATAATCCCGCGCGGGAAATTCCCCAGATGCGGGGTGAAGATGACCTCCGCGCCCAGATGGGCAGCGATTTCCGGCTGATGACGATGCGTAAACACGCCATACGGTTGCAAACTCACTTCACAGAAACTGTTCGATATTGCCGCCTTGCGCCCCGCGCCGCTCACCCCGCTGGTGGCATTAATTACCGGCCACTGCGTCAGATCGAGAAGCCCGCCGTCAATCAGCGGTTTTAGCGACAACTGCGCTGCGGTTGGATAGCAACCAGGAACCGCAATCAGATTCGCCGTGTTCAGTTTATCGGCATTCCACTCCGCCAGACCGTACACCGCCTGCTCCAGCAGCTCAGGATATTGATGAGTAAATCCGTAGTACTTTTCATAGAAGGCGCGATCGTTTACCCGAAACGCGCCGGAAAGATCGAATACGACGCATCCGGCCTGTAAAAATTGCGGCGCCAGATCGTGGCTCACTTCATGCGCTGTCGCCAGGAACACCACATCAACATCTGCACTAAAATCACGTACATCCGACATCGGTTGCAATGGCAGGTCGACAATCCCTTTTAACTGCGGATGTAAATCAGAAATTAACTTTCCTGCATCATTGCTTTGCGCTGAGACGGTCAAAGCGGTTATGGTCATATGTGGGTGGCGATTTACGTAGCTTACAAGCTCTGCGCCCGCATAACCGCTAGCGCCTACAATCAGCGTATTCAACATCGGGTTCCTTTATGCTCAACGTTAATGTATTTTTATTCATAATTAATGCATGAATATTGATACTATCATGACCTGAGGTGTGTCAACAATGAAAAACGTTTTACCGCCATTTATCGAGATTTACCGCGCTTTGATTGCCACACCGTCGATAAGCGCAACCGAAGAATCCCTGGATCAAAGTAATGCGTCTTTAATCACTTTGCTTGCAGGCTGGTTCAGCGATCTTGGTTTCAACGTAGAGGTTCAACCGGTTCCAGGAACGCGAAACAAATTTAATATGCTCGCCAGCACCGGACATGGCGCGGGCGGTTTGCTGCTGACCGGCCATACCGACACGGTTCCCTTTGATGACGGACGCTGGACGCGCGACCCGTTCACGCTGACCGAGCATGACAATAAGCTCTATGGCCTGGGCACTGCGGATATGAAAGGCTTCTTCGCTTTTATTCTGGACGCGCTACGTGACGTTGACGTCACAAAGTTGAAAAAGCCGCTCTACATTCTGGCGACCGCCGATGAAGAGACCAGCATGGCGGGGGCGCGTTATTTTTCCGAAACCACGGCATTACGTCCGGACTGCGCGATCATTGGCGAACCGACGTCGTTGCAACCGATACGCGCGCACAAAGGGCATATCTCTAATGTCGTTCGCGTCCTGGGGCAGTCCGGTCATTCCAGCGACCCGGCGCGTGGGGTTAACGCCATTGAACTGATGCACGATGCGATTGGCCATATCATGCAACTGCGTGACTCGCTGAAAGCGCGGTATCACTACGAGGCGTTTACCGTTCCGTATCCAACGCTGAATCTGGGCCATATCCACGGCGGCGATGCCTCAAACCGTATCTGCGCCTGCTGCGAATTGCATATGGATATTCGTCCACTGCCGGGCATGACGTTAAACGACCTTAATGGACTGCTTAACGACGCGCTGGCCCCGGTAAGCGAACGCTGGCCGGGCCGCCTGACGGTGGCGGAATTACATCCGCCGATTCCAGGTTACGAGTGTCCACCGGACCACCAACTGGTTGAAGTAGTAGAAAAACTGTTGGGAACAAAAACCGACGTGGTGAACTACTGTACTGAAGCGCCGTTTATGCAGACATTATGCCCAACGCTGGTGCTTGGTCCGGGCTCAATTAATCAGGCGCATCAGCCGGATGAATATCTCGAAACGCGTTTTATTAAGCCAACCCGGGAATTGATTACCCAGGTAGTACACCATTTTTGCTGGCATTAATGCATATTGCCCGGTGACGTGATGTTTACCGGGCCTACCCCGTCTTGTAGGCCGGATAAGCGCAGCGCCATCCGGCGTCTCTACGCCACATGTTCATAAGCATTTCTTATTTGGCACGATGCGAATTAACTTTAATAAATTACCGCCATTTTTTCGTTTGCTGAACCGATTTCGCAGTAATTGACGCCACGGGTTTTACGTGGCTTTATAAAAGACGGCTAAAAAGCAAAGTCCGAAAAATTTTACGTCACAGCAAGGCGGCAAACGAGCCCATTCCGCAGAACTGGCATACGGGCGAACGCAGCCACTGCCGCTGTGGCATGAAAGAGACAGGGCAATTACATTAAAGATGGGGTGTCTGGGGTCATATGAACGAACAATATTCCGCGTTGCGTAGTAATGTCAGTATGCTCGGCAAGGTGCTGGGAGAAACCATCAAGGATGCGCTGGGAGAACACATTCTTGATCGCGTAGAAACAATCCGTAAGCTATCCAAATCTTCACGCGCCGGCAATGAAGCTAATCGCCAGGAGCTGCTCACCACGCTACAAAATTTGTCTAATGACGAGCTGCTGCCAGTTGCGCGCGCGTTTAGTCAGTTCCTGAACCTGGCCAATACTGCCGAGCAATACCACAGCATTTCGCCAAAAGGCGAAGCCGCCAGCAACCCGGAAGTGATTGCCCGCACTCTGCGCAAACTGAAAAACCAACCGGACCTCAACGACGCAACCATCAAAAAAGCGGTAGAGTCGCTGTCGCTGGAGTTGGTGCTAACCGCCCATCCGACAGAAATTACCCGCCGTACGCTTATTCACAAGATGGGTGAAATCAATAACTGTCTGAAACAGCTTGATAATACCGATATCGCCGACTACGAACGTCACCAGGTGATGCGTCGCCTGCGCCAGTTGATTGCCCAATCCTGGCATACGGATGAGATCCGCAAGCAGCGCCCAAGCCCGGTGGATGAAGCCAAATGGGGCTTCGCCGTGGTTGAGAACAGCCTGTGGCAGGGCGTACCTAACTATCTGCGTGAACTGAACGAACAGCTGGAAGAAAATCTCGGCTACAAATTGCCGGTGGATTTTGTGCCGGTACGTTTTACCTCCTGGATGGGCGGCGACCGTGACGGCAACCCGAACGTGACGGCGGATATCACCCGCCACGTGCTCTTGTTAAGCCGCTGGAAAGCCACCGATCTGTTCCTGAAAGACATTCATGTTCTGGTATCAGAACTGTCGATGGTCGACGCCACGCCGGAGCTGCTGGCGTTAGTGGGCGAAGAAGGCGCGTCTGAGCCGTATCGCTACCTGATGAAAAAATTGCGCGCCCGTCTGATGGCGACCCAGTCCTGGCTGGAAGCGCGTCTGAAAGGCGAGAAGCTGCCCAAACCGGCTGGCCTGCTGACGCAAAACGAGCAGCTCTGGGAACCTCTGTACGCCTGCTACCAGTCGTTACAGGCCTGCGGCATGGGCATTATCGCCAACGGCGAGTTACTCGACACGCTCCGCCGCGTGAAGTGTTTCGGCGTACCGCTGGTGCGTATTGATATCCGTCAGGAGAGCACCCGCCATACCGAAGCGCTGGGCGAAATTACCCGCTACCTCGGTATTGGCGACTACGAAAGCTGGTCGGAAGCCGACAAGCAGGCCTTCCTGATCCGCGAGCTGAACTCCAAACGTCCGCTGCTGCCGCGTAACTGGGAGCCGAGCAACGATACCCGCGAAGTGCTTGAAACCTGCAAGGTTATTGCCGAAGCGCCAAAAGGATCGATCGCCGCCTACGTAATTTCAATGGCGAAAACGCCGTCTGATGTGCTGGCTGTGCATCTGCTGCTGAAAGAGGCAGGTATCGGCTTTGCCATGCCGGTCGCGCCGCTGTTTGAAACCCTCGACGACCTGAACAATGCCGACGACGTGATGACCCAGTTGTTGAATATCGACTGGTATCGCGGACTGATTCAGGGTAAGCAGATGGTCATGATCGGCTACTCCGACTCGGCGAAAGACGCCGGCGTCATGGCCGCGTCATGGGCGCAGTATCAGGCGCAGGACGCCCTGATCAAAACCTGTGAAAAAGCCGGCATCGAGCTTACCCTCTTCCACGGCCGCGGCGGTTCTATTGGCCGTGGCGGCGCGCCAGCCCACGCGGCGCTGCTTTCGCAACCGCCAGGCAGTCTGAAAGGCGGTCTGCGCGTGACCGAGCAGGGCGAGATGATCCGCTTCAAATACGGCCTGCCGGAAGTCACCGTCAGCAGCCTCTCGCTCTACACCAGCGCAATTCTGGAAGCAAACCTGCTGCCGCCGCCGGAACCGAAAGACAGCTGGCGTCATATTATGGATGAGCTTTCCGTCATCTCCTGTGAAACCTACCGCGGCTACGTGCGCGAAAATAAAGACTTTGTACCGTACTTCCGCTCCGCGACGCCGGAGCAAGAGTTGGGCAAATTGCCGCTCGGCTCACGTCCGGCGAAACGTCGTCCAACTGGCGGCGTCGAATCGCTGCGCGCGATTCCGTGGATCTTCGCCTGGACGCAAAACCGCCTGATGCTGCCAGCCTGGCTGGGCGCGGGTACTGCGCTGCAAAAAGTGGTGGAAGACGGTAAACAAAGCGAACTGGAAGCCATGTGCCGCGACTGGCCGTTCTTCTCCACGCGTCTTGGGATGCTGGAAATGGTGTTCTCGAAAGCCGACCTGTGGCTGGCCGACTATTACGATCAGCGTCTGGTGGCGAAAACGCTATGGCCGCTGGGCAAAGAGCTACGAGACCTGCTGGAAGAAGACATTAAAGTGGTGCTGGCGATTGCCAACGATTCGCACCTGATGGCCGACTTACCGTGGATTGCGGAGTCCATTCAGTTAAGAAACGTTTATACCGATCCATTAAACGTGTTGCAGGCCGAGTTGCTGTATCGTTCCCGTCTGACTGAAGAGCAGGGCAAATCGCCCGATCCTCGCGTCGAACAGGCGTTGATGGTCACGATTGCGGGCGTCGCCGCCGGTATGCGCAACACCGGCTAACGCAAAAAGAGAGCCGCTCTCACGCAGTTATGTGGGGGCGGCATGAAATACTGCTGTCATCCTCGTCATTTTTTCAATATATTCCTGTCTGCATTTTATGCATTTGTAAATCTTTCTTAGCAAAACGTGCGGCATAAAGCAGGTTTGCTTCAGATTCTTTTAAGGTTCAGGCGTTACGTTTGGCGCTACGATTAAAGACAGGCTCTCATTATGCAATCCACATTACTCCAGACTAAACCCGCGTTTAGCTGGAAAGCCCTGGGCTGGGCACTGCTCTACTTTTGGTTCTTTTCCACCCTCCTGCAGGCCATTATTTATCTCACCGGATACAGCGGGACAAACGGTCTGCGGGATTCGCTACTGTACAGCTCACTGTGGCTGATCCCGGTCTTTCTGTTTCCAGGCCGCATCCGGGTTATTGCGGCCGTTATTGGCGTCGTACTCTGGGCCGCCTCGCTGGCGGCGCTGAGCTATTACGTAATCTACGGGCAGGAGTTCTCGCAAAGCGTGCTGTTTGTGATGTTTGAAACCAACGCCAATGAAGCCAGCGAATATTTAAGCCAATATTTCAGTCTGAAAATTGTTCTTGTCGCGCTGGCTTATACGGTGGCGGCGATTTTGCTGTGGACACGTCTGCGCCCGGTTTATATTCCATCGCCCTGGCGTTATCTGGTGTCGTTTGCCCTGCTGTACGGGCTGATCCTCCATCCCATCGCGATGAATACCTTTATCAAGCATAAGTCGATGGAGAAAACGCTGGATAGCCTGGCGTCACGAATGGAACCCGCCGCGCCGTGGCAATTTATTACTGGCTACTATCAGTACCGTTTACAGCTCGCCTCGCTGAATAAACTGCTGAATGAAAACGATGCCCTGCCGCCGCTGGCTAACTTCCAGGACCACTCCGGCGATGCGCCGCGCACACTGGTACTGGTGATTGGCGAATCGACCCAGCGTGGCCGTATGAGTCTGTACGGTTATCCGCGCGAAACCACGCCGGAACTGGACGCGCTGCATAAAACCGACCCCGGGCTGACCGTGTTTAATAATGTGGTAACTTCGCGACCGTACACCATTGAGATCCTGCAACAGGCGCTAACGTTCGCGGACGAAAAGAACCCGGACTGGTATCTGACGAAGCCATCGCTGATGAATATGATGAAACAGGCCGGGTATAAAACCTTCTGGATCACTAACCAGCAGACGATGACGGCGCGTAATACCATGCTGACCGTGTTCTCTAAGCAGACTGATAAGCAGTTCTATATGAACCAGCAGCGCACTCAAAGCGCACGCGAATATGACAGCAACGTGCTGGAGCCGTTTAAAGCGGTGTTAGCCGACCCGGCGCCGAAAAAATTCATTATTGTGCATCTGCTGGGAACGCACATTAAATACAAGTTCCGCTATCCAGAAAACCAGGGCAAGTTTGATGGTAAAACCGACCATGTTCCGCCGGGATTAAGCAGCGACGAACTGGAATCGTATAACGATTACGACAACGCGAACCTGTATAATGACTATGTTGTCGCCAGCCTGATTAAGGACTATAAAGCGACCGATCCGAACGGTTTCCTGCTCTACTTCTCCGATCACGGTGAAGAAGTGTATGACACGCCGCCGCATAAGACGCAGGGACGAAACGAAGATTCGCCAACCCGTCATATGTATACGGTGCCGTTCCTGCTGTGGACCTCAGAGAAATGGCAGGCAGCGCATCCGCGCGACTTCTCACAGGATGTCGATCGTAAGTACAGCAGTTCCGAGCTTATCCATACCTGGTCTGACTTAGCGGGCCTGACCTATGATGGCTACGACCCGACGCGCTCCATCACCAACCCGCAGTTCAAAGAGACCACGCGCTGGATTGGCAACCCGTATAAGAAAAACGCGCTGATTGATTATGATACGTTGCCGTATGGCGATCAGGTCGGTAATCAATAGCCTGTATGTTGCCCGATAACGCTAACGCTTATCGGGCCTGGCGTGCTTCTCTCCCGTAGTCCGGATAAGGCGCAAAGCGCCGCTATCCGGCAATAATCGCTTGAGGACATCGGTTTTCGACGTTACTGTTTCCTCTGTTTGCGATCGGCAGGGGATTATCATGTATCACGACGTCAGCCACCTTCTCTCCCGTCTCATCAACGGCCCGCTGCCGCTGCGCCAGATTTATTTTGCCAGCGCCAGCGGCCCAGCGCCGGAACTGGCGTACCAGGTGGATTTTCCGCGGCTGGAGATTGTGCTGGAGGGCGAGCTTACTGACATGAGCATTACCGCCCCGCTCATTCCTTGCGATGTTCTCTACGTTCCGGCTGGCGGCTGGAACATCCCGCAATGGCAAACGCCCGTCACCACCCTGAGCATTCTGTTTGGCAAACAGCAGTTAGGTTTCAGCGTAGTCCACTGGGATGGTCAGCAGCATCAAAACCTCACGAAACAGCACGTTGCGCGCCGCGGCCCGCGTATCGGCTCGTTCCTGTTACAAACGCTTAATGAGATGCAGATGCAGCCGCAAGAGCAGCAAACGGCCAGATTGATTGTCGCCAGCCTGCTAAGCCATTGCCGCGATCTGCTCGGCAGCCAAATCCAGACCGCCTCCCGCAGCCGCGCGCTTTTTGAAGCCATTCGGGAGTATATTGATGAACGCTACGCCGCGCCGTTGACGCGCGAATCGGTAGCACAAGCGTTTTATATCTCGCCAAATTACCTCTCGCACCTGTTCCAGAAAACGGGGGCCATCGGCTTTAACGAATACCTGAACCATACGCGACTGGAACACGCCAAAACGTTGCTGAAGGGCTATGACCTGAAAGTGAAAGAGGTGGCGCACCGTTGCGGCTTTGTCGACAGTAACTATTTCTGCCGCCTGTTTCGCAAAAATACGGAACGCTCGCCGTCGGAGTATCGCCGCCAGTATCACAGCCAGCTAACGGAAAAGCAGATTACTCCAGGATAAGGTGGGTATGTTGCGGCGCGGAAAGGAGTTTACGCACAGCGCTCATTACCCGCTGTGGCTCCCGCAAAAAAGCGCTGATCCCCGACTGGACATAGCGACTCCGGGTAAATCGCTCCACGCCCGCCAGCTCGATATCGGTAATGAGCAACACGACATCGGCACGGCGGATATCCTCTTCCGTTAAGCGGTTCTCTGTACCGAGTGCCCCCTGGGTTTCAATCTTGATGCTCCACTTCTCCTGCTGGCAAAGTTTTTCCAGCCGTTCAGCAGCCATATAGGTATGCGCTACACCGCTCACGCAGGCGGTCACTGCCACCAGATGCCGTACAGGTACTGCCATATTAACCTCCTGTGGTGACCTGAAATCCTGCTTGCTCCGCCATCTCCCGAAACAGAGCGATCTCTTGCACCGACGGCGCGGGAATATCTTTCATCATCCATGATTTTCCAAGCAGCCGGTATTTCGGCTCGCCGTACTGATGAAACGGTAGCAGGTGAACCTGCTTTATTCCTAATGATCTCAACAATGTTAACGCGCACTGCAGATTCTCTGCGTTAAGCGTAAAGCCAGGAATCAACGGCAAACGAGGGATCACCGTGATTCCCTCGCTAACCAGTAACCGTAAATTCTCCAGTACGCGCGGCAGATTCATGTTGATCACCTCGCGCGCCCGCTCCGCATCCATAATTTTCAGATCAAACAATACCTCATCACACGCCCTTGCCAACGGCAGTAGACGGCTGGCCGACGTATCGCCAGCCGTTTCAATAGCACAAGGAACGCCCCAACGCCGCAATCGCTGTAAGAAGCGCGTGGCGAACGGCGCCTGCATCAGCACTTCGCCGCCAGAAAGCGTCACCCCGCCGCCGGAAGTACGAAAGAAGATGTCGTCTTTCAGCACTTCGCGTTCCAGTTCATCCAGCGTAATATCACGCCCAATACGCTCAAACGCGCCGGAAGGACATTCGTCGGCATCCCGCAGACACGGCGTGCAACGCAGGCATTTATTTTCCCGGCGCACCGTTTCAATGCGCGGCGAGATAGATTCCGGATTAGCGCACCACGGACAGGTATGCGGACAGCCCTTAAAAAAGACCACCGTACGAATCCCCTGCCCGTCATTCAGCGAATAGCGCTGGATATTGAAGATACGCGCGGTCTCCTCATCGCGCGCCCCCACAACCTCACAACTGATGCGCGGTGCGGCGAATAATGTCATCCTGAATCTCCTTCGACAGCTCGACAAAGAAGGCGCTGTAGCCCGCCACGCGCACCACCAGCCCAGCGAAATCCTGAGGCCGTAGCTGCGCTTCGCGCAATGTGTCGGCATTCACCACATTAAACTGGATGTGCTGCAGTTTGAGCTGGGTAAACGCGCGCAGGAAATCCGCCAGCTTGCGCAGTCCCGCCTCTCCTTCCAGAGTCGCAGGAGTAAACTTCACGTTCAGCAACGTACCGTTCGACAGCAGCGTGTTATCCAACTTACTTACTGATTTTAGTACCGCCGTCGGCCCTTGCATATCCTGTCCGAGCATCGGCGACAGGCCGCCATCCGCCAGCTGTTCTCCGGCAAAACGCCCGTCCGGTGTCGCGCCGACCACCGCTCCCAGCGGCACATGCGCGGAAACCGTGTATGAACCCGGCGTAAACTGGCCGCCGCGCGGATTCTGGTATTTTTCCACCTCTTTGCAGTAATACCGCAGCAGTTCGGCGCTGATGTTATCGACATTATCAATGTCGTTGCCATATTTTTCGAAGCGGTTGATAAGCCTGGCGCGGATCTTTTCCCCTTCTGGCGTGGCGAAGTTGTTTTTCAGGATCGACAGCAGCGCATCAAAACTCAGGCGCTGCTGATCGAATACCAGCCCATTGAGCGCATGAAGGGAATCACTCAGGTTGGCGATACCGATGCCCTGTACGCCCGAAAAGTTATAGCGCGCGCCGCCGTCGGTGATGTCTCGCCCTTTCTCCAGGCAGTCGCTGATAAACGAAGAGAGCAGCGGCACCGGCGCCCAGTCACGATGGCCGATATCGCAAATATTGCTGCCTTCTACCATTAGTGTAATGTAGTGACTGATTTTGGCGCGAATATGCGCCAGCAACGCCTCATAAGTAAGAGTGTCGTTGCCCTCATTTTCATACAAGCTGATTTCCATCACTTTCAGCAGATTAAACATGGCGATGTCATGCAGCCCGTAGGTTCTGCCCGGAATCGACAGCTCAACACATCCCACCACCGCATAATCGCGCGCATCCTCCAACGACACGCCACGGTTAAGGAACGCGGGAACCACCACTTCGTCATTGAAAATCTGTGGAATGCCGGTACCGAGGCGAATGGTCTCGGCGGTCTTGAGAAGGAACGGCGTATCAATCAGCGCGTTAGTGCGCACGCCGAGATTCGGCTGCGGCAACTGCACGCTCTGGTAGGCATCCAGGCAGAGAAAAGAGAGCACGTTTACCGCGCTGCGTCCGCTTTCCGTCAATCCGCCCAGCAGCGCGGTGTAACCCGTCGGGAAACCGGCAAAATAGCGCGCGCTACTGGTGGAGCGCAGCAGCACGATATCGTTGCATTTCACCCACAGCGACTCGAGCAACTCTTTCAGGAACGCCGGATCGTCGCCCTGAGTGAGCGAAGTCTGATAAAACGGCAGCATGTACTGGTCGAAGCGCCCGAGCGACAGCGAACTGGCGTTGGACTCGTACTGCAAAATAATGTTCATGTACCAGAACAGCTGACATGCTTGCCAGAACGTCTGTGGTTTGTGCTGCGCGTTATGCCGCGAATTGGCGGCAATGGTGAGCAGTTCCTGACGACGACGAGCGTCCGGGCAGCGCTCCGCCTGGTGTTCCGCCAGTACGGCATAACGCAGGATGTGGCGTTGCGATGCCTCAAGTAACAACAGAGCGGCCTGATAAAAGTCGTTTTCCGGCTGTTGCTCGCAGCGCGCGCGCATCTGCGCCGCCAGTTCACCCAGCCCGTTATTGAGCAAGCGTGGATAATCAATAATGATATGCCCCTGCCCTTTATCCGTCTGGTTAATGCTAAAAATCTGGGTGCTGACGGCGGCTTTCACCTCATCGGTCATCTGCCCGTTAATAAAATCTTTCATCGACCGTTTTTCCCAGTACGGGAATAGAACCTCACGATAGAGGCGCTTATCCTCTTCGCTGATATCAAAACGGTCCTGCGGACGCGTCGGGAACCGATCCAGCTCGTTAAGCAGCCAATACGGGTCCATTTCCGGCGACATAATACCCGCGCGCGGCTTAACGGTTCGGTTTCCGGCAATCAGCTCCTCGTCACGAATCGAAATTTCAACATGTTCAAGGATATACGCCGTCGCTTTGGCGCGGCGCAAAATGACCGGTTCGCCCTCCGTCTGCTGATGGCTGGCGGTATAAAGCAGCGCGCGCTCCAGAGAAATTTCACGGTGATTCTGAAACAGAGCGGCTTTGAGGCGTTGAATACGATGGGTCATGAGGAGCTCCTGTGGACACGAGCGCCGGATGGCGGCATAAATCTCTTATCGGGCCTGTGAGCAGGCCCGATAAACTTGCGCCATCGGGCATTTTAACGTTACGCGGTTTGCGAAAGATGGGCGTCAATCTTGTTCATAATGGCGTCGGCGCGTTTTACCGCGTCGCTGATATTGACGCGAACGATAGTTTTACCCGCAAACCGCTCTTCGAACTTGATGCCGATATCTTTAGTCAAAATCACCATATCGGCGCTCGCCACATCCTCTGCCGTCAGTTCATTTTCCAGCCCAATCGAGCCCTGAGTCTCCACTTTCACATCCCAACCTTTCGCTTTGGCTGCGCTTTCCAGCGCTTCAGCCGCCATATAGGTATGCGCAACACCAGAAGGACACGCGGTTACTGCAATAATTTTAGTCATGGCTTATTCCTCGCTTAATTCATCTCAAAATCTAAATCCAGGTCGTCTTCTTTTTCGTCAACTTGCGACACATTCTTACGCGTCAGGCTTTTCAGCACGTTAACGCAGACTGCCGTTACCACCGCGCCCACGGCGACTGCCGCGACATAACCCAGCTTGCCTTCCACGACTGGCAGAACAATTAAACCGCCCCAACCGGCATAACACTGCGCGCCAAACAGCGCGGCCATTACCGCACCGCAAGCGGAGCCCACCATAATGGATGGGATCACGCGCAGCGGATCGGCAGCGGCGAAAGGAATCGCCCCTTCCGTTACGCCCACGCAGCCCATGACCAGCGCGGCTTTACCGGCTTCGCGCTCTTCAACAGAAAAATTCTTGCGGCCAATCAGCGTCGCCAGCCCCAGTCCCAGCGGCGGTACGCAGATGCTCACCGCGGCGATAGCCACCACGGTATATACGCCCTGCGCCACGCAAATCAGCATGAACGCATAAGCGACTTTATTAACCGGGCCGCCCATATCAAAAGCCAGCATCAGCCCCATGATCACCGCCAGCAGCACGATGCTGCCCTGCTGCATCCCTTGCAGCCATTGGGTCAGGCTGCTTGTCAGCGCACCGATCGGTTCGCCCAGCCCCCACATCATGATGCCCGCGGTGATAAAAGTGCCAACGATGGGAATCACAAAAATAGGCATCACAGAACGCAGCACCTTATGCACCGGGATTTTCTTCAAGTAATGCACCACGATCCCGCCGATAAGTCCGGCGATAAGTGCCCCGAAAAAGCCCGCGCCGAAGCTGTTACCCACCCAGGCACCAATCGCGCAAGGAGCCAGCGCGGAGCGTTCGGCAATGGAGTAGCCAATGTATGCGGCGAGGAAAGGCACCATCAGCGTCAGCCCGGCGACACCAATATCAAACAGTTTTTTAAGATTCGGATCGGTGGCGGCATCGGGTACGGCGCCCTTGCCATATAGCATGACGGAGACTGCCAGCAAAATTCCGCCAGCCACCACAAAGGGGATCATATGCGAAACACCGGTCATCAGGTGCTGGCGGGTATTTTTCAGGATCTGTACCAACTCTTTCATAAGTCGCTCCCGGGCTGGATAAAGCCCATGTCCATAAAGTTACTGCGGAAAACAATAGGCAATCCATTGTCGCGCAGACAGTGGATAAAAAGGCCATTTACTGGATTTTTGTAATATCAGTATAAAAATGCGATCCGCTTCATAACTTCTGAAAAAGGTAAAACCTGCGCTACCACGCTAAGTTGTGAGACAACTCGCACTTTTTGCGCTACATTACATTTATCCAGCTTTTGACAGATTTGTCACATGGCGTATTCCGGCTACCTCCTTTTATGCTGTAGCGAGAGAATCGTTATGGGAGAGAGGCAATGCCCCTGATTGTGGAATTTACCTGTGAACTGCCGAATGGCGTACATGCGCGCCCGGCAAGCCACGTAGAAACGCTGTGTAATACCTTCACGTCGCAAATTGAGTGGCACAACCTGCGCACCGATCGCAAAGGCAGCGCCAAAAGCGCGCTGGCGCTGATTGGCACCGACACGCTGGCTGGCGACCACTGTCAGCTGGTGATTTCCGGTGCCGATGAACAGGTTGCCTGTCAGCGTCTGAGTCAATGGCTGCGCGATGAATTCCCACTCTGCGACGCGCCGCTGGCGGAGATTAAAAACAGCGAACTGGAGCCGCTTCCGGCGTCGTTGACCCAGCTGAATCCGCAGATTTACCGCGCCCGTAGCGTGTGTAGCGGCAGCGCGGGCGGCGTACTGACGCCACTCTCTTCCCTGGATCTCAATGCGCTCGGCGAACTCCCGACCGCCAACGACACAGAGACGGAACAAGCCGCGCTGGACAATGGCTTAGCGATGTTGATAAAGCATATTGAGTTTCGTCAGCTCGACAGTGACGGTGCCGCCAGCGCGATTCTGGAAGCCCATCGTTCGCTGGCAGGCGACGCTTCACTGCGTCAGCATTTACTGGACGGCGTTCTGCGCGGTTTAAGCTGCGCGCAGGCAATCGTGGAAAGCGCGAACCATTTCTGCAATGAGTTCGCTCGCGCCAGCAGCAGCTATTTACAGGAACGCGCGCTGGATGTTCGTGACGTTTGCTTCCAGTTACTGCAACACATTTACGGTGAGCAGCGCTTTCCGGCGCCGGGCCAGTTGACCCGGCCATCTATCTGTATGGCGGAAGAGTTGACGCCAAGCCAGTTCCTCGAACTGGATAAAACCTTTCTCAAAGGTCTGCTGTTAAAAAGCGGCGGCAACACTTCGCACACGGTGATTCTCGCCCGCTCATTCAACATTCCCACCCTGGTTGGCGTGGAGATTGAGGCCTTAACACCGTGGCGTCAGCAGACGGTTTATATTGACGGCAACGCAGGCGCGATTGTCGTTGCGCCTGACGAGCCTGTCACTCGTTACTATCAGCAGGAAGCCCGCGTGCAAGACGCCCTGCGCGAACAGCAGCGCATCTGGCTGACCCAGGAAGCGCGCACCGCTGACGGCATCCGCATGGAGGTCGCCGCCAACATCGCGCACTCCGTCGAGGCGCAAGCGGCCTTTAGTAACGGCGCGGAAGCGGTTGGCCTGTTCCGCACAGAAATGCTGTATATGGACCGCGCCTGCGCGCCGGACGAAAACGAGCTGTACAATATTTTTTGCCAGGCGCTGGAGTCCGCAAAGGGACGCAGCATTATTGTGCGCACAATGGATATAGGCGGCGATAAGCCCGTTGATTATCTGAATATTCCTGCCGAAGCCAACCCATTCCTCGGCTATCGCGCCGTCCGTATTTATGAAGAGTACGCTTCTCTGTTTACCACCCAGCTACGCTCGATCCTCCGCGCGTCCGCCCACGGCAACCTGAAAATCATGATCCCGATGATCTCCTCTATGGAAGAGATTCTGTGGGTCAAAGAGAAGCTGGCGGAAGCCAAACAGCAGCTGCGTAATGAACATATCCCGTTCGATGAGAAGATCCCACTCGGCATTATGCTGGAAGTGCCGTCGGTGATGTTCATCATCGATCAATGCTGTGAAGAGATTGATTTCTTTAGTATTGGTAGTAACGATCTAACACAATACCTGCTGGCGGTAGACCGTGATAACGCCAAAGTCACTCGTCACTACAACAGCCTGAATCCCGCCTTCCTGCGCGCGTTGGATTTCGCGGTGCAGGCGGTACATCGTCAGGGCAAATGGATTGGTCTGTGCGGCGAACTGGGGGCCAAAGGTTCGGTTCTGCCATTGCTGGTAGGTCTGGGGCTGGACGAGATCAGCATGGGCGCGCCGTCGATTCCCGCCGCCAAAGCGCGGATGGCACAACTCGACAGCCGAGCCTGCCGCCAGTTGTTGAATCAGGCGATGGCCTGCCGCACCTCGCTGGAGGTGGAGCATCTGCTGGCGCAGTTCCGCATGTCGCAGCAGGATGCCCCGCTGGTTACCGCCCAATGCATAACGCTTGATAGCGACTGGCGCAGCAAAGAGGAGGTGATTAAAGGCATGACCGACAATCTGCTGCTGGCGGGCCGCTGCCGCTACCCGCGCAAACTGGAAGCCGATCTATGGGCGCGCGAGGCGGTATTCTCCACCGGACTGGGCTTTAGCTTTGCCATTCCGCACAGCAAATCGGAACATATCGAACAGTCCACCATCAGCGTGGCGCGCCTGAACGCGCCGGTACGCTGGGGAGATGACGAGGCGCAGTTCATCATTATGCTGACGCTTAACAAACACGCCGCGGGCGACCAGCATATGCGTATTTTCTCGCGCCTGGCCCGCCGCATCATGCACGAAGAATTCCGCAACACGCTGGTTAACGCCGCTTCCGCCGACGCTATCGCCAGCCTGCTGCAACATGAACTTGAACTGTAAAGGAAAGACTATGGAACTCTATCTGGATACCGCTAACGTGGCGGAAGTTGAACGTCTGGCGCGCATTTTCCCGATTGCCGGCGTCACCACCAATCCAAGCATTGTGGCAGCCAGCAAAGAATCTATCTGGGATGTGCTGCCCAGGCTGCAAAACGCCATCGGCGAAGAAGGCACTTTATTTGCGCAGACCATGAGCCGCGACGCGAAAGGGATGGTGGAAGAAGCCAAACGACTGAATAACGCCATCCCCGGCATTGTGGTTAAAATTCCGGTGACCGCCGAAGGTCTTGCAGCGATTAAATTGCTGAAAAAAGAAGGCATCGTGACGCTGGGCACCGCCGTCTACAGCGCGTCGCAGGGCCTGCTGGCGGCGCTGGCGGGCGCAAAATATGTCGCTCCCTACGTCAACCGCGTTGATGCGCAGGGCGGCGATGGCATTCGTATGGTTCAGGAGCTGCAAACGCTACTGGAACATCACGCTCCCGACAGCATGGTACTGGCGGCCAGCTTTAAAACACCGCGGCAGGCGCTGGATTGCTTACTGGCAGGTTGCCAGGCGATTACCCTTCCTTTAGATGTAGCGCAACAAATGCTCAATACGCCTGCGGTAGAGTCAGCAATAGAGAAGTTTGAGCAAGACTGGAAAAACGCTTTTGGTAATCTGAACCTGTAGGAGAGAAATGTATGGATCGCATTATTCAGTCACCAGGTAAGTATATTCAGGGTGCAAACGTCATCGCGCGTCTTGGCGATTATTTAAAACCAATGGCGAACAACTGGCTGGTTGTGGGCGATAAATTCGTGCTGGGATTTGCCGAAGAGACGCTGCGCAAAAGCCTGACGGATGCCGGTTTGTCAGTAGAAATCGCCCCGTTTGGCGGCGAATGTTCGCAAAATGAGATCGACAGGCTGCGCGCCGTCGCCGAAAAAAGTCAGTGTGGCGCCGTACTGGGTATCGGCGGCGGTAAAACGCTGGATACCGCCAAAGCGCTGGCGCACTTTATGAATGTCCCGGTCGCTATCGCGCCGACCATCGCCTCTACCGACGCACCGTGCAGCGCACTCTCGGTTATTTATACCGATGCCGGTGAGTTTGACCGTTATCTGCTGCTGCCGCATAACCCGAATATGGTCATTGTCGATACGCAGATAGTGGCGGGCGCGCCGGCGCGTCTGCTGGCAGCCGGTATCGGCGATGCGCTGGCGACCTGGTTTGAAGCGCGCGCCTGCTCACGCAGCGGCGCCACCACAATGGCGGGCGGCAAGTGTACACAGGCCGCGCTGGCGCTGGCGGAGCTATGCTATAACACGCTGATCGAAGAAGGCGAAAAAGCCATGTTGGCCGCCGAACAGCACGTCGTCACGCCAGCGCTGGAACGCGTCATCGAAGCCAACACCTACCTGAGCGGGGTCGGTTTTGAAAGCGGCGGTCTGGCCGCAGCGCACGCGATTCATAACGGTTTAACGGCGATTCCGGATGCGCACCACTATTATCACGGTGAGAAGGTCGCTTTCGGTACGCTGACGCAACTGGTGCTGGAAAACGCGCCGGTCGAAGAAATCGAAACCGTTGCGGCGCTGTGCCATTCCGTTGGCCTGCCGATTACGCTGGCGCAACTGGATATTAAACAGGATATTCCGGCAAAAATGCGCACCGTCGCGGAAGCCTCCTGCGCAGAAGGTGAAACTATTCATAACATGCCTGGCGGCGCAACGCCGGATGAAGTGTACGCCGCGCTGCTGGTCGCCGACCAGTACGGTCAACGCTTTTTGCAGGAATGGGAATAAGGTCTGAGCAATACTCCTGACGATAGTCAGGAGTATTTCAGCTTGCTGACCCAACAGAATTCAGTTGCCGAATATCGACACAGGCACCTTATCTGGCCTTGTTATCCAATCATCCAGGCCGGGTAAGCGAAGCGCTATCATCAGGTATTCCATAGCCTGGAATCAGTCCATTTTGTCCTGAAATAGACTTTTTTATCACGCACCATTCTCTCCGCGGAAAGTCAAATGACGTACTGACACACTTCACGGACGAAGAAGATGAAATTCGCACAGGCGCTTATCGGTATTCTTGCTGCTTTTTTTATTAGCCATATCTCTCATCATTCGCCACGCTCTGATACCAGACCAATAACCGTTCAGGCGCAAACTAATGCTGCAATCGCCCAAAGTGCCGGGACACAAATAGGTAAGACGCTATTTTATGATGCTGCCTATGTTCGTCTGGATTATCCGAATGGCGATCTTCCGCTGGAGCGTGGAGTATGTGCAGATGTCGTCATCCGCGCGCTACGCAGTCAGCAGGTTGATTTACAGAAACGGGTACATGAAGACATGCAGGCGCATTTCTCTGCCTACCCGAATAACTGGAAGCTGAAACGCCCGGACAGCAATATCGACCATCGCCGCGTTCCGAATCTGGAAACCTGGTTCCAGCGTCAAAACAAAGCGTTGCCGGTGACAGATAAATATAGCGATTATCAACCGGGAGATATTGTCTCCTGGCGGCTGGATAACGGCCTTGCGCATATTGGCGTGGTGTCCCTGAACGTCACGCCTGAAGGGGTGCCGCTGGTTGTGCATAACATAGGCGCGGGAGCACAGGAGGAAGATGTATTATTTAACTGGAAAGTAACGGGGCATTTTCGTTATTTTTCGCATTAAACGCGGAAAACGTCAGCGACTACCGAATAGCAGCCGCTGACGAATTAACCTATCAGATTATTGCAGATCGAAACGGTCCAGGTTCATCACTTTCACCCATGCCGCGACGAAGTCCTTCACAAACTTCTCGTGCGCATCGCTACACGCGTAAACTTCCGCCAGCGCGCGCAGTACGGAGTTGGAACCAAACACCAGATCGGCGCGGGTCGCCGTGTATTTCACCTCGCCAGTCAGACGATCCCGGCCTTCGAACAGCTCATTAGATTCGTCGGTCGGTTTCCACTCGTAACGCATATCCAGCAGATTAGCGAAGAAGTCTGTGCTGAGCACGCCCGGTCTGTCGGTAAAGACACCGTTCTGGCTGCCGTCAAAGTTGGTTCCCAGCACACGCATCCCGCCAACCAGTACCGTCATTTCCGGCGCGGTCAACGTTAACTGCTGCGCTTTATCAATCAACAGCGATTCGGTCGTCGACACATCCAGACGCGCACGATAGTTACGGAATCCATCGGCAATCGGTTCAAGCAGCGAGAACATCTCGATGTCGGTCTGATCCTGACGCGCATCCACCCGGCCCGGCGCAAAAGGTACGCTGATGCTGACACCCGCAGCAGCGGCCGCCTGCTCGATACCGACCACGCCCGCCAGCACAATAATATCGGCCAGCGAGGCTTTATTCGTCGTTTTCTGGATCTCTTCTAATACCGGCAGAACGCGAGCCGCAACGGCGTTGACATCCCAGTCGCGCTGAGGCGCCAATGCCAGACGCGCGCCGTTAGCGCCGCCACGCTTATCGCCGCCGCGGAAAGTAGACGCGGATGCCCAGGCAACCGAAACCATCTCGCTAATAGAAAGCCCGGATGCAGCGATCGCCGCTTTCAGGTTGATAATGTCTTCCTGCGTTGGCTGATAGAGCGGTTGCGGCAACGGGTCCTGCCAGATCAGATCTTCTTTCGGCACTTCCGGTCCGATGTAACGCGCTTTTGGTCCCATATCTCTGTGCGTCAGTTTGAACCAGGCACGAGCAAAGGCTTCATTAAAGGCCTGCGGATCGTTAAGGAAACGGCGGGAAATCTTCTCGAACTCCGGATCAAAACGCAGCGTCAGGTCGGTGACCAGCATGGTTGGCTTACGTTTTTTCGACGGATCGAACGGGTCCGGGATGATATCCGGCGCGTCTACCGCTTCAAACTGGATAGCGCCAGCCGGACTACGGGTTTGTACCCACTCATATTTGAACAGGTTCTCGAAGAAATAGTTGCTCCACTGGGTCGGCGTCTGCGTCCAGACCACTTCCAGCCCGGAGGTGATAGCATCCGCGCCAACGCCGCTACCATAGCTGCTGGCCCAACCTAAGCCCTGCGCTTCAATCGGCGCGGCTTCCGGATCGGCCCCTACATGGGATGCCGCTGCCGCGCCGTGGGTTTTACCGAGGGTATGCCCGCCAGCGATCAACGCCACGGTTTCTTCGTCGTTCATCCCCATATTGCCAAAGGTAGCGCGAATGGCGGCGGCGGCAGAAAGTGGTTCGCCGCTGTGATCCGGCCCTTCCGGGTTAACGTAGATAAGGCCCATCTCGGTCGCGCCCAGCGGCGCTTTTGCCAGCGCTTCAGGGTGTCGGTGAGTCAACCAGGCTTTTTCATCGCCCCAGTTCACATCCAGATCCGGTTCCCAGACATCTTCACGCCCGGCGCCAAAACCGAAGGTACGGAAGCCGGAGTTTTCCAGCGCCACGTTACCCGCCAGAATAAACAGGTCGGCCCAGGAAATTTTCTGGCCATATTTCTGCTTAATCGGCCACAACAAACGACGCGCCTTATCCAGGCTGACGTTATCCGGCCAGGAGTTAAGCGGCGCAAAACGCTGTTGACCACGACCCGCGCCGCCACGACCATCAATAGAACGGTAGGTGCCAGCGCCATGCCAGGCCATACGAATAAACAAACCGACATAGCTGCCCCAGTCGGCGGGCCACCACGGTTGTGAATCGGTCAGCAGCGCCTTGAGATCCCCTTTCAGGGCGGAGTAGTCTAACTTGCTAAACTCTTTGCGGTAGTCAAAGTCTTCACCCAGCGGGTTAGAACGGTTGGAATGTTGATTCAAAAGATCCACGCGAAGCTGGTTCGGCCACCAGTCGCGGCTGGCAGTCCCTGCGCCTGCGCTTCGGTCATGCCCCCCCTGATGGAAAGGACATTTTCCAGTGGATAACGTGTTATGGGTATCGTCGGTCGTGCTCATATCTCAGCTCCCTTTTAAAGTGTTACCGTTACGATATACACCAGGAGCAAATAGATATAGTTGAATTAATCCACAGATTCGATAGCTAATACCTTTTATATTTTTAGTTACAGAGATGTAGATCAATATGAGGTGTAATAAAGCTCCCGGCAGGGAGCTGGAGGTTATAAACCCGGTCTTACGCCCAGTGTGTGGCAAATGGCATAACTCATTTCCGCACGATTCAACGTGTAGAAGTGGAAATCCTTCACTCCTTCACGGCTTAAAATTTTCACCATGTCCATCGCAATGTTAGCGCCCACCAGCTTGCGGGTTTCTGCGTCATTATCCAGCCCCTCAAACATCAGTGACATCCAGGACGGAATGCGGACATTGGTCATATCGGCAAATTTTTTCGCCTGTTTAAAGTTAGACACCGGTAAAATGCCGGGAATAATCTCTACGTCGATACCGGCAGAAACACAGCGGTCGCGAAAACGCAGGTAGCTTTCCACATCGAAGAAAAATTGGGTTATCGCGCGGTTAGCGCCAGCATCCACTTTACGCTTCAGATTAAGCAGATCGGCCTGCGCGCTTTTCGCTTCCGGATGTACCTCCGGATAGGCTGCTACTGAAATATCGAAATCGGCCACCTCTTTGAGCAAACCAACCAGATCGGCGGCGTACATCTCCGGCTTACCGCTGTCCGGCGGCAAATCGCCGCGCAAAGCGACAATGTGGCGGATACCGTTATTCCAGTAGTCGCGGGCGATGGTGCGCAGTTCATCGCGGGTGGCGTCAATACAGGTAAGGTGCGGCGCGGCCTCAAGCCCAGTACGCTCTTTAATGCCTTTAATAACGCTATGAGTGCGGTCGCGCTCCCCGGAGTTGGCGCCATACGTTACCGAAACAAACTTCGGTTTCAGACTGCTCAGGCGATCGATGGAGTTCCACAGGGTTTGCTCCATTTCACTGGTGCGCGGCGGGAAAAATTCAAACGAAACGTTAATCTGACCCTGTACTTCCGCCAGGCTCTGATTCAGGGCTTCCCGCTGGTTGGCGTGAAAAAAGCTCATACCTTACCTCATCAATCGCATGTTATTATTTGTTGTGTTGTAAACATCTATCCGTTTAGACGTCCAGATGTAAAAATGACGGAAAAGCAGAAGGACGTCAACTGAAAAATCACGCTAAAGAATGAGGAATATTCAGCAAAGTTGAAAAAACTTCATTCTCCATCATCTTGAGCAATACCTTCTTCATACGGTTCCGGGTGTTCTTCAACACATAAAAAATAAGGCGTAAATGATATGATTCAACGGCTTTGGCGACGCAGGGACGGGGGAACCAGAAGATGAACACAGCGAATTTCGAGTCGATACATATCATGATCGACGCGCAAGTGTGGCGTAACCTGCCGCTGCATCTGCGCCTGTACCACGCTTTTCGTCAGTTGGTCATTTCCGGCGCGCTGGTCGATGGCGCAAAACTGCCGTCCGCTCGCGCGCTGGCGCAGCAGCTTCGCCTGTCCAGAGATACGGTTGAAAATGCCTATTCCCAGCTTCAGCGCGACGGCTTTATGACCCGCAGGCAAGGGGCCGGGAGTTTCGCCAGCCGCCAGGGGATTCCGCATATTCAGGGGCAGCACAGCCTGCCGCCATCGCCTCGCCAGACGCCCACACTTAGCGCCCGCTGGCAGACGATTGCCGATCGCGCCGTATCTTTCGATGCCCGCCGAGTGCAGACGTTTACGCTCGGCCTTGCGGAAACGCGAAACTTCCCGCAAACCATTTGGCAGAATTTTGCCCGCCAGATCCAGCGCGAGCGGGCGCATACGCTAATGCTGCATGGCGATCCGCAGGGAGAGCCGGAACTGCGCCAGCAAATTGCTCATTATCTCAATTTTGAACGCGGCGCGAAGGTCGACGCGCAGCAGATTGTGATTGTCAGTGGCGCGCGTCAGGCATTCTGGCTATGCGGGCAACTGCTGGCAGAGGCCGGACAGTCGGTGGTGATGGAAAATCCAGGCTATCCCGGCGCACGTCAGGCATTCTCTGCCGCACAGCTCAACCTTCTTCCCATTGAAGTCGATAGAGACGGTATTCGGGTGGATAAACTGCCGCCTGCGCCGCTGGTTTACGTTACGCCGTCGCACCAGTTTCCCTCCGGTCATTTGCTCTCTCTGGCGCGGCGTCATGCCCTGATTGACTGGGCGCGGACGCATAATGCCTGGATTATCGAAGATGACTACGACAGTGAATTTCACTACAACGGCGCGCCCGTCGCCTGTATGCAGGGGTTAGATCGCGAGCAGCGCACCCTGTATGTCGGCACCTTCAGCAAAACGCTCTACCCCGGTCTGCGCATTGGTTATCTGGTGGTGCCTGCGTCGCTGGCCGCGCATTTTGCCGCTGCGCGCAATTTGCTTGATGGCGCAACGCCCGCGTTGACCCAATTGACGCTGGCGCGATTTATCGCATCCGGCCATTTTGCCGCCCATATCCGCACCATGCGCAGTATGTACGCGGTGCGGCAGGCGTGCCTGGCGCAGGCCATCAATCAGCATCTTAGTGACTGGGTGACGCCGGTCGTGACGCCCGGAGGATTACAAATGCCCTGCTGGCTGCATGAAGGTATTGACGAACAACAGACCCTTAACGCCGCGCGGCGGGCCGGGTTAAACATCGCCGGGATGCGCCAGTTCTGGCTGACGCACCCCGCGCCCACGGGCTGGCTGCTGGGATTCGCCGCGTTTACCCCCTACGAGATTGAAAATGGAGTCAAGCTTCTGCGGGCTGCATTATGCGCCGAAAACGCCCGCCAAGCCGGGTCATAATCTCATAAGGGATGGTATCGCAGGCGGCGGCAACCTCTTCCAGCGTCTGGCTCACGCCAATAAACTCCACAACATCGCCAGGCGTTGGCATGATGGCGCTGGCGTCCACCATAAAGCTGTCCATGCAAACCCGCCCCAATACCGGTAACCGAACCCCGCGCCAGCACACGCCCGCCGGAGGACGCAAATTACGTGGAATCCCATCAGCGTATCCGGCGGATACCGTGGCGATACGCAGCGGGCGAGTAGTAGTAACCGTACTGCCGTAGCCAATCGGCGTCCCAACTGGCACGTCTTGCACACGCAGAATGCTCAGCGTCAGCGTAAATGCCGGTTTTAACGGCGTTGAAAACCACGGCTGGGCGACGCCGAACAGCGCAACGCCCGGACGGCAGAGATCTTCCCGCCAGGCCGGATGCAGAAACATACCGCAGGAATTTGCCAGCGAATAACGGCTGGTTGGGAATGCCTCTTTTGCCTGCTGGAGTAGCGTATGCTGATAGACATTTAACGCATGATCCGGCCTGTCGGCGTTCGCCAGATGGCTGATGATATAGTCTGGCGCAGCCCAGCCACGCTGGCGAAAAATCGCGGCCAGCCGCGCCAGTTGCTCCGGCGTCACCCCCAGCCGCGACATGCCGGAATCAAGCTGGATCAAAACCGGACGCCGCTGCGACCGCGCCTCCTGTAGTGCCAGCCACGCCATCACCTGGTCAACAGAATTCAGCAACGGCGTGATCTGTTGCGCGCAACAAAGCGGCATCGCCTGCGGCATGACGCCATTAAGCAACACCACCATCGCGTCAGCCGACAGGATTTTACGTAGCGCCACCCCTTCAGAAAGTTGCGCGACAAAAAAGATCCGGCAATTGGCCGCATACAGGGCTGGCGCAATCGCCTCCGCCCCCAGACCATAGCCATTGGCTTTCAGTACTGCGCCGCATTGCGCGGGGGCGACATGGCGCGCCAGCGTTTGATAATTGTCAACGACAGCGGCGAGATCTACACAAAGAACGCCGCACGCCGCCTGAATTTCAGCAAGTTTCATCATTGGTAAGGCAACGGATAGTTGGTGGTTAATTTAGTCACTTTTTGCCGAATATCGGCGCAAATATCTGTAATATTCGGCGTCTTGATGGCAAAAATAATTTCACTGATCCAGTCCGCGATCAGCGTAAAATCATCGGCATTCATTCCGCGGGTGGCGCAGGCTGCGCTGCCAATGCGAATCCCGGAGGTAATCGACGGCGGCTGCGGATCGCCTGGCAGCGTGTTTTTATTGACCGTGATCCCCGCCAGTTCGAGAAAGTATTCCACCTGGGCGCCGGTTAACCCCTGCGGGCGCAGGTCGATAATGCCCAGATGGCAGTCGGTACCGCCCGTTAACAGCGTCAGGCCGCGCTGCGCCAGTTGCTGACACATCGCTTGCGCATTTTCGATTACCTGCCCGGCGTAACGTTTAAATTCAGGCTGTAGCGCTTCGCCAAGCGCCACCGCTTTAGCCGCGATAACGTGCATCAACGGCCCGCCCTGCAAGCCGGGAAAGATGGCGCTGTCGATTTTTTTCGCCAGCCGGGCGTCGTTGGCCAGAATCATGCCGCCACGCGGCCCGCGCAACGTTTTATGCGTGGTGGTGGTAATCACATCGGCATACGCCAGCGGCGAGGGGAAACAGCCGCCCGCCACCAGCCCGGCAAAATGCGCCATATCCACCAGCAGTATCGCGCCGACGGCATCGGCAATGCGGCGAAAGCGGGCAAAATCATAGTGTCGTGGGTAGGCCGATCCCCCGGCGATAATCAGCCGCGGGCGCTCACGCTTCGCGATCGTCTCAACCTCATCCATATCAATAAGACCGCTATGCGCATCGACGCCATAATGAAAGGCGTTAAACCATTTACCGGATTGATTGACCGGCGAACCGTGAGTGAGATGGCCGCCGCATTGCAGGCTCATGCCCAGAATTTTGTCGCCGGGTTTCAGCAGCGCCAGATATACCGCCTGATTCGCCTGGCTGCCGGAGTGAGGCTGCACGTTAACGTAACGCGCGCCGAAAAGTTGCTGCGCGCGGGTTATCGCCAGCATCTCAACCTCATCAATGAACTTACAGCCGCCGTAGTAGCGGTGCTGGTAATAGCCTTCGGCGTATTTATTGGTTAACACCGACCCTTGTGCCGCAAGAACGGCAGGGCTGGCGAAATTCTCCGAGGCAATCAGTTCCAGCGAGTGCTGCTGGCGCTGTTGCTCTTTGTTAAGCAGATCAAAAAGCGGATCGTTGTTTATCATGCGGTTCCCCCGAAAATTCATCATGCGATGATTTTCGCAGGGAAAGTTTCCCCCGCACCCCGCCACTTTTTACGCAGGACGCAGACCACCGGATAGAGGGGTAAATTTCAGCAGGAACATGCCGGGAACACAGCGCGTAACCCGGCAAAATTGCAGGCGCTACGCCAGACGGTTGATATCCGCGGTCCACGAATGATCCAGGCCAGACATACCGCCGTCCGGCCTGAATGCGCTAAAGGCCATTGCGCACAGGCAAGTAACCCCTTACTTCTTCACATCCGCAACGCGCATTCCTTTGAGCTGCTCATCCGTGATGGTGTTGCCCGCCTTAAAGTAATCGACTATCGCATTCGACACATAGTAGCCGCCGGAGGTATTCCGCGCCTGGCCTTCCGTGAATGCCGCAAAACCGTCGCCGCCGTCGGCAAGGAAGCTGTTGGTAGCGATGTGATAAACCGCCGCATCATCAATCGGCTTGCCATTGAGCGTCAGCACGGTAACCCGCTGGCCGACAGGTTTGCTGCTGTCATACTTCATCTCCAGCCCTTTAGACACCTGCAATACGCCGTTGCTTAAGCCAGCGCCATGCTCCATCAGGCTGCGCAATTGTTTACCGGTTAAATCCATCGTGACCAGTTCATTAGGGAACGGGAAGGTACTGATTACCGCCCCCATCGTCACCGCGCCAGCCGGGATTTCGTTGCGGATACCGCCAGAGTTAGTAAGCGCTAACTGGGTGTCTTTCCCCGCCGTAAAAAGCAGCGCATCCGCCGCCAGATTCCCCAGCGACGACGATTCGCCATACGCGCGGGTCAGCTCAACCGGCGACTGCGCCACCGTTTGCTGCACGACTTTATCGAGCTTTTTGTTCCAGCCGTCGATCACCTGTTTCGTTTGCGGATCTGGCTTCCACTCATCAGCAAAAATGGTCTTCAGCTCGAAGTTCTTCACGGTAAACTGATGCGGCTTTTCCTGGTAGTCCAGCACCAATTTGCCGACATCAATGCCGCCGCTGTCCGTTGAAAGAATCAGCGTATTACCGACTTTAATCGGTTCCGGCGTACCGACATGCGCGTGGCCGGTAATCAAAATATCCAGCCCTTTTACCTGACTTGCGGTCTGAATATCTTTATCCAGCGCGCGTCGCACATCGGTATTCCCCATGCTGGACTGGCGGGCCGGGGTGCCTTCGTGGATCAGCGCGACGGTCAGATCGACTTTACCTTTAAGTTCATCAATGTAACGTTGCAGCCACTTAATCTCATCGCGTGCCTCAATGCCCACGCGCGTCGCGGCGGATACCGTATCATTAAAAGCAAAGACACCGTGTAAGCCGATTACGCCAATCTTGACGCCATCTTTTTCAACAATGGTGTACGGCTTATCCCAGAAGGATTTACTGCTGTCCTCATAAAAAATATTGCCCTGCACGATAGGGAATTTTGCTCGGCTCAGTTGCAACAATGTATTGTCCCAGCCATGATCGAACTCATGATTACCGATAGTGGCAGCGTCATACTGCATGGTATTCAAAATATCGATAATCGCTTTACCCTTCGTCAGGCTGCTGATATACGGTCCGGTAAAGTAATCTCCGGCATCAAAAAACCACGTCGCCTTATTTTTGGCTTTTTCCTGCTTCACCAGCGTAGTGATATTGGCCCAACCGCCAATATCGCGTTTACCGTCAGCAATCCACGGTACTTTATAAGGCTCCACATGGGCGTGTAGATCGTTGGTGTAAATAATGGTGACATCTTTGGCGCAGGCCCAGAACGGCAGCGTGAACAAAATACCGGCAGCAAGCAGTTTTACTTTCATAAATAAGTCCCTTTCAGTCATATAAAGATTCGCTACGTTACGTTCTGAAAGGTTTTTTTATGTGAGAGTCCTCACACCCGCGTACCGCTTTATGAAGGCAGAATCAACGACCTGCCAAAATCGTTGGTAAAATGAATGCCGCCTCTGTTCACCATTAATGCCTGCAAAAGCGCTGGTTGTCGCAATCTTGGGCTGCCTGACTCGCCGGATTATGTGTGGCCGGACTATCGCCTGGGTTATCCGGCATTGCATTGTCGAGCCTGCGGCAGTTATCCGCCGCTCTTCAACGAGGGGGAATTTCGCCGCTGGGCGTCTGCTTATATCGCGCAATATGCCAAAGAGCATGGTCACTTTTGCCCCGATTGCTATCAAAAAACATGGATTCGTTATGGACGTAATCCCGGCGGAACGCAGCGACTTCAGTGCCAGTACTGTAAGAAAGTCTGGACGCCAAAACAGCACGCGCTGAATGTCGCCGAAACGCCGGAACAGATTTGCAGTATTCCGCTGCTCGTACCGTTTCAGGGAGCGAATGCCTTCCAGCAATTGTACTTTTTATTCAGTTTTGACGCTGTTCGCGGCAATATTCTTCACCTTTCCAGCAATTTCACGTTACTGTCTGCCGGAAAAAGTTTGCATTACCACTGGAAAGGAATTGCGCCGCCCGAGGGCGAGAAGGGCGATATTATTCACCGTATCGCCATTAAAGAACGGCAATTTTTACAGCGCAGCCAGTTCGATGAGATTCAGTATGGCCCGGCGGCGCTTAAACGGAACGCGCAAGGAACAATACTTCGCCCGGTCATTACGGCGCATGGTCATTTTCGGGTGCTGAAAAACCGTTTTCCTGATGTCACGACACACATCATTGCCCATGAGTGTTTTTTGCGCGGCGCGGTCATTACGGCATGGGCGGAGCGGTTTCGCCAGCGTCTCTCCTCGCTGTGGTTCGTTGAGGAAGAGATAAACGATGACGATTGCCGCGCAGAGTGGCAACTGTTAGGCAAAACATGGCAGGGATGGTGGCAAAATCAGTGGCAGCTCTGGGGGCAAGGTCACAACCGCAAAATGGTCTGTTCGTTAACCGGTTCCCACTTAGAACAAGGTGTCGCCGTTAATCTGGCGGCTAGTCGCCGCTTTGTTACCTGGCTATGGCAACAGCCTGAATTCCAGCAAAGCGCCCACTATTCCGCCAAACGCGTCACGCAAATTCTGTATTTGCTGACGGAAAAATATAACTCACAATGGAATCACATTTAACCCAATGATGTAATGCCACGCATAAAAAATCACAGATTATCATTCAGAAGGCGCTATAGATTTAATCACCTCACATCCTACTTTTATACGCTGAAAAAGAATAGAACTATTTGATAAAATGGCCCTTCGTTTTAAGTTAAAATTGGCTATAAACGTTATTCACATAATCAATATTTATTATCAATTTAAATAGTTCTATACATTCTTATTTTCTATGGAAAACAAGGGATAAATATGGAAATTACTTTACCGTCAATGTCAGATAAAAAATGGACCTGCGCCGATCTCCTGAGTAGCTATCGATTCTGGGGGATCACTTTTTTCTTTTTGGTGCTCTCTTTTATCAGTTCGCTGGGATCGTCGTATGGTGTTTATTTTTGGAGTAAATCACTGTCTATTCCAGCCGATCGTATTGGTGTTATTCTCGTTTGCGGCCAACTGGGATACCTCCTGGGTATGGTTGCCAGCTGGTTTGTCTGCCGTATAAAAAATTGTTACCCCTTCTACTTTGTTGCGCTCCTGTTAATCATTGGCGTGGTCTGTTCCTTCTGCATAAATGGCCCGTCTGACGTAGTCAGGCTTATCATAGCGCAGTTTTTAATTAATCTGGGTATGGGGATCGTAACGCTGTTAGTCCCCATGCTGCTTTTCAGCGCTATCGGCAGTGCTCAGACATTTGTTATTTTATTTAGCCTCTGCTTACTGTTCAAATTTATCATCGCTGGCTATCTGTCTATATTTATATACTCAATTCCTTATATAGGAATAACCGTAATTACTTTAGCGGTTATCGCGCTTTTGCTACTATTACCGCTCAAAAAAGAACTTTTCTATATTGCACCGCCCAAAAGGTTCTCATCAACCCAGCGACCTGAGTGCGCAGAACCCGTTGTCGTCGCATTATTGGCCTTTTTCATTCCATTTTATATTATTTATTGGTTCTTCAGAATTCACCGGGAAATACAATTTGTGGCGCCTTCGCCCCGACTCATGACCGCATGTGGCGCGGGATGGCTGTCAGCCATTATGCCGTTTGGCACAGCCATATTGTGTCTGACGCTTAGCGACGAAATCCGCGCTCTGCTGGCGAATAAAAACGAAGATGGCGGAATACGAACCGGCTGGACACTATTCTGGGCGTTACTGCTGCCACCCGTCGGCGCGGCGATTATCCAGGCAAAAATGAACCGTTTTATTACCGCTAATACCGCGGATACTGCTGACAGAGGATAAACATGGAAGGTTTTGAGTTATTTCCAAAAATTAAAGGCGCGATCAAATGGATGGCCGAGCACAGTGACTCGGTAATTCATTTTGGCTGGAATGTTGTTGCCGCCATCATTCTACTTTTCATCGGTAAGTTAATAGCTCGCTTACTATCGAGGGGGCTGGAAAAATTACTTCTCAGGCGGCAAGTGGATGCCACTATTGTCCACTTTTTCTCCGCGCTGGTTCGCTACATCACGATAGCTTTCACGGCAGTAGCCGCTCTTGGCCGTGTCGGTATAGAAACCTCCTCAATTATTGCCGTTATCGGCGCGGCGGGTTTAGCCATTGGTCTGGCGCTGCAAGGGGCACTTTCCAACTTTGCCGCAGGCGTACTGCTTGTCTCCCTGCGTCCTTTCCGCGCCGGGGAAATTGTACAAATTGGCCTGGTTATCGGCACAGTAGAAAAGGTCCATATTTTCTCCACCACTCTGCTCACTGCGGATAGCAAAGAAGTTGTCATCCCGAATGGTAAAATTATTGCTGATAATATTATCAACTATTCACGACACCCCTATCGACGTATTGATCTGATTATTGGCGTGGATTACCAAAGCCGTATTGCTGACGTAAAAAGCGTGATACATCGTATTATTGAACAAGATCATCGCATTGATAAAACCCGCGATATTACGGTCCGCCTGGGCGAACTTGCGCCCTCTAGCCTGAATTTCTATGTTCGCGTATGGGTGCCCAACGCTCAGTACTGGAGTACTTACTACGATCTTCTGGAAAATATCAAGGAAGCGATGGATGAAAACGGCATCAATATTCCTTACCCCCGGATGGATGTCCGGGTTGAGAATGTAAAAAGCATCACGCCATAATGTTTCGTCAGCAATCGGATGGCGCTTCGTATATCAGTATCTACAGAATGACTGCATAACGTATTGATGAGGGAGCGAAGCGCAACCCGGCGCTTCGCTCACGAACTTGCCTTTATTACAGCAACTGCGCCAGGCGGTTGATATCCGACTGAATCGCCCCGGCGGTCACATCGCGGCCCGCGCCCGGCCCACGGATCACCAGCGGGTTATCGCGATACCAGCGGCTTTCAATAGCAAAGACATTATCGCACGGCAGCAGCGCCGCCAGCGGATGTTCCGGACGCACCGCTTCAACGCCGACGCGCGCTTTGCCATTGGCGTCGAAACGCGCCACGTAACGCAACACCAGCCCCAGTTCGCGGGCTGCCTCCAGACGCTGCACCATCTGTTCATTCAGCGCGTCGCCGTTTTCGAAAAAGTGATCGATAGACCCTTCTTCACAGTGCGCCGGCACCAACGATTCTACACGCACCTGATCCGGCTCGATGTAGTATCCCGCCTCGCGCGCCAGAATCACCAGCTTACGCATGACATCTTTTCCGGAAAGATCGACGCGCGGATCGGGTTCGGTCAGCCCCTGCTGCCAGGCCTGATCCACCAGATCGGTAAACGGCACCGTGCCGTCAAATTGCAGGAACAGCCAGGATAGCGTCCCGGAGAAGATCCCGCTGATCGAGAGAATCGTATCGCCGCTGTCAATCAGATCCCGCACCGTGTGGTTGATCGGCAATCCCGCGCCCACGGTGGCGTTATACAGCCAGTAACGCCCGGTTTTTTCAAACGCGTCATGAATCTGGCGATACTTATCGCTGGCGCTTGCGCCCGCCAGTTTATTGGCGCTAATCACATGAAAACCGTGGCTGGCGAAATCAAGATACTGATCGGCCAGTTGCTCGCTTGCTGTCACATCCAGCACCACTAAATCATCATACGGATGCGCACGCATCCACAGGAATAGCGACTCTTCGTCCTGCTCAACGGCTTCATCATCAAAGAATGCCAGCGCGCGGCTGGCATCCAGCCCTTCATAATTCAGCAGGCTACGGCGGCTATCCACCACGCCCGCCAGCACAAATTCAAAGCCAGTACGCGCGGAAAGCGTGCTTTGTTCACGGGCAAACAGTTCCAGCCAACGGGAGCCGATGTTCCCCTTACCGAACAGCATCAGGCCAATGCGTTTTTCGGCGCGGAAAACCGACTGATGCAGCCCCTGAATCAGGCTCTCAGTTGGGCCGGTACGCAGCACCGCCACCAGACTGATGCCCTCCTCCGACTGCCAGGTAAATTCCACTGGCTGACCTTTAAGCTGCTGCCAGAAGCGATGGCAGTGTAGCGGATTGCGAGTAACGCCCGCACCGACCATCGCCACCAGCGCCAGCCCCTGCCGCAGGCGCAATTCGCCCGGCAGCCCGACATCGTCGAGGAGTTTCAGTACGCTATCCGCTACCTCGGCGGTATAGCAGAACTGCAATAGCTGGCGATCGCGATGCACGCCCACTGCCAGCGGACGCGCCTGCGCCCGTTTTAAAATTTGGTCGAGCTCTTTATGCGCCAGCCTGAAATCCTGGCTGGCGGGCACCTGAAACTCAATCAGACAGATATCATCGTGACTGGTCACGATACGCGCGCCCGTCCCGGAAGCCAGCACTCGTTCAATTCGGGTTGACCCTTGATCCGGCGTGTAGCTACAGCGCAACTGCAAATCGATATCGCTGCCGGACACTGGCTGTAGCGTACGGGCGTGCAGAACAGGCGCCGCCAGACGCGCCAGCTCGCTGGCTTCGTCCAGACGCAGCAACGGCAGCAGGCAGGCATCTTTCACTTTGCGCGGGTCGGCACTATAAACGCCCGCGACATCGCTCCAGATGGTCACGCGGGAAACGCCCGCCAGCGCGCCGATTTGCGTGGCGGAATAGTCGGAACCGTTCCGGCCTAACAGGACCGTTTCGCCGTCATGATTGCGGCTGATAAAGCCGGTCACGACCAGACGTTTGCCCGGATGCTGCGCCAGTAGCTGTTGCAATAAAGGATAAGATAGCCCTTCATCAACCTGCGGCTGTGCGGCGCGTTCGGCGCGTAAAAATGCGCGCGCGTCCAGCCAGGCGGCATCCAGCCCCTGCTGATTCAGGACGGCGGACATCAATCTCGCCGACCAAATTTCGCCGTGTCCGACAATCTCAGCATAGACGGCATCCGTTACGCCGCCGTCGAGCAAGGCGGCAAGACGTTCCAGATCGCTGATAAAAGCGCTGGTTAAGTCATCTGCCGCGTCGGCGGGAAGCAGCCCGCTAATCAGATCGCACTGGTAGCGGCGTAACGTCTGTAATACCTGATGCGCAGAAAGGCGATCGGTCTGGCTTAACTTGAGCCAGCTAATCAACTGGTTGGTGGTACTGCCTGCGGCGGACACTACCATCATATCGTCAGGCTGCGAATACTCCGCCATAATGCCTGCGACACGCAGGTAACACTTCACATCCGCCAGACTACTGCCGCCAAATTTATGCAGTTGACGACCTTTCGCCCCTGCCTGCGCAATCACACTCATGTTTACCCCTTGTTTGCAGCCCGGAAGCCATTTTCCAGGTCGGCAATTAAATCTTCGCCATCTTCAATACCGGTGGAGATACGCAGTAGCGTTTCGGAGATCCCGGCGGCGGCACGCGCCTGCGGCGACATACCGGCATGCGTCATGGTGGCGGCGTGAGAGATCAAACTTTCCACTCCCCCTAAAGATTCCGCCAGCGTAAACAGCGACAGCCCGCCCAGAAAACGACGCAGCGTCTCCTCATCCCCATCCAGTTCAAAACTCAACATTGCGCCAAAGCCTTTTTGCTGGCGCGCGGCAATTTCATGCCCCTGATTTTCCGGCAGCGACGGGTGATACAGTTTTTTCACCAACGGCTGGGTTTGCAGATATTTCACAATCGCCTGCGCGTTGCGCTGCGCCAGCTCCATACGCGGCACCAGAGTTCGCAAACCGCGCAGCAGCAGATAGCTATCAAACGCCCCGCCGGTCACGCCAATATTATTCGCCCACCACGCCAGTTCAGTGACCACTTCCGGATCTTTCGCAATCACCACGCCGGCCACGACATCCGAATGACCGTTGAGATATTTCGTGCATGAATGCAACACCAGATCGGCACCCAACGCCAGCGGATTTTGCAGCGCCGGGCTTAAAAACGTGTTATCAACGACGCTCACTGCGCCCGCCTCGCGCGCCAGCCGACAGATTTTCGCAATATCCACCACGCGTAACAATGGATTACTTGGACTTTCTACCAGTACCAGCTTCGGTTTTTCTTCCAGCGCCGCCTGTAAGGCGCGTTCATCGCCCTGATCGACAAACCGCACACGATAACAGCCGCGTGTCGCCAGACTGTCAAACAGACGATAACTGCCGCCATAGCAATCATGCGGCGCGACCAGCAGATCGCCCGGCTTGAGGAAAACGGTGGTGACCAGATGAATCGCCGACATGCCGGTATTCGTCAATACCGCGCCCGCGCCGCCTTCCAGTTCCGCTAATGCGCGCTGAACAACATCACGCGTGGGATTACCGCGGCGGGAATAATCATGCGCGCGCGGCTCATTGAAACCGGTAAAGTTATAGGTACTGGAGAGATGGATTGGCGGCACAACGCAGCCGTATTGTTCGTCATCGTTTAATCCGCTACGCACTGCGATAGTGGCCTGTTTACGCGTCATATGAAGATATTCCTGGCTGAGTCGGTGAAAGTCAGGCCACAGATTAACCACTACCACAATAGACGTCAATACATCTGGACATCTAAACTTCTTTGCGTATAGATTGAGCAAACCGCAAATAGCCGTTAAAATTATATGCATTAGCGCACATCTGCGACCGCTAACTTCGTGTCAGGGCCGCGCCACTACGGTAAACTACGCGCGATTATGGTCCGGGCTCAGGTTCAGACCTCAATATTAATGACGAAGAGGATTAAGTATCTCATGGCTGAATGGAGCGGCGAATATATCAGCCCATACGCTGAGCACGGTAAGAAGAGTGAGCAAGTCAAAAAAATTACGGTTTCCATTCCTCTGAAGGTGTTAAAAATCCTCACCGATGAACGTACGCGTCGTCAGGTGAACAACCTGCGCCACGCCACCAACAGCGAGCTGTTGTGTGAAGCATTTCTGCACGCCTTTACCGGGCAACCCTTGCCGGATGATGCCGATCTGCGAAAAGAGCGCAGCGATGAAATCCCGGAAGCGGCAAAAGAGATCATGCGTGAGATGGGGATTGATCCGGAAACGTGGGAATACTGATAGCAAAGCATGCGGTCAGAACGCCTCTGGCCGCGCTTTTTTAACGATTCCCCTTGTACACGGCTATCTCCGACATTGTTCTAAATGTTCATCTTCCCGAATAGCCCTCGGTGGATAAATTTGTCAGACATGATAAGTTTCTCTTCGTTATTTTCCTGGAAAAAATTCCCGGCATGTTATAACCGATATAATTTTATTATATTTAAACTTCTAATATTTATTTAATGTTTCACGTAGCAAAGCGCATATGAATAATAATACAGCGCCATATATTTACTGAACAAATAGTATAACGATGAGTATTGTTAAAAAGACCATGGACACCTCATATTTGTGACCAACATCATTATTCCCCTCCGCGGATTGTTTTACTTTTTTAAATGTTTTTTCATCTCCGATAAATAAGAAGGTTAATATATATTCATTTTATCGATAATATCGAATGGGGAAATAAATATGTTATTTACAAGGAAAGTCTTACCTGTATTATGCTGCCTGTGTTTGAGCGGCAGCGTTTTGGCCTCAGGCGTTTTAGACCCAAACAGGCCAATGGTCGCATCAGCAGATGTCATTCCAGTCCATGAGGAGCCATTAGGTATGGTCGATGTCGCTCCCTACGGCGGCGTTTTCCCATTAACAGCAATCATTAATAAAGCCAATCATAATGTACAGGACGTGAAGGTTACCGTTTTAGGGAAAGGGGAAAAAGGTATCCCGATCAGTTATGATGTCGGCCCGCAGGCTATAAATACCCATGACGGCATACCTGTATTTGGCTTGTATCCAGATTATGTCAATAAGGTTAAAGTTGACTGGACTGAAGAAGGTAAAAAACAAACTTATACGTGGTCCATTTACGCCGCACCGGTATCATTACCCTCTACTACCGGGCAAACTGCCGTTCTTCCTACGGTAGAACCGGTTAAAGTCGATAGCTCGCTTAAAAATCGCTTATATCTTTTTAACCATATAACGGGGATGCCAAGAGCCGGCCACATTATGCATGTCGCAGGCGGCGCGGCGAACTGGGATTATACCGGTATCAACTGGATTAGCGATACGAATGGCGATGTTCGTGGCTATATGAATATTGATAAATTCCGTAACCAGGATGATATAACGCGTTTTGGTTCCATGATGAGCTTCCATCAGGTTAACGATGGCAATCTTATTTTTGGCCAGGGTCAACGTTACTTTAAATATGATTTCTTAGGCCGCGTTATTTCTGATAAACGACTGCCAAAAGGATTTATTGATTTTTCGCACGCCATTACCGAAACGCCGAAAGGCACCTACCTGCTGCGTGTCGCAAAAGAAAATTATCCATTAAATGGTAAATACACCATCAATACTGTGCGTGATCATATTCTTGAAGTTGACCAGAACGGCGATACCGTCGATTACTGGGATCTGCCAAAAATCCTCGACCCCTATCGTGACGACGTTATTCTGGCGATGGATCAGGGAGCGGTATGTTTGAGCGTCGATGCCGAACATTCCGGTCAGGTCATGACCAAAGAGCAGCTTGCAAAACAACCCTTCGGCGATATCGCGGGCTCCGGCCCGGGCCGCAACTGGGCGCATGTTAACTCCGTCAGCTACGATCCTCGCGACGACAGCATTATCATTAGCTCGCGCCACCAGTCTGCCATCATCAAAATTGGCCGCGATAAAAAAGTGAAATGGATACTTTCCGATCCATCCGGCTGGAAAGGCGAACTGGCGAAAAAAGTGCTGAAACCCGTAGACAGCAACGGTAAACCGCTAACCTGCGAAGCTCACCACTGCGACGGTGGATTTGACTGGACATGGACACAACATACCGGTTGGTTAGTGCCATCCAAAAGCACCGGAGGTAAAACCGTCGTGACCGCCTTTGATAACGGCGATGCGCGCGGCATGGAACAACCGGCCATGCCGTCAATGAAATATTCCCGCGGCGTGGAATATCAGATTGACGAAAAAAATATGACGGTTTCCCAAATGTGGGAATATGGTAAAGAGCGCGGTTTTGACTGGTACAGCGCCATTACTTCCGTCACGGAATATCGCCCGGAAACCAAAACGATGTTCATGTACTCGGCCACAGCGGGAATGAGCGGTACAAAACCGATCGTTTCCGTTCTGGATGAAGTCAAAGACGGTACTCAGGATGTGATGCTGGAGCTAAAAGTACACAGTAACCGTGCCGGTATGCTGGGTTATCGGGCGCTGATTATCGATCCAGAGCAGATGTTTAAAAAATAAAGCGAGATAGTAAAAGTAAAACAGGCGGAAGCTAACTTCCGCCTGAATGGTTAAAACGTATTGTAGTTATGACATTCGCCTTATTGCCCTCGAAGAGGAATGCAAAAATATCAATGAATTACCAATCCGGCACCGACCCGATAAGCGCAGCGTCATTAGACAAACGCCACAACATACCGCGCCTTTGCTGGTGATATGTCATGAAAAATCTCTTTATCGCCTGGTTAAGTTTATTGCTATATGGCTGCACAACCTTTCCACAAGCCGTAAAACCTACGACAGGCGGACAGCCCTACCCGACGGAAATCTATATCGTCAGTCATGGCTGGCACACGGGAATTATTGCGCCGGCCCATGATGTTAATACCGTTCTGCCACAGCTTAAAAAACGGTTCGCTCAGGAGACGCAGTGGTATGAAATCGGCTGGGGCGATAAGGGCTTTTATCAGTCACAAGAAATAACCACCGCGCTTACGCTCCAGGCCATGTTCTGGTCATCCGGCGCGGTTATGCACATCGTCGCCTTTTCCGGTAAACCAGAACGCTATTTCGCCGGTAGCGAGATAAAATCACTGCTCCTGCACACAAACCAGCGTAACAGTCTGATGCGCTATCTGGGCCGCAGCTTTGCGCGTGACGAAGAGGGTAATCTGATTCCGTTAAAACAAGGAATTTACGGCGATAGCCAGTTTTACGCCGCGAATGGCCGCTACGGCATACTCAATACCTGCAATAAATGGACAGCGAAGGGGCTGGAAAGCGCGGGACTAACTATAAATCCTTCGTTAAAACTCACGGCAGGAAGCGTAATGAAAGCGATTACGGATCACAGAATGTGTCTGAACAAATACTGTTATCCCTAGAAAACAAAAAAAGCGCCCTGCGGCGCTTTTTTTCTGGCGGTAACTTATTTGCTGCCAGGGATGCTGAAGCGCTTGTTGAAGCGCTCAACACGACCACCGGTATCAACAACACGCTGCTTACCAGTGAAGAACGGGTGGCATTTGCCGCACACGTCCAGGTTCAGGTCGTGACCCACGGTAGAGTGGGTTTTGATAACATTACCGCAAGAACAGGTTGCAGTAATTTCTACGTAATTCGGGTGAATACCTTTTTTCATGGGGAACCTCAGTGTAAGGCCGCGTCGCTCTTCCAGCCCTAACGCCAGACACCACGCGAAGTTAATAGTAAAGGGTTTGATGCTCACAACACGCACCAAAGGCGGCGAATCATACAGAATTTGACCACCGTATGCAAACTGATCCGCGCTCCCTTATCGTAATGTGTATACTACCCGACGAAATTTCAAGTCAGGAAGATGCTATGTCCGTCGCGCACGTTGCCTTGCCCGTTCCGCTTCCCCGAACCTTTGATTACCTGCTGCCGGAAGGCGGGGTCGCCAAAGCCGGGTGCCGCGTGCGTGTGCCGTTCGGCAAGCAGCAAGAGCGCGTGGGCATTGTCGTCTCGGTTAGCGACCACAGCGAATTGCCGCTCGATGAATTAAAATCGGTCATTGACATCCTGGATAACGAACCAATCTTTTCTCCCTCCATCTGGCGCTTACTCCTCTGGGCGGCGGATTACTACCACCACCCCCTCGGCGACGTTCTGTTTCACGCTCTGCCGGTTTTACTGCGTCAGGGAAAACCAGCCAGCAACGCGCCCCTATGGTATTGGTTCGCCACCGAAGAGGGGCAAGCCGTCGACATCAACAGCCTGAAACGCTCCGCCAAACAACAACAGGCGCTGGCGGCGCTACGGCAAGGAAAGATCTGGCGCTATCAGGTAGCCGAGCTTGATTTTACTGACGCCACGCTGCAAACGCTGCGGCGTAAGGGGCTTTGTGAGCTTGCCAGTGAAGCGCCCGCGTTTACCGACTGGCGGGAGCATTATGCCATCGCAGGAGAGCGCCTGCGGCTGAATACCGAACAGGCGACAGCAGTCGGCGCAATTCACAGCGCGTCGGACGGTTTCTCCGCCTGGTTGCTGGCAGGCGTAACCGGTTCCGGCAAGACCGAAGTGTATCTGAGCGTGCTGGAAAACGTCCTCGCCCAGGGCAAACAGGCGCTGGTGATGGTGCCGGAAATCGGCCTGACGCCGCAAACGATCGCCCGTTTTCGCGAACGTTTTAACGCGCCGGTGGAAGTGCTGCATTCCGGGCTAAACGACAGCGAGCGTCTTTCGGCATGGCTGAAAGCGAAAAACGGCGAAGCGGCGATTGTCATCGGCACGCGCTCCTCGCTGTTTACGCCGTTTAAAAATCTTGGCGTGATTGTCATCGACGAAGAGCACGACAGCTCTTATAAACAGCAGGAAGGGTGGCGCTACCATGCCCGCGATTTGGCAGTGTATCGCGCCCATAGCGAGCAGATCCCGATTATTCTCGGCTCCGCCACCCCAGCCCTGGAAACGCTATGCAACGTGCGGCAGAAAAAATACCGGATGCTGCGTCTGACGCGGCGCGCAGGCAACGCCCGCCCAGCCCTGCAGCATGTGCTGGATTTAAAAGGCCAGCGTCTTCAGGCGGGACTGGCGCCCGCCCTTATCGCCCGTATGCGCCAACATCTCCAGGCCGACAATCAGGTAATTTTATTTCTTAACCGCCGGGGATTCGCGCCCGCGCTGCTTTGCCACGACTGCGGCTGGATTGCAGAGTGCCCGCGTTGCGATCACTACTACACGCTGCACCAGGCGCAGCATCATTTACGCTGTCATCACTGCGACAGCCAGCGTCCGGTACCGCGTCAGTGCCCCTCCTGCGGCTCCACACATATGTTACCGGTTGGGTTAGGGACGGAACAGCTGGAGCAGGTGCTGGCGCCCTTCTTCCCCGGCGTGCCGATCTCACGAATCGACCGTGATACCACCAGTCGTAAAGGCGCGCTGGAGCAGCATCTGGCGGAAGTTCACCGCGGCGGAGCACGCATCCTGATAGGCACACAAATGCTGGCGAAAGGCCATCACTTTCCGGATGTCACACTGGTGGCGTTGCTGGATGTCGATGGCGCGCTTTTTTCCGCAGATTTTCGTTCGGCGGAACGCTTCGCCCAGCTCTACACTCAGGTTTCCGGCCGCGCCGGGCGCGCGGGCAAACAGGGCGAAGTGGTGCTCCAAACGCACCATCCTGAGCATCCCCTGCTGCAAACGTTACTGTATAAAGGCTATGATGCGTTTGCGGAGCAGGCGCTGGCGGAACGGCAAACGCTCCAGCTTCCGCCGTGGACCAGCCACGTCATTATTCGCGCAGAGGATCATAACAATCAGCAGGCGCCCGTCTTTCTCCAACAGTTGCGTAATCTGATTCAGGCCAGCCCGCTATCAGACGATAAGCTGTGGATCTTAGGTCCGGTTCCGGCCCTCGCGCCAAAACGCGGCGGCCGCTATCGCTGGCAAATTTTACTTCAGCATCCTTCACGGATTCGCCTGCAACACATCATCAGCGGCACGCTGGCGTTGATCAATACGCTCCCGGAAGCGCGGAAAGTTAAATGGGTTCTGGACGTCGATCCGATTGAAGGATAGTCCTCACGATGCGAGGCGGATCGTAAAATTAAAGATCCATCACACTTTTTATGAAAATTCTGTAACCGCTTCCACGCACTATCTGATAAAAATGTTTTCGATGAGTGTTACCAGGGATAGATCTGCGCCAGCAGTTCCCAGGCGAGGAGAAAGAGTGAAATCGAACAAGCAGGTTACTGCCGCTACGATGAAGGATGTTGCGTTGAAGGCGAAAGTCTCTACGGCAACCGTATCCCGCGCGTTAATGAACCCCGATAAAGTCTCCCAGTCGACCCGTAGCCGGGTTGAACAGGCCGCGCTTGAAGTGGGTTATTTCCCGCAGTCGATGGGGCGAAATGTAAAACGCAATGAATCCCGTACGATTTTGGTGATTGTCCCGGATATTTGCGATCCCTTCTTCAGTGAAATTATCCGCGGTATCGAAGTGACCGCGGCAGAACAGGGGTATCTGGTGCTGATTGGCGATTGCGCCCATCAAAACCAGAAAGAAAAAACCTTTCTTAATCTCATCATCACCAAACAGATCGACGGCATGGTACTTCTCAGTTCCCGACTGCCCTTTGACGCCAGCGTTGAGGAGCAGCGCAATTTGCCTCCGATGGTGATGTCGAATGAGTTCGCGCCGGAGCTTGAATTGCCGACGGTACATATCGATAACCTGACCGCCGCGTTCAACGCCATGAATTACCTGTTGGATTTGGGCCACAAGCGGATTGGTTGTATTGCGGGGCCGGAAGATATGCCGCTCTGTCACTATCGCTTACAAGGTTACGTACAGGCATTAAGACGCAGTGGCATTGTGGTCGATCCGCATTACATCGCCCGTGGCGACTTTACCTTTGAAGCCGGGGCAAACGCATTAAAGCAGTTGCTTGAGCAACCGTTGCCGCCTACCGCCGTCTTTTGTCATAGCGACGTAATGGCGCTGGGCGCCCTCTCCTGGGCCAAGCGCCAGGGTCTGAAAGTACCTGACGATCTGTCGATTATCGGCTTTGACAATATCGCGCTGGCCGAGTTTTGCGACCCTCCGTTGACAACCGTGGCGCAGCCGCGTTTTGACATTGGTCGCGAAGCGATGCTGCTGTTGCTCGATCAGATGCAGGGGCAAAATGTGAGCAGCGGCTCGCGTTTAATGGATTGCGAGCTGATTATTCGCGGTTCTACGCGCGCTTTACCCTAAAGTAAATAGCTTTAAGACTCACCTGTCTGGTCAAAGGCCCGCCGCTTCAGTAACATGACGGGCTGACGAACGAATAAATACAGCGAAACGATAGTGGCACAACGAGATTATGTACGTCGCGGCCAACCGGCTCCTTCGCGGCGCAAAAAGAGCACCTCACGGAACTCACGGAAGAAGCAAAGCAACATGCCTGCCGTCTCGCCGGCAATGGTCGCGATTGCGGCAGCCGTCCTTGTGACCTTTATCGGCGGTCTGTACTTCATTACTCACCATAAGAAAGAAGAGTCCGAAACGCTACAAAACCAGAAAGTCACCGGCAATGGGCTTCCGCCAAAACCGGAAGAGCGCTGGCGTTACATCAAAGAGCTGGAAAGTCGCCAGCCAGGCGTGCGTACGCCAACGGAACCGTCCGCCGGCGGTGAAGTCATGAACCCGAATCAGCTCACCAGCGAGCAGCGTCAACTTCTGGAGCAGATGCAGGCGGATATGCGTCAGCAGCCAACGCAACTTAACGAAGTGCCGTGGAACGAGCAGACGCCAGAACAACGCCAGCAAACGCTACAGCGCCAGCGTCAGGCGCAGCAGCAGCAGTGGGCTCAAACGCAGCCTGTTCAGCAACCACGTACGCAGCCGCGGGTAAACGAACAGTCGCAAACGCGCACGGTACAGTCCGCCCCGGCGCAACCCGCGCGCCAAAGTCAGCCGCCGAAGCAGACGGCCTCGCAGCAACCTTATCAGGATTTGCTGCAAACGCCGGCGCATACCAGCGCGGCAGCGCCAAAAGCCGCGCCCATTACGCGCGCGCCTGAAGCGCCGAAGGCGACAGCAGAGAAAAAAGATGAACGTCGCTGGATGGTGCAATGTGGTTCATTCAAAGGCGCCGAGCAGGCAGAAAGCGTCCGCGCTCAGCTGGCGTTTGAAGGCTTTGACTCCAAAATTACCACCAATAACGGCTGGAATCGCGTGGTTATCGGGCCGGTGAAAGGTAAAGAAAATGCCGACAGCACCATTAACCGTCTGAAGATGGCGGGCCATACAAACTGCATTCGACTCGCCACCGGGGGTTGAAACCCTCAAAATCTCCCCCATCTATACTTGCATTATGCCCCGTACGCCGTACGGGGCCGCAATTCAGCATTAGTAACCAAGGGGTCTGCTCGTGACAACAATAGTAAGCGTACGCCGTAACGGCCACGTGGTAATCGCCGGTGATGGTCAGGCCACACTGGGTAACACAGTAATGAAAGGCAACGTGAAGAAAGTCCGCCGCCTCTACAACGACAAGGTCATTGCGGGCTTTGCGGGCGGTACTGCGGATGCATTCACGCTGTTCGAGCTGTTTGAACGTAAACTGGAAATGCATCAGGGGCACCTGGTCAAAGCCGCCGTTGAACTGGCGAAAGACTGGCGTACCGACCGCATGCTACGCAAACTGGAAGCGTTGCTGGCCGTCGCGGATGAAACCGCTTCGCTCATCATCACGGGTAACGGCGATGTCGTGCAACCTGAAAACGATTTAATTGCTATCGGCTCCGGCGGTCCTTATGCCCAGGCTGCCGCTCGCGCTCTGTTGGAAAATACCGAGCTCGGCGCGCGCGAAATTGCTGAAAAGGCGTTGGATATTGCAGGCGATATCTGCATTTACACCAACCATTTCCACACCATTGAAGAATTGACCGCCAAAGCGTAAGGACCCCTCATGTCTGAAATGACCCCACGCGAAATTGTCAGCGAACTGAACAAACACATTATCGGCCAGGATAACGCAAAGCGTTCCGTGGCGATTGCATTGCGTAACCGCTGGCGTCGTATGCAGCTTGATGAAGAGCTGCGCCACGAAGTAACGCCGAAAAATATTCTGATGATTGGCCCGACCGGCGTCGGTAAAACCGAAATCGCCCGTCGTCTGGCAAAACTCGCCAACGCACCGTTCATTAAAGTCGAAGCCACCAAATTCACCGAAGTGGGCTACGTCGGGAAAGAAGTGGACTCTATCATCCGCGATCTGACCGATGCCGCTGTGAAAATGGTTCGCGTACAGGCTATCGAGAAAAACCGCTATCGTGCGGAAGAGTTGGCGGAAGAACGTATTCTCGACGTACTGATCCCACCCGCAAAAAATAACTGGGGCCAGGCCGAACAGCAGCAGGAGCCTTCTGCCGCCCGCCAAACGTTCCGCAAAAAACTGCGCGAAGGCCAGCTCGACGATAAAGAGATCGAGATTAACCTCGCCGCCGCGCCGATGGGCGTAGAGATTATGGCGCCTCCGGGCATGGAAGAGATGACCAGCCAGTTGCAGTCTATGTTCCAGAACCTGGGCGGTCAGAAACAGAAACCGCGTAAGCTGAAAATTAAAGACGCGATGAAACTGTTGGTTGAAGAAGAGGCTGCTAAGCTGGTCAACCCGGAAGAGCTGAAACAGGACGCTATCGACGCGGTTGAACAGCACGGCATCGTGTTTATCGATGAAATTGACAAAATTTGTAAGCGTGGCGAAACCTCCGGCCCGGATGTTTCACGCGAAGGCGTACAGCGCGACTTACTGCCGCTGGTAGAAGGCTGCACGGTTTCGACCAAACACGGGATGGTCAAAACGGATCATATTCTGTTTATCGCCTCTGGCGCGTTCCAGGTGGCGAAGCCGTCTGATCTGATCCCGGAACTGCAGGGCCGTCTGCCGATTCGCGTTGAACTTCAGGCGCTGACCACCAGCGATTTCGAACGCATTTTGACCGAGCCAAACGCGTCCGTCACCGTGCAGTATAAAGCGCTGATGGCAACTGAAGGCGTCAATATCGAGTTCACCGATTCCGGTATTAAACGTATTGCCGAAGCCGCCTGGCAGGTTAACGAAACCACCGAAAACATCGGCGCGCGCCGTCTGCATACCGTACTGGAGCGTCTGATGGAAGAAATTTCCTATAACGCCAGCGATCTGCACGGCCAAAACATCACAATTGATGCGGAATATGTGAGCAAACATCTGGATGCGCTGGTCGCAGATGAAGATCTAAGCCGTTTTATCTTATAATCGCGTCCAATGCATTTTCATCACTGTTGATGGGGCTGAAAAGCCCCATTTTTATTGGCGCTAAATATGACTGAACAACAACAAATTAGCCGCACCCAGGCCTGGCTGGAAAGCTTACGACCCAAAACCTTACCCCTCGCCTTCGCAGCGATTATCGTCGGTACGGCCCTGGCATGGTGGCAAGGCTATTTCGATCCTCTGGTCGCGCTGCTGGCCCTTATCACCGCCGGGCTGCTGCAAATTTTATCCAACCTCGCCAACGATTATGGCGACGCTGTCAAAGGCAGCGATAAACCGGATCGCATCGGGCCGCTGCGGGGGATGCAAAAAGGCGTCATCACCCGGCAGGAGATGAAGCGGGCGTTAATCATTACCGTCGTGCTGATCTGTATCTCCGGACTGGCGCTGGTGGCGGTCGCGTGCCATACGTTAACCGATTTTATCGGCTTCCTGATTTTGGGCGGGCTGTCGATTATCGCCGCCATCACCTACACCGTGGGTAATCGGCCCTACGGCTATATCGGGCTGGGTGATATCTCTGTTCTGGTATTCTTTGGCTGGCTAAGTGTCATGGGGAGCTGGTATCTCCAGGCGCATACGCTGATTCCGGCGCTGATTCTCCCGGCCACCGCCTGCGGTTTACTGGCGACGGCAGTGCTGAATATTAATAACCTGCGCGATATTAATAGCGACAGAGAGAACGGCAAAAACACCCTTGTAGTACGACTGGGCGATGTCAACGCGCGTCGTTATCACGCCTGCCTGTTGCTAGGCGCGCTGCTCTGTCTGGCGCTGTTTAATCTGCTCTCGCTACACAGTCCGTGGGGATGGTTGTTTATTCTGGCCGCGCCCTTGCTCATTAAACAAGCGCGCTACGTAATGCGCGAAAGGGAGCCTGCGGCAATGCGCCCGATGCTTGAACGTACCGTTAAAGGCGCGTTGTTAACCAACCTGTTATTTGTGATTGGGATACTCTTAAGTCAGTGGGCCGTTTAACTGACAAATATCAATTAACAATTGATGATTTTGCCAACAGTATACTTAGCGCGATATACTAAAAATTCTCGCAGCAACTGAACGTTAAGCCTATGAAATACGATACTTCCGAGCTTTGTGACATCTATCAGGAAGATGTCAACGTCGTGGAACCGCTGTTCTCTAATTTTGGAGGGCGGTCGTCGTTTGGCGGACAAATCATCACGGTAAAATGTTTCGAGGACAACGGGTTGCTGTACGATCTGCTCGAACAAAATGGCCGTGGTCGGGTTCTGCTGGTCGATGGCGGCGGTTCTGTCCGTCGTGCATTAGTCGATGCGGAGCTGGCGCGTCTGGCCACGCAAAATGAATGGGAAGGGCTGGTTATCTATGGCGCGGTGCGTCAGGTGGACGATCTGGAAGAGCTGGATATCGGCATTCAGGCGATCGCCGCCATTCCGGTTGGCGCCGCAGGTGAAGGCATTGGGGAAAGCGATGTGCGCGTCAATTTCGGCGGCGTGACGTTCTTCTCCGGCGATCATCTCTATGCCGACAACACCGGGATTATCCTTTCCGAAGACCCGCTTGATATCGAGTGATCAAAAAAGGCGCCGTAAGGCGCCTTTTTTATGCGTTGTCGCTGATTGCCGGATGGCAGCTTACGCCTTATCCGGCCCACCGGTATCCGCATTCTAAATCCTCTATAGATTTCGCGTCAGGGCAAGGCGGCAAGTAAGTGAATCCCCAGGAGCATAGGCCACTATGTGACTGGGGTGAACGCACGCAGCCAACGCCGCCATAACGTGAAATATGACGAGGATTAGACTTCTTCCATACGACCAAGCAGCGCCTGCAAACGTTCCTGCCAGCCGCTCTGCTGTTCCTTCAGAGAATTATTTTCACGCTCGAGTTCTTCACGCTGATGCTGTGCAGACTGCACTTCCTGCGTCAGGCTGTTGTTCTTTTCTTTCAGCTCTTCAATTTCCATCTGTAACAGGGTGATGGTGTCAATCGCCTGCTGTACTTTTGCTTCCAGTTTCTCAAACACTTCTAAAGACATGATCTTACCTCTCCTGAATTGCAAGGCGACGCTTCACGTAAACGCGCACAATATATAGTGTCGATTGTATGAAGCCCCGCTCTCGCTGTCCAGCGACATACCGCGTAGATCGCGGTTTGCAGCAATTTTCATCCATCTCCTGGTAACATTCATTCAATAACTTAAAAGTGTTAACATATTGGTTAATGAAATGATTCAATTCACTCTCTTCTGCTGTCTCAAAATGCGCCTCATGGCGCGATAACGCTCATTTTATTGACGCAGTACACACATTTTGATTTCGATATTTCTCGTTTTTGCTCGTTAACGATAAATTAACAGTGTGCCTACAGGGCATCGTGGATGTCCATGACCTCCTCGCATACCAATAATCATTACATACTCTTCAGGATCCGATTATGAGTCAAACATCAACCTTAAAAGGCCAGTGCATTGCTGAATTCCTCGGTACCGGGTTGTTGATTTTTTTCGGTGTGGGTTGTGTCGCTGCGCTTAAAGTTGCCGGAGCTACTTTTGGACAGTGGGAAATCAGCGTCATCTGGGGTCTGGGAGTAGCGATGGCTATTTACCTGACGGCAGGTGTTTCTGGCGCACACCTGAACCCGGCAGTGACCATCGCACTCTGGCTATTTGCCTGTTTCGACAAACGTAAAGTTGTTCCTTTTATTATTTCTCAAGTTGCCGGCGCCTTTTGCGCAGCGGCGTTAGTTTACGGGCTTTATTACAATCTTTTTGTGGACTTCGAACAAACCCACCATATCGTCCGTGGCAGCGTTGAAAGTCTCGATCTCGCAGGCATTTTCTCAACTTACCCGAATCCTCATATCAATTTTGTGCAGGCCTTCGCGGTTGAAATGGTGATTACCGCTATTCTGATGGGGCTGATTCTGGCGCTGACCGACGACGGAAACGGCGTACCTCGCGGTCCGCTTGCGCCACTGCTCATTGGTTTACTGATCGCCGTTATCGGTGCCTCTATGGGGCCGTTGACCGGGTTTGCGATGAATCCGGCGCGTGACTTTGGCCCCAAAATGTTCGCCGGGCTTGCCGGCTGGGGTGAAATTGCGTTTACCGGCGGTAGAGACATTCCTTACTTCCTGGTGCCACTGTTTGGCCCCATCGTCGGCGCCATTCTGGGCGCGTTTGCTTATCGCAAATTTATTGGCCGTCATTTGCCGTGCGATACCTGCGTCGTGGAAGAGAAGGACTCCACCGCGACCACACAACAAAATGCTTCGCTGTAATCTGATTACGGGACAAAATTATGACTGAAAAAAAATATATCGTTGCGCTCGACCAGGGTACCACCAGCTCCCGCGCGGTCGTTATGGATCATGACGCGAATATCGTCAGCGTATCACAGCGTGAATTTGAGCAAATTTATCCTAAGCCAGGCTGGGTAGAACACGACCCGATGGAAATTTGGGCGTCCCAAAGCTCAACGCTGGTAGAAGTGCTGGCTAAGGCCGATATCAGTTCCGATCAGATTGCCGCTATCGGTATCACCAACCAACGTGAAACCGCGATCGTCTGGGAACGTGAAACCGGCAAACCGATATACAACGCTATTGTCTGGCAGTGCCGTCGTACCGCCGATATTTGCGAACAGCTTAAACGCGACGGCCTGGAAGATTACATCCGCGACAATACCGGTCTGGTCGTCGACCCGTACTTCTCTGGCACTAAAGTGAAATGGATCCTTGACCATGTGGAAGGTTCGCGCGAACGCGCGAAGCGTGGCGAGCTGCTGTTCGGTACGGTGGATACCTGGCTTATCTGGAAGATGACGCAGGGCCGCGTCCACGTTACGGATTACACCAACGCCTCACGAACCATGCTGTTCAACATCCATGATTTGGACTGGGACGATAAGATGCTGGACGTGCTGGATATCCCACGCGCGATGCTGCCCCAGGTACGTAAGTCCTCCGAAGTCTACGGCCAGACCAATATTGGCGGTAAAGGCGGTACACGTATTCCTATCGCCGGGATTGCCGGGGATCAGCAGGCCGCGCTATTCGGCCAACTGTGCGTAAAGGAAGGAATGGCAAAGAATACCTACGGCACCGGCTGCTTTATGCTGATGAACACCGGCGAGAAAGCGGTAAAATCGGAAAACGGCCTGCTGACCACCATCGCCTGCGGCCCAAGCGGCGAAGTCAACTATGCGCTGGAAGGCGCGGTGTTTATGGCGGGAGCGTCCATTCAATGGCTGCGTGATGAAATGAAGCTCATCAGCGACGCGTTCGACTCCGAATATTTCGCCACGAAAGTGAAAGATACCAACGGTGTCTACGTGGTTCCGGCCTTCACCGGTCTGGGCGCGCCGTACTGGGACCCGTATGCCCGCGGCGCCATTTTTGGCCTGACCCGCGGCGTGAACTCTAATCACATTATCCGCGCGACGCTCGAATCCATCGCTTACCAGACCCGCGACGTACTGGAAGCGATGCAGGCCGACTCCGGTATCCGCCTGCACGCTCTGCGTGTGGACGGCGGCGCAGTGGCCAACAACTTCCTGATGCAGTTCCAGTCAGATATTCTCGGCACGCGGGTGGAACGCCCGGAAGTGCGCGAAGTGACCGCGCTGGGCGCCGCCTATCTGGCTGGCCTGGCCGTCGGTTACTGGCAGAACCTGGACGAGCTGCAGGAAAAAGCCGTCATTGAGCGAGAATTCCGCCCCGGCATTGAAACCACCGAGCGTAACTACCGTTACAGCGGCTGGAAGAAAGCGGTTAAACGCGCAATGGCGTGGGAAGAGCACGACAAGTAAGGTCGCCATCCGGCAAAATCTTTGTGCGGAGGCAACTCCGCACACACATCAATTATTCCCTCCTTCCCCTGTGCTACACTGCGCGCCACTCCTTTTTGCTACGAGTTTGTTATGAGACGAGAACTTGCCATCGAATTTTCCCGTGTGACCGAAGCGGCGGCGCTGGCTGGCTACAAATGGCTGGGACGCGGCGATAAAAATACCGCGGACGGCGCGGCGGTCAACGCCATGCGTATCATGCTCAACCAGGTCAACATTGACGGCACCATCGTGATTGGCGAAGGCGAAATCGACGAAGCCCCGATGCTCTATATCGGCGAGAAAGTCGGTACCGGCCACGGCGATGCGGTAGATATCGCCGTCGATCCGATTGAGGGCACGCGCATGACGGCGATGGGTCAGGCGAACGCGCTGGCGGTGCTGGCGGTCGGCGATAAAGGCTGCTTCCTGAATGCGCCCGATATGTATATGGAAAAACTGATTGTCGGTCCGGGCGCCAAAGGGGCGATCGATCTCAATCTGCCGCTGGCGGATAACCTACGCAACATCGCGGATGCGCTGGGTAAACCGCTTGGCGATCTGACCGTGACCATTCTGGCAAAACCGCGTCATGACGAGGTCATCGCAGAGATGGCCAAACTGGGCGTACGCGTGTTTGCCATTCCTGACGGCGACGTCGCGGCCTCAATTCTGACCTGTATGCCAGATAGCGAAGTCGACGTGCTGTACGGGATTGGCGGCGCACCAGAAGGCGTGGTATCCGCAGCGGTGATCCGCGCGCTGGACGGCGATATGCAGGGTCGTCTGCTGGCGCGCCATGATGTGAAAGGCGACAGCGAAGAAAACCGCCGCATTGGCGAACAGGAACTGGCGCGCTGCAAAGCAATGGGCATTGAAGCGGGCAAGGCGTTATGCCTGGGCGACATGGCGCGTAGCGATAACGTTATTTTCTCCGCGACCGGCATCACGAAAGGCGATCTGCTGGAAGGAATTAGCCGGAAAGGCCATATTGCCACGACGGAAACGCTGCTGATCCGCGGCAAATCACGCACCATCCGCCGCATTCAGTCTATCCACTATCTTGATCGTAAAGATCCGGATGTACAGGCGCATATCCTCTAGCGCATTTGTTAGTTAGAGCCTTCCAGCCTCGCGGGGCTGGAAATCTTTCTCCTGACGAACGAAGATAAGGTTAGCGATTCAGAACAGGAGAAAACCATGGCCGATTGGGTAACAGGTAAAGTCACTAAGGTGCAAAACTGGACTGACGCACTGTTCAGCCTGACCGTTCACGCCCCCATTAATCCTTTTACTGCAGGCCAATTTACCAAACTCGGACTGGAGATCGATGGCGAGCGCGTTCAGCGCGCGTATTCCTATGTCAATGCGCCTGACAATCCGAATTTAGAGTTTTATCTGGTGACGGTGCCGCAAGGAAAGCTCAGCCCGCGGCTGGCGGCGCTAAAACCTGGCGATGAGGTGCAAGTGGTCAGCGACGCGTCGGGTTTCTTTGTACTGGATGAAGTGCCTGACTGCGAGACGCTATGGATGCTGGCGACCGGAACCGCTATTGGCCCGTATTTGTCTATTCTGCAATATGGGCAGGATGTCGCGCGCTTTAAAAATCTGGTCTTGGTCCACGCCGCACGCTTCGCCGCCGATTTAAGCTATCTGCCGCTAATGCTGGAACTGCAACAGCGTTATGAAGGCAAGCTGCGCATCCAAACGGTGGTCAGCCGGGAGAGCGTGCCAGGCTCGCTCACCGGACGCGTGCCAGCGCTCATTGAAAACGGCGAGCTGGAAAAAGCCGTTGGATTACCGATGGATAAAGAGACCAGCCACGTCATGCTGTGCGGGAACCCGCAGATGGTGCGCGATACGCAGCAACTGCTGAAAGAGACCCGACAGATGACTAAACATCTGCGCCGCCGACCGGGGCATATGACGGCTGAACATTACTGGTGATGTTTTACCGAATGGCGGCTGGGGCTTATCCGGCCTGCAAATCATCACCAATCTGTAGGCCCGGCAAGCGTCAGCGCCACCGGGCAAATTATGGTTTACCGCCCGCTACAGCTCTGCTTTAAACTTCACGTCCTGTGTCGCTTTCCCAAACTTATTTTCCCCCTGAACACCGACAAACGCGCCCAGATCGATAAGCATCATCACCAGGATCAGCGTCGGAATAAATCGCCCGACGACCCACTGCCACATCCCCGGCAGCATCGCCCAGTTTCCGGCCAGCAGCATCCACGCCAGAATCATCAGCAACGCCCACGCGCCGGAGCGTCCCCGGTCATGCAGACGTTTGACCATGACGGCGGCGGTCGGCCACAGCAGGCACACCAGGCAAAATGCCGCCGTTTGGATATCAAGCAGATTTTTCCCCGCCAGCGAAAATAGCGCCAGCATCCCGGCAAACCAGAGGCCGATCCAAATCCAGAAATCACGGCGTCCGATACGCCCTTTAAATGAGAATAACCATTGCTGTATGGTCATGTAAGTTCCTTATATTTTGCCTTCCGCTACAGTTTACCCTTTTGACAAGCCCGACAGTTATCGTTTTAATCGTGAGCAGTCCTAACGAAAGGTAAGATTGATGAAGCCAGGATGTACTCTGTTTTTACTGTTGTTTTCTGCTCTCACCGCCAGCATAACGGCGCACGCGCAGCTCTCTTCATCGACCACGACAGCGCCCTATCTGCTGGCGGGCTCGCCAACCTTTGATCTTTCTATTAGCCAGTTTCGTGAGAACTTTAACCGCCAGAATCCCGATCTGCCGCTCAATGAATTTCGCGCCATTGAGAATAGCCGCGATAAGGCGAATCTGACCCGCGCCGCCAGTAAGATTAACGAAAATCTGTATGCCTCCACGGCGTTGGAGCGCGGTACGCTCAAAGTGAAAAGTATGCAGATTACCTGGCTGCCCATTCAGGGGCCGGAACAGAAAGCGGCGAAAGCGAAAGCGCTGGAATATATGGCCGCCATTATTCGTACTGTCGCCCCGTTGCTGACAAAAGAGCAAAGCCAGAAAAAACTGCAAAAGATGCTTATCGCCGGTAAAGGTAAACACTATTACGCCGAGACAGAAGGCGCGGTACGTTATGTTGTCGCAGATAACGGCGAAAAGGGGCTGACCTTCGCGGTTGAACCGATTAAGCTGGCGTTATCTGAAAATCTGGAAGGGGCGAATTGATGACAAAAAGCAAAGCCTTTCCGGGGATGAATCTCTATACTGTTTCACAGACCATGCTGCTCTGACGAGCGGCCATCTTCCTTAATTCGCTGACTAAGCGTGGAGAAATGAAATGCGACATCCTTTAGTGATGGGTAACTGGAAACTGAACGGCAGCCGCCACATGGTAAACGAACTGGTGGCTAACCTGCGTAAAGAACTGGCGGGCGTAGCAGGCTGCGACGTGGCAATCGCTCCGCCGGAAATGTATATCGATCTGGCGAAACGCGCTGCTGCCGGCAGCCACATCATGCTGGGCGCGCAGAACGTTGATCTGAATCTGTCTGGCGCATTCACCGGTGAAACTTCGGCTGAAATGCTGAAAGATATCGGCGCGCAGTACATTATTATCGGCCACTCCGAGCGTCGTACTTATCACAAAGAATCTGACGAACTGATCGCCAAAAAATTCGCCGTACTGAAAGAACAAGGTCTGACGCCGGTACTGTGCATCGGTGAAACCGAAGCGGAAAACGAAGCGGGCAAAACAGAAGAAGTATGCGCACGCCAGATCGACGCGGTACTGAAAACGCAGGGCGCGGCAGCCTTTGAAGGCGCGGTTATCGCTTACGAACCCGTATGGGCGATCGGTACCGGTAAATCTGCAACGCCTGCGCAGGCGCAGGCAGTGCACAAATTCATCCGTGACCACATTGCTAAAGCTGACGCGAAAATCGCTGAACAGGTCATTATCCAGTACGGCGGTTCTGTTAATGCCTCCAACGCAGCCGAACTGTTCGCGCAGCCGGACATCGACGGCGCGCTGGTAGGCGGCGCTTCTCTGAAAGCTGACGCCTTCGCCGTGATCGTGAAAGCAGCAGAAGCTGCTAAACAGGCTTAATTGCCAATCTATGTCTGATGGCGCTGCGCTTATCAGGCCTACCAGCCGAGTGCTTATGTAGGCCTGATAAGGTAAAGCCGCCATCCGGCATTTATGCTGTGGAGGGTAAGAAAGTAGTATCCCCGGCAACCTTAAACATCGCCCTCCAGCTCCGCGTATTCTCAACCAGCCGATCATCACGAAATAACGCACTACCAGAAACAACACGATTGATGCCCTGTGCAATCAGCGAAGGCAACTGATCCTGCGTTAACGACCCATCAATAACGATAATTTTACCTTCGCGTTTATCACCAAGTAGACAGAGAAGCTGCGCCACGCGCTCGTGCAAATCACTGGAGCGCATTTTACTGCCGTATCCAGGGTTCACTGCCAGTAGTTGAATAACCTCAACGTCGCTCAGAATGGGGATAATGACATCCAGAGGCGTTGCCGGGCATAAACTAATCCCCCGGATCACCGGCATTTCACCGCCAATAACGGGCACGGTCTGCTGACCAAGCCAGCTTAGCGTATGATGCAGATGAATATCGCCTTCTGCCTGAAGCGTGATGCAGTGTGCGCCCGCCTTCACGCAGGCTTGCGCCGCCGTCCATTGGTCCGCTACCATCAAATGAACATCTTTGATAAAAGTTTGCGGCAGTTGCCCAACTGCCCATGGCCCAACGGTAAACTGCGGGCAAAATTGACCATCCATCAAATCCAAATGCAACAGCGGCTGGTTTAACGCTTCCAACTGTTGCAGATAGCGATGCAACGCAATCCACTGCCCTGCCAGAATACCCACACTAAGCGGATATGACGCTAACAATGCCACACATGCTTCGCGCGTTAATCCGGCAAACTGGCTGTTCATGAGCACTCCTTAAGGCATCAAACCCATAAAAACTTTTTTTGTCCGCGGACCGGTCATCAACGGTTCAAGCTGCTCCACGCAAGTTTTATAGTGTGGCGTTGTCTTGTGAAAAGCGACGGCCTGTTCATCAACGTAGGCTTCATAAATATAAAATCGCGTAGGCACCTGCGGATCCTGCAGAACATCAAAACGCAAGTTACCCGGCTCTTTAATTGAGCCCAGATGATTCTGCCGAAAAACATCGATAAATTGTTCAACCTTGTCATCATGAACGTTAATTTCAACCAGCGTAACGTGCATCATTAACCCCTGATTATTCCAAATAAAATAACAGTCATCCCCATCTCCTCGCATCGATAAAAGATGGGGAAGCGATCTCATTTAACCTTTCTCACTCAAAAACAGCTCATAAGCACGCTCTGCTGTTTCGTTATGATGAACGACGGCATGTACCGCTTTAATCATGGCTACCGGATCTTCTGACTGGAATATATTACGCCCCATATCTACGCCAGAAGCCCCCTGGTCAATCGCCTGATAGCACATTTCCAATGCTTCACGTTCAGGCAGTTTTTTACCGCCGGCGATGACAATCGGCACCGGACAACCTGCCGCAATACGCTCAAAACCTTTATCGACATAATACGTTTTGATAATTTGCGCCCCCATTTCCGCAGCGATACGCGTTGCCAGTGAAAAATAACGCTGGTCGCGAGCCATATCTTTACCCACTCCGGTCACTGCCATTATTGGCATCCCGACGCGTAACCCGGCATCAATCAGTTGAATAATATTTTTAATCGACTGATGTTCATGCTCACTACCAATATAAACCTGTGCGGCAGCAGCACAGCTATTCAACCGCACAGCGTCATCCATCGCCACCGCAACCGCCTCATTGCTTAATTCAGTGAGAATAGAATTCGCCCCGGACGCACGTAAAACGACTGGTTTATTGATTGCCGGAGGTACCACACTGCGTAATATGCCGCGAGTACACATTAAGACATCAGCATATTCAAAGAGCGGCGCAATATTAATATCAATACGCTCAAGTCCGGTTGTCGGCCCCTGGAAATATCCATGGTCAAAGGCCAGCATGACCGTTTTTCTGGTTTTGGGGTTAAAAATCCTCGCCAGTCTGGACTGCATTCCCCAATCCAGCGCGCCACAGCCTTTTAATGCGAACAAAGTGTTAGTTTGTGGTTTATCGGTGTGAAAATCTTTGCCATCTTTAATATCATCTAAATCAGCCATTCTTTACTCCGTCGATACATAACAGTTATCAGAAATCATATTTGTCGATATTGTCTTTGTTGAAAATGACACGCTCCGGCAATAACACAATGCCGTTACCTTTTGCCTCATAGTGATATCCCTGCTCACTATTAGGTGAAACGGTGACTTTGCCGATGCCGGGAATATCCAGTGAGTCACCGACATTCATTGGCATATTTTTCAGCAACGCGTTGGCGACATATACGGAAATTTTTCCCTGTTGGACGACATCCCACAGGCCAAACTCTTTAACAGTGCCGCGCTGAACATAAGGGCGCATCACATTCGGCGTACTAAAACCAACAATCGCGAGATTATTACGTTTAAGGTTCTCCGCCGCCTGTGCCGCAGCAGGTAAAGCGTTAGCGTCAGGCGCGATGATGGCATCCAGATCGGGATACGCTTTGATGATACCTTCCGCCGTCTGGAGCGATTTCGTGGCATCGTTATAGCCAAACTGGGTAGTGACTATCTCCCACCCCGGATGTTCCTGGCTAATTTTGGCTTTAGCTTCTTTTACCCACTGGTTCTGGTCGGTCACCGTTGGGCTGGAATAGAAGAAAGCGACTTTCGCTTTCTCTTTGTCCACCTGATGAGCGACCATCTCTACCAGCATGCTGCCGAGCTGTTTTGGCGTCCCTTGATTGATATAGTAAGAACGGCACTCCGGCTTGGTATCGGAATCCCAGGTTAATATTTTCACGCCTCTTTGCATTGCCCGCTTCAACGCCGGGCACAGGCCATCAGGCGAAACGGCAGAAACGATAATGGCGTCATACCCCTGATTGACAAAGTTATTCACCAGTTGAACCTGGCCTGAGACGCTGGGCTCTGTAGGGCCATCGTAAGTTACGTCAATGCCCAGCGCTTTTCCCGCTTCCTGCGCGCCATTGCCGCCGCTGGTAAAAAAGCCCACGCCAACCAGTTTGGGAATAAAAGCAATCCGCTCTGCCGCCTGTACGGTCATTACCGCAGATGTCAGACCAAACGCAGTGAGTAAGGCGATCATTTTAATGCTGTGTCTTGCCATTTTTTTCTCCATAAATTTCAAAAGGAAATCATGCCTGATGCGCATTGCGACGGCGTGAGTACCATTCAAGGATTTGGTGACGATGCAAACTGACGGAACGACCAACGACAACAACAATGAGAAGCGCACCGGACAATGCGCTGGAAATTTGATTCGGCACTCCGGCCATCTGTAGCCCCTGCTGTAAAAATCCCACCAGCAGCGCCGCCAACGCGGACCCCATAATCGACCCGGAGCCGCCATAAATATTGGCGCCTCCCAGCACAACCGCCGTAATGGCCGGCATCAGGAAAGAGGCGCCCAGATCCGAACGTGCGGAGCCAAAGTAAGAAACCAGTAATACGGCGGCGATAGCGGAGGCGCATCCGGTCATGGCATACACGGTATACAACGTGCGATTCACCGGGATCGCGCTGTACTGCGCGACACGGGCGCTCTGGCCAATCAGGAAAACGTTGCGTCCCATATGCGTGCGATGCATGAGCAGCCAGAAAAACAGACAGCACACAAGAAAAAAAATAAGCGGCATGGGAATACCAAGAAATGAAATATTGGCAAAATCAGTGAACGCTGTGGGAAATCCACCAATACCTTCATAACCTGTGGCGCCAGCCATACCAGATAACAATAATGCGCTACCACCAAATAAATACATGGTTCCCAGGGTAATCACCAACGGGTTTACGCCGGTATAAATAATAAGTCCGGCATTTATCAGCCCACATATTGCGCCGAGTAGTAGGGTAATAATAATCGCTAAAGGTAGCGGCATACCGAGCTGAAACAGCACACCCAGGGTAATCGCGCATAGCCCGATTGTAGAACCAAATGAAATATCCATACCACCGCTGACAATAACCATTGTTAGCGGCAAAGCGACAATACCGATACAAATAAAATCGCTAGTGCTAAAAAGTAAGACATTAATATCTAATAAACGTGGATTAATCACACCGAAAGCCAGAATTTCAAAGATCAATAAGGCTGCCAGCGCAATTTCCCAGCTATAGCGTCGCCATGGATTCATCATGCCACCTCTTTGTTTTTATTCTGTTGTGCGTGCGTTTTTGCTTCCGTCTGTAGTGGAGTGGGTGGTGATATAAAACGGGCATATTTCTGGCGGCGCAGATTGCGTTGTAATGCGCAACGCAGCCGCCCATCGAATACCAGTACGCCCAACAATACCAGGCCAGCAATAAAATCGTTCCACCAGGCGGGGATGCGCAGCAGCACTAACACACTATCGATTTGCGTAAGAAAATAAGCGCCGAGAATAGCGCCGATGACCGTGCCTGACCCGCCTAACAGGCTAATTCCCCCCAATACGCAGGCCGCGATGGCTTTCATTTCCAGCCCCGTGCCGGTTTGATTGGGAATGAAGCCAATCTGCGAGGCAAACACGATTCCAGCCAATGCCGCCATACCGCCATTAAGTGAAAATGCCATGATGCGTACCATCTCGGTACGGACACCCAATTGCCGGGCGCCCTGCAGGTTATCGCCGGTGGCGTAAAAATTGCGGCCAAAGGCGGTTTTCGCCAGGAGCCAGGCCATAAGCAGCGCTAACACCAGGGTAAACCAGCCGATTGCGGAAATTCCCAGAAACACCGGAGCAGAGAGTTGCTTTAAGCCTGCGGGTAATCCTTCAATCCATTTCCCCCCTGTCCATAGCAGCATGATCCCACGATACAAGCCCAGCGTTCCCAGCGTGGCGACAATGGCGGGTATCTTCAACCAGGCAACCAGTACGCCATTAAAAAATCCGGCGACAATTCCTAATATTAGTGTGGCCAGGCAGGCGACCGGCAGGCTATAGCCGGCGTTTAACATCACTCCCAGCAATACCGCGCACATGCCTGTCGTCGAGCCCACCGATACATCAATATTGCGGGTGAGCATTACCATCGTCGCGCCAATCGCCAACAGCATCAAAATTTGCGCGCTACTGAAAACCATTGTCAGCGTTTGCACGCTCAAATACTGGCTATCCAGCGCGCCAGGAAACACGAATAAACAGACTATTGCCAGCAGTGCCGTCGCTTCCCGGTTATTTTGGATGAATTTCAACATGTTGCCTCCGACGCACCATGTTCGCCAAACGCAACGTGCATGATGGTATCAACGTTAATTTCCTCGCCGCATAACGCAGGCCCCCCCAGTTCCCCCTGGTGCATGACATATACGCGATCGGCCATCTGCTCTATCTCTTCCAGATCGGAGGAAATAAACAGCACCGCGACATTTTGTTGCGCGATACTGCGCAACAGCTGATAAATATCGCTGCGGGCGGAGACATCGACACCGCGGGTCGGTTCATCGACAATCAGTAATTGCGGAGAGGCTTCCAGGCATTTGGCAATCAATACTTTTTGCTGGTTACCGCCGGATAAAGTACGCGCCGCCTGTTCGGCATTATTGAGTTTGATATTTAACGCGCGGTGGTAACGTTCAAGGGTGGCGTTATCCCGCTGGGGCTTTATCCAAAATCCTTTTTGGTTGTGGGTCAGCGAACAGACATTCCATGCCAGGGAAGCGTCAAGATACAGCCCGGATGACTGCCGATCTTCCGGCAAATAGACCAGGCCGAGCTGCAACCGCTGTTGGGTTGTCAGGGCGTTAATTTCTTCGCCATTGAACAGCATCCGCCCCGCATTGACCGGTCTAATACCGTACAGCGTTTCAGCCAGTTCTGTGCGTCCCGCGCCGACCAACCCGGCCAGACCAAGGATTTCGCCTGCCCGCACCTCAAGGTTGATATTCATAAAACCTTCGCCCGTCAGTGACTCCAGCGCTAATACCGTCGCACCACGTTCGTTCTGCGGGCGGCTGCCAGGCAATTCCAGCCACAACTTTTGATTCGCGGAAAGACTGACGCCCTGCGTTGCCGGGGTGATAGCTTGAATAATCTCGTCGGTAGAAAGGTCATGCGTTTTTCCGAATAATGCGATTTTACCGTCACGCATCACGCTAACGCAGTGAGCTAACTGTCTAATTTCTGGTAGCTTATGAGAAATAAATACAATTCCGACACCCTTTTTCAGCAACTCTTGCAGACGCGTAAATAACCGGTCAGTTTCGGCTGGCGTTAACGACGCCGTGGGCTCATCAAGAATTAAGATTCGCGAGTCGCGCATCAAGCCGCGCATAATTTCAACGATCTGGCGGTCTGCAACATCAAGCGTACCCGCAGCGCTCGCCGGATCGAGTTGGCATCCCATCGCCTTTAATAGCTGCTGCATTTTTTCCGTGGAGGCCTGACGTCCCTGCAAGCCAAACAAGATATTTTCCCGCACAGATAAACTCGGAAATAACAGAGGCTCCTGGGGAACCAGGTAAATGCCATACTGGTGCGCCTTCAGAGGCGTTAAATGACTGCAACGCACACCAGCAATATCGATAGTCCCTCCATCTGGCGGGACTATACCGGCAATAATCTTCATTAATGTTGATTTACCCGCACCATTGCCGCCAAGCAATGCGTGCACCTCTCCCGCATGCAGAGTAAAGTCAATTCCCTTTAGTACTTCGACGCCGGAATAACTTTTATAAATGTTCTGCACACAAATCAGAGGGGATGCAGTATTGTGACTGATTTGCATGTTGCCTCCGCTCCCTCAATGTTGACTGACGGGACTGAACAAATGTTTTTTGAAAAAGAAATTGTTCAAAACGGTAGTAGTTATTTGGTTAAAAAACTCTCATCCAGATCACGTTTTATGAATAAATGAATTTTTAGATGATAAATGTTCAGATTTGGCGCGTTTTTGTGGCGTTAATCACGGTTATTTCGGAGTGATAACTGAACAATTGTGTTAATGATTTAGAAATGTTCAAAGTAAAAGCCAGGTTATGACAATGAGCGATAATACGTTGGTATCTGATTATGGAATGTGCGAAGAAGAGCAGGTGGCGCGTATTGCCTGGTTCTACTATCACGATGGATTGACGCAGAGTGAAATCAGCGAGCGTCTGGGGCTAACCCGGCTAAAGGTTTCTCGTCTGCTGGAGAAAGGGCATCAGTCCGGTATTATTCGCGTACAAATCAACTCCCGCTTTGAAGGGTGTCTTGAGTATGAAAATGCCTTGCGCAACCACTTCGCATTGCAGAATATCCGCGTGCTGCCGGCATTACCCGATGCCGATATTGGTCTGCGCTTAGGAATCGGCGCCGCCCATATGTTGATGGAGTCTCTGCGGCCACAGCAACTGCTGGCCGTCGGCTTTGGCGAAGCCACGATGACCACATTAAAACGCCTCAGCGGATTTATCTCGGCGCAACAAATCCGACTGGTCACGTTATCCGGCGGCGTGGGGCCGTATATGACCGGAATAGGCCAGCTTGATGCCGCTTGTAGCGTAAGTATTATGCCCGCGCCGCTGCGCGCATCATCGCAGGAAATTGCCTGCACGCTGCGCAATGAAAATAGCGTGCGGGATGTGATGCTCACAGCGCAAGCTGCCGATGCCGCCATCGTGGGGATTGGGGCAATTAACCAGAAAGATCAAGCCAGTATCTTAAAATCCGGTTATATCACTCAGGGTGAACAACTCATGATTGGCCGCAAAGGCGCAGTAGGCGATATTCTGGGCTATTTTTTTGATGCTCATGGCGAAATTATTCCAGACATCAAAATCCATAACGAATTAATTGGCCTGAAGTTAAATTCACTTTCCACGATCCCAACCGTGATTGGCGTCGCCGGCGGCGAACAAAAAGCAGAAGCTATTATTGCCGCTATGCGCGGTAACTATATCAATGCGCTGGTTACCGATCAGAAAACCGCAGGGAAAATAATTCAACTTATTGAAAAATAACAAATAAAATAACACTTACCTCAATTCAATAAACAATAACTGACAGGATTTTATGTAACGATGTAAAAATAGCCGAGGGTAAAAAAATGGCTCGACTCTGTACCCATACTGAATCAGGACATTACCTGATGGCTCTTGACGCCGGTACCGGTAGCGTCAGAGCAGTAATTTTTGATCTACAAGGAAAGCAAATAGCTGTCGGTCAAGCGGAATGGCAGCATCTGGCCGTGCCGGATGTGCCTGGTTCGATGGAGTTTGATCTTGCCAAAAACTGGCAACTGGCTTGCCAGTGTATCCGTCAGGCACTACAGAAAGCCGCCATCCCTGCAACGGCTATCGCTGCCGTATCGGCCTGCTCGATGCGTGAAGGCATTGTTATTTATGACAGTAACGGCGAACCAATTTGGGCCTGCGCTAATGTTGACGCCCGCGCGGCGCACGAAGTCAGTGAATTAAAAGAGCTGCACGATAACACCTTTGAGGAGGAAGTTTATCGTTGCTCCGGGCAAACGCTGGCGCTCAGCGCTATTCCGCGTCTGCTCTGGCTTGCCCACCATCGTCCGGATATTTATCATCGCGCGTCAACCGTCACTATGATCAGCGACTGGATGGCCTTTATGCTCAGCGGCGAACTGGCGGTCGATCCCTCCAACGCAGGCACGACGGGGTTATTGGATCTGGTGACCCGCAACTGGAAACGTAGTCTGTTACAGATGGCGGGCCTGCGTTCTGACATTCTCTCGCCGGTAAAAGAAACCGGGACGCTGCTCGGTCACATTTCACAGAAAGCGGCTGAACAGTGCGACCTGCAAGCGGGTACGCCGGTCATCGTTGGCGGCGGCGATGTGCAGTTAGGCTGTCTGGGGCTGGGCGTCGTACGCCCGGCGCAAACGGCCGTGCTGGGCGGAACCTTCTGGCAACAGGTCGTCAATCTTCCCGCGCCGGTCACCGACCCAAACATGAACGTTCGCATCAATCCTCATGTGATCCCCGGTATGGTACAAACCGAGTCTATTAGCTTTTTTACTGGGTTAACGATGCGTTGGTTCCGCGACGCCTTTTGCGCCGAGGAAAAACTAATCGCTGAAAGGTTAGGTATTGATGCGTATTCCCTGCTGGAAGATATGGCCAGCCGGGTGCCTCCCGGCGCGTACGGTGTGATGCCCATCTTCTCTGACGTTATGCGTTTTAAACGCTGGTACCATGCCGCGCCGTCGTTTATCAATCTGTCTATCGATCCTGAAAAGTGTAATAAAGCGACCCTATTTCGCGCGCTGGAAGAGAATGCCGCCATTGTTTCCGCCTGCAATTTACAGCAAATTGCCGCGTTTTCCGGCGTACAGGCCGACTCGCTGGTTTTTGCCGGCGGAGGATCTAAAGGCAAATTATGGAGCCAAATCCTTGCCGACGTTACGGGACTCACCGTTCACGTACCTGTCGTCAAAGAAGCTACCGCGCTAGGGTGCGCTATTGCCGCAGGCGTTGGCGTGGGTGTCTGGCCATCGCTGGCGGAAACGGGAGAAAAGCTAGTGCGCTGGGATCGGGAGCATAAACCTAATCCTGAAAATTTCGCTGTCTACCAGCAGGCCAGAGAAAAATGGCAGGCCGTTTATCAGGATCAACGCGCGCTGGTCGATGGTGGCTTAACGACATCCCTCTGGAAAGCGCCAGGCCTGTAACAGGAGAATAAGCATGCAAAAAACGAATGAGAAGAATCATGAATACCGCTTTGGCGATAATGGCCCTAAATACTTAATCCGTGGGCCGGGCTGCGATATGGGCGTCGTCATACTACAACCAGGGCAGTCATTCCCTAACCATCGCCATAATACCGCTTGTGAGGTTTTTTATACCCTAAGCGGTGAAGTGTGCCTGTATCTGGAAGGAACACCTCATATCCTGCAAACTGGAGATGTTTTACAGTGCGAACCTGGGGAGGCGCATTATCTCATTAATAACGGCGATAAACCCTGGAAAGGCGTGTTTATTAAATCGCCGCATCTGGAAAATGACAGCCACCCCGCAGATCCACCGGCCTGGTAACGCCCGCGCCATCGCCAGATTTTGCCGGATAGCGCCACAAGAGCCTTGTCCGGCCTCCAAACGGCATTCGTTAATGCAATATCAAGCTGTCATTTGATGACCTGTTGGTTCAAGATATCACACTGATGATCCTGAATTTCCTCGGCAGAAGCGCGATTGAAGATCAGTAAATTACGCTCGGTCGCCAGCAAGACAAAAGAGCCATCGCTTTGGCGTACCACCGCCAGCGCGATACATCACAGCATCCCCGCCCGCGCAGGAACTTTCCCTGGTCCCATCGCCACCACAGCAGCAAAAAATAGCAGTGCGGTCATAAACTCCGGCAGTAGCGAAGTCGCCCACAGAAGGATAGTAACGCCAACGATGATGGACGGGAGGAACAGAGGATGGGACAACCAGAGCGACATACCTGTCTCCTGACGATTTTTTCAGCAAGAATACGACGGACAGTCAGGCAGGTAAACGCCAGATATAGTGGGGTTATCGCAGGATTAAGTGGACAGATCAGTGATAATGAATTTCACCAAAGTATTCAGACAGCACGTAATAGCGGCAATACTCAAAAGGGCTGTCCTTCCCGGCCTGAAACGTCTGTCTGGCGACGGATAACAGCGGTTTATTGGCGGCGATTTGCAATTTTTCGCACAGGTCAGCGGAAGGTAAAATCGCCTCAACTTTTTCTATCGCCGAGTCGCTTGTGACGTTTAATAACGAATAAAGCGACGTATGCTCCAGCGCCTGCGGTGTAAGTTGCAGATCGGGAAAGAAGCTAAGATCGAGATAGATCTTTTCATGGTTAAACGGACGGTTATTCAGGCAACGAATACGCGAAATATAGAGATAGTGATGCTGTGCGGGCAGGCTCAAGCCGTCTGCCTGAGCGTCGCGCGCGCGGCGCGGCGCGATTTCCAGAATACGGTTCTCAATCGCCACGCTGGCGTCCTGGAGATCGCGGGTAATACCGCGAAACGTGTGCCCGTAGCTCACGCCTTCCGGTACCGAGCACACCACCGAACCACTCCCGCGCTGGGAGGAAATAATACCCGCATTGATTAATTCGCTCCAGGCCTGTTTAACCACAATCAGCGAGACGTTGTAGGCTCTGGCAATCTCTTTTTGCGTCGGCAGCTGGCTGCCTAAAGGCAGGGATCCATTTTGGATCTGCTGACAGATGATAAAAAATAGTTGCTTATAAAGCGGAGTAAAGCTCGTTTTATCAACCTGCAAGCTGCGCACCTCACGTCTTCGCCAGCAGGGGACGTTTTACCGTCCCCGGCAGGGTGAAGTCGCTACCCTGCGATTTGCCTGGCCAGTTCTGCCAAATCGAAATGATTCATACGATCCAAAGTCGTTAAATAATCGGCGGGAAAAGCCTCCACGCCATGGAATGCGCCGGAAATCGCCCCGACCATGGTGGCGACAGTATCAGTATCATTGCCGATATTAACGCCGGAGATAATAGCATCTACGGCAGAATTCGGACAACACGCGAACAGGCCAAAGGCCGCCGGCACCGCTTCACTCACGTGCAGCCCGGAGCCAATAATATCAGCAAGTTCCACCACCGCCGTTTCCCAATGGCGATGACGTTTACCGATATCTACGGCCAGTTCAATGCGTCGGGCAACGGAAGGACCTGCCACCATCATCGCCCCTTGCTCCTGCGCCAGCAGATAGCCCCTTTGCGCACCGTAAATACCGGCGGCAATAATGCTGTCTGCATTGGTCTGCGCTCTTAACGCCTCGCTGGTTGCCGCCGCCATCGCCGCTGCGCCGGACATCGCCAGCACGTTATTATGCGTAAAACGGCAAATCTGCAGCGCGCAGTCAATCGCCGCGTCAATATCACCCGGGTGCAGCACCGCCGCTGGCCAAATCTTCATGGCGGCGCCGTTCGTTGCCTCCGCGTTACCCTTATTAATAATCTGTACCGACTGTTTCTCGCCTTCCAGCTCACCCTGTAAAGAGGCGCGGTTATCATTGAATATTGCCTTCATTGCCGCACGCGTCGTCGGGCCGGTAAAGTTGGCGTAGTACGGGTAATCCAGCCACTGCTGAAAAGCCTCGCGCATCGCCTCGTCGCTGACCTGGCGTTGATGGCGCAGCAGCGCATCCATGATGTACTTCGCCTGAATAAAATCATCCGTGCACATCCCCGCTTCGTTGCAGCGGCCAAACGTGTCCGCTGGCGGTTTTTGAAAGGTCGTCACCCAGCCGCCAAAATAGTCTTTTATTTGCTGCTGGGTGCGTACTTCCGTCGCGGCTCCCATCGCGTCCGCGGCGGCGGCGCCCACCAGGCATCCCAGTATTTTGTTTTGATCAACGTGCATGATGACTCCTTATTTCACGGTCATGGCTTGTGCCAGCGAATGGCTGGAAAGAAAAGTGTTTAGCTGGTCGGGAAACGGTAAAGCGGTCATTGCGCCCTTTGCCGTTACCGCCATGGCGCCGCAGGCGTTGGCATTGCTGATAGCCTCCGCCAGCAGGGCATGGTTCCAGCAATTTGCGCGGGAAAGGGTGAACAGCAGGCCGCCGACAAAAGCATCGCCTGCCCCAGTGGTATCGACGACATCGACGCGTGGTGCGGGAAAATGGAACTCCCCCTCGGCGGTAATCAACAGCGCGCCATCGGCCCCCAGCGAAATGATCGTGGTGTCACAGCCTAGATCGCGCAGGTAATAACGCGCATCCTGCCAGTGACTGGCCCCGCTGAGCTGGCACAGCTCATCTGCCGAGACTTTGCAGATAGAAGCCAGTGCGGCGGACCGGGCGATCAGGTCAGGGATTTCATCGGTATTGCGCCACATCTTGCTGCGTAAGTTGACGTCGAATAACACGTAGCCACCGGCTTCTCGCATGCGTCTCGCCCCTTCCAGACATGCTTCGCGAGCGGGACTGTCGGTGAGGCCAATTGAACTGAAGTAAAACCATTCGTACTGCCTGAACGGCGGCAGGTCCTGCGGCGAAACGTAGATATCAGCCCCCGGATGTACCAGATAGGTAAAGCTGCGCTCCCCATCAGCCGTCAGGTTGACGATCAGCACCGCGCTGGTCAGGGCCGGATCCATGCGTAGAAACGTGACATCCACGCCGTTATCCTGAAAAACCTGGCGCAGGAAGCGACCGGCGTCATCGTCGCCAAGACAGCCAATAAAACCGCACTCTCCGCCCAGCCTGGCAACGCATACCCCCACGTTCGCCGACGCTCCGCCGGGGCATTTCAGATAGCTGTTCTGTTTTTCCGGCACCAGATCAACGGAGGCATCGCCGATAACCCAAACCTTATTCATGGCCTTCATTTGCGCCTCCTTATGCCTGTTTCTGCGCCAGGGCGAGCTGAATATCACGATAATATTCGTTGTTAATCAGATACTTTTTCATAAGCAGCCCAACCGCAAGGTGGAACAGAGCAGGAATGAGCGTCATCATCAGCGCAATACCGGTGAGCGAACGTGCGGTCTGTTCAACATCGGCCTGATAGCCAAAGTGGCTCAGCAGGAATCCGAGTATCCCGCCCGCGATCCCCATCCCAAACTTCTGGAAGAAGAGGATGCCGCCAAACGCCAACCCGGAAACGCGCAGACCGGTTTTCTTTTCTCCGTAATCCACCGCTTCGGCGATAGAGGACCAGAACACCGGCATTTGCATATCGCAGAAGAAATTAATAAGAAAATAGAACGCAAACGCCAGGATAAGATTTTCACGCCCGACGGAGAAATACATCAGCGCGCTCAGGATAAAGGTAATAATCTGGGTGTAGCGGAACATCTTAATTTTGTCCCAGAACTTGGTTATCCAGGTGGTAGCGATCATCGCTAAAATAGAGGCAACGACGCCGGTAGTCAGGAAGGGTGAAATCAGACTATCTCCGCCGTTCAGATAATACTTGGCGTAATAAGCGGCAACGGAACCGCGAATAACATAACCGCACATCAGCAGCAGAATAACAACGCCGAGAATAATCCACTGATCGTTGCGTAACAGATATTTAAACTGTTTCCCCACCGATAACGACGTAATTTCCGGCTCGCTGCGTTCACGCGTGGTAAGAAAACAGAAGATAAACAGCAAGGCGCCCATCGCCCCCATCAGCCCCATCGAAAACTGGTAACCCAGCGCCTTGTTGCCCTGCCCCAGCCAGACGGCAAGCATCGGTACGACGATAGTCACCAGGAAAGCGGCAATCTTGGTCATCACAAAACGATAGCCGTTGGCGCTTAACCGTTCGACGGGGTCGCTGGTAATGACGCCAATCATCGAAATATAGGGAATGGTGATCGCAGTATAGACCAGGGTCATAAGAATATAGGTGCCATAGGCCCACGCCAGCTTGGCCATATAAGCCATGTCAGGCGTAATAAACATCAAATACACGGCGAAACCAAAAGGAATAGCAAACCACAGCAGCCACGGGCGATAACGCCCCCAGCGCGTGTTCAGTTTATCGGTAAGAACCCCCATGGCCGGATCGATAATGGCATCAATCATCCGCACAACCACAAACAGTACGCCAACATCAGCGGCGCTCAGGCCGTAGATATCGGTATAGAAATAGGCGAGGAGCAGCTGCATGGCGATAATCACAACGTTTATCGCCATATCTCCCGCGCCGAAGCCGATTTTTTCCACAATAGAAAGTTTCATGTTGATATTCCTTTACGCTTAGCAGCGCAAATCTGGTGAACAATTAATGATGTCACTACATGAAATAAAAACGTTTTTATATAAGCCATCCACCAGACAATCTATGGAGGCTATGAAGAGAGTGTAACGAACCATCAAAAGATATAAAGGTATACCTTTATATCTTTTGATCGGTTTCACATATTTTTATAGACACGATCTTACCCCAGTTTTAAACCGGGATAAGAATCAATAAGATAATGAGCAGGGGGGTGTAACGAAAATCAGCGGGAAGACAAAATGGCGCAACTATGGTCCTGAATCTCTTCCGCCGATGCGCGATTAAGCGTCAGCAGGTTACGCTCGGTCGCCAGCAGGACAAAAGAGTCGTCGCTTTGGCGTACCACCGCCAGCGCATAGCGTCCCATATGATCGCGCGCTTCCGGCACCTCTTCCGCCAGCATCATAAACGGACTACGCTGCGCCAGTTCGCTCTCAGTTACCCGGCGCGCCAGGTATTCATGCCCCATCAGGCCACCCGGCAGCGGAAGCCAGCGAGTGCTGATGCGCGTGAGATCGTTATCCAGTTGTTCCCGAACGTCAGGACGGATGCAAGAAATATGGATATGCAAATGGTCCTGTGAACGACCAAGCCGCGAATTAATCGCCAGCGAGACCGCGCTATCCGGAATATCATGCCCGTATTTTTTACTCATATAGCCGCGAGCCTGCCAGGCCAGCCAGAAAAAGTTGGGCGTAGCGGGTTCCAGCAATAGCGGGCTTTCTGTACCGTTGATACGGTAGGTGGGCATCAATAAATATTGCAACGGACCGTGACGATCTTTAAAGACGACATAGCCGGCGCGAGGTTTGACTTCCGCGCAAGGCGCTGGGTTTTGATGCTGTAACTGATCGGGCAGGCATTGTTCAAGCACGATTTCCCGTAATGCATCAGGATTGCCGGAAAATTTCCAGTAACCGACGCCCGCCGCGGCGACAATCACTATCACCGCCAGTAAAAAGTAGCCTGTTTTTTTCATGATATGCGTTCCCTGTGACCCATAGACGGGGAAGAGTAACGCAAAATTGTGGCAAAGAAAAAACCCGGTAACATAATACGTTACCGGGTTTATAAACGGTTTAGCGTTTGCTAATTTGGTCGAACGTACCGCCATTAGCGAAGTGATCTTTTTGCGCCTTCGCCCAGCCGCCAAACACCTCGTCAATGGTGAACAGCTTCAGCTTCGGAAACGCATCGTCGTATTTTTTCGCCACGTCAGCATCGCGCGGACGGTAGAAGTTTTTCGCTGCTATCTCCTGCCCTTCCGGCGAGTAGAGATACTTCAGATACGCTTCCGCCACCGCATTCGTCCCTTTCTTCTCAACGACTTTATCCACCACGGACACGGTCGGCTCTGCGAGAATAGATTCACTCGGGGTCACTATCTCGAATTTATCTTTACCCAGTTCATTCGTCGCCAGTAGCGCTTCGTTTTCCCAGGCAATCAGCACATCACCGATACCGCGTTCAACGAAAGTATTGGTTGAGCCGCGCGCGCCGGAGTCCAGCACTTCAACGTTTTTAAACAGGGCTTTGACAAAGTCCTGCGCTTTGGCCTGATCGTTATTGTTGTGGTGCAGGGCGTAGCCCCATGCCGCCAGATAGTTCCAGCGTGCGCCGCCGGAGCTTTTCGGGTTTGGCGTAATCACCGACACACCGGGTTTAATCAGATCATTCCAGTCATGAATTTGTTTTGGATTGCCTTTGCGGACCAGGAAAACGATGGTGGAGGTGTAAGGTGCTGAGTTATCCGGCAGACGCTTGATCCAGTTTTTATCGATACGACCACGTTCCGCAATAGCGTCCACATCGTAAGCCAGCGCCAGCGTCACGACATCGGCTTCAATGCCGTTAATAACGGAAGTCGCCTGTTTACCCGAACCGCCGTGCGATTGACGGATCACGACGTTGTCGCCGGTTTCCTGCTTCCAGTGCGCGCTAAACGCTTTGTTGTACTGCTCGTACAGCTCACGCGTTGGATCGTATGATACGTTAAGTAACTGAATATCCTTTGCCAGAATGCTGGTTGACGCCAGCAATAATGTGAACCCCACGCCCCACTTTTTCATCGCCCGACTCGCTTATGTTGTGTTGTGATGAGCAAAGCGTGCCAGAAAGAGATCCAAACATTAAAGAATAAAAAAAGATTGGCTATAACTTCGAGGAATAAATCTGAGGGATTGCCGGATGGCGGCTAGCGCCTAATCCGGCCTACACGTTTCTGCAACCTGTAGGCCTGATAAGCGTAGCGCCATCAGGCGCGCAAAAACAATCAGTACAGTTTTTTCGCGCACTCCATCCAGTCGCTTTTGAACGGACGCTTCATGTTTTCAATCGCATCGATGATGTCATGATGAACAAGCTGCTCGTTCTGGATACCGACACAACGACCGCCATGGCCTTCCAGCAGCAGGTCAATAGCATACGCGCCCATACGGGAAGCCAGAATGCGATCGTAAGGTACCGGGGAACCACCGCGCTGAATGTGGCCGAGCACCGTCGCACGCGTCTCACGGCCCGTTTCTTTTTCAATAAAGTGCGCCAGTTCGTCAACATCGCACATATGCTCAGTAATAGCGACGATAGCGTGTTTTTTCCCTTTCGCGATCCCGGCTTTGATTTCGGCCACCAGATCTTCGCGATTAAATTCAACTTCCGGCACCACGATAAACTCACAGCCGCCAGCAATAGCCGCCGCCAACGTCAGGTCGCCGCAATAACGGCCCATCACCTCAACGATAGAGATACGCTGGTGAGAAGAGGAGGTGTCACGCAGACGGTCAATCGCTTCCACTACAGTGCCGAGAGCAGTGAAATAGCCGATAGTGTAGTCGGTGCCTTTGATGTCGTTATCGATAGTGCCTGGCAGACCGATGCACGGGAAGCCCATTTCAGTCAGACGTTTTGCACCCATATAAGAACCGTCGCCGCCAATAACTACCAGCGCATCGATACCGCGTTTTTTCAGGTTTTCGATCGCGACAGCGCGAATATTTTCGTCACGGAATTCCGGGAAACGGGCAGAACCGAGGAAAGTACCGCCACGGTTGATCATGTCAGATACGCTGTAACGGTCAAGCTGAACCATACGATCTTCATACAGGCCCAGATAGCCGTCATAAATGCCCATGACTTCCAGCCCTTCCGTCAACGCTGCGCGCACAACACCGCGGATTGCCGCGTTCATGCCCGGCGCATCACCGCCGCTTGTCAACACACCGATTTTCTTAATCATGACTACCTCTGAACTTTGGAATGCAAAATGAAATCTATTGCCGGAAGCCGATTTCGCACTTCGAAACGATCCAACGAATATACAGATAGTATAACAATCCCTTCCTGCTGAATTGATTCAGGTCAGGCCAAATGGCGGTAATTTATACACAAAATGCTGGCCTGGCTCACTTTTTAACAATCAATTATACAAGCTCGAACTTCCTGCCTTCCCTGGGAACGACTGAACAGGGATCCTGATGAATAATGACATCTGAACCCGGAAAACGCTGTAAAATCGCCTGCTCTACCTGGTCAGCCACAAAATGCGCCTGAACGAGCGGCAGATTATCTTCCATTTCCAAATGAATCTGAATAAAGCGAGTCGGCCCTGACTGCCGCGTGCGGAGATCGTGCGCGCCGCTGACTCCCGGCCATGACGTCACGATATCAATAATTTCCTGTCGTTCCGCATCGGGCAGCGCGCGATCCAATAATGACTGCACCGCCTCATACCCCATACGCAACGCGCTATACAAAATATAGATGCCGATACCTAACGCAAACAGGGCATCCGCACGATGCCAACCGTACCAGGATAACCCCAGCGCGATAAGAATCGCTCCGTTCATCATAACATCAGACTGATAATGAAGCATATCCGCCCGTACCGCCTGACTTTGGGTCTTGCGTACCACCCAGCGCTGAAACGTGACCAGTATAATAGTGCATATCAGAGCGATGACGGTAACGCCAATCCCCACGCCGGGGTCGTTCATTGGCGTCGGCTTAATCAGATTCTGAATACTGGTCAAAAACAGAAACAACGCCGAACCGGAAATAAACATACTTTGCGCCAGCGCCGCCAGCGACTCCGCTTTACCGTGCCCAAACGTGTGTTCATCATCTGCGGGTTGCAGCGAATAACGCACGACCAACAAATTCGTCAATGACGCGGCAATATCCACCAGCGAGTCCACCAACGCCGCCAGAATACTCACCGATCCCGTATACCACCACGCAAAAATTTTGATCAAAAGTAACGCTGATGCCATCGCTGTTGCCGCGATAGCCGCCCGGCTAACCAGCCGTCCATAGGTTTGATTCATAAATACTCCCGCTATCTTCTGCCGGTAGTATAACGGATGGTTTAAAACAGTAAGCTAATAACAGAATGACAAACTGGAGATAAAAAAAACCCCCACATCATGTGGGGGAAGACAGGGATGGTGTCTATGGCAAGGAAAACAGGGTTGTTACTGGGAACGTGAGTTGCTACTACTCAATAATTTCAACGATGAACTTTTTTGCCATTGCGCCACGTCGCGCAGTTGCTCCATTCGTTGCTGATGCTTTTCATTCAAAACCGCTTGCTGCTCCGGCGTTAACAGGCGATACATCTGGTTACGCACGCGGGCCATTTCGACCTGGCGGGCAACCTGCTCTTGCGCCATTTTTTCTGCCTGAGCGCGCACAGCGCTTTCATCAAATTTTTCTGCGGTGACAAGCCGATGCATTGTCTCCATTTCGCTAACATTAACAGGAGGCTGTTCGTGCCTTGCCTGTTGCATAAGATCTCGCATCTGCTGACGCTGATGTTCGGTTAAACTTATGCCGTCAAACATATGATTTTGCGCGCTACGCTGCGTGGCCCCGTCACCGGGGTGCCAGTTATCGCTTGTAACAACTTCAGCTGCGTGGCTTAAAAAACTGAATGCCAGCGTTGAGGCCATAACAGCAGCGGTAACTTTGCGCATCGCTTGCTCCCAAAATCTTTTCTGTCGCGATTCAACGAGAGACAGTTTACGATTCGGGCTGCAAACATGCGTCAGGGGGTGTAAAACAACGTAAAGTCATGGATTAGCGACGCCTGATGACGTAATTTCTGCCTCGGAGGTACGTAAACAATGAATAAAATCCTGTTAGTTGATGATGACCGAGAGCTGACTTCCCTGTTAAAAGAGCTCCTCGAAATGGAAGGTTTTAATGTCCTGGTGGCCCACGACGGCGAGCAGGCGCTTGAGCTTTTGGATGACAGCATCGATTTACTTTTGCTTGACGTCATGATGCCGAAGAAAAACGGTATCGATACGTTGAAAGCGCTTCGCCAGACACACCAGACGCCTGTCATTATGCTGACCGCGCGCGGCAGCGAGCTGGATCGCGTTCTCGGCCTTGAGCTGGGCGCGGACGACTATTTGCCCAAACCGTTTAACGACCGCGAGCTGGTAGCGCGCATCAGGGCTATTTTGCGCCGTTCCCACTGGAGCGAACAGCAGCAGAGCAGCGACAACGGCTCGCCGACGCTGGAAGTCGATGCGCTAAGCCTTAATCCGGGTCGCCAGGAAGCCAGTTTCGATGGCCAAACGCTGGAGCTGACCGGTACGGAATTCACCCTGCTCTATTTGCTGGCGCAACACCTCGGCCAGGTGGTTTCCCGTGAACATTTAAGCCAGGAAGTGCTGGGTAAGCGCCTGACGCCGTTCGATCGCGCCATTGATATGCATATTTCTAACCTGCGCCGCAAACTGCCGGAACGCAAAGACGGTCACCCGTGGTTTAAAACATTGCGTGGTCGCGGCTATCTGATGGTTTCCGCTTCATGATAGGAAGTTTAACCGCGCGCATCTTCGCCATCTTCTGGTTGACGCTGGCGCTGGTGCTAATGCTGGTACTGATGTTGCCCAAGCTCGATTCACGCCAGATGACCGAGCTGCTGGACAGCGAACAGCGCCAGGGATTGATGATAGAGCAACATGTAGAAGCTGAACTTGCGAACGATCCGCCCAACGACCTGATGTGGTGGCGTCGCCTGTTCCGCGCGATCGATAAGTGGGCGCCGCCTGGACAGCGGTTATTACTGGTGACCTCTGAAGGACGCGTGATCGGCGCTGAACGCAGCGAAATGCAGATCATTCGTAACTTCATTGGTCAGGCGGATAACGCCGATCATCCGCAGAAGAAAAAATATGGCCGCGTAGAGATGGTGGGGCCGTTCTCCGTTCGTGACGGAGAGGATAATTACCAGCTTTACCTGATTCGACCGGCCAGCAGTTCGCAATCCGATTTTATTAATCTGCTGTTTGACCGCCCGCTCCTGTTGCTCATTGTCACGATGCTGGTCAGTTCGCCGCTCTTGCTATGGCTGGCATGGAGTCTGGCGAAACCGGCGCGTAAGTTGAAAAACGCGGCTGATGAAGTGGCGCAAGGCAACCTGCGTCAGCATCCGGAGCTGGAGGCGGGTCCGCAGGAGTTCCTCGCCGCTGGCGCCAGTTTTAACCAGATGGTGACGGCGCTGGAACGGATGATGACCTCGCAGCAGCGTTTGCTGTCAGACATCTCCCATGAGCTGCGAACGCCCCTTACGCGCCTGCAACTGGGTACCGCGCTGCTGCGTCGTCGTGGCGGCGAAAGCAAAGAGCTGGAGCGTATTGAAACCGAAGCGCAGCGTCTGGACAGCATGATCAATGACCTGCTGGTGATGTCGCGTAACCAACAGAAAAATGCGCTGGTCAGCGAAACGATGAAAGCCAATCAGCTATGGGGCGAAGTGCTGGATAACGCCGCCTTTGAAGCCGAACAGATGGGCAAGTCGTTAACGGTAAATTATCCGCCGGGGCCGTGGCCGCTCTATGGCAACCCAAACGCGCTGGAAAGCGCGCTGGAAAATATAGTTCGTAATGCGCTGCGCTATTCACATACGAAGATTGAAGTCGGCTTCTCGGTGGATAAAGACGGTATTACGATCACGGTCGATGACGACGGGCCGGGCGTCAGCCCTGAAGACCGCGAGCAGATCTTCCGTCCGTTCTATCGCACTGATGAGGCGCGCGACCGCGAGTCTGGCGGCACCGGGCTGGGGCTGGCGATTGTCGAAAGCGCCATGCAGCAGCACCGCGGCTGGGTGAAGGCTGACGATAGCCCGCTGGGTGGGTTGCGGCTTACGCTGTGGCTACCGCTGTACAAGCGAACCTAATGTTATTCATGGCTCGGTAATACTTTCTCTTACCGAGCCTTAACCATTTAAAGCGTATCGAGGATGCTGTCCAATTCATCACCATTCACGCCATACTTTTCCGTTATGAACTTAAACTGTTGATACAACTCAGCTAAAAAATCCTCATCCAGAGACCGCTCCCAAAGCTCCTCGATAGATTTGAGGTGATACTCTTCGAATAAGATGTGCTTAACTTCTTCCGTACAAGCCTCGAGAATATGTGCGTCCATAATTTACATATCTTTTGTGAATAATTAATAGGTTACCAGCGGAATAAGGCAAACGCCGTCATCCGGCAATGTACACCTGACAGCCTGACGGCGCTACGCTTATCCGGCCTACGCACCACGCTATCGGGAGATTTCCGGCGCTAAAATCCACTCGGCGCTGTCATTCCACACGTCCATCCGGGTAATTTTGCCATCGCGCACTTCGAAGCGGTCGATAAAGCGGTTATCGGCAAACGGGCGACCGTCGGGCCATTCGCCATACAACGTACCGTTGGAATAAATCACAACGTAATCATCATGCTGCACCGCATCAAACTCGCCCAGCGCCTTCTTCACCCACTTGTAGCGAGCGCCGTTAAACTGCGCGATATCTGCCGCGCCCGCCATCGCCCGGCCTCCGGTGAAGGTAATTTTCACCTCCGGGTGCATATACGTTGCGGCGCGTTCAGCATCGGGAATCATCGAGGCCACCAAAAATTCTTTTACGATCGCCACCGCATTTTCAGCTTCAGTCATAACCCTTCCTTTCATTTTGGCGGAGTTTTATCCCCCCACAGTCGTCTGGCGCTATCTTCAATTTTGCCGCTCAAACGACGCTTTTGCATGGTGCGGCTCCAGCTCGCCGACAGCCCGGCGGCGCTCAACAGCCGGTGATATTGTTCGTCATCAAACGGCATAGACCAGGCGATAACACCCGCTTCATGAACCGAGACATCGCTCAGACGCGACGCCAGTTCCAGCGGCGCATCGCTGGAGACCTTACCAGGCGCAATGACCCGATACAGCCAGCCGGTTTTTCCGCTGTTCTGCATAAGGAGGGCCATGTCGCTGATGGCAAAATGGAAATTAAGTTTAAAGCATGGAGAGCGCGGCTGAGTGACCTGGATCAACACCTCGCCCCAGCGGTAGATGTCGCCAATAAACACGTTGTGTTCGGTCATTCCGTCCGTCGACAGATTCTCGCCAAACGCCGGGGCGCAAAACAGCGTCGCCTGCTCGGGGAACTGGCGAATCCAATCAGCATAGTGTTCGCGGGGGTAATGGCATAGCGCGCGGTCGGGGCCGCCGTGGATTTTCTTTTCGGCCTGCTCATCGCCTGCCAGACCCAGCTCGGTCAGCATAAGTTCGCCATCGGCCTGCACTTTGGCGATAGCGCTCGGGCGGCTGCCGTCATAGTCACGAATTTTGCCAATAAACACGTCAACCGGATAATGCATCTGCTGCTCCTTACGCGGATACAAAAAAAGCGAGTCATCAGACTCGCTTCTACAGTCGTGCAATGCAAATTATTTTTTAGCGGCGAAACGCGCTGCTGCTTCGTCCCAGTTCACCACGTTCCAGAACTCTTTGATGTAGTCCGGGCGGCGGTTCTGGAATTTCAGGTAGTAAGCGTGTTCCCACACGTCCAGACCCAGGATCGGGAAGCCGGAAGCGCCGGAAATGGCTTCACCCATCAGCGGGGAATCCTGGTTTGCGGTAGAAACCACAGCCAGTTTGTCGCCTTTCAGCACCAGCCACGCCCAGCCGGAGCCGAAACGGGTTGCTGCTGCTTTTTCGAATTCAGCTTTGAAGTTGTCAACGGAACCGAAGTCACGCTCGATAGCCGCTTTCAGATCGCCCTGCAGGGTGGTGCCTTTTTTCAGGCCTTTCCAGAAGAAGCTGTGGTTAGCGTGGCCGCCCGCGTTATTACGCAGCACGGTTTTTTTGTCCGCTGGCACCTGGTCCAGTTTAGTAATCAGTTCTTCAACCGGCAGGTCAGCAAACTCTGGCAAGTTTTCCAGCGCCGCGTTAGCGTTGTTGACATAGGTTTGATGGTGTTTGGTGTGGTGAATCTCCATCGTCTGCTTATCGAAGTGCGGTTCCAGTGCATCATAAGCGTACGGCAGGGATGGCAGTGTATAACTCATAATCATCTCCATTATTGTCGAGCGGCACAGTGTTAACGCCGCGTAAGCAGTTGGTTCATTATAGTTAATTAAATGATATTGAAAATGATTATCAATGCCGTACTTTTTCCAGGGTTATAAACGTTACGGCATCCGCTGAAAAAAAATCGTTTTTTACGCCTCCAACCGAAACCGCCTGTTGATGAATTCCTGGAAATCATGAAATGTGAAACAGGGTTTCAAAATCTTTCTTTTGGTGCCAATTTTTGTCAGCGGTGGCAAAATCAAGAAGGTTATAATTTCACCATGCAATTACATTCCCGGTAAATTATTACAATTGCGAGGGAATTATGAAGCAACCTGGTTTTATACGTCTGGCTACGTTGGCCTTACTCTCCACACTCTCTTTCTTCTCCCACGGCGAAACCATTTTGCGCCTGGCCTACGCTGAAAATAGCCAGCCGGTAAAAGATGCGTTGCACTTCCTGGGGCAGCAAGTTGAAGAGAAAACGGGCGGCGATATCAAAGTACAGTACTTCCCGGACGGACAGCTTGGCGGCGAGCGCGAACTGGTGGAGTTGACGCAGGTCGGCGTCGTCGACATCACTAAAGTGTCGTCCGGGCTGATGGAGAGTTTTTCGCCTGAGTACGGCGTGTTCTCACTTCCCTACCTGTTTGCCACCGTCGAGGAATACTACCGCGTAATGGATAACCCACAGGTGATGGAGCCTGTTTATCAGTCCACCGCCGCACAGGGGTTTGTCGGCGTAGGCTGGTATGATTCCGGCGCGCGTAATTTTTATATGAGCAAAGCGCCGGTTAAACGCATTGAGGATTTACGCGGGAAGAAGATCCGCGTCATGCAGAGTGAGACGGCGATCCAAACTCTCAAACTGCTGGGCGCTTCGCCCATCGCCATGAGCCAGGCGGAGGTCTATACCTCGTTACAACAAGGCATTCTCGACGGCGCGGAAAACAATGAGTTCGCTCTCACCATCGCCCGCCACGGCGAAGTCGCCCGTTATCGCCTCTTTCAGCACCATGATGCTGGTACTGCCTTTCGATATTTCGATGTTCGCCACCGCGCAAAAAATGTTCTCCAGCCTGGACAGTTTTGCCTTGCTGGCCGTGCCGTTCTTCGTTTTGTCCGGGGTGATCATGAATAGCGGGGGAATTGCCGCCCGGCTGGTCAATTTTGCCAAACTGTTTACTGGCAAACTGCCCGGCTCGCTCTCTTATACCAACATCGTCGGCAATATGATGTTCGGTGCAATTTCCGGATCGGCAATTGCCGCCTCAACCTCCATCGGCGGCGTGATGGTGCCGATGAGCGCGCGCGAAGGTTACGATCGCGGCTTTGCGGCCGCGGTGAATATCGCCTCCGCGCCGACGGGAATGTTAATTCCGCCCACCACGGCTTTTATCCTTTATGCGCTGGCAAGCGGGGGAACATCGATTGCCGCTCTGTTCGCCGGCGGTCTGGTCGCGGGAGTGCTGTGGGGCGTTGGCTGTATGCTGGTCACGCTGGTGGTCGCTAAGCGTCGAAATTATCGGGTTTTCTTCACCGTCCAAAAAGGCATGGCGCTAAAAGTTGCCGTTGAGGCCATTCCCAGCCTGCTGCTGATCGTGATTATCGTCGGCGGCATTGTGCAGGGGATTTTCACCGCCATTGAAGCCTCCGCGATTGCCGTGGTGTATACATTATTGTTGACGATGGTGTTTTACCGCACGCTGAAAATTAAGGATTTGCCTTCGATTTTGCTCCAGACAGTGGTAATGACCGGGGTCATCATGTTCCTGCTGGCAACCTCTTCGGCGATGTCCTTCTCGATGTCGATCACCAATATTCCTGCGGCGCTGAGCGATATGATCCTCGGTATTTCCGCCAATAAACTGGTTATCCTGTTAGTCATTACCGTCTTTTTGTTGATTATCGGCGCATTTATGGATATCGGTCCGGCCATTCTGATTTTTACCCCGATTCTGCTGCCGATCATGGCTAAACTGGGCGTCGATCCGGTGCATTTTGGCATTATCATGATCTATAACCTGGCGATTGGCACCATTACGCCGCCAGTTGGCAGTGGTTTATATGTCGGGGCGAGCGTCGGTAAGGTCAAAGTTGAGGAAGTGATTAAACCGTTGCTGCCTTTTTACGGCGCGATTATCGGCGTTCTGTTATTAATTACCTACATTCCGGAAATCACACTGTTCTTACCCCGTCTACTGGGCATCATGTAAGCGCATAGTTTCCTGCACATCTCGTTGCCGGATGGCGATTCGCGTCTTATCCGGCCAACGCACGATAATAATTATCCGCAGGTCATCACCAGGTAAAAAAACCGGCTACCTATAAAGTAGCCGGAAAAGGGAATAAATAATAAACAGGGATAATGATTAGAATGTGTAGCCTATACCCACGCGGAAACGGGTTTGTCTTTCATCGCTGTTGCTATTGACGGAAACATTACCTACCTCAACGAATGGCGACCATTGATCAATAATATAGGCAGTTCTGAAGTTATATTCATAGTTATCTTTGCCGCCATCGTAAAGATCATATTTATCAGCTTTCTTATAAATTCCTTCGATTGTCCAGTCAAAGTTGTTCCATTTATAACCCGCCCAGACATCCATACGATTGATGGTATCATCATCACGGATATCAGAAGAACGGCGTACATATTCAAAACGATAGCGCGCACCAACCCACCAGCTTTCATTTAATGTCCACGTCGCGCGGAAGTAAGGCTTATAGGTAGAGTAACCGTTGCCTGTTTCCAGCACGAAACCCGGTTGCCAGGCGACATCACCGGTTTTAAATTGGTAGCTTATCGTATATTCGTTGCCCTGTGTTTCCAGGTCATTAAACGCTTTATTGGTGTCATCCCCGCCTGATTTTGAGATAGCTTCTATCGCAAAACCAACACCATTCGCAAACCGATGAGAAATATACGCACGGTCATAGTTAGCTTTACTATCATCAAGATATTCATGACGAACATCGACATATACTGCATGCGCATTTGTTACAACAAGAGGTAATAGTAAGAAAAGAGATTTTCTCATAACAGAATCCATTTAATTTAAAATTAAAACGTTGTTTCATGTCAGACCATTACAACCATAATACGCAATGTGAATGGCGACAATATAGACAAAGATCTTTAATTTAAAATTGGGATAATATTCAAAAAGCAAAATAAAATAAATGAAATTCATATTCGTCATATAAAATAAAAATCAAAACTCCATCAACAACGCCAATATAGGGATTTCCTTATATTTATATTTCATTGATTCCTAACGTTAATTTCAATATATTTAAATTGTAAATACAAATAAAACAACTAAATAATTACTGTATAACTACCCTTTTATCAAACGGTAAGTCAGACTATTCCCATTATGTGATCTCACGCAGCGTTTTCTTTGCATTACTGCCAGCTAAGTCGTTTCGTGTCGTTATGATGAAGGTATTTTAGAAAAAAAATATTATCCACTGATTTAAATAACATCCAGACGGTCACGATGCGCTCCGACTTTTTTAAAACGTGAAGTTAATCACTTCATTAACGTGCTGATTGCCAGAATACACCCAACGGCGGCAATCGTTATAAGGTTACCAGGCTGCGTAATTTTTAAACTCATGCAAACGGAAGGGGTATCCCGTCCATAAAAAATAATGAGGAACATGTCATGAGTAACGCGATTACGATGGGTATTTTCTGGCATTTGATAGGGGCGGCCAGTGCAGCCTGCTTCTATGCCCCGTTCAAGCAAGTGAAACAGTGGTCATGGGAAACCATGTGGTCAGTGGGCGGCATCGTCTCATGGCTTATTCTGCCGTGGGCAATTAGCGCTCTGTTACTGCCTGATTTCTGGGCCTATTATGGGCAGTTTAACCTCTCCACCCTTTTACCGGTTTTTCTGTTCGGCGCCATGTGGGGCATCGGCAATATTAATTACGGTCTGACCATGCGTTATCTCGGGATGTCCATGGGTATCGGCATCGCTATCGGCATTACGCTTATCGTCGGCACGCTGATGACGCCTATCATCAACGGTAACTTCGATGTGTTAATCCATACCGAAGGGGGACGCATGACGCTACTTGGCGTTTTTGTCGCGCTGATCGGCGTCGGGATTGTGACGCGCGCCGGACAGTTAAAAGAACGCAAAATGGGCATTAAAGCGGAGGAGTTCAATCTGAAGAAAGGGCTTCTGCTGGCAGTGATGTGCGGTATTTTCTCGGCGGGGATGTCTTTTGCCATGAACGCCGCGAAACCGATGCATGAAGCTGCTGCCGCGCTTGGCGTTGACCCGCTCTATGTCGCGCTGCCGAGTTACGTGGTGATTATGGGCGGCGGCGCGCTGGTTAACCTCGGTTTCTGTTTTATCCGCCTGGCAAAAGTACAAAATCTGTCGATAAAAGCCGACTTCTCGCTGGCAAGACCGTTGATTATCAGCAATATTCTGCTGTCCGCGCTTGGCGGTCTGATGTGGTATTTGCAGTTCTTTTTCTATGCCTGGGGTCACGCGCGCATTCCAGCGCAATATGACTACATGAGCTGGATGCTGCACATGAGCTTCTATGTGCTGTGCGGGGGGCTTGTCGGTCTGGTGCTAAAAGAGTGGAAAAATGCTGGCCGCCGTCCCGTTGCCGTATTAAGCCTCGGCTGCGTGGTAATTATTATCGCGGCGAATATTGTCGGTTTAGGCATGGCCAGTTAATCGCTTTGATTACTGAGATGGCGCCATTGGCTCGGCGTCATCCCGGTTTCCCGCGTGAACACCACTGAAAAATAATTACTATCTTCAAAACCGCACTGCATCGAAATCTCGCTAATCATCAGCGGGCTATGCTGAAGCAGATACTGCGCGTGGCAAATACGGACCTGGCGTAAATATTGATTAATCGTCATCCCGGTTTGGGCGCGAAACTGCTGCCGCAGCACCCGTTCGCTGCATTGTTCCTGCTGGCAAAACGCATCCAGCGCAAAGGGACACTCAAGGCTATTAGCCAAAGCGGTAATTAATTTATCCAACAGGGTTTCTCGGGAGGTTGCCGGAAGATCGTCGGTCGCGTAGCGATGCCGTTTTAACGTCATCACCAGTTGACCAAACAGCAATTCCGCCATCTCATTCGCCAGCGGATCGCGTCCATTACTCTCATGTTCAAGCTGGTTAATGACCTGCCGCGCCTGATTCATTCCCATACTGCCCAGCCGCCAGTGAGGATGCCACTGCGCTCCCTGAAAGCCGGGAATCATCGCCTGCCAGTTTACATTGAGTTTCAAACGCTCCGGGCAGTAAATGATATTTTGCAGCACCAGATCGTTAACGGAGGTATAGGAGTGTTTGTCTTCAGCACGAATGTAAAACAGATCGCCGCGGGTAATTCTGTATGGGCGCTCATTAAGAACGTGTAGGCCATTGCCCCGCCAGACCATCACCAGTTCACAAAACTCATGCGTATGTTCCGCAAAAACATCCTGTGGATAGCGATCGGCAACCGTAACGGCCTGCTGCTCATCAGTAAAAAAATCTTTTTTCAAAAGGATTAACTGATTTGCCACCGCAGCACCTCATGTTGAATGCTTGCCGGATGGCGCTACGCTTATTCTGTCTACCGCTCGCCGCCGTAGGCCAGGTAAGGCGCAGCCGCCATCCGGTATTAAAGGGTATAATTATCAGCATATTGGCGACGAAAACGTTGATAGCGTTCGCGTTACTGGATTATCGCATCGCGTCCCTGACGGATATCCCGCGGCGACCAGTTAAATTCTCGGCGAAACAGAGTCGAAAAGTGGTTACTGTCGCCAAAACCGCAGCGGTACGCGATTTCTGTCACGCTATGATCGCTATGGCGCAATAAATGCCGGGCTTTGATCAAACGCAGGCGATTAAGGTAACGTTGCGGCGTCAGCCCGGTATGCTGTTTAAGCTGACGATGCAGCGTGCGTAGCGACAGCGAAAACTGTTCAGCTACCGCCTCCCAGCAGACCTCCTCCGCAAAATGGTCTTCCAGCCATGCCATCAGTTGGTTGAGTTTGGCGTCGTTATTGGTCGCGCCTTCCATCAGGCTACTGCGGCGTAACAACACCAGTAGTTGCATAAACAAAATTTCGCGATTCGCCACGGCAGGCGCATCCATGCCGTCTCCGGCGCGCTCCATCAGACCGACCAACTGGCGCACCTGCTGCAACACACTCTGATTCACCCGCCAGTGAGAAGGATAGTAACCATCCTGCTCCTGCGGCAGCAATTGATCCAACCCCGCCAGAAACTGGAAGGCGTCCGGTGAACGCCACAGTACATTCGTCAGGCATAGGTTGTCGGTATGTTCATATAAATGCCGGTCGTGATCGCGAACAAAACACACGGTACCGCCGCTGATGGTATACGGCTGCCCGTTGAATACATGAATGCCCGTACCGTGTTCCACAATCACGATTTCATGAAAATCATGATGATGTTCAGGGAAAGCGGCTTGCGGCAGACGAGGTTCAATCGCCACGGGCGCTTTACCTGATGGAAAAAAATCCACGCTATGCAGTACGGTCATGGTTGCTTCCTCCTGAATTCAACATGTCCGAATAGTAATTAAGGGTTATCGGCCTCACCTTAAATTTTTGACGCTAAAGCGCGCAAACATGGTCTTTTTTTCAAGAAAAGGCGGGAAAAAGCGGGAAATGCGGACGACATCACACCGGCCTATTAGTAGAAACTGTGAACGCTATCACGTTCATCTTTGCCTTGTTGCCAGCGGCTCATTTTCCTGTCAGTAACGAGAAGGTAGGTCTTTGAGGGCTTTTTTAGACTGTGCGCAATGACTCTAAGAAGGACCTGATTATGACTTTTCGCCATTGTGTCGCGGTTGATCTCGGCGCATCCAGCGGGCGCGTGATGCTGGCGCGTTACGACAGCAAACACCGTACCCTGACGCTACGTGAAATTCACCGTTTTGTGAACTGCCTACAAAAAACAGACGGGTTTGACACCTGGGACATCGACAGTCTGGAAAAGGATATCCGTCTTGGTCTGAAGAAAGTCTGCAATGAAGGCATTCTTATCGACAGCATCGGCATCGACACCTGGGGCGTCGATTATGTCCTGCTGGATAAACAAGGTCAGCGTGTCGGCCTGCCGGTCTCCTACCGCGATAACCGTACCACGGGCATCATGCCGCAAGCGCTGGTCCAGATCGGCAAAAGCGAAATCTATCGCCGCAGCGGGATTCAGTTTCTGCCGTTTAACACCATCTATCAGCTACGCGCGCTGACGAAACAACAGCCTGAGTTAACGGCGCAGGTCGCTCATGCGCTGCTGATGCCCGATTATTTCAGCTACCGCCTGACCGGTGAAATGAACTGGGAATACACCAACGCCACGACCACCCAGTTGGTCAATATCAATACCGATGACTGGGACGATACCCTGCTGGCGTGGACCGGCGCGAAAAAGAGCTGGTTCGGCCGCCCCTCGCACCCTGGCAATGTTATCGGCGACTGGATTTGCCCGCAGGGCAACCGTATTCCGGTGGTAGCCGTCGCCAGCCACGATACCGCCAGCGCCGTTATTGCCTCTCCGCTGGCAAATAAACATAGCGCTTACCTGTCTTCAGGCACCTGGTCATTGATGGGTTTTGAAAGCAAAATGCCCTACACCACTGATGAGGCGCTGGCCGCCAATATCACCAACGAAGGCGGCGCGGAAGGGCGTTATCGGGTACTGAAAAACATTATGGGTTTGTGGCTGCTCCAGCGTGTGCTGAAAGAACGGCGCATTACCGATCTGCCTGCGCTTATCGCCCAAACAGAAGCGCTGCCGGCCTGCCGTTTCCTGATTAACCCGAATGACGATCGCTTTATCAATCCTGACGATATGCGCGCTGAAATCCAGGCCGCCTGTCGCGAGACCGACCAGCCCGTTCCCGTCAGCGATGCCGAACTGGCGCGCTGCATTTTCGACAGTCTGGCGCTTTTGTATGCCGACATTCTGCACGAACTGGCAAATCTGCGCGGTGAAAAATTTACCCAACTGCATATTGTCGGCGGCGGATGCCAAAACTCGCTACTCAACCAGTTGTGCGCCGATGCATGTGGCATTCGCGTGATGGCCGGGCCGGTTGAAGCCTCCACCCTTGGCAATATTGGTATTCAGCTTATGACCCTCGACGAATTAAACAACGTCGATGACTTCCGTCAGGTCGTCAGCGCTAACTACGACCTGACAACCTATATCCCTAATCCTGATAGTGAAATTGCCCGCCACGTTGCGCAGTTTCAACCCAAACGACAGACAAAGGAGCTTTGCGCATGACCACTCAACTGGAACAAGCCTGGGAACTGGCAAAACAACGTTTCGCCGCAGTAGGTATTGATGTCGAGGAGGCGCTGCGCCAGCTCGATCGCCTGCCGGTTTCCATGCACTGCTGGCAGGGCGACGATGTTGCCGGATTCGAGAACCCGGAAGGTTCGCTGACGGGCGGAATTCAATCGACCGGCAACTATCCGGGCAAAGCGCGTAACGCCACCGAACTGCGCGCCGATCTGGAACAGGCGCTGCGTCTGATCCCAGGCCCAAAACGGCTGAACCTACACGCCATTTACCTTGAGTCGGATACGCCGGTTGCTCGCGACCAGATCAAACCGGAGCATTTTAAAAACTGGGTGGAGTGGGCGAAAGCGAACCGGCTGGGGCTGGATTTCAACCCCACCTGTTTTTCTCATCCACTGAGCGCTGACGGTTTTACCCTCTCTCATCCCGACGCGAAAATTCGCCAGTTCTGGATCGATCACTGCAAAGCCAGCCGCCGCGTCTCGGCATACTTTGGTGAGCAGCTCGGTACGCCGTCGGTGATGAACATCTGGATTCCGGACGGCATGAAAGACATTACCGTCGACCGTTTAGCCCCGCGCCAGCGCCTGTTGGAAGCGCTGGATGAGGTCATTAGCGAGAAATTCGACCCGGCGCACCACATCGACGCCGTTGAGAGCAAACTGTTTGGCATCGGCGCGGAAAGCTACACCGTCGGCTCCAATGAGTTCTACATGGGCTACGCCACCAGCCGTCAGACCGCGCTGTGCCTTGATGCGGGCCACTTCCATCCCACCGAAGTGATTTCCGACAAAATTTCCGCCGCCATGCTCTACGTGCCACGGCTGCTGCTGCACGTCAGCCGCCCGGTACGCTGGGATAGCGACCACGTGGTGCTCCTGGACGATGAAACCCAGGCAATTGCCAGCGAGATCGTCCGTCATAACCTGTTCGACCGTGTGCATATCGGCCTGGATTTCTTCGACGCCTCTATCAACCGTGTCGCCGCGTGGGTTATCGGTACCCGCAACATGAAAAAAGCGCTGCTGCGCGCTCTGCTGGAACCCACAGATCAACTGCGTCAGCTTGAGGCCAGCGGCGATTACACCGTGCGTCTGGCGCTGCTGGAAGAGCAAAAATCCCTGCCGTGGCAGGCCGTCTGGGAAATGTATTGCCAGCGTCACGACACGCCGACTGGCAGCCAGTGGCTGGACAGCGTTCGCACCTACGAAAAAGAGATCCTGAGCAAACGTAGCTGACAGCGACACCTGATCTGTAGGCCGGATAAGACGCCCGCGTCGCCATCCGGCAATAAATGAAACACGATTGCCGGATGGCGCTGCGCTTATCCGGCCTACGTAAGACCCGAATAACCTTCGGGCAATAAATGGGAACACGAACATGCAAAATATTACCGATTCCTGGTTTGTCCAGGGCATGATTAAAGCCACGTCTGATGCGTGGCTGAAAGGGTGGGACGAACGTAATGGCGGTAACCTGACGCTGCGTCTGGATGAAGCCGATATCGCGCCTTTTGCGACTAATTTCCACGAAAAACCACGCTATATCGCGCTAAGTCAACCCATGCCGCTGCTGGCGAATACGCCGTTTATCGTTACCGGTTCCGGCAAATTCTTCCGCAACGTGCAGCTCGATCCGGCAGCCAATTTAGGCGTGGTCAAAATCGACAGCGACGGCGCAGGCTACCACATTCTGTGGGGCTTAACCCACGACGCGGTACCCACCTCTGAACTCCCGGCGCATTTCCTTTCCCACTGCGAACGCATCAAAGCCACCCACGGCAAAGACCGCGTCATTATGCATTGCCATGCGACTAACCTGATCGCCCTCACCTACGTACTGGAAAACAACACTGCGCTGATCACCCGCAAACTGTGGGAAGGCAGCACCGAATGTCTGGTGGTATTCCCGGACGGTGTCGGCATTCTGCCGTGGATGGTGCCAGGCACCGATGAAATCGGCCAGGCCACCGCGCAAGAAATGCAGAAACATTCGCTGGTGCTGTGGCCGTTCCACGGCGTGTTCGGAAGCGGACCTACGCTGGATGAAACCTTCGGTTTGATAGATACCGCAGAGAAATCCGCTGAGGTATTAGTCAAAATCTATTCGATGGGCGGTATGAAGCAGACCATCACGCGCGAAGAACTGGTCGCACTCGGCAAACGTTTTGGCGTGACACCGCTGGCCAGCGCCGTAGCGCTGTACTGATACCTCCCAACTCAACGCCGGATGCGGCTTTGCCTTATCCGGCCTACAGGTCGGTGCGCATTTTACCGTAGGCCCGATAAGCGTAGCGCCATCGGGCAACAGGGAATTTTTTTAAGGAGAATAGTGATGAGCTTTATGTTGGCACTGCCAAAAATTAGCCTGCATGGCGCTGGAGCGATTGCCGATATGGTGAACCTCGTGGCGAATAAGCAATGGGGCAAAGCGCTGATCGTTACCGATGGTCAACTGGTAAAGCAGGGCCTGCTGGATAGCCTGTTTAGCGCACTGGATGAACATCAAATGTCTTACCACCTGTTTGATGAGGTGTTCCCAAATCCGACAGAAGAGCTGGTGCAGAAAGGTTTTGCGGCGTATCAGAGCGCAGAATGTGACTACATTATCGCCTTCGGCGGCGGCAGCCCGATCGATACCGCAAAAGCGGTGAAAATCCTCACCGCCAACCCAGGCCCATCTACCGCCTACTCCGGCGTCGGCAAAGTGAAAAACGCCGGCGTACCGCTGGTAGCGATTAATACTACGGCAGGTACCGCGGCAGAGATGACCAGCAACGCGGTGATTATCGACTCTTCCCGTAAGGTCAAAGAGGTAATCATCGACCCGAACATCATCCCGGATATCGCCGTGGATGACGCCAGCGTCATGCTGGAAATCCCGGCGTCTGTGACCGCCGCAACCGGCATGGATGCCCTGACCCATGCGGTGGAAGCCTATGTCTCCGTTGGCGCGCATCCGCTTACCGACGCTAACGCGCTGGAAGCGATTCGCTTAATCAATTTGTGGCTACCGAAAGCGGTTGACGATGGCCATAACCTCGAAGCCCGTGAGCAAATGGCATTCGGCCAGTACCTGGCGGGTATGGCGTTCAACAGCGCCGGTTTGGGGCTGGTTCACGCGCTGGCGCACCAGCCGGGCGCAACTCACAACCTGCCGCACGGAGTCTGCAACGCTATCCTGCTGCCAATTGTCGAGAACTTTAACCGTCCGAACGCCGTCGCGCGTTTTGCCCGTATCGCACAGGCGATGGGCGTAGAGACGCGCGGTATGTCTGACGAAGCCGCAAGTCAGGAAGCGATTAACGCTATCCGTACGCTGAGCAAACGCGTCGGCATTCCAGAAGGTTTCAGCAAGCTGGGCGTCACAAAAGAAGATATCGAAGGCTGGCTGGATAAAGCCCTCGCCGACCCGTGCGCGCCGTGTAACCCGCGCACCGCCAGCCGCGATGAAGTTCGCGGGCTGTACCTGGAGGCGTTATGATCCGCAAAGCCTTTGTGATGCAGGTAAATGCCGACGCGCACGAGGAGTATCAGCGTCGTCATAACCCAATCTGGCCGGAGCTGGAAGCCGTATTAAAATCTCACGGCGCGCATCACTACGCGATTTATCTCGATCAGGAGCGCAATCTGCTGTTCGCCACCGTTGAGATTGAATCCGAGGAGCGCTGGAACGCCGTTGCCAGCACCGACGTTTGCCAGCGTTGGTGGAAACATATGCGTGACGTTATGCCCGCGAATCCGGATAACAGCCCGGTCAGCGCAGAGCTAAAAGAGGTGTTCTATCTGCAGTAAGTCGTGTGCCCGGTGGCGCAAGCTTACCGGGCCTACGGTTTTATTTTTTGTAGGCCGGATAAGGCGGTTACGCCGCCATCCGGCAATTTCAATTCTGCTCCGCTACCAGGATAGCCTGAGTATCCGGTTCCAGCGCTTTAAAGATATGCGCCTGATCGCCGGGATAACAAATGTAATCGCCCTCCGCCAGCTCTTCCGGCGCCTCGGTTAAGCCGACGAGGGCTTTTCCCTGCGTAACAATAATATGTTCCACCGACCCCGGCGGATGCGGGTGAGAGATCCGGTCGGCCCCCGGCTGCGTCAACAGCAGATAGATATCACGCCGCGCGCCGGGCGGACATGCCGCCAGTAATATCGCCTGATAATGCGCCTGCTCCGCCACCACTTTGGTGCCTTCTCCGCGGCGAATCACCTGCGTTTTTTGTACCTGCGGCTCCAGCAGCCTGGCAAAGGGAATGTCGAGCGCGACGCATAGCGACCATAACGTCTCCAGGCTGGGGTTGCCGTTCCCTGCTTCCAGTTGTGAAAGCGTAGATTTAGCGATGCCTGCGCGCCGCGCAATCTCCGCCAGCGACAGTCCGGTTCGCTGGCGTTCGCGTACCAGACTTCTGGCAATGACGCTAATAGGTTGTGTCATAAAGCATCCAACGTTCACTATAACGAACGAAATGTTCGTCTTGTAAAGCAAATCTGTTCCGTTCATTATAATGAAAATTCGTTCGATATGACTAAAGAAGATGAAACACTATTTTTCCTGTCTCAAGGGAGACACGATAAAAGCGATATTTTTAGTGTGCCTGGCCGTGGGCGTCGTCGGCATGTCCTATGGCTCACTGGCGATGGCCTACGGTTTCCCACTGTGGGTGCCGTTTGTCCTCTCTATTTTTGTGCTGGCGGGCGCGTCCGAATTTATGTTTATCGGCATTGTTGCCAGCGGCGGCAATCCGTTAGCGGCGGCGGCGGCAGGACTGCTGGTGAATGCGCGCCACGTGCCGTTTGGCGTAACGGTGCGCGATTTGGTTGGCACCCGCGCCGCCAGCTTTTTCGGCTGCCATATTATGAATGATGAGAGCGTGGTGTTCGGCCTGTCGCAAAAAACACCCGAACAACGTAAAGCCGCCTACTGGCTATGCGGTCTGGGCGTCGCCCTATTCTGGCCGATTGGCACACTGATTGGCGCTGGTGTCGGCAAACTGCTTCCGGCCCCAGAAACCATCGGTCTGGATGCCGTATTCCCGGCAATCTTACTGGCGCTGGTGATCCCGGCGTTTAAAAACCGCACCACATTGATTCGTGGTTGCAGCGGCGCCGCGCTGTCGCTTGCCGCCGTTCCCTTTGTAGCTGCCGGATTGCCGGTGTTGCTTTCGCTGCTTGGCCTACTGGCGAGGAAAAAATAATGGGCAATATGACGCTATTTATTATCGGTATTGCTCTTTTGTCTGCGGGAACCTATTTGATGCGCCTCGGCGGCGCTAAACTTGGCAGCCGTCTGGCGCTGTCTGAGCGTTCACAGGCGCTGCTCTCGGATGCGGCAACGGTGCTACTATTCTCCGTCGCGCTGGCGACCACCTTTTACGAAGGCGAACATTTTGCCGGAATGGCGCGCGTTCTTGGGGTTGGCTTCGCCGTATTTTTAGCCTGGCGTAAAATGCCGCTTATTGTGGTGATTATCGCCGCTGCGGTGGTGACCGCGTTATTACGAATGGCGGGTATTAATTAACGTCTTACCGAACAGTTGGACGTGACACCCTATAAGTGATAAAGGCTGGGCCGCCCTATGCTGAAGTGGCTCAGAATTTTCGCATCAGACGGGATAAATGCTTTCCATATAAATGCCGATCCTCAATGACACTACCAGTACCTTCCAGCGTGACGTCAACATCTTGTGATAGCTTCAGATTACTGGTTTTTCTAATAGCTCTCTTTAGTTAATGTTTACGTCAGCTATTTTTACGGATATTGCCTGATGAAGAATACATGAACGAAAAAAGCGCCTGATCGGCGCTTTTTATTGGCGTTATAGCGTAATTTTATAGGCACTTGCGCCAGCCTGTGCGCAGTTAATGTGCCGTCACTCAACGCAGGCGGTTATAATCATCCACCATCTCGTTATAACTTCTCAACGACGCCGGATAAGAATCCGCAACCATCCATCCTGTTGCAGGGTCCTGCACCCGTTTCTTTTCAAAATCAGAATACTCAACATTGTCTCTGATGCGACGAATATATTTTTTAGCTTGTAGCTGATAATCAGCCGCAGAGCTGATGAAAGAAGAATTACGGCCATCAGTATTCACTTCTTTCAATTGTGCAATCATTGTTTCCAGTTCCGCGACTTTTTTCATCATCGCTTCGGCATCAAAGGTATCGGCAGAAATAACCTTGTTGATCTGCTTTGCCGAAATCATGACAGCCAGAGAATAATAGTTAAATGTTTTACCTTCCGCTTCTTCTATTCTCTTCAACTGTGTCAATTGCCGCCTGTCATTTATTTCCTGAATAGCCTCATGATATTTTTCCGAGACGGGTTTAAAATCCTCGATATTCTTCAGTAATGTCTGATGCAGCGCCTTACCTTTAGCAAAGGCATCATCTTTATAGTTTTCCTGGGTATAATATTTTTCCATGTCGTTAATGGTATTACCCAGCGCGGCGGCGCTATCAATATAGCTAACGGCAACGCCATCAATAGGCTCAAGTAATGGCGTTAAGGCGGCCACCTGTTTCATCTCTTTCTGGCAATTCGTTATGTAAGACTCCGTAATACCATAAATGCCATAAACCAGGCTCTCTTTCCCTGTCGGACCTTTTTTAAAGTCTTTCACCCAATCCGCGTAACGCGCCAGACTGTGCTGAACGGGCAATTGAAGTTTATTAAAACAATCGATATAGACATCCATTTTTTCACTATAAACTTCTTCAGCGTCAACCTCCGGCTGAGCTGGCGTTTCTGGCTTCGCCGCCGGGGGCTGAGTTGCCGTTTCTGGCTTCGCTGCTGAGGGCTGCGCTGGACTTTCGTCAGATTGCGTTTCCGGCGTCTGAGAAGGCGCTGGCGTCGCAGGCTGACTGCTGGCGGCCGGCGTCGCCTCGGTTTTAACATTATTGTTATCACATCCTGTTGCGCCCAGGGTCATTAGCGCAATGATTATCGCTGAGGATAATAAATTCCTTTTCATTTAATTGCCTTTTGTATATTTACGTTGGGGTTCTCTTATTTTAACGAACACATTGATATTGATAATGTTAATTATAATGAAATATGGATTAAGTATTTTTTATGTTGAATAAATCACATACCTGTTTTTTTTCATTAAAATGAATCTGTAAATTTCAATGATATTATTTATAGGTTATTCTAATGAAAAAGGATTTGTTATCATCAATTATTATCGCTATGCTGATGACTGCCGGGCTAAGCGCTTGTGATGAAAAAAAAGCGGACGAACAACCTGTAGCTCAGAGTGCGGACTCATCAGCGAGCAATACACAATCCACATCAGCGGAAAGCGCAGATGCGAACGATGTTCTTAACCAAAAGCTAAATGTTTACATTGATTGTTATAATAATCTCCAGGCAGGTATTTACCGCGCTGTAAATCGTTATGCTAACACATTCGACGATTTCCGCACCGGTCCTACCGGTAAGGAAGACGATCCCTCTCCGCTGGTTCCTGTGTATCCTGCACTTATCCAGGACTGCCGGAAAGACATCAAGGCGGCGGCTGAATTAAAGCCGGCGTTTGCCTCTCTGGATAGTGCTGCTCTGGCATTTATTAATGCGGCTGGACCACTAGCTGAAACAATCAATAGTATGAATAAATACTATGATCAAGATAACTTCAAGGATGATGCCTTTGCTGGCGCTAAAGCGTTCCATAAAACGTTTATAAAACAGTTCGATGAGTTTGATCCCATTGCGCGCCGAGATTACCATTATGAGTGGGCAGCATGCGGCTAATGAAATTAAGGCGACCGAGAAGAAAGAAGGTAAATCCATTAAGTACTATACGCTTTTGACGATGCAGGAAGCCGAGACGCTTAATGACGCTGTAGCTGATGATTCTTTTGATGTGGCGGCAGTAAGCAAACAGCTCGCTGATTTTGAAGAGCATACTCAGAAGCTAAACGAGAAGATCAACGTTGATATAGATAAACATCGTAGCTTCCCTGGTTTTATTTCTGAGCTGGAAAAATTCCAGGGCAAGGTGAAAAAACGCATTCGGCGCGTGCGCGATAACGTGGCGTATACCTCGCATGAGCAGGACTACCTCAATAGCGGCAGCGGTGATATGGTAGATGGTTCTTATGAGGCTGTGGTTAAAGCTTATAACGAGCTCATCGATACCTATAATGGCTATCATCTTGAGCGTGAGTTCTAAGCTTTTCACGCTGCAAATCGCGTGCATATGACCGCTAAACTGAACAAATAAGTCGTTAGCGACTGTCGAAAGAGCGCCCCAGGGGCGCTTTTTTCGTTCGAAGTATTACCGGGTAGCAAGCGCCTCGTGAATGGCTGGAATAAGCTGCGGCCCAGCATAAAAACGATTAAAACCTGTATGGCCTCGCCACTATACGTGATTCCGTTATCAAGAGAGGCTGTAAAATTGAGAAAATATATATTTTACGCAAATGTAGAGGGTACTATTTTAGTCTGCGATTAACCGCTGCGGATGGGTATAAATCGTCGCCCGACCCGGCTTACAGAACCCCACCAGCGTAAGATTACACCGTTCAGCGACGTCAACCGCGAGCGTGGTAGCAGCAGAAACCGCAAACAAAATTTCCACACCGCACATCGCCGACTTCTGCACCATTTCGTAACTCGCACGACTGGAAACCAGCGCCGCGCCTTGCCGCCATTCCTCACCTTCCGTAGCGCGGCGGCCGAGCAGTTTATCCAGCGCAACGTGGCGTCCGACATCTTCATGGCCCCCCGCCAGTTCACCCGACGGCATGACCCACGCCGCAGCGTGCGTACAACCCGTCAGCTTACCCGTCGGTTGAAAATCATTCAGATGTTTTAACGCGCGATCAAGGTTACCGAGATTAAACGTTTGGCTAAACGGCAGCGGTTGCACCGGCTTACCGATGTCATTGAGCTGTTCCACGCCACACACGCCGCAACCGGTGCGTCCGGCCAGCGCGCGACGACGCGCTTTCAGCCCCATAAATCGACGGCTGGAAAGATCAATCTGCACTTCAAGTCCGTTACAGGACGGTACAACGTCCATGCCATAGATTTCACGCGGGCTGTCAATGATCCCTTCCGACAGAGAAAACCCCATTGCGAAATGCGTCAGATCTTTCGGAGAGGCCATCATAACAACATGCGAAATGCCGTTATACACCAGTGCCACAGGCACTTCCTCGGCAACATCATCAAGTTGGGGGGACTGCAAATCCTCGCGTTTCCAGAGAGTCAACTGGCGTGAGGTTGTGAAATCAGTCACATTTAGGACTTCTTCAGACAGTATATTGTTCACTTTCTTTTAACCATATAAGAACACACACACCAACATTATGGTATTCTGTTACAACTCCTCCCGGATGGAGGAAAATTTATCCAATTCTGAACCTTTGCGGGCCCGTCCGCAAAGAAAAATAACAACCACTCCCTGAGCGTTTCAGATAGAGAAATGTGAAAGAGAAGTGACAATGTCGAAACAAGGAGCAAACCATGCAGGTCAGCAGAAGGCAGTTCTTTAAGATCTGCGCTGGCGGTATGGCAGGCACCACGGCGGCGGCACTGGGCTTCGCGCCCGGCGTAGCGCTAGCGGAAACACGGCAATATAAACTGCTGCGCACCCGCGAAACCCGTAACACCTGCACCTACTGTTCCGTTGGCTGCGGGCTGTTGATGTACAGCCTCGGCGACGGTGCGAAAAACGCCAAAGCATCTATTTTCCATATCGAAGGGGACCCGGATCATCCGGTAAGCCGTGGCGCGCTGTGCCCGAAAGGGGCCGGTCTGGTGGACTTTATCCACTCTGAAAGCCGCCTGAAATTCCCGCAATACCGCGCGCCGGGTTCAGATAAGTGGCAACAGATCAGTTGGGAAGAAGCGTTTGACCGCATCGCTAAACTGATGAAGGAAGATCGCGACGCCAACTATCAGGCGCAGAACGCCGAAGGCGTTACCGTTAACCGCTGGCTCACCACCGGGATGCTGTGCGCTTCCGCATCCAGTAACGAGACGGGTTATTTAACGCAAAAATTCTCCCGCGCGCTGGGTATGCTCGCGGTCGACAACCAGGCGCGTGTCTGACACGGACCAACGGTAGCAAGTCTTGCTCCAACATTTGGTCGCGGTGCGATGACCAACCACTGGGTCGACATCAAGAACGCCAACCTCGTCGTGGTGATGGGCGGTAACGCCGCAGAAGCTCACCCGGTCGGGTTCCGCTGGGCGATGGAAGCCAAAATTCACAACGGCGCGAAGCTGATTGTGATCGATCCGCGCTTCACGCGTACCGCGTCGGTGGCCGATTTCTATGCGCCAATACGCTCTGGTACTGACATTGCCTTCTTGTCAGGCGTGATGCTGTATCTGCTGACCAACGAAAAATACAACCGTGAATACACCGAGGCCTATACCAATGCCAGCCTGATCGTGCGTGAAGATTTTGGCTTCGATGATGGTCTGTTCACCGGCTATGACGCAGACAAGCGGCAGTACGATAAAACCAGTTGGCACTATGAGCTGGACGAAAACGGTTTTGCCAAACGCGATACGACACTGCAACACCCGCGCTGTGTCTGGAATCTGTTGAAACAGCATGTCTCGCGCTATACGCCGGACGTGGTAGAAAATATCTGCGGTACGCCGAAAGCGGACTTCCTGAAAGTGTGCGAGTACATTGCAGAAACCAGCGCAAAAGATAAAACCGCGTCGTTCCTGTACGCGCTGGGCTGGACGCAGCATTCCATCGGCGCGCAGAACATCCGTACTATGGCAATGATCCAGCTTCTGCTCGGTAACATGGGGATGGCCGGCGGCGGCGTTAACGCCCTGCGCGGTCACTCCAATATTCAGGGACTGACCGACTTAGGACTGCTGTCGCAAAGTCTGCCGGGCTACCTGACGCTGCCGAGCGAAAAACAGACCGACCTGCAAACCTATCTGGCTGCCAATACGCCGAAGCCATTGTTGAAGGATCAGGTCAACTACTGGGGCAACTATCCGAAATTCTTCGTCTCGATGATGAAGGCCTTCTTTGGTGATAAAGCGACAGCGGAAAATAGCTGGGGCTTTGACTGGCTACCGAAGTGGGACAAAGGGTACGATGTACTGCAGTACTTCGAGATGATGAAACAGGGCAAGGTCAACGGCTATATCTGCCAGGGCTTTAACCCGGTGGCCTCATTCCCGAACAAAAACAAAGTGGTCGCGTCGCTTTCCAAACTGAAGTACCTGGTGACTATCGATCCGCTCAACACCGAAACGTCCACCTTCTGGCAAAACCACGGTGAGTCGAACGACGTTGATCCCGCAAAAATCCAGACCGAAGTGTTCCGTCTGCCTTCCACCTGTTTTGCCGAGGAAAATGGTTCCATCGTTAACTCCGGTCGCTGGTTACAGTGGCACTGGAAGGGCGCGGACGCCCCGGGAATTGCCATGACCGACGGCGAAATCCTCGCCGGTATCTTCTTACGCCTGCGTAAGATGTACTCTGAACAGGGCGGCGCCAACCCGGAACAGGTGCTGAATATGACCTGGAACTACACCAAACCATACGAACCCGCCTCTGAAGAAGTGGCGATGGAAAGTAACGGTAAAGCGCTGGCCGATCTTATCGACCCGGCAACCGGCGCGGTGGTGGTGAAGAAAGGTCAACAGCTCAGTTCGTTCGCGCAACTGCGCGATGACGGTACGACGTCCAGCGGCTGCTGGATTTTCGCCGGTAGCTGGACGCCGGAAGGCAACATGATGGCGCGTCGTGATAATGCCGACCCGTCTGGTCTCGGCAACACGCTGGGCTGGGCATGGGCATGGCCGCTTAACCGCCGCATCCTCTATAACCGCGCCTCCGCCGATCCGCAGGGTAATCCCTGGGACCCGAAACGTCAGCTACTGAAATGGGAAGGCGGCAAATGGGCCGGATGGGATATTCCGGACTACAGCGCCGCCGCGCCCGGCAGTGACGTCGGACCGTTTATCATGCAGCCGGAAGGGATGGGTCGCCTGTTTGCTATCGATAAGATGGCGGAAGGGCCGTTCCCGGAACACTACGAGCCGTTTGAAACGCCGCTGGGCACTAACCCGCTGCACCCGAACGTTATCTCTAACCCTGCCGCCCGTATCTTTAAAGACGATGCCGACGCGCTGGGTAAAGCGGATAAGTTCCCGTATGTCGGAACCACTTACCGTCTGACCGAGCACTTCCACTACTGGACCAAGCACGCGTTGCTTAACGCTATCGCCCAGCCGGAACAGTTTGTGGAAATTGGCGAGAAGCTGGCGAATAAGCTCGGCATCGCGCATGGCGATACCGTGAAGGTCTCCTCGAACCGCGGCTATATCAAAGCCAAAGCAGTGGTGACCAAGCGTATTCGCACGCTGAAAGCGGACGGCAAGGATATCGATACCATCGGTATTCCTATTCACTGGGGCTACGAAGGCGTGGCAAAAAAAGGCTTTATCGCCAATACGTTAACGCCTTTCGTCGGCGATGCGAACACGCAAACGCCGGAGTTTAAATCCTTCCTTGTGAACGTGGAAAAGGTGTAACGGAGACGACCTATGGCTTATCAATCGCAAGACATCATTCGTCGTTCCGCCACTAACGGTTTCACCCCCGCGCCCCAGGCGCGGGACCACCAGGAAGAGGTGGCGAAACTCATCGACGTCACCACCTGTATCGGCTGTAAAGCGTGTCAGGTGGCGTGCTCCGAGTGGAACGACATCCGTGATGAAGTGGGCAATAACGTCGGGGTGTATGACAACCCGGCGGACTTAACTGCGAAATCCTGGACGGTGATGCGCTTCTCGGAAGTGGAACAGAACGACAAACTGGAGTGGCTGATCCGTAAGGATGGCTGTATGCACTGCGCCGATCCCGGCTGCCTGAAGGCCTGTCCGGCGGAAGGGGCGATCATTCAGTACGCTAACGGTATTGTCGACTTCCAGTCCGAGCAGTGTATCGGCTGCGGCTACTGTATCGCTGGCTGCCCGTTCAACGTGCCGCGCCTCAACCCGGAAGACAACCGCGTCTATAAATGTACGCTGTGCGTTGACCGTGTGGTGGTCGGCCAGGAACCGGCCTGCGTGAAGACCTGTCCAACCGGCGCCATTCATTTTGGCTCGAAAGAGGATATGAAAACGCTGGCGGGCGAGCGGGTGGCGGAACTAAAAACCCGTGGTTATGACAACGCGGGTCTGTACGATCCGGCGGGCGTAGGCGGTACGCATGTCATGTACGTGCTGCATCATGCCGACAAGCCGAATCTGTATCACGGTCTGCCGGAGAACCCGGAAATCAGCGAAACCGTTAAGTTCTGGAAAGGCGTCTGGAAACCGCTCGCCGCGTTCGGTTTTGCCGCGACCTTTGCCGCCAGCGTCTTCCACTATGTCGGCGTCGGCCCGAACCGTGCGGAAGAGGAAGATGACAACCTGCATGAAGAGAAAGACGAGGTGCGCAAATGAAACGACGTGACACCATCGTGCGCTATACGGCGCCGGAACGCATCAACCACTGGATCGTCGCCTTCTGCTTCGTGCTGGCGGCGGTGAGCGGGCTGGGCTTTTTATTCCCATCCTTCAACTGGTTGATGCATATCCTGGGCACCCCACAACTGGCGCGAATTCTGCACCCGTTTGTGGGCGTGGTTATGTTTGCCTCGTTCATCATCATGTTTTTCCGTTATTGGCACCACAATCTAATCAATCGGGATGATATCTTTTGGGCGAAGAATATTCGTAAGATCGTCGTCAACGAGGAAGTGGGTGACACCGGGCGTTATAACTTCGGCCAGAAATGCGTATTCTGGGCGGCGATTATCTTCCTAGTGCTGCTGCTGGTGAGCGGGGTAATTATCTGGCGTCCGTACTTTGCGCCTGCTTTCTCAATCCCGGTGATCCGATTCGCGTTAATGTTGCATTCTTTTGCCGCAGTAGCGTTAATTGTGGTTATCATGGTGCATATCTACGCCGCCCTTTGGGTGAAAGGTACCATTACCGCGATGGTGGAAGGCTGGGTAACCCGGTCGTGGGCGAAGAAACATCACCCACGCTGGTACCGAGAAGTCCGCAAGACAACGGAAAAAGAAACTGAATGAGTATTCGCATAATCCCGCAAGATGAGCTGGGGTCGAGCGAGAAACGTACGGCGGATATGATTCCGCCGTTATTGTTCCCCCGACTCAAAAACGTCTACAACCGCCGCGCCGAACGTCTGCGCGAGCTGGCTGAAAATAACCCGCTGGGCGATTACCTGCGCTTTGCCGCGCTTATCGCGCACGCGCAGGAAGTGGTGCTGTACGATCATCCGCTGCGGATGGACCTCACCGCGCGCATTAAAGACGCGAACGATCAGGGCAAACCGCCGCTGGATATTCACGTTCTGCCGCGCGACAAGCACTGGCATACGCTGCTGCACTCGATGATTGCTGAACTGAAGCCGGAAATGAGCGGCCCGGCGCTGGCGGTTATCGAAAACCTGGAGAAAGCCTCCGAGCAGGAGCTGGAGCAGATGGCCAGCGCGCTGTTTGCCTCGGATTTTGCCTCCGTCAGCAGCGATAAAGCCCCGTTTATCTGGGCCGCGCTCTCCCTTTACTGGGCGCAAATGGCCAGCTTGATTCCAGGCAAAGCCCGCGCGGAATACGGTGAAGCGCGCCAGTATTGCCCGGTGTGCGGTTCGATGCCGGTCTCCAGCATGGTGCAGATCGGCACCACGCAGGGGCTGCGTTATCTGCACTGTAACCTGTGCGAAACCGAATGGCATGTCGTGCGCGTAAAATGCAGTAACTGCGAACAGAGCCGCGACTTACACTACTGGTCGCTGGAAAATGAGCAGGCTGCGGTGAAAGCCGAAAGCTGCGGCGATTGCGGGACTTACCTGAAGATTCTCTATCAGGAAAAAGACCCGAAAGTGGAAGCCGTGGCCGACGACCTCGCCTCGCTGGTGCTGGACGCGCGCATGGAGCAGGAAGGGTTCGCCCGCAGTTCCATCAACCCGTTCCTGTTCCCGGGGGAAGGGGAATAAGTTCTCTGGTATACCGGCTAGCAATCTACGTTAGCCGGATCATTGCTCAATAACGCAATGCTTGTATAACGTTTCTCGGGTCGTTGGCAATGGCGCGAAGTAACGCTTTGGCTGGCCCTGTCGGTGAACGTCTTCCTTGCTCCCAGTTGCGCAGCGTATCCACGTTGACCGAAATCAGTTCTGCAAACTTAGATTGCGACAACCCAGATGCCTGCCGTATTTCTTTAATCTTCATTGCATCAATATGAAAGGTACGAGAAGGCTCACGGGTCCCTTCAATGATTTCATTCATTTGAGACATACTTTGAGTTAATCGCTCAAATAACACTTTATCCATCTACCACCTCTCATTCAGCATACGAAGCACCGCTTTTTCCTGCGGCGTGAGATCATCTTTAATGCCTTTTTGATAAATCAGAAGCAAGCGAATCTCATACCGTTGACTACGGTGAAAATAGATAATTCGCACGCCACTACGCTTTCCTTTGCCTCGCGCTCCCCAGCGCATTTTTCTCAGGCCGCCCGTTTCCTGAATGACATCACCACAATCTGGATGCTGAGCCATAAAAACCTGAAGCTTATGGTATTCATCCTCATCGAGCAGTTTTTTAACATCTTCAGTAAAGAGTTCCGTTTCTATAAATTGCATATTCCATACGCCATTGGCTTATAGTAGTGAAAATAATCTATACGTCAATGGCGTATAGCATCATCATTTCACAGTACAAAAATTAAAAACCCAGCGCCAACCGCATTCCATTTTTTGCGAACCTCTATCCAGAATCATCATCCCCTCGTTTCACCACTTTCCATCCCCAACGAACCAGGTTATAAACTGTACATACATACAGTTAAAGGAGCGTTATATGCCACTGGAAAAAGGAATTGCCGAACTGGTCGCTGGGTTTATCGCCGCGGGACGCCCCTCTTCTCGCGAACAGAATATTGATGACCGGAGGGCGGGCTACATCGCCAGCACGACGCTGGCAGGAGAAACAGAAACCCGCGTCCAGGTTGAAGATATTGAACTCGATGCCATGACGTTTCGCGTGGTTTCGCCGCTCAATGCCACAGGGAAATTACCCTGCATCATTTATTATCATGGTGGCTGCTTTGTCAGCGGCGGTTTTGCCACTCACGATAACCAGTTAAGGCAGTTAGCTTTTTACAGCCGTTGTCGCGTGATTGCGGCACAGTACCGACTTGCACCAGAGCACACCTTCCCGGCCGCACATAACGATGCCGAAACCGGAGCTAATACTATCTGGAAATATGCCCAGAAACTGGGGATAGATCGCGAGAACATTACGCTTGCCGGTGACAGCGCGGGTGGGCATCTGGCGCTGGTCACCGCGCTACGCCTGAAAGCCGCCCGTCAATGGCAACCTGCACAGCTGATTCTGATCTACCCCATGCTGGACGCAACCGCCAGGTTTGCGAGCTACACCTGTAATGGGCTGGATTACATTATCACGCGTGACACGCTGCTTTCAGGCTACGAGATGTATATGCCGCGAACCGATCCACTGCATCCTGAAGCCAGTCCGCTCTGGCGTGAGGACTTCGCCGGACTGCCATCCACGCACATCATTACTGCCGAATTCGACCCACTGCGCGATGAGGGCGAGGCCCTGTATCAACGGTTCCAGGAACAGGGTGTGGAATGCACTTGCCAGCGCTATCTCGGTGTCATCCATGGCTTTTTCCAGCTAGGAGGCGTGAGCCAGGCGGCACGAAGCGCCATGCGAGATGTGGCCTGGCGTGTTGTAAGTCCATCAACAGGCAAAATGACCTAAAATTCAATTTTGTTTTCAACTTGAAAACTGGATAACGTTGCGCTAAATTGTTTTCAGGTTGAAAACTTTGTAATGGAACTACATTGTGCATGTTATCAGCCGAAAACCGTTCAATGAAGCGATGCTCATGTATCCAAACCATGAGCTTGCTCTCACTGAGTTGCTGAATGTTCTGGAGAAAAAAACACTCACTCAGCCTGAAGAGATGAAGCGGTATATTCCTTCACTGGATAATTTTAAGCACAGAGATAAATGGTGGGTGATTGATGTTTCTGGTAACAGCCTGAGACTCATTTCCTACATAGATTTCAGGTTACATAAGATATTTGTGAAACATATCGTTTCCCATGCCGAATATGACAAACTGACCGCATATGATCGGGGTAATAAAGAATGAGAACTCATCGTCAGATGGATGCAACCAGCGCAAAAAAGATCGTTGATACCTTCAGCGATGCGGTAAAAAGCGTCCCACTGATGGGGGAAGACCGAAATGACAATGAGTATCGCAGGGCACTAGCGCTAGTGGAGTTTCTGGTCGACCACGACGATCTTGAAAACCCACTATTTGAATTGCTCTGTGCCCGAATCAGTGAATACGAAAAACATGCGCCGGAATTCAAAGCACTCAACCAACACCTGGAGAAAACGCCCCCTGGCGTTTCAGTATTGCGAACGCTCATGGATCAATACGGTCTCAAAGCAGCAGATCTTGCCAACGAACTTGGTTCTAAATCGAACGTCAGCAACATCTTAAATGGCCGCAGAGCACTAACGGTTAATCATATTAAAGCGCTTACACAACGCTTCAAACTACCAGCAGATGCCTTCATCGAGTAGTTGGAGATGTCCAGCTACTCCTCCTCATTCCCGCCCTCTTCATACGGGCCGAACGGTTTCGCAGGTAGTACGATATAAATGCCTTCGAAAATTGCCCCAGCGGTCTCGCCGCCCAACAGTTCAACCTGCAACTGGACACGCGCTTTTTTACCCCGCGCCAGCCTGTCCAAATCACCGCTTAGCGACCCCAAATCAGCCACGGCGTTTGGCTTTCCGCTAATGGGTTTACTGTAGCGAATATGGGCGTCAGCAAGAATAATCGTCCCGCCCAGGTGGCGTTCACGGAGCATCAGCCAGATAAGTCCCCATCCGGTCAGCGTCGCCAGGGAGAACAAGCTGCCGGCAAACACCGTGTGATGCGGATTTTGATTACCGGTTTCCGGCATCGTGGTGATAAATTTTTGCCCGGTGTACTGCTGAATGCGCACCCCCATCTTTTCACTCAATGGAATGTGCTCATACCAGGCCTGCTGAAGCTGCCCGCACCAGTCGCCGCGATGCAGGATATCATCCAGCGATGCTACCGGTTTAATCATCAGAAAATGGCGGATTGGCGTGGTTGTGGGCGTAGTAATCTCCCCCTGATTGACAAACCCGAGTTTGGCAAAGAACTCAACCGCATCTTCGCGCGCACTGCAGGTGACGCGCTTAACGCCTTCCTGGCGGGCAACAGACTCCAGGGTCATCGCCATTAATGTCCCCAGCCCTTTATCCTGTACCGAGGGATGTACAGCCATAAAACGGATAGACGCCTCGTTATCTGCATTGATATACAGGCGGCCCACTGCAACTAAATTTCCTTCTTCGTCCACCACCATTTGATGGTGCGCCAACGCATCCCAGCCATCCCGCTCCGACCCTTTCGGCTGGTGCAGCGGTTTACGCAGCATCTCCCAGCGAAACTGGTAGTAACGTTCTAATTCTTCTTCTGTTTGCGGAACTCGAAGGTGATACATAGCCGTACTCTCTCTTGTTATCCGCGGCCACGCCGGAAGCTGACTCATACCTGGAGCCAGAATGTCACGGGGCCGTCATTAACCAGCTCAACCTGCATATCGGCAGCGAAGCGTCCGGTTTGCGTGTCTATCGCCTGCTGGCGGCAGCGTTCGACAAAATATTCATAAAGCGCCTGCGCGCGATCCGGCGCAGCCCCGCCGGAAAAGCTTGGTCGCATACCACGCTCGGTATCTGCCGCCAGCGTAAACTGCGACACCACCAGCACGCTGCCGCCAGCCTGTTGTACATTCAGATTCATCTTGCCGTCAGCATCGCTGAAGATACGGTATCCCAGCACGCGCTCGCACAGACGATTCGCTTTTTGTTCGTCATCTTCTTTTTCGACACCCAATAACACCAAAAGTCCTGGGCCGATTTCACCCGTCACCTCGTCCTCCACGGTGACGCTGGCACGGGTTACGCGTTGAATTAATGCAATCATGGTTGGTCAGCTTCTTCTTGTTCTGCGGCTTGTTTGAGTTTTCGGTATTCCCCGAGAGTGACAGTTATTTCTGCGCCAAGCAAGACTATACACCAGGTCCAGTATACCCAGACAAACAGGATAGGGATCACTGCCAGTACGCCATAAATGAGCTGATATGACGGGAACATGGTGATATAAAGCGCGAAACCTTTCTTTCCGGCCTCGAACAGCAACGCTGCGACAAACGCGCCGACAAGGGCGTCACGGTTCGGTACGCGAGTTGTTGGGACAATACTGTAAAGTAACCAGAATGAGATCCACGAGAGCAGCAGCGGAAGGATGCGCAATACATTGTCGATGACCGTATTCAGATCGCTGGCCCAGCGTAAAGAAAGCAGGTAGGAGCTGATCGCCAGGCTGGCACCGGCGAGAAGCGGGCCGAGCGTGAGGATCATCCAGTACACCGCAAAAGAGTACACTTTTGGCCGTGTGCGTTTGCTGCGCCAGATAGTGTTTAAGGCGCTATCAATGGCGTACATCAACAGCAATGCCGTCACAATCAGTCCACAGGCACCCACCGCCGTCATTTTGTTGGAGTTAGCGACAAACTGCTCAATATAGCGCTGAATCACGTCTCCGGTGGCTGGCATAAAGTTAGCAAAAATAAAATGGCGTAACTGAATGCTGACATCAGAAAACATCGGAAAAGCAGCGAAAAGGGCAAAAACGACGGCAATAAGCGGTACTAAGGAGAGTAATGAGACATAAGCGAGATTTCCCGCCAGAGTCGTCATATTATCCTCATCGATACGCTGCCATAATAGCTTGAGCCAGGCCCGAACAGGGCGCGTATGGCGTCCAGCTTTTTGGTGAACGGTTTTTAGCATAACAGCTTCGCGAAATAGTCAGGGATGGTGGCTTTATCCTTCACCAGAATGCTGGTGATCCCCAACTGGTTGGCCCCTTCTATATTATCGGCATTGTCGTCGAAAAAGACCGCATCGGCAGCAGAAAAACCTTCTTTCTGCAGGACGTGCTGATAAATACGCGCTTCCGGCTTACGCATTCCCAAATCCTGGGATAAATAAATATGGTCGGCGGCAGCGCGCACCTCCGGATATTCTTCCGGCCAGAAGTGGGTATGCAGTCGGTTAGTATTGGATAGCACCACCACGCGATGCCCCTGCTCGCGCAGTTTATGCATGATAGCAATCACTTCGGGCCGTAATCCGACAAATACCGCCTGCCAGCCGTGCGCAAATTGTTCATAACTGAGCGATAACGCCATTTCATGACAGAAAGCTTCAGCAAACGCTTCGTCCGTTATCTCACCGCGTTCATGTTGGTGAAAAGTCTCGCCCATCGTAAATTTTTGCTTCAGCGAAGCCAGCGGTACTCGACTCAGGTCGCTCCACACACCTAATACGCGGTTAAAGTCGATGTCGACAATCACATTACCTAAATCAAAGATGTAGAGCATGTCATTCTCCTTGCTAACCGGGGATGAATAACTGTAGCGGGAAAGGAGAAGTTTGACTATGTATCCCTTTATAAATCAATTAACAAAAAGACAATAGAAACGCAGACGATGTTCAATATCGCCTGCATCACAGCGCCGTTTTATTGGCTGGATAAAGCGCTGACGCGACCATCCGGCGCAAGGGCGCTTGTCACGCTGAAACGGCGTCGTCCAGCGAAGGACTCACCTGAACCACTTCGATTTGCTGGGATTGAAGTAAATTCTGTAATGCCGGACCGGGATACTCGTCCGTAAACAGAGCGGTAATCTGTGACACATTGCCGATCTCAACCGCCGCAGAAGCATGGTATTTCGTATGATCGGCGGCCAGCAGAATATGTCGCGAGTGGGCCATCATGGTTTTCACTACGCTGGCTTCGTTGACATCAAACTCCAGTAACGCGCCATCGCTCTCTATCGCGCCTACGCTGGTGACGAGATAGTCCGCCCGGAACCCCGCCACAAACGCCGCCGCGGATGGCCCGATAATGCCGCTATTATGCGGGCGCAGCGTGCCGCCAGGCACCATCACTTCAAAGCGAGGGTTATTATAAAGAATGTGCGCGACGCGCAGGCTATTGGTGATAATGCGCAGATGATTATGGTTGAGCAGCGCGCGCGCCACCTGCTCAACCGTCGTTCCAATCGTGATAAATATCGTGGAGCCATCCGGAATATAGTCAGCCACGGCTTCCGCAATGGCTTTTTTCTCTTGCGTCCAGGAGACCTCTCGCTGCTCAAAGGCGGTATTGACCACACTGGACGCTCTGCCAGCGCCGCCGTGATGACGCGTAATCAGCCCCTGCTCGCTTAATTTACGAATATCGCGGCGAACCGTCTGGGTAGAGACCTCCAACAAACTGGCTAACTCATCGATATTCATATAGCCGCGTTCATCAATTAGCATTAACAGCCGATCGTGTCGCGGATTACCGGTCAGTTCGGTAAGACTCATGAGCATTCCTCTAAAAGCTTCCTACTGCTCATATTATACAAAAAGTGACAAGAAAGATCGGGTTTGCTCACAATCAGGGATACCCGCCCGGCCACCCGGGCGCGTACACTTCAGCGCGGCAACGCCGCTGGCGAATCTGACAGCCTCTTCGATGGCGTATCCGCTTGCCAGGCCAAATGCCAGTGCGCCATGAAAAACATCGCCCGCGCCAGTAGTATCCACCACCTCCACGGTAAAACCCGGTTGGTGGCGTACCGCCGCTTTTTCCAACCAGTTGCAGCCTTCGCTGCCTCGCGTGACATAGACATGTCCATTTGTGAGCATTTGTGCTTTTTTTAGCGCATCAATGGCTTCGCTCATCCCCGTCAGGCGTGCCAGCCCTGGCTCGGAGAAGGCGGCGTGGTCGCTTAACGCCACCAGCTCGCTAATATCCTGCGGCGTAATATCGCCATCAAGAACAGTCATGACGCCAGCCTGACGCGCCAGCGTAAACGCCTGTTTTGCGCCGTCATGCCAGCGCACATCCGCCAACACCACATCCCACTGCGAAAAATCGATGTCGTTAAGCCAGTCGGCGTCAGGTAATAAATCCGGGCTGGGATAATTAACGATAATCCGCTCTCCTTTGGCATCCACCATAATCGCTGACTGCGAGGACATGGCCTGCGTGTAGCGGCGGGTATAGCGGGTATTTACCCCCAGGGATTCCAGTTCCGCCAGCAGGCTGTTTCCGGTGTCGTCATCGCCCACACGGCCAATAAAGTCCACCTGCGCGCCCAATTTCGCCGCAGCCACGGCAGCGGTCGCCGCAGGCCCGCCGCCCACTTCCGTATAGCGCTTCGCCACATATTTACCCCCTTCTGTCGGTAATCCTTCCACGTAATAGATGCGATCCATCACGGTAATACCTACACAAGCAATACGAACCATGGTCATTCCTCAAGCATTTTCGATGTGATCATTTTAATTTCACGAAATGTTTAAAAAGTGACGGCTGTCAATTTTTTGACTATAAATTACAAATACGATCACAAACAGACAGGAAAAGGCTCATTAATGACAAAAAATGACACCACCGTGTTCAGGAGAACGATATGGCAGTTATAGCATTTATCGGGTTGGGACAGATGGGCTCCCCTATGGCGAGCAATCTGCTAAAGCAGGGCCATCAACTCAGCGTCTTCGATGTTAATCCCGACGCCGTACAGCGTCTGGTAGACAAAGGCGCGCAACCTGCAAGCAGCCCGGCTCAGGCAACCATCGGCGCTGAATTTGTTATCACCATGCTCCCGAACGGCGATCTGGTTCGTTCCGTTTTGTTTGGCGAGCAAGGCGTTTGTGAAACTCTTTCCCATGAAGCGCTGGTCATTGATATGTCCACTATTCATCCGTTGCAAACCGATAAGCTGATTGCCGACATGCAGAGCAAAGGGTTCAGCATGATGGATGTGCCGGTAGGCCGGACATCCGACAACGCGATTACCGGCACATTGTTGCTGCTGGCAGGCGGTACGGCGGAGCAAGTAGAGCGTGCTACCCCTGTTCTGATGGCGATGGGTAATGAGCTGGTCAACACCGGCGGCCCGGGAATGGGTATTCGCTTAAAACTGATCAACAACTACATGAGTATTGCGCTAAATGCGCTCTCCGCCGAAGCCGCCGTGCTGTGTGAAGCGCTGGGGCTTTCCTTCGACGTGGCTTTAAAAGTGATGAGCGGCACTGCCGCAGGCAAAGGGCATTTCACCACCACCTGGCCGAATAAAGTGATGAAAGGAGATCTGTCTCCCGCCTTCATGATCGATCTGGCGCACAAAGATCTTGGCATCGCGTTGGATGTCGCCAATCAACTGCACGTACCGATGCCGCTCGGCGCCGCCTCCCGTGAAGTTTATAACCTGGCGCGGGCCGCAGGCCGCGGTCGGGAAGACTGGAGCGCCATCCTGGAACAGGTGCGCATCAGCGCCGGGCTGACCGCCAACGTAAAAAAGTAACGACTGTATAAAGGAAAATTGAATGAACAACTACACCATCAAAGACATTACGCGAGCGTCCGGCGGGTTTGCCATGCTGGCTGTCGATCAGCGCGAGGCGATGCGTTTAATGTTTGCTGCTGCTGGTGCGAAAACACCCGTTGCCGATAGCGTGCTGACGGATTTCAAAGTGAATGCGGCGAAAATTCTTTCCCCGTATGCCTCTGCCGTTCTGCTGGATCAGCAGTTCTGTTATCGCCAGGCCGTAGAACAAAACGCGGTCGCTAAAAGCTGCGCCATGATCGTCGCGGCGGATGATTTCATCCCGGGCAACGGTATTCCCGTTGATAACGTGGTCATTGATAAAAAAATTAATGCGCAGGCGGTAAAACGGGATGGCGCGAAAGCCTTAAAACTGTTGGTGCTGTGGCGCAGCGATGAAGACGCGCAGCAGCGTCTGGATATGGTCAAAGAATTCAATGAATTATGTCACTCCAATGGTTTGCTGAGCATTATCGAACCGGTTGTTCGTCCGCCGCGCTGCGGCGACAAGTTCGATCGCGAGCAGGCGATTATCGATGCGGCCAAAGAGCTGGGCGACAGCGGCGCCGATCTTTACAAAGTTGAAATGCCGCTCTACGGCAAAGGCGCGCGTTCCGATCTTCTTACCGCCTCACAACGCCTGAATGGGCATATCAATATGCCGTGGGTCATCCTCTCTTCCGGTGTGGACGAAAAACTGTTCCCTCGCGCGGTCAGGGTCGCCATGGAAGCTGGCGCATCCGGGTTCCTGGCGGGACGCGCGGTCTGGTCATCAGTGATTGGTCTACCGGATACCGAGCTGATGCTACGTGATGTTTCCGCGCCTAAGTTGCAACGTCTGGGCGAGATCGTCGATGAAATGATGGCGAAACGTCGTTAATACGAGGATGAAAGAATGAAATGGTTTAACACGTTGAGCCACAACCACTGGCTGGAGCAGGAAACCGACCGCATCTTTAATTTCGGTAAAAACGCCGTGGTGCCGACAGGCTTCGGCTGGCTGGGAAATAAAGGGCAAATTAAAGAAGAGATGGGCACCCATCTTTGGATCACGGCGCGTATGTTGCACGTTTATTCCGTGGCGGCGTCGATGGGCCGACCGGGCGCTTATGATCTGGTCGATCATGGCATCAAAGCCATGAACGGCGCGCTGCGCGATAAAAAATACGGCGGCTGGTATGCCTGCGTTAACGATCAGGGCGTGGTGGATGCCTCTAAACAGGGTTATCAACACTTCTTCGCCTTGCTGGGCGCGGCCAGCGCCGTCACGACCGGGCATCCTGAAGCCAGGAAATTGCTGGATTACACCATAGAAGTGATTGAGAAATACTTCTGGAGTGAAGAAGAGCAGATGTGCCTGGAGTCCTGGGACGAAGCCTTCAGCCAGACGGAAGATTACCGTGGCGGTAACGCCAATATGCACGCCGTCGAAGCGTTCCTGATTGTTTATGACGTTACCCATGACAAAAAATGGCTGGATCGCGCGCTGCGTATCGCGTCGGTAATTATTCATGATGTGGCGCGCAACGGTGATTACCGCGTCAATGAGCACTTCGATTCACAGTGGAACCCTATCCGCGACTACAACAAAGATAATCCTGCCCACCGTTTCCGCGCCTACGGCGGTACGCCAGGTCACTGGATTGAATGGGGCCGTCTGATGCTCCATCTCCATGCTGCGCTGGAGGCCCGCTTCGAAACGCCACCCGCCTGGCTGCTGGAAGACGCGAAAGGTCTGTTCCATGCCACTATCCGCGACGCCTGGGCGCCAGATGGCGCAGACGGTTTTGTCTACTCAGTCGACTGGGACGGTAAACCTATCGTACGTGAACGCGTGCGCTGGCCGATTGTGGAAGCGATGGGTACGGCCTACGCCCTCCACACCCTGACGGGCGATAGCCAGCATGAAGAGTGGTATCAGAAATGGTGGGACTACTGCATTAAGTACCTGATGGACTATGAAAATGGTTCCTGGTGGCAAGAGCTGGACGCCGATAACAAAGTGACCACCAAAGTGTGGGACGGCAAGCAAGATATTTACCATCTGCTGCACTGTCTGGTCATTCCTCGTCTGCCACTGGCGCCGGGCCTGGCTCCGGCGGTCGCGGCGGGTCTCCTGGATATCAACGCGAAATAGGTCATGAGGATGGCAGCCATGCATAGCGGTGGAAAAACTATTCAGCTTAATGCGGGCCATTACCAGGCGAAAATCGTCACGGTTGGCGCAGGTCTGGCGGAACTGACTCATCATGGACGTCATGTGGTCATCCCGCATAAACCGGAAGAAATACCCATGGCGCATCTGGGGAAAGTATTGATTCCCTGGCCAAATCGCGTGACAAATGGCTGCTACTCCTATAACGGCAAAGTTTTCCAGCTTGCCGTTAACGACCCGGTTTCGCAGACCGCCATTCACGGTCTGTTAGCCTGGCGAGACTGGCAGATTAATTATCAGTCGACGACGGAAGCGTCGCTAACGATTTTTCTGCCGCCCTCTTACGGCTATCCCTTTGCGTTGATATCGGAAGTGATTTATCGGTTAGATGCCGCCAGTGGGCTGCACGTATTGATTCGTACGCAAAACATTGGCGATGAATCAGCCCCTTATGGCGCGGGCGCACATCCTTATTTGACTTGTAACCTGCAAAGCATCGATAGCTGTGTATTAACACTGCCGGCAAGCGAAGAATTGCCCGCAGGCAGAGATTTTTCCGCATCATGCCTGCTCGGCGAAACGCGCCTTGATCATGCGGTTAAGACCGCGACTACCCCGGCTGAGTGGGAGGTCAGACTTACCAGCCCAACGCAGAACATGTCCACATTTTTACGCAGCACCCAGCCCTGGTTGCAGATCTATACCGGCGAAAAACTCAGCCGAAAAGGTCTCGCGGTAGAGCCTATGAGCTGCCCGCCCGATGCATTTAATTCCGGGATCGCACTGATTCATCTTGCCCCAAAAGCGATCCATCAACTGCATTTTTCCATCGGCTGCGACTAGCCCAAATGGATTACCGAATTACCCTACATTCACGGAGATTACAATGAATTCTCTACCACAACGGTCAACCGATTTTGAACTGACAACATCACAGGATGGTTTTGCGCTTAGCTGGCAACAGCGCCTGATTTTACGCCACAGCACCGAAAATCCCTGTCTGTGGATTGGCGCGGGCGTTGCCGACATTGACATGTTTCGCGGCAACTTCAGCATCAAAGACAAACTTAACGAAAAGATTGCATTAACGGAGGCCACCGTCAGCGAGCTACCCGACGGCTGGCTGGTACAATTCAGCCGTGGCGCAACAATTAGCGCCACCCTTCGCATCTCCGCCGATGAGGCGGGACGCCTGAAGCTGGATCTGCAAAACGACGACCTGCACCATAACCGTATCTGGTTACGCCTCGCAGCTAATCCAGACGACCATATCTACGGCTGCGGCGAACAGTTCTCTTATTTCGATTTGCGCGGCAAGCCGTTCCCGCTGTGGACCAGCGAACAGGGCGTTGGCCGTAATAAAACCAGCTATGTCACCTGGCAGGCAGACTGTAAAGAGAACGCCGGCGGCGACTATTACTGGACCTTCTTCCCGCAACCGACCTTTGTCAGCACGCAGAAGTATTACTGCCACGTCGATAATAGCTGCTATATGAATTTCGACTTCAGCGCGCCGGAGTATCACGAACTGGCGCTGTGGGAAGATAAAACTACGCTACGTTTTGAGTGTGCCGACACCTACATCGCCCTGCTGGAAAAACTGACTGCGCTGTTAGGTCGCCAGCCGGAGCTGCCGGACTGGGTTTACGACGGCGTCACGCTAGGCATTCAGGGCGGTACGGAAGTTTGCCAGCAAAAACTGGATACCATGCGCAACGCAGGCGTAAAAGTGAACGGTATTTGGGCGCAGGACTGGTCCGGCATTCGCATGACCTCCTTTGGCAAACGCGTGATGTGGAACTGGAAGTGGAATAGCGACAACTATCCACAGCTGGATAGCCGTATCAAACAGTGGAAAGAAGAAGGCGTCCAGTTCCTCTCTTATATCAACCCATACGTCGCCAGTGATAAAGACCTCTGCGCCGAGGCGGCGAAACACGGCTACCTGGCGAAAGACGCCACGGGCGGCGACTATCTGGTCGAGTTTGGCGAATTCTATGGCGGCGTGGTCGATCTGACCAATCCTGAAGCTTACGACTGGTTCAAAGACGTCATCAAAAAGAACATGATCGCGCTCGGCTGCAGCGGCTGGATGGCGGATTTCGGCGAATACCTGCCAACCGACACTTACCTGCACAACGGCGTCAGTGCCGAAATTATGCATAACGCGTGGCCCGCACTGTGGGCGAAATGTAACTACGAAGCGCTACAGGAGACCGGCAAGCTCGGCGAGATCCTGTTCTTTATGCGTGCGGGCTACACCGGCAGTCAGAAGTACTCCACCATGATGTGGGCAGGCGATCAAAACGTTGACTGGAGCCTTGATGATGGACTGGCCTCGGTCGTTCCTGCCGCACTGTCGCTGGCAATGACCGGTCACGGTCTGCACCACAGCGATATCGGCGGTTACACCACGTTGTTTGACATGAAACGCAGCAAAGAGCTGTTGCTGCGCTGGTGTGATTTCAGTGCCTTCACCCCAATGATGCGCACCCATGAAGGCAACCGCCCTGGCGATAACTGGCAGTTTGATGGCGATGAGGAAACCATTGCCCACTTTGCCCGTATGACCACCGTCTTTACCACGCTGAAACCGTATCTCAAGCAGGCGGTGGCGCAAAACGCGGATACCGGTCTGCCGGTCATGCGTCCGCTATTCCTGCACTACGAGAACGATGCCGCAACCTACACCCTGAAATATCAATATCTGCTCGGTCAGGATCTGCTGGTCGCGCCGGTTCACGAGCAGGGGCGTTGCGACTGGACGCTGTACCTGCCGGAAGATCACTGGGTGAATATCTGGACCGGTGAAGTTCACCACGGCGGTGAAATTACCGTGGATGCGCCCATTGGCAAACCGCCGGTCTTCTATCGCGCGAAGAGCGAGTGGGCTTCACTTTTTGCTTCTTTACGGAATATCTAATACGGCTCGCCCGCAGGGAAACCTGCGGGCAGATGGAGAAGAATAATGAGTCAAACATCATCGAATCCGGCAACCCTACGCTTGCCGTTTAAAGAAAAACTTGCCTATGGACTGGGGGATTTAGGTTCCAATATCCTGTTAGATATCGGGACCCTCTATTTACTCAAGTTTTATACCGATGTCCTTGGTTTACCGGGAACTTATGGCGGTATCATTTTCCTGATCGCCAAATTTTTTACCGCATTTACCGATATGGGTACCGGCATTATGCTCGACTCGCGGCGTAAAATTGGTCCGAAGGGCAAATTCCGCCCGTTCGTGCTTTACGCGGCATTTCCGGTAACGCTACTGGCGATTGCTAACTTTGTCGGCACACCGTTTGAGGTGACGGGAAAAACCGTCGTCGCAACGATGCTGTTTATGCTGTACGGGCTGGTTTTCAGCATGATGAACTGCTCGTATGGCGCGATGGTACCCGCGATTACCAAGAACCCGGATGAACGCGCCTCGCTTGCCGCCTGGCGTCAGGGCGGCGCCACTCTCGGCCTGCTGCTGTGTACCGTTGGCTTTGTGCCGGTCATGAACCTGATCGAAGGCAATGCCCAACTCAGCTATATTTTCGCCGCCACGCTATTTTCATTGTTTGGCCTGCTATTTATGTGGCTGTGCTACGCCGGCGTTAAAGAGCGCTACGTCGAAGTGAAACCTGTCGATAGCGCGCAAAAGCCTGGATTATTGCAGTCGTTCCGCGCCATCGCCGGTAACCGTCCGCTGTTTATTCTGTGTATCGCCAACCTTTGTACTCTTGGCGCCTTCAACGTCAAACTGGCGATTCAGGTTTATTACACCCAGTACGTTCTTAACGACCCGATCCTCCTCTCCTGGATGGGCTTCTTTAGCATGGGCTGTATTTTTATCGGCGTTTTTTTGATGCCCGGCGCTGTAAGGCGTTTTGGCAAGAAGAAAGTCTATATCGGCGGGCTGTTAATATGGGTGGCAGGCGATCTGCTCAACTACTTCTTTGGCGGCGGCTCGGTCAGTTTTGTCGCCTTCTCCTGCCTGGCGTTCTTCGGTTCCGCCTTCGTCAACAGCCTGAACTGGGCGCTGGTTTCCGACACGGTGGAGTACGGTGAATGGCGCACCGGCGTCCGCTCGGAAGGGACGGTTTACACCGGCTTCACGTTCTTCCGTAAGGTCTCCCAGGCGCTGGCAGGGTTCTTCCCCGGCTGGATGCTAACGCAAATCGGTTATATCCCGAATGTGGTGCAATCGGCAGGCACCGTCGAAGGCCTACGCCAGTTGATCTTTATTTATCCTTGCGTGCTGGCGGTCATCACCATTATTGCGATGGGCTGTTTCTACAACCTCAACGAGAAGATGTACGTGCGAATTGTGGAAGAGATTGAGGCCCGGAAACATACGGTTTAACAACAATAAAATATAACGCCCTGCGGGGCGTTTTGAGAGGCGATTATGTCTAATCATGATCCGCTAACGCTAAAGTTGAGCCTGCGGGAAAAATGCGCCTATGGCGTGGGCGATTTCGGCTCAAATCTGATGCTGTGTATCGGTACGCTGTATCTACTGAAGTTTTATACCGATGAACTCGGGATGCCTGCATATTACGGTGGAATTATCTTTCTGGTGGCGAAATTCTTCACCGCTTTTACCGATATGCTCACCGGCGTATTGCTGGACTCACGCCGTAATATTGGCACAAAAGGAAAGTTTCGGCCTTTTATTCTGTATGCGTCATTTCCAGTCGCTCTGGTTGCTACTGCGCAATTCTTTGCCACTCACTTTACTTTACCCGTTAAAACAGCCTTCGCGACGGTGCTGTTTATGTTGTTCGGTCTGTTCTACAGCCTGATGAACTGCTCATACGGCGCGATGGTACCCGCTATTACCAAAAATCCGCATGAGCGGGCCCAGCTCGCCGCATGGCGACAAGGCGGCGCTACCATTGGCCTTCTTCTTTGTACCGTAGGTTTTATGCCCATTCAGGCGCTGTTTACCCGTTCCCCTTCGCTGGGTTATCTGATTGCAGCAGTCATCTTTTCGGTCTGCGGGCTGTTCAGCATGTGGTGGTGCTTTAGCGGGGTGAAAGAACGGTATATCGAAACCGTACCTGACACGCATAAACCCAGCATATTGAAGTCCTTCTGCGCGATTTTTCGTAATCCGCCGCTGCTGGTGCTCTGCGTTGCCAATTTGTGCACGCTGGCCGCCTTTAATATCAAGCTGGCCATTCAGGTTTATTACACTCAGTACGTGCTGAACGATATTCATTTGTTGTCATGGATGGGTTTTTCAGCATGGGCTGTATCCTGATTGGTGTTTTATTAGTACCTGCTGCGGTAAAACGCTTCGGGAAAAAACAGGTTTATCTTGGTGGTCTGATATTGTGGGCCGTTGGCGATATCCTGAATTTTATCTGGGGTGGAACGTCATTCCTGTTTGTTATTTTCTCTTGTATCGCCTTCTTCGGTACCGCTTTCGTCAACAGCCTGAACTGGGCACTGGTTCCGGATACGGTTGACTACGGTGAATGGAAAACGGGTATTCGCGCTGAAGGCTCGGTGTATACGGGTTATACCTTTTCCCGCAAAATTTCCGCTGCGCTTGCTGGCTTTTTGCCAGGTATTATGCTGACGCAAATCGGTTATATCCCCAACATAGCTCAAAGTGACACCACGTTGCTTGGTTTGCGTCAGCTCATTTTTTTATGGCCTTGCGGTCTTGCCATTATCGCAGCACTAACGATGGGCTTTTTTTATAAGCTCAATGAACAACGTTTCGCTTTTATTATCGAGGAAATTGCCCAACGAAAGAAAACAGGTAATCAAATTGTCGCGACTAATAATAAACAAAGTATTTCTACTGTAAATAATTAAACGACGCTTGCCGCTTTATCCATCCCGATGGATGGCGGCTTCCCTATATTTGAAAAATGGATTTATTATGAAATCTCTGAATACTCTAGTGATATTAACTTCAGTAATATCCACCTCTGTTTTTGCTGGCGCTTATGTAGAAAACCGTGAGGCCTATAACCTGGCGTCTGACCAAATGGAGTTTATGCTGCGCGTCGGCTATAACTCCGATATGGGGGCCGGAATTATGTTGACCAATACCTATACGCTACAGCGTGATGATGAATTAAAGCACGGTTATAATGAGATTGAGGGCTGGTATCCATTATTTAAACCTACAGATAAATTAACCATCCAGCCTGGGGGGTTAATAAACGACAAAAGCATTGGTTCCGGCGGCGCCGTCTATCTGGATGTTAACTATAAATTTACCCCGTGGTTTAATCTTACGGTACGTAACCGATATAATCACAATAATTATAGTTCAACCGATTTGAATGGCGAACTGGATAATAATGACAGCTATGAAATCGGTAACTATTGGAATTTTATCATTACCGATAAATTTTCTTATACCTTTGAACCACACTATTTTTATAACGTTAATGATTTTAATAGTAGTAATGGTACGAAGCATCATTGGGAAATCACTAATACCTTCCGTTATCGTATCAATGAACACTGGTTGCCCTACTTTGAATTACGCTGGTTAGATCGTAACGTGGGTCCCTACCATAGAGAGCAAAACCAGATTCGTATCGGGGCGAAGTATTTCTTCTGATATTATCGCCTCTATTTTTCGAATCTGCATCACAGCGGGTAGTTGTTCTGCCCGCTCATTCATCCTGAATCAGACTCCCGATATCCCGTCTCTAAGCGCCATGATAATATTCGCAAAGCGTTTTACCATATTCATGCTTATAGAGAAGGGAAACAAATGAATAAGCGATTTAATATTGATTGGGACAATGAATTAACCCAGGAACAGCTCATTAATTTGATTTTAACCGATGAAGATCTGCCAAAGCTTCGCTCACTGACCATTGGTAACTGGGGTGATTGTTGGGAAGACGAAACCTGCCAGCCTATTATTGATATGATTGTGGAGAACGCCTCCCGCTTTACTCACCTGGAATCACTGTTTATCGGTGATATGGAGAGCGAAGACTGCGAGATCTCCTGGATTAAACAAGGTGACTATTCCAGGCTCTATGCGGCGTTACCCAATCTGAAAGAACTGATTATTAAAGGCGCGTCGGATCTGCGACTGGGCGCTATACATCATGAGAAACTGGAGCACCTGGAAATCATTTCCGGCGGCATCCCTTCTAACGTACTTGCCGAACTACAAAATGCGCAGCTCCCTGCATTAAAAACGCTGAAGCTCTTCCTGGGCGTAGAGGAATACGGTTTTGACGGTTCGCTGGATGACGTGATGGCACTGGCATCGAAAGACCTTTTCCCTCAGCTCACCCATCTGGGGTTGATGAACAGCGAAGAGCAGGATGATATCGCCCGCCGGGTGCTGGAAAGTAATATCCTGCCGCAGCTTAACGTGCTGGAACTCTCATGCGGTACCTTAACGGACAACGGCGCAGAGGCGCTGCTGGAGCATAAAGACCGAATTGCGCATCTGGAAACACTCGATCTCCACCACCACTATTTGACGCCGGAGATGCAGGAAAAGCTAAAAGCCACACTGCCGATAAACCTGAATCTTTCAGAAGCTCTGGAGCCTGATGATTACGATGGCGATATTTATATGAATGCGATGTACACCGAGTGATTGTGTAGGGGAATGTGCACATTCCCCTACACAACGATAAAGGGATTTATTGTGATTACGCTCATTGGCCCCCGTCAGAGCAAGCGCACGCATTATTTTATGCAGGCTGCCGCCGTACTTGGGGAACCCGTCACGGCGCTGACTCATCCGCAAGCGCTGGACGCTTCGCTGACCTCTGGCATCGTTAAAATCGACCCGCCAGTACACAGTGAAACAGACATCCGCAAAATAAACGCGATCGGTCTGGACTATATCCATTTTTTGCAGAACATGGCGGCGCGTCCTGGCGTCACCTGGCTTAACCATCCGGCGGGCCTCATTCACCTGTTGGATAAAAAACTCTGCAAGCGGCGCTTACTGGAACACGGCATCCCCACGCCGCCGTTGGTAGCGGAAGACGTAAAAAGTTTTGTACAGCTCACCGCCATCATGGAGGAAAAAAGGGTCGCCAGCGTGTTCATTAAGCCCTCGCTGGGTTCTGGCGCGGCGGGCGTTATCGCTTTGCGCCGCCACCCTGATGGCATAAAGCAGGTGCTTTACAGCGCGATTGCCATATCAGGACAACAGCTATTTAACAGCAAAAAAATCCAACAGTATCGTCAGAAAGAAGATATCCAGCTCATTATTGATGGCGTTCTTCAGCAGGAAAACCTCGTCGAACAGTGGCTGCCCAAAGCCAACGTAAAGCATAAAACCTATGATTTACGCATCGTCTGCCTGGATGGCGAAATTATCTGGCGAGTGGTCAGAACCTCCTCGCAGCCCATTACTAACTTACATCTGCAAAACCAGGCTTACTGCTTCGAAAGTCTGGAGTTATCTGCCGCAAAAGTGACTGAGATCGATACGCTCTGTCAAAATGCCATGCGGCTTTTCCCTGGCATTCGCTTAGCGGGTATTGATGTTTTACTTACTACCAGCCTGACGCCGTATGTTATTGAAATTAATGGCCAGGGTGATTTGATTTATCAGGATGCGCAGCAGAATAATCTAATTTATCAGGCGCAAATCCGGGCCATGAGGAAGCAAAATGTATAATTCAATGGATGAAGTCCCCGTCTCGCTGCACGCGTCGATTGACACAGGCGATGGCGAATTCGATATGAATACGCTAATTAGTAATAACGCTCATATTCTTTTTATTGTGCTGGACTCGTTACGCTACGATATTGCGCTTCAGGAACAAACCGCCGGAAATACGCCCAACCTTAATCATTATGGACAATGGACGAAATGCGAGGCGGCCGGTAATTTTACCTGGCCTTCGCATCACGCCATGTTTTCAGGTTTTATGCCAAAACCTATTGATGATACCGTTAATCAGACCATGCTGTTTTTCCCAAAAGATATCGGACTTGGTCGTAAAGGGCCGAAAAATGCATTTGCCTTTGATGACGCAACATGGATAAAAAGTCTGGAAAATAAAGGCTACCAGACCATCTGTATTGGCGGCGTCTCTTTCTTTAATAACCGCTCCGGCATGGGAAAAGTGTTCCCGTCGATGTTTAAAGAGAGTTACTGGCATCCACGATTTGCCTGTACGGTTAAAGAAAGTATGGATAACCAGATCCATTATATCCAGAAAATCATGGCCGAGCGTGCTGGCAGCCAACCGGTCATGATGTATATCAATATCGACACGATTCATTACCCTAACCATTTTTACGTTGAGGGCGCGGCCCCTGGCGATACCGTTGAGACCCATGCCGCCGCGCTACGCTATATCGACGCCCGCATCGACGGATTACTAAACATTTTCCGCCAAACCGGCGGCGAAACGTTCGTTATTGTCTGCTCCGATCACGGTACCTGCTATGGCGAAGACGGGAAATATTTCCATAGTTTTAATCATCCGATCGTTAATACCGTTCCCTATATGCATTTCTTGCTGAGCTGTAATCATTAATATGAATAACAATGATATTTATCGTCAGTATATGTACAGTTATCCGCATAAGACGGCTTATCGGGAGGTGGAGAACGTCAGCTTTAGCGAAGTAAAACCGCGGATTTACGAGCACGACACACATCTGTATGTTCATATGCCCTTTTGTCAAAGTCGCTGCGGGTTCTGTAATTTATTTACCTGCACTGGCGCAGATAATACGTTCATTGATAGCTATATCGACGCGATTATTACCCAGGGCCGACAAATGGCGCTGGCGCCCGCCCACTGGGCAAGCTTTACCGTAGGCGGCGGCACACCTCTGCTATTAAATATTGCGCAATTAGAGAAGTTATTTTTTTCCGTCTTTGATGTGCTCAATGTTGACTGGAATATTTATAAAACGATTGAAACTTCCCCTACGGATACCACGGCAGAAAAAGTAGCGCTATTAAACGCCTTTTCCGTTAATCGCGTCAGTATTGGCGTACAAAGTTTTCATGATAGCGAGTTACATACGCTGCACCGCCGCCACAATGCCGCCAGCGCGCACCAGGCGCTGGAATGGCTAAAGGCGGGTCATTTTCCATCACTCAATATTGATATTATTTATGGCATTCCCGGCCAGACTCACGCAAGCCTGACGGAATCGTTACATCAGGCGCTCGTTTATCAACCGGAAGAGCTGTTCCTTTATCCGCTTTATAATATGCCTCGCCAGGAAAATATGCATAGCTACTACGTTTTAGCCCGCGATCTTTTACGCAACGCGGGCTACACCCAAACGTCCATGCGCCGTTTCGTCCTTAATCCAGCGCCATCCGCCGCGGCGGAAAGCTGCGGATTTGAAAACTCACTGGCGCTCGGCGCGGGCGGCAGAAGTTATCTTGGCAATCTGCATTACTGTTCACCGTGGTCGTCGAACCTGCAAACATCACGAAAAATCATTCAGGCGTTTATCGACAGCCCGGATAAAACCGTCATTAATCACGGTTATCTGCTTCCCCCTGATGAAATGAAACGCCGCTTTATCATTAAAAATCTATTTTTCTGGCAGGGACTTTCTCTTAGCGATTATCAGCAATATTTTGCCAGCGATGCGCTAAGGGATTTCCCCGACCTTGAACGCTTCATACGGCAGGGTTACTGCTATCAGAATGGCAGTCGCCTCCGGCTAACGGAGACCGGTATGGCATTATCCGATTGCCTTGCTCCTGTGTTCGTTTCGCCTGAGGTGATGCTACGGGAGAATCGGCAGAGATGAGCGCCCCCGCCCTGCGCGATATTCACACGCTGTTTTATCGCGGCTATCTTAAATCGTGTAATTATCATTGCGGCTATTGCCCGTTCCATAAACACGCCCGCAACGATAAAAAACGCGACGAAGCCGCGCTATGGCGCATGGTTGACCATTTGCCTCTTTTAGGTACGCCGTTGAATGTGATGATTACGCCTTATGGCGAGGCGCTACGCTTGCGTTATTACATGGCGGCGTTGGCAGAAATTAGCCGCTATCCTCATGTTCAGGCGGTCGGCATACAAACTAACGCCTCTTTTTCGTTAATGTCATTGCTGGAATCATTTCGTGCCGGCGGCGGAGATATCTCAAAGCTTCGGTTATGGTGTTCTTTTCATCCCTCACAAATTACCGCTGAGCGCTTTCTCCAGCAGTGTTTAGCGCTCTCTGCCGCCGGAATAACCTGGTGCGCGGGGGCTGTCGCCAGTATGAAAGATATCGCCCAGTTTCGTTGGCTACGCCAGCAGTTGCCTGACCAGAATTATTTTTGGTTTAACGCCAACGAGTGTGCCAATACCCGGCATACCGTTGAGGAAACCATCGCCTTCAGCGAACTCGATCCGCTGTATGTGGTTGAAACGCAGCAGTGGCCAGCGCAGCTGGATATCTGTACCGCAGGAAGAAAAAGTATTTTTATGAATGCAGAAGGCGATCTTTTTGCTTGTCATATCAGCAAAATTAAAATGGGTAATTTATATCAGCAACGGCTTAATTCTCCCGCCTGCCAGGCAAAACAATGCCACTGTTTTCTCGCTTATCAGCACCGTCTCGATATTCCATTGCTGAATCACCTGGATACCTCACGCTGTTTTAGGATCGGGCGCTCATGCGATATCGTTTAATCGCTTTTGATCTTGATGGAACGCTGCTAAACCGTAATAAACAAATTCTGCCAGAGTCGCTAACCGCCATCCGTCAGATGCAAGACATGGGCTGCCGAATAATGCTTGTCACCGGCCGCTCTCATCGTGAAGCCTATGCGTATTATCAAACGCTGGCGCTCACCGAACCGATGATCTGTTGTAACGGAAGTTATATTTATCAACCGGCTCAACAGCAGATCCTTCATCCACTGCCGCTGACGCACTTACAAACGGAAAAAATACTGGCGCGGGTATATCCGCTTAAACCGACAATTCGTGCTGATGATAAAATAATCTTTCAGGCTGATGAGCTAAGCAGTAGGGAGAATATTTGGCAAATCAGCGTCGTTCATCGGCACATAAAACAACTACAAAATATTGCTGAGTTTATACAGCATGAATTACAGCTAAGCTGTACCTGGTCCTGGCATCATCAACTGGATATTCTCCAGAAGGGGTGTAGCAAAGGGCAAAGCCTCGCCAGATATGCACAGCAACAGCATATCGCAATGCGCGAAGTGATGGCGTTTGGCGATAATGATAACGATGCGGAAATGCTACGTTTAGCCGGATTGGGCGTAGCGATGGGGAATGCCAGCGCCCGGGCAAAGGTTTATGCGGACAGCGTCATTGGTCGGCATAATACGCCAGCAATTGCTGATTTTTTGGCAACCTTATCCCTTTCTCAACGTGAATAAAAAAACCCCGCCGAGCTTTCATTTCGGCAGGGTTTTTATCCGTAAGAACGTTAATTACTCTTCTTTCTGACCACGGTTCGCACGGCGGCGATCGTTTTCCGTCAGGTGACGTTTACGGATACGGATAGAGGTCGGGGTGACTTCTACCAGTTCGTCGTCATCAATGAACTCCAGCGCTTGCTCAAGGCTCATTTTAATTGGCGGAACCAGAATCACCGCTTCATCCGTACCAGACGCACGCATGTTGGTCAGCTTCTTACCGGTCAGGCAGTTTACCGTCAGGTCGTTGGAGCGACTGTGAATACCAATAATCTGGCCTTCATAAACTTCCGCGCCGTGACCCAGGAACAGCTTACCGCGATCCTGCAAACCGAACAGCGCAAACGCCACCGCTTTACCCTGACCGTTAGAGATCAGTACGCCGTTCTGACGCTGACCCACTTCACCCGGACGAATATCGTCGTAATGGCTGAAGGTGGAGTACAGCAGACCCGTACCGGAAGTCATGGTCATGAATTCTGAACGGAAACCAATCAGCCCACGGCTTGGGATCACGTAGTCGAGACGTACGCGGCCTTTACCGTCCGGATTCATGTTTTTCAGGTCGCCTTTACGCTCGCCCAGCGCCTGCATGACAGACCCCTGGTGCTGCTCTTCGACGTCCAGCGTCACGTTTTCGTACGGCTCTTGTTTACGACCGTCGATTTCACGGAAGATAACTTTCGGACGGGAAACCGCCAGTTCGAAACCTTCACGACGCATATTTTCAATCAGCACGGACAGGTGCAGTTCGCCACGACCGGATACACGGAACGCATCCGCATCTTCGGTTTCTTCAACGCGCAGCGCCACGTTATGCACCAGCTCTTTGTTCAGACGGTCAAGAATCTGACGAGAAGTCACAAACTTACCTTCTTTACCGCAGAACGGCGAGGTGTTAACGCAGAAGAACATAGACACGGTCGGCTCATCAACGGACAACGCCGGCAGCGCTTCAACGTTCTGCGGGTCGCAGATGGTGTCGGAAATGTTCAGCTCGCCCAGACCGGTGATCGCAATGATATCGCCCGCTTCGGCGATATCGCTGTCGATACGCTCCAGACCCAGATGCGTCAGCACTTTACCTACTTTCGCGTTACGGGTTTTCCCTTCACTATCGATGATAGTGACCTGCTGGTTCGGCTTCACTTTGCCGCGTTTGATACGGCCAATGCCGATAACGCCAACATAGTTGTTGTAGTCCAGCTGGGAGATCTGCATCTGCAACGGACCATCGAGGTCAACGTCCGGCGCCGGAACATGATCAACGATCGCCTGATACAGCGGGGTCATGTCTTCCGCCATATCTTCGTGGTCCAGACCCGCGATACCGTTCAGCGCCGAAGCGTAGATGATCGGGAAGTCCAGCTGTTCGTCGGTCGCGTCGAGGTTAACAAACAGGTCGAATACCTGGTCAACAACCCAGTCAGGGCGCGCGCCAGGACGGTCAACCTTGTTGATAACCACAATAGGTTTCAGGCCATGAGCAAAGGCTTTTTTGGTCACGAAGCGCGTTTGCGGCATCGGGCCGTCAAATGCGTCAACCACCAGCAGCACAGAGTCAACCATGGACATGACGCGCTCTACTTCACCACCGAAGTCAGCGTGCCCGGGAGTATCAACGATGTTGATACGGTAATCATTCCATTTAATAGCGGTGTTTTTAGCGAGGATAGTAATACCACGCTCTTTCTCCAAATCGTTGGAGTCCATCACTCGCTCTTGAGTTTCGGCACGCGCGTCGAACGTACCGGATTGCTGGAGCAGCTTATCAACCAGGGTAGTTTTACCATGGTCAACGTGCGCGATGATGGCGATGTTACGCAAATTTTCGATCACAACTTTGCCTCAGGCATTAGAAATAGCGCGTTATTGTACACGGATTAATCGCACTACAAAACAGGATCACAAACATCCTCCGCAAACAAGTATTGCAGAGTCTCTTTGTGATCGCTTTCACGGAGCGTTAAAAGGGTGGCTTGCGTTCTATTGCACCAATGTGGTGCTCAATGTTCACATTAAAGCACTATTTTGGTGCAACATAGTCACCGTGGTGCAGCCCTTTTGCACGATGGTACGCATGATAACGCCTTTTGGGGGCAATGTGAAAGTTGGCACAGATTTCGCTTTATATTTTTACGGCGACACGGCCAGCAGAATTGAAGATCTCGTTACCACGACGACCGACCATGACCAATCCGGGAGAGTACAAGTATGTCCGCTGAACACGTTTTGACGATGCTGAACGAGCACGAAGTGAAGTTTGTCGATCTGCGCTTCACCGATACCAAAGGCAAAGAACAGCACGTCACGATTCCTGCTCATCAGGTAAATGCCGAATTCTTTGAAGAAGGCAAAATGTTTGACGGCTCCTCTATCGGCGGCTGGAAAGGCATTAACGAATCCGACATGGTGCTGATGCCAGACGCATCCACCGCAGTGATTGACCCGTTCTTCGCGGACTCTACCCTGATTATCCGTTGCGACATCCTGGAGCCTGGCACTCTGCAAGGTTATGACCGTGACCCACGTTCCATCGCAAAACGTGCGGAAGACTACCTGCGCGCGACCGGTATCGCCGATACCGTCCTGTTTGGGCCGGAACCTGAATTCTTCCTGTTCGATGACATCCGCTTCGGCGCATCTATCTCCGGCTCACATGTGGCGATTGACGATATTGAAGGCGCCTGGAACTCCTCTACCAAATATGAAGGCGGCAACAAAGGCCATCGTCCGGGCGTGAAAGGCGGTTATTTCCCGGTTCCGCCAGTTGACTCCGCGCAGGATATCCGTTCTGAAATGTGTCTGGTCATGGAGCAGATGGGCCTGGTCGTTGAAGCGCACCACCACGAAGTAGCGACCGCAGGTCAGAACGAAGTGGCGACCCGCTTTAACACCATGACCAAAAAAGCCGACGAAATTCAGATTTACAAATATGTCGTACATAACGTGGCTCACCGCTTCGGTAAGACCGCGACCTTTATGCCAAAACCGATGTTCGGCGATAACGGTTCTGGTATGCACTGCCACATGTCGCTGGCGAAGAACGGCACCAACCTGTTCTCTGGCGACAAATATGCCGGTCTGTCTGAGCAGGCGCTGTACTACATCGGCGGCGTCATCAAACACGCCAAAGCCATCAACGCCCTGGCGAACCCGACCACCAACTCCTACAAGCGTCTGGTCCCGGGTTACGAAGCGCCGGTGATGCTGGCCTACTCCGCCCGTAACCGTTCCGCCTCCATCCGTATTCCGGTGGTGGCGTCTCCGAAAGCGCGCCGTATCGAAGTGCGTTTCCCGGACCCGGCGGCTAACCCGTATCTGTGCTTTGCCGCCCTGCTGATGGCCGGTCTGGACGGGATTAAGAATAAGATTCACCCGGGCGAAGCCATGGACAAAAACCTGTATGATCTGCCGCCGGAAGAAGCGAAAGAGATCCCACAGGTAGCGGGTTCTCTGGAAGAAGCGCTGAACGCGCTGGATCTGGACCGCGAGTTCCTGAAAGCAGGCGGCGTGTTCACGGATGAAGCGATCGATGCGTATATTGCGCTGCGTCGCGAAGAAGATGACCGCGTGCGTATGACCCCGCACCCGGTAGAGTTTGAGCTGTACTACAGCGTTTAATCGTATATTAAAAATCCGACGAATTTCGCGTTGCTGCAAGGCGGCAACTGAGCACATCCCCAGGAGCATAGATAGCGATGTGACCGGGGTAAGCGAAGGCAGCCAACGCAGCAGCAGCGTGAAAGGCGTCAGGAGTTTTTGAGTTGCCGTGGAAACTTTCAGCCCATCCCAGGATGGGCTTTTTTCTCCACCAACAATCTGATCTCACGCGCTTTTTAGTGGTAAAAAGCTATAATGCACTAAAATGGTGCAACCTTTTCCAGGAGACTGCTGAATGGCAAGCGGCATACAGCCCGATGCTGGGCAGATCCTCAATTCGTTAATCAACAGCGTGCTGGTGGTCGACGACGCGCTGGCAATCCATTACGCCAACCCTGCCGCGCAGCAGTTGCTCGCGCAAAGCTCACGCAAACTGTTCGGGACGCCGTTACCTGAACTGTTGAGCTATTTTTCGTTAAACATTGACCTGATGCGCGAAAGTTTAGCGGCAGGGCAAGGCTTTACCGATAACGAAGTGACGCTGGTGATTGATAGTCGCTCGCATATTCTCTCTTTGACCGCCCAACGTCTGCCCGACGATTTTATACTGCTCGAAATGGCGCCGATGGATAACCAGCGTCGTCTGAGTCAGGAGCAGTTGCAGCACGCGCAGCAAATCGCCGCCCGCGATCTGGTGCGCGGTCTGGCACACGAAATCAAAAATCCGCTCGGCGGCCTGCGCGGCGCGGCGCAGCTACTCAGCAAGGCGCTGCCCGACCCGGCGCTAACGGAATATACCAAAGTCATCATTGAACAGGCCGACAGGCTACGCAACCTTGTCGATCGTTTGCTGGGGCCGCAGCACCCGGGAATGCACATTACCGAGAGCATACATAAAGTCGCGGAGCGCGTGGTGGCGCTGGTGTCGATGGAACTGCCGGATAATGTCCGGCTTATCCGCGATTACGACCCCAGTCTGCCAGAACTGCCGCATGACCCGGAACAAATTGAGCAAGTACTGCTGAATATTGTCCGCAATGCCTTGCAGGCGCTGGGGCCGGATGGCGGCGAAATTACGCTGCGTACCCGTACCGCCTTCCAGTTAACGCTGCATGGCGAACGCTATCGCCTGGCGGCGCGTATAGACGTTGAAGACAATGGGCCGGGCATTCCTCCCCATTTACAGGATACGCTGTTCTACCCGATGGTCAGCGGTCGCGAAGGCGGCACCGGGCTTGGGTTATCTATCGCCCGCAATCTTATCGATCAACACGCCGGCAAAATTGAATTTACCAGTTGGCCGGGGCATACCGAGTTTTCGGTTTACCTGCCGATTCGGAAATAGAGGTGTTTATGCAACGAGGAATAGTCTGGGTCGTCGATGATGATAGTTCCATCCGTTGGGTGCTTGAACGTGCTCTCGCCGGGGCAGGGTTGACCTGTACCACCTTTGAGAATGGTAATGAAGTACTGGCTGCGCTGGCCAGTAAAACGCCGGACGTCTTGCTGTCGGATATCCGAATGCCGGGAATGGACGGGCTGGCGCTATTAAAGCAGATTAAACAGCGTCACCCGATGCTTCCGGTCATCATTATGACCGCGCATTCCGATTTAGATGCCGCCGTGAGCGCCTATCAGCAGGGGGCGTTTGATTATCTGCCTAAACCGTTTGATATTGATGAAGCCGTCGCTCTGGTCGAGCGCGCGATTAGCCACTATCAGGAGCAGCAGCAGCCGCGTAATATCGAGGTTAACGGCCCGACAACAGACATGATAGGCGAAGCGCCCGCCATGCAGGATGTGTTTCGCATTATTGGTCGGCTGTCGCGTTCTTCGATTAGCGTGCTGATTAACGGCGAATCAGGGACCGGTAAAGAACTGGTCGCCCATGCGCTTCACCGCCATAGCCCACGCGCCAAAGCGCCGTTTATCGCGCTCAATATGGCGGCCATCCCGAAAGATTTGATTGAATCCGAACTGTTTGGCCATGAGAAAGGCGCTTTTACCGGGGCGAATACCATCCGGCAGGGCCGTTTCGAGCAGGCTGACGGCGGCACGCTGTTTCTGGACGAAATTGGCGATATGCCGCTGGATGTCCAGACTCGTCTGTTACGCGTGCTGGCTGACGGACAGTTCTACCGCGTGGGCGGGTACGCGCCGGTAAAAGTGGATGTGCGCATTATCGCCGCCACCCACCAGAACCTCGAACGACGCGTTCAGGAAGGGAAATTCCGCGAAGACCTGTTCCACCGCCTGAACGTGATTCGTATCCATCTTCCGCCGTTGCGCGAGCGCCGTGAGGATATTCCGCGCCTGGCGCGCCATTTTTTGCAGGTCGCCGCCCGTGAATTAGGTGTGGAAGCCAAATTATTACATCCGGAAACCGAAACGGCGTTAACGCGCCTGGCATGGCCTGGTAACGTGCGTCAGTTAGAAAATACCTGCCGCTGGCTCACCGTCATGGCCGCCGGACAGGAGGTATTGATCCAGGATTTACCGGGCGAACTGTTTGAAGCCTCGACGCCGGATAGCCCGTCCCACCTGCCGCCGGATAGCTGGGCTACATTACTGGCACAATGGGCGGACCGCGCCTTGCGATCCGGTCATCAAAACCTGCTTTCTGAAGCGCAGCCAGAACTGGAGAGAACGCTACTGACCACGGCATTACGCCATACGCAGGGTCATAAACAGGAAGCCGCCAGGCTGCTCGGTTGGGGGCGAAACACCCTAACGCGGAAGTTGAAAGAGCTGGGAATGGAGTAAACATTACCCGCGAGTGTAAAGATTAATAATTGAGCGCAAAACGCTGCTATTTTGCGCTTTACTGTTCCGATGAGTTCAGTATGATCATGCCCGGCAAACGGGGGGATTCATTATGTTAGAATCTATTATTAATCTGGTATCGAGTGGAGCGGTCGACAGCCACACGCCACAAACTGCGCTAGCCGCCGTGTTGTGTGCCGCGCTGGTGGGACTGTTCAGCTGACAATGTGCCGGATGGCGCTAATGCTTATCCGGCCTACAGGTTGTCGCAACGTGTAGGCCTGGTAAGCGCAGCGCCACCGGGCAACCCGGCTAAATGACGCGCGAGAACTGCTGCATCCGCGCTTTCTGGCGCAGATACGCGTCAAAGCACATGCAGATATTGCGGATCAGCAAACGACCTTTCGCCGTCACCTGAATTCCCTTCTCGCTAATATCCACCAGCCCATCTTTCGCCAGCGGCGACAGTAACTGCAAATCTTCGGCAAAATACTCAGCGAAATGCAAACCCCACTGCTGTTCGACAGCGTTAAAATCCAGGCGGAAGTTACAAATCAGCGCCTTGATAACATCGCGACGAATGCAATCATCACGGGTCAGCGTAATACCACGCCATAGCGCATTGCCCCGCTCATCCACTTGCTGGTAATAACGCTTCAGCTCTTTCTGGTTCTGCATGTAGCCATCGCCAATCATGCTGATAGCAGAAACCCCCATCCCCAGCAGATCGGTATCGCCCTGGGTCGTATAGCCCTGAAAATTACGGTGCAACACGCCTTCGCGCTGCGCGACGGCCAGTTCGTCGTCCGGACGGGCAAAATGGTCCATCCCGATAAACTGATAACCAGCCTGGGTAAGCGATACGATCGTCTCCTGCAAAATATCCAGTTTCTGCTGCGCGCTGGGTAAATCAGCATCTTTAATTTTACGCTGGGCGGCAAAAAGCGTTGGCAGATGCGCATAGTTAAAGACGCTCAAACGATCGGGGTTCAGTTCCGTCACACGCTTCAGCGTGAAAGCGAAGCTTTCCGGCGTCTGTTTCGGTAGACCGTAGATCAAATCGATATTGGTCGAGGTAAAGCCGATATCGCGGGCGTGATTAAGCAGCGCAAAGATGAATTCTTCATCCTGCTCGCGGTTAACCAGGCGCTGCACCTCTTTATTAAAGTCCTGCACGCCCATACTCAGGCGGTTAAAACCTTCCGCACGTAAATGATCGAGCACATCCAGCTCAATTTCACGAGGATCGACTTCGATCGAGATTTCCGCATCGGTATTAAAGTGGAAATTTTCACGCAACAGCGTCATTAAGCGGCTGATTTGCGTTTTATTCAGGTAAGTAGGCGTACCGCCGCCCCAGTGAAGCTGGCTGACATGACGGTCTGCAAACAGCGGCGCGCGATGACGAATTTCCTGCTCAAGCGCGTCAAGATACTGGTCAGCTTTATGCTGTTGGCGGGTGACAATCTTGTTGCAGCCGCAGAAATAACACAACTTGTGACAAAACGGGATATGCACATACAGCGAGAGCGGACGCTCAGGATAACGCGCCACAGCCTGCAAGAATGCGGCGTCCTCGAAGTCTTCAGAAAACTCCAGCGCGGTTGGGTACGAGGTATATCGTGGCCCGGAATAGTTATATTTCTGGATCAGGGCCAGATCCCAGTCTATTTGCTGTTCAGACATGCTCACTCCTTCCGATGGCGTCTCTGGCGGGTACGGCGTACCGGCTTCACGCCATGACGGGCGGCAAGCCGGCTGCGCAGCCATTTCTGTCGCCGCGACAATCGCTGTAGTTTAACGAATAACCACACCAGATAACATATAACCGGAAGGGTTATAAGCAGGACGGGCAAGCCCACGGTGTAAACCCGTTAGTTGCCGCCTCTTAGCAGGCGCATCATATCTTCCTGCTTCTCGTCCTCTTCGTCGTCTTCTTCGTCGTCATCGTAAGACAGACCAAGCTTCTGCATCAGTTCATCAATACGATCCAGTTTGGCATCTACCCAGGCTTGATCTTCCGCACTCAGGGTTTCGCCCGCTTCCAGACGTTCTAACAGCGCATCCAGGCGCTCATCCGTTTCCAGTAAATCCAACTCCGCCTGCGGTGAAAGCATAGGTTTCTCACTTTTCGGTTTATGCTGTTGGGTCACTTTTTCAGTCACGCCCAATGGAACAGGTGTTTTACTGCCAATACGTGGATCTTTTTGTTGATTCTGATTGCCGCCGCCCGAAGCGGAATTGCCGCCCGCCGCGCGACTTCCCGGCGCATGACCGCGATGTTTTTTCAGGCGTTTACGGTCGCGCGCCTCCTGGTTTAACTCTTCACGCGTTTTACGACGCTGTTTGCCAAAGGCTTTACTGCGCGGTGCAGAGGTTGGTTTTTTCATGATGTCAGATCTTTAAGCCGTTTTATTCAGTATAGAATTGAGGCGGAATCTAGCAGAAAGCAAGCAAAGAAAAAAGGCGACAGAGTAATCTGCCGCCTTTTTTCTTGACTCACGACCCTTAACGGGTTCCACCATCCCTGTTGGCTATCAACACGCCCTGTTTTTCCCTTAGCCTGGAACATTCCATGTTGTTTCCATTTCCTTTTACTAACGTCTCCGGACGTTTGTCTTCCTGACAATCCTGTGTCTTCGCCTCCTGGCGCTCCTGACCCTCATCCTGAGTCGTTGATCCTGTTAGCGTCCTCGCTATGTGCATTACTTTACTCTTTTGGGGTAAACTCACAAGATACCGACACGGCAAATCCCTTTTTTTCAGACAATTACCTTTCTATAAATTCATGATTTAACTATATTAACTGGCTTTGAGCCTGACAACGACTCTGCCATGTCGCATAAGTGCAATGGTCAATGTCTCACAAAGCGTATGGCTTTTACTTACAGCACCGCCGCGCCGAAAAATCCGTCTTTTGCTGGCGTTCAGGTATAATCGCCACAATGCTTTGACTGACGGAGACGACCGCTTTGACTAACCTGAATTATCAACAGACGCATTTTGTGATGAGTGCGCCTGATATTCGCCATTTACCTTCCGATTGCGGAATTGAAGTGGCTTTTGCTGGCCGTTCCAATGCAGGCAAATCCAGCGCCCTGAACACGTTGACCAACCAAAAAAGCCTGGCGCGCACCTCTAAAACGCCGGGCCGTACCCAATTGATTAACCTGTTTGAAGTCGTAGAGGGCAAACGGTTGGTCGACCTGCCGGGCTATGGCTATGCGGAAGTCCCGGAAGAGATGAAACGCAAGTGGCAACGCGCGCTGGGGGAATATCTGGAGAAACGTCAAAGCCTACAGGGCTTAGTCGTTTTAATGGATATCCGCCATCCGTTGAAAGACCTCGACCAACAGATGATCCAGTGGGCTGTAGAGAGCAATATCCAGGTTCTGGTTCTGCTGACCAAAGCGGACAAACTGGCCAGCGGCGCGCGCAAGGCGCAGTTGAATATGGTACGTGAAGCCGTGCTGGCTTTTAATGGCGATGTGCAGGTAGAAGCGTTTTCCTCGCTGAAAAAGCAGGGCGTGGATAAGTTACGTCAGAAGCTGGATAGCTGGTTTAGTGAACTGGCACCGGTCGAAGAGATTCAGGACGGGGAATAATCACCCGCTATGCCGGATGGCGCCGCTGCGCGTCTTATCCGGCCTACGGTGTGAGCGAAACTTTTCTTGCGCACAATAAAAAACGCCCCAGTCATAAACTGACTGGGGCGGCTAAAATATTCAGCCAAATCCGATTACGTGAAGTAAAAGGTCTGAAAGATAGAACATCTTACCTCTGTACCCTACGTGAATAACTTTACTCTTTTTTGAGCAACACAGAAAGACCTTTTCGTAATTTTTTTTCATTCTTTACATAGGGAATTCTAATACCCATCACAAAACCCCCGTGCTTATGTTGCTTAATTACGAAAAAAGCGCGTTATTCCTTAAATGCTTAGTGCGCTTGATCCCAATTTTCTCCGCTACCGACTTCCACCAGCAACGGCACATCAATACGCGTGCAGTTTTCCATCAACTGATGGATACGTTTTGCTACCGCATCTAAGTCGTCTTTATGCACCTCGAACACTAATTCATCGTGTACCTGCATAATCATCCGCACGCGTGGCTGCTCGGCCTGTAGCCAGGCATCGACGGCAATCATGGCGCGCTTGATGATATCGGCAGCCGTTCCTTGCATGGGAGCATTGATCGCCGCGCGTTCCGCCCCCGCGCGCCGCGCCGCGTTGCTGGATTTAATATCCGGCAGGTAAAGGCGGCGTCCCTCCAGCGTTTCCACATAGCCTTGTTCTTTTGCCTGAGCGCGGGTGCGCTCCATATATTCCAGCACGCCAGGGTAGCGTTCGAAGTAGAGATCCATATACTTCTGCGCCTCTTTACGCGGAATATTAAGCTGGCGAGAAAGACCGAAGGCGCTCATCCCGTAAATCAGGCCAAAGTTAATGGCTTTCGCACTTCGGCGCTGTTCCCCGGTCACGCTATCCAGCGGCAAGCCAAAGACTTCCGCCGCCGTTGCGCGGTGAATATCCTTCCCTTCGGCGAACGCCGTGAGCAGTCCTTTATCACGGGAAAGATGCGCCATAATACGCAGCTCAATCTGTGAATAGTCCGCAGACACGATGAGATAATCCTCAGGCGCAATAAATGCCTGACGAATGCGGCGGCCTTCTTCATTGCGCACCGGAATATTTTGCAGGTTCGGATCGGTGGACGATAAACGTCCCGTCGCCGTTACCGCCTGATGATAGGACGTATGGACGCGCCCGGTTTTCGGGTTAATCATCAGCGGCAGCTTATCGGTATAGGTGGATTTTAGCTTCGCCAGACCACGATACTCCAGAATCACTTTCGGCAGCGGATAGTCCAGCGCCAGCTCTTCCAGCACCTCTTCCGACGTTGACGGCGCGCCGCCAGGCGTTTTCTTCAGCGGCTTAATACCCTGCTTTTCAAACAGGATGGTCTGCAACTGCTTCGTCGAGGACAGGTTGAACGCCTCGCCCGCAATGTCATGCGCTTTCTTTTCCAGTTCCGCCAGACGTAGCGTGATTTCTTCCGAATGTTTGTGCAGGACGGCAGGATCGATTTTTACGCCATTGCGCTCAACGCGTGACAGTACAGGCACCAACGGCATTTCGATGTTTTCGAAAACATTCAGCGGGCCTTTGTGCTGCTGGAGCTCAGGCCACATTTTGAGATGCAACTGTAACGTGACATCCGCATCTTCTGCCGCATAGCGCCCCGCTTCCTCCAGTGCGATCTGGTTAAAGGTGAGCTGGTTTTTACCTTTACCGGCAATGTCTTCAAAGGTGATAGTTTTGTGCTTCAGCCAACGATCGGACAAACTGTCCATATCATGGCGTCCGGCGACGCTGTTCAGAATGTAAGACTCAAGCATGGTATCGAAGGCGATACCGCGCAGCTCAATACCGTAATTTTGCAAGACGCCGCGATCGTACTTGAGGTTTTGCCCCACTTTGCGCACTTTTTCATCTTCCAGCAGCGGCTTCAGCAGTTCCAGAGCACGCTGGCGGGAGATTTGATCCGGAGCGTCCAGATAATCATGCGCGACAGGTACATACGCGGCAACGCCAGGTTCGATAGCAAACGAGAGGCCCACCAGGTTGGCGGCGATATTATCCAGACTGTCGGTCTCCGTGTCGAAAGCAAAAACTGGCGCTTTTTTCAGCTTTTCAATCCAGCTTTCCAGCGTAACGTCGTCCAGAATCGTGACATAATTTTCATAAGAGAGCGCCGCTGCCGGTTCGCTGGGCGATTCATCAATAACGACCGTTTCCTGCGGTTTGGCCGCCGGTTTCGCGCCCTTTGCCTGTAGCCACTTGCCTGCCTCGACGTCCGCCGTCCAGCGCTTGAACTCATATTTTTTAAACAGGCCCAGCAGTTCATCCGCAATCGGCTGCTGCACTTCAAGCTGTTCGCAGGTCAGCTCCAGCTCAACATCCGTTTTAATGGTGGCGAGTTTATAAGACAGGTACGCTACGTCTTTATTCTGCGCTAATTTACCGGCCATCGTTTTGGCGCCGCGGAAAGTGAGACCGGCAATTTTTTCCGGCTCGGCGTACAGCGTATCCAGGCCGCCCAATCCCTGAAGCAAGGCTTGCGCCGTCTTCTCACCCACGCCTGGTACGCCTGGAATATTATCCGAGGAGTCCCCCATCAGCGCCAGAAAGTCGATAATCAGCTCAGGCGGCACGCCGTACTTATTAACGACTTCATCCGGGCCGAGGATGGTGTTAGTCATGGTGTTGATCAGCGTAATATTCGGCGTCACCAACTGTGCCATATCTTTATCGCCGGTGCTGATTAATACCGGACGCCCCACCTTCTCCGCTTCTCGCGCCAGTGTACCGATAACGTCATCCGCTTCTACGCCAGAGACTGCCAGCAGAGGTAACCCCATGGCTTTAACCATGGCATGTAACGGCTCTATTTGCGCTCGCAGATCATCCGGCATCGGAGGACGATGCGATTTGTAGTGTTCAAAGAGCTCATCACGGAAGGTTTTTCCTTTGGCGTCAAACACCACCGCAGCATGCGTCGGCTGATACTGCATGATCAGGCTGCGCAACATGTTGAGGACACCATACATTGCGCCCGTAGGTTCTCCCGCGCTGTTGGTTAACGGCGGAAACGCATGATAGGCGCGATAGAGATAGGATGAGCCATCTACGAGAATAAGTGGGTTTTCTGGGATCTGAACCATAATGTCCGTGCCTGTTTAACAGATTATGGTTAAAGGATGCCACATACAGGAGGAAAACTTGAGTTTTTCGCCGCATTTGCGGAAAAGTTTTGTCGATCTTCAGGATCGCTCGCAAAACAACCTGTGGATAACTTTGTGTGTAAATTCTTACCATTACTTTAAAATCAGCGCGATAGCCTTCTCATCTTAATAATTAACCATTATTTTCAATGAGTTGTTAACATCACGTTTTTCTGATTATCTGATTCATGCCGTTATCATAATGTGGATAGTTGTTACGAGTGTTTCTATTTCACTCAGCGCCATCATTAGCATCGTTTTCTGATAGAATCAGCCTCTTGCGCCCTTTTCGCGCACCGTTTATGGCTAACTTTTGAATAATTTATTATGACGAGAATACTCGCGGCTATCACGCTCCCATTGAGTATCGTATTGACCATCCTGGTCACTATTGTTTGCTCAGTACCGATCATCGTTGCCGGTATGGTAAAGCTCCTTTTGCCTGTTCCCTGTATCTGGCGCAAGGTCTCCATTTTCTGCAATTTCATGATGTATTGCTGGTGTGCTGGTCTTGCAGCGCTGTTACGCCTTAATCCGCACTTGCAATGGGATGTAGAAGGGTTAGAAGGGCTGAGCAAGAAAAATTGGTATTTACTGATTTGTAATCATCGCAGCTGGGCCGATATCGTTGTGCTTTGCGTTCTGTTCCGCAAGCATATCCCAATGAATAAGTACTTTCTTAAACAGCAATTGGCCTGGGTACCGTTCATTGGCTTGGCGTGCTGGGCATTAGATATGCCGTTTATGAAGCGCTACTCCCGTAGCTACCTGCTCCGCCACCCCGATCGACGCGGCAAAGATGTTGAAACAACTCGTCGCTCTTGCGAAAAGTTTCGTCGGTATCCCACCACTATCGTTAACTTTGTTGAAGGCTCGCGATTTACGCATGAGAAACGTCAGCAAACGCATTCACCTTATCAACATCTGTTGCCGCCAAAAGCAGCCGGTATTGCAATGGCGATTAACGTTTTAGGCTCACAGTTCGATAAGCTGCTTAATATTACGTTGTGTTACCCAAACAACGATCGCCACCCTTTCTACGATATGCTAAGCGGTAGGCTGACGCGTATTGTTGTTCGGGTGCAACTGGAACCCATAAATGAAGAACTGCACGGCGATTACGTGAACGACAAAACATTCAAACGCCGTTTTCAACGTTGGCTTAATACGCTGTGGGATAAGAAAGATATACAGATAGAAGAGATTAAAACATCTTATAAAAACGCCGGTCAGTGACCGGCGTTCTTTTTATTTTTTATCAACCAAATATTTCACGGTATCAGCATACTGCTGAACAAAAACATCCATGCTGCTGGTATCCATGCCTTGTGGGTTAATCTGGTATTTGCCATTGACGAACATCGCCGGAACGCCCTGCAGTTGCAAGTCAGCCGCGGCTTTCTCCTGTTGCGCAACCAGTGATTTCACCACGAAGCTGTTCCATGCCGCATCGTAATCTTCGCCTTTGACGCCCGCATCAACGAACACTTTACGGATATCCGCGGCAGATTGTACTGTCTGGGTTTTCTGTACGGCTTCAAACAGCGGGACCGTGACTTTATCTTCTACACCCAACGCCATCGCCACCGCCCATGCCTGGGTGAGCTCCTTGCCCAACGGCCCCAGGAACTCAACGTGGTACTTGGTCATTTTGGTGCCTTCCGGCAGCTTTTTCTTCACATTGTCAGACACATGAAGCACTTCTTCAAACTGATAACAATGTGGGCAGTAGAAGGAGAAAAACTCCAGTACCTGGGGTTCGCCAGCGACCGGTTTATCCAGCGTGATATACTGTTTACCGTCGCTGATCTGTGCTGCCGAGGCGCTAAAAGCTAAAACCATACCAGCCAGCGCCAGCCAAATCTTTTTCATGATCAACTCTCTCCGATTAATACATTGGCGTTAATTGTAAAGGGGGTTCGTGCAAAATTTTAGTCTGCTCAATAAAAGTCGTTGTCTGTCGCTGCCAGTAATCTTCCCCTGTTAACCAGGGAAAGTTTTTTGGAAACGCAGGATCGCCCCAACGACGAATCAACCAGGCAAGATAATAAACTAAACGCATGGCGCGTAAAGGTTCAATGAGACCAATTTCAGCCGTATCGAACTCACTAACTTCTTCATAAGCTTCAATAATGGTTTCAAGCTGCATTCGCTGTTCGGCTTTGTCGCCGTTCAGCAGCATCCATAAATCCTGTATCGCCGGACCGTTACGGGCATCATCTAAATCGACAAACAGCGGTCCATCACGCCATAGAATGTTGCCGGCATGACAATCGCCGTGCAATCGCAGCGTGGCGAAATCGGTGCGCCAGCATTCGGTAACTGCAGACAGTAGAGTATCAGTGGCTTTCAGGAAAGCCGCTTTTTGCCCGGAGGGAATCAGTGCGGCATCTTCGAATACCTGGCGAGGTTCAAAAAGATACTCTGCAAGCCCAATGTCAGGCCGGAAAGTGAAAGGACGTTTTCGCCCCGTCTGATGCAATCGACCAAGATAACGCCCTACCGCCTCCATCTGATCGATATTATCTGCTTCAAACTGACGACCGCCTACGCTGGGGAAAATGGCATAATGATAGCCCTGATGCGCTAACAGTGTCTGGCCATTAAACGCGAGCGGAGCAGCAACCGGAACCTCATCCTTCACCAGTTCAAGCGCGAATTGGTGTTCTTCCCGAATTTGATCAACAGACCAGCGTTCAGGACGATAAAACTTAACGACAAAACGTCGACGGTCTTCATCCTGAAACTGATAGACGCGGTTTTCATAACTGTTTAGTGGAGTCAGCCCGGAATCCACCCTGATCCCCTGTTCAAACAGCGCATCCATGATGGTTTCCGGGTGTAGCGTCTGGAAAGTAAAAGCGTTGTCGTTCATCCCATCATCCGGAAAATACTACGAATGATTCAGGATATCATTTCGTGGCGATTTCGGTGGCGCCGCTTACAAGGTTTTACTCTTTAATAACGCCGCGGGCGCGTAAAAGCGCCGTTTTAAAGTCCTCTTCATAGTCTTTTTGAATCCCTGGAATGGCGGCGTCTTTGGCGGAATCGCGCATTTTCAGATGGTAGATCAGGATATCATCAGTTAAATCTTCCAGTTTGCCGTCAAAACCTGACTCTTTCGCCAGTTTCTGCAAAAATTGCGTCAGATTAAGATCAGGCTCTTTCTGCCAGGCTGGCTGGAGGAGTTCAATGACTTCATTCAGGCGTTTACATTTCATAGCTGTGCTCCTTATTCTTGATACAGACACGGTAGCAGGGTCAATCCCACAATAAAAGAGGCGATATCGGTGAATCTGGATGAAGTAATAACCGGCGTGGTGCTGGCAGGCGGTAAAGCCCGGCGGATGGGAGGTGCGGATAAAGGTCTGCTTGAACTGAACGGGAAACCGCTCTGGCGACACGTTGCCGACGCGCTCGCGCCACAACTTGCAACGGTCGTCATTAGTGCTAATCGCCATCTGGATATCTACCAGGCCAGCGGCCTGAAAGTCATTCCGGATTCAATCGCTGACTTTCCCGGTCCGCTGGCGGGTATGCTTTCCGTTTTTCAGCAGGTAGCAAGCGACTGGTTTCTGTTTTGTCCCTGTGACAATCCCTGTATCCCCCACAACCTGGTCGATCGTTTAGCAGCGCAGCGTCATGGCGCACCCGTGGTTTGGGTTCATGATGGAGAGCGCGATCATCCAACGATCGCGTTGATTAATCGTGCCGTTGAGCCCCAGTTGACAGCTTATTTGCAAGCAGGCGAGCGGCGGGTAATGATTTTTATGCGCCAGGTAGGCGGACACGCCGTTGATTTCAGCGATTGTAAGGAGGCATTTGTGAACGTCAACACGCCGGAGGAACTCGCGCAATGGCAAAAGAGACCATGATACCGCTACTCGCCATTGCCGCATGGAGCGGCACGGGAAAAACAACACTGCTGAAAAAACTGATCCCAGCACTTTGTGAGCATGGAATTCGGCCAGGGCTGATTAAGCATACCCATCATGATATGGATGTCGATAAACCGGGTAAAGATAGCTACGAGCTGCGTAAAGCCGGGGCGGCACAGACGCTGGTTGCCAGTCAGCAGCGCTGGGCGTTAATGACTGAAACGCCGGGGCAAGAAGAGTTGGATCTGGCATGGCTGGTGAGCCGGATGGATGCATCAAAGCTGGATATGGTGCTGGTAGAAGGGTTTAAACACGAGGCAGTTGCGAAGATCTTACTTTTTCGTCAGGGATGTGGGCACAGCGAGGAAGAATTAATTCTTGATGAGCATGTTATTGCAGTTGCCAGTGATATTCCACTTGCCGTAGCGGTACCCGTTTTGGATCTTAATGATGTATCGCAGATTTCTGCCTTCATTTTGCGGTGGTTAGAGAAAGCACGTTCCTTGTAGGCCGAATAAGGCGGAGCCGCCATCCGGCGGTGCCGGTTGCCTGATGGCGCTGCACTTATCAGGCCTACATTTTTACAGTTACCGCACACGCAAAAAAGCCCATCCTGACGGATGGGCTTCTTCACTAAATTGATGCCTGGCAGTTTATGGCGGGCGTCCTGCCCGCCACCCTACGGGCCGTTGCTGCGCAACGTTCAAATCCGCTCCCGGCGGATTTGTCCTCCTCAGGAGACTACTCACCGACAAACAACAGATAAAACAAAAGGCCCAGTCTTTCGACTGAGCCTTTTGTTTTATTTGATGTCTGGCAGTTCCCTACTCTCGCATGGGGAGACCCCACACTACCATCGGCGCTACGGCGTTTCACTTCTGAGTTCGGCATGGGGTCAGGTGGGACCACCGCGCTAGTGCCGCCAGGCAAATTCTTTGTGCTCTGTACGCAATTCTTTATCGCATCAGCGGCGTTGCCTGCGCTCGTAAACTCAGTCACATACTTCTGTATGCTCCTTCCTTTCCTTCGCTTGCCGCCTTGCTGCTGCGCAAAGTATTGCGTACTCAACTCTGAATCACTGCTGAAAATCGTCTTCTCATCCGCCAAAACATCTTCGGCGTTGTAAGGTTAAGCCTCACGGTTCATTAGTACCGGTTAGCTCAACGCATCGCTGCGCTTACACACCCGGCCTATCAACGTCGTCGTCTTCAACGTTCCTTCAGGAGACTTTAAGTCTCAGGGAGAACTCATCTCGGGGCAAGTTTCGTGCTTAGATGCTTTCAGCACTTATCTCTTCCGCATTTAGCTACCGGGCAGTGCCATTGGCATGACAACCCGAACACCAGTGATGCGTCCACTCCGGTCCTCTCGTACTAGGAGCAGCCCCCCTCAGTTCTCCAGCGCCCACGGCAGATAGGGACCGAACTGTCTCACGACGTTCTAAACCCAGCTCGCGTACCACTTTAAATGGCGAACAGCCATACCCTTGGGACCTACTTCAGCCCCAGGATGTGATGAGCCGACATCGAGGTGCCAAACACCGCCGTCGATATGAACTCTTGGGCGGTATCAGCCTGTTATCCCCGGAGTACCTTTTATCCGTTGAGCGATGGCCCTTCCATTCAGAACCACCGGATCACTATGACCTGCTTTCGCACCTGCTCGCGCCGTCACGCTCGCAGTCAAGCTGGCTTATGCCATTGCACTAACCTCCTGATGTCCGACCAGGATTAGCCAACCTTCGTGCTCCTCCGTTACTCTTTAGGAGGAGACCGCCCCAGTCAAACTACCCACCAGACACTGTCCGCAACCCGGGTAACGGGTCCACGTTAGAACATCAAACATTAAAGGGTGGTATTTCAAGGTCGGCTCCATGCAGACTGGCGTCCACACTTCAAAGCCTCCCACCTATCCTACACATCAAGGCTCAATGTTCAGTGTCAAGCTATAGTAAAGGTTCACGGGGTCTTTCCGTCTTGCCGCGGGTACACTGCATCTTCACAGCGAGTTCAATTTCACTGAGTCTCGGGTGGAGACAGCCTGGCCATCATTACGCCATTCGTGCAGGTCGGAACTTACCCGACAAGGAATTTCGCTACCTTAGGACCGTTATAGTTACGGCCGCCGTTTACCGGGGCTTCGATCAGGAGCTTCGCTTGCGCTGACCCCATCAATTAACCTTCCGGCACCGGGCAGGCGTCACACCGTATACGTCCACTTTCGTGTTTGCACAGTGCTGTGTTTTTAATAAACAGTTGCAGCCAGCTGGTATCTTCGACTGACTTCAGCTCCATGAGTAAATCACTTCACCTACGTGTCAGCGTGCCTTCTCCCGAAGTTACGGCACCATTTTGCCTAGTTCCTTCACCCGAGTTCTCTCAAGCGCCTTGGTATTCTCTACCTGACCACCTGTGTCGGTTTGGGGTACGATTTGATGTTACCTGATGCTTAGAGGCTTTTCCTGGAAGCAGGGCATTTGTTGCTTCAGCACCGTAGTGCCTCGTCGTCACGCCTCAGTGTTAAAGTGAACCGGATTTACCTGGAACACACACCTACACGCTTAAACCGGGACAACCGTCGCCCGGCCAACATAGCCTTCTCCGTCCCCCCTTCGCAGTAACACCAAGTACGGGAATATTAACCCGTTTCCCATCGACTACGCCTTTCGGCCTCGCCTTAGGGGTCGACTCACCCTGCCCCGATTAACGTTGGACAGGAACCCTTGGTCTTCCGGCGAGCGGGCTTTTCACCCGCTTTATCGTTACTTATGTCAGCATTCGCACTTCTGATACCTCCAGCATGCCTCACGACACACCTTCACAGGCTTACAGAACGCTCCCCTACCCAACAACACACAGTGTCGCTGCCGCAGCTTCGGTGCATGGTTTAGCCCCGTTACATCTTCCGCGCAGGCCGACTCGACCAGTGAGCTATTACGCTTTCTTTAAATGATGGCTGCTTCTAAGCCAACATCCTGGCTGTCTGGGCCTTCCCACATCGTTTCCCACTTAACCATGACTTTGGGACCTTAGCTGGCGGTCTGGGTTGTTTCCCTCTTCACGACGGACGTTAGCACCCGCCGTGTGTCTCCCGTGATAACATTCTCCGGTATTCGCAGTTTGCATCGGGTTGGTAAGCCGGGATGGCCCCCTAGCCGAAACAGTGCTCTACCCCCGGAGATGAATTCACGAGGCGCTACCTAAATAGCTTTCGGGGAGAACCAGCTATCTCCCGGTTTGATTGGCCTTTCACCCCCAGCCACAGGTCATCCGCTAATTTTTCAACATTAGTCGGTTCGGTCCTCCAGTTAGTGTTACCCAACCTTCAACCTGCCCATGGCTAGATCACCGGGTTTCGGGTCTATACCCTGCAACTTAACGCCCAATTAAGACTCGGTTTCCCTCCGGCTCCCCTATTCGGTTAACCTTGCTACAGAATATAAGTCGCTGACCCATTATACAAAAGGTACGCAGTCACACAGGTAAACCTGTGCTCCCACTGCTTGTACGTACACGGTTTCAGGTTCTTTTTCACTCCCCTCGCCGGGGTTCTTTTCGCCTTTCCCTCACGGTACTGGTTCACTATCGGTCAGTCAGGAGTATTTAGCCTTGGAGGATGGTCCCCCCATATTCAGACAGGATACCACGTGTCCCGCCCTACTCATCGAGCTCACAGCACATGCGCTTTTGTGTACGGGGCTGTCACCCTGTATCGCGCGCCTTTCCAGACGCTTCCACTAACACACATGCTGATTCAGGCTCTGGGCTCCTCCCCGTTCGCTCGCCGCTACTGGGGGAATCTCGGTTGATTTCTTTTCCTCGGGGTACTTAGATGTTTCAGTTCCCCCGGTTCGCCTCATTAACCTATGGATTCAGTTAATGATAGTGTGACGAGTCACACTGGGTTTCCCCATTCGGGTATCGCCGGTTATAACGGTTCATATCACCTTACCGGCGCTTATCGCAGATTAGCACGCCCTTCATCGCCTCTGACTGCCAGGGCATCCACCGTGTACGCTTAGTCGCTTAACCTCACAACCCGAAGATGTTTCTTACGATTCATCATCGTGTTGCGAAAATTTGAGAGACTCACGAACAATTTTCGTTGTTCTGTGTTTCAATTTTCAGCTTGATCCAGATTTTTAAAGAGCAAAACTTCGCAGTGAACCCTTTCAGGTACACTCTGAAGTATTTTTTCGTAAACACTCACGAGATGGTGGAGCTATGCGGGATCGAACCGCAGACCTCCTGCGTGCAAAGCAGGCGCTCTCCCAGCTGAGCTATAGCCCCATCGTGTAGTCAGAACCTCTTTACCGATAATTTTTCCTGAGACAAGGCGTGGGATAACGAAGCATACATCAGTATGTGAGTTATTTCACAACGCAGTATTCAGGGAAAATTTGGTAGGCCTGAGTGGACTTGAACCACCGACCTCACCCTTATCAGGGGTGCGCTCTAACCACCTGAGCTACAAGCCTGTAGAGGTTTTACTGCTCGTTTTTCATCAGACAATCTGTGTGAGCACTTCAAAGAACAGTTCTTTAAGGTAAGGAGGTGATCCAACCGCAGGTTCCCCTACGGTTACCTTGTTACGACTTCACCCCAGTCATGAATCACAAAGTGGTAAGCGCCCTCCCGAAGGTTAAGCTACCTACTTCTTTTGCAACCCACTCCCATGGTGTGACGGGCGGTGTGTACAAGGCCCGGGAACGTATTCACCGTGGCATTCTGATCCACGATTACTAGCGATTCCGACTTCATGGAGTCGAGTTGCAGACTCCAATCCGGACTACGACGCACTTTATGAGGTCCGCTTGCTCTCGCGAGGTCGCTTCTCTTTGTATGCGCCATTGTAGCACGTGTGTAGCCCTGGTCGTAAGGGCCATGATGACTTGACGTCATCCCCACCTTCCTCCAGTTTATCACTGGCAGTCTCCTTTGAGTTCCCGGCCTAACCGCTGGCAACAAAGGATAAGGGTTGCGCTCGTTGCGGGACTTAACCCAACATTTCACAACACGAGCTGACGACAGCCATGCAGCACCTGTCTCACAGTTCCCGAAGGCACAAATCCATCTCTGGATTCTTCTGTGGATGTCAAGACCAGGTAAGGTTCTTCGCGTTGCATCGAATTAAACCACATGCTCCACCGCTTGTGCGGGCCCCCGTCAATTCATTTGAGTTTTAACCTTGCGGCCGTACTCCCCAGGCGGTCTACTTAACGCGTTAGCTCCGGAAGCCACGCCTCAAGGGCACAACCTCCAAGTAGACATCGTTTACGGCGTGGACTACCAGGGTATCTAATCCTGTTTGCTCCCCACGCTTTCGCACCTGAGCGTCAGTCTTTGTCCAGGGGGCCGCCTTCGCCACCGGTATTCCTCCAGATCTCTACGCATTTCACCGCTACACCTGGAATTCTACCCCCCTCTACAAGACTCAAGCCTGCCAGTTTCGAATGCAGTTCCCAGGTTGAGCCCGGGGATTTCACATCCGACTTGACAGACCGCCTGCGTGCGCTTTACGCCCAGTAATTCCGATTAACGCTTGCACCCTCCGTATTACCGCGGCTGCTGGCACGGAGTTAGCCGGTGCTTCTTCTGCGGGTAACGTCAATTGCTGCGGTTATTAACCACAACACCTTCCTCCCCGCTGAAAGTACTTTACAACCCGAAGGCCTTCTTCATACACGCGGCATGGCTGCATCAGGCTTGCGCCCATTGTGCAATATTCCCCACTGCTGCCTCCCGTAGGAGTCTGGACCGTGTCTCAGTTCCAGTGTGGCTGGTCATCCTCTCAGACCAGCTAGGGATCGTCGCCTTGGTGAGCCGTTACCTCACCAACAAGCTAATCCCATCTGGGCACATCTGATGGCAAGAGGCCCGAAGGTCCCCCTCTTTGGTCTTGCGACGTTATGCGGTATTAGCCACCGTTTCCAGTAGTTATCCCCCTCCATCAGGCAGTTTCCCAGACATTACTCACCCGTCCGCCACTCGTCAGCGAAGCAGCAAGCTGCTTCCTGTTACCGTTCGACTTGCATGTGTTAGGCCTGCCGCCAGCGTTCAATCTGAGCCATGATCAAACTCTTCAATTTAAAAGTTTGATGCTCAAAGAATTAAACTTCGTAATGAATTACGTGTTCACTCTTGAGACTTGGTATTCATTTTTCGTCCGAGGACGTTAAGAATCCGTATCTTCGAGTGCCCACACAGATTGTCTGATAAATTGTTAAAGAGCAGTGCCGCTTCGCTTTTTCTCAGCGGCGCGGGGTGTGCATATTACGCTTTCCCGCTTCAGAGTCAAGCGTTTATTTTCGCTTTTCTCCGTGAGGTTCTGGTCTGAACCCCGCTGACCCGGCGGCCTGTGTGCCGTTGTTCCGTGTCAGTGGTGGCGCATTATAGGGAGTTATTTCTGCCTGACAAGAGGAAATTTAAAATAATTTTCTGAGTGCGCACTTTTTATTCTTTGCGTTTATTTTGCCGACGATTTGTTGGTTAAATGGGCTATTTCACGGGCAAAGTGCGCAACCTGCTCCCAGTCGGTGTACACCACTTCTTTACTGGTATCCGTTTCGCCGCCCGACATCTTCATAATAAGCTTGATCATCAGACGGTCATACCAGCGATAGCGGGGATAGCGAAGCGCGCCTGCAATGACGGCACAGTAGTCAGGTCGCCACGGAGAGCTCATTAAAAACTTACGCGCGTAGCTGTTAGTCTGCGGCGTCCGTTTTTCAGCTTTACGCGCCACCAGGTTAACGGAATAAAAGGCGCTCGGCATTCCGTTCAACCGCGTGGCATATTTCTTAACAAACTCCTGAAAGGCGCTGTGGTAATGACCATAACGAATAGACGCGCCAATCACTACGCGATCATAGCTATCCCAGTCCGGCTCTTCTGCGCGATGCAGATTAACGACATCGGCCCAGATCCCCATCTCTTTGAGTTCAGAAGCCAGATAAGAGGCAATTTCGCGCGTTTGTCCGTCCCGGGTAGAGAAAAGAATCAATGTTTTCACGTGTTACTCCATTATTCACGCCAGAAAGTCGGGGTAAAAAGTACCAGCAAAGTGAATACTTCCAGACGACCAAATAGCATGTTGGCGATGAGTATCCATTTCGCAACCGGATTCATACTGGCGAAGTTATCAGCAACCACCCCCAGCCCCGGTCCCAGGTTATTAAGCGTAGCCACTACCGAGGCGAAAGCCGAGAAATCATCTACGCCTGTAGCGATAATGGCCAGCATACTGACGATAAATACCAGCGCGTAGGCAGAAAAGAATCCCCAGACGGCTTCCAGAATACGTTCTGGCAGCGCCCGGTTCCCCAGCTTAATACTGTAAACGGCATTCGGATGCACCAGACGTTTGAGTTCGCGGTTCCCCTGTTTAAACAACAACAGAATACGGATGACCTTTAACCCCCCGCCCGTTGACCCGGCGCAACCGCCAATAAACGCGGAACATAGCAGCAAGACGGGCAAAAACAGCGGCCAGCGCGCAATGCTGTCCGTGGTAAACCCTGCCGTTGTCGCCATCGACACAACCTGGAAGAATGCCTGATTTAGCGTTGTCAGCGCCGAGTCGTAGATATTATGGAACCACAGTACCAGCGTGCAGATCACCACCAGCGTCAACTGTACGCCGATGAACATGCGGAATTCCGGATCGCGCCAGTATACTTTCAGGCTACGCCCGCTTAATAAAGAGAAATGCAGGCCATAGTTACAACCGGAGATCAGCAGGAAAATAGCGATGATGGTATTAATAGTGGGACTATCAAAATAGCCTACGCTGGCGTCATGCGTTGAGAAGCCGCCGATAGCGATAGTGGAGAAGCTGTGTCCGATAGCGTCAAACGCGGGCATCCCTGCAAACCATAGCGCCAGCGCGCAGGCTACCGTTAGCAAGACATAGATAAGCCACAGCGTTTTCGCCGTCTCGGCAATACGCGGGCGCATTTTGTTATCTTTGAGCGGCCCCGGCATTTCCGCCCGATAGAGCTGCATCCCCCCGACGCCGAGGATAGGGAGAATCGCCACCGCCAGCACAATGATCCCCATACCCCCAAACCATTGCAGCATCTGACGATAAAAGAGAATGGCGTGCGGTAATGAGTCCAGCCCCACCAGCGTAGTGGCGCCCGTGGTGGTTAACCCGGAGAACGATTCAAAAAAAGCATCGGTAATGGTGAGGTTTGGGCTTTCCGAGAAAATAAACGGCAGCGCACCCACGCTGCCCAGCACGGTCCAGAACAGCACCACGATAAGAAATCCTTCGCGGGATTTCAGCTCGCCCTTTTCCCTACGGTTTGGCCACCACAGTATGGAACCGATCGCCAGCGCGACAAAAAAGGTCTGCGTGAACGCTCTTCCTGCGCCATCACGATATATTAGCGCTACCAGTCCCGGGAGAATCATTGTCCCCGAAAATAAGATAACCAGTAGTCCAACGATTCGGGTAATGGCGCGAAAATGCATCTCTGCCGCTTCCTTTATTCTTAAAAATGAGGTGGGGATTATTCTTCAATCGCTAACAATTGCAATGAACCACGGCTAAAATCCGCCAGTTTTGTGGAAAATGCATTCACATGAGCAAAAGGAAGCGCCACCCTGAGCCGAACAGACGCCTGATAATCGCTGGAAACGATCTTCCCGGCAAACTGTCCTAATAATGCTTCGATTCCGGCCAACTGACCGTACTCACACTGCAAAGTATATTCGGTTAATGGCGTCTTGCGTTGTGTGGCAAGCTGACGTAATGCCTGATTCACACCGCCGCCATAGGCTTTTACCAGCCCGCCCGTACCCAGCAGAATACCACCATAGTAGCGCACGACGACGGCAGTAATTTCTCCGACGCCGCTGCCCATCAATTGCGCAAGCATCGGCTTGCCTGCCGTTCCCGCCGGTTCGCCGTCGTCTGAAAAGCCCAGTTGCTGTGAGTCGTCCGGCGCACCCGCCACCCACGCCACACAATGGTGGCGCGCATCAGGGTGCTCAGCTCTGACTGACTCAACAAACGCTTTCGCCGCGTCTACGCCATCGGTATGCGCCAATAGCGTAATAAAGCGGCTTTTTTTGATCTCTTCAACAACGGTGACCGGCGCTGCAGGGATTAACCAACTGTCCATTACGCCAGTTTTAAATCCCGCGTCATGTTTTCCACGCCGTTTTCGTGGATGACCACGTTATCTTCAATGCGAATACCGCCGAAAGGCTTGAGCGCTTCAATTTTCTGCCAGTTGAAGTGCTTGCTGAACGGGCCTTCGCGCCACGGCGCTAACAGCGATTCGATGAAGTAAATCCCCGGTTCGATGGTCAACACCATTCGCGGCTGTAACACACGCGTGCAGCGCAGATACGGGTATTTGGACGGTGCAGCGAGATGCGTACCGGAATCATCCTGCATAAACCCGGCCACATCGTGTACCTGCAGACCCAACGGATGACCAATACCGTGCGGCATAAACGGCCCGGTAAGATCATTTTCCACCATCGCCTCTTCACTCATGTCGGTAATGATTTGATGTTTACGCAGCAGCTTCGCGATACGTTGATGGAACTGAATATGATAATCCACATAGCTGACGCCCGCCTTCATGGTAGCGATCAGCGCCAACTGTTCGTCGTTAACATCTTTCACCAGGTGGGCGTAGTCGTTATCGCTTTTCGCCGACCAGGTCCGCGTCAGATCCGCCGCGTAGCCATTGTATTCCGCGCCCGCATCCAGCAGGAAACTGCGCATTTCAGACGGTGCCTGATGATCCAGTTTCGTGTAATGCAGCACGGCGGCATGTTCGTTCAGCGCCACAATGTTGCTGTATGGAACATCAGTATCGCGATGTCCCGTGGCGGTCAGGTACGCCAGGTTGATGTCGAACTCACTCATGCCGGAACGGAAGGCCTCTTCCGCCGCCCGATGACCGCTCACCGCCATTTTCTGCGCTTCGCGCATACAGGCCAGTTCATAATCCGTTTTATAGGCGCGGTAGTAATGCAGATAGTCGATAACACCTTTCGGGTTGATGTTGCTGGCGGCGATATCCAATTGTAGCGCGCGCTCAGGAACCGGGCCGATATAGCCGATATTGCCACGCGCGGCAGGCAGTTGGCTGCCGATGCCATCCGCTTTCGGTAAGGCGACGACCTCGACTTCTTCTGTCCAGAATGACGTTGGCAGCGGTTCAACGTTATGCCAGTAATCGACCGGCAGATAAAACCACAATTTGGGTTTGTTGACGCCATCGACCAGCAGCCAGCAATTTGGAACCTGAGTTACCGGCACCCACGCTTTAAACTGCGGATTGACCTTAAACGGATAAGGGTGATCGTCGAGAAAGACGTTGAAAAGCTCGCCGGAATGAATAAGTAACGCATCCAGCTTAAAGCGCGCCAGAACATCGCGCGTCCGTTCTTGTAAGGTAACAATATGATTTTTATAGAGCGCGGCCAGTGATTCCATTTTTTACCCTTCTGTTTTTTTGACCTCAAGTTTCCGCATCTTAGCACATCGCCCCACGAGAGCGTGATCTCTGCCGAGCGTGATCACATCGGCATTTCTTCAATCATTTATTTGCATTTTATTAACACAAAATACACACTTCGCTTCATCTGGTACGACCAGATCACCTTGTGGATTCAGGAGACTGACATGCTTTATAAAGGCGACACCCTGTACCTCGACTGGCTGGAAGATGGCATCGCCGAACTGGTGTTCGATGCTCCAGGCTCGGTCAATAAACTCGACACCGCAACCGTCGCCAGCCTCGGCCAGGCGCTTGAGGTGCTGGAAAAGCAACACGATTTAAAAGGGCTGCTGCTGCGCTCTAATAAAGCGGCCTTTATTGTCGGCGCGGACATCACCGAATTTCTTTCACTGTTCCTCGTCCCCGAAGAGCAGTTAAGCCAATGGCTGCATTTCGCTAATAGCGTCTTTAACCGTCTGGAAGATTTACCCGTACCGACCCTTGCCGCCGTAAACGGCTATGCGTTGGGCGGCGGGTGCGAATGCGTGCTGGCCACCGATTACCGTCTGGCGACGCCAGACCTCCGTATCGGTCTGCCGGAAACTAAACTGGGCATCATGCCGGGTTTCGGCGGCTCCGTTCGTCTGCCGCGTATGCTGGGCGCAGACAGCGCGCTGGAGATTATCGCGGCAGGTAAAGATGTCGGTGCTGAGCACGCGCTGAAAATCGGCCTTGTGGACGGCGTGGTCAAACAAGAGAAGCTAATTGAAGGCGCGATAGCGGTGTTACGCCAGGCCATTACCGGCGATCTCGACTGGAGAGCTAAACGCCAGCCGAAACTGGAACCGTTGAAACTCAGTAAGATTGAAGCGGCGATGAGCTTTACCATCGCTAAAGGCATGGTCGCACAAACGGCGGGTAAACATTATCCGGCGCCGATGACCGCAGTGAAAACCATTGAAGCCGCCGCGCGTTTTGGTCGTGAAGAAGCGCTGAATCTGGAAAATAAAAGCTTTGTTCCGCTGGCGCATACCAATGAGGCTCGTGCGCTGGTCGGTATCTTCCTCAACGATCAATATGTAAAAGGTAAAGCCAAAAAGCTGACCAAAGATATTGAGACGCCGAAACAGGCAGCCGTACTGGGCGCGGGCATTATGGGCGGCGGTATCGCTTACCAGTCGGCCTGGAAAGGCGTACCGGTCATCATGAAAGATATCAACGATAAATCGTTGAACCTCGGCATGACCGAAGCGGCCAAGCTGCTGAACAAACAGCTGGAGCGCGGCAAGATCGACGGTCTGAAGCTGGCGGGCGTCATTTCGACCATCCACCCGACTCTCGATTATGCCGGTTTCGATCGCGTAGATGTTGTTGTCGAAGCGGTAGTCGAAAATCCGAAAGTGAAAAAAGCGGTACTGGCGGAAACCGAGCAGAAAGTGCGCCCGGAAACCGTGCTGGCCTCAAATACCTCCACCATCCCAATTGGCGAACTGGCAAGCGCCCTGGAACGTCCGGAAAACTTTTGCGGAATGCACTTCTTCAACCCGGTACACCGGATGCCGCTGGTTGAAATCATTCGCGGCGAGAAGAGTTCAGACGAAACCATTGCCAAAGTCGTCGCCTGGGCCAGCAAAATGGGCAAGACGCCGATTGTAGTCAACGACTGCCCCGGCTTCTTTGTTAACCGCGTGCTGTTCCCCTATTTCGCCGGTTTCAGTCAACTGCTGCGCGACGGCGCGGATTTCCGCAAAGTCGATAAAGTGATGGAAAAACAGTTCGGCTGGCCGATGGGCCCGGCCTATCTGCTCGACGTGGTGGGTATTGATACCGCCCACCACGCGCAGGCGGTAATGGCGGCAGGCTTCCCACAACGGATGCAGAAAGAGTATCGCGACGCGATCGACGCATTGTTTGACGCCAGCCGTTTTGGGCAAAAAAACGGTCTGGGCTTCTGGCGCTATAAAGAAGACAGCAAGGGTAAGCCGAAGAAAGAAGAAGATGCTGCGGTGGATGACCTGCTGGCAAGCGTCAGTCAGACGAAACGCGACTTCAGCGACGACGAGATAATCGCCCGTATGATGATCCCGATGATTAACGAAGTGGTTCGCTGTCTGGAAGAAGGCATTATCGCAAGCCCGGCGGAAGCCGATATGGCGCTGGTCTACGGCCTGGGCTTCCCTCCGTTCCACGGCGGCGCATTCCGCTGGCTGGATACACAGGGCAGCGCGAAATATCTTGATATGGCGCAGCAGTATCAACACCTCGGCCCGCTGTATGAAGTGCCGGAAGGGCTGCGTAATAAAGCGCGCCATAACGAACCGTATTATCCCCCGGTTGAACCAGCCCGTCCGGTTGGTTCTCTGAAAACGGCTTAAGGAGTCACAATGGAACAGGTTGTCATTGTCGATGCTATTCGCACCCCGATGGGCCGTTCGAAGGGCGGCGCGTTTCGCAACGTGCGGGCAGAAGATCTCTCCGCCCACTTAATGCGTAGCCTGCTGGCGCGTAATCCGTCGCTTACAGCGGCGACCCTCGATGATATTTACTGGGGCTGCGTACAACAAACGCTGGAGCAAGGCTTCAACATTGCCCGTAACGCCGCGCTGCTGGCAGAAATTCCCCATTCGGTACCGGCGGTCACCGTCAACCGTCTGTGTGGTTCCTCGATGCAGGCGTTACACGATGCAGCGCGAATGATCATGACCGGCGATGCGCAGGTTTGTCTGGTTGGCGGCGTGGAGCATATGGGGCACGTGCCGATGAGCCACGGCGTGGATTTTCACCCGGGTCTGAGCCGCAACGTCGCCAAAGCGGCAGGGATGATGGGGCTAACGGCGGAAATGCTCTCCCGCCTGCACGGCATTAGCCGGGAAATGCAGGACCAGTTCGCCGCGCGTTCTCACGCTCGCGCCTGGGCCGCCACCCAGTCTGGCGCATTCAAAACGGAGATTATCCCGACTGGCGGTCATGATGCCGATGGCGTGTTGAAGCAGTTTAGCTACGATGAAGTGATCCGCCCGGAAACCACGGTCGAAGCGCTATCAACGCTGCGTCCGGCATTTGATCCGGTTAGTGGCACGGTCACGGCGGGCACCTCATCCGCGCTTTCCGATGGCGCAGCCGCCATGCTGGTAATGAGCGAAAGTCGTGCCCGTGAGCTGGGCCTGAAACCTCGCGCCCGTATTCGCTCAATGGCAGTGGTGGGTTGTGATCCGTCAATTATGGGTTACGGGCCGGTTCCGGCGTCAAAACTGGCGTTGAAAAAAGCGGGACTGTCAGCCAGCGATATCGATGTGTTTGAGATGAACGAAGCGTTTGCCGCACAGATCCTGCCATGCATTAAGGATCTGGGATTGATGGAGCAGATAGACGAGAAGATCAACCTCAACGGCGGTGCGATCGCGCTTGGTCATCCGCTCGGCTGCTCCGGAGCACGTATCAGCACCACGCTTATCAACCTGATGGAGCGCAAAGACGCACAGTTTGGTCTGGCGACGATGTGTATTGGTCTGGGTCAGGGCATCGCCACGGTGTTTGAGCGGGTTTAATCAAAGATAATATCCCCTAAATAACTCGCATTGCAGCGCAGCGGCAACTGAGCGAATCCCCGGGCACATAGATAACTATGTGCCCGGGGTGAGCAAAGGCAGCCAACAAAGAGGCTGCGCGAATTATGACGGGAAACAGTTTAGTTGCCGTTTTTCCCGCCCGTCAGGGGCGGGTTTTTTCACCGTATGGCCCGCTCTACTCAGTAAGCGCTTTGGTCAGGCTAAATGGCATAGCCTGATATCCACGCGCACCATGTATTTGCATTTCAACCGCAGGCTCTTTTTCTCCCCATTTGAACTCTTCCAGATACGGATTAGGCAAGCTGGTAAATGCGCCTACCGATAAATCAAACGCACCACCTGCTGTTGCGGAATACACGAACACAGAATTCTTGTCAGTCTGGTACTCGGTGATAGAGGTTACCGGGCTAAACCACTCGTTCCCGCGCTCTTTACCGTATTGCCAGATCTGTTGGACTGTCTTGTTTTTCTGGTCGATTTTGTAAATCACGGAGCGGCTGTATTTCATACTCTGCATAGCAGGCTGTTCTAAGCCGCGGCCATCGCCATTGTCGAAAGCGGAAAGGTATAAGATATCGCCTTTACTCTTACTATCAATTTTAAAGGCCGTATGTTGCGTCCATGTCCAGTCGAAGTCACCCTCGCAGCCACTGTCCTGGCAGGCGATTTTTTGGCCTTTGCTATCCACAGGCGTCAGAATTGCGGCATTAAATGGCGCTTTCCAGCCAGCAGGCGTACCCAGTATCCACTTCACTTTCTTATCGCGGCCGATTTTGATAATCGCACTCTGGTGGCGGGAGCTGATGATGATGGAATCATCTTCACTGTCATAGTCGACGCTGTTGACATGCGCCCAGTTGCGGCCAGCCCCACTACCCACGATATCCCCGAATTTGTCGGAGGAGTCCAGCGCCGCCAGATCTTCTTCGCTCAACGTATGGCCGGACTGGCTGGCGTCGATATTCAGGCACACAGCGCCCTGATCGAGGGTTTTCATTATCACATCACGATAAGGATCGAGGATATCAAACAGACGCCATTCATCCACTACCACGCCGTTCTGATCAACTTCGGCAATCACATCACGCACGGTACGAACATTTTTCCCATCAGGGCGTTTATAGTTAGAGCTGGCTACACGCAGGAAGTAGTGACCGTTGGCCGCGTTATCCATTGAGTGTGAAAAATCGTTATAATTATCCGGCAGGCGGCGGTTAAAGATTTCACGCCCCATGATATCGTATTTCACATAACGCTGACCGTAGCCCCACGATAGTGCGCCATCCTGGTTTTGTTTAAAGCCCATCATAACGCCAGCACGATAAATTGACTTTAAATCATAAATTGAACTTGGATTCATAAACCAACGAATATCACCGGAGGTGTCGATAATAGCGTTAGCTGTAGTGAAGTTCCATTCTAATGCACCCCCAGTAGGGTTGTTCCAGACAGTACGCGTTCCATTCCCAGACTTATCTTTCGTATTATTCAAAAGATACAAGCGATCTTTAAATTCTGGGGAAACCTTTTTAACATCGATAGTAAAGAGTGCTGATTGTTCTTCTTTTGTACCCGCTGATTCAATATAGGCAGGCGGTGCATACATTTTATAGCTTTCTTTTATATTTTCGGTTTTACTACCCTGGATCCTTGTATATTCAACTTCAACGGTATTGACATAATCTGGGTAAAGACCAAAGACGGGGATACCGCCATACGTTAAAAGGTATTTATTATTAACTTTATACGCGATCTCCTGGCCATTTTCTTTGGGGACAATCCGTACATGCACGTCACGTAACTGGTAACCGCCATTACGAATAACGGCGGTTAGCGGCGCGATATCATAGGGGTTCATAACAACTTCGCCAATTTTTCCCTGGACCTGATAGTCCACTTTAGCGCCGCTGGCGCCGCCGATGGCGAAAGCAGTAGAAGGTACTGATGACAAAATTGCAACAGATAATGCGAGAGAAGTTAAAGCATATTTAAATTTCATAACACTCTCCATCTTATAAATAAATAACTAACTTTCCATTTTATGTTTCTTTTATAAAAATAAATGAAGCATATATAATTAACTATTTTTATTGATAGCCTCAGGACATAATATTACTTAATTTATTACACGCAATACAAAGCCTGTAGATATTCAATATCATAAGGTTTTATAGTTGACGATTAATTAATATTTAAGAGGACTTTTAGGTAGGCTAACGTAAAAAGGGACGCTACTGCGTCCCATAAAATAGTTAAATAAATGCGAACGCATCGCCAAACAGACGATCTTCCCGCGCGTTACGCTCATGACAGAACAGATCGCGGGCGATTTTCGCCATCTCAAAACGTCCGGCAATATAAATATCGTGCCCCGCCAGCGTACCATAATCCTGCAATACCGCCGTAAGTACCGTTCCTGTACGTCCACGCCAGCCTTCTTCCGGCTGCTCGACAACAGGTTCAATACGCAAATTCGGATGGTTAACAGAGAGTGCTTCCAGCTCAGAGAGATCATAGAGGTGCTTTTCTTCGCGACCACCCCAGTAAATGGTAACATCGCGGTTCGGGTTGCGCGCTAACGCCGTCAACAGGATGGAGCGCACATAAGAAAAGCCCGTACCGCCCGCGATCAGAATCAACGGACGCTCTTCATCGTCACGTAGCCAGGCGTCGCCATGCGGAATATCGACGACGATTTCCCGGTCTTTCAGAATTCGATCCATGACCGCCATCGCATACAGATTGAGCTCGGAAGCGCCAATGTGTAATTCAATAAACCCTTTCTCGTCCGGCGTTGAAGCCATCGAAAACGGGCGTTTGTCACGCTCGTCCATTACGACCATCAAATACTGACCAGCGCGGAATGAAAACGCCGCGTCCGGCACTAAACGAACCCGATATACGGTATCGGTGATAGCTTCTACCGAGGTCACTTTACAGCTTAAGGTTGTCATGCGCTCCCTCTGTCGGGTGTCGGGTCAATACCGACATTTTTCAAGCCGAGTCGCCGCAGCCTGAAATGTCGATGTCCGCTTTCAGTTATTTAAAGATAGCCAGCTCATCCCAAATCGCATCAATACGCGCGGTAACTTCAGGATCTTTAACAATAGGACGACCCCACTCGCGTTGGGTTTCGCCCGGCCATTTGTTTGTGGCATCCAGCCCCATTTTTGAACCCAGCCCGGAGACCGGCGAGGCAAAATCCAGGTAGTCAATCGGCGTATTTTCAACCAGCACCGTATCCCGCGCAGGGTCCATACGGGTGGTAATCGCCCAGATCACATCATTCCAGTCGCGTGCGTTAACGTCATCATCGCAAACGATAACAAACTTCGTATACATAAACTGGCGCAAAAACGACCAGACGCCCATCATGACGCGTTTCGCATGACCAGCGTACTGCTTTTTCATCGTCACTACCGCCAGGCGGTAAGAACACCCTTCCGGCGGCAGATAAAAGTCGACGATTTCCGGAAACTGTTTTTGCAGAATAGGCACGAAGACTTCATTGAGCGCCACCCCTAATACCGCAGGCTCATCGGGCGGACGCCCGGTATAGGTGGAGTGATAGATGGCATCCTCACGCTGCGTAATATGCGTGACGGTAAAGACCGGAAAGTTATCCACTTCATTATAATAGCCCGTATGATCGCCATACGGTCCTTCCGGCGCCATCTCTCCCGGCTCAATGTAACCTTCAAGGATAATCTCGGCGCTGGCAGGCACTTCCAGATCGTTAGAAAGGCATTTAACCACTTCAGTTTTCGTGCCGCGCAGCAGGCCCGCAAAGGCATACTCCGACAGAGTATCGGGAACAGGAGTCACGGCGCCAAGTATCGTCGCCGGATCGGCGCCCAATGCGACGGAGACCGGGAAACGTTCACCCGGACGCGCGGCTAACCACTCCTGAAAATCCAGCGCGCCGCCTCGGTGAGACAGCCAGCGCATAATAAGCTTATTTTTACCTATCAACTGCTGACGATAAATGCCCAGGTTTTGCCGTTCTTTGTGCGGGCCACGCGTTACCGTCAGTCCCCAGGTAATCAGCGGCGCGGCGTCGTCCGGCCAACAGGTCATGACAGGAAGACGCGTTAAATCGACATCATCGCCAGACGCGATTTTCTGTTGGCAAGGCGCGCCGCGTAACCGTTTCGTCGGCATATTCAGCACTTGCTTAAACTGCGGCAGCTTGTCAAACAGATCGCGAAAGCCTTTCGGCGGCTCAGGTTCTTTAAGAAACGCTAATAATTTACCCACTTCCCGTAAGGCGGAAACATCATCCTGCCCCATGCCCATCGCCACGCGTTTTGGCGTGCCAAAAAGGTTGCACAGCACCGGCATGGCGTAACCTTTAGGATTTTCAAACAGCAACGCCGGTCCACCGGCACGCAGCGTGCGGTCAGCGATTTCCGTGATTTCCAGATGAGGATCCACAGGTAGCGTGATGCGTTTTAGTTCCCCCTGCAGCTCAAGTAGCGTCAGGAAGTCGCGTAAATCGTGATATTTCATGGCGTCCATTGTAGCCTCTTGGTAAGCGCATCATTATACGGCGTTCATCATCGGGATGCTGTATTTTTGTTAAATTAGCGTGAACTCTGGCAACCAACGCTAATCCAGATACGGCTTAAAGGATGAAGTGTATAATTAACTTCGCGCATGGCTTTTGCTATGCTTGCGCCCCGAACAAGCGGATAAGAGTCATTATGCAATCCTGGTATTTACTGTACTGCAAACGCGGGCAACTTCAGCGTGCTCAGGAACACCTCGAAAGACAAGCGGTAAGTTGCCTGACACCGATGATCACCCTGGAAAAAATGGTACGCGGAAAACGTACCTCCGTCAGCGAACCGCTCTTTCCTAATTATCTGTTCGTTGAATTTGATCCGGAAGTGATACATACCACTACAATCAACGCCACGCGCGGCGTCAGCCATTTTGTGCGCTTTGGCGCGCATCCTGCGATCGTGCCTTCCAGCGTTATTCATCAGCTTTCTATCTACAAGCCCGAAGGCGTTGTCGATCCTGAAACCCCCTATCCCGGCGATAGCGTCATCATCACGGAAGGCGCATTTGAAGGGCTGAAAGCGATTTTTACCGAACCGGATGGCGAAACGCGTTCGATGTTACTGCTTAATTTACTCAATAAAGAAGTGAAGCAGAGCGTAAAAAACACCGGTTTTCGCAAGATTTAGCTATCGTTCAGAATACGACCTCAAATAAGGTTCTGGCGTTGGCATCTGTCATCGCCGCTAACCATTGCGGATCTTCACCACGCCATAGCGCAATGCGCTCCAGGATGTGAGGCAGATACGCGGGCTCGTTGCGTCGTGACGTTGGTTTCGGCGTAAGATCGCGGGGCAACAGATACGGCGCGTCGGTTTCTATCAGTAGCTTTTCCGCTGGAATAAACGGTAAGAGTTCACGTAGCTCAAGCCCGCGTCGTTCGTCGCAAACCCACCCGGTAATACCGATATAGAGCCCTCTATCCACACAGGCCTGCATTTGCTGGCGTGAACCGGTAAAGCAGTGCAGTATTGCACCAGGAAGACTATCCAGCCAGGGATCAAGCAATGCCAGAAATCGCTCATGCGCGTCCCGGCAGTGCATAAAGATTGGCATCTGCAATTCGGCGGCAATTTGTAGCTGCGCCTGAAAGGCACGCTCCTGCTCCTGCGGCGTGGAAAAATTGCGATTGAAATCCAGCCCGCACTCACCGATAGCGACGACTTCCGGCTGGTTCGCCAGCGCAATAATGGCGTCTTCAGACGCGGGTGACCACTGACTGCTGTCATGGGGATGGACGCCAGCCGTCGACCAACAATGGGGGTAGCGCCGCGCCAGTTTTAACGCCTGCTGACTTTCATGGATGTTCGTTCCGGTCAGTAGCATACCTTTTACTCCCGCCGCAAACGCACGGGCGACCACATCATCACGATCTTTTGCAAACTGGCTACTGGTTAAATTAACGCCAATATCAAACATGCTTGCCCCCATATGACAACCGCCCTGGCGGGCGGTTGTGTTTAGTCTTCAGTGTGCTCGGCCTTTTCGGTTTCGGCCTCGTTATCTTCGTCGCGCGTCCGTCGCTTACCGACATAAAAGCGTGAGCAGAAAACGCCAATTTCAAACAGGCAGTACATCGGTATCGCCAGCAACGTTTGCGAGAAAACATCTGGCGGCGTAAGCAGCATTCCCACAATGAATGCCCCGACCAGGATATAAGGCCGTTTTTTACGCAAATCTTCTGGCGTGGTGATGCCCATCCAGCACAGCAACACAATCGCCACCGGCACTTCAAAGGCTACGCCAAAGGCCATAAAAAGCGCCATGACAAAGCTAAGATAGCTGGCGATATCTGTCGAAACCTGTACCCCTTCCGGCGCCGTATGCGTCAGGAAACCAAAGGCCAAAGGGAATACGACAAAATAGGCGAAGGCCATACCAATGTAGAAAAGCAGCGAACTGGATACCAGCAGCGGTACGACCAGACGACGCTCATGTTTATACAGCGCCGGGGCGATAAAGGCCCAAACCTGGTACAAAATGACAGGCGCGGATAAGATCAAAGACACCATGAAGGTGAGTTTGATAGGCGTAAAAAACGGCGACGCCACATCCGTCGCAATCATTGTCGCCCCTTGCGGCATCTGTTTAATCAGCGGTGCGGCGACTAAATGATAAATATCATTGGCGAAGTAAATTAACGCCAGAAAAATCAGAAGTACTGCGACGATGCAGTTTAGCAGGCGCTTACGCAACTCGATCAGATGCGTGATAAGCGGTTGAGTATCTTCTACAGCCATGTTTACGGTTTATCACTCGACGAGGGGGAAGATTCGACAACAGGCGCAGCGGATTTCTTCTCGGCGTCTATCGTGGCTACGGAAGCGGTTTCCGTCGACTCAGGCACGTTAGCTTTAACGGGCTCCGGCTTTTGTTCCGGCGCGCTCGCCTGTGTTTCAGCGGCGGCAGGGGTGACGCCCTCATGCTGCGTTTCGTTCCCTTTTACCACCGGATTATGGATGGTATGCGCTTCATCGCTCGCTTGTTCGGGATCGTTAGCGCTGTAGGTGCGTTTCATCGACTCCGCCGCCTGACGCAGTTCATCCATAGATGCTTTCAGTTCGGGAGTCAGATTTTCCAGACTCGCCTTTTCGACTTTTTTCAGACTGTCCTGGAACTCCTGAAGTTTCAGTTCCTGAGTCAGTTCATTCTGAACCGTTGTCGCAAGGGATCGCAACGCGCGAATCCAGCCCGCTACCGTTTTTACCGCTACTGGCAATCGTTGCGGCCCCAACACAATGAGGCCGATAACGAACACTAACAGCAGTTCGCTAAAACCGATATCAAACACGGATTATACCTGCTCTTTATCTTGGCTTTTAGCGTCTTCCTTTTTCGCTTCGCCTTGCTTATCCGCGATAGATTTAGCGGTAAAATCAGCGTCCTGACTGGTTTTATCCTGTTTGGCATCATCATCGCTCATGGCCTTTTTAAAGCCTTTGATAGACGCGCCAAGATCGGAACCGATGGAACCGAGTTTTTTGGTGCCGAACAGCAGTACGACGATGACGGCAACAATCAACAACTGCCAAATACTGATACCACCCATACATGTTCCTCTGTGATAGATGATGAATTAATAGGGCCGCATTATACACATTATCCTTCGCGCTGCCTCTTTGTTAGCCGCTTTCGCCCGCCCTATTCACATACTTTTACATACGACCGGGACGACATTGACTTGCGGCCTGAGTATTGCCTCGAGTGATAATATGTACCTGCGTGACACAACCGGCGTTGAGCGATAAAAAATCTCAACGAGTTTTACGCCAGCCAACCAGCCAGACAACTACGCCGCCGACCATGAGCCAGCCAGGCATCAATCCCCATTCAGGGCGGTTGACGAGTAAGAATGACCCGCTCAGTAACAGCGTTGCGCCAATTCCCAATAAATAACGAGACTGACTTTGGCGCACATGGTTTACCTGTAACTCGCGCGCAATCTTATCAACACTGTGCTGTAAATATTTGCCCTGGCGCAAACTGTCGTACACCAGTTCAGGTATTTCTGGCATTTTTTCGACCCAGAACGGCGCTTTTTCTTTAAGAGCCCGCGTGAGAGCCGGAATACCCACCTGATCTTTGATCCAGGACTCAAGAAACGGCTTCGCCGTTTTCCACAAATCAAGCTGAGGATAAAGTTGCCGCCCAACCCCTTCAACATACAATAATGTTTTCTGCAACAACACCAGTTGCGGCTGGACTTCCATGTTAAATCGACGCGCTGTATTGAAAAGGTTTAACAACACATGACCAAACGAGATTTCCGCGAGCGGCTTTTCAAAGATAGGTTCACAGACGGTGCGGATGGCAAACTCAAAATCTTCAACGTTGGTATCTGGCGGAACCCAGCCTGAATCGACATGCAGTTCTGCCACCTTTCGGTAATCGCGATTAAAAAACGCGATAAAGTTTTCAGCCAGATAACGCTTATCTTCTTTGTTTAGCGACCCGACGATACCGCAGTCAATGCCGATATATTGCGGGTTTTCAGGGTGTTCATGGCTGACAAAAATATTTCCCGGATGCATGTCCGCATGGAAAAAGCTGTCGCGGAAAACCTGGGTGAAGAAAACTTTAACCCCGCGTTCCGCCAGCAGTTTCATGTTGGTGCCGTTCTTTTCCAGCGCCGCCACATCCGAAACAGGAATGCCGTATATCCGCTCCATCACCATCATGTTCTGGCTACAGTAATCGGAGTACACCTCCGGGATATACAGCATGGGACTATTTTCAAAATTGCGGCGTAACTGAATCGCGTTGGCCGATTCCCGCAGCAGATTCAGCTCATCGATCAGCGTTTTTTCATACTCACGCACCACTTCCGTCGGGCGCAGACGACGCCCATCCGGCAACAGGCGTGGTACCCAGCGAGCAAGGCGATAAATCAGTTTCAGGTCTGCCTGAATTACCGGCAAAATATCCGGGCGAATGACCTTAATAACCACTTCTTTACCGTTTGATTTCAATCGCGCGGTATGTACCTGGGCGATTGACGCCGACGCTAAAGGCTGGATATCAAAGTCGTCAAACCAGGCGTCGACAGGTAGCCCCCCCATCGCCTCTTCAATCTGGGCTTTCGCCAGCCGACCATCGAATGGCGCGACTTTATCCTGGAGCAAAGCGAGCTGATCGGCGATTTGCGGCGGGAACAGGTCACGGCGCGTGGAGAGCATCTGGCCAAATTTGATCCAGACCGGTCCCAGCTCTTGCAACGCCAGTCTTAATCGTTCACCCAGCAATTTATCTTTATGCCGGTTTGGCATCCAGAACAGCGAATAGCGCCATAATCGGAGTGGCAGTGTAAGACGCATTCGGGGGATGAGTTCATCAAGGCCGTAGCTTAAAAACGTGCGGATGATGAAATATAGGCGCCGTACTTCACCTGGCGTCATTTGGCCTCCAGTTTTTCCAGCCGTGTGGTCAGAGAATCTACGGCGCGCTCAACAGCCGCGGTTTCTTCGGCAAACCATGCGACTTCCAGCGGGCCAGGCGCCATACGCCACTCTTCAGTGATCGCTTCAGCGGCATAACGCTGCTGGCGTTGAAACCCGTGGCGCAGGAATTTAGCCCCGCCACGCACGGCCTTACCGATACTTTCCGCCGCAATATCACCCGTGTATGGCGCCAACAGCTCCGCAGGATCGAATTCGGCGAGATCGGCGAGCGCCACAAAATTTTGCACGACCTGAATATCGCCCTGCACTTCCAGTTCGCCGCTGCGAATAAGCGCGGCCAGCTGCTGACGATCGCGTAGTTTTGGCAAAACGCTAGCTTGAGTGATTACCGTACAGTCCGCTTCGCCTTCCCATGCCCCCAGCACATCAACCTGGCGTTCGCTGAATACCAGGACTAATGGCGTCGAAAATCCCTTTAGTTTCACACACAGTACTTTTCCCTGTAAGCGCGTTCTGGCTGATTTCAGCGCTGGCGAACGATACAGAAACGTATTGAGGAGACCTTCAATTCCTGCGGTCACTAAGGGTTTAAAAGGCATTCCACCCTCCTAGAATTTATAACCACGGTGCAATGCCACAACGCCCGCCGTCAGATTGTAATAATCCACGCTCTCAAATCCGGCGTCCTGCATCATGGCTTTTAAGGTATCCTGATCGGGATGCATACGGATGGATTCCGCGAGATACCGATAGCTATCCGCATCGTTTGCGACCATCGAGCCAATACGCGGTAAAATATGGAAAGAATAGGCGTCATACGCTTTACTCAGCGGCTCAATGATAGGCTTGGAAAATTCAAGCACCAGTAAACGTCCGCCGGGTTTCAACACACGGAACATTGACCGCAGCGCTTTTTCTTTTTCCGTTACATTGCGCAAACCAAACGAAATGGTAATGCAATCAAACGTATTATCAGGGAAAGGCAGAGCTTCGGCATTCGCCTGCACATACTCTACGTTGCCGATCACGCCGATATTACGCAGCTTCTCACGCCCCATTTTGAGCATAGAATCATTAATATCCGCCAGGATAACTTTGCCAGTTTCCCCGACCATACGTGAAAATTTCGCGGTAAGATCGCCCGTACCGCCCGCTAAATCGAGAACGGTTTGTCCACGACGCACGCCACTGCAATCAATGGTGAAGCGCTTCCACAAACGATGAATGCCAAATGACATTAAATCATTCATCACATCGTACTTTGACGCCACAGAATGAAAAACGTGGGCCACCATGTCAGCTTTCTGCTCTTTAGCGACGGTCTGAAAGCCAAAGTGCGTCGTTTCTTGTGAATCTTCCACCATCTCAGTGCCTGCTTATCGATAAAAATGTTCAAGAAGTGTAACAGATTGGGCCAATTTGCCCTACTCTGCGCCAGGACTAAACTACTCCGTATGGGTTAACTTAACTGCTGCTTCACCCGTTCATCATTGGGATAATGTTCATCCTGCCGCCCTTCAGGGATCGATCGTAAACGATATTCTTCATCTTGCGTAACGGCCTGTTCCGCTAAATCCGGATTAATCTCGCGTTTGATTTCCACGCCTAGCCCCCGGAAGGCCTCCGCCTGCGCCAAAACGTTGCCACGCCCCGACGCAAGTTTTTTCATCGCCTGGCGGTAGTTATCCTGCGCTTTATCCAGACTCTGACCGATCGCTGACATATCATCAACGAACAACCGCATTTTATCGTAGAGCTTACTGGCTCTGTCTGCGATGTGCTGCGCATTGCGGCTCTGGTGTTCATAGCGCCACAGGTTGGCGATTGTCCGTAACGCCACCAGCAGCGTCGTGGGGCTTACCAGCATAATGTTATTTTTCAGCGCCTCGGTTATCAGTTCGGGCTGTTTATCTAACGCCAGCAGGAAAGCGGGTTCTACGGGGATAAACATCAGAACATAGTCCAGCGAGCGGAGGCCGGGAAGCTGCTGGTAGTCTTTACGCCCCAGTAAGCGAATATGATTGCGCACCGAGGCGATGTGCTCTTGTAAAGCGGCCTCGCGCGTGTAGTCATCTTCAGCGTTAAAGTAACGCTCGTAGGCGACCAACGTCATTTTAGCGTCGATGACCACATCTTTGCCCTGCGGCAAGCGGACGATGACATCCGGCTGCATCCGCGAGCGCGCATCGTTCTCAATACTGACCTGGGTTTCGTATTCGTAGCCTTCACGCAGTCCGGATGCCTCCAGCACCCGCGCCAGCACAACTTCGCCCCAGTTTCCTTGCGCCTTATTGTCCCCTTTCAGGGCGCGCGTCAGGTTGATCGCTTCCTGCGCCATTTGCGCGTTAAGCTGCTGCAAATTACGAATTTCGTGCGCCAGCGTATGCCGCTCCTGCGCTTCTTTGCCAAAACTCTCCTGAACCTGGCGGCGAAAACCGTCCAGTTGCTCACGCAGCGGCGTCAGCAGGCTATTCAGGCTTTGTCGGTTTTGTTCGTCTACGCGACGATTACTGTGTTCAAAAATACGGTTCGCCAGATTTTCAAACTGCTCGCTTAAACGCTGTTCGCTGTTGATCATCTGACGGATTTTGTCTTCCGCGTGTTGTTGAGTCGCTTCCAGACGGGTCGTGACTTCACGCAGATCGGCTTCCAGAGAGGTATTGATACTGTGCAGGCTACGCAGTTCGTTATTAAGTAACTCGCATTCACTGCGCCAGTGCGCTTCTTGCGCTAATTGCTGCCGGGCCGCGCTAAGTTCGATATCCAGCTCACGCCGTTCTTCGATAAGATCGGCGCGGATTTGATCGGCGTGCGCTTTCGTCGCCAGCCAGCCAATCACCGCCCCAGCCGCCAGCGCCACGACGGCGCTTATCATAAGAGTAATATTCACAACACCTCTCCTGGAACCACACTGTCCTGCACAAAATAGAATTGTGCTGTATAAACGTCCAGTTTAAAAGGGATTTCCTGCGAGGCGCCACGCAAAAAGAAAAGGCCGAACGCGTCGGCCTTTGCAAAAGAGAGGAGAATTACAGCAGACGACGGGCCGCTTCCACGACGATTTTCACCGCGTGGCTTTCAGTTTGTTTCATCGTTTCCGCATTCGGAATCTCTTGTTGGGTACGGTTGACGATAACGCCCGCCACCATACCTGCGCGTAAACCCTGGCTTGCGCACATGGTTAACAGCGTAGCGGATTCCATTTCGTAGTTCATCACGCCCATCGCCTGCCACTCTTCCATAGAGCCTTTGAAGCGACGAACAACGCGGCCAGAATAGGTGTCGTAACGTTCCTGACCCGGATAGAAAGTGTCGGAAGAGGCGGTTACGCCAACGTGAGTCGTGGCGCCAATCGATTTCGCGGCTTCAACCAGCGCAGTGGTGCAGGCAAAGTCGGCAACCGCCGGGAATTCCATCGGCGCAAAATGCAGGCTCGCCCCATCCAGACGTACGGATGCGGTCGTTACCAGAACGTCGCCGACGTTAATGTGCGGCTGAATAGCCCCCGTGGTGCCGATACGCAAGAAGGTACGAATACCCAGTTGCGCCAGTTCTTCCACGGCAATAGAGGTAGACGGGCCGCCGATACCGGTAGAGCAAACGATAACTGCTTTGCCATCCAGCTCAGCGCGCCAGGAGGTGAATTCGCGGTGAGATGCCAGCTTAACCGGCTTATCCATCAGCGCGGCGATCTTTTCCACACGCTCAGGATCGCCAGGGACGATGGCGAGCTGGGCCCCTTGTAAATCGTTTTTGGTGAGGCCGAGATGAAAAACATCAGACTTGGACATATAAAACTCCTCTGTGAATCGGGTTTGTCAGAAGAAGCAAAGAGACACTTTACCTAAGGCATAAAGATATTTTCGTGACAGCCATCACTATGACGTAAAACAATTGCACTCGCTTACCATTAAAAAGTGATGTTCATCACAATAAATAATCAATATCGCCAAGCATTGCACAAAAGATAGCCGCTTTAAGGCAATGTGGTTTGTTACACACTGTCTATAGTTAAGATTGCGCTATTTTTTAAGGGTACGGAGAATACCATGACAACGACACATCCATCCGGCTTTGCACCTGCAGCTTCCCCACTTGCCCCTACGATGATTCATACGCCTGATGGGGCCATTAGCGCGGGGATAACGTCGATCCCCTCTCAGGGCGACGATATGCCAGCCTATTACGCCAGACCAAAAGCGAGCGACGGCGCGCTGCCTGTGGTCATTGTGGTACAGGAAATTTTTGGCGTACATGAACACATTCGCGATATTTGCCGACGACTGGCGCTGGAAGGCTATCTCGCTATCGCGCCAGAACTCTATTTCCGCGAAGGCGACCCCAATGATTTCGCCGATATACCCACATTATTGAGCGGGCTGGTGGCTAAAGTACCGGATTCGCAAGTCCTTGCCGACCTGGATCACGTCGCCAGTTGGGCTTCGCGCAACGGCGGGGATGCGCATAGGCTGATGATCACCGGTTTTTGTTGGGGAGGCCGAATTACCTGGCTGTACGCCGCGCACAACCCTCAGTTAAAAGCGGCGGTAGCGTGGTACGGCAAGCTGGTGGGCGACACGTCACTCAATTCGCCGAAGCATCCCGTTGACATCGCCACCGATCTTAACGCGCCGGTACTGGGTTTATACGGCGGGCAGGATACCAGTATTCCACAGGAGAGCGTGGAAACCATGCGTCAGGCGCTACGCGCCGCTAATGCGAAGGCGGAAATCGTGGTCTATCCCGATGCAGGGCACGCGTTTAATGCCGATTATCGTCCGGGCTACCACGAAGCCTCAGCGAAAGACGGCTGGCAAAGAATGCTGGAATGGTTCGCGCAGTACGGTGGGAAAAAAGGCTAACCACAGCGCATTACGATGTTTGTTGGGCCTACGAGACCGGAGTCGGTGTAGGCTCAACAAATCGTCATCGCCACGTTAGCTATGCTTTACCACAGCATTTTTTATATTTTTTGCCGCTGCCGCAGGGACAGAGATGGTTACGACTGACGGCTCCTGTGTCTTTACGCGCGTCCTGCGCCAGCCAGCGCATGATCGATGCCATCGGATAGCCTTGCGCCAGCAGCTCCCGCCAGACATTCATATACGGCGTAACGTGCTGGAAAAAATGTTTATAGCCCGCACACAAGTAATTATGCGCAGGATGACCGGACGGCGAGACGGCAAAGCGATGCTTCGGACAGCCGCCATGACACGCAAAGCGGTAGTCACAGCGACGACAATCGGCGGTCAGGGTCTCCCGCTTGGCCTCGCCAAACGCAATAGCCCGCTCGCTATTATTTAAGGTTTTGATGCTGTGCTGGTGGATATTCCCCAGCAGATGCTCCGGGTAGACAAAGTGGTCACAGTTGTAGAGATCGCCGTTCGACTCCAACGCGAAGGCATGTCCACAAGTCTCGGAATGTACACACAGTACCGGCTGCTGCGCCGTCCAGGCGGCTAACGCCACGTCAAACATCTGCACATAGACGCGGTCTACGTCGCGACGAACCCAGATATCAAAGATCTGGTTGAGAAATTCGCCATATTGCCACGACGGTACCGTCCATGGCGCCAGCTTTGCCGCGCTTTCGCCGGGCATCACCAGATTAAGTACCGATGAGTTATCGGTGCTCATTCGCTCCACCAGCGGGATAAACTGAATAAAACGCGATCCCGCCGCCAGAAGAAATTCGTAGACGTCTGCTGCATGACCGACGTTATGTTTTCCCACGACGGTTAAGGTATTAAAGTCGACATGGTGCGCTTTAAGCCGCGCCATTGCTGCGACGACCTGTTCATGAGTTCCTTTTCCAGCGCGATTAAGCCGATAGTGGTTGTGTAACGACGCCGGGCCGTCGATAGAGAGACCGATGAGAAAATGCTGTTCAGCGAAAAAGCGCGCCCACTCGTCATTCACCAGGATGCCGTTCGTCTGCAACGCATGAGTGATTTTTCGCCCATCGCCGTACTTTTCACATAATGCGACAACCCGGCGGAAAAACGGTAGCCCCATCATGGTCGGTTCGCCGCCCTGCCAGGCAAAGTCAATGCGGTCGCCACTCTGCGCGGCAATATGCTGGCGTATAAATTGTTCCAGCGTCTCGTCCGACATCCGCCAGTTTTTATTGCGTTCCGGGTACAGCGCCTCTTTTTCAAGATAGAAGCAATATGTGCAATCAATATTGCAGATCGCGCCGCCGGGTTTGGCCATTACGTGACAACCTGCTACCGCCATGTCAGACATCTCCGTTAAAAAATAAGGTTCACCAGCGCCATGAGACAATGCGACGTTTATCGTCGCCAGGGAACATAACAGAATGGAAAACCTCGTTTTGTGCTATGAGAGCGCTGGGCGATCATGACAGGAAAAACGATCTGCGAGGCAATAAAATCCGCCGCGCTGCTTCCGGGGACGCTATCCGCCTGGTTGTCATTCATACGGAGAACCTTTTTATTATCAAGATCGCCAAATAGCCAGATCCTGAAAAAGACAGCGCGGAAAATAAGAAAAAGGGAAATGAGAAAAAAGAGGAGATAGAGGCGCTGTTAATCAGGTCAGGCACGGGCGCTACCCGTCAAAGGGTAGCGCCGCATTGCTGCCGGATAAACGCAGCGGCCAGGATGGGTTATTTCGCCTGACGCAGATTGTGCGCCGCTTTGACCATGTTCGCTAACGCCGCGCGGGTTTCAGGCCAACCGCGAGTTTTCAGACCGCAGTCCGGATTCACCCACAGGCGTTGTGCCGGTATACGCTGTGCCGCCTTCTTCAGCAGGGCTTCAATCCACTCGACGCTCGGCACGTTCGGCGAGTGAATATCGTACACGCCCGGCCCGATTTCGTTCGGGTAGTCGAACGCTTCGAACGACTCCAGCAACTCCATATCCGAGCGGGAGGTCTCAATGGTGATCACATCCGCATCCAGCGCGGCGATCGAATCCATAATGTCGTTGAACTCGCAGTAACACATGTGGGTGTGGATCTGGGTTTCATCCTTCGCCACCGCCGCGTTGATGCGGAAGGCTTCCACACCCCATTCCAGATAGGCGTCCCAGTCGCTGCGACGCAGCGGTAAACCTTCACGCAGCGCCGGTTCGTCAATCTGAATAATCCCGATCCCCGCCGCCTCCAGATCCGCGACTTCATCACGCAGCGCCAGCGCAATCTGTTTCGCAATCGTTTCGCGGGTCACGTCTTCGCGGGGGAATGACCAGCAAAGAATTGTCACCGGGCCGGTCAACATCCCTTTTACCGGCTTGTCGGTCAGCGACTGGGCATATTTCGCCCACTCCACGGTAATCGGTGCCGGACGGCTGATATCGCCAATCACTACCGGCGGTTTCACACAGCGGGAGCCATAGCTTTGCACCCAACCATTCTGGGTAAAGACGAAGCCGTCCAGATGCTCGCCGAAGTATTCCACCATGTCGTTTCGCTCGGCTTCGCCGTGTACCAGCACATCCAGCCCTAAACGCTCCTGCTCGATGATAGCCTGTTTGATATGTTCGGCGATGCCGGTGCGGTAGTTGTTCGCGTCGAGGTTGCCCTTTTTGAAGTCCAGACGCAGACCGCGAATTTCCGTGGTTTGCGGGAACGAACCGATAGTCGTCGTCGGCCAGGCGGGAAGTTTAAAGCGGGCGCGTTGCGCTTCAGCGCGCACCTCATACGGATTCTCACGCTGGCTGGCCTGCGCGGTGATCGCCGCCAGGCGTTTTTCTACCGCGGCATTATGTACGCGGCGGGAGTGACGACGAGCCTGAATCGGTGCGCTCCATTCCTCAAGTGCCGCCGTTTCGCCGCTGTTCAGCGCATCGCGCAGCAACGCCAGTTCACCGCATTTTTGCAGCGCAAAGGCAAACCAGCTTTTAACTTCCGTATCCAGACGCGTTTCGACGCTGAGATCGATCGGGCTGTGCAGCAAAGAGCAGGAGGATGCTACCCACAGCGCGCGTTTGCCCACAATGGCGTTAATCTGCGCGTATTTTTCGGTCAAATCGGCGCGCCAGACATTACGCCCGTTAATCAAGCCTGCGGAGAGCAGCCAGTCGACCGGCAGACGTTGATGCAGTTCCGCTACATCATCTTTGCCATGAATGAGGTCAACATGTAACCCCTGTACCGGTAGCGCGATAATAGTGTCCAGGTTTGGCGTCACGCCTTCAAAATAGGTCGTCAGCAACAGCTTCACCTGGCCGGCGAGCGCGTCGTAAGCCGGTTTGAAGGCATCCAGCCACGCCTGCGGCAGTTCCAGCACCAGTGCTGGCTCATCAATTTGGACCCACTCAACACCACGCTTCGCCAGCTCAGCCAGCACGTGCTGATACACCGGCAAAATGTCTTTCAGCAACGTCAGGCGGTCAAACGGCTCGCCTTTCACTTTACCCAGCCACAGATACGTGACAGGCCCCAGCAGTACGGGTTTGATCTTATGCCCCAGCGCCAGCGCTTCGTCCACTTCCTCCAGCAACTGTGTCCAGGTAAGCCTGAACTGCTGGCCTTTGCTGAACTCCGGTACTATGTAGTGATAGTTAGTATTAAACCATTTGGTCATTTCCGCTGCCGCCGCCGGTTCGCCGGTTGGCGCGCGACCGCGGCCAATGCGGAACAGAGTGTCGATGTCCACGGAACCGTCGTTGTTCTGATGACGAGCCGGCACATTGCCTAACAGCAGGCTGGTGGTCAGAACATGGTCGTACCAGGCAAAGTCGCCTACCGGTAACAGGTCAATACCCGCTTGTTTCTGCTGCTCCCAGTGACGCGCGCGCAGTTCGCGGCCTACCGCCAGTAACGCTTCACGCGTTGAGTTCCCCGCCCAGTAGCTCTCTTGCGCTTTTTTCAGCTCGCGACGCAGGCCAACGCGAGGAAAACCGAGGGTATGAGTCAATATTGTCATTTTACTTCCTCTCTTATTTTATTGAATCTGAAAGTAAAACTCTAAATAGTTCGGCTTGCAGGAAGGCGGCGACACAGCGCATCCCCAGGAGCTTACTGAAGTAAGTGACTGGGGTAAGCAAGGAAGCCAACGCATCTGCAAGTCGAAATATGACGAGTTTTAGACGTCTGGATGTTTACACATCCATAATGTAAAGGTACTGTATATTCCTCAAGCGCAATTTGTTCATGGCGAAGTGAAGGACTTTCATGATCGAAATTAAACATCTGAAAACACTCCAGGCATTGCGGAATAGTGGATCGCTGGCTGCCGCGGCGGCGGTGCTGCACCAGACCCAATCCGCTCTGTCTCATCAGTTCAGCGATCTGGAACAACGCCTTGGCTTCCGCCTGTTCGTGCGTAAAAGCCAGCCGCTGCGCTTTACGCCGCAGGGGGAAGTTCTGCTGCAACTGGCAAACCAGGTGCTGCCGCAAATCAGCCGTGCGCTGCAGGCGTGCAACGAACCGCAGCAAACTCGTCTGCGCATCGCTATTGAATGTCATAGCTGTATTCAGTGGCTGACCCCGGCGCTGGAAAACTTCCGTGCAAGCTGGCCGCAGGTAGAAATGGATTTCACATCCGGCGTCACTTTTGATCCGCAACCGGCCTTGCAACAAGGCGAGCTGGATTTGGTGATGACGTCGGATATTTTGCCGCGCAGCGGGCTGCATTATTCGCCGATGTTTGATTTTGAAGTCCGACTGGTGCTGGCGCCCGACCATCCGCTGGCCAGCAAAACGCAGATTACGCCGGAAGATTTAGCCAGCGAAACGCTGTTGATTTACCCGGTGCAGCGCAGCCGACTGGATGTCTGGCGACATTTCCTGCAACCGGCGGGTACCAGTCCGCTGCTGAAAAGCGTGGATAATACGCTACTGCTGATTCAGATGGTGGCGGCCAGAATGGGCATTGCCGCCCTGCCGCACTGGGTGGTGGAAAGCGTTGAGCGCCAGGGTCTGGTGGTGACCAAAACCCTGGGCGATGGTCTGTGGAGCCGCCTGTATGCCGCCGTGCGCGACGGCGACCAGCGTCAGGCGGTGACCGAGGCGTTTATTCGCTCGACGCGGGATCACGCCTGCGATCATCTGCCGTTTGTGCGGAGCGCGGAGCGACCCATTTTCGATGCACCCACAGCGAAGCCAGGATCACAGCCGCGCCTGTAATAAAGCTTGGCCAGTGGGGCTGCTGATGCCAGATGGCAAGATTAACCAGTAGTCCTGCGGGAACATGCATATTATTCATGATACCCAGCGTCCCGGCATCTACCTGGGTAGCGCCATAGTTCCACATAAAGTAGCCAATGCCGGACGCCACCACGCCGAGAAACACCAGAATGCTCCATTGCAGCGTGGTTTCCGGCAGCTTTTGCGCGTTCCCCAACAGCGACCACGCCACCGCCGCCACCAAAAACGCCCCCAGATAGAACCATGCAAAGGCGTTGTGCTGCGGCATGGGACGGGTCTCCATCAGACGTTTATACCCCACCATTCCGATAGCGAAACTGATATTAGAAAGCTGCACCAGGAGCAAACCGACCCAAAAATGGTCGGTCACGCGATCGTAGCGAATAATCCCGGCGCCAATCACCGCCAGCAACGCGCTAAATGCATAGCCCCAGCGCAAACGACGCTGACTCATCACATCGTAAATCAGCGTGATATAGAGCGGCGTCAGAACGGTAAACAGCAGCAGTTCGGATACGGTCAGGTAGAGGTAAGCATGGAAGCTCAACATATACATGATGCCAAGCTGCATCGCCCCCACCAGCATATACAGGCTGATGGTTTTTAGGTTGTGCCCGCGAGAACGCAAAAACGGCAGAAAAACGAGCGCCGCCAGCCCAACGCGTATCAGCACCGCGAAATAGCTATCGACATGCCCGGCAAGATACTCGCCAAATAGACTAAAGGAGAAAGCCCACAGGATAGTGGTAATGATGAGTAGCGCCACAATGGATGTCTCTTAAAACAGGGAACACCCATTGTAGCGGAGAGTGAAGTTGACAACTGGTCAACTAACAAACAATCACATCAGCGTAAGAAAAGATCGCGCAGGTAATGCGGCACGGCGTTATCCGCGTTGATGCCGATCACCTCAAGTTCGGGATACAGGTCTTTCAGACGCTGGTGCGCATTGCCCATGATGCAGCCTTTGCCCGCCATCGTGAGCATTTCAGCGTCGTTCATTCCGTCGCCAAAGGCGATACACTCTTTCAGGCTGTACCCCATCGCCTGAGCGACCGCTTCCAGCGCATGACCTTTCGACACTCCGCCCGCCATCACTTCCAGACAGGTTAGCGTAGAGAAGCTCACGTTTACCCGATCGCCCCAGCGCGCGTTAATCGCCTGCTCCAGCGGCAACAACTTTTCATGAGTGTCGCTGGTGAAAAACACTTTGCTGACGCCCTCCGGCTCCAGCAGCGCAGGCTCAAACAGCGAGTAGTTAAATACCGCCTCTTTGAAAAAACGCATTTCATCGGGGCGATGACGATTCATAAACCATTCGTCGTCGCGATAAACGTTAGTCACGATGTCCGGGTTCGCATTCACCACCCCGAACAGGTCGCTGGCAATGTCGCTGTCCAGATTATGCGTAAAAACCAAATTCCCGTCGGTATCGTGCACTCGCGCGCCGTTGGAGGTGATCATGTAAGACTTGATTTCAAGATTATCGCGGATTTGCCCTACATCGACATGATGACGACCAGTGGCAAAGACAAAATGGATGCCGCGTGCGGTCAACAGCTTCAGAGTCTCTTTGGCATAAGGGGACAACGTATGGTCGGGGGAGAGCAGCGTGCCATCTAAATCAGACGCAACAACCTGATACATAATAAAATTTAACCTCTAAGCAAAGCGATTTCCGCTGGATAAATTAGGCTTGTTGAAAAATTCAACAATGGCGTTAAGCGCGACTGAGCGCATGGCGTCCTTTTCAAAAAGGATCTCATGGTACGCGCCTTTGATAACCAGCGGTTTTCCCCCTTCACAAGGGTATCCCGCCGCGGCGCGAATTTCACAAAAACGATCGTGGGTGCGGTTATCCACTACCCGCTCTTCTTCCGCCTGAATCAGTAGCGTAGGCGTCGTGTCATCGCTCGCCCCAGCCAGAACCTGCTCACCCGCCAGAATGCCTTCGCGTACCCAATGCCAGGTGGGGCCGCCAACGCGCAGCTGCGGCTCGTCGGCATAAAATCGTAAGTTGCGCTGATAACGCTGGCGGCTGTGGGTCAGCGCATTCATCCCAAACGGCAACGCCCGCCACTGACCGGTACCAATAGCGTAATCTTCACGGATACGCTGGTGCCCCTCGGCCCAGTCGAGAATATGGCGCACCATAAAGGAAGGCAAGCGTATCACAATACCAAACATCGGCGCGGTGAGCGCAATAGCGTCGCACCGCACACGATGGCGTTGCAGGAACAGGGTGGCTATCGCGCCCCCCATTGAGTGCGCCAGGATATAACGCTTACGCCACGGCCCCAGCTCAATTTCCTGCTGCCAGAACGCCGCTAAGTCCTCAACATAATCGTTAAAATGATCAACGTGGCCCCGATGCGGGTCCGATAACATCCGCCCGGAGCGCCCTTGACCACGGTGGTCGATGATGAAGATATCAAAACCGAGATGAAAAAGGTCATACGCCAGTTCAGCGTATTTTACATAACTCTCAATGCGGCCAGGACAAATGACGATCGTCCGATCGTTAGAATCATTCCGAAAACGGACAAAGCGCACCGGAATGTTACCCACGCCGATAAACTCCGCCTCTTCCCGCTGACGCCAGAAATCGGTCAGCGGCCCCATAGCAAAAGCGGCAAACGCATTTTCTCTTGTTTCCCAGTCATTTTGCTGCTGAAACATCGGGTTTTCGGCCTCGTTTACCAGGTAAAATCGTTTTTTGCGTCGTGCCTGACACAACACAGCGGCAGTAGCGTATTGTGGCACAAAAACAGACAACCAGGGAGTTTCGCATGACCTTTGAATGGTGGTTCGCCTATCTACTGACCTCAACTCTGCTGAGTCTTTCTCCGGGTTCAGGCGCCATCAATACCATGACGACGTCTATCAACCATGGATATCGTGGCGCAGTGGCTTCTATCGCCGGACTCCAGACCGGGCTGGGGATACATATCGTACTGGTGGGCGTCGGACTGGGTACGCTCTTTTCGCGCTCGCTCCTCGCTTTTGAAATTCTGAAATGGGCTGGCGCGGCTTATCTTATCTGGCTGGGTATCCAGCAATGGCGCGCCGCAGGCGCTATCGATCTGCATACCCTCGCCCAGACGCAATCGCGGGGTCGGCTGTTCAAACGGGCGATATTTGTCAATCTAACCAATCCCAAAAGTATTGTCTTTCTTGCCGCCCTGTTTCCGCAATTCATCATGCCGCAGCAACCGCAACTGGCGCAGTACCTCATTCTCGGCGTCACCACGATTGTGGTGGATATGGTTGTGATGACCGGTTACGCCACACTGGCGCAGCGCATTGCCGCCTGGATTAAAGGACCAAAGCAGATGAAGGCGCTGAATAAAGCGTTTGGTTCGTTGTTTATGCTGGTAGGCGCGCTCCTGGCGTCGGCAAGACACGCGTGATAGTCGTGCCGGATGATGTTTATCCGGCCCGGAGGTAAATTAGCGCGAAATAATCAGGTGAATACCAAAGCCCGCAAACAGAGCGCCGGCAAAGCCATCAATCCATTTCGCCAGACGCTGATAGCCACGGCGCATTTTCGGCAGCGCGAACAGGCTGGCGACTACGGTAAACCAGGCCAGCGTTTCCAGGGTGATTAACGCGAAAATACCCCAGCGCGCCGCAGCGCCGACGTTATCGCCGACAAAAAGTGAAAAAACGGAACCAAAATAGATAATCGCTTTAGGATTCGACAGATTGGTCAGCAGCCCTTTGAGAAAGCTGCGCCCGCTCTGCGCCAGTTCAATGTGCGGAGAAGACGCCGCCGCATCCTGTTTTTTCAGCGCGCCGCGCAGCATCTGATAGCCCATCCAGCACAGGTACAGGCCGCCGCCTACCATAATGATCGTATGCAGCCAGGCCATTTTTTCGATGATGAGATGCAGGCCAAGCAGCGCCACGCCCGCCCATACCATCACGCCGCAGGTGATGCCCAGTACGCCCATCATCGCTTCTTTACGCGAACGGCTGACAGCAGTTTGAGACACGAAGAAAAAGTCGGGGCCGGGGCTCATTAGCGCAACGATGTGCACCATTGCCACGGTGAAAAATAGCATCATCATAAAAATGGCTCGCGGGGAAATAGTTCAGTGAGTCACCATCCTGGCACTTTTTTGCCGGGCTGACTACTCTTCGTCATCACCATCGACATGCGCGCGGATGAGCGCCATAAATTCTTTCCCGAAGCGCTCCAGTTTGCGCATCCCAACCCCGTTAACGCTTAACATCTCGCTGGCGGAAACCGGCATCTGTTCCGCCATTTCTATCAACGTGGCGTCGTTAAAGACCACATACGGCGGGATATTCTCTTCATCAGCGATAGCTTTACGCAGCTTGCGCAACTTAGCGAACAATTTGCGATCGTAATTACCGCCGAACGATTTCTGCATCACGCGGGGTTTGAGGGCGACGATGCGCGGCACCGCAAGCTTTAGCGGAACGTCTCCACGGAGTACCGGACGCGCGGCATCCGTCAACTGTAATGCGGAGTGCTGCGCAATATTTTGCATTACCAGCCCCAGATGAATGAGCTGGCGAATCACGCTCACCCAGTGCTCATGGCTCTTTTCGCGTCCCATGCCATAAACCTTGAGTTTGTCATGACCGAAATCGCGGATGCGTTGGTTATTCGCGCCGCGGATCACCTCGACAACGTAGCCCATGCCAAAACGCTGGTTAACCCGACCAATGGTAGAAAGCGCAATCTGGGCATCGTTTAAGCCATCATATTGTTTGGGCGGATCGAGACAGATATCGCAGTTGCCGCACGGTTCTTGTCGGCCTTCGCCAAAGTAATTAAGCAATACCAGGCGGCGGCAGGTTTGCGCTTCAGCAAAAGCGCCCATCGCATTCAGTTTATGCCGTTCAATATCCTGAAGCTGTCCGGCTGGTTTCTCTTCCAGACAACGACGTAGCCAGGCCATGTCAGCCGGATCGTAAAATAGCATGGCTTCCGCAGGCAGTCCGTCGCGCCCGGCGCGGCCCGTTTCCTGATAGTAGGATTCAATATTACGCGGGATATCGAAATGCACGACGAAACGTACGTTAGGTTTGTTTATGCCCATTCCAAAAGCGACGGTCGCCACCACGATTTGCAGATCGTCGCGCTGAAATTTTTCCTGCACATCGGCGCGAATAGCGTTTTCCAGCCCCGCATGATAGGCCGCCGCGCTAATGCCGCGACTTTGCAAGCGCGCGGCGGTATCTTCCACTTTCGCCCGACTGTTGCAGTAGATGATACCCGATTTGCCGCGTTGCTCCTGAACATAGCGCATTAGCTGGTCGAGCGGCTTAAACTTCTCCATCAGCATGTAGCGGATATTCGGTCGGTCAAAGCTACTGATCTGGATTAACGGATCGTTAAGCCCAAGCAGACGAATAATATCCAGGCGCGTGGTGTCGTCGGCGGTGGCGGTCAATGCCATAAACGGCAAAGCGGGAAAACGCTGGCGAAGCTGACCGAGCGCCGCATATTCCGGACGGAAATCATGTCCCCATTGCGAGATACAGTGCGCTTCATCCACCGCCAGCAATACCGGATTCCAGTGCGCCAGATGATCAAGAAAGTTGTCCAGCATCAGGCGTTCCGGCGCAATATACAGCAGACGAATCTGTCCGGTACGGCACCCCGCCATCACCTCAAGCTGCTGCTCGCGGCTTTGAGTGGAGTTCAGGCACGCCGCCGCCACCCCGTTCGCCAGTAGCTGATCGACCTGGTCTTTCATCAACGAGATCAGGGGCGAAACGACGACGGTCAACCCGTCCAGCAACAACGCGGGGATTTGATAGCACAGAGATTTGCCGCCGCCGGTGGGCATGACGACCAGACAGTCGCGACCGGAGAGCGCAGTATCAATAATCGCTTCCTGGCCCGGGCGAAACTGTTGGTAGCCAAAGGTTTCCTGCAAAACCTGTTTGGCCCCTGATTCCAGATTCAACACTTCCGCCTGCGCCACATTAACCCCGTTCACCATAAATCAAAACAGGCGCTATTTTCAGCGCCTGCGAGAGAAACTGCAATGTTTAAAACACAATCCAATCAGAAGATATCGTTAAGCATCACGCCGACGCCGACACGTGTCTGATTAAAATTATAGTCGATCAGCGATTCGCCATAGCCGCTGTACACCTGGGTATAAAGCCGGACATGTTTGGTGACCGGATAGCTTAATCCAACTTCCGCGCCGCCGTAGCCTGTATTCCAGTTGTACTGGCCTTTGGCGCTTAATACCGCCTCGCCCAGGTGATAACCGATTTTAAGCTGGTAATAACCCATATATTTGGTGATGTCCGGATTATCGTCGGTACTGCCAATCACGTACCACGGTTTGACCTCTACCAGCCAGTTACCGTTTTCGGCCATCAGACGGGTATACAGACGGTTCCAGCTACGCGAGGTGGGGTCCGAACGTCCGTTAGAGTCATGGTTGTAGCCCATCTCTACGTCGCGCAGCGTCCAGCCGGCAAAGCGATAATCGGTAGCAAAACCAAGAAAAAGCTGCGGTTCGTAGTTGGTTTCGCGAAACGGCGAAGACTCTTTACTGTTGGAAAGCTGCCACCAGGATTTCTGCGTATAGGAAGCGCCCAGTACCGAGTTCGGCCCCAGTATTCCGCGCCACAGCGGAAACGCCAGGCTCAACTGAAATTTCACTTCATCTTTACGTGCGTTTTCAGACCAGTTGTAGGTACTTATGGCCTCTTTGTTCAGATCGCTGGTGTTCGTGTAGATCAAGTAGTTCGTGTCATAAGGGTAAAGCGTAAAAGGGTTATCATGCTCCTGTAGCATGTTAGCGATGATACTTCCCCGTACTGCAGGCGCATCATGAACCTCTTTTATCGTAGCTTCTTGTGCATATGCCGCTAATGGCAGTAGCGTGGCTGGCAACAACCCTCTCAAAATCGCCCGCATTCTTGACGTTCTCCTGACGAAGTATTTTCAGCTTGAATCATTCTCTGCCAACCATTTTTACATATTTACACACATAGCCGTTAGTTATCCCTTCTTAAAGTAGAGAACAACAATTAAGAAGCATAATATCAACATTTCATTAACCAATGGAGTGTCAGGAATCTATGTCCGCTGTACTTACCGCTGAACAAGCTCTGAAATTAGTGGGTGAAATGTTTGTCTACCACATGCCGTTTAATCGGGCGTTAGGGCTGGAGCTGGAACGCTATGAAAAAGCGTTCGCCCAACTGGCCTTCAACAACCAGCCGATGATGGTCGGCAACTGGGCGCAAAGCATTTTACACGGCGGCGTGATCGCCTCTGCGCTGGATGTCGCCGCCGGACTGGTATGCGTCGGCAGCACGCTAACTCGCCACGAAACCATCAGCGAAGATGAACTACGCCAGCGCCTGTCGCGGATGGGAACGATTGACCTGCGCGTTGACTACCTGCGTCCGGGCAGAGGCAACCGCTTTACGGCCACCAGTAGCCTGCTGCGCGCAGGGAATAAAGTGGCCGTCGCCCGCGTGGAATTACACAATGAAGATCAGCTGTACATCGCCAGCGCCACCGCTACTTATATGGTGGGATAAAAGCAGGTAAACTGTTGTTACAATTCAGATACGAGTTTTCCGGATGGACGCAAAACAAACACGGCAGGGCGTATTACTCGCTCTTGCCGCCTATTTTATTTGGGGGATCGCCCCCGCGTATTTCAAGCTGATCTATTACGTTCGCGCAGATGAGATCCTGACGCACCGCGTGATTTGGTCATTTTTCTTTATGGTGGCGCTGCTTAGCGTCAGCCGGCAGTGGCGACAGGTTAAGCGCTTACTGAAAACGCCAAAGAAGATTTTCCTGCTGGCCCTGTCCGCCGTACTGGTCGGCGGTAACTGGCTATTATTCATTTGGGCGGTAAATAATCACCATATGCTGGAGGCCAGCCTGGGTTATTTCATTAATCCACTGGTTAACATCTTGCTGGGGATGATTTTTCTTGGCGAACGCTTCCGTCGAATGCAGTGGCTGGCGGTGATTCTGGCGGTGTGCGGCGTGCTGGTGCAACTCTGGACGTTTGGTTCACTGCCGATTATCGCGCTGGGGCTGGCGTTTAGTTTTGCGTTTTACGGCCTGGTGCGTAAGAAGATCGCCGTTGAAGCGCAGACGGGTATGCTGGTCGAAACGCTATGGCTGTTGCCGGTCGCGGCAATTTATCTGTTTGGCATCGCCGATAGCCCTACCAGCCATATGGGACAAAACGCACTATCGTTGAACTTGCTGTTAATGGCGGCGGGTGTGGTCACTACGATTCCGCTGCTGTGCTTCACCGGAGCGGCTACGCGTCTGCGTCTTTCTACACTGGGCTTTTTCCAGTATATCGGCCCAACGCTGATGTTTTTACTGGCGGTGACGTTTTATGGCGAAGTGCCGGGCGCGGATAAGATGGTGACATTTGCGTTTATCTGGGTCGCGCTGGCGATTTTCGTGATGGATGCGATTTATACGCAGCGGCGTAAGCATTAAATAATAAAATGGCAGCTATTATCTGGCTGCCATTTTATGTTATTTCTTCTTAGTAAATAGCAATACAATAAATAATATAATATTTGTTACTGGAAACACGCCCAACACACCAATAAACTTATTCCAACCAACAAACGTTAAATAGCGGGCATGAATCTGGCAAAAGCCGAATCCCAACGCTATTCCAATCCCCCTCAAATTTAATGAAGTACAAATCGACAGTACACCGAGCAGGACAATAGCAATCACCCACCATCCAATCCAAGCTTTAATGAATTCGGCTTTAGAAAAAGGGTCTTTACCAAAATAAATTTGCCAGAAATTTTTCTTTTGCATTTTATGAAATCCATTCATTGAAATTGTTAATTACCAGATAATATATTTAATTATTATCGATTGCTGTACAGCGTAATTATCATGACATTAATTACCATTGCTGTCATTAGAAAATTCAGTGTAATATATTTACATGTGAGATCTGAAGTTGGTTATCAATATGGAAAAAATAATATGATTAGGATTATTAAAGATATTTTTCACCCTTCCCCAAGGGATACATTGAAGCGAGCAAAATTTGTTATTTATACATTATCATCGTGGATAATATTATTTACTATAATGCCTAAAAACCAATATCTTAATTTAATATTTATTATTGCCAATACCTATATCCATATTAATATTGGCGCGAAGAGAATCAGAGATTCAGGTTGCAGGGCACTTTATTTCATCGCATTGTCTATAGGTGTAAATGTCTTCTGTACAGTCAGTGTCGCACTCAATGGGGCTGATTGCGATAACATTGGTATACAACTCAATATTGCCTGGGTAATACTCACAACACTACTGCTATCTTTCATCGCTTCTTCAAAACAAGAACTTTCCTCATGATGAAGAACTTCCAACGGACTGGCGGTTAAATCGCCAGTCCGTATATTTTACAACCAGTTCTTACGCTTAAAGTACAGATACGGCGCAAGCCCCGCCAGAATCATAAAGATAATCGCGCCTGGATAACCAAAGCTCCACTTAAGTTCCGGCATAAACTCGAAGTTCATCCCATAGCTGGAAGCGACCAGCGTCGGCGGCAGGAACACCACGGAAACCACCGAGAAGATTTTGATAATGCGGTTCTGCTCGATGTTGATGAACCCCATCGCCGCCTGCATCAGGAAGTTCACCTTCTGGAACAGCGATTCATTGTGCGGTAGCAGAGATTCGATATCGCGCAGGATCTCACGCGCCTGCTCCAGCTGTCCGCCCGGTAAGCGCGCCTTGCGCACCAGGAAGTTCAGCGCGCGCTGGGTATCCATCAGACACAGGCGTACTTTCCAGCCGATATCTTCCAGCTCCGCCAGCGTGGAGAGCGCTTCGTCGTATTCATCGCCCTGATGCCCTTCCATAATGACGCGGCTCAGTTTTTCCAGATCGCTGTAAATGTTTTCGATCTCATCCGCTAGCTGTTCAATTTTGGTTTCGAACAGATCGAGCAGTAATTCATAAGCATTACCGTCGACCATCGCCTGGCTGCGGGCGCGCATACGATACAAACGGAAGGCGGGCAGTTCACGTTCACGCAGCGTAAACAGACGGCCATCGCGAATAGTGAATGCCACCGTAGAGTTACCGGCATGATCTTCCGCATCTTCGAAGAAGAAGAAGGAGTGGATATGCAGTCCGTCTTCGTCTTCAAAGAAGCGCGCGGATGCTTCGATATCTTCCAGTTCAGGACGCGTCGCCAGACTCTGGCCCAGCTCAGATTGTACGCGCAATCGCTCGTCGTCGTCCGGTTCGACCAAATCGACCCATACGGCATCAATCAGGCTTTGTGACTCCTCGACTTCCAGCCGGGTCAGTCGGTTTTTTTCCAGTTGAAATGCGCTCAGCATGACCGGGACTCCCAATGCGTAAAAATATCGGACAGTTCAGATGGGCACACAGAAACAAATTGGGTTTCAGACCATTAAACAGCCTGACTCAACGCGACGGGAAAAAATGAAAGGTCGCTGACAACCGCTAAGGCTATCAGCAAAAAGGGATAGCCTTAGGAGTTGATCCTGGATGACAGGATAATGAGCCAGTATCTACTGGGTGTGTCCAAGGCGAATGTCCTCTTAGCGTAATCGTGGGCGCATGTTACGCCAGCAAAAATTTGCCGTCAACACGCAACGAAACGCGAAAAAGCAATAATTTCCCCTTATGCAGAAAGGTTAGCAGAGTGAGAGTATTTATCTATGATTTCAGAATATTAACATCAATATATCGCCGGATGGCGGCTTCGCCTTATCCGGCCTACAAATCAAAATGTTAGCCAGCACGTAGGCCGGATAAGAGGTGCCATCCGGCAATATGAGAGCCGGTCAAACCGTTTCCAGCTTCGCATACGCGGCAACCAGCCATTTGATCCCTTGCCCCTGAAAAGCCACCTGCAACCGGCTATGCTCGCCGCTGCCCTCCAGGTTGACAATAGTTCCCTCGCCGAACTTCGCATGGCGCACGCGTTGGCCGAGTTTGTAGCCTGTGTCGTTTTCCGCCAGCGGCGTTCCCATTCGTTGATGGCTCACCGGACGACTGACGGTGGCGCGCAGACGGACCTCTTCCACGCACTCCTCCGGCAACTCGCCGATAAAACGCGACGGGCGATGGTAGACCTCTTTACCATACAGACGGCGAGTTTCGGCATAGGTTAGCGTCAGTTTCTGCATGGCACGGGTAACGCCGACGTAGGCCAGACGACGCTCCTCTTCCAAACGCCCGCCCTCATCCAGCGACATCTGGCTGGGGAACATCCCCTCTTCCATCCCGACGATAAACACCTGCGGGAACTCCAGCCCTTTGGCCGAGTGCAGCGTCATCAGCTGTACCGCATCCTGCCAGGTATCCGCCTGCCCCTCGCCCGCTTCCAGCGCCGCGTGAGAGAGGAAGGCCTGCAATGGCATTAAATCTTCATCTTCGTCGTTGTAGCTGAACTGCCGCGTCGCCGTCACCAGTTCCTCTAAGTTTTCGATGCGCGTCTGGCCTTTCTCGCCTTTTTCTTGCTCATACATGGTGCGCAGGCCGGAATCTTTGATCACCCGGTCAGTCTGCACATGCAGCGGCATGTCGGCAGTTTCCTGCGCCAGAGCGTCGATCAGTTCCATAAAGCGTTGCAGCGCGCTGGCCGCACGCCCGGCCAGGGCTTTTTCCTGTAACAATTCACGGCACGCCTGCCACAATGTTAGCTGGCGATCGCGCGAGGTCTGGCGCACCACGTCCAGCGTGCGGTCGCCGATACCGCGCGTTGGGGTATTCACCACGCGTTCAAAGGCGGCATCATCGTTGCGATTGGCAATCAAACGCAGATAAGAGAGCGCATCTTTGATCTCCTGGCGTTCGAAGAAGCGCATACCGCCGTAAATCCGGTACGGCATACTGGCCTGTAATAACGCTTCTTCCAGCACGCGCGACTGGGCGTTGCTGCGATAAAGGATGGCGCATTGCGCAAGCGCGCCGCCGTTGTCCTGCCAGGTTTTGATACGGTTAACCACAAAGCGCGCTTCATCCAGTTCGTTGAAAGCGCAGTACAGCGATATCGGTTCGCCATCAACGCCGTCAGTCCACAGCTTTTTACCCAAACGCCCATTGTTATTCTCAATCAGAGCGTTCGCCGCGCTAAGGATGTTGCTGGTCGAGCGGTAATTCTGCTCCAGACGAATGGTCTGCGCGCCGGGGAAATCATTGAGGAAGCGCTGGATGTTCTCTACCTGGGCCCCGCGCCAGCCGTAAATCGACTGGTCATCGTCGCCGACAATCATCACCTTACCGGTATCGCCCGCCAGCAGACGAACCCAGGCGTACTGAATGTTGTTGGTATCCTGGAATTCGTCCACCAGGATGTTAGTAAACCGCTCGCGATAGTGTTGCAGGATGTGCGGCTTGTTCAGCCATAGTTCATGAGCGCGCAGCAGTAGCTCGGCGAAATCCACCAGACCAGCGCGATCGCACGCTTCCTGATAGGCCTGATACACCTTCTGCCAGGTCTGTTCCACCGGATTGCCATAGCTTTGGATATGGTGCGGGCGTAGCCCTTCGTCTTTCTGGCTATTGATGTACCACATCGCCTGACGCGGCGGCCACTGCTTCTCATCAAGATTCATCGCCTTAATCAGGCGTTTAAGCAAACGCATCTGATCTTCGCTGTCGAGAATCTGGAAATCCTGCGGCAAATTAGCGTCCATATGATGCGCGCGCAGCAGGCGGTGCGCCAGACCGTGGAACGTCCCTACCCACATTCCGCCCTGGCTGGTCCCCATCAACTGGCCAATACGATGGCGCATTTCCGCCGCCGCTTTATTGGTAAAGGTCACCGCCATGATGGAGTATGGCGAATTGTTTTCTACGCTCAGTAACCAGGCGATACGGTGCACCAGCACGCGGGTTTTCCCGCTTCCCGCGCCCGCCAGCACCAGCATGTTGCTACGTGGCGCGGCCACCGCTTCGCGCTGTTTATCATTAAGGCTGTCGAGCAGGTAAGAAACGTCCATTGGCACCGCCGCGTAAAAACATGAAAACTAAAAACGCCCGGTGGCGCTTCGCTTACCGGGGCTACTTATCGTAGGGCGGATAAGCATAGCGCCATCCGCCAGAATAACTGGGAATTTATACAGAACTACTGGTGATTATATCAGCGAGGTGAGAGATGCCAACCGCGAAATTTCGATATGCGGCAGTAAACGGCTGTCCTGCGTCCGCATCAGGTCGGCATTTTCAGGTTTAATCCAGCAGGCCTGCATCCCACAGCGAATAGCGCCAGCCACATCGGTAGTCAGATCGTCGCCGACATGCAGGATCTCGCCGATCGGCACATGCAGCTTTTCCGCCGCCAGGAAATACATGTCGCTAAACGGCTTGGAACGTCCATCCGGGCCGGCGCGCAGTACAAACTTAAAGTAATCGCCGAGACCAAATAGTTCCGGCTGGGCGTTGCCGTTAGTGATCGCCACCAGCGGCCATTTTTTCGCAAGCTGCTGTAATGTCTCATGGGTAGCCTGCGGAACCTCAATCTGGCTGCGCCATTTGGCAAAATGCATCATCGCCGCATTCGCGCCGGCAATGGCCTCCTGCGCCGATAATCCCGCATCCCGCATGGCCTGCTCTATCGCACGATGGCGCCAGCGGGTAACGTCATGATAGATTTCCGGCTCCGCTTCACGCACCGCCTGCCGTATCCGCTGTAAATCGACGTTTTGAAACGAACGTAGCGACGGGTGATAATTTTGCATAAAAGCGAGCGCTTCCTGCTCAGTACGCAAAATCACCGGACGGTTATCATAAAGGGTATCATCCAGGTCAAAGGTGAGCGCGGCAATACGCCCCAAAGGCCGGTAAAAACGCATTATTTCCCCCGTTTAGCGCGCGGATGCGCCGCGTCGTACACTGAAGCAAGATGTTGAAAATCAAGATGAGTATAAATTTGGGTGGTGGAAAGGTTGGCATGACCCAGCAGCTCTTGCACGCCGCGCAGATCGCCGCTCGATTCCAGCATATGGGTCGCGAACGAATGGCGCAGCTTATGTGGATGCACGTGGCTGTTTAGCCCCTGCTTTATGCCCCATTCGGCGAACCGTTTTTGGACATTGCGCGCGGAGATACGCTTGCCGAGCTTCGACAGGAATAACGCCTCTTCATCGCTGGCGAACAGGCCGCGCAGATCCAGCCAGTGCTCAATCCACGTCACCGCGTTACGGCCAATCGGCAGGCGTCGCTCTTTGCTGCCTTTACCCATTACCCACACTTCGCCGGTATCAAGATCGAGGTGCTTTATATCCAGGCCAACCAGTTCGGATAAACGCAGCCCCGCGCCGTACATGACCTCCAGCATCGCCCGGTCACGTACGGCGAGCGGATCGTTAAGATCGATGTCCAGCAGGCGGTTAACGTCGTCGACATCAATATTTTTCGGCAGATGACGCGGCGCTTTCGGTGCGGAGACGCCCTTCGCCGGGTTAGCTTTCAATTCGCCCTGACTGACTAACCAGTCAAAAAAGCTTCGCAATGCCGAGAGACGTAGCGCCAGACTGGCAGGGCCAAGCCCTTTACGCCGACTGCGCACCGCAAAACTGCGCACAATCGCAGCGTCACATTGTTGCCAGCTTTTCAGCCCGGTTTCTCCGGCTAAAGCGATAATGGCATCAAGCTGACGCTGGTAGTTCTGCACGGTAATGGGGCTAAGCTGGCGCTCCACGCCTAAATAGCGCAGGAACCGCGAGACATCCTGAGAAAGCGCGACATCCGTCATACGCGTTTAATCCAGCGCTCCAGCAGTTCCGGCAGCATCAGCGCGATCTCCTGTAAAAGCTGCGTCCCCTGCCCCGGCTGATAGTGGTGCGGGTCACGGCTGCTGAAGAGAATCACCCCGAGGTCGCCATCGCTGCCCATCATCGACATAGCTACCGAGCCTACAGCCTTCGCCTCCGGCAAGACCACCAGCAGTTCCGGGCCGTTTAGCGGGCCAAGATAATGCTGCGACTGTCCCAGTCGTTGAATACGCAGCGGCTCGAAGGCCTGACGGTTTAAAGCCAGATGCGTATAGCGCGATGGCGCGCCAAGACGCCACCGATCCGGGAACAAACGCAGCGTCGCGCCGGCAAGCCCCAAATCGCGCGCCCAGCGGTGAAACCGCACCAGCATCTCATCCAGACTATCCGCGGCGACCAGACGGCTTTGCAGATGCAGCAAGCGATAAAACAGGCTTTCATTGGCATGAGCCTGTTCCATCAGCAGCGTCATATTTTCTTCAAGCACATTGATGTGATTACGCGCGCGGGCCATATGCCACTCAACGAGCGAAACCGTTCCCCGCACGGGATGTGGAACACGCATCGCTTCCACGGCATGGGCGTTACGGATAAAAAACTCAGGGTGATGGCGCAGGTAATCGACGACCGCTCGATCGTCCAGTTCCGTGAGCGTTTCCTGTAGTTCTTCCTCTGGTTGCTTCATAAATGGATAAATCCGTCGTAGATATGTGCCGCCGGACCAGTCATGTATAACGGATGACCAGGACCTTTCCAGGCGATATCCAGCCGACCGCCCGGTAATTCCACGCGTACTTCTTCAGCCAGCAGCCCCTGCTGAATCCCCACGGCAACGGCAGCGCACGCGCCGCTGCCGCACGCGCGGGTCTCCCCTGCGCCGCGTTCATAGACTCGCAGCCGGATATGCTCACGTCTTACAACCTGCATAAAACCAATGTTGGCGCGTTCCGGAAAACGCTCATGGCTTTCCAGAACCGGCCCCAGTGTTTCAACGGCCGCCGTGTCGACGTTATCAACCTGAATGACACAGTGCGGATTGCCCATTGAAACCACGCCGCACAGTATGGTCTGTTCCGCCGCTCGCATAATATACGTCTTTTCCGCTTTGTTGGCGCGAAAAGGCACCTGCGCGGGTTCAAAGTTTGGCTCCCCCATATTCACCCGCACCAGTTCATCTTCCGTGACGCTCAGTACCATCCGGCCATTCGCGGTACTGACCCGAATGTCGCGTTTATTGGTTAGCCCTTTCAGGCGAACAAATCGCGCGAAACAGCGCGCGCCATTGCCGCACTGCGAGACTTCACTGCCGTCGGCGTTGAAGATGCGGTAATGAAAGTCCAACTCAGGATCATAGGGCGGCTCAACCACCAGCAGCTGATCGAACCCTACGCCCAGGTGTCTGTCGGATAGCCGACGAATCAGTTCCGGCGAAAAAAAGACATTCTGCGTTACCGCGTCGACGACCATAAAATCGTTGCCAAGGCCATGCATTTTAGAGAATTGCATCATTCACTCCGTTCACGCGGGGACAGAAAACTATCCTCAGTAATTGACCTGGGACGGGCCATCTCCCGTTGCGCGATCGTTCTTATCGGGCATCGTGGACTGCGTTTGCGAATCGACTTTTTTCGTCGGCGGCGGCGCATTTTTATCGGCTGGCGGGAAATAAAGCGGCCCTTTCAAACCGCAGCCCGTCAGGCTGAACAGAGTCAGAAGTACAGCGAGTGTCTTAAACACGTTTTTCATTATGGATTGCCTGTAAGTTCATGCTTTCTATTTTCTATCATCGCAGGAGAAGGCGTAAAAGCAAGCGTTTAGGGGCTCTTTATAAAATCTGAAAAGCGGCGCGTTGCCATGATTATTGCGCATTTACATCAGGAAACATGCTTTGCTCATCACTTTAGGTTTACGTACCACGTCCGGATGACCTTATGCAATATCGTAATTTGTTTTGCCTTTTTTCGCTTTCACTTCTGCTACCTCCCGCCTGGGGATGCCGGCTGAGTGAATCTCCGCACAATGTTTATCAACGGCAAGGCAGCGGCGTGGTTTATCTCCAGCCAGAAGAGGAGAACAATCTTTCGTTGCCGGAGGTGAATTTCAAACGCCTGCGTCGGTTACCCAATTCATTGATTAACCCGGCAAATCAGGGCTGGAACTGGATAGCCCAGCCCCCTTCCTGAACCGGGAAATTAACGCCGGAAAAGAGCATGGCTATTTTATGCGTGATAGCCAGCAAGGTCAGGGTATTCATGTCTTTAGCATCAATGGGCCGCTAAAAGTCACCGAGCGTTTTGCGTATGACAACCGCTATGTTTATACGTGGATTGGCAGCCAGCTTTACCGAACAGCATCCCCCTGCCCGGATAAGTCGCATACTCTGAATAGGAACGTCATGTACACCAATAATAAAGATATCATCATCATAACGCAGGCGCAGGAATGCCAAAAATGACGCCGCTAAACCGTTTTGCGCGTTTGAATAAACATCTGAAAAACGCCCTTCGGGGCGTGGGGATCGGTTCATGCATTTACGTCATTGTTGAAAGCGTTATGCACGGCACGATAAACGGTGTTGAAGCTGCCGGAGTCCTGACGATAAGCGCGGTACTCGGTCTGCTTAGCGCTCTTTTGGATATCAAAGCAAAGCCGCGCGCCCCCTTAATCCTGTTGCATTTTCTCCTCTGCGGCGGCTGCGTCGCGCTGATGGTGGCAATGCTGTCGGCTCTGAACCATTTCCCGGTTAACGCGTCCGTCATACTTATCACCAGTGCGCTATTTATCGTCATTTACCTACCGCTGAGTTTTATCCTTTACCGCTCACAACGGTAATTCGTATCGGTTCCAGAAGCTGACGCTTCCCCTTATACTGGCGATATCACTCAATAGCGGGATAAAACAATGAACGACAGTGAATTTCATCGCCTGGCTGACGCCCTGTGGCTCACCATTGAAGAACGCCTCGATAACTGGGACGGCGACAGCGATATCGACTGCGAAATCAACGGCGGCGTGCTGACCCTCAGCTTTGAGAACGGCAGTAAGATCATTATTAACCGTCAGGAGCCGTTGCACCAGGTGTGGCTGGCGACCAAACAGGGCGGCTATCATTTCGATCTGAAAGGCGACGAGTGGGTTTGCGATCGCAGCGGCGAAACGTTCTGGGATCTGCTGGAGCAGGCGGCAACGCAGCAGGCGGGTGAAAAGGTGAGCTTTCGTTGATTTATTTGCCGGATGCGCTTTGCTTATCCGGCTTACTGTAGACCCGGTAAGGCGTAGCCGCCACCGGGCAAAAATCCTCAGGAAAAATACTGCTGCAATAGCGGCGCGTCATGATCCTGGTTTGCTGGCGGCACGGTGTTGATAGGCTGCGTACGGAATGGGATCACCTGCGCGCGGCCATCGGTTTTCACTATCTGGTAGAACTGCGGCAGGTTAAAGTTGATAAAACTGGAGCCATACGTGAAGCGATCGTGCGATGATGAATAGAAGCGACTGACGTCGCGCACCAGTTCTTCCTTGCTACCTTCGCAGTGGTGATACACTTCCGCCCGGTTACTTTCATCCAGAATATAAATATTAAAGCCTTTCTCATCGCCCGTTTCTTCAAAGAAGAACTGGATAATCCCTTCGCTGGCGAAGCCATCCACCACTGACGGCAATTTCACCTGGTTGGTTTCCACCTGTACCGACAGCCCGTGCAGCTTGTTATGCGAAATCGCGCCGTAGAATTCGATAGCGTTCTCCAGCTTCTGCACCGAGACATTCAAGCGTTCGAAGAATAGTCCCCACGTCTGCCCGGAAACCCGCAGCGCCTTGAAGCGACCGGTCTCCTGACGGGTGCTGGAAAGACGTAGCTCGATACATTCGGAGACCAGTTGCTGCACGCGGGTGCGAATCAGACCGCGAAGATGCTGACTGTAGCAGAACACCTCCACGCTATCCGGCGGCGCGGCATCCTGGTGCATTTTCCCCAGAATCGTTTTCAGCGCTTCGATCATCGCCTGCTCGCCGTTAAAGTGCAGAGTACGCACTTCGTTCCACGAGTTGCGATATAACAAGTCGATACTGCCTATCAGACAGTTTTGCTCTTCGCCAAAGCTGAAAACATCCAGCTTACGGAAGTCAAAATGGACCACTTTATTGCGAAACGCCGCCGTCGGGTCATATTCGAGGTTAACGATAATCGCCAGATGGCGAATTTCACAGGGGCTGTAGAGCGCTTTCGGCGTCGGAGCAGGCAAGCGCAGCGGGAAATGGTGCGAAACATCGGCGACCATCTCCTGCAACTTAGGCAGGTCGACAATACCGTTGCCCTTAATAAACAGATGCGTTCGCGACGTCAGCAGGCCGTTGAACCACGCCCACGCGACCAGCTTATTAAGATAACGGTTATATTCCAGCGGCTGATGGCTGATGATGGAATCCATGTTCGGCGCGCGGTTGTAGAGATACCAGCCTGAACGGTTGGCGCGTCCCGGCGGCACATGGATAAAGGTTAAATTCGGCTCGGACAGATCCGGCGATATCTGCGGGTTCACCAGCGTGACTTTACCCGGCAACGCTTCAAAAGCAGCGTACAGCTTACGCGTCAGTACGCCGATATCCTGCGGGCTGGCACTCACGCTGAGGTTGTTGCGCCGCGCAAAGCGAATCAGATTACGATAGCTTTGCATCATGGCGTCGAGCAATTCGTTGTGGGCTTCGCGCACCTGATCGATTTTCCAGTTTGCGCGATTATCGAGCATGGTCAGACGCGCGTCGTCCCATCCCCACTCGCTGACTAACTGGCTTAATACTTCCCGACGCCAGCCTACGCAGGCACGCTCGCGACTTAATTTCTCGCACACTTTCAGGTAAAAGCAGCGGCGGACTAAATCCAGCCGCGTCGGATCTTCAATCGCCGTCAGGTATTCAGTGACCCGTTCCAGCATCATGCAGTAGGGATCGAGTCCAAACGATACGATTTCACCGTCATGCAGACGTTGTTTAATATCTTTCGCCAGCAGACGTGGGTTAGGATATTCCCATGAATAGGCTTCCAGCAGCAGCGTTTTCAGCACCGCTTTGTACGGCGAGTCAATGCTCTTGTATAGCTGCCACAGGCTGGCGCCAAAGTACTCTTCGGCGGAGAGCGAGCTTAAGCCCCCCAGATCCAGCCATTCGTTTGGCGTTAATACGCCCTGCGCGTAGAGCGTCATGACATAGTCGTCGTAATGCTCTTCTTCGTCGCACGGCACCATACTCCACAGGATACGTTTCCCGGCCAGGCGCACAGCGGTACGATAAAACTCATCAAGCAACAGGATATGCTGCGTAGAACCACAGTCTTCCCCGCCCAGACTGCCGCTTTCGTTATGGCGGAAACGGTTCTCGTCGATCAGGAAGAAGCTCACCTCAACGCCAAGCGAGGCGGCCCAGCTTTCCAGCAGGCTACACTTACGTTGCAGCAACTGACGCTCTTCACCGTCGAGCCAGGACTGATGGCACACCCAGATATCCAGGTCGGACGAGCAGCTCTGCCCAACCGAGGAGGTGCTGCCCATGGTGTAAACGCCGGTAATCGGCAGCTCGCCCTTCGGCGGGTCCTGCGGCGTCATACCGCGGTACAGCTCAAGTTCGTTCAGATAGTGGCGTTGGGTTTCATCAGGCGTGTAGAAGCAAATACCGCTGGGAACGTTACCATCAAGGTAACCCGGCATCAGTGGATGGTGATAGTGCAATAATGTCGGCAGAAGACTGTAAACCTGCTGAAAAGCGGGTCCCATGGCAGCAAGCGCGCGATCCACACGCAGTTGATTTATGGCATCCAGTCTCTGTTTCAGAGTCTCAATATAGAGGTACAAGACGTATCGCCTGATGTTGCTACCCGTCATGGTGCAGGTCAGTACTTGACCGTCGCCATTCGGGATAAACCGTATGTCAAAAATAACCGTTACCCTTTCTCGCCTGCATATTTTTATCTAATACCGACGAAAAAATGGTCTAAAACGTGATCAATTTAACACCTTGCTCATTGACCGTAAAGAAAGATGCGCTACATACAAGTGTAGCACCGTTCGCTGCGTGTAAATTCTTAAATACGGGCTGGCGGTTTCTCGTCATTATTCACTGTCCTTGACGACACTGCGCCTTATCCTCTCACTCACGGTGACCGGAAAACTAACATACTCTCTATAAGGATGTTAGGATGGTCAATGATTGATAATGACGGTAACAAGCATGTTAGACAATGTTTTAAGAATTGCCACACGCCAAAGTCCCCTTGCGCTTTGGCAGGCACATTATGTCAAAGACGCATTGATGGCAACCCATCCGGGACTGACGGTAGAACTGGTGCCGATGGTCACACGCGGCGACGTGATTCTCGATACTCCCCTGGCGAAAGTGGGCGGTAAGGGACTGTTTGTTAAAGAGCTTGAAATCGCGCTGCTGGAAAAACGCGCTGATATCGCCGTGCACTCTATGAAAGACGTTCCGGTGGCCTTCCCGGACGGTCTCGGTCTGGTGACCATTTGCGAGCGCGAAGATCCGCGCGACGCGTTTGTCTCGAATAAATATCACAGTCTGGACGATCTGCCCGCGGGTAGTATCGTCGGGACGTCCAGTTTGCGTCGTCAGTGTCAACTGGCGGAACGCCGTCCGGACCTCATTATCCGTTCGTTGCGTGGCAACGTTGGCACACGTCTCGGCAAGCTGGACAACGGCGATTATGACGCCATTATCCTGGCCGTGGCCGGTCTGAAACGCTTAGGTCTGGAGTCGCGCATTCGCACAGCCTTGCCGCCCGACGTTTCACTTCCTGCCGTAGGCCAGGGCGCCGTCGGGATTGAGTGTCGTCTTGACGACGCGCGAACACAGGCGCTGCTCGCACCGTTGAATCACTCGCAAACCGCGCTGCGCGTAACGGCGGAACGCGCTATGAACACCCGCCTGGAAGGCGGTTGTCAGGTGCCGATTGGCAGCTATGCAGAAATCATCAACGGTGAAATTTGGCTACGCGCGCTGGTTGGCGCGCCGGACGGTTCGGTGATGGTGCGCGGCGAACGTCGTGGTTCTCCCGAGCAGGCGGAGCAAATGGGCATCTCGCTTGCAGAGGAACTGCTGGAAAACGGCGCACGCGCGATTCTGACGGAAGTTTATAACGGCGAGACGCCCGCATGAGTATTCTGATCACCCGCCCCTCTCCCGCAGGGGAAGCGTTAGTGAGCCGTCTGCGCGCACTGGGGCAGGTGGCCTGGAGTTTTCCACTGATTGAATTTGTCGCCGGCCGGGAGCTACCCACCCTGGCCGACCGCCTGGCGACACTGACGGAAAACGATCTGGTTTTTGCCCTTTCACAGCACGCCGTCGCCTTTGCTCACGCCCAGCTCCAGCGGGATGGCCGAAACTGGCCTGCGTCGCCGCGCTATTTCGCGATTGGCCGCACCACGGCGCTCGCCCTTCATACCGTTAGCGGGTTCGATATTCGTTATCCATTGGATCGGGAAATCAGCGAAGCCTTGCTACAATTACCTGAATTACAAAATATTGCGGGCAAACGCGCGCTGATTTTGCGTGGCAATGGCGGCCGCGAACTGCTGGGCGAAACCCTGACAGCTCGCGGAGCCGAAGTCAGTTTTTGTGAATGTTATCAACGATGTGCGAAACATTACGATGGCGCGGAAGAAGCGATGCGCTGGCATACTCGCGGCGTAACAACGCTTGTTGTTACCAGCGGCGAGATGTTGCAACGGCTCTGGTCGCTGACTCCCGAGTGGTATCGTGAGCACTGGTTACTACGCTGTCGGCTATTGGTCGTCAGTGAACGTCTGGCGCACCTCGCCCGGGAGCTGGGCTGGCAAGATATTAAGGTCGCTGATAACGCCGACAACGATGCGCTGTTGCGCGCATTACAATAACTCTCATAATGGGATGCCATAATGACGGAACAAGAAAAATCCTCCGCCGTGGTTGATGAGACCAGGGAGAGCGTGGAAACCACGCCACAGCCAGTTAATACCGAGAAAAAAAGTAAGAACGGCGCCGCGCTGGTATTAAGCGCGGTGGCGATTGCGATTGCCCTGGCGGCAGGTATTGGGCTTTATGGCTGGGGGAAACAGCAAGCAACCGCGCAAACGGAAACCAGCGATGCGCTGGCGACGCAACTGACCGCCTTGCAAAAGGCGCAGGAGAGCCAAAAAGCGGAGCTGGAAGGGATTATCAAAAAACAAGCGGCGCAGTTAGATGACGCGAATCGCCAACAGGCGGCGCTGGCGAAACAGCTTGATGAAGTACAACAAAAAGTCGCCACCATTTCCGGCAGCGATGCTAAAACCTGGCTGCTGGCGCAGGCTGATTTCCTGGTGAAACTCGCCGGACGTAAACTGTGGAGCGATCAGGACGTCACTACCGCCGCTGCGCTGCTCAAAAGCGCTGACGCCAGTCTGGCGGACATGAATGACCCCAGCCTGATTACCGCACGACGCGCGATTACTGACGATATCGCCAGCCTGTCATCCGTTGCGCAGATCGACTACGACGGCATTATTCTCAAGCTCAATCAGCTCTCTAACCAAATCGATAACCTGCGTCTGGCGGATAACGATACCGATGGTTCGCCGATGGATTCAGACAGCAGCGAGCTGTCCAGCTCGCTAAGCGAATGGCGCGTTAACCTGCAAAAAAGCTGGCAGAACTTTATGGACAGCTTTATTACCATTCGCCGCCGCGATGATACCGCCGTACCGCTGTTGGCGCCCAACCAGGACGTCTATTTACGCGAAAATATTCGCTCCCGCCTGTTAGTCGCCGCGCAGGCCGTGCCACGCCATCAGGAAGAAACATACCGTCAGGCGCTGGATAACGTTTCGACCTGGGTTCGCGCTTATTACGATACTGACGACGCCGCGACAAAAGCCTTCCTGGAGGAGGTCGATAAATTAAGCCAGCAAAATATCACGATGGATCTGCCGGAAACTCTGGGAAGCCAGGCGATTCTTGAAAAACTGATGCAAACCCGCGTGCGTAATCTGCTGGCGCAACCGACAGTCTCTACGGCAGCGCCTGCCACGCAGACAGACGCTCCGGCAGCCGCGCCGCAAGGAGAATAATGATGCTAAAAGTATTATTGCTCTTTGTGTTGTTGCTTGCGGGTATCGTGGTCGGCCCGATGATAGCCGGTCACCAGGGCTATGTGTTAATCCAGACCGATAACTACAACATTGAAACCAGCGTCACCGGCCTGGCGATCATTCTCATCGTCGCTATGGTGGTGCTATTCGCCATTGAGTGGTTACTACGCCGTCTGTTTCGTACCGGCGCGCACACCCGCGGTTGGTTTGCCGGTCGTAAACGCCGTCGCGCCCGCAAGCAGACCGAACAGGCGCTGCTGAAGCTGGCGGAGGGCGACTATCAGCAGGTTGAAAAGCTGATGTCAAAAAATGCCGACCATGCTGAACAACCGGTGGTAAATTATCTGCTGGCGGCAGAAGCGGCGCAGCAGCGCGGCGATGAAGCACGCGCTAATCAGCACCTTGAACGTGCGGCAGAGCTGGCGGGGAACGACACCATCCCGGTCGAGATCACGCGCGTGCGCTTACAGCTGGCGCGCAATGAAAATCACGCAGCGCGTCACGGCGTGGACAAACTGCTGGAGGTCACGCCGCGTCACCCGGAAGTTCTGCGTCTGGCGGAGCAGGCCTATATTCGCACCAGCGCATGGAGTTCTTTACTGGATATCATCCCATCCATGGCGAAAGCGCACGTCGGCGATGAAGCGCATCGCGCCATGCTCGAACAACAGGCGTGGATAGGACTCATGGATCAGGCGCGCGCCGAGCAGGGCAGCGAAGGATTACGCACCTGGTGGAAAAACCAAAGCCGTAAAACCCGCCATCAGGTGGCGCTGCAGGTCGCGATGGCCGAGCATCTGATCGAATGTGACGATCATGATATGGCGCAGCAGATTATCATCGACGGTCTGAAACGCCAGTATGACGATCGGCTGGTGCTGCCCATTCCTCGCCTCAGAACCAATAATCCGGAACAACTGGAGAAAGTGCTGCGTCAGCAAATCAAGACGGTAGGCGATCGCCCGCTGTTATGGAGCACGCTCGGCCAGTCGCTAATGAAACACGGTGAATGGCAGGAGGCAACCCTGGCTTTCCGCGCCGCGCTAAAACAACGCCCGGACGCGTATGATTATGCCTGGCTTGCCGATGCGCTTGATCGACTGCATCAACCGGAAGAGGCCGCCGCCATGCGGCGCGATGGCTTGATGCTGACATTACAGAACAATCCCCCGCAGTAATTCCCTCTTGCCCGGTGGCGCTTCGCTTACCGGGCCTACCGCCTACACAAAATCATTCGGGATGCATAAAAAAACGCCTGCCCGGTTAAGGGGCAGGCGTCAAAACAGGTCTGTATGACAACATAAAGGGGTGCTTCACTCAACGTTGTGTCCAGGGTGTTTGATGAGGCGTAAGCGACATCTGTCAGTGGACGATAAGCACCGTAAACGGCTCTGCATCATTCCTGAGTTTATGAGGCCAGAAGGCGAACATAAGAGATGGAATGAGCATCTACCCGTACATTATTGCACATAACGTGCCATCTTTGCACCGCTAAAAAACAGGCGCAGGCATTAAAAAAACGTAGACAATTCACGCGATTGTCATCCCCCCACCGCTGGCGAGGTTTTAGCGTGTCGCCCGGCGGAGACAGAACAGGATGCTTTTTACAAAGTGATTATAAATCAATAGATTATTCGTCACCGAATAGCGACAAATGAAGACTGGGATATCGCCAATAAACCATAATGGCAACACGTGCGGGATAAGGGGTTGAAAATGAACAGAAAACAAAAAACCCCGCCGAAGCGGGGTTCAAAATTGGTCGGCGAGAGAGGATTCGAACCTCCGACCCACTGGTCCCAAACCAGTTGCGCTACCAAGCTGCGCTACTCGCCGATATACTGCTTTTTTGAATTTTTAGTTCAATTCATTGAGTCGTGGTGCGAGGGGGGGGACTTGAACCCCCACGTCCGTAAGGACACTAACACCTGAAGCTAGCGCGTCTACCAATTCCGCCACCTTCGCGTTTCACAACTCTATATTAATGGGGTGGCTAATGGGATTCGAACCCACGACAACTGGAATCACAATCCAGGGCTCTACCAACTGAGCTATAGCCACCACTGAAACTTTTTACGCGGTATTAAACCACCGCAGCTCAAGCACCTAAATAAATGGTACGCCCGACAGGATTCGAACCTGAGACCTCTGCCTCCGGAGGGCAGCGCTCTATCCAGCTGAGCTACGGGCGCTTAGCGCCGTTGCGGGGGTGGATAATACGGACTTCACACCCCGCTGTCCAGTGCCTTTTTAAATAAAATGCGCGTTTGGTTATGCTTTGCGCATTTTGGCGCTTATTCCCCCACCTTGTGGGCGGTTCCGTGACGATTCAGACCGAAAACTTTGTAGACCAGCGTGACGGCCAGCAGGAAGATGACGCCGACAAACAGCGACATGCGCGTATCTTCATTAAAGTACATGCCGATTAAAACGCAAACCAGAAACGCCATCGTCAAATAGTTCGCCCACGGAAACATAATGGAACGAAAAGGATGATCCGCAATCGCTTCTTTATGCGCCCGACGAAAGCGCAGTTGGCTAATCAGAATGACAAACCACGGCACCATCCCCGGCAGTACGCTGGCGCTATAAACGTAAACAAAGACGCGCTGCGGATTGGGGATGATGTAGTTCAGGCAAGAACCTACCAGCAAAATCAAAATAGAGAGCGCCACGCCCGCGACCGGCACGCCGTGGCGAGAGACTTTCGCGACTGCCGCCGGCAGTTGACGGTTTTTCGCCAGCGCGTAAAGCATACGCCCACAGCTATACATTCCGCTGTTACAGCCGGAGAGCGCCGCCGTCAGCACGACAAAGTTGATAATGCCTGCCGCGGCGGTGATGCCGATTTTCGCGAAGGTGAGCACAAAGGGACTGCCGTTGCTGCCAATCTCATTCCACGGGAAAATGGTGACGATCACGAAAATCGCGCCAACATAAAAAATCAGGATACGCCACAGCACCTTACCCACCGCGCTACGCAACGTCACCTGTGGATTCTTCGCTTCACCGGCGGTAATACCGATCAACTCAACCCCTTGATAAGAGGCCACCACGATACATAATGCGGTCAGAAAGCCTTTCCAGCCGCCGGCAAAAAAGCCGCCATGCTCGGTCAGATTACCAAAGCCAATCGCCTGGCCGCCGTTACCAAAGCCGAAGAAAATCACCCCCAGACCGATGATGATCATCACAATAATCGTGGTGACTTTGATCATCGCAAACCAGAACTCGATTTCACCATACAGGCGCACCGCAGCCAAATTCGCCAACGCAACAAGTCCGACGGCAATCAGCGCCGGTATCCACTGCGCCATCTCCGGAAACCAGAACTGGACGTAGACCCCAATGGCGGTAATTTCCGAGATCCCGACCGCCATCCACATAAACCAGTATGACCAGGCGGTAAGATAGCCAAAAAAAGGACTCATATACCGGTGGGCGTACACGGCAAAGGAGCCGGTAACAGGTTCCAGAAAGAGCATCTCCCCCATCGAACGCATGATGAAAAAGACGAACAATCCGGCGATGATATACGCCAGCAGCACTGACGGGCCCGCCCATTTCAGCGTACTGGCGGCGCCCATAAAGAGTCCGACGCCGATGGTGCCCCCGAGGGCAATCAATTCAATATGACGAGCTTCCAGCCCACGCTGTAGCTCCGGTTTTTTCTCTGCCATAAATCCTCATGTCGTGTTTGCAACGGTTCCGGTAGTACCGGTTATTGTTATGGGTACATCGATTGTTGCGAATATTTTCTTAAATTTGGACAAATGGCAAATGGAGCATTAAAAAAATGCACTTATTGTGTAAGAAATCATCGATTATGTTGTAAATGAGCAGCACCATAAGCACAATCCGCTGCTCAAGTCATCAGAAGGGAGAATTAGAGATCGCCAGTATAGTGCCAGCGAAGATAGCGCAGCAGGCGCATCTGGCGGGTAATACGCCTCGGTTGAGAAAGCAGACGATACAACCACTCCAGCCCCAGGTTCTGCCATATTTTTGGGGCGCGTTTGACGTGACCGGTAAACACATCATAGGTACCGCCCACCCCCATATATAGCGCATGGGGATGCACTTCCCGACAATCGCGCATGAGTAATTCCTGTTTTGGCGATCCCATCGCGACGGTGACAATTTTCGCGCCGCTGGCATGGATACGCGCAAATAGCGCCTGACGCTGCTCCGGCGTAAAGTAACCGTCCTGGCTACCCACAATATTGACGTTCCACTGCGTCCGCAGTTTTGCTTCCGTCTGCGCCAGCACCTCAGGCTTGCCGCCGACAAGAAATACCGGTGTGCCTTCTTTCCCCGCGCGCGCCATTAACGCTTCCCAAAGGTCGGCGCCAGCCACGCGAGAAACCTGCGCCTGCGGAAATTTTTTACGTATTGAACGCACCACGCTGATGCCATCGGCATATTTAAATTCCGCCGCCGCTATCAACGCGCGGACTTCCGGATTATCTTCCGCCGTCAGCAGCTTTTCGGCGTTGATCGCCACCAACGTGCCTTGCTTCAGTTGACCATCGGCAAACAGATAATTCAGCGCGTGTGACATGTCGCGCCAGCCAATCAGAGGTAATCCACGCAGCGAGTAAAGGGGCGCAGCGGCATTATTGGTCATAGTTTTCCTTCCACCTGTGCCTGAGGGAGCGAAGTTGTACGTTTATGAATCAGCCCGGCGCTATCAAATAACCAGAACAGAAGCTTAGCGACCAGCAGGCTGGCGCCAAAAACCACCAGGAAGAAAACCACGCGCGAAACAAACGAATCCAGCCCTTCTCGCGCCAGCACAATCATATTAAAGATGGCGCCAAAGCAGAAACTGTGCAGAATCGCCGCCTTATAGCGATTGGGCTCCCGGTTACCCAGTTCATACAGCCAGTCGAACCATTTGATAATCAGCCCGACGACGATCGCGCCGAGCGGAATAAACAGCGCCCCGCCCATGACCACCAGCGATCCGATAAGCGTTGGCGATATCGCCAGGCCAGAATGGTTGTTCAGGACTTCCCAGGTGAAGTAATTCGCAGAGTTCAGCACAATACTGGGTCGTCCCGGCCATAACCAGGTGGGAATAAAGACGTAGAAATCACGCACGATAGGGGCCAGCCCCTGAAAATCGATATTGTGGTAATTTTGCAACAGCAGCGCCAGATTCTCCCACGGCGAAAAGGTATCGCGCGTCAGATAAAGAAACGTATAGAACGCCTCATCGCCGCTCACATTTAATCCGTAGCGTTTGAGCGCCAGCCAGAACATACCGACAATCCCCAGCACGCCCGCCGCCGCCAGCATCCACAGGCTGATCCAGCCCCGAATAATGCCGATAAACAGGAAGATAGCAAACGCAATAATGATGTTAGCGCGCGTGCCGCCGACAATCATGTAGGTCAACAGACCAAACGCGACGGTGCTCACCAGAAAGAACAGCCACGCTTTGCTGTCCTGGCGCAGGAAATAGACCACCAGCATCGCCGGAATGAAGAAATAGAAGAACCGTTTTAACGCCACGCCGGAGACTTCGCTGGAAAATATCTGGCTGTAGGAGTGCAGCCGGAACAGCAAAAAGCCGTTATGCATAAAGAAAATCGCCACGCTCACCAGCGCGATGCCCATCAGGATCACCCAGGTAAGGTGGGTTTCCACCCGGTTCATGGTAAATAGCGGCTTGCGTGGTACATCCACAACGCGTTTGCGTAAACGCGTTTTATAGGTCACGTAATACACGCCGTAGAAACAGGCGGCGGATAATAGAGCCTGCAATAAGATTTCCGGCGGCGCGACGCCAACGTCGAAACGAAATACCAGCACGCTGGTTAGCGGAAAACCAAAAAAGAAGGTCAACAAAAACAGCAACGAAAAGAAAACGTTGAAGTTAAAACGCACGCGGCGGAATTCAAACCAGGTCAGCGTGGCGATAAACAGCGTAGAGAGCAGCCAGACCACCAGCAGCCCGCTGAATTGCATTAAACTCATTCGGCTTCTCCTGCGGCGATTCTCAACGCATTATGCCACGGCTGCAGGTAGTTGGGGCTAAAGAAGGTGATGCCGCTTTTATCTACCGATGCGAGCTGACGCTGCGCCTCGCGCACGACCTGCTCATTAAGATCGTCCGTGGTAAACAGGACGGGCAGATGCTGTTCCGCCATATCCTGCCAGAAAGGATTGTCGCGGTTCAGTACGCACGGGATATCGGCCTGAATTAGCAGACACAACGTCCCGATCCCCTGTTGGCGGGCAAAAATAAAATAACCGAGGTCGCACTGGCGCAAAAGCGCAAGATAGGCATCAAATTCCATTTTTTCGCTAAGAATTTGTAGATTTTCGGCGCTAAATAGCGCCAGGCCGGCCTGGCGAACCTCATCAATATAGGCCTGGTTATTGGCCGGATAGCCCATCGGCACCACCACGTTTACCGTATCGCCAAACTGCTGATACACCGCCCGTAACGCCGCAATATGTTGGTTACTGCGATCGCCGGAGTTCCCTACTAAAATGGTCAATTTCCCCGCACGTTGGCACTCTTTTGCCATAGCATTCAGGGAAGGATCCATGCGCGTCGGGAAATAGAGCAACTCGCCGCGTACGTTCGGATGCTGGCGCGCAAAATAGCTGAGATCGCCGCGCGTCGCGAATACGCACCCTACTCGCCCCTGCGCGATACGACGAAGCGGGTAGAAAAGGCGGAATTTCAGCCCGTTGGACACTTCGTAGAGATCCGCGCCCCAGATATGCCAGTAAAACTGAGCTGGCTTAATACCGCCGCTTAACAGCGCCAGCCACAGGCTGGTGTTGAACTGACCGTGAAAGAAGAATCTCTGTCGACGATTTGCTTTCGCTTTGGCGATGACCGCCTGCGCCAGCGCTTTCTTACTGCCATAAAAACGAAGCGAGAGCGCCGGGCAGCTTTCCGTGAAGCCGTTATCTTCACCGGCAACCATAAATTCGCGCGCGTGCTCGCTTGTGGCGGCCAGCGTATCATTGAAAAACCGCAGCACGGTGTGGTTATGGTGAGGGATATCCGATCCCAGGACGTGAATCAGTACAGTCATGCTCGCCTACGCCAGAGTAAAAATACGCCGCAACAAAGTGAAAAATAGACAATATAGGTGACCATATAAGCCTGTGCCGCACCCAGCGCGCCGTGAGCGGGAATCAGCCAGTGAGCGAACGCCGTTAACAGAATGAACTGGCTAATTTCGGCCAGAATGTAAAATCGCAACGACGCTTTGGCAATCACCAGATAACCGAAAACATAGGCGCCAACTTTCAGCACGTCGCCCACTAACTGCCAGGCGAACAGATCGCGCATCGCGGTGAATTTGGCGGAAAAAAGCAGCCAGATAGCAAAATCGCGCAGTAGCCAGACGGTAAAACTCGCCGCCGCAACCGCTGGTAAAACAAATTTCAGCGCTTTTACCACTTCACGCGTAATGTCCTGTTTTTCCGTCAGGCGTGAGAGCGTGGGTAACAGGTAAACGCTGAAGGAGGCGGTGATAAATTGCAGATAGGCGTCAGAAATACTGCTTACGCCCTGCCAGATCCCGACATCGCTCCAGCTATAGTGCGCGGCCAGTTGGTTTCGCATCATCACATAGGCGACCGGCATCGTAACGGAGGTAATCAGCGCCATCAGGGTAAATTTACTGAGCTGCCCTGCCAGACCATTGTCCCAGGAGGGCTTGAGATAGCGTAGCGGGACGGTGCCGCGCTTAATCAGTATCATACCGGCTGGTACTACTACCAGCGCCGGCACCAGCGCCAGACCAAGCAGAGCACCTTCATAGCCGCCGACACGGTAGCAGAGATACCAAGCGGCGACGCCCAAAAAGCTGCCGACAATTAACGATAAGGCATTACCCGACGCGTCACGAAAGCCCTTCATTAGCGCCAGCAGCAGGTTCGCCCAGGCGATCCCCATTTGTACCAGCGCAACCAGACGCACCAGCCCTTGATAGTCCGTGTGACCGAACAATCCCTGGCTAATCGGCGCCGCCGCCAGCAAGAAGACCAGCGCCAGCAGCGTAGAGAACCCCAATACCATCGCGGAGGAGGTTCCCACCACGGTACGTAACTGCGCCGGGTTATCATGATGTTGTGCGACAAGTTTGGTAACGCCGTTAAATATCCCGGCGCCAGCCAATACGCCCAGCACGGTAATCATCTGGCGGAAGTTACCCGCTTGTCCGACGCCCGACGGACCAAAAGAGACGGCCAGTAGTTTCACCACCAGCAGTCCGGCGCCAATTTTTACCAGCGTACTGACCGCCGTCCACAGGGAGGCTTTAGCAAGCGACATATCAGGAGAAATAATTTAGCAAGGTAGTAATCACCGTTCGTTGATCGACGGGCGCAAGGTTATAAAACAGCGGCAGACGCAACAAACGTTCGCTCTCTTTTGTGGTGTAGACATCGTCCCCGATAAACTCGCCGAATTTATCGCCCGCCGGACAATCATGCAGCGGAATGTAATGGAATACCGCCATGATTTCCGCCTCTTTCAGGAAATTAATCAGCGCGCTGCGATCGGCGATATCCCGCAGTTTGATGTAAAACATGTGGGCATTATGCCCGCAGTTTTCCGGAATAGAAGGCAGCTCGATACGCCCGGCGCGCGCCAGCGGCGTTAACGCATCGTAGTAAGTCTGCCACAGCGACAGACGCTGTTGATTGATACGATCGGCGGCCTCCAGTTGCGCCCACAGATAGGCAGCCTGCAGATCGGACATCAAATAACTGGAGCCGATATCCCGCCAGGTGTATTTGTCCACCTGACCACGGAAGAACTGGCTACGGTTGGTGCCTTTTTCGCGGATGATCTCCGCGCGTTCAATTAGCGTACGATCGTTGATCAGCGTCGCGCCGCCTTCGCCGCCAGCGGTGTAATTTTTGGTTTCATGGAAGCTAAAACAGCCGATGTGACCGATCGTCCCTAATGCGCGCCCTTTGTACGTGGACATCACACCCTGGGCGGCATCCTCGACAACGAACAGATTATACTTATCCGCCAGCGCCATGATGACGTCCATTTCACAAGCGACGCCAGCGTAGTGTACCGGCACGATAGCGCGGGTTTTATCAGTAATCGCCGCCTCAATCAGCGTTTCGTCAATATTCATCGTATCCGGACGAATATCGACAAACACAATTTTCGCGCCGCGCAGGACAAAAGCGTTAGCAGTGGAGACAAACGTAAAGCTCGGCATGATCACTTCATCGCCGGGCTGAATATCCAACAACAGAGCCGCCATCTCCAGCGATGCGGTACAGGAAGGCGTTAGCAACACCTTCGCGCTGCCGAAATGTTGCTCCAGCCACTGCTGGCAACGACGCGTAAAGCCGCCGTCGCCACACAGTTTGCCGCTGCTCATTGCAGACTGCATGTATTCGAGTTCGGTTCCCACCACCGGCGGCGCATTAAAAGGAATCATGTTGTCACCTGTATAACCAGTACGCAGTGCTTTCGATGTTGGCACCGCTTTGTATGTAACGTTTAAGCGCGGCGGTGTTGCCCAACTGGGTCGCCACCCGCAATGTTGCTTTGCCGCGACTCTGCGCCCAACAGATCGCCGCCTGCATAAGTTCCGCTCCCGCGCCGCGTCCGGCCAACAGGCCAATGCGCGCGTCGGTATCATTCAATTCCCGCAGCGAGACGTAACCGCGGATAGCGCCTGTCTCCGTGCGAAGCACCAGGCATTGGTGATCAAACGTGCCGCGTACCGCATTCTCAATCCACTGGGCGTAAAAACGGGCGCTGGCGTCGGGCGCATACCACGGCGCGCGAAAACGACTCTGCGTAAACGCCTCTCCGGCCAACTGACGCAAAGCAGGAATGTCCGTAAGGTGTGCAATTTCCGCGCCATGCTGGTCGCGATGCCCTTTTACCGGCAACGCAAAATCCACCTCGCCTTCAACCAAAGAGAATCCCAGCGATTGCAACGCCGACAGCCAGGCGATGTTTTCAGCCGGCACTTTTACCTGCACGCGTTGCCACGCCTGCAGCGCTTCTGGCGTTAATTCGGGCGCTGAGGCATCGATACGCACAATGCCGCTATTCACGCCAAAAAACGTATTTTCCCAGAGTAACGGTTCAATACTGGCGCGGACGGGCACGGAGCAACTCCAGTAAATATTGGCCATAGCCGGTTTTTTCAAGCTGACTGGCGGCGCGTTTCAAACCATCATCATCCAGCCAGCCGTTGCGCCAGGCAATCTCCTCCAGACAGGCAATTTTGAAGCCCTGGCGCTTTGATACGCCGCGCGTAATGGGATGCAACCGGGTACCGGAACCTCCCGCCAGAATGATGCCTTTCATTCGTTTCTCCTCCAGGAGTAAGAACCTGCCGTTTAGCGTTTCAGTCCTAAGCGTTCGCCCTGATAACTGCCATCCTGCACGGGTTTCCACCAGGCCTCATTGGCGAGATACCACTGAACGGTTTTTCGCATCCCGCTTTCGAAGGTTTCCTGCGGCGTCCAGCCCAGCTCGCGGGCGATTTTCGACGCGTCGATGGCATAACGTAAGTCATGGCCGGGTCGATCGTCGACGAAGGTAATCAGATCGTGATAATTCGCCACACCCTGCGGTTTTTGTGGGGCCAGTTCTTCCAGCAGAGCGCAGATCGTCCTGACCACATCCAGATTTTTACGTTCGTTATGACCGCCGATATTATACGTTTCGCCCACCGCGCCGTTCGTCACCACGTGATACAACGCACGGGCATGATCCTCTACATACAGCCAGTCGCGAATTTGCTGACCGTTGCCATAGACCGGCAATGGTTTACCCGCCAGCGCGTTCAGAATCATCAGCGGGATCAGTTTTTCCGGGAAATGGTAGGGCCCGTAGTTATTAGAGCAGTTGGTGACAAGCGTAGGCAGACCGTAGGTACGTAACCAGGCGCGTACCAGATGGTCGCTGCTGGCTTTGGAGGCGGAATAAGGGCTGCTTGGCGCATATGGCGTGGTTTCGGTGAAGAAATCGTCTGCAGTATGCAGATCGCCATACACTTCATCGGTGGAGATATGGTGGAAGCGGAACGCCGCTTTAGCGTCCGCGTCAAGCGCGGACCAGTAAGCGCGAGCGGCTTCCAGCAAGGTGTAAGTACCAACGATATTCGTTTCAATAAACGCCGCCGGGCCGTCGATGGAACGGTCTACATGGCTTTCCGCCGCCAGGTGCATCACGCTATCGGGCTGATACTGCTGGAAAACTCGCTCCAGTGATGCCCGATCGCAGATATCCACCTTCTCAAAGGCGAAACGGTCGCTTTGCGCCACCGACGCCAGAGACATCAGGTTGCCCGCATAGGTGAGTTTATCCACCACCACCACCGCGTCTGCCGTTTCATGGATGATATGCCGCACCACCGCAGATCCGATAAAGCCTGCGCCTCCGGTCACCAGAATGCGTTTCATCAGCGCCAGACTCCTTTGGTATCAACCACATAACGTTGATGAACCGCATCGCCGGGAATCGCTTTAAATTCGTCGTGATCGACCAGCATCACCAGCACATCGGCGGCGGTCAGCGCCGCGTCCAGTTTCGCCAGCGTGCAAAGTCCGTCCAATTTTTTCGGCAACTGACGGATATTCGGTTCGACGACCAGGGTTTCGCCGCTGTGCCAGCGGGCGATACTTTGCGCGATCCCCATCGCCGGGCTTTCGCGCAGATCGTCGATATTCGGCTTAAAGGCCAGCCCAAAACAGGCGATTTTCACTTCGCTGGCGCGTTTATCGGTGGCCGCCAGGCAATCTGCGACCGCGGCTTTTACCTGATCGACCACCCAGTGCGGTTTGCCGTCGTTCACTTCACGCGCGGTGCGAATCAGTCTCGCCTGCTGCGGATTTTGCGCCACAATAAACCACGGATCGACCGCAATGCAGTGCCCGCCAACGCCTGGGCCCGGCTGCAAAATATTGACGCGCGGATGGCGGTTCGCCAGACGGATCAATTCCCAGACGTTAATCCCCTGTTCGGCGCAAATCAGCGACAATTCATTCGCAAAGGCGATATTCACATCACGGAAGCTATTTTCCGTCAGCTTGCACATCTCTGCGGTGCGCGAGTTGGTGACAACGCATTCGCCCTCAAGGAAAATTTTGTACAGCGCGCTGGCGCGAGCCGAACATACTGGCGTCATACCGCCAATCACGCGGTCATTTTTAATGAGTTCCACCATCACCTGACCCGGCAGCACACGCTCCGGACAATAGGCGATATTCACGTCGGCCTGCTCGCCCGCCTGCTGGGGAAAGGTCAGATCCGGGCGCATCCCGGCCAGCCAGCCAGCCATTTGCTCCGTTGCGCCGACCGGCGATGTTGATTCCAGAATCACCAGTGCCCCTTTTTTTAATACCGGCGCAATGGATTTCGCCGCGGCTTCCACATAGGCCATGTCAGGGTCGTGATCGCCTTTGAATGGCGTCGGCACGGCAATCAGGTACGCATCGGCCTCGACAGGTGTCGTCGTCGCACGCAGAAAGCCGCCTTCCACCGCCATCTTCACCACATTGCCCAACGCCGGCTCCACGATGTGAATTTCACCGCGATTTATGGTGTCTACCGCATGTTGGTTGATATCCACGCCGATAACCTGCTTCTGGCGGGAAGCAAAAGCGGCCGCAGTCGGTAATCCGATATACCCCAGCCCAATAACAGAAATGGTCGTAAAACTCATAACGATACCCGATAACTTTTTAACGCCTGTAAAATGCGCGCGCATGATTGCCCGTCACCATAAGGATTATGGGCGCGGCTCATGGTTTGATATTCATTTTCGTCGTGCAGCAGACGCATAACTTCCGCCACAATGCGCCGGGAGTCCGTGCCGATCAGTCTTACCGTACCAGCGGTAATGGCTTCCGGACGCTCTGTGGTTTCACGCATGACCAATACCGGCTTACCTAATGACGGCGCTTCTTCCTGAATACCGCCGGAATCGGTCAGAATGAGCCAGGCGTGATTCATCAGCCAGACAAAAGGTAAGTAGTCCTGCGGCTCAATCAGTACCACGTTTTCAACATGGCCGAGGATACGGTTGACAGGTTCGCTGACGTTGGGATTGAGATGCACCGGATAGACAATTTGCACATTCTGGTTCGCGGCGGCGATTTCCGCCAGCGCCTGGCAGATATGCTCAAAGCCCTGACCAAAGCTTTCACGCCGATGACCGGTCACCAAAATCATCTTCTTATTCGCGTTGAGGAAAGGATACTGCTCGGCCAGTTCAGCCTGTAATGTATCGCTCGTCAGAACGCGATCGCGTACCCAGATCAGCGCGTCAATAACGGTATTGCCAGTGACAAAAATGCGCTCATCCGGAATGTTCTCCCGCAACAGATTCTGCCGCGAGTTTTCCGTCGGCGCAAAGTGGTACATCGCCAGATGTCCGGTCAGCGTGCGGTTTGCCTCTTCCGGCCAGGGGGAATAGAGATCGCCGGTTCGCAACCCGGCTTCTACGTGCCCTACCGGAATTCGTTGATAGAAAGCCGCCAGGCTGGTAGCAATCGTAGTGGTGGTATCGCCATGAACCAGCACCACATCAGGTTTAAAATCTGCCAGGATCGGCTTTAATCCCTCCAGAATTCGGCAGGTAATTTCCGTCAACCCCTGTCCCGGCTGCATAATGTTGAGATCGTAATCAGGCACAATAGAAAAAAGAGTTAATACCTGATCAAGCATCTCCCGATGCTGCGCAGTAACGCATACTTTGGCCTCGAAATGAGGATCTTTTTCCAGCGCATGGACCAGAGGCGCCATCTTAATGGCCTCCGGTCGTGTACCAAATACAGTCAGTACTTTCACATCGATTCTCTTCGAATAGACAGTAGGGGCCCAGCCCCCTACTGCAGAGGTGTTGCTAAATCGTGCGGCGACGGGTTAAGGCAACGCCCGCACCGATTAGCGCCCCAACGATACCCCACATGATCATCAGGAAGGCTCGGCGTGGGCTATCACGTTTTACCGGTTCTTCCGGCGTACGCAAATAACGATAGGTCTGAAAACGAGGGTCCAGGGTCGGCCCCACATTAAGCGTATTCAACATTGCCCGATTTTGAAAGTAGTCCAAATCGAACGCAGGGCCAACCGCTTGCAGATTTTCAAGACGCGCCTGCAACATAGGGCGACCGAGTAAAAAAAGCTCTGAGTCCGGTAATTCATCCGCCGGGACATCCGTCGCGCTACGAGAAATATTATGTTGTTCCGCAATTTTGAGCGCCTGCTCAATACTGTTTACACGACGCGAATAGATCGCTTTCGCAACCTCCTCCTGCCGTTTGACCTGGGCTTTCATCTGCACGGTACGCGCAGCCCAGGCACCTTTTAATTCATCATTCAGATGGCTCGCCGCCCGCTGGCTGGCGAATGCGACATACTGACGCAGCAGATTATTGGCGTCCGGCGCAGTTTCAGCAATCAGCTTCACATTGTCGTTGATGGCGCGTGTAAAATCGCCGGGCGTAAACTGTATGTTATTGATCAGTTCATCAAGCATCGCCGCATCAGCTTTGCTATTCCCGACCATTCGCTGCTTGTAATAGTCCGTCTGTAACCAGAAATCGCGACGCGTATCCCAGGAGGCAAGTTGCATGATGAACTCTTTATACGCTTCATCCATCACCGAGGGCTTATCAGAAGAAGCAGGATCGGTCTTAATATCCAGGTTGCGCAGAAACTGCTGCTGGGAGTAATAACCGCCCAACATATTTACGGTTGGGCGATCGGTGATCGCCGTCGCACTCCACTCCTGACGAGCAAAAAAGGTATAGGCTAACGCGATAAGGGCAAATAGCAGGCCAATGCCGATAATCCAGAATTTGCCAGCCCATAAAGTACGAAACAACCCGCGAATATCCAGTTCATTTTCAGCGCTCACCGCGCGTGCCCCCGGTAATGGTTGTGTCATCGTATCCTCATTTACTTGGTTAAGTTTGGCCGGTTCTCACGTTGCCTGCGCAGGCGACGCTTCACACGCTTAATAAATCTCGCCACCTTCCAGGCCCGCTTAATGCAGTAGCCATAGAGGAAGAATGCTAGCAAAAAGAGCACCAACATAACCCATTCAGGAACAAAATGAGAGTATTCTGCCGTTACGCCTACTCCCGCCAGAATCGCCGCTGCGAGCGTAATAAGAACAAATGCCTGGCGGGAAGTAAACCCTGCTCGCATAACCAAATGATGAATATGTTGGCGATCAGGGGAAAAGGGGCTCATCCCTTTACGCAGACGGCGATACATAATCGCCACCATATCCATCAATGGAATAGCGATAATCCATAGCGCGGTAACCGGGCTGATAGAGTGAGTTTTCCCCTGCGTCGTTTCCAGTAAAAGCCAGATGACGGTAAAGCCAATCAGTGTACTACCGGCATCGCCCATAAAGACTTTATAACGCCGCCCCAAAATACCGAGATTAAGCATAATGTAAGGCAGAATCGCGGCGATCATGGCAAAGCACCACATTGCCAGACTAGTCTGACCATCAAACCATAAAATCAGCCCCATCGCCGCAAATGAGACGCTGGATAACCCACCCAGCAGGCCGTCAATACCGTCCACCATATTGAAAGCGTTGATCGCCGCCCATACCGCAAACAGAGTAAGGAAATAGCCAAAGGGGCCAAGCACTAACTCCCAAGGCCCAAAGATGTAACCAAGGCTACCTAAGTGAAGTTTTGCGATAACCATCATTACAACCGCAATAACAGCCTGAACCACAGCACGAATTTTTACACTGATATCAAAACGGTCATCCATCGCACCAACAAAAACCAATACACCAGCGCAAATAAGATATAGCGATAAGTGCGGTATGTAGTAATCCGAGAGGCCAAACATAAAGCAGATTCCTGCAAACACAGAAATCCCGCCGACTAATGGGATAACGCCCTGATGTCGTTTACGAAAGTTTGGTTTATCCACTAAACCAATTTTTATGGCTACTTTTCGCGCAAGAAAAATAAAAATGGTCGTGAATAAAAAAATACTGATTAGCTCAGATAAAGCGGTGAGTAACTTCACAGTGTATGTGCTCTCAGCATATATCATTTCCTTAAAGTATAATGCGTTACGCCAGCTCCTAGAAGAGACCTGTTAGAACATTACACTTTTTACCGCAAACAATGTGTATTGTGCATGGTGTTACTCTGTAGCGCATATCCCGATGACCAGTTTATATGACATGACGCCAGGATGAATCGCAAAACAAAAACGCCACGTAAAAACGTGGCGTTTTCAGGTAAAGACCAGGTTATGAGCGCTTCATCATCTCGAAAAAGTCGTCATTAGTTTTGGTCATCGCCAGTTTGTTAATGAGGAATTCCATCGCGTCAATTTCACCCATCGGATGGATGATTTTACGCAGGATCCACATTTTCTGCAGCTCTTCCTGAGTGGTGAGCAGCTCTTCTTTACGGGTACCGGAACGGTTGTAGTCGATAGCCGGGAAGACACGTTTTTCAGCGATCTTACGCGAGAGATGCAGCTCCATGTTACCGGTGCCTTTAAACTCTTCGTAGATAACTTCGTCCATCTTGGAACCGGTATCGATTAGCGCCGTCGCGATGATAGTCAGGCTACCGCCCTCTTCCACGTTACGCGCCGCGCCGAAGAAACGCTTCGGACGATGCAGGGCGTTAGCGTCCACACCACCGGTCAATACTTTACCGGAAGCCGGCACCACGGTGTTGTAGGCACGCGCCAGACGGGTGATGGAGTCGAGCAGGATGATAACGTCTTTCTTGTGTTCAACCAGACGTTTCGCCTTCTCGATAACCATTTCGGCAACCTGAACGTGGCGGGATGCCGGTTCGTCAAAGGTAGAGGCAACCACTTCGCCTTTCACCAGACGCTGCATCTCGGTCACTTCTTCCGGACGTTCGTCAATCAGCAGCACCATCAGCACGCAGTCTGGGTGGTTATACGCAATGCTCTGCGCGATGTTCTGCAGCAGCATGGTTTTACCCGCCTTCGGCGGCGCGACAATCAGACCGCGCTGGCCGCGACCGATCGGCGAAGCCAGATCCAAAACGCGCGCCGTTAAGTCTTCGGTAGAACCGTTACCACGCTCCATACGCAGACGAGAGTTTGCGTGCAGCGGGGTTAAGTTCTCAAAGAGGATTTTGTTACGGGCGTTTTCCGGTTTGTCGTAGTTAACTTCGTTAACTTTCAACAGCGCAAAATAGCGTTCACCTTCTTTCGGCGGGCGAATCTTACCAGAAATGGTATCACCAGTGCGGAGGTTGAAACGGCGGATTTGGCTGGGGGAAACGTAGATATCATCAGGACCGGCGAGGTAGGAGCTGTCTGCAGAACGGAGGAAACCAAATCCATCCTGCAATATCTCCAGCACACCGTCGCCAAAGATATCTTCGCCACTCTTTGCGTGCTGCTTCAGGATGGCAAAAATAATGTCCTGCTTGCGCATACGGGCCAGGTTTTCCAGCCCCATACTTTCGCCGAGAGTGATCAGCTCAGAAACCGGCGTATTCTTTAATTCGGTAAGATTCATAATGGTGTGAGTTCTTAAACTTGGGGTAAATCTCGAACTTAATGTTGTGAATGGTATGGCAGGGTCATCCATGCCTGTTTACGGCTATCAACTCATGTCTGTTCGCTGTCTGGTCACAGGAAAGTACGCAGAACTGAAACGACAAGACGGAATGAGCGAAGAGCCAGGAATCTTTCCACTTCTCGTGCGAGAAAAAACGGGAAGTGACGGATAAAACCAGATTCAAACTTAATAAGGTATGTTTAATTCGAAGTCAATACTAACTTAGCACGACTCAGACCGGGCGTCCAGAGATCCTGACAATTTAAGAATAACGTAAGGACAACAGACGCCACGAAACTGCCTGATACCTTAATCATTCGTCGAATGACAGACGCCTGACTATACAGCGCCTTTGTCATTCGACGTATAAAAGGTATTACGCCAGATTGGCGTCGAGAAACTCTTTCAACTGACCTTTAGACAGTGCGCCTACTTTGGTTGCCGCCACTTCGCCGTTTTTAAACAGCAGCAGAGTCGGAATACCGCGGATGCCATATTTAGGCGCAGTACCTGGGTTCTGGTCAATGTTCAGTTTGGCAACGGTCAATTTGCCCTGATATTCGTCAGCGATTTCATCCAGAATCGGAGCGATCATTTTACACGGCCCGCACCACTCTGCCCAGAAATCAACGAGGATAGCCCCGTCCGCTTTGAGTACATCCGTGTCAAAACTGTCGTCAGTCAGGTGAATAATTTTATCGCTCATATATAACTCCACAGGAATAAGCCTGGCGTGTTGGTGTAGCATTAACCAACGAGGTGCTGATGTTAACTTCGCCAACAAAGGTTGACTTTATTTCACCGGATACGCTTTCGTAAAGCAATAGTAAGCTGATATTCTACCACACTATGAGCAAAACACATTTAACAGAACAGAAGTTTTCCGACTTCGCCCTGCACCCACAGGTGGTTGAAGCCCTTGAAAAAAAAGGGTTTTATAATTGTACGCCCATTCAGGCACTGGCCCTTCCGCTAACGCTGGCGGGTCGTGACGTTGCAGGGCAGGCGCAAACCGGTACCGGGAAAACGATGGCGTTTCTGACGTCAACGTTTCATTATTTACTTTCTCATCCCGCGATCGACGATCGCAAGGTGAACCAGCCGCGCGCGCTGATCATGGCGCCGACGCGTGAATTAGCCGTACAAATTCACGCAGACGCGGAGCCGTTGGCGCAAGCGACAGGCTTAAAATTAGGCCTGGCTTACGGCGGCGATGGTTACGACAAGCAGCTTAAAGTGCTGGAAAGCGGCGTTGATATTCTTATTGGTACGACGGGCCGACTGATCGACTACGCCAAACAAAATCACATTAACCTCGGCGCCATTCAGGTCGTCGTACTCGATGAAGCCGATCGCATGTACGATTTGGGCTTTATTAAAGATATCCGCTGGCTGTTCCGCCGTATGCCGCCGGCTGCGCAGCGTCTGAACATGTTGTTCTCCGCCACCCTGTCTTATCGGGTTCGCGAGCTGGCGTTTGAACAGATGAACAACGCCGAATATGTTGAAGTGGAACCGGAGCAAAAGACCGGCCACCGCATTAAAGAAGAGCTTTTCTACCCCTCTAATGAAGAGAAAATGCGTTTACTGCAAACGCTGATCGAAGAAGAGTGGCCGGATCGCGCCATTATTTTCGCCAACACCAAGCATCGTTGCGAAGATATCTGGGGACATCTGGCGGCAGATGGCCATCGTGTTGGTCTGCTGACCGGCGACGTCGCGCAGAAAAAGCGCCTGCGGATTCTGGATGAGTTCACCCGCGGCGATCTGGATATTCTTGTGGCGACCGATGTCGCGGCGCGCGGGTTGCATATCCCCGCCGTAACGCACGTCTTTAACTACGATCTGCCAGACGATTGTGAAGACTATGTTCACCGTATCGGTCGTACCGGTCGCGCTGGCGCCAGCGGGCATTCCATCAGCCTGGCTTGCGAAGAGTATGCGCTGAATCTGCCCGCCATTGAGAGCTATATCGGCCACTCGATTCCGGTCAGCAAATACAATCCGGAAGCGCTCATGAACGATCTGCCCAAGCCGTTGCGTCTGACGCGTTCGCGTCCTGGCAATGGTCCGCGCCGCGCTGGCGCTCCGCGTAATCGTCGTCGTTCAGGTTAAGAAAAGTTATGCCATACACAAAATCAATTAGCCTGTATCAAGGCGGCAAGAAAACAAATCCCGATGAGCTTACTTTAGTAAATGATTCAGGGGAGAGTACGCAGCCAACACGGATACAGGTTGAAGGATGAAGTGTATGAATTCCACCTCGTTGTATGCCGCCATTGATCTCGGTTCCAATAGTTTTCATATGCTGGTCGTGCGCGAGGCGGCGGGAAGCATCCAGACGCTGACCCGAATAAAACGTAAGGTGCGTCTGGCCGCGGGTCTGAACAACGACAACCACCTTTCAGCCGAAGCGATGGAACGCGGCTGGCAATGCCTGCGTCTGTTTGCTGAACGTTTGCAGGATATCCCGCAGCCGCAAATCCGCGTGGTTGCCACCGCAACATTGCGTCTCGCCGTCAATGCGGGTGAATTTATCGCGAAAGCGCAGACTATCCTTGGTTGTCCGGTGCAGGTTATCAGCGGCGAAGAAGAGGCGCGGCTGATTTATCAGGGGGTCGCTCATACCACCGGCGGCGCAGATCAGCGACTGGTGGTGGATATCGGCGGCGCCAGCACTGAACTGGTTACCGGCACTGGCGCGCAAACCACGTCGCTATTTAGCCTGTCGATGGGCTGCGTAACGTGGCTTGAACGCTATTTTAGCGATCGTAATCTGGCGCAAGAAAACTTTGATGATGCGGAGAAGGCCGCGCGCGATGTACTGCGTCCGGTCGCCGATGAACTGCGTTTTCATGGCTGGAAGGTCTGCGTGGGTGCCTCCGGCACCGTACAGGCATTGCAGGAAATCATGATGGCGCAGGGGATGGACGAGCGCATTACGCTCGCCAAACTGCAGCAGCTAAAACAACGCGCGATACAGTGCGGGCGTCTGGAAGAGCTGGAAATCGAAGGCCTGACGCTGGAGCGCGCGCTGGTTTTCCCAAGCGGGCTGGCTATTCTGATCGCGATATTTACCGAGCTGAACATCCAGAGCATGACGCTGGCAGGCGGCGCGTTACGCGAAGGGCTGGTGTATGGGATGTTGCATCTGGCGGTAGATCAGGATATCCGCAGCCGCACGCTGCGAAACATTCAGCGTCGGTTTATCGTCGATACCGATCAGGCAAATCGCGTGGCGAAGCTGGCAGATAACTTCCTCAAACAGGTAGAAAATGCCTGGCATATTGAGCCTATCAGTCGTGAACTGTTGCTTAGCGCTTGCCAGTTGCATGAGATCGGTCTGAGCGTTGATTTTAAACAGGCGCCCTATCATGCCGCCTATTTAGTACGCCATTTGGATCTGCCTGGCTATACGCCCGCGCAGAAAAAATTGCTCGCCACCCTCTTACTGAATCAGACCAATCCGGTCGATCTCTCTTCGCTTCATCAGCAAAACGCGGTACCGCCCCGTGTTGCGGAACAGCTATGCCGTTTGCTGCGACTGGCGATTCTTTTTGCCGGTCGCCGTCGTGACGATCTGGTACCAGAAATTACGCTACAGGCGCTAAATGAAAATCTGACGTTAACCTTGCCTGGCGACTGGCTGGCACATCACCCGCTGGGTAAAGAGTTGATTGATCAGGAAAGCCAGTGGCAAAGCTATGTACACTGGCCGCTGGACGTTCGCTAACCGTAGTTTGATTGCCGGATGACGCTTCGCTTATCCGGCCTACGATTTCGCTCGCTTTGCCGCCATCATGGCTTTCAGATTAGCCAGGTGACTTTGCCCTTTTTGCATTCGCTCCTCAGCGCTTACCACTTTGCGCTCCTGCTCCCAGATTAAATCATCCTGCGGCAGTTCTAACAGGAAGCGACTGGGTTCCGGGCGCACCAGTTCCCCATACTGACGGCGCTCTTTACATAATGTAAAGGTGAGCTCTTTCTGCGCACGAGTGATCCCGACATAGGCCAGCCGACGCTCTTCCTCAATATTGTCTTCGTCAATGCTGCTTTGATGCGGCAAAAATCCTTCTTCCATTCCCACCATATAGACATACGGGAATTCCAGTCCTTTCGACGCATGAAGCGTCATCAACTGTACCTGATCCAGCTCTTCTTCGCTCTCGCCGCGCTCCATCATATCGCGCAGCGTAAAGCGTGTAACCACCTGGGTGAGCGTCATCGGCTCATCGAGTTCGTTGCCTTCCAGCATCTCAGTCATCCAGCTAAAGAGCTGGTTAACGTTTTTCATACGCATTTCCGCCGCTTTGGGGCTCGGCGAGGTTTCGTACAACCAGGATTCATAGTCAATACCGTGGATGAGATCGCGCACGGCGGCGACAGGCTCGCGTTCGGCCAGACGCTGGATTTCCCCCAGCCAGTGGGTAAAACGCGTCAATGAATCGTAACCACGCCCGGTCAGCTTTTGGCTAAGCCCCATATCAAAGCTGGCGGTAAACAGGCTTTTATTACGCGTCATTGCCCATTCACCCAGCTTTTGCAGCGTGGCCGGACCGATTTCGCGTTTTGGCGTATTCACGATGCGCAGGAAAGCGCTGTCATCATCCGGGTTGGTCAACACCCGCAGGTAGGCCAGCAGGTCTTTAATCTCCGGACGGGAGAAGAATGAGGTGCCGCCGGAAATTTTGTACGGAATGCGGTTCTGCATGAGGAATTTTTCAAATACCCGCGACTGATGATTCCCGCGATACAGAATGGCGTAATCCTTGTACTGGGTCTTGTTCACAAAGTGATGGGCAATCAGTTCGCCGGTAACGCGCTCAGCTTCATGCTCTTCATTGTTTGCGCTTAACACTTTGAGTTCCGCGCCGTAACCGAGTTCGGAAAAGAGGCGCTTTTCAAAGACGTGCGGATTGTTGGCGATGAGAATATTCGCCGCTTTCAGGATGCGGCCCGAAGAACGATAGTTTTGCTCCAGTTTAATCACCTGCAGCGCCGGAAAGTCCTGGCTCAGTAACACCAGGTTTTGCGGACGCGCCCCGCGCCAGGAGTAGATAGACTGATCGTCATCGCCTACGACCGTAAAGCGCGCGCGTTGCCCAACCAGCAGCTTAACCAACTCATACTGGCTGGTGTTAGTATCCTGATATTCATCCACCAGTAGATAACGAATTTTATTCTGCCAGCGCTCGCGCACCTCGTCATTGCGTTGCAGCAGCAGCGTCGGCAGCAAAATCAAATCATCAAAATCGAGAACGTTGCATGCCTTCATATGGGCGTCGTAAAGCCCGTAGCAGTGGGCAAAAATACGATCGCGTTCACCTTTCGCCCCCGCCGCTGCCTGTGCAGGCGTTTTGAGATCGTTTTTCCAGTTGGAGATCGTGGAGATCAGCTGTTGCAACAGAACCTTGTCGTCTTCGATCAGGCCTTCGGTCAGCTCTTTGAGCAAGGCGACCTGGTCGGTATCGTCAAACAATGAAAAGTTCGATTTCATCCCCAGCGCAGCGTACTCGCGCTTAATAATATCCAGCCCTAGCGTATGAAAGGTGGAGATCATCAAACCGCGCGCTTCCTTACGGCCGAGCGTCTGCCCGACGCGTTCTTTCATCTCACGCGCTGCCTTGTTGGTAAACGTCACCGCCGCAATATGCCGGGCCTGATAGCCGCATCCGCGGATCAGGTGGGCGATTTTATTGGTAATTACGCGAGTTTTACCAGAACCCGCTCCTGCCAGCACCAGGCAGGGTCCGGTGACGAATTCGACAGCGTGTTGTTGGCCGGGATTTAAACGCATGGGAATAGTGCTCAATCTTCGAACGGGGGAGGGATTGTAGCAGAAAGCGAGGCCCAGAGAAGACCAGGCTGCTTTTTCAGGCAGCCTGGAAAAGGTCAATCAGCAGGCTCTGGCGGCAAGCGGCGTATAGCCATTACGCTGTGCGCTCTTGATCCAACTGAAAGAACCCATTAGCGCGATCGCCGTCAGCAGAACATACTCAAGCGACATCGCATAAACGCCCTGTACTGCATGATTTCCAACGGGCAGTATTTGAGTAATTCATAGAGCACTGGGTCGCGTACGACCTGGCGTAGCCCTAAAAGCCAGTCGTCTGGAAATTCTGCGTTTTTCATTATGTTCATGGTATCTCGCCCCTTGTCAGAAAGGACAGGACCGCCGTCCCGCACATCCGAAATACGCCTGCTAAAAATGCCGCTTATCTCCCAGTTCATTAAATCAGGCGGGACATCTGTCCTGTAATGGCGAAGAGTATATGTCTGACGGCCTAAGGAGTGATAAAGTGACGGCCAATCTTTGCGACGTGAGAACACAATAATGGCAAAAATGGCAGCAGCACTGCATATCCTTGTAAAAGAAGAGAAACTGGCTTTAGATCTTCTGGAGCAAATTAAAAACGGCGGCGATTTTGAGAAGCTGGCGAAGAAGCATTCTATCTGCCCATCCGGTAAAAAAGGCGGTCATTTAGGCGAATTTCGTCAGGGCCAGATGGTTCCGGCATTCGATAAAGTAGTCTTTTCCTGCCCGGTACTGGAGCCAACCGGCCCGCTGCATACCCAGTTCGGTTACCACATCATTAAAGTATTGTATCGCAAATAAAAAACCGGGTAGCGGCTACGCCTTACCCGGCCTACATCGTCTGCTTGATTTTGTAGGTCGGGTAAGCGCTAGCACCACCCGACAAGGTATATCAACCCGCTACCGCAATACGCTTCATATCCGTCATATAGCCGCGCAGTTTCTTACCTACCTGCTCAATCGCATGGCTACGAATCGCGTCGTTCACGTCGCGAAGCTGTGCGTTGTCTACCGCGCCTTCCGGGATAGCACTACCCAGATCGCCCGGTTGCAATTCCGCCATAAACGGTTTCAGCAGCGGTACGCAAGCGTAAGAGAACAGGTAGTTACCGTATTCTGCGGTATCGGAGATAACCACGTTCATTTCGTACAGGCGCTTACGGGCGATGGTGTTCGCGATCAGCGGCAGTTCGTGCAGTGATTCGTAGTAAGCGGATTCTTCGATGATGCCGGAATCGACCATGGTTTCGAACGCCAGCTCAACGCCCGCTTTCACCATCGCGATCATCAGCACGCCTTTATCGAAGTACTCCTGCTCGCCGATTTTACCTTCAAACTGCGGTGCGGTTTCGAACGCGGTTTTACCGGTCTCTTCACGCCAGGTCAGCAGTTTCTTATCGTCGTTCGCCCAGTCAGCCATCATGCCGGAAGAGAATTCGCCGGAGATGATGTCATCCATGTGTTTCTGGAACAGCGGCGCCATGATCTCTTTCAGCTGTTCGGACAGCGCGTAAGCACGCAGTTTCGCCGGGTTAGACAGACGGTCCATCATCAGGGTGATGCCGCCCTGCTTCAGCGCTTCGGTGATGGTTTCCCAGCCGAACTGAATCAGTTTTTCCGCGTATGCCGGGTCGGTGCCTTCTGCCACCAGCTTGTCGAAGCACAGCAGAGAACCGGCCTGCAGCATACCGCACAGAATAGTCTGCTCGCCCATCAGGTCGGATTTCACTTCCGCCACGAAAGAAGATTCCAGTACGCCCGCACGGTGACCACCGGTGGCCGCCGCCCAGGCTTTAGCAATCGCCATGCCTTCGCCTTTCGGATCGTTTTCCGGGTGAACGGCGATCAGCGTCGGCACGCCGAAACCACGTTTGTACTCTTCACGCACTTCGGTCCCCGGGCACTTCGGCGCCACCATCACCACGGTGATGTCTTTACGGATCTGCTCTCCCACTTCCACGATGTTGAAGCCGTGGGAGTAGCCCAGCGCTGCGCCGTCTTTCATCAGCGGCTGTACAGAACGTACAACGTCGGAGTGCTGTTTGTCCGGCGTCAGGTTAACCACCAGGTCAGCCTGCGGGATCAGCTCTTCGTAGGTGCCTACTTTGAAGCCGTTTTCGGTCGCTTTACGCCAGGAGGCGCGCTTCTCAGCAATAGCTTCTTTACGCAGGGCGTAGGAAATATCCAGACCGGAGTCACGCATGTTCAGGCCCTGGTTCAGACCCTGAGCGCCACAGCCGACGATGACCACTTTTTTACCCTGAAGGTAGCTCGCGCCGTCGGCGAATTCGTCGCGGCCCATAAAGCGACATTTACCCAGCTGCGCCAGCTGCTGGCGCAGATTCAGTGTATTAAAGTAGTTAGCCATGATGGTGTACTCCGTGATGTTGTGTTGTCGCGCTTATTGTTCGGTTTACAGATTGCTATCTGTGCGAATGAACCCACATTACAACAGGAAATTTATTGCGGAAATTGATATATTCACAACGTTATGTTGCGGTTTATGCAACGTCAAAAACCGGAGGTCTGTCTGTGGATTTACGCGATCTAAAAACCTTCCTGCATCTGGCGGAAAGCCGCCACTTTGGCCGCAGCGCGCGGGCGATGCACGTCAGCCCCTCCACGCTCTCCCGGCAGATTCAGCGGCTGGAAGAAGATCTCGGCCAGCCGCTGTTTGTGCGTGATAACCGCACGGTCACGCTGACCGAAGCGGGTGAAGAGCTGCGAGTGTTTGCCCAACAGACGCTTTTGCAATATCAGCAGTTGCGCCATACCCTCGATCAGCAGGGGCCATCCCTTTCCGGCGAACTGCATATTTTCTGCTCGGTGACCGCGGCATACAGTCATCTGCCGCCGATCCTCGACCGCTTCCGCGCCGAACATCCCTCGGTGGAAATTAAGCTCACCACCGGCGACGCCGCCGACGCCATGGACAAAGTGGTCACCGGCGAGGCCGATCTGGCGATTGCCGGTAAGCCGGAAACGCTGCCCGGTGCGGTGGCGTTTTCGATGCTGGAGAATCTGGCAGTGGTGCTGATCGCCCCGGCGCTGCCCTGCCCAGTGCGTAATCAGGTTTCGGTCGACAAGCCAGACTGGTCGACGGTGCCGTTTATCATGGCCGACCAGGGGCCGGTACGCCGTCGCATTGAGCTATGGTTCCGCCGGCATAAAATCAGCAATCCGCAGATTTACGCCACCGTCGGCGGTCACGAAGCGATGGTCTCAATGGTGGCGCTGGGCTGCGGCGTGGCGCTGCTGCCGGAAGTGGTGCTGGAAAACAGCCCGGAGCCAGTGCGCAACCGGGTGATGATTTTAGAACGCAGCGATGAAAAAACGCCGTTTGAACTCGGCGTCTGCGCGCAAAAAAAGCGGCTGCATGAGCCGCTAATTGATGCGTTCTGGAAGATTTTACCGAATTAGTTTTACGGCCCTACCATTACCCGAACAGGCTTCCCAATACGGCTAAGCATATTCACCAGAGCATCAATGGTGAATTTGCTGCATTTCTTGTTGACGACATCCGAAACGCGCGGTCGGGATATATGCAAAACTGTAGCAACCTCGGCTTGCTTCATCTGGTTTTGCGTAATCCAGAGGGTAATTTCTTCCATTAGCTGTTGTTTAATGGCTAACGTGTTTTCGATTTCATTCAGGGAATCAGCGTAAAACTTTTCTGCGTCCTGCTTATGAAACCCCAAATCAGCAAAAACATTACCGCCAGATGGCGTCACATGGCGAATATCACTATCAGTTTTGGCAATCACAAGCTGTTTCTCCGTTGTTGCACCACCCGGTTATAACGCGTTCTGGCGATGTTTTTATCATGCTGACTGGTTTGTTGCGTCTGTTTTTGGAAACTATGCAAAACGTAGAGTGCTTCTTCAAACTTAGCGACATACATAACGCGATAGATACCATTGTTGTCACGAATACGAATTTCATTTACCCCAGCCCCAATTTCTGAAAACGGTTTCCAGTCATCGGGTTCAATTCCATACTGAATTTTGTGAAGCTGATAACCGACTGCTTTACGTACCGTTATGGGAAAAGCCAGGAGATCCTCCAGAGAAGATCCCACCCATCGAATTTCTTTTTCATTGGAGAGAGCTCGGGTGAGTAACATAACACCCTTGTGTATAAAATTTTATACATTGCTTTTAACAGGTGCAAATGATGGCGGTGCTAACGATATGGTGAGCCGAGTTTCACCACAAGCAGATTGGGCGCCTTCTGGAAAACGTCTCGCAAAATTAAATGAGTGGATGCTCCGGGCTGGCAGAAAAGCCCAATAACTGAGGGAAGATCATATCTGGATATCAGGCCCACTTTACTTTGTGGGCCTGAAAAACTAAACGCTGAATTAACCCGCCAGAAAGAACCGGAACGCCGGGTTATTGCTCTCATCATGGCATTCATAGCCCAGCTCATGCAGCCGGGTTTCGAAATCCGGCTCATGATCGCCTAACTCGAACGCCGCCAGCACGCGGCCATAATCGGTACCGTGGCTGCGGTAATGGAATAGCGAAATATTCCAGTGCGTGCCAAGCGTATGCAGGAATTTGAGCAACGCGCCGGGCGACTCCGGAAATTCAAAGCTGTAGAGGCGTTCCTGTAGCGGATGGGATGGACGCCCGCCGACCATATAGCGCACATGCAGCTTCGCCATTTCATCGTCGGAGAGATCCACTACGCTATAACCGCCGTCGCACAGTTGGGTGATAATCTCTTTTCGCTCCTCCAGCCCCTGACTGACGCGTACGCCGACAAAAATACAGGCATTTTTCGCGTCGGCAAAACGGTAGTTAAATTCGGTGACCATACGCCCGCCAAGCAACTGGCAGAATTTGAGAAAGCTCCCCTTTTCTTCCGGAATGGTCACCGCCAGTAACGCTTCGCGCTGTTCCCCCAGCTCGCAGCGTTCAGACACATAGCGCAAGCCGTGGAAGTTGACGTTGGCGCCGGAAAGGACGTGCGCCAGGCGTTCGCCGCGAATATTGTGCAGGGCGATATATTTTTTCATCCCCGCCAGCGCCAGCGCGCCGGACGGCTCCGCCACCGCACGCACATCTTCAAACAGATCTTTCATCGCCGCGCAGATAGCGTCGCTATCGACTGTAATAATGTCGTCGAGATATTCCTGGCACAGGCGGAAGGTTTCGTCGCCGATGCGTTTTACCGCCACGCCTTCAGCAAATAACCCAACGCGCGGGAGATCCACTGGATGACCGGCTTCCAACGCCGCTTTCAGGCAGGCGGAATCCTCCGCTTCGACGGCAATCACTTTGATTTGCGGCATCAATTGTTTGATCAGTACCGCTACGCCCGCCGCCAGGCCGCCGCCGCCAACCGGCACAAAGACACGATCGAGATGCGAATCCTGCTGAAGCAGCTCCAGCGCCAGCGTGCCCTGCCCGGCGATCACCATTGGGTGATCAAACGGCGGCACCCAGGTAAAACCCTGCTGCTGCGCCAGTTCAATAGCTTTCGCTTTCGCTTCATCAAAATTAGCGCCGTGCAACAGCACTTCGCCGCCAAAACCGCGTACCGCATCGACTTTAATATCCGCCGTTGCTTTTGGCATGACGATCAGAGACTTCACGCCAAGCCGCGCGGAGGAAAACGCCACGCCCTGTGCATGGTTCCCCGCCGACGCGGTAATCACGCCGTGGGCTTTTTGTTCTTCGGTCAATCCGGCCATCATCGCGTAAGCGCCGCGCAGCTTAAAGCTATGTACCGGCTGCCGGTCTTCGCGTTTGACGAGAATAACGTTATCCAGACGTGACGAGAGCTTTTCCATTTTTTGCAGCGGCGTCACCTGCGCCGCTTCGTATACTGGCGCGCGTAGCACCGCGCGCAGATACTCCGCCCCTTCCGGCGCGACTGACAGTGGTTGAGATTCCGCCATCATCAACCTCCCAGTTTCGATTTATCGCGCACCGCGCCTTTATCGGCGCTGGTCGCCAGGCTGGCGTAGGCACGCAGGGCAAACGAAACCTGACGCTGACGATTTTTCGGCGTCCAGGCTTTGTCGCCACGAGCCTCCTGCGCCTCACGGCGTGCGGCGATTTCAGCCTCGTTCAACTGCAACTGAATGCTGCGGTTCGGGATATCAATCGCAATAGTGTCGCCATCTTCAATCAACGCAATAGTGCCGCCGCTGGCCGCTTCCGGCGAGACGTGGCCGATGGAAAGACCCGAAGTACCGCCGGAGAAACGCCCATCGGTGATGAGCGCGCAGGCTTTGCCCAGCCCCATCGACTTCAGGAAACTGGTCGGATAGAGCATTTCCTGCATTCCCGGCCCGCCTTTCGGCCCTTCGTAGCGGATCACGACTACATCGCCTTCCACTACTTTGCCGCCGAGAATCGCCTCTACCGCGTCGTCCTGGCTTTCATACACTTTAGCCGGGCCGGTAAATTTAAGGATGCTGTCATCCACGCCTGCGGTTTTCACAATGCAGCCGTTTTCGGCGAAGTTGCCATACAGCACCGCCAGACCGCCGTCTTTGCTATAGGCATATTCCAGCGAGCGGATGCAACCCGCTGCGCGGTCGTCATCCAGCGAATCCCAGCGACAATCCTGCGAGAACGCCTGGGTAGTACGGATACCGGCAGGGCCAGCACGGAACATTTTTTTAACCGCTTCGTCCTGCGTAACCGTGATGTCGTACTGTTCCAGCGTTTGCGGCAGCGTCAGGCCTAATACGTTTTTCACGTTGCAGTTCAGCAGCCCGGCGCGATCCAGCTCGCCTAAAATACCCAGCACACCGCCGGCACGGTGAACATCTTCCATATGATATTTCTGGGTACTTGGCGCCACTTTACACAGCTGCGGCACCTTGCGGGACAGCTTGTCGATATCACTCATGGTGAAGTCGATTTCCGCTTCCTGCGCCGCCGCCAGCAGGTGAAGAACGGTGTTGGTCGAACCGCCCATCGCGATATCCAGCGTCATCGCGTTTTCAAACGCGGCTTTGCTGGCGATGTTACGCGGCAGTGCACTTTCGTCGTTTTGCTCGTAATAGCGTTTAGTCAGTTCAACAATCCGCTTACCGGCATTGAGGAACAACTGCTTACGGTCAGCGTGAGTTGCCAGCAGCGAGCCGTTGCCCGGCTGCGACAGGCCCAGCGCTTCGGTCAGGCAATTCATGGAGTTAGCGGTAAACATGCCGGAGCAGGAGCCGCAGGTTGGACAGGCGGAGCGTTCAACCTGGTTACTTTGATCGTCAGAGACTTTCGGGTCCGCTCCCTGAATCATGGCATCAACCAGATCCAGCTTGATAATTTTGTCTGAAAGCTTGGTTTTCCCGGCTTCCATCGGTCCGCCAGAGACAAAGATCACCGGAATATTCAGGCGCAGCGAGGCCATGAGCATCCCTGGGGTGATTTTGTCGCAGTTGGAGATACACACCATCGCGTCAGCGCAGTGAGCGTTCACCATGTACTCAACGGAGTCGGCGATCAGCTCGCGCGACGGCAGTGAATAGAGCATACCCCCGTGCCCCATGGCAATCCCGTCATCCACGGCAATAGTGTTGAACTCTTTCGCCACCCCGCCGGAAGCTTCAATCTGTTCGGCGACCAGCTTACCGAGATCGCGCAGATGAACGTGACCCGGCACAAACTGAGTGAATGAGTTCACCACGGCGATAATCGGTTTGCCAAAATCACTGTCGGTCATTCCGGTGGCGCGCCACAGCGCGCGGGCACCCGCCATATTACGACCATGGGTGGTGGTGGCGGAACGGTACTTAGGCATGCTTTATTTACTCCCCATCTTTTCCCTTCATACTTCACGCCACAGGTGCGTTGGCTGCCTCACTCACCCCAGTCACTTACTACAGTAAGCCCTGGGGATTCGCTGCGTTACCGCCTTCCTGTGACGCAAATTATTTTGGGAAAATATTAATTTTATTTATTATGAATTTACCGGATCCAACCAGCCCCATTTATCCTCGGTTTCTCCAGTGAAGAGACCAAAGAAGGCTTGTTGGATACGCTTGGTGACAGGACCGCAGCGGCCTTCGCCTACCTGGATACCATCAACGCTGCGTACCGGAGTAATTTCTGCCGCGGTTCCGGACATAAACACTTCGTCGGCCAGATACAGCGACTCACGGGACAGCACCTGCTCGCGCACTTCAATACCCAGCTCTTTCGCCAGTTTGATGATCGCATCGCGAGTAATGCCTGGCAGCGCGGAAGAGGTAAACGGCGGAGTAAACAGCACACCATCTTTTACCTCAAACAGGTTTTCACCTGCGCCTTCGGAGATATAGCCGTTTACATCCAGGGCGATGCCTTCCTGATAGCCGTGGCGGCGCGCTTCGCTACCCACCAGCAGTGAGGAAAGATAGTTCCCGCCCGCTTTGGCGGCGGTTGGAATGGTGTTCGGCGCAGCGCGATTCCAGGAAGAAACCATCGCATCGATCCCCTGATCCAGCGCTTCGGCACCCAGGTATGCCCCCCACGGGAACGCGGCGATGATGACGTCAGTGGTGTATCCCGGGGGCGGGTTAACGCCCATACCGACATCGCCGACAAATACCAACGGACGGATATAGGCGCTGGTCAGGTTGTTTTTGCGGATCACTTCGCGGCAGGCTTCCATCAGCTCATCAATACTCTGGGAAACCGGAAAACGATAAATTTTTGCTGAGTCGCGCAGGCGCTGCATATGTTCACGATGACGAAACACTACCGGGCCTTTGTGAGAGTCGTAGCACCGAATCCCTTCAAATACCGACGTACCGTAGTGCAGCGCGTGAGACATTACGTGAACCTTCGCGTCTTCCCAGCGCACCATCTCGCCATTGAACCAAATATAATCAGCTTTTTTCGTCGTCATTTTTCTTCCTTTTGCGCTCAGGCGCGGATTTGTTGTGATGTGGCAGCGCTCTGGCAGATCGCGACATGCGCAACATCTACCAGTTTACTTAACTGACTAAACAGTAAGTCGACCGACCGGGGACTGGCAACGGTCAATTCAATATTTATATTCTGCGCATCGGTCGCGGCTTCCATATTCATGGAGCACACCTGAAAACCACGATGGCGCACCACGCGTAAAACACGTTCTAAGGTTTCTGGATTAAAGCGTGCCGATACATTGACCTGATGTTGCATCATGATAATTTCTCCAGCATTTCAGAGTTACTGGCGCCAGGCGGCACCAACGGCCAGACATTTTCAAGTTCGTCGATTGAGACGTGAAGCAGGTACGGCCCTTCGCTTGCCAACATAGTGTCGAGTGCCGCTTCAACCTGGTCTTTACGAGTAATGTGCTGGCCTGGAATGCCGAAGGCGCTGGCCAGCATGAGGAAATCGGGGTTATCGGTCAGGGTGGTTTCGCTATATCGCTCCTGGAAAAACAGTTGCTGCCATTGTCGAACCATCCCTAACCGCTGGTTGTCGAGTAAGACTATCTTCAACGGTAACTGCTTGCGTTTTACGGTGCCCAACTCCTGAACATTCATCATGAAGGAGCCGTCACCGGAGATACAGATAACGGTATCATTCGGTCGCGCTACCTGCGCGCCAACGGCCGCCGGTAAGCCGAATCCCATCGTCCCCAGACCGCTGGAGGTGATGAAGTTCTCCGGGCGGGTGTAAGTCATATGCTGGGCTGACCACATCTGATGCTGCCCCACATCCGTCGTCACCACGCTGTCTGCGGGTTTGCGTTCCGACAATTGCTTCAACAACAACGGTGCATAGATAGTCTCGCCAGGATGATCATAGCGCCAGGCGTGTTCTGCGCGCAGCTCTGCACAGGACTGACGCCATGCGTCGATCTTCAGCGGTTGCTGTAATGCCGGCAACAGCGAATTTAAATCGCCCTGCAACGCGACGTGTGCCTGACGCAGTTTGTTCATTTCCGCCGGGTCGATATCCATATGGATTACGCTGGCGTTCGGCGCAAACGTATTCAGCTTACCGGTCACCCGGTCATCAAAACGTGCACCCACTGCGATCAGTAAATCACACTCTTGCACCGCGAAATTAGCCGCTTTAGTACCGTGCATTCCCAGCATGCCCAGATAGTACGGATAATCAGCTTCAACAGCCCCTAGCCCTTTCAGCGTGCAGGTAACTGGCATTTGCGTTACCGCGATAAATTTACGCAGCGCCGGAACCGCCTGCGCCATACCAACACCACCGCCGACGTACAGCATGGGTTTTTTCGCCTGTTCCAGCATCTGGCGCACCTGTTCAACATCAGCCTGCGGGAAGGTCGCTTCGTTATCAACGGTAGTAAACCAGGGTTCCAGCTCACCGCTGGCCAACTGGATATCTTTCGGGATATCCACCAGAACCGGGCCAGGACGGCCAGCGTTGGCAACTTCAAAAGCCTCTGCCATGATACGAGGCAGCTCTGCCAGCGACTGCACCAGGAAGCTGTGTTTGGTACAGGCCAGCGACAGGCCTAACACATCCACCTCCTGGAACGCATCGGTGCCGATGAACGGGGCGGAAACCTGACCCGTGATCGCGACGACGGGGACCGAATCTAACAACGCATCCGCCAGGCCAGTGATCAGGTTAGTGGCGCCAGGGCCGGAGGTGGCGATACAAACACCGGTTTTGCCGGTAGAACGGGCATAACCGATTGCCGCCATTGCCGCACCCTGCTCGTGTCGGCACAACAAATGCTCCACACCACCGTCATACAACGCGTCGTAAACCGGCATAATTGCGCCGCCAGGATAACCAAATACGGTTTTCACCCCCTGCGCTCGCAAAGCATGTACCACCCACTGTGCCCCGTTCATAGTTACATCCCCGTCGTAAATCTTGAGAAACAGAACTTTATGCTGTTATTCACGCTCTGCTCCTCGCTTAAGTTTTTCAGGCCAAAAAAAACCCCCGGACCTTTCGGTGCGGGGGTCTTAGTTCGTTAAGGCTTGATTTCTAAGCCTTTCCTCGTCCAAGTGCAGCCCCGCACGGTGGGATAATAATCACCACCACGCTAATCACGACCAGGCTAATCACTCGTAGAAGGGCTGTCATTTTTGTCTATTCTTGCATCTTGTTCGAAGGAATACCTAAAGAGTTACCATAGGTTTTGCCAATAGCACAAGATATTTTTTTAACCACGTTTCAGATAATGCAGGTGAATGCCTAAAAGTGCTTTGTTTTTTATAAGAAAAATTAGCAACTGAAAAATTTTCACGTTTTCCTCCCCCTTTTGGCGCACTCTACACCCTGTTTTCCTTCTTTTCGCTTCTGCGAGCGTTCTCCCAGTTTGATGTTTCTTACCTGAAAATGACGCCAAAATTCGGGAATCAGCCGCTAAAAAACAAAAAGTCAGTAATTCGATTTTCTCTTCTATTCCGCATAATCCACGTAACAGGAGGGATTATGTCACTGGCGATTGTTCATACTCGCGCCGCACTTGGCGTCAATGCGCCGCCTATCACTATAGAGGTGCATATCAGTAATGGATTACCGGGATTAACCATGGTTGGCCTACCGGAAACCACGGTAAAAGAGGCGCGTGACCGGGTACGTAGTGCGATTATTAATAGCGGATATGAATTTCCGGCTAAAAAAATAACCATTAACCTTGCTCCAGCCGATCTACCGAAAGAGGGCGGAAGGTATGACCTGCCTATTGCTGTTGCGCTTCTGGCCGCGTCTGAGCAGCTTACAGCGTCGAATCTTGAGGCATATGAGCTGGTGGGTGAGTTAGCGCTTACAGGCGCATTACGCGGCGTTCCTGGCGCAATATCAAGTGCAACGGAAGCCATCAGGGCCGGCAGAAATATTATCGTCGCAACAGAGAACGCGGCGGAGGTTGGGCTTATCAGCAAAGAAGGATGTTTTATCGCCGATCATCTACAAACCGTCTGCGCCTTTCTGGAAGGGAAACACGCCCTGGAAAGACCTTTAGCTCAGGATATGGCATCGTCTACCGCAACTGCCGATCTTCGCGATGTGATCGGTCAGGAGCAGGGTAAACGCGGCCTGGAGATTACAGCGGCAGGGGGACATAATCTGCTATTGATCGGCCCGCCGGGTACGGGTAAAACCATGCTGGCCAGTCGACTGAGCGGGATTCTTCCACCATTAAGCAATGAAGAGGCGTTGGAAAGCGCCGCGATCCTCAGTCTGGTTAATGCCGATACGGTACAAAAACGATGGCAGCAACGTCCCTTTCGCTCACCTCATCATAGCGCCTCACTTACTGCTATGGTCGGCGGCGGCGCAATACCCGCCCCGGGAGAGATATCGCTGGCGCACAACGGAATTTTGTTCCTTGATGAATTGCCTGAATTTGAACGACGCACACTGGATGCGCTACGTGAACCTATAGAATCCGGTCAAATTCATTTATCCCGTACCAGAGCGAAAATAACGTACCCTGCCAGGTTCCAGTTAATCGCCGCAATGAATCCCAGCCCGACCGGACATTATCAGGGAAACCATAATCGCTGCACGCCAGAACAGACACTACGTTACCTTAATCGGTTGTCAGGCCCGTTTCTTGATCGTTTTGACCTTTCGCTTGAGATACCGCTTCCACCGCCCGGGATTCTTAGCCAACACGCCTCAAAGGGTGAGAGCAGCGCTACGGTAAAAAAGCGGGTCATCGCCGCCCATGAACGGCAGTACCGACGCCAGAAGAAGTTAAACGCGCGTCTGGAGGGTCGCGAAATCCAAAAATATTGTGTTTTGCACCACGATGACGCCCGCTGGCTTGAAGACACGCTGGTGCATCTTGGATTATCCATTCGCGCCTGGCAGCGTTTACTAAAAGTGGCCAGAACCATTGCCGACATAGAACTGGCTGACCAGATCTCGCGTCAGCATTTGCAGGAGGCGGTAAGCTATCGGGCGATAGACAGGTTGTTAATTCATTTGCAAAAGCTGCTGGCGTAAAAAAAGGGCATTACGCCCTTTTTATTAATCATCAGCTTCGGTGTAGTCTTCTGCGCCTTCAACTTGCGGCTTGCCGCCAGACAAGGTGTGGAAGCGTTTTGGACGCTTGATACGCGTCATATACTTGGACCAGACGCGTTCTGCATCCGTTACCGGCTCGCGTTCACCGCGACATACCGCTACAAACAGCTTCTCTTCTTCAGTCACAGGCTCACGCTTGCCAAGATCCAGATCATTAAAGGCATGACCATGACGCTCAAGCAGTTGTGCCTCTTTAATCGTGAAATCACCGTGACGAGAGAATCCACGTGGATAATGTTTATTGTCAAAATATCGATTAGTCGTCGTAAAGCTTTCCGCCATCCTGCACGCTCCTAATTCTTTGTCTGAGCTATTTATGGCGCGGAGTATTAGTTACGCTTGACAGAGTGTAAAACAAAACATTTAAATCATAACGACAAATAATTTTGTGGAGAGCACAGTGGATACGGAATTGTTAAAAACTTTCCTGGAAGTTAGCCGGACACGCCATTTCGGGCGGGCCGCAGAAGCACTTTACCTGACGCAATCCGCGGTGAGCTTTCGTATCAGGCAACTGGAGAATCAACTGGGCGTAAACCTTTTTACGCGGCACAGAAACAATATCCGTTTAACCACGGCTGGCGAAAAACTTTTACCGTATGCGGAAACGCTGATGAATACGTGGCAGGCGGCACGTAAAGAGGTGGCGCATACCTCACGCCATAACGAGTTTTCCATCGGCGCCAGCGCGTCTTTATGGGAGTGTATGCTTAACGCCTGGCTGGGGCGACTGTACCAACTACAGGAGCCGCAAAGCGGCCTGCAGTTCGAAGCCAGAATCGCTCAACGGCAATCGCTTGTGAAGCAACTTCATGAACGCCAGCTTGATCTCCTCATTACTACCGAAGCGCCCAAAATGGATGAGTTCAGCAGTCAGCTGTTAGGGCACTTCACTTTGGCGTTATATTGCAGCAGCCCTGCCCGTAAGAAATCAGAACTCAATTATCTGCGGCTGGAGTGGGGACCAGACTTCCAACAGCATGAAACAGGGCTGATCGCAGCAGATGAAGTGCCGGTATTAACAACCAGCTCAGCCGAACTCGCCCGACAGCAGCTTAGCGCATTAAATGGCTGTAGCTGGCTTCCTGTAAACTGGGCAAATGAAAAGGGCGGATTACATACCGTTGCCGACAGCGCAACGCTTTCACGGCCACTATACGCTATTTGGCTGCAAAACAGCGATAAATACTCGCTGATCTGCGATCTGTTAAAAACGGATGTGCTGGATGAACAATGAAAATGATGAAAAGAAAAAGAAGGGAACTTACGATTACCTGATCAGATAATCAGGTAATTTTAGGCAAAAAAAAATCCTTAGCAGATGCAAAGGATTATTTCTGGCAGGGGCGGAGAGACTCGAACTCCCAACACCCGGTTTTGGAGACCGGTGCTCTACCAATTGAACTACGCCCCTAATTAGGGTGGCGGAACGGACGGGACTCGAACCCGCGACCCCCTGCGTGACAGGCAGGTATTCTAACCAACTGAACTACCGCTCCACCGAATTCTTTTACAACCACTGATTTTTACATCAGTTTACTGCTTAATTTGATGCCTGGCAGTTCCCTACTCTCGCATGGGGAGACCCCACACTACCATCGGCGCTACGGCGTTTCACTTCTGAGTTCGGCATGGGGTCAGGTGGGACCACCGCGCTAGTGCCGCCAGGCAAATTCTTTGTGCTCTGTACGCAATTCTTTATCGCATCAGCGGCGTTGCCTGCGCTCGTAAACTCAGTCACATACTTCTGTATGCTCCTTCCTTTCCTTCGCTTGCCGCCTTGCTGCTGCGCAAAGTATTGCGTACTCAACTCTGAATCACTGCTGAAAATCGTCTTCTCATCCGCCAAAACATCTTCGGCGTTGTAAGGTTAAGCCTCACGGTTCATTAGTACCGGTTAGCTCAACGCATCGCTGCGCTTACACACCCGGCCTATCAACGTCGTCGTCTTCAACGTTCCTTCAGGAGACTTTAAGTCTCAGGGAGAACTCATCTCGGGGCAAGTTTCGTGCTTAGATGCTTTCAGCACTTATCTCTTCCGCATTTAGCTACCGGGCAGTGCCATTGGCATGACAACCCGAACACCAGTGATGCGTCCACTCCGGTCCTCTCGTACTAGGAGCAGCCCCCCTCAGTTCTCCAGCGCCCACGGCAGATAGGGACCGAACTGTCTCACGACGTTCTAAACCCAGCTCGCGTACCACTTTAAATGGCGAACAGCCATACCCTTGGGACCTACTTCAGCCCCAGGATGTGATGAGCCGACATCGAGGTGCCAAACACCGCCGTCGATATGAACTCTTGGGCGGTATCAGCCTGTTATCCCCGGAGTACCTTTTATCCGTTGAGCGATGGCCCTTCCATTCAGAACCACCGGATCACTATGACCTGCTTTCGCACCTGCTCGCGCCGTCACGCTCGCAGTCAAGCTGGCTTATGCCATTGCACTAACCTCCTGATGTCCGACCAGGATTAGCCAACCTTCGTGCTCCTCCGTTACTCTTTAGGAGGAGACCGCCCCAGTCAAACTACCCACCAGACACTGTCCGCAACCCGGGTAACGGGTCCACGTTAGAACATCAAACATTAAAGGGTGGTATTTCAAGGTCGGCTCCATGCAGACTGGCGTCCACACTTCAAAGCCTCCCACCTATCCTACACATCAAGGCTCAATGTTCAGTGTCAAGCTATAGTAAAGGTTCACGGGGTCTTTCCGTCTTGCCGCGGGTACACTGCATCTTCACAGCGAGTTCAATTTCACTGAGTCTCGGGTGGAGACAGCCTGGCCATCATTACGCCATTCGTGCAGGTCGGAACTTACCCGACAAGGAATTTCGCTACCTTAGGACCGTTATAGTTACGGCCGCCGTTTACCGGGGCTTCGATCAGGAGCTTCGCTTGCGCTGACCCCATCAATTAACCTTCCGGCACCGGGCAGGCGTCACACCGTATACGTCCACTTTCGTGTTTGCACAGTGCTGTGTTTTTAATAAACAGTTGCAGCCAGCTGGTATCTTCGACTGACTTCAGCTCCATGAGTAAATCACTTCACCTACGTGTCAGCGTGCCTTCTCCCGAAGTTACGGCACCATTTTGCCTAGTTCCTTCACCCGAGTTCTCTCAAGCGCCTTGGTATTCTCTACCTGACCACCTGTGTCGGTTTGGGGTACGATTTGATGTTACCTGATGCTTAGAGGCTTTTCCTGGAAGCAGGGCATTTGTTGCTTCAGCACCGTAGTGCCTCGTCGTCACGCCTCAGTGTTAAAGTGAACCGGATTTACCTGGAACACACACCTACACGCTTAAACCGGGACAACCGTCGCCCGGCCAACATAGCCTTCTCCGTCCCCCCTTCGCAGTAACACCAAGTACGGGAATATTAACCCGTTTCCCATCGACTACGCCTTTCGGCCTCGCCTTAGGGGTCGACTCACCCTGCCCCGATTAACGTTGGACAGGAACCCTTGGTCTTCCGGCGAGCGGGCTTTTCACCCGCTTTATCGTTACTTATGTCAGCATTCGCACTTCTGATACCTCCAGCATGCCTCACGACACACCTTCACAGGCTTACAGAACGCTCCCCTACCCAACAACACACAGTGTCGCTGCCGCAGCTTCGGTGCATGGTTTAGCCCCGTTACATCTTCCGCGCAGGCCGACTCGACCAGTGAGCTATTACGCTTTCTTTAAATGATGGCTGCTTCTAAGCCAACATCCTGGCTGTCTGGGCCTTCCCACATCGTTTCCCACTTAACCATGACTTTGGGACCTTAGCTGGCGGTCTGGGTTGTTTCCCTCTTCACGACGGACGTTAGCACCCGCCGTGTGTCTCCCGTGATAACATTCTCCGGTATTCGCAGTTTGCATCGGGTTGGTAAGCCGGGATGGCCCCCTAGCCGAAACAGTGCTCTACCCCCGGAGATGAATTCACGAGGCGCTACCTAAATAGCTTTCGGGGAGAACCAGCTATCTCCCGGTTTGATTGGCCTTTCACCCCCAGCCACAGGTCATCCGCTAATTTTTCAACATTAGTCGGTTCGGTCCTCCAGTTAGTGTTACCCAACCTTCAACCTGCCCATGGCTAGATCACCGGGTTTCGGGTCTATACCCTGCAACTTAACGCCCAATTAAGACTCGGTTTCCCTCCGGCTCCCCTATTCGGTTAACCTTGCTACAGAATATAAGTCGCTGACCCATTATACAAAAGGTACGCAGTCACACAGGTAAACCTGTGCTCCCACTGCTTGTACGTACACGGTTTCAGGTTCTTTTTCACTCCCCTCGCCGGGGTTCTTTTCGCCTTTCCCTCACGGTACTGGTTCACTATCGGTCAGTCAGGAGTATTTAGCCTTGGAGGATGGTCCCCCCATATTCAGACAGGATACCACGTGTCCCGCCCTACTCATCGAGCTCACAGCACATGCGCTTTTGTGTACGGGGCTGTCACCCTGTATCGCGCGCCTTTCCAGACGCTTCCACTAACACACATGCTGATTCAGGCTCTGGGCTCCTCCCCGTTCGCTCGCCGCTACTGGGGGAATCTCGGTTGATTTCTTTTCCTCGGGGTACTTAGATGTTTCAGTTCCCCCGGTTCGCCTCATTAACCTATGGATTCAGTTAATGATAGTGTGACGAGTCACACTGGGTTTCCCCATTCGGGTATCGCCGGTTATAACGGTTCATATCACCTTACCGGCGCTTATCGCAGATTAGCACGCCCTTCATCGCCTCTGACTGCCAGGGCATCCACCGTGTACGCTTAGTCGCTTAACCTCACAACCCGAAGATGTTTCTTACGATTCATCATCGTGTTGCGAAAATTTGAGAGACTCACGAACAATTTTCGTTGTTCTGTGTTTCAATTTTCAGCTTGATCCAGATTTTTAAAGAGCAAATATCTCAAACGTGACTCGTAAGTCAGTTTTGAGATATTAAGGCAGGTGACTTTCACTCACAAACCAGCAAGTGGCGTCCCCTAGGGGATTCGAACCCCTGTTACCGCCGTGAAAGGGCGGTGTCCTGGGCCTCTAGACGAAGGGGACGTATCAGTCTGCTTCGCAAGACGCCTTGCTATTTACTTTTCATCAGACAATCTGTGTGAGCACTGCAAAGTACGCTTCTTTAAGGTAAGGAGGTGATCCAACCGCAGGTTCCCCTACGGTTACCTTGTTACGACTTCACCCCAGTCATGAATCACAAAGTGGTAAGCGCCCTCCCGAAGGTTAAGCTACCTACTTCTTTTGCAACCCACTCCCATGGTGTGACGGGCGGTGTGTACAAGGCCCGGGAACGTATTCACCGTGGCATTCTGATCCACGATTACTAGCGATTCCGACTTCATGGAGTCGAGTTGCAGACTCCAATCCGGACTACGACGCACTTTATGAGGTCCGCTTGCTCTCGCGAGGTCGCTTCTCTTTGTATGCGCCATTGTAGCACGTGTGTAGCCCTGGTCGTAAGGGCCATGATGACTTGACGTCATCCCCACCTTCCTCCAGTTTATCACTGGCAGTCTCCTTTGAGTTCCCGGCCTAACCGCTGGCAACAAAGGATAAGGGTTGCGCTCGTTGCGGGACTTAACCCAACATTTCACAACACGAGCTGACGACAGCCATGCAGCACCTGTCTCACAGTTCCCGAAGGCACAAATCCATCTCTGGATTCTTCTGTGGATGTCAAGACCAGGTAAGGTTCTTCGCGTTGCATCGAATTAAACCACATGCTCCACCGCTTGTGCGGGCCCCCGTCAATTCATTTGAGTTTTAACCTTGCGGCCGTACTCCCCAGGCGGTCTACTTAACGCGTTAGCTCCGGAAGCCACGCCTCAAGGGCACAACCTCCAAGTAGACATCGTTTACGGCGTGGACTACCAGGGTATCTAATCCTGTTTGCTCCCCACGCTTTCGCACCTGAGCGTCAGTCTTTGTCCAGGGGGCCGCCTTCGCCACCGGTATTCCTCCAGATCTCTACGCATTTCACCGCTACACCTGGAATTCTACCCCCCTCTACAAGACTCAAGCCTGCCAGTTTCGAATGCAGTTCCCAGGTTGAGCCCGGGGATTTCACATCCGACTTGACAGACCGCCTGCGTGCGCTTTACGCCCAGTAATTCCGATTAACGCTTGCACCCTCCGTATTACCGCGGCTGCTGGCACGGAGTTAGCCGGTGCTTCTTCTGCGGGTAACGTCAATTGCTGCGGTTATTAACCACAACACCTTCCTCCCCGCTGAAAGTACTTTACAACCCGAAGGCCTTCTTCATACACGCGGCATGGCTGCATCAGGCTTGCGCCCATTGTGCAATATTCCCCACTGCTGCCTCCCGTAGGAGTCTGGACCGTGTCTCAGTTCCAGTGTGGCTGGTCATCCTCTCAGACCAGCTAGGGATCGTCGCCTTGGTGAGCCGTTACCTCACCAACAAGCTAATCCCATCTGGGCACATCTGATGGCAAGAGGCCCGAAGGTCCCCCTCTTTGGTCTTGCGACGTTATGCGGTATTAGCCACCGTTTCCAGTAGTTATCCCCCTCCATCAGGCAGTTTCCCAGACATTACTCACCCGTCCGCCACTCGTCAGCAAAGCAGCAAGCTGCTTCCTGTTACCGTTCGACTTGCATGTGTTAGGCCTGCCGCCAGCGTTCAATCTGAGCCATGATCAAACTCTTCAATTTAAAAGTTTGATGCTCAAAGAATTAAACTTCGTAATGAATTACGTGTTCACTCTTGAGACTTGGTATTCGTTTTTCGTCCGAGGACGTTAAGAATCCGTATCTTCGAGTGCCCACACAGATTGTCTGATAAATTGTTAAAGAGCAGTGCCGCTTCGCTTTTTCTCAGCGGCGCGGGGTGTGCATATTACGCTTTCCCGCTTCAGAGTCAAGCGATTATTTTCGCTTTTCTCCGTGAGGTTCTGGTCTGAACCCCACTGACCCGGCGGCCTGTGTGCCGTTGTTCCGTGTCAGTGGTGGCGCATTATAGGGAGTTATTTCTGCCTGACAAGAGGAAATTTAAAATAATTTTCTGAGTGTCTCTTTTTTCATCAATAGCGTGCTTAACGTGCCATAAAATAAGCAAATTGCCGTTATTGCAACTGCAATCACACTTCCAGGTGGCATACTAATAACCAAACGAAAGAGAAAGGAAGAACATTCATGCCTTTAAGCGCACAACAATTAGCCGCACAGAAAAATCTATCCTATGTTCTGGCTGAAAAGCTGGCGCAGCGGATATTAAAGGGTGACTACGCCCCCGGTACTATTCTTCCCGGCGAAATAGAACTGGGCGAGCAGTACGGCGTAAGTCGAACGGCAGTTCGCGAAGCGGTGAAAACGTTGACGGCTAAAGGTATGGTGCTACCTCGTCCGCGCATTGGTACGCGGGTGATGCCGCAGGGAAACTGGAACTTTCTGGATCAAGAGCTGCTGACCTGGTGGATGACGGAAGAAAATTTTCATCAGGTGGTAGAGCATTTTCTGGTGATGCGTATTAGCCTGGAGCCGCAAGCCTGCCTGCTGGCGGCGACTCTTGGCACACCGGAGCAGAAAGCGCGGCTTAATGCCTTAATGGAAGAGATGGTCGCGCTGAAAAAGCATTTTAAGCGTGAACGCTGGATTGAAGTGGATATGGCGTGGCACGAGCATATCTACGAAATGAGCGCCAATCCCTTTCTAATCTCTTTTGCGACGCTATTTCATTCGGTTTATCACACTTACTTTACCTCAATCACCTATAACGAGGTGGTAAAGCTGGATTTGCACCAGGCCATTGTTGATGCCATCGCTGATGGCGACGGCGAACGCGCTTTCCAGGCCTGCCAGGCGTTGTTAATAGCGCCCAATGAGAGACCAGATAATTAACAGGATATTGAATGACCAGCAAAAAAGCGCGCAGTATGGCTGGCCTGCCGTGGATCGCGGCGATGGCCTTCTTTATGCAGGCGCTAGACGCCACCATTTTGAATACCGCTTTACCGGCTATTGCGCATAGTCTTAACCGTTCACCACTCGCCATGCAGTCCGCTATTATCAGTTATACCCTGACAGTAGCTATGTTAATTCCGGTAAGCGGCTGGCTGACCGCTTTGGTACGCGTCGCGTTTTTATGGTTGCCGTAAGTCTGTTTACGTTAGGCTCGCTGGCCTGCGCGCTCTCCAGTTCACTATCTGAATTGGTTATTTTTCGCGTCGTACAAGGCGTCGGCGGAGCGATGATGATGCCAGTGGCGCGGCTGGCGTTATTGCGAGCCTATCCGCGTAGTGAGCTGCTGCCCGTTCTTAACTTTGTCACTATGCCGGGGCTGGTAGGTCCGATTCTGGGGCCGGTATTAGGCGGCGTACTGGTGACCTGGGCAAGCTGGCACTGGATCTTCCTGATTAATATTCCCATTGGTGTTGCAGGCATTCTGTATGCCCGCAAATATATGCCCAACTTCACCACGCCGCGTCGCAAGTTTGACATGACCGGCTTCTTTCTTTTTGGGTTAAGTCTGGTTTTATTTTCCAGCGGAATGGAACTGTTTGGCGAAAAGATTGTGGCGACATGGATCGCATCCGCCATTATTTTTTGCAGTATCGTTCTACTATTGGCCTATATCCGCCACGCCCGCCGTCATCCGACACCGTTAATATCACTATCGCTGTTTAAGACACGCACATTTTCCGTCGGTATTGCCGGCAACCTCGCCACGCGTCTGGGGACAGGCTGCGTACCTTTTTTGATGCCGTTAATGCTACAGGTTGGTTTTGGCTACCCGGCTCTGATCGCCGGCTGCATGATGGCGCCGACGGCTTTGGGTTCTATTATCGCGAAATCGACCGTAACGCAGGTTTTACGACGTTTGGGATACCGGAAGACTCTGGTCGGCATTACGGTATTTATCGGTCTGATGATTGCCCAGTTTTCGTTTCAATCTCCCGCCATGCCGATCTGGATGCTCGTACTGCCGCTATTCATTCTTGGAATGGCGATGTCCACTCAATTTACGGCAATGAATACGATTACTCTTGCGGATCTGACAGACGATAACGCCAGCAGCGGCAACAGCGTTCTGGCGGTTACGCAGCAATTGTCTATCAGTTTAGGCGTGGCGATCAGCGCGGCGGTGTTACGTATTTATGAAGGTTTTGCGGGCACCAGTACCGTGGAACAGTTCCACTATACCTTTATCACGATGGGGGCGATCACTATCGTGTCCGCGCTGATGTTTATGCTGCTAAGAGCCAAAGACGGCAACAATCTGATTAAAGAACGGCATAAATCTAAACCGACCCACGCACCGTCAAAACCGGAGTAAGCTGAAGTCGCTGTTGTTGCAAGGCGGGCTGCGCCATCCGATGAATCAACACATCAATAGCCAGCTCGCCCAATTCATCTTTCGGCTGATGGATAGTCGTCAGCGGCGGCGTCATATAGCGCGCCAGCTCAATATCATCATAGCCAATGACTGCCATATCCTGCGGGATACGAAGCCCCGCCTGATATAGCGCCTGATAGGCGCCGACAGCCATCGCATCGTTTCCGGTAAAAACCGCTTGCGGTCGCTGTTGATGGGCGAGTAACGCCTGCATGGCGTCAAAGCCGCCGCCAAATTCAAAATCGCCGGTGATCTCATAGCCTTGCGGAATAGCCAGCCCTGCGCGTTTCATCGCCGCCCGATACCCTTCCAGCCGCAAACGCGCTGGCGTTTTGTCCAGCGGGCCGGTAATACAGGCTATTCGGGTAAATCCTTTATCGATAAGGTGTTGGGTGGCAAGATCACCGCCTAACAACGAATTATCCTGAATGAGATCGCTATCGCCCTCACCATCAAACGGCGACCAGTCCATCATGACGGTAGGAATAGACGGATAACGCTCCATGATTTCACGAGAAGGCTGATGCGTTTCGGTACACAGCAGCAGTAAACCGTCTACCCGTTTTTGCATCAGCGTCTCCAGGTTGCGGTTCATCCGTTGCTCGTCGCCTTCGGTATTGCACAGCACCAGACTATAACCGCGCTCAAAACAGCTTCGCTCAACGCCGCGCACCAGTTCGGAATAAAAAGGGTTGGTACTGGCGGTAATTAGCATACCAATCGTGCGGGTCTGGTTTAACTTGAGGCTTCGCGCCAGCGCGGAAGGCGCATAGTTAAGTGATTTAATCGCCGCTTCAACTTTTTCAGTAATCGTCTCACTCACAAAGCGATCTTTGTTAATAACGTGAGAGACCGTCGATGTAGAGACTCCCGCCAGGCGGGCAACATCTTTCATAGTAGCCAAGCGTTACCCCTGCTGATGTAAAAACGCTTCTATCTCTTCGCGCCACGGAACGGAAGGTTGCGCGCCTTTACGCGTTACGGCAATCGCGGCGGCGGCATGGGCAAAGCGAATCGCTTCCGGCAACGGCGTCTCCTCCAGTATCGCGGTGATAAAGGCGCCGTTAAACGTATCTCCGGCGGCAATGGTATCGACAGCCTCAACGCTAAATCCAGGAACGCGGCGGCCCTCGCCGTCTACGCTGGCCCAGACGCCACGGCTTCCTAAGGTAATTAATACGGTTCGAATGCCTTTATCATGCAAAACCTGCGCAGCTTTCGCGGCATCGTCGTCATTTTCCACACGCACGCCCGTCAGCTTTTCAGCTTCCGTTTCATTTGGCGTGATGATGTCCACCAGCGCCAGCAGTTCATCCGGTAGCTCACGGGCAGGCGCCGGGTTCAGCGCAACAGTAGTATGATGTTGATGGGCGATTTTCGCCGCCGCCAGTACGCTTTCCAGCGGCGATTCCAGCTGCATCAGTAACGCATCCGCCTGCGCGATACGTTCACGTTGCGCATCAACCAACGCCGGCGATAACGCGGCATTCGCTCCGGCATGAATACCGATGACGTTCTCGCCTTCGCCGTTAACGAAAATCAGCGCCACCCCGGTAGACTCGCCTTTAATAACGCTAACTGGCGCGATATCAATACGATCGCTGACTAATTGTTTACGAATACTGTCGCCAATATCGTCATCGCCCGTGCAGGCGATAAACGCAATATTTGCCCCGCTACGTCCCGCAGCAACCGCCTGATTCGCGCCTTTCCCGCCAAACGCGACCTGATAATGGCTACCGGTTACCGTTTCACCCGGGGTAGGGAAGGACTCAAGATTAAGGATATGATCGGCATTAATGCTGCCAAGGACGATGAGATTACCTGCGGTTTTCATATTCGGGGTTCCACGTCAAAGTGCGCCACCGGTTAGGGTGGCGCGTGCCCTGCTTTTCTTTTTTTACGTTCACCTCAGCGGAGGCTCGCGTATTTCTGTCGCCATCAGGCCATAGTTGACCCGTGTCGTTTATTACTGCTTGATGACCAGTTTCAGGTCAACCGGATATTTGGCCTGAACTTTTTCGCCTTTCAGCACCTTATCCGCCACTTCAACGCCTTTGGCGCCGATTTGATCCGGTAACTGAGCGATAGTCGCTGCCAGTTTGCCATCTTTTACGGCCTTTTCGCCATCCGGCGTACCGTCAAATCCAACCACCATCACATCTGCTTTACCGGCAGTTTGCAGCGCGCGCAGTGCGCCCAGCGCCATTTCATCGTTCTGGGCGAAGACAGCCTGAACATCCGGATGCGCGGTCAGCAGGTTCTGCATGACGTTCAGACCCTTAGTACGGTCGAAATCGGCAGGCTGGCTGGCCAGGACATTAAATTTGTGGGCGGCTACCGCCTGCTGGAAACCTTCGCCACGCTCACGCGCCGCAGATGTTCCGGCAATGCCTTGCAACTCAATCACTTTGGCGCCTTCGCCAGCTTTTTTCGCGATATAGTCGCCAGCGATCTTACCGCCCAGCACGTTATCAGACGCGATATGGCTGACGACATCGCCTTTGGTTGCCTGGCGGTCAAGCGTGATAACCGGAATCTTCGCCTGGTTAGCCATCTTCACCGCGTTACCCACCGCATCGGAGTCAGTCGGGTTGATCAGCAAAATTTTGGTCCCGCGAACGGTTAAATCCTGCACGTTCGCCAGCTCTTTGGCAGGGTTGTTCTGGGAGTCCAGCACCACCAGGTTATAACCCAGTTTATCCGCCTCTTTTTGCGCCCCGTCTTTTAACGACACGAAGAAGGGATTATTGAGGGTAGAGATCACCAGCGCAATGGTGTCCTTCGCCATTGCATTCGCGCTCACGGTGGCGCTCAGCGCAACAGCAGATACCAGGGTAGCCAGTTTTTTCATGTTCATATTTCAGATGTCCTGTAGTCGTTGTTACTGCTTTTTGTTGTCTACCAGTACCGCCAGCAAAATCACCACCGCTTTGACGATCATCTGGTAATAGGAGGAAACACCTAACAAATTCAAACCATTATTAAGGAAGCCGAGAATCAATGCGCCGATCAATGTCCCAACAATGCGTCCTTTACCGCCTGCAAGGCTGGTGCCGCCCAGCACCACGGCGGCAATAGCATCCAGCTCATAGCCGGTACCCGCCGTCGGCTGCGCGGAAGAGAGGCGCGCCACTTCAATGATGCCCGCCAGCGACGCTGTCAGGCCGCAAAGTGAATAGACGATAATTTTCACTTTGCTCACGCTAATGCCAGACAGGCGCGTCGCCGCTTCGTTACCGCCCAGCGCGTAGATATAGCGTCCCAGACGGGTGTGATGCAGCATATACCAGGCGGCGATAAAGACGATAGCCATGATCCAGACCGGCGTAGGAACGCCCAGCGGACGGCCGATACCGAACCAGCCAAACAGATCGGCGTTATCGGTAAAGCCGGTGTTGACCGGGCTACCGTCGGTGTAAACCATCGTTACACCGCGCAGTAGCAGCATCATCACCAGCGTAGCGATAAACGCCTGTACGCGGCCTTTCGCGACGATAACGCCAGTGACGGCGCCAATCGCAGCGCCCAGCGCCAGCGCGGCGGCAACCGCGACCAGCGCATTCACTTCAACGCCGACGATTGAAGCGGCAACCGCGCCGGTGAGCGCCAGCAGGGAACCGACGGACAGATCGATCCCCGATGTCAGAATCACCAACGTCATCCCCACCGCCATAATGGCGTTGACGGAGGTCTGTTGAAGAATATTGAACAGATTATTAACGGTAAAAAAGTTGGGGCTCAACGTCGAAACAATCGCGATCAACACCAGCAGGGCAATGAGCGACTTCTGCTCAAGAAGCCACGCTTTAGTGAAATAACGGCGACCAGAAACAGCCTGGGTTGTCATCTTTTTTACTCCTGATTCACGCGATTAAGCTTGCCCACTGCGGCAGCCATTAACACTTCCTGGGTGGCCTGCTCGCGAGTAAATTCACCGCTGAGATGCCCTTCATGCATGACGATGATGCGATCGCTCATGCCTAATACTTCTGGCATCTCAGATGAGACCAGAATGATGCTCAGGCCGTCGGCCTTAAACTGGTTGATAAGCTGATAAATCTCTTTCTTGGCGCCGACGTCCACGCCGCGGGTCGGCTCGTCGAGAATGAGCACTTTCGGGCGCGTCATCAACCCGCGGGCAATCGCCACTTTTTGCTGATTACCGCCAGAAAGCAGGCCTATCGCCTGTTCCATTGACGGCGTCTTGACGTTGAACAGACGGATAAAATCCCCCACCGCCTGCTGCTCATCTTTGTGTTTCAGGCTTCCGCCAGCGCGGCTGAAATAGTCCAGCGCCGTCAGCGACATATTCTCTTTAACTGACATGCCGAGCACCAGTCCATCGCGCTTACGGTCTTCAGAGATATAAACGATGCCATTGGCCAGTCCGTCCTGCGGAGAACGCGTCACCACTTCGTGTCCATCAAGCGTCACGTAACCGCTGGTTCGCGGCATCGCGCCGTACAATACTTTCATCAGCTCGGTGCGACCGGCGCCCATCAGGCCGGAGATGCCAAGGATCTCGCCTTTTCGCAGCACAAAAGAGACATCATTCACGCCCGGTCCGCACAGATTATCGACCTTCAGGCGAATCTCACCCGGCGCGTTATCCAGATGCGGGTACTGATCTTCCAACTTACGTCCCACCATCATTTCGATAAGAGAATCTTCGGTCAACGTGGCCACTTCACGCTCGGCGATAAATTGCCCATCGCGGAAGACCGTCACGTCATCGCAAATTTCGAAGATCTCTTTCATACGGTGGGAGATATAGACAATGCCGCGCCCCTGCGATTTTAATTCGCGGATAACGCGGAACAGAGAGTCGGTTTCAGTGTCGGTCAGCGCATCGGTCGGTTCATCCATAATGATGACTTTGGATTCGAAGCTCAGCACTTTGGCGATTTCCACCATTTGCTGATCGCCGATAGAGAGTTCGCCCACCAGCTTATCGCTCTTAAAACGCAGATTGAGTTTGGCTAAGAGGTGGTCGGCTTCGGCATACATCTTTTTCCAGTCGATTTTGCCAAAGCGATTCACAAACTCACGGCCCAGGAAGATGTTTTCCGCAATGGTCAACTGCGGAATCAGGTTCAGTTCCTGATGAATAATGCCGATCCCGGCTTCCTGAGACGATTTAGGCCCATTAAAGGTGGTCTCTTTACCCAGCCATAACAACGATCCCGCATCTCGCGTATAGATGCCGGTTAATACTTTCATCATGGTGGATTTTCCGGCGCCGTTTTCCCCCACCAGCGCCATAACGCGGCCAGGATAAACGTTTAACGCGGCGCCGGAGAGAGCCTTCACGCCGGGGAACGCTTTATCGATCCCTTTGAGTTGCAGTAATGCGTCCATAGCGGCCTCAGAACGTAACGCCAGCGCAAAGAATGACGTTCGCATACGGGGAACACTCCCCGCTGCGAATCACCGCCTGACTGTCTGCAGTCAATTTTTTGAATTGTTCGTGTGTCGTATAACTAATTTTTATGGTGTTTCCCTGGTGTTGCTGCAGTTGCTCAAGGTGAGTGAGCAACGTTTCGTGGAGCTGCGGATTCTGTTGTTTGATTTCCGTTGCAAGAATCGCCGCCTCAACCTGCATTTCCCGGGTCACGACATCCACCACCTGCATAAAAGAAGGTACGCCCTGGGTTAGTGCCATATCGATACGCGCGGTGCTATTCGGGATGGGTAAACCCGCATCACAGACCACCAGAGTATCAGTATGCCCCAGACGGGAAATGACCGACGAGATTTCAGAGTTGAGTACGGTGCCTTTCTTCATTTTTCTGCTCCACTAGCGAAACGTTTCGCTGGCCGCAGTGTAACCCTGGATGTGTTCATAAAACCATCATGACGTAACAGAATTGTGATCGCCGTCGAAACGTTTCGCTAGCGGAAATCAGGTGAAGATAATCGCCATCAGGCGATTATCTTGTGGGAATCTACGGATTGGTCAGGCCGGGTAAGCCAACGCGGCCCCCGGCATGTTGATGGGAGGTTAAATCTCGACCTGCGTACCTAACTCAATCACGCGGTTAGGCGGGATCTCGAACTGATCCGGCGCGCGCAGGGCGTTGCGTTGCAACAACAAATACAGCTTGCCACGCAGACGCAAATACCACGGGCGTTTGCCGACAATCAACGACTCGTGCGACATAAAGAACGACGTTTCCATCATCCGACAGCTAAGCCCTTCCAGACCGCAGCGGTGGAACACCTCTTCAACGTTTGGCGTTTCGCGCCAGCCGTAGCTAGCCACCACGCGCCAGAATGTCGGAGACAACTGCTCAATCTGCACCCGGCGAACGTTATGCACATATGGCGCATCTTCTGTACGCAACGTCAGTAAGATTACGCGCTCATGCAACACTTTGTTGTGCTTCAGGTTATGCAATAAAGCAAAAGGGATCACACTGAGCGCGCGCGACATGTATACGGCAGTACCCGGCACCCGAACCGGCGGTGACTTCTCCAGCGAAGCAATCATCGCTTCCAGCGAATTACCGTGTTCATGCATACGACGCAACAGACGGAAACGCTCGCTCTTCCAGGTGGTCATGATCGTGAACATGATCAGACCCAGGCTCAGCGGCAGCCAACCGCCGGACAACAATTTATCGAGGTTAGCCGAGAACAGCGGGATATCCACGCACAGGAATGCGATGAGGATCAGCGCGACAAAATATTTGTTCCAGTGCCAGTTCTTACGCGCCACGGTCGTAGAAAGAATAGACGTCAGCACCATCGTGCCGGTCACGGCGATACCATAGGCCGCCGCCAGGTTGCTGGAGTGCTCAAAGCTAACAATAACAACCACGACCGCGAAATAAAGCAGCCAGTTAACGAAAGGGATATAGATCTGACCGGACTCCATCTCGGAGGTATGGATAATGCGCATTGGCGACAAATAGCCAAGACGCACGGCCTGACGCGTCAGCGAAAAGACGCCGGAAATGACCGCCTGGGAGGCGATCACCGTCGCCAGCGCGGCCAGAATCAGCAGCGGAATTAACGCCCAGTCCGGCGCCAACAGGAAGAAGGGGTTTTTAATCGCTTCCGGATGCTTAAGTAGCAATGCGCCCTGACCAAAGTAGTTCAGTACTAACGACGGCAATACCACGGTAAACCACGCCAGGCGAATCGGGAACTTACCGAAGTGTCCCATATCGGCGTACAACGCCTCTACGCCGGTAATCGACAGCACCACCGCGCCCAACGCAATAAATGATACGGTTTTATATTCAAGGAAAAAACGTACCGCCCAGACAGGATTCAGCGCATGTAACACTTCGGGATTGGCGATAATACTGCGCAGGCCAAGTACCGCCAGGATTAAAAACCAGGTCAGCATGATCGGCGCAAAGAGTTTCCCTACCATTCCCGTACCGTGCTTCTGAATCATAAACAACAGAGTCAGCACAATAATGGAGAGCGGGACAATCCAGGTGTCCAGCTGCGGCGCGACAATCTCCAGGCCTTCAATCGCCGACATCACCGAAATCGCCGGCGTAATGACCACTTCGCCATAGAAAAAGCTGCCGCCTATCAGTCCCATGATAACTAACATGGATGTGGTGCGCGCCGAGGTATTACGCCCGGCAAGCGACATCAGCGTCAAAATTCCACCTTCACCCGCGTTATCGGCGCGCATCACGAAGGTGAGATATTTGATGGAAACCACAAAGATGAGTAGCCAGAAGATCAGCGACAGAAAACCAAACACGGCATCTCGTTCAACGCCAAAACCAAACTGACCGGACAAACATTCACGAAGCGTATAAAGCGGGCTGGTACCAATATCACCGTAGACAACCCCAATAGCTGCGAGGGTAATCGCAGGCAACGATTGCTTATTATCAGTGCTCATAGACTCATCTTTCGTTTATACACGTCACCCTTCACGCTACCTCCTTGTCGGCTGCATTCGCTTACCCCAGTCACACGTTTAAGTCAGTGCCAGGGGATTCACTCCTTTGCCGCCTTGATGTAGTTTGAATGAATGAGTGTATAGATATGAAATGTGTGCTTAGTCCCTTGGCCCACAAAAAAGCGCACAGTATGCACGATTAATCATAAAATCGTACCCCTAAATGAAGCCAGATTAACCTGGCTCAAAGAAAAATAAACAGCGCGTCAGACGATTACAGCCCCGGTGGTGAAACGTCTATACTCGCAATTAGCATGATCCATTTGTCGAAAGGACGCCTCTTTATTATGGCTCACCCACATTTATTAGCGGAAAGAATTTCCCGTCTGAGCAGCGCCCTTGAGAAGGGACTGTATGAACGTAGTCATGCCATACGCCTTTGCCTACTGGCGGCGTTAAGCGGTGAGAGCGTCTTTTTGTTGGGCCCGCCCGGTATCGCCAAGAGTCTGATTGCCCGCCGCCTGAAGTTTGCTTTCCAGCGCGCCCGCGCTTTTGAATATCTGATGACACGCTTTTCCACGCCGGAAGAGGTTTTTGGCCCGCTCTCTATTCAGGCGCTGAAAGATGAAGGTCGCTATGAACGCTTAACGACCGGCTACCTTCCCGAAGCCGAAATCGTTTTTCTGGATGAAATCTGGAAAGCCGGGCCCGCTATCCTGAACACATTGCTGACCGCCATTAACGAACGCCATTTCCGCAACGGCGCATTTGAGGAAAAAATTCCGATGCGGCTGCTGGTGGCGGCCTCTAACGAACTGCCCGAAGCGGACAGCAGCCTGGAAGCCTTGTACGACCGAATGTTGATTCGTCTGTGGCTGGATAAAGTTCAGGATAAAGCCAATTTCCGCTCCATGCTGGTTAGTCAGCAGGATGAGAGTGATAACCCGGTCCCCGCCTCGTTACAGGTAAGCGACGAAGAATATCAACAGTGGCAAAAAGATATCGGCGCGATTTCACTGCCTGATCCGGTCTTTGAGCTGATATTTACTCTGCGCCAACAGCTGGATAATTTGCCGAATGCGCCTTATGTCTCCGACCGTCGCTGGAAGAAAGCCATCCGCCTGTTACAGGCCAGCGCCTTCTTTAGCGGACGTGACGCGGTTGCGCCGATTGACCTTATCCTGCTAAAAGATTGCTTGTGGTATGACGCGCAGAGTCTGAATCTCATGCAACAGCAACTGGAAATATTGATGACCGGACACGCCTGGCAGCAGCAGGCCATGCTGACTCGCCTCGGCGGTATTGTCCAGCGCCGCCTCCAGTTGCAGCAACAGCAAAGCGATAAAACCGCCTTCACCGTCATTAAAGAAGGCGGTATGTTCAGCCGCCGCCCGCATTACACTTTACCGCCGGAAGCCAGTGCGTCAACGTTGACGTTATTGCTACAAAAACCGCTAAAACTGCATGATATGGAAGTGATCCATATTACCTTTGACCGCAGCGCGCTGGAACTTTGGCTGACCAAAGGCGGCGAGATCCGCGGCAAACTGAACGGGATCGGCTTTGCCCAAACGCTGAATATGGAAGTCGATAACGCTCAACATCTGGTGGTGCGCGACATCAGTCTACAAGGTACCCGTCTGGCGTTACCGGGAGCGGCTGAAGACAGTATGCCTGCGGAGATCAAACAGCAGCTGGAAACGTTAGAAAACGACTGGCGCCAGCAGCATACTCGCTTCAGCGAGCAGCAACATTGCCTGTTTATTCACAGCGACTGGTTAGGGCGCATTGAGGCCAGCCTGCAGGATGTAGGAGAACAGATCCGCCAGGCGCAACAATGCTGACGCTGGATACGCTAAATACCATGCTGGCCGTCAGCGAAGAGGGAATGGTCGAAGAGATGATCCTCGCGCTACTGGCTTCCCCACAACTGGTCATTTTCTTTGAAAAGTTTCCGCGTTTAAAAAACGCCGTGACCGCCGATCTCCCGCGCTGGCGGGAAGCGCTACGCAGCCGTCTTAAAGACGCACGCGTTCCGCCGGAACTCACGGAAGAGGTCATGTGTTATCAGCAAAGCCAACTTCTCTCTACCCCACAGTTCATCGTGCAACTGCCGCAAATACTGGCGTTGCTTCACCGCCTGCATTCACCGTATGCCGCGCAGGCGAAGCAGTTGACGGAGAGCAACAGTACCTTTACCCCTGCGCTACACACGCTTTTTTTGCAACGCTGGCGGTTAAGTCTGGTCGTGCAGGCCACCACGTTAAATCAGCAACTACTGGAAGAAGAGCGCGAGCAGTTGCTGAGTGACGTTCAGGAACGGATGACGCTGAGCGGGCAACTGGAACCGACGCTGGCGGAAAATGATAATGCCGCAGGCCGCCTGTGGGATATGAGCGCGGGCCAGCTTAAACGTGGTGATTATCAACTGATCGTAAAATACGGCGAATTTCTCGCCGCCCAGCCGGAGCTAATGCAACTGGCGGAACAACTGGGACGTTCGCGGGAAGCCAAATCGGTACCGAAAAAAGACGCGCCGATGGAAACCTTTCGTACACTGGTACGCGAACCCGCAACGGTGCCGGAGCAGGTTGACGGTATACAGCAAGGCGATGATATTCTGCGCCTGTTGCCGCCAGAGCTGGCGACGCTCGGCATCACCGAGCTGGAATATGAATTTTACCGCCGGTTAGTGGAAAAACAGCTCCTCACCTATCGCCTGCATGGCGAAGCGTGGCGTGAGAAAGTGACCGAACGGCCGGTAGTACACCAGGATGTCGACGAGCAGCCGCGCGGACCGTTTATTGTCTGCGTCGATACTTCAGGCTCGATGGGAGGATTTAACGAGCAGTGCGCAAAAGCGTTCTGCCTGGCGTTGATGCGCGTTGCGCTGGCGGATAACCGCCGCTGCTTTATTATGCTGTTTTCCACTGACGTTGTGCGTTATGAACTCTCCGGCCCGGAAGGTATCGAGCAGGCTATCCGCTTTTTAAGTCAACGTTTTCGCGGCGGCACGGATATCGCCAGCTGTTTTCGCGCCATTATTGAAAGAATGCAGGGACGGGAATGGTTTGATGCCGATGCGGTGGTCATTTCGGATTTTATCGCCCAGCGCTTGCCGGATGACGTGGTGAGCAAAGTGGGAGAGTTGCAGCGTCTTCACCAGCATCGATTCCATGCGGTGGCGATGTCGGCGCACGGCAAACCCGGCATCATGCGCATTTTCGATCATATCTGGCGCTTTGACACCGGGATGCGAAGCCGCCTGCTGAGACGCTGGCGGCGCTAACGGCTTATAAAATAGCAGGAATGCTTTCGCGAACCTGCGCGGGCCATACGCCGCACTGTACCTGACCAATATGCGGCAATTGCAGCAGCAACATCGTCAGACGCGACTGCCCAATCCCGCCGCCGATGGTCTGCGGCATTTCGCCGCGCAGCAGCGCCTGATGCCACTCCAGTTGCAGACGATCTTCATCACCGGTCAACGCCAGCTGGCGCATCAGCGTATCGGCATCTACGCGAATACCCATAGAGGAAAGCTCAAACGCATCTTCCAGCACCGGGTTCCACACCAGGATATCGCCGTTCAGACCGGCGTAGCCCAGCTCAGATGCGGAGCTCCAGTCATCATAATCCGGCGCGCGTACATCATGGCGGTGGCCATCGCTCAGTTTACCGCCGATCCCCACCAGAAAAACGGCGCCAAGTTCTTTGGCGATCGCGCGTTCGCGCCCTTTCGCATCCAGATCCGGATAGCGAGACAACAGCTCCTGGCTGTGAACAAACTGAATTTGCTCTGGCAGGAACGGCGCCAGACCAAACTGTTTATGCACTTCTGCTTCCGTCGCCTTAATTCCAGCCCATATAGCCTCTACTGTGCTTTTCAGGGTGGAAAATTGGCGCTCGCCATCGCCCATGACACGCTCCCAGTCCCACTGATCCACATAGACCGAGTGGAGCGGAGAGAGTCGGTCTTCATCGGGGCGAAGGGCTTTCATGTGCGTGTACAGCCCTTCGCCCGCGCTGAAGTCATGTTGCCCCAGGGTTTGACGTTTCCACTTCGCCAGTGAATGCACCACTTCGAACTGGGCGTCAGGCAACGCTTTCACTTTTACCTGCACCGCTTTTTCACAGCCGGACAAATTATCCTGCGTACCATCTCCTACGCGACTCAGGATCGGCGCCTGGACCTCAATCAGACCCAGACGCTCCTCAAGCTGGCGAGAGAAATGTGATTTCACGAAGCTAATTTGACGTTGTTTGGCAATGTAAGCGGTTTTCATTTTTTTACTCCTGCGTCCTGTTGCCTATGATTAAGCAACAAAACGAGAGCACTATTCAATAATCAACAGATAAAAAGCCAACTTCGATTTTGATTCGTTAAAAATAATGGCTAAAATAGAGATAATCATTAATCAGCATAAGAAAAAGCGATGGAAAATTATCAGATCGACAATCTGGACCGCGGCATACTTGACGCCTTAATGGAAAATGCCCGCACCGCCTACGCCGAACTGGCCAAACAATTTGGCGTTAGCCCTGGAACCATTCACGTTCGCGTCGAGAAAATGAAGCAGGCCGGGATCATTACGGGCGCACGGATTGACGTCAGCCCTAAACAGCTGGGCTACGATGTGGGCTGCTTTATTGGCATCATTCTCAAAAGCGCCAAAGACTATCCCTCCGCACTGGCCCGGCTGGAAAGCCTGGATGAGGTGACGGAAGCGTATTACACCACCGGTCACTACAGCATCTTTATAAAAGTGATGTGCAAATCAATCGACGCGCTTCAGCACGTACTTATCAACAAGATCCAAACAATTGATGAAATTCAGTCCACTGAGACACTGATCGTCTTGCAGAACCCGATCATGCGCACCATCAAGCCATGATCGGCTTTTTTAATCCCACATTTTTCCACAGGTAGATCCCAGCTCGTTCACAGAGTACAATGCAGCCTCTTTACCTGAGCGAGCGATCAATGGCAGACATTACTCTTATCAGCGGCAGCACCCTGGGCGGCGCCGAATACGTCGCGGAACATCTGGCGGAAAAGCTGGAAGCTGCCGGTTTTTCAACCGAAACGGTGCACGGTCCGTTATTAGAGGATCTGTCAGCTTCCGGGATCTGGCTGATAATCAGCTCAACGCACGGCGCCGGAGACATTCCGGACAACCTGACCCCTTTCTATGAAGACCTTCAGACGCAGAAACCCGATCTTTCCGCGGTACGTTTCGGCGCAATTGGCATTGGTAGTCGAGAATACGACACGTTTTGCGGCGCGATTGAGAAAATAGAAGCGGAACTGAAAGACGCTGGCGCAAAACAGGTTGGGGAAACACTGAAGATCAACATCCTTGAACATGAGATTCCGGAAGATCCAGCGGAGATTTGGCTCGGATCCTGGATTAATTTACTCAAATAAGTGTAAAGATCGTGCGATCCATTGTGGATAAATCTGGTGGAAAGCTTGGATCAACCGGTAGTTATCCAAAGAATAACCGTTGTTCACTTTTTGAGTTGTGTATAAGTACCCGTTTTGATCCCAGCTTATACGGGCCACGATCACCGATCATTCACAGCTAGTGATCCTTTCCAACGCATTGATCTTTATTACAGGATCCGGGTTATCCACAGCCTGGCGCGATCCTAATAAGAGATCACAATAGAACAGATCTCTAAATAAAAAGATCTTCTTTTTAATAGCCCGGATCCCGGGGCTTTCTCCATCGGCTAAAGTTGAGTAGAATCCACCGCCCGGGCTTCAATCCATTTTCACACCGCGTTATGCGAGGCAATTACCATGTTTTATCAGGATCCTTTTGACGTCATTATTATTGGCGGGGGTCATGCAGGCACTGAGGCCGCGATGGCCGCAGCGCGTATGGGTCAACAGACTCTGCTTTTGACACACAATATTGACACGTTGGGACAGATGAGCTGCAACCCGGCGATCGGCGGTATTGGAAAGGGACATCTGGTAAAAGAGGTGGATGCGCTCGGCGGTCTGATGGCGAAAGCGATCGATCAGGCAGGTATTCAGTTTAGGATACTAAACGCCAGCAAAGGTCCGGCCGTTCGCGCTACCCGGGCTCAGGCGGATCGAGTCTTATACCGCCAGGCGGTGCGTACCGCGCTGGAGAATCAGCCGAATCTGATGATCTTCCAGCAAGCGGTTGAAGATCTGATTGTCGAAAACGATCGCGTTGTCGGCGCCGTGACCCAAATGGGGCTCAAATTCCGCGCGAAAGCGGTGGTACTGACCGTCGGAACCTTCCTGGATGGCAAAATTCATATTGGTCTGGATAACTACAGCGGCGGTCGTGCTGGCGATCCGCCATCCATCCCGCTGTCTCGCCGTCTGCGTGAGCTTCCGCTACGCGTCAGCCGCCTGAAAACCGGCACACCGCCGCGTATTGATGCGCGTACTATCGATTTCAGCGTGTTGGCTCAACAGCATGGCGATAACCCGATGCCGGTTTTCTCGTTTATGGGGAATGCTTCTCAGCATCCGCAACAGGTGCCGTGTTACATCACGCATACCAATGAGAAAACCCATGACGTGATTCGTAATAACCTCGATCGTAGCCCAATGTACGCTGGCGTGATCGAAGGGATCGGCCCGCGCTACTGTCCTTCGATCGAAGACAAGGTGATGCGTTTTGCCGATCGTAACCAGCATCAGATCTTCCTTGAGCCGGAAGGACTGACCTCTAACGAGATTTACCCTAACGGTATCTCCACCAGCCTGCCGTTTGACGTGCAGATGCAGATTGTCCGTTCCATGCAGGGCATGGAGAACGCGAAGATCGTTCGTCCTGGTTATGCGATTGAGTACGATTTCTTCGACCCGCGCGATCTGAAACCGACTCTGGAAAGTAAATTTATTCACGGCCTGTTCTTTGCTGGTCAAATCAACGGTACTACCGGCTATGAAGAGGCTGCGGCGCAGGGCTTGCTCGCTGGTCTGAATGCCGCGCGTCTTTCCGCCGACAAAGAGGGCTGGGCGCCTGCGCGTTCTCAGGCTTATCTCGGCGTGCTGGTGGACGATCTCTGTACGCTGGGCACCAAAGAGCCGTATCGCATGTTTACCTCCCGCGCCGAATATCGCCTGATGCTGCGTGAGGACAACGCCGATCTGCGTCTGACCGAAATGGGCCGCGAGCTGGGTCTGGTGGATGATGAACGCTGGGCGCGCTTCAACGAGAAGCTGGAAAGTATCGAACGCGAACGTCAGCGGCTGAAATCGACATGGGTAACGCCGTCTGCGGAATCCGCCGATGAAGTGAATGCGCATTTGACCACGCCTCTCTCCCGTGAGGCCAGCGGCGAAGATCTGTTGCGTCGTCCGGAAATGACCTACGCGCAGCTCACTTCGCTTGCCGCATTCGCGCCTGCGCTTGAAGATGAGCAAGCCGCTGAGCAAGTGGAAATCCAGGTCAAATACGAAGGCTATATCGCTCGCCAGCAGGATGAGATTGAAAAACAACTACGTAACGAGAATACGTTGCTGCCTGCCACGCTGGATTATCGTCAGGTTTCCGGTCTGTCGAACGAAGTTATCGCCAAGCTGAACGATCATAAACCGGCGTCTATCGGCCAGGCATCGCGTATCTCCGGCGTTACGCCAGCGGCAATCTCCATTCTGCTGGTATGGCTGAAAAAACAAGGTATGCTGCGTCGTAGCGCTTGATAACACTAATTTGGCGGGGGCGCTTCGCTTGCCCGCCCTACAAATTTGTAGGCCCGATAAGCGAAAGCGCATCGGGCATTTGATTATTAACAGGTAATGACCGTGCTCAACAAACTCTCTCGTCTGCTGGCTGATGCCGGTATTTCTCTTACCGATCACCAGAAAACGCTGCTGGTCGCCTACGTTGATATGCTGCACAAATGGAACAAAGCATACAACCTGACGTCAGTGCGGGATCCCAACGAAATGTTGGTACGCCATATTCTCGACAGCATAGTCGTTGCGCCGTATCTTCAGGGACAGCGTTTTATCGACGTAGGAACAGGACCGGGGCTGCCGGGCATCCCGCTGGCTATTGTTCTCCCTGACGCGCATTTCACCTTACTCGACAGCCTGGGCAAGCGGGTACGTTTTCTGCGTCAGGTCCAGCACGAACTGAAACTGGAAAACATCACGCCGGTTCAAAGCCGCGTTGAAGCCTATCCCTCCGAACCGCCGTTTGATGGCGTTATCAGCCGCGCTTTCGCATCGTTGAATGATATGGTGAGCTGGTGTCACCATCTGCCGGGAGAGAAAGGGCGTTTTTATGCCTTAAAAGGGCAATTGCCAGGGGATGAAATTGCCTCACTACCTGACAATTTTAGCGTCGAATCTGTTGAAAAATTACGCGTTCCGCAACTGGAAGGCGAGCGGCATCTGGTGATTATTAAGTCAAACAAAGTTTAATTTTTATCAAAAAAAATAGAAAAAAAACGACGCGGCTTGTGTTAAAAATCGACAGGTATAACGCATTTCAGCGTTGTTACATTTAACTCTGGATTTACGGTTTCGTTTCAACATGACAACGTCGCTTATTTTGTTAAAACAGAGAGTAATCAACTTTGTAAATATCAGTCTGCTAAAAATCGAATCGAAAAATCACTTTTGCTTGTTAAATTTTTATTATAAATGTCAATGGGGCGTTTTTAAGGTGTAAGCTGGTATTTTTAAAACAGTACCTGGTTTTACGCTTAAATATCAAAAAGATGAAAAGGCATGAATTGACACGTAAATGAATTGCGTAAGCATGAATATGTTTAATGTGTGATCTGGTGCACGCTTTATCGCCAGTGTTTTCGCGCTATTTGCAGTTTTGTACGATCGTTCACACTTTGGCTAAAAGTTAAAAATGCGGGCCAGAGAAAAATATTTAAACATTTATTCACCTTTTGGCTACTTATTGTTTGAAATCACGGGGGCGCACCGTATAATTTGACCGCTTTTTGATGCTTGACTCTAAGTCTTAAAGAACGTTTTATACGACACGCGGCATACCTCGAAGTGAGCAGGAGTAAAAACGTGATGTCTGTGTCGCTCGTGAGTCGAAACGTTGCTCGTAAGCTTCTGTTCATTCAGTTTCTGGCGGTAATAGCAAGTGGATTGCTGTTTTGCCTCAAAGACCCCTTCTGGGGCATCTCCGCAGTATGTGGGGGATTGGCAGTGGCACTGCCTAATATGTTGTTTATGATATTTGCCTGGCGTCACCAGGCGCATACACCTGCTAAGGGCCGCGTGTCCTGGACTTTCGCCTTCGGTGAAGCCTTCAAGGTGTTAGCGATGCTGGTTTTACTGGTGGTGGCGTTGGCGGTTTTAAAGGCGGTGTTTTTGCCGCTGATCGTTACGTGGGTTTTGGTGCTGGTGGTTCAGATACTGGCGCCGGCTGTAATTAACAACAAAGGGTAAAAGGCATCATGGCTTCAGAAAATATGACGCCGCAGGAATACATAGGACACCATCTGAATAACCTTCAGTTGGACCTGCGTACTTTCTCGCTGGTGGATCCGCAGAACCCCCCAGCCACCTTCTGGACGCTCAATATTGACTCCATGTTCTTCTCGGTGGTGCTGGGTCTGTTGTTTCTGGTGATGTTCCGTAGCGTTGCTAAAAAAGCGACCAGCGGCGTGCCAGGCAAGTTTCAGACCGCGATTGAGCTGATAGTCGGCTTTGTGCATGGCAGCGTGAAAGACATGTACCATGGCAAAAGCAAGCTGATTGCGCCGCTGGCCCTGACGATTTTCGTCTGGGTATTCCTTATGAACCTGATGGACTTACTGCCTATCGACCTGCTGCCGTATATCGCTGAGCATTGGCTGGGTCTGCCGGCAACGCGCGTGGTGCCGTCTGCTGACGTGAACATCACCCTGTCGATGGCGCTGGGCGTATTCATCCTTATTCTGTTCTACAGCATCAAAATGAAAGGCATCGGCGGCTTCGCAAAAGAGTTGACGTTGCAGCCGTTCAATCACTGGGCGTTCATTCCTGTCAACTTAATCCTTGAAGGGGTAAGTCTGCTGTCCAAACCGGTTTCTCTGGGTCTGCGACTGTTCGGCAACATGTATGCCGGTGAGCTGATTTTCATTCTGATTGCTGGTCTGTTGCCGTGGTGGTCACAGTGGATTCTGAATGTGCCGTGGGCCATTTTCCACATCCTGATTATTACGCTGCAAGCCTTCATTTTCATGGTTCTGACGATTGTCTATCTGTCGATGGCGTCCGAAGAGCATTAATTTACCAACACTACTACGTTTTAACTGAAACAAACTGGAGACTGTCATGGAAAACCTGAATATGGATCTGCTGTACATGGCTGCCGCTGTGATGATGGGTCTGGCGGCAATCGGTGCTGCGATCGGTATCGGCATCCTCGGGGGTAAATTCCTGGAAGGCGCGGCGCGTCAACCTGATCTGATTCCTCTGCTGCGTACTCAGTTCTTTATCGTTATGGGTCTGGTGGATGCTATCCCGATGATCGCTGTAGGTCTGGGTCTGTACGTGATGTTCGCTGTCGCGTAGTAAGCGTTGCTTGAATTAAGAGCAATATCAGAAGGTTAACTAGATAGAGGCATTGTGCTGTGAATCTTAACGCAACAATCCTCGGCCAGGCCATCGCGTTTATTCTCTTTGTCTGGTTTTGCATGAAGTACGTATGGCCGCCGTTAATGGCAGCCATCGAGAAACGTCAGAAAGAAATTGCTGACGGTCTCGCTTCTGCTGAACGAGCACATAAGGATCTTGACCTTGCAAAGGCCAGCGCGACCGACCAGCTGAAAAAAGCGAAAGCGGAAGCTCAGGTAATCATCGAGCAGGCAAACAAACGCCGCGCTCAGATCCTGGACGAAGCCAAAACTGAAGCAGAGCAGGAACGTACTAAAATCGTGGCGCAGGCGCAGGCGGAAATTGAAGCCGAGCGTAAACGCGCCCGTGAAGAGCTGCGTAAGCAAGTTGCTATCCTGGCTGTTGCTGGCGCCGAGAAGATCATCGAACGTTCCGTGGATGAAGCTGCTAACAGCGACATCGTGGATAAACTTGTCGCTGAACTGTAAGGAGGGAGGGGCTGATGTCTGAATTTGTTACGGTAGCTCGCCCCTACGCCAAAGCAGCTTTTGACTTTGCCGTTGAACACCAAAGTGTAGAGCGCTGGCAGGATATGCTGGCGTTTGCCGCCGAGGTAACCAAGAACGAACAAATGGCAGAGCTTCTCTCTGGCGCGCTGGCGCCGGAAACGCTCGCTGAGTCGTTTATCGCAGTCTGCGGTGAGCAGTTAGACGAAAACGGTCAGAACCTGATTCGGGTGATGGCTGAAAATAATCGTCTGAACGCGCTCCCGGATGTTCTGGAGCAGTTTATTCATCTGCGTGCCGCCAGTGAAGCTACCTCCGAGGTAGAAGTTACGTCGGCAACCGCATTGAGTGAAGAGCAGCTTTCGAAAATCAGCGCCGCGATGGAAAAACGTCTGTCACGCAAAGTGAAGCTGAATTGCAAAATCGATAAGTCTGTAATGGCAGGCGTTATCATCCGGGCGGGTGATATGGTCATTGATGGCAGCGTACGCGGCCGTCTTGAGCGCCTTGCAGACGTCTTGCAGTCTTAAGGGGACTGGAGCATGCAACTGAATTCCACCGAAATCAGCGAACTGATCAAGCAGCGCATTGCTCAGTTCAATGTGGTGAGCGAAGCTCACAACGAAGGTACTATTGTTTCTGTCAGTGACGGTGTTATCCGCATTCACGGCCTGGCCGATTGTATGCAGGGTGAAATGATCTCCCTGCCGGGTAACCGTTACGCTATCGCACTGAACCTGGAGCGCGACTCCGTGGGTGCGGTAGTCATGGGTCCATACGCTGACCTTGCCGAAGGCATGAAGGTTAAATGTACGGGTCGTATCCTGGAAGTTCCGGTTGGCCGCGGTCTGCTGGGACGTGTGGTGAACACCCTGGGTGCGCCAATTGACGGTAAAGGTCCGGTTGATAATGACGGCTTCTCTGCCGTTGAAGCGATTGCGCCGGGCGTTATCGATCGTCAGTCTGTCGATCAGCCGGTGCAGACCGGCTATAAAGCCGTTGACTCCATGATCCCAATCGGTCGTGGTCAGCGTGAACTGATCATCGGTGACCGTCAGACCGGTAAAACCGCGCTGGCTATCGACGCCATCATCAACCAGCGCGATTCCGGTATCAAATGTATCTATGTCGCTATCGGCCAGAAAGCGTCCACCATCTCTAACGTGGTGCGTAAACTGGAAGAACACGGCGCGCTGGCTAACACCATCGTTGTGGTGGCGACCGCGTCCGAATCCGCTGCTCTGCAATATCTGGCGCCGTATGCCGGTTGCGCAATGGGCGAATACTTCCGTGACCGCGGTGAAGATGCGCTGATCATTTACGATGACCTGTCTAAACAGGCTGTTGCTTACCGTCAGATCTCCCTGCTGCTCCGTCGTCCGCCAGGACGTGAAGCATTCCCGGGCGACGTATTCTACCTCCACTCTCGTCTGCTGGAGCGTGCTGCGCGTGTTAACGCCGACTACGTCGAAGCCTTCACCAAAGGTGAAGTGAAAGGGAAAACCGGCTCTCTGACCGCGCTGCCGATTATCGAAACGCAGGCAGGTGACGTTTCCGCGTTCGTTCCGACCAACGTAATTTCCATTACCGATGGTCAGATCTTCCTAGAATCTAACCTGTTTAACGCCGGTATTCGTCCTGCGGTTAACCCGGGTATCTCGGTATCCCGTGTAGGTGGCGCAGCCCAGACCAAGATCATGAAAAAACTGTCCGGTGGTATTCGTACCGCGCTGGCGCAGTATCGTGAACTGGCGGCGTTCTCTCAGTTTGCATCCGACCTTGACGATGCCACCCGTAAACAGCTTGACCACGGTCAGAAAGTGACCGAACTGCTGAAACAGAAACAGTATGCGCCGATGTCCGTCGCGCAGCAGTCTCTGGTTCTGTTCGCAGCAGAACGTGGTTATCTGGCGGATGTCGAACTGGCGAAAATCGGTAGCTTCGAAGCCGCACTGCTGGCTTACGTCGACCGTGATCACGCTCCGCTGATGCAAGAGATCAACCAGTCCGGTGGCTATAACGACGAAATCGAAGGCAAGCTGAAAGGCATCCTCGATTCCTTCAAAGCAACCCAGTCCTGGTAACGTCTGGCGGCTTGCCTTAGGGCAGGCCGTAAGGCATTGAGGAGAAGCTCATGGCCGGCGCAAAAGAGATACGTAGTAAGATCGCAAGCGTCCAGAACACGCAAAAGATCACTAAAGCGATGGAGATGGTCGCCGCTTCCAAAATGCGTAAATCGCAGGATCGCATGGCGGCCAGCCGTCCTTATGCAGAGACCATGCGCAAAGTGATTGGTCACCTTGCGAACGGTAATCTGGAATATAAGCACCCCTACCTGGAAGAGCGCGACGTTAAACGCGTGGGCTACCTGGTAGTGTCGACCGACCGTGGTTTGTGCGGTGGCTTGAACATTAACCTGTTCAAAAAGCTGCTGGCGGATATGAAGGCATGGTCCGATAAAGGCGTTCAGTGCGAACTCGCAATGATCGGCTCTAAGGGCGTGTCATTCTTTAATTCCGTAGGCGGCAACGTTGTCGCTCAGGTGACAGGTATGGGGGATAACCCTTCTCTGTCCGAACTGATCGGTCCGGTTAAAGTGATGTTGCAGGCCTACGACGAAGGCCGTCTGGACAAGCTTTACATTGTCAGCAACAAATTTATTAACACCATGTCTCAGGTGCCGACGATCACTCAACTGCTGCCGCTGCCGGCGTCAGAAGATGATGATCTGAAGCGTAAAGCCTGGGATTACCTGTATGAACCAGACCCGAAAGCGCTGCTGGATACTCTCCTGCGTCGTTATGTGGAGTCTCAGGTTTATCAGGGCGTGGTAGAAAACCTGGCCAGCGAGCAGGCCGCACGAATGGTGGCGATGAAAGCCGCAACCGATAATGGCGGCAGCCTGATTAAAGAGCTGCAGTTGGTATACAACAAAGCTCGTCAGGCCAGCATTACTCAGGAACTCACCGAGATCGTCTCGGGGGCCGCCGCGGTTTAACCAGGTTATTTCGTAGAGGATTTAAGATGGCTACTGGAAAGATTGTCCAGGTAATCGGCGCCGTGGTCGACGTCGAGTTCCCTCAGGATGCCGTACCACGCGTGTACGATGCCCTTGAGGTGCAGAATGGTAATGAGAAGCTGGTGCTGGAAGTTCAGCAGCAGCTTGGCGGCGGTATCGTGCGTACCATCGCGATGGGGTCTTCTGACGGTCTGCGTCGCGGTCTGGATGTAAAAGATCTCGAACACCCGATCGAAGTCCCGGTAGGTAAAGCCACGCTGGGTCGTATCATGAACGTCCTGGGCGAACCGGTCGACATGAAAGGCGAGATCGGCGAAGAAGAGCGTTGGGCGATTCACCGCGCAGCACCTTCCTACGAAGAGTTGTCAAACTCTCAGGAACTGCTGGAAACCGGTATCAAAGTTATCGACCTGATGTGTCCGTTCGCGAAGGGCGGTAAAGTCGGTCTGTTCGGTGGTGCGGGTGTAGGTAAAACCGTAAACATGATGGAGCTTATTCGTAACATCGCGATCGAGCACTCCGGTTACTCAGTGTTTGCGGGCGTAGGGGAACGTACTCGTGAGGGTAACGACTTCTACCACGAAATGACCGACTCCAACGTTATCGATAAAGTATCCCTGGTGTATGGCCAGATGAACGAGCCGCCGGGAAACCGTCTGCGCGTTGCACTGACCGGCCTGACCATGGCGGAGAAATTCCGTGACGAAGGTCGTGACGTACTGCTGTTCGTCGATAACATCTATCGTTACACCCTGGCCGGTACGGAAGTATCCGCACTGCTGGGCCGTATGCCTTCCGCAGTAGGTTACCAGCCGACTCTGGCGGAAGAGATGGGCGTTCTGCAGGAACGTATCACCTCCACCAAAACCGGTTCTATCACCTCCGTACAGGCGGTATACGTACCGGCGGATGACTTGACTGACCCGTCTCCAGCCACCACCTTTGCGCACTTAGATGCAACCGTGGTACTGAGCCGTCAGATCGCATCCCTGGGTATCTACCCGGCCGTTGACCCGCTGGACTCCACCAGCCGTCAGCTGGATCCGCTGGTTGTTGGTCAGGAACACTACGACACCGCGCGTGGCGTTCAGTCCATCCTGCAGCGTTATCAGGAACTGAAAGACATCATCGCCATCCTCGGTATGGATGAACTGTCTGAAGAAGATAAACTGGTGGTAGCTCGCGCGCGTAAAATTCAGCGCTTCCTGTCCCAGCCGTTCTTCGTGGCGGAAGTATTTACCGGTTCTCCGGGCAAATACGTCTCCCTGAAAGACACCATCCGTGGCTTTAAAGGCATCATGGAAGGCGAATACGATCACCTGCCGGAGCAGGCGTTCTACATGGTCGGTTCCATCGACGAAGCCGTGGAAAAAGCCAAAAAACTTTAACGCCTTAATCGGAGGGTGATATGGCAATGACTTACCACCTGGATGTCGTCAGCGCGGAGCAACAAATGTTCTCCGGTCTGGTCGAGAAAATCCAGGTTACGGGTAGCGAAGGCGAACTGGGGATTTACCCGGGGCACGCGCCGCTACTCACCGCCATTAAGCCTGGTATGATTCGCATCGTTAAGCAGCACGGTCATGAAGAGTTTATCTATCTGTCCGGCGGCATTCTGGAAGTGCAGCCTGGCAGCGTGACCGTTCTGGCGGATACCGCGATTCGCGGTCAGGATCTCGACGAAGCGCGAGCCCTGGAAGCGAAGCGTAAAGCCGAAGAGCACATTAAGAGCTCGCACGGTGACGTGGATTACGCTCAGGCGTCTGCGGAACTGGCCAAAGCGATCGCTAAACTGCGCGTTATCGAGTTGACCAAAAAAGCGATGTAACACCGGCTTGAAAGCATAAAACCAGTCTGATTGCGGACTGGTTTTTTTTTATCCTCTCAATTTTTATTCGATAAACTAGCAACGACAAAAACAAGCGGCTGAAGGCGACGCGTTTTCAGCGACAGCGCTGTTTTCATTAAATCTTTCTTTCTGTCATTGGCATCTGCACATTGTGCGAAGAAGGAAGGAATGGATGCGTTTTTATTGCATAAAATGAGGGATTATTACTATGTCATTTCAGCCATCCTTTGCGGGTCCACAACCCGACTCAAGGATTGATCGTACTACCTTTATTCGTCGCGCTTATCTTCATCTCGCCGTCGCCATCGTCGGTTTTATCGTATTGAGCGCGGCGTGGAGTTTTATAGGGGTCGGGGAGTATGCGCTTGATGTGCTGCTGGCTGGTGGAAGATATAGCTGGTTGGTTGTTCTCGGCGCTTTTATGCTGGTGGGAATGCTGGCAACCCGTCTGGCGGATAATGCGGGGACTAATCAAACGCAACTTATCGGGCTGGGGATTTATGTGTTGGCAGAATCCCTGATTTTTGCCCCCCTGTTAACGGTGGCGGCGTATATTAACCCGTCGAGCATTGGCGCGGCGGCAATAACGACTCTGTTGCTGGTTGGCGGTCTGACGTTTACCGCTTTTTCCATAAAAAAAGACTTTTCTTTTCTGCGCTCGTTTCTGACTATGGCTGGGTTCATTGCTTTTGGCGCGATTATTGCCAGCGTCATCTGCGGCTTCTCGCTGGGCGTCTGGTTTTCTGCGCTAATGGTACTGCTGTGCGCCGGGTTTATACTTTACGATACTTCTAACATTATTCACCATTACCCTACCGATCGCCCAGCTGGCGCGGCATTACATCTGTTTGCTTCTATCGCGACCATGTTCTGGTATATTTTGCGGATTTTTATGTCGCGTAATTAAGTAAAAAATATGCGCAACGGAAAACCAGCGGCCTCTGTCGCTGGTTTTTGCTTTTCTGACCCCCCTGCGCTTTATTACGTTATCTTCTTTATTTATGGAGTAAAAAAACAGCAAAAACATCGGACTACGTTGCCAATACGCGGGTGTTTTTACTTTTCAGGAGACAAGAGGCGCGGTAATGAACGAAAATGATTCATTAGCAGGCGGGGATTTTATCCCGGTGAGCGTTTTATCCTTCTTCCATTTTACGATGAAAAAAATGTAGTATTTTCAACGTGAAACAGTATAAATTCGTTCTCAAATTACAGTCAGGACGCGTATGTTAAATAGTGCTATGAGCGTAGTGATCCTTGCCGCAGGTAAAGGCACACGCATGTATTCCGATATTCCTAAAGTGCTGCACACGCTGGCGGGTAAACCCATGGTGCAGCATGTCATTGATGCAGCTACTAAATTAGGGGCCGCACAGGTTCATCTGGTCTATGGCCACGGTGGCGAGTTGTTAAAACAGACCCTGAAAGATGACAAGCTGAACTGGGTGCTTCAGGCGGAACAGTTGGGAACAGGTCACGCAATGCAGCAGGCCGCGCCCTTTTTTAGCGACGATGAAGATATTTTAATGCTTTACGGCGACGTGCCGCTGATTTCGGTTGAAACCTTACAGCGCCTGCGCGATGCCAAACCGCAGGGTGGTATTGGGTTATTAACCGTGAAGCTGGACGATCCGAGCGGCTATGGCCGTATTACGCGTGAAAACGGTAAAGTGACCGGCATCGTTGAACATAAAGACGCCACTGATGAACAGCGTCAGATCCAGGAAATTAACACTGGTATTCTGATCGCCAACGGCGCGGACCTGAAACGCTGGTTGTCTAAGCTGACTAACAATAATGCGCAGGGTGAATATTACATCACAGATATCATCGCGCTGGCTTATCAGGAAGGACGGGAGATCGCCGCGGTGCATCCGGCTCGCATCAGCGAAACGGACGGCGTGAATAACCGTCTACAGCTTTCTCGTCTGGAGCGTATTTACCAGGCCGAACAGGCGGAGAAACTGCTGTTATCCGGTGTTATGTTGCGCGATCCGGCACGTTTTGATCTCCGCGGCACCCTTCATTGTGGAATGGATGTCGAAATTGACGCTAACGTTATCATCGAAGGTTATGTAACGCTCGGTCACCGCGTGAAGATCGGCGCGGGCTGCATTATTAAAAACAGCGTTATTGGCGATGACTGCGAAATTAGCCCATACAGCGTGGTGGAAGATGCGCATCTGGAAGCGGCCTGCACCATCGGCCCGTTTGCTCGCCTGCGTCCCGGCGCGGAGCTGTTAGCGGGCGCTCACGTCGGCAATTTCGTTGAAATGAAAAAAGCGCGTCTCGGTAAAGGTTCTAAAGCCGGCCATCTGACCTACCTGGGAGATGCGGAAATTGGCGACAACGTGAATATCGGCGCGGGGACCATCACCTGTAACTATGATGGCGCGAACAAATTCAAAACGGTTATTGGCGACGATGTGTTTGTCGGCTCCGATACCCAACTGGTGGCGCCGGTTACTGTTGGTAAAGGGGCCACCATCGCCGCAGGGACTACCGTCACCCGTAATGTAGCCGACAATGAACTGGTATTAAGCCGCGTGCCGCAGGTGCATAAGCAAGGCTGGCAGCGTCCGGTGAAGAAAAAGTGATTTTGTAGGTCGGATAAGCGTCAGCGCCATCCGGCAGACCGGAGATGAGAGGATAAAATAATCCTCCGCTCCATGAGCAGTACTTATAAAAATAACCCCACTCTCTACAAGGCTCGGGGCGCCCGCAACGACGGGCATACAGGTCAGCGACAACGCATGGCGTAATGCCATAATCAGGAAATAAAACTATGTGTGGAATTGTTGGCGCTATCGCGCAGCGTGATGTAGCTGAAATCCTTCTCGAAGGTTTACGTCGTCTGGAATACCGCGGATATGACTCTGCCGGTCTGGCCGTGGTGGATGCAGAAGGTCATATGACCCGCCTGCGTCGCCTCGGTAAAGTCCAGATGCTGGCTCAGGCAGCGGAAGAACATCCTCTGCATGGCGGCACTGGTATTGCTCACACTCGCTGGGCGACGCACGGTGAACCTTCAGAAGCTAACGCGCATCCGCATGTTTCTGAACACATTGTGGTGGTGCATAACGGCATCATCGAAAACCATGAACCGCTGCGTGAAGCGTTAAAAGCGCGTGGCTATACCTTCGTTTCTGAAACCGACACCGAAGTGATTGCACACCTGGTAAACTGGGAACTGAAACAGGGCGGTACTCTGCGTGAGGCTGTTCTGCGTGCTATCCCGCAACTGCGTGGTGCGTACGGTACAGTGATCATGGATACCCGTCACCCGGATACCCTACTGGCGGCACGTTCTGGTAGCCCGCTGGTGATTGGCCTGGGTATGGGCGAAAACTTTATCGCTTCTGACCAGCTGGCGCTGTTGCCAGTGACTCGTCGCTTTATCTTCCTTGAAGAGGGCGATATCGCTGAAATCACTCGCCGTTCGGTAAATATCTTCGATAACACCGGCGCGGAAGTAAAACGTCAGGATATCGAATCTAATCTGCAATATGACGCGGGCGATAAAGGTATTTACCGCCACTACATGCAGAAAGAGATCTACGAACAGCCGAACGCGATCAAAAACACCCTTACCGGGCGCATCAGCCACGGTGAGGTGGATTTAAGCGAGCTGGGACCGAACGCCGATGATCTGTTGTCGAAGGTTGAGCATATTCAGATCCTCGCCTGCGGTACGTCTTACAACTCCGGTATGGTTTCCCGTTACTGGTTTGAATCGCTGGCAGGTATTCCGTGCGACGTTGAAATCGCCTCTGAATTCCGCTATCGCAAATCTGCCGTGCGCCGTAACAGCCTGATGATCACGCTCTCCCAGTCTGGCGAAACGGCAGATACCCTGGCTGGCCTGCGTCTGTCGAAAGAGCTGGGATATTTGGGCTCTCTGGCCATTTGTAACGTGCCGGGATCTTCGCTGGTGCGTGAATCCGATCTGGCGCTGATGACCAACGCGGGTACGGAAATTGGCGTAGCATCTACCAAAGCCTTCACCACCCAGTTAACCGTGCTGTTGATGCTGGTGGCGAAACTGGCGCGTCTGAAAGGTCTGGATACGTCCATTGAGCATGATATCGTTCATGGCCTACAGGTGCTGCCGAGCCGTATTGAGCAGATGCTGTCGCAGGACAAACGTATCGAAGCCCTGGCGGAAGATTTCTCTGACAAACACCATGCGCTGTTCCTGGGGCGTGGCGATCAATATCCGATTGCGCTCGAAGGCGCGCTGAAGCTGAAAGAGATCTCTTACATTCACGCGGAAGCCTATGCTGCAGGCGAGCTGAAACACGGGCCGTTGGCGCTGATTGACGCCGATATGCCGGTGATTGTGGTGGCGCCGAACAACGAACTGCTGGAGAAACTGAAATCCAACATCGAAGAAGTTCGCGCACGTGGCGGTCAGTTGTACGTCTTCGCCGATCAGGATGCGGGTTTCGTCAGCAACGACAACATGCACATCATCGAGATGCCGCATGTGGAAGAGGTCATTGCGCCTATCTTCTACACCGTTCCGCTGCAACTGCTGGCGTATCACGTGGCGCTGATTAAAGGCACCGACGTTGACCAGCCGCGTAACCTGGCGAAATCGGTTACCGTAGAGTAAGTACAAATGTAGTACCAGGCAGAAGGCCGTCGATAGACGGCCTTTTTTTGTGCGCCGTGACAGGCGCTGTTCTTTCTCTATGGTGGCTGAAGAGCGACTAAGAGGTGCTACGCCTACCTGCGCTACGGGTACCCGGTCACATTCTCTTCTTTAAGGCCCTGGCTCAATCCAGGTGGATCGGAAATCAAACCATCCCAGGTTATTCAGGTGGATCCCCCTGGCCCGGTCGGGGCCTTTGAGTCGCATCCAGTGGTGAAAAAGCGGCTGTAGCCAGCCTGAACGGGTGGTTTCCCTGACCAGTTGTTCCGCGCTGATGGTTTCGGCATGCCACTGGGTTTCCCATTGGGCCAGCAGCGCATCATCCCCACCGCTGATGGCGTGGCGCAGTAAAGGGGAGCCCAGCAGCCATGTACCGACGTTCCACTCTTCGGGAATGGGGAAATTGACCGTCCCCAGCCAGAGATCCACATTGGCTTTGCCATTCGCCCAGTCATCATAATTCAGCTCCACGCCCTCAAGTAAAATGCCCTGCTGGCGCATGATCTCTTGCATGATATCCAGGAGCATCGGAAATTCAGGGTGCTGATCGTGATAGGCCAGACGCAGTTTTGCGTAGGGCGACGACGAGATAAAAGGTGAACAGGCTGGGCCCGCCTCAATAGTATGAAACCAGGAGGACAGTAGGCTGCCGCCCGGTACCCAGAAGGGGCGAATTGCCTCACTCAGATGCTGGAGTAAGGCGTAAGGGCTGAGTGTTTCCCGCAGCCAGCGGCGATGTTCGGCGGTATGCCAGTGCGGAGAGCGACTGTCGCATAATAAAAAATAGCCTCCACGCTCAAGAAACATCTCGCGCAGGTTGTCAGAAGGTTTGCCTGATACCTGGCTAAGCCGTCCGGAAACGTAATCCTCATCGCTCAGGCTGGAACTGAGCCAGGCTGCCGTGTCGTTATCCGACAGCGATTCCGCCAGGTTATCTGTCTCCGTTAAATTCGGCCAGATAAAGACCTCCACTTCATCCAGCAGCCCGCGCAGACCGAAATAGTGGTCAAAGGCCTTCATTTGCAGATGAAAGCCATTGTTTTCCACCACCTCATAAGGGCCAGTTCCCACGGGATGTGCCGGGAAATCAGCGCGTTGTGTATGGTCAGGCGGTAGGATCATGGCATCAATATGACTGAGCAGCAGCGGCAGTCGGTTATCCGGGTGCGCCAGCGTAATTTCAAGGCTCAGCGGCCCGGTGGCCTGAATGGTCTGCAAGTGCGAGAACAACGGCAGCTTAGCGCTGCGGGTCAGTGAAGCGATAACCGCGTCGATCGTCAGCTCCTGACCATCATGCCAGAGGACGGCGGGGCGCAGATAAAAACGCCAGCGCAGTGGATCAATCTGCCGCCAGTGGTGGGCAAGATCGGCTTCGACTTCACCTTTTTCCTCATTTATGCGCGTCAGGCCGCTAAAAATCTGCCTGACCAGATGCTGCTCAGAGCGACGCAACGGTATGCCGGGGCACAGCGACGGCATTGTCCGATAATAGGGGATGCACAGCCGCTGATAGTCTGCCCGCACGCTATAGCCCAGCTTTGAACGCAGCAGTTGCGCCACCTGGTGCTTATTTTTACCCAGCAGCTGAATGGCCTGATCAATATGACCAGACTCCAGTAACTGCTCCGCCTTTTCGCTTAACAGCTGTTCTGGTTTATAGCGCAGGTGAAGCCGGGCGCGATGCCCACGTCCGGCCTGTGATTGCCAGATGAGCCACTTTGCCTCCTGCATCTGAAGCAACAGATTACGCATATGCCGTCGGGTGCAGAACAACACATCCGCCAGCTCCTGTAATGTCACGCTAACAGGCTTGTCGCCATAGTGCTGGAGTAGCTTTAAGTATTTTTGTTCAGTGTGCCGGGTTGTCATAAAAGGTGAAATTTCCCGAACGGGAATGAGCAATTTTTAATATCCCCTTTTTAGCCGATGATTTTCCCTATCGCAACTTCTATGAGGATTCATCATGACAAAGCGCATTAATAAAGACACGCAGGTCTGCATGTCCCTGGCGGCACGCCCAAGTAACTTCGGTACACGCTTTCACAACTATCTGTACGAAGCGCTGGATCTCAATTATCTCTACAAAGCTTTCTCGCCGACCGATCTTACGCAGGCCATTAGCGGCGTGCGCGGGCTGGGGATACGTGGGTGCGCGATCTCTATGCCGTTTAAAGAAGCCTGCATTCCGCTGGTGGATGAACTGGATGCTTCTGCTCAGGCCATTCACTCAGTTAATACCATTGTGAATACCAATGGCCATCTGAAGGCGTACAACACCGATTACATTGCAATAGCTCGCTTGCTGGCGAGTTACAAGGTCTCTCCCGACCTGGTGTTTGCTTTGCGTGGCAGCGGTGGTATGGCAAAGGCGGTGGCCTGCGCGCTGAAGGATGCGGGGTTTACCCGTGGTTATATTGTCGCGATTGATGAAGCGTCAGGTAAACAACTGGCCGAACTCTATGGCTATGAATGGCGCCCGGATACCGACGGTATTGAAGCCGATTTGTTAATTAACGCCACGCCTATCGGAATGGCTGGCGGTAATGATGCCGACAAACTCTCTTATTCCGAACAGGAAGTGGATAAGGCGAGCGTTATCTTTGATGTGGTGGCGCTACCGCCCGTCACGCCGCTGATCCGCTACGCCCGTGAACGCGGTAAAACCGTGATTACCGGTTCCGAAGTGTTTGCTATTCAGGCCGTGGAACAATTTGTCCTTTATACCGGGATTCGCCCGGACGACGCGCTGTTCCAGAAAGCCGCGGCCTGGTCACGTCTGTAACATTTTTTCCCGCTTTTTCTTTAAATTAAAAGAACAGGGTACCCTACTATGACTAAAAAAATTGTTGCTGTGACGGCCTGTCCGACGGGCGTCGCCCATACCTTTATGGCGGCAGAAGCGTTGGAAATTGAAGCCCGCAAGCGTGGTGACTGGATCAAGGTTGAAACCCGCGGTTCCGTCGGGGCGAAGAACACGCTGACCGCGGAAGAGATAGCGCAAGCGGATGTGGTGATTATCGCGGCGGATATTGAGCTGGATCTGTCAGGCTTTGTTGGCAAAAGACTCTATCGCACCAGTACCGGCGCGGCGCTAAAAAAGAGTGCGCAGGAAATGGATAATGCTTTCAATAGCGCCGAGGTCTATCAGGGGAGTGCCGGGCGCTCTTCTTCAGCTGGTAAAACAGAGCTACCCGGCGTTTATAAGCATTTAATGACCGGCGTATCCCATATGCTTCCTTTGGTGGTGGCGGGAGGATTGTGTATCGCGCTCTCTTTTGTCTTCGGTATCCAGGCCTTCAATGAGCCGGGCACGCTGGCGGCTGCGTTATTTCAAATCGGTGGTAAGGCGGCCTTTGCGCTGATGGTGCCGGTACTGGCTGGGTTTATTGCCTTCTCAATTGCCGATCGTCCGGGTCTGGCCCCGGGGCTTATTGGCGGGATGTTGGCCAGCCTGTGCGGTGCTGGTTTCCTGGGAGGGATTGTGGCCGGTTTTCTGGCCGGTTACAGCGTACGGTTTCTGGCGCAAAATATTAAGCTACCAGCGTCAATGGAAGCGCTTAAGCCTGTGCTGGTTCTGCCGCTACTGTCTACGCTGATTACCGGCCTAATCATGATTTACGTGGTGGGTGGCCCGGTGTCTGCGGTGATGGAAGGGCTGACGACGTTCCTGGGGAATATGACCTCTACGAATGCTATCTTGCTGGGAATGTTGCTGGGCGCAATGCAAGGTTTTGACCTTGGTGGGCCGGTGAATAAAGCTGCGTATACCTTCGGCGTCGGTTTACTGGCTTCTCATTCCTATATGCCGATGGCGGCCATTATGGCGGCAGGGATGGTACCGGCATTAGGGATGGGCGTCGCAACCTGGGCGGCCAGAGCGAAATTCACTGCTTCTGAGCATGAAGCGGGTAACGCATCCTTTATCCTGGGGCTGTGCTTTATCTCTGAAGGGGCGATTCCCTTCGCTGCGCGTGACCCGATGCGCGTCATCCCTTCCACGATGGTCGGTGGCGCAATCGCCGGGGGACTGTCCATGTATTTCGGTTGTACACTGATGGCGCCACACGGTGGTCTCTTTGTCCTGGCGATCCCGCATGCGGTAGAACATGTGATGCAATATCTGCTCTCGATTGCCCTGGGCACGATTGTTTGCGGCCTGATGTACGCGCTGTTGAAACCGTCTGCGGTTGCGCAAACAGTTTAATTCATCTCCCCCTGCAGGCTGGTCTGGTGTCTCCCCGGGCCAGCTTTTTTATTTCCATTGTCATCAAACCGTCATAATCAAGACATATAACTGTCATCAATTTGTCCTATTTTGCTCATCGTAGCAACTCAAACAACGATTTACCGAAACCGTGCAGGAGACATTATGAAAGTTATGCGTACCACTGTCGCAACTGTTGTCGCCGCGACCTTATCGATGAGCGCGTTCTCTGCCTTTGCAGCAGCAAGCCTGACAGGTGCCGGTGCAACGTTTCCTGCGCCGGTGTATGCCAAATGGGCGGATACCTACCAGAAAGAAACCGGTAACAAAGTCAATTACCAGGGGATAGGCTCTTCCGGCGGCGTGAAACAAATCACCGCGAATACCGTTGATTTTGGCGCTTCCGATGCGCCGCTGTCTGACGAAAAACTGAATCAGGAAGGCCTGTTCCAGTTTCCGACGGTGATCGGCGGCGTGGTGCTGGCGGTGAATATTCCAGGCCTCAAATCCGGTGAACTGGTGCTGGATGGTAAAACGCTGGGTGACATCTACCTCGGTAAAATCAAGAAGTGGGATGATGAAGCCATCACCAAACTGAACCCAGGCGTGAAGCTGCCCTCACAGAATATCGCTGTGGTGCGTCGCGCTGACGGTTCCGGTACCTCCTTCGTGTTCACCAGTTACCTGGCGAAAGTCAACGACGAGTGGAAATCGAAAGTGGGCGCGGGTTCTACCGTGAACTGGCCAACCGGTCTGGGCGGTAAAGGTAACGACGGCATCGCAGCATTTGTACAGCGTCTGCCAGGCGCTATTGGCTACGTTGAATACGCTTACGCCAAGCAGAACAACCTGGCCTACACCAAATTGGTTTCTGCCGACGGCAAACCGGTAAGCCCGACGGAAGAGAGCTTCTCTAATGCGGCGAAAGGCGCAGACTGGAGCAAAACCTTCGCGCAGGATCTGACCAACCAGAAAGGTGACGATGTGTGGCCAATCACTTCCACCACGTTTATCCTGGTCCACAAAGCGCAGAAGAAACCTGAGCAGGGTGCTGAAGTGTTGAAGTTCTTCGACTGGGCCTACAAAAATGGCGCTAAGCAGGCGAATGATCTGGACTACGCCAGCCTGCCGGATAACGTTGTTGAGCAGGTTCGTGCTGCATGGAAGACCAGTATAAAAGACAGCAACGGTAAGGCGCTGTATTAATTAACGAATTGGCGGATGGCGCTACGCTTATCCGCCCTACGGTTTCGACCGCAGGCCCACGTTGTAGGCCGGATAAGCGTAGCGCCATCCGGCAGGGGCAACGTCGTAAAATGCGTTTAATGGAAAGAGTAATTTATGGCTGCAACCAAGCCTGCTTTTAACCCGCCGGGTAAAAAAGGCGACATGATTTTCAGCGCGCTGGTAAAACTGGCTGCGCTGATTGTGCTATTGATGTTGGGCGGTATTATCGTCTCATTGATCATCTCCTCCTGGCCAAGTATTCAGAAATTTGGTTTCTCATTTCTTTGGACTAAGGAATGGGACGCGCCAAACGATATCTACGGCGCTCTGGTGCCCATTTATGGCACGCTGGTGACCTCCTTTATCGCACTGCTGATCGCCGTTCCGGTCAGTTTCGGCATTGCCCTGTTTTTAACCGAGCTGGCGCCAGGCTGGCTAAAGCGTCCGCTCGGCATCGCCATTGAACTGCTGGCGGCAATTCCCAGTATCGTGTACGGCATGTGGGGGCTGTTTATCTTCGCGCCGCTGTTTGCGACGTACTTCCAGGAGCCGGTCGGCAATATTCTTTCCAACATTCCGTTTGTCGGCGCGCTGTTCTCCGGCCCGGCCTTTGGTATCGGCATTCTGGCGGCGGGCGTCATCCTCGCCATCATGATCATCCCCTACATTGCGGCGGTTATGCGCGACGTCTTCGAGCAAACACCGGTAATGATGAAAGAGTCCGCTTACGGTATCGGCTGTACTACCTGGGAAGTTATCTGGCGCATCGTGCTACCGTTCACCAAAAATGGCGTGATCGGCGGCATTATGCTGGGGCTGGGCCGTGCTCTGGGTGAAACGATGGCGGTCACTTTTATCATCGGCAACACTTACCAGCTCGACAGCGCGTCGCTGTATATGCCGGGCAACAGCATCACTTCCGCGCTGGCGAACGAATTCGCTGAGGCGGAATCGGGCCTGCACGTGGCAGCGTTGATGGAGCTGGGGCTGATCCTGTTTGTGATCACCTTTATCGTCCTGGCGGCGTCTAAGTTCATGATTATGCGTCTGGCGAAGAACGAGGGAGCACGTTAATGGCTACGCTTGATATGCAGAACACCGCGCAGCTCGCGGAATCCCGTCGCAAGATGCAGGCGCGTCGCCGCATGAAGAACCGTATCGCACTAACGCTCTCAATGGCGACGATGGCATTTGGCCTGTTCTGGCTGATCTGGATTTTGATGTCCACCATCACGCGCGGCATTGATGGTATGTCGCTGGCGCTGTTTACCGAAATGACGCCGCCGCCGAACACGGCGGGCGGCGGGCTGGCGAACGCCCTGGCGGGGAGTGGATTGTTGATTCTCTGGGCTACCGTATTGGGTACGCCGCTGGGGATTATGGCCGGGATCTATCTGGCGGAGTATGGCCGTAAATCCTGGCTGGCGGAAATCATTCGCTTTATTAACGACATTCTGCTTTCCGCGCCGTCAATTGTTGTGGGGCTGTTTGTTTACACCATCGTGGTGGCGCAGATGCAGCACTTCTCCGGCTGGGCAGGGGTGATTGCGCTGGCGCTGTTGCAGGTACCGATCGTTATCCGTACCACTGAAAACATGCTCAAATTGGTGCCGGATAGCCTGCGTGAAGCCGCTTATGCGCTGGGTACGCCGAAGTGGAAGATGATTTCCGCGATTACGCTGAAAGCCTCTATCTCCGGCATTATGACCGGTATCCTGCTGGCTATTGCGCGTATTGCCGGCGAAACGGCGCCATTGTTGTTTACCGCGCTCTCCAACCAGTTCTGGAGCACCGACATGATGCAGCCGATCGCCAACCTGCCGGTGACCATTTTTAAATTCGCGATGAGCCCGTTTGCCGAATGGCAACAATTAGCCTGGGCGGGCGTGCTGATTATTACCCTGTGCGTACTGCTGCTGAATATTCTGGCGCGTGTTGTTTTCGCGAAGAAAAAACACGGTTAAAGACATTGTAGGCCTGATAAGCGTAGCGCCATCAGGCATTATTTTACGGCGTGGCGGATGCGGCGCTGGATGAGGAAAAGAGTGAAATGAGTATGGTTGAAACTGCCCCGAGTAAGATTCAGGTTCGTGATTTGAACTTCTACTACGGCAAATTCCATGCCCTGAAGAACATTAATCTGGATATCGCGAAGAATCAGGTAACGGCATTTATCGGGCCATCCGGCTGTGGTAAATCAACGCTACTGCGTACCTTCAATAAAATGTATTCGCTTTATCCGGAGCAGCGCGCGGAAGGTGAAATTCTGCTGGATGGCGACAATATTCTCACCAACACCCAGGATATCGCGCTGCTGCGCGCAAAAGTGGGGATGGTATTCCAGAAGCCGACGCCGTTCCCGATGTCCATCTATGACAATATCGCCTTTGGCGTGCGTCTGTTTGAGAAGCTGTCTCGCGCCGATATGGACGAGCGCGTGCAGTGGGCGTTGACCAAAGCCGCATTATGGAACGAAACCAAAGATAAATTGCACCAGAGCGGGTACTCTCTCTCCGGTGGTCAGCAGCAGCGTCTGTGCATTGCGCGCGGTATCGCCATTCGCCCGGAAGTGTTGCTGTTGGATGAGCCATGTTCAGCTCTGGACCCGATCTCTACCGGGCGTATTGAAGAGCTGATCACCGAGCTGAAACAGGATTACACCGTGGTGATCGTGACCCACAACATGCAGCAGGCGGCACGTTGCTCCGATCATACGGCGTTTATGTACCTGGGCGAGTTGATTGAGTTCAGCAACACGGACGATCTGTTCACCAAGCCCGCGAAGAAACAAACAGAAGACTATATCACCGGTCGTTACGGTTAATTCAGGAGTGCGTAATGGACAGTCTGAACCTTAATAAACATATTTCCGGCCAGTTCAACGCCGAACTGGAAAGTATCCGCACTCAGGTAATGACCATGGGCGGCATGGTGGAGCAGCAGCTTTCTGACGCTATCACCGCCATGCACAACCAGGACAGCGAGCTGGCGAAGCGCGTGGTAGAAGGCGACCATCAGGTTAATATGATGGAAGTCGCCATCGATGAAGCCTGCGTGCGTATTATCGCCAAGCGCCAGCCGACGGCGAGCGATCTGCGTCTGGTGATGGCGATTATCAAAACCATCGCCGAACTGGAGCGCATTGGCGACGTGGCGGATAAAATCTGCCGTACCGCGCTGGAGAAATTCTCCCAGCAGCACCAGCCGCTGTTGGTGAGTCTGGAGTCACTGGGCCGCCACACCGTACAGATGCTGCACGACGTGCTGGATGCGTTCGCGCGCATGGATCTCGATGAAGCGGTGCGTATCTATCGTGAAGATAAGAAAGTTGACCAGGAATATGAAGGCATCGTGCGTCAGCTGATGACCTACATGATGGAAGACTCGCGCACCATTCCCAGCGTGCTGACCGCGTTATTCTGCGCTCGTTCTATCGAGCGTATCGGCGACCGCTGCCAGAATATCTGCGAATACATCTTCTACTTCGTGAAGGGGCAGGATTTCCGTCACGTCGGCGGCGATGAGCTGGATAAACTGTTGGCGGGGAAAGATCCGAAAGAGTAAATCTCATTCTTTTGCCCGGTGGCGCTGCGCTTACCGGGCCTACAGGTACAGATGCTGTAGGCCGGATAAGCGTCAGCGCCATCCGGCATTTCAGTTAACGCGTAATCTCCCACCCGCGCGCTTTCCACAATCCCGGCAACTGCGCCAAATCGGTAAAAGTCGTCACGTTAGGGTGATCGATCGGCTTGTTATGCGGATCGGCGCAGAAATAAAACACTTCCATTCCCGCCGCAATTCCTGACTGCGCGCCTGCGCTGGAATCATCCACCAGAATACACTTCTCAACATTGACCTTCATGGCGTTCGCCGCGTGGAGCATCAGCGCCGGATCGGGCTTCCAGCGTTGAATATCGTAACCGCTAAACAGCAAATCGGGAAAATAATGCAACATGCCCAGTTTACCCAGCGAATGCTGCATCTTACTGACCGGTCCGTTGGATACCACGCACATAGGCGTCTTAATGCTCTCCAGCAGGGTATTTGCGCCCGCGATCGCTTCCAGTTCGGTATCGAACAGACGCGCCACTTCCGCGCGGTACACCGGCTCCAGCTCCGCCTTTGCCAGCGCAACGCCATGCTCTTTACTGATGGTATCGATAATTTCGTAGAGCTTTACGCCTTTAAAGCGTCTGAATACTTCCGTGAGCTTAAGCGTAATGCCGAACTGCCGGAACATAGTGACATAGGCGCGCGAGCAAATTACTTCACTGTCGACCAGCGTGCCGTCACAGTCAAAAAACACCGCTTCGATTTGGGACATGTCATTTCCATTTTAACAAGTTTAACGTTTACGTAATGCTGAATGAGGGGACGCAATCGTTGCCGTACTAACAAATTGAGTGAAAAAAATTACCACACAACTGCGCCAGGTGTCGCATTTTGGTATAGGATAACGGCGAATTTTCCCTCCTTTCTCCGGAAATTGATAATGAGTCAACAACACACCACCCAGGCTTCTGGTCAGGGTATGCTGGAACGCGTGTTTAAACTGCGCGAACATGGCACGACGGCACGAACCGAAGTGATCGCCGGTTTTACCACTTTCCTGACGATGGTTTATATCGTTTTTGTTAACCCGCAAATTCTGGGCGTAGCTGGCATGGACACCAGCGCCGTCTTTGTGACCACCTGTCTGATTGCGGCCTTTGGCAGTATTCTGATGGGCCTGTTCGCTAACTTGCCGGTGGCGCTGGCGCCCGCGATGGGGCTGAATGCGTTCTTTGCCTTCGTGGTTGTGCAGGCAATGGGACTGCCGTGGCAGGTAGGCATGGGCGCCATTTTCTGGGGCGCTGTTGGTCTTTTATTGCTGACTATCTTCCGCGTGCGTTACTGGATGATCGCCAACATTCCGGTCAGCCTGCGCGTGGGCATCACCAGCGGCATCGGCCTGTTTATCGGCATGATGGGGCTGAAAAACGCCGGCGTGATCGTCGCTAACCCGGAAACGCTGGTCAGCATCGGCAACCTGACCTCGCACAGCGTGCTGCTGGGGGTTCTCGGATTCTTTATTATTGCGATTCTCGCTTCGCGCAACATTCATGCGGCGGTGCTGGTGTCCATCATCGTCACGACGCTGCTTGGCTGGATGATGGGTGATGTACACTACAACGGCATTGTCTCCGCGCCGCCAAGCGTCACCAGCGTGGTAGGGCATGTCGATTTGGCAGGCTCGTTCAATCTTGGCCTGGCGGGGGTTATTTTCTCCTTCATGCTGGTTAACCTGTTCGACTCCTCCGGTACCCTGATCGGCGTGACCGATAAAGCGGGCCTGGCGGATGCGAAAGGTAAGTTCCCGCGCATGAAGCAGGCGCTGTTTGTTGATAGTATCTCTTCTGTCACTGGCGCATTTGTCGGAACGTCTTCTGTGACCGCTTATATTGAATCGTCTTCCGGCGTTTCGGTGGGCGGTCGCACCGGTTTAACGGCGGTGGTGGTCGGTATTTTGTTCCTGCTGGTTATCTTCCTGTCGCCGCTGGCGGGCATGGTGCCGCCTTACGCGGCGGCGGGCGCGTTGATTTACGTCGGCGTGCTGATGACCTCCAGCCTGGCGCGGGTAAACTGGCAGGATTTAACCGAATCGGTCCCGGCGTTTATTACGGCGGTAATGATGCCGTTTAGCTTCTCGATCACCGAAGGTATCGCGCTGGGCTTTATCTCTTACTGCGTGATGAAAATCGGTACCGGTCGCCTGCGCGACCTTAGCCCGTGCGTAGTGATTGTCGCGCTGTTATTCGTGCTGAAGATTGTGTTTATTGACGCACACTGATGAAATGAACCCTCGCCCCATCGGGGTGAGGGTTTTTAACGAACTTACGCTTTAACGCGCTGAATATACTCGCCAAATGCGGTCAACTGACCGGTCAAATGATCTAACGTTCCCTGATCCACCACTTCTCCAGTTTGCGGATCGACTTTATTCTGAATCACGCCGCCCATAAATTCCGGTTTATTCATCACCATCGCATCAAGGAACACCAGAATCTGGCGCAGATGATACTGGCAGCGCGCGCCGCCAATCGCCCCCATTGAACTGGTCTGGATAAGAACGGGCTTACCCGCCAGCGGCTGCTCAGGCAGACGGGATAGCCAGTCGATGGCATTCTTCAGGCCGCCGGGAACGGAATAGTTATATTCCGGCGTCACAATGACGACGCCGTCGGCGTTGCGAATCTGCTCCGCCAGCGCCTCTACGCTGGCTGGAAATCCCTCGTCCTGCTGGATATCGGCGTCATACAGCGGAATATCCCCGATCGAAGGCAGCGGCGATACCGTCATTCCTGCCGGCGCGACTTTAGGCAGCGTACGCGCCACCATCCCGTTAAAGGAACCTTTGCGTAAACTTCCCAGCAGTGTAACCACATTCAGCGTTTCAGACATACGTGCCCCTTTTTTCATTATGAACGATTAAGCGTATACGATTTGGCGGCGGGGAGTTGGGCGAATCGCATCAGACGACCGGTTGGCTCATTGGCGCGCGTCTGGATATCGGGCAGGCTTTTCCAGCCCAGTTTGCCATCGAACTCCCACACTTTTAATTTTTCTATCGCTGGCGTAACGGTTACGGACCATACCAGTACATCTTCCGCATCGCATACGGCTTCAAGCTGCGTGACATGCGCGCACTTCAGGCGTCCGGCAACGGGTAAAAGTTGCAGCTCCCGCGGATCGTCATTCATGACATCGCCGGTGAGTTTTAACACGCTCTGGCGCAATGTAATGAGTTGCGCTCGCGCTTCGTTGGGATCGTTTTGATTGGCTACCCATAAGTTTTCATTACGGGAGAAAGGGTGGCGTTCGAGCGAATGCGGATGGTGAAAGCCGCGGGAGGTGCGCTGTAATTCCATATCCAGCCCGCACTCTCCTTCGGTGGTCAACGCCACGCCAACCATATTTCCGGCGTAGGAGATAGAAAAGCCTGGCAGATTTTTGTCACGAAACGCGGGTTTACCTTTCGCCTGAATAATGATTTCCGGCAGCTCGCTAATTCCGTACAGCATAAACATCAGTTCGGCAAGAAGGCCTCTGGAGGCGAGAAAACGCGTTCGTCGGTGAGCAGGCAGGTTTCTGGCTTCAATATGGCAAGACGAAGAGAGACGAATTGAAACCAACTGTCCCTCCGTAAGTATCCCTCTGGCAAAGTGAGTCGCCATTTTTCGCTCCGTGATTAATGGGCCGTGATAATGACGAGAGTAACATTAACGTAAATTATGGACAGGTTTTACGCGCTAAAAATTCAATTTCAGAAGGTTCTTTAATCAGACGGTGACATTTCTGGTAAGAGGAAGGTTAATTTATCAACGCAGGTGGTCAGATAAGGCGACGGCAGAGCGTGTTGATAGCCTGTCGTAGCCACACAATCTTGGGATTATGACTATTACGTTTGTGCCATAATAGGGTAAACGGCACCATCAGCTTTTCCCGCTGTTGCGCATCAAAAGGCAGGGGGCGCGCCACTAACGGTAGCTGGTGGAGCTGATTGTAGTGCTGGCAATAGCGCGGCGCGGTTGCTATCAGGGTGTGATCCGGCTGGGCGGCCATAAAGAGTGACTGCTCGAACCCCGGCAGGCTCAACGCGATATGGCGTTTGCGTCCCATTTCTTGCAGGACATCATCCAGCGCCCAGGTATCGCTTTGCTCCCAGCAAATACTGATATGCGGGTAGCGCAGAAAAGTGTCCAGATCCCACGCTTCACGCAGTGCCGGATGATCTTCCCGCAGCCAGACCCACGGCAAATCGCTAAACAACACCTCAAAATCAATCGCGAGCGGCAACAGACTGAGCAATTCTCGCGAGCGGGGATGGCTTTCGCGTCCGGTAAATCCGATATCGACTTCCCCGCGCGTAATCGCCTCCAGCGAGTCATAATCCCAGTTGCGAACCTTAATGGTAGCCTGCGGATAGCGCTGATAAATCTGCTGCGACAGTGAATTAAACATAATCATCATCAGCGGCGACTCTGCTGCCAACTCAAATTTTAAACCGCGCGGCGTTTGATGATGCGGTTTATCAAGCAGTTGATTCCCCATCTGCATCCAGTCCGCCAGACTTTGCTCCATACTGACCATCAGCGGCGTCGGCGCCAGGCCCAGCGGCGTATTGACGAACAGCGGATCGTCAAACCATGCCCGGAGTTTCGCCAGCGATTTGCTGACCGCCGAGGGCGTTACGTTCATCCGTTTTGCAGCTTTAGTGACGCTGCGCTCCTGCATGAGTAACTGTAGGCATAACAGCAAATTAAGGTCGAGATTGGTAAGGGATTTCTTCATGCTCGGCTACGGACCTGTTGGGCGTGACGGAGAAGATCAGCAGAATACTCACTATGCTACAACCAATCAGAATCCCGATCAGCATATTCATCGCGCTGATACCGAGTATTGCCGCCAGCCAAATCCACAGTGATGAACCGCAAACCTGCGCGATACCGAGCGTGGAACTGGCCACTCCGGCGCGCAGCGAAAACGGCCCCAGCGCCTGGCTCATCGCGACGCCAAAACCAACCGAGAATCCGGCGCAGATAAGCGTCAGGCCAAAGAGTGTGACGGTATTGGTATGAGCAAGGCTTAACGTCACGCCAGCCGTCAAAAACAGCCCCTGTGAGACGAGCATTAAGGTTCGCGGCTTAAATAACCCAAGCGCAAAAGGGGTGGAAAAAGAGACGACCATACTGACGCCTGCGGTGAGCGCCATGGTAATGGCATAGTCGCCACGGCTAAATCCCATCACCTCCATCAGCAGCACTGGAGAGGCATTGACAAAGGTCAGGATCACCGACACGCTAAGGGTGGTGATCGCCAGTCGACTAACGAAAAAACGGTTAATCAGCGACTCGGCGGCGGGCGACGATCGTGATAAATCGCGTGGAGCCAGCCTTACCGGGCGCGTCTCGCGCAGGATAAACAGTGATAACAGGCCCACAATAATGCCCATCGCGGACATCGTATAGAACAGACTTTGCCAGGGGAAACGAAGCATAATCAAATGCCCCACCACCGGGGCGAGTACCGGCACAATACAGGTAATCCCATTCAATAATGACAGCACTTTCGCCCGGCGATGCTCGTCGAGCGTGTCGCGCAGAATGGCGAACGCCACCACATAGCAGCCGCCTGCACCTATTCCCTGAAGAAAACGCCCACTCAGAAATAGCGAGCCTTCCGACGCCCGTGAACAAAGCAGTGAGGCCATCATAAAGACGATCGCGCCGACGATCGCGACCGGTTTGCGGCCTGACTGATCGGCTATCTTCCCGGCAAACAGCATGGCCGTCGCCATTCCGGCCAGGTAAACGGAGAAGGCGATATGCAACTGCGCCTCGCTGGCGTTCAGATCGGCGGCTATACGCGGTAAACCGACCAGATACATATCAATACCGGCAGGATAGAGTAAAACCAGGGCAAAACTACACAGTAGAAAACGTTTCATAGCGGCCTCACGAAAAGTGTGGCGCTAAGAATACGGGGCGACGTTGCGCGAGACGAGTTGCCATTTGGACAACAGTGATTTCCGCATGGGAAATCATTGCTGCCGGATGGCGGCATAAACGCCTTATCCGGCTTACGGGTTTTGTAGGCCCGGTAAGCATCGCGCCACCGGGCAACACAACGTTATTTGCCGATACAGAAGCTGGAGAAAATCCGTCCCAGCAGGTCGTCGGAGGTAAACTCGCCGGTAATCTCGCTTAAGCTTTGCTGCGCCAGGCGCAACTCTTCCGCCAGCAGTTCCCCCGCCCATGCGCCTAATAGCTGCGCTTTGCCCTGCTCAAGGTGTTCAGCGGCTTCCGCCAGCGCCTGTAGGTGACGGCGGCGGGCCAGGAAGCCGCCTTCCATATTGGTATCAAACCCCATGCTCTGCTTGAGGTGGTTACGCAACACGTCGACGCCTTCGCCGGTACGCGCCGAGAGGCGAACCAGTGAGTGACCGTTTACTTCACTAATACCCAACGTTTCGCCGGTGATATCCGCCTTGTTACGTACCACGGTAATCGGTAGATTTTTGGGCAGACGGGCGATAAAGTCCGGCCAGATGTCGGCAGGGTCAACGGCGTCCGTCGTGGTGCCATCCACCATAAACAGCACGCGATCGGCCTGTTCAATCTCCTGCCAGGCGCGTTCGATGCCGATACGCTCAACTTCGTCGCTGGCGTCGCGCAGTCCGGCGGTATCGATGATATGCAGCGGCATCCCGTCGATGTGAATATGCTCGCGCAACACGTCGCGCGTGGTGCCGGCGATATCGGTAACAATGGCCGCTTCACGGCCTGCCAGCGCATTCAGCAGGCTGGATTTCCCGGCATTCGGGCGTCCGGCAATCACTACCTTCATCCCTTCGCGCAGCAGGCTGCCCTGGCGCGCTTCGGTGCGCACGGCGTCAAGATCGGCGATGACACCATTGAGCTGCGCTTCGATTTTGCCGTCAGAGAGAAAGTCGATCTCCTCATCCGGAAAATCGATAGCCGCTTCGACGTAGATTCGCAGGTGAGTAAGTGCTTCCACAAGGTGGTTAACGCGGGCGGAAAATGCCCCCTGTAACGAGTTTAGCGCCGAACGCGCCGCCTGTTCGGAACTGGCATCGATCAGGTCGGCAATGGCTTCCGCCTGGGCTAAATCGAGCTTATCGTTGAGGAACGCTCGCTCGGAGAACTCGCCCGGTCGGGCAATGCGCACGCCTGGAAGCGTCAGGATACGTTTTAACAGCAGGTCCAGAATCACCGGACCGCCGTGCCCTTGTAGCTCCAGCACATCTTCACCGGTGAAGGAGTTCGGGCCGGGGAACCACAGCGCAATACCCTGATCCAGCGCGCTGCCGTCAACATCTTTAAACGGCAGGTAGTCGGCATAGCGCGGCTTCGGCAGCTTGCCCAGCACCTCTTGCGCAACGTCGCGCGCCTTCAGACCGGAAATACGCAGGATACCCACGCCACCGCGTCCCGGTGGGGTTGCCTGGGCGACGATAGTGTCGTTATGGCTCATGGTTAGTCTCAACTTTGTTGCAATAAAAAAAGGCGGTCATATGACCGCCTTTTGATTGTAGGCCTGATAAGCGTTAGCGCCATCAGGCTGACCGGCGCGCCTTGCCGGATGGCGGCTTCGCCTTATCCGGCCTACACCGAATCAGGATTTTTTCTTCTCGCGGCTATGCAGGCCACGCTTCTCCAGACCACGGTAGATCAGCTGCTGCTGAATGATGGTGACCAGGTTGCTGACGATATAGTACAGCACCAGACCTGACGGGAACCACAGGAAGAACACCGTAAAGATGACCGGCATAAAGGTCATGATCTTCTGCTGCATCGGGTCGGTCACGGTGGTCGGCGACATCTTCTGAATGAAGAACATCGTTACGCCCATCAGGATCGGCAGAATGTAGTACGGGTCCTGTGCGGACAGGTCATGAATCCACAGCGCGAACGGCGCATGACGCAGTTCAATGGAACCCATCAGCATGTAGTACAACGCCAGGAAGATAGGCATCTGGATGATCAGCGGGAAGCAGCCGCCCAGTGGGTTAACCTTCTCCGCTTTGTACAGGGCCATCATCTCCTGGCTTTGGCGCTGTTTATCATCGCCAAGACGTTCGCGCATCGCCTGAATTTTCGGCTGCAGCATACGCATCTTCGCCATTGACGTGTACTGCGCTTTGGTCAGCGGGTACATGATACCGCGAACGATAAAGGTAATGATGATAATGGAGAAGCCCCAGTTGCCCACAAAGCTGTGGATCCACTTCAGCAACTTGAACAGCGGCTGAGAGATGAACCACAACCAGCCGTAGTCCACGGTCAAATCCAGGTGCGGTGCAACAGCCGCCATTTTATCCTGAATTTCCGGGCCGACCCACAGGGTGCTGGTCATCGCGCCAGTCTGGCCTGGCTGTACCAGTACCGGCTGCGCTTTATAGCCGATAGCGACAATGCCGTTACCCAGATTGGCGGTGTAGAAATTGTTGGTGCCGTCGTTACGCGGAATCCATGCGGTAGCGAAATACTGCTGCAACATTGCCACCCAACCGCCTTTGGAGCTGACGTTGAGGTTTTCGTTATCGGCAATGGTGTCGAATTTGTATTTCTCATACTTCTCATCCGGCGTGGAGTACGCTGCGCCGCGGAACGTATGCAGCGCAAAGTTGCTGCTGCCGGTGTCGCGATGAGGAGGCAGGTTGACGGATTGTTTTAACTGACCAAAGGTGGAGACTTCCAGCGGTTTTTCGCCGGCGTTCTGCACGCTATAGTTCACGTTAACCGCATAATCGCCACGCTTAAAGACAAACGTTTTGGTAAACGTGTTGCCTGCGGCGTCAGTATAAGTCATCGGAACCTGCAGTTCGTTCTGACCGTCGGCCAGTACAAACGCATCTTTCTCGACGTTGTACAGCGGACGCGGGCCGTTCGCCGGGTTATCCGGGCCGTCGCGGCCTGTCAGGCCGCTTTGCGCCTGATAGATAAACTGCGGGGTGGTTTCCAGCAGCTGGAACGGTTCGTTGGAACCCAGTTCTTTCGGGTAAGCCGGGAGCAAGGCCTGCTCGACATCACCACCACGGGTGTTGATAGTCAAATCAAGCACATCGGTTTTCACCGTAATCATTTTCCCCTGGCCACTGGCTGGTACGCCCTGGTCGGCGGCGCTACCCGCTGCGGTGGTCGTTGTCTGCGTGGTCTGTTGAGTCTGAGGTTGCGGATTTTTATCCTGCTCCCAGGCTTGCCAGATCATGAAAGACACGAACAGCAAAGCGATGACTAAAAGATTGCGTTGCGAATCCATCGTTAGTGTTCTCTGGTATCAAATGGTCCGGGCGGGACGGGATCGTCACCACCAGGGTGTAAAGGGTGGCATTTTAATACGCGTTTCACCGTCAACCAACTGCCTTTTATCACTCCAAACCTGCGCAATGCCTCAATTCCGTAGCTTGAGCACGTTGGCGTGAAACGACAATGCGGCCCAAGCAGCGGACTGATCAGGCGTTGATAGACCCGAATAAGGGCTATCAGGACCCGCGAGCCAGGCGACAGTGGCGGCGCCATAATTTTTCCAACGCTTCCGAGAGAGCACGGTTATCGAGGTCGGCAACCCCTTTTTTCGCCACCACCACGAAATCCATTGCAGGAAGTTCATGCTGGCGCAGACGGAAGCTTTCACGCGTCAGACGTTTAATCCGGTTGCGTTCATGCGCACGTCGAACATTTTTCTTGGCGACGGTAAGACCGATACGGGGATGCCCCAGCGAATTCAGGCGGCCGAGGATGGTGATTTGCGGCGTGCCAGCCCGTTGAGGTTGCTGGAAGACGAATGTGAAATGAGCGGGAGTTAACAAACGTAACTCCCTGGGAAATGCGAGCTTAACCACTCAGGGGTTAGCTTTATTACTTGGAAACGGTCAGACGAGCGCGGCCTTTAGCACGACGACGTGCCAGAACCTGACGACCATTTTTAGTAGCCATACGAGCACGGAAGCCGTGAGAACGGTTGCGCTTCAGTACAGACGGTTGAAAAGTGCGTTTCATGGCGATTTCTACCTAAACTTGAATAAATTCACTGACTTTTGCGTATACCCGAACAAACTTTGAACGACTTACGCCACAGTGTGGGTGATTAAAGAGGCCGGATTGTAATAATTGTACACTCCGGAGTCAATTCTCTTTCCTTATTTTCCCGCGATTTTCCACGCCTTTTTGTGCGGAAAATAAGCAGCGTTGACGCCATATGACGGGCATTGCGCGACGGGTGGAGAATTATACGGACTGCCAGGTAAAGCGCAAGGATCGCCCTGGATCTTTATGCGATCTTTTAGGCGTCTGCTCACCTTTACCTATTAATTTTTTCAATATGCGCGCGAAAGCGTACAGGAGTTCCCCAGGATCGATTACACTTATCCTTTCCTGGAAAGTCCTGTGGATAAATCGGGAAGAATCTGTGAGAAACAGAAGATCTCTTGCTCAGTTTAGGCTATGATCCGCGGTCCTGATCGTTTCAAACGATCCTGGTCAGGCATGAACACGAAATCTTTCAGACTGCGTGAAGTCGCGATCGTTTGAAAGATCCGTGAAAACCGCAGACAGCGGTTCGTGCGTCACCCTTCATGCAGGGTCTTATCGACGTGCGCCAACAATCATTAATGTATCAGCCTTTGTCATTTATCGACTTTTGTTCGAGTGGAGTCCGCC